>NZ_JACHWH010000003.1:67500-958450 GCF_014191255.1 Amycolatopsis bartoniae
CCTCTTTGGAGGGGTGTTGGTGATGGCGTGCCTTTTGAAGAATGAGCCTGCGAGTTAGTGCTGCGTGGCGAGGTTAACCCGTGTGGGGTAGCCGTAGCGAAAGCGAGTCTGAACAGGGCGTTCGAGTCGCGTGGTCTAGACCCGAAGCGGAGTGATCTACCCATGGCCAGGCTGAAGCGCCGG
The DNA here is from genome assembly GCF_014191255.1 of Amycolatopsis bartoniae. GTDB lineage: Bacteria > Actinomycetota > Actinomycetes > Mycobacteriales > Pseudonocardiaceae > Amycolatopsis_E > Amycolatopsis_E bartoniae. Next base: position 67,684 of record NZ_JACHWH010000003.1, read on the forward strand.
TAAGACGGCGTGGAGGGCCGAACCCACCAGGGTTGAAAACCTGGGGGATGAGTTGTGGGTAGGGGTGAAAGGCCAATCAAACTCCGTGATAGCTGGTTCTCCCCGAAATGCATTTAGGTGCAGCGTCGCGTGTTTCCCATCCGGGGTAGAGCTACTGGATGGCCTAGGGGCCTTACCGGGTTACCGAAGTCAACCAAACTCCGAATACGGGTGGGTGAGAGCGTGGCAGTGAGACGGCGGGGGATAAGCTTCGTCGTCGAGAGGGAAACAGCCCAGAACACCGGCTAAGGCCCCGAAGTGTGTGCTCAGTGGGAAAGGATGTGGGATTGCCCAGACAACCAGGAGGTTGGCTTAGAAGCAGCCACCCTTGAAAGAGTGCGTAATAGCTCACTGGTCAAGTGGTCCTGCGCCGACAATGTAGCGGGGCTTAAGCACACCGCCGAAGCCGTGTCACTACAACATTAGGTCTAACGACTGTTGTGGTGGGTAGGGGAGCGTCCTGCGCCCAGTGAAGCCTCAGTGGAAACTAGGGGTGGAGGGTGTGGGAGTGAGAATGCAGGCATGAGTAGCGAATGCAGAGTGAGAACCTCTGCCGCCGGATGACCAAGGGTTCCTGGGTCAAGTTAATCTGCCCAGGGTGAGTCGGGACCTAAGGCGAGGCCGACAGGCGTAGTCGATGGACAACGGGTTGATATTCCCGTACCCGCGTATGTTCGCCCCTGACGAGGCGCATGAGACTAACCACCCAAAGCCATTGAGGCCTTCGGGTTGAGATGGTGGAGCGTGGGACCTGAGTGTGTAGTAGTCAAGCGATGGGGTGACGCAGGAAGGTAGCCCCGCCAGTGAGTGGTTGTACTGGTGTAAGCGTGTAGGCCGAGTGATAGGCAAATCCGTCACTCGTGAAGGCTGAGACGTGATGCGTAGCCGTTGTGGTGAAGTAGGGTGATCCTATGCTGCCGAGAAAAGCCTCTAGCGAGAACATGTGCGGCCCGTACCCCAAACCGACACAGGTGGTCAGGTAGAGAATACTAAGGCGATCGGGTGAACTGTGGTTAAGGAACTCGGCAAAATGCCCCCGTAACTTCGGGAGAAGGGGGGCCGAAGCACCTGAAGCCTCTTGCGGGCTAGGGTGAGTTGGCCGCAGAGACCAGCGGAAAGCGACTGTTTACTAAAAACACAGGTCCATGCGAAGTCGTAAGACGAGGTATATGGACTGACGCCTGCCCGGTGCTGGAACGTTAAGAGGACCGGTTAACCCTTTCGGGGGTGAAGCTGAGAATTTAAGCGCCAGTAAACGGCGGTGGTAACTATAACCATCCTAAGGTAGCGAAATTCCTTGTCGGGTAAGTTCCGACCTGCACGAATGGCGTAACGACTTTCCGGCTGTCTCAACCACAGGCCCGGCGAAATTGCATTACGAGTAAAGATGCTCGTTACGCGCGGCAGGACGGAAAGACCCCGGGACCTTTACTATAGCTTGGTATTGGTTTTCGGTTCGGTTTGTGTAGGATAGGTGGGAGACTGTGAAGCTGGCACGCTAGTGTTGGTGGAGTCGTTGTTGAAATACCACTCTGGCCGGATTGGGAATCTGAACCTCGGACCGTGAGCCGGTTCAGGGACAGTGCCTGGTGGGTAGTTTAACTGGGGCGGTTGCCTCCTAAAGAGTAACGGAGGCGCCCAAAGGTTCCCTCAGCCTGGTTGGCAATCAGGTGTTGAGTGTAAGTGCACAAGGGAGCTTGACTGTGAGACTGACGGGTCGAGCAGGGACGAAAGTCGGGACTAGTGATCCGGCACCTCCTGGTGGAAGGGGTGTCGCTCAACGGATAAAAGGTACCCCGGGGATAACAGGCTGATCTTGCCCAAGAGTCCATATCGACGGCATGGTTTGGCACCTCGATGTCGGCTCGTCGCATCCTGGGGCCGGAGTAGGTCCCAAGGGTTGGGCTGTTCGCCCATTAAAGCGGCACGCGAGCTGGGTTTAGAACGTCGTGAGACAGTTCGGTCCCTATCCGCCGCGCGCGTAGGAGACTTGAGGAAGGCTGTCCCTAGTACGAGAGGACCGGGACGGACGAACCTCTGGTATGCCAGTTGTTCCGCCAGGGGCATGGCTGGTTAGCTACGTTCGGAAGGGATAACCGCTGAAGGCATCTAAGCGGGAAGCCTGTTCCAAGATGAGGTCTCCCACCCCATGTGGGTTAAGGCCCCCGGAAGACGACCGGGTTGATAGGCCAGAAATGGACGCACAGTAATGTGTTTTCGAGTTGACTGGTACTAATAGGCCGAGGACTTGCCCACAAAGCTGCTACGCATCCGCTCTACGGTTCTGAAACACCACACCAGGTGATTCAGGATCAGATAACTGCATGACGGAACATCTGGTGTGTGATCAGAGTGTTTCGGTGGTCATGGCGGTAGGGAAACGCCCGGTCCCATTCCGAACCCGGAAGCTAAGCCTGCCAGCGCCGATGGTACTGCACTCGTGAGGGTGTGGGAGAGTAGGACACCGCCGAACTCCTTTTCCGAAGGGCCCGCTAGGATAGCCGTTTGGCTGCTCCTAGCGGGCCCTTTGTGCATGTTCAAGATCAGATTTTTTCGCAACACGAGGAGGAACAGGTGGCGGAGTTCGGACGGCGCGACGCAGACGAGGGCGCCGCGTCCGATCGCCCGCGACGCCGTGACTCGGGTCCCGACCAGCGCCGCTCCGGCGCTCCGCGTGGTGACAGGCGGGGGTTCGGCAGCGGTGGCTCGGGACAGCACGACCGCGATCGGGGCAACACCGGTCGCCCGCGTTTTCAGGACCGCGACAACGGCCGCGGCGGCCGGGACGACCGCCGGCACTCGGGCAACGAGCGTGGCGGTGACGACCGCCGTTTCTCCCCGCGTGGCGACAACCGCTCCGGCGGCAGGTTCGACGACCGGCGAGGTGACCGTCCCGGCCAGGGCGACCGCCGGTACTCGGGCGGCGAGCGTGGCGGCGATCGGTCCTCGTGGCAGAAGGACCGTGGCGACCGCCCCCGCTGGAACGACGCGCGCGGAGACAAGCCGAGCTGGAACCGCGACCGCCGCGACGACCGCGGTGGCCCCGGTGGAAGCAACCGGCGCTTCGAAGGACGCGACGACAACCGCCGGTCGAGCGACGGCGGGAACCGCTACGGCAACCGTGATGACCGCCGCCCGAACGACCGTGGCGGCGACCGTCGATTTGGTGACCGCGATGACCGCAGGTCCGACAACCGTGATGACCGCCGCCCGAACGACCGCGGCGGCGACCGCCGGTTCGGCGACCGCGAGCAGAACCGCCGGTCCGACAACCGCGATGACCGCCGTCCCAACGATCGCGGTGGCGACCGCCGATTTGGTGACCGCGACGACCGCAGGTCCGACAACCGCAGCGGCGAGCGCCGGTTCGACAATCGGGGCGGCGACCGTCGCTTCGGCAACGACAACCGGTCCGACAATCGGGGCGGCGGCAGCCGGTTCGACAACCGCGACGACCGTCGCTCGGACAATCGTGGCGGGGAACGCCGGTTCGACAACCGTGATGACCGTCGTCCGAACGACCGTGGTGGCGAGCGTCGCTTCGGTGACCGTGACGACCGCCGGTCGGACAGCCGTGGCGGCGGGCGCGGGTTCGGCGACCGCAATGACAATCGGGGCGGAGAGCGCCGGTTCGACAACCGTGATGACCGCCGCCCGAACGACCGGAGCGGGGACCGTCGCTTCGGCGACCGGAACGACCGCGGTAGTGACCGTCGGCCCAACGACCGGGGTGACCGCAAGTTCGGTGATCGCGACAACCGGGGCGGGGAGCGGCGTTTCGACCGCGACGACAACCGCCGGTCCGGTGCCGGCCGTGGAAGTGACGACCGTGGTGGGCGTCGGGAGTACAACAGCCGGAACGACGCTGCTCGCTCGGACCGTCCCCGTGACGACCGTCCTGAGTCGCGTGACGGGGGGCGCAAGTTCGAGCGCGGGCCGCAGCGGTCCTTCCCGTCGAAGCACTCCGACAAGCCACTCGACGACGCTGCCCTGGCGAAGGAACTGCTCGAAGCACCGGAGCTGCCGGAGGACATCGACTTCGAGGACCTCGACGAGGAGGCCCGCCGCGAGCTGCGGACCCTGCCGCGTGGGCTGGCGGAGACCGTCGGCAAGCACCTGGTCGCCGCGGGCGGTCTGATCGACGACGATCCGGAGGCGGCCCTGGAGCACGCCCGGTACGCGAAGGCGAAGGCTTCTCGGGTACCGATCGTGCGGGAGGCGCTCGGGCTGGTCGCCTACCACGCCGGGAACTGGGCGGAGGCGCTGTCGGAGCTGCGGGCGGTGCGCCGGATGACCCGCACCGACACGCATGTCGCCGTGATCGCCGACGCGGAGCGGGCCCTCGGGCGTCCTGAGCGGGCGCTGGACCTCGCCAAGGATGTGGCCGGCAGCAGCCTGCCGAAGGACGTCGAGGTCGAGCTGCGCATCGTCGCGGCGGGGGCGCGCCGGGACATGGGACAGCTCGACGCGGCGGTGGTTTCGCTGCAGGGGCCGGACCTCGACGAGCGCAAGCGTGACCCGTGGAGCGCGCGGCTGTTCTACGCCTACGCGGACAACCTCGCCGCGGCCGGTCGTCAGGAGGAGGCGATCCGCTGGTTCCTCATCGCGGCCGAGGCCGACGAGAACGAGGAGACCGACGCCGCCGACCGCGCCGCCCGCCTGGCCAACGGCGAGGATGACCCCGACGACGGTGCCGAGAACTCCGCCGACGAGGCGTTCGACGACGAGGATTCCGGCGCCGCTGCTGACGCCGACGACCTCGATCTGGACGACGAGGATGACGAGGAAGCCCCCGCACCGCTCGCCGAGGCCGACGACGACCTCGATCTGGATGGGGAAGGCGCCGGGGACGGTGCTGCCGATCTGGATAAGGAAGGCGCCGTTGGTTCGGAGGGGAAAGCCTCCGCAGGCGTGGGCGGTGGCGCCGTCGAAGCGGGCGCGTCCGACGACGCCGACGGTGAGCACAGTGGGCGTGCTGCCGACCTGAGTGCCGGTGCCGACGCCGGGGACGACATCGCCTCCGACATCGACGAGGGGGAGCCCGCGGCCGCCGAAGCCGCGAGCCCCGCTGCCGAAGGTACGAACGCTGGCCAGAACGACGCCACCGTCGCGGCCGCCGAAGGTGCGAAGCCCGCCGAGGGGCCGGAGGCCACCTCCGCTGCCGCAGGGGCGGCGGCCGGCCAGGACGACACCGTCAGCCCCGCGGACGCGGCGACGGCTGCCGAGGCGCGGGAGGCCACCCCTGCTGCCGCAGGGGTCACGGCTGACCAGGACGACACCGTCAGCCCCGCGGACGCGGCGACGGCTGCCGAGGGGCGAGAGGCCACCTCCGCTGTTGCAGGGGCGACGGCCGACCAGGACGACACCGTCACACCCACCGGCGAAGTGTCGACGGCTGCCGAGGCGCGGGAGGCCACCCCTGCTGCCGCAGGGGTGACGGCTGACCAGGACGACACCGCCAGCCCCGCGGACGCGGCGACGGCTGCCGAGGGGCGGGAGGCCACCACCTCCGCCGCCGAAGGTGCGAAAGACGACACCACCACCGAGGGGCGGGGCGGCGTGAAGGGCGACCAGGCCGAATGACCGACGGCGAGGGGCTCGCGGCCGGATACGACGTGTTGCTGTTCGACCTCGACGGCACCGTCTACCACGGCCCTCAGCCGATCCCTGGTGTGGCCGAGGCGATCCGCGGGCTGCGCGCCCGCGGTATCGCCGTCCGGTTCGTCACCAACAACGCCTCCCGCGCACCCGGGGACGTCGCCGCCACGCTTCGTGGCATGGAGATCGACGCCGAGACCGCCGAGGTCAGCACCAGCGCCCAAGCCGCCGCCAAGATCCTCGGCGATCGGCTGCCTCCCGCGGCCCAGGTGCTCGTCGTCGGTGCGCCCGCGCTCGAGGCCGAGGTCCAGGCCGCCGGGCTCACCCCCGTCCGCGAGGTGAGCCCGGACGTCGCCGCCGTCGTGCAGGGGCACTGGACCGAGACCGGCTGGAAGCACCTCGCCGAAGCGTGCCTCGCCATCCGCGCGGGCGCGCTGTGGGTCGCCTCCAACGTCGACGCCACCCTGCCCACCGAGCGCGGCCTGCTGCCCGGCAACGGCTCCATGGTCGCCGCACTCAAGACCGCCACCAACACCGAACCCGTCGTCGCCGGCAAGCCCGAGGCTCCGCTCTTCCACACCGCGACCCAGTCCGCCGGCGCCACGAAACCCCTGGCCATCGGCGACCGGCTCGACACCGACATCGCGGGCGCCAACACCGCGGGCGTCGACTCGCTGCTGGTGCTCACCGGCGTCTCCACCGCCGCCGACGTACTGGCCGCCGTGCCCGCCGAGCGCCCGACGTACCTCGCCGCCGACCTGGGCGCGCTCGACCAGCCCGCCGACGACCTCACCCCCGGTCCGCAGAAGGGCTGGCAGGTCGACGTCGACGGCGACACGCTCGTCGCGTCCGGCAAGGGCTCCTCGGACGCGTACGCGCTGCTGCGCGCGTTGTGTCACGAAGCGTGGCAATCCGGCGTGACCGATGTGCGCGCCCAGGACGATCTTGCCGCGAAAGCGCTGACGGAGCTGGGGCTTCCGTCGTCGCGATGACGGATCCGTTAGCGTGGTGACCGTGCAGCAACAACCCAGCCCGCAGCCCCGCCCGGTGCCCGGGCCGCCGCCCGGTCCGGCTCCGCAGGCGGACCCGCGCGCCCGGATCGACGAGGCCGTGGCGGGGCTCGACAACCTCGACCGGGTGCCGCTCTCCGAGCACGTCGAGCGCTTCGACGCGGTCCACTCCGAGCTCACGGCGGCCCTGTCCAGCATCGACAGGGTTTGACCGATGCCCCGTAGGGCCCGCCTCGACGCCGAACTCGTCCGCCGGGGCCTCGCCCGCTCCCGCGAGCACGCCAGCTCGCTGATCAGCGAGGGCAAGGTGACCGTGCACGGCATGGTCGCGAGCAAACCCGCCACCGGCGTGGAAACCGGCGCCGCGATCGTCGTGCGCGACGGCGACGACCCCAACTGGGCGTCCCGCGGCGCGTACAAGCTGCTCGGCGCGCTGGACGCGTTCGGCGAACAGGGACTGACCGTCGAGGGCAAACGCTGCCTCGACGCCGGCGCCTCCACCGGCGGGTTCACCGACGTCCTGCTGCGTCGCGGTGCGGCCACTGTCGTCGCCGCCGACGTCGGGCGCGGACTGCTCCACTGGCGGCTGCAGACCGACGACCGCGTGCTCGTGCTGGACAAGACCAACGTGCGCAGCCTGACGCCCGAGCAGACCGGCGGCCCCGTCGACCTCGTCGTCGGCGACCTGTCGTTCATCTCGCTGAAGCTCGTGCTGCCCGCGCTCCTCGCGTGCACGCGACCGGAAGCCGACCTGGTGCCGATGATCAAACCGCAGTTCGAGGTCGGCAAGGAACGGCTCGGCAGCGGCGGTGTCGTCCGCGATCCGGAGCTGCGCGTGCAGGCGGTGCTGGAGGTGCTCGCGGCCGCGGCCGAGCTCGGCCTGCACCCCCACGGCGTGGTCGCCAGCCCCCTGCCGGGACCGTCGGGCAACGTGGAGTACTTCGCCTGGCTGCGCCGGGACGAGTCCACAGTGGACAGCGTGGAGCGCTTGGTGCGCAAGGCTGTCGGAGAGGGTCCGCAGTGACCGGCGAGCGCGAGGTACTGCTGGTCGTGCACCCCGACCGCAACGCGACCCGGGACGCCGCCCGCAAGGTCGCGGCCAAGTTCGCGGCCGCGGGCATCGGGCTGCGCGTCACCGAGGAGGAGGTGCGCGACCTCATCGAGCAGGAGGGCGACGCGCCGCTGTGCAAGCTGGTCGCGCCGCACGACCACCCCGCCGCCGGCGCCGAGCTGGTGCTCGTGCTCGGCGGTGACGGCACGCTGCTGCGGGCGGCGGAGATCGCGCGGCCCGCGGGCGTGCCGGTGCTGGGCGTCAACCTCGGCCGGGTCGGGTTCCTCACCGAGGCCGACTCGGACGCGCTCGAAGAGACCGTGCACCAGGTCGTCGACCAGGACTACACGGTCGAGGAACGCATGACCATCGACGTCTCGGTGACCCTCAACGGCGAACCCGTCGCGGAGACGTGGGCGCTCAACGAGGCGAGCGTCGAGAAGAGCTCACGCGAACGGGTGCTCGACGCGCTGATCGAGGTGGACGGGCGACCGGTGTCCTCCTTCGGCTGCGACGGTGTGCTCTGTGCGACTCCGACCGGCTCCACGGCCTACGCGTTCTCCGCGGGCGGCCCGATCATCTGGCCGGACGTCGAGGCGCTGCTGGTCGTCCCGAGCAACGCACACGCGATGTTCGCCCGCCCGCTGGTCGTCTCGCGGGACTCGGTGATCGCCGTCGGCATCGACCCCGACGGCTCGTCCGCGGTGCTGACCTGCGACGGGCTGCGGCACATCGCGTTGCCGAAGGGGGCGCGGGTGCGGGTCGTGGCGGGGCGGGTCCCGGTGCGGCTCGCGCGCCTGTTCCCGGGGCCGTTCACCGACCGGCTGGTGCACAAGTTCGCGCTGCCGGTGAAGAGCTGGCGGGAACGACACCCAGGCTGAACGACAAAATGTCGGTGGGGGCCGCTACGGTGGGTCCCGTGCTGGCCGAGATGCGCATCCAGGGCCTCGGAGTGATCGAGGACGCCCTGCTCGAACTGCACCCGGGATTCACCGTGGTCACCGGCGAGACAGGGGCCGGCAAGACGATGGTGGTCACCGGGTTGCATCTGCTGTCCGGAGGCCGCGCAGAGGCCTCGAAAGTCCGCAACGGCTCCGGGAAGGCCGTCGTCGAAGGCCGTTTCGAGGGCGTGCTGGCCGAACACGTGGCGCGGATCGTCACCGACGCCGGCGGCGAGCCCGACGAGGACGGCAGCCTGCTGACCATGCGGTCGGTGAGCGCCGACGGGCGCTCGCGCGCGCACCTCGGCGGGCGGTCGGTGCCGGTGAGCGTGCTGTCCGACCTGGCCGACCGGTTGCTCGCCGTGCACGGGCAGAACGACCAGTTGCGCCTGCTGCGTCCCGGCGAGCAGCGTGACGTGCTCGACCGGTTCGCCGGCGAGTCGGTCGCCGAGCCCCTGGCGCGCTACCGCGAGGTCCGCGAGGAGTGGCAGTCGGTGGTGCACGAGCTGGCCGAGCGGCAGAGCCGGTCACGGGAGCTGGCGCAGCAGGCCGACCTGCTGCGGCACGGGCTCGACGAGATCGCGGCGGTCGACCCGCAGGCGGGCGAGGACGCGGAGCTGGCCGAGCAGATCAAGCGGCTCGCGGCGGCCGACGAGCTGCGGGCGGCGGCCAGCTGGGCGCAGAACGCGGTTTCGGGTGCGGCGGACGGCGACCCGGACCAGCCGGGCGCGCTCGGTCTCGTGGGGGAGGCGCGGCGGCGGCTCGCGGCCACCGAGGACCCGGTGCTGCGCGACCTCGAACCGCGGCTGGCCGAGGCCGCGGTGCTGCTGTCGGACGTGGGCGCCGAGCTGGGCGGCTACCTCGACGCGCTGGACGCCGACCCGGAGCGGCTGGAGCAGGTGCTCGCCCGGCAGTCGGACCTGAAGAAGCTCACCCGCAAGTACGCGGCGGACGTCGACGGCGTGCTCGCCTGGGCCGAGGACGCGCGCACGCGGCTGGCAGGGATGGACACGTCGGAGGAGGCGCTGGCGGAGCTGGCCGCCCGGCGGGACGAGCTGGCGGCGCGGCTCGCGGAGCACGCGTCGGCGCTGTCGAAGGCGCGGGCGGTGGCGGCGACGGAGCTGGCGGCCGCCGTCACGCAGGAGCTGGCCGGGCTCGCGATGGGGCAGGCGCAGATCGACGTCACCGTGCAGCGGCGCCCCGCCGAGGCCGGAGACGCGGCCGCGCTGGAGGTCGACGGCGAGCGGGTGCACGCGGGCGGCAGCGGCATCGACGAGGTGGAGCTGCTGCTGCGGGCGCACAACGCGGCGCCGCCGCTGCCGGTGCACAAAGCGGCGTCCGGCGGTGAGCTCTCGCGGGTCATGCTGGCCATCGAGGTGGTGCTCGCGCACGCCGACACGGTGCAGACGCTGGTGTTCGACGAGGTCGACGCCGGGGTCGGCGGCCGCGCGGCGGTCGAGATCGGGCGGCGGCTGGCCCGGCTGGCGCGCAGTCACCAGGTGCTGGTGGTGACGCACCTGCCGCAGGTGGCGGCGTTCGCCGACCGGCACCTGGTGGTGGACAAGGGCACCGCGGAGGGGGTCACGCGCAGCGGGGTGAAGACGCTGGAGCAGTCCGAGCGGGTGCTGGAGCTGGCGCGGATGCTCGCCGGGATGGAGGGCACCGAGACGGGCCGGGCACACGCCGAGGAGCTGCTCGCGGTGGCGGAGGCCGACAAGGCGGCCGCCGACCGCGGGAAGAAGAGCGGCGAGGGCCGGAAGCGGAAGAAGTGAGGATTTTCGGCCTGGTGGTGTGAGGCTCCGCGGGGCGGGGAGCCGGAAGCGCGAGAAGTGAGCGATTCCGGTCCGCCGCCGTGACCCTCCGGAGTGGACGGTCGCCCCCGAGTCCCTCGCGAGCGGGATTTTCCCGCCTCCACCTGCGGGTCGGGCCCTCGGGACCAGCGCAAACGGCGCGCCATCACGCTGGGAAACAATCGCCGCTACGGCGTGTTGTCCACGGCAACGGCCGCGGGTTTGTCACTATCGGTGGCATGAAGCTGACCGGACTGCTGACGCGCAACACGGAGACTCTCCCGGGGATCACCGGCGTCGCCCGGGTGGACCGGCGGACCCGGGAGCTTCTGCGCCGTATCGGACCTGGTGACGTCGTGGTGCTCGACCAGCTCGACCTCGACCGGGCGACCGCCGACGCGCTCGTCGAGGCCGAGGTCGCCGCGGTGGTCAACGCGTCGCCGTCGATCTCCGGGCGTTTTCCCAACCTCGGGCCGGAAGTCGTGGTCGGCGCGGGCATCCCGCTGATCGACGGCGTCGGCGGGGAGATCCTGCGCCGCCTCAAGGACGGCACCAAGGTGCGGCTCCACGAAGGCATCGTGTACGTCGGGGAGCGGCGCATCGCGTCCGGCGCCGAGCAGACCCGCGAGAGCATCGCCGACCAGATGATCGAGGCCAAGGCCGGGATGTCCACCCAGCTGGAAGCCTTCTCCGCCAACACGATCGAGTTCCTGCGCCGGGAACGCACGCTGATCCTCGACGGCGTCGGCGTGCCCGAGGTGCGCGTGCCGCTGCGGGACCGGCACGTGCTGGTCGTCGCGCCCGGCAAGGGCCACCTCGCGGACCTCAAGGCGCTCAAGAAGTACATCGCCGAGCACCGGCCCGTGCTGGTCGGCGTGGACGGCGGCGCCGACGCGCTGCGGGAGCTGAAGTACCAGCCGGACATCATCGTCGGCGACCCGACCGGCGTCGACGCCCAAACCCTCAAGTGCGGGGCCGAGGTCGTCGTGCCCGCGCAGCCCGACGGGCACGCGCCGGGTGTCACGCGGATCCAGGACCTGGGCATCGGCGCCGTCACCTTCCCCGCGTCCGGCAACGCCGAGGACCTCGCCCTGCTGCTGGCCGACGCTCACCAGGCGAGCCTGGTCGTCACTGTCGGCTTCCAGGCCACGCTGGCCGAGTTCCTCGACCACGGCCGCTCCGGCTCCAACCCGTCCACGTTCCTCACCCGCCTCAAGCTGGGCACGAAACTCGTGGACGGCAAGGCGGTCGCGGCGCTGCACCGCAGCCGCGTCTCGCTCGGCGCGGTCGTGCTGCTCGTGCTCGCCGCGCTCGTGGTGGTCGCCGTCGCGCTGCTGATGTCCGACGTCGGCAGCGTCTACCTCGACTGGATCCACCACACCTGGCACTCGTTCACCAGCTGGCTCAAGGGGCTTTTCGCGTGATTTCTCTGCGGTACCACATCGTCTCGATCGCGGCGGTGTTCCTCGCGCTCGCCGTCGGCGTGGTGCTCGGGTCGACGGCGCTGAGCGGGTCGTTGCTGTCCGGGCTCTCGAACGAGAAGGGCGAGCTCGCCAGCCAGGTGTCCGACCTGCAGGCACAGCGCACCGACCTGAACGCCCGCCTCGCCGACGCCGACGCGTTCGCCGGGTCGATGGGGCCGAAGGTCGTCGCGGGCGCGCTCGCGCAGCGTTCGGTCGTGCTGGTCACCACCGAGGACGCCAAACCCGCCGACCGCGACGCGCTCAAGCAGCTGATCGGCCAGGCCGGGGCCACCGTCACCGGCGAGCTGCAGCTGACCTCGTCCTTTGTGGACCCGGCGAAGGCGGACCAGCTGCGCCAGCTCGTGACACGTCTGCAGCCGGCCGGTTCGGTGTTCCCGACCGCCGGTGACCCCGGCACGCTCGCCGGGGCGCTCGTGGGCTCGGTGCTGTTGCTGAACAAGGACACCGCGCGGCCGCAGTCGACCCCCGACGAGCTGGCCGCGGCGATCGGAGGGCTCACCGACGGCGGTTTCGTCAAGGCCAGCCCCAGCATCGGGCCGGGGCAGCTGGCCGTGGTGCTCACCAGCGGGCAGGCGGACGGTGACGGTGCGGGCGACAAGGCCGCGACGCTGGCGCGGTTCGCCACGCAGCTGGACCGCTCGGGCGCCGGCACGGTGCTGGCCGGGGACCCCGCGTCGGCCGAGGGCACCGGCGCGGTCGGCGTGGTGCGGGCCGACACCTCCGCGACCTCGATCCTGTCCACTGTGGACAACGTGAACACGGCGGCCGGGCGCATCGCGACGGTGCTGGCGCTGCGCGAGCAGCTCGACGGCGCGGTGGGGCGGTACGGGATCGCGGGCAACGCGCAGGCGCCCGCGCCCGGCGTGAACGCCGCCGGGAGCTGAGCGCGGCAGGGCGCGTCACACCGCCACTGGCGTCCGGCGCCGGGATCGGAGATCACTAGCGTTCCGGCGCTGTGAGCTACCTCTCCGCGCAGGACCGGCGTCAGCGCGCGCACGGCGCCGTGGACCGCCTGCAGCGCTGCCTGCTCGCGCGGGGCTGGTGGAGCCTCGCGGAGATCTTCGCCATCAACGCGGTGCTGGAGTTCCCCCGGTCGACCCTGCGGGGCCGCGACGAGATCCGGGAACACCTGTTCGCCCGCGACGTCCGGCTCCCCGCGCTGGAGGCCCGGTTCCGGCACGAGACGGCCGACCCGGACGTGCTGGTCGTCGAGTGGCTGGCCGGCGACCACCGCTGGGCCGACGTCGTCCGCGTCGGGGCCGGGGGCATCGAGGTCCTGCGTTCCTACGGGCACCCCCTGGCCTAGAAAGCGCTCTCTGGCAGGATGCCGCGGTGCGCTTTGTTGCCGACCTGCACATCCACTCGAAGTACAGCCGCGCGTGCAGCAAGGACTGCGACCTCGAACACCTGACGTGGTGGGCGCGCCGCAAGGGCATCACCCTCGTCGGCACCGGTGACTTCACCCATCCGGCGTGGTTCGAGCACCTGCGGGAGAACCTCGAACCCGCCGAGCCCGGCCTGTTCCGGCTCCGGGAGGACCTCGACGCCGACATCCGGCGGCGGCTGCCCCCGGCGTGCTCCGCGAGCGAGGTCCGGTTCCTGCTGTCGGTCGAGATCTCGACGATCTACAAGCGGGCCGAGCGCACCCGCAAGGTGCACCACCTGGTCTATGTGCCGGACTTCGAGGCCGCCGAGAAGTTCAACGCCAAGCTCGGGCGCATCGGCAACCTCGGGTCCGACGGCCGCCCGATCCTCGGGCTCGACTCACGCGACCTGCTGGAGATCACGCTGGAGAGCGGCGAGGGGTCCTACCTCGTGCCCGCGCACGTGTGGACGCCGTGGTTCGCGGTGCTCGGGTCGAAGTCCGGGTTCGACGCGATCGAGGACTGCTACGCCGACCTCGCCGACCACGTGTTCGCGCTCGAAACCGGGTTGTCGAGCGACCCCGAGATGAACTGGCGGATCTCCGGGCTCGACAAGTACCGGCTGGTCAGCAACTCCGACGCGCACTCGCCGCCGATGCTCGGGCGCGAGGCGACCGTGTTCGACACCGGGCTGGACTACTTCGCCGTCAAGCGCGCGCTGGAGACCGGGCGCGGGCACGCCGGCTCGATCGAGTTCTTCCCCGAGGAGGGGAAGTACCACGTGGACGGGCACCGCAAGTGCGGCGTCCGGATGGAGCCGGAGGAGACGCGGGCGCACGGCGGGCTGTGCCCGGAGTGCGGCAAGCCGCTGACCGTCGGCGTGCTCAGCCGCGTCGAGGACCTGGCCGACCGGCCGGAGGCGGTGCGGCCCGAGGGTGCCGCGGAGTTCCGCAGCCTCGTGCCGCTGCCGGAGATCATGAGCGAGATCCTCGGTGTCGGCCCGAAGAGCAAGAAGGTGCTCGGGGAGATCGACAAGCTCACCGCGGAGTTCGGGCCGGAGCTGGGCATCCTGCAGGACGTGCCGGCCGAGGACCTGCGGACGCGCTCACCGTTGCTGGGGGAGGCCGTCGAGCGGCTGCGCCGGGGCGAGGTGATCCGCGACGGCGAGTACGGCGTGATCCGGCTGTTCGAGCCCGCGGAGCTGAAGCAGTCGACGACGATCGGGTTGTTCGACGAGGGGCTGTTCGCGGCTGCCGAGGAGCCCGCGAAGAAGCCCGCGCGGAAACCGGTTCCGGCGCCTGTCGCGGAAACCGTCGCGCCACACCGGAAGGCGGCAGGGAGTTCGCTGCTCGACGGGCTCGATCCCGACCAGCGGGCCGCGGCGGGCAGCGATGGCGGGCCGCTGCTCATCGTCGCGGGACCGGGCACCGGCAAGACCCGGACGCTGACCCACCGCCTCGCGCACCTGGTGTCCGAGCGGGACGTGCCGCCGCGGCAGTGCCTGGCGATCACCTTCACGCGGCGGGCGGCGGAGGAGATGGCGGAGCGGCTGACCGCGCTCGTGCCGGATCACGCTCCGGAGCTGATCATCGCCACGTTTCACTCGCTGGGCGTACGGATCCTGCGTGAGCAGCACGAACGGGTGGGCCTGAGCGCAGACTTCGGCATCGCCGACTCCGCGCGGCAGTTGGCCGTTCTCGCCGAGGTCACCGGTGACGAACCCGGTGCTCGCCGGGCGCTGGCGGAGCTGTCGCGCAGCCGCCGCACCGGCACGCCGGACGAGCTCGCCGAGCGCTACACGAAAGCCTTGCGGCAGCAGGATCTCGTGGACTTCGACGACCTCGTGGCGTTGCCGGTCGCGTTGCTGGAGGCCGACGCGGAACTGGTCGCCGCCTACCGCGAGCGGTACCGGTGGATCGCGGTCGACGAGTACCAGGACGTGGACGAGCAGCAGTACCGGCTGCTGCGGCTGCTCGCGCCGCCGGACGGCAACCTGACCGCGATCGGTGACCCGGACCAGGCGATCTACCGGTTCCGGGGGGCGGACGTCGGGTTCTTCCTGCGGTTCCGGCAGGACTTCGCGGGCGCGCGGACGGTGCAGCTGACCCGGAACTACCGCTCGAACCCGCACATCCTCGACGCCGCGTTGCGGGCGATCGAGCCGGGCACGCTCGTGCCCGGCCGCGAGCTGCACCCGATGGGGGAGCACGGGAACGCGCGGGTCGGCGTGCACCACGCGGCGGACGAGCGGGCCGAAGGCGCGTTCGTCGCGCGCACCATCGACCAGCTGCTCGGCGGCGCGTCGTTTCACTCGCTCGACAGCGGCCGCGTGGTCACCGAGGGCACGCAGGGGCTCGGGTTCTCCGACTTCGCGGTGCTGTACCGGACGGACCGGCAGGCACGGGCGGTGATGGACGCGCTCACCCAGGCGGGTCTGCCGTTCCAGAAGCGGTCACACGATCGGCTGGCCGAGCGTCCCGGCGTGGAGGAGATCCTCGCCGAGCTCGCGTACGCGGGCGGGACCGTGCTGGACCGGGTCCGGCGCGCGGCGGACGTGGTGCTCGGGCGCGGCGCGGAGGAGGCCGAGATCCACACCGCGGTGGACCTGCTGAAGCCGCTGGCGCGGGAGTGCGGCGACGACCTGGCGCGGTTCCGGACCGAGCTGTCGCTGGGGATCGAGGTGGACACGTGGGACCCGCGGGCCGACCGCGTGTCGCTGCTGACCCTGCACGCGGCGAAGGGGCTGGAGTTCCCGGTGGTGTTCGTCGTCGGCTGCGAGGACGGGCTGCTGCCGCTGCGGTGGCCGGGCGCCGAACCGGACGCGGAGGAACTGGCGGAGGAGCGGCGGCTGCTGTTCGTCGGGATCACGCGCGCGCAGCAGCACCTGTACCTGAGCCACGCGGCCTCCCGCGCCGGGCGGCCGGCTTCCGTGTCCCGCTTCCTGGCCGACGTCGGCGACGGCGTGGAGCGGGTCGGGGAGGCACCGAAGGCCCGGCGACGGGAGACGCAGCTGCGGTTGCTCTAGCTCCTGGCTCGTGGCCGATCCCGCTCCGCGGCGCCCTGCCTGAGCAGGCTCTCGGCGCTGTCCACGATCGTCTCCTCGAGGGGCCGCGCCTGCCAGCCGAGCAGGCGGTGTGCCTTCCCGGCGTTCGTCTTCTTGACCTTGCCCAGCTCGGAGACGTACGCACGCAGTGCCGGGTCGGCCCGTGCGGCGACGCGCACCACCAGGTTCGGCAGCTGGCGGGTGGGCACCCGCACGCCCAGGCGGTCCCGTAGCACGCGTGCCAGGTCGGCGATCCACACCGGTTCGCCCGCCAGCGCGAGGAACCGTTCAGCCCGGGCGGCGGGATCGGTCATCGCCCGCACGTGGAGGTCGGCCAGGTCCCGCACGTCGACCAGGCCGAACGACAGGCGGGGGAGTGCGGGCATTTCCCGCCGCAGCAGGCGCTGCAGGAGCAGCATCGAGGTCGGCATGCCGGAGCCGAGCAGCGGCCCGAGGATGCCGGCCGGATTGACGACCGCGAGCTCGAGGGACTCACCGGACACGAACTCCCACGCCGCGCGCTCGGCGAGCGTCTTGGACTTGACGTAGGCGGTCGTGGCCGGGTCGCTGAGATCGGTCCAGTCCTGTTCGGTCAACGCCCGGTCGAGCCGGGGGTGACCGTAGCCGATCGCGGCGAAGGACGAAGTCAGCACGACCCGCCGCACGCCCGCGTCCCGGGCGGCACGCAGGACCCGGAGCGTCCCGTCCCGCGCGGGGACGATCAGGTCGTTCTCGTCAGCGGGCATGGCCGCGGGGTAGGGGGACGCGACGTGCAGGACGTACGCGCAACCCTCCACCGCCGCGGCCCAGCCCTCGTCGGAGGTCAGGTCGGCGACCGCGAAACCCAGCGCGTCACCTGGGTCCACCCCGCCCGCCCGCACCATCGCGCGGACCTCCTGCTCGCGGCCGGCCGAACGCACGGTCGTCCGCACGGGGTGGCCTGCCTGGAGCAACCGCAGCACGCAGTACGCCCCGAGGAAACCGGAACCTCCGGTCACCAGCACGGTCTCGCCGCTCATGGTCCTCACACTCCCGGCTTGATGAAACATCGAAGTCTCATGATGAGACATCAATGTATCGCCGGAGGACGTCGTCGTCAAGACAGCGTTGTCTCATCCTGCTACTCTGATGTCCACCATGGATTCGTCTGCCAGCAGGAACTCACCGCGTTTCGACCGGGTCTCCGGGGCGATCCTCGACGCCGCGGCCCGCGTCTTCCACGAGGAGGGCGCCGGGGCGAACCTCGCCGCCGTCGCGTCGGCCGCCGGTGTCAGCCGCGCCACGCTCTACCGTTACTACGCCAACCGTGAAGCGCTGCTCGACGCTCTCGTCGCCGACGCGGTCGCCGATGCCGCCCGGCGGCTCGCGGACGCGGGACTCGAGCGCGTGGGCGTCGAAGAGGCGATCGAGCGGACCGTGCGCGCGCTGGTGTCCGTCGGCGACCGCTACGCCGTGCTCGTCAGTGACCACGCGACCTTGAAAGCCGCCGACGACCAGCTCGCCGCCACGGTGCAGGAGGTTCTCGCGCGGGGGATCGGAACCGGCGTGCTGCGGCGCGACCTTTCCGCGGGGACCCACTACGTGTTCCTCGCCGGTGCCGTCCTGAACGCCATCAAGCTCACCCAGGTGCACGGCCTGGGGCTGGAGGAGGCCAGCGCCGTCGCCGCGAGCTTCTTCCTCGACGGCGCCCGGGCACGCGACTAGCCTCCGCCGGCTCAGGTTCCCGCGAGTGCCTCGACGACCGGGACCGCCTGCTCCAGGGCCCTGGCGTTGATCGTCACGTAGGAGACGCCGAACTCGTCACGGCGGCGCTTCAGCGTGTCGACCGCCGTGCGGGTGTCGCCGGTGAGCACGGAAACGTGCTGGTTGCCCGCGGTCCGCTCGGGGTCGATGCCGAAGTTGCGCAGCCAGGGGGTGACCGGGCCGTCGCCGACGTGGAACACGTTCACGCTCAGCTCCAGATCGTCGAACCGCGCGCCGGCCGCCTCGCGGACCACGCGCAGCTTCTCGCCCAGCTGGGACTCCGACCCGGCGTGCACGGCCAGGATCTCGGCCCGCTCCGCGCCGGTCCGCAGCAGCCGCTCGCCGGTGCCGGCGATCATGATCGGCGGGCGGGGACGCTGGACCGGCTGCCACCCCTCGACCTCCCCGAGCAGCCGCTCGACCGTGTCGATCACCGTCCCCACCTGGCGGACCCGCTCACCGGGGGTGCCCCACGGCAGGCCCAGGATCCGCGCACCGGCGTCCGCGTCCGGCCGTCCCGCGCCGAGGCCGAGCTCGAACCGGCCGTCCGACAACTGGTCCAGACCTGACGTCTGCTGTGCGATCTCGCCCGGGGTGTGCAGCGGCACCGCGGTCACGAAGGTGCCCAGCCGCAGCTGTTCCGTGACCGCCGCGGCGGCACCGAGCGCCGTGAACGACGAGTGGGACCCGACCCCGTCGGGCACGAGCAGGGTCGAAAAACCGAGATCCTCGGCGCGACGGGCGAGCGCGGCCCACTCGGCGACCGATCCGCGTGGCACGGCGACCAGTCCGAAGCGGAAAACCCTTGGCGACACGGAACTCTCCTTTGCTAGCGTGGTGATCACTCCACTGAACCACGCTCCAGGGAAGGACGCCGCAAGACGGAGCGCCCGCGGGAGGCGGGACGAGGAAGGGGCGGCACGACAACCCGTCCTGCTCGAAAACAGGGGAGTTTCCACATGTCCGTAGGCCTCGGCCTGCCCATCGCCCGTCCCGAAGCACTGCTCACCTGGGCTCGTCGCGCCGACGAGGGCCCGTTCACCACACTGGGCCTGCTCGACCGGCTCACGTACGACAACCCGGAACCGCTGGTCACCCTCGCGACGCTCGCCGGGGCGACCAACCGCGTCCGGCTGCAGACGGAGGTGCTGCTCGCCCCGCTGCGCGAACCCGTCCTGCTCGCCAAGCAGGCCGCGACACTCGACCGGCTTTCCGGCGGCCGGTTCACCCTGGGCCTCGGCGTCGGGGGCCGCGCCGACGAGTTCGACCTCGTGGGCGCCGACCTGCGCACGCGCGGGCGGCGGCTCGACGAACAGATGAAGATCCTGCGCGACGTCTGGGCCGGAGGGCCGGTCGGCCCCGCACCCGCGCGCGAAGGCGGTCCCGAGGTGTTGTTCGGCGCTTTCGCCGAAGCGGCTCTCGACCGTGTCGCGCGCTGGGGCGACGGGTTCCTGTGCGCGGCACCGATCGCCTGGGCAGGACGGCTGTTCGACCACGTCCGCACGTCCTGGGCCGACGCCGGGCGCGCCGGGCAGCCGAAGATGGTGGCACAGGTCAACGTCGCACTCGGCAGTGAGTCGGCAGTGGACGAAGCGAAGGCGGCGATCCTGGACTACTACCGCTTCGCTGGTGACCTCGCGGCGCAGAACGCCGAGCGGATGCTCACCACACCCGCCGCGATCCGCCAGGCCGTCGAGGAGTTCACCGCGCTCGGCGCCGACGAGGTGATGCTGTACTGCTGGTCGCCCGTCCCGGACCAGGTGCACCGCCTCGCGGACGCCGTCGGCGGCAGTCGGGTCAGCTGAGCATCTCCTGCCAGGCGGCGGTGAAGCCGGGGAAGGTCTTGCCCACCGTGGCCGGGTTCTCGACCTCGACGCCCGGCACGCGCAGGCCCAGTACCGCCGCCGCCATCACCAGGCGGTGGTCCTCGTACGTGCGGAACACCCCGCCATGCATCGGGGCCGGGGTGATCACCAGGCCGTCATCCGTTTCGGTGACTCCCGCGCCCAGCGCCGACAGCTCCGTGGCGAGCGCGGCGAGCCGGTCGGTCTCGTGGCCCCGCAGGTGCGCCACGCCCGAGATCACCGACGGCCCGTCGGCGAAGCACAGCAGCGCCGCGACCACCGGGGTCAGCTCGCCCACCTCGTGCAGGTCGAGCCGCGCGCCGCGGATCTCACCCGTTCCGGTCACGGTCAGGCCGTTCGCGTCCAGGTCCGCCCGCTGGCCCAGCTCGACCACGAGGCTCCGCAGCCAGTCACCGGGCTGGGTGGTGCGCTCCGGCCAGCCCTCGATCCGCACCGTGCCGCCCGCGAGGGCCGCCGCGGCGACGAACGGCGCCGCTGTCGACAGGTCCGGCTCCACCGCGTACTCCGGGCAGTTCAGCTCCGCCGGGGGCACGTGGAACTCCACCCCCGACCGCTCCGGCGCAGCACCGAAGCGGCGCAGCAGGTCCAGCGTCATCGCGATGTGCGGCTCGCTCGGCGGCGCGTCCCCGACCAGGCGCACCGTCACCCCCGACTCGAACGACGGCCCGGCCAGCAGCAACGCCGACAGGAACTGGCTCGACGCGCTGGAGTCCAGCTCCACCTTGCCGCCCGCGATGCCGCCGCGCCCGCGCACGGTGAACGGCGGCGCGCCGCGCCCGTCGTCGTCGATGTCCACGCCCAGCTCCGACAGCGCCCGCAGCAGCGGGGCGATCGGGCGGCGGCGGATGGCCTCGTCGCCGTCGAACAGCACCGGCCGCGAACCCAGGCCCGCCAGCGCGGGCGTGAACCGCGCGACCGTGCCCGCGTTGCCGAGCACCACCGACGCTGGTTCCGTGCCCTCGGGCGCCAGCGGCGAGACCAGCACGTCGTCCCCTTGCGGCTCGACCCGGCCGCCGAGCGCGGCCAGCGCGCCCTGCATCAGCCGCGCGTCGCGGGAGTCCAGCGGCCTGCGCACGAGCGTCGGCCCGGTGGACAGCGCCGCGAGCACGAAGGCCCGGTTGGTGATCGACTTCGACCCGGGGACGCGGACTTCCGCGTCCAGCGGGCCGGTGGCGGTGGGGGCGGTCCAGGTGTTTCCCGACACGACTGGTGTCTCTCCTTCGGGCCTCGGTGCTGCTGACATCGAACTACGTCGGCGAGGCCACGACGCGGGCGGGTCCCGGTGCGATAAGGTGGAAGCCCGTGGGACTTCAGCCGCGGACAGCCAAATACGTCTTTGTCACCGGAGGCGTCGCCTCCTCCCTGGGTAAGGGACTCACGGCCTCGAGCCTGGGTCAACTCCTTACCGCTCGTGGCCTCCGGGTCACGATGCAGAAGCTCGACCCCTACCTCAACGTCGACCCGGGTACGATGAACCCGTTCCAGCACGGCGAGGTGTTCGTGACCGAGGACGGGGCCGAGACCGACCTCGACATCGGGCACTACGAGCGGTTCCTCGACCGCGACCTGTCCGGGCGGGCGAACGTCACCACGGGCCAGGTCTACTCCGAGGTCATCGCCAAGGAGCGGCGCGGTGAGTACCTCGGCGACACCGTCCAGGTCATCCCGCACATCACCGACGAGATCAAGCGGCGCATCATGGCCGTCGCCGAGTCCGACGGCACCGGGCAGCGGCCCGACGTGGTGATCACCGAGGTCGGCGGCACGGTCGGCGACATCGAGTCCCTGCCCTTCCTCGAAGCCTGCCGCCAGGTGCGCCACGAGATCGGCCGCGACGACTGCTTCTTCCTGCACGTGTCGCTCGTGCCCTACCTCGCGCCGTCCGGCGAGCTGAAGACCAAGCCCACCCAGCACTCCGTGGCCGCGCTGCGCAACATCGGCATCCAGCCCGACGCGCTGGTGTGCCGGGCCGACCGCGACCTGCCCGACGACCTCAAGCGCAAGATCGGGCTGATGTGCGACGTCGACACCGAGGCCGTCATCGCGTGCCCCGACGCGTCGTCGATCTACGACATCCCAAAGGTGCTGCACCGCGAGGCGCTCGACGCGTACGTCGTGCGCCGGCTGGACCTGCCGTTCCGCGACGTCGACTGGACGGTGTGGGGCGACCTGCTCGACCGCGTGCACAACCCGGCCGAGACCGTGCGCGTCGCGCTGGTGGGCAAGTACATCGATCTGCCCGACGCCTACCTGTCGGTCACCGAGGCGCTGCGCGCGGGCGGTTTCGCCAACCACGCCAAGGTCGAGATCAAGTGGGTCGCCTCCGACCTCGCCACCACGCCCGCGGGCGCCGCGCAGGTGCTGTCCGATGTGGACGGTGTGCTGATCCCCGGCGGGTTCGGCGTGCGCGGCATCGAGGGCAAGCTCGGCGCCATCACCTACGCCCGCACGCGCGGCATCCCGGTGCTGGGGCTGTGCCTGGGCCTGCAGTGCATGGTGATCGAGGCGGCCCGCAACCTCGCGGGCATCGAGGACGCCAACTCCGCGGAGTTCGACGAGGGCACCAAGCACGCGGTGATCTCCACGATGGCCGACCAGAAGGACGTCATCGCGGGCGAGCGCGACATGGGCGGCACGATGCGCCTCGGCGCGTACCCGGCGAAGCTGAAGCCGGGCTCGCAGGTGGCCAGGGCCTACGGCAGCACGGAGGTGTCCGAGCGGCACCGGCACCGCTACGAGGTCAACAACTTCTACCGCGACCAGCTGGCGAAGGCGGGCCTGGTGTTCTCCGGCACCTCCCCGGACGACCGGCTCGTGGAGTTCGTCGAGCTGCCCGCGGACGTGCACCCGTTCTTCGTCGGCACGCAGGCGCACCCCGAGCTCAAGAGCCGCCCGACCAGGCCGCACCCGCTGTTCGACGCGTTCATCGCCGCCGCCGTGAAGTACCGCACCGCCGACCGGCTGCCGGTCGAGCTGCCCGAGCCGTCGGGCGTGCGCTGATGGCGCCCGGGGAGCACGACTTCGAGGTGGTGTCCTCTCAGGACGTCCACATCGGACACGTCGTGGCGCTGCGGGTGGACGACGTGCGGATGCCGGGTGGCTCGCTCGCCAAGCGGGAGGTGGTCGAGCACCTGGGCGCGGTCGCGATCTGCGCGCTCGACGACGACGGCGCGGTGACGCTGATCCACCAGTACCGGCATCCGCTGGGCCGGCGCATCTGGGAGCTGCCCGCTGGGCTGCTCGACGAGGACGGCGAGGCCCCGGTGGACGCGGCGCGGCGCGAGCTGGTCGAGGAGGCCGGGATCGAGGCGCGGCGCTGGGAGACGCTGGTCGACGTCGCCGCCTCGCCGGGTTTCACCGACGAGGTCGTGCGCGTGTTCCTCGCCCGCGACGTGTCCGAAGTGGACCGCGCGGAGCTGGGGCACGACGACGAGGAGGCCGACCTCGTGGTGCACAAGGTGCCGCTCGCCGAGGCCGTGCGGATGGCGCTGGCCGGGGAGCTGCTCAACGGTGCCACGGTCGCCGGGGTGCTCGCCGCGCACGCGGTGCTCACCGGTGCGGCGCAGACGCGGCCCGCCGACGCGGAGTGGCGCGACCGGCCGCGGACGTTCGCGAAGCGCTCGCGGTAGTCGTTCCGCTACCGCGGCGTCGAGGCTAGGGTGACGCGCGTGGCGGAAACCCCGGTGGCACAGGTGATCGCGGCCTACCTCGATCACCTGGCGGTCGAGCGGGGGACCGCCCGCAACACGCTGGACAGCTACGCGCGCGACCTGCGCCGCTACGCAGCCCACCTGGAGCGCCTCGGCGTCGCCGACTTCCGGCGGATCACCGAGGCCGAGGTGACGGGCTTCGGCGCCGCGCTGCGCGAGGGCGACGACGAGCACCCCCCGCTCGCCGCGTCCTCCGCCGCGCGGGCGCTCGTCGCCGTGCGCGGGCTGCACCGCTTCGCGCACGTCGACGGGCTGACCGACGACGACCCGGCCCGCGAGGTCCGCCCGCCCGCCGCGGCGAAGCGGCTGCCCAAGGCGTTGCCGGTGGACGACGTGCTGCGGCTGCTCGACATGCCCGCGGCCGACGGCGAACGCCCGTTGCGCGACCGTGCGCTGCTCGAACTGCTGTACTCCACCGGCGCCCGGATCTCCGAGGCCGTCGGGCTCGACCTCGACGACGTCGACCGCGGCGAGCGCACCGTCCTGCTCGACGGCAAGGGCGGCAAGCAGCGGCTGGTGCCGATCGGCAAGCCCGCCGTGGAAGCGCTGGAGGCGTACCTCGTGCGCGCCCGACCCGTGCTCGCGGCGCGAGGACACGGGACGGCGGCGCTGTTCCTCAACGCACGCGGCACCCGGCTGTCGCGGCAGAGCGCGTGGCAGGTGCTCAAGACGAACGCCGAGCGCGCCGGGCTTTCCGCCAGCGTGTCACCCCACACGCTGCGTCACTCCTTCGCCACCCACCTGCTGGAAGGCGGCGCGGACGTGCGGGTGGTCCAGGAGCTGCTCGGACACGCTTCGGTGACCACGACGCAGGTCTACACCCTGGTCACGGTGAACACTCTCCGTGAGATATATGCTACGGCTCATCCTCGGGCGCTCGGGTGAAGCCGATCGATCTCGGCGAGCCGCTTTGGCGACAATCGCCGCGCGCAATAGGCTTCAGCCGACCCGTCGAACGAGGAGTTTTCGCGATATGTCGACAGAGCAGCAGCCGGACAGAACGGTAGCGGCGAAGTCGGCGGCCGCGAACCTCGATCAGCTCAAGATTGCGACAGAGGGAGAGCCCGAGGCTGTGGACACGGCCGTGCAGCCCGGCAAGGTGAACGGGAAGCCCCAGGTGGGCCCCACCGGCAGACCGTGGCGGGAGATACCGGACCCGCCGCTGCTGGACAAGCACGGTCCCGCGACCGTGCTCGCGATGTGCAACCAGAAAGGCGGGGTCGGCAAGACCACCTCGACGATCAACCTCGGCGCGGCGCTGGCCGAGTACGGCCGCCGCGTGCTGCTCGTGGACTTCGACCCGCAGGGTGCCCTGTCGGTCGGCCTCGGCGTGCAGCCGCACGAGCTGGACCGCACCGTCTACAACGCGATCATGGAACGCGCGGTGAAGGCGGACGACGTGCTGCGCCACACCAACGTCGAGGGCATGGACCTGCTGCCGAGCAACATCGACCTGTCGGCCGCCGAGGTGCAGCTCGTGGCCGAGGTCGGGCGCGAACACACGTTGCTCCGGGTCCTGCAACCGGTGCTGGAGGGCTACGACTATGTTCTGGTCGACTGCCAGCCATCGCTCGGGTTGCTCACGGTGAACGCCCTCACGGCCGCCGACGGCGTGATCATCCCACTGGAGTGCGAGTTCTTCAGCCTGCGTGGCGTGGCTTTGTTGATCGACACGATCGAGAAGGTACGCGAACGCTTGAACCCCAAACTGGACATCACCGGCATCCTCGCCACCATGTTCGACCCCAGAACGCTGCACTCGAGAGAGGTCATGGCGCGGGTCGTGGAGGCGTTCGGCGACACCGTGTTCGACACGGTGATCAACCGGACCGTGCGGTTCCCCGAGACCACCGTGGCCGGGGAACCGATCACCACGTGGGCTCCCAAGTCCGCCGGTGCCATGGCGTACCGCTCACTGGCCCGCGAGGTGATCGCTCGGTGAGCAGGCGAGCCTCCCTCCCCGGGGCTTCGGAACTCTTCCGCCTGACCAGCAGTCCCGCGCTCGAGCCCGTCCCCAGCCCCGCCCCCGCGCCGGAACCCCCGCCGGCCGATCCCCAGCGCGACCAGCTCGGCCGCGCCGCGACCCGCCGCGGCTCCGGCCGGCAGAAGCACGACTCGAAGATCACGGTGTACGTCTCCGGTGACGAGCTGGTCGCGATGGAGCAGGCGCGGCTCGCGCTGCGGGCCCAGCACGGCCTGGTCATCGACCGCGGGCGCCTCGTGCGCGAGGCGGTCGCGGTGCTGCTCGCCGACTTCGAGCAGCACGGACCGGACTCGGTGCTGGTGCAGCGGCTGCGGGAGCACGAATTCGACGGCGAGGAAGCCACCGGGTCGTGACCAGTCCAGGGGAACCGGCTCAGGCTGCTGAGCCGGAGCCCGGGGCCGAAGAAGGCCCGGCCGCGAAGTTCAAGGTGCGCCTGTCGAACTTCGAGGGACCCTTCGACCTGCTGCTGCAGCTGATCTCGCAGCACCAGCTCGACGTCACCGAGGTCGCGCTGCACCAGGTCACCGACGACTTCATCGCGTACACCCGCGCGCTGGGGACCGGCTGGGACCTGGACGAGACCACGGAGTTCCTCGTCGTGGCGGCGACGCTGCTCGACCTCAAGGCCGCGCGGCTGCTGCCCGCGGCCGAGGTCGAGGACGAGGAGGACCTGGCGCTGCTGGAGGCGCGGGACCTGCTGTTCGCGCGGATCCTGCAGTACCGGGCGTACAAGCAGGTCGCCGAGCTGTTCGGCGAGCTGGAGGCCGGGGCGCTGCGCCGGTACCCGCGTTCGGTGACGATGGAGGAGCGTTTCCTCGGGCTGCTGCCCGAGGTCATGCTGGGTGTGAGCCCGGAGAAGTTCCGGGAGATCGCGCTGGCGGTGTTCCGGCCCAAGCCGCCGCCCACGGTGTCGCTCGACCACCTGCACATGGGGCGGGTGTCGGTGCGGGAGCACGCGGCGGTGCTGCGGCTTCGCCTTGCCGAGGCCGGGACGGCTACGTTCGGTGAGCTGGTGTCGGACTGCGAGCACACCATCGAGGTGGTGGCCCGGTTCCTGGCGCTGCTGGAGCTGTACCGGGAGTCCTCGGTGCAGTTCGAGCAGGAAGAGGCGCTCGGGGCGCTCACCGTGCGGTGGACGGGCGGGTCGGTCGAGCGGGCGGTGGAGGAAGCCGAGGCCGACCGGGCCCGCGCAGAGGAAGAGGAGTACGGGTGAACCCGGAGGAACGACCGGTCGACCTGGACGCGCTCAGCGCGCCTGAGGTTTCGGTGCCCGGTGAGGGTGAGGTGCCTGAGGTGGTGCCGGCTGAGGCTGAGGCCGGGATTTCCGCGGCTGAGGTGGCTGAGATGGCCGCCGGGAGCGGTGAGGCCGGGGCCGAGGCGGCGCCGGGCGGGGCTGAGGCCGAGGAGACGGTGGCTGAGGAGGGGTGGACCGAGCCCGAGGTGGCTGAGGCCGCGCCGGTTTCGGCTGAGGCTGGACTTGGTTCGGCTGAGGGTGGGCTCGATTCCGCTGAGACTGCCGAGGCTGGTGAGGCTGCCGAAGTGGCCGAGCCTGGCGAAGGCGCCGTGGCGAGCGAGGTCGCTGAGGCTGGGCCTGCCGACGAGCCCGCCGACGCCGCCGAGTCGGAGGACACCGCCACCGCCGCGGCCGACACCGCCGAAGCCGAAGCGGCCGACGCGGCCGACTCCGCCGACGTGGCCGAGGGCGCCGAAGCGGCCGACACCGCCGCCACCGCCACCGTCGACGCGGCTGACGCCACCGCCACCGTCGACGCCGCCGCCGACGCGACCGACTCCGCCCAAGCCGCCGACGCGGCTGATGAGGAGGACACCTCCTTCGCGCTCGACCGGTCGCTGCCGGACGTCAGCGAGGAGTCCACGCTGGTCTCGGCGCTGGAGGCGCTGCTGCTGGTCGTCGACTCGCCGGCCAGCGAGGAGTCGCTCGCGGAGGCGCTCGACCAGTCCGTCTCGCGCGTCACGCAGACCCTGCGCAGCATGTCCGAACGCCTCACCGAACGCGGCAGCGGCATCGACCTGCGCCGGGTCGGCGAGGGGTGGCGGTTCTTCACCCGTGACACCTACGCGCCGTTCGTCGAGAAGCTCCTGCTCGACGGGCAGCGTTCCAAGCTCACCCGCGCCGCGCTGGAAACGCTCGCCGTGATCGCCTACCGGCAGCCTGTCACCCGGTCGCGTGTCGCGGCGGTGCGCGGGGTGAATGTCGACGGGGTGATCCGTACCCTGGTCGCCCGTGGTCTGATCGAGGAGGCGGGCACCGACCCGGAGACGGGTGGCACGCTGTACATCACCACGGAGTTGTTCCTCGAGCGGCTCGGGCTCCCGTCGTTGAACGACCTGCCCCCGATCGCCCCGTTGCTACCGGAAGTGGACGCGATCGATGACATCTGACGAACTCCCCGACGGCGTGCGCCTGCAGAAGGTGCTGGCCAAGGCGGGCGTGGCCTCGCGGCGCGCGGCCGAAGAACTGATCGTGCAGGGCCGGGTGAGCGTCGACGGCAAGACCGTGCGCGAGCTCGGCCGGCGCGTGGACCCCGACAACGCGGTGATCCACGTCGACGGCACCCGCGTGATCGTGCGCGAGGACCTCGTGTACTACGCGCTGAACAAACCCAAGGGCGTGCACAGCACGATGACCGACGACCAGGGCCGCCCCTGCGTCGGGGACTACGTGCGCCACCGCGCCGAGCGGCTGTTCCACGTCGGGCGCCTCGACGCCGAGACCGAGGGCCTGCTGCTGCTCACCAACGACGGCGACCTCGCCCACCGGCTGATGCACCCGTCGTTCCACGTGCCCAAGACGTACCTCGCCGAGGTCGACGGACTGGTGGCGCGTGGGCTGGGCAAGCAGCTGCGCGCGGGCGTCGAGCTGGAGGACGGGCCGGTCAAGGTGGACGCCTTCCGGGTCAAGGACATGCAGGCCGGGCGGTCGCTGGTCGAGGTCGTGCTGCACGAGGGCCGCAAGCACATCGTGCGGCGGCTGCTGGCCGAGGTCGGGCACCCGGTGCGCAAGCTCGTCCGCACCGCCGTCGGCGACGTGCAGCTGGGCAACCCCAAGCCGGGCGCGCTGCGCAGGCTCACCCGCGAAGAGGTGGGCAGCCTCTACCGCGCCGTCGAGCTGTGATGTCACCCCTCGCCGCTACCATCGCGGGGTGACTTCCACCGAAACCGACGCACTCGGCGTGCTGCGGCGCGTCTTCGGCTACGACTCCTTCCGGGGCGAGCAGGAGGCGATCGTCGAGCACGTCATCGCCGGTGGCGACGCGCTCGTGCTCATGCCGACCGGCGGTGGCAAGTCGCTGTGCTACCAGATCCCGTCACTGGTGCGGCCCGGGGTCGGCGTGGTCGTCTCGCCGCTGATCGCGCTGATGCAGGACCAGGTGGACGCGCTGCGGGCGCTGGGCGTGCGGGCCGGGTTCCTCAACTCGACGCAGGACCACCAGCAGCGCCGCGAGACCGAGCAGGCGTTCCTCGCCGGTGAGCTGGACCTGCTGTACCTCGCGCCGGAGCGGCTGCGGCTGGAGTCGACCACCGAGCTGCTCGGCCGCGGGAAGGTCGCGTTGTTCGCGATCGACGAGGCGCACTGCGTGTCGCAGTGGGGCCACGACTTCCGGCCGGACTACCTCGCGCTGTCCGAGCTGCACGAGCGCTGGCCCGACATCCCGCGCATCGCGCTGACGGCCACGGCCACGAAGGCGACCCACGCGGAGATCGCGTCCCGGCTCAACCTGGGCGAGGCGCGGCACTTCGTCGCGAGCTTCGACCGGCCGAACATCCAGTACCGGATCGCGCCGAAGAACAACCCGCAGAAGCAGCTGCTGGAGCTGCTGCGCACCGAGCACGCCGGAGACGCGGGCATCGTGTACTGCCTGTCGCGGGCGTCGGTGGAGAAGACCGCGGAGTTCCTGTCGCAGAACGGGATTCCGGCCGTGCCCTACCACGCGGGGCTCGACTCGCGCACCCGCGCGAAGAACCAGGCCCGGTTCCTGCGCGAGGACGGGCTGGTCGTCGTGGCCACCATCGCGTTCGGGATGGGCATCGACAAGCCGGACGTGCGGTTCGTCGCGCACCTCGACCTGCCGAAGTCGGTGGAGGGGTACTACCAGGAGACGGGACGTGCGGGCCGCGACGGGCTGCCGTCGACGGCGTGGCTCGCCTACGGGCTGCAGGACGTGGTGCAGCAGCGCAAGATGATCGAGACGTCCGAGGGCGACGCGGCGCACCGGCGCCGCCTGAGCACGCACCTCGACGCGATGCTGGCGCTGTGCGAGACGGTCGAGTGCCGCCGCGTGCAGCTGCTGAACTACTTCGGGCAGCAGGGCGAGCCGTGCGGCAACTGCGACACGTGCCTGGCACCGCCGGAGTCCTGGGACGGCACGGTCGCCGCGCAGAAACTACTGTCCACCGTGTACCGATTGCAGCACGAGCGGCGGCAGAAGTTCGGCGCCGGGCAGGTCATCGACATCCTCCTGGGCAAGCAGACGCCGAAGGTGCAGCAGCACCGGCACGACGAGCTGACCGTGTTCGGCGTGGGCACCGAGCTGTCCGAGGGCGAGTGGCGCGGCGTCGTGCGGCAGCTGCTGGCGCAGGGGCTGCTCGCCGTCGAAGGCGACTACGGCACGCTGGTGCTGACCGAGGCGAGCGGCGACGTGCTCGGCCGCAAGCGCGAGGTCCGGCTGCGCCGCGAGCCCAAGCGGGAGCCGAAGGCGGCGCGTACCGCGAAGAAGGCCGCGGCGGCGGTGGAGATGCCCGCCGAGGCGGCGCCGGTGTTCGAGCGCCTGCGGGCCTGGCGCGGGGAGACGGCGAAGAACCAGGGCGTGCCAGCATACGTCATCTTCCACGACGCCACGCTGCGGCAGATCGCCACCGAGCGACCGTCCACTTTGGCGGGACTCGGCAGTGTCAGCGGCGTGGGCGAGAACAAGCTGGCCAAGTACGGCGAGCAGATCCTCGAGGTGCTGGGGCAGTAGTCCCTTTTGTGGCGGTAAGACCGGGTGTCCTGGTCATGTACCTGATCAACTCCCGTCACCTGCTGTTCGCGCCTGCTTGGCCCTCCGGGAATAGCGTCCGAGCGCTGATTTCCTTACCCCCGAGGGGACGACCATGTGCACTTCCCACGACAGCGGTGACGCGGCCAGAACAGGCCAGAACCGCCGTACCTTCCTGCGCGCCGCCGGACTCGCCGGCGCCGGGGCGGCAGCCCTCGGCCCGCTCACCGCGGCGCCCGCCACCGCTGCGGAGAGTTCCGGAGCGGGCCGCTGGCAGCCGGACCCGGCGAGCCGCCAGTTCACCCTCGCGGTCATGCCCGACACCCAGTTCCTGTACTGGGGCAGCCAGAACAGCGTGAACTCCGCGCCGCAGATCGAGTCGTTCCGCTACGTCATCGAGAACAGCGGTGCGGAGTCGGGGATGAACATCGTCTTCATGGCGCACCTCGGCGACCTGACGGAGGACGCCGACGCGTCGTCGTTCCAGGAGGTCGGCAAGGCGTTCGAGGTGCTGGACTCCAATGGTGTCGCCTACAGCGTGCTGGCGGGCAACCACGACGTGTCCGGGGACGACACCCGCGGCTCCACGCCGTACCTGCAGACCATGGGCCCGCAGCGGTTCCGGCGCTCGAAGACGTTCGCCGGCGCGGACGCCACCGGCTACAACACGGCGCACATCTTCCAGGCCGCGGGCCAGGAGTGGCTGTTGCTGGCGCTGGACTGGCGCACCTCCGCGCAGGGCTTCGCGTGGGCGAAGCAGGTGGTCAAGGACCACCCGAAGCTGCCGGTGATCCTGACCACGCACGACATCGTCTACTCCACCTACGACGACAACGTGTACCCGTACGCCTCCGGCGACCCGGAGAACAACGCCGAGTTCTCCGACTACGGGCGGCAGGTCTGGGACGAGCTGATCAACGACAACGACCAGATCTTCCTGACCCTCAACGGCCACTACTGGCCGCCGGGCCGCACCACGCGGCAGAACGCCGCGGGCCACGACGTCCACCTGCACATCACGAACTACCAGAACCGCTACTTCGGCGGCGCCGGAATGCTGCGGCTCTACCACTTCGACGTCGACCGCAACACGATCGACGTCGAGACGGTCGCGCCGTGGATCCTGGCCCAGGACCCGGAGAAGCGGAACCGGCTCGCCGCGCTCGAAGCGAAGCTCACCACGCCCGTCGACGACTTCTCGATGGCGATCGACTTCGACCAGCGGTTCTCCGGCTTCATCCCGGTGCCGTCCCGCCCGGCGCGGCCCGCGAACAAGCTCGTGGTGCCCGGCACACTGGCCTACTGGCGCTTCGACGGCGGCGGTGCGGATGGCAAGCCGGTCGCCGCGGGCCAGACCGTGCGCGACCTGTCCGGGCAGGGCAACGACCTGACGCTCGCCACCGTCGCGGGCAGCGCCGCCGACGCGCTGACCTGGTCCAGCGACCACCACCCCGACCAGCCGGCGCACGCGAGCCTCCGGTTCGCCGGCGGCAAGAACCCGCTGCACGGCGCGTACCTGAGCACGGGCCCGAAGGCGCCGCTGAACACCGAGACGTTCGCGCGCGGCTACACCGTCGAGGCGTTCGTGAAGATCCCGCTGGACTGGGACGCCACCAACAACGGCTGGATGTCGCTGCTCAGCCGCTGGGGCGAGGCCGGGAAGGCGGGCAAGAGCGGCCGCAACACCGACCCGCAGGAGCCGGTGGTCCAGTTCAGCATCTCCAACAACGGCCGTGAGCCGCAGTTCAACTGCTACCCGCTGAACCAGACCTACCCGACCACCAACTGGGGGCACGGGCTGGTCGAGGACACGTGGTGGCACCTGGCGGTGGTCAACGACGGCAGGCACACGGTGCTGTACGTGGAAAGCTGCCCGGTCGTCGACAACCCGTCCACCCTCTCGGTGGGCATGGCGTCGCTCGGGCTGCCGTGGATGCTCGGCGGGCACTCGTACGGCGGTGCCGTGGACCAGGTCTTCCACGGCTGGATCGGCGACGTCCGCATCGTGAACCGTCCACTGCGGACGGACGAGTTCCTGACCGGGAAGTAGCCCGAAGCGACCCGCACGGAGGCGTCAGCTCGCGGTCGCCGCCTCCGTGCGGGTCGCCTTGCGCTGCAACGCCTTCGCGATCGGCTCGACGATGCGGGCGGCCGTCGGGCCGAGGATGGCCATCAGCAGCACGTACGCCGTCGCGAGCGCGGCCAGCTGGTCGGTCACCGCGCCCGCCGTCACGGCCAGGCCGGCGATGACGATCGAGAACTCGCCGCGCGCCACCAGGGCGGCCCCGGCGCGGGCGCGGCCCAGCCTGCCGACGCCCTGCCGTCGCGCGGCCCACCAGCCGGTGCCCACCTTCGTCGCCGTCGTGACGACCGCCAGCACCACCGCCCAGCCCAGCACGGGCGGGATCGACGCCGGGTTGGTGTTGAGCCCGAACACCACGAAGAACACCGCGGCGAACAGGTCCCGCAGCGGCTCCAGCAGGTGCGTCGCGTTCTCCGCCGTGGACCCGGAGATCGCGATGCCCAGCAGGAACGCGCCCACCGCGGCGGACACCTGCATCGCGGACGCCAGCCCCGCCACCAGCAGCGCCGCGCCCAGCACCTTGAGCAGGAACACCTCGCGGTCGTCGGAGTCGACGATCGCCGAGACGTAGCGGCCGAACTTCAGCGCGATCACCAGCACGACGGTGATCACCAGCAGCGAGATGCCGACCGCCTCCATCCCGCCGAGCAGGCTCACCCCGCCCAGCACGGCGGTGAGGATCGGCAGGTACAGCGCCATCGCCAGGTCCTCGAACACCAGGATCGACAGCACCACCGGCGTCTCCCGGTTACCGAGCCGCCCCAGGTCGCCGAGGACCTTCGCGATGATCCCGGAGGAGGAGATGTAGGTCACGCCCGCCATCACCATGGCACCGACCACGCCCCACCCCAGCAGCAGCGCGACGAGTGCCCCCGGCGCGGCGTTCAGGACGATGTCCAGCACGCCCGCCAGCCACGACCGTTTCAGGCCGGTGAACAGCTCCGCCGCCGAGTACTCCAGGCCCAGCAGCAACAACAGCAGCACCACCCCGATCTCGCTGGCGAGGTGGGTGAAGCCGCCGATGTCCTGCAGCGGGATGAGGCCGCCCTGCCCGAAGGCCAGGCCGCCCAGCAGGTAGAGCGGGATGGGCGACATGCCGATGCGCCCGGCGAGCCTGCCGAGCACGCCGAGGACGAAGAAGACGCCGCCGAGTTCGATGAGGGATAGCGCGGTGTGGTCCATTTATCCGTTCTTCAAGATCTTCTGGGCGTTCTCGAGGCCTTCGGCGGTGCCGACGGTCACGAGCAGGTCGCCCGCGGTGAACGTGAACTCCGGGGTGGGGGACGGGTGCACCTGCCCGGCGCGCATCACCGCGACCACGGACACGCCGGTCCGGGTGCGCAGCGCGGTGTCGCCGAGCGTGCGGCCGTCGAACGGGGAGTTCGACTTGATGGGCAGCTGCCGCGTGTTGATGCCGGGCACCTCGCGGTGCTCCTCGGTCAGCTGCGCGACCAGCTGCGGCGCGCCCAGCAGGTTGGCCAGCGCGCCCGCCTCGTCGACGGTCAGGGGCAGCGAGGCCAGGCAGGCGTCGGGGTCGTCGGACTTGGACACGATCAGCTCGATCTGCCCGTCCCGGTGGGTCACGACGCCGACCCGCCGTCCGTTGCGGATGGCGAAGTCCTTGCGCACCCCGATGCCGGGCAGGGGAGTCACTTCCACGTTCACGGGATTCCACGCTACCGGTTTTGCCCGGTTCGGCCCGGTGCGGGAACGCGCGGCCCTGCCAGGCAGAATGGCAGCGGCGGATTGACGGCTTCGGGACGCGAGGAGAGCAGTGGTGGCGGGAGCCCTACGTGGTGTGGTCGCGCTGGACGGACCATCCGGGACGGGGAAGACCACCGTCGCGCGCAAGCTCGCCCAGCGCCTGAGCGCCGGCTACCTCGACACCGGCGCGATGTACCGGGTGGTCACGCTCGCCGTGCTGCGGGCGGGGACGGACCCGGCGGACGCCGGGGCCGTCACCGAGGTCGCGCGCGGCGCGGAGTTCACCATCGGCACCGATCCCGGGCGGCCGAGCGTCGCGCTGGGCGGGGAGGACGTGTCGGCCGAGATCCGCGGCGCGGACATCACCCACGCGGTGTCACCCGTTTCGGCGGTGCCGCAGGTGCGTGAGCTGCTCGTCGCCCGCCAGCGCCGGATCATCGACGAGGTGCTGGCCGAGGTCGGCGGCATCGTCGTCGAGGGCCGCGACATCGGCACCGTGGTGGCGCCGGACGCGCCGCTGAAGGTGTACCTCACCGCGTCCCCGGAGATCCGGGCCGCGCGGCGCAGCGCGCAGGACACCGCCGCGGGGCGGGAGAGCAGCCACGCCGACGCGCGCGCCTCGGTGGACCGGCGCGACCGGCTGGACTCCAGCCGCGCCGCCTCGCCGCTGCGCGCCGCCGAGGACGCGGTGCACCTGGACACCTCGGAGCTGGAGATTGACCAGGTGCTCGTCGCCTTGTGCGAGCTGGCGGGCCACCGCGGGCTGCTCGACTGCGCGGCGGAGGCCACGCGGTGAGTGCCGCGGGCCTGCCCGAGGGTGCCTCGCCCGTGCTGCACGACCTGTGCCGCGCCGTGGGCAAGGTGCTGTTCCGGCCCGCGTTCCGCGTCCGCGTGCGCGGGCGGGAGCGCGTGCCGCGCACCGGGCCGGTGCTGCTGATCGCCAACCACAGCTCGATGCTCGAACCGCAGCTCATCTTCGGAATGCTGCCGAGGCGTTCGGTGTTCCTCGTCAAGGAGGAGATGTTCACCGGGGCTGTCGGAGGGTTCCTCCGGCGGATCGGCCAGGTGCCGGTCCGCCGGGGTGAACCCGACCGGGCGCCGCTGCTGACCACCGCGCGGATCCTGCGTGAGGGCGGGCTGATCGGCGTGTTCCCGGAGGGCACCCGCGGGGACGGCGACGTGGTGAGCGCCGAGCCCGGCGCGGCCTGGCTGCTGCGTGGCACCGACGCGGTGGTGCTGCCGGTCGCGGTCCGCGGCACCCGGCGGCCGCCGGGGGCGAAGCGCCGGTTCCGGCCCCGGGTGGACGTGCTGGTCGGCGAGCCGTTCCGGGTCGAGGTCGGCAAGGGGCGGGCCGGGCTGGCCGAAGCCACCGAGAAACTGCGCGGCGAGCTCGCCGCGCTCGTGCGCGAGCTGGATGCGCAGCGCGCGAAGACGGAGAAAGCGAAGACATGACAGAGGTAGACGGGGCCGACGGCTCCTGGTCGGACGAGGCCGAATTCGCCGCGCTCGACTCACAGGTCGACGGCACCGCCGAAGACGAAGAGGCTCTGCTCGCCCAGCCGGTGCTGGCCGTGGTCGGGCGGCCCAACGTGGGCAAGTCCACCCTGGTCAACCGCATCCTGGGGCGGCGCGAGGCCGTCGTGCAGGACGTGCCGGGCGTGACCAGGGACAGGGTGGCCTACGACGCGCTGTGGAACGGCCGCCGGTTCACCGTGGTGGACACGGGCGGCTGGGAGCCGGGCGCGAGCGGGATGCAGGGCGCGATCGCGGCGCAGGCCGAGATGGCGATGGCGACGGCGGACGCCGTGCTGCTCGTCGTGGACGCCTCGGTCGGCGCGACCACCACCGACGAGGCCGTGGCGAAGGTGCTGCGCCGCTCGAAGCGGCCGGTGCTGCTGGCCGCGAACAAGGTCGACGACAACCGCCTGATGCCCGATGTCGCCTCCCTGTGGTCGCTGGGCCTCGGTGAGCCGATGCCGGTCAGCGCGCTGCACGGACGCAGCTCGGGCGACCTGCTCGACGCGATCGTCAAGGCGCTGCCCGAGGCGCCGCGCGACGGCGAGCGGACCGCGGGCCCGCGCCGGGTGGCGCTGGTCGGCAAGCCGAACGTGGGCAAGTCGAGCCTGCTCAACAAGCTCACCGGCGAGGAGCGCTCGGTCGTCGACTCGGTCGCGGGCACCACCGTCGACCCGGTCGACTCGCTGGTCGAGCTGGACGGGCAGACGTGGCGGTTCGTGGACACCGCGGGGCTGCGCAAGCGCGTGCACACCGCGAGCGGCACCGAGTACTACGCGTCGCTGCGCACCAAGGCCGCGATCGACGCCGCCGAGGTCGTGATCGTGCTGCTCGACGCCAGCGAGCCGCTGTCCGAACAGGACCTGCGGGTGCTGACCATGGTCGTGGAGGCCGGGCGCGCGTGCGTGCTGGCGTTCAACAAGTGGGACCTCGTGGACGAGGACCGGCGCCACCAGCTGGAGAAGGAGCTGGACCGCGGGCTGGTGCGGGTGCCGTGGGCGCAGCGGGTGAACATCTCCGCGCTCACCGGGCGTTCGGTGCGCAAGCTCGCCCCGGCGCTGCGCACCGCGCTGGAGTCGTGGGACCGCCGCGTGTCCACCGGTCAGCTCAACAGCTGGCTTTCGGAGCTCATCGCGGCCACGCCGCCGCCCGTGCGGGGCGGCAAGCAGCCGAAGGTGCTGTTCGCGACGCAGGCCGGCATCCGCCCGCCGACGCTCGTGCTGTTCACCACGGGCTTCCTGGAGGCGAGTTACCGGCGGTTCATCGAACGGAAGTTCCGTGAGCGGTTCGGCTTCGAGGGCAGCCCGGTGCGCATCAACGTGCGGGTGCGGGAGAAGAAGCCGCGCAAGGGCAAGTGATCGAGTTCTCGATACTGCACCGCGATCTCCAGTTCACCTTCCGGTAAACTAGAAGGTCGCACCGGGCGCCTCACCGTACGAGAGCAAGCCCGACTTGTTCCGAAAGGTGAGTGACGGGCCTTGCTGCCTGTGCTGGAAACGACCCTGCCCGCGATCGAGGATTCCCGGCCGAAGGCCCTGTTCTGGACCGGTCTCCCCGCGGGCGAGCGCACCCTGCTCGACGTGTTCGCCGAGACCGTGGCGCGCCATCCCGGCGCTCCCGCGCTCGACGACGGCGAGCAGGTGCTCAGCTACCGCAGGCTGGCCGAGGAGGTCGAGGTCGTCCGGCAGCGGCTCGCCGATGCCGGGGTGGGCGTGGGTGACCGCGTCGGGGTGCGCATCTCGTCCGGCACCGCCGAGCTGTACGTCGCGATCCTCGCCGTGCTCGCCGCCGGTGCCGCGTACGTGCCGGTGGACGCCGACGACCCGGACGAGCGCGCGGAGCTGGTGTTCGGCGAGGCGGGCGTCTGCGCGGTGCTCAGCGACGGCGGCACGCTGACGCCGTTCGCCGAGCCCGCCGGACGGCCGGGCGTGCCCGGGCCCGCCGACGACGCGTGGATCATCTTCACCTCCGGTTCGACCGGGAAACCCAAGGGAGTGGCGGTCAGCCACGCGTCCGCGGCGGCCTTTGTGGACGCCGAGGCCGGGCTGTTCCTCACCGAGGAACCACTCGGCCCCGGCGACCGCGTGCTGGCCGGGCTGTCGGTCGCGTTCGACGCCTCGTGCGAGGAGATGTGGCTGGCCTGGCGGCACGGCGCGTGCCTGGTACCCGCGCCGCGGTCGCTCGTGCGCACCGGTGTCGACCTCGGGCCGTGGCTCGTCGCGCAGCGCATCACGATCGTCTCGACCGTGCCGACGCTCGCCGCGCTGTGGCCCGCGGACGCGCTGGAGGACGTCCGGCTGCTCATCTTCGGGGGCGAGGCGTGCCCGCCCGAGCTGGCCGAGCGCGTCGCCGTCGAGGGCCGCGAGGTGTGGAACACCTACGGCCCCACCGAGGCGACCGTCGTCGCGTGCGCCGCGCCGCTGACCGGCGACGGGCCGGTGCGGATCGGCCTGCCGCTGGCGGGCTGGCAGCTCGCGGTGGTCGACGAGCACGACGAGCCGGTCCCGATGGGGGAGACCGGGCAGCTCGTGATCGGCGGGGTGGGCCTCGCCCGCTACCTCGACCCGGCCAAGGACGCCGAGAAGTACGCCCCGCTGCCCGCGCTGGGCTGGCAGCGCGCCTACCGCAGCGGTGACCTCGTACGGGCGGAGCCGGAGGGGCTGCTGTTCCTGGGCCGCGCCGACGAGCAGATCAAGCTGGGTGGCCGCCGGATCGAGCTGGGCGAGGTGGACGCCGCGCTGCAGGCGCTGCCCGGCGTCGCCGGTGCGGCCGCCGCGATCCGCACCACCCGGGCGGGTAACCAGGTCCTCGTCGGGTACGTCGTGCCTTCGGGTGAGTTCGACGTGGACAGCGCCGCGGCGTTGTTGCGTGACCGGCTGCCGGCCGCGCTCGTGCCGTTGCTCGCGGTGGTCGACGACCTGCCGACCCGCACGTCCGGCAAGGTGGACCGGGCCGCGCTGCCGTGGCCGCTGTCCACTGTGGACGCCCAGGAGCTGACCGCGACAGAGCGGTGGCTCGCCGAGGGCTGGTCGGAGATCCTGGGTGTCGCGCCGTCGGACGCGGACGCGGACTTCTTCACCCACGGCGGTGGCAGCCTCACCGCGGCGCAGCTGATCGCGCGCATCCGCACCCGGCACCCGCAGGTGTCGGTCAACGACATCTACCAGCACCCGACGCTGGGTGAGCTGGCCGCGCTGCTCGACGGGCTGGACGCGACGGAGGTCGCGCGCCGCGACGTCGAGCCGACGCCGCGGCGCGCGGGCCTGGTGCAGGCGCTGCTCGCGGTGCCGCTGCTGACGCTCGCCGGGCTCCGCTGGACGGCGGTGCTCGCGGGCCTGTCCACCGTGCTGTCGCTGACCGGCGCCGCGTGGGCGCCCGCGCTGCCGTGGTGGGGCCTGGCCGCGGCGTGGCTGCTGCTGTTCAGCCCGGCCGGGCGGATCGCGGTCGCCGCCGGTGGCGCGCGGCTGCTGCTGCGCGGTGTCACGCCGGGCAGCTATCCCCGCGGCGGCAGTGTCCACTTGCGACTGTGGGCGGCGGAGAAGCTCGCCGACGTCAGCGGAGCCAGCAGCGTCGCGGGCGCCTCCTGGATGACGCACTACGCGAAGGCGCTGGGCGCCAAGGTGGCCAAGGACGTCGACCTGCACTCGCCGCCGCCGGTCACGGGCCTGCTCAAGCTCGGCCGCGGCGCGGCGATCGAACCCGAGGTCGACCTGTCCGGCCACTGGGTCGACGGCGACCTCGTGCACATCGGCAAGATCCGCGTCGGCGCGGGCGCCCGGGTCGGTGCCCGCAGCACGCTGTTCCCCGGCACGCGGATCGGCAAGGGCGCGGAGATCGCCGCCGGTTCGACCGTGCGTGACGCCGTGCCCGCCGGGCAGCGCTGGGCGGGCGCGCCCGCGGTGCGCTCGGGCAAGGGTGCGCTGCGCTGGCCGTCGAGCCGCCCGCCGCGGTCCCGCCACTGGGCCTGGACCTACGGGCTGACCTCGCTTCTGCTGGGCCTGCTGCCCGCGATCGCGGCGCTGCCGGGGATCGTGCTGCTCACCCACGCCGCGCCTTCGGTGCCGGTCGTGCTCGCCTTCGTCCCGCTCGCGACCGTCGTCTACTTCGTGTCGTACGCGCTGCTGGTGCTGGTGAGCGTGCGGGCGCTGGGCGTCGGCATGGCCGAGGGCTACCACCCGGTGCACGGGCGGATGGCGTGGCAGGTGTGGGCCACCGAGCGACTGATGGACATGGCGCGCACCGCGCTGTTCCCCTTGTACGCCAGCCTGTTCACGCCGGTGTGGCTGCGCCTGCTCGGCGCGAAGGTCGGCCGTGACGTCGAGGCGTCGACCGTGCTGGCACTGCCGCGCATGACGCAGGTGGACGACGGCGCGTTCCTCGCCGACGACACCATGGTCGCCACCTACGAGCTGGGGCACGGCTGGCTGCACGTCGCGCCCGCGCGCATCGGCAAGCAGGCGTTCCTCGGCAACTCCGGCATGGCCGCGCCGGGCCGCGCGGTGCCCAAGCGCGGCCTGGTCGGCGTGCTGTCCTCGGCGCCGCGCAAGGCGAAGAAGGGCTCCTCGTACCTCGGCATGCCGCCGATGCCGCTGCGCCGCGCGGTGGAGTCCGGCGACGTCGCCCGCACCTACCGGCCGCCGCTGCGGCTCAAGGTGGCGCGGGCCGCGGTCGAGCTGTGCCGGATCGTGCCCGTGATGTGCGCGGTGGCGCTGGCGGTGCTGGTGCTCCTGGTCCTCGGCGCGGTCTGGACGTCGGTGGGCCTGTGGGCGGCCGCGCTGCTGTCCGGCGCGGTGCTGCTCGGCGCGGGCCTGGTCGCGGCGGGGCTCGCGACGGCGGTGAAATGGCTGCTGGTGGGCCGGTTCCGTACCGTCGACCATCCACTGTGGAGCTCGTTCGTGTGGCGCAACGAGCTGGCCGACACGTTCGTCGAGGCGCTGGCCGTGCCTTGGCTCATCGGCTGGGCCGGCGGCACGCCGCTGCTGACGGGGTGGCTGCGCACGATGGGCGCGCGCATCGGGCGCGGCGTGTGGCTGGAGACGTACTGGCTGCCGGAGGCGGACCTGGTACGGCTCGGCGACGGCGCGACGATCAACCGCGGCTGTGTCGTGCAGACGCACCTGTTCCACGACCGGATCATGAGCATGAGCGAGGTGAGCCTGGACGAGGGCGCGACCCTCGGCCCGCACGGCATCGTGCTGCCCGGCGCCACCATCGGCGCCCGCACCACCGTCGGCCCGGGGTCCCTGGTGACCCGCGGCGACGAGGTGCCCGCGGACACGCGCTGGCTCGGCAACCCGATTTCGGCCTGGGGGCGCCGGGTTTGAGGAGCGCACTGACCACGCACGGCAACGACGGGTACCGCGTCCGGCACTACGACCTGGAGCTGGACTACAAGGTGGGCCCGAACCGGGTGTCGGCGCGGGCGAAGATCACCGCGGTCGCGCCGCAGCCGCTGTCCCGGTTCGCCCTGGACCTGTCCGGGTTCAAGATCGGCGCGGTGCTCGTCGACGGGCGGCCCGCGAAGTTCGGCCGCAGCGGCGTCAAGCTGGCGGTCCGGCCCGCGAAGCCGGTGAGCGGCGAGTTCACCGTCGAGATCCGGTACTCGGGCAACCCGAAGCCGGTCGGCGGCCGGTGGGGTGACATCGGCTGGGACGAGCTGACCGACGGCGCGCTCGTCGCGAGCCAGCCCATCGGCGCCCCGTCGTGGTTCCCGTGCAACGACCACCCGGCGGACAAGGCGGCGTACCGGGTCACGGTCACCACATCGTCGGCGTACGCGGTGGTGGTGACCGGGGACCTGGTGTCCCGGCAGACGCGCGCGAGCACCACCACGTGGGTGTACGAGCGCCGGGAGCCGACGTCGACGTACCTGATGAGTGTCCAGATCGGACGGTACGAGGACCTGGCGCTGCCGGAGTCGCAACGGCTCGCCGTGCCGCGTTCGCTCGTCACCGCGGCCCGCTACGACTTCGCGCGGCAGCCGGAGATGGCGGCGTTGTTCTCCCGCCTGTTCGGGCCCTACCCGTTCCGCGAGTACGTCGTCGTGGTCACCGACGACGACCTCGACGACCCGATCGAGGCGCAGGGAATGGCCGTCTTCGGGCGCAACCACGTCGACGGGAGGCGGACCCACGAGCGGCTGGTGGCGCACGAGCTGGCGCACCAGTGGTTCGGCAACAGCCTGACCATCGCCGACTGGCGGCACATCTGGCTCAACGAGGGCTTCGCGACGTACGCGGAATGGCTGTGGTCCGAGTTCTCCGGCGGCCCGTCGGCCGCGGCGCTGGCCACGCAGTGGCGGGAACGGCTGGAGTCGCTGCCGGAGGACGTTGTCATCGGCAACCCCGGCGAGGCGAACCTGTTCGACGAGCGCGTGTACAAGCGCGGTGCGCTGACGCTGCACGCCTTGCGGGGTTCGGTGGGGGACGCGAAGTTCTTCGAGCTGCTGAAGTCCTGGGCGGAGGAGCACCGGCACGGCACGGTGACGACGGAAGAGTTCGTCGCGCA
Organism: Amycolatopsis bartoniae; assembly: GCF_014191255.1. Taxonomy (GTDB): domain Bacteria; phylum Actinomycetota; class Actinomycetes; order Mycobacteriales; family Pseudonocardiaceae; genus Amycolatopsis_E; species Amycolatopsis_E bartoniae. The sequence continues at coordinate 110,115 of NZ_JACHWH010000003.1, forward strand.
CGCCGACGCCGTGTCGGGGCAGGCGTTGCGTGGGCTGTTCACCGCGTGGCTGGAGCGACCCGCGTTGCCGCCGCGGATCTGAGCGGTGAGGGATTCCCCCCGCTTCCGGTGCGCCACGGCCGGAACCGAGGGGCGCGCCACCGTGCGCGGGTAGTTTCGCGGTCCTCCAGAACTCATTTCCCGAGGAGTGTTCATGCCTCTGCCCGTGCCCGACTTCAACCAGGTCTTCGCCCCCGGAGCGCGTCACGAGGGTCGCGGCGGGGACGTCGCGACCGTCCGCCTGCGCCGGGAGACCTCGCTGTGGCTGCCGTCCGGGCGGGTGGTCGCCTGCGAACCGTTCGGGTTCGACCCCGGCGACACCGGTTTCACCCAGCAGGTGCCGCCGGGCGAGTACCCGGTGGAGCTGGTGATCGCCGACTTCCACGGCGCGCAGCGCGACTACGACGTGGTCGCGGCCATCAAGCTGGTGATCCGGGACGAGCCCGCCGTCCACTGGGAGATGGCGGTGTCCGGCGACCAGGACGTCTCCGAGCTGGGTGACGACGAGTTCTTCGGCTACCCCGTCGACGGCGGTACCGGGGGCTTCGTGGACGCGGCGAGCATCGCGACCTTCGGCGAGGACTACATCGACCGCATCATGATGTCGCTGGACACCAGGGAAGAGGACTACACCGCGCCCTGCACGGTGACCGACGAGGAGGGCCGCGTGGTCGTGGTGTCGTGCTCCTCCGGCGACGGGGACGGGTACTACCCGACCTGGGTCGGCCGCACCGCCGACGGCGAAATCGCCTGCTTCCTCACCGACTTCTTCATCCTGACCGACGACGAGGACGAGGAGGAACCGTCTCCGGCCGAGCCGGCTCAGGTCTGAGCAGCGCCACGGCCGCGAGCGCGAGCGGGTCCAGCTCGTCCGGCGCCGCGGCGGCCTGCGCGAGCAGGTCCGCGCGCATCCGCGGATCCCAGAACTGCCGGATGTGCGCCGCGATCGCCGCCGCGGCGCGCTCCGGCCGCTGGTGTCCGAACTGGACCGCGATCTCGTTCGCGAGCCGCACCTGGGGCGAGTCCATCAGTCCACCGGCACCGGAACCGCCCCGGCCGTCGCGGCCGACGGCACGTGCGGGGTCTTCAGTCCTATTTGGACTGCGGTGACCTTGTACTCCGGGCAGTTCGTGGCCCAGTCGGAGTTCTCCGTGGTCACCACGTTCGCGCCCGTGACGGGGTGGTGGAACGTGGTGTAGACGACGCCCACCGGCATCCGGTCGGACAGCAGCGCGTGCAGCGACGTCTCACCCACGCGGCTGGACAGCGTCACCTCGTCGCCGTCGCGGATGCCCCGGACCTCCGCGTCGTGCGGGTGGATCTCCAGCACGTCCTCGGGATGCCACGCGACGTTCGCCGTGCGGCGGGTCTGCGCGCCGACGTTGTACTGCGACAGGATCCGGCCGGTGGTCAGGATCAGCGGGAACTTCCGTGTGCTGCGCTCGCTCGTCGGCACGAACGGCGTCGGCACGAACCGGCCCTTGCCGCGCACGAACCCGTCCACGTGCATGATCGGCGTGCCCTCGGGCGCCTTGTCGTTGCACGGCCACTGCACGCTGCCGAGCCGGTCGAGCTTCTCGAACGACACCCCGGCGAAGGTCGGCGTGACCGCGGCGATCTCCGCCATGATCTCCCGCGGGTGCCCGTACGCCATCGGATAGCCCATCGCGTCCGCGATCTCGCAGACGATCTCCCACTCGTGCTTGCCGGACTTCGGCTTCATCACCGGGCGCACCCGGTTGATGCGGCGCTCGGCGTTGGTGAACGTGCCGTCCTTCTCCAGGAACGACGTGCCCGGCAGGAACACGTGCGCGAACTTCGCGGTCTCGTTGAGGAACAGGTCCTGCACCACCACCAGGTCCATCGCCCGCAGCGCCGCGGTGACGTGCCGGGTGTTCGGATCGGACTGCGCGATGTCCTCGCCCTGCACGAACAACGCGCGGAACGAGCCGTCGATGGCCGCGTCGAACATGTTCGGGATGCGCAGCCCCGGCTCGGCCAGCAGCTCGCGCCCCCACAGGTCCTCGAACACCGTGCGCACGGCGTCGTCGGAGATGTGCCGGTAGCCGGACAGCTCGTGCGGGAACGAGCCCATGTCGCACGAGCCCTGCACGTTGTTCTGCCCGCGCAACGGGTTCACGCCGACGCCCTCGCGGCCGATGTTGCCCGTGGCCATCGCGAGGTTCGCCATGCCCATGACCATCGTTGAACCCTGGCTGTGCTCGGTGACGCCGAGACCGTAGTAGATCGCCGCGTTGCCCGCGGTGGCGTAGAGCCTTGCGGCTGCCCGGAGTTCCTGCGCGGGCACTCCGGTGATCCCCTCGGTCGCCTCGGGGCTGTTCTCCTGGCGGGCGATGAACTCGGCCCACTGGTCGAACTCCTCGCAGCGTTCGTCCACAAAGGACCTATCGACGAGGCCTTCGGTGACCGCCACGTGGGCGAGCGCGTTGACCAGTGCGACGTTCGTGCCGGGCGCCAGCTGCAGGTGGTGCGTGGCCTCGATGTGCGGGGTGCGCACGAGGTCGATGCGGCGCGGGTCGATGACGATCAGCTTCGCGCCCTCGCGCAGCCGCCGCTTCATCCGTGACGCGAACACCGGGTGCCCGTCGGTCGGGTTCGCGCCGATCACCACGAGCACGTCGGCCTTCGCGACGGAGCGGAAGTCCTGCGTGCCCGCGGAGGTGCCGAACGTCTGCTTGAGGCCGTAGCCGGTGGGGGAGTGGCAGACGCGGGCGCACGTGTCGACGTTGTTGTTGCCGAACGCCGCGCGCACCATCTTCTGCACCACGTAGACCTCTTCGTTGGTGCAGCGGGACGACGTGATGCCACCGATCGCGCCGACGCCGTGGCGGGCCTGGATTTCCCGCATCCGGCCGGCGACGTGGGCGATCGCGGTGTCCCAGCCCACCACGCGCCATTCGTCGTCGATCGACTCGCGGAGCATGGGCTGTAGCTGCCGGTCGGGGTGGGTGGCGTAGCCGAACGCGAACCGGCCCTTCACGCACGAGTGCCCCTCGTTCGCGCCGCCGTCCTTGTAGGGCACCATGCGCACCAGCTCGTCGCCGCGCAGCTCGGCCTTGAAGGAGCAGCCGACGCCGCAGTACGCGCAGGTGGTGAGCACCGTACGGCCGGGCATCCCGAGGTCCACAACGGACTTTTCTTCGAGAGTCGCCGTCGGGCACGCCTGGACGCACGCCCCGCACGACACGCATTCGGAGTCCAGGAACAGCTCCCCGGCGCTGGCGGCCACTTTGGACCCGAACCCGCGACCCTCGATGGTCAGCGCCAGCGTGCCCTGGATCTCGTCGCACGCGCGGACGCAGCGGGAGCACGCGATGCACTTCGACGGATCGAAGTCGAAGTACGGGTTGCTCGTGTCCTTCTCCTGCCCGAGGTGGTTCGCGCCCTCGTAGCCGTAGCGGACCTGCCGGAGCCCGACCGCGCCGGACATGTCCTGCAGCTCGCAGTCGCCGTTCGCCGCACACGTCAGGCAGTCCAGCGGGTGGTCGGAGATGTACAGCTCCATCACGCCCTGGCGCAGCTTCTCCAGCCGCGGCGTCTGCGTGCGCACCCGCATGCCCTCGGCGACGGGCGTGGTGCACGACGCGGGCGTGCCCTTGCGGCCGTCGATCTCCACCAGGCACAGGCGGCACGACCCGAACGCCTCCAGGCTGTCGGTCGCGCACAGCTTGGGGATCTCGATGCCGCTCAGCGCGGCGGCACGCAGGACCGACGTGCCTTCGGGCACGGTGACGGGCAGGCCGTCGACCTCGACGGCGACGGTGGCCGGGCCCGCCTTCGCCGGGGTGCCGAAGTCCGGTTCCTTGAGCAGGCTCATGCGAAGTCCTCCGGGAAGTGCAGCAGCGCGCTGCGCACGGGGTTGGGGGTGAGGCCGCCCATCGCGCACAGGGAGCCGTCGGTCATGAGTTCACACAGGTCGTTCAGCAGCGCGAGGTTGCCGTCGACGTCCTGCCCGGCGACGATCCGGTCGATCACCTCGACCCCGCGCACCGAGCCGACGCGGCACGGCGTGCACTTGCCGCACGACTCCTCGGCGCAGAATTCCATCGCGAAACGGGCCATCTTCGCCATGTCCACGGTGTCGTCGAACACCACGATGCCGCCGTGCCCGAGCATCGCGCCCGCGGCCGCGAACGCCTCGTAGTCCATGGGCAGATCCAGTCGCGTGGCGGGCAGGTAGGCGCCGAGCGGGCCGCCGACCTGCACCGCGCGCACGGGACGGCCGGAACGGGTGCCACCTCCGTAGTCCTGCACCAGCTCGCCGAGCGTGATGCCGAAGGCGGTTTCGAAGATCCCGCCGCGCGCGATGTTGCCGGCCAGCTGGAAGACCTGGGTGCCCCGGGAACGGCCCGTGCCGAGGTCGCGGTAGCTCGTGGCGCCGTCCGCGAGGATGGCGGGGACGGACGCCAGGGTGAGCACGTTGTTCACGACGGTCGGCTTGCCGAACAGGCCGGTGATCGCGGGAATGGGCGGTTTCGCGCGGACCATGCCGCGTTTGCCCTCCAGGCTTTCCAGCATCGACGTCTCTTCGCCGCAGATGTACGCGCCCGCTCCGACGCGGACGAAGAGGTCGAAGCTCAGGCCGGTGCCCAGGATGTTCTTCCCCAGCCAGCCCGCTTTCCTGGCTTCGCCGATGGCCTGCGTCATCGTGCGGACGGCGTCGGGATATTCGGAGCGGACGTAGAGGTAGCCCTCGGCGGCGCCGACCGCGTACGCGGCGATCGTCATGCCCTCGATGAGCGTGAAGGGGTCGCCCTCCATGAGCATCCGGTCGGCGAACGTGCCGCTGTCGCCCTCGTCGGCGTTGCAGCAGACGAACTTCTGGGCGTCCGGGGTCTCGGCGACCGTTTTCCACTTGATTCCGGCGGGAAAGCCCGCACCACCGCGGCCGCGCAGGCCGGATTCGGTGACTTCCTCGATGGTGTGCGCGGGTGGTTGAGAAAGCGCTTTCCGCAACCCCGCGAGCCCGCCGTGTGTCTCGTAGTCCGTTGTGGACAGTGGGTCGACGACGCCGACCCGCTTGAAGCACAGCCGGGTCTGGGCGCGCAGCCACGGCAGGTCCTCGACGAGTCCCTGGCAGAGTTCCTCGTTCCGGAGGATTTCCGGGGCCGCGTCGGGGGTGACGGGCCCGTAGCCGACGCGGCCTTCCGGTGTCTCCACTTCGACGAACGGTTCGAGCCACAACATGCCGCGGGAACCGGTGCGCACCACGGTGGCGTGGGGTTCGAGCGCCGCGGCGACGGCGTCCGCGCCGACGGAGCGGGCGGCCGAGTCACCGGGGACGTAGACCTTCATCGGGCCGCCGTTTCCGTCGCGAGGACCGTGTCGAGCCGGGCGGGGTCGAGGTGCCCGTAGAGGCGGCCGTTGACCTGCGCGGCGGGGCCGAGGGCGCAGTTGCCGAGGCAGAAGACCTGCTGGAGGGTGACCTCGCCGTCGGCGGTGGTCTGGCCGAGCTTGATGCCGAGGACCTGTTCGGCGTGGGCGACGAGCCGCTCGGCGCCCACGGACTGGCACGCCTCGGCGCGGCACAGGCGGACGGTGGTGCGCCCGGCGGGCTCGGCGCGGAAGTCGGCGTAGAACGAGACGACCCCGTGCACCTCCGCGCGGGAGAGGTTCAGCTCGGCGGCCAGGAGGGGGACGATCTCCTGGTCCACGCAGCTGAACTCGGCCTGGACGGCGTGCAGGACCGGCAGGAGCGCGCCCCGTTCCGCCCGGTGCGCGGCCACGATCGCCCGCACTCGCTCCGCTGCGTCCATCGCGTCGCCTCCATACTGTATGCAGCAACGGTACGACGAGAGCCGCGGGAAGGGAAGCCCCTTCGCCGGGCCGCGTCCGTGGAGTGTCTTGCGGGTCCCGGCGGCGATCGGCGGGTTTTCGTCGAGCGGAAGGGGAATCGCCGTCAGTGGAAGTACGCGTAGTCCTCCACCCAGTGGAAGCCCCGGCTGCGCAGGGGAAAGCTGTTCGGATCCACGCGGTCGAGGGTGATGGCGACCGGGTGGTCCCGCAGTTGGCCGGACAACAGCAGCCGGTCCGGGGTGGGGCGCTCGATGCGCAACTGCGCGAACGGCGGCCCGCTCGCGGCGAGCGTCAGCTCTCCCTGGGAGACGCGGGCACGCACGGGCACGAGATCCCCGTTCATCCGCTGGTAGGTCGCCGCCGTCCCGTCGTCGAAAACGAGCCGCTGCCAACGGTTTTCGTCGGTGGTCAGCGGCTGCACCGGTTGCCCGTCGAGGGTGAAGTCACGCACGTCCCAGATCCCGTACAGCTCGGATCCGCGGCTGTCGAGCTGCAGCTGCCAGCTCTCCCACCGGCCGGAAGCGACGCCCAGCACGACCCAGACGCAGACGGCCACCGGGAGCCAGCGTGCGAGGGGCACAGCAGCAGGTGCGCGGAAAGCAGCTTCTCCGGCACGTCGAACGTCAGGTTCAGCAGGACGACCTGAGCCATGCTCGCCACGCTCAACGCAGCCCCCAGCACGAGGGTGCGGGGCACGAACAGGAGCAGTCCCGCCACGGCTTCCACCGCGCCGAGCGCGATCTCGTACGGGTACGAGCTGCTGACCTGCATCTGCGTGGGCAGCACCTTGGCGAACCCGTACAACAACAGCTGCCCGCCCAGGCACACCCGCAGGAACAGCACGAACCACGCGTGCAGCCGGGGATGGGAGGCACGGCGGTCGAACGCCGTCCACACCGCGGCGACCACCACCGCCACCACCAGGAGGCAGCACACCAGCACCCAGATGGCGGTCTGGTCGCCGGCGCTGGAATCCCGGTGCACCACCGCGTCGACGCCGAAGAACGTCCTGCCCACCCAGCCGGTGACGGGATCCGTGAGTGACCTGAGCCCCGCCACGACGTCCCTGCGTGCCCACTGCGCCAGCGGGCCCAGTAGCGGTATCGGGACCGGTGCGACGAGCAGGCAGAACAGGACGGAATAGCCGGCGCAGAACCGGAATGCGACCCGCGTCGCCGAATTCCAGCCTCTTTTCCCGGAAACGTCAACGGCCACGAACGCCCCCAGAAGCGTGCGGTCACGATGGCAGCCGTTGCGACGCTAGTGACGCCTTTTCCGCTCCGTCAACGATTCGCCGTTGGACGCCCTTAGTTCGGCACTCCCAGTGGGGCCGTGGTGAACGGGCCGCCCACGTAGCGCGCCGCGTCGCCCGTCGGGGCCGGGTCGGTCAGTTCCGCGGCGAACTTCTCCGCGTCGTCCAGTGAGCGGTAGCCCAGGGCCTCCGCTTCGGCGAGGGAATAGATGCGCCGCGTGTTGTTCGAAACTCCCCAGATGACCCGGTAGCCTGGCGACGGGAACGTCAGGCACGCCTCGAACAACCGGCCCGCATCGTCCGGCGACAGCCACGTCGTCAGGCCCCGCACGCCCGGCGGCCGCTCGAAGCACGAACCGATCCGCACGCAGATCACGTCCATGCCGAACCGCGAGTGGTACAGACTGCCCAGCGCCTCGATCGCCGCCTTGCTGACGCCGTAGAACGTGTCCGGCCGCGTCGTCGACTCCGCCGGCAGCGCCTCCGTCACCTGCCGGAAGCCGACCGCGTGGTTGCTCGACGCCAGGATCACCCGCGGCACCCCGGCCTGCTGCGCCGCCTCCAGCACCACCTGCGAGCCGTTGATGTTGACGTCCAGCGTCTCGGCCCACGAGTTCTCGCGGCTGTGCCCGCCCAGGTGGATCACCGCGTCCACGTCCCGGCAGGCCGAAGCCATCAGCTCCCGGTCGGTCACCGAACCGGTCAGCACCTCGTCCCCGCCGTCCGGCTCCGGCGGCGTCACGTCGAGCAGCCGCAGCTCACGGCCGTCCCGCCGCAGCCGGGGGCGCAGGATGGTGGCGACGCCGCCCGCGGCGCCGGTGATCAGTACGCGCATCCTCTTCCTTCCCAGGGATCTAACGGATTCCGGCCCGGCGCAGCTGCTGCCCGAGCTCCGCCGCGGCCTCCGCGAGCAGCTCGCCCACCTGCCGCGCCTCCTCGTCGCTGACCTGCCCGACCGGGAGCGAACAGCTCATCGCGTCCGTGCCCGGAATGCGGTACGGCACCACCGCCGCGACGCACCGCACGCCCGGCGTGCCCTCCTCGACCTCCCACGCGAACCCGCGCCGCCGCGTCGCCTCGCACTCGGCGAACAGCGCGTCGAGCGACGTGATCGTCCGCGGCGTCAAGCCCGGCAGCTCCCCGGGGAACAGCGCCGCGATCTCGTCCTGCGTCAGCTCCGACAGCAGCGCCTTGCCCAGCGCCGTCGCGTGCGCGGGCAGTGTCCGGCCCACGCGGGACACGAGGTGCGTGGAATGCCGCGACTCCCGCGTTTCGAGGTACACGACCTCGGTGCCGTTGCGCCGCGCGTAGTGCGCCGTGAACCCCGTGCGCTCGCGGATCGACTCCAGCGCCTGCGTCGCGAAGGGGATCGCCGGGTCGCGGTCGAGGTATGCCGTGCCGCAGATCAGCGCGCGCACGCCGAGCCGGTAGCGGGCCGTGCCGGGATCGGCCTCCAGCCAGCCGGCCTCGTACAGCGTGCGCAGCAACCCGTGCAGGCTGGAGCGGGGGAACCCGGTGCGGGCGTGCAGGTCCGACAGCGACAGCCAGGCGTCCTGCTCGGCGAAGGTCTCCAGGAGCTCGACCGTGCGCCGCGCGGACTTCACGCCCGCGGGCTCCGCCCCCGCCGCTGCCGGTTCCGCCATGGATCCCCCTCCGTTGACTTGTGACTCCGCTCATACTAGCGTTTCCGGACGGCGTTCGCATCAGCGAAATCGTTCATGAATGTGAATTGGAGGCAGGATGCGCGTCGTCGCGTACGCGTACCCGTGGGACGTCGCCACTCCCGGCTTCGTCGACCGCGTGCGGGAGCTGGGTGTGGACGAGGTGGCCGTCGCCGTCTCCTACCACTCCGCCCGCGCGGCGACGCCGTGGTCTCACACGGGTACCGCCGTGTACGCGCGCCATGCCGCCTTCTACCGTCCGGTGCGCGAAGGCGTGTGGGGGAAGCTCACGCCGGGCGTGCCGGACTGGACCGCTTCGCCGGACAGTGCGGGCGAAGCGGTCTCAGTGCTCAACGACGCCGGGATTCCGGCGGCCGCGTGGCTCGTGCTGACCCACAACTCCCTGCTGGGGCAACGCTTTCCCGAGCTGACCGTGCGGAACTGCTTCGGCGAGCGCTATCCGTGGGCGCTGTGTCCGTCGCACGAGGAGGTCCGCGCGTACGCGGCGACGCTCGTCGAGGAGGCGCTGGCCGGGCTCGACGTGTCCTCGGTGATCCTCGAAGCGTGCGGCCAGCTCGGCGCCGTGCACCAGTGCAGTCACGAGAAGACCGGCGCCGTGTGGTCGCCCGCGGTGGCGCGGCTGCTGTCGGTCTGCTGCTGCGACGCCTGTGGGCTTGCCGACAGCTTCCGCGACGACGTCCTCCGGCTGCTGGCCACCGGTGACCTCACGACCGCCGACGACCCGGCACTGCGCGCGGAACTGCTGGAGCCGCGGCAGAAGGCGACCGACCTGTTGCGCCATGCGGTTCTGGCGAAGATCTCCGCCCCCGTCACGCTGCACGCCGACCTCGATCCGTGGGCAACCGGCGCCCTTCCCGGGCTGACGCCGGGCGCCGCCGAAGAGGTCGCCACCGTGGTGCTGCCGTGCTGGCAGCCGGGCGAGGGCCTCGTCGCGGAAGCCCGGACTCGACTACCGTCGAAGGTGGGAATCGGCGCGTACGTCACCGCGTTGGGACCGGCGCCGGACCTGCGCGCGTACGTGGCAAGGCTTCGCGACGCGGGCGCGGACCAGGTGCACCTGTACCACCTCGGGCTCGCCGGGCCCGCTCGGTGGGCCGAACTCCACGGCGCCGTGGCGTCGGCCAGGGCCTAGGTATGTTTGAGGAGTGGCCTGCTTTGCGGTGCGGGTGGCGGAACCTCAGCCGCCTTCTCGCTCCGGGATCTCTCACTCATGAATGCCAATTCACCACGTTCGAGCTGTCCTCGCGAGAAGGCGGCTGAGAACCCGCGGCGGTGCCGGTTGGCGGCCCACCGCAAGCGGCTCCGCCGCTTGAAAAGCTTGAAGGAAGGGAAGCATGGACACCGAGAACACCGAACTGGACCGCATCCTCGCCGCGGCGGCGCAGGCCGCGCCGGAGCTCGCGGAGTCGACCCCCGCGCAGCGGGCGGAGTGGCTGGCGGCGGTCGCCGACGCCCTCGCCGCGGCCGGTTCGGAGCTGGTTCCGCTCGCGGCACGCGAGACCCACCTGCCCGAGGCCCCGCGGCTCAAGGGCGAGCTGGCCCGCACCACGTTCCAGCTGCGCCTGTTCGGCGAGGTCCTGCGGGACGGCGCCTTCCTCGGCGCCACGGTGGACCACGCCGACCCCGACTGGCCGATGGGGCCGCGCCCCGACATCCGCCGCACGGTCGTGCCCATCGGGCCGACGCTCGTGTTCGCGGCCAGCAACTTCCCGTTCGCGTTCAGCGTCGCGGGTGGCGACACCGCGTCCGCGCTCGCGGCCGGCTGCCCCGTCGTTCTCAAGGCGCACCCCGGGCACCCCGAGCTGTCGGCGAAGACCGGTCGCATCGTGCGTGAGGCGCTGCTCGCCGCGGGTGCTCCGGACGGCGTCTTCGACGTGATCTTCGGCGTCGAGCCCGGCGTCACCGCGCTGAAGGACCCCCGCATCGCCGCCGCGTCCTTCACCGGCTCGGTGCCCGGCGGGCGTGCGTTGTTCGACATCGCCGTGTCGCGGCCCACGCCGATCCCGTTCTACGGCGAGCTGGGCAGCGTGAACCCGGTCGTCGTCACGCCGGGCGCGGTGCGCGAGCGCGGCGAGGAGGTCGCGAAGGGCTACGTCGGCTCGTTCACCCTCGGCGCCGGGCAGTTCTGCACCAAGCCCGGCCTGCTGTTCCTGCCCGAGGGCCACGGGCTGGACGCCACGCTGGCCGAGGCGGCCGGGGCCGTCGCGGCGCAGACCCTGCTGACCGACCGCATCGGCGAGGGCTACCAGTCCGGCGTGGCGCGGCTCAAGGAGCAGGCGGGCGTCACGGTGCTCGCCGCCGGTGACCCGCTCGCGCCGACGCTGCTGTCGGTCAAGGCCGCGGACTTCCTCAAGGCCGACGAGGTGCTGCGCAACGAGTGCTTCGGCCCGTCCTCGATCGTCGTCACCTACTCGGGGCAGGACGAGCTGCTCGGCGTGCTCGGCGAGCTGGAGCCGGGGCTGACCGCGACGCTGCAGGCGGAGGAGTCCGAGGCCGAGGACGTGCGCCCGCTGCTGCCCGCGCTGACGCGCCTGGCCGGCCGCCTGCTGTGGAACGACTGGCCCACCGGCGTCACGGTCAGCTGGGCCCAGCAGCACGGCGGCCCGTACCCGGCCACCACCGCGCCGACCACCACGTCGGTGGGCACGGCCGCGATCGAGCGGTTCCTGCGTCCCGTGGCGTGGCAGGGCTTCCCGGACGCGCTCCTGCCGCCGCCGCTGCAGGAGGCCAACCCCTGGCAGCTGCCCCGCCGCGTCGACGGCAAGCGCTGACGGATCGGTCACTCCGCGGAAGCCCGGGCCTTTCCCTCTGATTGACTGTCCTCATGGGAATCGTCACCCCGGGCTTCCGCGGCCGCCGCCGCGATCCCGACATCGAGCTGCCGCCGGGGCAGTACCTGACCGAGGACTTCCCGGTGCTCTCGATCGGCCCCACGCCGCGCGTGTCCACCGAGACGTGGGAGTTCACGATCACCGCCGAGGACGGCACGGTGCACCAGTGGACGTGGGAGGAGTTCCTCGCGCTGCCCAGCGAGACCCCGACGCTGGACATCCACTGCGTCACCAAGTGGTCGAAGCTGGGCACCACCTGGCGCGGCGTCTCGATCGACACGCTGCTGGAGGACGTGGACACCGCGGCCGACTACGTGGTGGCGCACTCCTACGACGGCTACACCACGAACCTGCCGCTGGAAGACCTGCTCGACGGCCGCGCGTGGGTCGCCTACGAGTTCGACGGCGACGGGCTGGAGCCCGAGCACGGCGGCCCCGCCCGGCTGCTGGTGCCGCACCTGTACTTCTGGAAGTCCGCGAAGTGGGTGCACAACCTGGAGCTGACCCTGTCCGATGAGCCCGGCTTCTGGGAGGCCGGTGGCTACCACAACTACGGGGACCCATGGCGCGAGCAGCGGTATCAGGGCGACTGACCTGGCGGGTCGCGCGGCTGGCGCAGGTGCGCGACGAGACGCCCTCGGCGCGCACGCTCGTGCTCGACGTGCCGGGCTGGCCGGGGCACCTGGCCGGGCAGCACGCCGACGTGCGGCTGACCGCCGAAGACGGCTACACCGCCCAGCGCAGCTACTCGCTCGCCGCGCCCGCCGACGGCGAGCGGATCGAACTGACCGTGCAGCGCGTGGGTGACGGCGAGGTGTCGCCGTTCCTGACGGAGGTCTTCTCCGTCGGCGACCCGGTGGAGGTGCGTGGTCCGATCGGCGGCTGGTTCGTGTGGCGGCCGGCCGATCCCGAGCCCGTGCTGCTGGTCGCGGGCGGTTCGGGCATCGTGCCGCTGATGGCGATGATCCGGGCGCGCCGGGCGGCCGGGGCGCCGACCCCGTTCCGGCTGCTGTACTCCGTGCGCTCGCCCCGCGAGGTCTTCTACGCCGACGAGCTGCGGGCGGCGGCGCTCAGCGGCGTCGAAGTGTCCTTTGTGTACACGCGCGAGGCGCCGGAGGGCTGGGCGGGTGAACCGCACCGGATCGGGATCGCGGACGTCAACAGCCACGGCTGGCCGGCGTCGTTCGAGCCCGCGTGCTTCGTCTGCGGCCCCACGGGCTTCGTGGAGACGGTGTCGGACGTGCTGCTCGCGCTGGGGCACGACCCGCGCCGGGTGAAGACGGAGCGGTTCGGACCCACGGGATAACGGCGATCTTGCGGTAGCGTCAGGGGGCGATGCCCCACAGACGAAACGGTCATCTCATTGGGCGGGAGCACCCGGCGGCGGTGCTGCGTGCGGAGTTCGACCGGGCCAGGGAGAGTCACGGCGGCCTCGTGCTGGTCACCGGTGAGGCCGGGATCGGCAAGACCGCGCTCGTGACGGAAGCCGCCGACGAAGCCCGCCGCCACGGTGTCCTCGTGCTCAGCGGTGCTTGCTGGGACTCCGCGAGCGCCCCCGGCTTCTGGCCGTGGGTGCAGGTCGTGCGCGCGCTGCGCCGCAGCGTGCCGCCGGGCGAGTGGGCCGCGGCCCAGCGCGCGGCGGGCGCCGAGCTGGCCGTGCTGCTCGGGGAGGCGCCGGGCAGCGCGCCGGTCGAGCCGTTCCGGCTGTTCGACGCGGTCACCACGGCGCTGGTCTCGGTGTCGCAGCTGCGCCCGGTCGCCGTGGTGCTCGACGACCTGCACGCCGCGGACCCGGCGTCGCTGAAGCTGTGCGAGTTCGCCGCGCGCCACACCTGGTTCGAGCGGCTGGTGCTGGTCGGCACCTACCGGGACGACGAGGTGGAGGCGGCCGAGCACCCGTTGCGGCCGTTGCTGACGTCGTTGCCCGCCAAGGCCCGCACGGTGAGCCTGACCGGGCTGAGCCCCGACGAGGTGGGCCACCTCATGACGCGCACCGCGGGACGCGAGCCCGGCGCCCGGCTGGCCGCGGCGGTCCACCGGCGCACCGGCGGCAACCCGTTCTTCGTCGAGCAGGCGGCCCGGCTGTGGGCGGGCGGCCGTTCGGTGACCGCGATCGCGCCGGGAGTCCGGGAGACCGTGCGCCGCCGGCTGTCCCTGCTGCCGGACGCGGTGGTGCGGCTGCTGGGTGACGCCGCGGTGCTGGGCCCGGAGTTCGACCGGCAGGTGCTCGCCGCCTCCGCCGGGCTCGCGCTGCCGCGCGTGGAACAGCTGCTGGACCAGGCCGTGGCCGCGCGGCTCGTCGTCGCCGCCGGAAACGGCCGCTTCGGCTTCGTGCACGACCTCGTCCGCGAGACGCTCTACGCGTCGCTGGACGACGCGGGGGAGCGGCACGCCGCGGTCGTGCGGGCGCTCGACCGCTCGCCCGAGCTGGCGGGCCGGGTGTTCCCCGCGGACCTCGCCCGCCACGGCCTTCTCGCCGGGAACCGGCTCGAACCCGGCCGCGCGGTCGACCTCCTGCTGGTGGCCGCGCGGGACGCGGCGCGGCGCATGGCCGCCGACGAGGCCATCGCCCACTACCGGCGCGCCCTCGACGGTACCGGCGAGCCGCACCGCCGGGTCGTGATCGCGTTGAAGCTCGGCGCCCAGCTGCACCACGCCGGGGACCGGGACGAGGCGTGGGAGGTCCTGCGCTCCGCCGCCACGTCCGCGCGGGAGCTCGGCGAGCCCGCGCTGCTCACCCGCGCCGCGCTGACGCTGCACCGCATCGGCGACGCGGGCGAGCAGGCGGAGCTCAAGCTCGGCCTGCTCACCGAGGCGCATCGCAGGCTGTTCGCCGCGGAGGGCGAGCGGCCGCCGGAGCAGCTGGTGCGCGAGCTGACCGGGCACCTGACCGTGCTCGCCCGGCGCGGCGGCGACGACGAGGTGCTGGGTTTCAGCCTGTGGACGCTGCACGATGCGATCTGGGGGCCGGGCACGGCGGCCGAGCGCCAGACGCTCGCCGAGGAGCTGGCCGTGATCGGGCGGCGCAGCGCGGATCCCGAGATGGAGCAGCACGCGGCGTCCCTGCGCTGGGCCGCGTTGCTGGAGCAGGGCGATCCGCGGTGTTTCGCGCAGTTGGACGAGTTCGTCGCGATGGCCGAGCGCGAGGGCGGGCCGCCGGCGCGGATCAGCGCGTACGTCGACCGGAGCATCACCGCCACGCTGACGGGTGAGTTCGAGCAGGCGGAGGTCTGCCACGACGAGGCGATGCGCCTGGTGCCCGCCGACGAACGCCATCGGTACGCCTTCGTCACGGAACACCTGTGGTGGGCGCGGACGTTGCTGCGGGGCCGCTTCGACGAGCTGGAGCGACTCTCCCAGGACTTCGACCACCCGTTTCCGCGGCTGATCGAGGCCGTCACGGCGGTGCAGCGGGGCGATCTCGGGGTGGCGGTGCGGTATCTGCGGGAGGCACCGGAGACGCTGCCGCGGATGATCGTGCCGTTGTGGCTGCGGTTCCAGGCCCAGCTCGCGGCCGCGGTGCGCGACCCGGCGCTGTGCGAACGCGCCAGGGCGGCGCTCGCACCGCTGGCGGGGCAGTGGCTCGTCTCGATCTTCGGCTGCGACATCAGCGGTCCGGTCTCGCTGTGGCTGGCCAAGCTCGACGCGGCGCAGGCGCGGTGGGACGACGCGGTCGAGGGGTTCACGGCGGCGTTGCGCGAGGCCGAGACGTTGCGCGCCCGGCCGTGGGCGGTGGAGGCGCGGACGGGGCTCGCCGCCGCGCTCCTCGGCCGCGGCGCACCGGGCGACCGGGCCGAGGCCCAGCGCCTGGCGAAGGAGGCCGCGCGGGAGGCGGCGGCGCTCGGGCTGCCGAAGTCAGGAGTGGACCTGTTCGCGGGCAACGAGTTCCGCTTCACCGGCGCGGTGTGGTCGCTGGGAATGGCCGGCCGCACGGTGCACCTGCCGGACGCGAAGGGGTTGCGGGACCTGCACTTCCTGCTCGGCAGGCCGGGCGTGGAGGTGCCCGCGGTGCAGCTGCTCGACCCGGCGGGCGGCGAGCTGGTGGTGGCGGCGCGGCGGTTCGGCGGCGACGAGGTCCTCGACGAGGAGGCCCGCGCCCGCTACCGCGACCGGCTCACAGTGCTGGACGAGCAGATCGACCGGGCGCTGGAACGCGGCGACGACGACAAGGCCGCCGCGTTCGACGCGGAACGCCAGGCGCTGCTGGACGAACTCCGCGTGGCGGCGGGCCTGGCGGGCCGCCCGCGCCGGCTGGGCGACGAAACGGAACGCGCGCGCAAGGCGGTGACCGCCCGGATCCGCGACGTGCTGCGGAAACTGGACGGCCACCACCCGGAGCTGGCGGCGCACCTGAGGGCCACCGTGTCGACCGGCACGAGCTGCTGCTACCGCCCAGGCCGCGAAACCGCCTGGCGGTTGTGAGTCACCGCCGGTTGTAGCGCCACATCGACAGCGTGCCGAAGACCGCCAGCAGCAGCACGGCCGACAGCAGTGTCCAGCCGATCTCCGGGCCGTTCCACACGCCCCGCATCAGGCCGCGCACGGCCGTCACCAGGTGCGCGATCGGGTCGAACCGCATGAACATCCGCAGCCACGCCGGCGGGTTCTTCGGCTCCACGAACACGTTGGACAGGAACGTGAACGGGAACAGCACGAGCACGCTCACGCTCATCACCGACTTCTGCGTGCGCAGCACCAGCCCCGCCAGCGTCCAGATCCACGAGAACGCGAACGCGAAGACCAGCACCAGCACCACCCCGGCGAGCACCCCCAGTACGCCGCCGGGCGGCCGGAACCCCAGCACCAGTCCCACGACGAGGATCACCGTGGACGCCAGCACGTAGCGCACCAGATCACCCAGCAGCGCGCCGACGAGCGCGGACGGCCGCCACACCGCCAGCGTGCGGATGCGGTCGAACAGGCCCTTCTCCACGTCGACGTTGATCCCGACGCCGGTGTTCGGGGTGATCATCACGACGCTCATCACGAGTACGCCGGGCAGCAGGAACTGCAGGTAGTCCGCGGGCGACGCGGCGAGCGTGCTGCCCAGCAGGTAGGTGAACATCAGGGTCATGATCACCGGGAAGATGGTGACGTCGATCAGCTGTTCCGGGCGGTGCTTGAGCTTCAGCAGCGCGCGGGTGGCGAAGACCAGCGACGCCGACCAGGCGCCGGGCCGCGGCAGGACCGTGCTCACGCGGCCTCCTCGACGGACGCGGCAAGCCGCGGCAGCGCCACAACGTCGGCCGGCGTGGTGCTGGATGGTTCGGTCGCAAGCTCCCTCACGCCAAGACCTCCTTCTTCGCGGTCAGCGCGAGGAAGACCTCGTCGAGGCTGGGCTGGCCGAGGGAGAAGTCGTCGACGGTGATCCCCGACCGCGTCAGCTCGGTCAGCGCGTGCGACGCCTGGACCGCGGGCGGGATGTCGGGGCGACCCAGCCGGGCGATCACGGTCACCGGATCGGCGTGCTTGCCCACCTTCGTGCCCAGCGCGAGCGCCAGCACGCGCTCGGCCTGCGGCCGCTGGGCGGCGTCGCGGAGCCGCAGGTGGACCGAACCGCGGCCGAGCGCGGACTTCAGCGAGCCCGGCGTGCCCTCGGCGATCACCCGGCCGCCGTCGATCACCGCGATGCGCGACGCGAGCTGGTCGGCCTCCTCCAGGTACTGCGTGGTGAGCAGGACGGTGGTGCCCTGCGCGACGATCATCCGCACCAGCTCCCACACCCTCGTGCGGCTGCGGGGATCCAGTCCCGTCGTGGGCTCGTCGAGGAACAGCACGTCGGGCGTCCGCAACATACTGGCCGCGATGTCGAGGCGGCGGCGCATCCCGCCGGAGTAGTCCTTGGCCTGCCGTCCGGCCGCCTGTTCGAGGTCGAACACCGCCAGCAGCTCGGCCGCCCGGCGGCGCGCCGCGGACCCGCGGTAGCCGAGCAGCCGGGCGAGCAGCACGAGGTTCTCGCGCCCGCTGAGGTCCTCGTCGATCGACGCGTACTGGCCGGTGAGGCTGATGCGGGCACGCACCGCGTCCGGCTCGCGCAGCACGTCGTGCCCGAACACGCGGGCCTCGCCGCCGTCCGGCCGGGTGAGCGTGGCCAGCATGCGGACGGTCGTCGTCTTGCCCGCCCCGTTCGGCCCCAGCACCCCGTACACCGTGCCGGCGGGCACGGCGAGGTCGACGCCGTCGACCGCCCGCTGCCCGCCGAACACCTTGACCAGTCCCGACGTTTCGATCGCCAGGTCGTTCATGGTTTCTTCGCCCCTTCCGAGTGGCTTCACCCGCAAGGCGCGAGAAGGGGTGCCAGATCCGATCTGGCGCCGGTTAGGCTGGTCCGATGCCCACCCTCCGTGACCGGATCCTCGACGCCGGCGTCGAGCTGATCTGCACCGCGGGCTGGGACCGCACCACCATGGCGCAGGTGGCCGACCGGGTCGGCGTGAGCAGGCAGATGGTCTACAAGGAGATCGGTGCCCGCGACAAGCTCGCCCGCGCGATCGTCGTCCGGCACGCCGAGGTGTTCCTCTCCGGAGTCGTCGAGCGGCTGCGCGAGCACGGTCCCGACCCGCTCGCCGGAATTCCCGCCGCCGTGGAGTACGTGCTGCGCGCGGCCGCGGACGACCCGCTGCTCAAGGCCGTGCTCGCCGCCGGGCACGGCGGGACGCAGGACCTGCTGCCGCTGCTGACGATCCAGCCCGAGCCGGTGCTCGGCCGTGCCCTCGCCACGCTGCAGGCCGAGTCCGCCGCGCTGTACCGCGGCCTCGGCCTCGCCGACCTGCCCACGCTGGTCGAGGTGGTGGTGCGGCTGACGCTGAGCCACCTCGTACAGCCCTCGGGCCCGGTCGAGCGGGCCGTCGGGCAGGCGGAGTGGCTCGTGCGCGCGGCGCTGTCAGGGCCGCGGGATGTTACGTAGGTTCGAGCGCGCCAGGTCGATCATGCGCCCGACCCCGCCGCTCAGCACCACCTTGCTCGCGGCGAGCATGAAGCCCTTGAGCTGACCGCCCGTGATGTGCGGCGGGATCGACAGCGCGTTCGGGTCGGTCACCACGTCGACGAGCACGGGACCCGGATGCGCCAACGCCTCAGCGAGGGCGTCGCGCACCTTCTCCGGCTCGGTCACGCGGATGGCGTGCAGCCCCGCGCCGCGGGCGATCGCGGCGTAGTCCACGGCGTCGTGGTCGGTCTCGTAGTCCGGCAGGCCGTCGACGAGCATCTCCAGCTTCACCATGCCGAGCGAGGAGTTGTTGAACACCAGGATCTTCACCGGCAGGTCGTGCAGCCGCACCGTCAGCAGCTCGCCCATGAGCATGCCGAGCCCGCCGTCGCCGGACATCGAGATCACCTGGCGGCCCGGCTCGGCCAGCTGCGCGCCGATCGCGTGCGGCAGCGCGTTGGCCATGCTGCCGTGCAGGAACGAGCCGATCACGCGGCGCCGCCCGTTCGGCGTGAGGTAGCGCGCGGCCCAGACGTTGCACATCCCGGTGTCCACAGTGAACACCGCGTCGTCGGCCGCCAGCTCGTCGAGGACGTCGGCGACGTACTCGGGGTGGATCGGCGTGTGGTGCTCGACGTTGCGGGTGTAGGCGTCGACGACGTTCTCCAGCGAGCGCGCGTGTTCGCGCAGCTTCTCGTCGAGGAAGGCGCGGCTCGACTTCTGCTCGACCTTCGGCAGCACCGCGCGCAGCGTTTCACGCAGGTCCCCGTGCACGGCGAGGTCCAGCGGCGTGCGGCGGCCCAGGTGCGTGGCGTCGTGGTCGATCTGGATGGTGTGCGCCTGCGGCAGGAACCCGTCGTACGGGAAGTCGGTGCCGAGCAGGAGCAGCAGGTCCGCCTCGTGCATGGCCTCGTAGCAGGCGCCGTAGCCGAGCAGCCCGCTCATGCCCACGTCGTACGGGTTGTCGAACTGGATCCATTCCTTGCCGCGCAACGAATGCCCGACGGGAGAATGGAGCTTGCCCGCCAGCTCCATGACTTCGGCGTGCGCGCCCCGCGTGCCCGCGCCGCAGAACAACGTGACCTTCTCGGCCCGGTTGAGCGCGTCCGCGAGCGCGTCGACCTGGCTGGGCGGCGGCGTCAAGGTGGCCCGTTCGGTGACGAACTGGCTCGTGCCCGTCGGCACCTCGGACTCCAGGTGCGCCACGTCGCCGGGCAGCACGATCACCGACACCTCGCCGCGGGTGATCGCGTGCTGGACCGCGATCCGCAGCACGCGCGGCATCTGGCCCGGCGTGGTGATCTGCTCGCAGTAACCGCTGCAGTCGACGAACAGCCGCTCCGGGTGAGTTTCCTGGAAGAACTGCGTGCCGACCTGCGTGGCCGGGATGTGCGAGGCCAGCGCGAGCACGGGCACGCCCGAGCGGTTCGCGTCGTAGAGGCCCTGCACCAGGTGCGTGTTGCCGGGGCCGCAGCTGCCCGCGCACACGGCGAGCCGCCCGGTCAGCTCCGCCTCGGCGGCCGCGGCGAACGCGCCCGCCTCCTCGTTGCGCACGTGCACCCATTCGATGCCCTCGGTGCGCCGGATCGCGTCCACGATGGGGTTGAGGCTGTCGCCCACCACGCCGTAGATCCGGGACACGCCAGCCTGGACGAGCACCTGCACGAACTGTTCGGCGACAGTGGGACGCGCCATGGGGGAACCCTCGCTCTCTTCGCTGGACTCCCCGATTCTGGTGCCGCGAAGGGGTTCGCGCAGGGTCAGGCGCCCCAGTCGGTGACGACCGTCTCGGTGTCCGCGCCCGGGATGGGCGGTGGTGCCGGTTTCGCCGCGGCTGTGCGGGAAAACCGCGGCGCGGGCGCGGCCTGGGGCACGCCGTCGACGGTGATCACCGACTCGCGGGCGGCCAGGTGCGGATGCCGCTGGACCTCATCGAAGGACAGCACCGGCGTCACGCACGCGTCGGTGCCCTCGAAGACCGCCATCCACTCGTCACGGGTCCGGCGCACGATGACCTCGGTGAAGCGGGCGCGCAGGATCCCCCAGTTCTCGCGGTCGTCCTGCGCGGGCAGGTCCTCGTCCGCCAGGCCGAGCCCACGCAGGAACTCGGCGTAGAACTGCGGCTCCAGCGCGCCCACGGCGAGGTACCGCCCGTCGGCGCAGGTGTAGGTGTCGTAGTAGGGCGCGCCGCCGTCGAGGAGGTTCACGCCCCTCGCGTCCGCCCAGCGGCCCGACGCGAGGAAGCCCCACGTCATCTGCAGCAGCACGCCCGTCCCGTCGATCATCGCCGCGTCCACGACCTGCCCGCGCCCGGACCGCTGCCGCTCCCACAGCGCGGCGAGCACCCCGGCGACGAGGAACAGCGAGCCGCCGCCGAAGTCGCCGACGAGGTTCAGCGGCGGCACCGGCCGTTCACCGGCGCGGCCGATCGCGTGCAGCGCGCCGGTGAGGGAGATGTAGTTGATGTCGTGCCCGGCGCGCGGCGCGAGCGGACCGTCCTGGCCCCAGCCGGTCATCCGGCCGTAGACCAGGCCCGGGTTGCGGTCGAGGCACTCGTCCGGCCCGACACCGAGGCGTTCGGCGACCCCCGGCCGGAACCCTTCGAGCAGCACGTCGGCCTTCGCCACGAGCCGCAGCACGAGGTCGCGGCCCTCGGCGGTCTTGAGGTCGGCGGCGACGGAGCGGCGGTTGCGCAGCAGCGCGTCGCCCGCCCCGCCGGTCGGGTCGGCCGACCGCGGCCGTTCGACACGCGCGACGTCCGCGCCGAGGTCGGCGAGCACCATCGCGGCGTGCGGGCCGGGGCCGATGCCCGCCAGCTCCACCACGCGCAGTCCCGCGAGCGGCCCCGCCATCACGAGTCCCTGCGGGCGTGGATGAGCCCCTCCTGCGCGGCGGACGCGATCAGCGTGCCCTCGCGGGAGAAGAACCGGCCTTCGGCGAGCCCCCGCAGGTCACCGACTGCCGGGCTGCTCTTGGCGTAGTAGATCCAGTCGTCGAAGCGGACCTCGTTGTGGAACCACAGCACGTGGTCGAGTGACGTGAGGCCCTTGATGTCGGTGCGCATGGTGGGGCGCAGGATCGACGAGACGAAGGTCAGGTCGCTGAAGTAGGTGAGCACCGCCGCGGCGCTCACCCTGTCGTCGACCTTGCCCGCCCGCGGCCGGAACCACAGGTCGTCGATGAAGCGCGCGTAGTCATCCCCTTCGCTGGTCGCCGGGCGCACGTCGAACACGTCGTACGGCTCCACCTGCCAGTTCGTCGGACGCCGCGGGTCGAACGGCGAGCACTCCTCCGGGTCCGGTGCCTGCGGCGCGCTCACCTGGTGGGTGGTGCCGGAGTGGTCCGTGGTGAACGAGCACTCCAGGCACAGGATCGGCTCGCCGTGCTGGATCGCGGTGACCCGGCGGCGGCGGAAGTTGCGGCCGTCCTGCAGCCGGTCGACGCGGAACACGACGCGCGCGCCCGTGTCGCCGGGCCGCAGGAAGTACGCGTGCAGCGAGTGCGGCGCGGTCTCGGGCGGCGCCGTCCGCTCCGCCGCCACCAGGGCCTGCGCGCACACCTCGCCGCCGAACAGCCGGCCGCCGGGCGCCCCGGTCGACCGGCTGCGGAAGATGTCGAGCTCGATCGGTTCGAGGTCGAGGACGTCGAGCAGCGGCGCGAGCCCCTCAGGGGCCGCGGGAACAGACTCTGCCATCAGCTTCCTTACTCACCGCGCCACACCGGAGCGCGCTTTTCCGCGAAGGCCCGGGCGCCTTCGCGGGCGTCAGCCGATTCAAACACAGGACGGACCAGTGCCTGCTGCGCAGTGAAAGCCTCGTCACTGCGCCAGTCCGCGGAACGCGTGATGATCTCCTTGCTCACCTGGACCGCGAGCGGGGCGTTGGCGGTGATCCGCTCCGCGAGCGCGAGCGCGCCGTCGAGTGCTTCGCCGGGGGCGACGAGGCGGTTGACCAGGCCGTACCGGTGGGCCTCGGGCGCGGGGAAGAAGTCGCCGGTCAGCGCGTACTCCATCGCGATCTGCCGCGGGATGCGCTGCGGCAGCCGCAGCAGGCCGCCCGCGCCCGCGACGAGCCCGCGCTTGACCTCGGGGATGCCGAACTGCGCGTCCTCGGCGGCCACCACCAGGTCGCACGCCAGCGCCAGTTCGCAGCCGCCCGCGAGCGCGTACCCCTCGACGGCGGCGATCATCGGCTTCTTCGGCGGGCGCTCGGTCATCCCGGCGAGGCCGCGGCCGGGGATCGACACGGCCTCGCCGCGCAGGAACGCCTTGAGGTCCATGCCCGCGGAGAACGTGCCGCCCTCGCCGGTCAGCACGCCCACAGCCAGGTCCCGGCGTTCGTCGAGCTGGTCCAGCGCCGCGGCGACGCCTTCGGTGACCGCGGCGTCGATCGCGTTGCGCGCCTGCGGCCGGTTGATCGTGATCACCAGCACCGGGCCGCGTTCGGTGACCCGTACTTCGTCCGGCATGGGGAGTCCTTTCGTCGGTGTGTTCGTTCCGATCTCACTCGAAGGAGTGATCCCTGTCGACGCGCGTCCCGAACCGGCGTGGCCGCCCTCTCTCTGACTGGCACAAGGTGCGGCGGCGACTTCGGCGCCGGTGTGCCTGGGCGTGCCGGGCCGAACGCGCAGCCCCCCGAGCGATCGGACCCGGCACGCCCTGCCATTCTCGCTGGTCACCGCCGTTCGCGCGGATGATCGTCAGCCGAACGGGCGGAACGGGTGCTGCTCGCCGGGCTCCTGCACCAGCCGCGCGAAGGTGTCGATCAGGACGAACGGCGGTTCCTCCGTCGCCGGCATGTGCCGGATGGCGGGATAGACCTCCTCGTCGATCATCACCGGCTGGGAGGTCTGCAGCACCGCGGGTTCGCCGTCGGCGTCGAGGGTGAGCACGACGGCAGTCCCGTCGGCCAGCCGCATGATCGTGGTGCCGAGGCTGTCGCCCTGGGGCGGCGTGAACCGCGCGCCGGTGCCCGCGTAGAGGCCGCGCAGCTCGGGGTCGAGGTGCTGCCACTGGCCCTGCGCCCCCGCCACCAGCCGCGGGTCGCCCGTCGCCACGAGCTCCTCGCGCACGGCGTCCACCACCTGCCGCACGGGCGCCTCCGGGTCGACCGGCTCGATCACCTCGTAGAGCAGGAAGCGGGTCTCGCCGGGGCCGGGTGGCAGCAGGAACAGGTGCAAGAGGGTGAAGTGCTCGTCCGCCGTCCGGGTGGTGCCGAGCAGGGTGCGCACGAGCAGCCCGCGCAACCGGGCGGCTCGTTCCTCGTCCATCGCCGCCAGGCTCGGCGCCAGGGATCGCACCCCCGCACCCTACAAAGCGCACTCTTGGTGAGGATCGTCACACCTGTTAGTGGGTCGCCCGGAACGGGGGCACTCCGTGCGGACTGGACGAAGGAGGAAACATGCGCACAGCGTTGGGGGCGGCCGCGGGAGCCGCGCTGGTGGCGGCCGGTCTGGCGGTTTCGGCCTGCTCGTCGAACGGGAACTCGACGACGACGGCGGCCCAGGAGCAGCCGGCGTCACCGGGTCAGGTGGTCGCCGCGGCGTACACCAAGACGACGGACGCCAAGACGGCGAAGACCGCGATGACGACCCAGATCACCGCCGCGGGCCAGACGGTGCCCGTCAGCGCGTCGGGTGTCATCGACTTCGCGGGCAACACGGCGCAGCTGACCGAGACCCTGCCGAACGGGGCCGGCAACGCCGAGGCCCGGTTCCTCAACGGCGTGGTGTACCAGCAGCTGCCCGCGAACCTGGGGGCAGCGCTGTCCGGCGGGAAGCCGTGGATCTCGATCGACGCCAACAAACTGGCCCAGCAGCAGTACGGGGCGTCGCTGAGCGACCTGCAGGGCCTGAACGTGTCGGACCCGAGTGACGCGCTGGGCTACCTGCGCGGCGCGGGCGACCAGGTGCGCGAGATCGGGCCGGACACCGTGGACGGCACGCCGACGAAGCACTACGACGTGACGCTGGACCTGGACAAGGCGGCGGCGGGGCGGTCGCCGCAGGCGCAGCAGGCGACCCAGCGGCTGGAGCAGCAGCTGGGCTCGCACACGCTGCCGGCGCAGGTGTGGGTCGACGACCAGGGCCGGCTGCGGAAGCTGGTGATGGACGAGAAGATCACCCCGCAGACGACCGCCGCGCAGAACGGCGCCTCGACGGGCCCGGTGACGGTCTCGATCACGGAGACGTTCTCGGACTTCGGGACGCCGGTGACCGTGACGGCGCCGCCCGCGGACCAGGTGGCGGACGTGACCGACCGGGTCCTGCAGGCGCAGGGGCAGACCGGCGGCCGGTAGTTTTCGTGAGTTACGGCCCGCTGTCCGGTTCGGGCAGCGGGCCGTAGCACGTCCGGGTGGCGCCGGTGGTGTGTGCCCAGTAGCGCTCGCCGTAGGACCAGTGCCACCACTCGGTGGGGTAGTTCACCAGGCCGGCGGCGGTGAGGGCCTCGCCCAGCAGGTCGCGGTTGCGCCGTGCCTCCGCGGAGATCTTGTCGGAGGCGGTGAAGCAAGCGCTTGCACTGCGTTCGGGATCGGCGTTGACCTCGGTGCCCATATCGAGCTCCTCACCGGTCTCGGTGACGAGCGTGAGGTCGACCGCGCCGCCGGTGCAGTGGGGCGCGACCTCGGGCGGTGACACGTACTTGCTGGCCTCGACGTGCCGGCGCTCGTCCGTCCACTCGGGATGGAGCTCGCGCAGTTCGTCGCGGTAGCCGGTGAAGTACTGCTGTTGCAGCGCGGGGGAGCGGTAGCCCTCGACGACCAGCAGCCGCAGCCCCCTGGGCAGCGAGGCCTGCGCGGCGAGCAGGCGCCGCAGGAGCCCGTCCCGCAGGAGCGGCGACATGGCGGGCGAGCGCGGCCCGAACCGCAGCCCGCCGGGAAAGACAAGGGGTTCGCCGTTCTCCCCCACAGGCACGGCGGCGATCACGGGGTCCGACAGCAGGATCATGGGCTTCATGGTGCCGCGTGGTGCTCGGCGAAGCCCAGCCTGCTTTGGCAGGACTAGCGTCGCTTCAGCCGGGAGATCAGGCGAGCGGTCAGCTCGTCCGCGATGATCTCGGGAAACCGCTGGAGGTCGTCGAACCGCACCGCTTCCTCCGGTTCGACACGGACAACCTCGGGCCCCATGTGGATACTGTGACTGCTCGATGAAGCAGCGTCGCTCAGCTTGGCGAAGGTGAGGATGCCTAGGGGATCCATTCCCACTGCGAGCGCGATCTCTTCCGGCGCGGGAAGCTCGATCTCGGCCAGCAGGGCGAGCCGCTCGACGAGTGTACGGACGAGGTCCTCCTCGTCGAGCACTCGGACGGGCGACACGGAGGGAAGGGCGAACCAGCAAGAGCGCTGCCCTGCTCGCGTCACGGCGATCCCTGCTTCGCCGAGACGCCAGTCGGTCGAGTAGGCCCACACCGCCCGGTCGGTGGAGTTCGCCTGCAGAGATTGCTCCGGGGTGAACAGGGCCTTGGTCCTGCCGAGCGCGGCGAGTTCGGGCCGGAGGGTGTCCAGCCGCCGGACGGGAAGTCGCGAGGGTGAGCCCACAGGCACCAGATGAAGTTCGACCATCGATCCCTGGGGCCGGTAGTAGTCGGTCACCAGGTCCCGTCGCCAGAGCGCCGGTGCCGGGGCAGGTAGTTCTCGCCAAACTGGTTCCCCCGCAACCGGAGCCGGTGACCGTGGTGGCAGCACCGGAGGAGAACCCAGCGGCGGGAGCACGTGGCCAGGTTGTCCCGTCAGCATCCGCAGCAGGTCCTCGGCCCCTTCGACGGTGAAGGACTCGACCGGATACCGGGTGGCGGCCTGGGGCTGGAGGAACCTCGGAATCTCCGTGACATGGTGCCCGGGCAGCAACACCGGGACGATCTTGGGCAGCCACTTCTCCCGGTCTTCCTGCAACAGGTCGCGCAACGTGGCCGCCTCCGACTGGCCGCCCCGGTTCTTGTTCGCGGAACCGTTGCCGTCTCCGATTTCGAGGTATCCGGCGGACGCGATCACCAGGATGTAGTCGGCAGCGAGCATCTCCCGGTTCGCCCACGCGTACCAGTCCTGCCGTGCCGGACCGGCCCACTGGTCGAAGGCCACGTCGATCCCACAGCTTCTCAGGAAGATCGCGAACTCGAGCACCTGCTGCTTGTGCCGCTCGGAGTCGTGGATGTACGAGAGGAACACTCTCGTCACGATCGTCCGCGTTCCTTCGGCCGAGTGCATGGTCAGAATCCTTTTGCCAGGGCCGGAAGTGCGGCCGTCCGTTGCGGAAACGGTAGCAACCGGCCCCGACAGAACGCCGTCACGCGGCCCCCGTCACTGGGTCTTCTTCACCCACTCCTCGACCTCCGGCGTGACCGGGTCGGCGACGTCGCCCTGTTCCGGGTGCTTCTCCACGAACGCGGCCACCAGCGGGCACACCGGGACGAGCCGCTTGCCGCTCGTGCGCACGTCCGCCAGTGCCTCGGTCACCAGCACGTTGCTCAGCCCGCGTCCGCCGAAGGCCGGGAAGACCTCGGTGTGGTAGACGACCCGCTGCCCGCCGCGGTCGGCGTATTGCGCGAACCCCGCCAGCTCCCCGTCGACCGTCAGCTCGTAGCGGCTCTTCTGGTCGTTCTGCTTTACCTCGTTCATCGAGTCCCTTCCGACGTCTCGTGTCCAGTGTGAGCCCTACTCGGCCAGCTGGTGCAGCACGATCAGCCCACCGTGGGCGGGGCTGCCGAGGCGCTCGCCGTCCGTCGCGACGTACTCGTCGACCACCGACTGGATGCGCCGGCCCAGTTCGGCGGCGTCGTCGGCGGACAGGTGCAGCGCGAACCGGACGAACATCCGCACCGACTCCGGGCCCGCCGCGCGCAGTTCCTCCTGCACCGCCTCGACCGGGGCGAACGCGGCCTCCGCTCCGGCCCCCGGCGGGTCGTCGAGCCACCACGAGCGGGCCTTCGCGCGGTAGGGCTTCTCCAGCGCGCCACCGGTTCCCGTCCGCACCGGCGCCGGTTCCAGCAGGCCCGCCGCCGCGAGCTGCCGCACGTGGTAGAGCACCGTGCCGGGGTCCCGGCCGAGCCGCTCGGCCAGCTGCTTGTTCGTCAGCTCCCGCTGCCAGCACAACCGCAGGATCCGCAGCCGGAGGGGATGCGCAAGCGCTTTCAGCTCGCGCTCGTTCGCGGGACGGTGCGGCAGTGCCATAGGCGCACGGTAGTCGATGGAGTTTTCTCCATCGATGTGGGATTCTCCATCAGTGGGGTTCCGGTGGCTGTGGACGTCGTCGGCGATGTCGAACCTCGCGGACGGCGTGCTGAAGGTCGGGCTGCCGCTCGTGGCGGTGGGCCAGACGCGCTCACCGGTGCTGATCGCCGGGCTGACGTTCGCGTTCACCGTGCCGTGGCTGCTGTTCGCGTTGCCCGCCGGCGCGCTCGCCGACCGCTGCGACCGCCGCCGGCGCGCTCGCCGACCGCTGCGACCGCCGCCGGCTGATGCTCGCCGCGAACCTCGTCCGGGCCGGGCTGCTCGCGGCGCTCGTGCTCGCGACGCTGTCGTCGGCCACCTCGATCTGGCTGCTCTACGTGGTCGCGTTCGGCGCGGGAACAGCTGAGACCTGTTACGACACCGCGGCGCAGGCGATCGTCCCGCAGCTGGTCGCGCCCGAACGGTTGTCGCGCGCGAACGGGCGTCTGTACGCCGCCGAGCTGACCGCCAACGAGCTTGTCGGGCCGCCGCTCGCCGGGTTCCTGGTCGCCGCGGGAGTGCTCACCGTCGTCGTGGCCCCGGCACTGCTGTGGCTGCTGGCGGTCGCGGCGCTGCTGTTCGTCCGCGGCGCCTTCCGCGTCGACGCGGGAAAACCGCGAGTCGCCGAGGGCCTGCGGTTCGTGTGGCGGCACCGGGTTCTGCGGACGTTCACGGTGGTGGTCGGGGTGTTCAACTTCGCCAGCAGCGGCACGCAGGCGATCCTCGTCCTGTACGTCGTGGGGCCGGGCTCGGTGCTGGGGCTGGATGAGCGGGCCTACGGCTGGCTCGTCACCGCGCCTGCCGCCGGCAGCCTGCTCGGTGCGGTCTTGGCCGAACGCGTGGAACGCCGTTTCGGCCGTGCCCGTCCGTTGCTCGTCTCCTTCGGCTGCGCCGCGGCCACGCTCGCCGTGCCCGCGTTCGCGCCCGATCCCTTCGCGATCGCCGCGGCGTACTTCCTTTGTGGCGCAACGCTGATCATCGCCAACGTCGTCACCGTCTCGCTGCGGCAGACCCTCGCGCCCGCGGAGTTGCTGGGGCGCGTCGGCAGCTCGCACCGGCTCGTCGCCTACGGGACCAAACCCCTGGGCGCGCTCGCGGCCGGTGCGCTGGCACCGGCGCTCGGGTTGCGCGGCACCTTCGCCGTGCTGGGGTTGCTCGCCCTCGCCGCCTCGGCGCCGCTCCTGCGGCTGCGCGAGGACGAACTCCTCAGCCCACCTCCAGTTTCGCCGCCCCCAGGCGCAGGACGCCGTCGTCCAGCGGGGTGCACCGGACGCCGCCGTGGCCGCGGAGGGCCTTGAACGCGCCGGGGGCCAGGACGGCGTCCATCCACGCGCACGGGTGAGCCGGGCGGTGCGCCTGGAAACGCACCGGGCCGTCGCCGGAGTCGAGGCTGAACACCGCGCCCGCCTGCCCGCGCCGCGCGGCGAGGTCGTCGACCGGGAAGCCGCGCAGCACGATGTTGCGCCGCGCCAGCAACGGGTCCGGCCGGCCCAGCCCGTCCAGCGACTCGGCGGCGAACACGGTCACCGCCGCGGTGCGGTGCGCGGGGCGGTTGAAAAAGCGGTCTCCGACCAGGCCGAGACCCGCGCGCACGGTCACGGACTCGACACCGGCACCCGCGGGATCGGGGCGCGGCCCGTCCGCCGGGCGGCCCTCGAAGGCGTGCACCGGCGAGACGAGCAGCGCCACGATCTCGACCTCGGCCACCTCCCCACGGTACGGCTCAGGCGGTGGCCAGCAGCGTGCCGCCGACGGTGAGCATCGTCGCCGCGACCAGCCCGTCCAGCAGCCGCCACGACGACGGGCGCGAGAAGAACCCGGTGAGCAGGCGCGCGCCGAAACCGATCGCCACGAACCAGCACAGGCTCGCCAGCGCCGCGCCCAGGCCGAACTCCCAGCGCAGGCTCCCGTGCGTCGCGGCGACGGACCCGAGCAGCAGCACGGTGTCGAGGTAGACGTTCGGGTTGAGCCAGGTCATCGTCAGGCATGTCAGCGCGGCCCGGCGGCCGGACACCGCCGTACCGACGGTGGTCAGTGCGGCGGGTCGGAACAACCGGCGCGCGGCCAGCAGCCCGTAGCAGATCAGGAACAGGCCGCCGACGATCCCGACCACGGTCAGCGCGGTCGGCCGCGCCCGCACGAGCGAGCCGACCCCGGCGACACCGAGCGCGATCAGGATCGCGTCCGACGCCGCGCAGATCGTGACCACCAGCGGGACCGACTCGCGGCGGATGCCCTGCCGCAGCACGAACGCGTTCTGGGCCCCGATGACGACGATGAGCGAGAGACCGGTGCCGAACCCGGAGGCGACGGCGAGCAGAAGCGGTGGCACGCCTCCGAGGTTATGGACGGGCTTGTCAACAGTCCAGCTAAGGATTCTTACGTATCATTAGCGCTCGTGACGTTACCGCTGGATCAGGTCCGCACGTTGCTCGCCGTCGTCGACGAGGGCACCTTCGACGCGGCCGCGGCGGCGCTGCACGTCACGCCGTCCGCAGTGAGCCAGCGGGTGAAGGCGCTGGAGCAGGGCACCGGCCGGGTCCTGCTGCTGCGCACGAAACCCGTGCGGCTGACCGAATCCGGGGAGGTCGTGGTGCGGCTGGCCCGCCAGCTGGCGCAGCTGGAACGCGACGCGCGGCGGGAGCTGGGACTGGCGCACGCGGGGGAGCCGGCGACGCTGCCGATCGCGGTGAACGCGGACTCGCTGGCCACCTGGTTCCTGCCCGCGCTCACCCGCGTGCCGCCGGAGCTGCGCATCTGCTTCGAGCTGCACCGCGAGGACGAGGAGCACACGACGACGCTGCTGCGGGAGGGGCTCGTGATGGCGGCGGTGACGTCGTCGCCGGACCCGGTGCAGGGCTGCTCGGTGACCGCGCTCGGGTCGATGCGCTACCTGCCGTCGGCGAGCCCGGACTTCGCCGCCACCTGGCTGGACCGGCCACTGCGCGACGCACTCGGCGAGGTTCCGGTGGTCGTGTTCGACCGGCGCGACGGCCTGCAGGACAGGTTCGCGCGCGACCTGACCGGCCGGGACGCCGGCCCGCTGCGGCACTACGTCCCGTCGTCGGAGGGGTACGTCGACGCGGTCGCGGCGGGCATGGGGTGGGGGCTGGTGCCGAGCGCGCAGGCGGAACCGCGGCTGCGGAACGGCACGCTGGTGCTGCTCGATTCCGGACGCGTGATCGACGTGCCGCTGTACTGGCAGCAGTGGAAGCTGCACTCCCCGGCGCTGGCCGCCGCGGCGGACGCGGTGCGAGAGGCGGCACGGGAGTCGCTGACTGCTCCATCCGGATGACAACCGCAGAGGAGCATTTGCAGAGAACTCTCTGCGGTCTACGGTCCGGTCATGGCCGCTGGACCACAGCCGAGGATGGACAAGCGGATGCTGCGCGCGCTCGCGCACCCGCTCCGGCTCCGGCTGCTCGACCTGCTCCGAGCCGACGGCCCCGCCACGGCGACCGGGCTGGGGCGTCGCGTGGGGGAGAGCTCCGGCACCACCAGCTGGCACCTGCGCCAGCTCGCCGAAGCCGGGCTCGTCGTCGAGGACACCGGACGCGGCAGCAGGCGCGAACGGTGGTGGCGGGCGGCGCAGGAGCGATTGCACATGCGCGCCAAGGACTTCATCGACGACCCCGAGCTGGCGGGGCCGCTCGACGCCTACCTGCACGCCCTCGTCGAGCAGCGGTACCAGGCGGAGACCCGGTTCGTCGCCGAGCTGCCCGAATGGATCGAGGACTGGCACGACAAGGCGACCTTCAGCGACGGGCGCCTCTCGCTGACTCCGGACGAGGCGGCAGCGCTGAGCGACGAGATCCTGCAGGTCGTCGAGCGCTACCGGCGGGACCGCCGTCCCGATGACGCCACGGTGGTCTTCCACTGGGCGGCGTTCCCCCGGCGGTCCTTCCCCGGCGAAGCCGACAATGACTAGGGGGCCGACGATGGTGCACTTCCTGATGGCCGAAGCGCTGGTGCACGACCGGGAGCGGGAGCTGCGCCGGACCGCGGCGCGCCCGCGCACGACGCTCGCCGCGCGGCGGCGCCGGTTCGGCTGGAAGCTCGTCGACGTCGGGCTCAGGCTCGCGCTCAGCCCGCAGCGCTGACCACTGTGGACTCTGGGTCCAGCATCTTGACGCGATTTTGTGTGTGCGAAAGGTCACCGGGCAACGCGTTGTCAGCCTTTCGAGCGGACGGCTAGCCTTCCGCCGTACCGACGCGGCACGGGTGCCGCCGTCTCTGGCCGTTTCTGGCGTTCATCCTCCATCGTCGCAGCTCGAGTCTGGAGAGGACTGTGCAGTTCACCGAGCTTTCCGGTTATCGCGTCCGTCCCGGCGCTTGCACGGTGTTGCGTCCGTTCCTCCGGCCGGGCGGCACGAACGTGGTCGCCGACCCCCGGCCCGCGGCCTACGTCCAGGAGGCCCACCTCCGCGTCGCCCACGCCCGCCGGGCCGCGGGTGAGGCCGCGGCGTCCTGGCTCGGCACCGCCTTCGAGCTGCCCGGCCGACCCGACATCGCCGCGCTGCAACGGGCTCTGCTCGGCTGGATCGACCGGCACGAGACGCTGCGCAGCGTCCTGTCCTGCACCGAGGACGGCGTCTTCCGCAGGACGCTGCCGCCGGGTGAGGTGGGACTGGCCAGGCAGGACCTCGGCCGCTTCGACACCGGTGAGCTGGCTTCCCGGCTGGAGGACCTCTTCGACGCCGAGACCGACCCCCTCACGTGGCCTTCGTACGTCTTCGCCGTGGTGTCCCACGACGACTCGTTCACCGTCTACGTGAGCCTCGATCACTCCAATGTGGACGGATACAGCGTCCTCATGATCGCGCGGGAGGTCAGCGACCTGTACCGCGCGGAGACCTCCGGCAGTCCCGTGGCGCTCGGCTCCGTCGGCAGCTACGTCGACTTCGCCAGCGCCGAACGGCGTTCGGCGCGCCGGGTGCTCGCCGACCACCAGGCGGTCGCCGCGTGGCGGAACTTCCTGCTGTCGCACGGCGGCGAACTGCCCGCCTTCCCGGTGTCACTCGGGGCCGCGCCGCAGACCGGCACCTGCCGGATGCTGCTGGACGCCGAAGAGGCGTCCGCGCTCGAAGCCCGCAGCCGCGCGCACGGCGGCTCGTTCATGACCGGGAGCCTCGCGTGCCTGGCGCTGGCGGCCAGGGCCGAATGCGGGAGCGGGGTGTTCGGCGCGCTGATGTCGATGCACACCCGCAGCGCGGTGGAGTGGGCCGAGTCGCTGGGCTGGTACGTCGGGCTCGTGCCACTGCGCGTCGCCGTCGGCCCGGCGGATGACTTCCCGGGCGTGCTCGCCGCGGTGACCGCGCAGACCCGCGCGGCGAAGACCATGGCGGCGATCCCGTTCGAGCGCATCGCCGAACTGCTCGGCCGCGACCTCACGCCCCGTTTCGTACTGTCCTACATGGACCTGCGCCGGGTGCCGGGCGCCGACCGGTGGGCCGACTGGAAGGCCGCCGCGTTGCGCTCGCGCAGCCCGCACGCGGACGAGGTCTACCTGTGGCTGATCCGGTCGCACGAAGGACTGCGGCTTTCCGCGCGGTATCCGGACACCCCGGCGGCGCGGACCGTGCTGGCGCGTTACTTCGACCGCGTGGCCGGGGTGCTGCGCGCGTCCGCGCCCGTGCCGCAGCCGGCCGGATGAGGAAGGGGACGCACCGATGCTGATGACGACGATCACCGGCTACCGGCCCGAGCCCGGCAGGCTGGTGGAGTTCCGGGCGACGGCGGCGGCCGACCGGGTCACCGGGGAACCGCTGTCGTACCTGCAGGAGAACCACGTGCGGCGGCTGCTGGCGAACCGGGCGGCGGGCCGGGCGCAGTCGCCGTGGCTGGCGACGGTGTTCGACCTGCCGGGGGAGTTCCGGCCGGACGCGATGACGGCGGCGCTGGAGAAGTGGCTCGAACGGCATCCGAGCCTGCTCACGTACTTCTCCCTCGGCGACGGTGGGCTGCGGCGGCACACCGTGGTCCCGGCGGGCCTGGAAACCGTTGCGGTGGGCGAGGTCGCGGACATTCCCGGCTACCTGCACGAGCGGTTCGACGAGGGCACGGATCCCCTGAGCTGGCCGCCGTTCGTCGCGGGCGCGATCGTGCGCGAGGACAGTGCGACGGTCTACTACGCCGTGGACCACAGCCACACCGACGGCTATTCGGTGATGCTGGTGTTCGCGGAGCTGCGAGCGCTGTACGAGGCCGAAGTGACGGGCATTCCGGCGGTGCTGCCCGAAGTAGGATCCTATGTGGACGCTTGTGTGCAGGAGCGCGCGCTGGCCGCGGAGCTGACGCTGGAGTCGCCGGAAGCGCGTCAGTGGCTGGACTTCTGGCTTTCCGGGCCGCCGCCCGCGTTTCCGCTGGAGCTCGACGTCGAGCCGGGACGGTTCTACTCCAGCGCCGCGCTGGACGCCGACGTGTTCGACGCGGCCGAGGCGGAGCGGTTTTCCCGCGCCTGCAAGGAAAATGGGGCGGGTTTCTCAGCGGGATGGCTGACGGCGCTGGCGATCACGGCGTACGAGCTGGCCGGGGTGGAGCAGCATCGCGGGCTGGCGGTGGTGCACACGCGGGACGAGCCGCGGTGGCAGTCGGCGCAGGGCTGGTTCATCAACCTGGGGCCGGTGGCGTTCCCGGTGGCGGGGCGCGAGTTCGGGTCGGTGGTGGCCGGCGCGCAGGCGGCGTTCGACCGGGCGCAGAGCCTGGCGCGGGTGTCGCTGCTGCGGGTCGCGGAGCTGCTGCCGGGCCTGGACCCGCAGGGGGACGCGGCCGCCGTGCCGCCGATGGTGTCCTATTTGGACATGCGGCACGCGCCGGGCGCACGGGAGTGGGCGTCGTCGAACGTGACGGCGCTGGTGGGCCCCGGCCAGACGGCGGACGTATCGATGTGGCTGAACCGCCTCGCCGAGCGGACGTACCTGAAGGCGCAGTACCCGGACACACCGGCAGCGCGCACGGCGGTGCCCCGGTACGTGACGCACCTGGTGGAGGTGCTGCGCGAGATCGCCCGCACAGGCGGTTACCGGCTCAAGCACCCGGCGTGGTTGTGAGCCTGGAAACCGCTCACCGCAGCGGAAAACCCAGTGCCCGCCCGCCTTCGCGGAGTTCCTCCCGGGCGTCCGGGTGGGCGACGTGGTCCACGATCTCCTGCGCCTGGCTCACGGCGTCCCGGCCCCAGATCGTCGCCGTGCCCTGTTCGCTCACGATGTAGCTGTGCTGGAACGACGTGACCGGGCCGGTGAGGCGCGGCACCACCGTCGACACGTCCGCCTTCGGGTGCCACGACGGCAGCGCGATGATCGCGTGCCCGCCCGGTGAATGCAGCGCCCCGACGACGAAGTCCGTCTGCCCGCCGAAGCCCGAGTACACCACCCCGCGCACGCGCCCGGCGTTCGCCTGCGCGTAGAGATCCACCTGCAGCGCGCTGTTGACCGAAACGAGCGCCGGCTGCCGCGCGATCAGGCCCGGATCGTTCGTCTTCTCCGTGCGCAGCATCCGCACCCGCGGGTTGCGGTCGACCCAGTCGTACAGCTCGGCGCTGCCGAACACGAACGAAGCCGTCACCGGCACCGACGGATCCAGCGCACCGGCTTTCTCCAGCGCCGGCACACCGTCGCTGAACATCTCCGACCACACCTTCAGCCCGCGCCGTCCGGTGAGCGCGGCCAGCGTCGCGTCCGGCACCGCGCCGATGCCGAGCTGCAGCGTCGCCCCGTCGGGCACCAGCTCCGCCACCCGCGCACCGATCCGCGCCGACACCTCACCGGGAGGACGCGGGACCGGGCTCGCCAGCGGTTCGTCGACCTCGACGGCGTAGTCGACCTCGTCCAGCGTCAGCACGGCGTCGCCGAAGGTGTAGGGCATCCGCGGGTTCACCTGCGCCACCACGAGACCGCCGCGCGCCCGCACCGCCTCCACGGCGGCGGGCAGGAGGTTCACCTCGGTGCCGAGCGAAACCGTGCCGTCGCGGGGCACGGACGTGTGCAGCAGCACCACATCGGGCGGCAGCGTTTCCTTGAGCAGCTGCGGAACCAGCGACAGCCGCGACGGGAAGTACCGCAGCCCGGGCTTCCCGCGCATCCCCGGGCCGACGAACGGTGTCTCCAGCGTGACTCCGTCGCGGTCCGGGATGCCGCGCTGCGCGTTGAGCATGAAGAGCCGGTACTCGCCGACGGCCGAGTCGAGGATCGCGAGGGTGCGCGCCGGGGTCGCGAAGTTGCCCGCCGCCACCACCCGCGGCACCCCGGGCACCCCGGCGAGGGTCGCGGCCAGCTGGGACTCGGAGATCGTGCGCACGTCCCATTCTTACCGCTCGGCGGCGGCGCGCCGGTGGAACTCCGCCCAGGCGGCGTCGTGGGCGCCGGTCAGCACGTCCACCGCCGTCCTGGCGAGGGCCTTAGCCGCCGCGAGCAGCACCGTCCGGCCGCGTTCGCTCGCCGCGGCGGCCGCGAACTCCGGCGTGTGGTCCGACTGCTCCGGGCCGGTGATCGCGACGAACGGGTGAATCGCGGGCAGGCTCGTGCTGATGTTGCCGATGTCCGACGAGCCCAGGAACACCCCCGGCTCCGGCTCGGTCATCGGGATCCCCAGCTCCCCGAGGTGCCTGCCGAACGCGTCCGACAACACCGTGTTGTTGCGGAAGTGCGCGTACCCCTCCCGCGGCCGCTCGACCGACACCGTCGTGCCCGTGGCCCGCGCGACGCCCTCGGCGGCCTCCCGCACCTGCTCGGCCAGGCGGTCCAGCGCCGCCGTCGTCAGGCCGCGCAGTCCGAACCGGCCCTCGGCGAGGTCCGGCACGATGTTCGTCGCCTCGCCACCCTGGGTGATGATGCCCTGCACGTGCGATCCGGGCGGCAGGCGCCGCTGCAGCACGGCCAGCACGGTGAACAACTGGATCAACGCGGCCAGCGCGTCGATGCCCTCCGTCGGGTTCCCCGTCGGATGCGCGGCGCGGCCGTGGAAGGTGACCGTCAGCTCGGCCTGCGCGGTCAGCGGCGCCCACGACCAGCTGTGCACCCCGGGGTGGAACATCAGCGCCGCGTCGACGCCGTCGAACACCCCGGCCGCCAGCTCCAGCACCTTCCCGCCGCCGCCCTCCTCGGCCGGCGTCCCGACGGCGAGCACCGTGCCCGGCACGTCCGCCTGGCGGGTCGCGAGCGCGGCGCCGAGGGAGGCCGCCGCGATGAGGTTGTGCCCGCACGCGTGCCCGAGCCCCGGCAGCGCGTCGTACTCCAGCAGCAGCGCGACACGCGGCTCGCCGGTTCCGGCGCGGCCCGCGAAAGCCGTCGGCAGGCCCGCGATCCCGCGGTCCACGGCGAACCCGCCCTGCAGGAGCTCCTCGGACAGCCGCGCGGCCGCGCGGTGCTCGTCGAACGCCAGCTCCGGATCGCGGTGCAGGGTCAGCGCCACGTCCCACAGCCGCTCCGCCAGCCCGTCGACCGCCTCGTCCACCCGTGCGTACCAGTCAGCCATGGCCTCCGGCTACCCCCGCCGCCGCGGTTTGATCCACTGCCTCCGCGGGCATTTCCCCGGGTATGGACCACAGTCGTGCACCGGTGCTGGAAGCGTTGCGGGCGTTCCAGGAGGGCGGGTTC
This sequence comes from Amycolatopsis bartoniae, assembly GCF_014191255.1. GTDB lineage: Bacteria > Actinomycetota > Actinomycetes > Mycobacteriales > Pseudonocardiaceae > Amycolatopsis_E > Amycolatopsis_E bartoniae. The sequence goes on from NZ_JACHWH010000003.1 coordinate 147,460, forward strand.
GTCCCGTTCAACCCGCCCGGGCACAAGCAGGGCCGCGGCGTCGAAAAGCGGGTGCTGGACACGGTCGGGGAAAGCGTCTTCACCTCCGACGTGATCTCCGTGAACGGCCTCGACGACCGCCTCTCGCGCCTCGGCGTGCTGTCGGAGGCGCAGGAGCTGATGGCCGACGCCGTCGGCGCCGAGCACACTTTCTTCTCCACCTGCGGCAGCTCACTGTCGGTCAAGAGCGCGATGCTGGCCGTCGCGGGGCCGCACGAGAAGCTGCTCGTCGCGCGGCACGCCCACAAGTCGGTCATCGCCGGGCTCATCGTCAGCGGCGTGCAGCCGGTGTGGGTCGACCCGCGCTGGGACGCCGAACGCCACCTGTCGCATCCGCCCGGCGTGGACGAGGTGCGCGCGGCGTTCGAGTCCGAACCGGACGCCAAGGGCCTGCTGCTCGTCACCCCCACCGACTACGGCACGTGCGGGGACATCAAGGCGATCGCGGACCTGTGCCACGAGCGGGACCGGACGCTGATCGTGGACGAGGCGTGGGGCGCGCACCTGCCCTTCCACGACGACCTGCCGCCGTGGGCGATGAACGCGGCCGCGGACCTGTGCGTCACGAGCGTGCACAAGATGGGCTCGGCCGTCGAGCAGAGCTCCGTGTTCCACCTGCAGGGCGACCGCGTCGACCCGGCCGTGCTCAAGGCACGCGAGGACCTGCTCGGCACCACCAGCGCCTCGTCGCTGGTGTACGCGACGCTCGACGGCTGGCGGCGGCAGATGGTGCAGCACGGCGACGAGCTGCTGAGCGCCGCGCTACGGCTGGTGCGGTCGGTGCGGGCGCGGATCGGCGAGCTGGACGGGCTCGCGGTGATGGGGGAGGAGTTCCGTGAGCACGCGAGCTCCTACGACCCGCTGAAGGTGGTAGTCGACGTGTCCGGCCTCGGCATCAGCGGCTACCAGGCGACGGACTGGCTGCGGGAGCACCGCCACGTCACCGTCGGGCTGTCGGACCACCGGCGGCTCGTCGCGCAGTTCACGTACGCCGACCGCGAGGAGACCGCGACCGCACTCGTCGACGCGCTGGAGGCGCTGGTCGCGGCGGCGGAGCGGCTGCCCGAGCCGAAGCCGGTCGACCTCCCGACGCCGGACGAGCTGCGGCTGCACACCGCGATGCTGCCGCGTGACGCGTTCTTCGGCCCCGCCGAGCAGGTACCGGCGGAACAGGCGGCCGGGCGGGTCGCGGCGGAGATGCTGACCCCGTACCCGCCCGGCGCCCCGGCCGTGGTGCCCGGCGAGGTGCTGACCAAGGACGTGTTGTCCTACCTGCGTTCCGGCCTGGCGGCGGGGATGTCGGTGCCGGACGCGGCGGACTCGTCGCTGGAGACCATCAGGGTGGTGGCGCGCTGACCGGACGCCAGCCGGTGGCGGTGTTTTCGACGAACAGCGGCCCGACGACCTCGCTCCGCACGGGCAGCAGGTCCCGCACGAGCGCGGTGATTTCGTCCGCGCGGGCGCCGAGGGCCAGCGTCACGTGGGCGGCGGGTGCCTCGCCGTAACGGCCGCCGTACGGGGTCGCGCGGGGGAAGGCGTCCCGCAAGCGGGCGAGCACGGGGTCCAGCTCCGGGACGGCGAGCCCGACGAACCCGTCCTCGCCGGTGAGAATCTCCTCGCAGGTGACGACGGGAGGCAGGGCCGATGTCAACCGGGTGACTTCGGCGACGGCTTCCGGCGGCGGCCCGGGGTACAGCAGCGAGACGTGCGCCGGCAGTGCTCTGACCAGCGAGGGAGCGTGTGCGCGGACGGCGTCGAGCACGGGTTCGGCGCCGGGGAGCAGGACGACGATCGCGGTGGGAATCGGAGCTTCCTTCCCTCGTTCCGGGCAGGGTGTCGTATCAATGGGTATCGGTTAGGTGACGTTACGTGTCCGCCGGGTTCGTCCGGTCTTACCGTGGAGTATGACCCAGAACTCGTCTTTGGCAGTGCTTCGTCAAGCCGAGTTGAACCAGCTGCTGATGGAGGTCCGTCGTCGTCAGGTCGACCCGGACGTGCTGGTCACGGAGCTGGATCTGCTCGGGGACGAGCTGTTTTCGCGCCGCGTGAGCCCCGCCGAGCGGCGGCGTTCGCTGGCGCTGGTGATCCTCGGGATCCTGACCGGGATCCTGCTCGTGGGCGTGCTCGCGCTGGCGTTGCTGAGCCAGCCCATTCCCGACCTGCTGTCCGGCCTCGCGGGCAGCGGACTGGGCGCGATCGCGGGCATCCTGACGTCCTCGCCCGCCACGGCGGACAGCCCGAAGGCGGGGAGCCCGGTGTAGGCGTGGAGTGCTGGGGTCGGCCAGCGGGCCGGGTCGGCGAGGGGGCATGCGGCGCCGGGGTTCCTTGTGGTGCTTCGGTGTCCGGCGGGTCCGGCGGGCGGGCACCGGCAGGGCGCTCAGTCCAGTCAGTGGGCCGGGTCGGCGAGGGTGTGCGGTGCCCGGGGCGGGGATGTGTTGTGGCGCTTGGGTGTGGCGGTCCGGCGGGCAGGAGGCGCCGCCACCGGTGGGGCGCTCAGCCCAGCCCATGGGCCGGGTTGGCGAGGGTGCGGAAGGCGGTGCCCGGGGCCGGGGTGCGTTGTGGCCCTTCGGGATTCGGCGGGTCCGGCAGGCAGAAAGCGCCGCCACCGGTGGGGCGCTCAGCCCAGCCCATGGGCCGGGTTGGCGAGGGTGTGGGATGCGGTGCCCCGGGCGGGGATCGTTGTGGCCCTTCGGGATTCGGCGGGTCCGGCAGGCAGGAGGCGCCGCCACCGGTGGGGCGCTCAGCCCAGCCCATGGGCCGGGTTGGCGAGGGTGTGGGATGCGGTGCCCCGGGCGGGGATCGTTGTGGCCCTTCGGGATTCGGCGGGTCCGGCAGGCAGAAAGCGCGCCACCGGCGGGGCGCTCAACCCAGCCAGCGGGCCGGGTCCGCCAGCAGACCCGCCAGTTCCCGGAACGCCGCGCCCGTCGCGCCGGGGGCCGGGATGGCCTGGGCCGCTTCGATCTTCGGCGGGGTCCAGCGGGCGGACAGCACCCGGGTCCGCAGCTGCTCCTCCAGGTCGTCGCGCAGCAAATCAGCCAGGTGGGCCAGGTGCCCGCCGAGGACGACGGTCGGGATGTCGAGCACGTTCACCACCCCCGCGAGCGCCACCCCGAGTGCCCGCGCGCCCGTGGCGACCGCCGCCAGCGCACGCTCGTCCCCGGCCGCCGCCCGGGCCGCCAATTCCGCCGGGTGCGCCAGGCCCGCCACCGCGAGCAGCGCGTCGCGACCGGCGTACGTCTCCAGGCAGCCCGTCGACCCGCACCGGCACTCCGGGCCCGCCGGGTCGACCGTCACGTGCCCGATCTCGCCCGCCCAGCCGTGCCGCCCCGCCATCACGCGACCGCCGAGCACCGCCGCCCCGCCGATGCCGATCTCACCCGAAAGGTAGATGAAGTCCGGAAAGGCGCCGGGCCGCCCCGGCGCCGTCTCCGCCACCGTGTGCGCCGCGAGGCTCGCCTCGTTGTCCACGTGCAGGCCCAGCCCCTCGGGCACCGCACCCCGCAACAACGGCTCCGGCCGCACGTCCGACCAGCCGAGGTTCGGCGCCCTCAGCAACAACCCTGTCTCCGTCGCCACCAGGCCGGGCAGCGCGAGCCCCGCCCCGGTCAGCGTCACCTCCCGGGGCAGGCCGTCGAGCACCTCGCGGCACAGCCGCCCCAGCCGCGCGAGCGTCGAAGCCGGGTCGCTGCCCACGAAGTCGTCCTGTTCGAGCGCCTCGCCCACCACGTGCCCCCGCAGGTCGAGCACGCGCACCGCGAGGAACCCCGCGTTCACCTGCAGGCCGAGCGCGGCGAAGCGCGCGCCCGGCACGAGCGGGGTGGCGGGACGGCCGCGGCCGGCGGCGGCCGGCTCGGTCTCGGCCAGCACACCGCCCGCCACGAGCTCGTCGACGAGGCGGGACGCCGTCGCCCTGGTCATCGACGTGGCGGCGGCGACGTCCGCCCGGGACGGCGGGAGCGCCGCCGCGCACACGGTACGAGCGACGAGGCCGAGGTTCGTGGCCCGCAACGTCGACTGCCGCGCACTCGTCACCGGCTCACCCTATGAGGTGTTCGAGCGCGAGGTTCTGCAGCCGGACGAACCCGAAGTCGCGCTCGGCGGCCTTCTCCGGGTCGAAGTCGTCGTCGGTGGCGAGGAACGCTTCGACGCTTTCGCCCGGCGCGAGCGTCGGCGTCGCCAGGTCGTACACGCCCGCATACGTCATCGCTTCCCGCACCCGCGGGTCCGCCCGGAACGCCTTCGCCTTGTCCGCCAGCATCAGGTACGTCGACATGCAGGCGCGCGCGGATTCCCAGACACCGTCGAGGAACTCGGTGCGCGAGGGCTTGTAGTCGAAGTGCCGCGGACCGGTGTAGCGGGGGCCGTCGGGGTAGCCGGGGAAGCCGTTCTCGATCAGGTCGACGGTGAAGAACGCGGAGATCAGGTCGCCGTGCCCGAACACGAGGTCCTGGTCGTACTTGAGGCCGCGCTGCCCGTTGAGGTCGATGTGGAAGAGCTTGCCGCTCCACAGCGCCTGCCCGAGCGCGTGCGTGTAGTTCAGGTTCGCCATCTGCTCGTGCCCGGTCTCGGGGTTGAGGCCGACGATGTCACCGTGCTCCAGCTGCGCGATCAGCGCGAGCGCGTGCCCGACGGTCGGCAGGAAGATGTCGCCGCGCGGCTCGTTCGGCTTCGGCTCCAGGCCGATGCGCAGGCCGTAGCCCTGCGACTTGATGTATCCGGCGACGGTGTCGAGGCCCTCCTTGTAGCGCTCGAACGCGGCGTAGACGTCCTTCGAGCCGTCGTACTCCGCGCCCTCGCGCCCGCCCCACATGACGAACGTCGTGGCGCCCATGTCGGCGGCGAGGTCGACCGCGCGCAGGATCTTGCGCAGCCCGAACCGCCGGACGGCGCGGTCGTTCGAGGTCAGCCCGCCGTCCTTGAACACGGGGTGGCTGAAAGTGTTGGTGGTGACCATCTCGATGACGAGCCCGGCCTTGTCGGCGGCGTCCTTGAGCCGCCCGCTGATGCGACGGCGCGTGGCGTCGTCGGCGTCGAACGGGAAGACGTCGTTGTCGTGGAAGGTGATTCCCCACGCGCCCAGCTCGGCGAGCTTGTCGGAGTACTCCCACGGGTCGAGTGCGGGGCGGCTGGGGCCGCCGAAGGGGTCGGTACCGGTCCAGCCGACGGTCCACAGGCCGAACGAGAACTTGTCTTCAGGGGTGGGCGACCGCATCGTTGCTCCTCCATTTTGTTTTTCCATGTAACTTATTCGCGGACGCGGAGGAGCGTCAAGGGGGCCAGCCCGGGTTCAGCGGCGGACGACTCCCACGATCGAGCCGATCAGGGCGATCACGCCGCTGAAGAGGAAGAAGTAGTACCCGACGGACGTGCTGTCCGGGTTCGCCTCGCCGCCGGTCAGCCAGAACACCGCGCCCAGGACCATGAGCACCGACAGGACGAGCGCGATCGCGCCGAGCGGCCGGTGGCTGCGCATCGGCACGAACATCACCGCGCCGAGCAGGAGCGCCAGCGCGCCGCCGACGAGGACCGTCCACACGCCGATCTGGATCAGCGTGCTCTCGCTCGCGCTCGCCCCGAGGGCGCTCGCCTGCCCCGCGAGCTCGGCGATGTCCATGCCGTTGACGTGGACGTTCGAGAAGGAGGAGTCGATCCACGGCAGGAAGAACTGCAGCACCCCGAACAACCCGCCGAGGTCGAGCAGCACCCCGGCGAAGATGTTCGGCCGCGACGGCGTCTGCGGCGCGCCCCACTGGCCCTGCGGACCGTACGGGCCGTACCCGTACTGCGTGGGCTGGCCGTACTGCGGCGGCTGCTGCCCGTACTGGGGCTGCTGCCCGTAGGGCTGGCCGTACTGGTTCTGGTTCCACTGCGGCGGCTGGTTCGGATACGTCACGGTGACCCCCCTCGGAAACGGTACCCAGCGGATCGTACTGCTCCGGACCGACAGTCAGGCGCGGCTCGGCTCGGTGGTTCCGCCGAGCGTGAAGCCCCGCACCAGCAGCACGGCGACCCCGGCCAGCACGATCTGCGCCACGCCCGAAACCACGAACGTCGCGCTCGCGCTGCCCGCCAGCCGGGTCAGCGCGCCACCGAGCAGGGCGCCCACGGGCACCGCGCCCCACACCACCGTGCGCCACGCGCCCAGCACCCGGCCGAGCAGCTCGCCGGGCACCAGCGCGTGCCGGGCCGTGGCGAGCACGACGTTGACCGCCACCACGGCCGCGGCGAACAACCCGAAGCCCAGCGCCCCCGCGAGCACGTCGCGCACCAGGCCCATCGCGAGGAACCCGAGCCCGCCGGCCAGGATTCCGCACAGCAGCACCGGAACGCGGCCGGTCCGCCGCACCAGCCACGGGGTCGCGGCGGCACCGGCCAGCCCGCCGAGCCCGCCGACGAAGCTGAACACGCCGAACGCCGCGTCGCTCAGCCCCAGGTCCTCCAGCGCGTAGAGCACGAGCTGCGCCTGCGCGAGCTCACTCGTCACGCTGATCAGCCCGGCGATCAGCACCAGGCGCAGCAGCAGCGGGTTGCGCGCGAGCCAGCGCAGGCCGTCGGCGAGGTCGGTGCGCAGTTTGACCGCGGCGGCGGGCGTGCTCGGGCGGAAACCGCCCGCGAGTCCGAGCAGCAGCGCCGCCGCGATGGCGAACCCCGCCGAGCTGAGCAGGAACGGCAGCAGCGCGAACAGGGCGAACGTGGCACTGCCGACCGGTCCGCCGAGGAACGTCTGCCCCAGGATCTCCGCGGCCTGGAACCGGCTGTTGGCCCCTTCGAGCCGGTCCCGCTCGACGACGGCGGGGATCACGGCGTTCGCCGCGCTCTCGGCGACCGTCTCGGCCGCGCCCAGCAGCAGGGCGGCGAGGTAGACGAGCCAGATGGACAGCGTGCCGGTGCCGACCAGCACCGCCGTGAGCAGGACGACCACGGCCCGCACGAGGTTCGCCAGCACCATCGCGCGGCGCCGGTCGACGCGGTCCACCAGCGCACCCGCGACGGTGCCCACCAGCAGCCACGGCACGAACTGGGTCGCCGACAACGCGCCGATCTGGACCGGGTCACGGGTGAGCGTGGTGGCCAGCAGGGGGAAGGCGACCTTGCCGATGCCGTCCGCGAGGTTGCCGGTGCCCGCCGAACCGAGCAGCCACCAGACCCCTCGACCGGACAACGATCATCCCCAGCAGTGGACAACTTTTGGTGATCGTGTCATCACGGTCCGTCGGAGTCCAGCCGAACGGCGCAGGATCCGCTGGTCGAAGGACCCGGACAGTGCTGGATGGAGTAACCCGGCGGGCGGGAGACGCCGTGCCCGGAGTCTCCCGCCCGGTCCGGTTTCACACGATGCGGTAGAAGTTCACGTAGTGGTCGGGGGTGTACCACACGACGCCGGTGGTCACGTCACGCACGATGCGCTCCGCGTCCCGCGAGGCGCCCTTCGCGCGCGGGTTGACGTCGTACTCGTAGAAGCTGTCGCCGGCGGGCAGCTCGCCCTCGCGGTTCTGGAACACGCCACCGGTGTAGTTGTACTGGCCGTAGGGCCACGCGTACCAGCCGGCCGAGCGCGGGAAGCCGAGCTGGCTCCAGCCGTTGTAGGCGGTCTTGGCGGCCGAGCAGCCGGACACGGTGCAGGAGCTGTAGACGCTGGCCTCGGCCGGGGTGACCAGTACCGTGGCCGACAGCGCGAACAGCAGGCCGAACACCGACAGGAACTTTCGCAGCACGAGTGAACCTCCGGGAGACGGGGGAACAGGGCGCCCCCATCATCGGCGGCGGATTTTGCCCTGATCAAGCCGTGCCGGGTGAACTTCCGACGAAAGTTCTGCCGCGGGCGGCGGCCACTGTCCCGCCTGGATTTCAGATCGTGGACGACTTTGACCGCCATTCGGCGTCGTTGCTCTACTCCTTTCCGTGGCCGACAACCAATCCCTTTCCCGAGAACCGCTGAAATTCGCCTACTGGGTCCCGAACGTGAGTGGCGGGCTCGTCACGAGCAAGATCGAACAACGCACCGACTGGGGTTACGAGTACAACAAGGAACTCGCCGTCCTCGCCGAGCGCAACGGTTTCGAGTACGCCCTCACGCAGGTCCGCTACACCGCCAGCTACGGCGCCGCCTACCAGCACGAGTCCACCGGCTTCAGCCTCGCGCTCCTGCTGGCGACGCAACGGCTCAAGGTCATCGCGGCGATCCACCCCGGACTGTGGCATCCGGGTGTGCTCGCGAAGTTCGTCGCGAGCGCCGACGTGCTCTCCGGCGGCCGTGCCGCGGTGAACGTGGTGAGCGGCTGGTTCAAGGACGAGTTCACGAACCTGGGCGAACCGTGGCTCGAACACGACGAACGCTACCGCCGTTCCGAGGAGTTCATCCGCGTGCTGCGGGAACTGTGGACCAGCGACTCCGCCGAGTTCCGCGGGGACTTCTACCGCATCCACGACTTCGACATCAAGCCCAAACCGGAAACCGGGCCCGGCCGTCCGCATCCCGAGATCTTCCAGGGCGGCAACTCCACCGCGGCGCGCAAGCTCGCCGGGCGCGTGTCCGACTGGTACTTCAGCAACGGCAAGGACTTCGACGGGTTCACCGAGCAGGTCGAGGAGGTGCGGGGCTACGCCGCGGAGAACGGACGGACCGTCCGGTTCGGACTGAACGGGTTCGTCATCGCCCGCGAATCCGAGCGCGAGGCGAAGGACGTGCTGCGGGAGATCGTGGAGAAGGCCGACACCGAGGCCGTCGAAGGGTTCCGCGGCGCCGTCCAGCAGGCGGGAAGGTCCACTTCGGACAAGAAGGGCATGTGGGCCGATTCGGAGTTCCAGGACCTGGTGCAGTACAACGACGGGTTCCGCACTGGCCTGATCGGTACACCCGAGCAGATCGCCGACCGCGCGATCGAGTACAAGCGCCGCGGCGCGAACCTGCTGCTGCTGGGTTTCCTGCACTACCTGGAAGACGTCGAGTACTTCGGCAGGCACGTGCTGCCGGTGATCCGTGAGAAGGAACAGGAGCTGGACCGCAGCTCCGCCACCCCCGAGCCGATTGGGAGCCTGTCATGACCACCACCGAGGACTGGATCCGCACCGCGCGGGAGGTCGCGGCGAAGCTCGCCGTGGACGCCGTCGAGCGCGACCGGGCGAACGAGACGCCCTACCAGGAGGTCCAGCTGCTCAAGGACAGCGGGCTGGTCACGCTGCTCGGGCCCGTCGAGCACGGCGGCGGCGGGCAGACGTGGGAGACCGCGTACCGCGTGATCCGCGAGGTCGCCCGCGGCGACGGGTCGATCGGGCAGCTGCTGGGCTACCACTACCTGTGGGCGTGGGCGGCGCGCCTCGTCGCGACCGACGAGCAGATCGCCGTCGTTGAGGAGCTGTACACGCGGGACAAGCTGTTCTTCGGCGGCGCGGTCAACCCGCGGGACTCGGACCTGACCATCACCGAGGACGGCGACGAACTGGTCTACCGAGGGCACAAGTCGTTCTCCACCGGCAGCAAGGTGTCCGACCTGACCGTGCTGGAGGGCGTGCTCGAAGGCACCGGGGACCACGTCTTCGCCATCGTCCCGTCGAAGCAGGAGGGCATCGTCTTCCACGACGACTGGGACAACATCGGGCAGCGGCTCACCGAGTCCGGGAGCGTGACCATCAACGACGTGCGGGTGCCCTGGTCCAGCGCGGCCGGGTACGTCGACAAGAAGTTCCGGCCGCTGACGTACAACACGCTCAACGTGCCCACCATCCAGCTGGTGTTCACGAACTTCTACCTCGGCATCGCCCAGGGCGCGCTCGACACGGCGCTGGCGTACACGCGGGACAACACCCGGGCCTGGCCCTACGGCGGGGACAACAAGGAGTCGGCGGGCGAGGAGTGGTACATCCTCGACGGCTACGGGGACCTGCAGGCCAAGCTGTGGGCGGCGGAGGCGCTCACCGACAAGGTGGGCGCGGAGATCTCGCAGGTGCTGCACGCGCCGCGCGAGGAGCTGACGCCCGAGGCGCGCGGCGAGGTGGCGGTGCGGATCGCGGCGGCGAAGCAGCGGGTGATCGACACCGGGCTGGAGATCGGCACGCGGATCTTCGAGCTGACCGGTGCGCGGGCCAGTGCCACGAAGTACGGGCTGGACCTGTTCTGGCGCAACCTGCGCACGCACTCGCTGCACGACCCGGTGGCCTACAAGCGGCGCGAGGTCGGGGCCTACGCGCTGCTCGGCCAGCTGCCGGAGCCGACCTGGTACACGTGAGGCGAAGGCCGCGGCTGCCGGTGTCCACTGTGGACCCGGCGGCCGCGGTGCGTCACGTGGGCTGCGCCCGGAGTGCCCGATCTGCTCGGTTCGGCCGGTCTCGCCGCCGCGGGCGATGCCAAGAGTTCGCCGAACCTTCGCCGGGTGGTCTTGTTTTCCGCCCGGAGCGCTGACGAGACTGTCCGCATGACCGACCTCAACCGCCGCCGGTTCCTCCAGGTGGCCGGCGGTACCGCGGCCGCGACGATGCTCACGGACAGCATCGCCCGCGCTGCCGCCATCCCGGCGAACTTCCGCACCGGCACGCTGCGCGACGTCGAACACGTCGTCGTGCTGATGCAGGAGAACCGGTCCTTCGACCACTACTTCGGTTCGCTGCGCGGAGTCCGCGGCTTCGGCGACCCGCGGCCGGTGACGCTCCCCAGCGGCAAGCCGGTCTGGTACCAGTCGGACGGCCAGCGCGACATCCTGCCGTTCCGGCCGCAGGTCAAGGACCTCGGCCTGCAGTTCGTCCAGGACCTGCCGCACGGCTGGAACGACACGCACGCCGCCTGGCACGACGGGCGCTACGACCAGTGGGTGCCCGCGAAGTCGAGCACCACCATGGCGTACCTGACGCGCGAGGACATCCCGTTCCACTACGCGCTCGCCGACACGTTCACCATCTGCGACGCCTACCACTGCTCGTTCATGGGGTCCACGGACCCCAACCGGTACTACCTGTGGACCGGCTACACGGGCAACGACGGCAAGGGCGGCGGCCCGGTCATCGGCAACGACGAGGCCGGCTACAGCTGGACGACCTACCCCGAGCGGCTGGAGCAGGCCGGGGTGTCGTGGAAGATCTACCAGGACGTCGGGGACGGGCTCGACGCCGCCGGTTCGTGGGGCTGGATCCCCGACGCCTACCGCGGCAACTACGGCGACAACTCGCTGCTGTACTTCGACCAGTACCGCAAAGCGCAACCGGGAAACCCGTTGTACGACAAGGCGCGCACCGGTACGGACGCCAAGAACGGCGACGGCTTCTTCGACGTGCTGAAGGCCGACGTCAAGGGCGGGCGGCTGCCGCAGGTGTCGTGGGTCGTGGCGCCGGAGGCGTTCACCGAGCACCCGAACTGGCCCGCGAACTACGGCGCCTGGTACGTCTCGCAGGTCCTCGACGCGCTCACCGCCTCGCCCGAGGTGTGGAGCAAGACGGCGTTGTTCATCACCTACGACGAGAACGACGGGTTCTTCGACCACGTCGTCCCGCCGTACCCGCCCGCGTCCGCCGACCAAGGTGCGTCCACAGTGGACACGCAGTTCGAGATCCTGAACGGGGTGCCGTACGGGCTCGGGCAGCGGGTGCCGATGCTCGTCGTGTCGCCGTGGAGCAAGGGCGGCCGCGTGTGCTCGGAGGTCTTCGACCACACGTCGATCATCCGGTTCCTGGAGCGCCGCTTCGGCGTGCGTGAGCCGAACATCTCGACGTGGCGCCGTTCGGTGACCGGTGATTTGACGTCGGCGTTCGACTTCTCCCGCCGGGAGACGGTGGTCCCGCCCCTGCCCTCGACGGCGGCGTACGAGCCGCCGGACCGCGACCGGCACCCGGACTACGTGCCGACGCCGCCCGGAACCCCGGCCCTGCCCCGGCAGGAGGCGGGGCGCAGGCCCGCGCTGCCGCTGCCGTACGACCTGGCGGCCGACGGCAAGCTCTCCGGCGGGCGGTTCACGGTGGACTTCGCGAACAACGGCAAGGCGGGGGCGTGCTTCTACGTGACCTCCCCTGGCGCGGGCCCGCGCAGCTACACGGTGGGCGCGGGCGGGCGGCTGTCGGCGGCCTGGGACGTGACGGGCGCGTACGACTACACCGTCCACGGCCCGAACGGCTTCTTCCGCCGGTTCGCGGGGCAGGGGAGTGGCGTCGAGGTGACCGCCCGCGCGGCCGGGCAGGACCTCGGACTGGTCCTGACCAACGGCGGCAAGGACGCGGTGTCCGTGACGGTCGCGGTGGCGCCCGGTTACGGCCCCGCACGTGACGCGGAGTACCGCCTGCGGCCGGGCGCCCGGGTCGTGCACGTCGTGCGCACGGCGGAGGGCTGGTACGACGTGTCGGTCACCGCGGGCAGCACGGTCCGCCGCCTCGCGGGCCACCTCGAGACCGGCCGCATCACCCTCACCGACCCCGGTTTCGGGGCCCGCTGAAAACACGCCGTTCCGGCGGCCGGGGTGCGCGCCCCGCCGCCGGAACGGCGTTTTTCTTTTGGGCGGAGGGGCGGGGCTCGTGACGGTGTTCGCGTGGCTGCTGCCTGCCGCTTGCTGTGCGCTGACCGCTGTCGCGCCCGCCTGCGCCGCCGCTCGCCGCCGACCATCCGCGTAGGCCGCCGCCGCACTGACGCATTGCCACCGCTGTCCGCGCCCCTGCCTGCCATCACCGGCCGCCATCACCGGCCGCCGCCATCACCGGCCGCCGCCGCTGCCGTCGTCGCGGCCGCCTCGCCACCACTGCCGCCGCGCCGCGCGCTGCCACTGCCGCCACCACCGGCCGCCGCCTGCCGCGACCGTTCACCGCTGCCGTCGTCCGCGCCCGCCCGCCGCGTCCGCCCGCCACGCTGCCGCTGGGCACCCCGCCGCTTCCCGGCATCTCGCCGCCCGGCACCTCACCCTCGGCGCCCCGGCACTTCCCAGCCCTCTCACCTCGCCACGTTCCTCGCCGACCGGTCAAGTGGGACAAGTCACCACCCACTTGGTTGCCACATGCAACTAGCGCGCTATAGTTGTATGTGGCAACCAACTGGAGGTGGTGAAGGTGGGGGACAGCGGCGACAAGGCCGTCGCGCTGATGCGGGAGCTCCGCACCGCCGCGCAGCTGCAGCACGCGTGGCTCACCCAGTCCTGGCAGCACGCGGGCACGTCCCTGCACCCGGCGGCCGTGACAGTGCTGTCGGAGCTGGGCCGCCACGGCGAGTGCCGCCCGTCGGACCTCGCGAAGCGCAAGATGGTCGACGTCTCGGTGATCAGCAGGCAGATCGCGCAGCTCGCGGCCGCCGGGCTGGTCGAGCGCCGTCCCGCGCCGGAGGACGGGCGGGCCAGCCTGGTGCGCATCTCGGCCGCCGGCCGTGCCCAGCTGGAGCGCTGGCGCGACCAGTACCTCGAGTACGTGGGCCGCGCGCTGGGCGACTGGACCGAGGACGAGCTGGAGTCCCTCACCACCCGGTTGACGCTGATGAACCAGGGTCTGCGCGACGCGCTCGTGCCGGCCGTCTGCCCGCCGCAGGCGGGGGAGCAAAGGAAGTGAGCCCGATGAGTTCCGCGGCACAAGCCGAGCAGATGACGCCCCGCCAGATCGCGAGAGCGTTCTCCGGTCTGCTCCTGGCCCTGCTGGTCGCCGTCCTGTCGTCCACGATCGTGTCGAACGCGCTGCCGACGATCCTGGCCGACCTGAACGGTTCCCAGAGCCAGTACACGTGGGTGGTCACCGCCACCCTCCTGGCCTCGACGGCGAGCACCCCGATCTGGGGCAAACTGTCGGACCTGTTCAGCAAGAAGATGCTCTACCAGCTGGCGATCGTGATCTACACGGCCGGCTCGGTGCTCGGCGGCATCTCGCAGTCCATGCCCGAGCTGATCGCGTTCCGCGCGGTGCAGGGGCTGGGCCTCGGCGGCCTGCAGGCGCTGGTGCAGGTCGTGATCGCGGCGATGATCTCGCCCCGCGACCGCGGCCGCTACAGCGGTTACATCGGCGCCGTCTTCGCGCTCGGGACCGTCTCCGGCCCGCTGCTGGGCGGCCTGATCGTGGACTCGCCGCTGGGCTGGCGCTGGTGCTTCTGGATCACGGTGCCGATCGCGGTGCTCGCGTTCATCGTGCTGGGCAAGACGTTGCACCTGCCCGTCGTCAAGCAGCAGGTGAAGATCGACTGGCTGGGCGCGACCCTGCTCGTCGGCGGTGTCTCGCTGCTGCTGATCTGGGTTTCGCTCGCGGGCGGCAGCTTCGCGTGGTGGTCGGTGTCGAGCCTGCTGTACGTCCTGGGCGGCGTGGCGGCGCTGGCGCTGGCGGTGTTCGTCGAGTCCCGCGTGAGCAATCCCGTGGTGCCGCTGCGGCTGTTTCGCGGGCGGACGTTCACGCTCGCGGTGCTCGGCAGCCTCGCCGTCGGCACGGCGATGTTCGGCGGCGCGGTGTTCCTCGGGCAGTACTACCAGCTCGCCCGCGGCTACTCGCCCACGCACGCCGGGCTCATGACGGTCCCGATGATGCTCGGGCTGTTCCTGTCCTCGACCATCGCCGGACAGGTCATCTCCCGCACCGGCCGGACGAAGTCGTGGATGGTCGGCGGCGCGGTGCTGCTGGTGGCGAGCCTGTTCCTGCTCAGCACGGTCGACCACGACACGAACCTCGTGCTGATGGGCTGCTACCTGGCGCTGCTGGGCCTCGGCGTCGGCGCGCTCATGCAGAACCTCGTGCTCGTCGTGCAGAACACCGTGGCGATGAAGGACATGGGCTCGTCGTCCTCGGTTGTCACGTTCTTCCGCTCGCTCGGTGGTGCGGCCGGTGTCTCCGCGCTGGGCGCCCTGCTGGCGGCGAAGGTGAGCGACCACGTGTCGAGCGCACTGGCCGGGCTGGGGATCAGCGGCGGGACACAGAGCAGTGGCGGCAGCCTGAACGTTGGCGCGCTGCCCGAGCCGATCCAGAGCATCGTGCGCGCGGCGTACGGCGACAGCATCGGTTCGGTGTTCTTCGCCGGTGCCATCATCGCGGTGGTGACGCTGCTCGCGGTGCTGTTCATCAAGGAAGTGCCGCTGCGGCGCAGCATCGACCTGACCGAGGGCGCTCCGGCGGTGGCGGGCACGGGGATCTCCGGTGTGGTGAGCACGCCGTCGGGTCGCCCGCTCGCCGGTGCCGCGCTGACCCTGACCGACGCGACGGGGCAGCAGGTGGCCCGCGCGGTGAGCGGCGAGGACGGCCGGTACGAGCTGACCGCGGCGCCGAACAGCAGCTACGTGCTGATCGCGTCGGCGGGGCGGTACCAGCCGAGCGCCACGGGGATCACGGTCAACGGGCAGGCGGTGCGCCGGGACGTCAAGATGACCGGGGCCGGCGGGCTCGGTGGCGTGGTCCGCTCGCGGGGTGGGCAGCCGGTCGGCGGGGCCACGCTGGTGCTGACCGACTTCCGGGGCGAGGTCGTCGCGTCGGTGGTCACCGGTGGCGACGGCTGGTACCACGTGGAGGACCTGCCGGGCGGTACGTACACCCTGACCGTGGCCGCGCCCGCCCACCGGCCCACCGCTGCCGCCGTGTCCACTGTGGACGGCGAGGAGGCGGTGCACGACGTGGAGCTGGACAGCGCCGCGGAGCTGGCGGGCGTGGTGCGGACGGGCCGCGGGCGCCCCGTGCCGGAGGCGCAGGTGACCCTGCTCGACGTGGCGGGCGAGGTGGTCGCGACGACGTACTCGGACGAGGAGGGCCGCTACCGCTTCCCGGACGTCCCGGCGGGCGACTACACCCTCGTGACGTCCGGCTTCGCCCCGGTGAGCGCACCGCTGGCGGTCCGCCCCGGACGGCTGGTGTCGCGCGACGTGGAGGTGGGCCACGCGACGGCGTGATCCCCGCGGTGTGGAACCGGCCCGGCGCGGTGGCGCCGGGCCGGTTCCGTCTGGGGGTGCCGTGGCGTGGTGGCGCAGTGGGGCGCCGTCCCGCGGCGCTCCTGCTGCCGGTGGGGTTGGGTAAGCGCTTTCCGCGCCTCCGGGCTGCCCTGGAAGCGCTTTCTCGCGGCGCGGCGCCCTTGTAAGCGCTTTCTCAGGCCAGGAGGTGGCGCCGCCACCGCGATCCCGAACCAGCAGGGAACCCCGGGGAGGGCCTGCTCGCCCTCGCCACCGACCGCTGGTAAGCGCTTTCAGTACAGCTCGTGCCGGTAGGAGTGCTCCAGCATCGCGCCGATTTCGCCGAGGTGGTCGCCGAGCGTGCCGGCCATCTTCGCGGCGCTCTCGGCGACCATCAGGGACCCGAGGTCGCCGCCGAGGGTGACTGCCTCCGCGAGGCCTCGCTGGTCGCCCTCCCACAGCTTCGCCCGGACCACCGCCTTGCCGCACTGCGAGAACACCTCACGCACCCGGACAACCGTCGCCAGCACGGCCGGTTTACCCTCCGCGCTCAGCATGCCCAGCAGCTCCGGGTCGTCGGTGACGAACGCGTCCCCGTTCACACGCACCGCCTCGCGCAGGCCCGGCACGAGGAACATCAAACCCACCGCCGGGTTCCGGCTGAGGTTCTCGAACGAGTCGGCGAGCTTGTTGCCCGGCCGGTCGGGCACGGCCAGCGTCCACGGATCGAGCACCCGCACCGAACCCGGCGGGTCACCCCGCGGGCTGCAGTCCAGCTGCCCGTTCTCGTCGCAGGTCGACACCACGAAGAACGTGCTGTGCGCGATGAACCGGGTGGCGAACTCACCCAGGTAGGACGACTTCTTCTCCGCGATGAACGGCATCGGGTGACCGATGACCTCGCGCACGCGCGTCAGGTCGATCGGCTGGTAACGGTCGGCGGCGGTGCTCACGATGACTGCTCCTCTCAGACGTCGAGCACGAGACGGGGACTGACGGCCCGGGACACGCAGAGGTACATCCGGTCCCCGGCGGCTCTGTCCTGTTCGGACAGAATGTCGTCACGGTGTTCGGGAACCCCTTCCAGAACACGGGTTTCGCACGTGCCGCACACGCCTTCACGGCACGATCCGGCCACGGGCAACCCGGCGTCCTGCAGCGCGCCGAGGATGCTGCGGTCCGGCGGCACGGTGACGGTGCGGTTCGAGCGGGCGCACACCACCTCCACCGCGGTGTCCGGCCGGGGCGGCTTCGGCCGGGGCCGGAAGCGTTCGAGGTGCAGCGCGCCGGGACGCCAGTGCGCGCACGCCTTTTCGACCGCGGTGAGCAGCGGCTCCGGACCGCAGGCGTAGACGTCGGTGTCCTCGCGCGGCTGCCCGAGCCACTCGTCGAGCGGGATCAGCCCGGCCTCGTCCTCCGGGTACACCGACACGTGGTCGCCGTAGGGCCGCAGCTCGTCGAGGAACGCCATCGACGCGGCGCGCCGCCCGCCGTACAGCAGGTGCCACGGCACGCCCCACTCGGCGGCCTGGTGCACCATCGGCAGGATCGGCGTGATCCCGATGCCGCCCGCGACGAACAGGTGCGCGGCCGCGCGGGAGAACCCGAAGTTGTCCCGCGGCGCCCGCACCCGCACCGGCTGGCCGGGCCGCAGGAACGCGTGCACGTACTCCGAACCGCCCCGGCTGGCGCGCTCGCGCAGCACGCCGATGCGGTAGCACGAGCGGTCTTCCGGTGAACCGCAGAGCGAGTACTGCCGCGCGATTCCCGTGGGCAGCACGAGTTCGATGTGCGCGCCGGGCCGCCACGGCGGCAGCGGCCCGCCGCGGGGGTCGGCCAGTTCGACCGACACCACGCCGGCGGCCTCCCACCTCAGCTGCCGCACGATGGTGTCGAGTTCCGTGATCATGGATGTTTTCCTTTCCGTACAGGGGTTTTCAGCCGGGCGCCGACCAGCCGCGCCGCCAGTAGCCGACGAAGGCGATGGCGGACTTCGGCACGCCGCGTTCCCGGTTGAGGAACCGGCGGGCGCCCGTCACCAGCCCGCTCTCGCCCGCGATCCACGCGTAGTCCGGAGCCGGCAGCGCGGCGTGCGTGAGCTCGGCGAGGGCCGGCTGACCCGGCCGGGCGCCGTTCTCGCGAACCAGCCACTGAACGTCCACTCCGGACGGTGCGCCGACCTCGCGGACGTCGGATTTCGCGGGGACTTCGAGGAACACCGTCACCACCAGGTCCGCGGGCGCGGACTCCAGGACCGCCAGCGCCGCGGGAACCCCGCTCTCGTCGGCCGCGATCAGCTGCCGGGCGCCGGACTGGTCGCGCCCGGGTGGTGGGAAACCGGCCAGTTCCGGCTCGCCCAGCGTGATCGTGACGAAGTGCTCCGACGTGCGCTCGTTGCGCACGACCTCCGCGCGCAGCAGCCGCCGGGTGGCGGGTGCCTGGCGCTGGGGCAGCAGGGACATGGCCGCCGCCTTTCCTGTTAGGCTCACCTAAGAGAAACGGTACTGTTTCGTACTCTTAGTTGGCAAGCGCCTGCTGAGAATCCGCTGAAAGCGCAGGTCAGGGCTGGGTGAACAGGGGCACGACGACCTCGTCGACGAAACGCACGAGGTACTCGTCGGTGAGCGGCTCCTGCTGCGGCAGGAGCTGGTTGGTCATGATGCCTTCGCACAGCGGGTGGAGCCAGGCCAGGTCGGCACCGGGGCGGATGCCGGCGCCGCCGCGCCAGCGGTCGGCCAGGCCCAGCCACATGCTGTCGTGTGGACCCGCGATCTGGCGCTGCATCTCCTCCGACAGCGCCTCGTCCCGGCGGCTGGCCTCGACGAGGAACTGCAGCGCCGCGAGGTTGTCGTCGAGCCAGCGCTTGACGAGCCGCAGGCCGAACAGCACGTCCTCGCGGAAGTCGCCGTGCTCGGGCAGTTCGAACGGGACCGGGATGCGCCGCCGCACGGCGGCGACGAGCAGCTCGGGTTTGCTGGCCCAGCGGCGGTAGAGCGTCGCCTTGGAGGCACCGGACCGGGCGGCCACCGCGTCGACCGTCACGCGGTCGAAGCCCTGCTCCATCATGAGCTCGAAGGCGACGGCGAGGATCTCGTCCTCTCGTTCGGGGGAGAGGCGGGAACGGGGCGGCATCGCGGGAAGCCTAACAGCGCGGACGCATGCCTTGCCCGATCGGCTCGCGGGCCGTTCCCTTCCCGAGCCTCCACCGCCCGGAAACCGGCTCTTCCGCTGCCGGCCAACCACCGGAACCAGCGTCGTCCGCGACCGTGATCGAAGCGGGCCGGGCGGGGGCCGAGCGGGTCTGAGACCGGCGCTCGGTCACCTTGCCGGGTGCGCCTCGGCCGCGGAAGCTCGCGGCCGAGGCGGCGAGCGAGCCCTACTCCCGCACCTGGCCGACCCCGGCCCAGTAGAACGGGCGCACCGACTCAGCCTTCAGCTTCGGGAACAGCGTCTCCACCGCGTCGGGGCGCCAGTCCGTCAGGTGGACGATCCCGGGCGGGACGAGGTCCATCCCGTCGAACCAGGACTCGAACTCCGCCCGGTCCCGCAGCCACGCCGGGTTCTGCGTGTTGCGGTAGGACTCCGCCAGCGCACTGATCTGCGCGGCGCCCTCGGCCGGGGCGTCGTCGGTGGTGATGTGGCTCGCCGCCCACCAGCTGCCGGGCGCGAGCTTGCGGCGGTAGCGCGCGACGATGCCCGGCACGTCGTCCCCGCCGCCCACGAAGTGCAGCACCGACACCATCAGCACGCACACCGGCTTCGAGAAGTCGATCAGCTTCCGCGTGACGGGGCTGGCGAAGATGTCCTCCGGGTCACGCAGGTCCGCGCGCACAACGCCCGCCCACTTCGTGATGCCCTGCCGGTCCAGGATGATCTCCGAGTGCGCCACCGCGACGGGCTCGTAGTCGACGTACACCACCCGCGCTTCCTCACCCGGCGCGTGCTCGCGCACGATCTCGTGCACGTTCCCCACCGTCGGCACGCCGGAACCGAGGTCGAGGAACTGCCGGATCCCCGCGTCCAGCGCGGCCCGCACGACGCGGCCCAGCCACTGCCGGTTGGACATCGCCAGCGGTTTGATCAGCGGGAACTGCCGGTCCGCCTTCTCCCCGAAGATCTGGTCCACCACGTAGTTGGTGGTACCGCCGAGGTACCAGTCGTAGATCCGCGCGGAGCTCGGCTTGTCCAGGTCGACCTGTCTGGGTGCTTCCGGCGCGTGTTCGGCGTTGCTGGTCACTTCCGCTCCTCGCGGGCTAGGTCCTCCTGAGGGGAAGCAGGATAGCGTGCCGTCGATTCGCGGACGACGAGCTTCGCCTTCAGCTGCACGTGCTGCGGCGAACGGTTCGCCGACCCGGCCAGGCGGTCGAGCAGCTGCCTGCCCGCGCGGGCCCCGAGGTCGTACGTCGGCTGCTCCACGATCGTCAGTTCCGGGCGCACCAACGTGGTCCACGGCTCGTCGTCGAACCCGACCAGCGACAGGTCCGCCGGCATCGACAACCCCCTGTCCTGCGCCGCGCGGTAGGCGCCGGACGCGAGCACGTTGTCGGTGCACAGCACGGCCGTCGGTGGTACCGCCGAATCGAGCAATGAAGTCATGGCGTCGTAAGCGGATTCCCGCTCGTAGCGCGCCGGGGCCACCAGCCGCTCGTCGATCTCGATGCCCGCCGCCTGCAGGGCCCGCACGTACCCGCGAAGCCGGACGGCGCTGGGAAAGAGGCCGCGACGGCGGCTGCCCGAGCGGACGCGCGCGAGCTGGTCGCCCGCCTCCGTGATCACGCCGATCCGCCGGTGCCCCAGCTCCAGCAGGTGCGCCACCGCCTCCGCGGCCGCGTGCTCGTTGTCGATCGTGATGGTGTCGGCGTCGGGCACCCCGGTGACCTGCCGGTCGAGCAGCACGACGGGCACGCCGACGTCCATGGCGTGCTTGAGGTGCGCCCCGTCGCCGGGCTGCGCCGCGGCGACGATCATCCCGTCCACGCGTTTCTCCGACATCACGGTGACCGCGCGCTGCTCGGCCTCCCGCGTGCCGCCCGTGTTGGCGAGCAGCACCTCGAAGCCCGCGGGCGAGGTCACGTCCGTGATGCCCCGCAGCGCGGTGGCGAAGAACGGGTTCGCGACATCGGTGACCACCACGCCGATCGTCTGCGTCGAACCGGTGACCATGCTGCGCGCCAGCCCGTTGGTGCGGTACCCGAGCTCGGCCGCGGCGGCGAGCACGCGCTCCCGGGTGCGGTCGCTGACCTGCCCGTAACCGCCGAGCGCGCGCCCCGCGGTCGCGGTGGACACGCCCGCCGCCCGCGCCACGTCGATCAGCGACGCACCGTGCGTGCTCACCCGGCAGCCTCCTCGGTCACGGGCCTTTTACGGCCCAGGTCTTGACCGAGAGTACTACCGGCTGAGAACCTTCTCATCCAACAGCTACTGAGAAGGTTCTCATTCCTGGAGCGAGGCCCAGCACATGACACTTCGGATCGGTGTCGACACCGGTGGCACGTTCACCGACGTCTGCGCCCTGGACGAGCAGACCGGCCGCTTCTTCGTGCGCAAGGTCGCCAGCACGCCCGACGACCCCGGCCGCGCCATCGTGACGGGGGTTTCGCAGCTGCTCGACGAGATGGGCGGGCGCGACCTCGGCGAGGTCGGCTACTTCGCCCACGGCACCACGGTGGGCACGAACGCGCTGCTCACCGGGCGCGGGGCGCGCACCGGCCTGCTCACCACGGCCGGGTTCCGCGACCTGCTGGAGCTGGGCCGTGGCCGGCGGCCGTCGCTGTACGACCTGCAGGCCGACAAGCCCGCCGCGCTGGTGCCGCGCGACCGCAGGCTGGAGGTGGCCGAGCGCGTGAGGCACGACGGCCGGGTCGAGCGCGCGCTCGACGAGGACGAGGTTCGCGCGCTGGCCCGCCGGCTGCGGGAGCAGGGCGTCGAGTCGGTCGCCGTCTGCTTCCTCTACAGCTTCGTGCACCCCGGGCACGAGCGGGCGGTGGAGCGGATCCTCGCCGAGGAGCTGCCCGGCGTGCACGTCTCGGTGTCCTCCGCCGTGCTGCCCGAGTTCCGCGAGTACGAGCGACTGTCCACAGTGGTCGTCAACGCCTACATCGGACCGGTCGTGGCGCGCTACCTCGCGCGGCTGCGGACGAGGCTGGCCGAGCTCGGCCTGCGGGCGACGCCGCACGTGACCCAGTCCAACGGCGGCATCATCCCGTTCGAGGCCGCCGAGCGGATGCCGTCGCGCATGGTGCTGTCCGGCCCGAGCACGGGCGTGGTCGGCGCGGCCGAGATCGCCCGCGCCGCGGGATTTCCGGACGTCATCACGTTCGACGTGGGCGGCACGTCGTCGGACGTCTCCCTCGTGCAGGACGGCGTGCCGAAGGCGGCCAACGGCACGGAGATCGACGGCAGGCCCGTGCGGGCGCCGATGCTCGACATCCACACCGTCGGCGCCGGCGGCGGTTCGATCGCGTGGATCGACGCGGGCGGCGCGCTCAAGGTCGGCCCGGGCAGCGCAGGGGCTGACCCCGGTCCGGCCTGCTACGGCCGCGGCACCGAACCCACCGTCACCGACGCGAACGTGGTGCTGCGGGTGCTCAACCCCGAGTACCTGCTGGACGGGCAGATGAAGATCGACGCCGAGGCCGCGCGGACCGCGGTGTCCACTGTGGCCGGTCCACTCGGGATGGACGTGCTCGAAGCCGCGCAGGGCGTCATCCGCGTCGTCACCGCGAACATGGCCCGCGCGATCCGGGTCATCTCCGTGCAGCGCGGCTACGACCCGCGCGACTACGTGCTGGTGCCCTTCGGCGGAGCGGGCCCGCTGCACGCCGTCCGGCTCGCGCGGGAGCTGGGCATGAAAACGGTGCTGGTGCCCGAAACCCCCGGCGCGCAGTGCGCCGCCGGGCTGCTGATGACCGACATCCGCGCGGACTTCCTGCGGACCCACCTCACCGCGCCGGAGGAGTCCGTGGTGGCGGAGGTGTTCGCCGAGCTGGCGGAGTCGGCGACGGCGTGGCTGGCCGGGGAGGGCGTGCCCGCGGAGCACCGCCGCACCGAGCGGTGGGCCGAAATGCGGTACGCGGGCCAGAACTACGAGCTGCCCGTGCCGGTGCCCGAAGGGGAGGTCACCGCCGACACGATCACCCAGCTGACCAAGCGGTTCGCGGCCGAGCACGAGCGGCTCTACGGCTACTCCACGGCCGAGGACGAGGTCCAGGTGGTCACGTTCCGGCTGCGGGCGGTCGGCGAGGTCGCGCGGGCCGAGCTGCACCGCACGCCGCTCGGCGACGCCGACGCGAGCGCGGCCGTCCGCGCCACGCGAGAGGTCTACCTGCCCGAAAGCGACGGCTTCACCGAATGCCCGGTGTACGACCGGCGGCTGCTCGCGCCGGGGCACCGGATCGAAGGCCCGGCGGTCGTCGAGCAGATGGACACCACCACCCTGCTGCTGCCCGGGGACGTGGCCGTGGTCGACGAGCTGCGCAACCTGATCGTGGCGGTGGGCGAATGAACGACGCAGGAGGAAACCCGATGCAGGATCCCGTGCTGGTGGAGGTGATCGGCTCGGCGCTGTCGTCCATTGTGGAGGAAATGGGTGAGACGCTGGTGCGCGCCGCGTACTCCACCAACATCAAGGAGCGCCGCGACTGCACCGCGTCGGTGTTCGACGCGTGCGGCCGGATGCTCGCGCAGGACGAGGGCGGCTCGCCGCTGCACCTGGGCTCGCTGATGGGCATCGTCGACGAGATCACACGCCGCTACCCGGCGGGCACGATCGACGAGGGCGACACGTTCATCGGCAACGACCCGTTCACCGGCGGCGGCTCGCACCTGCCGGACATCGTGCTGGTCTCGCCGGTGTTCACCGCCGGCGAGATCACCGCGTGGGTCGCGAACCTGGCGCACCACGCCGACTTCGGCGACCGCGGGCACGCGCACATCTTCCAGGAGGGCCTGCGCATCCCGCCGGTGCGGCTGATGCGCCGGGGCGAGCTGCAGACCGACCTGTTCGAGCTGATCCTGCTCAACTGCCAGGTGCCGCACGAGCGCCGCGCCGACCTGCGGGCGCAGATCGCCGCGAACCGGCTCGCCGTCACCCGGTTCACCGAGCTGGCCGGGCGTTACGGTCGGGACACGCTGGTCGCCGCGAGCGAGGCGCTGCTGGACTACACCGAGCGGCGCACCCGCGCCGCGATCGCCAAGGTGCCGGACGGCACGTACGCGTTCACGGACCGCTTCGACTGCCCGGAACTGGACGAGGAGCTCGATCTCGGGGTGACCGTGACGGTCACCGGGGACGAGGCCGTCTTCGACTTCACCGCGCCACCCCAGGTCCGCGCGAGCGTGAACGTGGTCTGGACCGCCCTGCACGCGGCCGTCTACTACTCGCTCAAGACGCTGGTTGACCCCGACATCGTGCCCAACGCGGGGTTGCACCGGCCGGTCACGATCAACGCCCCGCGGGCCTCGGTGCTCAACTGCGTCGAACCCGCAGCCGTCAACGGCCGCAGCGAGACCTGCCAGCGCGTGGTCGACCTGATCCACGGCGCGCTCGCCGCCGCGGTCCCCGAGACGGTCACCGCCGCGAGCAACGGCGCGAACACCGGCGTGCACTTCTCCGGTGTGGACAGCCGGACCGGCCGCTACTTCGTCTACCTGGAGACGATCGGTGGCGGCTGCGGTGCGCGGCTGGGCAAGGACGGCATGGACGGCGTGCAGGTGCACATGACCAACACCAGCAACCTGCCGGTGGAGGCGCTGGAGACCGAGTACCCGCTGGTGGTCGAGGAGTACGCGCTCATCGACGGCTCCGGGGGCGACGGGCGCACGCGTGGCGGCATGGGCATCCGGCGCACCGTGCGCGTGGAGGAGGCCGACGTGCACTTCTGGCTCGACACCTCACGGCAGCGCTCGCGCCCGTGGGGGTTGTTCGGCGGTGAGCCGGGGGAGCGGGCCGGAATGGAGCTTTCCAAGGGGGCGCAACCGATCGAGCACGGCTACACCAGGCTCCAGCCGGGCGACCGCGTGTCGGTGCTGACCGCGGGCGCGGGTGGTTACGGGCCACCGTCCGAACGGGACGCCGAGCGGGTGCGGCGGGATGTGGCCGAGGGCCGCATCTCCGCCGAGCGGGCCCGCGAGGTGTACGGGGTGGAGTCGTGATCCGCGCCGCGGTGGCCGGGTTCGGCGTGTCCGGGCGGGTCTTCCACGCCCCGTTCCTGGAGCACGACGCCGCCTACTCGCTCGACTTCATCGTCACCGGCAACCCCGGCCGCGCGAAGCAGGCCGCGGAGAAGTATCCGAACGCGACTGTCCTTTCCGGACCAGCCGAGCTGTTCGACCGGGCGGCGGAGATCGACCTGGTGGTCCTCGGTACGCCGCCGGGCACCCACGCGAAACTGGCCACCGCCGCCCTCGACGCCGGGCTGCACGTGGTGGTGGACAAGCCGTTCGTGCCCTCCAGCGAACAGGGCACGGCGCTCGTCGAGCACGCCCGCCGCGCGGGCCGCGTGCTGACGGTGTTCCAGAACCGCCGCTGGGACGGCGACTTCCGGACGGTACGGAAACTCGTCGACAGCGGCGAGCTGGGCGAGGTGCACACGTTCGAGTCGCGGTTCGAGTGGTGGAAGCCGCAGGGCCCGCGCGACTGGAAGGCCCGCACGACGGCGGCCGAGGGCGGCGGCATCCTGTTCGACCTCGGCACCCACCTGGTCGACCAGGCCGTGCAGCTGTTCGGCCCGGTGGAGCGGGTGTGGGCGGACCTCGCGCGCCTCGGTCCCGGCGAAGCCGAGGACGACGCGCTCGTCGTGCTGGGCCACGCGAACGGCACGCGCTCGCGGCTGTCCATGTCCGGGCTCGCCGCCCTGCCCGCGCCGCGGTTCCACGTGCTCGGCTCGAAGGCCGGGTACACGAAGTGGGGCCTGGACCCGCAGGAGTCCGCGCTGGCGGCCGGAGCCCGGCCGGGCGACGACGGTTTCGGCGTGGAGCCAAGGGAAAACTGGGGCACGCTCGGCGTCCGCGGCGACACGCGGCCGGTCGAGCCGGAACGCGGCGACTACGGCGAGTTCTACCGGCTCCTGGCGCCCGCGCTCGCGGGCGAGGGTGAGCCGCCGGTGGACCCGGCCGACGCGGTGGACGTCCTGCGAATTCTCGAACGGGCGCACGCCCGGACCGACACGGAGGAGGGGGAGCTTTCCCGATGAGCGAAGGCAAGCACGTCGTGGTGGTGGGCGGCGGGATTCTCGGCGTCTCCACGGCCACGCACCTGCGGCGCGACGGCGTTCCGGTGGTGCTGGTGACCGAGGGCGAGCTGGCGGACGGCGCCTCCGGGCGTTCGCTGTCGTGGCTGAACTCCGCGGGCTCGCGCTCGGCGGCTTACCACGCGCTGCGCGTCACCGGGATCGACCGCTACCGCACGCTGTTCGCGGCCGATCCCACCCGCGAGTGGCTGCGGTTCGACGGCGCCCTGCACTGGTCGGCCGACCGGAACGCGATGGAGCAACGGCACCGCGCCGAGACCGCCCACGGGTACGACTCGAAGCTGGTGCCGCCCGCCGAGGCGGAGCCGGCCCTCGACCCCGCGGCGGTTCCGGACGTGGCCGTGCACAATCCCGGTGAGGGCTGGGTTTCTCTGCCGCACCTGATCGAGCACCTGGCCGCGGAGTTCACCCGGCTCGGCGGCCGGATCGTGACCGGTGCGGGCAAGGCGAGCGTGACCACCGCCGGGGGAGTGGCGACGGGAGTCGTCACCGCGAGTGGCGAGCGGTTCGAGGCCGGCGCCGTCGTCGTGGCCTGCGGCGCGGCGACTCCCGCGGTGGTGGGCGAACTAGGAGTGTCCATTCCGGACTCGTCGCCGCTGTCGATGCTGGTGGTCACCGAACCGGCCGGGACTGCGCTGTCCGCCGTGCTGAACACCCCGCGGGTCTGCCTGCGCCCCAACCCCGGGCACACGATCGCGATGGACCAGGACTGGTACACCGACCGGATCGCCGAGGCACCCGACGGCACCTGCACCATCGACGAGTCCGTGGTCAAGGAACTGACCGCCGAGGCGTCCGCCCTGCTGGACGGGGACGTGGAGCTGACCGCCGCGTCGTGGAAGCTCGGCCGCAAACCCGTGCCCGGCGACGGCGAACCGGTGTTCGGCGAGCTCGCCGAGGTGCCGGGGTGTTTCGTCGCCTTCACCCACTCCGGCGCCACGCTCGGCCTCATCGCCGGGGAGCTGCTGGCCGGCGAGATCCGCACCGGCACCCGCCACCCGATGCTCGACCCCTTCCGCCCGGAACGCTTCCGGCACTGACCCCGCTGACTCCGAGGAGAACCGTTGACCGACCACGACATCCGGGAGACCGAGCTGCCCGAACCACCCGCCACGGACCTGCGCACGCGCCGCCGGGTCCTGCTGTCCGCGATGCTCGGCAACGTCGTCGAGTACTACGACTTCGGCCTCTACGGCACGCTGGCGGTCGTCATCTCCCACCAGTTCTTCCCCGCCGGGGACGCCACCGCCGCGCTGCTGTCGACCTACGCGGGGCTCGTGCTGTCGTACGCGCTGCGGCCGGTGGCGGCCATGGTGCTGGGCCCGCTGGCCGACCTGCGCGGCCGCCGGTTCGTGCTGCTGCTGACGATCGCGGTGATGAGCGCCGGGACCGCCGGGATCGGCGTGCTGCCCACCTACGCCGCGATCGGCATCGCGGCACCGGTGATCCTGCTGCTGTGCCGGCTGTTGCAGGGCGTCGGCGCGAGCGTCGAGTACACCACGGCGGCCAACTTCATCTTCGAGCACGAGCACGGCAACCGGCGCAACTACCTCGCCGGGCTGAGCGTGGCGTCCACCTCGATCGGCCCGCTGCTGGCGACGCTGGTGTCCTATGTGGTCATCGCGGTGCTGCCGGCGGAGGCGTTCGACGACTGGGGCTGGCGGATCCCGTTCCTGCTGGCCGTGCCGATGGCGCTGGTCGGCATCTACATCCGGCGGCACGTGGAGGAAACGCCGCAGTTCCGGGAGATGGCCGCGCTCGCCGACGAGGGCAAGGTCAAGCAGACGCCGTTCCGCACGGCCGTGCGGGAGCACTGGGGCGTGATGCTGCGGGCGATCGGGCTCGGCGCCGGGCAGCGGGTGGGCTCGTTCGTCATCCAGGCGTACTTCGTCACGGCGATGGTCAAGGCCGGGTTCGCGGAGAACAACGCGCTGCTGGCGTCGCTGCTGACCTACGCGATCGGGCCGGTGCCCGCGATCTGGGGCGGTAAGCTCGCCGACCGGGTCGGGGCGAAGATCCCGCTCGTCGTGGGCTACGGGCTCTTCGTGGTGCTGACCGTGCCGACGTTCCTGGCCATCGGCTCGGGCTCGCTCTGGCTGGCCGTGGTCGCGGTGGTGGCGTTCACGTTCATCAACAACTTCGTCGGGGCCCCGCTCACCACCGCGTACGTGATGAGCTTCCCGGCGGAGGTGCGGGCCAGCGCGTCCGCGTTGAACTACAACATCGGCACCACGGCACTGGGTTCGACCGCCGGGCTGATCGCGGTGTGGCTGTTCGACCTGACCGGCACCAACGCCACGTTCGGCTGGTACATGACCGGGTTCTGCGTGCTGTCGATCCTCGTGGCGCTGTTCGCGATGCCCCACTCGGTGGACGAGCAGCGGAACAAGTCGCTGGCGGGGTCCTGATGGACCGGCGGACCGCCGGCGAGCTCGCGCGCCGGGCCGCCTACGGGCGGAAGGAGCCCGTCGAGGCCCGGCGCGGGATGGTCGTCACCTCGCACCCGCTCGCCGTCCGCTCCGGGCTCGACGTGCTGCGGGAAGGCGGCACGGCGTGCGACGCGGCCCTCGCCGCGGCGGCCACGCAGCTGGTCGTCGAGCCGCACATGACGGCGCTGACCGGCGGCCTGGAGCTGCTGTACTGGGACGCGGGCACCGGCGGCGCGAGCTACCTCAACGGCAACGTCGCCGCGCCGCTCGCGCCACTGCCGGGGTTCACCGGCGCCGACCTCACCACCGGCCGGGGCGTGCCGGTGCCCGGCTGGTGGCCGGCGTTCCGTGCCGCGCACGAGCGGTTCGGCGGCGTGCCGCGGGCGCGGTTGCTGCGGGACGCGATCTTCCTGGCGCGGGACGGGTTCGCGGTGCACCCGTACCTGTTCGGCGAGGTGTACGCGCATCGCGCCGAGCTGGGCTGCCACGAGCAGGGGCGGGAGGCGTTCCTGCCCGGTGGCAGCCTGCTCGGGCCGGGGGAGACGCTGCGGCAGGAGCGGGTGGCGCGCACGCTGGAACGGCTGCGGGACGAGGACCTGGACTACTACCTCGGGGACTTCGCGCGGGCGGTCAGCGCCGAATGCCGCCGCGGCGGCGGGGTGCTCACCCGCGAGGACTTCGCCGCGTACCAGGCCCGGTGGCACACCCCGCTGCGTGGCACCTACCGGGACGTGGAGATCGTCGCGTCCGCCCCGCCCGACGACGGGGGCTGCCAGCTGATCGAGGCGCTGAACCTGCTGGAGCTGACGGACCTGCCGTCGTGGGGACCGTCCTCAGTGGACACGCTGGACCTGCTGGTGGCCGTGCACAACGAGGTCTACTACGCCCCACCTCGCACGGCCGCCACCGACGTGGAAGCGTTGCTGTCGAAGGACTACGCGGCCCGCCGTCTGGAGCGGCTGGGCTCTGCGCCGTCCCCGGCCGCGGTCCCCTCGCCGGGAACGATCCACGTGACGGTGGTGGACGAGCAGGGCAACGTCGCCTCGGTCACGCACTCGCACATGGCGTCACCGTGGGTGAACGGGCTGTTCGCCGAGGGCTGCCAGCTCTCCGGGGGCGGCTCGTTCTTCCAACGCGGCATGCCGTGGCCGGGCGAGCGGGCGACGGTGTACCTCGCGCCGAACCTGGTGCTGCGGAACGGGGTTCCGGTGCTCGCATCGGGTTCGCCGTCGGTGTCACTGGTCGCGTGCGTGCTGCAGAACCTCGTGAACCTCGTGGACTTCGGCCTGTCCATCGAGGAGTCCGTGGCGGCACCGCGGTTCGGGGTGCGCCCGCACGAGCCGTCCGCGGGCTGGCTGCCGGGGGTGACCCTGGAGCACGGCTTCGACCCGGCGGTGGAGCGCGAGTTCCGGCGGCGCTGCGGTGAGCGGGGGTTGTGGCTCAAGGACCTCGGCCCGTGGCATTCGCTGACGGGCAACTTCGAGGGCGTGGTGCTTTCGGGCGGGGTGCTGCGGTCCTGTGCGGACCCGCGGCGGAACGGGGCGGCTGAGGGTTTCTAACGGTACTGAGGTCCGTTTTGTGAGGCCCCGTGGCGCGGGCAATGGGGGAACCGGTATCTTCCCAATTAAGTCAGCTGACTGACTTAGACGGGAGCCCCCTGATGACCCCCTCCTCTGCCACCGGCGTGCGGCCCAACGCCGTCGTCGCGGTGCTCGCCTTCGGCGGGATCGTGGTCTCGCTGATGCAGACCCTCGTGATCCCGCTGGTCCCCGAACTGCCGAAGCTGCTCAACGCCTCGCCGTCGGACGCGACGTGGGCGATCACCGCCACGCTGCTGGCCGCCGCCGTCGCCACGCCGACCGTCGGGCGGCTCGGCGACATGTACGGCAAGCGCCGCATGCTGCTGTTCAGCATCGTGATGCTGGTGGCGGGCTCGGTGCTGTGCGGGCTGTCGAGCAGCCTCTGGCCCATGGTCGCCGGCCGCACGCTGCAGGGGCTGGCCTCCGGCGTGATCCCGCTGGGCATCAGCATCATGCGCGACGAGCTGCCCGCTGAACGGCTCGGCAGCGCGATCGCGCTGATGAGCGCCTCGCTCGGCGTCGGCGGTGCGCTCGGCCTGCCCGCCGCCGCGCTGATCGCCGACAACTTCGACTGGCACGTGCTGTTCTGGACCGCCGCCGTCCTCGGCGTGGTCGCCGGCGTGCTCGTGCTGTCGCTGGTGCCGGAGTCGCACGTGCGCACCGGCGGCCGGTTCGACGTGCCGGGCGCACTCGGCATGTCGGTCGCGCTGCTGGCCCTGCTGCTGGGGATCTCCAAGGGCGCCGACTGGGGCTGGGGCAGCGGCCGCACGTTGGGCCTGTTCGCCGTCGCCGTCGTCGTGCTGCTGGTGTGGGGCTGGTGGGAGCTGCGCACCCGGCAGCCGCTGGTGGACCTGCGCACCACCGCGCGCCGCCAGGTGCTGCTGACCAACATCGCGTCCGTGGTGTTCGGGTTCGCGATGTTCGCGACGTCGCTGGTGGTGCCGCAGCTGCTGCAGCTGCCGAAGGCGACCGGTTACGGGCTCGGGCAGACCATGCTCACGGCCGGTCTGGTGCTGGCACCGAACGGTCTGGTGATGATGGTGGTGGCGCCACTGTCGGCGAAGGTGTCCCGGGCCAGGGGCCCGAAGGTGACGCTGATGATCGGCGCGTTCGTGGTGGCCGTCGGGTACGTCCTGTCGACCGTGATGATGGGCTCGGTCTGGCAGCTGCTGATCGCCACGTGCGTCATCGGTGCGGGCATCGGGTTCGCCTACGGGGCGCTGCCCGCGCTGGTGATGGGCGCGGTGCCGGTGTCGGAGACGGCCGCGGCCAACAGCCTCAACACCCTGATGCGCTCGATCGGCACGTCGGTGGCGAGCGCCGTCGCGGGCGTGATCCTCGCGCACCTGACGACGAGGCTCGGCCCGGTGAACGTGCCGTCCCAGGGCGGTTTCCGCGTGGTGCTGGTGATCGGCGCGGCCGCCGCGGTGGTGGCGCTGCTGATCGCCGCCTTCCTGCCCGCCCGGAAACAAGCGGCTGCCGCTCCCGCGGCGCCTGCTGCCTCTCGGGTGCCGTCGCCGGGGGAGCTGACGGGGCAGCTGCGGACCGAGGGCGGTGCCGCCCTGTCGCACGGCGTGGTGACGGTGACGCGTCCGGACGGCGGGCAGGTCAGTCGCGCCCGGGCGGACGCCGAGGGGCGCTACGCCGTGTCGGGGCTGCCTTCGGGCTCGTACACGGTGATCGTCACGGCGAGCGGGTTCCAGGCGGAGGTCGCGCGGGTGTCGCTCAACGGTTCCGGTGTGGTGCGGGACTTCGCGCTCAGCGGCGACGGCGTCGTGACGGGGTTCGTGCGCGCGGCCGACGGGAGCCCGGTGAGCGGGGCGACCGTGACCGCGACGGGGGCCGCGGGCGAGGTGCTCGGCAGCACGGTTTCGGGCCAGGACGGCGGTTTCCACCTCGCGGGGTTGCCGAGGGGGGAGACGACCGTCGTGGCGCAGCCGCCGAACCGCCGCCCGCGGGCGGTGCCGGTGGTGGTCGGCGGCGCGGAGCCGGCGGTGGCGGAGCTGGTCGTGGACGCGAACGGGCTGCTGAGCGGCACGGTCACCGGCCCGGACGGTGACAGCATCGCGGAGGCCACGGTGACGATCACCGACGCGGCGGGCACGGTCGTCGCGACGACGGTCACCAAGGCGGACGGCCGGTACGAGCTGTCCTACCCGGAGCCCGGTGAGTACACGGTGGTCACGAGCCTCTACACGCCGACCGTCCAGCAGGTGAGCCTGACGGCAGGCCGGCCGGCGACGGTGGACGTGGACCTGGAGACGACGAGCTGAGGCTCAGGGCAGCGACGGCGCTCCCACGGCCTCGGCGTCGGCCCGCAGGCGGGCGGCGTCCTGGCCCGGGGGAGCGCCGAACAGCCGGCGGTACTCGCGGGTGAACTGCGAAGGGCTGTCGTAGCCCACGAGGTGGCCCACGCCCGCCACGTCGCCGGGGCGGGCGAGCAGCAGGGTGCGCGCCTCCTGCAGCCGGATGCGTTTCTGGAACTGCAGGGGGCTCAGCGCCGTCACCGCGCGGAAGTGCCGGTGGAACGCGGACGCGCTCAGCCCCGCCAGACGCGCCAGGTCCTCGATCCGCAGCGGCTCCGCGTAGTGCTCGCGGATCCACCGGATCGCCCGGTTCACGTGCCCCAGCCCGCTCTCGGCCAGCCCGATCTGCCGCACCACGCCCCCGAGCGGACCGGTCAGCAGCCGCCACAGGATCTCGCGCTCCAGCAGCGGCGCGAGCACCCGCACGTCCGCCGGGCGGTCGAGCAGGCGCACCAGCCGGGCCACCGCGTCGAGCAGGTCCTCGTCCGCGTCGCAGGTGCCCATCGCCGGCACCCCGGCCGCCCGTGGCGCGGGCGGCACGTCCGGCAACAGCGCCGAGATCGCGGCCGGGCGGAGCACCAACCCCAGTCCCAGCGCGGGTTTCCGCGGACTCGCGTCGAGGAAGTGCCCGGTGACCGGCAGATCCGTGGTGACAACGAGGCACTGCCCCGCCCGGTACTCGTACACCCGGTCGCCGAGCAGGAGCCGCTTGCCGCCCTGCGCCATCACCACCAGCAGTGGCTCGGTCAGCGAATGGTGCTGCTCGGAACTGTCCACTCTGGACAGCAGTAACCCGGGAACCGGCGTGCGCATGTCCGGCCGGGCATGGGCCGCGACGGCGTCGCGGATCTCGGTGAGAAGCACGAGTCCGATCGTGGCGAATCGAACAGGATCGTGCAAGAGCCGGACAGTATCGGTCTACCCCCGCCGGCCGGATCGCGGTTGTATGAATCCCATGCCACTCGACCACTACCTCACCCTCGGCCGGTCCGGACTGCGGGTGAGCCCGTTCGCCCTCGGCGCGATGACCTTCGGAGAGGATCCCGGCGGTGCCGGATCCAGCGTCGAGGAGTCGGAGAAGATCCTCTCCGCGTACCTCGACCGCGGCGGGAACTTCATCGACACCGCCAACATCTACACCAACGGCCACTCCGAAAAGATCCTCGGCGACCACTTCGCCGCCCGCCCCGGCAGCCGCGACCACGTGGTGCTCGCGTCGAAGTTCTTCACCAACCTCTTCCCCGGCGACCCCAACGGCGGCGGCGCGGGCCGCGCGTCCATCCTCGCGCAGCTGCACGAAAGCCTGCGGCGCCTGCGCACCGACCACCTCGACCTCTACTGGTTGCACAACTGGGACCGGCACACCCCGATCGAGGAAACCCTGCGCACCCTCGACGACCTGGTGCGCGCCGGCAAGATCCGGTACCTCGGCTTCTCCAACACCCCGGCGTGGGTGACCGCGCAGGCCCAGACCCTGACGCTGCTGCGGGGCTGGACGCCGCTGATCGCGTTGCAGGTCGAGTACTCGCTGCTCGCCCGCACGGTCGAGGGCGAGCTGGCGCCGCTCGCGCGGGACCAGGGGATGGCGCTGGTGCCGTGGAGCCCGCTCAAAAACGGCTTCCTGTCGGGGAAGTACCGCCGTGGCGGGGAAGTCACCGACTCCGCGCGCGCGGCGTTCGTCGGCGGGCCGAGCGAGAAGGAGTTCGACGTCATCGAGGCGGTCGCGGCGATCGCAGGGGAACTCGGCACGACTCCGGCGGCCGTGTCGATGGCGTGGTTGCGCGCCCGCGAGGGCACGGTGGTACCGATCGTCGGCGCGCGGCGCCTGGAACACCTGGAAGGCAACCTCGCGGGCCTGGACGTGCAGCTCACCGCCGAGCACCTGCGGACGCTGGACGAGATTTCCGCGCCGGAGCTGAACTACCCCGCGAACATGCACGGCGCGCTGGCCGCGATGCTCCAGTTCGCAGGCGCCACTGTGGACGGTTATGAGTCCACTGTGTACCCGCCGCTTACGCAGAGTACTGTGCGGTACTGAGTTACGCCCTCGGCGAAAGCGTTTCCGCGGCACCGGCAGGCCGTCTACGGTGAGGCTGAGGAGGGGCCATGGAAACGATCACCGGCACCGCGGCCGGAGTGCCGTTCACGGCGCTGCCCCCGGCCGGAGGCGGCCGGGCGCCGCTCGTCGTGACGTGGCACATGCTCGACGCGCCACGCACGGACGCGGCTTTCGCGGCGGCGTTGCCCATGGCCGGGGTGCCCGCGTGGCGGGTCCACCTGGGCATGCCGATGTGCGGCGCGCGGATGGTCGACGGTCGCCTCGACGCCGCCGTCGAGCTCGCCAGAAAGGACGCCTTGAGGGCGTTCCTCGCGCCGTTCGTCCACCAGGCCGCCGAGGAGTTCCCCGCCGCGCTCGCGTCGGTGCGCGAGCAGCTGCCGGTCGACGACGAGCCGATCGGCATCCTCGGTGCGTCCCTCGGCGGCGCCGTCGCGCTGCAAGTCCTCACGGCACAACGGATTCCGGTACGCGCGGTCGCGCTGGTCAACCCGGCCGTGCGGATCCGGCCCGTCGTCGGGCTCGTCGAGGGCCTCGCCGGGCACCCGTACCGGTGGACTCCCGAGGCCGACGAGGTCGCCGCGGACCTGGACTTCGTTGCCCGGGCCGGAAACCTCACCGCACCACCGCCGCTGCTGCTCGTCATCGGGGAGAAGGACCACCCGGAACTCCGCGCGGACGCGGTCACCCTGGTCGAGGCGCTGCGGGAGAACTCCCCACGCCCCAGCGAAATCGAGCTGGTCGCCGTACCGGAGCTGGCCCATCCGCTGGCCGCGGAACCGGGCCTGGAACCGGCTCCGCAGCTGCCGACGACCAAAGCGGTTGACGAAATCCTGACGGAATGGTTCTCCCGCAGGCTCTAGAACCGTAGGTGAGCCAACCGGCGCCGCGAGCCTCAGCACCTCGCCTGCATCCCGGCCCAGTCGGCGTGGTCCGCGAAGTTGCCGTCGCCTCCGCTGGTGGTCACCAGCTTCAGCTCCCGCGCCCCGCGCACGTTCAGCACCGCCCGCGGCGGGTGGTCGCCCGCGTGCAGCAGGCCGCTGTCGAACAGGAGGTGGCCGTCGGCGTAGACCTGGAAGCGCGCGGTGCCCTTGATGTTGTGCGGGCCGGGCCACGTCATGCCCAGCACCTCGTCGTCGACGCCCGCCGTGAACCCGAAAGTGCGGCAGCGGCCCCCGAGGTAGTACGCGACCTGCGCCGACGCGTAGGTGCCCAGCCCGGTCCCGAACCGCTGTCCGGCGAGGGTCAGGGTGCCGCCCGTGCAGTCGCCGCAGAAGTCGTCCGGGCCGAACGAGTGGTCCACCTTCATCGGCAGGTACCACCCGTTGTCCGTCTGCAACCGCGGATGGTCCGACAGCGCGACGACGCCACTCGGCGGCGCGGGCGGCACCACGACCTGCGCGGTCGAACGGTAGGTCACCCCGCCCACCGTCGCGCTCAGCCCCAGCGTCGCGTTCGCGGGACCGGTCACCTCGAACCGCGCGGTCACCGGCTTCCCGGCGAGCGACACCACGCCGTCCTGCCGCAGCAACCGCACCCGCCAGCCCGGCGGAGCATCCACCGTGACACGATCAACCCGAAGCGGCACGACGCTTTCGTTGCGCACCGACACCGTCACCGGCTGCCCGGCCACGAACCCGGTGTCCGTCGACAAAGTGACCTGCGGTGGAGTCCACTGTGGACGTGAAGAAACCCGGTACAACACCACCCCGTGCGGCGGAACCTCCGCCGAAATCCCGCCGAGCGTCGACGTCTCCGTGTGCTGCCACAGATCCCGCAGCACGTAGCCGGACGAAAACGGCAGTCCTGCGGAGCGCGCGTCGGTGCGGATCTCCGTGCTCGTCGCGCCCCGGTTGAACAGGGCCACGGCCACGTCCCCGTTCGCGAGCCGCCTGGTCCAGACCTCCCGGTCGCCGTCGCTGCTCAGCCGGTCTCCCGGCGCCCCCAGCGGATCCTGGTCGACCGCGATCACCTCCCGGTTGCCGAGCAGGTCCAGCGTCGACTGGTCCGCCGTGCGCACGTCGTCGCCCAGCAGCAGTGGCGCGGCCAGGACGGACCACAGACTCAGGTGCGCGCGGTACTCCTCCGTGCTCATCCCGCCGTTGCCGACCTGCAGCATGTCGGGATCGTTCCAGCCCGCGCCGGGCCCCGCCCGCGACGACAGTCCGGCCTCCTCCTCGGCGTTGCGCAGCATCGAGGACCACTGGTCGTCGATGTCGGCGGAGGTGCGCCACAGGTCGGCCGGGTGCGAGGGCCACGTCCACGGGTTGCCGTGCCGGGACACGCCCAGCACCACGCTGCGCCCCGTCGCGTCGAGGGCCGCGCGGAACTGCGAGGTCAGCTGGTACGGGTCGCCCTGCGCGCCGCACCAGTCGAGCTTGACGTAGTCGGCGCCCCAGGCCGCGAAGTCGCGCGCGTCCTGCTCGTAGTGCCCGCCGCTGGCGGGACGGCCCTCGCAGGTCTTGTCACCGGCCGCGGTGTAGATGCCGAACAGCAGGCCGCGCGCGTGCACGTAGTCCGCCAGCGCCGCCATGCCGGACGGAAACGCGACGGGATCGGCCTGCAGGTGACCGCCGGTGTCACGGCCGGCGGCCCAGCAGTCGTCGACGTTGACGTACCGGTAGCCCGCGTCCCGCAGCCCGGTCCGGACCAGCGCGTCGGCGGTCTCCCGCACGATCGTTTCCGTTATCCCGCAACGGAAACTGTTCCAGTCGTTCCAGCCCATCGGCGGGGTGGCGAGCCGCACGGGCGTCGCCGAAACCGGGGCGGCGGGCACCAGCACGAGCGTGACCCCGCTCAGGACGACCATGCTCCAGCGCACGAGACGAGCGAACATGGCTCGACTCTATTGCTCCTGGTAGGCCGCGCGCACCGCTTCGGCCGCGGCGTCGGCGTCAGCGCCGAGTTCACGGGCGAAAGCGGCGTAGCGCGAGGCGGCTTCCCGCAGCAGCGCGGTCTGGTCGGGCGGGCTCGCGGGCTCGGCGATCACCGTGCCCCGGGCACCGCCGGTGCTCACCCAGCCCTCGGTCTCCAGTTCGCGGTACGCGCGCGCCACCGTGCCCGCCGCGAGGCCGAGGTCCCGCGCGAGCTGCCGGATCGGCGGCAGGCGCGTGCCGGGCCGCAGGGTCCCGGCCTGGGCGAGCCGGACGATCTGGTCGCGTACCTGCCGCCAGGGGGCCACCCCGCTCGCGGTGTCGACGACGACGCGCAGTCCGCTCACCGCGCCGTCTCGGCCACCCGGGGTGAGGGGCTCGCGATGGCTATCGCCGCGACCAGGCTCGCCACGA
Organism: Amycolatopsis bartoniae; assembly: GCF_014191255.1. GTDB lineage: Bacteria > Actinomycetota > Actinomycetes > Mycobacteriales > Pseudonocardiaceae > Amycolatopsis_E > Amycolatopsis_E bartoniae. The sequence goes on from NZ_JACHWH010000003.1 coordinate 185,213, forward strand.
GGACGAGTGCGAGACCGGCGCTCATCCCCATGTCCCGCGAGGGAAGGGTGGCGGGCGCGATGATGGCCAGCCCGGTGGCCACCCGCGCGCTGCGGACCCGCAGCACGAGGTCCACCTTGACGTCCCCGACGGCCGGACGGCGCAGTGCCAGCGCGATGATCACCCCGGCGGCCAGCGCGGCGGCGATCGTCACGCCGAGCACGAGCCAGTCCAGGGTCACGACGGCGTGCACCGTCTGGCCGGCGGTCGAGATCGCCAGCAGCACGAGCGCCCACGCAGGCACGAGGTCGACCACGCGCCGGGTGACCAGGCTCGCCTCGCGCCGCCGTTCCCGCGACGGCCGCAACGCCAGCAGCTCACCGAGGAGACCGCCGGGCAGCAGGGTCCACGCGATCACCCACAGCGACCCGCCGCCGCGGCCGATCGCCAGCGGCAGCACGAAGAACAGCAACGGGTACCAGAACCGGCGGCGCCGCAGGTACCGCACCGTCTCGGCCACGTCGCGTTCGCCGGGGTCCTCGACGCCCCACTTCTTCAGCAGCCGCCGGCCCTGGCGCTCACCCGGCCACAGCACGATGAGCAGCACCAGACCGAACAGGCCCAGCACCACCGCGGTCACGAGCACGTTGTCCCAGGGCATCGGCGCGCCTCCTCTTGTATCAAGTTAATGATACAAGATGGGCGGCCAGTCCGTCGAGGTGCGGGCTGCTACAGCGACGCGGTCACCACTTCCGCGTGCGGCGGTGTGTCCAAACAGGACTGTGGTTCGCCCCGCAGGTGCTGGTCGAAGAAGGCCCGGACGTAGCAGCGGGTGAGTTCCGAGACGCGGGCGGCGGGCAGGGTGGCGGGCCCGAGACCCAGACCGGCCTGTTCGGCGAGCAGTGCGAGGTCGGTGAAGGAGGCGTGGGCGGCGCCGGCGACCGTGAACCAGCGTTTCCAGCCGGTCAGCTGGTGCCACGCGTCCTCCCACGTGGCCGCGGCGGGTCCACTGCCCGGGGTGTACTGGGATTCGCGGCCCAGGAACAGGAACGGCCGGGACAGGCCGGGCGGCACGCTGTGTACGGTGCCGTCGATGCCGATCGCGGCCTGGAGCCGGAGTTCGACGGCGAGGGCGGTGAGCGCGCTCGCCCCACCGGCGGAGTGGCCCGCCATGCCGATGCCGGACGGGGCGAGCGTGCGGGTCAGCTCGTCGAGGACGAAAGAGACGTCGGCGGCGCGGCCGGTCGCCAGCTTGTCCCAGAACGCCTCGTCCCGCCGGAAGTTCCGGGCCTGGCAGGTTGCCACGCGGCCATCCGGGAAGGTGGTCGCGACGCTCTCGTGGGTGTGCTCGATCGCGGCGACGACGTACCCGTGGCTCGCGAGGTCCTCGGCCAGACCGGTGAGGGTGGCGCGGGGTTTCGTGAAGCCGGGGGAGAGCAGGACGAGGGGCCGCTCGCGGTCGGCGAGCGGTGGCGCGTCGGCGAAGGCGTGGGTGCGCGTCGTGCTCAGGATGTCGCGGGGCACGTCCGGGATGCCGGTCAGCAGGTGCTCCGACTCCACCGGGGTGAGGTACGCGGTCCGCCGTTCTCCGGCCGCGGGCGCCGGGTACCAGAGGGTGACCATGAGCTCCCGTGGGCGTTCCGGCACCCACGGATCGGGGCGCGCGGAGTCCACCAGGTGCAGCGGCGTGGCCCCGACCGGATGGGGGCCGGTCGGCTCGGGCAGGCGGAGCGCTGTGGGGTGCATGGTCGTCGAGTGTGGGCGCGCTGCGCCGGGCCTGCATCGGGGAAGAACCCTGAGTTCTGCGGTGATACGCGAAGCGCATCGCTCCTTGCGGAACATTCATTGGACTCCGCGTGGTGCCCGGCCCGAGGGTGGTGTCATGAGCACACTAGGAACGACCGGGGTTTTCCTGCCGGTCCCGTTCACCGGCGCGGTACCCCTCGCGCGGCAGCGGGAGGCCGCCGTCCGGCTGGAACGGGCGGGGTACGGCACGATCTGGACCAACGAGACCGTCGGCGGCAAGGACGCGCTGGTGCAGCTGGCGGTGCTGCTGGCCGCGACCGAGCGGGTGGCGTTCGCGACCGGTATCGCCAACATCTGGGCCCGCGAACCCGAGATCGCGCACGGCGGCGCGGCACTGCTCGCCGACGCCTTCCCGGGCAGGTTCGCGCTCGGGCTGGGCGTCGGCTACGCGCAGCAGGCGGAGGCCACCGGGCGTGAGTACGGCAGTCCGGTCGAGACGATGCGAAACTATTTGTCGCGAATGGACGGTCCGATGATGCCGCCCGCCGCGGACGCCCAGTACCCGAGAATTCTCGGCGCGAACGGCCCCAAGATGCTGGCGCTGGCGGCGGAGCGGGCCGACGGCGTGCTGCCCGCCGGGCTGCCGCCGGAGTTCACCGCGGAGGTGCGGAAGCTGCTCGGCCCGGACAAGCTCGTGGTCGTCGCCCTCACCGCGGTGCCGGGCGACCGGGAACACGCCAAGGCGGCGGTGTCGATGCGGCTCGGCATGCCCTGGTTCACGAAAGCGATGGCACGACTGGGATATTCGACCGACGACGTCGACGGGGTGGTCGACGCGACCGTCGCGTACGGCGGACCGGAGTCGATCGGCGCCAAGGTGCGAGAGCACCTCGCGGCGGGCGCCGACCACGTCACCCTGATGCCGGTGCTGGAGGGCGAGTTCCTCGACGCGGTCACCCAGCTGGAACACCTCGCCCCGGCGCTGCCCTGACCCCCTCGTCCGCCTGTACCGGACGGTTCTTCGGCGTCAGCCGAACGTCTCGTCCAGTGCCGTGGCCAGGTCCGTGAGCAGGTCGTCCGTGTCCTCCAGCCCGACGGAGAACCGCAGGTGCCCGAAGCGGCGGAACTGCTCGGGATAGCGCGCCACGCGCGGGCCTTCGGTGCCGACGTGCACGATCAGCGACTCGTCGTGGCCCAGCGACACCGCGGACGTGATCACCCGCAGGTTCGCGACGAACCGGTTCTGCACGTCCGGGCCGCCGTCGACCGCGAACGCCAGCATCGCGCCGTAGCCGGTGAACTGGCGCGTGGCCAGCTCGTGCTGGGGATGAGACGGGAGGCCGGGATACGCCACGTACGCGACGCGCGGGTCGGCCTCCAGCATCGGCGCGATGCGGGCGGCCGAGGTCACCTGCTGCCGCAGCCGCAGCGGCAGGGTGACCGAACCGCGCGTGATCAGCCACGCGTTGAAGGGCGAAATCACGCCGCCGACGTCGACCATCGCCTCCGCCTTGACCGGCGCCAGCAGCTCGCGCGAGCCGATGACCGCGCCGCCCATCGCGTCGCCGTGCCCGTTGATGTACTTCGTGAGCGAGTGGACCACAAGGTCGGCGCCGTCGGCGAGCGGCCGGTACAGCGGCGGCGGGGTGAACGTGGAGTCCACGACGAGCAGCGCACCCGCGTCGTGGGCCAGCTCCGCGACCGCCGCGATGTCGGCGACCTTGGTGGTGGGGTTGGCGATCGTCTCGGTGTGCACCAGCCGGGTGTTCGGGCGCAGCGCGGCCTTCACGGCGTCGGGGTCGGTGATGTCCACGAAGGTCGCCTCGATGCCGTAGCGGGCCGGGAGCAGCTCGGCGAACAGGCGCCACGTGGCCTCGTACGTCACGTCGGACACGACGATGTGGTCGCCGGTGCGCAGGTACGTGAAGAACACCGCGTGCAGCGCGGCCACCCCGGACGCGAACACCACGGCGTCCTCGCCGCCCTCCAGCGCGGCCAGCTTCCGCTGCAGCCCCAGCTGGTTCGTGCCGGAGTTGCGTGTGTAGAGCGGGACGTCGGTGCCCGACCAGCTGAGCGCGGACGGGTCCTCGGGCAGGCCGTAGGAGTTGGCCATCACGATCGGCGTGCGGATCGGGCCGGTGCCGGAGGTCTCGTTGCCGGCGTGCACGGCCTGCGTGCCGAACGCGAGGGTGGCGGGCTCGTGGCGGTCGGGTCGGGGAGTCACGCCGTCATTGGATCACGTCCCGCGAGGAAGTCGTCCACGATGCGGACGCAGAACTCGCGGTCGCTCGGCCTGCCGGTGATCAGCGCGTTGAACATCAGCGGGCCGACCAGCTGCGCGGCGGCGACGTCGATGTCGCGTCCGGACGGCGGCAGGCAGTCGGCGAGCACCGCCTCGAACGGGCCGCGGTAGCGCTCGATGATGTGCTCGCGCAGCGCGGTGAGCCGCGACTGGTCGTCGGCGCCGGACGGCACCCCCGACAGCCCGAGCGTGGACAGCCAGACCACCGCGGCGACGGTGGGCGCCTGGTCGATCTGGTCGGCCTGGGCGAGCACGAGCTGCAGCAGCCGGTCGCGCGGGGAGGCGTCCGGATCGGGCAGCCGCAGCGGCGGCAGCAGCTCCTGGAACGCGGCGGCCAGCAGCTCGGCGCTGGTGGGGAAGTGCCGGTAGAGCGTGGACCGCGCCACGCCGCTGCGCGCGGTGACCGCGTCGATCGTGACCTGCCGGACGCCGCCTTCGGACAGCAGGGCGACGGCCGCGGACAGGATCGCCGAACGGGACCGGTCGAGCCGGGGGTCGCGCCGGTCGAAGTGCTGGGCGGTCACGTCCGGATTCTCCCTCCTCCGCCGCGAAACCGAGAAACGAGACTACCAGTCCTGCTACGCTACCGATGGTTTCGTTTCCCCGTCGGAACGAGGTGGCATGAGGGCAGGGCCCAGTACCGGCTCCGTCGAGGTGCCCGCGCTCTCCCCGGCCCGCCGGGCCTGGACGGTCGGCGTCATGTGCACCGCGGTGGCGCTGGTGATCGCGATGGTCACGATCGTCAACACCGCGCTGCCCGCGCTGGCCGCCGACACCGGCGCGAGCCAGGCGCAGCAGACCTGGATCGTCGACGGGTACACGCTCGTGCTGGCCGCGCTCGTGCTGCCGATGGGCGCGCTCGGGGACCGCTACGGCCGCCGCGGTGTGCTCGTCATCGGGCTGGTCGTCTTCGCGCTGAGCTGCGCGGCGCCGCTGTTCGCCGTGTCGTCGGCCTGGCTGGTCGCGGCGCGGGCGCTCACCGGGCTGGGCGCGGCGATGATCATGCCCGCCACGCTGTCGATCATCAACGCGAGCTTCCCGCCGGAACGGCGCGGCCGCGCGATCGGCATCTGGGCCGCGGTGGCCGGCGTCGGCGGCCTGGGCGGGCTGGTGTTCGCCGGGCTGCTCCTGCAGCACTTCACGTGGCACTCGGTGTTCGTCGGGCCCGCCGTGCTGTCGGTCGTGCTGGCGGTCGCCTGCGCCACGGTGCCGACCTCGAAGGAGGCCGAGCGGCGGCGGTTCGACGTCGCCGGCGCCGTGCTCAGCGCGCTCGCGGTCGGGTCGCTGGTGTTCGGCATCCTGCGCGTCGCGGACCTGGGCTGGGGCAACGCGACGGTCCTGGGCACGATCGCCGCCGGACTCGTGCTGGGCGGGGTCTTCGCGTGGTTCGAGTCGCGCCACGACGCGCCGTTGCTGGACGTGCGGCTGTTCACCAACGCCGCGTTCGCGACCGGTTCGGTGTCGGTCACCGTGCAGTTCACGGCCGCGTTCGGGTCGCTGTTCGCGCTGGCGCAGTACCTCCAGCTGGTGCAGGGGTACTCGCCGCTGAAGTCCGGGCTGGTGCTGTGGCCGATCGCGGTGTCGTTGTTCCCGCTGTCGCTGGCATCGGCATACTTCGCCCGCAAGCTGGGGCTGCGCACGCTGACGTGCGCCGGGCTGCTGATCGTGATCGCCGGGGTGCTGCTGCTGGGGCGGCTCACGGCGGAAAGCGGTTACCCGGAGCTGGCGGTCGCGGTGTGCGTGCTGGGCGGCGGCCTCGGGCTGACCGCGCCTCCGGCCACCAGTGCGATCCTCGACAACGTGCCGCCGGGCAAGTACGGCGTCGCGTCCGCGGTCAACGACGCGACGCGGGAAGTCGGTGCGGCACTGGGGATCGCGCTCGCGGGCAGCGTGCTTTCGGCCAGCTACACCGGTTCCATGCACGCCTCGGCGGCGGCGCTCGCGCCCGGCGCGCGGGAGGCCGCGGAGGGTTCGCTGGCCGGTGCGCTGGCCGTCGCGGAACGGTCCGGTCCGGCGGGCGGGGCGCTGGCGGAGGCCGCGCGGGCCGCGTTCGCGGACGGCATGTGGTACAGCCTGCTGGCGCTGGCGGGCATCGTGGCCGCGGGTGCGGTGGCGGCGGTGGTCCTCGGCAGGCGGGCGGGCTGAACTCAGCCGGTGCGGTCGGTGTGCGCGCTGCTGGGCGTGGGCCAGTCACCGGTGGTGTCGTATGTCAGTCCATTGAGGACGGTGTGGACCACGCGTTCGGTCTGGCGGCCGGCGTCGTCGAGGTGCACGAGCCCGTCGGCGAGCAGCACGGCCAGCCCGTGCACCGCGGGCCAGTACACGAAGTCCGCGCCCTCGCGGGCTTTCGCCGGGAGCCCGCCGCTCTCGACGAGCCGGTCGAGTCCGGCGATCAGGACGTCGTGCGGGTGCACCGCGTCGCTCGACCACTCCGGGCGCGTGCCGAACGCGAGCCGCGCCACGGCGGGGTCTTCGACGGCCCAGCGCACGTAGGCGCGGCCGAGCGCCACCAGTCCTTCGCGGGGATCGGACGCGTTCTCGCACGCGTGCGCCAGGCGTTCGCCGAGCCGGGCGAGCACCCGGCCGGACAGGGCGCGCACCAGCGCGTCCCGGGACGCGAAGTGGTGGTAGGCGGCGCTGGGGCTGACGCCCACGCGTGCCGACGCCTCCCGCAGTGACCAGCCGTCGGCGCCGCGTTCGCGCACGAGCTCCTCCGCCGCGTCGAGCAGGGCCTCGCGGAGGTCTCCGTGGTGGTACTTCGTCACCGGGCGATCTTAACGCTGCTCAGATCGGTGCTAGGCTGACAGCGAATCTCAACACTGTTCAGATCGGAGTCGTGTCGTGAGTGAAACCCCTGAGCTGCCCGACGGCCCGGCGCCGGTCGTGAGCGGGGAGCCGGTCGAGGTGGCCGAAGGCGTCTTCGTCATCCCCGACGGCCGCGTGGAGCTGGTGCCGAACGTCGGCATCGTCGTGGGGCGCGACGCCGCGCTGGTCGTCGACACCGGGCTGGGGCCCCGCAACGGCGCCACCGTGCTGTCGCAGGCGCGGCGGCTCGCGGGCGACCGGCGGCTGTACCTGACCGTGACGCACTTCCACCCCGAGCACGGCTTCGGCGCGCAGGTGTTCAAGGGTGCCGCGACGATCGTCTACAACGCCGCCCAGCGCGAGGAACTGCGCCGGAAAGGCGCGGGGTACGTGCAGATGTTCTCGGGGCTGAACCCGGCCGTCGCGGCGGAGCTGCGGGACGTCGAGCTCGTGGCGCCGGACGTCGTCTTCGACCGGGAGGCGGAGCTGGACCTGGGCGGCCGGAAGGTGGTGCTGCGCCACGTCGGCCCGGCACACACCGCGTCCGACCAGGTGGTGCTCGTCGACGACCGGGTCCTGTTCGGCGGTGACCTGCTGGAGAACGGCATCTTCCCCATCGCGCCGTACTTCCCGCCGCACGACGTCGAGGTGGACGTCGCGGGGTGGATCGCCGTGCTCGGCGAGCTGCTCGCGCTGGCGCCGGAGGTCGTCGTGCCCGGCCACGGCGAGGTCACCGGGCCCGCGTTGATCCGGGAGGTGCGGGACTACCTGGCGCACGTGCGCGGGGAGGCGGTCCGGTTGCGCGAGGCCGGAGTGGCTGTGGACGAAGCGGCTGCCGCGGTGGAGAAGGACGCGCTGGAGCGGTGGGGCACCTGGGAGCGGCCGGAGTGGGTCGGGCTCGCCGTGCGGGCCTGTTACGCCGCGGAGTGACAGAATGCGACCGTGGACTCGACTCGGGTGGACCGCTGGCTGTGGGCGGTGCGGCTGACCAAGACCCGGCCGGACGCGGCGGCCGCCTGCCGGGGCGGGCACGTGCGCGTCAATGACCGCCCGGCGAAGCCCGCGACGATGGTGTCGCCCGGTGACGAGATCCGGGCGCGCGTGGGGGACCGGACGCGGATCGTCGAGGTGGTGCGGGTGATCCAGAAGCGGGTGGGCGCGGCCGACGCGGCCACGTGCTACCTCGACCGCACCCCGGCGCCGCCACCCGAGGTGGTGGTGCCGGTCGCGCGCCGGGAGCGTGGCGCGGGCCGTCCGACGAAGCGGGACCGCCGGGTGCTGGACCGGTTCCGCTCCGGGCGGTTGTGACCTCAGTAGGGCGCCAGGTGTTGTCCGGCGTACTCGCGGAAGGCGCTGACCAGCCCGTTGTGGTCGTCTGACCGGGTGGCGAGGACGACGTGGGCGGGCTCGACGTCCTCGATCGGGACCGAGGTGAGGTCCGGGCGCAGCCCGGCGGTGAAGGAGCCCGCCGCGATCGAGATCGCCTCGCCCGTCGCGACGATCTCGAACTTGTCCTCGATCGCGTCGATGAGCGGCCCGTCCGGGGCGAGGCTCCCGTCCGGCCGCGGTTCGAGGCGCCAGTAGGCGCTCCAGTCCGGATCGGAGTCGCGCAACCGGGGGAGCGGCTCGTCCGCGATGTCGTCGAGGGTGACCGACTCCTTGCCCGCCAGGCGGTGGTCGAGGGGCAGCACCGCGACGCGGGGCTCGTCGTAGAGGACCGTCACCTCCAGCCCGCTCGCCGGCAGCGGCCACCGGGTCACCGCCGCGTCGACCCGGTGGCCGAGCAGCGCCTCCCGCACCTCCTGCCAGTGCACGTGCACGACCTGGACCTCGGCGCCGGGGTGGCGGCGGCGTAGCTCCCGCACGGCCGGGGTGACGATGAGGCCGGGGGTGTAGCCGATGGTGACGCGCCTGGGCTGCGCGGCGGCGCGCGTGCGGGCCATGGCCTGGGTGGCGGAGCGCAGCAGCGTCCGGGCGAGGGGGAGGAAGACGTCCCCGGCCTCGGTGAGCCGGGTGCCGCGCGGGGTGCGGTCGAGCAGGCGCGCGCCGAGCTGCTGTTCGAGACGGCGGATCTGCCTGCTCAGCGACGGCTGGGTGGTGTGCAGCGCCTCCGCGGCGCGCCCGAAGTGCCGGTGCTCCGCGACGACGGTGAAGCACTGCACCAGCCGCAGGTCGAGGTCGACCGGAGGCACGGACGGGTCGGACATGTCTCCAGCGTACGTGCGCGGGGGAGTGTCCACACAGGACGGCGAGCGGGCACCCCTCAGGGAGCGGGCAGCCGCGGGGTGAGGTCCGCCTGGAGCGCGAACACCACCAGCTGCGCCCGGTCGCGCGCGCCCAGCTTGAGCTTCGCGCGGCTGACGTGCGTGCGGACGGTCTCGCTGCTCACCCCGAGGCGCCGGGCGATCTCGGCGTTCGACCTGCCCGTCGCGACCCAGCCCACCACCTCGCGCTCACGTTCGGTGAGCGACCGGACCGCACCGGGCGCCACGGCGGGCTCCGCGGGACGGGCGAAGCGGCTGATGACGGTCCCCGTCACCGACGGCGACAGCAGCGACTCCCCGGCGGCGACCACCCGGACCGCACGCAGCAGCTCGCCCGGCTCCGCGTCCTTCACCACGAAACCTCGCGCCCCCGACCGCAGCGCCTCGAACACGTACTCCTCCCGCGCGAACGCCGTCAGCATCACCACGTGGACCCGGTGCAGCGCCGGATCACCGGTGATCTCACGCAAGGCGGTCAGCCCGTCCCCACCGGGCATGCGGATGTCCAGCAGCACGACGTCGGGCACGGTGGCCCGGACCACCTCGGCCCCGCGCCGCCCGTCCGCCGCCTCGCCGACCACCTCGATGCCGGGCTCCCCGCCCAGCAACGCCCGCACCCCGGCGCGGATCAGCGCCTGGTCGTCGACGACCACGACCCGGATCACGGGCCGGCCCCGCGCGAGGGAAACCCGCCCGCGACGACGAGCGGCAGGCACGGCCACCGGACCAACCCCCCAGGAAGGACCACGCCTCCACCGTAGTCCTCGCGAACGGGGCGTGAGACCGATTCGCCGGATACGCGGTTTCGCGTGGGCGGCCTAAGTGGGCTTCGGTACCCGCTTCCGGCGGGCAGGAGATCCTTCCGTCCGAAATGGACCCAGGGGTCCCCGCGGCAGCAGGAACGGCGTGGCGAGGAGCAGCACCCCGGCCGCGGCCAGTGCCGCGCGAGGGCCGGTGAGCTGCGCCAGCAGCCCCCACAGCAGCGTCAGCACGGCGATGCTGGTGCTGCTGGTGATCGACCACGCGGTGAGCACCCTCGCGTGGTGGCCGGGTTCGACGGCGTTCAGCCGGTAGGCCGCGAAGACGGAGTTGAACAGGCTGATGCAGGTGATCAGCCCCAGCTCGGTGATCATCACCACCGCCAGCCCCGCGGGTCCGGGCCGCACGAACGCGAGCCCCACGGGCCAGCACGCGCGCAGCGTGCCGAAGACCCGCAGCACCTTCCGTTCGCCGAGGCGGGCGGTGACGCGGGGAGCGAGCCGTGACCCGACCAGGCCGCCGAGGCACGGCACGGCGAACGCGAGCCCGTACTGCCACACCGGAAACCCGAGGTGGGCGAGCATCAGCACCGACAGCACCGGCTCACCGGCCATGAGCAGCCCGTTGACCAGCACGAGGTTGAAGAAGAGCCGCCGCAGCGCGGGGTGGGCGAGGATGTGGCGCCACCCCTCGGCGACGTCACGCAGGCGGCGGGCCGCCGGAGTCTTCGGGGCCGGGCGCCGCTCGGGTTCCCGGATCGCGGTGATGCCGAGCGCCGACAGGAGGTAGCTCACCGCGTCGAGGACGACGGTGGTCACCGGCCCGAGCAGGCCGATCGCGGCGCCGCCCAGCGGCGGTCCGACGACCGTGGCCGACCAGGTGGTGGACTCGAACCGGCTGGTGGCCACCAGCAGCTTCCCGGCCGGGACGAGGGTCTTGAGGTAGGCGCCACTGGCGGCGGTGAACGCGATCTTCGCCACCGCGGCGACGACGGACACCACCAGGAGCTGCCCGAACGACAACAGGTTCAGCCAGTAGGCGAGCGGGACGGTGGCCAGCGCGGCGAAGCGGACCAGGTCCATGGCGATCATGACCGGCCGCTTGGCGCGGAACTCCAGCCATGGCCCGAGCGGGACCGCCAGCAGCGCGCCGATCGCGAGCCCTGCCGACGACAGGGCCGCGACCTCGGCCGACCCGGCATGCAGGACCTCGATGGCCACCACCGAGAACGCCCCGAACCCGAGGCCCGTGCCGTAGGCGCTGACCGCGTAGGCGGCCCACAACCACCCGAAAGACCGCCCCAAGTTCCGCATGGGCACAGGAAATCCCCTCGGCGGCCGCCGCCACCAACAACGGGTCCGGGGGCGTGTCACAACTTCCGGTTGTACCAGTAGGTTCGGCGGCGTGGATCTCGATGCGGTGCGCACCTTCGTCGCCGTCGCCGAGGCCGGGCAGTTCCAGGCCGCCGCCGACGAGCTGGACATCACGCAGCAGGCCGCGTCGAAACGGGTGGCCGGCCTGGAGCGGGAGCTCGGCGTGCGGCTCTTCGCGCGGATCGCCCGTGGCGTACGGCTCACCGTCGACGGGCAGGCGCTGCTGCCGCACGCCCGGGAGCTCCTGCGTGCCGCCGACCGCGCCACGGCGGCGGTGACGCCGGGACGGCGGGCGCTGCGGGTCGACGTGGTCAACCGCAGGATCGCGCCGTCGAACCTCCTGCAGGCGTTCTACCAGCAGCATCCCGGCATCGAGCTCGACGTCGTGGTGCTGCCGGACGCCCCGTCGGCGCTGGCCGAGCTGAGCGCCGGCACGCTCGACGCCACCTTCCGGTCCCTGCGGGGTTCCGGCGGGAAGGTGCCGGACGGCCTGCGGGCGGAGCGGGTGATCGACGAGCGGCACGAGGTCCTGGTCGGGCCGCGGCACCCGCTGGCGAACGCGGGCTCGGTGACCCCGGCGGAGCTGGCCGGGCATCCGCTGTGGATGCCCGGGCTGTCCGACGCCGAGCCGCTGGGCTACTACCGCGACCTGGCGAAGGCGTTCGGGCTCACCATCGACACGATCGGGCCGGTGTTCGGCAACGAGGCGCTCCTCGCCGAGATCGCCGACTCGGCCCGGCTCGCCACCCTCGTCGGCGAGGGTTCGCGGTACCTCTGGCCGGAGAGCTACGACCTGCGCCGGGTCCCCGTCGTCGATCCGGCCCCGCTCTACCCGCTGCTGGTGCTGTGGCGAGCGGACAACACGCACCCGGTGCTCATGAGTTTTCTCGAGTACCTCCGGGCCGGGTACCGGACGCCGGCCGGGGACGTGTGGACGCCGGAGTGGGCGTACCGCTGAAAATCGTTGGCGCGCCGGGGGGAATCACCGGGATACTGCCCGTCTGCCGAAGACGTGGGGGGACGGCGATGATCCTGGTGACGGGCGCGAGCGGGAACGTCGGGCGGGCGCTGGTCGAGCTCCTGCCGGGAGACGTGCGCGCCGCCTACCGCGATCCGCTGAAGACCGCGCGGGCGGCCGAGTCGGGGCGGCAGGCGGTGACGCTGGACCTGGACGTGCCGGAAACGCTGGCCCCGGCGCTGGCGGGGGTGGACGCGGTGTTCCTGATGGGCGCGACGGGTCCGGGTCAGACCGCGCAGGAACTGAACCTGCTGCGGGCCGCCCGTGCGGTGGGGGCGCGGGTTGTGAAGCTGTCGGTGTGGCGGGCGGGCGAGCGGCTGACGCCGATCGCCCGGCTGCACCAGCCGGTCGAGGCCGCGCTGGCCGCGTCCGGGCTGCCGTGGACCGTGCTGCGGCCCAACTTCTACCTGCAGAACTTCCTGCGTCAGCCGGGAATCCGCGCGGCGGGCGAGTTCGGTTTCCCGCTGATCACCGCGCCGGTGAGCTTCGTCGACGCCGAGGACGTGGCGCGGGTGGCCGCGCACGTGCTCACGACGGACGGCCACGACGGGCGGACGTACGACCTCACCGGCCCGGAAGCGCTCACGTATGGGGACGCCGCGAAGGTGTTCTCGAAGGTCCTGGGCAAACCGGTGCGCTACGTGGCCTCCCCGGACGCCGAAGCCCGCGCGGCGATGCTCGCCCGGGGCATACCGGCCTTCCACGCCGATCTCCTCATCGAGGTCGCCCAGGCCTACCGGGAAGGCGGCGCCGATACGGTGACCTCGACGGTGCCCGAGCTGACCGGCCGCAAGGCTTCCGGCCTCGCCAGCTTCATCTCCCGGCACCGGGACGTGTTCGGCTAGGGGCGGCGTGAACGGAATGCTGTCGGTCGCGGTCCGCCACCACCTGCCGCGCCGCGATCCTCCACCGGGTTCCCGAACCGGCCGCGACAGTCCACAGGAGACACTCAGTCATCGGGCTCCCCGCGTTCCCCCTCTCCCTGCGGCCGCAGCGCGTACGCCGGCACCAGTTGGTCGCGGACCCGCAGGGGTTCGCGCCGGGGATCGGCGTAGGGCACCTCGAAGTCGACGACCCCGAGCCACTCGCCCTTGACTGTCGGGAACCAGCCGTGCAACCGGCCCGGCACCTCGCCCGTGAAGTCGAGGCCCGTGACGATCGTGTGGACCGGCACGCCGCGGACGCGGATGTAGAGCGAGTCGAGCCGCACCCACACCGGCGTGACGACCGGGTGGCGGTTGTGCAGGCCGTCCCCGGTCCAGCGGGTGAACGGGCTGTCGAGCACCATCCCGCCCGCCTAGTGCCCGGACGCGCCGCGGCGGCCCCGCTCCCGTTTTCGGTGTGCTACCTCGTGTGCCATCTGCCCTCCCCGCTGCTGGTGGTGCTGGTTCGAGTGCTTCCCCCACCCGAACCAGCACCACGACCGATAGTAGAACACATGTTCGACCGGTGCCAAGCGGGGTCGCCATGGTCACCTCCGGTTCCGCCGCGGTGACCGCGCATCGGCCGAGGGCGGTCTGAAATGGACAGTCGCCCGCTTCGGCTCTCTGACCGGACAACCCGCGACCGGCGCGGTCGGCACCACCCGGCGGATCACGGGCGGATGAGCACCTTCAGCGCCTCGCGGTCGGCCATCGCCCGATAACCGGACGGGACCTCCTCCAACCCGATCGTGCGGTCGAAGACCCGCCCGGGTTGGATGCGGCCGTCGAGGATGTCGGGCAGCAGCTCCTCGATGTAGGCGCGGGCGGGGGCGACACCACCGGTCAGGGTGATGTTGCGCAGGAACGACCGGACGTCGGCCGGGACCTCGGCGTACTGCGGGGCGGTGGGTTCGTGCAGCTTCGGGTCCGGCACCGTCTCCACCCGCACGTCCCCGGCCCCGTAGATCAGTGTTGCCCGCATCACTTCCTTCCGCTCGCCTTTCGGGCAGGGTCTTTCCCGCGGCGAGAGGGGGCAAACCTGGGACCGCGTCACAGGGGACAGGTCAAGATGGATGGGTGATGCGACGGGCTTGGGTACGGGGAGTGGTGGCCGGAGTCGTCTTCGGGATCGCGCTGGCGGCCTTGCTGCCGTGGGTTCTGCCCGGCGACGGCTGGTGGGTCGGGGTGGTGACCGGTGCGGTCGCCGGTGTCTTCTTCGGCGCGGTTATGGGCCCGGCGGCGGCGCGGCTGGAGCGGCGGCTGTGGCGTGTGGCGGGCGAAGACCTCACGTGGCAGCAGTTCCGGGAAGCCTCCCGCGCCAGCCGGTCCGGACGAGTTCCGGCGGACCCGCGAGTGCACAACGGGGCGGTCCGCCTCGCGGTCTACCAGCTGGCGCAACACCGCAGGCAGCGAACTCCCCTGGTCGTGATCTTCGGGCTGGGGGCGGCGCTCAACCTGTTCAGCGGTGTGACGGACGGGGATTGGTTCAACCTCGCCGCGGCAGTGTACTTCGTCGCGGCGATCGTCGTGGTCCTGCTCCAGCCCCAGCGGCTCGGCAGGGCGCTCATCCGCCTGCGCGGCGAGGACAATCAGCCCGAGACGTAGGAGACCAGCTTCCCCAGGTTGGCCACGTACGTGGCCGAGCTGATGACCAGCGGCCGTTCCCGTGGCACGTACGGCGGTTCCGCCGGGGGTGTGCGCGGGTCGTACGGCGAGGTGTCGTAGACGTCGCCCACGTTCTTGCTCATGTACGCCCTCCCGTCGTACGGCGTCGCCGGGCCGGGGCCGTGATACGGGTTGGTCACGGCGTCGACCGGGGTGAGCCAGTGGTCCTTCGCGCCCAGGTCGGTCACCAGCGCGGCGGCCTCCGCTGCCGTGACCGGCGGCAGCGGCTGTGTGGCGCCGCGGAACAAGTCGGTCAGCTCCAGGTCCCGCAGCGAGAAGTACCGTGGCAGCGGGATCGGCGTGCCCGGCGTCAACGGTGAGCGCGCCCGCAGGTCGGCCACCTCCGCGGGAGTCAGCGCACGCAGCTGCTCGTACGTCGTCCGCAGTGCGGCGGTGTCGATGGCGCGCCCCGCCGAGTAGTGGCTGAGCGTGTCGTGGTGATCGTGGTCGAAGTAGTAGGCGCCGTTGTCGATGTTGGAGCCGAACCGGTGCACGAACCGCGCCCGGTTGGTGCCCAGCTCCACGTACGTCGGGTGCGTGCGCCCCGCCAGCAGCGGGTTCTCCGCGAGCTGCTGGGCGGTCAGCGGGCAGCTCTCCAGCCACGCGATCGCCTCCGGCACCCGGTCGAGGTACTTCGCCTCACCCGTCAGGCGGAAGTAGGCGAACAGCTGGCGCACGTTCGTCTGCGTGGTGTGCGTGGTCAGGGCACGCGGCTCGTAGGACCGGGCACCGGCCGGCGCACCCGCGGGACGGCCGCCGGCGCTACGGGACAGGTGCTGCAGACCCCAGCCCGCCTGCGGCGCGGGCTGCTGCAGGCGGCGCAGGCACTCCATCGCCCGCACGACCGGCTCCACGAGGTCCCGCCGCTGCAACGTCGAGACGCACATGAGCAGGAACTTGATGTTCTCGCCCAGCACGTCGTCGTTGAACGTGACGTGCCGGGTGTAGTCGCCGTCCTCCATGCCGTGCTGGACGTCGGCCGGCAGCCACGACGGGAGCGTGTCGGGCCAACGCATCCGGCTGACCGAGCCCGCGAACGCGGGAAAGCGCTGCGGCCACCCGCCGTCGGCCACGCCGCCGCGGAACTGTGCCTTGAGCACGAACCGGATGGCCCGCTCCAGCGCGGCCTCGAACCGCGGGTGCCGCCGCTCCAGGTACAGCCGCAGGATGAGCTGCGCGGCGGTGGACGTGCCGGCGTCGTCGAAGGTCGCGTTGCCGTAGTAGTGCTGGAACTCCTCCAGCCGCCACCCGTTCGCGCCGATGGTGTCGTACCACCGCCGCAGCGAGTGCTCACCGGCGAAGTCGTGGACGTAGTTCCACCCGCCGACGGGCAGCTGGGCCTCCACCAGGGCGAATCCCGTCCGCTCCGCCGCGCGGTAGAAGACCTCGTCGCCGGTCGCGTGGTAGGCGTCGAGCATGCTGTGCCCGACCGACGGGGTGCCGGGCGGCTGGACCCAGCACATCGTCCGCTTCGCCTCCATCTCGCCCCACGTCACCGAGAGGTCCGGCAGGTAGTTCCACACGTACCCGCCCCGGTAGGAGACGTGCTGGTCGAGGAACACCGCGGCGCGGCGCATCGCGCCGGCCACGTCGACCGTGGCCGCTCCCGCCGTGCCGAGCCGGGCCCCGCCCAGCGTGGCGAGCACGGGCGTGACCGCGAGCTGACCGAACCTGCGACGGCTCAGAGGCATCCGCCCAGATTAGGAGCGCCGTCCGGTTCGTCCTACCGCCGGTTGGAGTCACGTCCGGTGGCGAGCGGGTTCCGTGGCGGACAGACTGCTGGAGCCGGCCACTGCAGAAGGGTGCTCATGACCTACGAGAAGGACCTCGCCCGCATCGTCGAGGACGTCGTCGCTCCGCAGGCGGCCCGCGTCGACGCCAAGGGCGTCTTCTCGTGCGCCGCGCTCGGCGAGCTCGCGGCCGCCGGGATCCTCGGGCTCACCGTGCCGGCGGAGCTCGGCGGCGGTGGGCGTGGCCTGGACGCCGCCACCGACGTCGTGCGGACCCTGTCGCAGGCGTGCGGCTCCACCGCGATGGTCGTGACGATGCACTACGCCGCGACGGCCGTGCTCGCCGCGACCGGCCGCGAGGACGTGCTGCGTGAGATCGCGCAGGGGCGGCACCTGAGCACGCTCGCCTTCTCGGAAACCGGTTCACGCAGCCATTTCTGGGCTCCGCTGAGCACCGCGACCGCCGAAGGCGACGAGGTCGTGCTCGACGCCGCCAAGAGCTGGGTCACCTCGGCACACCACGCCGACAGCTACGTGTGGTCCTCGCGCCCGCTCGCCGCGGACGGCCCGATGTCGCTGTGGTTCGTGCGCACCGGCGTTCCCGGGCTCGGCCCGGGAGCCGGGTTCGACCTCGCGCTGACCGCCGCCCTGCCGTGGTTCCTGCTGCTGAACGCCGCCGCCGGGGCCGGGCTGATGGAGTCCGTCACCGCCGCGACCGCCGGGCACCTCACCGGCACGCGCCTGCGCCACCTCGGCCAGTCGCTCGCGCACCAGGTGCCCGCGCGCGCCGGGCTCGCCCGGATGCGGATCGAGACCGACCGCACCCGCGCGCTCGACTTCGTCGGCCGGGCGCTGTGCGGCCTGCCCCTGCTGGAGGCGTGAGGAATGACTGTGCTGGGTGCCGTGGCGTACGACCCCAAGGTCGTCACGATCTGGGAGGGGTTCCGCCGCTGGCTGCGGGCCCGCGACTGTGAGTTCGACTTCGTGCTGTACTCGAACTACGAACGGCTGGTGGACGACCTGGTCGCCGGGCGGCTGGACGTCGCGTGGAACTCGCCGCTGGCCTGGGTCCGGTCGCGGCGCCTCTCCCCGGAGGTCCGCGCCGTCGCGATGCGCGACACCGACCGCGACCTCACCACGGCGATCGTGGTCCGCGCGGACTCGGGGCTGACCGCGCTGGCGGACCTGCGTGGCCGCACGGTCGCGACCGGCGCCGTCGACTCTCCACAAGCGACACTGCTGCCGCTGTCGTTGTTGCGTGGCGCCGGTGTGGACGTGAAGGTGCGGCGGTTCGACGTCGGGGTCGGCCTGCACGGCGACCACATCGGCGGCGAGCGGGAGGCCGCGGCCGCGCTGCGGGACGGGCTCGTCGACGCTGCCTGCGTCACCGACACCAACCTGCTGCTGTTCGGCCAGGAGGGCACCCTCCCGCCGGGCTCGGCGAGGGTGCTCGCGCACACCGAGCCGTACGACCACTGCGTGCTGACCTCCGCGCCCGGCGCCGACGCGGACCAGCTCGTCGACCTGCTGCTCGGCATGTCCTACGCCGATCCGGAGGCGCGCCCGCTGCTCGACCTCGAAGGCCTCACGCGGTGGTTGCCCGGCCGCACGAGCGGGCACGCC
This sequence comes from Amycolatopsis bartoniae, assembly GCF_014191255.1. GTDB lineage: Bacteria > Actinomycetota > Actinomycetes > Mycobacteriales > Pseudonocardiaceae > Amycolatopsis_E > Amycolatopsis_E bartoniae. Next base: position 203,400 of record NZ_JACHWH010000003.1, read on the forward strand.
GTCCTCGAAAAGGCGGTCGACGAAAGCGCTTTCTACGACGCGGAGGGGAACGTCGTTGCCCGCGACTACCGACCTTGACTCCCTCGGTCTCGACACCGGCGGCCACCTGCTCGTCGAACGCGCGCTGGCCGCGATCCGCCCCGGTGACCGGCTGACCGTCACCGGCACGCACCCGGAGCTGAACCTGCACCTGCGGGCCTGGTGCCGCGGGCGGGGCCACCGGTTCGAGGGCGACGGCACGATCGTCAAGGGGCACGCGGCGCAGCAGCGGTGGGCCGGCGCGGAACGGGCGGGCAGCGCCACGCGGGTGAGCGCGCGGGCCGACCCGCGCTGGGGCCTGGCCGCGCGCGGCGCGCTGGTCGAGGCCGGTGGCCCGGCGCTGGACGTGGCCTGGGTGGACCGCGACCTGGTGTGGGCCGACATCGCCCCGCGGCTCTACGCCCGCGCGGCGGCGGCGCAGTGGGACCCGGCGACGGCGGTCGACTGGGCGACGCCGGTCGAGGTGCCGCCCGAGATCGAGGACGCCGTCGTGCAGATCATGACCTACCTCGTGGAGAACGAGCATGCCGCGCTGATGATCCCGGCGCGGCTGCTCGCGAGCCTGCACCCGCACTTCCGCGAGGTCATGCAGCTGCTGGCCGCGCAGATCGCCGACGAGGCCCGGCACGTGGAGATCTTCACGCGGCGGGCGCTGCTGCACCGCGACGAGCTGGGCGTGTCGGGCGCGGGCGGGCGCGCGTCGCTGCAGTCCCTTTTGGACGAACCGGACTTCACGCTGGCGTCGTTCCTGCTCTCGGTGCTCGGCGAAGGCACGTTCGTGGACCTGCTGAGCTTCCTCAACGAGCACGCGCCGGACCCGGTCACCGCGAGCGTCACCCGGCTCGCGGGGCGGGACGAGGCGCGCCACGTCGCGTTCGGCACCGCCCACACGGCCCACCTCGTCGCCCGGGATCCCGCGTTCCTGGGCCGGTTGCGCGGGGCGGTCGAGCGGCGGCACGAGGCGCTGCGCGACACCGCGGGGCTGAACCAGGACGTGTACGACTCGCTCGTGCTGCTGGCCGCCGGGTCGTGGGAACCGTCCGCGATCCGCCGCGGCTGGGACGCCGTGCAGGGGCTGCAGCACCGGATGGACGACGGCCGCCGCAGGCGCCTGGCGTACCTCGGTTTTCCCGACGACGAGGCGGCCGAGCTGTCCGCCCTGCACACGAAGAACTTCATGTGAAGGGAAGTGGCGGAGGTGAACGGGAATCGAACCCGCCAGGCCGAGCTGCTCGGCCTCGTCGGTTTTGAAGACCGCGGCGCCCACCAGGACGCGGACACCTCCCTCGCCGTCAGAGGGTAGCCGACGCCGCAGCCTCTCGCCCCCGCGGTCAGCGCGCGTACTCGCGGTTGAACAGCCTCTTCGACCACAGGTAGCCGCCCAGTGCGATGACGGCGCACCAGGCCAGTGCGAGCCACCCGTTGTGCCCGAGTGGCCGGTCCATCAGCAGCCCGCGCAGGGTTTCGATGATCGGCGTGAACGGCTGGTACTCGGCGAACCAGCGCAGCCCGGCCGGCATGGAGTCGGTGGGTGCGAACCCGCTGCCGAGGAACGGCAGCAGCATCAGCGGCATCCCCACGTTGCTCGCGCCCTCGACGGTCTTGCTCGCCTGGCCGAGCGCCACGGCCAGCCAGACGAGTGCGAAGCTCACCACCACCAGGAAACCGGCCGTCGCCAGCCAGCCGGCGAGCCCCGCGGTGGGCCGGAAACCGGTCAGCAGCGCCACGCCGGTCACGACCGCCACGCTGAACACCGCCTGGAGCACGCTGCCCAGCACGTGCCCGGTCAGCACCGAGACGCGCGCGATGTGCATGGTGCGGAACCGCGCGATGATGCCCTCGGTCAGGTCCATGGCGACCGAGATCGACGTGCCCTGCACCGTGGACGTCACGGTCATCAGGAGGAACGCGGGCGCCACGTAGTTGGCGTACTCGGCGCGCCCGCCCGCCGGGCCGCCGAGCCCGGCGCCCAGTGTGCCGCCGAGCACGTAGACGAACAGCAGCAGCAGGACGACGGGCATCCCGACGAGCGTCACGGTCATCGACGGGTACCGCAGCATCCGCTTGAGGTTGCGGCGCAACATGGTCGCGGAGTCCCGCAGCGGGTGGAACCGCAGGGGCAGGGCGGGAGCGGTCATCGGGGGGTCACCTTCTCGGTCAGGGCGAGGAAGACGTCGTCGAGATCGGGCGTGTGCACGGACAGCTCGTCGACCTCGACGGCGTGGGCGTCGAGGCGGTCGATCAGCGTCTTCAGCGAGCGCAGGCTGCCGTCGCCGGGCACCCGGAGGGCGAGCGCGTCGTTGTCCGGCGCGGTCTGGTCCAGGACGCGCCGGGCCACGTCGAGGCCCTGCGCGTCGGCGAAGCGCAGGCGCACGTGCCCGCCGGGGATGCGGCGTTTCAGCTCGTCCGGGGTGCCCTCGGCGACCAGCCTGCCGGAGTCGAGCACCGCGATCCGGTCGGCCAGCTCGTCGGCCTCCTCCAGGTACTGCGTGGTCAGGAAGATCGTGACCCCGCCGGCCACCAGGTCCCGGATCAGCTGCCACACGCTCCGGCGGCTGCGCGGATCCAGCCCGGTGGTCGGCTCGTCGAGGAAGATCACCCGCGGGTCGCCGATCAGGGTCATCGCCAGGTCGAGCCGCCGCCGCATCCCGCCGGAGTAGGTGGCGGCCGGTTTGCGCCGGGCCTCCGCGAGGTCGAACTGTTCGAGGAGCCGGGCGGCGCGGCGGCGGCCTTCGCCGCGGGGCAGGTGGTGCAGGTCCGCCATCAGGAGGAGGTTCTCCTCGCCGGTCAGCAGGTTGTCCACCGCCGAGAACTGGCCGGTGACCCCGATCGCGGCCCGCACCGCGTCCGGTTCGCGCGCGACGTCGTGCCCGTCCACCCGGGCACTGCCGTCGTCGGCACTGATCAAAGTGGACAGTATCCGGACGGTGGTGGTCTTCCCGGCGCCGTTCGCGCCGAGCAGGGAGAAGACCGTTCCGCGTGGGACGGTCAGGTCGAGACCGTCGAGTACGACGTGGTCGCCGAACGACTTGCGCAGCCCGGTGACCGCGATCGCCGGCTGGGAGCTCGCAGGCATGGTTTTCCCCTTCGCAAGGTCAGGAACGGCGGATGGTGATGTCGCCGTAGGAGGTCCGCGCGCGCACCTCGGCGGTCTCGTCGGACTCCCCGGGCCGGGCGGTGTTCTCCAGCAGGTTGCGCACGTGCCCGAATCCGGTGTTCACCTCCAGCCAGGCCGCGGTGCCCTCGGCGATGCCGACCTCGATGTCGCCCATGGCGGTGCCGAGCGTGACCGAGCCGCGCGCCACCTCACCGACGCGGAGGGAGCCGTTGGAGCTCTTCGCGTCGACCCCCGCGCCGGCGCGGCCTATCGTGATGTCGCCGTTGGCCGCGCGCACCCGCACGTCGCCCGCGGCCGCGGCGATTTCGGTGTCCCCGTTGGAGTTCTTGACGACCACGGAGCCGTCGACCTCGCCGAGGCGGACCTCTCCCGAGCTCGTGTGGACATCGGCCTCACCCGCGACGCCCTCCACGGTGAGGTGACCGGTCGAGGTGTGCACCCGCAGCGGGCCGGTCCGCTCCAGCCGGACGTTGCCGACGGAGGTCTTGAACCGGACCTCGCCGAGCGTGCCGGTGCCGTGCAGGTCGCCCACCTGCACGTCGCCGGAGACCTGCGAACCGGTGGGCAGGTCGATGGTCACGTCGACCGACCTGGTCTTGCGGGAGAAGTCGAACGCACGCGCCTTCGGCCCGGTGACCTGGAGCGCGCCGTTCGCGTAGTCGACGCGAACCCGTTGGGCCGCCTGGACGTCCGACTCGTCGGCGGGGTCGCTCGGACGCACCTCGACGACGGTGTCGGTGCGGTCGCTCGCGGTGATCCGGAAGTGGCCGACGCCGAGTTCGAGCGTGACGGCGATGGCTTCGGGGGTGTCGAATTCGGGCATGGCTGTCCCCTCATGATGGGTGGGTGGAGCGTCCTCGCAGGTCGAGGACGTGTGGTGCGGGCTAGCGGACCCAGCCGCTGAGGCGCTGCTGGGATCGTTTGCCGGCCGGGCGCTGGTCCCGGTCGGTGCGTTGCAGGGCGGCGGAGGCCGCGCGGACCAGCCAGGCGTTGACCGAGCGCCCCTCCTTCGCGGCGGCCTCCTCGACCGCCGCCTTGAGCTGCTCGGGGAGGCGCACGTTGATCCGCGAGGTGGGCCCGTCCTCGGCGATGGGCTGGTCGTCGTCCGGTGCGTCCTCCGCGGGAGGGGTTTCCCCGGCGGGTTCGGCCGACGGCGGGGTGACGACGAACTGCGGGTCGCGTCCGCGCAGGCGCAGCTCCACCGAGCCCGGCGCGAGCTCGCGGGTGATCTCGTCCGCGGCCGCGGAAAGCGCTTCCAGCAGCGCCATCCGGATCGCGGACTCCAGCGACCCGGTCAGGCGCTCGACCAGCGCCCGTGCGTCCTCCCCGCCGACTTCGGCGAGGGTGGCGATTTCACGGCCGAGGTTGCTCACATACGTCGTCATGTCCACGGTGCCACTTTGGCACACGAGTGGCACCACTGGCAAGAGAGGTGGCTCAGATTGCTGCCAGCGATGGCACCCGAGGTTCGTTTCGTCGAGCGCCGCGGGCCGGACGGCGCTAGCGTTTGGGGCCGCGGTGGTGGTGGCGACGGGAGGACCGGACGTGCTGAGCAGGGGGACCGTGCGCCTCACGGTGGTCTTCGCGGTGGTCGCGGTGTTGTGCCTGGTGGGCGCGATCTGGGCGGGGAGCGCCTCGGTGTCGGTGCCGGGCCCGGTCGCCGGACGGCCGATCGCGTGCGGAACGGCTCTGACGCCGTCGACCGAGCTGGACGAGCTGTCGAGCGGCGGCACCGCCGGCGGGCTGCAGCAGCGGACGTTCTCCGAACCGGTGAACGAAGCGATCGAGGCGTGCCAGGGAAGCCGGGCGAGGCAGCAGATCCTCGAAGGCGCCGGCGCGGCGGTGGCGGTGTTCCTGGGAGCGGTGGTGGTGCTCCGGCTGCGCCGCCGCACCCCGCGGAGCCGGGTGGGCTGATCGTCCACTGTGGACATCCTTGCCGCTGTCCTGGCAGGGACGGGTTTGGCGGGACCGGCCTCGGGGGAACTTCCCGGGCGTGCACACCCCACACCTGGCCGGGGTCGGTGGCTTCACGACCGGCACCGTGCTCGCGATCGTCGCCGCGGTGCTGTTCGCGGTGGGCTCCGTCCTGCAGCACCAGGCACTGTCCGGCGACGGTCCGGGCGGAGGCGTCGACCTGCGGGTGCTGGTGCGGCAGCCGGTGTGGATCGTGGGACAGGCGACGACGGTGTCGGGGAGCCTGGTGCAGGTCGCCGCGCTGGCACTGGCGCCGGTGTCCATCGTCCAGCCGATGCTCGCCGGAGCGCTGGTGATCGCACTGGGCATCCGCGCGGTGCGGGAACGCTGCCTCCCCAGTGGCGGCGAGGTGCTCGGCGCCGCGTGCACCATCGGCGGACTGACCGTGTTCCTGCTGGCGGCGCGGCCGGCGCAGGGGCGGCCCGACCACCTGCCCGCTCCGGTCGTGGTGCTGTGCGTGGTCGCCGGGGTGGTGCTCCTGGTCGGGCTCGCCGCGCGGGCCCGCCACGGGACGGCGGGCGCCGTGGTGTGCGGGGTGTGCGGCGGGATCGCGGCGGGCTGTGCCGCCGTGCTCATCTCGGCCGCGTTCAAGGCGGCCGCCCGCGCCGCGCACGTGGTGTCCAGCGGCCTGTTCTGGCTGCTCCTCGTGGCGGCGGTCGTCGTCGCGGTGACGTCGCAGCTGGGCAGTCAGCAGGCGTACTCGCGCGGGGCACTGGCCTGGTCGTTGCCCGCGCTGACCGTGGTGGACCCCCTCGCCGCGATCCCCGCGGCCCGGCTGCTGCTCGGCGAACGACTCGAACCCGGTCACGCCGCGGTATGGGCACCGGCGGGGCTGCTCGCCGTCGTCGGAGTCGTGCTTCTGGCCCGCACGGACTCCAGCTGCCGCCGCCCGGTCCTCCTGCGACCGGGACGGCGCTGAAAGCACGACGTCGCTCGTGTCCCTTTCGCCCACTGTCCGTTGTGGAGGGCCGGAGTGCGTTGCGTTCGGCACGCCGCACTGATCGCGGCGGTCCTGCCGGGGCCGGCTCTCAGCGTCCACACAGCGAGGGAGGAGCAACCTGGCCCCGGAGGACCGGATGACGACCGGTGGCCGCGGTGTCGCGAATGGAGACAACCGGTGTTCGGACTGAGCTGGATGCATCTGCTGGTCCTGCTGGCGGCCGGGTTGTTCGTCCTGGGGCCGGAACGGTTGCCGGAGGCGGCCGCGTGGCTCGGCAGGTCGGCGCGTCAGGTGCGGCAGTTCGCCCGGACCGCCCAGCGGCAGCTGGAGGACGAACTCGGGCCGGAGTTCGAGGAGTACCGCCGGCCATGGGAAGACCTGCGCCGGCTGCGCGACTTCGACCCGCGGCACGCCATCGTCCAGCACCTGTTCGACGGCGACCCCGACCCGCTCGGCTCGAACGGCACCGCGGCGCCGAGCGACGGCCGGCGCACGCCCTCACCCGCGCGCGAGCGGCCGCCGCTCGACCCGTAGGCGCTCCGCATGGGACCACTGGAGAAATCCGGTTCGTCCCCTGCTGTCCCTTCCGTGCCCCGCGCTCAGCGTCCTTTCAGCGGAGCGTTCGTACGCTCCGGTCCTGTTCCTGGCGGTCGACTCCTGTGCGGTTCGGTGACAAGACAAGTTCGTGGTGAAGAGTCCGGGGGGCTCGTCGAGGACCGTGGTGACGCGGGAAGCTTCTCGGGCTCGCTGGCGACGGCCTCGCCGGAGGTCTCCGGGGACGACACCGCGGAAACCCGGCCGATCACGCCGCCCGGACGGCGGCGGCCCTGGGTGCGGTGGCTGCGTCGCTCGTTCCTGGCCGCCGTGCTGGTGTTCCTCGTCGTGGTGGGCTGGTCGGTCACCGGCGCGCTGACCGCGCCCGGCACGGACAGCACCGCCGCGCGCCTGGCCGAGTGGGGCCGCGACCACGGCCTCGGCGGGCTCGTGACCTGGCTGGAAAAGCAGCAGTACGACCACAACCAGCCCCCCGTCGGCGGACTGCCGCCCGGCGGTATCCCGATCGCGCCGGGCGTGGTGCCCACCGCTCCCGCGCCGCGCGGCGGCCCGCACGGGTTGCCCGCCCCGGCGCCGATCACCTCGCTGGCCGGAACGGCGCTGCTGCCCGGTGAGGGGCAGTGGCAGACCGTCGTCACCGACCACGGGCAGCCGGCGGCCCGGGTCGCCGAACTGCGCCCCGACCCGCAGCACACGTCGTTCGTGGCCGGTGTGCTGTGGCTCGACCCGACGTTCGTGCGCGGGCAGCTGCAGCCCGGGTTCCAGGACCCCGGCGGCTCCTGGCACGCGGCCACGTCGATCACCCCCGCGCTCGAACACAGCGTGGTGGCGGCGTTCAACGCCGGGTTCCGGCTCAACGGAGCCAGCAACGGCGGCTACTACAGCGAAGGCCGCACGGCGGTGCCCCTCGTCGACGGCGCGGCGAGCCTCGTCCTGCGCACCGACGGCACCGCCACCGTCGGCTCCTGGAACCACGAGGTCGCGATGAGCCCGCAGGTCGCCAGCGTGCGCCAGAACCTCGTCATGCTCGTCGACAACGGCCAGGTGAACCCGACCTGCGCCACCGGCGGCACGAAGGAATGGGGCAGCACCATCGGCCAAGCCGCGTACATCCACCGCTCCGCCTTCGGGGTCACCGCCGACGGCGCCGAGGTCTACGTCGGCGGTCCCGCGCTCTCGGTGTGCACGCTCGGGAACATCCTGAAAGCGGCCGGCGTGGTGCGCGGAATGGAGCTCGACATCAACCCGGCCTGGGTCAGCGGCACCTACTTCCACGACTCCCCGGCGGGCCCGCCCAAGGGTTTCCCGCTCTTCCCCGCGGAGCAGGTCCCGCCGGCGCACTACCTGCACCCCGCGAGCCGGGACTGGTTCGGCTGGTACCTCCGGAACTGAGCACCGATGAGTTTTCCGCACGGCGCCGGTCTCCACACCGTGCGGAAACTGATCTACGGCATGAACCTGACCCTGGACGGCTACATCGCCGCCCCCGGCGACGACATCGGCTGGAGCGGGCCGCCGAGTGACGAGCTGTTCCGGTGGTGGCTCGGCCAGGAGCGGGCGAGCGGCCTGACCCTGTACGGGCGCAAGCTGTGGCAGACGATGAGCTCCTACTGGCCGACCGGCGACCAGCAGCCGAACGCCACGCCGTGGGAGATCGAGTTCGCGCGGAACTGGCGGGACACGCCGAAGGTGGTGTTCTCCTCGACGATCGCCGAGGTCGGCTGGAACACTCGCCTGGTCACCGGTGACGCGGTCGCCGAGATCACCCGGCTCAAGGCCGGGGACGGCGGGCCCCTGCGCATCGGCGGCGCGACGCTCGCCGGGGCGGCCATGCGGGCCGGGCTGATCGACGAGTACGCGCTGGTCACCCATCCGGTCCTGACGGGCGGCGGCACGCCGTTCTTCACCGCGCTGGAGGGCTGGGTGGACCTGAACCTGGTGGAGACGCGGACGTTTCCCGGCGGCGTGGTCCTGACCCGGTACGAGACGAGGCGGCGATGAGCGGGATCCAGGAGCGGATCCAGCGCCGGCTCGAAACGCTGGTAAGCACCGGCGCGGAGACCGGCGTGCAGGTCGCGGTCTACCAGGACGGCGCCCTGATCGTCGACGCGGTAGCCGGGCGGCTCACCTCCACCACACCGATCTTCAGCTTCTCCACCGGCAAGAACGTGTCGGCCACGCTCGCGCACCTGCTCGTCGCGCGTGGTTTCCTCGGCTACGACACCCCGGTCGCGGACCTCTGGCCGGAGTTCGCCGCGCACGGCAAGGCCGCGGCCACCCTGCGGCACGTGCTGACCCACACGGTCGGTCTTCCCGCCATGCCACGCGAGATCACTCCCCGCGAGCTTCCTGCCTGGTCCAGGGTGTGCGAGTCGCTCGCCGCCGCCGAGCCGCGCTGGCCGCCGGGCACGGCGATGGGCTACCACTCCTACACCTTCGGCTACCTCGTCGGAGAGCTGGCCCGCCGCGCGACCGGGCGGCCCGTGTCCGAGCTGCTGCGCGAGTGGATCACCGCGCCACTCGGCATCGAAGGGCAGCTGTACTTCGGCGTTCCCGAGGAGTCCCTGCCGGAGCTGGCGCCCCTGGAACAACAGCAGGCGCCTGCCGACGCGCCGTGGGAAAACCAGCCGAGTGCGGACTTCGGCAACGACGCCGGGATCCTGCGGGCCGACATCCCGTCGGTCGGCACCGTCACCGCCCACGGCCTCGCCGCCATGTACGACGCGGTGCTGCAGGGCAAACTCGTGGACTCCGCACAGTTGGCGCACCTGTCCGCGCCCGCGTTCGAAGGGGTGGACCAGGTTTTCGGCACTCCGGCGCGGATGGCGCTGGGTTTTCCGCTCGGCAGGATCGGCGCCCCCGCCGAGGAGAACTCGGTCGCGTTCGGCTGGCCGGGCGGGGGCGGGAGCTACGCCTACGCCGACCCCCGCGGGGCATCGCCTTCGCGCTGACGAAAACCCGCCTCACCCCGGACTTCGGCACCGCACTGTCGGTCATGACGATTCTCGCCGAAACCCGTTGAGCACAAGGAGAGTGGGCGTTGCGGCGGATCCAGAAGTTCCAGCTGTGCACGGTGCGCCGGGACGGCCGGCCGCACGTGACCCCGTTGCTGGCGATCTGGGCGCTCGGCGCGATGTGGTTCACCACCGGCGACGGCGAGCAGAAGGCCAAGAACCTCGCCGCCAACCAGCACTGCGTGCTGACCGCCGGCACCGGCACCCTGACCGGCGTGGACCGCTACCGGTGGAACGCCTGACCGAAATCCCATTCCTACCACTGATGAGGACGGAAAAGATGACCGATTCGACGGCAACCGGCGGCACCAGGCCCTTCCGGTTCGGGGTCGTCGCCCCGCTCACGACCGACCTGCCGACGTGGCGGGAGCGGGTGCGCCGCATCGCCGACAGCGGTTACTCGACGCTGCTGATGCCCGACGTCCCGCAGTGGCAGCCGGCGCCGGGCCCCACGCTGGCCGCCGCGGCCGGCCTCGGTGATCTGCGGGTCGGCACCTGGGTGTATGCCTCGCCGCTGCGCCAGGCTTGGAGCACCGCGTGGGAAGCGCACTCGCTGTCGGTGCTCACCGAGGGGCGCTTCGAGATGGGTATCGGCACCGGCAGGCCCGGCATCGAAGACGAACTGCGCGAACGGGGACTGCCCGTGGCGTCCCCGGGCGAGCGGCTGGCCCAGGTGCGGGAGACCGTGACGGCGCTGCGTGAACTCGACGGCCCCGATCTGCACACGCCGGTGGTGATGGCCGTGCGCGGTCCGAAGGCCCAGGCGCTGGCGGCCGAGGTCGCGGACACGGTCACCTTCGCCCTGATGCCGGGGGACAACCGGGCCGAGATCACCCGCCTGGTGCGCGGTTTCCATTCCGTCCGGGACGTCGAATTCGCCCAGCACGTGGCCGTGGTCGGGGACAGGGTCGCGCCGTTCATGGCTCCCCCCGACACCGACACCGCCGCGCTGCACGCGGTCGGCTCGCTGGAAGCGCTCCCGGCCGACCCCGTCGCAGCCGCCGAGGAAATCCAGCGGCGCCGGGAGGAAATCGGCTTCACCTACTTCGTCTTCGGCGCCGACTTCGCCGACACGTTCGCCCCGGTGGTGGCCAAGCTGGCCGGAAAGTAGGCGGTACCTCGGGGTTTCCTCGAAGATCCCACGCCCCGCCGCGCATCGGTCTACAATGGACCGATTGACACTCCTAGGTTTTCCTTTCCACAGCAACGAATTCGTCAGGCGAGCGGCGGGGTGCCCGCCGTCGCGGCGGTGAGCAGCCGGCGCAACGTCGTCTCGGTGACCGGAACCGGGTTGGCGTAAGGGGCCGCCAGCACCCGGGAGACGACAGTGTCGACCCCCGTCTCCGGCAGGCCCAGCCGGGCGAGTGACATCTCGGCACCGAGGTCCCGGGAGAGGGCGAACAGGTGCGCCGCGGGGTCCTCGGCGTCGAGTGCCTGCCGCAGGGCGGCGAGCGCCTGCGGCGCGGCGGGGAGGTTCACGGCCAGCACGTGCGGCAGGACCGCGGTGTGCACCTCGGCATGCGGCAGGTCGAACGCGCCGCCGAGAACGTGGCACAGCTTGTGGTGCAACGACATCGTGGTCGCCCCGAGGGCCGTCCCGGCGAGCCACGCGCCGTAGAGGGCGTCCGCGCGGGCTTCGAGGTCGCCGGGGGAAGCGACAACCCGCGGCAGGGCGCTCACCAGCGCCCGGACGGATTCCGCCGCGATGAGCGAGATGACCGGGGAGACGTCCGGGGCGTAGAGGGCTTCCGCGGAGTGCGCCAGCGCGTTGACGCCGCTGGTCAACGACAGCGCCGCAGGCAACGTGACCGTGAGACCCGGGTCGTAGACCACCAGCGCCGGCAGCACCCGGGGGTCCCGGCCCGTGGTTTTGCCCGTGGCGTCGGTCAGGCCCCACACGGGAGTCATTTCGGAGCCGGCGTAGGTGGTGGGGACGGCGACGATCGGCAGGCCGGTCTCCTTCGCGACGGCCTTGGCGAGCCCCACCGCGGACCCGCCGCCGACCGCCAGGCAGCCGTCCGCGCCGATCTCGCGGGCCCGGTCGACGGCCACGGCGGCCGCCGCGACCGGCACGTGCATCTCGGCGTGCGGATGGAGCCCGGCGACACGCTCGCCGAGCGGTTTCGTGAGTGCTGCCGCGAGGTCGGCCTGCGGCGGTGTGCACACGACCAGCAGCCGCCGCAAACCCAGCCGTTCGACCTCCTCGGCCAGCCGGTCCCGCGCGCCGACGCCGAAGACCACGCGTCCGGGCCTGCTCTCGTGGACGAAGTCCCGCATCATCGCCCGGCCCCCTCGACCGGGTCGAGGACGACGTCGAATTCGAGCAGCCGGAACGGGTTCCCTACGCCGTAGTGCTCGGCCCGGACCGGGTCGTCGACGACCGTGACCGGGCGGATCAGCGACTTCTTCACCCCGAAGACGGTGTCCGAGTCCAAGTAGGGGCTGCCCTCGACGAAAACGTGCGTGGTCAGCGAGGCGTGCCCGGCGGCTTCGGCGATCACGTGGATGTGCGCGGGCCGGTTCGGGTGCCGTCGGGTGGCCGCCAGCAGTGCGCCGACGGGCCCGTCGTCCGGGATGGGGTAGTAGCGGGGCACGACCGTGCGCAGCCAGAACCGCCCACGCTCGTCCGTGGTGAACAGCCCGCGGAGGTTGCGCTCGGGCTGCACGTCCGGCTGCTGGACGTCGTAGAACCCGGCACCGTTGGCCTGCCACACGTCAACCAGCGCCCCGGCCAGCGGCGTCCCGTCGCTGGAGGTGACCTGCCCGGCGAACACGCACGGCGTGCCGTTCCCGTCGAGGGAGATGGTCGCCCCCAGTTCGCGGGGCGGGGACTCCACCAGGTGGAAGGGCCCGAGGACGGTGGTGTCCGTGGCCGCGGCCGACCTTCGGTTGTTGATGGCGTCGACCAGCATCGAAACCCCGAGCACGTCCGAGAGCAGCACGAACTCCTGCCTGGTGTCGTCGCACGTGTGGCCGACCGCGGTGAGGAAGTCGATCCCGGCCTGCCACTCGGCGTGGGAGGGTTCGACGTCCTTGACGAACGCGTGCAGGTGCCGCACCAGGCTGGTGAGCACCTGCTTGAGGCGCTCGTCCGGGGTGTCGCGCAGGCTCTGGACGACGATCTCGGCGGAGTCCTCCTCGCTGAACCCGGTCGCCTGCGCCGTTGACGCGCCGGCCGTCATCGCACGTCCTCCCTTGTCGTGGCCCAGCCGGGCGCGTCCAGGTCCGCCTCCCGCAGCACGGCCGCGGCGGCGTCGTAGGCCAGCCGCGCCGACTCGGTGGCGGGCCGGGCGTCGAGGTCGTCGGAGAAGACCTCCACCGACACCGGCACGGTGATCCCGCGCTCCCGCAACGCCCGCAGCAGCCCCTGGGTGTCCCCGGCACCTTGGCCGGGCAGAAGACGCGCGTGACGGGACTCCTCGGCCATCCGCGGGCCGGGTTCGGCCGCGACGTCGCACAGCTGCAGCGAGGTGAACGCGGGGGCGGGGATGTCCGCGAGGTCATCGACGCGGGCCCCGGAACGGAACCAGTGCCAGAGGTCGATGATCACTCCGCCGTTCCGGCGGCCCGCGGCGGCCACGATCTGCCAAACCTCGCCGAGGGTCCGGACCCCGCTGTAGGGCAGGAACTCGAACCCGACCAGCAGGCCGTGGTCGGCCGCCCGGTCGCAGAGCGCACCGAAGGGCTCCACCAGGTCCGCCAGCGGGTACTCGCCGAACATCGGCACGTTGAGCTGGCGCGCCCCGATCCGGTCGGCGAACCGGAAGATCGTCTCCTCCATGGGGTCCGGGCCCGGCGCCCAGTCCCACAGGTGTTCGAGTTCGAGCACCCGCAGACCGTGCCGGTCCAGCAGGCCGCGGATCTCCTCGTCGGACAGCCCGGAGCCCAGGTAGTCGGACATGCGCACGCCGATCCCCGCGAAGCCCGCCGCGGCCGCGGCCGAAACGCGCGTGGGGAAGTCGGCCTCCCGCAGCGTGCTCGCGCTGCAGGTCAGGTGTAGTTCTGTCATCGGATTCCTCATTCCTCGGCGTGGGGGTCACCGGCGGTCGCCGAGCCCGCGAGCCAGCGCGCGCCCTCGTCGTAGAGCCGTCGCACCACGGGCCCGGTGAGCCCGGGGAGCCCGGCCTTCACCGTGAAACCCGCCTTCGTCTGCAGGTAGGCGAGATGGCGGTAGCCGGCCGGGAAGCGGCCGAGCAGCTCCGGATCGAGCGTGAGCGAAGCGCCCGGGTCCACGACGTCGAGCCGGTCCTTCTCGTAGATCGGCTGCCTGCGCACGATCGTCCAGTCGCCGTCGTGCCGGGCGCAGAAGTCGTAGAACCGCCCGGTGCACACCACGTCGACCAGCACCCCGTCGACCTCGGCGCGCTGGTTGATCGTCATCTTCGTCTGCGTGATGGCCCGGTCGCCCACCACGTCGGCGCTGTGCCCGCCGAGGAAGTGCAGGATCGAGACGCCGCGGTCGAAACCCTCGCGCGAAACGGCGATGAAGTCCGCGGCCGGGCCTTGGAACCACGTCGCGGTCATCCACCCGTCGACCGGGTGCCAGACGGTGGCGAAACGGTCCCAGTCACCGGCGTCCCGCCAGATCGCCCAGTTCTCGACCAGCTGGCGGAGGGCGGCCCGGTCCTCGGCCGGAGTCGGCGCGGCCATCACGCGGCGAGGAAGGTGTCGAGGGCGGCGAGGACCGCGGCGGGGCGTTCCTCGGCGACCCAGTGCCCGCAGTCCGGAATGGACCCTCCGGTGACGTCCGTGGCGAACTCCCGGAGCATGTCCACGATGCGGGGTCCCCAGCGGTCCTCGCCGCCGAGGGCGAGCACGGGGACGGTGAGCGGTTCCCGGGCCAGCCGGCGGTTGTCCTCGGCGTCCTGCGGGAAGGCGCGATACCACTCCAGCGAGCCGCGCGTGGCGCCCGGCTGAGCCAGCGCGCGGGCGTAGTGCCCGATCTCCTCGTCGGTGAACGCCGCGTGGTTGGTGCCACGGTCACGGAAGAACGCCTCGACGTAGCCGTATTCCCGGCCCTGGATCAGGAACTCCGGCATGTCCCGGTGCATGTGGAACGGGAAGTGCCACACCTTCGGGTCCGCGAAGATCCCCTCCCAGACCGAAGCCCCGGGCAGCGGCGCGTCGAGGAATCCGAGGTGGGTGACGGTGTCGCGGTGCGTGGCGGCCCACGCGTAGGCCACCATCGCCCCGATGTCGTGACCCACGACCCGCACCCGGTCGAACCCCAGCAGCTCGCGCAGCCGGTCGAGTTCGTGCGCCATGGTGACCTTGTCGTAGCCGGTCAAGGGCTTCGACGACTGCCCCGCGCCCTTGAGGTCCACCGCGATCACGGTGTGGGTTCGGGCCAGTCCGGGGATGACGTGCCGCCATTCGTACCAGGTCTGCGGCCAGCCGTGCAGCAGCACGACCGCGGGTCCGGAACCCGCGACCACGGCGTGCAGCCGTACGCCGTCGGCCACCTCCTTCGTCACGTGGTGGAGCTCCACGGGAGTGTCCGGCATCTGATCATCCTTCCTTCGTGGTGGTGAGCGGGGCGGCGGAAGCCGGAACCGGAAGCCGGTCCCGGTAGGCGCGTCCCTTGACGACCATGCACAGCGCGCCGATCGTGATCGGGACGAGGAGCAACAGGAAGACCTGCTGGAAGCCGAGTCCGATGCTGGCCAGTGCGGTGCCGACCCCGCCACCCGCGACTGCCCCGGCCCGCGACATCCCCGCCGTCCAGCTGGTGCCGGTCGAGCGGATGTCGGTGGGGTAGAAGGTCGCCGAGATGACGGTGTACCCGGTCGAGATCGAGTTGGTGCACATCCCCAGCACGAAGATCAGTGTGGCGAGCAGCAGGGTCGACCGGGGCGACACGGCGATGAGCAGCGCCATCCCCGCGCCGAGGACCGAGGTGAGCACGAGCGTCCGGTGCGGCCCGACCCGTTCCTGCAGCAGGCCGATCACCGCGCAGCCGATCACCCCGCCGACCTGGAGCAGGGTCGTGAGCAGGGAGATCTCGCCGGTGCCGAAACCGGCCGCGGTGAACAGGTACGGCAGCCAGGTGTTGGTGAGGTACACCGTGAACATCACGGCCATGTAGCCCAGCCAGAGCGTCAGCGTCCCGGTCCGCATCGGCCGCTTGAGCAGCAGCGCGATCGGGTAGGTGCGGATCCGCGCCGCGGCCTCGCGGGCGAAGACGGTGCCGGGTCCCGCGCTGCCGGGCTCGACGTGGTTGCAGAAGCGGAGGAGCCGGTCGTGGTGACGCCCCGAGTTGGCCAGGAAGCGCGGCGACTCGGGGAGCCGCACCAGCACGACGAGCAGGATCGCCACCCCCACCAGTCCACACAGGACGATCGCGGTCCGCCAGCCCGCCCCGGCGACGACGAACGGGATCGCGAGCGCGCCGATCGCCGCTCCGGCGGGGAAACCCGCCCAGATGATCGCGACGGTGATCCGCCTGCTGCGGGTGGGGACCGTCTCGGTGACCAGCGCCGCGACGTTCGGCATGGAGGCGCCGAGACCCAGCCCGGTCACCAGGCGCAGCAGGCTGAAGGTGAGGACGCCGGTGGTCAGGGCGGTGAGCAGGGTCGCGGCGGCGAACACCGCGATCGACCACGCGATCACGGTTCTGCGGCCGAACCGGTCCCCGAGCGGGCCGGCCACGAACGAGCCGACGCCCAGCCCGGCCAGGCCACTGGTCACCGCTGGGGCGAGCTGGGCGGTGGTGACTCCCCAGTCGGCCTTGAGCTGCGTCGCGAGGAAGCCCGCGACCGTGACTTCGAGGCCGTCGACGACGATGCAGAGCAGGCAGGCGAACAGGGCGCCGAGCTGGAACCTGCCCAGCGGATTTCGATCGATGACGGTGCGGACGTCGACTGTGCCAGTCGCAGACATTGAGACCTCGGCATCTGTTGGGAACTCGGAAGGGTGCCCCGTTCGGCACGGCAGAGGGATGATCACCGCTCGCGAGCGGCGGCCGCCAGCCTCGACTGCCATCCAGTGGCAGCCACCGCTGAGCGGCACCGCCGGACCGAGGGCGCCCGGTCCTCAGGCGAGCCGTCGGGAGATCCCGAGGGCCGCCGTCCGCACGGCGGGCCCGAGCTGGTCCACCCGCAGGTGTGAGTGCGTCACGATGCCCAGGGCGCCCTGCACCGTGCCCGAGGCGTCGCGGATGGGCGCGGCCACCGACACCGCGCCCAGCGTCATCTCCTCGTACGAGTAGGCGATGCCCTGCTCCACCACGGCTTCGAGCGCCGAGGCCAGCCGTCCCGGTTGGACGATCGTGTTGCGGGTGAGCGCGGGCAGCCCGGCCGTGGCGAGGTCGCGCCACACCTGCGGCGGGGAGAAGGCGAGCAGCACCTTGCCGACGGCGGTGGCGTGCAGCGGCAGGCGCCCGCCGACGAGGGTGGCGGTCGGCACCGCCTGCCGGCTCGAGATCTTCTCGACGCACAGCGCCTCACCGTCGTCGAGCACCGCGAGCTGGACGTTCTCCCGCGTGGCCTCGCAGAGGTCCTGCATGAACGGGAAGGCTGCCTCGCTGAGCACCCGCTGCCGGGGCGCCAGCGACCCGATGCGCCACAACCGGATCCCGATCCGGAAGTGCCGCCCGTCCGGCAGGCGTTCGAGCCCGCCCCACGCCACCAGCTCGGCGATCAGCCGCCGGGCCGTCGAGAGCGGCAGACCGGCCCTGTCGGCGATTTCGGTGAGGGTGAGCGTGGGGTGCGCCACGTCGAAGCAGTCCAGCACCGCGAGCAACCGCCCGGAGACGCTCTGCCCCGGACTGGCGGAATTACCGGCCACCACTCCCACCTCCGGCCGGACTTCTCCACGTTCAGCAAGCAACGTTACCCGCACGGCTCGCCGGAAAGGATCAACCGGCCAGCGACTGGGACGCGGCGCGCACCACTTCGAGACTGCGCAACGCGTCCTCGGCCGTGACGAGGGGCTGGGCCCGGCCGGCCGCGACGTCCGCGAAGTGCGCCAGCTGCCGCGCGAACGCGTCGGCGCCCTCGACGGGGAGCCGGGTCTGCGCGACCGGTTCGAGCCAGGACGGCTCCGGCTGCGTGAACACCGTCAGGTCCGGCACCGAGACGGAACCCTGCGAGCCCGCGATCAGCAAGCACGGCTGCCCCGGGTGGTAGGGGAAGGTGGGATCGTCCTCAGTGGCCTGGTCCCAGCCCCACGGCGAGACCGCGGAGTCGGACCCGGCCAGCGTGCCGATCGCCCCGTTCTCGAACCGCAGGACGAGCCCCGCGGTGTCCTCGACCTCCAGTCCGCGTGCCTTGTTCGAGGCGATCGCCTGCACCGAGACGATCTCACCCACCAGATGACGCAGCATGTCCACTTCGTGGATCAGGTTGATCAGCAGCACCCCGCCACCGGGGCGCCGCCGTCGCCACCCGACCTCGAAGTAGGGGTCCGTCTTGTGGGTGGCCCAGATCGCGGCGACGGTGCGGATCTCCCCGAGTCGCCCTTCCGCGATCAGCGCCCGCGCGGCGGCCACCGCGGGATGGTGGCGCCGGTGGTGTCCGACGAGGACCCGCGCCTGCGGGTCTTCGGCGAGCCGGTCGAGCAACGGACCCGCCTGCTCGCGGTCGACGGCCACCGGCTTCTCGACGAGGACCGCGACGCCCGCGTCCAGGCAGTCGAGGGCGTGGGAGACGTGCATCTCGCTCGGACTCGCCACGATGACGCCGTCGAGGTCTCCGCGCGCCAGCATCTCCCGGTGGTCGGTGTAGCGGGCGACGTCCTGCAGTTCGCCCGGCACGGGCCGGTCCGAGCCGAACGCGGGATCGGCCACGGCCACCAGGTCGGCCCGGTCCGACCGGCCGATGAAGCGGCTGTGCCGCAGGCCGAACGTGCCCGCTCCGATCAATCCCAGCCTGCTGCGCTGCCCGTCTTGTCGTGCCATGAACGCAGGACCTCCCACTCTGTACGGATCGTTCCACCGCGATTGTCATCACCTCACCCGCCGAGCCACCACACCCGGCTGCCACTGAGTGGCAGCCGTGCGCAGCGGGGGACAAGATGGGCCACCTTCGGGGCGGTTGCCCGGGGGTGTGGGTGGGCAGACTGGTTCGGTATGAGCGTGAGGGATGGTTCGGGGCTTGCGGAGTTTTTGAGTACGTGCCGGGCGCGGGTGAGCCCGGAGCAGGTGGGTTTGGGGCAGGAGTCGACACGTCGTCGGGTGCCGGGTTTGCGGCGGGAGGAGTTGGCGCGGCTGGCGGGGGTCAGTGTGGACTATTACACGCGGCTGGAGCAGGGTCGTAGTCGTAGCGCGTCGGCTGAGGTGCTGGATGCTTTGGCGGTGGCGTTGCGGCTGGATGAGGCCGAGCGGCAGCACCTGTTCGACCTGGCCCGTTCCGAACCGGCGCGGCGCCAGCGCCGTGCGCGTCCGCAGCGGGTGGATCCGGCGACTCTGCGGTTGATCGAGACGTTGGAGGAGGTGTGTTGCCCGGCTTTTGTGCTGGGCCGGCGGCTGGATGTGCTGGCGCACAACCGGTTGGCCGGGGCGTTGATCACGGAGTTCCGTGCGTTGCCCGCGTCGCGGCGTAACCAGGCCCGGTTTGTGTTCCTCGATCCGCACGCGCGGGAGTTGTATGCCGATTGGGCGGCGGTGGCGTCGGACACGGTGGCGATGCTGCGGTTGGATGCCGGGCGGTACCCGCATGATCCGCAGTTGTCGGCTCTGGTCGGGGAGCTGTCCATCCATTCGGAGGAGTTCCGCAGGTGGTGGCCGGACCACAAGGTGCATCGGCGCACCACTGGGACGAAGGCCTATCGCCATCCGCTGGTTGGTGAGCTGACCGTGGAGTACCAGGCCCTGCACCCCGCCGGCGACCGGGATCAGACCTTGTTCGTCTACACCACGGAACCGGGTTCGGCGTCGGATACCTCGTTGCGGTTGCTGGCCCACTGGCATGACCAGGAACAGCGCGACGTCTCGGTCGACACCCGCTGAGATCTTCCTGGGTGGCCCGGTTTGTCCCCGGATGGCCAGGGCCTTGTCCGGGCCCCATTTCGTGGTCCTGGGTTGGTTGAGTGGCAGGGGTGAGCGGTGGAAACAGTTTCACCCGGAAATCCTGAAAGGACACTCATGTCGACGTGGTTCATTACTGGTGCGGGGCGTGGTCTCGGTGCGGACATCGCTCGCGCGGCTCTGGCGGGCGGTGACAACGTTGCGGTTGCGGTGCGTGACCCGGCCCGGCTGCCGGCCGATCTCCGGAACTCCGATCGTGTGTTCGCCGTCGCGCTGGATGTGACTCGGACCGGGGATATTCCGGCTGCGGTGCGGTCGGTGGTTGAGCGTTTCGGGGGTATTGATGTGCTGGTGAACAACGCGGGCCGGGGTCTGCTGGGGGCGTTGGAGGAGGTCACCGACGCGGAGGCGCGGTCGTTGTTCGATCTCAACGTGTTCGGTCTGATCAACGTCACTCGCGCGGTGCTGCCGGTCATGCGGGCCCGGGGTGGTGGCAAGCTGGTGCACATCGGTTCCCGCTCCGGTTTCGAGGGCGAGCCCGGGGTGAGCGTGTACAGTGCGTCGAAGTTCGCCGTGGCCGGGATCAGCGAGGCCCTGTCGGTGGAGTTGGCGCCGTTCGGTGTGCAGAGCATGGTGGTCGAGCCCGGGGTGTTCCGTACCGACTTCCTCGACCGGTCCTCGCTGTCGGTGGCGGGTCACCGGATCGCCGCCTATGACGGCACTCCCGCGCACGCCACGCTGGAGTGGGCCGGGGAGGCCAACCACACCCAGCTCGGCGACCCGGTCAAGGGTGCCGCCCTGATCTACGAGGTCGCCTGTCAGGACACGCTGCCCACGCACCTGCCACTGGGTCGCGATGCCCTCGACCGCCTGGAAGTCAAGATCGCGCAACGGCGCGACGAGGTGGCGAGGTGGCGGGAGAAGTCCGCGGCCACCGCGCACAACGGGTAGCCAGGTCGCCGGATTCTCGTGCGGGTGTGTCCGCGTCTTCTGCCGCGGACACACCCGCGCGCGCGGCTACTGCAGCCCGGATGTCGGCGTGGGCACGACCCTGGTCACCTTGATCTGGTCGACGAGCAGGAAGCTCTTCACCTTCGGGTCGATCTCGTTCCGCCAGCGGTCACTGCCGTAGACGTTGGCGTACAGGGCCGCTCGTTCCTGTTCGTCCTGGAAGCGGCGGATCCAGACGTAGCCGTCCGGGTCTTCCTCGTCCACGAACGACGCCGTGACGGACATTCCCTGGGCGAGCTGGAACGGGATGACGACGTCCTCCATGTAGCGGACCCATTCGTCGCGGCGTCCCGGCTGGACCTGGTAGCGGCGGATCTCATAGAACATCGGACACTCCCCGGTTCTCGTGGTGGCGGTTCAGGCAGCGACCCGCAGGACGAGTTTGCCGCGGGTGCGGTTGGACTCGCCGCGGGTGTGGGCGGCGGCGGCTTGTTCGAGCGGGAACATGTCTTCGACTTCCACGACGACCTTGCCGGAGTCGATCAGGTCCCCGATGGTGGCGAGTGCCGGCCCGTCCGGCTCGACCAGGAACGCCGTGACTCGCTTTTCCTTCGCCTGCGCCGCGGCGGCCAGTTCGGGCGACACGCCCGCGGGAACGGCGACGAGCAGCCCGCCGGGGCGTAGCACTGCCAACGACCGCGTGCTGGTGTTTTCGTGGTGGTCGCCGACCAGGTCGAGCACGACGTCGACGTCCGCGACCGCGTCCTCGAACCGGACGGCGGTGTAGTCGATGAGTTCGTTCGCGCCGAGCTTGGTGAGCCAGCCGTGGCTGCCGCTGCGGGCGGTGCCGATCACGTGGGCGCCGAGGTGCCGGGCGAACTGGACCGCCAGGTGACCGACCCCGCCGGCGGCGGCGTGGATCAGCACGCGCTGCCCGGGCTGGACGTGCGCGGTGTCGGTCAGGGCCTGCCACGCGGTGAGCGCGGCGAGCGGAACGGCCGCGGCTTCCTCGTGGCTGAGGGTCGAGGGCTTGCGGGTGAAGTGCCGTGACGGGGCGGTGACGTATTCGGCGTAGGCCCCCGCGGCCCGCGGGAACCAGGGCATGCCGTAGACCTCGTCGCCCTCCTTCAAGGTCGTGACGCCGAAGCCGACCTTGTCCACGACTCCGGAGATGTCCCAGCCGAGGATGAACGGAGGCTCGCCGAGCACCCCCGCCATTCCGTCGCCTGCGCGGGTCTTCCAGTCCACCGGGTTGACGCCGGCTGCGTGCACTTTCACCCGGACCTCGGTCGGCAGCGGCTCGGGGCGGGGAACTTGCTGCACCGACAGCACGTCGGGACCGCCGAGGGCGTGCTGGACGACGGCGCGCATCGATGAGTCGGACACGGGTTTTCTCCCTGGGTTCGTGGTCTGCACCTTGACGTCCCGAACATATCCGCAGGGCTATAGTTACCCGCAAGGGCTAGAACTTCCCCATGGGAAGCATCCAGGTGAGAGGCTTGCGGATGACGACATCGTGCCTGACGGGGCAGCACTCCGACCACGACGTCTACGCGTCGCAGTGCCCGTGCCGGGCGCTGCTGGACCTGCTGGCGAACAAGTGGTCCGCCCTGGCCATCGGTGCGCTCGAGGACGGCCCGCAGCGGTTCGGGCAGCTGCAACGGCTCCTGCAGGGAGTCAGCCCGAAAGTGCTGACCCAGACCCTGCGCCGCCTGGAGGAGTTCGGCCTGGTCGACCGCACGGTCTACCCGGTCGTGCCCCTGCACGTCGAGTACTCGCTCACCGGGCTCGGGCGCAATGCCGCCGTACCGTTGCGGATGCTGCGCACCTGGGTCGAGGACAACATCGACAACACCGCCGCCCCGGCCGCTGCCTGCGCGAGCGAGACGACAGCGGCCCCGTGACGTCGCCACGGAACGCCACTGTCCACTGTGGATGTCCACCCTTGACACCTTC
Organism: Amycolatopsis bartoniae; assembly: GCF_014191255.1. Lineage (GTDB taxonomy): Bacteria > Actinomycetota > Actinomycetes > Mycobacteriales > Pseudonocardiaceae > Amycolatopsis_E > Amycolatopsis_E bartoniae. Next base: position 225,911 of record NZ_JACHWH010000003.1, read on the forward strand.
GTAGCCACGGACGAGATCGGGCAGGCTCATGGCTGGGCCAGGGGGTGTGGTTGTCAGGCGGCCTGCTGGCGAAACGCTGTCAGTTCGGCAATGAGCTGCCTGAGCGCCACCATGGGCTTGCCCTCGCGCTCTCCGGCGGAGACGTGGTCCTGCAGCAGTTCCAGGTCCTGCTGGGCGACCTTGCCGCCGTGGTGGAAGGCGTTGAACGCGTTCACGTCCAGCGGCAGGGCCTGCTCCTCGGCGGCGGCCATCATGTGCGTCAGGAACTCGCTGCCCGTGGGCTGACCCGCGGGGCGGTACTCGTCGAGGGAAACGACTTCCCGGACTGCGTCGACGGCGAGGTTCCAGGTGTCCTTGTGGTCGTTGAACTGTGCCGCAGGGGGCCAGCCCATCAGCTCGCACGCTGCGAAGACCGGAAAGACGATGGCCACTTGGGCCGGGAACTGGCGGTGGTCGACGATGTCGCAGTGCGACACGCTGCAGGCGTCGTAGAGGGCCTTGAAGCGAGTGGCGACGGCGGGGAACCTGTCCTCGACCGTGAAGCTTCCCGTGGGCAGGGTGCGGTAGGCCAGGTCGGCCTGAGCCAGAAGCGCGGGGTCGGTGGGCGGGTGGATGGGAAGGTTCGCGGAGGCGACCTGGTGGGCCAGGAGTGAGAGCGCTCCACTGATGACGCGTTCCTCGTCGATGCCGAGTGTGTCGAGGCAGTGCCGGCGCAGACCGAGGCCGATGCCGCCGATGATGACGACGGCAGAGGTGTCGCGGACGGCGTTGCCCAGGTCGCTCAGCATGGCAGTGCCCTCGGCGGACCGTGCGGAGGCGCCGTCGAGGGTGACGATGATGTAGTCGTAGGCGCGGTCGCCGACCTCGGTGACATCCGAGAGAACCCGGTAGCCGGAGAAGGGCTGCACGCTCACGTCGTCGTAGGAGTACAGCAGCTGGGGCCGTGACAGCTTCTCCGCGCGCTGGGGACGCACCAGGAACGTCACCTCCGCGCCGGCCAGCTGCAGGTGGTAGCCGGACATGATGCCCATCGCCCCGGCTCCGACGATCAAGACGGTGGGGATCGGCGATGTGCTGCTGGGCATAAGTGCTCCTGTTGTCGAGTGCGGGGGCACGACCGCGGGGTGCTGCGCGGACGCAGCCACGCTCCAGCTGACCGATTCGGTCAGAATACTACCGATGTGGTCAGGTGAGGTTGGGGGTGGTCAGCTCGCGCTAGGTTGACCGCATGAGAATCCGGCCCTCCAAGGAGGAGATCGACGACCAGCTACTCGACATCGCCGCTGGGCTGCTGGCCCGTCGAGGGGTGAAAGGCACCTCGATCCAGGCTGTCGCCGATGCCACGGGGTATTCCAAGGCCGGGATCCTCAACCGTTTCACCAGCAAGGACGCTCTGATCGAGCGGGCAATCCAGCAATGCGAAAGCCAGACCCGCGTCGTCCTGCACTCGGTCAGCGACCTCTCCTGCGGACCGGCGCGAGACGCGGCTGCCCTCACCGCGCTGACCGATCTGGCGCTGCGCCGGCCGGGCTACATCACCCTCGTGTCCGCGTTCACGACACCTCTTGAGGAGCCGCACCTGCAACGCGGGCTTGACCGGCTCGGGGAGGACGTCTGTCGCACGTTCTGCCTGCCAGGACCCGGGCTGGGAGACCTCGAACGCTGGTGCCGGGTGATCGGATCACTGGGGGCCCTGTGCACGCTCGCCGTCGCCACGCCGGACCACGCCCCCGCAGCCACCCCGCTACAGGCTCAGCCTCACATCCTCGCCACGGCGTGGAGCGCTCTTGGGTACGACATGGCACTGGGCGACGCTCAGGTAACCGCCGCCACCTGAGCGCGCGGGCGCGGTAACCGAGTTGCCGCGCGGACGGCCACCAGAGCACGTAACCGGTTCGGCTGAACAGCCGGGAGCGTGCTGGACGGCCGGGTGCCCGGGCTCCGCGAGACCGGCCTCCAGCGCGGAAGATGCCCCCGCGCCACTTCACTAAGACGCCAGACCACCGTCCACAACGAACTCGGCACCCGTGATGAATCCACCCGCGGGCGAAACCAGGAACAGCACGGTCGCCGCCACCTCCTCGGCCAGACCTCGGCGTCCCAGCGGAGTGGCGGCGATGACTTGCGCGTTCCACTCGTCGGTGATGGCGTCGAGCATGGTGGTGTCGATGAAGCCCGGGTGTACCGAGTTGACCCGGATGTTGTGGGCGCCGAGTTCGACCGCCGCGCATTTCGTCATGCCCCGGACCGCCCACTTGGTCGTGGAGTAGGCGATCTGGTTGGGGTACGGGCGGTGCGACGCGATCGACGAGATGTTCACGATCACCCCGCCGCCGGAGTCCTTCATCGCCGCTGCGGCGGTCCGCATGCCCAGGAACGTGCCGCGTTGGTTGACGCGGTAGTGCTCGTCGAAGTTCTCCGGCGTCGTGTCCGTGACGTCGGCGCCCGGGCGGTAGATCCCGGCGTTGTTGACCAGGATCGTGGGCGGACCGAATTGTTCGGTCGTGCGCTCCAGGAGCGTGTCCCAGGACTGTTCGCAACCGACGTCGTGGCGTTCGTAGGCCGCACGGTCCCCGAGTTCGCCGGCGAGGGCCTTTCCGTCGGTGTCGCGTCCACCGGCGATCACCGCCGTAGCGCCGGCGCCGGTCAGTGCGCGCACGATCGCGGCACCGATCCCGCGTGCGCCGCCGGTCACGATCGCGACCTGCCCGTCCAGTTCGTGGTTCACCATGGTGCCATCCCTTCTACGAAGTGCCGCAGTGCCTGATTGACAGCGCCGGGTTGTTCCTCGGTGACGAGGTGCCCGCTGCCGGGGACGCGCACGAACGTTGAGTGCGGCAGGCGGGCGTGCATGGCCTCGGCGCGGGCGATCGGGATGCCGCCGTCGTCCTCGGCGTGGATGATCAGGGTGGGCACCGTGATTTCGCCGAGCCTGGCGAGCCGGTCCTCGCGGTCGATCCAGGATCGGTATTCGCCCCAGACGGACCGGGACGGGCGAGCGCGCCACTTGGTCACCCAGCGCTGAACGTGGGCCGGGTTCTCTTCGATCGTGCGCGGGCCGAAGATCACCGGGACGAACGCCGCGGCGAACTCCGCGGAGATCGGCTCCTCGGTGTTCATCGGTTCGAGCAATTCCCCGAACTGTGCACGCTCTTCGGCGGTGTACGCGTCCGCCATGGACGAGACGAGTACGAGGCCCGCGAGCCGGTGGGGATGTTTGAGCGCGAGTTCGATGCCCATGAACCCGCCCACCGACATGCCCACGAGCACGAACCTCTCGACGCCCGCGCCGTCGGCGACGTCGAGACAGTCGGAAACCAGATCGTCCAGGCACCGTTCGGTTCCGTACCGGGACGTGCCCGCCCTGCTGGTGTAGGCGATGGTCCGGTAGCGGTCGCTCAATGCCGCGATCTGCGGGTCGAACATGGTGCGGTCCAGCAGCGTGCCGTGGCTGAACACCAGGGCTGGACCGGCACCGCGATCGAGGATGTCACTGTCCTGCATGGACTTCTCCTGTCCGGGAGGGCGCGGGGCCGGAGGTGGTTTCGTCGGCGAAGACCTGTTCGAGGGTCTTGCCGGTGACACGCGGGCCGAGTACGCGGATCACGATCGCGCCGGCCGCGAGCAATGCCGCCATGGCCGCGAAGACCCCGCCGAAACCGATGGTGCCGAAGGCGAACCCGATGACGACCGGTGCGACGAGGCCACCGGCATTGCCCGCCGTGGAGGCCAACCCGGCACCGGTCGCGCGGATCGCGGTGGGGTAGACCTCGGAGCAGTAGGGGTACACGATGCCGGAGATGCACGTGATGCAGATGGACAACGTCATGCCGATGAACAGCAGGGCGACGCTGTCCCGCGGCACCATGGCGAGGGCGAGCGACGCCACGGTCGCGAAGCCGAAGAACGTCACCAGCAGGGTGCGCCGTTCGAAGCGGTCGCTGACGAAGATCGCGGCCAGGTACCCGATGGGCTGGGCGACGAACAACAGGAAGCTGTAGGTGGCGGCGATGCCGGGATCGATGCCGATCTCGAGGAACAGCGAGGGCATCCAGGTGAAGAACCCGAAGAACGCGAACAGGAACACGAACGAGCCGAGCCAGGTGGCCACCGAGACGCGGGCGAGTCCGTTGCGCCAGACCTCGAGCGGCGACCTGGACAACGGCGGTGCGGCCGGCGCGACAGCGGCGTCCGGCGGAACGGGCGGCAGCGCGGTACCGTGCCGCGCCGCGATCACGCGCTCCTCCAGGCGGCTGACGACGGCGTCCGCGTCGGCGACGCGACCCTGGGCGAGCAGCCAGCGCGGCGACTCCGGGAGGGACCGTCGCCACCACAAGAGGACCAGAACGGGCAGTCCGCAGGCCACGGCGGTGATGCGCCAGCCGTCGTGGAGCGGCACGACGAACGAGCCCAGTACCGCGGCGACGACGTTGCCGAGTGAGAAGAACAGCGTGACGCCGCTGACGAACCGGCCGCGGTTGTGCCCCGTGGCGAACTCGGAGATGTACGGCGAAACGATCGCCGCCTCGGCACCCGCCCCGAGGCCGCCGATGATCCGCACGGCGATGACGAACGCGAACCCGTTCGCGAACGCCAGCCCGATCGATGCGGCACAGAACAGCAGGAGCGCGTAGAGCATGACCTTCTTGCGTCCGAAACGGTCGCCGACCAGGCCGGCGAACAGGGCGCCGACGATCATGCCGACCGGTGCGGCGCCGCCGATCAGGCCGACCTGGCCGTTGCTCAGGCCGAACTCCGTTTTCAGGTGCGGGAGCATGAAGCCGATGATCACGATGTCGAGAGCTTCGAAGAGGTGGCCGAGGCCACCCGCGAGGAGGATGCCCAGCTGCGGACGGCCGATCGGGAGCCGTTCGAGGCGGGTGAGGATGTGGGCGTCGGTGGACATGGTGAACCTCCAGGAGCGCAGGAGGGAATGCCCGGCAGCGCCGGGTCGCGCGGGCGAACGGGTCAGCGGGTGACTGCCGCGGTGGGGTGGCTCGCGGATTCGGCCAGCGATCGGCCAGCCGTCTCGGGCAGTCGCCAGGCCAGCACGAGCCCGACGATGAGGGCGATGGCGGCGAGATAGAGGGCCGGTGCGACAGGCGTGCGCGTGACAGCCGCCAGTGCGGCGGCGACCAGCGGCGCGGTGCCCGCGATCGGACCGACGCCCAGGCTGTAAGCCAGCGCCGAGCCACTGGAACGGGTGCGGGCGGGGAAGAGTTCCACGAGCACGATCGACGACATGACGTTCAGGCCGGCCTGCGGAATGGCGAACAGGCACATGCCCAGGAGGGCCAGCCCCGGTTGACCCGAGCCGACCAGCAGCAGCACCGGGACGGCGAGCACGGCATGGGCGAGCGCCCCGCCGACGTAGACCCGGCGCCGCCCGATCCGGTCGGACAGTGCGCCGGCCAGCGGGCAGATCGCAGCGTAGAACAGCAGGGCGACCGAACTGACCGTCAAGGCGGCCTTCTGCTGGCCTCCAGCCGACATCGCGGTCGTGAAATATGTCGCCAGGTAATAGAAGCCGACGCCGGTGACCGAGGCGCACGCGAAAGCCAGGACCAGCGTCGAACGCTCGGTTCTGAGTGCCGTCCGCACCGGTGTGGCCGCGATTTGGTCGCGTTCCCGCAGTTGCCGGTACACCGGGGTCTCGTCGAGCCGCAACCGCAGGTAGAGGCCGATCAGTCCGAGCGGTGCGGCGAGCAGGAACGGCAGTCGCCAGCCCCACGACTGCATCTCCGCCGGGGTGAGCAGGCTTTGCAGCAGCAGCACTGATCCCGTACCGGCCACAATGGCCAGTCCACCGGACGCGGAGATCAGGCTGGCCCGGAAACCGCGCCGGCCCGGGGGTGCGTACTCGGCGAGGAACGCGGACGCGCCGGTCCACTCGCCACCCGCGGACAGGCCCTGGACGCAGCGGAGCAGGACGAGCAGCAGTGGCGCCCAGAAGCCGATCGCCGCGTAGGCGGGCAGCACGCCGATCAGGGTGGTGGCGCCACTGATCCCGACGACCGCCACGGACAGGGCGGCCCGGCGGCCCCTCCGGTCGCCGAACGAGCCGAGCAGGGCGCCGCCGAGGGGGCGGAACACGAACGCGATCCCGAACACGGCCAGGGAGGCCAGCAGGGAGGCGACCGCGTCGCCGCCTGGGAAGAACACGCGGCCGAGGGTGACGGCGAGTGCGCCGTAGACGGCGAAGTCGAACCATTCGGTGAAGTTGCCGATGAGGGTGGCCACGACAATGGTGGCTGGAGAGCGCATCGATGGGCTCCAGTGCAGAAGTGTCGTGGTGTCGCCGGCCCCCTCCGGCCACACCGGGGGTTACTTGGAGTAGTCGATGATGCCGCGGATGATCTTGCCGTCGCGCAGGTCCTGGTAACCCTCGTTGATCTCGTCCAGGGAGTAGCGCGCGGTGATCAGCTCGTCGAGCTTCAGCTGCCCGGCGTCGTACATGCGCAGCATCTTGACGATGTCGTACTGCGGGTTCGACGAGCCGAACAGCGTGCCCTTGATGGTTTTCTGGTTGAACACGAGGTCCGAACCGGACACGTGCACGGTCAGGTTCTCCGGGTTCGCCACACCGGTCACCACCACGGTGCTGCCCTTGCCGATGACGGCGAAGGCGTCGGCGATGACCTGCTCGGTCATCACGCCGACCACGCAGATGGCCTGGTCCGCACCCTCGCCCCAGGTCAGCTCGCGCACCGCGGCCGCGGCCTCGTCGGCGGTGGCGAAGGCATGGGTGGCACCGAACTCGAGTGCGGTGTCCCGTTTGAACGCGACCGGGTCGACGACGACGACGTTCTTGGCGCCCGCGTGCACCGCGCCTTGCACGGCGTTGATGCCGACTCCACCGATGCCGTAGATCACCGTCGTGTCGCCCGGCCGTACTTCGCCGGCGTTGACCGCGCTGCCGTAGCCGGTCGGGACCCCGCAACCGACGAGTACCGCCTTGTCCAGCGGCAGCCAGTCGTCGACCTTGACACAGGACAGCTCGGAGACGGTCGCGTATTCGGAAAAGGCACCGAGCATGCAGAACGCACCGATGTCGCCGAGTTCGGCGTCGTGCATCCGGAAGGTCCCGTCCGGCATGCTGCCTTCGAGGATCGTGGCACCCATGTTGCACAGGTTCTGTTTCCCCGTCGAGCAGTAGCGGCACTTGCCACAACTGGGAATGAAGCTGCAGACGACGTGGTCGCCTTCGGCCACCCGGGTGACGCCCGGGCCGACGCGCTCCACGATTCCGGCGGCCTCGTGGCCGCCGACGATCGGGAACCGCACGACGTTGTCGCCGTCGATCATGTGCAGGTCGGAGTGGCAGAGTCCGGCGGCCGAGACCTTCAGCAGGACTTCGTTCGGGCCGGGTTCGTCGAGTTCGATCTCCCTGACATCGAAGGGTGTGTGGTAGCCGGTCAGGACAGCGGCGCGGGTCTTCATCGTTGTTTCTCCGTTGGTCGTCGGGGGATCAGCCGTGGAAGGTCCACACGGACTTGGTCTCGAGGTAGCCGTCGAGGCTGTCGGGGCCGAGGTCCCGGCCGTAGCCGGACTGGGCGAAGCCGCCGAACGGCGCGGCCGGGTCGGTGAGCCCCCAACCGTTGACGTACACGGTTCCGGCGCGCAGGGCGCGGGTCATGGCGTGCTCGGTGGCGACGCTGCCGGTCCACACGCCGGCCGCGAGGCCGTAGTCGCTCGCGTTGGCGCGGCGGGCGACCTCGTCGGCGTCGTCGAACGGCAGCACGACCACGACCGGGCCGAAGATCTCCTCCCGCACGCATTCCATCTCGTCGGTAACGCCCGCGATCACCGTCGGCGGGAAGAAGAACCCGCCGCCGGGCGGGAGTTCGCCGGCCTGGTGCACCTTCGCGCCGTCCGCGGCGGCGCGCTCGACGTAGCCGCGCACCCGCTCCAGCTGGCGTTGGCTGACCAGCGGCCCGAAATCGACGCCCTCGTCCAGGCCGTGCCCGATGGTGAGCGCGGCGGCCTCGGACAGCAGTTTTTCGACGACCTCGTCGTGGATGTCGCGGTGGACGAACAGCCGGGACGGGGCGCTGCACGTCTGCCCGGAGTGCCAGAAGATGCCGCCCGCCGACCCCGCGACGGCGGCGTCGAGGTCGGCATCCGGGAAGATGATGTTCGCGCTCTTGCCGCCCAGTTCGAGGGTGACCCGTTTGACGAGATCCGCGGCGCTCCGGGCGATCTGCCGCCCGACCGCGGTCGAGCCGGTGAACGACAGCTTGCGCACGTCCGGATGCGACACCAGGGCGGCCCCGGCTTCGGCGCCGTGACCAGGGACCACGTTGAGCACGCCGTCCGGCAGCCCGGCCTCACTGGCCAGTTCGGCCAGCCACAGCGCGGACAGCGGGGTTTCTTCCGACGCCTTGAACACCACGGGACAACCGGCCGCCAGCGCCGGCGCCATCTTCCAGCCGCACAGCAGCAGCGGGAAGTTCCACGCGGTGATCATCCCGGCCACCCCGACCGGTTCCCGCTCGGTCCGCACGTGGATCCCGGGGTGGGAGACGGGCACCGTCGTCCCCTGGATCTTGCTCGGCCAGCCCGCGAAGTAGAGGAAGGTGCGCGCGGCGAACTCGACGTCGATCGCGCGGGCCGCGCCCCGGACCTTGCCCCCGTCGAGCACTTCGAGTTCGGCGAATTGGTCTGCGTGCGCATAGATGGCTTCGCCGATGCGGGACAGGATCCGTCCGCGCTCCAGGGGAGTCATCCGCCGCCACTCCGAGGCGGGGTCCAGGTTCCGTACGGCGGCGGCGACCGCCGCGTCGATGTCGGCCGGTCCGGCACAGGCTGTGGTCGCGATCTGTGTTCCGGTGCCTGGATCGATGACCGGTTGCGTCCGGCTGCTCAGAGCCTCGCGGCGCTCCCCGTCGATGAACAGGTGCGGTGCCGCGGCGAGGCGGGAGGCCACGACGGGAGCAAGGCCGTGGGCACGTGTCGTCGTTGACATCTGCGTCTCATCCTCTTCAATATTTGATACAACTTGCTGTGACGGAGGCTACGTTAGCCCCACGTCTGATGTCCAGTAGAAGTTCATAATTCGCTGTTATCGCTGGTAGAAGTATTTCTTCGTTCGCACGGCTTGTCTGATCATGTATCAAACCTGTACGGTCTGCCTATCTACCGATGACTGCTGGAGGTTCTGATGCCCGCCGTCGCCGCGGCCCGTCCGTTCCGGGAGGGCCTGCTGAAGCTGGCGCCGCCACGCCTGCTCGGGTCCCGTTGTGATCGCTGTGCCACGGTCTCGTTCCCGGCGCGGGAGTTCTGTCCCGGCTGCCGCGCCGCGGGCGCCACCACGGAGACCGAACTCTCGCCCGCCGGGTCCGTGTACAGCTTCACTGTCGTCCGGCAAGCACCGCCCGGAATCGCCGTGCCGTATGTACTGGCGTACGTCGATCTCCCGGAAGGTGTTCGCATCCTCGCGCAGATCAGCGGGGTGGCACCCGAGGAGGTCACCATCGGGCTGCCCGTGCACCTGGAACTGACGCCCTTCGGCCAGGACGCCGAGGGTGCCGACCTGGTCGGCTACCGGTTCCGCGCGGGGAATGAGGTGGCGGCATGAGTCTCGCCCCCGCTCACGTCGCCGGCGCCGGCATGATCCGGTTCGGCAAGCACCCGGTCGAGGTGACCCTCGAGCGCATGGCCGTGGGTGCCGCGCGCGCGGCGCTCACCGACGCCGGGGCCGAGCTGTCCCACATCGACGCGGTCTATGTCGGGCACGTCTTCGGTGGACCGGTCGCCGGCCAGCGCATCGCGGCGCAGCTCGGGCTGGACGGGCGCCCGGTGTCCAACCACGAGAACTACTGCGCCAGCGGCGCGACGGCACTGCGCGAGGCCTGGGTGGCGCTGGCCGCCGGGCTGCACGACGTCGCGCTCGTGGTCGGCGTCGAGAAGATGACCGACCGGGTGTCCGGCGGTGTCCGCCCCGACCCTGGCGACCTGGACGCGGCGGTCGGCTACGTCATGGCCGCCGGCCACGGGCTCAGTGCCCGCCGGTACCTGGCCGACCACGGCGCGACCCGCGAGCAGATCGCCGCCGTGGCGGTGAAGAATCACGCCCACTCGGTGCACAACCCGTTCGCCCACTACCAGCGCCCGGTCAGCCTCGACGAGGTCCTGTCCGCGCGTCCCATCGCGGAACCCCTCGGGCTGCTGGACTGCAGCCCGATCTCGGACGGGGCCGCGGCGATGGTGCTGTGCAGCCCGGCCGGGCTGCGCCGTCTCGGGCTGAGCACGTCCGTGCCCCGCATGCTGGGCTGCGCCCTTGTCAGCGGCAGCGTGCGGCCCGGCACCGGCGACGTGAACGAGGAGGACGTCTCCCGGCGCGCGGCCGAGGAGGCCTGGAAGCTCACCGCCGTCGGCCCGGAGGACATCGACCTGGTGGAGATGCACGACTGCTTCACCATCGCGGAAATCGTCCGGATGGAAGGGCTCGGCCTGATCCCGCGCGGCGAAGGCGCGTCCTGGACCGAGGCCGGGCACACCGCGCTCGGCGGGAAGCTGCCGGTCAACCCCAGCGGGGGGTTGCTGTCCCGCGGTCACCCCGTCGGCGCGACCGGCGTCGCCCAGGCGTGCGAGCTGACCTGGCAGCTGCGGGGGAGCGCCGGCGCCCGCCAGGTGGAGGGCGCTCGTGTCGGCCTGAGCTACTGCAAGGGCGGCACGGTCAACGGTACGGACGGAGGATCGGTGACGACACTGGTGATGGCTCGATGACCGGTCAGGTGACCACCGGCGTGCACGTGTGGGGCGGCCACGGTGCTCAGGCACTCGTGGCCGCACTGTCCACCGTGGACTCGGCGGTGCCCGCCGCGTGCCTGGTGCCGGACTTGCCAGGGGACCGCGATCTGGAAGCGCTTTCCGACGAGCTGCTCGACACCGGGATCGGGGACGTGCTCGGCGACGTACTGGCGGAGGTGCAGCGGCTGCTGCCCGGACTGACCGGATCCGGGAGGCTGCTGTTCCTGCTGCCGGCCGAGGCCGCACTGGGCCGCCCGCACGCCACCGCCGCCGGCGCGGTCGCCGGGGGGATCCTGTCGATGGCGCGGACGCTGGCCATCGAACTCGCCCGGGACGACATCGCCGTGAACACGGTGCTGTACGCGGACGGCGCCGAAACCGCGGTCGCGCACCAGGTTGCCGCGTTGCTCGCGATCGAGGCGGCCGCCGTGACGGGACAGGAGATCTACGTGACCGCGGGCAGCGGTTTGGGGAGGTTGCGGCCATGAAGATCGCGCTCGTGACCGGCGGCGCCGGCGGCATCGGCAAGGGCATCTGTGCGCGGCTCGCCCGGGACGCCGACATGGTGGTCGTCGCGGACCTCGACCCCGCCGCGGCGGCGGCCGAGATCGGGCCGAAAGCGCGGCCGATGGTCCTGGACGTCAGCTCCGCGGCCTCCCGCACCGCGGTGGCCGCGGCCTGCGTCGAGGAGTTCGGCGGCGTGGATATCCTGGTCAACTGCGCCGGCGTGCTCGAAGATGCCCGCATCGGCAGGCTCGACCCGGCGTTGTTCCGCCGCCTGCTCGCGATCAACCTGCTGGGACCGCTGGCCCTGACCCGGCTGCTGCTCGGGCCCATGGCGCACCGTGGTGGGGGCGCGCTGATCAACATCGCCTCCCGCGCCTGGCTGGGCACCTTCGGGTCCACCGCCTATTCGACCGCCAAGGGCGGCCTTGTCGGTGCCACTCGTGCGCTCGCGCTCGAGGTCGCCCGCCAGGGCATCACCGCCAACTGCGTCGCGCCCGGATTCGTCGCCACCCGGATGACCGACGGCCTGCCGGACCGGATCCGCGAGCGCACCCTGGAGGCCATCCCGGTCGGCCGCGCCGGGCGTCCCGACGACGTCGCGGACGCGGTCGCCTACCTCGCCGGTGCCTCTTACGTCACCGGACAGGTGCTCGTCGTGTGCGGCGGCCGCAGCATCGGCGATCCCTACCGGCAACCGGCGTGAGAGGAACGCAGATGGGACCACTCAAGGGGCTGCGTGTCGTCGAGTTCGCCGGGCTCGGCCCGGCGCCCTTCGCCGCGATGATGCTCGCCGACGGCGGTGCCGACGTCGTCCGCGTCGACCGGCCGGGAGCCGAGCGGACCGGCGGGATCCTCGACCGCGGGCGCACTGCCGTCGGCCTCGACCTGAAATCCGGCGACGGTCTCGCGAGGGCCCGTGAACTGATCGACGCCGCCGACGTGCTCATCGAAGGCTTCCGGCCGGGCGTCATGGAACGACTGGGCCTCGGACCACAGGTGTGCCTCGATCTCAATCCGCGCCTGGTCTACGGGCGCATGACAGGCTGGGGACAGACCGGACCGCTGGCCGCCAAGGCCGGGCACGACATCAACTACCTCGCCCTCACCGGCGCCCTGCGTGCCATCGCCCGCCGGGGACAGGCACCCGTCCCACCGCTCAACCTCGTCGGGGACTACGGCGGCGGCGGGATGCTGCTGGCCTTCGGTGTGCTGGCGGCGCTGCGTGAGCGCGATGCCACCGGTCGCGGTCAGGTCGTCGACGCCGCCATGATCGACGGGGTCAGCCTGCTGATGTCGGGCATCTGGCAGCGCGTCGCCGACGGCCGGTGGCAGCCCGAGCCGGGTACCAACGACATCGACACCGGTGCACCCTTCTACGACGTCTACGAAACCGCCGATGGCGAGTACGTCGCGGTGGGCAGCATGGAACCGCAGTTCTACGACCGGCTCGTCCGGGCGCTCGGTCTCGATCCCGTCCAGCTGCCCGATCAGTGGGACCGAACCTCCTGGCCGGCCACGAAGAAGCTGTTCGCCGGGATATTCGCCGGCCGGACCCGGGACGAGTGGGCGGAGACCTTCGCACCTCTCGACGCCTGTGTCACCCCGGTGCTCAGCATGGCCGAGGCGAGCGCCGACCCGCACCTGATGGCGCGTGCGACGCTGCGGACGCGTGCCGGCCGGGTGGAGCCCGGGCCTGGTCCCCGCTTCAGCCTCACCACGGAGGGAGAGGCTTGATAAAGTATTCGGTGACGGCGACGCGAGGACGGGGTGACATGGCCAGGGTGGCGCGACCGAGGCGGCGGAACACCAGCGACGAAGTCGCCGCCCACATCCGCGAGCGCATCTTCGACGGCACCCTCGAACGGGGGCAGCGCGTGCCGCAGGACGCGATCGCCGCCGAGCTCGGCGTCAGCCGGCTGCCGGTCCGCGAAGCCCTCATCACCCTCGAAACCGAAGGCCTGGTGGACACCGAGGCCCACCGCGGCACGTTCATCGTGCCGATCCGCCAGGAGGACATCGAGGACCACTACCGCATCTACGGGATGGTCCAGGGTCTCGCGACCGCGCGCGCGGCCACCCGCATCACCGAGCCCGTGCTGCGCAAGCTCGACGAACTGCACGAGCAGATGCTGCACAGCACTGATGCCGATGAGCTCCACGACCTGAACTGGGAGTTCCACACCCTGATCAACAAGACGGGAGGCAGCAGGAGACTGCTGTCGGTGCTGCGGCAGCTGTCGCGCAACCTCCCTCGCTCGGTCTACGAGGCGCCCTCCGGCGGCGGACCCGAAGCGAACGCGGGGCACGCCCGGATCCTGGAGGCGCTGCGGTCGGGAGATGCCGCGGCAGCCGATGCCGCCAGCCGCGAGCACGTCCGCGGCGAAGGTGACTACGTCGTGCGGACACTGCGCACCAAGGGCGTCCTCGCCGACGACGCGTTCTGAGGCGCCACTCGTGTGGGCAGCGAAAGCCGAACCTGACCTTCGTACATATATATGATAAAATATCCAATCGACGAAGGAGTCGGCATGGGCAGGCCACTGGCGGCCGTCGCCGGAGTAGGGACGACCCGGTTCGGGAAAATGCCCGGTCTCTCCGCGGATGACCTTGCCGGCTGGGCGCTGCGGGAGGCGTTGCAGGACGCCGGCCTCACCGTGCGCGACATCGACGGGCTGGTCGCGATCCGGGTCAGCGGCTATGAGCAGTTCGCCTCGGCGTACGGCCTGCAGCCGCAGTGGTCCGTGCAACTGCCCGCCGAGGGACGGATGTGCGGCGCGGCGATCGCGCTGGCCGTCAACGCCGTCCGGACGGGGGAGTGCCGCACCGTGGCCCTCGTTTACGGCAACAACGGCCGCTCGGGTGGAGCCACGTACGGCGCCGGCGGCGCGGGGTACACCGCCGCGGGGGAGGGCTATGGCACGGCGCCCGAGCTGACCCGGCCCTACGGAATGACCTCGCCGGGGGCGTTCTCGGCGCTGATGTTCCAACGGCACCGCCACCTGTACGGCACCACCGAGGAACAGCTGGCCGAGGTCGCGCTGACCTTCCGCAAGCACGCCGCCCACAACGCCGCGGCCGTCCTGCGCCGGCCGCTGGACCTGGAGACCTACCTGGCGTCTCGCTACATCGTCGAACCGCTGCGCCTGTTCGACTACTGCCTGATCAACGATGGAGGTGTGGCGGTGATCCTCACGACGGCCGAGGCCGCTGTAGATCTGCCGAATCCTCCGGTCTATGTCCTCGGTGTCGCCCAGCGAGCGCAGTTCCTCGGTTCCGATTTCCCGCCCGAGGATTTCTGGGCCGGGGCGATCGGCGAGGCCGGAGCCGCCGCGTTGCGCCAGGCCGGCCGCGACCGCGCCGACATCGACGGTCTGATGCTCTACGACAATTTCAGCCCCACCGTGCTGTTCACCTTGGAGGGGCTTGGCTACTGCCCGCCGGGCGAGTCCGGGCGCTGGATCCAGGACGGCCGGATCGGCCTGGGCGGCGAACTTCCGGTCAACACCTCCGGCGGGCACCTGTCGGAGAGCTACCTTCAGGGATGGGGCCTCACCGTCGAAGCCGTCCGTCAGCTGCGTGGCGACTGCGGGGCCCGGCAGATCCCGGGAGCGACTCACATCCAGTACGCCTGCGCCGCGCCGCTGGTGTCCTCCGTCGTGTACGGGAACCGGCCGTGACCGCCGACACCGGCCTGGGAACGCATTTCGCCGGGCTCGAAGCCGGAGAGTTGCGCGTGGCGCGCTGCCGGGTGTGCGGTGGGTCCCGGTTTCCGCCCAAACCGGTGTGCCCCCACTGCCGCGTGTCCGGCGGTATCGACTGGTTCACCGCAGCGGGCACCGGGACCGTGTGGTCGTTCGCGGTGTTCCGCAAAGCGTATTTCCCGCCACCGGGGCCACAACCGCCGTACACGGTGGCGGTCGTGCAGCTGACCGAAGGCGTCAAGATCATCAGCACTGTCACCGGTGGCGACGTGCACGTCGGCATGCCGGTCCGAGCGAGGTTCGAGCGCGCGAACGGCGTTGCGCTGGTGCGCTTCGACCCGGCCTGAGGAGTCCATTGTGGAGCATTACCGACTACTGAACCAGAACACCCTTCCGGGCGTGCTGCGCGCGCTGGGCGCGCATTTCGGCGACAACGAGGCGGTCGTCGCCGCCGACGGCCGCGCCACCTTCGCCGCCCTGCTCGACTCCTGCGAGCGGATGGCGGCGGGTTACGCCGCCGCGGGCCTGCGGCCGGGGGATCGCGTGGGCGTGCTGCTGCCCAACGGACTGCGCTGGCTCACCGCGACGCTCGGCGCCCAGCTGGCCGGGCTCGTCGCGGTCCCGATCAACACGTGGTACCGGTCGTCCGAGTACGCGTACGTCATCGAACGCGCCCGCCTGCGCACCGTGGTGACCGATGCCAAGCTGTTCGGCCGTGACGTTCTCGCCGACCTCGCCGACGCCGGTTACGGCGAGATCTTCGGCGAGTCGCGTCGCGACTACCTGGGCGCGCTCACCTGGCCGCCGGGCGCCGGACTGCCTCCGGCGCTGCCCGCGGGCGCACCCGTGGAGGTGCCGATCGGGCCGGACGACCTGGCCGCGATCCTGTTCACCAGCGGCAGCACCGCCAAACCCAAACCGGTCCCGCTGCGGCACGGTCCGCTGGTCGCCAACCCCCGGGAGATCGGCCGCCGCCAGCACCTGCGCCCCGGCGACCGGCTGTGGATCTCCGCCCCGTTCTTCTTCGGCCTGGGCACGGCCAACGCCCTGCCCGTTGCCCTCACCCACGCCACGACCCTGTGCCTGCAGGAGCGGCTCGACGGTGAAGCCGCGCTGGAGTTCATCGAACGCGAGCGCTGCACTGTCTACTGCGGACTGGCGCCGACGACCCGCGCGCTGCTGTCGGCGCCCTCGTTCGGCAAACGGGACATCTCGTCGTTGCGCACCGGAACCACCGGTTTCACCGCGGAGGACAAGCGTCTCGTCCTGGAGGAACTCGGGGTCAGCCAGATCTGCAGCATGTACGGGCTCACCGAGGCCTACGGCCACTCCGCGGTCAGCGACGCGCTGGACCCCGTCGAGGTCAAGCTGCACACCTGTGGCACCGCGTTGCCCACACAGCGGATCCGGATCGTCAGCGACACGGGCACACCGTGCCCCGCCGGCGTTACCGGTGAAATCGAACTGTCCGGCGCGGTCATCGACGGTTACCTCGACGCGCCCGACCTCGACGCCGAGGCGTTCCGGCCCGGCGGCTGGTTCCGCACCGGAGACCTCGGATCGCTCGACGAGCACGGCCGGCTGCACTTCGCGGGCCGCCGCAAGGAGATGATGAAGATCAAGGGGATCAACATCGCTCCGGCCGAGGTCGAGGACGTTCTCGTCGATCATCCCGCGGTGGATCAGGCGTTCGTCATGGGCGTGCCCGGTACCGGCGGCGACGAGGTGATGGCCTGTGTTCTGGTGCCGCGCGACCCCGGCGCCGATCGGGACGGTCTCATCGCCGACGTGACCGCCCACATCCGGGCCAACGCGGCCAGCTACAAGGTGCCGGCCCGGTTCGTGCTGATGGCAGGGCCCGACCTGCCGCTCACCGACACCGGCAAGGTCAGCAAGCTCAAGCTGCGGGAGGTGTTCGATGCCTGAGATCCGGTTGCTGGCAAGCGGTATCGGCTTCACCGAGGGACCTTTGTGGACAAGCGACGGACGCCTGCTGGTCACGAGTGTGTCCCGAGGCCAGGTCCTCGAACTCGACCACCGGACCGGGGCCGTCGTGCGCCGGATCGAAACCGGCGGAGGTCCCAACGGCCTGGCAGCGGACGAGCACGGCAGGGTGTGGGTCGCCCAGAACGGCGGATCGGTGCGGCGCAGCAGTTCGCGGCGAGCTGCCGCCCCCGGACTGCAGACCCTCCTCGGTGACACGGTCCTCGACGCGGTCGGCACCGGTCTGCGTGCTCCCAACGACCTTGTGTGCGGACCGGACGGGCGGATCTGGTTCACCGATCCCGGCAGCCCGCACGAGGAAGGCCCCGGGCAGGTGTACGCCTACGATCCGCGCGGCGGCGGCCTCGAGGTGCTGGCCGACGGCATCGACTTCCCCAACGGACTGGCCTTCGACCTCGACGGCGTCCAGCTGTTCGTTGCCGCCACCCGGGAACGCCGTCTGTTGCGCTACCGCTGGGACGGGCGTGCGTTGCGCCGTGCCGGTGTCTTCGCCGAACTCCCGGGCGGGCCCGACGGGCTCGCCTTCGACGCCGAGGGGCGGCTTTACGCGGCCCTGCCCGATGCGGACCAGATCGCCGTGACCGACGCTGACGGCGGCCCCCTCACCCCCATCCGGTTTCCGGAGGGCACCTTCCCCACCAATCTCTGTTTCGCCGGACCGGCACGCGACACCCTCGTCGTCACCGCGGCGAAGGGAGGCCGGGTGCTGGCCTTGGATGACGTCGCCAACGGTCCTCGGCACCTCGTGCCCGCCGCGTCGAGGAGCTTCGAAGCCCGGCGGGCCTGAGCGGGTGACCGGCCGGAGTGGTCCGCCACGGCCGCGGTGGCCGGTGCCGAGCACACGATCGAAAACCCGGCCGAGCTCATCGACGAGATGAAGAAGCTCGGGTTCTTCGGTCTGCTCGCGCCGGCGGAGACGCCGCGGCGCGATACGCGCTGGAAGCACCAGCCGGTGGGCCGCGCACCCGGTATTCGGCTACGTTCCCCGGAATTCGTCCGACGTGGGTTTTGCCGGGGCGGCCTCTTCTCCCGGGGCTTCGACAGAGCGGCGGAGGATCTTGCCAGTGGGTCCCTTGGGGAGCGCGTCGACGAGCCAGATCGACCGGGGGTACTTGTAGGCGGCCAGACGGTCGCGCACGAAGTCCCGGAGCTCTGCCGGGTCCGCGGTAGCGCCGGGCTTGAGCGCCACCGCGGCGCCGATCTCCTCGCCCAGATCGGGGTGCTCGATCCCGATCACCGCGGCCTCGGCCACCGCGGGGTGCTCGTAGAGGGCTTCCTCGACCTCGCGTGGGTAGACGTTGTAGCCGCCGCGGATGATGAGGTCCTTCTTGCGATCGACGATCGTGTAGTAGCCGTCGGCGTCGACGGTGGCGAGGTCGCCGGTGCGAAACCAGCCGTCGGGGATGGCCTCGGCCGTGGCCTGGGACCGGTTCCAGTAGCCCTTCATCACGTTCTCGCCGCGGATCGCGATCTCCCCGGGTTCACCAACAGCGACGTCCGCGCCGTCGTCGTCCACCACGCGCATCTCGCAGCCGCGCACCGGGAAGCCGATGGTGCCGGGTTTGCGCGGGGAGCCGGGCTGATTGAACGAGGCCACCGGGGAGGTCTCCGAGAGCCCGTACCCCTCGAACACCGCGCACTCGAACCGTTCCTCGAAGGCGCGCAGGATCTCCACCGGCATCGCCGAGCCGCCGGTGACGCAGGCACGCAACGACGACAGGTCGGCGTCCGCCGCACCAGGGCTGTGCAGCATCGCGGCGTACATGGTGGGGACGCCCTCGAACACGGTCACCCGGTCCCTGGCCACCACGGCCAGGGCTTTCGCCGGGTCGAACCGCGGGATCAGGGTCAAGGTCGCGCCGGCGCGCACGGCGGCGTTGAGCCCGCAGGTCAAGCCGAAGACGTGGAACAGCGGCAGGCAGCCCATGATCACGTCGTCGGCGGTGATCTCGATCAACGTCTCCGCCGTGGTCGCGGCGTTCGACGCCAGGTTGTGGTGGGTCAGCTCGGCGCCCTTGGGCTGCCCGGTGGTGCCGGAGGTGTAGAGGATCACGGCGGTGTCGTCGCCGGCGCGCTCGACCGGCTCGGTGAGTGGCGTGCCGCCGAGACCTTCGGGTCCGGTCGCGGGCACGGCGATTCCGGTGATCCCCATGGCCTTCGCGACCTCGGGCACGACTTCACCGGCTCCGTCCCAGCTGTAGACGATCTTCGTCCCGGAATCGCGCAGGTAGTACTCGACCTCGCGGGACTTCAGCAACGGGTTCATCGGGACGACGATCGCCCCCGCCAGCAGCGCGCCGTAGAACAGGACCGGGAAGGCGGGCACGTTCGGCACCATCAGCCCGACCCGGTCGCCCGGCTCGACCCCACGTTCGCGCAGGTCCCCGGCCACGGCCGCGGCGGCGGCGTGCAGTGCGGCGTAGTCCAGTACGTGGTCGTCCAGCTTGATCGCCGGATGCCGCGGCTGCGAGCGGGCGATCGCCACCAGGTTCATGGCGAGGTTCACGGTCGGTCCTTTCCATCGGGGTCGGCGAGGTGGCGGATCAGCGGTACCGGTCGCCGAGAGCGGCCCAGTCGTCGAATCCGACCGCGCGGAAGATTCCGAGCGGGCCCTCCGCGACGTCCGGGTCCTCCCCGCCCAGGTCGACCAGCGCGGCGGCCATCGCGAGGGTGGCGGGCTGCAGCAGCGCCCCGGGGTAGATCGCCATCCGGAACCCGATCTTCTCCAGGTCGGCATCCGGGACGGCCGGGGTCCGCCCCGCGGGGACGACGTTGAACACCAGCGGGGCCTGGACCTCGGCGGCGATGCGTTCGATCTCCGCCACCGACTGCGGGGCCTCGACGAAGATCATGTCCGCGCCCTCGGCCGCGTACCGGTGGGCGCGGGTGATCGCCTCGTCCAGTCCGAGGGGCCCGCGCGCATCGGTCCGGGCGATGACGAGGGTGTCGTTCTCCCTGGCGTCGAGTGCGGCCGCGAGCTTGCGCACGAAGTCGTCCGCGCTGATCACCGACTTGTCGGTGAGATGCCCGCAGCGCTTCGGGAAGTCCTGGTCCTCGAGCTGGATCGCCGCGACACCGGCGCGCTCGTAGGCCCGCACCGTCCGCACGACGTGCATCGGGTTGCCGTAGCCGGTGTCGGCGTCCGCGACCACGGGGAGCCCGCTCGCCTCGACCACGAGCGCCGCGCGGTCGGCCATCTCGGTCGCGGTGGCTAGGCCGATGTCCGGCAGTCCGTAGCCGGACGCCACCGCGCCGGCGCCGGTCAGGTAGGCGGCCCGGAAGCCCGCACGGCGGACGAGATGCGCACTGATCCCGTCGTACACACCGGGCGCGCGGACCATGCCCGGTCCGGACAGGAGCCTGCGCAGCTCGGCGGGGGCAGTGGTCGTCATCGAGGTCACCTCTCGGGCGGTCACGACGCCCTGGTCATCGGGGCGTGGGCGAGTTCGTACGCGCGGATGGCCGCCTCGTGCTGCAACGTCACGTCAATGCCGTCGCGGCCGTCGAGGAACCGTTGCCGGGTGTCGGCGTCCATCCGGATCGGGGATTCCGTCCCGGGTGTGCGGACCGTCAGCGTCACGAGGTCCACCGTGACGGGGGTCGCCGGGTCGGCCTCGACGGTGTCCATCAGCCGGCTGACCTCGTCCTCCGCCAGCACGGCGGGGACGAGTCCGGACCGGACGGCGTTGTCGGCGAAGATGTCGCCGAAGCGGGAGGCGACGACGACCGCGAACCCGTGGTCCTGCAGCGCCCACACGGCGTGCTCGCGCGACGAGCCGGACCCGAAGTTCGCACCCGCGAGCAGGATCGTGGCTCCGGCGTGTGCCGGGTCGGACAGCGGGAACCCCGGCTCGGCCCGCCACGCGGCGAAGAGGTGCTCGGCGAAGCCCGTGCGTGTCGTCCGCAGGCAGTGCCGTGCGGCGATGATCTGGTCGGTGTCGATGTTCGTGCGGCGGATCGCCACCGCGCGCCCCGTGACCGAGGTGATCGGTTTCATCGTCGTGCTCCCAGGGTCGACGGTGCGGTGAGGCGGCCGGTCAGTGCCGTGGCGGCCGCGGTGCTGGGCGAGACCAGGTGGGTGCGGCCCCCGCGACCCTGGCGGCCCTCGAAATTCCGGTTGGAGGTCGAGGCGCAGCGTTCGCCCGCGGCCAGGGAGTCGTCGTTCATCGCGACACACAGCGAGCAGCCTGCCGTGCGCCACTGCGCCCCGGCCTTGCGGAACACCTCGTCGAGACCCTCGGCCTCGGCGGCCCGCCTGACCGCGGCCGAACCGGGGACGACGAGCATCCGCACGCCCGGCGCGATCCGATGGCCGTCGAGGAGCTCTGCAGCGGCCCGCAGATCCTCGATGCGCCCGTTCGTGCAGGATCCCAGGAACACCACGTCGATCGGGATCTCCCGCATCGGGGTTCCCGGCGTGAGATCCAGATAGGTCAGGGCGCGCTCGGCAGCGCGCCGATCGGCCGGATCGGTCATGCCGGCCGGGTCCGGGACGACTCCGCTCAGCTCGACGACCTGGCTCGGGTTCGTCCCCCAGGTGACGAACGGAGACAGGTCGGTCACGTCGATGTCGACGCTGCGGTCGAACTCGGCGTCGTCGTCGCTGCGCAACGATGCCCAGCGCGCGACGGCGTCGTCCCAGGCCTTTCCCGCCGGGGCGTACGGCCTGCCGCGGACGTAGTCGAGGGTGACGGCGTCCGGAGCGATCATGCCCGCCTTCGCGCCGGACTCGATCGACATGTTGCACAGCGTCAGCCGCGACTCCATCGACATCGCCTCGACAGCGGGCCCGCGGTACTCGATCACGTGGCCCTGCGCGCCGCCGGTGCCGATCCGGCCGATGATGGCCAGCGCCACGTCCTTCGCCGAGACTCCTGGTGGCAGCACGCCGTGCAGCGTCACCGCCATCGATCGCGGCTTGGCGATCGCGATGGTCTGGGTCGCCAGCACGTGCTCGACCTGGCTGGTGCCGATGCCGAACGCGAGCGCGCCGAACGCGCCGTGGGTGCTCGTGTGGCTGTCGCCGCAGAGGATGGTGCGGCCTGGCTGGGAAATGCCGAGCTCCGGGCCGATCACGTGCACGATCCCCTGACCGTCCGTGCCCGATCGGTGCAGCGGGACCCCGAACTCCGCGCAGTTGCGGCGCAACGCCTCCACCATCGTCGCGGCCACTCCGGACGGGTCCAGCCGGCCCCGGGTGGGAACCACGTGGTCCTCGGTCGCGAGCGTGAGGTCGGGCCGGCGGACCCTCCGTCCGGCGAGGCGCAGGCCCTCGAACGCCTGCGGGCTCGACCCTTCGTGAAGCAGGTGGAAATCGACGTAGAGCAGATCGGTGCCCCCGGCGCCCCGGTGCACCAGGTGGGCGTCCCAGATCTTGTCCAGCAGCGTGGCCATCGCTACGCCGTCTCGCTGGTCGTGCTGCCCGGAGCCTGCCCAGCCGGGGAGCCGCCGTAGCCGAGGCGACGCGACAGGGCGCGGGCGGACTCGGAGATCAGCGGCCCGAACTTCTCGGCCGCCGCCCGGTCGAGCCGGGACGACGGGCCACCGACCGCAAGGGCCGCCACGACCGCGCCGCTCGCGTCGAACACCGGCGCGGCCATCGAGTTGAGGCCGGCTTCGCGCTCCTCTTCGGTCAGCAGCCAACCGTGCGCCCGCACGAATTCGAGCTGGCGGTCGAGCGCTCGCCGCGCTTCGCCCGGTGCCTGGTCGAGGGTGTCGACGAGGACCGCGTTGAGCACCCGCTCGTCGTGGGCCATGAACACCTTGCCCGCCGCGCCCAGGTGCATGGGCATCAGCTGGCCGACGTCACTGCGGTAGATGATCGACCGCGGGCTGAGCTTGACGATGACCGCCACCCGGGTGGTGGCGCGCCGGATGTAGAGCCCGGTCGTCTCGCCGGTCACGTCCCGCAGCTGGGCGGCCACGGGCTCGGCGGCGACCAGCAGGTCGGAGCCGGCCGAGGCGGCGGACGCCCAGCTCAGCACGCGGAGGCCGACGCAGTAGTCGTCGCCCGTGCGCTGCAGGAGCTCGCTGGCGACAAGGGTGCGGACCAGCCGGGCGACTGTCGAGTTGGGCATGCCCGTGAGCCGGCGGATGTCGCTCAGCGACAGCCGGGTGTGCTGCGGGGAGAAGCAGTCCAGGACGCGGACCGCCTTCTCCATGACGAGGATCGAGGACTGGCTCTCAGGCATCGTTTCGCTCTCCGTGGTCGTGGATCCGCGCGTCCTCGCGCAACGCGGTCGAGGATATGGGCCTCATGGACGGCTCCCGGCATCCCTTCGATGACTACATCGTGGTAGGTCTTGCCACATTGTGGTTCAAGCGTAGAAGATGCCTTTCGTAAGAGTCAACCGCGGAGCGGCGAGCCTGATCGCAATACGGTCAGGCAAGCCGCCCGGTGAACAAGGAGGTTCGGATGGGCAGGCACGACGTCAACGCCGACGCGAAGCGTGTGTTCGACACGATCACGGCCGGTGGCGCGGTCATCCTCCCCGGCGACATCGGCTACGGGGCGGGCGCGAGTTCATCGGAAGCGCTGCAGCGGTTGTTCGTCGCCAAGAAACGTGCTCCGCACAAGCGGCACGCGATGGTCGGCAACTACGAGCTGCACCGCGAGGTGCACGAGCTGGGCAGCCGCGAGCAGGAGATCGTGGACGCGATCACCCTCGACGCCGACCTGCCGCTCTGCGTCGTCGCCCCTTACCGGGCCGACCATCCGGTGGTCGCCGCGGTGGAGGCCGAGACGCTGGCCGCCAGCACGGTCGGGAACACCCTCGCGATGCTGGTGAACGGCGGCCGCCTCCAGGAGGAGGTGGTCCGGCTCTGCCATCAGGCGGGGGTGCCGTTCCTCGGCTCGTCGGCCAACCTCACCGGCACCGGCACCAAGTTCCGCGTCGAGGACATCCAGCAGCCCATCCTCGACGCCGTGGACCTGGTCATCGACTACGGGCTCCGCAAGTACCACCACTACCGCCGATCCTCGACCATCATCGACTTCAGCACCATGGAGGTCGTGCGCATCGGGTCGTGCTACGACCTGATCAGCGACATCATGGCCCGGCAGTTCGGTATCCGGCTCCCCGTCGATCCGGGGCGCGAAGCCCTGCCCTCCGGCCACCTTCGCGAGCAGACCGCCCCGGCGACCTGACTCTCCGGCTTCCACGCCACTGAGAGTCCATTGTGGACTGGCACACCCCTCCCACCGGCTCGAAGGAGAGCACGATGGACGACACCCTCAACCGCGCTTCCGCAGTGAACCAGGACATCGCAGGACGGCTTGCCGCCCGGCTCGAACGGCTGCCGAGGACCACCCGGTCCCACCGCGCCTGGATGGTCCTGCTCGGCATCCTGTTCATCTGCGACCTGATGGACTCCAACAGTCTCGCCTACGCCGCCCCGGCCATCCGGGTCGAGTGGGGGCTGTCCGTGGCGCAGATCGGTCAGCTGACCTCTTACACCTTCCTGGGTATGTTCGCCGGGGCGATCCTCGGTGGCCGGCTGTCGGATCGCGTGGGCCGCAAGCGCACCCTCGTGTGGGCCACGGTCGTGTATTCGGTCGCGTCGCTGCTGTGCGCCGTCGCGCCGAACCTGGCCGTGCTCGGCGTGCTGCGGGTGATCACCGGTGTCGGCATCCAGGCCGTGACGGGGGTGTTGATCGTCTATGTCGCCGAGATGTACCCGGGTGTGAGCCGCGGGCGCTGCCAGGCACTCATGCTGGGCATCGGCTTTCTCGGTGTCCCGCTGGTGGCGGTCGTGGCCCGGTCGATCGTGCCGCTGTCGCCGAGCGCGTGGCGCTGGCTGTTCGTCCTCGGCGCCATCGCCGTCATCCCGGCCTTGGTGGCCAAGTGGGTGCTTCCGGAGTCGGTCCGCTGGGCCGCGGTCAACGGCCGGTCGGCCGAGGCCACGAAGACGGTGGAGCGCCTGGAGGCCGAGGCGTCCGGCCCCCTGCCCGAGATCGTCGAACCCACCGCGCTTCACGAGCGGAAGAAGTCCTCGGACCTGTTCGCGCCGGACATGCGCAGGCGGACCATCGTCGCGACCCTGACGGTGACCTTCGGCGTCCTGGGCGTCTACGGGTTCACCTCGTGGGTTCCCACCCTGCTCGTCGAGCGCGGCTTCTCCACGCCCGAAGCGCTGACCATCACGACGATCTTCTCCGTCGGTCAGCCCGCCGGTGCGTTGTTCGGGATCCTGCTCAGTGACCGTTTCCAGCGGCGTAGCGCCTCGCTCGTGCTCACCACGATCATCGCCGCGCTGATGCTGGTGTTCGCGTTCACCGGCGCCTACTGGGTCCTGGTGACCAGCGGCCTCCTCGTGACCCTGTTGCTGCAGACCAACACCGCCGTCCTCTACGCCTACCTGCCCGAGGTCTTTCCGACCGTCCTGCGTGGACTCGGTGCGGGCTTCGCCAACGGTTTCGGGCGGCTCGCCGGGTTCGGCAACGCGTTCCTGATCGCCGCGATAGCGACCGGCCTCGGCTTCGGCGGCGTCTTCACGACCACCGCCGTGTTCACCCTGCTCGCCGGCCTGACCGTCGGACTGTTCGGTGAACGCACCCGGGGCCGCCGGCTCGAGGAGATCGGCGAGAACCTCTCCTGACCCTGATCGTCGAACACCGACCTGAGGAGTGCTCATGCCATTCGTGCCGGCGAACGACGGAGTTCTGCTGCACTTCCGTAGCGAAGGCCGGGGCCGTCCCATCGTCCTCGTCCACGGCTGGACGATGAGCGGGCGGTTGTTCGAGCCCAACATCGCCGAGCTCGCCCGCGACCACCGCGTCGTGACCGTGGACCTGCGTGGCCACGGCCGCTCCGGCCGGGATCTGCTCCACCTCACCATCGAACAGGCCGCGGCCGACCTCGAGACAGTCCTCGACCACCTCGACCTCCACGACGTCGTGCTCGCCGGCTGGTCGATGGGAGGCAGCGTCGTCTACAAGTACATCGAGGCTCTCGGCACCGGCCGGCTCGCCGCGGCGGTCGCCATCGACCTGACGCCGTACACCTTCACCGAGCCCGGCTGGGAGCACGGCTTGTTCGGTGGGTTCGACGCCGCCGCGTGCCTGGCCCTGCAGAACCAGCTCGTGTCGGAGCGGCAGCAGGTCGTGAACACCTTCGTCTCGACCATGTTCGCAGCGGGCGCCGAGGTGCCTGCGGCGGACGAGCGGGTGTGGCGCGACGAGAGCGCGACGGTGCACGACCTCGCCGCGCTCTCCCTGCTGGCCTCGTTGAGCGCCCAGGACTTCCGCCCGCTGCTGCCGAGCATCGATGTCCCCGTCCTGCTCGCCCACGGTGCCCGCAGCCAGATTTATCCGACGAAGGTGTGGGAGCCGGTTGCCGAAGCGATTCCGAGAACTGCGACGGTGATTTTCGAGAACAGCGGACACTCTCCGTTCTGGGAGGAGCGCGACCGTTTCAATGCCGAGCTACTCGCCTTCGTCGACCGCCTCTGAGAGTTCCAGCCCCGTCCGCAGGGCGGTGGCACGGCTTGACGTTTTGGTCAGGACGGCTGCTGGCTCAGGAACGCGGTGAGGGCATCCCGGGTCTCGAGAAGTCGATGAGCCTTGTCATCCATCTCGTCGCGGATCTCTGCCACCCGGGCCATGATCCCGGAACACTCCCCCTCGATCGGACCGGCATCGCCCGTGCACGGCAGGACGCGTTCGATCAGTGTCATGGGGAACCCCAGGTCGAGCAGCGACTTGATGGTCGAGACCACACCCACCGTTGCCTCGTCGTAGTCACGATACCCATTGGGCTGCCGGACGGACGAGATCAAGCCGAGCTCCTCGTAGTACCGCAGGGACCTCGGACTTGCTCCGGACGCCCGGCTCAGCTCGCCGATCTTCATGCCCCACGCTCGCTTCCGCTTGACATTGACACTGATGTAAGAGTTTAGCGTGATGATTCGAGAGCGAAATCGCTGAGGAACGGAATCATCATGAAGGTCTTCATCACCGGCGGGACGGGCTATCTCGGCACCGTCCTCGTCGAGCACCTCGTCACGGCCGGACACGACGTGGCCGCCCTTGCCCGCTCGGACGCCGGCGCCGCCCGCCTGCACGAGGCGGGTGCCACACCGGTGGCCGGGTCACTCAGCGACACCGCCGTCCTCACCGGCGCCGCGGCCACCGCCGATGCCGTCATTCACGCAGCGGTCGACTACACGATGACCGACGAATCGACGGCCAGGGAGCTGGCCGCGGTCACGGCGCTGGTCGAGGGCGCCGCGTCCGGGACTGTCCGGAAGCCGTTCGTCTTCACCAGCACCGGGCTGGTCTACGGGTTCGAGGAGGACCAGGACAGGTCGGAAGATGCTGTTCTGCCGCAGGTCAGCGCACAGCCGGTGAAGGTCGCCGCGGAACGCATCGTCCGCGGCGAGGCGGGCATCCGCGGCATCGTGTTCCGCGCCGGACTGATCTTCGGCCGCGGTGGCTCCGCGGTGCTGACCGGACTGATCCAGTCCGCCCAGCACACCGGCACATCAAGCTACGTCGGAGACGGGAAGAACGCATGGACCCCCGTCCACGTCGACGACCTCGCCGAGGTGTACGTCGCGGCGCTCGAACACCCGGTCGCCGGCATCTACAACGCTGTCGGCGCCGTGCCGTTCACGTTCCGGGCACTCGCCGAAGCGATCGCAGACCTGACCGGGACGCCGGTGGCATCCGTACCGCTCGAAGTCGCGGAACAAAACTTCGGACCCGCCGCCCGCATCCTGACGACCACGAGCCACCTCGATGCCTCCAAAGCCCGCGACACCTTCGGCTGGAGTCCCGCACCGCGATCACTGATCGACGATGTCCGTTCCGGCTCCTACACCAACGCCGCTGCGAAATGAGTCCGAGCCTGCAGCCGGTTACCGCTGGTGCCGGCTGATCACCGACCGACGACGGACGCCAGCCAGCTGCGGAAGGCGACGACCGCCGGGGACTGCGGCCGGTCCGCCCGCCACACGAAGTAGTAGGTGAACCGCCCGCGATCGAGGACGAAGTCGAAGGGAGTCACGAGCGAGCCGTCGGCCAGTTCCTTCTCGACGAGAGCCTTCTGGGCGACGGCGACACCGTGGCCTTCGAGCGCGGCTTGGTAGGCCAGCAGAGAAGTCTCGTACTTCATTCCACTGTAGGCGTTGCCGGTATTCAACCCCGCCGCTTCGAGCCACAGTGCCCAGTCGTCGAGCCGCGCCAGTGAGTGGAGCAGGGTGGCGTCGCCCGCCTTCGCGGCGGCTCGCAGCCGGGGTGCGACCACGGGCACCAGCTCGTTCGGGATGAGTCGCTGGCTGGACAGCTGTGGCCAGTCACCGTCGCCGAGCTGGATGCCGGCGTCGATGTCTTCGCGGTCGAGGTCGATCGGGGCCGGCGAAGTCGTCAGCTGGACGTCGATGTCGGGGTGGGCACGGTGGAAACTCGCGAACCGGGGGATCAGCCAGCGCACCGCGAAGGTGGCGGGAGACCGGATTTTGAGCGTGGCGCCCGGAAGCCCGGCGCGGACCGCTTCGGTGGCCTTCTCCAACGCGGTGAACAGCGGGCCGATGTCGGCCAGGTAGCGCGAACCCGCCGCGGTCAGCTCCAGGCCGCCGTGCACGCGGTGGAACAGGGACACCCCCAGGTAGTGCTCGAGCGCACGCACCTGGCGGCTGACCGCAGCGGGTGTCACCGAGAGCTCGGCCGCCGCCTTCGAAATGCTCAGCAGCCGTCCCGTCGTCGCGAACACCCGCGTGGGGTTCAGCGGCGGCAGCGGGTCGCGGCGGGCGGACACGCTCATCAGCGTAATAGGCGACCGGTGGTTTCCGCGCTCGCCGAGGGCACCGGTGACGCACCCGGCCGGGCGGTCCGCGCCCGTTCCGAGCGGACGCCCCAGAACAGGGTGACGGCCAGGCAGGGGAGCAGCGAGACGATCGAGTACCCGACTCCCGCCAGCTGGTTGCCCGTCCAGGAGACCAGGGACAAGCTGATCAACGGCAGGAACCCGCCGAAGAGGATGTTGCCGAGCTGCTGGGCGAAGCCGAACCCGGTCGTGCGGCTCTGGGGCGGGAACTGCTCGGTGATGAACGCCGGCAGCGGTGCCATCACCATGGCGGTCAGGATCGCCAGCACGGTGATGATCGCCGTGACCGCCGTCCAGGACGCGGAGTGGACCGCCGCGCGGATCCCGGCGAACGCCGGGTAGGCGGCGACCATCCACAGGAGAATGCCGAGCAGCATCACCCGGGAGCGGCCGACGCGATCGGACAGGGCGCCGAAGAGCGGGTAGCACGGTGCCGCGATGAGGATGGCGATCGCGAGGCAGACATTGGTGCGGGTCTCGTCGACTTTCAGCACGGTCTGCAGGAAGTAGAGCATGTAGACGATCGAGGTGTAGAGCGTCACCGAGGTGCCGCCCTGCGCGCCGAACGTGGCCAGCAGGATGGCTTTCCACGACTTCCACGTGCGCACCGTGTCCAGCAGCGGCGACTTCGCCAGCTGCCCGGAGTTCCGCAGTTCGGTGAAGACGGGGGTCTCACTCATCCGCAGCCGGACCAGGGTCGCGACGAGCACGATCGGCGCCGACAGCAGGAACGGCACCCGCCAGCCCCAGCCGGCGAAGGCCGCGGAGTCGAGGCTCACCTTGAGCAGGGAGACGAGGACCAGTGCGAGGAGCAGGCCGACGCTCGCGGTGCTCTGCAGGACGCTGGTGTAGCGTCCGCGCCGTCCGGCGGGAGCGTGCTCGGTGACGTAGACGACCGCGGAGCCGTACTCACCGCCGAGCCCGACGCCTTGGACGACGCGCAGGAACAGCAGCGCGGCCGGAGCGAAGCTGCCGGCGGCGGCGTAGGTCGGCAGGCAACCGATGGCGACGGTCGCGACCCCCATGACCCCGAGGGTCACCACGAAGGTCTTCTTCCGCCCGATGCGGTCGGCCATGGGGCTGAAGATGATCGTGCCCAGCGGCCGGGCCAGATAGGACACACCGAAGGTGGCGGCGGCGAGCAGCGTCGCGACGACCGGGTCACTCGCCGGCAGGAACAGCTTCGTGAGCGTGCCGGTGAGGGCGACGTAGGCGAAGAAGTCGTAGTACTCGAGCATCGTGCCGGCGCTCGAGGCGCCGACGATCCTCATCATCCCGGATGGGGACGTGGTGGTGCGGTTCTTCATGGCATCTCCTCGTCGAGATGGTTATCGCCGGTTCTCCAGGAACTGCTTGACGGTCGTGCGGTGCTCGTCGCCGGACAGGAGGATCGCCTGCATGGCGGCCGCCAGCTCCAAGGCGGCGGGCAGGGTGGTTTCCGCCGACTCCCGGACCAGTCGCTTGGCCATGCGCAGCGCGCGAGGTGGCTGGGCGGCGATCGTGCGCGCGAGCTCGGCGGCTTCGTCCCGCAGCCGGTCGTCGTCGACGACGCGCGAGACGATGCGCAGCTCGGCCGCGGTCTCGGCGGAGATGAACTCGCTGGTCAGGGTGAGTTCCATGGCCTTGGCGACGCCGACGGCCCTGGCGAGGAACCACGCGCCGCCGATGCCGGACACCAGGCCCAGCCGCAGGAAGCTCTCGGCGAACCGGGCGGACCGGGCCGCGATGCGCACGTCGCACATCAGGGCGAGGTCGAATCCGGCGCCGACGGCGGCGCCGTTGACCGCGGCGACCGAAGGGACTTCGAGGTCCCGCAGCGCGCGAGTGATCCGGTGCAGGCCGAGGCGCAGCCGGTCCTGAATGTCCGTGGTCGTCCCGGCCATCAGGTCGGCCCCGCGGGCCATGTCCTTGACGTTGCCACCGGTGCAGAAGTGCCGGCCCGAGGACCGCAGCAGCACGCAGTGCGCGTCCGGCGTGTTCTTCACGTCCTCGATCGCGCCGGCGAGCGCCTCCGTCATCGCGATGTCGAGGGCGTTGCCGGTGTGCGGGGCGTCGAGGGTGATCGTGAGGACACCGTCCGCGAGGCTGGTCGTCACGAGGGGGCGTTCGTCGTTCATCGGCTGTCCGTTCATTCGTCGGCGAAGGCGGGGTCGCGGCGTTCGCGGAACGCCGCGATGCCTTCTTTCTGGTCCTTCAGCGCGAACCCGGCGTGGAACTGGCGCCGCTCGAAGAGCAGTCCTTCGCTCAGGGAGGACTCGAACGAGCGGTTCACGGCCTCCTTGATCGCCAGCAGGACCGGCAGCGAGTGCGCGGCCATCGACCGGGCGAGCCGGGTGGCTTCGGCGAGCAGCCGGTCGGTGGGCACGACCTGGGACACCAGTCCCGCGGCCAGTGCGTCCGCGGCGCTGATCGACGTCCCGGTCAGGCACATCTGCATCGCCAGCGACTTGCCGACCGCGCGGGGGAGCCGCTGCGTCCCGCCGGCGCCGGGGACGATGCCGAGGACGACTTCCGGCTGGCCGAACCGCGCGTCTTCGGCGGCGATGACGACGTCGCACAGCATGGCGAGTTCGCAGCCGCCGCCCAGCGCGTACCCCCGCACGGCGGCGATCAGGGGCTTGCGGTGGGCGCGGATGGCGTCCCAGTTGCGGCCGATGACGTCCTGCCGGAAAGCGGCGGCGTAGTCCAGTGGCGCCATGGCCTTGACGTCCGCGCCCGCGGCGAAGGCTTTCGAGGATCCGGTGAGGACGGTGGCCCGGATCGCGGGATCGGCGTCGATGCGGCGCAGTTCGGCCACGAGGGCGTCGACGAGGTCATCGGCCAGTGGGTTCAGGGGGTTTTCCGAGGCCAGGGTGACCACGGCGACCCGGTCCTCGTACACGGCCCGGACGGGTGGGTGTCGGTCGTTCACGAATTGCTCCTCAGCTCGCGGCGGCGTCGGGCCACCGGTGGTCGCCGCCGATCACGCCGTGCTCGGCCAGGCGGGCGATCTCGGCTTCGGACAGCCCGTATTCGGCGAGGACGGCCGACGAGTGCTGGCCCGGCTGTGGCGGGGGCCGGTCCGGCGCACCGTCCGGTTGGGACGGACCGAGCACGAACCCCGGCATCCGGACCGATCCCGCCGTCGTTTCGACGCCGCTCGCGCGGTACTCCTCGGATTCGACGACCTCCCGGTACCCGGCGACGGGTGCGCACAGGATGTCCTGCGCGGACAGGGTTTCCAGCCACGACGCGGTGGTGCGGCGGGAGAACAGGCGGTTCAGTTCGGCTCGCAGCGCCGGCCGGTGGGCGACGCGGTCGGTGTTGGTGGCGAACCGGGGATCCGACGGCAGTCCGGGGGCGTCGAGCGCCCGGCACAGCGCGGCCCACCGCCTGGGGTCGTACGCGGCAACCATGATCCAGCCGTCGGCGGTGCGCAGCGCCTCGTTCGGCGCGGCGTACGGCGCGGCACTGCCCAGCCGCTCCGGCTCGGCCCCGGAGGCCAGGAACGACGCGAAGCTGACCTGCTGGAGCATGATCGTCGCGTTGTACAGGCTGACGTCCAGGTGCTGGCCGCGTTTCCCGTCACGGACTTCGCGCAGGGCCGCGAGGACCGCGATCGACGCGAGGTAGCCGGTCACCATGTCGGCCACCGGGACCTGCACCTTCGCCGGCCCGGAATCCGGATGGCCCAGCGTGCTCATCAGCCCGGTGACGGCCTGCATCACCCCGTCGACGCCGGGGCGGTCACGGGCCGGGCTCTCCTGGCCGAACGCGGAGATCGAACAGTAGACGAGCGCGGGGTTGGTGCCGGAGAGGGTGGCGTGGTCGAGTCCGAGCGCGCGCATGGCGCCGGGCCGGAAACTTTCGACCAGAACGTCCGCTCGCGAAATCATCTGTCGTACCGCCCGGTTCCCCTCGGGTGTTTTCAGGTCGATGGCGAGACTGCGTTTGTTCCGGTTGACGCCGAGGGAGATGACGCTCTGGCCGTCGAGCCACGGCGGTCCCACCCGGCGGCCGATCTCGCCGGTCAGCGGCTCGACCTTCACGACGTCCGCGCCGAGGTCCGCCAGCGTCATCGTGCAGACGGGCCCGGCCACGACGTGCGTGAAGTCGAGCACGCGAATCCCTCGCAGGCTTTCTCGGAACATGTCCCCGCATTTCTTCTTCGGTGTTCTTCCGGCTGAAACCCGAATGGGTGTGATCAGGTTAAGGACGTGATCCCGCCGAGGGCAAACAACACTTTTTGCGGTCACCTTTGACTATTTGTTCAAGCCGCTGTGGTGGCGCCGGGCGAGACCGTCGACACAGTGTCGAGTTTTCTCGACGTGGTGTAGAGTCGAGGGCATGACGAAGCGAACCTTCCTGATCACCGGAGCCAGCAGCGGCCTCGGCCGCGCCTTCGCCCAGGGCGCGCTGGCGGCCGGGCACACCGTCGTCGGCACCGTGCGCAAGCCCGAAGACCTGGCGAAGTTCGAGGCGCTCGCGCCCGGCCGCGCCCACGCGCGTCAGCTCGACGTGACCGACGACGAGGCGGTCTTCGCCGTGGTCGGCGAGGTCGAGCGCAGCGTCGGCCCCATCGACGTGCTGATCGCGAACGCCGGCTACGGGCACGAGGGCGTGTTCGAGGAGTCCCCCATGGCCGAACTGCGCAGGCAGTTCGACGTCAACGTCTTCGGCGTGGCGGCCACCGTCCACGCGGTCCTGCCGGGCATGCGGAAGCGGCGCTCGGGGCACATCTTCGCCGTCAGCTCGATGGGCGGGCTGATGACCGTCCCGGGGCTGTCGTATTACCACGGCAGCAAGTACGCGGTGGAGGGCATGCTCGAAACCGTGGCCAAGGAGGTCGCGGGCTTCGGAGTGCGGGTGACGATCATCGAGCCCGGTTCGTTCCGGACGGACTGGGCGGGCCGGTCGATGATCCGCAGCGAGCGGTCGATCGCGGACTACGACGAGCTCTTCGAGCCGATCCGGGCGGCCCGGCAGGCCGCCAGTGGCAACCAGCTGGGCAACCCGGCCAAGGCCGCAGAAGCCGTGCTCGCCGTCATCGAGGCGGAGAAGCCGCCGGTGCACCTCGTGCTCGGTTCGGACGCACTGCGGCTCGTCGCGGCCGGACGCGACGCGGTGGCCGCCGACATCGAGGCGTGGGAAGAGCTGTCGCGATCGACGGACTTCCCGGACGGGCACCAGATCGCGTCGAACTGACCGCCGGTGGCCCGGCGGCGGTCCGGTGCGCCGTCCAAAGGCGACCTGCGGGAGCTGAAGATCCTCGGAGTGCTCGGGGAGCTGTTGGCAACCAAGAGCTTCGACGCGCTCACGACCAACGACATCGCCGAACGCGCCGGGCTTTCCCGCGCGTCGATGTACTTCTACTTCAGCTCCAAGCAGGAAGCGCTGGTCGCTCTCTTCGCCAAGACGGTCGAGGCACTGCGCGAGAAGTCCCGCGCGGCGGCCGACGACCCCGCGGCACCCCGTGACGCGATCGCGACGGCGATGCGCCACACCCGAGACCGCTGGCGCGAGCACGGCCTGATCATGCGCGTCGCGATCGACCAGGCTTCGGCCATCCCCGAGATCGGAGCACTGTGGACGGAGACCGCCGAGATCTTCATCGACGCGATCACGGCGATCCTGGTCCGCGCCGGCGTGAAGTCCCACGACGGGCCCGACGGCGCCCGGGCCCTCGCGGGCGCGGTGTGCTGGATGATCGAGCGGACGTTCTACCACGCGTCGGCGGTCTCCCTCGAGGCACTCGACCAGGCCGCCGAGACCTGCGAAGCGGTGTGGCTGCGCGTCGCGGCGATCGAACCCTGACCGCCCCAGCCGTCGTCAACGAGACGCCGGACGCGATGTGGTGTCCCTGCTCCTGCCGCGTCCGCGCATTGCCTTTTTACGAGCCCGCACGACCGAGAAGCCGGCCTGGTCCGTGGCGCCGACGCAGCGATCCGCAGGCCGGCGGGTATAGTGGTCATTACATACAGAGAGAGAACGTTCTGTACCGACGGCAGTGAGGGAGTCCACCATGCACGCGTCTGCGGTGCAGGACATCGACCCGCGGCACCGCGAAATCCCGCTTCCGTTCCGGGCGCGCCGGCACCCGCGCGGCGATGAGGCCCAACGGAAAACGCGGCAGTGGGCCCACCGGCTCGGGCTGATCCGGAGTGAGAGTGCGCTGGAGAAGTTCGACGCGCTGGGCTACGGCCGCCTGATGTCCTATGCGGCCCCGGACGCGCAGGACGACGACCTGCAGCTGCTGGTCGACTGGAACACCCTCTTCTTCGCGTTCGACGACATCCAGGACGACGCACTGCTGAGCGGAAAACGGGTCGAGTACGAACGGCTCCGGCGCCAGGTGCTCGAAACGATCGACCAGCGTGGGCGACGGCCGTCCTGGCACCCGGTCGTCGCAGGGGTCTCGGACCTGTGCGACCGCACCTTCCCCGGGCGAGGTGCGGACTGGACCAAGCGGTTCGCGCTCAACCTCGAAATCTGGCTCACGGGGCACGCGCGAGAAAGCGCCTTCCGATCGGCGGCCGTGTCGCCCGGTCTCGCCGAGTACGCCCGGCTGCGGCGTGACGCTTCGACCGTGCTGCCCAACTGCGACCTGGTCGAACTGGCCACCGGGGCCGAACTGCCGGACGCGCTCTACTTCCGGGGCGCGTACCAGGAAATCGTGGCCGCGACCGCGGACATCATGTGCTGGACCAACGACGTCCACTCGCTGGCCGCCGAGCTGGCGGCGGGTGACCCGATCAACCTCGTCGTCGTCCTCGTCCGGGAACAGGGGCTCGGCTGGGCGGACGCAGTGCAGCGCGTTTGCGACATGATCGCGGACCGCGTCGCCCAAAGGGGTGGCGCGGAACGTCGTCTCGCCGCCGACCTGGCTGAACTGGGCCTGCCGGAGGCCATCAAGAGCGCGGCGCGCCGGAGCGTCGGGAACCAGGGGTCCTGGGCCGCCGGGATGGAGCGGTGGGACCGGACGGACACGATCCGGCACGTCGCTCCGAAGTTCGCCGACGACCACGGCCACACGGGATACGCGGAAAACCTGATCTGAAACGGAGTTCGACATGGCTGCTTCCGAACTGCCGGGCAATATCGTCGAACCCGCGGTCGCGCCGGGACGAGTCGCGGGACTGGGACACCTGCCGCGGCTGGTCCGCGACCCGTTCGGCTTCTTCCTCTCGCTCGCCGAACTCGGGGATGTCGTGACCATCCTGATCGGACGGAAGCCGGTGCACCTCATCACCACGCCCCGGCTGGTGCGTTCGGTGCTGCTCGCGGGTGGCGAGGTGTACCGCCGCGGCCGGGTCTTCGAGAAGGCGACCAAGACGTTCGGCGGCGGGGTCATCGTGGCGGAGGGGGAGGCACACCGGCGGCAGCGTCGGCTGATGCAGCCCGCTTTCGGCCGCCACCGCATCGCCTCGTACGTGCCCGAAATGCGTGCCGCCGTCGAACGGGGGGTGGCGAAGTGGCGGCCGGGCATGGTGCTCGACATCCCGCGGGTCACCCATGAGATGGCGGTGGACTCGCTGGTCCATTCGCTGTTCAAGGCGGATCTGGGGACCGGGGCCGCCGAGCGGATCATGGGTGCGTTCCCGGGCGTGGTCTCGGGGATCATGGCGCACACGCTCTACCCGGCGGACTGGATGGAGCGGTTGCCGCTCGGGGTGAACCGCCGGTACCAGAAGTCGTCCGACGAGGTCAGGGCCGTGGTCGACGACGTCGTCGCGCGCAGCGCGGGTTCGGATTCGGCTGAGGCGAGCCTGCTGAACGTGCTCCTCAAGGCGCACGAACAAGGCGACGGTTACGACGAGGCCTTGTTGCGGGACGAGATCGTCACCTTGCTGATCGCCGGCTCGGAGACGGTCGCGACCACCCTCGCCTGGGTGCTGCACGAGATCGCCGGTCATCCGGCGGTCGAACGGGAGGTGGTGGACGAGCTCACCGCGGAACTGGACGACGCCCCCGTGCAGCCCAGCGACTTGGCCAGGCTTCCTGTGCTGGACCGGGTGATCAAGGAAGCGCTGCGGCTGCACACGCCGAACTGGCTGCTGACCCGGCGGACCACCGAGCCGACCACCCTGGGCGGCTACCGGATCCCGGCGGGCGCCGAGGTCGGGTTCAGCCTCACCGCGCTGCACCGGGACCCGCGGGTGTTCGACTCCCCGCAGGCGTTCGAGCCGGACCGGTGGCTCGACGACAACCTCGCCGGGTTCTCCTCTGACGCCTTCCTTCCGTTCGGTGTGGGCAGGCACCGGTGTCCTGGTGACACCTTTGCCTGGGCGGAGCTGGGCGTCGCGGTGGCCACGATCCTGCGGGACTGGCGTCTCGCGCACAAGCCGGGGGCCAAAGTCCGCGAGTTGCCGATGGTCACCGTGCAGCCGTCCGGGCTGCGGATGGTCGTGCAGCGGAGGCCGCTGTGAGCAGTGCCGAACTGGCCGAGGGGGTGAGCACCACCGCCCTCATGATCGCCGCGACCCGGGCCATCGAGTCCCATCGTCCGGACGGGCTCGTGCGGGACGAGTACGCCGAGCATTTCGTCCGTCGCGCGCGTTCGTCGGTCGCGATGCCCACTCGCATCGAAGACGTCGACGGCGGCGACGCCCACCCGGTATGGGGCCGGGTGGGGGCCTATTGCGCGCTGCGTACCAGGGTCTTCGACGACGCGGTGCGCGCGGCCTCGAGCCCGCAGGTCGTGCTTCTCGGGGCTGGTCTGGACACCCGCGCGCTGCGGCTCGACCTGCCGGAGACGGCACGGGTCTTCGAAATCGACCGGGCGGACGTACTGGCGTTCAAGCTCGCGGTTCTCGACGCGGTCGGAGCGACCGCGCGGGTGCGGTGCGACCGGCTGGTCGCCGACCTCGCCGACGCTTGGGACGTCGCGCTGCTCGACGCTGGATTCTCGGTGGCCCAGCC
The DNA here is from genome assembly GCF_014191255.1 of Amycolatopsis bartoniae. GTDB lineage: Bacteria > Actinomycetota > Actinomycetes > Mycobacteriales > Pseudonocardiaceae > Amycolatopsis_E > Amycolatopsis_E bartoniae. The sequence goes on from NZ_JACHWH010000003.1 coordinate 263,598, forward strand.
CACGACGTGGATCGCCGAGGGGGTGCTGCCCTACCTCCCGCCTCCGGTGGAGATGCGGGTTCTCGGCCTGGTCGATCGGCTGTCGGCGCCCGGCAGCCACATCGGCTACGAGGTCGTGCCCGGCCAGGAGTCCGCCGAGTTTCGCGACCATGAACTGTATGCGGGCACGGGCGACGCGATCGGCTCGCACCTGCCCAGCCTGCTCGATGACAAGGCCCGGCCCGACTCCGCGGGTGTGCTGCGCGCAGCGGGTTGGGAGATCACCGAACGACCGGTCGCCGACTACACCGTGCGCTATGGCCGGGGCCCCGACCCGTCCGTCGACGACCCGATCCAGCTGGCCCGCTGGGGCTTCGGGCAGAAGAAGAGCCGCAGTTCCTGACTCCGCGCGCATCGGTCTCCGCGACGCGGAGCGAGCGGTGCGCGATCACCCGCCGGGGCGGTGCGTCGTCGACGGGACCGCCGGGTGGGGCCGGACCGACTTTCGAGGGCGCGCTCATCGTAGGGGTATCCCGAAGGCCGTCCCTCCCGCAGCCGACCACTGACCGCTCAAGATATCGAGATAGGTTTCCCGATCAGCGGCCCGTCCCACCGACAGCTCCTGGAACTCCGGTTGGCTCAAGATCAGGAACTGCTCCTTGCGAAGGCCCTCGACCACGGCGTCGGCGACTACGTCAGGTTCGACCGAGGGGCCACCGGCCCGCACGGCCCGGCCTACGGGGTCGTCGTCGATCGTCGCCATCATCGGCGTCTCGACAACGCCCGGACACAAACACGAGAAGCGCACGCCGCTGCCCTTGTACAGCACCGCAAGGGATTCGGCCAACGCGACGGCGGCATGCTTGGTGACCGTGTAAGGCACATCGCCCGGAACCATCAGCAGGCCGCCGACGGAGGCGGTGTTCAGAAGGTAACCCTCCCCGCGCGCCGCCATGGCCGGCACCAGCGCCCGTGCCGCCCACACGTGTGCCATGACATGAATGTTCCAGCGGTGGAGCCAATCCTCATCGGGCGACTCCAGGCCGGCGGGCTGGGCGAACCCGGCGTTCGAACAGAACAGGTCGATGGGACCGAATCGTGCCTCCGTCTCCGCGATGACCCGCTGGACCTCCGCCTCGCTGGTCAGGTCGGCAGTGATCGCCACACCCCCCACCTGCTCGGCGATCGCGACGGCCGCCTCGGTGTTGCGGCCGACCACGGCAATGCCGCGCGGCCGCTCCTTCGCGAAGCGCTCGACCATGGCACGGCCGATACCGCTCGTACCGCCCGTCACCACGATGGTTTTGTCTTGGAGATCCATGATTTTCCCTCAACCGGCGGATGTTTGCGTCGGGGCTCGATCATGGACCGCCGCCCCTCTGTGTGTAACGATCACTATAATCATCCGCGACGTCCGCTGTAGCGGGCGTGCGTTCGTCTCGGCAGGAGGGCGAGACCAATCATCCGATGTGACAGGAGTTGACCATCAAGATCTTCGTGACGGGCGGCAGCGGGTTCGTCGGTCAGCACTTGGTGCGCCGCCTCGTCGGCGAGGGGCACACGGTGCTGGCGCTGGCGCGGTCCGGCCGTGCCGCCGAGCTGGCCAGGGCTGCCGATGGGGACGTGGTGAAGGGTGATCTGGCCGACTTGACGCCCGGCGGTACACCGCCCGAGTGGACATCCGTCCTGGCCGGCTGTGACGCTGTCATTCACGCGGCGGCTCGGATGGAGTTCTGGGGTCCCGATGCCGGCTTCCACCGTGACAACTTCGTCCCCGCTGTGGCGCTGCACGAGACTGCTGCCGCGGCTGGGGTCGGCCGGTTCGTGGCGATCAGCGCGGCGAGTGTCTCCACCGGCAGTCAGCGCGCCGCGGTGGTGGACGAACGCACCGACAATGGGCGGCCCAACATCGCCTACAGTCGCGTCAAGCTCACGACCGAGCAGGCCTTGCTGTCCGCGGACGCACCGGCCATGGACACCGTGGTGCTGCGCCCGCCGTTCGTCTGGGGTGCCGGGATGGCCACGGCGTCCGAGCTGGCAGATCTCGCGCGGGCCGGCGGATGGACGTGGATCGATCAGGGCCGCCACATCATGGACTTCATTCATGTCCGCAACTTGGCCGTGGCCGCCGAGCTCGCACTGACCCGGGGCCGGCCCGGTGGCGTCTACTACGTCACCGACGCCACTCCGATGCCGATACGCGACTTCATGACCCGGCTTCTGGCCACTCAGGGCGTCGACGTGAGCGGGGCGCGCAGTGTGCCACTCTGGGTCGCCGCACCGCTGGGAGCTGTGCTCGATGGTGGCGCCCGGTTACTGCGCCGGCCCAAGCCGCCGATGCTGACCAACTGGCTGGTCGCGTTCTTGGGCCGCGACCGCAGTTACGACATCACAGCCGCGCGCCGCGACCTCGGCTACACCCCTGGCGTGGACATGGCTCAGGGACTCGCGGAAATGACCCCCGCGCCACCTCTGATGTGGTCGTGACATCGACTTCGACGACCGTGGAATCGGCGGCAGCGAGCCCGGCGATGGCCTGATCAGCGCGCGATGGGGCTGGGGCACGGGCTTCCGTACGCCACCGGCGGCATGGCGGCGTTGGCGGTGCCCGGGCTGGTGTTCTCCCCTTCCCCGGTTGGCGGACGTCGCCGGACGGCGCCGGGTCCTGTGTGGCGCACTGCTGCTGATGGTCGCCGGGTGCGCAGTCGCCGCGCTCGCATCGAACATCGAAATGCCTTTTGCCGGCCGGGTCAACGCCGGGATCGCCGGGTTCCGGCAGGTCTCCGGACGTCAGGAGAAGCCGACGCCCGGAGACCCGTTGATCGCCTCGTAGGCCGGCTACGGGACGACCACCCGGGCGCCGGACAGCGCGATGCGCACCTCGACGTCCGGCGCGAGGCGGGCGACGGCGTCGGCGTAGTGGCGCGGATCCCGGTCGGCTTTGGTGATCATGCGGTCGCCGAGGTAGCCGCTGTGGAACGCGTAGTGGTGGGGGATCGCGAGGGCCGGGCGCAGCACGGCGGTCAGCTCGGCCGCTTGCTCGGCGTCCATCACCACTTGGCGCAGGTTCGCCGGCCGCACGCAGAGGCCGTTGGTGGGCAGGATCGTCAGGTCGACCGGTCCGAGGCGATCGGGGATCTCGTCGAGTTCGGGCACGCGCAGCGAGTCGCCGCCGAAGAACACGGTCCGGCCGCCTGCCTGAAGCACGAACGTCACCTCGTGGACACCGTGCTCGCCGGGTGTGGCGGTGACCGTGAGGTCGCCGACCTGTGCCGACTCCCATGCCTCGATGGTGTGCAGGGTGGTGAAGCCCTTGTCCTTCGCGATGGCGGTGACGGTACCGGGCCCGATGACCGGGGTGTCCGGGTTGAGGCCGCCGGCGAGGAGGGCGTCGAGGTCGCAGTGGTCGTAGTGCTCGTGGCTGATCACGACCGCGTCGAGCCGGCCCAGTGCGGACACGGGCGCCGCGAGCTGCTCGCCTTGGTGGTAGGTAGCCGTTTCGGTGAACCACGGGTCGGTGAGGACCCGCAGGTCGCCGAGCTCGATCAGCTGGCATGCGTGGGCGATCCGGGTGACCGCGAGGGAGGTACTCATGTCCTGGTGCTCCTTTCCGGGAACGGTCAGTTGCTGCCGAGGTCGGTGATGGCGCCGAGGAGTTCCTCGGGCGTCTCGATCTGCGGCAGGTGGCCGGACCGGGGCAGCACGGTGAACTCCGCCGTCGGGATGGCCGCGGCGTAGGCCTTGCCGTACTCGGTGCTGACGATCCCGTCGCTCTCACCCCAGATGACGTGGACGGGCAGGTGGCCGAGCGTGTGGAGCCGCTCCAGCAGGGTCGGGTCGGACATGGCCGGGCCGGTGTAGGAGAGCAGCGCCTGGATGTCCGGGCTCGGCCCGGTCCCACCGGCCGCGGGCGGCGCCGGCGCCTTGCTCGGGTCGTGGAAAGACAGCTTGCGCAGGTCGGCGGGCGCGAGGCCGGCGACGCTGGTCGCGGGGTGCCCCTCGACCTCGATCCCGACGCCGTCGACGATCACCGCGCCGCTGACCCGTGGGCTGCCCAGCAGTGCGATCTCGGCGGCCAGCCAGCCGCCGAACGAGTTGCCGATCACGGTGACGTCGCTGAGGCCGAGCTCGTCGAGCAGGCCGACGTAGGCCGCGGCGAGCGCACGCGTGGAGTCCAGGTCCGGTACCCGCGGGGTGCCCGCGAAACCGGGGTGGGTGGGGGTGAGCACGCGGGAGTGCGTGCGCTGGGCGAGCAGGTCGGCGAAACCGGTCACGGTCGCCGGGCCACCGCCGCCGTGCAGGAGGAGGAAGGGCCGGGTGTGGTCGCGGTCTTCGACGGTCACCACACCGCCGCCGACCGGCGTGCCGAGGGTGCGGGTGGGCCGGAGGCTCCCGGCGGGGACGGAGTTGCTCATGCTGTCGCTCCTTCTGGACCAAGCTATATAAACAACCTTATACAAACATCCTTAGTTTGCCAAGTGTGAGGGTCGCGAGTGGTGGGTTACGCTGCGTCGGTGTCACCGTCGCTTCAGGAGATCGGGCTCGCCGTGAAGCGGCTGCAGTGGGTCCACCACCGCGAAGCCAACCGCCGGCTGGCCCGGCACGGGCTTTCCCTGGTGCAGTGGGACGTTCTCCGGCACCTGCACCAGCAGCCGGACGCCACGCTGCACATGCTGGCGGAACTGACCTTCCAGACCGACCAGTCGATGGGCGCCCTCGCCAAGCGCATGATCGAGCGCGGCTTGCTGAAGCGGGTGGACGGCCCTGGCCGCGCCACCCGCCACCAACTGACCGTCGAAGGCGAGCGCGCCTTCGAGGCCGGAGCGCTCGTCGTCGAATCCGTCCTGGCCGAAACCGTCGGCACGCTGACCGAAGCCGAACGGGCTGTCCTGCACGAACTGCTGATCAAGGCCGCCGGCGCGCCTTGAAGTGGTTCGGCTGCGCACCCCGGCCGTGAGCCGTTCGAGCCCGGCCCGCCGCCAGAGCGTCCACAGAGGACCGGGCGCCGGTGACACCCATCAGCGCGGACGTGTAGCCGAACCCGGTCCCGGCCGCAACGGTCTCCGCCAGCTGCTCGTCCGTGCTGCTAGGCGCGACCACGAAAACGGTGGCCAGGTCGGGTGCCTCGGCGTGCCCAGCTCGCGCGCGAACCGCTCGACGCCGTAGCAGGACACCGGGTTCCAGTAGGACATCACCAGCACCGGCTTGCCCGTGGCGGCGTGTACTTCGCGGACCGTGCGCAGGACGTCGGCGATCCGGACCCCGCCGCGCAGCGCGATGGCGTCGGCGGTCTGGATGACCGGGCCGTCCAGCAGCGGGTCGCTGTGGGGCCCATGTCCTTGTCGCCGCGGCCGGAAAGGTTCACCAGAAGGACGGCGTCCGGGCCGAGTTCGGCTCGCGTGTTCCTCGGCTATGGCCGCCGCCCCCGTCCGGACATCACACCTGGAGCAGGCGTCGAGAGGGCTGATGCGGTGGTGAAAGGCCACTCCCTGCTCAAGGTCCCGGAGGTGTCCGTGGAACGGATTGGCCCTTGCTCATGCGCAGGATCAAGGCGACGGCGTCCTCCGAGTGGCCTGCCGGAGCCAGCACCTCCTGTAGGAGCAGGCCACGAATCGCGGCAATGGTGACGGTGGCCATGGTCAGCGCTTCCTGGGTGTCGAGCCCTTCGCGTTCCGCGAGCGAGGCGAGCATCTTGGTCAGATCGTCGAGCGAGTCGATGAACTCGCGAAAGTCCTCTGGCCGGTAGGCGGCCAGTCCTGCGACGTGAAAGAAGCCGCGGACACGCGACAGCTGCTCCGGGCGGGTGTAGGTCCGCCAGATCGCCACGACGAGGTCGTCAAAGGTGCCCTGCTGAGCGGCCTCGAAAAGCGCTTCGTTGTCGCGAGATCGCTGTGCCTTGAGCATGGCCGCCAAGACGCCCGAAAGCGACCCGAAGTGGTACCGCAGGAGGGCGTGGCTGGTCTCGGTCCTGGCGGCGATCTCGCGGAGCGATACCTCCGGTGAGGGAAGAGCCTCGCCGAAGGCGTCGAGAAGCCGAGCCAGGAGACGCTCGCGGGCGTCGCCTTTGCGTTCCGTGCTTGACAGGATCACTCCCACAGTTTATCCATTGGAAAAGACCGACGGCGCCATGCTGCGTCACACATGGTCGCAGCCGGCTCGCAACAGCGGAGGGAACGACTCGTGGGAAGTTTTCAGGTCGTCGGCGCCGCGGTCGTCGACGGGTCGGGTCGCGATCCCGTCGACGTCAACGTCACTGTCGAAGACGGGCATATCACCCAGGTCGGCGCCTCCGGTGCACGCGGCGAGCGCCTGGATGCCGGAGGCCTGACGATGACGCCCGGCCTGATCGACGCTCACGTCCACTTCGGCTTGTCGAGCCCGATCCAGCCGCAGTTCTCGTTTCAGATCAGCGTCGCCGAGATCGCGGCCGACATCTTCGCCACGGCTGGTGCGGCGCTCGATGCCGGCTTCACGACCGTTCGGGACACCGGCGGGATCGACGGCGGCGTGGTCACCACGATCGCGAAGGGCAAGGTCAGGGGGCCGCGCGTCCTGTCGTGCGGACCTGTTCAGTGCCAGATCGGCGGGCATGGCTACTACGGAGCCGACTGGGAACCCACCGAGCTGTGGAGGAGCCATCACGTTCCCGGTCTGTGCGCCCTGTCCATGATGTCGGGCAACGCAGACGAGCTGCGAGGCAACGTGCGCGAGGCATTCCGTCGGGGAGCCTCCTTTCTGAAGCTCTGTGTGACCGGCGGAGTGGTCGGCGCTCACGACCGGCTGGCCGACACCCAGTTCACCGTGGACGAGATCGCCGTCGCTGTTCAAGAAGCTGCGGCACGGGGCACGTACGTGACGGTTCACGCCCACAACAACGAAGGCATTCGGAACGCGGTCGAGGCGGGGGTGCGCTGTGTCGAGCACGGCACTGACCTCGATGAGTCCACGGCCGCCCTGATGGCTGCGCGCGGGGTTTCCCTTGTGCCCACGTTCGCCGTCGTGGAGCAACTGCTGCATAACACCGCCGGGGCCGGCCTCGGCGAATCGAGCCGTGATCGGGTGTGGGGTGTTCGTGAGCGGATGACCGAGGCGCTCGCTGTCGCCAAGGAGGCCGGAGTACGGATCGGGCTGGGTTCTGATCTCATCGGCCCGGCTCAGGACCGCCGAGGCGACGAGCTCAGGTTGCGCGCAGAGCTGGAGACGCCGATGGAAGCGCTCGTGGCGGCCACGAAGACGAACGCCGAGATCCTTGGCCTGTCCGGGCAGGTGGGCGTCATCGCTCCCGGCATGCAGGCGGATTTCGTGCTCTGGAACGGCAACCCGCTCGAAGATCCGAAGCTGTTCGCCGACCCGGCCAACGCCATCCTCGTCGTCCAGGCCGGACGCATTGTGAAGGACGTGCGATGAGTGCCATGTGGCAGGGCTGCCTCGCCGACACCGACTACTTCGAGCTGCGTTCCAGCGGCGGGCACGACTACGGCGTCTGGGTCACCACGCCACCGGGCTACGACCCCGCTACGACGCAAGCGCCTGTCGTCTATGTGCTCGACGGCAACTGGGCCGTGGGCATGACGGCTCCGCTCATCGTCACCCAGGCGGACCCCATGCACAAGATCCAGCCCTACGTCCAAGTCAGCGTCGGCTACGCAGGCGAGGAAGCACAGCACTGGGCACGGCTGCGCAACAGGGACCTCGTGCCGCCCGGCGAGCCCGTCGCCAAGGAGTTCATCGACGCCGTGGAGATGGGATTTCAAACGGGCGCGATGACACGCGAGGAAGCCGACGCCTACCTGGCCGAATTACGCGACACGCACGCCGATGCCTTTCTGAGCTTCCTTACCGCGGAACTGCACCCGCGGATCGAACGCGACTACGGCACAGCCACGAGCGGCCACGGCCTTTACGGCTACTCCTACGGTGGGCTTTTCAGTCTCTACACCTGGCTCACCGGCTGCCCGCTCTTCGAGAGCGTTGGAGCGGGCAGCCCCGGCATCGCCAGTGAAGACAGTCAGGTCTTCGCCCAGCTCCAAGAAATGGGTGACAGCCAGCATGCCGCCACGCTGCACGTGACCTTCAACGAGCGAGAGCTTCTCGGAGACCTGGCCGTCTACCAGAGCGTCACGAAGAACACCGCCACCCTCCTTCACCGCCTCACCTCACGCGGCGGAGCCGTGACCAGCGCGGTCCTGCGTGAAACGCACGTGACCGGCCTGCAGGCCTCGTTCCTCAGCTACCTCAGGACCTGCCGGGCCCGGTAAGCGCAAACGCCGCGCCGGGTGGCCGCACTCGGTTGCCCAGGGAACGGTGACGCAACCACTTCTGCAACCTCATCGGAGGGACACCGAAGCCGCCGGCGACCTGCTCGATCGGCACACCCGGCTCACGGCTTCGGTGACCCGCACAACGTCCTCACGGAACTCAGGGGGCAGCGAAACCGCGTGAGGTGAAGCCGAGCTTGATCCTTCCGACTGACCACCCAGTGTCACCTCGGTGTGTGTCGGCATTGGACAGTCCTCGTCGGGGCCGATAGGCAACCAAGGGGAGAAGGCGCAGCATGGCCGGCACTTCCGCTGCGCGACCGTCTGTAATGGACGGTCATGACCGCCTCGGGCTGGAGGGAGTCCCGTTTGTCAGTGAGGGGCCATTCGGGACGTCGTCCTGGATATCGAAGGCACGTCGTCTCAAGGATGGCTGTCTCTCGGCCCCGGACCACGAGCGAGTGACGCGAGGGTTGCGGCCCGGGGTCGCTCAGCCTCGACGGGGCTCCGAGCCGGGGGCAACTCATCCGTTTCCCGCCTCAGCGGGCTGATGACCGCTCGTCGTACTCGTGTTGCGCGGCGATGACCTCGCCGCTGTGCTCGATCGTCCACCTGTGCAGGCAGATGAACGGTCCGCGGAAAGATTCGCCCAGAGGCGTGAGGGAATACTCGACGCCGATCGGCGAGGTCTCGAGCACCCGGCGCTGGATCAGGCCGTTGCGTTCCAGTCGGCGCAGCGTCTGGGTCAGCACCCGCTGCGTCACGCCATCCAGCTGCCGTTTGATCTCGTTGAACCGTGTCGGTTCTTCCAGAACCTGCATCGCCATCATCGACCACTTGTCAGCAACCTGATCGAGGATCGGGCGGCTCGGGCAGTCGGCGCTGAACCGCGGAGCCTCGGCGGGCGGGGTGGTGTCCATCAGGATCCTTAGTGCTCGGAAAGTGCGTATTGATCATTCATGGCGCGGGGACCAGGGTAGGTATACATCGCAAACCTACCGGCTCCTCGACAACCTTGGGAAACCCGTGAATCTGGATGCGGACACGACACTCGGCGTCGACATCGACGCGGGAATGGCACGGATCACCCTGAACAGGAGCACGGCGCGCAGACGCCGGAGGGCGAGCGCGACCTGGAGTCGGTCATGCGCAACATCGCAGCCACTCTCCAACGCCAGGTCGGCAAGCTCGGCACCACATCAGAACCACTGGAGAATACGACGATGAAGGCAGCTTTCTTCAACACCAACGGGCCAGCGAAGTCCGTGCTACAGGTGCTCGACGTCGCGCGACCGGAACCCGACCCCGGCCAGGTACGCGTTCGCGTCGCGCTTTCCGCGATCAACCCCGGCGACATGTGGATGAGGACGAACTCGTCACCGGGGGACTTCGGACCCGTCGGCGGGCACAACGGGCGCATCCCGCATCAGGACGGCACGGGCGTGATCGATGCGGTCGGCGCGGGCGTCGACGCGAGCCGGCTCGGCGAACGCGTGTGGATCTGGATGGCCGGCTCCGGCACGCCGTGGGGGACCGCCGCCCAATGGACCGTGGTGCCGTCCGAACAAGCGGTCCGGCTGCCGGAAGGGGCGTCCGACGAACTGGGTGCCGGCCTGGGCATTCCCGCGATGACCGCGCATTGGTGCCTGCACGCCGACGGCTCACCGAAGGATCGCACGGTGCTCGTCGCGGCCGGAGCGGGCGCCGTCGGCCACTACGCGATCGAACTCGGCAAGATCGCCGGCGCGCGAATCGTGACCACTGTCAGCGGGCCGGAGAAGGCGGAGCTCGCTCATGCCGCCGGTGCGGACCTCGTGGTGAACTACCGCGACGCCGACGCCGCGCGGCAGATCCTCGACGGAGCCGGCCCCGTCGACCGGATCATCGAGGTCGCGCTGACCGACAACCTCGAACTGAACCTGGCCGTCGCCGCCCGGGGGGCAACGATCGTGACGTACGCGGCGCAGCCGGTGGACCCGACGCTGCCGGTGTTCCGGCTGATGTGGCCCAACCTCGTGCTGAGGTTCGCGCTGTTCCTCACCGAACCCCGGGACGCGCTCCTGCGCGCGGCTGCGGAGATCACCTCAGCGCTGGAGCAGAACCGGCTCTCACCTCTGCCCGTGCACTCCTTCGCCCTCGAAGACGTGGCGGCCGCACACGAAGCAGTCGAGGACGGTATCACCGGCAAGGTCGTGCTCGACCTGCGCTGACGAATGACGCCGGTGTGTGCCGCCGGGTGGGCCATCCCGTCACCGAGAGAATTCGAACGCTTGGCCGTACAGCTGCGAGGTTGGCACACACGCTCCTGGAGTGAAACGGGCGTTCAGACCGCGGCAACAGCTAGCGGGGGAGTGGCCATCCACGCCCAGGGCCCGAGTAGCGCTGCCTCCAGAGCGGCGATTTCCGGGACGACGAGCGCGGCGCCGGCGAGCTCGTCGGGTAGTCCGTAGCCCCACCCGACGCCGATGGTCGGTATGCGGTGCGCAGCGGCTCCGTCGACGTCGTGGTGTCGGTCACCGACCATCACCACGGAGGCGATGACGTCGGCTTTCGTGCTGCGGTCGGCCGCCTCGTCGGCGCCGCCGGCAAGGGTCAGGAACTCCATGAGGCCCAGCCCGGCCGCGATGTGCCTCGCCAGGGAGTCCGGCTTGGACATTGTAGGTGGCCTTATGGCGAGGTGCTCCGTGATCAGTGCAGCGGAGTCGACGAGCGTGCCGTCGAGGTCGAGCAACACCGTGCGCGGATCGATGGTTGGACGGTACCGCACCACCGCGATCATGGCTTGTCGCCGAGGAATCAACCGGGGCTTCGAGTCCGGCCATCCCGTCGTCGCAGCCGTTGGGGACGGGGCGCAGACCGTCGGCATCGTCGGGGACGCGCTCGCGCTGCTCGTCGACGGTCGCCGTTTCCGGCGAGTCGGAATGCGTCCCCTAGGAAGGACCGACGGCGTTCGGGTCCCTGCCGCCGACGCCCGGGAAATCGATCGCGGTCGTGGTTGCCTCGTACTGCGCCACCGGAACGTGGCGGCGCTCGGCGATCCGCCACCCGGAGGAGCCCCGGACGAGCTTGTCGGACACCTCGACCCATCGGATCAGGACCGCGGGCTTTTCCTTGAGGGCCATGGTTGCGCAGAGGTGCATGTCCGCCGCCGCGACGTCACCGTCCACTGTGATCCGCAGACTGCTGATGCTGTGGTCGATGAACCCGAACGGCTCGAGTGAGGACACGAACGTATCCGCGAAGCCGGTGCCGGTGAAGCGGCGCAGGCCCCCGAAGTAGGACAGGTCGGCGCCGGGGGTGAAGCAACTGCGCATGAGCGCCTCGTCCCGGCGGTCCATCGCATAGGTGTAGCGCTCGAGGACGTCCCGGACGGCGAACCGGTCCGCGGCGTCACCGTCCCGCACCGAACTCGTCGACGGCGACGGAGTGACAGCCATCAAGCCTCCTTCCCTGGGGGGGCGACAGCCATGACGGTAGCTCAGCTACCGAATACATTACAAGCATGCTTGCATTATCGGTGCCTGCTCGGTTAGCGTCTCTGCGACCTTGGAGCCGCGCACATTGCCTGCTTCATCGCCTCGAAGGGGAGGCCACTATGACAGCGCTGTCCGAAGCGGAACCCTCAAGTGCCAGCATCCTGCGGCGGACCACGTTGGCCGCCGCGATCGGCAACACCGTCGAGAACTACGACTACGCCGTGTACGGCTTCGTGGCCGCAGTGCTGGGTAAGAACTTCTTCCCCCACGCGACTCCCGGTGCCGCGTTGCTGTCGACGTTCGCGGTGTTCGGTGCCGCGTTCGTCGTCCGGCCGCTCGGCGGCCTGCTCCTCGGCCCCGTAGCCGACCGGCTCGGCCGCAAGCCCACGCTCGTGGTGACGCTGATCGGCATGGCGGTGGTCAGCACGCTGATCGGGCTGCTGCCCACCGCGGAGACGATCGGGATCGCCGCCCCGATCCTGTTGGTGGTCCTGCGCATGCTGCAGGGCCTCGCGGCGGGCGGGGAGTACGGCACCGCGATCATCTACGCCGCCGAATTCGCGCCCGCGAACCGGAAGGGCGAGATGGCCGGCCGCGTCCAGATGGGCAGCCTCGCCGGCCTGCTCATCGGCGCGTTCGTCGTCGTGGGACTGAACCTGTCCCTGAGCCCCGCGGCGATGCAGTCCTGGGGCTGGCGGGTGCCGTTCCTGCTGGCACTCCCGCTGGGGGCGATCGGGCTCTACCTGCGCAGCCGGCTGGGTGAAACCCCCGAGTTCGTCGCGGCCCGGGACCACACGCGGGACGCGCCACCGCTGGACCGCAGGGTGTGGCGCGGCCTGCTGCTGATCGGGGTGGCGGCCACCCATGCCGTGGGCTTCTACCTGGCGTTCACCTACGTGCAGAACCTGATCATTCAGCTTCACTTCTCCACGGTGACGGCGACGGCCGTGGTCGGGTGCGCCCTGGCCGTCGGCATCGGCCTGGTCGTCGCCGGCGGGCGCCTGTCGGACCGGATCGGGCGGCACCCGGCGCTGCTCATCGCGACAGCGGTGATCCTGATCGCCTCGTATCCGCTGATGGCGGGACTGACCGCCGCGTCGAACCCCTGGCTGCTCGCCGTGTGCGCGGTGCTCCTGGCCGCCGGACCGTCGTTCTACTCGGGCGTCGCCCCGATCACCTACGTCGAGTTGTTCCCGGTGCACGCGCGCGGCACCGGCGTGGCACTGGCCTTCAACGTGGCTGTCGCGATCTTCGGCGGATTCATCATCTACGTGACACAGTGGCTGGTCCAGGCGACGGGAGACAACCGTGCCGGCGCGTTCGTCCTCATGGGCTCCGCCGTGCTGAGCGGGCTGACCGCCCTCTGCCTGCACTCCGTACTGACGCCCCGCACCCCGCGGCACGGCGCGCCGCTCGCACCCGAGCCGGCCTGAGCGAGATCAGTGCCGGCGCGCTTGGCGAGCGTCTTTGATCTCGGTCTCGACCGCGACGGCGCACCGCCGGAGGGTGGCCACGAGTTGCGGGAACTGGCCGGGCTCGAGCATGGCCTCCAGCGTCGACTCGATCTTGTCGACCTCGGCTGCCATCTCGGCCAGGCTGGCCCGGCCCGCCGGGGTCAGCGCCAGCGACATGGCTCGTTCGCTCTCCGGGTGCGGGCTCCGGTCCACCCATTCCCTGCGCTCGAGTTCGGCGACGATCCTGGTCATCGTCTGAGGCTTCACGAAGCAGCGGCGGGACAGCTGGGCCAGGGACAGATTGGGCTGCCGTTCCAGGATCTTGAGGGCCGCGTAGCCGGAGAGCGTCATCCGCCACGGCTTGAGCCTCATCGCCCCGATGTTCGCCACGGCACGTTCGAGGCGCGTGACCGCATCGGTGAGGTAGTCCGGCTGGCCCGTAGCTGAATCCACGCTCCAATTTTAGACAGCATCCTTACAACGGGAGGTTCTGACATGCCCGGCTCGACCACCACGTCCGCACCGACGGTCGGTCTGCCCCTGGGTGATGCCCGGCGCATCGTGAACGATGCGCTGGTCGCCGTGGGCTACACACCGGAGGAAGCCGAGGTCATCGCGGACCACCTGATGGACTGCGAGCTGCGCGGACTGTCCTACGCGGGGCTGGCCCGCGCGGTGTCGATCATCGAGCGGATCCGTGCCACGGCGCCGCCACAGCCGATCCGGGTCGATCGTGAGACCCCGGTGTCCGCGGCCCTGGACGGTGGGGACCAGGTTGGCTACCTCGTCGCCGCCCGCGCCACGGAGATCGGCTTGGCGAAGGCGCGCGCCCAGGGCGTGGCGGTGGTCAGCGCCCGCCGGACCTGGTACACGGGGATGTTCTCGTATTACCTGGAGCGCATCGTCGACGCCGGGTTCGTCGGCATGATCGCGGGCAGCGCACCCGCGCTCGTCGCTCCACACGGGGGTACCGAGGCCCGGTTCGGGACCAACCCGATCGCGTTCGGCTTCCCGACCTCCGACGGCCCGCTGATCTGGGACATCGGCACCTCGTCCATCACCCACGCCGAGGTCACCCTCGCGGCCCGGCTCGGCGAGCCCCTGCCCGAGGGGAAGGCCTACGACGCGGCGGGACGGCCGACCACCGACGCGGGCGCGGCCTTGGCAGGCGCCTTCACCGTGTGGGGTGGGCACAAGGGCTCCGGGCTCGCCCTCGTGGTGCACCTGCTCGGCATGCTCTCCGGCGCTTCGGCCACCCCGGTCGGCGTCTCCGACTGCGGCTTCCTGGCCATCGTCATGGACCCGTCGGCGCTCGGTGACGCCGCCGACTTCCGTGCTCGCGCGGCCGACTTCGCCGAGTCGGTCCGCGCCACCCGCCCTGTCAACAGTGGCGCCCCGGTCCGGGTCCCCTTCGATCGCTCGGCGGCTCTGCGCGCGGAGACCCTTCGTCGCGGAACCATCGAGGTCACGGTCCCGGTGGTGGAGACCCTCAAACAGATCACCCTGGTCAAATAGACAGCATGCTTATATTATGTGAGCATCCTAAAGAGGAGAGTGAGTAATGGTCGACTTCTTCACCGGGCTCCAACCACTCGAGCCGGGCGAGACCGATCCCGCCCGGCTCGTCGAGCGGGTGCGTGAGCTGGACGCGTCGGAGGCGATCGATCGAGTGCTCGTGGGGTACTCGTCGATCTGGCCGCACAATCACGCGACCGCGCCGTACATGCTGGCCATGACCGAGAAGTTCTCCCCGATCGTGGCCCACCGCCCCGGCGTGATGGCCCCCACGGCGGCGGCGCGGTACTTCGCCACCCTGGACGTCCTGGCCGGCGGACGGTTGGCGATCAACGTGGTGGTCGGGGGCTCGGACAAGGACCTGCACCGCGAGAGCGACAACACCCCGAAAGCGCAGCGCTACGAGCGGGCGATCGAGTACCTCGACCTCGTCCGCCGGACCTGGACCGAGCCCACGTCGTTCGACCACCAGGGCCGGTTCTACGCCGCGGAGAACGTCAAGATCCTCACCCGCCCGGTGCGGGGTGAGGTCCCGATCTTCATGGGTGGCGAGAGCGACGCCGCGGTCGACTTCGGTGCCCGGCACGCCGACCTCTACATGCTCTGGGGTGAGCCGTTCGCGGGAACGCGAGAGCGCATCGCCCGGGTGCGGGCCGCCGCGGAGGGCTACGGCCGGCCAATGGAGTTCTCGCTGAGTTTGCGCCTGTTCCTCGGCGAGACCGAGGACGACGCCTGGGCGAAGGCCCGCTCGGTCGAGCGGCAGATCGCGCAGGCCCAGGGCAGCCACGCCTTCCTGCGCTCGTCCGCCACGGACAACTCGGTCGGGCGGCAGCGCGCGCTGGCGTTGACCGACGAGGAACTCCACGACACCTGCTTCTGGACCGGGCTGACGAAGCTGCTGGGCGGGTTCGCGAACTCACAAGCGCTGGTCGGGACCGAGGAGCAGGTCATGGACACCCTCGGCACCTACCACGACCTGGGGATCGGGACCTTCCTGGTCACCACCGGGGCCGAGGCCGGCTGGGACCCCGCTCTGGAGGACTTCCTGCTGCGCGCGAAGAAGGAGCTCTGATCGTGCTCGACCTGCGGTCGCTGGGCGGCGGCACGGTCGGTGGACTGCTCGCCGACCGTGCCGGCCGTACTCCCGGCAAACCGGCTCTGCTGTTCGAGGACGAGCGGCTCAGCTACGCCGAACTGGATGCCATGGCGTCGGCTGTGGCGCGGGGTCTGCTCGGCCTCGGGGTCGCCCCCGGCTCGTCAGTGGGGGTGTTCCTGCCGAATCGCACGGAAGTCCTCGGCGCCTTCTTCGGGATCGCCAGGGCGGGCCTGGTCGAGGTGCCGGTGAACACCGCCTACAAGGGCGCCTTCCTCGACCACGCGCTGGGGCACACGGACGTGCAGGTCCTGCTCACCGAGCCCGGGCTGCTCGACCTGGTCGCCGCGCTGCCCGAACGCCCTCACGCGCTGCGGACGGTCGTGCTGCTGGCCGACGAGGTCCCCGGCGGCGTGTCGCTGCCCGGTGTCGAGATCCTCACCTGGCACTCCATGCTCGCCCGCGGCGACGCGGAGCAGGCGTTCCCCAAGGTCGGCCTGGCTGACCCGGTGGGGATCATGCTGACCTCCGGGACGACCGGGCGCAGCAAGGGGGCGGTCTACCCGGCGCTGATGCCCGTGGTCGCCGCGCACGAGTTCGCCGTGGCCATGGAGACCACCGCCGACGAGCGGCTCTACACCTGCCTGCCGTTGTTCCACGGCGCCGCGAAGTTCAACATCTCCCTGCACGCCGTCGCCGCGGGCGCCACCATCGTGCTCGGGCGGCGCTTCAGCGCGAGCCGGTTCTGGGACGAGATCCGCCGCCACGAGGTCACGCAGTTCAACGCCCTGGGTTCGGTGCTGCCGATGCTCCTCGCCCAGCCCCCCTCGGATCGCGACCGGGATCACCCCGCCCGCAAGGTCTTCGCCGCGCCCGCACCACCGCCCGTGCTGACCGCGGTCGAGGAGCGCTTCGGTGTGCACGTCGTGGAGGGCTACGGCCTGACCGAGATCAAGACGATCGTCTGGAACCCCATCCGGCGACGCAAGATCGGCTCCATGGGCGTCCCTTCCGCCACGACGCTGCTCGAGGTCCACGACGACCTGGGCTTCCCGGTCGCGCCGGGGGAGGTCGGGGAGATCGTGTACCGGCCCCGCGTCCCGCACATCATGTTCTCCGGGTACTACCACCAGCCCGAGGCCACGGTGGAGACTTCCCGCGATCTCTGGTGGCACACCGGAGACCTCGGCTTCATCGACGAGGACGGCTACTTCTACTTCGTCGACCGCAAGAAGGACGCCCTGCGGCGCCGCGGCGAGAACGTGTCCTCCCAGGAGGTCGAGGCCGTCCTGCTCGCCCATCCCGCCGTGGCCGACGCCGCCGCGATCGGCGTCGCGTCCGACCTCGGCGAGCAGGAGGTCATGGCTGTCGTCCAGGTCGCCGACGGCGCCGAACTCGACCTGAAGGACCTCTTCGCGCACTGCGACCGGTCCATGCCGCACTTCATGGTGCCCCGCTACTACCGCCTCGTCGAGGAATTCCCCACCACCCCCACCGGCAAGATCCGCAAGGCGGCGCTCCGGGAGACCGGACTCACCCACGACGCCTGGGACGCCGAAGCCGCCGGCCTGACTCCCACCCGCCACCGCTGACCCCGGCCGTAGGAGAGAAGCCGATGACCCCACCTCTTCCCACGACGCCCGGTACCGCGCCCCGGGCCGTCGTCCGGCTACGCGAGATCGCGCCGCGGCTCACCTTCCAGGCGCACCGGGCACCGACCGACCTGAAGATCGAGCTCGTGCAGCGGCTCGTCCGCGCCGGGTTGCGGGACTTCGAGCTGTCGTCGTTCGTGCGCCCCGACCTCGTCCCCGGCCTCGCCGACGCCGCCGAGGTGTTCGGCGCGGTGCGTGCGGTTCCCGGCCTGACCCTGGGCTGTTGCATCGGCAACGAGCGAGGCCTGCGTGCCGCTGCCGACGCCGGCGCCGACTCCGCCACCTTCCTGCTCTCGGCCGACGACGCCTTCGCCCGGGCCAACATCGGGCGCAGCACCACCGAATCCCTGGTGGAGCTCGAGCGCCTCGCCGCCGTCGCGGCGGACCTGGGGATCGCGCTGGGCTCCTACGTCATCTTCGCCTGGGGCGGGCCCACCGGACCCGCCCGCGGCCCGGCCGAGCTCGAACCACTGGCCCGCCGGCTCGTCGACATCGGCGTCACCGAGTGGGTCCTGGCCGACTCCGTCGGCTACGCCGCACCGCCCCAGATCCGCGAGCTGATCGAGGCCGCCGCCCGGCACGTGCCCCTCGGGTCGCTGACCGTCCAGGTCCACGACAACCGCGGACTCGGCGTCGCGAACGTCCTCGAACTCGCGGCCCTCGGGGTCGGCACCATCGACGTCTCCCTCGCCGGCAGCGGTGGCCACCCCGCGATGCCGGGCCAGCGCGGTGGCGGGGTCTGCACCGAGGATGCCGCCCAGGCCCTCGAACTCGCCGGCTACGACACCGGAACCGACCTCGCCGCCCTCGTCGACACGGCCAACTGGCTGGAGCGCGAAGGCGTGCCCGGCCTGGGATTCGTCCGGCACGTCGGCGCCGTGCCCGAAGCCGCGCAGGCACCGGCCGCACTGACCTTCACCTGGCAGACCAAGACCGCGACACACGAAAGCGAGCACGCACAATGACCACGACCGGCGCAGCCGTCACCGGGCTTCGAACGAGCGACCAGCGCTACACGATCGCCGTGATCGACGGACCGAACGTCTCCAATCTCGCGCGGCGGAGCAAGCGGATGTACGGCCCCAACGCGTCCGCCGAGGGCCTCGGGAAGTTCGTCCTGGAGTGGGGCGGCCGGCTCGGGGTGGACGTGGAGCGGTTCCTGTCGAACCACGAGGGCGCGATCCTCGAGTACATCCACGAATCGAGTGATCGCGTGGACGGTTACCTCGTCAATCCGGCGGGGCTGACCACCACCAGCCACTCGGTCCCGTTCGCCCTCTACGACACCGGCAGACCGGTGGTCGAGGTGCACTTCGCCAACATCAGCGCATCGGCGGCGACGGCACGCGGCCCGGTCATCGGCCCGGGCGTGTCCACCTTCACGCCGCTGGTTTCCGGCCAGGTCATGGGAATGCGCGAGTACAGCTACGCGGGCGCGCTCCTGTCCCTGGTACTCGCGTTGGATGACGTGACCTTCTTCGGCGCCGATCCCGAGTAGACGGATTCGCTCGGTTGCCGCCGCACGTCTGAAGAGGAGGAAACCCGTCTTGATCATCCCCGACCTCGCCGACACCGGCGCGCTGCGGCGAGCCTACGGCACCTTTCCCAGCGGTGTGACCGCCGTCTGCGCGCTGCGCGACGCCGCTCCCGTCGGCATTGTCGCGAGCTCGTTCGTCGCGGTCTCGATGAACCCTCCCTTGGTATCGGTGTGCGTCCAGCACACCTCGACGACCTGGCCGCTACTGGCCGACCGGCCACGGCTCGGGTTGTCGCTGCTCGGAGAGACTCACGAGGAGGCCTGCTGGCAGCTCGCGTCGAAGACCGGGGACCGGTTCGCGGGAATCGGCTACACGGTGACCGATGAGGGCGCGGTACTGCTGCACGACGCGGCCGCCTGGCTCGACTGCTCCATCGACACCGTCGTCACGGCCGGGGATCACGACGTGGTGCTGCTGCGCGTGCAGGCTCTGCAGACTCACCCCGACGTCGCCCCGCTGGTCTATCAAGGCAGCCGGGTCCGCTCCCTGTCCGCGCCGGCATCCTGAATGCCCGCCCGGCACAGGTGTCGTGTGGTGCACTGGGAATCTTCGACAATGGTCGCCTGCATCGGGACCCCACGGTAAGCAAGACTGGAGCGACGGTTTCCGCTCGGCGAAGGGCAGCGCATGGTCGACGTGGTGGTGATCGGGGCCGGGGTGATCGGGTCGTCGATCGCGCTCGAGCTCGCGCGGGCCGGGCGGAAGGTCGTCGTGCTCGACCGCGCGGCCGGGGCTGGCCAGGGGTCGACGTCGGCGTCGAGTGCGATCGTGCGCTACAACTTCTCGACCGCGGCGGGCGTCGCGATGGCGTGGGAGGCGCACTTCGGCTGGCGGGACTGGGCCGGGCACCTCGGGCACGATGTCGGCGACCTGGCGGAGTTCCGCCAGTGCGGGTTGGTCATGCTGGATGTCGACGCGGCCCCGCGCGCGTCGTGGCTTCCCCTGTTCGACGAGATCGGCATCCCCTATGAGGAATGGGACAGTGCGGCGCTGGCCGAGCGGATCGCGGGGATCGACACCGGCCGCTACTGGCCGCCGAAACGCCTGGAGGACGACGCGTTCTGGGCGGATGTGCCGGGCACGCTCGGCGGGGTGTACACCCCGGACGCGGGGTACGTCTCGGATCCGGCGCTGGCCGCGGTCAACCTGGCCGCCGCGGCGGCTGCCGAAGGTGCGCAGTTCCGCTTCCGCAGCACGGTGGCAGCGGTGGAAAAGGGGGGTGGACGCGTTACCGCGGTCCGGCTGGCGGACGGCACCCTCATCTCCGGCGATGTGGTCGTGAACGCAGCGGGTCCCTGGTCGGGATCGGTCAACCGGCTGGCGGGGGTGGGTGCCGACTTCACTGTCGGCGTGCGCCCCCTGCGGCAGGAGGTCGCACACGTTCCGGTCCGGTCGGGTTACCGCGGGCCCGCGGTGGCGGACATGGATCTCGGCACCTACTTCCGGGGTGAGGTCGGCGGGGACCTGCTCGTCGGCGGTACGGAACCGGAGTGCGACCCGTTGCAGTGGATCGACGAGCCCGACACCGTCGACGTGCACCCGACGGCGGCGGTGTTCGAGGCGCAGGTGACCCGGGCCGCGCGCCGGCTGCCGGATCTCGCGGTGCCGAACCGGGCTCGTGGTGTGGTGGGCGTCTATGACGTGGCCGACGACTGGACCCCGATCTACGACCGCACGGACCTCGGTGGCTTCTACGTCGCGATCGGGACCAGTGGCAACCAGTTCAAGAACGCCCCGGTGGTCGGCCAGGTGCTGGCGGAGCTCATCGACCGGGTCGAGAACGGCGCCGACCACGACGCGTCGCCGGTGCGATTCCGGGCGCCGCACACGGGACTGGAGATCGATCTCGGGGCGTTCTCCCGCCGGCGCCGCCGGAACGCGGCGAACTCCGGCACGGTGATGGGCTGAACTCAGACGAGGCGCTGCATGCGGGCGGCCTTGATCCCCAGGTGCAGCGCCAGGCGCTGTTCTCCGTCGGCGAGGTCCACTCCGGTGACCTGTTCGATGCGCCGGAGCCGCTGGTAGACGCTGGCCCGGTGCACCGAGAGGAGCTCCGCGACCGTGCGCGCGTCGCCGGCGTGGTCGAGGAACAGCTCTGCCGTGGCGAAGAGCGTCGGGTCGGCTTCGAGCAGCCGGTTGACCGTCGAGTCGGGCCCGTCGGTCAGGCCGTCGAGGGGGAGGCCGGCGAGGAGTCCGTAGACCCCGAGTTCGCCGGACTTCGCGACCGGGCGGAAGCGCGGCACGGCGTCCGCGACCCGGGCCGCCTGGAGCGCGCCCCGGTACGACGTCACGACGTCGGCCAGGGTGGGCACGGCCGGCCCGACGCCCACGACGACGCTGCGCCACCGGCCGGCCTTGCCCAGCAGCCGGCAGGCTGCCTCGTGCACCGCGGTCGCCAGCTTCGGTGAGTGCCGCTGGGCCGGTTCGGTGGTGACCAGCACGCCGTGCGTGGGACGCACCATGCGCAGGCACTCCCGTTCGGGCACCGAGTGAGCCGCCTGGTCCAGCGCCATCGACAACGCCAGACGATCGTCCTCGCCGAGGTCCGAGCCATCCGCGGGGGCGGCGAGCACGACGAGGACGACGGTGGCGCCGCGCGAGGCGAACAGGCCGTTTTCGGTCAGCTGTGCGGCGGCGCAGCCGCGCTTCTCCAGGTCGTCGGAGACGAGGTCCCGCAGCAGTTCACCGGCGCGTGCGTTCTGCAGCTCGGACAGGATCCGTTCGCGGAACAGCAGCTCCCCGGCCTGGCCGGCGAACGACACCGCGACGGCCAGCTCGGTGTCGGCGATCGGCTCGTGCTCGATCAGCCAGAGACAGCCGAAGTGCATGCCCTGGCAGCGCACCGGGATCGCGATCCGGGGGTCCGTCTGCAGGGCCGGATTCGCGGGCAGCCGCACCGGTTGAGCGGCCTTCGACAGGGCGAAGCCCTGGAGCCAGGCGAGGCCCTCGGGTGGCACCTCTCGGGTGAGGACGACCGCCTTCCGCATGTCGTCGACGTCCTCGCCGTGTCCGCTGTAGGCGAGCAGCCGGAAGGCCGTGTCGTCGATGGCGACCGGCTGCCGCAGCCGCTGGGCGAGTGCGTCGACGAGGTGCTGCAGTTCGTTGCTCATGGTCCCGTGCCCCTGGTCAAGGCGCCTCTGGTGAGACTGGAAGCCATTCATGCTACACCGTAGCGAGATAGCGGCAAGGGGCTTCGCGGCGCGGGGCGGTCACCGCCGGAGGGCCTGGGCGGCCGACTGCTGTGCGGCCAGGGCGGCCAGGTAGTACCAGGCCATGATCGCCCGCAGCAACTCGTCGACGCTCGACGTGGAGTACCGCAGGGTGTGCGCGGCCGGGCGCCCGGTGCCCGGTGTGGTCGCGGCGAGGTCGGCGCCCAGTGCGGTGGCGAAGTCGACCTCCAGCTCCAGGCGCTCGGGGACGGGCGGGACGGACAGCCGCGGCCCCTCGGTGACCGCGTGGGCCACGACGTCTTCGATCATCGCACCCGCGGCCGCCGGCGACAGCGAGTTCGTCGCCGACCAGCCGATCGCCTGCTTCGTCTCGACCGTCCGCACCCCGGGGAAGGCCTCCCGGGCCACTGCGCAGATCCGGTCGTCACCGGTGAGCACGCCGACCGGAACCGCCCGGTCGGC
Source organism: Amycolatopsis bartoniae (assembly GCF_014191255.1). GTDB lineage: Bacteria > Actinomycetota > Actinomycetes > Mycobacteriales > Pseudonocardiaceae > Amycolatopsis_E > Amycolatopsis_E bartoniae. Next base: position 286,195 of record NZ_JACHWH010000003.1, read on the forward strand.
GGCGTACAACGCGTTGACCTCGGCCTCGGACACCGGCTCCCCGTTGATGCGGACCTGGGTGAAGTTGGCGGAGAAGGTGTGCGAGAGCACGCCCGGCGCGCCGGCCGCGGCGTGGTAGCCGAGGAAGATCGCGACGACTGCCTCCCGGCTGAGTCCCTGGGCCATGCACGCGGGACGGGGACCGCCGGTGACGATCCGCGCGCGTGGATCGAGCTCGGCCACCAGGAGGTTGTCCATCGTGCCGTGGCTGTCGCTGACGACGACCTCGGTCGCACCGCCCGCGAAGGCTCCGCGGATGGCGGCGTTCGCCTCGGCGGTCATCAGCGCCTGGGCCCGGGGATAGCCGGAGCCGCCGCGCAGGATCTGGTCGAAGGTCGCGACGCCGGCGACGCCTTCGAGGTCGACGGAGAGGTAGACCTGCATGGGACGGTCACCTCCCGGCCGGCATGAACCGGCCGAACCAGTCGAGGACACGCGTGCAGTAGTCGAGAATGGCGGGGAAGGTGCGGACGCCGTGGCCCTCGGCGGGGTAGACGACCAGCGTGGACTCCACGCCGTTGTCCAGCAGTGCCCGGTGGAACTGCTCGGCTTCGGCGGCCGGCGTGCAGAGGTCCCGGGCGCCGGCGATGCTCAGGCACGGCGTCCGGACGCTGCCCACCCAGGTGAGCGGGCTGCGGGCGTCGTACACATCACCGGCCTCGAACGGCTCGGCCCGGAGGATGTTCGGGACGAACTGCCGGATGTTCGTCGTGTGGTACAGCGTCCGCCAGTGGGTCACCGGGGCAACGGGGACCGCGGCCTTGAACCGGTCGTCCTGCGTCACGAGCCAGGCGGACAGGTAGCCGCCGTAGCTGCCGCCCATGACGCCGATCCGCGCCGAGTCCACCGCGCCCGTGTCGACGAGGTGGTCGATGCCGGACAGGATGTCGCCGCAGTCGCCCCCGCCGACGTCCCCGAGCACCTGGGCCGCGAACTTCGGCCCCCGTCCCGACGAGCCGCGCGGGTTGGGGCACAGCACCGCGTAGCCCTGGCTGGCGAGCAGCCCGATGAGGGGGTTGCTGCCGAGCCATCGATCGCGGAACGCCCAGATCGGGCCGCCGTGCAGATAGGCGACCAGCGGATGCGGGCCCGGCCCGGCCGGCGTCACGAGCAGCCCTTCGATCCGTTGCCCGTCCGGGGCCGCCCAGGACAGCGTGCGGCAGTCGCCGATCCGGGAGCGCAGCGCCTCGGTGCCGGGGTGGTCCGTGGTCGCCAGGACGATGGTCCCGCTGCCCGCGCGGTGCACGATGGCCGGTGGTTCCCGGTACCGCTGGACGGTGGCGACGACGGATTCGTCGGAACGCACGTACGCCTCGGGCTTGTGCGTGTCGCCGAGGCCGGCTTCGGTCGCCCACAGCTCGCGGGTCTCGCCGCTGGCGGCGTCGTGGACGCCCACGACGCTGCCGACTCCGCGGATCCCGCTGAACGCCACGCGGTGGTCGTCGAGCCACTGAACGCCCGTGACGTCGACGTCCTCCGTGTCGACGGGACGGCATTGTCCATTGTGGTCGAACAGCAGCAGCGTCCCGGCCACGATGCCGCGGTCCGAGCAGTCCGCTTCGATCACCGCGATCCAGGTCCCGGCGGGGGAGCCGGCCGGCCGGCCCAGCTGCCGGTCGGAGCGGTGGAGCGGGGCGGCCACCCCGGTGGCCAGGTCGATCAAGGCCAGGTGGGCGCCGTACCAGTCACTCTCGTCGGGTCCTTCGGACAAGACGGCGACCGCACGACCGGGGCCCGCGGCCCCGGCCTCCCAGACGGTGCGGCCGGCCGAGACGGGCCGCAGGGCACCCGATGCGGGGTCCACGAGCCAGAGTGACCGTCCCGGGCGTCTCGTCGCGGCGGTTTCGACGGTGGGAAGCCAGTTTCCGGTGGCCGAGGGCCCCGAGCGACGGCCGGACCCCTCCGCTCCCGCTTTGTCGGCACCCGCGTCGGCCACGGAAACCAGGAGCGAGTCGCCGCCAGGCGTCCAGACGCAACTCTCGCCCGTGCCCGGCAGCGGGATCTCGCGGTCACCCTCCGGGCCGCGCACGCACACCCGGTTCCGGTCGTGGGCGTCCGAAACAGCCAGATAGGCGAGCCGGGTGCCGTCGGGAGACCAGCTCGGCGCGTGACTGCTGACCCGGCCGTCGTCCACCGGGGTGATCTTGCCGTCGTGCACTCGCACGACGACCCGGCGCAGCGGGGCGTCGAGGGAGTCGCACACCGTGGCGGTGGCGACGAGCTCGCTGGTCCCCGGACGCCCGGAGACCTCGGTGAGGTCCGTGGCGCGGGACGCTCCGGGGGAGTGCACCAGGTCGAAGAACTCGGTGACGCGGTGCCAGGTGGCCCCGAATCGCACGTCGGTTTCCATGGATCTCCCGGAGACGAGGGACGGGGTTTCCGGTCGAATCTAGGGGCGTGCCGGACGGTCGGGCAGGTGACAGCTGTCGCATCGTGGCTGTCGTCCGGTTGACAGCTGTCGCGAGCGCCGGCGGGGGAACAGAGCCCATGCTTTGGCGATCGCGGCGGCCTTGACCCAAAATATGCTACGCCGTAGCGTATTTCGGATCTTCCCGTCCAGGAGGGAGTCGACCGTGAGTTCTGAACAGGACCGGGCGCCGCGACGCCGCGGACCCGCGCGCGGCCTCAGCCGTGAGCAGGTGGTGCGCGCCGCACTCGACGAGTTCCGGGAGAACGGCATCGCCGCGGTGTCGTTCCGGAGCGTGAGCCGCAGGCTGGGGGTGAATCCGATGGCGCTCTACACCTACATCGCCGACAAGAACGAGCTGCTCTCGACGATGTACGACCACCTCTTCCGAGCGATCGGCGAGATGCTCCCGGACGAGCCCGGCGACCCGAGGCAGGCGCTCGTCGCGTTCTTCACCGCCGCGCACCGGCTGATGGTGGAGTACGCGGACCTGTCGCGGCTGGTGCGGCCGACCGCCGCGGGGATGGATCGCGACCTCGCCGAGCGCATTTACCGCTTGTTCGCCGAGCTCGGGGTGGCGCGGGAGCGGATCGCGGACGTCCACCTGGCGCTTCTCGAACTGACCATCGGCAGCGCGGCCGCTGTGCACGTGCGCTTCCCGCCGGCGCAAGCGCCAGACGGCGGTGCCGAGCGTCCGCTGCTGTCGGCGGTCGTGCGCCGTATCGAAGACCTGGACATGGAGGACCACTTCGTGCGCACCCTCGGACTGCTCCTGGACGCACTCGTGGCCGGAGGTGGCGATGCCTGAGTACGGAAACTTCCCTTTCGGACTGTCCCAAAAGGACGAAGCGCGGGCCGCCCGGCTGCACCGCGACTCGATCGTCGTCGACATGGTCCACCAGGGCCCGTTTTCGCCGGACGTGTGGACCGATGAGCTGCGGGCCGAGCTGCCCGACGGCGCCGGCTACCTGGAGGCGAGCGGTTTCCTGATGGAGAAGGCCCTCCGCGGCGAGTTCGACGAGTTCCACTGCCTGGCCGATGCTTCGGGTGCGACAACCATGCTCACCGGCTGTGTTCTGGAGAACGCGCAGGGCGTGCTCGAAGCCGCCGCGGACACGGCACGCATGCTCGCGGCGTTCGATTGGCTGCGCCCGGCCCGCCGCGCGGACGACATCCGCGCGGCCCACGCCGAGGGGGGACACGCGCTGGTCGGCCAGTGTCAGCTGAACCTGGTGCGCCCCGGCGATATCGACCTGCTCGACCAAGCCGCGGCACTGGGGGTGGCCCACACCGTCGACTGCGCCTACAACACCGCGACGTTCATCGGATCCGGGTGCACCGAGAAGAACGATGCCGGGCTGAGCGCGTTCGGCAACACCTTTGTGGACAGGTGCAACAAGATCGGCGTCATCGTCGACACCGCGCACTCGGGTCCTCGCACGACGATCGACGCGTGTGCCCGCTCGAAGGCGCCGGTCGTCGCCACGCACACCTCGGCCGCGGCCCTGTACGACTGCGATCGCGCGAAAAGTGATGAGGAGCTGCAGGCTATCGCGGCGACCGGCGGGGTGATCGGCGTTTTCTGCATGCCTTTCTTCCTGGCCGGCATCGGTACCGAGCCGGCCCCGACGATAGAGCTTGCCCTCGACCACATCGACTACGTGGTGCGGCTCGTCGGGGTCGAGCACGTCGGCATCGGTACCGACTGGCCGCTCGCGTTGCCTGCCGACGTCCTGGCACAGACCTTACTGCCGATGGCGATGTCCACCATGGGGTTCCGGCCCGAGCACCAGCTCGACGTCGCGTCCACATTGGAGGGATTCCGGGATCCGCGGGATCTGATCAACATCACCCGGGGGCTGGTCGCCCGCGGCTACCCCGACCAGCAGGTCGAAATGATCCTCGGCGGCAACTTCCTGCGCGTTTTCGAGCAGGTTGTCGGTTGATCGACACAAAGGAGTGCCCGTGATGATCAGTGCTGAAGAATTGCGGAGCCGGCTCGACCGGCTCGCGAAAGAACACCACGTGACCGGCGCCGCGGCCGCGGTGGCGGTGGGCGAGGAGGTCGTGACCGCACACCTGGGGTGCGCCAACCTCGCCACGTCGATGCCGGTGCGGCACGACACCCTGTTCGCCGCGGGATCGGTGACGAAGGTGTTCACCGTCGCCCTGGTGATGACGCTCGTCGATGACGGGCTCGTGGACCTGGACGCGCCCGTGCAGCGGTACCTGCCGGATTTCCGGCTGGCCGACGTGGAAGCCTCGAAGCACGTCACGGTGAGGATGCTGCTCAACCACACCGCGGGCATCCCAGGGCACTGCATGTACGACCTGCCGCGGAGCCCGGAGGTCGTGGCGCGGCACCTTGAAGTGATGCGGGAGCTGCCGTTCACCTCGCCGCCCGGCAGGTTCTGGTCGTATTCCAACGGCGGGATGGCCGTCGCCGGCCGCGTCGCCGAGGTCGTGAGCGGCCGGACGTGGGACGAGGCGCTCGCCGAGCGGATCCTGGGTCCCCTCGGAGGCAACGCCACCACGTCCGCCGAAGAGCTGGTTCTCGGCTCGACCGCGGTGGGACACCTGGTCGGCCCCTCTGGAGCGGTCACCCGTGTTCCCCGCCTGGTCGTCGACTCCGGCAACGGCCCGGCCGGCGCCACGCTCTGGTGCGACATCGACGCGATGATCGCGTTCGGGCAGATGCACCTGCGTGAAGGCCGTTCGGCAGACGGGAAGACGGTGCTCAGCCCGGAGTCGGTGGCACTCATGCAGGCGCCGTCGTTGGAAACCCTGTGGGGCCTGCCCTTCGAAAACTGGGGGCTCGGCTGGTACATCCGGGGCACCGGGGCCGCGCGAACGCTGGGCCACACCGGCGGCAACGCCGGTGCGCACTCGATCCTGACGATCGCGCCGGAGCACGGCTGCGCCGTCGCCGTGCTCACCAACAGCACCACCGGCGCAGTGCTGAACGCCCTCCTGACCGAAGAGCTGTTCCAGCAACTCTGCGGTATTTCGGCCGCGCCCCGGATGGAGACAACCGGCGACCCGGTCACTGCCGGCCTCGACCTCGACCGCTATGCCGGTACCTACGAGGCGGAAGGCGGCTCGCTGACCGTCACCGTGCGCAACGACCGCCTGCACGTCGAGCAGCACATGAACGACAGCCTCGCCGGGCACATGACCATGATTTCGCCTGACCTGCTGCCACTGCCGCCGATGACGCTGACGCCGTTCGACGCGGACGGCCGGTTCCTCAGCGACGCAGGGATGCCCGTCAGCTTCGTCGACGGCGCTTCCTACGTCTGCGCCGGCCGGATCTTCCGGCGTGTTTCCGCGGCGATGTGATGCGCACACTCGACGAGCACGGCGTCGACGTCAGGTTCGACGCGGGGATCACCGCACCTGACGGCCGCCGCCTTTCGGTGAACATGTTCCGGGCCGCCGGGGCGGAACCGTCCGCGACGGTGGTCGTGTGGGCGCCGCTGGGCAACGGCCGGCTCTCCGCCCTCGGTCCCTCGCCCGTCCCGTCGCTGGGTTCGACCCGGCACTGCCGCCGGCTGGCCGCGGCGGCGGGGGTGACCGTGGTGTCGGTGGACGTTCGTGGGCGGGGCGACTCCGACGGCGAGTTCGTCCCGTTCGTGCACGAGGCGGCCGACGCCGTCGCGGTCGTGGCGGCGCTCGCCGGGCACCCGTGGTGCGGCGGGCCGATCGTGGTGATGGGACAGGGCTACGGCGCCGTGTGCGCGCTCGCGGCGGCCCGGGACGCCGCGGGCCTCGTGGCGGCGGCGTTCCTGATCAGCCCTCCCGGCGGGCCAGGGGACGTGTTCCCGGGCCGGGACGGTGTGCGGCGGGCGGACCTGCTGGTCTGGCGGCACCTGATGGCCGGGCGGCACCCGCTGCCCACCCGGTTCGCCGACTGGGCCGACGTGCTGACCCGCCCGTGGAAGGACCAGGAACATGCCCTCGGGCACGGCAGCCTCGGGTGGGCGGAGTTCACCGCCGCCGGGCTCCCGGGTTCGGTGCCGGTGCCGGTTCCCGTCACGATCCTGACCGGCTGGTGGGACCCCGCGTGCCGCCCGTCGTGGGAGCTGGCCCGAAACAGCCCACACGCCGAACTGCTGGTCGGACCGTGGACGGCGTACACCACTCGCCACCCGGCCCAGCACGTCGGCGGGCTCGACTGGGGTCCCGGCAGTGTCGTCGACCCACTCGAACTGCAGGTGGACCTGCTCGGGCGCCTGGGTGAGCCCGCTCGGGGCGGCCGGGTCTTCGTCACCGGCGACAACGCCTGGAACGATCTGCCGCGCACACCACCGGCGCTGAACTGGGCTTTGCACCCGTCAGCGCCGCACGGTGCGTGGACGACCGCCGGCAGCGGACACCTCGGCGACACCGCGGGTACCGGCGCCGCGGAGTTCACCAGCGATGGGGCAGACCCCGTGCCCGCCCAGCCCGACCTCGGGCTCGCCGTCAGTGCGGGTGCTCCCGCGCAGCTCGACCTGACGTTCCTCGACGGCAGGCACGACGTGCTCGTTTACACCTCCACGGCGCTGACAACCCCGCGCCTGGTCGTGGGGGAGCTGCTGCTCGAACTGGACGCGGAGAGCGACTCACCTGCCGATGGGCTCTGGGTCGCTTCGGTCGAGGACGTCTTCCCCGGCGGGGCACCGAGCCTGCACCTGGCGCTCGGGGTCGCCAGTGTCCGGCCCGGCGAGCGGAAGGCGGTGCTGCGGCTGGGCCCGATCGGGCACCGGTTCCTGCCCGGGCACCGCGTGCGGCTGCGCGTCGCCGCCACCTGCGCGCCGTTGTACCGCCCGGCTGACGACGCCCCGGTCCGGGAACGGCGCCGCGTCCACCACGAAAACACGGTCCTGCGGCTTCCGGAGGTACTTCCATGAGCCGCGCCCGTCGAATGCTGTGGGGCCAGCGGATTTCCACCGGCGACGGCGACCTCGTCGCCGATATCGCGTTCCCCTCCGGCCACGACGAAACGACCGGCCCTCTGCCCACCCTGGTCGCGCGCACGCCCTACAGCCGCCAAAGCTTCTTGAGCGACAACTGGCTGCGCCTGGCCGATCGTGGCTACGTGCTGGTCGCCTGCGACGTGCGCGGGCGTGGCGACTCCGACGGCCGGTTCGCCGCGTGGGAACGCGACACCGAAGGCGGCGTCGCGGTCATCGACTGGGCCGCCGCTCAGCCGTGGTCGGACGGGCGCGTCGGCACGATCGGCGGCAGCTACGACGGCCTGACCCAGTGGTGGGCCGCCGCGGGCGCGCCGGCGCCCTTGCGGTGCATCGTGCCGATGGCCGTCGGTGCCCGCGGCCGGCCGGGCGGGCGGCCGTTCATGGACACCGGGATTCCCTGGCAGTACTGGATGTGGTGGTTCGCCCTGGTTTCAGGGCGCACCCTGCAGGACGTCGGCGCCACCGCGTGGGGACGCCATTGGGGACATCGTCCACTGCGGACCTTCCACGAAGCGGCGGGATTTCCCACCGCGTCCTGGCCGGACTACGTCGAGGGCCGCATCGACTGCCTCGGGCCGGGCTGGGCACTGAGCGACCGGGAACTCGCCGCCGTCGAGGTGCCCGCACTGGTCGTCCTCGGCTGGTGGGACGACCTGACCACGCTCGAGACCTGGCAGGCCCTGCAGGCCGGGCCGCACGCGGCGAACAAGCACCTGCTCGTCGGCGCGTGGGACCACATCGGCAATATCGTGCCCCGCGTCCGGCTCGGTGGTGAGGACGTGTCCGCGGGGACACTCGACCCGCTGGGGGTGGTCGGTGATTTCCTGGACCGCTACCTCAAAGGCGACACGACTGTCCGGCAGCTGCCGCGCGCAAAGGTGTGGCACAGCGGAGCGAACCACTGGGAGGACTTGGCCGGATATCCGGCGGCCGCCGACGACCAGGTTCTGCACTTCGGGCTGACCGAGCCGGGAACCGGCCTCCTGCAGCCAGATCCACCGTCTTCCTCCACTTCGGACGAATGGTCGCACGACGCGACCGACCCCGTCGCGACGCTGACCCCGCTCGACAACTTCGCGTGGAGCGACCCGCCGCACGACCAGCGCTACCTGGAAGCACGCCCGGACGTGCGGATCTACACGTCCGAGCCGCTGTCGGAACCGGTGACGGTCAGTGGACGCGTGCGGTTCGACCTGGCGGTGTCCGCGGACGCGGCCGACGCTGATGTGTTCGCCTGGGTGACCGACGTCCATCCCGACGGGCGTTCGATGTTGCCGGCCGGGTTCGAGCTCGAAGGGCGGCGGCTCAGTGTCCGCAATGGACCACAGCCGGAGCTCTTGGACGGCGGCGAAGTCGTGCGCGTCGAGGTCGATGCGCAGTGGCTGCACCACACCTTTGCCGTCGGGCATCGCATCCGCGTGCTCGTCACCTCTTCGTTCACGCCGACCACGGCCCCTGCCAACGGCACCGGTGAGCACTGGGCCGACCAAGAACCCGGCCGTCCGTTCACGATCCGGGTCCATCACGGCCGTGCGCACCCCAGCGTCGTGCACCTTCCGCTCCGCAGACCCCAGGACCCCAAGCCCGTCTCTTGATCCGGAGGAAGTCAATGTCGACTCCAGTGGATTCCGTCAGAACCGGCCCGCCCCGGGCTGCGTCGCTCGTCCTGTTGTGCCTGATCGCCCTCACCTATTCGACGCTCGAAGGCATGGTGGCCCCGGCACTCCCGGTCTTGCAGAGCGCCTTCGGTGCTTCCCCTTCGGCCCTCGCCTGGGTGTTCACGGGGCTTCTCCTGGCGGGCACCGTCGCCTCGCCACTGATCGGGCGCCTCGCCGACGTCCACGGGCCCAAGCGGGTCCTGCTCACCGTCCTGGCCCTCGTCGCGCTCGGCACGCTGCTGGCCGCTCTGGCCGGCACCATGGTCCTGCTGGCGCTCGGGCAGGTACTGCAGGGGTTCGGGCTCGGCTTCGTGCCACTGTCGATCGCGATCCTGAGCGGGGTGAGCCGGGGCTCAGGCAAGGCCGGGGTGGGGGTCCTCATCGGAATGTCCGGCTTCGGGACGGTCGCCGGTGGCCTCCTGGCCGGGCCGTTGCTCCTGGCGCTGTCCTACCGGTTCATCTACTGGATCCCGTTCGGCGTCCTGATCCTCGCCGGACTGCTCGCGGCGTGGCTTCTGCCGGCCACGGAGCCGAGCGCCCGGGGCCGGATCGACTGGGTGGGCGCGGTCCTGCTCGCCGGTGGGCTCGTCGCCTTGTTGCTGGGAATCACCTTCGTCCCGACGTCGGGCTGGGGTTCGGTGTTGGTGCTCGCGCTCCTTGCCGCCGCTGTGGTACTGCTCGCGAGCTTCTTCGTCGTGGAGCGGCGGACGGCGCAGCCGCTGGTCGCATTGCGGGTGGGTGGGCGTGCGATGGTCGCCACCTACGTGATCGGGCTGGCGACCGGCTGGGCGGGATCGGCGACGTTCGTGCTGCTGCCCCTGATCGTCGCCGCACCCCCGGCGTCGGGATACGGACTCGGCGAGAGCCCGCTGGTCACCGGCTCGCTGTTGACCGTGTTCGGGGTGCTCGGTGCGGCATCGGCCCCGCTTGCCGCACCGCTGGAACGGCTGCTCGGCGCTCGGCTGCTGCTGGTGCTGTCGTGCCTGCCGCTCGTCGCGGCGCCGCTGGTGCTGATACTCGGGCACCTCGGCTTCGCCGGGCTCGTGGTTGCCGCCGGGCTGATCGGTCTCGGTATCGGGCTGGGGTTCTCGCAGGCGATGAACGTCGTGGTCGGCACGGTGCCGGCGGACCGGATCGGGAGCGCGAGCAGCGCCGTCTACGTGGTCCGGGGCGTCGGGAGCACGCTGGGTGCCCAGGTGACCGGCAGTTTGCTCACCGTCACCCTGTTGCCCGGGCTCGGTGTCTCGGCGTGGAGCGGGTTCCTCGCCGCACTGGTTGTCTCCGCCGTCGTCGCGATCGTCGCTGCCGCCGCGGCCGGGACCGTGCCGCGCAATGCCGTCGCGAGCCCGCGCCCTGTCGCGCTGGCCGAACACTGAACACAAGGAGCTGACATGGAGTTTTCCCCGCCACAGCGGGTCTTGGTGGTCGGAGCGGGCGCTGTCGGGCTCTCGTGCGCGTGGTTCCTGCAGGAGCACGGCGCCGACGTGGCCGTCCTCGACCGGTCGGGGGTGGGTGCGGGTGCTTCGTGGGGTAATGCCGGTTACGTCGCACCGGCCATGGTCGCGCCGTTGCCGGATCCGGCGCTCTTGCGGGAAGGCGTCCGGAGCCTGCTGACGCCGGGGTCACCGGTGTCGGTGTCCGGGCGGGTGTCGGCGGCCATGCTGGCCTTCCTGGCCGGTTTCACCCGGAATTCGACCGGTGCGCGGTGGCGGCGAGGGATGGCTGCGCTGGCTCGGCTGGGACAGCTGAGCATCCCGGCGTTCGACGACCTGGTCGCGGGCGGTGTCGAGGCCGACGTGCACGAGGGAGTTGTCCGGATCGGGTTCACGGAGGGTGAGGACACCGCTGGTCTCGAGCAGGAGTTCGCCGCCGCCCGCGATGCCGGGCAGCCTGTGTCCTACTGGACGAGCCCGGGGCACGTGCGGCCGTTTTCCCGCCGTGTCAAGCAGGTGGTGCACCTGGAGGGCCAGCGGTTCGTCGCGCCGGGTGCGTTCCTCGACGCGCTCGCCGGCTCGGTGCGCAAGCGGGGCGGCGAGATCGTCGACGGCGCCCGCGTCCGGTCGGTCGGGTTCGGCCCCCGCGGCCTCCAAATCGATACCTGGTCCGGCGCGCCGTACCGCGGCGACGCTGTCGTGCTGGCGACCGGACCGTGGTTGCCGGAGCTGGCCCGTCCGCTCGGCGTGCGGGCCCCGGTCCAGGCGGGCCGTGGCTACTCCTGCAGCGTCCGGCTCGCCGACCCGCTCGCCGCTCCGGCGTATCTTCCCGGTGTCCGGGTCGCACTGACGCCGTACGGGGATCGTGCCCGCGTCGCGGGAACCATGGAGATCGCCGATCGTGACGCGCCGTTCGACCGCAGGCGCCTCGATGCGATCCTGCGTTCGATACACCCGTTGATCGAGGGGGCCGATTGGGCCGACGTGCGGGATCCGTGGGTCGGGGCCCGCCCCCTGACATCGGACGGCCTGCCCCTGATCGGCTCGACGAAGCTCGAGGGTGTCCACGTCGCGGGCGGGCACGGCATGTGGGGGCTCACCCTCGGACCCGCCACGGGCAAGCTGCTGGCCCGGCAGATCATGACCGGAACCGACCTGCCCGAACTGGCCCCCTTCCACCCCCTCCGGCGCGGCTGACCAGGTGCGTGCCCGGCAGCCCGCGACCCCGCCGCCAAGGCAACCTGCTGTTGTTGTCGGGCCAGGTCGGCGTCGGCGAGAACTGGCGGCCGGTCGACGGCACCTTCCACGACGAGGCACGCGCGGCCTTCCGCAATGTCCGGGGCGTTCTGGCCGAGGCCGGAGCTCAGCCGCACCAGATTCTCAAGATCACCGCCTACCTGGCCGACTTCGGAGACTTCGCCGCCTACAACGAGGTCTGGGCCAAGGAGTTCCCCGAGCCGCGCCCTGCTCGTACGACGATCGGCGCCAGGCGCCCCATTCGTCTGTGGCGGCCGCTCCACCGGACGCTGCCGCGACAGGCTTGTGGTCAGGCTGGTTCGGCTGTGGGCAACGGCGTTGCCGAGAAGACGCCCTCCGGATCCACAGCCGCCTTGATTCGCTGCAGGCGCGGAAGATTGTCTCCGTGGACATGGGGAATCTGGTCGGTCGCTTCCGGACCGAGGAGGTTTGCGTAGCCGCCTGGGAAGGCTTGCCCGGCCAGTGCGACGGATGCCTCGTCGGCCCAGCCGTGGACATGCTCGCCGGTGTCCACCGAGGGCCAGATGCCGATGATCTCGGTCATGAGGTGCGGCCTGCGCAGCACGAACGCGGTGTCGGCGGGAGCGATCCTGGCGGCTGCCCCGTGGAATTGGTGCAGGGTGATCCCGGACATCGGCGTCGGCAGGCGACCGCCGAACCGCTCGATGACATCGACGACGTCCTCGTCAAGCGCGGGCACGGAGCGGGTCCGGATGGTGACGTGCCTGCCGTCGGGGAACATCGCGTCCCGCCCGGCGATCGTGGCCGCGTACGATGCGGCGCCCAACTGGGCCAGCACCGGATCGCCGAGCCGGGCCAGCGTCATCACCGGCCCCGAGGGATCCTCGCCGGTCGCGACATCGCCGGACCAAGTCGGCAGCACCAGCAACACGGGTGAGCCATCCGGAGCGGCGATCGCGCCGACCTGGATCGTGAGGTCGTCGGAGGAGTCCTGTTGTGCCTCGCGGACTCGCTCGAGCACCTGCCTGGCCTGGTTCCAGGGGTAGAGCACCATGCCGGTCACCACCGCCGGCACGGCGTGCAGCCGCACCGTCATCGACGTGACGACCCCGAAATTGCCGCCGCCACCGCGAAGCGCCCACAGCAGGTCTTGATCACGCCGGCTGTCCGTGTGCACGACCGACCCGTCAGCCGTGACCACTTCCGCGGCCAGCAGGTTGTCCGCGGCGAGGCCCGCCCGCCCGGCGAGCGGCCCATAGCCGCCGCCGAGGGTGAGGCCGGCCACCCCGACCGTGCCGATCGTGCCGGTCGCGGCCACCAAGCCGTGCTCACCGGCCGCGGCCAGCAGGTCGTTGGCGGACGCGCCACCACCAACCTCGGCGGTCCGGGCCGTGGGGTCGACCCGAACACCGTGCATCGGCCTCAAGTCCAAGGTCAGGCCTCCGTCGGCAAGGGCGCGGCCGGCGTAGTCGTGCCCCCTCCCGCGAACCGAGAGCGGAAGACCGAACTCGCGCGCGGTGCGTACCCCGAGCACCACGTCATCGGTGGACGTGCAGGCCAGCACGATGGCGGGGCGGTGCTTCACGGCGCCGTTCCACAAGGCGACGCCGTCGACGTAGCCCTGGCCGGAAACGTGCACCTGCTCGGCGCGCCGCGATGTGCGCAGCGCGCGATGGGCGTCGGCGACGGAACGGGCGTGATCGTGACTGCGGGGCATGAGCTTCCTTCGGCAGTAGCGAGCGAATGCGGAACAGAACGTTCTATCCACCTGTGTGTGGCGCTCACTCTACCAAGTTTTGCGATCAGGCGGCAGCACATCTCGACGGCGTGCGGCTTCGCGAACTGGCCGTTCGGATGGTGCACGACACTCGCGGCCAGAGGCAGGGTGTCACTCCGGTGCAGCCGGGCCGGTGTACGGTCCACTCGAGTCTTCGGTCATTTCACCGTTTTCATCGGGAATTGGGAGTTGGTCCGGGCGACACCGGGCAAGCGCGTGAGAGTGTTCATGTAGACCCGCTCGTAGGCAGCGAGGTCGGCGACGGCCACCCACAGCAGGTAGTCGGGCTGGCCGAACAGACGGAAGCACTCCTCGACTTCGTCGACCTCGGCGATCCGGGCTTCGAACGCCTCGATCGTGCCGATGTCCTGGGTGGCCATGTCGATGTGCACGAGGACGCGGAAACCCCGGCCGAGCGCCGTGGCGTTCACGGCGGCGTGATAACCGGTGATGACGCCGGCCTCCTCCAGCGCGCGCACTCGGCGCAGGCACGGCGAGGGAGTCAACCCCACCTTGTCGGCGAGCTCGGTGTTGGCGAGGCGGCCGTCAGCCTGCAGGTGGCGAATGATTGCGCGATCCGTCTGATCCATGGGCGCACTATGCCAAAGCAGCCGCGGACATAGGACGAATATGGCATCCTGTGCGCAGAACTTTGTCATAACGTGCTGCGCATGAGTGAGCTGGTACTGACTGACGAGGAGCGCGCCCGGGCGGGTGAACGTCTGGTGGCGCTGCTGGACCGATACGAACGCGGCCTGCCTGAATCGCGCCTGTTGCCCGAGCCGGACCGCGATCAGCTGGCGACGCTGCTCGCGGACTTGGTGCCGGAAAAGGGCATCGGCGTGGACGGCCTGTTCGACCGTCTCGAGAACACGATCCTGCCCAACTCCACCACCGTGGCGCACCCCCGGTTCCTCGCCTACGTGCTCGGGCCGCCCAACGGCGTTGCCGCCTACGCCGAGGCCGTCGCCGCGACGATCAACCAGAACTGCAATTTCTGGCAGCTGTCCCCGGCCGCGAGCGTCGTCGAGCGGGCGGTGCTGGAGTGGCTGGCCTCGATCGTCGGATTCCCGGCGACCGCGAAAGGCATCCTGACCGGGGGCGGCTCGCTGGCCACGTTGCAGGCCTTGGCGACCGCGCTGGATGACCGCGTGCCCGGATTTCGGAGGACCGGGCTTCAGCGCTCGGCGCCGCCGTTGGTCATTTACACGTCGGTCGAGGCTCACCGCAGCGTCGACAGGGCCGCGGCGATCCTGGGAATCGGCGTCGACCACGTCCGCCACATCACGGTCGACGACCAGAACCGGATGGACGTCGACGCGCTGACCGCGGTCATCGATGCGGACCGCGAGGCCGGTCTGCGGCCCTGGTGCGTGGTCGCGACATGCGGCACCGTGGCCACCGGCTCGGTCGATCCCCTGGACGCGATCGCCGATCTGTGCGAGGAGCAGGACCTGTGGCTGCACGTCGATGGCGCCTACGGTGGCCTCTTCCTGCTGTGCGAGGAGATGCGGGAGCTGATGAGAGGAGCCGCCCGCGCCGACTCGATCTCCATGGATCCGCACAAGCTGCTGTTCGCTCCGCTGGAAGCCGGCTGCCTGCTCGTGCGCGACGGCGCAAAGCTGCGTGCGGCATACGCGTTCGACTCGTCGTACCTCACCGTGGCGGAAGACCCGTTGATGACCGACTACATGGACTACGGGCCCCAGCTTTCGCGAAGCTTCAAGGCGCTGAAAGTGTGGAGTGCTTTACAGGCGTTCGGCGTGGATTCGTTCCGAGTCGCGACTCGCCGGACGCTCGAACTGGCGCAGCACTTCGCGCGCGGCGTCGAGGCTACGACCGGCCTGACCCTGCTCGCCCCCGTCACGTTGACGGCGGTGTGCTTCGTTGTCGATGATGCGTCCCACAGCGATCACACGAAACTTCTGGAAACGCTGGCCGCGGAGAACACCGCGCTGCTCGGACCGGTGATGATCAACGGCAGGCACGGTATCCGCGCCTGCATCACCAACCACCGCACGACGACCGAGGACATCGACCTGATCCTCGCTCGGTTACGGGAGGTCGTCGCAAGCCGGCAGAGGTGAACACGTCGGTGATCACCAGTTGGCGGCGCGGGCAGGTGTTCGATCTCCTGTGACTTTGTCCGGGGCGGTAGTCGGTGCCGAGCAGTCCGGCGATCAAGACATGGTGCAAACCGGGGATTCTCCGCCGTCCGCAGTACTCACTCAGCTCCGTCGATCACGGCTGCGGGCGCCGCACATCCTCCGCGACACCGGCCGGGTGAAGGTGTCGAAGGCACGCGAGATCTCGGGACGTTGTCGTCTACCGCCCACTGGCTGTGTGCAGCGGCGGCCGGAGCCGCGGATCAGGCTGTCGGCAGCGCCGCGTCGAGCAGAGTGGCGGCGGCTGTCCTGGCCGCCCACGCGCCGTGCTGATCGCGATCCATCCGAGCCGACTGGGCGGCGCCATCCCAGAGCAGATGCAGCTGCTGGGCGAGGGTTCGCGGATTCGAAGCGCCGGTCTGCGACGCGAGTGCCGTGAAGGTTTCCCGGAGCCAGTCGCGGTACGCGTCGGCCGCCGCGTCCGCGCTCGGGGCATGGGCTTCGGCGGTTGCGTTGGCGAACGGGCAGCCCCGGTACTCGGGATCGCTGGTCAGCTCGATCTGGAGGTCGAAGACCGCGAGCAGTTGCTCGCGCGAAGAGCGATGGCGGCCGATCGCCTGGTCGACGCGCTCGCGCATTTCGCGATGGCGGATCTCCAGGTAGGCGGCGATCAACGCGTCCTTGGAGCCGAAGGTGCTGTAGAGGGTCGCCTTGGCTACCCCGGCCCTGGCGATGACCCGATCGATCCCGACCGTGTGCACCCCTTCCCGGTAGAAGAGCTCGGTCGCGGCGGCCAGCAGGCGTTCATGTGGAGTGGTGGAGGCGTCGTCGGCCACGGATCGCACCCTAACGTCCGGCCCGCTGCGTCGCGCGGCCGCGCCGCCCACCTTCTCCGCGTGCTGTGGACCATTCGTACAGACCTGTCTGTTCACTCCTCGACCATAGCAGCACCTATCGGCGGCCCACGCTGGCATGTCGCGCACGGCCGGTCTGCTCCAGGGAACCCGCCTGCACGAGCTGCCGTTCGCTGCGTCGGCGGGGCGGAAATCGGCGGTTCCTGGTTCCGTCCGATATGACGGGTGACCTGCGCGGTGCGCTGCTCCGGTACCACTTCGGCCTGCGCCAGATGCGGAAGAGCGGAACCGACCCACGCTCGTCCAGGAGTTGCCGGAGCGGGTCACCAAGAGGTGCTGCTATGGTCGAGGAGCGAACAGACAGGTCTGTATGCTCGCTTGCAGTAGGCGGCCTCCGCGGGCGTCTGGCCACCCTGCCCCGACCAGCTCGTTGGTCGGGGCGCTCGTCGCCGCGACCACTGGCACTATCCGCTGATTCCGACTGGGAGCAACACGATGAACGACAGCAGCCCGACGAACCTCACTCTCGGCCTCACCGCCGACCAAGTCCTCACCACCACGCGCGCGGTTCGCCGCCGCCTTGACCTGACCCGGCCTGTTCCGCGGGAGCTGATCCAGGAGGCCGTGGCGATCGCCACTCAGGCTCCGACCGGCCGCAACCAGCAGCAATGGGACTTCGTCTTCGTCGACGATCCCGCGACGAAGGTGGAGATGGCCAACCTCTGGCGCGCCGGACTCGCGCACGGCAGTCCCGACGAACACCACGGCCTGCCGCTCCCGACCAGGGGGAGCTTCGCTTCGGCGGAGTGGGGACGGATCCGGGGCAGCCTCGGCCACCTGATCGAGCATCTGCACGAGGTGCCGGTGCTGATGATCCCGGTGGTGCGGGTCGCGACCCGCGCCGAACTCGGCACAGTCCACGGACAGGCGCACAACTGGGGCTCAGTGCTTCCCGCTACCTGGAGCTTCATGCTCGCCGCGCGGGAACGCGGCCTCGGCACGTGCTGGACCATCGGCCACCTCGCCTATGAGCGTGAGATGGCCGACCTGCTCGGCCTTCCGTTCGACACCACCGTCCAGGTCGCGTTGATCCCCGTCGCCTACACGATCGGCATCGACTTCAAACCGGCCCCGCGGGTCGACGCCAAGAATTTCGTCCACTGGAACGGCTGGTAGAGGCCAAATCCGGCAGCTGGCGGACTATTGGGTTCCCGCGAACCCGAGCTCCACCGCACCTCATCCCACGAGGCTCACCGTCACGTCGACCGGAATCGAGTCGTCCTTCTCCGGCCCACTGGTCGTAGGAGACGAGGTGGAAATGCTGCCACACCGACAAAACTGCGATAACCCCGCGCGCGGTACTGGCGGGAGAGTCGTCCGGCCTGGTAGCGCCAGGCCGCCACTGGCACCACAGTCACGCTCGGTACGGGGATGGGAGACGATCTCATCTGCCGCAGCGCCCCTGCGAACTCAGTCTGCCGTTCACGACCTGCAGCGTGCCCCAAGCTGGTCGCCTATCTGCGCGAGCGTCACCGTCTGGCGGTCTCCGGCGAAACGCGCGACGGGTCCTGCATCGGGCGGGGATCAGCTGGCAACGTACGAAGAGCTGGAAGACGAGCAAGGACCCCGATTATGCGGTGAAGATGGCTAGCGACCTCGACCTCTACGACCACCCGCCCGCCGATGGCAGTGTGATCTGTGTCGGTGAGTTCGGGCCGCTGAACCTGCAACCCCGGCCCGGTCACCGCTGGTTCCGCCGCGGGCACCCAGCCCGGCAACGCGCGACCTATACCCGTCGTGCCGGAGTCCGGCAGATGCTCGCCGCCAGCCCAGGCCAGGGCGCCAAGAACCGGCGTGCGCCTCGTAGATGCTACCGGCTACCGGGCCGCGATCCGCTGGACCGACTCGAGCACTGCCACCACCACCGCCGAACCCAGCGTTGCCGACGGACGCAACCAATCGTCATCGACCACCACCGAACCCATGACGACCGACCCAAAGCGGCGATGGTCTGACACCGAGGCCGTCCCCAACCCGTGACGGTTCACAGCTGGTGTGGGACAACTGTGACGTGCTCGGCACGGCTGCCCACCTTGTGTACCGAGCGCTCCACACATGGCTATAGTGTGGTGGGCAGGGGTGACCACGACTAAGACCTCTGGACAGAGGGTTCTTGGAGGAACTGTCTACACATGCGCAAGACTCTTCGCTTCACCCTGACCGCTGCCGCGGTCATCGGCCTGTCAGCAGCGACGACGACCGCGACGGCGAACGCGACCCCAGGCTCTGGGGTCACCTCGGTCACGGTCTTGGACAAGACTATCGGCACCACCGAATACGTCGTGAAGGAAATCACGATCGCTCCCGGTGGTAGCACTGGCTGGCACTACCACCCCGGTATGGTGTCAGGCATCGTCAGGCAAGGCGTGTTGACCCACAACGAGTCGAACTGCTCCATCGACGGGATTTATCACGTCGGCCAACGCATCACGGAGGAAAGCGGACCCGGATACGTCCATATCGGGCGTAATCTCGGCTCCACTCCCATGGTCCTGGACGTGCTCTATCAGAACCCAGTCGGCAGCCTGCTGGCCGTCGACGTGCCGAACCCCGGCTGCCCGTTCGAATAGCGATGCGACGAGGAAAGCAGCGGCGAGGCTTTTTCTCGGCTGCTTTCCTCGTCCTGGCATTCCGTCCAGCACAAACGAGGTGCGCGCGGTGAGGCAACGCCGGGGCAACGTACCCTGGTCCGCCTGCCATCGGCAGCAAACTGGGCAAGCGTGTGCACCTTGTCTGGCCACCGCTGGCCCCGGCCGACGTCACGGCTGCCGTCGCTGCCGCAAGCACTCGCCACGATCCACGCTGCTCGCCCTCGCGAAATCCGCGCCCTCCACCTCGAGGACGTCGATCTCGTAGGCCGGCGTCTGGGGATCGCCGGTCACGAGCATCCCTTGGACGACGTGACCTGTCAGGTGCTGCGCGAGTGGATGGACTACGGGGCACAACGCTGGCCGTCGAACGGAATTACGACCATGTGACGCCGGTCATTCGGTCGCGGCGCTGACGCCCGGCAGCGAACGAAGCTGTTTAGCTGGTTTCCTTGGCTGGAGCCTAATTTTCGCCCAGTACGGCCTGACCAGAACGGGCCGTGGTCACCAGCAGGCCCATTGACCTGCGGAAAGAATGAGTGCGCGATACTGGGATCGAACCAGTGACCTCTACCGTGTCAAGGTAGCGCTCTCCCGCTGAGCTAATCGCGCGAGGTGGAGACGGGATTCGAACCCGTGTACACGGCTTTGCAGGCCGTTGCCTCGCCTCTCGGCCACTCCACCGTACGGGCCCGAGTGGGCTCCTCCGAGCGGACGACGGGATTCGAACCCGCGACCCTCACCTTGGCAAGGTGATGCGCTACCAGCTGCGCTACGTCCGCGTTTCCAGCGACTCCGGGCGGCTCGGCCCCCGTCCTCGCGGTGTGGCAAAACCATATCCGACCCCGGAATCCGCGATCACAGGGGGGTACCCATTGTGACCGCGGGTGCTCTGATCAGCCCAGATCGTTCGGGATCAGGTGGGTCAGCGCGTCGTCGACGTCGACCCACAGGTGCTCGTTGCCCGGGAGCACCACGTCGTAGGTCCGGTCGAGGAAGTCCGCCAGCTCCTGGGCCGACGCCTCGAACATGGCGTGCCCCGACGGCGAGTTCAGCTCGATCAGCACCGACTCCGGGTCCTCGACCGACGGGCGGATGCGCACGTCGCCGTCACCGGCTTCGGCGAGCAGGCCGTCCGCGAGCAGGTCGCGGGCGTAGACCCACTCGACCCAGCCGGCGCGGCCGGTGCGGAAGGCGGCGACCACCGCATAGGGGTCGCGGGTGTCGTAGCGCAGCTCCACCTTGACCGGCACCGCCGGAGTGCGCGGCGCCAGCAGGTCGAACACCGCCGTCGAGCGGAGCGTCACGTGATCGTTACGCATGGTCTTACCTTTCGTCTCCCTCCACGGCCCGCCCGGCCGGGTACTGCTGGTGGGACGCACCAGCACGCCGATTCGCTCTCCGTTAGACGCGAGATCACCCGGATGAGTTCATCGGCGTTGCGGTCCATCTTCACCCGTCCCCGAGCGGCCTCGGTGTCCGGTCCCGTGATCGTCCACCTCGTACATCTTGCTCGGTTCCGGTCGCGAACGACAGCGCCGTGTCTGCAACGTCGCAGGTGACACGGCCCGCTACCAGGCGAACACAGTGCTTGCTACCACTCGGTTGTTCGCTCCGTACCTGCTCGTGCGCACACGGTGGCCACCTAAAGACCACCCGTTTGCCAGAGCCGTTCCGGGGTGCGCTAGAGTTCCTTCTCGTACCGCACGGGGGCGATTAGCTCAGCGGGAGAGCGCTTCGTTCACACCGAAGAGGTCACTGGTTCGATCCCAGTATCGCCCACCCCCCGAAACCCCGGGTTCGGAGTTCGAGTGACATCGGATTCCAACCCGGGGTTTCGTCGTCTTGTTCCAACCTCAACCATTCTCACGCGGTCGGGTGACGCGCCGGCGCGGATTTCCGCCCGTGCACGGGGGTTTTCGGTGGCACAGCTGGGCGCTACGATATGAAACGCTCACTCTGCCTATTGAAACGAGGTGAGTCTTGGCGGCCGACCCGAACCTCGACCCCGACCAAGGCGACGGCCCCCTCGCCGAGGACCGCGACTACTCACTGCGCGCGGTCGACCGCGTCTGCGCGATCCTGGACCTGCTGCAGCAGTCCGTCGACGGTATCAGCCTCAACACCGTCGTGGAGGCCACCGGGATGCCGAAGTCCTCGGCCTACCGGTACCTGTGGACGCTGGAGGCGCACCGGTACGTCGAGCGCGACGAGGAGACCGGGCTGTGCCGGCTGGGGCTGGGCTTCCTGGGGATGCAGTCCCGACACCTGGAGCTGCTGCGCGAGGTCGCCCGCCCGTGGCTGGAGAAGCTGCGCGACGAGTTCGGCGAGACCACGAACCTCGGCGTGCTCGACAGCGACCGCATCATCTACGTGGACATCATCGAAAGCCGCCGCGGGGTCCGGCTCGCCGCCGCGCGCGGGGACCGCGACCCGTTGCACTCCACGGCACTGGGCAAGGCGATCGCCGCGCACCTCGCCGAGGAGCGGGTGCGCGACATCCTCGCCCGCTCCGGCATGCCCCGGCGCTCGGCGAGCACGATCACGACGGTCGAGGAGTACCTCGCCGAGCTCGACACCATCCGCACGCTCGGTTACGCGGTGGACAACCTGGAGAACGAGGCCGACGGCCGCTGCGTGGCCGTGCCGTTGCTGGGCACCAGCATTCCCGCGGCGATCAGCCTCAGCGCGCCGGCCGCGCGCTTCCCGGCCAAGGACGTGGGCCGCGCCGCGAAGGCGCTGCTCGACGTGGCCGCGCGCATCGTCTCGCGGCCGCGCGCTCGCAGCGGTTCCAACGACGCCGCCTGAGGGAAAGAGGAACCCCGGCGCGCGGGGAGGGCGGATGTCGCGCCGGGGTTCCGGCGCCGGCTGCGGTAGTCAATGGCTGTTGCAGCTCACGCAACCGGCGGTTTTTCTGGACGGCCAGGTTTCGCCGACGCAGTCCATGGTCGTGGCTGACGGTGCATCCCACAATGCTCCATTCGGGTTAAATCGAAACACCCGTTTCAGTACGCGGTACACCGCGGACATGTGGTGGATTTACCGGCTACCTTCCGTGATTGTTCGGCGGGAGGCAACGGCGGTCCTCCGCCGTTCGGCCGTGGTTTGGCTCGCGTTCTCATTCCTCGATCTTGCAGGGAACTCGGTGTAACGACTCCTCGATCGCGGCCGACTCCCCGGCTGATGGTGCGCCCGAGGGGGACGTGACCACGCCGGTAAATCGATTACGTTGCGTGACTCTTTCAGGGGAACAAGGTGCGGGACACGTCGTCCCCGCCGCCGGATGCGGGAGGTCGGATGGAAGACCCGGTGGGCAAACCGTTTCCGGAGGCCGGGGGAGTGGCGCGGGTGCGCCTGCAGCCGGTGCCCGACGTCGCCACGGAGACGAGCGCGCCGCGCGCGTCGGCCACGTCCTGGGAACGCCGGTACTCGGCCTGCGTGATCGGCTGTGACGTCTTCGCGACCGTGCTGGTGATCGTCTCCGCCGTCCTGGTGCTGGTGGAGGTCACCGGGCGGCCGTACCTGCTGCACGCCTCCGGCACCGCCACCGCGATCCTGTGCGCGCTGCCGCTCAACCGCGCGTGGAGCCAGCACGTGCTCGGCGAGGGCGCCGAGGAGTTCCGCCGGCTCGGCCGGGCGCTGCTCACGGCCGGGGTGGTCGTGGCGCTCGCGGGGCTGATGTTCGGGGCGCTGGACGTGCAGCCGTGGGTGTTCTTCGCCGTGCCGGTGGTCGGGCTCGTCGCGCTGCCGCAGCGCTACCTGCTGCGCCGCTTCCTGCACCGCGCCCGCCACGTGCACGGCACGTGCATGCTGCCGGTGATGGCCGCGGGTGCCCCCGCGACCGTGCACGATCTCATCCAGCGCACCCGCGCCGACGCGCACGTCGGCTGGCACGTCGAGGCCGTCTGCACCGACAGCGGCACCGGCGAGGTCGGCGGGGTGGCCGTCGCGGGCCGGCTGGACGAGGTCGCCGAGCAGGTGCGCCGCGGCGGTTACCGGGTGGTGGCCGTGACCTCCGACCCGTACTGGACCCCGGCGCGGCTGCAGCGGCTCGCGTGGGACCTCGAAGGCACGGGCGCCGAGCTGGTCGTCGCGCCGGTGCTGATGGAGGTCGGCGGACCACGGCTGAACGTGTCCGGCGTGCTGGGCATGCCGTTGCTGCGGGTCAGCGCGCCCGCGTTCACCGGAGGGCGCCGCGTGGTCAAGGAGATCTTCGACCGGGCCACCGCCGCCGCCGGACTGGTGCTGATCTCGCCGGTGCTGCTGCTGATCGCGCTGCTGATCAAGTTCAACGACCGCGGCCCGGTGTTCTACCGGCAGCACCGCGTCGGCCGCGACGGGCACACCTTCCGGATGATCAAGTTCCGCACGATGGTCGTCGACGCCGACCGGGTGCGCAACGAGCTGCTCACCGCCAACGAGGGCGCGGGCCCGCTGTTCAAGATGCGCCGCGACCCGCGGGTCACCCGGGTCGGGGCCGTCCTGCGGCGGTACTCGCTCGACGAGCTGCCCCAGCTGTTCAACGTGCTCGGCGGCACGATGTCGCTCGTCGGCCCGCGGCCGCCGCTGCCGGAGGAGACCGTCAGCTACGAGCGCGCCGCCCGCCGCCGCCTGCTGGTCAAGCCGGGGCTGACCGGGTTGTGGCAGGTCAGCGGGCGCAGCGACCTGAGCTGGGACGAGAGCGTGCGGCTCGACCTGCGCTACGTCGAGGACTGGTCGCTCGCGCTGGACATGGTGATCCTGTGGAAGACGGCCCGCGCCGTCGTGAGCGGCCGGGGCGCCTACTAGCCTCACCGCGTGCTTTCCTTGCAACTCCCCGGAATCCGCGAGGTCGCGTTGCTCGGCGCGCACTGCGACGACCTGGCCATCGGCGCGGGCGGCAGCCTGCTGACGCTCTGCGCGGGCCGGCCGGACCTCACCGTGCACGCGCTCGTGCTGAGCGGCGCCGGAACCGGGCGGGAGGACGAGGAACGCGCGGCGCTCGCCGACTTCTGCGCGCCCGCCCGGGTCGAGCTCACCGTCCTCGGGCTGCCCGACGGGCGGATGCCGGCGCACTGGCTCGAGGTCAAGGAGGCGGTGGCCGCGCTGCGCGACCGGCTCTCCGCCGACCTCGTGCTCGCCCCGCACCGCGGCGACCGGCACCAGGACCACCGTCTGCTGGCCGAGGTCGCGCCGCAGGTCTTCCGCGACCAGCTGGTGCTCGGCTACGAGATCCTCAAGTGGGACGGGGACCTGAGCCAGCCCTCGGTGTACCAGCCGCTGACGGAGGAGACGGCGCGCCGCAAAGCGGAGCTGCTGGCCAAGCACTACCCGTCCCAGCACGGCAAGGACTGGTACGACGAAGACGCCTTCCTCGCCCTCGCCCGGCTCCGCGGCGTGCAGCAGCACACCCGCTACGCCGAGGCCTTCCACGTCGAAAAGCTCGCGCTCACCCTCGGCCGAGGCTGACCAGCAGCTCGTGCCACGACGGGGCCTGCGCGTCGCGGGCGCTGACGACCGTCACCGGCAGGGGCCAGTCGATCGCCAGGTCCGGGTCGTCGTACCGGACCGCGAGGTCCTCCGACGGGTCGTGCGGGCGGTCGATCCGGTAGCAGACGTCCGCGGTCTCCGTGAGCGCCTGGAACCCGTGCAGCATCCCCGGCGGCACGTAGAGGTGCGCGAACTCCGTGTCGTCGAGCCGGAACTCCAGCCGTCGCCCGAACGTGGGCGAGTCCGGCCGGATGTCGACGACGGTGTCGAGCACCGCGCCGTGCGCGCACCGCACCAGCTTCGCCTCCCCGCGCCCGCCGCGCCCGTGCAGGCCACGGACCACGCCCTGCCGCGACCGCGACTGCGAGTCCTGCGCCTCGTCGCCGAGCTCGATCCCGTGCTCGCGGGCGATCGCGGCGTCGAACGTCCTGGTGAAGAACCCGCGCTCGTCGTGGTGCGGCCGCGGCCGGAGGACGAACACGCCCGCGATGTCGGTTTCGGTGACCTGCACGGCTAAGTTGCTCCTGTCCGTCGGAGAAGAAAAGGGGAAAGCTCGTGCATTCTTGCCGGGCCTGCGGCGCGGCCGTCGGCGACCTCGTCCTCGACCTCGGGGAGCAGCCGCCGTGCGACCTGTTCCCGCCCGCCGGCGACCCGGGGCCGGACCCGCTGTTCCCGCTGCGGATGTGGTTGTGCGGCCGCTGTTCCCTGGCGCAGCTGGTCGAGGACCCGGGCACGGCGGAGGAGCCCGCCGGGGTCGAACCGCGGGCGCTGACCGACCAGGCCGCCGACGCGGTCCGGGTGCTGACCGAGGCCGGGCTGGTGCGGCCGGGAGCCACGGTCGCCGAGTACGGCAGCCCGCACGGCGGGTCGTGGCTGCCGCTGCTGCGGGCCGCGGGCCTGCGCGAGGCCGGGCCGGGGGAGCAGGCCGACCTGGTGCTCGACTGCTTCGGCCTGATGCACGAACCGGCGCAGGACAAGGCGATGGCCGAGCGCGCGGGCAGGCTCGCCCCGGGCGGCGCGCTGCTGGTGCAGTTCCACTCGCTGGCCTCGATCCTCGCGCAGCGGCAGTGGAACGCCCTGCGGCACGGGCACTTCGCGTACTACTCCACGCCCGCGATGCGCACCCTCGCCGAGCCGGCCGGGCTCACCGCGGGCCGCAGCTGGTCGTTCCCGCTCTACGGCGGCACGGTGCTGCTGGAGCTGCGGGCGGGCGGCGCACCCGCGCCGGAAACCGAGGAGCTCGTGCGCGCCGAGCTGGCCGCCGGGGTGGCGGACGCGGAGACGGTGGCGGGGCTCGGCCGGGCCGCGGCCGAGGGCGCGGCCCGGCTGCGGCGGGAGCTGGTGGCCCGGGCCGAGGCGGGAAAGCACGTTCTCGGTTACGGCGCCGCATCCCGTGCGGTCGCCCTGCTCACCCGCGCCGGAATCGATTCCGGCCTGCTGCCGGCCATTGTGGACATTTCTGCCGCCAAGCACGGGCGCAGAATGCCGGCGACGGAAATCCCGATCACCGGTCCCGCCGCGCTGGAAAGTGATCTTCCCGACGTCGTGCTGCTGTTCGTGCCGGACCTGCTGGCGGAGGTCCGGGCGGCCTTCCCGGCGCTGGACGAACGGGACGCCGAGTGGCTGCTGGGGTAGATCCGCCCAGGTCACGTGACCGCTCGTCGCCGCGTGATCACCCACCGACGTGACCTTCACCCGATCGATGTCTCACTCTGGTCCAGTTGCGCGTAACGCTGAACGGCCGCACCCCTATAGTCACCATGAAAAATCAAGCCGGGCGGCGGCCTGGGGCACTGGGACGAGGGGTGGCACCGCGACATGCCGAAGGTCGAGCGGCCGTACTGCCGGCTGTGTGGCTCGCCGGAACTGGCGAGCGTGGTCGACCTGGGGGCCAGCCCACCGTGTGAATCGTTTCTCGCCGAAGCGGAATTGGACGCGCCGGAACTGACGCACCCGCTGCATTTGCGGGTGTGCCCGAATTGTTTTCTCGTCCAGCTGCCGCCGTTGATCGACCCGGTGGAGACGTTCACCGAGTACGCGTATTTCTCGTCATTTTCCCACTCCTGGCTCAAGCACGCCGAGGAGTTCGTCACCGCGGCCGTCGACCGGCTCGGGCTGGACGGCTCCTCGTTCGTGGTCGAGGTGGCCAGCAACGACGGGTACCTGCTGCGCAACGTGGTCGAGCGCGGGCTGCGCTGCCTCGGCGTCGAGCCGTCGGTGAACGTCGGCGCCGCGGCGCGGGAGGCGGGCGTGCCGACGCTGACGGCGTTCCTCGACCCGGAGACCGGCGCCGCCGTGCGGCGCAAGCACGGGCCCGCGGACCTCGTGGTGGCCAACAACGTGTACGCGCACATCCCCGACGTGCTGGGCTTCAGCCGCGGCCTGCGCGAGCTGGTCGCCGACGACGGCTGGGTCTCCATCGAGGTGCAGCACCTGCTGAGCCTCATCGAGCTGACCCAGTACGACACGATCTACCACGAGCACTTCCAGTACTACACGGTCGCCACGGCGCAGCGGGCGCTCGCGACCGCCGGGCTGGCCGTGGTGGACGTCGAGAAGCTGCCCACGCACGGCGGGTCCATCCGGCTGTGGGCGCGGCCCGAGGCCGTCGCGGGCGAGCCGAGCGACCGGATGCGCGCCGTGCTCGCCGAGGAGGAGGCCGCGGGCCTGCACGAGCTGCGGGGCTACCGCGACTTCGCCGAGCGCGTGGAACGGGTGCGCCTGGCGCTGCTGGAGTTCCTGGTGCGGACCAAGCGCCGCGGCGAGCTGGTCGTGGGTTACGGTGCCCCTGGCAAGGGCAACACCCTGCTCAACCACTGCGGCATCCGGCCCGACCTGCTGCCGTACACAGTGGACCGCAACCCGTACAAGCACGGGCGCTACACGCCCGGCACCCGCATCCCGATCTTCGAGCCCGAGCGGATCGCGCGGGACCGGCCGGACTACGTGCTGGTGCTGCCGTGGAACCTGCGTGCCGAGTTGACCGCACAGCTCGGTTACGTCGCCGAATGGGGCGGCCGCCTGGTGTTCCCCATCCCGGAGCTGGAGATCGTCGTTCCCGAGCGAGAGGTGAGCTGAGCCCATGAAGGTGGTGCTGTTCTGCGGTGGCTACGGCATGCGCATGCGCAACGGCCCCGCGGACGACGTGCCCAAGCCGATGCAGCTGGTCGGCCCGCGGCCGCTGCTGTGGCACGTGATGCGCTACTACGCCCACTTCGGCCACAAGGACTTCGTGCTGTGCCTGGGCTACGGCGCGCGGCACATCAAGGACTTCTTCCTGTCCTACACCGAGACCGCGTCGAACGACTTCGTGCTGCGCGACGGGCAGGTCGAGCTGCTGTCCACCGACATCAGCGACTGGTCGATCACCTTCGTGCACACCGGGATCGAGTCGTCGATCGGCGAGCGGCTGCGGCGGGTGCGCGAGCACGTGGCGGGGGAGGAGATCTTCCTCGCCAACTACGCGGACGTGCTCTCCGACGCCCCGCTCGACGAGATGATCGCGAACCTCCGCGAGAGCGACGCGGGTGCCTCGATGATGGTGGTGCCGCCACAGTCGACGTTCCACTGCGTCGAGCTGGAGGGCACGCAGGTGCGCTCGATCAGCTCCGCGAGCCAGCTGCCGGTGTGGGAGAACGCCGGGTTCTTCGTGCTGCGGCAGGAGATCTTCGACTACATCCCGGAGAACGGCGACCTCGTCGAGGACGCGTGCGGCACCCTCGCGGGCAAGGGCAGGCTCGTCGCCTACCCGTACCGAGGGTTCTGGCAGCCCGCCGACACGTTCAAGGAACGGGCCGCGCTGGACGCCGCGTACGAGAGCGGCGAGCGGCCGTGGATGCTGTGGGAGAAGAAGGCACCGGTGGGGGCGAGCGCATGAGGGTTCTGCTGACGGGACACCAGGGTTATCTCGGCACGGTCATGGCGCCCGTGCTGCGCGAGGCCGGGCACGAGGTCTTCGGGCTGGACTCGGGCCTGTTCGCCGACTGCGTGCTGGGGCCGCGCCCGGACGACCCGCCGGGCGAGCCGGTGGACCTCCGCGACGTGACCGCCGACCGGCTCGCCGGCGCGGAGGCGGTGATCCACCTGGCGGCGCTGTCCAACGACCCGCTGGGTTCGCTGAAGCCGGACCTGACCTACGACATCAACCACGCGGCGTCGGTCCGGCTGGCCCGGCTGGCCAAGGACGCCGGGGTGCGCCGGTTCCTCTACGCCTCCACGTGCTCCGTGTACGGCGCGGCGGGGGACGACCTGGTCACCGAGGACGCGCCGCTGCGGCCGGTCACGCCGTACGCCGAGTCGAAGGTGCGCGTCGAGGACGACCTGCACGAGCTCGCCGGCGACGGGTTCAGCCCGGTGTACCTGCGCAACGCCACGGCGTTCGGGTTCTCGCCCCGGCTGCGGGCGGACATCGTGCTCAACAACCTCGTGGGCCACGCGGTGCTCACCGGCGAGGTGCGGGTGCTGTCCGACGGCACGCCGTGGCGCCCGCTCGTGCACGCCCTCGACATCGCCGCCGCGTTCCGGGAAGCGCTTTCCGCGCCCGTGGACGCGGTGCACGACGTCGCGTTCAACGTGGGTACCGAGGTCAACAACCTGACGGTGCGCGAGATCGCGGAGGCCGTGGCCGAGGCGGTGCCGGGCTCGAAGCTGGTCATCACCGGTGAGGCGGGCCCCGACCCCCGCTCCTACCGGGTCGACTTCTCGCGCATCCGCGCGGCGCTGCCGGGCTTCACCGCCCGGTGGTCCGTGCCCGACGGTGCGCGCGAGCTCGCCGGCGCCTACACGCGCCACGGGCTCACCGCCGAGGACTTCGCCGACCGATTCACCCGATTGGCATGGCTGCGTCGGCAGCAGGATTCCGAACTCCTGGGAGATGATCTGCGGCGGAGCCGAACCTGAGCCGCCGCCGAGCGTCTGACAAGTGTCTCCCCCGACTATCCCCCCGCCCGTGAGGAACAGCGCGTGACGATCACCGACTCCCCGCGTCCCGTCACCGACGCCCGCCGCCCCGAGTTCGAGAACCTCGGCGACGCCATCGCGTTCGCCGCCCGGCACACCCCGAAGCGCAGGCTCGAGCCCTCCGTGACCATCGTCGTGCCGGCCAAGAACGAGGCCGCCAACCTGCGTGAGGTCCTGCCCGAGCTGCCGCCGGTGCACGAGGTGCTCGTCGTGGACGGGCACTCCGACGACGACACCCTGCGGGCCGCGCACGAGGCGCTGCCCGGGGTCCGCGTCATCCAGCAGACCCGCCGTGGCAAGGGGAACGCGCTCGCGTGCGGGTTCCTCGCCGCCTCCGGCGACGTGATCGTCATGTTCGACGCCGACGGCTCCGCCGACCCTGCCGAGATCCCCCGGTTCGTCGACGCGCTCGTCGGGGGCGCCGACTTCGCCAAGGGCAGCCGGTTCGCCCCCGGCGGCGGCAGCCACGACATCACGGCGCTGCGCGCGGCGGGCAACTCGGGGCTGAACCGGCTGAGCAACACGCTGTTCAGCGGCGGGTTCACGGACCTGTGCTACGGCTACAACGCGTTCTGGCGGGACCTCGTGCCGATGCTCGCGCTGCCGCCGGTGTTCGCCCCCGACGGGCCGCAGATGCGCTGGGGCGACGGGTTCGAGATCGAGACCGTGATCAACTGCCGGGTCGCCGCGCTGGGCCTGTGGATCACCGAGGTGCCCAGCGTCGAGCGCGCCCGCATCCACGGCGAGACCAACCTGCGCACGTTCAGCGACGGCGGCCGCGTGCTGCGCACGCTGGTGGCGGAGTGGCAGCGCGTCGGCAAGCAGCGCCGCAGCCGCCGCTTCGGCGCCTTCACCCCGCTTCCGCTGTCCGCGCCGGAGACCGCGAGCGAGCCGGTATGAGTGATCCCGCCACGACGGTCGTCGTCTGCGCCTACACCGAGCGGCGCTGGGACGATCTCGTCGCCGGGCTCTCGGCCCTGCGCGCGCAGACGGTGCCGCCCGGCGAGATCGTTCTCGTGATCGACCACAACCCGGAGCTCGAACGGCGTGCCACCGCGGCGTTCGACGACGTGCTGGTGGTGCCCAACGCCGGGCGCCGTGGCCTGTCCGGGGCCCGCAACACCGCGATCGAGCTCGCCAAGGGCGAGGTGATCGCGTTCCTCGACGACGACGCGGAGCCCGAGCCGGACTGGCTCGAACAGCTGCTCGCCGGCTACCGGGACCCGCGCGTGCTCGCGGTCGGCGGCGCCGCGCGCCCGGTGTGGCCGGGGCACGAGCGCAGCCCGCTGCTGCCCGCCCGCGGCGCGGGCACCGGCGAGCTGGACTGGGTCGTCGGCTGCACGTACACCGGGCAGCCCACCACCGACACGCCGGTGCGCAACCTCATGGGCTGCAACATGTCCTTCCGGCGCGAGGCGTTCGAGCTGGCGGGGCTGTTCACCGAGGACCTCGGCCGGGTCGGGCGCACGCCGCTCGGCTGCGAGGAGACCGAGCTGTGCATCCGGCTGCACCAGGCGTCGCCGGGGTCGGTCGTGTTGTTCCGGCCCGGCGCCGTGGTGCGCCACCGTGTCACGCCGGACCGGCTCACCTGGAGCTACCTGCGCCGCCGCGGCTGGGGCGAGGGCGTGTCGAAGGCACTGGTCTCCCGGTCGGTCGGCGCCGACGCGGCGCTGTCCACCGAACGCGGCTATCTCCAACGGGTGATTCCGGCGGCCGCGGTGCGCGAGCTGAGCCGCCTGCTGCGCGGCCGCGGGTCCGGGCTCGTGGGCCTGCTCGCGCTGGTCCTCGTGGTGGGCTCCACCGCGGTGGGCTACGCGCGCGGCAAGCTGTCGCGGGAACGCCTGAAGGCGGTGGCGCCGAAGCTCGTGCACGGCCCCATCCACGTGGCGACCGTCGACCTCAACCGGATGCCCGCGCAGCTGCCGGTGCCCGCCCGCGCGGTGGGGCACTACCGCGCCGCGCAGGTGCTGGTGCGCGACGGGGACCGGACCCTGGACGTGGTGCTGCTGCCGGTGCGCCGCGGCGTCGTCCGGCTGGACCTGCTGGGCTTCGGCACGTCCGCGCCCCGGCCGCGCCCGGACTTCGAGCGGCCGCTGATCAGCGTCGTGGTGCCCACCGCACACCGCAAGGCGCAGGCGGTGGCGAGCGTGCGGGCCGCACTGGCCGCCGGGTACGAGCGGCTGGAGATCCTGGTCGTGGACAACCTCCCGCCGGGCCCGGACGGCGACCCCGAGCTGCGCGAGCAGGTCGAGCGGCTCGGCGCGCGCTACCTCGTGGAGCCGCGCAAGGGCGTGAGCATCGCGCGCAACACCGGCGCGCGGGCGAGCAGCGGCGAGTTCGTCGCGTTCGTCGACGAGAACATCCGCGTCGAGCCGGGCTGGTTCGACGCGGTGGCCGAGGAGTTCGCCACCGACCCCGGGGTCGGCTGCGTGACGGCGATGGTCCTGCCCGCGAGCCTCGAGACCGACGCCGAGGTGCTGTTCGAACGGCTCAAGGGCTACAGCCAGCACGTGCGCCGCCAGAGGCTCGACCGTGAGACCGTCCGCGAGGACCCGCTGTACCCGCTGTCGCTGGCGCGGTACGGGCCGGGCAGCTGCACCACGTGGCGCCGCTCGGTGTTCGACGGCCTCGGCGGGTACGACCCGCTGCTCGGCGCGGGCACCCCGGCGATGGCGGGGGAGGACCTCGACCTGTTCGTGCGGCTGGCCCGCGCGGGCGGCACGGTGGTCTACACCCCGCACGCCGTCGCGCGGCACACCCACCGCGCCGACTGGCTGGAGCTGCGCGAGCAGATGCGCGGCTACGGCGTCGGGCTCACCGCGATGCTGCTGCTGTCGGTGCTGCGCAGGCCCGTCGGCGTCTTCTCGATCCTGCGCCGGATCCCGCGCGGCATGGCGCGGCTGGCGTCCCGCACCCCGGAGCTGCCGCTGTCCGACCGGGCGGCGCGCTCGCGCCTGCGGCAGCTGCGCCGCGACGAGCGGTCGGGCATGCTCAGCGGCCCGCTGGCGCTGGCGAGGGCCTGGCGGCGGTACCGGTTCGGCGCCCGCTCCGGCCATCGGTAACCATAGGCAGGCGCGGAAGGAAGAAGGCGGCGGGTGATCGAGCAACTGAGGAACCGGCGGATCACCGCCTACTGCCTGCTCGGCGTCTGCCTGCTGACCGTGCTGCTGATCCTGCTCGGGCTGACCACACCGGTCCGGACGCTGCTGGTGCTCGCCTTCGTCACCACCTCGCCCGGCTGGGCGCTGATCTCCTACGTCAACGTCCGGCACGTGTCGGTCACGTGGATCAGCGCGGTCGGGCTGTCGATCGCCGTCAACCTCGGGATCGCCCAGATCATGGTGCTCACCCACGCGTGGCACCCCGAGGCCGCCACGGTCGGGCTGGCCTTCGCCAGCGCCGCGCTGCTGGCGCACCACGTCGTGCGCAGCAAGCCACCCCGCGGGGCCGGTGCGCGGTGACGCGGTGGGCTCGCCTGCGCCCCCGGGCGCAGGTCCCGCCCGGCGGCGCGCCGGGGCGGGGCATGTTCGCGGACGGGCTCGCGTTGTCGGCGAGCGCGGCGATCAGCGCGGTCGCCGGGATGGTCGGCTGGATCCTCGCCGCGTGGCTGCTGCCCGCGGCCGACGTCGGGCACACGTCGGCGTTCGTCTCGGGGATGCTGCTCATCGCCGGGATCGCGGAGCTCGGCCTCGGCCCGGCGGTGCTGCGGTGGCTGCCGCGCTCGGGGCCGTTGCAGCGGCTGCTGCTGAAACGCACGTACCTGGTGGTCCTGCTGGGCGGCCTCGCCGGCGGGATCGTGTTCGTCCTCGTGCCCGCCGGTGGTGCGGTGGCGGCGAACGTCCCCGGCGGGGCGTGGCTGTTCGTGCCCGCCGCGGTCGCCTGGACGGCGTTCCAGTTCCAGGACGCGGTGCTCACCGGCGTCGGCAAGGCGCGCTGGGTGCCGGTCGAGAACGGCCTCTTCGCGCTGTCGCGGCTGGTGGTGCTCGTCGCGCTGGCGCCGCTGCTGGGCGGGCTCGGGCTGGTGCTGTCGTGGTTCGCGCCGACCGTGCTGGCGGTGCTCGTGGTGACGGTGCTGGTGTTCCGCCGCGTGCGGCCGCGGCCCGAGCCGGGCGGCCTGCCCACGCGGGGTGAGGTCGTGCGGCTGCTGGCGCCGACGTACCCGGGCACGGTGTGCGTCGTCGTGCTCTACAACCTCGTCCCGCTGATCATGCTGCACCGGTTCGGCGCCGACGCGAACGCGGTGTTCTTCGTGGTCTGGACCGCGATCAACGCGCTCGACCTCGCGGCCAGCATGTTCGTCAACCCGCTCGTGGTGGGCCTGTCCGCGGAGCCGGAGCACGCCCGCGAGCTGGTGCGCCGGTCCGGGGCGCGGCTCGCGATGGTGTTCGTGCCGCTGCTGGTGCTCGGCGGGCTGCTGGCCGGGGTGCTGCTGCTGATCTTCGGGCCGGAGTACACCCACGGCACGGGCCTGCTGCGGGTGCTGCTCGCGGCACAGGCGCCGCGGCTGGCCGTGCTGGTCGCGATCGCCGTGCACCTCGGGCAGGGCCGCGGGCTGGGCGTGGCGAAGCTGCACGCCGCCACCGCCGCGCTCGCCGTCGGGCTCGCCCTGTTCATGCCCACCGAGCTCGGTTTCGGCCTCGGCCTGCTCGCCGCCCAGTGCGTGCTCGCCGTCGTGGTGCTGCTGGACCTGCGCCGCCGCCTGCCCCGGGAGCCCGCGTGAGCGCGCCGACGCGGTTCCTGCGGGCGCTGCGCCCGGCTCGCCCGGTCCGCCGCCACCCCGGCACGAACAAGCCGATGCACTACACGGTGCCCGGCGGCCCCACCCGCTACATCCCCACCAGCGGGCTGCTGACCCCGCCGGAGGAGCTGCCCGGCCGTCCGCGCGCCGCCGAGTCGCGGCCGCGGCTGGGCCGGGGGCCGGGGCGCCCGGCGTTCCTCGCCGACCCGTACTTCGGGCCCGGGCTCGCCGCCGTCGCCGCGATCCTCTGGGTGGTGGGCCTGCACCCGGTGCCGCCGTCGGCGATCGGCGCGATCGGGCTCATCGCGAACCTGTCCATCCCGACGCTGCTGGCGTACCCGCTGCTGATCGCGTCGGTGGTGCTGGAGCTGTTGCGCTACCAGCCGCGCACCTGGTTCATGTCGGGCTACACGCTGCTCGGCGTCGTGTTCGTCTACGGCCTGCAGCCCGCCGTCGAGGAGGTCGCGCGGCTGCCGACCGCGTGGCTGCACTCCGGGTTCGCCGAGTACATCGCGAACCACGGCGAGGTCCTGCAGGGCTACGACGCGCGCTTCTCGTGGGCCGGGTTCTTCTCGCTGATCGCGATGGTCACCAAGGCCGCGGGCATCCCGAACGCGCTGTCGCTGATCAACTGGGCGCCGGTGGTGCTGGCCGGGCTGATGGTGCTCGGCACACGGGCGCTCGCGGTGTCCGCGCTCGGCAACCGGCGGGCGTCCTGGTTCGCGCCGTGGCTGTTCCTGGTCGGCGACTGGACCGAGCAGGACTACTTCTCCCCGCAGGCCACCGCCATGGTGCTGATGCTGGCCGCGCTCACGCTGACGTTCCGGCACCTGGTCCGGCCGCGGCTGACCGAACCGGTCCGGGCGCGGATGCGCGTGCGCCTGGCCCCGCGGTCCAGCCCGAAGGCGCGGCTGGTCGCGCAGGGCTCGGTGGTGCTGATCGGGCTCGGGCTCGCGCCCACCCACCAGCTCACCCCGTTCGTGCTGGCCGGGATGCTGCTGCTGCTCCTGCTGTTCGGGCGGCTGTGGCCGGCGTGGCTGCCGTTCGTCGTGTTCGGCGCCGCGGTGGTGTGGTTCTCCCTCGGCGCGTCGGACTTCTGGACCGGGCAGCTGGTGCAGATGCTGCTCAGCCCGCTCGGCGACGTCAGCGCCTCGGTGGACCAGGGCCTGTTCAGCCGGCTGTCCGGGGACATCGGGCACCTCGTCGTGCTGCTGGTGCGGATCGCGGCGAGCGGGTTCGTGGCCCTGCTGGCCGCGCTCGGGATCATCCTGATGCGGCGGGACAACCTGCGCTCGTGGCTGCTGCCGGTGCTGTGCGCGGCGCCGTTCGGGCTCGCGCTGGTCCAGTCCTACGGCGGCGAGGTCTTCATGCGCTGCTTCCTGTTCGCGCTGCCGATCATGGCGCTGCCCGCGTCGATCCTGCTCGAACGGGCGCTGACCGAGGCGCGCAAGCTGCGCTGGCGCAACCGGCCCAGCAGGACGATGGCCGTCGCCGGGATCCCGTGGCTCGTGCTCACCCTGCTGGCCACCATGACGCTGATCGCGCGCGGCGGGAACGACGCCTATACCTCGATGAGCAAACAGGACGTCGCCGCCGCGTCCTGGGCGATCGGGCAGGCCCGGCCGGGGCAGCGCGTGGACTCCCTCGTCAACGCCGTGCCGCTGGCGTTCGCCCGGGTCGGCGAGGTCGACCAGTCCGAGGCCGACATCTACTGCACGGACCTTGTGCACGTGCCCGCGGCCGTCGAGTGCCTGCAGGAGAAGGGGCCCGACTATCTTGTCGTCACCGAACCGCAGTTCGCGTACCTGAAGATCCTCAACGCCGCCGCGCCGGACTACGAGGACCAGCTGCTGCGGGGACTGCAGGAGACCCAGCTCTACCGGGTCGTGTTCAACGACGAGGGTGCCCTGGTGCTCGGCCGGGCGAGCGTGGCGCTGCAGAACGTGCAGCCCGCGGAGGGGGGAACGGGATGAGGCCGTGAACGCCGGTGACGTGCTCGTGCTGCTCACCGCGATCTCCGGGGTCGCGCTCCTGGTCGTGCTCGTGGTGCGCACGGTGCTGAAGGAGATCGCCGTCGGGCGCCGCTCTACGGACTCCGTCAGTGCGCGCACCGAGCGTGTCCGGTTGCTCGACTTCGTCGCGATCGCGCTGACGGTGCTGACCGTCGCGGGCGCGATCGCCCGGATCGTGGTGGGCCTGACGGGCTGAGTCAGCCCAGGTTGACGGCGAACGGCCCGAGGGTGATCGTCGTCCCGCCCTCGTGCAGCAGCTGGGCGGAGGCGGACAGGTTCACCGTCAGCGTCTGCGAGGGCCCGACGAACTTCAGCAGGTTGTCCTCGACGTCCCGCACCACCTTCACCGTCTTCGCGCGCAGCCGCGGCACGAGCCACTGCCAGGCCTCCGTGAGGCTCGTCGGCGCGACCTTGCCGGTGCCCGGATCGGTCCACAGTGCCCCGTACGGCAGGTCCGGGCTCGCTTCCGGTTGCCACAGCAGCATCGCGGCGGCGCCGGCCTCCTCGGCGTGGGCGATGGCGTCGAGCGTCGCCGCCGAACGCGCCTGGTCGTTGTCCGCGGCGGCGGTGGGGTAGAACTCCGACCACCACACCGGCAGCCCGGTCAGGTTCCGCACCCACCGGGTGACGTCGGTGTAGAAGGCGTCCGCCTCGGCGGGCGTGGTCTGCATGCCCTTGTCCCAGGTGGTGGTGGACCCGTCCACGGCGACGAAGTCCGCGCCGTGCGCGTGGTCGTTCCAGTACCGGTAGAAGGCCAGCACCCGCTCGTCGACCCGGCCGTAAGGGCCGGTGATCATCGAGTTCGGGTTGCCCGAGGAGAACAGGGTGAACACCGCGTACGGCCCGCCGACCTGCGCGTCCGGCCGCACCTTCTTCACCGCGTCGTAGACCTGGTTGTAGAAGTCGGTGAAGCCCTTCGCGTCCCACGTGTTGCCCGCGGTGTTCCAGAACCCCTTCAGCTCGTTCCAGACCTGGAAGTAGCGCACCTCCGGGTAGCGCTGCGCCACCTTGGCGGCGAGCGCGGCGAAGTCCTTGTAGTGCTCGGGCAGGGGAGCGTCGGTCAGCTTGGTCCAGTCCGTGCTGCCCGCCTTGCCGCCCTTCATCCAGTCGGGTGCGCAGCACAGCGTCAGCACGGCCGTGCCCTGGGTGCGCCGGATCAGGCCGATCCGGTCGTCCAGGCTCGACCAGTCGTACTGCCCCGGCGAGGGCTCGGGGTTGAGCGCGCCGAAGCCCATGATGTGCTGGTTCTGCAGCATCGGGCTGGCGCTGAGGATGCGTTCGCCCGCCTGCCGCTCCGCGTCGGGCAGCGACGGGTCGAGGCTGTGCTGGGCGTGGGTGACCCCGAGCAGCATGCCGCCGTTGTCGACGGGCGGCTGGGCGATGTCGGGCAGCCACGAACCGATCGCGGTCAACAGTGCCGCTACCATCGCGAGGCTCTTCACGAATCCGAGTCTCGCCGAGCCGCGGGCGCGGCGCCTTCCGAAGATTCCGCCCAGAGGGGGAATGCGCGGTGATGAAAGTCGACATTTCGGTCTGTGTCCCGGCATACCAGGCCGAACGATACCTGGCGGGCACGCTGCGCAGCGTGCTCGCGCAGAGCTTCCGCAACTTCGAGCTCGTCGTCGTGGACAACGCTTCCACGGACCGGACCGCCCGCATCCTGGCGGAGTTCCGCGACCCCCGGCTGCGGGTCGTGCGCAACGACACGGTGCTGCCGGTGGCCGAGAACTGGAACAGGGCGGTCGCCGAGTCGAGGGCGCCGCTGGTCAAGCTCGTCTGCGCCGACGACCTGCTGCACCCGCGCTGCCTGGAGTGGCAGCACGCCGTGCTCACCCGCGACCCGGGCCTCGCGCTCGTGTGCGGGCGCCGCACGATGGTCAACGAGCAGTCGCGGCCGATGAGCGTCAACCGGGGGCTGCGGGGCCTGCTCGGCAAGCACGCGAGCGAGGACGTGATCCGGCGCGTGGTCCGCCACGGCGGCAACCCGCTGGGCGAGCCCGCCGGCGCGTTGTTCCGGCGCGCGGACTTCGACGCCGTGGGCGGGTTCGACGGGCGCTGGAAGTTCCCGATGGACCTGGCACTGTGGGTGCGGCTGCTGGAGCGCGGGGACTTCTACGGGATGCGCCAGTCCGTCGCGGCGTTCCGGATCAGCCGCGGTTCGCTGACCGACGCGCTCGACGACAGCGGTTACGCCGAACAGCGGACGCTCACCGAGGAGCTGGCCGCCACTCCGGAGTGGCAGGTGCGGCGGCGCGACCGGCTGGTGGGCGCGGCGAAGGCGCCGGGTGCCCGGCTGCGGCGGCAGGCGTTGTTCCTGGTCGCGCGGGCGCAGGGGGAGCGTGCGGAGCGTGATGTGACGGCCGCCGCACATCACCCATCAGAGTGAGGTAGGTTCCTGGGCCGTGAAGCGTCGGTCGAGTCTGATCTTGATGTGCGTCGTGCTGGTCCTGGCCGCCGTCGTCGCGGTGACGGTGACGATCCAACGCTTCGGTGGCGACTCCGCCGACTCCGGGGAACAGCTCCAGCTCGGCAGTCCCGGAGGCGCGGGCGTGGCCGTCGGACCCACCCAGCCGGCCTCGACCGAGGCCGCCGTGCTCAACGGCTGGCAGCAGATCGGCGGGGACGAGTTCGACGGCAAGAAGGTCGACAGCAAGCACTGGGACGTCTACGACGGCGCCAACTCGGCGAACGAGACCTGGAGCAGCAAGCAGTGCGCGGTTTCGGCGGGCGTGCTGACCATCACCGGGCTGGCCGACAGCGCGGGCACCACGTGCGGCATCTCCTGGAAGGGCGACCAGACCTTCGGCCGCTGGGAGGTGCGGGCGCGGATGCCGCTGCCCGCCGACGCCGGCTACGCCCCGGCGTTCCTGCTGTGGGGCGCGGACGACCTGCACTTCCCGAACGCCGGTGAGATCGACTTCGCCGAGACGTGGAACCCCGACCGCGCGTTCACCGAGAGCTGGCTGCACGGCCCGGGCAACCTCAAGGGCCCGTACTTCAAGAGCAACCCGGTCGACCTGACCCAGTGGCACAACTTCGGGGTGGACTGGCAGGCCGACAAGATCACGCTCTACCTCGACGGGCAGGTGTGGGGCGTCTACGACGACCCGAAGTACATCCCGACGACGCCGATGCACCTCGTGCTGCAGCTGACCTACATGCGCAAGCACGCCGGGGTCCCGACGAAGACTTCGGTCGACATCGACTGGGCCCGCGTGTACCGCTGAGTGACCACGGACACACGCGCGGTGCGAAATAGTCAAACGCTCAACAAGGTTGGACGGAGTGATCACCCCGTCTTCCAAGGAGCGAGCATGACTTCGACCACCGCCGGCCTGGCCGACGCGCTGCAGGTGCCCCAGGACGTGCAGGACCTGCTCTTCCGCGAGGCCCGCACCGCGAACAGCTTCAGCGACGAGCCGGTCTCCGACGAGCAGATCCAGGCGATCTACGACCTGGTGAAGTGGGCGCCCACGTCGATGAACACCCAGCCGCTGCGTGCGCTGGTGGTCCGCACCCCCGAGGGCAAGGAGCGCCTGCTGCCGCACATGTCCGAGGGCAACCGCGCCAAGACCGCGAGCGCGCCGGTGACCGTCGTGCTGGCCGCCGACACCGACTTCCACGAGAATCTGCCGAAGACCTTCCCGCACAAGCCGGACGCCAAGGACATGTTCGCCGGCAGCGAGGAGGCCCGCGAGGGCTTCGCCCGGCTCAACTCCCTGCTGCAGGTCGGCTACTTCATCATCGGCGTGCGCGCCGCGGGCCTGGCCGCGGGCCCGATGACGGGCTTCGACGCCGCGGGCGTGGACAAGGAGTTCTTCGCCGACCGCAAGTGGAAGTCCCTCGTCGTGGTGAACGTCGGCCGCCCCGGCGCCAACCCGTGGTTCGACCGCCTGCCGCGGCTGGACTACGACGAGGTCGTCGAGACCGTCTGAACTCCCTGACGAAAAGCGGGTGGCGGACGGCGGATAGCATCGATGGGTCATCCTCTTCCGTGAAGGAGCCCATCGTGAACCAGCCGTCGTCCGCCGCAGCCGCACCCGCCGCGAGCGTGGTGGTGCAGGCCGGGACTACGGCCGGCGCAGCGATCCGCGAGGCGGGACTGCCCACCAAGGGCCCGGACACGGTCGTCGTCGTGCGTGACCCGGAGGGCAGGCTGCGTGACCTCGCGTGGGCGCCCGAGTCGGACACCGAGGTGGAGCCCGTCGCGGCGAACACCGAGGACGGCCGCAGCGTCATCCGCCACTCCGCCGCGCACGTGCTCGCCCAGGCCGTGCAGCAGCAGTTCCCGGAGGCCAAGCTCGGCATCGGGCCGCCCGTGAAGGACGGCTTCTACTACGACTTCCAGGTGGAGCGGCCCTTCACCCCGGAGGACCTGCAGGCGCTCGAGAAGCGCATGAAGCAGATCGTGAAGGGCGCGCAGCAGTTCTCCCGCCGCCGCTTCGACTCCCCGGAGCAGGCGCGTGAGGAGCTCGCGGGCGAGCCGTTCAAGCTGGAGCTCATCGACCTCAAGTCCGATGTGGACACCTCCGAAATCATGGAGGTCGGTGGTGGTGAGCTGACGATCTACGACAACCTCGACCCGCGCACCAAGGAGCGCGTGTGGAGCGACCTGTGCCGCGGCCCGCACGTGCCCACCACCAAGTTCATCCCGGCGTTCAAGCTCACCCGCGTGGCCGCCGCGTACTGGCGCGGCAACGAGAAGAACCCGCAGCTGCAGCGGATCTACGGCACCGCGTGGGAGTCCCAGGAGGCGCAGGACGCGTACCTGGAGATGCTCGCCGAGGCCGAGCGGCGGGACCACCGCAAGCTCGGCGCCGAGCTGGACCTGTTCTCCTTCCCCGACGAGATCGGCTCGGGGCTGCCGGTGTTCCACCCCAAGGGCGGGATCATCCGGCAGGAGATGGAGAACTACTCGCGGCAGCGCCACGTCGAGGCGGGCTACTCGTTCGTCAACACCCCGCACATCACCAAGGGCAACCTGTTCGAGGTGTCCGGTCACCTGGACTGGTACCGCGACGGCATGTTCCCGGCGATGCACCTCGACGCGGAGTACGACGCCGACGGCAAGGTGGTCAAGCCCGGCCAGGACTACTACCTCAAGCCGATGAACTGCCCGTTCCACGACCTGATCTTCCGCTCGCGCGGCCGGTCCTACCGCGAGCTGCCGCTGCGGATGTTCGAGTTCGGTTCGGTGTACCGGTACGAGAAGTCCGGCGTGGTGCACGGCCTCACCCGCGTGCGCGGGATGACGCAGGACGACGCGCACATCTTCTGCACCCCCGAGCAGGTCCCCGACGAGCTGCGCTCGCTGCTGGGCTTCGTGCTGAACCTGTTGCGCGACTACGGTCTCGACGACTTCTACCTCGAACTGTCCACCCGCAACGACGAGAAGTACGTCGGCTCGGACGAGGTGTGGGAGGAAGCCACCGAGACCCTGCGGCAGGCGGCGCTCGACTCGGGTCTCGAGCTGGTGCCGGACCCGGGCGGCGCGGCGTTCTACGGGCCGAAGATCTCCGTGCAGGCCAAGGACGCGCTGGGCCGCTCGTGGCAGATGTCCACCATCCAGCTGGACTTCAACCTGCCCGAGCGGTTCGAGCTGGAGTACGCGGCCAGCGACGGCACCCGCAAGCGCCCGGTGATGATCCACCGCGCGCTGTTCGGCTCGATCGAGCGGTTCTTCGGCGTGCTGACCGAGCACTACGCGGGCGCGTTCCCGGCGTGGCTCGCGCCGTTGCAGGTGGTGGGCATCCCGATCGCCGAGGACCACGTGGAGCACCTGCGTGGCGTCGAG
Organism: Amycolatopsis bartoniae; assembly: GCF_014191255.1. Taxonomy (GTDB): domain Bacteria; phylum Actinomycetota; class Actinomycetes; order Mycobacteriales; family Pseudonocardiaceae; genus Amycolatopsis_E; species Amycolatopsis_E bartoniae. Next base: position 328,264 of record NZ_JACHWH010000003.1, read on the forward strand.
AAGGCGTTGCGCGCCAAGGGAATCCGCGTCGACGTGGACACCAGCGACGACCGGATGCAGAAGAAGATCCGCACCCACACCACGCAGAAGGTGCCGTTCCTCGTGCTGGCGGGCGCCAAGGACGTCGAGGCGGGCGCGGTGTCGTTCCGCTTCCGCGACGGCAGCCAGATCAACGGGGTCCCGGTGGCCGACGCGGTGGAGGCGATCGCGGGCTGGGTCGCGCGGCGCGAGAACACCTCGCCGAGTGCCGAGTCGTTCGGGGCGGTCCTGGCGTGAGCGAAGCTTGCGAGCGAACCATCGATACCACGCCTGCCGACGTTGTGTTGCAGTCGCGACTTGTCGCGTCCGTTGAGGAGGCCGCGTGAGTGACCCGGAGCTGGTGCCGCAGGACGGGATCGGCGTGCCGGACGCGCTGCAGCGCCTGTGGACCCCGCACCGGCTCGCGTACGTGCAGGGGCAGGACAAGCCCGAGGGCGACCAGCCGGAGGGCTGCCCGTTCTGCCGCCTGCTGGGCCTGCCCGACGAGGACGCGCTGATCGTCGCGCGCGGCGAGCACGTGTGGGCGGTGCTGAACCTGTACCCGTACAACCCGGGGCACCTGATGGTGCTGCCGTACCGGCACGTCGCGGACTACCCGGAGCTGACCCGCGAGGAGACCGCGGAGCTGGCGGAGTTCACGCAGCGCGCGATGACGGTGATCCGGTCGGTGTCGGGGGCGCACGGGTTCAACATCGGCATGAACCAGGGCGAGATCGCGGGGGCGGGCATCGCGGCGCACCTGCACCAGCACGTCGTCCCGCGCTGGGGCGGCGACGCGAACTTCATGCCGGTGGTCGGGCACACGAAGGTGCTGCCGCAGCTGCTCGGCGAGACGCGCGCCCTGCTGGCGGGCGCCTGGAAGTAGGAACGCGAAGTGCCCCCTCCGGTTCGCGGAGGGGGCACTCGTGTCCGGTGGGGCTCAGGACTGCAGACCGGCCTCGATGTCCAGCTCGATCTTGATCTTGTCGCTCACCACGGCGCCCGGCACGCCCGCGCCGACGCCGAACTCGGTGCGGCTGACCTCGGTGGCCGCCGAGATGCCCAGCACCTTGCTGCCGGGGGCCTGGCCGTCGGCGAAGCCACCCAGCTCGGTGGTCAGCGTGACCGGCTTGGTGACGCCGTGGATGGTCAGGTCGCCGTCGATCAGGTACTCGCCGTCCTCCACGCGAACGCCGGTGGAGGTGAAGGTGATGGTCGGGTACTTCTCGACGTCCAGGAAGTCCTCGCCGCGCACGTGGGCGTCGCGCTGCTCGTTGTTGGTGTCGATGCTCGCGGCCTGGATCGTGGTGGTCACCGTCGAGTCGAGCACGTTCTCGGCCGTGACGATGGTGGTGTCGACCTGGTCGAAGCGCCCGCGGACCTTCGAGACGCCCAGGTGGCGCACCGTGAAGGTGACGTCGGAGTGGGTGCCGTCGATTTTCCAGGTGCCCGCGATGTAGCCGGGGATCTCGGTCGTGGGTGCGCTCATGCTTCTCTCCCTGTGACTGCTTCTGGGGTCGGAAATCGCTCTCCAAGGGGAACTGTAGCAAGCATAGTTGAGTGCTCAACTAGGGGTAGGATCGTCCGTATGCCGGGAACCCGATGGCTCAGCGACGACGAGCAGCGCGTGTGGCGCGACTTCCGTGCGGCCGTGGACATGGTGCGGGGGCACGTCGACGGGCAGCTGCAGCGCGACTCGGGGATGCCGCACACCTACTACGAGGTGCTCGCCGTGCTGTCCGAGGCGCCGGGGCGGACGCTGCGGATGAGCGAGCTGGCGGAGCGGTGCCGCTCGTCCCGCAGCCGCCTGTCCCACGCGGTAGCCCGGCTGGAGGACAACGGCTGGGTCCGCCGCGACAACTGCGCGACCGACAAGCGCGGCGCCTTCGCGATCCTGACGGAGGAGGGCTTCGCCGTGCTCGAAGTCGCCGCCCGCGGCCACGTCGTTGCCGTCCGGGAAGCGTTGTTCGACGCTTTGACGCCGGAGCAGGTGACCGTGCTGGGTGAGATCAGCATCGCGATTCGTGACAAGCTCACGCCCCGCTGCGCGGCCGCCCTGGCGGAGGCGGAGGCCGATCCGGCGGGGTGCCCCGACGCCGGGAAGGCTTGCGCTGGGTGAGATCGGTGCCACGGCCGGTGACAGGCGGTGACACCCGTATCGAGTGAGGGGCCGCGCCGGGCACGCTGATCGCCACAGTTGGGCGCGCCGGGGCGTTAATGCCTGGTGGCGGGTGGCTAGGCTGCGGGCGAACCACTTCCTCTCACGCAGCCAGGTGACGTAGACAGCGATGAGCCAGCCGGCCGACACCCCCACCCCGATCTGATGCTGAACATCTTCGCGCGCGCTTCGGTCTCCCGCGCCCTCGATCCACTCGCCCGGGTGCTCCTGCGCGCCGGCGTCACGCCCAACGTCATGACGATCGTCGGCACGGTGGCCGCCATCGTCTGCGCACTGGGCTTCTTCCCGAACGGGCTCCTGCTGTGGGGCACGTTCACCGTCTGGGGCTTCGCGATGCTCGACCTCCTCGACGGCGCCATAGCCCGCGCCCGCGGCCACGGCACCCCGCTCGGCGCCACCCTCGACGCCACCTGTGACCGGCTCGTCGACGGCGCGCTGTTCGGCGCCATCGCCTGGTGGTGCTTCGTGGACGCGGGCAACCTCCGTGCCGCCGGGGCCGCGCTCGTCAGCCTGGTGCTGGGTCAGGTGATCTCCTACGTCAAGGCCCGCGCCGAGGCGTCGGGCCTGTCCGCGGACGGCGGCCTGATCGAGCGGGCCGAGCGGCTGATCATCGCGCTCGTCGGCACCGGGCTGCAGGGCCTGCACGTGCCCTACGCCGTCGAGGTCTCCCAGTGGCTGCTCGCCGCGTTGTCGGCCCTCACCCTGGGGCAGCGGATGGTCGCCCTCGTCGCCTCCGCCCGGGAGGCCCATTCGTGAGCCGGTTCACCCAGCGTGCGAGCGAGCTCGGCTACGCCGCCGGATGGCGGCTGGTCCGTCGGCTGCCCCCGTGGCTGGCCGACGCCGCGTTCGGGCTGGGTGCCGACTTCGCGGTCCGCCGCGGCGGGAACGGCGTGGTGCAGCTGCGCCGCAACCTCGCGCGGGTGGTGCCGCAGGCGGGCGAGGTGGAGCTCGACGAGCTGACCCGCCAGGCCATGCGGTCCTACGCGCGGTACTGGCAGGAGGCGTTCCGGCTGCCCGCGATGGACCTGGACGTGGTGCGGCGCCGGTTCTCCATCACCGGTGTCGAGAACATCGAGGCCGCGCTGGCCGAGGGCAACGGCGCGGTGTGCGTGCTGCCGCATTCGGGCAACTGGGACGTCGCGGGCGTGTGGCTGGTCGACCACGCGGGCTCGTTCACCACCGTCGTCGAGCGGCTGCGGCCCGACGCGGTGTACCGGCGGTTCGTCGAGTTCCGCGAGTCGCTCGGTTTCGAGATCCTGCCCGCGTCCGGCGGCACCGGCTCGTTCCGGCTGCTGCTGCGGCGGCTGCGGGAGAACAAGATCGTCTGCCTGGTGGGGGACCGGGACCTGTCGGGCTCCGGCGTGCCGGTCACGTTCTTCGGCGAGCGCACGAAGATGCCCGCCGGCGCGGCCCGGCTCGCGCTGAGCACCGGCGCCGCGCTGCTGCCGGTGGGCTCCTGGTTCACCGACGACGGCTGGGGCGCCCGCGTGCACCCGCGCATCCGCGTGACCGCTCGGCCGGAGATCCCCGCCGCGGTGCAGGCCACCGCGGACATCTTCGCCGGGGACATCGCCGCCCACCCCGCGGACTGGCACATGCTGCAGAAGTTCTGGACCGCCGACTTCTCCGGGTCCGAACCGGAACCCGCGGAGGAGGCGGCGGCCGGGTGAAGATCGGCATCGTCTGTCCCTACTCCTTCGACGTCCCCGGCGGCGTGCAGGGGCACGTGGTCGACCTCGCCAGGGCGCTCATCGCCCGCGGGCACGAGGTGTCCGTGCTCGCGCCCGCCGACGAGGACTCCGACGTGCCGGACTTCGTGCAGCCCGCGGGCAAGGCGCTCGGCATCCCGTACAACGGCTCGGTGGCGCGGCTGCAGTTCGGTCCCGTGTCGTACGCGCGGGTGCGGCGGTGGCTGCGCGAGGGCGGCTTCGACGTGCTGCACCTGCACGAGCCCGCCGCGCCGAGCCTGTCGCTGCTGGCGCTGAAGGTCGCCGACGGCCCGATCGTCGCCACGTTCCACACCTCGACCCCGCGCTCGCGGACGCTGTCCGCGTTCCAGCCCGTGCTGCGCCCGCTGCTGGAGAAGATCACCGCCCGGATCGCGGTGTCGGCGCTGGCCCGGCGCGTGCAGGTGGAGCACTCGGGCGGCGACGCGGTCGAGATCCCGAACGGTGTCGACATCGACTTCTTCGCGCGGGCGTCCCCTTTGGACGGTTATCCGCGGGCGGGCGGCACGCTCGGGTTCGTGGGCCGGTTCACCGAGCCCCGCAAGGGGATGGACGTGCTGCTGGAGGCGGCGCGCCGGATCCTGCCGGAGTTCCCGGAGCTGAAGCTGCTCGTCGTGGGGCGCGGCGACGACGAGGAGCTGCGGCGGATGGCCGGGCCGCACCTGGCGCCGCACCTGGAGCTGCTGGGCCAGGTCGACGACGCCACCAAGGCCCGCGCGCTGCGCAGCGTCGACGTCTACTGCGCACCGAACCTGGGCGGGGAGAGCTTCGGCATGATCCTCACCGAGGCGATGGCCGCGGGCACGGCGGTGGCCGCCAGCGGGCTCGACTCGTTCCGGCGGGTGCTCGACGACGGCCGCGCCGGGATGCTGTTCCCGCCGGGGGACGCCGGTGCGCTCGCCGACACCCTGCGTGAGCTGTTGACCGATCCGGCGCGGCGCGGTTCACTCGCCGCGGCGGCGGGGGAGCGGGTGGCGATCTACGACTGGTCCGTCGTGGTCACGCAGGTGCTGCGGGTGTACGAAACGGCGGTCGCGGCGGACCCCCGGCGGGTGAGCGCCCAGGAGGCTTCGACGTGAGCTGGTTCGTGGTGCTGCTCGCCCTGGTCGCCGCGGTGATCGTGCTGGGCGGGCTCTTCCTCGTCGCGACGGCGAACCGGCTCGACCGCCTGCACGTGCGGCTCGACGCGGGCTGGGCCGCGCTGGACGCGGCGCTCGCGCGGCGCGCGGTGGTCGCGAGGGCCGTGGCGGCGCTGCACGGCGAGGAGGCCGTGGCGGTCCTGCAGGCGGCGGACGCCGCCGAGGCCGCGCCGCGCGCGGAACGCGAGGACGCCGAGAACGAGCTGACCAAACTGCTCGCCGCCGTGGCGCGGTCCAGCCTGCCGCCCCGGCTGGCGGAGGAGCTGGCCGACGCCGAGCACCGGGTGGTGATCGCGCGGCGCGTGCACAACGACGCCGTGCGCGACACGCTGGCCCTGCGGCGGCGGCGGAAGGTGCGGTACTTCAAGCTGGCGGGCACGGCGCCGCAGCCGCAGTACTTCGAGATCGTCGATCCCGCGTAGGTTCGGGGGCATGACGGATCCCAGCTGCGCGGTGGCCCACGGCGAAGCCGAGGCGGAGACCGCGACCCGGACGCTCGTGGCGGTGTTCGCCACGCCGGTCGCCGAGTACCTGCTGAAGTACGGCGCCGACCTCGGCTACCGCACGCTCTGCCACGACCCGCGCGACGGCGCGCTGCCCCCGCTGGACGGCACGGCGGACGTCGTCGTGACCGACCACCACCGTCCCGAGCTGGGCGAGGTCCTGCGGGACGTGCTCGCGCACCCGGTGCGGTGGGTCGGCGTGATGGGCAACCCGCGCCACCCGGGGCCGCACGTCGAGGCGCTGAAGCAACTCGGCGTCGCGCCGGAGCAGATCGAACGCGTGCACCGCCCGATCGGGTTGAACATCGGCTCGCGCACGCCACCGGAGATCGCGATCGCCACGCTGGCGGGCCTGCTCGCCGACCGCAACGGCAAACCGGGCGGGTTCTTCCAGGAGCGTTCGGACCGTGCGTGACCGCTTCCCGCCCGCCTGTCAGACCCCGGTCTTCACCCCTTCCGGCATCGGGTCGAAGCGGCAGTGCTCGCGCGTGAAGCTCGCGGTCCCCGAGGTGAGTGAGCGCAGATCCGTCGCGTAGCGCAGGAGCTCCGTCGCGGGGACCTCGGCGCGCACGACGGTGCGTCCGCCCGACGCGGACTCCGTGCCGAGCACGCGGCCCCGCCGCGACGACAGGTCACCGAGCACGGCGCCCAGGTGGTCGTCGGGCAGGAGCACGGTCACCGTGTCGAGTGGTTCGAGCAACACGATCCGGGTGTTCGCGGCCGCGTCCTTGAGCGCGAGCGCGCCCGCGGTCTGGAACGCGGCGTCGGAGGAGTCGACGCTGTGTGCCTTGCCGTCCACCAGCGTCACCCGCACGTCGACGACCGGGTTGCCCGTCGCCAGCCCGCGCTGCAGCTGCGCCCGCACCCCCTTCTCGACGCTGGGGATGAACTGGTGCGGCACCGCGCCGCCGACAATCCGGTCCACGAACTCGAAGCCCGACCCGCGGGGCAGTGGTTCGACCTCGATGTCGCACACGGCGTACTGCCCGTGGCCGCCGGACTGCTTGACGTGCCGCCCGTGCCCCTTGGCGGGGCGGGCGAACGTCTCGCGCAGGCTGACCTTCACCGGCTCGGTGTCCACTTCGGCGCCCCCGGCGCGCAGCCGCGACAGCACGACGTCCGCGTGTGCCTCGCCCATGCACCACAGCACGAGCTGCGCCGTCTCGGCGTTGCGCTCCAGCCGCAGCGTCGGATCGCCCGCCACCAACCGCGACAGGTTGCGCGCCAAGGTGTCCTCGTCGCTGCGGTTGCGTGCCACGATCGCCACCGGCAGCAGCGGCTCTGGCATCGTCCACGGCCGCATCAGCAGGGGGTGTTCCGGCGCGGACACCGTGTCCCCGGTCTCCGCCGAGCCGATCTTCGTCAACGCGCACAGGTCGCCCGCGACGCAGTACGGCACCTCGCGCAGGTTCGCCCCGAGCGGCGAGTACAGGTGCGCGACGCGCTCGTCCGCGTCGTGGTCCTCGTGTCCGCGTTCGGCCAGCCCGTGCCCGGACACGTGCACCGGCCGCTCGGGCCGCAGCGTGCCGGAGAAGACGCGGACCAGCGACACGCGCCCCACGTAGGAGTCCACCGCCGTGCGGACGACCTCGGCCGCGAGCGGCCCGTCCGGGTCCGCGCGCAGCTCCTCGTGTGGGCTGCCGTCGAGCTCGCTCACCTCGGGCAGCGGGTGCTCCAGCGGGCACGGGAACGCGCGCGCGATCCCGTCGAGCACCTCGGCGAGGCCGAGCCCGCTGGTCGCGCACACCGGGATGACCGGGTGGAAGCTGCCGCGCGCGACGGCCTTTTCGAGGTCGGAGATCAGCGTCTCCTCAGGGATCTCCTCACCGGCGAGGTAGCGGTCCATCAGACCCTCGTCCTCGCTCTCGGCGATGATCCCCTCGATCAGTTCGTTGCGGGCCTCGGTGAGCCGGTCGAGGTCCGCCGGATCGGGTTCGCCGAGCACCGGCGGGAAGCCGTTCGAGTAGTCGTAGAGCCGCTGCGTGATCAGCCCGATCAGGCCCGTGCCGCCGCTGGCCGGCAGGTACAGCGGGAGCACGCCGGCGCCGAACGCCTCCTGGCACGCGGCGATCTCGCCCGTCACGTCGGCCCGCTGGTGGTCGGTGCGCGCGATGACCACCGCGCGCGGCATGCCGACCGCGGCGCACTCGTCCCACAACGTCACGGTCGCGGGGTCGACCCCCTCGGCCGCGCTCACCACGAACAGCGCCGCGTCCGCCGCGCGCAACCCGGCGCGCAGCTCGCCGACGAAGTCCGCGTAGCCGGGGGTGTCGATCAGGTTGATCTTCACGTCGCCGTGCAGCACCGGGGCGACCGACAGCCCGACGGAACGCTGCTGACGCACCGCGGCCGGGTCGTGGTCGCAGACCGTGGTGCCCTCGGTGACGGAACCGGCCCTGCTCACGGTGCCGGACACGGCGAGCAGGGCCTCGGTGAGAGTGGTCTTGCCCGAACCGGAAGGGCCGACCAGGACGACGTTGCGCAGGTTGCGCGGGTCGTCCACAGCGACCGCGGCCCCGGCGTCTCCGGTCTTGGGCTGCTTCTCGGCCATGGCAGGCCTCCCGGGACTTCGATGCGGGTGCGGGTGTGCCCCCGATCACACACCCGTAGGACACGCCCCGGCAACCCCGCGTCCACCAGGCCACCCGTCTGCCCCTCGCGGCGGGAAAAGTGGCCTTCCGAGATAGGGGCTTATTGGCCTGGGTGAGCGGTCCACCTCGACCTAGACTGGACGTAATCCCGTTCCGCACGTTGGAAAGGCGTCGACCCGTGTCCGAAGTTGCTTCCACTCCCGTCCCCGAACGCGGCACGGCCCGTGTCAAGCGCGGTATGGCCGAGATGCTCAAGGGCGGCGTGATCATGGACGTGGTCACGGCCGAGCAGGCCAAGATCGCCGAGGACGCGGGCGCGGTGGCCGTGATGGCGCTGGAGCGCGTGCCCGCCGACATCCGCGCGCAGGGCGGGGTGGCGCGGATGAGCGATCCCGACCTCATCGACGGGATCATCGAGGCCGTCTCGATCCCGGTGATGGCGAAGGCCCGCATCGGGCATTTCGTCGAGGCGCGGGTGCTGCAGTCGCTCGGCGTGGACTACATCGACGAGTCCGAGGTGCTCACGCCCGCCGACTACGCGAACCACATCGACAAGTGGGCGTTCACCGTGCCGTTCGTGTGCGGGGCGACGAACCTCGGCGAGGCGCTGCGGCGGATCAACGAGGGCGCGGCGATGATCCGCTCGAAGGGCGAGGCCGGCACGGGCGACGTGTCCAACGCGACCACCCACATGCGCAGGATCCGCGCCGAGATCAAGCGGCTGACGTCGCTGCCGGAGGACGAGCTGTACGTCGCGGCGAAGGAGCTGCAGGCGCCGTACGAGCTGGTCCGCGAGGTGGCGGAGCGGGGCAAGCTGCCGGTGGTGCTGTTCACCGCGGGCGGCATCGCGACCCCGGCCGACGCGGCGATGATGATGCAGCTGGGCGCGGAAGGCGTGTTCGTCGGCTCGGGCATCTTCAAGTCGGGCAACCCGGCGAAGCGCGCGGAGGCGATCGTGAAGGCGACGACGTTCCACGACGACCCGGACGTGATCGCGAAGGTGTCGCGCGGCCTGGGCGAGGCGATGGTCGGCATCAACGTCGACGACGTGCCGGAGCCGCACCGCCTGGCCGAACGAGGCTGGTGACCTCAGGCGGCGTACAGCTCGAGGTCGAACAGCTCGGGTGCCGCGGCGTGCCCACCGAGGACGCGGCGGCGCAATGCCGGGTCCGGGCTCTTTCCGGTGAGCGCCGCGATGGCCGCGGAGGCGTCCAGGACGAAGTGCGCGGTGCTCATCCGGCGTTCTCCCGGTCCTCACGCACGGAGGCGACGATCAGGTGGCCGGGAATGCCGCCGTCCCGGTACCGGTCCATGTCCTCGAGGATCTCGGCCATCGTCATGGCTCCAAGGCTAGCCCCACCCCGCGGGCCGAAAAACCGCGTCCTTGCACGTCAGCGCACGTCAGTGCCGCCGCGACACGCCACGGCCTACAGTGGGAACGAGGAGGTCACGTGACCACGAAACCGGTGATCGGGGTGCTCGCCCTGCAGGGGGACGTGCGCGAGCACGCCGCCGCGCTGGAGCACGCCGGGGCGCGGGTCCGGCCCGTGCGGCGGCCCGCCGAGCTGGCGGAAGTGGACGGGATCGTCCTGCCCGGCGGGGAGTCGACCACGATGTCCCGCCTGCTGGAGACCTTCGAGCTGCTCGAACCGCTGCGCGAGCGCATCGCCGCCGGGATGCCGGCCTACGGCTCGTGCGCCGGGATGATCCTGCTCGCCCGGCAGGTCCTCGACGGCAGGCCCGACCAGCGGCAACTCGACGGGCTGGACGTCATCGTGCGGCGCAACGCCTTCGGCCGGCAGGTCGACTCCTTCGAGGGCGACCTCGACTTCGAAGGCCTCGACGGCGGCCCCGTGCACGCCGTGTTCATCCGCGCCCCCTGGGTGGAGAAGGCCGGCGACGGGGTGGAAATACTGGCCAGGGTGCCCGAGACGCCCGACGCCGGGGACGCGGCCGCTAGGATCGTCGCGATCCGGCAGGGGCCGGTGCTCGCCACCGCCTTCCATCCGGAACTGACGGGGGACGAGCGCGTGCACCGGCTCTTCGTGACAATGGTGCGCGAAACGAAGTAGATGGAGGAGAGATGAGCGGCCACTCCAAGTGGGCTACCACCAAGCACAAGAAGGCCGCCCTCGACGCCAAGCGTGGCAAGCTGTTCGCGAGACTCATCAAGAACATCGAGGTCGCCGCGCGGACCGGCGGGGGCGACCCGGACGGCAACCCGACGCTCTACGACGCCATCCAGAAGGCGAAGAAGAACTCGGTGCCGCAGGACAACATCGAGCGCGCCCGCAAGCGCGGCGCCGGGGAAGAGGCCGGCGGCGCCGACTGGCAGACCATCAACTACGAGGGTTACGGCCCCAACGGCGTCGCGGTGCTCATCGAGTGCCTCACCGACAACCGCAACCGCGCGGCGTCCGAGGTCCGCACCGCGCTGACCCGCAACGGCGGCTCGCTCGCCGACCCGGGCTCGGTGGCGTACCTGTTCAACCGCAAGGGCGTCGTGCTCATGCCGAAGAACGACCTGTCCGAGGACGACGTGCTGATGGCGGTCCTCGACGCGGGCGCCGAGGAGGTCAACGACCTCGGGGACAGCTTCGAGATCGTCTCCGAGGCCACCGACCTCGTGGCGGTCCGCAAGGCGCTCCAGGACTCCGGTTTCGACTACGAGTCGGCCGAGGCGAGCTTCCTGCCTTCGGTCAGCGTCCCGCTCGACGTCGACGGCGCGAAGAAGGTCTTCAAGCTGATCGACGCGCTGGAGGACTGCGACGACGTGCAGAACGTGTATGCGAACTTCGATGTACCCGACGACGTCCTCGCGGAGGTCTAGTCCCACGATCGAGCGAGAAATCCCGGTGTGCCAGGCATGCCGGGATTTTTTTTGCGCACCGGCCCTGTGATTGCGTGCAACGGTGCGGCAGAATGGCCGCCGTGACGACCGAGACGACGACCGAGGTGCTCGCCCCCGAAGATCACGAACTCCTCGAGTGGATCGTCGCCGAGGCGGAGCGCCGGGGCAACGCGGTCATCTCGGTTCCCAGTGACGACAAGGGATCCGGCTACTGCTTCACCGCGTGCGTCTGGGCGCTGCACCAGGTGCCGGAGGCGGTCGTCGTCGGCCTGCCCGAACAGGTCGCGCACGTGCTGCTGGACGCCTATGTGGACCGGGCCGCCACGGCCGGGCCGTTCGAGCCGGGCCGGATCTACGACGACTTCTTCGAGAACGTCCCGGTGGTCTTCGAGCAGGTCAACCCCGGGCACTACCCCGAGTACTTCGGCAGCGCCTTTCTCGTCTACCCCGACGGGGACTTCCCCGCGGTGCAGATCATCGTGCCCACGCCCGAGGGCAAGTGGCCGTGGAGCGAGGACGCGCCCGAGGGCTTCGCCGCGTGGCAGCCGGTGCTCACCGCCAGCGGCCGCCCCGAAAGCTGGACCCCGGGCGTCGACGGTCCATAGTGGACAGCGCGACGCCCCGGCGAGTCCTGTCCGGCACCGGCGCTCCCACCCGGTAGCCTCCGAACTGGTGTTCGGACGCGGAAGGGCGGAAACAGGGTGCGGGTGCTGGGAGTCGACCCCGGGCTGACGCGGTGCGGGCTCGGGGTGGTGGACGGCGGCACCGGCCGGAAGGTCCGCTGCGTGGCGGTGGACGTCGTGCGCACGCCCGTCGACGCGACCCTCGCCAACCGCCTGCTGCAGATCTCCGACGCCGTCGAGGAGTGGCTCGATCGCTACCGGCCCGAGGCGGTCGCTGTGGAGCGCGTGTTCAGCCAGCACAACGTGCGTACCGTGATGGGCACTGCCCAGGCGGGCGGCGTGGTCGCGCTGAGCGCGGCGCGGCGCGGGCTGCCCGTCGTGTTCCACACGCCGAGCGAGATGAAGGCGGCCGTCACCGGCTCCGGCCGCGCGGACAAGGCGCAGGTCACGGACATGGTGACCCGGCTGCTCGGGCTCGCCGAGGCGCCCAGCCCCGCCGACGCGGCGGACGCGCTGGGGCTGGCGATCTGCCACCTGTGGCGGGAGCCGATGCGGGCCCGCCTCGCGGAGGCCGAGGCGCGGGCGGCGGAGCTGGCGAAGAAGCACCGGGCGCGGCTGGCCGCGGCCGCGAAGGCGGCGAAGGCGGAGAAGACGAAGGGGGCGGCGCGATGATCTCGTCGGTGCGCGGGGAGGTGCTGTCGGTCGGGCTCGACCACGTGGTCGTCGAGGTCGGCGGGGTCGGGCTGGCCGTGCAGGCCACGCCGTCGACGCTCGCGACGCTGCGCCGCGGCGAGCAGACCCGCCTGCACACGGCGCTCGTGGTGCGCGAGGACTCGCTGACGTTGTTCGGGTTCGCCGAGGCCGAGGCGCGCGAGCTGTTCACGCTGCTGCAGACGGTGTCCGGCATCGGGCCGCGGCTCGCGCTGGCCGCGCTCGCCGTGCTCGACCCGGACAAGCTGCGCACCGCGCTCGCCGAAGGCAACATCACGGTGCTCACGCAGGTGCCCGGCATCGGCCGCAAGGGTGCCGAGCGGCTGTCGCTCGAACTGCGTGACAAGGTCACCGCGGCGGCGGGCACCGGGGAGACCGTGCCGGTGGCGGGCTCGGCCGTGCGCGCCGAGGTCGTCGAGGCGCTCACCGGCCTCGGGTTCCCCGCCAAGCAGGCCGAACAGGCCGTGGAGAAGGTGCTGGCCGCGGGCGAGGCCAGCGACACCGCCACCGTGCTGCGCGCCGCGCTCACCACCCTCGGCCGCAAGGGCTAGGCCGGCGGCGTGCACGATGACAGCGTGACCGATTTCGACGCCGACGAGACCCTCTCGGCGCTGCCCCAGACGGGCGAGCGCGAGGTGGAGAAGACGCTGCGCCCGCGTCACCTGGCGGAGTTCGTCGGCCAGCCCCGGGTCCGCGAGCAGCTGGAGCTGGTGCTGGAGAGCGCCCGGCGCCGCGGTGTCCCGCCGGACCACGTGCTGCTGTCCGGCCCGCCCGGGCTCGGCAAGACGAGCCTCGCGATGATCATCGCCGCCGAGCTGGACGCCGCCATCCGGATCACCTCCGGGCCCGCGCTGGAGCGGGCCGGGGACCTGGCCGCGATGCTGTCGAACCTCGCCGAGGGCGACGTGCTGTTCATCGACGAGATCCACCGCATCGCCCGTCCCGCCGAGGAGATGCTGTACCTGGCGATGGAGGACTTCCGCGTCGACGTGGTGGTCGGCAAGGGGCCCGGCGCCACCAGCATCCCGCTGGAGATCGCCCCGTTCACGCTGGTCGGGGCCACCACGCGGTCCGGCGCGCTGACCGGGCCGCTGCGCGACCGCTTCGGCTTCACCGGCCAGATGGAGTTCTACGCCGACGACGAGCTGGACCAGGTGGTCCGCCGCGCCTCGGCCATCCTCGGCATCGAGATCGACCCGGCGGCCAGCGCCGAGATCGCGCGGCGCTCGCGCGGCACGCCCCGGATCTCGAACCGGCTGCTGCGCCGCGTGCGCGACTACGCGGAGGTGCGGGCCGACGGGCGCATCACGCTCGACGTCACGCGGGCCGCGCTGGAGGTCTACGACGTGGACGAGCTGGGCCTGGACCGGCTGGACAGGGCGGTGCTGCGGGCACTGGTCCAGTCGTTCGGCGGCGGCCCGGTGGGGGTGTCCACGCTCGCGGTCGCGGTAGGGGAGGAGCCGACCACCGTCGAAGAGGTGTGCGAGCCGTACCTCGTGCGCGCGGGTATGCTCGCCCGGACTCCACGAGGACGGGTCGCCACGGCGGCCGCGTGGGAGCACCTCGGCCTCCGTCCCCCTCCGGACTACGGCCGCTCGGACCAGTCGACGCTGTTCGACTGACGTATGGTGGGAAGTGGTTTGCGTAGCGTGCGGGTGGCGGAACCTCAGCGGCCTTCTCGCTCCGGGATCGCCTCCTCATGACCGCCAGGTCACCACGTCGGCGCTGTCCTCGCGAGAAGACCGCTGAGAACCCGCGGCGGTGCGAGCTGACGGCCCCACCGCCGGCGGCTCCGCCGCTCGGAAAGACAATCGAGACGCCGTTGGTGAGATCCACGGGTGCACCTGGCACACTCGATGGAGCACATCCGGACAAATGGGTGCGCGCGCCGCGTGTGCCGAATGGAGAATCATGAACCAGCTCTTGCTGCCGTTGCTCCTCATCATCGTCGTGGCCATCCCACTCGTGCTGGGTAGCCGCAAGCAGAAGCGCGCCGCTGCGGAGCAGCAGAACCTGCAGTCGAGCCTGTCCGAGGGTGACCGCGTGATGACCACGTCGGGGCTGTACGGCACGGTGGCCAACACCAGCGACGAGACCACGATCGACATCGAGATCGCGCCGGGCGTCGTCACCACCTGGCTGCGCCAGGCGGTGCGTGAGAAGGTCGCGCCCCCGGTGGACGAGGTCGAGGAGATCGACGCCGACGACGAGGAGACCACCACGGTCACCGCCGTCGACGAGACCCCGGTCGAGGAGAAGTCGGGCGCCCAGATCGCGCCTCCGCTGGAGCACGGCAAGAAGTAGGCCGGGCCGCCGAGCCCCTGGCGCCGAAGCGGCGCCGGGGGCACAACGCTGCGCTCACGCAGCACCGAGTAGTGTCTCGAAGCTGACACTGGGCTGAGCTGACTTTTCCCGAGGAGAACGACCACCGTGGCACCACCGGCCGGGCGGATCCGCCCGGGACGCTATCTGAGCATCTTCGTCCTGATCGTGGTCGTGCTCTACGCGCTGGTGTTCTTCACCGGCGGCGGGAAGCCGACGCCGAAGCTGGGCATCGACCTGCAGGGCGGCACGCGGGTCACGCTCAGCGCGCGCACGCCCGACGGGTCCGCCCCGTCGAAGGACTCGCTCAACCAGGCCCGCCAGATCATCGAGAAGCGGGTCAACGGCATCGGCGTGAGCGGCACCGAGGTCATCCTCGACGGCAACAACATCGTCATCACCGTGCCCGGCGAGCAGGGCGACCAGGCGAAGAAGCTGGGGCAGACGGCGAAGCTGGGCTTCCGCAAGGTGCTCGAAGCCCAGACGCCCACCACCCCGCCCACGCCGGCCGCGCCCGGGGCCGACGACCAGTCGCCCGCGCAGATCCAGCAGGCCAAGGCCACCCGCCAGGACCCGGGGCTGGTCACCGGCACCGGCGACAGCCTCGCCGAGTCGGCCACCGCGCAGCAGGCGCTGGCCGCGTTCACCTGCTCGGCCCAGGACCCGCTGCGTGGCAACGACGACCCGAACCTGCCGCTGCTGGCCTGCAACCAGGACGGCAGCGAGAAGTACCTCCTGGGCCCGGTGTTCCTGCAGGGCACGGAGATCGACAACGCGGTGTCCTCGCCGCCGGCGCAGAACAAGCCCGGCTGGACCGTCGACCTGACCTTCAAGTCCGGTGGCCGCCAGACCTGGGCCGACTTCACCACCAAGAACATCAACCAGCGCGCCGCGTTCGTGCTGGACACGCAGGTGGTCTCGGCGCCCACGATCCAGAGCGCGATCGTCGACGGCAACACCCAGATCAGCGGCAGCTTCACCCAGCAGCAGACCAAGGACCTCGCCGACGTCCTCAAGTACGGCTCGCTGCCGCTGTCGTTCACGTCCTCGGACGCCACCACGGTGTCGGCGACGCTCGGCCTCGCCTCGCTGAAGGCCGGGCTCATCGCGGGCGGCCTCGGCCTGGCGCTGGTGTTCGTGTACTGCCTGTTCTACTACCGGCTGCTCGGCGCGCTCACGATCGTCTCGCTGGCCCTGTCCGGGCTGGTCGTGTACTCGGTGCTGGTGCTGCTGGGCCGCTGGATCGGCTTCACGCTCGACCTCGCGGGCGTCGCCGGGTTCATCATCTCGATCGGTGTCACGGCGGACTCGTTCGTCGTGTTCTTCGAACGGCTCAAGGACGAGATACGCGAGGGCCGCACGTTCCGGTCCGCGGTGCCGCGCGGCTGGACCCGGGCGCGGCGCACCATCCTGGCCTCCGACGCGATCCTGTTCCTCGCCTCCGCGGTGCTGTACGCGATCGCGGTCGGCGACGTGCAGGGCTTCGCGTTCACCCTCGGCATGTCGACCGTGCTGGACCTGGTCGTGGTGTTCCTCGTGACCCACCCGCTGGTCGCGCTCGCGTCCAAGTCGAAGTTCCTGTCCAACCCCAAGCTGACCGGGCTCGGCGGCGTGCAGCACCTCGCCGACGAGCGCCGGACCGCACGGAAAGCCGCCGCCGCGGCCGCGAAGGAGGCGTGAGGTGGCCAGCCCCGAACAGAGCACGCCCGCCGCGAAGGGCAGTGTGTTCCACCGGCTCTACGTCGGCAGTGGCGCGTTCGACATCGTCGGCAAGCGCAAGCGGTGGTACGTCTTCTTCGCGCTGCTGGTGCTCGTCTGCATCGCCTCGATTGGCATCCGCTGGTTCAACCTCGGCATCGAGTTCGAGGGCGGCACGCAGCTGCAGATGCCGGCGCACGGCGCACACGGCACCATCACGGCCGACCAGGCCAAGCAGGTGTTCGCGGACACGCTGGGCAAGCAGGCCGCTTCGGCGCAGACGGTCGGCGTGGGCAACGCCGCCACCGTCCAGATCCGGTCCGAGGCGCTGGACGAGAACGACGTCTCGAAGGTCGAGCAGGCGCTGTTCCAGCAGCTGCAGCCGATCGGCTCCAACGGCCAGCCCAGTGTCCAGGCCATCAGCGACAGCGCGGTGAGCGCGTCGTGGGGCGGGGAGATCTCGCGGCAGGCGCTGATCGCGCTCGCCGTGTTCATGGTGCTGGTGACGGTCTTCCTGGCGATCTACTTCGAACGCTGGATGGCCATCGCGGCGCTGATCTCACTGATCCACGACATCGTGGTCACCGCGGGCGTCTACTCGCTGGTGGGCTTCGAGGTCACCCCGGCGACGGTGATCGGCCTGCTCACGATCCTCGGGTTCTCCCTCTACGACACCGTCGTGGTGTTCGACAAGGTGAAGGAGAACGCGCGGGGCCTGCTCGGGCTGACGCGCCGCACGTACGCCGAGACCGCGAACCTGGCGCTGAACCAGACCCTGATGCGCTCGATCAACACGTCCATCATCGCGCTGCTGCCGGTGCTGGGCCTGCTGATCGTCGGCTACCTCCTGCTCGGCTCGGGCACGCTGCAGGACCTCGCGCTCGTCCAGCTCACCGGCATGCTGGCCGGCGTGCTGTCATCGCTGTTCCTGGCGACGCCGCTGCTGGTCGACCTCAAGATGCGGGACCCGAAGTTCAAGCAGCAGGCCGAGCGCGTGCACGCCCGGCGCGCGAACCTGGCGCGCAAGGCCGCC
The DNA here is from genome assembly GCF_014191255.1 of Amycolatopsis bartoniae. GTDB lineage: Bacteria > Actinomycetota > Actinomycetes > Mycobacteriales > Pseudonocardiaceae > Amycolatopsis_E > Amycolatopsis_E bartoniae. The sequence continues at coordinate 345,659 of NZ_JACHWH010000003.1, forward strand.
GAGCGCGAGGCCCTCGAAGACGACTTCACGGGTGACGACGAGGAGCCGGGCAAGGAGAAGGCGTACGCCGGTGCGGGTGCGACGCGGAGCCCGAAGGCGGGTTCGCGTCCGCAGGCGCGCCGGGGCCGCCCGTCGGGCAAGCGGAAGCGCTGAGCATGGAGCTCGACGCGGCGCTCGGCCTGATCGCCGACGTCCCGGACTTCCCCGAGCCCGGTGTGCTGTTCCGGGACCTGTCGCCGCTCTTCGCGAGCGGTCCGGGGTTCCGGGCGGTGGCGGACGCGCTCGCCGGCACGCTGAGCCCGGAGGTGGAGCTGCTGGCCGCGGTGGAGGCACGCGGGTTCGTGCTCGCCGCCGCCGTCGGCTACGCCCGCGGGCTCGGCGTGGTGCTGGTCCGCAAGCCGGGCAAGCTGCCGTCGGTCGCGGGCCGGGTGGACTACGCGCTGGAGTACGGCACGGCGTCGCTGGAGCTGCCGGAGGACGTCGTGGCACCGGGCGCGCACGTCGCGGTGGTCGACGACGTGCTGGCCACGGGCGGCACGGTCAACGCGGCGTGCGAGCTGCTGGAGAAGGCGGGCGCGGTGGTGTCCGGCGTGTCGGTGGTGCTGGAGCTGGCCGCACTGGGCGGCCGCGCGGTGCTCGAAGGCCGGGAAGTGCACGCGCTGCGCACGGTGTGACCGCGCGCGCCTGACCCCGCCGTCCGGCGCGCAACCCGCCCGTTCGGCGCAGGCCGCCGGGCCGGCGGGAGGGATCACGAACCCGTCCGGCCCACTCGCGTTACGCTTGTTGTTCCAGAGGACTCGTCGCGAGAGCAGGAGGTGCGGGTGAGCCAGGAGCTCGACGCCTCAGCGCCCGCCGACAACGCGCTGACCCACCAGGGTGTGACCAGGGCGCCCTCGGCCACGCGGCGGGTCCGCGCCCGGCTCGCCCGGCGGATCACCGCACAGCGCGCCGCCTCCGTCAAGCAGGTGCTGGAGCCGCTCGCCGCGATCCACCGCGAGCTGCACCCGAACGCGGACCTGAGCCTGCTGCAGCGGGCCTACGACGTCGCCGAAGAGCTGCACCGCGACCAGCGGCGCAAGTCCGGCGACCCGTACATCACGCACCCGCTCGCGGTCGCCACCATCCTCGCCGAGCTGGGCATGGACACCATCACGCTGGTCGCCGCCCTGCTGCACGACACGGTCGAGGACACCGGTTACTCCGTCGAGCAGCTGGCCGAGGACTTCGGCGACAAGGTCGCGCAGCTCGTCGACGGCGTCACCAAGCTGGACAAGGTCAAGCTCGGCACGGCCGCCGAGGCCGAGACCATCCGCAAGATGGTCATCGCGATGGCCCGGGACCCGCGGGTGCTCGTCATCAAGCTCGCCGACCGCCTGCACAACATGCGCACGATGCGGTTCCTGCCGCCGGAGAAGCAGGCGCGCAAGGCGAAGGAGACCCTGGAGGTCCTCGCCCCGCTCGCGCACCGGCTCGGCATGGCGACGGTCAAGTGGGAGCTGGAGGACCTCGCGTTCGCGATCCTGCAGCCGAAGAAGTACGACGAGATCGTGCGCCTGGTCGCCGACCGCGCGCCGTCGCGCGACATCTACCTGCGCAAGGTGATCGACGAGCTGAACCTGAGCCTGGGCAACTCGCGGATCACCGCGAAGGTCGAGGGCAGGCCCAAGCACTACTACTCGATCAACCAGAAGATGATCGTCCGCGGCCGCGACCTCGACGACATCCACGACCTGGTGGGCGTGCGGATCCTCGTCGAGGACGTGCGCGACTGCTACGCGGCCATGGGTGTCGTGCACGCGCTGTGGCAGCCGATGCCCGGCCGCTTCAAGGACTACATCGCCCAGCCCCGCTACGGCGTCTACCAGTCGTTGCACACCACCGTGATCGGCCCGGACGGCAAGCCGCTCGAAGTGCAGATCCGCACCTACGAGATGCACCACACCGCCGAGTACGGCATCGCGGCGCACTGGCGGTACAAGGAAACCCGCGGCACGCACAGTGGCAACACTGTCGACATCGACGAGATGGCGTGGATGCGGCAGTTGCTCGACTGGCAGCGCGAGGCCGCGGACCCGGGTGAGTTCCTCGACTCGTTGCGCTACGAGCTGGCCGCGCGCGAGATCTTCGTGTTCACGCCGAAGGGCGATGTGGTCACGCTGCCCGTCGGCGGCACGCCCGTGGACTTCGCCTACGCCGTGCACACCGAGGTCGGTCACCGCTGCATCGGCGCGCGCGTCAACGGCAGGCTCGTCGCGCTGGAGCGCAAGCTCGAGAACGGCGACGTCGTCGAGATCTTCACGTCGAAGGCGGAGAACGCGGGCCCGAGCCGGGACTGGCTGACGTTCGCCCGCTCGCCGAAGGCACGCGCGAAGATCCGCCAGTGGTTCGCCAAGGAGCGTCGCGACGAGGCGATCGAGGCGGGCAAGGAGGCGATCACCAAGGAGATCCGCAAGGTCGGGCTGCCGATGCAGCGCCTGGTCACCGCGGAGTCCATGGGGGCGCTGGCCGCCGAGCTGCGGCATCCGGACATCAGCTCGCTGTACGCCGCGGTGGGGGAGAACCACACCAGCGCGAAGCACGTCGTGCAGCGGCTCGTCGCGCTGATCGGCGGGGTCGAGGAGGCCGAGGAGGAGCTGGCCGCCCGCTCGACGCCGTCGACGGTGGCCCGGCGCCGCGGCTCCAACGACGTCGGCGTGATCGTCAAGGAGGCGGGTGACGTGTGGGCGAAGCTCGCCCGCTGCTGCACCCCCGTGCCGGGCGACGAGATCCTGGGGTTCGTCACACGCGGTGGTGGCGTGAGCGTGCACCGCACGGACTGCACGAACGCCGAGGACCTGCGCAACCAGCCCGAGCGGCTGGTCGAGGTGGAGTGGGCGCCGTCGGAGAACTCGGTGTTCCTGGTGTCGATCCAGGTCGAGGCCCTCGACCGGCACCGGCTGCTGTCGGACGTGACGAAGGTGCTGGCCGACGAGAAGGTCAACATCCTCTCGGCGTCGGTCACGACGTCCCGCGACCGGGTGGCGGTGAGCCGGTTCTCGTTCGAGATGGGCGACCCCAAGCACCTGGGCCACGTGCTGAAGGTGGTCCGCGGCGTGGAGGGCGTCTACGACGTGTACCGCGTCACGTCGGCGTCCTGATCTCCGTCGTTACAGTGCCCGTATGAGTCTGGAGTTCACCCGCGACGGGGCGGTCGGCAGGCTGACCTTCACGCGGCCGGAGAAGAAGAACGCGATCACGCACGAGATGTGGTCGGCGGTTCCCGGGATCGTGGCGGAGGTCGAGGCCGATCCGGCGCTCAAGGTGCTCGTGCTCACCGGCGCGGGCGCGGACTTCTCGGCGGGCGCGGACATCAGCGAGTTCCGTTCGCTACGGTCCACTGCGGACGGTGCGGCCGTCTACGACAAGGCCGTCGAGGAGGCGGTGTCGGCGCTCACGAGCCTGCGCAAGCCGAGCATCGCGGTGATCCGCGGCAACTGCATCGGCGGCGGCTGCCAGGTTTCCGTGGCGTGCGACTTCCGGTTCGCCGCGCCCGGCGCGCGGTTCGGCATCACGCCGGCGAAACTCGGCATCGTCTACGACTTCCTGTCCACGCGGCAGCTGGTCTCGCTGATCGGGCCCGCGCACGCGCGGTACTTCCTGCTGTCCGGACAGCTGATCGACGCCACCAGGGCGCGGGAGATCGGTCTGGTCAACGACGTCTTCGACGCACTCGACGACGAGGTCGCCGCGTTCGTGGAAGTCCTCTGCTCGCGTTCGCAGACGTCGATCCGGGGAATGAACCGCGTCATCGAGAAGATCCTGGCGGGACAAGGGGAAACCGACGCCGAGATCGAGGGGATCCGCTCCGCCGCCGTGCACGGGGCGGACTACGCGGAGGGCGTCGCGGCCTTCCTGGAGCGCCGCCCTCCGCGGTTCCGCTAAGCGTCCACTGTGGCCCCGGTGAACTTCACCGGGGTCTTGGGCGCACCCGTGCCGTCCTGGCTCTGCGCCGCGGAAGCCGGGTCGACGCCGTCGCGGGCGACCTTGTCCAGCACCTGCAGCCCGGCGTCCGAAATGGACCCGAAGACGGTGTAGTCGGGGTCGAGCTGCGCGTCACCGTAGACCATGAAGAACTGGCTGCCGCCGCTGTTCGGCTGGGACGTCTTCGCCATCGCGAGAACGCCGCGGCCGTAGGTCAGCTGGGCGAAGTTCTCGTCCGGGATCGTGTAGCCGGGCCCGCCCATGCCGGTGCCCGTCGGGTCGCCGCACTGCAGCATCTGCAGCCCCTCGGTGCCCAGGCGGTGGCACGAGCTGTCGGTGTAGAAGCCCTGGTTGATCAGGCTCAGGAAGCTGTTCACCGTGCAGGGGGCGAGCGCGCGGTCCAGCGTCAGCGGGATGTCGCCCGCGGTGGTCTTGAGCGTCACGTTCACCGTGCCGGTGGAGGGGACGTTCTTGCCGTCCGGCGGGGTCGCCTTCTTGGTGCTCTGCTGGTCGGTCGACGCCGGGTAGTTGCACGTGGTCGGGTTCGGCAGCGGCGTGGGGCGGGCGGCCTCGGTGACGCGTTGTGTCGGGATCTGGATGGCGCTGCTCTCCGGCGCGCTCGTCTGGTCCGCCGCCGTCGTCGAGTCGCTCCCGCCGCCCTGCGTCACGAAGAAGACCACCAACCCGGCGACCACGACCACCACGCCCACCGTCGCACCGACGCCGATGATCTTGCGTCGGCGGGCGCGCTCGGCGCGGCGGACGAGTTGCCGTTCCAGTTTGCGCTTCGCGGCTTCACGGCGCTGCTGGTTGGTCGCCACCTGCCCCCTCCAGAATCTGCTCGACTTCACCGATCGGGTGGCGGCAGTCTATGGGCACAGCCTGTGAGAACCCCGTACAGGGCCGGTTAGGGTGGACGCGCCGGACTGACTGGAGGTGGCTTTTCGTGCTCGTCGTCGGGTTCGCGACCGGCGCGCTCCGAGCGAACTGTTACCTGCTCGCCCCCGAAGCCGGTGGCCCGTGCGTGGTGGTCGACCCGGGGCAGGAGGCCGCCGGACCGGTGGGGAAAGCGTTGGGGGAACACGGTTTGACGCCGGAAGCGGTGCTGCTCACGCACGGCCATCCCGATCACGTGGACGCCGCGGGCCCGCTCGCGGAGCGGCACGGGATCCCGGTGTGGCTCCACCCCGCCGACAGCCCGCTCGTGCCGATATCCACTTGTGATCTCGGCGAGGAGAGCCTCGCCGTCGCCGGGCTGACGGTCGGCGTCGCGCACACCCCGGGGCACACTCCCGGTTCCGTCGTGTTCCGCCTCGACACCCCGGAAGGGGGACGCCTGGTGCTCACCGGTGACACCCTGTTCGCCGGTTCCGTCGGCCGCGGCGACCAGGAGGTGCTCGCCGCGTCGCTGCGCGACACGCTGCTGCCCCTGCCCGACGACACGGTGGTGCTGCCCGGGCACGGCGCGGCGACGACGATCGGGCGCGAGCGGCGCCAGGCGGCGGTGGCCCGGTGACCGAGCCGAGCAACGAGCGGAAGAACCCGGCCAGGACGCCCGAGCCGGAGCGGCTGCCGCTGCACCAGGAGGAACCGCGGCTGCGCAGGCGCAGGCTGCTGTCGGGGCTCATCGGGGCCGTCGTGTTCGCTGCCGCGTTCGGCGGGGTCGCCGGGCTGATCGGCGGCCAGGTCGCCGGGCTGGTGGTCGCGGCCGTGGTCGCGCTGCCGCTGGTCTACGTCGTGGTGTTCGCGGCCCGGCGCCGGATCTGGCTCGAAGGCACCACGCTGCTGGTGCGCACCTGGCGCACGCGCCGTGTGGACGTCGTCCAGGCGAGCCGCATCGACCTGCTGGTGACCGACGTGCGCGGGATGCGCACGGTGAGCCTGCTGTTCAACGCCCGCCAGCGCGGCCGGACCGCGAAGGTCGACGTGGCGGTGTACGCCGGGACGGGCGGGCGCGAGCTGAACGTGCTGGCGCTGCGGCGGCTGGCGAACGCGCTGATGAACAACACCGAGGCCAACGGCATGGTGTTCGCCGAGCTGCTCGTGGCACAGCTGCGGGCGGAGGCGCGGGGCGAGGCCGCCGCGGGGCGCCCGCTCTACCGGCTCGCGTCGGCGGCGCCATCCGGGCGGCTCGCGCAGCGGTTCACGATGGACGCCGTGAGCCGCTTCGTCGCGCACCTGGACTGACCTCGCCCGGCTGCCCGTTCGACTGCGCGGCCAGGCGCCGCTCGATCGCCGCGAGCTGCTCGCGGACGCTCTCCAACTGGTAGACGAGCTCCGGCAGCTCCTGCGCGGCGAACGTGGCGAGCCGTTCGATCTGCTTCACGGCGTCCCGCAGCTCGGTCAGGACGGTGGTCAGCCGGGGCAGGCTCCACAAGGCCTGCACGGTGGTCCGGGCGGCGCGGGACAGGCGTCGCGGCAGTGCGAGATCCATGCGAGACCCCTCTGTTCGCTTGCCGGTCTTCGTACCCCACCTTCTCCCGGCGCCCCGCACCGGGGCCGTGACCTGTGACTACTGCTCACTCGTGGGGCTGCTGTGGTCGCTGGGAACCTGTTCACGCCTCGCGATGAGCGCGGCCAGCGCCGTGGTGACCGGAACGGCGGCGACGATTCCGACGCTGCCCGCGAGCGTGCGGACGATCTCCTCCGCCACGTCCTGCGAGCTGAGGATCGTGCCCAGCCCGACGCCGGAGAGCGACGAGTAGAGCATCACGGGCAGCGCGGCCCCGGCGTAGGCCATGACGAGTGTGTTGACCGCCGAGCCGACGTGGTCGCGCCCGATCCGCTGCCCCGCCCGGTACAGCTCGCGCCAGCCGAGATCGGGGTTCGCGCGCCGCAGCTCCCACACCGCGCTGGTCTGGGTGACGGTGACGTCGTCCAGCACGCCGAGCGCGCCGATGACGATGCCGGCGAGCAGCAGCCCGCGGGCGTCGATGCCGTGCCCGAGCGTCCCGATCAGCGTCGACGTGCTGTCGTCGAGCCCGGTGAGCGACGAGGCGACGGAGAAGATCACCGACAGCACCCCGATGAGCACGAGGCTGGCCAGCGTGCCCAGCACCGCGACGGACGTGCGGGCCGAGACGCCGTGCGTCACGTACAGCGCGACGAACATGATCACCCCGGCGCCCACGATCGCCACCAGCAGCGGGTTCTCGCCCGCCAGGATCGCCGGCAGCACGAACAGCACCAGCACCACGAAGCTCAGCACGAGCGCGCCGAGGGCCGCGACGCCGCGCCAGCGGCCCAGCAGGACCACGGCGACGGCGAACAGCGCGGCGAGCACCGCCAGCGGCAGCCCGCGCTGGAAGTCGACGATCTGGTACGAGCTGGGGTCCTTCGGGTCGCCGTTGTTGTAGGCCAGCACGACCTTGTCGTTCGCGGCGAAGCGCGGGGTGCTGGGCTCGACCGGCACGACGAGCTCCACGCTGGAACCGGCGGCGGCGCCGTCGGAGAGCGCCACGTCCACGGTGAGGCACGGCTTCTGGTCCGGGTCGGGCCGGCCGTCGCCGACGTGGACCTGACCGGGCGCGAGGCACGGCCCGCTCGTCGCGGTGGTGATCGTGCCGTGCACTGGCACGCCCTGGGCGTAGGTGCCAGTGGGCTTCGCCTGGCCCCACGGGTAGAGCACGACCATCCCGGCGACGGCGGCCACCGCGAGCGGCGCGAGCAGCCACGTCAGCAGCAGCCGGACGCGCTTCGACGCCGGAGCGGCTGGGCCGTGTCCGTGGCCATGGCCGTGCCCGTGTCCTGCCGGTGCGGCGTGGCGTTTCGCGGGCGGCTTCCGCGGCCCGGTCTTCGGCTGCTTGGCTTTCGGCTGCTCGGTCTTCGGCCGCTCGGGCTTGCCGGGTGCCCGCCGGGTCTCGGGCTTGCGCCGGGGCGCCTGTTCCCGGGCACGCGGGGGCTCGGCGGGGATCCGGCGGATGGGACCGGTCTCCGCGTCGGCGAGGTCGTCACGTGCCACGGGGTTATCGTGCACAGCGAGTCGCGGCCCCGGCACCGCGGGGTCGTCCGGCGGGACACTTCGCCGGATCCCTGTAACGTCCGGGGCGTTGCGGCGTCTCCCCGATGACAGGGTTCGTGGACGGGAGGACAGCCGTGCGCACCGATCACGTGGAACAGCACCAGTTCGTCACGCTCAACGGATGCCGGACACCCGTCTTCTCCCGATGGTCCTATGTGGCCCGCGAGCCGTACGTCGTGACGCTCGCGTTCCGGACCGAACGCGGCCGCTGGATCGAGTGGTCCTTCGCCCGCGACCTGCTCGTGGACGGGCTGCGGGAGCCCGCCGGGCTCGGCGACGTGCGGGTGCGCCCGGACCTGGCCTACGAGCACCAGCTCATGGTGATCGAGCTCGAGTCGCCCGACGGCTACGCGGTGGTGGAGATGCGCCGCGAGGACGTCGAGCGGTTCGTCGAGTCGACCTGCGGCGTGGTGCCCGTCGGCGCCGAGAGCGGGCTGCTCGACGTCGACGGGTTCATCGCCCAGGTGATGAACGTCTGACCGCTACCGCAGGTACTGCGGGTCGGCGGCCGGGATCGGGATGTCCGGTTTGCCCGCGAGCAGCTGGTTGAACGCGTGGAAGTACGGCGGCGCGGCCACCGTGCCACCGAACGCGCCGTGCCCGCAGTTGCCCAGGTGCACCGGGTTGCCGGGGCAGATCTCCTGAGGGTGCGAGCCGTCGGCGAACACCATGGACGCCACGGCGTAGTCGTCGACGCCGCCGACGAACGCGACCGACTCGCTGAACTGGGTCGTCCCGGTCTTGCCGATGTCCGGGTGGTTCCAGTTCGCGGCGCGCGCCGCGGCGGCCGAGGTGCCGCTGATCGTGTCCTGGCTCAGCCCCGCTTCGAGGGTGTTGGCCAGCCCGACCGGCACGACCTGCTCACACCCCTGCTGCTTCACCGGCACCGGCTGGCCGTTGCGGTCGGTGACCGACAGGATCGGGTTCGGCGGGCACCACACGCCGCCGCTCATGAGCGTGGCGGACACGTTGGACATCTCCAGCGGGCTCACCGGGCTGTTGCCCAGGGTGAACGAGAGCTTGTCCTGGAAGTACTGCGTCTGCGGCTCGCTGTAGCGGGTGTCCTTCGAGGACGGGTCGGGCGTGGCGCCCGCGACGTTGGTGTTCAGGGAGTTGCGCAGGCCCAGCTTGCGCGCCATGTCCAGCACGGCGGGCATCCCGACCTTCTGCTCCAGCCCCACGAACGCGACGTTCGGTGACGTCGCGAGCCCGTCGCGCAACGAGATCGGGTCCGGGTAGTTCCCGTCGTTCTGCACGCAGTACTGCGCGGTGTACTGGTTCGCGCCGGGCTGGGTGAAGCACTGGCCCGATGCGTTCGGCAGCGGGGTGTCGAGCCCCGCGACCCCGGCCGCCATCGCCGCGGCGGAGGTGAAGATCTTGAACGACGACCCGGAGCCGAACACGTTGCTGGCGTTGGCGACGATGTTGGTCGACGTCTCGCCCTTCGCGGGATCCGTGCCGTAGTTGCGGTTCGCGACCATCGCCAGCACCTCGTGGGTCTGCTGGCCGGGCCGCACCACGGCGAACGTGTTGGCCACGCCGTTCTGCGTCGTGGGCACGTTCGCGTCCACGGCGTCCTTGACGGTCTGGCTCACCACCGGGTCCATGGTGGTCTTGATGGTGTAGCCGCCGGTTTCCAGCTGGTCGGCGGTGAACCCGGCCTGCTGCAGGTAGCTTTCCGCGTAGGCGCAGAAGAAACCGGCGTCCGCGGGGGCGCCCATGCAGGTGCTGGACGGGATGTCCGGCCCGTTGTCTACCACGCCGAGCGGGCTGGCCTTGGCGATTTCGGCGTCCTTCGCGGCCAGGACGCGGTTGCTCACCATGTCGTCGATGACCGTGTTGCGCCGTTCCAGTGCCTGCTGCGGGTGTGTGTACGGGTTGTACAGGTTCGGGTTGTTCACCATGCCCGCGAGCAACGCGGCCTGCTGCACGTTGAGCTTGTCCGGCGTGGTGCCGAAGTACGCGTGCGCTGCGGCGCCGATGCCGTAGATGTTGCCGGAGAACTCGACCACGTTCAGGTAGCCGCTCAGAATGTCCTGTTTGGACTCGGTCTGGCCGAGCTGGACCGCGATCTTCGCCTCGCGCAGCTTGCGCGCGATGCTGTCGGCGCGGTCGGCGTACTGGGCCGCCTTGTTGCCCCGGTCCACCACGTTGATGAGGTAGTTCTTCACGTACTGCTGGGTGATTGTGGAACCACCCTGCGTGCCGCCGCTGCCCGAGCTGTCGTGCAGGGCGGCGCGCACCATGCCCTTCGGGTCGACGCCGCCCTCGGACCAGAACCGGCGGTCCTCCACCGACACGATCGCGGCCGTCATGGTCTGCGCGATCCGGTCGTAGGTCACGGGCAGGCGGTACTGGTCGTAGAGCGTGGCGATGGGATTGCCGTCGCGGTCGGTGACCGTGGTGACGAGGGGCTGCTGGCTCGTGGCCAGTGAAGCGGAGATCCCGTCCACGGAATCGCTGACCTCGTTGGACAGGACTCCCGCCCCCATCGCCACCGGAGCCACCACGCCGGCGACCAGCACGCCGGCGATCGCACACGAACCGAGGAACCGGGGCACATTACGGGAAAGCTGCACGACCGCGACGATAGCCACTATTGGGTGAGGCCCTTGTTGCGCCCGGAAGCGTTTACCGGTCGCTGGTTTTTCCTTGACCTCGCGGGTGCTTTTCCCATGGTTCGGTAAAGATTCGTTCCGGGAGCCTTGCGTGTGACCCCGCCGGTGTCCAGGCTGTGCGCGTGGGCGAATACGACTACGACCTGATCGTCATCGGCTCCGGCCCTGGCGGGCAGAAGGCGGCGATCGCGGCCGCGAAACTGGGCAAGCGGGTGGCGGTGATCGACCGGCAGGACATGGTCGGCGGCGTCTGCGTCAACACCGGCACCATCCCCTCGAAGACCCTGCGCGAGGCGGTGCTGTACCTCACCGGGATGAACCAGCGGGAGCTGTACGGGGCCAGCTACCGGGTGAAGCAGGACATCACGATCGCGGACCTGCTGGCGCGCACGCACCACGTCGTGGGGCGCGAGGTGCAGGTGGTGCGGGCGCAGCTGCTGCGCAACCACGTGGACCTGGTGAGCGGCATGGGCCGGTTCCTCGACCCGCACACGGTCGCGGTGGAGGGGGCGAACCGGGGCGAGCGGCGGTCGCTGTCGGGGGAGAAGATCGTGATCGCCACCGGGACGCGCCCGGCGCGGCCCGCGGAGGTCGACTTCGACGCGGCGCGCGTGCTGGACTCCGACGAGATCCTCCAGCTGGAGGACATCCCGTCGTCGCTGGTCGTGGTGGGGGCCGGGGTGATCGGGATCGAGTACGCGTCGATGTTCGCCGCGCTCGGCAGCCGCGTGACGGTGGTGGAGCAGCGGGAGCGGATGCTGGACTTCTGCGACCCGGAGATCGTCGAGTCGCTCAAGTTCCACCTGCGTGACCTCGCGGTGACGTTCCGCTTCGGGGAGAAGGTCGCGAACGTCGCGGTGTCGGACCATTCGACGGTGACGACGCTGGTGAGCGGCAAGCGCATCCCGGCGGACGCGGTGATGTACTCGGCGGGGCGGCAGGGGATGACCGGCGAGCTGGACCTGCCGGCGGCGGGCCTGGAGGCGGACCGGCGCGGCAGGCTGACGGTCGACGAGCACTACCGGACGCCGGTGGAGCACATCTATGCCGTCGGCGACGTCATCGGTTTCCCCGCGCTCGCCGCGACGTCCATGGACCAGGGCCGGCTGGCGGCGTACCACGCGTTCGACGAGCCGGCGCACGAGCTGGGCGACCTGCAGCCCATCGGCATCTACACGATCCCGGAGATCTCGTACGTCGGCGCGACCGAGGCGGAGCTGACGTCGTCGTCGGTGCCGTACGAGGTGGGCACGGCGCGGTACCGGGAGCTCGCGAGAGGCCAGATCGCGGGCGATTCGTACGGGATGCTCAAGCTGCTGGTGTCCACGACGGACCGCAAGCTGCTGGGCGTGCACGTCTTCGGCACGGGCGCGACGGACCTCGTCCACATCGGACAGGCGGTGATGGGCTGCGGCGGCACGGTGGACTACCTGGTGGACGCGGTGTTCAACTACCCGACCCTGTCCGAGGCGTACAAGGTGGCAGCCCTCGACGCGACGAACAAGATCCGGGCCCTGGAGCGTTTCACGAGCTGAGCGGGGTTGGGGCCAGCTGCGGCGAGCCGGGAGGAGTGAGCCCGGGGAGGGGCTGCGCGGCGACGCAAAGGCGGGGACTCGCGGCGGTCGTTCGGGTGCGGGCCCGGAGGCCACGTCGTTGTGGCGGGGGCGGGGTCAGACGGAGACGGTGGCGGAGAGCTGCTCGCGGACGGCGTCCGGGCCCAGGGCGGCGAAGGCCCACAGCGCGCTGAGCGTGCGCATCCCGTTCAGGCCGGCCAGGTCCGGCTGCGGCGGGTACCGGACCGTCAGGCCGCGCGCCGCGAAGGGGGATTCGTCCAGGTAGCGGGCGCCGCCGCGGCCGCAGAGGTACGTTTCGGCTCCGACGGCCTCCGTGAGGTCCGCCAGGCGTTCCGAGCGCTCGTCGCTGGTGACCAGGGTGCTGCTGCGCACCACCTCGCCGCGCCAGTCGAGCTGGGCCAGCAGCGCTCGGGTGGACACCTCGGCCACGTCCGCCACCCGGTCGGTGAGCGCCAGCGCCGCCAGCACCTCGTCGACCGCCGCGCGGGCGCTCGTCCAGTGCGGCGCCCGCCGGTAGTACTGGTGCACCAGCTGCGCCACCCGGCGGCGGCTCGTCTCCGGGTCGGCCAGCTGCAACTCCTCGATGCGGCTGCCCCGGCCACGGGGCCGGTGCACGGGAACCGTCAGCCAGCGCTGCGCCGCCGGGTCCCCGAGGGGGGCCAGGCGCGCCCGGTGCTGGTAATCGCGCGCGTTGAACTGGACATCGTCCAGCACCACCCACACGTCCGCGGTGAAGATCTTCGCCAGAGTGGTCAGACGAGGAAACAGATTCGGTTGATGGACTGCACAGGATCTCGGGTCGGTCACGGCCACGGGCCGTATTCGATCACAGCATCCGGCTGCGGAAACCAGCGGCCACGAGTCTTTGGTACGCCGCATACACGGATGGGGGAACTTCCTGCGCGATCGCGAATCCCTGACCGGGATACTCGATGATCCGTTGGAGATCCCCGATCATCATGTCGATAAGTTCCGTGCCGTGGTCCCGTGCCCGCACGTACTCCTCCAGGGACAACGGGACAGAGGTGCACACCGGCGTCACATCCGGCCACACTTTGCGCGTGGTCGCGTACGCCCGCCGCTCCATGTACGGCATCGACACGAGCATCACCGAATCGACGGAAATTCCCGCCGCACGCAGGACTTCACGCGAAAGAGTGATGTTCTCGCCGGTGTTCGTCGCCCGGGGCTCGACCAGGATCGCCTCCTCCGGCACGCCCAGCTCCAGCGCCCGCTCCCGGTAGTGCACCCCCTCTCCGCGGGGAAAAGTCACGAACGTTTCGCGGCTGTTCGCGCCGCTGAACACCACCACCGGAAACAATCCCCGGTGGTACAACTCCGCCGCATAGGTCGCGACGCTCAAATCGTGGCAACCGAGCGCCACCGCGGCGCAGCACTTCCGCGGCCGGTGCCGGAGCCGGTGGTATTCCCAAATGATTTCCGCGTCCGCCCACTTGCGGTCGACGAGTTCTTTCCGCATTCGTGCCCGAAACCGATCCTCACGCCTGCCGCTCGAAAGCGCGGCGAATTCCGTCGATGCTCTGCAACTGGTGCAGCAGGCCGAACCGGGTGGAGATGCGCGCGCACCGGTCGAGGATGGTGAGCCCATTGCCGGCGGTAGCCCTGTCGGACAGCAGGATGTGCGCGTGCGCGGTGTCGAGCCGCACCTTCTGCAGTGGCGTGTCGTTGACCCGGTGCTGCAACGCGACGTCGATCGCCTGGCTGGCCGCCGTGAGGTCGCCCGCGCCCCGGTGCGCGAGGGCGAGCTTCTGGTGCGCGATCGACCAGTCCTCGGGCTCCTCCATCGACTCGAAGTCGTGGATCGCCGGCACGATGTGCCGCGTCGCGGACTCGTTGAGCCCGCGCTTGCTCAGCGCCGTGCCGATCCACAACCGGGCGCGCGTGCGGTCGTGCTCGCTCAGCCGCTCGTCCGCGGTGAGCGATTCGTAGTGGCGCGCCGCGGTTTCGAGGCGGCCCGCCATCTCTTCGAGCACCACGAGCTTCAGTTCGATCTGCGCCACGCGCCGCGGGGTGCCCAGCTCCGTGAAGACGCGCAACGCCTTGCGGTAGGTCTGTTCCGCCGACGCCGGGCCGAGTATGACGCCCTGATCCTGCTGCACCTCGCCGAGCAGCCGTAGCGAACGGCCGTACAGGTACATGCCGCGCGTGTCGTTGCTGTTGGGGCGGTAGCGCCGTAGCCACCGGTCGAGCAGGGTGCGGGCGAGCGGGAACTCCTGACGCCCCAGGCACGCCATGACGCGGTCGAGGTCGTCGGCCCAGGCTTCGTAGTCGTAGCCCGAGACCGGCGGGGCCGGGTTCTCCTCGTCCGGTTGCTGGAGCAGCAGGTCGAAGCGCCGCCGTGCCTCGGGTTCGGCCCTGGCGAGCGCGGTGTCCAGGATCGCCTGCGTGTCCGGGCGGGGCACGGTCGAAATGCCGCCGGACTCCCACTTGGCCACGGTCCGTGCCGCCACGCCGAGGTATCCGGCGAACGCGCGGACGGACAGCCGCAGCGCATGCCTCAGCAGCCGTGCTTCGCGCCCACTCCAGTGGTGGGCCGTCGCAGCGACCTGGTTGTCGTCCCCGATGGCCACTCGATGAGGTTAGCCCGGGAAGGGGCCGGCAAGTACACCAGAAGTGCAACAGCAGTTCGTATGCGCGGCGAATTCCATCGTTCAGCCTAGAGACAGGCACTCGTCGCCGGGCTGACTCCTTTGTCCCGGGCCGATCCCCGGCGCCGGGTGCCGTTCCACCGCCGCGTGGCCGGCCGCGGCGCTCGGGAACCGGTGCGGGCCGGCGCGGTCTGGTGTGGTCCGGCGCGGAGACCGGGCAGGGGCGGTCTCCGTCGCCGGGCGGGTCGCCGAAGGCGGAGCGGCGACGCTGACAGCGTTTCCTTGTCGCTGCGAGAAATTCGGGCGCACGAGAAGTCTGTAGTGGACATTGGCTCGCGGCCGTACTTGGTGTACATCTGCCAAAAGACAGATCTTTGCGTTCTGCGCGGGCGCACGGGTTTTCCGCGCAGTACCATGGAGGCGTGACTTCGGGCTCGATGGTGGCACCGGCGCGCAACGCCTTCCGCGAACAGCAGTGGCGCGAGGCGCACGAGCGCTACCTCGTCTGTGCGCGCACGGTTTTCGCGAACCTGGGCTACCACGCCGCGACCGTCGCGGACGTCGTCGCGGAGGCGAACGGCAGCCGCGCGACGTTCTACGCCCACTTCCGCGACAAGGCGGACGTCGCGGCGTGCCTGTTCGAGCGGGTGCTGCCCGCGGCGGCCGGCATCTACCGCCGCGTCGCGGAACTTCCCGTGCTGAGCCGGGACGCGGTGCGGTCGTGGCTGGACGAGCACGCGCTCGGTTTCTGGCTGCGCTACGCGGTCGAGGTCGACGCGGTCAACCACGCGATGGCCGCGGACCCGTCGGTCGCCACCCGGCACTACCAGTGGGTGCTGGAGGCGACGCGCGAGCTGCGGCCGTACCTCGCGGCCTGGACCGGGCCGCGGGCGGATGCCGGGCTCACCCGCGCCTCGTTGCTGGTGCTGCAGCTGGAAAGGCTGTGCTACCACTGGCTCGTCCGCGGCGTCGCGCACGACCGCGAGCAGATGCTCGACATCCTCGCGGACCTGTGGTTCCGGGAGCTGGTGCTGCTGCGGGAGGGCCCCGAGCGGTGATCGTGCTCGACGGCGGGCTGGCGACGGAGCTCGAAGCCCGCGGTCACGACCTGTCCGACGAGCTGTGGTCCGCGCGCTTGCTCGCCGACGCGCCCGGGGAGATCGTCGCCGTGCACGAAGCGTTCTTCCGGGCCGGCGCGCAGGTCGCGACCACGGCCAGCTACCAGGCGAGCTTCGAGGCTTTCGCCGCGCGCGGGTTCGGCAGGCGGGAGACCGAGGACCTGTTGCGGCGCAGCGTGGCACTCGCCGCCGAGGCACGCAGCCGCGTCGAGGGACCGCGGTGGATCGCGGCTTCGGTGGGGCCGTACGGGGCGATGCTGGCGGACGGGTCGGAGTACCGCGGCCGGTACGGGCTGAGCGCGGCTCGGCTCACCGCGTTCCACCGGCCGCGGATCGAGGTCCTCGCCGAGGCCGGGCCGGACCTGCTCGCACTGGAGACGGTGCCGGACGTCGACGAGGCCGTGGCGATGCTGGCCGCGCTCGAAGGAGCCGACGTGCCGGCGTGGCTGTCGTACACGATCACCGGCGACCGGACGCGGGCCGGGCAGCCGCTGGAGGAGGCGTTCGCGGTCGCCGCCGGGCGGGACGACGTCCTCGCCGTCGGCGTGAATTGCTGCGACCCCGAGGACGCGGCCCGCGCGATCCCGCTCGCCCGCGAGGTCAGCGGCAAGCCGGTCGTCGCGTATCCGAACAGTGGCGAGGGGTGGGACGCCGTCCGGCGCCGCTGGACCGGCCGGTCGCGCTTTGCGCCCGATCGGGTGATCAACGCCGATGCGGCGGGTGGCTGCTGCCGGATCGGCCCGGCTGCCATCGCGGCGCTCGCCGCCAGCTGTGTGGGTGAAACTCCTGGTCGCGGACTGTCACAAAACCCTGGTGGGAACTTCCCCACCATCCCTCGATCAGTGGGTTAGAGATCTCCGCGCGACCAGGTGCGCCATACCGCGTCCATTCGCAGTAGAATCGCCTACCTGCGTGACTGATCAACAGTCACGTTCGGTGGAGCGGACCTCGAGGAGGCGTACCTGCAGTGGCGTCGCCTACCGAAGCACCCGGTTTCGACGGGACGTATCCGAGCATCGCCCGGATCAACGACTTCTGGCTGGAGGGTACCCACCACAGCCGGGACGACGAAGACTACGCGGGACGCATCGAGCTGTGCGCACCGCACATCCCGTACCTGGTCCGCGCGTCGCGCAGCCTGACCGGGCGGATGGTCCGCTACCTCTCGGAGCGGGGCGTCCGGCAGTTCGTCGACCTCGGCTCCGGCGTGCCGACGCGGGGCCACGTGCACGAGGTCGCGCAGCAGCTGGACCCCGAGGCGCGGGTCGTGTACGTCGACCTCGACCCCGGTGTGGTCGCCGACAGCCGCGAGATCCTCGCGGGCAACGACAAGGTCGCGTACCTGCAGCTGGACGTGACCGACCGCGACGCGGTGCTGGGCGATCCCGCCACCCGCGCCCTGATCGACTTCTCCGAGCCGGTCGCCGTGCTGCTCATCGAGACGCTGCTCTACCTGCCCGACGAGGCCGACCCCGCCGGTGTGGTGGCGTCGTACGTCGACGCCCTCCCCGCGGGGAGCTACGTCGGGATGTCGCACTGCGGGGAGGACTCGCAGCTGCGCCAGGGGCTGGACATGTTCAGCCGGATGTTCGGGCAGCCGCCCAACGTGTCGCTGCGGGAGCGGGACGAGCTGGCCGCGTTCTTCGGGGACCTGGAGCTGGTCGACCCGGGCGTGGTGCCGGTGCTGCTGTGGAAGCCGGCGAACGAGGACGACATGGGCCGCAACCCGGAGCTGGCGCACATGTACGCCGGACTCGGGCGGAAGGCTTAGGGAGTAGTAAGCGCTTTCTCGCGGGGCGGGTGGCGGAGCCCGTCGGAGCTGTAAGCGCTTTCTCGTCGCTGCGGGTAGCGCCGGTGCTAGCGGTCGGTGGTGGAGTACCGGGGTGGCAGGGAGAGCTGCGGAAGTTCCAGGGGCAGAGAGGGCGGGCCCCCGTCGGCACGCCGGGCTGGGGCGGGACGAAGGCCCGTAAGCGCTTCCTAACCCGCCACCAGAGGGATCACCGCGATGAGTACCTCGCCCAGGGTGGCTACCGGGAGGGTGCGCTTCAGCATCGGGCCCGCGCGAGGCGCTTCGCCGCGCAGGGTGGGGGGTAGCTGGGACAGCGCCAGCGCCAGGAAGACCACGTGCGCGGCCAGGCCGAGCAGGCACCACGGCCCGTAGGCCGCCCACAGGCCCCAGCCCAGCGTCAGCAATCCCAGCGCTACCAAGCCGCACGCCAGGGCCAGTGCGCGCGCCGGGCCGTAGCGCACCGCCGGGGTGTTCATGCCCGTCGCCGTGTCGGCGGCGTGGTCCGGGAGCGCCCACCAGACCGTGCGGCCCGTGGACAGCACCGAGGCCCCGGCGACGATCAGCCACGTCCAGGGTGGCACCTCGGCCCTCACCGCCACGTACGCGAGCAGGACCGGCAGGCCCATCGACGCGATCCCGAAAGCAGCGGAACCTGCCAGCCCGCGGCGCTTCAGGCGCGCCGGTTCGAGGTTGTACAGCAACTGGGCGCCGATGATCGCCGAGGCCACCGTCAGCGGCCACCAGCGGCCCCAGCCCACGCCGAGCACCAGCAGCAGTGTGAGCGCCCCGACCAGTTCCCCGCACGCCCAGTTCAGCGCTCGCGCCCGGCCGAACCGGCCCGCCGCGCCCGCCAGGTAGCCCTTCTCCGTGTGCCGGGTGTCGGTGGACATGTCGACCGCCACGTTCAACGCCAGCGGCGCCACGATGAGCAGCAGGTTCGCGGCGATCGCGAGCACCGCGGGTGGCGAAACGAGCCCGCCGAGACCCGATCCCGCGAACAGGCAGCCCCAAATGGAGTAACACACGTAATTGACCGGCAGCGGAAATTGCAGACGGTGCAGGACGACGATATCGCGCCACGCCGGGCGCTCGGCTAGTCGCGGCACGAAAGCACTTCCATGCGCAATTTCGGTGACGGCGCCATCGCGTGCCCACGCAATTGCGCGACCCCGGCACGCGGATTCACGCAGCGCAGTTCCCGCCGCCGCAGCAACGCGGCCACGAGCATCCGGACCTCCACCTGCCCGAGCTGGCTGCCGAGGCAGTGCCTGCTGCCGCCGCCGAACGGGAAGTACCGGTCGGCGGGCACGCGGCCCGACAGAAACCGCCCGGGGTCGAACCGGTGCGGATCCGGATAGGACTCCGCACGGTGGTGGGCGAGGTAGATGCTCGGCGTGACCACCGTGCCCGCTTCCAGGACACCACCGGCGTGCGGGCACTCCTCCGCCAGCACACGGTTCCCCGCCGCCGGAACCGGAGGGGTTATCCGTAACGTCTCCTGCACCACCGCCTGCAGCAACGGGACCTGCTCGGCGGTGAACCCGTCGTCGGTGGTCCGATCCAGTTCGGCGAGTACGCGGGCGCGGACGTCTTCGTTGCGGTCGAGCCAGTACAGCGCCCACGCCGCCGTCGACGCCGTGGTTTCGTGGCCCGCGAACAACAACGACACGATCTGGTCCCGCAGCTCGCCGTCGTCGAGGTCCGCGAACGGGCCGTCCTCGGCCAGCAACCGCCCCGCCAGCGTCGCCGGGTTCTCCCTGGCGGCCGTGCGTGCGCTGCGGACCAGCAGCTCCTCCAGCCGCGGGCCCGGCAACGGCAGCCGCCCGCGCAGGTAACGGTAGGCGAGCGTGCGGTAGCGCGAGCCCAGCGCCAGGTCCATCCAGCGCGCGAACGGGTGCAGCACCTCGTCTTCGGCCCGGCCGAACACGATCGTCGCCATGATCCGCAGCGCCACCTGCCGCGTCCAGTCGGCCACCCGGAACCTGCGGCCCGGCCCCAGTTCGTCGATCGCCGAGTGCACCGTGGCCCCGATCAGCGCGCGGTAGTCCTGCAGCCGCCGCCCGCGCAGCGGGGTGCCCAGTACGCGGCGGTACGCGGCGTGCCGCTCTCCTTCCTGCCACAGCAGGGACCGCGGGCCCAGCAGCGGCCGGAACGAGCGGCTGCCGGGGTGACCGAGCCCGGCGTCCGCACGGAACAGCTCCCCGATGAGCTCCGGATCCCAGACCAGGCAACGGTCTTCGCGTTGCCGCAGGATCCCGTTCGGCAGGTCCGCGTGGGCGTCGAGGAACGGCAGCGTACGGAAGACGAGCCGGAGCTCCGTGCGGTTCATCAAGCGGTCCGCTCCGATCCGTGGCGCAGCCGCGCGAGGTGCGCGGCGGTGCGGGGGTGGTTCTTCGCGACGTGCAACGCCGCGATGGTCTCCGCGCGGATGATCCGGGCCGGGGTGTAGAGGTCCTTGTCGTGCCACAACGGCGGGCACGGCGAGGGCTGGGAGTCGAGCAGGAACGCGCAGCCGCGCACGGCCGCGTCCTCGATCGCGGCGTCCGCCCGGATCGTCCTGGCGCGCAACAGGATCTGCACGGCGTAAGCGGTCTCCTCGGCCGTGCCGTCCCAGAAACCCCAGGACCCGTTGCGGTGCTGGGTTTCCAGCACCCATCGCACGGCGCGGCGGATCGCGGCGCGGCTCTCCCCGAAGCCGTTGAGCGCGACGACGCACGTCACGGTGGCGTAGTACGGGGACGCGTGCCACTTGTCCGTCCAGCTGCCGTCGGGGTGCTGCTGCCCGCACAGCCACGAGGTCAGGCCGAGCATCGCCTCCGCCACCCTGGGCGTGGGCCGGGGGCAGGCCGCGAAAGCCTGCAGGACATGGGCGTTCGTGCTCACCGACGGCGTGCGCTCCTCGGGGAACGTGCTGAAGTGCTCGCCGGCCTGGTACTGCCACAGGGAGTCCAGCGGCGCCGGTGCGCCCAGGTTCGCCAGCGCGTGCAGCGTGGTCGACGTGTCGTCCGCGTCCGGCGGCAGTCCCGCGCCACCGGCCACCCCGGACTCGCCGATCGCCGCGCGCAGGCCGTGCACCAGTTCCGGCGGTACCGTGACGGGAATCCCCACGTCGGTGAACGTGGTGAGCACCCACGCCCGCTCGAACACGTCCAGCGGAGCGGCCACCGGCACCGGCCCGCCGTGCCGCGCCTGCAGGAACTCCAGGTAGCGCACGGCGGGATGCGGGTTCGCCGTGGTGGCCGCGTCGCCGAACCACGCCGCGGTGGCGGCGGGGGAGCAGCCGACGCCGAACCGGCCCGGCCGCACGAAGGACAGGCCCTGCGCCACCGGACCCAGCATTTCCAGCGAGTGCCACAGTTTCTCGGGCAGCACCGCGCCCTCTTCGACCGCTCCGCGCAGCATCAGCAGGACTTCCGGATACGTGTCCGCCGGGCAGGGGAGCCGGGCGCCGTCACCCCAGGCTTCCAGTCCTGGCAACGGTTCCGCCTCCAGCCCGGCCAGCCGCAGGTTGAGCTCGGCGACCAGCCAGGGCACCAGCAGCTCGACCGCCACCGTGTCCGGCAGCGAGACCTCCTTGCCCGCGGACAGTTTTCCGAACAGTGCGTGCAGTCCGCGGTGGACCGCCGCCGCCACCGTGGGAGCCGGGTTCCTGGCCTGCTCGGCGAACAGCGCGTCGGTGGCCGCGAGCGTCGGCAACACGGCGTACTCGCCGGGCCCGCTCCAGGTTCCGTCCGGGTTCTGCGCCTCCACCAGGAAGCGAATTCTGCCCGCGTGGCCCGCCAGCGCGGGCGCCAGCGCGGCCACCCGCGCGGTTTCGTAGAGGGACGGCAGGAAATCGCCGGAGGAGTCCGCCGCCATTTCGACGAGGAGCCGCCTGGCCAGATTCGCCAAATCCATCGACACCCCCCGGAATTCGTGGCGGTGCCGGGGCCGGAAACCGCCGCGGAACTGCGGCCGTCGTGACAGGGAGAAATCCAAAGTATCACCACACACTGCCAACAAGACCGCTTTTCCTCCGTCCGGCCCAGCGGGTTGGTGCCGTAGGGGGGTTGCCCCTGCGCTACCCGTCGCGGGATGAATCCGCCGTCCCAGTACGTTCATCCTGGAGAAGGACTGCCCGAGGTGACCCAGGAGGCTAAGGTGTTCGATCCGGAGGAGCTCTACGAGGTGGACTCGGAGCTGCCCGAGCTCACCGGCGCGGTGCTGCTGCACCAGCTCGACGGGTTCGTGGACGCGGGCCTGGCGGGCAAGGCCGTCAGCGAACACCTCGAATCCCGCCTGGAGTACACCGTCGCCGCCCGGTTCGACGTCGACCGGCTGATCGACTACCGCGCCCGCCGGCCCATGATGACCTTCGCCGCCGACCACTGGGCCGGCTACGAAGCGCCCGAGCTGGCCGTCAAGCTGTTCCACGACGAGGCGGGCACGCCGTTCCTGCTGCTGACCGGGCCCGAGCCCGACCACGAGTGGGAGCGCTACGCCGCGGCGGTGCGCAGCCTCGTCGAGCGGTGGGAGCTGCGGATGGTCGTGTCGTACCAGGGCATTCCGATGGGCGCCCCGCACACGCGCCCGCTGGGCGTGACGGCGCACGCGACCCGCAAGGAGCTGGTGGGGGAGTACCAGCAGGTGCTCAACCGGCTGCAGGTGCCGGGCAGCGCGACCGGGCTGACGGAGTTCCGCCTCGGCGAGGCGGGGCACGACGCGGTGGGCTTCGCCGCGCACGTGCCGCACTACCTGGCCCAGTCGCGGTATCCGGCGGCCGGCGTGACGCTGCTCGGCTCGATCTCGCGGGTCGCGGGGCTGTCGGTGCCCGACGAGGCGCTGGTGGAGTCCGCGCGCCGCACGGACGCCGAGATCGCGCGGCAGGTGGCCGAGTCCGACGAGGTCGCGGAGGTCGTGCGCGCGCTGGAGCAGCAGTACGACACGTTCGTCGAGGCGATGGACCGCAAGAGCCTGCTTGCCGAGGAGGTCGAGCAGATGCCGACGGCCGAGGAGCTCGGCGCCGAGTTCGAGCGCTTCCTCGCCGAGCAGCAGGACCGCGGGGAGTAGCCGCTACAGGCCCTTGCGCAGGGCGGTGACGCGGTCGGCGGCCGCGGTGAAGTCGGCCTGGTCGAGCTGGCCCGACTGGACCGCCGCGGTCAGCGCGTCCGCCGCGTCGTCGCCCTGCGTCGCGTCGCGGGCGGAGCACAGGATGAGGTCCATGCCCGCCGCGGCCGCCGCCACCGCGCGCTGGCCCGTGGCGCCGTACGCCTGCAGCGAACCGGCCTCCAGCGCGTCCGTGACCGTCACGCCGGCGAAGCCCAGGCGCTGCCGCAGCTCCTGCCGCACCACCGTGGCGGACAGCCCGGCCGGGTTGGCCGCGTCGAGCGCGGGGTAGGTGGCCCACGAGACCATGACCAGCTTGACCCCGGCGGAGAACGCCGCCGGGTACGGCGCCTCGTCGACCGTGCGCAGGGTCTGCAGCGGCACGTTCAGGGTGACCGGCTGGGTGTCGGTGTTCTGGTTGGTCGTGGCGGCCCCGAGACCAGGGAAGTGCTTGGCGGTCGCCGCGACGCCGCCCTGCTGCTGGGCGGTGATGAACGCCTTGCCCAGGTTCCCCACCACGGCCGGATCCTTGCTGTAGGAGCGGCCGTAGTGGTCGTCGAAGTCGCCTTCGGTGCGGTACACGTCGAGCACGGGCGCGAGGTTCACGTTCAGCCCCACGCCCGCGAGGTTCTGCGCGGCACCCGTGCCGGCCTGCGTGGCCGCCGCGACCGGGTCGGCCGCCTGGCCGATCTGCTTCTCCGACAGCGTGGGCTCGCCGGGCAGCCGGCGTACCTGGCCGCCCTCCTGGTCGGTCATCAGCAGCAGCGGCGCCTGCACCGGGCTCTGCGCGTTCGCGTCCTGCAGCTGCTTGACCACTCCGGCGAGCTGCTGCGGACTCTGGATGTTCTCCCCGAAGAAGATCACCCCCGCGGCCTCCCCGGCGCGGATACGGTCGAGCAGGCTCTGCGGCGGCGTCAGCCCGGAATAGGAGTAGACCACCCGTTGCCCCGCCTGCTGACGCGGGGAAAGCGCTTGCGCGTGCGACGTTCCGGCGAGGGCGAACACCCCGCCCAGCACGATGGCGAGCACGACGCGAAGCCAGCGGCCGGCGTTTCCCATGGGGAGGCCCCCTGGAGTTTCGGCGACAGGACCGGGCTCACCCTACCCCGGCCACCGGGCTCGGGCGAACGTCGCGGTCCGGACCAATTTCCGCCCATTTCATCCCGTGCGGCGATTTCGGGAAATGCCTTGGCCAGTCAGGGGAAGGTGAACCGGTTTTCGCGAACGACAACCACATGCCCCGCAGTTTCCGCCCGAATTCCGCCATTTCCGTCCAGTCCGCGCCCGCCAGCATCGGCGCGGCCGCCCACGACGCCTGGTCTCCCAGGAGGAACGGCAGCTCGACGCAGTGGCACGCACCGTAACCGGACTCCGGCGCCGCCCAGTCGAACCGGTAGGTGAACACGCGCCCGCCCGCTCCGGCGAGCGCGTCGGCGTACCGCATCGACGGCGCGTCGAACATCCAGCGCGTGATGGCCTTCTTCGCCGCGCTCATGCCCGCGCGGCCGGCGAACGGAATCGCCTCCAGCTGGGTGATTCCGGGCTTGCCGTTGAGGAACGTGTCCATTTCGTCCCGCGTGGTCCCGATGAGCACGTCGACCTCGCGGGCCCGGCGGACCGCGCCCGGCAGCCAGCCCGCGAGCGGGGGCAGCGGATCGGCCGCCGCGACCGGGCAGAACGGCGGTACCGAGTAGAGGCCGCCGGGACCGGCCGCGCGGACGATCGTCTTCTCCTGCGCGGCAAGGATTTCCGCGGTGCTCGCCGTGCGGGGGTCGGCGCCCAGCGCGGCGGTGAAGTAGCGGGCGACGCGAGCCGCCCTGGCGGGCTTGGCGAGCTTCATCGCCATCGGCGCGCTCTGCAGGATCGCCCGGCGGAACAGCCCGTCCGAGGCGGGGGTGGCCAGCAGGCACGCGATCGAGTGCGCGCCCGCGGACTGGCCGAACACCGTGACCTGCCCGGGATCGCCGCCGAAGCGCGCGATGTTGTCCCGTACCCACCGCAGCGCCGCCAGCTGGTCGAGCAGGCCGAGGTTGCCGGGGGAGACGCCGTCGAGCTTGAGGTACCCCAGCGCGCCGAGGCGGTAGTTGACGCCGACGAACACCACGTCGCCCTCGGCGGCCAGGCGCTGCCCGTCGTAGAAGGCCAGCGATCCGGCTCCGGTGACGTACGCGCCGCCGGGCAGCCACACGAGCACCGGGCGCTTGCGGTCGTCGGTGCCCGGCGTGACGATCGTCAGGTTGAGGCAGTCCTCGCCCTGCGGCTGTTCCTCGGGAATCCCGGTGACCGAGCCGATGCGGAACGGCGGCTGCGGGCTGATCTGCCCGTTCCTCGTCGCGTCCCGCACCCCGCTCCACGGCTCGACGGGCTCCGGCGGCGCGAAGCGCGCCGCCCGCGCGTACGGCACCCCGCGGAACACGGCCAGCCCGGACTCCCCTGTCGTACCCCGCAGCTCGCCACTGCTGATCCTCACCACAACGCCACTGTAGAGCGAACTGTGGCTGCTACACCTGCATGAGGATGCGGTCGAGCGCGCCCATCCGCCGCTGCGCGCCGGCCAGGCTGTACAGCACGTGCGGGTCCGCCTTGTCGATCAGCCCCGTGATCGCGTCGTCCGCGAGGTCCGGGCGGCCGCCGAGCTGCGGGTACGCCGCCAGGTCCAGCAGGGTCTGCTCGACCGTGGTGACCCAGCCGTTGCCGAGCGTGCTGCTGTGCCGCTCGATCTTCAGCCTGCGCGGGTCACGCCGCACGAACGACACCGTGGCCTCGCGGTCGGTGAAGCGCAGCGTCGGGCGGTTGCGCGTGGTGGCGATCACGGCGACGCCCTGGGTGTCGGGGAACGCGCCGTGGGCGTGGGCCGCCGACAGGCCCATCAGTGCCACCGAGCGGGGCCCGTCGTCGGCCGCGGCGATGCCCCACGCGGCGGATTCGAGGTCGGGCCGCCAGTCCGTGCCGATGTGGTCGCTCGGCACGAGCGCGTAGTACCCCGCCGCGACGCGGTGCAGCAGGCCGTTACCGGCGAGCCGGGCGAGCCCCGGGTGCCGGGGCGCTCCGGTGTCCTCGTCCTCCTCCGCGGGGACCACGCGGACCGCGCGGCGGAGCAGCGAAGGCAGCAGGTCGTGCATCACTTCACGTGTCATGTCCATCACCCTCGGTAGAGGGTAAAGAGTACGGAACGCAACCGGCAAGTCACCGTACGGACGAACTTGTCGTCACGTCGCGTTGTCGTGCCACGCTTCCGTTCCTCCTGGTCAGTCCACTGTGGAACTTCGAGGGTGGCCGCACCCTCCATTAGGGGCCTTTAGGCCCTAACCGCGAGGCGGGCCGGAAAGCGATTCTCGGAGGGGGAGGGTTCGCGGAGTCGGAAGAGGTGGGTAGCGGTGGAACGGACGGGATACGAACCCGGAACCCCGTGCTGGGTGGATCTGGTGACGACCGACGTCGAGGGGGCGTCGCGGTTCTACGGCGGGCTGTTCGGCTGGGAGGCGGTGGACCAGGGCGCCGAGTTCGGCGGCTACCGGATGTGCCGGCTGGGGGAGCGGCAGGTGGCGGGGATCGGCCCGGCGATGGAGCCCGGCGTGCCGCCGAACTGGACCACCTACGTGTCGGTCGCCGACGCCGACGTGGCCACCAAGGCGGTCACCGCCGCGGGCGGCCGGGTGATCGTCGAGCCCATGGACATCCCGTCATCCGGGCGGATGGCGTTGTTCGCCGACACGGGTGGCGCGGCGTTCGGCGTCTGGGAGCCGCGCGGATTCGCGGGCGCGGAGCTGGTGAACGAGCCGGGCGCGCTGTGCTGGAACGAGCTGGCCACCCGCCACCCCGACGCCGCAGGCGCGTTCTACCAGGCCGTGTTCGGCTGGCAGGCGGCGAAGCAGCCGGACTACTCGGTCTGGCACCTCGGCGAGCGGGAGATCGGCGGCATGCTGACCCTCGACGCGAACTGGCCCGCGGAAACGCCCGAGCACTGGATGGTCTACTTCGCCGTGGCGGACGCGGACGCCATCGGTGCCCGCGCGGGCGAGCTGGGCGGGCGGACGCTCGTGCCGCCGACCGACACCCCGGTGGGCCGGTTCACCGTTCTCGCCGACCCTCAGGGAGCGTCTTTCAGCGTGATCGCGCTGGCCGCAGCTTGACCGTGGACGACCGGGAGACCGACGCGGGGACAGCCCTGCCCGCCGGGCTCGACCGGCTCGCCCGTGGCGCGGCCACCGGCGACGCGGTGCTCGTCGGCAGGCTGCTCGCGGAGGTCGGCCCGCTGCTCGTGCGGTACTGCCGGGCGCGGCTGGGCCGGGACGGCTCGTCGTACCGGCGGGCGGACGAGGTCGCCGCGGAGGCCGGGCGGGCGGTGCTCGCCGCCGTGCCGGGCTACCGCGGCGGCCCGTTCCTGCGGTTGGTGTTCCAGGTGCTGACCCGCACCGTCGACGAGCTGGCGCCGGGGCACCGGCGTCCGGCGGCCGACGAGGTGCTCGGGTTGCTGCCGGTGCTGTCGCCGCTGGACCGGGACATCGTGCTGCTGCGCGTGGCGACGGGCCTGACGGCGGCGGAGACCGCGCTGGTGCTCGGGCTGTCGGTCGGGCAGGTGCGGGTCGCGCAGCACCGCGCGCTCATCCGGTTGCGCGCGATGCTGTGACCCCGCTTGACGGCGGGGTCGCGTGCGGCTACCTTCCTTTACGTTCCCGTTCCGTTTCGTAAAGGAGGAGCACGTGCCGGGCAGACCGCGGGACGCCGGCCGGGACGTCGCGATCCTCGACGCGACGCTGCGGCTGCTCACCGAGATCGGCTACGACCAGCTGAGCATCGAGGCGGTCGCGGCGCGGGCCGGGGTGGGGAAGCCGACGGTCTACCGGCGCTACGCCGGGAAGGCCGAGCTGGTGGTGGCGGCGGTCGACCGCCGCACGGTGGACCCTCCGCCGGCCAGCCGTTCCGGCGATCTTCGCGAGGCGCTGCTGGAGACCGTGGGGTGGCTGGCGCGGGAGATCGCGGAGCAGGAGGTCGGGCTGCTCGGCGCGCTGTTCGCCGGGATGCGCGGTGACCCCGAGCTGGCCGCGGCCCTGCGGCGGATCCGGCAGCGCGACAAGACGGCCATGACCGAACAGCCCTTTCGCGCCGCGCTCGAACACGGCGAACACCTGGCGCCGGGGGCGGCGGAGCTGTTCGCCGAGATCGCCCCGGCCGTCATCGTGCTCCGGCTGCTCACCGGCGAGCCCTGCGACCAGGGGTTCCTCGAACACCTCGTCGACGACATCCTCCTGCCGCTCCTGCGGCGCCGATGACCGAGAAGGACCTCAGCATGATCGTCATCACCGGTGCGACCGGCGCCCTCAACGGTGCCACCGTCGAGCACCTGCTCAAGCTCGTGCCCGCGGGCCGGATCGGCGTGAGCGTGCGCGACGTCGCCAAGGCCCGGCACTTCGCCGACCGCGGTGTCCGCGTGCGCCAAGGCTCCTACGACGACCCGGCCGCGTTGCGCGAGTCGTTCGAGGGCGCGGAGCAGGTGCTGCTCGTCTCCCACAACGACCCCTCGCGCGACGGGCTGGAGCTGCACCGCACGGCCGTCGAGGCCGCGGTGGCGGCGGGTGCCCGACGGATCCTGTACACCAGCCACCAGAACGTCCGCGGTGACTCGCCGTTCTCCCCGGCCCGCGAGCACGCCGCCACCGAGGCGCTGCTCGCCGGCTCAGGCGTCGCCTGGACGTCGCTGCGCAACGGTTTCTACGCCCACAGCCTCGACTGGATGCTCGGCCCGTGGCAGCGGACCGGGGTGATCGCCGCCCCCGCGGACGGCCCCGCCTCGTGGACGGACCGGGCCGACGAAGCGGAAGCGGCGGCGGTGATCCTGGCGGGCGAGCGCGCGTTCGACGGCCCGGTCACCCTCACCGCGAGCCGCGCCGTCACGTTCGACGACATCGCCGGGATCGCGTCCGAGGTCACCGGCCGCCGCGTGGAACGGGTCGTGGTCGAGGACGAGCGGTGGGTCGCCGACCAGGTCGCCCACGGCACCCCGGAGACCACGGCCCGCATGCTGCTGACGTTCTTCCAGGCCGCCCGGCAGGGCCACTTCGCCGGCACCGATCCGTTGCTGGGGCAGCTCCTGGGCCGCGAACCGCGCACGGTGGCGGACCTGCTGGCGGAGCGGGTCGCCGGCTAAAGCGTCCTCGCCTGGTCTCGCAGGTACCGGTGCATCCCGCCGAAGGCGTCGGCCTGCGGGAGGAGGCGTTTGGCCACCTTGGTGACCGCGCTGTAGTTCGCGTCCACCACGTTCGCCAGCGGGGCCTCGCCGATCTGCGTCAGCAGC
This sequence comes from Amycolatopsis bartoniae, assembly GCF_014191255.1. Taxonomy (GTDB): domain Bacteria; phylum Actinomycetota; class Actinomycetes; order Mycobacteriales; family Pseudonocardiaceae; genus Amycolatopsis_E; species Amycolatopsis_E bartoniae. The sequence goes on from NZ_JACHWH010000003.1 coordinate 374,728, forward strand.
TGGTACGCGTCGAGGCGGTCGAGGCCGTACAGCTCGTGCAGCCAGTCGATCATCCCGACCTGGCTCGCGCGCCACGCGTCCTCCAGCGGGCGCGACGAGCCGACGACGGCGTAGTGCGAGTCCTGCTCGATGCGCGGCCACAGCGGCGCGCCGCCCTTGATCAGCTCCACGATCAGGGTCACGTTCATCGCGCCCTCGACCGCGGTGCCGCACGACTCGCCCTCGCCCTGGCGGTAGTGCCCGTCGCCGACGGAGAACAGCGCGCCTTCGACGTTGACGCCGAGGAAGCACGTCGCGCCCGCGCGCATCTCGGGCGTGTCCATGTTGCCGCCGAAGGTGTCCGGCACCAGCGACGTGCGCACCTCCCGCCCGCCGGGCGCCACGCCGACGGTGCCGAGCATCGGCGCGACCGGCAGGTCCAGCCGGAACTCGCCCTGCAGCGCCTCGAACACCACCACCTCGCGCTCGCGGTCGAGCTGGTAGATCCACGTGCGCTCGGGCAGCGCGTCGTGCAGCAGCGCCGTGCGGTCGGTGCCGGTGAGGCCGCCGAAGAACGGGATGGTCGCCGACGCGGCCCAGTCCCGCGCGGGCTCCAGCTCGGCGAAGTGCAGCGCCAGCGTGTCGCCCGGCTCGGCGCCCTCGACGTGGAACGGGCCGGTCTGCGGGTTGACCTCGTGCAGGTCGAGCTGCTCGCTCGGGCGGTCGTGCGGGCTGGTGAGACGGCCGCCGAACGCGTCCTCGGTCCACAGCCGCAGTGCCGTGCCCGGCTTGACCCTCAGGACAGGCTCGACGCCGCCGAAGGTCCAGGCGTACTGCTCGCGCGTCGGCGTGAACTCGATCACGTTCATGTGACTGGAGCGTAGCGCGCATGGCGGACACTGGCGCCATGACGAGGGAGTCTGTGCTGGGCCGGGCCGTGCGGATCATCGAGGTGTTCGGGCCGGACGCGCCCGCGCTGGGCGTGTCGGAGCTGGCGCGCCGCACCGGCCTGCACGTGGCGACGGTCTCGCGGCTCGTGGAACACCTCGTCGGCTACGGCTGGCTGCAGCGCGACGCCGACCGGAAGGTGCGGATCGGGATGCGGCTGTGGGAGGTCGCCTCGCGCGCGTCGCCGGCGCTCCCGCTGCGCGAGGCCGCGATGCCGTTCATGGAGGATCTGCACGCCGTGGTGCGCCAGCACATCCAGCTCGCCGTCCGCGAGGGCGACGAAGTGCTGTTCCTCGAACGGCTGTCCGCGCGGCGCGCGGTGATCAACCTGACCCGCATCGCCGGGCGGCTGCCGCTGCACGCGTCCTCCTCGGGGGAGGTGCTGCTCGCGCACGCCCCGGCGGAGGTGCAGGAGCGCGTGCTCGGCGGCGTGCTGTCGGCGTTCACCCCGTACACCGTGACGGACCCGAAGGCGTTGCGGGCACGGCTGGCCGACATCCGGCGCGACGGGTTCGCCCTGTGCGCGGGGTTCATCGACGAGCGCGCCACCGGGGTCGCGGTGCCGGTGCGCGGGCCGGGCGGGCCGGTCGTCGCCGCGCTCGGCGTGGTGGTGCCGAACGACGCGGGCGCGCGCACGGTGATCCCCGCGCTGCGGGCCACCGCCCTGGGCATCGGCCGGGCGATGGGTCTCTCACCGGATGAGAATCGGGTGTAGCGCCGCCTCGCCGCCGATTCATCCTGCTGGGCATGCCAACGACGGTGGACCTGCGGGTCGTGGACAAGTCACCGGTGGCCGAAGGCGTCGTCACGCTGACGCTGGCCGCGCCGCACGGCGGGCGGCTGCCCGACTGGACGCCCGGTGCGCACGTGGATCTGGTGCTGCCCAACGGTTTCGTGCGCCAGTACTCCCTGTGCGGCGACCGCTGGGACCCGCACACCTACCGCATCGGGGTGCTGCGCGAACCGGACGGCCGCGGCGGTTCGGCGTTCGTGCACGACGAGCTGTCCGTCGGCGATTCCGTGGGCATCGGCGGTCCCCGCAACAACTTCCCGCTCGTGCCGTCGCGGCGGTACCTGTTCGTCGCGGGCGGGATCGGGATCACGCCACTGCTGCCGATGCTGCATCAGGCCGAGCTGCTGGGCACCGGCTGGCACCTGCTCTACGGCGGCCGCACGCGCCGGTCGATGGCGTTCCTGGACGAGCTGGCGCGCTACGGCGAGCACGTGACCGTGTGCCCGCAGGACGAGTACGGCCTGCTCGATCTCGACACGTGGCTCGACGTCGACGCGGGGACGAAGGTCTACTGCTGCGGCCCGGAAGCGCTGCTCGCCGCCGTCGAACGCCGGTGCGTCACCTGGCCACCCGGCCGGCTGCGTACGGAACGGTTCGTGCCCCGAGACTCCGGCGTGCGCGGCGAACCGTTCGAGGTGACCCTCGCCAGATCCGGCCGCTCGGTGACCGTCCAACCTGGACAGTCGGTGCTCGAAGCCGTGACCGCCGCCGGGGCCGGGCTGCTGTCGTCGTGCCGCCAGGGCACCTGTGGCACCTGCGAGACCGGGGTGCTCGACGGCGTGCCCGACCACCGCGACTCGATCCTCGACGACGCCGAGCGCGCCGCCGGGGACTGCATGTTCCCCTGCGTTTCCCGCGCCCGCACCGACCGCCTCGTGCTCGACCTGTGAAGGACTCCGCGATGATCGACCCGTTCAGCCACGACGTCCTGGAGAACCCGTTGCCGCTGCACGAAAAGCTGCGGGAAGCCGGGCCGGTGACGTACCTGGAGAAGTACGACGTCCACGCACTGGCCCGCTACGCCGAGGTGCACGCGGCGCTGACCGACTGGCAGGGCTTCGAGTCCGGCGCCGGCGTGGGGCTGAGCAACTTCCGCGTGGAGGAGCCGTGGCGGCCGCCGAGCCTGCTGCTGGAAGCCGATCCGCCGCACCACGACGCGCCGCGCGCGGTGCTGTCGAAGATCCTCGGCCCGCGCGCGTTGCGGCGGCTGCGCGCGGAGTGGTTCGCCGACGCCGAGCGGCTCGTCGACGAGGTGCTCGCCGAGGACGAGTTCGACGCCGTGCCCGCGCTCGCGCAGGCGTTCCCGCTCCGGGTGTTCCCCGACGCCGTGGGCCTGGGCAAGGCCGGGCGCGAGAACCTGCTGCCCTACGGCGACCACGCGTTCAACGCCTTCGGCCCGGTCAACGACCTCGTCGAGAAGGGACAGCCCCGCGTCGCGGAGCTGTCGGCGTGGGTCAACGCGCAGTGCGCGCGGGAAGCGCTCGCGCCGGACGGTTTCGGCGCGCGGATCTGGGCGGCGGCCGACAACGGCGACCTGACGTACGAACAGGCGCCGCTGGTCGTACGGTCGCTGCTGACCGCCGGGGTGGACACCACGGTGCACGGCATCGCCGCGGTGCTGTACGCCTTCGCCACCCATCCGGAGCAGTGGCGGCGCCTGCGGGAGCGGCCCGGGCTCGCGCGTGTCGCCTTCGACGAGGCCGTGCGGTGGGAGTCGCCGGTGCAGACGTTCTTCCGCACCACGACGAAGGACCTGGAGCTCGGCGGCGTGCGCATCGCGAAGGGCCGGAAGATCCTGATGTTCCTCGCGGCGGCCAACCGCGATCCCCGGCGCTGGACCGATCCCGACGTCTTCGACCTGTCCCGCGACCCGTCGGGCCACGTCGGCTTCGGCATGGGCCTCCACCAGTGCGTCGGGCAGCACGTCGCCCGGCTCGAAGCGGAAGCGCTGGTCACCGCACTGGCCGCCCGCGTCGAGCGGATCGAGCTCGCGGGGCAGCCACGCCGTCACCACAACAACACGCTGCGCGCCTGGGCGTCGCTACCCCTGCGCGTCCACCGGACCGGCGGTGTCACTGGCTGAAACGGGCACTAGAGTTCCCGGTATGACGCTCAGGGTTGCGCTGTTCGCGACGTGCCTGGGGGACACCCTGTTCCCGGACACGTGCAGGTCGGTGGTGCGCCTGCTGGAGCGGCTCGGCTGCGCGGTGGACTTCCCGCTGTCGCAGACGTGCTGCGGGCAGATGCACTTCAACACCGGATACCGGGACGAGACCGTGCCGCTCGTGAGGCGGCTGGGGGAGTCCTTCGCGGGCTACGACGCGGTGGTCGCGCCCTCGGGCTCGTGCGCGGCGATGGTGCGAGACATCTACCCGAAGCTGCTGGAGTCCGACCTGCCCGGCCGGATGTACGAGCTGAGCGAGTTCCTGGTCGACGTGCTGGGCGTGACCGACGTGGGCGCGTATTTCCCGCACCGCGTCACCTACCACCCGACGTGCCATTCGCTGCGCATGCTGGGCGTGGGGGAGAAGCCGCTCGCGCTGCTGCGCGCGGTCAAGGGCCTCGACCTCGTCGAGCTGCCCGCGGCCGAGACGTGCTGCGGGTTCGGCGGCACGTTCGCGCTGAAGAACTCCGAGACGTCGACGGCGATGCTCGGGGACAAGATGACCAGCGTGCTCGACACCGGCGCGGAGGTGCTGACGGCGGGCGACAACTCGTGCCTGATGCACATCGGCGGCGGCCTCTCCCGGCTGCGCACCGGCGTGCGGACCGTGCACCTGGCCGACATCCTGGCTTCGACGGAGGAGGAACCGTGGCTCGCAACCCCGTGACGTGGCTGGGCGTGCCCACGTTCCCGAAGGCCGCGCACACCGCGCTCGCCGACTCGCAGCTGCGGCGCAACCTCCGCCACGCCACGCACACCATCCGCGACAAGCGCGCCCGCACGGTCGCCGAGGTGCCCGACTGGGAGGAGCTGCGCCACGCGGGCGAGGCGATCAAGAACGAAGTCCTGGCGAACCTCGGCACCTATCTGGAGCGACTGGAGGCGGCGGTGACCGCGCGCGGCGGCGTGGTGCACTGGGCGCGTGACGCCGCCGAGGCCAACGAAATCGTGCTGCGGCTGGTGCGCGAGGCGGGCGCGGACGAGGTCGTCAAGGTCAAGTCCATGGCCACGGCGGAGATCGGGCTCAACGAGGCGCTCGAAGCCGGTGGCGTGACGGCGATCGAGACCGACCTCGCGGAGGTGATCGTGCAGTTGGGTCACGACCGGCCCTCGCACATCCTCGTGCCCGCGATCCACCGCAACCGCGCGGAGATCCGCGACATCTTCCGCCGCGAGATGCCCGGCGCGCCCGCCGACCTGCCCGCCGAACCACGCGCGCTCGCCGAGGCCGCGCGCCGGCACCTGCGGCAGAAGTTCCTCACCGCGAAGGTCGCCGTGTCCGGGGCGAACTTCGCGGTCGCCGACACCGGTTCGGTGATGGTCGTCGAGTCCGAGGGCAACGGGCGCATGTGCCTGACGCTGCCGCGGACACTGATCACCGTGCTGGGACTGGAAAAGCTCGTGCCGACGTGGCGCGACCTGGAGGTGTTCCTCCAGCTGCTGCCGCGCTCCTCCACCGCCGAGCGGATGAACCCGTACACCTCGGTGTGGACCGGCGTCACCCCGGGCGACGGGCCGCGGGAGTTCCACCTGGTGCTGCTGGACAACGGCCGCACCGAGGTGCTCGCCGACGAGGTGGGGCGCCAGGCGCTGCGCTGCATCCGCTGTTCGGCCTGCCTCAACGTGTGCCCGGTCTACGAGCGCACCGGCGGGCAGGCGTACGGCTCGGTCTATCCCGGCCCGATCGGGGCGATCCTCACCCCGCAGCTGGTGGCCGACCCGCACGACAAGCAGGCGGCGGCGCTGCCGTACGCGTCCTCGCTGTGCGGAGCGTGTTTCGAGGTCTGCCCGGTGCGCATCGACATTCCGGAGGTGCTCACCCACCTGCGGGCGAAAAGCGTCGCGGCGAAACCCCCAGCCTCACCGGAACGGCTCGCGATGCGGCTGCTGGGCCAGGTGTTCGGCGACCCGGGCAAGTACGAGGCGGCGCAGCGGGCGGGCTCGCTCGCGCGGCACCTCGTGCCGGGCGGGAAGATCACGAAACTGCCGTGGCCCGGTTCGTTGTGGACCTCGTCGCGGGACGCGCCGCTGCCCGCCCGCGAAAGCTTCCGGACCTGGTGGAGGAACAACCGTGGCTGACGCCCGAGCGGAGATCCTCGCGCGCGTCCGCGTCGCGTTGCGTGACCGGCCCGAACCGGCGCCGGTTCCCCGCGAGTACGCGAGCACGCGCGAGTACCCGGACGTGACCGGGCTGGCGGCCGAGCGCATCGCCGACTACCGGGCCGAGGTCCGCCGGGCCACCGAGGCCGGGCTGCCCGGCGCCATCGCGGAAACCCTGCGACGGCGCGGGGTGCGCACGGTGGTCACCCCGCCCGGGCTGCCGCGCGAGTGGCACGCCGGGGACGTGCGGTGGCTGACCGACGAGCCGCCGCTGACCGTCGACGAGCTCGACGCCGCCGACGGCGTGCTCACCGGCTGCGCCGTCACGATCGCCGAGACCGGCACCATCGTGCTCGACGGCGGCCCCGGCCAGGGCCGCCGCGCGCTCACCCTGGTGCCCGACTACCACCTGTGCGTGGTGCGGGCGCGGCAGATCGTCGCGACCGTGCCCGAGGGGCTGGCCCGGCTGGAGCCCACGCGGCCGCTCACGTTCGTCTCCGGGCCGTCGGCGACCAGCGACATCGAGCTGAGCCGCGTCGAGGGCGTGCACGGGCCGCGGACCCTGGACGTCCTCCTGATCGGCTGATCCGGTCACGACCAGGCACCGAAGCCGCAATCCGGGCCCAATCTGTAGCACGATCGGCTGAGCCAGCGATTGTTTGCGACGGAGGCCCGGAGCGGGAGGGGTGCGCAGTGGGGGAGACCGGCGGATGACCGCACTGCTCACGAGCAGGCCGGTCCGCGAGGCGACCGCGCTCGCCCGGACGACGCCGGGCGTGCTGACCGGGCTCGCGCTGGTCCTCGTCGCGGCCGCGCTGCTGGCCGGGCTGTTCACCTCGCTCAGCGTGCAGCGGCGGGGCGAGTCCGTCGCCGACCTCGCCACCCGCAGCGGCCCGCTCACCGCCGCGGCGCAGGAGATCTACCGCTCGCTGTCCGACGCCGACGCCACCGCCACGGGCGCCTTCCTCTCCGGCGGCCTGGAACCGGCTGCGTCCCGCCAGCGCTACGAGGCCGATGTCGCGCAGGCCGCCAACGCGCTCACGATCGCCGTCGCGGCACGGGAACCCGCCGACGTGGCCGCGCCGGACAGCCCGCTCGCGACGCTGACGGGGCAGCTGCCCGTCTACACCGGACTCGTCGAGACCGCGCGGGCCGACAACCGGCAGGGCCTGCCGCTGGGCGCGGCCTACCAGCGGGAGGCGTCGAACCTCATGCGCACGCGGCTGCTGCCGGCCGCGGAGCGGCTGTACCGGTCGGAGTCCGCGGACCTCTCGGCCGACCAGGACAGCGCGAGCGGCGTGCCGTGGGTGGAGATCCTGTTGTCGCTGGCCGTGCTCGCGTTGCTCGTGCTCGCGCAGGTGTTCCTCCGGCGGCGCACGAACCGGGTGTTCAACGCGGGACTGCTCGCCGCCACGGCCGCGGCCGTCGTGTCGCTGTTGTGGGTGCTCGTGGCGACCGTCTCGGCGGTCAAGGACGTCGGGGACAGCCGCGACGAGGGGTCCGCCCAGATCGACGTCCTGGTCCGCGCCCGGATCGCCACGCTCAACGCCCGCGCGGACGAGACGCTGACCCTCGTGGCGCGCGGCGCGGGAAGCGCTTACCAGGACGACTACGTGCAGGTCACGGGCCAGCTCGCGGCACTGCTGGAGCAGGCGCGGTCGCTGGCCACCGACCCGGAGGTCGGCAACCGCGTGGCCACCGCCGCGGCCGACGCCAAAGCGTGGACGCTGGCGCACACCGGCATCCGGGCCGCCGACGACACCGGTGACTACGTCCTCGCCGTGCAGCGCGCGACGGACACCGGCCCGGCCGGCGCGGCCGGGTTGTTCGACCGGCTCGACCGGGACCTGCAGACCGCCATCGACCACACGCGGGCGACCTTCGGCGAGGAGGTGACCGACGCGAGCCGGGCGCTCGCCGGGACCCTGGCCGCGGTCACCGTGCTCGCGGTGGTCACGGCGGCCGGTGCCGCGGCGGGGATCTGGCGACGGCTGAAGGACTACCGATGAGACGCGTACTCTCCTTCGGCGCCGCGCTGCTGCTCACCGGCTGCGCGGTGGTGACGCCGACGGCGGTGCCGACCGTGCCCGCGCAGGTGCCCGCGCCCGGCGGCGCCACGACCGTCACCTCGTCCGCGCCACCCGTCGCGGACGACTGCGGGGACATGCTCGCGAGCCTGCGCCCGCCGGATCCCTTGCCGCAGCCCGGGAAGATGCCCGCCGGCTCCACCATGGCGAAGATCGCCGAACGCGGGAAGCTCGTCGTCGGCGTCGACCAGAACACCCTGGACATGGGCTTCCGCGACCCGTTCACCGGGCAGCTGCAGGGGTTCGACATCGACCTCGCGCACGCGATCGCGCAGGCGCTGTTCGGCGACCCGAACGCCGTGCAGCTGCGCGCGATCACCTCCGACCAGCGCGTGCCGGCGGTGCAGCACGGCGACGTGGACCTCGTGGTCCGGACCATGACGATCACCTGCGCCCGGCGGCGCGACGTCGCGTTCTCCTCGGTGTACTACGAGGCGCAGCAACGGATCCTGGTCAAGCGGAACTCCGGGATCGCCGGGCCGGACCAGCTGGCGGGCAAGCGGGTGTGCGCCACCAAGGGGTCGACGTCGATCGACACGGTGCAGGCGCTGCCGCAGAAACCCGTGGCCGTCGGCGTCGCGGACTGGACCGACTGCCTCGTGCTGCTGCAGCAGGGGCAGGTGGACGCCGTGTCCACCGACGACGTGATCCTCGCCGGCATGGCCGCGCAGGACCGCTACACCGAGGTCGTCGGCCCGTCGCTGGCCGCCGAGCCGTACGGGATCGCGATGCCGCGCGAGCACGAGGACCTCGTGCGGTTCGTCAACGGGGTGCTGGAGCAGGTGCGGGCGAGCGGGGCGTGGGCGGCGTCGTACCGGCGCTGGCTCGGCGACCTGCTGCCCGGCCCGGTGCCCGCGCCCCCGGCCCCGCGGTACCAGGACTGACGCCCGTGCTGACCCCGGACGAAGCCGACCGCGCGCTGGCGGAGCTGGGCGCGGAGAGCGACCGGCTGGCCGAGGCGCTGGTCGCGATGGACGGCCATCCCGCGCACCGGCTGCTCGGCGGTGACCTCACCGGCGTCACGCGGCAGCGCTGGGACGAGGCGAAACAGGCGATGAGCGCCTTGTGGGAGCAGTTTCCGCGGCACCGGGGGCTCGTGGAGCGGGCACGGGAGGTGCGGGCGCGCCGGGCGCGGCCCGGGCAGGCGGAACTGGCGGAGCTGACCGAGCTGCTCACCGGGGAGGTGGTGGAACTGACCACCCTCATGGAGGCTGGGCACAAGACCGTCGCCGCCGTGCTCGCCGAGGTCGAGCAGGCCTGGCAGGCGCTGGCGGAGCAGCTCGGCCCGCTCGAAACCCTCGCCGAGCAGCTCGGCGCCGAAGCGCGGCTGGCCGAACTGCGCCGCCGCGCGCTCGCCGACCCGCTGGCGCAGCTGCCGCAGCGGGAGCTCGCGCGGGTACGGGCGGAGTTCGACGAGCTGGTGGCCGTCCGTGACGGGTTCTCCGACCGGCAGCACGAGCTGGAGTCGCTCGTCGACCGCGTCGCGGCGGCCGAAGCCGAGGCGCGGATCGTCTCGGCCACCGTCCGGAAGAAGATCGCCGAACCCGGGCTGTCCGACACCGCGGCCCGCGCGCCCGCACTGCGAGCCCGGCTCACCGAGCTGGTCGACCTGTGGCACGCGGGCCAGTGGAAAGCGCTTTCTGACGCCCTCACCGCGCTGCGGCGAGACGGGGAGACCGCGCTCACCGAGGTCCGGCAGCGGCTCGCGTTCGCCACCGGGCTGCTGGAGCGCAGGCTCGAACTGCGCGGGAGGCTGGCGGCCTACCGCGCCAAGGCGGCGAACCTGGGCCACGCCGAGGACCTGGAGCTGGGCGAGCTGCACCGCACGGCACACGACCTGCTGCACGCGGCGCCGAGCGACCTGCGGGCGGCGACGGTGGCGGTGCGCGACTACCAGCGGGCGGTGCGGGCACGGGAGGAGGGGCCGGAATGAGGGCGTGTCCACGCGAGGGGTGTGGCGGCCGGGTCGAGGAGGACGGGTTCTGCGACACGTGCGGCCTCGAAGCCCCGGCCCGCGTGTTGAGCCCCGACACGTCGGCGACCGGCTTCTCCGCGCCGACGAGCGTCTCCTGGAGCACGTCGGCCTCCGCTGCGGCCAGCGCGCCCAGCCAGCTGGGCCGTGGCGTCGTCGACGTGCCCCGCGTGCCGACCCGCGACCCCCGGGACGCGGTGCTGAGCGACCCGCAGGTGCCGGAGAACAAGCGGTTCTGCAGCGCGTGCGGGGCCAAGGTCGGGCGTGGCCACGACGGCAAGCCCGGGCGTGTCGAGGGCTTCTGCCCGCAGTGCGGCCACCGGTTCTCCTTCACGCCCAAGCTGGTGCCCGGCGAGCTGGTGCACGACCAGTACGAGGTGCTGGGCTGCCTCGCGCACGGCGGGCTCGGCTGGATCTACCTGGCCGCGGACCGGAAGGTCGCCGACCGGTGGGTGGTGCTCAAGGGCCTGCTCGACTCGGGCGACGCCGACGCGATGGCGGCCGCGGTGGCCGAGCGCCGGTTCCTCGCGCAGGTCGAGCACCCGGCGATCGTGCGCATCTACAACTTCGTGGAGCACCGCGGCACCGGCTACATCGTGATGGAGTACGTCGGCGGCACGTCGCTCAAGGACCTGGTCAAGCGCCGCCGGGAGCAGGAGGACCCGCGGGCGTGCCTGCCGCCCGAGCAGGCGATCGCGTACGTGCTGGAGATCCTGCCCGCGCTCGGCCACCTGCACGAGAACGGGCTGGTGTACTGCGACTTCAAGCCCGACAACGCGATCCAGGTCGAGGACCGGCTCAAGCTCATCGACCTCGGCGCGGTCCGGCACGCCACCGACGCGGACAGTCCCATCTACGGCACGGCCGGGTACCAGGCTCCGGAGATCGGCAGGCAGCTGCCGTCGCCACTGTCCGATGTGTACACCGTCGGCCGCGCGCTGGCCGTGCTCACGTTCCCGTTCGACTTCCAGCGGGAGTACCGGGACTCGCTGCCGCCGCCGGACGAGGTGCCGCTGCTGGCCGAGTTCGAGTCCTTCCACCGGCTGCTGCTGCGGGCCACGCACCGCGACCCGGAGCGCCGGTTCGCCTCGGCGGAGGCGATGCGCGACCAGCTCGAAGGCGTGTTCCGGGAGGTGGCGGCCGCGCGGGACGGGCAGCCGCGCCCGGGCACGTCCACGGAGTTCACGCCCGAACGGCGCACCTTCGGCGTCCACGGCACGCCCACGGCCGCGGAGCTCGCCGGTGCGCTACCCGTGCCACGGGCGGACCTGACGGATCCGGGAAGCGCTTTCCTCGCCGGGCTCACCGAGACCGATCCCGCCGCGCTGCTGCGGGAGCTGGCCGATCCGCCGGTGCCCAGCGTCGAGGTGACGCTGCGGCTCGCCAGGGCCCAGATCGACGCGGGAGACGCGGCCGCCGCCCGGAAGACCCTCAACACAGCCAAAACGGTGCGCGGCGACTGGCGCCCGGACTGGTACCGCGGCCTCGCCGCGCTCGCCGAGGGCAGGCCGCACCAGGCCCGCCAGTCCTTCGAGGCGGTCTACGACCAGCTGCCCGGCGAGCTCGCGCCGAAGCTCGCGATCGCCGCGTGTGCCGAGGCGGTCGGCGAAACCGGCGACGCGGACCGCTACTACCGCACGGTCTGGCGCACCGACCGGACCATGCTCAGCGCAGCCTTCGGGCTCGCGCGCGTGTTGCTGGCGAAGGGGGAGCGGGCGGAGGCGGTGGACGTGCTGGAATCCGTGCCGGAGACCTCCAGCAGCCACGTCGCCGCGCAGCTGGCCGCCATCCGCGCCCGCACCGGCGGTACCGGACTGTCCGAAGAGGACTTCGTCGTGGCGGGGGAGCGGTTGGCGCGGCTGGAACTGGACGAACACCGGCGCGCGCAGGCCGCCCGCGACCTGCTGCGCTCGGCGCTGGACTGGGTCGACGGGGCGAAGCCGGGGTCCGGCACCGTGCTGGGCTGCCGGCTGACCGAGCCGGACCTGCGGAAGGGGCTGGAGACGTGGTACCTGCGCCTGGCCCGGCACACGACGGACCGGCGCGAGCGGATCGCCCTGGTCGACGAGGCCAACCGGGTGCGGCCGAGGACGTGGTTCTGATGACGTGCCTGGACTGCGGGCAGGACGTGCGCCCGGGGGACCGGTTCTGCGAGAACTGCGGCCGGAACCTGGTGCTGCGCCGGACGCCGGAGGGCGGGCCGCTCACCGCGGCCCGCACGTCCTGCCGCGCGTGTGGTGCCGCGGTGGCGGACGACGGGTTCTGCGAGGAGTGCGGGCGAGCACGGCCGGCGCCCCGCGACCGCATGGAGTTCGACCTCGGTGCCGTCGCGGGGGTGAGCGACCGCGGCCGCGTGCGGGCCCGCAACGAGGACGCGCTGGCCGCCGCCGTGCTGCTGCCCGGGACCGTGGTGGCGATCGTGTGCGACGGCGTGGGTTCGGCGGAGCGCGCGGACGAGGCGGCACAGCTCGCGGCGGACACCGCCCTGGACCGGATCGTCGACTGCCTCATGGCGGGCAAGGCCGCTCGGGAGTCCGTTGTGGACGGTTACGCGGCGGCTTTCGACGCGGTGCGCGGGCTCGCCCAGCCGGTGTCGGTGGACCTCGCGCCGTCGTGCACCTTCGTGGCGGCCGTCGTCACGCACGACGTCACCGTCGGCTGGGTCGGTGACAGCCGGGCGTACTGGCTGGCCGGAAAGCGCTGTCAGCAGCTGACCGTCGACGACACCCCGCACGCCCGGCTGCTCGCCGCCGGGCTGAGCGAGCGCGAGGCGTCGGCCGCGGTGAACGCGCACGCGCTGTCCCGGTGGGTCGGCGCGGACGCCGAACCCGGGCCGCCGAACGTCACGACGTTGGCCGTGGGCGAACCCGGCGTGCTCCTGCTGTGCAGCGACGGCCTGTGGAACCACGTGCCCCGGCCGGTGCTGCCCGCCGGACCGGCCGCCCTCGTCGCCGCGGCACTCGAACTGGGCGGTGAGGACAACATCACGGCCGTCACCGTGCCGTATCCGACCCCGGGGAGCGAGACGCCATGAGCGAGTTCCAGGTCGACGTCCACCAGAACGAGTACCTGCCGCGTGATGCGTCCGAAGTGGACGCTATCGTCACGGTCCGCCGCACCGGAAGCGCCGTCGCGCAGCGGGTTCCGGCGGCCGAAGTGATCATTGTGGACTGCTCGGGATCGATGGATCACCCGCGCGCCAAGATCACCGCGGCGAAGCGGGCCACCGCGGTGGCCGTCGACACGCTCCGCGACGGGGTCGCGTTCGCCGTGATCGCCGGCACCGACAGCGCGGAGCTGGTGTATCCGCGGCAGCTGGGCATGGCCACGGCGGACGCGGCGAGCCGGGCCGAGGCGAAGGAGGCGGTCGCGCGGTTGCGGGCCGACCGGGGCACGGCGATGGGGGAGTGGCTGCTGCTGGCGCGGGACGTGTTCGCGACGCGGGAAGCCGGGCTGCGGCACGCGATCCTGCTCACCGACGGCAAGAACGTGCACGAGGGGGCGCGGAAGCTGGAGCGGATCCTCGGCGAGGTGGCGGGGCGGTTCGTGTGCGACTGCCGGGGCGTCGGCACCGACTGGGAGGTCGCGGAGCTGCGCCGGATCGCCGACGCGCTGCTGGGTTCGGTCGACATCGTCGCGGAGCCCGAGGGGCTGGAGGCGGACTTCCGGGCGATGGCGGAGACGGCGATGGGCAAGGAGGTCGCGGACGTCGCGCTGAGGCTGTGGACGCCCGAGGGCGCGACGGTGAAGTTCGTGAAGCAGGTCGAGCCGTCGCTGCTGGACCTGACCGGGCGCCGGGTGGAGTCCGGGCCGCGCACGGGCGACTACCCGACGGGCGCGTGGGGCGCGGAGAGCCGGGACTACCACGTGAGCCTGCGCGTGCCACCCGCCGGCGTCGGCGACCGGATGCTCGCCGCGCGCGTCAGCCTCGTCGCGGGAGACACGGTGCTGGGCAAGGGAAAGGTGCTCGCGACGTGGACCGACGACACGGCGTTGTCGGCGCGGATCAGCCGTGAGGTCGCGCACTACACGGGGCAGGCGGAGCTGGCGTCGGCGATCGAGGAGGGGCTGGCGGCGCAGCGGCAGGGCCGGGAGGAGACGGCGACGGCGAAGCTCGGCCGGGCGGTCGCGCTCGCGCACTCGTCGGGGCACGAGGACACCGCGAAGCTGCTGGCGAACGTCGTGGAGGTGCTCGACCCGGCGCGCGGCACGGTGCGGTTGCGGCGGCAGGTGAGCGCGGTGGACGCGATGACGCTGGAGACGCGCTCGCAGGTCACCAAGCGCGTCCAGCGAGGTGAGGACTGATGCCGGTCTGCGCGCGCGGCCACGAGTCGGCGGACGAGGAGTTCTGCGACGTGTGCGGGCTGGCGTTCGACGGCGCCCCCGAGGTGGTGGCGGAGCGGCCGCAGCCGTGCCCGGCGTGCGGAACGCAGCTGGCGGGCCGGTTCTGCGAGACCTGCGGGGCGGACTCGCTGGGCTCGCCGGAGGTGCGCACGTGGTCGGTGGTGGTGACCGCGGACGAGCGGTACTTCCGCGCGGTGCAGGCCGACGGCGGTCCGGACACCGAGCCGATCCGGTTTCCGCCGTACTGCCCCGAACGGCACTTCCCGCTGGGCGGCGAGCAGGTGACGATCGGCCGCCGCAGCCGGACGCGCGGGATCACGCCGGACATCGATCTCACCGGGCCGCCGGAGGACATCGGCGTGTCGAGGCTGCACGCGCTGCTCGTGCCCGGCGAGGACGGGTGGGCGGTGGTGGACATGAACTCGGCCAACGGGACGTACCTCAACTACTCGCGCAAGCCGATCGAGCCCAGCACCCCGTGCCCGCTGAAGGACGGCGACCGCGTGCATCTCGGTGCGTGGACGACGCTGACCCTGCGGGAATGCGCCCCGTAGCCGGCGGGTTGTCCGATCTTGTGACTTCCGTTCTCCAGGTGTGCCAGGTCGACCAGGACGATCCGCGGGTGGCGCCGCTGCTCGCCGAGCTGGCGCACGAGTACTCCAGCCGGTACGGCGGCACGTTCGAGAAGCTGCACGAGGACCTGCGGGGCTACCCGCGCGAGCGGTTCGCGCCGCCGGACGGCGCGCTGCTCCTGCTGCTGGCGGACGGGGAACCCGTTGCCGGCGGGGCTTTCCAGCGGTACGACCAGCGGACGGCGGAGCTGAAGCGGATCTGGACGCACTCCGCGCACCGGCGCCGCGGCCTGGCGCGCCGGGTGGTGGCGGAGCTGGAACGCGAGGCCGCCGCGCGGGGCTACGAGCGCGTGTACCTGACGACGGGCCCACGCCAGCCGGAGGCGAAGGCGCTGTACCTGGCGATGGGCTACCGCCCGCTGTTCGACGTGACGGCCGACCCGGAGACGATCGGCCCGCTGGCGTTCGAGAAGCCACTCGGGAGTTGAGCGCCCGCCCCGCGGAAGCCGCCTCCGCACCTCACTGCGTCAGATACGCCGACAGCGCCGCCGAGGCGCGCAACCGCTTCAGGCTGCGGCGGTGGAGGTCCTGCTCGCGCTTCGCCAGCTCCGCCCGGACGCGCTCGGGCCTGCCGTGCGGGCCCAGCTCGTCGAGCACCGACCGCACGACCGCGAACGGGTAGTTCCCGCGCCGCAGCAGGGCCACCACCTCGGCCTTGCGCAGTTCGGCCTGCCCGTACACCCGGTACCCCGTGCCGGGCTCACGCTCCGGCGACAGCAGGCCCCGCTGCTCCCACAGCCGCAGCACCGGCGTGCGCACCCCGACCACGTCCGCCACCTCGCCGATCCGCAGCGGCCGCCTCGGCCTGGCGCCCGCCGGCTCCCGGCCGATCTCGTCGAAGGCGCCCAGCACCCGGGCGATGTCGGAGCGTTCGCGGTCCAGCTCGCCGTGGCTGGCATCGACCGTGGCGAGCACCGTGCCGAGATCCCCGGCGTGCACGGCCCGCATGATCGTCCGCGTCCGCTCCCAGCCGTGCCCCTCCGCGAGCTGCCGCACGATCAGCAGCGCCTCCGCGTGCACCTCGGTGAACACCCGGTACCCGCTGGCCGTGCGCTCGACCGGCGGCAGCACCCCGAGCTCCACGTAGTTGCGGACCTGCTGCACCGACACGCCCGCCATCCGCGCGAGGTCGGTGATGCGCAGCTTCGCCACGGGCTCAGCGTAGCCCATCCGGCTGGTTGAGACTTTTACGATCTTTTCCGGCAGTTGATCAGGAAAAGCCTCAACCGATCTCACTGCGGCAATTGAAGCTCATCTCGTGACGCAGCGCCGGAGTTCCGCCATCAGCGCGAGCGCGGGCCGGGACAGCGGACGCGACGCCGAGGTGGCCAGGGTGACGTTCCACGCCAGTCGTTCGGCCACCGGCACCACCGACAGCTCCTCGTGTGCCAGCGCCACGCTCTCCGGCAGGAATCCCAGCACGTGGCCCTGCCGGATGAGCGCCGCCGCGGTCGCGTAGTCCGGCACCTCCAGCGGTACCGAGCGGCTGAGCCCGTGCCGGTCGAACGCGAGGTCCACCAGGTCCCGGGTGCCCCAGCCCTCCGGGAACTCGGCGAACGTCTCGCCGGCGAGGTCCTCCAGCCGCACCTCGGCCGCGCCGGCGAGCGGGTGGCCGGGGCCGCACACCAGCCGCAGCATCTCCGTGGTCAGCAGTTCCGCGGTGAGACCGGGCGGCGGACGTCGCGGGAAGGACACGAGCGCCACGTCCACGGTCCCGTCGAGCAGCGCGTGCACGTGCCCGCGGGAACCCGACTGCGAGTACTGCACCCGCACCCGCACCGCGGGGTGGGCGCGGTGGAACCGGCCGAGCACGCCCGCCACGTCGACGCCCGGCGTGGACAACATGCTGGCGAGGACGACCGCGCCGTGCAGCTCACCGTGCCGCGCCTGCACCGCGTCGTGCGCCGCGCGCGCTGCCGCCAGCGCGGCACGGGCGCTGGGCAGCATCGCTGCCCCGGCCTCGGTGAGCGTGACGTGCCTGCTGTCCCGCTCGAACAGCGGCGTGCCGACCTCGCGCTCCAGCGCGCGGATCGCCGTGGACACCCCCGACTGCACGACCCGCAACCGGCGGGCCGCCTTCGTGAAGCTCAGCTCCTCCGCCACCGCGACGAAGGACGCGAGCTGCCGCAACTCCATTCGATCAATCTAGATCCGTGATAGCAGCATGCACAAACATTCGTTGGACGTGATCGATGGGCGGCGGGAGAGTGGAGTGCGGAAAGGGAGGAGCTCCAGTGACGACACTCGTCTCTCGCACGAGCCCGGCCGCTTCGGCGGTGCCGGGTTCACGGCGCGGTTTCTGGCTCGTGGCCTACGCATTCGCGGTCACGATGGCCTTTTCGGCCGCGCCCGCGCCGCTCTACGTGCTCTACCAGGCCAAGGACGGCTTCGGTCCGTTCACGGTCACCCTCGTCTTCGCGGTGTACGCGGTCGGCGTGCTCGCGAGCCTGTTCCTGGCCGGCCACGTGTCCGACTGGGCGGGCCGCCGGCTGGTGCTCGTGCCCGCGGTACTGGTCAACGTGCTGGCCGCGGTGGTCTTCCTGACGTGGACCTCCGTGCCGGCGCTGCTCGTGGCGCGGTTCGTCTCGGGCATCGGCATCGGCATGCTCACCGCCACGGCCACCGCGCACCTGACCGAACTCCACTCCGCCGCGCGGCCCGGGGCCTCCCGGACCCGCGCCGATCTCGTCGCGACCGCCGCGAACCTCGGCGGCATCGGCCTCGGGCCGCTCGTCGCGGGCCTGCTGGCCGAGTACCTCGGTGATCCGCTGCGCGTGCCGTACCTGGTGTTCCAGGCCCTGTTGCTGGTGGCCGCGATCGCGCTGGCGCTCGCGCCGGAGACGGTCGAGCCGGTGCGGGTGCGGTACCGCCCGCAGCGGATTTCCGTGCCGCCCGCGGCGCGGCGCCGGTACTTCGCGGCGGGGGCCGCGGCGCTCGTGCAGTTCGCGGTGTTCGGTCTGTTCACTTCGCTGGCTCCGGCGTTCGTGGCCACCGTGCTGCACCAGCATTCGCACGCGCTCGCCGGGCTGGTGTCGTTCGCGGTGTTCGCCGCCGCGGCGGGCGCGCAGATCCTGCTGGCCCGCGCCGGGTTGCGCCGTCAGCTCGGCATCGGGGTGGCGGCGCTCGTCGCGGGCATCGTGCTCGTGACGGTCGCGGTGCAGGTGCCGAGCCTCGTGTTGTTCCTCGTCGGCGGGGTGCTGGCGGGTGGCGGCGCCGGGGCGGCGTTCAAGGGCTGCGTCAGCATCGTGCTGTCGCTCGCTCCCCCGGAAGGGCGGGGCGAGGCCCTCGCCGGGCTGTTCCTCGCCGCGTACGTCGGCCTGGTCGTGCCCGTGGTCGGGCTCGGGCTGGCGACGCAACTGGTGCCGGTGCAGGCCGCGCTCGCCGGGTTCGCCGTGGTGCTGCTGATCGTGCTCGGGCTGGTTTCCCGCCGGCTGTTCCAGGCGGCGGGAAACCAGCGGCCGCACTAACGGGCCGCGAACTCGTCGAGCGACACGGACTCCGCGACCGCCCGGTGGGAATCGTGCTCGGCGAGGCGCGCGGCGAGGGACGCCCGCACGTCGCGGTAGGTGTCGGGGCCCAGCGGCAGGCGCAACGGCACCTCGCCGCCGTCGACGAGGTCGAGGATCGCGCCGACGATCTTGTCCGGGTCGTTGAGCAGGGGAAAGTCGCCGCTCGCGAGCGCGCGGCGCACGTCCCCGGCCGGCGTGGCGTCGTACTCCGGCATGATCGGCGCGGTGGCCAGCGCCGCGCCGAACCCGGTGGGCGTCGCGCCCGGTTCGACGATCGTCAGTCCGATCCCGAACGGCTCGATCTCCTTCGCCACCGTCTCGCAGAACCCTTCGACACCCCACTTCGACGCGTGGTAGTAGCCGAAGTTGGGGTACGTCGTCTGCCCGCCGGCGGTCGAGATCTGCAGGATCCGGCCGTGGCCCTGCGCCCGCAGGTGCGGCAGCGCCGCGCGGATCACCGAGATCGACCCGACGAGGTTGGTGTCGATGACCTGCCGGATCTGCTCGTCGGACGCCTCCTCGACGGAGGCGAACACGGCGAACCCGGCGTTGTTGACGACCACGTCGATCGTGCCGAGCGCCGCGAACGCGTCGTCCACCACGCGCTTGACCTGCGCGGTGTCGGTGACGTCGAGGCGCCCGACCCACAGCCGGTCGCCGTGGGCGGCGCGGAGGCCGTCGAGCACCTCCGGGCGGCGCAGGGTGGCGGCCACCCGGTCGCCCCGCTCCAGGAGGCGCTCGGTGAGGCCCCGCCCGAAGCCGGAGGACGTGCCGGTGATGAACCAGGTCTTGGTCATGCTGTTCCCTTCGTTCGAGCTCGTTTCCGACGCTAGGAGTTAGAGCCGACTCGAAGTCAACTCCGTAGAGTGGGTGATATGACTGCTGTCACGAACTCGACGTTGACGATCGGCGAGGTCAGCTCCCTGACCGGGCTGTCGGCGCACACGCTGCGGTTCTACGAGCGGGAGGGCCTGTTCGTGGAACCCGTGCAGCGCAACGCGGCCGGGCGGCGGGTGTTCGGCGAGCAGGAGGTCAACTGGCTGCGGGTGTGCGCGAAGCTGCGGTCGTCGGGCATGCCGCTGCCGGACATCCGGCGGTACGCGGAGCTGGTGCGCCAGGGCCCGGGCACGGAGGCCGAGCGGTTCGAGATCCTGCGCGGCCACGAGGCGAAGGTGGCCCAGCAGATGGCCGACCTGCAAGAGGCGCTGGACGTCATCAGGTTCAAGGTGGCCCTGTACGCGAAGCACCTGGAGGCCGGCTCGGCGGACTCGCTGTGGCGCGACGGACCGTCCTGTTCGGCCCCCTAGACACACCCAGCCGCGACTGTCACGTTCTTGTCCGGTTCTCGGGTCTGCTTTTGCCGCTCCGGACGGGGCATCGTGAGGTCGTGCACCACCACGCGGACCTCATCGGGATCCACCTCGCGGGCGAGGAGCGCCCGTCGTTCCTCGCTGCCGCCGTCGCCGAGGCGGCCGAGCGGTTCGACCTCGACCTGCACGGGCTCGACCTGCCCGAGGCGATGCGCATCCTCGGCGAGGCGCTGCCCGGCGACACGCTCTGCGTGGTCGGCGACATCCACACCGGACAGTCCACATCGGACCTGCGAGACCGCGGCTTTCCCGCCCAGACAGTGCTCGCCGCCGCGGCGGCGCTCGCGCCCGCGCCGGTCACCGCGGACCTGCTCGTGCCCACCGTCGCGGGCACCCTCGGCTCGCAGGCCCCGATGCTCGTCGGCGCCGCGCTCGACGAGCTCGCCTGCCACGGCCTCGTGCACCCGCTGAGCGACGCCGGCACCGTGCGCCGCGCCTGGCGGGTGCCGGAGGCGGTCACCGAGGCGGCCCGGCAGGTCCTCGACCCCGCGACGCTCGACGTGCTCGCCGCCCGGGCCGCGACCGTGCTGTCGCGGCTGCTGGCGGCACCGGCGCCACTGGACGTGTTCCGGCACGCGCTCGCCGTCGCCGGGCACCGCGCCGTGCCCCGTGACCAGCGGGAGCTGCTCCTGCGCGCCGTCGCGACCGGTTTCGAGCAGCGCGGCGACTCCGCGGCCGCGCGTGACGTCTGGCTGGAGGCCGGGAACCTCCTCGCCGCCGCGCGGCTCGCCGATCCGGCCACGACAGTCCGCGAGACGGCGCCGATCATCCAGCGGGCGCGGCGGGAGCGGGACGTGCGCACCGAACACCGCGCCCGGTTCCTCGCCGCGATGGCGCACGACCAGCTGGGCCGCTATGCGCAGGCGGACAAGGTCTTCCACGCGCACCCGCTCGTCTCGGCGCAGGGGCCCGAACCCGTGTGGCTCGACGGAGACGAGCGCCGCGAGGTCCGGCTGGGGCGGGTGCGGGCGCTGCGGCTGCGGGGTGAGCACCGCCAGGCCCGCGCCCTCCTCGACACCCTGCTGCCCGAGATCCGCCGCGCGCAGCCGCACGGCAGCCACCGGGGCGACTGGCCGGTCGCGACTCTGGAAGACGCGCGGCTGCTCCAGCTGGCCGGGGACGTTCCCCGCGCCCGTGACGCGGCGGGCCGGCTCGTGGAGCTGTTCGGCCGGGTGGGGTGGCAGCGCCACCCCCTGGCGCGGGCAGCGGTCGTGGTGCTCACCGAGGGGGAGCACTCGCCCGAGCCGGTCCGCCGCGCTGTCGCGGACTCCGTCGAGTGGTTCGGCGAGGACGATCCGCGGACGCTGGAACTGCGGATCGTCGAAGCCGTCGCCCTGCGCGACGACGGCGAGCCCGCCGCGGCGCTCGCGGTGCTCGCCGACGCCGAAACCCGCGCCACCGCCCGGCTCGGCGAGGCGCATCCGCTCACGCTCCGGATGCGGCGGCAGTCGGGCGTGACCTGGATGGCGGCCGGAAACCCTTCCCGTGCGGCGCGGATCTTCGAGGAGCTGCTGCCCGACCAGGACGCGGTGCTGGGCGCGAGCCATCCCGAAGCGCGTCTCGCTCGGCTGGACCTGGGCGTGTGCCTGGCGCGGACGTGCCGCCCACGGCTTGCCCGGCCACTGCTGAAGGAGGCCGCACACGCCGTGCAGGAGTACGGGCCGTGGCAGCGGTGGATCTGCTCGGCGAGGGCCACCGTCGCACTGGCCGAGTTGCCGGGCCGGCTGTTTCCCGGAAGAGGCAACCGGAAACCCCTGTCTCTCGCGCCGGAGCCCGACTCACACTGATCGGCATGGAACTCGGACCGGAACTGCGGCGGCGCCGCGAGGCTGCGGGGCTGTCGCTGACGGACCTGGAACGCCTCGTGCACTTCACCAAGGGCTATCTCAGCAAGGTGGAGACCGGCCGGATGCCGGTCAAACGCGGAGTCGCCGAAGCTTACGACAAGGCGCTGAAAGCGAACGGCGAGCTGGCGGCGCTCGTACCGGAGGAGACGCCGCGGCGCAGCGGGGCCGGGCTCGCCGGTTTGCCGCGCGAGACGCGGCATTTCGTCGGTCGTGAAGCGGAGCTCGCCGCGCTTTCCGCGGCGCTGACCGGTTCCGACGACGTGCGCGTGTGCGTGGTGCACGGTCTGGCGGGAGCGGGCAAGACCGCGCTCGCCCTCGCGGCCGCGCGTGCCGCGGAGCGGGGTTTTCCGGACGGGGCACTGTTCCTCGACCTGCGTGGGCACACGCCCGATGTCCCCGCGCAGGCTCCGGCCGAGGCACTGGGACAGCTGCTGCTCCTGCTCGGCGTGCTGGGGGAGCAGGTGCCGCCGGGCCTCGACGCGCGGGCGAACCTGCTGCGCGACCGGACGCGGGGCCGCCGGATGCTGCTGGTGCTGGACAACGCGCTCAGCGCCGCGCAGGTCGCGCCGCTGCTGCCCGCCGAGCCCGGCTGTCGCGTGCTCGTGACGAGCCGTGGCCGGCTGTCCGCTTTGGACGATGCCTGGCACCAGCCCGTCGGCGTGTTGAGCCCGGCGGACGCGGTGGCCTTGTTCCGGGCGGTCAGCGGGACGGCCGAGGGGGCGGCGGAAATCGTGGAACTGTGCGGGTTCCTGCCGCTCGCGATCCGCATCGCCGGGGCGCGGGTCGCCGGTGGCGGGGTGCGGCTGCGGGAGCGGCTCATCGACGAGCGGACCCGGCTGGCCGCCCTCGACGACGGGGAGCGCAGCGTCGCGGCCGCCTTCGCGGTGTCCTACGAGGCACTGCCGCAGGAGCAGCGGCGGTTGCTCGGGTTGCTGGCGCTGCACCCGCCGGCGCCGGCCGACCTGGCGTCGGTGGAGGCGCTGGCGGGACCGGCCGACGAGCTGCTGGATCGCCTGCACGACGCGAACCTCGTCACACTCGCCGACGGGCTCGTCGAGCTGCACGACCTGGTGCGGGCGTTCGCGATCCGGCACGCGCTGCCCGCGAGCGAGGAACGGAAGGCGGCGGTCGGCAGGCTGACCGAGCACCTCACGGGGCTGCTGCTGGCGGCGGACGAGCTGGCCGAGCCGCACCGGTACCGGCCGCCGGTCGACTGTCCCCGTCCGGCCGTCCCGTTCGACGACGGCGAGGGGGCGCTGGCGTGGCTGGGGGCGCGGTGGCCCGCGCTGGCGGGAGCGGTCGAGCTGGCGGGGGAGTACGGGTTGCACCGGCTGTGCTGGCAGCTGGCGTACGTGCTGCGGGGGTTCTTCTTCCGGGAGAAGCTGTTCGAGCCGTGGCTGCGGACGCATCGGTGCGCGCTGGCCGCGGCGGAGGCGTCGGGGGACGGGGCGGCGGCCGGGATGGTGCTCAACAGCCTCGGCATGGCGTACGTGGAGCGGGGCGAGCTGGCGGAGGCGTTCGACTGCCACCGGCGGGCGCGGGAGCGCTGCCTCGCCGCGGGTGACGCGCGCGGGGCGGTGGACGCGTTGTCGAGCCTGGCGTGGGTGCGGCTGTACCAGGGGGAGGTGGAGCTCGCGCGGCGGGAGCTGGGGGAGACGCTGGCCGAGTACCGGGCGGCGGGGCGGGTGCGGAACGTGGCGATCGCGCTGCGCGGGATGGCGCTGGCGCTGGTGGAGCTGGGCCGGTTCCCGGAGGCGGCCGAACACGCCGCCGAGGCCCGGCGGCTGGCGCAGCTGCCGATCGAGGTGCTGATGGCGCTCAACTGCCAGGCGTGGATCGCCTTCCGCCGCGGGGACCTGTCCGCCGCGGAGGGGTGGTACGGGGAGGCCGCGGAGCTGGGCGACCTGGCGGGCAGCCGCTACGAACGCGCCCGGGCCCTCACCGGCCTGGGGAACGTGGCGCACTCCCGGGGCGACGCGGAGTCCGCACAGCGGTACAGATCCGCGGCGGACGCCGTCGGGGTGCCCCTGCCGCCGACCCTCGGGGAGGCCCGGGCCCGGGCGGAGGCGGTTCGCTGAGGTAAGGGCGTCCCACGAGGTGCCGGAGGGCTGGTGGTGCGGTGGCTGCGGAGGCGGTTCGCTGAGGCGAAGGGTGGCTACCGGCCGCGAGAAGGCCGTGCCGGACGGCTGGTGGGTGGCGCTACCGGTGGAAGGGCACCACCACTACGCCATCCAGGCGTAAGGGCCCTCAGTGCATCCGCGGGCGCGGTGGGGGCTGCTGCCGCCGCTGGGGTGGGGGGCCGCCCGCCGGGGCGCGGCGGGGCGGTGGCGGGGGCTGGCGGCGCACCGGCGGCGGCTGCTGCGCGGGCGTCCGGCCGGAGGCCGGGGGGCGGGCAGCCGCCGGGGGGCGGCCGCTCGTCGGGGCGCGGCGGGGTGGCGCCGCGGCCGGTGGGGGAGTGGGCTCGCGCCGGTGAATCCACACCTCCAGCGCCACGATCCCCAGCGCCAGCACGGCGAACGCGATGGCGCCAGGCAGGAAGCCGCTCACGCCGCACAGGCCCGCGAGCGCCAGGGCCGGGATGATGGCGCACAGGCTGAACGGGTCGATGCGCGCCAGGGAGTAGCGGGACCTCGACTGGCCCATGGTGCTACCTCCCTGTGTCGGCGAACGATCAACGGCGAAAGTGTACCCGCCTGGGCGAACGGGCCCGTTCGCGAGCATCTCCCCGGCCCGGGTTTGCGCTCCGTGACCGGTGGTAGCCCCTGCCCGTTCGACGACCCCGAGCGAAGGTGGCGAAGGAATGACCGACCACGGTGCGACCACGCCCGGGGAACCGGGCACCAGCGATCCGGAGGAGTTCGCCGACGAGGCCGGGATCGACCCCACCCCCCAGGAGGTCGACCAGTACCTGGAGCTCGCCGAGGAACAGCCCCCGTGGTCCGGCCCGGCCGACAGCTGAGCGAGGAGGAACCATGTCTTCGACCCTGACGCGTGAACGCCTGCGGGAGTGCCTCGGCGACGCCGACTTCCCCGCGAGCCGCGACCAGCTGGTCCAGACCGCGGAACGCCAGGGCGACGGCGAGGCCGTGCGCGCCCTGCGGGCGATCCCGCCGGTGGACTACGCGAACCTGACCGAGGTGTTCGGCTCCGTCGAATTCGCCGACGACGGCACGGTTCCCGACGCCGACAAGCACAACGCACACGCGAACTCGGTGCCAGGACTGGCGGAATCGGCCACCGACACCGCACCGGGCAACCCGATCGTCGAGGAGCTCGGGGAAAACCGGGGCAGCTGAGGAGAGTTTGCCGCCCGAAAATCTTGGTATTCCCCGCCCATGAGTTCATCCGGCCCGCTGTCCGTCGCGATCATCGGTCTGGGGCCGCGGGGTCTGTCGGTCCTGGAACGACTGATCCTCCGGTTGCGGGCGCGCGGCGGCGGGCGGGCCGTGACGATCTGGGCGGTCGACGCGACCGAGCACGGGTCCGGGCGGGTGTGGCGGTCGGGCCAGCCGGACTGGCTCGCGGCGAACGCGACCGCGAGCGAGCTCACCGCCCACTCCCCGGACAACCCGCTGGTCGAGGGCGACGCACCGTACTCGCTCGCCGAGTGGTCCGGGCACGAGCTGGCGCCGGACGAGTACCCCAGCCGCGCCCGGTACGGGACGTACCTGCACGAGTTCTTCCAGCGCCTGCGCCGCCTCGCCCCCGAAGGCGTCTGCGTGCGCCCCATCCTGGGCCGCGCCATCGGCCTGTTCCGTGCGGCGCAGGGGCTGCGGCTGCGCATCGACGACGGCGCCCCCGATCTGCACGTCGACAAAGCGATTTTGACCACGGGGCACAGTGCGCTCGAACCGGACGAGGAGGAACGCGGTTTCCTCCGCCACGCCGCGCGCTCCGGCCTGCGCTACCTCGGCCGCGGCATCGCCGCGGACCTGCCGCTGGACGAGATTCCGCCCGGCGCCACGGTCGCGGTGAAGGGCCTCGGCCTGACCTTCTACGACATCGTGCGCTCGCTGACCACGGGCCGTGGTGGCCGTTTCACCCGCAACGGGGACGGGGAGCTGCGCTACCACCCGAGCGGGCGGGAACCGTGCCTCGTCGCCGGATCGCGCAGCGGCCTGCCGTTCCTCGCCCGCGCGCAGGTGCACCGGCCGGAGCTGGCACCGAGTCCCGTGGTGCTGACCGAGGAGCGGATCGCGGTGCTGCGCGACCGGGCGGAGGCCGAGCGGGGCTGCGCCAAGCTCGACTTCGCCGCCGAGGTCGAACCGCTGTTCCAGGCCGAGGTGGAGCACGCGTACTACCGCTGCGCCCTGCGCCTGCGGGACGGCGACGAGGACGCCGAGGCGTTCACCTGCGCCTTCGGGGACGTCGTGGACGAAAGCGGCGAGCTGGACCTGCGGCGCAAGGACAAGGTGCTCGCCGCCTTCGGGCTCGGTGACGTGCCGCCGCTGCGCCCCGACCTGCTGGCCCGGCCTTTCGCGGGGCGCACCTACGCGGACCCTGCCGCGTTCCGGACCGAGCTGCGGGAGCTGCTCGAACAGGACGTGGAGACCTCGCGGCTCGGCCCGGAAGGCAGCCCGCTCAAGGCCGCGCTGGAGATGATGCGGACGCTGCGCCCGGCGATGCCCGGTATCGTCGACTTCGGTGGCCTGCTGCCGAAGTCCCACGAGGACTTCCTGGCCCGGTTCGCCCCGGCGAACTTCCTGCTGTCGGCCGGCCCACCGGTCGGGCACGTCGAGCAGCTGGTGTCCCTTGTGGACGCCGGAGTGGTCGAGATCGTGGGGCCGCAGGCGGACTTCACGTGTGGCGGCGGCTGTTTCGTGGTCGAGTCGCCCGTGGTCGCGGGCTCGCGGCGCGAGGCGCAGGTGCTGCTGGACGCCCGTGCGCCCGCGCCCGACCTGCACCGGGAGTGCGACCCGCTGCTGCGCCAGCTGCTCGCGGACGGGCTGATCAGCGAGTACGTCAACACCGATCCGTGCACCGGTGAGAGCTTCGCCACCGGCGGGCTGGCCGTGGCCGGTTCGCCGTTCCACGTGCTCGACGTCGCGGGCGAGCCGCGCCCCGACCTGTACGCGCTGGGCGTGGTCACGCAGAACACGCGTTGGTTCACGCAGGTCGGCACCGGGCGGCCGGGCCAGGACAGCCCGTTCCGCCGTGACGCCGACGCCATCGCGAGAGACGTGCTGGGGGACGCCGCATGACCTGGCCGTCCGAAGAGCAGACCTTCGGCGTCGAGGAGGAGTTCCTGCTCGTCGACGCCGACGGCCGTCCCGCCGCCGCGGCTCCCGCCGTGCTGCGGGGTTCGCCCGACGAGCTGCAGCCGGAGATGGTGACCTGCCAGGTCGAGTCCGTGACGCCGGTGTGCCACCAGGCCGAGGAGTTGCTGGACTGCCTGCGCACGCAACGCGGCCAGCTGGTCGGCGGCGCGCGGGCGAAGGGCCTGCGGCTGCTCGCCAGCGGGACCTCGCCGGTCGAGGACACGGCGCGGCTCACGCCCGGCGCGCGGTACGAGCGCATCGCCGACCACTTCCGCGGCCTGATGGACAGCGTGAACGTGTGCGGCTGCCACATCCACGTCGGCATTCCGGACCGCGCGACGGGCGTGGGCGTGCTCAACCACCTGCGCCCGTGGCTGCCGGTGCTGCTCGCGCTGAGCGCGAACTCGCCGTTCGCCGACGGCTCGGACACCGGCTACGCGAGCTGGCGGTACCTGTCGATGTCGCGCTGGCCCTCGGGCGGCCCGCCGCCGCACGTCGAGTCCGAGGAGCACTACGACACGCTCGTCAGGGAGATGGCGCAGTCCGGCGCCGTGCTCGATCCGGCGAACCTGTACTGGGACATCCGGCTCTCCCCGCGGCACCCGACCGTCGAGGTGCGGGTCTGCGACGTCGCCGCGACGGCCGAGGAAGCCACGCTGCTCGCGGTCCTGGTGCAGGGGCTCGCGGCTTCGGCCCGGTGCCGCCTGGACAGCGGCGAGACCGTCGAGCCGGTGCCGCAGGACGTGCTGCGTGCCGACCTGTGGCGGGCGGCGCGCGACGGCCTGGACGGTCAGTGCGTCGACCCGCTGACGCGCACCCTGCGTCCCGCGCGTGAGACGCTGCTCGGCCTGTTCGACGAGGTGCGCCCGCAGTTGCGCGACGGTGCCAAGGAGTTCGCGGACCAGACCCTCGCCGAGGTCCTCGCCGGCGGTGGCGGCGCGGCCCGGCAACGGGCGGCGTTCGCGCGGGGCGGCGATCTGGCCGGGGTGGTGGCGTTCCTCGCCCACCAGACGGAGGCGTAACCGGCGCCGGGGCGGGTATGTCCGGGTCGTCAGACGGCTACGAGGCAGAGGAGCACACCATGGCGACCGGAGAAACCGGTTTCGACGACGTCAGTTTCGACCTGATCTCGGTGCAGTACCACTCGCTCAAGGCCGGGCACGACTACGGCCAGTACGTCCGCGACGCGGAGAACGCCGGCCGCCAGGACATCGCGGACTTCTTCCGCCGCGTGATGGAGGAGGACTCGGCGCGCGCGAAGCAGTGCCACGAGTTCCTCAAGGAGCTTTCCGGGACCTCGGAGTCCGGCCCGGCGGTGAGCTGAGCCCGATGTTCAGGCACACGAAGAACCTGCAGTTCGAGGCGAAGCCGGAAAAGCCGGACCCGGTGTTCGCGCACAAGCTGCAGGAGCTGATCGGCGGCGCCTACGGGGAGCTGAGCGTCACGTGGCAGTACCTGTTCCAGGGCTGGAACTGCCGGATCGAGGGCAAGTACAAGGACCTGATCCTGGACACCGCCGCCGAGGAGATCGGGCACGTCGAGATGCTCGCGACGATGGTGGCGCGGTTGCTGGAGGGAGCCCCGGCCACCGAGGTCGCGGAGGCGGTCAAGGACCCGGTGACGGCGGCGGTGCTGGGCGGAATGGATCCGCAGCAGGCCATCGTCGGCGGTGGGGGCGCGCTGCCCGCGGACTCCAACGGCGACCCCTGGAACGGGAAGTACATCGTGGCGAGCGGGAACCTGCTGGCGGACTTCCGGGCGAACGCGGCGGCGGAGGCGCAGGGGCGGCTGCAGACCGCGCGGTTGTACAACATGACCGACGACCCGGGTGTGAAGGAGATGCTGAAGTTCATCCTCGCCCGTGACACCGTGCACCAGAAGCAGTGGCTGCGGGCGATCGAGGAGCTGCGGGCCGACGGACTGGAGGACGAGGTGGCCCCGAGCGCGCTGTTCGACGAGGAGAACCAGGAACACAACTCCACGATCTGGCACCTGTCGGACGGCGCGGACGGCCCGAAGGGCGGCTGGACGCGCGACCTGGAGTACCTCATGGAGCCCCAGGCACTGGGCGGTCCCGCCACGGCGCCTCCGCCGGATCCGGCGCTGTTCTCGACGTTCGCCCCGGCGGCTTCGGCTGCGGAGCCGGAGCTGGCGGAGGGTGATGTCCAGACCTTCTACAGCGAGCGCGACGGCAAGTGGAAGAACCAGGTCGAGGGCCGGAAGCGGGCGTCGAGCACGAGTGACACCAAGGCCGAGGCCCAGCAGGCCGGGCGTGAGCTGGCGAAGAACCGCGGAGTGACGCACGTGGTGCGGAAGAAGGACGGCGAAATCGCCGAAACGCACGACTATTCGTGAGTGAGGGCCGTAAGGCCCGAAGGAAACTCCAGAGTTGGGTGGTCATCCCGTCGCCTGAAACCGGTTCGATCACTTTGGCTCAGGGCCGCAACATGCGCCGGAACCGGCGGGTGTCATGCCAAGCTTGCGGGCCTGAGCCAAAGTGATATTCACAACCGCAGGCGGCGGGATGACGCGCTTTCGCGCTTGGCGCGTCCGAAAGCCGCGCTTCGCGCGAAAAACCGTGGTTGCGTTGGGCGCCCCGATTTTTGATTGTTTAACGGTTGGCTCACCGCGTCAAGGGCGCCTTCGGCGTCGCTGCGCGATCGCTGCGCGACCCTTGACACGGTGAGCCAACCGCTAATGACGGCTTTGTATCGGGGATGGGGGAGGACCGGGCGGGAGGGGGGTGTGCTCGCGTTCGCGTCGCGGGGTGCACGTGTGTGTGATGGGGTGCGGACGGGTGTCCGCTGTGCGGACTTGGGCCTTGACTTTCCCTGTGGGTGGGGCCAATGTGGGCGCCAGGCTCCTGTCCAGTGTCGGACGGGTGTACGGACATGGGAGTGGCGTGATGAGCCAATTCGAGCAGGGGCGGCCCGTGGTCCTCCGGGGCGGGACGGTGCTGACGCTCGACGACACGCGCCGGGTGTGGGACCGGGCTGACGTGCTCGTCGAGGGGGACCGGATTTCCGCTGTGGGGCCGGACATCGAGGTGCCCGCCGACGCGGTGGTGATCGACGCCAGTGGGGGCATCGTGATGCCCGGCATGATCGACACCCACCGGCACATGTGGCAGACCGCCATGCGCGGATACGGCGCCGACTGGACGCTCACCCAGTATTTTGTCTGGTACTACCTGGAAAGCGGCAAGCTCTTCCGGCCCCAGGACATCCACGCGGGCAACGTGCTTGCCGCCGTCGAGGCGCTGGAGTCCGGGGTGACCACGGTGGTCGACTGGTCGCACGGGTTGCGAACCGTGGAGCACGCGGACGCCGCTGTGGACGCGTTGCAGTCCGTGCCCGGGCGGTTCGTGCTCGCCTACGGCAACATCCAGGCCCCGCCGGCCGAGTGGACCGGCGCGCCCGAGTTCCGCGACTTCGTGCGGCGGCGGATCACCGGCGACGACCTGCTCGGGTTCCAGATCGCGTTCGACGTCACCGGGGATCCCTCGTTCCCCGAGAAGCCCGCGTTCGAGGTGGCCCGCGAGCTCGGGGTGCCCGTCACCACACATGCCGGGGTGTGGGGCGCCACCAACGACGACGGCGTGAAACTCATGCACGACAACGGGTTCATGACACCCGAGACGATTTACGTGCACGCCGCCTCGTTGTCCGCCGACTCCTACCACCGGATCGCGGCCACCGGCGGGTCGATCTCCGTTTCGACCGAGAGCGAGCAGAGCGCGGGCCAAGGATACCCGCCCACCTGGGCCATCCGGGCCCACGGTATTCCCGTCTCGCTGTCCATGGACACCTCGGTCTGGTGGAGCGGCGACCTGTTCTCGGCCATGCGGACCACACTCGGCGCGGACCGGTCCCGCGAGCACCTCGAAGCGCACGCGCAGGGCGACACCGTCACGCACGCCAGTCTGCGCGCCGAGCACGTCGTCGAGTGGGCCACGCGGGGCGGTGCGCACGCACTGGGCCGCGACGATCTCGGCAGCCTCGAACCGGGCAAGAAGGCCGACGTCGTGCTGATCAAGAACGACAACTCGTCCGTCTCGTTCCCGCTGCTCAACCCGTACGGGCACGTCGCGTTCCAGGTGCAGCGCGGCGACGTCCACACCGTGCTCGTCAACGGCCGGGTGGTCAAGCACGAGCACCGGCTGGTGGGCATCGACCTGGACGCCGTGCGCCGCGAGGTCGACGAGACGGTGACGTACCTGCGTTCGCAGCTGGGCGAAGAGGCGTGGCAGAAGGGGATGAACCCCGACATCCCGCCGACGAAGATCCTCGACAACCCGTACACGTACACGGACTACGCCAGTTCCTCGACCCACACCCGCCGTGCCTGAGCAGACCGGCCCGCTCGCCGGGCTGCTCGTCGCGGACTTCTCCCGGATCCTCGCCGGCCCGTACGCCACGATGCTGCTCGCGGACATGGGCGCTGACGTGATCAAAGTGGAGGGTCCGCGCGGGGACGACACGCGCACGTGGATGCCACCGGTGCGCGACGGCGTCGCGACGTACTACCTGGGCGTGAACCGCGGAAAGCGCTCCATCGCGCTGGACCTGCGCGATCCCGCCGACGCCGAGGTGGCGCGGGAGCTCGCGCGACGAGCCGACGTGCTGATCGAGAACTTCAAGCCCGGCGGGCTCGCCAAGTACGGCCTGGACTTCGACACCGTGCGCGAGGCCAACCCCGGCGTCATCTACTCGTCGATCAGCGGGTTCGGTTCGGGCGCGGGTCGGCACGTGCCCGGCTACGACCTCATGGTGCAGGCCATTTCCGGGCTGATGAGCCTGACCGGCGACCCCGACGGGCCGCCGTACCGGGCTGGCATCTCGGTGTTCGACGTGATGGCGGGAAACCATGCCGCGATCGGCATCCTCGCCGCGCTGCGCCACCGCGACGCCACCGGACAGGGCCAGCACGTGGAGGTCAACCTGTTGTCCTCGGCGCTGACCGGGCTGGTCAACCACAGCTCGGCGTATGTGGCAGGCGGCACCGTGCCCTACCGCATGGGCAACGCGCACCCGAGCGTGTTCCCCTACGAGCCGCTGCCCACCGCGGACAACGACCTGATCATCACTGCCGCGAACGACGGCCAGTTCCGCAAGCTGTGCGAGGTGCTCGGCATTCCGGAGATCGCCGACGACCCGCGGTTCGCCCGCAACGCCGACCGCACGGAGCGGCGCGAGGAGCTGCGCCCGATTCTCGCCGAGCAGCTGCGCAAACGGGGCGCGCTGGAGTGGTTCGACCTGCTCGTCGAGGCCGGGGTGCCCAGCGGCCCGATCAACACGATCGACCAGGGTTTCGCGATGGCGGAACGGTTCGAGCTGGATCCGGTGGTGGAGGTCGGGGGCGTGCCGACCACGCGCCACCCGATCCGGTTCTCCGAGACGCCGGTGAGCTACCGGCTGCCGCCGCCCGAGCTGGACGAGCACGGGGCGGAACTGCGCAAGTGGCTGGAGGACAAGGGTGACTGAGTATCCCACGGCGCTCGGCGCGTCGTCGCTGGAGAAGATCACGCTCCTCGGCCAGGACCTCGCGCAGGACGTGATGGGCAAGGTTTCCTTCGGGGAACTGGCTTTCTGGCTCGCGACCCAGCGTCGTCCGGCGCCGGGGGAGACACGGGTGTTCGAGGCCGTGCTGGCCGCGCTGGCCGATCACGGGTTCACGCCCACCGCGATCGTCACGCGGCTGACGTACCTGTCCGCGCCGGACTCGGTGCAGGGCGCGCTCGCCGCCGGACTGCTCGGCGGCGGCTCACGGTTCCTCGGCGTCACCGAGGACTGCGGCCGGTTCCTGCACGAAGCGGTGTCCACTGTGGAGGAACCAGCGAACTGGGACGAGGTGGCGCTGGAAACCGTGCAGGCCCGGCGCGCGGCCGGGAAGTTCGTCCCCGGCCTGGGACACCACGTGCACAAGAACGGCGATCCCCGCACCGCGCGGCTGTTCGAGATCGCCCGCGAGGAGCAGCAGTTCGGCCCGCACCTGGCGTTGTTCGAGGCCATCGGCCGCGTGCACCCGCAGGTGCTGGGTAAAACCCTGCCGCTCAACGGCGCGGGGGCCTGCGGCGCGGCACTGGCCGATCTCGGGCTCCCGCTGGAGTTGCTGCGCGGCTTCGCGTTGCTCGCCCGCACGGCGGGGCTCATCGGGCAGCTCGCCGAAGAACTGCGCAACCCCGTCGCGAACGACATCTTCCTGTCCGTAGACCTCAACAACCGGCCCGTTCCCCCGGCAGGAGGCAGCCATGGCTGAACTGGTCGCGGTGATCGCGTCCACCCACCACCCGTTCTACTACCGCGCCAGCACCGCCACCGGCGAGGACCGCCCGGACTTCGCCGACGAGTGGGTGCGCAAGGTGGCGGCGTTCCGCGAGACGCTGACCAGGGCCCGCCCGGACGTGCTGGTGATGGTCGGCTCGGACCACTTCCACCAGCTGTGGCTGGACAACATGCCGCAGTTCCTCGTCGGCAAGGCACCGGTCTACGACGCCAACTGGTACAACGAGGAACGCGAGTTCGGGCTGCCACGGATGGTCCTCAAAGGACAGGAGGACCTGTCGGCGCACGTGCTGCGCGAGGGCCTGGACGCGGGTTTCGACCTGGCGTTCTCCAACGAGCTGCGGATCGACCACTCCATCACGTGCCCGATCATCACCCTGCGCTCGCAGAACGACCTGCCGATCGTGCCGGTCTACACCAACATCTTCGCGCCACCGCTCCCGCAGCCGAAGCGCTTCGTCCAGCTGGGACGGACCATCCGGCAGCTGGTCGAGTCCTGGCCGTCGGACCAGCGGGTGGCGGTGATCGGCACCGGGCACCTGTCGCTGGAGCTGGGCGGCCCGCGGCAGTTCGGGCCGCACGGGCCGGATCCGGAGTTCGACCGCAAGGCCGTGGACTGGATCAGATGCGGGGACATCGAGAAGTGCCTCGGCGAGGTGACACTGGAAAGCCTGCACCTGCCGGGAAACGCCACGCACGGGTTCATGGACTTCATGCTCATGATGGGCGTGGCGGGGGAGGGGCAGCGGGTGGACTACGTCGACACCTACGACCTGTTCCACACCATGGAGGCGTACTTCACGTGGTATCCGGGAGGTGCCCGGTGAGCAGGTACCTGCTGAACAAGTTCCTCTACACCGTCGACCGCGACCCGGAGCTCGTCGAGCGCTACCGCGAGGACCCGGCGGGCACGGTCGCGTGGTGGGAGGCCGAGCGCGCGAACGCGATTCTCAACTGCCACAGCGGGGAACGCTCGTCGTGGCTGGAATTCGAGGACGCCGAACGCCAGGCACTGTCCACTCACGACTACCCGAAGCTGTTCGAGCTGGGCGCGCACCCGTTCCTGACGCTGACGTTGTTCATCGCGCTGTTCGAACGGGACCACGAACCACTGGGCTTCCAGCGCGAGTACGCCCGGCGCCTGGCGCACTTCTCGTTGCCGTATCCGGACATCGCGACCTAGCGGGCCGGCCGGTAGCGCAGGTCCACCGCCTCCGCGGGGTCACCGTCGTGGACGCGGGCCCACCGGACCGGCTCGATGCCGGGGCAGTCGAACAACCGCACGTGCGTCCTCGGGGTGGTGCGTCAGCACGAACACCGGGCCGCGCCAGGCACCGCCGTACGGCTGCTCGCCCGCCTTCCCGGGGTGGCGCTCGGCGACCGCGTCGTAGCCGCGGCGGCCGCCCAGCACGGCCCCCAGACCGGCGATCGACTCCTGGTGGCTGTCCGGGTTCACCTCGACCCCCGACATCCAGTCCATCGAATGGCCGGCACCGGAACTTATCGGGGGACGCCGCTCTTCCGGCGCTGCCGGTGCGCCGCGACGTGGGAGCGGTTCGCGCACTCCGGGGAGCAGAACCGGCGGCGGCCGTTGCGTGAGGTGTCCACGTACACCGTGTCGCAGCCCGGGCGCCGGCAGCAGCCGATCCGCTTCGGGTCCTCGCACAGGACGTGCGCCAGGCCCATGATCGTGTAGGCCGTGAGGCGCCGCACGGTCGGCTCGTCCGCGTGGGCGTAGTGGAAGTGCGGCGGGCGGCCGTGGTGCTGGGAGATGTGTGGCGGCGCGGCGACCACGGCGAGCAGCTCGTTGGCCAGGTCGACGCGCGGTTGCAGCCCGGGCTCCTGGAACAGCGGCCGCAGGCGCCGCGCCCACGCGGTCAGCTCCGCCGCCTCCCGGGCGGACACCGGGGCGGTGCCGCGGTAGTCGTAGGTCTCGATGACCTGCTCGTAGGTCTCCGCGGTGGCGCCGGGCGCCACGTTGACGAGCGTGGCGGCCAGCTGCGCTGCGATCCCGCCGTAAGGGGTGAACTGCACGGGACCATCAGATCAGGTAAGCATTGAACTGCACAATGGCCTTACCGGATGCTGGGGCCCATGCTCAGCGAGAACGACTTCTGCCCCGTGGGCGCCCGCGTGCGGGTGCTCTCCCGCCACCGGACCTCCGAGGGAGAGGTCCGGTACCTGCGGTGCGACTGCGGGGTGATCCGGCTCGTCGTGGTCCCGCCCGGTCACCAGAACTCGGTGCACACGTTGCGCGTGGTGCCGGGGCGGTAGTGGACCACGTCGGCGCACGCGCGGAACTCCAGCCGCGGGTCGAGGGCGTGCGCGCGGGTGACCGCGGACGGGCCGGTGACGAGGAAGGGCCCGCACTGGTTCCACGTCGCGCCGTCGTCGGCGGTGACGTCCAGCCACACGCGGTCGCCGTACGCGGCGCCGGTCAGGTGCGCGAACACCATCCACACTCCGCCGACCATCGCCTGCTCCAGCGCCACCACCGGCTGGTGGTCCACGGCGTTGGGCCGGGCCGGTGCCTCGACCTCCTGGCCGGGACCGTCCGGCCAGGGCCAGTCCGCGCACACCTTGTCCTGCGTGGCCGCGGGGGCGACGACGACCCGCGGGAACAGCTCCGCCCCGGCCACCAGCCCGGCGGCGGCGAACACCACCGCCGTCGCGGCGACCACCGCGGCCAGGAACCACGCGGGATGCCGGGCGCGCCAGGGCTTCCGCTCCGGCGCGTCCGGGGTGGGCTCGGGAGCCTCACCCGCCGCCTGCTCCCACAGCGGGCGTAGCGCCGCGGTGTCCTCGTCCGCCTCCCGGCACAGCTGTTCGACGACCGGCCAAGGCGGCACCGTGGCGCCGGAAAGGTAACGCGACAGCGAGGAATCGCTGGCGTGCACGGTCTTTTCGAGCTGTTTGAGGCTTTTGCCGGAGCGGGTGCGGAGCCTGCGCAGCTGTTCCCCCAGCTGCTCGCGTGCCGGGACGACGGACCGTTCGCGAGTCACCTCGAACCCCCTTTCGAGCCGATCCCACTGTCGACCCGGGCGGCCCGGCGCGAAACCGCCATCCGGGCGCCCCGGGACGCGCGCCAGGGGGTGCCGGAGGCTCAGCCCTCCGCGACCGTCTCCAATGGACGGTCGTGCCACGCCGCCCAGTCCGAGCCGATGGCGCTCGCCGCGCGCAGCAGCAGCGGGAGGTGGTGGTCGACGAGCGTGTCCAGCGACGTCTCGGCCGCGTGGGCGTTGACGTTCACCGCCGCCACCGTGCGGCCCTCGCCGTCGCGGATGGGGGCGGCCACGGAGCGGATGCCGAGCGCCAGCTGCTCGTCCGTGACGGCCCAGCCGCGGGCACGTACCTCCCGCAGCGCCGCGTCGATCTCGTCGCGCTCCGGCTGCCAGCGCGCCGTCACCCCGGCCCGGCTCGGTTCGGCGAGCACGCGGTCCAGCTCTTCCGGTTCGAGCGCGGCGAGCAGCACCTTGCCCAGCGACGTGGCCACCGCCGGGAACCGGGTGCCGATGGTGACCGCGAGCGTGACCAGCTTCGGCACGGCGACGCGCGCCACGTACACGATGTCCGGCCCGTCGAGCTGCGCGATCGAGCAGGACTCACCGGTCTGCCGCACCAGCTCCCGCAGGTGCGGCCGGGCCAGCTCCCACAGCCCGGCCGACCCGATGTAGGCCATGCCCAGCTCCAGCACCCGCGGGGTGAGCGAGAACGCGCCGCCGTCGTTGCGGACGTAACCCAGCTGCTCCAACGTGATCAGGATCCGGCGGGCGGTGGGTCGCGCCAGCTCGGTGGCGGCCGCGACCTCGCTCAGCGACATCGCGGCCCGGCCCGGCTCGAAGCAGCGCAGCACATCGAGCCCTCGGGCCAGCGCCTCGATGAACTCCGGGTTCCCGTCTCGCCGCATACGAGCAGGTTAGCTGCCCGGTCGTCACCAGGTGACGGGCAGTTCGTGCAGCCCGTAGACGACCATGTCGTGCTTGAACGGCAGCTGTTCGACGGGCACGGCGAGCGCGAGCGTGGGAATCCGGCGGTACAGCGTGCCGTAGACGACCTGCAGCTCCAGCCGCGCGAGCGACTGGCCGAGGCACTGGTGCACCCCGAACCCGAACGCGACGTGGTTGCGGCCCTTGCGGTGCAGGTCGAGCCGGTCCGGGTCGGCGAACACGCGCTCGTCGCGGTTGGCGGCGTCGCTCGCGAGGATCAGCCCTTCGCCCTCGCGGACCAGCTGCCCGCCCACCTCCAGGTCCTCGGTCGCCACCCGGCGCCGTCCGAAGTGGACGATCGTGAGGTAGCGCAGCAGCTCCTCGACCGCGGTCGACACGAGCCCCGGGTCGCCGTCGCGCAGCTCCGCGAGCTGGTCGGGGTGTTCGAGCAGCGCGACGGTGCCGAGCGCGATCATGTTGGCCGTGGTCTCGTGCCCGGCGACGAGCAGCAGCTGCCCCATCGACGCGATCTCCCGCCGCGTCATCTTCCCGGTGCGGTAGTGCTCGACGGCCAGCCTGCTGAAGACGTCGTCGCCGGGGTCGGCGGCCTTCTTGTCGACGAGGTCGCCCAGGTAGGCCAGCAGTTCCTCCAGCGCCTCGACCGATTGCTCCGGGGTGGCGTCACGGGAGACGAGCGTCTTGCTGACGCGGTGGAAGAACGTGCGGTCGGCGTACGGGACACCGAGCAGTTCGCAGATCACCAGCGACGGCACCGGGAGCGCGAGCGTCTCGACGAGGTCGGCCGGTTTCGGCCCGGCGAGCAGGTCGTCGACCAGCTCGTCGACGATGCGCTGCACGCGCGGGCGCAGGGTCTCGATCCGCCGGATGGTGAACTCGCCCGTGAGCAGCCGCCTGCCCGCGGCGTGCTCGGGATCGTCCTGGCTGATGAACGCCTTGGCGCGGCTGCGGCGCGCGGCGATGCCGGGAGTGGTGTGGGGATAGCCGGGCCGGTCGCTGTCGGCGCTGACGCGGGGGTCGCGCAGCA
The DNA here is from genome assembly GCF_014191255.1 of Amycolatopsis bartoniae. Lineage (GTDB taxonomy): Bacteria > Actinomycetota > Actinomycetes > Mycobacteriales > Pseudonocardiaceae > Amycolatopsis_E > Amycolatopsis_E bartoniae. Next base: position 412,986 of record NZ_JACHWH010000003.1, read on the forward strand.
TCGCGCGGACGTCCTCGTAGCGGGTCACCAGCCAGGGCGTGCTGCCGTCCCACAGGCGGACCCGCGTGACCGGCGCGTCGGCGCGGAGCCGGGCGAGCTCGGGTGGCGGATCCAGCGGGCAGCGGCGGGTCATGGGGAAGGCCGGGGCTTCGGTCACGGGAAGTTCCCAAACGTTCGTTCGGATACTTGCTGAACAGATGTTAGGCAGCCTGGTGGGGAATTGTCGAAGGATCGGGAAGGCGATCACCCGGGTGGCTCAATCGGGCTGGGGCACAACGGAACTTTCGCTCAGGCGAAGACCAGGCCCACCAGTTCGTCGACGAAGTCGGGCACGCCCTGCGCGCTCCGTTCGCTGGGGTTGCTGTGCAGGAGGGCGACCCGGCCGTGGGCGCCGACGAAGACGATGACCGCCGCACGGTCGGCGGGCAGGCGCAGGGCGTGCCCGGCGTCGGCGCAGCGTTCGAACGCCTCGGTGAGCATCGCGATGACGTCCATCAGCGGACCGCGGGGCGCGGCGGGGTCGCGGTGGGCCAGCATGAGCCGGTAGTGGCCGGGGTTGCCCACGGCGAAGGTGCAGTAGGCGTGCAGCTGCTCCCGAACGCGGGCGACGACATCGTGCTCGGGTGGGCGGGCGTCGGCGTCACACATGAGCGTCCGCAGCCGGGCGAACTCGTGCTCGCGCAGCCCGCGGACGAGGGCCGCCCGGTCGGCGAAGTGCTGGTAGATGCTGGCGGGAGCGATGCCGGCGGCCCGCGCGACCCCGCGGATGGTGAGCCCGTCCTCCCCGCCGAGCCCCGACAGCAGCGTGCTCGCGGCGGCGAGGATCTCCCCGCGCAGCCGCTCACCCTCACCCCAGCGGTTCCGGGTGCGGGCGGGTGCGGTGCTCACCTCGTCGGTCACCAGGCCATTCTCACCCGCCGGGCGGGCGGCGGCGGGTTGGGGCCGTGGCGAGGGCGCGCAGCTCGTCGAACGCCCGCTGCAGGTGTGCCTCCGGGCTCTGCGCGGGATCGTCGACCCACGCTTGGACCGCGTGCTGGTAGGCGGCCCAGCCGGTGCGGGCGGCCAGGCGCGCCACGCCGTCGGGGATCCCGCGCTGCCGCAGCGCCTCCGCCACGGCGTCGATGAGCAGCGCGTGCTTGGCCAGTTCGCGTTCGCGCAGCGCCGGGGTCGCCGCGATGACCCGCCACCGGGGCTGGGAGTACGGGCGGTTGTGCTCCAGGTTCCGCGCGGACGTGCGGAACGCGGACAGCAGCACCTCGAACGGTTCCAGCCCCTCGGGTGCTTCGGCCACCGCTCGCATGAGCGCGGCACGCAGGTCCGCCTCACCGTCGAAGAGCACCTCCCGCTTGTCGGGGAAGTGCCGGAAGAACGTGCGCTCGTTGACGCCGGCCCTGGCGGCGATCTCCGCCGCCGTGGTCCGGTCGAACCCTCGTTCCAGGTACAGCTCCAGCGCCGCCTCCCGGAGGCGGCGGCGAGCCTCTGCTCCACTCCGCGGCACTCGTCGAGGTTAGGCCAGTGACTGGCCTCACGTTGCGCCAGTCCCTGGCACTACGCGTAAGGTCAGCGACTGGCGTTACTTAGTGCCAGTCGCTGGCGTAAAAACTGGGAGAGTTCCATGCATGTCTTCGTCACCGGCGGAACCGGCCAGACCGGCCCCGCCGTCGTCGCCGAGCTCGTCGCGGCCGGGCACACCGTCACCGGCCTGGCCCGGTCGGACACCGCCGCCGCCCGGCTGGAGTCGCTGGGCGCCACGCCACACCGCGGTTCCCTCGACGACCTCGACAGCCTCCGTCGCGGCGCCGAAGCCGCCGACGGCGTCCTGCACATGGCTTACGGCGGCGACTACGCGGATCCCGAGGACCTCGTCCGCCGCGACCGCGCGGCGATCGAAGCGCTGGGGCAGCCGCTGGCCGGGACCGGCAAGCCGCTCGTCAGCACGTCGGGCACTTTGGTGATGAAGCCGGGCCGGGTCAGCACCGAGCGGGACGAGCCGGACCCCGGCTCCGTCGCCGCCTTCCGCATCGCGGGGGAGCGGGCCTGTCTGGGCTTCGCCGGGCGAGGAGTCCGGGCCTGCGTCGTGCGGCTCGCTCCGACCGTGCACGGCCCGGCGGACCACGGGTTCATCCCCGCGCTGGTCGCGGCCGCACGCAGGGCGGGCGTCTCGGCCCATGTCGGCGACGGCACGAACCGGTGGCCCGCCGTCCACCGCGCCGACGCCGCCCGCCTTTTCCGGCTGGCGCTGGAAAAGGCTCCCGCCGGCAGCGTGCTGCACGGTGTCGGCGAGAGCGCCGTCACGATCAGGAGCATCGCGGAGCGGATCGCGCGGCAGCTGGGCGTCGCCAGCACCTCGCTGACCCTCGAACAGGCCGCCGAGCACCTCGGGAACCCGTTCCTGGCGCGGTTCTTCTCCCTCGACGTGCCCGTCTCCAGCGAGCACACGCAGGCACTGCTGGGCTGGTCGCCGCGGCACCCGACCTTGCTGGAGGACCTGGAGACCGGCGACTACTTCACTTCGGAGGCCACCGAACGCGCCGAGCGGATCTGGTCACCGCGTCACCGGAGCTGAGGCACGCTCAGGAGGACCGGCCGGTCGCCAGCCGGCGCAGGGTTCCGGCGACACCGTCCCAGTGTTCGCGGGTCGCCTGCTCCGCCTGCCGCCGGTCGTGGGTGCACACGGCGTCGATGATCCGCAGGTGGTTCCGCGTGCCCTGGGCCGCCTGGCCGGGCAGCAGCGCGACCTGGAGCTCGTACCGCACGCTCTGGTACCGCAACCGCTCCAGGATCTCCGCGGCGGTGGTCTGCCGCGAAAACTCCCGCAGCCGCACGTGCAACTGCTGGCTCAGCCTGGTGTACACCACCGCGTCTCCCGCTGCCTCACGCAGTTTCCGCTCGACGAGCCGCAGTTGCCTGCGCTCCGGTGCGGTCGCGGCGTGCGCGGCCTTGGCCGCGCACAAGGCTTCCAGCACCGCGCGGACCTCCGTGATCTCGACGGCTTCCGGCAGCTGGACCGGGCGGACGCGGGCGCCCCTGTTCCGCTCGCGCGCCACGAGTCCTTCGTTGCTCAGCAACACGATCGCCTCGCGGACGGCGCCGCGCGACGTGCCGTGCCGCCTCGCCAGCTCCGCCTCCACCAGCCGCTGCCCGGGGGACAACTCGCCGTGGTAGATCGCCGTCCGGAGGTGCTCCAGCAGGGTGGTCGCCGCCGGCGGGCGGGGCTCGGGCGGCGGCATGGCGTCGATTCTGGGACACCGGCGTGAGGGCGGGAACCCCGTGCCACGCAATGCCCCGGCCGTTCCGCGACATTCGTCGTACGTGGTCCGCGACGGGGTGCGCGGTGATCGGCAGAAACACCCGCGCGCCCCCTTGCGGGGGGCCGGACCACCTGCACAGACTGGGGCCGCGCAACTCGCGTGACGACGCTGCACGAAGGGGTCCGGCGTGACGGAAGTGGTGCCCGACGCGGCCGTGGTCTGTCCGGGCTGCGGCCGGCCACCGGGTGACGTGGGCGGGTTCGACGACGCTCGCCGCCGCCAGCGCAGGCTCGCGGCCATCGCGCGGGCGGCCTCCAGCGTCGCCGATGCCGCGTCGCTGAGCGTGACCCTCGACGTCGTCGCGCGGGAGGTCCTGCAGGCGAGCCACCTCGCGGCCGTGCAGATCCTGCGTGTCGAACACGGCGCGATGCGCGTGGTCGGCAAGGCCGGGTTCACCGACGCCGACGACTTCGCCGAACGGCTGGAGGAGTGCCGCAAGCTGGGCGCGCGCCTGAGGTTCGTCGAGGCCTTCGAGTCGCGGGAACGTGTCGTCGTGCCGCACCGCAAGGCCGGGGTGCTCGCCGACCCGCACTGGGCGCCCCTGCACGCGATCATGGGCGCGCCGGACTGGGACACGTTCGTCGCCGTCCCGCTCGTCGTGCGCGGGCGCGCGGTCGGGGTGCTCAACGCGTTCTACTCCGCGGGCGAGGACCCGAACCAGGAGACGCTGGAGTTCCTCGACGCGATGGCCGACCAGGCCGCGATGGCCGTCGACTCCGCCGAGCTGCTCGCGCGCTCCCGGCACGAGGCGCGGCTGGCCGAACGCGCCCGGCTCGCCCGGGAGCTGCACGATTCCGTGGTGCAGCAGGTGTTCTCCATGCGGATGCACGCGAAAGCCCTGCGCGCGCAGGTCGGCAGCGCCACGCCGGACCAGGTGCGCGGCGTCGCCGACGAGCTGCTCGGCCTCGCCCAGAACGCGCTCGCCGACCTGCGTGGGCTCGTCCTGCAGCTGCACCCGCTGGAGCTGGCCGGGCGCGGGCTCGCCGCCGCCGTGCGCACGCACGCCGAGTCGCTGCAGGCCGCGTCCGGGGTGCGGATCCGGATCGTTGCCGACGAGCTGCCGGACCTGCCGACCGGGTTGCAGGACGACGCGTACCGGATCGTCCAGGAGGCGCTGCACAACGTGGTCAAGCACGCGCAGGCCACGTCCGCCGTCGTGTCCATCGGCGTGGCGGGCGGGACGTTGACGCTGGAGGTGCGCGACGACGGCGTGGGGCTGGCCGGCGAGCCGCGGCCGCACGCGCTCGGGCTGGTGTCGATGCGGGAGCGGGCACAACAGTGGGGTGGGAGCATGGAGATCGGGAACACCGCGGGCGGTTGCCGGGTGCTGGTGCGCATGGCCGTGCCGGAGGGGCGGTCGTGATCGTGGCGGGCCGGGACCAGATCGGCGTGCTGGTGGTGGACGACCACGCCGTGGTGCGGCGCGGGCTGGCTGCGTACCTGGAGAGCGCCGAGGGCATCGAGGTGGTCGCGGAGGCCACCGACGGTCAGGACGCGCTGGCGGTGCTCGCCCGCCTGGCGGCGCAGGGCCGGTTGCCGCGCGTGGTGCTGATGGACGTGCTCATGCCGCGCCTGGACGGCATTTCGGCGCTGGCGGCGGTGGTGGCGAAGTACCCCGACGTGCGCGTGGTGGTGCTGACGAGCTTCGGCGAGACCGAACGCGTCCACGCGGCACTCCAGGCCGGGGCGGCGGGCTACCTGCTGAAGGACGCCGACCCGGACGAGGTCGCGGCCGCCATCCGCGCCGCGGCGCGCGGTGAGGTGCACCTGGATCCGGCCGTGGCAGGAAGGCTGACCCGGCAACTGGTGTCGCCGCCGATGGGGCTGGCGGCGCTGACGGCGAGGGAACGCACGATTCTGACGCTTGTGGCGCGAGGATTGTCGAACCGGCAGATCGCGAACGAACTGTCGATCAGCGAGCGTACTGCCCGGACCCACGTCAGCCACGTGCTGACAAAGCTGCAGTTGCCATCCCGCACACAGGCCGCGTTGTTCGCCATCAGGGAGGGACTGATAGACGCCCCCAACGGCCAGGGTTGAAAACCCCAGAGTTGGGTGGTCATCCCGTCGCCTGATTCAGGACGATCACTTTGAGCCAGGCCCGCAACCTTTTTCGAGACCGCAGCTGGCCATGCCAAGCTTGCGGGTCTGGCTCAAAGTGATATGCACAAACCGCAGGCGACGGGATGATCACTCAACTCGACCACCCACCCGAGGTGAGGTGGAGGGCTTTCCCCATCATCCTGGAGCCTGCCCGCCGGCGAGGCATTCTTTTCATCTTTTGTCTTTCGTCCCAGCGTGGTCACCAGCGGTGGGCCGGGCGCGGGCGCCCTCCAATGCCCGGCCACCCCCGCCCCATCCCCTTGATCGTTTAACGGTTGACTCACCGCGTCAAGGGCGCCTGCGGCGTCGCTGCGCGATCGCTGCGCGACCCTTGACCCGGCGAGCCAACCGCCAATGAGGCTGGGGATCGGGGACGGGGGAGGCCTGGGCGTGTGCCGGGCGGCTTTCGTCGGCGGGTGGCGGTGGCGAAGGTGGGGGTGGCTGTTGGTGGTGGGGCGATCCTGCCTTTCGCGGGGTGGAATGGGGGTGGTCGCTGTCTTTCCTTCGGGCGATGGTGGAGCCACTGCCGCAACGGGGCCGTGGGAGGAGAGCCGGATGATCACTACGCGCGCTGCGGTTTGCCGGGAGCCTCGGCGGGCCTGGGAGATCGTCGATCTCGAGTTGGACGAGCCCGGGGACGACGAGGTGCTGGTCCGGTTCCACGCCGCCGGGCTTTGTCACTCCGACGATCACATTCAGAAGGGCGACGCCCCGATGCGCTTTCCCGTGGTCGGCGGGCACGAGGGCGCCGGGGTGGTGGAGGCGGTGGGCGGCGACGTCACGCGGGTGGCGGTCGGGGACCACGTCGTGTGCTCGTTCATTCCCGCCTGCGGGCAGTGCCGCTACTGTTCCACCGGGCATCAGAACATGTGCGACGCCGGGAAGAACGCGTCCACCGGCGAGTTCCCCGACGGCACGTTCCGCTTCCACCGCGACGGCGAGGACTACGGCGGCCTGTGCGTGCTGGGCACCTTTTCCCAGTATGCGGTGCTTTCCGAGTACTCGTGCATCAAGATCCCCGACGATATCCCGTTCGACGTGGCCTCGCTCGTCAGCTGCGGGGTGCCGACGGGCTGGGGGACCGCGGTGTACGCGGGCGGTGTGCGGCCGGGTGACACCGTGGTCGTCTACGGCTCGGGTGGCGTCGGGAGCAACGCCGTGCAAGGGGCGAGGTACGCCGGGGCGAAGAACGTCGTCGTGGTGGACCCGGTGGAGTTCAAGCGGGACATGGCGAAGGTCTTCGGGGCCACGCATACGTTTGCGACCGCCCAGGAGGCGCACGACTTCGTGGTCGAGACCACGTGGGGGCAGCTCGCCGACCACGCGCTGATCACCGTGGGCGTCCTGTCCGACGAGGTGATCGCCAACGCCGTCAACGTGATCGGCAAGTCCGGCAAGGTCACCATCACCGCAGTCGGTCCTGGCCGGCTGGACCTTCCGGCCGGGGCGCTGATCGGCTACCAGCGACGGGTGCAGGGCGCGGTGTTCGGCGCCTGCAACCCACTGTACGACGTGCCGCGCCTGCTCGGGCTGTACCGCTCCGGCGACGTGAAGCTCGACGAGCTGATCACCCGCCGCTACCGGCTCGAAGAAGTCAACCAGGGCTACGAGGACATGCTCAGCGGCAAGAACATCCGCGGCGTCATCATCCACGAACACTGAAGGGAGGCGACCGAAGATGCCCATCACGACGCGCGCCGCGATCACGCGGAAGGTCAACACTCCCTGGGAGCTCGTCGAACTCCAGCTGGACGAGCCGAAGGCGCACGAGGTCCGCGTGAAGTTCGCCGCCTCCGGGCTGTGCCACTCCGACGACCACATCACGCGCGGGGACGCGCCCGTGCGGCTGCCCGTCGTCGGCGGGCACGAGGGTGCCGGGATCGTCGAGTCCGTCGGGCCGCACGTGCGGCGCGTGAAACCCGGCGACCGCGTCGTGTGCTCGTACATCCCGGCGTGCGGGGCGTGCCGCCCGTGCTCGACCGGGCACCAGAACATGTGCGAGAAGGGACTCAACGCCTCCACCGGCATGTTCCTCGACGGGACCTTCCGCTTCCACCTCGACGGCGAGGACCTGGGCGGGTTCTGCACGCTCGGCACGTTCTCCCAGTACGCCGTGGTGTCGGAGTGGGCGTGCCTCCCGCTGGCCGGCGACATCCCGTTCGAAATCGCCGCGCTCGTCGGCTGCGGCGTACCGACCGGCTGGGGCTCGGCCGTGTACGCCGCGGGAGTCCGCGCCGGGCAGACCGTGGTGATCTACGGGGCGGGCGGCGTGGGCAGCAACGCCGTGCAGGGCGCGCGCTACGCGGGAGCGAAGAACGTCGTCGTGGTGGACCCGGTGGAGTTCAAACGGGACATGGCGAAGGTTTTCGGCGCCACGCATACGTTTGCGACCGCCCAGGAAGCCCACGACTTCGTGGTCGAGACCACCTGGGGCCAGCTCGCCGACCACGCCATCTGCACCCCGGGCGTGCTCACCGAGGACGTCGTGAACTCGGCGATCGCGGTCACCGGCAAGACCGGCAAGGTCACCGTCACCGCCGTCGGGAAGATCGACGAGCGGGCGATCCACTTCCCCGGCGGGATGCTGATCGGCTACCAGCGGCAGATCCGCGGCGCCCTGTTCGGCGCCTGCAACCCGCTCTACGACGTGCCGCGCCTGCTCGGGCTCTACCGCTCCGGCGACGTGAAGCTCGACGAGCTGATCACCCGCCGCTACCGGCTCGAAGAAGTCAACCAGGGCTACGAGGACATGCTCGGCGGCAAGAACATCCGCGGCGTCATCGTCCACGAGAACTGAAACCATGGCGCACCCAGCGACGGTTCCCCTGCCGGGACTCCTGCGGTCGCCGAGCCTGCGGCTCGTCGTGCGGCGGCTGCTGATGGCCATCCCGATCGTGCTCGGCGTCAGCATCCTCACGTTCGTGGTGCTCAGCCTGATCCCGGGCAACGCGGCACAACTGCTGCTGGGTCCCGAGGCGAGCCCGGACCAGGTGGCGGCGCTGAACCACCAGATGGGCCTCGACCAGCCCGCGGTCGAGCGCTACCTGAACTGGCTGGCCGGCGCGGTGCACGGCAACTTCGGCGACTCCCTCGTCAGCGGGCAGCCGGTGTCGGTCGAGCTGACCTCACGGCTCGGCGTCAGCGGTGAGCTCGTCGGGCTCGCGTTCGTCGTCTCGCTCGGGCTCGCGATCCCGGTCGCGCTGCTCGCCGCACACCGGCCGAACAAGCTGCTGGACCGCGTGAGCATGCTGGTCAGCATCACGGGGCTGTCCGTCGCGAACTACGTGTTCGCGTTGCTGCTGGTGCTGGTGTTCGCGGTGCAGCTGGCGGTGTTCCCGGCGATCGGGTTCGTGCCGGTCAGCGACGGGCTGGGGGAGAACCTGCGCTCGCTGTTCCTGCCCGCCGTGGCGATCGCGTTCCCGCTGTTCTGCTTCTACACCCGGTTCCTGCGCGGCGACCTGGTGGACCAGCTGCAGGGCGAGGACTACATCACCACCGCGCGGGCGAAGGGCATCGGGCCGTGGCAGGTGCTGCTGCGCCACGCCTTCCGCAACTCCTCCTTCGGCCTGCTCACCGTGGTCGGGCTCAACCTCGGCACCCTGATCGGCGCGACCGTGATCATCGAGCAGATCTTCGCCCTGCCGGGCGTCGGCCAGCTGCTGCTGCAGGCGATCAACACGCGTGACTACCCGGTGGTGCAGGCGTGCGTGGTGGTGTTCGCGATCGTCGCGGTGCTGGCCAACCTCCTGACCGACCTGCTCTACGCCGTACTCGACCCGAGGATCCGCTATGGCGATCGTTGACGCGGGGGCCTCCGCCGTCCTGCTGGACGAGGACAGCGGGCTCGGCCGGGGCTGGCTGCGCCACGTCGAGCTGGTGATGCCGGTCGTGCTCCTGGTGCTGGTGGTCGGCGCGTGCTTCGTGTGGCCGCTGATCGGCCCGGTGCCGGGCCCGACGGGCGGGGACGTGCTGTCGTCGAACCTGCCGTCGTTCTCGCCGGGGCACCTGCTGGGCACCGACCCGAACGGCAACGACGTGTGGGCGCGGCTGCTCTACGGCGGCCGGTCCTCGCTGATCGTCGGCCTTTCCGTGAACGCGCTGGGCCTCGTCGTCGGCGGGACACTCGGTGCGGTAAGCGCTTACACGGGCGGCATCCTCGACGCGGCCATCATGCGCGTGCTCGACGTGCTGATCGCGTTCCCGTCGCTCGTGCTGACCCTCGCGGTGGCGCAGAGCCTCGGGCCGAGCCGGCTCAACACGATTCTCGCGCTGGCGTTCTTCTCCGTGCCCGCGTTCGCGCGGATCTCCCGGGCGGCGACGCTGCGGCTGCGCGAGCAGCCGTTCATGGTCGCCGCGGACCTGTGCGGCACGCGGACGTCGCGGATGCTGTTCCGGCACATCGCGCCGAACATCCTGCCGCAGCTGGTCACGTTCGCCATGCTGGGCATGGGGATCGTGATCGTCATCGAGGGCGCGCTGAGCTTCCTCGGCCTCGGCATCCCCGCACCGGCGCCGAGCTGGGGCAACATGATCGCCCAGGGCCAGCAGAGCCTGTCGGCGACGCCGATGCTCGTGGTGTGGCCGTGCTTGATGCTCTTCCTGACCGTGCTGGCGTTCAACCTGCTGGGTGAGACGCTGCGCTCCCGCTGGAGTGGCCGATGAGTGTCGAAGAAGCCGCGCAGCCCACCGCCGTGTCCGTCCGAAGTGGACCATCACCGTTGCTGGAGGTCCGCGATCTGCGGGTGCGGTTCCGGACACGGGGGCGCCAGGTGCACGCGGTCAACGGGCTGTCCTACCGGCTCGCCGCGGGCCGCACGCTCGCCGTCATCGGCGAGTCCGGCTCCGGCAAGAGCGTCAGCTCCCGTGCGCTGATGGGCCTGCTGCCGCCGACGGCACAGGTCAGCGGCTCGGCCCGGTTCGACGGCACCGAGCTGGTGGGAAGGTCCGAAAAGGACCTGCGCCGGCTGCGCGGGGCGGAGCTCGCCATGGTGTTCCAGGACCCGTCCCGCTCGCTCAACCCGACCATGCAGATCGGCACGCAGATCACCGAAGCCGTGCGGGCACACGGAAAAGTGGACCGCGCCACCGCGCGCGAGCGTGCCGTGGAGCTGCTCGAACTGGTCCGGCTGCCCGCGGCCGCGCGGCGGTTCCACGAGTACCCGCACCAGCTGTCCGGCGGGATGCGGCAGCGCGTGCTGATCGCGATCGCGCTCGCCGGCAACCCTCGCCTGCTCATCGCGGACGAGGCGACCACCGCGCTCGACGTCACGACGCAGGCCCAGATCATGGACCTGCTGCTGGACCTGCAGCGCACGCTCGGCACGGCGATCATCCTGATCAGCCACGACCTGGGGCTGGCCGCGAGCTACGCCGACGACGTCGTGGTGATGTACGCGGGGCGGGCGGTCGAGTACGCGGCCGCGAGCACGCTGTTCGCGCGCGTCCGGATGCCCTACACCGAGGCGTTGCTGGGGGCGATCCCGCGGCTGGAACGCCCGCCGCACGCCGAGCTGCCGGTGATCCCGGGCCAGCCACCGGACCTCACGCGCCTGCCCGCGGGCTGCCCGTTCGCGCCGCGCTGCCCCCGCGCCACCGACGAGTGCCACACGCAGGTACCGCCGTTCACCGAGCACGAGCCGGGCCACTGGTGGGCCTGCTGGCACCCCTGTGGAGACCCGTCATGACCACGCCGCTGCTGAGCGTCCGCAACGTCGTACAGGAGTTCACCGCCCGCGGCCACGGCGGCGTCAAGGGTGGTGTAGTGCACGCGGTCTCGGACGTGTCGTTCGACCTCGCGGCGGGCGAAACCCTCGGCGTGGTCGGCGAAACGGGTTCGGGGAAGTCCACTTTGGCCCGTTCCATCCTGCAGGCGCCCCGGCCCAAGTCCGGCGAGGTGCACTTCCAGGGCCAGGACCTGGTGCGCCGTCGCAGGCGTGAGCTCACCGAGGCGCGGCGGCAGCTGCAGATGGTGTTCCAGGACCCGTACGGCTCGCTCAACCCGCGGTGGCGCGTGTCGGAGATCGTCGAGGAGCCGCTCGCCGGGTACCGCGTGGGCAACCGGCGGGCCCGCGTGCGGCAGCTGCTCGACCTGGTGGGGCTGGACCCCGGCACCCCGCGATCGCCGCCGGCAACACGATCGTCGTCAAGCCCGCCGAGGACGCCCCGCTCACCCCGCTCGCGCTGGCCCGGCTCGCCCTCGACGCGGGCATCCCGCCCGGCGTGCTCAACGTCGTCACCGGCTACGGACCCGAAGCGGGCGCCGCGATTCCCGCGCATCCCGGCATCCGCCGCATGAGCTTCACCGGCTCGCCCGAGACCGGGTCGCTCGTCATGGCCGCGTGCGCGAAGAACCTCACGCCGCTGCACCTTGAGCTCGGCGGCAAGTCCCCGCAGGTGATCTTCGCCGACGCCGACCTCGACGCCGCGGTGCCCGCCATCGCCACCGGGATCACGCTCAACACCGGGCAGATCTGCGCTGCCGGCTCCCGGGTCGTCGTCGAGGAGTCCGTGCACGCCGAGGTCGTGCAGCGGCTCGCCGAAGCGCTCGGCCGGGTGCGGATCGGGCCGTGGCACGAGCAGGTGCAGATGGGCCCGCTGATCAACGCGAAGCAGCACGACCGCGTGCTGAACTACGTGCGGCTGGGCCAGGAGGAGGGCGCCGAGCTCGTCGTCGGCGGCGGAGTGCCGCGGGGTGAGGACTACGCGCGCGGGTTCTTCGTCGAGGCCACGCTGTTCGACCGCGTCGACCCGGGAATGCGGATCGCGCGCGAGGAGATCTTCGGGCCGGTGCTGTCGGTGATCCCGGTGCACGGCGAGGCCGAGGCGATCGAGGTGGCCAACGGCACCGACTACGGCCTGGTCGCGTCGGTGTGGACGCGGGACGTCGGGCGCGCCGTGCGGATGTCAAAGGCGCTGCAGGCCGGGCAGGTCTCCGTGAACGCGGCGCTCGGCGGGGGCGTGATCGGCGCGCCCTTCGGCGGCTACAAGCGCAGCGGTTTCGGCCGCACCATGGGCGCGGACGCAGTGCTCGACTACACCCAGGTGAAGGCGGTGTCCCTGCGTGGCACGCACTGACTTCCGCCTGCGGGTGCTGGTGGAACCCCGCCACGGCGCGGGCTACGACCAGCTCCTCGCGCTGGCGCTCGCCGTGGAGGACGCCGGGTTCGAGGCGTTCTTCCGCTCCGACCACCTGCTCGGCGTCGACCCGGCCGACCGGACCTACCGGCCCACCGACTGCTGGACCACGCTCGGCGGCCTCGCCCGCGACACCCGCCGCATCCGGCTCGGCGCGCTCGTCGGGGCCGCGACCTTCCGCGCGCCCGGGCTGCTGGCCACCATCGTCGCGTCGGTGGACCAGATGAGCGGCGGCCGCGTCGAGCTGGGGCTGGGCACCGGCTGGTACGAACGCGAGCACGCCGCGTTCGGCATCCCCTTTCCCGGCACCGGCGAGCGGTTCGACCGGTTCGAGGAGACGCTGGCGATCGTCACCGGACTGTGGCGCACACCCGAGGGGGAGATATTCTCCTTCCAGGGCAAGCACTTCTCCCTCGATGAGAACGGCGCCCCGCCCCGGACGGTGCAGCGCCCGCATCCACCGGTGATCATCGGCGGCGCGGGTCCGAAAAGGACTCCGGCCATCGCCGCCCGTTTCGCCGACGAGTTCAACAGCGCGCTGGGCGTGGACCCGCGGGAGCGGTTCGCGATCTTCGGCCGTGCCTGCGAGGCGATCGGGCGTGACCCGGACGAGGCGCGGCGCTCGGTCGTGCTGCCGGTCGCGTGCGGCACGACTTCCGCCGACATCGAGCGCCGGGCGGCGGTCATGGGCTCGGACCTCATCCGCGACAACGCGGTGATCGGCACGCCCGCCGAGGTCACCGAACGCGTCGCGGGCCTGCGTGACGCCGGTGCCGACACCGTGTACCTGCACATCTACGACATCGACGATCTGGAGCACATCGCGTTGCTCGGCGCCGAGGTCGTGCCATCCGCCGTGTCCGGCGGCTGAAGGGATTTCCTGTGGTCACCTCCGGTTTCGTCGCACCCGAGGACCGAGACGCCGTCACGAGAGCCCTGCGTGCCCAGCTCGACGGGCTGCCCGCGCGGTCGCCGTTCTACACGGACCTGTTCGCCCAGCACGCGATCACCCCTGCGGCACTGTCCACACTCGACGATCTGGCCAAGTTCCCCTTCACCGAAAAGCAGATGCTGCGCGACTCGCAGGCCGAGTCGCCGCCGCTCGGGCGGCACGCCGGAGTCGGCCTCACCGAGGTCGTCCGCGTGCACGCCTCCACCGGCACGACCGGGAAGCCCAGCTGGGTCGGCGTCACCCGGCGCGACGCGGCCGCGTGGACCGAGATGGTCGCCCGCGCGTTCCGCACGATGGGCGCCACCCGCGAGGACATCGTGGTGCACGGCGCCGGGCTGACGCTGTTCGTCGGCGGGCTGCCCATCCGCGACGCGCTGGAGAGCATCGGCTCGACCCTCGTGCCGATCGGCACCGGCGCGTCGGAGAAAGCCGTGCTGGCCATGGAAACCCTCGGGGTCACCGCACTGCACTCCACTCCGTCCTACGTCCGCTACCTCGCCGAGTACGTGCGTGGGCTGGGCCGGGACCCGCGGGAGTTCGGGCTGCGCAAGGTGTTCGTCGGCGGGGAGCCCGGCGGGGGAGAGCCCGCGTTCCGCGAGTACGTCGAACGGGAGTGGGGCGCGCCGGTCACCGAAGGGCTCGGCAACGCCGACATGGCGCCGGTGCTGTTCGGGGAAGCGCCGGACAGCGGCGGAATGCGGTTCACCGGCGGCAGGCACGTGGTGGTGGAGCTGATCGACCCCGACAGCGGAGAGCCCGTCGAGGCCGAACCGGGCGCGTCCGGCGAACTGGTCTACACCTCCGTGGACCGCGAATGCTGTCCGCTGGTGCGGTTCCGCACCCGTGACCGCGTCGTGGTCACGGGCCGCGCGACGGACGGCGCCCCGCTGATCCGCTGCGTCGGGCGCACTGACGACATGCTGATCGTGCTGGGGGTCAACGTGTTCCCGTCCGCCGTGCGGGATCTCGTGCAGACGCGGCACCCGCGCACGACCGGCGCGGTGCAGATCGTCGTGCCGGGCACCGGGCCGCGCGTCGAGCCGCCGCTGCGAGTCGAGGCCGAATGGGGCGACGCGCCGGGCGACCGGGACCAGCTGCGCCACGAGCTGGAGGGGCTCATCCGGGCGCGGCTGTCCGTGCGCGCCGAGGTGACGCTGGTGCCGCCCGGCACCCTCGAACGGTCCGAGATGAAGTCCCGGCTGGTCCGGCTCGCCGGCTGACCCGAGGAGGAGCCATGGCAGAAACCGTCCGCGCCGCCGTGCAGACCGGGCCCCGCGGCATCGAGATCCGCGAGTTCCCGCGCCCGGAGATCGGGCCGGACGACGGGCTGCTGCGCGTGGAGGCCAACGGCATCTGCGGCAGCGACGTCGAAACGTACAAGGGACACCTGGGCTACGGCGACCGCGGGCCGTTCATCCCCGGGCACGAGCCGCTCGGCGTGATCGAGGAGATCGGTGAGCGGGCCGCGGCACGCTGGGGCGTCGAGCCGGGCGACCGCGTGGCGCTGGAGGTGATCGTGCCGTGCCACGCGTGCCAGCAGTGCCTCACCGGGCGCTACCAGTCCTGCCCGAACCGGAAGTACGGGCACGGGGTCACCGGCATCGACGTCGAACCCGCGATCTGGGGCGGGCTCGCCGAGTACCTGTACCTCTCGCCGGGCAGCGTGCTGCACCGGATCGAGCGCAGCGTGCCGGTCGAGGTCGCGGCGATGTTCAACCCCCTCGGCGCGGGTGTGCGCTGGGCGGCCGGGCTGGGCGGTGTCCGGCTCGGCGACACGGTGCTGGTGCTCGGGTGCGGGCAGCGGGGCCTCGCGTCCGTCATCGCCGCTCGCGCCGCGGGGGCGGGCACGATTATCGTGACGGGCCTGGAGTCCGATGAGCACAAGCTCGCACTGGCGCGTGAGTTCGGCGCCGACCACACGATCTTCGCCGACTCCGAGCACACCGTTGAGAAGGTCGCCGACCTCACCGGGGGCGCGATGGCGGACGTGACCCTCGAACTGACTCCGATGGCCGCCGCCCCGGTCGCCGACGCGCTGCTGGCCACGCGCCACGGCGGCCGCGTCGTGCTCGCGGGACTCAAGGGCGGCAAGGAGATTCCACTGAGGACGGACTTGATCGTCAACCGCGCGTTGCAGATCTTCGGCGCGTTCGGGGTGGACGCGACGGCGAACGAGCAGGCGATCGCGATCATCGAGTCCGGCCGGTTCCCGCTGGAGAAGCTGCACACCCATACCTTCGGGCTCGACGACACCGCGCTCGCGATCGAAACCCTCGCGGGCGAGGTGCCCGGCGAGCAGGCCGTGCACGTGTCCGTTCACCCGCACCTGTAGGAGGTTCCGTGCTCGCCGACGCCCACGCCCACCTGCTGCCGCGCGACTATCCCGCCGACGCGCCCGCCTGTTTCCCGCGGATGGAGCCGGTCGACGGCGAATCCGCGCGGCTGCTGCTGTTCGGCGCGATGCGGTTCAAGGCCCGCGACGCCTTCTTCGACGCCGAGCGGCGGATCGAGGAGATGGCCGCCTCCGGGGTCGACTTCGAGGTCCTCAGCCCGATGCCGCCGCTGCTGCGCTACGACCTGCCGGCCGGCGACGGGCTCACGCTGGCCCGGCACGTCAACGAGTTCACGGCCACGCTGTGCGCCAGTGACCCGGCCCGGTTCGCCGGGCTGGGCATGGTGCCGTTGCAGGACCCCGAGGTGGCGGCCGCGGAGCTGGCCGCCGTGCGCGACGCCGGGCTGCGGGGCGTGGAGATCGCGTCGAACGTGCTCGGGGTGTCCATTGGGGACGAACGGTTCCTGCCGTTCTTCGCCGAGGCGGAACGGCTGGGCCTGGCGGTGTTCGTGCACGCGATGCCGAGCCCGACCGACCGGCTCCCACCGTCCACAATGGGCACTTACGTCGTCGGTCTGGAGGGCGCGCTGGCGGCGGCGTCGCTCATCGCGGGCGGGACGGCGGCGAAGTGCCCGGACCTGCGGCTGTCGTTCAGCCACGCGGCGGGCGGTTTCGGCCTGATGGTGCCGCGCGCGCAGTACTTCTGGAGCGGCACCTGGAACGAGGAGCCGCCCGTCCCGGAGCGGGCGCTGGCCCACGACGACGGCCCGTCCCCGCTGGACTACGCGCGCCGGTTCTACTACGACTCCGCGGTGTTCGACGCCAGGGCGCTGCGGTACCTGGTGGACCTGATGGGCGCCGACCGCCTGCTCGTCGGCTCCGACTTCCCCGCGATGCCACGGGAGGAACCGGCGGGCCGCACACTGCGCACGATCGGCCTGCCGGAAGCCGAACTGAACGACATCCTGTGGGACAACGCCTTCCGGTTCCTGGGCATGGCGGCGCCGCGGCACTGACGGCGCCGCCGTGCACCTCAGGCCTTGACCGCTGTCCGCCAGCCGTGGTGGTAGTCCTCCCGGGCGATCTTCGAGTACGGCGCCGGGCTGACCACCGCGCGCACCGGGAGCTGCTCGTGCGGCTGGACGGTGGTCTTCCTGCTGCCGCCGCCCGGCTCGCCCCACATCACCGTCACCTCGGCGCCCAGCGGGACGTCCGGGTTCACCGTCGCCAGCGACAGCACCTGGTGCTCGTTCGTGCTGTAGCCGGTGAACAGCGACAGGCCCACGAGGGTGCCGTCCGCGTCCAGCACCGAGTCGAAGTTCGACGAGCCGTAGTTGGCGTTGGGCAGGTCGAAGAACTGGTACCGCGCGCCGCCCGGTTCGACGATCGTCGACAGGAGCTTCGCGACGTCCTCGGAGTTCCACGCCAGCGTCACCTTGCGGCGCTGGCTGTCCTTGTCCAGCGACTCCAGCGCGTCCCGGCCGACGAAGTCGTGGTCGAACTTCACGAACGAGCCGTAACCCAGCTCCCACGGGTTGAGGTAGTAGTCCCGGATGTCGTCGGACACGTAGCTGCCCGCCAGCGCGTTCGTCGCCTCGTAGCTGTCCGCGCCCAGCCACTCGCGGTACGGGCGCAGCTCCTCGCTGGTGTACACCGCGGGCAGCGGCGACGGGATCCAGCCCGACTCCAGCGTGTTGCACGAGTACGCCCGCGAACCACACGGCTCCAGCCCGAACTCCTGCCCCGCCTCCAGGATCGCGTCACGGATCTTGAAGTAGCTGTCGTACGGGCCCCAGATCTCCAGGCCCGGCGCGCCCGCCATGCCGTGGCGCAGCGTGCGCACACGCTCACCCGCGATGGTCAGGTAGTCCATGTGGAAGAACTTCACCGGTTCCACCTTGCCGCCGTTGATCTTTTCGATCACGTCCCAGGCGCGCGGGCCCTGGATCTGGAAGCGCCACAGGTCACGCCGCACGGGCAGGCCGTACGGGCGCGACGGCGAGCGCTGGTCGAGGCGGATGTCCAGGTCGTAGCCCCGGGAGCCCTTGAACGACAGCCAGTTGGCCACCGGCGCGCGCCCGACGAACACGAACTCCTCATCGGCGAGGTGGAAGAGGATGCCGTCGCCGATCACGCCGCCCTCGGGGGACACCGGGACGAACTGCTTCGCGGTGTTCACGGGGAACTTCGCGGTGCTGTTGATCCCGGTGTCGGTGAACAGCTTCAGCGCGTCCGGCCCGGAGACGAACAGGTTGACCATGTGGTGCGACTGGTCGAACAGCACCGCGGTCTCCCGCCACGCGATCGTTTCCCGGCGCCAGTTCGTGAACTCCGCCGGCACCACGGGATAGATGTAGGCCCCCAGCTGCGAGTTGCGCAGCAGCTCCACCGTGTTCCCCGCCCGGTCCAGCACTTCCTGCAGGTTCTTCGCGTTCATCTGCTACCCGTTCTCGTTCGGATCCGTCACTGGGAAAACTACGCACGAACGCCGCCGGAGGGCAGCGAGGAATGGTGGGAATGGAATGCTCCCGGTGGTGAGACGGCCCGCGACAATTGTCGCGCCCGGTGATCGCCATGCCGCCGTCCCGCCGGGCGGGGGTGCCGGTTAGCGTGATGCCCGACCCTTTCCCGGACCGCGGAGGTGGGCCTGTGCGGCCACAGGAGGCGTGGGCCCGCTTCGACGATCTGCGCGCGGGCACGGCGTGGGCCTTTCCCGGCATCGCCTACGACCTCGTGGCGACCCGCCCGCGCGAGGTGCCCGGGGTGCTCGCCGAACTGGACCGGGCGACCGCGGACGGCTGGTGGGCCTTCGGTTTCGTCGCCTACGAGGCCGCCGCGGGCCTCGACCCGGCGTTGCCGGTGCACGACCCCGTGCCCGGGCTGCCGCTCGCGTGGTTCGGCGTGTGCGCGGCTCCGGAGAGCGTGCCCGTGGTGACTCCCGGTGGCGAGTACAAGGTCGGCGACTGGGTGCCCGACTGGGGGCCGGCGCAGCACCGGCGGCGGGTCGAGGCCGTCCGGCGGCACATCGCCGCGGGGGAGACCTACCAGTGCAACCTGACCACCCGTCTCACCACGGAGTTCGCCGGGGACCCGCGTGCCCTGTACGCGGACCTGGCCCTGGCGCAGCAGGGCTCGTACCACGCGTGCCTCGACCTCGGCCGGTTCGTCGTCGCGAGCGCGAGCCCCGAGCTGTTCTTCGAGATCCGCGACCGCGACGTGCACCTGCGGCCGATGAAGGGCACCGCCCGCCGCGGCGGGACTCCCGCCGAGGACGCCGAACTGGTGACCCGGTTGCGGGCCAGCGCGAAGGAACGCGCCGAGAACATCATGATCGTCGACCTGATCCGCAACGACGTGGCGCGCGTCGCGGAGACCGGCAGCGTCCGCGTCACGTCCCTGTGCCACGCCGAGCGGTACGAAACCGTGCACCAGCTCACCTCGGGCGTCAGCGCGCGGCTGCGGCCGGACGCCGGGCTGCCCGAGGTGTTCCGCGCGTTGTTCCCGTGTGGTTCCGTCACCGGCGCGCCGAAGGCCCGCACGATGGAACTGATCCGCGACCTCGAAACGGGCCCGCGCGGTGTCTACTGCGGAGCCATCGGCATGCTCGCCCCGGCCGGGGCGCCGTTCCGCGCGCGGTTCTCCGTGGCCATCCGCACCGTGCTGGCCGACCGGGACACCGGCCTCGCCACGTACGGCACCGGCGGCGGTATCACGTGGGATTCCGACCCGGCGGCCGAATACGCCGAACTGCAAGCGAAAGCCGCCGTGCTCGGCGCCGGAAGTGAGGCGCGTCACGGACATTTGTCGCAGCAAGTTCGGACCCGTTGCCCGAGGTGAAGCGAACTCCCTTCGGCTGTACTGGAAAGCATGGGAGAGAGCCTCGAAGCCGCGATCCGCCGTGCGGGCTCGCCGGTCGCGCTGCTGCGTGACTCGGCGGCGCGCCCGCACACGTTCCCGGTCGCGCCCGAGTTCACGAACTGGCGCTCGGAGCAGCGCGCGTGGCGCACCGCGTGCGTGCTGTTCGACCAGTCCCACCACATGACGGACTTCTTCCTGCGGGGCAAGGACGCGCTGCGGCTGCTGAGCGACTTCGGCGTCAACTCGTTCGAGAACTTCAAGCCGGGCAAGGCGAAGCAGTACGTCGCGACGAGTGAGAGCGGTCACCTGATCGGCGACGCGATCCTGTTCCATCTCGACGACGGGGAGTTCGACCTCGTCGGGCATCCGACGGTCGCGAACTGGTTGCGGTACCACGCCGAAACCGGCGGCTACGACGTGACGACCGAGCGCGACGACAACTCCTTCGACCGGCCCTCCGGGCCGCCGAAGCTGTACCGGTACGAGCTGCAGGGCCCCACCGCGGGACCGCTCGTGGAGAAGCTGACCGGCGGCCCGCTGCCGGACGTGAAGTTCTTCACCATGACGGAGTTCGCCATCGCGGGACACCGCGTGCGCGCGCTGCGCCACGGCATGGCGGGCCAGCCCGGGTTCGAGCTGTTCGGCCCCTGGGCCGAGGGCGAGGACGTGCTCGGCGCGATCCTCGAAGCGGGCGAGCACACCGGACTCGTCCGGGCCGGGGCGAAGGCGTACTCGACGGCGAACCTGGAGTCCGGCTGGATTCCCACCGCCGTTCCGGCGATCTTCGGCCCCGAGGCACGCGGCTACCGCGAGTGGCTGAGCGCGGACGCGCTCGGCTCGCTGGGCGGCAGCATGGACTCCGCCGACATCACCG
This sequence comes from Amycolatopsis bartoniae, assembly GCF_014191255.1. Taxonomy (GTDB): domain Bacteria; phylum Actinomycetota; class Actinomycetes; order Mycobacteriales; family Pseudonocardiaceae; genus Amycolatopsis_E; species Amycolatopsis_E bartoniae. The sequence goes on from NZ_JACHWH010000003.1 coordinate 433,550, forward strand.
ACTACTGCGTCACCCCGTACGACTTCGGCTACGGCCGCACCGTGCGGTTCGACCACGACTTCCTCGGCCGAGCGGCGCTGGAACGGCTCCGCCCGCACCGGCGCAAGGTGACGCTCGTGTGGCACGCCGACGACGTCGCGGCCGTGGTGCGGTCGCTGCTCGAACCCGGCACCCCGGCGAAGTACCTGGAAATGCCGAAGGCCCGTTACGCGTTCTTCCAGGTGGACAAGGTGCTGCGGGACGGCGCGCCCGTCGGCCTGTCGCTCGACGCGGGTTACCTCACCAACGAACAGTCCTTCGTGTCGCTGGCCACCGTGGATGCGGACGTGCCGGAGGGTGCCGAGGTGACGGTGCTGTGGGGCGAGGAACCCAACTCCGCCAAGCCGTCCGTGGAACGGCACCGGCAGGTGCCCGTCCGCGCGACGGTGGCGCCCGCGCCGTTCGTCCGGGAGGTCCGCGACTCCTACCGCACGTCCCCGCAGACAGGAATGAGGAACCACCGATGACCCTCTCCCAGGAGACGCCCCGCGCCCGCCGCGCCGGCCTCGCCGAGCTCGTGCGCACCATGAGCTACGAGGTGATGCCGTTCAAGAACACCGAGCGCGACGTCCTCGAGTACGTGCCGACGTCGGTGCCGCTGACGGTCACGGTCACCGAGGCCAAGGGGATCGGCACCACGCTCGACCTCACCGAGCGGCTGCTGCGCCACGGCTACACCGTCGCCCCGCACCTGCCGGCCCGGCAGTTCACCGACGAAGCCCATGTCGCCGACGTCGTGGCGCGCCTGACCGAGGCCGGGGTGCGGTCGGTGTTCGTCGTGGGCGGCGACGCGCCGGAGCCCGCGGGCCGGTTCGACGACGCGTACTCGCTGCTGCGGGCGATGGCGGAGATCGGCCACCCGTTCGACGAGGTCGGCATCGGCGGCTATCCCGAGGGACACCCGAAGATCCCGCGGGAGACGCTCGACCTGGCGCTCAAGCAGAAGGCCCCGCTCGCCACGCGCCTCCTCACGCAGATCTGCTTCGACGCGAACACCACGGCGGACTGGGCCGCGGGTCTCGCCGCGGACGGCCTGACGCTGCCCGTGTACGTCGGCATGCCCGGGCCGGTGAACCGGCAGAAGCTGATGCGGATCTCGGCGGGGATCGGGCTCGGGCAGTCCGCGCGGTTCCTGCAGAAGCAGCAAAGCCTGCTCTGGCGTTTCCTGCTGCCCGGCGGCTACGACCCGACGAAGCTCGCGCGCCGCCTCGGCGCCGCGGCGGCCCGGTCGGACGGCAACATCCGGGGCCTGCACATCTTCACCTTCAACGAGCTGCGGGGCACCGAGGAGTGGCGGCAGCGCCTGCTGGCCGCACTGGCGGGGAAGGACCGGTCATGACCGAGCCCGCCGACTACGGCCGCCTGATCGTGCAGGGCGCCGACCGGCCCGGCATCGTCGCGACCGTGTCCGGCGCGCTCACCGAGCACGGGGCGAACATCGTGGCGCTGGACCAGTCGTCGAGCGACCCGTCGGGCGGCCGGTTCTTCCAGCGCACCGTGTTCCACCTGCCCGGGCTGTCGGAGAAGCTCGACGCGCTGCACGGGGCGCTCGACGCGAAGCTCGGCGACGAGCTGGGTCTCGACTTCCGGCTCGTGGAGGCCCGCAGGCGCAAGCGCGTGGCGATCTTCGTGTCCAAAATGGACCACTGCCTGCTGGACCTGCTGTGGCGCCAGCGGCGGGGCGAGATCCCGATGACGGTGCCGATGGTCGTGTCGAACCACCCCGACCTCGGCGACGACGTGCGGCAGTTCGGCATCCCGTTCTTCCACGTGCCGGTGGAGCGCGGGAAGAAGGCGGTGGCGGAGAAGGAGCAGCTGAACCTGCTCAAGGGCAACGTCGATCTGCTCGTGCTGGCGCGGTACATGCAGATCCTGTCGGGGGAGTTCCTGGACGAGCTCGGCGTGCCGGTGATCAACATCCACCACTCGTTCCTGCCCGCGTTCATGGGCGCGGGCCCGTACCAGCGGGCGAAGGAGCGGGGCGTGAAGCTGGTGGGCGCCACCGCGCACTACGTGACCGAGGACCTCGACGAGGGCCCGATCATCGAGCAGGACGTGATCCGCGTCTCGCACCACGAGTCCGTGCGGGACCTGCAGCGCAAGGGTGCCGACGTGGAACGCCTGGTGCTCTCCCGAGCGGTCGGCTGGCACTGTGAGGACCGCGTGCTGCGCGACGGCAACAGCACGGTGGTGTTCTAGGCTCTTCCAAAAGTGGCTTGACGGCCGGTGCGGGTAGCGGAGCCGGTTGACGGCCCACGGCAAGGTGGCCGCGCCACCTGAAAACGTTACTAGGGGCGATTTTTTTCCCAGGACTTCACCCCCTGGGCTCCGCCAGCACCTCGTGCATGAAGTCCACCAGCCACTGCTGCGCCGGGGTTCGCGCGTGGCGGTGGCGGGCGTACACGGACACCTGCGCGGGCTCGACCGGCATCGGCAGCTCCAGCAGCCGCACCCGGTGCTGGGCCCCGAAGACCTCGCCCACCAGCCGCGGCACGATCGCGACCAGTTCGCTGTCCTGCACCAGGTACAGCAGCGTCGCGAAGCGCGTCATCTCCAGCACGACCCGGTCGAGCAACCCCTGCGCCTCCAGCGCCCGCCGCGGGCCGTCGTGGCCCGCGGGGCCGAACACGGCGATGTGCCGCTCCGCCGCGAGCGCCCGCAGGTCCGCCTCCTTGCCCCGCAGCCTCGGGTGGTTCGCCGCCACCATGCCCACGTAGCCCTCGGTGAACAGCGGGACCCGCGCGACGCGTTGCGAGCTGAGCAGCGGGGACGCGATGAACGCGTCGATCTCGCCGCGGCCGAGCTGGTCCACCGCGTTGACCACGTCGAGCGGGCGGACGGTCAGCGTGACGCCGGGCGCGCGCGACGGCAGGGTCGCCATGAGCCGCGGCAGCAGGCACACCTCCCCGAGATCCGACAGGCACAGCGTGAACGTCGTCCGCGCCGAGGCCGGGTCGAACGACCGCGCCCCGCTGACCGCCGCCTCGATCTCCGCCAGCGCGCCGTGCAGCGGCGGGTACAGCGCCTTCGCGGTGGTGGTCGGCACGAGCCCGTTGCCGCTGCGGCGGAACAGCTCGTCGGAGAAGCGGCGGCGCAGCTTCTGCAGCCCGTAGCTGACCGTCGGCTGGGTCACGTGCAGCGACTCCGCCGTGGCGGTCACGCTGCGGGTCTCGTAGAGGAGCACGAACGTGCGCACGAGGTTCAGGTCGAAGTCCCGCATCATCGATCTCCTCTATAACGGCAGTTCGGAACATTGATTGGAGCACAGCCGGAAGCGCGCCCTACCCTCGGGAAACCCAGTCGAGGAGGACACCGCATGCCGACCGCCCGCCGGATCGCTCACGAGTTCCTGGAACGCCGGGGGCTGACCACGATCTTCGGCAACCCCGGCTCGAACGAGCTGGCGTTCCTCGCCGGGCTGCCGGACACCTTCCGCTATGTGCTCGGCCTGCACGAGGGCGTCGTGGTGGGGATGGCCGACGGCTACGCCCAGGCGACCGGGCGCCCGGTGCTGGTGAACCTGCACGCCGCCGCGGGCTCGGGCAACGCGATGGGCGTGCTCACCAACGCCGTCCACTCCCGCACGCCGCTCGTGCTCACCGCGGGCCAGCAGGTGCGCCCGGCGATCGGCCTGGAGGTGATGCTCGCCAACGCCGACGCCACGCAGCTGATGCGCCCGCTGGTCGGCTGGGCGGGGGAGCCGAGTTGCGCCGCCGACGTGCCGCGCTCGCTCGCGCAGGCGGTGTTCGAGGCCGAGCTGCAGCGCCGTCCCACGTACCTTTCGGTGCCCTACGACGACTGGTCGGCCGAGCTGGACGAGAACGCCGCCGCGACGCTGGAGCGCACCGTGCAGCGGGCGCTCGTGCCCAGCGAGGCGCAGCTGACCGGACTCGCGGAAACCCTTGCGGGCGCGGAAAACCCGGCGCTCGTGCTCGGCGGCGACCTGGACACCCCGGAGCTGTTCGAGCGGGTGGTCGCCTTCGCCGAGCACCGGCAGCTGCCGGTGTGGCTCGCGCCGTCGCCGCACCGGCTGCCGTTCCCCAACCGCCACCCGCTGTTCCGCGGGGTGCTGGCGGCGGGCATCGCCGGGGTGTCGGACGCGCTGGCGGGTTCCGACCTCGTGCTGGTGCTGGGCGCGCCGGTGTTCCGGTACCACCAGCACGTGCCCGGCGCGTACCTGCCCGAGGGCACGCGGCTGGTCCAGATCACCGACGACGCCGGGGCCGCCGCCCGCGCGCCGGTGGGCGAGGCGCTCGTCGCGGATCCCGGGCCGGTGCTGGCGGAACTGCACGCCCGCCTGCCCGCGCGGCCACGGGGAGAAAGCGCTTTCACGCCGAACCCGCCCCCGGCGACGGCGGAGGGCGTGCTGCACCCCGAGCAGGTTTTCGCGGCGCTGCGCGAAACCCAGCCCGCCGACACGCGGTACGTGGTCGAGTCCACCTCGACGCACGGGTCCTGGTGGCGGCAGGCGGATCTGCGCCACCCGGGTTCGTACTTCTTCCCCGCTGCGGGCGGGCTCGGTTTCGGCCTGCCCGCCGCCGTCGGCGTGGGGCTGGCCGACGCGGACCGCCCGGTGGTCTGCGTCGTCGGGGACGGTTCGGCGAACTACGGCATCACGGCGTTGTGGAGCGCGGCGCAGTACGGGGTGCCGGTCACGTTCGTGGTGCTGCGCAACGGAAGCTACGGCGCGCTGCGCTGGTTCGGGGACCTGCAGGGCATTCCGGACGTGCCGGGCACGCGGATCCCCGGACTGGACTTCACCGCGATCGCCACCGGGTACGGCGTGCCCGCCATCGCGGTCACCGCCCTCGACGACCTGCGCGCCCAGCTGAAGACCGCGCCCGCGGGCCCGCGCCTGATCCAGGTCGACACCGCACCGACCTCCCTCGACTGACCCCCTCCCAAGGAGTACGGCAATGACGACGTCTCCCACCACCCGCTCGGCCGCCACCGCGCTGCTGTGCTGGCTCACCGTGCTGCTGGAGGGCTACGACCTCGTGGCTCTCGGCGCGACCATCCCGACCCTGCTCAAGACGCACCACCTCGGCTTCACCGCCGCCGGGGCGACGGCGGTGGCCACCGTGTCGCTGGTCGGCGTCGCGGTGGGCGCGGCGGGGCTGGGACCGCTCACCGACCGGTTCGGCAGGCGCGGCATGCTGATCGGCTCGGTGCTGCTGTTCTCGCTGTTCACCCTCGTCACGCCCGTCGCGCCCAGCGTCGCGGTGTTCGGCGTGTTCCGGTTCGTCGCCGGGCTCGGGCTGGGCGCGTGCATGCCGGTCGCGCTGACCGTCATGTCGGAGAACCTGCCGGCGCGGCGGCGCGCGAGCGCGAGCACGTTCACGATGACCGGCTACCACGTCGGTGCGGTGCTCACGTCGATACTCGCGCTGGTGGTGGGGGAGAACTGGCACGTGCTGTTCTACGGCGGCGGCGCGGTCGGGCTGCTCGTGGTGCCGCTGATGTGGTGGCGGCTGCCCGAGTCGGCGGCCTACCTCGCGGCGCGGGAACAGCCCGAGAGCGAGCGGCTGCGGCTGCGCGACCTGCTGGGCCCGCGCTTCCGGCGGATCAGCATCGCGGTCTGGACCGGCTCGTTCATGGGGCTGCTGCTGGTGTACGGGCTGAACACGTGGCTGCCGCAGCTGATGCGCAGCGCCGGCTACCCGATCTCGACGTCGATCGCGCTGCTGCTCGTGCTCAACGTCGGCGCGGTCCTCGGTCTCGTGCTCGCCGGCCTGGTCGCCGACCGCAGGGGGATCGCGCCGATCGCGCGGATCTGGTTCGGTGCGGGCGCGGTCCTGCTGGCGGTGCTGAGCTTCCACATCGGCAACAGCGTCCTGCTCAACGCGCTGGTGCTCCTCACCGGCGTGTTCGTGTTCTCGGCGCAGGTGCTGATCTACGGCTACGTCGCGCACGCCTTCCCGGCGCGGGCGCGCGGCACCGCGCTGGGGCTGACGTCCGCGGTCGGCAGGCTCGGCTCCATCGTGGGCCCGTTCGTCACGGGCGCGCTCGTCACCGCGGGTGTCGCGTACCCGTGGGGCTTCTGGTTCTTCGCCGTCGTCGCCGCGCTGGGCCTGGCCGCGGTGGTGTTCCTGCGCGGCCGCTCACCCGCGGCCGCGCCGAGCGAAACCCCCGCGCTGCAGGGCTGAATCCGTTTTCCGGGGTCCTCAGAGGACGCCGGGGGCCTCGATGTCGGCGGCACCGAGCTGGCGCAGCCGGCGCCAGGCCAGGCGGTAGGGGTCGCGGGCCAGCACCCGTCCCGTCCGCACGTCGAACCGCGCCCTGGCCAGGGCGAGCTCGGCGGTGGGAGTCGCGACGTGGTGCTTCTTGCAGCGGGCCCAGAAGACTCGGAGAGCTTGTGCCTCATCCACACGGCAAGCGTGCAGCCTCCCGCCGCCCGCGGCCAGTGCACCCGGGGTGTTTCAACGGGTCAGGTGACACGGGCGGCCCGCCGGACGGCTTGGTCGAGGTCCTCCCGGCTGCCCCGCAGCAGCGCCGCCGTCCTGGTGAACACCTCGCGCAGGGCCGCGGCGGCGGGAGTCAGGCGGTGCTGGCGCGGCCGCGCCAGCAGGATGCGGCGGGCCGGGGCCGACGGGCCGAGCCCCACCGTGGTGACGTCGTCCCGCAGCCCGGCCAGCGCCAGGCGGGGCGCGAGCGCGATGCCCAGCCCGACGGCGGCCATCGCCTGGGCCTCCTGGTAGTCGTGCGCCCGGTAGGCGATCGCCGGCTCGAAGCCCGCCGCGTGGCAGCTGCGCGTCAGCACCTCGGCCACCGGGTGGTCGTCGCGGACGATCCACTGCTCGCCGGCGAGCTCGGCGAACTTCGCGGACCTCCGCCCGGCCAGCCGGTGCGCGGTGGACACCACCAGCGCGGTCGGATCGTCGAGCAGGTACTCGACCTCGATGCCCGGATCGGCCATCCGGCGCCATTCGTAGTCCCACAGCAGGGACAGCTCGACCTCGCGGCTGTCGAGCAGCTCCACCAGACCCGCGTTCCGTGCGCTGTGGACGGTCAGCTCCACCGCGGGGTGGCGGGCGCGGAACTCCCGCACGACGAGCGGCAGGAACGACGCCGCGACGGTGGGGAACGTGCCGACCCGCAGTGACCCGGCGCGCAACCCGGCCAGCTCGTCCAGCTCCGTCCTGGCGGCGCGCAGCTCCCTGTCGATGCGTTCGGCGCGTGCGAGCAGCGCCTGCCCGGCCTCGGTGAGCGTGATGCCGCGCGCGTGCCGTTCCAGCAACGGCTGGCCCGCCTCGGTTTCCAGCCTGCTGATCTGCTGGGACACCGCGGACGGCGTGTAGCTCAGCGCGGCCGCGGCGCCGGTGATCGAACCCTGGCGGGCGACCTCGGCGAGCAACAGCAGGCGCCGGACGTCGAAGGTCATCGCAGCCTTAACTTCCGCTAAAGGGGGCTCAACTTTTCCGAGATTGTACTCAAGGCCGTGGTGGCGCATGGTCGAGGCATGCGATACCTGCGTGGGACGTGGATGCGAGGCGGTACCAGCAAATGCTGGCTGTTCGACGACGAGGCGCTGGCCGGTGCGGACGCGGACACCCTGTTGGCGGCGGCGTTCGGGGCGGGTGACCCGCGGCAGCTCGACGGCGTCGGCGGAGCGACCTCGACCACCTCGAAGGCCGCGATCGTGCGCCGCTCGGACCGGCCCGGCGTCGACGTGGACTACGACTTCGCGCAGGTCGGCATCGGGGCGCGCCGGGTGGAGTGGGGCAGCAACTGCGGCAACTGTGCGACGGCGATCGGCCTGTACGCCCTGCTCACGGGCCTCGTGCCGGCTCAGCCCGGGCGCACCACGGTCCGGCTGCGCAACACCAACACCGGCACGTTGCTCGCGGCGACCGTGGCGACGCCGGACGGCACGGTGCCCGAGTCCGGCGACGTGCTCGTGCCCGGCGCCGCCGTCGGCGGGGTCGGCGTCGAGCTGGCCTTCCTCGATCCCGCGGGCGGCACGACCGGCTCGCTGCTGCCGACCGGGCGTGCGGTGGACCGTTTTCCCTTACCCGCCACGCTGATCGACGCCGGAGCGCCCGCGGCGCTGTTCCCGGTGAGCGCTTTCGGAAACGCGCCGTTCGAGGACCTGGTGCCCGAGCTGATCCGGCTGCGCCGGGAAGCCGCGCTGCGCATGGGGCTGGCGACCCCGGACGGCCCGGTGGACCACGCCGTGCCCAAGACCGGGGTGGTCGGGCCGCCCGTGGACTACCGCACTGCCGACGGCGTCCCGGTCGCCGCCGGGGAGTACGACGTTGCGGTGCGGATGCTGTCGATGCTCGCCCCGCATCCGGCGGTGGGGCTCACCTCGGCGGTCGCGCTCGCGGCCGCAGCCACCGTGCCCGGCAGCGTCGTTTCCCCGTACCACCAAGGAAATGTCCTGCGGCTCGGCACGCCCGCCGGAGTGGTCACGGTCGGCATCGACCGCGGCCCCGGCGGCGCGCTCGCGGCCGTCCGGATGCGGCGCGCGGCACGCAGGATCGCCGTCGCCGAGATCTCCGTGCCCGAACCGGCCCTCGCGCCGGCGTGAAAGGAAAACAGATGCACAACAGTTGGGACGTCGTCGTCGTGGGCGGCGGCAACGCGGGCTTCTCCGCCGCCCAGTCGGCACGGGAGCACGGCGCCCGCGTGCTGCTGCTGGAGAAGGCGCCGCGGGAATGGGCCGGTGGCAACAGTTATTTCACCGCTGGTGCCATGCGGACAGTCCACAAGGGACTCGATGACGTCGCGGAGTTCATCGAGCCGCCTCACACCGACCGGATCGACCTCGACCCGTACCCCGCGGAGGAGTTCCTCGGCGACCTGCGCCGCGTCACCGGCGGCCGCTGCGACCCGCGGCTCGCCGAGATCCTCGTCGGCGAGTCCCGGGAAACCCTGGGCTGGCTGCACGAACTGGGGCTGCGCTTCGAGCTGATGTTCCACCGCCAGGCGTACGAGGTGGACGGCCGGTTCCGGTTCTGGGGCGGGCTCGCGGTGGGTGCCGTCGGCGGCGGCAAGGGCATGATCGCCGACCACCTCGCCGCGGCGGAGCGGCGCGGGACCACCGTGCGCTTCGGCGCGCACGTGACCGGGCTGCTGACCGACGACGGCGGCGCCGTCCACGGCGTGCGGCTGTCCGGCGGCGAAACCGTCGAGGCGACGAGCGTGGTGCTGACCAGCGGCGGGTTCGAGGCGAACCCGGCGATGCGCTCGGCGTACCTCGGCCCGGGCTGGGACCTCGCGCTCGTGCGCGGCACGCCCTACAACACCGGCGACGGCATCACGATGGCGCTCGCCGCGGGAGCGCAGCCCTACGGCCACTTCAGCGGCTGCCACTCGGTGGCGTGGGACGCCGGGGCCGACCCGACGGGCGACCGGGACCTGACCAACCAGCTGACCCGCGGCGGCTACCCGTTCGGGATCATCGTCAACGCCGAAGGCCGGCGGTTCGTCGACGAGGGCGCGGACTTCCGCAACTACACCTACGCCAAGTACGGCGCGGAGATCCTCCGGCAGCCGGGCAGCCGGGCGGTGCAGGTGTTCGACGCGAAGGTGCTGGGCCTGTTGCGACCCGAGGAGTACGAGGCGCCGGGCGTGTCCAAGGTCCAGTCGGACACCCTCGAAGGGCTCGCCAAGGAGCTGGGTATCGACGAAACCGCGCTGGTGTCCACTGTGGAGGGCTTCAACCGGGCGGTCACGGGTGAGCGGTTCGACCCGACCGTCAAGGACGGCAAGCACACCGAGGGCATCAGCCCCGCGAAGTCGAACTGGGCGCAGCCCCTCGACACCCCGCCGTACCTGGCCTTTCCCGTGACGTGCGGGATCACCTTCACCTTCGGTGGCCTGCGCATCGCCGAGAACGGCGCGGTGCTCGACACCGCCGGGCAGCCGATGCCCGGGCTGTTCGCCGCGGGCGAGCTCGTCGGCGGGCTCTTCTTCTTCAACTACCCCGGCGGTTCCGGGCTGACGGCCGGTTCGGTCTTCGGCCGCCGGGCGGGCCGCGCCGCGGCCGTCTGAAAACGCTTCCCCACCCGTCAAGGAGGACGGTATGACCTCTGCCCAGCTGGCGGCCCGGCTCGACCGGCTGCCGATCGGCCGGTTCCACCGCCGGGTGCTCTACGCGCTCGCCGTGGCCTTCGTCTTCGAGTTCGGCGACCTCAACACCTTCGCCTACGCCGCGCCCGCGCTGAAGGAGCACCTGCACCTCACGGTCGACGACATCGCGTTCGTGACCTCGGCGTCCTTCCTGGGGATGTTCGCGGGCGCGGTGCTCGGCGGCCGGTTCGCCGACCGGATCGGCCGGCGGCGGGCACTGCTGGTCTCGGTGGCGGTGTTCTCGGTGTGCTCGCTGCTGAACGCGGTGGCCTCGACCGTGCCGACGCTGGCGGTCGCGCGGCTGCTGACCGGAGTCGGCCTGTCGGCGATGACCGTCGCGGCGACGACGTACATCTCCGAAACCATGCCCGCCGCGCACCGCGGGCGCATGCAGGCGGGCGTGATGGCGATCGGCCTGCTCGGGATCCCGGTGATGTCGTTCAGCGCGCGGGGCGTGATCCCGTTGAGCGCGGGCAGCTGGCGGCTGGTGTTCGTGTTCGGCGCGCTAGGACTGCTCGCGTTGCCACTGGTCGCGCGGCTGCCGGAAAGCCCGCGGTGGCTGTTGCGGCACGGGCACGAGGAGCGGGCGGACGCGGTGGTGACGGCGGTCGAGCGGGAGCACGGCCCGCTCCCGGAACTGGTGGTGCGCGAGGAACCGGACCCGGCGAAGGTGTCGTACCGGGCGCTGCTGACCGGGAAACTGGGGCGGCGCACGTTGATGCTGGCCGTGGCGTGGGTGTTCCAGACGCTCGGGTTCTACGGTTTCGTGTCGTGGGTGCCGACGCTGCTGGCCGAGCACGGGTTCGGCCTGGTGCACAGCCTGACGTTCTCGGCGCTGACGACACTCGGCGCGGTGCCGGGCGCGTTGCTGGCGTGGGCGATCTCGGACCGGTTCGGCCGCAAGACGCCGATCGTGGTCGTGGCGCTCGCGGTGGCGGTGTGCGGAGTCGCCTATGGACTGACGTTCAACGCGGTCGCGATCGTGGCGTTCGGGTTCTGCGTCAACGCGCTGATCCAGACCTTCGCGGCGATGCTGTACGCGTACACGCCGGAGCTGTACCCGACGGAGCTGCGCAACTCGGGCAACGGCCTCGTGTACGGCCTGGGGCGGCTGAGCAACATCGCGGGCCCGCTGATCGTCGCCGCGATCTTCGGGGCGTTCGGCTACCAGCCGGTGTTCGTCTACATCGGAGCGTGCTGGCTCGTGGTCGCCGCGACGATCGGGTTCTTCGGCCCCCGCACGGGCATGCGGAACCTGGAACACCTGACGGGAGAAGCTGCCTCAGCCCTTGACGACGTCGTGGACCAGGTGCGTCGCCCGGGGTGACCCCGGTGGCCGCGCTAGTTGGCGAAACCGGTCGTGCCGATCTCCGAACCCGGCGGCCCGGACAGGATCTGCGTCGTGGCGGCGGTGGGCTCGTCGTTCAGGTCGCCCGGCACCACGACCCGCGGCCCAGGTGCGCGGTCGCCAGCTCCCGCACGGTGGCGGCCTCCGCCGCCCGCCGGGCTGAACCGGCCGTCGGGAAAGGTCAGGAGCTTCGACTTGAGGTGGCAGGTGACGACGGTGAGCGGCCGGTCCAGCTCCACCACGACCCAGAGCACGCCGCGGCTCAGCGTGTGCTGCGGCTCGGCGGGCTCGTCGGCGGTCTGGATCGGCCGCAGGCCCGCGGGCAGCTCGTTCGTGTCGGCGAGGACCGTGAGGGGATGGCGGGACAGGACGGCCACCCGGATGACCATGGCGGTCTCCCCTCGACGCGGTCGCTCCCCGGAACTCGGAGCACGCGGCGCAGAAGTTACGCCTCACTCAACCGGCGCAACCGGGCCACCTGCGGCGGGACGAGCAGCAGGAGCAGCACGTAGTACTGGACGCCGGGCACGAAAGCGGCCAGCACGAACGCGACCACCAGCACGCCCACGCTGCCGACCGAGTTGATCAGCGAGCGGCGGGAGATGCGGGACGGGTCGTGGGCCAGCTTTTCGTTGCCGTGCACGAGGATCGTCATCGCGGACAGGCACAGCGTGTTGGCGAGGATCGTGCCGATGTAGAACAGCACCGTGAACCGGTCGCGGCCGTACGCGCCGGTGACCTCGGAGGTGAGCGGCACCACGGCGACGGTGAACAACCACGCGAAGTTCAGCCACACCAGCACGCTGTTGTAGGACTTGACCTGCTCGAACAGGCGGTGGTGGCCGACCCACTGCCGCGCGATCACGACGAAGCTGAGTGCGAAACCGCCGATCTGCCAGCCGTTCCCGGTGATCACCTCGACGGCGGGCCGGTGCTCGGCCACCAGCTCCGGCACCGAGTCGGCGAGCGGCAGCACCAGCAGCGTCAGTGCGATCGCCACCACGGCGTCGGAGAAGAAGACGAGACGTTCGGGCGTTTTCGGGCGGTCCATCGGCTTTCCCCCGGTTCGGTGATCGACACGGGAAATCTACCGGCGGCCGTCACGCCAGCGTCGGGTCACCCCAGGCGAGCTCGGGTGGCCGCGACCGGCCGCGCACCGGCGCCCCTGGCGCGACCGGTGCGCCGGGCCTCGCCATCTCCAGCCGCAGCTTCCGCACGCCGCTGACGTTCACCTCGACGGTCCTCGGGTTGCCCTGCGCGGCCCGCACCACCGGCTGCGGCCGCCCGTCGAGCACGACCCGGAAGTCCCCGACCTGGAACGGTTCCGCGGCGTCGTCCGGCACGCCCACCACCGCGGTCAGCCGCGCGTACGCGCCGCAGAGGTCCAGTTCGACGAAGCTCCACGGCTGGGCCGGCACGGACTTCGGGCGCAGCACGATGCTGTCGCCGTAGTGCCCGCCGCCGATCCACGCCTCGCCCGCCCGGACCCCGGAGCTGTGCGCGAGCCAGGGCAGGTCCTTCGCGGCCGTCGGGTGTTCGCCCCCGCCGCCCCGCCAGATCCCGCGCTCGGGCATCGGGTACTGCCCGTGCCCGGTGATCGCGGCCAGCAGCGGTTCGACCGCTTCGGGGGAGATCTCGGAAATTTCGTACCTCGTGGTGGAGTACGCGTTGAGGAACGTCGGGATGTCGTCCACCGAGCAGCCCGGCAGTACGACGGGCAGCACCCGTTCCGTCTCGCGGCTCAGGTTGCGCGTGAGGTTGTTGCGGATGATCGCCGACTCGAACTGCGAGCCGCGTCCTTCGTCCGGCGGCGCGGTCCCGTCGGCGCGGCTGCGGTAGTCGGGCGAGGCGACCACGACGATGAAGTCGGCCTCGTTGAGCTGCTCGATCGCCCACAGCGACCAGTCCCGGCGCCGGTGGTCGTCCCACTGGTCCAGGCGGACGTCGAGCCCGATCCGCGACCGCAGGAAGGTCGCGAACCGGAGTACCTGAGCCTTGTGTTCGGCGGAGTCGTGCGCATAGGTCACGAAGACCCTCGGCGCGTCGCGGTCGGCCATACCGGCATTGTGGCCGAGCCTGCCGCCGGCGGCGGGGTTGTCCGGTTTCTGTCCGCAATTCTGCCTGGTTTCCCGTCGTTTTCCGGCTCTAGCATCGTTTCCGTTCCGTGGGGAGAGCGAAGGAGCGATGAACGCGTGTACGAGTACGACGTGTTCATCAGCTACCGGCGCGGGGGTGGCACGTTGCCGGAATGGGTTCGCAACCACTTCCACCCCCGGTTGTCGGCTCTACTGGAGGATTATCTCGGGGAGTCGCGCGTCTTTCTCGACGACAAGGTGCCGACCGGTGCTTCCCTGCCGTCGGAGCAGCGCGATGCCCTGCTGCGGAGCCGGATTCTCGTGCCGGTGTGCTCGCCTCCGTACTTCCACGACGAGTGGTGCCTGTCCGAATGGGCTTCGATGGCCGAGCGAGAACGGCTGCTGGGTGCGGCACGGTTGATCTACCCGGTCGTCTTCTGCGATTCGGTGAACTTTCCCGAATGGGCGCACGAGCGGAAGCTGCGCCATTTCAACGAGCTGAACCAGCCCGACGTCCAGTTCCAGGCTTCACCCGCCTACGTCGACTTCCACCAGGAAATGAAGACCGTTGCGGTCGAACTGGTGGAGCTGATCGGCCAGGCGCCGGAATGGCAGTCCGGCTGGCCGGTCCTCAGTCCGCGGCCGGATCCGCCGCCGCAGTCCCGATTGCCGAGGTTCTGATGCCGGGCACCGTGCTCACCTTCTACTCCTACAAGGGCGGCGTCGGGCGCAGCTTCGCGCTGGCCAACATCGCGGTCCTGCTCGCGCGCTGGGGCCACCGCGTGCTGTGCCTGGACTGGGACCTGGAGGCGCCGGGCCTGCACCACTACTTCCGCCCGATGCTCGGCCAGCCCGTGCAGGGCGGCGTGGTCGACCTGGTGGAGGACTTCCGTTCCGGCAGGCTGCGGCCCGGGGCGCACGCCATCCGGGTGACCGACGCGGGTGCGCTCGACCTCATCCCGGCTGGAGCCGACGGTCCCGACTACGTCTCGCGGGTCCAGGGCCTCGACTGGGACGAGCTGTACGACGACGGTTTCGGCGAGTACCTCGAACAGTGCCGGGAACGCTGGATCGCCGACTACGACTACGTGCTGCTCGACAGCCGCACCGGCGTCTCGGACATCGGCGGCATCTGCACGGCGCACCTGCCGGACCGGCTGGTGGTCCTGTTCACCGCGAACGAGCAGAGCGTGCGGGGCGCGGTGGACATCGCCGAGCGCGCGAACGTCGCGCGGGACCGGCTGCCGTTCGACCGCCCGCAGCTGACCGTTCTGCCCGTGCTGTCGCGGTTCGACAGCCGGGAGGAGTACGACCGGGCCGAGGAGTGGCGCGGGCGCTGCTTCGAGCAGGCCAAGGGCTTGTTCCACAACTGGCTGCACCGCAGCGTGCCGGTGGAGACGATGGCGCGGCACCTGACGCTGCCGTACGTGTCGTACTGGAGCTTCGGCGAGCAGCTTCCCGTGCGGCAGGAGGAGAACCCGGCGTCGGACCAGATCAGCTTCGCGCTCGAGACGGTCGCGGCGGTGGTGGCGCGGCACTTCGACCGCACCGACCTGCTGGCGGAGAACCGGGACGCCTACGTGGCCGCCGTGCGGGACAGCAGGCGGGATTTCCCGGTCGACGTCAGGGTGAGCACGCCTAGGTCCACATTGGACGAAGCCGACGCGCTGATCGACTCGCTGAAGGAGCGGGGCGTGCGGGCGGAGCGGTCGCTGTCCGGCGATCCGTCCCTGCTCGCCCACGTGAACGACGACGCGCGGCACCTGTGCCTGATCGTGGACCGCGCGGTGAGCCGGTGGCAGTCCGCGGAGGCCGAGCTGTTCCTGCACCGGTCGTTCGGGCAGGACCGGAGGGTGATCCCGGTGCTCACGGCCGACGCCGACGCCCAGGCCTTGCCCGGTCCGGTGCGCAACCTGCGGTACCTGCGGCTCGGGCTGACGCGGGGTCCGGCGGAGGTGGCGCGGGAGATCGCCGGGCAGCTCGGCCGGACCTCGTTGACCGACAACGGCGACCTCGACCTCGTCGGCGCGCTGCGCCAGGCCGCCGGGGCCCGGCTGCGGCCGCTGCTGTGGGAGCTGGTGGACGAGACCGTGCGCGCGCTGGTCGCCGCGGTCGAGGCCGGGGACGACGCGCAGGCGCAGGACCTCGCCGCCGACCTCGCGCTGGCGCTGCGGCCCCGTGCGACGCCGGGGGAGGAGCACCTGCGGGTGCCCGCGCCGCGCGACACGGGGGAACAGATCGAACAGGGCCTGCGGCTGCTCTCCGGCCGCGGAAACCACCACAGTGGAAGGGATTTCCGATGACGGACCGGCTGGGACACAAGCAGACCGCCGCCATGTTCGCCCTGCTCGCGCTCGGCCGGGAGGTGTCGAACAACGAGCTGAAGGAGTTCGCGGGCTTCGCGCTCACCGGGGCCGAGCGCACGGAGCTGAACAGGCGCGAGTACGTCCAGAGCAACACGGAGAAGGCGCCCCACCGGCACAAGCTGACCGAGCGCGGCCGCGAGTGGTGCCTCGAAGAGCTGTCCCACGGCCGCCCGCCCGCGCCCAAACCCCGCACCGTGCTCGCCGCGCCGCTCTACGCCGTCCTGGGCGAGTTCGCGCGGTACCTCAAGCAGCAGAACGTGTCGCTGGACGAGGTCTTCGGGTCCGCGGAGCCGCTCACCGAGGAGGAAATCGAGCGCCGGATCCGGGAGAACTACCGGAAGCTGGTCCGGTCTCCGGACGGCTGGGTGGGGCTGGCCGACCTGCGTCCGCTGATCGGCGCCCCGGCCGAGGAGGTGGACGTGGTGCTGAAGAAGCTCAGCCGGGCCGGAAAGGCGCACCTCGTCCCCGAACCCAACCGCAAGGCGCTCACCGAGAAGGCGCGCCAGGCGGCCTTCCGCCTCGGCGGTGAGGACAACCACCTGGTCAGGATCGAGGCACTGTGATGGATCCACTCAGTGCGCTGACGATGCTGCGTTTCGACTGGGCGGACACCCCCGACCAGGTCTGGCGGGATTCGCCCTACCACGTCGAGGGTCTGCACTCCGACGTGTCGTCGGCGGTGGACGGGGCGGTCCGCGACGCCGCCACCAGCGACGGCCCGAGCCCCATCGGACTCGTGCTGCAGGGCCAGAAGGGCGTCGGCAAGACCCACCTGCTGGGCCTGGTCCGGCGGCAGACCCACCGAGCGGGCGGCTACTTCTTCCTCGACGACCTGACCGCACCCGACGCCTTCTGGGGGAACACGGCCGATGCGCTGCGCAGCGGCCTGGGCCGCACCGACGACTCGGGGAGTCCGCAGGCGCGCAGGTTCCTGCAACGGATCTGCCACCGGAGCGGGGTGGATCCGCGGGTGGCCGAGACGATCGTGACGGGACACCGCCTGGGCAAGAACGACGTCGACGCCTTCGTCCTGGGCCTGCGCGTGCTCGACCGGCAGCTGGCGACCGAAGCGGCCGATGTCGCGCGAGCGCTGGTGCTCTGTGGCAGCGAGGACGCCGAGCTGAACCGCCTGGGTGACGACTACCTCGGCGGGCGCGAGGAGTGGAAGAAGGGTGAGCGGCGGAAATGGGGAATCCGGCCCGAGCCGAAGCCGGAGCAGCAGCAGGTCCGCGACATCACCCGGCTGCTGGCGCTGACCGGTCCCGTCGTCATCGCCGTGGACCAGCTCGACACGCTCATGGCCCAGTCCGGGCTCGCGGCTCACGACACGGCCACGGACTCGGCGAAGTCACTGCTCGTGGCGCAGATCGCGGACGGGCTGATGCGCCTGCGGGAGCTCACGCGGCGGACCCTGACCGTGCTGGCCTGCCTGCCGGGAACCTGGGACCAGATCAAGGCGAACGCGACGGACTCGGTGCCGGACCGGTTCCGGGAGGCGCTGACCCTGGGGCGCATTCCGACCGCCGCCCTCGGCCGCGCGCTCGTCGAACGGCGGCTCGGGGTGGCCTACGAGGGCATGGGCTTCCGGCCCCCGCAGCCGACGTGGCCGGTGGCGCCGTCGGCCTTCGAGGGGGAGTGGGACCAGTACACGCCCCGTGAGCTGCTCAAGCGCATCGGGGCGCACATCGAGAACTGCCTGCGGGCCGGGCAGGTCCGGGAGCTGACCAGCTTCGACGGCGAGGCCCGGCCGGTGTCGCCGGTCCGCGTCGAGGAGCCGGATCGCTTCGCCGAGCTCGACACCCGGTTCGCGCAGCTGCGGGCACAGGCCGACGTGCGCATGCTGCTGAGCCAGAAGGCCGAGGACAAGGTGATGCCCTCGCTGCTGAACGCCGCGTTGCGGGGGTGGATCACCGAGGTCGGCAACGACAACATGGAGTGGGAGCCGCAGCCGCGCGAAGGCGGGGACGTGCACGCGTGGCTCACCCGGACCGTCGACGAGGCATCCGACCTCCAGGAGCACTGGGCGTTCCGGGTCATCTCGGCTTCGCACCACCTGGCGGTGCTGACCCGGCTGCGGAAGGCGACGTCGGCCGCCGGTCTGCGGCCTGGCGTCGGCAACCGGCACCTGATCGTCCTGCGGAACGCGAAGTGGTCCCCGGGTCCGAAGACCCAGCAGGAACTGGCCGCCTTTCGCGCGGCGGGCGGGAAAACACTGGCACTGTCCGAAGAGGACGTTCGTACTTTCTGGGCCCTGGAGCAGATGCTCGCGCAGGGCGGGACGGAGCTGCACGAGTGGCTGGTGGAGCGCAGGCCCGCCGGGAAGTCCGGGCTGCTGTCGGCGGTGCTGCCCGACGAGCCGCAGCAGGCTCCGGGCGTCGACGACGAGCTGACGCTCGGCACCGAGACCGGCTCCGGGGAGCCCGTGCGCATCGGCCTCGCGGCGTTGCGGCAGCACACCGTCGTGTTCGCCGGGTCCGGGTCGGGGAAAACAGTGCTGCTGCGGCGGATCGTGGAGGAGTGCGCGTTGCGCGGGGTGTCGGCCATCGTGCTCGACCCCAACAACGACCTGGCCCGGCTCGGGGACGCGTGGCCGCAACCGCCGTCCGCGTGGGGGCCCGGTGACGACCGGCTCGCGGCGCGGTACCTCGCCGGGACCGACGTCGTCGTGTGGACGCCGGGGCGGGCGAACGGCAGGCCGCTGACCTTCCAGCCGCTGCCGGACTTCGCGGGTGTCCTCGACGACGAGGACGAGTTCGCCGCGGCCGTGGAGGTGGCGGTGGCGACGCTCACCCCGCAGATCGGGCTCACCGGCAGCACCCAGAAGGCCAGCAGGGGCCTGGCGGTGCTGCGGCAGGCGGTGGTGCATCACGCCCGCACCGGGTCGCGGAGCCTGCCGGGGCTCATCGAGGTCCTGTCCGACCTGCCGGAGGACGCGAGCGACCTCAACGGCGCCGCGCGGATCGCCGCCGACCTGGCCGAGTCCCTCAAGGCGGCGATGGTGAACGACCCGTTGTTCGCGGGCAAAGGCGACCCGGTGGACCCGGGCAGGCTGCTCACGCCCGCGGTGGGCAAGCGGGCGCGGGTGAGCGTGATCAGCTTCGTGGGGTTGCCGGCGGACGAGCAGCGGCAGAACTTCGTCAACCAGCTGCAGATGGAGCTGTTCGCGTGGGCGAAGCGGAACCCGTCCGACCGGCCGCTGGGCGCGTTGTTCGTGATGGACGAGGCGCAGACGTTGGCCGCGTCGGGCACGTTGACGGCCAGCACCCGCAGCACGATTGTGCTCGCGTCGCAGGCGCGGAAGTACGGGCTGGGGTTGCTGTTCGCGACGCAGGCGCCGAAGGGGCTGCACAACCAGATCGTGGGCAACGCGATGACGCAGTTCTTCGGGCGCCTCAACAGCCCGGCCCAGATCGCGGCGGCGAACGAGATGGCAAGGGCGAAGGGCAGCCCGGTCGCCGACATCTCGCGGCTGGAGCGCGCGCAGTTCTACGTCTCGGGCGAGGCGTTCGGCTTCCGCCAGGTGACGACCCCGCTGTGCCTGACCCACCACCCCGCGAGCCCGCTCCGCCTGGAGGAGGTGCTGGACCGAGCCCGCAAACCCCTGGACGACGAGTGAGGCTCACCCCCCCCGAAACCTTTCGCTGACACCTCCGCCCCGTGAAAGTGAATTCCCCACCCCTGGACAGGCCTTCCCGCCGATGTGACACTTCCCGCTGCCAGGCGGGAACCTACGCGGCAAAGGAGCCGAGGAGTGGACCAGGCCGAACTGAGGGCACTGAGCGACCGCGCGGCCCGGCACGTGCTCAACCGCGAGGGCACCGGCGACGGGCGCAAGGCCGGCTGGCTCATGATCTCCACCATCCTCGTCGAGGCGTGGGACCTCTACGCCATCTCGTTCCTGCTCCTGTTCATCCGCGACGAGCTGCACCCCAGCCCCGCGATGCTCGGCCTCGCCTCGGGCGCCGTGCAGGCCGGGGCGCTGCTCGGCGCGGTCTTCGGCGGCTGGATCGCCGACCGGCTCGGTCGGCGCCGCGTGTTCCTCGCGACCATGATCCTGTTCATCGTGCTCGCGGTGGCGCAGGCGTTCGCCGCGAACATGTGGCAGCTGGTGCTCATCCGGCTGCTGCTGGGCTTCCCGCTCGGCAGCGACATCTCCACCGGCTACGCCTACATCATGGAGAGCATGCCCCGCGGCAAGCGCGAGGTGATGGGCAACCGCTGGCAGGCGATGTTCGGTCTCGGCGAGATCGTCGCCATCATCGTCGTGACGATCATGTACCTCTCCGGCGTCGACCACGGCCTGTTGTGGCGCATCGGGCTCGGCCTCGGCGCCGTGCCCGCGCTGGTTCTGCTCACCCTGCGCCTCGACGTGCCCGACACCGCGCTCGCGCTGATCCAGCGGGGCCGCTTCGCCCAGGCGAAACGGGTGTCGCGGCAGATGTTCGACGACGACCTGGACATGCTGCCCGACCGCGACTACCGCATCGAACGCCCACGCACCCGCGACTTCCTCGCCAACATCTGGGCCGATCCCGTGCGGCGCAAGGCGAGCGTCTTCGCCTGGATCTCCAACGCCATGCAGGGCGCGGAGTTCGCCGCCTTCGGCTTCTACCTGCCGACGATCCTCGTGCTCACCGGCGTCACCGGGGTGGCCGCGACGAACTTCGTCACCGCGGGGATCTACGTCATCGCCACCATCGGCGGGTTCACCGCCCCTCTCGCGACCCCGAAGATCGGCCACCGCGGCGTCGCGCGCGTCGGCTACGGCATGGCGTTCGTGTCGCTGCTGCTGGCCGCGCTGTTCCTGCGCGTGGACTGGAAACCCCTGGTGCCGCTCGCCGCGGCCGGGCTCATGTTCGGGCACTACTGGGACGCCTCGAACGGGATGACGATCGCCTCGATGGTGGCGCCCTCGCGGTACCGGGCGACCGCGTCCGGCTTCGGCTACGTCTTCGTGAAGCTGGCGTCGTTCGTGTCGATCTTCTTCTTCCCCATCCTGTTCTCCGGGCTCGGCGTGCCGCTCGCGACCGTGCTGGTCTCCCTGCTGTCCTTGACCGGCTTCCTCGCCGCGACCTACGTTCTTCCCGAGGTCTACGGCTACGTGGAGCAGGAACAGGAGGAGACAGCGTGAGCGACGCCGCCCCCGACGTCCCGGCGTTCGCCCGCCGAAGGCTGCCCCGGCCCGCGGAACTGCGGGAGCTGCTCCGGTTCCGGGCCCTGGAGCTGGATCCGGTGCGGCGGCGGCTCGACCGGGCGCTGACGATCGAGGACCTGCGGCGGATCGGCAGGCGCACCACGCCGCGGGCGGTCTTCGACTACGTGGACGGCGCCGCCGACGGCGAGGTGACCGCGGCCAGGAACCTCGACGCCTTCAAGGAAGCGGTCTTCGTGCCGGAATCCTTGAACCCGGTGCGGGATACAGACCTGTCGACCGTCCTGTTCGGACAGAGCATCGCGCTCCCGCTCGTGTTCGCGCCGACCGGGTACACCCGCATGATGCACCACCACGGCGAGATCGCCGTCGCACGAGTAGCCGCCCGGCACGGCATCCCGTATGCATTGTCCACAGTAGGCACCACGAACGCCGGGCAACTACGGCAGGCGGTACCGGACGGGGACAACTGGTTCCAGCTCTACCTGACCAACTCCCGCGAGCTGAACGAGGAGCTCGTGGACCGCGCGGGCCAGGCGGGCTTCTCCACCCTGCTGCTCACCATCGACACCGCGGTCGCGGGACGGCGGCTCAAGGACGTCCGGCACGGGCTGACCATCCCGCCGACCCTCACCCCGCGCACCGTGCTCGACATGGCGCGGTTCCCCTTGTGGTGCCTGAACAAGCTCACCACCCCGCCGATCGGGTTCGCGTCGCTGGAGAGCTTTCCCGGCTCGTCCGCGGACGTCGCCGCGATGATGTTCGACCCCGGGCTGAGCTACGACGACCTCCGGTGGCTGCGTGCGGTCTGGCCGGGCAGGCTGCTGGTCAAGGGCATCCTGCGGCCGTCGGACGCGAAAAGGGTGGTCGAACTCGGCGCCGACGGCGTGGTGGTGTCGAACCACGGCGGCCGCCAGCTCGACCGAACACCGTCCACTCTGGACGCGCTGCCCGCGGTGCGGAAGGCCGTCGGTCCGGATGTGACGGTGCTGCTGGACGGCGGTGTCCGCCACGGCCAGGACATCCTCGCCGCGGTCGCGCTGGGTGCCGACGTGGCCATGATCGGCCGGGCCTACCTCTACGGGCTGATGGCCGGCGGGGAGCGCGGCGTCGAGCGAGCGCTGGAGATCCTGCGGGACGAGTACCGCCGCGGCCTGCAGCTCCTCGGCCTCGACGCGACGCGGAAGATCTCGTCCCGGCATGTGCGCAAGGCGGTGCCCAGCCTGGAGGATTGAGCCCGCCCGGCGCGGGTACCTTGGGGTTCGTGGAGACCACGGATGCGCTCGCCTCGCGGCGGAACGTCAGGAAGTACGAAGATCGCCCGATTCCGGCGGCTGACCTCGACGAGATCCTCGACGCGGCGCGACGGTCGCCGTCGTCGCGCAACACCCAGCCGTGGGACTTCGTGGTGGTCACCGAGCGTGCGCACCTGGAGCGGCTGGCCACGGTGTGGCGGGGCGCCGGGCACGTGGCGTCCTCGGCCGCGACAGTCGCGTTCATCGCGCCCCGCGAACCCGCCGAGGGTATGCGGATCGAGTACGACCTCGGCCAGGCGACGATGTGCCTGATGCTCGCGGCCGCCGACCTCGGGGTGGGCACGGCGCACGCGGCGGTGGGCGACCAGGAGCTGGCACGCGAGCTGCTGGGCTTTCCCGAGGACCGGTACTGCGCCTACCTGATCGCGCTCGGGTATCCGGCCGACGGCCCGCTGCGTCCGGTTCGCAAGCTCGACCGCCGGGCGTTCGACGACGTCGTGCACCGCGAGCGCTGGTAGCCCCACATCTTGTCCGGATTCTTGTCCTGCCGGGCTTCTTGACCTTCACCGGGGTGAACGCAGAAGCTTCCTGTCAACGTTGTCAGCGTGGACGGGAGCTTCGATGGCGCACGACTCCAGCGGGATCTCACGGCGGAACGTGCTGTCCGCGGGCACCGGGCTGCTCGCCGGGTTCGGGGTGGCGGCGGCACTGCCCGCCGCGGCGTCCGCGGCGCCCGCGCAGGCTCCCGCGAAGACCGACCTCGCGTTGTTCCGCCCGGTCACGGTGTCCTCGACCGACTACGCCGCCACCCCGGCCGAGTTCGCGGTCGACGGGCTGGCGCAGGTCGGCGTGCGGGGGTCGGGCTGGCGGGCCGCGCAGGGCGACGGGCAGTGGATCGTCGTCGACCTGCAGGGCCGCTGCGAGATCAGCTCGGTGGTGCTGACGTTCGAGGCCCAGCCCGGCGATCCGGCGTTCGATGGGAGCGCTTCCCGCAGTCACACCACCGGGTTCGAGGTCCAGTCGAGCTACGCGGTGTCCTTCGACCTGGACGTCTCGCCCGACGGCCGGACCTGGCGCACCGTCCACCACACCGACTCCGGCACCGGGGGAGTGGTCACGATCCCGCTCGCGCCCGCGGTGTCCGCGCGCTGGGTGCGGCTGTCGGCCTCCCGCCGGTCGACGACGAACCCGTTGGGGCTCAACGGCTTCCAGGTGTACGGCACGAGCCAGGGGCCGCGTCCGGCCGTGCGCGGCTGGACCAGCTGGCCGGTGCGGCAGCGGGACGACGCGCCGGACCTCGCGGTCGCGGCCGACGGCACGGTGCCGCTCGAGTCCGGGTGGGTGCTCACGATGCAGGACTGGGCGCCGAGCACGGACGGCGCGGTGCTGTCGGGCACGCCGGTGGACACGCGCGGCTGGCTGCCCGCGACCGTGCCGGGAACGGTGCTGGCGTCGCTGGTCGAGCAGGGGCAGCTGCCGGATCCGGTGTCGGGGATGAACAACCTGCACGTGCCGGAAGCGCTTTCCCGGCACGCCTGGTGGTACCGGCGGTCCTTCCGGCTGCCGCGCGGGCTGGACACGTCGGCCGGACGGCACGTGTGGCTGGAGTTCGACGGGGTGAACCACGAAGCCGAGATCTGGCTCAACGGCGCGCGAGTGGGCGATCTGGCGCACCCGTTCGGGCGCGCGGCGCTCGACGTCACCGCGGCATTGCGGCGCGACGGGGACCAGGCCGTGGCCGTGCGGATCTCGCCGATGCCGCACCCCGGCAGCCCCGCCGACAAGGGCCCTTCGGGCAGTTCCTGGGTCGACGCCGGCGGCACGATGTTCGAGGACTCGCCGACGTACCTCGCGGTGTCCGGCTGGGACTGGATGCCGGCGGTGCGCGACCGGGCGTCGGGGATCTGGAACCACGTGCGGCTGCGCTCGACCGGCGCCGTCGTGTTCGGTGACGCCCGCGTGGACACCGTGCTGCCGAACCTGCCGGACACGAGCGTCGCCGAGGTCACCGTCACGGTGCCGGTGCGCAACGCGGGCACGGGCACCCAGCGGGTGAAGGTCACCGCGGCGTTCGCGGGTAAGGAGCTGAGCAGCACGGTCACGGTCGCCGCCGGGCAGGAGGCGCAGGCCGTGTTCTCGAAGGTCCGGATCGACAAGCCGGAACTGTGGTGGCCCAACGGGTACGGCGATCCCACGCTGCACGACCTGACGTTGACGGCGTCGCTCGGCAGGACGGTCAGCGACCGGCGGACGCTGCGGATCGGGCTGCGGCAGATCGGGTATCAGTACGACCTGCCCATCGTGGTCTCGGACGGCCGCGCGGACCAGACCGTCGACTTCCCCCGGCAGCAGGCCCGGTACGTCCGGATGCAGGGCGACCGGCGGGCGACCAGCTGGGGCTTCTCGCTCTGGACGATGTCCGTTGTGGACAGTGCGGCGCCGGGAACCGATCTGGCGCAGGGCAAGACAGCCACTTCGTCCTCTGTGGGCGACGGGAACCCGCCGGGCAACGCGGTGGACGGCAACCCGTCGACGCGGTGGTCCTCGGAGTACCAGGACGGCCAGTGGCTGCAGGTCGATCTCGGCGCGACCGCGGAGTTCGACCGCGTGGTGCTGACGTGGGAGACCGCGTACGCGCAGACGTACCGCATCCAGGTGTCGCAGGACGGGCAGACGTGGACGGACGTGGCGTCGGTGGACAACACGGCGAAACCGCTGACCATCCTCGTCAACGGTGTCAAGGTGTTCTGCCGCGGCGGGAGCTGGGGCTGGGACGAGCTGCTGCGCCGGATGCCGCCGGAGCGGGTGGACGCGGCCGTCGCGATGCACCGGGACATGAACTTCACGCTGATCCGCAACTGGATCGGCTCCTCCTACCGCGAGGAGCTGTTCGCCGCGTGCGACCGGTACGGGATCCTGCTGTGGAACGAGTTCTGGGACGGCTGGTCGACGGATCCGGCGAACCACGACGTGTTCCTGGCGCAGGCGAAGGACACCGTGCTGCGCTACCGGCACCACCCGTGCGCCACGGTCTGGTTCGGCTGCAACGAGGGCACGCCGCCCGCGGTGATCGACAACGCGCTGCGCGAGATCGTCACCGGCAACACGGACCTGCTGTACCAGGGCAACTCGGCGGGTGGGGTGATCACCGGGGACGGGCCGTACTTCTGGCTCGACCCCAAGCTGTACTTCACCGGGCAGGCGACGGGTGGGAAGTCCGGGTTCTGGAGCGAGATCGGGCTGCCGACGGTGTCGGTGGTGGAGAGCATGCGCAACCTCGTCGGCGAGGGTGAGCCGGGATGGCCGATCGGTGACGCGTGGTACCTGCACGACTGGTCGACGCAGGGAAACCAGGCGCCGCAGGGCTACCTGGCGGCGATCGACGCCCGGCTCGCGCCGTCGAGCAGTCTGGACGAGTTCTGCCGCAAGGCGCAGTTCGTCAACTACGAGAGCATGCGGGCGATCTTCGAGGCGTGGAACGCGAAGCTGTGGCAGGACGCGACAGGGGTGCTGCTGTGGATGTCGCATCCGGCGTGGCACAGCACGGTGTGGCAGACCTACGACTACGACCTGGACGTCAACGGGAGTTACTACGGGGCGCGGAAGGGTTGCGAGGCGCGGCATGTGCAGGCGGACCTGTCGACGTGGCAGGTGAAGGCGGTCAACCACACGCGCGACACCTTGAGTGGCGTGACGGTCTCGGCGCAGTTGTACGGTTTGGACGGTCGCGCTCTGGGTGCCCCGGTGCGGCAGGTTCTGGACGTGGCGCCGGTCTCGACGGCTTCCGCCTTCACGGTGCCGTTCGGGAGTGACCTGCCCGCGCTGCACCTGCTGCGCCTGACGCTGACCGACGGTCGCGGGACGGTGTTGTCGGAGAACACCTACTGGCGGTACACAGTGGACACCGCGATGCGGGCGCTGAACCAGCTGGCGCCGGCGAGCGTGTCGGTGGACTTCCGCGCGGCACGCGAGGGCTACACGGCGACGATCCGCAACACGGGCCGCACGGTGGCCGCGATGGTGCGCCTGTCGCTACGCGAACACGACGGCGAGGAGCGCGTGCTGCCGACCCTGTACGAGGACAACTACTTCTGGCTGCTGCCAGGGGAAAGCCGTGAGGTCACGGTATCCCCCCGGCGGCCCGTGCAACGCCCGCGGCTGCGGGTGGAGGGCTACAACGTCCCGGGAAAGCTGTGGTGAGAGCCCGTCGGGGGTGACCCGAGCAAACCCCACGGTGCGATGTTCACCAGGCACAGCCGGCACAGGCCGCGCACGTAGCGGCTCGACCGGTTGTCCTGGGGCAGCACCAGGGTGGGGCGGGTCAGCACCGCGCCGTTGTAGTGCGTCGCCAGCAGGGCCGGGCGCGCGCCGAACTCCGGGTCGATCTCCGCCAGTGACAGGGCCACCTGGTAGCCGTCCTCGGAGTTGGCCACCACGACCACGTTGAGCAGGCCCCGCTTGTGCCGCGCGTCCACGTCGAAACCCGCCTCGGCGAGCACGTCGTACAGCGGCACTGCGTACACGTGGTGCACCTCGCGCCGCCGCCTGGTCACGTACGGCACCTCGTACCGCTCCCGCGCGCGGGCCGCCAGCTCCGCCGTCTCCAGCACCCGCTCGGCGGCCACCGCACCGGTGATCAGCACCTGCGCGGGCCCCAGCGGCGTGCGCGGCGCGGGGATCGGCGGCGCGGCGGGCTCCATGATCCCACGGTAGGACGGCGAATCCCGCCACGACATCCACCAACCGGGTCGAATCCGCGGAAACGGAACCATCGATCCAGACAAGCACGCACCAGCGGCGAAGAGGGGCCCAGGAAGCCGCAAGCAACCAAACCGCCACCGGACACCACCAGCGTACAAAGGAAGCCAAGAGGTGATGTCCTTGTCCGTGGTGCGGGGTGCCCGGCGGCGCCGGTGGGCCGTGGTGGTGGTCGTGGCGGTGCTGCTCGTCGCCGTTCCCCTCGTCGTTTCCGCGCTGCGCCCCGCCGGGCACTCCCTCGACGCCGCCCGCCTGCGCGACCTCGTGCTCGCCTCGGAGTCCGTGCCGTACCAGGGTTACGCGCAGAGCACCGGCTCGCTCGCGCTCCCGCAGCTGCCCGACCTCGCCGACGTCTCGGCCCTGTTCTCCACCACGACGACCACGCACGCCTGGTACGCCGCCCCGGACCGCTACCGCGTCGCCGTCCTCACCACCGGCGGCGAGCGCGACCTCTACCGCCTGCCCGAGGGCGAGTACACCTGGGACTACGGCGCCGACCAGCTCACCGAGCTGCAGGGCGAAGCGCCGGTCCGCCTGCCACGGGCGGCCGACCTGCTGCCGCCCGAGCTCGCCCGGCGGATCCTGCGCACCGCCCCGCGGGACGCCGTCACCACGCTGCCCGCCCGCCGCGTCGCCGGGATCGCCGCGTCCGGACTGCGCCTCGTACCGGCGGATTCCGGCACCACCATCGGACAGGTCGACGTATGGGCCGACCCCGGCAGCGGCCTGCCGCTGCGCGTCGAGGTCACCGCGCGCGGGCAGCGGGCGCCGATCCTCGTCAGCGAGTTCCAGCAGGTCGGCCAGACCGCGCCCGTGGTCACCGCGCCCGTCCCCGCTCCGTCGAGCGGCTTCACGGTGACGACGGCGCCGGACCTTTCCCGCGCGCTCAACGCCCTCGGCCAGGTCCGCCTGCCCGGAACCCTCGCCGGGCGCCGGGCGAGCCAGACGAACGTCGGCATCCAAGGCGCCGCGCTGTACGGCGAGGGGCTGGCGACGTTCGCCGCGGTCGCCATCCCACGCAACGTTGCCGACTCCGCGGCCGACGCGGCGGCGAAAGCCGGTGCTGCCACCGTTCCGCTGACCTTCGGGGACGCCGTGCTGCTCTCGATCGCGCCGCTGTCGCTGGCCGTCGTGCGCCCGCCCGGCGGCCGTCGCGCGTTCCTGCTCGCCGGGCTGGTCACGCCGGCCGTGCTGCAGGCCGCGGGCGAGGACCTGACGCACCTGCCGCGGAGCTTCCGATGATCGTCACGAGGGCGCTGACCAAGCGCTACGGCCGGGTGCTGGCCGTCGACGAGGTGGACCTCGACGTCCGGGAGGGCGACCGCTACGGCTTCCTGGGGCCCAACGGCTCCGGCAAGACCACGCTCGTCCGGATGCTCCTCGGGCTCGTCTTCGCGACCAGCGGCGAGATCGAGGTCCTGGGCCGCCCGGTGCCGAAGCGCGTCGCGGAGGCGCTGCCCGAGCTGGGCGCGCTCGTCGAAGGCCCCGGCGCGTACCCGCACCTGTCGGGCCGCCGGAACCTCGCGTTGCTCGACGCCGTCGGCAAAGGCGCGCGCCGCACCCGCCGGCAGCGGATCGAGGAGGCGCTGGAACGCGTCGGGCTCGTGACGGTCGACCAGCGGCCGGTGAAGGCGTACTCGCTGGGCATGCGCCAGCGCCTCGGGCTCGCCGCCGCCCTGCTGAACCGGCCGCGGCTGCTGATCCTCGACGAGCCCACGAACGGCCTCGACCCGCAGGGCATCAAGGAGATCCGCGAGCTGCTGACCGGGCTGAACCGCGACGGCACGACGGTGTTCCTGTCGAGCCACCTGCTGACCGAGGTCGAGCAGCTGTGCACGCGCGTCGGCATCGTCGACCGCGGCCGCCTGGTGCTCCAGGACGACCTCGCCGCCCTGCGCGGGGAGACCGGCCGCGTCGTGCTCGCCACCCCCGACCCGGCGGCCGCCGTCGCGTTGCTCGACGGGCGGGTGGAGCACCGCGACGGGGACCGGCTCGTGGTCCGGCACGACGACGCGGCCGAGCTGAACGCGAGCCTCGTCCACGCGGGGGTGCGCGTCCATTCCCTGGTGCCGCACCGGCGGACGCTGGAGGACGTCGTGCTCGACGTGACGGGACCGGGTTCGGACCGCTTCGGGGAGCGCCCGTGATCGGCGTGGAACTGCGGAAACTGGTGCTGCGGCCGCGGGTGTGGGCCAGCGTGCTGCTGCTGTGTCTGCTGCCCGCGATCGTCGCGGTGTTCCTCGCGACCGCCGACTTCGCGCCGCCGCCGGGACAGGGCGGGGCGTTCCTGAGCGCCGTGGTGTCCGACGGCACGCTCTACCCGGCCGCGGCGCTGGCGCTCGTGCTGCCGCTGTTCCTGCCGATCGCGGTCGCGGTGACGGCGGGCGACGCGATCGCGGGCGAGGCGGCCGGGGGCACCCTGCGCTACCTGCTCGTCCGGCCGGTCGGGCGCACGCGGGTGCTGACGGCGAAGCTCGTGGCGATCGCGGTGTACGCGACGGCGGCGATCGGCATCGTCGTGCTCACGTCGCTGGTCATCGGGGTGCTGCTGTTCGGCACGGGCGCGCAGGCGGTGCCGGGGGGGCCGCCCGCGGGCGCGGTGTCGCTGTCCGGGGTGCCGCTGACCTCGTCGTCGCTGGCGTTGCGGCTGCTCGGCGCGGTGGGGTACATCGTGCTGTCGATGGTCGGCTTCGCGGCGATCACGCTGTTCCTGTCGACGGTCACCGAGTCCGCGGTCGGCGCCGCGCTCGGCGGGCTCGCCGTGCTGATCACCAGCTCGGTGCTGGAAACGCTCGACGCGGCGGCGCCCGTCAAGCCGTACCTGCCGACGCACTACTGGCTGTCGTGGCTCGACTTCTTCCGGGATCCCGTGCTGTGGCGCAACATCGACTCCGGGCTGCTGCTGCAGGCCGGGTACATCGTGGTGTTCTTCGGTGCGGCGTGGGCGAACTTCGCGACGAAGGACATCACGGACTGATTCACGGACAGCTCGCCGGTGCGGCCAGGGGAGCGGTGCCGAGCGCCCGCAGCACGAGTGCCGTGGTCGCGGGATCAGTCGGCAGATCGCCGTGTGCCGCATGGTTTCCGGGACAGACCTGTTGCAGCGGCACGTTCACCGCGCCTTCGAGCCGGGCCGAGTCCGGCGGCACGACGGTCTGGTCGTCCTGCGTCCACACCGACAGCCACGGCAACCCGGGCGGCAGCGGCGGGAGTTGGCGAAGCAGCGCGCTACCGGGCGTGAGCTGCTGGCACGCCACCGGGCACGCGCCCGGCACGAGCGCCCCGCCGGCGGACGCGACGGTGGTCCCGTGCATCGGCGCGCCGAGCGTGACGACGCGGCGCGCCTGGTGCTCCCCGCCTCGGTCCGCGACCCACAGCCGCGCCACGACGCCGCCCGCCGAGTAGCCGATCACGTCGACCGAGGGGGCACCCTGTGCGTACGCGCGCTGCACGGCGTCGGCGAGAACTCCGGCCTGCTGCCGGAGATCGCCCGTGCCGTCCCCGGCGAGCGTGAGCACGTCGGCCTGCCGCCCGGTGTCGCGGATGGCCGCGGCGAGCCGTTCGAGCGCGTCGCGGCTCCCGCCGTAGCCGGGCACGAGCAGCACGGGACCGAGGGCGTCCTGACCCGGCCGGCCGCTCTGGGGTGCGGGATCCTCGCTGACGGCGAGCCCGGTGCCGACCGCGGCGACGAGCACGACCGCGACCCCGGCGAACACCAGCCGTCGGCGGAGACTCAGGGCGCGCCACCGGTCGAGGACGCTCACCACGGCCGCCGTTCCGGGAGGGGAGGCCCGGATCCCTTGATTCCGTCCACGCTCCCGATTGTCCCGCCGGTTGTTCACCCCAGCGCCAGCACGAGGCCGAGCGCGACGAACACCGCGGCGGTGAGTCCGTGGACGCCCAGCGCGGTGAAGCGCTTTCCGCCGTTGGTCAGCACGATCACGGCGTCCGCCGTCGGTGTGAGGGCTGTGGCGACCAGCGCCCAGCCGAGCGCCGTGCTGCCGGCGGCGGCCCACACCACGAGCAGCACCACCCCGGCGGTGAGGTCGCGAACGGCCTTGATGGCGGTCAAGGCACGCAGATTGTCCGCGGCGACCCCGTAATCGAGGGTCGCCTGCCGGGGTGCCAGCAGGAAGCGGGCGCCGAGGGTGAGGCCGACGGCACAGACGAGGAGCGCGATGACGAGTCCGGCGAGAGACATGGGGGGACATCCTTCCGAGTTAGTCTAGCAACGTTATCTAACGATGCTAGACTACGCTCATGTCACCCAGACCAGCTCCGGATCTCGAACAACGACGTGCTCAGGTTCTCCGTGCCGCCCGCGAGCTCGCCGAGGCCGACGGCTGGCCCGCCGTCACGGTGCGCCGCCTCGCCGGGGAGCTCGGCGTCACCCAGCCGGTGATCTACTCGGCCTTCGCCGGCCGCCAGGCGGTCATCGACGCGGTGGCGCTCGCGGGTTTCGACGAGGTCGCCGCGGCACTCGAGGCGGTGGACCCGTCGCCCAGGGCACGGATGCGCGCCTACCTCGACTTCGCCGCCGCGCACCCCCGCGTCTACGAGGCGATGTTCTCGCTGCCCTCGGGGTGGGCCTTCGCGACCGACGACAGCCCGGAACCGCTCCGGCGCGCGTTCTCGGCTCTCCAGGCCGCGTTCCCGGACGCCGACGGCACCCGGGCGGAAGTCGCCTGGGCGGCCCTGCACGGCCTGGCCACCCTCCAGGCCGGCGGGCGCCTGCGCGCGAGCCACGCCCAGGCCCGGCTCGACCTCGTCCACCGCATGCTCACCCAGGAGGAGACCCGCTGATGCACACCCTCGTCGAAATCCTTGCCGGTCTGGCGATCCTTGCCAACGGCGTCGTCTACGGCACCGACGTCTTCGGCGCGATCGTCCTGCGCCCCGCCGTTGCCGCGGTCGACGACCGCACCCTCACGCAGCTGCTCGGCCACATCCACCGCATCGCCGACCGCCGTTTCGCGGCCGTCGGCGCCGGTGGCCTGCTCGCCGCCGTGGCGACGGCCGTGCTCGCCGCCGCGAGCGCCCGCTGGGTGAGCGCCGCGGCCGGTGCGCTCGCCACCCTCGCCCTGGTTGTCTTCCTGGCGATCTACGCGCGGATCAGCAAGCCCGTGAACACAGCGCTGACGGCGGCGGCCCTCGCGGACCGCGTGCCGGCCGACGCCCGCCGGCTCCAGGCCCGCTGGGACTCGGTGATCAACGGGCGCGTCGCGCTCCAGACCTTCGCACTCGCCGCACTGTGCGTCGGGCTCGTCGCGGCCTGATGTTCGCAACGGCCACCCGTCCGGCCGCGGTCAGCTCCAGCGGCCGCGGTGCACCACGGTGTCGACGGGCTTCCGGCGCGAACGCAGGTCGCGGGGCGGCTCGTCGCTGTAGCCGAGGGAGATGGCGCCGATCGGCCAGTACTCCGGCGGCACTCCGAACGCCGCGCGGTAGGAGTCGACGCGGTCCTTGGGCAGGCCGAAGAAGCACGCGCCGAGGCCCTCGTCCACTGCGGTGAGCAGCATCAGCAGCGAGGCGAAACCGGTGTCGATGTCCCAGTACGGCGCGGGCCACCAGGAGTCGTCGCGGTCGGTGAAACCCTTGTCGGGCTCGGCGTAGCGGTCGAGGTAGGCGGACTTGTTCGAGTGCGCCACGATGAGCAGCGGCGCGTCGAACGTGGCGGCGAACCAGTTCTCGGGCTGCTCGTCGGGCCGCACCGAGTCGCGGAACAGCGCGAGGTCGCGCGGTTCGTCGAGGACGAGGAAACCCCAGCCCTGGGAGAACCCGCCCGACGGCGCCCGCAACCCGTTCCGCACGATCCGGTCC
Source organism: Amycolatopsis bartoniae (assembly GCF_014191255.1). Classification (GTDB taxonomy): domain Bacteria; phylum Actinomycetota; class Actinomycetes; order Mycobacteriales; family Pseudonocardiaceae; genus Amycolatopsis_E; species Amycolatopsis_E bartoniae. The sequence continues at coordinate 466,438 of NZ_JACHWH010000003.1, forward strand.
ACCACCTCCGGGGGCACCCGCCGTCCGCGGTCATAGGTCCGGACCATCCGCCTGCGCCGCACGACATCCTGGAATTCCATGCGTCCCAAGGTAGAAGGCCGCCGCCGGGGGCGGAAGTGGTTCGCCCGGCCCGGGATGCGGGCCGGGCGAGAGGCACCACTCAGGCCGTCACCAGTGACAGCCCGTACCGCTGCAGGATCTCGTTCACCGGCTGGAACCACGTGTGCCCGCCGGACGTGCAGTTGCCCGTCGTGCCCGAGGTGACGCCCTGCGCCTGGTCGCCGGAGATGAACGAGCCACCCGAGTCGCCCGGCTCCGCGCACACCGTGGTCTTCGTCAGCTGGTACACCAGGCCCTGGGAGTAGTTCACCGTCTCGTTCAGCGCTTCCACGACACCGCAGTGCCAGTGCGTCGTCGAGCCCGAGCGGCAGATCGACGTGCCCGGCGCGGCCACCGCCGAGCCGCGCACCAGCTGGTCGCTCACCGTGCCCCAGCCCAGCACGACCGGCGTGGTCCACCAACCGTTGCCGATGGTGATGTAGGAGTAGTCGTCGCCGGGGAAGGACGAGCCGACGAACGTGCCCTGCGCCGAGCCGTCCCAGCCCGTGGTGGTGGAACCGGGGCTGCCGCAGTGCCCGGCGCTCACGAACCCGCCCTGCACCGAGAAACCGATGGAGCAGCGGACGTTCCCGTTGATGTAGTACGGGTCGCCGCCGACGGTGCCCGCAGACACGGTTTCCGGCCGCTGCCCCGTCTCCACGGTGACCGGGACCCCGGTCTGCCGCGCCCGCGCGAGGAACGCGTCGGCGTCCGTCGCGCCCGGCAGCACCGTCACGACGAGGCTGCCGCTGCGCGGGTCGGTGCGCCAGCTGGTGACCGAGGCCGGGACGGACTGGGCCTTCGCCGACTCGTCGAGCGCGTTCTTCGCGCCGTCCAGCGCGGCCGCGCTGACCCGGGCCGGGACCGTCGCGGCGCCGGTCCGCTCGACCGCCGCGGCGGCCGCCGGATCCGTGACGCCGACGACGAGCTTGCCCTGTGCGGCGTCGAACCACGCGCCGCCGAACGCCGCGCCCGCGGCGCGCTCGGCCGCGGGCAGCACGTCGGTGGCCGTGTGCTCCTGGCTCAACCTGGTCTGGACCTGTTCGGCGGTGAGGCCGAAATCCCGTTGCATGGCCGCGAGCAGCCCGGGCGACGCCTGCGCGGCGGGGGTGAGGGTGGCGGCGGTGGTGAGGGCGAGCGCTGCCGCACCACCGAGGGCCAGTGCGATTCGTCGACGCATGGGATGCACCTCCAGGGGGACCGGGAAAAACACACCGTGCAGGCAGTGTGCGAGGTGCTACCGATATTGGTCTAGACTTTTTCGCCGCTCTGTCCGATTCCTGTCCCGGACTGCTCCGTTCGGCCCCGGCCGAAAGTTCTGGCGTGTGTCCACACAGGAGGAACGTGAATGTACGGCGGCACTGACGGTGTGGCCGACGAGGGCCCCGCCGTGGTGCCCGCCCGCAACTTGCTGTGTGCCGGGGCTGCGTCAAACCTGGCACCCCCGGCACGGCCCCGCGAACGGAGGGGGTGGATCGCGGAGGCGTTCGCGCTGGGCGCGGCGGTTCATCTCGACGCGGGCGCGTGAGGAACTCGGCTCGCCGCCCCGGCACAGGGACATGCTGGCGGTCCTCGCGCGGAGCTAGAGTCGGCACGAGGAGGAATATTCACCTTGCTGTAACGATCTGTTCATTGGCGGCGACCCAGCAGTGACTCGAGCGTGGTCACCGGAGGTTCGCTGTGCGCAAGGTCGTGATGTTGCGGGTGAGTTTGTGGCGACTTTGGACCTTTCTTCGTCGCCGTCCATGGGCTATCGGCCTGGGTGTCGCGTTGCTGGCGTCGGATCTCTTCACCCCGAAGAATTCCGCACACTTGCTGCTGCTCGCGGTCACGGCGATCGTCGTGGTGAAGGGCCTGGCGGACGTCGTGTGGCCGGCGGTCAAGGATTTGATGACAATCTTCCGAGTGCAGTCACGTCCGCGCCCCGCGCCCGTGCTCCGTCCGTATTCGGGGGTGTATAAGAGCTGGCAGCGCCTGGTCCGCGGCGGCGACGAAGCCATTCACGATCCGGTGCTGGACGCGGAGCTTGCTGATGACGTTTTCATCAAGATCGAGCACAATTCCAAGCTCTGGCTGCCCGGTGGTGAGTACGAGGAGCTGCGAAAGCTGAAGGTCTCGACTCTCCATTTCGACGAATACAAGGCGCGACTCGAGTCCGACCTGCTGCCTGGTGGCAAGTCGGTGCGCCTTCAGAAGACGCTTTACTCGGCGTTTTTGGTCACCAACAGGCTTGCGTCGTCCGAGTACCGGATGCGTGGGAGCCTGCAGGAGTACCTCAGTTTCGACAAGATCGCGTTGGACGACAGGAAACGGATCCCTCGGTTCCCTTTGAGTACCTGCTCCAACCATGTGGGCGTTGACGTGCTCGCGATCTGCGACGGGAAGCTGCTTCTGCAACGGCAAGGTCAGGCGGCCATGGTCAACCCTGGTAAAATCGTGGCTTCCGCCAGTGGCTCTGCGGACTGGGGCGATGCCGAGAACGTGAAAGACCTTTTGACGTTCGTTCGCGCGGCTATGGCTCGGGAAATGAAGGAAGAACTCGGTCTGAGCCGGCAACCCGCTTCGGCCCGAATCAAGGTCTTGGGATACAGCCGACTGACGTCGCTGGCGGGCAAACCACAATTCTACGGCATCGCGAACATCGATCCGTCCAAACAGAAGGTCAAGGGACTTGACCACGTGTTCGTGGACGATTACGTGGTGCAGCAGTTCGATCCGGACGGCGGGACTCGCGATCTTCTGAAGGCTCTCGACAGAGTGGAGAAGAGATACAAAGATCAACTCTCTTTTCCGCTGCACATCACGTTCTGCATGGTCCGTCAATGGCTCGCCAGGGAGCCGGCAGCCGCGAAGTGGTTAGGTATCGCCGCTTAACCGGACGCGGATGTAGGCGCGATCGTCGAAGGAGTTGGCCCCTCGCCCTACTCCTTTCGTCGCTGTCGGCTCCTCGATCATCAACGGGTCGCGCTCGATGCGGCCGGCCAACAGCTTCTCGGACTCGCCCAGCGTGGGTGCGATCGTGACGTAACCATCGGTCGCTATCACGATGTCGTGATCTCCGTCGCGCAAGGGAATGATCTCGGTCAAGTGATCGGGAACCGGGTTCCCGTCTATGGCTGCGTGGGCGAAACGGGACGTCGCAGAGTTGCGCAGCTCCACCAGGGACCGTAGCAGGGGCTCCACAGCGGCGCGGCCGCGATCCACATCGCGGAGGGACTCAGGAGTTTCGCCGGCCGCCAGGAAACTCTCGATCGCCAGTGCTCGTGCGGTGGCGACGACGTCTTCGGCTTGACCGGGAGTGGGAACAGGCCGACCATCGATCATGACCCGTGCCTCGCCCACCCGCCAGATCTGCCTTTTCGCCGGCTGCAGGACGCAAAACGAGACGGCAGAACCACGACCAGGGCGGATGCCGGCCTGGGCCAACATCTCGGCGACCTCGGCCGTCGCCGCCCGGACCGCTTCGGCAAAATCGGCCCCCCTTGGCAGGTTCGCCAGGAGAGTGGAAACCGCGTCGGCCAGAATCGCGCCGTCAGGGCCACGCGGGTCGTCCCACGGCTTTGCGGTTGCGCCGTCCGCGACTCCCCAAGTCGCTGGTCCCGCGATCAGTCGATCGGCGCAGGGGCTATGGTCGGACTTCGGCACCACGACCGACTCGACTACCTCGATCATCGTCCTAGTCGTGCCCGGCCCAGAACGCGCACGCGAACTTCGCCAGCGCGCCTGCTTGCCCGCCGAGTTCCGTCGTGGCTTCCGCTATCGATTCGGCACTGAAGTACCTTTGCGCCGTCGTCACGAAGTCGAGTAGTAGGTACGTTCCGACGAACCGGGCGGCGACGGCTCCGGAAGCCGCCTCGGACAGCGAAAGCTCTTCCCGAATGACCTTCGCTACCGGCTCCGCCAGGTTTCCGCCGGCCGGGTGATGCCGGTTGCCATCCAATGTCGAGAATCCCAGTCTCAGTGCCAGCTCGGCGACGCCTTTCCCTGCGGCAAGGTCGTTCGCGATCTGGAGGGGATTCAATTTCTCGGCGCTTCGGCTGATCAGGGGAAACTGCGCCATCGCGTTCGTGACGGAAAGCAAAGGGGAAGGCTGGACTGCCCTGAGCGTGTCGGCCAATCCCGCTTCGCGCACCTGCCGATCCGCATCCGCGGCCACCCTGGTCTGCGCCATCAGCTCCGCGGCCGTCGCCCTCATCGGGTCGCTGGCGAGTAGACGCTCTGCCAGTATCTGGGCGGTGGTGGGATCCGCCGGAGCCGGTCTGGTCATCCGCAGATCATAGCTGGTGGTCGACGCGAGGAAACTGCTCCGATTGCCCTTGACCGGTGCAATTCGGAAAAGCCGATCAGCCGACGACGCGCACTACTTACGCGGCGCTAGAGTCGGCTCGTAGACGTCACCTCGGGCGTGCGACGGAGCGGTTGCTCCTCGCGCAGCGGCGTTGTCCTGGCAGTTCGGGGCGCTCGAGGGGAGGTCGACTTCGACGAAGCTGTTCCTGAAGCCGTCTCAGGGCGTCCGGCGCGCGCCGGTCGCGTAGTCGCGGAAGGTGCGCACCGCGGGCAGTAGCGGGCGCTCCGCCGACCAGACCAGCCCGATCTCCCGGAAAGCGGGCGACTGCAAGGGGATCTCCACTGTGCCGGGGTTGGGCAGCGGCTCCGACTCCGGCAGGACCGCCACGCCGAGCCGGGCGGCCACCATGCCGCGCAACGTGTCCGCCTCCTCGCCCTCGAACGAGATCCGCGGCGTGCAGCCCGCCTCGGCCAGCAGCCCGTCGATGATGCCCCGCAGCCCGAAGCCCGGCTTCAGCGACACGAACTCCGACTCGGCGAGCTCCGCGAGCCGCACCCGGCGGCGGGTCGCGAGGCGGTGGCCCGCGGGCACCACGGCCACCAGCGGCTGCTGCGCGAGGGCCCGCGTGTGCAGCGCGGGGTCGTCGGCGGGCAGCGGCGCGGTCAGCACCAGGTCCGCCTCGCCCGTCCGCAGCCGCTGCAGGATCTCCTCGTGCGCGCCCTGCACGAGGTCGAACCGGACGCCGGGGTGCGCGGTCCGGAACCCGGCGAGCAGCTCGGGGACGCGGACGCCACCCATGGTGTGCAGGAAGGCCAGCGACACCTGCCCGCGCTCGGGGTCGGCCTCGGCCAGCGCCGCCCGGTAGCCGAGCCGCAGCTCACCCGCCGCCCGCCGCGCGGCCTCGGCCAGGCGCTGCCCTGCCTTGGTCAGCCGGATACCGCGCCCGGCCCGCGTCACCAGCGGCGTGCCCAGCTGTTCGCCCAGCTCCGCCAGCCAACGACTCGCGGTCGGCTGCGGGACACCGGCGAGTGCCGCCGCACGGGTGAGGTTGCTCTCCTCGGCCAGCGCGTCCAGGAGCGCGACGCGAGGCGCCAGCGCCGGAACGCTCGCGGTCAGCGGGTCGTCCATTCGATTCATCCACTCATGGAGGTTTCGAGCACGATCTTCGTATTGGACGCATAATATGTCACTGCTTAGCGTAGGAAGACGTGGACACGAAGACCCAGCCCGCCGTACTCCGGCACCTGCGCGGCACCCCCGGCTTCCGGCGCATCACCCTCGCGCTGTTCGCCTCCGGGCTCGCGACCTTCACCACGCTCTACTGCGTGCAGGCGCTGCTGCCCGCGTTGAGCACCCAGTTCGGGCTGTCGCCCGCGGAGTCGAGCCTCGCCGTGTCGTTCGGCACGGCCGGGCTCGCGGTGGGCGTGATCCCGCTGACCGCGCTGTCGGGCGTCGTCGGGCGCACGCCGATGATGACCGTCTCGCTGTTCACCGCCGCGCTGCTGGGGATCGCGCAGGCGCTGAGCCCGTCGTTCACGGTGCTGCTCGTGCTGCGGGCGCTGCAGGGGCTCGCGCTCGCCGGGCTGCAGGCGACCGCGATGTCGTACCTGTCGGAGGAGATCGACCGCCGCTCGCTGGGCTACGCGATGGGGCTCTACATCGCGGGCAACGGGATCGGCGGCATGGCCGGGCGGCTCATCGGAAGTCTCGTGCTGGACCTGTCGAACTGGCGGTGGGCGCTGGCCGTCGTCGGGCTCGTGGCACTGGGCTGCGCGGTCGTGTTCCGCGTCGCCATCGTGCCGTCGGCGTTCTTCGTGCCCAGCCCGCCGCGCGTGCGGCACCTGGCGGCGTCGGTGGGCCGCGCGTTCACCGATTCCGGCCTCCTCCGCCTGTTCGCGTGCGGTTTCCTGCTGATGGGCTGCTTCGTGACGGTCTACAACTACCTGGGCTTCCGGTTGCTGGCCCCGCCGTTCGCGTTGTCCCCGGTGGTCGTCGGGCTGATCTTCGTGGTGTACCTGGCGGGTTCGGTGTCCTCCACCGTCGCCGGGCGGCTCGTCGACGTGCTGGGGCGGCCGCGGATGCTGCCGGTGACCGCCGTGCTGACGCTGGCCGGGCTCGTGCTGATGCTGTCGTCGAACCTGGTGGTCGTCGTGGTGGGGCTGGTGATCACCACGGGCGGCTTCTTCGCGGCGCACTCGGTGGCCAGCGGCTGGGTCGGCCCCCGCTCGGCGACGCTGGGCGTGCAGGGGCCCGCGGTGTACCTGTTCTGCTACTACCTCGGCTCCAGCGTGGGCGGTTCGGTGGGCGGGCTCGCCTACGGGGCCGACGGCTGGCGCGGCGTCTCGTACTACGCCGGCGCGTTCGTGGTGGCCGTGCTGGTACTGGCCTTCACGCTGCGGAAGCTGCCCCAGGCACGGCCCCGCTGACGTCCGCAACAGCGCACACAATTGTAAACAATCTGGTACACAGTCTTGTCGCCGAACGGACGAACGGCTACCGTCCTGCCGCATGTCCGCCCCTGAGATCCCCGTCGACGCCGCCCGGGTCCTCGCTCGCCTCGACCGGCTCCCGCGCCGCGCGGTGTCGTTCGCCGCGACCGGAATCGCCGGCGCCGCCCTGTTCTTCGTCTTCTACTGCAACTTCGACATCAACGTCTCCTTCATCCAGACCTGCACGCAGATCCGCTCCGGCTGCACGCCCGGTACCTCGCAGGGCTGGCTGGTGCTGCCGACCTGCCTGTACCTCGTCGGCTACTTCGCGGGCGGGCTGCTGTTCGCCCCGGTGTCGGACCGCATCGGGCGGAAACGCGCGCTGGCCATCGGACTGTCCTTCGCCTGCGTCGGTTCGCTGCTCGCGGCCGTCGCGACGGGCTATCCGCTGTTCGTGCTCGCCAGGGCGCTGACGGGGATCAGCATGGGCGCGGTGCTGCCGGTCGCGAACACCTACATCGGCGAGATCGCGCCCGCCGCGGCGCGGGCGAAGTACACCGCGGTCACGTTCGTGCTGTGCACGCTCGGCGCGATGTGCGGCATCGGATTCGGGCTGCTGCTGACCACCGAGGCGGCGTCGTTCCCGGAGGGCCTGCCGTTCGCGCTCGGGCTGGAGTCCGGCTGGCGCTGGATGTACGCGATCGCGACGGTCGTCGGCCTGTTCGCGTTGCTCAACACCGCCCGGCTGCCCGAGTCCCCGCGCTGGCTGATCGAACACGGCCGGGCGGCGGAAGCGGACACCGTGGTGTCGGCGCTGGAGCAGCGGGCGCGCGGACCGCTGCCGGAACCGGCGGCGACCGTTCCGCTGCCGCCCCGGCAGGCCGAGCACGCGTACCGGGAGTTGTTGTCCAGCAAGCGTTACCGGCGCCGGGTGCTGTTGCTCGTCGCGATGTGGTTCACCGGCTACGCGACGGTGTTCAGCTACTCCACCGGGTCCACGGTGATCCTCACCAGCCTGCACTTCACCGCCCCGGTCGCGGGCATGATCTCCGCCGTCGGCGGGGTCGGGTTCTTCGTGCAGGGCCTGTTCTCCGCGCGCTGGTCCGAGCGGCTGGACCGGCGTTACTGGCTGCCGATCGGGGCGGCGCTGACCGTGCTCGGCGGCATCCTGATCGCGACGCTGGGCACGAACATCGGCTGGGCGTTCGCGGGGTCGTTCCTGGTGTTCTTCGGGTTCAACGTGTGGGTGCCGCCGACCTTCGCGCTCTCGGCCGAGAGCTTCCCGACGCGGGTCCGCTCCGCGGGCTTCGGCCTGGTCGACGGCGTCGGCGTGCTCGGCGGGGCGATGGGCGTGCTGGTGATCGCGCCGCTCGTGCCGCGGCTGTCCCCGCTGCCCGCCCTGCTGCTGATCGCCGCTTTCCTGGTGGTTTCGGCGATACTGGCGCAGTTCACCCCGCACACCCGCAACCGGGTGCTGGAGGACGTCTCGCCCTGACCGGCGGAGGACCACCGGCCAGGGCGAGCGCGTGCTACGGGTGCAGCGTCCGCACCGTGACGGGGCGGTTCGCCTGCGCGGGCGTCTTCACCGTCACGGTGTTCGACGCCGCGTCCCAGGTCCAGCTGCCCGCGGCGGCGAGCCGGTTGTCGACGAACACGGCCAGCGGCCGCGTCGCCGCGGTGAACCGGACCGTCCACGTGTGCCGGTCGGGCCGGTAGGCGCCCTGAGGAGCACCGATGGTGACCGTCGAGGAGAAGCGGTCCTCGGCGTAGGTCACCTTCATGGTCGCGCTCTTCGGGGCGGCCTTGCCGTCGTCCTCGTAGAGGGTGAACGAGCCGTTGTGACCGCTCGTGACGTTCACCGTGAGGTCGCCCGCCTTGCCGGTGACGACGATGCCGCCCGACCGGACGAACACCGGCATGGTGTCCAGGGTCGTGGTGACCTGCGCCGAGGTACCACCGCGGTAGGTCTTGCCGGTGAAGTAGTCCGTCCAGTCGCTGCCGGGCGGGAACCACACCGAGGTGGTCGCGGTGGTGCCCGGCGTGGTCACTGGCGCCACCAGCACGTCCGGGCCGTACAGGTACTCCCCGCCGGCCTGGGCGTACGCCTCCTGCTCACCCGGGTACTGCAGGTACAGCGGCCGCACGATGGGCTGTCCGGTCGCGGTCGCCTGCTGGGCGAGCGTGTAGGTGTAGGGCAGCAGGTCCTCCCGCAGGTTCAGGAACTTCGTCGCGGACGCGTCGGCCGCGGCGCCGTACTGCCACGGGAGCCGGTCGCTGTGGTTGGAGTGCAGCCGGTCGATCGGCTGGAACGTGCCGAACTGCACCCACCGCGCGTACAGGTCGTCGGGCAGCTTCGTGCTACCGGGCTCGCTGCCCGGCTCCTGCAGCCCGTTCGTGTGGCCGCCGATGTCGTGGCTGACCGAGGGCAGGCCGGTCGCCGCCGACTCGCCGGGCGTGTAGCCGACCTCGAAGCCGAGCGTGGCCCAGTCGGAGATCGTGTCCCCGGTGAAGTGCAGCGTCGTGCGCTTGTCGGCCCACGGTCCCGTCGGCACGGCGGTCGGCGAGCTGTACCCGCCGGCCTGCAACGAGCCGTACGCGCGGGAGAAGGCGAAGCCGCGCGTACCGTCCGGCGTCGGCTCGTTGGCGTACTGCTGGTTGATCCACGCGTCCGGCGTCACGCCGGGCAGGCTCGACTGCGAGCCGTCGCAGCACCAGTCCAGCCACCAGAAGTCGACGCCCTGCTGCTCCATCGTGCGGTGCAGCCCGAGGTAGGCGTTGAGCTGGTCCGGGTCACCGAAGTCGAACACGTAGCAGTCGCTGCCCCCGCCACCGCAGCCGCCGGGCTTGAGCTTGCCCTTCGCGGCCGCCTGCGCCGCCGGGAACTGCGGGTCCGAGGCCAGGATGCTCGGGTGGATGTTCAGCGTCGTGTGCAGGCCCTGGTCGTGCACCCACTGGAAGAACGCCACCGGGTCCGGAATGCGGGTCGGGTCGATCTCCCAGCCGTTCCAGCGGTTCGGGGACTTGTAGTCGGTGTCGACGACCAGGACGTCGAGGGGCACGCCCTCGGTGCGGAAGCGGTTCACGATGTCCTGGTACTCCGCGGCCGTGCGGTCGAAGTACTCCGAGTACCAGACGCCGTAGGTGTACTGCGGCAGCAGCAGGGCCGGGCCGGTCAGCGTGGCGAGGTCCTTCAGCGCCTGGGAGTAGTCCTGCCCGTAAGCGAAGACGTAACCGTCCTGGTAGGCGTCCGCGGCGTGCGCGGGCCGCTGGGTGACCTTGCCGGTCTTCGGGTCGTACAGGGCCGACGCCGTGTCGTCGAGCAGCGACCAGCCGTCCTGGTACAGGATTCCCGGCGCGGTGACGGCGGTGCCGTCCACGCCGTCGAGGCCGCGCCGGTAGCCGCCGAGCGCCGCGTGCGGGGCGAGCAGCGGTGAGTGCGACGGGGTGACGGCGACGGTGTCGAGGTTGACGTGGCAGCTCGTGGCGTCGGGGCAGCCGATCGTCACGGTCTGCGTGCCCGCCTTGAGCCGCACCGGCACGGCGACGGTGCGCCACGAGTTCCAGCTGCTCGTCGAGGCGAGGCTGACCGTCGAGGCGGTACCGTTCCCGACCTGCACCGAGACGTTCCGGGACTGGACGGGATCCTTGCCCGCGGCCGCGTTGGCGTACCGCAGCTGCAGGTCGTACTGGCCGTCCTTCGGCACACCGGTCACGGTGAGGGTGTCGGACGCGCCGGCCTGTTCGAGACCCGCGAGAAAGCCCTTTCCGGAGTACCCGTCGTGGTCGTTCGCCAGGTGCCCGCCCCCGGCCGCGGTGCCCTGCTCGGCCTCGCAGATCGCGGCGAAGGAACAGGAAACCGCCGCCGGCGGGGTCGGCCCCGGATAGGCCGCGCCCTGCTGGACCAGCGCGAGGCTGTCGATGTTGACGTCACCGGAGTCGGTGGCCGTCCGCTGCACCGTCACCTCGTGCTGCCCGGCGGGCAGGGTGACCGGCACACTGGTCAGCGCCCAGGTGTCCCAGTCGGCGGTGGGGGGCAGCGTGACCGTGCCCGCCGCGCCGCCGTCCACGAGCACGGTGAGCGTGCGCTGCGTGTGCTGGCCGTCGCCGCCGGTCGCGTTGGCGTAGCGCAGGTCGAGCTGGTAGTCGCCCGCCGCCGGGGCCTGGACGCGGAACGCCAGCGAGTTGCCGGTGTTCTCGAAACCGGCCGCGAAGCCGCGCCCGGTGTAGCCGCGATGGTCGGTCGCCACGCCCAGCCCGCTCAGCCGCAGGTCCTCCGCCTCGCAGAGGGCGCCGAAGGTGCAGGCGGGGGTCAGCTTCCCGGCCCAGGGGTTCGCGGTGACGGTCTGCGCGCCCGCGCGCAGCTGCACGGTCAGGTTGTCGTCGCCGAACGGGCCCGACCCGACCTTGTATCGCAGCCGGGCGCCGCTGGTCTCGATGGTGAGCCAGCCGTCCTTCGTCGTTGTGGTGTAAGGAGTCCTGGCGAAGTCCCCACGGCCGACCGCGTTGAACGTGCCGGCGTCCACGAACCGGGAGTCGCCCGCGTACTCGGTCCGGATGAGCGTGGGGGAGAGGACCTCGAACCGGGCCTGCCCCGCCGTCACCACCTGCCCGGGGGTGTGGGCGGGGGTCGCCACCGCGGCGGCCTCCGTCGCCGTCAACGCCGCCACCACACACGCCACACCGGCTACTGCCACCGAGGCCCGTCTCCGGACCCTGCGCGCCATTGTCGCCACTATCGCCTCCTCGACAAATCTCACGCGAAACTAACCGAGGATCGATCAAGGACGAACGGTTCGCGGCAATCCTGGCCGGTGTTCTGTCTCGTTCAAGCCCTTGCGGTGGCGGGGCTCACTCCAGTGCGCCGCCGAGCACGCCTCTCGTCACGCGGTCGTCGAGCGAGCTGACCGGGGACTCGGTGCGCACCCAGCGGTCGCCGCCGAAGTAGGTGGTCACGATGTTCTCCGCGGTGCGCGTCGCCAGTGCCTGCGTGGTCAGCGTGGGGTTCGGGCCGCCGAGCGAGTTGGCCAGCGCCGAGTTGTCCGCGACGAACAACCGGTCCACCCAGCGGGCTTCGGCGTTGTCCTTCAGCACCGAGTCCGCCGGGTCGGTGCCCATGCGCATGGTGGAGTGCACGTGCAGCGGCACCGACGGGAAGTCGATGCGCAGCACCCTCGTCGCGCCCGCGGCCCGCGCGATCCGCGCCGCCTGGTCGCACAGGAACTCGCGGTTGCGCTGCGTCCGCGCGGTGCGGTCGCGGTACTCGAACTCCACCTTCGGGATCGGGCCGTTCTCGTCCGGCGGGAAGGCCGACCGGATCACCCGGTTGTCCGGTTCCACGTCGTCGTCGGTGAGCACGAGGATACTCAGCAGATTGTCCACATCGGACAGCACGTCCTTGAGCTCCGCGCCCATGACGCGGCCCGACTTGCCGTCCCAGGACCCGGTGAACCCGCGACCGTTGTCGTAGTCACCGCGCACGCCACTGGCCGACAGCCCCATGGCGAGCGCCTGCAGCGCGGGCGGCAGGCCCGACTGCTGGATGGAGCCGCGCCCGGGGTAGTCGGCGCGCGCGGCGGACGACGGGCCCCGGGAGTTGCCGGTGTACTCGTCGAAGACGCCGATGACCCAGTCGATGGCGTGGTCGGTGTAGCCGCGGCCGACCCAGTCGTTGGGGTCGGGCAGCCCGCTGTTGAGCCACAGCCGCGGGTTTTCGGTGCAGCCGGCGGACAACACGACCACCGACGCGGTCTCCTCGTGCTGCTCGCCGGTCTGCGTGTCGCGCCACCGCACCCCGCGCGCTACCGTGCTCCCGCCCTGCTGTTCGGTGAGCACCTGGGTGACGAACGCGTTCGGCACCAGGGTGACGCGGCGGCCGCCCGGCGCCCACAGGTCGGCGGTGAGCATCATCGGCAGGTAGGAGTTGTCCGCCTGCCGCTTGGCTTTCAGGTTCCGCGGGGCGCGGCGGGGTTCGAGACAGCCCTGGAAGCAGTAGCCGCAGAAGGTGCAGCCGGTGGCTTCCGGATACCGCAGTCGCGCGTCGTCGTCCGTGCGGCCCGCGGTGCCGCCCGGTTGCAGGATCGCGTTCTCCTGCGGCCGGAAGCTGTCGCGCAGGATGTCCTTCGTCGCGTTCACCGGCAGCCCGAGGCGCTCGCAGCCGCGGAAGAACACCGCCTCCTTCGTGCCCACCGCCGCGGTCTGGACCGGCAGTGTCGCCTCGACCCACTCGTAGTACGGGATCAGCTCCCGGTAGCCGAGCGGGAACCGGTGCGCCACGTCGTAGGCGTCGCTGTCCGCGCCGGTGTAGTCCGAGAACACGCCCGGCATCGCGCGTGGCGAGTTGCCGAAGTAGTGCTGCGTGGTGCCGCCGGTGCCGGCGAGCTGGAACACGAACGAGTACTGCGGCAGCTCCCGGAACCACGGCGGGTGCTCGAACCGGTCCGCCGCCCCGAACCGGAAGTACCCGTCGGCCGGGTTGTTGCAGTCGTTCTCGTACCGCGACCACTGCGTCTCCGGGTCCCGGTAGAACGGGCCCCCTTCCAGGACGAGGACGTCCAGCCCGCGCCCGGCCAGCTCCTTGCTCACCACGGTCCCGCCGCCACCGGAACCGACCACGATCACGTCCGCCATCAGCTCTCCCCGTACTCGGGCGCGGTGGAGACCGCGCGCCGTCCCTGGTAGTAGCCGAGGAACTCGGCCCAGCCGTCCGCCGGCGTCGTCCGGCCCGGCATGTAGTCGCTGGTGTCCCAGCCGACCGGCCGGGCGGTGACCGTCCTGGTGGCCCGGTCGAACACCCCGAACTCCGTGTACGCCGTGAAGGTCGACAGCGTCAGCACCAGGCCACCGGCGAACCGCAGCAGCCCGGACGCGGACTTCGTCAACGGTTCCGGCAGGTGTGCGTCGATCAGCGCGACCAGGTCCGGGTCCGCCTGCTCGATCCGCTGGCAGGCCTGGGCCTTCTCGGCGTGGCCGAGGTTGGCGAACGGCGAACCGGGGAACGGGCCGAGCACCGCGGTCGGGCGGACCTGCGTGGCGGCGAGGTTGAACAGCAACGCCAGCACCAGCGACGCCGGGAGCGCGTTGTCGTTCAGCGCCAGGCGCAGCAGGTCGGCGAGCGTGGCGCCGCCGGGCAGCGGGACGTTCCCGGCGCCGTCCAGGAAGGCCTGGGTAAGCGCTTCCAGGTACTCCAGCGGCCAGGACACGAAGAAGTCCACCGTGTGCTCCATCAGCTCCGGTGCTCGTGCCTCGATGCCACCCGGCGTCGGACTGGTCAGGGCCTGCACGATCGAGTAGCGGTCCGGACCGGGCACGGCGAACACCGAGATCCCCGCGAACGTGTCGTAGGCGAGCAGGTCCAGCGCGGGCTGGACGACGGGTTCCGCGGCGGCGGACGCCGGCACCGACAGCGCGCCCGCCGCGGCGAGCGCACCGATGAGTCCCGCGCGGATCAGCAGGTCGCGTCTGCCCCATTCCCGCGGGATCGAGGCGTGGTTCTCGGTCATTCAGCCATCATGGCGACGGTTCCCGGGTCTCGCGTGATCGACTTCATTTTCCCTTGTGGAGAGGGGAAAAAGTCGTGTGTCGGTGACAAACTTCCCGGGCGTCTTCATCATCGCCACACGATCCGGGCGCCGCCGGGTCCGCTGGCCGGGGACTCGGCGCTGACCGGGGCGGGCGTGCTCTCCGGGTTCCGGACTCCGCCCGCGCGGGCACCGTCCGCAAAGGACATTCGACAGTTTTCCCGGAGCGCGGAATACTGGGCCGCATGCGCCTCGGTGACCTTCCGTTGCCCGACACCGCCGCCTGTTCCCACGCCCTCGAAGTGACCACCACCTACAGCTCGCCCGCGCTGGTGAACCACTGCCTGCGGGCCTACGTGTGGGCGGCGGCTTTCGGCGAGGCACGCGGCATCGCGTTCGACGCCGAGCTGCTCTTCGTCGCGGCGATGCTGCACGACCTCTCGCTCGTCGAGGAGTTCGACAACCACACCGTGCCGTTCGAGGTGGCCGGCGGGCACGTCGCCTGGGTCTTCGCCGCGGGCGCCGGCTGGCCGGCCGACCGGCGCCGGCGGCTCGCGGAGGTCATCGAGCGGCACATGTGGGCCGAGGTGGATCCGGCCGGGGACCCGGACGGGTTCCTGTTGTGCACGGCCACCGGGGTCGACATCAGCGGGCGCCACGCCGACGAGCTTCCCGCCGGGTTCCGGGCGGAGGTGCTGGCACAGTATCCCCGCCTGACGCTGACCGAGGAGTTCCTGCGTTGCTTCCAGGACCAGGCGAACCGCAAGCCGGACAGCTCCGCCGCGGCCGCGATGCGCAACGGCCTGCCCGCGAGGATGGCCCGGAACCCGCTGGAGCAACCCTGAGGAGACGTCCATGCGAGCTGTCACCAATCAAGGACCGCCAGGCCGGTCTCGGCGGGCTCGCCCTGACGGACGTGCCGTACCCGCACGCGTCGGAGAACGACGTCGTCGTGCGGGTGCACGCCGCCGGGTTCACCCGAGGCGAGCTCGACTGGCCCGCCACGTGGACGGACCGCGCCGGCCGCGACCGGACGCCGAGCGTGCCCGGGCACGAGCTGTCGGGGGTCGTCGTCGAGCTGGGGTACGGGACCACCGGCCTGACCGTCGGCCAGCGGGTGTTCGGGCTCGCCGACTGGGCCCGCGACGGGACGCTCGCGGAGTACGTGGCGGTGGAGGCGCGCAACCTGGCGCCGCTGCCCGCGGACGTCGACCACGTCGTGGCCGCCGCGACGGTCATCTCCGGCCTGACCGCGTGGCAGGGCCTGTTCGAGCACGGCCGTCTCGCCGCGGGGCGGACCGTCCTGGTGCACGGGGCCGCGGGTGGCGTCGGTTCGCTGGCCGTGCAGCTCGCGCGCGAGGCGGGCGCCCGGGTGGTCGGCACGGGCCGGGCGGGTGACCGGGACACCGTGCTCGGGCTCGGCGCGGACGCCTTCCTCGACCTGGAAGCCGGGCCCCTCGACGGAGTCGGCGAGGTGGACCTGGTGTTCGACGTGATCGGCGGTGAGATCCGCGACCGCTCGGCCGCGCTGGTGCGCGCGGGTGGCGTCCTCGTCACGATCGCCTCGCCGCCGGAGGTCCGGCCCGCGGCCGGGCAGGCGGTCTTCTTCGTCGTCGAACCGGACCGCGCGCAGCTGGTGGAGCTGGCACAACGGCTTCGCGACGGGCGCCTGCGCCCGATCGTGGGCGCGGTGCGCCCGCTCTCCGAGGCGCCCGCCGCCTTCGCGCCCGGCCGCCGCACCCGCGGCCGGACGGTCATCCGGGTCGCGGAAAACGGATGACCCATCCGGGACCAAAGCCCCCTGTGCGGGGGAGCGCGCCCGGCTAGCGTGCGGGGCACCACGGCCGCACCTTCGAGGAGGCGTCATGCCCCACGTCACCGTCGGCACGGAGAACGGCGCCGACATCCAGCTCTACTACGAGGACCACGGCGACGGCAGGCCCGTCGTGCTCGTCCACGGCTATCCGCTCGACGGCCGTTCCTGGGAACGGCAGGAACGGGTGCTGCTGGCCGCGGGGTACCGCGTGATCGCCTACGACCGGCGGGGTTTCGGCAAGTCCGGCAAACCCGTGATCGGCTACGACTACGACACCTTCGCCGCCGACCTCGCCACTCTGCTGGACCACCTGGACCTGACCGGCATCGTGCTCGGCGGGTTCTCGATGGGCACCGGCGAGGTGACCCGCTACCTCGGCCGATACGGCTCGGAGCGCGTCGCCAAGGCCGTGATGTTCGGTGCGATCCCGCCGTTCCTGCTGCGGACGGAGGACAACCCCGAAGGCGTCGACGGGAAGGTGTTCGAGGACATCAAGGCCACCGTGCTCGCGGACCGCTACGCCTGGTTCGAGAAGTTCCTCGACGACTTCTACAACGTCGACAAGCTCGGGCCGGAACGCATCAGTCCGTACGCCTGGCAGGCCGCTTTCGCCGTCGCGGCAAGCAGTTCGCCGCACGCCTCCTACGTCTGCGTGGACGCGTGGCTGACGGACTTCCGCGACGACCTGCCGAAGATCGACGTGCCGACGCTCGTGGTGCACGGCACCGAGGACCGCATCCTGCCCTACGACGCCACGGCGAAACGGCTGCCGGGGCTGATCAGGGACCTCAAGCTGGTCACCGTCGAGGGCGGCCCGCACAACATCGGCTGGACCCATCCGGAGGAGGTCAACAGCGCGCTGCTGGACTTC
Source organism: Amycolatopsis bartoniae (assembly GCF_014191255.1). Classification (GTDB taxonomy): domain Bacteria; phylum Actinomycetota; class Actinomycetes; order Mycobacteriales; family Pseudonocardiaceae; genus Amycolatopsis_E; species Amycolatopsis_E bartoniae. The sequence goes on from NZ_JACHWH010000003.1 coordinate 483,458, forward strand.
CTCGGCGACTGACGTCGCCGGTGCGCTGAACGGCCTGGGTTCGCCGCCGGATTCCTGCCATCCTGGACCGATGTTCGAGCGGTTCAACGACGAGGCCCGCCGGATCGTGGTCCGGGCGCAGGAGGAGTGCCTGCGGCTCGGGCACCGCCACATCGGTACCGAACACTTCCTGCTCGCCCTCGCCCGTCAGGACGCCGGCCGCGCCGCGGCGGTGCTGTCCGCCGCGGGAGTTCCGCACGCCCGGGCCGAGGCGGCGGTCGAACGGCGGGAAGGCAGGGGACACGGCGTGCGGTCGGGTCACCTCCCGTTCACGCCGGGCGCCAAGGCGATCCTGGAACGGGCGCCGTCGGTGGCCGACGAGCACCAGCACGAGGTGGTCACCCCCGAGCACCTGTTCCTCGCGTTGCTCACCGATCCGGACGACACGGTGGTGCGGGTGCTCACCGCGCTGGACGTCGATCCCGCCGCGCTCCTCGGCGACGTCACGGCGCTGGTCGACGGCGCGTCCTGAAAGCGTGTCTGCCTTCCGGGGACGCGGTCGTAACGGCGCGGTGACCGCGTGCGACCGTTATGTCGTGATCCTTTTTCGACCGCTGCTGCCCTGCGTCCTGCTCGCCGCCGTCGTCGCCGGGTGCTCCAGCTCGCAGGGCGGGCAGGCGCAGTCGGAGCAGGCCGCCACCCAGGTGGTCACCGTCGTCGCGGTGGACAAGCTCGGCAATCCGGCGCCGGGCTACGAGGTCGAGGCCTCGGACGGCTTCGTCGAGTCGTGCTACGCGAGCCCAGCGGGTGGCGAAGGGCTCGCGTCGTGCTCGCCCACCGCCGCGGGCGCGGACGTGTGCTGGGTGGACAGCGACCGCGTGACCCTGTTGTGCGGCACGGATCCCTGGGAGAAGAAGCTCGTCCGGATGACGTCGGACGAGGAGATCGGCACCCTGACCCCGAAGCCCACGCCCGACCCGTGGGGGCTCGTGCTCGCCGACGGCGCGCGCTGCCGGCTGCGCAACGGCGGCTCGTGGGGCGGCCGCGCCGATGGCTGGGTCGGCGCGTACTCCTGCGACCGCGGCGAGGGCGAGTACGTACTGGTGGACCAGAACGCCCCGGACACCGTGGTGGACCGCTCCGGTCCGGTGTGGCACGTGCGCATCGGCGCGCTGGGCGGCGCGGACGAGCAGTTCCCCGCGCCCACGCCGATCGCCGTGACGACGGCCTACTTCGCCGGGACCCCGTAGCCATGCCCGTTCGGGACTACCTCGGGCGTGTCGTCACCCCGGACGGCGAGGCGGCGGGCACCTGCTTCCAGATCGCGCCGGGCCTGCTGGTCACCGCCTGGCACGTGGTCGCCGGCCTGCCCGCCGTGGCGGTGGAGGCGCTCGACGGCTCCGGCGAACGCGCCGACGCGCACGTGCTGCGCGCCGACGAGGTGCACGACCTCGCCCTGCTGCACAGCACCGGCCCGCTGCCCGGCTCCGTGCGCCGCTGGCTCGCCAGCGACGGCGTGCCGCTCAACACCGAGGTCGTCGTCACCGGGGTGAGCCGGGTCGACGACGAGGACCGGGAGTACCGCTACCTCGACGCCCCGGGCACCTGGGCCGGCGGCACCACGCGCGACGGGGACGTGGCGCTCGGCCGGTTCTCCTCCGGCGACGTCGTGCTCGGCATGAGCGGGGCGCCCGTCCGCCGGGTCGCCGACGACCGCGTGGTGGGTGTCGTGTCCGCCCGCTACAACAGCGCCGACGGCTGGCTCGCCGGCACGGTGTGGGTCGCGCGCACCGAGGATCTGCGCCGCCTGCTGGAGGACGTCCGCGCCGCGCCCGGCCCGCGGCCGGTGCACTGGGACGAGCTCGGCGGGCTGCTCGACCTGCCCCGCACCGCCGCGGTGCCCGCGCGGGTGAAACCGCTGACCGCGCTCCTCGCGGTGGCCGCGGCGATCGTGCTCGCCGTCGCCGTCACGCTGGTCGTCCTCCGCCCGGGCAGCGACGCGAGCCCGCCGCCGGGCACGCCCGTCCGGTCGGCGGCCAACGCCAGCCCGGTGCCCGCCGATCCGGCCGCGCCGCCGGTGCTCGTCGAGAACGTCACGGCGTTGCGCGACAACGCGAGCGACGGCAGCTTCGCCCTGCCCGAGCCGCTGGCCATGACCCCGGCCGAGCTGGCGCGGTTCAACCAGGAGGTCTCGCCCAGCACGCGGGACTGGGAGGGCTGGTACGGCGACCGCGGCGGCGCCGCGCTCGGCTCGGGACTCACCACGATCACGGTGCGCGGCAACAAGGACGAGCAGGTCCGGATCGTCGACCTCAAGGTGGTCAAGCAGTGCGGACCGCCGTTCGACGGCACGTTCTTCCAGGGCTACAGCCAGGGCACCGGCGACAACGTCACGATCGGCTTCGACCTCGACCAGAACGACCCGTCGGCGCAGGAGATGGCGTTCACCGGCGCCCGCGGGCTCTTCCCCACGGGCGACCACTTCTTCGACCGCCACACCGTCACGCTCGCGCCCGGGGAGGTCGAGACGATCACCGTCGGCGCCTTCACCACGCAGCACTCCTGCACGTTCCGCCTGCAGCTCATGGTCGCGACCGCCGAGGGATCGTTCACCGAGGACGTGACGAACGCGGGCAAGCCGTTCGTGGTCACCGCGATGGCGCCGCCCGTGACGGCGGGCAAACCGCTGTCGGGCTACCGCCAGGCGTACCGGCTCGACGAGGGCCGGGAGTGGATCCAGGTCGCGCCGGGCGCCTGAGCGGAAGGGAGATCGCGTGCGGGTCAAGACGCTGCTCGTGCTGCTGGCGGCGGTCGTGCTGCTCGCGGCAGCGGTCACGGTCGTCGTGGTGGTCAAGCCCTTCGCGGGCTCGTCCGCCGCCGACGACGGCACCTACGCCTACACGACCGAGCGCGAACTGGTGGTGATGCGGGACCGCACGGTGGTCAGCCGGGTGAGCCGGATCTTCGACCTCGCCGACCCGATGCACGACAAGGTGGTGTGGACCGACGACGGCCAGCGCGTCGCGGTCCTGTCCGACACCGCGATCCGCCAGGAGGACCCGCAGGAGACGGAACTGCTGTGGGTCGACGTGCGGTCGGGGGAGCAGCACCGCAGTCCCTGCCCCCACTGCGACGACCTCGCCGCGGCGGGCGGCTCGTCCCTGCTGCTGATGACCTGGGAGTCCGAATCGCGGTCCACGTTCACCACGCTCGACCTCGCCGACCCCGCACACCCCACGCCCGTCGCATTCCCGCCTGCCGCCGACAGCAGCTACCTGCGGATGTTCCTCACCTCCGGCGGCGGCAGGCTGCTGACCCGGCAGGGCGTTTCCGGGCAGCGCAACACCTACTTCCAGCGGGTGGAGCTCGTGCGGATCGGGGATCCGGAGGGCGTCGCGGTGGGCCGGTTCGAGTCGAACGACTACCCGGTGGCGACGGCGAGCTCCGGCGGCGACGGCGGATTCGCGGTGGCGTTCCGGCCGGCTCCGGGGGAGTGCGTGGCGGACTTCCCGGTCTACCTCGTCGACACCGCCGGGCACGCGACGAAGACCGACCTGTCCCAGGCGTATCCGCCCGGGTACGTCCGCGGCACGCAGGGCGGGATCGAGGTCCACGACCTGTGGTGGGGACGCGAAAACCGGCTCTACGCCACGATTTCCTCGTGGACGTGCGACGAGGGCAAGCAGGCCGAGGACGAGAAGCAGGTGCCCGTCCGGCCGTCCTCGGTGTGGCGGCTGGACGGCAACCGGTGGGTGCCCGACGCGGGCGAGGGCGTCACCTCCGCCCGCGAGATCGGCCCGGCCCGGATGGAGCTCGCCGTCCCGTCCTGCACCGGCCCGCGGCCGCCGGGGGCGGACACGGACCCGGCCTACTGCCGCACCGGCCCGCTGTACCGGGCCGAGGACGGGCGGCGTGACCTGGTCGCCGACCACGTGCTGGCGCTGTCCGCGCCACCCCGGGGCTGATCAGGCGCGGGGCCCGGCCTCGTAGGTCAGCTTCACCTTGACCGTCGCGTCGAGGGAACCACCCGCGACGATGATGTTGCCCTTCGCCGAGAACCCCAGCCCGAACTCGATCTCCAGCTTGTCCGGGGACACGGCGTTCTCCAGCCTGCCGAACATCTCCGCGGTGGAGCGTGCGGTGCTCACGATGACCTCCTGGGCCGTCTCGAGCAGGTCCACCGCCCGGCCGCCCGCGTCGCTCAGCCGTGACGTCGGTTCCGAACCCGGCACCGGCACCGTTTCCACGAGCACGTCGACCCCACCGAACCGCATCCGCTCCAGGCGTCCTGCCACCGCGCGTTTCCTTTCGCTCGACCCCGCGACAATCTACGCGGACGGTGTTTCACTGGTGGTGTCCCGGGCGATCCCGGGGGCGGGAGGCCATCATGAGCCCTGTGACGCCGACCAGACGGGCCGGATTCCTGTCGCGCCGAAGCACGGAGGCGGCCCGGAACGTCGACCAGCGTTATCACGCCTCGGCGGGCCTGCGGCGGCAGCTGAACAAGGTGTTCCCCACGCACTGGTCGTTCCTGCTCGGGGAGCTGGCGCTGTACAGCTTCATCGTGCTGATCGCGACGGGCGTGTACCTGACGTTGTTCTTCGACCCGTCGATGCGCGAGGTCACCTATCAGGGCAGCTTCCGGGACCTGCAGGGCGTGGAGATGTCGCGGGCGTTCGCGACGACGCTGGACATCTCGTTCGACGTGCGCGGCGGGTTGTTCGTGCGGCAGCTGCACCACTGGGCGGCGCTCGTGTTCGTGGCGGCGATGATGGTGCACATGTGCCGGATCTTCTTCACCGGCGCGTTCCGCCGTCCGCGTGAGGCGAACTGGCTCATCGGGGGCCTGTTGCTGATCCTCGGGATGTTCGAGGGCTTCTTCGGCTACTCGCTGCCGGACGACCTGCTGTCCGGCACCGGGGTGCGCGCGACGTTGTCCGGCATCGTGCTGTCGGTCCCGGTGATCGGCACGTGGTTGCACTGGGCGTTGTTCGGCGGGGAGTTCCCGGGTGACGTGATCGTGCCGCGCATGTACTCGCTGCACATCCTGCTGCTGCCGGGGATCATGCTGGCGCTGGTCGGGGTGCACCTGGCGCTGGTGTGGTACCAGAAGCACACGCAGTTCCCGGGCGTGCGGCGCAAGGAGACCAACGTCGTCGGCGTGCGGATCATGCCGGTGTTCGCGCTCAAGGCCGGGGCCTTGTTCGCGATCGTCACCGGCGGTCTCGCCCTGATGGCGGGGGTCTTCCAGATCAACCCGATCTGGAACATCGGGCCCTACAACCCGGCGCAGGTCTCGGCGGGCTCGCAGCCGGACTGGTACCTCGCCTGGGCCGACGGCGTGCTGCGGGTGTTCCCGGCGTGGGAGCTGTACCTGGGCCGGTACACGGTGCCGCCGGTGTTCTTCGCCGGGGCCATCGGGCTGACGGTGCTGTTCACCCTGCTGCTGACCTACCCGTTCCTCGAACGCAGGCTGTCGGGGGACACCGCGCACCACAACCTGCTGCAGCGCCCGCGTGACGCGCCGGTGCGCACCAGCATCGGCATCATGGCGCTGAGCTTCTTCATGCTGCTGGAGCTGTCGGGGTTCAACGACATCATCGCGCTAAACTTCGACATCTCCCTGAACGCCACGATCTGGGCGGGCCGCATCGGGCTGCTGGTGGTGCCGCCGCTGGCGTACTTCCTGACGTACCGGATCTGCCTGGGTCTGCAGCGGGCCGACCGCGAGGTGCTGGAGCACGGCATCGAGACGGGCATCATCAAGCGGCTGCCGCACGGCGAGTTCATCGAGATCCACCAGCCACTCGGCGGCGTGGACGGGCACGGGCACCCGCTGCCGCTGGAGTACCAGGGCGCGCCGCTGCCGAAGAAGGTGAACAAGCTGGGCCTGGCGGGCACCCCGGTGCCGGGCAGCCTGCTGCGCCCGGACCCGGACGAGGAGAGCCGCGCGCTGATCCGCGCCCGCCACGCGAACGGCGACGCCGAGGACCGCAGTCAACCCGCGAGAAGCACCACCTCGACCGGCGCCCCGTCGCAGGAACTGCCACCGTAACGGGCGGGAGTGTGAAGTGCGCCTTTCGTGCGGCCGCCGCTGCTTCCCGGCGTCCGGTGGGGCGCTTCGTGGGGTCGCTGCTTTCCGGGTGTCCCGGTGGCCGGGCCTCTCGTGAGGCCGCCACTGCTTCCTGGTGGGGGGCTGGCCCTCCGTGGGCTCGCCGCTGCTTCCTGGTGGTCTGATCGGGTCGCTGTTTCCCCGGCCCGTCACGACGCGGGGCCTGCCATCACCGGATTTCCGGCCCATCGCCACGACCGCATGGGCCCGACCGCGTTGGCGGCCGCCGCTGCTTCCCCGCGGCCTGACCAGCCCCGCCCGCCCGCCTCCGGAGGTCAGTCCGTCCCCGCGGCGGCGAGGCCGATGAGGTACCGGTGCCGCTGGGCGAGTTCGTCCAGGTCCGGGATGTCGGTGACCAGCGTGCGGGGTTCGCCCGCCGCCCTCGGGGGGAGCAGGATCAGCAGCGTCTGCCGCCGCTCGGCGGTGGTGGCGATCCAGTCCTCCGGCATCGCCAGCGGGCCGGTGCCGACGCGCAGGTGGTGACCCGCGGCGGCCACGATGAGGCCGGTTCCGTCGGCGGCGGCGAGGACGCGGCAGCCCGCGGCGAGCGGCCACAGGCCGTGGCGCCACTCCCACGGGTTGAGCGGGGCCAGCCCGGCGCGGGCCAGCACCGCGACGAGGCACCGGTGTTCGTCCGGCCCACCCGGTTCGAGCAGGAGCAGCGGATAAGGAGTGGCGTCGTCGTCGTACGAGACGAGCTCGAACTGCCAGCGGCCTGCCAGTGACATCAGCACGGGGACCCGCCTTTCGGCGTGCGGAGGGAGGGACGCCCGGTGGCTGCAGGCGGCGCGGACCGGAGTCCGGTCACCGCGTGGTACCCCGCCGCGGCGGCGGAAAAACCGGGATTTCCCGGCGTTCGGCGCTGTCCCCGGTCCTCCGGCGGAACCGGTCCCGCTTCGGGTAGCCTCACGAGGCGTGTTCACGAAGTGAACAGCGTTCCCAGGCTCTCGATCACCGTCCGGCGGAGGCTCCCGTGACCAAACCGACCCGGTCGGACGCGGCCCGCGGGGGCGACCAGGCCGACATCCAGGCCGTGAGCCGGGTCAGCCAGATCCTGTCGCTGTTCGACCCGGCCACGCCCGAGGTGACGCCGGGGATGGTCGCCGAGCGGCTGGACCTCAACCGCACCACCGCGTACCGGTACTGCACCTCGCTGGTCGCGGCCGGCCTGCTCGAACGCAGCGCCGAGGGCGGCTACGTGCCCGGCGCCCTGCTGCTGCAGCTGGGCGCGTTCGCCATCGGCCACCGCCGGGTCGTCAACCTCGCGCCGCGGCACATGCAGGCCCTTTCGCGCGCCACGCAGTGCAGTGTCGTGCTCAGCCTGTGGGGCCTCACCGGCCCGGTGGTGTCGCGGGTGGAGGAGAACACCTCGACCATCGTGATCGTGTCCGTGCGCGTCGGCAGCCACCTGCCGATGGACACGGCGCAGAGCAAGGTCTTCCTCGCCTACCACGCCGACCAGCTGTCGATGGAGCGCCTGATGGCGAACCTGCCCGGCCCGGCGCGGGACGAGCTGCGCGCCGAGGTCGAGCGCGTCCGCGAGGTCGGCTACTGCACGGCGATGAGCACGCCCGGCGTGGTCGCGGTGGCCGCCCCGGTCTTCGACGAGTACGGCATCTGCGCCACCATCGCCATCGTCGGCCCGGACAACACGCTCTCGATGTCCGACGACGCGCCGGAGCTGCGCGTGGTCATCGACACCGCCCGCGGTCTCACCCACGAGCTCGGCGGCCACTACCGCCCGGACGGCGCGGTGTAGGGCAGCCAGGCGGGCGACGGGTTCGGCGGGATGTCCGCGTAGTCCCGCGTCCCGGCGAGGGCGCTGCCGGCGAACTCCTCCGGATCGCGCCCGGACAGGTACGCCTCGACTCCGGCGACCAGGTCCGCCAGCACGCCGGGCCCCTTGATCCACAGTGCGGTGACGACCTCGACGGCACGGGCACCCGAGGCCAGGAACCGCAGTACGTCCGCCGCGGTGCGCGCGCCGTTCGTGCCGATCAGCGGCGTACCGGGACCGAGCGCGAGACGCGTTTTGGCGACCCAGTACAGGCTCATCGGCAGGCACGCCGGTGAGCCCCACGCGCCCCACGACCCGAGCACCGCGCCGCCGTCGAGGTCCGGCAGGAAACCCGGGTAGCGGCCGACGAGCCCGACGGCGTCCGCCCCGGCCGAGCGCGCGGCCCGGGCGAGCGCCACGACGTCGGACGCCTGCCCGGGCAGCTTGACGAACAGCGGCACGTCGACCGCGGCCCGCACGGTCCGCACCGCGTCGTGCACGGCGTCCACTTCGGTCAGCTGGCGCACCGCGCGGGCCTCCCGGCCGTGGGGCGCGCCGACGTTCAGTTCGACGGCGGGCACCACCGCCGCCATGGCACGCCCGATCCGGGCGGCCGCGTTCGCGTCGCCGAGGGTGATGCTGCCGAGCACCGGGCAGTTCCCCGGCGCGCCGTGCTCGACCGCGGCGGCCAGCACGCCGAGCCATTCGTCCAGCTCCACCTGCGCGAGCCCGGACCGGTTCAGCAGCCCGTCGCCGAGGTCGGCCGAACCGGTGGGGCGGACCCGCCGGTCGCCGGAGACGAAGGCGTAGCCGGCGATGTCCAGCTGCCGCCGCGCGGCGGCGCTCTCGTTCACCGACTTCGCCACCACGGCCCCGGCTCCCGCGTCGATGCACGCGGTGATGCCGTCGAGCGTCATGGTCAGTTCCGACGAGCCCACCCACACCGGGTTGGCGGTGCGCAGCACGTCCACTCAGGACAGTCCGGGGATCGTGCGGTCGTCGGCCATGTCGACGTCCTTCGTCTCCGGGCCGAGGAAACCGCCGAGGCTGATCAGCAGCCCGGCGAGCGCGATCAGCACGGCCGGTGCCAGGTGCGCGGGCAGCACGCCGTCGAGGCGCTGCAGGTAGAACTGGTAGAACGCGGGCGCGATCAGGGCGAGGCTGTAGCCGACGCCGTACGCGGTGGAGCGGATGCTCGCCGGGAAGCGCTCGGTCAGGTAGGCCGCGATGGGGCCGAACGTGCCCACGGTGAAGATCCCGATCAGCACGCCCCACCCGAGCGCCGCGCCGAAACCGCTGTGCGACACCATCAGCAGGGAGTAGGACCCGGCGCCGAGCACCACGACCGACAGGCCGTAGCCGATGTAGAACCGGCGCCGCCCGATCCGCTGCGACAGCAGGCCGAACAGCGGGTACGACAGCGCCGCGGCGGCGTTGATCACCAGCATGGTGAGCGTGACCTGCTTGCTCGACAGGTGCAGGTGCGAGGCCAGCTGCCCGGGCGTCACGGCGGCCTCCATGTTGGTGGCCAGCCAGGTGCCGGTCATCAGCACGAACACCTGGGCCAGCGCCTTCGGGTAGCGCGCCAGCAGCCGCACGAACGGGAGCTTGTGCCGCTCGCCGGTCACCGCCGCCGGCGGTTCGTGCACCTGGCGCAGGTAGTAGCGGAACAGCACCACGGCCAGCAGCGCGCCGATGACGAACGGCACCCGCCAGCCCCACTGCACGTAGGCGCTGTGCAGGCCCTGCGACGGCAGCAGCTGGAGCATCAGCAGGGTGATCGCGGCGATCATGACGTACGCGCCGGGCGAGGTCGAGGTGATGATCGAGGCGTACAGGCCGCGTTTGTGCCGCGGGCTCCACTCCATCGCCAGCGGGACAGCGGTGGTGTACTCGCCGCCGAGGAAGATCCCGTCGACGAACCGCAACGCGATCAGCAGGCCGACCGACCACACGCCGATCGTCTCGTGGCCGGGCAGGCACGCGGTCGCGAGCGTGATCGTGCCGAACCCGCCGACGGCCACGAGTGTCGTGCGCTTGCGCCCGACGGTGTCCGCGAAGTGGCCGAAGATGATCGCGCCGAGCGGGCGCCCGATGAGCGTCGAGGCGAACACCAGCGACGACAGCAGGGCCGTCGTGCTCGCACTCAGGTTCGCCGCCTGGAAGTAGGCCGTCGCCGGGGCCAGCACGACGATCGGCAGGTAGATGTCGAACTGGTCGACGAAGTAGGCGAGCGTGCCGCCGCGCACGGCGGCGCGGACCTTGGCGGGATCCGGGGCGTGCGCGGTGCGGGGCGGGTCCAGGGCCGCGGTCGGTTCCGTGGCAGGGGACGGTGTGGACATCGTCGTCCTCCGAACTTCCAGTTCGCGAAGTGAACAGCCCATACCGTAATCAGGCCGAAGTGCTGGCACAAGAGGCTCGACGGGGTTGACTAACGGTCCTATAGTGAACTGTGACTTCACATTACGAACGAAGGGCGTCCCTATGAGCCAGCGTCCCGCCGTCGCCGCCGTTCTGGACGGTCTGGTCGACATGCACGTCCACTCCGGCCCCAGCCCGTTCCCCCGGCGCTTCGACCACGTCGAGGCCGCGCAGGACGGCGCGCGGATCGGGATGCGCGCGATGGTCGCGAAGTCCCACCACCACAACACGCAGATGGACATCCTCGCGATGAAGGGCCGGTTCGCCGGCGTGGCCGCGCAGGCGTTCGGCGGCATCGCGCTCAACAGCACGGTGGGCGGGCTCAACGTGCACGCCGTGCGCATGTGCCTGCGCATGGGTGGCAAGGTCGTGTGGTTCCCGACGATCTCCTCCGGCAGGCACATCGAATGCCACCCCGAGGACGGCGCGTTCCCCACCACCACGGTGCCGCTGACCCTGGAGCGCATCGACATCGTCGACGAGCGCGGGGAGCTCAGGCCCGAGGCGGGCGAGATCCTCGACGAGATCAAGGAGCAGGAGGCCGTCGTCAACGGCGGCCACATGTACCCCGAGTACATCCGCACGCTCTTCCAGGCGGCGAAGGACCGCGGCATCACGCGGATGGTGGTGAGCCACCCGGACTTCGTGATCGGTGCCGACCCGGACCTGTGCCGCGAGCTGATCGAGCTGGGTGCGTTCGTCGAGCACGAGGTCGGCATGTACGACCCCGAGGGCACGCAGAAGTGGGACCCGAAGCAGCTGCTGAACTGGATCGAGGCGCTGGGCCCCGAGCACACCGTGCTGGCCTCGGACTTCGGGCAGAAGGCCAACCCGAAGCCGGTCGACGCGTGGCTGCGGGTGAGCGAGGCGCTGCTCGACCTCGGTCTGTCCGAAAAGGACCTACGACGGATGGTCCGTGACAACCCGACGTACCTGCTCAACCTGGACGCCTGAAAGGACTCCCCGGTGTACGAAAAGGACGATCCCCGGTCGGCGCTCGCCACCGCGGCCCGGCCCGACAGCGGCGACGCCATCGCGGCGCCGCAGTACTTCGACCTGCGCGAGCACCCGGTCGTGCGGGCGCAGAACGTCATCCTGGTGCACACCGATGCGCACGCCGGTGACGACCTCGACAACGGGACGCTGGAAGGCGAACTGGCGGTGATCGTCACGGACGCGTCACCGGCGTTCACAGTGCTCACCGCCGACGGCGCGACGAAGGTGACCGAGCCCGGGCTCGTCGTCGTCCCGCCCGGCGCCTCGCGGATCAGCGTGCACGGCGACGGGCCGCTCGTGCGGCTGGTCGAGGCGACCGAACCGGCGTGGCGCGACCGCGTGGCGAACGCCGACGCCTACGCGCAGGACGCCCCGCGGGTGTCCTTGTTGCGGCGCTGGCCGGAACCCGTTGGCGGACAACGGGTCCGCGTCTACCCGCTGTCCGAGGTGCCCGACGATCCGAAGCGGTTCGGCCGCATCTTCCGCACCCGCTCGTTCATGGTGAACTTCCTGCCGCTGCAGGACGGGCCACGGGACCCGCGTAAGCTGTCGCCGCACTCGCACGACGACTTCGAGCAGCTTTCCCTTGCCGTGCAAGGGGAGTACGTGCACCACATCCGCACGCCCTGGCTCACCGACAGCACCGCCTGGCGCGAGGACGAGCACGTGCGGATCGGCAGCCCGTCGGTCACGATCATCCCGCCGCCCACCGTGCACACCTCCGCGGCGAGCGCCCCGGGCGTGAACCAGCTGATCGACATCTTCAGCCCGCCGCGGGTGGACTTCTCGGAGAAACCGGGCTGGGTCCTGAACGCCGACGACTACCCGATGCCGTGAGCGCGCGCACGGGCGGTGGGCTGTTCTCCCGCGACCGGACTCCCGTCGGCACCTGGCTGAAGATCGCGTCGGGCGAACCGGTGGAGATCATGGCCTACGCCGGGTTCGACTTCGTCGTGGTCGACCTGGAGCACGCGCCGCTGGACCTGCAGACCGCGTACCAGATGATCAACTCGGCGGCCGCACTCGGCCTGGCGCCGCTGGTGCGGGTGCCGGACAAGACGCCGTCGACGATCCAGAAGATCCTCGACGCGGGCGCCATGGGCATCCTCGTGCCGCACGTCGACACCGTCGAGCAGGCGGCCGCGGTGGGGCAGGCGTGCCGGTTCCCGCCCCAAGGCGTCCGCGGCGCGGGTGGCACCAGCCGAGCCGGGGCGTGGGGGCTGCGCCCGAACGCCGAGTACCTCGCGACCGGCAACGACGACGTGCTGTGCATCCCGCAGCTGGAAAGCGTCGAGGCGATCAAGGCGGCGCCGGAGATGCTGGCACTGGACACCGTGGACGCGGTGTTCGTGGGTGCGGCCGACCTGTCGATGTCGATGGGCAGCACCCCGGCCTCACCCGAGGTGCTGGAGCTGGTCGCGTCGGCGATCGAGGCCGCGCACGCGGCGGGCAAACGCTGCGGCCTCGCGTTCGGCGGTGTCCCGGCCCGCGCGGCGCAGGCGGTCCGTGACGGGTGCGACTTCGTGCTGCTGAGCAACGACACGTCGATGCTGGCCGAGGCCGCGCGCGGGCTGGTCACGGCGTTCCGGGACGCGGCGGGATGACGCTTTCGCTGCCCCGCACGGCATTGTCGCTGGCCGAGCTGGACGACCTCGATCACGAAGGCGTCGTCCGGTTCGTGCGGAGGCTCGAAGAGTACGGCCACCGGATGGTGTGGCTTCCGGAGATCAACGGCCGCGAGGCGTTCACGACCGCGGCCCTGGTGCTGGCGTCGACGGAGCGGCTGGTCGTCGGCAACGGCGTGGCCCGCGCGCTCGAACGCGTGCCGAAGTCGGCGGGGTCGGCGGCGCGGGGCCTCGCCGAGGGCTATCCGGGACGGTACGTCCTGGGCCTCGGGGTCAGCGGTGCTGTCCGTGCACGCGGGACCGGGCCGCTGCCGTTCCTGCGCGAGTACCTCGACGGCGTCGACAAGGTGGCCGCGGGCGTGCCACGGGTGCTGGGTGCCTACTCGCCCGGAATCACCCGGCTGGCGGCCGAACGCGCCGACGGGCTGATCACGTTCCTCGTTCCGCCGGAGCACACCCGGTGGGCGCGGGAGACCGTCGGTCCGGACCTGTTCCTGTCGGTCGTGCAGTGGGCGGTGGTGGGCCGGGACCGCGCCGCCGCGCGTGAGGTCGCCCGCCGGCGCCTGGCCTACTACCTGACGCTGCCGCACCAGATCGCGAAGCTGACGCGGCTCGGGTTCACCGACGCCGACCTGGCGCCGCCCGGGTCGGACCTGCTGGTCGACGCGCTCGTCGCCGGCGGCACCCCGGAGCAGGTGCGCGAGGCGCTGCGGCGGCAGTACGACGCGGGCGCGACCCAGGTGGCCGTCAGCCTCCTCGGCCCGCTCGACGACGCCAAGCTCGACGCCTACCGGGCCCTCACCGATTCGGAGAACTGATGCGTGCAGCTGAGAAGGTCATCATCACCACGGCGGTCACGGGGTCGGTCAACGTGCCGTCCCAGAGTCCCTACCTGCCGCTGTCCGCCGACGAGGTCGCCGAGTCCGCGCTGGAGGCGGTCGAAGCGGGCTCGGCCGTCGTGCACCTGCACGCCCGCGAGCCCGACGGGCGGCCCACGGCAGACCCGGAGGTGTTCGAGAAGATCGTCGGGCGCATCACCGAGCGGACCGACGCCGTCATCAACATCACCACCGGCGGCGCGTCGTCGATGACCATGGAACAGCGGCTCGCGGCGGCGCTGCGGCTGCGGCCGGAGCTGGCGTCGCTGAACATGGGCTCGATGAACTTCGTCTACTCCGGCATCGCCGACAAGGTGACGGAGTGGCAGCACGACTGGGAGAAACCCTACGTGCTCAACACCTACTCCCACCCGTTCGTCAACACGTTCGACAGCATCGAGAACACGTTGCGGACGCTGGGGGAGTCCGGCACCCGCTTCGAGTACGAGTGCTACGACATCGGGCACCTGTACTCGCTCGCGTACTTCGCCGACAAGGGCCTGGCGAAGCCGCCTCTGCTGATCCAGGGCGTGTTCGGCGTTCTCGGCGGGATCGGCGCGGACCACGCGAACCTGGAGCACATGGTGCGCATCGCCGACAAGCTCTTCGGCGACGACTACACGTTCTCCGCGTTCGCCGGCGGGCGCGACCAGCTGGCGTTCGGCACGCACAGCGCGTGGCTCGGCGGCCACGTCCGGGTCGGGCTGGAGGACAGCCTGTGGCTCGGCAAGGGGCGGCTCGCGGAGAGCAACGCCCAGCAGGTCACCAAGATCCGGGCCGTGGTGGAGGACCTGGGCAAGCAGGTCGCGACCCCGGCCGAGGCACGGGCGATGCTCGCCCTGCGGGGAAAGGAAAGCTGATGCTCGCCGGAAAGACCATCCTCGTCGTCGGGGCGAGTTCGGGGATCGGGGCGGAGGCCGCCCGCGTGTTCGCGGAGGACGGCGCGTCGGTGATGCTCGTCGCCCGCACCGAGGAACCCCTTGCGGCGCTGGCGAAAGACCTGGAGTCGGCGGGGCACGACGTCGCGTACGCCACGGGCGACGTCGCCGACGCGGCGAGCGTCGCCGCGTTCGTCGACGCCACGGTCTCGCGGTTCGGCCGGCTCGACGGGGCGTTCAACGCGGCCGCGATGGGCCAGGGCGGGCGCCTCGACGCGGTGCCGGAGGAGGACTTCGACCGCATACTGGCGGTGAACGTGAAGGGCACGTGGCTGTGCCTCCGCGAGGAGGTGCGCGTCATGGCGGCGCAGGGCTCGGGCTCGATCGTGAACGTGAGCAGCATCGGCGGGCTGCGCGGCAGCTCCGGCATGGGCGCCTACCAGGCCACGAAACACGCGGTGATCGGCCTGACCCGCACCGCCGCCCACGACTTCGGGCCGCTCGGCATCCGCGTCAACGTCCTCGCCCCGGGCCCCACCGAAAGCCCGATGCTGGACGAGCTGCGCCGGACGATCCCCGGCGGGGTGGAGGCACGGATCGCCGCCACGCCGCTGCGCAAGGCCGGCACGGGCCGCGAAGTCGGGGCCACCGCGGCGTTCCTGCTGAGCGACCGGGCGAGCCACCTCAACGGCGTGGTGCTCCCGGTCGACGGCGGCTTCACGGCGTGAGGTGCCGGCGCCCTGCCGGAATTGGTCTGTACCCATCACCTGCACGGCGGTGTGCTCCGCGCGATCTCCGCCGTATGGTCCAGTCCACTGAGGGGGACTGACCCGGAGGTGTGCCATGCCACGGAGACTTCCCCCGCTGTTCCAGGCCGCGTTCCTCGCCGCGGCCACCGTCGCCGCGATGGCGGTGCCCGCGGTGGCCGACGCGGCGCCGGCCGCGACCGCCGCGATCTGCGACAAGTACTGCGACGCCAGGGATCCCGCGCTCACTTCGGGGGACCGGATCGCCACGGCCGTGACGTCCGGGTCCCGCCGGTTCGAGCTGCACCTGGACGACGGCGACGACATGGGCTGGGCCGGGGTCAGCGGCAGCGCCGCCGGGGACCAGGTGTGGCTGGACCGGTCCTTCGACGGTGGCCGGACGTGGGCTTCGGGCAGCAGGCTCGGCAACACCACCACGCCCTCGGGCTACTCCGGCTGGCGGACACTGATGTACAACGTCGACGACTGGAACGCACGCGCGGTCGGGCTGCTGCGGGCGTGCGGCCAGCCCTCCGGCGGCGGCATCGTGTGCACCGGCTGGGCGCGCACCACCTGGAACGCGGGCGACCGGCGCACGGCGGCGGCCACCGCGCTCATGGGCTTCTACAACCAGGGCACCGGGCTGTTCGACACCACGGGCTGGTGGAACTCCGCCAACGCGGTCACGGCGATCATCGACAACATCCGCGCCAGCGGCATGGGCAGCTACACCTACGTGGTCGCGAACACCTACGACCGCAATATCGGCGCGCAGGGCGGCAACTTCACCAACGACTACCTCGACGACACCGCCTGGTGGGGCCTGGCCTGGGTGGATGCCTACGACCTCACCGGCGACAGCCGCTACCTCAACACGGCGCGCGCCGACGCCGACCACATGTTCGCGTACTGGGACGGCACATGCGGCGGCGGAGTGTGGTGGAACACCACGAGGACCGCGAAGAACGCGATCACCAACGCGCTCTACATCGAGCTGAACGCCGCGCTGCACAACAGGATTTCGGGCGACACCGCGTATCTTTCCCGGGCAAGCGCGGGCTGGACGTGGTATTCCGGCTCAGGCATGATCAACTCGCAGAACCTGGTGAACGACGGCGTGAACCTGAGCACCTGCCGCAACGACGGGAACCCGGTGTACACGTACAACCAGGGCGTCCCGCTCGCGGCGCTGACCCAGCTCTACCGCGCGACCGGCGACAGCAGCCTGCTCGACCGCGCCCGCGCGCTGGCGAACGCGTCCACCACGAGCACTTCGCTCAACAGCAACGGAATCCTGCACGACCCGGGCGAGACGGCGGGCGGCGGTGGCCCCGACGGCCCGTCGTTCAAGGGCGCGTACGTGCGAGGGCTGTCGCAGCTGAACGCGGCGCTGTCGGACCACCCGTACACGGCGTACCTGCAACGGCAGGCGAACTCGGCGTACGCGAACGACCGCAACACCGCCGACCAGTACGGCCTGATGTGGGCGGGCCCCCTCGACACCCCCGACGCGGCGCGGCAGCAGTCCGCGCTCGACCTGATGAACGCGGCGGGCTGAACCCGCGAAGGGCGCCCGGCTCGGTACCATCGGGCGGATGGGGGTAGCTCGCGATCGTCCATCCGCGGGGCTTCCGCTGCTCGCCGTCGGGATCGTCGTGCTGGAGTTCGCCGCCGCGGTGACCAGTTTCGTCGCTTCCACCCTCCTGCCGGTCGTCGCCGGCGACCTGGGCGCGCGGGACCGGCTCGCGCTCCTGGTCGCCGGCTCGACGCTGGGGTTGTTCGTCGCGCTGCCGCTGGCGGACCGGGTGCTGCGGCGGCTCGGTACGCGCGGCACCCTGGCCGCCGGGATCGCCGCCTACACCGGCGGGCTCGTCCTCGCCGCCACCGCCCGGTCCGCGGAGGTGTTCGCGCTGGGCCAACTGGCCACCGGCCTGGCCAGCGGGCTACTGGCGGTGTTCGGGGTCAGCTCCGCGATCCGGCACCTCGACGACCGGGTGCGCCTCCGGGTGGTCGCGGCGTCGTCGGCGATGTGGCTCCTGCCGGCTCTGGTGGGCCCGGCCGCGACGCTCGGCCTGGACCACCTCGTGGGCTGGCGCTGGACGTTGCTGGTGCCGGTACCGTTCGTCCTCTTCGGACGGTTGCTCGTCGTGCGTGCCGTCCGGCACGACCCACCGGACCACGGCGCGCCCCGGCCGCTGTGGCGCACCCTGTGCATCCCGCTCGGCGCGGCGTGCGTGGTGCTGAGCGGGGATCGGTGGCCGCTCGCGGTCCTCGGCACGCTCGTCACCGTCGCCGGGACGGTCGCGGTCCTGCCCGAGGGGACCGCGCGCCTGCGGCCGGGAACTCCCGCCGCGCTCGCGGCCATGGTGTTGTTCGCGGTCGGCTACTTCGGCGCGGACAGCCTGGTCACCGTGCTGCTGACGGCCGGGTTCCGGGTGAGCCTCGGGCAGGCGGCGATCGTGCTGAGCGCGGCACCGTTGTGCTGGGCCGCGACGAGTCTGGTCGCCACGCGGTTCACCTCGCGGGGATTTCCCGCGGCCGGCCTGGGCCTGACCGCCCTCGGCACGGCCGTGCTGGCGGCCGACCTGGCCGCGGGCGGGTCGTTCGCCGTGGCGCTCGTCGCGTGGGCCGTGGCCGGAGTCGGCGTCGGGCTCGCCTATCCCGGTCTGTACCTCCGGGCGACCACCGCGGGCACGAGTGGCTTCACCGCGGCGGAGCTGGCCGCGGCGGTCATCACGGCCGAGTGCACCGGCCAGCTCCTGGGCCGCACCCTCGGCGGCACCTTGAGCTCGGCCGACGAGACCGGCGGCCTGTTCGCCTCCTACGTGCTGTTCGCGGTCGCGCTGGCCGCGGCGGCGGTGCTCACCGTGCGCGGCAGGTGACAGAACAGGACAGGATTCCCCGTGCCACGGGAAAAGACCGGCTACCGCGTGGTGCAATGCCAGACGTGCGCAAACTCCGAGCGGGTATCGCGATGTTCGCCGCCGCGGCCCTGTGCAGTGCGGCCCTCGGCTACGGGGCGGGTGGTGCGCAAGCGATTGCGCCCCCGTCCACGCCCTCGCTCGAGTTCGCCAACCCCGACAGTCAGGCGCTTTTCGGCACCGCGTACGACGAGGCGCTGAAGAACCTGCTGCAGACCAACACGATCGCGGCCGACCCCGCGCGGTACGGCAAGAGCGGGCTGCTCGACCCGGACACCGGGATCGTCCGCGCGGGCGGGGGATACGGCCAGCCGTGGACACGCGACGCGTCGGTGAACAGCTGGAACGCGACGAGCCTGCTCTCGCCCGCGCTGGCGGAGAACACGCTCTGGGCGGTGGTCGACAAGGACGCCGCGGGCAACCTGCGGGTGCAGCAGGACGACCAGCAGTGGGACCAGGTCATCTGGGTGACCGCCGCGTGGCACCACTACCTCGTCACGGGGGACGCGGGCTTCCTCGGCAACGCCTACCGGACGGCCGCCGACACGCTGGCGATCCGGGAGCACGCCACGACGGCCGGCTTCAACCCGCGGTACGGGCTGTTCACCGGCGCGTCGTTCTTCAACGACGGCATCGCCGGCTATCCCGCGCCGCCCGCCGACGCCACGGAGTCCGTGAGCACCGGCAGCATGCCCTGGCCGGGCGTCTCGACCGGAATGTTCCTGAGCACCAACGAGGTCTACTACGCCGCGTACACCAACCTGGCGAACATGGCGGAGAAGCTGGGCAGGCCCGGCTGGGAGGTCACCGGGTACCGCGTCAAGGCCGCCGCGCTGAAAACCGCCATCAACAAGCACTTCTGGAACGCCGAGACCGGGTCGTACGACTACCTGCTGCTCGCCGACGGCACCACCGGCGCGTACCAGGAAGGCACCGGGCTCGCGTTCGCGGTGATCTTCGGCATCGCGAACCCGGCGCAGGCCCGGTCAATCCTCGCGCACACCACGGAAATGCCGTGGGGCATCCCGGACACGTACCCGAACTGGACGCGCTACTCCGACGAACAGCCCGGCCGCCACAACGCGATCGTGTGGCCCCTCGTGCAGGGCCTGTGGGCGAAAGCGCTTTCCCAGCAGGGAGACCAGGCCGCGTTCGCGTCCGAGACCGCGCGCCTGGCCAAGCTCGCCGGCAACAACAGCGGGTTCTGGGAGATCTACAACGGCAACACCGGCGTCGTCGACGGCGGCTGGCAGCGACTCGGCGACACCGTGAAGTTCCACTGGGGCTCGGAACCGGACCAGACCTGGTCGGCCACCGCGTTCCTCGACATGGTCCACTCCGGACTGTTCGGAATGGACTTCACCGACCACGGCCTGTCGTTCACCCCGGACCTGCCCGCGGGCTGGGGCGACGTGACGTTGCGGGACCTGCACTACCGCGACGCGGACCTGACCATCGCACTGCACGGCGCGGGCACGCGGATCCGGTCGTTCACTGTGGACGGTGGAAACGTGCCGGGAAACGACATTCCGGCTTCCTTGCGCGGCAAGCACACCATCGACATCACCCTCACCGGAGCGACGGCCGGGGACCGCGACGGTGACGGCGTGACCGACGCGCGGGACCTTTGCCCGGACACGGCGGGCACGACGGCGTTGCACGGATGCCCCGATCCCGCGCACCTCGAAGCGGAGGACGCGCTCAACACCGGTGGCGTGAAGACCAACGTGAACCACACCGGCTACTCGGGCCGCGCCTTCCTCGACGGGCTCTGGGCGCAGGGCGCGTCGTCGTCCTTCACGGTGCACCGCACCACGGCCGCCGCGGGCACGGGCACGCTCACACTGCGGTACGCCAACGCGAACGACGACGCCCGCACGATGACGTTGTCCGTGAACGGCCGGAAGGTGCGGCAGGTGGCGTTCCCGAAGGTCTCCGGCAGCTGGGACTCCTGGGGCACCGTGACGTTCGGCGGCGTTCCGCTCACCGGCGCGAACCCGGTGGTCACGCTGTCCTACGAGTCCGGAGACACCGGCTCGATCAACCTCGACTGGCTGGAGGTCCGCTGACCGCCGCGGCGGATGAGCACGGCGGCCACCGCTGACCCGAGGCGGACCCCCGGCGGCCGCGGTGCCCCCCGGGCGCATCGCGGCCGCCGGAGTTCACAGGCGGCGCACCCGGTAGCGCAGGTGCAGCACGCGGTCACCCTGGAGCACGAGGTGCGGGTCCTCCAGCAGGTACTGGGCGTCGACCCCGCCGAAGTACCGCTTGCCCCGGCCGAAGACCACCGGCACCACGTCCATCGCCACCTCGTCCACCAGCCCGAGGGCGAGCGCCTGACCGCCGACGTCCCCGGCCGCCACCGCGACGACGCGCTCGCCCGCCAGTTCCCGGGCCTTCGCGACCGCCTTCGCCACGTCGTCGACGAAGTGGTACGACGCCTCGGGATGCCACCCCTCCGGCTTGGGCCGGTGCGACACGACGACCACGTGTTCCCCCGCCGGCGGGGTGCCCTCCCAGCCGTTGGTGAGGTCGAACAGGTGCCGCCCGATCACCATCGCGCCGATGCTCGCCCACATCGGCCGCACGTACTCGGCCGAGCGGCGCGAAACCCGGAACGGGCCGCCGTCGACGAGTTCGGTGTCCCCGTTGGAGTACCAGTCGAACAGCGGTCCGACGTCGTCGAGCGGGTCGGCGATGAAACCGTCCACCGACACGACGTTGTGCATGATCACGGTGCCCATGACTTCTCCTCAGCGGTTGCTCCTGCCGGTACAGACCGCTGCGGCGGAGAAGACTCATCGCGGCGGCGCCGGCTCGCACGATGGCCGCCGTCCAGTCGTGATCCGCGGTCAGAGCGGGCACACGGTCCCGGGTTCGACGGCGCGCACGGTGGCGGTCCGGGTCACGCTGGTCTGCGGCGGAAGCCCGAAACTGGCCTCGCTGAAGATGCAGTAGTTCAGCGTCGTGTTGTTGACCAGCGCGCGCACCACGAGCGGCGGTGAATACGCCCGGCTCTCCCCGGAAGGCACTGTTTCCACGGGCGCGCCCGAGCTGGGCACCAGACACAGGTATCCTGCGGGGCACGCGACGCCGGGCCCGCTGCCCGCCGCGGCCGCCGTGCCACCCGTCGCGAGCGCGGCCACCGCCACGGCCGCCATGGTCGCCGCTGTCTTCCTGAACCCCATCGTCCTCTCCTTCGGCTCTCGTTGCTCCCCACCGCCAGCCTGGCCGGACGACGTCGCGAGCCACAACGCATCCCGGCAAAACCGGGACGGCGAGACCCCGGCGACCTGCGCGTTTCACCCCTCCCGGGACGCACCCGGGGCAACGGCTCAACGGTCCGCAATGGACACTCAACCCTTACGGAATCCTCACCACGTCACCGAACCGCTTACCCCGCCTCCCCGGCGTCCCTAGCATCAGGCCCGTGCGAAGCTTTCGTCCGCGGTTCCGCAGTCCGTTGCGCGGTCCGTGGCTCACCTCCGTCCTCGGCGTGGTTCTGCTGGCCTGCCTGCCCGTCGTGCTCGTCACGGGCCTGCTCGACTACGTCGCCTACGGGCCGCACCAGGGGATTCCCGCCGACGTGGGGCTGCTGCACCTGCCGGTGTTCGATTGGCCCACCCGGCCCGCCTGGCTGTTCCGCCTCACCCAGGGCCTGCACGTCGGCCTCGGACTGGTCCTGGTGCCGGTGGTGCTCGCCAAGCTGTGGTCGGTGATCCCGAAGCTGTTCGCGTGGCCGCCGATCTCGTCGCCGGCCCAGGCGCTCGAACGTCTCACCCTGCTGCTGCTCGTCGGCAGCATCCTGTTCGAGATCGTCACCGGCGTGCTGAACATCCAGTACGACTACGCGTTCGGGTTCAGCTTCTACACCGGGCACTACCTCGGCGCCTGGGTGTTCCTCGCCTCCTTCATCGCGCACGTCGCGCTCAAGCTGCCCACCGCCGTGCGCGCGCTGCGGGGGTCCCGGGCGGACGAGAAGGCCGAGGATCCCGCACCGGCGACGATGAGCAGACGCGGCGCGCTCGCGACGGTCGGCGGCGGGGTGCTCCTGGTCGGCGTGCTCACCGCGGGACAGACCATCGGCGGCCCGCTGCGGGACCTCGCGTTCCTGCTGCCCCGCGGCAGACAGCCGGGGGACGGGCCGAACGGGTTTCCCGTCAACCGCACGGCGGCCGCAGCCCGCGTCGTCGTCGGCGAGGACTGGCGCCTCACCCTCGGCGCGCTGAACCTCACTCGCGACGAGCTCCTCGCGCTGCCCCAGCACACCGCGCGGCTGCCGATCGCGTGCGTCGAAGGCTGGTCGACCGTGCAGACCTGGACGGGCGTGCCGCTGCGGGATCTCGCGAAGCTGGCCGGCGTGTCCGAGCCGGAATCGGCGCTCGTGACCTCGGTCGAACAGGGTCCCTTCGCGCAGGCGATCCTCAACGCCGGCCAGGTCGCCGACCCGGACGCGGTGCTCGCGCTGCGGGTCAACGGCGCGGACCTGAGCCCGGACCACGGTTTCCCGGCCCGGATCATCGTGCCCGCGCTGCCCGGCGTGCGGTGCACGAAATGGGTCCGGTCGATCGAATTCCGGAGGACCCCGTGAAGCCCTTCACCCGCCTGTACGGCGCCGGCCCGGCGCACCTGCTCGTGCTGCTCGCGTGCCTCGCGCTCGCCGCGTACGCGGCTTCGTTCCTGCTCGGCGATCCCGCGCTGTTCACGATTCTCGTCTGGTTCGCCGGTGCGGCGGTGGCACACGACTTCGTGCTGTTCCCGCTGGCCGCGCTCGCCGACCGGCTGCTGTGCCGGGCTCCGATGCGGGTGGTCAACCACCTGCGCCTGCCGCTGCTGGGCGCCGGGCTGACGTTCGTCCTGTTCCTGCCGGGCATCGTGCGCCAGGGCGGGGACACCCATCTCGCCGCCACGGGGCTGACCCAGCAGCCCTACCTGGGGCGCTGGCTGTGGCTGGTGCTGGCGATGTTCGTGCTGTCCGGACTGGTCTACGCCGTGCGTGCGCTGCGCGCCCGGTGGGTGGAGGAGGATTCGTGAAGGTGCTCGTCACGGGCGGCGCCGGGTTCGTCGGCTCCCACGTCGCGGACGTGCTGGCCGAACGCGGGCACGAGGTGTGCCTGCTGGACAGCTTGCTGGACAAGGCACATGGTGGCTGCGGCGCTCCACAGTGGACCGTGGGGAAGAACTTCGTCCACGGGGACGTCCGGGACTCCGAGCTGGTCGGAAAGCTCGTCCGCGACTGTGACGTGGTGTGCCACCAGGCCGCCGTCGTGGGGCACGGGCTGGACCCGTCGGACGGCCCGCTCTACGTGGCGCACAACGACTACGCCACCGCCGTCCTCCTCGCCGCGATGCACGAGTCCGGCCGCCGGCGGCTCGTGCTCGCGTCGTCGATGGTCGTCTACGGCGAGGGCCGGTACGCGTGCGCGGAACACGGCGTCGTGCGGCCGGGCCCACGTAGCCGGGAGGACGTCGCCCGCGGCCGCTACGAGCCGCCGTGCCCGGAGTGCGGCCGCGCGCTCGACTGGCAGCTGGTCGGGGAGGACGCGCCGGTCGACCCGCGCAGCACCTACGCCGCGACGAAGGTGGCGCAGGAGCATCTCGCGTCGGCCTGGGCGCGGCAGACGGGCGGACAGGTGTGGGCGCTGCGGTACCACAACGTGTATGGGCCGCGGATGCCACGCGACACGCCGTACGCCGGGGTCGCGTCGCTGTTCCGCTCCGCCCTTTCGCGCGGTGAAGCGCCGACGGTTCTCGAGGACGGGCAGCAGCAGCGGGACTTCGTGCACGTGCGGGATGTCGCGCTGGCCAACGCACTGGCCGTCGAGCAGGCAGGCGAGCCGGGCGCGCTCGTGCCGGTCAACGTGTGCTCCGGCGAGCCGCACACGGTCGGCCAATTGGCGGCGGAACTGGCCAGATCGTGCGGCGGCCCGGATCCCGTGGTGATCGGCGGCGCCCGCTCCGGCGACGTCCGGCACGTGGTGGCCGATCCCCGCCGGGCGGTGGAGCTGCTGGGCTTCCGGGCGGAGGTCGGTTTCGCCGAGGGCATCGCCGCGTTCGCACACGACCCGCTGCGCGAACCGGCGGCGCTGGGCTGACCTGGCCCCGCCGCGGGGCGACCGGCCCTCGAAGTGGTGGTCGGTGGCACCCACTCCGCCGCCGTCCGGCCGCGCGAAACCGGCGGCGCTGACCTGAACTCGCCCGCCGCGAGCGGCAACCGACCCTCGAAACGGCAGCCCGGCCCGTGGTTGTGCAGGTGGACGAGCCGCCGGGTGGTCGGTGGTGCCTGCTTCGCCGCCGTCTGGTTGCGCGAACCGGCGGTGCTGGCCTGAACTCACCCCGCCGCGAGCGGCAACCGCCCCCTCGAAGCGGTGGTCGGTGGGCACCCACTTCGCCGCCGTCCGGCTGCGTGAACCAGCCGCGCTGGGCTGAACTCACCCCGCCGCGGGTGGCGACCGGATGTCGATGTGGTCGTCGGTGGCGCGCCGCCGTCCGGCTGCGTGAACCAGCCGCGCTGGGCTGAACTCACCCCGCCGCGAGCGGCAACCGGACCTCGAAGCGGCAGCCCGGCCCGTGGTTGTGCGCGTCGATGCGCCCGTGGTGCGCCTCGACGAGGCCCTTCGCGATCGCCAGACCGAGACCCGCGCCCGCGGGCTGGTCGCCCGACTCCGGGGTGCGGGCCGCGGCGCCGCGAAACGCCACGTCGAAGACCCGGGCCAGCTCGGCGTCCGGGATGCCGCCGCAGGCGTCGTCGACGGCGAGCACCGCGTCCGTTCCGTCGCGGTCCACGCGCACCGTCACGGTGCCGTCCGGCGGCGTGTGCCGGATCGCGTTCGCCAGCAGGTTGCGCACCACGCGACCCAGTTCCGTGTCGCTGCCCAGCACCGTCGGCCAGGCCTGCGCGTCCGCGAGCACGCGGACTCCTTTGCGCAGCGCGACCGGCGCCTGCGCGGCGAGCGCGTCGCCGACGACCTCGCGCAACGGGACCGCCGCCATGGTCAGGCTCAGCGCCCCGGCCGTGATGCGCGAGAGCTCGAACAGGTCGTCCACCATCCCGGACAACCTGCTGGTCTCGCTGCCGATCCGGGCCGCGTAGCCCGCCACCTCGTCCGGCTCGGCCACGACCCCGTCGGCGAGCGCCTCGGCCATCGCGCGGATGCCCGCCAGCGGGCTGCGCAGGTCGTGGCTGATCCACGCCACCAGCTCCCGCCGCGACGCCTCCGCGGCCCGCTCGCGCTCGCGGGCCTCCCGCTCCCACACGGTGCGGCGCGCGGTCAGCCGCCCGATCACCAGCGCGACCGGCACCACGACGAGCGCCACCAGCAGGCACACCAGCACCATCGTGGCGAGCGTGCTGGTGAACATGAACCCGCTGATGCCCAGCACCCCGGCGAGCAGCGCGACCAGCGGGATCAGCACCAGCAGGGTCATCGTGGTGCCCAGCGCCCGGGTCCGGCGCAGCAGCAGCGCGCCGACCGCGACCACCGGCAGGACCAGCGCCAGCGCCACCGGCAGGATGTGCAGGGCGTGCTGCACCATCGCGGCCCACGGCTCGTGTGGATCGATCACCGGGAGCCCCGCGGGTCGTAGCGGTAGCCCACACCCCACACGGTCGCGATGCGCTCCGGCTTCGCGGGGTCGCGTTCCACCTTCTCCCGCAACCGTCGCACGTGGACGGTCACAGTGGACTGGTCGCCGAAGTTCCAGCCCCACACCCGTTCCAGCAGCTGCTCCCGGGTGAACACCGTGCCGGGGTGGGTCACCAGGAACAGCAGCAGGTCGAACTCGCGGCCGGTCAGCGCCAGCTCGGTGCCGCGCAGCGCGGCCTTGCGCGCTCCCGGGTCGACTTCGAGGTCGCCGTCGGTCACCGGCGCAGTGGACACCGCGGGCGCGACTTTCACGCGGCGCAGCACCGACGCCACCCGGAGCACGAGCTCACGGGGGCTGAACGGCTTGGCCACGTAGTCGTCCGCGCCCAGTTCGAGGCCCGCGATGCGGTGCTCCTCCTCGCCGAGCGCGGTCAGCATGACCACCGGCACGGCGCTGGTCCGGCGCAGCCGGCGGCACACCTCCAGCCCGGTGATCCCGGGCAGCATGAGGTCGAGCACCACCAGGTCCGGCGGGCGCCGCGCGAACGCGGCCAGCGCCTGCTCGCCGGTGCCCGCCACCGCGACCTCGTACCCGGCCTTCTCCAGGTACCGGCACACCACGTCCCGCACCGTCACGTCGTCGTCCACCACGAGGACCCGCATTCCCACCTCACCAGTTGGTCAGCACGAGACTGTTGACCGCGAGCGCTGTCGCCGCCTGCGCGGCGAGCCACCAGCGCCGCGACGCGGCGGGCAGCAGCGCGCCCGCGGCCACCAGCCACACCGCGAACGGTAACCAGATCCGCTCGACCTCCGCCTTCGACAGGCCCGACAGGTCCGAAGCGGCGACCGCGACGACGGCTCCGGCGACCACGGCGGCCAGCCCCGTCCGCGGCGCGCGTACCACCCGCAGCAGGCCCGGCCCCACCACCGGACCGGTGGCCAGCGCGAAGCACGCCAGGTTCGCCCACACCCAGTAGCCGTAGGGACGGACTGTAGCGATGCCCTGGTAGTAGCGTTCCACGACCAGGTGATATCCGTCGAACCACCAGAACCCGGCGGCGGTGAAGCCCGCGACCACCGCCAGCGCGCCCGCCAGCGCCACGGCCAGCGCCGCCCACCGCCGCGTCACCAGGACCACCGCCAGCGCGATCGCGCCGACGAGCACGAGCCCGTAGGACAGGAAGATCCCGAAGCCCAGCACCAGGCCCGCCACCGCGGCCCAGGCCAGGCGCCCGGTGCAGCCGAGCGCGAGCAGCGCGATGCCGAGCGCGGTGACGCCGGTGAACAGCCCGTCGGCCGACACCCCGACCCACACCGCGCCGGGGAACAGCGCGAGGAACGGCAGGGCCGCGCGGGCCAGGTCGCGGCGGCCGAGCGCGGACAGCGTCACCGGCACGGCCACCGCGGCGAGCGCGCCGACGAGGATGCACGCGACGCCCGCCGCGGCGCCGCCGCCGAGCCCGAGGCGGTCCAGCCACACGAACACCAGCGTCGCGCCGGGCGGGTGGCCCGAGACGTGGGTGGTCCAGGAGCCGGGCCGGAAGTCGAGGATGCGGTCGCTGAACGTGTGCAGCATGACCCCGATATCGGTGATGCCGGGTACCTCGGACAGGTATTCGGCGCTCGTGGTGAGCCGTCCCGCGATGCCGGTCTGCCAGCCGTCGATCAGCGCCAGCGAGAAGGTCCACGCGACCGCGGAGCCGTAGGTCGCCGCGAGGGCGTGGCGCCAGGGCAGCCGTTCCGCGAACGCGGGGCCGTGCAGGACGACGGCGAGCGCGATGAACGCCGTGGTGACGGTGGCGGGCCCGGCGTGGGGGAGGAACGTGCCGAGGATCGGCCATTCACCGAACCGCGGGTTCGCCCCGGCGAAGGCGGTGGGACCGAGCTGGCGGCCGGGGTTCCACCACAGGCAGCCGGCGACCGCGGCCAGGACGAGCACGACGACAGCACCGCCGGCGAGGAGATCCCCGCGCCGGGCACGGGTGCGGACGGTGGTCACCGGGGCGACGGTAGTGCCGGGGCGCGACGGCGCGCCAGGGTCCGGGCGGAGCTGTCAGAAGTCCGTAAGACTTGGGTGTGCGTCATGAATCGGTAAGGAGGACAAGGGTTCTCGACCGGCCACTGTGGATTTACGGTGACCGGCGTGAAGCCCGAACCCAGTGTCGACGTGATCCTGCCCTGTCTCGACGAGGCCGCCGCGCTGCCCGGTGTGCTCGCCCGCATCCCCGAGGGGTACCGGGCGATCGTGGTGGACAACGGCTCGACGGACGGTTCACCCGCCATCGCCGCCGCCCACGGGGCGAAAGTGGCGCACGAGCCCCGCCGTGGCTACGGCGCCGCTGTCCACACCGGACTGGAGCTGGCGACGGCGGAAGTGGTGTGCGTGCTGGACGCGGACGGTTCCCTCGACGGGGCGGAGCTCCCCGCGCTGGTGGCGCAGGTCGCCCCGCGAACGCTCGTGGTGGGGGCACGGCGCCCGGTGCGGGGTGAGGCGCGGCCTCGGCGCGCTCGTGCCAGTGGCGGGGCGTGGGCGGTGCTGCCGCGCCGCCGGGGGCGGCCAGTGACCGACGGCGACCCGGTGCGCGCCGGAGACCGGGTGCCGTCGGTGACCGACCTTGCCCCGGTGCGGCGTGGGTTGTGGTCTCGGCCTGCCCGTGCGGGCGGCGGGGCGTGGGCGGTGCTGCCGCGCCGCCGGGAGCGGCGCGACACCAGCGGCGACCCGGTGCGGCGTGACATGCGGCCCTGGCCTGCCCGTGCGGGGAACGGCGCGCTGACGGCCTTGTTTCGCCGCGAGGGGCTGCCGGTGACTGACGGCGACCCGGTGCGTCGTGCTGTGCGGCCCCCTGCGGTGGCGGCTCTGTTGCGCCGCGAGGATCTGCCGGTGACTGACGGCCGCCCGGTGCGCCCTGGCGTGTGGCCTTGGCATGCCCGTGCGGGGAACCGTGTGCTGGCCGCCCTGCTGCGCCGTCGGGGGGTGGTGGTCACCGACATCGGGCCGGTGCGCGTCGGGCGGCGGGTGGATCTGCTGGCGCTCGGGGTGCGCGACCGGGCGTTCGGCTACCCGCTGGAGGTGCTGCTGCGCGCCGGCGCGGCGGGCTGGCGGATCATCGAACTGCCCGTCTCCTACGGGCCCCGCGCCGCGGGCACGAAGAGCAAGGTGTCGGGCTCGGTGCGGGGCACCATGCGGGCGATCCGCGACATGGCGGGTGTGCTGCGGTGACGCGGATCGTGCTCGTGGTGGCCAAAGCCCCGGTGGCCGGACGCGTCAAGACGAGGCTCACCCCGGCGGTGACGCCGCACCAGGCCGCCGACATCGCCGCCGCCGCGCTGCTGGACACCCTGGCCACCGCACTGTCCACTCCGGACAGCCGCGTGCTGGTGGCCCTGCACGGCGATCCCACCGAGGGCGAGCGCGCCTCCGAATTGCACGCCATGTTGTCGCGCTGTGAGATCTTTCCGCAGCGCGGCGAGGACTTCCCGGCCCGGTTGGCCCACGCGCACGCGGACGTCGCCGCCCGGTACCCCGGTGCGCCGGTCGTGCAGATCGGGATGGACACCCCGCAGGTCACGGCCGGGCTGCTGACCGACGCCTTCGCCGAGCTGGCGTCGTTCGACGCGGTGCTCGGCCCCGCCGTCGACGGTGGCTGGTGGTGTCTCGGCCTCAACGACCCGGCCGCCGCCGGGTGCCTCGCGACAGTAACGATGTCACGTGGTGACACCGGTTCCCGCACCCTCGGGGCCCTGCGTGCCCGGGGAAACCGCGTGGGAGCGCTGCCCATTCTGTCCGATGTGGACAACTGGGCCGATGCGCGAGCCTTGGCCGTGAGCGTACCCGGGTCGAGGTTCGCCGCCGCGGTCGCGGACGTGGTCGCGTGCTGACCGGTTTCGAGCCGGGCCTGCTGGGCAGGCGGGTGTGCCTGGAGCTGGGTGACGGATCGCGGATCTCGTTGCCGGTCGACCGGTGGTGGGCGCCTTCGGACGGTGGGGACGAGCTGCTGCTGCGCAGGTGCACCGGACCGACCGTCGACCTCGGCTGCGGCCCCGGCAGGCTCACGGCGGCGCTGACCGACCGCGGGATACCCGCGCTGGGGGTCGACATCTCGCCGGTCGCGGTGGCGCTCACCCGCGGGCGCGGCGCCGCGGCGGTGTGCCGGAACCTGTTCGACCGCCTGCCCGGCGAGGGTCGCTGGCGGCACGCCCTGCTGGCCGACGGCAACATCGGCATCGGCGGTGATCCCGGCGCCCTGCTGCACCGGGTGGGCGAGCTGCTCGCGCCCGGTGGCACCGCGCTGGTCGAGGTGGAGCGCCCGGGCACCGGCCTGCGACGGGGCCACGTCCGCCTCACCGGCGACGGCCACCCGCCGGGGGAGTGGTTCGCGTGGGCGTGGCTGGGGGTGGAATCGCTGCGTGAGGTGGTGGGTGCAAGTGGTTTGGTACCGCGGTGGTTCGCGGAACGGGGCGGGCGTTGGTTCGCGGGGTTGGTGAAGGTGGCGGCTTGAGCCAGCGGCGGGTGGCAGTGGGCTGGTGCCGTGGCTTCAGGAAGCCAGCGCGCTCTGGAAGATGCCGAAGTTCCCGGTCATCCAGCGCGTCGTCAGCTTGAGCCCGGCGATCCGCCAGCCGCTGGCGGTGCGCTCGAAGCGGTTCGTGTAGTACCCGTACACGGTCTGGTCGCTGTCGCCGGTGTTGTTCGGGAGGTGGTGGGTGGCCCGCAGGTAGGCGACGCAGGTGGCGTGATCGTCGCCGTCGAAGGTGATGGCCAGGTTCGTGATCATGTGGTGCGTCGCCGTGAAGGACTCCATCCTCGGCGCGGTGCTCTGCACCCAGTCGTCGGCGTTCAGGCGCACGACGGGCTGACCGAAGCCCTCGCTGAAGTCGACTTCGACCTCGTCGGTGAAACAGCTGCGGAAGAGCTCCCAGTCGCGGGAGTCGGTCCCGGTGGCGTAGCGGAGCTGGACGTCGCTGATCTCGGCGCGGTCGTACAGGCGAGTTTCATGTGACACTGTCATGTGAACTACTGTTTCCCATTCAGCTGACGTTGTCAAGTAAACTCGGCCGCGTGAAACGAACCGAGAGCGCAGCGGCCACGCGCCGGGCTCTCGTCCGTGCGGCGGCCGAGCTGCTCGACGAAGGCGGGCCCGGCGCCGTGACCCTCCGCGAGGTGGGAGCCCGGGCCGGCGTCTCGCGCGGCGCGCCCTACGGGCACTTCGAGAACAAGGACCATCTGCTGACCCAGCTCGCCATCGACACGTGGAGCTCGCTGGCCGACGACGTGGCGCAGCTTCGCGCGGACCTCGCGGATGCTCCTCCCGAAACGCGGCTGGAGCGGGCGATCCTGGCGCTCATCGAGGTCGCCCGCCGCCGGCCGCACCGGTACGCGCTGATGTTCGGCACCCCGGCGGGCACCCCGGCGGCCGCCGAGGCCGCGACCCGCCTGGAGAACGAGTTCCTCACCCTGGTCACGGACGTGGTCGGCGAGCCGGACGCCTTTCGCTACGGCGCCTTGCTGATGTCGAGCGCACACGGCATCGCGGGCATGGAACTCAGCGGCCACCTGGCGAAGGACCAGTGGCAGGTCAGCGTGGAAGAACTGGTTCGCACCCTGGTCGACGCCATCCGGCCGGGCTGAAAATCACTTCTTGAGGTGTCTTTGTGCGGCCTCTCGAAGTGCCCGGGAATTGCGGGGGTTGCCGGCCAAGTCACGCAAGAGCTGACGGCCCCGTTTTTGCTCGAGTTTCTTGGCCTCCAGTGCCGCTTCCAGGCGGAAAGTGTCCTTCTCGTGGCGGTCACAGGCGATTCTCGTCAGCGCGTCCACCGCGGATGTTCCGGTCAGGGAGAGGGCCGCGTCGATCCGGATTTGGCCCTGGTTGCGCTTGACCAAGCCCTTGAGCGCTGACTTCGCGCTCGACTGGTCGAATTTCGCGAGCGCCTGAGCGGCTTCCAGCCGAAGGGTTTCCGGGCGAGCGGTGGTGGACAGCTCGCGAAGCGAACCCATCGCTTCGCGGCCGGCTTCCTGCGCGGCGGCCAAGCGGTAGGGGAAGCTTGCCGTCGTCCTCGCAGCCAGCGCAGCCATCAGGCGCCGCCCCTGGCCCGGGTCGGCCGCGAGGACTTTCCGGGCCGCGGCCAAGGCCGTCTCGTCGTCGGCGGTGGCGGCGATCTCGCTGTAGAGGGCGAGCCGCCGGGGCTTGCCGAGCGCGGGACCGGCGAGATCGACGGCCTGGATCCGAAGCCTGCCTGGGGCGCGCCTGTTCCCGGCGAGCTTCGCGAGTGTCTCCGCGGCGAATTTCGGGTGCAGTGCGTGCGCCTTCTTCAGGAGGTCCAGCCGGCTGCTGTCCAAGGGAGCGCTTTCCGCGAGGGCGACGAGCAACCGCGCCCCGGTTTCCGGCTCGATCCTCCCGGCCTGCTGGGCGGCGCGGGCCCGGTGAGTCCGTGACACGTCCGTGGCTTGGGCGAGTTTCACCAGTGCGGTGACCGGTCCCTGGTGTTCGGTCACGATGTACGTCGCCGCGTCCAGCCGGATTTCCGCGGGCACGGACGCCGTGGCCGACAGCTGTTCCAGCGCGGGGATCGCCTTTGCGGGATCGATTTTTCCGATCAGGATCACCGCGCCGAACCGCGTGCCGCCGTCGACCACGGAATCGGGCGGCCAAGCGACGGCGTTCGCGATGCGTAGCGCTTCCCGTGCGTCGTGGGGCTTCAGCAGTTCCGCGACCCGGAGCCGGGTTGCCGCGGCGGCGGTGGCGGCGAACCGTTGGGCCGCCGCCACTCCCCGGGCGCGATCACGCGTCAGCAGCTCGGAGATCAACCGCAGCCTGGCCTCATCGGACAGACCTCGCCCGTGCTCGACGAGTTCGGCCATGACCCCGGGCCGGCCGCTGGCGATCGCGGCGTCCGCTCGCAGGTCGTGCATGTCGGGGGTGTTCGCGAGCTGCAGCAGCACCCGCACCCCCAGCGCGGGATCGAGGTCGGCGATCGCTCTCGCCACTTCGAACCGTTCCGGTGGGGGACCGCAGAGGTTGGCAGCCAGGATTTCGAGGCTTCCGCGGCCGCGGTCCGGAACGTGCTTCAGGAGCCAGGTGGTGGCCAGCAGCCTCCGCCGATCCGAGGTGCCAGGCAGGGGAAACCGGACGATGGTTTCGAGTTCGGCGACGGCGTTCTCGGGATCGAGCTGGTGGAGCCAGCCGGCGGTGTTCGCCCAGTCCTGCTCGTCCAGCCGGTCGCCGGTGAGCGCCTCGCGCAGGAGCCGCGCGGTCCGTGGCCCCAGATCGCTGCCCGGCAGCAGGTTGCGCCGGACCAGCTCGAGGACGAAGTGGACGTTCGGGTCGCGGTACCGCTCGTGCAGCAACCGCGCCAGCTGTCGTTCCACGGCCGTCCGCGCGCCCGGCCACCAGAGGGCGGCGAGGAAGAGGTGCACTTCGGAGCCGGGCCAAGGCCACGTCGGTTGCGGCGCCAGGTACTTCCAGGTCCGCGGATCCCAGCGGCGGGGCCCGCGGGGATGCCGCCGCACGACCTGCCAGGCGGCGAGGTACGCCTCGACCTCCGGCCGGGCGAACCGGAAGTCCCCGGCGTACTCGACGATGATTCCACAGCCACCGAGCAACCGGCCGACGGTTTCGCGTCGCTGCGCCTCGTTCAGTTCGGGCGGCCAGGTGAACCGCTTCGCTCCGGCAGCGATGTCGACCATCGAGGTCGAGCTGCTGACGAACGCCCGGTGGTGCGCTGTTTCCGCCAGCAGTTCACGGGCACCGGACGGGTCGAGGTAATCGCTCTTGCTCATTTCCTCCACGGCAGCCTGGACGACTCGTTCCAGCTCGACGATTTCGGCGGGCGTTTCGTCGTGAGCTGTCACGCCAGCAGAATAATTTCACGCCTCCCTCCTGCCCAGGACAAAAACATGACAACACCTATCCCCGTTCCCCGGCGCCGTGGGAGAAGGAGGCGCTTTCCTTGCCGTGCTGGGGTTTGTCCTGGTTGCGCAGCCGGGGCAAGACGCGTTCCAGTGCGTCCACCAGCAGGTCCGCCAGGTCGTGGCTGAAGCCGTTGCGCACGACGATCCTCAGCACCGCCAGGTCCTCGCGGTGCGCCGGGAACGTGTACGCCGGCACGAGCCACCCCTGCTCGCGCAGCGCCGCGGACACGTCGAACACCGAGTAGCCGGTCTCGCCCTCCGCGAGGGTGAACGCGAACACCGGTAGCTGTCGTCCGTCGGTGAGCAGCCGGAACGGGCCCAGTGCGGCGATCCGCTCGGCGAGGCTCACCGCGACCTCGCGGCAGTACTGCTGGACCCGCGTGTAACCGGCCCGGCCGAGGCGCAGGAAGTTGTAGTACTGGGCCACGACCTGGCTGCCGGGCCGCGAGAAGTTCAGCGCGAAGGTCGGCATCTCGCCGCCGAGGTAGTTCACCCGGAACACCAGGTCCTCCGGCAGCGCTTCGGCGTCCCGCCAGACGATCCAGCCCACGCCCGGGTAGACGAGGCCGTACTTGTGGCCCGAGGTGTTGATCGACGCGACCCGCGGCAGCCGGAAGTCCCAGTCGAGGTCCGGGTCGCAGAAGGGCGCGATCATCGCGCCGGACGCGCCGTCCACGTGGACCGGGATGTCCCAGCCGCGCTCGGCGTGCAGCCGGTCCAGCGCGGCGCAGATCTCCGCCACCGGCTCGTAACTGCCGTCGAACGTGGAGCCCAGGATCGCGACCACGCCGATGGTGTTCTCGTCGCAGTACTTCACCGCTTCCTCGGCGGTGAGGTGGAACCGGTCGCCGTCCATCGGCACCAGGCGGGCTTCGACGTCCCAGTAGTTCGCGAACTTCTCCCAGCACACCTGGACGTTGATGCCCATCACGAGGTTCGGCCGGTCGGTGGACAGCCCGGCGGCGCGGCGGCGGTGCTGCCAGCGCCGCTTGAGCGCGAGCCCCGCGAGCATGCACGCCTCGCTCGATCCGGTGGTGGAGCAGCCGACGGCGTCCTCGGCGTGCCACAGGTCGGCGAGCATCTTCACGCAGCGCTGCTCCAGGTCGGCGGTGCGCGGGTACTCGTCCTTGTCGATCATGTTCTTGTCGAAGCACTCGGCCATCAGGTCACGGGCCGTGGGCTCCATCCACGTGGTCACGAACGTGGCCAGGTTGAGCCGCGCGTTGCCGTCGAGCATCAGCTCGTCGTGCACGACCTGGTAGGCGGTCTCGTGGTCGAGCTCGCCCTCGGGCAGCCGCCCGCGGGGAATGGTGACCGGTTCGCGCGTGAAGACCGGATTCACCGAAACGTTCTCGCGCGGACCGTCCTGCGGGTGCGAGGGATGGGCGAGGGGCATGGGGAAACCTCCAGTTCGGCGACCGCGGGCAAACTACCCCCGATGCGGGCGACCATGCGCCCCTTCCCGGCGTGCGTCACACTGGGTCCGATGATCAGGAAGCGGGTACTGCTCACCGGCGCCACCGGCAACTGGGGCCGCGCCGTGCTCGCCGAGTTCGCGCGCCGGGCCGACCGGTTCGAGGTGGTCGCGCTCGTGCTGCCGGGCGACCGGCAACGGGCGGTCCTGCGGCGGTACCGGGACGTGGTGCGCGTGGCCGAGGGCGACCTCACCGACTACCGGACGGTCGAGGCGGCCGTGCGGGGCGCCGACTACGTGGTGCACCTGGGCGCGGTGGTGTCGCCGCTGGCCGACGACCTGCCGGAGCTGACCCACCGCGTCAACGTCGGTGGCACCCGCAACCTCGTCCGCGCGATCCGGGCGCAGCCGGACCCGGACGCGATCGGGCTCGTGGCGGCCGGATCGGTCGCCGAGACCGGGGACCGCAACCCGCCCGTGCACTGGGGCCGGGTCGGGGACCCGCTGCGGGTGTCCCGGTACGACGAGTACGGGCAGAGCAAGGTCGCCGCGGAACGCGAGGTGGTCGACTCCGGGCTGAACCGCTGGGTGTGGCTGCGGCAGACCGGCATCTTCCACCCGGGCCTGCTGAAGGTCCGCGACCCGATCATCACGCACACCCCGCTGGGCGGGGTGATGGAGTGGGTGTCGGCGGAGGACTCGGCGCGGCTGGTCGCGGGGATCTGCGAGGCCGGCGCGCCGCCGGAGGTGTGGGGCGGGGTCTACAACATCGGCGGCGGCGAGGCCTGGCGGCTGACGAACTGGGAGTTCCTGGTCCGGCTGATGGGGGCGCTGGGCGTGGCGGACGTGCGCCGCTGGTACGAGCGGCGCTGGTTCGCCACGCGCAACTTCCACGGCCACTGGTTCACCGACTCCGACCGGCTCGACCAGCTGGTCCCCTTCCGGCAGGACACCTTCGCGGAAGCGCTCGCCCGGGCGGTGCCGCCGATCGGACGGCTGGCGGGAAAGGTCCCGCCGTGGCTGGTGAAGAAGTTCCTGCTCGGCCCGCTGACCCGGCATCCGCGCGGCACGATGGCCTGGCTGCGGGACAACGACACCGAACGCCTCGACGCCTACTTCGGCGCGGACGTCGTCGGCGACTGGACGGACTTCGCCGAACCGAGCCCGTCCCGCACCCCGGCCCACCTCGACCACGGTTACGACGAGGACCTCGACCCAGCACAGTGGACAGTGCGGGACCTGGCCAAGGCCGCCGCCTTCCGCGGCGGGGAACTGCTGTCGGAGAACCTGGTTCCCGGTGATGTGCGAACCCCGCTGCGGTGGCGATGCGCCTTCGGGCACACCTTCCCCGGCAGTCCCCGGCTCATCCTGCGGGC
This sequence comes from Amycolatopsis bartoniae, assembly GCF_014191255.1. Lineage (GTDB taxonomy): Bacteria > Actinomycetota > Actinomycetes > Mycobacteriales > Pseudonocardiaceae > Amycolatopsis_E > Amycolatopsis_E bartoniae. Next base: position 520,076 of record NZ_JACHWH010000003.1, read on the forward strand.
GGGCCACTGGTGCCCGGAGTGCGTCCGGAACCCGGCGGACTACGCCCACCAGGCCGAGCGGAACGCCTTCCTGGCACAGGTGATCCGCTGACAGTGGGGGCCTTCCTTCCGGGAAAGCCCCCACTGCTGTCCACTCAGGACGGTACCCGTTCCTCGGCGAGGCGGAACCGGAAGGAGCGGAACAGTTCCGTCTCCCCACGGCCGGCGCCCCGCAGCCGCAGCGCGTAGCTGACCAGCGCGTGGTCCAGCATGTACAGCCGGCTGCCTTCCTCGCGCGCGTCCTCGGACAGGTGCTCGATCACCCACTCCACCGGCGAACGACCGCCGTACCGGGCGCGCGGGGTGAACAACCGGTCCGCGGCCCCGATCTCGCCGAACATGTTCAGCGCGTAGCTGAACGGGTAGGGCCGGTTGGCGCGGTCGAGCGGGGTCCGGTCGAGGCTGGGGAACGCGTCGGCCAGCCGGTCGAGCAGCTCGCCGGTGAGCAGCTCGGTCCGGCCCGTCACCATCGCGGTCTCGATGAGGTACGGGTAGGCGATCCCGTGCAGGAAGAAGTTCTCGCCGGGGTCGATGTCCCGCCACTGCCCGACCAGCTCCGTGACGAACGTGCCGAGGTCGGGCACCTGCTCGTCCAGCCGGCCGAGGTTGTGCAGCGCCACCAGGTAGTACAGGCCCATGTGCGTCCGCTCCACCGGCCCGAGCGCCCCGAGCAGCTCCTTCGCCTCCGCGAGCCGGTCGCGGCCGTAGGTCAGGTACTCCTCGCGGCCGGTCATCGCGATGGCGTTGAGCATCGTCAGCAGCGGGTACACCTTCGGGAAAGCCGGGGACATCGGCTGCGGGAACGCGGGCGGCAGGTTCAGCTCGTCGGCCCGGTCGAGGTAGTCCAGCACCTCCCGCAGGTGGTCGCGTTCCCCGTCGAGCGCGAGCGAGTCGAAGCCCAGCAGCGACAGCACCGAGAACAGCATCGACCCGCCGCGGCCGCGGAAGAACGGCGCGGGCACGCGGTCGAGCAGCGCCAGCGCCTCCCGGACGTGGTTGCGCGGCCCGGAAACCAGCCGGTCCGCCAGCCCCAGCTGTCCCAGCGCGAGGAACACGGCGGTGGACGCCGACAACCGCTCGTAGTCGCCGTGGCGGCCCTGGTTCTCGTCCTTGATCTGGTTCGGCTCGATCTCGTCGAGGACCGCAAGGACCTCCGCGGGGAGCCCGCCCAGCAGCGAGGAGTCGAGCCCGAGCTTCGCGAACGCGTCCATCAGGATGCAGCCCGCCATCAGCCGCCAGTACGGGTTGCGCTCCGCGCGCGCCGCCTCCAGCACGGGCCCGAGCGCCTTCTCGACGTCGGCGCCGGAGGACGGGTCGGCGACGTCCAGGACCAGCTCCGCCAGCAGCCGCGAGAACCGCGTGTACGCGCCGGACGTCTTCGCCGTGAGCCGGCCGAACGCGTCACGGATGCGGGCGGCGGCCACCGGGTCGTACTCGACCGGGTACTGCCCGAGGCCGATGCCGCGCACCATCCGGCTCCACGGCGTGGCGATCATGCGGGACTCCGCGGTCAGGTCCGCCAGTCCCGTCACGGGTGGTGTCATGGGGAACCTCCAAGGAGAACACGGAATTCACGCGCCGACGAGGCTGAACGACCCCTCGTCGTCGAGGTCGCGGCGGGACTGCCCGGCCAGGTGCGGCAGCGCGGGCACGGCGAGGCCGAGGAACTCCGTGCGCCGCCCCTCCAGCATCTCCAGCGCCCAGTTGAGCCACTTGATGCCCTCGCAGTAGATGGCGACGGGCCTGCGCTGGGTCTGGTAGGTGTCGGTGAGCGTCCCGTCGAGCTCGGCCTGGAAGTGGTACGGCGGCATCGCCGTGAAGTGCGTGCCCATCAGGAACACGAAGCGCACCAGCCAGTACGGGTCGTCCCGCAGGTACGGCGAGTCCGGATCGTCCAGTCCGTACACGGCGGTCATCACGGGGGCGAAGAAGTCCTCCATGCCCTGCGGGTCCGCGTGGTCGACCCGGCCGCCGCGGGCCGTCACGTCCCGCACCCGGTACGCCTTCTGGTAGGCGTTGCCAGGCAGGAACTCGACGTCCACGCTGGGCGTCCGCCCCGGCCCGGTGTCCACGCGCAGCCGGAACTGTTCGAAGTGGATCTCGTCGTAATGGCCGAGCGAGTTGTGCCACGGCTTGTTGTCGTACATGGCGTCGTCACGCGTGGCGGCGCCGTCGGTGGCGTAGCCGATCGCGCGCGGGTCGAGGAACTTGATACCGAGGGAGTCCGCGGTGATGTCGGCCAGCGCCCTGTCGACGGCCTCGCGCGGTGCGTTCGCCTCGATCAGCCGCTGCGCGCGCAGCAACGGCTCCACGTCACCGATCTTGATGTTCTCGGTGTTGGTGTCGCCCATGACGAGGCCGTGGTAACGCGGCTCCAGCACCTCGCGGTACTCCGGGTGCTCGCGGAACCGCCGGAGCAGGGCGCCGTGGTTGAGGTAGGACACGCCGTCGATGAGGATCCGCTCGGTGTCGAGCAGCTCGGGCGAGAACGTGGCGGGCGCGGTGCGGCGGCACAGCGCGAGCCGGTCTTCGATCTTGCGGAAGTAGGACTCCTCCAGCGTGCCGCCCGGCGCCGGGGCACGGTTGACCGGGTGCACGTTCCGGTGCAGCACCTGGAAGATCTGCTCGTACAGCCGGGCGATCACCGCGGGCGGCGGGGAGTGCCGCTCGACGAACCGGCTCACCTCCGCGCCGGTCACGTACGCCATCTCGCAGATGACCTCCCTGGCCGTCCCGCCGGACGCGGCCGGGATCTCCCGTTCCACCACCCGGTGCACCTCCGGGAAGTACCGGCGCACCGGCTCCGGCAGCGCCTGCAGGTACTCCGCCTGCTTGCGGGCCTTGGCGAACGGCGGCAGCATCACGCCCTTGCCGTCCGGGTTCCAGCGCGCGGTGGTCAGCGCCTCGCTGAGGATCTTGCGGACGGTGACCCCGTCCCCGCCGTCACGTTCGAGGAAGATCGTCATGGACTCGCTGCCGCCCTTGCCGAAACCGGTGATCCGTTCCCCGGCCTCGACGTAGGCGTGCACGGTGCTGCTGAGCAGGCGGCGGCTCTGCGCGTACCGCACCACGCGTTCGTTCTCGTCGGTGAGCGTGAACACGCAGCGGTCCTCGAACGCGTCGAGGGCCGGGTTCAGGCGCCGCTGCCAGATCTCTTCCGGGTCCACTATGGACACAGCGGCGGTCTCGTAGCCACCGGTGTCGACGTCGCCGGGGTCGAGAGGTGAGCCGAGCGAGAGGACCTCGCAGTTGCCGTTGAGGTGCAGGCGCCGCACCGGTTCCGTCAGCGCCTTCCCGGCGAACACGGCCCGGGTGGCCGCTTCGAGGTCCTTCCTGGACCGCAGGGGCACGCCGTCCGGAGACACGACGGGCAGCTCGGCCGAGGTGAGGGAGAGGATCATCCGGTCCACAGCGGACTCGACGACCTCTCGCGCGGCGCCGCGCAGGCACAGCGCGTAGGGCTCGACAATCTCCTCCAGCGGCACGGCTCCGGCGGCCGCCAGCGCGACCAGCCAGCCGAGCGGGTCCGCGCCCGCGAGGTAGTAGTCGCTCTGCGCGAACAACGCGGGCCGGTGCAGGTGCAGCAGGTGGAACAGCGTGTACTGGTAGCCGAGGCGGCACAGCGCGGGCTCGGCCGGGTCGGCCCCGTGGCGCACCAGCTCGTCGGCGATCTCCGCGGCGAGCGGCTGGCTGTCGAGCATGGGCCGGGCGCGGCGGGCCAGCTCGTCACCGGAAAGGCCGGGCAGGCCGTCGAAGTGGCACACCACCACCTCGGGCCGGGTCGTGTCGGTGGTGTCGCGGACGCTGACGGTGCCCGTCGCGTCGAGGACCTCCAGCTCGGTGTAGGCCCTGCCCACCTGGTCCGGGCCGCCGGTCAGCCGCTTCTTGAGCCGGGCCCGCAGCACCAGCTCACCCTTCGCGGCGTCGATCCGGTCCTGGAAGTTCCACGTGTGCTGGCAGGTTTCCAGGAACTGGTAGAAGGCCGGCGCCGCGCCGCGCTCCGGGCGCAGCATCTCGTCGGCGATGGTGCGGGTCAGTGTCCGGCGCACGTACTGTTCGGTGAAAGCGCTTTCCGCGGCCAGTCCGACGAGCGTCCGGAGCGTCTCGTGGTGGCGCGGCTCCACCCGGCGGCCCGGCGCGTACAGCTGCCGCAGGCCGTCGAGCAGCTCGCCCGTCAGGCTCACCGTGCGCAGCAGGACGTCGGCCTCGGCCGCCGCGCCGGTGTAGGCGAGTGCCGGTGTCTCGATCCCGTTGTCCGCCAACAGGTCCAGGGACTTGTGACCAAGCCCGAGTTCGAGGATCGCGTCGGGCTGCAGGCTCTCGACCGTCTCGACGGTGGTGCGTGACGCCATCACCTCGTCGGTGAGCGCGAGCACCGCGTCCCGCACCTGCGCGGCCGTCGTGAGCAGCCCGGCGCCGGAGTTCGAGACCACCGGGGTGTGCGGATCCCGGAAGACCACGCCGTGCTCGTCGAGGAACCGCTCCAGCGCCGGCCTGGCGGCCCGCAGGCGGCGTGAGTGGGCGAGGAACGTGGTCGGGGGCTTCAGCTCTTCCGCCCGTACGGCGGGGAAGTTCCGCAGGAACGCCTCGAACTCGGCACGGGCACCGGCCCGTACGTAGACGTTCGTCTGCCGCGGCGAGTACAGCTTGTGCACCTCGACGTCGGCTTCGGAAAACGCTTTCGCGACCTCGTGCAGCACCGCGGACAGGTCATCCGGTTCGGCCCGCAGGCCCACGACGTGGTACGGCTCGGGCACGAGCGGCTCCGCGCGGACCGCGTCGGGCAGGAAGCGGCGCAGCTCGTTCGCGAGCGGGTCGTCGTGCGCGCCACCCTCGGCGGCCACGAGCATCAGCGGCGTGAACGCGTGCGCGATCAGGACACCGTCCCGCACCGACAGCGCGCCACCGGCCACGGCGGCCGCGAGGGCGCCGAAGCTCTCGCCCGTGTAGGCCAGGAAGCTCAACGGCCCGCCCCGCTCCTCGGCAGCCGCCCGCAACTGCGCCTCCAGCGCCAGGTTGTGGGCCAGGAACGCGGCACCGAGGAAGCCCTGGCGCGCGAGCCCGCGTTCCGGCAGGTTCTCCGGCACCAGCAGCAGTTTCCGCGGATCGGACAGGCCCAGCGCCGCCGCGGCTTCACGCGCGAGCGCGGCCACCTCGGCGCTGCCGGAATTCAGCGGAGAATCGGTGAGATCTTGGTACGCCGACCGGCTGCCGAGTCCGGGAAAGAATCCGACGAGACGGGCCTGCCCGGTTTTCGCGGGTATCTTCCGCAGGACCTCGTTCCGGCGGCGTGAACGCTCTCGGAAATAACGGAAGGAATTCTCGTGGGGAAGCGAGGAGAACATTTCCGGTCATCTCTTCCAGGCTGTGCGCGGCGGGGTCTCCGCCGGTTTTCGGGTCGTCGGCGCGCCCGGGATGACCGGGCGCGAATGCGGTGGTCCGGCGCGGCTGGAACGTCCGGGGGCGGCGTGTGGCCGCGGCCGGGCTCGCGAGGATCGGTAACGCTCACGGCGGCAGCCCCACACCAGCGTGGTGACTCCTCGCCGCGACATCCATTGAAGCGCGGAAAACGGCAGTGGTCAAGACCACCGGACCGGGTGCGCTCAAATGAGAAAAAAAGGGTTCCCGGCATCAGGAAAGATGCCGGGAACCCGGGGTGGGGGAAATTGCCGGAATTGTTTCAGTTCGCTGCGACGGCAGTCGCGGAAGTGCCGCCGGAGGCCGGCTGGCGGGACCGCACGGACCCGGCGGCCAGTACCGCGAGCCCCGCGACACCGAGCCCCGCGCCGACCCAGAGTGGTGACACGTAACCGAAGCCGGCGCCGAGCGCCAGGCCGCCGAGCCACGCGCCGATCGCGTTGCCGATGTTGAACGCCGCGATGTTGGCGCCGGAGGCCATCGTCGGCGCGTCCTGCGCGTGCTTCATCGTCCGCAGCTGCAGGCCGGGCGCGGTGGCCAGGCCGACGGTGCCCATCAGCAGGAGCGACACGATCGTCATGATCTTGTTGCCCGCGGTCAGGGCGAACACGGCCAGCACCACCGAGAGCAGCGCGAGCAGCGTCGCCAGCGCGGGGTTCAGTGCCCGGTCGGCGGCCTTGCCACCGACGAAGTTGCCGACGAAGGTGCCCGCACCGAACAGGATCAGCAGCCACGGCACGGTGCTGGTGGCGAAGTGGCTGACCTCGGTCAGGGTGAAGGCGATGTAGGTGTACGCGCCGACCACACTGCCGAAGGCGAGCACGCTGACCGCGGCGGAGATCCACACCTGCGGCCGCCGGAACGCGCCCAGCTCGCCACGCAGGCTGGTGCCCGCGGGCGCCGGGGCCGACGGCACCAGCAGCGCGATACCGGCCAGCGCGACCAGGCCGATGATCGTGATGGCCCAGAACGTCGAGCGCCAGCCCAGCTGCTGGCCGAGGAACGTGCCGAGCGGGACGCCCAGGACGTTGGCCACGGTGAGCCCGCCGAACATCAGCGAGATCGCGCCCGCCCGCCGGTTCTCGGCGACCATGTCGGCGGCGACGACCGCGCCGACGCTGAAGAACGCGCCGTGGCACAGCGCGGCGACGATCCGGCCCAGCAGCAGCACCGAGTACGTCGGCGCGATGGCCGAGATCAGGTTGCCCGCGATGAACAGGACCATCAGCGAGAGCAGGACCTTCTTGCGGTCGAAGCGGGTGATCGCGACCGTCAGCGCGAGCGCGCCCAGCGCCACGCTGAGCGCGTACCCGGAAACGAGGTAGCCGGCCACCGGCTCGGAGACGTGGAAGTCCCCGGCGATCTCCGGAAGCAGGCCCACTATCCCGAACTCCGTGAGTCCGATGCCGAAGCCCCCCAGTGCGAGGGCGAGAAGGCCGATAGGCATGGTCAAACCCTCCGTCGCAGTGTTGGTGTCCACCTTCGTACGGCGTCTGCAATGGTTGCACACGCGGGCTACCTCTGCAAGCGGGGTAACGTAGGTCACATTTGTTGCGCACGCGGGTAACAGGCGGGGTAAGCCGGACGATGACCGTTAACCTGGGGGAGAACGGAAGGGGTGAACTTCGTGGTACTGCCCGACGATGCGGTCGAAGCCCGCGCGCACGGCTGGCGGACCCTGGCGGCCCTGCACGCGCTGATCGAGGACAGGCTCGAACGCGCCCTGCAGCGCGAGCACCAGCTCTCCGTCAGCGAGTACACCGTGATGGAGGTGCTGTCCCGGCAGGACGGGTTCCACCTGCGGATGAACCAGCTCTCCAGTGCCGTCGTGCTGAGCCAGTCCGCGACCACCCGCCTGGTCACCCGCCTGGAGGACCGGAGCCTGCTGCAGCGCTGCCTGTGCCCCGACGACCGGCGCGGGATCTACACCGAGGTGACGGAGGCGGGTCGCGCGCTGCTCGACGCCGCCAAGCCCACCCACGACGCGATTCTGTCCACGGCCCTCGCCGAAGCGGAGGAGCGCCCCGAACTGGCGCCGCTGGTGAGCGCGCTGAAGACGCTGGAGAAGCCCGCGGCCGCGCACGCGGGAGTGTTGTAGCCCGGACGTCGGGGGAGTCCCGCGCGTCCGCGTTGATCTCGGTAGGGGTGTTGCGGCCTCGCCTTCTCGACATGCCCACCGCTGTCAATCAGTGATTGAATCAGTGCTGGAAGTGTGCTGCCATGGGTAGGTGACGAGGACGGACGCGGCGACGCGCGAACGGCTGCTGACGGTGGCCGAGCGGCTGCTGCTGGAATCTGGCTACGACGGGGTTTCCGTCCGGGCCGTCAACAGCGCGGCGGGGATGAATCCGGCGGCGGTGCACTACCACTTCGGGTCGAAGGACGGGCTGATCGCCGCGTTGCTGGAGGCACGGCTCGCGCCGGTCTGGCGGCAACGGCTGGACCAGGTCGCCGAGCGGCGGCGTACCGGCTGGGTGCCGGCGGTGCCGGAGCTGGTCGACCTGATCGTGACGCCGCTGGCCGAGCTGGCCGCGGACCCGGTGGGACAGTTGCGGCTGCGGCTGCTGGCCCGGTTCGTGCTGGACCGGCGGGAGCAGGCGTGGACGTCGCGGTGGTTCGGCCTCGGTCCGTGGATCGAGCTGCTGCGGGCGGCGCGGCCGGAGCTGTCGGGCGAGGCCGCGGCGCACCGGTGGCTGCTCGCCTTCACCCTGGTGCTGCAGTTCTTCGGCGACGGGATGCCGGCCGAGGTGCCGGTGGAGACCCTGCGGGGGTTCGTCACCGCGGGACTGGAGGGATCATGACCGACGTCTTCGCGCCCGCGACGCTCGGGCCGGTGCGGCTGCGCAACCGCATCATCAAGGCGGCGACCTTCGAGGGTGCCACGCCGCACGCCCTGGTCACCGACCGCCTGATCGAGTTCCACCGGCGGGTGGCCCGCGGCGGTGCGGGGATGACGACGGTGGCGTACTGCGCGGTGTCGCCGGAAGGGCGCACCGACCGGCACCAGATCTGGATGCGCGACGAGGCGGTGCCCGGGCTGCGCAGGCTCACCGACGCGGTGCACGCCGAGGGGGCGGCGGTGAGCGCGCAGATCGGGCACGCGGGCCCGGTCGCCAACGCGGCGTCGAACCGCGCGCCCGCGCTGGCGCCGGGGCGTTTCCCGAACCCACTGGGGATGCGGATGACGCGAGCGGCCACAGTGGACGATCTGGACCGCCTCGTGCGGGCACACGCGACGGCCGCACGCCTGGCCGCCGAGTCCGGTTTCGACGCCGTGGAAGTCCACTTAGGACACAACTACCTGGTCAGTTCGTTCCTCAGTCCGAGGTTGAACCGCAGGCGGGACTCCTACGGCGGGTCGTTGGAGAACCGCGCCCGGCTGGCGCTGCGGGTCGCGCGGGCGGTCCGCGAGGCGGTGGGGGACCGGATCGCCGTCACGGCGAAGCTCAACATGGACGACGGCGTGCCGGGCGGGTTCTGGCTGGACGAGAGCCTGCAGGTCGCGCGGTGGCTGGAGGCGGACGGCGCCCTGGACGCGCTGGAGCTGACCGCGGGCAGTTCGCTGCTGAACCCGATGTACCTCTTCACCGGAGACGCGCCGCTGCGGGAGTTCGCCGCCCAGTTCCCGCGGCCGCTGCGGTGGGGCATCCGGGCCGCCGGCGGTGCCTTCCTCCGCGAATACCCTTTCCAGGAGGCGTTTCTGCTCGACCGGGCCCGCCAGTTCCGCGCCGCGCTGAGCCTGCCGCTGATCCTGCTCGGCGGGATCACGAGGCTGGAGACGATGCGGCAGGCCATGGCCGACGGCTTCGCGTTCGTCGCGATGGCCCGGGCGCTCCTGCGTGAACCCGACCTGCCACTGCGCCTGCGGTCGGGAGCACGGTCGTTGTGCGTGCACTGCAACAAGTGCATGCCGACCATCTACCGGGGGACGCACTGCGTGCTGGAGACGGAGTCCGCGGAACCGCTAGGGAAGTAAGCGGTTTCTCACCTGCCTGAGGTGGGCGGGCGTCGCTCCGCCCTTCAGCAGGTAGGCGGGCACGCCGCCGTGCCGGTCGTCCAGGTGGGCCAGCGTCCGGAGGATGGTGTCGCCACGGCAGCCGTCCGTGAGCGCGTAGTCCTCGGCGATCGCGGTGGGTGGCACGCCGGCGACGAAGACGCCGGTGATCCGGCGCTGCAGTGCACCGCGAGTGGGCCGGGCGGCGCGTCGCTGAGCTGGATGAAGACGCCGGTGATCCGGCGCTGGTTGTCGTCGAGCATGGACCGGTAGGCGTCCGGCATGGTGGTGCCCTGCTCCGCCAGCTCGGCGATCATGGGCGCGTTGCGGTAGGCGGGATCGCCGGCGAACGGACTGGGCTCCTGCGCGGTTTCCCGCGGCCACCGGAGGTCGAAGATGCGGCTCAGGCCCACGGCGCGGACCGCCGCTATTCCCTCGGTGGTCAACCGGCTGTGGCTGTCCGACCGGAAAAGCGCGCCGAAGCGGATACGGGAACCGCTGGACGAGGGCAGTCCTCCGACGTCGCGGCCGTTGGGGCAGCCGTGCCAGGTCAACGTCATCGAGCAACTCCAGGGTCTTCGCCTCTTGACTTCCCCGTCCTTCGTTGCCACTCTAGCCAGTTCCAGGTCTAGACCAATGTGACACTCCGGCCCGAGAGGAGCGACACGCCTCATGTCTCCCCGGAAACCCCTCGCCGTCGCCGCCGTGCTCGCCGCGGCCGCCGGTCTCGTGCTCACCCAGGGTCCCGCCCAGGCCAGTTCCCGGAGCGCCTCCTGCGGCGTGCTGTTCGACGACTTCCACTACACGGGCCCGGCCGACCCCGCGTTCGGCGCCGCCGGCTGGGCGACCCGCAACGACGTCGGCAGTCCCGGCGTGGCGGGTGCGCACTGGCTGACGAGCAACATCAGTTTTCCCACCGTGGCGGGGGAACCGGTCGCCCAGCTGAGCGCGACGACGGACGGCGGCGCGGCCGGGACGACGCAGGCCGAGCTGTACCAGAACCAGCAGCGCTTCTTCGAAGGCACCTACGCCAGCCGCGTGAAGTTCAGCGACGCGCCGGTCAGCGGCACGGACGGTGACCACATCAACGAAACCTACTTCGCGATCTCCCCGCTGCGCTATGACCGCGACCCGCTCTACAGCGAGCTCGACTTCTCCGAGTACCTGCCCAACGGCGGCTGGGGCGGCTCGCAGGCGGACTACCAGACGTCCTGGTACACCTACTGGAACAGCCCGTCCTGGGACGGCCTGCGCACGTCGACCGCGCAGAACCGCAGCTTCGACGGCTGGCACGACATCGTCACCCAGGTCTCCGGCGGCCACGTGAAGTACTACCTCGACGGCGTCCTCACCGCCGACCACACCACCGACGCCCAGGGCGACCCGGTCTACCCGCGCACGTCGATGTCGATCGACTACAACCTGTGGTTCATCGACACCGCCGGCCACACGAACGGCACCAGCACCTACGCCGAACAGGTCGACTGGACCTACTACGCGGGCAACCAGGTCCTGACACCCGCCGCCGCGGTGGCGCAGGCAGCGACCTACCGCAACACCGGAACGGCCCACGTCGACACGGTCGGCACCTGCGGGGCGTAGCCCTCTGCTCGACTTCGCACTCGGCTCCCGCCCCCGGGGGGCGCCTGGCCTGGTGCAGCACCACTTCGGGACCTCGCCCGCACGCTCGTGAACGGTGACGCGACGCCTGGTCCGGCGGGATTCGCGGGAAGGGTGAACGCGAGGCGTAGTGTCGTCCGTGTTTCACCCTGTCCATCAGCCGGGTACCAGGAAGCGTCGTTCAACAGTGAGCGAGGGGGACCCACGCCATGCCAGACGCAGTCGACCAGCCGTCGCCGGTGGACGAGCCGGCGCGAAGACCCGAAGCCACCCTCGTCCGTGAAGTCGCCGCCGTGCCCGTGCAGGCGACCATCCTCCGCCAGATCCTGGCCCGGTGGGCGCGGGAACGCGGGCTCGCCGCCGAGCTCGCCGAGGATCTCACCCTCGCGGCCTACGAAGCGATGGCGAACGTCGTCGCGCACGCCTACCCCGCCGGGGCGGACGGCACCATGACCGTCGAAGCCCGGGTGGACGCCGCTGCCGTCACGGTGACCGTCAGCGACACCGGACACTGGCACGACGGCGACAGCCGTCCCGGCGGTGGCCGCGGTCTGCTCCTGATCCGCCTGCTCGCGCCCGAGGTGAGCGTCACCACCAACCCGGCCGGTACGACGGTCCGGATGTCCTGGCCCGCGCCGCCCGCCCGCTGAAGATCACGCGAAAACGGCCGGCGACCGCCGGAAATGCGCTAACTTCCTCCGGGTGAGCTCGGTGGTCGTCTTCCTGTTGGGTATGGCCGGGGCGCTGGCTCCGGAGATCGTCCGGCTGTACGGGATCCGGCACGATCCCAGCCGGTTCCGGTGGTCCTGGTTCTACCTGGTCGTGTCGCTGGCGTTCGCGGGGCTGGGCGGGCTGCTGGCGCTGGCCCTGCCGGCCACCACCTACTGGGGCGCGATCTACGTGGGGGTGTCGACGCCGGTGCTGGTGAACTCGCTGGTGCGCAAGGGACGGGAGACCGGCCGGTCGGAGCTGCGCGGCGAGCGGCGGGTCCGGTACTCGCTCGTCGACTCCTACCTCCGCGGGTTCTAGCCCGTGGAACTGGGGTCGCCGCAGGGGATTCGGCTGCGCTTCGCCGGCGGCCTGCTCGCCTCCCTCCTGCTGGACCTGCACCGCAAACCCGAGGCAGCCCTTCGCGAGCACCTGCCGGGGGCGGAGCCGCTGGCGCCGTCGAGCGTGCCGGTCACCCGGGTGCGCCAGGCGCTCGGCGCCGGCACCCGGGAGCTGGAGCTCACCGGCAACGGGGGCACCGTCACCCTGCGGCAGCGGTTCGACCTGCGTTCGCCACTCGACTGGCGGCTGACCGTTGGCGCGCCGGGTGAGGCGACCGAGCGGGGCGTGGTGTTCGCCCTGCCCGGTCAGGTCACCGTGACCGTCGAGTCGGCGGCGCCCTGGGTGGCCGACGGGGGAGAGGTGCGGGTGTCCTTGCCCCCCGGTGCCTCGGAACTCACCGTCGCCGTGGCGAGCGAGCCGGTGTTCGAGGTGGCGGACACGGTGGTCGTGTGCCGGCCGGACCAGCTGCGGGAGGCGGCGGTCGTGGTGTCCTGCCTGCCGGCGGACCGGTTCGTCCCGGTCGTCGCGGTCGAGCCGCCGCCGATGGCGCAAGCGGACTACGTCGAGCTCTACGCACGGTTCAAACGCGCCCAGGACGCCTCCCTGACCCGCATCGGCGGCGCGATCGGGATGGCCGAGGCGCTCGCGGGTGACGCGGAGGTGCGGCAGCGGGCGCTGGCCGAGATCCAGGAGGACTGGCGGCTGCGCAAGGCGCTGTCGCCGTACCGGTCGTGGCTCAAGCACAACGAGCTGGTGTCGGACCTGGTGTCCCGGCTGGGCGTCCGGCGAGCCGTTTTCCTGCACGACTTCGCGCCGGAGGAGCTGCTCACCACGGACCCGGCGCTGATGGCGGAGGCGGACGAGGTGTGGGCCGCGGCCGGTCGCGATGCCGAGGACCCCGGCGAGCGCGGCATGTTCGCGCGAGTGCCGGAAACCGTGCGGCTGGCCGCGGATCTGCCGGAACTCACCACCGCCGCGTGGCGGCTGCTGCGCGACCCCGGCGGCGAGCCGGACCGGGTGCTCGACGTCGCGATCGACGACCCCGGTAGCTGGGTCGCCGCGTTGTTCGCCGCGCTGCACAGGGGCGCCGCGTTGCGGCCCGTCGACCACGCGGTGTCCCGGCCCGACCCGCTGTCCTTCGCCGACGACGGGGACGAGGCGGTGCTGGTGGAGAACACCGGCGACGCCGCCGCCCTGCTCGGCGCGCTCTACGCCCACCACCGCGGCGCCCGGCTCGTCGTGACGCCGCCGCCGGATCTCGAACCGGTCCAGCGCGCGGTCGCCGCGCAGCAGGAACGGGTGCTGGCCGCGGCCAGGGCGAGCGGCCCGGAAGCGCGGTCGGGCGGGTTCGCCGAAAAGCTGTGGCGACGCCTGTCCACCGGCGGACGGAACCCCTACGCCGAAATCGAGGCCGCGGTGACCGCGCAGGTGCCCGCCACCGCCGTCGAGCAGGTGGGGGAGCGCAGGCTGACCGCGTTCACCAGCGGGCTGCCTTACTCGTTCGTGCGCACCACCGAGGCGGACTGGGCCACCAAGCCCATCGGGCACGTCGCGGCCGACCCGGCGCTGACGATCCTGAACGAGCTGTACAGCGCCGGGATCGAACGCTCGCCCGGCACGTTCAGCCTGGTGTTCGACCCCGGCTTCTTCCGCGCGTCGGAGACCCCCGACGTGCTGCGTTCGGTCGGCACCCACTTCACCCACCCCGTCCTGCTGTCCGGGCCCGACGCCTCGTTGCGGGCGCTGATGGACCTGACGAAGGACCTGCCGGTGGAGCTGGTCTTCTTCAACACACACGGGTCGGACGAAGCCATCGTGCTGGGCGACACGGAGCTGTCGAGCTGGCTGATCCCGCAGTGGCTGAGCCTGACCCACCGGCCGATCGTGTTCAACAACTCCTGCCAGTCCTGGACCGGGGTCGGGCGGCAGTTCGTCCGCGCCGGTGCCCGCGGTTACCTCGGGACCTTGTGGAGCATCCCGTCGCGGCCGGCGGCGGACTTCGCCCGCGTCGTGGTCGACCGGCTCACCACCGAGGAGCGGCTCGCGTGCGAAGCGATCGTGCGCACCGGCCTGCCGTCCGGAATCGAGCGTTCCTACCTCTACGTCGGCACGGCGAACGGCAGGCTGGACCAGTGGCGGGACCGGAAAACCACGGCCGCCGAGGCGGCACTCGCCGAAAGCGCGATCCTCGCGGCCGCTGCCCGGAAGTCGGCGAGCCGCCTGCTGCACCGGGAGATCACCACCCTGCGCCGGCAGGCCGACGGCACCCCGCACGAGACCACCGAGTCCTATGTGGACGTTCTGCTGAGCGAGCTGTGGCTGTGCACCGCGCACGATCCGCCGCAGGAGGAAGACCGGGCGACGGCGGAACAGCTGGCCCGGCGCATCGACGCCACGCTGGCCCGGCTCGACCTGCCGCGGGCCGAACTCGACCGGCGGTGGGCCCGGCGTTTCGCGCTCACCGGCAGGCTGGCCCGGCGGTGGTCCGACTGGGACACGGCGCTGGCCGACTTCCGCCGCGGCGTCGGCTACGGCGAGGCGTGCGCGGACCGGGCCGACCTGCTGCTGAGCATGGCGGACCTCACGATGCGCCGGGGCGACCACGAGGAAGCGTTGTCGCTGGCCCGCTCCGCGTACGAGGCGTTCACCGAGCAGCACGACCGTGCCGGGTTGCTCGGCGCGGCCGGGGTGCTGGGCCAGCTGAGCAAACGCCTGGGACGCCTCGAAGAAGCGATGCGGTACGCCGAGGAGGGCTACGAAACCGCCGTCGCGCTCAGGGAGACCGGGAGGCAGGGCGCGTTCAAGCTCGACCAGGCCGTCCTGCACCAGCTGGCCGGGAACTTCGACGCGGCCGTGGCCGCCGCCACCCGGGCATTGGAGCTGAGCCGCGTCACGCAGGACAGCGAGGCCGAGCTCGCCGCGATCGGCCGACTGGCCCTGTGCCACCTCGACCGCGGCGACCTCGACACGGCGCACCGCCACGCCACCGCCGGCCTCGCGCAGGCGGTCGAGCTGGGCGTGGGCCGGGAGACCGCCGCCTTCCACCACGACCTGGCCCAGATCGCCACGCGGCTCGGCCGGTTCGAGGAGGCCGTGGCGCACTACCGGCAGGGCGTCGCGGTGGCGTTCGACACCGGTCACCGGGAGCTGGCGGTGGCGCTGGTGGCGAACCTGGCGGAAGCCGCCTCCCGGGTCGCTGACGTCGACGCGCTGTGGTCGGCCGCCGTCTGGGGGACGACGCTGTGCCGGCTCGTACCGGAGCGCTGGTGGCCGGACCTGTTGTCCGTCGTGATCGGGGCGGTCAAACAAGTGGTCGGAATCGGCCCGGTGGCCACCACCCGGCGTGGTCTCGTCGAGATCGAGGAGGCCGCGGCTCGCGGCGTCCGTGAGCACTCGGTGCCCGCGACCTTCGTCTACCTCCTCGCGTTGGCGCTCACCCGCTGGGTCGCCGGCGAGGACCCCGGCGAAGCCGCCGCGCTGGCGCAGGAGCTGGACTCCCGGACCGGCGGCGCGTTCGATCTGCGGACGTTCGTCGCCACGCCCTACGCTCCTCCCGCCACCGGCGGGCGCCGGTGGCGCCGGAACTGACGTCCGGCCTGTTTGCCGAGGTGATCTCGGGGTAGCCGGGTGCGTGCGCTGGCCCGTCGTTCTCCTCGCCGCCGCGTTGACCGCCTGCTCCGGCTCGGAAAGCGGTTACGTGAGCAGTGCCGAGCAGTCCGCGCAGGAAGGGCTGAGCGCCGCGGGCACGCTCGAACAGCTGGTCCAGGCCCAGGGCCGGTTGCTGCCGCCGTACCGGAAAGCGGCCGTCGACGACGTGCTCAGCACCGCGACGAAGGCCCTCGACGACCTGGAGAGCGAGCCCCCGCCCGGACCGGACGCCGCCCGGGTGTACGACCAGGTGCATCCGCAGTTGCAGGGGCTCGTCGCCGCCGCCGGTCAAGTCCGGGACGCGCTCGACGCGGGCGACGGGAACCGGGTCACCGAGGCCGAGAGGCGGCTTTCCGGGGTACGGGACCAGCTGGACGCGTTCGTGCGGAGCCGGCAGTGAAGAAGGGGCTGGCCGTCACGCTCGGCATCCTGACCGCGATCGGCGGGTTCGTCGACATCGGGGACCTGGTGGCCAACGCCCAGTCGGGAGCGCGGTTCGGGATGCGCCAGGCGTGGGTGGTGATCGTCGGGGTCGTCGGGATCTGCGTGTTCGCGGAGATGGCGGGGCGCGTCGCGGCGGTCAGCAGGCGGCCGGTGTTCGACCTGGTGCGGGAACGGCTCGGGCCCCGGGTGGCGATGGCCAACCTGGTGGGGTCCTACGCCACCACGTTGCTGACCCTGACGGCCGAGATCGGCGGCGTCGCGCTGACGGTCCAGCTCGCGTCCGGCCTGCCGCACCTGCTGTGGGTGCCGCTGGCCGCGTTCGCGGTGTGGGTGGTGCTGTGGCGGGTGAAGTTCGAGCTGATGGAGCAGATCTTCGGGTTCGCCGGACTCGCGCTGGTGGTGTTCGTGATCGCCCTCATCGCGCTGCACCCGCCCTGGGCGGACTTCGCCGGGCAGGTGGCGCATTCGAGCCCGCCGTCCGGCGAGACCTGGGGCACCTACGGGTACATGGCGGTCTCGCTGTTCGCCTCCGCGCTGACGCCCTACGAGGTGTTCTTCTTCTCCTCGGGCGGTGTCGAGGAGAAGTGGGGGCCGAAGGACCTGGTCACCGAGCGCAGCAACACGTTCGTCGGGTTCCCGCTGGGCGGGTTGCTCGGGCTGGCGATCATGGGCTGCGCCGCCACCGTGTACGAACCGGCCGGGATCCAGGTCGACCAGCTGAGCCAGACCGCGCTGCCCGTCGCGCTCGCGCTCGGGAAGACCGGGCTGGTCGTGGTGATGATCGGGTTCTTCGCCGCCACGTTCGGCGCGGCGCTGGAGACGGGCCTGTCCACGGGCTACTCGGTGGCGCAGTACTTCGGCTGGCAGTGGGGAAAACTGGTCCGGCCCCGCGAGGCCGCGCGGTTCCACACGGTCGTGCTGCTGAGCATTCTGCTGGGTACCGCGCTGCTGCTGACCACGGTCGACCCGGTGCAGATCACCGAGCTGTCGCTGGTGTTCAGCGCGGTGGTGCTCCCGCTGACCTACCTGCCGATCCTCGTCGTCGCGAACGACCGCGACTACCTGGGCGACAAGGTCAACGGCCGCGTCACCAACGTCCTCGGGATGATCTTCCTGGTCGTCATCCTGGTCGCCGCCGTCGCCGCGCTGCCCCTGATGATCTTGACGGGAATGGGGGAGTCGTGACCGCGCCCGACCCGCTGCGGATCGAGTTCCACCTGCTCGACCGCCAGATCGTCGACGTCGAAGGGCAGCTCGTCGGCAAGGTCGACGACGTCGAGCTGGCGCCCACCCCGGACGGGAGCTATCGCGTCGTGGCGCTGCTGGCCGGCAGGCAGGCGCTGGCGGACCGGGTCGGCGGCCTGCTGGGACGCGTCCTGCGCTGGCTGCGGCCGGGCACCGTGCGCATCACCTACGACCACGTGCGGGACGTGGGCAACCACGTCACCCTGTCGCTGCGCGCCGAGGTGCTGGACGTCCCACCGCTGGAGACCCTCCTGCGCGAGCGGGTCATCGGCCGGATCCCGGGGGCGGGCCGTGCTGGCGAGTGAGCTGCTGGGCCGGCGGGTCCACGACCGCGCCGGGCGCCCGCTGGGGAAGGTGACCGAGCTGGTGACGCGCCCCGGCGCGGACGGGCAGCCGGTGATCGTGGCGGTGCTCGTGTCGCGCCGGTGGCGGGGCCGCCTGCTCGGCTACGACCGGCCCGCCCGGCAGGGCCCGTGGCTGCTCCGGTGGGGTGCCGCCGTCGTCTTCGGCCGGGCCCGGGAAGTGCCGTGGGCGGAAGTCAGCTGGGACGCCGGGAACTGACCGGACACCGGGCTCGGCGGGGGCGGGCCGATGGCATGATGCAGTCGTGTCTGTTAACCCGCGGGGTGACGCCGAGGACGGTGAGCCGCCAGAGGAACAAGCCACGTTCGAGCTGCACGGCGAGGACCCGCGCATCCTCGAAGTCGGCGGTGAGCTGGACAAGGTCACGGCCGCCGACTTCGAGCACGCCGTGCGGCAGGGGCTGAAGGGCACGCCCGCGGTACTGGTGGTCGACCTGACCCGGGTGGACTTCCTGGGCACGCCGGGGCTGCGGGTGCTGTTCCTCGCCGCCGGCGCGGCCGGGCGGACGGCGCTGCGGGTGGTGTCCAACCCCGTCATCAGCCGGACGCTGCGCGCGGTGGACCTGTCGTCGAAGGTGCCGGTCTTCTCCTCGCTCGAAGAGGCGCTGGCGGAGTAGCCCCGAAGCCGGACCAATACCCGGGCCCGGTGGCTCCGAAGACCGGGTATGACTGCAACCGGCACGAGCACGACGGCACCTCCGGCCCGGACGAGACTCGGGATCGTCGCGGCGGCGTTGTGCGGGGTGCTGGCGTTGCTGGCAGCCCTGGCGGTGGGGCACCTCGCCGCGGGGTTCATCAGCGTCAACGCCTCCCCGTACCTGGCCGTCGGGAACGGTGCGATCGACCTGACGCCGGTGGAGCTGAAGGACTTCGCCGTGCGCACGTTCGGCACGCACGACAAGCTCGTGCTGCTGTCGGGCATGGCCGTCGTGCTGGTGGTGGCCGCCGCGCTGGCCGGGGTCGCCTCGCGCCGCTCGCCGTGGCCCGGCACCGTCGTGGTCGCCCTGTTCGGGGTGCTGGGGATCGTCGCGGTCGCTGTGCGCCCGGACCTCGGGCCGGTCGCGGTGCTCGCCCCGCTGGCGAGCCTGGTCGCGGGGGTGGTGGTGTTCCGGCTGCTGCACCACGCGGCACGCGGGACCGGAGCCGGGCCGCGGGAAGGCAGCTCACGGCGCTCGTTCCTGCTCGCCGGCGCGGGGGCGCTCGCGGGTTCGGCCGTGGTCGGGGTGGGCGGGCAGCTGCTGGGGGCCACGCGGAACGCGGCGGCCTCACGGGAGGCGGTGGGGCGGCTGGTCCCGGCGCGGACCGCGCCCGCGATTCCGGCGGACGCCGATTTCGCCAAGCTCGGCACGCCGCCGTTCCTCACTCCCAACCGGGACTTCTACCGGGTGGACACCGCGTTGACGGTGCCGCAGGTGCGCGCGGAGGACTGGTCGCTGCGGATCCACGGCCTGGTCGACCGGGAAAAGCGGTACCGCTATGCCGATCTCCGCGACCGGCCGCTCGTGGAGCGCACGATCACGATGACGTGCGTGTCGAACGAGGTCGGCGGTCCGTACGTGTCGACGGCGAACTTCGTCGGCGTCGACCTGGCGGACCTGCTGGCGGAAGCCGGGGTGCGGCCCGGCGCCGAGCAGCTGTACTCGTCCAGTGTGGACGGCTGGACCTCGGGCACGCCGGTCGCGGCGGCGCTGGACCGTGGCCGCGGGGCGATGCTGGCGCTGGGCATGAACGGCGAACCGCTGCCGCTGGAGCACGGTTTTCCCGCCCGGCTGGTGGTTCCCGGCCTGTACGGGTACGTGTCGGCGACCAAGTGGGTGGTCGACCTGGAGGTCACCACCTGGGCGGCGCGGCAGGCGTACTGGCTCCGGCGCGGCTGGGCGGAACAGGCTCCGATCAAGACCGAGTCCCGCATCGACACGCCTCGGGGGTTCCAGACCCTGCCCGCCGGAACCGTGCGCGTCGCCGGAATCGCCTGGGCGCAGCACACCGGCATCGACAGGGTGGAAGTCCGCCTCGACAACGGATCCTGGCAACCTGCCGTCCTTTCCGCACAGGACACTGTGGACACTTGGCGCATGTGGTGGGCCGAACTGCGGGTGCCGCCGGGGTCGCACCAGGTCGCCTGCCGCGCCACCGACCACGGTGGCTACACCCAGACCCAGGACCGCGCCGGAACCGTGCCGGACGGCGCCACCGGCTGGCACACCATCACGTTCACCGCGAAATAACGCGCCCCGCGGGCAATCCGGCGCCGCCCGGGCTCCGAATACCCGATGACAGCACGGAAATCCCCGGAAAATGGAGTGATCGTTGTGAAGACTGCTCGTATCGCCGGTGCCGCTCTCGCCTCGGCCGCCGCCCTCTCGCTGGCCGCTTGCGGCACCAGCTCCGGCAGTGGGTCCGGCTCGGCCGGCAGCAGCTCGATGGCGCCGCCCAGCTCGATGTCCGCCCCGATGTCCAGCCCGATGGCCAGCGGCGCGGGCATCACCACGAACGCCGACGTGTTCGGGCCCGCGTGCGGGCAGCTGCCGCAGGGCAACTCGCCCGGCAGCCTGGACTCGATGGGGCCGGAGCCCGTCGCGTCCGCGGCGTCGACCAACCCGTTGCTGACCAAGCTCGTCGCCGCGGTGAAGGCCACCAACCTCGTGGACACCCTCAACAGCCAGCAGGCGATCACGGTGTTCGCCCCGGCGGACAGCGCGTTCGACGCCCTGGGGGACGCGAAGTTCACCGAGCTGGCGCAGAACCCGAGCCAGCTCGCGCCCATCCTGCAGTACCACGTGCTGCCGCAGCGCTACGACGCGAAGGGCCTGCAGGCCGCGGGCTCCGTGCAGACGCTGAACACCGACGGCGGCCCGGTCAAGATCGAGGGCACCGGGGACGCCATGACCGTCAACGGCGCCAAGGTCCTGTGCGGCAACATCCCGACCAAGAACGCCACGGTGTTCGTCATCGACAAGGTGCTCACCCCGGGCACCAACAAGTAACCAGCCCCCACGGCGGGCCCGGCGGTGACGCCGGGCCCGCCGCGTCGACCCCGGAAAATGAGCGGCCCCGACGCCTCTTTGGTTGAAGCGGCGGGGCCTAGGAGGAGCAGTGTCACTCGCGAGAGCGTCAACCTCCCGTGCGACCTGTGCCCCGATCGCCGGAATCGTAAACCTCTGGCGGGGATGTTTTCCGCGGAAAGCCGGGTATCATCGGCGCAGGCCCGTTGACCAGGCAGCGGCTGCCGGTGGGTGGTGCCGTCCACCGGTTTCCCGGCCGGACGACGAGGGACGACGACATGACCGACCAGACCACCGAGCTCCTGCCCCAGCTCGACGAGGTCAAGCAGGCGCTGGAGGTGCTGTCCGAGGCGGTCGCCGAGACCGACGAGCTCGGCCCGCTGCTGCAGGCGGTCTGCGCCCAGGTCGTCCGGGTGGTCCCGGGTGCGGACATGGCGTCCATCACAATCCTGCGCGGCGACGGCGCCTCGACTGTCGCGTCCACGGACGAACGGGCGGTGAAGATCGACGCCGCCCAGTACGACGAGGGCGACGGGCCGTGCCTGCGCGCCGCGCGCAACGGGGAGACGGTGTGCGTCGACCTGCCGGCCGCGGAGCGGATGTGGCCGCACTTCGCGGCGGTCACCCACGGGCAGGGCGTCGGCAGCTACCTGGCGGCGCCGCTGGACGTCGCCGAGGGGCTGACGGGCGCGGTGAACCTCTTCGGGTTCGGTGACCACGGTTTCCGCGATCTCGACCAGCAGTACCTGGAGCTGTACACGCTGATCGTCACCACCGTGCTGCGGCTGTTCCACCGCGCCGGGCAGGCGCGCGAGCAGGTGCGGCACCTGAGCACCGCGATGCAGTCGAGGGGCGTGATCGAGCAGGCGAAGGGCATCCTCATGGCGGCCCGCCGCATCAGCGAGGACGAGGCGTTCCAGCTGCTCGTGGCCCGTTCCCAGCGCGAGAACGTCAAGCTGCACACCATCGCGGCCCGGTTCGTCGCCGAGAGCACCCGCGCCTGACCCGCTCGCCTGCCGGACCCGGTCCGGTGATCCAGGTCTGATTGACGCGCCCGGGAGCTGGAAATCTAGGCCGGTCACGCCGAGTCCGTATCGCGTGCTGGACCAGCTCACCGCCACCTATCGCACCAGGTACGGCCGTGGTGGCGTTGGCCCACTCACCGGCCGAGCCACGGATTGACGGAGCGGAGAGACTGGGACCGTGAAACCTGTATCGAAACTGTCGCGGACCCTCGTCGGCGCCGCACTGGCGGTCACCGCCGTCGGCCCGTTGCTGGCGGACTTCGTCGTTCCCCGCACCGCCCGGCAGCACCTGCGCAACCCGAACTGGCCGCCGCACGCGAAGTTCCACGACGCGCAGTACATCGTGATGGGCATGCTCACGGGCGGGATCGGGCTGCGCGTCCTGTCACGGCGCGGAGGTGACGAACGCGCCCGGTTCCAGCTGGCCGCCGCGCTCGGGTCGATACCCTGGCTGGGCATGGTCGGCGCGTCGCTGTTCCCCGGTACCGCCGCGACGGATCCCGAGTTCGAGGCCACCGAGCCGCAGGTGCTGGGCATGCACCCGCAGCTGGTCATGGCACTGGCCCTGCTGACGGGACTGTCCGGCGCGGTGACGGTCGAGAGCGCCCGTTCTCGCCGCTGACCGGACCGGCTCAGCTCTCGTCCGCCAGCAGGTCCCGCAGCGTCCGCTCGTCCTGTTCGCTCAGGCCGCTGACGAACCGGGTGAGCACCGAGGCGTGGTCGGCTTCCGCGTCGAGCAGCCGTGACATCCGCCACGCCACCAGGCTCGACGGGTCGCCGATGGCGGCGTAGCGGTACGCCCGCCCGTCCCGGTGCCGGGTCACGGCGTCCTTCTCCCAGAGCCGGGTGAGGGTGGTGACCACGGTGCTGTAGGACAGTTTCCGGGCCCGCGGCAGCAGTTCGAGGACCTCGCCGGGCGTCAGGGCGGCAGCGGCCTCACTCAGGACTGTGAGGATTTCGGTGGCGAGAGCGCCGGGCCTGCGCCGCGGCTGAGATTCGTCACTCTGCATGGCCGGTTCATCGTAGCGAGGCGGTAGCGTGACCGGCGAGTCGCGAGGGAGGGGCGGGATGCTCGATCACTTCGCCTGGTCCGTCGTGGCGGTGCCGCTGATCGTGCTGCTCGCGGCCCGGCTGCTGGGCGACCGGCTCCGGCCGGACACCGCCGCCCGGGTGTTCGCGTGGACGGCGCTCGTGGCCGCGGGTGCGGCGGCGGTGAACCTGCTGGCGTTCGCGGTCACCGCGGTGGCCGAAATCCCCGTCGTGGCAAGGACCTTCGACTGGTCGCGAGCCGTCGTCGCCGCCGGCACCGCGCCCGTGCCGGAGGTTTCGTGGCTGGCGCTGGGCTGGGTCGTGGTGGCCGCCGGTGCCGTGGTCCATGTCGTGCGGCGCCGCCGCCGTGCCCTGCGCGGTGCGCGGCGGGAGGCGGCGCTGCTGCCCGCCGGCGAGGACGTGGTGCTCGTGCCCGATCCCGGGGCCGACGCCTTCGCGCTGCCGGGAAAGCCCGGCCGGATCGTGGTCACCACCGGGATGCGGAAGCTGCTCGACGAGCGGCAGTACTCGGCCCTGCTCGCGCACGAGCGCGCGCATCTCGCGGGCGACCACCACGTGCTGGTGTGGCTGGGCGAGCTCGCCGCGGCCGTCCACCCGCTGCTGCGGCCCGTCGCCCGCCGGGTCGGGTTCCTGGTCGAGCGGGCCGCCGACGAGTCGGCCGTCCGCGAGCTGGGGGACCGGCGGCAGGTCGCGGTGGCGATCGGCACGGCCGCGCTCGCCACCACGGAGCCCGCGCGCCCCGGCGCGCGGCTGATGGCGCTGGGTTCCTCGCCCGGAGTCGTGCCGGACCGGGTCCGGGCGCTGCTGCGGCCCGGGCGCGCCGCCCGCTGGCAGGCCGTCGTGCCGGTGGTGCTCGCGGCGACTACCGTGCTGTGGACCGGCGAGTGTCTCCTCGACCTCGTCCAGCTGCTGGAGCTGGCGCGGCTGCGCTGATCGCCGCAGCCCCGGGGCTTTCGCCTGCGGTTAGGTTAGGCTATCTTCTACATTTGAGTAGAAGGTGGCGGTCGCCCGGCGACCCCGTGTCTCCGCGAGGGATGAACGGCCTGTTTCGTGCTGCGCGAAAACAGGGTGAGGAAGGCTGACCAATGGTGTTTTCGAGCGCGCTCATCGGGTTGCGCGAGGGGCTGGAGGCCGCCCTCGTGGTGAGCATCCTGGTGGCCTTCCTGGTCAAGACCGGGCGCCGGGACGCGTTGCGGTTCGTCTGGCCCGGCATCGCGGCCGCGGTGCTGCTGTCGGTGGCCGTCGGAGCCGTCCTGACCTACGGCACGGCGCAGCTGAGCTTCGAGCACCAGGAACTGCTCGGCGGCAGCCTGTCGATCGTCGCGGTGGGCTTCGTCACAGCCATGATCTTCTGGATGCGCAAGGCTTCCCGGCACATCGCCGCGGAGCTGCGCGGCAAGATGGCCGACGCGCTGGAGGTCGGGCCCGCGGCGGTGCTCCTGCTGTCGTTCCTCGCGGTGGGCCGCGAAGGGCTCGAAACGGCCGTGTTCTTCTACTCGGCCGTGCAGACCGCCCAGTCCGACACGGTGCAGCCGCTGATCGGTTTCGTGCTCGGCATCGCGGTCGCGATCGTCCTCGCGTACCTGCTCTACCGCGGCGCGGTCCGCTTCGACCTGGGGAAGTTCTTCACCGTCACCGGGGTGCTGCTGGTGTTCGTCGCCGCCGGCGTGCTGGGCTACGGCCTGCACGACCTGCAGGAGGCCGGTTTCCTGCCCGGCCTGACCACGCTGGCCTTCGACGCCTCGAACGCCCTGCCGGAGACCTCCTGGTACGGCGTGCTGCTCAAGGGGATCTTCAACTACTCCCAGCAGACCACCGTGCTGCAGGCGGTCGCGTGGGTCGCCTACGTCGTCGTCGTGCTGCCGCTGTTCCTCCGGCCCGCCCACAGGAAAACCGCTGCCACCGCGGCGACCCCCGCCGCTGCGAAGGAGTGACCTTGTCCGCGTTCCCCCGAACCCCGCTCGCCGTGCTGGCCGCCGCCGGTGCTCTCGTGGCGCTGTCCGCCTGTGGTGGCACGGGCTCCGGCTCGGCCGGTGGCGGCCCGATCACGGTCGAGGCGTCCGACACGTCCTGCCGGGTCTCGGCGACCACTGCCGCCGCGGGGAACGTGACGTTCGAGGTCACCAACAAGGGCAGCAAGGTCACCGAGTTCTACCTCTACGCCGAGGGCGACCGGATCATGGGCGAGGTCGAGAACATCGCGCCCGGCCTGAACCGGCGGCTCATCGTGGAGGTCCCGGAGGCCGGCACGTACCAGACCGCGTGCAAGCCCGGCATGACGGGCGACGGGATCCGCGGGACGTTCACGGTCACCGGGGGAGCCCAGCAGCAGGGTGATGTGAACGCGCAGAAGGCGGCGGCCACGAAGACCTACGCCGCGTACGTCACCGACAACAGCCGTGCGCTGGCCGCGGAGACGGCGAAGTTCGCCGACGCGGTGAAGTCCGGGAACGTGGCGCAGGCGAAGTCCGAGTACGCGCGCACCCGCGTGTTCTACGAACGGATCGAGCCGGTGGCCGAGAAGTTCGGCGACCTCGACCCGGCGATCGACAACCGCGAGGCCGACCTGGAGCCGGGGGAGCGGTTCACCGGCTTCCACCGGCTCGAAAAGGACCTCTGGGTGACCGGTCTGCAGCCCGACAGCGCGCAGATCGCGGACCAGCTCGTCACCGACGTCAACAACCTGGTCGCCAAGGCCGGGACGCTGCAGCTGACCGCGCTCGACCTGGCCAACGGGGCGAAGGGCCTCCTCGACGAGGTCGCCACCGGCAAGATCACCGGCGAGGAGGAGACGTTCTCGCACACCGACCTCTGGGACTTCCAGTCCAACCTGGACGGTTCCAAGGCGGCGATCGCCGCGCTGCGCCCGGTCATCCAGCAGCGGGACGCCGCGCTGGTGTCCACTCTGGACACCGAGTTCGCGAACGTGCAGTCCCTGCTGGACAAGACCCGGGTCGGGGACGGGTTCAAGTACTACGACCAGCTCTCCCAGGACGAGGTCAGGACGTTCGCCTCGGCGGTCGACGCGCTGAGCGAGCCGTTGAGCAAGGTCGCGGAGGTCGTCGCGCAATGAGCCAGGAGGGTGCTGAGGTCTCCCGTCGCAAGCTCTTCGGCTGGGCCGGGGCGGGGGTCGCCCTCGCCGGCGCGGGAGCGGCCGCCGGGGTCGGCGTCGACCGGCTCGGCACGGCGTCGGCTTCGACGTCCACTGTGGACTTCCACGGCGAGCACCAGGCGGGCATCGTCACGCCCGCGCAGGCGAACCTGCACTTCGCGGCGCTGGACGTGACCACGAGCGACGTGGGTGAACTGCGTCAGTTGTTGCGGGAGTGGACCGACGCCGCGCGGCGGATGACCGCGGGCCAGCAGGTGACGGCCGACGGCGCGGTCGGTGGCGCGGCGGAGGCGCCGCCCACCGACACCGGTGAGGCGCTCGACCTGCCGGCGTCGCAGCTGACGATCACCGTCGGGTTCGGGCCGTCGTTGTTCGACGAGCGGTTCGGCCTGGCCGCGAAACGGCCGCCGCAGCTGGTGGACCTGCCGGTGTTCCCGAAGGACAAGCTCGATCCCGCCCGCAGCGGGGGCGACCTGTGCATCCAGGCCTGCGCGGACGACCCGCAGGTCGCGGTCCACGCCGTCCGCAACCTCGTGCGGATCGGCTTCGGGGTGACGCAGGTGCGGTGGTCGCAGCTGGGTTTCGGGCGCAGCTCCTCGACCTCGCGGGCGCAGCAGACCCCGCGGAACCTGTTCGGGTTCAAGGACGGCACCAACAACGTCAAGGCCGAGGACACCGACGTCCTGCGCGACCAGGTGTGGGCGCAGGCCGGTGACGGGCAGCCGTGGATGGCCGGGGGCACGTACCTGGTGGCGCGGCGGATCCGGATGCACATCGAGACGTGGGACCGGGAGTCGCTCGCCGGGCAGGAGCAGATCATCGGCCGCAGCAAGGGATCCGGCGCGCCGCTCGGCCAGACCGGCGAGTTCGACCCGGTCGACCTCGACGTCGCGGGCGCCGGCGGGGTGCCGGTGATCGCGGAGGACGCCCACGTCCGGCTGGCCTCCAGCCAGACCCGCGGCGGCGTCCGCATCCTGCGCCGGGGTTACAACTTCGTCGACGGCTCCGACGGCGTCGGCCACCTCGAAGCGGGCCTGTTCTTCCTGGCGTTCAACCGCGACACCCGCACCCAGTACATCCCGATGCAGCGCGCGCTCTCGTCGAAGGACGCCATGATGGAGTACGTGCAGCACACGGGCTCGGCGCACTTCGCGATCCCGCCCGGCGTCACGCCGGGAACCAGCTGGGGCGACGGCCTGTTCGCGTAATCGTCCTTTGTGGACTAGCACCGGCTTTGCTCCCGGATGTCCGGTTCGCGTCGCCCCGGCGACCGTCGGCCAGCCCCCGTTTCCCTTGCGTTCAGCGAACACGGGCGTACGCTTCATGTGCTGTGCCTAAGTTTCCTCGCGAGTGCGAAACGAGGAATCCATGGACACGAACCTCGCGGTCAGGGCCCGGGGAGTCAGCAGGTTCTTCGGTGACGTCGTGGCCCTCGACGCGGTCGACCTGGACTTGGCCCAGGGACAGATCCACGGGCTCGTCGGGCCGAACGGAGCCGGGAAGACGACGTTGCTCGGCCTGCTGCTGGGCCTCGCGACCCCCGACGAAGGCACCCTCGAGATCCTGGGCACGCCCGCCGGACGGGCGCTGACGGCTCCCGACGGGGTGGCCGGCTTCGTCGACGGCCCCGGCCTCTACCCCTCGCTCACCGCCCGGCAGAACCTCGCCGCGCTGGCCGCCCTGCGCGGCGGCACGCGGACGGCGCCGATCGACGACGTGCTGCACGAGGTGGGGCTGACCGACGTCGCCGACGACCGGGTGCGCGGCTTCTCCCTGGGGATGCGCCAGCGGCTCGGGCTCGCCGCGGCCCTGCTCACCCGGCCCCGGCTGCTGGTGCTCGACGAGCCGTCCAACGGCCTCGACCCGGCGGGCAAGCGGCACGTGCACGGGGTCCTCACCCGGCTCGCCGCGGACGGCGCCGCCGTGGTGCTGTCCAGCCACCGCATGGACGACCTCGAAGCGCTGTGCTCGGAGGTCACCATCCTCGCCACCGGGCGCGTCGTGTTCTCCGGCCCGCTGGCCAAGCTGTCGGCCGAGAACCGCGAACTGGACTACCGGCTGCGCACCTCCGACCCGGCGGCGGCCAGGAAGCTGGCGGAGGAGACGCCCGGAATCCGGCCCGTCGAGGACAGCGGGGCGCGCCGCGACTCCGAGGTGCTCGTGTTCCGCGCGCTGGTGCCCGCGCTCGACGAACTGGTGACGCGTCTCGTGCGCGCCGGTGTCGCCGTGCGCGAGCTCGCCCCCGTGGTGTCCCCGCTGGAGGCCGCGTTCCTCGCGCTCACCGAACAGGAAGTGCCCGCCCCATGACCACGACCGCCGTTCCCGCCCGCCCCGTCCCGGTGGCGCGCGGCTACCGCTTCGAGCTGGTCAAGCTGTTGTCCCAGTGGCGGGTGCGCCTGGTGATCGCCGCCTGCTGGCTCGCGCCCGCGGTCTTCGTCGCGCTGGTGGGCCAGCAGAGCTCGCTGCCCACCGACACCACGTTCGGCCGCTGGATGCACGCCACGGGCTGGGCCGGTGCACTGGTGATGCTCGGGTTCGCCGGCACCTACGCGCTGCCGCTGCTGACGTCGCTGGTCGCCGGGGACGTCTTCGCCGTCGAGGACCGGCTCGGCACCTGGCGCCACCTGCTGGTGGCGGTCCGCTCGCCGCGCCGGATCTTCGCGGCGAAGGCGCTGGCCAGCCTCACCGTCATCCTGCTGCTCGTGGTGGGGATGGCGGTGTCGGGGATCATTGGCGGGCTCGCGACGGTCGGGAACCAGCCGCTGGTGGGCCTCGACGGTCACCTGCTGGCGCCCGGTGCCGCCGCCGGACAGGTGCTGCTGTCCTGGGTCTGCGTGCTCGCCCCGACCCTCGCGCTGGCGGGGATCGGGCTGCTGGGGTCCGTCGCGTTCGGACGGTCCCCGATGGGGTTGCTGCTGCCCGTGGTCGTCGCGCTCGCGATGGACCTCGCGCAGATGCTGCCGCTGCCCGTCGCGGTGCGCTTCGCCCTGCCCAGCTACACCTTCATCGCCTGGACGGGCCTGTTCACCGACCCCGTGCAGGCCGGCCCGCTGCTGATCGGCGTCGCGGTCAGCCTGGTGTGGGCGGTGGTCGCGACAGTGCTGGCGTACCTGCTGTTCCTGCGGCGCGACTTCACCAGCCAGACCTACGACGGCTCGGGCCGCCGCGCGCTCGTCGCCGGCGCCGTGCCGCTCGTCGCGCTCCTCGCGGTCACCACCGGCATCGTGGCCGTGGCGACGCCGTCCACCGGATCCGGGATCGAGCAGGACGACGTGCAGGCTTCGGTGTCCACGGCGTTCGCCCACCTCTACCGGCTCCAGACCCAGCAGCTGCACCGGCCCGACGTCACCGAGGCGCAGCTGGCGGCCACCACGGCGTGCACCAAGGGCGACGGGCTGGTCGAGCCCGAGGGGCCCGGCAACGACTGGCGCTGCGTCGTCTCCTGGCACCTCCCCGGCGTCGACGCCACCGGCCAGGCGATCTACCAGCTCGACGTGACCTCGGACGGGCGGTACGTCGCCGACGGCGACGGGCCGAAGGAAGTGAACGGCTACTTCCAGGTGCGCACCCCCGCCGGGGACGAACCGAACCCGCTCTGGCAGTTCGACGGCAACGTCGACCTGCTCCCCACCACACCGAAGGGATAACCGATGCAGGTAACACGCCGCAGACGGCGGACCGGGAAGGCGAGCTCACGCCTTCTCCGGAACCGCAGCGGCCGCGTCCGCCTCGCGACCGCCGGCACCACTACCCTCGCGCTCGTCGCGGCGGGCAGCGGGGTCGGCGTCGCCTCGACGCAGCAGTTCGGCCACGAGCACGTCGGCCAGCTCACCGACAAGGGTCAGGTCGTCTCCAGCGACCAGTACATCGACCCGATCGGTGACCGGCTCGTCGTGAACAACGGCAAGATCATGGCGTCGTCGGTGAGCCCGGACGGCAGCCACCTCGCGGCGCTCACCACCGACGGCGGGATCGCGCTGACGATCGTCGACCTGAAGAACTGGAAGGTGCAGCAGCTCGTCGGCAACTCGGCGACGGCGAACCTCAAGATCAGCGGCAACGACGTCGGCCAGGAAGGCCCGACGTACTCGCCGGACGGCAAGTCGCTGTGGCTGGCCCAGACCGACGGCTACACCCGGTTCACGGTGAACGCCGACGGTACCGTGGCCAACCCGACGTCGATCAAGATCCCGGCGGACGGGTCGAAGCACGCGCTGGTCGCACAGGCGTTGTTCTCGCCCGACGGGTCCACTGTGTACTCCGCGGTGAACGGGCAGAACCGCGTCGTCGCCATCAACGCCGCGACCGGCGCGATCCAGCAGAGCTGGGCGGTGGGCAACGCCCCGCGCGACCTGGCCAGGGTCGGGAACAAGCTGTACGTCAGCAACGAAGGCGGCCGCCCGGCGGGCCCGGGTGACAGCACGCTGAACTCCTACGGCACCCAGGTTCCCGCCGACCCCTTCACCGGCGCCACCACCACCGGCACGGTCAGCGTCATCGACCTGGCGCACCCGGCGTCGGCCCCGGGCAGCATCGACGTCGGCCTCCACCCGACGGCGCTGTACGCGAAGAACGGGGCGCTGTTCGTCGCCAACACCAACAGCAACACGGTGTCCGTCATCGACACCGGCCGCGACAAAGTGGTCCAGACCATCGCGACGCAGCCGTGGCCGGAGGCGTCGGTCGGCTACGAGCCGGACGGCATCACGCTCACCGACGACGGGCACCTGCTGGTGACGCTCGGCCGCGCCAACGCGGTCGCGGTGTACCGGTACTCCCGTGCGCAGGAGCCGGTCGGCTACGTCGGCCTGCTGCCGACGGACTACTTCCCGACGGCGATCACCACCGTCGGCAAGGATGTCGTGGTCTCCAACACCCGCGGCATCGACGCGCTGCGCCCCACGACGGCCGCCGGGCACGCCACCCACGACACGACGTCGAGCGTGCAGCGGTTCCGGCTGCCGAACGACCTCGCGATCCGCGGCTACACCGCGAAGGTCTTCCAGCAGAACGGGTGGACCCCCAACTCGGTGCAGGTGGCCGGTGGCCGGGGCAACCAGAAGCCCGTGCCGGTGCCGCAGAAGCTCGGTGACCCCTCGACGATCAAGCACGTGTTCCTGGTCGTCAAGGAGAACCGGACCTACGACCAGCTCTTCGGCGACGACCCGCGCGGCAACGGCGACGCGGCGCTCGCGCAGTTCGGCGAGAGCGTGACCCCGAACCAGCACGCGCTGGAGCAGCAGTTCGGGCTCTACGACAACACCTACGACATCGGCACGAACTCCGCCGAGGGCCACAACTGGCTGATGCAGGCCGACGACCCCGAGTACACCGAGTCCTCGGCCGGTGAGTACCTGCGCAGCTACGACACCGAGGACGACGCGCTCGGCCACCAGAGCTCCGGGTTCCTGTGGACCGGCGCCGAGGCGGCGGGCAAGACGGTGCGGGACTTCGGCGAGTTCCAGCAGTTCCTGACCAAGCCCGCGGCCGCGAGCTGGCAGAACCTGTACTGCGACACGAAGAACATGGCGGCGACCGGGCAGTCCACGGCCTACCCGCTGGTGTCGTCGTCGCCGATCCCGTCGCTGAACGACGTGTCGGTGCCCGGGTTCCCGAAGTTCGACACCTCGGTCCCGGACATCTACCGCACCCAGATCTGGAAGCAGGACTTCGAGAAGAACGGCCCTGCCGACCTGAACATGTTCTGGCTGTCCAGCGACCACACCGGCGGCCCGGCCAACGCGGCCGCACAGGTGGCCGACAACGACCTGGCGCTGGGCCAGATCGTCGACACCATCTCGCACAGCCAGTACTGGAAGGACTCGGCGATCTTCGTCGTCGAGGACGACTCGCAGGCCGGTCTGGACCACATCGACGGCCACCGGGCGCCGGTGCAGATCATCAGCCCGTACGCCCAGCACGGGGTGGTGGACAGCCGGTACTACTCGCAGATCACGATGGTCCGCACGATCGAGCAGATCCTCGGGATCAAGCCGATGAACCAGAAGGACAGCGCGGCCACGCCGATGAGCACGGCCTTCACCGCGAAGCCGGACTTCACGCCGTACACCGCGGTGCCCAACCGCACCTCGCTGACCCTCGGCGTGTCACCGCAGCCGTCGTGCGGCCCGGACGTCGTGGCGCCGCAGGACGCCGCCGCCCAGCCGTCGACCGCGGTCCCGGCGGGGCAGCAGCAGGTGGCGGCGCAGTGGCAGACCTGGCAGGCGCAGCAGCGCCTGACCGGGCCGAACGCCGTGGCCGACTACGCCAACCCCGCGCAGATGAACCACTTCACGTGGTACCAGACGCACGGGTGGACGCAGCCGTACCCCGGTGAGGACCGGATCTACGCCCCGGACCAGGTGCCCGGCGCGTACCTCCCGTCCACCGACTCGGACGGCTGACGCTTTCCGGCGCCACAGGGGCTCCTGGCCGTTCGCGGCCAGGAGCCCTTCGTGCACCCAGGCTGCCGGGCGAGGCCGCTAGCGTGATCCGCTCGTGCTGACGCCCTCGGCTCCCAGCACGTTCAGCAAGGCCAGCGCCTCGCTGTCGCGGGAGCCGGGCGGTGCGGTGTAGAGCACCAGGTGCTGGTCGCGTTCGGTGAGCGCGAGGGAGTCGCAGTCGACGGTGATCTCCCCGACGGCCGGGTGCCGGAACGTCTTGGTGAGCACCGGCGCCGCTTGGATGTCGCGCCGGTCCCAGAGCCGGGCGAACTCCGGGCTGCCGTCGAGGAGCTCCTCGACGAGACCGGTCACCGCGGGGTCCGAGGGGTACCGGGCGAGCGCGGCACGCAGCTGCATGACCACGTGGTGGCGGAACTCGGCCAGGTCGGAGATCCCGTACGGCGCCGCGCCGCGGCGCGACGGCCCGAGGAACGCCCTCCGCGCCAGGTTGCGCTCCCGCGGGGCGAGCCCGCCGAAGTCCTCCATGAGCGCGGCCGCCAGCTCGTTCCACGCCAGCACCTCGAACACCGCGGACGTCACGAACGCGGCTGTCCGCGGGAGCCGGTCCAGGAGCGCGAGGATGCTGGGGCGCACGTCGCGGCGGTGGGTGCCGTTCCTGAGCGGTGCCGTGCCGGCCAGGACGTGGAGATGGGCGGACTCGACGTCGGTCAGGCGCAGCGCGCCCGCGATCCCGGCGAGGACCTCGGCGGAGGGCCGGGGAGCCCGGCCTTGTTCGAGCCGGACGTAGTACTGGGTCGAGATGTGGGCGAGCACCGCGACCTCCTCGCGGCGAAGACCCGGCGTCCGCCGCCGCGGGCCCGACGGCAGGCCGACGTCCTCCGGGTGCAGCCGCGCCCGCCGGCTGCGGAGGAACGCCCCGAGCTCCTGCTTGTCCATACCCCGAGTCTGCACCCTGGGCGGCGGCGGAGCCTGACACCGTCTGTACCTGTCTCCGGATTCCGGCCGCGGAGACGCTGGAGGCATGACCAACAGCACTTCCCTCGGCCTGCTCACCGGCAAGGTCGTGTTCATCACCGGCGCGAGCCGGGGCATCGGCGCGGCCGCGGCCCGGTTGTTCGCCCGCGAAGGCGCCGCTGTCGTGCTCGCTTCCCGCGGCATCGACGCGCTCGACCGCGTCGTGACCGAGATCCGCGCCGACGGAGGCGTCGCCGACGCCGTCGCGCTGGACCTCGCCGACCGGGCGAGCATCCGCGCCGCCGTCGACCGCGTCGGGCAGCTGCACGGCCGGCTCGACGGCGCCTTCAACAACGGCGCAACCGTCCAGCGCCGGCCCGGCCCGCTCGACACGACCAGCGACGAGGACATCGACGAGCAGTTCACCGTGAACTTCCGCGCGCACTGGACGGCCATGGTCGCCGAAGCCGAGCTCATGCGCCGCACCGGCGGCGGGGCGATCGTCAACACGTCGAGCATCGGCAGCCGCCGGGCCAACCCGGAACTGCCCGCGTACGGAGCCATGAAGCGAGCTCTCAACAGCATCACCGAGACGGGCGCCGTGACCTGGGCGAAAGAGGGCATCCGGGTCAACGGCATCACCCCGGGCGGCACCGCGACGGAGATGATCGACACCTGGGAAGCGGCCACCCCCGGTGTCGTCGACCGGATAAACGCCTCGATCCCGCTCGGCCGGATGGCCGAGCCGCACGAGGTCGCCGAGGTGGCGGCGTGGCTGCTCAGCGACCGCGCCGCGATGGTGACAGGCGCGATCATCCCGGTCGACGGCGGTGCGGGCGCCTGACGCCAGAGGCGCCGCCCGTGTCCCGGCCCGTGTCCGGTGTTCAGGGAACTCGCGCGCGGAGGCCGTCCATGAGGAGGTCCAGCAGGCGGCCGGCCTTGGCTTCGTGCCCGGGCCGGGGGGCCACGGTGAAGATGCCGATGAGGGCAGCTGCGATGTCTTCGGCGGTGACGTCGGAGCGGAGGTCGCCCGCCGCGCGACCGGCGTCGAGGATCGTGGTGATGGCCGCCAGCAGCTCGGTCCTCGTCCGCGCGTGGGCGATCTCGCCCGACTCGATCATCGCGAGCAGCGTGTCGAGCATGCCGTTCTTGGTCGCTATCCAGTCCCCGAACAAGTCCATCCAGCGCCGCATCGCCGCGGCCGGGGGCTGCCGGCCGAGCAGTTCGCGGGCGCCGGTCGTCAACCGCACGACCTGGTCCCGGTAAACCGCGTCGACCAGCGACTCGCGGGTCGGGAAGTGCCGGTAGAGCGTGGCGATGCCGACCCCGGCCTCGCGGGCGATGGCCCGCATCGACGGCTCGGCGCCGGCCGCCGCGAACATGCGGGTCGCGACGGCGAGCAACTGGTCGCGGTTCCGGGTCGCGTCCGCTCGCGGCGCGCGCAGCTCCTCCTCGGCCAAAACGGATCACGCTCCAGTTGTGCTAGGGTCGGTCAGGTAAACGGAGCATAGTCCGTTTCGATGCGGCAAGGAGACAGACGCACATGCAGCAGCACACGAGCAGGGCGGTCCGGCTCGACGCGTTCGGCGGCCCGGAAGTGCTCGACGTCCAGGAGGTTCCCGTCCCGCAGGCCGGTCAGGGACAGGTCCGGGTGCGGGTCACCGCGGCCGGTCTCAACCCGATGGACTGGATCATGACAGCCGATGCGGACACTGCCGCGCGGTTCGGCTTGAGCCTCCCGGCCGGGTTCGGGACGGACTACGCGGGGGTCGTCGACCAGGTCGGCGCGGGGGTGACCGGCTTCGCCCCCGGTGACCGGGTGTTCGGCGGCGCCCTGTCCCGCGCGGTCGCCGACTTCGTGGTGGTCGACGCGGCCGGGGGGACCGCGGCGAACGAGGCCCACCACACCCCCGACGGCGTCGACGACCGCACCGCGGCCACCCTCGCGATCGCCGGCCGCACGGCCTCCGCCGCCCTCGCCGTGGTCCGGCCCGGCCCGGCCGACACCGTGCTGATCGGCGGCGCGGGCGGCGGAGTCGGGGTGTTCGCCGTCCAGCTGGCCCGGATAGCGGGAGCGCGCGTGATCGGGACGGGATCGGCGGCGTCGGCCGATTTCCTGCGCGAGCTCGGAGCCGAGCCGGTCACCTACGGCGACGGCCTGGCCGACCGGGTCCGGGCCCTCGCTCCCGGTGGTGTCACCGCCGCCATCGACCTGCACGGGACGGAGACAGCGCACACCGCCCGGGAACTCGGCGTCCCGGACGGCCGCATCTGCACCATCGCCGCGCAGGTCGACGGCGTCTCGGCGGCCAACGGCGCGAACGCCGCTGCCGGCGCCCTGGACGAGATCGCCCGCCTGGTCGCGGCCGGCCGGCTCCGGGTGTCGATCGCGGCGAGCTTCCCGGTCGAGCAGATCCGCCGCGCGGCCGAGCTCCAGGCCGGCCGGCACGTGCACGGCAAGGTGGTCATCGACCTCTGATGTCGTGATTCGGCTCAGGCGGTGAATTCGTCGACGCCGAGGGCGAAGTCGAAGTGCCCCACCCCGTTGCCGGCGAGGCCCATGGTCACCAGGCCCGCGCCTTCCAGCCAGTGCGCCATCTTCAGGCCGCCGACGTCGAGCGGGCGCAGCCCGAGGCTCTCGATGAATGCCGCCACGCCCGCCTTCGCCTGCGCATTGTCGCCGGCGAAGAAGACGTCGGGCCGGCCCTTCTCCAGGACATTGCGGAAGATGGTGTTGAAAGCCTTCACCACGCTGGCGCCGGCCGGGGCCACCTTCGCGACTTCCTGCGCGACCGAGGTTTCCTCGCTGTGGGCCAGTCCGTCGAACGTGGCGTTGAACGGGTTGCTGATGTCGACGATGACCTTGCCCGCGAGGGCGTCTCCGTACTCGGCGACGACCGGAACGACACCGTCGTACAACAGGGCCGTGATGACGATGTCCCCGGCCGGGACGGCGGCCCACTTGCCCGTCGTCGTGCCGCCGCCCAGAGCCTTGGCCAGGTCCTCGGCCTTGGCCTGGTCTCGTCCCATGACCTCGACGGTGTTGCCGCCCGCCACCGCGAGCGTGCCGATGGTGCGGGCCATGTTCCCCGTACCGATGAGGGTGATGCTGCTCATGAAAATGTGCTCTCTTCCTGTTTTCGATGGCCTGCGGTTCAGATGGCGGTGGTGCCGCCGTCGGCGACCAGTTCCAGGCCGTTGACGTAGCTGGAGTCGTCGGAGGCGAGGAACAGGGCGATGGTGGCGATTTCTTCGGGGCGGCCCATCTTTCCGCGGGGAATGAGGGACTCGAAGGCGGTTTTGGTTGCCTCGTCGAACAGTTCTTCCTGTTTGGCGGTGGCGACCTGGCCGGGGGTCAGGACGTTGACCCGGATCTTGTGGTCGCGCAGTTCGTTGAGCCAGACGCGGGCCCACGCCTGCTGGACGGCTTTGCTTCCCGCGTAGAGGCTCCAGCCGGGAAAGGCGCCGAGGGAGGCGTTGGACCCGGTCATGAAGATCGAGCCGTTGTCGTTGATCAGCGGCAGTGCCTTCTGCACGGTGAACAGGGTGCCGCGCGCGTTGAGCCAGAAGGCGCGGTGGAACTGTTCCTCGGTGATCTCGCCGAGAACGGCGGGTTCGCCCATTCCGGCGTTGGCCCACAGCACGTCGATCGAGCCCTTTTCCCGCCTGACGGTGTCGTACAAGCGGTCCAGGTCGTCCAGTTCGGACGCGTCACCCTGGACCGCGGTGACGTTGCGGCCGATCAGCTTGACCGCGTCGTCCAGCGCTTCCTGCCGCCGGGCCTGGATGAAGACGTGCGCTCCTTCCTCGACGAACAGTTTGGCGCCGGCCAGTGCCATGCCGGTGGATCCGCCGGTGATCACCGCTACCTTGCCATCGAGCTTTCCCACGATCACTCCGTTGAATTGAGGGATATCGAAACAGTTGCGATTCGGCTTGCGCCCCTGCCGTCAGCCGGCGGAGAAGTAATGGCCGTTGTCCAGATCGGCGAGCAGGCCGGGCTGAGCGGGTTCCCAGCCGAGGGTCTTGCGGGTGATGAGGTTGGACGCCGGGTAGTTCTGCGTGACTATGTTCGCGAGGAACCCGAAGTACCCCGGCAGCATCAGTACGTCCGCGGGAACGCTCACCGCGGGCAGGCCCAGGCGGCTGCCAATGGCCTCGGCGATCTCGCGGAACGGGATGCCCCCGTCCGCAACCGCGTGCCAGTATCTGCCGGCCGGACCCTTCTCCACTGCCAAGCGGAACACGGAGGCGGCATCGCGGATGTGCACGGCGTTCCACAGATTCGCGCCGTCTCCGGGGTAACCGACGAAACCCTTTTCCTTCGCGAGCGCGATCAGCTGCACGAGGAAGCCCGCGCGATCGGTCGTGCTGTGCGCGATGTTGGCGATCCGCACGATCGAAGACCGCACTCCCCGCTCGGCGAGGCCGATTACGGCGGTTTCCACGACGTTGCGAACCCGCAGGGTGCCCTTGTGCTCATCGCCGCCGGGAAGGGCCGGGTCCTCCTCGGTGGCCGGCCGGCCCAGATTCCCGGGCGAGCCAATGCTTCCCGCCGCGACCAGCGGCTTTCCGGTTCCTTCGAGTGCCTCGCCGTACGCGAGCATGATCGGGAGCTCTGCGGCGGCCACGGCGTCGATCCCGCCGGACGGAAGCAGGTCCTGCCTGTGCGCGACGTGGATGACGCCGTCGGCGTCCGCGGCTGCCTCCTTGAGCCCGTCGAGATCCGTGAGGTCGCCGCGACGCACCTTCGCGCCGAGCGCGGACAGCGCCGCCGCGGCCGTGTCCGACCGGGCCAGGCCGGTGACCTCGTGCCCGGCGGCGATGAGCTCGGGGATGATGGACGAACCGGAATGACCGGTCCCGCCAGTGACGAAAACGCGCATGCTGCTGTTCCTTGTAAGTGATGTGGTGGTGCGGAGGCGCTCAGCCGAGAATGCTGGGGTCAATGTTCCCCAGGCCGATGATGCTGATGCTGCTCATGGAGTGTCTGCTTTCTGAAGCTGGATTCAAATCCCGATGTCGAATTCTTGTGCCGAATTCGCTCGGCCCCCTTTAACGATGCCCTCGGCTTGAGCGAGCGTCCAAGACTTCTTTCAGTCGTGGTGATACCGTGGAGGCATCACCAGGCCGGGAGGCTCCATGGATCTGGACCTGCGCAAACTGCGCTACTTCGTCGCCGTGGCCGATCGGTTGCACTTCGGCCGCGCCGCCGAGGAGCTGCACATCGCGCAGCCGGCGCTCAGCCGTCAGATCCGCGCGCTGGAACAGGATCTCGGCGCCTCGCTGTTCACCAGGGATCGCCACGGCGTGGCGCTGACGGACGCGGGCCGGCAACTGCTGGCCGACGCCGGTCCGCTGCTCGCCTCCGCGCACGCGGTCCGCCGCCGGGTGGCCGTGGCCGCCCGCGGCAGCCGGCGGCTGGTGGTCGGCTTCCGGGCCGGCATCCCTGTCATCCCGGCGACGCGGGCGTTCGAGGCCCGGCATCCGGACGTGGTCGTGGACGTGCAGCGGATGGAATGGGACGACCAGGCCCCGATGCTGCTCGACGGCCGCGTCGACGTCGGCTACGTGCGGCTGCCCATCGACGAGACCGGCCTGCGCGTGACTCCGCTGTACACCGAGCCGCTCATGGTGGTGCTGCCCGCCGGACACCGGTTGGCCGGCAAGGAGGAGGTCACCGAGGCCGACCTGACCGGCGAACCGCTGGTCTGGCATGCCGACCCGAGCACGCACCCCACCCGGCGCCCGCACCCCGACTCGGGGCTCCGGGTGCGCGGGGTGGAGGAGACGCTCGAGCACGTCGCGGCCGGCCGGGGCATCTCGTTCGTGGGGCGTTCGGCGACCGTGTTCTACTCGCGTCCGGACATCAGCTACGTCCCCATCCCGGAACTCGCGCCCGACCAGGTGTGCCTCGCGATGGCGGCAGCACGCACCTCACCGCTGGCCGAGGACTTCTTCACCGCAGCGCAGGCGACGGCCGAGATCACGGCAGAATGTGGAAACTACGATCCGGGTGTGGCTGTCGTGGAGTGATCACTCGGCCTGGGGGACAGGCGTCTGCTGCCCCCACGGAGTATCGGGACTTCGACGGTGGAGCACCGGGTTCGGTGGTGTTGCCGTAGACGAGCAGGCTCTCCGCGGT
Organism: Amycolatopsis bartoniae; assembly: GCF_014191255.1. Classification (GTDB taxonomy): domain Bacteria; phylum Actinomycetota; class Actinomycetes; order Mycobacteriales; family Pseudonocardiaceae; genus Amycolatopsis_E; species Amycolatopsis_E bartoniae. Next base: position 559,591 of record NZ_JACHWH010000003.1, read on the forward strand.
GGTCCTGCCACCGGGCGGAACTGGACCAGCGACACGCAGGTGTCACCGACCACGGTCGCCGTCGCCGAGCGAACAGCCCTGGCCGACGGAGGCATCGAGAGGAGCTCCGGTGCCCGGTAGCGTCGCCGTGGCCAGGCGCAGGATCGTCACTCCGGCGGCGGGATTCGCCAGTCCTGTCGGCACGGCCCCTGCCTCGGCGCCGTGCCGGAATGGTCAGCGGAAGGCCCGGCTGATCGCTGCGCGTGCCCCCGGCGAGATTCCCGCCGCAATCACACCAATCGTCGTGCCGGACGGGCTGCTGGTCCGGGCCGACGTGCTGCTTGTGATGGAGCGTCGGTCACGGGGGAGCGCGCGGTGAGCGGGGTGGGCGCGTTCGCGTCTTCGGTAGGGCGCCACCACCCTGCGCGATTCCGTCACCGGACCAGCGAATTTCCGCCGCGACGGGATGGCCACTCAACTCTGGGGCTGATGTAGCCGCCTCGCGGCGGCCGAACGGCCCTCGAGTCCGAAATGCCCTGTGCTGACCCAAATGGGCCTTGACAATCCCAGCACCCGGGAAGACCCTGCTATGAAGCCCAATTCTAGAGGGCAGTTCTAAAAGCGGTCGCGCCGCCAGAAAGGTCAGAGCAATGAGGCTCTCCTACGTTCGCGAACTCGACGAGTATCCGACCGGCATGCGCCGGATGCGCGTTCTCGCCATGGCCGTCCTGGCCATCCTGATCGGGTCCTACGAGGCGCAGATCGCGCCCGTGGTCCCGTTGCTGCTCAAGGATCTGCACATGTCCCTGGCCACCTACGGCACCGTCTCCGCCGTGGCGACCATCGCGGGTGCGCTGGCCTCCGCCGCGGGGGGCCGGCTCACCGACCACTACGGCCGGGTCCGACTGCTCGTGCCGTTGATGCTGCTCACCGGCGTGCTGTGCTTCGTCATGACGCTCGTGCACAGCCCGACCCAGCTGCTGTTCGCGCGCATCGCTCTGTCCATTGTGGACGGCATGGCGATGGCGGGCACCGCCCCGCTGGTCCGGGACTTCTCTCCCCGGATGGGCCGCGCGCAGGGCTTCGGCTTCTGGACCTGGGGCCCGGTCGGTGCGAACTTCCTGGCCTCGTTCGTCGCCGGGCTGACGCTGCCCGTCTTTCACGACTCGTGGCGTTCCCAGTTCGTCATCATGGGAGCGTTCTCACTCGTCATCTCCCTCGTGATCACCTTCAACATCGCCGACCTGTCGCCGGAGCTGCGCGACCGCATCCGCCAGACCGAGCACCACGAAGGCGAGGAAGCCCGACTCGCCCGCCCGCCGCGGCTGCGGAACCTCCTGGCGCACCGCCACATCTGGGCGCACGTCGTGGGCATCTCGCTCTGGCTGGTGCTGTACATGACGCTGACCCTCTACGGCCAGACGATGCTCGCCCAGAGCTTCCACCTGACCGCGTCCAAGGCCGCCACGATCATGTCCGTGTTCTGGGTGCTGAACCTGGTCACCCTGATCGTGATCGGCCGCATCTCCGACCGCCTGCAGCTGCGCAAGCCGATCTGCCTCGCCGGCACGATCGCGGCACTGGCCATCTCGGCCTACCTGGTGAGCCTCGTCTACCGGGGCAGCGTTTCCCCCGTGCACCTGGGGATCACCGGCGCCCTGCTCGGCGGCGCGCTCGGCGTCGCGTACGGCCCGTGGATGGCGAACTACTCCGAGGACGCCGAGGACGTCGACCCACGCCTGCAGGGCACCGCGTGGGGCATCTTCGGCTTCATCTCGAAGGCTGTCGCCGTCATCGCGCTGTTCGTCATCCCGCGGGTGGTCGAGGCCGGCGGCGGCTGGGGCATCTGGATGACGGTGGCCACCGTCTGCCTGGCGCTGTTCATCCCGGCGACACTGATGTTCCACGGCCGGTGGCGGCGCCCGGCGGCCAAGCCGAGCGTGCCCACCACCGCGGCGGCCAGCAGCTAGCCCGCCGCCTGTTCCGCCGCCTTCGCGCGCCGCGGTGGCCTGGCCCCCGGGTTGGCCACCGCGGCCGTCACGCTGTAGCCGACCGGGCCGAGCCGGTCGTACACGGTGCAGTGCCCGACCGCGACTCCGTCGGCGCTGGTGTGCCCGCCCGACTGCAGCCCGATGTGCTCGCCCACCGGTGGCCGGCTCAGGTACAGCGTGTAGTCGGCGTTGATGAACTCCAGGTCCTCGTCGCTGCCGTGGGCGAGCGGGCTCGCCATGTCGGCGGCGAGCGCGGCCCGCACGAACGGGGAAAGCTCCTCGCCGTCGACCAAGGCGCCGGGCTCGCGCATCCACATCCGGCGCAGGTCGCCCTCGTTGAACCGCCAGCGTTGCGGGATCGAACCGGGTTTCGCGGGCGGCAGGGTGTGCGGGTCCGGCGCGTCCCAGTCCGGCGTGGCCGGCACCCGGCCCGGTGGCTGCTCGCTCGCGCGCAGCTGCACCGCGGTGGCGCGGGCGACGAGCCCGATCTCCGAGGTCAGGGTCGCTTCGGTGACCCGGATCCGGTGCCCGTCCCGGATCCGTAGTGAGGTGACCTCGACGGGTTCGAGCGGCGCGTTGCGGAACAGGTCCACCGTGAGCCGCCCGAAGCGCAGGCCCGGCGCGCCGTGCTCGGCCTCCAGGGTGCGGGCCAGCAGCCCGCCGAGCAGTCTGCCGTGCAGCATCTTCGGCGCCCACCAGCTGCGGGCGTGCGGGGCCGGGACGAACCGGTCGCCGGCGCGGGTGAAGTAGGCGGGTGGCGCCAAGGCGCGGTCCTTTCCGGGACGGGGAGTCCTAGCCGGACTCGGGACGGTGCACGGGGTCGAGCCTGCGGATCAGCGTCTCCGCCGCGTCGGCGATCGTGTTCGCCTTGCGCTTGGTCGAGCAGTTCGCGATCTCGCGGCCCGCCTCGCCGATGATCGTGGTGATCACCGAGACCGTCAACCGGTCCACCGGGTCCGAACCGGCGCCCAGCAGCACGGCGTTCTGCCGGACCCACTCGCGGTTGCGCGAGCGGCGCATCAGCTCGAACCCGGGCGGCCCGTCCCCGTCCAGGAACACCCGCACCAGGTCGCGGCGCTGCCAGGAGCCCTCGAGGAACGCGCGGGCGCCCACGATGAGCAGGTCGAGCGGGTCCTCCACGCCCTCGGCGCGGGCCTTGGCCACGGCCACCGTCGCGTTGTGCTCGTGGCTCGCCTGGTGGTCCTCCCACAGTGCCAGGTACAGCTCGGTCTTGCCGCCGAAGTGGTGGTAGAGGCTGCCGACGCTGGAGTCGGCGCGCTTGACCACCTCGGCGACGCTCGCCTCGGCGAAGCCGCGCTCGCTGAACACCTCCCGGGCGGCGTTCAGCAGCACCCGGCGGGTCTCCGTGGTGCGGCTCCACTGCCAGGCGTTCCCGCCGCTCGTGGTTCCCGTCTTGCGTGCCATGTGCCCGCTCCGTTCGATCCGTCGAACCCGATTTTAGAACGCCTGTCGCCCGGAAGCGCTCTTGACACCGATCCGCGACCGGCGCAGGCTGAATGAATTACTAGAGTCGTGTTCTAAAAAATGCGCCAACGGCGGTGCGAAGGCGGGCAGGGATGGCGGACTTCTCGGTCAGCGCAAGGGAAAGCACGAGCTCACTGCGGGCGTTGTTCAACCCGGAATCGATCGCGCTGGTGGGTGCGACGGACAAGTCAGGCTGGTCCCGCAACACCTTCGACAACCTCCACGCCCACGGGTTCACCGGGCCCGTGCACCTGGTCAACCCACGCACCGAGATCGTGCACGGGCAGCGGGCGCACCGGAGCCTGAGCGACATCGGGCAGCCGGTCGACCTGGCCTACGTCATGGTCCCCACCCCCGTCGTGCTGCCGGTGCTGCAGGAGGGCGCGCGGCTGGGCATCCGCAGTTACGTCGTGCTCACCGCGGGTTTCGGCGAGACCGGTGCCGAGGGGCGGCTGCGTGAGCGGGAGGTGCTCGACTTCGCGCGCGAGAACGGGCTGACGGTGCTGGGGCCGAACGGGAACGGCTACATCAACGCGGCCGCGAAGATCACCCCGTACGGGCTGCCGATCCTGAGCTCCCTGGCCGGCGGCTCGGTCGGCGTCGTGCTGCAGAGCGGCGCCCTGGCCAGCTCCATCCTCGCCTTCGCCCAGGCGCGGAACGTGGGCATCAGCCTGCTCACCGCGATGGGCAACGAGGCGATGATCTCGGTGACCGACGTGCTGGAGTACCTGATCGACGATCCGGCGACCAAGGTCATCGCGCTGTTCCTGGAGTCGGTCCGCCGTCCGGACGAGTTCGCGGCGGCGGCCCGGCGGGCGGCCGCGGCGGGCAAACCGGTCGTCGCGCTCAAGATCGGCGCCAGCCAGCTCGCGTCCCGCACCGCGCAGGCGCACACCGGCGCCCTGGTCGGCGACGACAGCGTGATCGACGCGGCGTTCCGGCAGCTGGGCGTGATCCGGGTGCGCTCGCTGGAGGACCTGATCATCACGTCCGGCCTCCTCGCCGCGACCCCGCCGCTGCCGGGCCGCCGGGTCGGCGTGGTGACCCCGTCCGGGGGCGCATCGGAGATCATCGCCGACCGGGCCGAGCAGGAAGGGCTGGTGCTGCCGGAGTTCGCGCCGGAGACGGTGGCGCGGCTGAAGGAGATCCTGCCGGAGTTCGCGACCGTGCAGAACCCGCTGGACGTCACCGGGTACGTCGTGGTCGACCGGACCCTGCTGAGCCGCGCGCTCGCGATCGTGGCCGACGACCCGGGCATCGACGAGGTCATGCTGCTGTCCGACCTGCCGCGTGGGGTGCCGCCCGACCCGGAGCTGACGCTGTCGGTGTACCAGACGAGCTCCCGGCTCATCCGCGAGTCGCCGCGGCCGGTGGTGGTCGTGAGCAACGTGCTGGTCGACGTGAGCGAGTTCGGGCGGACCGTGCAGCGGGAGACCGGCTACCCCTATGTGGCGGGCGGGATCGAGCACGGCCTCGGCGCACTCGGCGCCGCCGTGCGCTGGTCGGAACGGACCCGCGAGGTGGCGTCCTGGCAGCCGGTGCCGGTGCCCGCCGTGCCCGAGCTGCCCGGCGAGCCCACCGGCACCTGGGTGGAGCACGAGGCGGCGGCTTTCCTGGCCCGCAACGGGATTCCCGTGGTGCCGGCCGAACTGGCCGGCGACGAGGACAGGGCGGTCGAGGCCGCGAACCGGTTCGGTTATCCGGTGGTGCTCAAGGCGGTCGCCGACGGGCTGGGCCACAAGAGTGACATCGGCGGCGTGCGGCTCGGGCTGGCGAGCGACGACGAGGTGCGGCGGGCGCACCGCGAGATCACCGCGTCCTTGCGCGCCTTGTCCGCCAAGGGGATCGGCACCCTCGTACAACCGCAGCGTTCGGGCGGTGTCGAACTGCTCGTCGGCGTGGTGCGGGATCCGGCGTGGGGGCCGGTGCTGGCGGTCGGGCTCGGTGGCATCTGGGTGGAAGTGCTTCGCGACGCGGCACAACGACTGTTGCCCGTCAGCGCGGCGGATGTCCGGTCCGCGCTCGGTGAACTGCGGGGTGCCGCCGTTCTGCGTGGCTCCCGGGGCCGGGAACCGGCCGATTTGGACAGTGTCGCCGAGGTCGTGACGCGGGTGGGAGACCTTGCCCTCGCGCTGGGTGATCGGCTGGAATCGTTGGAGATCAATCCGTTGCTGGTGCGGGGTTCGCGGGTGGAGGCGCTGGACGCGCTGATCACCTGGCGCTGAGGGAAGGATGGCGAGTGGGCGGGGCGGCGGTACGGGGTGAGAGGTACAAATGGGTGGCGCTGACCAACACGACGATCGGCGTCCTGCTGGCCACGATCGACTCGTCGATCATGCTGATCGCGATGCCGGACATCTTCCGCGGCATCCACCTCGACCCGTTGCTGCCGGAGAACAGTTTCTACCTGCTGTGGATGATCCTCGGTTACCTCGTGACGAGCAGCGTGCTGGTGGTCAGCGTCGGGCGGCTGGGTGACCTGTTCGGCCGGGTGCGGATGTACAATCTCGGGTTCGTCATCTACACCTTCGCCTCGCTGCTGCTCACCATCGACTGGATGAGCGGGCACGCGGGCGCGATCTGGTTGCTGGTGTGGCGGATCGTGCAGGGCGTCGGCGGCGCGTTCCTGGTGGGCAACTCGGGCGCGATCCTGACCGACGCGTTCCCGGCGCACCAGCGCGGGCTCGCGCTCGGCATCAACAACGTGGCCGGGATCAGTGGCACCTTCATCGGGCTCGTGCTGGGCGGGCTGCTCGCGCCGATCAACTGGCGGCTGGTGTTCCTGATCTCCGTGCCGTGCGGGGTGTTCGGGGCGGTGTGGGCGTACCGGCGGCTGCACGACCTGTCCCGCCGCTCCGGCGAACCGATCGACTGGCTGGGCAACATCACCTTCGCGGTCGGCCTGATCCTGGTCATGATCGGCATCACACACGGGATCCAGCCCTATGCGGGGCACACGATGGGCTGGACCAGTCCGGTCGTCGTCGGCTGCCTCGCCGCGGGGGTGGCGCTGCTGGTGGCGTTCGGGATCATCGAGACGCGGGTGCGGTTCCCGATGTTCCGCCTGCCGCTGTTCAAGATCCGGGCGTTCACCTTCGGCACGCTCTCGACGTTCCTGTCCGCGCTCGGCCGCGGTGGGCTGATGTTCATGCTGATCATCTGGCTGCAGGGGATCTGGTTGCCGCTGCACGGCTACAGCTTCGAGTCGACGCCGTTGTGGGCCGGCATCCACATGCTGCCGCTGACGGTCGGTTTCCTCGCGGCGGGGCCGGTCTCCGGGTACCTGTCGGACCGGTTTGGCGCGCGGCCGTTCGCGACGGCGGGCATGCTCGCGGCCGCGACGACCTTCCTGTTGCTGGAGTTGCTGCCGATCGACTTCCCGTACCCGGCGTTCGCCGCGATCCTGCTGCTGAACGGGCTGGCGATGGGCTGTTTCGCGTCGCCGAACCGGGCGGCGGTGATGAACAGCCTGCCGATCAGCCACCGCGGTGCCGGCGGCGGGATGAACTCGACCTTCCAGAACTCGGCGCAGGTGTTCTCGATCGGCATCTTCTTCTCGCTGATGATCACCGGCCTCGCGGCGACCCTGCCCTCGGCGCTGACGACTGGGCTGGAGGCGCACCACGTCCCGCCGGCGGCGGCCGCGGCGGTGGCGGGCAGCCCGCCGGTGTCGGTGCTGTTCGCGGCGTTCCTGGGTTACAACCCGATGCAACATCTGCTGGGGGACAACGTGATCTCGCACCTGCCGCCCGCCGACGCGGCGGCGCTGACCGGCCACGCGTTCTTCCCGGACCTGATCTCGGGGCCGTTCCAGGCGGGTCTGCACATCGCTTTCGCGTTCGCCATCGCGGCGTGCCTCATCGCGGCGGGCGCGAGCGCCTTCCGAGGGAGTCGGTACGTGGCGGCGGAGCTGGAGGCGCCGGTGTTGTCCCACGAGAAGGCTTCGTGAGGGGTGGCTGTCGAGGCGAGTCCGGAAAGGGCAGTCCGGCGGCCACTCAGAACCGCGGCGCGTGGGGCCGGTACTCGCCGTGCACGACGGCCGAGCGCAGCGCCGCGAGGAATTCGCGCGGGCCGTCGAAGTCCGGCATCTCCAGGTACGCCGCGCCGATGCCCGCCGGGTCGTGGGCGTCCGAGCCCGCCGTCCCCGGCAGGTCGTACGCCCGAGCCGTGGCCAGCGCCGCCGCGTTCACCGCGGGGTCCGCGATCTTCGCGTTGAACACCTCCACCGCGTCGATCAAGCCCGCCTCGCACAGCGACGGCAGCTCCGCGCCCACCCCGCCGCGCAGCGGGTCGTACGGGTGCGGCGCGCACACGAGCCCGCCCTGCGCCCGGATGCGCGCCACCACCTCCTCCGCCGGCAGCACGTACGGCACGCGCTCCCGCAGGAACAACCCGATCAGCTCACCCGACCGCGTCCGGATCTCCTCGCCGACGACCACCCGCGCCCCGACGAGCCGCGACAGGTCGTAGTCGGCGATGTGGTTGTGCTCCGTCACGCACACGACGTCCAACCGGCACTCGGCAACCCGTTCCGCGAGCTGCTCGACCGTCGTCCACGCATCGCCGGACTCGACGGTGTGCAGATGACAGTCGACCCGGATCACGGCTTGCGGTTGCTCAGCACCAGCGCGCCCGCGGCCATGAACATCCCGCCGTTGCCCAGCGCGACGCTGACCTCGACGCCCGGCACCTGCGCCGCCGCCTCGCCGCGCAGCTGCCGCACCGACTCCTGGATCAGGAACATCCCGTACATCCCGGTGTGCGTGTACGACAGCCCGCCGCCGTTGGTGTTCACCGGCAGCGACCCGCCCGGCGACGTGTGCCCCTCCGCGATGAACGGCCCCGCCTCACCGCGCCCGAGGAAGCCCATGTCCTCCAGGCCGTAGATCGGCACGTGCGCGAACGCGTCGTAGATCATCACGTGGTCCACGTCGCCGACGCCGATCCCCGCCTCGGCGAACGCGTCCCGGCTCGACCGGCGGAAGGCCGCGGACGTGGTGAAGTCCGCCATCTGCGAGATCAGCGGCGACTCGAAGGTCTCACCGGTGCCGAGGATGTGCACCGGCGGCTTGCGCAGGTCCGCCGCCCGCTCGTCCGACGTCACGATCAGCGCGCCACCGCCGTCGGTGACCAGGCAGCACTCCAGCAGGTGGAACGGGTAGGAGATCATCCGCGAGGCGAGCACGTCCTCGACCGTGATCGGGTCCCGGTACATCGCGCGCGGGTTCCGTGCGGCCCACTTGCGCTGCGCGACGGCAACGGACGCGAGCTGCTCGGGCGTCAGCCCGAACTCCTTCATGTACCGCAGCAACGGGATGGTGAACATCGTAGGCGGCCCGAACACCCCGTACGGCGCCTCGAACTGCGCGTTCGGGCTCGACGCCGGCATCGACCCGCGCGCCGGGCCGACCCGTGACCGCCCCGACTCCCCGTGCGTGATGAGGATCGTGCTGGCGTGCCCGGCCTCGATCGCCGCGACCGCGTGCCGCACGTGCAACAGGAACGACGTGCCGCCGACGCCGGTGCCGTCGATCCAGCGCGGCTGGACGCCCAGCGCGTGCGCGACCTGGATCGGGCCCGGCGCGGAGACCGAGGCGATCCCGTCGATGTCCGAGAGCCGCAGGCCCGCGTCTTCGAGCGCGTTGCGCGCACCTTCGACGTGCAGGCGCAGGGTCGAGTGTTCCGGCAGCACACCGACCCGGTCGGTCTCCGCTGCTCCGGCGATGGCAACCATCAATGGCCTCCGGCGGGGGTGAACTGCGGGATCGTGACGTCGCCGCGCTGCTCGAAGGTGACTTCCAGGTCCATGTCGAGCACGAGGTTGTCCGGGGTGTTCTCGATGCCGACGATGTTCGCCATCATCCGTGGCCCCTCTGCCAGCTGCACCACGGCGATCGCGTACGGCGCGTCGTTCTCGAAGCCCGGCGCGGGCCGGTGGTTGATCGTGTACGAGTACAGCGTCGCGCGGCCGCTCGCGGTGAACCACTCCACCGCGCCCGAGGCGCAGAACGGGCAGCTCGGGCGCGGGTAGAAGAAAGGCTGTCCGCAGTCGGCGCAGCGCTGGATGCGCAGCTCGCCGGCCGCGGCGCCGTCGAAGAACGGCTTGGTCTCCGGCGTCGGCACGGGAACGGGTTTGCCCATCGGTCGCACTCCTCCTAGTTCGGGGCGAGTTCGGCGAGGATCTCCTGCGAGTAGGCGATGCGGCCGCTCGGTGCGCCGGACCGGCACAGTGCGAGCGCCGCGGCCGCCATCACCGACGGCGGTTCCGCCTTCGGGTCGTCCTCGGTGGTGAGGTGGTGGAACAGCGTGCCGGGCGTGGGCACGACCTTGCTCGGCGAAAGCGCGTTCACGGTGATGCCGTCGGCGTGCAGCTCCGCGGCCAGCCCGGTGCTGAACCGCTCGATCGCGGCCTTGCACATGCCGTACACCGTCCCGCCGCGCCGCCCGGAGTCCGGCGCCGGATGGCGCGCGGCGCCCGAGGAGATGTTGAGGATCCAGCCCTCGCCGCGCATTCCCGGCGTGCACAGCTGCGCCAGGTGCACGGGCGCGGTGACCTGCACCTCGAACATCAACGCGAACCGCCGGGCGGAGAACTCCTCGATCGGCGTGAAGTAGGTGACCGCCGCGTTGTTGACGAGGATGTCGACCGGACCGGCCGCCGCCGCGAGCCGTTCGCGATCGTCGCGTTGGGACAGGTCCGCCGCGATCGCCTCGGCCGCGCCGCCCGCCGCTGTGATCCGGCCGACCGTGTCGGAGATGGTGCCGGGCAACCGGCTCTGCTCCGGGGTCACGGTGCGGGCGGTGACCACGACGCGCGCACCCTCGGCGGCGAACAGCTCCGCGATGGCCGCGCCGATGCCCCGGCTTGCGCCGGTGACCAGCGCGACCCGGCCGTCGAGCGCACCCATGTCAGCGCCCCAGCAGGGGGCCGAAGGACGACTCGAGGTGCGTGGCGAGCGAGTCGAGGTCCCACGGGGCGGTGCCGACGATGCGGCTGATCGGTTCCGGGTTGCTGTAGAGCGCGACCTGGTAGCCCGCCGAATGCAGGATGCGGCCGTTGATCCAGCCCGAACCCGTACCCGCCAGATAGGCCACGACGGGCGCGACGTTGTCGGGCGAACGCTCGTCGGTCCGCGGGCTCCTGCGCCGCTCGCCCGGGATCGACGCGGTCATCCGGGTGGCGGCGCCGGGCGAGATCGCGTTGACCGTGACGCCGTACTTGGCCAGCGCGTTGGCGCTGGAGTAGGTCAGGCCGACGATGCCCATCTTCGCCGCCGCGTAGTTGGGCTGACCCGGCGCGCCGTGCAGCCCGGAGACCGAGGTGAAGTTGATGATCCGGTTCTGCGCGGCCTCTTCCCGCAGCGAGCGCCAGTGCGCGGCCGCGAACTTGGTCGTGTTGAACGTGCCCTTCAGGTGCACTCGGATGACGTCGTCCCATTCGCGCTCGGCCATGTTGAACACCATGCGGTCGCGCAGGATGCCGGCCACGTTCACCACCACGTCGAGCCTGCCGAACTGGCCGATCGCGGTCGCCACCAGCTCCTCGGCGGCGGCGTGGTCGGAGACGTCGGAGAAGTTCGCGATCGCCTTGCCGCCCGCCTCGGTGATCTCGGCGACCACCCCGGCGGCCGGTCCGTCGTCGACGCCCGAGCCGTCCAGCTGCGCGCCGAGATCGTTCACCACGACCAGCGCGCCCTCCCCGGCCAGCAGGCGCGCGACCGAGGCTCCGATGCCGCGGCCCGCGCCCGTCACGATCGCGACCCGCCCGTCCAGCCGACCCATGATGACCGCCCTTCGTCGCCCGGTTCTAGAACACGCTTCTGAAATCAGCTTCGGCCGCCGGGCGTGGCCCTGTCAAGGTGGCGGGGGTATTGACACCGGTATCCGGCAGGAGTCTGATGTAAGAATCAGATTCTAATATTGAGATCGACGCGATCGTCGCAGCGGAGCGAGGAGCACGCGCCATGGAACTGGACCTGGGCCCCGAGATCGACGCGTTCCGCGCCGATCTGCGCTCGTGGATCACCGCACACACCCCCGACGGGCTGCCGAACCTGGTCAGCTGGGAGGCGGCGCTGATCACCGGCGGCCGCCGCGCGCCCGGCGTGGACGAGGCGCTGGCCGACCCCCGTTACCGGGAGTGGGAGCAGCACCTGCTCGAGGCGAAACTGATCTGCCCCCAATGGCCCGCCGAGTACGGCGGTCAGGACATGGACGCCGTGCGCGTCGCGGTGCTCAACGAGGAGTTCGCGCGTGCCGGCGTCCCGCGGGTGGTGCGGGGGATGGGGGAGACCCTCGTCGGCCCCGCCATCCTCGTGCACGCCACACCCGAGCAGAAAGCGGCGTTCCTGCCCCGGATCGTCTCCGGCGAGGACGTCTACTGCCAGGGCTTCTCCGAACCGGGCCACGGTTCCGACCTCGCCGCCGTGCAGACCCGCGGGGTGGTCGACGGCGACGACATCGTGGTCACCGGGCAGAAGGTGTGGACCTCCGGCGCCGCGCGAGCCAACAAGATGTTCGTGCTGTGCCGCACCGACCCCGAGGCGCCCAAGCACCGCGGCCTGTCCTACGTGCTGGTGCCCTTCACCGGGCCCGAGGTGCAGTACCGGCCGATCCGCCAGATGTCCGGCGCGGCCGAGTTCTGCGAGGACTTCCTGGACGGGGTGCGCGCACCGCTGTTCAACGTCATCGGTGGGCTGAACAACGGCTGGCGGGTCGCGATGACCACCCTCGGGCACGAGCGCGGCGGCCGCGCGACCGTGCAGCACCTGCGGTTCGAGCGCGAGTTCTGGTCACTGGTCGAGACTGCCCGCAAGTACGGCAGGCACGAGGACCCGCTGGTGCGCCAGCAGCTCGCCTGGGCCTACACCCAGGTGCAGCTGATGCGCTTCAGCGGGCTGCGCACGCTCGCGCAGGTCGCCCAGGGCACCCAGCCGGGGCCCGAGGCGTCGATCAACAAGCTGTTCTGGAGCGAGTACCACAAGCGGCTCGGCGAGCTCGCGATGAGCATCATCGGCACGCACGGGCTGGTCCGCCCCGAGGGGGAGGACTACCCGACCACCCCGTGGCAGAACACGTTCCTGGCCAGCCGGGCGGGCACCATCTACTCCGGCACCAGCGAGATCCAGCGCAACATCATCGCCGAGCGGGCGCTCGGCCTGCCCAGATGATCCGGGAGAGCCGCCATGCAGTTCACGGAAAGCCCTGAACAGTCCGAACTTCGCTCGTCGGTGCGCCGGTTCCTCGCGGAGAAGTCGCCCAGCACGGCGGTCCGGGAGCAGATGGAGACCGTCGCCGGGTACGACGACGCGGTCTGGAAGCAGCTGTCGGTGCAGCTCGGCCTGCCCTCGCTGGCGATCCCCGAGGAGTACGGCGGCGCCGGGTTCAGCTTCGTCGAGCAGTGCATCGTGCTCGAGGAGATGGGTCGCACCCTCTACTGTGGACCGTTCTTCGCCAGCGCGGTGCTGGCCGCGACCGTGCTGCTGAAGTCCGGCGACGAACAGGCGAAGAGCCGGTACCTGCCGGGCATCGCGAGCGGGGAGACCATCGCGACCCTCGCGTTCACCGACGACAGCGGCGGCTGGAGCGGCAACGGTTCCGGCCTCTCCGCCGCCGACGGAAAGCTCACCGGGCACAGGAACTTCGTGCTCGACGGGCACAACGCGGCGCTGGTGCTGGCCACCGCCCGCACACCGGAAGGGTTGTTCCTGTACGCGGTCGACGCGCACGCGGCCGGGCTGACCGCGACCGCACTGCCCACTTTGGACCAGACGCGACGCCTCGCGCGGCTGGAGTTCGACGGTGTCGAGGCGGAGCTGATCGGGCCCGCGGAAGCGGCGCTGGCCGCCACCCTGGACGTCGCCGCGCTGGCGCTGGCCGCCGAACAGCTCGGCGGTGCGCAGGCCGCGCTCGACATGGCGGTGGCGTACGGCAAGATCCGGGAACAGTTCGGCAAGCCCATCGGCAGCTTCCAGGCGCTCAAGCACCGCTGCGCGGACCTGCTGCTGGAGGTCGAGTCGACCCGCTCGGCGGTGATCTACGGTTCCTGGGCCGTCGCGGAGGACGCCGACGAGGTACCGGTCGTCGCGTCGCTGGCCAAGGCGTACGCGTCGGAGACGTTCTTCCACGCCGCGGCGGAGAACATCCAGCTGCACGGCGGGATCGGGTTCACCTGGGAGCACGACGCGCACCTGTACTTCAAGCGTGCCAAGGCGAGCGAGCTGCTGTTCGGCGACCCCGCCTACCACCGCGAGCGGCTCGCCGGACGGATCGGCATCTGATGACGCTCAACCACGACCTGGTCGGCGTCGAGTCCGAACCGGTGGAGCGGACCTGGACGAGCAAGGACACGCTGCTCTACGCCGTCGGGGTTGGTGCCGGCCTCGGCGACCCGGCCCAGGAACTCGCCTTCACCACCGAGAACTCGGCCGGCCTCACTCAGCAGGTGCTGCCCACGTTCGCCGTACTGGCCGCGCAGGGCGGCCGCCGCGGCGACCTCGGCGACTTCGACCGCGCGATGCTCGTGCACGCCGAGCAGGCCTTCGAACTGCACCGCCCGCTCTCCCCGGCGGGCACCGCGCAGGTGACGTCCAAGATCACCGGTATCTACGACAAGGGCTCCGGTGCGCTGGTGGTGACCGAGGCGACGGCGGTCGACGCGGCGTCCGGCGAGCTGCTGGTCACCTCGCGCAGTTCGGTGTTCATCCGCGGCGAGGGCGGCTTCGGCGGCGACCGCGGGCCCGCGCCCGACTGGAAGGAGCCCGCCCGCGCCCCCGACCACCAGGTCACCTACCCGACCCGCCCGGAGCAGGCCCTGCTCTACCGGCTCTCCGGCGACCGCAACCCGCTGCACTCCGACCCCGCGTTCGCCGCGCGGGCGGGGTTCCCGCGGCCGATCCTGCACGGCCTGTGCACCTACGGCGTCACCGGTCGCGCGCTGCTGCACACGCTCGCCGGTTCGGATCCCGCGCGGTTCGCCGGGATGTCCGGCCGGTTCAGCGCCCCCGTGTTCCCGGGCGAGTCGCTGACCGTGTCGATGTGGACCGACGGCGATACCGCCACCTTCCGGTCCACAAAGGACGACGGCACCGTGGTGCTCGACCGGGGAGTGGTATTCCTCCGTCCCCAGTGAAGGGAAGCCGATGCGCAGCCGGTTGTGTCTCCTGCTCGCACTCGTCCTCGCCGCCGCGCCGCTGACCGCCCAGGCGGCACCGGCGCACGGCGCACCACCGACGGTCTCGCCCGGTGCGGGACCCGCGACCATCACCGGCCCGATCCCGGCGGCCGGCGAGCCGGGCGACCCGGCGCACGACTACGTGTTCTATTCGACTCCCTATGACCTGAAGAAGGCGGGCTACGAGGAGCTCGAGTTCTTCATCTCCGGCACCGCGACGCGCTACAACCCGAACCCGACGATCGACCAGCAACAGCAGGCGGCCACCCCGCTGGGCACGACGCCGTACACGACGCGGATCGTGGTGCGGCGGCCGGTCAAGCCATCGAAGTCGGCGGGGGTCGCGGTGGTCGACTGGCAGAACGTGACGGCCGGGCACGACATCGACACCGAGTGGGGTACCAGCGCGGACTACTTCGTGCGCAACGGCTGGACGTGGGTCGGCGCCTCGGTGCAGCACGTCGGCGTCAACGGCGCGCCGTCTGGTCCGACGGCCGGGCTCGGCCTGACCGAGTGGAGCCCGCGGCGGTACGGTTCGCTGGACGTCACCGACCACGGCGCGGTGCTCGACGACTCGCAGTCGTTCGACATCTACACCCAGATCGCGCAGCTGCTGAAGGGCCACGCCCGGACGAACCCGTTGGCGGACCTCGGAATTTCGCAGGTCTACGCGGGTGGCGCGTCGCAGTCGGGCCGGTACCTCGGCGTGTACTACAACACGGTGCAGCCGATCCAGCACGTGTACGACGGGTTCCTGTTCGCGCTGTCGGACAGCTCGCTGCCGGCGCGGCCGGGTGTGGGCACGAAGGCGATCCGGGTGTTCACCGAGAACGACATCTACCGGGGCGCCGGGGTGCCGAGCAAGCAGGCGCCGGACTCGAACACGTTGCGTACCTGGGAGATCGCGGGCGCGTCGCACGTCCCGGCGTATTCGACGGGCACCGATCCGGGCGATTTCCGCGCGACGCTGGGCGCCATCCAGACGCGGGAGTTCGGCCCGGCGCCGCCGGTCGACTGCACCAACCCGGGGCCGAGCCAGGTCGAGTCGTGGGCGGTGTTCCATGCCGCGTACGACGCGTTGGACAAGTGGGTGCGCCGTGGCGTCGCGCCGCGGCTCGCCCCGCCGCTGGCGATCATCGACCCGGGGCCGCCGGCTTCGCTGGCGCGGGACAGCTTCGGCATCGCCGAGGGCGGGATCCGGTTGCCGGACGTGGAGGTGCCGGTGGGGCTCAACGACGGGATCAACTCGCCCGCGAGCCTGACCAACCCGCTGAGCTCGTTCTGCGTGCTGTACGGGACGCACCGGGACTTCACGGCGGCGCAGCTGGGGTCGTTGTACTACAGCGATCGTGACTACCAGCAGCAGGTGCGGGACGTGGTGCAGCGCTTGGTGGGGCAGCACTTCGTCCTGCCGGAGGACGGGCAGGTCCTGATCGACCAGGCCCGCCACCGGCGGCCGGTGTAACCGGTGCGATCCGCCCCGGATGGCAGGGCCCGGGGCGGATCTCTTCGTGCGCGGTTCGTCTGTGCGGGACCTTCGGGTGAGGTCCCGGGTTATCGGATCACGAGTTCGGTGAGGGTGGCGGCCGTCGCCTCGTCGGCGGGGAGGAACGCCTCCAGCCGTAGTTCGGCGATCGTGACGTCGACGGCGGTGCCGAAGTGGGTCAGCGTGGTGATGAGCCGCAGCTCGCCGTCGTTGTCCCCGTCGCCTGTGCGCAGCCGCAGCGGAACGGCGAAACCGAGGTAGTCCGGTGCCGGTTGGCGTGGGCGGTCCGGCACCAGCTCGGTGAGTTCGGCGACCAGGCGCTGGAGCCGGTCGTTCGGATTCCGCACCGTCTCGGTGTGGAGCCGGTCGATGATGTGCCAGGCCCACTCGTCGAGGTTGACGATCCTGGGTGCGAGGCCGTGCGGGTGCAGCAGCACCCGAGGGACGCTGACCGGCGGTACCAGCAGCGGTGGCGCCACGGTGTCGGTCAGCGCGTGGAAGCCGGCGTTGGCCATGACCAGATCACCGCATCGGTCGACGACCACCGCCGGGTACGGCAGGTGGCCTGCCAGGATGCGTTCCAGGGCGGTGCGGACCGGTCCGAGGCCGGGATCGTCCAGCCGGGTCTGCGGGTAGGCCGGGGCGAAACCCGCCGCGAGGAGCAGGACGTTGCGTTCCCGGACGGGCACCTCCAGCGATTCGGCCAGCCGGATAACCATGGACCGGCCCGGCAGTGAGCGCCCGCTCTCGATGAAACTGACGTGCCGCTGTGTCGTACCCGCGCGTGCGGCGAGCTCCAACTGGCTCACGCGTCGCCGCGTGCGCCACGCACGCAAGGCGTCGGCGAACCCGTCCTTCGATCCGGTGATCATTGCCCCTGTCTACCCGTGCGGACGCTGCTCGACCATTCCCTGCGAGGAATTGCCCGGCCGCCGGCCTCGGCAGCACAGTCGTGGCCGAACCCGACCACACCGACCAAGGGACTCGTCATGGCTGACATCGACCCGCAGGAGCTGACCGACCGCTATGTCGCGGTCTGGAACGAGCCGGACGCCGACATGCGCCGCCACACCATCCGGGAACTCTGGGCCAAGGGTGCCACGCACGTCCTGCGGCCACCGCAGGACGTCCGGACGGCCGCCGAAGGGCTCGGCTTCGTCTCCGCGACCCTCGAAGCTCGCGGGTACGCCGCCCTGGAGTTCCGCGTGACCCGGACCTACCAGGAGTTCGTCGCGCCGGGCACTTTCACCTTCAGGTCCCGGCGCAACGCCGACAGGCTTCACGACATCGTCAAGTTCAACTGGGAAATGGTCTCCCGCAGCGGTGAGGTGGCCGGGGTCGGTCTGGAGGTCCTCGTCCTCGACGAGGACGGCCGCATCCGCACCGACTACCAGTTCATCGAAGGCTGATCGTGACGATCGCGATGTGGCCATCGGCTGTGCGCAGTTATCACGTGACCACCGGCGCGGGCATCGACGGACTGTCCTTGCGCAGTGATGAGCCACGGAGTCCGGCACCGGGCGAGGTCGTGGTGGCGGTCCACGCCACCTCCCTCAGCTTCCGTGAACTCCTCGTGCTGCGCGGCCAGTACGTCCTGCCCGTCAAGCCTGATGTCATCCCGATCTCCGACGGCGCCGGCGAGGTCGTCGCCGTCGGTACGGGTGTCCGGCGGGTACGGCCGGGCGACCAGGTCGCCGCCACGCTGTTCCCGAGTTGGCTGGACGGCCCGTTCCGGCCTTCGCATCTGCCGCAGTTGGGTGGCTCGCTGGACGGCATGCTCACCGAATTCGCGGTCCTCCCGGAAGCAGCACTCGTACCGATCCCGGAACACCTCTCCTACGCGGAGGCCGCGACACTTCCCTGCGCCGCCGTCACCGCCTGGAATGCCCTGACCGGTGACGGTCGCGGGGTCCGGCGCGGGCAGACGGTCCTCACACTCGGCTCCGGCGGCGTGTCGCTGTTCGCACTGCAGTTCGCCAAGCTCCTCGGCGCCAGGGTGATCGCCACGACAGGGCGGGCGGACAAGGAGCAGCGCCTCCGCGACCTCGGTGCCGACGAGGTCGTCAACTACCGTGACGTCCCGGACTGGCACATCGCCGTCCGTGAACTCACCGCGGGACAAGGCGTAGACCGCGTCGTCGACGTCGCCGGAACGTTGGAGCAGTCCCTCAGGTCGGTCGCCATCGACGGGCATGTCGCCTTCGTCGGGTCCGTCACCGGCGCCTGGCCCTCGATCGACCCCCGGCTGCTGTTCGGCGCCGCGGCGACAATCCGGGCGGTTACCGTCGGCAGCCGGGCCCAGTTCGTCGAGATGAACCACACCATCGCGGCACATCACCTCAAACCCGTCATCGACCGGGTGTTTCCCTTCGAGGAGGCCGCCGCGGCCTACCGCTACTACGAGTCCGGCAACCCATTCGGCAAGGTGATCATCGCGACCAGATAACCCAGCCGACCGGGCCGCCGGACCGATCCGGAGGCCACCTGCGGCAGCGAGATAGTCGTCACCGTTCCACCGATACTGGATGGGCTGTCCGAAGTCTGGTGCGTGCACCATCTCGCCCGCACCGATGTACAGGCCGACGTGGTGGACGAGTGCCGGGCGGTCGAGCTGGGACAGCGCGTCGGCCAGCGCCCGGCGCGCGGTCGTTTCGCGGCGGTGGGTGGGTAGCCATACCAGGACCGGGGTGGTGATCCCGTTGCGGTGGCGAGTTTTTCGTAGCCGTAGAGCTTGCGGCCGAGTGTGGCGAGGTCTTCGGTGCCGAAGTCGAATTCGAGGAAGAACTCGATCTGCTGGCCGTCCTCGCGCCATCGGCCGTAGGCGTCGGGGCGGACCATGTCGCCGAAGAGTCGGCCGCAGTGCAGCTCGGACCACCACGCGGTCAGTCGTCCCCGTGCGCCGGACTGTCGGCTGAGCGCGATCAGGGTGGTGAAGAAGCCGTTGATCCCGACGGTGTGGGCCAGGCGCAGGGAGTGTGCGATCCCGAGACCGTCTTCGTAGGCCAGGGCGACCGCTCCGGCGATGTCGAGCACGTAGTGCATCGGCGCGGTGCCGGAGCTGACGAACGGTTGGAACCGGTCGATGACCCGCCACTCGAACAGGTCGAGCAGTCGGTGATTGGCCGCGCGCATGCTCGGATAGCACAGCTCGACGATCTGCTGCGTGGTGAACACCTTGTGTTCGTGCAGCATCCGGGCCAGCCACCGGTCCCGGAGCGTGAGCCGGCCGGCGAGCTGGGCGTGGTGCTCTCCGGTGGTGGCGGCTCGTGGGGTGTGGCGCTGCGCCATGTGTCAGCGCAACGCCCGCTGAGGGGTGGGGTTGGAAATCATGGGTACACACCTCCCGGAGACGGGCAGCAGTGGCAAACGGGCGAGGGCAGGTCATGCGGAGCTAGGCCGCGCGGCGTGGGTCCACAGTGGTCTGCGCACCGTGACCCGCGACCGTGGCGATGTGGGTGACGGGGGGACGGGTGTTGACTCTGGCGGCCTTGCGGATTGCTCTGGCGCGGCCGGGAATCACGGGTGGGAGTTTCTCGGTCACCGCGGTGAACGGTGGTGCTTCCTCGCCGCCCAGGACGAGTCGGGTGGCGACGTGGTAGACCCCGAGGTTGGAGAGGTCGTGATCAGAGAGCCGTGGCATGGTGTGGCGGGTCAGCTTCTTCGCGTCCTCCGGTGAGGCGTTGAAGAATATTTTGCTGCGGGCGTTGGTGCTGATGCCTTCCTCGAGTTCCTTGGGGAGCTGGCCGAGGTATTGGTGGGAAGGCCATCGAGAGCCGGTAACCGCGGGCCTCGGTGAGCATGTCTTCCAGCGGGTAGGCGAGGTTGAGGAAGTTGTGGCACTCGTCGATGTACAGTCCGCAGTCGCGACGTTGACGCTGCGGGACACGGGCCCGGCGAGTCGCGGCCTGCCAGGTGCGCGCCACGACGATCGCCACCGGGGGAGGAGCCGCCGGTGCCGCCGCTGTCGGTCTGGCCGACAGGCCAGCGCGACCCGCTCGCGCAACTGCGCGACGCCTGCTACGTGCCCGGCACCGAGCGGATTCCGCCCGCCGTCGCCGACCTGCAATGTCGGCGAACCTCTGTCCCGCGGCAAGCACAGGATGGCGAACCTGACGACCCGTTCACCCAGGGCCTGCGAGCCACAAGCGGACTGCGCTGCAAGCTGTGGCCGAGCTCGACGCCACCGGTGACCTCGAAGGCCGCATGCCCAGCGACGACGAGGTGGCCTTGCTCGATGCCCTGCCGTATGTCGCGGTCAACCTGGCCGAGGCGCCCGAGAACCAGCTGCGGCGCCTGTTCGAGAACCTCCAGTTCACCGTCCGCCTGATCGGTGACACCAACCAGGTCCACCTCGAGATCCGGCTGCCGGCCGAGGATCTGCCCGAAGTCACCAACACCGTGGAAACGACTGGCTGTGTGGATGCTGTACGTGCCCCCGCCGGGACTACCAAAGGATGGGAACGGGTCTGACCTGCGGTTTTCGACCGGCCAGTTGGTTGTCGAGGCGACGTTCGACCTTTCCGCGCCGGGAGGTGGGTCGCAGTGACTGTGGAGCGAGCAGCACCGCGGCGCCCCGACGCGGAGTCGGCCGCCGGCCAAGCCGCCGTCGTCCAGGCTGTCACGGCGATCATGGGAACGGTCGTCGGTCTCACGTTCCTTTTCGGCTTCGGGAACGTACTTGACCTGGCATTGCGGCTTGGCGTTCCGGTCTGGGTGGCGCCGCTGGTGGCGCCTGCGGTGGACCTGTCGATCCTGGGACTGCTCCTTGGTACCCGCCACCTGGTGGTTCAGGGGGTTGAGCTGGACTCGTTGCGCGGCGCGCGACGTTTATTGATCTTCGCCAGCTTCGTGACGCTGGCCCTGAATGTCGCGGACCCGCTGGTCAGGGGCAGCTTGGCAAGGCTGCGTTCGATGCTACTGATCGGTTGGTCGGAGGTCGGACCCAGCCTGCTTCACGCCCTCAGCGCCTCCACCAGCGCAAATTTGGGTGATTCCCCGGACGGAACGGAGGTTCAAGCCGCCCCGCCAGTGCAGGACGCTCTTGCCGGACTGCCGGACCACCCGGATTCTTCGGGCAGCGACGCTACCGCAACGGTCCAACGCATTGAGACGGCAAGCCACCTGCTAGATCGTGCTCGCGAAGAGGATCTCCGCCACCGGTTGGAGCACCAGCGCCCGATCTCCGCCGAGACGCTGCGTCGGCGGCTGCGCATTGGTGCCGATTGTTCACGCCAGTTGGTTGCCCAGGTCCGTCGGGAGACACAGCAGGCGATACCTGCACGGGCAGACGAGAGAGTGGACCGCATCTACCGTAGCTGTGAGCAGAGCGCCATCGGGGGACCGGTCGAAACCAGCGGAGTCAGTACGAACCGGCCGGCAAACACAGCCGCGACGCGCACGCACGCTGCCGGCGTAGCTTCGGTGCCGGCGTAGCACCCATTGGACTCAAGGGGACACCCTCGTGCTGGGCGTACTCGATCAGCGCGCATCCTTGGCACGTGACTTCGCCGACGGCGACCATACCCGACCTACCGGTCGGTGAGGTGCTGCTACGCCCGCTGGAGTCGGGCGACGCCAGCGCGCTCGAACCGATGCCTCAACGATCCCGATCGGCGCGCCATGTTCGGCCACTCTGCCGCCGGGCACACCACGGGTGCGGACTGGATCGCTGGGCAACTCCAACTCCAGCAGGACAACGCCACGGTGACCAGGCACTTCGCCTGGGCAGTCGTCCGCAGCGAATCCGACACGGTGATCGGGTGGACCACCTTAGCCAACATCAACTTCTATGACGGTGGCGAGGTGGAGGTGGTCATCGATCCGGCCCACCGCTGCCACGGCTACGGGGGCCTGGTACTGACCGAGGTGATCCGCTGGGCGTTCGAGGAGTTGGTCCCCACGTTTACGATCGATCCACACGGCGCGTGGACCAGCGATCCACATGCTGACCAAGACCCCGCTGGTCGACCAGTGGACCAGCCGCGCCCGGCTGCTAACAGGAGTGCCTCCGTGCGTCCCGACCATGATGCTGGCGTGTCCCACGGGGAAGTGCACGGCTGCCCGCCGCTCCTGCCGGGTAACGGCAGATGTGGGGTGAACCGATAGCCCACTACGGTTACAGCGAGTAGAAAGGGCCTCATGGTCGACTACCTGGAGGACGAGACATGCCGCCGGTTCGTGCTCCCCGCGCTCGATAGAGCCGGGTGGAACGAGGACCAGATCGCCCCCCAGTACACGATCAACGCTGGCCGTATCCGGGTTACGGCGCGAGGCCACCAGCGGGATCAGGAGCTGCGCGCCGACTACGCCTTGGAGTACGAGCCGGGCCTGGTCATCGGCGTCGTAGAGGCGAAGCGGACCCGCAAGGATGCCCAAGACGGCATCGAGCAGGCCAAGCGGTACGCGGTCAAGCTGGACGTGCCCTTCGCGTACGCCACCAATGGCACGATGATCTACGAGATCGACTTGGCGACGGGCATGATTACGGAGGTCCAGGGCTTTCCCAGCCCGGACGAACTCTGGTCGCGGTACCGGTCAGCCAAGGGCGTCGCCGACGGTCTGCCGAGTGAACTGCTCACAGCACCTTTCGACGCAAGCTTGCGGAACTGGGACAATACGCCCAAACGACCTCGTTATTACCAGCAAGTAGCCGTCAACCGTGCCGTCCACGCGATCGCCCGGGGTGACACACGCATCCTGCTGGTCCTGGCGACCGGTACGGGCAAGACGCTGGCCGCATTCCAAATTGTCTCGAAGCTGTGGCATTCCCGGTGGACCCGTGGGCGTAAACCTCGCGTACTGTACCTGGCTGACCGGAACATCCTGGTGGACCAACCCAAGGACGAGTACTTCGAACCGGTATTTGGTGAGGCCGTCTACAAATTGGGTGGCGGTGAGGCCAAACACGGCCGCAACATCTACTTCGCACTCTACCAGTCCATGGACCAGCCCGGCGACCAAGAAGCACTGTTCAAGCAGTACGACCCCGACTACTTTGACCTCATCATTGTCGACGAATGCCACCGCGGCAGTGCCCGCGAAGACTCGCAGTGGCGGAATATCTTGGAGCACTTCTCGCCGGCGACCCAGATTGGTCTCACTGCCACGCCCGTCAGCTCACGTGACGCGGATACGTACCACTACTTCGGCGACCCGATCTATGAATACTCACTGGCACAAGGAATCGAAGATGGGTTCTTGGCGCCATACCGGGTCCGAAAGGTGCGCCTCAATGTCGACATGACAGGCTGGCGACCTGAGCCAGGCCAGCGCGACATCTACGGCAAAGAACTTCCCGACGATCTATACGGCCCGCGCGAGTACGAGCGAATTATAGCGATTCTGGAACGTACGGGAGAAGCGGCGCAGTATCTCACCGAATATTTGTATAATGCCGACCGTATGGGTAAAACCATTGTGTTCTGTGAGAACACAGACCATGCCGGCCGGATGATGCAGGCGCTACACAATGCAAATCGAGACATGGTGCGACGGTATCCTAACTATGTCTGTCGTATTACCGCCAGGGACGAGTCAGTAGGCAGGGCCTTGCTGGACGGTTTCCGAAAGGTTGACAGCGATCAACCCGTTATCGCTGTGACATCCAGACTGTTGTCGACTGGTGTTGACATCCCCACCGTCCGTAACATCGTGCTGTTTCGCCGCATCGCGTCAATGCCCGAGTTCAAGCAGGTCATCGGCCGCGGCACCCGCTTGTTCGAGGATGCGGGCAAGCTGAGTTTTGACATCATCGATTTCGTCGAGGCCACCAGGCTGTTCAACGATCCCGGCTTCGACGGCATCCCCATCCGTGTATTCCGCGATGATACCGACGAAACCGGTCACCTGATTGAAACGGAGGCCGAGGAAACCGAGCAGGACGCCGAGGGGGAGGTCACCTCTGAATGTGACGACTCAGCGCCGACTCCTGACGACCCGCGCCCGGCGGACCAGGTTGTCGACCCTGACCAGATCAACAACATCATCGCACGCGGACGTCGGTACTACGTCAAGGACGTGCCGGTTTACGTCTGGGGCGATGCCTTCTACCTGGCCGAAGGCGATGGCACCCGGCTCCGGCTGGTCGAGTACCGACAGTACGTCAAGGAGCGAGTGCTTGAGCTGCACCTCAGCCCGACCGAGCTGCGCAGCCAATGGGCTCAGGCCAAGGCCCGCGGCGAGCTCACCGAGAAGCTGGGGGGCGAGTACGGGGTCAGCGTCGAGGAGTTGGCGGAGCAACTCGGCCGACCCGAGGCCGACCCAATCGACCTCCTGATCCATGTTGCGTGGGACGCCGCGCTAGTGACCAGGGAAGAGCGTGCCCGGCGGGTGCGCCGTGAGCACCGCAAGTTCTTGGAGTCGTTCGGCCCGGAAGCGGAGCAGATCCTGGAGCGGGTACTGGAGCAGTACGCATCGCACGGCCCCGATGAGCTTTCACCGCAGGTCCTGCGGCTTGCGCCATTCACCGAGATGGGCAGCGTCGTTGAACTCGCTGGTAGGTTCGGCGGCGCTGAGGATCTGAAGCAGGCCCTTGACCAGCTCGGACAGCACATCTACGACGTGGCGTAACGTCCCGACTACAAACTTCCGGCACAAGCACGGCGAGGCCGGCTGGCCGACGTGACCATGTTCGATACGGTAGCGCGACTATCGACGTGAGCGAAGATCGACGTGAGCAAGATGGAGCTGTTGTGACCACCGAGCAGGGTGAACTGATCTCTCTACCGCCGCAGGCGCGAGGAGGGCGACGAGCATCTCGTAAGGCCCGCAACGGCCAGACCACTAGTGCGCGCCTCAGCGCGGTGATCAAGTCCGCGCGGGACCTGATGCGCACCGATGAGGGTCTCAACAGTGACTTGGAGCGTCTGCCGCAGCTCTCCTGGCTGCTCTTCCTCCGGGCGTTCGATGCGCTGGAGGCCGAGCGCGAGATCACTGAAGTGAACTATCGCCCGGCGATTGAGGCCCCATACCGATGGCGGGACTGGGCAGCCGACCCTGACTTCACTGGTGACGATCTCCTCACATTCGTCAACAGCCACCTGCCGGACGACCGAGACAAGCCCGGTCTGCTCCCGTATCTGCGCAGCCTGTCAAGCGACAAGGCCGACGACCCTCGTAACGTGCTCTCCGCCGTGTTCCAGGAGATCTACAACCGGATGCTCTCCGGCTTCCTCCTCCGTGATCTGGTCACCAAGATTGACGAGATCGACTTCACGTCGGCTGATGACATCCACACTATGGCGTACCTATACGAGTCGCTGCTCAAGGAGGTTCGTGACGCCGCTGGTGACTCGGGTGAGTTCTACACGCCGCGGCCGGTCATCCGCTTCATGGTGGAGCAGAGCTTCCTGGAACTCGGTGAAAGTATTCTTGATCCGGCGTGCGGCACTGGTGGCTTCTTGCTTGAAGCATATGAGGAGCTGGAGAAAAAAGTCCGGACAGTTGTACAACGTCGGCAACTGCACAAGAACCTCCGCGGTATCGAGAAGAAACCGCAACCTTACCTTATGTGCATGATGAACCTCGTGCTACACGGCATCGAGTCGCCTAATGTCATCCGCACCAATGCTCTCGTCAGGATGAGTGATGAGAACAACCCAGCATCTCGTGTAAATGTCGTTTTGACTAACCCGCCATTCGGTGGCGAGGAAGAAAATTCGGTCTCGCAGCGATTTGCTGAAGGGTATCGCACGAAGGAAACTGCGTGGTTGTTCCTCCAGGCGGTTATCGACAAGCTGAAGCCTGGCGGCCGATGCGCAATCGTGTTGCCGAACGGTATTCTGTTCGGCGATGGCGTAGGAATTCGCATCAAGGAAAAGCTACTGCGTGAATGCAATCTACATACAGTCGTTCGCCTACCTCAAGGCGTCTTCGCGCCGTATACGCTAATCCCTGCGAACCTCTTGTTCTTTGAAAAGTCCGGCCCAACAAAGGATGTGTGGTTTTACGAGATTCTTCCTCCCGAGGGGCGCAAAGGCTACACCAAGACAAAGCCAATGCGGTACGAAGAGTTCGCTGACTGTGCCGCATGGTGGGGTGGCAAGGACCGCGTTAGTCGTATAGAGAATGGTCGCGCGTGGCGGACGTCAGTCGCTGACCTGACGGCTAACGGTTACAACCTTGACCTGACCAACCCAACTGCTGCGGATGATCTTGCCCATCGGCCACCCCAAGAACTTCTGGCTGATCTTGTCGCCACCGAGAGGGAAGTCCTCGATCTTCTAACCGAGCTTGAGAAGAAACTGGAGGCGGGGCGTGACTAACTACCCGCGGCGGGCTCTCGGTGAAGCATTGGCGCTCGACTTGGACGAAGTTCGAGTCGATGACAATAGTACCTACAAGATTGCGGGTGTATACGGGTTCGGTCGCGGACTCTTTAAGCGAGAAGCAATTAAAGGAAATGATACTAGTTACAAGAAACTCAATCGCCTCCATGGTGGCCATATTGTAATGAGTAGGCTGAAGGCATTTGAGGGTGCCATCGCGGCGGTGCCTGATCAGTTTGAGGGCTGGTTTCTGTCGCAGGAGTTCCCGACTTTCCGCGTCGACGAATCTCAAGCTTACGTCGGATACATTCGATACATTTGCGGATGGCCAGAATTCTGGACGATGCTGAGCAGTGAGTCCAAAGGGATCGGATCTCGTCGGGAGCGTGTTAGTGCCGAACGTCTTCTGTCAATCAGGGTTCCACTCCCGAATCTAGAAGAGCAGCATCGGATCGCCGCAGAATTGGATTCTGCCTTTAGCAACCTCGATCGGGCTCACCAATTGCGATCCCAGATGCGAAGGAAATCTGCTGCATTAGTCGAAGCGCTGATGTCTACTTCCGTCGACAGTGCAGAAAACGAGGTTCGCCTGTGTGATGTTCTCCGGCTTGAGCGCCGGCCGGTCCAAGTAAACCCAAGCGGCAATTACCGTGAGATCGGAGTCAAGTCGTTCGGAAAGGGAATCTTTCACAAGGCGCCTATCTCCGGCGTCGAATTGGGCGCCAAGCGAGTATTCCACATCGAGCCAGGTGATTTGGTCTTCAGTAACGTATTCGCATGGGAGGGTGCGGTGGCCGTCGCCTCCGAGGCAGAGCGCGGCTTCATTGGTTCTCATCGGTTTATGACTTACCGCGTTAACAGTGAAATCGCGGATCGTGACTACCTCTTTCACTACTTTACTAGCAGGCTGGGACTTGAAACGATCAGGCGAGCTTCACCAGGATCGGCCGGACGTAATAGAACGCTTGGTATTGAAGCATTCGCTCGTGAAAAAGTACGCCTGCCCGATACTGAGAAGCAAAAGAATATTGGAGCCATGCTGACCGCGTTGCGAGAGAAATTGGAGTCCGCTAAAAGTGATGAGCATCTGGAGGCGTTGCGCTTGTCACTCCTGAATGCTGCGTTCACAGGCCAGTTGTGAAGCAGGTTCGAAGTAACCTGGGAATGCTAATATTTCTCTCCCATCAACTTCATCGCCCGCTGGTGGAGAGTCTTTGAGCGAGCAACCAGGAAGCCTTCGTAGTCGTCTCGCATGGCAGCGTCGAACGCCTCATCCGAGACGAGGCAGGAAGTAAGCCGCTCACGTACCACGTCCTCACCATCCGTATCGCACAGATCCTGCAAGTATCGGGACGGCACCTGGTCAGAGATCCAGATGTTGCTGATCGATGTCAGCATGATGATGTTGGCAGGAACATTCGCCTGGTCAGCGGAGACGCCTTGGCGTTTGAGGAACGCCTTCGGGAAGAAGTGGTGCCACTCTTTATCATTAGCCCATAGCAGGGCCTTACCAGGGTCAATGGCGAGGCCGGTGCGTAGGTCCATAGGACCGGCACCAGCCAGCATCAAGGCGAGCATCTTCGAGATGGCGTTGTCCGAGCGGAACGGCGTGCGCCGCCAGATATCGCTGCGGGGCAGCGCAAGCGGGGCACCAACCTCGTCCGTGGTACCGGCCGCAAACTCACGAATTGCCTCACGATCGGCCGCCATCTGCGGCGTACCCCATCCGCCGCGGAAGCGACCATCCAGGACTGAGCGCCAGAACCAGCGCCGGATCGCCGCGTACTGGACGGAGTTCGGCTTGGGAAGCCGTCCGAAGATGGTGGTCAGTACCGCGAACTGGGCGTCGTATGGAAGGGCCACCGATGTGGGGGTCTTGATCTCGGTTGTGAGGAAGTCGACGGCGTGCCGGGCTGCGTCGCCAGTTTGCCTAACGACAGCATCCAGGGCGTCCTTCTCAAGGCTGCGGAGTTGCTCGATGTTCTCCCGTGAGAAGCCGAAGCCGGCAACAGCCGAGATGGCGCGCAGGAGCACCTTAGAGTCGATCTTGCCGTAGTTCTTCTCATCGAGAACAGCGAGAATAGCGTCAATTGAGTCAAGCAGGTCGAAATCTGGGCGCCATGTCGCGGCCCGCATGAGCTCAACGATCGTGAGCGGCGTGCCGGTGCTGTTGATGCGCTCAAAAACCGGTGCAATGGCCTCGATCGGCATGTCGCCGAGAGTGACAACAGCGATTGAATAATCCTGGAACACGTTGAGGAGCCGGTCGCCTTCATCCCGCAACTCCTGACTGTCCAGCCTGCTCAACCAGCGAAAGTAGGCACTCGGGTCAGACAGCAACCGTACAGGCACCTGGTGAGGCGGCGGGTCATCCAGCGAGTTGACATGGAGAAACGACTGCTGTTCCAAGTCGTAGGCCACGTTCCATTGGCTGACGGGGTCTCCGTTTGGTCGCCAGTACAAGGCACCGCAGATGGTGGAGAGCCGCTGCTGTCCGTCCAACAAGTAGTTGACCGGGTAGCCGGGAGGCCGTGAAGCGATTGAGAGTCCCGCGATGGTCCGTTCGCTGGCCAGTTCCTGCGTGCTGCGCCAAAGCAGAATGCTGCCGATGGGATAGTTCCGCGCGACCGAGTCCAGAAGATCGAGTACCTGCTTCCGGTTCCACACGAATCCCCGCTGGAACTTCGGCAACAGGATGTCACCGTCCAGTACACGGTGCGCCAGCTTGGCGATCCGAGGAACGCTCGGCTCCGGATCACGGGCGACGGGGTCGCGTCCGAGGCTGGGCAACATGTGAGCTCCTAGGTGATCAAGTCGTGACCAGCGATTCTACTGCCGACCATGCCACAGGGGGCCGACAGAACAGCCTGTCGGGTCAAGAAAACGCACCACCACTGATGTGCAGGCCCGTCATCCCTTGGTCGTGCCCGTGCTGATGGTCACCGTGCTGGTGCCCCCAAGACCGGCCGGGCGGCGGCTACGTCTATGGCCGATGCCAGGCCACCGAATTGCGCCGCGCCGCCCTGATAAACATCGCCCCGGCCTTGTGATGCTGGCCGCCAAACAGGCCGTCCGCAACCAGGCTCGCCTGGCCACGCCGCCGACGCCACCGCTGCTCGGGCAGCCTTCGATCGAGCACCCGACCTAACGCCCTGAGCGTCCGATCGTGCTGGAAGGGCGTTACGCCGGAGGCGGCACACGCCCGCCGACCCGGTAGGGGCTGGGCCAACAGGGCGGCCGTGACTGGCGTCAACACGTTGCGCTCCGCGGCTGATCAACCGGGCCAGCGGCGGGCACTGTCCTGTGATGACGACGGGCGCCGTGGCCTGTCCAACATTCTCATGCTGAAATGATCAGAGCCAGCCGACCTCACGTTCGGAGGCAGGTCGCCACTGTGCGGCAGGTGGGGGGGCATATCGCCGAATGCCCATTGTTGGACCAGCAGCCGCAATTGCGGAATCGAAATGAACGATTCCGTTGGAAACCGCTTCACAACTGGGTTTGCGGCATCTTGGGTCAGCAGGACGTCGTCGCGGCCGGCATCGCCATGCGTCACCCGCTTTTACTATGATCTGCCGATTCTCGGTGACGAGACGATCGAGCTGGCCGTCTACAGTGCTGGCGGCCCCCGTCGATACGGAGGTTGGGATGAGCTAGCGGCTACATTGCCGACGCTAGACCGCGGATTCGACCTGATCCTCTGCGCAGAGCCGCAGCGCTTCTTTACCCGCAAGGCCGCAGTTGGACTCCGGCGCGAACAGGTTGCCGCCCAGCACGGTGGGTCGGTCGTGTTCACCGACGAGCCGTGGCTTGACCATCTGCCGCCGTTGTCGGCCAGCCGACGTGTGCTCGACCGGGTTCGGATCGCGCTCGCCGAGGAGGACTTCCTGACCGCCCGGCATCAGAGGTGGGTCGGCGATGGGTGATGGGCCACGTCGCGACGAGGTGACGGGGCGACTGGAACCCCGTCCCCGACCCGGAGATGGTCTTCGGCATCCAGACTCTCGACGGGCCGGAAGGCCAACGGCTGGCTGAACAGCAGACACGAGTCATGAGGGAGGTGATCGAATGGCTAGCCTGGAACAAATCCAGGCGTGGGCACGACAATGCGGCGTAGGACGCCCTCGCAGCCGTTACCGGGCAGACGACGGCGACGATCGCCCCGCATCCCAACCGACGATCTTGCGGTTCGCCTGGATGGCCCGAGTCTCCACAAAGGACATGCAGGACCCCACGCTGTCGCTACCGCGCCAACTGTCAAGCTGCCAACGCACGTTGCCTGACAAGGCCGTGATCGTCTGCAACTTCTACGACGTGGAATCCGGCCGCATGGACCTCGACGCCCGTGGGCGCGGGAATCTCCACGAGCTGTTCGATATTCCCATTCCCCGCGACGGCGGCATCGCTGACCTGCTGGCCGAAGCCGAACGTCCCGACCGGCGATTCGACTACGTGATCTGCGAGGGCATCGACCGCACCGCTCGGCATATGTTCTACGGGGTCACCATCGAGCACCGCCTGGAACAGGCCGGCGTGCGGCTGCTGGCCGCGGACGAGCCTTTCCAACTCGCCACCCGCGACGGGCGCAAGCCCAAGATGGCCACCCAGTTGCTCACCCGGCGGGTCAAGCAGAGCATCGCCGAGTTCTACGTGGTGGATCTGCTGGAGAAGTCCTGGGACGGCTTCGCCGAACACACCGAACAGGGCTACAACGTCGGCAAACCCTGTTATGACTACCGCGCCCGTCAGATCCCGCACCCGGTACTGGCCAAGCGCGCCAAAGGGGTCAAGAAGACCTTCCTGGAACCCGACGCGGACCAGGCGCCTGCCGTGCGGCAAGCGTTTGCGTGGCGCGTCGATGAACGACTCGGGTACCAGGCGATCGCCGATCGACTCAACCTCGACCTGGCCACCTATCCACCGCCGGTGCCGGTCTCACCGACTCGCGCGGTCGGCCGCTGGACCTACTCCAACGTGCGCGACATCCTGACCAACCCCAAGTACACCGGATACATGGTGTGGAACCGGCGCGGGCGCAAGAGCCGCGGCAACCGGATCAATCCCATTTCCGAATGGATCTGGTCCCCCTGCCCGGTCCACGAGGCGTTGATTGATCTGGAGACTTGGCTGCGCGCCCAGGACGTCAGCGGGCACCGATTCGGCTCCCGCAGTACCAGCACGCTGAATGTCAACCATCCGGACACCAAGCGGTTCTACCTGTTGCGCACCTACCTGTTCTGTGGCCAATGCGGTCGGCGCATGTCGGGCAAGGCGGTCTATTACAACTGTCAGCCCAAGAAGCTCTACCGGTTTGAAGGGCACCCGAACGGCCTGTGGGTTCGTGAAGACGGGCTGGTCGGCCAACTCAACGGTTTTCTGAGCCAGCATGTGTTCGGCACCTACCGTCGGATGCTGCTCGACAGCGAGCTGCGGCGGTTGGACGTGACTGTGCAGCAGGAACGGGAACAACGTGTGGCGGCGCTGCGCCGTAAGATCGCCGATGTCGAGACCCGCAGCAACAAGAACCTCATCCGCAGCCTGGAGTCGATGCCCGAGCCCGATCAGGACTTCTTCCGGGAACTCAACGAGCGGCGTGCCGAGCTGCGGGAGGAGAAGGCTCGGCTGGAAGCCGACCTCGGCGATGTCGAGCAGCAGATCGAGGAAGCCCCGAACGCGGACCTGCTCGACGCGCTACCCATCGGGCCGATCGAGGTCGATCAACTTCCCGAGGACATGGCCCGCCGACTGTTCGAGGCCCCGCGTCTAGAGATCCACTACGACAGGTTCACCAACCGGGCCACCTGCCGGATCACCCTGTTCGGCTCCACGATGCCCGCGATCCAACGCGCCGCCCACGACGCGGTCGTCATCCCACTTCAACGCACCAAAGAGGGCCGTCGCAGCGCGACGGCCCTCTTTGGTGACAACATGGACTCCGCCGATGGAAACAAGGAGGAAGGTGTCTACCCTTACTCCTGTTCCCATCCTCGTAGTGCCCCCGGTGAGATTCGAACTCACACTGGACGGGTTTTGAATCCGTTGCCTCTGCCAGTTGGGCTACGGGGGCGGCGCCGCCAGACTCTACCGTTCCGACCTGGACCCGAAGCACAGGGGTCGCACTGCGTGATCACCGCTTACACCGGATCGGCGGCTGACACCACGTGGTGAACACCATCTCACGTTCTGGATCGTTCCGGGTAGGCTCGGACCTGCGGTTGTACCGCACCCACCCATTCCGTCGAGCACGCAGGAGGACCCCGGTGACCGAACAGGCTGCCGAGGCCAACGGTGTCGCCACCGAGCCGCAGCGTCGGGTGCTCGTCGCCGAGGACGAGGCACTCATCAGGCTCGACCTGGTCGAGATGTTGCGCGAAGAGGGCTACCAGGTGGTCGGCGAGGCCGGCGACGGCGAGGAAGCCATCAAGCTCGCCGCCGAGCTCAAGCCCGACCTGGTGATCCTGGACGTCAAGATGCCGAAACTCGACGGCATCGAAGCGGCGTCGAAGATCACCGGCGACCGGATCGCGCCCGTCGTGATCCTGACCGCGTTCAGCCAGCGCGACCTGGTCGAGCGGGCCCGGGACGCGGGCACCATGGCCTACCTGGTCAAACCCTTCAACAAGCGGGACCTCGTGCCCGCCATCGAGCTCGCCATCAGCCGGTTCTCCGAGCTGCAGGCGCTCGAGGCCGAGGTCGCGGGCCTCACCGACCGGCTGGAGACCCGCAAGGTCATCGACCGCGCCAAGGGCCTGCTGATGACCCAGCAGGGCCTCACCGAGCCGGACGCCTTCCGGTGGATCCAGCGCACGGCGATGGACCGGCGCACCACCATGAAGGCCGTGGCACAGGCCGTAGTCGAAAGCATCGGTCAGCGCTAGCTGGTTAACCCGCTCGGATGAGCGACTCATTACTGTTCGTCACCACCCGGTTGTCCTCTTAGGGCAACCGGGTGTAAATCTTGGGGCAACTTCCCAGCGGACCGTCACGATCTGAACACAAGACGGTCTGCAGCGCTGTGCAGCGCGCCCCGAGGCGGCTACGTTTTGCGGCCAGTCAGGTTCCCGGCAATGGGGAACGGTCGCACACCTTGGCGGCCAACGGGCATTGGGAGGAAAACGAGTGTCAAGAGCACGACTCACCGGAGTCATCGTGCTGGCGGCCGCGGCGTCGCTCGCCCTGGGCTCCTGCGCGGCGCGGGATAACGGAGGCTCGTCGAGCGACACCACGGGCTCGGCGGCCGCTCCCTCGCAGGCGGCGAACGCGGCCAACCCCGCGGGCGACGGCAAGGCCGTCTGCTCGGGCGTCTCGCTGGCGTACGCGGGCACGATCAACGGCGACAGCGCCGCGCTGGGCCAGAACATCCTTCGTGGCGCCGACCTGGCCGTGAAGCAGCACAACCAGGCCAACCCGAACTGCCAGGTCACCCTCAAGCCGTTCGACACGCAGGGCAAGCCCGACCAGGCGCCCGGCATCGTCACCCAGGTCATCAACGAGGCCGACATCATCGGCGTCATCGGCCTGCCGTTCTCCGGCGAGTCGAAGGCCGCCGGCGGCCTGTTCAACCAGGCCGGCCTGGTCACCATCTCGCCGTCGGCCACCAACCCGGGCCTGGCCAACAACGGCTGGAAGACCTTCTTCCGCGGCATGGGCAACGACGCCGTGCAGGGCCCCGCCGCCGCGAAGTTCCTCACCGAGACCCTCAAGGCCAACAAGATCTGCGTCATCGAGGACGACTCGGAGTACGGCACCGGTCTCGCCGCGCAGGTCACCCAGGCGCTGGGCGCCAAGGCCACCTGCTCGGACAAGGTCAAGCAGAAGCAGACCGACTTCTCTGCCGTGGTCAACAAGCTCTCCACCGAGAGCCCGGACGCCATCTTCTACGCCGGGTACTACCAGGAAGCGGCGCCGTTCGCCCAGCAGCTCAACGACAAGGGTGTCACCGCGAAGTTCGTCGGTCCGGACGGTGTGAAGGACGACGAGTTCATCAAGGGTGCCGGTGCGGGCGCGAACAACGCCTACTTCACCTGCCCCTGTGTCCCGGCGGACAACTTCAAGGACTTCACCGCCGCCTTCAAGCAGACCGAGGGCGCCGACCCGGGCACCTACTCGCCCGAGGGCTACGACGTCACCACGATCATGCTCAAGGGCATCGACTCGGGCATCAAGGACCGTGCCGGCCTGCTGAACTACGTCAAGAACTACGACGGCCAGGGCCTCACCAAGCACTTCAAGTGGGACGCCAAGGGCGAGCTGTCCGACACGCCGGTCTGGAGCTACCGGGTGGAGAACGGCAAGATCGTCAACAACGGCCAGATCAGCTGACGCAACCGACCGACGCCGGGCATGCACGCGGCCACCGCCGCGTGCATGCCCGATCTCCGTACCCGGGAATAGAGTGAACCCTTGCACCCCGCGATGACCGCTGCCCTCGCCCAGACCGACAGCTGGATCCAGTTCGACGTCTCGGGCCTGGCGGACCAGTTCTGGAACAACACCGTCGACGGGCTCTCGCTCGGGGGGATCTACGCACTGATCGCCCTGGGCTACACGCTCGTCTACGGCGTGCTCAAGCTCATCAACTTCGCCCACTCGGAAGTGTTCGTGGTGGGCGCTTTCGCCACCTGGCTCACCTTCTACGTGCTGGGCTTCCGCGCCGGTGCCACACCGGAGCTGTCCGTCTTCGAGATCATCCTCTACCTCGCCATCGCCGGTATCGCCGCGATGGCCGTCTCCGGCGCCACCGCCGTCGCGCTCGAACGCGTCGCGTACCGCCCGCTGCGCAACCGCAACGCGCCCCGGCTGGTCTTCCTGATCACCGCCATCGGCGCGTCGTTCGCGATCCAGCAGGCGCTGAAGCTGATCTTCGGCCTCAACCAGCAGCCGCAGATCCGGCTGCTGCAGCCGCACCCGGTGTTCAAGCTCTTCGGCGCCGCCGTGACCAACGTGCAGATCGTGCTCTTCGTGGCCGCGATCCTGCTGTGGTTCGTCGCCGACCGCTTCGTCAACCGCACGCGCCTGGGCCGCGGCATCCGCGCCGTCGCGCAGGACCCCGACACCGCGACCCTCATGGGCGTGAACAAGGAACGCGTCATCGTGGTCACGTTCCTCGTCGGGGGGCTGCTCGCCGGCGCGGCGGCGCTGTTCTACATGATGCGCATCCCGCAGGGCGCCATCTACAACGGCGGGTTCCTGCTGGGTATCAAGGCGTTCGCCGCGGCCGTGCTCGGCGGCATCGGCAACCTGCGCGGCGCGCTCGTCGGCGGTTTCCTGCTGGGCCTGGTGGAGAACTACGGCCAGTCGCTGTTCGGCGGCGAGTGGAAGGACGTCGTCGCGTTCGTCGTGCTGGTGGTCGTCCTGATGTTCCGGCCCACCGGGATCCTGGGCGAGTCGCTGGGGAAGGCAAGGGTATGAACAACCTCCGCGAGCGCTGGAACGCGCTTTCCCGCCCCGCGCAGTGGGCGATCCTCGTTCCGCTGGTCGTGCTGATCTACTTCCTGCCCGTGCTCAACCCGCCGATCCTCGCGACCACGGGCACCGACTTCCCGACCGCGATGTTCGATGTCGCCCGCTACGCGCTGGTGGCGATCGGGCTCAACGTCGTGGTCGGCCAGGCCGGGCTGCTGGACCTGGGCTACGTCGGGTTCTTCGCCGTCGGCGCGTACGTCGCGGCGCTGTTCACCAGCCCGAACTCGTCGCTGCACAAGCTGCCCTACCTGTGGACGCTGCCGCTGGCGATGGTGGTCACGATGGTCTTCGGGGTCATCCTCGGCACGCCGACGCTGCGGCTGCGCGGGGACTACCTGGCGATCGTGACCCTCGGCTTCGGCGAGATCATCCGCCTGATCGCGGACAACGTGGCCCCGCTGCGCGGGCAGTCCGGGTTCCAGGCCGTGGCGACGGACAACCAGGGCACGCCGTTCTTCGGCAACGCCACCCAGTGGTACTGGCTGACCGTCACCATCATCATCGGGATCCTGTTGCTGGTGGGGAACCTCGAACGCTCCCGCGTCGGCCGGGCGTGGGTGGCCATCCGCGAGGACGAGGACGTCGCCGAGATCATGGGCGTGGCGACCTACAAGTTCAAGATCTGGGCGTTCGTCATCGGCGCCGCGATCGGCGGCCTGTCCGGCGCGCTCTACGCCGGCAAGGTCGGCTTCGTGAACAACCAGTCGTTCGACGTGGTGACCTCCATGCTGTTCCTCGCCGCGGTGGTGCTCGGCGGCGCGGGCAACAAGGTCGGCGTGATGCTGGGCGCGGTCGTCGTGGCGTACCTGCCGCTGCGGTTCGTCCAGATCGCCGAGTACAACTACCTCATCTTCGGCATCGCGCTGATCGTCCTGATGATCTTCCGCCCGCAGGGCCTGCTCGGCGCCCGCCAGCGGCTGCTGGCCAAGGGCCGCCAGGCCTACCAGCGGCTCATCGGCAGGCCGGAGCAGCTCAGCGGTGACAGCGCGCTGGCGAGCGAGCCGGGAGGTACCCGATGACCGAGCCGAACGAGCAGACCACGGAGCTGGGCGGCCTCGTCGCGGAGGTCGCCCGGATGAGCGCCGCCGAGCGCGCCGAGCACGAGGCGGAGGTCGCCGAGGCCGTCGCGCCGGACCGCGACATGCAGGTCGAGGTCGGGCAGACGCTGCTGCAGCTCGACGACGTCACACTGAAGTTCGGCGGCCTGACCGCGCTCGACTCGGTCTCCTTCGGTATCCGCCGCGGCGAGATCCTCGGCCTGATCGGGCCGAACGGCGCGGGCAAGACCACATGCTTCAACGTGATGACCGGCGTCTACCGGCCCACCTCGGGCCGGGTGCTGCTGGAGGACAAGCCGCTGGGCAAGTCGTCCCGGCACCGCATCACCCAGCTGGGCATCGCCCGCACGTTCCAGAACATCCGCCTGTTCGATGAGATGACGGCGCTGGAGAACGTCGTCGTCGGCGCCGACGCGCGGGCGAAGACGAGCGTGCTCGGTGCCCTGCTGCGGCTGCCGCGCCACCACCACGAGGAGCGGCAGTCGGTCGAGCGGGCCATGGCGCTGCTGGAGTTCGTCGGGATCGCCGACCGCGCCGCGGACAAGGCGAAGAACCTCCCGTACGGCTACCAGCGGCGGCTGGAGATCGCCCGCGCGCTGGCGACCGAGCCGAAGCTGCTGTGCCTCGACGAGCCCGCGGCGGGCTTCAACCCGGCCGAGAAGGAGGAGCTGATGGAGCTGATCCGGCGGATCCGCTCCGACGGCTACACCGTCCTGCTCATCGAGCACGACATGAAACTCGTCATGGGCGTGACCGACCGGATCGTCGTCCTCGAGTTCGGGAAGAAGATCGCCGAAGGACTGCCGGCGCAGATCCGGGAGAACCCCGCGGTCATCGCCGCCTACCTGGGAGTGCCTGACGATGACGCTGCTTGAGCTGTCCGGGGTCTCGGTGCACTACGGCCGCATCCAGGCCGTGTCCGAGCTGTCCATCACGGTGGGGGAGGGCGAGATCGTGGCCCTCATCGGCGCGAACGGCGCCGGCAAGTCCACCACCATGCGCGCGATCTCCGGCATCCGACCGCTGTCGGCCGGCTCGATCACGTTCGCGGGTGAGGACATCACGAAGCTGCGCGCGGACCTGCGGGTCGTGCGCGGCATCTCCCAGGTGCCCGAGGGCCGCGGCGTGTTCCCGGGCATGACGGTCGCCGAGAACCTCGACATGGGCGCCTACGCCCGCAAGGACCGCAAGAACCTGCAGCCGGACCTGGACCGGGTCTTCGACCTGTTCCCGCGGCTGAAGGAGCGGCGCACCCAGCCCGGCGGCACCCTGTCGGGTGGTGAGCAGCAGATGCTCGCGATCGGCCGCGCGCTGATGGCGAAGCCGAAGCTGCTGCTGCTGGACGAGCCGTCGATGGGGCTCGCGCCGCAGTTCATCGCGCAGATCTTCCGGATCGTCACGGAGATCAACCAGCAGGGCACGACGGTGCTGCTGGTCGAGCAGAACGCGCAGCAGGCGCTCTCGCGGGCGCACCGCGCGTACGTGCTGGAGACCGGCCGGATCACCCGGCAGGGCACCGGCCGCGAGCTGCTGGCCGACAGCAGTGTGAAGGAGGCGTACCTCGGCGTCGCCTGACGGCGGCCGGGGTCATCCCTTCGGGTAGTCCCGGACGATGCAGCTGAGCCGGGCGGTGCACGTGCGCCGCCCGGCTTCGTCCGTCAGCACGATCTCCGTGGTGATCGTGGTGCGCCCGACGTGCAGCGGCACGGCGGTGCCCGTGACCACCCCTTCGCTCACCCCGCGGTGGTGCGTGCAGGAGAGCTCGAAGCCCACGGTCATCTTGTCGCTGCCGGCGTTGAGCGCGGCGACCGTGCTGCCCAGCGCCTCCGCGAGCACTGCGTTGGCGCCACCGTGCAGCAGCCCGTACGGCTGGCGGTTGCCGTCGACCGGCATGGTGCCGACCACCCGCTCGGGGCTCACCTCGGCGAGGCTGATCCCCAGCTTGTCGTTGAGCTGCTGGCTGGGGTCGAGGCCCGCCATCCGCTCACGGAAGTCCTCCGACAGGTGTTCGGTCACGCACGGCTCCTCAATCGAGACTGTCAGACCCTCACCCTAGACTCGCTCCCGTGAGCCCCAGTCAGAACCGATCCGTAGCGAACGCCACAGCGACACTGCCCCGCTCCGAGCGGCCGCGGCTGTTGCTGATCGACGGCCACTCCATGGCCTACCGGGCGTTCTTCGCCCTGCCCGCGGAGAACTTCAAGACCAAGACGGGGCAGGTCACCAACGCCGTCTTCGGGTTCACCTCCATGCTCATCAACCTGCTGCGCGACGAGCAGCCCACCCACCTCGCGGTGGCGTTCGACGTGTCGCGGCAGACGTTCCGCTCGGAGACGTACGCGGAGTACAAGGCCGGCCGCTCGGCCACCCCCGACGACTTCAAGGGCCAGGTCGACCTCGTCAAGGAGGTGCTCGGGGTGCTGGGCATCCCGGTGCTGGCCAAGGAGGGCTTCGAGGCCGACGACATCATCGCCACCCTCACCACGCAGGCCGTGGGCGAGAACTTCGACGTGCTCATCTGCACCGGTGACCGGGACGCGCTGCAGCTGGTCAGCGAGTTCGTCACGGTGCTCTACCCGCGCAAGGGCGTGTCCGACCTGGTGCGCTACGACCCGGCGGGCGTCAACGACAAGTACGGCCTGACCCCCGAGCAGTACCCGGACTTCGCGGCGCTGCGCGGCGACCCGTCGGACAACCTGCCCGGCATCCCCGGCGTCGGCGAGAAGACCGCCACCAAGTGGATCCAGCAGTTCGGCTCGCTGGGCACGCTGATCGACCGGGTCGACGAGGTGAAGGGCAAGGTCGGCGACGCGCTGCGGGCGCACCTGGACTCGGTGATGCTCAACCGGCGCCTCACCGAGCTGGTGCGGGACGTGCCGCTGGACGCCACGCCGGAGGAGCTGGCGCTGCGGCCGTGGGACCGCGACGCGGTGCACCGGCTGTTCGACGAGCTGGAGTTCCGGGTGCTGCGCGACAGGCTGTTCGCCACGCTGCAGAGCGCCGAGCCGGAGGCGGAGCAGGGCTTCGAGGTGGCCGGTGAGGCGGTGCCGACGGGCGCACTGGCCGCCTGGCTCGAAGAGCACGTCGAGGCGGGCAAGCCGGTCGGGATGTCCTTCCGCACCACCGGCGCCTCGGTGGCCGCCGACGCGCAGTCGCTCACGCTCGCCGCGCCGGACGGACAGGGCGCGTACATCGACCTGTCCACTTTGGACGAGTCGGACGAGAAGGCGCTCGCCGCCTGGCTGGCGGACCCGGAGATGCTCAAGGCGGGCCACTCGCTCAAGGTCCCGCTGCACGCGGTGCTCGCCCGCGGCTGGCGCTTCGCCGGGCTGCACCTGGACACCGAGCTGGCGGCGTACCTCGTGCGCCCGGGTCAGCGCTCCTTCGAGCTCGACGACCTCGTGCTGCGGTACCTGCAGCGCGAGCTGCGCTCGGAGGACGGCGACGACGACGGGCAGCTGTCGCTGCTCGACTCCGACGACGGCGACCAGAAGGTGGTGCAGGCGGAGCTGGTGCGCGCCCGCGCGGTCGCCGAGCTGGCCGAGGCGCTGGTGGAGGAGCTGGGCAAGATCGGCGGCCGGGAGCTGCTGCAGCGGATCGAGCTGCCGCTGCTGGAGGTCATCACCGAGCTGGAGGCCGCGGGCATCGCGGTCGACCTCGACCAGCTGACCGAGCTGGAGTCGCACTACGCGAGCCGCGTGCGCCAGGCCGAGGCCGACGCGTTCCGGGTCATCGGCAAGCAGATCAACCTCGGTTCGCCGAAGCAGCTGCAGGTCGTGCTGTTCGACGAGCTGGCGATGCCGAAGACCAAGCGCACCAAGACCGGCTACACCACCGACGCCGACGCGCTGCAGACGTTGTTCGAGAAGACCGAGCACCCGTTCCTGCAGCACCTCCTGGAGCACCGCGACGCCACCCGGCTGCGCGTCACCGTCGAGGGGCTGATCAAGTCGATCGCCGACGACGGGCGCATCCACACCACGCTGCACCAGACCATCGCGGCCACCGGACGACTGTCCTCTGTGGACCCGAACCTGCAGAACATCCCGATCCGCACCGACGAGGGCCGCCGCATCCGCGACGCCTTCGTCGTCGGCCCGGAGTACGCGGAGCTGATGACCGCGGACTACAGCCAGATCGAGATGCGGATCATGGCCCACCTGTCCGAGGACGCGGCACTGATCGAGGCGTTCCAGTCGGGCTTCGACTTCCACGCCGCCACCGCCGCGCGTGTGTTCGGCGTGGAGCCCACGGAGGTCACCGGCGCGCAGCGGGCCAAGATCAAGGCGATGAACTACGGGCTCGCGTACGGCCTGTCCGCGTACGGGCTGTCCAACCAGCTGCGCATCTCCACCGAGGAGGCGCGCGGGCTGATGGACGACTACTTCGAGCGCTTCGGCGGGGTGCGCGACTACCTGCGCGACATCGTGGTGCAGGCGGCCAAGAGCGGCTACACCGAGACGATCTTCGGCCGCCGCCGCT
This sequence comes from Amycolatopsis bartoniae, assembly GCF_014191255.1. GTDB lineage: Bacteria > Actinomycetota > Actinomycetes > Mycobacteriales > Pseudonocardiaceae > Amycolatopsis_E > Amycolatopsis_E bartoniae. Next base: position 600,975 of record NZ_JACHWH010000003.1, read on the forward strand.
ACCTGCCCGACCTCAACAGCGACAACCGCCAGCGCCGCGAGATGGCCGAGCGGATGGCGCTCAACGCCCCGATCCAGGGCAGCGCCGCCGACATCATCAAGGTCGCGATGCTGAACGTGCAGCGCGCCCTCAAGGAGTCGGAGCTGCGCAGCCGCCTGCTGCTGCAGGTGCACGACGAACTGGTGCTGGAGGTCGCCGACGGCGAGCACGCCGCGGTGGAAGCGTTGGTGCGCAAGGAGATGGGCGCGGCGTACGAGCTGGCGGTGCCGCTGGAGGTCTCCGTCGGCTTCGGCCGCTCCTGGAACGATGCCGCGCACTGACGACGCCGAGCCGGTCGACCCGAGGAGTGTGAACGTGGACCTTCGTCCCTTCAGTGTCACCGAGTGGCGCGAGTTCCTGCGTGACTACAGTGCGAAGTTCCTGGACGACTCGAGTCTGTTGCGCGTGATCGAGAAGAACGGGGCCGGGGAGTTCGTCAGGAGCCATGTCCACCGTGAGGGGTGGATCGGCTACGAGCCGGCCGGCGAGGACGCCGTCGCGGCCGCCGAGGAGCGGCTCGGCGTCCGGCTGCCGCCGACGTACCGGAACTTCCTGCTGGCCAGCAACGGCTTTTGCTATGCAGGCCATGTCGACCTGCTCACCGTGGACGAGATCGGGTGGCTTCCCGACCGCGACCCGGATCTCGTGGAAGCCTGGACCTTCGCCCTCGACGACCCCGAGCGTGAGCTGATCGAGCGGAGCTTGTTGGTCGCACGGGATGACGGCGGTCCCGGCGTCTGCTGGCTGCTGCATCCGGGCGAAGCGGCGGAGGACGGTGAGTGGGCCGCGTACGAGTGGTTCACCGGCGATGGCAGCAGTCCTGATGACGATCGCTACGACAACTTCGGTGCGCTGCTGTTGCACGCGACCCGGCTGTTGGACCGGTTGGCGTGAGCAGGTGAATGGTTCTTCGGTCTCACCGAGCGTCACGAGTTCGGCGGACGTGAGAACTGCGAGTGACGGGAAGGGAGCGGGTTTCGCGTAAAGGGCCCGTATGGGGTCCTGCGATCGGAGTAGTGCCGGGTTAGCGTGGTGTCATGACGGGCAGGAGAGCGCTCATCCTGGCGGGTACCGGCATGCTGACGGAGGTCGCGGAGACGCTGGTCCGGGACGGCTGGCACGTGGTGCTGCCGTGCCGGCGCTACAGGCCCCTCGCGGTGCCGGAACAGCGGACACCGGGAGTGGCGGCGCTCAAGTCCCTGCGCCCGCGCGGCCACCTGCCGAACGGCGGCATCCCGGCCGGTGGGCCCGCGGGGCGGGCGGGCGCCGGCGGCGGTGGTGTCGACCGATTCGCGGGGCGGGGGAGTACCAGGGCTCTGGCCGGTGGCTTCGACCGGTCGGCCGGGCGGGCGCTGTGGGTCGAGGCGGAGTGGACCCGCCCGCGGGACCTGGCGGCGAAGGCCGGCGCGGCGCTCGGCGGGCCCGCGGATCTGGTGGTGGCGTGGGTGCACGAGCAGTACCGGCGGTCGGTGCTGGGCGCGTGCGAGCCCCTGCTGGCGCCGCTGGCCCCGGCCGTGGAGGTGCGGACGATCGGCGGCCCGCCGGAGGAGCCGGAACCGCTGCTCACGGCCCACCCGACGCAGCTCGTGCTGGTCGGAACGCTGTCCGAGCTGCACGACAACCGCCCGCTGTCGCACACCGAGCTGACCGAGGCCGTCCTGCACGCGGTGACCCGCGCCGTGGAGGGCCGGTCCGCCTCGCTGCACCAGGTCGGCCAGTCCCGCCCGCTCGTGCACTGAGCCGAGCGAAAGCCACCGCCGCGCTTGCTGGTGCACCGAGCCACCCGAAGCCCGTTCCGCGGCCCGGCGTCATGAACTACCGCGCCGGGGCAGCCGCTTCACGAGGCGCGCCTCCGCGGCCGCGTCACCCGCCCTCTCCGGGCGGCTGCCGCCTCAGCGAACGCACCCCCGGGCAGGCCCACCACCACCTCAACGCGCCAGACCACGCAGCAGGAGCAGCACCGAGTCCCGCACCTCGGCGCGGCTGCGGTGCGGCTGGAACACCTGCCAGTCCAGCGCCACGACCAGCAGCGTGCCGAACAGGCCCGCCGCCGCGGTGGGCACCTGCACGCCCTCCGGGAGGCGGCCCGCGTCGGCCACGCGCTGCAGCTGGTCCTTGACGATCGAGACGATCTGCTCGCGCAGCAGCCCCAGCGTCTCGTGCCACTGGCCCGGCGTCCGCCACATCTCGCTCACCAGGATCTGCGCGAAACCCCGGTACTCGGCGGCGAACGCGAGCCCGGTGTCCACAAGGGACTCCAGCCCCGTCACGGGATCGGGCTCGTCCGCGTGCGCGCGCAGCCGCTCGGCCAGCTGCCCCAGCCCGTAGCGCAGCAGGGCGTCGATCAGCCCGTCCTTGCTGCCGAAGTTGTAGTACACCGTGCCCTTCGCGACCCCGGCCTCGGCGGCGATGTCGTCCACCGTCAGCCCGGCCAGCCCGCGGTCGCTCGCGAGCTTCAGGGTGGCCTCGAACAGGCGTTGCTTGCTGGTGCTCACAGAACCAACTCCGGGTGCAGCTTCGACACCGTCCACACGCGCTGCCTGCGCGCGGCGAGCGTGGAGATCACGATCGCGGCCACCAGCCAAGCACACAGCACCCCGATGTCGAGCAGGTTCTGCAGCGACGCCCCGGTGTAGAGCAGGTGCCGCAGCCCGTCGACGACGTACCCCATGGGCAGCACCACGTGCAGCGGGTACAGCGCGGCAGGCAGCGTCTGCCACGGGAACGTCCCACCCGCGCTGACCAGCTGCAGCACCAGCAGCACCAGCCCGAGGAACTTCCCGACCGCGCCGAACATCGCGTTCAGCGCGTGCACGATCGCCGTGAACGTCAGCGACGCCAGCACCGCGAACCCGATCGCGGCCAGCGGGTGCGCCACGTGGATGCCCACCAGCCACGTCACCGCCCCGAACAGCACCAGCACCTGCGCCACCCCCAGCACCGCCGACGCCAGCCAGCCGCCGACCGCGACCCGCAGCGGCGCGACCCCGGCGGCGAGCGCCCGCGCCGACAACGGTCGCAGCAGCAGGAACAGCACGAACGCGCCGATCCACGTCGCCAGCGAGATGAAGAACGGCGCCAGCCCGGCCCCGTACGTGCCCGCCGACGCGACCCCGGCCGAGTCGACGGCCACCGGGTCGGCGATCGTGTCGGCGGTCGCCGTGCGGGCCGGGTCGCTGGGGTTCGGAATCTGCTTCAACCCCTCGTTGAGCCCGTCCCGCAGCTGGTTCGCGCCCGTGGACAGCTGCCGCGTGCCGTCGAGTGCGGTCTTCTCGCCGTCGTCCAGCTTCGCGGCGCCGGTGGACAGCGTGTTCGCCCCGTCCGCGGCCTGCGAGATCCCATCCGTCAGCTGGGGTGCGGACGCGGCCAGCGCGGCGGCGCCCGCGGCGACCTGCCGCGAGCCGTCGGCGAGGCGGCCGAGCTGGTTCGACGCGTCCTGCACCTTGGCGTTCGCGTCGTCGACGGGGGAACGCAGGTCGTGCAGCACCGACAGCACCTGCTGGACCTGCGCCTCCGGCACGCCGCTGCCGCGCAGCCGCTGCGCGAGCCGGTCGTCGACGTTGTCCAGCTCGTGCTGCAGGTCCGCCGACCCGCTCGCCAGGGTCGCGCCGACGGCGGCGACCTGCGCGTTCCCGGCGGACACCTGCGCCGCGCCGTCCGCGAGCTGCTGCGTCTTCGCCGGCAGTGCCGCCGTGCTGCTGCGCAACGTGTTCAGCCCGGCCGAGAGCTGCGTGCTGCCCGTGGCCAGCTGCCCGGCCCCGTCGGCCAGTTGCTGCTGCCCGCCGAGCAGCTGGTTCGCGCCGTCGGCGAGCTGCGTGGCGCCGTTCGCGGCCTCCTGCGTCTTGCCGTAGATCGTGGAGAAGCCCATGAGGAACCGGTTCGCCGCCTCGGCACCGACCTTCTCCGCGATCGTGCCGCGGATCTGCTCGGCGACCTGGTCGGCGATCGTGTGGGACAGGTAGTTGTTGGCGTCGTTGGTGGTCAGCCGGATCGTCGCCTGCTCCGGCGTGAAGTTGCCGGAGGACAGCAGCGCCGCCGAGAAGTTCGCGGGAATCGTGATGGCGAAGGAGTACCGGCCGTCGCGCACGCCCTGCTGCGCCTCGTCCCCGGACGTCTCGTGCCAGCCGAAGGTGCCGGACTTCACCACCTCGCCGGTCACCTCCCGCCCGACGTTGCGGTTCTGCGCCCCGGTGTCCTCGTTGACGATCGCGGCGGGCAGCTTGCTCAGCCTGCCGTAGGGGTCGTAGTTGGCGTACAGGTAGAACGACGCGTACAGCAGGGGAACCAGGACGAGCGCGGCCATGGCGAGCTTCGGCAGCTTGCCCGCGGTGAGCCGGCGCAGCTCGTTGGCGGCGATCCGGAAGCTGGTCACGAGGGGTCTCCGATCCGGGCGGGGGTGGCCGGCAGCGCGGCCGGGGGAGTGGTGGCCGTCAGCACCACGACGGCGAGGCCGCGGTCGGCCTGGGCGCGGGCGGTGGCCACCCAGCTGTCCACGTCGCTGGTGTGCCGGTCCGGCGTGTCGAGCACGAGCAGGCGCACGCCCTCGCGGCCCGCGGCGAGCTCGGTCAGCAGGCGGGTGCGGACGGGCGCCTCGACGTTCTCGAACCGCACGTTCGCCAGCCCCGCCACGTCGTGCTCGGCGAGCCAGCGCGCGACGTCGTCCTTGCCGGCGGGGCGCCCGCCCAGCGCGAGCTCCTCACCGACGACGACACGCAGCGGCAGCGCGTCCTCCGGCTCGCTGACGCCGGGCGCGTCGACCACGGCGGAGCACTGCCGCAGCTTCGCCGCGTCGGCCGCACCGTCGACCGTCACCGTGCCGGTGGCGGGCTTGAGCCGCCCGGTCAGCGCGAGGCCGAAGGCGGTCACGCCGGGCCCGGGCTCCCCGTGCACGAACTCCAGGCCGCCCTCTTCGACCTTCACCGAGGTCGGGGGCAGCACGGGACCGTGGGGTCCGGCGACGGTCACGCTGTCCGCGCACACCTGCACGAGCACACCTCTTCGATTTGAACTGACTGGTCAGTTCAAACGATACGGCGGGCGGAGACACCCGGCAACGCGGGATACCCCGGATGTGGTCAGCGCAACGCCGAGGCGGGCTCGACCTCCCAGAACGTCCACAGTGGACGGTAGCCCTGCCGGGGCCAGAACACCGAGGACAGCGGGTTCGTCGGGTTGTAGTACAGGTACGTGCCGACGGCCCCGCGTCGCGCGAAGTCGCGGTGCACGACCGACATCAGCGCGCGCCCGACGCCGCGCCCGCGGGCCTCGGGACGGGTGGCCACGTTGTTCACGTACCCCCAGTGCCCGTGCGGCAGCAGCTCCGCCGCCCACGTGCCGGGCGCGGAGTCAATCCACCCGCAGTCCGCGAGCGCCGTCGCCACGCCGGCGGTCTCGGCGAGCCAGATCGGCGCGCCCGCGGCGAGGTTGCGCCGCAGCTGCGGGGTCATCAGCTCGCGCGCCTCCGGCCGCCCGCGCACGGTCACCAGCGCGGTGTAGTCGAAGGTCAGGCCCGTCAGGTCGAGGACCTCCTCGAAGTCCTCGGGCCGGGCCTGGCGCACGGTGACGCCGTCGGCCGTGGCCTCCGGCGGCGGGGGCGCGGTGCGGATCGCGAGCACTGAGGCGGGCACCATGCCGTGGTTCAGGAACGCCCGGATCGCCGCGGCGTCCCGGCTGGGCCAGGTGACGGTGCAGGCGGAGTCCGGGCCCGGCGACTCGGCGTCCATCCGGTGCCGCCACGCCCGCAGCAGCGCGTCCACGCCCTCGGTCCCGGTCTCGCCGGGGAACGGGAACAGCTGCCACACCCGCTGCGCCGACCACAGCAGGTCCAGCGTGCGCGGCGCGTGGGACTTCTCCTGCAGCACGGCGGCGACCCGCTCGCCGGAGGCGGTGGCGGCCGTCAGCAGCTCCCCGTCCGGCGGCCCCGGCGGGGCGGGCACGAGCGGGTCGGCGGCCGCGAACCGGGCGCGCTGCGCGGCGAGGAGGCGCTCGCCGATCACGGGCCGGCCCGGCGGGTGACGAAGATCGCCGTGCCGGGGAAGAGCTTGCCGCGCAACGGGCTCCACTGCCCCCACAGGCGGGTGTGCCCCTCGGGCCACTCCGGCTCGACGAGGTCCTCCAGCACGAAGCCCGCGGCCGTCAGCGCGCGCACCCAGTCGCCCAGCGTCCGGTGGTACTCCACGTAGGTGGCGCGGCCCTCGGCGTCGACCTCGACGTACGGGGTGCGGTCGAAGTACGGCTGGGTGGCGGTGAGCCCGTTCGGGCCCGGGTCGTCGGGGAAGATCCAGCGCATCGGGTGCGTCACCGAGAACACCCACGGGCTGCCGGGGCGCAGCACCCGGTGCAGCTCCTCGAAGACCGTCCGGGGCGAGGCGACGAACGGCAGGGCGCCGAACGCCGAGCACGCCGCGTCCATGCTGGCGGTGGCCAGCGGCAGCTCCTCGGCGCTCGCCTGGAGCAGGGGAATACCGATCCCGGTCCGGGTGTTGGCCTCCAGTGCATGACGAAGCATTCCACCGGACAGGTCCAGGGCGACCGGGTGCGCGCCCGCGCGGGCCAGCCAGCGCGCGCACGCCGCCTGTCCGCAGCCGATCTCCACGACGCGCCTGCCCCGCACGTCGCCCAGCAGGGCGGCGTCGGCCTCGCGCAACCCCTCGGGACACCACACGAACTCGGCGTCCCCGAGGAACTCGCCGTGGGTGGCCTGGTAGTCGTCGGCGTCGGCGTCCCACCAGGCCAGATTGGCCGCGGTGGCCTCCCGCGCGCCCACCGGGCGGGCGGCGACGCCGACGGTGCCCAGCCGGTGCTCTGCCGAGTCGTGCCTGTCCTGTGCGGTCACGGTCGCATTCTGTCCCAGCCCGGCGCGGGCCGGGCAGAGGTGACCCTGTTTGTGCCGCATACTCCCGGCCGCGTACGATATCTCCAGCGCAGTGGGTTCGCGCTACCTTCCTCCCGGCACAGCTCGAAGCCGGGGTCCGGGTCGCGCACCGTCGGCGGTGGGGTTTCGCGCCCGTTCACGTGGCCGTGAGCACCGTTTGCCGTCGCTCGCTCGCCGCGCGCCAGCAACTGCACACCCCTCCTAATTCCAAGCCGTTACCGGAGCAACCCACCTAATGACCACCGACACCACCACCGTCCCGACGACCGGATCGCAGGCCCAGCAGGTCGCGATCAACGACATCGGGTCGGAGGAAGACTTCCTCGCGGCGATCGACAAGACGATCAAGTACTTCAACGATGGCGACATCGTCGAGGGCACCATCGTCAAGGTCGATCGCGACGAGGTGCTGCTCGACATCGGGTACAAGACCGAGGGCGTCATCCCCTCGCGTGAGCTGTCGATCAAACACGATGTCGACCCCGGCGAGGTCGTCAGCGTCGGTGACGAGGTCGAGGCTCTGGTCCTCCAGAAGGAGGACAAGGAAGGCCGCCTGATCCTGTCCAAGAAGCGCGCGCAGTACGAGCGCGCCTGGGGCACGATCGAGGAGCTCAAGGAGAAGGACGAGCCCGTCAAGGGCACCGTCATCGAGGTCGTCAAGGGCGGCCTGATCCTCGACATCGGCCTCCGCGGCTTCCTGCCTGCCTCGCTCGTCGAGATGCGCCGCGTGCGCGACCTGCAGCCGTACGTCGGGCGCGAGCTCGAGGCCAAGATCATCGAGCTGGACAAGAACCGCAACAACGTGGTCCTGTCGCGGCGGGCCTACCTCGAGCAGACCCAGTCCGAGGTGCGCAGCGAGTTCCTCAACAACCTCGCCAAGGGCCAGGTCCGCAAGGGCGTCGTGTCCTCGATCGTCAACTTCGGTGCGTTCGTGGACCTCGGCGGCGTCGACGGCCTGGTGCACGTCTCGGAGCTGTCCTGGAAGCACATCGACCACCCGTCCGAGGTCGTCGAGGTCGGCCAGGAGGTCACCGTCGAGGTGCTGGACGTCGACATGGACCGCGAGCGCGTGTCCCTGTCGCTGAAGGCGACCCAGGAAGACCCGTGGCGCCAGTTCGCCCGCACCCACGCGATCGGCCAGATCGTGCCGGGCAAGGTCACCAAGCTCGTCCCGTTCGGCGCGTTCGTCCGCGTCGAGGAGGGCATCGAGGGCCTGGTGCACATCTCCGAGCTGGCCGAGCGCCACGTGGAGATCCCGGAGCAGGTCGTGCAGGTCGGCAGCGAGGTCATGGTCAAGGTCATCGACATCGACCTCGAGCGTCGCCGCATCTCGCTGTCGCTGAAGCAGGCGAACGAGGGTGTCACGCCCGACACCGAGTTCGACCCGACCCAGTACGGCATGGCCGCCGAGTACGACGACCAGGGCAACTACATCTACCCCGAGGGCTTCGACCCCGACACGCAGGAGTGGCAGGAAGGCTACGAGAAGCAGCGGGAGGAGTGGGAGCGCCAGTACGCCGAGGCGCAGTCCCGCTACGAGGCGCACATGCGCCAGGTCGCGAAGGCCGCCGAGGCCGACGCCGCCGCCGCTGCGGACGCCGCCACCGGTGTCGACGGGGGCGAGCAGAGCTACAGCTCCTCGGCCTCGGACGCGGGCTCCCAGTCCAGCGGCGGCACGCTCGCCTCGGACGAGCAGCTGGCCGCCCTGCGGGAGAAGCTCTCCGGCGGTGCGTGAGGTGCGCAAGCCCTAGCCTGACGGCTCTCGACGACCCCCGGTTCCGCTTCTGCGGAACCGGGGGTCGTTTGGTTTTGGGGTGTCGGCAGGGGGCACCGGTGGTGGCGGAGGGGGCGTGCTTGCTCTCGCCGGGGTCGAGGGTGCCGGTTGCGGGACGGGCGGAGGCGGAAAGCGCTTTCTCGGCGGCCGGACCGACCGGCGGTGCCGGTGTCGAGTCAGAAAGCGCTTTCTCGCGTGCGGAAAGCGCTTTTTCGGCGTCTAGCGACCGCGGTGGGACCGAGACCGCCGGTTGGGCGCTCACGGTCCCACCGCCGTCGCCAACGGCAGGGGCGGGCCGCAGTGTTTGCCTGTCCCTGCTTGCCTGCTTGCCTGCTTGCCTGCTTGCCCGGTCGACGGTGTCCGGCATCGCCGCGCCGCGCCGCGCCGCTCGCGCTCAGCCCTCGGCGTCGTCTCCGGCCATCACCCAAGGCCACTGGCGCTCCGCCCTACCTGCACCCCGGGGCCTGCGGCCACCGCAGGCGGGCATCACCTCCCGAAGAGGCGTCCCGGTGGGTCCTGCCTCGCCGCCAAACCGGCGAGGGCCGTGAGGATGCCTTCCTGGAAAATGTGGCCGTACGAGTCGTCACCGGGCTTCAGGAACCAGCCCGGCGGGGGCGTCCGCGCGCGGTGGGTCAGTTCGAGGCTCACCAGGCCGTGCATGGTCGTCCACACGAGGTAGCTCGCGCTGTCCGTGTCGAGCACCGGGCCCGCCGCGGGGCGGACGCGCTCCACCAGCAGGTCGTAGCTGTTGCGCTGCGCCAGCATCCGCAGGTCGGGGTCCGGGTCGTAGCCCGGCACTGCGCGCTCGAACATGAACGCGTACCGCGCCGGGCTCTCCAGTGCGAACTCCCGGTACGCGCGCGCGAACGCCAGCACGTCCGGCAGCGGGTCGCCGGACACCGGGGGCAACTTCACCAGTTCCTCGTGCAGCAGCTCGAACGTGCGCTCGTACAACGCGTCCAGCACGCCGGTCCGGCCGCCGAACCGGGTGTACACCCCGATGGTGGAACTGCCCGCCGCTCCGGCGAGGCCCCGCACGGTGAGCCCCGCGACACCCTGTTCGACGAGCACGGTCAGCGCGGCCTGCAGCAACCGTTCCCTGCTGGAGGCTTCGGCAGGCCCGGCCTGGCCGTGACGAGTGGCCATCCGTGCACCCCCTTCGGGTCTCCTGGGAAGCAACTTAGGCTATAACGCCCGTTCTCGCGGAACCGGGATCCCGGGGCAGAATGTGCGGGTGTCCCTCGTCGAACTCGAATTCCGCGGCAGGCCGCTGGTGCGCGACCGCGCGCTGGTCATGGCCATCGTCAACCGCACCCCCGACTCCTTCTACGACCACGGCGCCTCGTTCGAGGACGAGCCCGCCCTCGCCGCCGTCGACCGCGCCGTCGCCGAAGGGGCCGACATCGTCGACATCGGCGGCGTGAAGGCGGGACCGGGCCAGGAGGTCGGCGTCGCCGAGGAGATCCGGCGCGTGGTGCCGTTCGTCGCCGAGATCCGCCGCCGCCACCCGGACCTCGTGATCAGCGTCGACACGTGGCGGCACGAGGTCGGACGGCCCGCGTGCGAGGCCGGCGCGGACCTGCTCAACGACACGTGGGCGGGCGCCGACCCGAAGCTCGCGGAGGTCGCCGCCGAGTTCGGCGCCGGCTACGTCTGCTCCCACACCGGCGGCGCCGCGCCCCGCAGCCGCCCCTTCCGCGTGCGCTACGACGACCTCGTGCGCGAGGTGATCGAGGAAACCACCCGGCGGGCCGAAGAGGTGGTCGCGCTCGGGGTGCCGCGCGGCGGCGTGCTGATCGACCCCACCCACGACTTCGGCAAGAACACCTGGCACAGCCTCGCCCTGCTGCGCCACGCCGCCGCGCTCACGGACACCGGCTGGCCCGTCCTGATGGCACTGTCCAACAAGGACTTCGTCGGCGAGGCGCTCGGCGTGGAGCTGACCGACCGTCTGGACGGGACACTCGCCGCCACGGCGCTCGCCGCCCGCGACGGGGCGCGCGTGTTCCGCGTGCACGAGGTGCGCCAGACCCGGCACGTGCTCGAAATGGTGGCCGCCATCGACGGCGAGCGGCCGCCGGCCCGCGCGATCCGCGGCCTGGCCTGAAAAACGCTCAGCCGCCGTTGCCGCGGTTGAGTCCGTACAGGACGCGCTGCAGGATCTGCGAGTCGGCGTCCATCCGCGGCTGCTCCGGCTGGTACTCCACCGCCGGGGTGCGGTTGGGCGCGCGCTGCGGCAGCGGCACGGCGGCCGCGGACATGCCGGTGGGCAACGGCAGCTCCGACCACATGTTGCGCCGCGAACCGGGCAGCTTCACGGCGTTGATCTGGGCGCCGGGCAGCTCGGGCGGCTCGCCCGAGAGGTCGTCGTCGAGCTCCAGCACCAGCGCGTCGCCGTGCAGCCGCAGCCGCACGGTGAGGAACCGCGGGCTCCCCGGGTCGCTGGCCTCGACCGAAGCCGCGACCAGGTGCCGCACGATCCGGGAGGCCTCCGGGATCAGCGACCGCAGGGACCACTCGGCGAGCGCGAAGCGCACGAACATGTCCGCGCAGTTGACGGCACTGGGCAGCGCGACGAGCCGCAGGTCGTCCACCTGAGTGGTCTGGCCGATCACGGGTGTCCTCCGTTTCGCCTGGCGCGGGCCTGTCCAGTGCACGAGTCGCCACGCATAGTGGCGGACGGCGCGTGCACTGGCTGTTAAGGGAGCGTGCGGGACAGCGTAAGGGCAGTGGTCCGAACCGCGGGAGCCACCCGCTCGGCGCGCACCCGGTTGCTCCAGCCGGAGATCGAGACGGCCGCCCGCGCGGCTCCCGACCGGTCGAGCACCGGGCTGGCGACGCAGAGCACGCCCGCCACCGATTCTTCCCGCTCGTACGCGATGCCTTCCTCACCCACCTTCGTCAGCTGCCTGCGCAACAGGCCCGGTGCGGTGAGGGTCCGCGGCCCGACCCGGGGCAGGCCCGCAGAGATTACCGCCTCCAGCACCGGACGGGGAGAGTGCGCGATGATCGCTTTTCCGACGGCCGTGGCGTGCGCGGGAAACCGGCCGCCGATGCGCGACGGCAGCGCCGGCGCGTCGGGGCCGCGCACGATGTCGAGGTAGACCACCTCGGTGCCCTCCAGCACCGCCAGGTGGACGGTGTTGCGGGTGGCTTCGCGCAGGTCCGCGAGGTAGGGGCGCGCCGCGTCGACGAACCCGCTGCCGCGCACGGCGAGCTGTCCGATCTCGAACAGCTTGAGGCCCAGCCGGACACCGGCACCGTCCCTTTCGAGCAGTCCCTGCGCGACGAGGTGGCGGGTCAGCCGGTGCGCGGACGACTTGGGCATGCCGGTGCGCCGGGCCAGCTCGGACACCCCGAGCCGGTCGTCGCCCGCGGCGAACGCGCTCAGCAGCGCCGCGAGGCGGGCCGCGGTCACGCCCGCGGAGCCGTCCCGCTCAGCGGCACACATGCGTTGATGATGCCCGACGGCGCGGCGGAGGGTAAGGGCATGAGCAAAACCGTCGCGGCGATCGTCGGTCCCGGCAACATCGGGACCGACCTGCTCGCCAAGCTCCGCCGGAGCGAGTTCGTGGACGTGCGCTACATGGTCGGGGTGGATCCGGCGTCGGAGGGGCTCGCGCGGGCCGCGGAGCTGGGCCTGGAGACCTCCGCCGAGGGCGTGGACTGGTTGCTGTCCCGCGCCGAGCCGCCGGAGCTGGTGTTCGAGGCGACCTCGGCGAAGGCGCACCTGGCCCACGCGCCGCGCTACGCCGAGGCGGGCATCCAGGCGGTGGACCTGACGCCGGCCGCCGTCGCGCCGTACACGTGCCCGGCGGTGACCGAGCCCGAGCAGCTCGACACGCCGAACTTCAACATGATCACCTGCGGTGGGCAGGCCACGATCCCCATCGTGCACGCGGTTTCGCGCGTGACACCGGTGCCGTACGCGGAGATCGTGGCGTCGGTGTCGTCGCGCTCGGCGGGGCCGGGGACGCGCGCGAACATCGACGAGTTCACCGAGACCACCGCCCGCGGGATCGAGCAGGTCGGCGGGGCGGAGCGCGGCAAGGCGATCATCATCATTAACCCGGTCGAGCCGCCGATGATCATGCGCGACACGGTGTTCTGCGCCATCGGCCCGGACGCCGACCGCGACGCGATCACCGCGTCGGTCGAGCGCATGGTCGCGACGGTGCAGGAGTACGTGCCCGGCTACACGCTCAAGGCGGCGCCGCAGTTCGACGACCCGCGGCCGGGGTGGCAGGGCAGGGCGCGGGTCGCGGTGTTCCTGGAGGTCGCGGGCAACGGCGACTACCTGCCGCCGTACGCGGGGAACCTCGACATCATGACGGCCGCCGCGGCCCGTGTCGGCGAACTGGTGGCACGGCGGAAGGCGGTGGCGGCATGAGCTGGGCCGAAGACGGGCGGGAGGTGCGGATCGTCGACACGTCGCTGCGGGACGGCAGTCACGCGATGGCGCATCAGTTCACCGAGGACAACGTGCGCGACACCGTGCGGGCGCTCGACGACGCCGGGGTGTCGCTGATCGAGGTCACCCACGGCGACGGGCTGGGCGGGTCGACGTTCAACTATGGCTTCTCGCTCGTGGACGAGCGGAAGCTGATCGCGACCGCGGTCGCCGAGGCGAAGCAGGCGAAGATCGCGGTGCTGCTGCTGCCGGGGCTGGGCACGGTGACCGACCTGAAGGCCGCCGCGGACCTCGGTGCGGGCGCGGTGCGCATCGCGACGCACTGCACCGAGGCCGACGTGTCGATCCAGCACTTCACCGAGGCGCGCAACCTGGGCCTGGAGACCGTCGGGTTCCTGATGCTGTCGCACATGTCCACTCCGGACGCGCTGGCGAAGCAGGGCCGCATCATGGTCGACGCCGGGTGCCAGTGCGTGTACATCGTGGACTCCGCGGGGGCGCTGATCCTGGAGGACGCGGCGGAGCGGGTCGAGGCGCTGGTGGCGGAGTTCGGCGGCGAGGCGCAGGTCGGTTACCACGGGCACCAGAACCTCAGCTTCGGCGTGGCCAACTCGGTGCTCGCCTACCGTGCGGGGGCCCGGCAGATCGACGGTTCGCTGGTGGCGCTCGGCGCGGGCGCGGGCAACTCGCCGACGGAGGTGCTGGCGGCGGTGTTCGAGCGGCTCGGCGTCCGGACGGGCGTGGACAAGGACGTGCTGATGGACGCCGCGGAGAACGTGGTCAAGCCGTACATCACGCGCCTGCCGGTGATGGACCGCTCGTCGATCGTGCAGGGCTTCGCCGGGGTGTACTCGAGCTTCCTGCTGCACGCCGAACGCGCGGCGGAGCGCTACGGCGTGCCCGCGCACGAGATCCTGTACCGCGTGGGGGAGAACCGCTACGTCGGCGGCCAGGAGGACATGATCATCGACATCGCGCTGCAGCTGGTCGCGGAGCGGGGCTAGGAGGTTTTCGAAGCGGCGGAGCCGATTGCTGTAGGGCCGTCAACCGGCACCGCTGCGGGTTCTGAGGTGGCTCCTGGCGAGGACAGCTCCGAAGTGGTGACCTGGCGGTCATGATGAGGAGATCCCGGAGCCAGGGGCCGCCTCAGGTTCCGCTACTCGCACCGCCGCGCAGATCACGACTGGAAACATTCCTAGGAACCGGCTCTGGCGAGGAGGTGGACGCAGTGGGCGATGAGGCGCTCGCGGGACGCGGTGAGCGTGCCCGCGAGGTGGCCGGTGAACAGGTTCGCCAGCGCGCCGACGAGCCCGAGCGCCGTCATCTCCCGCTCGTCGGCCGCCATCCGCTCCGGCAGCTGTTCGCGCACCAGCGCGGCGAACGCGGGCAGCAGGGCCACCCCGCGCGCGGACAGCGCAGGGTCACTGACCGGGGCCAGCAGCAGGACGCGGCCCTTGCGCGGGTCGTCCACGGCCAGCTCGAAGAACGCGTGCACCGCCGCTTCGGCGCGGGCCACCGGGTCGGCGCGGTTGTCGGGCACGGCGTCGACCAGCGCCTGGCGCAGCTCGGCGGCGACCTGCTCGTAGAGCGCGACCACGAGCTGCTCCCGGTCGGCGAAGCTCTCGTAGAAGTAGCGCTCGGTGAGCTTCGCCCGGCGGCAGACGGCCCGCACGCTCACCGCCGCGCTGCCGTCCGTGCCCAGCAGGTCGAGCGCGGCGGCCAGCAACCGGTCCCGCCGCGCGGCCTGCCGGTCGGCCAGCGTGGTGCCCGCCCAGGTCCTGGTCATCGCGTCCCCTCAATTGACTACGCGTGTTGTCACATCGTAGCGTGCCGGTGATGTCACCGCACGCTCGCGAAACGGCTATTGCCGGACTGGGCGTGGCGGCCGCTGAGGGCGGTCCTCGCGCGCGGTTTCGTGTGGCGGACGGTGGTGGGGTCGTACCCGGAGGTCGTGCGCGAGCGGCTGGGCTACTCGTGGTCCGCCACCGACGAACGGCACCACCGGCCGCTCGGCCTCGCCTTCCGGTTCGTGCCGCACGACCGCCGCTACCACCCGCGGCGAGTCCGTGCCGCTGCCGGAGATCCCGGCCCGCACCCTCCCGCCGCTGTCCGAGCGGGACAATCCGACGCACTACTCACCGCAGGAGGCCCCGTGAAGCTCGGCTACCACATCGGCTACTGGCAGTCCGGCCCGCCGCAGGGCGCGCTGGAGTCGATCCTCGCCGCCGAGGAGCTCGGTTTCGATTCGGTGTGGACGGCCGAGGCGTACGGCTCGGACGCGTTCACCCCGCTCGCGTGGTGGGGTGCCTCGACGAGCCGGATCAAGCTGGGCACCAACATCGTGCAGATGTCCGCGCGGACGCCGGCGGCGGTCGCGATGAGCGCGCTGACCCTGGACCACCTGTCGGGCGGGCGGTTCGTGCTCGGGCTCGGCGTGTCCGGGCCGCAGGTCGTCGAGGGCTGGTACGGCCAGCCGTACCCGAAGCCGCTCGCGCGCACGCGCGAATACGTCGACATCGTGCGGCAGGTGATCGCGCGCAAGGAGCCCGTGACCTCCGAGGGCCCGTTCTACCCGCTGCCGCTGAAGGGCGGCACCGGGCTGGGCAAGCCGCTCAAGTCCACCGTGCACCCGCTGCGCGAGGAGATCCCGGTCTACCTCGCCGCGGAGGGGCCGAAGAACGTGGCGCTGGCGGCCGAGATCGGCGACGGCTGGCTGCCGTTGTTCTTCTCGCCCAAGGCCGACGGGTTCTACCGCGCCGCGCTGGAAGAAGGCTTCGCGCGGCCGGGTGCGCGGCACACGGCGGCGGACTTCGAGGTGGTCGCGTCGGTTCCGGTGATCGTGCACGACGACGTCGAGCAGGCGGCGGGGTTCATGAAGCCGTCGCTGGCGTTGTACATCGGCGGCATGGGCGCGAAGGAGGTGAACTTCCACCACGACGTGTTCGCGCGCCTGGGCTACGCCGACGTCGCGGACGAGGTGCAGGAGCTCTACCTCGCGGGCCGAAAGGCCGAAGCGGCGCAGGCGATCCCGACGAGCCTCGTCGAGGACACCGCGCTGATCGGGCCGCCGGACAAGATCCGCGAGGAGCTGGCCCGCTGGGAGGACACGGTGATCACGACGCTGCTCCTGCGCGGCGACGCGAACACCCTGCGTGCGGTGGCGCCGATCCTGTCCTGAGCGTTGGTGGCCCCGGTCACCACGCGGGCGGGCGGCGATGACACGATTCGTCGCGGTTCCCGCGGGCGAAGGAGGGTCATGGCCGCACTGGGCGCTTCGACGAGGTTCGGGTACGCCCTCGGGTCGTTGACCACGGGCGCCTTCGGCACCGTGCCCGGCCTGCTGCTGCTGCCGTACCTGACCGACACGATGGCGGTCCCCGGCGCGGTCGCGGGCGTGATCGTGCTCGTGCCCAAGGCGTGGGACGTCGTGTTCAACCCGTTCGCCGGGCGGCTGTCCGACGCGGACCTCGTCCGGTCCGGCAGCCGCCGCCGGTTCCTGCTGTCCGGCGGGATCGGCGTCGCGGTGCTGTTCGCCGTGCTCTTCGCCCACCCCGGGTTCGGTGGCACGGCCGCGGACGCCACCTACGTCGTGGTCGCGTTCCTGTTGTGCGCCACCGCCTTTGCCCTCTTCCAGGTGCCCTACAACGCGCTGCCCGCCGAGCTCACCGCCTCCTACGACGAGCGGACCCGGCTCACCAGCTGGCGCATCGGCCTGCTCGCGGTCGCCATCCTGATCTCCGGCGGAGTCGCGCCCGCGATCACCGACAGCGTCGGCGGCGTGATGGGCTACCGGGTGATGGGTGTCGTGATCGGACTGGTGATCCTGGCCGGCACGATCGGCGTGTTCCTCGGCACCCGCGGCGCCCCCGTCGGCGACCGGCGGCCGCCGACGACGGGCTGGCGCGACCTGCTGGCCACGATGCGCGCGTGGAGCTCGTTCCGCTGGCTGCTGGGTGTCTACTTCGTGCAGTCGCTGGGCACCGCCACCCTGCTGGCCGGCGTCAACTACGCGGCGCGCCAGGTGTTCGGCGACGCCGGGCTGCAGACGGTGCTGTTCGTCGGCTTCGTCGGTCCCGCGTTGCTGACCATGCCGCTGTGGCCCCGCGTCGGGGCGCGCTGGGGCAAGCTGTGGGGCTTCCGCTTCGCGTGCATCGCGTTCGCGGTGGCGATGCTCGGCCTGGTCGCGGCGCTGGTGCTGCCGTTCGGCGTGTCGATCGTGTTCGTGGCGCTCGCCGGGGTCGGCTACGCGGGCATCCAGGTGTTCCCGCTGGCGATCCTGCCCGACCTGATCAGCGCCGAGGAGGAACGCACCGGCGCGACGCGGGCCGGGATCGCGGCCGGGGTGTGGACGGCCGCGGACACGCTCGGCCTCGCACTCGGGCCGGGCCTGTTCGGGCTGATCCTGTCCGCAGGTGGCTATGTGTCCAGTGTGGACTCTTCGGCGGCGCAGCCGCACAGCGCGGTGGTCGCGATCCTGCTCGGTTTCTCGCTGCTGCCGGGAATCCTGGTGACACTGGGCATTCCGCTGCTGCGCCGCTCGGTGCTGGAGCCCGCGCGGTGACGGACGTCCTCGCCGAGCTGCGGGCCCTGCGGGCGGGAGACCTGCCGACGCACGGCGGCCGCACGCTCGCCTACGTCTACGACAGCGGGCTGGCCGGGCTCGACGAGCTGGCCGGCGAGGCGCACGCGCTCGCGTCGTCGGCGAACGCGCTGGACCCGACGGCGTTCCCGAGCCTGCTGAAGCTGGAGAACGACCTCGTGGCCGCGGCGGCCCGGCTGCTCGGCGGCGGGGCCGGCACGGTGACCTCCGGTGGCACGGAGTCCTGCCTGCTCGCGGTCCTCGCCGCCCGCGGCGACGCGCCCGAGCCGAACATGGTGCTCCCGTCGACGGCCCACGCGGCGTTCCACAAGGCAGCGCACCTGTTCGGCGTGCGGCCGGTCGTCGTGCCGGCCGACCCGCGGACCTTCCGCGCCGACGCCGGCGCGATGGCCGCCGCGATCGACGAGTCGACAGTTCTCGTCGTGGCCAGCGCGCCCTCCTACGCCCACGGCGTGCTCGATCCGGTCGCGGAGATCGCCGCCACGGCCGCCGCCCGCGGGGTCCGGATGCACGTCGACGCCTGCATCGGCGGCTGGGTGCTGCCGTACTTCCGGCGCCTGGGCCGGGACGTGCCCGAGTTCGGGTTCGCCGTCGACGGCGTCACGAGCGTTTCGGTCGACCTGCACAAGTACGCCTACTGCCCGAAGGGCGTCTCCGTGCTGCTGCACCGCGACGCCGGGCTGCGCCGCGGGCACTACTTCGCGAGCGCGCGCTGGCCCGGGTACACGATGCTCAACACCACGCTCCAGTCCACGCGGTCGGGTGGTCCGCTCGCCGCCGCGTGGGCGGTGCTGCGGAAGATCGGCGACGAGGGCTACCTCCGGCTCGCCGAGGAGACGCTCACCGCCGTGACGCGGATCCGGGACGGCGTCGAAGGAATCGACGGCCTGCGGGTGCTCGGCGAGCCGGACTCCACACTGCTCGCGCTCGCGGCGGCGACGGACGAGTTCGACCTGTTCACCGTCGCGGACGAGATGCGCGAGCGCGGCTGGTACGTGCAGCCGCAGTTCGCGCACGAGTCCTCGCCGGTCAACCTGCACCTGACCGTGACGGCGGCGAACCGGGGGAGCGAGGACGAGTTCCTCGCCGACCTCGCGGCCTCGGTCGCCGCCGCCCGCGCCGCCGGTCCCGTGCGCGTGGATCCGGACGTCGCGGCGTTCGTCGCCGCGCTGGACCCGGACACCCTGACGGCCGAGCAGTTCGCCGGGCTGCTCACCGCGGCGGGCCTCACCGGCGGCGGCGCGCCGCCCGCCCGCATGGCGGAGATCAACACGCTGCTCGCCGCGGCGCCGCCCGCCCTGCGGGAACGGCTGCTGCTGGAGTTCCTGGGCGCGCTCTACCGGCCCTGAAAGTGCCGGATCAGCTTGCGCGGCACCAGCTTGCGCTCGCCGTCGACCACGATCGGCACGAGGTCCGGCGCGGTGGCCTGCCACCGCGCCCGGCGGGTCCGGGTGTTGCTGCGCGACATCCTGCGCTTCGGCACGGCCATCAGGAACGCCCTCCCCGTCGCCCGTAACGGCGGTGGAACTTCTCGACCTGCCCCGCCGTGTCCATCACGCGCCGCGAGCCGGTCCAGAACGGGTGCGAGGACGAGCTGACGTCGACCAGCACGATGCTTCCCTTTCGCCGGGTACTTCGGCCCACGACCCGAACGGGTCGGGGTAGGCGCGCCAGGCACCGGGCCCGGCCGCCAGCTCTTCGTCGGTGAGCAGCGCGCCTGCCAGCGCGCCGGAGACCTCCTCGGGCGTGGTCCGGTCGGTCACCACGACCAGTTCCTGCGCCCGGTCGCCGAACACCGGGTCCCAGCGCAGCGGCGCCAGCGCGCCGGTCCGGCGACACGTCGTCCCAGCCCGGCCCGTCGTCGGCGTCGAGCCACGGGCCCGCGTCGCCGACACCGAGGCCGCCGCCCGCGGACTCGATCCACAGCGCGGTGTCCGGCTGGCTGGCGACCCACGCGCGGCCGCGGGTGCGGACCACGCCGTCGAGCAGGACGTCGATCGCCTCGTGCAGGCGCGCGGGGTGGAACGGGCGCCGCGCGGTGAACAGCAGCACCGAGATCCCGCAGTCGGGGTGCAGCGGCGGCTCACCGGCCAGCAGCGGGCCGTGCAGGTCGGTGACCTCGCCGCGGCGCGCGTCCGCCGGGAGCGGAGGCAGGGGATCGGCGATGTCGGCGCACAGTGCGGCGGGCGCGACGCGGTCGAGCACCGCGGCGGTGCGCATCACCTGCGCTCGTCCTCGGGACTGGCCTGGCGGCCGCGCTCGGCGAGCGTGTCGTCGCCCATGGCGTCCGCCAGCCAGCTCGACTCGTCGAGCCGGAGCACGATGCGCGCCACCTCCGGCATGCCCGCGAGGCGGCGCAGCAGCGGCAGCAGGTCCTCGCGCAGGGTGCAGGACACGCAGCCGTGCGCGAGCTCCAGCGTCACGGGCGTGCGGGGGTCGGGAAGGTTTCCATGGCTGTGTACGTTAGATGAAAATGAAAACCAATGCTAACTACGGGTGGTCGATGAACAGGATCTGCCAGGTCACCGGCAGCAGGCCGGGCTACGGCAAACAGGTCTCGCACTCGCACCGGCGCACGGCGCGCCGCTGGGAGCCGAACCTGCAGAACCGCCGGTTCTTGCTGCCGGGCGAAGGCCGCTGGATCCGGCTGAGGGTGTCCGCCCAGGGCATCAAGACGATCGACAAGCGCGGCATCGAAGCCGTCGCCGCTGAACTGAAGGCCAAGGGAGTGAAGCTGTAATGGCGAAGAACGACGTACGCCCCGTCATCAAGCTGCGGTCCACCGCGGGCACCGGCTACACCTACGTGACGCGCAAGAACCGCCGCAACGACCCGGACCGGATGGTCGTGCGCAAGTACGACCCGATGGTGCGCCGGCACGTCGAGTTCCGGGAAGAGCGCTGATGGCGAGCCCCGTGCGGCTGTTTCCGCAAGTTCGGGCTGTCCCGGGTCCGGCTGCGGGAGGTGGCCGCCACGTCCCGTCAAGCGCAGGAAGAACCTGCTGACCACTACGGGGGTGTCCGGAGTGGACTGGAAGGACACCGAGCTGCTGCGCTGCCCTACGGCACGCGCTGACGGTGGTGGGCACGGGGCCGCCCGTGCCCACCACCCGTTCGCGGGACTACGGGGTTGCTCACACTCCCGCGCCCCTGACCCCGTGATCCGCCGGCCGTCCCGCAGAATGGGGCCATGTCGGAAGACCACTACCTCGTCGGCCTCGACCTGGCCGGGCGGCGCGTCGTCCTGGTCGGCGGGGGCACCGTCGCCCAGCGCCGGCTGCCCCGGCTGATCGGCGCGGGCGCCGCGGTCGAGCTGATCTCACCGCACACCACCGCCGCGGTGGGAGCGATGGCCGACGCGGGCGAGGTGGTCTGGCACCGCCGCCGCTACACCGACGGCGACCTCGAAGGCGCGTGGTACGCGCTCGCCTGCACTGACGACCCGCAGGTCAACGCCGCTGTCTGTGCCGAGGCCGAGCGCCGCCGCGTGTTCTGCGTGCGCGCCGACGCCGGCACCGAGGGCACCGCCGTCACCGCTGCTTCCGGACGGCACGAAGGGCTCGTCGTCGGCGTGCTCTCCGGCGGCGAGCCGCTGCGCTCGGCCGCCGTCCGCGACAACATCGTCGCGGCACTGGACAGCGGCCTGATCGCCGACACCGTGCCGCGCCGGGACGGCGAGCTGCCCGGCGTCGCGCTCGTCGGCGGCGGGCCCGGCGACCCCGAGCTGATCACCGTCAAGGGCCGCCGCCTGCTCGCCCGCGCCGACGTCGTGGTCGCCGACCGGCTCGGCCCGCGCGAGCTGCTCGACGAGCTGCGCCCCGACGTCGAGATCGTCGACGCCGCGAAGATCCCCTACGGCCGTGCCGCGAGCCAGGACTTCATCAACCAGACGCTGATCGAGCACGCCAAGGCGGGCCGGTTCGTGGTGCGCCTCAAGGGCGGCGACCCGTACGTGTTCGGCCGCGGCTTCGAGGAGCTGCTGGCCTGCGCGGAGGCGGGCGTGCCCGTCACCGTCGTCCCCGGTATCACCAGCGCGTTCTCGGTGCCCGCGATCGCCGGGGTGCCCGTCACCCACCGCGGCGTCGCGCACGAGGTCGTCGTGGTGTCCGGGCACGTGCCGCCGGGCCACGAAGCCTCGCTGACCGACTGGGACGCGCTCGGCCGGATGCGCGGCACGATCGTGCTCATGATGGGCGTGGACAAGCTCGACCGCTTCGCCGGCGCGCTGCTCGCCGCGGGCCGCCCCGGCGACACGCCCGTCGCGATCGTCGAGAACGGCACCATGCCCACCCAGCGCATCACGAGGTCCACATTGGACACCGTGGCCGCCGACGCGGAGGCCGCGGGCGTGCGCCCGCCCGCGGTCACCGTCATCGGCCCGGTGGCCGGCCTGTCTCAGAACTCGTAGCGCCGCCGCACGAAGTCCACGATCACCTCGGTCAGCCGTTCCGGGTCGAACCGCAGCTCCACGGGACTGCGCGCCTGCACGAACTCCGCGTCCGGCAGATCCGCGGCGAGCGTGTCCGCGTCACCGAACGGGTGAATCGGGTCGCGCTGGTGCCCGATCACCAGCGCGGGCACCTTGATGCGCTGCCGCACGGCCTTCGGCGGCGCGATCCGTCCGAACAGGACTCCGTGCAGCAGCGCGGCCATCGACTCCGGCCGCTGTTCGAGGGTGTCGGTGACGACGTCCACCCACTGGCTGCCGTGCGGGATCCGGGCCGCCGCGGCCGCCACCCCGGCGACCGTGACGGGCAGGAAGCGCGCGGCGAACAGCAGCGGCGCGAAGGTCAGCAGGCCGGCCACGATCGCGTTGTCCAGCACCGGCATCTCGACGACCATCCCGTGCAGGCGCTCCGGCGCGGTCACCGCCACCTCCAGCGCCACGTTGGCCCCCAGCGACGTCCCGCCGACCACCGCCCGCTCGATGTCCAGGTGGTCCATCAGCGCCTGCACCTGCAGGCCGAACGCGGGCATCGAGTAGCGCCACGACTCGGTGGGCCGGTCCGACTCGCCGTGCCCGAGCAGGTCGAGCGTGATCGTACGGAAGCCCTCGGCGGCGAGTCTGCGGGCGAGCGGGGCGTGCATGCGCCGGGTGAACATGATCCCGTGCGTCAGCACGACCACGCGGTCGCTGCCGGCCTCGCCTGCGTACTCGGTGTAGGCCAGCCGGTGCCCCTCGAACGTGAAGGACCCGGCGAGCTCCAGCTGGTGCGGGGTCATGTACTCAGGAAACCATGCCGGTGGTCCATCATGGTACTTATGAGTAACTTCGCCGACCTCGTCTCGCTCCGCGTCGAGCACTCCGGCCCCGTGGCCGAGGTGACCCTGCTGGGTCCGTCCAAAGGCAACGCCATGGGTCCCGACTTCTGGCGCGAGCTGCCACTGGTGTTCCGCGAGCTGGACGAGGACCCGCAGGTGAGGGCCGTCGTGCTGACCGGCAGCGGGCGCAACTTCTCCTACGGTCTCGACCTGCCCGCGATGACCGGCAGCTGGGGGCCGCTGCTGTCCGGCGACTCCCTCGCCGCGCCGCGCACCGGCTTCCTGAAGGAGATCCGGAAGCTGCAGGACTCCGTCACCGCGCTCGCCGAATGCCGCAAGCCGGTGATCGCCGCCGTCTCCGGCTGGTGCATCGGTGGCGGGGTCGACGTGATCGCGGCCGCCGACGTGCGGCTGGCCAGCGCGGACGCCAAGTTCAGCGTGCGGGAGGCCAAGGTCGCCATCGTCGCGGACCTGGGCAGCCTGCAGCGGCTCGCCGGGATCATCGGCGAGGGCCACCTGCGGGAGCTCGCGCTGACGGGCAAGGACATCGACGCCGCCCGCGCCGAGCGGATCGGCCTGGTCAACGACGTGTACTCCGACCAGGAGGCCGTGCTCGCCGCCGCCCGCGAGCTGGCGGGCGAGATCGCCGCCAACCCGCCGCTGGTCGTGCAGGGCGTCAAGGACGTGCTGGCGCTGAACTCGCGGCAGCGGGTCGAGGACGGGTTACGGTACGTCTCGGCATGGAACGCCGCCTTCCTGCCCAGCAAGGACCTGGGTGAGGCGGTGCAGGCGTTCGTGGAGCGGCGGAAGCCGGAGTTCAAGGGAGAATAGGGTGAGCAGCGACGCTTTCCGTCAGGCGCGGGACTACCTCCTCGCACACCGCGAGGACTACGACACCGCCTATCGCGAGTTCTCCTGGCCCGAGCTCGGCGAGTTCAACTGGGCGCTGGACTGGTTCGACGTCATCGCCCGCGACCCGGCGAACGCCGGGCGGTACGCGCTGTGGATCGTCGAGGAGGACGGGTCCGAGGGCCGCTGGACCTTCCCGGAGTTGTCCGAGCGGTCGGACCGGGTGGCGAACTGGCTGCGCGGGCACGGGGTGCGCCGCGGGGACCGGCTGATCCTCATGCTCGGCAACCAGGTCGAGCTGTGGGAGACCATCCTCGCCGCGATCAAGCTCGGCGCCGTGATCATCCCCGCGTCCACCCTGCTGGGCCCCGAAGACCTGCGGGACCGCGTCGACCGCGGCGCGGCGAAGCACGTCGTGGTGCGCTCGGCGGACGTGCCGAAGTTCGCGGACGTGAGCGGTGAGTACACGCGGATCGCGGTGGGGGAGCCGGCCGAGGGCTGGCTGTCCTTTGCGGACGCGTATTCGGCTCCCGCGGAGTTCACCCCGGACGGCGTCACCGCGGCGACCGACCCGCTGCTGCTGTACTTCACCTCGGGCACCACCGCGAAGCCGAAGCTGGTGCAGCACACGCACATCTCGTACCCGGTGGGACATCTGTCCACGATGTACTGGATCGGGCTCGAACCGGGCGACGTGCACCTCAACATCTCCTCGCCGGGCTGGGCGAAACACGCCTGGAGCAACGTGTTCGCGCCGTGGAACGCCGAGGCGACGGTGTTCCTGTACAACTACAGCCGCTTCGACGCGGTCGCGTTGATGGCCCAGATGGACCGGTGTGGCGTGACGAGTTTCTGCGCCCCGCCGACGGTGTGGCGGATGCTCATCCAGGCCGACCTGACCGCGCTGAAGACGCCGCCGAGCAAGGTGGTCGGCGCGGGGGAGCCGCTGAACCCCGAGGTCATCGAGCAGGTGGCGAAGGCGTGGGGCGTGACCATCCGCGACGGCTTCGGGCAGACCGAGAGCAGCGTGCAGATCGCGAACACGCCGGGCCAGCCGGTGAAGGCCGGGTCGATGGGCCGCCCACTGCCCGGGTTCGCCGTCGCGCTGGTCGACCCGGTGACGGGGGAGCGGGCGAGCGAGGGCGAGATCTGCCTGGACCTGGCGAAGCGCCCGGTCGGGCTGATGACCGGGTACGCCGACGACGACGAGCGCACGGCGAAGGCGTTCGAGAACGGCTTCTACCACACCGGTGACGTCGGTTCGATCGACGAGGACGGCTACATCACGTACGTCGGCCGCACGGACGACGTGTTCAAGGCGTCAGACTACCGGATCTCGCCGTTCGAGCTGGAAAGCGTGCTGCTGGAACACGACGCGGTCGCCGAGGCGGCGGTGGTACCGGCCCCGGACCCGATCCGGCTCGCGGTGCCGAAGGCGTACGTCGTGCTGGCCGCGGGGCACGCGCCGGACGCCGCGACGGCCGAGAGCATCCTCGCGTTCTGCCGCGAGCACCTGGCGCCGTACAAGCGGATCCGGCGGCTGGAGTTCACGGACCTGCCGAAGACGATCTCGGGCAAGATCCGCCGCGTCGAGCTGCGCAGCCAGGAGGAGTCCCGCGCCGACGGCCGCGCGCCGGGCGAGTTCCGCGAGGAGGACTTCCCGGGTTTGAAGTCCTGACCCGGGCGCCGGGCCCGTCCGCGCTGAGCGGCCGGGCCCGGCGGTGACTCCGTGGCAGTCGGCTGGATGAGTTCGTGCGGGCTTTCGGGGTCCTGGCCCGGGCGCCGGGCCTGTCCGCGCTCAGCGGGCGGGCTCGGCGGCGACCTCGCGGCCGTCCTCGGTCGAGCAGGTGGCGGTGGCGACGGAGGCGGGCTCGCTGCCGCACGTCCACTCGCCGACCGCGATCGGGCCGGCGCCGTCGGGGCTCGCGGCCGCGGCCGGGGTCACGCGCGCGAAATACTGCGTCAGCAGCGTGACCGCCTCCGCGCACTCGACCTCGCCCAGGCGGATCACCACCTTCGCCTCGTCGCCGTCCCCGGTGGGCACGGTGCCGCACGGGACGTCCTGCGTGGGCGGTTCGGCGAGCACGGCCTCCGCGCCGCCGGTGACGACGGGCAGGGGCGCCGGGGCGGGCTGGCTGCCGCAGGCACTGAGCGTGAGCACGCACGCGGCGGCAGAACCGATCGAGCGAAGCAGGAACTTTCCGGGCACGGGGGATTCCTCAGGGAGCAGGGTCACTCGGTCACGACGCCGGCGAACACCGTCTGGTCCTGCCGGCTGCAGGTGGTGCCGCCCTGGGACGCGGGCGGGCCGGAGACGCACAGCCAGCCGTCGACGGTGGCGCTCGCGGGCTGGTCCGAGCCCGCGGGCTGGCGGCCGGCAAGCTGGGCCTGGAAGCGGGCGACCAGCTGGTTCGCCTCGTCGCACGGCAGGTTCGGGGTGGGCAGGACCTGGAGGGTGAGGCCGCTGGCCGCGGCGACGGTGCCGCAGTCGTCCTGCGCCGACCGGCTCCCGGGTGCGGGGCTCGTGGTGGTCACGGGGGCGAGGGCTCGCGCGGCCGGAGGCTCGGAGCTGCCGGGCGCGGGGGCGGCGGGGCGCGGGGTCGCGACCTGGACGA
Source organism: Amycolatopsis bartoniae (assembly GCF_014191255.1). Classification (GTDB taxonomy): domain Bacteria; phylum Actinomycetota; class Actinomycetes; order Mycobacteriales; family Pseudonocardiaceae; genus Amycolatopsis_E; species Amycolatopsis_E bartoniae. The sequence goes on from NZ_JACHWH010000003.1 coordinate 627,398, forward strand.
CGGGGTCGTCGTCCCGCGTGCTGCAGCCGGCCGCGGCGAGCAGGAGCAGGGCTCCCGCGGCGAACCGGCCTGGTCCGGCACCCATCCCGTGGTCTCCCCTCGTTCTCCGGCAGCGGAAGGTTACCCGGGGCGACCGCCACCCGCGCGGCCGGAGCCTGTGGGCGTCCTCTGTGGACAGTCACTGATCGTGTGCTTTCTCCACCGGAGCGGGTGAATTCCTGGCCAGTGGCTAACACTGCGGGCGCCGAAGGCGACAGTCCCGGTGTGCCTGGCCGCACAGGCACGTCCGCCCCATCCCCGAGCCCTGAGAGCCATGAGCACCGAAACCGAGCACCAAGCCCAGTCCCCGGAGACCGACGAACCCCCGACCGCCCCTTGCACGGTCGTGTGGAGCCAGGGACGCCCGTACGTACTGGAGCCAGGCACCGGCAACCCCCGCTGGGTCGGCACGGACACCCGAGGCCGCCCGACGACCCTCACGGTCGCCGACCTCCGACGCCGCGGCTGGAGCTACCACCGGGCCAGCTGAGCCCGGTTGCCCCGCGGGGCAGTGGCCGTGGTGCCGCTCGGCAGATGGAGTCCCCACGCCGGCGGGTGACGGCCGTGTCGGAGGGCGGTCGGGTGACCTTCCGGCGGGCCCGGCCGTTGTGCGTTCGGTGGTCACGTTGCGCCGGGCGCCACGCTGGCGGGTGGCGGCCGCTGTGCCGCCGCCGGGCGAACCGAGCTGTTCCGGCGAGCTGAGCGGTTTCCGGGCGGGCGCGGGCTTTCCGGCCTGCCCCCGCCCGGTCTGCACCGTCGCCGGTGGCCCGGCGGCTAGGGTGACCGAGTGAGCGACCCGAGCCCGGAACCCCGTATCGACAGCGCCTCGGCCGACGAGGTGGCCACGGGCTCTCCCCATGGGCACGCGCCCGCCGCTCCGCTGTCCCCGGCTCCCGACGAGGCCGCCGCACCCGCCGCCGCGGTGTCTCCAGGCGCTGTCGCCGCCGGGCCCGTCACTCCACCGGCCCCCGAACCCGCCCCCGAGCGGCCCCTGCTGCGGGAGGCCTTCAACGTCCCCAACATGCTGTCCCTCCTGCGGCTCGCCGGGGTGCCCGTCTTCCTCTGGCTGCTCCTCGGCCCGCGCGAGGACGGCTGGGCGCTCGCGCTGCTGGTGTTCAGCGCCCTCACCGACTGGCTCGACGGCAAGCTCGCCCGGTGGCTCGACCAGATGAGCCGCCTCGGCCAGCTGCTCGACCCGGCCGCCGACCGGCTCTACATCGGCGCCACCCTGGTGGCCTTCCTGGTCCGCGGCATCGTCCCGTGGTGGCTCGTCGTGCCACTCGTGGTGCGTGAGCTGGTCGTCGGCGTGTGCATCCTCCTGCTGCGGCGCAACGGGTTCCTGCCCCCGGACGTCACGTACACCGGCAAGGCCGCCACCTTCGTGCTGATGTACGCCTTCCCCTTCCTGCTGCTGACCCAGGGCGGCTCGAACGTCGCCGCGGTGGCGCGGCCCATCGCGTACGCGTTCACGGCCTGGGGCTGCGTCCTCTACGTGTGGTCCGGCGCGCTCTACGTGATCCAGACGATCTTGGCCATCCGGGGTGCCGCCCGCACCCGCGCAATGTAAGACTTCCCGCGGGCACTTCGCGCAGACCCGCGAACCAAGGCACGAAAGGGGACCGACGTTGTCCGCTCCAGAAGAGTTGCGCTACACCGAGGAACACGAGTGGGTGGCCACCGGCTCGGCGGGCTCGGTCCGCGTCGGCATCACCGAGTACGCGCAGGACCAGCTCGGCGACGTGGTGTTCGTCGAGCTGCCCGAGGTGGGCAAGCAGGTCAGCGCGGGCGACACCTTCGGCGAGGTCGAGTCCACCAAGAGCGTCTCGGAGCTGTACGCCCCGCTCGACGGCGAGGTCTCGGCGGTCAACAGCGCGGTCGTCGACTCACCCGAACTGATCAACAGCGACCCCTACGGCGAGGGCTGGCTCATCGAGCTGAAGGTGACCGACCCGGCCACCGTCGAAGGGCTGCTCGACTCCGACGCCTACCAGGCGCTGACCGCGGGCTGAACCGGCGCGGTCTTGGGGGAGCCCCGGCGGCTGCGACCGGCCGGGCACGGTACGTTGACAACACACGTTCTTGGTAGACGAACACTTCAGTGGTGAGGAGAGCTCAGGTGAGCACGAACGACGGACCCGGCGTTCCCCCGGAGCAGTCTCCGGAGCGGACCTCGGTCTTCCGGGCCGACTTCCTGGCGGACGCGGAGGGCCACGAGCCACCGGCGCCCGAGCCTTCGGTCGCGGGCGTCGACGCGCTGCCGGCGGGCTCGGCACTGCTGGTCGTCAAGCGGGGCCCCAACGCGGGCTCGCGGTTCCTGCTGGACCGCGACACCACCAGCGCCGGACGGCACCCGGACAGCGACATCTTCCTCGACGACGTCACGGTCTCCCGGCGGCACGCGGAGTTCCGGCGTGAGGGCGGCGAGTTCGTGGTGATCGACGTGGGCAGCCTCAACGGCACCTACGTCAACCGCGAGCCGGTCGACCAGGCCGTCCTCGCCGGCGGCGACGAGGTGCAGATCGGCAAGTTCCGCCTGGTCTTCCTGACCGGCCCGGGGCACGGGGGCCAGGGGGCACGGTGACGGCTGCCGGGCGGCCACAGCGCGAGGGGCTGAGCATCGGCGCCGTGCTGGCGCAGCTGCGCGCGGACTTCCCCGACGTCACCATCTCCAAGATCCGGTTCCTCGAGTCCGAGGGGCTGGTGCAGCCCGGGCGCACGCCGTCGGGCTACCGGCAGTTCGCCCCGGCGGACGTCGAGCGTCTGCGGTTCGTGCTGTCCGCCCAGCGGGACCACTACCTGCCGCTGAAGGTCATCAAGGAGCAGCTCGACGCCGCCGACCGCGGTGCCGCCGCGCCCGCGGCGGCGGCCGTCCGGCTGCCCCGCAAGCTCGTGTCGGTGCCGTCGGTCGGCGGTGACGGGCTGCCCACGGCCGAGGACTTCGAGCCCGGGCGCGAAGTCCGGTTCACGCAGGAGGAGCTGCTCGCCGAGGCGGGCATCGACGCGGCCACGCTGGCCGAGCTGGAGCAGTACGGGCTCGTCCGGCCGGGCGCCGCGGGGTTCTACGACCCGGACGCGGTGCTCGTGGCGCGCACGGTCCGCGCGATGACGGAGTTCGGCATCGAGCCGCGGCACCTGCGCGCGTTCCGGGCCTCGGCCGACCGCGAGGTCGGGCTGCTCGAACAGATCGTCACGCCCGTCTACCGGCACCGCGACGCCGACGCGAAGGCGCGCGGGGACGAGATGGTGCGCGAGCTGGCGGCGCTGTCGGTCACCCTGCACACGTTGCTGGTCAAGGCGGGCATCCGCGGCGTGACCGGCGGCTGAGTGCGGCCCCGTGCCCGGTCCTGGTCGGTAATGACACAGTTTCATGACTCTGCCTATCGCCGGAGATGCCGTACCGTTGGTGGTGGGTTCCCGGACACCGGACGTGCTTCGACAGAAGCGAAACAAGCGAGCACGGCGTCCACCGGGCGGGTAGCGTCGGAGTAGTCGGCGCGGGCGCGCCCGGGGTGGCGCTGCAGCCCGCGCACAGGAGAGGGAGGCGAAGTCCGATGAGCGAGATGCGCGTCGTCGGCGTGCGGGTCGAGCTGCCCGCGAATCAGCCGATCTTGCTGCTGCGGGAGACGGAGGGCGAGCGCTACCTCCCGATCTGGATCGGATCCGTCGAGGCCACGGCCATCGCGCTGGAACAGCAGGGCGTGCGCCCGGCCCGGCCGCTGACCCATGACCTGCTCAAGGAGGTCATCGGGGCGCTGGGCCGCGAGCTGGAGCAGGTGGTGATCACCGACCTGCGCGAGGGCACCTTCTTCGCCGAGCTGGTGTTCGACGGCAACGTGCGCGTTTCCGCGCGCCCCAGCGACTCCGTGGCGCTGGCGCTGCGCGTCGGGGTGCCGATCCACGCCGTGGACTCGGTGCTCGAGGAAGCCGGCCTGATCATCCCCGACGAGCAGGAGGACGAGGTCGAGAAGTTCCGCGAGTTCCTCGACTCCGTCTCGCCCGAAGATTTTCGCGGCGCCGACACCTAGGCGAGATTCGCTCGGTCCGCCCGCCGGTGCCGGGAAAATGTGGCGGCCCGGGTGCGGGTGTCCCGCAGGACACCGTCGCGGCGCCGACACCTGAGTTATCCGGACGAGTAACGAAGATCGGGTTTAGCGCCAAATAACTGCTTCCGGCCGCCGCGCGTCGCGTTGACCAGCGGGGCCACCACGCTTACCGTCGAAGGCGGTAAATCGCCACCGTGTGATTTCCGCAGGGGTTCCGCTCCCGGAACCCCGGTGCTTGTTTCGACCGGCCGCCCGGCCGGGCGAGGGGAGGCATGCGTGGTCGACGATAGGCCGATCAAGGCGGTCGACGGAGAGCAGGGCGAACTGTTCCCCGACTCGTCCCTGCCTGATGAGCTGGTCGGTTACCGGGGGCCCGCGGCCTGCCAGATCGCCGGCATCACCTACCGGCAGCTCGACTACTGGGCCCGCACGAAGCTCGTCGCCCCGAGCATCCGCACCGCGCACGGCTCGGGTTCCCAGCGCCTGTACTCCTTCAAGGACATCCTGGCGCTGAAGATCGTGAAGCGTTTACTGGACACGGGCGTCTCGCTGCAGAACATCAGGGTGGCCGTCGACCACCTGCGTGCCCGCGGGGTCGCGGACCTCGCGAAGGTGACGCTGGTGTCGGACGGCACCACGGTGTACGAGTGCACCTCGCCGGAGGAGATCGTCGACCTGCTGCAGGGCGGGCAGGGCGTGTTCGGCATCGCCGTGAAGGTCCCGATGCAGGAGATCAGCGGCACCATCCACGAGTTCCCGGCCGAACGCGCCGACGGCGGCGAGGTCGAGCCCGTGGTGCCGGACGAGCTGACGCAGCGCCGCAACGCCCGCCGGACGGGCTAGCGAGAGGGGCGAGGTGTGTTCGCGGACTGCGCGAACCGGGTCTCGCGCCGTGTGTCTTCCGGGGGTCGAACCCCCGAACCCCCGCCAGGGGGCAAGCCCCCTGGACCCCCGTTCGTCCCCGGCTTGCGAGAGCCGTGAGGCCCTGAACCCGCCGGGGCGTTACCGTCGGGTACGATCAACTGGCAGTCGCCGAAGCCGCGCGGGAGAGTCCGAACCCCAACCCGGGTTCGGCGCCGAAGGAGCAAGTCCTCCCCGGAACCTCTCAGGCCCCCGGACCGCGCGGACGAGACGCCTCTGGAAAGCGGGTCCAGGCCACAACCCGGGACCCCGCCGACGGTGCAAACCCGGTCCAACACACGGGTGAACCTCTCAGGCGCCCGCACGGGCATGGACAGAGTGGGGAGGACCCGGACACCGCCGAGGGTGTCCGGGCCCCGGCCGGTCAGCCCGGCAACTTGTCGAGAAAACCCTGCACCCGCCGGATCTTCCCGTCCGCCACGGTGATCACGTCGAACCCGATCGCGAGCGGTTCGGCCGCGCCCTCCGGCCCCAGGTGCCACGTGAACCGCGCGAGGTCGTGGTGCGCGTCGACCGCGCCGGCGAGCGTGAACCGCAGGCCCGGGAACTGCTGCTGCGCCGCGGCGAGGAACCCGTCGATCCCGTCGAACCCCGCCACCGCCCCGAGCGGGTCGGTGTAGGTGGCGTCCGCGGTGAACACCTCCTCGACCAGCCCCCGGCGCTTCGCGGGATCGGTCTCGTTGAACGCGTCGAGGTAGCGGTGGGCGAGTGCGGTGGTGTCGGTCATCGTGTTCTCCTTGTGCTCCAACGGAAGCTGACGGGAACGACTTTCGCCGCCGCGGCGCGATCTGTCGATTACCCGTGAGGTAATGGCGGAGCGGCGCCCGCAGCCCGTAGCGTCCGGGAGGTGCAGACCACCACCCGTCCCGTCGGCAGCCTCCTGCGCCAGTGGCGCGAACGGCGGCGCCTGAGCCAGCTCGACCTCGCGATCTCGGCGGAGATCTCCGCGCGGCACCTCAGTTTCATCGAAACCGGACGCTCGAACCCCAGCCGGGACATGGTGCTCCGCCTCGGCGAGCACCTCGAAGTGCCGCTGCGCGAACGAAACCAGCTGCTGCTCGCCGCGGGCTACGCGCCCGCGTACCGGGAGAGCGGACTGGACGACCCGGACCTGACGGTGGCGCGGGAGGCCGTCCGCCGGGTGCTGACGGGGCACGAGCCGTATCCGGCGGTGGTGGTCGACCGGTACTGGAACCTGGTGGACGGCAACGAAAGCGTCGCGGTGCTGACCGAGGGCGTGGCTCCCTCACTGTTGCGGGCGCCCGCGAACGTCCTGCGGATCGCGCTGCACCCGGACGGCATGGCGCCCCGCATCCGGAACCTGGGGGAGTGGCGCGCCGACCTGCTGGGGCGGCTGCGGCGGCAGGTGGAGGTCACGGCGGACCCGGCGCTGGCGGAGCTGCTGGCCGAGCTGCGGGACTATCCCGGCGGGGAACAGGAACCCGCCCCCGGCGGCATCTTCGTGCCGCTGCGCCTCGAGCACCGCGGCGCCGAACTGTCGTTCTTCTCCACGATCGCGACGTTCGGGGCGCCGGTGGAGATCACGCTGGCGGAGCTGGCGATCGAGTCGTTCTACCCCGCCGATCCGGAGACCGGGGAGCACCTGCGGCGGCTGCGGTGACCTTGCCCGTCCGCGCACCATCGCTGCCCGTCCCCACCCGAGTTCGACTTACAGAATCCGTCATCTGTAACCAACGGCGGTACGGTCGAACCATGGACACGCTGGACAACTGGGGACGCTGGGGCGCGGACGACGAGCTCGGCACGCTCAACCTGATCACCCCCGAAGCGCGGGCGAGGGGCGCCGCGGAGGCGCGGACCGGGCGGGCGGTGTCGCTGGCGCTGCCGATCGAACCGACGCCGCTGCTCAGCGGTCCCTTCGCCCGGCTGACCGAGGACGCCTCCCCGGTGCAGCAGATCATGGCCTACACGGGCTCGCCGGCGAGCGCGACCGCGGACCTCATGCTGGTGACCAACCACCATCCGCGCTCGACGCACCTCGACGCACTGGGGCACCAGGTGCGGGACGGTCAGGTCTACCCCGGGCGGCCGCTGGGGGAGGCGGTGACCATGGGCGGCGTGCGGCACGGCTCCACGACGGCGTTCGCCGCCGGGATCGTGACCAGGGGCGTCTTCCTCGACCTCGCGGCCGACGGTCCGGTGCCCGGCGGGCACGGCGTGACCGGGGAGGATCTCGACGCCGCCGAGGAACGGCAGGGGGTGCGCCTGGAGTCCGGTGACGCGCTGGTGGTCCGCTTCGGCTGGAGCGCGTCGCCCGATCCCGCCCGGCCCATGCCAGGGATGAGCCTGGATGCCGTGCGCTGGATGCACGAGCGTGGCGTGTCGGTCTACGCCGGGGACATCGCCGACGCCCATCCGCCGCTGGTGCCGGGCGTTCCCGGGCCGGTGCACGCGGTCGCCCTGCCGGGGCTGGGCCTGCCACTCGTCGACGCGGCCGAGCTGACCGAGCTCACCGCGGTCTGCGCCGAGCTGGGCCGCTGGGCCTTCCTGTTCACCGCGGCGCCTCCCCGCATCCACGGGCTGACCGGGGTACCGGTGAACCCGCTCGCGATCTTCTGATGCCCGCCCGGCCCGTCCTCGACGCGGAAACCATCCTGAGCGCCACCGAAGACGTGCTGCGCCGGTACGGCCCGGCGAAGGCGACGGTGGTGGACGTGGCGCGGGCGCTGGGGGTGACGCACGCCAGCGTCTACCGGCACTTCCCGTCCAAGGCGGCCCTGCGGGAAGCGGTCACGCGGCGCTGGCTCGACCGCGTCTTCCGGGACCTCGCGCCGGTCGCGGCCGACACCCGGCTGGCGCCACCCGCGCGGCTGCGCGCCTGGCTCACCGCGCTGTCCGCCACCGCGCGGAGGATGACGTCCGGCGATCCGGAGCTGTTCGCCACGTACCAGGTCCTGGTCGCCGAGCACTGGAGCACGGTGACCGACCACCTCGCCGGGGTGCTGGAGCAGCTGCGCGGCATCATCGCCGACGGCGTCGCGAGCGGCGACTTCGCCGTGCGCGACCCGGCCGCGGCGGCGCATGTCGTCTTCACCGCCACGTCCGCGTTCCACCACCCCGCGCACGCCGCGGAGTGGGACACCCCCAAGACGTCCGCGACCCTGGACGACGTGTGCACGCTCGTCCTCGACGGCCTGCGTCCCCGGTGAGCTAACCGGCGGTGAGGCCCACCGCGGTGAACTCCGGTGCCTGCGCCGGTTCCCGGAGGAAGTCGCGGAACACCTGGGCCGCCCGGGCCTGCACCTCGTCGATGGTGTTGCCTGCGAGGCCGAGGAAGGGGTAGTCGGCCGAGCTGGCGGTGGCGATGGACTCGGCGGGGGCGCCGACCATGCCCGGCTTCGTGGTCTGCAGCTGGTCGACCCAGTACTCGTTCTCGGGCACCCAGGCCGCGGGCAGGCCGCCGATGGTGGCGATGTCCGTCTTGCCGGTCAGCGCGTCGAGCACCTGCTGTGACGGGATCGCCCGCACGTCGATGTGGACGCAGTGGGCGTGCACGACGGTGTTGGCCTGGTTCCAGCGGTTCGCGCTCGCCTGCACCGGTTTCTGGATGCTCGGGGTGACCACGACGGTCAGCGTGGAGTTGCCGTCGGTGCAGGCGTTCGCCTGGGCCTCGGCGCGGCTGTTGAGCACATTGCTGGCCCAGCCCCAGGCGAGCAGCCCGGCCACCACCAGCACGACGAACACCCCGACGGCGATCGGCCACTTCGCGATCCGCCGCCGTCCGGCGACCTTGCCCATCGCGCGGTGGGTGCCGGTGACCGTCGAGCGCCCGTCGCTGACGACGCGGTGGCTGCCGGTGCCGGTGGACCGGCCTTCGCCGACCGGGCGGTGGCTGCCGGTCGAGGTGGCGCGGAAGGAACCGCTGGACGTCGAGCGGCCCTCGCCCGCGTCCTCGCGGACGGGGCGGTGGCTACCCGTGGAGGTGCCGCGCTCCTTCTTCGCCGGGCGGAACCGGCCGCTGGCGGTGGCGCGGCCCTCGGCGTCCTCGCGAACCGGCGGGAAGCCGCCACTGGCGGTGGACCGGCCCTCGGTGGCGGGGGAGCTGGTGCCGGTGAACGCGCGGAAGGCGCCGCTGCCCGTCACCCCGCCTTCGCCGACGTCATCGTTGTCAGCGGTGTCATCCTGGAAGGCCCGGAAACTGCCCGCCGAGGTGACCGGGTCCTCGTCGTCCTGCGTGAACGCGCTGAAGCCGCCGGTGTCCACCATGCGGGCGCTCGGCGGCACCGCGTCGACCGGGACGGGGTGGAAGTTCCCGCTCGCCGTGGCGCGGAACCAGCCGCTGCCGCCGTCGATCGGCTCGCCCCGGCGCAGCGCGTCCGTGCTGCGGAACTCCTCCGGGTCGGGACGGCGGAGGCCGGCCGTGGTGCGGTTCTCGTCCGTCACGGCGGGGATCACGCGCGTGCGGTCGTCGACGGGAGGAAGGGGCCGCTGCGGGCGCACCGGCGCTACCGGACCCGGCCGCATCGGCGCGCGCCCGGCCCCCAGCTGCGGTTGTCTCGGATGCCCACCGCCGCCCGCCGGCCGCCGCGACTCCTGCGGTCGCTCGGGGAGGCGAGGAGCGGGATCGTCGTCCCGGCTGTGACGCCCCATCGGGTTGGTCCCTTCAACTCTCAGTGCCGACTCGGCAAACGAGTTCACCCTAACAGGGGTACAGCGTTAGGAAAACGTGATACGCCCAGGAAGTCTGAAAAACCCAGCGTCACGGGCGAAATGGTCTGTCATTCAGTTGTGAAGCGAAAGTAAATGATTGCACTGCGCTATGAGCTTGTTGCGCAGCGGCGCCGCACGGCGGGCGAACTCTCCCTGCATCCGGGCGTATTCCGCGCGCCCGGAAGCCGACTCGACGCGCACCGGCGGATATCCCAGTGCGGAAAGATCGTAGGGGCTCGCGCGCATGTCCAGCTCGCGGATCCGCACCGCCAGCTCGAAGCAGTCGGCGAGCAGTTCCGAGGGGACGAACGGGTCGAGTTTGTACGCGATCTTGTAGAGATCCATGTTGGCGTGGAGACAGCCCGGCTGCTCGAACTGGGCCTGGGTCGCGCGCGTGGGCTGCAGCGTGTTGCGCGGCCGCGCGGGTTCGGTGAAGAACCGGAATGCGTCGTAGTGCCCGCACCGGATTTCGAGCGACTCCACGACGGCGTCCGTGCCCGTGCCGCCCAGCCGCAGCGGCAGCTGGTCGTGCCGCACCTGCCCGGCGCGCTGTCGGTACACCATGGCCCACTCGTGCAGCCCGAAACAGCTCAGCCGCGGTGCCCGGCTCGCGGTCTTTTCCAGCAGCGCCAGGAAGTACCGGGCCGTGTCCGCCTTCTTCTCCGTGAACGCCGCCTCGTCGAGCGCGACCCCGTCGTCCACCCGTACGTAGCCGGGGCGGGCGAGGAACCGCCTGGCCTCGGCGCCCGCGAGCACCACGCCGAGGCCGGGGTGCCAGCGCTCCAGGTGCGTGGGCCGGTGCGAGTAGTACTGGAACAGGAAGTCCTCGACCGGATGCTTCTCCCCGCGCGAACGCCGCTCCAGGTACGGGCGCGTCCAGCGGGAGACGCGCGCGACGTGGGCGCGCTCGCGTTCGCCCCACTCGTCCGGCCCCAGCACCCGCATGGCGTCAGGCCGCCACGTGCGTGCCGTCGCGAACCGTGCCCACGTACTCCTCGACCAGGTCCTCCAGCGCCACCACGCCGACCGGACGGCCCTCGGTGTCGAGCACCCGGGCCAGGTGCGTGCCTTCCGCCCGCATGGCCGACAGCGCCTCGTCGAGCCGCGCGGCCACCGGGAGGTCGGTCAGCGCGCGGATCTTGTCCGGCGCGATCGTGGTGCCCGGGTCGTCGCCGATCTGGTCCAGCACGTCCTTCACGTGCAGGTACCCGATGAGCTCACCGGCGGGCGAGCAGAGCGGGTAGCGGGAGAAACCGGTCTCCGACACGGCTTTCTCGACCTCGCCGACCGTCGGGGCGGGGGAGAGGGTGGTCAGCTCGTGCAGGGGCACCAGCACGTCCGCCACCGTCTTCGCCACCGACGACAGCGTCTGGCTCAGCCGCTCGTGCTCGGACTGCTCCAGCAGCCCCTCACGGCGCGACTCGCTGAGCAGCTCGGCCAGCTCCGCCGAGGTGTACGCGGTCTCCAGCTCGTCCTTCGGCTCGACCTTCACCGAGCGCAGCAGGGAGTTCGCCAGGAAGTTCAGCAGCCAGATGAACGGCCGCGCGAGCTTCACCCACCCGACGTGCACCGGCACCAGCCACAGCGCGAGCCGCTCGGGGTCGGCGATCGCGAGGTTCTTCGGCACCATCTCGCCGATCAGCACGTGCAGGACCGTGATGAACGCCAGCGCGATCGCGAACGAGATCGCGTGCACGAGCACCTCGGGCACGTGCAGCAGCGCGAAGAACCCGCCGAGGCGGTGCGCCACCGCGGGCTCGCCGAGGCGGCCCAGCAGCAGCGAGCAGATCGTGATGCCCAGCTGCGCGCCCGCGAGCATCAGCGACACGTGGCGGCTGGCGTTGATGACGATCTTCGCGCGCGTCTTGCCCTGCTCCAGCAGGGCTTCCAGCCGGTCGCGGCGCGAGGAGATCAGGGTGAACTCCGCGCCGACGAAGAACGCGTTGAGCAGCAGCAGAACCACGACGAGCAGGATCGCGAGCCAGTCGTTCACCGGTCCGCCTCCTCGCCGGCGGGAGCGGGCTCGTCGAGCCGGTGCACGCTCAGCTCCGCGATGCGGTGCCGGTCCATGGTCAGGACGGTGAGCCGCCAGCCGTCGACCTCCGCGCCGTCGCCCGGCGCCGGGATCCGGCCCAGGCGTTCGAGCACCAGCCCGGCGATCGTCTCGTAGTCGCCCTCGGGCATGCGGAACCCGGTCAGCTCGCTGACCTCGTCCGCGCGCAGCTGGCCCGACACCAGCCACGTGTCGGTGTCCAGCCGCTGCGACGCGGGCGCCTCGCCCTCGTCGTGCTCGTCGCGGACGTCGCCGATGATCTCCTCGACCACGTCCTCCAGCGTGACCAGTCCGGCCGTGCCGCCGTACTCGTCGACGACCATGGCGATCTGGTACCGCGAGTCGCGCAGCCGGGACAGCAGGGCGTCGCCGGGCAGCGACTCCGGCACGGTCGGCATCGGCCGCATCACCGAGCCGATCCGCACGCTGCCGCGCTCCTGCGCCGGGACGACGAACGCCTGCTTGACGTGCACCGCGCCCTGGACGTCGTCGAGGTCCTCACGGTAGACGGGGAAGCGGGAGAAGCCGGTGCGCCGCGCGAGCGCGATGAGGTCGGTGATCGTCTCGTCCACCGTCAGCGACTCGACCTGCACGCGCGGGGTCATCAGCTCGTCGGCGGTGCGGCCGCCGAAGCGCAGCGACTTGTCCAGCAGCTGCGCGGTGGAGGTGTCGAGGGTGCCGCTCTCGGCGCTGGTGCGCACGATCGAGCCGAGCTCCTGCGGCGAGCGCGCCGAGCGCAGCTCCTCCTGCGGCTCGACGCCGAACTTGCGCACCACCCAGTTCGCGCTGTTGTTCATCAGCGTGATGAGCCAGCGGAACAGGGCCGAGAACCGCGAGTGGTAGCCCATCACCGCGCGCGCGGTCCGCAACGGCCGGGCCACGGCGAGGTTCTTCGGCACCATCTCGCCGAGGATCATCGACAGCGACGTGGCCAGCAGCAGGGCGATGACCACCGCCGCGCCCTCGGCGACGGCCTCCGACAGCCCGACGCCGGCGAGCACCGGGCGCACCAGCCTGCCGATGAGCGGCTCCGCGACGTAACCGGTGACCAGCGTGGTCAGCGTGATCGCGACCTGCGCGCCGGACAGCTGGTAGGACAGGTGCGCGTGCGCCTTGCGGACGATCTCCGAGCGGCGGTCACCACGGCTGCGGGCGTCCGCCTCGACGGTGCTGCGTTCCAGTGCGGTGAGCGAGAACTCCGCGGCGACGGCCAGGCCCGTGCCGACGGTCAGCAGGACGAAGAACAGCACGCCGAGCACGGAGACCAGGACGTCCATCACCGCGCCCCCGCCCGGGGGCCGGCGGGATGGTGATCGGGAGAGCCGGGTTCCTCACCCGGCTGGGTACTGTCACCAGGTGACTGCGCGTCGCGCACGGGAAGAGGTCACTCCTTGACGAAGGGGTTCGCGGTGCCGTCCATGATAGCGGGCGAGCCGGTGACCTGCGGACTCGATCGCTTCAGCCGCGCGGGTCGCGGCCGGCGAGCCCCAGCAGGCGGTCCGCCGCCGGCGCGTCGGCGGGCACCGGCACCTCCTCGCCGAGGAGGTCGGTGCCCTGGATGGCCTTCAACTGTGAGCCCACCCTGATCAGCAGCTCCTCGGCGAGGTCGTCCGCGATGGGCTGCGGCGCGCCGATGCCCATCGCCAGGTCCCACGCGTGCACCGAGAGGTCCAGCGTCATCTGCCAGCCGTAGAGGGTCGCGTCGGACTCGCCGAAGGACAGGTGCACCCGCCGGCCGAGGGCGCCGGGCTCCAGCCACGCCTCGCGGGCCGCGGCGGACGCCCGTTCCCACGCCGCCACCGGGTCTTCGCCCAGCACGTCGCCGTCGTAGCGGTCGCCGACCTCGTCGAGCGTCTGCCCGGCGAGCAGGTGCGGGACCCACAGCTGTTCGGACACGAGGTGGTTGACCACGTCCCGCACGGTCCACTCGGTACACGGCGTGGCGGCGTCCCACTGGCCGCCGGTCACCCGGTGCACGGTTTCGTCGAACTCTCGCAGCGCGGCCCCGTGGGCGTCGAGCAGGTTCATGGCTCCACGGAAGCACGAACGCGGTGCCGGCGCACGCTTTCTTCGACGAGATCCAGCACCGGGCCCAGGTTTTCCGCCGGCAGCCCCATCGCCAGGTGCGAGACGAGTCCTTCGAGGACCAGTTCGAGGTACGAGGTGAGCACGTCCACGTCGACGTCGTCGCGCAGGATCCCGGCGTCGCGCTGGCGCAGCAGGCGTTTGCGCGTCGCGGCGGTGAGCTGCTCCGAGCGTTCCGCCCAGCGGCCGCGGAACTCCGGGTCCGTGCGAAGCCGCCGCGAGACCTCCAGCCGGGTGCCGAGCCAGTCCGCGGGGTGCTCGCCGCCCGCCAGCAGGTCCCGCATCACCTGCACCAGCCCCTGGGCGGCGACGACGTCGGCCATCCGCGCCGCGTCCTCCTCGGCCAGCGCGAGGAACAGCGACTCCTTGTCCCGGAAGTGGTGGAAGATCGCGCCGCGGGACAGCCCGGTCGCTTCCTCCAGGCGCCGGACCGTGGCACCCTCGTACCCGTACCGGGCGAAGCAGACACGTGAGCCGTCCAGGATCTGGCGCCGCCGCGCTTCGAGATGATCCTGGCTCACCCGTGGCATTCGCCGATCGTGTCACGCGGGGTAGTTCTTACGCAATCCGTACGTACGTACTGTGGCCCTTCGCGGGCACCTGAAATTGTCGTACCACCCGTGTAGCGTCCGGAACCAGTGCTCCTCCTGACGGAAACAGGTGTGACATGACAACGGTTCGCCACGTTCCGGGGTCCGCTCCCGGCGCCTGCGGGATGTCCGCGAAGGTCATCTCCGACCGCGCCGCCGGCGAGGGCTACGTCGCGTCGGTGTGCTTCAAGCACGGCCCTCCGAGACTGCTCGGGGTCGAGCTGGAGTACACCGTGCACTACGCCGGCGACCCCGCCAGACCCCTGCGGGCTGCTGACCTCGCCCGCGCGCTCGGGCCGCACGCCCCGCGCACCCTCGTCCCCGACAGTCCCGCCGAGCCACTGCCCGCCGGTTCCCCGCTCACCCTCGAACCGGGCGGCCAGGTGGAGATCTCGGCCCCGCCACAGAATTCCCTGCCAGAGCTCGAGCGCGTCGTCTCCGCCGATCTGGCCTTCCTGACCGATCTCCTCGCCCGCGCGGGTTTCACCCTCGGCGAAACGGCGATCGACCCCTACCGCTCCCCGCGACGGCTGCTGACCACGCAGCGTTACGCCGCGATGGAGCGCCGCTTCGCGCCGCTGGGTCCCGGCGGCCTCACCATGATGTGCAGCACGGCGGGGCTGCAGGTCTGCGTGGACAGCGGCGAGCGCGAAGGGATCGCGGCGCGCTGGGCCGCGGTGCACGCGCTCGGCCCGCCGCTGCTGGCCCTGTTCGCCAACTCCCCGCGGCACGCGGGGCGGGACACGGGCCTGGCGTCCGCGCGCTGGCAGGCGGTGCTCGACACCGAGCGCGCCCGCACGTTCGCCGGGCCGGTGACGCCCGACCCGGCGGCGGCGTGGGCGAGCAGGCTCATGGACACGCCGCTGATGCTGGTGCGGCGCGCCGAAGGGCCGTGGGACGCGCCGCCGCGGCTCACCTTCGCCGACTGGGTCGCCGGGCGCGGCGCGGCCGGGCTGCTCGGCCCGCCCACCACCGACGACCTTGACTACCACGTCACCACGATGTTCACGCCCGTGCGGCCGCACGGCTACCTGGAGGTGCGCTACCTCGACGCGCAGCCGAAGGACCGGTGGCTGCACCCGGTGGCGCTGCTGACCGCACTGCTGGCCCGCTCGTCCACTGTGGACAAATTGCTGGCGGTGTGCGAGCCCGTCGCGGACGCGTGGGAGCGCGCGGCGCGGGCCGGGCTGGGAGACGGCGAAATCGCCGCGGTGGCGGCGAAAATGGCGGACCTGGGCTGCGCGGCGCTGCCGGCCACGGGCCTGCCGCAGGAAACGATCGACGAGATCAGCGACGGCGTGCAGCGTCTCGTGCACGCCGGAAGGGGATGAGCGACGTGACCGAGTTCCTGACCGAAACACCGAGCGCCTTCCGCGACGAGAACGCCGAAAGCCTGCGCGAGCACGCCGCGCGTGCGCTCGGCCGGGCACGGGAGCGCAGCACCGCGCTCACCGGCGCGGTGGACGACGAAGACCTGGTGCGCCAGCACTCGAAGCTGATGTCACCGCTGGTGTGGGACCTCGCCCACATCGGCAGCCAGGAGGAGCTGTGGCTCGTCCGCGACGTCGGCGGGCGCGAACCGCTGCGGCCGGACATCGACGACCTGTACGACGCCTTCCAGCACCCGCGGGCCGACCGGCCGGCGCTGCCGCTGCTCGGCCCCGCCGAGGCCCGCCGGTACGTGGGCGAGGTGCGGGCGAAGGCGTTCGAGGTGCTGGAGAAGGCGCCGCTGACCGGGCGCAGGCTCACCGAGGCCGGGTTCGCGTTCGGCATGATCACCCAGCACGAGCAGCAGCACGACGAGACGATGCTGGCCACCCACCAGCTGCGCCAGGGCGAGCCGGTGCTGCACGCCCCCGCGGCGCCGGGCCGCCGCACCGGCCCATTGCCCGCCGAGGTCCTCGTGCCGGGCGGCCCGTTCCTGATGGGCACCAGCGTCGAACCGTGGGCGCTGGACAACGAGCGCCCGGCGCACGAGGTGGACGTCGAGGCGTTCTTCCTCGACACCACGCCGGTCACCAACGGGCAGTACGCGGAGTTCTTCGACTCCGGCGGCTACGACCAGCGGCAGTGGTGGAGCGACGCGGGCTGGGAGTACCGGACCACGCACGACATCACCGCGCCCCGGTTCTGGTACCGGCAGCAGGACGGCTGGTGGCGCAGGCGGTTCGGGGTGCACGAACGCGTGCCGGCCGAGCAGCCCGTGGTGCACGTGTCGTTCCACGAGGCCGAGGCGTACGCGGCGTGGGCGGGCAAGCGGCTGCCCACCGAACGGGAGTGGGAGAAGGCGGCGCGGTTCGACCCGGCCACCGGCCGGTCCCGGCGCTACCCGTGGGGCGACGAGGACCCGGGGCCGGAGCACGCCAACCTCGGGCAGGCGCACCTGAGCCCCGCCGCCGTCGGCGCGTACCCGGCGGGTGCGTCGCCGCTGGGCGTGCACCAGCTGATCGGCGACGTGTGGGAGTGGACGAGCAGCGACTTCTCGGGCTATCCCGGGTTCGCCGCGTTCCCGTACCGCGAGTACTCGGAGGTGTTCTTCGGCCCGGAGTACAAGGTGCTGCGCGGTGGCTCGTTCGGCACCGACACGGCGGCGGTCCGCGGCACGTTCCGCAACTGGGACTACCCGATCCGGCGGCAGATCTTCTCCGGGTTCCGCTGCGCCAGGGACGCCCGGGGTGTGTAGGCACCTGGCGTACGTCGGGCCGCCCGTCGCGCCCGCGGAGCTGGTGTTCGGCGCGCCGCATTCGCTGCTGCACCAGTCGTACGCGCCGGACGACATGCGGGGCGGCGGCACGGTGAACGCCGACGGCTTCGGCCTGGCGTGGTACGCCGATGGCGCGCCCGTGCGGTACCGGCGGGCGAGCCCGATCTGGGCCGACCACGACGCGCCCGTGCTCGCCGCGTCGGTGCGCTCGGGCGCGTTCGTGGCCGCGGTGCGCAACGGCACCGCCGGCATGCCGGCGGCCGAAAGCGCGTGCGCGCCGTTCGTCGATGGGCCCTGGGCGTTCAGCCACAACGGCCGCGTTCCCGGCTGGCCCGGCTCCCTCGCCGGGCTCGCGGGGAAGCTGCCGGTCACCGAGCTGCTCACCCTCGAAGCGCCGACGGACTCGGCCGTGCTGTGGGCGTTGCTGCGGGAGCGGCTGCGGGCCGGGGAGCACCCGGCGGAGGCCGTCTTCGACCTCGTCCGCCGCACCGAGCAGGCCGCGCCCGGCTCGCGGCTCAACCTGCTGCTGACCGACGGCGAAACCCTGGTGGCCACCGCGTGGACCCATTCGCTGTCCTACCGCGTGCGCGGCGACGCGGTGGTGGTCGCCTCCGAACCCACCGATCCGGGGCCGGGCTGGAGCCCGGTGCCCGAAGGCCACGCCGTCGTCGCGCGCCGCGGCTCGGCCGACCTCGTACCCCTCGACGCTGATCGGAGTACCCGTCCATGAGCGAACCCGAGCTCGAAGTGCACCGGCACCCCGCCGACCTCACCGAGGCGCTGCGCACCGACGTCCGGTCCGGCTTCTCGGCGGCGCAGAAGTGGTTGCCGCCCAAGTGGTTCTACGACGCGCGCGGCAGCGAGCTGTTCGAGGAGATCACCGCGCTGCCGGAGTACTACCCGACCCGCGCCGAGCGCGAGGTGCTGGCGCGGGAGGCGGGCGAGATCGCCCGCGTCACCGGGGCCCGCACGCTCGTCGAGCTGGGCTCGGGGTCGAGCGAGAAGACCCGCCTGCTGCTCGACGGCCTGCGCGGGCACGGCACGCTGGAGACGTTCGTGCCGCAGGACGTCTCCGCGTCGGCGCTGGCCGAGGCGGTCGCGGCGATCCGGGCCGGCTACCCGGGGCTGGCGGTGCGCGGGGTGGTCGGTGACTTCACCGAGGACCTCGGGCTGCTGCCCGGGGAGCCGCCGCGCGTGGTGGCGTTCCTCGGCGGGACGATCGGCAACTTCTCCCCGGCCGAGCGCGGCAAGTTCCTCCGCTCGGTGCGCGCCGTGCTGGCCGAGGGGGAGTGGCTGCTGCTGGGCACCGACCTGGTCAAGGATCCGGGGACGCTGGTCCGCGCGTACGACGACGCGGCGGGCGTGACCGCGGAGTTCAACCGCAACATGCTCCGCGTGGTCAACGACCTGCTCGGCGCGGACTTCGACCCGGCCCGCTTCGCGCACGAGGCGTACTGGGACCCGGAGCACGAGTGGATCGAGATGCGGTTGCGGGCCACCGAGGAGCAGACCGTGCGCATCCCGGGCGCGGGGCTGACGGTGTCCTTCGCCGAGGGCGAGTACATCCGCACGGAGATCTCCGCGAAGTTCCGGGCCGCCGGCGTGGCGGCCGAGCTGGCGGAGAGCGGGTTCGCCGTGGAGCGCTGGTGGACCGACGCCGAGCGCCGGTTCGGGGTGTCCCTGTCCAGGGCGGTTCGGGAGGAATGATCGAATAGCCTGGTGAACCCGTTACCCCGTATCGCACTCTGGCTCGCGTCCCAGCCCTGGTTCATGCGCGCGGCGAAGTTCGTCCCGCCGCTCGACAAGCGCCTGCACCGGCTGACCGGGGGGCGCGTGTCGCTGCTCGGGATCGCGGGCCTGCCGTCGATGCGCCTGACCACCACCGGGCGCAAGAGCGGGCTGGAGCGCACGGTCAACCTGCTCTACTTCCCGCGTGGCGACCAGTTCGTGCTGATCGGCTCCAACTGGGGCAAGCCGCGTGACCCGGACTGGGCGCACAACCTGCGGGCCCAGCCGAAGGCGCTGGTCGAGGTGCGGCGGAAGAAGGTGCCGGTGCTCGCGACGGAGGTGACGGGCGAGCGGTACGCCGCGTTGTGGCGGGAGGTGCTGGAGTTCTGGCCGGGATACGCGATGGAGCGTTCGGTCGCGGGCCGGGAACTGCCGCTGTTCGTGCTCGACCGCCGCTGATCCCGGCCGCCCCGTATATCCGATTTGAGCCTGAATGGGAGGAAACCGAGGTGAACTCTCGTTGAACCTCGCGCGGAAACCCCCGGCAGGGGCGTGAAAGTCCCCGCCAACGCTTACGCTCCGTTCGGCAATCATCCGTTCGAGCGATAGGAGCAGGGTGTCGCGCTGGCTCACGGGCGTGGTGCTCGCCGCCGTGGTGGTGGTCGTCGGGGGAGTGGTGTTCCTCGCCTGGCAGGGCACTCCCGCGGCCGAACCCGGCGATCCGATGATCACCGTCTCGCGATCGTCCTGCGGCGAAGGCTGGACCGACCCGAAGCCGGGCATCCAGTCCTTCCGGCTGCACAACACCGGTTCCGTCACCGCCGAGGCCGACCTGGTCGACCCCGCGACCGGCACCGTCTTCGGTGAGGTCGAGGGCATCGGCCCGGGCACCACCCGCACGCTGCAGGTCACCCTCGGCAACGGCGTCTACGCCTTCCGGTGCACGCCCGAGGAGACCGACCCCATCACCGGCCCCAGCGTCACCATCACCGGCGGCGACGAGCGCTCCGGCCCGGCCGTCGTGCCGGTCTCCCGCAACGACCTCCTCGCCCCGCTGCGCGACTACCAGACCTACGTCACCGCGGGCGTCGACACGCTCTCCACCCAGGCCGACGCGCTGCGCGACGCCGTGCACGGCGGGAACCGCGCCGCGAGCGAGGCCGCCTGGCTCACCGCGCACCTGACGTACGAACGCCTCGGCGCCGCGTACGACGCCTTCGGCGACTCCGACGGCGCGATCAACGGCACCACCGACGGCCTGCCCGGCGGCACCGCCGACGAGGGCTTCACCGGCTTCCACCGGCTGGAATACGGCCTGTGGCACAACGAGGACCTCGGCGCGCTCGCCGCGGTGGCCGACCAGCTCGACGCCGACGTGCACCAGCTGCGCACCGACCTGCCCCGCCTGCAGGTCGACCCGAACGACCTGGGCCTGCGTGCCCACGAGATCCTGGAGAACACCCTGCAGTTCGAACTCACCGGCCGCACCGACTACGGCAGCGGCACCAACCTCGCCACCGCGCTGGCCAACCTGGACGGCACGCGCGAGGTGCTGACCGTGTTGCGGCCCCTGCTGACGTCCCGGATCCAGATGTCCGATGTGGACAGCTGGGTGGACCGCACCGACCAGGCCCTCCGCTCCGCGCAGCGGCCCGACGGCGGCTGGACGCCCGTCACCCAGCTCACGCGTGAGCAGCACGAGAAGATCGACGGCGCGGTCGGCGGGCTGGTCGAACGCCTCGCCCCGATCGCGGCCATCACCGAGCCGAGGCGGGTCCCGTGACCGCGAACCGCCGGACCTTCCTGCGTGGCGCCGTGCTCGGCGCCGGGGTGACCGCCGCCGCGGCGGGCACGGGCGTTGCCGTCGCCGCTGCCACCACCGCCACCACTGCCGGCACCGGGGAGTCCCTGCCCTTCCACGGCACGCACCAGGCCGGGATCCTGCGTTTCCCGGCGCCCCAGTCGATCGTGGCGTCCTTCGACGTGATCGCCGGGAACCGGGCGGAGCTCACCGACCTGCTGCGCGCCGTCACCGACCGGGCCCGCTTCCTGACCACCGGCGGCTCGCCGACCGCCGTCGGGATCACCGCGCCCCCGGCCGACTCCGGTGTGCTCGGCCCCACCGTTCCGGCGGGCGACCTCACCGTCACCCTCGGCGTGGGGGCGTCGCTGTTCGACGACCGTTACGGCCTCGCCGACCGGAAACCCGCGAAGCTCACGCAGATGCGGATGTTCCCCAACGACGCGCTCGACGAGGCCCAGTGCCACGGCGACCTCAGCCTGACACTCGCCGCCAGTGACTCGGACACCGTCGTGCACGCGCTGCGCGACATCGCCCGCGCGACCCGCGGCGCGATGCAACTGCGCTGGCGCATCAACGGGTTCAGCTCGCGCCCGCGCCCGGAAGGCACGCCCCGCAACCTGATGGGCTTCAAGGACGGCACGGTCAACCCGGCGGCGGACGAGCTCGACCGGCTCGTGTGGGTGTCCGGCGGCGGCGAGCCCGCGTGGACCACCGGCGGCAGCTACCAGGTGATCCGGCTGATCCGCATGCTCGTCGAGTTCTGGGACCGCGTCTCGCTCTCCGAGCAGGAGAACATGTTCGGCCGCCGCCGCGACAGCGGGGCGCCGCTCGACGGCGCGGCCGAGACCGACCTGCCGAACTACGCCGACGACCCGACCGGCACGGTCATCCCGCTCACCAGCCACATGCGGCTGGCCAACCCGCGCACGCCGGAGACCGACTCCAGCCGCATCCTGCGCCGGGCGTGCAACTACGACCGGGGCGTCGACAGCAACGGCAACCTCGACATGGGCCTGATCTTCACCTGCTACCAGCAGGACATCGCCCGGCAGTTCGAGGCCGTCCAAACGCGACTGATCGACGAGCCGCTGACCGACTACATCTCGCCGTTCGGCGGCGGCTACTTCTTCGCACTGCCCGGCGTGACCGGGCCCACCGACTTCTTCGGCCGGGCCTTGCTGGCCTGACCGGGGAGAACCCGTTCCCACCCATCCAGCAGGAGGACACTGTGGACAGAGCTCCCGGGCGCTGGCGCCGAAAGCGAGTGCTGTTCGGCGCCGGTGCGCTGGTGACCGCGGCCGGTGTGGCCGTCGCCGTCACCACCGCGGTCGGCGGCGCCGACGCGCAGCCGCTGCAGGCGCAGCACGCCGACTGGCTCCACACCGCCACCCCGATCAAGCACGTCGTGGTGATCTTCGGCGAGAACATCTCGTTCGACCACTACTTCGGCACCTACCCCAACGCGGCCAACACCGACGGCACGCCGTTCACCGCCGCGAAGAACACCCCGAAGGTCAACGGGCTGACGCAGCAGCTGCTCACCGACAACCCGAACGCCTACGACCCGAAGCGGCTGGCGCCGAGCCAGGCGCTGACGTGCGACCAGAACCACAACTACGGCGCCGAGCAGAAGGCGTTCGACGGCGGCAAGATGGACAAGTTCGTCGAGAACACCGAGACGGACAAGTGCACCGGGCAGCCGATCCTGTTCGGCGAGCCGGGCCTGGTGATGGACTACTACGACGGCAACACCGTCACCGGCATGTGGAACTACGCCCAGCACTACGCGCTGAACGACAACTCGTTCAACACCACGTTCGGGCCCTCCACCCCGGGCGCGATCAACCTGATCTCCGGGCAGACGCACGGGATCCAGGCCGTCGACCCGGTGACGCACCAGCCGGTCAGCGACTCCTACGTGGTGGCCTCGCCCGACAAGAAGGGCGTCGGCACGGTCATCAACGACCCGGACCCGGCGTTCGACGACTGCTCGGACAAGAACCACACCGCCACCGACAACCTGGGTGTCATGCAGGGCACCAACGTCGGTGACCTGCTCAACTCCCGCCACGTCACGTGGGGCTGGTTCCAGGGCGGCTTCCGCCCGACCGGCACCGCCAACGGCTACGCGGTCTGCGGCGCCAAGCACGCCAACATCGGCGGCATCTCCGCGGTCGACTACAGCCCGCACCACGAGCCGTTCCAGTACTACAAGTCGACGGCGAACGAGAAGCACCTGCCGCCGAGCTCGGTGGCCGCGATCGGGCAGACCGACCAGGCCAACCACCAGTACGACCTGACCGACTTCGACGCCGCCCTGCAGGCCGGGAACATGCCCGCGGTGAGCTTCCTCAAGGCGCCGGAGTACCAGGACGGGCACGCGGGCTACTCCGACCCGCTGGACGAGCAGCAGTTCGTGGTGAGCGAGATCGACAAGATCCAGCACTCGAAGGACTGGGCGTCCACCGCGATCGTGCTGGCCTACGACGACTCCGACGGCTGGTACGACCACCAGGCGTCGAAGATCGTCAACGGCTCGAAGGACGCGTCGCAGGACTCGGCGGTGTGCACGAGCACGAAGTCGCAGCTGGCCGGTGAAGCCGACCGCTGCGGTTACGGCCCGCGCCTGCCGCTGCTGGTGGTCTCGCCGTTCGCGAAGACCAACTTCGTCGACCACACCCAGACGGACCAGACCTCGGTGCTGCAGTTCATCGAGGACAACTGGCTCACCGGCCGCGTCGGCGGCGGCTCGTTCGACACCCGCGCCGGCGGGCTGTGGAACATGCTCGACTTCTTCGGCCACCGTGCCCCCGCGGTGCAGCTGGACCCGAAGACGGGCGCCGTCGTGCGCTGAGTTCCGCCACGAACCGACACGGTGGGGCCGCGCGAATCCCCTGCTTTCGCGCGGCCCCGTTCCGTGTCCGGCGGACGGCTAGGAAGCGCAGGCGGTGTTGCTGCTGTAGAACGACGAGATCTTGTCGTTCATCGAGTAGCTCCGCAGGTCGCTGATCGAACTGTGCGGATGCAGGCACACGTGTGGCTCGCCACCGTAGGAGTTCGCGTAGAAGCGGACGTAGTAGTTGCTGTTGTTGGTGATGGAACTCGCCTTGTCGTTCGCGCCGACGTCGCTGATGTTGCCGTCGCTGGAGTCGTTCGGCCAAGTCCAGGGCTGGCCGCCGTAGCCGATGTCGGGGTAGAGGCAGATGCGGGTGTTGCCGCAGGCGATGACGTCGGGGGTGGCTCCGGTGGCCGGACCCGCGGCGGCCACCAGTGCCCCTGCCGCGCCGAGAGCCGCGATCCCGGTCGCGAGCACCCGAAGGTTCCTGTTGCGCATGGGACGATCCTTTCCGCTCCGGCCCACCGTCCTTCGGCGGCCGCGTGGAAGCCACGGTCCCGCCACCTCGAACGAGGCACCACCTGTTTCGGGCTGTCCCGAAAGCCCCGGGAAAAGAAGTCACAGCGATTTCACAGGTGCGGTCGTTGATGCCGATCACGCGGCGGTGCCACACTTTCCCCATTGGGGGCGGCGGATGCTCAGAATCCATTTCACCGGTGACGATCTCGCCCGCGTCCGGGTGCTGCGGGAACCGGACCCGATGTGGGAACTGGTCCTGAGCCTGCACGTGCTGCAGCGCAAGGACGTCCCGCCCTGGCTGGACCAGTGGCAAGCCCGGCTGCTCGCGTTGTCCGCCGATTCCCCGGTCCGCGCCGCGATCAGGTTCCTGGCGCCGCTGAACCCGGCCTCGAAGTACTTCCCCGATTTCCTTACTCCCGCGCCGTCCGGGGGAAGCCCGGACACGGTGATCGACGACGTGCTGCACACCCCGGCCGCGCGGATGCGGCGGGAACTGGCCATCCTGTCGGCCCATCGGCCCCTGCCGCCGTGGACCACGCAGCTCGCGCGGGGAAAGGCCGATCTCGTCCGTGCGCTGGGAAAGGCACTGCGGACCTACCGCGAGACCGCGCTGGCTCCGTGGGCGGGTTCGCTGCGCGCCGCGGTCGACGCCGATCGCGCCGTGCGGGCACGAGCTTTCCTGGAGAACGGCGTGGACGGGCTGCTGGCCAGCTTGCGTCCCACCCTGACCTGGGAGCCGCCGGTGCTGTGGGCGGACTACCCCGTCGAGCAGACCGTGCACCTCGACGACCGTGGCCTCGTCCTGATCCCCTCGTTCTTCTGCCTGCGCCGTCCTGTCACCTGCGCCGATCCGGCGCTGGCGCCCGTGCTCGTCTACCCGGTCGCGCACGATCCCGCCGTGCTCGGGCGCGACCAAGGCCGGACGCTCGGCAGGTTGCTGGGCCGGACCCGTGCCGCGGTGCTGGAACTCGCCGAAGCGGGGGCGACGACCGGTGAGCTGGCCCGGCTGGCCCGGATTTCCCCCGCTTCCGCCAGTGAGCACGTGGGCGTCCTGCGCGCGGCCGGGCTCGTGGCGAGCCGCCGGGACGCGAACTCGGTCCTGCACACCGTGACCCCGCTCGGGGCCCGGCTGCTGCAAGGCTCCTAGCACGAGCGACGCTCGTCTTCGTCTTACCCCAGCGGATACCTGCCCGCCGCGGGTGCGGCGCGAATTCCCGGGGCGAGCGGTGCTCAGTCCGCGAACGACGCGCGGAGCACTCCGTCGGGGTCGGTGGACTCGCTGAAGTCCTCCCAGTCCATGTTGGCGATCGAGAGCTGGGTCTCGACGTCCACCAGCGCGTGCGGGGTCGCGCGGAAGGTCCGTGGCCGGTCGTGGTCCGGGCCGACCTCGATGACGAGCACGGGGTGCTCAGGCGAGGCGAGGGTCACCGCGTCCACGACGAAGACGAGGTCGTGGTCGGTGCGCGACAGCAGCGCGGCGAGGTCTCCGGCGGTCCAGCCGTCGAACTCGGGCCGGGCGACGAGGGTGGCGCCGAGGACGACCTCGCCGTCCCAGTACCCCTGGGGCGCCGTGATGTCGCTCCAGGCCGCTTCCCACGCCTGCGGATCGGAGAAGTCGGTGCGCACGATCGGCGTGGACGCGGCGCTGCGCAACGCCTCGAAGGCGGCGGATGTCCACACGGGAGGGTCGGAGTCCGCCGGCGCGGCGGACGGTGGAGTCCGCAGTCCCCGGTAGGCGACGGGGAAGTGGCCCGCGCGCTGGCGGTGGCCGGTGAAGCCGGCGGTGCCGGCGAGGAACCGGACGGCCGCCAGCTGCAGGTGCGGGGACCCGTTGTTGCCGGTGATGTCGAGGCGGTAGTGGTCGCAGGCGGCGGGGTCGGCGATCCGGTACGTCCTGGACTGGTGCCGGCCGGGGAAGGACTGGCCGGTGCGGGAGTCCAGCGCGTGCCACCGGTGCCCGTCCGCCGAACCACGCAGCGTCCACGCCGCGGGGTCACGGTCGGGAGCGTCGTTGCCGGAGGTGAGGACGTACCGCTCCACCACGACCGGCCGCGGCAGCCGGAACTCCAGCGCCGCGCGAGGGTACGGGGCGAACCACTTGCTGTGCGTCCCGTCGACGAGGTTCGCCGCGACCTCGCCCATCTCGGGGTGGTCGGCGGTCGCCCACACCGAGGTCACCAGGTCCGTGACGTCCGCGCTGCCGGACGGGCTTTCCGAGCGCAGGGCCAGCGAGCAGGCGCCGCCGGTGCCGTCGCGCCAGGCCACCCACCGCAGCGGTTCCCCGGACCCGTCGTCGACCAGCAAGCGCAGGCGGCCCGGGGTCTCCTCGAACTCCGTGTCGAACTCGTACCCGCCGCGGGGCTCGTCCTCGCCGCTGAGCTCGCCGCGGACCTCCGCCACCGCACCGGTGGGCAGGGAGCGGTGGCCGTAACAGGTGGCCAGATCGGGCGAAAAGCCGAGCGAGGTCTGGGCGCCGTCGGCCGTGCCCCACGACAGGTGCTCCGGCGCCACGCGCGCACCATCGTCCAAGTGTACCAGCAACGGATGCCCCGGCCGCCACCCGGTCTCGTCGCCCGTACGCCAGAACATGCGGAAGGTCAGCACAGGATGCGAGGCTAGTGCCGGTGGCGTCCGATCGGGCAGAAGTTGCCCGGGCACGCCAGAAAATCTGCCTCGGATTCCGGTTCCCGGTGACTTGGGCGGCCTCGTGGCACGACCAGTCCACATCGGACCCACGGATGCGGTCTGTCTGAACCACACCCCGCGATGGAATTTCGGGCATGGCTTTCCGGTCGAGCGCACCAACCCCATTGACCGGCTCACGGGCCCAACCCAGGCTGGAGAGGTCCGGACCACACCGGACCTGCACTGTCTAGGAGCTGTAGCCCCCCATGTCATCTTCCGGGCTTTCGCACGCTGTCTCCCGTTCGACCGGTTCCCCCGAGGCCGAACCCGTCGCGATCGTCGGCATCGGGTGCCGGTACCCCGGCGGCGTGGCGGACCTGCGCGGGTTCTGGGAGATGCTCGAAGCGGGCACCGACGCGATCACCGACATCCCCGAAGACCGCTGGCGCACCACCGACTACTTCGACGCCGACAAGGCGACTCCCGGCCGGATGTTCGTGCGGCAGGGCGGATTCCTGCACACGCCGGTGGACGAGTTCGACGCCGGGTTCTTCGGCATGTCGCCGCGCGAGGCCGCTGCGCTCGACCCGCAGCAGCGGCTGCTGCTGGAGGTCACCTGGGAATCGCTGGAGGACGCGGGAATTCCGCCGAGCTCGACCGCGTCCGCGAACGTCGGCGTCTTCGTCGGCGGCTTCACGTTCGACGCGGCGACCCTGCAGCTGTCCGAGTCGAACCAGCACCTGGTCAGCTCGGCCACGCCGACGGGCGTGAGCATGACGATGCTGGCGGCGCGGTTGTCCTACGCGTTCGACTGGCGTGGCCCGGCGTTCACCGTGGACACCGCGTGCTCGTCCTCTTTGGTGGCACTGCACCAGGCGTGCACCGCCCTCGCGCTCGGCGACTGCGACCTCGCGGTGGCCGGCGGCGTGAACGTGATGGTGAACCCGGTCACCAGTATCCTGATGTCCAAGGGGCAGTTCCTCTCGCCCGACGCCCGCTGCAAGTCGTTCGACCACCGCGCCAACGGTTACGCGCGCGGCGAAGGCGCCGGAATCCTCGTGCTGAAGCCACTTTCGGCCGCGCTGCGGGACGGCGACCGCATCCACTCCGTCATCCGGGGCACCGCGGTGAACCAGGACGGGCGCACGCCCGGCATCACCGTGCCGAGGGTGGAGTCGCAG
Organism: Amycolatopsis bartoniae; assembly: GCF_014191255.1. Classification (GTDB taxonomy): domain Bacteria; phylum Actinomycetota; class Actinomycetes; order Mycobacteriales; family Pseudonocardiaceae; genus Amycolatopsis_E; species Amycolatopsis_E bartoniae. The sequence goes on from NZ_JACHWH010000003.1 coordinate 655,197, forward strand.
CGGACGCTGATCGAGCGCGCCTGCCAGGTCGGTGGCGTGGAACCGGCTTCGGTCGGCTACTTCGAGGCACACGGAACCGGGACCGCGGCGGGAGATCCGGTCGAGGCGACCGCGATCGGCGAGGTGCTCGGCGACTCGGGCGACACCCACTGGATGGGGTCGGTCAAGTCCAACTTCGGGCACACCGAGGCCGCGGCCGGGGTAGCCGGCGTGATCAAGGCGACGATGTGCCTGCAGCGCGGGGAGATCCCGCCGAACCTGCACTTCGAGAAGCCCAACCCGCGGATTCCCTTCGACCGCCTGCCCATCCGCGTGCCCACCGAGATGGTTCCGTTCCCGGAGCGGAACGAGCCGCGGCGGGCGGGCGTCAACTCCTTCGGTTTCGGCGGCACCAACGCGCACGCCATCCTCGAACAGGCCCCGGCCGCCGAGCCCGCGGCCGACGAGGTGGACGACGGCCGTCCGGTGCTCCTGCCGCTGTCGGCGCGGAGCCAGGACGCGTTGCAGTCGCTTGTGGACAGTTACGCGACTCTGCTGGAGAGCCCGGACGCCCCGGCGCTGCGCAGGATCGCCCGTGCTGCCTCGCGGCAGCGCGACCACCATCCGATGAGGACGTTCGTCGTCGCCGGGAACAACGAGGAGGCCGCGGAGAAGCTGCGGAACCTCACCCTCGCCCCGGCCCGGACCACACCGCCGCCGGTCGCGTTCGTCTACACCGGAATGGGTCCCCAGTGGTGGGGCATGGGCCGCGAGCTGCTGGAGACCGAGCCGCGCTTCGCGGAGTTCGTCGCCGCGTGCGACGAGGTGCTCGCGCGGCACGGACTGTCCATTGCGGACGAACTGCGTCGCGACGAGAACGAGTCGCGGCTGACGAGCACGCTGTACGCGCAGCTCGCGAACTTCGTCGTGCAGGCCGGGCTCACCGCGCTGTGGCGGGACTGGGGAATCGAACCCGCGGTGATCGTGGGGCACAGCGTGGGCGAGGTCGCCGCGTTCCACGCGGCCGGCGTGTACTCGCTCGAAGACGCGCTCACCGTGAGCTTCCACCGGGCGAGCCTGCAGGCCCGCACCGCCGGGCGCGGCGGGATGGCGGCGGTCGACCTGCCCGCGGCCGAGGTGACGCCCCACCTCGTCGACGGCGTGACCGTCGCCGCGGTCAACAGCACGTACGCGACCACCATCGCCGGTGACTCCGACGGGCTGGCGGTGGTGAGCGAGGCGCTGACCGCGGCGGGCGCGTCGGTGAAGCAGCTGCGCGTCGAGGTGGCCTACCACAGCCCGCAGATGGACGAGATCCACGAGCCGCTGCTCGCCGCGCTGGCGGGGATCCGCCCGCGCCGCGCGAAGGTCCCGCTGGTCTCGACGGTGACCGGGGACTTCGTCGACGGCTCCGAGCTCGACGCGGAGTACTGGTGGGGCAACGTGCGGCAGCCGGTGCGGTTCGCCGACGCGTTCCACAAGGTGCTCACCCGCAACGTCGGCGCCGTGCTGGAGGTGGGGCCGCACCCCGTGCTGGCCTCCGCCATCGACGAGGCGCTGGCCGGCCGCCCGGCCGCCGTTGCCCGGTTCACCTCGCTGCGCCGCGACCGGCCGCAGCGCGAGCAGCTCGCGGAAAGCCTGGGCGGGCTGTACGAGGCGGGCGCCGACCCGGCGTGGGACCGCGTGCACCCCGGTCCGCGCGAACACCTCGACCTGCCCCACTACCCGTGGCACCGCGAACGCCACTGGATCGAGTCGGCATCCTCCCGCCAGCGGCGGCTGGGGCACGACGGCCTGCGGCTGGGCGGCCGGGCCGTCTCGTCCGTCGCCCCGATCCGGGACGTCGAGCTGTCCGCGTCCGCGTTCCCGTACCTCGGCGACCACAAGGTCGGCGAGTCCGTGGTCTTCCCCGGCTCCGGCTACCTCGAAGCCGCGCTCGCGGCCTTCCCGGAGGACGAGCCGTGCGTCCTCGCCGACGTCGTCTTCCACCGGCCGCTCGCGCTCCCGCCGTCGTCGGTCACGACGCTGCGCATCGGGCACGACCCGGCGCGGCAGCTGGTCACCCTGCACAGCCGGGTCCAGCCCGACGACACCACCTGGACGCTGCACGCCGAACTCCGCCGCGCCCACGTCGTCAAGGCTCGCGCCGAGGCGCCCCGGACCGAGACCCTCGACGAGCTCACCGAAGGGCTGCCGGAGCTCGGCCACGACGACGTGTACGAGCGCCTGGGCGGCACCGGGCTGAACTACGGGCCCGCGTTCCGCGTCGTGCGGCGGCTGTGGTGGCGGACGGAGACACGCGAGGTCTTCGGCGAGCTGCGGCTCGACACCGTCGAACAGGACGGCCACCGGCTGCACCCGGTGCTCCTCGACGGCGCGCTGCAGGCCGCCATCACGGGCGCGCACCTGCTCGGCGGCGAGGTGCAGCCCGGCACCTACGTGCCCGCCCGCATCGACGCGCTCCGGTTCTTCCGGTCCCCGGGCACCCGGCTGTGGATCCACGGCCGGGGCCGGGAAGCCACCGGGCCGGGCACCATCGAATGCGACCTGACCCTCGTCACCGACGACGGCGAGGTGGTCGCGCGGGTCGAGGGCCTGCGGGCCAGCAAGCTCGCCGAGGCCGAGGAGCAGCGGGCGAACCTGCGCTACGAGCACGTCTGGCAGCAGGAACCACTGGACCGGGTCGCCGGGGCCGAAGGCCGCTGGATCGTCGTCGGCGCCTCGGCGACGGCGGACGACCTGGCACGCGGACTGTCCGAACTGGACGGTGAGGTCGTCCGCACCGCCACCGCCGACGACCGCTGGCTCGACCAGGTCCTCGCCGCCGTGGCCGGCGCGGAGAACTGCCGCGGCGTGGTCTACGTCGAGGGTGCGCAGCACGAGGGTGCGCCGTCGTGCAGCCCGGTCGCGGCGCCGCTGCGGCTGGTCCAGGAGCTGCCCGCCGACGCCGGCCGCCTGTTCCTCGTCACCGCGGGCGCGCAGAGCGTCTCCGCCGACGACCCGACCACCGCACCTGCGGCCGCGTCGCTGTGGGGCTTCGGCCGCGTCGTCACCGCCGAACGGCCCGAGCTGCACTGCCGGCTGATCGACGTCAGCCCGGACGACCCGGCGGCCGGCACCCAGGACAAGGTTCTCGACGCCCTGCTCACCGAGCTCGTCCAGGACGGCGCCGACGAGGTCGCGCTGCGCACCGACGGCCGGTACGTCCGGCGGTTCGCGCACGCCGGGGAGGGTTCCGACCTCGACCACGTCCGCACCCGGACCGACCTCACGCCGGTGCGCCTGCGGCAGGCCGGGGGAGCGGGGTCCGAGCTCGGCTTCGTCGCGACCACCCGCCGGGAGCCCGGGCCGGGCGAGGTCGAGATCGAGGTCTCGCACGTCGGCGTGAACTTCAAGGATGTGCTCAAGCAGACCGGGTTGATCTCGCCGCACGCCATCGAAGGCAGCCACTCGGGCGAGACGCTCGGGCTGGAGTGCTCCGGCACCGTCGTCGCCGTCGGTGCGGAGGTCACCGACCTGGCCGTCGGGGACGAGGTGTTCGCGCACAGCCGGGACCTGTTCGTCTCGCACGTGACGCTGGAAGCGGTCCGTGTGGTGCGCAAGCCGGCGACGCTGTCCGGCGCCGAGGCCGCGTCGCTGCTGCCCGTGGTCACCGCGCACCTGTCCCTGGTGCGGCTCGCGAACGTCCGTCCCGGCGAGCGCGTGCTGATCCACTCGGCCGCCGGTGGCGTCGGCCTGGCCGCGGCGCGGATCGCGAAGTGGCTCGGCGCCGAGGTGTTCGTCACCGCGGGCAGCGAGCCGCGGCGGGAGCTCCTGCGCCAGGAGGGTTTCACCCGCATCGCCGACTCGCGGTCCACGTCGTTCGCCGACGACATCCTGGAGTGGACCGGCGGCGAGGGCGTCGACGTCGTCGTCAACTCCCTGCCCGCCGACATGATCGACCACAGCCTCCGTGCGATGGCCACGTTCGGGCGGTTCGTCGAGCTGGGCAAGCCCGGTGACGTCGCGGACCACGCGGTCCGGCTCGCCTCGGCACGCCGGGCGCTGTCGTTCCACTCCTTCGACTACGACCAGATGATGGCGCTGCGGCCCGAAGACGTCCGCGCGAGCATGCGGGCCGTCGCGCAGCTGCACGAGCAGAACGCGATCGCCCCCCTGCCGTGCCGGGAGTTCCCGGCCGACGAGATCGGCGAAGCGTTCCGCGTGATGGCGCGCCCCGAGCACCACGGCAAGATCGTGGTCCGGATGGCGGCCGAACCGGTGCGGGTCCCGGCGGAGTCGCTGCCCGGCTCCCCGGTCCGGCCGGACGTCACATACCTCATCACCGGCGGTCTCGGCGGCCTCGGCCGGACGGTCGCGCGCTGGCTGGCCGACAACGGCGCCCGGTACGTGGCGCTCGTCGGCCGCAACGGCGTCACCTCGTCCGCCGCGGCGCAGGACGTGGCCGAGCTGACCGCGCGCGGGGTGCAGGTGCGGGTCCTCAAGGCCGACGTCAGCGACCGCGAACAGGTCCGCTCGATGCTGGCGCGGGTGCGTGCCTTCCTGCCGCCGCTGGGCGGGATCGTGCACGGCGCGGCCGACTTCGACGACGCGATCCTCTCCGACATGGACGCGGCCCGGCTCGTCGGCGCCACCCGGCCGAAGGCGGACGGCGCCTGGTACCTGCACCAGGAGACCCTGGGCGACCAGCTGGACTTCTTCGTGCTGTTCTCCTCGGTCGCGGCGCAGCTCGGCGCGCTCGGGGCGGGCGCGTACGCGACGGCGAACGAGTTCCTCAACGGACTGGCGCGCTACCGGCGCGGGCAGGGACTTCCCGCCACCGCCATCGGCTGGGGGATGATCGACGACGTGGGCGTGGCGGTGAGCCGCGAGGGCTACGTCGGCAACGTCCTGCGCCGCAACGGTCACCTCGGCATGGCGCCCGCGCGGCTCGTCGCCGAGCTGGGGACGCTGCTGCGCACCCGGCCGGCCGAGGTGTCGGTCGCCGACATCGACTGGCCGCGGTGGACCCGCGCCAACCGGCAGCTGGCGGCGCTGCCGAAGTTCCGCGCCGTGGTGCCGGAAGGCGCCGCGGACGGGGAAGGCGACTTCGGCGGCGAGGAAACGGTCGGCAAGCGGCTGCGGGACGCGAGCCCGGCCGAGCGCGCCGCGCTGCTGCCCGCCCTGGTGACCCCGCTGCTGCAGCGGACCACCGGGCTGAGCGAACAGCAGCTCGGCGAGCAGCAGGCGGTGGACGTCGACTCGCTGACCGCGGTCGAGCTGCGCGTCCTGCTCCAGAAGCAGCTCGGCGTCGCCGTGCCGGCGGCGCGGCTGCAGCGCAGCCTGTCCGTCGACGTGCTCGCCGGCCTGCTCGCCGAGGAGCTCGACCGGGCGCAGCCCGAGGACGGCGAGCCGGCCGACCGCATCACGGTCCACGAGATCACCTCGGACGACGGCACGGTGGTCTACGGCCACCTCAGCCTCCCGGCGGGTCCCGGACCGCACCCGGCGGTGGTCGTGTGCATGCCGGGCCACGGTGGGGTGCTCGACTCCAGGGGCGAGTACCGGCACACCAGCGAGCACGCGCCGCTGACCGCGGCCGGTTTCGCGGTCCTGTCGGTCGACCAGCGGGGCGCGCCCGGGCACGGGCCCGAGTTCCGCGCGATGGCCCAGATGGGGGGCGGCGACATCGACGACGTGGTGGCGGCCACCCGTTACCTCGCCGGGCTGCCCGACATCGACGAGTCGCGGATCCACATCCTGGGCACCAGCCGCGGCGCGTACTCCGCGCTCCTGGCGGTGGAACGAGCGCCCGGGCTGTGGCGGCGCGCCGCGTTGCTGATGGGCGTCTACGACCCGGTCGGGTTCGTGCTGGCCGACCAGGAACGGCCAGACTCGCTGCTGCCGAAGACCGATCCCGCGGAGGTCGAAAGGTACTTCAGCGCACCGGAGCGGCGGCCGCTGGCCGCGCTCGGCGACGTCACCACACCCCTGCTCATCGTGCACGGCGACGCCGACCCGGTGATCCCGCCGGCCGAGTCCGAGGAGCTGGCCGCCCGGATGCGCGAGGAGGGGCTGCCCGCCGAGCTGGTCACCGTGCCGGGCCTGACGCACGACCCCGACCACGAGGACGCGGTGTGGGCCGAGTTGTGGCCGCGGATCACCGGCTTCCTCCAGGACGGCGGCGCGCGATGAGGTACAGCATCTTCCTGCCCACGGGGTTCGCCCAGGAGTTCGCGGGCTTCAGCGACCCGATGGTGGCGTTCGCCAGGGTCGTGGAGCTCGCGAAGATGGCCGATGACGCCGGCTACCACGCGCTGCTCGCGCCCGACCACCTCACCACCGTGCGGCCGTCGAACCACCTGGTGTTCGAGGCGTGGACGCTGATCACCGCGCTGGCACGGGAAACCACGAACGTGCGGGTGGGGCACCTGGTCACCGCCAACGGCTACCGGAACCCGGCGCTGCAGGCGAAGATGGCGTCCACAGTGGACGTCCTTTCCGGAGGGCGGCTGGAGTTCGGCATCGGCGCGGGCTGGCTGGAGCCCGACCACGTGCAGTACGGCTACGACTACGGCACCACCGGCGAGCGGCTGCGCAGGCTCGAAGAGGCGCTCCAGGTGATCCGTGCACTGTGGACGGAGCAGAAAGCCGAGTTCGCCGGGCAGTACTACCGGGTGCAGGGCGCGGTCAACGAGCCGAAGGGCGTGCAGCGCCCGCACATCCCCCTGATGATCGCCGGCTCCGGCGAGAAGCGGACGCTGCGGCTGGTGGCGCAGTACGGCGACGCCTGCAACATCATGGACTCCGCTGAGGTGGCGAAGCACAAGTTCGCCGTCCTGCGGGACCACTGCGAGGACGTCGGCCGCGACTACGGCACCATCAGGCGCACCGTCACGACGCCCTGCATCATCCGGGACACCGACGCCGACGCGCGGGCGCTGATCCCGCTGGCGTCGAAGTTCGTGTTCCCCGGCGACGTGGGAGCGTACGGGCTGGTCGGCACCCTGGACACGGTCAAGCGGCGCATCGCGGAGTTCGAGGAGGCCGGGGTGCAGGAACTGGTCGTCTACTTCGAGGACCCGACCAGCGTGACGCAGGTCGCCGAGTTCGCGCGGCTCTTCGTCTGACAGGGGTGGGCACGGTGACCGGACGGGTACTCGTCGTCGGCATGGGAGTCAGCGGGATCGCCACCGCGGCGCGGCTGCGGAAAGCCGGGTGGCAGCCGGTGCTCGTGGAACGGGCGGCGGCCCGGCGGGACGGGGGCTACTTCATCGTCCTCTTCGGAGCCGGGCAGGCGGCCGCGGCCCGGCTGGGGATGCTGGACGCCCTCCACGACCGCGCCCCGGCCACGCGGAAGCTCGACGTCGAACGCGACGGCACCAGCCGCCCTGGAATGTCCTTTTCGGACCTTCCCGGCCACCCGTGGACGATGCTGCGCGGGGACATCGAGGCGGCCGCGTTCGCCATCCTGCCCGGCGACGTGGAGATCCGGTACTCGACGGTGCCCACCGCGATCGAGCAGGACGCGGACGGCGTGGACGTGACGTTGCTCGACACCGCGGCGGGCACGTCGGTGACCGAACGGTTCGACCTCGTCGTCGGCGCGGACGGGCTGCGCTCGACGGTGCGGGAGCTGGTGTTCGGCCCGCACGAGCGGTACCTGCGGCGGCTGGGCTACATGATCAGCGCGTTCGAGTTCCCCGGCACGCCGGCCGGTCTCGAACCCGGCCAGGCGGTGACCCTGCTCGAACCGGGCCGCGCGATGTGGGTGTTCGCCTACCGCGACCACGACCCGACGGTCCTGGTGACCTACCGCACCGACGACGTCGACGCGGAGTTCCGCCGGCCGCCCGCGGAGAGGTTCCGGGCCGTCTTCGGCCCGCAGGCGCTGGGCAGCACCCTGGGTGCGGTGATCGACGCGGCCGAGGACGCCGGGGAGATCCTGTTCGACTCGGCGGAGCAGGTCCGGATGGACCGCTGGTACTCCGGTCGCGTGGTCCTCATGGGGGACGCCGCCTGGTGCGTGACCCTGTACGCGGGCATGGGCGTCTCGTCGGGGCTCGTGGGCGCGGAGCTGCTCGGCACGCTGCTGGAACGCCATCCGGGCGACCTCGGCACGGCGCTGGCGGAGTGGGAACGGGGTCTGCGGCCGTACCTCGACCACTACGCCGAGGGCGCGGCGGCCGACCGCAGGATCTTCGTGGTGGACAGCGCGCTGGAGATCCGGTTCCGGCGCGCGGTGCCGTGGCTGCGCCGGTTCCGGCTGGGCAGGCGGCTGGTCGACCGGCTCGTGCGGATCGACGAGATCGCGAAGTACAAGAACGCGGACATCGTGGGCGAGGTGCTGGGCGAGCCGCTGGAGCAGGCCGCCGCTCTTTAGGCGTTCGCCCGGCGGAGGCGCTCGGCGGCCTGTGCCCGCAGCGCGTCGCCGCACAGCGGGGCGGCGTCGTGCAGTACCTCCCACCGGGCGTGGTGGGCGGCAGGCCACAGGCTCGCCGCCCACGCCACCTCCCGCTCCTGCGGGGTGAAGGCACGACCCCGGAAATCCTGGTACGCCACCAGGAACGCCTCGGAGCTCTCGACGGGCGCCAGCGTTGCCGGTGCGGCACCGGCGAAACCCCCGCTCGCCGCTCCGGCCAGCGCGGCTTCCGGCTGCCACGCCAGGCTGTCCCAGTCGTGCACGGTCCACACCCGCGGCCCGTGCCACCGGAGGTTCTGCGCCTCGAAGTCGCCGTGCCCCAGCACGTTCGGCAGGCCGGCGGCCAACAACCGCTTACGCACCCGCTCCGCCGTGGCGACGACGTGCGCGGGCACGGCGCTCTGGTCCCGCTCGTCGAAGGACGGGATCGACGGCCACACCCCGGGATCCTCGTGGTCCCAGCGGATCCAGCGCGGGTTGGGCAGCGGCGGCGGCACGCGCACGCCGGCGAGGGAGGCCATCAGCAGGGCGAACACCTCGGCGTACCGCACGGCCACGCCGGGGGAGTCGCCACGCAGGACGTCCCCGCCGGGCCGGAACTCCTCGGCGTGCACGGCCAGCGACCCGACGGCGACGGCCGGCGTGAGCGGTCGCGCACAAGGAAACCCGCGCTCGGCGAGCGCCGCCTGCGCCGCGACACAAGCCCCGGCGCGCCCGTCGTCGTCCCGCGCCTTGACCACGACGTCCGAACGGCCCAGCCGGAGCCCGAACACCTCCGACATCTGGCGTAGCCGGAACACCACCGCGACCGGCTCGCCACCCAGGTGCTCCCGGCACCAGGGCGCCAGCCAGTCGGGGAGGTGATCCTGCGGCACGGTCACCACCGTAGCCACCCGGCCCGGTGTCGTCGGTTCCGGGATCGACGGAACGCCCTGCCCCTTCCCGGAGGGCGCTTCGCCGTTTCACCACTGCAGTCGCTGGGTCAGCACGTCCTGCTCGGCCGGGTTGGCCGTCAGCGCGAGTGCGCGGAGGTTGGCGTCACGAGCCTCGCCGTGGCGGCCGAGTTCCCGCAGCAGCTCGGCGCGGGTGGCGTGGAAGAGGTGGTAGCGGTCCAGACCCGAGATCGCGTCCACTTCGGACAGTGCGGCGGCCACGCCCTCGGTGTACCGCAGGGCGATCGCCCGGTGCAGCCGCGTCACGGGCGAGGGCGCGTAGCGCAGCAACAGCTCGTAGAGCAAGACGATCTGGGGCCAGTCCGTGTCCTCCCAGCAGGCGGCTTCCGCGTGGCACGCCACAATCGCCGCCTGGAGCTGGTACTGGCCGGGTCGCCTGAGCCGTCCCGCCCTGGTGAGCAGCCGGATCGCCGAGCCGATCGCCTCCCGGTCCCAGCGGCTCCGGTCCTGGTCCCGCAGCAACAACAGGCCGCCGTCGGCGTCGAACCGCCCGCCCGCCCGCGCGCGGTGCAGCCGGATGAGGGCGAGCAGGCCCAGCACTTCCGCCTCACGGGGCATCAGGTCCGCCAGCGAAGCCGCGAGCCACTCGGCGTCGGCGGTCAGGTCGCGGGAGTGCGGCTGTGTGGTGCCGAGGTACCCCTCGTTGCACAGCAGGTAGATCACCCGGAGCACCCCGTCGAGCCGCTCACCCAGCTCGTCGTCGGCGGGCAGGCGGTACGGGATGACGGCCGCGGTGATCTTGCGTTTCGCCCGTGTGATCCGCTGTGCCATCGTCGTCTCCGGCACCAGGAACGCCCGCGCGAGCTGTGCCGTGGTCAGCCCGCAGACGGTTTTGAGCGTCAGCGCGACGCGGGCCTGCGGCGCCAGCGCCGGGTGACAGCAGGTGAACAGCAACCCCAGCTTCTCCGCCGGGTCCGGCGGGCCGGGATCGGCCAGCAGCGCGAGCTTGTCGCGGAGCCGGGCCTGGCGGCGCAGCACGTCCAGCCCCCGGCGGCGGGCGACGGTGAACAGCCAGGCGTCCGGCCGGTCCGGGATGCCCTCCACGGGCCAGCGTTCGAGCGCGGCGAGCACCGCGTCGGCCACCACGTCCTCGGCAGCGGCGAAGTCGCCCAGCAGTTCGACGAGCGCGGTCGCGAGCCGGCCCGCGTGGTCGCGCACCACGCGGGCCAGCGTGTCCTCCGCGTCCGGCACCGGTTTCAGAAGGCGATCGGCCGGATCTCGACGAGCGGGCAGCCGGGCCAGCCAAGGGCCATCCGCAGCGCCTCGTCGAGGTCGGGCACGTCGACCTCGACGTAGCCGCTGACGACCTCCTTGCCCTCGACAAACGGGCCGTCCGTGATCACGGGCTCACCCTCACCGAGCCGGATCGAGGTCGCGGTGTCCGGTTCGGCGAGCTTCGCGTTGTGCGTGATCCGGTCCGAGTGCTCCGCCAGCCACGCCATCACCCGGCCCGTGGCGGCCTCACGCTCGGCCTCGTCCATCGCCTCCCAGTCCTTCTCCCACTGTTCGGTCTCGCAGAACAACATCAGGTACTTCATGCGGTACCACCTCCTGCCCTGTAGACGAACGGGGATCGCCCCGATTCGACACCGGCAGGCGGCAAAAGAAAAGCGCCGCGAGCCCATCCGGGCCCGCGGCGCTTCCCGCCTCACCGGATCAGGCGCGGGTCATCTTGCGCAGCACGTACTGCAGGATGCCGCCGTTGCGGTAGTAGTCCGCCTCGCCCGGGGTGTCGATCCGGACGACCGCGTCGAACTCCACCTTGCCGCCGTCGGACTTCGTCGCGGTGACGTGGACCGTCCGCGGGGTCTCACCCTCGTTGAGCTTGGTGATGCCCGCGATGTCGAACGTCTCCGTGCCGTCGAGGCCCAGCGACGCCGCCGACTCGCCCTGCGGGAACTGCAGCGGGATGACGCCCATGCCGATCAGGTTCGACCGGTGGATGCGCTCGAACGACTCCGCGATCACCGCGCGCACGCCCAGCAGCCGGGTGCCCTTCGCCGCCCAGTCGCGCGACGAGCCGGAGCCGTACTCCTTGCCGCCCAGCACGACCAGCGGGGTGCCGGCCTGCGCGTAGTTCTGCGCCGCGTCGTAGATGAACGCCTGCGGGGCGCCCTCCTGCGTGAAGTCGCGCGTGTAGCCGCCCTGCACGCCGTCCAGCAGCAGGTTGCGCAGCCGGATGTTGGCGAAGGTGCCGCGGATCATCACCTCGTGGTTGCCGCGCCGCGACCCGTACGAGTTGAAGTCCTTGCGCTCGATGCCGTGCTCCTTGAGGTACTTCCCGGCCGGGGAGTCCTCCTTGATCGCACCGGCGGGCGAGATGTGGTCAGTGGTGACCGAGTCGCCCAGCAGCGCCAGCACCCGCGCGTCGGCGATGTCCTCGACCGGCGAGGGCTCCGGCTGCATGCCCTCGAAGTACGGGGGCTTGCGCACGTAGGTGGACTCGGGGTCCCACGCGAAGGTCTTGCCCTCCGGCGTCGGCAGCGACTTCCAGCGCTCGCCGCCGTCGAACACGTCCGCGTAGTCCTTGGAGAACATCTCCTGCGTGATCGCGGAGTCGATGGTCTCCTGGATCTCCTGCGGCGACGGCCAGATGTCGCGCAGGAACACGTCGTTGCCCTGCTCGTCGCGGCCCAGCGGCTCGTTCTCGAAGTCGAAGTCCATCGTGCCGGCCAGCGCGTACGCGATCACCAGCGGCGGCGAGGCCAGGTAGTTCATCTTCACGTCGGGGTTGATCCGGCCCTCGAAGTTCCGGTTGCCCGACAACACCGACACGACGCTCAGGTCGTTCTCCTGCACCGCGGCCGAGATCTCGTCGGGCAGCGGGCCGGAGTTGCCGATGCACGTGGTGCAGCCGTAGCCGACCAGGTGGTAGCCCAGCTTCTCCAGGTACGGCCAGAGCCCGGCCTTCTCGTAGTAGTCGGTGACGACCTGCGAGCCTGGCGCCATCGACGTCTTGACCCACGGCTTGACCGACAGGCCCCGGTTCACCGCGTTGCGGGCGAGCAGCGCGGCGGCCAGCATCACCGACGGGTTGGAGGTGTTGGTGCACGAGGTGATCGACGCGATCACGACGTGGCCGTGGTCGAGCTCGAACTCGCCGCGCTCGGGCGAGGTGACCTTGACCTTCTTCGACGGGCGGCCGGAGACCGGCGCGTGCGCCTGCTGCTCCTCGGACCCGCCGTTCGCCGAGGGGGAGTAGGCGGGCGCGTCACTGGCCGGGAACGACTCCGACGACGACTCGTCCACTCCGGACAGCACGCCCTGCGGCTGCTCCTGCTGCGGCACGCCGGGCTTGCGCTCGGCGCTGCCGGTGACCTCGGCGGGCACGTAGTCGGCGAGCGACTCGCGGAAGCCCTCCTTCGCCCGGACCAGCTCGATGCGGTCCTGCGGGCGCTTCGGGCCCGCGATCGACGGCACCACGGTGGACAGGTCCAGCTCGAGGTACTCGGAGTAGGTGGCCTCGTGCGCCGGGTCGTGCCAGAGGCCCTGCTCCTTGGCGTACGCCTCGACCAGCGCCAGCTGCTCGGCCGAGCGGCCGGTGAGCTTCAGGTAGCGCAGGGTCTCCTCGTCGATCGGGAAGATCGCCGCGGTGGAGCCGAACTCGGGGCTCATGTTGCCGATGGTGGCGCGGTTGGCCAGCGGCACCGCGGCGACGCTCTCGCCGTAGAACTCGACGAACTTGCCGACCACGCCGTGCTGGCGCAGCATCTGCGTGATCGTGAGCACCACGTCGGTGGCGGTCACGCCGGCCGGGATCTCACCGGTGAGCTTGAAGCCGACGACGCGCGGGATGAGCATCGACACCGGCTGGCCGAGCATCGCGGCCTCGGCCTCGATGCCGCCGACGCCCCAGCCCAGCACGCCGAGGCCGTTGACCATCGTGGTGTGCGAGTCGGTGCCCACCACCGTGTCGGGGTACGCCTGGCCGCCCCGGGACATGACGGTGCGGGCCAGGTACTCGATGTTGACCTGGTGCACGATGCCGGTGCCGGGCGGGACCACCTTGAACTCGTCGAAGGCGCCCTGGCCCCAGCGCAGGAACTGGTAGCGCTCGCGGTTGCGCTCGTACTCGATCTCGACGTTGCGCTCGAACGCGTCGGCCCGGCCGAACACGTCGATGATCACCGAGTGGTCGATGACCAGCTCGGCGGGGGCCAGCGGGTTCACCTTGTCCGGGTCGCCGCCCAGGTCGGTGACCGCCTCGCGCATCGTCGCCAGGTCCACCACGCACGGCACGCCGGTGAAGTCCTGCATCACCACGCGGGCGGGCGTGAACTGGATCTCGATGGACGGGTCGGCGGTCGCGTCCCAGTCGCCGAGCGCGCGGATGTGCTCGGCGGTGATGTTCGCGCCGTCCTCGGTGCGCAGCAGGTTCTCGAGCAGGATCTTGAGGCTGTAGGGCAGCCGTTCGGAGCCCTTCACCTTGTCCAGGCGGAACACCTCGTACGAGTTGTCGCCTACCTGCAGGGTGTCGCGGGCGCCGAAGCTGTCCTTGCTGGCTGGTGCGGTCACGTCTGTCTCCAGGGGGCTGGGACGCCGCCGCGCGGTGGTGCCCTTGGCGGCGTCCCGGTCGTCAGTCGGGTCTTTGAAGCGAGTCTCGCGCACGCGCACGACGTCCGCAGACGTGGGGACGGCGCAGGCTCCCTACGAGCCAAACAGTACGCTTGTCCTTTTTTGCTGGCAAGCGCGACACACCCCTGGTCCGCTGTGACCTCAGGCGTGCTCCGCCAGATAGTTCCGGTTGGCGTCCATCAGGTCGTCGAGCGCGGCGCGAGCCGCGGTGAGGCTGTCGATGGCGAGCGAGAGCCGCTCCCGTTCACGCCGCATGGCCGCGAGCGCGCGCTCGGCCCCGGGCCTGCTGGGTTCCGCCATGCACGGCACCAGTTCGGCGATGGTGTGGCTGGGCAGCCCTGCGGACAGGAACGCCCGGATGAGTTCGACGCGCCGGACGTGCTCCTCGTCGTAGTGCCGCTGCCCGCTGGGCGCCCGGACGCTGGCCAGCAGCCCCTGTTGCTCGTAGTAGCGCAGGGAGCGCTGGCTGACGCCGGTCCGCTTCGACAACTCGCCGATCCGCATCGTTCCCCCCGGCTGTGCCCTGTGTCACGCGGGCTTGCCTTTGACATGAATGTCAACTTTTAGCGTAGCCCGGTTAGCACAGGCAGGGGTGCAGGAGAAAGCCGATGATCAAGTTCGTGTACCTGGTCGACCGCGTTCCGGGCATGACCTTCGAGGAGTTCGTCGCGTACCACCGGGAGCACCACGCTCCGCTGTTCACCTCAATCCCGGAAGCCCGGCGGTACGTCAGGCGCTACACCGTCTCCCACCCGGTGCCCGCCCCCGGCTACCCCGGCCCGGCCTGCGACGGCGTCACCGAGATCTGGTTCGACAGCTGGGCCGATCACGACGCGTTCTTCGGGTCGGCGAACTACCGGGAGCTGGTGAACCCGGACGAGTCCAGGTTCATCGACCTCGGTTCCGTGCGCACGGTCGTCACGGACGAGAAGGTGGTGCTGTGACCTACCCGGCCGCGTGGAGCAGGGCGGTGATGTCGCCGGGCTGGAGGCTGCGCAGGATCGTCATGCCCTGTTCGGTGAGCGTGCGGACGGGGCTGACGTAGTACTTGCCGTCCACCTTCGTGGTGACGACACCGACGCCCTGGCGCAGGATCCCGCTGCTGAGGTGCTTGAGCACGTCACGCACCGCGGTGGGCAGCTCGCCCGCCTCGCTCTCGATCTGGTCGGCCAGCTCGTCGGCGCACAGCCGCTGCGTCCGGCCCTCGCCGGTGACCTCGTAGCAGTCGTCGGTGCGGGTCACCGAGTACGTGCCGCCCGAGGGGTCCTGCAGCTTCAGCGACGTCAGCGTGGCCCGGGTGCCGCCGGTGACGTCCGAGGTCGCGGTCTGCAGGTCCAGCACCTTCGCGCCGGTGGGCTCGGCCTGGCCCTTCGCCGCGTCGACGAGCGCGGGGCCGGCGTCGTGCAGCACGCCCATCTCGTCCGGCGGCAGCAGCTCGATGACGCGCTGCACGTCGGCGTCGAGCCCGGCCTGCACCAGGTCCTTCACCGCGTCGTTGGCGGACGCCGCGCCGTTGGCCGGGATCGACGTCGACGGCCACTGCTCGCCCGCCTCCCGCAAGGCGTAGTCGGCGATCGTGTAGAGCAGGCTCGGGTACCACTCGCCGTCGACCTCGACGGTCGCGATGCGCACCGGCTCGCCGCTCTTGCGGACCTCCTGGCCGATGTCGATGGTCTCGGTCTGCTGCCCGGACTTCGGCGTGTCCGGCAGCTCGCCGAGGAACTGCTTCGCGAGCGGGAGCTTGCTGAAGTCACTGTTCACGGTCAGCGTGCCGCCGGTGAGCTTGGTGATCGTGACGTGGCCGTTGACCTTCTGGGCCCCGGCCTCGTCGAACGTCAGGTTCTGCGACGTGACCTTGATACCGGACAGCGCGTTCGGGTCGGCGTTGCCGTCGAGCACGCCGAGGCGCTTGAGCTCGGCGGTACCGTCGTTCACCGGATCGGTGAACAGCGCGGCCTCGGCGGGCGCGAGGCTGTCGAGCACGCCGACGAGGTCACCGTTGCCGAGCGAGCCGGTGAGCTTCAGCGCCGCCTCGGTGGGCGTGTCGGAGCCCGAGCCACCCTGCGCCAGCAGGTACCACGTGGTTCCGCCCCCGGCCACCGCGACCAGGGCGATGACCAGCCCGATGATCAGCCCGCGGCGGCGCTTGCGCGGCGGCTGCTGCGGCACGCCGTAGCCCGGCTGCGGCGGGGGATAGCCGTAGCCCGGCTGCTGCTGGGGCGGATAGCCCTGCTGCGGCTGCTGGTACGGCTGTGGCTGCTGCTGCCACGGGCCGGGCTGCTCGGGCGTGGTCAAGGGTGGCCCCCAGTTCTCGCGGTCGTCGGGTGGTGGCGCGCCGCGGCCCGGAACAGGACCGAGGCGAGCGCGCCGGCCAGCGCGAGGCTCGCGCCGGCCAGGGTGGTGGCGGGGCCGGCCGGGGAGATCCCGATCGGCCCGTCACCGCTTCGGACGACAGCGAGCAGCGCGACGGTTCCCACGAAAGTCGCGAAGAGACCCGTGACTGTTGCAGCCGTTCGAGTGACCCCGAGCACTAACAGGCCCAGGCAGACCGCCGTCACGAGCGGCACGGCGACCCACGCGTGCAGCACCGCCCGCAGGGCCGGGGCACCCGAGAGCGCGAGCCGCCCGGCGACGTCGGCGGCCTGGTAGCTGTGCCGCTCGACGGCGCCGGAGTGGAACCAGGGCAGGAAGGTGCCCGCGACCAGCACGGCGAGGCCGAGTGCGGCCACCACCGCGGGGATCCGCCGGAAGCCGGCCATGAGTCTCCTTCCACGCCGGGGATGTCCTCTTCGGACGCTGGATCGGCTGAAAAAGGTCCCCCGGACGGGCAATTGTTTCACCAGTGAAGGAAGTTCCTGGTGGTACTTCTGATACGACTGTGACGCAAGGGTGGGGAGTTGTCTCAGTGGTCGGAGGTGGCAGGTGGGCACGAACACGCCCGCGCGGGGGTCCCGCTGGACGGCTGCCGGGGTGCTGGCGCTGGTCATCGGGCTGGGGATCGGGGGCACCGCCGCGGCCGTGCCGCCCCCGCCCGCCAACCCGAGCGACTCCGAGATCAGCTCCAGCCAGGCGCAGGCCGACGCCAAGGCGGGCGAGGTCGGGCAGCTGACCAACCGGCTCGCCGAGGCCGAGGCCCGGCTGTCGGACCTGCAGGACCAGGTCGAGCTGAAGATGGAGGAGGCCAACAAGGCACTCGTCGACCAGCAGACCGCGCAGGACGCCGCCGACCAGGCCCAGGCCGACGCCGACGCCGCGCGGCGCGAGTCCGACGCCGCGGCCCAGCAGATCGAGACCGCCCGCGCCCAGCTCGACGCGTTCATCGCCGGCAGCTACCAGCAGGGCAGCACGATCGGCTCCATCTCCGCCTACCTCGACTCCAGCAGCCCGCGGGACCTGCTCGCGCGGGCCCAGCTGCTGTCCTCGGTGAGCGGGAGCCAGCTCAACGCGCTGGAGCTGATGGAGCAGGCGCAGACCGACAAGTCCAACAAGGACGCCGCCGCCCGCGCCGCGCTGGAGCGGGCCCGGCAGAAGCGGGCGGCGGCCGAGCAGGCGAAGCGCACCGCCGACGCCGCGCAGGCCACCGCCGTGCAGGCCCAGCAGAACCAGGCCGCGCAGACCGCGGCGCTGGAGTCGGACCGCAACGCCGTCGAGCAGCAGCTGTACGACGCGCAGCAGCGGGTCGCGGGCCTGCAGGGGCAGCGGCAGCGCTACGAGGACTGGGTCGCGCAGAAGCAGCGCGAGGAGGACGAGCAGGCGCGGCAGGCCGCGCTCGCCGCGAGCAAGGGGAGCTCGGGTGGTGGCGGCGGGGGTTCCGCACAGCCGGTGTCCGGTTCGGCGTCCGCGATCATCGAGCGGGCGATCGCGCGGGCCATGTCCCAGCTGGGCATGCCGTACGCGTGGGGCGGCGGCAACGCGAGCGGCCCCACGCGCGGCATCCACGACGGCGGGGTGGCCGACTACTACGGCGACTACCGCAAGATCGGGTTCGACTGCTCCGGCCTGATGATCTACGCCTACGGCGGCGCGGTGGCGCTGCCGCACTACAGCGGTTACCAGTACGACGTGGGCCGCAAGGTGCCGCTGTCCCAGATCCGCCGCGGCGACCTGCTGTTCTGGGGTCGCAGCGGCATCCACCACGTCGCGCTGTACCTCGGGAACGGGATGATGATCGAGGCGCCGGAGTCGGGAATGGTCGTGCGGGTCGCGCCGGTGCGCTACGGCGACATCCTGCCGTACGCGGCCCGCGTGGTGGGCTAGCCTTCCCGGATGGGGAAGCTCGCCGGGATCGTGCTCGCCGGCGGTGCCGCGCGGCGGATGTCCGGTGTGGACAAACCGATGCTGGAGGTCCGCGGCAGGTCCTTGCTGCGGCGGTCGGTCGACGCCCTTGCCGCGGCGTCCCCGGTCGTCGTGGTCGGGCCCGAGCGCGACGGTTTTCCCGGGGTGCGCTGGACGCGGGAGGACCCGCCGGGCGGGGGACCGGTGGCCGCGCTCGCGGCCGGGCTCGCGGTGGCGGGCGACGCGGAGCTGGTGGCCGTGCTGGCCGGGGATCTCGCCGCGGTCACGCCGTCCACTGTGGAGCGTCTGGTCGCCGCTGTCGAGGCCGACGGAGCCGTCGTGGTGGACGCCGGAGGGCGGCGCCAGTGGCTGCTCGGGGTGTGGCGCACGGCCCGGCTGCGGTCGGTGCTCCCGGCCGGGCCCGCGGGCGTCTCGTTGCGGTCCGTGTTCGGCGCCCTGCGTGTCGCGGAGGTGCCGGAGCGCGACGGCGAGGCCGCGGACGTCGACACGCCCGAAGATCGACTACGGCATTCGTGAAGCTCACAGCCCTCACACCGGCGCCGGTATGTACTACC
This sequence comes from Amycolatopsis bartoniae, assembly GCF_014191255.1. GTDB lineage: Bacteria > Actinomycetota > Actinomycetes > Mycobacteriales > Pseudonocardiaceae > Amycolatopsis_E > Amycolatopsis_E bartoniae. The sequence continues at coordinate 673,955 of NZ_JACHWH010000003.1, forward strand.
GATACGGTCGCACGGGAGAGGCGAACGTGAGCGAGGAGGGAACCGTGACCGAGCCCGGCTACGCCGAGGGCACCAACGGGCGGCAGGCCGCGACTCCGGCCGGTGACGGCCAGCTGCTGGAGCGGACCGTCTTCGAGGTCAAGCGGGTGATCGTCGGACAGGACCGGCTCGTCGAGCGGTTGCTGGTCGGCCTGCTGGCCAAGGGTCACCTGCTGCTGGAGGGCGTGCCCGGCGTGGCGAAGACCCTCGCGGTGGAGACGTTCGCGCGGGTCGTCGGCGGCACGTTCTCGCGCGTGCAGTTCACCCCCGACCTGGTGCCCGCCGACATCCTCGGCACCCGGATCTACCGCCAGGGCAGCGAGAAGTTCGACGTCGAGCTCGGCCCCGTGGTGGCCAACTTCGTGCTCGCCGACGAGATCAACCGCGCCCCGGCGAAGGTGCAGTCGGCGATGCTCGAGGTGATGGCCGAGCGGCACGTGTCCATCGGCGGGAAGACGTTCCCGATGCCCGACCCGTTCCTGGTGCTCGCCACGCAGAACCCGATCGAGAACGAGGGCGTGTACCCGCTGCCGGAGGCGCAGCGCGACCGGTTCCTGTTCAAGATCGTCGTCGACTACCCGACGGCGGAGGAGGAGCGGGAGATCATCTACCGGATGGGGGTCACCCCGCCGGAGCCGCACGAGGTGCTCAGCCCGGCGGAGCTGGTGCGGCTGCAGGGCGTGGCGTCGAAGGTGTTCGTGCACCACGCGCTGGTCGACTACGTCGTGCGGCTCGTGCTGACCACCCGCACGCCCGCCGAGCACGGCCTCACCGACGTCGCGGGCTGGGTGTCCTACGGCGCCTCGCCGCGCGCGAGCCTCGGCATCATCGCCGCCGCGCGGGCGCTGGCGCTGGTGCGCGGGCGGGACTACGTGCTGCCGCAGGACGTGGTGGACGTCGTGCCGGACGTGCTGCGCCACCGGCTCGTGCTGTCGTACGACGCGCTGGCCGACGCCGTGCCGCTGGACCACATCATCAACCGCGTCCTGCAGACGGTGCCGCTGCCGCAGGTCTCGGCCCGCCCCCAGGCCGGGCCCGGCCAGCCCGCCCCCATGGGCGCCGCGGGCTACTGAGAGATGGCGGGCGAGGACAAGGGCAGCAGGCCCGCGTGGGCGCCGCCGGTGCTGCGGGGCGACCGGCTCGAAGCCGGGCTGCGGACGCTGGAGCTGGACGTGCGGCGCCGGCTCGACGGGCTGCTGCAGGGCAACCACCTCGGCCTCGTGCCGGGGCCCGGGTCCGAACCGGGGGAGGCGCGGCCGTACCAGCCCGGTGACGACGTGCGCCGGATGGACTGGGCGGTCACCGCGCGCACCACCGTGCCGCACATCCGCGAGACGGTCGCCGACCGCGAGCTGGAGACGTGGGTGGCCGCGGACCTCTCGGCGAGCCTCGACTTCGGCACCGCGCTGTGCGAGAAGCGCGACCTGGCGCTGTGCGCGGTCGCCGCCATCGCGTACCTCACCGGGGGCGGCGGCAACCGGCTCGGCGCGGTGCTGTCGAACGGCGCGGACACCGTGCGCGTGCCCGCGCGCGGCGGCCGGCCGCACGCCCGGAGCCTGCTGCGCCGCATGGCCGAACTGCCCCGGGCGGCCGAAGGCACGCGCGGCGACCTCGCCGCGATCCTCGAACAGCTGCGCCGCCCGCCGCGGCGGCGCGGGCTCGCCGTCGTGGTGTCGGACTTCCTCGGCGGCCTGGAGTGGCAGCGCCCGCTGCGTGGCCTGGGCGCGCGGCACGAGCTGATCGCGATCGAGGTGCTCGACCCGCGGGACGTGGACCTGCCGGAGGTCGGCACCATCGTGCTCGCCGACCCGGAAAGCGGCCGGCAGCGCGAGGTGCACGCCTCCGCGCTGCTGCGCCGCGAGTTCGCCGCCGCCGCGCAGGCGCACCGCGAGCAGGTCGCCCGCGCGCTGCGCCAGGCCGGGGCTGCGCACCTGACGCTGCGCACCGACTCGGACTGGATCGCCGACACCGTCCGGTTCGTGGTGGCGCGCAAACGCCGGTGGTCGGGAGGGGCCGCGTGAGTCTCACCGGGTTCAGCGCCCCGTGGTGGTTCCTGCTGCTGCTCGTGGTGGCCGCCGTCGCCGTCGGTTACGTGCTCGCGCAGCGCGCCCGCCGCAAGCGCACGATGCGGTTCGCCAACCTGGCGTTGCTGGAACGGGTCGCGCCGCGGGCGCAGGGCTGGCCGCGGCACGTGCCCGCGGCGTTGCTGATCGTGGCGCTGCTGCTGCTCACGGTCGCGCTCGCCGGCCCGACCGCGGAGCAGAAGGTGCCGCGCAACCGGGCCACCGTGATGCTGGTGGTCGACGTGTCGCTGTCGATGGAGGCCACGGACGTCAAGCCCACCCGCATCAAGGCGGCCCAGGACGCGGCGACGCAGTTCGCGCAGGGGCTCACGCCGGGGATCAACCTGGGCCTGGTGTCGTTCGCGGGCACCGCGACCGTGCTCGTCGCGCCCACCACACAGCGGCAGAGCGTGGTGGCCGCGATCGACAACCTCAAGCTCGCCCAGTCCACCGCCACCGGTGAGGGGATCTACGCGGCTTTGCAGGCGGTGCAAGGGTTTTCGGCCGTCGTCGGCGGGGCCGAGGGGCCACCGCCCGCCCGCATCGTGCTGATGAGCGACGGCAAGCAGACGGTGCCCGAGGACCTCTACGCCCCGCGCGGCGCGTTCACCGCCGCGGAGGAGGCGAAGAAGGAGCAGGTCCCGATCTCGACGATCTCCTTCGGCACCAACCACGGCACGGTCACCATCGACGGCCGCGAGGTGCCGGTGGACGTCGACGACGGGTCGCTGCAGGAGGTCGCACGCCTGTCCGGCGGGGACTTCTACCAGGCGGGCTCGGCCGAGCAGCTCAAGGAGGTCTACGCGGACCTCGGCGAGCAGATCGGTTACGAGCTCAAGGAAGCCGACGCGAGCCGCCCGTGGGTGGTGCTCGGCACGCTGGCCCTCATCGCCGCGGCGGGCAGTGCGCTGTTCCTGGGACAGCGCCTGCCCTGAGGCGACGTCACCAGGGCACCACCCCGTCGTCCTCGAAGAAGCCGCCCGTCGGGCCGTCGTCGGGCAGTGTCGCGAGGTGGAGTGCGATCGCCGCGCCCTGTTCGGGGGTGCGCACGCCGCGGAAGCCGTTCAGGTCGGTCGCGCAGAAGCCCGGGCAGCCGGCGTTGATCAGGATGTTCGTGTCGCGCAGCTCCTTGGCGTACTGCACGGTGACGGCGTTGAGGAACGTCTTCGACGGCGCGTACGCGACGGCGATCGGGCCCGTCTCGGCGCCGGGCGTGCTCTGCCGCGTCAACGAGCCGACGCTGCTGGACATGTTCACGATCCGCGGCGACGCCGAGCGGCGCAGCAGCGGCAGCATCGCGTTGGTCACGCGGATGACGCCGTACACGTTGGTCTCCACCGCGGTCCGCACGGTCTCGATGTTCGCGGTGGTGGGCAGCTGGTCCATGCCGCCGGTCACGCCGGCGTTGTTGACGAGCACGTCGAGCCGTCCGGCGTGCTCCTCGACCAGCTTCGCGGCGGCGGTCACGCTCACGTCGTCGGTCACGTCGAGCGGCACGCCGAACGCGTCGACCCCGGCCGCGCGCAGCTTCTCCACCGCCGCCTCGCGCCGCCGGTCGTCCCGCGCGCCCACCCCGATGCTCCAGCCGAGCGTGCCCAGGCCCGCCGCGATCTCGTAGCCGATTCCCTTGTTCGCGCCGGTGACCAGCGCGGTCGTGTTCTCGTTCATGCCTCGATCCTGTCCCGGACCCCGCCGCGGCCTCCAACACCGATCGGGTCCGCGGCGATACCGCACCGGTATCGCTGCCGGTAGCGTGGAGAACGTGGAAACACGCGAGCTCCGGTACTTCGTCGCGGTCGCCGAGGAACTGCACTTCGGGCAGGCGGCCCGGCGGCTCGGCATCGCCCAGCCCCCGCTGTCGCGGGCGATCCAGCAGCTCGAACGCCGCCTCGGCGCGACGCTGCTGGAACGCACCAGCCGCGGGGTCACCCTCACCGAAGCGGGAGCGGTGCTGCTGCGCGAGGGCCGGGCGGCGCTCGACGCGGTGGACGCCGCCGACCGCCGCACCCGCCGCGCCGCCGGCCAGGGCGGCGTCGTCCTCGTCACGAAGGCCGGGGCGTCCGGGGAACTGCTGGCGAAGCTGCTCGACGCGTACGCCGCCGAACCCGGCGCGGTCCCCGTCGACGTGCTCCTGTGCGGGCCGGGCGAGCAGGAACGGCTGCTGCGCGACGGCCGGGCCGACGTCGCGCTGCTGCACCGGCCGTTCGACTCGACCACCGGGTTCGACGTCGAGGAGCTGACCACCGAAGGACAGGTCGTGGTCCTGCCCGCCGGGCACCCCCTCGCCTGCCGGACCTCCGTGCGGCTGGCCGAGATCAGCGAGCTGCCCGGCCTGCCGCTGCCGCGCTGGCCCCGCGCGGACGGCACGTCCCCCGACGGCCCCGGCCCGCGGGTGCGGGACAACGTGCAGCTGCTCCAGCTCGTCGCGCTCGGCCGCGCCTCGGTCGTGCTGCCGGAGTCGGTCCGGTCGCACCTGCGCGACGACGTCGCGGCGGTCCCGGTGCTGGACGCGCCGAAGGTCACGACGGTGATCGCGTGGCCGCCGCACAGCCGGTCGCTCGCCGTCGCCGGACTGGTCCGGGCCGCGACGCGCCTCTAGGAGGTCACCGGCCGAAGGTGGTGTAGAGGGACCGGAGCCGCTGTTTGGAGAACTTCCCGGTGGCGGTCCTGGGAATCTCGTCGCAGAAGAACACCTGGTCGGGCAGCCACCAGGAGGCCACCCGGCCCCGGAGGTGGTCGCGGACGTCCTCGGCGGTGAGCGTGGCCCCGGCGGCGGGCACCACGCAGGCCACCGGGCGTTCGCCCCACTTGTCGTCGGCCACCCCGATGACCGCGGCTTCGGCGACGCCGGGGTGGGCCATGATGGCGTTCTCCAGCTCCACCGAGGAGATCCACTCCCCGCCCGACTTCACGAGGTCCTTGGTGCGGTCGACGATGCGCACGTAGCCGTGGCGGTCGATGGTCGCCACGTCCCCGGTGCGCAGCCACCCGTCCTCGGTGAAGGCGGCGGTGCCGCCGTGCTCGCCGAAGTACCGGGCGGCGATGGTCGGTCCGGCGGCCTGCAGTTCGCCCGGGGTCCGGCCGTCCCACGGTGCCTCGCTCCCGTCCTCGCCGACGACGCGGACCTCCGTCAGGGGAACGGCGGGCCCCGGCGTGGCGAGCAACTCCCGCTGCTGCTCGGGGGTGAGGTGGTCGTGCGCGGTGGCTATCCGGGAGGTGGTGACCACCGGGCTGGTCTCGGTCATCCCCCAGGCGTTGGTCAGCGGCACGCCGATGGCCTCGTCGTAGGCGCGGGTGAGCGCCTCGTCGACCGCACCCCCACCGGAGACGATCTGCCGCACGGCGGACAGGTCGTGCCGGCCGAGCAGGGGCAGCAGGCCGCGCCACACGGTGGCGACCGCCGCGCCGAAGGTGACCCGGTGCCGGGCGAGCATGCCCGCCAGTTCCGGTGGGCTCATCGCCGGTCCGGGGAGCACGAGATCCGCTCCGCAGAGCATGGCGCTGTAGGGCAGGCCCCAGGCGTTGACGTGGAACATCGGCACGATCGGCATGACCACGTCGCGTTCGTTGATGCCGAAGGTGTCCACCATCAGCAGCAGGGCGGCGTGCAGCACCACCGAGCGGTGGCTGTAGAGCACGCCCTTGGGATCGCCGGTGGTACCCGAGGTGTAGCACAGCGCGGCGGCGGTGTTCTCGTCGTCGACCCCGAACTCCCGGCCGGTGTCGCCGGCCCGGGCGAGGAGTTCTTCGTAGTCGAGGACGCGGGGGTCGTCGGGGATCTCCGCGTCGCTCCCGTCGTCCATGACCACCACCGCGCGCACGGTGGTGAAGGTGCCGGCCAGCGGCCAGATGACGGGCAGGATCGAGCGGTCCACGAACAGCACGTCGTCGGCGGCGTCGTTGACGACGTAGCTGATCTGCTCACCGAAGAGCCGGTGGTTGACCGTGTGCAGCACGCGCCCGGTGCACGGCACGGCCAGGTACAGCTCGACGTGCCGGTGGCTGTTCCAGGCGAACGTGCCCACGCGGGCGCCCGCCGGCACGCCGAGTTCGTCGAGCGCGGCGGCCAGGCGCCGTACCCGCGCGCACACCTCGCCCCACGTCATGGTCGTCTCCCCGCCCACGCGGCCGGACACCACGCTCTTGTGCCCGAAGTAGCGTTCGACACGCCGGAAGACGTGCGGCAGGGACAGGGGACGGTCCTGCATCAAGCCGAGCATGCGGCACCCTTCTGTTCGGGGGATCTTCAACGCGTGCAGACGAAGCTCGACGCGCTGTCCGGATCACCGGCGCGGTAGCGCGGCCACTCCGGGTACGCGCAGAGCGGACGCGTGCGGTCGTCGTTCACGTCGGTCACCACCGGGTCCACAGGGGACTGTCCTTTTTCGACCCAGTGGTCGAGCGCGGAGAGCGAGTCCCAGCCCGCGGCGAACGCGGGCGTGCCGAAGTTCGCGTGGTTCGCACCGGGCACCAGGTAGTACCGCAGGAAGGCGTCGGTTCCCCGCGGCCCCGCGACGTCGCGGACGCGCTGGTAGTAGTCGCTCGTCGAGCGGGGCGAGACGAGCTCGTCCGCGGCGCCGTGGAGCAGGATCAGCTTGCCGCCGGCGGCGGCGAACGGGCGAAGGTCCGCGTTGTTGCGGTCCTCGATCGTCGACAGGTAGCTGATCCGGCCGAGCCACTTCCCGGGGTCACGCGGATCCACGGCGAGGGAGTCGTGGTCCGGGTCCCGGGTCAGGAAGTACTTGACCCACTGGTCCCAGTACTGCATCCCGTAGCCGCTCGTCACCGGCATCGGATCGGCGGGTGCGGTGGTGCCGAACCCGAGGAACGGGGTCCGCATGTCCGCCCCCGAGAGGAACGGGAAGCCGGGATATCCGGTCTCGCCGCTGGCGACCCGGTAGGGCCACCGGAACGGGGAGGACAAGGCGAGCACGGCGGCGATCTGGGCGTCGGACAGGCAGATCGCCCCGGTGTCGGCGCCGTCCGGGCAGCGCAGCGTGCGGGGATCGAAGTGACAGCCGGCCGGGTTCGAGACGACGTGGTCCCTGACGCCGTCCAGGCCGTCGCACGCCTGGATGACGCTGTCGTAGAGGAGCGTCTGCTTCTCCGGTCCGGGGAAGGCGCCGGGGCGGGACAGGACCTGCGCCAGGTACCCCAGGTCCAGGACCTCGGCCAGGTTGTTCCAGGCGGGGTAGGCGGAGATCACGCCGTCGAACGCGGTGGGCCACCGCTGCGCGACGGTCAGGGCTTCGCGGCCGCCGGTCGACCCGCCCGCGAAGTACGTCTCGGCGGGGTTCGTCCCGTAGGCGTGCCGGATGAGGAACAGGCTCGCGTCGCGCGTCTTCTTCAGCGCGTCACCGGCCGCGAAGTTGAGCAGGGCCTCGTCGTTCATCCCGAACGAGCCGTCCAGCGACGGCGGGGACGCCGGGTTCTGCTGGTGCCCCGAGTCGCTCGCGAAGGTCGCGTACCCCCGCGCCAGCGGCACCGGCTGGTCCGCGGGGCCGAACGGCACGTTCGCCGTCAGATCGGGAATCGTGCCGTCGTAGCCGCCGCCACCGAACATCAGCGCCTTGCGGTTCCAGCCGGCGGGCAGGTCGACGCGCATCTTGATGGCGGGCGCGGCCGGATCGACGGGGAAGATGTCGGCGTCGGCCTGGCAGTAGGTGATCGTCCTGCCACCGACCGGGCCGGTCACGACCGAGGTGGCCGTGACGCGCCCGCCGGTGGTCGGCAGGCTCATCACCGAGGCCGGGATCCGCAGCTGGTCCAGCCCCGCGCACGCGGGAGCCGCCTGCCCGGCGGTGGCCGGGGGGAACCCGCTCGCGCCCACCAGCACGAGCACGGCCGCCAGCACGGTTTTCGTTCTGTTCATACCGCCCTCTTCTCGGCGTAGAGGTGCGCGCCCGGGACGGCGTGCGGATCGGAGCGGACCGGGGCGGGGTTCGTCTCGGGCAGGAACCACGCGCTGACGAAGGTGATCAGCCCCATGAGCAGGATGTAGGCGGCGACCGGCATGGTGCTCCCGGTCGCGGCGATGAGCGCGGTCATGAGGAACGGCGTCCCGCCGCTGACGATGATCGCGGATAGCTGGTAGGCCAGCGACGCGCCCGAGTAGCGGACGGCGGGCGCGAACAGCTCGCCGAGGAAGCTCGCGATCGGGCCGTAGGTGAGGCACTGGAACACGAAGCCCACCACCACCGCGACGAAGATCAGCGGCAGCGACGCGGTGTCGACGAGCCAGAAGTACGGGAAGGCCCACAGCGCGACGCCCAGACCACCGATCAGGATCAGCGGACGGCGGCCCACCCGGTCCGAGAGGTGCCCGGACCAGGGGATGGTGGCGAGCATCGCGACGGAACTGACCAGCACCACCGCGAGCAGGGGGTTGCGCGGGAGCCCGAGCGTGCCGGTGCCGTAGCTCAGCAGCCCGGAGATGCTGACGTAGAAGAGACTGTTGGTGGCCGAGAGGATTCCGCAGCCGAGCAGGATGGTCAGCCACTGGCTTCGCAGGACCTGGGCCAGCGGAGCCCGGACCACCGGCTTCTCCTGCCGCGACGCCCGCCGCTGCAGCTCGCGGAACTCCGGCGTGTCCTCGACCTTGGTCTGGATGTAGAGGACCACCGCGAACATCACGACGCTCACCAGGAACGGGATGCGCCAGCCCCAGCTGAGGAAGGGCTCGTTCGGCATCAGGCTGCTGGCCGCCACGAAGATCAGGTTCGAGATGATCACGGCGACGGGCACGCTGGTCTGCCCGAAGGTGCCGGCGAAGCCGCGCCGCTTGGGCCCGGCGGACTCGGTGAGCAGGAGGACGATGCCACCCCACTGGCCGCCGGCCGCGAGCCCCTGGACGAAGCGCAGTGCGACGAGCAGCGCCGGGGCCAGCGAGCCGACCGCTGCCGCGCTGGGCAGGCAGCCGATCAGGAAGGTCGCGGCCCCCATGAGCGCCAGGCAGGTGACGACGACCGGCTTGCGCCCGTACTTGTCACCGAGGTGCCCGGCGAGCACCCCGCCGACGGGCCGGGCCACGAAACCGGCCCAGAACGTGCTGAAGGCCAGGAGGGTGCCCATCAGGGCCGAGGAGTGCGGGAAGAACACCTTGGGGAACACCAGCGCGGCCGCGGTGCCGTAGAGGAAGAAGTCGTACCACTCGATCGAGCTGCCGGCGAGCCCCGCGGCCAGCAGCTTGCGGAAGGAGCGGCGCTGGATCGGGGTCGGGCCGGCGCCGAGCTGTCCGGATCGTCCTTCGGGTTGGGCGAGCGGGCTTGCCATACATGCCGCCTTCGTTGGGAGCACGGGAAGGTGATGGCGGTCAGGTTAGGAGCGCCACTACGGTGTGGGTGAGGTGTGCATCGTCCACACCTCACGCCGTTCCGGTGGGTGTTTCCACCACCCGGTGCGAGGAGGGAGGGCATCGTGGCCGGCCCCGGTGGCGAGGCGGAGTCGTCCTCGCTGGTGCGCCGACAGCGCGAGCTGGCGTCGTTGTACGCGATCGCCAAGTCGCTCACCGCGCTGGGCGAGCTCGACGAGGTGCTGCGGTCGATCGTGCGCCACGCGCACGACCTGATCGGCACGGACTTCACCTACCTGTCACTGGTGGGCCCGGACGGCAGGCTGTCGGCCAGGGCGTCGGAGGGCACGATCTCGGCCTCCTTCCTCGCCGCGGGCATACCGGCGCACGTGGGTCTCGGCGGCAAGGTGCTGCGCACCCGCAGCCCGCACTGGGTCAGCGACTACGCCGTGGCGACCCTCTTCGACCACGACCCGGACTTCGACCGGGTGGCCAAGGTGGAGGCGCTGGTCGCGCTCCTCGGCGTGCCGCTGGTCATCCGGGGGGAAGCGGTGGGCGCGCTGTTCGCCGCGGACCGCTCCGAACGCTCGTTCCAGGCCGACGAGATCGCGTTGCTGAGCGCGTTCGCCGACCACGCGGCGGTGGCCCTCGACAACGCCCGGCTCTACGACGCGAGCCGGACCGCCCTGCAGGAGCTGCGGACCGCGTACCGGAAGATCGAGGACACCATGGCCGTCATGGAGCGGGCGCAAGCCATCCACGAGGCCCTGACCGGTGTGGTGCTGCGGGGCGGGACACCCGACGACGTCGTGCAGCTGCTCGCCGACCAGCTGGGCGGCAGCGTCGCACTCCTCGATCTGACCGGTGCCGCTCTCGTCCGCCGGGCCTCGGCGTCGGTCCCGTGCCGGACTCCGCCGGAGACCGACCTGGCGGACGCCGTCGTGAACGCGCGCCGGTCGGGCCGGTGCACGACCTCGGTCGACCCCGCCGGAACCGCCCACAGCGTGGCGTCGATCCAGGCGGGCGACAGCTACCTCGGCGCACTGGCGTGGAGCCGGGAGGCGGGTCTCGGTGCGCCGGACGACGCGGACGTGCGGACCCTCGAACGGGCCACCCACATCCTGGGGCTGCTCATCCTCAAGGAGCGGGCCGTCGCCGAGGCCGGCGAACGGCTGAGCGGGGAGCTCCTGACCGACCTCATGGTCGGCGGTCCCGGCATCAGCCCGGCCCAGCGCGCCCGCACCCGGGCCCGCAACATCGACGCCGACCGCCTGGACCTGGTCCTCGTCGCGGACTCGCCCACGTTGTCGCCGACGGACCTTTCGCGCTACCTGCACGACATCGCCCGCGACCGCTCGGCGCTGGCGGGCGAACACCTGGGCCGGGCCACGATGGTGCTGCCCAGCGACGACGACGACCGGACCGTCGAGGAGGTCCACCGGCGGCTGCGCCGCACGCTGGGCGGCCCCGTCGTCGTGGTCGGAGAACGCGCGGTGAACCACGACTGGGCACGCGCCTTCTCCCTGGCCAGCCGGTGCGCGGCGGTGGTGCGGGCGCTCGGGCACACCGACCTGGGCGCCACCACGGCCCGCTACGCCCTCTACGCGATGGTCTTCGACACCGAACGCGTCCGCGACCTCGACCGGTTCATCGCCGGTTCCCTCGGCCCGCTCCTGGACTACGACCGGCGGCGCGGTACCGATCTCGTCGGCACCCTCGGCGCCTACCACGTCCACCGCGCCAACGTCGCGGCGACGGCCCGCGCGCTGCACCTGCACGTCAACACGCTGCTCAAGCGACTGGACCGCGCCGGTAAGGTGCTCGGCCTCGACTGCCGCCAGGACAACGACCTGGAACTGCGGCTGGCGCTCCGGCTGCACCAGCTCAGGGAGGTCGTGCCCGCCCCCGCGTGAAGGGGAGCGTCTACTCGCCGCCGGCGAAGTCGTGCTGGCGCCACGCCTCGTAGATCGCGATCGACGCGGTGTTGGCCAGGTTCAGCGAGCGCGAGCCCGGGCGCATGGGCAGCCGCACGCGTTTCGTGATCTGCGGCGCCAGCTGCACCTCGTCGGGCAGCCCGACCGACTCAGGGCCGAACATCAGCACGTCGCCCGGCTGGTAGGCGACGTCCGTGTAGCGGTGCTCCGCCCGCGCGCTGAACGCGTACACGTTCGCCGGCAGCAACGCGGCCCACGCCGCGTCCAGGTCCGGGTGCACCCGCACGTGCGCGAGGTCGTGGTAGTCCAGCCCGGCGCGGCGCAGGTGCTTGTCCTCGAAGGCGAACCCGAGCGGCTCGACCAGGTGCAGCTCGACACCGGCGTTCGCCGAGAGCCGGATCGCGTTGCCCGTGTTGGGCGGGATCTCGGGTTGGTAGAACAGCACGCGGAACACGGGGAGATCGTCTCACCGCAGGGCTTCCAGCACTTCGGCGGTGGTCATCACCCGGCCGAAGAAGGAGCGCATCGTGTGCAGCGTCGCCTCCTGGGCGGCCTCCGACAGCGCGCCCGTGGCGTCCGAGACGAAGGCGACCTTGTAGTCCCGCATGAAGGCGCTGCGCGCGGTGGACTCGCAGCACACCTCGGTCAGCGTGCCGGTGATGATCAGCGTGTCCACCACGTTCAGGCCGCGCACGGTGGCCAGCACGCTTTGCAGCGGCGTGTTGTGGAAGGCGTCGTACCGGTGCTTGCGGACGACGTGGTCGCAGGGCTCGGGCCTGAGCTCGTCGACGATCTCCGCGCCGTACGTGCCGTCCCGCATCCCCACTTCGCGCAGCTTGGGCTGGTACGCGGTCTCCAGCGGCGACACGTCGAACGAGTCGTACAGGATCTGCTGCGTGTACACGACCGGCACGCGCCTCGCCCGGCAGGCGTGCACCAGCGTGCGGATGGCGGGCAGCCGGCTGCGGGCCATCGGGACCTCCATCGGGAAGCCCTCGCGCACGAAGTCGTTCTGCATGTCGATCACCAGGAGCGCGCAGGACTCCGGGTCGAGGTGCCAGGGCGTCATCGCCCTCCTTTCCGTCTGTGACGCCGGTTATACGTGATCACCGCTACCGAGGGGTAGCGGTGGCGGGTGCGGACAGGCGGCCCGGCGGCGGATAACCTCAGCCCGGCACATCCGGAAACGAAGCACGAGGAGTGGGCACGTGGGACGGTCCGTACTGGTCACCGGCGGCAACCGCGGCATCGGCCTGGCGATCGCCCGGGACCTGGCCGAGCAGGGGCACCAGGTGGCCGTCACGCACCGCGGCTCGGGCGCGCCCGAGGGGCTGTTCGGCGTCCAGGCCGACGTCACCGACGCCGAGCAGATCGACGCCGCGTTCAAGCAGGTCGAGGAGCACCAGGGCCCGGTCGAGGTGCTCGTGTCCAACGCCGGTATCACCCAGGACACGCTGCTCATGCGGATGAGCGAGGAGCAGTTCACGAGCGTCGTCGACGCCAACCTGACCGGGGCGTACCGGGTGGCCAAGCGCGCGTCCCGCGGGATGCTGCGCGCCCGGTGGGGCCGGTTCGTCTTCATCTCCTCAGTGGTCGGGCTCTCCGGCGGCGCCGGGCAGGTCAACTACGCGGCCAGCAAGGCGGGGCTCGTCGGGCTGGCCCGCTCGCTCGCCCGCGAGCTGGGGTCCCGCAACATCACCGCGAACGTCGTCGCGCCCGGGTTCGTCAAGACCGACATGACCGACGCGCTGAACGAGGAACAGAAGTCCGCCGCGCTCGCGCAGATCCCGGCCGGCCGCTACGCCGAGCCCGCCGAGGTCGCCGGCGCCGTGCGGTTCCTGGCGTCCGACGAGGCCGCCTACGTCAACGGCGCCGTGCTGCCCGTGGACGGCGGCCTCGGCATGGGCCACTGAGTTTTCCCACTGTAGAAAGGACTGGCTTTGCCCGGACTGCTCGAAGGTAAGCGGCTGCTGATCACCGGTGTCATCACCGACGCCTCGATCGCCTTCCACGCCGCCAGGGTGGCGCAGGAACAGGGCGCGAAGGTGGTGCTGACCGGCTTCGGCCGGATGTCACTCGTGGAGCGCATCGCCAAGCGGCTGCCCGAGCCCGCGCCGGTGATCGAGCTGGACGTGCAGAATCAGGAGCACCTGGACACCCTGGCCGACCGGGTGCGCGAGCACGTCGACGGCCTCGACGGGGTGCTGCACGCGATCGCGTTCGCGCCGCAGACGTGCCTGGGCGCGCCGTTCCTGGACGCGCCGAAGGAGGACGTCTCGGTGGCGGTCCAGGTGTCGGCGTACTCGCTCAAGTCGCTGGCCGTGGCGTGCCTGCCGCTGCTGGGCGAGGGCTCGTCGATCGTGGGCTTGGACTTCGACGCCCGCGTCGCATGGCCCGCCTACAACTGGATGGGCGTGGCGAAGGCGGCGCTGGAGTCGGTCAACCGGTACCTGGCGCGCGAGCTGGGCCCGCGGGGCATCCGCGTGAACCTCGTGTCGGCGGGCCCGCTCAAGACCATGGCGGCCAAGTCGATCCCGGGCTTCGGCGAGCTGGAGGGCGGGTGGGGCGACCGTGCGCCGCTGGGCTGGAACGCCGAGGACGCCACCCCGGTGGCGAAGAGCATCTGCGCGCTGCTGTCGGACTGGCTCCCGGCCACCACGGGCTCCATGGTGTGGGTCGACGGCGGGGTGCACGCGCTCGGGCTGTGAAGTTCCGGCCCGGCCGCGCGTGGGGCGCGTCATAGCGGCAGGATGGTCACCGTGAGTTTCGACGCGCTGCTGTGGTTGTCGTTCGGCGGGCCCGAGGGACCCGGCGAGGTCATGCCGTTCCTGGAGAACGTCACGCGCGGCCGGGGCGTGCCGCGGGAGCGGCTGGCCGAGGTCGCCGAGCACTACCAGCACTTCGGCGGGATCTCGCCGATCAACCGGCTCAACCGCGAGGCCATCGCGGCGGTCGAGAAGGAGCTGGCGGCGCAGGGTGTCGACCTGCCGGTGTACTTCGGCAACCGCAACTGGCACCCGATGGTGGAGGACACCCTCGCGCGCATGAAGGCCGACGGCGTGCGGCGGGCGCTGGTGTTCCCCACGAGCGCGTACGGCGGCTACTCCGCGTGCCGGCAGTACGACGAGGACATCGAGCGTGCGCGGGCCGCCGTGGGCGAGGGCGCGCCGGAGCTGACGAAGCTGCGCCAGTTCTTCGACCACCCGCTGTTCGTCTCCGCCTTCGCCGACGCGCTGCGCGACGCCCACAAGGGCCTGGAGAACGCCCGCACCGTGTTCACGGCGCATTCGGTGCCGGACAGCGCCGACCTGGCCGCCGGGCCGCCCGAGGAGGGCGGACGGCGGTACTCGAAGCAGATCGCCGAGGCCGCGCGGCTCGTGGCCGCCGAGGCGGGCGTCGCGGAGTACGACGTGGTGTGGCAGTCGCGGTCCGGGCCGCCGCAGGTGCCGTGGCTGGAGCCGGACATCGTGGACCACCTCGACGCGCTGCACGCCCAGGGCGTGCCCGCGGTGGTCGTCTGCCCGGTCGGGTTCGTGTCCGACCACCTCGAGGTGATCTGGGACCTGGACAACGAGGCCGCCGAGCGCGCCGCGGAGCACGGCATGGGCTTCGCCCGCGTGGCCACGCCGAACGCCGACCCGCGGTTCGCGGAGCTGGTGGCCGAGCTGGTGCGCGAGCACCTGTCGGGCGCCCCGGCGCGGAAGCTGTCGGACTTCCCGGCGGCGGGCTGCACGGTGAACGGCGCGCCCTGCGCCGTGGGCTGCTGCCAGCCGGTGCGGCGGCCCTCGCGGTAAGCCCTTACTGCGGCCGGTCGGCCTGGTCGGTGAACAGGCGCACCGCTTCGTTCACCGCCGCGTAGCGGGCCAGGCGGACGGCGTTGCCGAGCGGGCGCAGCGCGTCCGCGCGCAGCGTGGCCGCCGACGCGGACAGGGCGCCGCCCGGCTCGTCGATCTCCGCCACGGCCAGGATCGCGCCCACCTCCTCCGCCCGCTGCAGCACGCGCAGCGCGCGGCCGGGCGTGCCCGCGGGCCACTGCGGCCGGGGCCGCGCCCGCAGCCACGCCGACAGCTCGGCCCGCACCCCCGGCCGGTCCTTCGCCACGTCCAGCGCCTGCAGCGCACCCGCGGAGTCGCGGATCGCGTCGGTCAGGCCGTGCTCGGCCTCGGCGAGCCCCACGTACTCCGGCCCGAGCGGACTGTCCACTTTGTACACCGACCAGCGCACGAGGCCCTCGGCGATGTGCAGCGGCACCAGGCCGAACCCCAGCGACGGCAGCAGCATCGCCTCCCCGGCCCGCAACGCGGCCTCGGCGAGCGCGCCGCCGCCACCGAGCCCCCGCACGTCGCCGGGCACGGGCAGCACCAGCCGGGCGTCGGAGGCACCCCGGGCGCGCAGCGCGGCCAGCAGCTGCACCGGGCTGGCGGGGAAGTCACCGGCGAGCGGCAGGTCCAGCCCCACCGCCGACTCCGCGTCCGCCGCCACCACCTCGTGCGCCTCGCCCCACACGAGCAGCGCGTCGAGCACGTCGTCGGGCGCCGCGGAGCCGGAAAGCCACGCGGAGGTCCACACGGTCAGGGTCGCACTCGGGCAGCACACGGAGATCCAGAGTACCGGTGCCGAGTGCTGGAGCTGCTCCACGTCGACGATCCGGCGATGCGGGGTTAGCTTCGTAGGGGTGAACCCCGTACCCGAACACCTGCCCCGCACCGCGGGACAGCTGCGCGCGGCCGGTCACCAGCCGCGCGGGATCAAGACCGAAATCGCCGCCAACCTGCTCGACGCCCTGCGCGAGGGCCGGAACCCGTGGCCGGGCATCGTCGGGTTCGACCGGACCGTCCTGCCGCAGCTGGAACGAGCCCTGCTGGCCGGGCACGACGTCGTGCTGCTCGGCGAGCGCGGCCAGGGCAAGACCCGGCTGCTGCGCACCCTGGCCGGGCTGCTCGACGAGTGGACCCCCGTCATCGAGGGCAGCGAGCTGGCCGAGCACCCGCTCGCCCCGATCACCCCCGCCTCGATCCGCCGCGCCGCCGAGCTCGGCGACGACCTGCCCGTCACGTGGCTGCACCGCAGCCTGCGCTACACCGAGAAGCTGGCCACCCCGGACACCAGCGTCGGCGACCTGATCGGCGACGTGGACCCGGTGAAGGTGGCCGAGGGCCGCAGCCTCGGCGACCCCGAGACCATCCACTTCGGACTCGTGCCGCGCGCGCACCGCGGCATCGCGGCCCTCAACGAGCTGCCCGACCTGGCCGAGCGCATCCAGGTCGCGCTGCTGAACGTGATGGAGGAGCGCGACATCCAGGTCCGCGGCTACACGCTGCGGCTGCCGCTGGACGTGCTGCTCGTGGCCACCGCGAACCCCGAGGACTACACCAACCGCGGCCGGATCATCACCCCGCTCAAGGACCGGTTCGGCGCGGAGATCCGCACGCACTACCCGCTGGAGCTCTCGGCGGAGGTGGACGTGGTGCGCCAGGAGGCGAACCTCGTCGCCGAGGTCGGCGAGCCGCTGCTGGAGGTCGTCGCCCGGTTCGTCCGGAACCTGCGGGAGTCCACCGTCATCGACCAGCGCTCCGGCGTGTCCGCGCGGTTCGCCGTCGCGGCCGCGGAGACCGTCGCGGCGGCGGCCCTGCGGCGTTCCGCGCTGACGGGCGAGCACCCCGCGGTGGCGCGCCCGGTCGACCTCGACGCGGTGCCGTCGGTGCTGCGCGGCAAGGTCGAGTTCGAGCCCGGCGAGGAGGGCCGCGAGGTCGAGCACCTCGTGCACCTGCTGCGTCGCGCGGTGGCCGAGACGGCGCGGGACCGCTTCGGCGGGCTGAACCTGCGTCCGCTGGTCGAGGCCGTCGCCGACGGGCACCTGGTGGCCACCGGCGAGAAGGTGCCGGGTTCGGAGGTGCTCGCCGCGCTGCCTGAGCTGCCTGTCCTGCACGAGGTCGCGGTGCGCGCCGGGGTGTCGGCGGACGACCCGCCGGGCCGGATCGCGGCCGCTGTCGAGCTGGCGCTGGAGTCGCTTTACCTGGCGCGGCAGCTGGCCAAGGACTCCGACGACACCACCGCGGTGTACGGGCCGTGACCACCCCGGAGGGCTACTCATACGGGCCGTGGCACGACGGGCCCGACCCGCTCGCCCCACCGATCGACCTGCGGGACGCGCTGGACGAGATCGGCCAGGACGTCATGGGCGGCACGTCGCCCCGCTCGGCGCTGGAGGAGCTGCTGCGCCGCGGCACGCGCAGCACCTCCGGCCTCGACGAGCTGACGCGGCGGGTGTGGCAGCGGCGCTCGGAGATCCAGCGCCGCAACAACCTCGACGGCACGCTGCAGGAGGTCCAGCGGCTGCTGAGCGAGGCGCTGGACGCCGAGCGGCGCACGCTGTTCCCGGACCCGTCGGACGACGCGCGGCTGGCCGAGGCGGAGCTCGACGCGCTGCCGCCGGGCACGGCCGCCGCGGTGCGCGAGCTGACGGACTACCAGTGGCGTTCGGAGCAGGGCCGGGAGAACTACGAGAAGATCCAGGACCTGCTCGGCCGGGAGATGCTCGAATCGCGGTTCGAGGGCATGAAACAGGCCCTGCAGAACACCAGCCCGGAGGACGTCGAACGCGTCAACCAGATGCTGAGCGACCTCAACGAGCTGCTCGACGCGCACGCGCGCGGCGCGGACGACGTCGACGAGCGGTTCGCCGAGTTCATGCGGGAGCACGGCGAGTTCTTCCCGGAGAACCCGCAGAACGTCGACGAGCTCATCGACGCGCTCGCGGCCCGCGCCGCGGCGGCGCAGCGCATGATGAACTCGATGAGCGAGGAGCAGCGCAACGAGCTGATGAGCCTGGCGCAACAGGCCTTCGGTGACCCGCGCATCGCCCAGCAACTGTCCAATCTGGACGCTCAGCTGCGGGCGCTGCGGCCGGGGGAGGACTGGACGTCCTCGGCGCGGTTCCGCGGCCGCAACCCGCTCGGCATGGGCGAGGGCGCGCAGGCGATGCAGGACCTCGCGGAGCTGGACGCGCTCGCCGAGCAGCTCGGGCAGTCGTATCCGGGCGCGCGGCTGGAGGACATCGACCTGGAGGCGCTGGAGCGCCAGCTGGGCCAGGACGCGGGCGTGGACGCGCGCCGGTTGTCCGAGCTGGAGCGGGAGCTGCGCAGGCAGGGCCTGTTCGAGCGGGCACCGGACGGGTCGCTCCGGTTGTCGCCCAAGGCGTTGCGGCGCCTCGGGGAGACGGCGCTGGCCGACGTCGTGAACTCGCTGCGGGGCAAGGCCGGGCAGCGGGAACAGGAGTCGGCGGGCGCGGCGGGGGAGCCGACGGGCGCCAGCAGGCCATGGCAGTTTGGCGACATGCAGCCGTGGGACACGTCGCGGACCGTGCGCAACGCCGTGCTGCGGACGGCGTCCGTGGGCGGGGGCCAGGTGCGCCTGGACGTGTCCGATGTGGAGGTCGTGGAGACCGAGCACCGGTCGCGGGCCGCGGTGGCGCTGCTGGTCGACACGTCCTGGTCGATGGTGCAGGAGGGCCGCTGGCTGCCGATGAAGCGCACGGCGCTCGCGCTGCACCAGCTGATCTCGACGCGGTTCCGCAACGACGCGCTGCAGCTGGTCACGTTCGGCCGCTACGCCGCGTCGGTGGAGCTGGAGGAGCTCGTCGGACTCGAAGGCGCGTGGGAGCAGGGCACGAACGCGCACCACGCGCTGCTGCTGGCGGGCAGGCACCTGCGGCGGCACCCGGACGCGCAGCCGGTGGTGCTCATGGTCACCGACGGCGAGCCGACGGCGCACCTGGAGCCGGACGGGGAGGCCGTGTTCGACTACCCGCCCCAGCCGCAGACGCTGTACAAGACGGTGTCCGAAGTGGACCGGCTGGCGAAGCTGGGCGCGGCGCTGACGGTGTTCCGCCTCGGTGACGACCCGCGGCTGGAGGCCTTCGTCGACCTGCTGGCGCGCCGTTCCGGTGGCCGCGTCGTGGCGCCCGACCTCGACGGCCTCGGCGCCGCCGTGGTGGGGGACTACCTGCGCACGCGGCGGCGGTGACGGCGTTGACCACCGTCGCGATCACCGGTGCCACCGACGGGCTCGGCCGCGCGCTCGCGCTGCGGCTGGCCCGCGACCCCGATGTCCGGCTCGTGCTGCACGGCCGCGACCCGGCGAAGCTGGCGCGGGTTGCGGCCGAGGCCGGCGGTGCCGTCACCGTCACCGCCGACCTGGCGGACCTGGCCCAGGTGGCGCGGCTGGCCGAGGAGATCGGGGAGCGCGCCGGCACCCTCGACGTGCTGGTGAACAACGCCGGCATCGGCTCGGGCGAGCCCGACGGACGCGAGCGCCGCACCAGCCGCGATGGCCACGAGCTGCGCTTCGCGGTGAACTACCTGGCGGCGTTCCTGCTGACGGAGAACCTGCTGCCGCTGCTGACCTCCTCGGCGCGCGAGGGGCGCGCCGCGCGGGTGGTGCACGTGGCGTCGCTGGGGCAGCACCCGCTCGACTTCGGCGACCTGATGCTCGAACGCGCTTACTCGGGCACGCGTGCCTACGGGCAGAGCAAGCTCGCCCAGATCATGCACTGCTTCGACCTGGCCGGGCGGTTCGCGCCCGCGCGGCTGACCGCGACCTGCCTGCACCCGGGCACGTACATGCCGACGAAGATCGTGCTGTCCGAGATCGGGTCCACTGTGGACTCCCTGGAGTCGGGGGTGGAGGCCGTCCGGAGCCTCGCCGTCGAACCCGCGCTGGAAGGCACGACGGGCGAGTTCTTCGACCGCCTCCGCCCCGCGCGCGTGACGGAGCAGGCGTACGACGAGCAGGCCCGGGCGGCGCTGCGGGCCCGCAGTCTCGCGCTGGTGGAGGGTTTCCTCAAGCCCGTGGCGTGACGGAGATCCGCGCTCCCCGCGCGGGGACCATCGTGATGTGCCGCGGCCGTGAGCCCTCCGGGCGCGGGCGGTCCGGCGCCAGGCTGAACCGCGACAGCACGGCCCGCAGCACGATCGTCGCCTCCAGCAGGGAGAAGCCCGCGCCCAGGCAGCGGCGCACGCCGCCGCCGAAGGGGAACCACGTGCCGCTCGCCGGGCCGCCGTCGGCCAGGAACCGCTCCGGGCGGAACTCCTCCGGCGCCGCGTGGTGCGCCGGGTCGCCGTGCACCAGCGCGATCGACGGCATCACCGTCGTCCCGGCCGGCAGCAGGTAGCCGCCCACCTCGACTTCCTCCGTCAGGCGGCGCGCGACCTCCGAGATCACCGGGCGCAGCCGCATCGCCTCCTTGGCCACCGCTTCGAGGTACTTCTCGTCACCCGAGTCGGCGGCTTCCAGTGCGCGGCGCAACCGGACGGGGTCACGCGCCAGCTCGTGGAACGACCACGCGAGCGCCGTCGCCGTGGTCTCGTGCCCCGCCAGCAGCAGCGTGACGAGCTGGTCGCGCAGCTCGGCGTCCGACAGCCGGTCGTCCTCCGCGGGCACGGTCAGCAGGCGCGAGAGCACGTCGTCGCGCTCGGCGAGGTCCGGCGCCGCCCGGCGGTCGGCGATCTCCGCGTACAGCAGCTCGTCCACCCGCTCCTGCAGCAGCCGCGACCGGCGCCAGGGCCCGAACGAGCGCAGTTTTTCGTTGTGGAAGCCGAACAGGTCGAGGACCCCGATGTCGACCAGGTCGGTGAGCAGCCGCCGCAGCTCGTCCAGCCGCGCGCCCTCGCCGACGCCGAACACGACCCGCAGGATGATCTCCAGCGTCAGCGCCTGCATCCGCTCGTGCGAGCGGAACACCTGCCCCGCGGGCCAGCGCGACACCTCCTGCTCGGCCAGCTCGGTGATCATCGTCCGGTACCCGCGCAGCGCGGCGCCGTGGAACGCGGGCATCAGCAGCTTGCGTGCCCGCAGGTGCACGTCCTCGTCGGTGAGCAGCACCGAGTGCTCACCCATGATCGGTTTGAGGATGACGTTGCCCTCCCCGGCGTGGAAGGTCGTGACCGGGCCGCTGAACACGGCCTTGATGTCGTCGAGGCCGGCGAGCTGCACCGCGTTGCGCCCCGGGTAGAGGCGCACGGTGAAGACGTCGCCGTAGCGGCGGCGCCAGTACGGCAGCAGCCGGTGGCGGAAGTTCGCGAACAGCAGCGTCTGCGCCAGTACCGGCAGCTTCGGGCCCGGCGGCAGGGTGGCGGAACGGGTGCGGGGCAACGTGCTGGTCACGGGAACGCCTCCTTGGCCGGTGTGCCGGGCGCCTCTTTTTATACGCGCGTATAAGCCGCGTTGTCCATCGGTAGTCTCGACACGTGGGTCACCGGGAACAGCTGCTCGCCGCCGCGCGGCGCCTGCTCGAAGAGAAGGGCTACGCGCACATCACCGCGCGCGACCTGGTCTCCGCTTCGGACACCAACCTGCACTCGATCGGTTACCACTTCGGCTCGAAGGCCGGTCTGCTGAACGCCGCGATCGGTGAGGTGTTCGAGGAGTGGACCGACAAGCTCGCGCGCATCGCGATGGCCGACCCGGCGGCGACGCCGGTCGAGCGCGGGCGGCGCGCGTGGGCGGCGATGCTGGACAGCCTGCCCTCGACGCGGAACCTGCTGCTGTCCTATGTGGAGGCACTGGCGCAGGCCGAGCGGACGGTGTCGCTGCGGGAGCAGTTCGCCGGGCAGTACCGCCGGTGCCGGGAGAAGGTCGCGGTGCTCGTCGCGGAGTCGCTGGGCGACGGCACCGATCCGGCGGACCGCCGCTGCCAGGCCGTCGCGAGCTTCGTCATCGCCATCTGCGACGGGCTTTCGGTGCAGTGGCTGCTGGATCCGGCGGGCGCGCCGACGTCGGAGGAGCTGACGGAAGGGCTGGTCGCGATGTGGTCGGCGTCGTTTCCGCGCTGATCACTCGATCGGTCGGATTCGATCTTGTCGCGCGGCTGACCGGGCGGAAGGTGTTCTAGCGTCGCGAGGGTGATTCGCATTATCGGAAGGGTGGCCGCGTTCGCCGCGCTCACCGTGGCGACCACCGTGGTGCCGGTCACGACCGCGCAGGCGACGCAGCAGACCCTCGCCGGGTTCGACATCAGCGAGTCCCAGGGCGTGCCGGACATGGCGGCGGCGAAGGCCGCCGGGGCGGTCTTCGCGTTCGTCAAGGACACCGCGGGGACCGGCTACGTCAACCCGAACTTCCTGGCCCAGTTCCGCGCGGCCAAGGACGCCGGGCTGATCCGCGGGCTCTACCACTACGCCCGGCCGGACGGCGGCTCCGGTGCCGACCAGGCCCGCTACCTCCACGACCACGACGGCAAGTGGTACGCCGACGGGATGTCGCTGCCGCCCGTGCTCGATGTGGAGGACACCCAGGGCGCGGCCCCCTGCTACGGCCTGACCCCGGACGCGATGGTGGCGTGGATCACCGATTTCAGCACCACGCTGCGCGCGCTCGTCGGGCACGTGCCGATCATCTACACGTCCACCCGCTGGTGGAAGGCGTGCACCGGCAACAGCACCGTGTTCTCCGGCAGCCACGTGCTCTGGCTGGCGCGCTACGCGCCCGACCCGGGCGAGCTGCCCGGCGGCTGGAGCCTGGGCTTCTGGCAGTCCGCGACCACCGGCCCGCTGCCCGGCGACCAGGACACGTACTTCGGCACGCTGACCCAGCTGAAGGGCCTGACGACCGGCTGATCACCGCCTTCCCACCGTCCGGAACGGCTCGCGGAACCGGCACTTAGGGTGGAGGGCATGCAGACTTGGTCTTCGGTTTCGGTCCCGCGGGTGCCCGGCACGCCGCGTCCCCTGCGGCTCTTCGACACCTCCACCGGGCAGGTGCGGCCCACGGCGCCGGGCCGGACGGCGACCATGTACGTCTGCGGCATCACCCCCTACGACGCCACGCATCTGGGCCACGCCGCGACGTACCTGGCGTTCGATCTGGTGAACCGCGTGTGGCGGGACAACGGGCACGACGTGCACTACGTGCAGAACGTCACCGACATCGACGAGCCCCTGCTGGAGCGCGCCGAGCGCGACCAGGACGACTGGATCGTGCTGGGGCTGCGGGAGACCGCCCTGTTCCGCGAGGACATGGAGGCGCTGCGGGTGGTGCCGCCGCGGCAGTTCGTCGGCGCGGTGGAGAGCATCCCGGAGATCGTCGAGGTCATCGGCAAGCTCGTGGCGGCGGGGGCGGCCTACCGCGCGGACGACCCGGAGTACCCGGACATCTACTTCGACCACGGCGCGACGGGCCGGTTCGGCTACGAGTCGAACTACGACGAGGCGACCATGACCCGGTTCTTCGCCGAGCGCGGCGGCGACCCGGACCGGGCGGGCAAGCGGCACCCGCTGGACGCGCTGCTGTGGCGCTGCGCGCGGCCGGGGGAGCCGTCGTGGGAGTCCGAGCTGGGCGCGGGACGCCCGGGGTGGCACATCGAGTGCAGCGCGATCGCCGTCAACCGCCTGGGCATGGCCTTCGACGTGCAGGGCGGCGGCTCGGACCTGATCTTCCCGCACCACGAGTACAGCGCCGCGCACGCCGAGGCCGTGGCGGGCACGCACCCGTTCGCGCGGCACTACGTGCACGCGGGCATGATCGGCCTTGACGGGGAGAAGATGTCCAAGTCGCGCGGGAACCTGGTGTTCGTCTCGCGCCTGCGGGCCGACGGCGTGGACGCGGGCGCGATCCGGCTGGCGTTGTTCTCCGGGCACTACCGCGAGGACCGCACGTGGACCCAGGACGTGCTCACCGAGGCCGAGGCGCGCCTGGCGCGCTGGCGGGAGGCCGTTTCGCTGCCCGCGGGGCCGCCGGCGGAGGACACCGTGGCGCGCCTGCGTGACCACCTGTCCGACGACCTGAACACCCCGCAGGCGCTCACGGCCATTGACGCGTGGGCGACGGAGGCGTTGCGCCGCAACGGTTCCGACGCCGAGGCGCCGGGCCTGGTGCGCACGGCGGTGGACGCGCTGCTGGGCGTGCGGCTGTAGTCCCTGCCCGTCCGGCCGGTGGCCGCGCCCATTGACGGCGGGCGCGTTGCCTGCAACTCTGAAAGAAGTCTTTCGAAAGAGTTCTTTCAGAGTTCGGGGGAGCCATGACCGACCTGCCACCGCGCCGCCGCGTGCGGGACGCCGAGCTGATGCGGGCGCTCGCGCACCCGCTGCGCGCGGCGCTGCTGAACTACCTGATGTCGGTGGGCCCGCGGACGGCGAGCGAGTGCGCGACCGCCGTGGACTCCTCGGCCTCGAACTGCAGCTGGCACCTGCGGCAGCTCGCGCAGTGGGGGCTGGTGGAGCGGACGGAGGCGGCGGACGGTCGCGAGCGGCCGTGGCGGGCGATCCCGGTCGGGCTGGACCTGGGCGGACTCACCGGCGCGGAGCAGCAGGCCGTCGCGGGCACCCAGCTGCGGGAGGACGAGGTGCTGGCCCAGCGTTTCCTGGACAGCGTCGACGACCTCGAACCGGAGTGGCAGCAGGCGGCGACGATGAACGCCTACGCCCTGCGGCTCACCCCGCGGGAGCTGGCGGACCTCAACGCCGAGATCGACGCGCTCGTCCGGCCCTACGTCGCGCCCATCCGCACGGATGCCCCCGAGGACGCGAAGGTGGTGCACGCGAGCTGGCGGGCGTTCCTGCGCGTCGAGGCCGACGGAAGGCCGAGCACATGAGCAGCCCCCTCAAAAACCCCGCCTTCGCGCGGTTGTGGGCCGCCGGGCTGTTCGCCGAGTCCGCGGAGTGGATGCTGCAGGTCGCGCTGCCGGTGTTCGTCTACCAGGCGACCGGGTCGGCGAGCTCGACGGCACTGACCATGGTCGCCGGGGTCGTGCCGATGGTGCTGCTGAGCCCGCTCGCCGGGTTCGCCGCCGACCGGTACGACCGGCGCGTGCTGCTGTGCGTGGTCTGCTTCGCGCAGGCGGCCGTCGCCCTGCCGTTGCTGTCCGGCCAGGGCGGCCTGGTCCTCGCGGTGATGGCCGCGCAGTCCGCGCTGGCCTCCCTGTTCGAGCCCGTGCGCAACGCGCTCGTGCCCGCGCTCGTCGGGCCGCACCAGCTGCTCGCCGCGAACGGCCTGATGGGCATGAACAGCAGCGTCGCCCGGCTCGCGGGCAGCTCGCTCGGCGGCGCGGTGCTCGGCTTCGCCGGGCTGGGCTGGGTGATCGCGGTCTACCTCGGGCTGCTGCTGCTCGCGGGAAGCCTCCTGCTGCCGCGGTTCGCCGTGCACACCGTCGCAGCCAGTCCCCGAGGGCGCCTCGGCGGTTTCGCCGACATCGCCCACAACCCGGTCCTGCGCGTGACGGCGGCCACGACCGCGCTGATGTCCGTGGCGCAGGGCATGTTCCTGGTCCTGTTCGTGGTGTTCGTGACCGGCCCGCTCGGGGGCGGCGAGGCCGAGGTGGGCCTGCTGCGCGGAGTCCAGGCCGTCGGCGGGTTCGCCGCCGGTGCCGCGCTCGCCACCGTCGCCCGGCGGACGGGACCGGCGCGGCTGCTCGGCTGGGGCACGTTGGTGCTCGGGCTGCTCTCGCTCGCGATCTGGAACGGGCCGCCGGTCACCACGGCGCTCGCGGTCTACGCTGGGCTGTTCGCCGTCGCCGGCGCGCCTGCGGTGATCACCGGTTCGGGCCTGATGTCGTTGCTGCAGCAGGAGGTCCCGCCCGGACGGCTGGGCCGCGTGTCGAGCACGTTCTTCGCCGGCATGGCCGCGTTCCAGGTCGTGGGGATGCTCGCCGCGGGCGCGCTCACCGGTTCTGTTGGCCTGGGCGGGCTGCTCGACGCGCAGGCGGCGCTGTACGTGATCGCGGGACTGGTCGTGCTGGCCGGTCCGCGCCCGCGGGTGGCTAACGTGGGGGAGTGCCCAGTCTCTACGCCACCAGCGACCTCCACGTGACCCACCGCGGCAACGAACCCCTCGTCGACGACGTGCGCGGCGACTCCCCGGACGACTGGCTGCTCGTCGCCGGCGACGTCGCCGAGAAGGTCGGCGCGGTGGTGGACACCCTCGCGACGCTGCGGGAACGCTTCGCGAAAGTGGTGTGGGTGCCCGGCAACCACGAGCTGTGGACCACCCCGCAGGACGACGTGCCGCTGCGTGGCGAGGAACGCTACCGCCACCTCGTCGACCGCTGCCGCGGACTGGACGTGCTCACGCCCGAGGACGAGTTCCCGGTGTGGGAGCACGGCGAACGCCTGCTGACCGTCGCGCCGCTGTTCGTGCTCTACGACTACAGCTGGCGCACCCCGCAGGCCGAGGACGTCTCGCTCGACGAGGCTCTGGACCAGGCCCGCGAGGCGGGCGTCGTGTGCACCGACGAGTACTTCCTGCACCCGGACCCGCATCCGAGCCGCCACGAGTGGTGCGCGCGGCGGCTCAAGGTGAGCGAGGAACGGCTCGCCGCGATCCCCGAGGACCACGGCACGGTCCTCATGTCGCACTGGCCGCTGCACCGCCACCCCACCGCGCCGCTGTACTGGCCCGAGTTCGCCCTGTGGTGCGGCACGACGCGCACCGAGGACTGGCACGTGCGCTACCGCGCGGAGGTGGCCGTGTTCGGGCACCTGCACATCCCGCGCACGACGTGGGCCGACGGGGTGCGGTTCGAGGAGGTCTCGCTCGGCTACCCGCGCGAGTGGCGCAAGCGGGCGCGCGGCCCGGTGCCGGTGCGGAAGATCCTGTGAGCCAGTAGCGGGGCGGACGCGGCCAGCAGCGCGCCCGGCACCAGGAAACCCAGCGCCGCGTCGTGCCGGTAGAGCCCGGTGAACGCCGCCGGGGACGCCGACATGCCGAGGAACCGCAGCGCGGTCACCACGGAGATCGCGCCGCCGCGGCCGTTCGCCTCGCCGCCGAGCACGAGCGCGTTCACGCCGACCAGGATCAGCTGGCTGCACAGCCCGCCCGCGGCCCACGCGACCACCACCAGCGGCAGCGAGCCCACCACGCCGATCGCGCCGACCGCCACCGCGCCCAGCAGCAGGCCCGCGCACACCGCCGTCCGCGAGCCGAACCGGTCCGCCGCGGACCCGACGAGCCGGGCGGTGGCGAACCCGGCGAACCCGAACGCCGTGAGCACCAGCCCGCGCGCGCCGGGCCCGAGCGCGAACGCATCGTCCACCCGGAACGCCACCAGGAACGGCAGCCCGGCCAGGCACGCCCACGCCACGAAGATCAGCAGTCCCGACCACACCACCACCGGCCGCCACGCGTCCCGCAGCCGCGGCCGCCGCTGCGGGCTCTCCTCGTCCGGCGGCAGCGGGCACGCGGTCAGCACGGCGGCGACCGCGGCGATCCCGGCGAACGCCCAGCGCCACGAGCCCTCCGCGGCCAGCCCGCCGACCAGCGGCGCCGACGTCTGCCCGAGCGCCTGCACCGCCCCGTACAGGCCCAGCGTCCGGCCCAGCCGCTCCTTCGGCGTGACCGACGCGAGCTTGGTCAGCAGCAGCGGGGTGGTGAACGCGTTCGCCACGCCCTGCAGCCCGCGCGAGACCTGGAACAGCCAGAACCAGGGCGCCAACGCGGCGACCGCGGCCACCACGACGTACCCGGCGTAGGCGAAGCGGATCGTGCGCATCGGGCCCCAGCGCTCGCCGAGCGTGCCCGACACGAGCATCACCGCGGCGAACGGCAACAGGTACGCGGTCAGCGACGTCGCCGCGGCGGCCTGCGACACGCCGAAGGTACCGGCGAGCTCGGGCAGCATCGACGACACCACCCCCGCCCCGAAAGGCCCCAGCAAACCGCCGACGTAGAGAGACTGTCTGAGAAGCGGCTTGCGTGGCGGTGCGGGTAGCGGAACCTGAGGAAGCTTCTCGCTCCGGGATCGCCTCCTCATGACCCCCCACCCGCCAGCCCGACCACCACCCCTCACGGACGCTCCGCGACTGCGTCTTTCACCACGTCGGCGCTGTCCTCGCGAGGAACCACCTCAGAACCCGCCGCGGTGCAAGTCGACGGCCCACAGAACATCGAGACGCCCGCCTCACCGGCCGCCAGGGCCCTCCTGGCCGGGGCGGCGCCTGCGCAGGTAGCGCTCGAACTCGGCCGCGATCTTGTCCCCGCTGGACTCGTCGAGCGACATCTCCACCTCGGCGTCGCCGCGCTCCTCCAGCGTGCGCACGTACTCCGAGATCTCCTCGTCCTCCTCGGCCATCTCGGTGACCGTGCGCTGCCACTCCTCGGCCTGCTCCGGCAGCGCGCCGAGCGGGACCTCGACGTCGAGCACGTCCTCCAGCTTGTGCAGCAGCGCGAGGCTCGCCTTGGGCGACGGCGGGTGCGACACGTAGTGCGGCACCGCGGCCCAGATCGAGATCGCCGGGATGCCGGCCTGCACGCAGAAGTCCTGCAGGATCCCGGTGATGCCGGTGGGGCCCTGGTAGCGGCTGCGCTCCAGGCCGAACCGCTCGGCGGCCTCGGCGTCGTACGCGGTGCCGGTGACCGGGACCGGCCGCGTGTGCGCGGTGTCGGCCAGCAGCGCGCCGAGCGTCACGACCGTGGCGACGTCGAGCTGCATGATGTGCTCCAGCAGCTCCTCGCAGAACTTGCGCCAGCGCATGTTCGGCTCCGGCCCCTGCACGAGCACGACGTCGCGGTCGTAGCCCGGCGGGCGGCAGATGGACAGCCGGGTGGTGGGCCACTCGACCCGGCGGGTCACCCCGTCCACCATGCGGACGGTCGGGCGGCTCACCTGGAAGTCGTAGTAGTCGTCGGGGTTGAGTTCCGCCAGGGGCTTCGCGTCCCAGCTCAGCTGCAGGTGTTCGAGCGCCGTGCTGGCCGCGTCACCTGCGTCGTTCCACCCTTCGAACGCGACGACCATCACCGGCCGGGACGTGTCGTCGAGGTCACCGGGCGGCGGGACGGGCTGCGGGATGGCGTCAGCTGGGTCACTCACCCGACCAGCCTACGACCCGCGCGCGAGCCCGGAGACCGTAGCCTGGACGACATGCCGGATCGTCTGTCGTCGCCACTGCTGGATGCCCTGTCCGCTCGCGTCGTCGTGGCCGACGGCGCGATGGGAACCGCACTTCAGGCCCACGATCTGACCCTGGACGACTTCGCCGGGCTGGAGGGCTGCAACGAGATCCTGAACGTGACCCGGCCGGACGTGGTGCGCGGGATCCACCGCGGCTACCTGGAGGCGGGCGCGGAAGCGGTCGAGACGAACACGTTCGGGGCCAACTGGGCCAACCTGGCCGAGTACGACATCGCCGACCGGATCTTCGAGCTGGCCGAGGCCGGGGCGCGGCTGGCGCGGGAGACCGCCGACGAGTTCGGGCAGCGGTTCGTGCTGGGGTCCGTCGGCCCGGGCACGAAGCTGCCGACGCTGGGCCACGCGCCGTACGCGCGGCTGCGGGACGCCTACTTCGACGAGGTCCGCGGCCTGCTCGAAGGCGGCGTGGACGCGGTGCTGGTGGAGACCACGCAGGACATCCTGCAGACGAAGGCGTCGGTGGTGGCGGCGCACCGGGCGATGGAGGCGGTGGGCCGGCGCGTGCCGGTGATCGCGTCGATCACGGTCGAGACCACGGGCACGATGCTGCTGGGCACCGAGGTCGGCGCGGCGCTGGCGGCGCTGGAGCCGCTGGGTGTGGACGTGATCGGGCTGAACTGCGCGACCGGCCCGGCGGAGATGAGCGAGCACCTGCGGACGTTGTCGCGTTCGGCGCGGGTGCCGTTGTCGGTGATGCCGAACGCGGGACTGCCCGAGCTGGGCCCGAACGGTGCGGTGTACCCGCTGACGCCCGACGGGCTGGCGGAGGCGCTGTCGGGGTTCATCACCGAATTCGGCGTCGGGCTGGTGGGCGGCTGCTGCGGGACGACGACCGAGCACATCCGGGCGCTGGCCGCGGCGGTGCGGCAGGTGGCGCGGGCCGAGCGGCGGGTGCGGCCGGAGCCCGGGGTGTCGTCGCTGTACCAGGCGGTGCCGTTCGCGCAGGACGCGTCGGTGCTGATGATCGGCGAGCGCACCAACGCGAACGGGTCGAAGAAGTTCCGCGAGGCGATGCTGGAGGGCCGCTACGAGGATTGCGTCGAGATCGCCCGCGAGCAGACCCGCGACGGGGCGCACCTGCTGGACCTGTGCGTGGACTACGTGGGCCGGGACGGTGCGGCGGACATGGCGGAGCTGGCCGGGCGGCTGGCGACGGCGTCGACGCTGCCGATCATGCTGGACTCCACCGAGCCCGCGGTGATCCAGGCGGGGCTGGAGCGCCTCGGCGGGCGGTGCGCGATCAACTCGGTGAACTACGAGGACGGCGACGGCCCGGACTCGCGGTTCCAGAAGGTCATGCGGCTGGTGCGCGAGCACGGCGCGGCCGTGGTGGCGCTGTGCATCGACGAGGAGGGCCAGGCCCGCACGGCGGAGTGGAAGGTGCGGGTCGCCACCCGGCTGATCGAGGACCTGACCACCAACTGGGGGATGCGGGCCTGCGACATCATCGTCGACTGCCTGACGTTCCCGGTCTCCACCGGGCAGGAGGAGGTCCGCCGCGACGCGCTGGAGACGATCGAGGCGATCCGCGAGCTCAAGCGCCGCTACCCGGAGGTGCAGACCACGCTCGGCGTGTCGAACGTGTCGTTCGGGCTCAACCCCGCGGCCCGGCAGGTGCTCAACTCGGTGTTCCTGCACGAGTGCGTGCAGGCGGGGCTGACCACGGCGATCGTGCACGCGTCGAAGATCCTGCCGATGGCGCGGATCCCGGACGAGCAGCGGGAGGTGGCGCTGGACCTCGTCTACGACCGGCGCCGCGAGGGCTACGACCCGCTGCAGAAGCTGATGGAGCTGTTCGAGGGCGTGTCGGCGGCGTCGTCACGGGAGTCGCGCGCGCAGGAGCTGGCCGCGCTGCCGTTGTTCGAGCGGCTGGAGCGGCGCATCGTGGACGGCGAGCGCACCGGGCTGGAGGCCGACCTCGACGCGGCGATGGCGGAGAAGCCGCCGCTGGAGATCATCAACGACACGCTGTTGTCGGGGATGAAGACCGTCGGGGAGCTGTTCGGGTCCGGGCAGATGCAGCTGCCGTTCGTGCTGCAGTCCGCGGAGGTCATGAAGGCCGCGGTGGGGTACCTGGAGCCGCACATGGAAAAGGATGACTCCGGCGGCAAGGGGCGGATCGTGCTCGCCACCGTGAAGGGCGACGTGCACGACATCGGCAAGAACCTCGTGGACATCATCCTGTCCAACAACGGCTACGAGGTGGTCAACCTCGGCATCAAGCAGCCGATCACCACGATCCTCGACGCGGCCGCGGAGCAGCGCGCGGACGCGATCGGGATGTCCGGGCTGCTGGTCAAGTCCACGGTGATCATGAAGGAGAACCTCGAGGAGATGAACTCCCGGGGCGTCGCCGAGCGCTGGCCCGTGCTGCTGGGCGGCGCGGCGCTGACCCGCACGTACGTGGAGAACGACCTGAGCGAGGTCTACCACGGCGACGTGCACTACGCCCGTGACGCGTTCGAGGGGCTGCGGCTGATGGACACCATCATGGCCGTGCGCCGCGGCGAGGCGCCCGCGGCCGACCCCGAGGCCGAGGCGAAGAAGGCCGAACGCAAGGCGCGCCGGGAGCGGTCGCTGCGCATCGCCGAGGCCCGCAAGGCGGCCGCCGAACCGGTCGAGGTGCCGGCGCGGTCGGACGTGGCGACGGACGTGCCGCTGCCCTCGCCGCCGTTCTGGGGCACCCGGGTGGTCAAGGGCATCCCGGTCGCGGAGTACGCGCAGTACCTCGACGAGCGGGCCACGTTCCTCGGGCAGTGGGGGCTGCGCGGGGCGAAGGGCGGGCAGGGCCCGTCGTACGAGGAGCTGGTGGAGACCGAGGGGCGGCCGCGGCTGCGGTACTGGCTCGACCGGCTCGCCACCGACGGGGTCCTCGCCCACGCCGCCCTGGTCTACGGCTACTTCCCGGCGGTCGCCGAGGGCGACGACCTCGTGGTGCTCAGCGAGCCGCGGCTCGACGCCCCCGAGCGCGCCCGGTTCACCTTCCCGCGGCAGAAGCGCGACCGGTACCTGTGCCTGGCGGACTTCTACCGGCCGCGGGACCTGGCGCTCAAGCAGGGCGAGGTGGACGTGCTGCCGCTGTCGCTGGTCACCATGGGCCAGCCCATCGCGGACTACGCGAACGACCTGTTCGCCGCCGACGCCTACCGCGACTACCTCGAAGTGCACGGCCTCGGCGTGCAGCTCACCGAGGCGCTGGCGGAGTACTGGCACCGCCGCATCCGCCAGGAGCTGCACTTCTCCAGCGGCGCGGCCGTCGCGGACGAGGACCCCGACGCGATCGAGGAGTACTTCAAGCTCGGCTACCGCGGTGCCCGGTTCTCCCTCGGCTACGGCGCCTGCCCCGACCTCGAAGACCGCACCAAGATCATTGACCTGCTCGAACCGGAACGCATCGGGGTGAAGCTGTCGGAGGAGTTCCAGCTCCACCCGGAGCAGTCGACCGACGCGATCGTGTGCCACCACCCCGAAGCGAAGTACTTCAACACCTAAGGAGACACATGTCTGCACCGTCCACAACGGACGGTCTGGCCGGCGTCCTGTGGGACATGGACGGCACGCTGGTCGACTCGGAGAAGCTCTGGGACGTCGCGCTCTACGAGGCGGCCGAGTGGCTCGGCGGCACGCTCAGCGAGGAGCAGCGCCTCACGCTCGTCGGGTCCAACATGGACGCCACGTCGGCCTACCTGCTCGAAGTGACCGGGCACGAGCCCACCGCCGGGCGGATCGCCGACACCGGCGCCTGGATCCGCGAGCGTACGGCGCGGCTGTTCGACGACGAGCTGCCGTGGCGCCCGGGTGCGCGGGAGGCGCTGGCGGCCGTCCGCGAGGGCGGGCTGCCGTCGGCGCTGGTGACGTCGACCGAGCGCGCGCTGACCGAGCTGGCCCTGAACACGATCGGCCGGGAGTTCTTCGACGCCACCGTGTGCGGCGACGAGGTGGACGGGCTGAACAAGCCGCACCCCGAGCCGTACCTGCGCGCGGCCCGCCTGCTGTCCGTCGACCCGGCCCGCTGCGTCGCGGTGGAGGACTCCCAGCCGGGCACGGCGTCCGCCGCGGCGGCCGGGTGCGTGGTGCTGGTGGTGCCGAACGACGTCGCCGTGCCCCCGGGGGAGCGCCGCGTGTTCCGGGACTCGCTGGTGGGCGTGGACGCGGAAACGCTGGCCGCCGTCTTCCGGGACCGCTGAAGACCTCAGCGGTCGCTGTACTTGACCGCGGTCAGGGTGACCACCGTGTCGGGCGGCACCTGCGAGCCGGCGGCCGGGCTCTGCCCCGTCTGCACCCAGTCGCGGTCGAGGATCAGCATCCGCCCGCGCCCGGTGCCGTCGACCTCCCGCAGGTTGTACAGCCCGGCGGCCTGCATGGTGTCCTGGGCGTCCTGGTGGTTCATGCCGCCGACGTCCGGGACGGTGATCAGCCGCGGCGCCGCGCCGCTGGTGGCCGGGGTGGTGACACCCGGATCCCGCCCGTCGGCGGGGCCGCACCCCGCCACGGCCACCGCGGACACCAGCACGCCGAGGGAAAGTCCGATCGTCCTGTGCATGGCGTCCTCTCTCCACGGCGGTCACCCGGAGGTCGCCCCCCGGCTGCGCGGCGTTACGGGGATCCGGCCCCGTTCACCGGGGGGTGTGATCCCGCTCCACCCCGGCGGGGCGGGTCGGCTGCCGCCGCGGCCGGATGGAAGGATCTACAGACCGTGAAGACCTTCGATGAGCTGTTCGCGGAGCTGACCGAGCGGGCGCGGACCCGGCCCGCCGGGTCGGGCACGGTCACCGCACTGGACGCGGGCGTGCACGCGCAGGGCAAGAAGGTGCTCGAAGAGGCCGGTGAGGTCTGGATCGCGGCGGAGCACGAGTCGGACGAGCGGCTGGCGGAGGAGATCTCCCAGCTGCTCTACCGGGTGCAGGTGCTGATGCTCGGCCGCGGGCTGAGCACCGAGGACGTCTACCGCTACTTGTGAGGAAGGGGCAGGGCATGCTGCGGGTTGCGGTGCCGAACAAGGGCGCGCTGGCGGAGCCGGCGTCGGAGATGCTCGGCGAGGCGGGCTACCGCCGCCGACATGACCGCGACCTCACCGTGCTCGACTCCGCCAACGAGGTCGAGTTCTTCTTCCTGCGCCCCAAGGACATCCCGATCTACGTCGGCAACGGCGAGCTGGACCTCGGCATCACCGGCCGGGACCTGGCGATCGACTCCGGCGCGCAGGTCGAGGAGGTGCTGGCGCTCGGCTTCGGCGCCTCGACGTTCCGCTACGCCGCCCCGGCGGGGCAGGACTGGAAGCCCGCCGACCTGGCGGGCAAGCGCGTCGCCACCTCGTTCCCCAACCTGGTGCGCGGCGACCTGGCCACGCACGGGGTCGAGGCCGACGTGATCCGCCTCGACGGGGCCGTCGAGATCTCCGTGCAGCTCGGCGTCGCCGACGCCATCGCGGACGTCGTGGAGACCGGGCGCTCGCTGCGCCAGCACAACCTGGTGGCCTTCGGTGACCCGATCTGCGTCTCCGAGGCGGTGCTCGTGCAGCGCGCCGGAGCCGCGAAGGACAAGCCGAAGTCCCAGCTCGCCGCGCGGCTGCAGGGCGTGGTGTTCGCGCAGCAGTACATGATGCTCGACTACGACTGCCCCCGCGCGCTGCTGGAGCAGGCCATCGCGATCACCCCCGGCCTGGAGTCGCCCACGGTGGCGCCGCTGGCCGACGAGGACTGGGTCGCGGTGCGGGCCATGGTGCCGCGCAAGGAGGTCAACCGGATCATGGACGAGCTGGCGGAGACCGGCGCCAAGGCGGTGCTGGCCTCCGACATCCGCTCGTGCCGCCTGTGACGCGGAGACGGGGGTCCGGAGGAGCCCCGTCACCGGGCCGGCACACGGTCGCAGCCACTTCCTGCGCGACCGCGCGCCGGGCGGTCTGCGGCGGTCAGTTGCCGCCGTGCGCCTCGATCGACAGCTTCTCCCACTCGCGCCACTCCGCGAGGCGGGACTCGTAGTCAGCGGTGGCGATGGCCAGCGGGCCGTCGCCGAAGAACACGCGCAGCGGCGGGTTCTCCGCGTCCACGAGCGCGAGGACCGCCTTGCCGGTGGCCTTCGGGTCACCCGGCTTCGCCACCCGCGACTTGCGCTGCTCGGCGGCGCGCTCGCGCACGGGCTCGTAGTCGGCCAGCGGTGTCGCGTGCTTCGCCGACGGGCCGCCCCAGTCGGTGGAGAAGCCGCCGGGCTCGATGAGCGTGACCTTGATGCCGAAGTAGTCGACCTCCTGGGCCAGCGACTGGCTGAACGCCTCCAGTGCCCACTTCGACGCGTTGTAGATGCCGATGTTCGGGAACGCCGAGATCCCGCCGATCGACGACACCTGCAGGATGTGCCCCGACCGCTGCGCGCGCAGGATCGGCAGCGCCGCCTGCGTGACCCACAGCGCGCCGAACACGTTCGTCTCGAACTGGGCGCGGACCTCGGCCTCGCTCAGCTCCTCGATCAGGCCGAACTGCCCGTACCCGGCGTTGTTGACCACGACGTCCAGCCGTCCGAAGTGGTCGGCCGCCTGCTTCACGGCGGCGAAGTCGGCTTCGCGGTCGTTCACGTCGAGCCGCAGGGGCAGCAGCGCGTCGCCGAAGCGCTCGCGCAGGTCGTCCAGGGTGGCGGTGTCGCGCGCGGTCGCGGCGACGCGGTCCCCGCGCTCCAGCGCGGCGACCGTCCACTCGCGACCGAACCCCTTGGATGCTCCGGTGATGAACCAGACCTTCATGAACTTCCTTTCCCAGCGGGAGTTTCCCTGTTCGGGCCGGCGGGCTCCGCGGCGAGCCCGGCCAGCAGGGTGAGCCCGTCCGCGCTCGGGCTACCCGGTTCGGCGCTGTAGACGAACAACTGCTGCCCGGGGGCGTTCGTCACACCCAGCGCCTGCGAACGCAGCACCAGCTCACCGACGCGCGGATGCCGGAACCGCTTGTGCTCGCTCTTGCGCGGCCGCACCTCGTGCCGCGCCCAGAGGGACGCGAAGGCCGGGCTGCGCACGGTCAGCTCACCGACCACTTCGGACACCCGCGGGTGGTCGGGGAACGCCCCGGAACCCGCGCGCAGGCTCGCGACCGTGCCGCGGGCCACCGAATCCCAGTCTACGTAGAACTCGACCGCCGCGGGGTCGAGGAACACCATGCGGGCCAGGTTGTCGAACCGGGCGAAACCGGAGTACAGCGCGGCCGACAGCGAGTTGGCGGCCAGGACGTCGAGCGCGGGCCCGAGCACGGTCGCGGGCGCGGAGACGGAGTGCTCCATCAGCGTCCACAGCCCGGGATCCACCGTACGGGGCGACACCCGCGCCACCGCCTGCGGCGCGGGCATCGCGAGCCGGAACAGGTGCGCCGCCGCGTCCTCGTCGAGCCGCAGCGCGCGGGCGACGGCGTCGAGCACCTGGTCCGACGGATGCCGTTCCCGGCCCTGTTCGAGCCGGACGTAGTAGTCGGTGCTCACCCCGGCGAGCAGCGCGACCTCTTCGCGGCGCAGTCCCGGCACCCGGCGCTCGCCGTCCTCGGGCAGCCCCGCCTGCCGGGGTGTCACCAGGTTTCGGCGGGCGCGGAGGAACTCACCGAGCTCGTTGTCCATACGTCCGAACGTAACCGCCCGCCGCCGGGACTGCCTGGGTGCGGTCCACCCACCCGGCGCGGCTCAGCCGCGGGGCTTCTTGGGCAGCAGGTCGTAGAGCTTCTTGCGCGAGCCGGTGTCGTTCTCGTTGCGGGTCTGCGCCACCGAGGTGATGAAGTCCTCGAACACGAACTCGTCCGCGATCGGCACCGGCGCCGGGGCGGGCTGGCGCGCCAGGTGCTGGTCGAGCACCTCCGCGATCTGCCGGAACGCCACCGCCTGCGTGGTCTCCGGCGCGAACGTGGTGACCGGCATGCCGTGCGCGGCGGCCTCGTTCATCACCACCCCGAGCGGGACGTGCGCCAGCAGCGGGTAGCCGAAGTTCTCCAGCTCGGCGAGCGCGGCCGCGGCGTAGGTGGACATCGGCCGCCGGTAGAGCCCCGGCACCACGCCGAAGTAGGGGATCGGCTCGCGCTGCACCGACTGCTGCACGTAGTTGAGCTGGTCGTTGAGCAGCCGCAGCGCCCGGATGCTCGTGCGGTCGGGCTGCACCGGCACCAGGATGCCGTGCGTGGCCGCGAGCGCGTTGTTGGTGAGCACGTCGAGCGCGGGCGGGCAGTCGATCAGCACGTGGTCGTAGTTCGCGAACTGGATCACCCGGGCGAGCTGCCAGCCCGGCACCCGGAAGCTGTCGAGCCTGCGGATCAGGTCGAACATCCCCGGCGAGGTGGGGATCACGTCGAACGCGCCGCCAGGGCCGAGGTTGCTGCGCGGGTGCGGGACGATCAGCTCCTCGACCGGCCCCTTCCACATCTTCGTCAGCGCCTTCGCGAGGCTCGGGCCACTGACCGGTGCCTCCGGCAGGCCCAGCATCTCCGTGGTGGCGTGGCCCTGCGGGTCGAGGTCGATGAGCAGCACCCGGCGCCCGCGTTCGGCGAGGGCCGCGGCGGCACCGACGCTCAGCGCGGTCTTGCCGACGCCGCCTTTCTGGTTGACCACCGAGGTGATCTGCACTCGAGCGCTCCTACGGGATCGTCGTTGCGGTCAGGTTAGTGGATCTCCGCCCGCCGCCGGGGGAGGTTCCGGCCTCCCGTGTCGTTCAGCGCGGCCGGACCATCAGCGCCTGCGCCCCGGAGGCCACCGGGCCTTCGAGATCGCGCAGCGTACTCGTGGCCGTGCCGATCCCGTCCGGGCCCACCGCGGTCGCCGCGTCGAGGCCGATCCACTCACCCTGCGGCGGCCGCCGCAGGTGCACGGTCAGTTCGCTGTTGATGAACCACCACTCCCGCGCGTCGAGGAAGTTCGACGCGCCGTTGCCGCAGTCGGCGACCGCGAACAGCCGCTGCAGCGGGCTCGGCTCCTCCCCGTCGACCAGCGCGACCCGCTGCCGCCCCCACACCGCGGCCGGCCCGGGCACGGCGAGCCCGCCCGAGACCGACCGCCACTCCACCGCGTCGAGGAAACCGGGCAGCCAGCCCTCCGGCCACTCCGACACCGGGCAGTCCTCCGGCTTCGGCCAGTCCCCGCCCGGCACGTTCGCGATCTCCCGCGTGTCCGACGTGGCGATGCGCCAGCCCGACGCCCGCGCGACCGTGCGGGTGTCCGACGCCAGCTCCGCCACCAGCAGCTCGACCGAGCGGCCCGGCCGTTCCACGCGGGCGCGCACCGACAGCTCGGTGAGCGGGGCCGGGCCGAGGATCTCCACGGTGACCCTGGCGAGCCTGCTCTCGCGTTCCGGCGGAAGGGCCTCCAGCGCCCGCACGAGCAGCGCCGACGGCGGCCCGAAGTGCTGCGCGCCGGACGTCCACGGCCCGGCGGTGTGCTGGGTGGGCTGGAAGCGGCCCTCGCCGCGGGGCAGGTAGAAAGCGCTCTCGGTCATGCTCAGTCCGCTCGGTCCAGCAGGGTCTCCACACCCGGGTCGGGCTCGGGCCAGCCCGGGTACTCCGGCGGCGTGCCACCGAACGACGGGCACAGCGCCTGGTGCGAGCACCAGTCGCACAGCCTGCCGGGGTTGGGCCGGAAGTCCCCGGTCTTCCCGGCACGCAGGATGGCCTGCCAGATCGCCTCCAGCGTGCGCTCGAAGCGGCGCAGCTCCGGCTCGTCCGGCGTGTACGCCAGCGACTGCCCGTCGGTGAGGTACATGAGCTTCAGCTGCCGGGGCACGACCCCGCGCAGGCGCCACAGCACCACCGCGTAGAACTTCATCTGGAACAGGGCCTTGGCCTCGCCGATCTCCCGCGGCGCGGCCCCGGTCTTGTAGTCGACCACCCGCAGCTCGCCGGTGGGCGCCACGTCCAGCCGGTCGACGTACCCGCGCAGCCGGACCCCGGAGTCCAGCTCGATCTCCACGTGCAGCTCGCACGCCTCGGGCGACAGGCGCCGCGGGTCCTCCAGCGCGAAGTAGCGGTCCAGCAGCTTCTCCGCCCCGCTCAGCCAGTCGGCCACCTGCCCGGCGTCCTCCGCGGCGAACAGCTGCGCCCACTCCGGGCGCTCCCCGGACAGCTCCGCCCACGCCGGGGCCAGCAGCTCCTTCGCCCGCTCGGGCACCCGGTCCGGCTGCGGCAGCGCGAACAGCCGCTCCAGCACCGAGTGCACGAGCGTGCCGCGCAGCTGCGCCTTGGTGGGCACCTCGGGCAGCTTGTCGACCGCCCGGAACCGGTAGAGCAGCGGGCACTGCTTGAAGTCGCTCGCCCGCGACGGCGACAGCGCCGGCCGCCGCACGGTGGTGGCCGGGGTCGCGGTCGCCGTCTGCTGATCTTCGGCTGCCTGCATGTCCTGCACCCTAAGGCAGGGCACCGACAGTTCCGGGAGCTGCCACGCCGCCTCCGCGGTCACCGGGGGTGAGACCCGCCGTCACGCAACTCCCACACCCCGGCCTTTAGGCTGGGTGGCATGTCCCTGACCAGCGAGCACCCGCACAGCCGGCCGAGGCGGTTCCTCACCGCCGCCGACGGCGGGCTGCTGCTGTTCCGCGTCCAGGACGTGCCCGTGCTGCTCGCCCCGTCGTGGTGGATCGGCTCGCTGGTGGTCGTGGTCCTCTACGCGCCCATGGTCGGGCGGCTGCTGCCCGAGGCGGGCACGGCCACCTCCTGGGTGCTGGCGGCCGCGTTCGCGCTGCTGCTCGGGCTGTCGGTGCTGGCGCACGAGCTCGGGCACTGCGTCGTCGCGCTGCGGATGGGCATCCCGGTGCGGCGGCTGCGGCTGTTCCTGCTCGGCGGCCTGTCCGAAGTGGCCCGCACGCCACGCCGCCCCGGGCAGGAGGGGCTGGTCGCCGCGGCCGGACCGGTCGTGTCGGTGCTGCTCGCGGTGCTGTGCGGGCTGCTGCTGCTCGCGGTGCCGGAGCAGACGTCGGCGTGGCTGCTGGTCGCCGAGTGCGCGGTGGCGAACCTCGCGGTCGGCGTGTTCAACCTGCTGCCCGGCCTGCCCCTGGACGGCGGCCGGATGCTGCGGGCCGGGGTGTGGGCGCTCACCGGCACCCGCGCCCGCGGCACGCGCGCGGCGGTCGTCGGCGGCGGGCTCGTCGCCGCGGCCTTGCTGCTGTGGGCGGTCTTCGGGATGGCGTCCGGCAGTGCCGACCGCTGGCTGCGCCTGGGCGTCTGCGTCGTCACGGCGTGGTTCGTGGCCGTCGGCGCGGGCGGGGAGCTGGCGGCCGAGCAGAACCGCAGCTGGCCCGACGGGCTCGTGGTCACCGACCTGGTGCGGCCCGTGCTGCAGCTGCCCGCGGAGAGCCCGGTGTCGGACGCGCTGGCCGCGTCCGCGGGCCGCGGGGTGGTCCTGGTGCGCGCGGACGGCGTCGCGGCGGGGCTGCTCGACGAGACCGGCGCGCAGCGGCTGGCGGCCGAGTCGCCGCAGGCGCCCGCGGAGCTGGCGGCCGAGCCGATCCGCGCGGAGACGGTGCTGCTGGCGTCCGAGCCGGGGGAGGAGATCGCCGAGCGCGTGCGGGAGACCGCGGCGTGGCAGTTCCTCGTCGTCGACGACGAGGGGCGGCCCGCGGGCGTGCTGCGGCGGGAGGACCTGCGCGCCGCGCTCGCCCACCGTCCCCGCTGAACCGCGCCCCGCCGGGTCTGAAAGGATCGGTCGCTGCTTTCGGCGACGATCTGGAGGTTTCGTGAGCGGGCCGTTCCGTCCTGGTGACCGGGTGCGGTTGACCGACCCCAAGGGACGGCACTACACGCTGGTGCTGGCCGAGGGGGAGGAGTACCACACCCACCGCGGCGCGCTGCGGCACGACGAGCTCATCGGCCGGCCGGAGGGCTCGGTGATCACGTCCGCCGGCGGCACGTCGTACCTGGCGATGCGCCCGCTGCTGGCGGACTACGTGCTGTCCATGCCGCGCGGCGCGCAGGTGATCTACCCCAAGGACGCGGCGCAGATCGTGATGTGGGGCGACGTCTTCCCGGGCGCCAGGGTGCTGGAGGCGGGCGCCGGTTCGGGGGCGCTGACGTGCTCGCTGCTGCGGGCGGTGGGGCCCGAGGGCAGCGTGACCTCCTACGAGGTGCGCGACGACCACGCCGAGCACGCGGTGAAGAACGTGGACCGGTTCTTCGGCGGCAGGCCGGCGAACTGGGACCTGCGGGTGGCGGACCTCAAGACGCACACCGGCGAGGTGGACCGGGTGGTGCTGGACATGCTGGCGCCGTGGGAGGTGCTGCCGACGGTGCACGCGAACCTCGTGCCCGGCGGCGTGCTGGTGGTCTACGTCGCGACGGTGACCCAGCTGTCCACGGTGACCGAGGCGCTGCGGGAGCAGCAGGGCTGGACGGAACCGGAGGCGTGGGAGACGATGCAGCGCCCGTGGCACGTGGTCGGGCTCGCGGTGCGGCCGGAGCACCGGATGGTGGCGCACACCGCGTTCCTGCTGACCACCCGCCGCCTCGCCGACGGTGTCACGCCGCCCCGGCCGCAGCGCCGCTCCAGGCTGGCCTGAGCCCGCCTGCGCTCAGCTGGTCTTGTCCCCCGCGTAGCACCAGACGCCGCCCTCTTTCTTGAGGCCGATCTCGAAGTCCTTGGTGCCACCGGGGCCCTTCGCGGTGGCCGGGACGAGCGCGGTGTCGCCGTCGGTCTCGGCGGCGCCGTTGATCGTCACCGTGAGCCCGGCCGGGATCTCCGGCGCGGTCTGGCCGGTGCTCAGGCACACCGTGTCCTGCAGGCCCTGCCGGTCGGCGTTGTCGTACGCCTGGGCCACCGCCTGCGCGGTCTCCTCGGGCGTCGCCTTGCCGCCGACCGCCGGGGTGCCGCTGCTCGCGCGCGAGCTGGGCGAGAGCTTGCTGGCGCTGGCGCTGGGCCGCGCGCTGCTCGGGGCCGGCGCGGCCTGGCTGGGCGGGGGCGCCGCGGTGCCCTTGTCGTCCTTGCCGGTGAGCAGGATGAGCGCGGTCACGCCGCCGCCGACCAGCACGACCACGGCCGCGATGATCCCGATGATCAGGCCGGTCCGCTTCTTCGGCGGCTCACCGGGGCCGTCGGGGAACTGGCTGTAGCCGGGGTACTGCCCGTACTGCTGCGCCGGGGCGCCCGGGTAGCCGGGCTGCGGGTTCGGCCCGCTGGGCGGGTACGCGCCGCCCGGCTGCTGCTGCGGCCCGCTGGGCGGGTACGCGCCGCCGGGCTGCTGCCCCCACTGGCCCTGCTGACCTTGCTGGCCGTACGGGTTCTGCTGCTGGCCCCACTGCCCCTGCTGGCCTTGCTGCCCCTGTTGCCCGTAGGGGTCGTGCTGCTGGCCCCACTGACCCTGCTGGCCCTGCTGACCGTAGGGATCCTGCGGGCCCCACTGGCCGGGCTGCTGCGGCGGATAGGTCATGCGGACTCGCCCCTTCGGGTCGTGCGGGGAGCCGGGCCGGTGGTGGCGTCAGGACTCATCGATGCACCACTTCTGGCCCTGCTGCTTCATCGGGATCTTGGAGCTCTGTGTCTGTCCGTTATAGGTCACCGTGACCTCGACGGTGGCGGTGGTACCGCTGACCTGGGGCGAACCGGTGACGCTGCCGTGCAGGTCGGTGGCCGAGGTCCACTGCTGCTGCAGGTTCGCCAGGTCGGCCTGGTCGGGCGCCGAGCACACCAGCGTCGCGTACTGGGACGCGCTGCGGTCGTTGAGCGAGTCGACCGCCGCCTGCGCCAGCGCCGCCGGACTGGCGCCCGGCGCCGTCTGCGCGCTCGAACTGGGCGTCGCGGCGCCCGGGGCGGCCGCGCTGCTCCCGCCGCCGTCGTTCCCGGTGAGCAGCACCAGTGCGGTCACGCCACCGGCGACCACCACGACCACGGCCGCGACGATGCCCGCGACCAGCCCGGTCCGCCGCTTCTTCGGCGGCTCGCCGACGGGACCTTCGAGACTGGGCGACCCGGCGGGCGCGGGTTTCCACGCGTCGAACTGCTGCGGAGGCGGCCCGGACTGCTGCGGCGCCTGCCCGTACTGCGGGCCCTGCGGGTACTGGCCGCCCGGCGGCCCGTACGGTCCCGGACGGCCGGCGGGGCCGGTCGGCGGGTGGGTCATGAGCTGTTCGCCCCCTGTCGCTTCCTCGGGCCGGTGCTGGTACGACGCGCCGGGACCCCGTCCGGTTCTCCCGCTGGCTGAATTCGCCCGGGCGCAAGGATCGTAGCGTCGCGCCCGCGTTCGTGATCGCCCCCGACGGGTGCCGCGCGTCACCGCGCGCCCCGGTGGAAGCCCTTCCCGGCCCCCCTCCGGAAAGCGCTCACCCGGGGCGACAGCACGCCTTCGGCCGTCGCGGCGGCGGCGACACGCCGGAAGATCAGCGAGTTTTCCCTTGGTTTGGCGGCCTTTCCGCGGGGAACTCGGCGGGTGAACGTCCGGTTAAGCCTGGGTGGGGTGGGTGGTGACATGGGTGAACAGCCGACAGCCCGGTCGGCCGCCGACCGTGGCCCTGGTTCTACGGAGAGTAGTTCCCCGAGCGATTTCACAGGCACCGGGACGGGCGCTTGTGCGGGGCGTGAGTTCGTGTATCCGGTCCGACGCGCCGATCCTGTGATGCGGATAGGGCTTTTCATGTCGGTGATCGCCGGTACCGTGGATGAAAAGCACTCCGAGGAGGTGCCGACATGCAACACGACCTTCCCGGAGGTCGGCATGGAGAAGCCGACCCTTCACAGACGACTGGAGCAGGAACGACGCCCGACGACTACGCGCGGCAGATGCGCTTCCTCGAGGAGGAAGTGGCCTTGCTGCGCCGGAAGCTGACCGATTCACCCCGCCAGAACCGCGTGCTGGAGCAGCGCCTCGCCGAGGCGTCCGAGCGCATCGCGCAGCTCACGGAGCGGAACAGCAAACTGGTCGAGACCCTGCGCGAGGCGCGCGGCCAGCTGCTGGCGCTCCGCGAGGAGGTCGACCGCCTCGCCCAGCCGCCCAGCGGCTACGGCGTGTTCGTCGAAGCCTTCGAGGACGGCACGGTCGACGTGTTCACCGCGGGCCGGAAGATGCGGGTCTCCGTGTCCCCGGCCGTCGAGGTCGACACGCTCCAGCGTGGTCAGGCGCTCCGGCTCAACGAGGCGCTGACCGTGGTCGAGGGTGGCGGCTTCGAGCGCACCGGCGAGGTGTGCGCGTTGCGCGAGGTGCTCGCTCCCGAGGTCGAGAACGGGGCGCACCGGGCGCTGGTCGTCGGGCACGCCGACGAGGAGCGCGTGGTCTGGCTGTCGGACCCGCTGGCCGCGCAGTCGCTCAAGCCGGGCGACTCGCTGCTGGTGGACTCGAAGGCGGGCTACGCCTACGAGCGGGTGCCCAAGGCCGAGGTCGAGGACCTGGTGCTCGAAGAGGTCCCGGACGTGCGGTACGAGGACATCGGTGGCCTCGGGCGGCAGATCGAGCAGATCCGCGACGCGGTCGAGCTGCCGTTCCTGCACGCCGACCTGTACCGGGAGTACGAGCTGC
The DNA here is from genome assembly GCF_014191255.1 of Amycolatopsis bartoniae. Classification (GTDB taxonomy): domain Bacteria; phylum Actinomycetota; class Actinomycetes; order Mycobacteriales; family Pseudonocardiaceae; genus Amycolatopsis_E; species Amycolatopsis_E bartoniae. The sequence continues at coordinate 718,620 of NZ_JACHWH010000003.1, forward strand.
GCCCGCCCAAGGGCGTCCTGCTCTACGGCCCGCCCGGCTGCGGCAAGACGCTGATCGCCAAGGCGGTCGCCAACTCCCTGGCGAAGAAGGTGGCCGAGGCCCGTGGTGACGGCGGGGCGGCGGAGGCCAAGTCGTACTTCCTCAACATCAAGGGCCCGGAGCTGCTCAACAAGTTCGTCGGCGAGACCGAGCGGAGCATCCGCCTGATCTTCCAGCGGGCCCGGGAGAAGGCGTCCAACGGCACCCCCGTCATCGTCTTCTTCGACGAGATGGAGTCGATCTTCCGCACCCGTGGCAGCGGCGTGTCCTCCGACGTGGAGACCACGATCGTGCCGCAGCTGCTGGCCGAGATCGACGGTGTGGAGGGGCTGGAGAACGTCATCGTCATCGGCGCCTCCAACCGCGAGGACATGATCGACCCGGCGATCCTGCGGCCGGGCCGGCTGGACGTGAAGATCAAGATCGAGCGGCCCGACGCCGAGGGTGCGAAGGACATCTTCTCCAAGTACCTGACCGACGGCCTGCCGATCCACGCCGACGACCTCGCCGAGTTCGGCGGGGACACCCGGGCGACGATCGACGCGATGATCCAGCACACGGTCGAGCGGATGTACGAGGAGACCGACGAGAACCGGTTCCTCGAGGTCACCTACGCCAACGGCGACAAGGAGATCCTGTACTTCCGCGACTTCAACTCGGGCGCGATGATCCAGAACATCGTGGACCGGGCGAAGAAGTCGGCGATCAAGTCGGTGCTCGAGACCAAGCAGCCCGGGCTGCGGGTGCAGCACCTGCTCGACGCGATCGTGGACGAGTTCGCGGAGAACGAGGACCTGCCCAACACGACGAACCCGGACGACTGGGCCCGGATCTCCGGCAAGAAGGGCGAGCGGATCGTCTACATCCGCACGCTCGTCACCGGCAAGAACCAGGACTCGGGCCGCGTCATCGACACGGCGACCAACACCGGTCAGTACCTGTAGACAGGTCGCGGGACAATTGCACGGAGGCCGCCGATCCACCCGGGTCGGCGGCCTCCGCCGTGTCAGGGGCGTGCCGCGCGCCGGCCCGCCCAGCCGGCGAGCAGCAGCCCGCCGAGGACGACCAGCGCGCATCCGGCCATCACCGGGACGTGTGGTCCCTCGCAGGACACGGAGTCCGCGGTGCAGCTGCGGAACGGGCCGCCCCGGCCGCTCGAGTCGTACCGCCCGGACGCGAACAGGAACGCCAGCACCGCGACCGCGTGCACGGGGGCGAGCACCACCGTCACTCCCACCGCGGCCGCCGCCGCGCGCGACCAGCGGACGATCTTTCCCGGCACGTTCGGAAGACGCTTTCCGGCGAAGTGGGTTGCCCGCCGTGTCGGACCCCTCCGCCGGGTGTATAACGGCCTATACTTCACTGCGTGAGTGAGCCCGAACCGTTCCGTCCGCACGCGCCCGTCACGGCCGCCGACGTGCTTGCCTGGCTGGAGGAGACCGCCGAGGCCGTCGCGGCCGGGCAGGTGGACGCGGACGACCTGATCACCGTCCTCGGCGAGCTGCGGCGCGCTTCCGCGGCCTGCGCCGATGCCTCCGACTGGGCGCTGCTCGCCGCGCGGGAGCAGGGGGCCAGCCTGCGCCAGATCGCGCCCGTCTTCGGCAAGGGGTACGTGCGCGCCCCGGCGGCGCGGCTGGAAAAGCTCCACCGGCAGGCGTTGTCGTCCGCCCAGTGGTTGGAAATACTCCGGCAGCGCGCCGACGGTGTATAACCACCTGGACGGCGAGACATAGAACTTCCTTATGTCCCGTCGCCGGGACACCGCGAGGGAAGGGGCAGGCCCTGCGTATCGGACTCGGCTTGGCCGCTCTGGGCCGGCCCGCGTACATCAACCTGGGGAGAGCCGAGGAGCTACCCGCGCAACGGGACGTCGACGCCATGCGGCGCGCCACCTACGCGGTGCTCGACGCGGCGTACGCGGCCGGCGTCCGCTGGATCGACGTCGCGCGCTCCTACGGCCGCGCCGAGGAGTTCCTGGCCGGCTGGCTGGCCCGCCGCGAGCACCACGACCTGACGATCTCCAGCAAGTGGGGCTACACCTACGTCGGCGCGTGGCGGATGGACGCCGCGATGCACGAGGTCAAGGAGCACTCGGCGAGCAGCTTCTCCCGCCAGTGGTCGGAAAGCCGCGCGCTGCTGGGTTCGGCGATCAACCTCTACCAGGTGCACTCGCTCACCGTCGACAGCCCGCTGTTCACCGACGAGCCGCTGCAACGCGCGTTGTCCGCGCTCGGCGACGACGGCGTGCGCGTCGGGTTCTCCACGTCCGGCCCGCGCCAGGGCGAGGTGATCCGCCGGGCCTTCGACCTCCAGGTGGCGGGACGGCCGATCTTCACCGCCGTCCAGTCCACCTGGAACGTGCTGGAACCGTCCGCCGGGCGCGCGCTCGCCGAGGCGCACGCGGCGGGGAACCTGGTGCTGGTCAAGGAAACCCTGGCCAACGGCAGGCTCGTCGTGGCACCGCCCGCGGTGCTGGGCCGGATCGCGGCCCGGCACGGCGTCGGCCCGGACGCGGTCGCCGTCGCCGCGGTACTGGCCCGGCCGTGGGCCGACGTCGTCCTCGTCGGGCCCGCGAGCCCGGCGCAGCTGTCCTCGAACCTCGGCGCCACCGGGCTGAACCTGGCCGACGGGGAGCTGCGCGCGCTCGCGACGCTCGCCGAGACACCGGGGGAGTACTGGGGTCGGAGATCCTCTCTGCACTGGCGGTGAGGCGTTGGGCTAGTCTCGGCGCCCCAGCACGGATCACGGAGGGGAACGACACGGTGCGTCATGGACGGGTAGTGGTCCTGAGCGCGGTGCTGCTGACCGGCCTGGCCGGCTGCGCCGACCGTCCCAACGATCTCGAGACCTACTACGACAAGCCGGACACCCCCGCCACCACGAGCACGCCGGCGCCCGCGACCGCCCAGGGCGCGCCCGCGGACCCGGCCGCGGCGGCGAGCAGCAGCGCCCGGCAGGCGATCGCCGAACAGGTCTCCGCCGCCGTGCTGACGAAGGGCGACCTCGCGGGGGAGGGCGTGCACGCGGCCACGCAGCGGGCGGAGAACGGCGCCTGCTTCGCCGCCGTGCCCGCGGGCGACCCGCGCGGCGCGAGCTGGACCTACCCCAGCGGCTCGACGTTCACCCAGCAGGTCACCGGCTACCTCGACGAGTCCGCGGCCGACGTGCTCGCCCGCGTGCAGTGCGAGGGGCAGAAGCTCACCGTGCCGCTGCCCGCCGGCGCGGAGGCGGTGCGCGGCTGGTGCGCGAGCGGCACCTGCACGGTGCTGCTGGCGGCCGGGCACGTGCTGTCGGGACTGCAGGTGCAGGCCACGACCACCACGCGGGCCTCGGACGCCATCAAGGGCCTCGCCCCGTTGGCGGCCGGAAAGCTGCCCACCACTCAGGGATAGCGGCGGAACCACTCCAGGATCCCCGCCCGCCCGTCCGGGATCAGCGGGCTGCCGGGGTCCCGCGCCCACTCGCGCAGCTCGCCGAGCGGCAGCCAGCGGCCTTCGACGATCTCCTCGGGCTGGTGCACCACCGGGCCGTCCCAGCGTGCCTCGTAACAAAAGTTGTGGCACCGCAACGGCGGCTGCTCGAAGACGTGCGTGAACAGCGGGGTCAGCGCCACGCCCCGCACGCCCAGTTCCTCGGCCAGCTCCCGGAAAGCGCATTCTTCGGGCGTCTCACCGGCGGCCACCACGCCGCCCGCCCAGCAGTCCCACAGGCCGGGGAACACGTCCTTGTCCGCCGAGCGCCGGTGCACGTAAACGCTTTCCCCGTCGCCCGAACGGAGCAGTACCTCGCCGGTCGCGTGCCACAGCCCCCGGGCCCGCACGTCCGCCCTGGTCGTGCTCCCCGTCACCCGGCCGGTCTCGTCGTAGACGGCCACCAGCTCTTCGCGCACGGTTGCCGACCCTACGACGGGAGAGTGGTTTACCGCCTCGCAACCCGGAGGCCGCGCACCGGCGCCCGCGGCGGTGCGTAGGCTTGGCACATGCGGCGGATCATGGGAACCGAGGTCGAGTACGGCATTGCGGTGCCGGGCGACGCCACCGCGAACCCGGTGCTCACCTCCACACAGGTGGTGCTGGCGTACGCGGCGGCGGCCGACATCCCGCGGGCGCGCCGGGCGAGATGGGACTACGAGGTCGAGTCCCCGCTCCGGGACGCGCGCGGGTTCGACCTGGCCGGCCCCGGCGGGCCCGGCCACGACCCCGACGTCGAGGACCTCGGCGCGGCCAACGTCATCCTCACCAACGGCGCCCGGCTCTACGTCGACCACGCCCACCCCGAGTACTCCGCGCCCGAGGTCACCAACGCGCGCGACGCCGTGATCTGGGACAAGGCGGGCGAGCGGGTGATGGAGGAGGCCGCGCGCAAGGCCGCCACTGTGCCCGGCCAGCCGCCCCTGCAGCTGTACAAGAACAACGTCGACGGCAAGGGCGCCAGCTACGGCACCCACGAGAACTACCTGATGAACCGGTCGACGCCGTTCACCTCCGTCATCAGCGGGCTCACGCCGTTCTTCGCCTCGCGCCAGGTGGTCACCGGCTCCGGCCGCGTCGGCATCGGCCCGCAGGGCGAGGAGGCCGGGTTCCAGCTGTCGCAGCGCTCGGACTACATCGAGGTCGAGGTCGGCCTCGAGACCACGCTCAAGCGCGGCATCATCAACACCCGCGACGAGCCGCACGCCGACGCGGACAAGTACCGCAGGCTGCACGTCATCATCGGCGACGCGAACCTGGCCGAGTACTCCACGTTCCTCAAGGTCGGCACCACCGCGCTGGTCCTGGACATGATCGAGGCCGGGCAGCGGTTCGACGACCTCAAGCTCGACGAGCCGGTCCGCGCGGTGCACCAGATCAGCCACGACCCGACGCTCAAGACGAAGGTCGCGCTGGCCGGCGGCAAGTCCTACACCGGGCTGGAGATCCAGTTCGCCTACCACGAGCTCGCGGCGGCGCACCTGGAGCGCGAGGGCGGCGACGAGCAGTCCAAGGAGGTCCTGCGGGTCTGGGGCGAGATCCTCGACGCGCTGGCCCGCGACCCGCAGGAGTGCGCCGACCGGCTGGACTGGCCCGCGAAGCTGCGCCTGCTGGAGGGCTACCGGCAGCGCGACCAGCTGAACTGGGCCGCGCCGCGGCTGCACCTGGTCGACCTGCAGTACTCCGACGTGCGGCTGGACAAGGGCCTGTACAACCGCCTGGTCACGCGCGGCTCGATGAAGCGGCTGGTCAGCGAGGACGAGGTCCGGCACGCGATCACCAACCCGCCGGACGACACGCGCGCCTACTTCCGCGGGCGGACGCTGGAGAAGTACGCGAACTCCATCGCGGCCGCGTCCTGGGATTCGGTCATCTTCGACGTGGGCAGGGAGTCGCTGGTGCGGATCCCCACGCTGGAGCCCCTGCGGGGCACGAAAGCGCACGTCGGGAAGCTGTTGGAGGCGTCGGCGACGGCCGAGGAGCTCGTCGAGGCCCTCACCGCCAGCGACTGATCCGCGCCAAGCCGTGTCCTTGCGTGTGCCCCGATTGTCGTTCCCACTGGGTAGTCTGGACCCAACAGCTCACCGGGAGGCGAGATGGCTCAGGAAAAGATCGAAAAGCACGGCGGCGGCGACTCCGACGAGGAGCTCGAGGGCGCACCGGCCGGTCAGGAGCGCCGCGAGAAGCTCGGCGAGGACGTCGACACGATCCTGGACGAGATCGACGACGTGCTCGAGGAGAACGCCGAGGACTTCGTGCGGGCCTACGTGCAGAAGGGCGGGCAGTAGCCCGTCCGGCCCCAGTTCTCCCCGCACCGTCCGCCCACTGACCTGAAGTTGATGGGAATCACGAGCACGTATGGACAACACGCCGGGCTCTTCGGGTTCTTCGCTGCCCGCAGCCTATTTCTCGACCACCACGTCGTCCTTCGCGGAGTTCCTGCGGATGCAGGCGCCTGACCTGCTCCCGTGGCACCGGCAGACGCCGGGCGCGGCGGGCGCCGGGGTGGACGCGCCGCACGGCACCACGATCGTCGCGGTGAGCTTCTCCGGCGGGGTGCTGATCGCCGGCGACCGGCGGGCCACCTCGGGCAACCTGATCGCCTCGCGCGACATGGACAAGGTCGCGGTCACCGACGAGTACTCCGCGGTCGGCATCGCGGGCACGGCGGGGCTGGCGATCGAGCTGGTCCGGCTCTACGCCGTGGAGCTGGCGCACTACGAGAAGATCGAGGGCGTCCCGCTGTCGCTGGACGGCAAGACGAACAAGCTCGCCACCATGGTCAAGGGCAACCTCGACGCGGCGATGGCGGGGCTGGCCGTGCTCCCGCTGTTCGTGGGCTACGACATCGAGGCCGACGACCCGAAGCGGGCGGGGCGCATCGTGTCCTACGACGTCGCGGGCGGCCGGTACGAGGAGCGCTCGGGCTACCACGCCATCGGCTCCGGCTCGCTGTTCGCGAAGTCGTCGCTGAAGAAGCTGTACGACCCGGACGCCTCGGAGGAGGCCGCGGTGCGCACCGCGGTCGAGGCGCTCTACGACGCGGCGGACGACGACACGGCCACCGGCGGGCCGGACCTGGTGCGCCGGATCTTCCCGACGGTCGTCACCATCACCGCCGAGCGCGGTGCCGAGCAGGTGCCCGCCGACCAGACGTCGGCGGTGGCCGAGGCGGTCGTCCAGGGCCGCCGCGAGCAGGCCGCGTCCGGCCGCAGCTAGCCCGCCCCCGCGTTCCCTTCCCGTTCCACCGAGCACTTTGGAGCCGTCACCGTGACGATGCCGCTGTACGCCTCTCCCGAGCAGTTGATGCGCGAGCGCTCGGAGCTCGCTCGCAAGGGCATCGCGCGCGGGCGCAGTGTCGTCGTGCTGAAGTACGCGGGTGGCCTGCTGTTCGTGGCCGAGAACCCGTCGACGACGCTGCACAAGTTCTCCGAGATCTACGACCGCATCGGCTTCGCGGCCGTTGGCCGGTACAGCGAGTTCGAGAACCTGCGGGTCGCCGGCATCCGGCACGCCGACCTCAAGGGCTACCAGTACGACCGCCGCGACGTCAGCGCCCGCGCGCTGGCCAACGCGTACGCCGCCACGCTGGGCAGCATCTTCACCGAGCAGCTCAAGCCGTACGAGGTGGAGATCTGCGTGGCCGAGGTCGGCGCCACCTCGGCCGACGACCAGCTGTTCCGGCTGACCTACGACGGGTCGATCTTCGACGAGCCGCAGTTCGTGGTGATGGGCGGGCAGACCGAGCCCATCATCAACAAGCTCAAGGAGGAGTTCGAGGAGGACGCCGAGCTGGAGCAGGTGCTGCCGATGGCGGTGCGCACGCTGCGCTCGACCTCGCCGAACAACGGCGAGAGCGAACCGGTGAAGCTGGAGGTCGCGGTGCTCGACCGCAACCGCCCGCGGCGGGCCTTCCGGCGCATCACCGGCGCCGCGCTCGACGCGCTGCTGCCCGCGCCGGAGCCCGAAGCCGAGAGCGGAGACAAGGCCGAAGGCGGCGAGCAGCCGCAGAACGGCGACAGCGCGAGCTGACCCCGCCGCTGTGACGACGGCTCCGGCCCCGGAAAATTCCGGGGCCGGAGCCGTGTCGCGGGCCCGGCGCCGCAGGTGAGCGTGGTCGTTTCGATGATCACGGCGTGTCGCCGCCCGAACGGCGCACCGCTGCGGGGTCGAAAGCGCCTAGCATTGAGAGATGCAGCGGCGGATTTTTGGCATCGAGACCGAGTTCGGGGTCACGTGCACCTTCCACGGGCAGCGCCGGCTCTCGCCGGACGAGGTCGCCCGGTACCTGTTCCGGCGGGTCGTGTCGTGGGGGCGCTCCTCCAACGTGTTCCTGTCCAACGGCTCCCGGCTCTACCTGGACGTGGGCTCGCACCCGGAGTACGCGACGGCCGAATGCGACGACCTGGTGCAGCTGGTCACCCACGACAAGGCCGGGGAGCGCATCCTCGAGGACCTGCTCGTGGATGCCGAGCGGCGGCTCGCCGACGAGGGCATCGGCGGCGACATCTTCCTGTTCAAGAACAACACCGACTCCGCGGGCAACTCCTACGGCTGCCACGAGAACTACCTGGTCACCCGTGCGGGTGAGTTCTCGCGGATCGCGGATGTGCTGCTGCCCTTTCTGGTGACCCGGCAGCTCATCTGCGGCGCGGGCAAGGTCCTGCAGACCCCGCGTGGCGCCGTGTACTGCCTGTCCCAGCGGGCGGAGCACATCTGGGAGGGCGTCTCCAGCGCCACCACGCGCTCGCGGCCGATCATCAACACGCGCGACGAGCCGCACGCCGACGCCGAGCGGTACCGGCGGCTGCACGTCATCGTGGGCGACTCGAACATGGCCGAGCCGACCACGCTGCTCAAGGTCGGCACCGCGCACCTGGTGCTGGAGATGATCGAGCAGGGCGTGCAGTTCCGGGACTTCACGCTGGACAACCCGATCCGCGCGATCCGGGAGATCAGCCACGACCTGACCGGGCGCCGCCCGGTGCGGCTGGCCGGTGGCCGGGAGGCGTCGGCGCTGGACATCCAGCGCGAGTACTACGGCCGCGCGGTGCAGCACGTGAAGGCCAACGACTCCGGCCCGGTCGCCGAGCGCGTGATCGAGCTGTGGGGCCGGGCGCTGGACGCGGTCGAGCAGCAGGACTTCTCGAAGATCGACACCGAGATCGACTGGGCGATCAAGCACCGGCTGGTGGAGCGCTACCGCGACAAGCACAACCTGGACCTGTCCAGCCCGCGGGTGGCGCAGCTCGATCTGGCCTACCACGACATCCGCCGTGGCCGGGGCATCTTCGACCTGCTGCAGCGCAAGGGCCTGGTGCGGCGCATCACCGACGACGGCGAGATCGAGCTGGCGAAGGACACCCCGCCGCAGACCACCCGGGCCAAGCTGCGGGGCGACTTCATCGCCGCCGCGCAGGCGGCCGGGCGGGACTTCACGGTCGACTGGGTGCACCTGAAGCTCAACGACCAGGCGCAGCGCACCGTGCTGTGCAAGGACCCGTTCCGTGCCGTGGACGAGCGCGTCGACCGGCTGATCAGCTCGCTGTAGATCCGGGCGTCCCCTCCTCGGGAAGATCCGGAGGAGGGGCACGATCCGGAACAGGGGACTGGCCGCGGCGGCGTGAGCGGGAAAGAGCTTTCAGGCCGCGGGTGAGTGTGCCGGCGCGCCGGCCCACCGGTGCAGGGCGGCGTCGAGGCCCGCGGGATCGGCGGTGTCGGTGGCCCAGGCCACCACGCCGTCGGGGCGCACCAGCACCCCGGCCGGGGTGGCGGGCTCGTCGGTGACGCTGTGCACCCGTCCGGTCCAGGCCGTCGCGATCCGCGCGAACGTGCCGTCCGGAGTGCGGTCGAGCAGCAGGAACCCGCCGTCGTGGCTGTGGTCGGCCGGCCGGGAGCCGTCGGCCAGCCGCAGGTCCGGCACGAGGCGGCCGGTCAGCGGGTGCTCGCCGGGCAGGTCGGTGCGGTGCGTGACGCCGAGGGTCTGCTTGACCGCGTACGTGGTGCCGTCGCGGGTGGCCAGCAGATCGGCGACGACTGCCCGCAGTGCGGCCGACTTGGCGTCGCCGCGCAGGATCCCGATCTGGGCCCGGGTCCAGTCCAGCACCCAGGCGCCGACCGGACGGCGCTCGGTCTCGTAGGTGTCGAGCAGCTCTTCGGAGGCCCATCCCGCGACCACGGCGCCGAGCTTCCATCCGAGGTTCATCGCGTCGCCGACCCCGAGGTTGAGCCCCTGCCCGCCGAACGGCGGGTGCACGTGCGCGGCGTCACCGGCGAGGAGGACCCGTCCGGACCGGTAGGCCGCGGCCTGGCGGGTGTTGTCGCTCCAGCGGGTCGGCGTGGCGCGCAATGCGGTCAGCGTGACGTCGGTGCCCGAGACCCGGCGCAGGCTGGCCTGCACCTCTTCGAGGGTGACGGGCGCCGAGCGGTCGGCGAACGAGGTGTCGAAGTCCAGCGTGACCAGGCGGCCGGGCTGCGGCCCGTAGCGGTACGTGCCGCGGGACGACCACACCCAGCCCTCGGTGAGCTTCCGCGGATCGGCGATGTCGGCCACCGCCTGGTAGCCCGTGAGCTCCGGATCGGTGCCGGGGAAGGCGATGCCCGCCAGGCGGCGCACGGTGCTGTGGCCGCCGTCGCAGCCGGCCAGCCAACCGGTGCGCACGCCACCGGCTGTGGTGCCGACGACCACGCCGTCACCCGTGTCGTCGAGCGCGGTGACCTCCACCCCGCGGTGCACCGGGACGCCGAGCCGGGCGACGTGCTCGGCGAGCAGTGCCTCCAGCCGGGGCTGCGGCACGATCCGCGTCCCGCCGGCCGTGGCGTAGGCGGCGAGGTCGGGATCGGACCAGTCCACGAGGTCGGCGTCGAGGACCATGCCCGCGAAGTGCCCGGTCAACCGCGACCCGGCGGCCCGCCCGTCACCCGCCGGCGAGCTCATCCGTTCGAGCGCCTCCCGCTGCACCTGTTCGGCGGCGGGCAGCAGGCCACGCCGGTCGAGGGTCACGGCCGTCGGCACCGTGATCCCCTGCGCCTTCATCGCCTGGTCCGGCTCGGCCCGCCGTTCGAGCACCTGCACCGTCGCCCCGGCGAGCGCCAGCTCCGCGGCGAGCACGAGGCCCACCGGCCCGGCGCCGACCACGGTCACGTCTGAGTCCGTCTCCATCACGAACGCCGTTCTACTTACGAACGGTGTTCGTGTCAAGTTATAGTGGCCCCGTGAACCCCCGAGAGCGACGCGCGGCGCGTCACCAGCCGTCGGCCGCCGAGAGCACCGGACCGCGGCGCCGCAAGGCCCCGATCACCGTGGACCTGGTCGTCGACACCGCGCTCGGGCTCGTCGCGGCGGAGGGCTACGAGGCGCTGACCATGCGGCGGCTGGCCACGGCGCTCGACACCGGGCCCGCCTCGCTCTACGCCCACGTGGTGAACAAGGCCGACCTCGACGAGCTGCTCATCGGGCGGTTGTGTGCCGAGCTGGTCCTCCCCGAGCCCGATCCGGCGGCCTGGCGGGAGCAGGTCCGCGGCGTGTGCGGGCGGCTGCGTGACCAGTACCTGAAGTACCCCGGCATCTCGCGCGCCGCGTTCGCGATGGCCCCCACCAACGTCGACATCCTGCGGGTGGGCGAGGGGATGCTGGCGATCCTGCTCGCCGGCGGGGTCGCGCCGCAGGCCGCGGCCTGGGCCGTCGACGCCCTCCTGCTGTACGTGGCGGCTTACTGCCTCGAAGTGTCGGTGGCGCGGCAGCGGGCCACGCAGGACGACGCCGTGTGGGTCCTCGACCGGGAGGAGCTGCGACAGCGGCTGACCGCGCTGCCCGCCGCGACCTTCCCCCACACCACGCGCCATGCCGTGGAGCTCACCGCGGGCGAGGGCCACGACCGGTTCGGCTTCACCCTCGACCTGATGCTCGACGGCCTGGCCCGCCGGGGCTGAGCAGTCCTACAGCTCCTGACCGGTCGGACGCAGGACGATCTCGTTCACGTCCACCGACGGCGGCTGGTCGAGGGCGTAGCAGACGGCGCGGGCGACGTCGTCGGGGTCGAGCATCGGCTTGCGCCGCATCTCCTCGTAGATCAGGTCGGTCTCCACGATGCCCGGCTGCAGCAGCGTGACCCGCACGCCGGTGCCGACGGCCTCCTCGCGGATCGACCCCGCGAGGCCCGTCACCGCCCACTTCGTCGCCGAGTACAGGTTCGCGCGGCGGATGTGCCGCCCGGCGACCGAACCGGTCAGGACGAGGTGACCGCGGGTCTCCGCGAGCGCGGGCAGCACCGCGCGGGCGGTGATCGCCGTGCCGTACACGTTCGTCAGCACCATCTCCCGCCACTGCTCGGGATCGGTGCCGCCGTTGCCGAAGAACGACACCGGCAGCATCTGCCCGGCGTTCGCGAACGCCGCGTCCAGCCGCCCGAACCGCTCCCGGGCCGCGGCGACGGCGCCGGAGATTTCGCTCCACTGGGCCACATCCGCCGCCACCGCCAGCGTCCGCTCCGGTCCCAGCTCCGCGACCAGCGGCGCCAGGCTTTCCGCCGACCGGGAGACCAGCACCAGGCGCCAGCCCGCGGCCGCCGCCCGCCGGGCCGTCGCGGCCCCCAGTCCCCGGGACGCACCGGTGATCAACAGCGTTCGTTCGGTCATGAGTTCGAAATTTACGGCGTGTAATGGCCGGACCTCCGCCGGGGCCGCGCGGAGGCGGGCTACTGTGTTCTCCGTGTCCACCGCCCGCGCCGAGCGCCTGGTCAACCTCGTGCTGGCCCTGCTGTCCACCCGGCAGTACCTCACCGCCGAGCGGATCCGCGGAATCGTGCCCGGGTACGCCGACGCGGCCAGCGACGAGGCGTTCTCGCGCATGTTCGAGCGGGACAAGACCGAGCTGCGCGAGCTAGGAATCCCGCTGGAGGTCGGCCGCAACTCGGTGTTCGACCCCAGCGACGGCTACCGCATCGCGCGCCGCGACTACGAGCTGGGCGAGATCGAGCTGGCGCCCGACGAGGCCGCCGCGGTCGGGCTCGCCGTGCGCCTGTGGGACTCGCCCGAGCTCACCGGGCAGGCGCAGGGCGCGCTGGTCAAGCTCCGGGCGGCGGGCGTGGAGGTCGACCACACGGCGCCGCCGGTCGTCGAGTCCCGGGTGCGCACCGAGCCCGCGTTCTCGCCCCTGCTCGCGGCCGTGCAGCGGCGGCAGGCGGTGTGCTTCGACTACCGCCGCTCCGGCTCGCCGGAACGGCTCACCCGCACCCTCGAACCGTGGGGCGTGGTGTCGTGGCGCGCCCGCTGGTACGTGGTGGGGCACGACCGCGACCGCGGCGCGCCCCGCTGCTTCCGCCTGTCGCGGATCGTGGGGGAGGTGCGCACGGTCGGCGCGCCCGGCGAGGTGGACCGGCCGGCGGACGTGAACCTGCTGGAGTTCGTCGCGGGCAGCAGCGGCGGCACCGAACCGGCACCGGTCGCCACCGCGAAGCTGTGGATCGCCGATCGCCGCGCGGCGGGCGTGCGGCGGCGCGCGAAGCTGACCGGGCGCCTGACGGTCGACGGCATCGAGGGCGACCTCGCCGAGCTGGAGCTGTACTACCCGGAGAGCGCGGCGGACTGGATCGCCGGGCACGGCCCGGACGTGCTGGTGCTCGAACCGGACGTGCTGGCCAAGGCCGTGCACGAGCGGCTGCGCGCCATCACGGGGGAGGACGCGCCCGCATGACCACCGCCACCGACCGGATGCCGCGCCTGCTCGCGCTGGTGCCGTACCTGCTCGCCCGCCCGGGCATCCGCATCGACGACGCGGCACGGGACTTCGGCGTCACCCCGAAACAGCTGCGCCGCGACCTGGAGCTGCTGTGGATGTGCGGGCTGCCCGGCTACGGGCCGGGCGACCTGATCGACCTGTCCTTCGCCGGGGACACCGTCACGGTCACGTTCGACGCCGGGATGAACCGGCCACTGCGGCTGACCGGCGGGGAGGCCACCGCGCTGCTGGTCGCGCTGCGGGCGCTCGCCGAGACGCCGGGTCTGCTCGACACCGACGCGGTGCGCCGCGCGATCGCCAAGATCGAGTCCGCCGCGGGGCAGGCGCAGCCGTCCGGGGTCGTCGTCGGCCTCGGCGTCCGCGAGGGGGAGAAGACCGCGCACACCCGCGGTGTCGTGCAGCGGGCGCTGCAGGCGAAGCGGGCGCTGCGCATCCGGTACTACACCGCGTCGCGCGACGAGATCACCGAGCGGACCGTCGACCCGATGCGGCTGCTGATCGTGCAGGCCGTCGGCTACCTGGAGGCGTGGTGCCGCCGGGCCGAGGGCGTGCGGCTGTTCCGCCTCGACCGGATCGACGACGTGCGGGTGCTCGACGAGCCGGCCGCGCCGCCGCCCACGGCCCGGCCCACCGACCTGACCGACGGGGTGTTCGCCGCGCGCCCCGGCCAGCGTGCCGCGGAGCTGGTGCTCGACCCCGACGCGCGCTGGGTGGCGGAGTACTACCCGTGCGAGGAGCTCGCCGAGCTGCCGGGCGGGCGGCTGCGGGTGCGGATGCGGTACGGAGACGAGTCCTGGATGGTGCGTCTCGTGCTCAGCCTCGGCGGGGACGCGCGGGTGGAAAGCCCGCCTGACCTGGCCGAAGCGGCCCGTCGCCGGGCCGCCGACGCGCTGGCGCGGGCTCGTCACCTTCCGTCAACCTTGAGCCAGTAGGGTGACGCCGTGTCGTACCTGCCGAGCATCGTGCTCGCCGTCGTGGGCCTGGTTCTGCTGGCCGTTCTCCTCATTGCGGTATCCAGGGGCTTGCGCCGCTTCCGCTCGGCGATGAGCATGGTCAGGACGAGTACGAGTGAGCGCACCGGACTGCTCAGGGCGCGCTCCGCCGGGGTGCGGGTGGCGCTGGAGCAGCGTCGGCGCACTTCGGACAACCAGTAGCATTGGGCAAGAGACGAGAAGGAGGCCACTCATGCTGAACGGGTTGCAGCCGTGGCACTTGATCATTTTGGTGCTGATCGTGGTTCTGCTGTTCGGTGCCAAGCGGCTTCCCGACGCCGCGCGGTCCATCGGCAAGTCCATGAAGATCTTCAAGGCCGAGACCAAGGACATGCACAACGAGTCCGCGGCCGAGCCGGAGAAGCGTGAGCTGCCCGCCGCCACCGCCCAGTCCGCCGCCGACCAGCAGGTCGCGGAGCTGCAGCGCCAGCTCGACGAGCTGAAGAGGCAGCAAGAGCAGCAGAAGCACGCCAGCTGAGGCGGACAGGAACCGGACCAGTGGCGGACGCCGCTCCCTCCCACGGCCGCCGGGACCGGCGGCGCAAGCGCAGCCGCCGGCACAACCCCGACGGCACCATGACGCTGATCGAGCACGTCTACGAGTTCCGCAGGCGGCTCGGTTACGCCCTGCTGGCCATCGTGGCCGGCGGGATCTTCGGCTTCATCTGGTTCCAGACCAGGCTGGGGCCGATCGAGTCGCTCGGGCAGATCATGAACGGCCCGTACTGCGGCATCTCCCCGGACCGGCTGCTGCCGGGCACCATCGCGCCCGACGGCACCTGCCGGCTGCTGCAGACCACGCCGTTCGAAGGCATCATGATCCAGCTGAAGGTCGGCGTGGCGGGCGGTGCCGTGCTCACGTCGCCGCTCTGGCTCTACCAGATCTGGGCCTTCATCGCGCCGGGGCTGTACTCGAAGGAGCGCAAGTACGCGCTCACCTTCGTCGGGTTCGCGAGCGTCCTGTTCGCGAGCGGCGCCGTGCTCGCGTACCTGCTGGTGCCGCACGCGTTCGCGGTGCTGATGAACTTCGGCGGCGAGTTCTTCACCACGGCACTGACGGCCGACAAGTACATCTCGTTCGTGCTGTCGCTGCTGGTGATCTTCGGCGTGAGCTTCGAGCTGCCCCTGCTCATCGTGATGCTCAACTTCGTCGGGGTCGTGAAGTACGAGCAGCTGAAGAAGTGGCGGCGCGGGATCGTCTTCGCGCTGTTCGTGTTCGCCGCGTTCGCCACGCCCGGGTCCGACCCGTTCTCCATGCTGGGCCTGGCCGGGGCGCTCACGGTGCTCAACGAGATCGCCATCCAGATCGCCCGGGTGCACGACCGGCGCAAGGCGCGCCGCGAGCAGGCGTCCGAGTGGGCGAACCTGCCCGACGACCAGCCCGCGCCGTTCGACTACACCCCTACGACGATCGAGGACGAGCCCGCGGAGAAGGCGGGCCGCTCCGGCACGGACGACATCACGTAGGTGCGCGCCGGACTGGTGGTGCACCCGGACTCCGGGTTCGGGGCCGCGGCGCGGATCGCCGGAACCGTCGCCGCGCGCCTGCGTGAGCACGTGTCGCACCTCGACCTGCACGTCGGGCACGGTCCCCCGGGCGAGGACCTGGACGTGCTCGTCGTGCTCGGCGGGGACGGCGCGGTGCACAAGGCGGTGCAGCACTGCGCGGCCACTGGCGTCGCGCTCGGCCTGGTGCCCGCGGGCAACGGCAACGACCTCGCCCGTGCGCTGGACCTGCCGCTCGACCCGTTCGGCGCGCTCGAAGTGCTGCTGACCGCGTTGCGGGAGGGCCGCCGGCGGCGGTTCGACCTCGGCGTCACCGGCGCGGGCTGGTTCGCCACCGTGCTGTGCGCGGGGTTCGACGCCGCCGTCGCCCAGCGGGCGGCCGGGTTGCGGCACCCGCGCGGCCCGCGCCGGTACGACGTCGCGGTGCTCGCCGAGCTGGCCCGCTTCCGCAGCCATCCCGTGTCGGTCCGCACCGAGCACGAGCGGTTCGACCTGGCCGCGACGCTCGTCGCGGTGGGCAACACGGCCTACTACGGCGGCGGCGTGCCGATCTGCCCGTGTGCCCGGCCCGACGACGGCCTGTTCGACGTGACGGTCGTCGGCGCGGCGGGCCGGGCCGATCTCGTCCGCATGCTCCCGAAACTGCGCACAGGCGCGCACCTGAGCCATCCGGCGGTGCGCACCCTGCGGGCCCGCGAGGTGACCATCGACGGGGCGCTGCCGGTGTCCGCGGACGGGGAAGCGCTTCCCGGCGCGCCGGTCACCGCGCGGTGCGTGCCGGGGGCGCTGACGATCGTCGCGTGATCTCGTGGGCTCCCGCATGCGAGGTCAGGGGCGCGTGTGACACCCTGACGAGGTGGCCGCTAGCCCTTCTCCCTCCCCGGCCGAGGCCTACCGGGCTTCGCAGCGCCGGGGGAGACATCCCCAGCTGACCCGGTTCGCCGCGGAGGCCGCGTTCGAGTTCGACGACTTCCAGGTCCGCGGCTGCGAGGCGCTCGAAGACGGGCACGGCGTGCTCGTGTGCGCGCCCACCGGCGCGGGCAAGACCGTCGTCGGCGAGTTCGCCGTGCACCTGGCGCTCGCCGAGGGCCGCAAGTGCTTCTACACCACCCCGATCAAGGCGTTGTCGAACCAGAAGTACAACGACCTCGTCGACCGCTACGGCGCGGACGCCGTGGGCCTGCTGACCGGCGACACCGCGATCAACGGCAGCGCGCAGGTCGTCGTGATGACCACCGAGGTGCTGCGCAACATGCTCTACGCGGGCTCCTCGGCGCTGACCGACCTCGGCTACGTGGTGATGGACGAGATCCACTACCTGGCCGACCGGTTCCGCGGCGCGGTGTGGGAGGAGGTCATCCTGCACCTGCCCGAGTACGTGCGGGTGGTGGGCCTCTCCGCGACGGTGAGCAACGCCGAGGAGTTCGGCGAGTGGCTGGTCGAGGTGCGCGGCGACACCACCGTCGTGGTGGACGAGCACCGGCCGGTGCCGCTGTGGCAGCACATGATGGTCGGCAACCGGCTGATGGACCTGTTCGGTGACGACGGCGAGAAGCAGATGAACCCGGGTCTGCTGCGCCGCGTCGAGGAGGTCGGCCGGATGCACGCGCCCGCGGGCTTCCGCGGCCCGCGCAACCGGGGGCGTCAGCAGTTTCGCGGCCTGAGGTTCCGGCCACCGTCCCGTGTGGACATCCTGACGAGGCTCGACGCCAACGGGCTGCTGCCCGCGATCGTGTTCATCTTCTCCCGCGCGGGCTGCGACGCGGCGGTCGCCCAGTGCACGCGCGCGGGTCTGCGGCTCAACACCCCGGAGGAGAGCGCGGAGGTCCGGCGGATCATCGCCGAGCACACCGGTGACCTGCCCGAGGGCGACCTCGCGGTGCTGGGGTACTGGGAGTGGCGCGAGGCGCTGGAGAACGGCGTCGCGAGCCATCACGCGGGGCTGCTGCCCGCGTTCAAGGAGACCGTCGAGGAGCTGTTCGTCCGCGGCCTGGTGAAGGTCGTGTTCGCCACCGAGACGCTGGCGCTGGGCATCAACATGCCCGCCCGCACGGTCGTACTGGAGCGGCTGGTCAAGTACAACGGCGAGGCGCACGTCGACCTGACGCCGGGGGAGTACACGCAGCTGACCGGGCGCGCCGGGCGGCGCGGCATCGACGTCGAGGGGCACGCGGTCGTCGTCTGGCAGCCCGGCGTGGACCCGAAGCAGGTCGCCGGGCTGGCCTCGACGCGCACGTACCCGCTGCGCTCGTCGTTCCGGCCCGGCTACAACATGGCGATCAACCTGGTCGCGCAGCTGGGCCCGCAGGACGCGCGCGAGCTGCTGGAGCAGTCCTTCGCGCAGTTCCAGGCCGACCGCTCGGTGGTGGGCCTGTCCCGGCGGATCGAGAAGAACCGCGAGGCGCTGGAGGGGTACCGCGAGGCGATCACCGGCGACTTCGACGAGATGCTGGAGTACGTCGAGCTGCGCAAGAAGATCTCCGACCGGGAGAAGGCGCTCGCCAAGCAGAACAGCGCGGCGCGGCGCGCGAGCACCGCGGACTCGCTGGAGAAGCTGCGCAAGGGCGACGTGATCGCCGTGCCCGCCGGACGGCGGGCGGGGCTGGCGGTGGTGATCGACCCGGGCCTGGACCCGATCCGCGAGCCGCGGCCGGTGGTCGTCACCGAGGACCGCTGGTCCGGACCACTGTCGCTGGCGGACTTCCCGTCGCCGGTGGAGCCGCTCGGGCACATCAAGCTGCCCAAGCACGTCGAGCTGCGCTCGCCGAAGACGCGCCGCGACATCGCCGCCAGCCTGCGCAACGCCGGGATCTCCTTGCCGGGGCGGCAGAAGCGGCGCACGGGCGCGCAGGACGACGCCGAGCTGGCGATGCTGCGCCGGGAGCTGCGGGCGCACCCGTGCCACGGGCTCGCCGAGCGCGAGGCGAACCTGCGCTGGGTCGAGCGCTATCAGCGGCTGCGGGCCGAGACCGAGCAGCTGGAGCGCCGGGTCGCGGCCACCACGCACTCGCTCGCGCGCGCCTTCGACCGCATCCGCGACCTGCTCGACGAGCGCGGCTACCTCGGCAAGGGCGAGAACCGGGTCACCGAGCACGGCGAGCGGCTGGCGCGGCTCTACAGCGAGTCGGACCTGCTGGCCGCCGAGTGCATCCGGCACGAGGTGTGGCGGGGCCTGAACCCGGCGGAGCTGGCCGCGGTCGTCTCGACGCTGGTGTTCGAGGCGCGCCGGGACTCCGCGGGCGAGCCGCGGCTGCCGGGTGGCGCGGTGCCGCGGGCCTGGCAGGACACCGTGCGGTTGTGGACGGAGTTGGCCGAGGACGAGCGGCGCCACCGGCTGGACCGCACGCGCGAGCCGGACGCCGGGTTCGCCTGGCCGGTGTACCGGTGGGCGCGGGGCGAATCGCTGGAGCAGGTGCTCACCACGGCCGAGGCCAACGGGCAGGAGCTGTCCGCGGGCGACTTCGTGCGCTGGTCCCGGCAGGTCATCGACCTGCTCGACCAGATCAGGACCGTGCTGGGCCGCGAGGACCAGGTCGGCGCGGCCGCGGCGAAGGCGGTCAAGGCGCTGCGCCGCGGGGTGGTCGCGGCGGGCGCCGAGTAGCGGTTTCCGGTGTACGCGGGTTGTGGTTGGATCGCGCCCAGAGACCGGCGCGGATTGGAGTTTCGATGAGCACGCCCCACGGCGGCAACGACCCCCAGCAGTGGGGCCAGGCACCCCAGGCGCCGGGATCCGGGGGCTTTCCCGCCCAGGGCTACCCGCAGACCGGCGGGTTTCCCGCGCAGGGCTATCCGCAGCAGCAGCCGGGCGGGTACCCGCAGTCCCCGCCGCAGGGCTACCCCCAGCAGCAGCCGCAGTACCCCGAGCAGCCCCAGTACCCGCAGCAGTACGGGCAGCAGCCGGGTTATCCGCAGCAGCAGTACCCCCAGCAGGGCCAGTACCCGCAGCAGCCGTACTACGGGCAGCAGCCGCAGCCGGGCCAGTACGACTACGGCACTCCCAGCGGTTTCGGCGCGCCGGTCAAGAAGGGCGGCAGCGCGAAGCTGCTGTGGATCGTCACGGCGGTGGTGATCGTCATCGTCGCCGCGGTGGGGATCACGGGATTCTGGAAGCCCGGGTTCTTCATCACGAAGGTGCTGGACCAGACCGCCGTGCAGAGCGGGGTCCAGCAGATGCTCGCCTCCTACGGCGACACCGCCACGGCCGTGAGCTGCCCGGCGGACCAGGAGGTCAAGGCGGGCACCACGTTCACGTGCACCGCGACCATCGGCGGCCAGCAGCGCAAGGTCACCGTGACGGTGCAGGACGAGAACGGCAACTACCAGGTCGGGCACCCGCAGTAAAAGCGGTGGCCGCGCCCCCGCTCCTCGGAGAGGATCGGGGGCGTGAGCGACTACACCATGCGTCCCCTGCGCCCCGACGAGACCCGTGCGGCGGCCGACCTGTTCCGCGTGGCCCTGCACGTCCCGCCCGTGAAGGACGAGGACTGGCCGTACGCCGAGCGGATGTACCAGCCGGGGCGCACCCTCGGCGCGTTCGACACCGAGCTGATCGGCACGGCGCGGTCCTTCGACGCGGAGCTGACCGTGCCGGGCGGCCGGCGCGTCCCGTTCGCCGCGGTGACCGGCGTCGGCGTGCGGTCGGACCGGACCCGGCGCGGGGTGCTCAGCCAGCTGATGCGCACGCAGCTCGCCGACGCCGCGGAGCGCGGGTTCCCGCTGGCGGCCCTCTACGCCAGTGAGGGCCCGATCTACGGCCGGTTCGGTTACGGCATCGCGACGCGCGCCCTCAACCACCGGATCGACCCGCGGCGGGCGGTGCTGCGGCCGGAGGTCCCGTCGGGCGGCGAGGTCGAGCTGCTCAGCGGGGACGCGGCCCTCGAACGGCTGCCGGAGGTCTACGCCGCGCTCCCGCACTACCGGCCGGGCATGATGACCCGCCCGGTGCACTGGTGGGCGGGGTTCGAACGGCACTGGCGCCGGGCGGAGACCCCGCTGGCGGCGATCGTCCACAACGGACCGGACGGGCCCGACGGGTTCGCCACCTATAGCGTGCAGCGCCAGAGCTGGCGTGATCCGTCCACTATGGACGTGACGAACCTGTACGCGGCGAGCGACGAGGCGTTCGCGGGCCTGTGGCGGTACCTGCTCTCGGTGGACCTGGTCGACACCATCCAGGCCGAGGACCGGCCGCTCGACGAGCCCACGTCGCTGCTGTTCACCGACCCGCGCGTCTGCGAGGTCACCGCCGTCACCGACGACCTGTGGCTGCGGCTGGCCGACGTCCCGGCCGCGCTCGCGGCGCGGACGTACGAGGGGGAGCCGGTGGTCCTGGAGGTCACCGACCCCGTACTGGAGGGCAACAGCGGCCGCTACCGGGTCGGCCCGGACGGCGTCGAGCGCACGAGTGACCCGGCGGAGCTGCGGCTGGGCGTGGACGCGCTGGCGATGCTGTACTTCGGCGGCTGGCCGGCGTCGGCGCTCGTCGCGGCGGGACGCGTCCAGGTGGCGGAAGCGAGCGCGGTCACCCGGGCGGAGGGGCTGTTCGCCACCCGCCCGTCGGCCTGGTGTGGTACACACTTCTGACCACAACGGACCGGAAGACTTCTCGGGGGGAACCGCGGTGTCTCGGCGTGCCCTGGGCTGCGCCTGCCTGGTCGTGCTGCCGCTCGCCGGCTGCACGGGAGGAGGGGACGCGCCGTCCGTGCCGTCGTCCTCCGGCAGCAGTGCCTCGTCGTCCAGCGCCGTCACCCTGCCCTCGGCGTCGCGGGTCTTCGACGAGACGGCGCTGGAGAACGGGGTGCGGCAGGTGCTGAGCCAGTCGTACGGGCTGGCCGACGTCACCGAGGTGCGCTGCCCGGCGGGGCAGGCCGTGCAGGTGGGCATCTCGTTCGAGTGCGCGGTGACCGTGGCGGGGGCGCAGCGGTCGGTGACGTTGCGGGTGCAGACGCCGGACGGGACGTACCAGGTGTCCGCGCCGAAGTGAAATTCGCTGGGACCGATCGGCGGCGCCGGGCAGGATCGGGGCATGACCGGTTTCGAAGTCCGCCCGCTCGCCGAAGGTGAGCAACGCCCCGCGTTCGAGCTGCTCGGCCGCGCACTGCACGCGCCCCGTCCTACCGACGAGGACTGGGAACAGCGGGCGCGCGCCCACGCCGTGGACCGGAAGTTCGGCGCGTTCGCCGAGGGCCGGATGGTGGGCACGGCGGGGTCGTTCGGCACGGAACTGGCGGTCCCGGGCGGGAAGACGGTGCCCGCGGCCGCGGTCGACGGGGTCGCGGTGCGGGCGGACCACACACGGCGCGGGGTGCTGACCGCGCTGATGGGCGAGCAGCTGCGCGACTGCGTGGCGCGCGGTGACGTGGCGGCCTGCCTGCACGCGAGCGAGGCGACGATCTACGGCCGGTTCGGCTACGGCGTCGCCACCAGGGGCAAGACGCTGCGGGTCCACAAAGGACGCGCCCGGTTCCGGGACGACGCGCCTGCCGGTGGCCGGGTGCGGCTGCTGGAACCCGAGGAGGCGCACGAGCAGCTGCCCGGACTGTACGAGCGGATCGCGCCGTACCGGCCGGGGATGATCGGCCGTCCGCCGCGGTGGTGGCACTGGGCGCACCCCCGGATCGTGGCCCAGCACCACGTCGCGGTGCACACCGGTCCGGCGGGGGACGACGGGTTCGTGTTGTACCGGCCCGAGGACCTGCGCACGTTCGAGCAGCCGGGGGCCGGCTCCGCGCTCGTGGTGCGTGAGCTGCACGCCACGGGCGTCGAGGCGGTGACCGGGCTGTGGCGGTACCTGCTGAACGTCGACCTGGTGGCCGAGGTCCGCGCCCCGGCGCGCCCGCTGGACGAGCCGATCGGGCTGCTGTTCACCGATCCGCGCGTCTGCCAGGTGGAGAGGATCGACGACTCGTTGTGGCTCCGGCTGCTGGACGTGCCCGCCGCGCTCGCCGCCCGGTCGTACGGCGAGGGTGAGCCGGTGGTGCTGGAAGTCGCCGACCCGATGCTGCCCGCGAACTCCGGGTGCTACCGGATTTCGCCCGGCGGGGTGGAGCGGGTCGAAGCCGCGCCCAGCCTGCGGCTCGGGATCGAGGAGCTGGGGATGCTCTACCTGGGCGATCGCGCCCCGGGCCTCCTCGCCTCGCTGGGCCGGATCGAGGTCCTGCGCCCGGAAGCACTGCCGGCGGCGGACACCCTGTTCGCCACCGGCAGCGTTCCGTTCTGCGGCACGTCGTTCTAGGCGGCGGAAAGGGCTTCGCGGAGCTTGACCTTGGCACCGGTGCGGAGGACGGCGTTGCGGTAGATCCGGCCGGACAGCCAGATCAGCGCCGGGATCAGCGCCACGACCAGCAGCACCGACACGACCGCCTCCCACGCGGGCACGCCGCCGAGGCCCAGGCGCATCGGCATCAGCGTCGGGGCGAAGAACGGCAGCACGGACAGGATCTCCGCCAGCCGGTTGCCGGGATCCGAGGGCAGCACGGAGATGCCGACGACGTACCCGGCGATGATGAAGATCAGCGCCGGGGCGACCGCGCCGCCGACCTCCTCCTGCCGCGACACGAGCGCGCCCAGGCCCGCGAACACGATCGAGTACATCAGGAAACCCAGCAGGTACCACACGATCAGCCAGACGATCATGCCCGCGGCGGCCGACACCGCGATCGTCAGCACCCCCGTCGCGAGCCCGGAGACGAGCCCCACCACCGCGATCGCGAGGATCTGCGCCAGGCCCACCGCGCCGATGCCGAGCACCTTGCCCGCCATCAGCTGCCAGGGCCGGATCGTCGCGAGCAGCAGCTCGACCACCCG
Source organism: Amycolatopsis bartoniae (assembly GCF_014191255.1). Classification (GTDB taxonomy): domain Bacteria; phylum Actinomycetota; class Actinomycetes; order Mycobacteriales; family Pseudonocardiaceae; genus Amycolatopsis_E; species Amycolatopsis_E bartoniae. The sequence continues at coordinate 742,172 of NZ_JACHWH010000003.1, forward strand.
GCTGGTCTTCTCCTCCACCACGCCCTGCGCCACGGTCTGCCCGTTCAGCACGAGCGACACGTAGATCAGCACGCCCGCGAGGATCCCGAGCACGAGCTGCTGGCCGTTGTACTGCTTCGGCGGCTGCAGCGCCTCGACGTCGACCGACGCGCCGGCGACGGCGGCTTCCACCTGCGCCGGGTCGCCGCCGAGGCGGTCGATCTGCTGGTCGAGCGCGAGCCGGTCGGCCACCACGTTGAGCGCGGCGCGCAGGTCGGCGTCCGCCTGCTCCTTCACCACGACCCGCACGCGGGTGCCGTCGCCGACGAGCAGCGCGTCGAGCCCGCCGTCGCGAACCTGGTCCCGGCCGGCGGTGTCATCGGGCACCTCGCGGGTGGCCACGTCGTGGCCGAGGGCCTTGGCGCTCGCCTGCAGCGGGGCGGCGAGCGCGGCGTTGGGCGGGGTGTAGCCGATCGTCGCCTCCGAGCCACCACCGGCGGTCACGAACTTCATCAGCACGGTGAACGCGATGAGCAGCACGATGAGCACCGCTGTGCTCACCAGGAAAGCCTTGGAACGCAGGCGGGTGCCGATCTCCCGCGAGGCGACGAGGCCGATCGCGTCCCAGGTGCCGTTCGTCATTTCGCCGCCTCCTCGGTCACGACACTGCGGAACAGCTCGGTCAGCGACGGCCGCCGCCGGGCGAACTCGTGCACCGGGCCGGTGGTCAGCGCGGCCCGCAGCACGGCCTGGTCGTCGGCGCCGTCGCCGAGCTCCAGCTCGGTGCGGGTGCCGGTGTGTTCGAGCCGCCGGACGCCGGGCAGCGCGTCGGCCCAGCCGGGTGGCGCCTGTGGCGCGTCGACGACGAGCCGCACCGAGCCGCCCGCGCGCAGCTCGTCGACCGTGCCGCACGCGACCATCCGGCCCGCCCGCACGATCCCGACCCGGTCGCACAGCCGCTGCACCAGGTCGAGCTGGTGGCTGGAGAACACGACCGGCACGCCCTGGGCGGCCTTCTCGCGCAGCACCTCGCTCATCACGTCCACCGCGACCGGGTCGAGCCCGGAGAACGGCTCGTCGAGCACGAGGATCTCCGGGTCGTGCACGAGTGCGGCGGCGAGCTGGACCCGCTGCTGGTTGCCGAGGCTGAGCTTCTGCACCTCGTCGTCGCGGCGCCCGGCCACGCCGAGCCGTTCGGCCCAGGCGTCGGCCGAGCGCCGGGCCGTGGCGGCGGGCAGGCCGTGCAGGCGGGCGAGGTAGGTCAGTTGCTCGCCGACCTTCATCTTCGGGTACAGGCCGCGCTCCTCGGGCATGTAGCCGATGAGGCGGCGGGTTTCGAGCGTGACCGGCTGCCCGGCCCAGCGGACGCTCCCGGCGTCCGCGGCCAGCACGCCCAGCGCGATGCGCATCGTGGTGGTCTTGCCGGCGCCGTTGCTGCCGACGAAGCCGAACAGCTCCCCGGCGCGCACGTCGAACGTCATCTCGCGCAGCGCCACGGTTTCGCCGTACCTCTTGGAGATCGCGTCGATCTCCAGTCGCCGGTCGGTCATGGGGACTCCCCTCAGTCGGAAAAAAGTGATATCACTATGATAGTCCCGGACGGGGACGTCAAGACCGGCTGAGGGGAAGAAATGACCGAGACTGCTGTGGAGATGCCCGCGCCGCGGATTCGCGAGCGGCGGGCGGGTGCGCTGCCGGGGTTCCTGATGCTCGGCGTGGGGCTGGTGCTCGTGGCCGGGGGCGTGGCGCTGGCGGTCTCTGCCGGCGGGCTGCGCGTGCCGGGGATCCTGGTGGTGGTCGTCGGGGCCGTGCTGCTGCGCGGGCTGACCGCGGTGTCGCCCGGGCAGGCGCGGGTGGTGCAGCTGCTGGGCCGCTACACCGGCACCGTGCGCCAGGACGGGCTGCGCTGGGTGAACCCGTTCTCCGCGCGCCGCCCGGTATCCACACGGATCCGCAACCACGAGACGGACGTGGCGAAGGTGAACGACGCCGACGGCAACCCGATCGAGATGGCGGCCGTCGTGGTGTGGCAGGTGCGCGACACCGCGCAGGCGCTGTTCGAGGTGGACGACTTCGTCGAGTTCGTCGCCATCCAGACCGAGACGGCCGTGCGGCACATCGCGAACTCCTACCCCTACGACACACACGAGGGGCTTTCGCTGCGGGACAACGCCGACGAGATCACCGAGAAGCTGAGCGAGGAGATCGGGGCGCGGGTGGCGTCGGCGGGGGTGCGGGTGATCGAGTCGCGCATCACCCACCTGGCGTACGCGCCGGAGATCGCGCAGGCGATGCTGCGGCGCCAGCAGGCGGGCGCGATCGTGGCGGCGCGGGCGCGGATCGTGGAGGGCGCGGTCGGGATGGTCGAGTCCGCTTTGGAGCGGCTGGCGGAGCACGACGTGGTGGACCTGGACGAGGAACGCAAGGCGGCGATGGTGAGCAACCTGATGGTGGTGCTGGTGGGTGACCGGGACGCGCAGCCGGTGGTCAACGCCGGGACGCTGTATTCGTAACCGTGGCCGAGCGCAAGAAGATCCTGCTGCGGCTGGATCCGGCCGTGCACGACGCGCTGGCGAAGTGGGCGGCCGACGAGCTGCGCAGCACCAACGCGCAGATCGAGTTCCTGTTGCGCCGGGCGCTGGCGGAGGCCGGGCGGCTGCCACGGGACGCCGGCCGGATGCGGCCCCGCGGGCGGCCACGCAAGTCCGAAGTGGAGGGAGAGGGCGATGGGTGAGTCTTTGCCTGCCAAGATGTTCCTGCTGGCGTTCCACCCGGTGAAGGGCCGGTTGACGTCCCGGGACGAGCTGGGCCACCTGCTGCGTGCGGCGGCGCTGGCCGAGCTGGTCCTGAGTGGGCGGTTGCGGGACGACGGCGGGAAGGCCGTGGTGGCCGGTGCTGTACCGTCGGACCCCGTGCTGGCGGCGGTGTGGCAGGAGGTTTCGGAGTCCTCGCCGCGGTCGTGGAGCCGGTGGGTCGGGCGGGGCCGGAAGGAGATCTTCGCGGCGGTACGGGACCTGCTGGCGGACGAGCGGGTGATCCGGGTGGAGCACGCGCGGTGGCTGGGGCTGGTGCCGCACACGCGGATCACGCTGCGGGACACCCGGGAGGCGCGGCGGCTGGCGGAGCAGGTGCGCCGAGCCCTGGTGGGCACCCAGGCACCGTCCCGTGTGGACGGTGAGATTCGTGTCCTGGCGGCACTCGCGGGGGCGGCCCAGCTGCGGGTCGTGCTGTCGGCGGCGGATCGGCGCCGGAACCGCGCGAGGCTCGACCAGCTGGCGGAGCCCATCGCCCCGGTGGCGAAGGCCCTGCGGAAGGCCATCACGGCGAAACGCGCGGCAGCAGCGTCGAGCGGGTGAGGCGATGGGGGCGGTTCGGCGGTTGCTGTCAGGGGGCCGGGAGCGGGGATGGCTCGGAGGTGACGGTGGCGCCGGTCCGGTGACGCGGTGAGGGCCGGGGCAGGGGGTGGCCCGGAGGTGGCGTGCGTTCCGGTGGCGCGGCTGGTGGGTGGGGCCAGACCCGTTCCGTGGGCGAGGTTGCCCGAGGAGTGCGGTGGTTCGGCTGCCGCGGCTGTGGTTACGGGACCGGGCGCAGTGGCGGGGTAGGGGAGCCCCTGCCATCCTCCGGCGGTGGGCTGTGGGCCAGGCAAGGTCCCGGCCTCCGAGCGGCGGTGGCGAAGCAGGGGGAGCGCCTGCCACCGTGCGGCCGGGAGCCGGGAGCCGGGAGCCGGGAGCCGGGAGCCGGGAGCCGGGAGCCGGGAGCCGGGAGTGCCTGTCACCCCAGCCCGGACGGAGCTGGGGAGCGTCTGCCACCCCGCGGCCCGGAGGGGGCCGAGGGCCTGCCTGCCTGCGTGCGGGAGCCGGGAGCTGGGGAGTGCCTGTCACCCCAGCCCGGACGGAGCTGGGGAGCGTCTGCCACCCCGCGGCCCGGAGGGGGCCGAGGGCCTGCCTGCCTGCGTGCGGGAGCCGGAAGCCGGGAGTGCCTGTCACCCCAGCCCGGGACGGAGCCGGGAAGCGGCGCCGTCCTGCGGCGGAAGCCGCCGGAAAACCCGCTACTTCCCTCCCTCGATCGCTGCCACCAGGCGCTTCACCGAGCTGCCCAGGTTCCAGCGGTCGGCCAGTTCCGCCAGGCGCTTCGGGTGCTTCACCTTCGCCGGGACGGTGTCCGCGCCCGACAGGGACACCGGGGCGTCCACGGCCACCTCCACCACCTTCGGCGCCACCGCCAGGTAGTCCTCCGCCGAGGTCAGCTTGAGGCGCATCTTCAGCGGCAGCTCCCTGCTCCCGGACTTCGCCGCCGCCAGCAGGGCCGCCACGGAACCGAACTGCGTGATCAGCTTCGCCGCCGTCTTCTCGCCGATACCCGCCACCCCCGGCAGGCCGTCGGACGGGTCGCCGCGCAGCGCCGCCATCGCCGCGTACGCCGGGCCCGCTTCGGCCTTCGGCACGCCGTAGCGCTCGGCGATCTCCGCCGGGCCGAGGACCTCCGCCTTCGCCCAGCCCTTGCCCACGTAGATCACCGACGCCGGCGTCGGCTTCGCCCGCACCAGCTGGAACAGGTCGCGGTCACCCGTGATCACTTCCACCGGGTCCTCCGCCTCCCGCGCGGTGAGCGCCCCGATGACGTCGTCCGCCTCGTAGCCCGGCGCCTCCGCCGTCGCGAGCCCCACCGCTGCCAGCAGGTCGAGGATGATCGGCACCTGCGGCGTCAGCGTGTCGGGCACCTCCTCGGCGTTCGCCGCCTCGTCGGCCACTCGGTGCGCCTTGTAGCTGGGCAGCAGCTCGACCCGGAACTGCGGCCGCCAGTCCGCGTCCAGGCACGCCACCAGCCGCGCCGGGCGCCGGTCGGTGAGGATGCGCGCCACCGTGTCGGCGAACCCGCGCACCGCGTTGACCGGCGTGCCGTCCGGCGCGGTCATCGACTCGGGCAGCGCGTAGAACGACCGGAAGTACAGGCTCGCGGAGTCCAGCAGGGCTAACGTCACGCGCACAGCCTGCCAGAACCGTCCGACAGTTTCTTGACCGTCTCTGTGCAATGTCACATACTACTGCCCATGGATGTGGTGGTCGTCGGCGCCGGGATGGTCGGCGCGGCCTGCGCGTACTTCTGCGCGGCGGCTGGGTTGCGGGTCGCGGTCGTGGACCGGGGTGGCGTCGCGGGCGGCACCACCAGCGGCGGCGAAGGCAACATCCTCGTGTCGGACAAGGAGCCCGGGCCGGAGCTGGACCTCGCGCTGCGGTCGGTCCGCCGGTGGCGCGAGCTGGGCGAACGCTTCGGCCCGGGAACCTTCGAGCTGGAGCCGAAGGGCGGCGTGGTCGTCGCGCAGTCCCCGGAAGCGGCCGACGGGCTCGCGAAGCTCGCCGCGGCCCAGCGCGAGAGCGGCGTCGAGGCGCAGGACGTGTCTCCGGCGGAGCTGTTCGAGCTGGAGCCGAACCTGACGCGCGAGGTGGTGAGCGGCGTCTTCTACCCGCAGGACATGCAGGTGCAGCCGATGCTGACGGCGGCACAGCTGCTGCGCCAGGCGAAAGCCCTCGGCGCGACCGTCCACACGGGAACCGAGGTGCGGGGTTTCCGTCACGACGGCACAAAGATCACGGCGGTCGAGACGAGCGCGGGTGTGCTGTCCACCGACTGGGTGGTCAACGCCGCCGGCACGTGGGGTGGCGAGGTCGCCGCGCTCGCGGGCGCGCCGGTGCCGGTGCTGCCCCGGCGCGGGTTCGTGCTGGTCACCGAGCCGTTGCCGCGGGTGGTGCGGCACAAGGTCTACACCGCGGACTACGTCGCGAACGTGGCGAGCGGCGACGAGGGCCTGGAGACCTCGGTGGTGGTGGAGGGCACGGCGGCCGGGACGGTGCTGATCGGGGCGAGCCGGGAGCGGGTCGGCTTCGACCGGACGTTCTCGCTGCCCGTGGTGCGCAAGCTCGCCGCGCAGGCCATCGGCGTGTTCCCGTTCCTCGCCGACGTCGGGTTGCTGCGCTCCTACCTCGGTTTCCGGCCGTACTGTCCCGACCATCTACCGGTCATCGGGCTGGACCCGCGCGTGCCGGGACTGCTGCACGCGTGCGGGCACGAGGGCGCGGGGATCGGGCTGGCCGCCGCGACGGGGGAACTGGTCGCTCAGGTGGCCGCGGGGAAGCAGCCGGACTTGGACCTGACGCCGTTCCGGCCGGATCGGTTCGAGGAGGTCGCGTGAGTTTCTCCTTCCAGGGCAAGGAAATCCAGGCCGAGCCGGGACAGAGTGTCGGGGCGGCGTTGCTCGCGGCCGGGCATCGGTCGTGGCGTACGACCCGGCACGGGGGTGAGCCGCGGGGAATCTTCTGCGGCATCGGGGTCTGCTTCGACTGCCTCGTCGTCGTCAACGGGCGGCCCGGGCAGCGGGCGTGCCTCACCGAAGCGCGGCCGGGTGACCGGGTCGAGCCGCAGGAAGGAGCCGGGCGTGCCGACCTCGCCTGCTGACGTCGCCGTGCTCGGCGCCGGTCCCGCCGGGCTCGCCGCCGCCGCGGCGGCTTCGCACGTGGGCGCACGCGTCGTGCTGCTCGACGCCGGGCAGCGCGTGGGCGGGCAGTTCTGGCGACACCGCGACGGCGACTCCGGCGCGGGCCACCACCACTGGCGCGAGCTGGAACGGCTGCGGGCCGCCGTGCCGGAGTTCCTCGCCGGGCGTCAGGTCTGGCACGTCGAACGCCGGGACGACGGCTTCACCTTGCACACCAGCCAAGGCGAGGTCACCGCACGCACGCTCGTCGTCGCGACGGGCGCCTACGACCGTCAGCTGCCGTTCCCCGGCTGGACGTTGCCGGGCGTCTTCACGGCGGGGGGCGCCCAGGCGCTGCTGAAGGGGCAGGGCGTGACGGCCGGGCGCCGCGTGGTCGTCGCCGGGACGGGACCGTTCCTGCTGCCCGTCGCGGCCGGGCTCGCGGAGGCCGGGGCCGAGGTCGCAGGCGTGTACGAAGCCGGTTCACCAGCGGGATTCGCCCGGCATCCGCGCGAGGCGCTGGCGAAGGCGGGAGAGGGCGCCGAGTACGCGCGAACGCTGCTCAAGCACCGGATCCCGTACCGCACGCACTCGACGGTCGTCGCCGCGCACGGCACCGGTGCCGTCGAAGGTGCGATCATCGCCTCCCTGGACGCGAGCTGGCGCATCACCGGCACGCGCGAGGTGGCCTGTGACGCGGTCGCCGTCGGCTACGGGTTCACGCCCCAGCTGGAGATTCCCCTGCAGCTGGGCTGCGCCACGCGCCTGGACGTCGACGGAAGTCTTGTCGCGCAAGCCGATGAGCAGCAGCGGGCGAGTGTGCCCGGCGTGTACCTCGCGGGGGAGGTGTGCGGTGTCGGCGGCGCTGAACTGTCCCTTGTGGAGGGTGAGCTGGCCGGACTGCACGCCGCGTTCACCACCGTAGGCGCGGTACCGGACGACACGAGAGTGGCGCGGCTGCTGCACAAGCGCCGCCGGGCCCGCGCGTTCGCCCGGGTGCTGCACCAGACGCATCCCGTCCGGCCCGGCTGGCAGACCTGGCTCACTGACGACACGCTCGTGTGCCGGTGCGAAGAGGTCCCGGCGAGCCGGATACGACAGTCCATAGTGGACCTGGGCGCGATCGACGCCAGGGCCGTGAAACTGCTGGCACGTCCAGGAATGGGGCTGTGCCAGGGGCGGGTGTGTGGTTACGCCACCGCCTGCCTCACCGCTGGACATCAGAGGCGTGACGTGACCGCGCAGGACCTGCTGGGCCTGGCCGCGCGCCCCAGCGCGAACCCGGTCCCGCTCGGGACCGTGGCACAACCGGAAACTGTGGAGGGCTCATGACCCCGTGGCACGGCGTTCTCGTGGCAACCGCGCTGCCGCTCACCGAAAGCCTGGAGGTGGACTACGACCGCTTCGCCGAGCACGTGGCCTGGCTGGGCGCGGAGGGCTGCCACGGCGTGACGCCGAACGGCTCGCTGGGGGAGTACCAGACGCTCACGCCCGAGGAACGCACCCGCGTCGTCACCACCGCCGTGGCCGCCGCGCCCGAGGGCTTCACCGTGATGCCGGGCGTCGCCGCGTACGGCGCCGCCGAGTCCCGCCGGTGGGCCGAGCAGGCGGCCGAGGCGGGCTGCCCGGCCGTGATGTTGTTGCCGCCCAACGCCTACCGGGCCGACGAGCGGGCGGTGATCGCGCACTACCGTGAGGTCGCCAAGGCGGGCCTGCCGATCGTCGCCTACAACAACCCCATCGACACCAAGGTCGACCTCGTTCCCGAACTGCTCGCCGAGCTGTACGCCGAAGGGCTCATCGTCGGGGTCAAGGAGTTCTCCGGCGACGTGCGCCGCCCGTACCGGATCGCGGAGCTGGCGCCCGGGCTGGACGTGCTGTGCGGGGCCGACGACGTGTCGCTGGAACTGGCGGTCGCGGGGGCGCCCGGCTGGGTTTCCGGTTACCCCAACGCGCTGCCGCGCGCGTGCGTCGAGCTGTGGCGGGCCGCGAGCGCGGGCGAGCTGGACAAGGCCGTGCCGCTGTACCGGCTGCTGCACCCGTTGCTGCGCTGGGACTCCCGCACCGAGTTCGTCCAGGCGATCAAGCTGAGCATGGACCTCGCCGGCCGCTACGGCGGGCCGTGCCGCCACCCGCGCGTCCCGCTCACGCCCGAGCACGAGAAGCTCGTGCGGGAGGCGACGGAGCAGGCACTCGCGGAAGGGCTGCGCTGATGCGCGCCAAGCGGGTCTTCTCCGCGGTCGACTCCCACACCGAGGGCATGCCCACGCGTGTCATCACCGGCGGCGTCGGCGTCGTGCCCGGCGAGACGATGTTCGACCGCCGCCGCTACTTCGTCGAGCACTTCGACCACCTGCGGCAGCTGCTGATGAACGAGCCGCGCGGGCACTCGGCGATGAGCGGCGCGATCCTGCAGCCGCCCACCCGGCCCGACGCCGACTGGGGCGTGCTGTTCATCGAGGTCTCCGGCTGCCTGCCGATGTGCGGGCACGGCACGATCGGCGTCGCCACGGTGCTGGTGGAGACGGGCATGGTCGAGGTGACCGAGCCCGTCACCACGGTCCGGCTGGACACCCCGGCCGGACTGGTCGTGGCCGAGGTGCGCGTCGAGGACGGCGCCGCGCGGGCGGTCACGATCCGCAACGTACCGTCGTTCGCGGTGGGGCTGGACCGCAAGGTGCCGGTGCCCGGGCTCGGCCAGGTGCGCTACGACCTCGCGTTCGGCGGCAACTTCTACGCCATCGTCGAGCTGGCCGAGCTGGGGCTGCCGTTCGACCGGGCCGAGAAACAGCGCCTGCTCGACGCCGGGCTCGCGATCATGGCCGCGATCAACGAGCACGACGAGCCCGTGCACCCGGCGAACCCGGAGATCACCGGCTGCCACCACGTCTACCTCGCCGCCCCCGGTTCCGACGCCCGGCACTCCCGGCACGCCATGGCCATCCACCCGGGCTGGTTCGACCGCTCGCCCTGCGGCACCGGGACCAGCGCGCGGATGGCGCAGCTGCACGCGCGCGGCGAACTGCCGTTGCACACCGACTTCCGCAACGAGTCGTTCATCGGCACGCGGTTCACCGGGCGGCTGGTCGAGGAGACCGAGGTGGCGGGCGTGCCCGCGGTGGTCCCGACGATCACCGGGCGCGCCTGGCTGACCGGCACCGCGCAGTACTTCCTCGACCCCGACGACCCGTTCCCCGCGGGATTCCAGCTGTGATCGGGGTGGCCACGGCGATCGCCGCGCTCCGCGGCGCGCTGGCCGCCGGGCTCGACCCGGACGCCGACCCGCCGCGGTCGGTCGCCCCGGTGAGCCGGGGGCACCTGCTGCTCATGCCCGCGGAATGGGACCGGTATGTGGGGGTCAAGGTCGCGTCGGTGGCGCCGGCCAACCCCGCGCGGGGGCGGGCGCGGATCCAGGGGCGCTACCTGCTGCTGGACAGCGAAACCCTGACGCCGCTGACGGTTCTGGACGCCGTCGCGCTCACCACCGTCCGCACCGCGGCGGTGTCCGCGGTGGCCGTCGACGCACTGGCGGAGGCCGGGGCGTCGCGGGTGGTCGTGTTCGGGACCGGGCCGCAGGCACGCGCCCACCTGGAGGCACTGCGAGTGGTGCGGCCGGTCGAGGACGTCGTCGTGGTCGGCCGGGATCCCGGGCGGACGCGGTCGTTCGCGCAGGAGACCGGCGCCCGCGTCGGCACCGCCGAGGACGTCCGGGATGCGGACCTCGTCGTGTGCTGCACCACCGCGAGCGAGCCGCTGTTCGACGGGCGCCTGCTCGCGCCGCACGCGACCGTCGTGGCGATGGGGTCGCACGAGCCGGACGTACGAGAGGTGGACGACGAGACGGTGCGGCGCTCGACGGTCGTCGTGGAGTCCCCGGGAACGGCGTTGCGGGAGGCGGGGGACGTCGTCCTCGCGGTCGCGGCGGGGGTGTGCGACCCGGCGGAGCTGGTGGGGCTGGCCGCCGTCGTGCGCGGGGAGGCGAAGCCCGCCGTGGGAGCGCCACGGCTGTTCAAGAGCGTCGGGATGGCGTGGGAAGATCTGGTGGTTGCCGCGAGGGAGTACGAGGAGGGGGCATAACGGTGGAACAGCCGGCGTTCCCGTCGTTCGGCGCCCGTGGCAACCTGCGGGACGAGATCATCCAGACGCTGCGGGCCGCGGTGATCTCCGGGGAGCTGCGGCCGGGAGTGGTGTACTCCGCGCCGAGCCTGGCGGCGCAGTTCGGCGTGTCCGCGACCCCCGTCCGCGAGGCGATGCTCGACCTGGCGAAGGAAGGGCTCATCGACACGGTGCGGAACAAGGGTTTCCGTGTCACCGAACTGTCCGAAAAGGACCTGGACGACCTGAGCGAGCTGCGGGCGCTCATCGAGGTGCCCACCGTCCGGCGCATCACGGCGGCCGGTGTCGACGCGGCGGTGCTGCGGGAGCTGCGCCCGCTCGCGGTGGCGATCGAGGAGGCCGCCGCCGAGGGCGACCTGATCACCCACATCAAGGCCGACATGCAGTTCCACCTGCGGCTGCTCGCCCTCGCGGGCAACCCGCACCTGGTCGAGACGGTGCGCTCGCTGCGCGCCCGCTCGCGCATCTACGGCCTGCGCTCCCTCGCCGACCGCGGCGAGCTGGTGGCCTCCTCGCACGAGCACGCGGAGCTGCTGGACCTCATCGCCGCCCGCGACGCCGACGCGGCGGAAGCGCTGATGGACCGCCACATCCGCCACGTGCGGGGCATCTGGGCGCGCTGACCGGTTCCCCCACGACACGCCCGGCCTTCCGCGTGCCGCCCTCCGCCGCAGGCCGCGCCAGCCCGTCCGTGCGCGGCGCATAGTGATCGCCCGGTCACCGGTGCGGTGAGCACATCGCCCCCGAAAGCGCGGCTCCTAGCTTTCCAGGCACGTCTGCTGCTGGATTGGAGTACGCCATGGCGCGGTACCGCGTGTCGATGGACATCGGGGGCACGTTCACCGATGTCGTCACCTACGACGACGAAGCCGGGGTCTTCGCGGCGACCAAAGCGTCGACCACCCCCGACGACCTGAGCGAGGGGGTCATGGCCGGGCTGGGCGCGGTCGTCGACACCCCCGGGGACATCGGTTTCCTCGTGCACGGCACCACCCAGGGCCTCAACGCGTTCCTCGAACGCCGCGGCGTCCCGGTGCTGCTGCTGGGCACCGCCGGGGTCGAGGACAGCTACCACATCGCCCGCGGGCCGCGGACCCGCCTGTACGACCTGCACTACCGCAAGCCCGAACCGCTCGTGCCGCGCCGCGACGTGCTCGGCATCGGCGGCCGCATCGCGCCCGACGGCAGCGAGCTGACCCCGCTCGACGAGGACGCCGTGCGCGCCGCCGCGCGCACCGCGCGCGACCGCGGGCACGGCGCGATCGCCATCGCGTTCCTGTTCAGCTACGCCAACCCGGCGCACGAGCTGCGGGCCCGCGAGCTCGTCCTGGAGGAGCTGGGCGAGGACTTCACCGTGTCGCTCTCGCACGAGGCCGCCAAGGAGTGGCGCGAGTACGAGCGCACCTCCTCCGCCGTGGTCGAGAGCTACACCGGCCCCATCGTGCGCCGCTACCTCAGCCACCTCGAAGTCCGCCTGCGCGACGGCGGCCTCGCCGTGCCGCTGCACGTGATGCAGTCCTCCGGCGGCATCCTCACCGCGGACTCCGCGCGCGCCCGGCCGCTGCAGACCCTGCTGTCCGGGCCGGTGGGCGGCGCGATCGCGTGCGCCGAGCTGTCCCGGGTCAGCGGCAGGCCGAACCTGATCGGCGTGGACATGGGCGGCACCTCGTTCGACGTGTCGCTCATCGTCGACGGCGAGCCGGACGTCTCCGCCGAGGCGCAGCTCGAAGGACTGCCGATGCTGATGAGCGTGGTCAACATCCACACCGTCGGCGCGGGCGGCGGCTCGGTCGCATGGGTCGAGGCGGGCGGGCTGCGGGTCGGGCCGCGCTCGGCGGGCGCCCGGCCGGGCCCCGCCTGCTACGGCCGCGGCGGCACCGAACCGACCGTGACCGACGCGAACCTCGTGCTCGGCCGCATCGACCCCGAGGGCTTCGCGGGCGGGCAGATGACGCTCGACACCGCCGGCGCGGAACAGGCCGTCGGCAAGCTCGGCGAGACCTTCGGGCTCGACGCCGTCGCGATGGCCGAGGGCATCTGCGACGTGGCGAACTCCAAGATGGCGCAGGCGATCCGCACCATCACCGTCTCGCGCGGCATCGAGCCGCGGGACTCCAGCCTCGTCGCGTTCGGCGGCGCGGGCCCGATGCACGCCGTGTTCCTCGCCCGCGAGCTGGGCATCGCCGAGACGATCGTGCCGCGGTTCCCCGGCGCGTTCTCCGCGTGGGGCATGCTGCAGACCCGCATCCGCAAGGACTTCACCGAGCCGTACTTCTTCCTCGACGCCGACCTCGACGGCGCAGACCTCACCGCCGTGCTGCGCCGGCTGGAGGAGCAGGCACTGTCCACTTTGGGCGAAGAGGGCGTGCCCGAGGGACAGCGGTCGGTGGCGCACTCGGTGGACATCCGGTACGAGGCGCAGGAGTACACGCTCACCGTGCCGATCACCGACGCCGCCGATCCGTCCACACCGGACTTCCTGAAGGTCGTCGCCGAGCGGTTCGCCGAGATGCACCACAGCCGCTACGGGCACGCGAACCCGGGCGCGCCCATCGAGTTCGTCACCGTGCGCACCGCCGCGTTCGGCGACCTCGGCCGGCCGGAACCGCAGAAGTGGCCGCACGCGGAGAAACCGGAGTTCCCGCACGAGGTCAAGCAGGTCGTCTTCGGCGGCACGCCGTGCGACACGACCGTGGTGCGCCGCGACGACCTGCTCGCCGGGCACACCTTCGCCGGCCCGGGTGTCGTCGTCGAGGACACCGCCACCACCGTCGTCCCGCCCGGCTACTCGGTGTCCGTGGACGAGATCGGCTCGCTGATCATCCGCAACAAGGAGCAGGCATGACCACCACGACCGTCGACCCGGTCACCGTCGAGATCATCCGCAACGCGCTCAACTCCGCGGCGGACGACATGAACGCGACCCTCATCCGCTCGGCCTACACGCCCATCATCTACGAATGCGGCGACTGCGTCGTCGCGCTGCTCGACGCCCAGCACCAGGTGCTCGGCCAGTCCGCGGGCCTGCCGATCTTCCTCGGCAACCTGGAGACCTGCACCCGCGCCACCGAGGAGCAGTTCGGCCGCGAGGTGTGGCAGCCGGGCGACGTGTGGATCCTCAACGACAGCTACCTCGGCGGCACGCACCTCAACGACGTCACGATCTTCGGCCCCGTCTTCGTCGGTGACACGCTCGTCGGCTTCACCGCGTCCCGGGCGCACTGGATCGACGTCGGCTCGAAGGACCCGGGCGGCTCGATGGACTCGGTGTCGATCTTCCAGGAGGGCCTGCGGCTCGGCCCGCAGAAGCTGGTGTCCGGCGGCGAGGACGAGGCCGCGCTGATGGACACGATCGCCCGCAACGTGCGCTTCCCCTATCCCACCACGGGCGACATGCACGCCATGATCGCCTGCATCACGATGGGGGAGAAGCGGCTGCGGGAGATCGTCGAGCGGTTCGGGCTGGACACGCTGGAGGCGGCGCGCGACGAGATCTTCCGCCAGACCGAGGTGCTGGAGCGCGAGACGATCGCGAACATCCCGGACGGGGTGTACGCGGCGGAAGGCGTGCTGGACAACGACGGCGTCGACCTCGACACCCCGATCGCGATCCGGCTGAAGATCACCGTCGCCGGGGACACGATCGACTTCGACGTCACCGAGTCCGCCGACCAGACCGCCGGCCCGGTCAACTGCGGTGTGCCGCAGGCGGTTTCGGCGCTGCGGGTGGGCTACAAGCTGCTGGTGAGCCCGGACCTGCCGGGCAACGGCGGCTCGTTCCGCACCATGACCACCCAGGTGCGCGAGGGTTCCGTGCTCGGCGCCGTCGCGCCCGCGGCGTGCCAGTGGTACTTCTCCCACCTCGGGCTGCTGATCGACATGGTCGCCCGCGCGCTCGCCCCGGCGATGCCGGACCGGGTCGCGGGCGCCAGCCACGGTGACTCGATGATCGTGCTGACCTCGGGCGTCGACCCGCGGTTCGGGCGGGAGTTCGTCAACCTGGAGGCCACCGTCGGCGGCTGGGGCGCGTGGTCCGGTTCGGACGGGGAAAGCGCTCTCATCAACAACGTCAACGGGTCGCTGAAGGACATTCCGATCGAGGTGCTGGAAACGCGCTACCCGTTCCGCATCACCGAGTACCGCATCCGCCCCGACTCCGGCGGCGCGGGGAAGTGGCGTGGCGGCAACGGCGTGGTGCGGGAGTACGAGGCGCAGACCGACTGCTCGCTGTCGCTGTGGTTCGAACGCTCGCGGCAGCCGGCGTGGGGCCTGTTCGGCGGCGAGGACGCGGTCGGCCCGGAGGTGGTGATCAACCCCGGGCGCCCCGACGAGCGGCGGATGCTGAAGGTCAACGGCACGACGGTCCGCAAGGGCGACGTGATCCGCTGCGCCACCGGCGGTGGCGGCGGCTACGGCGACCCGGTGGAACGCTCGGCCGACGACGTCCGCGCGGACGTCGCGGACCGCAACATCACCCCGGAGACGGCGCTGAGCCGCTACGGCATCGGCGACGAATAGTCAGGACAACGCCTGCACGCGGTCGGATCGAGGTCGCGGGTCCGACCGCATGCGGGCGTCTCCGGCCTGACGCGCTTCGGGTGCTACGTCGGCGACCCGGTGTCCGGCGCCGTGGACGCCAGTGAGGCGAGCAGGGCGACCTTCTCCGCGCTGTCACTGTGCTCGTCGGGGTAATAGACGACGAGGATCAGCTCGTCGACCGGAAGCTTCTCGCGGTGCAGGCGCAGCTGCCCGACGACCGGGTGGTTGACGGACGTCGTTCCTCCCGCCAGCAGCCGGACGTCGTGCCGCCCCCAGAGCGACCGGAATCGCGCGCTGGCGAGGGAGAGCTCGCCCACGAGCTCGATGGCGCGCGGGTCGGCGGAACCGTCTCCGAGAGAGCGGCGGAAGGAGGCGACGAACTCGCCGACGGCGCTGTCCCAGTCGTCGTGGAACTCGCGCTCCTCGGGATCGAGCATCAGCGACCGCAGCCGGTTGTGGCCGGGAGCGAGCCTGGGGCTGAACGCGACGGCGAGCGGGTTGGCGGCGAGGACGTCGAAGTAGCGGTTCTCGATGAACGCGGGGATGTCGAGCGCCGCGAGGAGATGGTGCAGCCTCGCGGGCACTCGCTCGGTGCGCCGGGGCCGCCGGCGCCGGGGACGAGGGCCGCCCAGGCCGAGCAGGTATTCGGTCTCGACGTCGTCCAATCGCAGGACGCGGGCCAGTGACTCCAGGACCTGGACGGACGGGTTCTTGTCCCGTCCGCGTTCGAGCCGGAAGTAGTAGTCGGCGCTGATGCCCGCCAGCAGAGCGACCTCTTCCCGGCGCAGCCCCGGCACCCGGCGACCGGAACCGGCCGGGAGGCCGGCCTGCTGAGGCGTGACCAGCGCGCGACGCGCGCTCAGGTATTCGCCGAGCCGGTTCTCTTCGTCCGCATCCACGATTCCCACCCTAGCGACGCCTGCTCCGCCGAAGGGTGCCCTGTCACTACCTGGAGCAACGGGTCCTTCCTGGTGCGAACGCGGCGGCCGAACATGGTGCTGTGCCGGTCATCGGGCCGGACTCCGGAAGAGAAAGAGAAGCAGGAATGGACATCAGCGGACGCACCGCACTGATCGTCGGCGGCACCACGGGAATCGGCCGCGGCCTCGCGCAGCGGTTCGTGGACGCCGGCAGCACCGTGGTCGTCGGTGGGCGCGACACCGGCCGGGTCGAGGGCCTCGAAACGGTCCGGGTCGACGTCACCGACCCGGCCTCCGTCCTCGCCGCCCGCGACGAGGTCCTCGCGAAGCATCCCGGCCTCGACCTCGTGGTGACGATGTCGGGCGTCATGCTCACCGAGGACCTGCGCGACCCCGGCCACATCACCCAGGCCGAAGCCACCATCGCGGTCAACCTGCTGGGCACCATCCGGGTCATCGACGCGTTCACCCCGCACCTGACCGCCCGCGGCGCCGGCGACATCATCACCGTCTCCTCCGGCATCGGCTTCGTGCCGTTCCCGCTCATGCCCACCTACGGCGCCTCGAAGGCCGCCGTGCACTCCTACACCGAGTCGCTCCGCGCGCACCTCGCCGGCACCGGGATCGCGGTCACCGAGCTCATCCCGCCGGCCGTCGCCACCGCCGGACAGGAGAAGCTCAACCCCCACGCCCTGCCGCTGGACGGTTTCCTCGACGAGGTCATCGGGCTCCTCACCCGGAACCCGGCCCCGGACGAGATCGTCGTCGAACGTGCCAGGCCGCTGCGCCGGGCAGAGCACGACGACACCTACGCCGAACTGCTGGCCGCGCGGTCCCGGGCGCTCGGCAACCTTCCCGGACGCTGAGCCGCTACGGCATCGGCGACCGTAGTCAGGACAACCGCAGTTCCAGTGACCGCTTGGTCGCCATGACGTGCTCGATCAGCGTGATGAGCACCTGCTTGGTCGACTCGCGGTCGCGGGCGTCGCACAGCAGGACCGGGACGTGGTCGTCGAGCTCGATCGCGTCCCGGACCTCTTCCGTGCCGTAGCGGTAGGCGTCGTCGAAGCAGTTCACGCCCACCACGAACGGGATCCCGCGCCGCTCGAAGAAGTCGACCGCGGGGAAGCAGCTCTCCAGGCGGCGGGTGTCGGCCAGCACCACCGCGCCCAGCGCGCCGATCGCCAGCTCGTCCCACATGAACCAGAACCGGTCCTGCCCCGGCGTGCCGAACAGGTACAGGATCAGCTCCGGGTTGATCGTGATGCGCCCGAAGTCCAGCGCGACCGTGGTGGTGGTCTTGCGCTCGACCCCGGTCAGGTCGTCGACCCCGGCGGACGCCGCGGTCAGCGCTTCCTCGGTGCGCAGCGGCGGCACCTCGCTGACCGAGCCGACCATCGTGGTCTTGCCGACGCCGAACCCGCCCGCGATGAGCAGCTTGAGCGTCATCGCGTTCAGGTTGCGCCGGTACTGCGGGAAACCCGGCGCCGCGCCGGGCTGCTGCAGCTGTCCTCGAACGGGGGAGTCCACTGTGCTTGCCGCCCTATCAGAGTCTGCGGATGCCATCGAGCACCGCCTGGAGGATGCGTTCGTCGGGGGCCGCGGTCATCGGGGACGCGCTGCGGAAGATCACGTGGTTCTGCTCGATCAGGTCCGCCAGCAGCACCTTCACGACCGGCAGCGGCAGGTCGAGGTACGCGGCGACCTCGGCCACCGACAGCGGCTGCTGGCACAGGCGCACGACGCGCGCGTACTCCTGCGGCAGGTGCGCGGCGTCCATGATCGAGGTGACCGCGACCACGAGCGTGAGCAGGTCCAGCCCCAGTGTGTCGGTGCGGGTCCGGCCGCCGGTGACCGTGTAGGGCCGGACCAGCGGCCCGGCGGCGTCATCGAACCACGCCTCTTCCTCGGCTGTCATGGCCGCGGGTCAGGCTTCCGCTCACTCATGCGGCCTCCTGCCGGACGCGGCACGCCGCGACAGTGTTGTTGGCCGGCATGGCGCTCGATGATTCGCTCGCAAGCTCACTCATGCGTGCTCCACCCGCGGAGCGGCCGAAAGCACCGCCCCGACCCGCTTGACCATCATGTTCATCGCGTAGGCGACCAGCCCCATGTCGGCCTCCTCGCTGGTCAGCAGCGCCAGGCAGGCGCCGTAACCGGCGGCGGTGACGAACAGGAACGCGTGGTCCATCTCCACGACCGTCTGGCGCACCTGGCCACCGCCGAAATGCCTGCCGGTGCCCTTCGCGAGGCTCTGGAACGCCGAGGCGACGGCCGAGAGGTGCTCGCCGTCCTCCTCGGTGAGGTTCGACGAGCGGCCGATGAGCAACCCGTCCGCGGACAGCACCACGGCCCGGTCCGCCCCGGCGACCTGCTGGAGCAAGTCGTCGAGCAACCAGTCCAGTTCGTTCAAGCCGGGAGTGGCCATCATCTGCGCTCTCCAAAGAAATCGGTGGCGGCTGGGTCGGTGTCGCGGGCCCGCCGCGTCCCCTGCTGGAACGAGGCGAGCCTGCTACGGGCCAGGTCGGGATCTTCCCGCGGCTCGTACGACGAGGGAGCCTCGTAGGGCACCTCGTCGGTGCGCAGCTGGGGCGCCAGGTTCTGCTGGCGCCGCCGGCGCGGCAGCTGGGGGCGGTCCGGCGACAGCGGTCCCTGCTGCGGCCGGGACCGGGTGTCCTGCGGAGCGCGGTTCTCCTGCGGCGGCCGGGCGGGCTGCGGCGCGGCCCGGTGCTGCCCCGTCCTGCCCTGCGGCTGCTGCGGCTCACGGGGCTGCTGCTGTTCGTACCGCGGCTCGCGCTGCGGCCGGAACAGGTCGACCCGCCCGCCGTTGCCGTTCCCGTTGCTCCCGGCGGCGTCGACCTGTGCCTGCGCCTGGGCGAGCGAACCGGCGACCTGGCGCGCGGTCTCCTCCGCCGACGGCACCGCCTGCGGGCGGCGCACGGGCAGGCTCGGGTGGCTCGCCGTCTGCCCCTGCGAGGGCACGGGCGCCGCCGGCTCGGGCTCGTCGGCCAGCGGGACCGGTGTCAGCAGCTCCGAGCGGACCAGCACGATCGCCCGCGTGCCGCCGTAGGCCGACGGCCGCAGCGTCACCGAGATGCCGTGGCGCGACGCCAGCCGGGCGACCACGAACAGGCCGAGGCGGGGCTCCTGCGACAGCGCCATCACGCCGAAGTCCGGCGGGTCGGCGAGCATCGCGTTCAGCTCGTCGATCTGCTCGGGCTCCATGCCCAGGCCCTGGTCCTCGATCTCCAGCACCACACCGCGGCCGACGACGTCACCCCACACCTCGACGCGCGACTGCGGCGGCGAGAACGACGTGGCGTTGTCGATCAGCTCGGCGAGCAGGTGGATCAGGTCGGCGACCACCGGGCCGTTCACCGCGACGGCGGGCATCTTGCCGACGTTGACGCGGGCGTAGTCCTCGGTCTCCGCCGTGGCGCCTCGGATCAGGTCCGCCAGCGCGACCGGGTTGCGCCACTGCCTGCCCGGCCGCTCGCCGCCGAGGATGATCAGGTTCTCGGCGTTGCGGCGGGCACGCGTGGACAGGTGGTCGAGCTTGAACAGCAGGTCGAGCTGGTCGGGGTCCTCCTGCTTGCGCTCGGCCTCGTCGAGGGCCTTGAGCTGCCGGTGCACGAGCACCTGGCTGCGGTGGGCGATGTTGAGGAAGACCTTGCTGGTGCCCTCGCGGGTCTTGGCCTCGTCGACGGCCGCGGCGACGGCGGTCTGCTGCGCCTTGTTGAACGCGTCGGCGACCTGCCCGATCTCGTCCTCGCCGTGGTCGAGGAAGGACATCTCGGTCTCGAGGTCGACGTCCTCGCCGTTGCGGACCCGGCCCACCAGGTCCGGCAGCTGCGTGTCGGCCATCTCCAGGGTTTCCTCGCGCAGCCGGTGCAACCGCCGCACGAGCCTGCTCGACATCCGCCACGCGATGATCGTCACGAGCAGCGCCAGGATGATCGCGGCCGCGCCGGCGGCGATGGCCGTGACCAGCATCTGGTTGCCGGTGTCGATCTCGACGTTGGTGGCGTTGGTGCTCTGCTGGATGTAGAGGTTCATCAGCGCGCCGGCGACCTGTGTGCTCGCGGCCTGCCACTGCTGCGCCGTCACGCCCGCGGGCAGGCTGCGGTGGTTGCCGTCGATGATCGACTTCTCGACGCTCGTGACGGTCGCCCACGCCGGGCTCGCCTTGAGCGCGCTGTACTGCTGCGCGACCGTCGGGATCATCTCGGGCACCGCGTTGTCGAACCCGGCGTGGTAGGCGCCGGTGGTCGCGATGAACGCGCTGAACTCGTCGTCGGACAGGCCGCCGTTGGCGATCCCGCCCGAGGCCAGTGCGACGCTGCGCGCCATCTGGTCGGCCGCCACGAACAGCGGCATCGCCGTGGCCCGCAGGTACGCGGTCTTCGCGTCCGGCGTGCCCTCGGCGACGCCCAGCAGGCCGTCGGTGTAGGTGTCGAGGATCCGGTTGTAGAACGTGTACGCGTCCAGCAGCGAGACCTGGTGCGCGTCGACCTTCGCGCGGAACTCCGGCAGCTGCGCCAGGTTCGCCGCGGTCTGGTTGATGCTCGCCTGCACCCGCGGCGGCGCCTGGTCGTAGAGGCCGGACAGGTTCTGCGCCTGTCCCGCGCCGGTGCTGTCGGTCTTCGCGCGGACCTGCGCGAGCTGGGGCTGCACCGAGCCGTTCGTCGCCAGGTCGGTGAGCGTGAGCTGGCGCTCCTGCTGCACCGAGGCGAAGAACTGCACGGCGATCGTGGCCGAGTCGTGCACCTTGCTGATGAACGTCCGCGCGGCGACCGCGTTGTACAGCAGGTATCCCGCGAGTGCGACGCCGGCCACCAGCAGCGCGATGCTGGGCACGAAGGCGATCGACAGCACCCTCGTCCGGATCGAAGCACGTCCCTTGCGTGGTCCGAAGTTTTTCTTCAAGGCTCCTGAGGGCCTTCCCGCATCCGTTGTGACTGGCCAGGGCCCCCGCACCCAGTTGACATGTGGCGCCCGGGGCGACCGGTCCGGCCTCCTCAGCGCCTGAGCAGATTAATCGGGCTGCAACTCTGAGTCAACATCGCGCGTCCATTCAGCCCAATGTGGCTCTTGACATCGGAGCCGAGCCCTGTCACAAATTGTGGATCTTCCTGCGAGACATGATACCCGTTCATGTATTTGGCCCTCTTGCAGGGGAATGGCGGTCAGCCCCTGCCGGGCACCCAGAGTGACGCCAGGGAGTAACACAGCACGTGGAGGGCGAGCCGGCGCGCCGGATCGTCGAACACCAGGCCCAGCTCCTTCGCCCGCGCCACCCGCGAAAGCACGGTGTTGCGGTGCACGCCGAGGCGGGCCGACGCCTGGCTGAGCGAACCGCCGCAGTCGAGCACGGCGAGCACGGTGTCCACCAGCGCCTCGCGGTCGCGGGCGCCCATGAGGTCGGCCAGGCACAGGTCGGCGACCTCCGCGATCCGTGCCCGCGGCAGCCACGCGAGCGCGGCGCGGGCACCCACCTGGTCGAACCACTGCACCGAGCCGGGGCCGCCGTCGCGGGCGACGTGCGCCGCCAGCCGCGCCTCGGTGACCGACCGCATGAGGCCCGGCACCCCGGCGTGCGCGCCACCGACGCCCAGGACGAGGCCGTGGTCCGTGGCCGCGCGGGCCAGTGCCGTCAGTGCCCGGCGCATTCCGGCGGTGTCGTCGTTTCCGGAATCTTCGGAATCTTCGGGGTCTTCGGGGATGTTCTGCCACGACAGCCAGCCGTCGGAGTCGGCGACCAGGGGCCAGTCCGGGCGGGTGCGCTGCCAGAACGCGCGCACCAGCTGCGTCAGTTCGTCGGCGGGCACGCCGTGCACCGGGGACAGCCACAGCGCGCGGTTGCGGCCCTCCACCCGCCAGCCCAGCTCACCCGTCCACGAGGGCACGTCCACGTCGGCCGGAGGTGGCGCGGTCGCCGCGGGCTCGGTGGCGAGCCGCCGCAGGAGCCCGAACGCGGCCTGCTCCTGCGCGGCCTGCGCCGAGCTGTTCATCCGGGTCTGCGCCCACGCCGCGAGCAACGGCAGGCGGGCCAGGCGCAGCACGGACTCCACGTGCGCCGCCGAGCCCGCGCTCTTCGCCGGCACCGCGGCCACCAGCTCCGCCCACGGTCGTCCCGCCGCCTGGATCTCCACCCGCACCCGGGTCGTGTCCGGGCGCTCCTCCGCCGCCGCGGCCCGCCCGCCCGCGACCGCGCCGCCGACCAGCAGCGCGACCGGCACCGGTGTGAGCTCGCTGTTGAGCACACCCAGGACCCCGCGGAGGCTCGACTGCTCCGCGAGCCGTTCCGCGCACAGCGCGACCCGCAGCGCACGGGCCGCCTGCGGCGCGCTGACCTGCCCGGCGAGGGTGAGCGCGACGTCCACCGGCTCGTCGGAGATGACCAGCAGCGCGATCCCGAGCCGGTCGGCGAGCACGGCACTGGACGGGCTCATCGCCGCCTGCGGGACCACGACCGCGGAGACGTTGCGCTCCCACCCGGCGTGCAGCGCCGCGGCCAGCGCCCAGCCGCCGGTCGCGGCGTCGTCGTGCAGCACCACGAGCGAGTGCGGGGCCGCGCGGTGCAGCCGGTCGAAGGTCTGGGCGAGCACCACCTCGTGCACCGCGCGGGCCGGGTCGGGCAGGTGCACGGCCTTCGCGCGGGCGAGCGGGTCGACGCGCAGCAGCTCGGCGAGCACCAGTGGGTCCAGCGGCGGGCGGCTCATCGGCGCCTCGGGTGGGCCAGCGGGATCCCGTGCGAGGCCGGGCCGACCATGGCCAGCCCCTCGGCCGAGTACCAGACCGCGTCGGCGGGCATCACCAGCACGTCCACCAGGTCACCGGGCTCCAGGCTGTCCAGTGTGGACAGTTCGCCGTGCAGCACGTCGACGAGGCAGATCAGGTCCGGCGCGGCGGCCGCGAGCGCGCCGTCGGCGAACACGGCGACGACCTCGCTGCGCAGCTCCAGCCGCAGCAGCCTGCCCTGCCCGCCCAGCTCGTCGACCACCACCGTCGACGGGTGCGCGGGGATGGTCACGTCGGCCGGGCGGCTCAGGTGCTCCAGCTCGACGATGCGCCCGCGTCCGATCCGGCGGCAGCCGGTGACGGCGGCGAGCCGGGCGACCAGCACGTCCGGATCGCTCGACTCCAGCAGCAGCCGTCCGACGTTGACCAGCCGCGACACCGTGCCGGTGAGCGCGCCGCGGCGCAGCTCGCCGGTCGTGGTGGGGTACGCGGCCAGCGCCGCCCAGCCGCCGACGACGTCCACATTGGACCGCAGCAGCGTGTCGGCGCGGGCCGGGTCGGGCACGGTGATCGCGACGTTCTCCCCGGTGGCGCCCCGGATCACCAGCGGGGTGGGGGACAGCCCGGCCAGGTGCATCGCGGTGTGGTGGATCAGCGCGAACGTCCGGCCCATCCCGTCGGCGTCGATCAGCGGCACGTCCAGCTGCGAGGCCGCGGCCAGCGGGGCGAGCGCGCTCACCGTCGCCGCCGCGAGCGGGTAGACGGCCTCGAACCGGCGCCGCGTCAGGCGTTCCAGCTCGCGCACGGCGAGGGCGAACTCGTCACCGGACGGCGGCAGGTCCGCCAGCGCCGCGCCCGAGCCGATCACGCAGAGGGCGGCGCAGCGGGTCTCCGGGGCGAGCGCGTCCGGCCGCACGAGCGTCACCGGGCCGTTGCGCTCCAGCAGGTTCGTGGTCCACGCCTGCAGCGTGGTCTTCTCCGGGGCGACGGCGGGGGAGTAGAACTTCGCGCCCTCGTAGAGCGCGGCGACGTCGTCGGCGGTGATCGTGGTGGCGGCACCGACGTAGCGGGTGGTCATGCGTCCGGCACCCCCGCCACCCGCACGCGCACCCGCACCGTGCCCGAGGGGCTGTAGGGCACGGCCACGGTCGACATCTCGACCACGTCGGCGCTGCCGGGCGTGGCGCCGTTCGCGGTGGCGATCGCGGTGGCGCGGGCCTGCGCGTCGCGCCGGACGCGGTCCAGCTCCGCGGTGGACTCGATGAACGCGATCTCGTCGAGCCACGCCGTCGGGCGGCTCAGCGCGGCGCCCACGCAGGTCAGCTCCTCCGCCGGCCGGTCGGCCTTCACCAGCGCGAGGTCGCCGGGGCCGGAGGTGCCGGTGCGGGTCAGCGCCGCGGTGGGCACGACCAGCGCGGTGCCGAGCCCGGCCACGAGCTGGGGCCGGACTGCGGCGAGCCCGTGGCGCACGTCCCCGACCAGCGGGTGCGGCGCCCGGTCGAGCAGCACCCGGCAGTCGTCCGCGCCCGCGAGGACGGCCGCGCCCTGCAGCTGCAGCGCGTCGGCGGCCCCGATCCCGAGCACGGGCAGCGTGCGCAGGCGCGAGGGACTGACCCAGCCGCCGTCGCCGCGGGCGATCTGGAACGGCGTGCCGCGCGCGGCGCGCTCGCACACGTCGAGGATCTTGCCGCCGGCCGCGGACAGCGCGGCGTTGAGCACCACCGTCGCCTCGCGCGCGGCGAGCCCCTGGCCGCCGAACTCGTACGCGACGGAGATCTCGGCGTCGGGCATCGCCGCCTGGAGCGCGTCCGCGACCTCCCGCTCGTGCCGCGGCTGCGCGGGCGAGCCCGACGCGACGACCGCGATGTGCCGGGCCGGGCCCTGCCGGATCTCCTGGCACACCGCGTGCAGCGCGCCGCGGTCGATGGGCCGCAGCTCGCGGCCGAACAGGTCGTGCCCGCCGGGCACGGTGTAGCGGCGGGTGACCAGGCGCTCGACGACGTCGTCGGGATGCCGGGCGAGCGCCGGGTCGGTGGCCGCGCGCGGCACGACGCGGATCATCGCCACCGGCGACAGCTCCCCGTGCCGGTGCAGCACGTGCTCGACCAGCACGCTGCTGACGTCGATCACCAGGCCCGCCGCGTCCGGATGCCTGCGCACCACCTCGCCGAGCAGCTTCGCCGGGTCCGGTCCGGAGACGTGCCTGAGCACCTCGCCGTCCCGGACCGTCACCGCGCTGGACCGTCCAGGACCGAGGCTCACGCCGATCCTGACTTCCATTGCCGCAATCTACCTGGTCTTTTTCCGCAGGTAACGATCAACGGCGACGGCCAGGAGGATCAGGCAGCCCTGCACGACCTGCTGGTAGATGGTGTCCCAGCCCAGCAGGTTGAACCCGTTGCCGATGAGGGTGAGCAGCAGCGCGCCGACCACGCCGCGCCAGATCGCGCCCTCGCCGCCGAGGATGCTGGTGCCCCCGATGACCGCCGCCGCGATCGCCGACAGCTCCATCCCGGTCGCCATGCTCGACTGCGCCGAGCCCGCCCGCGACGCCAGGATCAGCCCGGCCAGCGCCGAGCAGATCCCGCTCACCACGTAGGCGGCGACCTGGATCTGGCCGACCCGGATGCCGGACAGCCGCGCGGCCTCGGCGTTGCCACCCACCGCGTACACCCGGCGCCCGAACGTCGTGGCCGAGATGAGCACCCCGATCGCGGCGACCACCACGACGAACACGATCGTCGCGGACGTCAGCCCGAACAGCGAAGGCCACGTGAGCATCCCGAAGTCCTCCTGCTGGGTGGCCAGCGGGTAGACGATCGCCCCCGCCGTGACCACCACCGCGAGGCCGCGGTAGATGATGCTCGTGGCGAGGGTCGCGATGAACGAGTTGACCCCGCTGCGCACCACGATCGTGCCGGTGACCAGGCCGAGCAGCGCGCCGGCCACCACGGCGGCGGCGAACCCGGCGAACACGCCGAACTCCCGCCCCGCCTGGACGCCGACGATCGCCGAGAGCGCCAGCGACGCGCTCGCCGTCAGGTCGAAGACGCCGCTCATGATGCAGACGGTCGCGCCCGCCGCGAGCAGCCCGACGACGGAGCACTGGTCGAGCAGGTTCACCAGGTTCGACGTGCTGAGGAACGTGCTGGTGCTCACCGACAACGCGAGCACGATCGCCAGCAGCGCGACGAGGATCCCGTAGTCGCGCATCCGGCTGCCTTTGCGCACCGCCCTGGCCGGAGCTGCCTGTGTGGTCTCCGGTGCCGTTTCGACCGTCATGCGGTCTCCCCTTCCTGTCCGAACGCCGCCGCGAGCACGTCCTCGCGCGGTGCGCCCCGGGTGAACTCACCGGCCACGCGGCCGTGCCGCAGCACGAGCACCCGGTGGGCGAGACCGAGCACCTCCTCGATCTCCGAGGACACGACGACGACCGCGATGCCCTCCGCGGCCAGCCCGGTGATCAGCTGGTGGAGCTGGGTCTTGGCGGCGACGTCGACCCCGCGCGTCGGCTCGTCGACGAGCAGCACGCGCGGCCGCCGCAGCAGCCACTTCGCGAACAGGGCCTTCTGCTGGTTGCCGCCCGAGAGCGTCTCGATCGCCGCGTCCGGTTTCGCCGCCCGGATGTCGACCGACCGCGACACGGTCTCGACGGCGCCGCGCTCGCTTCCGCGGCGGACGAACGGGCCCACGCGGCGCCCGCCGAGCGAGGCGAGCGCGACGTTCTCCCGCACCGACCGGGCCAGCACGAGGCCCTGTTCCTTGCGGGACTCGGGTACCAGCGCGATTCCGGCCGCCATCGCGCGGCGCGGGGTGAGCCGGGTAAGCGCTTTCCCGTCGACCTCGACGACGCCCGCGGTCGCCCGGTCGGCGCCGAACAGCAGCCGCAGCGTCTCGCTGCGGCCGCTGCCCACGAGCCCGGCGATGCCGAGGATCTCCCCGGCCCGCACGGACAGGTCGATGCCGTCGACCAGCCCCCGCCGCAGGCCGCGGGCGGCCAGCCGCACGGGCGCGTCCGGCGGCAGCGGCGGCGGGTCGGAGTGCAGCACCTCCAGCTGCCGCCCGACCATGTGCCGCACCAGGGTGGCGGGCGTGTGCCGCGCGGCGTCCTCGCTGAGCACGAGGTTGCCGTCCCGCAGCACGGTCACGCGGTCGGCCACGCTCAGCACCTCGTCGAGGAAGTGCGACACGAGGATCACCGTGCGGCCGTCGGCGGCGAGGCGGCGGATCAGCCCGAGCAGGTTCCGCTTCTCGTGCTCGGTCAGCACCGCGGTCGGCTCGTCCATCGCCAGCACGCGCGCCCCGCGCGCCAGCGACCGCAGGATCTCCACCTGCTGCTGCGTGCCGATCGGCAGGTCGCCCACTCGCGCCTGCGGGTCGACGGTGAACCCGGTGACTTCGAGCAGCTCGTCGAACGTGCGGCGGTCGTCGCGCCGCCGCGCGAACCCGGCGCGGTTGGCCCACCGGCCCAGGAACACGTTCTCCAGCACCGTGCGGGCCGGCACGAGCGCGCCCTCCTGCGAGATGAGGCTGACGCCGTGCCGGATCGAGTCGCGGGGCGTGTGCAGGGTGGCGGGCCTGCCGTCGAAGGAGATCGTGCCGGCGTCGGCCCGGACCGCGCCGCCGAGGATCTTCAGCAGCGTGCTCTTGCCGGCGCCGTTCTCGCCGACGAGGCAGTGCACCTCGCCCGGCGCGATGTCCAGGTCGATGTCGCGCAGGACCGACACCCCGCTGTAGCTCTTCCCTGCTCCGCGGACGGAGATGGCGGGTGCTCGCATCGTCAGTCCGAGTAGTCCGACGTCAGGCCCTGCAGGGTGGCCTTCGTGCCGAGCGCCTGGAACGTCGTGAGCGAACGGGCGTCGGTGGCGACGGGGACCTGCTGACCGCGGGCCTTGGCCAGGCCCAGCTCGGCGGCCTTCGCGCCCTCGGCCTTCTCCGGGATGACGTAGACGCCGTACCACGCACCGCTCTGCACGGCCTGGTACGCCTGCTGCGACCCACCGTTGCCGACGAACTTGATGTTCTTGCCCGCGGCCAGCGGGGCCGCGCCCTCGATGGCCTGCGAGGACCCGATCACGACGTTCACGTCGGGGTGCGCCTGCAGCACGTTCTGGAACGCCGCGCGCCCGGAGTCCTGCGTGTAGCCGCCGACCACGTTCGCCACCACGTCCGCGCCGCCGGCCTTGAGCGCGTCGACCGCCGCGTTGGTGCGGGCGGTGTCGAGCGGGTAGTTCGCGAAGCCCTGCAGGAACGCGACCTTGCACGGTTTCGCCCCGGCCTCCTGGCACGCGCCGAGCCCGAGGGTGGCCATGCCCTGGCCGTTGATCGTGGGCGCGTCGACGATGCTCACCGTGCCCGGCACCTGCGGCTGGGTGGTGGAGTAGTCGCCGCCGACCGGGGTGAACTCGATGACGACGGTGATCCCGGCGGCCACGGCCTGCTTGACCGCGTTGACGATCGCGGTGCCGTCGTTGGCCTGCACGATCACCACGTCGTAGCGCTTCGAGGTGACCGCGTCCTGCAGCTGGTTGACCTGCGTGGGGCCGTCGAAGTTCGAGTCCAGGAAGGTCGCGGTGGCGTTGTGCCCCGCCGCGTACTCCTGGATGCCGGCCCAGGTCGCCTGGGCGAAGGAGTTGGCCTTCGCGAAGCCGAAGAAGCCGATGCTGAGCGTCTTGTCCGCCGGTGCCGCCGCGGTGGCACCCGTGGCGTTGGTACTGGGCCGGCTGCACGCGGCGAGCGACACCGTCAGTGCCGCCGCTCCCACGAGCGCCGTGAGCCGAAGTGAGGTCCTCATAGCTCCTCCTCCGCCTTTCTCCAGGAATCGAGGTGGGGGAATGCTGACTGTGGCCCGCGTCGCGCCGATGTGCTCGCAGCACAGCGTTCGCCTGCCCGCCTGTGCTCCGTCATCCAGCCGTGCCCTGGGCGAAACCTCGATACTGCGCCGCATGACAAAGACCAGCCGGCTGGCGATCGACGTCGGGGGCACGTTCACCGACGTCGTCGAGCTGCTGCCCGACACGGGCGAGCTGCGCTTCGACAAGGTCGCGACCACCCCCGAATCGCCCACCACCGGAGTGCTCGACGCGTTCGGCGTGGCCACCACCGGCGTCGGCGGCATCGCGATGTTCACCCACGGCACCACGCTCGGCCTCAACGCGCTGCTGACCCGCACCGGCGCGCGGACCGCGGTGATCGGCACGCGTGGCTTCCGCGACGTCTACCTGCTCGGCCGCACCGACCGGCGCACCAACTACGACATCACCTACCGCAAGCCCGAGCCGCTGCTGGAGCGCTACGACACGTTCGAGGTGACCGAGCGCAGCCTGTTCGACGGCAGCGTGCACACCCCGTTCGACGACGAGGACGCGCGGCGGGTCGCGCGGACGATCGCCGAGCGCGGCTACCGGTCGGTCGCCGTCGCGTTCCTGCACTCCTACGCCAACCCGGCGCACGAGCTGCGGATGCGCGAGGTGCTCGCCGAGGTCGCGCCCGGGGTGGCGGTGACGCTCTCGCACGAGCTGTCGCGGGAGTACCGCGAGTACGAGCGCACGAGCACCGCCGTGCTCGACGCCTACGTCAAGCCGATCGTGCGGCAGTACCTGCACGACCTCGAAGGCGAGCTGACCGGGCGCGGGTTTCCCGGGCGGTTCCTGATGACGCGCTCGGGCGGCGGCGCGATGACCGTCGGCACCGCCCGCGAGCAACCGGTGAGCCTCATCCTGTCCGGGCCCGCGGGCGGCGTGATCGGCGCCGCCGCGTTCGCGGAGCTGACCGGCAGGCCGAACCTGATCACGATCGACATGGGTGGCACGAGCCTCGACGCGTCGCTGGTCCTCGACGGCGAACCGGTGCTGTACCAGGGCGCGGAGTTCGAGGGGCTGCCGATCAACACGCCGTCGCTCTACATCCACACGATCGGCGCGGGCGGCGGCTCGATCGCCTACCTCGACGAGGCCGGGGCGCTGCAGGTCGGGCCGCAGAGCGCGGGCGCGGCCCCGGGACCGGCGTCCTACGGCCGCGGCGGCACCGCGCCCACGTTCACCGACGCCGCGCTCGCGCTCGGCTACCTCGGCACCGACGCCCCGCTCGGCGGGAAGCTCGTGCTGGACCGGGTGCTCGCGGAGAAAGCGCTTTCTCCCGTCGCCGAGCGGCTCGGGATGAGCGTGCCCGCGCTCGCCCGCGGCATCGTGCGGATCTCCAGCACGAAGATCATGGGCGCGGTCCGGGCGATCACCGTCGAGGTGGGCCGGGACCCGAAGGACTTCGCGCTGCTGTCGTTCGGCGGCGGTGGCGGGCTGGTCGCCGTCGACGTGGCGGCCGAGCTGGGCATCCCGACGGTCGTGGTGCCGCCCGGGCAGGGCGCGTTCTCCGCGTTCGGGATGCTCCTGGCCGACGTCCAGCACGACTTCGCCCGCACCCTCGTCGCGCCGCTGGCCGAGCTGGACCCGGCGCAGGTCGAGGCGGCGTATGCGGACATGGCGGGCGAAGCCACCGAACTGCTCGCCGCCGAGGGCTTCGAGGCGACGCTCACCCGCAGTCTCGACGTGCGCTACGCGGGGCAGGAGCACTCCGTCACCGTGGCGTTCGCCGGACTGTCCGAAGTGGAGGCCGAGTTCGCCCGGCTGCACGAGCGGCAGTACGGGCACACCATGACCGACCCGGTCGAGGTCACCACCCTGCGCCTGCGGGCCACCGGCTCGGTCGACAAACCGCAGCTGCCGCTGCTGCCGTCCCGCACCTCCGGCGCCGTGGCACCCCACGGCACGCGGCCGGTGTACGTGTCGGAGGAGCAGCCCGCCGTGCCGTACTCGCTGTACACGCGCGAGGAGCTGCTGGCCGGGGACGAGTTCGACGGCCCGGCCGTGGTCGCCGAGCACACCGCCACCACCGTTATCCACGCCGGCGACCACCTGACGGTCGGGGCCCACGGCGAACTCGTGATCACCGTCGGGGAGAGCCGATGAACGCCATCGAAACCGAGATCATCCGCCACGGCCTGCTCGCCTCCGCCGAGGAGATGGCCCGCAACCTCTGCCGCACCGCCTACAACACCGTGGTCTACGAGATCCACGACTACGGCATCGGCATCCACGACGCCGCCGGGGACGTGGTCGCCGACGCGCCCGGTATCGCGATCTTCACGCGCGGCAACGACCACGGCATCAAGGAGGCGCTGAACTTCCTCGGCGCCGACGCGATGCGCCCCGGCGACGTGTTCGTGCTGAACTACCCGTACTGGTCCAGCGCGCACACGCTCGACCCGCTGGTGTTCGCGCCGGTGCACGCGGACGGGCGGCTCATCGGGTTCGCCTCCTGCCGCATCCACGTGCTCGACCTCAAGCAGAAGGACCCGGGCTACGTCCTGGACTCCACGGACATGTACCAGGAGGGCCTGTTCTTCCCGGCCACCCGGCTCTACCGCGAGGGCGTGCCGAACGACGACGTCTTCAACATCATCCGCTACAACTCGCGGATGCCGGAGCGCACGATCGGCGACCTGCAGGCCCAGGTCTCCGCGTGCGTGACGGGGGTGCGGCGCACGCAGGAGATCGCCGCGAAGTACGGCGTGGACGCGCTCGTCACCGCGATGGACGCGATCAACGACCACGGCGAGAAACTCGCCCGCCTCGCGCTCGCGAAGCTGCCGAAGGGCACCTGGACCGCGGAGGACTTCGTCGACTCCGACGGCGTCGACCTCGACCGGATGATCAAGCTACGCGCCACCGTGACCGTCACCGACGACGAGCTGGTCATCGACTGGACCGGCAGCGAGCACGGCGTGCGCGGGCCGATCAACCTGCCGCTCGGGCAGACGGAAGCGTTGTGCAGCCTGGTGTTCAAGGCGCTCACCACGCCGGACACGCCGGTGGTCGCGGGCAACTTCCGGCCGTTGCGCGTGGTCACCGAACCGGGTTCGGTCATGCACGCCGTGCCGCCCATGCCGACGTTCACCCTGTGGACCGGGCTGCTCGCCGGCGAGGTGGCGCTGAAAGCGCTTTCCCAGGGGATGCCGGACAAGGTGCCCGCGTGCTCCGGCGGCGACGTGTGCTCGATGATGGGCCTCGGGGTGAACCCGCGCACCGGCGAGTCGTGGCTGGAGGCGACGAACGAGGCCGTCGGCTTCGGCGCGCACGCCGGCGGCGACGGCGAGGACGGCGTGATGCACCTGTCCGAGCCGGGCTGCCGCAACAACCCGGTCGAGGTGCTGGAGACCAAGTCGCCGATGTTCATCGAGTCCTACGGCTACCGGCCCGACACCGGCGGCGCGGGACGCCACCGCGGCGGCGTCGGCGTCAGCCGGGTGTACCGGTTCACCGCGCCCTCGACCGGGATCTGCCTGGTGTACAAGACGAAGACAAAGCCATGGCCGATCGCGGGCGGGCAGCCGGGGACGAACAACCGCATCGTGCTCAACCCCGGCACCGAGCGCGAGGTCGTGCAGGGCGGGTCCTACAACCGGCTGGAGGCGGGCGAGGTGCTCGTCAACGACACCGGCGGTGGCGGCGGGTACGGGAACCCGTTCGAGCGTGACCCCGAGCGCGTCGCCCGCGACGTGCGCAACGGGTTCGTGTCGGCCGAGGCCGCGGCCCGCGAATACGGTGTGTCCGTCGATCCCGTCACGTTCGCCGTGGACGCGGCGGGCACCCAGCGACTGAGGAGCGCGTCGTGAGACTGTCCATTGTGAACGGTGCCGTGTTCGACGGCGAGTCCGCCGAGCTGCTCGACGGGCCGGTGCACGTCGAAGACGGCGAAATCGTGCAGCTCGGCGGCGAGTTCGAGGCCGACCGGACGCTCGACGCGCGGGGCGGCACGGTGGTGCCCGGCCTGATCGACGCGCACTTCCACGCCTACGGCATCTCGCTGGACCTCGTGGAGATCGGGTCGAAGACCCCGAGCTACGTGGCGTATTCGGGGGCGGACCGGTTGCGCAAGGCGCTTCACCGCGGGTTCACCACGGTCCGCGACGTGGCGGGCGGCGATCCCGGCATCTCCCGCGCGCTGGAGGAGGGCCTGATCACCGGGCCGCGCTACCTCTACACCGGCCCGGCGCTGAGCCAGACCGGCGGGCACGGCGATCCGCGGGGCGTCGACACGGACTTCTGCGGCTGCCACGAGTTCATGAACGAGGTCGTCGACGGCGTGGACGCGCTGCGCGCGGCGGTGCGCGACCGGTTCCGGCGCGGCGCGCACGCGATCAAGATCATGGCGTCGGGCGGGGTGGTGTCGCTGACCGACCCGATCCGGGTTCCGCAGTACTCGCCGGAAGAGGTCCGCGTGGTGACGGAGGAGGCGGCGCGGCGCGGCAGCTACGTGGCGGCGCACGCCTACTCGCCCGAGGCCATCCGGCACGCCGTGGAGAACGGGGTGCGCTCGATCGAGCACGGCAACCTGCTCGACGAGGAGACCGCGGCGCTCATGGCCTCCTCCGGCGCCTTCCTCGTGCCCACCCTCGCGACGTACGACGCGATGAACCGCCGCGGCGCGGAGCTCGGGATGCCCGGGGTGACGCAGGCGAAGAACCGGGAGGTGCTCGACTCCGGGCGCCACGCGCTCGAACTGGCGCGCGCGGCGGGGGTGCCGATCGGGTTCGGCACCGACCTGATGGGCGTGCTGGAGGACGAGCAGCTCAACGGCCTGCGCCTGCAGACCGAGGTCGAGGGGCCGCTGCAGGCTCTGCGGTCGGCCACGTCGGTGAACGCGGCCCTGCTGCGGCGCCCGGATCTCGGCCGGATCGCCGTCGGCTGCGCGGCGGACCTGCTCGTGCTCGACGGCGACCCGTTCGCGGACCCGTCCGTGCTGTGGAAGGGCCCGCGGCAGGTCGTGCGCTCCGGGCAGGTCGTATAACGGCCTATACGCCGAGTTTCTCGGCCAGTTCCGGGAAACCGCGGACGGAGAACTCGGCCTCGACGTCCTTGTCGGCTTCCCGGTCGGGCCCCTTCTCCCGCGGTCGCTCGACGAACGCCGTCCGCAGCCCGGCCTCGGCCGCGCCCTTGAGGTCCCAGCCGTGCGCGGCGACCATCAGGACCTCCTCGGGTGCCACGTCGAGCAGCTCCGCGGCGGTGCGGTAGACGCGGGCGTCGGGCTTGTAGGTGCGGGCCAGCTCGGCGGACAGGATGCAGTCGAACGGCAGGTTCGCCGCCTTGACCAGGTTGGTCATCAACGCGAACCCGCCGTTCGACAGCGCCGCGAGGACGTGGCCCTCCCGAAGCCTGCGCAGGCCGCCGGGCACGTCGTCCCACGCGGGCAGGCGATGCCAGGCGTGCACGAGCCGCTGCCGGGCGGCCTCGTCGACCTGCTCGCCGACGCCGTGGTCGTCGAGCAGGTCGTCGAGCGACTCCCGGTGCAGCGTGTCGAGGTACGCCCAGTCGCGTTCCCCGTGCTGCACGCGGGCCATCGACGGCAGGTACTTGTCGCGCCACTCGCTCGCGAAGATCCCCGCGTCGAGCCGGACGCCCAGCTCGCCGAAGACCTCCCCGACCTGGCGGGACACGCCCGTGTACCAGTCCACCGTCGTGCCGAAGATGTCGAACGCCAGTACGCGAATCGTCATCCCGCCAGTATCACGCGTGGGTGGCGTGCACCGTCACCGTCAGCGTGGCCGGATCGCCGGCGAACACCGAGCCGCTGAAGTCGGGGCCCGGCGTGACGTCGTCGTAGGGGAAGGCGTAGCCGCGGTTGTCGGGCAACTTGCTGTGCACGACGCGGGCGTAGTGGTTGGTCTGGGCGTTCTGGTAAAAGTTGGCCGGGTTCTCGCCCGTGGGCTGGTTCGCGTTCGCCAGCAGCGTGGTCCGGTTCAGTGCGGCGGCCAGTCGCGGGATGATGGCCTTGCGTGCGTCGCTCGCGCCCGCCGCGATCGCGAACGGGCCGCTGTCGCAGCTCCACACGTCGGCGGTGGTGGGCTTGGCGAAGGTCTCGCCGTTGTTGAAGGTGAGCACCCCGTTGGAGACGCGGCCGGTGAAGGGCCCGGTCCCGTTCTGCGGGTCGACGGTGAGGGTGGTGCCCGCGTACTTCTGCCAGACCTGGTCGATGTAGCCGTCGAGGTACCCGGCGAACTGGTCGGCCTTGTGGTGCGCGGCCATCACCCGCAGCACCCGCCCGTCGGAGCCCTTCTGGATCAGCTGCGGCCAGGCACCGCCCTGCGCGGTGAGGGCGCTGGCGAGCGCGTCCGCGGAGCCGGAGGGCAGGCCGGAGACGGACTGGGTGCCGGAGGAGGTGGTCTGCAGGGACAGGCTGAGCGGCAGCCCGACGAAGTCGACGTAGCTGATGTTGGCGAACAGCTGCGCGTCGTTGAACGTGAACTCGGCGAACGACCAGTTCCGGTTGAAGTTGGGGTCGGAGGTGTTGAGGAAGCTCGGGTGGACCAGCGCGGGGCCGGGGTTGAGGAAGAAGTCGAGCTTCGCGTCGGTCACGAAGTAGACCCGGGCCCCGTACATGCGCGGCACCGTCACGCGGCGGCCATCGACGGGAATGGCGCAGTCCACGGGCAGCGGCGTGAGCGTCGAGGAGGGGGAGGACGGGTAGTAGGGCTGCCCGGCGGAGTTGAGCAGCACGAGACGTCCGTCGGGCGCGAAGCCGGTGACGTAGGCGTAGACGGACCCGGAGCCGGACTGGTTCACCAGCGCAAGACTGAAGGTCGCGGGAGCGGCGGTGGCGGGCAGGGCGTGCGCGGTCACGGCGGCGAAGGACAGCCCGGCGGACACGCCCAGGAAAGCACGACGAGAGAGCACCAGAACCTCCACGTTCTAGGGACTGGACCCCTCCGACGCTAAGCACCACCCCCACACAGAAACAACCGACGATCGTAGGTTGTCTGAACCAAAACAACAGTGGTCCAGACAACAAGAACCCGGCAGCACACGCACCCACCAACCAAACCCCGCCCGCTCTCCCCCCAAACCCGATACAAAGCCGCATTAGCGGTTGGCGAGCCAACCGTTAAACGATCAAAAATCGGGGCGGGGCCACCACTGAGAGGACGCGATGTCGCGCCCCAGCGCGACGAGCCGACCCCCAGACGACCTAAATCAACCCCTCCCGCAGGGCGTAGGCCACCGCGTGGGTCCGGTTCCGCAACCCCAACCTCGACAACAGGCTGTGCAGGATGTTCTTCACGGTCCGCTCGGAATACGTCATCTCGGCGGCGATCTCCGCCGTGTCCATGCCCTCCGACAGCAGCCGCAGGACGTCGGCCTCTCGCCGTGACAACCCGCTCAACGTCAGCTCCCGGGGGGCGAGCACTTCCCGGTGCAGCTGCGAGAGCCCGCGCAGCAGCGGCCCGAGCTGTTCGGGCGGCAGGTCGCCGTGTCCGGCGTGCGCGTCGGCGATGGCCTGGAGCAGGCGGCCGGGGGTGGCTTCGGCGCGGGGGACGAGGACGACGAGGCCGTGCTCGACGGCGTTCCACAGCTCGGCGGGCCGGGTGTCGCCGGTGACCAGCACCAGCCGCGTGGCTCCGGCCTTCTCCAGCAGTTCCCCGAGTTCCCGGCCCGGTTCGGCGACGGCCAGCACGACGTCCGCGACGCTGTCCTCGCGCGCGTCCGACACCTGCACGCCCGGCTTGTCCCGCAGCTCGGCGAGGAGCCCGGCGCGCACCAGCGGGTCGGCGGCCACGACGGCGACGCGGATGACAGCGGACCGCCTCGCCGGAACGGAGTGCAGCCGGGGGCGTCCCGTGCCCTCGGCCCAGGCGATACGCGATGACATGTGACCCAGGAAACCCCATCGCACGCGCGCCGAGGAGGCCGAAGCACCGGCAGGTTTCGACCGCGGTGAAATCTGCCGGTTGAATGGTGCACGGTGAACGAGAACGGAGAGGACACGGCCCCGGCGTTCGGGCAGCTCCTGCTGAGCCACCGCCGGGCCGCCGGGCTGACCCAGGCGGAGCTGGCGCGGGCGTCGGGCATGAGCGTGCGCGCCCTGCGGGATCTCGAACGGGGTCGCGCGCAGGCCGCGCAGCGGCGTTCGGCGGACGCGCTCGCCGACGCCCTGCGGCTGTCCGCGCCCGAGCGCGCCCGGTTCCTGGCCACGGCGCGCGACGGCCGCCGCCGTGCCTCGCGGGCGATCGGGCCGGTGGTGGGCGATCTGCCGCCCACGGTGCCGGACCTGGTGGGCCGCGACGACGAGCTGGCGCGGCTGCGGGAGGCCGCGCTGGCGCCGTCGCCGAGCGGGGTGGTGGTGTCGATCATCGGCCATCCCGGGGTGGGCAAGACGACGCTCGCCGTGGCCGCAGCGCACGCGCTGCGCGAGTACTACCCGGACGGCTGTTTGGCGCTGGACCTGCTGGGCATGGCCGACCAGCCGCTCAGCTCCCGCGAGGCGCTCGAACAGCTGCTGCGCGCGCTCGGCGTGCCCGCGCAGCAGATCCCGGCCGCCGCGCCCGAGCAGCAGCACCTGTTCCGCTCGCTGCTGGCCGGCCGCCGCGTGCTGGTGCTGCTGGACAATGCCGCCGACGAGGCGCAGGTGCGGCCGCTGCTGGCGGCGAGCCCCGGCTGCCTGACGCTGGTCACGTGCCGCCGCGCGCTCGCCGGGCTGGAGGGCGCGCGGTGGGTGTGGCTCGAACCGCTCGCCGCCCCCGACGCGACGGACCTGCTCGCCGCCATCGCCGGCCCCGGCCGGGTCGCCGCCGAACCGGACGCGGCCGCGGAACTGGCGGCGCTGTGCGGAAACCTGCCGCTCGCCGTGCGCATCGCCGGCACCCGGCTGGCATCGCGCCCGCACTGGTCGGTCGCCTACCTGGCGGGGGAGCTGCGGGACGCGAGCACCCGCCTCAGTTCGCTCGCGGCGGGGGACCTGCAGGTGCGTTCGGCGTTCGAGACGTCGTACCGGCGGCTGTCCCCGGCGGCGCGGCTGGCGTTCCGCCGCCTCGCCGCGATCCCCGGCACCGACTTCGCGCCGACGCTGGCCGCGGTCGCGGCCGGCCTGCCCGTGCCTGCCGTGCGGGTGCACCTCGACGAGCTGGTCGACGCGAACCTGCTGCAGTCGGGCACCGACCCGTACCGCTACCGCTTCCACGACCTGATCCGGATCTTCGCGGGGGAGCGGCGGGAAGCCGAGGAGAAGCCCGCCGACGGCGAGACGCTCGCGGACGCCACTCTCAGCCACCTGCTGTCCACGGCGACCGCCGCCGCCCGCTCGTTCCGCCCCGACCGGCTCACCGCGGAGCCGTTCCCGTCCCGGCGGCGCGCCGCCGAGTGGCTCGACGCCGAGGCGTCGAACTGGCTCGCCGCGCTGCGCCTCGCGGCGCAGGCGGGCCGGCACCGGGCGGTGCTCGACCTGGCGCGGTCGCTGCGCTGGTACGCCGACGGGCGCACGCAGCAACGGCCCTGGTACGAGGTTTTCACGCTCGGCGTCGCCGCCGCGCGGGCGCTGGGCAGCCGCCGCGAGGAGGCGGTGCTGCTGAACTTCGCGGGCTGGGCCCGGTACTTCTGCCTGGTGGACCAGGAGGGCGCGGTCGGGCTGCACCGCGAGGCGCTGGCCATCGCGGTGGAGCTGGGGGACCGGGGCGAGCAGGCGCGGGCGCTGGGGTCGCTGGCGTCGGTGCTGCTGCGGCTGGGCTGTCTCGACGAGGCGCTCGGCTACGCGCGGGAGGCGGTGGAACTGGCCGGGGAACTGGAGTTCTGGCTCGGGCAGGGGAACATCCGCAACGTGCTCGGCTCGATCCTGCGGGCGCAGGGCCGGGCGGACGAGGCGCTGGCCGTGCACCGCGCCGTGCTCGCCGACGTCGAGGCGCACTACGGCGAGGCCAACCCCGACGCGCGCCGGTTCTTCCACTCCTCGACGTTGCTCGCGATCGGCCTGGACCTCAACGAGGCGGGCCGCTGGCAACGGGCGGCGCGGACCTTCCGCGAGGCGCGTTCCCTGTCCCGCCAAGGTGGGTTTTCGCTCGAAGAAGGGTATGCCGCACTCAACGAAGGACGTGCGCGGCGCGAGGTCGGCCAGCACGCGTTCGCCGGGGTGTGCCTCCAGCTGGCGCTCACCGCGTTCACCGGGGTAGCCCTGCGCTGGCAGCGGGCTCGCACCCTGGCGGAACTGAAAGCGCTTTCTGTCGTCATAGGGGACACCGCCGCGGCGGAGGAGTACCGGCGCGAAGCGCTCGCGCTGTGCGAGGAACTGGGCACCGAAGAGGCGAAGACACTGGCCGCCGAGCTGGCGTGATCCGTGACCGGACTGCAGGAGGGAACCGGAGTTGCCCGATACCCTGGGAACGATGCCCCGGCTGCGCATGCACTTCACCGCGGACGATCTGGCCAGGACCCGGATCGTCGCCGAACCGCACCCGATGTGGGAGCTGGTGCTGAGCCTGCACAAGGCACGGCTGTCGCGGCCGCGGTCGCGGTACGCGGACTGGCGGGAGTTCTCCCTGCCGCGCCTGGGTTCTCCGGCCCACCGGCGGCACCTGGACCTGCTGACCACGCTCGTGCCGCCACGCGGCAACTTCCCGGACTTCCTCACCCCGGTGTGTGCGGCGGGGGAGTTCGGCGCGGCGCTGGACACCGTGCTGAGCACGCCGAAAGCGAGGCTGCGCCAGGAGATGGCGGCACTGGTCGGCCCGCGGCGCGTGTCGCCGGTGGTGACGCGGCTGGCCGAGGGCTCCCTCGACGGGCTGCGGGAGCTGGCGGAAGCCGTGTCCTGGTACCACTGCACGGTGGTGGAGCCGTACTGGCAGTCGGTGCGGCGCACGGTGGGCGCGGACCGCGGGGCGCGCGTCGCGGACCTGTCGGAGGGCGGCGTGGAGCGGCTGCTGAGCCGTCTGCCGCACGGGCGCTGGACACCGCCGGTGCTGGAGTGCCTGTACCCGGTGGACCGGGACCTGGAGCTGGGCGGGCGCGGGCTGCAGCTGATCCCGTCGTACTTCTGCCACGCCAACCCGGTGACCTTCATCGACTCGGAGCTGCCGCCGGTGCTGGTCTACCCGGCCGCCGACCTGCCCGTGCCGCGGGACGGGACGGCGTCGCTGGTCGCCCTGCTCGGGGAGACGCGGGCGCAGGTGCTGCGGGCGCTGTCGGTGCCGCGCTCGACCACGAGCGTCGCCCGGCACGTGGTGACGTCGGCGGCCTCGGCGAGCAAGCACGCGGCGGTGCTGCGCGAGGCCGGGCTGGTGACGAGCACCCGCGAGGGCCACGCGGTGCTGCACCAGGTGACCCCCCTGGGGCGGGCCCTGCTGGACGCGGTGGGGGGCTGAGACTGTTTCTGAAGCGGCTTGCTGGCCGGTGCGGGTAGCAGCCCCTCCCGCCGGCCCGCCACCACCCTCAACGGACACGCTGCGCGTGACTGATCCACTCAGGCGGCCTCTCACTCCGGGATCGCCGACTCATGACCTCCCACCCGCCAGCCCGGCCACCACCCCCCATGGACGCTCCACGACTGCGGCTTTCACCACGTCGGCGCTGTCCTCGCGAGAGGCCACCTCAGAATTCGGCAGCAGAGTGCGAGCTGACGGCGCAGGAGCAAGCGGCTCCGCCGCTTGTGAAAACCCCTAGAAGTTCCGCGCCGCTCGTGCCACGGCCAGGCTGCGGCGGCAGGCGCGCAGCAGCTGGCGGTTGGCGGGGGAGTCGGGGAACCGGCCGCACGACGGGCAGCTCATCCGGATCTCGCCGGCCAGCTCGTCGACCACGACGGGCACCGGGCGTTCGCAGTCGCGGCACCAGCGGTGCCCGGTCACCACCACGACGTGGGCGGCGGAGGAGACGCAGCGGTGCACCCAGTGCCGGTGCGTCCGGCAGGTCAGGCGGTCGAACGGGTCGAGTCCGCGGGCCTCGGCGCGGTCCTCGGCCGACAGCCGGGCGGCGAGCCGCCGGTCGCGTACCCCCACGTACCGCCCCATCCGCTGCGCACTCGCCATGACCCATGGTATTTCCCCGGGACGAACCGCGCGGGAAGGATCATTTTCCGCCGGACGCGGGGGGAATCAGCCGACCGGTGCGGGTTCGGCGATTCCCAGCTCCTCGTCCACTTCGGACTCCAGCCGCGCCAGCGCGGCCGCGTCCAGCCCGTCCTCCTCGCGCATCCGGTCGGCCAGCAGCCGCACCGGGTCGAACTCGCGCCAGCGCGTCATCTCGGCGCGGCCGCGGAACCGGCACGTGCTCAGCTCCAGCAGGTGCGGCCCCTCGCCGGCGCGGATGGCGTCCACCGCCTCCCCGACGGCCTCGGCGACGGCGAGCGCGTCCATCCCGTCGACCGCCCACGCGGGAATGCCGTGCTCGGCGGCGAAACCCGTCTCCGACGGCAGGCCGCCGAGCGGGTGCAGGTTGTTCTCGCGGCAGAACAGCACGGGCAACCCACGGCGCGCGGCCACCTCCAGCGCCTCGCGCAGCTCGTCGGCGGGCACCGGCTGCCCGGTGAGCACGTAGACGGTCACGTGCGGCCGCCTCGACGCGGCGGCCGCCAGCGCCAGGCTCATCGCCAGCGGCACGCCGCCGCCTTCGACGACCGTGTCGTCCGGGCCGATCGCGGCGGCGATCCCGGCGACGACGGCCTCGTCGCCGATGCCCGGCCGCCCGGTGCGGTACTCCTCGATGCGCCGCGCCCGGATCATGGTGCGCAGCAGGTCCAGGCGCTCCATCGCGCGCAGGCTCCGGTCGGTCATCGTTGTTCCTCCACTCCATCGGGAAGTCCCAGCTCCCGCGTCTTGAGGACGCGGTGCAGCACCTTGCCGCCGCGGGTGCGGGGCAGGCGGGCGGCGAAGCCGATCTCGCGCGGCGCCAGCGCGCCGAGCGCGCGCCGGCCGAACGCGAGCAGCTCCAGCCGCAGGTCCTCGTCCGGCTCGTACCCCACGTGCGGCACCACCACGGCCTTGACCCGCTCGCCGTCGTGCGAGTCCGGCATCCCGATGACGCCGGTCTCGCGGACCGCGGGGTGGGTGAGCAGCACGCTTTCCACCTCGAACGGCCCCACGAGGTACTCGCCGGCGGAGATGACGTCCTCGGTGCGGCCGACGAACCAGAAGTACCCGTCCTCGTCACGCCGCGCGACGTCACCGGTGAGGTACCAACCGTCCGAAAAGGACTCGTCGTAGCGGTCGGGGTCGCGCCAGTAGCCGCGGAACATCGACGGCCAGCCGCGGCGCAGCGCGAGCTCGCCCGCCTGCCGCTCGTCACCCGACAGCTCGCGGACCTTGCCGTCCTCGCCGCGCTCCACGAGCCCGGCACCGATGCCCGGCAGCGGGCGGCCCATCGACCCCGGCCGCACCTCCTCGCCGGCGTAGTTGGCGATCGCGATCGCGCCGGTCTCGGCCTGCCACCACGTGTCGTGCACGGGTGTGCCGAGCGCGTCCTGGCCCCACACCACCGCCTCCGGCCCGAGCGCCTCGCCGGTGCTGGCGACGAACCGCAGCGCCGACAGGTCGTGCTCCGCGGGCGGCTCGGCGCCGCGCCGCATCAGGGCACGCAGCGCCCAGGGTTCGGTGTACCAGACGGAGATCCGCTGCCCGGACAGCACCGAAAGCCAGCGGCGGCGGTCGAAACCGCCGTCCACGCTGACCGTGGTGACGCCGACGGTCAGCGGCGCGACCACCGCGTAGGTCATCCCGGCGACCCCGCCGGGGTCGGCGCTGCACCAGTACACGTCGTCGGCGTGCAGGTCGAGGGCGTAGCGGGCGCTGACGTGGTGGGCCAGCACGGCTTCGTGGGCCTGCAGCACGCCCTTGGGCCGCCCGGCGGTGCCGCCGGTGAAGTACAGGAACGCCGGGTCCTCCGGCGCGGTCGGCTCGATCTCGTAGGCGGGCGAGGCCGCGGCGAGCGCGGGGTCGAGCGCCAGCGCGCCCTCCTCGGCGTTCGCCCCGGTCACGAGCACCTGGCGCAGGGACGGCAGCGAGCCCCGCAGCGGGGCGACCTTGCCGCAGTACAGCTCCGGGGTGGTGACGAGGACACCGGCCTCACCCAGCCGCAGCCGCTCGCGGATCGGCTCGGGCCCGTAGACGGGGAACAGCGGCGACAGCACGCACCCCGCCTTGAGCGTGCCCAGCACGGCCACGTACAGGTCCGGCACCCGGCCCAGCAGGGTGAACACGCGCTCGCCCCGTGGCACGCCGAGCCGGCCCAGCAGGTCGGCGAACCGGTTGCTGCGCTCGGCGAGCTCGCCGTAGGTGAAGTCGTGGACGACGTCGTAGCGGTCCAGCCAGCGCAGCGCGGGGTGGTCGCGGCGCGGGCCCGCGGCGTAGCGGTCGACGGCCTCGTGCGCGACGTTCAGGCCGCGGCCCTCCGGCAGGCCCGACAGGCCCAGCCGCTCCTCCTCCCAGCTGAACCCGGCCGCGGTCCGCGGGTAGTCCCGCAGGTTGGCGGCCGCGCGCACGGCGGCGGGTTTGCGGACGGTGGGCCACGTCATGCGCGCGCCCCTGCCGGCCCGGTGTTCGCCGCGGTGCGGTGGTCGACCACCATCGGTTCGCTCCCTCGCGCTGAGCTGTCGGAGTTGACGATGCCTTTTCCAGGGGTGCCCAGTACAGGGCTGGAGGTAACCGCGGGGATGGCCGAAAGTCCCCACGGGCGTACGGTGGGTGTATGGGTACGGCCGGTGCGGAGCACTCGGACCTGTACGCGATCCGGATGGCGGCGAGCTACCTGCGCCACGGGCTGACCGGCACCGCGACCTTCAGCCTGTTCCTGCGCGGGCTGCCGCCCGAGCGGGGGTTCCTGGTGGTCGCCGGCCTGGCCGACTGCCTGTCGTCCCTGGAGGGATTCCGCTTCACCACGGAGGAACTGGCCTACCTGACCGCCGTCGCCGAACTGCGCCAGTCCGATGTGGACGCACTGGGGGAGCTGACTTTCACCGGAGACGTGTGGGCCGCGCCCGAGGGGCGCCTGGTGTTCCCGCCGGAGCCGCTGGTCGAGGTCACCGCGCCGCTGCCGCAGGCGCAGCTGGTGGAGATGGCCCTGCTCAACCTCGTGACGTTCCAGTCGGCGGTGGCCACGAAGGCGGCCCGCTGCCGGATCGGGGCCGGCGGCGCGCAGCTGGTGGACTTCGGCGCCCGGCGCACGGACGGCTTCGACACCGCGCTCGCGATCGGGCGCGCCTGCGCGATGACGGGTTTCGCCGGGAGCAGCCACGTCGGCGCGGCCCGCCGGTACGGGCTGCCGCTGGTCGACACGATGGTGCATTCCTACGTGCGTGCGTTCGGCGACGAGCACGAAGCCTTCCGCGCGTACGCCACGGATTTCCCCGAAGCGCCGGTGTTCGTGGTGGACACCTTCGACGCGCTCGGCGGCGTGCGCACGGCGGTGGCGGTCGCCCGGGAGCTGGGCCTGCCGCCCGGCCGCATCGCGGTGCGGCTGACGTCCGGCGACCGGCTGGGGCTCGCCCGCGCGGCGCGCAAGATCCTGGACGAGGCCGGGTACGTGCAGGCACGCATCATGCTCAGCGGTGGCCTCGACGAGTACGAGCTGGCGCGGCTGTCGGCCGCCGAGGCGCCCGTCGACTCGTACGGGGTGGGCACGAAGCTGGGGGTGTCGGCGGACGCGCCGTCCGCGGACACCTCGTACCGGCTGGTCGAGTACGACGGGCGGCCGGTGGCGAGCGGAAACGCCCTGCCCGGCCCGAAGCAGGTCTACCGGCGCGCCTCGGGGGACCAGGACGTGTTGTCCCGGCGCGACGAACCCGCCCCGCCGGGGCACCGCCCGGTGCTCACCCACGTGATGCGGGCGGGGAAGCGGGTGCGCGGCAAGCACAGCCTCGACGAGGCGCGGGGGCGCTTCGAGCGCGACCTGCTGTGGCTGCCGAGCAGCGCGCGGCGGCTGCGGGACCCGGAACCGGTGGGGGTGCGGTACTCGCCGGGGCTGACGGCCCTGGCGGGCGCCTGACGCGGGCGCGTCAGGCGTGGCTCGCCACGGTGACCACCGGGCCGTCCGCGGATTCGATGTCCGACGCCACGGCCTCCAGCAGCTCCTCGGTGAGGTCGGAAAAGGCCCGGGCCATCGCCAGTTCCTGCGCGATGCCGGGCAGGTGGACGCCGCGGGGGCCGCCGCGGACGAGCCCGATCCCGAGGAAGGTGGCGCCTCCCCCGGTGGCCAACCGGACCTGCGCCCGCGTGGTGTGGCCGTTCTCGTCGAGCGCGACTTCCATCGTCCACTTCGCCGGTAGTGCCATGACGCTCCTTCGTTCCCCCTCACCCTCCCCGCCGGGGGTGGCGGGGCGTAGGGCCGAAAGTCCCCGGTT
Organism: Amycolatopsis bartoniae; assembly: GCF_014191255.1. Lineage (GTDB taxonomy): Bacteria > Actinomycetota > Actinomycetes > Mycobacteriales > Pseudonocardiaceae > Amycolatopsis_E > Amycolatopsis_E bartoniae. Next base: position 787,082 of record NZ_JACHWH010000003.1, read on the forward strand.
CCCGGGCCGCTTCCGCCGTCCACAAAGGATCTTGGCGTGCCGTCCACAAAGGATCTTCAGGACTGCGGGTCGCGCGAGCGGCGCTGCTCCCGCATGCGCGTGGCCAGCACCGCCGCCTGCGTCCGCCGTTCGAGCCCGAGCTTGGTCAGCAGTCGCGAGACGTAGTTCTTCACCGTCTTCTCGGCCAGGAACATGCGCTCGGAGATCTGCCGGTTGGTCAGGCCCTCGCCGATCAGCTCCAGCAGCGTCCGCTCCCGGTCGCTCAGGCTCGCGAGCGGCCCGGTGTCGGTGGCGTCGGAGCGCAGCTTCGCCATGAGCGTGGCCGCCGCGCGGTTGTCGAGCAGCGAGCGGCCGGAACCGACCTCGCGGACCGCCGAAACCAGCTGCAGGCCCTGGATGTCCTTGATCACGTAGCCGCCCGCCCCGGCGAGGATCGCGTTGAGCATGGCCTCCTCGTCGGTGTAGGAGGTCAGCATCAGCACGTTGAGCTCGGGCAGCTTCGAGCGCAGGTCGCGGCACAGCTCGATGCCGTTGCCGTCGGGCAGCCGCACGTCGAGCACGGCGACGTCCGGGCGCAGCGCCGGGATGCGGGCCAGCGCCTGCGCGGCGGTGGGCGCCTCGCCCACCACGGTCAGCTCGGGGTCGGCCTCCAGCAGGTCGGCGACGCCGCGGCGGACGACCTCGTGGTCGTCGACCAGGAACACAGTGATCACGGTCCGCACCTTTCCGAGCCGGGTCCGGGCTCCAGGCTAGGCGCCCCCGGCACCCGGGCACATCCGGGTCCATTGTGGACAGCGGTACCGGGGCTGGTGCCCCAGGTGGAAGCCTTGATCACGCCGGGGACTTTGTGCTCTTTCCGGCCGCGCGCGGGGCGGGCGAAGATGGCGCTCGTGGCGAACTGCGAACCGGCGGCCGGGGGTGGCGGATGAAGCCGCACCGGCCCCGCGAGCTGACGCGGGAGGAAGCCCTGCGCTGCCTGGCGAGCGTCCGGGTGGGCCGGCTCGTGTACACGCACCAGGCGCTGCCCGCGATCCGCCCCGTGCACCACGTGGTCGACGACGGGGAGGTGCTCATCCGCGGGCACGCGGGCTCCGCCCTGCTGCCGGCACTGGACACCGTCGTCGCGTACGAGGCGGACTCCGTGTCGGGCGACGACCGGATCGGCTGGAGCGTCACGGTGACCGGGGTGGCACGCCGCCTCGACGGCACCGACCTCGGCGAACGCCTGCGGCAGTGGGCCAACGGCGACGCCGGCTACGTCATCTGGATCCACCCCGAGCTGGTGACCGGGTTCGGGGCGGCCGAGGAGAACGGGACGGCGTGACGGCTCGTTCACGAGACGGGCACCGACCAGACCAGCCGGGTCCCGCCGCCCTCGGGCACGTCCAGCACGCAGTGCCCGCCCGAGCGGTCCGCGAGGTCGGCGAGGGTGCGCAGGCCGCCCTCCTCCGGCACGTCCGCGGGCAGCCCGCGCCCGTTGTCGGTGACCTCGATCCACACGTCGTCGGCCACCTCGACGGTGATTGCCACCGCGCTGGCCCCGGCGTGCCGGACGGTGTTGTCCAGCGCCTCCCGCACCACGGTCTCCGCGTCCTCGGCCAGGTGCGGCGACAGCACCCCGAGCGGCCCGGACACCCGGACGCTCGTCTGCAGCCCGGACTCGCCGGTGACCTCGGCGATGACCTCGTGCAGCCGCCGCCGCAGCTGGGTGGTGCCGTCGAAACCGCCGTGCAGGTCGAAGATCGCCGTGCGGATCTCGGCGATGACGTTCTGCACGTCCTCGATCATGTCGCCGAGGCGCCCCTGCAGCTCCGGCGAGCGGGTGCGCAGCCGCGCGCTCTGCAGCGCGAGCCCGTGCGCGAACAGCCGCTGGATGACGTGGTCGTGCAGGTCGCGGGCGATGCGGTCGCGGTCGGCGAGCACTTCGAGCTCGTAGAGGCGGCGCTGGTCGTCGGCCAGCTGGAGGGCGAGTGCGGCCTGGTCGGCGAACGACGCGGCGAGCGGCAGCTGCCCGGCGTCGAACGGGTCGCCGCCGGCCGTGCGCAGGGCGACCAGGACGCCCGAGACGGTGTCGGCGGAGGCGCGCAGCGGCAGCACCAGCACGGGCCCGAACTCCACGGGCAGCCCGGCGGACAGGTCGTGCACGAGGCTCGGCGCCTGCCTGGGCATCGCGTCGCGGAACGCCGTGCCGCACGTCGAGCCTTCCACGGGGATCTCGCGCCCGGTCAGCTCGTCCGCCCGCGGTCCGTCGGCCATGGTGATCACGAGCGTGGTGACCTCCTCCGGCGGCAGCTCGGGATCGTCGGGCCGGGCGAGGAACGTGTAGTCGGCGCCGGTCAGCGTGCGGGCGCGCTCGGCGATCAGGCGCAGCACCGCGCGGGGGTCGGCGGCGGCGAGCAGCTCGGCCCGGATCTCGCTGGTGGCCTCCTGCCACCGCTGGCGCAGCCGGGTCTCCTCGTACAGCCGGGCGTTCTCCACGGCGATGCCCGCGGCGGCCACGAGTGCCTGCACGACGACCTGGTCGTCCTCGGTGAACGGCTGGCCGTCGGCCTTCTCGGTGAGGTAGAGGTTGCCGAACACCTTGTCGCGCACCAGGATCGGCACGCCGAGGAACGAGTGCATCGGCGGGTGGCCCGCCGGGAAGCCCGCGGCCGCCGTATGCGCGGTCAGGTCCGCCAGCCGCAGCGGCCTCGGCTGGTCGATGAGCAGCCCCAGCAGCCCGCGGCCCTTCGGCAAGTGCCCGATCCGGCTCCGGCCGGCCTCGGTGATGCCCTCGTAGACGAACTCGGCGAGCCCCCCGCCGTCGGCGTCGAGCACGCCGAGCGCGCCGTAGCGGCAGTCCACCAGCTCCATCGCGGCGTGCACGATGCGGCGCAGGGTCGCGTCCAGCTCCAGCCCGCCCGCGATCGCGAGCACCGACTCCAGCAGCACGTCCATCTGGTCGCGGGCCCCGACCAGGCGCTCGATGCGGTCCTGCACCTCGACGAGCAGTTCGCGCAGGCGCAGCTGGGAAAGTGTGCCCCGGAGCGTGGACTGCGCGCTGCCTTCCGTCGCCATACGAGCCACCTTCGCATTCCGGGCGGTCGAAAACCAGGTCGCCGCCGTCGTCCCCCGGGGCGACCAGGGCCGAAAGACCCCGGATGTTCGGGCCACGTGCCCCTGCCGCACGTCGGCGGCTCCGGGCGAGGCTGGAAGCCGGAATTCACCCCTGGGAGCCACGCCATGACCGCGATCCACACCAGGACGGCGAACCTCGTCGTGCCGGCACTCGAAGCGGCCGTCCGCGCCCCCTCCCCGCACAACACGCAGCCCTGGCGGTTCGAGGTCGGCGAGGACCGGATCGACGTGCACCTCGACCCCGGCCGCGTGCTCACCGTCGCCGACGCCGACGGGCGGGAGGCCAGGCTGGCGTGCGGGGCGGCGATCCTCAACATCCAGCTCGCGCTGCGTGCCGCGGGCCGGGCGTGCGCGGTGCACCTGCTGCCCGACCGGGCACGCCCCGCCCACCTGGCCACCGTGTGGCTGCAGGGCCCGTGCCAGGTCACGCCCGAGGACCGCGCGTTCGCCAGGGCCGTCGGCTTCCGCCGCAGCAACCGGCGCCCGTTCACCGACCGGCCGGTCCCGCCGTGGATCCGGCACGCCCTCGTGCGCGCCGCGAGCCTGGAGGGCGCCTCGCTGGTGCTCCTCGACCGGCCCGCGGACCTCGACGAGCTCGCCGCGCTGCTGCGCCGCGCCGAGCACCTGCAGGCCGAGGACCCGGCGTTCCAGGAGGAGCTGCGGCGCTGGACCGCCGAGAACGGGCACCGCGACGACGGCGTGCCGCTCTCGGCGGGCGGCCCGCGCCCGGCGCCCGGCGGGCTGCTGACCCTGCGCCAGTACCCGGGCGGGGAGGAGCGCCCGGCGCGGCCGTTCGAGAGCGACCCGCTGGTCGCGGTGCTCAGCTCGTTCACCGACGTCCCGCTCGCCCAGCTGCGGACCGGCCAGGCCCTGCAGCGCGTGCTGCTCACCGGCACCACCGCCGGGGTCAGCGCGTCGTTCCTGTCCCAGCCGGTCGAGGTCGGCGCCACCCGCGACGCCCTGCGTGACCTGCTCGGCGGCGAGGCGTGCCCGCAGGCCGTGCTGCGGTTCGGGTACGGCTTCGCCGCGCCCGCCACGCCCCGGCGCCGCCCGGAGTGCGTTACCCGGCCCCGCCGCCGGCAGCCCGAGGAGGCGACGCGATGAGCTGGTCGGCCACCGAGCTGGGCGTGCTGGAACGGGCGGTGAACCAGTCGCCGTCGGTCTCGCCGACCCGGCCGTGGACGCTGGCGGCCCACGGCACCGTCGCCGAGCTGGCCGAACGGCGTGACGGCGGGCTGGAACGGGACAGGCTGCTGTCGTGCGGCGCCGCGCTCGCCAACCTGGAGCTGGCCGTGCGCGCGCTCGGCTGGGCCGCCGACGTCACGCTGTTCCCGGCGAGCGGCCCCGCCGACCTCGTCGCCCGGGTCACCGCGGCCGGGCCCGAGGACGCGGCGAGCGCCGAGGTCGAGCAGTACTCCGCGATCTTCCGCCGCCGCAGCTACCGGGCGCCGTTCAGCCTGCACCCGGTGCCGGAACCGCTGCTGGGCTCGCTCGCGGCGGCCGCGCACGGCACGGTGGTGCGGCCCCTGCGCGCGCCCGAGGAGTTCGCCGTCCTCGCCGAGCTGCTCGGGCACGCCGCCACCGTCCTGCGAGACGACCGCGGCTACCAGCGGGAGCTCACCGCGTGGACGGCCCGCTTCCCCGAGCCCGCCCAGGACCTGCCCGCCCTGCCGTGGACCGGGCTGCTGCGCGGCGGCGGCAGGCTGCCGGATCCCGCCGCGCTGACCGGCCGGCTGCGCCGCGAGGGCCTGCTGGTGGTGACCACCGACGGCGACGGGCCGCTGGACCACCTCCGGGCCGGCGTCGCGCTGGAGCGCACCTGGCTCACCGCGCTCACCCGCGGCCTGGTGGGTTCGGTGCTGGTCCGCCCGCTGCACGTGCCCGAGGTGCGGGCGCGGCTGCGGGAACGGCTGCACCTGCCCGGGCGCCCGCAGGCGATCCTGCGGTTCGGCTACGCCGTGACCGCCACCCCGGCCCGCCCCGCGGCGGCGGCCGCGGTGGGCTCGCAGTAACACGCGCGCGGGCCCCGGACTCGCTCGGAGTCCGGGGCCCGATCCACCTCTTACTTACCGCTGATCTCGATGCGGCGCGGCTGGGCGGGCTCGCTCTTGGGCACCCGCACGGTCAGCACGCCGTCCTCCAGCGTGGCGGCGACGTGCTCGCCGTCCACCCCGCGCGGCAGCAGCACGCGGTAGGAGAACTTGCCCGTGCGGCGGGTGCGGCGGCGGAACACGCCGTCACGCTCGCGCTCCTTCAGCTCGCCCGTGATCGCGAGCCGGTTGCCGGTCAGGTCGACCGTGATGTCCTCACGCCGGACACCCGGCACCTCGACCTCGAAGACGTACTCGCCGTCCGTCTCGGTCACGTCCGCGCTCGGGGCCCACGGCTGTGCCGTGGCGGCCGTTCCGTCGAACCACCGGGCCAGGTCACCGAGCTCCCGGAACGGATCCCAGCGGCTCAGGGTGGCACCGGATCGCATGGCAGGCAGCGCCATGACGCTCACCTCCTGGAAACTTCGCGGTCCGTCCGTCGGACCCGCACTCCTTACTACGAAGTTGAGCCCGGGTTTGTTCCCAAAGTTGAGCGTCAGCGACTCAAGTCAGAGGTCGTCGTCCTCTTCGTCCTTCGGCTCGATCGTGAACGCCACCGACAGCCCCGTCAGGTCCAGGATCCGCCGGGCGTACCGGTTGACGTTGGCCAGCGTGATGCTGGTGTCCTGCTCCTGCGCCAGCCCGCGCGCGCGGACCAGCGCGCTGATGCACGCGGAGTCGAAGAACGACAGGTCGGCGAAGTCGACCACGAGCTGGGCCACGCCCTTGCCGAGCAGTTCGGACACCGCCTGGTCGAGCTGCTCGACGGCCGTGTGGTCTATCTCTCCGAACAGCTTGATCCGGCCCGTGTCCCCGGTGAGTTCGGCCTTGACGGGTGCGCTGGTGTGGATGACCTCGTCCCTTCCCACGAACTGCTGCCTTTCTCCTCGTCCCGGCCCCCGGTTTGTCGTCCGGCGCCGGGTGTCTTAGCTTTGCCGCCAAGCCATTCCATCTTCGGCGGACCTGCCCGGTCCGCGGCGCGCGGAGCTACAGGAGCGATGACCACCACCTCGGTACCGGAAACCCACTCCATTGTCAGTGACTTCCTCGACCGGCGCAGGGAGACGATCGTCGCCGAGTGGTCGGGCGCCCCGTTCTTCCACACCGCGGGCCTGGACCGGGAGCAGGCCGCGCTCGACGGCGCCGAGGTGCTCGACGGGATGCGGCGCGCGGTCGAGGCCGGCGAGGTGAACAACCCCGCGGCCGAGGCCTTCGCCGGGATCCGCACCCTGCTGGAGGCGCTGGCCGTCCAGCAGATCCACGACGCGTCGCTGGTGTCGCAGACCGCGGCGCAGATGAACAGCCTCAAGGACCCGCTGCTGCGGCTGTGGGCGGAGGAGGACGTCGCGCACGAGCTCGTCGCCCCCGGCGCGGTGCTGCTGTCCGCCGCGGTCGACACCCTCGGGCTGATCCTGCTCGACGCGGCGCTCACCGCGGGCCGCGACACGATCGCGAGCCAGCAGGAGCAGCTGGCCGAGCTGTCCACCCCGGTGGTCAAGCTCTGGGACGGCGTGCTGGCCATCCCGCTGATCGGCACGCTGGACAGCATGCGCAGCCAGACCGCCACCGAGAGCCTGCTGCAGGCGATCCTCGACCAGCAGGCCAAGGTCGCGATCCTGGACATTACCGGTGTGCCGACCGTGGACACGATGGTCGCGCAGCACCTGCTCAAGACCGCGCTGGCCGCGCGGCTGATGGGCGCCGAGTGCGTGATCAGCGGTATCCGCCCGCAGATCGCCACCACCATGGTGCAGCTGGGCATCGACCTGGACGAGGTCGCCACGCGCGCCCGGCTCGCCGACGCGTTCGAGTACGCGCTCACCCGGCTCGGCCTGTCGGTGACCAGCACCGGAACCGGCGCCGTCTGATGCCCGGGGTACCGATCGTCAAGATGCACGGCGTGCTGCTCGTCACCATCCAGGACGAGCTGCTCGACTACTCCGTCGACGAGCTGCAGCAGCAGATCACCGAGCAGGTCGTGGAGTACCAGGCGCGCGGTGTGCTCATCGACATCTCCGTGCTCGACGTGGTCGACTCGTTCCTGGCCCGCACCCTGCACGACATCGCGGCCGCCACGGCGCTGCTCGCGGCCAAGACCGTGGTCGTCGGCATGCGCCCGGCCGTGGCGATCACACTGGTGGAACTGGGGCTCGTGCTGTCCGGACTGCAGACCGCCCTGTCGGTGGAGGAGGCGCTCGACCTGCTGCGCGACGGGGCGGCGCCGCGGTGAGCAGCGCACCCTCCACGACCAGCGTGGCGATCAACGGCGAGACGGACATCGTGCACGTCCGCCAGGCCGCGCGCGAGGCCGCGGTCACCGCCGGCTTCAGCCTGGTGCAGCAGACGAAGCTGGTCACCGCCGCCAGTGAGCTGGCGCGCAACACGCTGATCTACGGCGGGGGCGGGCGGGCCGAGATAGTCATCGAGGAAAGCGCTTTCGGCGACACCGTGCGCCTGGTCTTCGTCGACTCGGGGCCCGGCATCCCCGACATAGACCTCGCGCTGACCGACGGCTACACCACCGGCTCCGGACTGGGGCTGGGCCTCGGCGGCGCGCGGCGGCTGGCCGACCAGTTCCACATCGACTCGGCACCGGGCAAGGGCACCCGGATCGAGCTGTCCATCACCACCCGCAGGAAGCCGTGACCCGCACTGACCTCGTGCTGACGGGGGAGGGACACGTGGGCCGGGCACGGCGGCTGGCCGCGGCGGTCGCGCAGCAGGCGGGCCTGCCGATGACGCAGGTGCACCGCGTCGCGCTCGCCGCGACCGAGCTGGCCACCAACATCGTCAAACACGCCGGCCGGGGCACGTTCACGGTCGTGCCGGGGCCGGGTCAGCTCGACCTGCTCGCGATCGACCAGGGGCCGGGCATGGCCCGGATCGAGACGAACCTGCGTGACGGCTACTCCACCACCGGCACGATGGGCGCGGGCCTCGGTTCGATCCGCCGCGCCGCGGACCACTTCGACGCCTACTCCGTGCCCGGCCGTGGCACCGCCGTGCTCGCCCGCTGGCACTACGGCACGCCGCTGACCGGGCTGCGCGTCGGCGCGGCCCGGTCGACCGTGCCCGGCGAGGAGGCGTGCGGGGACATGTGGACCGCCGTGCCCAGCGGGGCCGCCGTGACGGTCGCGCTCAGTGACGGGCTCGGGCACGGCGAGGCCGCCGCGAAGGCCAGCGAAGCCGCGATCGAGACCGTCGCCACCCGTGCATCCCTGGGCCCGGCCCGTATCCTTGAGGCGATGCAGCAGTCTCTCGCGCGCACCCGGGGTGCGACCGTGGCGGTGGTCACCGTGGTGCCCGCGGAGGGACGGTTCCGCTTCGCGGGCATCGGGAACATCGCCACGCGCCGTTACACCGAGCCGGGCACGCCGGTGCAGCGGCTGCTGTCGCGGCCGGGCATCGTCGGGGTCGCCGGCACGGCCCGCGTGCTGGATTCCACCGATTCGTGGTCCCCGCGCAGTTGGCTCGTGTTGCAGACTGACGGGGTGTCCGACCGGTGGAGCGCCGACGACTGGCCGGGGCTGCTGCGGCACGACCCGGCGGTGGTCGCGGGCTGGATCCTCGGGCAGCGCGGCCGGGGGCGTGATGACGCGTGCGTGGTGGCCGTCACGGGAGGAGGTCGCTGATGGGCGAAAGCCGGCACGGCGACCAGCTCGTGCAGGAGCTGCGCGAGATCATCGACCGGCAGCAGCGTGAGCTGCAGATGCACCGCACCGAGCTGCAGCAGACCAACGCGGGCCTGCTCGCGCTGCACGCCGAGGTCGAGCGGCAGCGGCAGCGCTCGGCGTTCCTCGACGAGGTCAGCCGCACGGTGTCGGCGTCCCTGCGCGGCCGGGAGGTCGCCGAGGCGCTGGTGCAGCTGGTCGAGCGCGAGGGCGTCGCCACGTCGGCCGCGGTGTGGCTGCTGGACGACGAGCACCGGCTGCACCGGGAGCCCTCGCCGGGCGAGGCCGACAGCGAGGTGCGGCGCGTGATCGCGACCCGCCGCCCGGTCACCGACGAGAAACGCATGCTGGCGCCGCTGTCGGTGGGCCCGAACCTGCTGGGCGTGCTGGAACTGTGCCGCGACGAGCCGGGGTTCGACGAGGACGACGTGCCGTTCGTCACCGCCGTCGCCGCGCGCTCCGCGGTGGGGCTGCGCAACGCGGGGGAGTACGAGCGCGAGCGGGAGATGGCCGAGCGGCTGCAGCTGGCGATGCTGCCCACCCTCGACATCCCCGCCGACCTGCACCTGTGTGCCCGCTACCTGCCCGCCGCGCGCGGGGTCAACGTCGGCGGAGACTGGTTCGACGCGTTCACCCGGCCCGACGGCACGGTGGTGCTCACCGTCGGGGACGTCACCGGGCACGGCCTCGAAGCCGCGGTGATCATGGGAAAGCTGCAGAACGTGCTGCGCGCGTACGCCACCGAGGGACACGGCCCGGCCGAGACGCTCCGGCTGACGCACGGGCTGCTTCGTGGCTGGCACAGCTCGCTGCTGGCCACGGCGGTGGTGATGGACCTGGAGCTGTCCACCGGCCGCGTGCGCTGGGCGAACGCCGGGCACCTGCCGGTGTTCGTCGCGGGCACCGACGGCCGGGTGCGGGCACTGGACGAGCCGAACGCGCCGCTGATGGGCGTGCCGTTCACGTTCGGCATCCAGGAGTACGAGACGAACCTGCGCCAGGGCGAGACCCTGCTCATGTACACCGACGGCCTGGTGGAGCGGCGCACGCAGTCGATCGACACCGGCATGGACCGGCTCGCGGAGGTGTTCGGCCGCGCGGCGGGCGACCCGCCCGACGAGGCGGGCGACCGCATCCTGGACGAGATGCTGGGCTCGGACGAGCACGACGACGACGTGTGCCTGCTGCTGTGCCGCTGGGCGGCGGAGGACGCCGCTCAGGGCGCTCCGGTCAGCTGAGGTCGAACTCCGCCCACACCCACTTGCCGTCACCGCCGCGGCGGTGGCCCCACGTGGAGCTGAGCGCCTGGATCAGGGCGAGCCCACGGCCGCGGACCGACTCCGGCTGCGGGCGCCGCAGCACCGGGTCGTCGGGGGAGCAGTCGCGGACCTCCAGCAGCAGGCTGTCGCCCGCGAGCCGCAGCCGGACCGCGATCCCGCCGCTGCCGTGTTCGAACGCGTTGGTGACCAGCTCGGACGCGGCGAGCACGATGTCGCCCGCCTTGTCGCCCGGTACGTCCCACGAGCGCAGCGCGTCGGCCACGAACGTCCTGGCCTCCGCGGGCGACCGGGGCGCGGGCGGCAGGTGAGTGCCCAGCCTGCGCACCCGGAAGACGCCGGACGCCGAGTCGCGCTCGCCGGTCAAGGTGCCTCCCGCACGGTACATGTGCCTCCTCGTCGCTGGGGCAGTTGCTCGGGGATACCTCCGAAAGGCGGAAACGAATCAGGTTCCCGAAGAGAACCTTTCGCGACGATTCCGGCATCGCCCGGCTACCCCGGGTGGGCCTGCAACAGCCGCGGTGAGACCTCGAACCCGGACCGCCACGCGCGACCGTGGCCAGCCTCGCCATCCCACGATCCGGGCGCGTTCGCCCTCCCGGGACCTCGTACGTCTCCGCGTGCGCCCGTGCCCACGCGGCGAATTCGCGCCGCGACCGCTACCGCAGCGGCTTGCGCTTCGCCAGGAACACGGCCGCTTCGGTGCGCCTCTCGAAGCCCAGCTTGTGCAGCAGCGAGGACACGTAGTTCTTCACCGTCTTCTCGGCCAGGAACAGCCGCTCGGCGATCTGGCGGTTGGTGAGCCCCGCGGCGATCAGGTCCAGCACCCGCCGCTCCTGGGGGCTGAGCTGGTCGTACCGCGGGTCGGGCTCCTCCTCGCCGCCCCGCATGCGCCGGGCCACCGACGCCTTCAGCTCCGGGTCGAGCAGCGAACCGCCCGCCGCCGCGGTGCGGACGGCCTCCACGATGTTCGTGCCGGACACCTGTTTGAGCAGGTAACCCGCCGCGCCCGCGAGGACCGCACCGAACAACGCCTCGTCGTCGGCGTACGACGTCAGCATCAGACACGCCGGCGGCGGGTCGACGAGCGTCCGGATGTCGCGGCACACCGACACGCCCCCGCCGTCGGGCAGTCGCACGTCGAGGATCGCCACGTCCGGCCGCAGCGGCGGAATCCGCGTCAGCGCCTCGGCCGCGGTGCCCGCCTCGCCCGCCACCCGCAGGTCCGGCTCGGACTCCAGCAGCGTCCGCAGCCCGGCCCGCACCACCTCGTGGTCGTCGAGCAGGAACACCGTGATCGTCATCGCGCCTCCTGCCGGCCCGGCCGGACGGCCCACACCAGCTTCGTGCCCCCGCCGGTCCGCGGCTCCAGCGACAGAGTGCCGTGCCAGCGCGCCGCCCGCCCCCGCAGGTTCGCCAGCCCGCTGTCGCGCGCCGGCTCGCCCGCGAACCCGATCCCGTCGTCGAGCACCGTCAGCGACAGCTCACGCCCGTCGCGGTCCACCAGCACCTCGACGGCCACCGCGCTGGCGTTCGCGTGCCGGGCCACGTTGGACAGCGCCTCCCGCACCGTCGCGAGGAGGTCCGCCCGCAGCGGGCCCGTCACCACCGCGTCGAGCGGCCCGTCGAACCCGACCCGCGGCTCGAACCCGAGCATCCCCGTGCTGTCCTGCGCCATCCGCAGCAGGTCCGAACGCACCCCGCCGTGCGCCTCGGCGGGCTCCTGCAGCGAGAAGATGCTGTTGCGCACGTCCCGGATCGTGCGGTCGAGGTCGCGCACGAACCCCGTCACGCGCTCGGCCAGCTCCGGCTGCGTGGTGAGCCTGCTCAGCCCCTCCAGCCCCAGGCCGATCGCGAACAGCCGCTGGATCACCAGGTCGTGCAGGTCGCGGGCGATCCGGTCGCGCTCCTCGTACACCACCAGCCGCCGCCGGTCCTCCTCCGCGCGCGCGAACTCCACGGCCAGCGCGGCGTGGGCGGCGAAGTCACGCACCATCCCGACATCGGCCTCGGTGAACGGTTCCTCGTCGCGGAACTTCACCACCAGCAGCACGCCGAGCTTCTGCGTGCCCGCCACCAGCGGCACCGCCACCGCCGAGTCGAGGTCCTTGATCGTCTCCGGCACGACCCGCTCGCTGTTGGCCTGCTGCACCGCGACGTGGCCGCCGTAGGAGCTGACCACCACCGGCTCGCCGGAGGTGTAGGCCAGGCCGGACGCGGTGCCCACCAGCGGCACCCGCGCCCCGACGAGCCGCTGGTACTCCGGGTACTGCGAGGCGATCACCTCGAAGACCAGCGTGTCCGGCTCGGTCTCGCTGGGCAGCGCGACCGCACCGCCGGAGGCGTTCGCGACGACGCGGGCCCGGTCGGCGATCGTGTGCAGGGTGGTGGCGCCGTCCTCCCCAGCCAGCAGCGCCGCGGTGACCTGCTGCGACGCCTCCCGCCACCGCTCGCGGCGCAGCGCCTGCTCGTACAGGTTCGCGTTCTCGATCGCGATGCTCGCCGCCGCGGCGAGCGCGACCACCTCTTCGCGGTCCCGCTCGGTGAACGCCGTGCCGTCGCGCTTGCCCGCCACCATGAGCCGGCCGAACAACCCGTCGCGCGTGCGGATCGGGACCGTCAGGGCGCCGGTGCCCGCGAGCTCGCCGGCCTCGATGCGCCGGCCCGCCCTGCCGTCGGGCAGCACCTCCGTCATCAGGCCGTACCGGGCGCCGGCGAGCTCGCACGCGGAGTCGACGATCCGCCGCAGCACGTCGGGCAGGCGAAGGTCCGCCGCGATTCCGACCACCGCGTCCAACAACGCCCGCGCGCTGCTTTCGATCACTGGGTCTCCCCTGCCGGAGCCGAGACCTCGTAGGTTACCGCTTCACCCGCCGCCCGGAAACGACCTCCACCGGGATGCGGACGCAGCGCAGCTCCGAACCGCCGGACGACTGCCACGCCAGGTCTGGGCGCCGCCACGGCAGGTCGCAGCCGGGCATCGCGGCCGCCCGGCCGAGCACGGTCACCCACCAGCCGGTGTCGAGGCCCGGGTCGAACTCGTCGACCTCGAACGCGACCACCCCGTCCTGCGCGGCGCCGAACAGATCGGTGTGCACGGGGACGGGGAACCACACGGCGTCGTGGCCGTAGAGGAACTTCACCGGCTGCACGGCGGGCAGCCCGCGGGTGGTGAACACGACCCGGCCGATCTCCGCCGTGGCGAGCAGCGCCAGGCATTCGGCCCGGTCGAGGACCTCCTGGCCGGACGGGTCGAGCATCGGGAGCCTTTCGGGTCGGGAGGCGCAGCGGCCCTCACGATCTCCCCGGCCGGAGGCCGCCGGTAGGGCCGTTCGGCCCGGTGCTTTCCCACCAACGCCGGGCACACGAGCGCGGGCGCAAGATGGCAGGAGGCCCGCCCTTTCCCCGGCAGGCCGAGGGAGCCGTCATGAATCCCCTGCTGGACCTGCAACCGCTGCTGTGGCCGATCCTCGTGCTGGTGTGGCTGTTCGTCGTGATGCGGTCGCGGATGGTGCTGCACCGTCGCTGGGACGGCCGGAGCAGAGCGGTGGTGCACGGACGGCCCGTGCCCTCGGTGCAGCCGCTGCGGTCGCGCTGGGCGCGGGCGGTCGAGCGGTACGACCGGGTGGCGGGGGAGTACGCGGCGTACGAGTCGGACCCGCTGCGGGTGCTGCGTGCGCCCGCACTGGCGGATCCGGCCGTGCCGTCGACGGGCCGGTTCATCGAGGCGTTCGCCGAGGCGATGGCGTTGCGCACCGACGAGTTCCCGCCGGAGCCGATGGCGCGCCGGTTCATCGACGCGGCGGTGGCGGCGGAGCAGGCGTGGACGGCGGCCCGCGACGCCGCGGAGAAGCTGCGCGCGTCCCGGTTCACCACCGAGGAACGCGGCCTGCTCGCCCAGGCGGTGAAACTGCTCGAACTCGCCCGCGGCGGAGCCACCCCGGCGGAACAGGAAGCCGCGTACGCCGCGGCGCGGCAGGTGCTGGCGAAGCTGGAGCGCAGCACCGGCACCCGGCTGGACTGGCGCGTCCCGAAAGCGGCCCGCCAGGCCATCGAGCGCCACGGAAACCCGCCGCTGCCTCCGGCTTGAGTGCCGGGAACGGCGGATCTGCCGCTGGAACACCCGTCGCGGGCGGGAACCTTCCCCGGATTCCCCGCCCGCGACGGGCGAGTCACTTCTTCCGCGCCTTCGCGGTCTCCTTGGTGTTCGCCTTCTGCAGCGCCTTCACCAGCTCCTGCTTGTTCATCGACGAGCGGCCCTTGATGTCGAGCTTCTGGGCCAGCTCGTAGAGGTGTTCCTTGCTCGCCGAGGCGTCCACGCCGCCCGCGGTCTTCGTGGGCTTGCGGTTGGCGCCCCGCGCGGCCTGGGAGTCGGACGGGCCCTTCTTGCCGCCCTCCTTCTCCTCCCAGTGGTCGCCGACCTTCTCGTACGAGTGCTTCAGCGCCGCGTACGCGGTCTGGTGCGCGCGGCGGCCTTCACCGTAGGTCTCGACCGCGGAGTCGTGCGTCTTCACCCAGGTGTCCTGGGCCTTCTTCGGCGAGCGCTTCAGCGTGCTGGGGAGCGCCTCTCGTCCCGGCATGGGGAGCACCTCCACATCGTTTCGGTAACTCCCCGTAGGGGTGCCCGAGGTCGGCGAACGTCAAACGCCGCCGTCCTCGATGTGCATCGCCTGCTCCTCCGCGCCCAGCGCGGGGTGCTGGAAACCGCTGTCGGTGGCGATCTCGTCCTTCTCGTCGTCCACCAGGTCGTTGCTGCGGTCCGGCGCCGCGAGTTGTTCGCCCGAGTCCTCGGAGTCCGGCTCGCGCGCGTAGTCCGGGTCGGTCGCCCGCCAGCTCACCGGGTCCTCCAGCGGCTGGGGTTCCGGTTCCAGTTCGAGCCGTTCCTGCTGTTCGGACTTCTCCTGTGCCATCGTTTCTCCCTCGGGACGTCTCAGCCGGGCATCGTCTCGCCGCCCAGTGCGGCGAGGACTTCCCCGGTGTAGTAGGACGAAAGCCGGTTCGCGGCGAGGAACACATAGGACGGTGCCAGCTCGTCCGGATGGGCCATCCGTTTCATCGGCACCTGCTCGCCGAAGCTCTCGACGTGCTCGGGCGGCATCGTCGCCGGGATCAGCGGTGTCCACACCGGACCGGGGGCCACGGCGTTGATCCGGATCCCGCGCTCGGCCAGCGCCTGCGCCATCGAGTACGTCCACGCGAGGATGGCGCCCTTCGTCGCGGAGTAGTCGATGAGCTTCTTGTTGCCGCGCAAGCCGTTCACCGACGCGGTGTTGATGATCGCGCTGCCCTCGCCCAGGTGCGGCAGCGCCGCCTGCGTGACGCGGAAGTAGCTGTGCATGTTGACGTCGAACGTGTGCAGCCACTGCTCGTCGGTGATCTCCTCCGGCGAGTCGAGCTCCCGCTGGGTCGCGATGTTGTTCACCACGACGTCCAGCCCGCCGAACGCCCGCACGGTGTCCCGCACGACCGTCCGGCACTGCTCGCGCTCCGCCAGGTCACCCGGCAGCAGCAGGCACTCCCGTCCCTCCTCGCGCACCAGCTCCGCGGTGTGCTCGGCGTCGGAGTGCTCGTCGAGATAGGCGATCGCGACGTCCGCGCCCTCCTTGGCGAAGGCGATCGCGACGGCGCGGCCGATGCCGGAGTCGCCGCCGGTGACCAGGGTGCGCTTGTCCTTCAGCAGGTCGCGGCCCACGTAGCCGGTCATCGAGTCCCGCGGCCGGGGATCCATCTCCGCCGTCGTGCCCGGCGGCTGCTGTTGCTGGGGCGGTTTGCTCATGCCGCCGAGATGCCCCGGCCCCCGGGTGTCCAAACGCCGGTTCAACCCCCGGTGCCCGGGTACCCGGCGCGCATGGGCAACGGGCTACGAGTCGTCGTGACCGGAGCGAGCGGGAACGTCGGCACCAGTGTCGTCGAAGCGCTGAGCGCGGACCCGGCGGTGGAGCGCATCCTCGGCATCGTGCGCCGCCAGCCGGAGTGGACGGTGCCGAAGACCGAGTGGGCGCTCGCCGACGTGGCCAAGGACGACCTCGGCTACCTCGTGCGCGGCGCCGACGCGGTGATCCACCTCGCGTGGCTGTTCCAGCCGACGCACGAGCCGGTGACCACGTGGGAGGCCAATGTGCTCGGCAGCATCAAGCTGTTCGACGCCGTGGGCCGGGAGAAGGTGCCCGCGCTCGTGTACGCGTCGTCGGTGGGGGCGTACTCGCCGGGCCCGCAGGACACCAGGGTCGACGAGAGCTGGCCCACCCACGGCTGGCCGGAAGCGGCGTACCCGCGGGAAAAGGCTTACCTGGAGCGCTATCTCGACGGGTTCGAGCCGCGCCACCCGGACACGCGCGTGGTCCGGCTGCGGCCGGGGTTCATCTTCAAGCGCGAGTCGGCCAGCCAGCAGCGGCGGCTGTTCGCCGGTCCGCTGGTGCCCAACTTCCTCGGCCGGACGTCGCTGCTGCCGGTCGTGCCCGACGTGCCGGGGCTGCGGATGCAGGCGCTGCACTCGGCCGACGTGGCGGAGGCGTACCGGCTCGCCGCCACCCGCGACGTGCGCGGCGCGTTCAACGTCGCCGCCGAACCGGTGCTCGACGCCGACGTGCTCGCCGAGCTGCTGGGCGCGCGGAAGGTGAAGCTGCCGGGCTGGGCGCTGCGCGGCCCGCTCGCCGCGGCCTGGCGCCTGCACGCCGTTCCGGCCAGCCCGGGCCTGTTCGAAACCGTGCTGCGGCTGCCGGTCATGGACATCAGCCGGGCACGGACGGAGCTGGGCTGGACCCCGCGTTACAGTGCGACGGACGCCATCGGGGAGTTCCTGGGCGGGCTGCGCGACGGAGCGGGGCTGGGCACGGCCCCGCTGGCACCGGACGGTCCGGCCGGGCGGCTCCGCGAACTGAGGACGGGCGTCGGCAAGCGACCGTGAGAGGACCTTCGTGCGTCTGACCCCGCGCGACACCCGCTTCTTCGACCTGCTCACCACCGCGGCGGGCAACCTGGTCACCGGAGCGGGCCTGCTGACCGAACTGATCTCCGTACCGCCCGCCGAGCGGGAGCGCATCGCCCAGCTGATGCACGACACCGAGCACCTGGGCGACGACGCGACGCAGGAGATCATGCTGCAGCTCAACACCTCGTTCATCACGCCGTTCGACCGGCAGGACATCCAGCTGCTGGCGTCCCGGCTCGACGACGTGCTCGACGACATGGACGAGGCCGCCGACCTGTCCGTGCTGTACAAGATCGACCGGTTCCCGCCCGGGGTGGAGAAGATGGCCGAGCTGCTGACCCGGGCCGCGGAGCTCACCGCCGAGGCGATGCCGGGCCTGCGCAAGGTCACCGAGCTCGCGCCGTTCTGGCAGGAGATCAACGCGATCGAGGACGAGGCCGACGGGGTGTACCGGCGGCTGCTCGCGCACCTGTTCAACGGCGACGGCGGCGGGGACCCGCTCACCATCATGAAGACCAAGGAGGTCGTCGACCGGCTCGAGTCGGCCGCGGACTCCTTCGAGCACGTCGCCGACGTGGTACAGACCATCGCGGTCAAGGAGTCGTAGTGGACGGGGCCACCGTCGGCCTGGTCGTCGTGATCCTGCTGACCGTCTTCTTCGACTACACCAACGGTTTCCACGACGCCTCGAACGCGATCGCGAGCGCGGTGTCCACCCGCGCGCTGTCCCTGCGTTCCGCGTTGATCCTCGCGGGGGTGATGAACCTCCTCGGGGCACTGCTCAGCACCGGCATCGCGGTGACCGTCGCGAAAGGACTGATCGAACCGCCGCCGGGCCCGGCCGCGCTGAGCGTGGTGTTCGCCGCGCTCGTCGGCGCGGTCGCCTGGAACCTGATCACCTGGTACTTCGGCCTGCCGTCCTCGTCCTCGCACGCGCTCGTCGGCGGGCTCGTGGGCGCGGCGCTGGCGTCGGCGGGCACCGTGCACTGGGGCGGGGTGCTGGAGAAGGTGCTGATCCCGATGGTGCTCTCGCCCGCCGTCGGTCTCGTCCTCGGCTACCTGGCGATGGTCGCGGTGCTGTGGGCGCTGCGGCGGCGCAACCCGCACAAGGTGGGGCACGCGTTCCGGCGGATGCAGATCCTCTCGGCGGCGAGCCTCGCGCTGGGCCACGGGCTGCAGGACGCGCAGAAGGGCATGGGCATCATCGTGCTGGCGCTGGTGGCGAGCGGGCACCAGAGCCTCTACACAGTGCCGCTCTGGGTGACGTTGCTGTGCGCGGTGTCGCTGGGCCTGGGCACGTACTCCGGCGGCCTGCGGATCATGCGGACGCTGGGGCGGCGGGTGTTCCCGCTCGACCCGCCGCACGGGTTCGTCGCCGAAGCGGTCGGGTCCTCGGTGCTCTACCTCACGGCGTTCGCCTTCC
Organism: Amycolatopsis bartoniae; assembly: GCF_014191255.1. GTDB lineage: Bacteria > Actinomycetota > Actinomycetes > Mycobacteriales > Pseudonocardiaceae > Amycolatopsis_E > Amycolatopsis_E bartoniae. The sequence goes on from NZ_JACHWH010000003.1 coordinate 805,591, forward strand.
ACGCGCCGGTGTCGACCACGCACGTGATCACCTCGGCGGTGATGGGCGTCGGCGCCACCCGGCGGCTGTCGGCGGTGCGCTGGGGCGTGGCCAGGGACATCGTGCTGGGCTGGGTGCTGACGTTCCCGGCGGCCGCGGCGGTGGCGGCGCTCGCCTACGGCCTCACGCGGCTCGTGGCCGGATGATAGGAATGCGGGGTGAGCCAGATCGAGACCGCGGCCGACGAGGCCGTCACGCTGACCAGCGAGCTGATCCGCATCGACACCACCAACACCGGTGATCCGGCCACGCTGGTGGGGGAGCGGGTGGCCGCCGAGTACGTGGCGGAGAAGCTCACCGAGGCCGGGTACGAGATCTCCTACGTCGAGTCGGGCGGCAAGAACCGGCACAACGTGATCGCCCGGCTGCCCGGCGCCGACTCCTCGCGCGGCGCGCTGCTGGTGCACGGGCACCTCGACGTCGTGCCCGCGGACCCGGCGGAGTGGTCGGTGCACCCGTTCTCCGGCGCGGTCCAGGACGGCTACGTGTGGGGCCGTGGCGCGGTCGACATGAAGGACATGGTCGGCATGACGCTGGCGCTGGCCCGGCACTACAAGCGCGAGGGCGTCGTGCCGCCGCGGGACATGGTGTTCGCGTTCCTGGCCGACGAGGAGGCCGGCGGCAAGTTCGGCGCGCAGTGGCTGGTGGAGCACCGGCCGGAGCTGTTCGAGGGCGTCACCGAGGCGGTCAGCGAGGTCGGCGGGTTCTCGGTCACGTTCAAAGACGACGTGCGGGCGTACCTCATCGAGACCGCGGAGAAGGGCATCCGGTGGATGAAGCTCCGCGCGCGGGGCACCGCCGGGCACGGCTCGATGATCCACCGGGACAATGCCGTGACGAAGCTGTCGGAGGCCGTCGCGCGGCTGGGCAGCCACCGCTTTCCGTTGGTGCTGACCGATTCCGTGCGCGAGTTCCTGGCCGGGGTCACCGAGCTGACCGGGTGGGACTTCCCGGAGGACGACATCGAGGGCGCGGTCGCGAAGCTGGGCAACATCTCGCGCATGATCGGCGCGACCCTGCGCGACACCGCGAACCCGACGATGCTGACGGCGGGCTACAAGTCGAACGTCATCCCGTCGGTCGCCGAGGCGGCGGTCGACTGCCGCATCCTGCCGGGCCGGCTGGAGGCGTTCAACCGCGAGCTGACGGAGATCCTGGGCCCGGACATCGAGCAGGAGTGGCTGGAGCTGCCGCCGGTGGAGACCACGTTCGACGGTGCGCTGGTCGACGCCATGACGGCGGCCGTGGTGGCGGAGGACCCGGGCGCGCGCATGCTGCCGTACATGCTGTCGGCGGGCACGGACGCCAAGTCGTTCCAGTCGCTGGGCATCCGCAACTTCGGCTTCGCGCCCCTGAAGCTGCCCGCGGACCTGGACTTCTCCGCCCTCTTCCACGGCGTCGACGAACGCGTCCCGGTGGACGCACTGAAGTTCGGGGTCCGGGTGCTGGACAGGTTCTTCCGGGCGGCCTAGGGGCCCTCCGCGCTGGTTCGTCGGGGGTCATGCCGCCGACGGTGGCTCCATGTCGTGCTCCCAGCTGCCGCGCGTGTCGACGTCCGCGGCATCCGCCAGTGCCTCCAGTTCCGCGATCTCCTCGTCGGCGAGCTCGATGCCGTGAGCTCGGACCAGCCCGTCGAGGTGAGCCGTCTTCGTGACCCCGATGATCGGGGTGGTCCCCTTGGCGATGGCCCACGCGGTGGCGATGTCGGCGGCGGACGCGCCCCGGTCCTCGCCGATCGCCCTCATCCGGTCGGTCAGCGCCTGCAGCTGGGGCAGGATGCCGTTGTACACGGCCGCCCGGCTGCTGCCCTCCGGCAACGGATCGGCCGGGCTGTACCTGCCGGTCAGCGCCCCCTGCTCGAGGACCATGTAGGAGAAGAACCGCACGTCGTGCTCGCGGCAGTGATCAAGAATGCCCGCCCGCTCGGAGCTCCGGTACAGGAGGCTGTAGTGGTTCTGGACCGCCTCCACGCGGAAGCCGGCCTCGCCGAGGATCTGATCGGCAAGCACGATCTCCTTCAGGTTGTGGTTCGAGACGCCGACGTGCTTGATCCTGCCGCTCCGCAGCAGCGGAACCAGAAGCGGCGTCCACCGGGCCACGTCGGCAGGGTTGTGGATCCAGTACAGATCCACGTAGTCCGTGCCCATCCGGTCGAGGCTCTGCGCCAGCATGTCCGCGACCGGATCGTCGCCGTCGCCCGCGATCTGCGGGGTGAACTTCGTCGACAGCTGGTACTCGCTACGGGCGTAGCCTTTCAGCGCCTGCGCGAGGACCGTCTCCGAACGGCCCATGCCGTACACCACCGCGGTGTCCCACAGCGTGAACCCGTTCGACTGCGCCTTCTCGACGACCTCTCGCAGGCCGGACGCGGTCAGCCGGCTGCCGAAGTAGCCGTCGCCCGCCTCGCCGCTGTCTCCCCAGGCCCACGTGCCCAGCGCCACCGCCGGCGCTGCCATCGTCTTGCTCGTCATGTCTCATCACCACTGGGATCGTGTCGGAACGTTCGATCCCCAGGAGACCGCGGTCGCCGACACCGGAGAAGGTCGCGTTTATCGGGGGTACGGCCTCTACCCCCCTCGCGCCGTGACCAGCGGCTACCGTGAACGACATGGACCAGGAGCCCGGAAACCGCGGCGAAATCCGGCACTTCCTCGCCAGCCGGCGCGCCAGGATCACCCCGGCGCAGGCCGGACTGCCGACCACCACCCGCCGCCGGGTCGCCGGACTGCGGCGCGAGGAGGTCGCCGTCCTCGCCGGCGTGAGCACGGAGTGGTACACGCGGCTGGAGAAGGGGCACATCGCCGGCGTGTCCGAAGACGTCCTCGACGCGGTCGCCCGCGCCCTGCGACTGGACGACGACGAACGCACTTACCTGTTCGACCTGGCCCGGTCATCGCGGTCCGGGGGCCGCACGCCGTCGCGTCGCAAGGACGTCGAGGTCCCGCCCCGGATCCAGTGGCTGCTCGACTCCATGACGATGTCCTCGGCGTTCGTCCGCAACGGCCGCACGGACGTCGTCGCCGCCAACCCCCTGGCTCGAGCCCTGTACGCGCCGATGTTCGACAGCGCCACCGTCGACCAGCGCGGCCGCCCCAACCTCGCCCGCTACATCTTCCTCGACCCCGGCGCGCGCGACTTCTTCGTCGACTGGGACGCCGCCGGCAACGCCACCGCCGCCCTGTTGCGCGCCGAAGCCGGGCGCGAGCCCCGCGACCGGGCACTGCGCGAACTCGTCGGCGAGCTGTGCACCCTCAGCCCCGAGTTCCGGAGCCTCTGGGCCGCGCACGACGTCCTGATCCGCCACGACGGCATCAAACGGCTCCAGCACCCCGAGGCCGGCCACCTGGAACTGACCTTCCAGTCCCTCGACCTACCCCTGCCCGGCCGAGCCGTGCACGACCTGGTCGTCTACACCGCGGAACCCGGCACCGCGTCCGAAGACCGGCTCAAACTCCTCGCCAGCTGGGCAGCTACGCCATCTCGGGCGGCAGAGCCCGGGCCGCGGCGCCCAACGGCCTAACCCCGCCGCTCGGCGTCTGCCCGCGGCGCGGCCTCAGCCACCGAGGCCAGCGAGGCCGCCGGGGCGGCCAGTGCCGAGAGCAGCGCCAGTTTCTCCGCGTCCTCCGTGCCCGGCTTCGCGTGGTAGATCACCAGCATCTGGCCGTCCGCCCCGCCGACCGCCAGCTTCTCGCGGTGCAGCGTCAGCTCGCCCACCTGCGGGTGGTGCAGCCGCGTCGGCATACCGCGGCGGGTCTTCACGTCGTGGCGCGCCCACAGCCGGCGGAAGCGGTCGCTGGCCAGGGACAGTTCGCCGACGAGCTGGACGAACCTCGGGTCGTCCGTGTCACTGCCCACCGACTCGCGGAAACCCGCCACCAGCCGCACCGTCGCGTGCTCCCAGTCCGGGTACAGCGCCTGCTCGCCGGGGTCGAGGAACACGTCCTTCAGCCGGTTGCGCCCCACCGCCAGGTTCGGCGACAGCGCGCGGGCCAGTGCGTTCGCCGCGAGCACGTCGAAGTACCGCCCCTCGACGAAGGCGGGCAGGCCGAGGACGTCCAGCAGCTGCCGGGTCCCCGGCGGCACCGTCTCCCGCCGCGCGCGGCGCCGGTGCGGGCGCGGCGCGGCGAGGCTCAGCAGGTAGTCCGTCCCCGCCTGGTCGAGCTGCAGGACCCGGGCGAGCGCTTCCAGCACCTGCACCGACGGGTTGCGGTCGCGGCCCTGCTCCAGCCGCAGGTAGTAGTCCGAGCTGATGCCCGCCAGCAGCGCGACCTCCTCCCGCCGCAGGCCGGGCACCCGGCGCGTCCCGGCGGCGGGCAGGCCCACGTCCTCGGGCCGCACCAGCTCGCGGCGCGCCCGCAGGTAGTCGCCCAGCAGATTGCTCACCCTCGCCACGGTAACCGCGCCATCGGGGCCGTGCCTGTCCCCGTCACTCCCAGGATCAAGGGGACGCTGCCGCGCCCGCCCACCGTGGCGCAGGATTGAGACAGAGCACGAAGGAGAGGATTTCACGATGACATCGAGCACCCGGCCCGGCGGCACCTTCACCCTCGGCGACTTCGAGGTCGCGCGGATGGGTTACGGCGCGATGCAGCTGGCCGGCCCGCACGTGTTCGGGCCGCCCGCCGACCGCGCCGCGGCCGTCGAGGTGCTGCGCGAGGCCGTCCGCCTGGGCGTGAACCACATCGACACGTCCGACTTCTACGGCCCGTACGTGACCAACGAGATCATCAAGGAGGCGCTGCACCCGTACCCGGAGGACCTGCACCTGGTCACGAAGGTCGGGTCGCTGCGCGACGAGGAGGGCAACTGGCCGAAGGCGCTGGCGCCCGACCAGCTGCGCCAGGCGGTGCGCGACAACCTCGACCACCTCGGCCTGGAGGCGCTGGACGTGGTGAACCTGCGGGTCGGCGGTTTCGACGCCCCCGAGCCCGGGTCCATCGCGGAGCCGTTCGGCGTGCTCGCCGAGCTGCGTGAGCAGGGGCTGATCCGGCACCTCGGGCTGAGCACGGTCAACGCCGAGCAGGTCGCCGAGGCCCAGCGGATCGCGCCGGTGGTGTGTGTGCAGAACTTCTACAACGTGGCGCACCGCACCGACGACGAGCTGATCGACTCGCTCGCCGCGCAGGGCATCGCCTACGTGCCGTACTTCCCGCTGGGCGGCTTCTCGCCCCTTCAGTCGGACAAGCTGAACGCGGTCGCGAAGCGGCTGGAGACCACGCCGCTGGCCGTCGCGCTGGCGTGGCTGCTGCACCGCTCGCCGAACATCCTGCTCATCCCGGGCACGTCGTCGGTCGCGCACCTGCGCGACAACATGGCCGCGGCCCAGCTGGAGCTGCCCGCGGAGGAGCTGGCCGAGCTGGACGGCATCGCGTCCTGACGCCGGCGCGCCCCGCGGTCAGGAGGCGAGGTAGCCGACGTCCGCGGGGCGCCGCTTGCGGCGCAGCCACACCCGGCGCGTGCCGTCGGCGTAGAGCCGGACGGTGGACAGCTCCCAGCCGGCGAACTCGGCGTGGATGGACAGCTGCGTGGCGGCCGCGCGCCGGGACACGCCCGGCGGGAGCTGCAGCCGCCGGTACTCCCAGTCTCCGTCGACCACCGCCTCGGACGAGGTCATGGCTGGATCACCTGGATCCCTTCTCCCGTCGCCGACCCGACGTAGACCCTGCCGGTCCCTTCGTCGACGGCGACCGAGTTCGGCTGGCGCACGGTGGGGAAGCGGAACTTCTCGACGGGCTCGCCGCCCCGAACGTCGAAACCCACCACCTGGTTGCTCCCGGTCAGCGTCACCCACGCCAGCGAGCGCCGGGCGTCGTAGGCGATCGCGTAGATGCCGCCGGGGACCGGGTACATCTGGCGCAGCAGCAGCGGGTCCATCGAGAACGCGAGCAGCGCCCCGGCCCGCGTGTCGGTGACCAGGACGCGCCCGTAGGAGTCGGCGACGGCGTTGGTGGCGCCGTCGCCCGCGCGCAGTCCCTCGCCGATGGTGCCGCCCTGCACGTCGACCTTGAACACGGCGGTGCGCAGCCGGTCGAGGACCACGGTCTGGTCGCCGGAGTGCACCACCTCGTCGGCGCTGTAGAGCCCGCCGGTGATCGACCGGACGAGCGCGCCGCCGGAGTAGACGTCGACCGACTTGCGGTCGCGCACCGCAACCAGCGTGTCGGTGCCCGCCGCCACGGCGTCCGCGGGCTGCCCGGGCACGCCCAGCTCGGTCGCCTGCCCGCCGGACAGCGGCACGGCCGCGACCTGGCCGCGGCTGGGAATGCTGGCGAGCACCTGCCCGGACCCGAAGCTGAGCTCCTCGACGGGACCGGTCACGCTCACCCGGACCGGTGCCGCGGCGGGGTCGGCGAGGCGGTACAGCAGCACCGACGGCGGCTGGTCGACGGCGACGGCCAGCACCCCGGACGCGGGGTCGGCGGCCAGCGCGGTGACCCCGGCGGACGCCAGCACCGTGCCGGCGGGGGCGACCGCGGGAGCGGGGGAGACGGCGGCGGTGGCGGCGACCGGGTTGGCCACGATCTGCAGCGCGTCGTCACCCTGCCCGGACTTCGAGGCGCAGCCCGTCGCGAGCAGTGCGCACGCGACCGGCATCGCCACCATGGCGGACCTCCGCACCCGACCTCCGGATCCTCCAGCCTTGCGCCCCAGCATCCCCCAGATTGCCCGCCACGTCACGTGTGTGTCACCTGCTTGTCACTTGGGCCACCGCTCCGGGTAACCGAACTCGATCGCGCTGACGTCGTCGAGCGCGGCTTTGATGGCGTGCGGCAGCACGATGTCCTCGGCGGCCAGTGAACCGGTGAGCTGGCCCGTGTCCCGGGCCCCGACCACCGGCGCCACCACGCCGGGCCGGTCCCGCACCCACGCGAGCGCCACCGCCAGCGGGGAGGTGCCCAGCCCGTCGGCCGCGGTGGACACCGCCTCGACGATGCGGGCCGCCCGGTCGGTCCGGTGCTGCTCGACGTAGCCCGCGTAGGCCGGGGACGCGCCGCGGGAGTCGGCCGGGGTGCCGGTGCGGTACTTGCCCGTCAGGACGCCGCGGCCGAGCGGCGCCCACGGCAGCAGGCCGACGCCGTGGTGGCGTGCGGCGGGCACGACCTCGCGCTCCACCCCGCGCTCGACCAGCGAGTACTCGGCCTGCATCGACACCAGCGGGACCCCGCTGGTCGCCGCCGCCGTCGCCAGCTGCCAGCCGGAGTAGTTGCAGACCCCGGCGTAGCGCACCTTGCCCGACGTCACGGCGTAGTCGAGGGCGGACAGTGTCTCGGCCAGCGGCACGGCGTCGTCCCACGCGTGCAGCTGCCACAGGTCGAGGTGGTCCACGCCGAGGCGACGCAGGGAGCCGTCGAGGGCCGACAGGAGCGCGCCGCGGGAGGCGCCGCCGCCGAACGGGCCGTCCGTGCGCCGGGCGACGGCCTTGGTGGCGACCACGACGTCGTCGCGGGGCACCACGTCGGCCAGCAGGCCGCCCAGGATCCGCTCGCACTCGCCGTCGGCGTAGATGTCCGCGGTGTCGACGAGGGTGCCCCCGGCGTCCACGAACGCGACCAGCTGGCTCGCCGCCTCGTCGGCGTCGGTCTCGCCGCCCCAGCTCATCGTGCCGAGAGCCAGGCGCGAGACGCGCAGGCCGGACCGGCCCAGCTGTCGCTTCTCCATAAGAACAGAGAGTAGTGGGGGCTTGCCGCGCGAAGCCCGACGGTCCGGTGATCGAGACGGCCGATACCCTTCCGGATCGTGCAAATCAGACTTAACGCGGCGGGGGTCCGGTGACCATGGGCTGGATCGAAGCGATCGTCCTCGGGCTCGTGCAGGGCCTCACCGAGTTCCTTCCCATCTCCTCGAGCGCGCACCTGCGCATCACCGCGGCGCTGGCGGGCTGGGCGGACCCCGGCGCCGCGTTCACCGCGGTCATCCAGATCGGCACCGAGGTCGCGGTGATCCTCTACTTCGGCCGCAAGATCGGCCGGATCCTGCGAGCCTGGTTCTACTCCATTTTCCGCAGGGAGTGGCGGGCCGACCCGGACGCGCGGATGGGCTGGCTGGTGATCATCGGGTCGATCCCGATCGTGGTGCTGGGCCTGCTGTTCCAGGACAGCATCCACTCCACGTTCCGCGACCTGCGGATCACCGCGACCGTGCTCATCGTGTTCGGCGTCGTCCTGGCCGTCGCGGACCGGGTGGGCCGCCAGTACCGCACGCTCGACCACCTCACCGTGCCGCACGGGCTCGGGTTCGGGATCGCGCAGGCGCTGGCGCTGGTGCCGGGGGTGTCGCGCTCGGGCGGTACGGTCACCGGCGGCCTGCTGCTGGGCTACACCCGCGCCGAGGCCACGGAGTACTCGTTCCTGCTGGCGGTGCCCGCCGTGCTGGGCTCGGGCTTCTACGAGGTCAGCAAGATCGGCGAGGGCAGCGGCCCGGAGTGGGGCCCGACGATACTGGCGACGCTGGTCTCGTTCGGCGTCGGCTACCTGGTGATCTCGTGGCTCATGCGGTTCATCAAGACCCGCAGCTACCTCCCGTTCGTGATCTACCGGGTGGCGCTGGGCATCGTGTTGTTCGTGCTCATCGCTGTGGGCACGCTGGACCCGAACGAAGGGCCCCAGTTCTAGCGCAACGTAGGGTGGGGCCGTGGCTACCGTGATCCTTCTCCGGCACGGCCGCTCGACCGCGAACGGGTCGGGCGTGCTGGCCGGCCGCACCCCCAAGGTGGGGCTCGACGACACCGGCCGCGGCCAGGCCGACGCGCTGTCCGCCCGGCTGGCCGGGGTGCCGCTGGCCGAGGCCGTGGTGTCGCCGATGCTGCGCTGCAAGCAGACCGTCGCCCCGCTGCTGGCCGACCGCGGGCTCGCCCGCACCGTCGAGCCCCGGCTGTCCGAAGTGGACTACGGCGACTGGACGGGCCGTGAGCTGAAGACACTCGTGAAGGAACCGCTGTGGCGAGTGGTGCAGGCGCACCCGTCCGCGGCGGTCTTCCCCGGCGGCGAGGGGCTCGCGGCGATGCAGGCGCGCGCGGTCGCGGCGGTCCGTGAGCACGACGCCCGGATCACCGCCGCACACGGCGACCACGCGGTCTGGCTGCTGTGCAGCCACGGCGACGTGCTCAAGGCGATCCTCGCGGACGCGCTGGGCCAGCACCTCGACGCGTTCCAGCGGATCGTCGTCGACCCGGCGTCGCTGTCGGTCGTGCGCTACACCGAGACCCGGCCTTTTGTGCTGAGGGTGAACGACCACGGCTCGGACTTCGCCGGGATAGTGCCCCCGCCTCCGAAGCGCGGTAAGAAGAAGGCATCCTCCGATGCCGAGGTCGGGGGTTCCACGGGACGAAAGGACGCTCAGTGAGCACGCAGCTCTCCCCGGACAACCCGTTCGCGCGGCCGAGCGACCTGCCCTACGGACTGCCGCCGTTCGACCGGATCGGCGAGGAGCACTTCGCCCCGGCGTTCGAGGCGGGGCTGGCCGAGCACGCGGCCGAGATCGAGGCCATCGCGGCGAACCCCGAGCCCGCGACGTTCGACAACACGATCGTCGCGCTGGAGACCTCCGGGCGGCTGCTGTCGCGGGTGTCGTCGGTGTTCTTCAACCTGACCTCCTCCGACACGAACCCGGTGCTGCAGGACCTGCAGGCCGAGATCGCGCCGAAGCTCGCCGCGCACCACGACGCCATCCACCTCGACCCGCGGCTGTACGGGCGGGTGCGGGAGCTGTACGAGCGGCGGGAGTCGCTCGGGCTGGACGCGGAGTCGGCGTGGCTGCTGCAGCGGGTGCACACCGACTTCCAGCGCGCCGGGGCCGGGCTGCCCGAGGCGGACCAGGCGCGGTTGCGCGCGCTGAACGGGGAACTGTCGACGCTGAGCACCCGGTTCCAGGAGAACCTGTTGCGGGACACCAACGATCTCGCGGTCGTGGTGGACGACGAGAGCGAGCTCGCGGGCCTGTCGGCGGACGCGGTCGCCGCCGCCCGCGAGGCCGCGAACTCCCGTGGCCTCGAAGGGAAGTACCTGCTGAGCCTGAACCTGCCGACGTCGCAGCCGTTGCTGGCGTCGCTGGCGAACCGGGCGTTGCGGGAGCGGCTGTTCCGCGCCTCGGTGTCGCGGGGAAACCGGGGCAACGACAACGACAACGGCGAGGTGCTGACCCGCATCGCGGCGCTGCGGGCCGAGCGCGCGGCGGTGCTGGGCTACCCGCATCACGCGGCGTACGTCATTTCGGACCAGACGGCGGCCACCTCGGAAGCGGCGGTGGGCCTGCTGGAGCGGCTCGCGCCCGCGGCGGTGGCCAACGCGAAGCGCGACGCCGAGGAGCTGCAGCGGTACCTGGAGCAGGACGTGCCGGGCGCGACGCTGGAGCCGTGGGACTGGGCGTTCTACGGGGAGCGGGTGCGCAAGGCCCGTTACGACGTGGACGACGCCACGCTCCGGCCGTACTTCGAGCTGGACCGCGTGGTGCGCGACGGCGTGTTCTTCGCGGCGCACAAGCTGTACGGGCTAACCTTCACCGAGCGCCACGACCTGCCGAAGTACTCCCCGGAGGTGCGGGTCTTCGAGGTGTTCGACGCGGACGGCTCGCCGCTGGGCCTGTTCCTCGGCGACTACTACACGCGGGACTCCAAGCGGGGCGGCGCGTGGATGAACACGTTCGTCGACCAGTCGGACCTGCTGGGCGAGCGCCCGGTGGTGGTGAACAACCTGAACATCTCGCGCCCGCCGGAGGGCGAGCCGACGCTGCTCACGTTCGACGAGGTGGTGACGGCGTTCCACGAGTTCGGGCACGCGCTGCACGCGTTGTTCTCGGCGGTGCGGTACCCGTCGTTCTCCGGCACGAACGTGCCGCGGGACTTCGTGGAGTACCCGTCGCAGGTCAACGAGATGTGGATGCTGTGGCCGGAGGTGCTGGCGAACTACGCGAAGCACCACGAGACGGGGGAGCCGCTGCCCGAGCGCCTGGTGGCGAAGCTGCAGGAGTCGGCGCAGTACGGCCAGGGCTACTCGACGACGGAGTACCTGGCCGCGGCGCTGCTCGACCAGGCGTGGCACGGCATCTCGAAGGACGACGACGTGCGCGACGTGGCGGCCTTCGAGGCGGCGGCGCTGGAGAAGGCCGGGGTGGCGCTGCGGGTGGTCCCGCCCCGGTACAAGAGCACCTACTTCGCACACGTCTTCAGCGGCGGCTATTCGGCGGGCTACTACTCCTACATCTGGAGCGAGGTCCTCGATGCCGACACCGTGGAGTGGTTCACCGAGAACGGCGGCCTGACCAGGGCGAACGGCGACCGCTTCCGCAAGGAGCTGCTGAGCAAGGGCGGCAGCGAAGACGCCATGCGAGCCTTCCGCACCTTCCGCGGCAGGGACCCGGAAATCACCCCGCTCCTGAAGCGCCGGGGCCTGGACAACGCCTGAGACCAGCACCCCGAACGCCCGAACGCCGAGGCCGCCCGAAGGGCGGCCAACGGCCCGGCCCTTACACCCCTCCCAGCCCCTTCGTCCCCGCCTGCCTTTGCGCGCGGACGGCCGGGTCAAGAGTGAGGCGAAGCCTCATCGCGCAGCGACGCCGAAGGCGCTCTTGACGCGGCCCCTTCCGCGCGTAAGACACTGAAAAGCGAAGGGCCGCCCACAGCGCTCGAACGCAATGACGCCCCGGCCCAAAGGGCCGGGGCGTCGAGCCGAACCGAGCCTCAGCCCACCAGGCCGAGCTTGCGCACGGCTTCGCGCTCCTCGGCCAGCTCGGCCACCGAAGCGTCGATCTTGCCGCGGGAGAACTCGTCGATCTCCAGGCCCTGCACGATCTCCCACTTGCCGTCGCGGGTGGTGACCGGGAACGAGGAGATCAGCCCCTCCGGCACGCCGTACGAGCCGTCCGACGGCACCGCCATCGAGGTCCAGTCACCCTCGGCCGTGCCGTTGACCCAGGTGTAGACGTGGTCGATCGCGGCGGAGGCGGCGGAGGCGGCCGAAGACGCGCCCCGGGCCTCGATGATCGCCGCGCCGCGCTTGGCGACGGTCGGGATGAACTCGTCCTCCAGCCACTTCTGGTCGTTCACGGCCTCGGCGGCGTTCTTGCCCGCCACCTCGGCGTGGAACAGGTCCGGGTACTGGGTGGCGGAGTGGTTGCCCCAGATGGTGAGCTTCTTGATGTCGGCCACGGACACGCCGAGCTTCTTCGCCAGCTGCGCGGCCGCGCGGTTGTGGTCCAGCCGCGTCATGGCCGTGAACCGCTCGGCGGGCACGTCGGGCGCGTTGGACTGGGCGATGAGCGCGTTGGTGTTGGCCGGGTTGCCGACCACCAGCACCTTGATGTCCTCGGCCGCGCCGGCGTTGATCGCCTGGCCCTGCGGCTTGAAGATCCCGCCGTTGGCCTCCAGCAGGTCGCCGCGCTCCATGCCCTTCGTGCGGGGGCGGGCGCCGACGAGCAGGGCGACGTTGGTGCCCTCGAACGCCTGCTTCGGGTCGTCGAAGATGTCGGTGCCCGCGAGCAGCGGGAACGCCCCGTCTTCGAGCTCCATGGCGGTGCCCTCGGCCGCCTTGACCGCCTGCGGGATCTCCAGCAGCCGCAGCTTCACCGGGGTGTCCGGGCCGAGCAGCTGACCGGACGCGATGCGGAACAGCAGCGCGTAGCCGATCTGGCCGGCGGCGCCGGTGACGGTGACGTTGACGGGGGCATGGGTCATTGCGTACTCCTGCGGACGTTCTCTTCGCTTGTAGTGCGAACTCTATCCGTCCCGGCCTGCGCCGACCCGGTGCGCCGCCCCACATCCGGCTTGACCGATTCCGCCACGGGCACCTGGAAAACGCGTCCGAGCGCGACAACGCCCTCGTCAAGGCGGCTGAGGCTGTTCAGCACGGACCGCACGTGCCGGTCGTCGGAGTCCCGGGTGATCGCCGTCTCAGGGTCGCGGTCGAGCTTGCGCTGGGTGCCGCCGCCGACAGCCTCCTTGAGGACCTCGACGTTGTGCGTGATCCGGTCGATCTGCTCGGTGAGCCGGTCGTCGCCCGCCAGCAGGCCCGGCTCGGCGCGGGCGGCGATGTGGCGGGCGCGGAAGGAGATCCGGTCGAGGGTGGTGAGGATGCGGGAGCCGTAGTCGCGGCGGCTGCTCAGGCTCATCGGGTGGGTGAGCGGCTCGACGGTGGTGCGCACCTTGTCGCTGGAGCGGTCCAGCTCGCGGGTCAGCTCGATCACGTTGACGTTCTCCCGCCCCGACAGCAGCGCCTCCACCTCGTCGAGGAACTCGTGCAGGTCGTCGAGCACGGCCTCCAGGTCCGAGCGCAGCACGGTCCGGGTGCGCACCGGCAGCACGATGATCGCGGCGAGGATGCCCGCGGCCGCGCCCACCGCGGTCTCGGCGACCCGCAGCCACAGCACGTCGATCGTGAAGGTGCCGAGCATGCTGTAGAGCAGCCCGAGCATGCAGGTGACGAAGAACGCCATCACCACCTGCGACACGCGCGCCATGTAGACCAGGCAGAACACGCACACCAGGATCAGCACGACGGTGAGCGCGAGGTTGCCGGTGACCAGCAGCGCGAGCAGCATCCCGCCGAAGATCCCGGCGAGGGTGCCCAGCACGCGGCGGAAGCCCTTGACGAACGTGGCGCCCGCGGTGGAGGTGTTGAGGAACACGACGAACACCGTCAGCACGGCCCAGTACCACCGCTGGTGGGACACCAGTTCGCCGCCGAGCACGGCGAGCGCGCCGCCGATCATGGCCTGCAGCGCGGCGCGGGCCTGGTTGTCGAACGCGAAGAACCGCTTCGGCGCGGGCTGCTCGGCCTCGGGCACCTCGGCCTCGGCGGAGTAGTCGTGCTCGGCGATGCGCTGGGCGTTGACGTCGGCCAGCGCCAGCTCGGCGATGGCGCGGCGCAGGTCGTCGCCGGGCGCGGGCTTGCCGCTGATCCGGCTGCCGGTGACGAGCATGCGGCTGAACTCGTCGGTGTCGCTGATCACCGGCAGCTCGCGCGGGTCGTGCTCGATGAGCGACTCGAACCGCAGCAGGCTGCCGACCAGCTCGTCGCGCACCTCGCCGGGCAGCTTCTCGGTGTTGGCGCGGCGCGCGGTGATCGACAGCCACTGCGCGGCGATCTCGACCTCGATCACGCGGCGGCGCAGCCGCTCGGAGTCCGGCGGGTCCAGCACCTCGTTGATCGCGTCCTCGATCATCAGGACCGCCTCGTGCAGCCGCTCGTCCGCGCGGCGCAGCTGGTTGCGGCGGCGCTCACTGCCGCCGCTGGCGAGGTACGCCGCCGCGGCGGCCGCGTGCCGCCCGAGCCGGGCGCGGAACGCGGCGCGGATCCGCACCAGCTCGCGCCCGGCGTCGCGGCGCAGCACCACGAACCGCATCAGCGCGTTGCCCGCCGCGCCGATCGCGAGCGACAGGATGTACTGCGGCAGCTGGGCGAGGTGGATCTGCAGGAACATCGAGAAGAAGAACATGAAGAACGCGAGGCCGCCCAGGGCCGGGCCGCGGGGCGCGAACCGCTGGGCGTAGACCGCGCAGAAGATCACCACGATGAACAGCACGCTGTCCAGTGGCGGGCGGGTGACGCCGAGCGCGGCGACGGTCAGCGACACCGTGCCCGAACAGACCGCCAGTACCAACGTGATCGCCTGCGCGCGCGGCTCCTTGTCGTTGACGGTGAACGCGCACTGCATGGCGGCGATCGCGGCCACCATGATCGTCGGGATGGGGCGCCCGAGCGGGCCGAGGACCGCGATCGCGAACACGATCCCGCCCACCGCGAGCCCCGCGCGCCGCGTGCGCAGCAGGCCGGGGTCGGCGGCCACGAGCCGGTCGCGCAGTCGTTCGGCGATGATCGTGAGGGTGTCCATCAGCGCTCCCCGGCCAGGAGTTCCCACTGGGCGAGCGAAAGCCGCCGCCCCGAGGACCCGGTGACGCGCAGCCGGTAGCGCGGGAACGCGGCGGGCTCGGCGAGCGCGAACGGCCGGGTCTGCCGCGGCCACCGGAACGCCTCGCCGGAGCGTTCGTCGAGCACCTGCCACGCGTGCCCGTCGGCGGAGCCTTCGAGGACCCACGCGGTGGGGGAGCCGTGCGTACCGGAGGTGAGCGTGTAGAGCTCCACCGCGCGCGGCGAACCGTCCACAGTGAACTCGACGCTCGCCGTGCGGCCGAGCACGACCTGCGTGCGGCTGGTGTCGTCGGACAACGCGGGGTGCGAGGAGTGCCCGGTGAGGTCGGTCAGCGGCCGGGGCGGCGCGTCGCCCTCGGTGAGCGACGGGGGAGGGGCGCCCCACGACGACGGTTCACCGGACAGCTCGAACTCCAGCGTCGCGCCCGCGACGAGGGTGTCGTGGGACAGCCACGCCCGCTCGTGCGGTTCGCCGTCGACGCGCAGGCCGCGTACGTACGGCCCGCTCCCGGTCGCCGTGATGGTCACGTGCCTCCCGTTCTCCAGTGCGATCGTCGCGCGCCGGAACAGCGGCGCGCCCAGAACGTACCCGGGGCTGCCGACGGCCAGCGGGTACAGCCCCAGCGCGGCGAAGACGTACCACGCCGACATCTCGCCGTTGTCCTCGTCGCCGGGGTAACCCTGCCCGATCTCGCTGCCCGAGTAGCAGCGCGTGAGTACCTCGCGGACCACGGCCTGGCCCTTCGCCGCCGCGTCCGCGTACGCGTACATCCACGGGATGTGGTGCGAGGGCTGGTTCGAATGCCCGTACTGGCCCAACCGCACGTCGCGTGCCTCGGTCATCTCGTGGATGATCCCGCCGTACGAGCCCGGGTTGCGCCCCGTCTCCGGTGTCGCGAAAAGACTGTCCAGTTTGGACTCCAGTGCCGCCCGTCCGCCGTACAGGTTCGCCAGGCCCTGCCCGTCGTGCGGCACCGAGAACGCCGTGTTCCAGCCGTCGGTCTCGGTGTAGTCGAAGCCCCAGCGTGCCGGGTCGTACGCCTCGGGGGACCAGCGCCAGCGGCCGTCGCGGTGGCGGCCCTGGAAGAAGCCGATGCGGTGGTCGAAGTGGTGGACGTAGTGCAGGGCGCGCTGCCGGAAGTACCTCGCCTCATCGGTGCGGCCCAGCGCCGCGGCCAGGTTCGCGATGCCGAAGTCGTTGACGCACGCCTCCAGCGCCCACGAGAGGCCCTCGTGCGTGCTCAGCGGCGTGAAGCCGAGGAAGATCGACTCGTGCAGGCCCTTGCGGCCGACGCTCTTCCTCGGCGGCGCGACGGTGGCGTTCTTGAGCGCCGCGTCGTAGGCGGCCTGGACGTCGAAGTTCCGCACGCCCTTGAGGTACGCGTCGGCGAAGGCGACGTCGGAGCTGGTGCCGGTCATCAGGTCCGCGTAGCCGGGGGAGGACCAGCGGGAGATCCAGCCGCCCTCGCGGTACTGCTGGACGAAGCCCTCGATCAGCTCGCCGCACTTTCGCGGCGTGAGCAGCGCGTACGCGGGCCAGCAGGTGCGGTAGGTGTCCCAGAAGCCGTTGTTGACCGACATCGGGCCGTCGGCCACCTTCGCGCCGGTGCGCCGCCGCGTGCTCGGCCACCAGTGGCGGATCACGGGGCTCGCGTGCCGGCGCCCGCGCGGCGTTTCCTCGTGCCCGGAGTTCGGGTACAGGAACAGCCGGTACAGGCCGGAGTAGAAGGTGGTGAGCTGGTCCTCGGTCGCGCCGTCGAGTTCGATGCGGCCCAGCAGGTCCTGCCACGCCTGCCGCGCGTTGTCCCGCACCTGCTCGAACGTCGTGCCCGCGGGAATCTCGGCGTCGAGGTTGCGGCGAGCCTGCTTCAGGCTGATGAGCGAGGTCGCGAGGCGCAGCTGGACGCCGGAGGTGTCGAACGCCAGGCCCTTGCGGACCCGGCGGCCGGGCCGGTCGAAGGTGCCGTACACGAACATCCGCCGGGCGCCGGCCGACAGGCGGCTGCGCACCCAGGTGTACCCGGTGACGACCCCGCGCTTCGGATCGAGCCGGACGCCACCCCGCTTACAGGCGAAGGCGACCTTCGCTTCGCCGGGGAACGCGAACCGGACCACGGCGGCGTGGTCGGCCGGCGCGAGGTCGACGGTGAGGCCGCTGTCGAACCGCACGCCGTAGTGGTACGGCCGGTCGGTCTCGTGCTCGTGCCCGAACGCCAGGTCACCGGCGGGCACGAGGTGGAAGGTGTGCCGGTCGCCCATCCAGGGGCTGGGCTGGTGGCTGAGCGCGAACCCTTCGAGGCGCGGGCGGTTGGTCTCGTCGTTGCGGCGGTGGTACTCGTACAGCCAGGTCGTGGACGAGGCGTCGGTGACCGGGGTCCAGAAGTTGAAGCCGTGCGGCACGGCGGTCGCGGGGAACGTGTTGCCGCGGGAGAAGTCCTTGCCGGAGTGCGTGCCGCGCGTGGTGCGGACCCGGTCGACGGCGTCACGCCGCCGCGGCGGCCGGTCGGCGATCCGCACGTCGTCGAGCCAGCCCGCGTCCTCGCCGCCGGACAGCGTGATCGCGCGGACCGTCCGCCCGGGTGGCAACGGGCGGCGGACGAGGTTCCACTGCCGCGGGTAGAGCGCCTTCGGGTCGAGGTCGTCCGGCAACGTGGAGCCGTCGTCCAGCTCCACGTCCAGTGCGACGGCCGTGCCGCGCTCGGGAAAGACCACATAGGACAGCTCGGTGTGCTCGCCCGCCGGAACGTCCACGTCGAACAGCCGCACCCGCCCCGGCCGGTCGTACCGCAGCGTCCGCAGCCCGGTGAACCCCACGCCGGGCTTCGCCGTGGGGGACTCGCCGGGACCGGCGCCGATCTCGCCCGCCAGCGGGACGGGATCCCCCTCTTCAAAGGACGAACTGAACCGGACGGCGATCACGTGCCTACGTTAACCGCCGCCCGGTCTTCTTACCTGGTTGACGCGGCCTGCTCGCCGGTGCGGGTAGCGGAACCTGAGGGGCCTTCTCACTCCGGGATCGCCGACTCATGACCCCCCGCCCGCCAGCCCGACCACCACCCCTCACGGACGCTTCGCGACTGTGCCTCTCACCACGTCGGCGCTGTCCTCGCGAGAAGGCCCCTCAGAACCCGCGGCGGTGCCGGTTGGCGGCCCACCACGGACCACGGTCCGTCGTTCAGCGCGCTACCGGCTATTGCTTCGGCTTGCCGAGGAACTCGACCTCCGAAAGGGTGGCGGGGGCGGAGAACTGCACGCGGTACTGCGTGTAGCTCCCCGGATGCGCCACCTGGAACGGCCGCGTCTGGTCTCGCCACTGGAACGTCTGCCCCGACCGGCTGTCGAGCGTCGTCCAGGTCACGCCGTCGTTCGAGCCCTGCAGCGTCCACGCCGTGGGGTCGGCGCCGGGCTGCGCGCCCGAGGTCAGCGTGTAGTACGACACCGGGTCGCCCGCGGCGTTCAGCTGGTACTGCACCGTGCTGACCTGCGCCTGCGTCTTCGACGTGTTGTCGAACAGCGCCGCGTCGGAGCCGGTGCCCTTGCCCGGGCCGGTGACGTCCGCGAGCGGCTTCGGCGCCTGGTCACCCTTCGTGATCGACGCCGGGGCGTCGTTCGTGCCGGTGCCCCACTTCGACGGGGTCGGGCCCATGTCGAAGTCCAGCGTGCCGCCCTTCGAGATCAGGTCGGCCGGCAGCGAGGTCGACGTCCACGGCTTGCCGTTGACCCGCAGCCCCTGCACGTAGACGTTCTTCGCGTTGTTCTTCGGCGCGTTGACCACCAGGTCGCGCCCGGGCAGGTGGATCGTCGCCTTGGTGAACAGCGGCGAACCCACCGCGTAGTTCGGGCTGCCCATCTGCAGCGGGTAGAAGCCCAGCGCGCTGAAGATGTACCAGGCCGACATCTCGCCGTTGTCCTCGTCACCCGGGTAGCCCTGGCCGAGCTCGCTGCCGACGTACAGGCGCGAGAGCGCTTCGCGCACCTTCGCCTGCGTCTTCGACGGCTGTCCCGCGTAGTCGTACATGTAGAGGATGTGGTGCGACGGCTGGTTCGAATGCCCGTACTGGCCCATCCGCACGTCCCGCGCCTCGCGCATCTCGTGGATCACGCCGCCGTACGCGCCCGGGAAGGTCGCCGTCTCCTGGGTGGCGAAGAACTGGTCGAGCTTGTTCGCCAGCCCCTGCTTGCCGCCGTAGAGGTCGGCCAGGCCCTGCCCGTCCTGCGGCACGGTGAACGCCATGCCCCAGCCGTCGGTCTCGGTGTAGTCCCCGCCCCAGTTGCGCGGGTCGTACTGGCTCGCCGGCGTGCGGAAGCTGCCGTCGGGGTTGCGGCCCTGGAAGAAGCCCACACTCGGGTCGAACATGTTCACGTAGTTCTGCGCCCGGTTGAGGAAGTACGTGTAGTTGTCCAGGTACTCCTGCTTCTTCGGGTCGTTCGGCTTCGCCTCGTCGGCGAGCTTCTTCGACAGGTTCGCGATGCCGAAGTCGTTGATGTAGCCCTCGATCGCCCAGGACATGCCCTCACCGGTGGTGGTGGGGGTGTAGCCGAGGAAGATCGACGTGTCGAGCCCCTTGCGGCCGACCGCGGAGTTCGGCGGCGCCACCGTGGCGTCCTTCACCATCGAGTCGTAGGCCGACTTGACGTCGAAGTTCGTGATGCCCTTGAGGTAGGCGTCGGAGAACGCGACGTCGGAGCTGGTGCCGGTCATCAGGTCCGCGTAGCCGGGGGAGGACCAGCGGGAGATCCAGCCGCCGTCGCGGTACTGCTGGACGAACCCGTCGATCATCTTGCCCGCCATGTCCGGCGAGAGCAGGTCGTACGCCGACCACGTGGTCCGGTAGGTGTCCCAGAACCCGTTGTTGACGTACATCGTGCCGTCCTTCACCCCGGAGCTGACGGGGCTCTGGTACTGGTACTTCGGCTGCCGCGCGGTGCCGGTGTTCTCGAAGCCCGAGTTGGGGTAGAGGAACAGGCGGTAGAGGTTCGAGTACAGCGTGGTCAGCTGGTCCTGGCTCGCGCCCTGCACCTCGATCACGCCGAGCTGCCGGTCCCACGCCGCCTGCGCCGCGTCCTTCACCGAGTCGAACGACGCGCGCGGCGCGATCTCCAGGTCCAGGTTCTTCTTCGCCTGGTCGAGGCTGATCAGCGAGGTCGCGATCCGCATGGTCACGGTCTTCGACGCGAACTTCAGGTAGCCGCGCACGTTGTCCCGGCCGTCGCCCGGCAGCATCGCGCCGGTCGTGGGCGCCTGGTCGAACGTGGCGTACACGTACATCCGCGTCGCACCGGCGGATCCGGCGCCGACGTCGGAGTATCCGCTGAGCGAGTGGGTGGCCGGGTCGAGCGTGAGCCCGCCATCGTTGTTCACGTTGTCGAAAACCAGGTTCGCGTTCGTGTCCGGGAACGTGAACCGCATCATCGCGGCGTGGTCGGTCGGCGCCAGCTCGGTGCGGATGCCGTTCTCGAACTGGACGCCGTAGTAGTACGGCCGCGCGGTCTCGTTGGCGTGCTGGAACGGCAGCGCGCGGGCGGTGCGGTCCCCGGTCGGGGCGCCGGCGGCCAGCTGCGGCATGACCTGGAAGGTCTGCCGGTCACCCATCCACGGGCTCGGCTCATGGGACAGCGAGAACGCCTGCAGCGTCGGCAGGTTCTGCGCGTTGTTGCTCTCCTGGTAGCGGTAGAGCCACTGGGTGCTGCCCGCGTCGGTCACCGGGGTCCAGAAGTTGAACCCGTGCGGCAGCGCGGTGGCGGGGAAGTTGTTGCCGCGGGAGAAGTTCCCGTTCGCGTTGGTGCCGCGGGTGGTGAGCACGTTGTCCGACAGGCGCTTCGCGGTCTCCTGCTGGACCGGGGCGACCTGCACGTCGTCGACCCAGCCGTTGAAGCTCGCCGGGCCGTTGACGCTGTCGTAGCCGATGAGGATGCGGTCGATCGTCTTGCCCCGCGCGACCTTGCCGACCGCCGAGCGGATCAGGTTCCACTGGTTGGTGTAGAGCGCCTTGCCCGCGCCCTGGCCCTGCGGCGACAGCGTGAAGCCGTACTGGTCGGTGGCGCCGAGGTCGGACAGGTAGGTGCCGTCGGTGAACGCGAGGTCGAGCGAGACGTTCGTGCTCGGGTAGCTGAGGTTCCCGCCGGTGAGCTCGGGGAAGATCTTGTACGACAGCTCGGTGTCCGGGCGCACCGGGATGTGCACGTCGAACATCGTGTTGTACGAGTAGCCGCGGCCCTGGCTGGTCTGCGTGCCGGTGTAGTGGAACGCCCGCAGCCCGGTGTAGCCCGCGCGCGGCTTGCTGCTGTACCCGCTGACCGGGCCGCTGTCGGGGTAGCTGCGCATGTTCGGCAGCGGCGGCGGGGCCGGCTCGTCGTTGGCCAGCAACAGCTCCGCCAGCTGCAGGATCGGGCCGCCGTTGTTGGCGGTGACGTTCAGCCGGTAGTACCGGTAGGTCACCGGCGCGGCGAGCTGGTAGGTGTGGGTCTCGAAGCGGCTGCCGAAGCTCTGCCCGGTCTGCTGGTCGATGTTCGTCCAGGTCTGGCCGTCGGCCGAGCCCTGCAGCGCCCAGTCCTTGGGGTCGCGCTCGCTGGCGTCGTTCGCCGAGGTCAGCGCGTAGTGCGTGATCGCGACCGGCTCGGACAGCTGGAACTGCACCCAGCCCGTGGGCTCCCACGCGAGCCACTTCGTGTCGGGGTTCGCGTCGACGAGGTTGACCGCCACCTCGCCGCCGCCGGTGTTCTCGTCGCTGGCGGTCACGTCGGTGACCTTGCCGCGGACGTCGCCGGGGATGGCCGAACCGTTGGCGCCGTTGACACCCGAGGCACGCTCGGCGGTGTCGACCGCGGGCTGCGGGTCACCGGACTCGAAGGAGGAGGAGAAGCTCGCGATCGCCGGGGCGGCCGCCGCGGGCACGGCGGCCAGCCCGGTCACGAGGGCGGCGCACGCCACCAGCACCGACACTGCGTTGGTTCGGACCATGAGCGGAAGCTCAACCCGAAGACCCCTGGTGCGTCAAGGATTCCGCGGAAACCTGACCGAAACCGGACAGGTTGTCTAGACCGACGAAAGGAGGTGCCCGAGGACGCGCTTGCCGAAACGCAGCCCCTCGACGGGTACGCGCTCGTCGACGCCGTGCGCCATGGTCGAGTACGCGAAGCCTTCGGGCACCCAGAGCGGGGCGAAGCCGTAGCAGTCGATGCCCAGCTGGTCGAACGCCTTCGCGTCCGTGCCGCCGCCCATGCAGAACGGCACCACGACCGCCTCCGGGTCCTCGGCCCGCAGCGCCGCCGCCATGGCCTCGAACCACGGCGAGTCGACCGGCGCCTGCACCGGCGGCTGGTGGGCGACGAACTCCCGCTCCACGCCCGGCCCGAGCAGCGAGTCGAGGGTGGCCAGCAGGTCCTCCTCCGTGCCGGGCAGCACCCGCACGTCCACCTGCCCCTGCGCGACGCTGGGGATGACGTTGACCTTGTACCCGGCGTCGAGCATCGTCGGCGTGCTGCTGTTGCGGATCGTGTTCTCCACCAGCGACACGGCCGGGCCCAGCCCGGCCAGCGTACCGTCCACATCGGACAGATCAACGGGCACGCCGAGCGCCTTCCCGGCCCGCAGCAGGAACGCCTCGACGGCCGGGGTCAGTACCACCGGCCACTCGTGCGCGGCGATCCGGTGCATCGCGTTCACCAGGCGCACCACGGCGTTCTCGTCGTTGCGCCGGGAACCGTGCCCCGCGCGGCCGCGGGCGGTCAGCCGCAGGTGCGCGGTGCCCCGCTCGGCCGTCGCGACCGGATACAGCCGCACGGTGCGCCCGTCGGCGGTCGGCACGTGGAAGGTGTACGCGCCCGTCTCGCTGATCGCGGCGGCGCAGCCCTCGAAGAACTCCCGGTGCTCGGTGGCGAGCCAGTGCGCGCCCCACTCGCCGCGGTCCTCCTCGTCGGCGACGAACGCCAGCACCAGCTCGCGGCGCGGGCGCAGGCCGTCGGCGACCAGCGACAGCACCATGGCGCAGAAGTCCTTCATGTCCACCGCGCCGCGGCCCCACAGGTAGCCGTCGTGCACCTCGCCGGCGAACGGCGGCACCGACCAGTCGGCCGCGTCGGCGGGCACCACGTCGAGGTGGCCGTGGACGAGCAGCGGCGGCAGCGTCGGGTCGGTGCCCGGCACCCGCGCGAGCACGCTCGCCCGCCGCGGCGCGGATTCCAGCACCTTCGGTTCGATCCCCGCGTCGGACAGCACCCCGGCGACGAACTCCGCCGCCTCGCGTTCCCCCTCGGCGTCCCCGTGCCCGCGGTTCGTGGTGTCGAACCGGATCAACTGGGCGCACAACTCCACTACGTCAGCCATAGATCCCCTGTACCGCTCCCGCCGCGATGGCCGTGACCACCTTGAACGCCTTCATCGCCTCGGTCATGTCCGCTGCCTCGAACCCGACCTTACGCACCCCGGTCCGTTCGACGGTCGGGACCACCGCGGTGGCCTGGGCCAGGTGGCTCGCGTCGAACTCCACCTCGATCCGGTGCGGGCGGCGTTCCGGTTCCGCGTGCCCGGCCCGGGTCATCGCCCGCTCGGCGGCGACCCGCAGCGCGGTGGCGGTGCGCTGGGGCGGGGTGCAGATCGCGGCGTACCTGCTGACGCACTCCTTCACCGCGACGCCGAGCGCCTCGGGGGCGTAGTCGCGGGCGTCGTCGCAAGTCTTGTCATCGCCGGTGACCATCAGCACGGGCACGCCGTACTCCGCGGCGAGCGCGGCGTTGAGCCTGCCCTCGCTCGCGGGGACGCCGTCGAGCCACACGCCGGTGATCTGGTTTTCGAGGTAGGTGTGGGAAAGGACACCGTCCGCGCCGGCGCCCGCGTGGTAGCCGAGGAACACCACACCGTCCACGCCGGAGTCGATCCCCTGCATCATCGACAGCGGTTTGTGCCGCCCGGTGAGCATCCGCGCGCGCACGTCGAGGTCCTCCAGCAGCAGGTTGCGCTGTGAGGAGTGCGCCTCGTTGACCAGGACGTCCGTCGCGCCGCCCTCGTGCAGCCCGGCGACCGTGGCGTTGACGTCGCCGGTGAACAACCGCCGGAACCGCTGCCACTGCTCGGTTCCCGGCACGACGTCGTCGGTCCACGTGACGCCGGTGGCGCCCTCCATGTCCGCGGAGATCAGGATGCGCATGGTCAGCGACCCTATCCTGGCCCGATGCGGATCGTGTCCCTGTTGCCCGCCGCGACCGACCTCGTGGCCGACCTCGGCCTGGTCGCGGACCTCGCCGGGCGCACCCACGAATGCGACTGGCCGGCGGAGGTCGCCGCGGTGCCCGTGGTGACCGCGAGCGAGATCGACCAGGACCGGTTGAGCAGCCGGGAGATCAGCGATGTCGTCGGCGGCGCCCCGCACCGCGGATCGTCCCTGTACGCGCTGGACGAACGGAAACTGGCGGAACTCGCACCCGACTTCGTGCTCACCCAGGACCTTTGCGACGTGTGCGCGGTGTCCTACCGCCGCGTCTCCGAGGCCGTGCGCGTGCTGGACGCCGGGCCACGGGTGCTCAGCCTCGAACCCCGCACGCTGTCCGAGGTGCTCGGCTGCCTCACCACGCTCGGTGCCGCGTTCGGCGTTCCGGACCGCGCCGCGGCTCGCGTCGCCCACTGGCAGGGCCGGCTGGCCGACGTGGCGCGGCAGGTCCTGGACCGGCCGCGGCCGCGCGTCGCGGCGATCGAATGGCTCGACCCCATCTGGCCGGCCGGGCACTGGGTGCCGGAGCAGATCGCGCACGCCGGAGGCGAGCCGCTGCTCGCGAAGGCGGGCGAGCACACGTCGCCCGTCGAGTGGGACGAGGTGCTCGCCGCGCGGCCGGACGTGCTCCTGGTGCTGCCCTGCGGCTTTCCGCCGTCCCGGACCCTGGCCGAACTGGACGTCCTCACCCGCCGTCCCGGCTTCTCCGGGATCCCGGAGGTGTGGGTGCTCGACGGCCCGGCGTACTTCAACCGGCCGGGCCCGCGGGTGGTCCGCGGGGTGGAGGTCCTGGCGCACGTGCTGCACGGGATCGGCACTGTGGCCCCCGGCGAGGCGGTCAGGGTGGGCCGGTCCGGTCGCTCGGGGGGCTGACGCGACCGGGCCGGCTACCCGGGGGCCGGTGCGAAGCGTGGCGCCGCCTCGTGGTGACCTGCCCGACGGGTTAGAGGGGCCGGACCGGCGATCGGGACGACTTTCGCCGCCGGACCACTCGATCGAGTGACCGCTGCGGAACGGCCGCGGAGGATGCCATGATCGGCCCGAGTCGTCCGAAAGCACGAAGGAGTGAGATGACCTCGGAAAACGCTGTCGTCGTCGTGGCCACCGCCGAAGCCGCACCCGGCAAGGAGGAGGAGGTCGAGCAGGCGTTCCGCACCGCCGTGCGTGCCGTGCACGCCGAGCCCGGGTGCGAGCTCTACGCCCTGCACCGCGACCCGCGCTCGCCCTCGACGTTCGTCATGGTGGAGAAGTGGTCGTCGCTGGAAGCGCTGCGCGACCACGGCCGCGCCCCGGCCCTGACCGAGCTGGGCGCCACGCTCAAGGACCTGCTGGCCGCGCCGCTCGACGTGCGGACGCTGATCCCGGTTCCCGAGGGCGACGAGCGCCTCGGCCGGATCTGACCGCCCGTGGTGTGGATCACCTGAACCGGGATTTATTGTTTTGTGATCGGCCCGCCGGGAAATCGGGCGTCGGTCACCGGAAAAGCCGGTGACCGATTCGATACCACAGGTTCGAATAGATTTCCCGAGGAGGATCACACCGTGTCCACTCGATTACGCGGGCTGGCGGTCGCGTCGGCCTTCACCACCGCCGCCACCGCCGGCCTGCTCGCTCCCGCCGCGCACGCGGCCGAAGCCACCACGGGTGACCGGGTGGTCAGCGCCGCCGCCGCCGAAGCGGGCAAGCCCTACGCCGCGGGCGGCACCGGGCCGGACAGCTTCGACTGCTCGGGCCTGGCGCAGTACGCCTACCGGCAGGCGGGGATCAGCCTGCCGCGCACCGCGAGCCAGCAGCGCTCGGCCGCGCGCGGCGTGGCCCAGTCCGACGCGCGTCCCGGCGACCTGATCTTCTTCAGCAACGGCGGGCGCGTGTACCACGTCGGCATCTTCGCCGGCGGCAACCGGATGTGGGCGGCCCCGCAGTCCGGGGACGTGGTCCGGCTGCAGACGATCTGGACCACCTCCTACACCGTCGGCCGCGCCTGGTGACGCCGCGCCGGGCCTTCCCGCACCCCGGGGAGGCCCGGCGTTAAGCGCTTTCCCGACACCGGCCGCCCGCTTCCGGGGCGCCTTCCCGAAATCTGCCGTACACCTGCGTCCGTTCGGCGGATGTTCGCCCGGACACCGCACTGCGTACGACCCACTCCAGGCCGTAGGGTCGGGTTATGAAGGTCGGTCTGCTCACCCGCGAGTACCCGCCGGACGTCTACGGCGGCGCCGGGGTGCACGTGGAGTTCCTCGCCCGAGAGCTGCGGTCGCTCGTCGACCTGGACGTCCACTGCTGGGGTGCCGACCGCGAAGGCGCACACGGGCACACCGACCCGCACGGCTACCGCCAGCCCGCGTTCACCACCATGGACATCGCCGTCTCCATGGCCGACGCGCTCGCCGGGCACGACCTCGCGCACAGCCACACCTGGTACGCCAACCTCGCCGGGCACCTCGCGAAGCTGACCCACGGCATCCCGCACGTGCTCACCGCGCATTCGCTGGAGCCGTTGCGGCCGTGGAAGGCCGAGCAGCTCGGCGGCGGGTACCGCGTTTCGTCGTGGATCGAGCGCACCGCGTTCGAAAGCGCGGACGCCATCATCGCGGTCAGCGCGGGAATGCGCCGGGACGTGCTCGCGGCCTATCCGGCGGTGCCGCCGGAGCGCGTGCACGTCGTGCACAATGGCATCGACACGAAGCTGTACCAGCCGGTGTCGACCACGGACGCGGTGCGGCAGCACGGCATCGACCCGGACCGGCCGTCGGTGTTGTTCGTCGGCCGGATCACGCGCCAGAAGGGCGTGCCGCACCTCGTGCGCGCGGCGGCCGCGCTGGAACCGGGCGTGCAGGTGGTGCTGTGCGCGGGCGGTGCGGACACCCCGGAGCTGGACGCGGAGTTCCGCGGGCTCGTCGCCGAGCTGCAGTCCCGGCGCGACGGCGTGTTCTGGATCCCGGAGATGCTGCCGCGCGAGCAGGTCGTGGAGCTGCTGTCGCACGCGACGGTGTTCGTGTGCCCTTCGGTGTACGAGCCGCTGGGCATCGTGAACCTGGAGGCGATGGCGTGCGGCACCGCGGTCGTGGCGAGCGACGTCGGCGGCATCCCCGAGGTCGTCGACGAGGGCACGACGGGGTTGCTCGTGCACTACGCCGAGGAGGACACCGCCGCCTTCGAAGCCGGGCTCGCCGCCCGCATCAACGAGCTGGTGGGCGACCGCGCGCGGGCCGCGGCCATGGGCGCGGCCGGGCGCGAGCGCGCCGTGCAGGAGTTCGGCTGGCCGGCGATCGCGGCCAGGACCGTCGGGATCTACGAACAGAGCGGGAGGTCGTCGTGAACGAGGCGTCAGACGTACTGGGCATCGTCCTCGCCGGCGGGGAGGGCAAGCGGCTGATGCCGCTCACCGCCGACCGGGCCAAGCCGGCGGTCCCGTTCGGCGGGGTGCACCGGCTCGTGGACTTCGTGCTGTCGAACCTCGTGCACGGCGGGATCCGGCGGATCTGCGTGCTGACGCAGTACAAGTCGCACTCGCTCGACCGGCACATCAGCACCACGTGGCGGCTGTCGTCGCTGACGGGGGAGTACGTCACGCCGGTGCCGGCGCAGCAGCGGCTGGGCCCGCACTGGTTCCAGGGCAGCGCCGACGCGATCCACCAGAGCCTCAACCTGGTGTACGACGAGTGCCCGGCCTACATCGCGGTGTTCGGCGCCGACAACATCTACCGCATGGACCCGCGGCAGATGGTCGACGCGCACCTGAAGTCCGGTGCGGGCGTGACGGTCGCGGGCATCCGGGTGCCGCGGCGGGAGGCGAGCTCGTTCGGCGTGATCGACACGACGGACGGCACCACGATCGACGCGTTCCTGGAGAAGCCCGCGGACCCGCCGGGGCTGCCCGACTCGCCGGAAGAGTCGTACGTGTCCATGGGCAACTACGTGTTCACCACGCAGGCGCTGATCGACGCGCTGAAGGCGGACGCGGCGAACCCGGAGTCGAAGCACGACATGGGCCGCGACATCATCCCGGCGTTCGTCGGCGAGCGGGACGCGGCCGTGTACGACTTCAGCACGAACGAGGTGCCGGGTGAGACGGAGCGCGACCACGGTTACTGGCGCGACGTCGGCACGATCGACAGTTACTTCGAGGCGCACTGCGACCTGATTTCGACGCACCCGATCTTCAACCTGTACAACCGGAAGTGGCCGATCCTGGCGCACCCGGCCCAGCGCGCGGCGGCGAAGTTCGTCGAGGGCGGGACGGCCAACCAGTCGATCGTCAGCAACGGCTGCATCATCTCCGGCGCCCAGGTGATCGAGTCGGTGCTCTCGCCGGACGTGGTGGTCGAGAACGGGGCGGTGGTGCAGGGCTCGGTGCTGCTCGACGGCGTGCGCGTGGGGGCGGGCGCGGTCGTGCGGCGGGCGATCCTGGACAAGAACGTCGTGGTGCCGCCGG
The DNA here is from genome assembly GCF_014191255.1 of Amycolatopsis bartoniae. Lineage (GTDB taxonomy): Bacteria > Actinomycetota > Actinomycetes > Mycobacteriales > Pseudonocardiaceae > Amycolatopsis_E > Amycolatopsis_E bartoniae. The sequence goes on from NZ_JACHWH010000003.1 coordinate 834,132, forward strand.
GTGCCCACATCGGGGTCGACATGGCGCGGGACCGCGAGCACTACCACGTGAGTCCCGGCGGCATCGTCGTCCTCGGCAAGGGGGCGTGCGCGATCTGACGGGGGTCACCTGATCCAGTGGTTCGTCCCCCTGGCAGGCGTCACCGCACCACTGCGTTGGGTAAGCCTTCCTGAGGGCCGGGGGAGGGCTCCGGCGAAGGAGGGGCGGTGACGGCCGGTATGTCGACATTGACGGCGAACGGGACCTGGGGCCTGGTCGCGCTCGTGGGGCTGGCCGGGCTGCTCGGTCTGCTGCGCCTGGTGAAGCCGCGTGAGCCGGAGAACCCGCTGGAACGCTACCCGGAGGCGAACCAGCCCCCGGTGCCGATCGAAGAGCTGCTGGGCACGTCGTCGAAGAGCGCGGCGATGCGCCCGGAGGGCCTGGGCCTGGCGGGGTCCGATCCTGCCGGGCCGGCGGCGGGGGCTGGGGTGGTCCCCGGCGCGTCGGCGTCGGAGCCGGTGCTGGCGTCGGACTCGCCGATGGCGTGGGCCGCGGCCGCTCCGGACCCTGCGGGCGCGGCGGGCGCGGCGGCGCCTGACTCTGCGATGGCTTCGGGCACGGCGGTGCCTGACCCCGTGATGGGTCCCGGCGCGGCAGGCCGTGACCTGGCGATGACGCGGGGCACGGGCCAGGACACGGGAATGGCCTCGGCGGCTCGGGGTGCCGCGCCTTCCGACCCCGCGGTGGCTTGGGACGCCACGCCTGCGGACTCCTCGGCGACGACTTCGGAGCCGGGCACGACTTCGGACCCGGCGGCTTCCCATTCGGCGATGCGTCCGGACCTGGAGCCGTCCCCGCAAGGCGACTACCCGGTTTCCGGCCCGGAGCCCGTTCCTGCCCCGGGGTCGCCGGAAACGGCGAGCCCTTCGCCCGCAGGCGCGGTCACCACGGCGGCGGACGACTGGGCGGCCTCCCTCCCGACCCCTCCGACGGGGTTCGCCATGGCCCCGGCGCCCTCGGCGGAAGCCCCTCAGCCAGCAGAGGCGTGGGGCGGCTGGGCAGGCTCGGAACTGCGCGAGGTGAACCGTGTGGAGGAGGAGCCCGAAGTCGAGGTCCCGACCTCCCGGCAGGAGTCCGACTGGACCCCCTCGTGGTTCGAGAAGGAGCCGGAGTTCGAGTTCTCGCACGCCGGGCAGCCGCGGGTGCAGGTGCTGACCGAGCAGCAGGACGCCCCCGCGCCCGAGGGTTCCTTCGTAGGCCAGGTCCTCCCGGTGGACAGTCCGGCGGAGGCACAGGACCGCGCAGGCCGCCACCGCCTCGTCGAGGAAGGCGAGGCACCCGCATCCTCAGGCGGCCTGCACCCCGCACGCCACCTCCGCGACGAGCCCCCCTCCGAAGTCGAAGCCCTCCAGCAGACGGAATCGGCACTGCCCACACAGCGGGAACGCGCGGAAGCCGAGCCCGAGGCGATGGGGAGTGAGCAGCGCACCCCGGCCGCCGCGCCGCAGCGGGAACGGGGTGAAGGCGGGCGCGCCGCCGCCCAGCCGGAAGTGATGGGGAGCGAGCAGCGCACCCCGGCCGACTCGCAGCGGGAACGGGGTGAAGCCACGTCGACGGCCGCCGCCGAGCAGCCGGAGACCGATGCGAGCTGGAGCGAGCAGTGGCCTCCAGCCGGTTCGCAGCGAGAAGGTGCCGAAGCCGAGCCCATGGCCGCCAGCGGGGCGAGCTGGAGTGAGCAGCCTGCCTCCGCCTCCGCCGAGTCCGGGGCGAGGTGGAGTGAGCAGCGCACCCCAGCGGAGCCGCAGCGGGAAGGGGGCGAAGCCACGTCCACCGCCGCCAACGAGGCGAGCTGGACGGAGCAGCCCGCCGCTGTCCCGGCTGAGCCACAGCAGACCGAGCCGAGGCAAACCTCGGCCGCGTCCGCGAGCGAGCCGCAAACCCCCACGGGACCCGCGGCTGGGGCGCGCACTTCGGCCACGGCTGACGCCTCGACCGGGTCGCCCGCCGCAATAGAGCAGCCCACTCCGGCGGCAGTAGACACGAGGCCGAACGCGGCCCCGGCCGAGCCACTGCAGGCCGAGTCGAGGCAAACCTCCACCACCACTGCGGCTGGGCAGCCCGCCCCGACTGCGGTGGACGTTGCCGCGCCTGAACCGCCCGCCCCGATCGCCACCGCGGGCGAGCCGAGGCGAAACTCAGCCGAGGCCACGACGGCTCCGCAAAACCCGACCGAGGCGACGACGGCGCCGCAAAGCCCAATCGACGCCGCGTCGGCCGAACCGACCGCCGCCGCGGGCGAGCCGAGGCGAAACTCAGCCGAGGCCGTGGCGGGGCCGCAAAACCCGACCGACGTTGCGGCCAAGTCGCAAACCCCGGTCGCCGCGTCGGCCGAACCGACCGCCGCCGCGGGCGAGCCGAGGCGAAACTCAGCCGAGGCCACGACGGCGCCGCAAACCCCGACCGGGGCCGCGGCGGCGCCGCAAAACCCGACCGGGGCCGTGGCGGGGCCGCAAAACCCAGCCGACGCTGCGGCCAGGTCGCAAACCCCGGTCGCCGCGGCGGGGCCGCAAACCCCAACCCCGGCTGGACCCCGACCTCCGGCCGCCGAGCAGCGGGCCATGGAGGGGCCGCCCGCCGAGGGGCGTGGCGTGCGGCGCTTCTTCGGGCGCAACCGCTGACCGGTCTGCTTCACTGGACTGCGTGATCCTCGCCGTCGCTCAGCCGCAGCTGGGGCCTGACCTGGTGGCCAACGTGGCGGCCCACGTGGACCTCGTGCGGCGGGCGCGGGCGAGGGTCGTCGTGTTCCCCGAGCTCTCCCTCACCGGGTACGAGCTCGACGCCGACACCCTCGCCCCGGACGACCCGCGTCTCGCGCCGCTCGTCGAGGCGTGCGCCGGCACCGTCGCGCTCGTCGGCGCTCCCGTGCCCGGTGACCACATCGCCATGCTCGCCGTCGACGCCGCGGGCGCGCGTGTCGTCTACCGCAAGATGTGGCTCGGTGACGCCGAGCGCCGGCGGTTCCGGCCCGGCACGCGGCCCGCCGTTCTGGAGGTCGACGGGCTGCGGCTGGGGCTGGGCATCTGCAAGGACACCGGCGTCCCCGAGCACGCCGCCGCCACCGCCGCCCTCGGGATCGACGTCTACGTCGCCGGGATCGTCGAGACCGAGCCACCACGGGACCGGGCCCGCCGCATCGCCACGACCCACCACATCTGGGTCGCCATCGCCAGCTGCGCCAACCCCACGACCGCCAGCCTCACGACCGCCAGCCTCACGACCGCCAGCCTTACGACCGCCAGCCTTACGACCGCCGAGCCCACCACCGCCAACCCCAAAGCCGCCGGCCGCTCCGGTATCTGGCGTCCCGACGGCAGCACCGCCGCCGAGGCACCGGAGACAACCGGCACCTTCGTCCGCCACGACGTCAGAACGCCCGCTTGTCGTTGCGCTGCCAGTTCCAGATGACGCTCAGCTTCGCCTCGTGGGACAGCACCGCGACGAGCAGCCGCAACTGGTCTTCCGGCAGGGGAGTGCCGTCCACCCCCTCCGGGGGCGCGTACTTCCCCTTCGGCGCGTACACCTTCAGCAGGTCCGTCGCGGTCCGGACGCCCACCCGCCGCAGCGCCGCGCGCGCTTCCGGGCCGGGCAGCGCCTCCGAAGAGCAGGCCCCGCCGTCCCCGAAATCCAGGTGGATGAGCAGGAACGCCTGGTCCAGCCAGTCGACCAGCCGCCCGGGCGGCACCTTCGTGTGCAGGACGACGTCGACGAGGTTCATGCTCGTCAGGTTCTGCATGTCCTCCACGCCCTCCTCCAGCAGCCGCGCCTCGTACCACAGGTTCAGCCCGTCCAGCCGGTCCAGCGGATAGGCCGGTTTCAGCGGCGGCACCACCTTCCCGAACACCTTCACCACCATCCGCTGCACCAGCTGCAGCCCGGCCAGCGGGAAGAACCCGATCAGGAACGCCAGCGCCAGCTCGGCCGTCACCGCGGGCACCACCATCGCGCGCACGACCTGGTGCACCACGGCCACCACCAGCAGCACCAGCACGATCCGCAGCACCGCCGAGGTGTACGCGCTCGGCCGCAGGTCGGTCTGGAAGAACCGCCGCATCAGCATCCCCGTCACGAACGCGTACGCCCCGATGAACCCGTACTTCAGCACGTCCCACACCCCGGTGGGCGCGGTGAGGAACGACGTCTCCCACAACACCGCCGACCAGCCGACCGCGAGCATCGTGGTGAACAGGAAGACCGGGAACATCGACTCGGTGCTGACCATCACCGGATCGTCCTGGCCGGGCTCCCGCCCGCGCAGCCGCCCGTAGTACGCCTCGAACTTCTCGAGGTAGATGTTGTCCCGCGGTCCCTCGGCCCACTGCGCGTGGTACGCGGAGTTCACGGGTGGTTCCGGCAGGTACTGCGGCTTGTCCCAGCCCAGCCGGTGCAGCGTCACCACGTACTCGGTCCACACCGCCTGCGCGCGCACCCGCAGGAACCGCAGGTACAGCCAGCCCGGCAGGAACGACAGGCACCACAGCACGAAGAACTTCAGCGCGCCCGCGCCCCACTCCGACGACCGTGGCCACGTGTGGTGCGGCAGGAACCCGGCGACCACGGCCGCGCCGGCGGCCACCACGATCAGCGCGTTGATCCACGCGATCAGGATGACCATCCACGCGGCCACCCCCTGCCGTCGCAGCCACCGCCACAGCCGCGGGGCTCGCAAGAAGCGCAAGAAGCGGTCGGTGTCGACGACGGCCGTGGCGGTGCTCATCGGAGGCGTCCCCTCTGCCGGTTTCCGGGGAAGTCGCAGTTCACGGCCCGGCGTGACACCGTCACCCAAGCGGCCCAGTACCGCGTTTGTACGTCCCTTGTATCGCCACCGGCCAGGCTGGCCGCACAGCGATGGCGAACAGGGAGGAACAACCATGAAGATCGTGCGACGCGTGGCGGGCGCGGTGGGCATCGCCGCGACGGCCGTGCTGCTCGGCGCCACGCCGGCGCTGGCGGCGGGGGGCACCGTCCACACCGACTCGGGCGCCCCGCTGACGGTCCGCTCGTCGCCCAGCACGAGCGCGGGCTCGGTCGGCACGATCGCCGACGGCACCGCCGTCACGATCGACTGCCAGACCAGCGGCGACACCGTCACGGGCAAGTACGGCACCTCGGACGTCTGGGACCACGTGCCCGCCAGCGGCGGCTACATCAGCGACGCCTACGTCTACACCGGTTCCGACGGCCGCGTGGCCCCGGACTGCGGGGGCTCCAGCACCACGGCCTGCTCCACCTCCGGCACCGGCGACCCGAACACCTGCGCGGAGGCCGTCGCGAAGGCGAAGTCGCGGGTGCACACCACCTACGACTCGTCCTACGACGGCTGGTGCGACCGCATCAACGCGCAGAACTACGGCTGGAGCGCGAGCGGCTCGACCACCGCGTACGTGCACTGGACCCAGATCCCGGCGTCCTACAAGCACGCGAACGACACCAACGTGCCCGCGGGCGGCCTGGCGTTCTTCAGCAACGGCGGCGCCGGGCACACGATGATCTCCATCGGCGGCGGGCAGTTCCTGTCGAACGACATCCACGGCGCGGGCACCTACACCCAGACCACGATCGCGGAGATCAAGCAGACGTGGGGCCAGACCTACCTCGGCTGGGCGCAGCCGTGGTTCAAGGTCAACCACTGACACCACCGGGAGTCCTCCGGGCGCGTGCCCGGGGGACTCCCGCGCTAGTCCAGCGAGTCCAGCGCGGCGGGCACGGACTCGTGCAGCAGGGCGGGATCGTCGACGCCGACGAGGGCGAAGGTACGCAGCACCGGCCGTGTCGAGGCGGCCACCCGCACGGTGAACCCCTCGCGGCGGCCCTGCAGGAGCAGGTCGCTCAGCAGGTCCAGGCCGGCGGCGGAGAGGAACCGCACGCGGGTGAAGTCGAGCACGAGCCCCGTGAGCTCCCGGCCGGCGGTCGCGCTCGCCGCGGCCCGCTCCAGAACGACGATGCTGTGCGCGTCGATCTCGCCGTGCGCCCTGAGCAACCACACACCCGGGCGCGGGACCGCGGTCACGACGGACAGCACCGCGTGGGGAGCGGGAGCGGACTGGCACGGTACTGAGTTCACTCGAACCTCGGCTCGCGGGGTATGGGCTGGCGAGCCACCGCTGCTTTTATAACCGTGGCGGACTCACCATAGCCGATCCGCCCCGCCCGGCCGGGGTGACTCGGCGAGGAATCACGGCGAGCCGCCGCGGGCCTCAGACGAAGGCGCCCATCCCGGTGATCGCGCGGCCCACGATCAGCTGGTTGATCTCGCGGGTGCCCTCGTAGGAGTAGAGGGCCTCGGCGTCGGCGAAGAAGCGGGCGACGCTGTTCTCCAGCAGGATTCCGTTGCCGCCGAACACCTCCCGCGCCAGCGCGACCGTCTCCCGCATCCGGGTGGTGACCACCGACTTCGCCATCGCCGAGTGCTCGTCCTTGTTCACCCCCGAGTCCTGCAGCTGGGCCAGGCGCACGACGAGCGCGAGCGACGAGGTCACGTTGCCGAGCATCGTCGCGAGGTGGTCCTGGATGAGCTGGAACTTCGCGATCGGCCGCCCGAACTGCTCGCGCTCGCGGGCGTAGTCCAGCGCCAGCTCGTACGCCGCCATCATGCAGCCCACCGAGCCCCACGCGACGCCGCCGCGGGTCTGGCGGAGCACGTCGCTGGTGTCGCGGAACGTCCGCGCGTTCTGCAGCCGGTTCTCCTCGGGCACCACGCAGTCGGTGAAGGTGATCTGCGCGTTCTGCACGGTGCGCAGCGCGATCTTGCCCTCGATCTTCTCCGGGTGGAACCCGGGCGTGCCCTTCTCGACGACGAAACCCTTGACGTGGCGGTCCTCCTCGTCACGCGCCCACACCACGACGAGGTCGGCGAACGTCGCGTTGCCGATCCACTTCTTCTCACCGTTGAGGACCCAGTGGTCGCCGTCGCGGCGCGCGGTGGTCTCCAGCCCGCCCGCGACGTCCGAGCCGCCGTGCGGTTCGGTGAGCGCGAACGCGCCGATCTTCTCCAGCCGGGCCATCGCGGGCAGCCACCGCTCCTTCTGCTCCGGCGAGCCGCAGCGGTTGACGCTGCCCATCGCGAGTCCGGTGTGGACACCGTAGAACGTGTTGATCGACGGGTCGGTGCGGCAGATCTCCAGCGCGAGGAACCCGGTGAGCAGGCGCGTGCCGCGGTGCGCGGCGAGCCCGTCGTACATCAGGCCGGCGATGTCGAGCTTGCGGAAGCCGTCGACGAGCTGGAACGGGAACTCCGCGCGGGCCCAGTACTCGTTGGCGATCGGCTCGACCTCGGTGCGCAGGAAGTCCCGCACCAGCGCCACGATTTCCTGCTCCACGCCGGAAAGCAGGCTCTCGAAACCGAAGAAGTCGCCTTCGAGTGTCGTGAGTGGACTGTTCATGCGCGGACCTCCTGCCCGACCGTGACGACTCCCCGGGCGGCCAGCGCCGCGATGATCTCCTCGTCGTACCCCAGCTCCGCCAGCAGTTCCGCGGTGTGCTGCCCGAGCAGGGGCGGGTGGCTGCGCACGGCGGGCGGGGTGGCGGAGAACCGCAGCGGGCTCGCGACCACGCGGTAGGCCCCTTCCGTGGGGTGCTCGGCGACCGACACCAGCCCGCTGCGGGTGAAGTACTCGTCGTCGACGGCGTCGTCGAGGTCGAGCACCGGCGAGAACGGGATGCTGTGCCGGGCGCACAGCTCGCCCCACTCCGCGGTGGTGCGGGTCGGCGTGAGGTGCTCGATGAGCTCGTAGAGGTCGGCGTAGTGCGCCGAAAGCGCGCCGGAGTCGGCGAACCGCGTGTCTTCGGCCAGGTCCGCCCGGTCGACGGCGGTGAAGAAGTCGTGGATGTTGCGCGGGGTGTAGGGCAGGATGCAGGCCCAGCCGTCGGCGGTCGGCATCGCGCGGTGCCCGGACGAGAGCGACCGCGGGAAGCCGACCGGGCCGGCGGGTGGCTCGAACGTGCGGCCGGACAGGTGCTCGACGAGGTTGAACGCGAGCATCGTGTCGGTCATCGGCACCTCGACGTGCTGGCCCTGGCCGGTGGTGCGCTGGTGCACCACGGCGGCGAGCACGGAGTACACGATCGTCAGCGCGCACACCTTGTCGGCGAGGATCGTGGGCACGTAGGTCGGCTCGCCGGTCGCGCGGCGCATGAGGTCCGCCAGCCCGGAGCCGGACTGGACGATCTCGTCGTAGGCGGCGTGGTCGGCCCGGTCGGAGTCGCCGCGGAAACCCTGGGCGTTGCAGTAGACGAGCTTCGGGTTGACCTCGGCAAGGCTCTCGTAGTCCAGCCCCAGGCGGCGCAGGCCCCCGGGTCGGGTGTTGGTGATCAGCACGTCGGCGGTGCGCACCAGCGCGAGGAAGGCGTCGTGCCCTTCCGGCGACTTGAGGTCGAGGGCGAGGCTGCGCTTGTTGCGGTTGACGTTCAGCGCGAGCGCGCCCATGCCCTCGTGCCGCTGGGGCCGGGTGCGGCGCGTCATGTCCCCGGCGGGCGGTTCGACCTTGACGACGTCGGCCCCCAGATCACCGAGGATTTGCGCGGCGTACGGGCCCATCACCACCGCCGCCATGTCGATCACCCGGATCCCGTGCAGCGCACCCGTCGCCATGCGTCCTCCTTCGCGTGTCACGAAGTCGCATACCCGGCGGGCGTGGGCTCACACGCGGGGAGAGCGGGCTCACCTGGTTCAGGCGCGCACGGGCTGCGGGGTGCGGAGCTGTTCGAGCAGCGGGTTCGGCGGCAGGCACAGGGCCGCGCAGGCGGCGCGGACGTACTGCACGGGGCACGGCTCGCCGGAGTCCAGCAGCGCGGTCAGGTCGACGCGGAACAGCCGCGCGAGGGTGAGCAGCGTGTGCTCGTCGCCGGGGACCGCGCGGCCGTGGAGCCAGCCCTGCACCGTCGCCTCGCGTCTGCCGGTCGCGACCGCGAGCTGCCCGGCGGTCAGCCCGCGGGCCGCGAGGAGCGCGCGGACCCGGCACGCCGTCGCGCGCCGGTGGAGGACGGCGTCGTGAACGGCGCCCCGGCAGCGGACCACCCGGGCCCGCTGGAGCAGCGCACCCGCCCGCAGGCGGGGCGCCGGAACGTGCTGGACCATGATCCAGAATGGTCCGGACAACGCCGCGGGAAACCACCCGGAACGGTGACAAGGGGACGGAACGGGCTAGCTTCGCCGGACTGTGGCGAGCCAGGCCGGGGCGCCGTCCGGGCCGTGGAACGCCGTGCGGAGCCGTTCGGCCTCGACGCTGACCAGCTGCCAGTCTGCGAACGCTTGGGCCAGTTCGGCCCGGCTGACCGGGTGCGGGCCGGTGTCGGGGCCCTCGTCGCTGAAGCACAGCACGTACACCGTGCCCCCGCGCTCGGTCACCGCCGCCAGGCCGGCCACGTAGTCCTGCCGTTCGCCGGCGTCGAAGGTGTGGAACAGGGCGCAGTCCAGGACCGTGCCGAACCGCCGCCCCAGCCGTTCCAGCGCGAGCGCGTCGGCGACGGTGAACTCGGCGTCGAGACCGCGTTCGGCGGCGTTCTCGCGAGCGATCGCGACCGCGGTCGGGGCGACGTCGAAACCGAAGACCGGCAGCCCCAGCGACGCGAGGTGCAGCGCGTTCTCGCCGGTGCCGCAGCCCGCGTCGAGAACCGGCCCGGTGAACCCGCCCCTGGCCGCCAGCCGCACGACCGCCGGTTGCGGGCCGCCGATGTCCCACGGCGCGGGGCCGTCCCGGTAGGACGCGTCCCACGGCTGCCCCGAGGCCTGCTCGTGGCTGGTCGGTCGCCGGTCCGGGCCCATCAGCTGGCCGCCGCGCCGGGAACGGGATCCGCGACCGCCAGCCGCAGCATGCGGCCGCTGATCATGTCGATCGGGATGCGCAGGAAGCGGGAGCGTTCCCCGTGTGCCCACAGCGGGTGGCGGGGGCCGGCCAGCGTCGCCAGCTCTTCGGCGTCGGTGACCGCCTCGGCCTTGCCGACCACGACGACGCTCCAGCCGGTGGCCGGCGCCGGTTCGACGTCGTCGACCTCGAACGCGACCACCTCGCCGGACAACCGCCCGATCGCGCCGGCCGCGCTGGTGCGCACGACGATGTCGCCGTGGTGCAGGACGAAGTTCACGGGCCGCACCGTCGGCAGGGCGTGCTCGGAGAACGCGAGCCTGCCGACGGCCTGTGAGGCCAGCCGGTCGAGGCATTCCCGCGGGGTCAGCGGTCGCAGGTCGGTCATGTGCGCTCGGCTTTCGGGCAACATCAACATCACACCTCAGTGTGCCCGGTGGTCACCCGGGATGATGAGAGTCCTTGGTCCCCAAAGTGGGGGCCGGGAGCCTTCCGCGCGCGCGGTGACCTTCGGCCCTGGCCGCTGCGGCGCGGGCCGGGAAAGGTGTCCGCATGCCGTCGCCGCGCGAGAAGCTCGACGTCGCCCTGCGTGCCGTGGACCGGCTCGAACTGCATCCGCCCGCCCGGCTCCACGTGCGGCCCTGGACGGTGCGCGCCGAACCGGCCGAGGCTACTTCGGCGGCCCGGATCTCCGCCGGTGCCACGGTTTTCGTGCTGGCCGTCACGCTGCGGGCGCAGGGGAGTGCCGCCCGGATCGACCTGCTGCCCGGCGCCGCCGCGGTCCGATTCGCCGACCTGCGCGCGCCCGCCGGCGAGGATCTCCGGCTCGCCGCGGCGCGGCCGGATCGCGGGGAGCCGCTCACGGACGACGTCCGCCGCGGCCTCGAACGGGCCGCCGCCGTCGAGGGGGCGGCGCTGCGTTTCGTCGACGACGGGCACGCCGTGCTGCTCACTCCGCGTGACGACGCCTTCGCCCAGTGGGTGGCCGGGCTCGCACTCGCCCGTGTGCTGCTCACCGCGGCGGCAGCCGGGGTGCCCGCGCGCTGGGCGGAGGGCGGGAGCCAGGGCCGCGTGCAGGCCGTCGTCGCAGTGGGAACCGCGGCCGCCGCCCCGGCCAAGTTCGGGGCGGCGGCCGCCGCCTCGGGTTAGGACACCGTGTGCTCGATCCTGCGCAGCGTGCCGCGGCTCAGCTCGCGCACGGCGGGCCGCAGCAGCCGCCAGTACGGCCGGAACCGGCGGAACGCGTCCTCGTCCTCGAACTGCAGCCGGGTCTCGCACGTCAGCAACGTCCGTGTCGTGCCGTAGGGCGTCACGGAGAAGCCGGTGGTGACCCGGCACAGGTGCCGTCGCGGCGAGCGGAACCCCGCGACGCCGCGGTACACCACTTCGCGGCCCGGGCGCACGTCCAGCACCTGCCAGCCGTCGAGCAGCAGCGGCGCGGGCGGCTCGTGGTCGCGCACGCGGGCGAAGACCGGTTCCACCGGCGCGTCGACCACCCGGTGCTCGCGCAGGACGGCGGGGGAGTCCGGGGCGAGCCGGTCCAGCAGCAGGACGTCGCGGCGGAGTGCGGTGTGCACGCTCACTCTCCGGCCGCGCGCAGGGCCGCGGCCTGGATGCCGCCGACGATCGGGCCGAGGATCGCCCAGTAGGCGCGGAACTTCGCGCGGCCGGCTGTGTCGTTGAGCGCCACCCGCACGTCACTGGTCAGCAGTGCGCGGGATTCGCCGTAGGGCGCGGCCGACAGCGAGAAGACGATCTTGCCCCAGCCCGGCTCCGCGAACGCGGGGAACTCGGCGGGCTCGATCCGGCGCCACTCCAGGGTGGGACGCCAGGCCACGCCGGCGGCGATCTCGGCGCCCGGCCGCTCCCCGAGGACCACCCAGCCGGAGTCCGCCGCCAGGTCGTCGAAGGTCAGGTGGGCGGGCCGGCCGCGGAGCCAGAACCCGAAGCCGCCGACGGTCGTGAAGTCGAGGTCGCGCAGCGCCCGGTAGGCGTCGGCGGCGGGCACGGCCGTGACCAGGTGCCGGGTCTGCATCACGTCGTAGCGCGGGGCGTAGTGGTCGGCCAGCAGGGCTTCGCGGATCTCGGTGCCGTTCACGGCGGACTCCCTTCGCGGGGTCCTCCGACCGTGGCGCCTTCCGGGCGGCGCCGGAAGGGCCGAAGGTCACCGACCGGCGGAGATTCCACAGTGGACGTCAGCGGTGCTGGCGCGTCTCGTCCTTCCGGGCGGGCTGGGTCCGCAGGCCGGGGCACCACCCGCTGCGGGTCGTGCTGTGGCGACGGCGGTTCGGCGGTGGGGCGAGGTGGCCGTGCAGGTGCCACTCGCGGCCGTCGAAGGCCCAGTGCAGCAGGTCCTCCTCCCACGGGCGGTTGAGCAGGTCCTGGCGTTGCGCCAGTTCTGCCTGGGTGGCCAGGAACTCGCGAACTCGGGTCAGCATGCTCATGTGCCCAGAGTGCGCGGGTCCGGCGCGGGGAACGAGTGGCAGGTCCGCACGTTAGCGACGAAATCCTGCCAGTTCATTTCCGCCGGCGGCGCAGGTGCCCGTGGCGGCGGGCCCACTGGACGAACGCCCGGGCGTCCTCCCGGGCGCGGGTGCCGTCGGCGCGGGGGTGGGCGCGGGCGTACTCGTCGAAGAGGGCGGGAAAGCGCTCTCCCAGCCGGCGGCACTCCTCGGCGGCGAGCTTCGCGACGACGCGCCTTCGCTTGGCGCGCAACGCTTCGGCCTCGACCCGCAGCCGGTCCACGTCGAATCCGGGAGGCGGTGGAGCGTCGGCGAGGAGGGTGTGGAGGAGGGCCGCCTGGGCCGCGGCGAGGCGGTCACGCTGGGGCTGGGTCATGGCTGTGCCGTGGGGGAGGAAGCGCTGGGGTTGGGGCGGCAGGAGCGCACCGGGGCGGGGTCATCCCAGTGCCGCGCGGATGGCGGTCAGCTCGGCGGCCAGTTCGCTGTCCGCGGGGAAGTCGTCGTCGCGTTCGAGGAGGACTCCTGGCGGGTCCGTGCGCGCCGCCAGTTCGGTCAGCAGCGACAGCACCTCCGGGCGCACCGGGTGGGCGTGCGTGTCGTGGTACACGCCGTCCCGCTCGACGCCGCCCGCGATGTGGACGTACGCGAGCCGCTCCAGGGGTAGCTCGTCCAGCAGCCGCACCGGGTCCGAGCCCAGGTTGCGGGCGTTCGCGTACAGGTTCGCGACGTCGATCAGCAGCAGGCAGTCCGTCCGCTCCGTCAGCTCACCCAGGAACTGCGCCTCGCCCAGCTCCGCGTCCGGCCACTCCAGCAGCGCGGCGATGTTCTCCAGCGCCAGCGGCACGGAAAGCGCTTTCTGGGCCGCCCGCACGTTGGCCACCAGCACGTCCAGCGCCTCCCGTGTGCGCGGCATCGGCAGCAGGTGCCCGGAGTCCAGCCCGCCGGCGCGCACGAAACACACGTGGTCGCTCACCAGCGGCGCGTCGAGCGCCTCGGCGACCGCGGCCAGGTGCTCGACCCTGCCGCGGTCCACCGGCTCCGCGCCACCGAGCGAGAGCGACACCGCGTGCGGCAGCACCGGCAGCCCGCGCTGCCGCAGCAGCCGCAGCGAGTCCGGCAGCCGCTCCGGCCGCAGGTTCTCCGCGACGACCTCGACGAAGTCCACCCCGGGCAGCCGCTCGATGCTCAGGTCCAGCTCGGGCCGCCACCCCAGCCCGACGCCCAATCCGTCCATCAACCGCCGCATCCGCCACCACCACAACCGCCGCCTCCGCAGGAGGACGAGTCGCCTCCGCCGGAGGAGCTCGACGGCATTGCCGAGCGCAGTTGGGCGGCGATGGCCTCGTCCGGGAAGGCCACCAGGCCGCCGACCGCCACGAGGCCCACCGCTCCGGTGAGCGCAGGCAGGCCCACGTGCCCGTTCCGCTCCGGCGCCTTGCCTTCCACCGAAGCCCGCACCTCCCGCCCCGGGGCGCTGAGCCATCGCGCCCGCGGCCACAACGCCACGCCCGTCACCAGCACGGCGACGATCAGCAACAGCACCAGGAACCCCACCGGCCGGTGCAGCGCCACGCCGTTCACCAGCCGTGCCACGCCGAGTGCCACCACGGCCAGCAGCGGCAGCGCCGGAACCAGCAGCCTCGGCACCCGCGGCCGGACGAGCAGCCCGCGCTCGGTGAGCGAAGCGTGCGCCCACCGCACCACGTCGTGATCGCCGAGGGCACCGCGCACCTGCGACAACGTCCGGCTGTCGTGCTCCCGCACGTACGCGAACACGGCCTGCTCCAGCCGCTCACCGGCCGCCTGCCGGCCCACCGCCTGCAGCTTCCCGCCGCGCTGCACCCGCAGCCGTTCGGCGTCGATCAGGCCCGCCACGGCGGAGTCGACCACGCGGTGCGGCCCGCCGACGAGGAACGCCGCCTCCTCCAGCGACAACGGCGCCTGGGCGGCCGCCACCGGGACGCGGGACACCACGCGGCGCAGTGCGAACATCAGCGCGAGCGCGACGACGAGCGCCGCCACGTACACCCCGATGAACTGCGGCCCCGACAACCCCCATGGCTCCATACGGGAAGATTAGCTTCGGGAAGCGCTTTCCGGAGGCGGAACGTCAGTAGTCGTCCCGGCCCGTGATCTGCTCCTCCAGCATCTCGGCCGAACCGGTGACGAGCTCCAGCGGATCGGTGAACTCGTTGATGTCGAGATTCTTCAGCGGCAGCGAGTGGCGCAGCACGAGGTACTCGCCCATCACGCAGGCCCCGCCGACCACCGTGGTGTGCCCGATCTCCTCCAGCACCGCGTGCAGGTCGCACTCGTCGGCCCGTGCGAACGGCGTCGCGATCTGCACCCACTCCTCACGCTTGTCGAGCACCTCGCGCGCGATGACCACCATCTGGGTGCGCTCCTCGTCCTCCGGATCCTTCCGGAACCGCAACCGGATCCGGAGCTCCTCCGGCTCGTCGCGGATCACGCGATAGGACTGCCTGATGAACGTCACGAGCTCGCGCCAGGTCGCCACCCGCGTTCCCTTCCTCTCCCTGACCGACTGCGGATCGTGAGCAGTCAAGCACACCCGCGCACGCGCGCACGAGTCCTGCCATGTGGACACTGTTGACCATCACCCGATCCCGCCACGATGCTCGGGCCATGCTCGATGTGGCCTCCCCCCTGCGCCCCGCCCACGTTCCGGACACGAGCATCGTCGAGGGGCCGCGCGTGCTGCGGCGGCTTCCCGACGGCGTCGAGTCGCGCCCCTACGACCTGTTCGGCCTGCGCCCGCTCGGCCGGGTCATCGGCGCCGAGATCGAGGGCGTCGACCTGGGCCGCCCGCTGACCGGACCGCTGCGGGCGGAGCTCGACCGGGCACTGCTGGAGTGGAAGGTGCTGTTCTTCCGCGACCAGGACATCACGTCCGAGCAGCAGCGCGCGTTCGCCCGGAACTGGGGTGAGCTGGAGACGAACCCGTTGCTGCCCCAGGGGGACTCCGACGAGGTCACCCGGTTCGCGCGCACCGAGTCGATGCCCGCGTTCGAGAACGTCTGGCACACCGACGTGACCTTCCGGCCCAGCCCCGCGCTGGGCTCGGTGCTGCGGCTCGTGCGGGTGCCACCGTTCGGCGGGGACACGATGTGGGCGGACATGGCCGCCGCGTACGACAACCTGCCCGCCGACGTCCGCGAGCGGATCACCGGACTGCGCGCGGTGCACGACTTCGTCCCCGGCTTCGCGCGCTTCGCGAAAGCGGGCTTCCTCGCCGCGCGGCAGGACGAGTTCCCGCCCGTCGAACACCCGGTGGTGCGCACGCATCCCGTGACCGGCCGGCGCACGCTGTTCGTGAACCCGTCGTTCACCACGCACATCGTCGGCCTGGAACGCGACGAGAGCGACGAGCTGCTGCGGCTGCTGTTCGCGCAGGCGCACGTGCCGGAGTTCCAGGTCCGGTTCCGGTGGACCGAGAACGCGGTGGCGTTCTGGGACAACCGCGCGACGCAGCACTACGCGGTCAACGACTACGCCCCGCACGTGCGGATCGCGGAGCGCGTCGCGATCGCCGGTGACCGGCCCTACTGACGGGTTTGTCCCGGCCTCGGGAAGGGCATTCCCCGCGGCATGAGCCGCGTACTGGTCCTGGATGTGGACGGAACCCTGGTCGACACGAACTACCACCACGCCGTCGCGTGGTTCCGCGCGTTCCGCAGCTGCGACGTGACCGTGCCGATCTGGCGCATCCACCGCGCCATCGGGATGGGCGGCGACCAGCTCGTGCCCACCGTCGCGGGGCAGGAGGTCGAGGACCGGTTCGGCGACACCGTGCGCGACAAGTGGAAGGAAGAGGCCGACGCCGTCCTCGGCGAGATCTGCGCGATCGAGGGCGCGCGGGAGCTGCTGGAGGCCGCGCGCGACGCGGGGTACACCGTGGTGCTCGCCAGCTCCGGCAAGCCCGACCACGTCGACAAGTACCTCGACCTGCTCGACGCCCGTGAGCTCGCGAAGGACTGGACCACTTCCGGCGACGTGTCGGAGACCAAGCCCGAGCCGAACCTGATCGAAGTCGCGCTCGAGAAGGCGGGCGACAACGAGGCCGTCGTCGTCGGCGATTCGGTGTGGGACTGCGAGGCGGCGCGGCGGATCGGCCTGCCGTCGGTGGCCGTGCGCACGGGTGGTTTCGGCGAGCAGGAGCTGCGCGACAGCGGCGCGTCGCGGGTGTACGAGGACCTGCACCAGCTCCGCGCGGACCTGCCGAACCTGCCCACCGGGAAGCCGGAGAACTAGGCGTACCAGAACGCCGTCGTCGCGATCGACGCGTTCTCCAGCGGCAGGTACAAGCCGCCGGACTGCCAGCCCAGGGCCTGGATCGTCACGCGCAGGTCCCGCTCGAACGAAATCGGGTCGCGCACGTGCCAGCGGTACATCCCGAACCGCTGGTCCGGCTGGTAGATCTCGTCCGGCGGCAGCACCTGGTGCAGCCCGAGCCAGCGGGTCGAGTACGGCACGTACCGGCCGCCCACGTCGAAGTTCCACGCGCCGCCGAAGTAGTCCTCGGTGCCGGTGCCGCAGATCGTCGGGAACTCCTGGTCGCCGTCGAGGTAGAACTTCACCTCGCCCTCGCCCCACCAGCCCGGTACGCGCGGCTGGATCGCCAGGTACGTGCCCGCGTACTGCCCGGGCCCGCTGACGCCGTCGAGGATCGGGTGGATCGCCGGTGAGCCGAGCGGGTCGCTGCGGCGCCAGGCGGCGTGCAGGTACGCGGTGTCCGGCGGCAGGTCCCGCAGCCGGTAGTCGACCTGGTAGTACACCGGCAGATCGGTGCCGCTGGCGTTGGTCAGCGTGAGCCGCGCCCGGCGGCGGAACGGCATCGGCCAGTAGCTGTTCAGGCCGCCCGCGGGCGCGACCACGACCAGGTCCGATTCGAGTGGCGCGAACTCGCCCCAGGCGCTGCAGAAGAACGCGCCCAGCGGCACGTCCACCGCCGGCGTCTCCTCCTCGTCCCAGTACAGCCGCAGGGTGAGCGCCTGCAGGCGGGAGAAGTCGGTGGTGAGCCACACGTGCGTCAGCAACCCCGGCCCGGCGACGTCGGCGAGGGTCGCGGTGGCGCCGTCGGCCAGGATGATCGACGGCGAGACCTTCCAGCCCCGGCCCAGCTCGCGCGCGGCGTCCGCGCCCGTGCCCGTGGTGGCCCGGGCGCCACCGCCCTTCGCGCCGTCCGGGTTCTCCGCGCTGATCGACCTGCTGGATCCCGGCTCCAGCTGCCAGAGCTCGGCCACGGCTCAGCCCACGGCCAGCTCGCCCAGTTCCGACCAGCCGTCCTGCGGGACCGTCGCGTTGACGATCCGCGGGGTCTCCACCAGGTGCGGCGGCAGGGTCTGCTGGGCCTGCTTGAAGTGGCCGGACTGCACGTGCGCGGCGGCGGCGTCGTCGCGGAACGCCTCGACCAGCACGTACTCCGCCGGGTCGTCGAGGCTGCGTGACCAGTCGAACCACAGGCAGCCGGGCTCGGCACGCGTGGCCTCGGTGAACTCCCGCGTGATCTCCGGCCAGCGGTCGGCGTCCTGCGGCTTGACCCGGAACTTGGCGGTGATGAAGATCATGACTCTCCTCGCACGGTCGGTGTTCGTACTGTGACAGCCCGGCTCAGGCCACGTCCAGCACCGGGATCACGCGGTCGAGCTGGGTCAGCGCGAGCATGCGCGAGAGGAAGCGCGGCACGCCGATGAGCGCCAGCACCCCGTCGTACTCCGACACCCGCCGGTAGCCCGCGACCAGCGCCGCGAGGCCGCTGGAGTCGATCAGCGTCAGGTGCCGCAGGTCCAGGATCAGGTCCGGCCCGTCGGCGAGCTCCAGCAGCGCCGGGACGAACTCCGGCGCCGTGGACGCGTCCAGCTCACCCCGCAGCGTGACGACCAGGCGGCCGCCCAGCGGGGTGACGGTGTAGGAGAACGGTTCCCGCCCGTGCACTCCGGCCATCACCGGAGAATCTACCGGGCGCGGCGGCGAGATGCGTGGTCGGCGCGCACCGGGGAGGATGGACGCGCAGCCGGGCAGGTGGAGGGAGCGGACGTGGCCGAGCACGGGATCGCGAAGCGGTGGCCGGCGCGCTGGCCCGTCCAGCCGACCCCGCGGGAGCTGTGGTCGGCGCAGGAGCCCACGTTCCGCGACGCCGCACCCGCGCTGATCGAGGCCGCGGCCAAGCGCGCCGAGGCCCGTCCGTCGGGCAACTGGTTCGCGTTCGCGGCGAGCAGTGACGTGCGGCCGGACCGCCCGTTCGGCACGCGCGTGGCGGGCCGCGAGCTGGTGGCGTGGCGGGACGCGGCCGGGCAGCTGCTGGTGGGGCCGGGGGAGTGCCCGCACCTGGGCGCGCCGCTCGCGCAGGGCCGGGTCGTCTGCGACACGGTGGTGTGCCGGTGGCACGGGCTGCCCGTCGGGGCGAGCGGCAAGTACGGCTGGGAACCGCTGCCCGGCCACGACGACGGCGTGCTCGCGTGGGTGCGGCTCGACGGTCCCGGTGGCGAGGAACCGCTGCCCGCGCCGGTGCTGGCGCCGCGCCCGGCCGCGGCGGGCAGCGTCGCGGCGGTGACGCGGCTGGTGGGCGTGTGCGAGCCGGGCGACGTGGTGGCCAACCGCCTCGACCCGTGGCACGGCTCGTGGTTCCACCCGTACTCGTTCGCGCACCTGACGGTCGCGTCCGCGCCGCCGGTGGACGCGAGCGAGGAGGACGACAGGTTCGTCGTCGACGTGACCTTCCGCGTCGGCCCCGGGCTCGGCGTGCCAGTGCGGGCGGAGTTCGGCTGCCCCGAGCCGCGCACGGTGGTGATGACGATCGTCGAGGGCGAGGGGGAGGGCAGCGTGGTCGAGACCCACGCGACGCCCCTGGGGCCGGGCCCGGACGGCAGGCCCCGCACGGCGGTGCTGGAGGCGACGATCGCGACGTCGGAACGACCGGGTTTCGCGCTGGCCCGCAGGGCCGCGCCGGCGCTGCGCCCGCTGATGCGCCGCGCGGCGGCCCGCCTCTGGCGCGACGACCTCGCCTACGCCGAGCGTCGTTACGCCCTGCGGGCAGGACGTTAAGCCGTCCGGGCGGGGCGGTCGGACTCCGGCCACACGTACGGGAGGTCGGTGGGCACGTCGGGGAACCAGCGGCCGTAGTGCTCGGGGTCCTTGCGCAGCAGCGCGGACTGGTGGCTGCGGTGGAACTCCTGGTCGCCGAACCACGGCGGCATCTCCCCGGCCTCCAGCAGCGACGGCTCGGTGCGCACCAGCGCCAGACCGGTCGCCTTCTTCAGGTCCGCCAAGAGCGTCGCCGAGCACGTGTCCGCCCGGCCGGCCGACGTCCACACCTCGCACATCTGCAGCCCGTACCGGGTGAGCGCCTCCTCGTACCCGCGCCACATCTTGACCGCCGGGTGGTGCCGCCAGCCGTAGCTCGGCACGGTCAGCGCCCGCAGCACCTGGATCGTCTCGACCCGCTGCTTGCCGAGCCGCCGCGGGTCGAGCACGCGGGCGCTCGCCGCGAAGTCGGGGTACGGCAGGAAAGTCTGCACGGGCCGGTCTCCTCCTTCACTGCAGGCGGGCGAGCGCGCGGAGCGGCGCGAACCGGCCCCGGGTGGGCACGGTCGTGACCGGGTGCCCGGCGGTGCCCCACCCGCCCAGCAGCCGGTTCGCGGCCAGCCACCCGGTGGTCGCCGCACGCTCCATGAGCGCCACCGGGAGGTCGACGCGCACGCCGTCGCCCGCCAGCACCAGCCCCGGCACGGGGGTGGCCACCGGCGGGCGGCGGAAGTACGTGCCCGGCGCGAACAGCGGGCAGTCGGCCCGCCACTCCTCCCGGTCGCCCACGATCGTCGCCTGCTGGGTTTCCGGATAGATCGCGTGCAAACGCGACAGCAGCTCCTTCGCCGTCGTCTCCCGGTCCTCCGCCGCGTACGCGTGCAGCTCCACGACGGAACCACCGGTGTGCGCGGCCCACGCGGCGGCCTCGGCGTCGTACCGGTCGAGCACGCTGATGTTGTCCAGCGGCGGCAGGCCACCGGTGGCGAGGAACGCGGTCCGGTCCGCGCGCACGGGGCGGTCGAGCCACAGCCGCCGCACCAGGAACGGCGGCGCGGTCTCCTGTTCGGCGATCTGTTCGCGCCACTGCGGCGGCCCCAGCGGCGACGCCGCGACGAGCGTCCGCAACGCCGGGATCTCCAGCGCCAGCACGACGGCGTCGGCGGGGTACGAGCGGTCCGCGGTGTGCACGGTGAAACCCGGCTCGATCTCGGTGACCGCGGTGCCCGGGTGCAGCCGCACGCCGAGCTCGCGCAGCCGGTCGGTCACCGGCGTCCACAGCGTGTGGAACGGCTCGCGCGGCACGTCGAACAGCAGTCCCTCGGCGGAACCGAGGAAGTACAGGTGGAACATCACCGCCAGCTCCGCCGCGGAAAGCCGCTGCGGGGAGGCGAAGAAACTACGTGAGAACACGTCGAAAGCCAGGTGCCGGGCGGCTTCCGGAAAGCGTATTCGCGCGAGGAAGTCGGCGGCGTTCTCCGCGTCGAGCCGTTCGTAGGTCTCCGGCACCCGGACGTCCACAAGCGACAGTGCCGCGCGCAGGTTCACCTTGCGCAGTCCGGAAAGCGTGAACGTGGGGCTGCGCAGTGCGAAACCGAACGCGTTCCACGGCGGAACGCGGGGAATGCCGCGGAAGGTGTCCGTGTGGCCGTGCTCGTCGAGCAGCGGATAGTCCGGCACCGGCCGCAGTGCGACCCCGGCGCGGCCGAGCAGCGCACGGAGGTTGTAGTACTGGCGGAAGAACGCGTGGAACCCGCGGCTCATCCCGACCGTGCTGCCGTCGGCGAGCGTCGTGGTCCAGCCGCCGACCCGGCCGCCCCAGTACCGCTCGCGTTCGAACAGGTCCACCA
Source organism: Amycolatopsis bartoniae (assembly GCF_014191255.1). Classification (GTDB taxonomy): domain Bacteria; phylum Actinomycetota; class Actinomycetes; order Mycobacteriales; family Pseudonocardiaceae; genus Amycolatopsis_E; species Amycolatopsis_E bartoniae. The sequence continues at coordinate 855,327 of NZ_JACHWH010000003.1, forward strand.
CCACGCCACGCTCGGCCAGCGCGGTGGCCGCCGTCAGCCCGGCGATACCGCCGCCCACCACGGCGACGCGCTTCGGTTCAGGAACCCGCTCGGCTCCCGCGGGCGCGGCGAACCGCACCCGCCTGCGGTCGCGGCTCACGCGGCCTCGGCCCGGAAGGTGTGCACGATCCCGCGCTGCCAGCCGGTCATCGTGCTCGTGCGGACGCCGGTGAAGCCCGCGCGGCGCAACCGGGCGGCGAAGGCCGTCGCGCCGTCGAAGTCGAGCACGCTGCGCCACAGGTACCGGTACAGCCCGGCGTCGCCGGAGACCACCTTGCCCAGCGGGATGATCACCGACCAGCACACCGCGGTCCACACGGCCTTTGCGACGAGGCTGTCATTGACGCTGTAGTCGTGCACCACGAGCACCCCACCGGGACGCAGCAGGCCGCGCAACGCGGCGAGCGTGGTGTCCGGGTCGGGGAGGTTGCGGATGAGGTACGCGGCGAAGATCGCGTCGAACCGCCCCTCGATCCCAGCCAGGTCCTCCGCGCGGCTGTGCACGAAGCTCACGCCGTCCGGCCAGGGCTTGCGCCGCGCCTCGGCGAGCATCCCGGCCGACCCGTCGAGCCCGACGACCTCCGCCCCGGGCACCACGCTCAGCACGGCGGCCGTGGACGCCCCGGTGCCGCAGCCGGCGTCGAGGACGCGGCGCGCGTCCGCCGGGATCGCCGCCGCCGAGCGGCGCAGGTGCACGTGGTAGCCGGGGTTGAGACCCACGAGCCGGTCGTAGGCGCGGGCACCGCGGTCGAACGCCGCGGGAACCTCGGTCATGCGGGGGTGTCCTTTCGCGCGCGGAGCCAGCACAGCAGGGTGAGGGTGACGAGGCTGAAGCCGAACAGGTAGTCCTCGACGGGGATGTCGAACGGGAAGCGCACGCCCGTCATGTCGTCCGGGTTGTAGCGCACGATCGGGTCGGGCAACCTGGTGAGCCAGCCGTCCACGGGCACCTGGAAGGCCACGACGATGACCATCGAGATCCAGTAGGCGGGCCGCCGGAACAGGCCGGTGCGCAGCCACAGCAGCTCCACGGCCACCACCGCCGGCACCGACAGCACCGCGGGCACGGTGTAGCCCATCATCGGCGGATCCTGGCGAGCATCCGCTCCACGGTCTCGAACGTCAGCAGCCCGCACAGCGGGACCACGACGAAGAACAGCGCCTCCTCCAGCGGGACACCGAACGGCAGCGTGAGCCCGACCAGGAAGCGCGCGTCGTAGCTCCACACGTGCGCCGCGATGGCCAGCACGTCCCACACCAGGAACACCACGGCCGCGGGCAGGATCGCCCGCGCCAGCCGGGCGGGCCGCCGGTACACCCGCGACCCCGTCAGCTCCAGTGGCAACGTCACCAGCAGGCACGCGGCCAGCACCAGCAGGTACTGCAGGTGGTCCATCCTCCGCCCTTCCCGTTCCTCTCACGCCGGACTCCGCCCGGCCGCGCCGACCCGGGCCCACAGCACGCGCGTCGCGGCGCTGCCGGCGAGCGCGAGCCGGGCCGGGTTGCCGACCGTCGCCCTGGTGCGGAACACGTTGTGCCCCTCCGCCTCGATGCGGTCGAGGATGCGAGCGTAAAGCGTGAAAGCGGTGGCCACACACGGGCGCGACACGGGGTCCAGCAACGCGATCCCCGGCCGGGCACGCCGGTAGATCGCCCGGGTGAAGGCGATCTGGTCGGCCAGCGCGCGCCGCACCCGCTGGTCGAGGCGGCCGGTGCGGTGGCACCACGCGAGCAGCTCGCGGTCGACGCCGTAGGCCGCCAGCTCGTCCTCGGGCAGGTACACGCGGCCGCGGTCGAGGTCCTCGGCCACGTCGCGCAGGAAGTTCGTCAGCTGGAACGCCTCGCCCAGCGCCGCCGCGTGCGGGGCCGCCTCGGCCGGGTCGCCGACCGTGCCCAGCACCGGCAGCATCTGCAGCCCGATCACCTCGGCGGAGCCGTGCACGTAGCGGCGCAGGCTGGCGCGGTCGGGGTAGCCGGTGACGGTGAGGTCCATCCGCATCGAGTCGAGGAACGCCCAGTACAGCGCGGGGTCGATGCCGAACCGCGCGGTGGTGTCCACGACCGCGGCGAGCACGGGGTGCGCCGAGCGGCCGGTGCGCAGGCCCTCGGCCAGGTCCTTCCGCAGCTGTTCCAGTCTGCCGGCGATGTCGCCGCCGGGCTCGTCGACGATGTCGTCGGCGTGGCGGGCGAAGCCGTAGAGCGCGTGGACCGCGGGGCGCTGCCGGGGGTGCAGCAGGCGGGTGGCCAGGAAGTACGTCCGTCCGTGCCGGGCGTTGAGCGTGCGGCACCGGAGGTACGCGTCGTGCAGCAGCGGGTCGGTGATCCGCGCCGCCGCGAGCTCTCGCCGGGTCAAGTGGCCGCTCCTGGAATCCGAGGTGTGCGCCGGGGGTCTCCGGGTACCCGGGTGGGCACGAAGCGATGCACAACCGTTGCAACCATAGCGAGGTGGGGTGCCCTGAGCACGATCACGGACCTCGCGGTACCCCCGTCCACTGTGCCCGACCGGTGGGCGCAGCCGGGAGACGAGCGCCGGGCGGGATGAACCCGGGGGCGAACCCCGCCCCGCGCGGGGGGCCAGAACTTCTCCTCTTCCAATATTGGGATCTATATTGCTGGAACGGACCGCCGAAGCGCCGAAACCCGAAGGGCGGGTCACATGCCCGAAGACACCGCGGACGTCGCCCTCGAGGTCGCGCACACCGCGGACCAGTGCACCCTCGCCATCCGGGCCGACCAGCTCAGCCGGCTGAGCGACCTGATCGCCCGGAGCGGCCACCGCGAGGAGCTGGTCGCGATGTGGGCGCGGCTGCTGGTCACGGTGGTGCCGGAGGACCGGGCCGCCGAGCTGGTCGAGCAGCTGTGGCAGCGGGGTGAGGACCGGTGGCTCGTCGCGGTCGAGCACTTCCTGGACTACGCCCACCGGCGCCACCCGGCGAGCCTGGGGAACTTCGCCGCCGAGGTCACGTCGTGGCCGGGCGCGGAGCAGTCCGCGTTCGCCGAGCTGGTCCTCGCCGCGATCGCGGGCGCGCTGCCGGAGGGGATCGTGCCGTCGCACTACCTCGTGGCGCGCGGCCTGGTCGTCGAGGCCGCGGCGGCGCTGGGTTGCGGCGAGCTGACCGACGCGCTGGCGGGGCTGGTCGCGCTCGGCTGGCGCGAGCCCGGTGCGCTGCCACCCGCCCGGCTGGCGTACGACCTCGCCCGGCACGTGGAGCAGGAGCTGCCGGGCCTGGCCGTGCGGCGGCGGGCGATCGCGGTGCTCGCACTGGTGGTGGGCGGTTTCCGCGACCCGGGGGAGGCCGTGGTGATCCGCCTGCACGACGGCGCGCTGTTGCTGACCGACGGCGACGACCCGGCGGACGCGGCGGGCGAAGCCGAGAAGGCGACGGTGGTCGCGGCGCGCGTGGCGCGTCACGGCGGCCGGGGCGACCTGGCACGGATCGAGACCGAGCTGGCACTGCACGCGCCGGAGGAGCAGGACCTGCTGCCGGTGCTGCTGGCACTGGCGCTGGCCGCCGGGGCCCACGTGCGCGAGGACGCGCGGGTCTGAGCTCGGATGTTTTTCCGGTGGCGGAGCCACTTCATGCGGGCCGTCAGCTTGCTCCGCCACTCGCACCGCTTCGCACGCCTTCAACCACCCTCTCAGGTCAGGACGAGGCCGCGTTCGCGGACGAGGTCCCAGGTGTGCAGGGGCAGGTCGGCGGCGGTGAACACGTCCTCGACGCTCAGGAACCGGCCGCCGAACTCCTGCCGCGCGTCGACGACGGCCTGCGCCTGTTCCGGGGTCAGCTCGCAGACGCGGGCGAGCACGGCGGGCGGCGCGGTGTTGAGGTCGACCAGGCCGCCGTCGTCGTAGTCGCGCCCGAGGTCGGGGCGGCCGATGCCCAGCTCGCGGGCCAGCAGCGGGTCCTTCGCGGCCAGCTCCCGCGCCGCCTGCCGTCGCGCGCGGGCCGCGAGCACCCGGGCGACGGCCGGGTCCACCTCGGGCGCTGGCGCGGGGAGCCGGACCGGCTGCTTCCCCAGCCGCACCTGCAGGACGCAGGCCGACGCGACCCCGGCGAGCACGACGAACCCGCCCGCGGCGCTGGGCAGGGCCACCTCCAGCACCGCCACCACGACGTAGACCAGCGCCCAGAGGTAGAGCCGCGGGCGGGCGAGCCGCGCCGCCGCGTGCAGGAACGGCACCCACCCGAGCAGCCCGGCGCTGAAGATCGTCACCGGCAGGTACCACCACCACGTGAGGCGGCGGGCGGGAGCGGGGTTCGGGGCGGTCATGCTGGTCCTTCCGTTCGTCCGGTGATCGCCGGGCCGCCGGGTGCCGTTACGCGACTCACCCCGACATGTGCCGGACCGCTCGTGCACCTCCGCCGTTCACGTCCGGTTCGCCCGTGGCGGCGACGCTTCGTCGGTGAGCCCTTCGCACGCCCCGGCCCGGCGAGGTGCTGCCTCGTGGTTCGGCCTCGACACCGGCACCCGCACACTCGGAGAGGCGGACGACCTGGCACACGAGCTGGTGGACCGGCTCCGCCTGCCGGAGTCCGCGGTGGTGTGCACGCACCTCGTCCGGCTGGGAGAGCCGCACGTCGCGCTGTCCCTCGCGGTGCCGCCCGGGTTCGACGGGGTGTGGAACGAGCTGACGAGGTACGCCGAGCACGGGACGGCCGGAGCGGCCGGCGGCAGCGGCCGGTCGGGCCGCCCGGACCTGGCCGCGGCGGCGGCGCTGGCGGCGGCCGAGCACCAGGCGGGCACGGGCGGGCGCGCCGTGGTGTTCCCCGGTTCGGCGGCACTGCGCGGGACGGTGCTCGCCGGGGAGCTGCTGGCGCGCTCCGCGATCGGGCGGCTGGTGGTGTTCGGCGGGCAGCCGCCGGAGGCCGGTGACCTGCTCGAAACGCGGGACCACGTCCGTCCGGAATGGAGGGACGGGGAGCTGGTGCTGGCCGTGACGCGGATCCACAATGGACGGTTCGCGCCGTTCGAGGCGGCTCCTTCGGCGGTCTGCCAGGCGGACCAGATCAGTCCATAGTGGACGACGGCTGCCTCGGTCAGCCGTAGATCGCGCGGAGCCAGATCTCCAGCAGCACGTCCACCACGTCGGCCTCCGCGACCGTCGGCTCCTCCGCCGCGAAGGTGGCGTGCAGCATCCGCTCGTTCATCAGGTTCAGCGCCGTCGCGATGTCGCGCGCCGGGCGGCCGGGGGGAGCGGCGCCGCGCTCGCGTTCGGCCTCGATGCTCGCCGCCGTGCGCTCGACCCAGCGGTCCATCACCTTCGACCACAGCTCGCGCACCTCGGCGTTCGCGGGGCGCGCCTCCGCCAGCGCGAGCGCCACCGCCCGGTGCGCGCGGAACGTTTCGTAGAACGCGTTGATGCAGCCCCGCCACGCCTGCGCCTTGTCCTCGTTCGGCTCGTCCAGCACCCGCGACGACGCCCGGTCCGCCTCCTCGGCCACCCGGTCCAGCAGCGCGAGCAGCACCGCGTCCTTGCCGCGGAAGTAGAAGTAGAACGTCGGCCGCGAGATGCCCGCGCCCCGCGCCAGCTCGTCGATCGAGATGTCCCGCAGCGGCCGCTGTTCGAGCAGCCGCTCCGCGGTGGCCAGGATCGCCAGCTCCCGGTCGTCCCCGGTCGCCCGCGGCGGACGGCGCCCGCGGGTGGGCCGGTTGCCGGCTTCGGTGCTCATACCGGCACTCTAGCGGGCGCCGAGCTGGCTCAACACTGTGTCGAGTCCCTCGACGTGGTGTTGACGAGGCGAACCTACTCTGGGTAAGTTCCGGTCAGCAGGAGTCCGCGAGCAAGGGAGCCCGATGACACGCGAACACGGAGACGTCCTCATCGTCGGCGCCGGGCTGTCCGGCATCGGCGCGGCCTGCCACCTCGTGCGCGAGAACCCTGGCAAGACCTTCACGATCCTGGAGGCACGCGGCGCGATCGGCGGCACGTGGGACCTGTTCCGGTACCCCGGTATCCGCTCCGACTCCGACATGTTCACCCTCGGCTACGAGTTCCGGCCGTGGACCGACGCCAAGGCCATCGCCGACGGCGAGTCGATCCGCCGCTACATCCGCGAGACCGCGCGCGAGTACGGCGTCGAGGACCGGATCCGCTTCCACCACAAGGTCGTGCGGGCCGAGTGGTCGAGTGCCGACGCGCGCTGGACCGTGACCGCGGAGCGTTCGGACACCGGCGAGACCGCCGAGTTCACCTGCGGCTTCCTGTTCACCAACGCCGGGTACTACGACTACGACGAGGGCTACACGCCGAAGTTCCCGGGCGTCGAGGACTACCGCGGCCGCCTCGTCCATCCGCAGCACTGGCCCGAGGACCTCGACTACGCCGGCCGGCGCGTCGTCGTCATCGGCAGCGGCGCCACCGCCGTCACGCTCGTGCCCGCGATGGCCGAAAAGGCCGGGCACGTGACGATGCTGCAGCGCTCGCCCAGCTACGTCCTCGCGCTGCCGGGTACCGACCGGCTCGCGCAGCGGCTGCGCCGGATCCTGCCGTCGAAGGTCGCCGACCCGGTCATCCGCTGGCAGCACGTCCTGGCGAGCTCGCTGCTGTTCAGCCTTTCCCGCCGCCGTCCCGGGCTCGTCAAGAAGCTCCTGCGCAAGGCGGCGCAGCGGCAGCTGCCGCCGGACTTCGACGTCGACACCCACTTCAACCCCAGCTACGACCCGTGGGACCAGCGCCTGTGCGTGGTGCCCGACGGCGACCTGTTCCGGGCCGTGCGCCACGGCCGCGCCTCCGTGGTGACCGACCGGATCGCGACGTTCACCGAGCGCGGGCTGCGGCTGGAGTCGGGCCGGGAGCTGGCGGCCGACGTGATCGTCACCGCCACCGGGCTGAACCTGCAGCCCGTCGGCGGGATGACGCTCGCCGTCGACGGCGAGGACGTGGACCTGAGCAGGACGGTGTCCTACAAGGGGATGATGCTCTCCGGGGTGCCCAACTTCGCCTTGACCGTCGGCTACACGAACGCGTCCTGGACGCTCAAGGCCGACCTCGTCGCCCGGTACGTCGGCCGCCTGCTCCGCCACATGGACGAGCACGGCTACGACCGCTGCACGCCCAAGGCGCCCCCGGGGCCGCTGCCGAGCGTGCCGTTCATCGACCTCAAGTCCGGGTACGTCCTGCGCAGCATCGACAAGCTGCCGAAGCAGGGAGATGACGCCCCTTGGCGGCTGTACCAGAACTACCCGCGGGACGTACTGTTGCTCCGCCGCGGGCCGCTGGAGGACGAGGGGATCGAGTTCTCCAGGGCGGCGGCGCGGAAGACGGCGGCGGTCTGAGCGGAGGAAGAACCCGATGAGCTTCACGCTGGCAACGATGCTGCGGGAGTCCCGGCTGGCGGCGCCGGACAAGGTGCTGTGCCACTTCGGCGACGCGTCGTTCACCTACGCGCAGGTCGACGAGCTGTCCGGGCGGGTCGCCGCGAGCCTGCTCGACCTCGGGCTGACGCGGGGGGACAAGGTCGCCGTGCACCTGCCGAACCTGCCGCAGTTCCTGTTCGCCTACTTCGGCATCCTCAAGGCCGGGCTGGTGATGGTGCCGCTCAACCCGTTGCTGCGCGCGGCGGAGATCGCCTACCATCTGTCCGATTCGGACGCTCGTATGATCGTCACGTTCGAGTCCTTCGCGGCCGAGGCCGTCAAGGCAGCGTCCGAAGTGGACGTTCCGGCCTACGTCGTGACCGCCCCCGGTGCCGAGCCGCCCGCGGGCACGCGCCACTTCGACGAGCTCTACCGCGGCGCCGACACCGGCGACCTCGTGCCGACGAACGCCGACGACACCGCCGTGCTGCTCTACACCAGCGGCACGACGGGGAGGCCCAAGGGCGCCGAGCTGACGCACTTCCAGCTGTACATGAACTGCACGGTCAGCGGCGAGCTGTTCGGCTACCGCGACGACGACGTCGCCATGGGCGTGCTCCCGCTGTTCCACGTGTTCGGGTTGTCCAGCGTGCTCAACATCTCCGTGCGCTTCGGCGGCACGGTCGTGCTGGTGCCCCGGTTCGAGGTGGCCGCCGTGCTCGACGCCGTCGAACGGCACCGGTGCACGATCTTCTCCGGGGTGCCGACGATGTTCCACGCGCTGGCGCACGCCGACGTGGCCGGGCGCGACCTGTCGTCGCTGCGGGTCGGGGTGTCCGGTGGTGCCGCGATCCCCGGCGACACGATGCGCGCGTTCGAGGAGAAGTTCTCGGGCGTGGTGATCCTGGAGGGCTACGGGCTGTCGGAGACGGCGAGCACCGCGACCTTCAACCGCAGCGCGCAGGAGCGCAGGGTGCTCTCGATCGGGAAGCCGATCTGGGGCGTGGAGGTCCGCGTGGTGGACGAGAACGACACGCCGTTGCCGCCGGGGGCGGGGAACGTCGGCGAGGTCGTCGTCCGCGGGCACAACGTGATGAAGGGCTACTACCAGCGGCCCGAGGCGACGGCGGAGGCGTTCCGCGGCGGCTGGTTCCACACCGGCGACCTCGCGTACGCCGACGAGGACGGCTATCTGTACATTGTGGACCGCAAGAAGGACCTGATCATCCGCGGCGGCTACAACGTCTACCCGCGGGAGATCGAGGAGGTCCTCTACGAGCACCCGGCGGTCGGCGAGGCCGCGGTGATCGGCAGGCCCGACGCGAAGCTCGGCGAGGAGGTCGTCGCCGTCGTCAGCACCACGGCGGAGATCACGCCGGACGAGCTGGTGGAGTACTGCCGGGAACGGCTCGCGGCGTACAAGTACCCGCGTGAGGTGCGGATCGTGCCCGAGCTGCCGAAGGGGCCGACGGGCAAGATCCTCAAGAAGGAGCTGCGGTGACGGCCGTGCCCACCGTGCGCGGCACGGTGGACAGCGGGGAGCTCGGCCGCACCTACATGCACGAGCACATCTTCGCGCTCACGGCCGACGTGCAGCAGAACTTCCCCGAGGAGTGGGGCGACGAGGACGCGCGGGTCGCCGACGCCGCGGCCAAGCTGAAAGCGCTTGCCGCGCAGGGCGTCCGGTCTATTGTGGACCCCACGGTGATCGGGCTGGGCCGGTACATCCCGCGGATCCAGCGGGTCGCGGAGCTGGTGCCGGAGCTGAACATCGTGGTGGCGACGGGGATCTACACCTACGAGAGCGTGCCGCCGTTCTTCTACCACCGCGGGCCCGCGGTGGGGCGGCCCGAGCCGATGGTGGACATGTTCGTCCGCGACATCACCGAGGGCATCACCGGCACCGGCGTGCGGGCGGGGATGCTCAAGTGCGCGATCGACGCGCAGGGCCTGACCGAGGGCGTCGAGCGGGTGATGCGCGCGGTCGCGCAGGCGCACCACCGCACGGGCACGCCGGTCACCGTCCACACGCACCCGGACTCGAAGACGGGCCGCCACGTCAAGCGCGTGCTGTGCGACGAGGAAGGCGTCGACCCGCGGCGCGTGGTGCTCGGGCACAGCGGCGACACCACCGACTGCGACCACCTGAGCGAGCTCGCCGATGCCGGTTTCGTGCTGGGCATGGACCGGTTCGGGATCAACCTCGCCACCACCTTCGAGGCGCGCGCCGACACGCTGGTCGAGATGTGCCGCCGCGGCTACGCGGACCGCATGGTGCTCTCGCAGGACGCGGCGTGCTACATCGACTGGATCGACCCCGAGGTACTGGGCCTGCTGCCGCAGTGGCACTACCTGCACATCGCCGACGAGGTGCTGCCGTACGTGCGCGAGCGCGGCGTCACCGAGGAGCAGGTTCAGACCATGCTCGTCGAGACGCCGCGCCGCGTCTTCGAGGGGTGATCAGGTGCCGAGGAACGTCCGCACCTGGGTCAGGACCGCGGTGTCGGTGAGGTACCCGATGTGCGTCTGGCACGCGACGTAGTTGTTCGTCGCCCCGTTCAGCTCCGTGCTGGTGTACGGGATGATGATGCCGTCACACGGCGAGTACCACGTGGCGTACCGCGTCGGGCCCGGGGTTTCGTCGCCGGAGGTCACCTGCGCGATGAACGACGAGCCCGGGTACATCTCCTGGCACGACGGGTTGGTCAGGCACGCGCCGGCGTACGTCGTGCCGTGGTTGGCGCCCGCGATCGACGCCACGTGGTTCACGTACGCCGACCCGCCGAGCTCGTGGACGTACCAGTCCGTCACGAGACCGCCCATCGAGTGGTTCACGATGTCGACCTTCGCCGAGCCGGTCTGCTGCCGCACCTGGTTGACGTAGGACGCGAGGCCCTGCGCGCTCGTCTTGTTGGATCCCGCCCAGTTGTAGTTGTAGGCGTACAGCTCGTTGCTGCTGTACCCGGCCGCGGCGAACAGCGCCTCCGCGGTCGTCCAGTTCGACGCGTTTCCGGAGTAGCCGTGGACGAAGATCACGGGGGTGTGGGTGGCGGCCTGCGCGGGACCGGCACCGGCGAGCATCAGCACGCCGGTGCACAACGCGAGCAGTGCGCCCAGGACACGACGCATGGAACCTCCTCGTCGAGGGAACAGGGATCTCCGAGTGTCGCGTGCCGCGCACGGGCGCACATCGGTGAAACGGCCAGTGCGCGACAGGAAAGGACCCCGGCCCGCGGGCCGGGGTCCTCCCGGTGCGAGGTCAGGACGCCTTGGGGGTCAGCGTCGCGTTGATGGTGTTGCCCGGGCCGGTGGCCAGCGCGCTGATGAGCCCGTTCAGCGGCCCGCAGCCGGTCAGCGACGCCACGTCGTAGGTGCCGCTGAGGTTTCCGCCCGTCAGCGGGTCGAACCCGGGGCCGGACCGCAGCGCGATGTCCGACGGGGCCGAGGTCCGGCAGCTGGGCGACTTGCTGATCGGGAAGCCCAGCACCTTCACGACCGGCAGCTTGATCGTCGTGCTGCTGTGGGAGGTGAGCACGCCGTTCGCGAGCGTGCCGGTGGTCTGGCCCTCCTGCTGGAACGCCACGTTCGCGGTGATCGGGATGAAGTGGAACAGCTTCGCCTGGAGGCTGCTCGGGTCGAGCGTCAGGTCCGCGGTGAAGGCCCCGGTCGCGAGGTCGAGGTTAGCGTCGATGCCGCCGGTCAGCGGCACGTTCGCGCCGAGCTTCTTCAGCGTGGACGAGCCCTGCAGCGCGTAGCCGTACTGGATGCCGCCACCGGGGTTGCCGGGCGTCGTGGTGGGCGCGGTCGTCGTCGGCTCGGTGGTGGTGGGTTCGGTGGTGGTGGGCTGCGTCGTGGTCGGCTCGGTGGTGGTGGGTTCGGTGGTGGTTGGCTCCGTCGTGGTGCCGCCGCCGTTGATGGTGATCGTGGCCAGTGTGTTGTTCTGGCCCGGCACCTGCGTGCACTGGGAGTCGAACGTGCCGAGCCCGGTGTCACTGCCGTCCGCCCGCTTCGGGTGCAGCGTCAGCTTGACGTCCCCGACCGTGATGGTCGCGGTGCCGGGCTGGGTGAACGTCATCGACGGCGCGGAACCCGTCGCGGTGACGTCGAACGAGCCGGACGCGGGCACCGGGGTGGTCGGGATGGTCGCCGGCACGGTGACCGGGATCGTGCCCTCCGGCGCGGTGACCGTGGAGCTCGCCGCGGCCGAGCCTTCGACGGTGGCGGCCCCGACCAGCGTCAGGCCCTGGGTGGCCGTCGCCGGCACCGTCGAGACCGTCGTGACGTCGAACGCCGGGGTCGGTTCCCCGACCGTCGCCGTGTCCGGGACGTCGGCGCTGATCCTGATCGGCAGCGTCTGCGTGCCGATCAGCGGGAACGGGCACGTGTAGTTCAGCGTCAGCGACGCCGGCGCCGCCGAGCTGACGCCGCCGCCGAGCAGCACGGCGGTGAGCGCGGTCCCCGCCGCCACACAGCCGGACGCGCCCGCAGCGAGCCATTTCTTCGTTCTGTTCCGGTGCTTCACCATGATCCTCCGAATATCGGCGGTGATACCCGAGATCCCACGAGGAGAAATCGGCGGAAACGGTTTTGCTACCGGTGAGTAAGCTAGTTTCGCGGAATCGGCGGCCGCAAGGTGCCGGACCATTTCCCCGGTGAAGTTGTCACGGGACGGCACGCTCGCGCGGGCCCGACTGGCACGCGGAGGCCAAGAGTGGGCCCGAGCTTCGTGCTCCGGGAGCGTTGACCGGACGCCAGGAACGGCTCTAGTTTCGGCCGAATGCCGGACTGTGTCAGCGTCGACATCGACATCGACTCCCCGCGCTCCGAGGTGTGGCAGGTGATCAGCACCCCGGAGCTGTACCCGCGCTACTTCCGCGGGGTGGGCACGTGCGAACGCACGGGCACCGTGGGCGGGCGGGGCGCCCGCTACCGGATCAGGCTGAGCCTCTGCGGCGCCCCGGCCGAGCACGAGCTGCGCGTGCTGATCAGCCGCCGCGACGAACAGCTGGTGCTCGACAGCGAGGGTGACACCGCGGGCTCGGTGTCGCTGCAGCTCACCGACGCCGGCCCCGGCCGCACGCAGGTGCGGTGCATCTTCTTCCGCCCGCCGGGCAACCCGAACGACCTGCGGGAGTGGGTGCGCGACGGGCTCGCGCGCGTCGGCAGGCACCTCGCGGGCGTGCCGGACCAGCTGCCCGCCGAGCGCGCGCCGACGGCGCTGCAGATCGCGAACACGCTGGTCTCGGCCGGCATCATCACCGCGGGCCGCCCCGACCGGCTGCTGCGTCAGCTGCGGGCGGTGTCGAAGTGGGGCGCCACCCTCGCGGGCGGCTACACCGCGGCCGCGGCGAGCGCGCCGAAAGAGCTGGCGGTCATCGACGACGAGGGCCCGCGCTGGACGTTCGCGGAGCTGTCGCACCGCGCCGACCGCCTCGCGGGCGTGCTGCGCACGATGGGTGCCGGTCCGGACGGGAAGGTCGCCGTGCTGGCCCGCAACTCCGGCGAGCTCGTGCTCACGCTGCTGGCCTGCGGAAAGCTCGGCGCCGACGCCGTGCTGTTCAACACCGGGCTCGCCGAACCGCAGGTGCTCGAAGGGGTGGAGCGGCACGGGGTGCGGATCGTGGTCGCCGACCCGGAGTTCACGCCGCTGCTGACCGGGCTGCCGTCCGCCACCGCGTGGCTCGACACCGACCGCCTCGGCCCGCTCGTCGACCGGGCGCCCGACGTCCGGATCGACCCGCCCGAGGTCCCCGGCAGGCTCGTGGTGCTCACCTCCGGCACGACCGGGGAGCCGAAGGGCGCCCGGCGCCCCACGCCGAAGGGGCTGTCCGCCGCCGTCGCGCTGCTGTCGCGGATCCCGCTGCACGCGCGCGACCGGATGCTGATCGCGGCGCCGCTGTTCCACACGTGGGGCCTCTCGGCGCTGCAGGTCGGCACGCCGCTGCGGACCACGCTCGTGCTGCAGCGGCGGTTCGACGCCGAGGAGTGCCTGCGCGCGGTCGCGCGGCACCGGGTCAACACGATGTTCGTCGTGCCGCTGATGCTGCAGCGGATGCTGGCCCTGCCCGCCGACGTGCGGGAGAAGTACGACACCAGCAGCCTGCGGGTGGTCGTGAGCAGCGGCTCGGCGCTGCCCGGCGCGCTCGTCGAGAACTTCACCGAGGCGTTCGGCGACGTGCTCTACAACTTCTACGGCTCCACCGAGGTCTCCGCGGCCGCCGTCGCCACGCCCGAGGACCTCAGGTGCGCGCCGACGACGGCGGGCTACCCGCCGCTCGGCTCGCGCCTGGCCGTGCTCGGCCCGTCCGGCGAGCCGCTGCCGCCGGGCGAGGTCGGCTGGATCCACGTGGGCAACGACCTGCTGTTCGACGGCTACACCGACGGCAGCAGCCGCGCTGTGCGGCACAACCTGATGGACACCGGTGACCGCGGTTACCTCGACGCCGACGGCAGACTGTTCGTCTCCGGCCGGGCCGACGACATGATCATCTCCGGTGGCGAGAACGTGTTCCCGCGCCCCACCGAGGAGGCGCTGGCCACGCTGCCCGGCGTGCTGGAGACCGCGGTGCTCGGCGTACCGGACGCCGAGTTCGGGCAGCGCCTGGTCGCCTACGTCGTCGCCGACCCGCGGGCCGGGCTGACGGAGGACTCGGTGCGCGAGTACCTGCGGCACCGGGTGGCGCGCTTCGCGCTGCCCCGGGACGTGGTGTTCGCCGCGGCCCTGCCCCGCACCCAGACGGGCAAGGTGCTCAAACGATTGCTGCTGGAGGAGGGCTGGCTCACCGGGGAAAGACGCGCACACGCGTGACAAGTTCCGGCGGAGTAATTCGCGGGAAGTGCCAAAAGCGGATTTCCGTGACAACGTCCGCGGGTGCGGTGCGCAGTTCCGTGACAAGAATCGCGGCGTTTTCGAACACCGGGGACGAGATCATTGTGGGTAGTTCCTACGCGCCGGTAGCGTCGGCTCCCGTCCCGTCTCCGCCGTCCTTTCCGGGAACCCGCCGTGAACCGTGCTCTCCGCGCCGCCGTCGCCGCCGTGGCGCTGGCTGCCGGCCTCGTCGCGCTGCCGCCGGGGGCGGCGCTCGCCGGACCGGTGAGCCACGACGGCACGAGCACGTGCGACGGCTCGCCGGTGACGGTGTCGTTCAGCGCCACGTTCGCGGACGCGGTGCCCGCGGGCGGCGAGGTGGTCGCGGCGCAGCCGGCGGTCCGGATCGTCGTGCCCGCCGCGACGGTGGACGGCTGGCGTTCCGGTGGGGTCACCGCCGTCGACGCCTCGGCCGTCGCGGAGCTGACCTACGGCACGGCGACCGCCACGGTGGCCGGACTGTCCACATCGGACGTCGCGCTGCCGGAGTCCGGTGACCTGACCGTCACGCTCACCGGGCAGGCGCCGGGGATGCCCGCGCAGGCGGGGGAGCAGCCGGTGGCGCTCGGGCGGCTGGCGCCGGCGCTCGTGGCGCACGACCGCAGCGGCAGCAGGGACCTCGGGTGCACGGAGGTGCCCGGTGCGCCGTTGACCACGGTGGCCGTCGCCCCGACCGCGCAGGCGCCCGCGATCCTGGCGGACACCCCGTTGCTGACCGCGCACTTCCTCGTGGACGGCACCTCGCGGATCGCGAAGCTCGGCTCCGACCTGAAGCTGACCCAGGGCACCTTCGACGCGGGCCTCTACAACGGTGACGCGGGCACCATCCGGATCGAAGGCGATCTGGCGATCCCGCCCACAACCGGATACTTCATCGCCTTCCGCTTCATGCCGGTCACCAGCCTCGTCCAGCTGCCGCAGACGGAGAAGGCCACGGGCACGGCGGACATCTCCAGCGGCCTGTTCACCCCGGACATCGACGTCACGGTCCGGGTGAACCTCACGGTGGGCGACGTGCGGGAGGACGGGGTGCCCATCGAGGTCGGCGACTCCTGCCACGCGCCGCTGGTGATCCGGATGCGGGGCCGCTCCTCGCTGACTCCAGGCTCGCAGTCGACCATCCAGTCCACTTTCGACATTCCGCCGTTCACCGGGTGCGGGGTGACCGAGAACCTGGACCCGCTGCTGACCGGCCTGATCTCCGGGCCGGGCAACACGATGACGACGACGCTGACCGCGCAGGGGGTGGGCTGACGTGACCACCCCGCTCACCGCCGCCCGCGGCGCGGTCTCCCAGTTCGGGCAGCTGTTCGCGCTCGGGGCGGACGTGCTCGTCGCGATGACGAAGCGCCCGTTCCAGGTCCGCGAGTTCGTGCACCAGTTCTGGTTCGTCGCCAGCGTGTCGATCCTGCCCGCCGCGCTCGTGGCCATCCCGTTCGGTGCCGTGATCACGCTTCAGCTCGGCTCGCTCACCAGCCAGCTCGGTGCCGAGGCGTTCAACGGCGCCGCGAGCGTGCTCGCCGTGATCCAGCAGGCGAGCCCGATCGTCACCACCCTCGTCGTCGCCGGGGCGGGTGGTTCCGCGATCTGCGCGGAGCTGGGCGCGCGGACCGTGCGTGAGGAGATCGACGCCATGGAGGTCCTCGGCGTCTCCCCGGTGCACCGGCTCGTCGTGCCGCGCGTGCTGGCCGCGACCGCGGTCGCCGTGCTGCTCAACGGGATGGTCAGCTTCGTCGGCGTCACCGGCGGCTACGTGTTCAACGTGCTCCTGCAGGGCGGCACGCCGGGCGCGTTCCTCGCGAGCTTCTCCTCCCTGGCGCAGCTGCCCGACCTGTGGGTGGGCGAGATCAAGGCCGTCGCGTTCGGGTTCCTCGCCGGGCTCGTCGCCTGCTACCGCGGCCTGCACCCGCGTGGCGGCGCGAAGGGCGTGGGCGACGTGGTGAACCAGTCCGTGGTGATCACGTTCCTGCTGCTGTTCTTCGTCAACTTCGTGATCAGCGTCCTCTACCTGCGGCTCGTGCCCGCGAAGGGAGCGTGACGTGACCACCCGACCGGCCTACGCGCTGGCGCGCCTCGGCGACCAGCTCACCTTCTACCTGCGGGCGCTGGCGTGGATCCCGCGCACCGTCACGCACTACTACCGCGAGGTGATCCGCCTGCTGGCGGAGGTCGCGTTCGGCAGCGGTGCGCTCGCCGTCATCGGCGGCACGATCGGCGTGATGGTCGGCATGTGCGTGTTCACCGGCACCGTCGTGGGGCTGCAGGGGTTCAGCGCGCTCAACCAGATCGGCACGTCCGCGTTCGCCGGGTTCCTGTCCGCCTTCTTCAACACCCGCGAGATCGCCCCGCTCGTCGCCGCGCTCGCGCTGTCCTCCACCGTCGGCTCCGGGTTCACCGCCCAGCTCGGCGCGATGCGCATCGCCGAGGAGATCGACGCGCTGGAGGTGATGGCGATCCGCAGCATGCCCTACCTCGTGACCACCCGGATCGTGGCGGGCTTCCTCGCGATCATCCCGCTGTACGTGATCGGGCTGCTGACGTCGTATCTGGCCGCCCGGACCACGACGGTGTTCGTCTACGGCCAGTCCGCGGGCACCTACGACCACTACTTCAGCCTGTTCCTGCCGCCCGGCGACGTGCTGTGGTCGTTCGCGAAGGTGCTGGTGTTCAGCATCGCGATCATCCTCACGCACTGCTTCTACGGCTACCGCGCCAGCGGCGGCCCGGCCGGCGTCGGGGTCGCGGTGGGCCGTTCGGTGCGGACGTCGATCGTCGTGGTCAGCATCCTCGACTTCTTCCTGAGCCTCGCCATCTGGGGCGCCACCACGACCGTGCGGGTGGCGGGATGACCGGCGGGCGCCCGCTCCTGCGGTTCCAGGTGCTCGGCCTGGTGTTCCTCGCCGTGCTGGCCGGGCTCGGCTGGCTCACCGTCGAGATCTACGACAAGGCGTTCACCTCGGTCGTCCCCGTCACGCTGCGGGCCGACCGCGCGGGCACCCAGCTGAAGGCGAACGCCGACGTGAAGGTGCGCGGCGTGCTCGTCGGCGAGGTCCGCGAGGTGACGGTGCGCCCCGGCGGCGTCGACGTGCACCTGGCCCTCGACCCGGCGATGACCGGCCGCATCCCGCGCAACGTCACCGCGCGGCTGCTGCCGAAAACCCTGTTCGGGCAGCGGTACGTGAGCCTCGTGCTGCCCGCCAGCCCGGCCGGGAAGATCACCTCCGGCGCCGTCATCGACGAGGACCGCAGCGCCGGGGCGGTCGAGCTGGAGCAGGCGCTGCGCGACCTGCTGCCGGTGCTGCAGACCGTCCAGCCGCAGAAGCTCGCGAGCACCCTGGGCGCCGTTTCCCAGGCGCTGGAAGGGCGCGGCGAGGAACTGGGCACCACGCTCGGCACGCTGCAGGACTACCTGGCGCGGCTCAACCCGGAGGTGCCGCAGCTCCAGTCCGCGATCTCGAAGTTCGCCGACACCGTCCGCACCTACGAAACCGCCGCGCCGGACCTCGTCGACGCCCTCGGTGACCTGCGTTCCACCGCGACCGCGGTCACCCGGCAGCAGCAGGACCTCGCCGCGCTGTTCACCACCGTCACCGGCGCCGCCGACGACACGCACGGCTTCCTGAACGCGAGCGGCGGCACGATCGTCTCGCTGTCCGCGGACAGCAGGCCCGTGCTGGACCTGCTCGCCGAGTACGCGCCGGAACTGCCCTGCCTCGCCGACGCCGCCGCGAAGCTGGTGCCCACTGTGGACAAAGCACTCGGCGCGGGCACGAACCAGCCCGGCCTGCACGTCGAACTGCACGTCAAACCCGCACCCGCGCAACGGACTCCGCCGACTGTCGCGAAAGGACCAAAGTGCTACTCGGCGGGTTCGGCGGCCCCGCCCACCGCGAACAGCCCCGCCGAGCAGCAGCTGTTCTCCGAGCTGCTCGCGCCGGTGTACGGGGTCTCGCCCGACGACATCCCGGGCTGGAGCGGGCTGCTGCTCGGCCCGGTGCTGCGGGGAACGGAGGTGACGCTGAAATGAGGGGACTGGCGGCCCCGCTGGTCAAGGGCCTCGTGTTCGCCGTGGTCACGGTCCTCGCGACCGCGCTGCTCGCGGTGACCATCGCGAACCAGGGCGGCGGGGAGACGGTGAGCTACCGCGCCCGCTTCACCGACGTGACCTCGCTGAACGACGGCGACGACATCCGCATGGCCGGGGTGCGGGTCGGGCAGGTGGAGGACATCGAGCTGGTCGATCGGCGCTTCGCCGAGGTCACGTTCAGCGTCGACCGCGACCGGAAGCTGGCCGCGACGGTGACCGCGACCGTCAAGTACCGCAACCTGATCGGCCAGCGCTACGTCGCGCTGGACCAGGGCACCGGCGCGGGCACGCTGCCGCCGGGCGGGCTCATCCCGCTGGAGCGCACGCACCCCGCGCTCGACCTGACGGCGGTGTTCAACGGGTTCAAGCCGCTGTTCCAGGCCCTGTCGCCGACCGACGTCAACAAGCTCGCGGGCGAGATCGTGCAGGTGCTGCAGGGCGAAGGCGGCACGGTCGACGACCTGCTGCGGCACACCGCTTCCCTCACGTCGTCGCTCGCGAACCAGGACCAGGTGATCGGGCAGGTCGTCACCAACCTCAACACCGTGCTGGAGCGGGTGAACGCCCACGACGCCCAGCTCTCGCAGCTGCTGGACGCGACGCAACGGCTGGTGTCCGGGCTCGCCGCCGACGCGAAACCGCTCGGCGACGCCATCGACGGCATCGGGCAGCTCACCGCCAGCGCCGCGAACCTCGTCCAGGACGGCCGCGCCCCGGTGCACGCGGACGTCGACGCGGTCAACCAGCTGGCCAAGGCGCTGGGGGACAACACCCCGGAGTTCGAGAAGTTCCTGGCGAACCTGCCGCAGAAGTACGAGGCGATCGGCCGCATCGCCTCCTACGGCTCGTGGCTCAACTTCTACCTGTGCGCGGTGTCGTCCGACGCCGCGCCCGCCCCCGGCGGCGGCCCGGTGGGCGTGCCGGACACGCAGGCGAGGTGTGGCGCATGAGGTCCTTCCGCTCGCGCAGCCCGTTCCGCGTCGGCCTCGTCGGCGGCGTGGTCCTGCTGCTGGCCGGGCTGCTCACGCTGTTCTGGGACGACCTGCCCGGGCTCGGCTCCGGCACCACCTACACCGCCGACTTCGGCGAGGCCGCGGGGCTCGCGTCCGGCGACGAGGTACGCATCGCCGGAAAGAAGGTCGGCGAGGTGACCGGCGTGGCACTCGCGGGCGATCACGTGCGGATCTCCTTCCGCGTCAGCGGCGCGTGGGTCGGCGACCAGACCGTCGCGGCCATCCGGATCAAGACGCTGCTGGGCGCCAAGAACCTCGCGCTCGACCCGCGCGGCGACCGCGACCAGGACCCGCACCAGGACATCCCGCGGAACCGGACCGTGACGCCCTACGACGTGACGGCCGCCTTCGGGGACCTGGCGCAGACCGCCGGGGAGCTGGACACCGACCAGCTGGCGCAGAGCTTCCGTACGCTGTCCGACACGTTCTCCGCCGCCACCCCGGACGACGTGAAGTCCACTCTGGACGGTCTGTCGTCGTTGTCCCGCACCATCTCCTCCCGCGACACGCAGCTCAAGCAGCTGCTGGCGGGCACCTCGAAGGTCACCGGCACGATCGCGCAGCGCACCGGCCAGCTCGCCGACCTCATCACCGACGGCAACGTGCTGCTGGCCGAGTTCCAGAAGCGCCGCGACGCCATCGACGCGCTGCTGCGCGGCACGCAGGACCTCGCGGCCCAGGTCCGCGGGCTGATCCAGGACAACGACGCGCAACTGCGGCCCGCGCTGGAGCAGCTGGACCGCGTCACCGACGTGCTGGCACGCAACCAGGGCAACCTCGACCGCAGCCTGGCGCTGGCCGGGCCGTTCTACCGGCTCGTCGGCGACGCCATCGGCAACGGCGACTGGATCGACACCTACGTCTGCGGGCTCGTCTCCGGCGCCGGCGGCAGCTGCCGCCCGCCGAAACCGGGAGGGAGCGGGTGATGGTCAAGTACCTGCGGATCACCGCGTTCGTGGCGATACTGGCGGTGCTCGCCGGGTCGGTCGCCGTGCTGGTGCACGAGACCACCCGCAGCAGGCACTTCACCGCGTACTTCACCTCCGCGGTCGGCATCTACGCGGGCTCGGACGTGCGCGTGCTCGGCGTCCGCATCGGCGGTGTCGACGCCGTGGAACCCCAGGGACAGCAGGTGAAGGTCACCATGTCCGTCGACCCCGCTGTGCCCGTCCCGGCGAACGCCGGCGCGCTCGTCGTGACGCCGAGCCTGGTCTCCGACCGGTACGTGCAGCTCGCCCCTGCGTACACGGGCGGGTCCAAGCTGGGCGACGACGCGGTGATCCCGGTCGCGCGGACCGCCGTACCGGTGGAGATCGACCAGCTGTACGCGAGCCTCGACCGCCTGACCACCGCGCTCGGGCCGGCCGGCGCCAACGGGTCCGGTGCTCTCAGTGAGCTGCTCAAGAGCGCGTCGGCGGACCTCGGCGGCAACGGGCAGCAGTTCGGCGACATGATCCGGCAGCTGGGGCAGGCGGCCACCACGCTGAGCGAGTCGAAGGACGACGTCTTCGCGACCGTCGACAACCTGCAGAAGTTCACGACCATGCTGGCGGACAACGACTCCCAGGTGAGCAAGCTCGCCGACCTGCTCGCCGGAGTCTCGGCGAACCTCGCGGGGGAGCGGGACGCGTTCGGCGGCGCGCTCGACCAGCTGGCCGGCGCGCTCGGGCAGATCCAGCAGTTCGTGCGCGACAACCGATCCCATCTGAAAGCCAATGTGGACAAGCTGATGGGCACGACGCAGCTGCTCGTGAACCAGCGGAACTCCCTGTCCGAGGCCCTCTCCACGGCCCCGGCGGCACTGGGCGACCTGCTGAACGCGTACGACTCGGGCAGCAGCACCCTCTACACCCGCGCCGACCTCAACGAGTTCAGCATGCTGCCACTGGGAGGTGGCCAGTGAAGCGCTTTCTGCTGCTGGTGCTCGTGCTGCTGGGCACGGCGACCGGCTGCTCGTTCGGCGGCCTCTACGACACGCCGCTGCCCGGCGGCGCCGCCCTCGGCGACCGCCCGTACCGGGTCACCGCCGAGTTCCGGGACGTGCTCGACCTCGTGCCGCAGTCCGCCGTGGAGGTCGGCGACGTGCCGGCGGGCCGGGTGGAGAAGATCGCGCTCGCGGCGGACGGCCGCACCGCGGACGTCACGGTGGTGCTCAACGGCGACGTGCGCCTGCCCGCCAACGCGACCGCCTCGCTGCGCCAGTCGAGCCTGCTGGGGGAGAAGTTCGTCGAGCTGGCCGCACCGGACGATCCACAAGGGACACTGACCGACGGGGCGAAGATCCCGCTGGCGGCCACGAACCGCAACCCGCAGGTCGAGGAGGTGCTCGGCGCGCTGTCGATGCTGCTCAACGGCGGCGGGGTCGGGCAGCTGCAGGAGATCACGCGCGAGGTGAACACCGCGCTCGACGGGCGCGAGCCGGAGGTCCGCGCGCTGCTGTCGGACCTCGACACGTTCGTCACCGGACTGGACTCGCGGCGGGACGACATCACCCGCGCACTGGACAATGTGGACCAGCTCGCCGGATCGCTGGCCGGGCGCGGCGAGGAGATCAGCGGCGTGCTGCGGGATCTCGGACCGGGAATCGACGTGCTGGCAAGGCAACGTGACCAGCTGATGTCCATGGTGGACTCGCTGAACGGGCTTTCCGGCGTCGCCACGGACACCATCACCCGCAGCAAGGACGACCTGCTGGCGGACCTGCGCTCGCTCGAACCGACCCTGCGGCAGCTCACCGCCGCCGCGCAGCAGCTGCCCCGCGCGATGGAGCTGCTGCTGACGTTCCCGTTCCCGGACTCGGTGCTGCCCGCCATCAAGGGCGACTACCTCAACCTGTTCCTGGACTACCACGCGCAGACCGGGCCACCGCTGCCACTGGGAGGTTCGTGATGCTGACGCGGCGGGTGCGGCTGCAGGTGGTCGTGTTCGTGCTGCTCGCGCTGGCCGGGGTGACCTACGTCGGCGCGCGCTACGCCGGCGTGGAGCGGCTGCTCGGCACCGGCGGCTACCTCGTGCACGCCGAGTTCCCCGACACCGGCGGCGTGTTCAGCGGGGCCGAGGTGACCTACAACGGCGTGCCGGTCGGCCGCGTCGGCGACCTGCGGCTGACGGACGCGGGCGTCGAGGTCGACCTGCGCCTCGACGACGGCTCCCCGCCGGTGCCCGCGGACGTCGAGGCCGTGGTGACCGACCGCTCGGCGGTGGGGGAGCAGTACGTCGACCTGCGCCCGCGCAGCGCCGGAGCGCCGTACCTGCACGACGGGTCCGTGATCGCGCGGCCGAGCACCGCGCTGCCGCCCAGCAGCAACGACCTGGTGGTGAACCTCGACCGCCTGGTGAACTCGGTGCCGCGCGACGACCTGCGGACCGTCGTGGACGAGCTGTACCTCGCGACGCAGGACACCGGGCCGGGCCTGCAGGCGCTGCTCGACGCGACGAGCGGGTTCACCCAGGCGGCGGCGGACCACCTGCCGCAGACACTGGACCTGATCACCGACGGCAACACCGTGCTGGCCACGCAGCTCGCCAGCTCCGACGCGATCAAGCGGTTCGGGGAGAACGCGAAGCTCATCGCGTCCACATTGGACTCTTCGGCGGGCGACGTGCGGACGATCCTGTCGTCGGCCGCGCCCGCCGCCCAGCAGATCAGCGCGCTGCTGCACGAAACCGGGCCGAACCTGACGAGCCTGCTGGCGAACCTGCTCACCACGTCGCAGGTGCTGCTCGACCACCGGAACGGCGTCGAGCAGCTGCTGGTGGTGGCGCCGGAGGCCGTCGACCTGGGCGGCCGCGTGATCACCGGCGACACGGCCGGGTTCGGCCTGGTGACCACCTTCTTCGACCCGCTGCCCTGCACCGCGGGGTACGAGGGCACGCCGTACCGCGACGGGCTCGACACCGCGCCCGTCCCGCTCAACACGGGCGCCGGGTGCCGGCGCTAGTTTCGGAGGAACGATGAGGATCCGTCTGCTCACCGTCGCGCTGGCCGGGCTCGCGCTCACGGCGTGCGGCACCGCGTCCGCGCCGACGAGCACGGAGAACGGCCCCGCGATCACCTGGTCGGACCACGTGTGCGAGGTGGTGCGCGCGGGCGGCGTGCGGCTCGCGCAGCTGCCCGCGGTCGACCCGTCCGCGCCCGCGAAGGCCAAGGACAGCCTGGTGACGTACCTGGGTTCGCTGTCGGCCGCGCTGACCGACCTGGCGAACGGCATCACGCGCGAGGGCGTCCCCCCGGTGCGCGACGGCCAGGCCACGCTGGACCGCGCGATGGCGACGCTCACGAGCAACCGCACGTCGGTCGACCGGGCGAAGGAGAAGCTGGCCGCCGCCCCGGTGACCGACCAGGCGACGTTCGACGCCGCGGTGCAGAACGCGAGCACGGCGTTCGCCAACCTGGGCACGGCGGAGGGCCCGACGAAGGACTTGAAGGACAACCCGGAACTCGCGCAGGCCTTCGGAAAGGCCCCGAACTGCCGCAACCTGGACGGCGCCTGAGCTTCGGTGCGGCCCCGTTCCGCGAAAAACCCTCAGCCCTCCAGCAGCTGCTGCGCCCGCAGGGCGATCTCCAGGTTGGACCGGCTCTCCGGGTCGTTCAGCTGCTCGCCGAACAGCTCCTCCAGCTGACGCATCCGGTAGCGCACCGTCTGGGGGTGCACGCCGAGCCGGTCGGCCATGTCCGGTGCCGTGCCGCTGGACTGCAGCCACGCCAGCAGCGTCTGGCTCAGCCGCGCCCGCTGCTTCTCCGTCAGCCCCTCCAGTGGCGCCAGGCACCGGCGGATCAGCTCCCTGATCAGGAACTCGTCCGACAGCAGCCACAGCGTCGCCAGGTGATCGGTCGCGCGGATCACCGGACCCACCTCGATCACCGACCGCGCGGCCAGCTCCATCGTCCGCCGCGCCCAGCGCAGCGACAGCGCGGCGTCCCCGAGCTCCACCGGCGGCCCGACGGCCGCCCGCCACCCCGCCAGCGCCTGCTGCAGGTCCTCACCCGGCAGCAGCGACGAGTCCGCCAGCAGACAGGGCTGCGGCCCCTCCAGGTCCATCAGGATCTCGGAGTCCAGCGGCGGCGGCTCCAGGTCGTGCTGGTCCGCCCGCGGCTCCAGCGCCACCGCCACCACCCGGTCCGGCAGCTTCCAGCCCGTCGCCAACGCCAGCGACGCGATGGCCTTCGGCGACGCCGGCGGCTCCGCCAGCACCAGCTCCAGCAGCTGCCGCCGCTGCCGCGCCCGCGTGCCCGCCGCCCGTGCCTGCGCCGCCGCGTAACCCTGCAACGACAACGCGGAGATCTCGTCCACGTACGAGAAGATCGCTTCCGCGCCCACGCACAGGAAATCCGTGGACAGCCCCAGCGACTGGCTCACCGCCGCGATGTAGCGCCACGCCACCCGGCCGCCCACGCGGTACGCGGTCTGCAGCTGGTTGAGGGTGCGCCCCTCGCTGAACTCGACCTTGCCCAGGTGCCGGAACACGCTGATCCACGCGTCCTGCGGCGCGGCGGGGTTGCCGAGGTTGTCCAGGCAGTGCAGCACGGCCTGCTGGACCGCCTCGACGATCGTCTTGCCGAACGGGCCTTCCAGCGGCTGCGCGTACTCCGGCACGGCCAGCTGGATCTCCCGGAGAATCTCCCGCGACAGCCCGTCGGCGTGGGGGCGGAATGCGCGCGACAGCTCACGCGGCAGCGAAGCCCACAACCGGCTCGCGCGCCCGATGCCCGCCGACAGCTCCGGCTGCCGTGGCCGGGGCGGGAAACCGCCGGGGCGCGCGCGGGGCGGGGAGATCCGTCGGGTACTGGGCTGCCGGGAACCGGCCTCGGTCGTCATGATTACCTCTGATCGCAACGAAACTGGCGGCGCTGCCGTCGCACGGCTCGGTAACCTTCCGCACTTGTCGGAGGAACAACATCGCACCGGGCCAGCGGCTTGGCAAGCAGCTCTTCCGGAACCGGAGTAACGCTGCCCCGCGATCGGCGCAGCACCGTTCAGGAAGGTGACATTCCGCCGCCGCGGTTTCCGTCCGCGCCTCACAAGAACCCGGTACCGCGCAACCGCTCCGCCCGCAGCGCCAGCCGCAGCCCGAAGCGTTCGTCGGCGTCGTCCAGCCGGTCGCCGAACAGTTCCCGCAACTGGTGCAGCCGCGCCCGCACGGTCTGCGGGTGCACGCGCAGCCGTTTCGCGATCTCCGGCGCCCCGCCGCGGGTCTCCAGCCACGCCAGGAGCGTGTCCGCCAGCCGGGCGCGCTGCTTCCCGCCCAGCTCCGCCAGCGGGGCGAGCGCGCGGTCACGCAGCTCGCCCGCCAGGAAGTCCTCACCCAGCAGCCACAACGTCGTGAGCTCCCGGCGGCACCAGATGATCGGCTCGTCCTCCCGCGCCGGCAGCAGGCTCAGCGCGCGCCGGGCCATGCGGTGCGCCGCCGGGGCGTCGGCGAGCGCGACGGTGGGGGAGACCGCGGCCCGCCAGCCGTTCCACCGCCCGATCAGCGGCATCAGCTGGCTCCGCGGATGCGTGGTCAGCAGGCACGGCTGGGCGCTCTCCAGGTCGACCAGGACCTCGTCGTCGAGCAGCTCGACCGGGAAGTCGGCGGAGCCGCTGCTGCGCTCCAGCGCCACCACGGCCACCTGCCCGGGCAACGGCCATGCCGCGCCACGGCACATGCCCTCCAGCGCGGCCGCCCCGGCCGGTGGTTCGGACAGCAACCGCTCCAGCAGCCTGCGCCGCCGCCGTTCGATGGTGCCGCTGGCGAGCGTCTGCGTTTCGCTGTAACCCTCCAGCGCCGTCGCCGACAGCTCCTCCACGTAGGCGAAGATGATCTCGGCCGAATGGGCGAGCACCGACGGCGACGCCCCCGCGCGGCGCAGCACCGGCGCGATGTACTGCCACGCCACGCGCGCGCCGATCCGCGCCGCGGCCTGCAGCGAGTCGAGGTTGCGGCCTTCGAGGAACTCCAGCCGCCCGCGGTTGCGGAACAGCTCGATCCACTCGTGGTGGCGGATGCCGGGGTTGCCGATGCTGTCGATGACGTGCCGCACGGCCTCTTCGACGGCCTCGGTGAACACCCGGCCGAACCGGCCGTTCAGCGGCCGCGAGTAGGCCGGGACGGAGCGCTGGACCTCCGCGATGATCGCCGCGGCGAGGCGGCCCGCGTGCGGCCGCAGCTCCACGGCGAGCCAGCGCGGTCCGGAGGCGAGCAGTTCGGCGTTGCGATCCTGCACCACGGGCCGATGGTACGGACAACCCGTTCGGGCTGGACAGGAAAACACCAGGCAGCGGCGTTTTTTGTCACCGGGCGACGGAAACCGCGGTGGCCGTTCGTGGCGGGGTCAGTCCTTCACTTCCAGGCCGTCGCGATCGGCCCACTCCAGCAGCGTTTCCAGCGAGTACACCGCCTCGTCGATGCCCTCGTGCAGGTCGCCCAGCTTCGCGAAGCGCTCCGGCACCGTGGCAATCGTGCACTCGCGTGGTTCCACCTCGTCGATCTCGTCCCATGTGATCGGGGTGGACACCGTCGCCTCCGGCACCCCGCGCACGGAGTACGCGCTCGCGATGGTGTGGTCGCGGGTGTTCTGGTTGTAGTCCACGAACACGCGCGCCGGGTCGCGGTCCTTGCGCCACCACGTGGTGGTCACGTCGTCGGGCGCGCGCCGCTCGACCTCCAGCGCGAACGCCAGCGCGGCGCGGCGGACCTCCTGGAAACCCCAGCGCGGTTCGATGCGCACGTACACGTGCAGCCCGTCGCCGCCGGAGGTCTTCGGCCAGCCGGTCGCGCCGAGCTCCGCGAGCACCTCCTGCGCGACGTGCGCGACGCGCCGCACGCGCGCGAAGTCGCACTCCGGCCCGGGATCGAGGTCGATGCGCCACTCGTCGGGCCGTTCGGTGTCGGCGCGGCGCGAGTTCCACGGGTGGAACTCCACAGTGGACATCTGCACGGCCCAGATCACGTGCGCCAGCTCGGTGACGCACAGCTCGTCCGCGTGCCGGTTGTACCGCGGGAAGTGCACGCGCACCGTCTCCAGCCACGGTGGCGCGCCGTGCGGAACGCGCTTCTGGTGCACCTTCTCGCCGCTCACGCCGGACGGGAAGCGGTGCAGCATGCACGGGCGTTCCCGCAGGGCGCGCACGATCCCGTCGCCCACCGCCAGGTAGTACCGCGCCAGGTCCAGCTTCGTCTCGCCCCGCGCGGGGAAGTACACGCGGTCCGGATGCGACAGGCGCACGGTCCGGTCGCCGACCTCGAGCTCCACCGCGTCGTCCTTGGCTGCCATACGGGGAATCTAGCCGTCCGGACGCGAGAACGCCCGCGGTCGCGACCGCGGGCGTTCTCGGGGAAGGGGGTCAGCCCGCCACGGGCAGCAGGGCCTCGCGGCGTGCCGGGTCGCGCAGCTCGGTCAGCGCCTCCTGCTCCAGCCGCCTCGCCTGCGACCGGGTGACCCCGACCTGCTCGGCGGCCTGCTGCAGCGTGCGCTGACGGCCGTCGTCCAGCCCGTACCGCAGCGAAATCACCTTCTTCGCCAGCGGCGGCAGGCTGTCGAGCGCCTCGCCCAGCAGCACCGTGGTGGCCTCGCGGGCGATCGTGTCGCCGACGGGGTCGTCGTCCGTGCTGCCGATGAGGTCGCCCAGCTCGACGTCGCCGTCGCCGATCGGCGCGTCGAGGCTCGTGGTCACGCGGGCCACGGCCTTCAGCTCGGTCACCCGGTTCAGCGGCAGCGCCGTCGCCTCCGCGAGCTCCTCGGGCGTGGGGTCGTGGTCGGCGTCCGCCCGCAGCGCCGCCTCGACGCGCTCCAGCTTCGCGAGCTGGTCGCTCGCGTGCTCGGGCACCCGGATCGCGCGGCTGCCGAAGGCGATCCCGCGCTGCATGGCCTGCCGGATCCACCACATCGCGTACGTGGAGAACTTGTAGCCCTTGGTGTAGTCGAACTTCTCGACCGCGCGGATCAGCCCGAGGTTGCCCTCCTGCACCAGGTCCAGCAGCGGCATCGAGCGCTCACGACGCTTGCGGGCCGCGGCCACCACCAGGCGCAGGTTCGCCTCGATCATGTGGTCCTTCGCGCGGGCGCCGTCGCGCACGACCCGTTCGAGGTCACGCCGCTCGACGGTCAGCTCCTGCTCACCGGCGTCGGCGCGGCGCAGCAGCTCCTCGGCGTACACCCCCGCCTCGATCCGCTTGGCGAGCTCGACCTCCTCGGTGGCCGTCAGCAGCGGCACCGCCCCGATCGCGTCCAGGTACACGCGGACGCTGTCGGGCTCCTCGGTGCGCCGCTCGGTGCGCTTCGCCATGATCATCACCCCCTTCCGGAACGTCCGCCTTGTTCAACGAACGAACCGGCTGCCGAATTCCGTTCGGCGGGAGCGGTCAGGCGTGGGCCACGGCACCGTCCAGCAGCGGGGTCAGCTCGGTGAGCACCGCGTCGAGCGGGGCGACGTCGAGGTGCGCGCGGGCGAGCACGATCGCGCCCTCCAGTGCGCTGATCATGAGCAGCGCGAGCGACTCGCTGCGTGCCGCGGGCACCCCCATGCCCCGCAGCTCCTCCGCGAGGGGCTCCTGCCAGCCGGTGAACGCCCTGCTCACCGCCACCCGCAGGCGCTCGCTGGCGGCGGCGGTGTCGGCGGTGGCGGCGACCAGCGGACAGCCGGCGCCGAATCCCGCCGCCTCGAACTCGTCCCGCCACTGCGCGACCATCGCGGCGAACAGGTTGCCGGGGGTTTTTTCCGTCAGGGCGTCGGCGTACCGGTGGACCCGCTTCGCGACGTACCGGGCGGCCCAGGCGATGGCCTCGTCGACGAGTTGCTCCTTGCCGCCGGGGAAGTAGTGCTGCAACGAGCCGCGGGGCGCCTCGGCGTGCGTCACGACCTCCCGCAGGCCGGTGCCGCTCACCCCCTGCGCCCGGATCAGCTGTGCGGCGCTGAACACCATCCGCTCACGTGGTGACCTCGTCATCCCGGCACCTCCTCCATGACGCCTGTCATGGTACGGGTGTACTCGCGTTCGAGCTGACCGAACACCGGCACGGCGGAGAAGCCCTGCGCGCGCAGGAACGCCAGCGCGGGGAGGTTGTCCGGCAGCACCGTGGCGTGGACGGTCCGGCCCGCCCAGTGGCCCGACCGCCACAGCCAGTCCGCCAGCGCGCGCCCGACCCCCTGTCGCTGCCACGGGTCCGCCACGAGCACGGCCAGCTCCGCGACCTGCGCCGTTTCGGGCACGAGGTTCAGCAGGCCGGCCGGCGTGCCCCCGAGCCAGGCCAGGCCCGAGTGGCCGGCGAGGAGGTAGCGCCGGTAGCGCGCCCAGGTGGTGCCCGGGTCAGGCCGGCCGGGCAGGAAGAACCGGCGGCTCAGGCTCTGCGGCGAGCACGCGAGGATCAGCCGCTCGACGGCGGCCGCGTCCGGCTCTGTTATGACAGGCGTCATGGAACCCAGTGAAGCACCGATCGCGGCGCTCCGCCATGACGCCTGTCATAGAACTATTCGCGTCCGCGTACGATCGTGGGCTCGAAGTCCGCGTCGTCGTAGACCGGCTCTCCCGGTACGGGAATCGGGGCGGGCGTGTCGTTCTCCAGCGGGCTGGGTTTTCTCGGTGTCGCGATGTCCATGATCACTCCATACCTGGGGGGCAGGAACGTCAGGAAGGGGTTGCCCTCAGCCGGGTGGCAAAACCGCCGGATCGGGCGCTCTCGTCGCGGCGGCGAGTGGTGCTCGGCGTGGGCGGGTCGTTAGTCTTTCGGTGTGCGGTTGAGCCCCCAGCCGTCCGGGCATGTGGGCTTGCTGAGGAGGACGACTGCGATGAGCCAGCCAGCGGACAACCGGGTGCCCCGGCCGCGCCGGGCGCCGGACGCATTGGAGTTCGTCATCCGCACGGCCGAACCCGGCCAGGTGGTGCTGGAGGTGGCGGGCGAGGTCGACATGGTGACAGCGCCCCAGCTCGCCGACGCCCTCGCCGTCCAGCTCGGCCGCGACGTCAAGGTGGTGGTCGTCGAGCTCGGGCGCGTGACCTTCCTGGGGTCCTCCGGGCTCGCCGTTCTGGTGAACGCCTGGCGTTCACTCGACCCGGGGAAGACGTTGCTGATCGTGGCCCCCACCCGGGCGGCCTACCGCGCCTTCGCCCTCACCGGCCTCGCCGACCAGCTGCCCCTGCACCGCAAACTCGACGAGGCCCTGGCTTCTCTTTGAAAGTTGAACGCGCCCTGCGTGACGGTGCGGGTAGCGGAACCTGAGGAAGCTTCTCGCTCCGGGATCGCCTCCTCATGACCGCCAGGTCACCACGGAGGCGCTGTCCTCGCGAGAAGCTCCCTCAGAACCCGCGGCGGTGCCGGTTGACGGCCCGCCTGGAAAGCGGCTCACGCCGCAACGGATCATTCACCCCTGCTGGGGGTCGAAGTCGTCGTGGGGATCGCCGGTCGAGGTGCCGGTCTCGCCGCGGCGGACCTCCTTTTCCTCCTGCGTGCCGGAGTCGTCCGGGCGGCGGGTGCGGTCCTCGTCCTCGCTCTTGCGGTCCACGGTCATGGCCTCCTCAGGCGGTTTCCTCGGGGTGACGGCGTTCGACGGGTTCGGGCGCCTCGGTGCGCCGGTCGGAGTCCCGCAGGATCTCCCGCGCCTGCCCCTCGCGGTCGCTGCTGCCCACGGCGTCCTCCTCCGGCAGGAGGTGGGCCCGGGTTTCGGCGCGCTCGTCGAGGGCGTTGCGTTGCTCGTCCATGTCCACGACTGTTACCCGTCGCGGGCGTCCGGGAAACTCGGAACTGTCGGACCCCCGTGCGAACATGTGTTCGTGTCCACCGAGGGTCCGATCCTGCACGCCGACCTCGACTCGTTCTACGCGTCGGTCGAGCAGCGGGACGACCCTGCCCTGCGCGGGCGGCCGGTCATCGTCGGTGGCGGCGTCGTGCTCGCCGCCAGCTACGAGGCCAAGGCGTACGGCGTGCGCACGGCGATGACCGGCGGGCTCGCGCGTTCGCTGTGCCCGCAGGCGATCGTGGTCCCGCCGCGCATGTCCGCGTACGCCGAGGCCAGCCGGGCGGTGTTCGGCGTGTTCGAGCGCACCACGCCGCTCGTCGAGGGGCTTTCGATCGACGAGGCGTTCCTCGACGTGGGCGGCCTGTTCCGCATCGCGGGGCCGCCGAGCCGGATCGCGGCCCGGCTGCGCCGCGACGTCGCCGAGCAGGTGGGGCTGCCGATCACCGTCGGGGTGGCGCGCACGAAGTTCCTCGCGAAGGTCGCCAGCGGGGTCGCCAAGCCCGACGGGCTGCTGGTGGTGCCGCACGACGGCGAGCTGGCCTTCCTGCACCCGCTGCCGGTGGAGCGGCTGTGGGGCGTCGGGCAGGTCACGGCGGGCAAGCTGCGCGCCCGCGGCATCACCACGGTCGGCCAGGTCGCACGGCTGGGGGAGGCGACGCTCGTGTCGATGCTCGGCCGCGCCGCCGGGCGCCATTTGCACGCGCTCGCCCACAACCGCGACCCGCGCCCGGTGCAGACGGGGCGCAGGCGCCGCTCGATGGGCGCGCAGCGGGCGCTGGGCAGGCGGCGCCGGTCGCCGGAGGAGCTGGACGCCGTGCTCGCCGCGCTGGCCGACAGGCTGGCCCGGCGCCTGCGTGCGGCCGGGCGCGTCTGCCGCACGGTGACGCTGCGCCTGCGCTTCGCGGATTTCAGCCGCGCCACCCGCTCGCACACGCTGCGTGACCCGACAGCGCAGACCGCGGCGATCCTCGGCACCGCCCGCGGCCTGCTCACCGCCAGCCGCACGATGATCGAGAACGACGGGCTCACCCTGCTCGGGCTCAGTCTGTCCAATCTGGATGACGACGGCGCCGTGCAGCTGGCGCTTCCCTTCGACGGCAACGACAACGGCGCCCTCGACGCCACGGTCGACACCATCCGCACCCGGTTCGGCACGGGGGCGGTCACGCGCGCGATGCTGCTCGGCCACGAGGAGGGGCCCACGGTCCCGCTGCTGCCGGACTGAGCGAACCGGTTTCCCTCCCGTCCTCGCGGGTACCAGTTCGGCTCGCCGACTTGGGAGACGACATGAGCAGACAACGATCGAAGCTGGTCGACGGGCTGGGGGTGTTCAGCCTCGGCCTCGGCACGGCGCAGCTGACCGCCCCGGGCGCGGTCAACCGGCTCATCGGGGCGCGGGACGACCCGAAGACCCGTGCGGTGCAGCGGTGGCTCGGCGGCGCGCGCGAGTTCACCGCGGGCGTGGGCATCCAGGCGCGCAAGGCCCCGGCGGCCTGGCTGTGGGCACGGGTCGCGGGGGACGCGCTCGACCTGACCGTGCTGGCCCGCGTGCTGCGCGGTGCCCGCAAGGACGACCGCCGCCGGGCCGCGCTCGCCACCGCCGCCGTCGCCGGAGTCACCCTGGCCGACCTGGTGGCGGCCGCGACCACCACCCGTCACGGTGGCCGGGTCCCGGTGCACGCGGCCGGGCGGATCACGGTCAACCGGCCGGTCGCCGAGGTGTACGAGGCGTGGCGGCGGCTGGAGAACCTGCCGCAGTTCATGACCCACCTGCTGCAGGTGCGGCCGCTGGGTGGCGGGCGCAGCCACTGGCGCGCGTCCGGGCCCGCGGGCCTGGACATCGAGTGGGACGCCGAGATCACCGCGGAGCGCCCGAACGAGCACCTGGCCTGGAAGTCGGTCGACGGCGCGAAGGTGACCAACTCCGGGCGCGTCGAGTTCCGGCCCGCGCCGGGCGGGCGCGGCACCGAGGTCCGGGTGCACCTGGACTACGACCCGCCGGGCGGCTCGCTGGGCGCGGCCGTCGCGAAGCTGTTCGGCGAGGAGCCGGACCAGCAGGTGCGCGACGACCTGCGCCGGTTCAAGCAGCTGCTGGAAACCGGCGAGGTGGTCCGGTCCGAAGGCAGTCCCGACGGCGCGGACGCGCGGAACCTGCTGACCCAGCGCCCGGCCCAGCCGCAGCCGGCGTGAGGGGAGGAGAACCATGCGAGCCAACACCTGGCAGGGCAAGACCAGCCTGAAGGTCCAGGAGGTGCCGGACCCGAAGATCCTCAACGCGCGGGACGCGATCGTCCGCGTCACCTCCACCGCGATCTGCGGTTCGGACCTGCACCTGTACAACGGGTTCATCCCGACCATGCGCAAGGGCGACATCCTCGGCCACGAGTTCATGGGCGAGGTCGTCGAGGTCGGGCGCGCGGTCACGAGCCTGCGGCCCGGTGACCGCGTCGTCGTGCCGTTCCCCATCGCCTGCGGGCACTGCCGGGCGTGCGAGCGCGGGCTGACGTCGGTGTGCGAGAACTCCAACCCGAACGCGGAGATCGCCGAGAAGCTCACGGGCCACTCGCCGTGCGGCATCTTCGGCTACTCGCACATGATGGGCGGTTACGCCGGTGGCCAGGCGGAGTACGTGCGCGTGCCGTTCGCCGACTTCGGCCCGCTCAAGGTCGACGACGGCCTCCCCGACGAGCAGGTGCTGTTCCTGTCCGACATCCTGCCCACCGGTTACATGGGCGCGGAGATGTGCGACATCAGCCCGGGCGACACGGTCGCGGTGTGGGGCGCGGGGCCGGTCGGTCAGTTCGCGGTCGCCAGCGCGAAGCTGCTGGGCGCCGAACGCGTCATCGCCATCGACCGGTTCGACTACCGGCTGAAGATGGCGCAGGACGGGGCAGGCGCCACCGACGTGATCAACTACGAGGACACGCCGGTGCTCGACGCGCTCGACGAGCTGACCGCCGGGCGTGGGCCGGACGCGTGCATCGACGCGGTGGGCCTGGAGGCGCACGTCGACGTCACGCCGCTGCACGCCTACGACAGGGCGAAGCAGACGGTGAAGGCGGAGACCGACCGCCCGCACGCGCTGCGCGAGGCGGTGATGGCGTGCGCCACTGGCGGGGTCGTGTCGGTCATCGGCGTGTACGGCGGGTTCGTGGACAAGTTCCCGATGGGCGCGTTCATGAACAAGTCGCTGCGGATGCGCACCGGGCAGGCCCACGTGCACCGGTACCTCAGGCCGTTGCTGGAGCGCATCACGGCGGGCGAGCTCGACCCGAGCTTCGTCATCACGCACCGGATGAAGCTCGACGACGCGCCCAAGGCGTTCAAGATCTTCCGCGACAAGAAGGACAACTGCGAGAAGGTCGTGCTCACGCCGTGACGGCCGCGCTCCGGGCGCGGGTCAGCGCCAGCCCGCGCCCGGAGCCACCTCGCGCACGATCGACTCCAGCAGGTGGGCGTTGTAGTCCACGCCGAGCTGGTTCGGCACCGTCACGAGCACGGTGTCCGCGGCCTGCACGGCGGCGTCGGCGGCCAGTTCCTTCGCGATGACGTCCGGTTCGCCGACGTAGGACTTGCCGAACCTCGCCAGCCCGCCGTCGAGCCAGCCGACCTGGTCCTCGCTGCCGCGCTCGCGGCCGAAGTAGCGGCGGTCGGTGTCCGTGGTCAGCGGGATCACGCTGCGGCTGACCGAAACGCGCGGCTCGCGGCCCCAGTCGTGCCGGCGCCACTCCTCGCGGAAGACCTCGATCTGCTCGGCCTGCAGCTCGTCGAACGGCACGCCGGTGTCCTCGGTGAGCAGTGTCGAGCTCATCAGGTTCATGCCCTGCCCGGCGGTCCACTTCGCGGTGGCCCGGGTGCCGCTGCCCCACCAGATCCGCTCGGGCAGCGTCTCCGACAGCGGGTCGACCGCGAGCCGCCCGCGGCGCCCGCCGGTCATCCTCGGGTCGGCCTCGGCGACGCCCGCGCCGCCGATGGCCAGCCGGAACAGCTGGGTGTGCCGGCGGGCCAGGTCCGCATCGGTCTCGCCGTCGGCGGGCACGTACCCGAAGGCCGAGGCCCCGTTCAGCGCCGGCTCGGGGGAGCCGCGGCTGATGCCCAGCTGCAGGCGCCCACCGCTGATCAGGTCCGCCGCGGCGGCGGCCTCCGCCATGTACAGCGGGTTCTCGTAGCGCATGTCGATCACGCCGGTGCCCAGCTCGATGCGCGAGGTGCGGGCGGCCATCGCCGCGAGCAGCGGAAAGGGACTCGCGAACTGCGGCGCGAAGTGGTGCACCCGCAGGTACGCCCCGTCCACGCCGAGCTCCTCCGCCGCGACCGCCAGCTCGACCATCTGGGTCAGCGCGTCGGCCGCGGTGGGCGTCACCGTGCCCGGCCCGTAGTGCCCGAACGACAGGAACCCGATCTTCTTCACAGTCACTGCAACTCCTGCCGCGCCGGGGAATTCCCGGTCACAGGTCCCGCATCATGTCTTCGAAGCTCGGCACCGCGCCGAATGGTCCCGCGGGCGCCGCGGGCTCGCCGCCCGCGAGGCGGGACGCCAGTTCGCGGCCCGCGCGCTCGATCCGCTTCGGCAGGGGGTTCACGTCGTCGCCCTCACCGGCCCAGTCGGCGGTCGCCGCGAAGACGCCCGTCGCGACGGTGTCGGTGCGCAGGTAGGTGAACAGCGGGCGCACCGCGTACTCCAGCGCCAGCGAGTGCCGCGCCGTGCCGCCCGTCGCGCCCAGCAGCACCGGTTTCCCCGCCAGCGAGTCCTTGTCCAGGATGTCCACAAAGGACTTGAAGAGCCCGGAGTAGGACGTGGTGAAGATCGGTGTGACGGCGATCAGGCCGCTCGCGCCGGTCACCTTGTCCAGCGCCTCCGGCAGCTTCCCGGACGGGAACCCGGTGAGCATGGCGTTCACGACGTCGTGCGCGAGGTCGCGTAGCTCGATCGTCTCCACGCTCGCCGTCTTGCCCTCCGGCAGGGCGTCGAGGGTCGCCTGGGCGAGCCGGTCCGCGAGCAGCCGCGTGGACGACGGCTGCCCCAGCCCGGCGGAGATGCTCACGATGCTCAGGTCACTCATGGTTCTCTCCCGACTCGGCCAGCTTCCTGGCCTCCGCGACGCGCTCGGCGTGGCTCGGCGGGTTCGCCGGCACGTGGGCGGGACGCTTGCTCTCCATCTCCTTGCGCAGCACCGGCACGACCTCCTCGGCGAGCAGGTCGATCTGCTCCAGCACGGTCTTCAGCGGCAGCCCCGCGTGGTCGATGAGGAACAGCTGGCGCTGGTAGTCACCGACGTGCTCGCGCATCTGCGCGTAGCGCTCGATCACCTGCTGCGGGCTGCCGACGGTCAGCGGCGTGGCGGCGGTGAAGTCCTCCATGGACGGCCCGTGGCCGTACACCGGGGCGTTGTCGAAGTAGGGCCGGAACTCGTTCCACGCGTCCTGCGAGTTCTTCCGCATGAACGCCTGCCCGCCGAGCCCGACGATCGCCTGGTCGGCCTTGCCGTGGCCGTAGTGCTCGAAGCGCTGGCGGTAGAAGTTCACCATCTGCTTCGTGTGCGAGATCGGCCAGAAGATGTTGTTGTGGAAGAACCCGTCGCCGTAGTAGGCGGCCTGCTCCGCGATCTCCGGGCTGCGGATCGAGCCGTGCCACACGAATGGCGGCACGCCGTCGAGCGGGCGCGGGGTGGCGGTGAAGCCGCGCAGCGGGGTGCGGAACTTGCCCTCCCAGTCGACCACGTCCTCCTCCCACAGCCGGCGTAGCAGGGCGTAGTTCTCCAGCGCGAGCGGGATGCCCTGGCGGATGTCCTGGCCGAACCACGGGTACACCGGGCCGGTGTTGCCGCGGCCCATCATCAGGTCCATCCGGCCGCCCGAGATCACCTGCAGCATCGCGTAGTCCTCGGCGATCTTCACCGGGTCGTTCGTGGTGATCAGGGTGGTCGAGGTGCTCAGCACGATGTCCTTCGTCGTGCCGGCCAGGTACCCCAGCAGGGTGGTGGGGGAGGAGGCCACGAACGGCGGGTTGTGGTGCTCCCCGGTGGCGAACACGTCCAGCCCGGCCTGGTCGGCGTGCTGGGCGATGGTGAGCATGGACCGGACGCGCTGCGTGTCGCCGGGCGTCTCGCCGGTGGTGGGGTCGGTCGTGACGTCGCTGACCGTGAATATGCCGAACTGCATCGGGCGCCTCCTCGTTGGCCTTCTGCTCGGTAAACGTCTCGCGCGGAAGAATATTTCCCGCGAGAAGAAGCGGTGGTCGCGGGGGTCGCCGGCGGGCGAGCGGGCACTGAACGTGGACCGTGGCAGGGTGGGACGAGGATGATCCCGACCCCACTCGCGCCGAGGAGACGCCCGATGACGAGCACCGATACCCCGGTGGGACCGCCGCCGCCGTTCGACCCGGAGCTGGCCGCCGCACTGGTCACGGTGCAGGAGCAGCGCGGCCCGCAGGTCCTCGACGTCGAGTCCCTGCCCGCGGTCCGCGCCGCGCGGGCGCAGGACTACCTGACGGTCGAGGAGCTGACCCTCGGCGGCCGGTACGCCGTGGCGGAGCGGGCGGTGCCGGGGCTCGCGG
This sequence comes from Amycolatopsis bartoniae, assembly GCF_014191255.1. Taxonomy (GTDB): domain Bacteria; phylum Actinomycetota; class Actinomycetes; order Mycobacteriales; family Pseudonocardiaceae; genus Amycolatopsis_E; species Amycolatopsis_E bartoniae. The sequence continues at coordinate 892,906 of NZ_JACHWH010000003.1, forward strand.
GCGCGCCGGACGTGCCGCTGCTGGTCTGCCGTCCCACCGGGGTCGCGGCCCCGGCGGGCGCGCTGTACGTGATCCACGGCGGCGGCATGATCCTGGGCAGCTACCGCAGCCGCGAGATCGGCGCGGTGCTCGCCGACGTCGAGGAGCTGGGCCTGGTGCTGGTGGCGGTCGACTACCGCCTCGCGCCGGAGAACCCGTTCCCCGCCGGGCTGAACGACTGCTACGCGGGTCTGCTGTGGACGGTCGAGCACGCCGGTGAGCTCGGCTTCGATCCCGCGCGGGTGGTCGTCGCCGGAGGCAGCGCGGGCGGCGGGCTCGCGGCGGGAGTCGCGTTGCGGGCCCGCGACGAGGGTGGCCCGGCGCTGCTCGGGCAGCTGCTGCAGTACCCGATGCTCGACGACCGCAACGACACCTGCTCGGCGCGGCAGATGGCGGGCCTCGGCGTGTGGGACCGGACGGCGAACGAGTTCGGCTGGACAGCCCTGCTCGGCGCCGCCCGCGGCGGCCCGGACGTCTCGCCGTACGCGGCACCCGCGCGGGCCACGGACCTGTCCGGCCTGCCCCCGGCGTACCTCGACGCGGGCTCGGCGGAAACCTTCCGCGACGAGGACGTGGCCTACGCGACGCGCCTCTGGCAAGCCGGCGGGGAGGCGGAGCTGCACGTGTGGCCGGGCGGCTTCCACGGCTTCGACCTGCTGGCCCCGCAGGCCACCCTCTCGCGGATCGCGCGCGAGCAGCGGGTGTCCTGGCTGCGGCGGCTGTTCGCCCGGTGAGCAGGGTCATGGTGCCCGGACGCGGCGACGGGGAGTAATTTCGTCATTGAGCGAAATACCGAAGGAAGGCGCGCACGTGCTCGACGAGTGCAAGGCACTGGCGAACGAGACCCGGTTGCGCATCCTGGAGTGGCTCAAGGACCCGGAGGCGAACTTCCCGGAGTGCACGCCCGGGCTCGGCGTGTGCGTGGGGCTCATCCAGCGGAAGGCGGGCACCTCGGCGTCGACGATGTCGGCGCACCTGGCGGTCCTGCACCGCGCCGGGTTCCTGCACGCGACCCGCCGCGGCCAGTGGACGTACTACCGGCGCGACGACGAGCGCATCCGGGCCTTCACCGAACGACTTCACAGCGTCCTGTAGCGCACGAAAGGCAGCCGCACATGCCCACCGCACTGTCCGTCCTCGACCTCGCCCCGATCGCCCCCGGCCAGACCGCGCGCGAGAGCTTCGCCGGCAGCGTCGCGCTCGCGCAGGCCGCGGAGCGCGCCGGCTACCGGCGCGTCTGGTACGCCGAGCACCACAACATGTCCTCGATCGCCTCCAGCGCGACCAGCGTGCTGATCGGGCACATCGCCGAGCACACCGAGACCATCCGGCTCGGCTCGGGCGGGATCATGCTGCCCAACCACTCGCCGCTGGTGATCGCGGAGCAGTTCGGCACGCTCGGTTCGCTGTTCCCCGGCCGCATCGACCTCGGGCTCGGCCGCGCGCCGGGCAGCGACCAGAACACCACCCGGGCGCTGCGCCGCGACCCGATGTCGGCCGACTCGTTCCCGCAGGACGTGCTGGAGCTGCAGGGTTTCCTCACCGGGCACTCGCGCGTGTCCGGCGTGCAGGCGGTGCCGCGGCCGGAAGGCGAGGTCCCGCTGTACATCCTGGGCTCGTCGCTGTTCGGCGCGCAGCTCGCCGCGCAGCTCGGCCTGCCCTACGCGTTCGCGTCGCACTTCGCGCCCGACGCGCTGCACCAGGCGGTTTCGGTGTACCGGGAGTACTTCCAGCCGTCCGAGCAGCTCGCCGAGCCGTACGTGATCGCGGGCGTGAACGTGTTCGCGGCCGAGGACACCGACGAGGCCGAGGAGCAGCGGAACGTCGCCTACCGCAACCGCACGCGCAACTTCATCGCCCGCGGCGGCCGCTCGCTGACCGACGCCGAGGTGGACGCCTTCCTCGCCTCGCCGGGCGGCAGCCAGCTCGCCTCGATGACGAAGTACACCGCCTCGGGCACGCCGGAGCAGGTGCGCGCGTACCTGGCGGACTTCGCCGCGGACGCCCAGGCGGACGAGCTGATCACCGTCCACCAGGCGACGCGGATCGAGGACCGGGTGCGCTCGGTGGAGCTGACCGCGGCCGCGATGGCCGCGGAGCCCGCCCAGCGCTGAGGCGCCTCACTGGGCTGCGACTGTCCTTTCCGGACGGAGCTGTGCCGTCGGCGTGCCGCCCAGCAGGCCGCGGCGCGCCAGCTCCGGCCGGACGCCCTCGCCGAACCAGTACGCCTCCTCCAGGTGCGGGTAGCCGGACAGCACGAACTCCTCGAAGCCCAGCGCGTGGTACTCCTCGATGAGGTCGGCGACCTCGGCGTGGCTGCCCACGAGCGCCGTGCCCGCGCCGCCGCGCACCAGGCCGATCCCGGCCCACAGCCCGGGGTGGATCTCCAGTCCGCGCACGCCCTTCGCGAGCCCGCCGCCGTGCAGCGCCACCATCCGCCGCTGCCCGACGGACTCGCTCGCGCCCAGCTGACGCTGCGCCTGCTCGACCTGCTCGGGGCTCAGCGCGTCCAGCAGCCTGCCCGCCTCCGCCCACGCCTCCTCGGAGGTGTCGCGTGAGATCGTGTGCAGCCGGATGCCGAACCGCACCTTCCTGCCCTGCGCGGCGGCCAGCTCCCGCACCCGCGCGATCTTGTCCGCCGCCTGCGCGGGCGGCTCGCCCCACGTCAGGTACACGTCGGCGTGCCGCGCGGCCACCGGCAAGGCGGCCGGGGACGAGCCGCCGAAGTACACCTGCGGCAGCGGATCCGGCGGGGCGAGCAGTGTCGCGCCCTCGACCCGCAGGTGGTCGCCGTCGAAGTCGAACGGCTGCCCGCTCCACACGCCCCGCAGGATCGACAGGAACTCGTCGGTGCGCGCGTAGCGCTGGTCGTGGTCGTGCCAGTCGCCGAACCGGCGCTGCTCCACGGAGTCGCCGCCGGTCACGATGTTGAGCAGCAGCCGGCCGCCGGAGATCCGCTGGTAGCTCGCGGCCATCTGCGCGGCGAGCGTCGGAGACAGCACGCCGGGCCGGAACGCGACGAGGTACTTGAGCTTCCGGGTCTCGCGCAGCAGCGCCGCGGTGACCAGCCACGCGTCCTCGCACCACGTGCCGGTGGGCGTCAGCACGCCCTCGAAGCCGAGCGACTCGGCGGCGCGCGCGACCTGCGCGAGGTAGTCGATGTCCGGCTCCCGCTGGGCGGCCGGGCCGAGGGACTTGTTGGCGTGGAAGCGTTCCACGATCGTCCGGCTGTCGCCGGAGGTGGGCAGGAACCAGTGCGGCGTGACGGTCATCGGTCATCCCCTCGCGGCGGCGAGATCGGCGGCGTACCGGCGGTCGACGAACTTCGCGAAGTCGACCTTGCCCGGCAGCACCTTGTCGTTGGTGAAGGCGTCGGACAGTTCCTGCTCGGACGCCACGACGGTGTCGTCCAGTTCGACCGGCAGGTCCGGTCCCTTGCTCGTGGCGGCACGGGCGACGTCGGGCGCGAGCCCGGTGTCCGCGGCCCACGCCTGCGCCCACTGATCGCGATGCGCGTCCGACCAGCGCTCGGCCTTGGCGATCCGGACGACGTAGTCCCGGATCGCGGCGTTCTTGCCCGCGTCCGACAGCGCCGCGCGCCCGGCGACCTGGAAGCTGTAGCCGTTCGCGGTGCCGGTGCCGTCGGCCAGCACGCGGGCGTGCGCTTCGAGCTGCGCCTGCGAGGTGTACGGGTCCCACACCGCCCACGCGTCGATGCGGTGCTGGGTGAAGGCGCCGTAGGCGTCGGCGGGCTGCAGGAAAGACAGCTTGACGTCCTTTGTGGACATTCCGGCCCTACGCAGGGTCAGCAGGATCTGCCCGTGCGCGGAACTGCCCTTGGCGACCCCGATGGTCTTGCCGCGCAGGTCGGCCACGGTCTTGAGCGGCGAGTCGGCGGGTACCAGCACGGTGTCGCTCACGACGTTGCCCTTCGCCGCGCTGACGACCGAGATCTGGCCGTCGGCGGCGGCGGAGAAGATCGGGGGAGTGTTGCCGACGCCGCCGATGTCGATCGCGCCCGCGGAGGCCGCCTCCAGCAGCGGCGGGCCGGACGTGAAGGTGGCCCACTCGATCTTGTACGGCAGGTCGTCCAGCAGTCCCGCGGCCTTCAGCAGGGTCTGCGAGTTGCCCTTCTGGTCGCCCACCTTCAGCGTCACCTTCGCGAGGTCGGCGGCGCTGACGGGCGGCGGCACGGTCGCCGGGCCCTGCGCGGCGGTGGTGCCGCCGCACGCGGCGAGGCCCAGCGTGAGCAGCAGGGCGGCGAACAGGTTACGCGAGCGCATGATCGGTCACTCCCAGGGCGGCGAGCACGTCGGCCCGCACGTCGAGGTGGTCGCCCAGCTTGCGCGGGCGGGGGTGGTCGAGGGTGTGCTCGGCGAGGATCCGGCCGTCGCCGAGCACCAGCACGCGGTCGGCCAGCAGCAGGGCCTCGTCGACGTCGTGGGTCACCAGCAGGATGCCGGGCCGGTGCTCCTGCCACAGGTCCTCGACCAGCCGCTGCATCGCCAGCCGGGTCAGCGCGTCGAGCGCGCCGAACGGCTCGTCGAGCAGCAGGAGGTCCGGTTCCCGCACGAGAGCCCTGGCCAGCGAGACGCGCTGGGCCTCGCCGCCGGACAGCGTGCGGGGCCAGGCGTCGGCGTGCGTGGCGAGCCGGACCTCGCCGAGCGCGCGTTCGGCCAGTTCGCGGTCGCGGCCTCGCCCGGGCAGGCCGAGCACGACGTTGCGCCACACCCGCCGCCACGGCAGCAACCGGGGCTGCTGGAACGCGATCGACACCGCGCCCTCGACGGTCACCTCGCCCTCGACGTCCGGGTCGAGCCCGGCCAGGATCCGCAGCAGCGTGGACTTCCCCGAACCGCTGCGGCCGAGCAGGGCCACGAACTCGCCGCGCGCGATCTCCAGGTCCACTTCGGACAGTACGGTGCGCGGGCCGAACCGCTTGGTCAGGCCCTTTATCCGTGCCGCCACCGCAGTGCCCTCCGTTCGACGAGGCGGACCAGTGCGTCGGTGGCCAGGCCCAGCACCGCGTAGACGACGAGCCCGACCACGATCACGTCGGTGCGCAGGAAGTCGCGCGCGTTGGTGATGAGGTAGCCCAGCCCGGCGTCGGCGTTCACCGTCTCGCCGACGATCAGCGCGAGCCACGCGACGCCGAGGGACTGGCGCAGGCCGACGAGCGCCTGCGGGACGGCCGAGGGCAGCTGGACGTGCAGGAGCCGTTCGCCGCGGGTGTAGCCGAGCGCCTTCGCCGCCTCCACGAGGTCGGGGTCGACGCCGCGCAGCGCCGAGAAGATGTTGAGGTACAAGGGAAAGAGCACGCCGAGCGCGACGAGCAGGATCTTCGGTTCTTCACCGATGCCGAACCACAGGATGAACAGCGGGATCAGCCCGAGGAACGGCAGCGTGCGCAGCATCTGCACGGGCGGGTCGATCAGGACCCCGGCCCACGCCGACAGCCCGGCGGCGACGCCCAGCACCAGCGCGACGGCGGCGCCGATCGCGAACCCGGCGGCCACCCGGCCCAGTGACACCACGAAAGCGTCACCCAGTTCGCCCGAGCGGGCGGTCTCGATGCCCGCCTGCAGTACGGTCCACGGCGAGCTCAGCTTGTCCGCCGGCAGCAGCCCCGTCGAGCTCGCCACCTGCCACAACCCCAGCAGCGCCAACGGGCTGAGCCAGCGGCGCAGGTCGGGCAGGCGGCGTTTCCGGGGCGGTGGTGGTCCTTCGGCGGTTTCCTCCGGGCGTGCGAGCACGCCGGTGGCGGTCAGTGACACGGATTTCTCCCCACTGGAGCCGGAAGTGCGTGGGGGCCATGGAACCGTCCACGGCGCCGGAGCGTCAACGCGTCCCGCACTGTGGAAGCCCGGTTCGGGTGACGAGACCGGGTGACCGGGGGACGGGCGGATACTGACTGTCATGCGGTCACACAGGGTGCCGGGGTGCGTTCGTGCCGGATCTGCTGCGGGCACTGAAGACACAAAACCTTGCGGCGCAAGGGTTTTCTACCTTACGGGGGTTCCCCGGCTGCGAAACAGGTTCACGATGAACGGGCGGTGGCGAGCAGGTTCCGCAGTGGCTTGCGGATCGGTGGCTTCCGGTGATCCTCTGTGGACGGATTTCCCCCGGTGGGGGCATGGCCGCGGGGCGGTGCCGGTGCGAGGCTGTAACGGCGGCGGTGCCCAGAGCCGCCGCGAAGCCGAGAGGCGGTGTCCGCCGGCCGGGGTTCCGGGCGGCGGCGTTCCCGACAGGAGGCGCGTGGTGGCCGGAGAGAGTGCACGGGTGGCCGCCCCCGGTCCGCGGCTGCGGGTCCGGGTGGAGTGGCCGTTGCCCGCGGTGGTGGTCGTCCGCGTCGAGGGGGAGGTCGACCTGCTGACCGGCCCGCAGCTGTGGTCGGCGCTGCGGGAGCAGGCCGCGTCCCGGCCGGAGGTGCTGGTGCTCGACCTGGCGGACGTGTGGTTCTTCGGCGCGCGCGGCCTCGAGCTGCTGCTGTCGGCCCAGGCGCTGCTGGCCCACGGCGACGGCGTGCTGCGGCTGGCGAGCCCGTCTCATGCCGTGATGCGCACGCTGGGGGTGCTGGGGATGGCGGCCGGGTTCGAGACCTGCGTGCGGGCCCTGGCGCCGGTGGTCGAGCGCTAGGCCCGCGGTCGCTGGTGGGTGTGGGGAGAGTCCGTCCGCGGGCGCGGCCCCGCGATCGCACGTGCCCGGGAACGCCTCTGCTGTCCCGGCACATGTGCGACGGTTTCCACCGGCCTCAGCAAAACCGCGGACGCTATCCGCAGCAAAACGGATCATCGCGGCTGATGAGGCAGCCGAACCCGTCAGCCCACCGCGTCGACCACCGCGTCCGCGAAGGCGCGCGTGCCCGCCGTCCCGCCCAGGTCCGCCGTCGCGGTACCCGTCCGCAACGTGTCCGCCACCGCCGCCTCCATCCGCCGCGCGGCGGCCGTCAGCTGGGGGTTCGAGTGACGGGTGGCGAGCCAGTCCAGGAGCATCGCGCACGACAGGATCATCGCCGCCGGGTTGGCGGTGTCCTGGCCCGCGATGTCGGGCGCCGAGCCGTGGGTGGCCTGGGCCATGGCGCGGTCCGCGGACGCGTTGACCGACGGGGCGATGCCCAGCGAGCCCGCGATCTCGGCCGTCAGATCGGACAGGATGTCGCCGAACATGTTCTCCGTGACGAGCACGTCGAACTCCGGCGCCCGCCGCAGCAGGTGGACCGTCATGGCGTCGATGTGCTCGTCGTCCACCGCCACGTCCGGGTACTCCCGCGCCACCTCGCGGCACACCTGGAGAAACAACCCGCTGGTCAGCCGCAGCACGTTCGCCTTGTGCACCACCGTCACGCGGCCACGCCGCCCCCGCGCGAGCCGGAACGCTTCGTGCGCGATGCGTTCCACCGCGGCCCGCGTGATGATGCCGTGGGCGATCGCGACGTCCGGCGTCGGCATGAACTCACCCGCGCCCGCGAACGTGTTCCGGTCGGCGTAGAAACCCTCGGTGTTCTCCCGCACCACCACGAGATCCGTGCCCGGCAGGAGCGCACGCGCCCCGTCGAACGCCTTCGCCGGCCGGATATTCGCGAACAACCCGAAGTGCTTGCGGATCGTGCCGCTCGGGTTCAGCCGGGACCGGTGCGGCTCGGGATAACCGGCGTTGTCGTGCGGCCCCAGCACCCACGCCTCCAGCCCGGAAAGCGCTTTCACCGTGGCGTCCGGCAGGGGAGAACCGGCACTCTCGATCGCCGAGCGGCCCACCGGCAGCGGCACCCACTCGACGGGCGGCATCCCGGCGGCCGCGACCGCCGCGTCCACCACCCGCACCGCGGCGGGCACGATCTCCGGGCCGATCCCGTCGCCTTCGAGGACGCCGAGCCGCAAGGAAACACTCATCCGCGTCAGAACTCGTCCGACCGGGTCAGCTCGTGTTCGAGCGCGTCCGCCCGCGCGACCACCGACCGGAGCGGGCGCCCGAACTCCTCCTCCAGGTGCAGCGACGCCAGCGGCACGGTGTGCTTGATCAGCGCGACGCCGTCCACCACGGCCGCGCCGCCGACCGGTGACGCGCCCGCCAGCTCCAGCAGCCGCCGCAGGTCGAGCTTGTCGGCCCAGCCCACCGGCGACGAGATCTCCGCGCACGGCGCGCCGTCGGCGTCCGGCAGGTAGTGCACCGCGACCTGCTGCGTCCGGCCGCCGTCGGTGCCGACGCGGAACCGCAGCCAGTCGTTCGCGTCCTCCAGTACCTCGTACCGGACTCGCACGTAGTTGATCACGTCGGCCCAGACCGTCACCTTCGCCGCCTTTCGCCTGCCGGTAGCGGCGCCAGCTTAACCGCACCGGCAGGCGGGCCGCGTCAGCCGAGGCCGAGGACCGCGATCGTGCGGGCGGCCATCTGCGCCTCGCCGAGCGCGTTCGGGTGCACGACGACCGGGTTGGTGCCCTGCAGCACCGGCTCGATCCAGCGGACCCCCGCCGCCTGGCACGCGTCGTGCCCGTTCGACGCGCTGCTGAAGTCCACATAGGTCACGCCGGTCGCGGCGGCGGCGCGGCGGATCGCGTCGTTCAGCGTCGCCTGGATGCCCCGCAGGTACGGCACGTCACCGGTGGCGACGGGCATCTTGTCGAAGCAGCCGCCCGTCGCGGGCAGGATCCACGGGTAGCCGAGGATGCCGACCTCCGCGTGCGGCGCCTTGGCCCGCACCGCCTGCAGCGCGCTCACCAGTGACGGGTAGGTCTTGGTGCGGATGGTGTCCTCGAAGGACGAGCCGTACAGGTCGTGGCACGGGCTGCCCTGCCCGAGCGACGCGATCCCGGCGACCCCGCACGCGAGGATCGCGCTGATGAACACGCCGCTGTCGTTGCCGCCGATCGTCATCGTGGTCACGTCGGTGTCCGCGCTCAGCGCGTCGACCTGCGGCGGCACACCGGGGTACTGCGAGGTGGTGAAGTGCCGCGTCTCCGCGGCGCCGCACGTCACGTCGGTGAGGTGCGCACCGGTCGCCTTGGCGATGTCGTGGGGGTAGTTGAGGGACGAACGCAGGCACAGCGGCGGGGCGGTGGGGTCGGGCGGCAGGACACCGGAGGCGGCGCTGTAGGAGTCGCCGAGGGCGACGTAGTCCAGCGGGGTGGCGGCCTGGGCGGGCACGGCGGCGAACGTGGCGGCGGCGGTGGCCGCGGCGAGGGCGGCGGACAGGCGGCGTGGCATGGCTTCTCCCGGCTTCGACGACGGTGATCCAATTACTACTCGTGAGTAGGTAGCTAGATGGTCGAGCACGGGGAGGTGCGCCGTCAACACTGTTGACCTACCGTGGTCGCGGCGCGGAAAGGAGGCCGGACGGATGGCCGAGCTGAGTCGGGTGTTGCGGGTACTGGGCAGGGTGCAGGGGGCGGTGTCCATCACGCGGATGGACGCGGCGCGGATCGCCCGCGCGCAGCAGCAGAGGATGCCGCACAACGTCCTCACCGATCTGCTGTTCGGCGGGCTCGCGAAGGGCGTGACGGTCTTCGACGGCACCGCCGCGGGCGCGGAAAGTCCCTTGGACGTGCGGGTTTACCGGCCCGTGGGCGTGCGCGCCGGTGCGCCGCTGGTGGTGAACTTCCACGGCGGCGGCTGGGTCCTCGGGGGGCTGGACCAGGGCGACTGGCTGTGCAGCCACGTCGCCGCGGGAACGGGCGCGGTCGTGGTGTCGGTGGGTTACCGGCTCGCCCCGTCGCATCCGTGGCCCGCCGCGGCCGAGGACTGCTACGCCGCCTTGGCCGACCTCGCGAAGCGGGCCGCGGAGTTCGGCGCGGACGCCGGCCGGGTGGCGGTGATGGGCGACAGCGCGGGCGGCAACCTCGCCGCCGTCGTGGCGTTGATGGCGCGCGACCGGTCCGGCCCGCCGCTCGCGTACCAGGCACTGATCTATCCCGCGACCGACCTGACGCTGTCCAGCCCGTCGGTGGCGGAGAACGCGCACGCGCCCGTCCTCACGCGGGAGGAGTGCGTCGCCTACCGCGACCACTACCTGCAGGGGCAGGACCCGAAGCAGCCCTACATCTCGCCCCTGTTCGCCGACGACCTGGCCGGGTTGCCGCCGGCGCTCGTCCAGGTGGCCGAGCACGACCCGATCCGCGACGACGGCCTGCGCTACGCCGACGCGTTGCGGAAAGCGGGAGTCGAGGCGCGCACCACCACGTACGTCGGGATGCCGCACGGCTACTTCGCGTTCCCGCGGCTCTGCCGCAGCGCGCCGCAGGCGCTGGCGGAGCTGTGCGCCGAGCTGACCGCGGCGCTCCATTAGCATCGCGGGATGGCCAGGCAGCGGTCCGGGACGGCGACCCGGGAAGCCATCCGGACGGCCGCGGCCCGGCTGTTCCGGGCGCACGGCTTCGCGGGCACGTCGGTCCGCGACATCGCCGCGCGCGCCCAGGCCGACCCGGCGCTGGTGATCCGGCACTTCGGCACCAAGGAACTGCTGTTCCTCGACACCATGCACCTGACGATGGACGACGAGCCGCTGCTCGACGTCCCGCTGGAGTCGCTGGGGCGGCGGTTCGTCGAGGTGCTGCTCGACTCCGGCGACGACACCCGCGACGTGTACCTCGCGCTGCTGCGCGGCAGCGGCCAGCCGCAGATCGGCGGACGGCTGCAGGACACGCATGAAACCGCGTTCGTGGCGCCGCTGCGTGCCCGGCTGGCCGGGCCGGGCGCGGACACGCGGGCCCGGCTCGCCGGGGCGCTGATCGGCGGGCTGCTCTACGCGCTGTGGGTGGTCGGCGACGAGCAGCTCGCCGCGGCCGGGCGCGAGGAGATCGTCAGCCGGTACGGTGACCTGCTGCAGCAGCTGCTCACGCCGGACGCCGCTACTGCACCGACCAGCCCCCGTCCGACGGCAGCACCGCCCCGTTGACGTTGACGCCGTCGTCGCTGAGCAGGAACGTGATCGACGCGGCGAGCTGGGGCGCGGTGGCGATCGGCGGGATGAGCGCCAGGAACCCGGCGGTGCGGTCGCGGCCGAACTGCGACATCTCGCCGCCCGCGCCCATTCCCGTCGCCACCCCGCCCGGGGCGACGGCGTTGACGCGGATGCCCGACGGGCCGTACATGAACGCCGCGCTGCGCGTGATCCCGACGACCGCGTGCTTCGACGCGGTGTAGGCGACCCCCGAGGTCGAGCCGCGCAACGCGGCCTCCGACGCGACGTTGACGATCGAGCCCCGCCCGGCGGCGAGCATCGCGGGCAGGACGGCGCGGGTGAGCCGGAACGGCCCGTCGACATTGACGGCGAAGACGCGCTGCCACATCGCGTCCGACACCTCGTGCAGGGGGCTGAAGTCGTCGGCGATGCCCGCGACGTTGGCCAGGCCGTCGATGCGCGGCCCGGCGGCCGCGACGACGCGCTCGATGTCTCCGGGTTCCGTGAGATCCGCGGCGACGGTTTCGACGTCCCGCAGTTCCTCCAGCCGGTCCCGGGCGATGTCGACGGCGATCACCCGCCCGCCCTCGCGCGCGACGCGGGAGGCCGTCGCCCGGCCGATGCCCGACGCCGCGCCGGTGACGATCACCGTGCGGCCCTCGAACCGCCCGGGCACGACGCGCTCCTGCCAGCCGGTGGTCTCCTGCGCCGCGTCGGGCACGACGCCGTCGTTCGCGCGGGCGACGAGGTCGTCGACCACGTCCTGCGGCAGCGCGCCCTGGCTGAGCTCGACCAGCTGGCTCAGCGGGAGCTGCCGGACCGGGGCGAGCACGCGCTCGTCGAAACCGCTCTGCCCCAGCAGGTCCCGCAGCAGCGGACCGCCTTCCGGGTGGGCCAGCCAGTCGCCGACCGGAGCCTGCGCGGTGAGGGGTTTCGGGTCGTCCGCCATGGCGTCTCCTCGTAGTCAACTAAGTTGACGAAGGAGCGTAGCCGTTAAGGTGGAGCCATGCCGGACGAGATCCTCATGTCGATCGCCACCACGCTCGCCACCAAGGCCGCGACGGGCCTGTACGACCTGGTGAAGAGCAGGTTCGGCAAGGACCGCGAGGCGGTGGCCGAGCTGGAGGCGGCGGATCCGGAGCGCCCGGAGACGGTGCGCGCGCTGGCGGAACGGCTCGCCACGGTGGAGCAGGCGGACGCGGCGTTCGCGGACGAGCTGCGCGGCGAGTGGCAGCGCGTGGAGGGCGGCCGCCAGACCGCGACGGGCGGTGTGAACAACCAGGTGACCGGCACGGTGCACGGCAAGGTCCTGCAGGCGGGCGACATCCACGGGGACATCAGCTTCTAGTCGCGCGGCTGCTGACCCCGCAGTGCCGCCGTGGTGCCCACGGTGCGGGCGAACCAGTCCGTGGCCAGGTGCGCCACCTGGTCGAGTGCGCCCGGTTCCTCGAACAGGTGACCCGCGCCGGCGACGATCTCCAGTCTGCTGTTGGCGGGCAGCAGCCGCATCGCCTGGCGGTTGAGGTCCACCACCGTCTCGTCCCGCTCGCCCGCGATGAGCAGCGTCGGGGCCTGCACGCGGGTGAGCGCGCCGCCCGCGAGGTCCGGCCGTCCGCCGCGCGACACCACCGCCCGCACGGCCGCGGGCCGCTCGGCCGCGGCGAGGAGCGCGACGCCCGCGCCGGTGCTGGCGCCGAAGAAACCCACGCCGCTGCCGGCGGTCGCGGGCTGGGCGGCGAGCCAGTCGACGACGGCCGTGAGCCGCCCGGCGAGCACCGGGACGGCGGGCTCGTCCTCCCCGGGCGCGAGCAGGTCGAGCAGGACCGTGCCGAGCCCCGCCGCCCGCAGCTGCCCGGCGACGGACCGGTTGCGGGGACTGTTCCGGCCGCTGCCGGAGCCGTGCGCGAACACGACGATCCCGCCGGGCCGCGCCGGAAGCGCGACGTGCGCCGCCAGTCGCAGCCCGCCGAGGGGAATCCGGACCTCCTCGTCGAGGACCATGCTGCCGCTCCTTTCCGAAGCACCCGGGCTACCCGCTCGCGCCGGTGACCATGCGGGCTCCACCGGCGGGTGGAGGGATTTCTCCACCCGGGGATACGGCGCTCGTCCGACGACGAAAGCCCTGCTCAGCCGTAGTTTCGACCCCGTCAACGAGAAACGGGGTGGGAGACCATGAGCGGACCTGTCGAAGTAGTGCTCGTCATCGCGGTGATCGCGTACGTGTTGATCCGGCGCCTGGCCGGAGAGCCCGCCCAGGCCAAGCGGATGCTCGTCATCCCGGCGATCCTGGTGATCGTGGGGTTGAAGGACCTGCACGGCGTCACCGGCGCGGCACTGGCTTACCTCGTGGTGACGGGCCTGGTCACCGTGGTGCTCGGGGCGTTGCGGGGCGCGAGCATCCGGCTCTTCCAGCGCGAGGGCGTCGTCTTCATGCGGTACACGGCGGTGACCCTGGGACTGTGGGTGCTCAACATCGCGGTCAAGTTCGGGTCGAGCTTCCTGATGCACGTCCTCGACCCCGCTGCCGCCACCGCGGCGGGCAACACGCTGATGCTGAGCCTCGGTCTCGGCGTACTGGTCGAGGGCCTGGTCGTGCTGGCCAAGGCCGTGCGGGGCGAGGGCCGGATCCTGTGGGAGAAGGGCCGCGACGGCGGGCCGCACCGGAGCGCGCAGTGGCTCGACGACCTGCAGCGGCGGTACTCCGGCCGCGGCCCGCTCGATCGTTAGGGTGAGGTCCGTGGACGACGGGCGCCGCGTCGCCCGGTACACCGACGAGCTGCTGCGCCCGTTCGGGTTCGCGGTCCTCGTCGCGGTGACCGCCGTCCAGTTCGCCACCCGGCCGGTCACCGCCCCGGCCCTGTCGGTCCCGCTGTTCGCCGCCGTCTCGCTGCTGACGCTCGGTGGGCTGCTGCCGTGGACCCGCCTGCCGGCCGGCGGGCGGGTCGCGCTCGCGGCGGCCTTCGCCGTGCTCACCGCGGTCCTGCTCCCGCTGGCGCAGGCGACGCTCGCTCCGGCGTTCGCGTTCGTGGCGACCGCGGTGGCCGGGGAGAAGCTCGGCCGCCGGGCCGCCGGGTTCGTCGCCGCCGCGGGAGCCGTCGCCACGGCCGTCGCGGTGTGGGCGGCCGGGGAGCTGCACCCGACCGCCGACGACTGGCCGTGGTGGCTCGCCCTCACCGTCGCGGCTCCGGTGTTCGCCGGGATCGCGCGCCGCGACCGGCAGGCGGCCGTCCTCAACGCCCGGCGCGCGCTGCGCTCGGAGGCACGGGAGGCGGCGCTGCGTGAACGCGCCCGCATCGCCCGGGAGATCCACGACGTGCTGGGCCACTCGCTGTCCGGCATCGCGCTGCAGCTCGACATGGCCGACGCGCTGCACGGCAAGGGTCGTGACGACGAGGCGAACCAGGCCACCCGCCGCGCCCGGGCACTGGCCGTCTCCAGCATCACCGAGACCCGGCGCGCGATCGAGGCCCTGCGCGCGGACGCCCTTCCGCTGGACCGCGGCCTGCGGTTGCTGGCGGAGGGCGAGGATGTGCCGTTCGAGATCAGCGGGGACCCGGCGCCGGTGCCGACCGAAACCGCGCACGCGCTGCTGCGTGCCGCGCAGGAGGCGCTCACCAACGCCGCCAAGCACGCGCCCGGCGCGGAACGGTCGATGGCGCTGGCCTTTCCCGCGGGCGCCGTGACGCTGACGGTCCGGAACGGCCCGCGGGCCGGGGAAGCGGATCCGCAGGTCGCGGCGGGCGGAGGCATGGGGCTGGTGGGGATGCGGGAGCGGATCGCGTTGCTCGGCGGGAGCCTGCGGGCCGGACCCGCGGCGGGTGGCTGGCGCGTGGAAGTGGAGGTGCCGAGGTGACGCTGTCCCTCGTCGTCGTGGATGACCAGGCGTCGGTGCGGGAGGCGCTCGCGGTGATGCTCGACCTGGCCGACGACCTCACCGTGGTCGCCGCCGCGACCAACGGGCAGGAGGCCGTCGACGCCCGCCGTCGTGCTGGCGCCCGAGGTGCAACGGCGGCTCATCACGCTCGCTACCCGCCGCGCCCGCCCGGTGGCGGCTTTCGCGCTGACCGCCCGCGAACAGGAGATCCTCGGGCTGATCGGCGAGGGGCTGCGCAACGCGGAGATCGCCCGGCGGCTGGTGATCAGCGAGGCGACGGTCAAGACCCACCTCAACAACCTGTTCGCCAAGGCGGGTTTCCACTCCCGCGCCGAGGCCGTCCGGTACGCGCTGAGCACCGCCACCCCCGGCGGTTACCGGCGCGGGGACTGAACCCGCCGCGGCGCTGGGCACGGCGCTCGTCGTGCTGACGGTGGCCGCCCTGCGGCGTTGGCTCATGATGTGGACCGTTTGATTTTCCCCGCGTTCCGGGTGCATGCTGTCGGGACGCGGAAAACGCTGTGTCCACAGTGGAAAGAAGGTGCGGGCGGTGAGCGGGCGCGAGGCCGACGTCGTCGTGGTGGGGGCCGGCGGCACGGGCTCGGCCGCGGCATGGCAGCTCGCGGCCCGCGGGGTGGACGTGCTCGTGCTCGAAGCGCGCCCGGCCGACGAGCCGTGCCGCGCCGCCGAGGTCTTCCGCGTCGCCGGGGCCGAGCTGTCGCACAACCACCTCGCGCTGCAGGCGCTGCCGCTGTGGCGGGAGCTGGAGCAGGAGACCTCGACGCGGGTGCTGACGCTGACCGGCGGGGTCGCGCACGGGCACACCGAGGACCTGGACCTCCTGGCGTGGGCCGCGGACGCGGTGGGCAAGCCGGGGCGCTGGCTGCCGCCCGAGGAGGCGGTCGAGCGCTGGCCGGGCCTGCGCTACGCCGGACGTGTGTTCTTCCACCCGCTGGCGGGCCGGATCGACGCCGGGGTCGGCGTGCCCGCCCTGCGCGCGGCGGCGGTGCGCCAGGGAGCCGTCGTGCGGCGGGGTGAGCCGGTGACCGGGATCGAGCCGCGGGGTGACGATCTCGTGGAGGTCCGGACCACCGAACGCGGCTACCGCGCGCGGCGGGTCGTCGTGGCGGCCGGAGCGTCGTCGGCGAACCTCGCGGGCGGGTTCGCCCCGCGGGCGAACGCCGAGCGGACGGTGGATTTCGCGGCGGTGCGGGCGGACCTGGACTGGCCGGTGTTCTTCCACCACCTCGACCGGCCGGAGCTGGCCGCCGGGGGCTATCCGGGCGCGGTGTGCGGCATGGCGGAACCCGGCGCCGGGCTCTCGGTGGGGTTCCTCGCGCCGGGCGCGGGCGACCCGGCGGCCCGGCAGCGGGCCCTGCGCCGGTACGCGCACGAGTGGCTGCCGGGCGCCGACCCGGACACGGCGGCCACGGGGGAGTGCCGGTACGCGGCGTCGGAGTTCGTCGTCGCGCGCAGGGGTCCGGTGGTGGTGGGGTCCGGTTTCGCGGGGCAGGGGTTCCAGTTCCTGCCCGCCGTGGGCCGGGCGCTGGCGGAGCTCGCGACGACGGGGGACGTGGCCCGGTACACCGGCTAACGGGGTCCACTGTGGACGCTCGTCAGTACGCCGCCCAGCAGGAGGTCGATCAGGCGGGACGCCAGCTTTCGCTGCTGCTCCGCTCCGGCGATCATCGTGATCCCGCCCAGCGCCAGCAGCACGTCGTTCGGCGCGAGGTCCGCGCGCACCGCGCCCGCCGCGGCTCCCGCGTCCAGCAGGGTGCCGATCGCCTGGCGCAGGCGGTCCCGGGTGTGCAGCCGGTCCACTTCGGACAGCAACACCGCCCGCAGGGTGTCCGCCATCCCCTCCTTGGCGGCCATGAAGTCGACGAACCGCTCCATCCACGCCCGCAGCGCGCCGGCCGGCGGGCACTGCCCGAGCAGCTCCGGCGCGGCCGCGCACAACCTGTCCACCTCGTTGCGGTAGACCGCCTCGACCAGCGCCTCGCGGGTCGGGAAGCGCCGGTACAGCGTGCCGATCCCGACCCCCGCCGCACGGGCGATCGCCTTCAGCGACGTCTGCGTGCCCTCCCGAGCGAACGCCGCCGCGGCGACCTCCAGCAGGCGTTCGCGGTTGTCGCGCGCGTCTGCGCGCAGCCTCCGCTCCGTCACCACGTCTGCTCGGCCGCGCGCACGAGGATCTCGTTCACCGCCACGTGCCGCTCCCGCGTCACGATCCAGGCGACCGCGTCGGCGATGTCCCGCGGTCGCAGCCGCTCGATCTCGGTGGTCTGCCGGGCGACCGCGTCACGCAGCTCGTCGCGGATGTGCGACACCAGCTCGGTGTCCACGGTGCCCGGTTCGACCACGCTCACGCGGACCCGGCGCTCCAGCAGCTCCTGCCGCAGCGCCTCGGTGAAGGCGTTCACCCCGAACTTCGTGAGGTTGTAGACCGCGGTGCCCGCCCGCGCGACGCGGCCCGCCGTCGAGCTGATGTTGACGACGTCCGCGACCCGCCGGGGCCCGTCCGCCGCCGCCCGCGTCAGGTGCGGGATCGCCAGCTGCGTGACGTACAGCAGCCCCTCGACGTTCACCCGGATCATTCGTTCCCATTCGCCCTCGGGGGCGTCGGCGACGGGACCGACGAGCATGAGCCCGGCGTTGTTGACCACCGTGTCCAGCCGCCCGAGCCCGGCGACCGTCCGCTCCACCGCTTCGGCCGCCTGCTGCCGGTCGGTGATGTCCGCCGGGACCACCAGCGCCCGGCCACCCGCCGCTTCGATCCCCGCCGCGACCTCCGCCAGCCGCTCGCGGCGGCGGCCCAGCAGCGCCACCGCCGCGCCCTGGCGGGCCAGCTCCTCCGCCGTCGCCGCGCCGATCCCGCTGCTCGCGCCCGTGACCAGTGCCGCCGTGCCGTCCAGTTTCGCTGTCATGACGCCCAGAATACGGTAACCGGACCCGGGTCCGGTTACGTCGGCAGAGGGGACGAATGACCCATTGACTTGTGACGGCGGTCATACTACTTTCCCGAATACGTCCCCATATAGGTACTCATTCAGATATGTGAACGGACTCTAGATGACGCCTCCCGCGCTCGACGGCCTG
Organism: Amycolatopsis bartoniae; assembly: GCF_014191255.1. Taxonomy (GTDB): domain Bacteria; phylum Actinomycetota; class Actinomycetes; order Mycobacteriales; family Pseudonocardiaceae; genus Amycolatopsis_E; species Amycolatopsis_E bartoniae. The sequence goes on from NZ_JACHWH010000003.1 coordinate 910,812, forward strand.
CTCGCCTTTCCCCTCACCCCGTTCGCCGAGGACCTGTCGCTGAATCTCGACGCGTTCGCCGAGCACGTCGAGAGCCACGTCGCCGCCGGGGCGGGAGCGCTGTTCGTCGCGTGCGGCACCGGGGAGTTCAGTTCACTCGCCCCCGAAGAGCTGGCGGCGCTCCTGCACACCGCGCGCGACGTGGTCGCCGGCCGGGTTCCGGTCTGGGTCGGCGCGGGCGGGGGCGCCGCCTCCGCGCGGGCCGGGGTCGCGGCCGCCGCGGCGGGCGGCGCCGACGGGGTGCTGCTCCTGCCGCCGTACCTGGTGTCCGGGCCGCCGCGCGGGCTCGTCGACCATGTCCGCTACGCCCTCGGCGACACGTCGGTCCCGGTCGTCGTCTACCACCGCTCGCCGGGCGTGTTCACCGCCGCGACCGCGCGGGCGCTGCTCGACCTGCCGTCGGTGGTGGGGCTGAAGGACGGCTACGGCGACGTCGACCTGATGACCCGGATCGTCACCGCCATCCGTGCCACGGACACCGACCGGGCGCGGAACTTCCTGTTCTTCAACGGGTTGCCCACCGCCGAGATGTCGGCGAAGGCGTACGCCGCGATCGGCGTCGCCCGCTACTCCTCCGCCGTGCACTGTTTCGCGCCCCGGATCGCGCACCGGTTCCACCGGGCGCTCACCGAGGGCGACACCGCGGTGATGGACGCGCTGCTGGCGGGGTTCTACCTCCCGTTCGTCGCGTTGCGCGACGAGACCCCCGGGTTCGCGGTCTCGCTCGTCAAGGCGGCCGCACGGCTGCGGGGCGACAAGGTGGGCCCGGTCCGGCCGCCGCTCGGCGAACCGACGCGGGACCAGCTCGACCGGCTGGAGCGCATCGTCGACCACGGTTTCTCCGTGCTGAAAGGCATCGAGGCCGCCTAGACCCGACGGGAGCCTGGTCATGATCAGCCGGAGAACGGTGTTGTGGGGCGCCGCGGCCTCGGCCGCACTGGCGGGCGTCGCTGTCCGCTCCGCAGGAGCGGCCGAGTCGTCCGTCGTCTCTGGGTACCGCGAACTGCAGACGGGCATCAACCGGCCGTCCCCGGAGCGCACGGCCGCACTGGCGAACCTCGGGCGCGTCGCGAAGTCCTACTACGACACCATGAACGTGAGCGGCGACGGACCATTGTGGACGGACCTGCCGTTCGGCCCCGGCAGCGACTACACCACGTCGATGTACGGGAGGCTGCGCGCGATCGCCGTCGACTGGGGGACACCGGGCGGCACCCTCGGCGGAAACCCCGAGGTGCCGTCGCGGATCACGGCGGCGCTCGAACTGCTGTACGCCAACCAGTACCACGAGAACATCGGCGAGATCGGCAACTGGTACACCTACGAGATCGGCATCCCGTACTACCTGCTGCACACCCTGGTCACCGTCGCCGAACGGCTCGACCCGGCCGACCTCGCGCGCTACGTCCGGCCGGTGCGGCGGTTCGCCGGCGACCCGAACCGGCGCGCGAACAGTCCGTCCACTGTGGAGACCGGCGCGAACCGCGCGGACAAGGCCCTCATTTCCATCGTGTCCGGAGCGCTCGTCGGCGACCCGGCGTGGATCCGCACCGGCATCGACGCGATCACTGACGTCGCGGGCGGGGGAGCGGCGAGCCTGCTGGCCAAGGTGGAGCACGGCGACGGCTTCCACACCGACGGCTCCTTCCTGCAGCACGAGACGATCCCGTATCCCGGGCACTACGGCATCGTGCTGCTCACCGCGCTCGCGGGGGCCCTGCACGTCACCGAGGGCACGGAGTTCGCGTTGCCCGCCGGTCTCAAGGAGCAGGTGTACGCGCTGGTGCCGGACACCTTCGCGCCGTTCGTCGCCGGCGGCGCGCTGATGGAACCCGTGCGCGGCCGGATGCTCTCGCGTCAGGGCGAGACCGGGCACGACATCGGGCACCAGCTCACCGTGGCCACCGCCGTGCTGGCGCGCACGGCGACCGGGCGGGCGCGGGCCCAGCTCGCCGGGCTCGTCGCGAAGTGGATCTCCGAGGGGACGTACGCGCCGTTCTTCGAGATCTCCGACCCCGAGCGGTTCGCGCCGGGGCCGGATCTCGTCGCCGTACCGGGCATCGAGTTCGCCCAGGAGGTGCTGGCCACCGGTGTCCGGCCTGCGGCCACCGTCGCCGAGCACCGGATCTTCGGCCAGCAGGACCGCATGGTGCACACCACGCCGGACTGGTCGGCCTCGCTCGGCGTGGGCTCCACGCGCATCTCGCGCTACGAGTCGATCAACTCCATGAACCTGCACGGCTGGTACACCGGCGACGGCGTGCTGTACACGTTCCTCCCGACGGCACGCGGGCACTACTCCGACGCCTACTGGCCCACCGTCGACCCGCTGCTGCTGCCCGGTACCACGGCGAAGGACGGCGACCCCGGGCCGCTCGGCTCCACTCCGCTGACTCCCCGCGCCCACACCGGTGGCGTCCGCCACGACGAACGGCACGGCGCCTACGCGCTGGACTTCGTCTCGGCCGACGGCACGCTGACCGCGAGGAAGTCCTGGTTCTTCACTCCGGCGGGGATCCTCTGCCTCGGTGCGGGCATCACCGACGGCTCGGGGCAGCGGGTGCGCACGACCATCGAGAACCGCAACGTCGGCGAGGGCGGCGACAACGCTTTGCTGACGGACGGCGCACCGGTCAAGGTCGCGTTAGGACGGTCCACAGTGCTCCGTCCACAGTGGCTGCATCTGGCCGACGTAGGGGGCTACCGCGTGCTCGACGGTGCGAAAGTGACGGCGCTGCGTGAAGACCGGACGGGCACCTGGCGCGACATCGACACCGGCGCGAACACCAAGGGCACCACCGTGCCCTACCCGCGCCGCTACCAGAAGCTGGTCCTCGACCACGGCGTCCGCCCGTCCGGCGCGAGCTACGCCTACGCCGTGCTGCCCGGCGCGTCCGTGCTCGCGACGGCGGCGTCGGCGTTCGCGTGGCAAGTCCTGGCGAACACCCCGGAGGTGCAGGCGATCCGGCTGCCCGGCGGCACGCTGCTGGCGAACTTCTTCGCCGCGGGCACCGCCGGCGGCGTGCGCGTCTCCGGGCCTGCCTCGGTCGCGCTCGGGCGCGTGCGCGGCGCGTGGCAGCTCGCCGTCGCCGACCCCACCCAGCTGCAGGACACCGTCCGGGTCACCGCGCGCGGGCAGACGGTGGCGGTACCCGTGGCCCTCGGCGCGACCAGCGTGGTCCGGCCGCGGTAGCAACTCCCCATCCCTTCGACCCCATCGGGAACCAGGAAAGAGGCGACTCGGCAATGACGCGGACAGCGCCACCACGGCGGACCATCAACAGGACCACGTTGTACTTCTTCGGCGCGCTCGGGGGCATCCTGTTCGGCTACGACCTCGGGGTCATCTCCGGCGCGCTGCCGTTCATCACCAAGGTGTGGTCGCTGACCAGCTGGGACAAGGGCATCATCACCGCGAGCATCTCCGTCGGCGCGGTGCTCGGTGCGATCTTCTCGCCGCGCACCAACGAGATCATCGGCAGGCGGCGCACCATCATGGCGGCCGCCGTGGTCGTGGTGCTCGGCACGCTCGCGGCGACGTTCTCGCCGACGTTCACGCTGCTGGTGATCTCGCGGCTGATCATCGGCATCGGCATCGGGTTCTCGTCCTCCACCGTGCCCACCTACCTCTCGGAGCTGGCACCCGCGAGGCTGCGGGGCGCGATGGGCGCGCTCAACCAGATCTTCATCGTGCTCGGCATCCTCATCGCGTTCCTGGTGAGCTACTGGCTCGGCTCGGCGGCGAACTGGCGCGCGATGTTCGCCGGCGCCGTCATCCCGGCGGTGGTCCTGTTCTTCGGTTTGATCGCGCTGCCGGAGACCCCGCGGTGGCTGCTGAAGAACGGCCGCGAGGACGAGGCGCGTTCGGTGCTGGTCAGCTCGCACGGCGGTAGCTCCGACATCGACGGGGAGCTCGCGAAGATCCGCGAGGTCGTCCGGCTCGACACCGAGGAGAAGGGGCGCATCCGCGACCTGTGGGCGCCGTGGGTGCGCCCGATGCTGATCGTGGCCGTGCTGCTCGCGGTCGGGCAGCAGTTCTGCGGCGTCAACGCGGTCAACGCGTACTTCCCGACCATGCTGATCGGCCTCGGCTTCGCCACCCAGGCCGCCCTGCTGTCCGGCGTGCTGCTGGGGATCACGAAGTTCCTGTTCACCGCGTGGGTCGTGTTCGTCGTCGACCGCTGGGGCCGCAAGCCGCTGCTGCTGATCGGCAACGTGATCATGGTGGTGACGCTCGTCGGCGCCGGACTGACGGTGCTCAACGTCAAGGACACCGGCACCCTCGGCGTGCTGATGCTGGTGATGATGATCCTGTACCTGGTGGGCTACGAGCTCGGCTGGGGCGCGGTCGTGTGGGTGATGATGGCCGAGGTGTTCCCGCTGCGCGAGCGGGCGGCGGGCATGGGCGTCGGCAGCGTCGTGCTGTGGGCGGCGACCGGCATCGTGACCGCGGTGTTCCCGCTGATGTCCGACGCGAAGGCACTGGGCATCGGTGGCTCGATGTTCGTGTTCGCGGCCGTGAACGTGGTGCTGTTCGGCCTGACGAAGTGGCTCGTGCCGGAGACCAAGGGCCGCAGCCTGGAGCAGATCGAGCTCGACCTGCGGGCCCGCACCCCGTTGCGCGCCAAGGTGTGAGCCCCCGCGGCGGCGCCGGTTCCGCTACCGGCGCCACCGCTGGTCCTCGGCGAAGGCCCCGGGGGAGACGCCCGCCCGGGACTGGAAGAACTTCGCGAAGTTCGCCGGGTCGTCGAAGCCGAGCCGGTGGGCGCAGGCGGTGACGGAAAGCCCGTCGTGGGCGAGGAGGCGTTTGGCCTCCAGCACCACCCGGTCGTCGATGAACCGCTTCGCGCCGATCCCGAGCGCCTCCTGCGTGGCGCGGCGCAGGGTCCGCGGCGCGTAGCCGAGCCGGTGGGCGTACCAGGCGACCTCACGGGAACGCCGGTACCCAGTCTCCACGGCGCGGCTGAACGCGGCGAACACCTCCCGGTTGTCGGCGGGCCGCGGCGCCCCGTCGGCGGTCCGCAGCAGCAGGACCTCCAGCAGGTGCCCCAGGATCGCGGCGCCGCCCGGCCCGGCGACCGCCGCCGCGTACTCGCGGCGCAGGTGCTCGGCCGCCAGCCGCACCAGGTCCGCGTGCTCCGGGCGCCAAACCGCCGGGCCGAGCGGGTCGGCGCCCGGCGAACCGGCGGGCACGAACTCGGGCCGGAACAACACCACCGTGCCGGTGACCTCGCGGATGTCCTCCCACGAGTGCGTCCACCCCGGACGGATCCAGACCACCTGGCCGGGTTCGAGGCGGTGCCGGACGAAATCCACCGTGGCCGTGCCGCGCCCCGAATTCGCGAGGGCGAGCACGTGGAAGTCCGCCCGGTGCACCGTGGTCGGCTGCTTTCCCGCCGGAAGGGCTCGAAGCCGGCCGAAGGTGAGCACCTCGACGCCGAACGGCGAGTCCTCCGCGACGCGGTAGCGCACGGTTCTGATGGCGGGTTGCTGTCCGTTTTCCACCATGACAGGACCGAAGCGTACCTGGGCTGCGCGGCACCGCGCGCCTAGCGTCGAAGCCATGGAAACGACACAAGACGTGAAGGTGGCCGGGGGCGTGCTGCCCGTGCGGTTCCGGCCGGGTACCGGCCCGGCGCTGGTGTTCCTGCACTACTGGGGCGGGTCCGGCGAGACCTTCGCCCGGGTGGCCGAGCGGGTGGCTCCCGGCAGGCCGGTGGTGCGCTACGACCAGCGGGGCTGGGGCGCGGCGCGCGAGCTGCCCGGGCCGTACGGACTGACCCAGCTGGCCGAGGACGCGAGGCAAGTGGTCGAGGGGCTCGACCGGTATGTCCTCATCGGACACTCGATGGGCGGGAAGGTGGCGCAGCTGGTCGCGGCCGGGCGGCCGGCGGGTCTCGCGGGCGTGGTGCTGGTGGCCCCGGCACCGGCCCGGCCCGCCGTGGGCCCGCAGGAGCAGGAGGCGCTCGCGCACGCCTACGACAACGCGGAAACCGTGCGCGGCGCGCTGGACCACGTGCTGACGCACCGGCCACTGCCGGACGACGTGCGGGAGCGGGTGGTCGCCGACAGCCTCGCCGCCACCGAGGACGCCCGGCTCACCTGGCCTCGCGAGGGCATCGCCGAGGACATCGGCGATATTGTCGGGCGGGTCGAGGTGCCGGTGCTGGTGCTCGCCGGGGAACGGGACCAGGTCGACCCGCCCGCGGTGCTGGCCGAGCGCCTGCTGCCGTTCCTGCCGACCGCGACCATGGCCGTCCTCCCCGGCACCGGGCACCTGTCCCCGCTGGAGGCGCCCGGCGAGATCGCCACCCGGCTGGAGGCGTTCGTGGCCGGGCTGTAGCTGCGGCCTCCGTGGATCCCGCCACTCAGGGGGAAACCCGCATCGAGCGGGACGGTACGGCGTCGAGCGCCGCCAATGTCTCGTCGTCCAGGTCGATCGCGCCCGCGGCGAGGTTGGCCTCCAGGTGCGTGGGATCCGCGGTGCCCGGGATGAGCAGGACGTTCGGCGAGCGCCGCAGCAGCCAGGCCAGCCCGAGCTGCGACGGCGTGCACCCGAGGGACTCCGCGGCGGCGAGGACCGCGGGCTCGTCGGTCACTTTCGGCAGGCCGGGAACCGCGCCGCCCAGCGGGAAGTACGGCACCCACGCGATGTCCTCGGCGACGCAGAGCCGCAGGACCTCCTCGTCCTCACGCGAGACGAGGCTGTAGGCGTTCTGCACGCACACGATGCCCGCCGGCAGCGCCCGGCGCAGGATCTCGGGGGACACGCTGCTCAGGCCGATCCCGCCGATCTTGCCCTCGTCCCGCAGCGCGGTCAGCACGGCGAGCTGGTCGTCGAGGTCGACCACCTGGTTCCCCTCGACCCGGCCGCCGGGACCGGTGTCCGTGCGCCGCAGGTTCACGACCGGCACCTGCTCGACGCCGAGGCTGCGCAGGTTGTCCTCCACGCTCGCCCGCAGCTCCTCCGGCCGTTGCGCGAGCCGGAGCGGGAGCCGCCCGCCGGGGTGGGGATCGGCGCCGACCTTGCTGACGACGAGGACCTCGTCGCCCCCGCGGAGCGCCTCCCTCAGCACCTCGTTGGCGAAGCCGAACCCGTAGAACTGCGCGGTGTCGATGTGGTCGACGCCGAGCTCGACCGCGCGGCGCACGAGCGCGACGGCCGCGGCGCGGTCCTCGGCCAGCCGTGGGAGCTGCGCTGTGCCGTAGCCGACGCGGGAAACCGTGCGCCGGGCGAGGGAACCGGTGCCGCCGGGGCGGGGAGTGGAGGTCATGCCGGAAGTCCTGCCTGTGGGAGGATGAGGAAGCGGAGGAACCTCCGCCTAGCGGAACCGTAGCACTAACGGAGGTCCCTCCGCTTTGAGTCCGCCCGGACGTCCGCTGCGCGCGGACGCGAAACGCAACCGTGAGCACCTCGTCGCCGTCGCGCGGGAAGCGTTCGCCACCGCCGACACGGCCGTGCCGCTCGAAAGCATCGCCCGGGAAGCCGGGGTCGGGATCGGCACGCTGTACCGCCATTTCCCGACCCGGGACGCGCTCTTCGAGGCCGTCTACGCCGCCGAACTGGACGACCTCACCACCAGCGCGCCCGCGCTGCTCGGCGAACTGCCGCCCGACGCGGCACTCCGCGCCTGGCTGGGCCGCTACGCGCAGTTCGTCGCGATGAAGCGCGGAATGGTCGACGCGCTGCGCACCGGGCTGGCGGCGGGGCGGCTCACGCCGCCGGCCCGCGAGCGGGTCACCGCCGCGGTCGCGACCTTCCTCGAAGCCGGTGCGCGCGCGGGATCGCTGCGCGGCGACGTCGAACCCGGGGACGTCACCGCGATGCTCCTCGGGGTGCTGCTGACGACAGCCCCCGACAGCACCTCGGAACAGACCGCCCGGCTGCTCGATCTGGTCATGGACGCGTTGCGCCCTGGGCAGGATCCAGCCTCGACGGACAGCGGAAGGTGCACCGGCGGGCAATCTGCCGTATCCGAAATCACAGAGACCGAACCACCCCCGGGGTCCCGTACGTCATAGCAGGGGTGAGAACCAGTTCGAGGGGGCGGAGGTTCGCCTGGCACTGCGCACTGGCCCTCGCCGTGGTGGCGGGGGCCGGTGGGGCGTACACCTACGCGGTGCCGCGTCAGGCGGGCACCGCGAGCGAGCAGGCCGTGTCGCGGCCCGCGGCCACCGGCGCGAGGGCCGACGTGCCGGCGGGCGAGAGCACCACCGCCGCCCCGAAACCCGCGGTGATCCTGCCGTTCAACGCGAAGCTCAGCTCGAAGGACATCCCGACCGAGGACGGCGGGGTGCGCGGCGGCGGCTGCAGCGGCTCGCTGATCGACCCGAGCTGGGTGATCACCGCCGGGCACTGCTTCCACGACTTGGCGGGCAACCGCGTGGGCGGGCAGCCGCCATACCACATGAGCGTCACGGTCGGGAAGAACAAGGACAGCGACACCGGCGGGCAGACCGCGCAGGTGGTGACCGTGCGCCAGTCCCCGGTGAACGACCTCGCGGTGGTGAAGCTCAGCACGCCGATCACCGGCATCACCCCGTTGTCGCTGGACGGGAAGCCCAAGGTGGGGCAGGAACTCGCGTTCGCGGGCTGGGGCTCGCTCTCGCCGACGGTCGTCACGCAGTCGGACCACCTCAAGCGCGGCAACTTCCGCGTCACGAAGATCAACGCGTACACCCTCGAAGCGCAGCCGGTCGTGCCGAGGACCGTCGAGAACAGTCCCTGCAAGGACGACTCCGGTTCGCCGTTCTACGTCTCCGGCGACAACGTGCACGGGCAGCTCGTGGCGATCGAGAACTACGGGCCGGACTGCCCGCAGCCGGGGACGGAGGTCCTGGCCCGCGTGGACGTCGTGCTCGACTGGATCGCCGAGCAGATCGGGCACCGGTAGCGCGGATCAGCGCACCGAGTCGCCGTCGGGAAGCGGCTTCGCCGTCGTCCGCAGGTCCCGCGCCCGTTCCCGGGCGGCGCGGGCGGCGTCGCAGGCCCGCCGGGCTTCCTCGTGCAGACGGACGCTGACGTCCCGCACCGCCTTCGCCGCGTCGCACGTGACCACCGCCAGTGCGACCGGGTCGCCACCACGGCGGTGGGACGTCCGGTCGCCGGCCGATTCGCTCCGCTCCCACCGGACCATGGCCGCACCCTCTTCCGTGTTGCTTCCACGGTGCGGCGCCGGGGCTCGCGGCGCAAACCGGGGATCGTTTGGCAGGCTGCTTCCCGTGATCGTCGTGCGCGTGGTGGCCGGGGTGGCGTTGCTGGTGTGGGCCGGGCTGGCCCTGTGCCACGGCGGGTTCTGGCGGACGGGGCAGCGGCTGCCGCCGCGCCGCACGCCGCCGGTGTGGCCCTCGGTGGCGGTCGTGGTGCCCGCGCGCGACGAGGCGGACGTGCTGCCGCTGACCCTGCCCGGCCTGCTCTCGCAACGGTATCCGGGCCGGGCGCGGGTGGTCCTGGTCGACGACGGCAGCACCGACGGCACCGCCGCGGCGGCGGAAAGGCTTGCCCGCGAGGGCGGTCTGCCGCTGACGGTGACGTCGCCGGGGCCGGTGCCGCCGGGCTGGACGGGCAAGCTGTGGGCGGTCGCGCACGGCGTGGCGACCGCGGGCGAGGTGGACTTCCTGCTGCTCACCGACGCCGACATCGCGCACGACCCGGAGTCGCTGACGGCGCTCGTCGAAGCCGCGGGCGAACGGGACCTCGTGTCGCAGATGGCGGTGCTGCGCACGGAAACCGCGTGGGAGCGGCTGGTCGTCCCGGCCTTCGTGTACTTCTTCGCGATGCTCTATCCGTTTCGCCGGGTGAACCGCCCGGGCACGCGGACCGCCGCCGCCGCGGGCGGCTGCTGCCTGGTGCGCCGCACGGCACTGGAGCGCGCCGGGGGAGTGGCGGCGATCCGGGGCGCGGTGATCGACGATGTGGCGCTCGGTACCGCGATCAAGCGCACTGGCGGGCGGATCTGGCTGGGGCTCGCGGACCACGTCCGGAGCGTGCGCCCCTATCCGACGCTGGGTTCCTTGTGGCGCATGATCTCCCGCAGCGCGTACACGCAGCTGCGGCACTCGCCGCTGCTGCTCGCGGGAACCGTCGTCGGGCTCGCGCTGGTGTTCCTCGTCCCGCCCGTCCTGACGGTCGCCGGCGCGCTCCTGCCGGACACGCCGACGTGCGCGTTCTCGGCCGCGGCCTGGCTGGTCATGACGCTGACGTTCGTGCCGATGCTGCGGTACTACCGGCTGAACCCGGCGGCCGCCCCGCTGCTGCCCGTCACCGCGACGCTGTACCTGCTGATGACGCTCGACTCCGCGGTGCGGCACTGGCGAGGGCGGGGCGCGGAGTGGAAGGGCCGCCACTACTCTCGCGGATGATCCTCCTCGCGGGCTCATCAAGGCCGCGATGGAGGTCCACTCCGACGTCGCGCCGCTGGTCCGCCGCGTGCTCACCGGCAACGCGGCGCTCTGACGCTCACCCCGCCTGCTTCTCGAACACGCTCTGGTGCGCGCGGATCAGGTCCGCGTAGTCGTGGCCGCTGCTCTTGATCGTCCGCCGCTGGGTCCGGTAGTCGACGTGCACCAGGCCGAACCGCTTGTCGTAGCCGTAGGCCCACTCCAGGTTGTCCAGCAGCGACCAGACGTAGTACCCGGTCAGCGGCGCGCCCGCGGCCTTGGCGCGGGCACACGCGGCGATGTGCTCGGTCAGGTAGGCCGAGCGCTCGGGGTCGTGCACCGAGCCGTCGGGAGCGACCACGTCGTCGTACGCCGCGCCGCTCTCGGTGACCACCAGCTCCCGCGCGCCGTAGTCCCGGCTCACGCGCAGCAGCAGCTCTTCCAGCCCCGCCGCGTGGACCTCCCAGTCCATCGCCGTGCGGGGACCGGGGCCGGGCAGCTGCCGGGTGAACGGGGCGACCGCGCCGGGGTCGTCGGCGATGATCTGGCGGAAGTAGTAGTTGACGCCGAGCCAGTCGAGCGGCTGCGCGATCGTCGCGAGGTCGCCCGGCCGCTCGGGCAGATCCACCTGGTAGACCTCCAGCATGTCGGCCGGGTAGCCGCGGCCGAAGACCGGGTCGAGCCACCAGCGGTTGATGTGCCCGTCGGCTCGCCGGGCCGCGGCGATGTCCGCGTCGGCCGGAGTCGCGGGCTCGCACGTGCTCAGGTTGTTGGTGATGCCCAGCCGGACCTCGCCGGGCGACGCGGCGCGGACCGCCTGCGCGGCCAGGCCGTGCCCGAGGTGCAGGTGGAACCCGGCGTGCACGGCGGCGGTCAGATCGGTAAGCCCGGGGGCCATGCGCCCTTCGAGGTGCCCGATCCACGCGCTGCACAACGGTTCGTTGAGCGTGGCCCACTCCGTGACGCGGTCGCCGAGGCGCGCCGCGACCACGGCGGCGTACTCGGCGAAGGCGTAGGCCGTCTCGCGCGCGGGCCAGCCGCCGCGGTCCTGCAGCACCTGCGGCAGGTCCCAGTGGTAGAGCGTCGCGTTCGGACGGATCCCGGCGTCCAGCAGGGCGTCGACGAGCCGGTCGTAGAAGTCCAGGCCCGCCTGGTTCACCGCACCGGTGCCGCCGGGGACGATCCGCGGCCACGCGATCGAAAACCGGTACGACGTCAGGCCGAGTTTCCGCATCAGCGCGACGTCCTCGGGCCAGCGGTGGTAGTGGTCGCACGCCACGTCCCCGGTGTCGCCGTTGTCGATCGCCCCCGGAACGCGGCAGAACGTGTCCCAGATGGACGGACACCGGCCGTCCTCGGCGACCCCGCCCTCGACCTGGTACGCGGCGGTGGCCGCGCCCCAGGTGAAGCCGGGGCCGAACACGGAGAGGTCGGGAAAAGGCATGGGACTCCTCGGATCGCGGTGCGGAGGGGAGGGTTACTTGACCGAGCCTGCGGTCAGGCCGGCGACGAGGTACCGCTGCAGCAGCAGGAAAGCCGCGACCACGGGCACGCTGATCACCAGTGACGCGGCCATGATCTGGTTCCAGTACACGTCGTTCTGCGAGGCGTAGTTGCGCAGCCCGACGGCGAGCGTGCGGGTGGCGTCGCCGGTCATCACCGACGCGAAGAGCACCTCGCCCCACGCGGTCATGAACGAGTACACCGCGACGGTGACGATGCCGGGCACGGCGGCCGGGAGGATGATCCGCACCAGCGAACCGAGCTCGCCGTTCCCGTCGACCTTCGCGGCTTCGTCGAGCTCGCGCGGGATCGAGTCGAAGTAGCCGACGAGCATCCAGATCGAGAACGGCAGGGTGAAGGTGAGGTAGGTGATCACCAGGCCCAGCAGGGAACCCGACAGCTTCACGCCGGTGGCCGCGCCGATGTTGACGTAGAGGAGGAACAGCGGCAGCAGGAACAGGATGCCGGGGAACATCTGCGTCGACAGCACGGTGACGCTGAAGACCCGCCGTCCCGGGAACCGGTGCCTGCTCACGGCGTACGCCGCCAGGATCGCGACCACCACGGACACCACGGTGGAGCACGTGCAGACGATGAGGCTGTTGAGGAAGTAGTGCGCCAGTGGCACGGTGCTCCACATGTCCACGTACGGCCGCAGCGTCAGGTGCGCGGGAAACCACTCGAACGCGGACTGCACGTCCCGCAACGGTTTCAGCGAGCTGCTCACCATGACGTACAACGGCACGAACGTGAACAGGCCCAGCAGGGTCAGCCCGATCCGGCGGGTCCAGACGAACGAGGCCGCCGGGGCGAGCGGGGAACGGCGGTCAGGCATCGGCCTTCCTCCGGTTGGTGACGAACAGGTAGGCCGCCGTGACCACCAGCAGGAAGAGCAACAGCAGCACCGACATCGCGGAGCCCGAGCCGAAGTTCCAGCTGTGGAACGAGGTGTCGTAGATCTGCAGCGACACCAGGTTCGCCTCCGGCGGGGCGACGTTGCCGAACAGCACGTACGGGGTGTTGAAGTCGTTGAAGTTCCACAGGAACAGCACCAGGACGAGCACCTGGTTGACCGGGCGCAGCTGCGGCAGCGTCACCGACCGGATGCGCCGCCACACCCCGGCGCCGTCGAGCGCGGCGGCCTCGTAGAGGTCCTGCGGGATGTTCTGCAGCCCGGCGGTCACGACGAGGAACGCGAACGGCCACATCCGCCACACCGCCGTGATCACCAGCGCGAAGAAGCTGTTGCCGCCCAGCAGCCAGAACGGCGGCTCGCGGAACAGGTGCAGGTCGTCCACGAGCAGCCGGTTCACCAGTCCGTTGTCGCGCTGGAACAGGAACTCCCACGTGATCGCGGCGGTGTAGGCGGGCAGCGCGTACGGCACGAGGAAGTACGTCCGCAGCAGCCCGCGGCCGCGGAACGGGTCCTGCATCAGCAGGGCCGCGCCGGTGCCCAGCAGCCACGAGAACGCGACCGCGAGCACCGTGAACGCGCACGTGACGCCGAAGGAGTGCAGCAGCCGCTGGCCGATCGCGCCGTCGAAGTCGAGCGCGAAGCGGTAGTTCGCCAGCCCGGTGAACGGGGCCGCGCTCCAGTGCCGGATGAAGAACTGGGTCAGCTGCCGGAAGCTCATGAAGACGCCGACCACCATCGGCACCACGTGCACGAGCAGCTCGAACACCACGGCGGGCAGCAGGAACAGGTACGGCAGGCCGGCCCGCCGCACCCGCACCCACGAGCGGCGGGGCGCGCGCGGGGCGGGTGGCGGCCGCCGCGTCGTGGGCTGCGCGGCTTCGGCGGCGAGGGTCATGCGAAGTCCTTCCGGGCGCGGGGCGGTCGGGTGAGCGGGGTGCTCAGCCGCCCGCGTTGAGCTGCTGCTGCGCCTGGTCGAGTTCGTTCGCCACGGTCTGCTCGGTGACCGGCTTGCCGCTCGCCGCCGCGGCGAACAGGTTCTTCAGCACGGTGCCCATCGCCGTCTCGAACTGGCTTTCCTGTGCCACGGCGGGCATCGGGGCCGCGGAGTCGGTGAGGATCCTGCGGTAGACCTGCGCGGCCGTGGTCTGGAACGCCGGGTCGTTGTAGGCGTCGGTGACCGACGGCAGGGAGCTGTAGGCCTTGTTGAGGTCGATCTGGGTCTGCCTGCTGGTCAGGAACTTCACGAACTGCAGCGCCGCGTCCTTGTGCTGGGTACCGGCGAAGACGGACACGTTGATGCCGGCCACGATGGAGTCGACGTGCTTGGCGCCCGCGGGCGGGGACGCGGGGAACGGGATCGGCACCACGCCGTACTGGTCGGTCTTCATGCCGTAGTTGGCCAGCTGCGCGTCCGCGGTCTGCCACAGCAGCATCGCGGCCTTGCCGGTGGCGAAGTCCTGCACGGCCTCGGTGCCGTTGGAGTACTCGGCGACGCTCGGGCTCGCGATCTTGTCGGTCGCCACGAAGTCGACGTACTGCTTGATCGCGGCCACGTTCTGGGGCGTGTTGAAGGTGGGTTTGCCCGCGGCGTCGAAGAAGCTGCCGCCGTGCTGCTGGCTGAACGTGAAGGCGTGGTGGGCGTTCTCGGACGTGCTGGCGCCCTCCAGGCTCACGCCCCACTGGTCGCCGTGGGTGAGCTTCTTGCCGTCCTCGACGAACTCCTCCCAGGTGGTGGGCGGGTTCGTGATCCCGGCGGCGGCGAACATCGCCTTGTTGTAGTAGAGCGCGTAGGCCATCGAGTAGAGCGGGACGCCGACCGGGTCCTGCCCGGGCGCGCCGGTGGCCGCGAGCGCGTTGGGCAGGAACCGGCCGGTGTCGCCGAGCTGGTTGAGCACGTCTGCGGAGACCGGCAGGAACGCGCCGGTGGCCTGCAGCGATGTGGACCAGGTGTTGCCGATGTTGACGACGTCCGGGCCCTCGCCGGAGGTGGCCGCGGCGAGGATGCGGTTGAGCAGGTCGTTCCAGCCGATCACCTCCAGGTTCACCTTGATCCCGGTCTGGCGGGTGAACTCCGCCAGCTCGGGGGTGAGCACCCGGGTGTCCTCGGAGATCGAGCTGCCCTGGTCGCTGGCCCAGTAGGTGATGGTCTGCGGGCCGCCTCCGCCGCCATCGCTGCCGCCGGAGCTGCACGCGGAGGCCACCAGCGCGGCCGAGACGGCGGTGGTGAGCAGGACTGAGCGAAGGCGCGGGGCGGAGCGAAGGCGCGAGGACGGGCGCATGCCGGACCTTTCGACGGTGAAAGCCTGGGCGGGGTCATCGGTGCGGGAGGCGGGGAGCGGCGCGGCGGAGGACGGGGGCCGCCGCACTGGGGGGAGACTTTGTTCGGTACTTAGTTCACGGTGTGATTTAACCTGTGAGGTAAGTCTCACGTCAACAGTGGGGGCAGGATCGGCGGGAGGGACCGCCGGAGGTGGGAGGGTGGGCGCATGACCGACGCCGGGCGCAGGAACGTCCGCGACCTGCGGCGGGCCAACCGGGCCCGGCTGCTGCGGGAGCTGTACTTTTCCGGCCCGCTGAGCCGTCAGGACCTGATTTCGGCGACCGGTCTGAGTTCCGCGTCGGTCAGCAATGTCGCCGCGGACCTGATCGAGGCCGGGGTGGTCGTCGAGGCGGGGGCGGTGGAGTCCGAGGGCGGGCGGCCGCGGATCCTGTTGCGCGTCGACACGGAGCGGTTCCCGGTCGTGGGTATCGATGTCGGCGAGACACGGATTCGCGTGGAGCGGTTCGATCTGGGGCTGCACGAGCAGGCGTCGGCGGACATCCCCGTGGACGCGGCGAGGCCGGACCCGGGCCGCATCGTGGCCGGGATCGTGGCGGGGCTGGGGGCGGTGACGGCGGGTGCGGCGCGGGTGCTCGGGGTGGGGATCGGCGTGCCGGGCATCGTGCAGCACGAGCCGTCGGCGGTGGTGCACGGGCAGACGGTGGGGTGGGACGCGCTGCCGCTGGAGGAGTTGTTGCGCGCGCACACGGATCTGCCGCTGTTCGTCGACAACGGTGCCGCGACGATGGGGCAGGCGGAGCTGTGGTTCGGCGCGGGTCCCGCGACGGACAGCGCGGTGTTCCTGCTGATCGGCTCGGGCATCGGAGCAACGCTCATCGCGGACGGTGCCGTCTTGCGGGGCTCGACCACCAGTGCGGGTGAGTGGGGCCACACCAACGTGGAGATCGGAGGCCGCCGTTGCCGCTGCGGAGCCCGCGGCTGCCTGGAAGCGTACGTCGGCGCGGAGGCGGTGATCGCCCGCTACCACGAGACGCCAGGCGCGATGCCCCTCGATGCGAGGAACGAGGAGCAGGCACTGGCGCGGATCGTGGCACTCGCCCAGGGCGGCGCGGTGGTGGGTGGTGGTGCTGAAGGCACAGCCGCGGCGGGTGGCGGGGGTGCGGCGGGTGGCGGGGGTGCGGCTGGTGGCGTGGCGGGTGCGGCCGGTGGCGGGGGTGCGGCCGGTGCCGGGCGCGCGGCCGGTGCGGCCGATGGCGTGACTGCTGCCGGGGCCGGGGGCGTGCCTGGTGCGGGTGCCGCCGATGCGGCGCGTGGTAGGAGCGCGGCGCGTGGCGTCGGTGCGGCCGATGCTGGGGGCGCCGGTGCCGGGAGCACGGCGGGTGCGGCGGGTGGCGCCGGTGCGGGGCGTGGCGCGCGTGCTTGGGGCGGAGCAGATGCTCGCGATGCGGCCGGTAGCGCTGGTGCGGTGGGTGGCGCCAATGCGGCGGGTGCCTGGGGCGCCGGGAGCGAGGCGAGTGCGGCGAGCGAGGCGGCGCGGGCGGTGCTGGAGGAGACGGCGCTGCGCATCGGGGTGGGGATCGCGAACCTGGTGAACCTGTTCAACCCCCGGCGGGTGATCATCGGAGGCTGGGCCGGGCTGACCATGGCGCCACTGCTGCCCAGCATCCGGGACGCGGCGCAAGCCCACGCGCTGCGGCTGCCCTTCTCGCAGACCTCGATCGAACTGGGCGCACTGGGCCCGGACGCGGTAGCCCGCGGCGCGGCGACCCTGCCGGTCGCGGCGTTCCTGGCCTCGGGTGGGGAGGGTTTGGCGCCGGGAGCGGCGCGCAGCGCCTCCTGACAGCGGCGGCAGAAAGCGCTTTCCAACAAGGAGGGCGACGAAACTCCAGATGGTCCATGGCTTACGTGGCCGGTATCGGCTGGGCAACAGTGGCTGCTGGCGAAGTGCCAGCGGCCGCAGCAGGCTGGAAAGCGCTTCCCGCCCACAGGTACGACGCGCCATATCCGCGGGCGCGATCCGTGCCGTCGATGGTCGTCACCGGCAGTGCGTGGGCAGTCGCAGCGGTGGGAGAAAGCGCTTTCCGACCACAGGTACGGCGCGCCATCTCCGCTCGGCCGATCCGGATCGCCGATAGTCGTGACCGGCGGGACGTGGGCAGTCGCAGCGGCGGGAGAAAGCGCTTTCTGCCCACAGGTACGGCGCGCCAGCTCCGCTCGGCCGATCCGGATCGCCGATAGTCGTGACCGGCAGGGCGTGGGCAGTCGCAGCGGCGGGAGAAAGCGCTTCCCGCCCACCGGTACGGCGCGCTATCTCCGCTCAGGCGATCAGGATCGCCGATAGTAGTCACCGGCGGGACGTGGGCAGTCGCAGCGGCAGGAGAAAGCGCTTCCCGCATTGACACCCGCCCTGCGCGAGGTCATCATGCTCCCTGCGGGAAGTGCCCTGGACGGGGTTGCCCTGAACACCCACGAAACCCTTCGAGGAGTGTCATGCCCGCGATCTCCCGCCGCAGCGCCGTTCTGCTCGCCGCCGTCACCGCGACAGCCACCGCGACCGGGGCCGTCCAGTGGGCGCCTTCCGCCTCCGCCGCGTCCACTGTGGACTGGAACAGCGACTGGGCCGCCGCCGCGTATGCCGCGAACCCCGGGGCCGCCACCGCGTCCGGCAGCGAGAACGCCGGACTCGGCCCCGGCCTCGCGTTCGACGGCAACGCCGCCACCCGCTTCGCCAGCAACTTCGCCGACGACGCCTGGTTGCGCATCGACCTCGGCACCACCATCCGCGTCACCCACGTCGTGCTCACCTGGGAAGCCGCGTACGGCCGCCGCTACGTCGTGGAAGTCTCCGCCGACGGCACGAACTGGACCACCGTCTACACCGAAAACGCGGGCACTGGCGGCACGGTCACGATCCACACCTACCCGCAGCCCTCCCTCGGCCGTTACGTACGGTTGCGCGGACTCGAGCGCGCCACCCCGTACGGCTACTCGCTCTACTCCTTCCAGGTGTTCGGCGCTGCCCCCACGCCGGCGTCCACCGCGGTCGCGAACCTCGCCCTCGGGCATCCCGCCTACGGCAACTACTACCAGGACGCCGGGCACACCCCGCAGAACGCGTTCGACGGCGGCATCCCCTCCGGCCTCACCGGCGACACCACCCGCTGGGCCAGCGACTGGAACGACCAGCGCTGGGTCGCCGTCGACCTCGGGGCGACCTCCCGCATCACCGCCTTCGACCTCTACTGGGAAGCCGCCTACGCCGTCGACTACCAGCTCCAGGTCTCCGCCGACAACCGCACCTGGCAGACGGTCTACCAGCCCACCGCGGCCCAGGTCGCCCAGCGCGCGGCCGACATCGGCACCCCCGGCAGTTCGACCGGCATCCACGACAGCATCACCCTGCCCAGCCCCGCGACCGGCCGCTACGTGCGGATGCTCGGCCTGCGCCGCCGCAGCTTCTACAACCCCGCCCCGGCCACGGCCCAGTTCGGCTACGCCCTCTACGATTTCCAGGTCTGGGGCACCGGCGGCAGCGCCACCGCCGAGTACCCCGCCGCGCCCGCCGACCCGGCCGGGACCTACCAGACCGTGTTCTTCGACGACTTCACCGGACCCGGCCTCGACCGCGGCAAGTGGCGTGTCGTCGTCACCGGCTCGACGATGGGGTCGGTCAACGGTGAGTCGCAGGCCTACATCGACGACGCCAGCACCCTGACCGTGGCGAACAGTCAACTGCTCATCACCCCGAAGTACCTGCCGAACGGCTACACCGCGCCCGGCGGCGGCACCTACCACTTCACCTCCGCCCGCATCGACACCAGCACCGCGGTCAACTTCACCTACGGCCGCGTCAGCGCCCGGCTCAAGATGACCGCGGGCGACGGGTTCTGGCCCGCCTTCTGGCTGCTGGGCAGCAACGTCGACGACCCCACCGTGTCCTGGCCGGACTGCGGCGAAACGGACATCATGGAGAACATCGGCTACGCCACGTGGACCAGCAGCTCGCTGCACGGCCCCGGCTACTCCGCCGACGGCAACATCGGCACCATCGAGAACTTCCCGGCGGGCCAGACCATCGAGAGCTGGCACACCTACAGCGTCGAGTGGACGCCCTCGGCGATGCGGTTCGCCCTCGACGGCACGCAGTACCTGGAGATCCTGCGCCGCAAGACCGAGGCGACCCGGGGCGCGTGGGTGTTCGACCACAACCAGTACGTGATCCTGAACTTCGCCCTCGGCGGCGCCTACCCCGCGGGCTACAACCAGGTGACCACACCGTACTGGGGCCTGCCGCAGTCCAGTGTGGACAAGATCGCCGCCGGCGGGGTGACGTTCGCCGTGGACTGGGTCCGGGTCGAGCAGCTGCGCTGACGCCGTCCCCTCCGCCGCGCCTGGCAAGATCGGACGTGGAGTGGGAGGGACACAGTGGACCTGGAGAAGGTGACGCGGCGGCTCGCCGAGACCGCCGCCGAGTACGACCGCACCGGCGACTTCCCGGCCGCCGGGGTCGAGGCGGTGCACGAGGCCGGGCTGCTCACGTCGACCGTCGCGCGGCGGTACGGCGGGCGCGAGCTCGGCCTCGCCGGGCAGGTGGAGGTGCTCGCTGCGCTCGGCGAGGGTGACCCGTCGGTGGCGCTGATCTGCGCGATGACGCTGATCACCCACGCCCGGCAGGCGCGCCAGGCGCAGTGGCCGGAGGAGCTGTACTCGCGCGTGCTCGCCGAGTCCGCGCAGCGGCCGACGCTGATCAACACCGTGCGCGTCGAACCCGAGCTGGGCTCGCCCGCGCGGGGCGGGCTGCCCGCCACCACCGCGCGGCGGACGGCGGCGGGCTGGTCGGTCAGCGGGCACAAGCGGTTCGCGACCGGCGCCGAGGGGCTGAGCTGGTTCCTGGTCTGGGCGGCGACCGACGAGCCCGAGCCACGCGTCGGCACGTTCGCGGTGCCCGCCTCCGCGCCCGGTATCCGGATCGAGCGCACGTGGGACCAGCTCGGGCTGCGGGCCAGCGGCAGCCACGACGTGGTGTTCACCGACGTCGAGATCCCGGCGGACTTCCTGATCCAGGCGGCGTCCCAAAGCGGCCCGCCGGACAACCTCGCCGTCGCCGCGACCGCCCTGCCGCTCGCCGCGCTCTACCTCGGCGTCGGGCGGGCGGCGCAGCGGGCCTTCCACCGGTTCGCGCACGACCGGGTGCCCGCGAACCTGGGCCGCCCCCTCGCCACGACGGAGAAGTTCGCGCAGGCCGCGGGCGAGATCGAGACGCTGCTGTCCGGTGCCGAGGAGCTGCTGACGAGCGTCGCCGGGCGCCTGGACGCGGGAGAGGAGCTGCCGCCGACGCGCGCGCTCAGCGCCCGGGTGCTGGCCGACCGGCACGTGCACGCGGCGGTGTCGCTCGCGATGCGGCTGCTGGGCAATCCCGGCCTGAGCCGGCACAGCCCGCTGGAGCGCCACTTCCGCGACATCCAGTCCGCCGCCGTGCACGCGCCGCAGGAGGACACGGCGCTCACCGCGATCGGCCGGAGCGTGCTCGGATGACCCCGGCCGAACTGAAAGCCCGGGCCTGCGCGGAAATCGACCGCCGTGCCGCGGAGATCGTCGCGCTGAGCGAAGACATCCTGCGCCATCCCGAAACCGGCTACCGCGAGACGCGCACCGCCGAGGTGGTCGCCCGGAAGTTCGCCGAGCTGGGCCTGGCCCCGCGGGCCGGGCTGGCCCGCACCGGGGTCAAGGCGCGGATGCGCGGCCGCGGGCCGGGCCCGGCGGTCGGCATCCTCGGCGAGCTGGACAGCCTGGTGATCCCCGACCACCCGTTCGCCGACCCGGAGACCGGCGCCGCACACGCGTGCGGGCACAACTCGCAGGTCGCCGCCATGGTCGGCGCGGGCATCGGGCTGCGGCCGGTGCTCGGCGAGCTGGACGGCGACGTCGTGCTGTTCGCCGTGCCCGCCGAGGAGTGCATCCAGACCGGCTGGCGGCTGTCGCTGCGGGACGCGGGGGAGCTGCACCACACCGCGGGCAAGGCCGAGCTGATCCGGCTCGGGCACTTCGACGACGTCGACCTCGCGCTCCTGACCCACGCTGGCACGCCGGAACCGGCGCTGGGCCTCGGTTTCACCGGGACCGGCTCGCTGCTGATGCGGGTGCGGTTCCACGGCCGCGCGGCCCACGCCGCCGCCTCACCCGAGGCCGGGATCAGCGCCTACAAGGCCGCCACCGTGGCGATCTCCGCGATCGACGCGCACCGCGAGATGTTCCGCGAGGGCGACGGCATCCGCGTGCACCACCTGATCACCAGCGCGGGCTCGGCCGTCAGCTCCATCCCGGCGCTGACCGAAATGGAGGTGCTCGTGCGCGCCCGCACCATCGAGGCCATGCGTGACGCCGCCGCGAGAGTCCAGGGCGCGGTGCGGGGCGGGGCGCTCGCGATGGGCGCGGACGTCGAGATCCTCACCACCGTGTCGTTCCTGCCCTACGCCGACGACGCCCCGCTGGCCGAGGTGGTGGAATCGAGCGCCCGCGAACTGGTCGGCGACGGTTACGCGCGTTTGGACGGTCCCGGCGGCGGTTCCACCGACATGGGCGACCTGGGCCAGGTGATGCCCGTGGTGCAGGCGATGGCGGCGGCCGGGGTCGACGCGCCCTTCCACAGCAACGCCTTCTACACCGCCGACCACGTCGCGTCCGCCGTGGTGCCCGCGAAGCTGATGGCGATGAGTGCGATCGACCTGCTGCACGGCGGAGCCGCGCGGGCACGGGACGTGCTCGCGCGCAGCGGGCCGAAACTGTCGCGTGCGGAGTTCGTGCGGCTGCACGACTCGCTCACGCACGAGGAGACCTTCCGCAGCGCCGATCACCGCCTGTGAGAACGATCTCAGTGGGAAATGGACTTCGCGGGTGATAGGTTCGGGTCCGTCATGAGTTCCGGCGCCAAGCCCCGGCTGGCCGGACGGCAACCCTCCAACTGCGGTGGGGTGCCCCGGGTGAGGACATGGCCGCCCACAGCCGTGGGCGGCAAGCGCGGACCTGTCTGATCCAGGTCCCTTCGGCCTGAGGACGATGCGATGTTCAAGCGCATGAGCGCGGTCCTGGCCGCGGCCGCCGTCCTGTTCACCAGCGCGTGCGGGGTGGACACGGCGAACACGGGCGGTTCCGCCGGTTCCGGCGGTTCCATCACGGTCACGGCGTTCGCGGGCGCGTGGAGCGACGCGTTCCGTTCCTCCTTTGTGGAGCCGTTCGAGAAGGACACCGGCATCAAGGTGAACCTGGTGCTGGGCGCCGACGCGGACTGGCTCACCAAGCTGCGGGCCGCGAACGGCAAGAACCCGCCGTTCGACGTCGTCGCGTTCACCTCCGAGTCGGTGCGGGCCGCGGTGGGCGGCAACCTGCTGCAGCCGCTGGACACGGCGAAGATCAGCACCTGGCCGCAGCTGTCGAGCACGCTCGTGCAGCAGTCGGTCGTGAACGGCAAGTCCTACGGCGCCCCGCTGACCACCGGTTCGCTGGGCTGGCTCTACCGCACGGACAAGATCGCGAATCCGCCGAAGGACTGGCAGGACATCTTCGACCCGGCCTACTGCGGGCACATCGCGTTGCCGCCGCTGACCTACAACCCGGGTATGCAGTTCTTCTCCGCGCTGGTGCACAGCCTCGGCGGGCAGCTGTCGAACCCGTCCGATGTGGACCGTGCGTTCACTGAGCTGCAGAAGCTCAAGGGTTGCGTCTCGTCGTTCCCGGCCGACGCGGGCAGCGTCGCCACCGCGGTGCAGAACGGGGACGCGTGGATCGTGCCGTTCTGGGACGGCCGGGCGCTGGCGATGGAGAAGGCGGGCCAGCCGATCGGCTTCACCTACCCCGCCTCGGGCGCGGTCGGCGCGCTGACCTCCTACTACGTGGCGACCGGGACGACGCACACCGACGAGGTGTACAAGTTCCTGAACTACCTGACCGCCGCGCAGTACCAGAAGCCCTTCGCCGAGGCCACGTTCTACGGCGCGGGCAACGACACGATCGCCTACAGCGCCGACTTCGACGCCAAGATCAAGCACGGTGAGGACGTGTACAAGACCTTCACGTGGGTCGACTACGCGGCCGCCACCCCGAACCTCAACAGCTGGCAGCAGCGGTGGAACCAGATCTTCGGGTGAGCGAGCACCTCGACATCAGCGGCCTGACCGCGGGCTACGACGGGCAGCGCGTGCTCGACGTCGGCAGGCTCACCGTCGGCCGCGGCGAGTTCCTGTCCGTGCTGGGCCCCAGCGGTTGCGGCAAGACGACCCTGCTCAACACGCTCGCCGGTTTCGTCCGCCCGCAGTCGGGCAGCATCCGCCTGGACGGCGAGGACGTCACCGGCGTCCCGCCGTACCGGCGCGGGCTGGGCCTGGTGTTCCAGAACTACGCGCTGTTCCCGCACCTGAGCGTGGCGGACAACGTCGCGTACGGGCTGAAGGCACGCAAGGTGCCCAAGCGCGAGCGCGCCGAGCGTGTCGAGGAGGCGCTGCGGCTGGTGAGCCTCGAAGCCTACGCCGGCCGCCGGCCGCGGCAGTTGTCCGGCGGGCAGCAGCAGCGCGTCGCGGTGGCCAGGGCGCTCGCGATCCGGCCCGCGCTGGTACTGCTGGACGAACCACTGTCCAATCTGGACGCGAAGCTGCGCCGCGAGATGCGGGTGGAGCTGCGGGCGCTGCAGCAGCGGCTGGGCATCACGATGGTGTTCGTGACGCACGACCAGGAGGAGGCGCTGTCGCTGTCCGACCGGATCGCCGTGATGAACGGCGGCCGCGTCGAGCAGGTGGACACGCCGGAGGTCGTGTACCGGGAGCCGGCGACACGGTTCGTGGCCGAGTTCCTCGGCGCGGCGAACGTGCTGGAGGGCCGTGCCGAAAACGGCGTGCTGACCGTCGGTGACGTGCGTTTCCCTTGGCACCGCGAGGTTTCCGGTGACGTCACGGTCGCGGTGCGGCCGGAGCGCGTCCGGCTCGGCGGCAGTGAAGGTCGGCCGGTGGCGAAGGTGGCGCTGCGCTCGTTCCTCGGTGACGCGTGGCAGGTCGAGCTGCTGCTGCCCGGCGGCCTGCGCCTGACCGCACGGGCGGAGCAGGCGCCGCCCGAGGGCACCGAGGTGGCCGTGAGCTGGGAGCCCGGGGATGTCATCGTCCTCCGCTGAGGCCCCGAAGGGGCGGCTGCGCGGGCTCGGTTTCGTGCTGCCCGCGCTGGCGTTCCTCGTGTTCCTGCTGATCGTGCCCATGGTCCGGATGCTGATCATGAGCTTCCACCCGGTGGACGAGTACGGGCAGGCGCTGCCGGGCTTCACCGCGGAGCAGTACCGCCGCGTGTTCACCGAGTCCTTCTTCTCGGAAGCGTTGCTGCACAGCGTGTTCGTCGCGCTGGTGGTCACCGTGCTGTGCCTCGTGCTGGGCTATCCGGCGGCGTACGTGCTGGCGCACCGCAGGCCGGGGCTCGTGCGGACGCTGCTGCTGCTCGCGGTGATCTCGCCGCTGCTGACGAGCGTCGTGGTCCGCACCTATGGCTGGTCGGTCCTGTTGTCCGGCAACGGTTTGGTGAACCGCGTGCTCGTCGGGCTGGGGCTGCGCAGCGAGCCGGCGAACCTGCTCGGCAGCACCGGCGCGGTGATCGTCTCGGTCACGCACGTGCTGCTGCCGTTCGCGATCGTGCCGCTCACCACCGCGCTGCGGAACATCGAGCCGAACCTCGGCCGCGCGTCGCTGAGCCTCGGCGCCGGGCCCGCGCGGACGTTCTGGCGCGTCACGGTCCCGCTGAGCCTGCCGGGCATCGCGGCCGGCGTGCTCATCGTGTTCGCGCTGGCGATGGGCATCTACATCACCCCGATGCTCATCGGCGGCACCAACCAGCCACTGGCCGGGATCCGCATCTACGACCAGGTGAGCAGCGTGTTCGACTACCCGATGGCCGCCGCGCTGAGCTTCGTGCTGCTGGTGCTGACCGGCGTGTGCACGGCGGTCTTCGGCGGCGGTTTCCGCCTCTGGACCCGGAGGCTGCATGGCTAAGCTGCTCACCGCCGCGGGCAGGGTGTTCGCGGGCCTGGTGTTCCTGTTCCTGCTGGCACCGCTCGTGGTGCTGGTCGTCGCGTCGTTCAACTCGGCCGACTCGGTGGCGTTCCCGCCCTCGGGGTTCTCGCTGCGCTGGTACTCCGCGGTGCTCTCGTCCGCCGACTGGCTCGTGTCGTTCCAGCTGTCCGGGCTGCTGGTGGTGTTCGTCGTGCTCACCACGATCGTCCTGGGCACCACCGTCGCGTACGGGCTGGCGCGCGGCACCTTCCCCGGCAAGGGGATCCTGGCCGGGATCGCGCTCGGCCCGCTGCTGATCCCGGAGATCATCATCGCCCTGGGCCTGCTGTACTACCTGCAGGGCCTGCAGCTGACCAACACGATCACCGGCCTGTGGCTCGCCCACTCGCTGATCGCCCTGCCGTACGTGGTGCGCGCCGTGCTCGTCAGCGCGGCCGGGCTCGACCCGACGCTGGAACGCGCGGCGGCCAGCCTCGGCGCGAGCGGGGCACGCGTGTTCTGGACCGTCACGTTGCCGCTGCTGCGGCCGGGGATCATCGCCGGGGCGGTGTTCGCCGCGGTCACCTCCCTCGGCGAGGTCGCCATCACGGCACTGGTCGCCGGCGCCAACACCACCACCGTGCCGCTGCGGATCTTCTCCGCGGTCCAGTTCGAGCTGGACCCGTCGGTCGCCGCGGTGTCCACCCTGCTGCTGCTCGCCAGCGTCGTCGTGATGCTGGTGCTGGAACGATTCGTGCGCCTGTCGGAGCTGCTGTGACCACCATTCGAGCCGGGATCGACGTCGGCGGCACCTTCACCGACTTCGTGCTCGCGATGCCGGACGACAACCGCGTGCTGCACCACAAGGAGCCGAGCACGCCCGACGATCCGACAGTGGCCGTCGCGCAGGGCCTCGCGGCGATCGCGGCGCAGGCGGGCATCTCCCCGGCCGAGTACGGCGCGATCACCCACGGCACCACCATCGGGCTCAACACGATCATCCAGCGCCGCGGCGCGCGGCTCGCGCTCGTCGTGACCGAGGGCTACCGCGACATTCTGGAGATCGGCCGTAGCCGCCTGCCCTCGTCGTTCGACCTGCACGCGGCAAAGGAGGAGCCGCTGGTGCCGCGCGAGCTGGTCGTGGAGCTGCCCGCGCGGCTGCACCCGGACGGCACCCCGGCCCGTACGCCGGCCGACGAGGAGCTGGCCCGCGCGGCCGCGGAGATCGACGCGGACGCGGTCGCGGTCGTCGTGCTGCACGCGCACACCAACCCCCGTTTCGAGGCGGAGATCGCGCGGCGGCTGGCGAAACTGTTGCCGGGCACGGAGGTCGCCGCGTCGGCGACGGTGTGGCCGGAGGTCCGCGAGTACGAGCGGACGCTCGTGGCCTGCCTGAACGCGTACATCCAGCCGCTGATGAAGGCGTACTTCGAACGGCTGGAGGAGCGCCTCGCCGCGCTCGGCATCACGGCGCCGGTGACGATCGCGGGGTCGAACGGGGGAGCGCTGAGCCTGCGCGCGGCCGTCGACCGTCCGATCGAGACTGTCCTTTCCGGACCGGCGTCAGGCGTCACGGCCGCGACGAAGCTCGCCGCGGAGGCGGGCATCGAGCGCCTGGTCACCTTCGACATGGGCGGCACCAGCAGCGACATCGCGGTGGCGCTGGCGGGCACGCCGGAGATCGCGACGCGCACGAACATCGGCGGCCTGCCGCTCGTGCTGCCGGTGGTCGCGGTCAACGCGATCGGCGCCGGCGGCGGTTCCGTGGTGCGGGTCGACGAGCACGGCGTGCTCAAGGTCGGCCCGGAAAGCGCGGGCGCCGTGCCCGGACCGGTCGCCTACGGGCGCGGTGGCACGCGCCCGGCGATCACCGACTGCTACCTGCGCACCGGCCTGCTCTCGCCCGGTGCGTTCCTCGGCGGCCGCATGACACTCGACGCCGAGGCCGCGAACCGGGCGCTCGCGGAGGTCGGCGATCGCATCGGGCTCGACAGCGTGCACGCGGCGGCCGCGGCGCTGCGCGTCGCGACCGCGGGCATGGCCGTGGAGCTGCAGAAGATCCTGGTGCAGCGCGGTTTCGACCCCGCGGAGTTCACGCTGGTGCCCTTCGGCGGTGCGGGCCCGACGCACGCGGCCGCGCTCGCCGAGGAGGTCGGCATCAGCGAGATCGTGGTCCCGCCCGCGGCGGCGACGTTCTGCGCGCTGGGCGCGGCGGCCGCGGACCTGCGCCGCGACTTCGCGCGCAGTCTGCGCCGCCCGCTGGACGAGGACGGCCTCGCGCGGCTGCGTGAAATCGTCGGCGACCTGCGGGAGCAGGCCCGCACGTGGCTCGCCGAGCAGGGCGTCGCGACGGGCGAGCCGCGGTTCGACGTCTCCGCCGACCTGAGCTACCTCGGCCAGGCCTTCGAGCTGCGAGTGCCGCTCGGCGAGCTGACGGTGGCCGCCGTGGCCGAGGCGCTGCACGCCGAACACGAGCGCCTGTACGGGTTCCGCGACCTGCAGGCCCCCATCCGGCTGGGCACGGCCCGGCTCACCGTGGTCGGGCCGGTGGCGGCGCTGCCGTACCGGACGGTGTCCGGCGGCGGGTCGGAACCGGCGGCGAGCGGCACGCGGCCGGTGTTCCTCGGCGGCGAGTGGGCCGAGGCGCGGATCTTCCAGCGGGCGGAGTTGCGGGCCGGTGACCGGTTCGCCGGGCCCGCCGTAGTGGAGCAGGAGGACACCACCGTGGTCGTGCCCGCGGGCTGGGCGGTTACCGTGGACGAGTTCGGCAACCTGCGGGTGCGCCGATGAAGCTCGACCCGGTCACCCTGGAGATCATCGGCAACAAGTTCTCCGCGCTCGCCGAGGAGATGTGCCTGACGCTGCAGCGCACCAGCCGGTCGCTCTACGTCAAGGAGACCGCGGACTTCTGCTGCGCGCTCGCCGGACCGGGCGGCGGGTTCGTCGCCTATCCGCGCGGCATCGGCGTGTCCGGGTTCGTGGGGCTCGACGTGGCCGCCACGGCGGAGGCCGCGGGTCCGCTGGAGCCGGGCGACGTGATCATCACCAACGACCCGTTCACCTCGGGCGGGCTGGCCACGCACCTGACCGACCTCCAGCTCGTCGCGCCCTACTTCTCCGAAGGCGAGCTGATCGGTTACGGCTGGGCGTTCATCCACTGCTCCGACATCGGCGGCCGGGTGCCCAGCAGCCTGTCACCGACCAACGACGAGATCTTCCAGGAGGGCCTGCAGATCCCGCCGGTGAAGCTGGTCCGCGCGGGGCAGCCGAACACCGACGTCGAACGGCTGATGGCGGCCAACAGCCGGATGCCCGACGCCAACCGCGGTGACCTGCAGGCCATGATCGCCGCGCTGCGCACGGGCCGCACCCGGCTCGCCGCGATCGTCGAGCGGCACGGCGTGGCCGACGTGCTCGCCGCGCAGGAGGACGTGGTGGACTACACGGCCGCGAAGGCGCGCGCCGCACTGTCCACATTGGAGGACGGCACGTACAGGTTCGTCGACTACCTCGACGACGACGCGGTGTCGAAGGTACCGGTCCGCATCTCCGTCACCGCGACGCTCTCGCAGGGGCAGCTGCACCTGGACTTCACGGGCACCGACCCGCAGGTGGCGGCGGCGTTCAACATCGCGAGCCTCGGCCGCCCGCACGCCTGGATCACCACGCGAGTGCTCGCGCTGATCTGCACCCTCGACCCGGCGATCGCGCTGAACGCCGGGCTGGTGCGGCCGATCAGCGTGACCGCGCCCGAGGGCAGCGTCGTCAACGCGCTGCGCCCGGCCGCGGTCGGCATCCGGCACGCGACGGCGTCGCGGGTGAACGACGCGCTGGGCGGCGCGCTCGGGCTGGCCGCGCCGGACGTGCTGCCGGCGGCGTCGAGCGGGCTCGTGGTGCCGGTGGTCGTCGCGGAGCAGGACAACGTGCAGGTGCTGGAGCCGATGGTCGGCGGCACCGGGGCGCGCGCGGGCGCCGACGGCGTGGACGGGCGTGACAGCGGGATCTCCAACCTGGCCAACAACCCCGTCGAGACCGTGGAGACGGAGATCGGCGTGGAGATCCTGCGGTACGGGCTGGTGCCGGACTCCGGCGGCGCCGGGCGCTGGCGCGGCGGCAGCGGGCTGGAGCTGACGTTCCGGGTGAAGGGCGACGGGTCGCGGCTGCTGGCCCGCGGGCTGGAGCGGCAGTGCTTCCGGCCGTGGGGCGTGCGTGGCGGCGGGCCGGGCACGCCGGCGGTGCTGCAGGTGAACGGCGAGCCGGTGGGGAAGGTGGACGTGCTGCCGCTGCGGCGCGGTGACGTGGTGACCCTGCGGACCTCGGGCGCGGGCGGCTTCGGCGACCCGTTCGAACGCGACCCGGCGGCGGTGCTGCGGGACGTGCGGCGCGGCCTGGTGACACGGGAAGCGGCGGAGCGGGACTACGGCGTGGTGCTGAGCGGCGCCGAGGTCGACGAAGCGGCGACGGCGCGGCGGCGAGCCGGACGGAGCCGCGAGGGGTTCGGCTTCGGCCCGGAACGCGAGGCCTGGGAGTCGGTCTTCGACATCGAATCGGGCGACGCCCTGGTGCGCTTCCTGTTCACCCTGCCGAGGCACGAACGCTACCGCCACCGGGCGGACATCGTGGCCGCCGTGCTGGCGGAACTGCCGCCGGAGTTCCCCCGGGTGCGGCCGGACGCGGAGCAGCGGGAACGTGCGAGGGCGGTGCTGGCGTCCCGTATCGGGGCGTGAGGGAGCCTGCCGGTTGCTCGCGCCGGCCGGAGCCGGTGCGAGCAACCGGTCCCCGATCGGTCAGCGGCAGCTTGCCGGCTCCGGCAGGACGATCACGACCGGAGGCTGCTGCTCTGGCTCGTCATCGACCGGTTTCGACGTGCCCGTGGCCGAAGCGGCCAAGATCGCCAGGGTGACGGCAGCTGCTCGTTTCCGCAGCCGGAACCGGGCCGGCGGTGCAGGTTTCTCTTTCATGGCAGGAGATTCCCACTGCGCCGGAAGGGGTGGAAGGGGGTGCGGTCACACACTTGGAAAAAGTGCTGCCCGGCGTCACGGCCGACCGGCCACAGTGGACTCAGGCTCGAGTGCCCCGAGTTGTTGCCGGAGCAGCTGTGCTTCCGCGACCGCAGGGGCGTCCTGCAGCTCGCTCAGGATCGCGATGGCCGCGGTGACCGCCTCCTCCGCTTCCGCGCGCAGTCCCAGCGCGGCCAGTGACTTTCCGCAGCCCAGCTGGCTTTCCGCCTCGCCCCGCGGTTGCCCGTTGTCGCGCCGCAACAGCCGGGCCTGCTCGAAGTGCACGAACGCCCGTGCGGCGTGCCCCTGCTCCAGTCGCATCAGGCCCAGCTGGTGATGGGTGTGGCTCTGGAGTGGGGACACCCGGGTCCTGAGGGCAAGGTGCAGGGCGTCTTCGGCGACCCGGATCGCTTCTTCCACCCGGCCCATGCGCTTGAACGTGGTCGACATGGTCGCCGAGACGATGGCCGTGCCGAAAGGCCACTCGGGCGCGGCGAAGTGCCGGAGCGCCGCGTCGAACCTGCGCAGTGCCTCGGTGTAGTGCCCGGTACCCGTCAAGCTTTCGCCCAGGGCGTGCATGGTCCACGCACGCCCCCTGTCGTCGTTTCCGGATTCGTGGAGGGTGGCCGCTTCGCGGAGCGGGCGGAGAGCTTCGTCGTCGCGGCCGAGTTCGTGCAGGATCCAGCCCAGGCCGTGCAAGGCGCGGGCGAGCCCGGTTCGGCTGCGGGCCCGGCGGGCAAGGCGGACCGCGCGGGTGAACAGCTCCAGGCATGCGCTCCAGTGTCTCGTCAGGTAGAGGAAAGGCAGGTAGAGCACGGGAATCTGCCAGGCTTCCGGCAAGCCGTGCCGCTCCGCGTCCTGAACCAGGGCCACGACCGAGGCGAACTCGGTGTCCATCCACGACAGCGGCCCGTGCCCGGAGAAGTCCGGGAGGTGGAAGCCCTTGGTGTCCACCGCCATGGCGGGGCCCGCCCAGTCCGGCGCGATGGCGTCGCCCGCGGTCGCCGCGGCGGCGACGTACCAGCGGATCAGGCGTTTCCGGGCGGCGGTCCGGTCGTCCTCCTCCCTCGCTCGCCCGGCCGCGTAGGCGCGGGCCGTCCGGTGCAGGTGAACCCGCCCGTCGACGGTGACCTGCACCAGGTCCCACTCGTCGAGCGCGTCGAGGTCGGCGCGGACCTCCTCCGGCGTTCCTCCGGTGAGGGCGGCCACGGCCTCGGGCGAAAGGGACGAGCACGGCTGGGCCGCCAGTAGGCGGAAGGTGCGCGCGGCGCTCTCCGGCAGCTCCGCGTAGCTCAGATCGAGCAGGACCTTCGTCGCCTGGAGGAGTTCGGCGCTGGGCGAGGGTTCTCTCATCCTCGCTCCGCCTCCAGCGTGTCCACGAGTCCCCGGATGGTGAGTTCCGGCTTGCACGCGAGCAGCTTGCCCGCGCGCCGCAGGTTCGAGGGGACTCCACCGCAGAGCTCGAGGAGCCGGTCGGTCGCCTCGGGTTCCTCGGTGATCCGTGCTTCGCCGGCCAGGTTCGACAGGAGCGTCCGCGCGGCCGGTGGGTCGAGCGGGCCGAGCGGAACGACCTCGGCGCCGGGCAGCGGGAGCGGGAGCTGGCTGGTGAGCACCACCGCACTGCCCGTCCCCGGACGAAGCGCCGTGAACAGTTCGAGCGAGTCCACGTTGTCCAGCACGAGCAACACCGGCTTGCAGCTGGTGATGCGCTGGAAGTGGCGGAGCAGCTCCTCCGGTGTCTGACCGGCGAGCGCGGATGCGTGGATCCCCAGAGCGGTGAGCAGACGCGTCAGCACCGGCCCCAGCTCCTCGGGCGTCATCGAGCTGTGCAGGTCCACGATCAGGGCGCCACCGGGGAAGCGCTTTCCGGCCTCCTCCATCCAGGCGTGCACCAGGTGGGTCTTGCCGATGCCGGCCGGGCCGACGACGTTGACCAGGGCTTGTTCACCGGCACGTCGGCCCAGCACGGCGGTGTCCAGGCGGTGCCGTGCCGCCCGGCGGCCCAGCAGCGGACCTCGCCTGGCGGGTGCGTTCAGAAGTACCGTCTTGAGGAGCCGCGCGAGGAGCGCCTCGAACACCACGCGCGTCAACCGGCCCCCGCTGTCCAGTACCGCGTCGAGCCGCTGCGCCAGCTGCAGCGATGGGATCCGAGAGCTGCTCAACGCGTTCGTCAGGGACGAAAGCGAGTAGCCCGCTGCCTTCGCGACCTCGGTCTTGCTCATGCCACTGCCCTCCCACAACTCGTGGAAGACGACGGCGAACCGGCTTTGTGGTGCCTGGGCAGGCATCCGACCTCACTAGGATCTGTCTGGGCACCGTGGGCGGAGCCGCCCCCGGTGCTGCCACCTGTTCGGAGTACGAGTCGATTCGGACAGTTAGCTGATTTTGGTGGTTGGAATCCTAGTCCCACTTCTGGGTGCCGTGCGATCCGCCCTACCGCGTCAGGCCGCGTCCTGCCGCATACCCTCCGTTGCTCTGGCGCTTCCCCGGCGGATCGGCTACTGTCCCCAAGTAGTCAAAGCTTTGATCGTCTCCCCTGAGACGGTCGACGGGAAGGGACTGCCGATGACGCACAGCCCCGCTTCGCCCGGAGCTCCCGCTTTCCCGCGGGCCCGGACGGGCGCATCCTCACCTCAGTGCGCGCCGCAGTCTCCTGACGCCGACCTCGCCACCGAGTGAAGGGACATTCCCATGGCCAAGCCGTTCGCCTCCTCCGCCGACACCGCCGCCAAGGAGCAGACGCTGGAGGTGCTCGCCGACGGCGTCTACGCGCTCACCGCCGAAGGCGACCCGAACATCGGGGCCATCGAGGGCGAGGACTTCCTCGTCTGCTTCGAGGCGCTCGCCACACCGGTCGCCGCGCGGAAGTGGCTCGCGAAGCTGCGTGAGCACACCGACAAGCCGGTCCGCTACCTGGTGCTGAGTCACTACCACGCGGTGCGCGTGCTCGGCGCCAGCGCGTTCGACGCCGAGACGATCGTGGCCCACGAGAACACCCGGGCGCTGGTCGCCGAGCGTGGCAAGGAGGACTGGGAGAGCGAGTTCGCCCGCATGCCGCGGCTCGCCGAGGCCGCCGAGTCGGTGCCCGGCCTGACCTGGCCCACCCTGACCTTCGCGGACCGGCTCACGATCGACCTCGGCGGCGACCGCGGCGACCTCGTGCTGCAGTGGCACGGGCGCGGGCACACCGAGGGCGACATCACCGCCTGGCTGCCCCGGCAGCGGATCCTGTTCGCCGGGGACCTCGTGGAGGCCGAGGCGGCGCTCTACACCGGCGACGCGTTCCACCGCGAGTGGGCCGCGTCCACATTGGACAACCTGAAAGCGCTCGGCGCCGAGCAGCTCGTCGGCGGGCGTGGCGGCGTGAGCCGCGGGCGCGACGCGGTGGACGCCGCGATCGAGCAGACCCGCAACTTCCTGCGCGTGATGATCCGCGAGGTCGGCGCCGTGCGGGAGCGCGGCGGCACACTCAAGGAGGCGTTCGAGGCCACGCACGCCGCGCTGGTGGACGACTACGGGCACTGGCCGATCTTCGAGCACTGCCTGCCGTTCGACGTTTCGCGGCTGTGGGACGAACTGTCCGGTGTGGACCGTCCGGTGATCTGGACCGCCGAACGGGACCGCGAGGTCTGGGCCCAGCTGCAGGGCTGAGGAGGAGCGCCGCGATGACCACCGCACCCTGGACGGGCGAGCCCGTCGTCGTGCTCGGCGCCGGCCCGGTGGGGCAGACCACGGCCCTGCTGCTCGCCCGCTGGGGCGTGCCCACCCTCGTCCTGGACCGCCGCCCGGCGCGGGACAGGATCGGGTCGAAGGCGATCTGCCAGCAGCGCGCCGTTCTCGACGTGTGGGAGTCCGTCGGCGCCGGCCGCCGGATCGCGGACGAGGGCGTCACCTGGACCACCGCCCGCACCTTCCACCGCGACGCCGAGCTGTTCAGCTACACGTTCGCCGACTCCGGGCAGCCCGCGTTCCCGCCGTTCGTGAACATCTCCCAGACCCGTACCGAGGAGATCCTCGACGAGTGCATCGCCGCCCAGCCGCTGGTGGACCTGCGCTGGGGCCACGAGGTGACCGCCGTCGAGCAGGACGCGGCCGGGGTGTCGGTGCGCCTGGCCGACGGCCGGGACCTGCGCGGCTCCTACCTCGTGGTGTGCGCCGGGGCGCGTTGCGACGAGCTGCGGAAGCTGCTCGGCGTGCGGTTCGACGGGCACTCCTTCGACGACCGGTTCCTCATCTGCGACATCCGCACCGACCTGCCCGGCTGGGCCACCGAGCGGCGGTTCTACTTCGACCCCGAGTGGAACCCCGGCCGCCAGGTGCTGATCCACCCGTGCCCGGACTCGACCTTCCGCATCGACTGGCAGGTGCCCGCCGGTTACGACCTGGAGGCGGAGACGGCGTCGGGCGCGCTCGACCGCCGGATCCGCGCGATCATCGGCGACCGCGACTACGAGATCGTGTGGAAGTCGGTCTACCGCTTCCACTCCCGGGTGGTGGACCGGATGCGCTGCGACCGGATCCTGCTCGCGGGCGACGCCGCGCACCTGGTCTCGCCGTTCGGCGCGCGGGGGCTGAACTCCGGTGTCGCCGACGCGGAGAACGCGGCCTGGAAGCTCGCCTACGTCGGCTACGGCTGGGCGCCGGACGCGCTGCTGGACACCTACCACGCCGAACGGCACGCCGCGGCCCGGGAGAACCTGGAGGTCACCACGGCGACCATGGACTTCCTGGTGCCCCCGGACGAGGAACGCGCGCGCCACCGCGTGGACGTCCTCACCCGGGCGGCCACCGACCCCGCCGCGCGCGCGATGGTCGACTCCGGGCGGCTGTCCGAGCCGTTCTGGTACGTGGACTCGCCGCTGACCACCGCCGACCCGAGCCGCCCGTTCCCGGGGCGGCCACCTCGGGGTCAGGTCCCGCCCGCGGGGCCGGGGGTGCTCCTGCCCGACGCGCCGGTGGCGGGCGGCCGCGCCCGTGCGCTCGCGCGCGACGGGTTCCTGGTGCTGTGCCACGGAAACACGCCCGTTCCGGTGTCCGGCCCCGGCCCGGTCCGGTCGCTCGCGCTGGCCGATCTCGACCCGGACGGCACGCTCACCGCCGCCCTCGGCGCCAGGCCCGGCGAGGTGTGGGTCGTCCGCCCGGACGCCCACATCGCCGCGGTGCTGGCCGACCCGGCACCGGCCGACGTCGACGCCGCGCTGCGCCGCGCCACCGCCGCGGATCTCGCCAGGGAGGCAAAACTCGTGTCCTGAGTGCACGGATTGGCGAGCGCCGGTACGCGCGGTGGCGACCGGCCCGGAGGCCGCGAGGGTCTACTGGAACGGACCGCAACGACGCAGTCCTGGAGGTAGCCCATGCCGATTTCCACCCGAACGTCGATCATCCGCGAGGCCCCCGGCCGGTACGAGACCGTCGAGGTCGAGCTCGACGACCCGCGTCAGGGCGAGGTCACCGTCAAGCTCGCGGCGTCCGGACTCTGCCACTCCGACGACCACGTGGCCACCGGGGACGTGCCCGTCGGGATCTACCCGTACGCCGGCGGGCACGAGGGTGCGGGCGTCGTGACGGCCGTCGGGCCGGACACGCCGGGCTTCGAGGCCGGCGACCACGTCGTGTTCTCGTTCCTGCCCGCCTGCGGCAAGTGCGAGTTCTGCGCCCGCGGGCTGTCGAACCTGTGCGACCTCGGCGCGTCCCTGCTGACGGGCGCGCGGGCCGGTGACCCGGCCAGTTTCCGGATGCACCTGGACGGCGAGCCGGTCGGCCAGCAGTGCGGGATCTCGACCTTCAGCGAGTACACCACCGCGGCCGTCGACTCCGTGGTGAAGATCGACAAGAGCATCCCGCTGCGGGCCGCGGCGCTCGTCGGCTGCGGGGTGCCGACCGGCTGGGGTTCCGCGGTGAACTCCGCGGCCATCCGTCCCGGCGACACGGTGATCGTCGCCGGGATCGGCGGCATCGGCGCCAACGCGCTGCAGGGCGCGGTGCACGCGGGCGCGACGACGGTCATCGCCGTGGACCCGGTGCCGGAGAAGCAGGAGTGGGCCAAGCAGTTCGGCGCGACCCACTTCTACGAAAACCTCGGCGAGGCCGCCGAGTACGCCCGGTCGATCACCAACGGCCAGGGCGCGGACGCCGCGATCCTCACCATCGGCGTGGTGCGGGGCGAGCACGTCGCCGAGGCGCTCGCGGCCGTCCGCAAGGCCGGCACGGTGGTGGTCACCGGTCTCGGCGACATCACCGCGGTGGGCGCGCCGATCGCCCTCGGCGACCTCACGCTCATGCAGAAACGGCTGCAGGGCTCGCTGTTCGGCGAGTCCAACCCGCGCCGCGACATCCCGAACCTGCTGTGGATGTACCAGGCCGGGCAGCTGAAGCTCGACGAGCTCGTGACCCGCACCTACACCCTCGACCAGATCGCCGACGCCTACGACGACATGCACGCCGGCCGCAACCTCCGCGGCCTCGTCGTCTTCGACTGAGCACCCCAGGAGCTTGCCATGCGCACCGACATGTACATCGGCGGGAAGTGGACCGGCGGCGCCACCACGTTCCCCACGCACAACCCCGCGACCGGCGAGGTGATCGCCGAACTGCCCGAAGCCACCGCGTCCGATGTGGACAGTGCGGTCGAGGCCGCGAGCGTCGCCTTCGCCTCGCCGGAGTGGGCCGGGCTGCTGCCCGCCCAGCGGGCACGCCTGCTGTTCAAGGTCGCGGACCTGCTGGAACAGCGCGCGGCCGAGTTCGCCCGGCTGGAGACCACCGACCAGGGGCAGCCGCTCGCGATCAGCGGCGGGTTCTCCGTGCCCAACGCCGTGGAGCACTTCCGCTACTACGCGGGCTGGGTCACCAAGATCACCGGTGTCACGGCGCCGCTGTCGGTGCCCGACGTGGACTACCGGACGCGCCGCGAGCCGCTCGGGGTGTGCGCGCTGATCACGCCGTGGAACTTCCCGCTGATGATCCTGGTGTGGAAGCTCGCCCCCGCGCTGGCCACCGGCAACACCGTCGTGATCAAGCCTGCCGAGCAGACCCCGCTGAGCACGCTGCTGCTCGCCGAAGTCCTGGAGCAGGCCGGAATTCCGGCCGGGGTGGTCAACGTCGTCACCGGCGGGCCCGAGGTGGGCAAGGCGCTGGTGCGGCACCCTAAGGTCGCGAAGATCTCGTTCACCGGCTCCACCGCGGTGGGTCGCGAGATCGCGGCGGAAGCGGGGCGGGCGCTGAAGAAGGTGTCGCTGGAGCTGGGCGGCAAGGCACCGAGCATCATCGCCGCGGACGCCGACCTCGACGCCGTGGTCGAGGGCAACCTGATGAGCGGGCTGCTCAACTCCGGGCAGGTGTGCGCGGCCGCGACCCGGTTCTACGTCGACCGCGTCCGCGCCGACGAGTTCGCCGAAAAGCTCGCCGGCGCGGCGGGTTCGATGAAGCTCGGGTCCGGTTTGGACGAAACGACCCAGCTCGGCCCCGTGGTGTCGCAGGAACAGCTCGACCAGATCGACCGGTACGTCGGCATCGGCAGGTCCGAGGGCGCGCAGCTGCTCACCGGCGGCGAGCGCGCGGGTGGTGAGCTCGCGAACGGCTACTTCTACCGGCCCACGGTCTTCGCCGGAGTCGCCCAGGACATGCGCATCGCGCGGGAGGAGATCTTCGGCCCCGTGCTGACGGTGCTGCCCTACGACGAGCCGGAGGAGCTGGCGGCGCGGGCCAACGACACCGAGTACGGCCTCGCGGCCTACCTCTGGACGCGCGACATCGGCGCCGCGAACCGGCTGGCGCACCAGGTGAAGGCGGGCACGGTGTGGATCAACATGCCGCCGCTGCTGGACGCCGGTGCCGCGTGGGGCGGGATGAAGGCGTCCGGGATGGGCCGCGAGATGGGCTGGGAGGCGATCGAGGCCTTCACCGAGGTGAAGAGCATCTGGACGAACCTGGCGTGAGGAAACCGCCGGGCGGCTACCGGGCCGCCCGGCGGATCTCCGCCGCGGTCTGCCCGAACTCGGCCTTGAGCGCGCGGCTCAGGTGCGTCGCGTCGAGGATGCCCCAGCGGGCGGCGAGCGCGGCCGTCGTGCGGTGCGCCAATGCGGGGTCGGCCAGGTCGCGGCGGAGGCGTTCCAGCCGCTGGCGGCGGATCCACGCCGAAAGCGTGAGCGAGCGCGCCTTGAGCACCTTGTGCAGGTAGCGGACCGACACGTGGTGGGCCCGCGCGACCGACTCGACCGTGAGACCGGGATCGCTCAGCCGGGTGAGGCAGTGGGCGAGGATCCGGTCGGCGAGGTCCTCGCCGGGGTCCGGCCGCAGCGCGGTCAGCTCCGAGATCACCACCGACACCAGCGCGTCGGTGAGGTGGGAGGTGGCGTCGCCGGCGAACCCGCCGGGGTCCTCGTCGAGCACGTCGGTGATGGCCTGGAAGAACCCGCCCACCACCCGCTGCACGCCCTGCACCGTGGGCACGGCGACGGCCGTCCGCGACGCGACCGCGTCGGCGTGCGCGCCGAGCAGGGCGCGCGGCACGGCCACGACCGTGGCGTCGTAGGGCTCGGGGAAGGTGAGCCGGTACGGGCGGCCGGTGTCGTAGTTGACCAGGTCACCGGGGCCGAGCACGCAGCGCCGCCCGTCCTGCTCGACCTCGCTGCGCCCCGCCGCCAGCACGGTGACCTTGACCAGGTCGCGGTCACCGGAGGTGATCAGCCCCGGCGGCCGCTCCACCCGGCAGGGTGCGCAGCGGATCCGCGTGACCACCACGTCGCCCGCGCTCGCGGCCCGGATCGAGCCCGCGAACCCCGGCGCCAGCGGCCGCACCCGCAGCGGCGCGAACGCCGCCGAAGCCAGCGCCTCGAAGGAGGCGACACGCTCGTCCACGCTGACCGGCGCCATGCCTGTTCCTTACCGACCGTTCGGAAATTCCGTCCCGTCACGATACGGTCGGCGGCCCCTGGCGTTCAAGACGCAGCACGGTGCCCTCGGCGGGCGCCGAGACGTGCAGGGCGCCGTCCGGCCCGGCCGCGAGCCCCGCGAACGGGTGCGGGACGCCGGGCATGCCCTCGGCGAACAACGCGGGCCGCTCGCTTCCGGGCGGCTGGGCGGGCAGGTCCTCGGCCTCGGTCCGCACCTCGCCGGTCGCGAGGTCGACCGCACGCAGCCTGCCGCACCCCGTCTCCAGCACGAACAGCTCGTCCCCGCGCACGGCCAGGCCCTGCGGCGCGTCGAGCCCCTCCACAACGGGCACCGGCACCCCGTCGTCGATCCGGTAGACCGCGCCCCGGCTCTCGTCGCTGACGTAACAGCGCTGGTCCCCGTCGAGTGCGACGTCCACCGGCCGCCCGAAGCCCTCGGCGAGCACGGTGACCTCGTCCTGCCCGTCGACGGCGACGACCCGTCCGGCGCCGTTTTCGGCGACGACGAGCGTGCCGTCGTCCCGGACCGCGATGCCCGTGGGCTCGTCGAGGCCCTGCACGCGCTTACGGCCGTCGGTGCACACCTCGCCGTACTGCGACGTCGTGTGCAGGTGCCCGTCGCGCTCGGCGATCCCGTGGGTGAAAGGCCGCAGTTCCCGCGTCACCACGTCGTTTCCGGTCGTGACGACCACGCGGTAGTGGTCGGCGGCGAACACCGTCCCGGACCGGTCGGCCGCCACGCCGAACGGGCCCGCGAGGCCCTGCGGCACGACCGGGCGCGTCCGGCCGTCCGGGTGCACCTCCGCGATCCCGCCGCTGGCGAAGCTGGACACGAACATCCGGTTCTCCGCGTCGAAGGCCGCGTTGTCCAGCCCGGGAATCCCGGTCGTCACGAGGGTCCGCCCGCCGGAGGGGCCGATGCGGGTGATGACGCCCGCGGCGCCGCGCGAGAGGACCAGCAGCGTGCCGCCGAGGTCGAAGCGCACCGCGACCGGCTCCAGCACGTCCTCGGCCACCACCTCGGGCGCGCCGCCGTCGGGGGAGATGCGGAAGACCTGCCCGGTGAGCATGTGCGGGTAGTAGAGGTGCCCGTCCGGGCCCAGCTGCATCGCGTTGCCCATCGCCAGCCCGCCGGTGAGCACCACGGGCTCGCCACCGCCGGGGAACAGCTCCAGCAGCCGCCCGTCCACGCACATCTCGTTGACGAACAGGCGCTCGCCGACGCAGGTGATCCCGTTGGGCACGCGCACGTCACCGGAGACCAGGCGGTACTCGCCCGCCGGAGTCCGCTGCCAGACGCGGCCGGGCACCAGATCCGTGAGGTACATCGACCCGTCCGGCCCGAACGCGAGGTCGTCGGGCGACTGCACCGGGCCGCCGGGCGGCACCACCACCTCGACGTCCCCGGAGGCGACGTCGACGGCGCTGATCCGGCCGCCGAGGAACTCCGCCACGTACAGCCGCCCGTCCGGACCGAACGCCACGCCATTGGAATTCCACAGTGGATTCGGCCGCGTGGTGCGGCGGATCGCCCAGCGGCGGCTCGCCGCCGGGCCATGCGCACCCCTCATCCGGAGACCAGCACGTCGTCCATCCCGCCTTCGGCGCGCCAGCGGCGCAACAGGTCGTGGAAGGCGAGCGCGCCGTCGCCGAAGGACTCGTTGCGCTCGCGCGGCTTGCCCTCGTTGTTGTAGTAGCCCGGCGTGCACTCGGCGAGGAACTTGTACCGCTCGGAGCCGTACGAGTGGATCCTGTCCACCCATTCCGCTTCGGCCGCTTCGCTGGGCTCGACGTACTTCGCGCCGCGCTTGCGGGCCTCGGCGATCACCTCGGCGACGTGGGTCGCCTGCTCGTCGAGGATGTGCGTGAAGTTCACCGAGCTGGCGTTCTGCAGCGGCCCGAGGTGGAACAGGCTGGGGAAACCGTGGCTGTAGAAGCCGTGCAGCGTCCGCGGCCCGCGCCCCCAGTACTCGCGCAGCGTCTGCCCGCCGCGGCCGTACACCGGCAGGCGGCCGGTGAGTATGCCCGAGCGGCCGACCTCGAAACCGGTGGCGAAAATGACGCAGTCCACTTCGTACTCCCGGTCGCCGACAACGACGGCGTGCTCGGTCATGCGGGAGACACCGCCGTGGTCGGCCGTGTCGACCAGGTGCACGGTGGGCCGGTTGAACGTCTGCAGGTACTCGTCGCTGAACCCGGGCCGCTTGCACATGTAGCGGTACCAGGGCTTGAGCAGCTCGGCCGTCGCCGGGTCCTCGACGAGCTCGTCCACCCGCGCCCGGATCTCGTTCATCTTCCGGAAGTCGAGCAGCTCGTCGACGAACTCCTGCTCCGCGTCCGACAGCGAAGCCTGGTCCTCGCCCGCGATCAGGTACCGCTGGAGCCGGGCACTGCTGCCGGTCCACGCGTCCGCCACCAGGTCCTCCTCGGCCTGCCCGCCGGTGACGAGAGTGAGGAAGTTCTCCCGCCGGCGGCGCTGCCAGCCCGGCGTCAGCGACGCGGCCCACTCCGGGTCGGTGGGGCGGTTGCCGCGAACGTCCACAGTGGACGGGGTGCGCTGGAAGACGTACAGCTCCCGCGCGTCCCGGCCCAGGTGGGGCACGACCTGGATCGCGGTCGCGCCCGTGCCGATCAGCCCCACGCGCTTGTCGGCGAGCCCGGTCAGCCCGCCGTTCGCGTCGCCGCCGGTGTAGGCGTAGTCCCACCGGCTGGTGTGGAACGTGTGGCCGCGGAAGTTCTCGATCCCGGGGATGCCCGGCAGCTTCGGCCGGTCGAGCGTCCCGTTCGACACCACCACGTACCGGGCACGCAGGTCGTCGCCGCGGTCGGTGCGCACGACCCACTCCGCCGCGGCCTCGTCCCAGCGCAGCTCGGTGACGGCGGTCTGGAAGCACGCGTCGCGGTAGAGGCCGAAGTGCCTGCCGATGGCGCGGGCGTGCTGGCGGATCTCCTCGCCGGGGGAGTACTTCCACCGCGGCACGGAGCAGACCTCTTCCAGCAGCGGGAGGTAGACGTAGGACTCGATGTCGCAATGGATGCCCGGATACCGGTTCCAGTACCACGTGCCGCCGAAGTCCCCGCCCTTCTCGACCACCCGGAGGTCCTCGATGCCGGCCTGGCGCAGCCGGGCGGCCGCGAGCAGCCCGCCGAACCCGCCGCCGACCACCACGACCTCGTGCCGCGCGGTGATCGGCTCGCGCGTGAAGTCCGCGTCCGCGTACGGGTCGTCGGCGTAGTAGCCGAACTCGCCCTCGATCGGCTGGTACTGGGCGTTGCCGTCGGGCCGGAGCCGCCGGTCGCGTTCGGCCCGGTAGCGGGCGCGCAGGGCGTCCGGGTCGATGCCCAGTGCGCCCGGGTCCGGCAGGGAGGTGGTCGCCGAGTCGTTCATTCGTGCCTTTCTGTCGCCTCGTGACCACCTAACCGAATACCGTCGTGGTAAGTCAAGCAGTTGACTTAACCCATGCTCTTCGCTCCGTCCAGGGCCTCGCGGATGATGTCCGCGTGCCCGGCGTGCTGGGCGGTCTCGGCGATGATGTGCAGCAGCACGCGCCGGGCCGACCACTCGGTTTCGGTGTTCCACGGCGCCTTCGGCAGGGGGATGACGACGTCGAGGCTGGGCAGCGACGCCACCACCTCGTCGGTCCGCCGGGCCACCGCTTCGTACTCCGCCAGCACGCCCGCCAGCGTCTCGTCCGGCAGCAGCCGGAACTCCTCCGCCCGCTTCGCGAAGTCGGCCTCGG
The DNA here is from genome assembly GCF_014191255.1 of Amycolatopsis bartoniae. Taxonomy (GTDB): domain Bacteria; phylum Actinomycetota; class Actinomycetes; order Mycobacteriales; family Pseudonocardiaceae; genus Amycolatopsis_E; species Amycolatopsis_E bartoniae. The sequence continues at coordinate 953,581 of NZ_JACHWH010000003.1, forward strand.
TCATGGCGCTGAAGTCCGGCATCGCCGACGGGCCTTCGAGGATGAAGGTCGTCCAGCCCCGCTCCACCGACGCGACGTGCTTGATCAGACCGCCCAGGCACAGCTCGCTCACCGTGGTGCGCTGCCGGGCCTGGTCGTCGGTCAGGTCGCGGGCGGGGAACCGCAGGAAGTGCCGGTGCTTCGCCAGCGTGGCCAGCAGGTCGGCGCGCTCGGTGGTGGTCGTGGTCGCGTTCATGGTTCTTCCTTCCGTTCGGTCTGGAGACCAAGCTAGGAGGCATAGTGGCCACTTTCTGGCCGCAATGGCGGGAGAATCGGATTCATGGCGAACACGAGCACCCGGACGCTGCGGCTGCTGTCGCTGCTGCAGAGCCACCGGTACTGGCCGGGGACGGAACTGGCCGAGCGGCTGGGCGTGTCGCCCCGGACGCTGCGCCGCGACATCGACCGGCTGCGCGAGCTGGGCTATCCGGTGGAGGCGCAGCGCGGTGTCGACGGCGGCTACCAGCTCGCACCCGGCGCCGCGCTCCCTCCGCTGGTGGTCGACGACGAGGAGGCGGTCGCGCTGGTCGTCGGGCTGCAGGCCGCGGCGCAGGGCACGGTGGCGGGGATCGCCGAGTCCTCGGTCCGGGTGCTGGCGAAGGTCGTACAGGTGATGCCGGCCCGGCTGCGCCGGCGCGTCGAAGCGTTGCGGGCGATGACCGTGCCGCTGGTGTGGGACGGATCGGCGGGGGTGGACTCGGGCGTGCTGACCACGATCGCGCTAGCGTGCCGGGACAGCGAGCGCCTGCGCTTCTCCTACACCGCCGCGGACGGCCGCAGCGCCGAGCGGCACGTCGAACCGCTGCGGCTGGTCTCGCTCGGGCGCCGGTGGTACCTGGTGGCCTACGACCTCACGCGGCACGACTGGCGCCGCTTCCGCGTCGACAGGCTGAGCGCGCCGAGCGCGACGGGGGACGGCTTCCGGCCGCGGGAACTGCCGGCCGCGGACGCCGCCGCGTTCCTGCGGGAGGGGCTGGAGAACGCGTGGAGCTCGTACCGGGTGGAGGTGCTCGTCGCGGCCCCGGCCGAGGCGGTGCGGGAGCGGATCGGGCAGTGGAGCACCGTCGAGGAGGCCGGGCCGCGGCGGTGCCGCGTCACGATGACCTCGGAGTCGCTCGACTGGCCGCTGCTGGCCCTGGGCGTGGCGGGCGCGCCGTTCCAGGTGGTGTCGCCGCCCGAGCTGCGGGAGCGGGCGCACGAGTGGGGAGAGCGGTTCAGGCGGGCGTCTTAGCCGGTGCGGCCTGCCGGTTCGTCAGCGTGACCGTGGGGGGCTGATCGTGTGGCCGTGGACGCTGACCGCTGTGGCAGGCTCCTCGCGGACTAGGACCGGCGGCGAGGTTTCCCGCGGCGGGGGTGGGGCGGGTTCGCGCGGGGTTGCTTCGCCGGCTTCTTGCGCTTCACCGGCTCCTGCTGCGGGCGCCCGCGGGTGCTGTTGACGGTGCGGCCGCGGACGATCCCGATGAACGTCTCCATCAGGTCCGTGGTCTCCTCCTCCAGCCACGACAGCGCGACCTGCGACTGCGGGGCCTCCAGCAGCGGCCGGTAGGTCAGGTCGCGGCGGTGGTGCAGCCGCGCGAGGGACTGCGGGACGACGAGCAACCCCACGCCGGCGGCGACCAGTTCGATCGCGTCGGCCGTCGTCCCGGGGCGTTCCAGCGCCGGGCGGCCCGGGGGCTGCGGCCAGTCCAGCGTGTCGTCCTGCGGGTGCAGCAGAACCTCGTCGGTCAGGTCACCGGGCGTCACCTCGTCCGCCGCGGCGAAGAGGTGGTCCTTCGGCACGACGATCACCGTCGCCTCGGTGTAGAGGGGGATGGCGTGCAGGCCGGTGCGGTCGATCGGCAGCCGTAGCAGGGCGGCGTCGGCGGTGCGGTCACGCACCGTGGCCTCGGCTTCACCGGGCGGCACCTGGACGAGGTCCAGTGGCACCTCCGGCCTCCGCTCACCCCAGATCCGCGCCCACTTGCCGGGCGTCGCCCCGGGAACGTACGCGAGCGTGAAGTGCGGGCCGGTCATGCGGGTGAGGTTACCGGGTGTGACCGCGGGCGCCGGCCGCGCGCTCGCTACCCTGGCGGTCATGACGTCGCAGAAGACCCCTCAGACGATGAAGCCCGCGACGGCGGCGAAGAAGCTGGGGGTGTACCTGGAAGCCACCCCGGCGGAGTTCCGCGAGGGCGTGGTCTCGCGCGACGAGCTCAACGCCCTGCAGGCCGATCCGCCGGAGTGGCTGCGCGACCTGCGGCGTAACGGCCCGCACCCGCGGCCGGTGGTGGCCGCGAAGCTGGGCATCTCCATCAGCGGTCTCGCGCGGGGCGGCATCACCGAGCCACTGACCACCGAGGAGATCGACGCGCTCAAGGCCGAGAGTCCCGAGTGGCTCCAGCGCGAACGCGCCACCCAGGCCGAGGTCCGCAAGGAAGCAGCGCGGCAGAAGGAGAAGTGACCCCCTCGGTGCCGGTTTCGGCGGCGACGCCCGGCTCGAGTCGAGGGAGGAGTGGCTGGACCCGACCGTGCGGGTGAGCCGTTCCGGTCAGGTCGGGATCGGGGAGTGGCAGCCGATCGCCGGGGCAACCGGCTGTCCTTCCGCAGCGAGCGGTTCCCCGTGCTCGGGTCCTCAGTGGACTGACGTGTGCACGGATTCCACTGTGTACAAATGCGGGTCGAACCCGTCCACGAGCGCGGCGGCTTCTCGCATGTGCTCCTGTGCGGTGGGGTTCTGCAGCATCGCGCGGTAGGCCTCGACGGACTCCCACTGCGCGTAGTTGACCACGCGGGTGCCGTCCTCGCCGGCGTGGAGGTTGGCCGAGACGAAGCCGGGCACGTGCCGCATGACCTCATCCGTCGCCCGGGCGAGCACTTCGACCAGCTTGCGCTGCCGGTCGGGCTGGACGGTGAAGACGTTGATCAGCGTGACGACGGGCGCGTCGGTGGCGATGGTGGTCATGGTGTTCCCTTCAGTGTCAGGATCCTTACATGACTGATTATGTGTAAGGTTCCTGTCATGAGTCAAGGGGAGATTCTGCGCAGCGCCGGCTACCTCGTCAAACAGGTGCAGCAGGCGTTCCACCGGGCGTGCGAGGAACGGCTGCGCCCGCTGGGGTTGTCGATGTCGCAGTACGCGGTGCTGCGGGCGCTGGCGGACGTGCCGGGCGCGTCGTCGGCGGAGCTCGCGCGCCGCACCTTCGTGACCCGCCAGTCCCTGCGGGACGTGCTGGCCGGGCTGCGGGCCGCGGGACTGGTGAACGTGGCCAGCCGGCCCACGTCCGGCCGCGCCCTGCCGGTCACGCTCACCGAGGACGGGCGGTCGCTGCTCGTGCAGGCCCAGGAGATCGTGCTGGACGTCGACGACCGCATGACGGCCGGGCTCGCGCCCGCGGAGGTCCGGCGATTGGTGTCGCTGCTGGAGGTCTGTGCGCAGAACCTGGGTTAGCACGGTCGGCGCAGGGTGGTGGCCGATCGAGCGGTGTCAGGCTAACCTGACACCCAGAGGTGATGGCCATGGAGCTGTGGCGAGAAGGTCAGCAGGCGTGGCGGCGGCTGGCGGACTGGGTGCACGGGGCCGCGGCGGACCAGGCCGGTGCGCTCGACGCGCTGACGGATCTGGGGACCGTCCGGCGGCTGCTGGACCAGGCCGAGTTCGAGGCGGTGCGCGTCGCCCGCGTGCAGGGGCGGTCGTGGTCGGAGATCGCGGTACGGCTGGGCATGACGCGGCAGTCGGCGTGGGAGCGGTGGCGGGACCTCGACGAGCCGTCCGCTGCGGAGCCGCCGGAGTCGGTCCCGCAGCGGCGCCGGCGGTCGGTGACGCCGGAGGCAGGGCAGCAGCGGCGGCGCGCGTCGGTGACGGTGCCGGACGTGGTGGGCCTGTCGTGGGACGACGCCTGGGCGGTGCTGGAGAAGAAGGGCCTGGTGGCGACGTCGTCGGACCCGGACGGGCTGCCGGTCGGGATCGTGACCGACCAGAGCCCGGAGTCGGGAGCGATGGCCGTCCCCGGCGCGCCGGTGCGCCTGTGGCTCTCCCGCGGCGACGGCGGAGCCGGGGTGCGCGAACCCCGCCGCCCCAAGCCGGACCCGAAGAGCGGCCGCAAGATGCGGGACGAGATCACCGGCGAGACGGTGAGCTGACGCCGGGCGAGCGCGCGGCGGTTCAGGCAGGCGGTGAGTTTGGTGGGGGCCGGCACGCTGGCCGTGGGCGGCAGGTCCCGTGGGCTCCGGTGGCCGCGGCTCGCTGGCCGGTGGTGGCGAGGCTGCGGGGGTTGGACTGGGGGACAGCCGTTACATGGTCCGGTGGGCCAGGAGGCTGCGGTGCCCGGGGAGTGGCCGGGACGCTGGCGGTGGGCGGCACGCCACGTGGGCACCAGTGGCTGCGGCTCGCTGGCCTGTGGTGGCGAGGCTGCGGGGGTTGGGACCGGGCCGACTGCGGTGACACGGTCCGGCGGCCCGAAGGCGGCCGCGCCCGGGGGAGTGGCCGGGACGCTGGCGGTGGGCGGCACGCCACGTGGGCTCCGGTGGCCGCGGCTCGCTGCCCGGTGGTGGCGAGGCTACGGGGCTGGGACCGGGCCCGGCGGCCGCGACATGGACCGGTGCGTCAGTGGACCGCCGTGCCCGGGCAGCGGCGGGGACGCCCGCGGTGGGCGGCGGGCCCTGTGGGCACGGCGGGCCGTGCCTTGCCGCCCTGCTGCGGTGACGCTATGGGGCTGGGCTACGGGCTGGTCCGGCAGCCGTGACATGGTCCGGCGCGTCAGGAGATCGCCGTGCCCGGGGAGCAGCTGCGGACTCGACTGCCGTTGCCCGGAGGGCGAGAGAAGCCGCAGCCCGGCACTATCCTCAATGGACA
>NZ_JACHWH010000004.1:0-170000 GCF_014191255.1 Amycolatopsis bartoniae
GGCGGCAGGCTGCCGCTGGGCAAGCGGACGCGGGCCGGGCTGGCCGCCGAGCCGGAGGAGAAGATGGGCGGCGGGCGCAAGCGCCGCTCGGAGTCCCCGTCCTCGGCGGCGCGGACCACGCGCAAGCGCCGCCGCACGCGCGGCGGAGCGGGTGCCGCGGAGGCCATCGAGTCGGCGGACGCGAAGGCCGAGGCTGGCTCGACGGACGACGAGCGCCCGGCACGCCGCCGGACCCGGACGCGCAGTGGCGAGACCGCTCCCCCGGCGGAGCGCGAGAACCGCGAGAGCGCGGACAACGCGGAGCGCCCCGCCCGGCGGAGGCGCCGCAGGCGTTCCGGCGCGGCAAACGCATCTGATACGCCCGCTTCGGCAGACTGAGCACTCGGGAAGTCGCGCCGAACAACGGGAGCAGTGCAGGTGAGGGAGCCCGCCGAGGGGACGTCGAACCACGACGAGGGCCGGACCGGTGGCCAGGAGGAGACTGCCGACCACCGTCCGGCACGGCCGGAGGCCGGTGCGCCCGCCAGCGGGACGGCCGAGGCCAGTGCGCCTGCTGGCGGCACGGCCGAGGCCGGTGCGCCTGACAGCGGGGCGGCCGAGGCCGGTGCACCTGCTGATGGCGTGCCGGAGGCTGACGCACCTGCTGGCAAGGCGGCGGAGGCTGGCGCGTCTGCCGACGGGGCGGCCCAGGCCATGCCGCCGGAGGTGGCAGGCACATCAGCCGAGCCCGGTGGCTCCGAGGTGCCCGCGGCGCCGGAAGCTCAGGCAAGTGAGGCGGGCGACCAACCTGCCGATCTGCCCAGCACGAGCCACTCACCTGCTCCGGAGTCCTCCGCAGGTCAAGGCCCTGCGGAGGAAGCCCCGGTGGCCACCACTGCGCCCGCTACCGAGCCCCCCGCCGCGGAGGCTCCCTCGGCAGGCACCACTTCGGCGGGCACTTCCCCCACCGAACCCGCCCCCATGGAGGCGCGCGCGGGCAACCCACCCGCCGAGCCATCAGGCACCACTCCGGCGGGTGCTTCACCCGTAGAACCGGCTGCCGCCGACGAGGTACCGGGCAGCGGTCACTCCCCAACGGGAAGCGCCGAGCCACCGGTCACCGCCCCGGCGCCCACGGACGAAACCCCCAACACCGGCCACTCCCCGACCACCCCCCTGAGCTGGGCCGCCTTCACCCCCCGCCACTCGCCTTCCTCCACTGACCAACCCGACGCCAGGAGCCGCGAGCCGAAGCACGCCCTTGGCACCCGGGACAACCTCAAGCCCGTCGTGTTCACCCCCGACCCCGCCCAGCCCCGCGGCGGGCGGCACCGGCGGCGGCCCGACGACTCCGAGGTCACCCAGATCATCGGTGTCGAGGACGTGCTCGCCGCCGCGGGAGCGAACACCACCACCTCGCCGCCCCGCCGGCACACCGTCGGCCGTGACCGGCCCTCGCCGTGGAGCAAGCCCCGCGATCGGGTGATCGCCGTGGTCATCGCGGTCGTCGTGGTGGCCGTGGGCGTCGTCGTGTGGGCCGGCAGTGAGAGCCGCGCCACCGTCTCCGAGACCACCACCCCCGGGCCCGCGCTCCCCGCCGCCCCCGGCGCCGTTCCCGCCCAGCTCAGCGAACTCTGGCAGGCCCCCAGCGGCGCCACGACCGTGCCCATCGCCGCGGGCAACGCCGTCGTCACCGCCTCCGGTGGCGAGCTCGACGGGCGCGACCCCATCACCGGCCAGGTCCGCTGGCGCTACTCCCGCGACCTCACCCTGTGCACCGCCGCCGAGGGCTGGTCCCGCGCCGTCGCCCTGTACCGCCAGGACGGGGTCAACGGCGAGAGCGGCTGCAGCGAGGTCATCGCCCTCGACCCCGACACCGGGCACCGCAAGGCGCAGCGCACCGGCAGCGCCCAGCTCGGCACCGGCCTCGTCACCGACGGCACCTACGTCACCGCGTCCGGCCCGACCCTGCTCAACACCTGGCGCGACGACCTCGTCGAGACCGCCGAGTACGGCCAGGTTCCCGCGCTCATCAACCCCGGCAAGCAGCCCCGCACCGGCTGCACGTACGGCTCCGTCGCGATGGCCTCCAGCCGCGTCGGCGTGATCGAGCGCTGCCCCGGCGACCCCGGCGACCGCCTCACCGTCTTCCGCGCCGCACCGAAGGAGTCGGACTCGCCGCAGGTCGTGTTCAGCGTGCTGCTGCCCGGCGTCACCGGCCGCCTGGTCGCGATGTCCGGCGACTACACCGCCGTCGCGGTCGCCGACCAGAAGCAGCTCGTGCTGTTCGGCCCCGAGGGCTCGGAGGTGTCGGCGTACCCGCTCGATTTGCCCGCGACCGACCTCGCGCAGGACCCGCCGAACGCCATTCCCGTCACGTCGTCCACCGCGGCCAACGTGTACTGGTACACCGGTTCCAAGCTGATGGCCTTCTCCCGCGACAAGCTGACTCCACTGTGGACGCTCAGCTCGGCGCTGGGCCCCGGCGTCACGTTCGACAACCAGCTCGTCGTGCCGATCACGGGCGGACTCGCGGTGCTGAACGAGCAGGACGGCTCGACGATCCGCACCATCGGCGTCGACCGGCACGGCTACACCGGTCCCGTCCGGCTCTCCGCGATCGGCCCCGTGCTGCTGGAGCAGCGTGGCGAAACCCTGGCGGCACTGCGATGACCGGCCCTCTCACCCCGCACGACGCCGAGCGCCTCGAACTGCCGGGCCCGCACGGCCCGGTCGCGGCACTGAGCACCAAGGAGGCGGGCAAGGCCATCGCCTTGCTGGTGCACGGCTACACGGGGTCCAAAGAGGACTTCGCACCGGTGCTGGACGCCATCGCCGACGACGGGTTCCGCGCTGTCGCGATCGACCTGCCCGGCACCTTCGAGTCACCGGGTCCGGAGGACGAGTCCGCGTACCTGCCCGCCGCGCTCGGGCAGGTCGTGGCGTCGGTCGCCGAGCACCTGGCGAACGAGGGCAAGCCGGTGCTGCTGCTCGGCCACTCGTACGGCGGGCTCGTCGCGCGCGCCGCGGTGCTCGCCGGGGCGCCGGTCGCCGGGCTGACGCTGATGGACACCGGCCCGTCCGCGCTGCCCGAAGGCCACCGCCGGACGGCGCTCGCCCTCGGCGAGCCGCTGCTGCGACGGCACGGCATCGAGGCCGCGTATCGGATCCGCGAGGAGATGAACGCCCAGTTCCCTGGCTGGCTGGCCCTGCCTGAGGAGCTGCGGGAGTTCTACCGGCACCGCTTCGTCTCCTCCAGCCCGCAGGCGCTGCTGGGCATGGCCGACGGCCTGCGCTACGAGCCGGACCTCGTCGCCACGCTCGCCGAAGCCCTGCGGGAACGCACCGTCCCGGCGCTGGTCGTCGCGGGCGAAGGCGACGACGCGTGGAGCGTGCCGTCCCAGCGGGACATGGCGCAGCGTCTCGGCGTCCCGTTCGAGACCGTGCCGCACGCCGCGCACTCGCCGAACACCGAGAACCCCCAGGGCCTGCTCGACGTGCTGCTCCCGACGTGGCGCTCCTGGCTGTGACCGCCTAACCCCACCAGAACAGCCACAGCGCGGCGAGCAGGAGCACCACGACGACACCTCCGGCGACGCCCGCCACGCGGCCCTCGCCGCGGTCCGCGAAACGCTGCGCCACCAGGGCGAGCACCGCGGCCACCGGGTGTCCCACCAGCAGCCACAGCCCCGGCCCCGGCGCGCCCAGCAACGCGCACACCACGCCCGAGCCGAGGACGATCACGGCCAGCCCCGCCAGCCCGGCGGCCAGCGAACCCGTCAGCCCGCGCCACCACCGGCCCCGCCGGGGGCGTTCCCGCTCCTCCGGCGCGGCCCGCAGCTCCTCCGTACTCACGAGACGCTCGCCACCTCCCTCACGGCGCCAGCAGCTCCCATGACTTCGCCGGCGGCGCCGCCTGCTGGCCCTCCGCGCAGCTCGGCCGGAAGTCGCACCACGAGCAGCGCACGCCGGGGTTCACCGGGAACAGGACCTCCCTGTCCCCGCCCGCGGTGAGCGTATCCGTGGCGACCCGCAGGTCCTCGGCCGTCTCCTCCGCCCGGGTGAGGTGCCGCCGCAGGGTGTCCGGCGTGTGCTCCGCCGCCGCGACCGTGCCCGTCGGCAGGTGGTGCAGCTCCACACGGTGACACGGGCGCCGCAGGGTCCGGGCGGCCGCGACGGCGTACATCGCAAGCGCTTGCGAGCTGCGGGCCTCGTACTCGTCGGGCGCGCGGCGGCCGGTCTTGTAGTCGACGATCACCAGCTCCGCGTCCCGCTCGTCGATGCGGTCCGCGCGCCCCTCGATGATCATCGACGGCGGCTGCCCCGGCTCGGGGTTCACCGGCGCGGACACCCAGCGCTCCAGCCCGACCGGCGTCGACGAGACGTCGTTGTGCTCGACGTACTCCATCACCCAGGTCTTCGCCCGGTCGCGGTACACGGCGGCCTGCTCGGCGTCGGCGAACCCCGCGTCCTGCCAGTGCTCACTGACCAGCTGCGCGGCGCGGACGGGCGTGCGGCGCTCCGGCGGCAGCTCGAACAGCGCCCGCAACGCGTTGTGCACCACCGCGCCGAGGGTGCTGTGCGCCCACGGACCGCTGCGCTGCGGCGTCGGCCGGTCGAGGTAGCTCAGCCGGTACCGGCGCGGGCAGTCGGCGAACGTCGCCAGCCGCGCCGGGCTCACCTTGGTCAGGCGCCGCGGCTCCACCGCGAACTCGAACCCCAGTTGCTCCACGGCCACCACCGTACTCAGGCCCCGTCGATGAACCCGCGGACGGAGTTCGCGACGAGCTCGACCGCGATCGCGGCCAGCAGCAGACCCGCGATCTTCGCCAGCAGCAGGATCCCGCTCTCCTTGATCAGCCGGATGACCAGCCCGGAGTAGCGCATGCACAGGAAGATCACGACGTGCACGACGACGATCGCCAGCGCGAGCGCGACGTACGACCCCAGGTGCCCGGACGCCTCCCGCACGAACACGATCGTCGCGGCGATCGCCCCCGGCCCGGCCAGCAGCGGCGTGCCGAGCGGGACCAGCGCGACGTTGACGTCCTCGGCGGCCTCCGGCTCGGTGCCGCCCTTGCCGGTCAGCAGGTCCAGCGCGATCAGCAGCAGGAGCAGCCCGCCCGCGCCCTGTAGTGCGGGAATGCCGATGCCGAGGTACGCGAGGATCGCCTGCCCCGCCACCGCGAACAGGGAGATCACCAGCAGCGACACCAGCACGGCCTGCCGGGCGGCGCGCGCCCGCGCGCCCGGTGACTTGCGGCCGACCAGGCTGAGGAACACCGGTACCGTGCCGGGCGGGTCCATGATCACGACGAGCGTGATGGTGGCCTCGATGAAGACGTTGACGTCGAAGAACGACACTCAGCCCACCGCGACCCGGTAACCGGAGGCCTTGTCGACGAGCGCTTCGAGCGACTCGGGCGGGGTGGTCTCCGCGCCGATCGCGATCGTCTTGTTCGTGCCGTGGTAGTCGCTCGACCCGGTGGGCACGAGGTTCAGCTCGCGGGCGAGGCCGCGCAGCTGGACGCGGGTCTCCTCGTCGTGGTTGGGGTGGTCCACCTCGACGCCGGTCAGCCCGTGCTCGGCGAGCGCGACGAGCGTGTCGACGGAGACGATCCGGCCCCGGCTGCGGGCGAACGGGTGCGCGAACACGGTGACCCCGCCCGCTTCGGCGATCATGTCGATCGCGTCCTCGACCGGCGTGTCCTGACGCGGGAGGTAGTAGCCGCGCCCGGCGCCGAGGTACTCGGCGAACGCCTGGTCGACCGTCGAAACGAGCCCGGCGCGGACCAGGGCCTGCGCGAGGTGCGGGCGCCCGGCCGGGGAGTCGGCGGGCAACAGACCCATGATCTCGTCGGCGTCGACGGGCAGGCCGTCGGCAGCCATCCGCTCGGCCATCGCCCGGACGCGCGTACGCCGTTCGAGGCGCAGGCGCGTCTGCTCGGTGACGACCGCGGGGGACGTCGGGTCGAACAGGTACGCGAGCAGGTGCACGCTGATGCCGTGCGGGCTGTCGTGGTAGCTCACGCACGACAGCTCCGCGCCGGGCACGAGGGTCAGCCCGGGTGGCAGCGCCGCGGTGGCGGCGTCCCAGCCCGCTGTGGTGTCGTGGTCGGTGAGCGCGACCACGTCCAGGCCTGCCTGTGCGGCCACCTGGACGAGTTCGGCTGGGCTGTCCGTGCCATCGGAGACGGTCGAATGGGTGTGCAGGTCGATGCGCATCGAGCCCATTCTGACCTATGCGCCGAGCGGGCCCTTCCTCAACCGACCATCTTCTTGCCGCGCGCGAGGCGCTGGGCCTTGATCATCGAGAAGCGCTCGCTCTGCTTCTGCTTGTCGCCGAACACCAGCTCGGAGATGGTGTCGTAGAACTCCTCCGGCCGCGGCAGGTAGTCGATCCGGTTCAGCGCCTGGATCTGGCCTGCCGACTCGACGATCACCGTGCCGTAGCCGAACAGGCGACCCCACGCGGTGCGCTCGTACGTCAGGTCGGTGACCTTGCTGATCGGCATCATGGCGACCTTCGTGGTGAACACGCCGGTGGTGAGCACGAACCGCTTGTCCGTGACCACCAGGCGCTCGACCCACCACTCCATCACCTTGAAGGCGAAGACCAGCACCACCAGCAGCGCCGCGTACCACAGGATGTTCTGCACGATGTACAGCGACGGCGGCAGCAGGTAGGACACCATCACGCAGATCGCGAGCAGCGCGACCGTCTCGAAGATGTCCCAGGCCAGTACGGACCAGTGCCTGCGGACCCGGACGACTCGCCGCTCGGTGTCGAGCAGGTACTCGTCGGGATCGCGGGGGGCGAACACCGGCTATCCGTTGAACACGTTGCTGACGAAGGTGATCACCGCTTCGGCCGAGCTCCGCAGGAAGTCGACGATGTTGCTGACGAGGTGCGCGGCTTGGCCTGGTTGGGCGATGACGAAGAACAAGACCAACGCGATACCCGCGATCGACGCTATCTTCTTCACGTCCACAACGATCAATCCCGTCTCTTGCTCCGGCATCGGTTCTGCGAGCTCACCAGTAACGTTGTACCGCACTGCGCACCGTTACGGGAGAAAAGTCCCGCGCTTGGGTCAGTGCCCGCTTACGATCTTACCGTATGGCTACTCTCCGTGTACACCTTGAGGCTGTCGGAAGCCCACTACGCTGCGGTTATGGGTGCGGAGCGTTGCGTCGGAGGCATCGTGCACGACCCGGCCGGCCGGCTGCTGGTGATCCGGCGCGGGCACGAGCCGGGGCGCGGGCTGTGGTCGCTACCGGGCGGGCGGGTCGAGCCCGGCGAGAGTGACGCGCAGGCCGTGGTGCGGGAGATGCGCGAGGAGACCGGCCTGGACGTGCGTCCCGGCGCGCTGGTGGGCACGGTGGTGCGCGGGCGGTACGAGATCCACGACTACGCCTGCGAGGTCCTCAGCGGCGACCTCAGGGCGGGCGACGATGCGGACGAGGCGCGCTGGGTGGACTCAGCGGCCTTCACGGCGCTGGAGCTCACGGAGGGTCTGGCGGAGGTTCTCGCGGAGTGGGACAGCCTCCCCCGCTGCTAGGTCTCAACCCTGGATGCGGCTCTCCCGCCCCGACCAGTCCCGCTCCCGCAGCTGGAACTTCTGGATCTTCCCCGTCGACGTCTTGGGCAGCTCCCCGACGAACTCCACCGCGTCCGGCACCTTGTACCGCGCGATCTGCCCGCGCACGTGCTCCCGCAGCTCGTCCGCCGTCACCGAAGCACCGTCGCGCAGCACCACGTACGCCTTCGGCCGCTCGCCCCACCGCTCGTCGGGCACGCCGACCACGGCGACCTCCAGCACCGCGGGGTGCGAGTCCACCGCGGCCTCCACCTCGATCGTCGAGATGTTCTCGCCACCCGAAACGATGATGTCCTTCGCCCGATCGCGTAGCTGGATGTACCCGTCCGGGTGCCAGACGCCGAGATCGCCGGAGTGGAACCATCCGCCACGGAACGCCTTTTCGGTCGCCTCCGGGTCCTCGAAGTACCCGGACATGACGTTGTTCCCGCGCATCACGACCTCGCCCATCGTCGCGCCGTCGCGTGGCACGTCGCGCATCTCCTCGTCCACCACGCGCACGCCGTCGGTCACGATCATCCCGACGCCCTGGCGGGACATCACCCTGCTGCGCTCGGCGACGTCGAGCTTCAGCCAGCCCTCCTGCGGCTCGCACACGGTGTACGGGCCGTACGTCTCCGTCAGCCCGTACACGTGCGTCAGGCGCGCGCCCAGTTCCGACATGCGCCGGATGACCGTCGGTGACGGCGGGGCGCCCGCCGTGGTCACCACGACCTCGCGCGGCAGCGGGTGCGCCTGCGGGGCGTTCGCGATCGTCACCAGCACCGTGGGCGCGCCGTTGAGGTGGGTGATGCCCTCGGTGTCCAGCAGGCGCCAGATCTCCGTGGCGTCCACCGAGCGCAGGCACACGTGCGTACCGCCGATCGCCGTCACCGCCCAGGTGGTGCACCAGCCGTTGCAGTGGAACATGGGGAGTGTCCACAGGTAACGCGACTCCGGCGTGTGTCGCGAGTGGACGATCTCGGCCAGTGAGTTCAGGTACGCGCCGCGGTGGTGGTACATCACGCCCTTGGGCTGCCCGGTGGTGCCGGACGTGTAGTTGATCGAGATCGTGCCGCGCTCGTCCGCGACCGTCCAGGGCAGCGGTTCGCCGGAGCCGCGCGCCAGCAGGTCGGGGTACGAGATGCCGCCCACCGCGGGGTCGGGCGTGGCGCCGGAAGCGGGGTCGGTGACCGTCACGACCTCGGCGACCGGGAGGTCGGGCGGGAGCGACGGGTGCAGCGCCGCGTCCACGACCAGCACCTTCGCGCCGGAGTGGCTCAGGATGTGCCGGATCTCGGCAGGCGCGAGGCGCGTGTTGATCGCGACCAGGACCGCGCCCGCCAGCGGCACGGCGAAGTGCGCGACGAGCATCTCGGGCAGGTTCGGCAGCAGGTAGGCCACGCGGTCCCCGGCCTCGACCCCGGACGCGCGCAGGGCGTGCGCGACGCGGGTGGTCTCCGCTGCGAACTCCCGGTACGTCACGCGCCGCTCGCCGTAGACGATGGCTTCCTTGTCGGGGAAGACCTCCGCGGAGCGCTCCAGGAACGCCAGCGGGGTCAGTGGCGTGAACCAGGTGTCGTCAACGTTGACCATGCCTGGAAGGTTAAGCGGCGGTCAGCCCGCGAGCCAGGTCATTCTGTTGCCGTAGCGGGAGGTGAGCGCCAGCGCCCGGGCGTCGGGTTCGCCGTCGTGCCAGGTGGTCAGGCCCAGGACGCACCCGCCGAGGTCGGAGAAGCTCAGCTCGGGGCGTCCGGGCAGGACGTGGGACAGCGCGGCCTCGTACGGCTCGTCGCTGACCCACCACACGGGACGGTCGGCGGCGAGCTTCGCCAGTGCCTCGACGAACTCCGCGCCCCGCCCGACGTGCCCCAGGGTGCGGCAGGTCAGGACCACCAGCGGGCCCTCGGTGCGGGCCGCCGCGGCGGCGAGGTCGTCCACCGCGTCGCCCTGGACCAGTTCCGGCACGTCCTTGCGCTGGGCCGCGGCGGCGGCGCGCAGGAGGCGGATCCGGTCGAGCTGGTCGGCCCACACGCACGCCTCCAGCCACGCCAGCTCGTCCTCGTCGGACACGTCGACGGGATGCGTGTCGAGGCCCACCTTCGCGGTGACGGTGATCTTCTTCGGCAGCTTCGGCAGCACCGCGCCCGGTTCGAGGCCGAGCGCGCAGTGCAGGCCGACCGGCGCCTTCGCGGGACCGGACACGAGCTGCTCGCCGCCGTCGCACTGGTAGCGGTAGCCGAACCTGTCCAGCCCCAGCAGCAGGCCCGCGGCGCAACCCACTTCGAGCAGGGCGACCTTCCCGCCGGCCTGCTTCGCGGCGAGCGCGACGGCGGGGAACAGCCCGGCCGCGCGGCCCACGTCGTTGGTGGTGGCCTCCCGCGTGGCGACCAGCTCCCGGACCCGGTCCGCCCGCTCCAGCAGGAACTCGCGGAACAGCGGCCAGGTCTCGTCGTCGACCCCGTCGGAACCGCCGAGGGACGGGTAGTAGCGGAACAACGGGTGCACGGGCTCGGCCTGGACGAGGCGGTGCGCGGCGGCGAGCAACAGCAGGGCGGCGGCGTGCTCGTCGGACGCGGAGACGAGCAGCCCCGCGACCTCGTCGTCCTCCGCGGCGCGCCCGGCGAGGTGCTCGTACAACGGCGACACTTCGGCTGCCTCCGCCGCGAACGCTCGCAGCCGCTGCTTCGCCTCGTCCAGCTTCACCCGACGTCCTCCCTACTCGTGCGGGACCGGGCGGGCGGGTTGCTCGCCACCGCGGGCCTCGCCGTACGAGCGCTTCGGCACCATCACCTTCCGGCGGAAGGTGCAGACCACCGTGCCGTCCTGCTTGTAGCCCCTGGTTTCGACGTACACCACACCGCGGTCGTCCTTGGACTTCGACGGCGTCTTGTCGAGCACCTCGGTCTCACCGTAGATCGTGTCACCGTGGAAGGTCGGCTTCACGTGCCTGAGGGATTCGACCTCCAGGTTGGCGATCGCCTTCCCGGAGACGTCCGGCACGGACATGCCGAGCAGCAGCGAGTAGACGTAGTTGCCCACCACGACGTTCTTGCCGAAGTCGGTGGTCTCGCCCGCGTAGTGCGCGTCGAGGTGCAGCGGGTGGTGGTTCATGGTGAGCAGACAGAACAGGTGGTCGTCGTACTCGGTGACGGTCTTGCCCGGCCAGTGCTTGTAGACCGCACCCACCTCGAACTCCTCGAAATACCGCCCGAACTGCACTGGTTCACTCCTCGAAAAAGCGGGTAACGCCACACCGGCCGAAAACGACGTGACAGATGTCGAGGAGTACCCTCGACCAACGGAGGCGGTCGCGTCAACGCGACCACCGGCACATGTCCCCGGCCCGAGGAGGTGAGGAACGCGCGATGAGTAGTGGCGATAGTCCGCTCCCTAGGAAGACCAGCGTTCCCCCGCCGGCCGGGCCCGTTCTCTAGCTCGCATCCCCGGGACGCTGGTTCCGGCCGGGCGGACACCCCCGCACGGCCGTCGTAGCACGCACTACGTCAGCCAGGAGATCCCATGCCTGCGATTCCCTCCCTCGGCGGCCTGCGCGGCCGCGGCAATGGCCGTGCCCGCGTCCAGCCGCCCATTCCGGTCCCCCTTTCGGCGTACGTCGTCGACTGCGCGGTGTACGTCGACGGCAAGCGCGTACCCGGGCGCTGGACGCACGCCGAAGCCATCAAGGAGGTCCGGCGGCGACGGGAGGGGTTCGTCTGGATCGGCCTGCACGAGCCGGACGAGCAGCAGATCCAGGGCATCGCGGACATGTACGGGCTGCACGAGCTGGCGGTCGAGGACGCGGTGCAGGCGCACCAGCGGCCGAAGCTCGAACGCTACGACGAGACGCTGTTCATGGTGCTCAAGACCCTGCGGTACGTCGAGCACGAGTCGCCCACCACGGCCAACGAGATCGTCGAGACCGGCGAGCTCATGACGTTCCTGGGCAGGGACTTCATCATCACCGTCCGGCACGGCGCGCACTCCGGGCTGGCCCGCGTGCGCCAGGACCTGGACGAGGACCCGGAGCGGCTGAAGTTCGGGCCCGCCGCGGTGCTGCACGCGATCACCGACCACGTCGTGGACCACTACCTCGACGTGACCGCCGCGGTCGAGGACGACATCGAGGAGATCGAGACCCGCGTCTTCGCGCCACGCACGATGGTCAGCGCCGAGCAGATCTACCTGATGAAGCGCGAGGTGCTGGAGCTGCGCCGGGCGGTCGTGCCGCTGGCGGCCCCGGTCCGGCGCCTCGCGGAAGGTTTCACGCGGCTGGTGCCGGACGAGGTGCGCTCGTACTTCCGCGACGTCGACGACCACCTCATCACGGTCTCCGAGCGCGTGGCGAACTTCGACGAGCTGCTGAACACGCTCGTCGACGCGACGGTCGCGAAGATCTCGCTGCAGCAGAACACCGACATGCGCAAGATCACCGCCTGGGCGGCGATCATCACGGTGCCCACGATGCTCGCCGGTGTCTGGGGCATGAACTTCGACTACATGCCCGAGCTGCACTGGCAGTTCGGCTATCCGCTGGCACTCCTCGTGATCTTCGGGGCGTGCCTGCTCCTCTACCGAATATTCAGGAAGAACCAGTGGCTGTGACTCCCCCTTCTCCCTGAAAACCTCGTGAAAGGAGTGATGACCCATGTCGCGCTTCCTGACCAACCTCAAGTTCTGGGCCGTCGCCTTCAGCCTGACCTGGATCGCCGTGGTGGTGTTCGTGATCGCCGACCACCCGGAGTTCGCCCGCGCGGCCCACTGAACCGGGTGGTCGTGCTCGCATCCCGGCCCGATCACATTTAGTGTCCGATAGGTCACTTAAAGTGATCGGGGCGGCTGCGATGGCGCTGCCACTGGCCGGGACGGCTTCGGCGGCTGCCGCGCCACGCCAGCTCCCCTCGCCGCCGGCGCCCGGCACGGAGTACACGTGGACGCGCCCGCCACCGGTCTGCCGGTACGGGATCCACCGTGACCGATTTCCGGCTCACCGGGCAGGACCGGCAGGGTCTCGGCCAGATCACCCTCCAGCACGACGACTCCGGGACCACCCCCGCCAGCCTGCTCCGCAGCGTCTCGCAGACCCCGCCGAAGTGGGAGCAGACGTTGTTACTCGACTTCACCATGACGATCGAGGACCCGCCGGAACGCCAGAACGAGCCGCTGGTGCTGACCACCAAGGACCCGGGGAAGCTGGTCGGACAGCTCACCCAGTTCCCGCCGCGGGGAGACCTCTACAAACTCCAGAACCCGATCGACCTGGTGCTGCCGGACAACCCCGACGAAACCATCGCGAGCATCGAGAAGTTCCCCGTCAAGGTCGCCGGTTAGTACCCCCCTGCCTCTAGTCTGGGAGGCATGCGCGCCCTCGTTGTCGCGGATGAAGTCGACGAGCGGTTGCGGGCCTGCGGGGTCCGCACCGGGGTCGACGTCGTCCTCGGGGCGGGTGACCTGCCCTTCGACTACCTCGGTTTCCTCGCCGACGCAGCGAACCGGCCGTGCGTGTTCGTACCCGGCAACCACGATCCCGACCTGACCGGCTTCCGCCGCTCCGCCGGATTGTGGACACGCGCCGGGTTTCCGCAGGCGTGGCCGGGGCCTCCCGGTGCGGTGAACGCCGACGGGCGCGTGGTGGACATCGCCGGGCTGCGCATCGCCGGGCTCGGTGGGTCGGTCCGTTACAGCGGCGGACCGAACCAGTGGACGCAGGCGCAACAGGCCCGCCGCGCGAAACGGCTCGTGCGGGCCGCCGAACGCCGCCGGCGCCGGGACGGGCGCGGCGTGGACGTCCTGCTCACCCACTCACCGCCACGCGGCGTCGGCGACCGCGAAGACCCGCCCCACCACGGCTTCGACTGTCTGTTGTGGATGGTCGAGCGGCTCGCGCCGAAGTGGTTGCTGCACGGGCACATCCACCCCTACGGCGAACACCTGCCCGAGCACCGCCTCGGCGGCACGAGGGTGCGCAACGTGGTGGGGTCGCACGTACTGGACCTCGACGAGGTGACGGTATGAGGACTGCTTGCAGGTCCGAATCATCCAACGCCATGCTGGCCGAGAACACAGTCGCGGCTTGCCGCGTCCTTGAAGGTAGGGCCGCATGACCCCGGCCAAGGACACCGGTTTCCCCCGCGCCGACGCGGAACACGACTTCCTGCGCGCCCGCCGCCGCCAGGTGCTGTCGCGGCTGGCGAACTGGCTGCGCCGCGAACCCGACGACGTGAACATCATGCTGCCGTTCGACGAGGTCGTCGAGGCGCTCGGCTACCAGGGCGAACGCCGCATCGGACTGCGCGTGATCAGGCTCGACTCGATCGTCGGGAGCGTGGACCGCGGGCACGACTTCGACCGCCGCTTCCGCCCCACGTCCGGCCGGGTGCGCGAGCGGTGGGAACGGCTCGCGCTCGCCGCGCGCCGGGGCGAAGCGCTGCCGCCCATCGAGGTGTACCGGGTGGGTGAGCTGCACTTCATCATCGACGGTCACCACCGCGTGTCCGTGGCGCTCGCGATGGGACTGTCCACAGTAGACGCCTACGTGACCGAGGTGCGGACGAAGCTGACGCCGAGCGGGATCCGGTACCGGGGCGACCTGATCGTCAAGGACTACCGCAGGCTGTTCCTGGACCGCGTGCCGCTGACGGGGCAGGCCCGCGCGTCGATCGTGCTGTCGGACCCGTGGCACTACGCGATGCTCGGCGAGCACGTCGAGGCGTGGGGCTTCCGGCTGATGCAGGACGAGGGCACGTTCCTCGACCGCGCCACCGTCGCGAGCCGCTGGTACGCCGACGAGTACCAGCCCGTCGTGGAGATGCTGCGGCAGGCGGACCTGGTCGGCGACCGCACCGAGGCCGAGGCGTACATGTGGGTCGCGGGCGAGCGTTACCGGCTCATCCGCACCCACCGCTGGGACGACGACGTGATCGAGGCGCTGCGCTCCCACCGGCGGTGAGGGCACAGCGCCCCGGAGTGTCACATGTGGACGGCGGCGGGCGCCTCGCCCTGGTCCGGCACGCCCGGCTTCATCAGCGCGCCGCAGACCACCGCGCCGACCACGAAGATCACGGCGGCCCAGGTGAACGCGGTGGTGTAGCTGTGCACCGCGGCCTCGGCCACCACCTGCGGGGTGAGCTGTTTGCCCGCGACGAACGAGGTGACGGCGTTCGCCGCGATCGAGCTGAGCAGCGCCGTACCGATCGAACCGCCGACCTGCTGCGCGGTGTTCACCGTCGCGGAGGCGACCCCGGCGTCGTGCGCGCCGACACCCGCCGTGGCGACGTTCATCGCCGGCGCCATCGACAGCCCGATACCGATCCCAGCGATGATCAGCGGGAACAGCACACCGTTGGCGTAGGTGCTGCTGGTGTCCAGCGTGCTGAGCCAGAACATGGCCCCGCCCGCGATCAGCATCCCCAGCCCGACGAGCCACTTCGGCCCGTAACGCGGTAGCAGCACCGCGGTCGCCGTGGTGGCGGTGATCATCAGTCCGCCGACCATCGGCAGGAACGCCAGCCCCGAGGTGATCGGCGAGAAGCCGAGGTTCTGCTGCAGGTAGTAGGTCAGGAACAGGAAGATCCCGAACATCCCGATGCCGATCATGAACACCGCGAGGTACGCGCCGCCGCGGTTGCGGTCCAGCACCACGCGCAGCGGCAGGAGCGGGTGCTCGACTCGCCGCTGCAGCGCGACGAACACCGCCAGCAGCACGACACCCGCGGCCAGGAAGCCCCACACCAGCGCGTTGGACCAGTCGTGCGTCTCCGCGTTGGAGAAGCCGTAGACCAGCGCGAACAGTCCGGCGGACGCGGACAGCGTGCCCGGGATGTCGAGCTTCGGCCGGTGCTCCGACCGCCGGTGGTGCAGCAGCGCCAGGCCCCCGACCAGCGCGACGGCGGCGATGATGATGTTCACGAACATGCACCAGCGCCAGTTCAGGTACTCGGTGAGCACACCCCCGAGCAACAGGCCGACCGCGGCACCCCCGCCGGCGATCGCCCCGAAGATGCCGAACGCCCGGCCGCGTTCCCTGACGTCGGTGAATGTCGTGGTCAGCAGCGAAAGCGCGGCCGGCGCGAGCAGCGCGCCGAACGCCCCCTGAGCCGCGCGGGCGATGACGAGCATCTCGAACCCGTTCGCCGCTCCCCCGACGGCGGACGCCACGGCGAAGCCGCCGAGGCCGATCAAAAGGGCGTACTTTCGACCGAAGAGGTCGGCGACGCGGCCGCCCAGCAGCAGGAGGCTGCCGAACGCGAGCGCGTAAGCGGTGACCACCCACTGCCGCGCATCACTGGAGAAGCCCAGGTCGTGCTGCGCGGTGGGCAGCGCGATGTTCACGATGGTCGCGTCGAGCACCACCATCAGCTGCGCCAGCGCGATCACCACCAGGATCAGCCACCGGCGCGCGTGGTGCGGATCTTCGGTCGCGCGCGAGCCCGCTCTGGGCTCGGCGACGGCCGTGGACGAGTCAGTCATGCTGGTCCCTCGCAGACATATGTGGAGTAGAGACCTCCCCTTACAAGTTCACCGTACCGGAAGCGGAGGAGTGCCCTCGGCTTGTTGGTAGAATGGAAAACATGACGCGGGACACAACGCGGACCGCAACGACGCGGCCGCTCAGGCGCGACGCGGAGCGCAACCGCCAGCGCATCATCGCCAGTGCCCGTGAGGTTTTCCGCGAGCGTGGCTTCGAAACGACGCTCGATGACGTCGCTCATCACGCCGGACTCGGGGTGGGGACGGTCTACCGGCGGTTCCCGAACAAGGAGCACCTGGTCGACGCGATGTTCGCCGACCGGCTCGAAGGAATCGGGCGGCTCATGAGCGAGTCGCTCACCAAGCCGGACCCGTACCAGGCACTGCTGGACTTCCTGTGGGAGGCGGCGGCGCTCATCGCGGAGGACCGCGGGCTGCACGACGTGATGCTCAGCACGGCCTTCGGGCACGACAAGGTCGCGCAGGCCCGCGACCGGCTGATCCCGCTGGCGCAGGAGCTGATCCGCCGGGCGAAGGAGGCGGGCGAGCTGCGGGCCGACTTCGAGCCCGAGGACGTCCCGATGCTGTTCAAGATGATCGGCGGGGTGGCGGAGTACACGCACCGGAGCGCGCCCGAGCTGTGGCGCCGGTACGCGGCGCTGCTGTTCGACAGCCTGCGCGCCCGGCCGTCCGGCCCGTCACCGCTGCCGTGCCCCGCACTGGACATCGACGCGGTGCGGGACACCATGGACAACTGGTGCCGCTGACGTCGACCGAGTGATCCAGGTCACATACACTCCCTGTCGATCCACGGGGGCTTCGCTCGTCCTCCTCGTGCAAGCCACACCGGAACCGAAGGGGAACTCCCATGCAGTACCTGGTCATGCTTTACATGAACGAAGACCCCGCAGCCGACTACAGCAAGATCAGCCCCGCCTTCGTCGAGTACGCGCGGCAGCTCACCGACGCCGGCGTGCTCAAGAGCGGCGCCCGTCTGCTGCCCTCGACCAGCGCCACCACCGTCCGCGTGCGTGACGACGAGGAGCTGTTCACCGACGGGCCGTTCGCCGAATCGCGGGAACAGCTCGGTGGCTACTACGTGTTCGAGTGCCCGGACCTCGACGACGCCCTCAAGTGGGCGGCCCGGTGCCCGGTCGCGCGGGAGGGCGCGATCGAGGTCCGGCCGCTCGCGCACCGGTGACGACGGAGCCGCTCGCGGCCGTGTTCCGCGCGGAGCACGGCCGCGTGCTGGCCAGGCTGATCCGCCTCCTCGGCGACTTCGACCTCGCCGAGGAGGCGCTCGCCGACGCCTACGCCACCGCCGCCGCGAAATGGGCGGTGGACGGGGTGCCGGACCACCCCGCGGCCTGGCTCGTGACGACGGCCCGCCACCACGCCGTCGACCGGATCCGGCGGGCGCGGACGCTCGCGGAGAAGCTCCCCTTGCTGGAGCCGGAGCACGCCGAACCCGACGAGGGCCCGGTACTGGACGACCGGCTGCGCCTGTTCTTCACCTGCTGCCACCCCGCGCTGTCCCGCCCGGCGCAGGTGGCGTTGATCCTGCGCTGCCTCGCCGGACTGTCCACTGTGGAAATCGCACGGCTGTTCCTGGTCGGCGAGAACACGATGCAGCAGCGGATCGTGCGTGCGAAGCGGAAGATCCGCGAGGCGGGGATCCCCTTCCGGGTACCCGAGCCCGAGGAGCTGCCGCAGCGGCTGCCCGCCGTGCTGTCGGTGCTGTACCTGCTGTTCACCGAGGGGTACGCGGCCACCTCGGGACCGGAGCTGATCCGGGCCGAGCTGTGCGACGAGGCGATCCGGCTGGCGCGGGTGCTGCACGAACTCCTGCCCGAGCGCGAGGTCGCCGGGCTGCTCGCACTGGTGCTGCTCACCGACGCCCGCCGTGCCGCGCGGGTGGACGCGGCCGGACAGCTCGTGCCGCTGGAGGAACAGGACCGGACGCGGTGGGACCGGGCCATGCTCGACGAGGGACGGCGCCTGCTCGGAGGCAGCGCCGGGTCGTACGCGGTGCAGGCCGCGATCGCCGCGGTGCACGCGGACGCGGCGACACCCGAGGAGACCGACTGGCCGCAGATCGTGCGGCTCTACGGCCTGCTGGCCCCTTCGCCGATCGTCGAGCTGAACC
Organism: Amycolatopsis bartoniae; assembly: GCF_014191255.1. Classification (GTDB taxonomy): domain Bacteria; phylum Actinomycetota; class Actinomycetes; order Mycobacteriales; family Pseudonocardiaceae; genus Amycolatopsis_E; species Amycolatopsis_E bartoniae. The sequence goes on from NZ_JACHWH010000004.1 coordinate 18,175, forward strand.
GGGCGATCGCCGTCGCCATGGCGTCCGGACCGGAGGAGGGCCTGCGGCTGCTGCGGCACGTCCGGCTGGACTCGCACCTGCTGCCGGCCGCCCGCGCGGAGCTGTTGCGCCGCGCGGGCCGCACCGCGGAAGCCGTTGCCGCGTACCGGGAAGCGCTCGCGCTCGCGACGAACGACGTCGAGCGCGAGCACCTCAGACGGCGGCTGGCTCAGTCCTCCTCGTAGGTGAGGTTCCGGCCCGACGACGGGTCGAACAGCTGCAGCTTCGTCGCGTCGAACCAGACCTCGGCCTGCCCGCCCTCGGTGATCGGCGACGCCGCCGACAGGCGCGTGACGATCTGCGCGCCACCGCCGCCCGGCACGTCGTCCGCACCGGCGTCCGCGGCCAGCTCCGCCAGCTCCGCGGCGTTCGCCAGCTCGCCCTCGACCGTGAAGTACGCGTACTTCTCCGAGCCCATCGACTCCAGCACGTCGACGTGGGCGCTGAACGTCACGCCGCCCCGCCGTGCCGCCTCGTCCACCAGCGACGCGTCCTCGAAGTGCTCCGGCCGCACGCCCGCGATCACCTCACGCGGCGCGCCCGCCGCCTCCGCCAGCCGCCGCACGCGGTCGGGCAGCGCGACCGAGCCGAGCGGGCTCTTGAGCTGCCCGTCCTCCAGTGTGGCGGGCACGAAGTTCATCGACGGCGAGCCGATGAAGCCCGCCACGAACAGGTTCGCCGGGTGGTCGTAGAGGAACTGCGGGCTGCCGATCTGCTGCACGTACCCCGCACGCAGCACCACGACCCGGTCGCCCAGCGTCATGGCCTCGGTCTGGTCGTGCGTCACGTACAGCGTGGTGGTGCCCAGCTGCTTCTGCAGCTTCGACACCGACGTGCGCATCTGGCCACGCAGCTTCGCGTCCAGGTTGGACAGTGGCTCGTCCATCAGGAACGCCTTGGGGCTGCGGACGATCGCCCGGCCCATCGCCACGCGCTGGCGCTGCCCACCCGAGAGGTTGGCGGGCTTGCGGTCCAGGTGCTGGGTCAGGTCGAGAATCTGCGCGGCCTCCTCGACCTTCGCCCGCACCGTCGCGTCGTCCACTTTGGCCAGTCGCAGCGGGAACGCCATGTTCTCGCGCACGCTCATGTGCGGGTACAGCGCGTAGGACTGGAACACCATCGCGATGTCGCGGTCCTTCGGCGCCCGCTCGTTCATCCGCTGCCCGTCGATACGCAGCTCGCCGGAGGAGATGTCCTCCAGGCCCGCCACCATGTTCAGCGTCGTCGACTTCCCACAACCCGACGGGCCGACCAGGATGATGAACTCACCGTCCGCCACTGTCAGGTCCACTTCGGACACCGCGAGCGCGCCGTCGGGATAGCGCTTGCTCACTTTTTCCAGAACGATCTCAGCCATTGAGCCTTACCCCTTCACGGCACCGGAGGTCAGCCCCGCGACGATACGGCGCTGGAAGAACAACACGAACAGGATGATGGGAATGGTGATCACCACGGCGGCCGCGGAGATCGTCCCCGTCGGGTCCTCGAACTGCGAGGCGCCGGTGAAGAACGACAACGCCGCGGGCACCGTGCGCGACGCGTTGGTCGACGTCAGCGAGATGGCGAACAGGAAGTCGTTCCAGCAGAAGATGAACACCAGGATCGCGGTGGTGAACACGCCGGGCGCGGCCAGCGGCGCGATCACCCTGCGGAACGCCTGCGCCGGCGTCGCACCGTCCATCTTGGCCGCCTTCTCCAGCTCCCACGGGATTTCGCGGAAGAACGCCGAGAGCGTGTAGATCGCCAGCGGCAGCGCGAACGTGATGTACGGGATGATGAGCCCGATCCACGTGTCGAACAGCCCCAGCGTGCGCTCGATGTTGAACAGCGGGGTCACCAGCGACACCTGCGGGAACATCGCGATCAGCAGCGAGACGCCCACCAGCAAGCGCTTTCCGGGGAAGTCCAGCCGCGCCACCGCGTACGCCGCCATCGTGCCGAACACCACCGCGATCAGCGTCGCGATGAGCGCGATACCGATCGAGTTGACCAGCGCGCGGATGAAGTCACCGGTCTGGAAGATGTCGGCGTAGTTCTGGAAGGTCCACGACCGCGGGATGAAGTTCCCGTCGTCGAGGGTGTCCTTCGTCTTGAACGACAGCGACAGGATCCACAGCACCGGCACCAGCGCGTAGACCACGACCACGATGTCGATCAGGGTCCACCGGGCGCGGCGACCCGGCGTGATCGCACCCTGCATCACCATCAGCGCTTACCTCCCGTGTCCGAGCCCGGCGCGGCGGTGCCGAACAGCTTGATGAAGACGAACGCGATCAGCGCGACCGTGAGGAAGATCAGCACGGCCATCGTCGAGCCGATGCCGAGGTTCAGGCCCTTCAGCAGGTTGTTGTAGGTCTGCATCGACACCGACGAGGTGTCGTTCGCCCCGCTGGTGAGCACGAAGATGTTGTCGAAGATGCGGAACGCGTCGAGCGTGCGGAACAGCAGCGCGACCAGGATCGCCGGCTTCATCACCGGCACCATGACCTTGATGAACCGCTGCCACGCGTTCGCCCCGTCCATCGCGGCGGCCTTGAGCAGGTCGTCCGGCACGAGCGCGAGCCCGGCCATCAGCAGCAGCGCCATGAACGGCGTCGTCTTCCACACCTCGGCCAGCACGATGATCAACAGCGACGGCACGAACTGCGTCAGCGGCGCGGAGTCCGGGCCGAGCAGGTTGGCCAGGTACCCGGTGCCCGGCGTCCACGCGTAGTACCACGAGAACGCGGCCACGACGGTCACGATCCCGTACGGGATCAGGGAAACCGTGCGCACCAGTCCACGCCCGACGATCGTGCGGTGCATGATCAGCGCGAGCAGCATGCCCAGTACCAGCTCGATCACGACGGAGACCACCGTGATCAGCATGGTGACGCCGAACGCGGTCCACCAGTACGAATTGGACAGTACGGCCGCGTAGTTCGCCAGCCCCACGAAAGTCCGCTGCGACGGGAACCTCAGGTCGTAGCGCTGCAGCGACAGCCAGATCGAGTAGACGATCGGGTAAGCCGTGACCAGCAGCATGATGATCGCGGCCGGCGCGCACAGCAGCAGCCCGAGCCGCCGCTCCGCCTTCTTGCCCTCGCTCAGCACCGGCTTGCCCTTGCGCCCCGTTTCCGGCTGTGCCGCGGGAGTTTCGGCGACAGTGGAACTCACGGGATCACCCCTTTCGACTGCAGCGCATCGGACAGCTGGCTGCGCAGCTCGTCCGCGGTCTTCTGCGGATCGATCTTCGACGGCGGCGAGAGCACCTTCGAGATCACCGTGGACAGGCTCTGGTAGGCCGGGGTGAGCGGCCGCACCGCGGCGTTCTTCAACGCGGCCAGGATCGCGTCCCGCATCGGGTACGCGGTCTGCATGCTCGGGTTGTTCTTCGCGTCGACGGGCTTGCTCGGGTCGAGCGGCGCGTTGTCCGTGTAGAGCGACTCGATGCTCGGCGGCACGCCGTCCTTGAGCGCGGAGAACTTCTGGTTGTCCTTGTTGCGCAAGCACAACGCGGCCTCGAACGCCTCAGGCTTGTGCTGCGAGTACGAACTCACCGCGAGGTCGTAGCCGCCGATCGTGGTCTTCGCCGGCTGCCCCGGGTTCACCGCGGGATAGGTGGACCACTTGAAGTGCGCCAGATTCTGCGGGTCCTCCTTGGCGAAGGAGGCGTAGACGAAGGGCCAGTTCAGCTCGAACGCCCCGTTGCCGCGCTGGAACGCCTGCCGGACGTCGTCCTCCTTCTGGTTCGTCAGCGACGGGTCGGTGATACCCGTGGACGTGACCTGCTTGAGGATCTCCAGCGCCTTCACCGCGCCCGCGTCCATCACGACGGACTTGCCGTCGTCGGACAGGATGTGCCCGCCCGCGGACTCGACGAGAGTGTTGTAGACGACCACCAGTCCCTCGTACTGGGCGCCGGTGAACAGGACGTTCCCCGGCTTGCCCTGCGCCTTGAGGTCGTGGGCCTCGGCCATCAGCTGGTCCCACGTCGCGGGCGGCTGCGGCGTGATCCGGTCGTCGTACCACAACAGCTGCACGTTGGTGTTCTTCGTTGCGGCGTAGAGCTTTCCGTTCCAGGTGGCCGTTTCCAGCGGTCCGGGTAGGACACCCGCGCTGGCGGCCGCCTTGTTCGAGCCGGTCCACTCCTCGGCCCAGCCCGCCTCGGCGAACTCCGGCACCCACGTCACGTCGAGCCCGAGGATGTCCAGGCCCTTGTCGCCCGCGGCGAGCCTGCGGACCATGCCCTGGCGCTGGTCGTCGGCGCCGCGCTGCAGCTTGTTGTAGACGATGTGGTACCTGCCCGCGGCCTGCGCGTTGCAGTTGTCCACCACGCTCTGGAACGTGTCCTCGGGCGCGTAATAGAGATTGATCGTGATACCGCGGTCGGAGCTGCACGCGGCCAGCGCGCCGGCGGCGAGCACGCCCGCGCCCAGCGCGGCCACTCCCCTCCTGCCCTTCCCCATCAGGCCTCCTTGTCCCGACGCGCACGCCGGCGGGAGACCGTACCCGCACTACAGCGTGCCTGTGGATCGGTGGTGCCTCAAACTATGCCGGGAGATGATCAGCCGCAAGCGACTTGAGGAATGCTTTAGCTCGTTGACCCGGATGGACGCATGGCGAGCTTCGCGAGCAGGTTCCGGCCCTGCTCCGCGTTGCGGGGCTGGCACAACACGTCGTACCGCCCGGCCACGAGCTGGCTCGCCGAGGAGAAGTCGCGGCGACCGCGCGTGGAGGCGTAGGAGATCGCGGCGAACACCAGCCCGAAGAACATGCCGGAGACCAGGCCGACGAGGATCGGCTCGTAGTGGATGCCGGGGCCACCGCCGCTGAACAGGCCCAGCAGGATGCCCACGAACAGGCCGAACCACGCGCCCGACACCGCGCCGGTGCCCAGCACCTTGCCCCACGACAGCCTGCCGATGACCCGCTCGACGAGCATCAGGTCGACGCCGACGATGGTCACGTCCTCCACCGCGAAGTCGCTGTCCGCGAGGTGCTCGACCGCGCGTTGCGCCTCCGCGTACGTCGCGTACGAGCCGATGGGCCAGCCGCTGGGTGGCGTCGGCATCCGGGGCAGCCCCTGCTGTTGCCTGGTGGAGGAGGAGAACGGGCTGGTCACGGTCATCACCTGTATCGGAAGTTCGAACGGGCTTCCATCCTGCCAATGTTCAGGAAACCACGCCCACCCGGCACGCCGTGAGTGGTTGCGCCGGATTTCATCCCCGATGGGCCGTTCAGTCCCTCACCCGGTACTCCCGCAGCAGGCCGCGGCTGATGATCGTCTTCTGGATCTCGCTCGTACCCTCGCCGATGAGCAGGAACGGGGCCTCGCGCATGAGGCGCTCGATCTCATACTCCTTCGAGTAGCCGTAGCCGCCGTGGATGCGGAAGGCGTCCTGGGTGACCTCGGCGCAGTACTCCGACGCGACCAGCTTCGCCATGCCCGCGGCGACGTCGTTGCGCTCGCCGGTGTCCTTCAACCGGGCGGCGTTGACCATCATCAGGTGCGCGGCCTCGACCTTCGTGGCCATCTCGGCGAGCTTGAACGCGATCGCCTGGTGCTCGGCGATCGGCTTGCCGAACGTCCGGCGCTGCTGGGCGTACTCGATCGCCAGCTCGAACGCGCGGATCGCGATGCCGCACGCCCGGGCGGCGACGTTGACCCGGCCGACCTCGATGCCGTCCATCATGAACGAGAAGCCCTTGCCCGGCGCCTCCCCGAGCACCTGGGCGGCCGGGATGCGGAACCCGTCGAACACCGCCTCGGTGGTGTCGACGCCCTTGTAGCCCATCTTGTCGATCTTGCCGGGGATGGTGAGGCCGGGCGCGACCTCGCCGTAGCCCTCGGGCTTCTCCACCAGGAACGTCGTCAGGTTCTGGTGAGCCTTCTCAGCTCCTTCGTCGGTCTTCACCAGCAACGCGATGAGGTTCGACGTGCCACCGTTGGTGAGCCACATCTTCGACCCGTCGATGACGTAGTCGTCCCCGTCGCGCTTCGCCCGGGTCTTGATGGCGGCGACGTCGGAACCGAGGTCCGGCTCGGACATCGAAAAGGAACCGCGGATCTCACCGGCCGCCATCTTCGGCAGGTAGCGCTGCTTCTGCTCCGGCGTGCCGTGCCGGGAGATCATGTGCGCCACGATGAAATGGGTGTTGATCACGCCGGACACGCTCATCCAGCCCCGCGCGATCTCCTCCACGACGAGCGCGTACGTCAGCAGGGACTCACCGAGACCGCCGTACTCCTCCGGGATCGTGATCCCGAACAGGCCCATCTCCTTCATGCCCTCGACGATGTCCGCCGGGTACTCGTCGGCGTGCTCCAGCTCCTGCGCGTGCGGGATGATCTCCTTGTCCACGAACGAGCGCACCGTCGACAGGATCTCCGACTGCACCTCGGTCAGGCCGGCGGTCCGGGCCAGTCGGGCCATGGGGCGACTCCCTCGTCCTCGGGCGTTTCGTTACCGCCGAGTATGACGGGGGCGGTGGACGCCCGCATATGAGCAGCCTCACTGACCGGGCTTGTCGTCCTCCGGCAGCCGCGGAACCGGGGCGTGACCGTTCGCGGCCTCGTGCCTCTCGTCGGCGTTGCGCGTGTACTGGTCGACGAACCGCAGCAGCTCCACCGGGAATGGCAGCACGAGCGTGGAGTTCTTCTCCGCCGACACCTGCACCACGGTTTCCAGCAGGCGCAGCTGCAACGCGGCCGGGGTGTCGGCCATCGTCGCCGCGGCCTGCGACAGCTTCGCCGACGCCTGCAGCTCGCCGTCGGCCGAGATGACGCGCGCGCGTCGCTCCCGCTCGGCCTCCGCCTGCCGCGACATGGAGCGCTTCATCGTCTCCGGCAGCGCCACGTCCTTGATCTCCACGCGGTCGATGTGCACGCCCCAGTCCAGCGCCGGGCTGTCGATCATCAGCTCCAGCCCCTGGTTGAGCCGCTCGCGGTTGGACAACAGGTCGTCGAGGTCGCTCTTGCCGATGATCGAGCGCAGTGACGTCTGCGCGACCTGGCCGACGGCGAAGCGGTAGTCCTGCACCTGCACGGCCGCCACGACGGGGTCGATGACCTTGAAGTACACGACGGCGTCCACCCGGACCGTCACGTTGTCCCTGGTGATGCCCTCCTGCGCGGGCACCGGCAGCGTGATGATCTGCATGTTGACCTTCTGCAGGCGGTCGGCCACCGGCACCAGCAGCGCCAGGCCGGGCTCCCGCACCTTGGCCCGCACGCGCCCGAACCGGAAGATCAGCCCGCGCTCGTACTGCTTGATGACCCGCACGCTGGCGCCCAGCCCCACCAGCCCCACAGCGGCGAGGGCGGAGACGAGTTGCACGATCATGGCAGCTCCCGGGGTCTAGTCCCTGTACTCGATGTTACCCCGGTCACAGCGGTTCGGACCCGCCGATTTGACCGCTTGGAAGAGGCCGTCCGCTCACGATCCGGTCCACAGTGGACACAGAAGACATCCCGGTCCGGGGCGACCGACATGCTGGGCGGCGGGTTCCAACTCCGGATAACCTGGGCCCGTGTCCCCCGTGAACAGGGTTTTCGCCGCTCAGCTGGCCGGTCTGCCCGTGTTCGGGCCGGACGGCGAGTCGATCGGCAAGGTGCGGGACCTCGTCGTCGGGCTCCGGCTGGACCGGCAGCCGCCGCGAGTGCTGGGACTGGTGGTCGAGCTGTCCACACGGCGGCGCGTGTTCGTGCCGATGCTGCGGGTCACCTCGATCGAGCCCAACGCCGTCACGCTCGCCACGGGTTCGGTCAACATGCGCCAGTTCCACCAGCGCCCCAACGAGGTGCTCGTGCTCGGGCAGCTCACCGACGCCCACGCGACGCTGCGCGAGAACGACACGCGCGTCACGGTCGTCGACGCCGCGATGGAACCGATCCGCACGCGCGACTGGGTGCTGACGAGGCTCGCCGTCCGCGAGCGCACCAGCCGCCTCGGGCTGGGCAGGCGCCGCGCGTCGCTGCAGGTGCTGCCGTGGGACGACGTGTCCGGGCTCGGCCTCACCGATCTCACCGCGCAGCCGCAGGGCGCGGGCCAGCTGCTGATGCTGTTCGACACCATGCGGGCGGTCGACATCGCCGCGACGGTGCGGGACCTGCCGACCAAGCGCAGGCACGAGGTCGCCGACTCGATGGACGACGAGCGGCTCGCCGACGTGCTGGAGGAACTGCCGGAGGACGACCAGAAGGAGCTGCTGCAGCACCTTTCGGAGGAACGCGCGGCGGACATCCTGGAGGCGATGAACCCGGACGACGCGGCCGACCTGCTCGCCGAGCTGGCGCCCGCCGACCAGAGCCGCCTGCTGGAGCTGATGGAACCGGAGGAGTCCGAGCCCGTCCGGCGGCTGCTCGCGTACTCGTCCGACACCGCAGGCGGCCTGATGACGCCCGAACCCGTGGTCCTCGCTCCGGACGCGACCGTCGCGGAGGCCCTCGCCCACATCCGCAACGCCGACCTGCCCGCCGCGCTCGCCACGATGGTGTTCGTGTGCCGACCGCCGTCGGCGACACCCACCGGCCGTTACGTCGGTGTCGCGCACTTCCAGCGGCTGCTGCGCGAACCGCCCGCGGAGCTCGTCGCGAGCGCCGTCGACACCGACCTGCCCGCGTTGCGCCCCGGCGCCCCGCTGGCCGAGGTCACCCGCTACTTCGCGGCGTACAACCTGGCGTGCGGGCCGGTGGTGGACGAGCAGGACCACCTGGTCGGCGCGGTCACCGTCGACGACGTGCTGGACCACCTGCTGCCGGAGGGCTGGCGCGAGACCGGCCTGCACGACGTGACCAACAAGGAGGAGGTGGAGCATGCCTGAACTGCTTCAGAGGCGGCGGCTGGACCAGCCACGCGCATCGACGCGCCGGGTGATCTCGATCGACCCGGACGCCTTCGGGCGGATCTCCGAGCGGCTGGCCCGGTTCCTCGGCACCGGCAAGTACCTGTTCTGGCAGACGCTCATCGTCGTCGTGTGGATCGCCATCAACCTCGGCGCGGCGTCGCTCCGCTGGGACCCGTACCCGTTCATCCTGCTCAACCTGGCCTTCTCCACGCAGGCGGCGTACGCGGCGCCCCTGATCCTGCTCGCGCAGAACCGGCAGGACGACCGCGACCGCGTCTCGCTGGAGGAGGACCGCAACCGGGTCGCCCAGACCAAGGCCGACACCGAGTACCTGGCGCGGGAGCTGGCGGCGCTGCGGCTGGCGATCGGCGAGGTCGCGACGCGCGACTACCTGCGCGGTGAGCTGGACAAGCTGCGCGAGGACCTGAACACGAAGCCGCGGAAGAACAAAGGGAGGCAGGCGCCGGAGCCCGTTACCCCTACGTAGCCGCCAGCCCCTCGCCCGACCACCGCCCCTCAACGAGGCGCTTCGCGCCGCAGTAACCTCGACCTATGACCAGCACCCAGCAGAGCCCCAGCGTCGAGGACGTCCGCGCGGCGCTGAAGGACGTCTACGACCCCGAGATCAAGAAGCCGATCACCGATCTGGGCATGGTCAAGGACGTCGTCGTCGGCGACGACGGGGTCGTGACGGTCTCGGTGTACCTGACGGTCGCGGGCTGTCCGCTGAAGGACACGATCACGCGCGACACCACGAAGGCCGTCGGCAAGCTCGACGGGGTGCGGGACGTGCGGGTCGAGCTGGACGTGATGAGCGACGAGCAGCGCACCGAGCTGCGCAAGTCGCTGCGCGGGGACGCGGCGGAGCCGGTGATCCCGTTCGCGCAGCCGGGCTCGCTGACGCGGGTGTACTGCGTCGCGTCCGGCAAGGGCGGCGTCGGCAAGTCGAGCGTGACGGTGAACCTCGCGGTGGCGATGGCCGAGCGCGGCCTGTCGGTCGGCGTGGTGGACGCGGACATCTACGGCCACTCGGTGCCGCGCATGCTGGGCGCGACCGAGAAGCCGACCAAGGTCGACACCATGATCATGCCGCCGCAGGCGCACGGCGTGAAGGTCATCTCGATCGGCATGTTCACCCCCGGCAACACGCCGGTGGTGTGGCGCGGGCCGATGCTGCACCGCGCGCTACAGCAGTTCCTGGCCGACGTGTTCTGGGGCGACCTCGACATCCTGCTGCTGGACCTGCCGCCGGGCACGGGCGACATCGCCATCTCGGTGGCGCAGCTGATCCCGAACGCGGAGATCCTGGTGGTCACCACGCCCCAGCAGGCGGCGGCGGAGGTGGCCGAGCGCGCGGGCGCGATCGCGATGCAGACCCGTCAGCGCCTGGCGGGCGTCATCGAGAACATGTCGTGGCTCGAAACGCCTTCCGGTGAGCGCATGGAGATCTTCGGCGCGGGCGGTGGCCAGACGGTGGCGGACAGCCTGTCCAAGTCGACGGGCGCGAAGGTCCCGCTGCTGGGCCAGGTCCCACTCGACCCCCGCCTGCGTGAACAGGGCGACGCGGGCACGCCTCTCGTACTGGCCGAGCCGGAGGCCCCGGCCGCGCAGGTGCTCAAGGACGTGGCGAAGCAGCTGTCGGTCAGGGCCCGCGGCCTGGCGGGCATGATGCTGAACGTGACCCCGAAGGGCCGCTGAGCAGGCGGTTCTACGCCACCTGAATGATCGTCCGGCCGCCGGCGCGGCGGCGGGAAGCCAGCGCGTCGGGCGCCTCGGTCAGCGGCCGTACGGCGCCGATGCGGGGCTTGAGGCGCCCGTCCCGCACCCGCTGGGCCAGCTCGGCCAGCTGCCCGCGGTCCGGCTCGACCACGAAGAAGATCGCGCGGCCGTCCTCGGGCTGCACCTCGGGTGGCGTGGCGATGCTCACGACGGTGCCGCCGGGACGCACCAGCGCGGTCGACTGCTTCAGTACGTCGCCGCCGATCACGTCGAAGACCACGTCGACCTGCCCGACGCCCGCCAGCGGTTCGGCGCCCAGGTCCACGAACGCCCGGGCACCGAGGCCGAGCACGACCTCGCGGTCATCGGCCCGTCCGGTGCCGATCACGGACGCGCCCGCCTCGCGCGCGAGCTGAACGGCAGTCGACCCCACCGCACCGGCGGCGCCGTGGATCAGGACGGTCTGGCCGGTGGTGAGCCCGGCGTGGACGAACAGCCCCTGCCACGCGGTCAGCCCCGAGATCGGCAGTGCCGCGGCCACGGTGTGGTCGATGTCGGCGGCCAGCGGAGCGAGGTTGCGGGCCTCGACGGCGGTGTACTCCGCCAGTGAACCGTTGCGGGCCCAGTCGGTCAGGCCGAACACCCGCTGGCCGACGGTGAGGCCGGTGGTGCCGTAGCCCAGCTCGGTGACGACGCCGGACAGTTCGTGGCCCGGCACGCTGGGCGTGCGGTCGCGGCCCGCCCGGTCGGTCCACGTCGCGGGCCAGTCGAGTTCGCCGGGAGTGAAGCCGGCCGCGTGGACGCGCACGATGACGTCGTTCTCGGCGGCATGCGGGTGGGGCAGGTCGGTCGGGGTGAGCCCGCCGATCCCGGCGTTCCGGTCCCGTACGACGATGGCTTTCACGTCGAATCCCTTTCTCGGGTCTGGTTTTTCGGTCAGCGCTCCAGGCCGAGCCGGTGTGCGTGCGTCCATGTTGCCGAGCGCGGTGCCCCCGGCGCCGCCTTCATCCGGCCAGAAACCCCTCGAATCCGGACGCGTGCTACGAAGGGCTTTGCCTTCGTCCACCTCGCGATCCTCGTCTACGACGAGGTGACCCTGCTGGACGTCGCCGATCCGGCGGAGGTATTCAAGGAGGCCAACCGGTTCGGCACGGCTCGCCGCGGCGAGTCCGGCTAACGGCACCCGGCACGACGACCGGCACCGGCCGCCAGCCCGTGAAAATTCCTACGTCGCGTCCGGGTCGACCGGCGGCTTCTCCCCCGGCTTCAACGCCTCCGGCTCCGCCTTCGCGGCCGCCGGGTACCCGTTCGGCTTGGTGCTCCCGCCGCTGGTTCCGTTGAGCCCCAACGGGTCCGGGTCGCCGTCGAAGAGGTGGTTGGTGATCGCCCTGCGGGGGTCGAAGTTCCGCAGCTGCCGCAGGTCCTCCAGCGGCTTGCGGAATTCGTCGAACTCCGGGCCCATCTCCTCGCGCAGCTGCTCGCGGGCGCCGTTGGCGAACTCACGCACCTTCCGCACGCTCTTCGCCAGCCAGGACGCCGCCTCCGGCAGCCGCTCGGGACCGAGGATGAACAGCCCGGCCACGATGAGTACGAGTATCTCGCCCCAGCCCACACTGTCGAACACCAGCGAACCTCCTCGCGACCCAAAGCCCCGCTCAGGGTACTCCGCTAATCAGAACCCAGGGTTACGTCAACCACAAGAGGCCGCCCCTGCCGGACCAGCTGCACGGGCACGACATCGCCCACGTTGTGCGCCCGCACCGCGACAGTCAGCTCGGCCGCGTTGCGCACCAGCCGGTCCCCGACCTTGGTGATCACGTCGCCCTCGGCGATGCCGGCCTTCGCCGCCGGGCCGCCGTCGGCGACGTTCAGCACCTGCGCGCCCTCGGAGGTGTCCGCGGAGACCGACGCCGCGTTGATGCCGATGTCCGCGTGCTTGACCTGCCCGCTGCTGATGAGCACCTTCGCGATGCGCATCGCGTCGTCCGCCGGGATCGCGAACCCGATGCCGATGCTGCCGCCCTGCCCGGACTCGCCGCTGTCGGTGCGGATCGAGGAGTTGATGCCGATCAGCGCGCCCGTGGAGTCGACGAGCGCGCCGCCGGAGTTGCCGCGGTTGATGGGCGCGTCGGTCTGGATCGCGTCGTACGTCACCGGCGGCTCGCCGTTCTCGCCCTGCGCGGTGATGGGCCGGTGCAGCGCGCTGACGATGCCCGCGGTCACGGTGTTCTGGAGCCCGAGCGGCGAACCGACCGCGATCACCGAGTCGCCGACCTCCAGGTCGGAGGACTTGCCGACCTGGATCACCACCGGATTGGCCACGGCGACCTTGATGACGGCCAGGTCGGTCTTCGGGTCGGTGCCCACGACCTTCGCCTCGGTGCGCGTGCCGTCGGTGAACACGGCGGTGATCGTCGCCTGCGGGTCGGTGGTCGCGAGCGAGATGACGTGGTTGTTGGTGACGGCGTAGCCACCGGCGTCGATCATCACGCCCGACCCGACGCTGCCGGACTCCCCGGACTTGACCTCGATCGAGATCACCGCCGGGGACACGCGCTGCGCGATGTCGGCGATCGAACCCGGCGCGCGTTCCTTGCCCGCCTCGGCCTCGGCGATCGTGGCGCTGCCGGTCAGCGAGTTGCCGGTGCTGGCGACCCACCAGCCGACGAACCCGCCCACGGCGCCGATCAGCAGGCACACCACGCCGAGCAGACCCAAGGCGGTCGGCTTCACGCGGCGCCCGAACAGCACCTCCGGCAGGGACAGCAACGCGCCGCGCGGGCGCTCGTCGTCGCCCTTCGCCGCGTCGTCGGCCGCCAGCGCGGGGCTGCCGAGCACGGCCGGAGCACCGGGATCACGCCACGGGTCCGCCGTCTTCGACCACAGCGGTGCTTCACCGGGCTTGCCCGAGCCGTTGCCATTGTCGTCCGCCGGGCGCTGCAGCTGGACGTCCTCGGCGCCGGGCGGCCGCCCGAACGCCTCGGCCAGCGACTCCGGGGCCGGCGGCTTGGCGATGATCGTGTCCGAGCCCCGCCCGTTGGGCGTGTAGAGCTTGTCGAACGCCCCGTCCACCCCGCGCGGGCGGCCGAACACGGCGGCCTGCGCGGCGTCGACCGGGGGCCGGTCCAGTGGCTTCGGGGCGAGCCGCGGCTCTTGGTCCTCTGGCGTGTTCGGCTGGCTCATCGTTCCCCGGGGCTGGACGGACATCGTGGGCTCGGCAGAACCCTACGTCACCCCATGATCCCGCTCGACCGGTGAAACGGGCGTCAGCGGGCCTGCGCGACCGGTGTGGTCGTCGGCGTGGAGGTGGTCGTGGGAACCGCGGACACCAGCGGCGGCTGACCGCCGAGCTGGGCACGCAGCACGCCCGGCGAACCGTTCGGCTGCTGCGGCACCTGGTCGTTACCGCCGCCGGAGGTCGCGACAAGCACGAGCGCGCTCAGCACGATGCCGGACACGACGACCCCGGCGCCCTGCGCGGCGCGGCGCCGCACCGAGCTCGACCGGTGGGAGTTCAGCACCGCGGACCCGCCGCCCAGCGGCGTGCCGGAACCCAGCGGAGCGGACGAGCCGAACATCGACGGCAGGTGCCGCAGCCCGGCGACCCGCTCGGGACGCTGGATGGCGACCAGCTGGCCGTCCTGGGTGATCGCCAGGTTGTCGGGCGTGGTGGGCAGGTCGGTGTGCTCCGGGATGGCACGCAGGCTTGCCAGGAAACCGGCGGACATGCTGGGCGCACCGGCGCGTTTCACCTCGGCCCGGGCCTGTCGTTGCGCTGCCACCTCGGCGGCGCAGCACGGGCACCCGGCGATGTGCGAAGCGGCGCGGTCCCGCGCACCCAGCGACAGCTCGCCGTCCACGAAGGCGACGACCACGTCGGGCAGCAGATGCGACTCGGGAAGCAGACCCCGGCCTCGCAGATCGGTCATACGGACGCCTCCACGGATTCCTCCTCCTTCAGCGCGCGCCGCCGCTCGAGCGAGGCACGCAGCGCCTGCCGCCCGCGGTGGATGCGGCTGCGCACCGTGCCCAGCTTGACGCCGAGCGTGGCGCCGATCTCCTCGTAGGACAGTCCTTCGACGTCGCACAGCACCACCGCGGCGCGGAACTCCGGCGGCAGCTCGTCGAGCGCGGCCTGCAGGTCCGGGTCGAGGTGGGTCTCGCTGTACACCTGCTCCGGGCTCGGGTCGTCGCCGACGATCCGGTCGGTGTCCTCGGGCAGCCCCTCCATGCGCACCCGCGAACGGCGGCGCGCCATGTCGAGGAAGAGGTTGGTGGTGATGCGGTGCAGCCAGCCCTCGAAGGTGCCGGGCTTGTAGGAGGCGAGGGACCGGAAGACGCGGATGAAGGTCTCCTGCGTCAGGTCCTCGGCGTCGTGGGTGTTACCGGTGAGGCGGTACGCGAGCCGGTAGACCCGGTCGGCGTGCTCCCGCACGACCTCGTCCCAGGACGGCGGCGTCCACGCGGCCTCGTCGACCGTCACGGGACGGCCTTCGGGCGCGAGCTGCTCGTTCGACGGGCTCTTCTGCATCGGCGGGGAAGGCACCTCCATCAGGCTGTTCTCCCAACTGCTTGCTCCAACGTGGTCCGGCCACGCCGTGTTCCCTGGCGTCGAGAACGAGCTTGGCGCGTCTCCTTATGGATGTAGTGAGACCGGACTGAGAGGTACCTGAGAGAAGTGTGCACGTCTTGCGCGGATTTGGCGACGACCAGCGCTAACCTTTCCCGCGTGACCTCCGAGACGCACGCCGGCGTCACCGACTTCGCCGCGAGCTACCTGCCCGACGACGACGTCCTGCTGACCGCCCGGCTGCGCGCGGAGGACCTGGGCTGCGGGGCGCTCGGCGCCTCGGTGGGCGCCACGCTGTGCTTCCTCGCCGCGAGCCTGCGGGCCCGCGCTGTCGTCGAGATCGGCACCGGCACCGGCGTCAGCGGCCTCTACCTGCTGCGGGGCATGGCGCCCGAGGGTGTGCTGACCTCGATCGACCTGGAGCCGGAGTACCACCGGACGGCGCGTAAGACCTTCGCCGAGGCCGGGTTTCCGCCGGGCCGGACGCGGTTGATCATGGGCCGCGCGCTGGAGGTGCTGCCCCGGCTCACCAGCGGCGGCTACGACCTGGTGTTCGTCGACGGGGTCCGCGAGGAGTACCCGAGCTACTACGAGCACGGCGTGCACCTGCTGCGGCCCGGCGGCGTCATCGCGTTCCACGGGGTGCTGCCGCCGCGCGTCGACCCGGCCCGGCGCGATCCGGGCGCGCTGGCGGCGCGCGACCTGGCCAGGGCGCTGCGCGACGACGAGCGGCTGGTGCCCGCGTTGCTGCCGGTCGGCGGCGGTCTGCTCGTGGCGGCGCTGCGCGCCTGATTTCTGTCGTACCCCTCGGCTAGCGTGGCGGACGTCACGAAAGGAGAGGGGGTGCGCAGTGCGCGATGCCGTGGTCGAGGCCGCCAGGTTCCTCGCCGTGCGCTGCGGTGAGCAGGTCACGCTGGGAGATGTCGCGGACCACGTCGGGTACAGCCCGTTCCACCTTTCGCGTGCGTTCGAGCGCGAGCTCGGCCAGCCGCCGGGGCAGTTCCTGGCGGCGCACCGGTTCCAGCGGGCGAAGCAGCTCCTCCTGGCGGGGGACGAGCGGGTGATCGACATCTGCCACGAGGTCGGGTTCTCCTCGGTGGGCACGTTCACCACGCGGTTCACGGCGGCGGTGGGTCAGTCACCGGCGCGTTTCCGGCGGCTGCCGGAGGTGCTCGCGGAGGCGCCACCGGAGCCGGTGATCGTGCCGGGCAGCGCGCGGGACGGCGGCATGGTCACGGGCGTGGTCCGGCTGACCGCGGCGGCGCAGGCGGCGCTGGGGCAGGTGTCGGTGTACGTGGGGCTGTTCCGGAAGAGGAGTGCGCGCGGGTTCCCGGTGTGCGGCACGCTGCTCGCGGGGGCGGGCGACTTCCTGCTGCTCGGAGTGCCGCCGGGCACGTACTGGGTGCTCTCGTCGGCGCTCCCGGCCCGCGCGGGCCCGGTGCGGCAACTGGTGCCGGGGATCCAGATCTCGGGCGCCGCCCGGCTGCCGGTGCACGTCAGCGCCCGGCAGCCCGTGCACCACCGCGAGGTGTGGCTGGACGTGGCCCCACGGTGGGAGGCGCCGGTCCTGGTCGCGCTGCCGCCGCTGGCTTCGCCCCGGACGCTCAAGCGACTGGTCCCCGCGGGGCGGTGAGGCACGCCTTCGAGGACCAGAAGTCGGACACGGTGCGCGGCCTCGTCGGGGCCGGGCGGGGAGTGGCGCTGCCGCCCCGGTCCGTGGCAGGCGTGGTGGCGGTCTTGCTGTCCCCGGAAGGCAGACGATCTGCCTGATGTGGTTCGCAGGCGGCCACTGCACCCGGCGGTCCTGACGCGGGCCTGAACCGTACGAGGCGACGGCCTCCACGAGCGCCCGCGTCGCCGGGGCCTCAGGCGTACGAGGCCGCCAGCTCCACCAGCGTCCGGGCCGCGAAGCCCGTCGCGCCCGGGACGACCTCCGCGTAGGTCTTGTCCGCCCTTGCCGGGCCCGCGATGTCCAGGTGTGCCCACGGCACGCTGTCCACGAACTCGCGCAGGAACAGCGCCGCCGTGATGCCGCCCGGGCCGCCAGGGGCCTGCCGCACGTCGCCCAGCTCGCCGCGGACCGCGCCGGCGTGGGCGTCCAGCAGCGGCATCCGCCACCACGCCTCGCCGGTGCGCTCCCCCGCCGCCGCCAGCCGCGCGGCCAGGTCGTCGTCCGTCGCGAACAGGCCGCCCGTGCGCAGGCCGAGCGCGACCTTCATGGCGCCGGTCAGCGTCGCCACGTCGACCACCGCATCCGGCCGGAAGCGGCGGATCCCGTAGGCCAGCGCGTCCGCCAGCACCATCCGGCCCTCGGCGTCGGTGTTGCTCACCTCGGTCGTCGTGCCACCGTAGTGGCGCACCACGTCGCCCGGCCGGTACGAGCCACCCGAGACGTGGTTCTCCGCCGCCGGCACGAGCGCTGTCACCCGCACCTCCAGCCGCAGTGCCGCGATCGCCCGCAGCGCCGCGATCACCGCGCCACCGCCGGCCATGTCGGTACGCATGAGGTGCATCCCGTCCGCGGGCTTGATCGACAGGCCGCCGGTGTCGAACGTGATCCCCTTGCCGACCAGCAGCAGGTGCTTCACGGCCCCACGCGGCCGGTACGTCAGCTCGATGAACCGCGGCGGGCTGGCCGAACCGCCACCCACGGCGAGCACGCCACCGAAGCCCTGCTCGGCGAGCCACGCCTCGTCCCGGATCGTCGCGCGCACCCCCGGCACGCCGGCCACGACGCGCTCCGCCGTCTCCGCGAGCCACGCCGGGTTCTTGATGTTCGACGGGGTGTTCGCCAGGTCCCGCGCCAGTGCCGTCGCGGCCGCCAGCTCCCGGACCCGGGCCACGAGCTGCCGGTCAGCCGAGGCCGTCACCAGCCGCAGCGTCTGCAGGCCGGGCCGCGTGTCGACGCTGACCTTGAACCGGTACCCGCCGAGCAGCGCCCCCAGCGCGAACTCGGCCACCCGCGCCTGCGGACCCAGCTCGACCTGCACGCTCCGCACCGGTTTCGCGTCGTCGGCCTGCACCGCGCGGACGAACGCCGCACCCGCCGCGCGCCAGTCCTTCGCCGCGCCTTCACCCACGCCCACCAGCCAGCGGAACTCGCCCTGACCGTCGCGCACGTCCCCGGCCTTGCCGGTGTCGACGGAGGCGACCGGGACGCCGCGCCGGAACGACTCGGCGACCTCGACGTCGATCAGCGGGCTGGGCACGGGCGGCAGGGGAAAGCGCGGCAAAGGAAGCCTCCGGAGGGGACGGCGAAAGACCGGCTGACCACCTGTCAGCCGGCGGACGAAAGGGACGGGAACTAGCTGGTGGCCTCCTGCAGGGCGACGCCCAGGTCCTTGGCCTCCTCGGCCGACAGCTCGACGACGAGTCGCCCGCCACCCTCGAGCGGAACGCGCATCACGAGGCCCCGCCCCTCCTTAGTCACCTCGAGGGGACCATCTCCGGTCCGGGGCTTCATGGCCGCCATAGCGTGCTCCCTCCGTCTCAACCGGCGCGCCCGGGTCGCGCTTGTCTGAGCCAACCGGGTGTCACCGGTCATTCTCCCTCATCAACGCGGGCGTGCGAACGCGGACCGATCTTTTCGTGTTTGCATAGGTGCTGGTATGCGGCTCGCAAGCCGCCAGAACGAGCTTTCCCGCCAGGAGGACACCGTGACCACCGAGGACGTGCTGCTGACCGCCGATGCCGACGGCGTGCGCACCCTGACCCTGAACCGCCCGAAGGCGTACAACTCGCTGACCGTGGAGCTCAAGGAGCGCCTGCTCGCGGCGTTGCGCGAGGCCACGGACGCGCCCGAGGTCCGCGCGGTGGTGCTCACCGGCGCCGGCAAGGCGTTCTGCGCCGGGCAGGACCTGAAGGAGCACGTCGGGCTGCTGCAGGCGGGCGACCCGTCGCCGCTGCGCACCGTCGTCGACCACTACAACCCCATCGTCAAGGCCATCGTGGGCATGCCGAAACCGGTCATCGCGGCCGTCAACGGACCTGCCGCCGGTGCGGGCGCGGCGTTCGCCTACGCGTCCGACCTGCGGATCGCCGCCGAGTCGGCCAATTTCCTGATGGCCTTCGCCAACGTCGGCCTCGGCCCCGACTCGGGCGCGTCGTGGACGCTGCAGCGGCTGGTCGGCTACGGCCGCGCGGCCGAGCTGATGCTGCTGGCGCGCACCGTGCAGGCGGAGGAGGCGCTGCGGCTGGGCCTGGTCGGCGAGGTCGTGCCGGACGGCGAACTGGCCGAGCGCGCGCACGCCGTCGCGGCGAAACTCGCCTCCGGCCCGACCGTCAGCTACGCCAAGATCAAGCAGGTACTGACCATCGCGGCGGAGAGCACGCTCGACGAGGCGCTCGCGGCCGAGGACGCCGCGCAGAGCGCGCTCGGCGAGACGGCCGACCACCGCGAGGCGGTCGAGGCGTTCGTCGCCAAGCGCAAGCCGGTCTTCCAGGGCAAGTAGGTCAGGACGCGCGGAAGCAGCCGGCGAGGTGGTCGTCGACCATGCCGGTCGCCTGCATGAGGGCGTAGCAGGTGGTCGGGCCGACGAACGCGAAGCCGCGCTTCTTCAGCGCGCGGGCCATGGCCGTCGACTCGGGCGTGATCGCCGGGACGTCGGCCATGGCCACCGGGCGCTCGCGCGGACCTGACGGCGCGAACGACCACAGCAGCTCGTCGAGCGGCCGGTCCAGCTCGGCGACGGCGCGCGCGTTGGTGATCGCGGCCTGGATCTTGGCGCGGTTGCGGATGATCGTGGCGTCGGCGAGCAGGCGCGTGACGTCGTCCTCGCCGAACTCGGCGACCTTCTCGGGGACGAACCCGGCGAACGCCCGCCGGAACGCCTCGCGCTTGCGCAGGATCGTGATCCACGACAGCCCGGACTGGAACGCTTCGAGGCACAACCGCTCGTACAGCGCGTCGTCCCCGTGCAGCTCCACGCCCCATTCGGTGTCGTGGTACGCGACGTAGTCCGGTGCGGTGTTGCCCCAGGGACAGCGCACGAGGCCGTCTTCACCCGGCAGCGCGGTCACGGCGCCCCCATCGTGTAGTCGGCGGCGAACGCGGCGAACCGCTTGAGCGACTGCCGCACGCCCAGCTCGAACAGCGGCCGCGCGACCGGCCAGCCGAGGCGGCCGAGCAGCCCTAACGGCACGTCGAGGCTTTCGGACCAGACGAACGTCGACGACTGCGGTCCCTTCGGGTGGACGTGGAACGCGCCGCTCCCCCTGATCAGCGTGCCGGAGTGACGGACCGTGCACCGCACCGGCGGCTCCCACGCCGTGATCTCCATCGTGTCGGTGAAGCCGACGCCGCCCAGCCCGGTGAACGCGGCAAGCCGTGACCCGACGCTGCGCCCGTCCCCGGACTCGACCCGCACGTGGGTGCCGAGCATCCACTCGCCCTGCCGCGTCCAGTCGGTGAGCGCGAGCCAGGTGGTCCCGGCGGGCGCGGCGACGTCGACGGAGAAGACGAGGTCCATCAGTGCTGTCCCGCGCGCTGGGCTTCCAGCTCGGTGACCCTGGCCCGCAGCGTGTCGATCTCGTCGCCGAGTCTGCGCACCACCCAGTCCACTTCGGACATCTTGTAACCGCGCAGGACCAGCTGGAACTTCACCACCTGCACGTCCTCACCGGTGATGTCGCGCACTGGCAGCCGTGTGGGCGAGCTGCCCGGCGGCAGCGGCGCGAGCTCTTCCCCGCGCCCGAAGACCACGGCGGCCAGCAGGAACACCACCGCCGCGACAAGCAGCATGACTACGAGGTAGATCAGCGCGGTCGTCACGGCACGATCGTGGCACACCGGCCGCCGGCGTGTCCGGTGCGACTAGGAAACGCACCCCCGGTGGTGCGATGCTGGGAGTGATGCCTTCGAGGTGGGCTGGTCTGGAGGAGTCTTGCTACAACTGTTGATCCGGTACGTGCTGGCACCGTTCGCCAGGATGGTCTACCGGCCGGAGGTCCACGGCACCGAGCACGTGCCGCTGACCGGGCCGGTGATCCTGGCGGCCAACCACCGGGCGGCGGTCGACACCTTCGTGATCCCGGTCGTCGCGCCGCGCCCGGTGTCGTTCCTGGGGAAGGCCGAGTACTTCACCGGCAGAAGTCCCAAGGCCAGGTTCGTGGCGGCGTTCCTGCGGGGGCTGAACTACGTGCCGGTGGAACGCGGCAACGCGGCGGCCGGACTGGCAGCGCTGGAGTCGGCGCGCAAGGTGCTGAACGCGGGCGGCGCGTTCGGCATCTACCCGGAGGGCACGCGCTCGCTCGACGGCCGCGTGCATCGCGGCCACACGGGAGTCGGCGCGCTGGCGCTGACGACGGGCGCGAAGGTGGTGCCGGTGGCGCTGACGGGCACGGAGAAGATGCTGCCGATCGGCAAGAAGATCCCGCGCCTGGCGAAGGTGTGCGTGCGGTTCGGGGAGCCGCTGGACTTCTCGCGGTACGCGGGCATGGAGAACTCGCCCGCGATCCGCCGCGCGGTGACGGACGAGATCATGTACGCGATCTTGGAGCTGTCGGAGCTGGAGTACGTGGACCGCTACCACAAGCGCCCCGGCGAAGCGGCGTGAGTGACTGCTCCCGGGAGGCCACCCGGCAGCCCAGTTCCTGACGCGGCCAAGGGTGGCCTCTCCCGCTATCCCCGAATCGGGCGAGAAGCTGCCGCTACTTGATCCACTTCGCCACGTCGGGGGCCTCGTACCGGGCGAAGGCGTCCAGCAGCGCGGCCGGGTCGGCGTCGACGAACAGCAGGTCCCGGTGCTCCTGCCGCAGGAAGCCCTCGGTGACCATGTGGTCGGCGAACTCGCGCAGCGGCCGGTAGTACCCGGCGACGTCCACGAGCCCGAGCGGTTTCGCGTGCAGGCCCAGCTGCGCCCACGTCCAGATCTCCGCCAGCTCCTCCAGCGTCCCGGCCCCGCCGGGCAGCGCGAGGAAACCGTCGGACAGCTCGGCCATCTTCGCCTTGCGCTCGTGCATGTCGGCGGTCACGTGCAGCTCCGTCAGGCCCGCGTGCGCGATCTCCACGCGCTTCAGGTGCTGCGGGATCACGCCGATGACCTCGCCTCCGGCGGCCAGCGCGGCGTCGGCGACGACGCCCATGATCCCGACGCTCGCCCCGCCGTACACGAGCCCGATGCCCCGGTCGGCGAGCAGCTTGCCCAGCGCGGCGGCCTGCTCGGCGTACACCGGGTCGCGCCCGGTCGAGGAACCACAGAAAACGCAGATCCGGCGCACTAGTGGGTGTCCTCCCAAGCCTTGTACGACTCCTGCACCACGCGCACCGCGTCGTCGATGTCGTCCGTGACGTGCAGCAGCGCGAGGTCCTTCTCCCCGATCTTGCCCTCGCCGTGGACGGTGCTCTTCACCCAGTCGTAGAGGCCGCCCCAGTACGACCGTCCGAACAGGACGACCGGGAACTTCGTGACCTTTTTGGTCTGCACCAGTGTCAGCGCCTCGAACAGCTCGTCGAGCGTGCCGAAACCGCCGGGCAGGCAGATGAACGCCTGCGCGTACTTGATGAACATCGTCTTGCGCGTGAAGAAGTAGCGGAAGTTCACGCCGAGGTCGACCCACGGGTTCAGCCCCTGCTCGAACGGCAGCTCGATGCCCAGCCCGATCGACAACCCGCCGGCCTCGGACGCGCCGCGGTTGACCGCCTCCATCGACCCCGGGCCACCGCCGGTGATCGCCGCGAACCCGGCGTTCGCCAGCGCCGCGCCGATCTTGCGGCCCAGCTCGTACTCGGGGTGGTCACGCGGGGTGCGGGCGGAGCCGAACACGGTCACCGCGCGGGGCACCTCGGCGAGCGCGCCGAAGCCCTCGACGAACTCGGCCTGGATGCGCAACACCCGCCACGGGTCGGTGTGCACCCAGTCGCTCGGCCCCCGCGAGTCGAGCAGGCGCTGATCGGTGGTGCTGTCCTCGTCCCGGCTGCCACGGCGCAGCACTACCGGTCCCCGGTGCTTCTCGCGCGGGTGCTCCGGGTAGTCGGTGCTTTCTTCCACTGTCACCTTCGCGAGCTTATCGGGGGGACAGAAACTCCCGCAGCACGCTGGCCACCTGCCTGATTTCCGCCGCGTGAACGAACTCCTCCCGGGTGTGCGCGAGCGTCGGGTCACCCGGGCCGAAGTTCACCGCGGGCATGCCCAGCGCGGCGAACCGGGCCACGTCCGTCCACCCCAGCTTGCCCGCCGCCTTCCCGCCCGCGGCCGCGACCAGCTCCGCGGCGGCAGGCGCCGACAGTCCGGGCAGCGCTCCGGGAGAGGAGTCCACGACCGTCACGTCGAAGCCGTCGAACACCTCGCGCACGTGGGCTTCGGCCTGCTCGGGCGTGCGGTCGGGGGCGAACCGGAAGTTCACGGCGAGCACCGCCTCGTCCGGCACGACGTTGCCCGCGACCCCGCCGGAGATGCGCACGGCCTGCAGCCCCTCGTGGTAGCGCAGCCCGTCGATCTCGACCTCGCGCGCCTCGTACGCGGCCAGGCGCTGCAACGGCTCGGCGAGCTTGTGGATCGCGTTGACGCCCATCCACGCCCGCGCGGTGTGCGCGCGGCGGCCTTCCAAACGCAGCTCGACGCGCATGGTGCCCTGACAGCCGGCCTCGATCCCGGCGTTCGACGGTTCGCCGACGATCGCCAGATCCGCCCGCAGCCAGTCCGGCAGCTCGCGCTCGATGCGCCCGAGGCCGTTGCGGACCGCCTCGACCTCCTCCTGGTCGTAGAAGACGAAGGTCACGTCGTGCCGCGGCTCGGGCACCGTCGCGGCCAGGCTCAGGAAGACCGCGTCGCCGCCCTTCATGTCCACCGTGCCGAGGCCGTGCAGCTCGTCACCTTCGCGGCGCAGCGGCAGGTTCCGGTTCACGGGCACGGTGTCGAGGTGCCCGGCGAGGATCACGCGCGACGGACGGCCGAGGTGGGTGCGCGCGAGCACGGCGTCGCCGTTGCGCACGACCTCCAGGTGCCCCGCCTGCCTGGTCAGCGCCTCCTGCACGGCATCGGCGATCGCCGCCTCCTCCCCCGAGACGCTCGGGATGTCCACCAGCGCGGCGGTGATGTCGACGGGATCCGCGTACAGGTCGAGTGCCATGTCCCGGACCGTAGCCCAGCCGCGTACCGTGGCTACGTGCGCACGCGAAAGATCCTGGCGGTGGCCGCCCTCACTCTCGCGTTGGCAGGCTGCTCCGGTGAGGAAGCCGGGCCCACTCCCAAGGCCGGCGGGTCGGCGGCGACCCCTGACGCGCTCGCGACGAAGCTGCGGGCGTACACCGCCGACACGTGCTTCACCGCCCCCGCGAAGCAGGTGCCCAAGGGCTGCGAGAAGTACGTCACCGAGCTGGGCGGTTCGGTGGGCATGGTGCGCCAGCTCGCCGGGCCGAAGCACCCCGAGCTGAACACCCTCGCCGACTCGCTCGACAAGAACGTCGCGGCCTACCGCGGCCCGCACTGCGAGAACGTGACGACGCCGGGAAACCCCTGCTCACAGGCACTGACGAACCTGGCGAACACGCTGCGCGACGTCAAGCAGGCCGTCGACACCCAGGTCACCACCGGCTGAGCCGCGGTCCGTTACCGTGGGGGCCGTGAGCGAAGAGACCCCGAACCCCGAGACCACCGGCGCCTCCGGCGTCGGGCTGGCGACCGTCACGGCCGACGGCACCGTTCTGGACACCTGGTTCCCGCACCCGAAGCTGTGCGACCCGGGCACGGCGGGCACGGAGCGCCTCTCGCACGCACAGGCGGTCGAGGCGCTGGGCGAGGCCGCCGCGGCGCTGCTCGGCCCGGACGACGCCCGTGGCGTGGAGGTGGTCGCGGTGCGCAGCAGCATCGCCCGCCTGGCCGACGCCCCCGCCGACGCACACGACGTGTACCTGCGCCTGCACCTGCTCTCGCACCGCCTGGTGCGCCCGCACGGGCAGAACCTGGACGGCATCTTCGGCCTGCTCGCCAACGTGGTGTGGACCAACCACGGCCCCTGCCCCGTCGAGGGTTTCGAGGCCACCCGGCTGCGCCTGCGTGCGCGGGGTTCGGTCGCCGTGCACAGCGTCGACAAGTTCCCCCGCATGGTCGACTACGTGCTGCCCACGGGCGTCCGGATCGGTGACGCCGACCGCGTCCGCCTCGGCGCACACCTGGCGCCCGGCACCACCGTGATGCACGAGGGCTTCGTGAACTACAACGCCGGCACGCTCGGCGCCTCCATGATCGAGGGCCGCGTCTCGGCCGGGGTCGTCGTGGGCGATGGCAGCGACGTCGGCGGCGGCGCCTCGATCATGGGCACGCTGTCGGGCGGTGGCAAGGAGATCATCTCGCTGGGCGAGCGCTGCCTCATCGGCGCGAACGGCGGCGTGGGCATCTCCCTCGGCGACGACTCGGTGATCGAGGCCGGGCTGTACGTCACCGCGGGCACGAAGGTCGTCGTCGAGGGCCGATCGGTCAAGGCACGCGAGCTGTCGGGCATCTCGAACGCCTTGTTCCGCCGCAACTCCGCCACCGGCGCCGTCGAGGTGGTGCCCCGCAACGGCGCCACCGTCGAGCTCAACGCCGCTCTGCACGCGAACTGAGGTAACCGTCGGGGCGCACCAGCACGTCCGTGCCGTCCGACGCGTCGTAGGCCGCGAAGGCGTGCCCGTCCGTGTCGACGACGTACGCGCCCGAAGCGGTCTGTCCCGGCCGTAGCACCGCGTACGCGTGGGGCTCGGCCGGGGCGGACGCGCCGAAGACCAGGCGGGTCGCGTGCGGCCCGCGGAACAGGTCGAACAGCCTCGTCGGGGTACCGTCGGCGGCCGTGACCGGCGCGTCCGGCGCCCGGTCACCGGCCACCAGCTTGCCGTCCGTCGTGCGGTAGCTGATGTTCAGCTGCTGGGTCTCCTCCCCACGCTCGTGCGCGGACTCGTCGCCGTCGGCGTACCGCTGCATCAGCTCGGTGCTCACCCCGAGGACCCGCTCGGCCACGGCCCGGCGCTCGGTCTCGTAGCTGTCGAGCAGCTCAGGTGCACCGTCGGCGAGCTTCCAGCCGAGGTTGTACGCGTCCTGCACGCCCGTGTTGAGTCCCTGCCCGCCGGTCGGCGGGTGCACGTGGGCCGCGTCCCCGGCGAGGAACACGCGCCCGACGCGGAACCGCTCGGCGAGCCGGACGTTCGGCCGCCACACCGTCGACCACGTGAGCTTCTCCAGGCGCACGCCCGCCTGCCGCTCGTCGAGCTTCGCCTGCAACGTCTCCAGCGTCGGGTCGGTGTCCTCCTCACCCAGCGGCGTGCCGAACTGGAACAGCCCCTGCCCCGGCAGCGGGCTCATCATGACGCCGGACATCGGGTCGTCCTCGCTCGCGAACCAGTACCCGCACGCCGGGTCGAGGTCGGCCGCGACGTCGCCCAGCAGCATCCGGAACGACTCGTCCGTGGTGCCCTCGAACGCGATGCCGAGCGCCTTGCGCACGAAACTGCGGCCGCCGTCGGCACCCACCAGGTAGGCCGCGCGCACGACCTCGCCCGTCGACAGCGTTGCCGTCACGCCGTCGACGTCCTGCTCGAACCCGGCGAGCGCGGTGTTCAGCTCCACCCGCACGCCGAACTCCGCCAGCCGATCGCGCAGGATCGCCTCGGTCTGTGACTGGCCGAGGAAGTAGGCGTTCGGATAGGGCACGTCCGGGCGGGGCTCCTGGAGCGGCGCCATCCACCGTTCTTCCACGAACCGCCCGTTCAGGTGCACGCGGAACGGCGCGGGCAGCATCCCCTCGGCGAGCACCGCGTCGAGCACGCCCAGGTCCTCGAACACCTCCATGGTGCGCGGCTGCAGGCCGTCGCCCCGCGAGCCCGCGAAGAACTCGGTCGCTTTGTCGACGATCCGCACCTCGACGTTCCGCCGGGCGAGCTCGATGGCGAGGGTCAGGCCGGTCGGTCCGCCGCCCGCGATCAGTACCTTCATGACTGAATCTCCTTTCAGTGAATTCAGATTCAGCATGCTCGCTGCTAGCGTTCCTGTCAAGGAGGTGCGGTGAAGCGCAAGGAGAAGGCGGCCGAGACGGAGGCCGCGCTGAAGGAGGCGGCGAAGCGGCTGTTCGCCGAGCGCGGCTACCTGAACACGAAGATCACCGACATCACGGCGGCGGCGGGCCGGGCGGCGGGGTCGTTCTACAACCACTTCGGCAGCAAGGAAGAGCTGCTCGAAGCGCTACTGAAGGACATGTCGGCGAGCAGCGACGAGACGGCGCGCGAGGCCGAGCACAAGTCCGACTTCTCGGACCCGGACGCGGTCCGCTGGCACGTGGTGGCGTACCTGCGCTTCTACGAGGAGAACGCGCCGACCCTGCTCGCGATGCAACAGGCGGCGCTGGTGAACGAGGAGTTCGCGGAGCGGTTCGCGCGCTTCGGCGAGGTCGAGCGCAGCGACCTGCTGAGCCACCTGACCGGGCTGGACCTCCCGGCACCGCCGGAGGTCAGCGTCGCGATGATGTACTCACTGGTGGACAGCTTCATGCGCCTCGCCCCGGCGGGACTGTCCGAAGAGGACACGGTGGAGGCGCTGACCCGCTTCGCCTACCGCGGCCTGACCGGCAAGGACTACTAGCCGCGACCTCAGCCCAGGCGCTCGGCGGCGGCTTCCACGCGCTCGTCGGTCGCGGTCAGCGCCACGCGGACGTGCTGCCCGCCCTTCGGGCCGTAGAACGTGCCGGGCGCGACCAGGATGCCGCGTTCGGCGAGCCAGTTCACCGTGGTCCACGCGTCCTCACCGCGCGAGGCCCACAGGTACAGCCCGGCCTCGGAGTGGTCGATGGTGAAACCGTTGTCCTGCAACGCCTTCTGCAGCACCATGCGGCGACGGGCGTAGCGCTCGCGCTGGGTGGCGAGCACCTCGTCGTCCGCCAGCGCGACCGTGATCGCCTCCTGCACCGGCCGTGGCACGATCATGCCGGCGTGCTTGCGCACCTCCAGCAGCCGCGCGACCACCGCCGGGTCACCGGTGACGAACCCGGCCCGGTAGCTGGCGAGGCTGGCCGACTTCGACAGCGAGTGCACGGCGAGCAGGTTGGCGGTGCTGCCGCCGCTGACCGACGGGTGCAGGATCGACAGCGGCTCGGCCTCCCAGCCCAGCGCGAGGTAACACTCGTCCGACACGACCAGCACGTCCCGCTCCCGCGCCCACTCGACCACCTTGCGCAGGTGGTCGACGCCGAGCACGCGCCCGGTGGGGTTGGACGGCGAGTTGAGCCAGATCATCTTCGGGCGCTGCGGCCCGAGCGCGAACAGGCTGTCCGAGCGCAGCACGGACGCCCCGGCCAGCAGCGCGCCGACCTCGTACGTCGGATACGCCAGCTCGGGGATCACCACCGTGTCGCCGGGCCCGGCGCCGATCAGCTTCGGCAGCCACGCCACCAGTTCCTTGGACCCGATGGTGGGCAGCACGGCGTCCGGCTCCAGGCCGGTGACGCCGTGGCGGCGGCGCAGCGACTCGACGGCCGCGGCCCGCAGCTGCGGGGTGCCGTGGGTCTGCGGGTAGCCCGGGATCTCCGACACCGAGGCCAGCGCCTCGCGGATGTTCGGCGCGACCGGGTCGACCGGGGTGCCGACGGACAGGTCGACCACCCCGCCCGGATGGGCGGCGGCGGTCGCCTTGGCCCCGGCGAGGGAGTCCCAGGGGAAGTCGGGCAGCGAGCTCATTCGCCCTGCGGGGGCAGGTCCTTGATCCACTGCGGGTCGTCGCTGGTCTTGCCGACCTTGGACGCGCCGCCGGGGGACCCGAGCTTGTCGAAGAAGTCCGCGTTCGCCTTGGTGTAGTTCGCCCAGTCGTCGGGGACGTCGTCCTCGTAGTAGATGGCTTCCACCGGGCAAACCGGCTCGCAGGCACCGCAGTCCACGCACTCGTCGGGGTGGATGTAGAGCATCCGGTCGCCCTCGTAGATGCAGTCGACTGGGCACTCGTCGATGCACGCCTTGTCGAGCACGTCGACGCAGGGCTCGGCGATCACGTAGGTCACTGCGCACTCCTGCTGTGTGAATGAGATCCAGCTACGACGTCGGACATTACGCGTCCGCGGCGCGCCAATCCCAGGTAAGGCCACCCTTACGTAGGCACAATGTAGCGCATGAACCCCGCTGAAAACGTCGAACTCCGGTGCGCCGACGCCTGGCGCCCGGTGGTCGAGGACAAGGTGGGCGACTGGCGCCTACGTGCTGCTTCCGGATTCACCGGCCGGGCCAACAGCGCACTGGCCGTGGGCGACCCCGGGATGCCGTTCGACCAGGCGCTGGCACGGGTGTGTGAGTTCTCCCACGTCCACGGCATTCCGCCGGTGGTGCAAACGATCGTGGGAAGCGAGACCGAGCAGGCGCTCGAAGCGGCCCGGTGGGTGCCGAACACCGGGCACGCGGCGGGACATCTCGTGGCCGTGTTGCTCGGGCCATTGGGCACCGGCGCCGACGGGATTTCCTTCCTGCCCGAGCCTTCTCCCGCATGGTGGGAACTCACCGCGGGCACCACCGCCCCCTCGCCCGCGCAGCGGCACGTGCTGACCACCGGCGAGGTCGGCTACGGCGTGGCGGAGGGCACGGCGGGCGCTGTGCGGACCGCCATCGCGGGCGAGTTGCTGCACGTCTCACGGCTCGCCGTCCGCCCGGAACACCGGCGGCGCGGGCTCGCGAAGGCGCTGATGGCCGCGTCCGGGTCGTGGGCGGCGGAGCGGGGCGCCACCGAGTGCGTGCTCCAGGTCGCCGTGGACAACGCCCCCGCGCTGGCGCTCTACGTGGCGCTCGGTTTCCGCGAACACCACCGGTACCGGTACTGGACGCCAGCGTGCGAGGATCGCTCCTCGTGAAGGTTGTCGTACTAGTCGGCGGAGTCGGCGGCGCCCGCTTCCTGCTCGGCGTCAAGGCCGCGCTCGGCCTGCCCCCGATCGGCCCCGGGGAGTCCCCGCACGAGGTCACCGCCCTGGTCAACACGGGCGATGACGTGTGGATGCACGGGTTGCGCATCTGCCCGGACCTCGACACGTGCATGTACACCCTCGGCGGGGGTGTCGACACCGGACGGGGCTGGGGCCACGCGGGCGAGACCTGGGTGGTCAAGGAGGAGCTGGCGGCCTACGGCGCCGAGCCGAGCTGGTTCGGGCTCGGTGACAAGGACATCGCCACGCACCTGATCCGCAGCCAGATGCTGCGCGCGGGCTACCCGCTCTCGGCGATCACGGAGGCGCTGTGCGACCGGTGGCAGCCGGGCGTGCGGCTGCTGCCGATGACCGACGACCGCGTCGAGACCCACGTGGTGGTCGACGATCCCGAGGAAGCCGGGCAGCGCAAGGCACTGCACTTCCAGGAGTGGTGGGTGCGGTACCAGGCCGGGCTGCCCGCGCACTCGATCGTGCCCGTCGGCGCGGACGAGGCGAAGCCGGGGCCGGGCGTGCTCGACGCGATCGCGGAGGCCGACGCGGTGCTGTTCGCGCCGTCGAACCCGGTGGTGTCGATCGGGACCACGCTGGCCGTGCCCGGTGTGCGGGAGGCGCTGCGCAAGACGGCGGCCGGTGTCGTGGGCGTGTCGCCCATCATCGGCGGCAAGGTCGTGCGGGGCATGGCGGACGCGTGCCTGACCGCGATCGGCGTGGAGACCTCCGCGGAGGCGGTGGGCCGCCACTACGGCTCGCGCCAGACGTCCGAGGACGGGCTGCTCGACGGCTGGCTGGTGGCCGCCGGCGAGACGGTGCACGTGCCCGGCGTCGCGGTGCACGCGGTTCCGTTGCTGATGAGCGACGTGGACGCCACCGCCGCGATGGCCCGCGCGGCGCTCGAACTGTCCGGAGTGGACCTTGACTGAGCATTCCACCGACCGGCTGGAAATCCTGCCCGTCGAAGGGCTCCCGGAGTTCCGGCCCGGCGACGACCTGACCGGCGCGATCGCGTCCGCCGCCCCGTGGCTGCGGTCGGGGGACGTCGTCGTGGTGACCAGCAAGGTCGTGTCGAAGATCGAGGGCATGCTGATACGCGTGCCCAGTGACCCGGAGGAGCGGGACGCGGCGCGGCGCCGGCTGGTCGAGGAGGAGGCGGTCCGGGTCATCGCCCGGTTCGGCCGCACCCTGATCACGCAGAACCGCATCGGCGTCGTGCAGGCGGCTTCCGGGGTCGACGGGTCCAACGTGGACCAGGGTGAGATCGCACTGCTGCCCACGGATCCGGACGCTTCGGCGCTCGCGCTGCGCAACGGCCTGCGGGAGCGGCTCGGCGTCGAGGTGGCCGTGGTGGTCACCGACACGATGGGCCGGGCGTGGCGCGTGGGCCAGACCGATGCGGCGATCGGTTCGTCGGGGCTGCGCGTGCTGCACTCGTACGAGGGCGAGGTCGACGGCCAGGGCAACGAGCTGATGGTCACCGAGATCGCCGTGGCGGACGAGGTCGCGGCGGCGGCCGACCTGGTGAAGGGCAAACTGAAGGCCACTCCCGTCGCGGTCGTTCGTGGACTGTCGCTTGTGGACGACGGCTCCACGGCCCGAAACCTGGTGCGCCCGGTGGAGCAGGACATGTTCCGCCTCGGTGTCGCGGAAGCGATCGCGCAGGGCCGCCGCGAGGCCGTGCCCGCTCGGCGTTCGGTGCGGCGGTTCACGGACGAGCCGGTGGAGCCGGAGGCGTTGCGCCGGTCCATCGCCGCGGCGTTGACCGCCCCGGCGCCGCACCACACCAAGCCAGTGCGGTTCGTGTGGCTGCGTGACCGTGGGCTGCGCACGAAGCTGTTGGAGGCGATGCGCGAGTCGTGGCGGGCGGACCTGCGGGCCGACGGTTTCACCGACGAGCAGGTCGCGAAGCGGGTCGGCCGGGGCGACATCCTGTTCCAGGCGCCCGAGGTCGTGCTGCCGTTCCTCGTGCCCGAGGGCGCGCACACGTACGCGGATGAGCGTCGGAACGCCTGTGAGCGCACGATGTTCACCGTCGCCGGCGGGGCCGCGGTGCAAGGTCTGCTGGTCGCATTGGCCGCCGAGGAGCTGGGTTCGTGCTGGATCGGCTCGACCATCTTCGCGGCGGACGTCGTGCGCGAGGTGCTGGGGCTGGGCAGGGAGTGGCAACCGCTGGGTGCGGTCGCGATAGGTCATCCCGTCGAGATTCCGGAGCGGGGCCCGTTGTCCACCGGTGAAGGCTTGGTGGAACTGTGAGCCTGCACGCGGATGCGGTGTCCACACTGGACAAGTGGCGCCCAGCCCTGCCGTCACAGGAGTCCCTGCGTCAAGCGTTCCTGGGTTTCCTGGCGGCACGCGAGGATGCGTGTAGGCGGTCGTGCGAGGCCGGCCACATCACGGCGTCGGCGGTGCTCCTCGACGCGGACGGTGCACGGGTGCTCCTGACGTTGCACCCCCGCGTCGGCCGCTGGCTCCAACTCGGCGGCCATTGCGAACCGTCGGACTCGTCCTTGGTGGACGCGGCCCTGCGGGAGGCGCGGGAGGAGTCCGGGATCGCGGACCTGCACATCGACCCGGAGCCGGTGCACCTGGACGTGCACCCGATCACGTGTTCTCTTGGAGTCCCGACGCGGCATTTCGACGTACGTTTCGCCGTGCGCGCCCCTCGCGGCGCGGAACCGGTGCGCAGCGACGAGTCGGACGACCTGCGCTGGTGGCCGGTCGACGCCCTGCCGCCGGGCTCGGAGGACTTGGCAGAGCTGGTGGCGGCAGCACGATGATCGTTCGCGTCGACCCGGAATCCGCCATGCCACCGTACGAGCAGGTGCGCTCGTCACTGGCGGAGCAGATCAACGACGGTCGCCTGGCGGTCGGCACCAGATTGCCCACGGTCCGGCAACTGGCGGCGGACGTGGGGATCGCACCGAACACGATTGCGCGGGCGTATCGGGAACTGGAAGAAGCCGGGCTGATCGAGACGCGCGGCCGAGCGGGCAGCTTCGTGTCATCATCGGGCGACGAGTCCCGGCGGCTGGCACAGGAAGCGGCAGCGAGGTACGCGGCAACGTGCCGGTCTTTGGGGTTGGGGGATAAGGAAGCTTTGGCGATCGTGAAGGCAGCCTTGGGGGCGTAAGCCCGCTTTGAACACACCCCGAGAGTTGGGTGGTCATCCCGTCGCCTGACACCGGACGATCACTTTGAGCCAGGCCCGCAACCCTCGTGCTCGCGTGAGCTGACATGCCAAGCTTGCGGGCCTGGGTCAAAGTGATATGCACAAACCGCAGGCGACGGGATGACCACTCAACTCGACCACCCACCCGAGGTGAGATCCCTTGGGGCCCCATCATCCTGGAGCCTGCCCGCCGGCGAGGCATTCTTTTCATCTTTAAAGCCGCGCCTTCGCGCGCGAGCCGTGGTCACCTCGGGCACGAACTTGACCGGGCGCTGGGAGGCCTGGGCGTGTGCCGGGCGGCTTTGTGTTGCCGGGTTTCCGTTTACATTGCTCGATAATCTCTTACTGCGTATCTTGGCCCGAATCTTGGGCGTTGGAAGCCTGCTGCTTCCAGGTAGCGCACTGCGCGTTGTCGTTGTGGGGCATAGGGTGCCAGGACTTCCGCTAGTCCTGCGTCATCCAGTGGCTCGCCCAGCAGTGCGTAGCCTACGACTGTGGGGATGTGAAAGTCCCCGAAACTGACTGCATCGGCGTCGCCCCAGGCGCGTTGGGCTACTTCCGCCGCGGTCCACACTCCGATTCCCGGGACTTTTTGCAGCCAGGCCCTTCCTTCTGCGCCACGCAACTCCGCTGCTCGTTCCAGGCGGTGTGCTACCTGCGCCGCAAAGACGAGAGCCTTCCTGCGGGACAGGTCGACGCCCGCCTTGTGCCACTTCCAGTCCACAATAGACAAGATCGCGCGTGGCGTCGGGGGGACGCGCATGCCGGCAGGCGCCGGGCCCGGGGCTGGTTCGCCGTACCACCGGCACAGCTCACGCCACGACCTGCGCGCCTCGTAGCCTGTGACCTTCTGCTCCAGCACCGCCGGGATCAGGACGTCGAACACACGGCCCGTCGCGCCGATGCGCAGGCCCGGCATGGCTCGCCGTGCGCGGGCGACCGGGTCGTGGTGCGCGACGAAACCGCTGTCATCGTCGTCCGCGCCCAGCAACGCGGGCACGCCCGTCAGCAACCGGTCCGCGCCGGGGCCCCACGCGTCCGCCTCGATCTCGCCGTCCGCGAAACGGCGGAAAGCCAGTGTGCCCGGACCATCCTTCGTGTTACCTGTCAGCCAGGTGACGCCGGACTCCTCGGCCCGGAAGCACGGATCACCCTTGCCGCGGCGCAGTGGGGCGAGCACCGCGCCGAGGTCCACAGTGAACGGGGGCCGGTACCGCACTAGCAGTCGCTGGAGAAACGGATCGAACGATCGGCCAACGTCATGTCCGGCCACACGCGCGCGCCGTGCAGCAGCTCGCACCCCGCGCCGACCACCGC
Organism: Amycolatopsis bartoniae; assembly: GCF_014191255.1. Lineage (GTDB taxonomy): Bacteria > Actinomycetota > Actinomycetes > Mycobacteriales > Pseudonocardiaceae > Amycolatopsis_E > Amycolatopsis_E bartoniae. Next base: position 52,677 of record NZ_JACHWH010000004.1, read on the forward strand.
ACCATCGCCGAGCACCACGCCCCGCAGCACCGCGCCCTTGCCGACGCATGCGCCGACCCCGAGCACGGAGTCCTCGACAACCGCGTCTTCCGCCACGGTCACGCGGTCGAACAACACCGAACCCGTGACGCACGCGCCCGAGGCGACCTGCGACTCCGCGCCGATGGTCGAACCACCGCGCACCTGCGCACCGTCCTCGACCTTTGCCCCATCGAGCACGAGTGCGTCACCGATCGGGCCGGGCAGCGCGGACGTCGGCGCCAGGCCGCGCACGAGATCCGCGGAACCTCGCACGAAAGCTTCGGGCGTACCGACGTCCAGCCAGTACGACGCGTCGACGAACCCGTGCACGTGCGCGCCGTTCGCGAGGAGGCCCGGGAACGTCTCGCGCTCCACCGAAACCCGGCGACCCGCGGGAATGGACTCGACCACTGAGCGGCGGAAGACGTAGCAACCCGCGTTGATCTGGTCCGTCGGCGGGTTCGGCGTCTTCTCCAGGAACGCGGTGACCCGGCCGTCGGGATCCGTGGGCACCGAACCGAAGCGGCTCGGGTCGTCGACGCGCTGCAGGTGCAGCGTGACGTCGGCCGACACGTCCAGGTGCGCCTGCACGAGGGCGTTCAGGTCCGCGCCGGAGAGGATGTCGCCGTTGAAGATGACGGCGTGCTCGGCGCGCAGCTTGTCGTACACGTTGCGGATGGCGCCGCCGGTGTCCAGCGGTTCGTCCTCCACGACGTACTCGAGTTCGAGCCCGAGGGACTCGCCGTCGCCGAAGTACTCCTCGAAGACCTCGGCGCGGTAGGACGTGCCCAGCACGACGTGCGTGATGCCCGCGGCCCGGATCCGGGACAGCAGGTGGCTCAGGAACGGCACGCCCGCGGTGGGCAGCATGGGTTTCGGCGCGGACAGGGTGAGCGGCCGCAGCCGGGTCCCCTTGCCGCCCACGAGCACCACGGCGTCGACATTCTCCGTCGGCGTCACAACTTCCTCCCGTGATCGAGCACCTGCCGGGCGACAGGCCGCACGTTTTGCTGACGGCGACCGCCTGGAGGGCCTACCCTAGACAGCACACGGGCGGCCCCGGTCGGAGAGGGCCTCAGGTCGAGTCGGGAGGCCGAGCGGATGGACCCCCGCGAACGAGCGGACGCGTTGCTGGCCCGGGCGCGGGCGCGCGGCGCTTTCGTGGTCACGCCCGATGACGCGGTGTCGCCGATGGACGCGTCGAACACCCAGCAGATCCCCCGTTCGGTGGTCGACCGGATCGACCAGGGCGAGGATCCGGACACCACGGCGGTGGTGCCGTCGTCGGTGATCGACTCGGTGCAGAGCAGTCTCCAGCCGAAGCCGGGTACGCGGGTCGACCTGCGGCCGGTGGCGCCGGACCCGCAGGAGGAAGAGGTCGGCGGGCTCATCCCCACCACCAAGCAGACCACGGGCCGTTCCGACCTTTCCCGTCGTCTCGAAGGCTTCTGAGGCGGCCGGTCACCGGTCGCGCGTCTCGAGTTTCAGCCGGACCGCGAGTCCGAGCTTGATCGCGGCGAGCACGGGCCGCCACGCGGGGCCGCGGTGGCGGTCGGCGAGGTAGCGGTAGGCGCTTTCGTGGTGGGCGGCCAGCATCTTCTTCGGCGCGCGGGCAGTCGCCTTGCCACCGATGTGGGTGACCGCGGCGGAGGGTACGTAGACGTTCTGCCAGCCGGCGCGGCCGATGCGGTCGCCGAGGTCGACGTCCTCGAAGTACATGAAGTAGCGCGAGTCGAACCCGTTGACGGAGTCGAAGGCTTCGCGGCGGAAGAGCTGGCAGGAACCGGACAACCAGCCCGAAGTGCGTTCCTCGGGGGCGCGTTCCTGGCGGTAGGCGCGGGTCCACGGGTTCGCGGGCCAGACCTTGCCGAAGACGGCGTGCCCGACCCCCCGGCCGAGTGACGGCAGGAGGCGGGCCGAGGGGTAGACGGTGCCGTCGGGCTCGCGGATGAGCGGCCCGAACGCGCCACCGCGCGGCCACCGGTGGGTGGCTTCGAGGAGCACGTCGAGCGAGCCGGGTTCCCATTCGAGGTCCGGGTTGGCGACGACGACCCAGCCGTAGGACTCGTCGAGCTCGGCGACGCCGCGGTTGGCGCCGCCGCCGTAGCCGAGGTTCTCGCCGATGCGCAGGAGCTGCACCCCGTCCCGCTCGGCGGCGCTGTCGAGGGCGGCATTGTGGACGGCGGCGTCGGAGGCGGGGTCGGCACTGTTGTCGGCGAGCACCACGCGGACGTCGCGGGTGGTGGCCTTCTCGAGCGTGTCGAGGAAGCGGGCGAGGTCGTCCCCGGGGAAGTAGGTCACCACGACCACGGCGACGCCGTCCCCATAACGTGTCGGCTCGGTCACCCGGGTCATTGTGCCGGGTTCACTCAGTGCAACGGCGCGGTGGGGCGTTTTGTGGGTGGTGGGGGTAGGGACCGCGTTGCGCCACACCATCGCGCGACCGTCCACGTTCCCGCGCACCCCTCGCCACCTCGAACGCCAAGATGAGCCGGTGCCAGTGCATGCCTTCATCGACGAGTCCGGGCGAGACCGCCGCTACTAGTCAGTCTTCGTGTGCTTGCCCAACGCCTGGTAAATGGTCGCCCTGTTCTTGTGGGCCGCGGTGATCGTGGCTGTCCAGGATCACCCGATCGGCCCGCAGCTCGGCGAGGTCGTGGATCGCCTGCCCCAAGCGCCGTTGACGGTCGTGCTCCTCCGTCTTCTGACGCACCAGCACCTGAACTCGGCATCCGTACCGCTGCTGTGGGTTCCCGACGCCGTCGCCTGGTGCTACGGCGCGGGCGGAGACTGGCGCCGCCGCGTGATGCCGATCGTCTCGAAGGTGATCGAGGTCTAGACAGCGCAAAGCCCGTGACACGACCGTCCGGACGCACCACGGGCTCACTTCTCGGCCCTAAGGGGGCCTCGCACTGGCAAGGTTACCAGTCTGCCCCGCCCATGCGCCAACCACACCATTGCGCGACCGTCCACGTTCCTGCACACCCCTTGCCACCTCGAACGCCAAGATGAGCCGGTGCCAGTGCATGCCTTCATCGACGAGTCCGGGCGAGACGGTTCCTACATCGTCTGCGTCAGCGTCGTCGATCCCGCCCAGCTCGTGCCCATCCGCAAGCAGCTGTCCGCGCTGCTGCTTCCCGGGCAGCGGGAACTGCACTTCAAGAAGGAGAAGTCACCACGACGCCGCCTGCTCGCCGACCGGATTGCCGCGCTTCCCGCGATCTCCTGGCTCTACACGACGTCGTGCACGCCCAAGACCGCGGAACAGGACCGCCAGCGGTGCCTGGCCGAAGCGGTGCACGACCTCGTCGAGGCGGGGGCGTACCGCGTGATCATCGATAGCAGGCAGGAGCAGGACAAGCACGACCAGGTGACCATCTACCGCACATTGGGAGGGTGCCCGTCCGCGCCTCTGGTCGTCTACGAACACCACGAATCCACCGCCACCCCACTGCTCTGGATTCCCGACGCGGTGGCCTGGTGCTACGGCGCGGGCGGCGACTGGCGACGACGCATCTCACCGGCGGTCGCCAGGATCACCCGTCTCTAGACAGCGCAAAGCCCGTGACACGACCGTCCGGACGCACCACGGGCTCACTTCTCGGCCCTACGGGGGCCTCGCACCATGAAGAATACCAGTCACCCTCGCCGATGTGCCAGCCACGCCTTTCCGTACGCCTCGCGGTGACGCTCGGCGCTCGTGGTCCACGAGAACTCCTTCGCCCGGCGCTGGGCTGCCTCCGCGAGCTTCGCGCGGCGGCCGGGGTCGTCGAGCAGCTCCGAAAGGGCCAGTGCGACGTCTCCCGCGCCCACGCCGCAGTACGCCACCGCGTCGCCGCCGACCTCCGGGAGTGACAGCCTGCGCGTGGTCAGCACACACGCCCCGCACGCCATGGCCTCCAGTACCGGCAGGCCGAAGCCCTCCCCGAGGCTCGGGTACGCCACCAGCTCCGCGCCGCCGAGGAAACCCGCCAGCGAGTCGAACGGCAGGTACCCCGCCCGGATCACGCGCAGCCGCAGCGGCGCGGCGTCCAGTGCGCGCTCCACCTGCGTGTCCCACCCCGGCTGACCGGCCAGCACGAGCGCCGGCGCGTCCGCCCTGTGTTCGACGGCCTTCGCGAACCCCCGGATCAGCGCCGGCACGTTCTTGCGCGGTTCGAGCGCCCCCAGGAACGCGACGTACGGCTGCGTCTCCAGGCCGATCGCCGCCCGTGCCGCGCGCACCTCCTCCGGCGACGGCGGGTGGAACCGCTCCATGTCGACGCCGTGTTCGATGATCTCCAGCGCTCGCGGGCGCGCCTTCGTGACGCGCGCCAGCTCGTTCGCCGTCGCGTGGCTCGGGACGATGCACATCGTCGCGCGGCGCAGGGCCGTGACCGTCCAACCGCGGAAGAACCGCGCCTTGACCGACGAGTGCAGCACCGCGTCGGTGAAGAACGTCGCGTCGTGCAGAGTCACCACCGACGCGGCCGGGCTGGCCAGCGGCATCGTGTAGTGCGGCGAGTGCACGACCTGCACGTTCAGCCGCCGGGCGAGCATCGGCAGCGTGGTCTGCTCCCACGCCAGCCGCGCCGTCCTGGTGACCGTGGACGGACCCGCGGGCACGATTCGCGACCCCGGCGCGAGCCGCGCGAACAACCGCACGTCCCGCGGCTGGCACACGACGCTGACCGGCGCCCCGTCGGCGTCCAGGGCCTGCACGAGGGAATCGACGTAGCGGCCGACACCACCACGGTCGGCAGGCACGGCCGTGGCATCGATCAGGACGCTGGGTTCACCTCTTCCCACCAGTGCAGCGTACGACCGTCCCCCGTCCGTTTGGTGAGGAACTCACAATCTCGTCCCCGCGTGAATGGTCCAGACGGCCTCCGCCGCGCGGCGCCACGAGAACTCCGCCGCCCGGGCACGGCCCGCCGTGACCAGGGCGGACACCGGCGACGACAGCACCTCCCGCAAGGCCGCCGCCAGCGCCTTCGCGTCCCCGCGAGGCACGCACATGCCCGCCCCGCCCGCGACCTCCACCAGCGCCGGGGCATCCGAGTGCACCACCGGCACCCCCGCCGCCATCGCCTCCAGCAGCGGCAGGCCGAAACCCTCCGCGAGACTCGGCACCGCCAGCACCGAAGCACGCCGCAGCACGCCCGCCAGCCGCGCGTCCGACAGGCGCCCCAGCACCCGCACGTCCACGCCGTCCCGCCGCGGGTCGACCCCGCCCCAGCCCGGCTGCCCGACCAGCACCAGCGGTACGTCCACTTCGGTCATCGCGTCCAGCAGCACGTCGATGCCCTTGCGTGGCTCGATCGTGCCCACCGCCAGCACGAAACGCCCCGGCAGGTCCGGCACCTCCTCCGGCGACGACAGCACCTCCGCCACCCCGTGCCCGGCCACGTGCACGGGCACCGTGACCGGCACCCATCGGCGCAGGTCGTCCGCCACCGCCCGCGTCGGCACCACCAGGCCCCGCGCCCGCCCGGCCGCCCGCCGGATCATCTGCCGGTGCCACGAGACACCACGCCGGGTCAGCGTCTCGGGATACGTCCACGGCACGGTGTCGTGCACCGTCACGGACACCGAGCCCCGCGGCGGCGCGAGCGGCGTCGGGGCGTGCACGGCATCCCCGCCCGGCCAGTACGGCACGCCCAGCTGCCACGCGGCGACCAGGGCACGCGGCGGCAACGGGAGCATCCGCAAGCCCTCCACCTGCACTTTCGGCCGCCGTGCGACGACGCCGGTGACCTCCCAGCCCGGCGGCGCGGTCTCGGCCAGCGCACGCAGCAGCTCGGCGGTGTAGCGGCCGGTGCCGCCCGGCACGGGCGCCAGCAGTTGCTCGGCGATGACCACGAGTTCCGGCACGAGCCGTATTGTGCTCGCCGTGACCGAGGTCAGCTCCACCGTGGTGGTCGTCACGTGGCGTGGCGCCGGGCAGATCACCGCCTGCCTCGACGCGCTCGCCGCCCAGGACCGTCCACACCGGACCCTCGTGGTGGACAACGCGTCCGACGACGGCACCGCCCGCCTGCTCGCCGAGCACCCGTCGAAACCACGCGTCGTGCGCCTGCGGCGCAACGCCGGCTACGCGGGCGCGATGTCCACGGCACTGTCCCTTGTGGACACTCCGCTGATGGCCTGGCTCAACGACGACGCGGCGCCCGGCCCGCACTGGCTCCGCACGCTGGAAGACGCGCTCGGTTCCGCCGCGGCCGCCTCCGCGCGGCTGAACCGCCCGGACGGCACCCCGCAATGCGTCGGCGTCCGGTTGACCGCGGACGGCTACGGCGCGGACACGCTCGACGCACCGGCGTTCGGCTTCTGCGGCGGCGCGGCCCTGCTGCGCACGGACGTCCTCCGCGAGATCGGCGGGGTGCCCGGCCACTTCTTCTGCTACTACGAGGACACCGACACCGCCTGGCGCCTCAGGCTCGCGGGGCACGAGCTCGTCACCGTGCCGGACGCCCAGGTCACGCACCGTCATGGCGTCAGCACGAAACCGGGCTCGCGGCAGTTCCACCTGTGGAACGAACGCAACCGCCTGCTGACCCTGCTGCGTTGCGCCCCGGCCGCCGTCGCGGCCCGGGAACTGGCGCGCTTCGCCGCGATCACCGCCCTGCTCCCCCTGCGCCGGAAGGTGCCCGGCGCGGCCAACTTCCGCGTCCCGCTGCGCATCCGGGTGCTCGCGGAGGTACTCCTGCGACTGCCCGCGACCCTGCGTGACCGCCGCGCCATCTCCCGCCGCTCGACGGTCCCGCGAGGGCAGGTCTGGCGAAACTGGACACCCGGCTAAGCTTCGCTCAACCGATGAGCTGGAGGTCGCGCGTTGAGCCAGGGGGACACGCCTTTGCCGCTCGTCTCGGTGATCGTGGTGAACTACCGCGGCGCGAGCGACACGATCACCTGCCTGCGCGCGCTCGCCGACGACCTGGACTACCCGCGGCTCGAAATTCTCGTCGTGGACAACGCCTCCGGCGGGGACGACGTCGCCCGGATCAAGGCCGCGCTGCCCGACGTCAAGCTCATCGAGTCACCCACGAACCTCGGCTTCGCCGGCGGCTGCAACCTCGGCGCGAAGCAGGCGCAGGGCAGCGTGCTCGCGTTCCTCAACAACGACGCCCGCCCGCATCCCGGCTGGGCGCGTGCCGCCGTCGCCGCGCTGGCCGCCGACCCGACGGTCGCCGCCGTCGCGAGCAAGGTCCTGGACTGGGACGGCACGGGCACGGACTTCGTCGACGCCGGGCTCACCTGGTTCGGCATGGGCTACAAGCGCCACGCGGGGCGGCCGGTGGCCGAGGTGCCGTCCGGCGAGCACGAGACCGCCAAGGACGTGCTGTTCGCCACCGGCTCCGCGATGTTCGTGCGAGCCGGCGTGTTCGCCGAGCTCGGCGGGTTCGACGAGCGCTTCTTCATGTTCTACGAGGACGTGGATCTCGGCTGGCGGCTGAACCTGCGGGGCTGGCGCGTGCGGTACGTGCCGGAGTCGCTCGCCTACCACCGCCACCACGCGACGATGTCCGAAGTGGACGCTCCCGACACCGGCCGTGAGACGTTCCTGTTGGAGCGCAACGCGCTCGCGGCGCTGTACAAGAACGTCTCCGACGAGACGCTGGCGAAGGTGCTGCCCGCGGCGCTCGCGCTGGCGATCCGCCGCGCTACCGCCCGCGGCGAGCTGGACGCGACGCAGCTCGACCTCGCGAAGGGCGTGAAGCCGGTCGACACGACACCCGTCGAGGTGCCGAGGACGACGCTCGCGGGAGTGCTCGCGGTCGACCAGTTCGTGGAGCTGCTGCCGTCGCTGGCGGAGTCGCGCAAGGCCGAGCAGGCCGCCCGCGTGCGCACCGACGCCGACCTGGTTCCCTTGCTGCGCAAGGCGTTGGAGCCCGCGTACCCGTTGCCGCGCTACCTCGCCGCGCACGAGATCCTGGTCGAGGCGTTCGGCATCGAGAGCGTGTTCGGGCAGCGCCGCAAGGTCCTGGTGATCACCGGCGACGCGATCACCGACCGGATGGCGGGCCCGGCGATCCGCGCGTGGAACATCGCAAGCGTCCTCGCCCCCGAGCACGACGTGCGCCTGGTCACGGTCAACCCGCTGGCCGCGCCGCCGCCCGCGCCGTTTCCGGTGAGCGCGGCCCGCAAGCGGGACCTCACCGAGCCGATCGAGTGGGCCGACGTGGTGATCCTGCAGGGCCACGTGCTGGAGATGGCGCCCGCGCTCAAGGCCGGGCACTCGAACAAGATCGTGGTCTGCGACCTGTACGACCCGATGCACCTGGAGCTGCTCGAACAGGGCAAGAGCGCCCCGGACGACAGGCGCGCGGCGGACCTCGCCGGCGTCACGCGCGTCCTCGACGCGCAGCTGGAGCGCGGCGACTTCTTCCTCTGCGCCTCCGAGCGGCAGCGGCACTTCTGGCTCGGTCACCTCGCCGCGCTCGGCCGCCTTACGCCGCGGCTCTACGACGCCGACCCGACCACGCAGTCACTGCTGGCCGTGGTCCCGTTCGGCCTGCCCGCCGAGCCGCCCGTGCGCACCGCGCCCGGCCTGCGCTCGACACTCGGCCTCACCGACACCGACCACGTCGTGCTGTGGGCCGGTGGCGTCTACAGCTGGTTCGACCCGCTGACCCTCGTCGACGCGATCGACCGGCTGCGGCAGCGGCGGCCGGACGTGCGGCTGGTGTTCCTCGGCATGAAGCACCCGAACCCCGAGGTCGCCGAGATGGACATCGGCGCGCGCACGATGCAGCTGGCCGACCGGCTGGGAATGACCGGCAAGCACGTGTTCTTCAACGAGCACTGGGTGCCCTACGGCGAGCGGCAGAACTGGCTGCTGGACGCGGACTGCGGGGTCACCACGCACTTCGAGCACGTCGAGACCACCTTCGCGTTCCGCACGCGGGTGCTGGACTACCTGTGGTCGGGTCTGCCGATCGTGACCACCGACGGCGACGCGTTCGCCGACCTGGTGCGCGAGGAGAAGCTCGGCGTGGTCGTGCCGGCGGAGGACGCCGACGCGCTCGCGGACGCGCTGGAACGCGCGATGTACGACACGGAGTTCGCCGAGGCGTGCAAGGAGCGCATTGCCGTCGTGGCGCAGCGGTTCGCCTGGCCGCAGGCGCTCAAGCCGCTCGTCGAGTTCTGCCGCAACCCGCGCCCGGCGGCCGACAGGCTGGTCGGCGCGGCCGACCTGACCGTGTCCGATCCCTTGCGGGGCAGCGAAATGGTGCGGCGGGACCTCGCGCTGGTGCGGGAGTACCTCGCCGACGGCGGGCCGAAGGAGCTGGCCCGCCGCGTCGCGGGCCGGCTGCGGAAAGTGGCGCGAAGCCGTGGCTGAGCGGACGCTGAAGGTCCTGCTCGACGGCACTCCCCTGCTCGGCGAACGGACGGGGATCGGGCGTTACACCGCCTCGCTGGCCGAGGAACTGGCTTCAAGGTCCGATGTGGACACTCGTGCGGTCGCGTTCACCTTGCGCGGCTGGCGGCGGCTGCGCCACGTCCTCCCGCACGGTGCCCGCGCCCGCGGGATGCCCGTCGCGGCGCGCCTGCTGCGCCGGAGCTGGCTGCACTCGCCGTTCCCGCCCGTCGAACTGTTCGCCGGGCTCGCGGACGTCGTGCACGGCACCAACTTCGTGCTGCCCCGCGCCGCTCGCGCCGCCGGGGTGCTGACGATCCACGACCTGGCGTTCCTCGACGCCCCGGAAGAGCTCGCGCGGAGTGACCGCGAGCTGCCGCAGCTCGTGCGCCAGGGCGCGAAGCAGGCCCGCGTCATCTGCACGCCGACCGCGGCGGTCGCCGAAACAGTCGCCGAACGGCTCGACGTGCCACGGGAAAAGATTCAGGTGACCCCGCTGGGCGTCGACGCGGCGTGGTTCACCGGGCGGCCACCGAACAAGGAGACGCGCGACCGGCTGCGGTTGCCGTCGGAGTACCTGCTCTACGTCGGCGCCTCGAACCCGCGCAAGGGCCTCGACTGGCTGCGGAAGGCGCACGCCGCCGATCCGGAGCTGCCGCCGCTGGTGTTCTCGGGGCCCGGCCCGGTCAGCGCCTCCGGCCGTGTGCTGCACGCCGGTTATCTGTCCGAAGTGGACCTGCGCAACGTCGTCGCGGGAGCGTCCGCGTTGGTGCTGCCCTCCCGTGACGAGGGTTTCGGGCTGCCGGTGCTGGAAGCGTTGGCCTGCGATGTTCCCGTGGTGTGCACGGACATCCCGGCGTTGCGCGAGATCGCGGGAAGCTTCGCGCGCCTGGTGCCGTACGGCGATGTCGAAGCGCTGGCTGTCGCGATGGGCGAGGCAGTGGCCGAACCCCGCGTCGCGTCGCTGTCCGTCGGACGCCGCGCGCACGCGGCGGGCTTCACGTGGCGCCACTGCGCGGACGCCACGGTCGAAGCCTACCGGCGCGCCGCGGCGAAGTAGGCGGAAAGCGCTTCCCGCCACGGGCGCAGCGGCGTCAGCCCCGCGTCCACCCACGACTTGTTGGACAGCACGGAATACGCCGGACGCGGCGCGGGCCGCGGGAACTCCTCGGTGGTGCAGGGCTTGACGCGTTCCGGGTCCGCGCCCAGCTCCTCGAAGATCGCCCGGGTGAAGCCGTACCACGTGGTCTCGCCGCCGCCCGTGCAGTGCAGCACCCGGCGCTCCGGCCCCCGGCCCGCGGCGATGGCCTCGCCGAGTTCGAGCAGCCCGGCAGCCAGATCCGCCGACCACGTCGGCGCTCCCCGCTGGTCGTCCACAACGGACAGTGTCTCGCGCTCGCCTTCCAGGCGCACCATGGTCTTCACGAAGTTCGACCCGCTCGCCCCGTACACCCACGCGGTACGGACCACCCAGGCCCGCGCACCGGAGCCGAGCACCGCGTCCTCCCCCGCTGCCTTCGTGCGGCCGTAAGCACTGCGCGGGCCCACCTCGTCCTCGGGCTCGTACGGCCGGTCCGCGTCACCGGGGAACACGTAGTCCGTCGACACGTGCACCAGCGGCACACCCCGCGACGAGCAGGCCGCGGCGAGCACGCGCGGACCGTCCACATTGACCGCGAAGGCGCGCCGCTCGTCGGTTTCCGCCGCGTCGACAGCCGTGTAAGCCGCCGCGTTGATCACCAGCGGCCGGCGGCCCGTCTCCCGGGCCCGTTCGGCGAGCGCGCCGACCGCCTTGAGCACCGAACCCACGTCGGTCAGGTCCAGCTCCGCCGAACCGGGCGCGGTGACCTCGACGTCCGCCGACGCCAGCGCGGCCAGGTCGTGGCCGAGCTGCCCCGTCCCGCCGGGCACCAGCACACTGAGCATCGGGCTCCTCACTTCCCCACCAGCGCGGCGCGTTCCTTGAGCGGCTCCCACCACGAGCGGTTCTCGCGGTACCACCGCACAGTGTCGGCCAGCCCCTGGTCGAACGGAACCGCGGGGCGGTAACCGAGCTCGGTGCTGATCTTCGTGATGTCCACCGAGTAACGCCGGTCGTGCCCCTTGCGGTCGGGCACCGGCTCGACCCGGTCCCAGCCCGCGTCGAACGCGGCCAGCAGCCGCTCGGTGAGCTCGCGGTTGGTCAGCTCGGTGCCGCCGCCGATGTTGTAGACCTCGCCCGCCCGGCCGGATTCCGCGACCAGCTGGATGCCGCGGCAGTGATCGTCCACGTGCAGCCAGTCACGGACGTTCAGCCCGTCGCCGTAGAGCGGGACTTTCCCGCCGTCGAGCAGGTTGGTGACGAACAGCGGGATGACCTTTTCCGGGAACTGGTACGGACCGTAGTTGTTCGAGCACCGCGTCACACACACCGGCAGGCCGTGCGTGCGGAAGAACGCGCGGGCGAGCAGGTCGGAGGACGCCTTCGACGCCGAGTAGGGGGAATTCGGCTCCAGCGCGTGGTCCTCGGGCCACGAGCCCTCGTCGATCGACCCGTACACCTCGTCGGTGGACACGTGCACGAACTTGCCCACCCCCGCGCCCAGCGCCGCCTGCAGCAACGTCTGCGTGCCCAGCACGTTGGTCAGCACGAAGTCCGCCGAACCGAGGATCGAGCGGTCCACATGCGACTCGGCGGCGAAGTGCACCACCAGGTCGACGCCCGTCATCAGCTCCGACACCAGCGCCCCGTCACAGATGTCGCCCTGGACGAACTTCAACCGCGGGCTTTCGGCCACCGGCGCGAGGTTCGCCGGGTTGCCCGCGTACGTCAGCTTGTCCAGCACCACGACCTCGGCATCGGCGAGCGCCGGGTACGCCCCCGACAACGCCTGCCGCACGTAGTGCGATCCGATGAAACCCGCTCCCCCGGTCACCAGCACCCGCATGGGTCACGCCCTCCTGTACATCGATTTCGTGCAACCCGGGCAACGTAACCCAGCCGAGACACGTCTCAGTAGAGGGAACAGTAATCTGGAAGCATTCACCAAGCCTGGGGGCAGGAGGAGCGAGCGTGACCGACGGGGTTGCGACCCGCCAGGATGACGCTGCGGAGGAAGTTCCCGACTGGCCCCCTCCGCCCGTCCCTTCACCGAGACGGCGCCACCGCCGCCACTGGTTCGCGGTCTTCGCGTTGCGCGGCGCGCGGTCGCTGGTCGCGCTCGTGTCGGCGGCCGTGCTGGTGCTCACGTGGTACGGCTGGCAGTTCGTCGGCGACCCCAACAGCGGGCTCGCCACCAGCGAAGTCTTCGAGGACAACCAACTGCACGCGGTCCCGCTGGACGGCGCGGTGGACATCCTGCTCGTCGGCATGGACAGCCGCACCGACGAGCAGGGCAACCCGCTGCCGCGCGAGGTGCTGGACATGCTGCACGCCGGGGACTCCAACGGCGAGAAGCAGACCGACACGATGATCCTCGTGCACATCCCGCAGGACGGCCGCCGCGCGGTGGCGATCTCCTTCCCGCGCGACTCGTGGGTGGAACTCGCCGGGGGCTACGGCAAGCACAAACTCAACGGCGCGTTCGTCTACGCCTACAACGACCGGTTCCACCAGCTGCAGCAGAAGGGCGTGGACCTGAAGGAGGCCGAGCGGCAGGCGAAGATCGCCGGCAGGCGCAACCTGGTCACCACGCTCGAGAACCTCATGGGCAAGCCCGGCATGATCGACCGCTACGCCGAGGTGAACCTGGCGAGCTTCTACGAGGTCACGAAGGCGCTCGGGGGCGTCGACGTGTGCCTGAACAAGCCGGTGCACGAGCGCAACTCCGGCGTGGACCTGCCCGCCGGGAGGCAGACCGTCGAAGGCGTGCAGGCGCTGGCGTTCGTGCGGCAGCGCTACGACCTGCCCAACGGCGACCTCGACCGCATCGCGCGGCAGCAGGCGTTCCTGTCCGGGCTCGCGCGCAAGGTGCTGTCGCGGGACGTGCTGGCGAACCCGGGCAAGCTCAGCGACGTGATCGCGGCCGTGAAGAAGTCGGTGGTGCTGTCCGACAACTGGGACCTGGTGCAGTTCGCCGGTCAGCTGCGGGGGCTGGACAGCGGACGGATCGAGTTCCACACCGTCCCGACGCTCGGCAACGCGGTCATCGGCGGCGCCGACGTGCTGCGCGTCGACGTCCAGCAGGTGCAGGGGTTCGTCGAGGGGCTGACGGCCGACCCGGGCGCCACCACGAGCGCCACGCCGCCTCCGCCGACCACCACGACCTCGGTGTCGAAGCCGCCTTCCGCCAAACGGTCGAGCGCGCCGTCCACCAGCGTGTCCCCTTCGCTTCCGGCCAGCACCGAGGCGCCGATCACGGGTGGTGAAGTCGCCTGTGTGAACTGACCCCCGTGCCTTAACCTGGACCGGAGGGCAGGGGCGAGCAGGGGGAGACACCAGGGTGGACGACGAGCCGGAGTGGCCGGCTGAGGAGCCGGTCGCGGAGCCGGCTCCGGACTCGGCCGGGCCGGCGCCGCGGAGACGGTCGGTCCCCCGGCGCGTGGGGCAGGTCGTGCTGGCGCTGCTGTCGGTGGTGGCACTGGTGGCAACGGGGTACGCGTACCTGACGTACCACCAGGTGCAGGGCGACCTGCACACGACGGACGTGCTCGGCGAGCCCGATTCTCCCGACGTGCAGGCGCCGCCCGCGGACGACGGCGCGGAGGACATCCTGCTGGTCGGCGTGGACGCGCGGACGGACATGCAGGGCAACCCGCTGCCGCTGTCGGTGCTCAAGACGCTGCGCACCGAGCAGACCGGCGCCATCAACACCGACACGCTGATCATCCTGCGGGTGCCGAAGAACGGCGGGAAGCCGGTCGCGATCTCCATCCCGCGGGACACGTGGGTGACCGTGCCCAAGGGTGGCCAGGCGAAGATCAACTCGGTGTTCGGCACCACGAAGGCGGCGGCCGCGGCGCAGCTGCGCGCCCAGGGCAAGCGGGACCAGGCGGAGATCGAGCGGGACTCGGACCAGGCGGGCCGCAAGGCGCTGGTCCAGACCATCCAGGACTTCACGCAGGTGCGCGTCGACCACTACGCGGAGGTGAACCTGCTCGGGTTCTACCTCATCACCGAGGCGCTCGGCGGTGTGCAGGTGTGCCTCAGCCACGCGACGGAGGACAAGGACTCGGGGGCGGACTTCAGCGCCGGACTGCACACCGTGACGGGCGCCGAGGCGCTGTCGTTCGTGCGGCAGCGGAAGAACCTGCCGCGCGGCGACCTCGACCGGATCGTGCGGCAGCAGGTGTTCCTCGGGTCGGCGCTGCACAAGGTGCTGACCGCGGGGGTGCTGACGAGCCCGTCGAAGATGAGCGACCTGACCGACGCGCTGCACAAGTCGCTGGTGCTGGACCCGGACTTCGACCTGCTGCAGTTCGCGGAGAAGGCGAAGGGCCTGGCGTCGGGTGACGTGACGTTCGAGACGATCCCGGTGATCACGATCAACGGCCGCAGCCCCGACGGGCAGAGCATCGTGGAGGTCGACCCCAAGGCGGTGCAGCAGTACGTCGCCGGCCTGGCGGGCCGCACGGGCGGCGGGGGTGCGGCTTCCGGCGGGGGGTTCGCGCAAGCCAGCATCAACGGCGTGACGTGCGTGAACTAGGTTGGCCTGGTGAGCCTCACTGACCGCCTGTTGCGCCCGCTGTCCCCGTCACGTCCGCTGATCACGCACTACGACGACGCGGCCGGGACGCGCGTCGAGCTGTCCGTGGCGACGGTGGCCAACTGGGCTGCGAAGACGGCGAACTGGCTGGTGGAGGAGTTCGACGTCGAGCCGGGTGACGAGGTGGCCGTGCGGCTGCCCGCGCACTGGCAGACCGCGGGGGTGCTGCTGGGCGCCTGGTGGTGCGGGGCGCACGTGGTGGCGGAGTCGCCGAGCGCGCGGGTTTCGTTCGTCGCGCAGGGAGCGCCTGTCGTGGGGACCACGGCGGTGGTCGCGCTCGACCCGATGGGCCGGGGCCTGACGTCGCCGCCGCCGGACGGGGCACTGGACTACCTCGCGGAGGCGCGCATCGCGGGCGACACGTTCAGCCCGCTGGTGCCCATCGATGGCGACACCCCGGCGCTGGCCGGGTCCACAGTGGACGAGGTCTTCGAGTCCGCGCCGCGGGTGGCCGAGGGGGCGCGCGTGCTGTCCACTGTGGAGTGGACCGTGCCGGAGGGCGTGTTGCGTGGTTTCGTCGGCCCGCTCGCGGCGGGTGCACACCTGGTGCAGGTGTCCAATCCGGACCTGGCCAAGCTGGAAGACCGCCGCCGAGCCGAACGCACCACGGCTGATTTGTTGGACTGACCGGGCGCCCGCCACGCTGCGGGTGTCCGGTCGTCAGGCCGTCTGCAGCTCGCGCCGCTGGGCGAGCCTGCGCCAGAACAGGAAGTGGTCCAGCGAGAGGCGCCCGCCGTTGAAGCCGAGCGCCAGTGCCGCGGCGCAGAGGGCCAGTACCAGTTCGTAGCCGCCCTGACCGGTCAGGCCGTGGTCGAGGTGGACGTAGAAGATCGCGCCGATCATGTCCACCGCGAACGCGATGCCGAGGAGCGGCAGCGCGAGGCCGAGCATGAACGCGATCGCGCCGGCCGTCTCGACCGCGATGAGGAAGACCGCCGAGACCGACGGCAGCGGGATGCCCATCCCGGTGGTCATGTTCGTGACGCCGCTGACCCCCATGTCCCACTTCTGCAGACCGTGCGCGAGGAAGACCGCCCCGACCCCGATGCGCCGAGAAGGGCCGCCACGTCCTGGACTCGTGCGTACATCGGCTCTCCGTACGTTGAAGTTTCAACTACAGAAGGCGACCATACCGGAGGTACGTGAAGGAGGGGTGAATTTCCCACCGGATGGACCAGTGGACGGTTGCTCTCGGCGGTCCGGCTGGAGCGTCAGGTGCCGACGGGTTTCTCGATGAGCAGCACACAAGCGACGACGCCGGCCAGGAACCACCAGGCATCACCGTTCGCCGCCGCCGCGATGATCCCGAGGACCACCGCGGCAAACGCCAGGACGGGAGTGGCATCCTTCGCCATGGGTCCAGCCTGCCCTATCAGCGGTACGCCGGAGGTGTGAAATCGGGTGGCGATTTCAGAGACGGCGGCAAGTGGCCCCTCGCACCGCCCGGAGAGAGCCTGCTTGGGGGAAGGCGGCCACGTGAATTCGTCAGCCCAAGCGGGCTCGGCAGGCCATCGACGCGATGTTCGGGCGGCCCGGCTCCCCTGACAGCCTGATCATGGAAACCGAGGCCCGCCCGAACTACCGGATCAAGATCAACCTAACCCTTCAGCAGCGCACGGGCCATGACCATCCGCTGGATCTGGTTCGTGCCCTCGTAGATCTGCGTGATCTTCGCGTCCCGCATCATGCGTTCCACCGGGAAGTCGCGCGTGTAGCCCGCGCCGCCGAAGAGCTGGACCGCGTCGGTGGTCACCGACATCGCCACGTCGGACGCGTAGGACTTCGCCGCCGAGGCCATGAAGCCCGCGCGGGCGTCGCCGCGTTCCGAGGCCGCCGCGGAGGCGTACACCAGGTGGCGCGCCGCCTCGATCTTGGTGCCCATGTCGGCCAGCATGAACTGCACGCCCTGGAACTCGGCGATCGCCTTGCCGAACTGCTTGCGCTCCTTCACGTACGCCACCGCCGCGTCCAGCGCGCCCTGCGCGATCCCCAGCGCCTGCGCCCCGATCGTCGGCCGCGTGTGGTCCAGCGTCGCCAGCGCCGTCTTCAGGCCCGTGCCGGGCTCACCGATGATCCGGTCCGCCGGAATGGTGCAGTTCTCGAAGTAGATCTCCCGCGTCGGCGAGCCCTTGATGCCCAGCTTGCGCTCCTTCGGCCCCACCGAGAAGCCCGGGTCGTCCTTGTGCACCGCGAACGCCGAGATCCCGCGCGCCTTCTTCTCCGCGTTCGGGTCCGTCACCGCCATCACCGTGTACCACGTGGACTCACCCGCATTGGTGATCCACGCCTTGGTGCCGTTGAGCACCCAGTGATCCCCGTCCAGGACCGCCCGCGTGCGCATGGACGCGGTGTCCGAACCGGCCTCGCGCTCGGACAGGCCGTACGACGCCGACGCACCCGCCGCGATGTCCGGCAGCACCAGCTTCTTCAGCTCCTCCGACGCCGACAGGATGATCGGCTGCGTGCCCAGCTTGTTCACCGCCGGGATGAGCGAAGCCGACGCGTCGACCCGCGCGACCTCCTCGATCACGATGCACGCCGCGACCGCGTCCGCACCCTGGCCCTCGTACTCCTCCGGGATGTGCACGGCGTTGAACCCGGCCGCGTTCAGCGCCTTCAACGCCTCCACCGGATAGCGCTCCTGCTCGTCGACCTCGGCGGCGTACGGAGCGATCTCCTTCTCCGCCAGCGCGCGCACGGCGGCCCGCAGCTCTTCGTGCTCCTCGGCCAACTGGTACAAGCCCGACACCGGTGTCCACCCTCCTCGCGCGGCAACTTCTCCAATCGATGTTAGCGCTCGTTCACCACCTGATTCCTGTGTCCTGGACCGCAAAACCGCCTTATGGTGGAGTGATGCCGATCACCTTGCCCGCCGAAGTGCCTGGTTCGTTCGATTACCCCGAAGTCCCCGTCGGTTCGATCCTCGCCGGTGCCGCCACCCGATACGGGGACCGCGTCGCATACCTCCACCACGACCGCCAGCTGACCTTCGCCGAGGTCTACCGCGCCGCCTGCCGGTTCGCGCACGCCCTGCGCGCACACGACGTCGAGCCCGGCGACGTCGTCGCCATCCACGCACCGAACTGCCTCGCCTACCCCGTCGCGTACTACGGGATCCTGCTCGCCGGCGCCACGTTCACGCCGGCCAACCCGCTGCTGCCACCCGCCGACCTCGCCGCGCAGCTCGCCGACTCTGGCGCCGTGGCCGCGGTCACGTTCGGCAAGGCCGCGCAAGCGCTTGCGGCCGTGCAGGACCGGACGAAAGTACGGCTCGTCGTCGAGGCCGCCGAGCTCGACGAGTTCTCCTCCGGACAGTCGGAAACGCGGCCCGACGTGGAGATCGACGTGTACGACCGGCTCGCGCACCTGGCCTACACGGGCGGCACCACCGGCCGGTCCAAGGGCGTCGAGCTGCCGCACCGCAACGTGGTGGTGAACTCGCTGCAGTACGCGTGCTGGGGCAGCGGCTCGGTGCCGGTGCTCGACGCCGACGGGAACCTGACGCTGGACCAGCGCGGCAGCGAGGAGGAGTACCCCGGCAGGCTGGGCACGGGCATCGGGCTCAACCTGACGCCGTGGTTCCACGCGATGGGCACGATCGGCGGCCTCAACGTCCCGATGCTCACCGGCGGCACCACCGCGCTGCAGGACGGTTTCGACCCGGTGCGCTACCTCGCCGACGCCGAACGCCTGCGGGTCACGCAGATCGGCGGTGCGCCCGCGTTGTTCGCCGCGCTGCTGAACTGCCCGGACTTCGCCACGCGCGACCTGTCGTCGGTGCGCGCGCTGAGCTCGGGCGCCGCTCCCCTGCCGCACGAAATGCTCCGCGCGCTCGCCCGCCGGTTCCCGGACGCGACGATCAACGAGGGGTACGGGCTCACCGAGGTCACGATGGGCGCCACGAGCGGGCCACCGTTCCGCTCCGGCGTGCGGAAGCAGGGGACGGTCGGCGTGCCGGTGTTCGACACCGAGGTCAAGATCGTGCCCGCCGAGGGCGGCGAGGACCCGCTGCCCGCCGGGGAACAGGGCGAGGTGTGCATCCGCGGGCCGCAGGTGATGCGCGGCTACCACAACCGGCCGGAGGAGACCGCCGCCGTGCTCGTCGACGGCTGGCTGCACACCGGCGACATCGGCGTGCTGGACAAGGAAGGTTACTTGTCGATTGTGGACCGCAAGAAGGACATGCTGCTGTACAAGGGGTACAACGTGTACCCGCGCGAACTCGAAGAGCTGTTGATGGCGCAGCCCGGCGTCCGCGCGGCCGCAGTGGTCGGGCGCAAGCGCATGGACGTCGGCGAGCTGCCGGTGGCGTTCGTGGTGCGCAGCGACGACTCGGTGACCGAGGACGCGCTGCTCACGGCGATCAACGAGAACGTGTTGCCGTACAAGCGGATCCGGGAGCTGTTCTTCGTCGACGAGATCCCGGTGTCGGCCGCGGGGAAGGTGTTGAAGCGGGAGCTACGAGCCCGGCTAGGTTAGTCAACTCGACGATTCGCACTCCGAAGGGAAAAGCCCAGCGAGAGCATCTCGTGCACGGCCTCGATGGACATATACTGTTTCGTATCGTCATGCCTGAAGGGGATGGTGAATGAGGTCTTGTTGAGCTTTCCCCTACTATCCATGCTTCCTTTGACAAGGAAAGGATGGAGGGCCTCGTCCTGCCGAGGAACGAGCAACAAGAGCAGTTCCTTCCCCTCATAGGGAACTACATCGACAAGGACATCATGCACCGGCGGAAAGATTCCTTGACGCAGAACCGATCGATAGGCATCGACGTTGAAGGAACCCGGCCTCCAACCCGTCACGCAGCGCACGACATCTTGATTGGCGCCGTCTTTGTCCGTGGTCAGCCCAATCGCGATCAGGCCGGGATGACCGGAATTCGCAAAGGCTGCCACATCGAGACAGAGTTCGAACTTCCCCGAATCGACGGCCAGGCCGTACCCCTCGCTCTTCGCATCGAAGTATGATGACTCGCGCCGACCGAGCAGTTGCTCCACGTAACCGAGTTTGATGAGCGCATACAAGCCGAGTGCCGACTCGAGCGAAACGGCGTCACTCCGCAGCATTTGCTCTATATCTTCCGTGAGTTGCCACACCGATCCCACAGTCCCGCCGCCAGACAGGAGAAGCTCCAAGGTTAGATGGCCGAAAGCACCGAAATCCCCATTCGGAAACGCGTAGAATTTAACCAGCTCGACATCCTTGGCTTCGAATATCGACTCCAGCAACAGGGCAACATCATCGAAATCGAATGTCTTCGGATCCAAGACCTCAAAAGATACAAGCAGATCACCTTGCGCATCGAGCCAAAAATTTCGCTCAGATGCGATGGATCGGCTGGCCCGCACCCAAGGTGGCTCGGAACTGGACGAATCATCGTCGCGAGCCACGGCTATATAGGTCCGATCGAGCGCACCCTTGCCCAGCCTGTCGCGGTCAGCGGCGGCCAGAGCGGGGCGCAGGTCGGCCAGTGCAACCTGGGAAACTTCACTCAAGTGAGTGTGATAATCGGGCCCGTTATCGTGCGGCCGGGATTCGATCCGGCCGCCTTGCAACGTCACAAAGTGGTCCTGGTCATCCCATCGAACCGTCGCAACTTCTTCCGGCATCCCTGTTCACCTCGGCCGGTCGGCAGGAGGTACGTCTCAGTCCTACGAGCCCGGCTGTAGCTTCGAGCGCAGGGCCGCGTCCTTGTCCAGCACCAGCTTCTCCAGGTCGGACTGGAACGCGGCCATCCGCTCCCGCAGCGCCGGGTCGTGGGCCGCCAGGATGCGGACGGCCAGCAGCCCGGCGTTGCGGGCCCCGCCGACCGACACGGTCGCCACCGGGACCCCCGCGGGCATCTGCACGATCGACAGCAGCGAGTCCAGCCCGTCGAGGTACTTCAGTGGCACCGGCACGCCGATCACCGGCAGCACCGTCGCCGACGCGACCATGCCCGGCAGGTGCGCCGCGCCACCGGCGCCCGCGATGATCACCTGCAGTCCACGAGAAGCCGCCGACGTGGCGTAGTCCAGCATCCGCTGCGGGGTCCGGTGCGCGGAGTAGACGCCCACCTCGTACGGCACGCCGAACTCGTCCAGCGCCTGCCCGGCGGCCTCCAGCACGGGCCAGTCCGAGTCGCTGCCCATGATCACGCCGACCTGCGGGGCCATCACCGCTCCTTGCCGTGGATGTCGTAGCCGTCGGGCCATTCCGCGTGCGAAAGCCAGTGCGCGGACAGGGTCGCGCGCCTGCGCAGCTCCGGCACGTCCTGGCCGACGAAGTTGACGTGCCCGAGCTTGCGGCCCGGTCGCTCGCCCTTGCCGTACAGGTGCACGCGCGCCTCCGGGAACCGCGCGAACAGGTGGTGCAGCCGCTCGTCCGGGCTCATCTGCGGCGTGACGGGCGCGCCGAGCACGTTCGCCATCACGGTCGGCGCGAGCAGTTCCGTCGAGCCCAGCGGGTAGTCCAGGACCGCACGCAGGTGCTGCTCGAACTGCGAGGTGCGCGAGCCGTCCATCGTCCAGTGGCCGGAGTTGTGCGGGCGCATCGCGAGCTCGTTGATCACCAGCCCGCCGTCGGTGTCGAACAGCTCCACCGCCAGCACCCCGACGACGCCGAGCGCGTTCGCGATGCGCAGCGCCAGGTCCTGGGCCTCGTCGACCTTGCGCGCGGTGAGCCCCGGCGCCGGCGCGAGGACCTCGGTGTTGATGCCGTCCTTCTGCACGGTTTCGACCACCGGCCAGGCCGCACCCTGCCCGAACGGCGAGCGGGCCACCAGCGCGCACAGCTCGCGGCGCATCTCGACCCGCCGTTCGACCATCAGCTGGGTGCCCGCGGCGAGCAGCTCCGGCACGAGCGAACGCGCCTCGGCGTCCGAGTCGAGCATCCACACGCCCTTGCCGTCGTAGCCGCCGGTGGCGGCCTTGAGCACGACGGGCCACGAGTGCTGCGCGCCGAACTTCAGCACGTCGTCCACATCGGACACTTCGGCGAACGGCGGGCAAGGGTAGTCCTCCGCCGACAGCCGCTCGCGCATGACCAGCTTGTTCTGCGCGAAGGCCAGCGCGTCCGGGCCGGGGCGGATCGGCGTGTCGTCGTTCATCGCCAGCACCAGCAGGTGCTCGCCTGGCACGTGCTCGTGGTCGAACGTGAGCACGTCCACCGTCTTGGCGAACGCCGTGAGGGCTTCGAGGTCGGTGTAGTGCCCGATCGTGACGTCGGCGGCGACGAGCGCGGCAGCGTCGTTCTCGTCCGCCGCGAGCACCCGCAGCGACTGGCCGAGCGCGATCGCGGCCTGGTGCGTCATGCGGGCGAGCTGCCCACCGCCCACCATGCCGACTACGGGAAGGCCCGTGCGTTTGTCCACAGCGAATCAGGATAGATGGAGACGCAGCTCACGGGCCGCGAGGCCGAGGATGCCGAGGACCGCCGCGAGCACGTAGGCGTTCCCGAGAACCGAGTACCCGAGCCCCCACGTGAACTCCGTGGTCCCGCCGTTGGGCACGAGCATCACCACGCAGCTCGCGAACAGCACCGCTACCGCCGCGGCCCAGGCCCACCGGCGCTTCGTCACCAGCAACGCGAGCAGCGGCACGCCCCACACCCAGTGATGCGTCCACGACACCGGCGACGCGAGCAGCCCCAGGAACGCGGTCACCAGCAGCGCACCCAGGTGCTCGCCACGGGCGTGCAACCGCCGGGCGAGCCACAGCGACGGCACCGCCAGCACGGCCGCGACCAGCAGCGCCACCTTCCCCGACCACAGTGCGTCGTGCGAGGCGCGGTGGAGCAGGCCGTTCAGCGACTGGTTGAAGATCCAGTGCACGCCGCCGATCCGGTCCGGGTCGAACGCCGCCTTCGTCCAGTAGTTCAGCGCGTCCCGCGGGACCAGCGCGAACATCAGCGCCTGCAACCCGGCGAACGTACCGAGCGCCCGCAGCCCGTCGCGCCACCGGCCGGTGACGAACAGGTGCACCACGAAGATCAACGGGGTCAGCTTCACCGCCGCCGCGATCCCGATCAGCACGCCCGAGAACCGCGGCCGCGCGAGCACGTCGACGACGACCAGCGCCAGCAGGATCAGGTTGATCTGCCCGAGCACGAGCGTCTTCCACACCGGCTCCAGGCCCAGCGCCAGCACGGTCAGCACCAGCGCCCGCCGCGCGCACAGCCGCACCACGACGGCCAGCGACACCACCGACGCCGTCGTGACGATGCCCCACGCCAGCCCGGAGGGCAGGGCCGCCAGCGGCACGAACAGCAGCGCCGCCGCGGGCGGGTACGTGAACGGCAGCGCAACCCACGATGGCAGCGCCGACAGCCTGTCGAGCGTGTACAGCGGGTCGCCGTGCAGCAGGGTCAGCGCACCCGCCCGGTACACCGCGCTGTCGGCGCCGAGCCGCCAGCCCGCGAGCCAGGCGCAGACCCCGACGGCGAGCGCGCCGAGGACGAGCAGGCCGGCCAGCAGCCGGCCCGGGTCAGCGGGCAGCCGGGGAGTCGACACGGGCACGCCGCCGCAGGGCCCAGCGCGTGACCAGCACCGCGGCGAGGACGAGGGGCATCAGGATGTACGCGTTGCCCAGCACGCCCTGCCAGAACTTCCAGTGCAGCTCGATGTTGCGCCCGTTCGGCAGCACCAGCAGCACGCAGCTGATGAACACCGCGATCACCGCGCCGGTGCCGAACCACAGCCGCCACGCCCGCGCGGTGCCGGTCTGCGGCAGGCGCGAGATCAGCAGCACGACCAGCGGCACCGCCCACACCCAGTGGTGCGACCACGAGATCGGCGAGGCCAGCAGCGCGAAGAACGCGCTGACCAGCAGCGCGGCGAGCGCCTGGCCCCGGCGGTGGAAGCGCAGCATCAGCCAGATCGCGGGCACGGCCAGCAGCGCGCTGACGCCGATCGCCGCCTTCGACGCCCACGGCGCGAGGTCGGTGACGCGGTTCATCAGCCCGTTCAGCGACTGGTTGCCCGCCCAGTGCACCGGCCCGATGCGGCCGGTGTCGGAGATCGTCTTGGTCCAGTAGCGGATGGTGTCGCCGGGGATGAGCAGCAGCATCAACAGCTGCAGCCCGACGAACGTCACCAGCGCCCGCACCGCGTCGGCACGCTTGCCGGTGAGGAACAGGTGCACCACGAAGATCAACGGCGTCAGCTTCACCGCCGCCGCGACGCCGACCATGATCCCCCCGCCGCGGCCGCCGCGGGCGGTGACCACGAGGACGTCGAGCACCACGAGTGCCATCAGGATCAGGTTGATCTGCCCGAGGAAGATCGTCCGCCACACCGGTTCGAGCCCGAGCATCAGCACGGAGAACACCAGCGTCGCGCGCGCCGGGGAGGACCACCAGCGCGGGCCGTCGGCCGCGGGCTTGGGCAGCGAGCCGATCGCCACCCGGATCACCAGCGCCATCGCCAGCACCGAGATCGCCGTCAGGATGCCCCACGCCACCTGCGTCGGCACCAGCGCGAGCGGGACGAACAGCAGCGCCGCCGTCGGCGGGTACGTGAACGGCAGCAGCGCCCACCACGGCTCGGGCGCGAGCGTGCTCGCGTCGTACAGCGGGTCGCCGTGCAGCAGGGTCAGCGCACCCGCCCGGTACACCGCGTTGTCGACGCCGAGCCGCCAGTCCAGGAGCCAGCCGACCACGCCGACCGCGATCGCGAGCACCGGCACGAAGGACAGCAACAGCATCGACCGCGGCCGCATCGACAGCCGGGCGAGCGAGGTCCGCAGCGCCAGGCGCGGCGGCGTCGGGCGCAGGAACTGCTCACTGCCGGCAGCGGGCACTGACTGGGTCACCCTTTCAGGAAATCACGAATGCGTGTCGGGCGTCGCACAAGCCCCGGAGATTGCGGAGCGCGAACGGGACGAGACGGTCAGGAGTGGGCAAGCCGCCTCAGCAGCCGGCACGCGGCGTCGTGCGTGGAGGGCAGCCGGACGAGCCGGATGAGCGGGCTGCCGGCGTCGGCGAGCTGGTCGTCGACCGCCAGCCGGTCGTGCACCGCGCGCCGCAGCTGCACGGCCTTGGACGCGATACCGCCGTCCCGCGGCAGGACCGCGACCAGCGTCGACGGCCCGACCGTGGCGATGCTCTCGCCGCCGTCGAGCACGGTCCGCAGCGCCTCGGCGAGCAGGATCATGCCGGTCACACGGTGCCAGCCGGACACCGCGGACAGGTCGAGCCCCACCACCAGCAGCGCGTGGTCCTCGCCCACCGCCCGTCCGTTGACCGCGGCCTGGCGGTAGATCTCGCCGAGCCGCGTCCGCAGGTACGCCGTCGTGGGCAGGCCCGTGAGCGGGTCGATGACCTCGATGTGCGCGAGCTGGTCCATCGCGACTTCCGCCCACGCGAGCGCCGTCACTCTCAGTAACTGAGCGGGCAGCGCGTCGACATCAGGTGCGATGGACCCGTCATCCTCCTGGGTGTCGCTGAGCACGGCGTGCAACGCCGCGATGTCGCTGAGGACCTCGGCGAGCCCGGCGCCCGCCGTGGCACGGGCGCGCGCCAGCGCCGCGAGCGGCGCCTCGGGGTCGCGGCCGCGCAGCACCGCGGCACACACCGAGTCGACCTCGGGCAGCGCCCAGTCGCTCGGAAAGCGCCACCCCGTGCCCAGGCTCGCCGCCTGCCATTTCGCGCGCAGCTCGTGCAACGGACGGTCGGCGTCCGGGTCGCTGAGCGCACCGCGCGGTCTCCAGCTCCGCTGCGGGGGACTGTCCCCACCGCCGGCCGGTTTCTCCACTCGCGACCGTCCTTTCACTTCGGCTGTGCCGGTCGGGTGACGCCCGAAACCCATTGGCGTGACGCGGATCCGAACGGATTCGGGTGATCTTGTTGCATCCTTGGTGTCTTCCGCGACCCCGGAGGGTGACGCGTACGACGAGTTCAGTCACACTGATCGCTGCGACTCTGAATTGATAGGCGGTGCGGCGGTCACCGTTACAGCAACCCGGGCAGAAGGAGAGCAGTGTCCACCGTTCCCGCGGGTTTCGACGAGAAGAGCGACGCCGAGCTGATCTCCTCGGTCCGGGGTGGCGAGCTGGCCGCGTACGGCACGCTCTACGAGCGCCACGTCGGGGCCGCCTACAACCTCGCCCGCCAGCTGGCCCGGTCGAAGGCCGAGTCCGACGACCTGGTGTCCGAGGCGTTCGCCAAGGTCCTCGACACGCTCCGCGCCGGCAAGGGGCCCGACAGCGCCTTCCGCGCGTACCTGCTCACCGCCCTCCGCCACACCGCGTACGACCGCACGCGTAAGGAGAAACGACTCGACCTCAACGAGGACATGACCACGTTGAGCGGGGCGGGCGGCGCCGCGACGGACGCGCTCACCGTCCCGTTCTCCGACACCGCCGTCGCCGGGCTCGAACGCACCATGGCCGCGAAGGCGTTCGCGCGGCTGCCGGAACGCTGGCAGGCCGTGCTGTGGCACACCGAGATCGAGGGCCAGACGCCCGCCGAGGTCGCGCCCCTGCTGGGGCTGACGGCGAACGGCGTGTCCGCGCTCGCCTACCGCGCCCGCGAGGGGCTGCGGCAGGCGTACCTGCAGGTCCACCTCGCCGAGACGTCCGCGGAGCGCTGCCGCGCCACCGCCGACCGGCTCGGCGCGTGGACGCGGGACGGACTGTCCAAACGCGAGCGCGCCCAGGTCGAGGCCCACCTCGACGAGTGCGACCGGTGCCGTGCGCTGGCCGCCGAGCTGGCCGACGTCAACGGCGCGTTGCGGGCCGTGGTCGCGCCGATCGTGCTGGGTGGCGCGGTCTTCGGGTACCTCGCGGCGACCGGCGCGAAGGCGAGCGCCGTCACGGTCACCGCCGCGGCGGCTTCGGCCGGTTCCGCGGGCGGTGCGGCGGGAGCCGCGGCCGCCGGGCCGCGCCAGTTCCTCGGCGTCGCCGCGTCGGGGGTCGGCATCGCGGCCGCCGTCGCCGTCGCGCTCGCCGCGGGCGGGGGCTCGCAGGAAATTCCGGCCGCCGCTTCGCTGCCGGCTCCGCCGCCCGCGGTCGTCGCGCCCGCACCCGCTCCGGTTCCGGCCCCGGCGCCACCAGCGTCACCGGCTCCCGCTCCGGCTCCAGCGCCCCAGCCGGTGCCCGCTCCGCCCGCGCCCGCGGTCGTTCCCGCGCCCGCGCCGGTCGCCCCGCCACCGCCGCCGCCGGCCGCGCCCGCGAACCTCACCACGCAGTCGCCCGTGGAAGGTGTCGAGCTGGAGCCCGGTTCGGGCACGCCCATCGCACTGCCGATCACCGTCCGCAACGACGGTGGCACGGTCTCCGATCCGGTCACCGCCACGCTGAACCTGCCCCAGGGCATCCGCGCGGTCGGCCCCGGCGGCGGAGGCGGCGCTCCGGGCGCGCGCGGGTTCGCCGTGCAGACGAGCCAGGGCCCGCTGAACGTCGACTGCCCCGCCGGTACCGGCACGGTCACGTGCTCGACCGACCGCGGACTGCAACCCGGCGAGACCGCGACGCTCACGTTCCGGCTGCTGGCCGACCAGGACGCGCAACCCGGTGAGGTGACGGGGTCGGTCACCGCGGGCCGCACGATCCGGCTGGCGGTCCGGGTCCCCGTCGCGGTGAAGCAGCAGCCCGACGTCGTGGACCTGGCCGTGCTGCCGTCGTGGGACGTGCCGTGGCCGTGGCTGCACCCGCGGGTGTTCACGGTCGACGTCGCCAACGAGGGGCCGAACACCAAGCCCGTCACCGTCGCGCTGGACCGGCCGGCGCGGCTGCTCACGGGATTCGCCGACTGCACCTCGGACGGCGACGGGACCAGCTGCACGAGCACGGCGCCGCTCGCGCCGCACCAGCACCTGCTGCTGACGTTCAAGCTCGACGGGCACCCGTTCGACGTCGAGTCCGTCACGGTCACCGCGACGCTGGGCACGGCGACGAAGACCGCGACGGTGCAGTCCTCCTGCTGGCCCGGCCTGCCGTGCGACCCGGACGACGACCCGGTGCCGAGCGGGCTGCTGCCGACTTCGAGCACCACCACCACGACGACGGGCACTTCGTCCTCGTCGAGCAGCAGTTCTTCGCGGCCCTCGGCACCCGCGGTGACCACGACGACCACCCCGGAGTCCAGCACCACGACGACCACGACGACCTCGTCGAGCAGCTCGTCCAGCACCACGAAGACCAAGCCCCCGAGGCCGTGGTGGTGGCTGCCGTGGCTGCCCTGGTGATCGCCAGGAGTACTGTCCGGCGACATGACCGCCATCCAGACGGTGCTGCGATTGCTGCCGCGCCCCGTGCGGACGCTGCTGATCAAGCACCGTGAGCTGCTGAAGTTCGCCATGGTCGGCGGCCTCTGCTTCGTGCTGACCAACGTCGTGAACTACGCGCTCAAGCTGACGATCCTGCACGACAACCCGGTCACCGCGCTGATCCTCGCGGTGCTCGTGGCCACCGTCGTGTCGTACGTGCTTTCGCGGGAATGGTCGTTTCGCACGCGCGGCGGGCGCGAGCGCCAGCACGAAGCCGCATTGTTCTTCCTCATCAGTGGAATTTCGGTCGGGCTCAACTCGGTGCCGCTCGCGATCTCCCGTTATGTGCTGGAACTGCGGACGCCGCACGTCGGGCTGATCACGCAGGAGGTCGCCGACTACTTCAGCGGCATGATCCTCGGCACGCTCGTCGCGATGGTGTTCCGCTGGTGGGCCTTCAAGAAGTGGGTTTTCCCGCAGGCCGGGGCGCGGCCGCGAGTGGTACGGACCGCCGTCGTGGAACCGGACGAACCGGGCGAGCGCGCCGCCTGAAACCCCGGGCTGTTCCCCTCCTCCGTAGACTGCGCACGTGACCGTTGTGGAAAGCGTGCTTTCGCACACCCCGGAGCCGCTGCGCTCGGTGCTGATCAAACATCGGGAACTGCTGAAATTCGGCATCGTCGGCGGTACGACGTTCGTCGTCGACAACGGTATCTGGTACCTGCTCAAGCTGAGCGTGCTCGAGGACAAGCCCACCACGTCGAAGGCGATCGCGGTCATCGTCGCCACCATCGTGTCCTACGTCCTCAACCGTGAGTGGTCGTTCCGCACCCGCGGCGGCCGCGAGCGCCACCACGAGGCCGCGTTGTTCTTCGTGGTCAGCGGGCTCGCCGTGGTGGTGAACCTGATTCCGCTGTACCTGTCGCGGTACGCGTTCCACCTCGAAGTCCCCGAAGTGAGCCGCTGGGTGCAGGAGACGGCCGACTTCGTGAGCGGGTCGATCATCGGCATGCTGCTCGCGATGGTGTTCCGCTTCTGGGGCTTCAAGAAGTGGGTTTTCCCCGACGACCTGGGGCAGCGCCGCCGGGACGTCGTGAAGGACGCCGAAGTCAAGGAACTGCGGCCCAAGAGTTAGCGCGGGACCCGTTCCGACGGCCAGCGCACTTCCCGCACGTCGCCGGGGCTCGGCACGCGCAGGAACAGGCTGAACACCGCCGGCCGCCGGCTCGACAGCTCCAGCCGCCCGCCGTCGGCCTCGGCCAGCGCACGCGCCAGCGCCAGGCCCACACCGGTCGAACCGCCGCCCGAGAACCCCCGCTCGAACACGTGCGGCGCCAGCTCGTCGGGAATGCCCGAGCCGTTGTCAGTCACCTCGACGACCACCGTGCCCTCGGCGTCACCGCGCCGAGCGGCCAGCGTGACCGTGCCCGCGCCGTGGCGCAGGGCGTTGTCCAGCAGCACGCCCACGACCTCGCGCAGCCGCCCCGGCGTCGCCCGCGCGATGAGGCCCTCGCCGAGCCGAAGCCGCAGGTTCCGGCCCTCCGCCCGCAACAGCTGCCGCCACTCCTGCGCGACCTCGGGCAGCGCGCCCGCCAGCTCGACCGGTTCGGCGTCCACCTCGCTCGCCGCGCGCGCCGCCGCCAGCAGCTCCTCCAGCGCCTCCGACAGCCGGTCGGCCTGCTCCTGCGCGGCGCGCGCCTCCTCGGCGATGTCCTTGTCGTCGACGATCGTCAGCGACTCCAGCCGCAGCTGCAGCGCCGTCAGCCTGCTGCGCAGCTGGTGCGAGACGTCCCCGACCAGTTGCCGCTCCCGCTGCACCAGCTGTGCCAGCGCCCGGCCGGACGTGTCGAGCGCCTCCGCGACCATGTCCAGCTCCCCCACCCCGTACCGGCTGGGGTCGGGCCGGAAGTCCCCGCCGCCGAGCTTCGCCGCGCGCTCCGCGACGTGCCGCAGCGGCTTCGCCAGGCGGCGCGCCGTCACCGTCGCCACGACGGTGCCGATGCTCACCGACAGCACCACCAGCAACAGCACCGCGAGCGTGACGGTCGTCTGCCGCGACCGCAGCGGGCCCGCCGGGATCGCGAGTTCGAGGCTGCCGTCGCGGGCCAGCTGGACACGCGCGGTGACGATGTCGGTGCCAGGGTCGGAACCCTCGCTCTGCTCCGGGTGGCCAGGCAGCTGCACGCTCAGCCTGCCGCCGCTGGGGATCGCGACGGCCACCGCGGCCAGGTCGTCGGCGCTGAGCTGCCCGTCGGCGAGGTCGGTGTCGAGGGTGGCGGCGATCTGCGAGGCGCGGGCGCCGAGGTCCTCCGTCGTGATGCTGTCGACCAGCTTCCACGCCGTGACGCCCAGCGGAATCCCCAGCGCGGCGGCGGTGACCGCGACGGCGAGCAGGATGGCCAGCAGGATGCGGCGGCGCACGGGCTATTCGGTGTTGAACCGGAAGCCGACGCCGCGGACGGTGGCGATGCGGCGCTCGCCGTCGCCGGAGTGCACCACCGCGCCCTTGCCGTCGCTGGTCACCGACAGCTTCCGCCGCAGCCAGGACATGTGCATGTCGAGCGTCTTCGAGGTCTTGGACTCCAGCTCGTTCCACACCTCGGACAGGATCTCGTCGCGGCTCACGACCTGCCCGGCGCGGCTCATCAGCACCCGGAGCAGCTCGAACTCCTTGTTCGCGAGCTGGATCTCCTTGCCCTCGACGGTGACCAGCCGCGCGCCCAGGTCCATCCGGACCCCGCCGGCCTCCAGGACCTCGGGGGCCCGGCGGCGCAGCAGCGCGCGGATGCGGGCCAGCAGCTCGGCGAGCCGGAACGGTTTCGCCACGTAGTCGTCGGCGCCGGCGTCGAGCCCGACGACGAAGTCCACCTCGTCCGTGCGGGCCGTGAGCATCAGGACCGGCAGCTCGGTGCCGCTGGCACGCAGGCGGCGGCAGACCTCCAGCCCGTCCATGCCGGGCAGGCCCAGGTCGAGCACCAGCAGGTCGACGCGGTGCTCGCCGGTGGCCTCCAGCGCGGCGGGCCCGTCGCCGACGACCTCGACCTCGTACCCCTCCCGCTGCAACGCGCGCGACAGGGGTTCCGCGATCGCCGGATCGTCCTCGGCCAGTAACACCATGCTCACCTGGCCAACTCTACGACCGGTAGGCGTGAAACCATCGTCGTGTGGCCAGCTACTCCGATGATCTCACCCTGGCAGGGCGCCTCGCGGACGCCGCCGACGCGATCACCACCGCCCGGTTCCGCGCGCGGGACCTGCGGGTGGCGAGCAAACCCGACCGCACGCCGGTGACGGACGCCGACACGGCCGTCGAGGACGCGGTGCGCGAGCTGCTGGCCGCGGAGCGCCCGTCCGACGCGGTCGCGGGCGAGGAGCGGGGCGGGACGGCCTGGTCGTCGGGGCGGGCGTGGGTGCTGGACCCGATCGACGGGACGAAGAACTTCCTGCGTGGCGCGCCGGTGTGGGCGACGCTGATCGCGCTGGTGGAGGACGGCACGCCGGTCGTCGGGATGGTGAGCGCGCCGCTGCTGGGGCGGCGGTGGTGGGCGAGCCTCGGTGAGGGCGCGTGGCTGCGCGACGCGGCGGGCGAGCGGCGGATTTCCGTGTCGGGCGTGTCGGCGCTGTCGGACGCCTACCTGTCGACGACGCACCTGAACTCGTGGAGCGAGCACCACTCCCGCGAGGCGTACCTGACGCTCAACGACGCCTGCTGGGAAACCCGCGCCTTCGGCGACTTCTGGCAGCACTGCCTCGTCGCGGAGGGCGCGATCGACCTGGCGGCGGAGGCGATCGTGAACCCGTGGGACGTGGCGCCGATGCAGGTACTGGTCACCGAGGCCGGGGGCCGGTTCAGCGATTTGGGTGGCGAGGTGCGCTTCGACGGCGGGTCGGCGCTGTCGTCGAACGGGCACCTGCACGACGAGGCGCTGGGGATCCTGCAGGGCAGCTGAACGGTCCGTGCAGAAATCCGCGCTGGTCCTTCCCGGCCGGGCGGCCGATGCTGGGGCCATGATTCAGCCGGACACCAAGGACTGGACGTGGGTACTCGACCGGCCCTGCCCTGATTGCGGGCTTGACACCGCGAGCTTCGCCAAGGAGGACGTCGGGCGGTTGCTGCGGGAGAACGCCGACGCGTGGCAGCCCGTGCTGGCCCGCCCGGGTGCGCGGGACCGGCCGGCACCCTCAACGTGGTCGCCACTCGAATACGGCTGCCACGTGCGGGACGTGTGCCGCCTCTTCCTCGTGCGGCTCGACCTCATGCTCACCGAGCAGGACCCCGAGTTCCCGAACTGGGACCAGGACCGCACGGCCGTCGAAGAACGCTACGAGATCCAGGACCCCGCGCAGGTCGCGAAAGAACTCGCCGAGGCGGCGGAAAAACTGGCTTCAGCGTTCGACAACGTCTCCGGCGAGATGTGGCAGCGCACGGGCAGACGCGGCGACGGCGCGAGGTTCACGGTGGAGACGTTCGCGCGGTACTTCCTCCACGACCCCGTGCACCACCTGCACGACGTGCACGGCTAGTCGATGATCACTCCCACGTCACCTCCAGGCCGTCACGGCGGGCAAAGCGCTCCAGGTGCCCGCCGACGGTGACCCGGATCCGGTCGAGCAGCTCGGGGACCGTGGCCTCGGCGATCAGCAGCAGGCCGTCGGTGTCCGCCCGCAGGTGACACGTGCCGCCGCGCGGGAACTCGATGAAGCCCGTCGGCGGGCTCCACTCCGCCTTGACCCGGTGGGAGAAATGGCTGCACAGCTGTTTCGCGTAGCGGTTGGCCGAGGGCGTGGGCACGCGAGCCTGGGTGCGCAACATCGCGATGAAGTCCTTTCACGCAGCGGACGACCGCGGCGGAAGTCGTCTCCCGACCGAGAATACGGAGACGCTCTGTCGTCCGTCAAGACACTGTGTCTCCACCACGACACTCACGCACGAAAAGGGGCTTCCCTCGCCTGCGCGGCGGGGGAAGCCCCGGTGTGGTGGGACAGCTCAGCCCGGTGGCCGGAGCCCGGAAAGCGTGACACGCACGAGCCGCCGCACGGCGGCCTTCGACGTCAGCACCCCCGCCGCGGCGAGCGAGTGCACGCAGAACAGCGCCAGCTCCTCCGGGGACACGTCGTCGCGCAACGTGCCGGCCAGCGCCCCCTCGGCGAGCAGGTCGCGGAGGAAGTCGGTCAGCTCCCTGCTCGCCCGCACGGCGTGCTCACCCTGGTGCAGCAGTGCCGCGAGCTCGGTGCGGTGGTGCTCGAACGAGATCATCGCGTACTTCTCCAGCACCGCTTCGAGCCGCTGGTCGGCCGCGTCCGCGGTCTTGCTCGCCGCGGCCAGCTGTTCGAGGCTCCGCTCCATCTCTCTGGCGTGCCAGGCCACGAGGACGGAGTCGATGTCGGAGAAGTACTTGTACAGGGTGGCGCGCCCGATGCCGGCCTCCTCCGCGATGCCGGACATCGTGATGGAGGAGAGCCCGTGCTGGGCGATCAGGGCCGCGACGCTGTCGAGGGTCGCCTCGCGCACGGCACGACGGTGGTCGTTCACCGACTGATCCCACCGTTTCGACATGCCGCCAGTATAGGCGCGTTCGGGTCCGGTGGAGACATCATGTCGCAGTCGTGACAACCTCCGTCCCGAATGGTCACTCACGGACTGCGCAACCACGCCGATTCGTGCCGGGAGAAACCGATGTGCGGGTAGTACTCGCGTGCCCCCGGCGCGGACAGCAGCACGATCTTGGCCTGTGGTGCCTCCTGGGCGAGCGCGTCGATCAACGCGATCCCGATTCCGCGGCGCTGGTGCGGCCCGGCGACCGCGATGTCGGACAGGTAGGTCACGTACGAGAAGTCCGAAACGGCGCGCGCGATCCCGGCCAGCTCGCCGTCGATCCGGCAGACCAGCACCAGGTTCGCGTTGGCCACCATGGCGGCCATCCGCTCCCGGTCGGCCACGGGACGGCGTTCGCCGAGCCCGGACGAGTGGTAGACGGCGAGCACCTCGTCGAGGTCCAGCTCGTCGCCCCGCACGCGGTCAATCTTCCAGTCCACGAAGGGCCTCCAGACGGTATCGGAGCACGGAATGGCGGGTCAGGAACAGATCGGGCGACAGCGTTCCGGGGTCGACGCCCTCCTCCGCCAGCGCGGTGCGGAAGTCCCCGCCGCGGTCCGCGGCCCGCTGTACGAGACGGTAGGCCTTCTCCCGGTCCATCCCCTCGGCGAGCAGCCGGGCGAGCACCACCGAGCTGTACACGAGCCCGCCGGTCGCCTCCACCGCGGCGGCCATGCGGTCCGGGAACACCGTGAGCGTCTCGACCAGCTCCGTCGCGGCGGTGACCTGGTAGTGCCCGGCGATGAGGCAGTCGGCGAGCGCGACCCGCTCCACCGACGAATGCGACAGATCGCGTTCGTGCCACAGCGCGACGTCCTCCAGCACCGGCCCGGCGTAGCCGCGCACCAGGCGCGCCAGCCCGGTGAGCCGCTCGCTGGTGGTCGGGTTCCGCTTGTGCGGCATGGCACTGGAGCCCTGGTACGCACCGGTCCGCTGCTCCTCGACCTCGCGCACCTCGGTGCGCTGCAACAGCCGCAGCTCCAGCGCGAGCTGCTCCACGCACGCGGCCAGCACGGCCACGGCGCAGGCGAGTTCGGCGTGCCGGTCGCGGGCGACGACCTGACTCGGCACGTGTTCGACGCCTAGGCCGAGCGCGCCGCAGACGTGTTCCTCCACCTCGGGATCGATGAGCGCGTAGGTGCCCACGGCACCGGAGATGGTGCCGACCGCGACGGCGTTGCGGGCCGCGCGCAGCCGCCGGAGCGAGCGGTCGACGGCGAACGCGTGCCCGGCCAGCTTGTGCCCGAACGTCGTCG
Organism: Amycolatopsis bartoniae; assembly: GCF_014191255.1. GTDB lineage: Bacteria > Actinomycetota > Actinomycetes > Mycobacteriales > Pseudonocardiaceae > Amycolatopsis_E > Amycolatopsis_E bartoniae. The sequence continues at coordinate 87,760 of NZ_JACHWH010000004.1, forward strand.
GTTCGGCGTGCACGCCGTGGGTCCGGCCGACGCAGACGGTGTCCCAGTGCTCGACGGCGCTGTCCACCAGCACCCGCCGCAGCCGCTTCGCCGCCGTCAGCACCAGGTCGCCGGCCCGGGCGAGGGTGTGGCCGAGCGCGGTGTCGACGAGGTCGTAGCTGGTCATGCCCAGGTGCACCCAGCGCGCCGCGTCGGCGGGCATCGGTTCGCAGAACGCCGCGAGGAAGGCGAGGATCTCGTGGTCGCGCTCGCGTTCGTGCTCGGCGACCCTGGCGGCCGTCGGCGCGGGAGTCCGGCGGATCTCCGCGAGCGCGTCCTCGGGCACCCGCCCGAGCCGCGCCTGGGCCTCGGTGGCGAGCACCTCCACGCGGGTCCACAAGTCGTAGCGGGCCTGGTCGGTCCACAACGCGGCCATCTCCGGCCGCGAGTACCGCGGGATCACGCTGCCGCCCCCGCCCGCTCAGTAGACGTCGAAGTACTCACGGTGCTCCCATTCGGTGACCTCGCCGTCGAGTGGGTCCCCGCCGCCGGTGGCGGTCTCGAACCGGACGACCTCGCTCTCCTTGAGCTTCCCCAGCAGGGTCGCCAGCGGTGCACCGAGCAGGTCGGCGGCCGCGGGACCACCGCGGAAGGACTCCAGTGCGTCCCGCAGCGAGGTCGGCAGGGCGCTGCCGCCGTCGTCCGGCAAGGTTCCGGCGAGCCCGTTGAGCCCGGCGAACAGCTGGGCGCCGATGGCCAGGTACGGGTTCGCGGCGGGCTCGCCGATGCGGTTCTCCACGTGCGCCGCCTCACCCCCGCCGACGATCCGGGCGAGCGCGGTGCGGTCCTCCACCCGCCAGTCCAAACGCGACGGGGAAAGTGCCGGACCGGGCCGCAGCCGCCGGTAACCGTTCACCGTGGGCACCGACAGCAGGCACAGCTGCCGGGTCAGCGCCAGCAGCCCGTCGACGTAGCCCTTGGCCGCCGGGGACAGCGGCTCGGCCTCGGAATCGGCCGCGAACGCGTTCCGCCCCGTCGTAGTGTCCACAACAGACTGATGGAGATGCCAGCCGCTCGGGTCGAACCCGGGCAGTCCCGGCAGTGCCATGAAGGAGGCGTGGAAGCCGCGGCGGGCGCAGAGCTGCTTGGTCAGCGTGCGGAACAGGAGCATGGCGTCGGCGGCGTCCACAGCGGACAGCGGGTCGAACGTGAACTCCAGCTGCCCGGGGCCGGACTCGTGCTCGATCGACCGCAGCGGCAGCCCGAGCGCCTCCAGCGCCTCGGCCAGCGGGCCGGTGATCTCGGCCGCGAGGTCGAGGTGGCTGTCCAGGTTGAACTGGTAGCCGGAGTCGAGCGGCGCGACCGCGGGAGCCTGCGCCTGGCCACCGAACCCGTTGCCCGCCGCGCTGGGCTGTCCCGGCAGCCTGCGCGTGAGGTACCACTCCACCTCCAGCCCGATCACCGGGGCCAGCTCGCGCGTGGCGAACAGCTCCGTGACCCGCCGCAGCACCGCGCGGGAACCGAGCGGGTGGGGCGAACCGTCGCGCAGGTACTCGTCACCGAGCACCCACGCCGTCGCCGGTTCCACGCCCGGCAGCACCTGGAAGGTCCGCGGATCGGGCACCACGACGAAGTCGCCCGCACCCGCCAGCTCACCGACCCCCACTCCGGGGTCCTCGGCGAGGAAGTCGACCGCGACCGCGTGCCCGGTGTCCAGCACGAACGGTCCGGCGCTGAAGTCCATGCCGTTGCGCAACGCGGCCCGGAACGCGGCCGGGGTCAGTGCCTTGCCCCTGGCCAGCCCGTGCGGGTCCGCGAAGACGAGCCGGACCTGCCGGACCTCGTCCAGCGCCGCCTCGACCCGCGCTGCCGCGGCCGTCTGCTCGTCGTCCCACAGGCCGTGCCGGGCCACGAACCCGGGGAGCCCCACGCTGCCGTCCGGGTACGGACGAGGCCACCGTCGCGAAAGCATTGCCTCACTTCACCCCTTCGTCGGTCGGTACGGGTAGCGGATAGCGGTGGAAGGCGAGGGCGGCCTCGATCGTGGCCGCCACGCCGAACACGAGTTCGTCGCCTCCCGGCGGGCCGACCAGCTGGATCCCGACCGGCAGTCCCGCCGGGGTGAGCCCGGCTGGCACCGAGACCGCGGGCTGACCGGTGAGGTTGAACGGGTAGGCCGCGGGCGCCCAGGCGAGCCACTGCAGGTCCGCCGGGCGGGCGGCCCACGACGGCCCGACGGCGTACGGGTGGAACGGTTCGATCGGCACGGTCGCCATGGCGAGCAGGTCGTGATGTTCGAACACCGTCGAAATCCGCGCCCGCAGTGCCAGCTGCGCGTCCGCCGCCCGCACCAGGTCCGTGCCGCTGAGCGTGCGGCCGTAGCGGACGACCTCCAGCCGTCCCGGGTCGCACCACTGCTCGTCCTCGGGGCCCGTGCCCGCCGCCTCGTTCGCGGCGAGGACGTCCACCAGTGCCGGGTACGGGTCCTCGAACGGCACGTCGGCCTGCTCCAAGCGGTGGTCGCCGAACACCGGCAGCACGCTCTCGCACACCCGGCGCACCTCCGGCGCGGTCCCGGGGAACTCCAGCCACGCGATCCGCAACGACGTCCGGTGCCGGCGCGGGGCCCGCCGCACCAGCCAGGAGTCCGGGTCTCCGCGATGCGGCCCCGACGCGTACCGGAGGACTTCCTTCGCGTCGCGCACGCTGCGCGCGAGCGGGCCGAGGTGGGCCAGCCGGTCGGCACACGGGGGTACGTACGGCACCCGGCCGAAGGACGGCTTGTACCCGACCACCCCGCAGAAGGCCGCCGGGATGCGGATCGAGCCCGCCCCGTCGGTGCCCAGCGCGAGGTCGCACAGCCCGGCCGCGACCGCGGCGGCCGCTCCGCCGCTCGAACCACCGGCGGAACGGTCGGGCGCCCACGGGTTGCGGGTGGGCTCGGCGACGCGGCTGGCCGTGCTCGCGCTCCAGCCGTACTCCGACGTCGTGGTCTTCCCGACGACGATCGCCCCGGCCTCCCGCAACCGCGCCACCGCGGGCGCGTCCACCCGCGGCCGCCGGTTCTCCAGCAGGGAACCGCGGGCCGTGGGCAGGCAGGCGGTCTGGACGAGGTCCTTCACCGACAGGGTCAGGCCGAGCAGCGGCCGGGCGAGCCAGGCGTCCCGGCCGAGCCTGCGCACCAGCTCGTCGGCCGACGCCGCGGCGTCGAGCGCGCTGTCCCCGGCTACCGAGACGTACGCGCCGAGCACCGGGTCGAGGCGTTCGATGGCGGCGAGCGTGGCCTCGACGTGTTCGGTGACCGACAGTTCCCCGCCGCGGAGCCGTTCCCTGGTCTCGTGGGCGTCCGGGAGGGTCAAGCCGACTCCCCCGGCCGCCCGCCCGCGATCCGCGACCAGTGCCAGCGGCTGTCGAACGCGGTGACCGCGCAGTCCGCCCCGGCCGCGACGGCGGCGCCCGTCAGCGTCGTCGCGTGGGCGAGGAACCGCGACGCGCGGTCGGCGGCCAGCAGGTCCTGCTCGTCGAAGGGGGTACCGGCGCAGCGCAGGAGCCGCAGGTCGACGAAACCGCCGAAACGCCGTCCGGCCAGCTCGACGGCCTGCGGGCTGCGGATGCTGAACCGGACCTTGGCCGCCACGTGGCCGTGGTGGTGCTGGTCGGAGTAGTAGGCGAGGTCCGGCACCACCGGGGGCACGAAGTAGTCCCTGGCCACGACCTCCGGTGTCTTCGGCAGGTTGCCCGCCAGGAAGTGCCAGGAGTTGTACTGCATCCGCGCGGACATCGACCAGGCGACGTCCGCGAGCCGGGCGGCCGAGCCGCCGAAGTGGCGGGCGGCGGCGGGATCGGGGATCACGCAGCAGAAGAAGTCGGGCAGGTCCCACTGCACGATGCGGGACCAGTCCTGCTCACGCAGGGCCGCGAGCAGCATCGGCAACGACCGGATACCGCGGCTCATCGCGAAGTCCGTCTCGAACGCGTCGACGGTGGCGGACACCGTTTCGGCGACCAGCGCTTCCAGGCCCGTGCCGAAGTCTCCGTACGGCCGGGTCAGCCAGTCCGGCGCGGCGCTCAGCGCGGCCGAAAGTTCGTCGAGGCCCTTGCCGTCCAACGGAAGTCGCTCGCTCAGCCGCGCGGCCAGCGCCGCCTCCCTGGCCAGCGCCTGCTCGCCCCGCGGTGCGGCGACCTGCTCGATCTTGTGCATCAGCGGGCCGTGGATCTCGCGGTACAGCTGGACCCGGCCGCTGATCTCCTGGCGTTGCTCGCGCAGCCGCCAGGCCAGGTCCCGCAACGAGTTCACGTCGGCCGACGCGGCGTGCGGCACCTGCGGAGCGCCGGGCACGCTGTTGTACTTGCGGCGCACGCGGTCCAGTAGCGCGGCGACGTGCGCGACGGTGAGCTGTGTGCCGTTGGCCTCCTCGATCCTGCCGTAGCCGACCGAGAGCACGAGGAGTTTCAGGCACACGACGAGCACGACGTCGTTGTCCGACCACAGGTCCAGCGCGAGCCCCTGGAGGCTGCTCAGGGCGCAGTCGGGGTGACCGGGCCAGAGGGTCTTCCCGGTGAGCGTGTTGTGTTCGCGGAAGTTGGTGTACCGCTTGGTGTCCTGGTACAGCACGAACGGGGCGGTGCGCAGCGCGGCGTCCTTCAGCTCGTCCAGCAGCTCGTTCCGCCCCTTGGTACCGAGACCCGCCAGCCACTTGCGACAGTCCACAACGGACGAAAGCGCACGGCGTTCCTCCCGGTGCAGCTCCTCGCGGTAGCGCTCCAGCGCGGCCGCCGTCCACCGCACGCGCAGCACGCCGTCCACCAGGTCCTCGCCGTCGCCGAGCGGGCGCTGCGACGGTACGCCGACGGCGATGCGACCGCCCGTCGTCAGGCCGAGCTCCCCGACGTGCACCGGTTCGCCGTCCGCCGTGCCGTCCGGGTGCTGCCGTCCGTCCTGCCAGGACAGTCCGAACAGGGCCTTCAGCGCGCACTGCTCGGGCAGGCGCAGGGCCCGCAGCTGGACGTCGGCGGGCACGTGCCCGTCGAGGGTGAGCAACACGTCCACCGCCGCGGCCGGGTCCGGCGCCGCGATGGCGCGCTGCCAGGCGCGGCGGAGCAGGCCGGGAAAACCGTCGTCGGGTGCGAGGACGTGGTCCGGTTCCGGTGCCGTGCCGGCCTTGCTGCCCAGCCTGCTGGGGCGGCGGCTCAGCCGGGCTTCGGCGAGCGCTGCCCGGTGCGAGGAGGCCGTCCGCAGTGTCGTCAGCTTCATGATCGGTCTCCGCTCGTGGCTCCGGTGAGCTCGATGTGGGTCCACATGCCTTGGCCGGTCGGCGTCCAGTCCTCGTCGACGTAGATGCAGTCGACCGGGCACACCAGCACGCAGGCCGGGCAGCCCGAGCACAGTTCCGGCACGATCACCACGTCCAGCCCGTCGTCGAAGATGGCCCCGAACTCCGGCGGGCAGTTGCGCAGGCACGTGTCGCACACGATGCATTCGGACGACTCGATGCGGCGCGGCGGTTTGCGCCAGTTCTCGTCCCGGGTCCGGGTGGCGATGCGCGCGGCCCGGTTCGCGCCCGCGCGAGCGGGCGGGTTCGCCGGTTCGGCCATTTCAGCCCCTCACTCGAGAAGTCTCGTTCCCCTTGTTCCGGAAAACACGGTATTGGGGTCGCCTGCACACGGGTTGCCACAGTTTCTAAACATTCCCTCAATTTGCCTGCTCGACCTTTTCCCCGGCCGGCGCGCTTTTCCCGTTCCCCACCACGGCGAGCACCGCTCTGGCGATGGCGTCCGCGTCACCGAGGATCACCGAGTCGACGTCGGGGCGGACGCCGGCCGCCGTCACCCAGTGCACGGTCTCGGTCGGCACGCCGTAGGCGAACCGGCGCGGGTGCGGCCTCTTCCAGCGGTCCAGCAGGTGGTACGGGCGCGGTGTGACGGCGAGGCCGCCGGTTTCGTACGCGCCGCCGCGAGTGCGGGGCAGGCCGTAGGGCCGGCACTGCCCGGAGTTCAGCAGCAGGCGGGCGAGCGGGTCGGCCGAGCGACGGACGTCGAACTCCGGCAGCCGCGCCTCGACCAGCGTGGTCACCCGCACCGGCGGCGCGTCCACCGACGAGGCGCCGACCACGAACGCCCGCCGGTCCGGCGCGATGTCCACCCGCATCCCCGGCCCGAGCGGGCGCAGCACGCCCGCCTCGACCAGCGCGATCAGCTCGGCGACGCGTCGCGCCGGCGGTCCGATGGACAGGAAGGCGTTCAACGGCGTGTACCAATCCTGCAGGTCGCGCCGGTACGAGTCGCCGGTGACGCCGCCGTGGTCGACCACCAGCCGGACCTCGTTGCGCAGGTCCCGCAGCACGTCGAGCGCGGCCTTCAGCGGACTGTCCACATTGCCCAGTCGCGCCTCGGCGAGGTCCCGGCGCAGGTGGTCCAGCAGCCAGGCGCGGAACTCCTCATGGCTGCCGAACCCGCGGCCGCGGTCGGGATGCGCGATGACGTCCCAGTTCCAGCGTTCGCCGGCGCCGATCCCGTACTCGCGGAGCAGCTCGTCCTCGCCGGACTCGGGCAGTTCCCGGTACCGCCGGAGGAAATCCGGGTGGCCGCGGGAACGCAGCAACGTCGAGTAGTAGACGGCACGGACCTCGCGGGAGATCAACGGCCAGACCTCGGCCCGGAAGTCGACGGGCCTGCCCGCCCGGAGCCGCGCGATCACCTCGGGTGTCAGGAAAAGCGGTTCGTGCCGCCCCGAGACGCCCTTCTGGTTCTCGCCGCGGGCGTGGTACGGGATGCCGCGCCGCGATCCGGCGTACAGCACCGGTTCCGCACCTGAACGCACGTACCGCAACTGGTCGCCGTCGCGCTCGAACCGGCCGCCACGGCCCTGGGTGAGCAACGTCAGGTAGTCGAAGAAGTTCAGCCCCAGCCCCCGGAGCGCGACCGCGCCGCCCGGCGGGATCCGCGCCAGGTCCTCCCCCACCTCGGCCGGGTTCGCGGGTGGGAGGTAACGCACCTGCCGGGCGACGAACGTGCCCAGCCGCCGCGACTCCCCCGTCAGCGGCATGTCGAGGTGCCCCTGCGCGAGCACCACCGCGGCCAGCCCGCCCAGCCGCGTGCCGTCGGCGAGCACCACCGTCTGCAGCCCGGCCGTGTCCTCGTCCAACGCCAGCGCCGACACCTCGTGCAGCCGCACGGTCACGCCGTCGGGCGCGGACGCGCACAGCGAGCGCAGGGCCCAGCGCAGGTACTCCCCGTAGAAGGCACGGCTCGGGTAACTGTCCGGGCCGAGCCGGGCCGCCTCCTCGCGGACGCGTTGGCCGACGTCGTCCGGCAACGCCTTCGCCCATTCGTACAGGCTGGGACCGGGCAGGATCGGCCCGGCGCACCGCACGCTCTCGTCGGTGAACACGGTGACCTGCGAGGTGACCGTGTTCATCAGCAGCGACGGCGGCTGGTCCACCGACCAGACCCGGCTCCCCCTGTGCACGAAGGGATCCACGACGTGCACCACCAGCTCGCCGCCGGTGTGGTTCGCCAGTACCCGCTCCAGCACGCAGATTCCCCGCGGCCCGGCCCCGATCACGCAGACGGCCGCACGTTCGGATGTCACCCCACCCTCCCCGACTTCCCTCAGCCGCGGCGGCGTTCGGCGTAGCGGTCGAGCACCCTGGCGGTCAGCGGTTCCGCGGCGCCGAGGTAGCCCACCGGGTCGAACAGCGGCGCCAGGTGCCCGTCGGGCAGCAGCCCGGCCAGCCGCGGGTCCTGCCGCGCGAGGTCGGCGAACGCCGTTCCCGTGTCGTCCGCGTCCACCGCCACCTCGGTCAGCAGACTCTTCGCGCGTGCCTTGCCCACCAGCGGGGCGAGCGCGACGTTGAGCCGTTCCGCCAGGATCGCGCCGCCCGTGCGGGCCAGGTTCTCGGCCATCCGCTCCGGGTGCACCACGAGTCCGGCGCACAGCTGCGCCGCGGTGTGCGTGGCGCCGCCGGTGAGCCGCAGCGCCTCGGCCAGCGGCTGCCACTCGGTGTGCCACGCGCCGGCGGGCCGCTCGTCCTCGGCGAGCATGCACTCGGCGAGCACCGCGGCCAGCGCGGGCACCTGCCGGGCCGCGGACAGGATCATCGTGGCCAGCACGGGATTGCGCTTCTGCGGCATCGCCGAGGACGCGCCGCGTCCGGCCTCGAACGGTTCGGACAGCTCGCCGATCTCCGTGCGGCACATCAGTTGCACGTCGAGCGCGAGCTTGCCGAGCGCCCCGGTGACGAACTGGAGCACCGCGGCCAGGTCGGCGATCGGCGTGCGGGCGGTGTGCCAGCTGGTGACCGGCTCCGCCAGTCCCAGCTCGGCCGCCATCGGGGCCAGCAGCTCGACCCCGCCGTCCTGCAGTGGAAACCCGGACTGCCCGTCGATTCCCGCGTAGGCCGCGTACGCCGCCAGTGTGCCGGCCGCCCCGCCGAGCGAGACGGGCAGCTCCAGCCGCTGCACGCGGTCCTGCGCGTCGAGCACCAGCTGCAGCCAGGTCGCCGCCTTGAGCCCGAACGTCGTCGGCACCGCGTGCTGGGTGAGCGTGCGCCCCGCGAGCAGTGTGCCCACGTGGTCCTCGGCCAAGCCGGCCAGCGCGTCCGCGACCAGGTCCAGGTCGGCCTCGACCACGCCCAGCGCCCGCCGGGCCACCAGCATCGCGGCGGTGTCGAGGATGTCCTGGCTGGTGCCGCCGCGGTGCACGTACTCCGCGGCGGACGGCTCGCGCCGGGCCACCTCCCTGGTGAACGCCGGTACCAGTGCCACCACGGGGTTGGCCGCGGCCCGCGCCGCCACCGCGAGCTCGGTGATGTCGAGCCGGGCGTGCCCGGCGGCCCAGGTGATCGCCTCCGCGGCGGCGGCCGGGATCAGCCCGAGCGAAGCCTGTGCGCGGGCGAGCCCGGCCTCGGCCTCCAGCATCGCGCGCAACCACGCCTCGTCGTCGGTCAGCGACTCCACCGGCGTGCCTGCCCACACCGGGGCGAGCAGGCCGCTCAAGGCGCCTGGACGATCTCGACGACGGCGCAGGCGGCCTCCATCCCGGGTGCGCCACCGACCAGCAGCACCTTGTCCCCCGGCACGACCTGGCCGGTGCGCCACACGTGCTCGAGGCCGCGGATCATGTCGACCGGTCCGGCGTGCCCGTGCCGCCGCGTGAAGTCCCAGATCCCGTGCGACTCCTCGACGCCGATCGGGTCGAGGAACACGTCGCGCAGACCCTGCCAGGTGAAACCGTCGTGGACGACCCTGGCGATCCGCTCCAGCGACGTGTCCGCCTCGTCCATCGCGGTCTTCGCGGCTTCGATCATCACGCCGCCGAAGTCGCCCATCGGCGGGAGCGTGCCCTCCACCATCTGCTGCCCGAACCGCGCCCAGCGCTCGTCGAAGTTCAGCGCCTTCCCGACCGTGAGGCTCGGCGGGAAGATGTTCTCCCCCGCGCGGTCGCGCAGTTCGAGCTCGGGGTCGGACACCGCGTGCACGGACAACAGCCGGGCGAAGCCGGGCTTCTTCGACAGCACCAGCGCACCACCGCCGTCGGCCAGCACGAACAGGGTGGTGGCGCGCCACCGGTCCACCGCGGGCGTACCGAAGTTGTCGCCCGCGGTCAGCAGCACCGAGACCCGGTTCGGGTCCGCCTGGAGGAAGCAGGTGGCCAGGTGCAGCGTCGCGAAGGAACCAAGGCAGCCGTTGTGCACCTCGATCGAGGTGACGGGCTGGTTCACGGTGTTGCGGTTGATGTAGTGCTGGGCGGACCAGCCGTCAGGGCCTTGCGGGTGCACGTTGGTGTGGAACACGCCGCCGAACTCCGCCGGCGCGCGCCCGGCCTGCTCCAGCGCCCGCTGCGCGGCCTCGACCGCAAGGTCGGGAGCCGGGCGCGTGCCCGCCACGGTGATCGACAGCAGCCGGCTCTGCTCGCGTTCCTCCGCTCCGTACCACCCGCGGTCGACCGCGTCGGCCGTCTCGACGAAGTCGGTGTCCGCGGTACCGATACCCGCGAAGAAGACGTCGTTGACCTTCACTGGATTCACTCCCGGTTTTCGAGGAAATCGTGCTGGGTCGGACCCGGCGGGCGCGGCCGGTCACCGGTTCCCGACGCTAGCGCCGGATCCCTATACTTCCGGCGCCCCGGCCGACAACAACGGTTAAACGGCCTTCCCGGCCGCGATGCCGAACAGTTTTCCCGATGGTTAGGCGGCATTTGCCGCTCGTGTGAGCACGACGGGTCATGCTGCCCGCGACGAACACCTCGCACTCCCCAGGAGGAACGCCCGTGGTGGACATCCCGACGTTCGAAGAAATGCGGGAAACGGTCGCGGAACTGGTCGGGGCCGACCCCGCCGCGATCACCCCGGAGACCGACCTGCTGGAGCTCGGAGTCACCTCGCTGGGCATGATGCGGCTGGTGAACCGCTTCCGCCGCGCCGGGCTGGCGGTCGAGTTCCGCGTGCTGTCGGCCGAACCCACGCTCGGGGCGTGGCTGCGGCACGTGGCGGCCGTCGCCGCCGACGTCACGGCTCGAACTTGAAACCGAGACCGCGGACGGTGAGCAGGTGCCGCGGATGGGCGGGGTCCCGCTCGACCTTCGCCCGCAACCGTCCGATATGGACGTCCAGGGTCTTCGTGTCGCCCACGTAGTCGGCACCCCAGACCCGGCCGATCAGCTTCGCGCGCGTGAGCATCCGGCCGGGGCTGCGCAGCAGGCACTCCAGCAGCTCGAACTCCTTGAGCGGGATGTGCACCTCCTCGCCGTGCACGGTGACCACGTGCCGGTCGGCGTCGATCCGCACCGGCCCGGCGGCCAGCACCTCGGCCGGCGGTTCGGGATCCGGCGGCGGTTCGGGGTGGTCCGGCTCCAGCCGCCCGCGCCGCAGCACCGCGCGCATCCGCGCGACCAGCTCGCGCACGGAGTAGGGCTTGGTGACGTAGTCGTCCGCACCGAGTTCGAGGCTCACGATCTTGTCGACCTCGTTGTCGCGCGCGGAGACGACGATGACCGGCACCCCGGAGCCCGCCCGCAGCCTGCGGCACAGGTCGGTACCGGGCATGCCCGGCAGGATCAGGTCCAGCAGCACGATGTCCGCGCCGCGGCGGTCGAACTCGGTGAGGCCGGTGGGGCCGTCGGTGGTCACGACGGTGCTGAACCCGTGATCGCGCAGCGACGAGGCCAGCGAGTCGGCGCTGGCGGTCTCGTGATCGACGATCAGGACCCTGGTCATGGTCGGAACGCTCCATCCTCGGGGCGCGGACCCGCGTCCGCGGCGGTGGGCAGGACACGACCGGCCGCGCGGGAGGGATCCTCCCCTGGCCACGAGCCGGTCGAATCCAGCTAACGGCACCGGGGTGGCGGGAAGATAGGGCGCCGGAACCAGACTTCGGGCGAAATCTTGCGGTCCCGGTACGAGTGGATCAACGTCCGCGGTTCCGGCCCGCCGGGCGCCGCTCCTTCGGGGTACCGCGGCCCGAGAGCAGTGCCGGTCCCATCCGTTCGGCGAGGTGCAGCGCCAGGTGCAGGCGGAGCTGGTCCTGGCCGATCGGCCTGGACCGCAGCTGCTCGGCCTTCTTCACGCGGTAGGCCACCGTGTTCTTCGCGATCCGCAGCCGCTCGGCCGTGGCCGTGGTGCTGCGCTCGGAGTCCAGGTAGCACTTGAGTGTCTCGCGCAGCGTGACCACCGGGCGCTCCTGGTCGGCGAGCCCGCCCAGCTCGCGGCGGACGAACTCGGTCAGCCGCCCGACGTCGCCGCCCATCAGCACGAACAGCTCCAGCGTGCGGTAGTCGTGGATGTTGCCGGAACCCGCGAGCACGGTGCGGCTCAGGTGCTCCAGCGTCGCCGCCTGCCCGTAGGAACGGCGGAACCCGGCGACGCCCTCCGCGGGCAGACCGCCCGCGACGTGCACGTGCCCGCCCGGTAGCGCCGTGGGGTCGAGTTCGCCGAGTTCGGCGGGCAGGCCGTGGACCCGCCCGCCCCACGCCCACAGCCGCGCCGAGCCCGCGGGCACCAGTAGCGTCGAGGAGCAGCCGGCCTCCCGCAGCAGCCCGGTGGCGACGGTTTCGAGCTCCCGCGTCCAGTTGCGGGTGTCGTCGTCGCACCACGGGACGGTGTCCTCGTCGTACCAGAGCACCAGGCCGAGGTGGTGCAGCGACAGGTCGTAGCCGAGGTGGCGGTGGGCGCGCTCGGCGTTCACCCTGGCGCCGTCGAGGATGCCGTGCACCAGCTTCGCGCGCTCGGCGGCCGCGCCGGCGCTCTGGCGCCGCCGCTCGGCCAGGAACGCGAGGGTGATCTCGTCGCCCAGCAGGCTCATGCTGTGGAACAACGTCGTGGTGATTTCCTGCATGGCGGTCGCGTGCTGCTCCGGCGGGAGGCCCGTGGCGGCCGCGTGCAGCAGGCGTTCGGTCAACACGGCGTAGAGGTCGTTGAGGGCGTGCAGCCAGCTCTCGGGCGTCGAGCCGTTCGCCAACCGCTCCCGGACGCACTGGCCCAGCTCGCGGCGGAAGTACCCGGGTACCGGCTCGGCGCGCGCGAGCCGGTACAGCGTCCACGTGACCGTGCCCTCGACGAGCCGTTTCTCCGCGGGGGAAACGGGATTGTCCGGCGAAGACGAGCAGCTCAGCTGGTCGACGATCAGCTGGGTGGTCTCCGCCGTCCACGCCGCGGCGGCCAGCCCGGCGTCCGCGACCAGTTCGTCGACCTCGCGGGCACCGGTCAGCACCGATTCGAAGGCGGCCGGATCTGCGGGGTGCAGCAGTTTTGCCCAGAAGTACGTCGATTTCGATTCTTCCGGGACCTCGCCGGAATCCGGCTCGCGGTTCTCCACAACGGGTGGCGAGCATTCCCGGGTCATGCGCTCGGCCTCCTCACGAATCGCTCGCGCTGCGCGGCTTTCTGTGGCCCCACAGGGCATCGCCCTCACCGACTGTACGCGGCCGACGCAATAGGCCATCCGCACTTCGCGCTGGGACACACACCGGGGACGGCGGAATCGTGCTATCTTCGGCGGGGTCGAACCCTGTGGGCGCAGGGATTGTTCTACTTTTCCATTTCCCCGTGCCGGTGCCGCAGTGTGCATCCGGAACGAGGGAGAGACACCATGCCGGAATGGGACGCGGAAGTCGCTGTGGTCGGCCTCGGCGCGTGGGGCGCGTCGGCGTTGTGGCGGCTGGCCGTGCGCGGGATCGACGTCGTCGGCATCGAGCGCTACCGGCTCGGGCATGCGTTCGGCTCGTCGCACGGCGGCAGCCGGATGTTCCGGATCACCTGCCTGGAGCACCCCGGACTGGTGCCACTGGCGCGTGCGTCACTGCGCCTGTGGCGGGAGCTCGAGGTCGGGTCCGGTCGCGAACTGCTGCGGCAGGTGGGTGGTCTGCTGATCGGGCCGCCGGACGGGGTGGTCGCCGGCGGCACGCTGCGGGCGGCTTCCCAGCACGGGATCGAGGTCGAGCAGCTCGCCGCCGAGGAGCTGAGAAAGCGCTTTCCGGCGCACGCGGGGATTTCCGACGACCAGATCGGCGTGTGGGAACCCTCGGCGGGCATCCTGCGTCCGGAGCTGTCGATCCAGGCCGCGGTCGCGGTGGCCGAACGGGCAGGTGCCCGGGTTCACCTCGACACCGCGGTCAGCGCCGTCGAGTTGGTCGACGGCGGGGCGCAGGTGCACACCCCGCTGCGGACGCTGCGGGTGCGCCAGGTCGTGGTGGCGGTCGGCAGCTGGCTGTCCTCGCTGGTGCCCGGCCTGCCGCTGCGCGTGCTGCGGATGCCGATCACCTGGTACCGCCCCGAGGACGACCCGCACGCCTTCGCGCTGGAGCAGTTTCCGGTGTTCATGCGCGAACGGGAGAACAACCTGATCCTTTGGGGCAACGGCCGGGACGGCGACGAGGGGAACGAGGTCAAGCTCGGCCTGGAGAACCTGCCCGGGGAACCACCGGCGCTCGACCCGGAGACCGACGACCGTTCGGTGGGCCCGGCCGACTGGGCCGCGCTCAGCGCCGAGCTGGCAACGGCGGTGCCGGGCCTCGAACCGTTGCCCGCCAAGGTGTCGGTCTGCATGTGGGCGCAGACCCCGGACGGCCAGTTCGTCCTCGGCAGGCCCGGCGGGGACCAGCGGCTCGTTCTCGCGGGAGGCTGCAACGCACACGGGTTCAAGCACGCCACTGGCATCGGCGAGGTGCTGGCCAGGACGGTCACCGGCGAGCCCGAGCTGTGCGACCTGTCGTTCACCTCGCCGGACCGGTTCGCCTGATGTAGTCCTGTCGGCAAGTAGGAAGAGCCTATCGCCTGATTGTTGACAACAGGCTCTTCCTACTCGCGACTCAGTGCCGAAACCGCGGCATCACCCGGCCCGCGACGAACACCCGCGCCCGATGAACAAAACCGATCACCACTGCGGCGTTCCTGCCGCGATCGACCTTCTTGACCTGCCCACTACCTCTGCCGCCACCCCGCCACCACCGCGAGTCAGCATCCCAGCCGACCACGCCACTGCAGCCACAAGACGCCAGCCTTGTCGGCAAGTAGGAAGAGCCTATCCTCTGATTGTTGACAACAGGCTCTTCCTACTCGCCACTCAGTGCCGAAACCGCGGCATCACCCGGTCCGCGAAGAGCGTCAGCGCTCGGTGGCTGTCCTCGAAGTCCTGGTAGCCGGGGCTGAACTGGAGGCTCACGCACAGGTCGGTGCCAAACCACTCGCCGATCGTGGCCACCTGCTCGGCCACCGCCTCCGGCGTCCCGGCGAAGACCTTGTTCTGCCGCAACGACTTCTCGAAGTCGTACTGCTTCACCTTGTCGATGAACCCCTCGTAGCCGGGGTAGGCCGCCGACCGGGTGGTCGCCCACGCGGCGATCGCGCCGGTCATCTGCTCGATGTAGTTGGTCTCGAACCGCTCGGCGAGCGCCAGCGCGTGCCCGCCGTCCTCGGCGACGTAGCAGGTGTACTTGATCTGGATGCGGGCCCCGCCCTCCGCGTGTCCGGCGGCCGCCCACGCCTCGCGGTAGGCGGCGAGCATCTCGGACAGCTGCTCACGGCTGGTCACCGACGGCACCACCTGCAGGTGGTAGCCGGCCGTGCCCGCCGCCGCGCACGACTCGGGGCTCGTCGCGGACGCGACGAAGATCGGCGGGTGCGGCTGCTGCACGGTCCGCGGCTGCAGCGTCACCGGACCGAACGACGAGAACTTGCCGGAGAACACGACGTTCTCCTCCGACCACAGCCTGCGGCACGCCTCGATGCCCTCGTCGAACCGCTCCCGGCTCTCGGCCATCGGCACGCCGAACCAGTCGAACTCGTCCGGCAGGAACCCGCGGCCGAAGCCGACGTCGAGCCTGCCGCCGGAGAGGTTGTCGAGCATCGCGAGCTTTCCGGCGAGCTTCAACGGGTGCGTAAAAGCCGGAATGACCGCGCCGGTCGTGATGCGGATCCGGTCGGTGACCGCCGCGACGGCCGTCAGCAACGTGACGGGATCAGGACTGTAGCCGCCGTAACCGGAACCGTAGTGCTCGACGGTCTGCACGTGCTCGAAACCCCGTTCCTCCGCGAGCCGGGACAGCCGCAGGGTCTCGTCGTAGTAGTCCCGTGCGCTCTTGCGCCCGGGCTCCATTACCGGGAAGAAGTTCAAGCCGAAATCCATGTGGTCTCCCTGGGGTTTGACCGGGCCGGGCACGCGCACGGCGGCCCGTGACCTCGTTTCTACTGGCCCCGGCGCAACCGGTTCTTAAACTTTTCCGCAACCTGTGCTAACGGGATCTGCAAGAATCGTCGGGAGCCGCCGGAAGGCTTTTTCGGCGATTGTCCCCGGGGTTAGTCTGGCGGCATTCTTCCCGTGCTCCGGGAATCAGCTGCGTTCGTCGAAAGAGGTACCCATGCTCGAGGGTTGCGTCCCGCGCGCGGACGACGAGATCGGCAGGCTCCGAAAGGCAGGCTACTGGGCCGGGGTCACGCTGGGCGGGCTGCTGCGGGAGCGGAGCCGGGCCCACGGGCCCCGCACCGCGCTGGTCGACTACGACCGCCGGTTCAGCTACGCCGAGCTCGACGCGTGGGCCGACCGGCTCGCCACCGGTTTCGCCCGGCGCGGGATCTCCGTCGGCGACCGGGTGCTGGTGCAGCTGCCCAACGGCGCCGAGTTCGTGGCCGTGTGCTTCGGTCTGTTCCGGCTGGGCGCGCTGCCGGTGTTCACCCTGCCCGCCTACCGCGCCGACGAGGTGCGCCACCTCTGCGACATCGCTCAGGCGGTCGCCTACGTGATCCCGGCCGTGTTCGGCGGGTACGACTACCGGCGGCTGGCCCGGCAGGTGGTGGACAGTAGGCCGGCGCTGAAGGAGGTCTTCGTCGCCGGTGATCCCGGCGACTTCACCGCACTGTCCGAACTGGACAAGGAGTCGGCGGAGTTCGCGGACCCGGACCCTTCGGACGTCGCGTTCTTCCTGCTCTCCGGCGGCACCACGGCGCTGCCGAAGCTGATCCCGCGGACGCACGACGACTACTTCTACCAGGCACGGATCACCGCGGAGATCGACGAGCTCGGCGTGGACACGGTGTACCTCGCGGTGCTACCGGTCGAGTTCAACTTCACGTGGGGCTGCCCGGGGATCATCGGCACGCTGCACGCGGGCGGCACGGTGGTGCTGGCGGCCAGTCCCAGCCCCGACGAGTGCTTCGCGCTGATCGAACGGGAGCGGGTGACGATGACTTCGGTCGTGCCGACGGTGATGCACCTGTGGCTGGAGGGCAGGCACTGGTCCGAGCACGACCTGTCGAGCCTGCGCGTGGTCCAGGTCGGCAGCGCGAAACTGCACCGCGAGGTCGCCGAGGAGATCGAGCCCGCGTTCGGCTGCCGCCTGCAACAGGTGTTCGGCATGGCAGAGGGACTGCTGACCTTCACCCGGTACGACGATCCACATGAGACGGTCGTGGCCACGCAGGGCCGTCCGGTGTCACCGGCCGACGAGGTCCGGGTGGTCGACAGCGACGGCAGGGACGTGGCGGTCGGCGAGATCGGTGAGCTGCTGGTCCGTGGCCCGTACACGCTGCGGGGGTACTTCCGGGCGCCGGAGCACAACGCGGTCGCCTTCACCGAAAACGGTTTCTACCACAGCGGCGACCTGGTCCGGTTCACCGAGGACGGCAACATGGTCATCGAAGGCCGGCTCAAGGACGTCATCATCCGTGGTGGGGACAAGGTTTCCGCCACTGAGGTCGAAGCGCACCTCACCGCGCACCCGGACGTCGAGCAGGCCGCGGTGGTACCCGTGCCGGACGCGCTGTTGGGCGAGGGCACCTGCGCGTACGTCATCGTCGCGCCCGGCCGTCCCGCGCCGGGGCTGCCCGTGCTGAAGGAGTGGCTGCGCGGGCGCGGGCTCGCGGAGTTCAAGCTGCCGGACCGGGTCAAGGTGGTCAGGGAGTTCCCGTTGACGGGCCTCGGAAAGGTGGACAAGAAGGTTCTCGCCCGCAGGCTCGCCCAGCAGCCCGCCGAGGCCAGGTGAAGGGGGACACGATGACGTACCGGGTTCCGTTCGCGCGGCGGGGAAGCGTGGTCGACGAGCGCGACCTGCAAGCGCTCACCGAGGTCGTGCAGTCCGGGGAAGCGCTTTCTTCCGGCTCCTGCCGCGACCGGTTCGAGGCGAAGTTCCGTGACTTCGTCGGCGCGAAGCACGCCTTGTCGGTCACCAGTGGCACGGTGGCACTGGAGATCGCGATCCGGCTGCTCGACCTGCAGCCGGGCGACGAGGTGATCGCCACCCCGCAGACGTATCAGGCGTCGGTGCAACCGCTGCTGGCGCGGCAGGTCACCGTCCGGTTCTGCGACGTGGACCCGCAGTCGCTCAACCTCGACCCGGTGGCCCTGCGCGAGCTGCTCACCCCGCGCACCAAGGGGATCATCCTGGTGCACTACGGCGGATATCCGGCCGAGATGGCGGAGATCATGGGCATCGCGCGCCGCCGCGGCATTCCGGTGATCGAGGACTGCGCGCACGCGCTGGGCGCGCGCTACCACGGCCGCCGTCCCGGCGCGCTCGGCGACATCGGCTGCTTCAGCTTCCACACCAGCAAGAACATCACCACGCTCGGCGAGGGCGGCATGATCACCCTCAACCGCGACGCGTGGGCCAAGCGGGTCGACCGCATCCGGTCGAACGAGGTCGACGGCACGTACGCGCCCGCGGGCGTACTGGCCGGCCGGGCACCGCGGATCCTGCCGTGGATGAAGTTCTCGGCGGGCGTTTACCAGGACTCGTGCCGGTCGGTCGCCGGCGCGGGGACGAACGCGACGATGTCCGAGGCGGCGGCCGCGGTCGGCGTGGTGCAGCTCGACAAACTGCCCGCGCTGACCGAACGCCGACGCTGGATCGCCTCCCGCCTCGACGAGGTGCTGGAGGGCTACCCGGGCGTGCGGTTCCACCGGCCGCCGCCGGGGCTGGAGCACGCCCAGCACCTGTACACGTTCTTCATGCCCGGCGGCCCGGACGTGCGCTACGAGCTGGTGCGCGCGCTCGACGAGCGGGGCGTGGAGATCCAGCTGCGGTACTTCCCGCAGCACCTGCTGCCGGAGTGGCGGCTACGCGGCCATTCCATCGGCGAGTGCCCGGTGGCCGAGCGGCTCTGGTTCTCCTCGCACGTGAACCTGCCGTGCCACCCCGGCCTCACCGACGCCCAAGTCGACTACCTGGTCGAGGCCCTGTACGACGCACTGTCCACTGTGGGCGGTACGCGGAACCGGAGTGGAGTGCTGAAATGCCGCTGATCGACGTCAAGATCTACGAACACCGCCTCACTCCGGCCACCCGGGAGGCCCTGATCGCCCGCCTGACGGACGCGGTCGCCGAGGTCTTCGACGATTCCATCCGCGAGCACACGTGGGTGGTCCTGCAGCCGGTGCCGTCGGATCACTGGGGTATCGCGGGCAAGGCGGGCTGACGCCGGGGTTCCTGCGGGGCCTACGCCGATGCCGGCAACAGACCGACCGCGCCGCGGGCCACCTGGGCCCACGCGAGGCGGCCGAAGAGGTAGTGGCAGGCGACCTGTTCGTTGGTGAACCGCGCCCAGTCGTAGCGGTTGCCCTGCTCGCGCCAGAACACCTCCCACACCGCGGCGCCCTCTTCGGGGTCGTCCGCGCGCAGGACGCACCAGGCGTTGTCGGCCTCGGCGCCGATCGAGACCACCTCGTGCGGCACCCCGATCGATTCGAGCCAGCGCAGGATCGATTCGCTGTTCACTCCCCCTCCTCCAGGTAGCCCAACGTGACCAGCTCGTCCGCGGAGTGGACCGCGCGGTAGCGCAGGCCGCCACCGGGCTGGCCGAACCACGGCGCGGAAACGGCCTGCCACATCGGCACGGCGCGGGTCACGCGGTAGCGGCGGTATTCGGCGGTGGCTGTCGGCGGCAGCGACCGCTTGGCGAACAGCGTGCCGGCGGGGGCGAAGACGCGCCCTTCGACGGGGCCGAAGCGGTCGAGCAGCGTGCCTTCGGGCAGGACCTCGGGTTCGCCGGGTTCGAGGCCGCCTTCGGGGTACAGCTCGCCCGGGGGCCATGCGTACTCGGGGATGTCGTCGCGGTGCCCGGCCAGGAAGCGGCGGTCCCAGTCGCGTTCGTGGAGTCCGCCGAGGGGGTCGTGGTGCTCGAAGAGTTCGGCGGGCGCGGGTGTCGCGGGGCTGCTTTCGCCGCGGCGCGGCGGTGTTTCGCCGGGCACGATGAGGTCGGACCGCGGATGGTCGTAGGGCGGAAACCGCAACCCGGCGGCATAGTCCACCTCGGGCGACGGCGGAGGCAGCTGCCGGTGGGGGCGCACGGTGGCCACCGGCAGGTGCCCGATGGGGAACATGGCAACCCGGAACAGGGCGACGATGCTTTCCCGCTCCTGCCGCGGCGCGCCGAGGGGAGGCTGCCCGTGCGCCCGATCCCAGCCGGAGGCGGGATGGGCATCGGGGGCGGGGCGGGGGCGGCTGTCGGGCACGGGCTGGGCGTCGGGGGTGGGACGGGGGCCGGAGGTCGGGGCGGGCTGCCCGGGGCGAGCGTCGGGGGTTGGCGCGGGCTGTGCCGGGCGACCGTCAGGGCGGGAACCTGGCGCGGGCTGCGCGGGACGGGCGTCGGATCCTGGCGCGGGCTGTGTCGGGCGGGCGTCGGTGCGGGAGCCAGGCGCGGGACGGGCGCCGGACCCCGGGGCGGGCTGGGCCGGGCGGGCGGTGGGACTGCCGCCGGGTGCGGACGGCGCCGGGCGGGCCACGGAAGCACCGCCGGGTGCGGATTGGGCGGGGCGAGCCGTGGGCTGACCGTAGGCCGATCCGGGAGGCAGCACGCCGGCCGGCCGAGGCGGCTCGGGGAGGGAGGGTTGGGCCGGAACAGGGGAAACCGGGCCGGGCTGGCCTGTCACGTTCGGCAGGGCCGGGCGCGGGGTGGGAGCGGTGTTGAGATCCGGGCCCGGTGAAGGCAAGGACGCGGGCGCTCCCTCGGCGAAACCGGCGGCGACCGTGCCGCCCGGGATTCCCGCCGGTGGGGTGGGGACGTCGTCGAAACCGCCATGGGCCAGGAAACCGCTGTAGTGACCTGTGCGGATCGGTCCCGTGCCCGGCTCCGGCACCGCCGACGGCACCGGGCCGCCTTCGCTCGCGCCCGGTTCAAGGGACGACACCGGGTGATCGAGATCCGTGCCCAAGCCAGGCACTGGATGGTCCAGCCCGGTGCTCGGCTCGACGGGTGGCATCGGACGGTCGTCCACGGGGCGCAGCAGGGGTGCTTCGGGGAGCGGACTGTCCACAGCGGACAGTACGTGGCTCGGCAGGCCGGTCACCGCGCTCAGCAGGCCGCTCTGCCCTTCCGGCGTGTGCGTACCTGGGTTCACGTCCAGCAGCCCACCGGTGGTCGCCGCACCCCGGGCTCCGCTCACCAGCCCGTCCACCGCTCCGAACGCACTGCCCAGAACCCCGCCACGACCCGCCTCAGCCGAACCCGGGCCACCCGGCGAGCCCGCCCCGCCGCCGGGGCCGACCGCCGTTTCCACGTTGGTCGTCAGGATCGCCAGGTTCGCCGCCGTGCCCTTGAGCACCGGGGCCAGGCCCAGCAGCGCCGTCGGGTGACCCGCCTCCGCCGCGGCGGAGGCCGCGTCCCGGTTCTTCGCCGCGTCCACCAGTTGGCGCACCATCTCCACCTTCGCGGCGGCCACCTGCTCCGCCGCGTGCGTCAACCTGTCCGCCGCCTCGCCGGCGCCCTTCGCGGCGAGCGTCAGGTGCCCCCGGTCCGGGTCCACGAAACCCGCCCACATCTCCCGCGCCGCATCCGCCGACGGGCCCGTCAACGCACCCGCCGCGGCACTCGCCGTGCGGTCCGCCTCCGCCGCCAGCGCCGTCAGCTCGTTCTGCGCCCCGCGCCACGCCGTGGCCTGCGCGTGCAGCTCGTCCTCGTCCGCCTGCGGCCAAGACAAACCCGTGGCGGCGGCGACGTCCGCGAGTTCCCGCGGCAGCTCGATCCCCATGTCAGTCCCGGACCGCGTCCGCCGCCGCCGAGTCGCTCGCCCGGTACCGGCGCGCCGCCTCCCCGAACTTGCCCCCCGCCTCCGCCAGCCGCTCGGCCAGCCCGCGCACCCGCTCCGCCGTCTCCGCGGCCGGGCCCACGTGCGCCGCCGCGAAGCTCCGGCCGACGCCGTCCGCACCCCACGGCGCGCCGCCGACCGCCCGCTCCAGCTCCGCCGAGATGCGCGCGGCCCGCTCCACCAGGCCGCCGAAATCGGCCGCCCGCGCGGAAAGCCGCTCGACGTCGGCCTCGAACCCGCTCACCGGGAGATCCAGCTGCGGTCCTCGTAACTGTCCTCGTCGAGCGCGTGTCTCGGCTTCGAGACCTCCGCCGCCCCGAGGTCGGCCGTGCCGAGCAACAACGCCTGCGGGTCCGTGCCGCCCGGCAGCACCGGGGCCAGGACCTCCCCCGCGGCGGTCAGCGCCCGCACCGTCGCCTCCGCCGTCACGCGGACGATCCGGTCGGCCAGCTCCGCCGGACGGCACCGGCGGTACGCCTCGTCCTTGATCACCAGCCCCGTCAACGTGCCTCGCGGGCCGACGGTGGCCGTGACCAGCCCGTCCGCGTCGCTCGCCGAGGCCGTGACCGACGTCAGCTCACGCTGCACCGAGGCGAGCTGCTCCCGGCTGCGCCGGTACCCGGCCAGCAGCTCCTCGACCTGCGCGCGGTGCTCGCTCACGGCAGCCTCCTGACGTCGATGCAGCGATCGGCTTCGAGGTCCGACGCGCGCCCGGCCGCTCAGGTTCCCGCTCCGGCACAATCTTCACCCGGTCAGTGCAGAGACCACCCGTGACGGGCTCGGCCTGCCCAGCCGCTCCGCCATCCACGCGCTGGTGGCGGCGAGCTTGCCCAGGTCGACCCCGGTCTCGACGCCGAGGCCGTCCAGCGTCCACAGCAGATCCTCCGTGGCGAGGTTGCCCGTGGCCGACTCCGCATACGGGCACCCGCCGAGGCCCCCGGCCGAGGAATCCACTGTGGACACGCCGCAGCGCAGTGCGGTGACGGTGTTGGCCAGCGCCTGGCCGTACGTGTCGTGGAAGTGCACCGCGAGCCGCTCCGGCCCGACGCCCGCGTCCGCGAACGCGGCGAGCAGGCCCTCGACCTGCCCGGCGGTGGCGACGCCGATCGTGTCGCCCAGCGACAGCTGCGAGCAGCCCAGCTCCAGCAACCGCTTTCCCGCCGACACGACCTGCGAGTAGGGCACCGGCCCCTCCCACGGGTCGCCGAAGCACATCGACAGGTACGCCCGCACGTCCATCCCGGCGTCGAGCGCTCCCGAGACCACCGGCGCGAACATGTCGAACTGCTTCTCGACCGTCGAGTTGAGGTTCCGCTGCGCGAAGGTCTCCGTGGCGCTGCCGAAGATCGCGATGTCCCGGCAGTTCGCGTCGAGCGCCCGCTTCAGGCCGCGCTCGTTGGGCACCAGCACCGGGTATCGCACGCCTTCGCGGCGCGTGAGGCGTTCGAGCAGCTGCTCGGCGTCGGCCAGCTGCGGCACCCACTTCGGCGAGACGAAGCTGGTGGCCTCCAGCGTGGTCAGCCCCGCGTCGGCGAGCCGGTCCAGGAACTCCAGCTTCACCTCGACGGGCACGATCGCGCTCTCGTTCTGCAGCCCGTCGCGCGGCCCGACCTCCCAGATCGTCACGCGCGACGGCAGTCCACCTACCGCGGCCCGCTGCGGCAGGCCCAGCTCCCGCACACCCATGTCAGCGCCTTCCGCGGGTCGGCTGCGCGCCGCCGCCGGAGAAGTCGTCGTACGGGTTGTCGTTGACCTCGCGGTAGATCACGGTGTGCACCCGCTCGACCGACGGGATGTCGTCGAAGCGCAGCGGCTCGTCCGACGCCGACTCGACCACGAGCGTGCCGCAGCCGAAGATCCGGTCGACGAGGCCGTGCTCGAACTGCACGCTGTTGATCCGGCTCATCGGGATGTCGATGCCGACGCGCCTGATGACGCCCTCGCGCGTGATCAGCCTGTCCGTGGTGACGATGAAGTGCGTGGTGCGCCAGCGGATCAGCGGCGCGAGGAACAGCCAGCAGATCAGCAGGACGCCGACGACGCCGATGGCGATCTCCGCCACGTTGTGCCACGGCGCGGCGAGCCCGCCGGTGAGCGTCAGCAGCCAGACGCCGACACCGACGGTGACGACCAGCCAGAAGACCGGCCAGATGAGCATCTTGAAGTGCGGATGGCTGTGCACAATGACCTGCTCGTTCTCGCTGAGCAGGTCCTCCGGGTACGCCACGTCGGCACCCTCCGATTCTCGGTTTCCGGTGGGGTCACGGTACCGCCCGCAGGTGGACCACGTCCCCGGCGAACACCAAGTGCCGTTTGCCGTTCTCCTCGACCACCACGAGCTGCCCCGCGGGGTCGACGTCGGTGGCGGTGCCGAGCAGACCGGTGTCGCCGGGCAGCATGACCCGGACCTGCTGCCCCAGCGTCGCGCACGCGCCGCGGTACTCGTCCAGCATCCCGGCCCTGGCCAGGTCCCCGCCCGCGGCGCGCCAGCGGGCCTCGCGCTCGGCGAACGCCGTCAGCAGGATGGTGGCGATCTCGGTGCGGTCGGTGGTGCGGGCGCCGTTCTCGAACAGCGACGTGGGCGGCAGCCCGCCCGCGCCGGGGCGCACACCGGGGCCGAGCGGCCGCACGTTGAGGCCGATGCCGAGCACGACGGCGATCTCCTCGGCGGCGACGGCTTCGGCCAGGATGCCGGCGCACTTGCCGCGGTCGGCACCCGCGAGGACGTCGTTCGGCCACTTCAGCGCCGCGTCGACGCCGAGGTCCGCGGCGAGGTCCAGCACCGCCAGCCCGGCGACGATGGACAGCGACCCGAGGTCGGCGAACGCGACGCCCTGCGGGCGCAGCAGGACGCTCAGGCAGAGGCCGCTGCCCTTCGGGGAGCTCCAGGCCCGTCCCCTGCGGCCCACCCCCGCGGTCTGTTCCTCGGCGATGAGCACGCTGCGGTCGGGCGCGCCCGCGACGGCGGCCGCCCGCAGGTCGGCGTTGGTCGAGCCGGTGGTGGCGACGACGTCCAGCGCCGCGTACGGGCCGACGAGCTCGGTGCGCAGCCGGGCGGGGTTGATCTCGGTCATGTGCGGGAGACTAATAACGCTTGGGCGATTCACTCGTTAGGGGAGCAGAAAGTTCCCTAATCTCGGGGTGGTGACCATTCGTTTCCCGAAGTGGGCCCGTGCGGTGGCGGGCCGGGCCCTGATCGCATTGATCATCGTGGGCGCGCTGGTGACATCCGGCTGGATTCTCGTGCGCAAACCGCAGCCGGCTCCCGCGCTGCCGGCGGTGGCCGCGGCGCAGGCCGAGGGCAATGCGGCGACCGCGGCGGGCCCGTCGGTGCTGGAGGTGAGCGCGCCCGTGCAGGCGCAGGCTCCCCAGCAGCAGGGCGCGAGCGAGCTGGAGAAGTGGGCTGCCGGGCTCAGCGGCGCGCTGGACATCCCCGAGCGCGCGCTGGTCGGTTACGCCACCGGCGAGCTGACGCTGCGCAAGGAGCAGCCGGACTGCCATCTGTCCTGGGTCACGCTAGCGGGTATCGGCAAGGCGAGCTCCGACCACGGACGGTACGGGGGCGACTCGGTCACCGGCAGCGGCGCGCTGGCCAAGGCGCTCGGCGCGGTCCCGCTGCAGGGCGCGGCCGGTGAGGCGGCGAGCGAGCCGCGCGGCGGCCCGATGCAGCTGACGCAGCAGGAGTGGAAGCGCGCCGGCACGAAGGGCGACCTGCAGGACATCGACGACGCGGCCGTCGCGGCCGGGCGGGTGCTGTGCGCGGGCGGGACGAACCTGCAGGCCGGGCTCGGCTGGTGGAAGGCGATCGCGAACTACCGCGACTCCGACCTGTTCCGCCAGCAGGTACTGGGCAACGCGCAGCTGTACGCGGCGCTGTCGCTGGCGCCGCAGACGGCGTCGGCGCCGTCGGTGCGGGCCGTCCGGTTCGCGCTCGACCAGCTCGGCCTGCCGTACGTGTGGGGCGGCAACGGGCCGGACGCGGGCGCGGCCGGGTTCGACTGCTCGGGCCTGACGAAGGCCGCGTACGACTCGGCGGGCGTCTCGCTGCCGCGGACGGCGGACTCGCAGTTCCGCACGGAACCGGCCGTGCCGGGCAACCAGCAGCCCGCGCTCGGCGACCTCGTGTTCTACGGCAGCCCGGCCACGCGCATCCACCACGTGGGCCTGTACCTGGGCAACGGCCTGATGATCAACGCGCCCCAGACGGGGATGGCCATCCAGATCGCGACGTACCACGTGGCGGGCGACGACTACGCCGGCGCGGGGCGGCCCACGGGTTAGCGTCCGGGCGCGTGACAGGCTCGTGCCCGTGATGGACGACTTCGCGAAAGAGTACCTGCACGGCGAGCTGCGGGAGATCCGCGAGACGATGCTCTGGAAGCTCGACGGGCTCGGCGAGTACGACGTCCGCCGGCCACTGACCGCTACCGGCACCAACCTCCTCGGCCTGGTCAAGCACCTGTCGGTGGCGGAGTCCCGGTACTTCGGCGAGGTCTTCGGCCGCCCCTTTCCCGAACCCCTGCTGCACTGGGACGACACCGCGAAACGCGGCACCGACCTGTGGGCGACCGAGCACGAGACGCGCGAGGAGATCGTGAGCCGCTACCGGCGCGTCTGGGCGCACGCCGACGCGACGATCACCGCCCTCGACATCGACTCCCCCGGTCACGTGCCCTGGTGGCCGCGCCCCGACGTGATGCTGTTCAACGTGCTGGTCCACGTGCTCACCGAAACCAGCAGGCACGCCGGGCACGCCGACATCCTGCGGGAAGAGCTCGACGGCGCGACGGGGGTGGCAGCCGGCTACGCGAGCCCGCAGCGCGACGCGGCCGTCCGGGAAGCGCGGACCGCGGAGATCGAGCGAGCCGCGAAAGCAGCCGCCGAGCGGCGGTGACCCCGCTCAAGGCGTGGTGCGGCGGCCTGCGGAAGTCTGCGCCGAACTTTTCCGTGGTTGCATGTCGAGAAGTTCCGGACGGCTCCGCTCACCAGGTGCAGGGGCCAAGACGGGCCCCACGACACCAGGAGATCCCGATGCCGAAGTACCTGCTCCTCAAGCACTACAGCGGCGGCCCGACCCCGCACCACCCGTTTCCGCCGATGGACCAGTGGGCGCCTGAGGACGTGGAGGCGCACTTCGCCTTCCTGAAGCACGTCAACGAGATGCTCCAGGAGAACGGCGAGCTCGTCGACGTGCAGGCGGTCACGCCCGCGCAGACCTGGGTGCGCTACGGCGGCCCGGACGCCGCGCCGGTCGTCACCGACGGCCCGCTGCCCGAGACCAACGACCTCGTGGCGGGCTGGTACCTGGTCGACGTCGAGTCCTACGAGCGCGCGGTCGAGCTCGCGGCCTACATCTCCTCGGAGCCCGGCCCGGGCGGAACGCCGCTGCACGAGTGGATCGACGTGCGGGAGGTCCTGTCCCACGCGCCACTCGGCCTCGACGCGGCATGACGGCGGAGCTGGACGAGGGCGCGCTGCGTGCCCTCGTCCCCCGGGTGCTCGCCGGGCTGGTCCGGCGGGGCGAGGACTTCGACGCCGCCGAGGACGCGTTGCAGGAAGCGTTGCTGGAGGCGCTGCGGGTGTGGCCCGAACACCCGCCGCGTGACCCGGGCGGGTGGCTGGCGACGGTCGCGACCCGGCGGCTCGTCGACGCCCGCCGCAGCGAGGTGGCCCGCAACCGCCGCGAGGAGACGACGTACGCCGAGCCGCGGCCAGGAGTCACCGAGGAGGGTGACGACACCCTCTTCCTGCTCTTCTGCTGCTGTCACCCCGACCTCGCGCCCGCCTCCCAGGTGGCGTTGACGTTGCGTGCCGTCGGCGGGCTGACCACGCGGGAGATCGCGGACGCCTTCTTCGTGCCGGAAGCGACGATGGCGCAACGGATCAGCCGGGCCAAGCGCACGTTGCGGGGGCGCCGCCTGGACCGGCCCGGTGACCTGGCCGTCGTGCTGCGCGTGCTCTACCTCGTCTACACGGCGGGGCGGGTGGATCTGGCGATCCGGCTCGCCCGGCAGCTCACCCTCGCCACGGCGGAACCGGAGGCGCGCGGGTTGCTCGCGCTGATGCTCCTCAACCACGCCCGCCTTCCGGCGCGGCTCGATCCGGACGGCCGGATCGTTCCGCTGGACCAGCAGGACCGCGGCCTGTGGGACACGCGTGAGATCGCCGAGGGCGTGCGTGTCCTGCAGTCGGCGCTGGCACTTGAGCGTCCGGGCCGGTACCAGATCGAGGCGGCCATCGCCGCGCTGCACGACGACGCGGCGAGCGCCGAGGAGACCGACTGGCCGCAGATCCTGGAGTGGTACGACGACCTGGTCGCCCTCACCGACGATCCGGTGCGTGAGAACCCCGCCGCCGTGCTCGCGCGTGCCGTCGCGGTGGGCCACGTGCGCGGTCCGGCGGCGGGACTGCGCGAGACCGACCGGCTGCGCGAGGTGCTCGGCGGCCGGCACCGGTGGCACGCGGTTCGCGGCCACCTGCACGAGCTGGCTGGCGACCTGCCTGCCGCGGGCGCGGCGTACGCGTCGGCGGCGCGGCTCGCCACGGACATCACCGAGCGGGAGCACCTGGTGCGCCAGGCCGCCCGCGTGCGATCGAGGAGGAAGTCATGACGGTTCAGCGCATGGACCACGTGGGTGTCGTGGTCGAGGACCTCGCGGCGGCGACGGCTTTCTTCGTGGAGCTGGGGCTGCGGCGACAGGGCGAAGGATCGGTCGGCGGCGACTGGGTGGACCGGGTGGTGGGGCTCGAAGGGGTGCGGTCGCAGATCGTGATGCTGGCGACCCCGGACGGCCACAACCGCCTTGAGCTGTCGAAGTTCCAGACCCCGCCGGCCCACAACGCCGACCCGCACGCGCCGGCGAACACCGTGGGCCTGCGCCACCTGGCGTTCGCGGTCGACGACCTCGACGCGGCGCTCGCCCGGCTGCGCCCGCACGGCGCGGAGCTCGTCGGTGAGGTGGAGCGCTACGGCGACGTCTACCGGCTCTGCTACGTCCGCGGGCCGGAGGGGATCATCGTGGAACTGGCGGAGTCGATCGGCTGAGCGCGGAGGTGGGGTTGATGTCCACGGTGCGGCAGCCGAAACTCGTTGCCATCAAGGCTGCGGCGCTTCTACGAGCAGGCCGGGTTCCGCCACGTCGGCGACAGCGGGTGGTCACTCCAGGGCCTTGAGGGCTCGCAGCAGGAGCATCGTCAGCGCGCGCTCGTCCTCGTTCACCGCGTTCAACAGCGTCTCGTCCGCGGCGCGGACCGTCTCGTGTGCCTTCGACAGCAGCTCCGCACCCGTTTCGGTCACGTGCAGCTCCGCCGTGCGGCCGCGGCCCGGTTCGGTCCGCCGTTCGATGGCGCCCAGCGTCTCCAGCTGCGCCAGCGTCGACTGCATGCTCTGCACCGTCACGCCCGCGCGCCGCGCCAGCTCGCTGTACGACAGGCCCGGTCGCCCGTTCAGGTGGCCGAGCGCCGACAGGTGCCGCAGCGACAGCCCCGTGCGTTTCAAGTCCGCGTCGATGCGGGTGCGCAGCCGCCGGCCGAGCAGGACGAGCAGCATCGCGGGGCTCGATGCGGGCGGTTGCGGAACTGTCACGTGCGGCATCTTCTCAGAGGACCCGGTTTCAGGCAGGCTCAAACTTGGGTTACAGTCTGCCTGAAACCAGGAGGTGAACCGTGAACAAGGTCCTGCTCAGCGTCCACGTCCTCGCGGCGATCGTGCTGATCGGTCCGGTGACCGTGGCCGCGAGCCTGTTCCCGCGTTACGTGCGGGAGAAGGAGCCCGGCGTGCTGCGGGCCCTGCACCGGATCAGCGGCGGCTACGCGGTCGCGGGCCTCGCGGTGCCGGTGTTCGGGATCGCGCTGGGCGCGCAGATGGGCGTCCTCGGCGACGCGTGGCTCGTGATCTCGATGGCGCTCACCGCCCTCGCCGGCGTGCTGCTCGCCGCGGTGATCGTGCCCGCGCAACGCCGCACCCTCGCGGCCGTCGAGCGGGACGAGACACCGACCGGCCCCAACCTCGGCATGGTCACCGGCATCTTCGCCCTGCTGTGGGCGGTGGTCGTGGTGCTCATGATCGTGCGGCCCGGCTCGACGACGGGGGTGTGAAGCGTGCGTGTCGTCGCCCTCGTCGAGGCGCTGAGCCTGCTCGTCCTGTTCGGCAACCTCGCCACCGTGCACGTGCCGCAGGTCGCCGCCGTGGTCGGCCCGCTGCACGGCACCGCCTACCTGGCCGGGATCGCGCTGGCGTGCGCGCGCTCGCGGGACGTCCGCGTCCGGCTGCTCAGCCTGATTCCCGCCGTGGGGGCGTTCCTCGCGGACCGGGCGATCAGGTCTGCGGAGCGAGTTCCGCGGGAGCGCGCCGCCTGACCTCGCGGCGGTCCCACAGGCTCAGCATGGGCGTCGCCATCACCGTGGTCACCACCGCGACCAGCACGAGCACGCTGAACAGCTCGCGCGTCACGATGCCCGCGGCGAGGCCGACGTTGATCGCGATCAGCTGCATGAGACCGCGCGCGTTCATCAGGGTGCCGACGCGCAGGGCGATTTCGTTCGACTCGCCCGTCAACCGCGCCGCCGCCCAGCACGCGCCGAACTTGCCCGCGACCGCGACCACGAGCGCACCCACCGCGAACAGCAGCACCGACGGCTGCACCAACAGCCCGAAGTCGGTGTTGAGCCCCGAGTAGGTGAAGAACAGCGGCAGGAACACGGTCGCGACCGGCGTCAGCGTGGCGACCGCGCGTTCGACGGCTTCGGTCCGCGGGAACACCACGCCGAGGCTGAACGCACCGAACACCGCGTACAGCCCGATCTTGTCGGTGTACCAGGCGGCGAGGAACAACAGGACCACGACGGCGAGCAGCAGGTGTTCCGGCGCGAGCCTGCTGCTCGCCGTGTCGAACCGGCCGCGCACCTTCAGCGCGGCGAGCAGAATGGCCAGCAGCACGAGCGTCCCGCCGAGCGCGAGCGACACCGGGCCCGCGCTGCCGGCAGCCACGCTCATCACGCCCGCGAGCAGCAGCCAGGCCACCGCGTCGTCGAGCGCGCCGCACGCCAGCGAGAGCGAGCCGAAGCGGGTGTGGGTGAGCCCGCGTTCGTTGATGATGCGCGCCAGCATGGGAAACGCGGTGATCGCGATCGTCACGGCGACGAACGAGACCGACACGAACAGCGGCACGCCGGGCGGGAAGATGTGCACCCTGCCGCGGGCGAGCCAAGTCAGCAGCGCCCCGAGCAGCAGCGGCACCACCATCCCGGCCGCGGAGATCAGGCTCGCCGGGCCCGCCACCCGCCGGATCTGCTCGGTGCGGAACTCGTAGCCCGCCTTGAACATGAACACGACGAGGCCGATCTGGCCGACCACGTACAGGACGGGCCGCAGCTGTTGCGGGAAAACGAAGTCCTCGACCCCGGGCAGCGCGAGGCCCAGCACGGACGGGCCGAGCACGACACCGGCGACCATCTCCCCCACCACGGGTGGCTGGCCCGCGGCCCGCAGCACCCAGCCGACGAGCCGGCAGACCAGGAGGATGACGATCAGCGCGAGGAAGAAGGCGGGAGCGAGTTCGGTAGCGGACAAGACGATGTCCTTTCAGGAGACTCTGCGAAGTAGCGGCCGGCCAGGCGCCGATGCCGCGCGTCGAGCACCATCCAGGTGCCGAGACCGAGCTGCACGAAGCTGCGCCACACCTCCTCCCACCGGTCGCGCACGCGCAGGAACGTCCGGATCGCACGCATTCGCGTCGGGGAAACGCTTTCTCCATGCGGCACCAGCAGGCACGGCCCCCGGCTCGGCAGGGACCGGGTGTGCTCGACGGTGGAGTCGAGTGTGAAGCGGCGCAACACTTCCTTGAGCGAAGCGCGCATCGCGAGCGGGGCCAGCCGCCAGGCCGGGCACGGCCGGTTCGCGGCGATGCCGAACGGGATGTGGTGCGCGTCCTTGGCGGAAAGCGCTTCCCAGCGGTCCGGGTCGAACCGTTCGGGGTCCTCGTAGCCCGTGGCGTGGTACGCGGGATAACTGAAGCACAGCACGGATCCCGCGGGCAGCGTGGTATCCTCGTCCAGCGTGATCTCGCCCTTGGTGATCCGATGCGCGATGCCGAACAACGGGTACAGCCGCATGGTTTCGTCGAGCACGTGCGACAGGTATCGATCGTCCCCTTCGGACGCTCGCTCCTGTACCTCGGGATGCTGCGCGAGCGCGAGCAGGACGTGCGCCATGCCCTCGGACAGCTGCACGACGGCGGTGTTGAAGAACGTGCCTTGCAGGTAATGCACCTGCTCCCGGGGGCTGAGCGACGCGGGCAGCTCGTGCGGCACGTCTCCCAGCCGTTGCGCCAGGTAACGCGTGAGCCGGTTGCGCCGCCCCATGTGCCGCAGACCGGTGCACTTCAACGCCGTCACCACGTCGTTCGCGTGCCCGACGATCAGGTCCCGCGCCTCCCGCGGGCACGACTCCTGGAACACCAGCTCGTAGCAGTACTCCGCCCACACCGGCATCATCAGGTCGCGCAACCGCACGAGCCCGCCGCCGAACCCGTCGAGCACCGCGGCCGTGGCGCGGGTGGCCATGTCGGCGAGGCGGTCACTCGGGCCGGACAGGATCCGCAGGGTGGCCCGGGCCACGTCGTCGTACCGCGGCCCGTCTTCGAGGTGCTCCTGGTGCACCTCGGGCCCCGGGGAAAGCCAGTACCAGAACAGGTCCGACAGTCCCGCACCCTCGCTGCGGCCGCGCGCCGCCGGGTGCGAGTAGATCTCCCGGAACCGCTCGGGCCCGAACCGCTCGTTGGGGAACGTGATCGCGCTGTCGCCGTTGACGAGCTCGAACACCTTGCCCCGCAAGGCAACGACCTGATCCGCGAGCTTCACCACTTGCCCACCTCCGGCCCGCGGACGGTGACGAGGTCCTTCGTCAGGTCCGCCAGCCCGCGCCCGCCGCACAACGCGAGCGCGTGGTCGAACTCCCCGCGCAGCAGCTCCAGCACCTGCCGCACCCCGGATTCCCCGTCGGCCGCGAGGCCCCACAGCACCGGACGCCCGATGCCGACCGCCGTGGCGCCCAGCGCGAGCGCGATCACCACGTCCGTGCCACGCCGGACGCCGCCGTCGAGCAGCACCGGCACCCGGCCGCCGACGACCTCGGCGATCCGCGGCAGCGCGTCGATCGAGGCGGGCACGGCGTCGAGCTGGCGGCCGCCGTGGTTGGACACGAGGATCCCGTCGAACCCGCGCTCCACGGCGAGGCGCGCGTCCTCGGGGTGCAGAACTCCCTTGAGCACCAACGGCAACGAGGTCGACGCCCGTAGCCTTTCCAGGTCGTCCCACGAAAGCACGGGCGACATCTCGATGTTGCGCGGTCCGCCGGGCAGGTCGCGCATGTTCTCCGCGGCCAGCCCCTCGGGCAGGTCGGTGAACCCGTGCCGCCGGTCGCGCTCGTGGTGCCCGAACACGGGCGAGTCGACGGTGACGACGAGCGCCGTGCAGCCCGCGTCCGTCGCCCGCCGCACGAGCAGGTCGGTCACCTCGGTGTCGCTTTGCAGGTACAGCTGGAACCACAGCGCCGCGTCGGGGTCCACGGCGCGGGCGGCGGCCGCCATGTCACCGATCGTCGTCGTGGCCGCCATGCTCGCGATCAGCACCGTGCGCGCGGCCGCCACCGCCCGCGCGGTCGCCAGCTCCCCGTCGGAGTGCGCCAGCCGGTGAAAAGCCGTGGGGGACACGAAAACCGGCATCGACGCCCACGCGCCCAGCAGGTTCACCGCGACGTCCCGCCGCGCACTGCCCGGCAGGATCCGGGGCAGCAGCGCGAGCCGCCGGAACGCCTGCTCGTTGTCCTCGAGCGCGATCTCGTCCGCCGCGCCGCCGGCGAAGTAGTCGTAGTGCTCGGGGGCGAGCCGTTGCCGTGCCACCTCGTGCAGCTCGGCGAGGCTGATCACGACAGGCTCACCGGCTGCTGGGCACGCAGGTACTCACGCAGCGGCGCCTGGTGCACCTGCTCGCTGTCCCACTCGTTCTCCAGGTTCTCGGTGACGTGGTGCTCGCTGACCAGCTCACCCGCGCGGTACCGGCGCACCACCGGGTGCAGGTACCGGCCGTCGAGACCGGTGGCCCGGTCCTGCGACGGGCGCCCGGCCGTGATGTCGAACGGGTTGACCTTGTCGTGGTCGGCGCCGTATTCGAGGGTGACGGCGTAGTACGCGTCGACGTCGCCGAACTCGCCGCGGGCCACCGCCTCGTGCAGATACGCCACCGGGATCTCCTCGACGTAGCGCGCGGTGCCGTCCGGCGCGACGAACACGACATCGCTGAGGAACCCGAACATCTGCCACAGCGCGGAGGTCCGGTTGACGCGCTCGATGACCGCCTTCGCGATCGACTCCGGCGAGCCGTCCAGCTCGCGCGAGGGCCACGGCACGTCGTGGTGCCGGTGTTCCAGGATCCGGTGCAGCGCACGGACTCCGTAGCGGAAGCCGTGGATGAACCCGCTCGTCGACTTCTTGAAGTCGCGGACCTGCGTGATCGTGCCGGCGAAGTGCAGGCCCGGCACGTTCACCGACTCCCAGGCCGCCGTCTGCGCGGGGAACCGGTCCTTGATCGCCAGCTCCGGCCTGCACTCGGGGGCGAAGATCGAGGCGTCGAACCGGAACCCGGTCGCGAGCAGGACCCGGTCGTACCGGATCTCCTTCACCACCTCGTCGACCCGCTGGAAGCTGACCCGCACGGCGAGCTTGTCCCCGTCGCGCCGGATGCTCAGGATCCGCCCGTCCAGCAACGCGTTCTGCGACTTGAGCTGGTAGGTGTCGAGGAAGTTGTTGTTGACCGCCCGCAGGTGCCCGACGAAGTGGGTCTGCCACGCCAGGTTCAGCGAGCCCGGCCCGGCGACGTGGATCACCGCGGCGGTCTCGATGAGGTTGTCGGCGGTCTCGAACGCCGAGTTGCCGCGGCCGATGACCAGCACCTTCTGGTCGGTGTAGGCGGCGGGATCGACGTCCATGCCGGCGTAGTGCTCGGCGAGCTCGGCGCCCTCGATGTCCGGGATGTACGGCCTGCTCACGCCGGTCGCCATGATCACCCGGCGGGCGCGGTAGGTGGTGCCGTCCTGGTCGCGCAGCACGAAGTCGTCCGGCCTGGTGATCTCCACGATCCGCGTGCCGAAGCGGATGGCCAATCCGTGCCGGGTCGTGAAGTCGCCAAGGTAGCGCACGAACACGTCGGCGGGCGGGAAGTACCGCGGGGTGTACCGGGTGAACAGCGGATCGTTCTCCTCGGTCAGCAGGGAATTCCAGTCCACCCGCAGGTTCAGTTCCGGATCCGACCACCCGGTGTGCACCTTGTTGTTCGAGATCATCTGCCGGTGGCGGGGGAACGTCGTGAAGAAGGATCCGGGCGCTTCCCCCGCTTCCAGTATCAGATAGCTGCGTCCGGCGCGGGCGAGGAAGTAGCCCATCTGGAGCCCGGCGGGCCCGGCGCCGACGACGAGGTAGTCAAAGGTTTCCTGACTGGACAACGAAAGTCTCCTCCCAATCCGACCCGGCCCAAGCTAGTTGAAGTTTGAACGAGTGCGCAAGGAAGTTGCGCCGAACGGACGCGTGTTGACAAGGATTGACAATTTCCCCACGGCCGGACGGACTCTGGTACAACGGCGGCAGAACGACAGCTGCGGACGGAGATCCGATGACAGAAGTCTTCCCGCGCGCATTTCTCGACGCACTTCAGGCGAATTCCGACATTCCGGCCTTTGAATGCGGTGGCCGCGTGGTGTCCCGGGCCGGGCTGCTCGACCTGGTCGCGCGGTACGCCGGTGGGCTGCACGCCGCTGGTCTGGACCACGCGGGAGTCGCGGTCGCCACCGGGGTGACGCCCGAGGGCTTCGCGGTCCGGC
Source organism: Amycolatopsis bartoniae (assembly GCF_014191255.1). Classification (GTDB taxonomy): domain Bacteria; phylum Actinomycetota; class Actinomycetes; order Mycobacteriales; family Pseudonocardiaceae; genus Amycolatopsis_E; species Amycolatopsis_E bartoniae. The sequence continues at coordinate 123,125 of NZ_JACHWH010000004.1, forward strand.
TGGCCGCCCACGTGCTCGGGTGCCGCGTGGTCGTCGTCAACACCGGACTGCCGCCGGCACACGCGGCCCACGTCCTCGCCGACTCCGACGTGCTGATCGCCGACGAGAGCGTGCCGCCGGAACTCCTTGCGGCAGCGAGGAAAGTGCTGCCGCTGGGCGAACTTCCCGCGGCCCCGATGCCGCTGGAACCGCGGGGGCGGCCGGAAGACCTCGCCGTCGTCACGTACACCAGCGGCAGCACCGGACTGCCGAAGGGCGTCGAGTTCACGTACGCGGCGATGAGCGCGTACTGGGCCTGGCAACCGGACGGCTGGACGGCCGACACCCGGCGGCTCGCCGAGCGGTACCGGCGGTACCTGCTGTTCGGCACGCTCGCGAGCGCGGTGATGGTGGAGCACCTCGCGTTCTGCCTGCTCGGCGGCGGCACGGCGGTGATCCCGGACGCGCTGCCGATGTTCCCCCAGGTGCTCGAACAGCTGCGCGTCACGGCGGTGCTGGTGACCGTGCCGCGGCTCCACGCGATCCTCGACGAACTGCGCGAGCAGGAGGTCGACCTGACGTCGCTGCGGTCACTGCTCGTGGCCGGTTCCCCGCTGCCGCCACACCGGCTGGTGGCGGCGTACGACCTGATCGGTGACGCGGTGCACCACGGCTACGGGCAGACCGAGACCGGCATGCTGTGCCTGCTCACCGCCGAGGAGGCGGCGGCGTATCCGGAGGCCGCGGCGTCGGTGGGCCGGCCGTGGACCGGGGTCGAGCTGGAAGTCCGTGACGAGCAGGGGAACCCGGTGCCGGCGGGGACGCCGGGTGAGATCTGGGTCCGCACGGCCAACGCGTTCCGCGGTTACCGCGGTGCGGACGAGGGCGAGGTGCTGCGCGACGGCTGGGTGCGCACGCGCGACCTCGGCCAGGTGGACGAGCGCGGTTACGTCTACCTGGCGGGACGGGCGCGGGACGTGATCATCGTGAACGCGATCCTGCACTACGCCGGGCCGATCGAGAACGCGCTCACCACGCACCCGGACGTCGACGAGGCGTACGTGGTCGCCGCGCCGGACGAGCGAACGGGTGAGGCGGCGCACGCGTTCGTGGTCGCGGTGCCGGGCCGCAGCCCGGATCTGGACGCGCTTCGCCTTGCGGTGCGGGAGAAACTCGGCGAAGCGGCGGTGCCGTCGACGATCACGGTGGTCGAGTCGGTGCCGGTCGCGGCGAGCGGCAAACCGGACAAGCGCGCGCTGCTGGCGAGCCTGGACAGGTGAATGGCCCGGCGCTTGCGTGCGCCGGGCCACAGCCCGTGAAGGGTCCGGCGCTCGTGTGCGCCGGACCCTGCCGTGTCAGGCGATCTTCTCGGTCACCGGGGTGCGCACGTCGAGCTGGTGCACCACCCGTTCGGTCGAGGCCTCGTGCACGGTCAGGTCGACCAGTGCGACGAGCACCACGGCCAGCGCGTCCGCGAACACGAGCGCCGGGGTGGTGAACACGAGGGCCGCGATCAGCGACCACAGGCCCACCAGTCCGAGTACGCCGTGCCCGATGCGGGCCGACAGCCTCTTCGCGAGGACCGCGCCCGTTGCCCCGAGGACGGCCAGCCCGGTGGACACCCCGAAGGCGATCCAGCCGGCCACGGGAGCGGTGAACGCCACGGCGGCCACCGCGACGAACGCTCCGGCCAGGATTCCGAGCACATCGACACCGAAACGCGGGTTCAACGACATTGCCAACACCTCCGTCGAGCGGAACGAGTCGGGCAGGTCGTAAGAGCGGCCTGGGCGGCTCAGGTCCGGGACCTTTCCCGGATCTACCTGGGTGAACTGCGATCGCGGGCGGTCTCTTCCCGCGCTCGATGTCTCGTGCGCCACATGCCGATTTGACAAATCGTCTTGCCGAACCTGCAATGTTGAGGTGGACGAGTTCGACGAGGTGTTGACGACGGTGGGCCCGCGGCTGCGGGCGCTGCGCAAGCAACGGGGCGCCACCCTGGCGGGCCTTTCCGAGGCGACGGGCATTTCGGTGAGCACGTTGTCGCGGTTGGAGTCGGGTAGCCGGAAGCCGAGCCTGGAGCTGTTGCTGCCACTGGCCCGGGCGCACCAGGTGCCGCTGGACGAGCTCGTCGGGGCGCCGTGCACGAGTGATCTGCGGGTGCACGGGAAGCCGATCACGCGGGACGGGATGACGATCATTCCGCTGAGCCGCAATCCCGGTGGGGTGCAGGCTTTCAAGCACATCATGCCGGGCGGGCGGACCGAGCCGGAACTGCGGACGCACGAGGGTTACGAATGGCTGTACGTGCTGAGCGGCCGGCTGCGCATCGTGCTGGGGCAGCAGGACACCGTGCTGCGGGCGGGAGAGGCCGCGGAATTCGACACGAGGAACCCCCACTGGTTCGGCAACGCCGATTCACGGCCGGTGGAGTTCTTGAGCCTGTTCGGCCCCCAGGGGGAACGGATACACGTACGGACGAAGAGCCGGTGAGGTTCGGTGGGGGGCAAGAAAGCGTTTTCGCAGGGGCCGCCGCGACCGCTTTTGCGGGAACCTGCGAGCCTGAGAGGCTCACTGTGGACAGCATCCCCCGAGTCGGCGGGAACCGCCTCCCGGGAAGCGCCTCGTCTAACCCGGGGAGAAAGCGCTTTCACCGACACCACCCACCACCCACCTAAAATCACACCACCGCCTGGTATACCGTCGTCCAGAAGTCCGATACCACTGGGTTCTGGTCGGGGAAACCGGCGCGCTGGGTGAGCAGCACGGCGGTCAGCTCCTCCTTCGGGTCCGCCCACCAGGAAGTACCCAGGCCACCGTCCCAGCCGAACTGGCCCGGGGTCCTGGCGATGCCGTCCCGCCGCGTCACCACCCCCACTCCGAAACCCCAGCCACGGTTGTCGAAGTAGCCCGGGAAGAAGCCGGAAAGCGCTTTCTGCTCTGGCGTCAGCTGGTCGGTCGTCATCAGCTCCACCATACGCCGGGACAGCACTTCTCCCCCGCCTCCCAGCAATGCGTGCGCGAAAGCCGAGAGGTCATCCACTGTGGACAATAGTCCTCCGCCGCCCGACAGGAACGGCGGCCGCTTGCTCCACTGTCCCGACGGCTCATCGAAAACCGAGTCATCCGGGCCATAAGCCGTCACCAGACGGTCCACATCGGACGTATAGAAACCAGTGTCCCGCATATCGAGCCGTCCGAAGACCCGCTCCCCCAGCACATCGTCGAGCGGTTTGCCGCACACCCGTTCGAGCAGTACCCCCAGCACATCGGCACCCGTGTGGTAGAGCCACCGCTCGCCCGGCTGGTACGCCAGCGGCAGCTCCCCCAGCCGCCGCAGCCACTCGTCCGGCGCCGGGTACTCCGCCGGGTTCGGCGGCCCCACGGCGACCGACCGCTCCATCGCCGCGGCCTGAAGCGGAGAGGACTCGGGCAGCATCCCGAAACCCATCCGGAAAGTCAGCAGGTCCCGCAACGTGATCGGTCGCCGCGCCGGCACGGTGTCGTCCAGCGGTCCCGCCACGTCACGCAGCACCCGGCGGTCCGCCAGCTCCGGCAGCACGTCGTCGAGGGGGTCGTCAAGTCGCAGCACGCATTCCTCGACGAGCGTCAGCGCCGCGACCGCAGTGATCGGCTTGGTCATCGAACTGATCCGGAACAGCGAGTCGCGCCGCAGCGGCGCGCCGTCGTACGCCTGCGCGCCGACCACATCGACGTGCACCTCGCCGCGCCGGCTCACCATCGTGACGGCGCCGGGGATCGCACCACTTTCGACGTGCCGCGACATGACATCGTGCAGACGGGCCAGCCTGGTCTTCGAGAACATGGTCACATCCCGGGGTCGGAGATCCAGCGTCTCACGTAACAGACCGCCGCGCGCCGAAGAAGTCGTCGGCGTGCGCGAGCAGCTCGTCGACCGACCACTGGTCGTACGCGTGCCGCCCTCGCTTGCTCGCCACGACTTCGCCGCCAGGCGCGATGAGGAAGTCCGCGGGCAACCCCAGCCTGCCGCCGTGCGGCGTGAGCGACGGCAACGGCGCCCGCTTGACAAGACCGGTGACCACGGCGCGGACGATCGTCCCCCAGACCCGCGGGTCCGCCAGCGCCCGCGCCCGGGACTCGACGCCATAGGCCGTGTAGACCCGCTTGTCCGGATCCGCCACCACCGCGAACGGCAGATCCTCCACGTGCACCCGCAACTCGTCCGCCGGCGAGTGGAAGAACACCACCTCCCGGATCCCGGCCCCGACGACCTCCTCGTGCCGCTGGACGAACGACCGCAGGTGCAGGTTGCACACCGGGCACCCCGCGAAGCGGCGGAACTGCAGGTGCACCAGGCGCTCGGGATCGGGCACGGAAATCCGTTCGCCGGTGACGCTCTCGTAGGTCTCCATGACGGCGCCCTCTCGTTAGGAGTACAACGTACGCTCATGACGCTATTCGCGTATCTTGTACGCTGTCAACCGCCATGCCTCGACCCCGTTCGCTGACGCCCGCCCAGCTCGCCACGGCGGCGCTCGCCGTGCTCGACCGCGACGGGCTCGAAGCCCTGACGATGCGCGCGGTCGCCAAGGAGCTCGGCATGGGCACGATGTCGCTCTACCGCTATGTCGACGACCGGGCGCAGCTCGAAGCCCTGGTCGTGGACCTCGTCCTCGACCTCGTCGACCTGGCGCTCCCCCGGACCTCCGCGCACGACCGGCTGGTGCTGCTGGCCGAGCGGGTGCGCGAGGTCGTCGGCGAGCATTCGGCCGTCGTGCCACTGCTGCTCCTCCACCGGCACACGTCGACCGCTTCCCGCCGCTGGGGTGAACTGGTGCTCCAGACGCTCGCCGAAGCCGGGCTGACGGGCCGACAGCGGGTGATCGCCTTCCGCGCGTACCTGAGCTACGTGCTCGGCGCGCTGCAAACAGCGTTCTACAGCCCACTTTCCGGCGCCGGCACGGTGCAACTGTCCACTCAGGACGATTTCCCCGTGCTCGCCGAAACCGCCAGGGCCGCCCGGCACATCGGGCCCGAGGAGGAGTTCCGCGAGGGCCTGGAACTCCTCCTGTCCGGCCTCACGGGTGCAGCGGAAGCCCCTTGAGCGACTTGTCGACCGCGTTGCGCGACCCGTGCACGGCGATCCCCACCAGCGCGAGCTTCTCGGTCGCCACGGCCCGCACCGCGGCGCGGTTGTCCACGTCGTTGCCGGTCGCGAAGAGCTCCTCCGTGTAGACCGCCACCGCCAACTCACGTGCCAGCGCCTGCCCGTGCGCGACCCGGAGCCCGCCCGCATCCGCCTGGTACACCAGCACCGGCTGCCCGAACATCGGCAGGTACTCCTGCCCGGACGCGTCCTCGTACGGCTCGCCCACCGTCTCCGGGAAGCGCGCCGCGATCCCGCTCACCAGGAACGCCGTGACGTTGAGCCGCTGCCACGTCGCCAGGTCGTCCCGCACCACCACCGCGATCTTCGTCTTCATGCCGCCATCCTCACGACCACACGCGTGCCGGTCTTGAACGCTCGTGCGGGACAATCGCGGGCATGGACTGGGCGAGCTACTGGCGGGCACCCGACCGGCCGCTCGAAGCGATGCACGCGCACTTCGAGCGGCACGTCTACCACCGGCACAGTCACGAGACTTACTCGTTCGGCGTCACCGAAACCGGCACGCAGGCGTTCACCTGCCGCGGCGCCGCCCGCGCCAGCGTGGCGGGGATGGTGATGGCATTCAACCCCGACGACCCGCACGACGGCCGGGCGGCGCAGGAGGACGGGTTCACGTACCGCATCGTCCACATCGGACCCGAGCTGGTCGCGGAAGTGTTGCGCGACACCGGCGACCGCACCGTCGGGCTGCCGCTGTTCGCCGAACCGGTCCTGTGCGATCACGCGCTCGCCGACGCCCTGCGCCGCCTCCACGGCTCCCTTTCCGAATCCCGCCTCGCACAGGACGAGGCCCTGCACGCGACGGTTCGAGCACTCGTCCGGCGCGCGTCGACCCGCCCCATCCGCACACACTCCCCGTCCGGCGAAGTCCGGCGCGCACGGGAACTCCTCGAAGCCGCGTACGCCGAAGACCTCCGCGCGGAGGACCTCGCGCACGTCGCCGGTTGCAGCCGCTTCGCGCTGCACCGCGCCTTCGTCGCCGCGTACGGCCTCGCGCCGAGCGACTACCAGCGCCAGCTCCGCCTGCGCGCCGCGCGTCGCCTGCTCACCGAAGGCCGGACGCCCGCCGAAGTCGCCGCGAGCACGGGGTTCGCCGACCAGAGCCACCTCACCCGCTGGTTCAAGCGGTACTACGGCGTCACCCCTGGCCGGTTCTTGACAGCAAACATGCCTCAGTAGTTATATTCATCGTATGGCATCAACGTTCGAGGTGCTGGCCGAGCCCCGCCGTCGGGAGATCCTCGACCTGCTGCGTGTCCGCGAGCGCCCGGTGGGCGACCTGGTCGAGCGGCTGTCCCTCACCCAGCCCGCGGTGTCGAAGCACCTGAAGGTCCTGCGCGAAGCGGGCCTGGTCGAGGTCCGGCAGGACGCCCAGCGCCGCTGGTACCGGCTGCGCGTCGAGCCGCTCGTGGAGCTCGAAGAGTGGCTCGCGCCCTACCGCCGGATGTGGGAGCAGAGCTTCGACGCCCTCGAACGCCACCTCGACAGCCAGGGAGACGACTGATGGACGCGAGGCTCGAAACGGTCGGCGGCAACGCGGTGCTGCGGCTCGAACGGCGGTTCCGGCACCCGGTCGAGAAGGTGTGGCGTGCGATCACCGACCCCGCCGAGATGGCGCACTGGTTTCCCGCCGCCGTCGAGACCGAGCTGACGGTCGGCGCCCCGATGACGTTCACCGTCCCCGGAACGGACCGGTTCCGCGACGGCGAGGTCCTCGAACTGGACCCACCCAAGGTGTACGCGTTCCGGTGGCACCACGACGTGCTGCGGCTCGAACTCGTTCCCGACGGCGACGGCTGCGTCCTCCACTTCACGCAGACCATCGGCGGCGGCCGCCTCACCGCGGGGCGCAACGCCGCCGGGTGGGACTACTGCCTCACCGCGCTCGACGCGCAGCTCGACGGCCGGGAGGCGGAGCCGTTCACCGACTGGACCTCGGTGATCACCTCCTACCTGGACCGCTTCGGCCTGCTCGCGGGCACGCGCACCGACACCACCGAACTGCACTTCGCGCTCGACCTGATCTGGGCTCCCCTCGACCACGCCTGGCAGGTCCTCGCCGCGCGACAGCCGAAGGCCACGAAAGCCGAGCCGCCGCGTCTGCTGGAGCACGACGGCAACCCGGGTCACGTGCGGTGGGAGCTGTTCGCCGACCCCGAGCTCGGTCACCGGCTCGAACTCACCCACGTCCTGCCCGCGGAACACGCCGACGCGGCGCTGGCCGCCTGGCCGGAGCGCCTGAAGGAGCTGTTCGCCGCCGTGCACGCCACCCGGTGAGGTTCACGCCACACGCGAGCCCGGTGAGCAGTCGTTAAGCTCCGAAAACATGAGCAGCGCGACGGAGCCGATCGGGACGCCCCCGGCGGAAGAACCGGACATCCACACGACGGCCGGGAAGCTCGCCGACCTCTACCGCCGCTACGACGAGGCGGTGCACGCGGGGTCTGAGCGGGCCGTCGAGCGTCAGCACGCGAAGGGCAAGAAGACCGCGCGCGAGCGGATCGACCTGCTGCTCGACCCGGGTTCGTTCGTCGAGCTGGACGAACTGGCCCGCCACCGCTCCACGAACTTCGGGCAGGAGCGCAACCGCCCGTACGGCGACGGCGTGGTCACCGGCTACGGCACCATCGACGGCCGTCCGGTGTGCGTGTTCAGCCAGGACGTGACCGTGTTCGGCGGTTCGCTCGGCGAGGTGTACGGCGAGAAGATCGTCAAGGTGATGGACCTGGCGATCAAGACCGGGCGGCCGATCATCGGCATCAACGAGGGCGGCGGCGCGCGCATCCAGGAGGGCGTGGTCTCGCTCGGCCTGTACGGCGAGATCTTCCGCCGCAACACGCAGGCGTCCGGCGTCATCCCGCAGATCTCGCTGATCATGGGCGCGAACGCGGGCGGCCACGTCTACTCCCCCGCGCTGACGGACTTCGTCGTGATGGTGGACCAGACCTCGCAGATGTTCATCACCGGTCCCGACGTGGTGAAGACGGTGACCGGCGAGGAGGTCACGTTCGAGGAGCTGGGCGGCGCGCGGACGCACAACACGAAGTCGGGCAACGCGCACTACCTCGCCTCGGACGAGGAGGACGCGATCGCCTACGTCAAGGAGCTGCTGTCGTTCCTGCCGTCGAACAACCTGTCCGACCCGCCGGTGTTCGACTCGCCCGAGCCCACCGAGGGCTCCATCGCGGACGGCGTCACCGAGACCGACGCCGAGCTGAACACGCTGATCCCGGACTCGCCGAACCAGCCGTACGACATGCACGAGGTGATCACCCGCGTGCTGGACGACGGTGAGTTCCTCGAAGTGCACGAGCTGTTCGCGCCGAACGTCCTGGTGGGCTACGGCCGCGTCGACGGGCACGCGGTGGGCGTGGTGGCCAACCAGCCGACGCAGTTCGCGGGCTGCCTCGACATCGACGCGTCGGAGAAGGCGGCGCGGTTCGTGCGCACGTGCGACGCGTTCAACATCCCGGTGCTGACGTTCGTCGACGTGCCCGGCTTCCTGCCCGGCACCGACCAGGAGTGGAACGGCATCATCCGCCGCGGCGCGAAGCTGATCTACGCCTACGCGGAGGCGACGGTCCCGCTGGTCACGGTGATCACGCGGAAGGCGTACGGCGGCGCGTACGACGTGATGGGCTCGAAGCACCTGGGTGCGGACGTGAACCTGGCTTGGCCGACAGCGCAGGTGGCCGTGATGGGTGCCCAGGGCGCGGCGAACATCGTGCACCGGCGCACGCTGCAGAAGGCGGCCGAGGAGGGCAAGGACGTCGAGGCGTTGCGGGCGCAGCTGATCCAGGAGTACGAGGACACGCTGCTCAACCCGTACGAAGCGGCCGAGCGGGGGTACGTGGACTCGGTGATCGTGCCGTCGCACACGCGCGGCCACGTGACGCGCGCGCTGTCCATGCTGCGGGACAAGCGCGAGACGCTGCCGCCCAAGAAGCACGGCAACATCCCGCTGTGAGGCTGCGATGAGTGACGAGAAACCGTTCCTGCGCGTCGTCCGGGGCAACCCGGACGACGCCGAGCTGGCGGCGCTGGCAGTGGTACTGGCGAGCGTGGGCTCGGCGCCGGCTCCGGCTCCCCGGGGACGTCGGTCGAGGTGGGCCGACCGGGCGCGGCTGCTGCGGGCGCCGCTTCATCCGGGCGAAGGGGCTTGGCGGGCTTCGGGCTTTCCGCGCTGACCCTCAGCCCACCAGCTCCAGTTCCGACCGCCGCGGCTGTATGCCCGCGTGGCGGTGCAGCGTGAGCAGCCGCACCGTGCCTGCCAGCGCCAGCAACAGCACCACCCCGAAGGCCAGGCGGTGGGCCAGTGGCGCCGCGATGCCGTGGGCGACCAGCGCGTCCAGCAGCACGCCGACGCCCAGTTCGGCCACCACGGCGAAGCAGAAACCGCCCATGTTGGCCACGCCGCTGGCGATTCCGGCCTGGTGACCGCGGTTCGACGTGCGCGCCAGGTCGAACGCCAGCATGCTCACGCCGCCCGCGCCGCCGAGCAGGAACAGCACCGGCGCCAGCACCGCCTGCGGTAGCGGCCCGGGCACCGCGACCAGCACCGCCCAGCACGCCACGCTCACCGAGGCCGCCGTCGCGACCAGCCGTCCTCGCAGGTCCGGGCGCCGCGAAGCCACCTGCCCGGCGACCGCGCTGACCAGCGCGAACCCGACCACCACGACGGTCAGCAGCCCGCTCGCCGCGCCCGGCGTGCGGCCCTGCGCGCTCACCAGGTACGGCTGCCCGAGGACCGCCGTGAACGACACGAACGTCCCCATCAGCGTGAAGTGCGACCACATCGCGTGCCGGGTGCCGCGGCTGCGCCACGCGTGCCGCAGGCTCTTCCGCAGCGGCTCACCGCTGACCACGGGCGCGACCCGGCCCCGCGGGCTCTCCTTCAGCAGCAGCCCGACCACCAGCAGCAACACCGCGGTCAGCACGCCCGCGGTCAGGAACGCCGCCGTCCACCCGAACCCGTCGAGCAGCGCGGCGAGCGGCGCGGTGGCGATGAGCTGGCCGAGCCCGCCGATCATCCCGGTGAGCGCCGCGACCAGCGCGTAACGGCGGCCGGGGAACCAGTTCTGCGCCAGCCGCAGCACGTTGACGAACAGGAAGGCGTCACCCGCGCCGATCAGCGCCCGGCCCGTCATCGCGAGCGGGTACGACGTGGCGAGCGCGAACACCGTCGAGCCCACGGCCATCAGCGCCATCCCGGCCAGCAACAACCGCCGGGGGCCGAAGCGGTCGGCCGCCGCGCCGGCGGGGACCTGCAGCAGCGCGTACAGGACCAGCTGCACCACGGAGAACGCGGCCAGTCCGGTGGCGTCGACCGAGAACCGTTCCTGGGCGGTGAGTCCGGCGACCGACAGGCTCATCCGGTGGAACAACGCGGTCAGGTAGCAGAGGGCACCGAGCCCCCACATGAACCACGCCTTGCGCACAGTCGCCTCCCCTGTTGCATCTATCTTGTATCTATCACGGTCCCCGTTACTATGCGCGCATGTCAACGAGGGACCGCTCACAGGGCGCCGCGAGCGAGCGGGCGTACCGCTGGACGAAGGAGCGGATCCTCGACGGGCGGTTCGAGGGCGGCAGGCTGATCAGCGAAGGCGAGGTCGCCGAGGACGTCGGGCTGTCCCGCACGCCCGTCCGCGAGGCGTTCCTGCGCCTGTCCGCCGAGGGCCTGCTGCGGCTGTACCCGAAGAAGGGCGCGCTCGTCGTGCCCGTCTCGGCGAGCGAGGCGGAGGACATCGCCGAGGCGCGGATCTTCCTGGAGCGCCACGCCGCCGCGAAGGTCATCGGCGCGGGACGGCAGCGCGAGGTGGTCGCCGAGATGCGCCGCGTGCTGGCCGAGCAGAAGAGCCTGGAGTGGCCGGACCCGCGGTTCACGACGCTCGACCGCGAGTTCCACGCGGCGCTCGTGCACGCGGCGGGCAACGCGCTGTTCGACGAGTTCTACTCGGGGCTGCGCGACCGGCAGCTGCGGATGGTGCACACCGCACTGCGCCACGCCAACGGCGACCGGCCACGGATCATCCTCGAAGAGCACACGCGCATCTGCGACCTGCTCGAAGCCGGCGACGGTGACGCGCTGCACGACCTGATCTCCGCGCACATCCGCACTGTCGCCAGCCGCATCGAGGCGGACTAGGAACGGGCGCGGGACCGGTGGTGGACGACCACGTGCACGTCCGGCAGCAGCGACCGCAACCGCGCGAGGTCCGCTTCGGGCTTGTGCACCACCAGTTCCGCGAGCGCGGGCAGCTCACGCAGGGCCCGCACCTCGTCCTCGTCCGGCACGCCGTGCACGACGACCTTTTCCAGCCCCGGGAACCGCTCCACGCCGAGCAACGACCGGTACTCCGCGCGCCCGTCGAGCACCAGCTCGGTCAGCGGCAGGCCTTCGGGCAGCGCGTGCAGACCGCGCTCCAGCGCGGGATGCCGGATGGACAACCGCCGCAGCGGTGCACCGGCCAGCGTCGCCAGGCGCGGGGCCCGCAAAGCGCCGAAACCGCCCGTCGTGTGCAGGTGCAGCTCCTCCACCTGCAGTGAAGCGAGCGCGGACAGGTCCCGCAGCGCGCTGTAGCCCGAGATCCACAGCACGCGCAGCGCGTCGCAGCCCGCCAGTCCCGCGAGGCTGTCGGCCACCTCGTTGGACCGGATCTCCAGGTGCCGCAGGTTCGGGATCTCCGCGAGCGGCCGCCTGCCCTCCCGGTCGGTCAGCGCGATGTCGCCAATGAGCTGCACCGCGGTCAGCTTCTTCAGGTGCCGCAACCGGGCCAGCACGTCCCACCGGTGCACCTCCAGCACCAGCTCGCCGAAGTCCACATCGGACAGCAGCGTGCGCGCGTAGTCCTCGGAGTGGTCGAACTGGCGCCACGCCCGCAGCAGCTCGTCGATCACGACGCGGCGGTCGGTGCCGGTGAACGCCTGGATCTTCTCCCACGCCTCCTCGCCGCCGATCAGGGCGAGGGTCCGGATCACGCGTGCGGCGACCTCGGCCCGGTCCGCGCCCGTCTCGTCGGCGTACCTGCCGACCTCCAGGGGCCCCGGCAGCAGGTCCGCCACGAACGTCCCGGCCCGCGCGAGCAGCTCCGCGTCCTGGAACGTGCGCGGCGGGATGAGGCGCCGGACGGCGGCGAGCACGTCGGCACGCACGTGCTCCGGGTCGATGACGTCGACGTACCCCAGTGAGGCCGCGGCCAGCAGCTCCAGCTTGTCGGCCGTCTCCCGGTCCTTGCGTGTCGCGCGCCTGCCCGCCCGTTCGAGCAGCCGCCCCAGCAGCTCGCCCGCCTCCCGCGCCCGTGCCTGCGCGGCGGCCATGAACACGACCTCGTAGAGCGAGTCGTCGTGTGCGTGCTCGATCAGGTAACCCAGCTCACCCGCCTTGACGAACTCGCCCGCGGCCAGGAAGTCGCGGAACGTGCGGTGCACGAACTGGATCCGGTCGTCGCGTTCGCGCAGCAGGCCGGTGCGCTCCAGCATGTGGCGCAGCACCTGCTCGGGCCGCAGCTCGCGCGCCTCCGACCGCAGCCCCGACATCGCCCGGCCGAACCGCTGCTCCGCGACGGGCGCGCTCACCAGCAGCTCGGCGTTGCGCACCATCGGCGCCGCGAACCGCTCCAGCAGGACGACCTTCTCCTTGGTGGAGATCCGCAGCTCGTCCTCGACCGGGATGTCGCGCTGCAGGTCCCACTGCCCGAGCAGCAGTTCCAGCGCCTTGTCCAGCAGCTCCTTGCGGCTCTGCGGCAGGTACATGTTCTCCTGGCGGTACAGCGCGCACAGCAGTGAGCACAGCAACGGACTCGACACCAGGCCGCGCACGTCCGGCCGTGTCGCGAGGCTCTGCACCAGGCGGCGCTCGCAGCCGGCGAGCCACTCCCGCTGCGCGGGATCGCTCTCCAGCGCCCGCGCGGCCTCGTACCAGTGCCCGATGAGGTTGCGCAAACCGTTGCTGCTCAACGGAAGCAGCTCGAACCGCGCGAACCCGCCGCCGGGCCAGTCGTCGGGCACCGCGGACGGGCGCGTGCTCACCACGTAACGCGCGTCCGGATACGCCCGCACCAGACCGGTCAGCCAGCGCCGGACCTCCTCGCGCCGCTCCAGCAGCAGCTCGTCGACGCCGTCGACGAGGACCATCGCCCGCCCGGACCGCAGGACCGAACTGACCCAGCGGTCCGGCTTCTCCCCGGCCAGCGGCGGCGCGGTGGCCGCGACCAGGTCCTCGGGCGAGGGCAGCGGGCGGTCGCCGAACTGGCGCAGCGACACGAAGAACGGCACGTCGTCCCGCCACGGCCCCTCGCGGCCGTCGCGCACCGACACCGCGGCGGTGTGCAGCAGCCACCGCAGGAACGTTGTCTTGCCCGCGCCCGCGCCGCCGAACAGCAGGACCCGCCGGGCCGAGCCGATCGCGTTCGCGCTGTCGGTGCCCGCCCCGGTCAGCTCGACGTCGTCGGCCGAACGCTGGCGGCGGGCGATCGAGGGCGCGGTGTAGAAGTCGTCGAACGCGTACTGCGCCGGGGCGCGGCCGATGCTCACCTGGAACAGCTCGAACGTCGCGTGTTCCTCGGCCACGTAACGCACGTACGCCCGCTCGAACCGGTCCTCGCCCCCAGCGGGCTTGTGCGCCAGGTCCTCGACGCGGTTCTTGAGCTGCTCGACGTCGTTCGCCATGTCGGCGTGCAGCGCCCGCATCACGCCGTCCACCGCCTGCGCGCGCCTGGCGATCTTGTGGCAGCTGTGCCGCAGGAGGCGGTGGTACGCCTCGCGGCCGGAGTCGTCGAGCCCGGCCGAACGCAACGCGGGCCGCCCGGCCGTGCGGACCCGGGCACGCAGGCGGTTGGCGCTCACGAGCACCTTCGGCGGGGCCTCGTCGAGCTGCGCGGCGCGGAGCGACGCGGCGACGGCGTCCTGCACCGCGGCCCATTCGTTGTCCGCGAGCCGGGCGAACTCGACCCGGCGCAGGTCGCCCAGCTCGCGGGCGACCTGGGCCAGCACGCGTTCCGGGTTCGCGAGCTGCTGGCCGCGGGTCCGCTCCACCGCGCGGTCGGCCCCGCGCTCGACGACCCACTGGTGCACGGCGGAGAACGTCGCGCCGAGCGCCCCGAGCAGTGCGGAGGAAAGCGGATCGACCACGTGAGACCCCCCAACGTGCCAGTGCCCCCCGGCCTCCTCACCGTACCCAATCGGTCACGCCCGGTTGGCCGTTTCGGACAGGCTCGACAGCGACACAGTCCACGTCGTATAGTCCACGTGGAATAAACGAGCTGGACTCCTCCGAAGGGACTGATCGATCGTGGCCGCGGCCGGAAAGGCGCTGACGCCCCTCGCGATGGCGATCCTCGAGCTGCTGCACGAAAGACCGATGCACCCCTACGAGATGACCCAGCTGATGCGCCAGCGCCGGGTCGACTTCCGCGTGAAGCTCCGGCCCGGCTCGCTGTACCACACGGTCGAGCGCCTGGAGGCCCAAGGCCACATCGAAGTGGTCGACACGCAGCGCCAGGGCCGCCGCCCGGAGCGGACGGTCTACGCGATGACCGGCAAGGGCCGGGACACCTTCACCGACCAGACGCGGGAGATGCTCGCCACCCCCGCCGAGGAGTACCCGGAGTACCCGGTCGCCCTCTCCGCCGCGGCGGAGCTGGACCGGGACGACGCGCTCGACCAGCTCAGGATGCGGGCGATCAACCTCAAGGCCCGCATCGCCGCGAACCAGTACGTCATCGGCCAGGTGCTCGAAAAGGACCTGCCCCGCATGTACTGGATCGACCACGATTTCGCGCAGCACCAACGCAAGTCCGAACTGGACTGGACCGAACGGCTCATCGCCGACCTCGAGTCCGGCCGGATCCCGTGGCCGGACGAGAACAAACCCCATCTCTCCATCGTGGACGACAAGGACTCCCCCGATGCCAAGACAGGCTAACCCGTGGGCCGCGCTTTCCGCGCTGTGCCTGGGTTTCTTCATGATCCTGCTGGACACCACCATCGTGTCCATCGCGATTCCGGCCATGGTGCGCGAGCTGCACACCACGCTCAACTCCGTGGTGTGGGTGCTCAGCGTCTACCTGCTCACCTACGCCGTGCCGATGCTGTTCACCAGCAGGCTCGGCGACCGCTTCGGCCCCAAGCGCGTGTTCCTCGCGGGCCTCGCGGTGTTCACGCTCGCGTCGCTGTGGTGCGGGCTGTCCGGCTCGGCGGAGATGCTGATCGCCGCCCGCGCGGTGCAGGGGCTCGGCGCCGCGCTGATGACCCCGCAGACGCTGGCGTTCATCACCCACCTGTTCCCGCCTGCCAAGCGCGGTCCCGCCATGGGCCTGTGGGGCGGGGTCGCGGGGCTCGCCACGATCGCGGGCCCGCTGCTGGGCGGTCTGCTGGTGGACAGCCTCGGCTGGGAGTGGATCTTCTTCGTGAACGTGCCGATCGGCGTCGTCGCGATCGTGCTCACCGTCGCGCTGGTGCCGGACTGGCAGCCGAAGCACGCGCACTCGTTCGACGTGCCCGGCATCCTGCTGTCCGCCGCGGGCCTGCTCTGCCTGGTGTTCGGCATCCAGAACGGCCAGCAGTACTCGTGGGGCCGCGTGTTCGGGCCGGTGAACATCCCGGAGATCATCGGCGCCGGCGTGCTGCTGCTCGTCGCGTTCGTGGTCTGGCAGCGCCTCAACAGGCGTGAGCCGCTGCTGCCGCTCACCGTGTTCCGCAACCGGAACTTCTCCGCGGGCACGCTCACCGCCACCGCGATCGGCTTCGCGATGACCGGGATGTTCGTGCCGCTGGTGGTGTACGTCCAGGACGTGCTCGGCATGAGCCCGACGAGCGCGGGCCTGCTGACCGCCCCGATGTCGCTGCTGTCCGGGCTCATCGCGCCGTTCATCGGGCGCCTTTCCGACCGCGTCAACGCGAAGTACCTCGTCGTGGTCGGGTTCCTCGCGCTCGCGGCGGGCCTTCTCGGTGTGGCGCTGCAGGCGCGTGCCGACACCCACCCGTGGTCGCTGGTTCCGGTGCTGCTGCTGTGCGGGATCGGCACGGGCTGCGTGTTCGCGCCGATGAGCAACGTGACGATGAGCTCGGTCGACCGCCGCATGGCCGGCGCCGCGTCCGGGATCTTCAACACGTCCCGGCAGGTCGGCGGCGTGCTGGGCAGCGCCGCGATCGGCGTGCTGCTGCAGGCCCGCATCACCGCGACGATGGCCGCCGAGCACGGCAACGCGCCGGTCGCCCTGACTACCGCGGCCCGCGAGACGATGCTCCTGCCCGCGGCGGTGCTGGTCCTCGGCGCGATCGCGGCGCTGGCGATGAAGCGGGTCGTCCGCGACGCTCCGCCCGCCGCCACGCCGGAGCCGGTAAGCACCACAGCTAACCTCTAGGCGTGCGTTTCGTACTGGCTTCCGCCTCCCCCGCCCGCCTCGCCGTCCTGCGGGCGGCCGGGATCGAACCGAGTGTCGTGGTGTCCGGCGTCGATGAGGACGCCGTCGCCGCGGCGCTCACCGATCCCGCGCCCGCCGAGCTGGTCACCGCGCTCGCGGCGGCGAAGGCGGAGGCGGTCGCCTCGACGCTGGACGGGGACGCGGTGGTCGTCGGCTGCGACTCGATGCTGTCCATCGAGGGCGAGATGCTCGGCAAGCCCGGCACGGTCGAGGTCGCGCGCAAGCGGTGGGCCCAGCTGGCGGGCAACACCGGCGACCTGCTCACGGGCCACGCCGTCCTCCGGCTGGAGGACGGCGTGGTCACCCGGCGCACCACCGGCAGCAACACCACGCACGTCCGCTTCGCCGACCCGTCGCAGGACGAGATCGAGGCGTACCTGGCCACCGGCGAGCCGCTGAACGTGGCGGGCGCGTTCACGCTCGACGGGCTCGGCGGCTGGTTCGTCGAGGGCATCGACGGTGACCCGTCGAGCGTGATCGGCATCAGCCTGCCGCTCACCCGCAGGCTGCTCGCCGAGGTCGGGGTCACCATCCCCGACCTGTGGTCTCTCACATAGTGGAAGGCGGAAGAACCGCGACACGACGGGCGTTGGTGCCCTCCGGTACATCAGAACTTTCCCCGGAGCGCACCCGTGTCCCTGTTACGGACCTATCGCAAGCCCAAGGTCTTCGGTCTCGTCGTGGTCGTCGCACTCGTCGTCGGCGCACTGCTGGGCTTCCTGGCCCGGCAGGCACACCTCGGCTGGCTGAACACCACCCTCAACACCATCGGCTCGATCTTCACCGACCTGCTGCAGGTCACGGTCCTGCCGCTGGTCTTCACCGCGATCGTGCTCGGCATCGTGAGCCTGCGCGGTCTCGGCGGTGCCCGCACGGCGGCCCGCCTCGGCGGCAAGACGGTGCTGTGGTTCGCGACCACGTCGTTCATCGCGGTGCTCATCGGCATCGCGGTCGGCCGGATCGTCAACCCCGGCAGCGGGGTTTCGCTGCAGCCGGACCAGGCCACCGTGCAGAAGCTCGCGTCCCGCGACCACGGTTCGTGGCTGGACCTGGTCGACAACCTCGTGCCGAGCAACCTGTTCGAGGCGTTCGCCGAGGGCAAGATCCTGCAGGTCGTGGTGATCTCGCTGGCCGTCGGCCTCGCCGCGTACAGCCTCGGTGACCGCGCGGAGCCGTTCGTGCGCTTCAACCGCGTGGTGTTCGACCTGGTGCAGAAGGTCCTCGGCTGGATCATCCGGCTCGCCCCGATCGGCGTGCTCGGCCTGATCGGTCACGCGTTCGCGACCTACGGCGACCAGTTCGTGCGGCCATTGCTGTCGCTGATCGTCGCGGTGTACGCCGGCACGCTGCTCGTGCTGTTCGGGGTGTACCCGCTGCTGCTGCGCTTCGTCGGCAAGGTGAGCCCGGCGTTGTTCTTCCGCAAGGCGTGGACGGCGCTGCAGTTCGCGTTCGTGTCGCGGTCCTCGGGCGCGACGCTGCCGCTGAGCAGGCAGACCGCGGTGAACCTCGGCGTCGACCCCGGTTACGCGAGCTTCGCGGTGCCACTGGGCACGACGACGAAGATGGACGGCTGCGCGGCGGTCTACCCCGCGGTGGCGAGCATCTTCATCGCCAACCTGTTCGGCATCCACCTCGGTTTCGGCGACTACGTGCTGATCGTCGTGGTCGCGGTGTTCGGCGCGATCGCGACGGCGGGCGTCACCGGCTGGTTCACCATGCTCACGCTGACACTGAGCACTTTGGACCTCCCGCCGGCGGTGATCGCCACGGGCATCGCGGTGATCTACGGCATCGACCCGATCCTCGACATGATGCGCACGGCCACGAACGTCGCGGGGCAGATCGCGATCCCGACATGGATCGCCCGCACCGAGAACCTCCTCGACGACGAGATCCTCCACTCGCACACCACGCCCCCGCTGCTGGGCGAGCCGGAGCCGGAGCGGGAACCCGTCCGGGCCTAGTGGTGAAGGATCTTCCGACTTCCGGGCAGATCCGCGAAATCCCACCCGCATGCCCGCCGGGTTCCCGGCAACCTGGCGGGCATGCCTGAGAACGTGGCGCAGCGCTTGGCGGAACACACCCGTGCGCGGGGTTGGGATGACCGCGTCGCCTTCGTGGCCGACGGTCGCGATTGGACGTTCGCGGAGGTCTTCGACGGCGCGGCACGCGTCGCGAACGGTTACCTGGCAGCGGGATTGCGACCAGGTGACCGCGTACTGCTCGCCCTGCCGGACAGCATGGAAATGGTGTGGTGCCTGCTGGGCGCCTGGCAGGCCGGTGTCGTCGCGGTACCGGTGAACGTGCAGATGAGCCGCGAGGACCTGGAACGGGACGTGCTGACCGCGGAGCCGGCACTGGCCGTGGTCGACCCGGAGACCGCGGGCTGGCTCGACACCGCCGGACTGGTCCGGACCACTCGCGCCGAGCAGCTGACCGCCGCGGCACCCGCCACCGGGTTCACCGCGGGCGGTGACGCTCCGGCGCTGGCGCTGTTCACCTCGGGCACCACGGGCAAGCCGAAGCTGTGTTTCTTCCTCCACCGCGATCTCGGCACGCGACTGAGCACGGACGGCGCCGGTGTCGTCGGGCTCTCGGTGTCCCGCATGTACTTCTTCGGCGGCCTGAGCGCCTCGGTGCTCGCCACGCTCGGAATCGGGCAGACCTCCGTGCTGTCGCGCCCGCGCGCGACTCCGGCGGCGGCGATCGAGCTCATGCGCACGCACGCGGTCACGCGGTTCTTCGGCCAGCCGAGCTTCCTGGCGCGGCTGCTGCTCGAACCCGGTGCGGCCGAGGTGCTCGGCGCGCTGCGGGTGGCGATCTGCGCCGGGGAGGTGCTTTCGCAGCGCCTGCGCGAACAACTGGTGCCGATCCTCGGCGAACGGCTGATCAACGGCTACGGCGCCACCGAAATCGGCGGGATCGCCATCGGCAGGCCCGCCGACTACGACACTCCCTCGGCCGTCGGGCCGCCGCACGAGGGCCGTCCGGTGCGGATCGTCGACGCCGAGGGGCAGGTGCTGCCGACCGGGGAACGGGGTGAGCTGCACATCCGCGTCCCCTTCGCCACCCGCGGCGTCGCGCGGGGCGGCCTCGGCCCGGACCAGCTGGTCGACACGTGGTGGCCCACCGGCGACCTCGCGTCGCTCGACGAGGACAACGTCGTGCACGTCCACGGCAGGCTCGACGACGTCGAGGTGATCGGCGGCCAGAACGTGGTGCCGGGCGAGGTCGAACGGCTGCTGGAAAGCCACCCGGGCGTGCTCGAAGCGGCGGTCAGCGCCGTCCGGCGCGAGGTCGGGCACACCAGCCTGCGCGCCTACGTCGTGCCGGTCCCCGACGCCGAGCCGGACATCCTCGGCGCGCAGCTGCTCGACCTCGCCAAGACGCGGCTGTCCTGGTACAAGGTGCCCGACGACATCGTGTGGCTGGCTGCCCTGCCCCGGAACGGAAACGGCAAGATTCTGCGCCGCCACCTCCGCGCGGAGGGCAACCAGTTCGTCTGAGACGTGCCATCGTAGGGCGCATGACTGCATGGCAGGACGTGGAAAAGGCGGTACCGGAGTTCGCGGCGCGCGTGCGGGCGTTGTTCGACGCCCGCAAGCACAAGACGATCGCCACCGTGCGGGCCGACGGGGCGCCGCGGATCTCCGGGATCGAGGCGAACTTCGAGGACGGTGACCTGGTGTTCGGCTCGATGCCGGACGCGCGCAAGGGCGCGGACCTCCGCCGGGACCCGCGGTTCGCCCTGCACAGCGCCACCGTCGACCCGGTCGAGGGCGCCGAGGCGCAGTGGCCGGGCGAGGCGAAGATCTCCGGCCGGGCCACCGCCGCCCCGGGTGGCGACGTCTTCCACGCCGACATCACCGAGGTCGTGCACACGCACCTCGACGAGAAGGCCACGAGGCTCGTCGTCGAATGGTGGACGCCCGCGCGGGGCTTGCAGCGGGTGGAGCGCGAATAGGGCTAAGGACAGGCCCGCAGGTCCGACGCCAGCACCCGCACCTGCGGCCAGCCCCGCAGCTGCGCCGGATAGCTGTACTTCCGCGTGCAGCCGACGACACTGCCGTCCAGCGCGTACACCCGCGCGAGCGCCGGGGACGACTGCACCACCACGACCTCCGGCGCGTCGTCGTTCGCGACGTTGCCCAGCTCGATGACCCCCGCGTCGGAGAAGTACGGCTTCGCCACCGCACGCCAGTCGCCGTCCCGCTGCACCACCAGCTCGCCGAGCTCGCCGCCGCTGAACGGGGCGCTCACCAGGCACGCGGAGACCGAAGCGGCGACGCACGTCAGCGAGTCCGGGTCGAGCCGGCCACCCAGCTCGGTGATACTGGTCTGGACCACTTGGCCGTCGGCCTGGAACCGGCCGTTGGCGCCCTGCGCATCCGCGAGCAGTTCGACCGCGCCGGCACCCACTGTCCTCGTCGCCAGCAGCTTGCAGGGCCCGTCACCGCAGTCCGTTCCCGGCTGCGCGGACACCGGCGGCACCGGGGCCGCCTCGCGCGGCCGGTCCTCCCGGGCCCGCATCGCGGCCACCCCCACGAGTGCCCCGACGGTGACGATCGCGGCCAGCAGGGCAGTGAGCAACACGGACCGCGGAGCCCGCTTCGCGTCCACCCACCGCTCCTTCCCCCTGACCGATCGTGCCCAGCGTAAGCGTGAGCCGCCTCTCACCGCACGGGGACACCAGGCCCGTAAACTGCGGTGAGGCCCCGTGCCAGGCGCCTTCGACAGGACGCCCCGGGGCGGGGAGCGGAACTCTTTTCGGAGGTAGCGGCGTGCCCGAGCAGTCCATCGGTGGACCGGTCACCAAGATCCTGGTCGCGAACCGCGGCGAGATCGCGGTCCGCGTGATCAGAGCGGCCAAGGACGCGGGATTGCAGAGCGTCGCCGTGTACGCCGACCCCGACCGCGAAGCCCCGCACGTGCGGCTGGCCGACGAGGCGTTCGCGCTCGGCGGCACCACCGCGGCGGAGAGCTACCTGGTCATCGACAAGCTGATCGACGTCGCGAAGCGCTCCGGCGCCGACTCGGTCCACCCCGGCTACGGCTTCCTCTCGGAGAACGCCGACTTCGCGCAGGCCGTGATCGACGCGGGCCTGACCTGGATCGGCCCGAGCCCGCAGGCCATCCGCGACCTCGGCGACAAGGTCACCGCCCGCCACATCGCGATGCGAGCCGGCGCGCCGCTGGTCCCCGGCACCAAGGAGCCCGCGAAGGACGCCGACGAGATCGTCGCGTTCGCGCGGGAGAACGGCCTGCCGGTCGCCATCAAGGCGGCGTTCGGCGGTGGCGGCCGCGGTCTCAAGGTCGCGCGCACCATCGAGGAGATCCCGGAGCTGTTCGAGTCCGCCACCCGCGAGGCCGTCGCCGCGTTCGGCCGCGGCGAGTGCTTCGTCGAGCGCTACCTGGACAAGCCCCGGCACGTCGAGGCGCAGGTGCTGGCCGACCAGCACGGCAACGCCGTCGTCGTCGGCACCCGCGACTGCTCCCTGCAGCGCCGGCACCAGAAGCTGGTCGAGGAGGCGCCCGCGCCGTTCCTCACCGACGAGCAGCGCGCCACGATCCACAGCTCCGCCAAGGCGATCTGCAAGGAGGCCGGCTACTCCGGCGCCGGCACGGTCGAGTACCTCGTGGGCACCGACGGGACCATCTCGTTCCTGGAGGTCAACACGCGGCTGCAGGTCGAGCACCCGGTGTCCGAGGAGACCGCGGGCATCGACCTGGTGCGCGAGATGTTCCGCATCGCGCGCGGCGAGAAGCTGCGCTTCACCGAGGACCCGGAGCCGCGCGGTCACTCGATCGAGTTCCGCATCAATGGCGAGGACGCGGGCCGCAACTTCCTGCCCGCGCCCGGCACCGTCACCAAGCTGGTGTTCCCCGAGGGTCCTGGCGTCCGCGTCGACTCCGGCGTGCACACCGGCAGCGTCGTCGGTGGCCAGTTCGACTCGATGCTCGCGAAGCTGATCGTCACCGGTACCGACCGGGAGAACGCGCTGGAGCGCAGCCGCCGCGCGCTGGACGAGCTGGAGGTCGAGGGCCTGGCCACGGTCGTGCCGTTCCACCGCGCGGTCGTGCGTGACCCGGCGTTCGTCGGCGACGGCGAGTCGTTCAGCGTGCACACCCGCTGGATCGAGACCGAGTTCGACAACCGGATCGAGCCGTTCACCGCGCCCGGCGAGGTCGAGGAGGAAACCGGGCCGCGGCAGACCGTGGTGGTCGAGGTCGGCGGCCGCCGCCTCGAGGTCTCCCTGCCCGGCGACCTGGCGCTCGGCGGCGGGGGCAACGGCGGTGGGGCGGCGGCGAAGGCCAAGCCCCGCAAGCGTTCCGGCGGCGGCACAGCCGCGGTCAGCGGGGACGCCGTGACGGCGCCGATGCAGGGCACCATCGTCAAGGTCGCCGTCGAAGAGGGCCAGCAGGTCGAGGCCGGCGAGCTGGTCGTCGTGCTGGAGGCGATGAAGATGGAGAACCCGGTGACGGCGCACAAGGCGGGCACGGTCACCGGCCTGTCCGTCGAGGTCGGCGCCGCGGTCACTCAGGGCGCCGCCCTGCTCGAAATCAAGGACTGAAGGCAACCGCCGGGCATACCATCGGGGCGTGAACGAGGTTCCCTCGCCGGATCTGCGGATCGGCGACAGCGAACGGGAGTCGGCGCTGTCCGCGCTCGGGGAGCACCTGAGCGCGGGGCGGCTCGACGTGGACGAGTACGGCGACCGGTCGGCGCGGGTCGCGGCGGCGCGCACGCGCGGTGAGCTGGCCGAGGTGTTCGCCGACCTGCCCGAACCGCATCCGGTGTTCGGCACGCCGCCGCCCGCGCCGGCCAAGGCCGTCCAGCCGAAGCCGCCAGGCGCGGTCGCCTACTCCGACCGGCCGCTGAGCCAGCGGGTGAGCGCCGCGATGATGCCGGTGCTGTTCGCCGGTGCCATCGTCCTGGGCATCACCACCGGCATCTGGTGGTTCATCGCGCTGCCGTTCCTGTTCGGTGCGTTCGCCCAGGGCATCTGGGGCAAGGACTGGGACAAGGACCGTCGCGAACGTGATCGACGACGGCACCGGTCGTAGGATCGGGGACGTGGCGGACATGCGGCTCAGCGACGCTGAGCGCGACGAGGCGATCGAGACGCTGTCCGAGCACGTGCGGACGGGGCGCCTGGACATCGACGAGTACGGCACCCGGTCGGCGAAGGTCACCGCGGCGCGGATGCGCAGCGAGCTGGTCCCGCTGTTCGAGGACCTGCCGGAGCCGCGTCCACGTGTGCTGCGGGCGGCGCCCGTCGCGCCCGGCAGGCCGCAACCGCCCGCGCGCCGGTTCGGCGTCGGGGCGGTCCCGATCGCGGCGATCGTCGCCGTGCTGTTGTTCTTCACCGTGGCCCGCGGGATCTGGCTGGTGTTCCTCATCCCGCTCGCGGTCGCGCTGGTCTTCGGAGCGAGGTCCCGTTAGCCGATGGAGCCGGTGGAGATCAACGCTGGTGAGTACTACCTGCGTGCGTTGCGGGCGGACGACCTGCTCGACGACCGGCCCGCGCTCGTCGAGGCGTTCGCCGATCCCGAGCACAACCGCTACATCGTCAACTACCGGGTGCGGAACCTGGCCGAGGCGGACCTGTACGTGACGCAGCGGGCGGCGGAGTGGTTCAGCGAGGAACGGTGCGCTTGGGCGATCGCCGAGCCGACGACGGGCGCGTTGCTGGGCGAGGTCGGGCTGAAGGACCTTGACCTGGAGGCCGGGCACGGGGAGATCGCGCTGTGGATCCACCCGGCGTCGCGTGGCCGGGGCATCAGCGTGCCCGCGGTGAGCGCGGCGGTGCGGTTCGGGTTCGGTGCGCTCGGGCTGCGGCAGGTGGCGTACCGGCACCACCCGGACAACGTGGCGTCGGAGGCGGTGGCGAAGCGCTGCGGGTTCGAGCGGGTGGGGATGAGCAAGGATCCGTACACGCCGGGGCAGCAGCTGGTTTCGTGGTTGCGGACCGCGCCGTAGGTCCTTTGTGGAAATTCGCGTGCCGGGAAGGTTAACGCCCGGGAACGGGGGTAGTACCCGCGCGGAGCGGTTGAGGAAGGATTGGACCGTGCGGGGAACACGCGCCGTTTTCGTCACGTTGTGCCGGGTGACACAATTCCTTTCAGATACCTCGCTCCTGTGATGATCTGGATTCGGAAACCTTGCTTCAGCGCCGAACGGGGGACTCGTGGGCGACTCCAGTTTGTTCTTGACCCGCATCCTCGACGTGCTTTGTGAGGGCGGCGACACCATCGCCTTTGCCTCCCGCAGCCGTTCGATGAGCTATCGGGAGACCTTTGACACATTGCGCCGGCTGCACGCGACGCTGAAGAACGAGGGCGTCGCGCCGGGGGAAACGGTCGCGATCACCGGCGGAAACATGCCGGAAACAATTCTGCTGCAAATAGCCGCCCAGTTGCGTGGTGCGCGGGTGGTGCACCGGGACGATTTGTCCTGCACGGCGGACGGCGTCGAGGCGGACCACGTGCTGTCGTCGGACCCGGACTGCCCGCTGCTCGTGGCGGGGCGGCGCACGACGGCCGCGGAGGGCGACATCGTGATGCCGCGCCGGGTGGAGACGCTGTTCCCGGTGGACGGAGGGGCGATCGTCTCCTGTGGCGAGGAGTACGAGGAGATGGCCCGCACGGTGCGACCCAACCCGGACGGTCCGCAGCAGGTGTTGCTCATAGCGCCGATGTCCCACCCGATCGGCAACCGGATCACGCTGAAGGCCCTGCTGGCCGGCGACACGGTCGTGCTGCACGAACGCGCCCCGGAGTCGGTGCCGAGCGCCGCGGGAACACCGACCCCACAGGGGTAGGTTTTTCGGAGCTTGGCGGCTGGTTGGCCGACCTGGTGACAGCAGTCGACTCCTGCGGCCACTCGTTCGGGCGGTCCTAGCCATCCACACCGGCGATACCGCCGCTCCTCGGGCGACCGCGCTCCTCCGGGCGACCCTCACCACCGGGCGACCCGCGCCACCCGGGCGACCCCCTCCTGCGGGCGACCCCCACCACTCGGGCGACCCCGATCCTCCGGCCGACCCCCGCCACCCGGGCGACCCCCTCGTCCAGGCGACCCCCGCCACCCGGGCGACCCCTCGTCCAGGCGACCCCCACTACCCGGACGCCCCCCTCCTCCGGCCGACCCCCCACCACCCGGGCGACCCCGCTCCGGTCCAGGCGACCCCACCACTCGATCCCCAGCCGTCTCTCCGGGCCACCCCAGCCTGCTGTCGCGGCCGCCGCGCCACCTGATCCCGCCACCCCAACCGCTCTTCCGAGTGGCACTGGCACCTGTTCCAGGTGAAAACCCCACACACCACTCGGGCCCGAACCGCGGCGCGGCTCGGGCCCGAGAAAGAACATCCACCTACCCCACGGGCTCCGTCAGGCGCGCCCGGGCTTCCGGGGCCGAGGCGCGGCGCGCGTCGGCCGCCTCGTCGCTCGGCTGCGTCTGGGAGTCCCGCTCGGCCGCGACGCGCGCCGTATAGACCTCCACCTCATGGGCGATCGTCTCGTCCGACCAGCCCAGCACCTGCCCGACCAGCATTGCCACCTGCGGCGCGCAGTCGACGCCCCGGTGCGGGTACTCGATGGAGATCCGCGTCCGCCGCGCGAGGACGTCCTCCAGGTGCAGCGCGCCCTCGTGGCTGGCCGCGTACACCGCCTCCACCGCCAGGTAGTCCGGCGCGTGCTCGATCGGCCGCAGCAGCTCCGGCCGCCCCTCCGCCACCGCGAGTACCTCGTGCACCAACGACCCGTACCGGTCCAGCAGGTGCCGCACGCGGTACGGGTGCAACCCGTGCTGCGCCGCCAAGTGATCCGCCTGGTTCACCAGGGCGTGGTACCCGTCCGCGCCCAGCAGCGGCACTTTGTCCGTGATGGACGGCTGCGGCCGCCCCGGCAGGTCGACCGCCGCGGCGTCCACCGCGTCCGCCGCCATCACCCGGTAGGTCGTGTACTTCCCGCCCGCGATCGCCACCAGCCCGGGCGCCACCCGCGCCACCGCGTGCTCACGCGAGAGCTTCGACGTCTCCTCGCTCTCCCCCGCCAGCAGCGGCCGCAACCCCGCGTACACGCCCTCGATGTCGTCGTGCGTCAGTGGCGTCGCGAGCACCGAGTTCACGTGTTCGAGGATGTAGTCGATGTCGTGCTCGGTCGCGGCCGGATGCGCGAGGTCGAGGTTCCAGTCGGTGTCGGTGGTGCCGACGATCCAGTGGTTGCGCCACGGGATCACGAACAGCACGGACTTCTCGGTCCGCAGGATCAGCCCGCTCTCGGACACGATCCGGTCGCGCGGCACCACGATGTGCACGCCTTTGCTCGCGCGCACCCGGAACCGCCCGCGGCTGCCGGACAGCCGCTGCAGCTCGTCGGTCCACACACCGGTGCAGTTGATCACGGCGTTGGCGCGGACCTCGGTCTCGCGCCCGTCCTCGACGTCACGCACCCGCACGCCCGACACGCGGTCGGCCTCGCGGAGGAATTCCACCACCTGGGTGGAGGTCCGGACCACCGCGCCGTAGTGCGCGGCGGTGCGCGCGACGGTCATCGTGTGCCGGGCGTCGTCGGACTGCGCGTCGTAGTAGCGAATGCCGCCGATGAGCGCGTTCCGCTTGAGCGCGGGCACCATCCGCAGCGCGCCCGCCCTGGTCAGGTGCTTCTGCCCGGGCACGGATCGCGCGCCGCCCATCGTGTCGTACAGGAACAGGCCCGCCGCGGTGTACGGGCGCTCCCAGACGCGGTGCGTCAGCGGGTACAGGAAGCTCACGGGTTTCACCAGGTGGGGCGCGATCGTCGTCAGCATCAGCTCGCGTTCGCGCAGCGCCTCCCGGACCAGCCCGAACTCCAGCTGTTCGAGGTACCGCAGCCCGCCGTGGAACAGCTTGCTCGACCGGCTCGACGTGCCCGACGCGAGATCGCGCGCCTCCACCAGCGCCACCCGCAGGCCGCGCGTCGCGGCGTCCAGCGCGGTGCCCGCACCGACGACGCCACCGCCGATCACCACGAGGTCGAACGTCTGATCCGAGAGCCGCCGCCAGCTCTCCTCGCGCGCGGCCGGTCCCAGCTCCGCCTCAGTCACTCCGGCTCCCCTCCTCGCGAGTCTGCTGCTGCCGGTTCCAGGATGTCACGGACCGCCCACTCCGACCGAGTACGCACGGGTGTTCCGCACCACCTGATCGGTGCAACGCCAGGGTGACCGCCCACCGCGTGTGCCCGGATGTACCTGGAATTGCCCCCTGGCTCGAAGTAGCGTTGCGGTGATCGTGAACCGGCGACGGCGCCGGGGCTCACCACGCCGGTTCACACGCGAAGCGATCCTTCGGGAAGGGGCGGGATGAGTCTGATCGCGATCTTCGTCTGGGAGCTGATCGGCACTGCGGTGCTGATACTGCTGGGCAACGGCGTCGTCGCCAACGTCGTGCTGCGCCGCAACAACGGGCACCAGGCGGGCACCCTGTTCATCACCTTCGGCTGGGCTTTCGGTGTGTTCGCCGGCGCGAGCCTCGCCGCGCCCAGCGGGGCGCACCTCAACCCCGCTGTGACGCTGGGCCTCGCCATCGCGGGTCAGACCCCGTGGTCGCAGGTGCCCGTCTACATGGCGGGCCAGATGGTCGGTGCATTCCTCGGCGCGGTGCTGTGCTGGGCGGCCTACAAGCTGCAGTTCGACGACCACCCCGAGCCCGAGGAAACGCTCGGCATCTTCTCGACCGCGCCGCAGATCCCCCACAAGGCGTGGAACCTGGTCACCGAGATCATCGGGACCTTCGTGCTGGTCGCGTGGATCCTGCTGAGCCCGACCGTCAAGACCGGCGCCGATGGCACCCCGACCTTCGGCAACTCCGCGCTCGGCTACGCCGGCGTCGCGTTCGTGGTGCTGGTCATCGGCATCTCGCTCGGCGGACCGACGGGTTACGCGATCAACCCGGCCCGTGACCTCGGTCCGCGCATCGCCTACGCGTTCGTGCTGCCGATCAGGGGCAAGCGAGACGGAGACTGGGGTTACTCGTGGATCCCGGTCGTCGGCCCGCTGGCCGGCGGCGCGCTCGCCGCACTCCTGTACCTGGCCGTCCACAACCTCACCTGATTGGAAGAGCAGATGACCTCCTACGTCGCCGCGATCGACCAGGGCACCACCTCGACCCGGGCGATGATCTTCGACCACTCCGGCCGGGTCGTCGCGTCGGACCAGCGGGAGCACGAGCAGATCTTCCCGCGGGCCGGCTGGGTGGAGCACAACGCCGAGGAGATCTGGGAGAACACGCGCGCCGTCACGGCGGGCGCGCTCGCGAGGGCCGACCTGCGGGCGGGTGACATCGCCGCGGTCGGCATCACCAACCAGCGGGAGACCGCGCTGGTGTGGGACCGCAAGACCGGAAAGCCCGTCTACAACGCGATCGTGTGGCAGGACACGCGGACCGACAAGATCGTCGACGAACTCGGCGCGCTCGGCGGCGGGCAGGAGCGGTACCGGGACAAGACCGGGTTGCCGCTCGCGACGTACTTCTCGGGGCCGAAGGTCAAGTGGATCCTCGACAACGTCGAGGGTGCGCGGGAGCGCGCCGAGGCGGGCGAGCTGTTGTTCGGCAACATGGACACGTGGGTGTTGTGGAACATGACGGGCGGCCCCGACGGCGGGGTGCACGTCACGGACCCGACGAACGCGTCACGGACCCTGTTGATGGACCTCGACACCCTGTCGTGGGACGAGAGTCATGCCGCGGACATGGGCATTCCGCTGTCGATGCTGCCGGAGATCCGGTCCTCGTCGGAGGAGTACGGCAAAGTGCGCGAGCGCGGGGTGCTGTCGGGGGTGCCGATCGCGGGCATTCTCGGTGACCAGCAGGCCGCGACGTTCGGGCAGGCGTGCCTTTCGCCCGGTGAAGCGAAGAACACCTACGGCACCGGGAACTTCGTGCTGCTCAACACCGGGACCGAGAAGGTGATGTCGCAGAACGGGTTGCTGACGACGGTTTGCTACAAGATCGGCAGCAGGGAGACGGTGTACGCGCTGGAGGGTTCCATCGCCGTGACCGGTTCGCTCGTGCAGTGGTTGCGGGACAACCTCGGGATGATCGGCACGGCGGCGGAGATCGAACAGCATGCGCGGACGGTGGAGGACAACGGCGGGGCGTACTTCGTACCCGCGTTCTCGGGTCTTTTCGCGCCATACTGGCGATCCGACGCGCGTGGCGCGATCGTCGGCCTGACGCGGTTCGTGAACAAGGGCCACCTCGCGCGTGCGGTGCTGGAGGCCACGGCGTTCCAGTCGCGCGAGGTGATCGAGGCGATGAACGCCGATTCCGGGGTGCCGCTGAAGTCGCTCAAGGTGGACGGCGGGATGGTCGTGAACGAGCTGCTGATGCAGTTCCAGGCGGACATCCTGGGCGTACCCGTGATCCGGCCGGTGGTCAACGAGACGACCGCGCTCGGTGCGGCGTACGCGGCCGGGCTGGCGGTCGGTTTCTGGGCGGGCGAGGACGACATCCGGAACAACTGGGCGCAGGACAAGGAGTGGACGCCGTCCATGGACGACGACACCCGCGAGGCCCAGTACCACAACTGGAAGAAGGCCGTGACGAAGACGTTCGGCTGGGTAGAGTGACCCACGCCGGGGGACGCTCCTTCGGGGGCGTCCCCCGGTTTTTGGGGCGGGGAAAGCGCTTTCTGCGAGGGAGGTGCCTTTCTCTTGAGGGGCTGGTTTGGGTGGGGCATGCCGCTGCCGGAACGGCGGCAGCAGACCTCCTGGAAGGGCTTATCCGGGAAGCGGCCCTCGACTCCGCGGCCGGGACGCTGAAAGCGCTTTCTCGACGGGGTTTCCGGTAGGCCACAGCGCTGCGAGAAAGCGCTTTCTCGCATGGACGGCGCCGATCAGGGGACTGACGAGCAGACGAATCGCGCTCCTACGGCGCATGGCAGCCCCCGAGGCAGGTGCAGGCAGCAGCCCCAAGCGCAGGGCGGCGGGCTCATGCAGCGGGCGCGGGCGCGCCACTAGGCGAGGAGGCGCAGCCACACGTCGGCACGCGACACCACACCAGACGGGCAGGCCCGCGTCAGCCAAGCCCGCGGCGCCCCAACCCGCGGTAGCCCAGCCCGCGGCGACCCAGCCCGCGGCGATGCAGCCCGCACCAGCCCGCGGCGACCCAGCCCGCGGCGATGCAGCCCGCACCAGTCCAGCCCGCGGCGCCCGAGCACCAGCCTGCGGGAGTCCGCGCCAGCCGACGCCAGTTCAGCCGCCCAAATCCGGCCCGCAGCAAGCCAGCCTGCGCCAGTCACCGCCCGCGGCGATGCAGACCGCGTAAACCCGGCTCGCGGTAAGCCAGGTAGCCAGCCCGCGGTCGCCCCCAGCCCATGGCAACCAGCCCGCGGCAACCCAGCCCGCACCAGCCCAACCCGCGGCGGCCCAGCCCGCACCAGTCCAGCCTGCTCAGCCCGCACCAGCCCGCAGCAAGCCAGCCCGCGGTCACCCGAACCAGTCCAGCCCGCATCAGCGCACGGCAGCTCAGCCCACGCACCACGCCGGGACGGAGGTGCACTTGCGGTGCCCGGCCCACGGCAACCACGGCGGCCAAGAGCGCACCAACCCCGGCTGCCCGGCGCCAGTCATGAGGTCACGAGATCACAAGCCCGCCCCAGCCGGACACCTCCTTCCCCCGACCGAACCCAACGCACCACAAAACCCTCACCCCTCCACCGAGATGACGTTGAACGGCACCCCCTGGTCGTCCGCCAGCTGGGCTGACCGGCCGTACGGGGAATCCTCCGCCGGGCGCAGGACCGAACCGCCCAAGGACAGAGCCTTCTCGACCGTCGCGTCGGTGTCCGCTGCTCCGAAGTACGTGCTCCAGTGCGGAGACACCTCGGGCGACGTCAGCTCACCGATCCCGCCGACGATGTTGCCGTCCACCTTCAGCGTCGAGTACGCGTAACCGCCCGGTAAGGCGTCGTACGAATACCCGAAAACGGCTTCATAGAAGGCTTTCCCACCCTCGTAATCGCGCGTCAGGCACTCGTTCCACACCAGCGTGCCCGGCACGTTCGCGATCTGCACCCCCGTCGTGGACCCCGCCTGCCAGATGCCGAACACGGCACCCGCGGGATCGACCGCCAGCGCGAGCCGGCCGGCCGGGCCGACGTCGCCCGGCTCCAGCATCAGCCGCCCGCCGGCCTCGACGATCGCCGCCGCCGTCTTGTCGGCGTTCTCGACCGCCAGGTACGTCGTCCAGGCCGACAGACCCCCTGGTGGTCTCTGGCCTATCGCCGCCGCGCCTCTGCCCTCACGCAACGCGATCAGGTAACCGCCCTGGTCGGAGAACTCCCACCCCAGCAACGGCCCGTAAAACTCCGCCGCGCGCTTCGGGTCGGGCACCTGCACGTCCACCCAGCACGGGGTGCCCTCGGGCCAGGCGGTGTCGCGGAAAGTCATGACTGAACTCCTGTCGGATAGCCGGTGTGCTGTCAGTCACAGCATCGCACCGGCCACCGACAAAAAAGCTCAGTCCAGGTCGTCGTGCCTCATCAGCTGTCGTCCGGCCTCCGTGATCGAGCCCGACAGCGACGGGTACACCGAGAACGTCAGCGCGAGGTGCTCCACCGTCAGCTGGTTCTGCACCGCGAGCGCGATCGGCAGGATCAGCTCGCTCGCCGACGGCGCGACCACCACGCCACCCACGACGACACCCGTCGCCGGGCGGCAGAACAGCTTCACGAAACCGTGGCGCAGTCCCTCCATCTTCGCCCGCGCGTTGGTGGCCAGCGGCAGCATGATCGTGCGCGCCGGCACCTCGCCCGAGTCGATCGCCTGCTGCGAGATGCCCACCGTCGCGATCTCCGGGTGGGTGAACACGTTCGCCGCCACCGTCTTCAACTTGATCGGTGCCACGCCCTCGCCGAGCGCGTGCCACATCGCGATCCGGCCCTGCATGCTGGCCACCGAGGCGAGCATCAGCACACCCGTGCAGTCACCGGCCGCGTACACGCCCGGCACGCTGGTCCGCGACACCCGGTCGACGGTGATGTAGCCGCCCGGCCCCGGCTCGATGCCGACCCGCTCCAGGCCGATGTCCTTCGTGTTCGGCACGGAACCCACCGTCATCAGCGCGTGGCTGGCCTCGATGACGCGTCCGTCCGTCAGGTGAACTTCGACACCCTTCTCGGTGCGCTCCACCCTGTCCGCGCGCGCGTGCTTCGCCACCGCCGTCCCGCGCTGGGAGAACACCTCCTCCAGCACGGCGGCCGCGTCCGCGTCCTCGTGCGGCAGGACGCGGTCGCGACTGGACACGACCGTCACCTTGACACCCATCTCGGTGTACGCGGACGCGAACTCGGCGCCCGTGACACCTGATCCGATGACGGCGAGGTGCTCGGGCAGCTCCCGCAGGTCGTACAGCTGCCGCCAGTCGAGGATCCGCTCGCCGTCGGGCACCGCGCCCGGCAGCACGCGCGGGGTGGCGCCGGTGGCGATGAGCACCACGTCGGCGTCGAGCACCTCCGGCTCACCCGATCGTGGGGTGACGTGCACCTTGTGCTGGGCCAGTCCCGGCTCCTCGTCGGCGAACCGCGCCTCGCCGATGACCACCCGCACGCCCTCGCGCTGCACGCGGGCGCGGATGTCCGCCGACTGGGCGAGCGCGAGCCCCTTCACGCGGCCGTGCACGGTGCGCAGGTCGATGCGGGTGTCGGCGAGATCAGTGGCGATCCCCAGCTCACCGAGGCCGTGCAGGGACGCGCGGGCGCCCGAGGAGGCGATGAACGTCTTGGACGGGACGCAGTCGTAGAGCACGCACGCGCCGCCGAGCCCGTCCCGTTCGACGACCGTGACGTCGGCGCCGTGCTGGGCGGCCACCAGCGCCGCCTCGTAGCCGGCCGGGCCCCCGCCCATGATCACGATCCTGGTCACGTCTGTCCCTCCTCGTCACACCGCTCGTGTCCACCTTAAGAGGGTGCACCCGGAGTACGTCCGGTCGGGTGAGCAAGGTGCGGCTACCCTTTAGCCCGTGCCGTTGTATGCCGCTTACGGGTCCAACATGGAGCCCGCGCAGATGATGGAGCGCGCTCCGCACTCGCCGATGGCGGGCAGCGGCTGGCTGGAAGGCTGGCGGCTGACCTTCGGCGGCGAGGACATCGGGTGGGAGGGTGCGCTCGCCACGATCGTCGAGGACCCCTCGTCCCGCGTGTTCGTCGTGCTCTACGACGTCACCCCGCTGGACGAGGAGAGGCTGGACCGCTGGGAAGGCGGCGAGCTGGGCCTGCACAACAAGATCCGCCTGCGGGTGCAGACGATGGACGGCTCCGTGGTCGCCTGGCTCTACGTCCTGGACGCCTACGAGGGCGGCCTGCCCTCCGCGCGGTACCTGGGCGTGCTGGCCGACGCTGCCGAGGCCGCCGGTGCCCCCGCCGACTACGTCGACGACCTGCGCACCAGACCCTGCCGCGGCATCGCGACGTGAGAAAGGGCCCGCCGGAAACCCGGCGGGCCCTTCTTCGTCACAGCGCTCAGGCCAGCGCGGCCAGTGCCGTGTGGACCATGCAGCGCACGCCGACGGCCAGCGCGCGCTCGTCGAGCTCGAACGTCGGCCGGTGCAGGTCGCGCATCTCACCCTCCCCGCTCCACACGCCGAGGCGGAAGAACGCGCCCGGGATGTGCTGCAGGTACCACGCGAAGTCCTCGCCGCCCGACGACTGCTCGGTACCGGTCAGCGCCTGCTCGCCGAGCGCCGCGGTGACCCCGGCCCGCAGGATCGCGCTGCTGTCCGGGTCGCTGACCAGCGGCGGGACGCCGCGCCGGTAGTCGAGCTTGAAGCCGACGCCGGTGGGCGCCAGCAGCGACTCGACGGACGACTGGACGAGCGGTTCGAGCGCCTTCCACACGTCGTGCTCGGCGGTGCGCAGGGTGCCGCGCAGCGCGCCGTCCTGCGGCACGGCGTTGGCCGCCTGCCCGGCGTGCACCGCGCCCCACACCAGCACGGTGCCCGAACGCGGGTCGACGCGGCGCGAGAGCAGCGACGGCAGTGAGGTGATCACCACACCCAGCGCGTGCACGAGGTCGGCGGTCAGGTGCGGCCGCGAGGTGTGGCCGCCGGGCGAGGTGAGCTGCAGCTCGATGAGGTCCGCGGCCGACGTGATCGCGCCGACGCGGGTGCCGACCCTGCCGACCGGCACGCGCGGGTCGCAGTGCAGGCCGAAGATGCGGTCGACGCCCTCCAGCGCGCCCGCCTCGATCACGTCGAGCGCGCCGCCCGGCATGACCTCCTCGGCGTGCTGGAAGATCAGCCGGACGCGGCCCGGCAGCTCGGGCGCGGACGCGAGCGCGAGCGCGGCGCCGAGCAGGATGGCGGTGTGCGCGTCGTGCCCGCAGGCGTGCGCCGCACCCTCCACAGTGGACGAATAGGGCAGCCCGGACGCCTCGGTGAGTGGCAGCGCGTCGATGTCGGCCCGCAGCGCCACGCAGCCGGGTCCACTCCCGACATCACAGATGACACCGGTGCCGCCGGGCAGGACCTTCGGTTCGAGGCCCGCCGAGCGCAGCACCGCGCAGATCAGCTCCGTCGTCGCGTACTCGTGCCGGGAGAGCTCCGGGTTGGCGTGGATGTGGCGGCGCCAGGCGACGACGTCCGCGCCACCCCGCTCGAGCCACTGGTCCAGCCAGTACGGTCCTCTGCCCGCACCGAGGTCGGTCACGGGTGCCATGCTGACGCCGTCCGCGGTGATCAGCGCGTCGGATGCCCCGAAAGAGGCCCCTCGCGCGTAGCGGTCGCCGGGGGTTTCCGGCCGTGAGTCGAGCACGGTCACACCGAACCTCCAAATGCACAAAGCGCGTAACCCATTTGACGCAATATTGCACGATGCAGGCGGCAAGAAACTCGTCCCGCGGGGGTCCCGGGTTAGCCGGTAGTGGATCTGCGTTGAACGGCAGAGGGGAATTCGGCCCAGGCGTACTCCTGGTGCCCGTTCACTTACCTTTCGCCTGGTCGGAGGACTTCTTGCGACGCTTGCGCCGGATGCTGCGTCCCCACACGACGATCACGAGGAGTATCGCCGCGATCACGCCGACGACCACCTTGTTCTTGGTTTTCCGCTGGTTGGCGCGCTCGTTGTCCGCGGGATCGATGACGGGACCCGGCGCGGGGGTCTGCTGCCCGACCAGCACAGCCGAGGCGGGAGCCTGTGTGGTCACGGCGACGGCGGCGGGCGCGGCTGCGACGACCGGTGCGGTGAACGACAGCAGCACGCCGAGCAGCAACGCCGCGAGAGCGGCACGCACCTTGTCCATCGACTTCCCTCCCTCGCCCGGACCACAGTTTGCCTCGCGAGGTACTCGAAGTCACGCTCCGAACGCGTCGAGTATGCGTTGTGCCGCGAGTGTGGCGGTGAGTTCGCCGTCCCGCACGGCCTGTTCCACCTCGGGGACGATGCCGCGCACGCCGGGGTGTTCGGCGAGGCGGCCGAGCAGCTGCTCCCGCACCATCGACCAGGTCCAGTCGACCTGCTGTTGCTGGCGTTTCGTGTCCAGTTCGCCCGATTCGAGCAGTTGTTCGCGGTGCCGTTCGATCTGCTGCCACACCGTGTCGAGGCCGACGTCGTTGAGCCCGCTGCACGTCAGCACGGGCGGGGTCCACGGCGCGTCCGGCCCGTAGATCATCCGCAGCGCTCCGGCGAGCTCGCGAGCCGCGCGCTTGGCGTCGCGCTCGTGCTCGCCGTCGGCCTTGTTGACCGCGATGACGTCGGCCAGTTCGAGGACGCCCTTCTTGATGCCCTGCAGCTGGTCCCCGGTGCGCGCGAGGGTCAGGTACAGGAAGCAGTCCACCATGTTCGCGACGGTCACTTCGGACTGTCCTACCCCGACGGTCTCGACCAGCACGACGTCGTAACCCGCCGCCTCCATCAGCACGATCGTCTCGCGCGTGGCCCGCGCGACGCCGCCGAGCGTGCCGGACGTCGGCGATGGGCGGATGAACGCGGCCGGGTCGACGGCCAGCCGCGCCATGCGCGTCTTGTCGCCGAGGATGCTGCCACCCGTGCGGGTGGACGACGGGTCGACCGCGAGCACGGCCACGCGGTGGCCGGCTCCGGTCAGGTCGACGCCCAGCTGGTCGATGAAAGTCGACTTACCGACTCCGGGTACGCCCGTGATACCGACCCGGCGCGCGCCGCCGGAGTGCGGCAGCAGCTCGACCAGCAGCTCCTGCGCCTGCCTGCGGTGGTCGGCGCGCTGGGACTCGACCAGCGTGATCGCGCGGGACAGCGTGCCCCGGTCACCCGCGAGGACACCCTTGGCGTAGGCGCCGACGTCGACCGTGCGCGCCACTCAGTCCCGCTCCAGCTGGTCGAGCAGGTCCAGCGCGGCCTCCGCGATCACGGTGCCCGGCCCGAAGATCGCCGCCGCACCGGCCGCCCGCAGCTCGTCGTAGTCCTGCGGCGGGATGACCCCGCCGACGACGACCATCACGTCCTCGCGGTTCAGCTTGGCGAGCTCCTCGCGCAACGCGGGCACCAGCGACAGGTGACCGGCGGCGAGCGACGACACGCCGACGATGTGCACGTCGGCCTCGACGGCCTGGCGCGCCACCTCCTCGGGCGTGGAGAACAGCGGGCCCACGTCGACGTCGAAACCGAGGTCGGCGAACGCGGTCGCGATCACCTTCTGGCCGCGGTCGTGCCCGTCCTGGCCCATCTTCGCGACCAGGATGCGGGGCCTGCGCCCCTCGGCCTCCGCGAACGCCTCGACCCGCTCACGCGCCTTGCCCACGTTCTCGCTCTTCCCGACCTCGTCGCGGTACACGCCCGAGATCGTACGAATCTGGCCCGAGTGCCGCCCCCAGACCTTTTCCAGCGCTCCGGAGATCTCGCCGACGGTGGCCTTGGCACGGGCGGCGTCGACGGCCAGTTCCAGCAGGTTGCCTTCCCCATCGGCGGCCGCGGTGAGCCGCCGCAGCGCGTCCTCCACCGCCGTCTGGTCCCGCTCCTCGCGCAGCCGCCGCAGCTTCTCCAGCTGCTGGGCGCGCACACCGGCGTTGTCGACCTTCAGCACGTCGATCTGCTGGTCGTCCACCACGCGGTACTTGTTCACGCCGATCACCGGCTGGCGTCCGGAGTCGATGCGGGCCTGCGTGCGCGCCGCGGCCTCCTCGATGCGCAGCTTCGGAATGCCCGCGTCGATCGCGCGGGCCATGCCGCCCGCCGACTCGACCTCAGAGATGTGGCCCCACGCCTTGCGCGCGAGGTCGTAGGTGAGCCGCTCGACGAACGCGCTGCCGCCCCACGGGTCGATCACGCGCGTGGTGCCGGACTCCTGCTGCAACAGCAGCTGCGTGTTGCGGGCGATGCGCGCGGAGAAGTCGGTGGGCAGCGCGAGCGCCTCGTCGAGGGCGTTGGTGTGCAGGGACTGCGTGTGCCCCTGCGTTGCCGCCATCGCCTCGACGCACGTGCGCACCACGTTGTTGAACACGTCCTGCGCGGTGAGCGACCAGCCCGACGTCTGGCAGTGGGTGCGCAGGGAAAGCGATTTCTCGTTCTCCGGCGCGAACTGCCCGACGAGCTTCGCCCACAGCAGCCGCGCGGCCCGCATCTTCGCGACTTCCATGAAGAAGTTCATCCCGATGGCCCAGAAGAACGACAGCCGCGGCGCGAACTTGTCGATGCCCAGCCCCGCGTCCAGGCCCGCGCGGATGTACTCGACGCCGTCTGCGAGCGTGTAGGCCAGCTCCAGGTCGGCGGTGGCCCCGGCCTCCTGCATGTGGTAGCCGGAGATCGAGATCGAGTTGAACCGCGGCATCCGCTGCGAGGTGTAGCCGAAGATGTCGGAGATGATCCGCATCGACGGCTGCGGCGGGTAGATGTAGGTGTTGCGGACCATGAACTCCTTGAGGATGTCGTTCTGGATGGTCCCGGCCAGCTGTTCGGGCGCGACGCCCTGCTCCTCGGCGGCCACGATGTAGAGCGCCATGACGGGCAGCACGGCGCCGTTCATGGTCATCGACACGCTCATCCGGTCCAGCGGGATGCCGTCGAACAGCTGGCGCATGTCGTAGATCGAGTCGATCGCCACGCCCGCCATGCCGACGTCCCCCGCGACGCGCGGGTGGTCGGAGTCGTACCCGCGGTGGGTGGCGAGGTCGAACGCGACGGAAAGCCCTTTCTGGCCCGCCGCCAGGTTCCGCCGGTAGAACGCGTTCGACTCCTCGGCGGTGGAGAACCCGGCGTACTGGCGGATGGTCCAGGGCTGGGTGGTGTACATCGTCGGGTACGGCCCGCGCAGGAACGGCGCGATCCCGGGGTACGTGCCCAGGAAGTCCACATCGGACAGATCGGCGGCGGTGTAGAGCGGCTTCACGCCGATGCCCTCTGGCGTCTCCCACGCCAGCGCGTCCGGGCCCTTGCCCGTGCTCGCCTGCAGCGCCTCGGCCCAGTCGCCCGCGGTGGCGGGGTCCGGGATGCCGAGCTCGACGTCGGAGAAGTCGGGGATGGCCATCACTTCACTCCCAGCGTTTCGAGGGTGCTGGTCAGCACGGCGACCGCGTCGCAGCCGGTGTACGCGAACCCGCTGATCCCACGGTAGGACTCGGCGGGCTTGCCCGCGAGGAGCACGGCTTTCGCCCCGGCCGCACGCAACCCGGCGGCGACCTCGTTCGCCTGCTCGCCGTAGGACCGGTCGCTGCCGCACAGGCACGCGACGGCGGCGCCGCTCGCGCGGAACGCCTCGACCGGGTCGTCGACCGCGCCGGGGTTGACGGGCTCGATACCGCCCGCCTGGAACAGGTTCGACGCGAACATCGCGCGCGCGGTGTGCGCCGCGAGCGGGCCCAGGGTGGCGAGGAAGACCTTCGGCCGTTCGCCGTGCTCGGCCAGGTGGGCGTCGGAACGGTCGCGCAGCCGCTCGAACTGCTCGGCGTAGCGGCGCTTCGGCAGACCGCCGCCGGGCTCGACGACGGCGGGCAGCGGCTCGCGCTCCACCGGCTGCTCCGCCAGGTGCGGGAACTCGCTGACCCCGGTGATCGGGTCCTCGCGGGTGGCCAGCCGCTTCGCGCGCTTCTCCCACGTCTCGGCGAGCCGGTCGCGCACGAACCCCGAACGCAGCGCGGCTTCGATGCCGCCCTGGCGCTCCAGCTCGGTGAACTCACGCCACGCCGCGTTCGCCAGCGCGTCGGTGAGGTTCTCGACGTACCAGGAGCCGCCCGCCGGGTCGATGACGCCCGCGAGCCGCGACTCCTCCAGCAGGATCGACTGCGTGTTG
Organism: Amycolatopsis bartoniae; assembly: GCF_014191255.1. GTDB lineage: Bacteria > Actinomycetota > Actinomycetes > Mycobacteriales > Pseudonocardiaceae > Amycolatopsis_E > Amycolatopsis_E bartoniae. The sequence continues at coordinate 162,918 of NZ_JACHWH010000004.1, forward strand.
CGCGCGATGCGCCGCGAGAAGGCGTCGGGCTGGCCGATCGCCGCGTCGAACGGCAGGACCGTCACCGCGTCCGCGCCGCCGACGCCCGCCGCGAAGCAGGCGACGGTGGTGCGCAGCATGTTCACCCAGGGGTCGCGCCGCGTGAGCATCGCGGTGGACGTGACGGCGTGCTGCTTCATGCCGTGCGCGGTGCCACCGGACACCTCGGTCACGCGCGCCCACAGCCTGCGGGCGGCGCGCAGCTTGGCGATGGTGAGGAACTGGTCGGCGGTCGCGGCGAACCGGAACTCCAGCCGCCCCGCCGCGTCGTCGACGTCCAGCCCGGCTTCGGTCAGCGCTCGCAGGTAGGCGACCCCGGCCGCGATCACGGCGCCGAGCTCCTGTGCGTCGGAGCCGCCCGCCTCGTGGTACGGCAGCCCGTCCGCGACGAGCGTCCGCAGCTTCGGGTGCTTCGGCGCGAGCCGGGCGGTCAACGCGGCCGCGGGTGCCACGTCGTGCGCCTCGCCGGTGCGGGCGAGCAGGGTGATCGGGTCGGCGCCGAGGACTCCGGTGACTTCGCTGTCCGGGATCTGCTTCGCCGCGAGGAGGTCGAGCAGCGCGTTCGCGGCCGCTTCGTACTCCTCCCCCGGTTCGAGCACGACGGGGGCGAGGTCGAGGTACACGCCGTCGAGGGCGTCGGCCAGCGCGGACGCGGGCAGTGAGTCGCCGCCGACACGCAGCCACACCGAGGACGCGCCGTTCTCCAGGTCCGCGAGGATGGCCTTGTTCGCGGCGGCGGCGTCGGCGTTCGCGTGCAGCACCCGCACGTCCCACGCGGTGCCCTCGGGCCGCGAGCCTCGCGAGAACGGCGGCAGGCCGGGGAAACCGGCGGGCGCTGCCTCGTCGTCGGCCGTGTACAGCGGCCGGATCTCGATGCCGTCGTAGGTCCGCGTGGTGAGCAGGCTCTCCGGAGCGCCGTCGAAGTCCTCGGGCAGCGCGCCGCTCTTGCGCAGCACCCCGGCCACGAGACGCTGCCAGTCCGCCCGCTGCGGCGCCGGGAACTCGGCCGCCAGCGCCAGGTCGTCGGGCTCCGTTGTCCCAGCCTGAGTCATACCTGTCGATGGTAGGGGCCGGGCCACCCGGGCAAGTGTGAGCCTGCTCGCGGTCATCCGCCAGAATGAAGCCGTGCCCACCGACAACGAGGAACCCCGCGTCGTCGCCGGACGCTACCGGCTGCGCTCGGTGCTGGGCTCCGGCTCGATGGGCACGGTCTGGTCGGCGTACGACGAGTTCCTCCAGCGGCCGGTGGCGGTCAAGGAGATCCGCCTGCCGCCCGGGGTGACCGCGGGACAGGCCGACGAGCTGCGGGAACGCACGCTGCGTGAAGCCAGGGCCATCGCCGTGCTGTCGCACCCCAACGTCATCGTGCTGCACGACGTCGCCCGTCAGGACGGCGAGCCGTTCGTCGTGATGGAGCTGCTGCCCTCGCACAGCCTCGCCGACCTGATCCGCGAGCACGGCCCGCTGACGGTGGAACAGGCCGCCGCCGTGGGTGACGCGGTCGCCGCGGCGCTGGAAGCCGCGCACGCCGCCGGGATCACCCACCGCGACGTCAAGCCGGGCAACGTCCTCGTCGCCGACGACGGCCGCATCAAGCTCACCGACTTCGGTATCGCGCGCAACGTTTCCGAGGCGACCATGACCCGCACGGGCATGACGTTGGGCTCCCCGGCGTACATCGCGCCGGAAATCGCCTCCGGCAAGGCCGTCACGCCCGGTGCGGACCTGTGGGGCCTGGGCGCCACGCTCTACAACGCGCTCGAAGGCCATCCGCCGTACGACGCGGACGGTGACCCGCTGGAGACCATCGGCAAGGTGGTCAGGGGCGAGGTGCCCAAGCCGTCGCCCGGCCCGCTGGCGCCGGTGATCACCGGCCTGATGGCCAAGGAGCCGCAGGACCGCCTGTCGCTGCACCAGGTCCGCCAGCAGCTGTACCCGCTGCTCACGAAGGCCCCGCGCGTGTTGTTCGGGCCGGAGATGTTCCAGCAGGCGACGGGACGGCGCCTGGAGGCGACGGACACCCGTGAGATGGCGCCGGCGCCGAAGCCCGAAGAGAAGCCCGCCGAGAAGCCGGCCGAGGCGAGCCAGGAGCTGGCGGTCGACCCCGGTCCGCTGCCGTTCGCGCCCACCGCCGCTCCCGCGGCGTTCCCGGCACAGCCGCGGGGGCGCAGCACGAGGGCGACGGTGGCGCTGGTGGGCGTCGCGGTCCTGCTGTTCCTCGTCTGCGCGGCGGGCGGGTTCATGGCGGCGCGGGTGATCGGCGCCGAGCCCATCACGCCGCCCAGCCGGGAGCAGACCTCCGCGACGGTCGAGCCGCCGCCGACGCAGTTCGAGCGCCGCACGGGTGACGCGTCGAACGCGCGCGGCCAGGAGGCGACCTTCTCGGTGGAGGTGCCGTCCGACTGGACGAAGTTCACCAGCGCGGGCGTGGGCGACGACCTGCCCGCGTCGACGCTGGTGGAGTGGGTGTCGCCGGACGGGTCGCAGATGCTCGCCGTGGACCACATCGCCGGGTACTTCCCGAACTACACGATCGACCAGTACACGCAGGCCCTGTCCGCCAACCGTGGCACCGACTTCACGCCGGTCGCCAGCAGCAGGTTGGCCGACCGCGACGGCGTCGCGATGACCTACCGCACGTTCGACAAGGGCAGCAGCGGCAGCCCGGCGCAGATCAGCCGCACGACGTTCGTCGAGGTGTTCCGCCACAACACGAGCCTGTGGGCGGTCAGCGTGACGGTGCCGACGGAGCAGGAAGTCAGCGCGAAGAGCGAGCTGTACGAACGCATCGTGCCGACGTTCACCATCACCGGCTGACCTAAGCTCACCGCATGAGTGAACAGGACCTGGCCAGGGCGGCGGCGGCCACCATCGCCGAGCGCACCGGCCACGCCAAGCACGACATCGCGGTGGTCCTCGGCTCGGGCTGGCGGCCCGCGGCGGACGTCCTCGGCGGGGGTGACGCGGAGATCCCGCTGCACGAGCTGCCGGGGTTCGAGAAGCCCGAGGCGGTCGGCCACGGCGGCACCGTGCGGTCGGTGGACGTCGAGGGCAGGCGCACGCTCGTGCTGCTCGGGCGCACCCACCTGTACGAGGGCAAGGGCGTCGGCCGGGTGGTGCAGAACGTGCGGACCGCCGCCGCGGCCGGGGTGCAGGCGGTGGTGCTGACCAACGCGGCCGGTGGCTTGCGCGAGGGCATGGAGGTCGGGCAGCCGGTGCTGATCAGCGACCACCTGAACCTCACCGCGACCTCGCCGATCGTCGGCGCGAACTTCGTGGACCTGGTGGACCTGTACTCGCCGCGCCTGCGCAAGCTGGCCCGGGAGATCGAGCCGGACCTCGAAGAGGGCGTGTACGCCGGGCTGCCGGGCCCCCACTTCGAGACGCCGGCGGAGATCCGGATGCTGCGCACGATGGGCGCGGACCTCGTCGGGATGTCCACGGTGCTGGAGGCGATCGCGGCGCGCGCGGCCGGGGTCGAGGTGTTCGGGCTGTCGCTGGTGACCAACCTCGCGGCCGGGATCACCGGCGAACCGCTGAACCACGAAGAAGTCCTGGAGGCGGGGCGCGCGTCAGCCCATCGGATGGGCACCTTGCTGCGGAAGCTGGTCGCCCGAGCGTGAACCGTAGGCTGAGCCGGTGAACGAACCGGACCGGCTGTCGCGCGAGCTGCGCAACAGGGCCTTCGCCTGGATCACCGAAGACGTCGACGCCGACAGCCGGGAAGAGCTGGAAGCCGTGCTGGCGCGGGCCATGCACGGCGAACCGGGTGCGGCGGCGGAGCTCGCGGACCGGATGAGCGGGCCGCTCGAGTTCGGCACCGCGGGTCTGCGCGGGCCGGTGCGGGCGGGTCCCAACGGCATGAACACCGCGGTCGTGGTCCGGACCACCGCGGGGGTCGCGTCGTGGCTCGCGAGGAACGGTAAGACCGGGCAGGTCGTCGTGGTGGGCCGCGACGCCCGGCACGGTTCGGAACGGTTCGCGGCCGCGGCCGCCGACGTGCTGTACGCCGCGGGGTTCGACGTCCGCCTGCTGCCCGGCCCGCTGCCGACCCCGTTGCTGGCGTTCGCCGTGCGGCACCTCGGAGCCGCGGCGGGTGTGCAGATCACCGCATCGCACAACCCGCCGGCCGACAACGGCTACAAGCTCTACGACGAGAGCGGTTCGCAGATCGTGCCGCCGACGGACGCGGAGATCGAGGCCGCGATCGCCGAGGCGCCGGGCGCCACGCGGGTGGCACGAACGCCCGGTGCGCCGGTGCTGGGGCCGGAGCTGGTGAGCGCGTATCTGGCGAAGGTCGCTTCGCTGCCCCGTGGCTCTGCCCGTTCCCTGCGCGTGGCCGCCACCGCGCTGCACGGCGTCGGTGCGGAGACGTTGACCCGTGCGCTGGCGGCGGCCGGTTTCACGGACGTCCACCTGGTTGCGGAGCAGTCGAAGCCCGACCCGGACTTCCCCACGGTGTCGTTCCCGAACCCCGAGGAGCCGGGGGCGACAGACCTACTGCTGGAGCTGGCGGAGCGCGTCAACGCGGACCTGGCGATCGCGCTGGACCCGGATGCCGACCGTTGTGCACTGGGCGTTCGCGACGGCGACGCCTGGCGAATGCTCCGCGGGGACGAGGCCGGCGTCCTGCTGGGTGAGCACGTGTTGTCGACGACGGACCGGCGGGATCCGTTGGTGGCGACGACGATCGTGTCGTCGTCGATGCTCGGCCGCGTCGCGGAGGCGCACGGGGCCAGGTACGCGGAGACGTTGACGGGCTTCAAGTGGCTGACCCGTGCCGGTGAGGGTTTGGTGTTCGCCTACGAAGAAGCGCTGGGGTTGTGTGTGAACCCGGACTTCGTGCGGGACAAGGACGGCATCGCGGCGGCCGTGCTGGCCTGTGATCTGGCTGCGACGCTCAAGGCGTCGGGGCGGTCGCTGCTCGACGTACTGGACGACCTCGCGACGCGCCACGGCGTGCATCTGACCGACCAGGTGTCGTTGCGCGTCACCGACCTGAGCGTGCGGACGCGGGTGCTGAACGCCGTCCGCCAGAACCCGCCCTCGACGCTGGCCGGCGTTGCCGTGTCGATGGAGGACCTGCTTCCCCGCACGGACGCACTGCGGATCTCGGGGCAGGGTCTGCGGGTGGTGATCCGCCCGTCCGGCACGGAACCGAAGTTGAAGACGTACCTGCAGGTGGTCGAGCCGGTGACGGAGTCGCTGGCGGACTCCCGCGCCGCGGCCGCTTCCCGCCTGACCGCTCTCCGCGCCGACGTGGAGACGCTCTTGTCCGCGGGCTGAGTTCGGATGGTTCCCGGCCTCGCGCCGGGAACCGTTTTCCGGAGTACGGGCACAAAGAAAAACCCCGGAGCTTCGGGAGAATTCTCGATTCTCGACCGAAGCCCCGGGGCTTCTCAATTTGAGTTCGGCGGTGTCCTACTCTCCCACACCCTCACGAGTGCAGTACCATCGGCGCTGGCAGGCTTAGCTTCCGGGTTCGGAATGGGACCGGGCGTTTCCCTACCGCCATGACCACCGAAACACTCTGATCACACACCAGACATGTTCCAGCCTCTTCACTTGACTGTGAAACACGTGGTGTGGTGTTTCAGAACCGTAGAGCGGATGCGTAGCAGCTTTGTGGGCAAGTCCTCGGCCTATTAGTACCAGTCAACTCGAAAACACATTACTGTGCGTCCATTTCTGGCCTATCAACCCGGTCGTCTTCCGGGGGCCTTAACCCACATGGGGTGGGAGACCTCATCTTGGAACAGGCTTCCCGCTTAGATGCCTTCAGCGGTTATCCCTTCCGAACGTAGCTAACCAGCCATGCCCCTGGCGGAACAACTGGCATACCAGAGGTTCGTCCGTCCCGGTCCTCTCGTACTAGGGACAGCCTTCCTCAAGTCTCCTACGCGCGCGGCGGATAGGGACCGAACTGTCTCACGACGTTCTAAACCCAGCTCGCGTGCCGCTTTAATGGGCGAACAGCCCAACCCTTGGGACCTACTCCGGCCCCAGGATGCGACGAGCCGACATCGAGGTGCCAAACCATGCCGTCGATATGGACTCTTGGGCAAGATCAGCCTGTTATCCCCGGGGTACCTTTTATCCGTTGAGCGACACCCCTTCCACCAGGAGGTGCCGGATCACTAGTCCCGACTTTCGTCCCTGCTCGACCCGTCAGTCTCACAGTCAAGCTCCCTTGTGCACTTACACTCAACACCTGATTGCCAACCAGGCTGAGGGAACCTTTGGGCGCCTCCGTTACTCTTTAGGAGGCAACCGCCCCAGTTAAACTACCCACCAGGCACTGTCCCTGAACCGGCTCACGGTCCGAGGTTCAGATTCCCAATCCGGCCAGAGTGGTATTTCAACAACGACTCCACCAACACTAGCGTGCCAGCTTCACAGTCTCCCACCTATCCTACACAAACCGAACCGAAAACCAATACCAAGCTATAGTAAAGGTCCCGGGGTCTTTCCGTCCTGCCGCGCGTAACGAGCATCTTTACTCGTAATGCAATTTCGCCGGGCCTGTGGTTGAGACAGCCGGAAAGTCGTTACGCCATTCGTGCAGGTCGGAACTTACCCGACAAGGAATTTCGCTACCTTAGGATGGTTATAGTTACCACCGCCGTTTACTGGCGCTTAAATTCTCAGCTTCACCCCCGAAAGGGTTAACCGGTCCTCTTAACGTTCCAGCACCGGGCAGGCGTCAGTCCATATACCTCGTCTTACGACTTCGCATGGACCTGTGTTTTTAGTAAACAGTCGCTTTCCGCTGGTCTCTGCGGCCAACTCACCCTAGCCCGCAAGAGGCTTCAGGTGCTTCGGCCCCCCTTCTCCCGAAGTTACGGGGGCATTTTGCCGAGTTCCTTAACCACAGTTCACCCGATCGCCTTAGTATTCTCTACCTGACCACCTGTGTCGGTTTGGGGTACGGGCCGCACATGTTCTCGCTAGAGGCTTTTCTCGGCAGCATAGGATCACCCTACTTCACCACAACGGCTACGCATCACGTCTCAGCCTTCACGAGTGACGGATTTGCCTATCACT
>NZ_JACHWH010000004.1:175000-457745 GCF_014191255.1 Amycolatopsis bartoniae
TCGGGCTCGTCGACCGCTGGGAGAAGTACGACCGCGAGGCGCTGGCGAAGCAGGCCGAGGAGATCGGGCTGCCGGACAAGCAGTTCGAGAAGCTGGGTAACGTCCTCGGCGCGGGAACGGCGCTGCTGGACGAGCTGCCCGCCCCGGTCAAGGACGCGTCGAACCTGGTGCGGGTGCTGGCCAGCGAGGCGGCGGGCCTCGTGCAGTTCGACCCGATGATCGTGCGCGGGCTGGCGTACTACACGTCCACCGTGTTCGAGGTCTTCGACACCTCGCCCGAGAACAACCGCGCGCTCTTCGGCGGCGGGCGCTACAGCGACCTCGCCGGCATGTTCACCTCCCAGCAGATCCCGGGCATCGGGTTCGGCATGGGCGACGTGACGCTGATGGACTTCCTCGGCACGCACGACCTCACGCCGCAGCCGCGCAGCGAGGTCGACGTCGTGGTGATCCCGGTGACCGAGGAGCTGGCCGGTGCGGCCCGCAAGGTCGCGACCGAGCTACGGGGCGCCGGTTTCCGCACGTCGACGCCGATCGAGCTGCGCAAGCTCGGCAAGGAGCTGACCCGAGCGGACAAGGCGGGCGCGAAGGCCGTCGTCATCGTGGGCCAAGAGGACTGGGCCGCGGGGAACGTGACGGTCCGTTCGCTCGCGACGCGGGAGCAGCGCGTGGTCGCGCTGACCGAGGCCGCGGGAGCAGTCGGGGAACTGCTGGCCTGACGCGGGTTCGTCGCGCCTCCGCTCACCGGAGGGGAGGCGCGACGGCTTCAGCGGGAGGCGTTGCGGGCCAGGTGCGCCGGATAGCGCTCCCCCGCCACGGCGTCCGCGGGAGCGGCGGCCTCGATGCGGGCCACCTCGTCCGGCGTCAGCTCGATCGTCGCGGCCGCGACGTTCTCCTCGAGGTACGTGCGCCGCTTGGTGCCCGGGATCGGCACGACGTCCTCGCCCCGGCTCTGGACCCACGCGAGCGCCAGCTGCCCCGGCGTCACGCCCTTTTCCGCCGCGAGCGCCTTGAGCGCCTCGACGATCGCCAGGTTGCGGTCGAAGTTGCCCTCGGCGAAGCGCGGCAGCGAGCGGCGCATGTCGTCCTCGGGCAGGTCCTGGACCGACGTCACCGCGCCGGTCAGGAAACCGCGGCCCAGCGGCGAGAACGGCACGATGCCGATGCCCAGCTCGCGGCAGGCCGGCACGATCTCGTCCTCGATGCCGCGCGTCCACAGGCTCCACTCGCTCTGCAGCGCGGTGACCGGGTGCACGGCGTGGGCGCGGCGGATGTTGTCCACCGAAGCCTCGGAAATGCCGAGGTAGCGCACCTTGCCCTCGGCGACGAGCTCCGACAGCGCGCCCCACGTCTCCTCGACGGGCACGTCCGGGTCGACGCGGTGCTGGTAGTAGAGGTCGATGTGGTCGGCACCGAGGCGCCGCAGGGACTCCTCGCAGCACTGCCGCACGTACGCGGCGTCGCCCCGGATGGTCTGGCCGGAACCGGTGTTGGCCACGATGCCGAACTTCGTCGCCAGCACCACCCGGTCGCGGCGGTCCGCGATGGCCCGGCCGACCAGCTCCTCGTTGGTGCCGGCGCCGTAGACGTTCGCGGTGTCGATCAGCGTGACGCCGAGGTCGAGCGCGCGGTGGATCGTCGCGATCGACTCGTCGTCGTTGTCGCGCACCCCGTAGGCCTGGCTCATCCCCATGCAGCCGAGGCCCTGCGCGCCCACTTCCAGTGCGCCGAGCTTCCTCGTCGGGATCAAGCGGACATCTCCTCCACGGTCGCACCGGCCGCCGCCAGGTCGCGGCAGATCCGGTCGTAGTTGTCGATCTTGTAGTCGAGCACGTCCAGGCAGGCCTGGAGCTCGGCGATGCGGGCCCGCACGGACGAACGCTGCTCGACCAGGATGTTCCTGCGACGGCCCGCGGCCGCGTCGCCGTGACGGCGCAGCTGCGCGTACTCGCGCATCATCTTGATCGGCATGCCCGTGGTGCGCAGGTGGGTGAGGAACACGAGCCAGGACAGGTCCTCGTCCGAGTACGCCCGGCGGCCCGCCGCGTCGCGCGCCGGCGGGTCGACCAGCTTGATGCGCTCGTAGTACCGGAGCGTGTCGATGGACAGCCCGCTCCGGCGGGCGGCTTCCGCTATCGAGTAGCTCATGTTGCCTGACAGTACGACCTGGAGCGCACTCCAGGTCAAATCCAGCACCAGGTTCCGTAACAGTGTTGCGTTACGCTGGTTCCATGGCACGACCCCGCACGCACGACGAAGCGCTCCGGCTGCGGCTGCTCGACCGCGCCGGCGAGCTGCTGTCCACCGAGGGCGCGAAGGCGCTGAGCCTGCGCAAGCTCGCCGCCGACGCGGGCACGTCGACCACCGCCGTCTACTCCCTGTTCGGCAGCAAGCCCGACCTGGTCAACGCCCTGTACGCGGAGGGTTTCCGCCGGTTCGGCGAGCGGATGCGGTCGGTGGAGCGCACCGGGGACGCGGCCGAGGACCTCGTCCGGCTCGGGCTGGTCTACCGGGAGAGCGCGCTCGCCGACCGGCACCTGTACTCGGTGATGTTCACGAACGCGGTGCCGGGCTTCGAGCCCACCGAGGAAGCCATGCGGGTGGGCCGGAGCGCGCTCACGCCGCTGGTGGAGGTCGTGCGCGCCGGAATTTCGTCCGGCGAGTTCACCGACACCGCGCCCGAGACGATCGCCGTGAGCGCGTGGGGCATCGTGCACGGGCTGGTCTCGCTGGAGCTGAACGGCACCCTGCCGCCGGACTTCGACGTGGCGTCGTCCTACGAAAACGCGCTGCGGGCCTTCGCCCGGGGGTGGCAGCGCTCCTAGACTGCGCGCCATGACCGACATCGACGAGCAGGGCAGGCCGGAGCCGCCGTTCGCGGCCGGCGAAGTCGAGACTCTGCTCGGGTTCCTCGACTTCCAGCGTGCGACGTTCGAGTGGAAGTGCTCCGGGCTGGACGCGGCCGGGCTCGCGAAGACCGTCGGCGCTTCGACGATGACGCTGGGCGGGATGCTCAAGCACCTGGCGTGGGTCGAGGAGTGCTGGTTCTCGCAGCGGCTGCACCTGAACGAGTGGCAACCGCTGTGGCGGGACGTCGACTGGCAGGCCGAGCCGGACTGGGAGTGGACCTCCGCCGCCGACGATTCCCCCGAGCAACTCCGGACGCTGTGGCGCGAGACGGTGGCCCGGTGCCGGGTGCTGGTCGACCAGGCGCTCGCGGACGGCGGCCTCGACCGGCTCACCCGGTGGACCTTTCCCGACGGCCGCGCGGTCAGCCTGCGCTGGCTGCTCTGCCACATGATCGAGGAGTACGCGCGGCACAACGGGCACGCCGACCTCATCCGCGAGGCCGTGGACGGGCAGACCGGCGAGTAGCTACCGCGGCCCGTACTGGCGGTCTCCCGCGTCGCCGAGCCCCGGGACGATGTAGCCCGAGTCGTTGAGGCGCTCGTCGATGCTCGCCGTGACCACGCGGACCGGCAGGCCGGACTCCTCCAGGTGCTTCAGGCCCTCCGGTGCGGCCAGCGCGCAGATCGCGGTGACGTCCTTGGCGCCGCGCTCGGTGAGCAGCCGGATGGTGTAGGCCATCGAACCGCCGGTGGCGAGCATCGGGTCGAGCACGAACACCGGCCGGTCGGCGAGGTTCTCCGGCAGCGACTCCAGGTACGGCGTCGGCTGCAGGGTCTCCTCGTCGCGGGCCAGGCCCACGAACCCCATCTGCGCGTCCGGGATCAGCTTGTGCGCCTGGTCGGCCATGCCGAGGCCCGCTCGCAGCACGGGCACGAGCAGCGGCGGGTTCGCCAGCCGGTAGCCCTTCGTGCGCGCGACCGGCGTGTGGATGCGCTCGGCCCGCACCGGCGCCTCCCGGGTGGCTTCGTAGATCAGCATCACGGTCAGCTCGTGCAGCGCGGCGCGGAAGGCGGCGCTGTCGGTGCGGGCGTCCCGCATGGTCGAGAGCCTGTCCTTGGCCAGGGGGTGGTCGACTACCTGGACGTCCATGGGGAAAAGGTACCCGCAGCGCGCGCCGGTGCCGCTACGCTCACCTGCGTGACGGAGGGCACCCCGGAAAGACCACCGATGCGGGCGTCGGACGCCGACCGCGAGCGGGTGGCGCAGATCCTGCACAACGCGTTGTCCGAAGGCCGCATCACGGTGGCGGAGCTGGAAGAACGGCTCGACACGGTGTACGCCGCCAAGACGCTGGTGGAGCTGGAGCCGCCGATCGCGGACCTACCGGGCGTGTCCGTGGGCAAGGCCGTCGCGCCCGCGCCGTCGCACGCGGTGGACACCAGGATCGGCGGGATCCCGGGCTCGCAGGCGTCCATCGCGGTGATGTCCGGGGCCAACCGCAAGGGCAACTGGGTGGTGCCGCCGAACCACACGAGCTTCGCGTTCTGGGGCGGGGTCGAGCTCGACCTGCGGGGCGCGCGCTTCGCCGAGCGCCATTCCACCATCACGGCGATCGCGATCATGGGCGGGATCGACATCGTGGTGCCCGACGACATCGTGGTGGACGTCAACGGCATCGGGCTCATGGGCGCGTTCGAGAGCCAGGACCACAAGGGCGCCACCGCCGTCCCGCCGCCGGGCGCGCCGACGGTGAAGATCACGGGTTTCGCCTTCTGGGGCGGTGTCACGGTGCACCGGAAACCGCGGAAGCAGGCCCCTAGTATCGAGGGGTGAGCACATCCACTCTCCCGGCGGGGCTCGACGACGCGACCCGCGACGACGCCAGCCTCCGCCGGTTCCTGCACGGGCTGCCCGGCGTCGACCAGGTCGGCGTCGAGGCGCGCGCCGCGTCGCTGGGCACGCGCAGCATCAAGAAGGCCGCCAAGCTCTGGGCCATCGACACGGCGATCTCGATGGTCGACCTGACCACCCTCGAAGGCGCCGACACCCAGGGCAAGGTGCGTGCGCTGGCAGCCAAGGCCAAGCGCCCCGACCCCGACCGGCCCGACACCCCGCAGGTCGCCGCCGTCTGCGTGTACCCCGACCTCGTCGCCACCGCCGTGGAAAGCCTGCGCGGCACCGGCATCGGTGTGGCCAGCGTCGCGACCGCGTTCCCCTCCGGCCGGACGAGCCGGGAGGTCAAGCTCGCCGATGTGAAGTTCGCGGTCGCCTCCGGGGCCACGGAGGTCGACATGGTGATCGACCGCGGCGCGTTCCTCGAAGGGCGCTACGGGCAGGTGTTCGAGGAGATCCAGGCGGTCAAGGCCTCCTGCGGCGACGCGCACCTGAAGGTCATCCTCGAAACCGGTGAGCTCGCCACGTACGACAACGTGCGTCGCGCGTCCTGGCTCGCGCTGCTGGCCGGCGGCGACTTCATCAAGACCTCCACCGGCAAGGTCTCCCCCGCCGCGACGCTGCCGGTCACCCACGTGATGCTGCAGGCCGTCCGCGACTGGTTCACCACCACGGGCGAGCTGCGCGGCGTGAAGCCGGCGGGTGGTATCCGCACCACCAAGGACGCGATCAAGTACCTGGTCGCCGTGCACGAGGTCGCCGGCGAGCAGTGGCTCACGCCGAAGCTGTTCCGGTTCGGCGCCTCCAGCCTGCTCAACGACCTGCTGCTGCAGCGGCGCACCCAGCTCGACGGCCACTACAGCGGCCCTGACTACGTGACGGTGGACTAGATGCCTGCCTTCGAATACGCCCCCGCGCCCGAGTCGCGCGACCTGGCGAACCTCAAACCGAGCTACCGGCCCTTCGTCGACGGCGAGTTCGTCGACGGCTCCGGCGAGCCGCTCAAGACGCTCAACCCCGCCACCGAGGAGGTCCTCGCGGAGGTCGGCACCGCCGCACCGTCCGATGTGGACACCGCGGTGCGGGCGGCCCGGCGCGCGTACGAGAAGGTGTGGGGCCGGATGCCCGGCGCCGAGCGCGCGAAGTACCTGTTCCGCATCGCGCGGCTGATCCAGGAGCGCTCGCGTGAGCTGGCCGTGCTGGAGACGCTCGACAACGGCAAGCCCATCAAGGAGTCCCGCGACTCGGATCTGCCGACCGTCGCCGCGCACTTCTTCTACCACGCGGGCTGGGCCGACAAGCTGGAGTACGCGGGCTTCGGGCCGGACCCGAAGCCGCTGGGCGTGGCCGGGCAGATCATCCCGTGGAACTTCCCGCTGATGATGCTCGCGTGGAAGATCGCGCCCGCGCTGGCCACCGGGAACACCGTGGTGCTCAAGCCCGCGGAGACCACGCCGCTGACGGCGCTGGTGTTCGCCGAGATCTGCCAGCAGGCCGACCTGCCGCCCGGCGTGGTCAACATCCTGCCCGGCGCCGGGGACGTCGGCTCGCTGCTGGTGAAGCACGACGGCATCGACAAGATCGCGTTCACCGGATCCACCGAGGTCGGCAAGCTGATCCAGCGCGAGGTCGCGGGCACGCCGAAGCGGCTGACGCTGGAGCTGGGCGGCAAGGCGGCGAACATCGTGTTCGACGACGCGCCGCTGGACCAGGCCGTCGAGGGCATCGTGAACGGGATCTTCTTCAACCAGGGCCACGTGTGCTGCGCGGGCTCGCGGCTGCTCGTGCAGGAGTCGATCGCCGAGGAGCTGCTGGAGAAGCTGCGCTACCGCGTGTCGACGATGCGCCTCGGCGACCCGCTGGACAAGAACACCGACATCGGCGCGATCAACTCGGCCGACCAGCTGGCGAAGATCCGCGAGCTGGTCGAGTCCGGGGAGGCCGAGGGCGCGCAGCGGTGGACCAGCTCGTGCCCGGTGCCCGAGCGTGGGTTCTTCTTCGCGCCCACCGTGTTCTCCGGGGTGCACCAGTCGATGCGGATCGCGCGCGAGGAGATCTTCGGGCCGGTGCTGTCCGTGCTCACGTTCCGCACGCCCGACGAGGCCGTCGCCAAGGCGAACAACACGCCGTACGGCCTGTCCGCCGGGATCTGGACCGAGAAGGGTTCGCGGATCCTGTCGGTGGCGAACCGGCTGCGTGCCGGGGTCGTCTGGGCGAACACGTTCAACCGCTTCGACCCGGCCGCGCCGTTCGGCGGGTACCAGGAGTCGGGCTTCGGCCGTGAAGGTGGCCGGATCGGTCTGGAGGGGTATCTCGATGTCTGACCGGATCGCGGTCGCGAAGACCTACAAGCTGTACATCGGCGGGAAGTTCCCGCGTTCGGAGTCGGGCCGGGTGTACCCGGTGCAGGACGTGAAGGGGAAGTTCCTCGCCAACGCCGCGCACGCCTCACGCAAGGACGTGCGGGACGCGGTTTCCGCCGCCCGCAAGGCTTTCCCGGGGTGGTCGGGCGCGACGGCGTACAACCGGGGGCAGGTGCTGTACCGGGTCGCCGAGATGCTGGAGGGCCGTCGCGACCAGTTCGTCGCCGAGGTTTCGGCGGTCGAGGGCGCCCGGCACGCGGCGTCCACAGTGGACGCGGCGATCGACCGGTGGGTGTGGTACGCGGGCTGGACCGACAAGATCGCGAGTGTGCTCGGCGCGGCGAATCCCGTTGCGGGGCCGTACTTCTCGTTCACCGTGCCCGAGCCCACCGGCGTGGTCGGCGTGCTGGCGCCGCAGAAGTCTTCGCTGCTGGGGCTGGTGAGCGTGCTGGCGCCGGTGCTCGCCACCGGCTGCACGGCGGTGGTGGTGAGCAGCGAGGACCGGCCGCTGCCCGCGATCACGCTGTCGGAGGTGCTGGCGACGTCGGACCTGCCGGGCGGCGTGGCGAACATCCTCACCGGGCGGGCGACGGAGCTGGGCCCGTGGCTCGCTTCGCACGCCGACGTGAACGCACTCGACCCGACGGGCGCCGAGGACAGGGCCGCGCTCGCGCGCGACGCGGCGGGCACGGTGAAGCGGGTGCTGAACGCGCCGGCGGAGGAGCCGGACTGGACGCAAAAGCCGGACATCACGCGCCTGCGCCGCTATCTCGAAGCCAAAACCGTCTGGCACCCGATGGGCAACTAGGCCCACCGGGTGCCGGACGGCGCTCGGTCAGGACGCGTTGTACTGCTGCGCGATGAACTTCGCCGCGGTGGTGACGCTGCCGTCGGTCGGGTAGCTCAGGTGCCCGTAGCCGGGACCGGTGCCGGTGCCGCCGCAGACCGGGTCGCCGAGGTTGCAGAACTCCAGCGACTTCGGGCCGTAGGTCGGGCTCGCGGTCTTGATCGTCTGCCCGGAGAGCCCGAGCGGGTTGCCGAACGCGACCACGGCCACGACGCGGGACGCCAGGTTGGTGGGGATGGTCTGCCCGGTGCCCAGCACGGTCCGGATGCCGATCGCGATGTCGGTGACGCTGGCGCCCTGCGAGTAGCCGCCGATCGCGAACTTCGTGTTGGGACACTGGGCCGCGGTCGTGGTGATGTGGTTGCTCATGTCGGTCGCGCCGGGGCCCGCGCTCGTCTGGTCGTAGCTCGCCGCGTAGTTGACGGCGTACGACGAGACGGACGACGAGCCCACGGCGGACTGCACGCCGGACACCAGCGGGGTGCCGACGACGCCCAGCCCGGGGAGCTCCCCGCTGCCCCTGGCGAAGACGACTTCCAGGGACGAGCAGGTGGCCTGCGGGGTGACGGCCGCCGTCGCGGTGGCAGGCAGCGCGACAGCGGTCAGGGCCGCGGCAGCGGCCACCGTCGAGAGCACTCGGGTGATTCGGGTCATGTGGTCGGTTCCTTTCTCGAAAGCGACGAGTCGGAAAATAAGTCACCTACGCGGAATCGGCATCGGGGTATCCGCCAGTCACAACCCTCCTTCGGCGCTACCGGGCGGCCCGCCGTCGTGGTTGGGTGACCGCCATGTCGATGCGCCGCAAAGGGCTGCTCGCCCTGCTCATCGCCGCTGTCGTGGTCGCCGCGCCGTCCGCGGTGCCGGTGGCCGCGCCGTCCGACGCGCTGGGGCAGGACCTCGGCGCCCTGCTCGCGGCGAGCTCGCTGAAGGGCGCCGACATCGGGCTCGTCGTGCGCAAGGCCGACACCGGCGAGGTGCTGTACACCAGTCAGAGCGACCGTCGGCGCCAGCCGGCGTCGAACGCGAAGCTGCTCACCACGATGTCCGCGCTCGACGTACTCGGGCCGCAGTACCGGTTCCACACCTCGGTCGAGGGCGCGGGCAGGCAGGTGGGCTCGCTGCTCGCCGGGGACCTGTACCTGCGGGGCGGCGGGGACCCGACGATGCTCGCGAGCGACTACGACGCGCTCGCCGCGCAGGTCGCCGCCTCCGGCGTGCGGACGGTCGCGGGCTCACTGTTCGCCGACGACAGCTTCTTCGACAAGACGCGCCTGGCCCCGGGCTGGGCGTGGGACGACGAGCCGTACTACTACGACGCCCAGACCTCCGGGCTGACCATCGCGCCCGACACCGACTACGACGCGGGTTCGGTCCTCGTCACCGTGACGCCCGGCGCGGCGGGAGCTCCCCCGTCGGTCACCGTCACGCCGCCGAACAGCTACGTGCGGGTGGTCAACACGGCGGTCACCGGGCCCGGCTCGCTGACCGTCGACCGCGAGCACGGCACCAACACGATCACCGTCAGCGGCGCGACCTCGGGCGTGGTGCGGGAGTGGATGGCGGTGTGGGAGCCGACGGGGCTAGCGGCGTCGGTGTTCCGCGACGCACTGGCCCGGCACGGCGTGCGCGTCCTCGGCGGCACGCGGTTCGCGCCGACGCCGGCCGGTACCCGGGCGCTGGCGGGGCACGACTCGATCACCGTGGCCCAGCTGCTCACGCCGTTCCTCAAGCGCTCCAACAACATGCACGCCGAGGCGCTGGTGAAGACCGCGGGCGGCGGCAGCTGGGACACCGGCATCGCGAAGCTGGAGCAGGACTTCCCGTCGTTCGGCGTGAACGCGGCGGACCTGCGGCTGGTCGACGGCTCGGGACTGTCCAGAATGGACGAAGTATCGCCGGACCAGCTCGCCGACGCGCTGCTCGGCGCGCGTGGCAAGCCGTGGTTTCCGGAGTTCTACGCCGCGCTCCCGGTGGCGGGCAACCCCGACCGGATGATCGGCGGCACCCTGAGCACGCGGATGGCCGGCACGCCGGCGGCGGGCAAGGTGCACGCGAAGACGGGGTCCATGACCGGCGTGAGTGCGCTGTCGGGCTACGTGACCGCGGCCGACGGCGAGGAGCTGGTGTTCGCGATGGTCAGCAACCAGACGCTCGGCAGCCCGCGGGCCGTCGAAGACGCCGTCGCCATCCGGCTGGCGGAGTACGGCGGCGCGTCGGACGTCCACCAGGCCACCGCCGCCGCCCGGATGGCGACGACGGACGAGGAGCTGGAGTGCAGCTGGGCGCGGAGCTGCTAGCTCAGCAGCAGGTCGTCCGGGCTGAGGGGCGCGCCGGGGAGTGGCGGGCCAGGGCGCAGGCGCAGGCCGTCGAGGATGAGGTTCAGCACGCGGTCCGTCACGAGGTCCGTGAGGTGTTCCGGCGCGGGCATCGGCTTGATCAGCAGCGCGACCAGGACGGCGATGTCACCCGCGCCGACGTCCCGGCGCAGCGAGCCCTCCTCCTGCGCCGCGGTCACCAGACCGCTGATCACGTCGAGGATGCTGTCGCGCAGCCGCTGCGTCTCCGGGTCCGCCTTGATGATCGCCCAGGCCTGCGGCGAGAGCAGCGCCAGCTGCACGCTCAGCCGCAGCGAACGCGAGCGGCTCAGCAGCCGGACCAGCGCCTCCCACGCCGTCGGCTCCTCCGTCGCGGCTTCGGCCTCCGCGAGCACCTCGGCGAAGTTGCCCTGCCCGACCGCCCTGATCAACGCGTCCCGGTCGGGGAACCGGCGGTACAGCGTGCCGACCCCGACCCCGGCCCGGCGGGCGATCTCCTCCATCGGCACGTCGGGGCCCGCCTCGACGAACATCGCCTTCGCCGCCGCGAGGATCTGGTCGCGGTTGCGCCGGGCGTCGGCTCGCAGCCGTGCCTCCGGATCAGCGGTCATGTCGCGATTGTCGCATCCCGTCCGTAGGTGGACGAACTCCTTCCGCTTCGGTAGCGTCGGAAGCAAGTGGAAGGTATTCGTCCGCATACTCCACGTGAGAAATCGGGGTGGAAGTCTTGACCACGTTGCCCATCACCAGGAGCTGTCCCTACGCCCCGCCGGAGGAACACCGGCGGCTGCGCGAGGAGGCACCGATCTCCCGGGTCACCCTGCCCAGCGGCAGGGAGGCGTGGGCGCTGACCCGGCTGGAAGACGTCCGGACGATGCTGACCGACCCGCGGTTCAGCTCGGACCGGCAGAACCCGGGCTTCCCGCTGCTGGTCGACGGGCAGCGGCGGGTGACCAACTTCCGCGCCTCGCTGATCAGCATGGACCCACCCGAGCACGGGCCCGCCCGCCGCGCGGTGGTCGGCGAGTTCACCGTCAAGCGGATGAACGCGCTGCGCCCGCGGATCCAGGAGATCGTCGACGAGCACCTCGACGCGCTGCTGGCCGGGCCGAAGCCCGCCGACCTGGTGCGGGCGTTGTCGCTGCCCGTGCCGTCGCTGGTGATCTGCGAGCTGCTCGGCGTGCCCTACGCCGACCACGACTTCTTCCAGGAGCGGTCGGGCAAGCTGCTGCGCCGCACCACGCCGCCGCAGGAGCGCGCCGCCGCCGTCGACGAGCTGCGCGACTACCTCGACAAGCTGATCGCGCAGAAGGAACAGCAGCCGGGGGACGACCTGCTCAGCCGTCAGCTGGAGAAGACCCAGGACCGCGAGGAGCTCGTCGCGCTCGGGTTCCTGCTGCTCATCGCCGGGCACGAGACCACCGCGAACATGATCTCGCTCGGCACGGTGACGCTGCTGGAACACCCCGAGGCGCTCGCCGCGATCGTCGAGGACCCGGCGAAGACCCCGAGCGCGGTCGAGGAACTGCTGCGGTACTACACGATCGCCGAGTTCGCGGTCTCCCGCGTGGCCCTGGAGGACGTCGAGCTCGGTGGCGTGCTCATCCGCAAGGGCGAGGGCGTCATCACGCTCGGGAACATGGCGAACCGCGACCCGGAGGTCTTCGACAACGCCTACGACTTCGACGTCGAGCGGGGCGCCCGGCACCACGTCGCGTTCGGGTTCGGCGCGCACCAGTGCCTCGGGCAGAACCTGGCCCGCCTGGAGCTGCAGATCGTGTTCGACACGCTGTTCCGGCGGATCCCGACGCTGCAGCTGGCCGTGCCCGCAGACCAGCTGCCGTACAAGGACGACGCGAACGTCTACGGCCTGTACGAACTCCCGGTCACCTGGTAAGGGGGAACCATGCGAATCGTTGCCGACACCGATGTCTGCGTGGGCGCGGGCCAGTGCGTGCTGACCGACCCGGAAACCTTCGACCAGAGCGAGGAGGACGGCACGGTCATCGTCCTCGCCGAGCACCCGGCCGACGAGCAGAAGGCCCGCGACGCGGTGCACATCTGCCCGAGCCAGGCGCTGAAGATCGCGGAATGACGAAAACGGGGACCCCGGGCCTTCCCGGGGTCCCCGTTCTTCCGTCGTCGCGCGTTACTTGACGGCGCCCATCGACAGACCACGCACCAGGTGGTTCTGCGCGATCCAGCCGACGATCATCACCGGCAGGGACGCGAGCAGCGCCGCCGCGGACAGCTGGGCCCAGTACAGGCCCTCGCTGGTGATGAAGCCGACCAGGAACACCGGCACCGTGCCGGCGCGGGCCGCGGTCAGGTTCACCGCGTAGAAGAACTCCGTCCAAGAGAAGATCACGCAGATCAGCGCCGTGGCCGCGATACCGGGAGCGACCACCGGCAGGATCACCTTGTACAGCAGCAGGGGCAGCTTCGCGCCGTCCACGCGGCCCGCCTCGATCATCTCCGTCGGGACCTCGAGGAAGAACGAGCGCATCATCCAGATCGCCAGCGGCAGGTTCATCGCCGTGTAGAGGATGATCAGCGCCCACACGTTGTCCAGCAGCTGCGTCTTCTGCGAGATCACGTACAGCGGGATGATCGCCGCGACGACCGGCAGCATCTTCGTGGACAGGAAGAAGCCCAGCACGTTGCTGGTCTTCGGCACCGGTGCGAGCGACAGCGCGTACGCCGCCGGCACCCCGAACGCCAGCACGATCAGCGTCGACAGGATCGTCACGAACGCGGAGTTGCCCAGGTACGGCAGGAACCCGCGGTCGATGATGTTCGCGAACTGCGACAGCGTCGGGGTGAACGCGATCCGCGGCGGGTCGGTGTAGGCGTCGGCCTCCTGCTTGAAGGAGGTGATGATCATCCAGATCAGCGGGAACACGAACAGGATCGCGATCACCCAGGTGGCCGTGGTCAGTGCGGCCGGCCCGCCGCGGCGTTGCGTCTGCGTCGTCATTTCACACCCCTGCTCACGTCGAAGGTGCGGAACATCAACCGCAGCGCGAAGGTCGCCACGATCAGCGTCAGAACCACCGTGACCACGCCCATCGCGGACGACTGGCCGATGTCGAAGCCCTGGAACGCGCGCTGGTAGATGTAGTACGGCAGGTTCGTGCTGGAGGTGCCCGGCCCGCCCTGCGTCATCAGGAAGATCGCGTCGAAGCTGTTCACGATGTAGATCGCACCCAGCAGCACCGAAAGCTGGATGTAGCGCGACAGGTGCGGCAGCGTGATCGACGCGAACGTGCGCCACCGGCCGGCGCCGTCCACCGAGGCCGCCTCCAGCACGTCCTTCGGCTGGCTCTGCAACCCGGCCAGGAGCAGCAGCATCATGAACGGCGTCCACTGCCACACGATCTGCGTCATCACCGAGGCCAGCGGGAACTCCGACAACCAGTCGGTGTCGCCGCCGAACACGAAGTTCAGCAGCCCGTACGTCGGGTCGAACATCGTGGTCTTCCACAGCAGCGCCCCGGCCGCGGGCAGGATGAGGAACGGCGTGATCAGCAGCGTCCGCACCACGCCGCGGCCGAGGAACTTGCGGTCGAGCAGCAGCGCGAGCCCGAGCCCGAGCAGCAGCGCGACGAGCACGCACACCACCGTGATCACCACAGTGTTGAGCAACGCGCCCCGGAACTGGCTGTCGGTGAACACGTCGGCGTAGTTCTGCAGGCCCACGAAGTGCTGCGAGCCGGGTCGCACGAGGTTCCACGACTGGAACGAGTAGATCACCGTGAGCACGAAGGGGATCTGCGTCACGACGATGGTGAACAGCAGTGCGGGCAGCAGCGGTGCCCGCCTGGCCCAGGCGCCCGACTTCGGTTTCGGGGTGGTCCTGGCCCTGGTCGCCTGTCCGGTCTGGAGGGAGGGCGCTACCGCAGTCATTTCGTCTCCCGGTAGGAATCGCCGACGGTCTGCGCGTACTTCTGGGACTGTTCCAGTGCCTCGTCGACGGAGATCTGCCCGGCGATGGCCGCGGAGAGCTCCTGGCTCACGCGCGTGCCGAGGTCCTGGAACTCGGGGATGCCCACGAACTGGATGCCGGTGTAGGGCACCGGTTGCGTGTGCACGTTTTCGAGCTTCGCCGCGTCGATGCTGTCAAGCGTCGGCTGGGCGTATGCCTTGGCGGCCTGCTGGTAGTCGGGGATCTGGTAGGTCGACTTGCGCACGCCCGGCGGAACCGCGTTCCACCCGTCGGCCTTGCCGACCATCTGCACGAACTGCTTGTTCGTCATCCAGTCCAGGAACTTCCAGGAGTCCTGCTTGTTCTTGGCCACCTTGGGGATCGCGAGCGACCAGGTGTAGAGCCAGCCGCTGGCCTTGGTCTGCTCCACCGGGGCGGCGACGTAGCCGGACTTGCCGACCACCTTGCTGTTCGCCGGGTCCTCGTTGGTGCCCGCCATGACGGTCGCGTCGTACCACATGGCCGCCTGGCCCTGCGCGTAGCGCGTGCCGCACTCGGAGAACCCGGCACTCGACGCGCCGACCTCGCCGTGCTGGCGGACCAGGTTCACGTAGAAGTTCGCCGCCGCCTTGAACTGCGGGGAGGTCAGCTGCGCGTTCCAGTTCTGGTCGAACCACGAGGCGCCGAACGTGTTCGCGACCGTGTCGAACGGCGCGAGGTTCTCGCCCCAGCCCGGCTTGCCGCGCAGGCAGATGCCGGAGACGCCGGCGTTCTTGTCGTCGAGCTTCGCGGCGAAGTCGGCGATCTGCTGCCACGTCGGGTGCGCGGGCATGGTCAGCCCGGCCTTCTCGAACAGGTCCTTGCGGTAGGCCAGGAACGACGACTCGCCGTAGAACGGCACCGCGTACATGGATCCGTTGTAGGACAACGAGTCCTTGATGCTCGGGATGAAGTCGGCCGGGTCGTAGCCCGGCGTGCCGTCGACGTAGGGCTGCAGGTTCTCCAGCCAGCCGTTCGCCGCCCACTGCGGGGTCTCGTAGTTGCTGATCATCACCACGTCGAACTCGCCGCCCTGGGTGGCGACCGACGAGGTGATCTTCGCGCGGGCCTGGTTCTCCGGCAGCGACACGAACTTCAGCTTGACGCCGGGGTTCGCGGCCTCGAACTGGTCGGACAGCTCGATGGCGTCGTTCATCTGCGGGTTGGACACGATGGCGATCACGAGCGTGCTGCCGCCGGCGCCGATCGCGCCCGCGCCGGCGCAGCCGGTCAGCGTGAGCAGCAGCGCGGCCGCGAGGAGTGCGAGTCGGTTACGCATCGGTTCCTCCGGGCAGCACCTGCACCTTCAGACCCGCGCCGCTGCGCATCAGGTCGAGGGCTTCCGGGAACTTTTCGAGCGGGAGCGTGTCGGTGAGCAGCGCTCGCGTGTCGATCGCCCCGCCCGCGACGAGGTCGAGCGCCGCTCCGTAACTGTGCAGTACTGCCATCGAACCCACCACCGTGATCTCGTCGTTGTAGATACGGAAGGGAGAAAGCGCTATCCGGGCCTCCGCGGGGGCGACCCCGAACACGAGGAACCGGCCACCGCGGCGCAGCGCGTCGAACGCCGCCTCCATGGCGGGCGCGGCGCCCGTGCAGTCGACGGAGGCGTCGAAGCGCTCACCGTCCAGTTCGGACACGTCGCCCGCGACGGCGTGCGCGCCCAGGTCCTTCGCCCGCGGCAGGCGGGAGGTGTTGCGGTCGACCACCGTGACGCGGGCGCCCGCGCGCTGCAGCAGCTGCTGCATGATCAGGCCCATCGTGCCGGCGCCGACGATGAGAAAGCGCTCTCCCGCTTCGACGCCGATGCGCCGGACCCCGTGCACCGCACAGGAAACGGGCTCGACGAGCGCGCCCTCCTGCCAGTTCAGGTGGTCCGGGAGGCGGTAGCAGTTGGCCGACGGGACGGCGACGTACTCGGCGAAGGCACCGTCGACGGTGTCCCCGGTGGCGTTCCAGTTCTCGCAGAGGTTGCCGTGCCCGGCGCGGCAGGGATCGCAGTAGCCGCAGAACAGCGACGGGTCGACGGCCACCCGGTCGCCCACCTGCCAGCCGCCCGGGACGCCCTCGCCCAGTTCGACGATCTCGCCGGCGAACTCGTGGCCGGGAACGATCGGATAGGGGGTGGGCGGGAAGTGGCCGTCGGCGATGTGGAGGTCGGTCCCGCAGATACCGGTGGCACCGACTTTCACCACCACCTGGCGCTTGCCCGGGGTTGGGTCGGGTACCTCGCCGACCCGAATCGAACCCGGTTGGTCAACGATCGCGGCCCGCACTGCGGCTCACCCTCTCCCTGCGCTCGTTTGAGCGCGACACAACGCTGTAGTCCTATGCACGCCCCCGCATTGAAGGGCTTTCTGTCCTGTGGAGTCAACCATCTGAGCGGTATAGTGCTCGAATGAGCGTGAAGCGGAACCTTGCGGACACGATGACGTCGGCGGTCATCGCCCACCGGTTCTACGTGGACGGCCGGTCCAAGATCGAGATCGCCGAGGAGTTCGGGATCAGCCGGTTCAAGGTCGCCCGCGTGCTGGACTGGGCGCGCGACAGCGGGCTCGTGCGCATCGACTTCGACCTGCCGGTTCCCGTCGACGTCAAGCTGTCCGACGAGGTCCGCGCGGCCTACGGGCTGGACCAGTGCTTCGTGCTCGACCGGGGCGCCAGCGAGGGCGAGCGCCCGGAGGTGCGGCGGCGCATCGGCGCGGTCGCGGCCCGGCTGCTGTCGGAGATCGTGACGGAGAACGACGTGCTCGGCCTGTCGTGGGCGCGGTCGGTGAACGTCACCACGGAGGCCGTACGGCGCCTGCCGAAGTGCCCGGTGGTGCAGTTGTGCGGGGTGCAGGCGGGCATCGACAGCCGGGACCGTTCGGTCGAAACCGTTGCCCGGTTGGCTTCGACTTCCGGCGGCGACGCCTATCCCATCTACGGGCCGCTCGTGCTGCCGGACCGCCGCACGACGGAGATCCTGCGGCGCCAGCCCGGGATCGCGGAGACCTTCGGGCAGTTCAAGAACCTCACCAAGGCGGTGGTGAGCATCGGCGCGTGGCTGCCGGGTGAGTCCACTGTGTACGACGCGGTGCACCCGGACGAGCGTGCGGCCATCGCGGCGCGCGGCGCGAAGGCGGAGGTAGCGGCACGGCTGTTCGACGGCGAGGGCAAGCCGATGGACACCGGGCTGGCGCACCACGTGCTCGCGATCAGCACCGAGGAGCTGCTGCGCGTGCCGGAGGTGATCGCACTGGGCTACACGGCGCCGAAGGCGGAGGCGATCGACGCCGTGCTGCGCTCGGGCCTGGTCTCGACGCTCATCACGGACACCCCGGCGGCGGAGCGGTTACCCCGGCTGGTGAGCGCCTGAGCGTGGTGGTGCTGCCCCCACCGAAGATCATCGTGTTGGCCGGATCGCCGGCAACCTGTCCGGCGCCGAACAATGATGTCCTCCGGGAAACGCCGTTTCCCACTCCACAGAGGACAGTCTGTGAAACCACGAGCCATCCGCCGGGCGCTGTCGGCGGTCCTGCTGGTCACACTCGCCGTCAGCACGACGGCCTGCGCCGAGAACACCTCCGCGTCTCCTGACCCGACCCTGCACGTGGTCGAGAACAACGGCCACCGCCTGGCCTTCCACTTCACGCCGGGAAGTTCGCCCGCCATCGTCCTGGACGCCGGCGGCGGATCGGACTCCTCGTACTGGAAGGACCTCGTCCCCCGGCTGCACGCGGCCACCGGAGACCAGATCATCACCTACGACCGCGCCGGGCTCGGCGACAGCGACGAAGTGCCTGGGCCGTGGCGGGTCGAAGACGCGGTCAGCGACCTGGAAGCGGGGCTGCGCACGCTCGGCGTCACCGAGAACGTGGTGCTGGTGTCGCATTCGCAGGCCGGGGAGATCGCGACCTACTTCGTCCGCCGGAACCCGCGGCTCGTGTCCGGCGCGGTGCTCGTCGACGCCAGCCTGCCTCCGCTCTACACCGACGACGAGATCACCCGCCTGGTCGCCGCGAACCAGCCGCAGGTCGACGCGGCGAGGAAGGACCCGTCGTCGAAGCAGAACCGCCAGTTGTTGGCCACCGCCGACAGCTTCGTGGCGGTGCACCGGGCATACCACCAGGTCGCCTGGCCGGACGCCGTGCCCGCCACCGTCATCGTGTCGGAGAAGACCCCCTTCGACGGCTCGCCCGAGGACGCACAGCGCTGGCGAGAAGCCGCCGCGTCCTTCGCCCGCGCCGCCCCGAACCGGACGCTGGTCACCGCCGCCGGGAGCTCGCACGACATCCCGGTCGACCGGCCCGACCTCGTCCTGGACTGGATCGAGAAGATGGCCTCGCTAGTGCGTTAGCACCGGCAGCGTGTCCACCCCGTAGACCACGGACGTCTGCCGGTACGACAGTTCGCCCGGTTCGACGGCCAGGTGCAGGTCCGGGAACCGGCGCACGAGCGCCGGGTACGCGGCCCGCAGCTCCATCCGCGCCAGCTCCGCGCCGATGCACCGGTGCACGCCCCAGCCGAAAGCGAGGTGCGACGACGGTTCGCGCGTCGCGTCGAAGGACTCCATGTTCTCGCCCAGCTTGGCGTCACGATTGGCGCCGCTGAGCGACACGAACACGATGTCGCCCTTCGCGATGCGGGCGCCGCCGATTTCGACGTCCTCCTTGGCGAAGCGCGGGAACGCGACCTGCACGACCGTCAGGTAACGCAGCAGCTCCTCGACGAAACCGTGCACCGCCTCGTCGTCGTTGCGGATGCGCTCGAACGTCTCGCGATCGCGGAGCAGGACGATCGCCCCCAGCGCCAGCATGCTCGCCGTGGTTTCGAGGCCACCGGTGAGCACGCCGTCGGCCAGCCCGGCCAGCTCGACGTCCGAGATCTCGTCGCCGTGCTCCTTGATCAGCATCCCGAGCAACCCGTCGCCGGGCGACTCCCGCTGCTTCTTGACGATCTCCATCAGGTAGGTCAGCGACTCCGAGATCGCGCCGAACGACGCGCCCGCACCGGCGAACAGGTCGAACCGCACCGTGCTCAGCCGCTGGAAGTCGGCGCGGTCGTCGTAGGAGACGCCGAGCAGCTCGCAGATCGTGAGCGACGGGATCGGCAGCGCGTAGGACTGCATGAGGTCCACCGGGCCCTCGCTCGCCGCCATCGCGTCGAGCTGGCCCTCGATGATCTCCGCGATGCGCGGCGTGAGCCTGCTCAACCGCCGCATGGTGAACTCCGGCGTCAGCAGCTTGCGCAGCCGCGTGTGGTCCGGCGGGTCGGCGAAACCGAGGCCGCCCGGGTTCTGGTCGGCGGACATCGCGGCGGTGCCGACGAGGTTGGTGTAGTCGTTGCTGAACTTGCCCGCCGCGGCGAGCACGTCCTTGGCCTCGTCGTAGCCGGTGACCAGCCACGCCCGCAGCCCGAACGGCAGCTTCAGCCTCGCGATGGGGTCCGTCCCGCGCGTGGCCCCCAGCTCCGGGACGGGATCGAGCTCGTTCCTGCGCAGCGGCATCAGGGTGGACTCGGGCAGCAGCGAAAGCAGGTCGACGCCCTTCTTCTGCTTCCGTTCGATGTACTTGCGCCCCACCCACCCGATCACCCGGGAGCGAAGATCGGTCATGGCCCGGATGCTACACGCGGGAACCCGCAGCTAGGGCCGGGTTTGTCGCCTCCCCCACTCCGTCGTGACCGACCGTGCCGCTTCACTCACACAGGTGGGTTGGAGCACTCACAAAGGTGACGAACGGGTCCCCAGCGGACGGCTCGGGGTAGCCGTTGCAGGTGCCCGGGGACCAGCCCCGGGGTCGGGAGAACGGGGAGTTGACGCATGCCGAAGAACGTTCGCAGGTGGCTGACGGCGGCCGCGCTGGGCGTGGTCCTGCCGCTGGCCCCGGCCGCGGCCGAGGCGAGCGCCGCCACCGTGGCGGGGGCGCCGCAGTACGCCCAGCCCGTGCAGCAGCCGGATCAGCCGGACCAGCCCGGGGACAACGATCCCGCCAACGACGACAACGGCATGTGGGGACTGCTGGGGCTCTTCGGTCTGCTCGGGCTCCTGGGCCTGACGCGCCGCTCGCCCAAGACGCCGAAGTCCGATGTCGTGCCCGAGCCCCGGCCGGCGCGGCGCCAGGAAGAGCCCGCCGCGCCCCGCGCCGAGGCGACCTCCGGGGTGTACCCGAACGCGGTGGCCTCGGGTTATCCGCCGCCCACCGCCTACGGCACGAGCGAGCAACCGGCGTACGCGCCGCCCGCCGGTGAGCAGTCCGGTTACGCCGAGCGGCCCGCGTACTCGTCGGCCGAGCAGTCGGGTTACCGGCCGCCGGCCGCCGAGCAGAGCGGGTACATCCCGCAGGAGCCGGGGGCGATGGGGAACTACCCGCCGCCGGAGCAGACCGCGCCGCCGACCGGTGCCGCGCCCGAGGGGAGGCGCCGCCGGTTCTGAGCGGCACCCCGCCGGCTCCTGCCCTACCCCGACTGGGCAGGAGCCGGCTTTTTCATGCGCTCCTAATGCCTTCGAGCATCCCGCCGGCGAGGACGTGCCCGGCCAGTCGCGGGAGCAGGCCGTCGACCGCGGTGACCCCGCTCGTGTCGACGTCCGTGTCCAGGGCGTAGAGGTGGAACCGGTACCGGTGCGTGCCGTGGCCCGGCAGGGGGCGCGGGCCGACGTAACCGGTGCCGCCGCGGTGGTTGGGCACGTAGCGGAACCGCGGGTCGTCGCGGGTGAGCGCGCCATCCTCCAGTTCCGGGATCGCCGCGTCGAACAGGGCGACCGTGTGGATCGCCGGGCGGGTGGTCGGCGTGTCGATGTCCTCGATGATCAGCAACAACGTCCGCGTGCCCTCGGGGAGGTGCTGCCACCTCAGCGCGGGTGAGACGTTTTTTCCGATGCCGAATCCACAATGGATGGACGGGATCACTTCCCCGTGCGCGAAGGTCGACAGGACGGTTATGGAATCCGTTGTGGACAGTTCCCGCGTGACGCTCAACCGCTCGTCCGCGCGTTTCCCGCGCAGGAGCCAGCCGAGCGGCATGAGGAGCAGTTCGAGCAGTTTCATGGCCTGCCTTTCAGGAGTCGGCGATCTGCCGGAGGAGCCGCGCCGCCTCGGCGAGGGTGCGCCGTTGCTGCGGGGTGAGCGCTTCGAGCTGCCCGTTGAGCCAGTTCTCCCGGTGCCGCAGTGAGTTCTCGGCGACCACCCGGCCGGACGGGGTGAGCACGAACAGCACCCGGCGCCGGTCGTCCGGGTCGCGCTCGCGCACCACGTGACCGTCGTCGGCGAGCCGGTTCACCGTCTGGCTCATCGAGCCCGGCGTCACGCGAGCGCGTTCGCTCAGCTCCCCCAGGCTCAGCGGTCCGTGCTTGCGTAACCACGTCAACACCATCAGGGCCGCTTCGGCGACCTCACCCGGCGACCGCTCCGAGCGGAACCGGCTGTAGATCCGCGCGACTGCCGAGCGCAGCTCCGCACCCAGCTCCGCGACATCCTTCGTCATATGTTTAGTATAACAAAGAGTTAGTACTACTAAACAACGAGGGAGACCCATGCCGGCGAAACCCTTCGGGCTGCGGTTCACCGGGCCGCTGATGCTCGGCACCACCCTCAACCCGGTCAACAGCTCGATGATCGCCACCGGGCTGGCCGGGATCGCGGCCGACTTCCGCCTCGGACCGGGCACCGCCGCGACGCTGGTCTCGGTGCTGTACCTGTGCAGCGCCGTCATGCAGCCGACGATGGGCAAGCTCGCCGGCGTGTTCGGCCCGCGGCGGATCTTCCTCACCGGCGTGGCGATCCTGCTGGCCGGCGGCGCGCTCGGTGGGCTGGCGCAGAACTTCGGGATGCTGCTCGCCTCGCGCGCGCTGATCGGCGTCGGCACCTCGGCGTGCTACCCGGCCGCGATGGCGCTGGTGCGCAGGCGCGCGGACCGGCTCGGCACCGGCGTGCCCAGCCGCGTACTCGGCGACTTCAGCATCGCCGCCCAGGTCACCGTGGTGATCGGCCTGCCGCTCGGCGGGGTGCTCGCCGGGGCCTTCGGCTGGCGCGGCCTGTTCTGGGTCAACGTGCCGCTGGCCGCCGTCACGCTGGTTTCCGCGGTCTTCGCCGTGGAGAAGGACGAACCGCGGCGCGGCGGGAGAACCGCGATCGACCTGCCGGGCATCGCGTTGTTCGCGGGTGCCGTCGTCGTGCTGCTGCTCTTCCTGGGTGGGCTCGCCCATCCCGTGTGGTGGCAGCTCGCCGCGGCGGTCGTCCTCGTCGCCGCCCTGCTGTTGTGGGAACGGCGGGCCGCCGCTCCCCTGATCGACGTGCGGATGCTCGCCGGAAACGGTGCGCTGCAACGGACTTACCTGCGCCAGCTCGTCGTCGGTCTCGGGGTCTACACCTCGCTGTACGCGACCAGCCAGTGGATGCAGGAGGCCGGCGGCTACTCCGCCTACGAGTCCGGCCTGCTCCTGCTGCCCATGTCGGGGATCAGCATGGTGCTGGCCCGCGTCACGTCCGCCAGGGGCTGGGTCCGCCTGCCGCTCGTCCTCGGCGCCGTCGCGGTGCTCGCCGCGGGCGCGTTGATGTTCGACGTCCACCGCGGTTCGCCCGTGCTGACGCTGGTCGCGATGTCGGGGCTGTTCGGGGTGACCAACGGGCTGTCGAACTTCGCCAACCAGGCCACCCTCTACGCCCGGTCCCCCGGCGACACGATCGCCGTCGCCGCCGGGTTGTTCCGCACCTTCGGCTACATCGGCGCGATCTTCTCGTCGAGCCTGATCGGCATCACGTTCGGCAGCCACGTGACCGACGCCGGCTTCCACCGGCTGGGGCTGATCGTGCTCGCCATCGGCGTGGTCTCGACCCTGCTCGCCGGTCTGGACCGCACGATCCCCGTCAGAGCTGGTTCGTGACGCCCGCCGGCAGGACCACCAGGCCGCGGCCCCCGACATGAGAGAAGGAAGGCTCGTTCATCGAAGAGCTGTGGACGATGGTGCGTGATTTCCTGATGAAGATCGCCGAAAGATCGTCAGCCCATAGCCCCAGTTTCGTCGAGGGGTTGGTGGCCGAGGGCTTTTCCCA
Source organism: Amycolatopsis bartoniae (assembly GCF_014191255.1). Classification (GTDB taxonomy): domain Bacteria; phylum Actinomycetota; class Actinomycetes; order Mycobacteriales; family Pseudonocardiaceae; genus Amycolatopsis_E; species Amycolatopsis_E bartoniae. The sequence continues at coordinate 198,265 of NZ_JACHWH010000004.1, forward strand.
AGCTGATCTGGCCGGGAACCGGGGTGACCCGCCAAGCGATTCAGAAAATGGTCGCAGCTGGTCAGGAGCGGCGTGCACGATGAAGCGCAAGGGTGTGATCTACGACGTCGGGTCAGTTCAGATGGGCATCAACTGGCGTCCGGACTACCGGCCCGAGGTGGTGCGTCGGGAGCTGCGGATCCTCGCCGAGGACCTGCACTGCGGCGCGGTGAAGATCCGTGGCCGGGACATCAGTCGCGTCGTTCTTACTGGCGACGCCGCCGCCGCGTTCGGCATGGAGGTGTGGTTGTCTGCTGAGCTGTTCGGGCAGCCGCCGGCCGATACCCTCAGCTACATCGAAGCGGCGGCAGCGGCTGGGGAGCAGCTCCGCCGGCGCTGGCCGGATCGAGTGGTGTTCAGCGTTGGTACGGAACTCACCTTGTTCATGCGTGGCATGGTGCCCGGCCGCACCTATCGACAGCGCGTGCGACACCTGAAGGCCGCGCCGCGAGCAGCCAGACAAGACACACCACTGCGTCCGTTTCTCGCGCAGGCCGTTGACGCGGCCCGACGGCACTTTGACGGACCGATCACCTACGCCGCGTTTCCTTTCGAGCGAGTCGACTGGGACCGATTCGACATCGTCGGCATCAACCACTACTGGCACCGACTCATCGCAGACCGCTACGTCCCGATGCTGCGGCCCTGGCTGGAACTGGGCAAACCGGTAGTGATCTCCGAGTTGGGGTTCCGAACGTGCACCGGCGCCGACGAGCCGCGACCGGTGGGTCAGGAGAATGCGGCTGCGTTCGGCATGCTCCTTCAGCTGCTCCCGGGCATCGGCAGACTCGTCCACCCGCGGGTCAAGACCATCCGCGAACGCAACGAAGCCCTGCAAGCACGCCGCTTGACACGTCAGCTTGAAACCCTTGACGAGGCCGGCATCGATGGCGCGTTCATCTACACTTTCTCCTTTCCGCTCCTGCCCCATCACCCCGACCCCCGTCACGACCTCGACGTCGACAGCTTCTCCCTGGTGAAGTCACTCCCGCGGCCACAACACGGCACCACTTATCCGGACATGACATGGGAGCCGAAGCAAGCCTTCGCCGCCGTCGCAAACTACTACGCACGTCGCTGATGCCCGTTCCGTGGATTTTCCGGGCGTCCTCAGGAACAGGCCGTCAGAGCTGGTTGACCGCCGTGACGCGGACGACCGCCGAGCCCGCCTCGTCGGACGCCGCCAGGTCCACTTCGGCGCTGATGCCCCAGTCGTGGTCGCCCTCGGGGTCGTCGAAGATCTGGCGCACCCGCCACACCTCCGGCTCCTTCTCGATGATCAGCAGCGCCGGGCCGCGGGCGTCCGGGCCGGTGCCCAGCTCGTCGTGCTCCTCGAAGTACTCCTCCAGCGCCGCTTCCCACTCGACGGCGTCCCAGCCGGACGCCGAATCCAGCTCGCCCAGCTCCTCGTACGCCCGGCGCGCCGCCAGCTCCACCCGGCGGAACAGCTCGTTGCGCACCAGCACCCGGAAAGCCCGCTCGTTGCGCGTCACCGGCGGCGGCCCCTCCGGCAGCGACGGCGCGTGCGCCGCCGGGTCGCCCGGGTGCCGCAGCGCCTCCCACTCGTCCAGGAGGCTGGAGTCCACCTGCCGCACCAGCTCGCCGAGCCACGCGATCAGGTCCTGCAGTGGCTCGGTCTTCGCCTCGTCCGGCACCGTGTGGCGCAGCGCGTCGTAGGAGTCCGCGAGGTACCGCAGCACCAGGCCCTCCGACCGCGCCAGCGAGTAGAAGTTCACGTACTCCACGAAGTTCATCGCGCGCTCGTACATGTCACGCACGACGGACTTCGGCGACAGCTCGTAGTCCGCCACCCACGGGTGCCCGCGCCGGTACGTCTCGTACGCCGCCCGCAACAGCTCCTCCAGCGGCTTCGGGTACGTGACCTCGTCGAGCAGCTCCATCCGCTCGTCGTACTCGATGCCCTCGGCCTTCATCGCCGCCACGGCCTCGCCGCGGGCCTTGAACTGCTGCTGCGACAGCACCGGCCTCGGGTCGTCCACAGTGGACTCGATGACGGACACGACGTCGAGCGCGTACGACGGCGACTCGGTGTCCAGCAGGTCGATCGCGGCCAGCGCGAACGGCGACAGGGGCTGGTTGAGCGCGAAGTCGAACTGCAGGTCCACGGTGAGCCGCACGATCCGGCCCTCGGCGTCCGGCTCGTCGAGCTGCTCCACCACTCCGGCCGCGAGCAGCGCGCGGTAGATGGCGATCGCCCGCAGGATGTGCTTCCGTTGCGCCGGGCGGTCCTCGTGGTTGTCTTCCAGCAGGTGCCGCATGTGCTCGAACGCGTTGCCGGAACGGGAAATCACGTTCAGCAGCATCGAGTGCGTGACGCGGAAGCTCGACGTCAGCGGCTCGGGCGGCGACGCGATCAGCCGCTCGAACGTGCTCTCGGTCCAGTTGACGAACCCCTCGGGCGCCTTCTTCCGGACGATCTTGCGCTTCTTCTTCGGGTCGTCGCCCGCCTTCTCCAGCAGCTTCGCGTTCTCCACGACGTGGTCGGGCGCCTGCACCACGACGTACCCGTCGGTGTCGAACCCCGCGCGCCCCGCCCGGCCGGCGATCTGGTGGAACTCCCGCGCCTTGAGGTGCCGCTGGCGCACGCCGTCGTACTTGGTCAGCGCGGAGAACACGACCGTCCGGATCGGCACGTTGATCCCGACGCCGAGCGTGTCCGTCCCGCAGATCACCTTGAGCAGCCCGGCCTGCGCGAGCTGTTCGACCAGCCGCCGGTACTTCGGCAGCATCCCGGCGTGGTGCACGCCGATGCCGTGGCGCACCAGGCGCGACAGGGTCTTGCCGAACCCGGCGGAGAACCGGAAGTCGCCGATCGTCTCGGCGATCGCGTCCTTCTCCGCGCGCGTGGTGACGTTGATGCTCATCAGCGCCTGCGCGCGCTCGACCGCGGCGGCCTGCGAGAAGTGCACGACGTAGACCGGCGCCTGCCCGCCGTGCAGCAGCTCCGACATCGTCTCGTGCAACGGCGTCAGCGCGTACCGGTAGGTCAGCGGCACCGGCCGCTCCACCGACGTCACCACCGCCGTGGCCCGCCCCGTGCGCCGCGTCAGGTCCTTCTCGAAGAACGAGACGTCGCCGAGCGTGGCCGACATGAGCACGAACTGTGCCTGCGGCAGCTCGATCAGCGGCACCTGCCACGCCCAGCCGCGGTCGGGTTCGGAGTAGAAGTGGAACTCGTCCGCCACGACCTGTCCCACGGGCGCGTCCGCACCGAACCGCAACGCCGTGTTCGCCAAGATTTCCGCCGTGCAGCAGATGATCGGGGCGTCCGGGTTGACGCTGGAATCGCCGGTCATCATGCCGACGTTGTCCGCGCCGAAGATCTCGATGAGCGAGAAGAACTTCTCGCTCACCAGCGCCTTGATGGGCGCGGTGTAGTAGGAACGGCGGCCGTGCGCCATCGCCGTGAAGTGCGCACCCACCGCGACCAGGCTCTTTCCGGAACCGGTGGGCGTGGAGAGGATGACGTTGGCCCCGGAGACGACCTCGATCAGCGCCTCCTCCTGCGCCGGGTACAGCTCGATGCCGCGCTGGCGCGTCCAGGAAGAGAACGCTTCGAACAGCGCGTCGGGATCGGGATCCGCTGGTAGGAGGTCTGCGAGAGTCATCGTGGGTCCATCGTGCCATCCTGCGCCTTCGAGGTGCTGGGGCCCATCGCGGTCACACCCGCAAACCCGTAGGCTTCGCTGCACACAGGTGGTGAACCGGAGGACTGGCAATGGCACAGGACATCGTCCCGATCGAACTGGGACTGCCGCAGGGGGACCTGGTCACCCTCTGGGCTCCGCGCTGGCGGGAGGACGGTGAGGAGTGGGAGGCGTTCCTCGGTGACGAGGACGACCTGTACGCCTTCCCGGACGCCGCGCACCTGGCGGCGTTCGTCCGGACCGCCGAGCAGCACGACCTCATCGACCACCCCGCGTGGCACGTGGTGCCCGCGCTGAACGTACCCGAGCTGATCCCCGACGACGACCACTCCTTCGACCTGGTGGGCGTGCCGGAGCTGGTCGCCGAGGAGCCGGACTCGTGGACCATCAGCGAGCTGGCCGAGATCGTCGGCATCGTCCGCTCGCTCGCCGATGTGTGCGAGCTGGACGAGGTGCACGAGGTGCTCGACGCCACCGAGGGCTTCTCGCTGCTCGACCAGGGGCGGCTGCCGTTCACCGGGCGCGAGGGCGAGCGACTGTGGACGGACCTGTCCGAGGCGGTGTCGGAGAAGTGGGACACGGTGCTCGACGCGATCGACAGCCTCGTGAAGGTGCCCGAGGTCGACTCCGCGGTATTGGACCAGACCGCGGAGGAGCTGGCCGCGTTCCTGGAGGAGTCCGCGGAGGCGGAGGCCGGCGTCGAGGGCGAGGACGACGAGGACCTGGACACCGTGGTCGAGGACGCCGAGGAGGAGGACGAGGAGCCCACGGGCTTCTGGGCCGAGGTCGGCATCGACCCGATCAAGATCGTCACCTCGGACAAGGAGTACTACACGCTCCGCTGCTACCTCGACGACGAGCCGGTGTTCCTGGGCAGCGAGGGGCAGATCGACGTCTACTCCTCGCCGAAGGCGCTGCTGCGCGCGCTCGCCGACGCGAACGCGCTGGCGGGCACCGACCTCGCGCAGGTGTCCACTTGGGACGAGGTGCTGACCAAGGCCACCGCGGGCGAGCTGGAGATCGACGTCGACACCGACAACACGTACGTGCTCGCCGGGCTCGCCGAGGACCTGGGCGAGGGCACGGACTCGGTCGACCCGACGCAGCTGGAGCTGGCGGTGGAGCTGCTCACCGACGCCGGTGACTGGGCGGGCGACGAGAGCGTCGGCGCGGCACTGTCCTCTTCGGAGAGTCTGGGCTGGCTGGTGTCGTTCGTGCTGCGGCCGGACCCGAACCGGCTCGCGCCGAGCGCGCCGTTCGACACCGAGCAGAGCGAGTGGCGCAAGCTGGTCGAGTCCTTCGAGAACCGGTTGCGCGTGCACTGACGGACCACCTCGGTTACCCGAATGTCGCCCATTCGGGAACAACGGGCGGAATCACCCCTATCGTCGCCACGACAATCCGCCCGACACTGGGGGTTCTCCCGTGGCCAGACCGGCTGTTCTCGTCCTGTCCGTCCTCGCGCTCGGCCTTGCCGGGTGCGGCTCCAGGACGGACGTGCTCGGTCCGCCGAGCGTGAGCCTGCCGCCGGCCGCGCCGTCGTCCGCCGCGCCCGCCGGCGGCCCCGAGGAGGCGGTCACGCAGTGGGTCACCGCGGTGCTGCAGGAGGACTACCAGAAGGCGTGCAAGCTGATGGCCGCCTCCGCCCCGCCCGGTACGGACGTCGAGAAGGAGTGCTCCTCCGGTGACGCCCGCTCCACCCTCTCGTCGATGCACGAAGCCTGGGCGAAGCCGGGTATCAAGCTGCCGCCGCAGGGTCAGGTCGAGGTGGCCAAGACGGCCCCGTCGGGTGACACCGCGACCGTGTCCGACGACGCGGTCAGCGTCGACGGGCACACCCTGCACGACCTGATGCTGATCGGCGCCAGCGGCGACGGCGTCTCCGGCGTGCACATCACCCTGAAGCTGGAGCGGCACGACGGCACGTGGGCGGTCAGCGGCTTCGACCTGGGCTGAGGTCCTGCTCGGCACGCACCGGCGTGAGGCCGATGGCCAGCAGCGGGAAGATCGCGGTGACGCAGAACGCCAGCGCGTACCGCGAGTCGCCGATGACCAGCCCCAGCAGGGGCGGGGTCAGCGACGACGCGACGTTCTGCGCGGTGTTCTGCGCGCCCATCGCCCGCCCGGCCCAGTCGATCCCGGCCAGCTCCGCGGACGCGGTGAAGCCCAGCCCGTTGTCCGCCACCGTGATCACCGCCGCGAGCACCAGCGCCAGCAGCACCACCCACGTCCACGTCACGTCACCGAGCGCCACCAGCAGCATCACCGCCGCGCTCGCCACCGCGAGTTGCCGCATCGGGCGCAGGCGGCTGCCGACGCGGTCCGACCAGTACCCGGACGCCAGCCGCCCGGCCGCGCCCAGCGCCTGGACCGCGGCGAGGAACCAGCCCGCCGCCAGCGGGCTCCAGTGCTGCGCGGTCACCAGGTAGACCGGCGCGAACGCGGACACCGCGAACTGCGGCACCACCAGCAGCGTGCTGGCGCCGTGCAGCCGCCACAGCGCCGGCTTCCGGTACGGCGAGGCCGCCTTCGGCGCACCCGCCTTCTTCGGGGGCCGCGGCGGGTCGACGACCAGCCATGCGACCAGCGCCGCGACCACCAGCGCGAAGCAGGCCGGGAACACCATCGCCGTGTGGAAGCCCCAGTGCTGCGCCAGCGGCGGCAGCGCCAGGGCCGCGACACCCACCCCGAGCGGCTGCGCGGTCTGCCGGATCCCCATCGCGACCCCGCGCTCGGCCGGGGCGAACCAGCCCATCACCGCGCGGCCGCTCGCCGCGTTGACCGACGCCGTGCTGGCGCCGGCCAACAGGAACAGCGCGAACATCAGGCCGAGCGGGGGGTTGCCGAGCCCGACGGCCAGCAACAGCAGACCCGAGACGCCCAGCCCGATCGCCATCACGAGCCGCTCGCCGTAGCGGTCGGCCAGCGCGCCCCACGCGATCAGCGTGAACAGCAGGCCGATGCTCGGCGCGGCGACGACCGTCCCCGCCTGCGCGAGGGTCAGACCGTCGGCCGCGCGCATCGCGGGCACCAGGAACGGGATGCCATAGAGGAACGAGCAGCTCGCGGTCTGGGCGGCGAGCCCGAGCGCGAGGATCCCCCATCGGCGCTTGCTCTCCGTGCCCACCACCGCGGTGCCGCCCATGCCGACCATCCCAAAATGTGAGAACTGAGTCTTACATCCTGGACTTTACTTACGCAGGCTAACTACGACAAGGGGGTTTTGCGGCTGGTCACACGAGCGCGGCGTACCCCGGTTTGATCACGGTGTCGATCAGCTCCAGCCGTTGGTCGAAATCGACGAAGGCGGACTTCATCGCGTTGATCGTGAACCACTGCAGATCCGCCCAGCCGTAGCCGAACGCCTCCGCCAGCGCGACGAACTCGCTCGACACCGTGCAGCCGCTCATGAGCCGGTTGTCGGTGTTCACGGTCACCCGGAAGCGCAACCTCTTGAGTAACCCGATGGGGTGGTCTGCGATCGACGCCGCCGCGCCCGTCTGCACGTTCGACGACGGGCAGATCTCCAGCGGGATCCGGCGGTCACGGACGTAGGCCGCCAGCCGTCCCAACTCGACGGTGCCGTCGGGCGCGGTCTTGATGTCGTCGACGATGCGCACACCGTGCCCGAGCCGTTCGGCCCCACAATGCTGAATGGCCTCCCAAATGGAGGCGAGTCCGAACGCCTCACCGGCATGAATGGTGAAATGCGCGTTATTCGTCCGCAGATATTCGAATGCGTCGAGATTGCGGGTGGGCGGAAATCCCGCTTCCGGCCCCGCGATGTCAAAACCGGCCACTCCGGCGTCGCGGTAACGCACCGCTACCTCGGCGATCTCCTGCGCCCGGGCGTGCTGACGCATCGCACACAGAAGAGTACCCGTTCGGATGTTTTTCCCCTGATCGGCGGCCCGACGCTCACCCTCCGCAAACCCCGCCTGGACGGCCTCCACGACGGCGTCCAGCGACAGCCCGCGCTCGGCGAACAGCTCGGGCGCATACCGCACCTCGGCGTACACCACGCCGTCCGCCGCGAGGTCCTCCACGCACTCCGCGGCGACCCTGACCAGGGCTTCCTCGGTCTGCATGACGCCGCACGTGTGCGCGAAGGTCTCCAGGTAGGACTCCAGCGAGCCCGAGTCGGCGGCGTCGCGGAACCAGCGGCCGAGCTCGACGGCATCGGTGGTGGGCAGGCCCTCGTACCCGGTGGCCTCGGCGAGCTCGACCACGGTGCCGGGACGCAGGCCACCGTCCAGGTGATCATGGAGTAACACCTTGGGCACAGCGCGTACGGAGTCCAAGGTCAGCGGGGGTGTAGGAGCAGACATGCCCCCACGTTACCCACGCGTCCGTCACCCCGATGGCCGCGCGAGCGGGCACCCTCGGCTCCGCCGGAAGCGGCCGGAATGGGCCATCCGAGTAGCGCGCTTGCCGGCCGCCTTTACGGGGGCGATACCCACAGCAATTTTCTCACGGTTAAGCTTCGGCGCAACGTCCCTTCTTTCCCCGCCGACGAAGGACATCGAAGTGACCACTGACAATCACATTGGAGCGCCGTCCTTCGACCGGATGCGCAACATGCTGGTGCGTGCGGCCGAAGTCCGGGAGAGCGAGCAGCAGCAGATCTTCGACGCGCTCGACGACATCTACGCCCGGCTCGCGCCCGTCGACTCGCTCGGTGCCGTGCGCAAGCGGCTGTCCGAGCTGCCCGACCGCACCGAGGTCAGCGTCCTCGCCGAGCGGCTCGACGAGGCCATGTCGAAGCTCGAAGCGCAGGACAACGCCATCGCGGCGCTGGCCCGTTCGGTCGAGAGCATCGTCGACAAGCTGGCCAAGCCGTTCGCCCAGCTCGACGGCAGGCTCGACGGCGTGGCGGCGCGCTTCGAGGGTGTCGCGGGGCGGATGGACGGCCTCGAAGACAAGCTGGAGAGCATCCACCGCAGGCTCGACGAGCTGAACGGGCACCTGGACAAGCAGGACGCGAAGCTGGACGCGCTGCCGCAGTCGGTGCACGGGCCGGTGAACGAGCGCCTGGACCGCGCCGAAGCGGCGCTGCGCGAGCGCGTGGAGGCCGGGGACGCCGACCTGCGCGAGCGCATCGAGTCGGGCGTGAACGACCTGAGGGGCCGCATCGACTCGGGGATCGCCGACGTGCGCGGCCGGGTGGAGAACCTGGACAACGCCACGCGCGAGCGGCTGGAGTCGACGGCGCAGAGCCTGCGCACGGCGCTCGAAGAGACCGGCGAGATGGTCGACTCGTCCGAGCGCCTCGACGGGATCAGCGGCAGGCTGGAGACGATCACCAACCGGCTCGACGACCTGTCCAGCCGGATCGACAAGGTCGAAGACGGGGTCAACGCCCAGTTCGGCGACCTCGGTGGCTCGGTCAAGAGCGGTTTCTCGCGGGTCGAGAACACGCTGTCGAGCCGCCCCGACAGCGACAACGTGTCAAGCCTGGTGCGCCAGCACAACGAGGAGTCGGAGCGGCGCATCGGCGGCCAGCTCGACGAGGCCATGGCGACGTTCGCGGAGCTGATGCTCGGCGGCGGCCCGGCGGTGCCGCAGATCGCCCCGCCGCCCCCCACCCCGCGCCAGCCGCGCCGCGCCCGCAACGGCAGGGCGCCGAAGAGCGCGGAGATCAAGCCGAAGTCGGATGGCGACGAGGCCGGGGAGAGCTGAGAGTTTTCCGGCAACGGCCCTTCCACCCTGGTTCGGGTGGAAGGGCCGTTTTGCTGCGGGGGTGCGGTGTGCACGTGGAGTGGTTGCGTGGGGCACCCCGATTGCTGAGTGTTTAACGGTCGTCACGCCGCGTCAAGGGCGCCTTCGGCGTCGCTGCGCGATGAGGCTTCGCCTCACCCTTGACACGGCACGCCGACCGTTAATGACGGCTTTGTATCGGGGATGGGGAGGACCGGGCGGAGAGGCGCCCTGGTCTCGTTGCGTTGCGGGGTTTCGTTGGGCGGGTTGAGTGGGTCAAGCTCCCCGCACCGTCTCCAGCACCAACGGCCTCGTTTCGACCGGCCCGTCGGCTACTTCGACCGCCCCCTCCAACGCCTGCAACGCGGAAGTCACCACTTCTGGGGCGTCGGTGTGTAGTTCCAGCAACGGCTCCCCCGCTGTCACCTGCTCCCCCGGCTTCGCGTGTAGCAGGACGCCCGCCGCGTGTTGGACCGGGTCCTCTCGCCTCGCGCGGCCTGCGCCCAGGCGCCAGGCGGCGACGCCCACGGCGTACGCGTCCAGGCGGGCCAGCACTCCGGTTCGCTCGGCGGGCACCACGTGAACATGCTTTGGCTTGGGCAGTGCGGCCTCCGGGTCACCGCCCTGTGCGGTGATCATCCGGCACCACGTCTCGTACGCCTCGCCTGAGGCCAGCACCGCCGCCGGGTCCGCGTCGATGCCTGCCAGCGCCAGCATTTCCCGTGCCAGCGCCACCGTCAGCTCCACGACGTCCGATGGTCCGCCGCCCTTCAGGACCTCGACCGACTCCGCCACCTCCACCGCGTTGCCGACCGCGCGGCCCAGCGGGACCGACATGTCCGTCAACAATGCCGTCGTCGCCACACCGTGTGCCGAACCGATCTCCACCAGCGTCCGGGCCAGTTCGCGTGCCTGCTCCGGCGTCTTCATGAACGCGCCCGACCCGCATTTCACGTCCAGCACGAGGCCCGCCGCGCCCTCCGCGATCTTCTTGCTCATGATCGAGCTGGCGATCAGCGGAATCGACTCGACCGTGCCCGTGACGTCTCGCAGCGCGTACAGCTTCCGGTCCGCCGGCGCCAGACCCTCCGTCGCCGCACACACCACCGCACCGACTTCCCCGAGCTGCCGGGTGATCTCCTCGGTCGACAAAGCGGCACGCCAGCCCGGGACGGACTCCAGCTTGTCCAACGTCCCACCCGTGTGCCCGAGCCCGCGGCCGGACAGCTGGGGCACGGCCGCCCCGCACGTCGCGACGAGCGGGGCCAGCGGCAGGGTGATCTTGTCGCCGACCCCGCCCGTCGAGTGCTTGTCGACCGTGGGCCGGTCCACGGCCAGCGACAGCCGCGAACCCGAGTCGATCATCGCGCCGGTCCAGGTCGCAATCTCGCGGGCGGTCATGCCCCGCAGGAAGATCGCCATGGCCAGCGCGGCCATCTGCTCCTCGGCCACCACCCCGCGGGTGTAGGCGTCGACCACCCACCCGATCTGCTCGTCGCTCAGCTCGCCGCCGTCCCGCTTGGCGCGGATGACGTCGACCACCGCAAAGTTCTCCACCTTTGGAGCCTACGGCGATGAGTTTCCGGCCGCGGGCAGGTCCGACCAGGAAACCACCGGGAAGGGCGGGCACATGAGGATCGTCGTCGTCAACCACGTCACGCTGGACGGAGTCATGCAGGGACCGGGCCGTCCCGACGAGGACACCCGGGACGGCTTCACCCGCGGCGGCTGGGCCGAACCCCGCGGCGACGAGATCCAGGACAGGGCGTGGGCCGCGCGCCTGGGCAACAGCGGCGGGCTGCTGCTCGGGCGCCGCACCTACGAGGACGTCCTCGGTTACTGGAACACGCAGGACAGCCCGTTCCGCGCAGCCCTCAACAACACGCCGAAGTACGTCGTCTCCCGCACGCTGACCCCACCCCTGCCCTGGCCCAACTCCACCCTGCTCGACGGCGATCTCAAGACAGCCGTCAGCGAGCTGAAGCGGGCCGAGGGCAAGGACCTGCACATCATGGGCAGCGGCGAGCTGATCCGTTCCCTCGGCGCGCTCGGGCTGATCGACGAGTACATGCTGTCGATCCACCCGATCGTCCTCGGAACCGGACACCGGCTGTTCTCGGACGGCTTCGACCTCGGGGAGTTCGAGCTGGTCGAAGCGACGCCGACCACCACCGGCGTCCTCATCGCCACCTACCGGCCCGCGGCCTAGGCCGGCAGGTCCCGCCAGAACCGGTCGAGCACCTCCGCCGCCGTGACCGGATCCTGGGCGATCCACCAGTGGCCGAGGCCGGGCAGGAGCTCCACCCGCGCCCCCGCGACCTCCGCCGCCCGCAACCGTTGTGCACGGGTACCGACTTTGTCGTCTTCGAGCGCGATCACGGCGAGTCCGGGGCGGCGCGCGGCCCGCGACAGCCCTTCGCCGCGCTCCGCCATGACGGGCTGCGCCGCGGACCGGTAGAGGCCCAGGATCCCCCGCCCCATGGCCTCGTCCTGACCCGCGGCCACTTCCGCCGCCACCGCTTCCGGCATCCCGCGGCCGGTCAGCCACCGCACCCGCTCCGCCGGGTCCCCGCCGAGGAACGCGGCGACGTGTTCCTCTCCGCGACCGGGCGTCTGCCAGATCCGGGCCAGCTCGTGCCACGTGTACTCCGGGTCGAAGAGCCCGGGCACATCGCTGACCCAGCTGCGGATCAGCTCCGGCCGCGCCATGGCCACCCCGAGCACGTGCCCGCCGCCCCAGTCGTGACCGACGAGGTCCACCGGCTCACCGATCCGCTGCAGCTCGGCGACGAGCCAGCCGAGGTACCCGTCGACGGTCACCGCGAACCCGGCGGGCAGCGGTGCGCCGAACCCGGGTGGGGACAGGCAGAGCACGTCGTCCCGGCCCAGTTCGGCGAGCAGCGGCCGCCAGATCGCGGCTGTTTCCGGGTTGCCGTGCACGAACACCGCGGGCATCGCGTCAGGTCCCCGGGACGGTCGGCTGGAGCACGGACTCGACGAGCGCTTCGCTCCGGAAGTGGCTGCCCGCCTGGTATTCGGGGTCGCGGATCATCTCCACGAAGTGCTTCCGGGTCGGATACCGCACCAGCAGGACCATGTCCCAGTCCTGCCCCGCCTCGGCGACGAGGGGAGGGCCGCCGGTTCCGGAGTAGACGATCTGGGTGCCGTAGCGCGCGGAGATCCCGGTGGTGCCGAGGTACTCGGCATATCTCCGATAGCTCTCCCGCCCGCCGTCGGGGCGGAAGCGCAGCAGGTTGAGCATGACGACCGGGCCACCGGGGTCCTCGGCCAGCAGGGCGTCCAGGTCCCGGTCCTCGATCTCGATCATTCGTTTCTCCGTTCGTCGGAGCGCCAGCCTGACATACTTGTTGGTCGACACGCAAGTAAGTGCTAGGTTCGGCTGGTGCCCGAAACCCGCATGACCCAGGAACAACGCCGCAGCCAGACCGAGACCGCGCTGCTCGCCGCCGCCGCGGAACTCGTCGTCGAATCCGGGCTGCGGTCGGTGACGCTCGCGAACGTGGGAGCTCGCGCCGGCTACAGCCGCGGGATCGTCACGCACAGCTTCGGCTCGAAAGCAGCACTGATCGAGGCGCTGGCGCGCAGGAGCCAGGCCGGTTTCGTCCGCGGTCTGGACCGGTTCCGGCCCGGCTTGGAGCGGTTCCTGCACCACCTCGACGGTTACCTCGGCACGATCAAGAGCACCGACGTGCGCTATCGCGCCTTCCTGCTGCTCTGGAGCGAGTCGATCACCGACCCGGAGCTGCGGGAGACCTTCCAGGAGCGCGACGAACAGTTCCGGGCGGAGCTGCGCGCCGAACTCGAAACCGCCGTCGGCCAGGGCGAGGTGCGCCCGGAGCTGGACCTCGACGCGGCGTCCGCGGCCGCCGTCGGGCAGGTGCGCGGTGTCGCGATGCAACACCTGCTCGCCCCCACGACGGTGGACCTCGACCGCGTCCGGCCCGTCGTGGTGGAGCAGTGGCGAGCGTTCCTGAAGGCGGCCCAGGAAGGTTTCGCCTAGGCGGTGTCTGGCGAGGTTTCCGAGGGCTCGTTCGATGGCGATGCCGTGTTCGCCGAACCAGGCGTGAGCCCGGCGCAGGAATGCCGCGCAGGTGGGGCTTTCTCGTCGGGCAGGGCTTCGATGTAGGCCACGCGGGGGCGGCCGTCCAAGGCAGTGTGCAGGTAGAGGTGCACCAGCTCGCTGGGGTGGGCCCGTTCGTGGCGGCGAACTGGCTCACCGGTAGCGCGGCCAGGGGCGGTGAACTATGGCGTTGCCGCACGGCGTGCGCGGTGGAAGGCGGCACGCCTGCGCACAGCCAGCCGTACCGGCCCGATCTTGTGGTCCAGGCGAAGTCCGATGATGAGGGCTTCGACCTGAGGCGATGTGCGTTCAGGCACGCCTAGGCCGGCAGGTCCTCCGGCCCGAAGGCGTCCGGCAGCACCGACGACATCGGCAGGATCCCCGAAGGCGTGTCGACGAGACACTCGGGCCCGCCGTGTTCGTACAGCAGCTGGCGGCACCGGCCGCACGGCATCAGCAGGTCACCGTCGCCCGAGCGGCAGGCGACCGCCACCAGGCGGCCGCCGCCGGACAGGCGCAGCTGCCCCACCATCGTGCACTCCGCGCACAGCCCGAGGCCGTACGACGCGTTCTCCACGTTGCAGCCCTGCACGAGCCGGCCGTCGTCGGTCAGCCCGGCGACGCCGACCAGCAGCTTCGAGTACGGGGCGTACGCGCTCTGGGCCACCCGCACGGCTTCCGCCCGCAGGGCATCCCAATCCACAGTGGACATACTCAATCCCCCTCACCCCGCCGGTATCGCGCACCATCGGCCTTCGGCATTCGCAGGCGTTGCGACGCCACCGCCAGCACGATCAGCGTGACCACGTGCGGCGTGTACGGGATCAGGTCACCGGGCAGCGAGTCGTTCGCCCAGTAGATCCAGTACAGGATGCCCGCCGCGACCGCGCCGAGCACCGCGCCGAGCCACTTCCGCCGGAACAGCTGCACCACCACGATCACGCCCAGCAGCAGCACCGCGCCGTACAGCAGCGCGAGCACCGCCTTGCCGCCACCGGCGAGCTGGAGACCGTCGGAGTAGCCGAACAACGCCGCACCACCGAGCAGACCGCCCGGCCGCCAGTTGCCGAAGATCATCGCGGCGAGACCGATGTAGCCGCGGCCGTTGGTCTGGTTCTCCAGGTACCCGCCGCCGCCCTGCAGCAGCACCAGCGCCGCGCCACCGAGCCCGGCCAGCGCGCCCGAAAGCAGCACGCCGGTGTACCGGTACGCGTACACGTTGACACCCAACGACTCCGCCGCCACCGGGTTCTCGCCGCACGAACGCAGCCGCAGCCCGAACCGCGTCCGCCACAGCACCAGGTAGCTCACCGGCACCAGCAGGATCGCGATGATCGTCAGCGGCGACACACCCGTGACGAGCCCGTTGACGAGACCCGCCGCGTCCGAGATGCCCACGCGCTGCTGCTTTTCCAGGTCGCTGAGCCAGTCGGACAGGAACGTCGCCGAGTAGGTGTCGAACGTCGGCACCGTCGGCGACTGGCGCGGGTTTCCCGACAGCGGCTGGAAGATCAGCGTCGAGAGGTACTTCGCGACGCCGAGCCCCAACAGGTTGATCGCCACACCGGAGACGATGTGGTTGACGTTGAACGTCACCGTCGCCACCGCGTGCAGCAGCCCGCCGAGCGCGCCGCCGACCATCGCCGCGACCAGTCCCAGCCACGGCCCGCCGTGGTAGGCGCCCCACGCCGCGCCCCACGTGCCGAGGATCATCATGCCTTCGAGGCCGATGTTGACCACGCCCGCGCGCTCCGCCCACAGCCCGCCGAGCGCGGCCAGCAGGATCGGCAGCGCGAGCCGCAGCGCGGTCTGCGCGGTGTTCGTCGAGGTCAGCGTGTTCACGCCGGTGAGGTACGACGCGGTGGACAGGATCGCGATGACCCCGACCGCCCACAGGATCCCCTTCGCCCAGCCGGGCAGCCGCCGCCGTACCGGCGGGGCCGGCACCGTCGTGGCGCCGCCCGCCTGAGCCGTTCCGAGTGCCATCAGATCGCACCGCCTTCCGCGACCGAAGCCGGTTTGCCACCCGAGAGCGCCCGCCCGACGCGGCGCTGCGCCGCGGCCAGGTCGGCGCGCTTGACGACCTCGTACGCCACGACCACCGACAGCACGATCGCGCCCTGCATGATCGTCGCGATCTCCTTCGGCACGTTGACCTGCTCCAGCGAGACGGCCGACTTGTCCAGGAACGCCCACAGCAGCGCGCCGAGCGCGATGCCGCCGGGGTGGTTGCGGCCCAGCAGCGCGACCGCGATGCCGGTGAAGCCGTAGCCCTGGGTGGACGTGATGGCGTAGCTGTAGTCGCGCCCCAGCAGTTCGGGCAGCGCGACCAGGCCCGCGACACCACCGGAGAGCAGCATCGCGACCAGCGTCATGCGCTTGGCGTTCACGCCACCCGCGGCCGCCGCCGTCGCGGACTCGCCGCTGGCCCGCAGCTCGAAGCCGAACCGCGTGCGGTTGAGCAGGAACCAGTAGCCGATGCCGATCACCGCGACGATGATCACGAACCCGAACAGGCTCGCCCCGCCGATCGGGATGCCGGGCACCCGCCCGGACGGGTCGATGATCTTCGTGCGCAGGTTGTTGCCCGTCAGCACGCCGAACTGGTCCGGGTTGATCAGGAACGCCACGATGCCACCGACGATCGCGTTCAGCATGATCGTCGAGATGACCTCGGACACCCCGCGCGTCACCTTGAGGATCGCCGGGATCGCCGCGTAGACCACACCGGCCACCACGGCGACGACGATGATCACGATGGCGTGCAGAACCGGAGGCAGGTGCAGCGCACCGCCGATGATCGCCGCCCACACGCCCGCGAACCGGTACTGGCCCTCGACGCCGATGTTGAACAGGTTCATCTGGAAGCCGATCGCGACCGCCAGCGCCGACAGGTAGTACACGGTCGCGAGGTTCACGGTGTCGACCGCGGTGGTGCCCTGTCCCAGCTGCCTGAGCATCGTCCAGTACGCCTGCAGCGGGTCCGAGCCCGAGATCAGCAGCGCGACGGAGCAGATGAGCAGCGAGAAGACGATCGCCAGCAGCGGCGGGAGAACCTTGGTACGCCAGGAAGTCACGCTGCCTCCTCCGCTCCGGTCATGGCACTGCCCAGCTCCTGCGGGGTGACAGTCGCGGGGTCGGCTTCGCTCACCAGACGGCCGCGCAGCATGACGCGGATCGTGTCGGAGAGCCCGATCAGCTCGTCGAGGTCCGCGGAGATCAGCAGCACCGCGAGCCCTTCGTGGCGCGCCACGCGGATCTGTTCCCAGATCAACGCCTGCGCGCCGACGTCCACCCCGCGCGTCGGGTGGGACGCGATCAGCAGCACCGGGTCGCCGGACAGTTCCCGGCCCACCACGAGCTTCTGCTGGTTGCCGCCGGACAACGCGGCCGCGGGCACCTCGATGCCGGGCGTGCGGACGTCGTAGTCCGCGACGATCCGCTCGGTGTCCCGCCGCGCGCCCGCGATGTCGAGCAACTGTCCTTTCGAGACCGGTTCGCGCGTCTGGTAGCCGAGAATCCTGTTGGCCCACAACGGTTGCGTGAGCAGCAGGCCGTGCCGGGTGCGGTCCTCGGCGATGTAGCCGATACCCGCCTCGCGCCGGGCGAGCGTGCCCAGCCGGGTCAGGTCGCGCGCCTTCCCGTCCGCCTCGACCAGCTCGACGGTGCCGCCGGTGGCCCGGCGCATGCCCATGATGGTCTCGACCAGCTCGGTCTGCCCGTTGCCTTCGACACCGGCGATGCCGAGCACCTCGCCCGCGTGCACGGTGAACGAGATGTCGTCCAGCACCGCGCGGGTGCTGCCCTCGGCGGCCAGCCGCAGGTCCGTCACGCGCAGCACGGCGCGGTCGGTGACCGTCGACTCGCGGGTCTCCGGGCTGGGCAGCTCGCTGCCGACCATCATCTCCGCCAGCTCGCGGGAGCTGATCGCCTTCGGGTCCGCGGTGCCGACGGTGGTGCCGCGGCGGATCACCGTGACGGTGTCGGCGATCGCGCGCACCTCGTCGAGCTTGTGCGAGATGAAGATGAACGTGAAACCCTGCCGCTGCATGGAACGGACGGTCTCGAAGAGCGCTTCGACCTCCTGCGGCACCAGCACCGCGGTCGGCTCGTCGAGGATGACGATCTTCGCGCCGCGGTAGAGCACCTTGATGATCTCGACGCGCTGGCGGTCGGCGACGCCGAGGCTCTCCAGCAGCGCGTCCTGGTCGGCGTTCAGCCCGGTCTGCTCGGCCAGCTCGTCGATACGGGCCTTCGCCCTGCGGCCGATGCCGTGCAGGCCCTCGGCGCCCAGCAGGATGTTCTCGCGCACGGTCAGGTTGTCGGCGAGCATGAAGTGCTGGTGCACCATGCCGATGCCGGCGCGGATCGCGTCCTGCGGGTTGCGCAGCCGCACCTGCTCGCCGTTGACGGCGATCGTGCCCTCGTCGGGCTGCTGCATCCCGTACAGGATCTTCATGAGGGTGGACTTGCCCGCGCCGTTCTCGCCGCAGACCGCGTGCACCTCGCCGGCGCGAATCGTCAGGTTCACGTCGGAGTTGGCGACCACGCCGGGAAACCGCTTCGTGATTCCCCGCAGCTCCACCACCGGTTGTGGCTCTGTCATAGGTGGAAGACTCCCCGAACGGCGTAAGGGGCTCGGGAGGGGGTTGCCCTCCCGAGCCCCGCACGCGGAGTGGTTGCTACTTCTGCGGTGTGCTCGGCACCGTGATCTGGCCGGAGATGATGGCCTGCTTGTAGCCGTCCAGCACCGACTTGATGTCGTCGATCTTGCCGCCCGACGTGGCGTAGCCGACGCCGTCGACCTTGAGGTCGAACCGCTTCGGCAGCGCGGCGAGGTTGTTCGTCGCCACGGCCTGGATGTAGTCGTACACCGCGACGTCGACCCGCTTGAGCATGGACGTCATGATCACGTCCTTGTACTCGGCGACCGTCGTCTGGTTGTACTGGTCGGAGTCCACGCCGATGGCCAGCGCGTTGGCCGCCTTCGCCGCCTGGAACACGCCCTTACCGGAGGCACCGGCGGCGTGGTAGACGACGTCGGCGCCGGCGGCGATCTCCGCCGCGGCCTTGGCGTTGCCCTTGGTCGGGTCCTGGAAGCCGGTGTTGTCGCCCGCCGGGGTCAGGTACTGGTCCTCGATCTGGACCTTGCTCGACGCGGCCTTCGCACCGGCGAGGTAACCCGCCTCGAACTTCTGGATCAGGGGCGTGTTCACCCCGCCGATGAAGCCGATGTGGCAGTTCTTGCTCTTGTACACCGCGGCGACGCCGGCCAGGAACGAGCCCTGCTCCTCGGCGAAGACCAGCGGGGTCACGTTCGGCTGCTGCACCGAGTCGTCGTCGATGATCGCGAACTTGGTGCCCGGGAACTTCGGCGCCACCGCGCCGACGGCCTCCGCGTAGGCGAAGCCGACCGCCACGATCGGGTTGTAGCCGTTGGTCGCGAGCTGGGTCAGCCGCTGTTCCTTGGCCGCCTCGTCCTCGGTCGGCGAAGCCGTGCTCTCCGAGACGTCCTTGACGCCCATGTCGGTCTTCGCCTTGTCGACACCGGCCGCGGCCGCGTCGTTGAACGAAGCGTCACCACGGCCGCCGATGTCGTAGGCCAGGCCGATCCGCAGGCTGCTGGCGTCGACCTTGGCGCCCGCGGCGCTCGACGACGTCGCCGCGGCCGGGGCGGCCGGCGGCTGCGCGGTCACGCAGGACCCGGTGTTGCCGGACGCGTTGTTGTTGCTGCTGCCACTGCTGCCCGAGTCCTTGGCACACCCGGCCAGCGCGAGCACGCCCGCCAGCGCGGTCGCGGTAAACACGGCGGCACGCGTTCTACGCACGCTCTTTCTCCCTCCCCGCCGCGGTACGACGGTCCGAGCACGGCCCGGCGCGTCGCCGGGCTCGACTGGCGAACCGTACCCGCCGGTGTCGAGGACGCCATACGGATGCCACTGCCCGTAACCTAAATGTTTGCTTGCACTCCGGCAGGGCAATCATCCTGCTACCGGGCGTGAGCGTCACCAGTACGAGTGATCCGGACCACGCACTCGGTGTCTGGTCGATCACACAGGACAACCCGGCAGTGAGTGAGGTTCCGCGCGCGGGTTTAGCATCCGTTTATCCAAGCTCGTTGACGTTTGATTGCCACGGGCACAGTCCAACCACGACGTTGGAGGCCGTTCACCGATGTCCACCACGGCTACCCCCGCCGCTGGCAGCAGCGCGGCGGAGGCGAGCGATCGGGCGGGTGCCTCACGCCGGAAGGGGACCTTCTACCGGGGCGACCCCGGCATGTGGTCCTGGGTCCTGCATCGGATCACCGGGGTACTCACCTTCTTCTTCCTGTTCGTCCACGTCCTCGACACCGCACTGGTCCGCGTCTCCCCGGAGACCTACGACTCGGTGATCGAGACTTACAAGACCCCGATCGTGAACCTCCTGGAGGTCGGTCTGGTGGGCGCGGTGCTGTACCACGCGCTCAACGGGATCCGGGTCATCCTGATCGACTTCTGGTCGAAGGGCACGAAGTACCAGAAGCCGATGCTGTGGACGATCGTGGTCGTCTGGGTGGTCGTGATGATCCCCGGCGCGATCGCGATGCTCTGGCGTACCGCGTCGACGCTGTTCGGAGGGGACCCGTCGTGACCAGCACCGAGTCGCTCACGCTCGACAAGCCGCGGTCACCGCGCCGCCCCGCCGCCCGCCGCAGCAACTTCGAGCTCTACAGCTGGCTGTTCATGCGGATCTCGGGCATCCTGCTGATCTTCCTGGTGCTCGGTCACCTGCTGATCATGAACATCCTCGACGGCGGTGTGCACCGCATCAACTTCGGCTTCGTCGCCGGCCGCTGGGCCTCGCCGTTCTGGCAGTCCTGGGACCTGCTGATGCTGTGGCTCGCGGAGATCCACGGCGGCAACGGCCTGCGCACCGTGATCGACGACTACGCCCGCAGGGACGGCACCCGCTTCTGGCTGAAGATGCTGCTGTACGTGGCCATGGTGGTCGTCCTGTTCGTCGGCACGCTCGTCATCTTCACGTTCGATCCGAACATCAACAGCTGACTCCACCACCACCAAGGAAGCGGATATGCAGTTCCACAAGTACGACGTGGTGATCGTCGGCGCGGGTGGCGCGGGCATGCGCGCCGCCCTCGAAGCCGGGCAGCGGGCCCGCACCGCGGTGCTCACCAAGCTCTACCCGACGCGCTCGCACACCGGTGCCGCGCAGGGCGGCATGTGCGCCGCGCTCGCCAACGTCGAAGAGGACAACTGGGAGTGGCACACCTTCGACACGGTCAAGGGTGGTGACTACCTGACCGACCAGGACGCGGCCGAGATCATGGCCAAGGAGGCCATCGACGCCGTCCTCGACCTGGAGAAGATGGGCCTGCCGTTCAACCGGACGCCCGAGGGCAAGATCGACCAGCGCCGGTTCGGCGGGCACACCCGCGACCACGGCAAGGCCGCGGTGCGCCGTGCCTGCTACGCCGCGGACCGCACCGGTCACATGATCCTGCAGACGCTGTACCAGAACTGCGTCAAGCACGGCATCGAGTTCTTCAACGAGTTCTACGTGCTCGACGTCACGCTGACCGAGACGGCGGACGGCCCGGTCGCCTCCGGCGCCATCGCGTACGAGCTCGCCACCGGCGAGATCCACGTGTTCCAGGCTAAGTCGATCGTGTTCGCCACCGGTGGTTTCGGCAAGGTCTTCAAGACCACGTCGAACGCGCACACGCTGACCGGCGACGGCATGGGCATCTACTACCGCAAGGGCCTGCCGCTGGAGGACATCGAGTTCTACCAGTTCCACCCGACCGGCCTGGCGGGTCTTGGCATCCTGCTCACCGAGGGTGCCCGCGGCGAGGGCGCGATCCTGCGCAACGAGTCCGGCGAGCGGTTCATGGAGCGCTACGCCCCCACCATCAAGGACCTCGCGCCGCGCGACATCGTCGCCCGGTCGATGGTGCTGGAGGTGCTGGAGGGCCGCGGCGCGGGGCCGCACAAGGACTACGTGCTGCTGGACTGCACGCACCTCGGCGCCGAGGTACTGGAGACCAAGCTGCCGGACATCACCGAGTTCGCCCGCACGTACCTGGGCGTGGACCCGGTGAAGGAGCCGGTGCCGGTGTACCCCACCGCGCACTACGCGATGGGCGGGATCCCGACCAACGTGCACGGCGAAGCGCTGCGGGACAACGAGAACGTGATTCCCGGCCTGTACGCGGCCGGCGAGGTCGCGTGTGTGTCGGTGCACGGCGCGAACCGGCTGGGCACCAACTCGCTGCTGGACATCAACGTGTTCGGCCGCCGGGCTGGCATCGCGGCGGCGGAGTACGCGCAGGGCCGCGACCACGTCGACCTGCCGGAGAACCCGACCCGCATGGTCGAGGGCATGGTCGACCACCTGCGCACCGCGCACGGTGGCGAGCGGGTCGCGGACATCCGCACCGAGCTGCAGCAGACCATGGACACCAACGCCGCGGTCTACCGCACCGAGGACACGCTGAAGACGGCGCTGACCGACGTGCAGCGGCTCAAGGAGCGCTACGGCCGCATCGCGATCCAGGACAAGGGCAAGCGGTACAACACCGACCTGCTGGAGGCCATCGAGCTGGGCTTCCTGCTGGACCTGGCCGAGGCGCTGGTCAACGCGGCGCTCGCGCGCAAGGAGTCCCGTGGCGGGCACGCCCGCGAGGACTACCCGAACCGCGACGACGTCAACTTCATGCGGCACTCGATGTCGTACAAGATGCTGCCGGAGAAGGAGGACCCGGACGCCCCGCTGGGGATCAACGGGTTCACCGCCGACATCCGGCTGGACTACAAGCCGGTGGTCTTCACCCGGTACGAGCCGATGGAGCGGAAGTACTGAAATGACTGCAGCGGTAAGGGAAGGCTCTGCACCGGCGCACGACACCTCCAAGGTGCCCGCGCCCGAGGGTTCGGTCACCATCACGATGAAGATCCTCCGGTTCAACCCGGAGGTCGACACCGAAGCGCACTGGGAGTCCTACGACGTCCCGGCGCTGCCGACCGACCGCGTGCTGAACGTGCTGATGAGCATCAAGAACTACGTGGACGGCACGCTGTCGTTCCGGCGTTCCTGCGCGCACGGCATCTGCGGTTCGGACGCCATGCAGATCAACGGGATCAACCGGCTGGCCTGCAAGGTGCTGGTGAAGGACCTGCTCGCGAAGGACGGCAAGCAGACCACCGTCACCATCGCGCCGATCAAGGGCCTGCCCACGATGAAGGACCTCTACGTCGACATGGAGCCCTTCTTCGAGGCCTACCGGGCGGTGAAGCCCTACCTGATCGCGTACGGCAACGAGCCGACGCGCGAGCGGATCCAGTCGCAGGCCGACCGGGAGCGCTTCGACGACACCACGAAGTGCATTCTGTGCGCCGCCTGCACGTCGTCCTGCCCGGTGTACTGGAACGACGGGTCGTACTTCGGCCCGGCCGCGATCGTCAACGCGCACCGGTTCATCTTCGACAGCCGTGACGAGGGCTCCGAGGAGCGGCTGGACATCCTGAACGACGCGGAGGGCGTGTGGCGCTGCCGCACGACCTTCAACTGCACCGACGCGTGCCCCCGCGGGATCCAGATCACCACCGCGATCCAGGAGGTCAAGCGGGCGCTGCTGTTCAAGCGCGTCTGAGGTTTGTGGCGACGAGGGCCCGGCGGAGTTTCCGCCGGGCTCTCTTATTTGACGGAGCGAAGCCGGTCAGGCATCCACCTTCTCGGTCGTTTTCTCCTTCCGCTTCGCCTTCAACCCGCGCCAGCCGATGACCCCGATGATCGTGCCCAGTACGAACGACACGATCGCCAGCACCAGGTGCACCACGAAGAACGCGGTGGGCGAACCGTCCGGGGCCCACGAGTTGTCGCTGCCCCACAGGTTCTTCACGAACGTGATCCAGATGATCCAGGACCACGCGCCGAAGGCCAGCAGGAACAGCGCCACGCGTCGAGACATGGACCGAGTATCCCCCGATCGGATCCGCGGGTTTTCACCGGGAACGACCACTGTGGTGAACTACGCTTTTTCGGTGCGTAGCGGGAGTCTTCTGGGTGTCGTGCTGATCCTGTTGTCCGGTTTGTGGCTGGGAGTCGCGCCCGCGTCGGCGGTCCAGACCTGCCCGGACCAGCAGGTGCCACCGCCGCCCGTGGACACCTCCGAGCAGCCCCCGCCGGGCCAGCCCTCCCCCGCCCCGCTGCCCGTGCCCGCGGAACCCGTCGGCGGCGCCCGGATGGGTGAGTGCGGCCTCGTCTACCCGCGTGGTGCGGACACCCCACCGGAGACGACGGCGTCGTCGTGGCTGCTGCAGGACCTCGACACGGGTGCGGTGCTGGCGGCGAAGGACCCGCACGCGCGCGAGCGGCCCGCGTCGCTCATCAAGACGCTGCTGGCGCTCGTGGTGATCAACCAGTTCCAGCCCGGTGACGTCATCCACCCGACGGCGGAGGACGCGAGCCAGGAGTGCACGTGCGTCGGGCTGGTCGCGGGCGGCACGTACACCGTCGACCAGCTGCTGCACGGGCTGCTGATGCACTCGGGCAACGACGCGGCGCACGCGTTCGCGACCGCGCTGGGCGGCGTGCCCGTCACCGTGCAGAAGATGAACGGCATGGCGCAGTCCCTCGGCGCCACGGACACGCGCGTCGCCACGCCGTCGGGGCTCGACGGGCCGGGCATGATGACGTCGGCGTACGACCTGAGCCTCATCTTCCACGCGGGAATGCGGCTGCCCGCGTTCGCGGCGGCGGTGTCGACCAAGGCGTACGAGTTCCCGGCGCAGAACGGGAAACCGGCGTTCTCGATCTACAACGACAACAAGCTGCTCGGCTCGTACGAAGGTTTTCTGGGCGGCAAGACGGGGTTCACGGACGACGCGCGGCACACGTACGTGGGCGGCGCGGCCCGCGGCGGGCGGCGGCTCGCGGTGGTGATGATGCGTGCCGAGCAGCGGCCGACGCTCGTCGTGCAGCAGGCCGCGCAGCTGCTCGACTACGGCTTCAACCTGGCCAAGTCCGGTAAGGGCTCGGTGGGTCAGCTGATCGAGCCGGTGGCGACGACACAGGAACCGAGCGCGGCGGAGCAGGCGGGCGCCGCCCCGGGTGCGGCGGCGCAGGGCGCCGCGGCGCACCGGGACGCCTTCGGCACCACGGGCTGGCTCGTGACGCTGGTCGTGGCGCTCCTCATCGTGGCCGGTTTCGTCCTGGGCCGCCTGCGGCGCAGGACGCGGTAGTCACGCTTCGGCGGGTTGCGGTGTCCAGTGGGTGCAACCGGCTACCGGAGCCGACATGGAAGCGCCCTCAACGCCTCCGGCGGCCCAGCCACGCCAGCACCGCACCAACCCCGAAGGCCCCCGCCACCGAGGCGGCGCCCGGGCCGCGGCGGACTTCCACCGTCGGGCGGATCACGGCGGGCGGTGGCGGGTCCACGACCGTCACCATGTTCTCCGTCGCCGTCGCCGTCCACGCCGTCACGAACAGCAGGAACCGCGACACCAGGTTGGCGAACACCAGCAGACCGATGATCGGCCCGAACACCGCGCTGCTCGGCGACGACGAGACGCTCGCGAGGTAGATGCTCCCGACCTGCTTGAGCACCTCGAACCCGATGGCCGCGATGATCGCGCCCTTCACGGCGCTGCGCGCGGTCACCTTCTCGCGTGGCAGCCGCGACAGCACCCACAGGAACACGAGCATGTTCGCCAGCAGCGACAACACCACTGTCGCCACCGTCAGCAGGAACAGCGCCCACCCCTGGTCGTCCAATCCCACCAGCCGCAGCAGCCACTTGCCGACCCCGCCGCCCACCGCGGTCAGGCCGAACGACACCACCAGCGCCAGCCCGAGCCCCGCCAGCGACGCGAGGTCCTTGAGCGTGGTGGACACGAGCGGCAGCTTCTTCTTCTCCTGCCCCCACTGCGCCGTCAGCGCGTCCCGCAGGTTGGTCATCCACCCGATGCCCGAGTAGAACGCCAGCAGCAGACCGAGGATCCCCGTCCCGCCGCGGGAGTCGAGCGCCGCGTCGACCAGGGTGTTGAACAGGTTGCCCAGCCCCGACGGGGCGGACGACAGGATGCCCTTGCGCAGCTCGTCGATCGCCGTGTGGTTGTCCGACAGCACGAAACCGACGATGGAGAACCCGACCATCAGCAGCGGGAACAGCGACAGCACGCTGAAGTACGTGATCGCGGCGGCGTAGTGGTTGCCGTACCGCTCGCCGAACGCGTCGTTCGCCCTGATGACGTGGTCGAGCCACGGCCACTTCCGGCGCAGGCGCGGTACCAGTTTCTCCTTCTCATCCGCCACGGACCGACATTAACCACTTGCGGGTGAACTCGCACTTCGAAGACGTCCACAGTGGACCGGTCGACCCCCTCGGCCTGCGGACCGGTGGCTGCCCTCCTTGTCTCGTTCAGCTCGGCGCCGTGCCCGTGTCGCCTGGCGTTCAGCGGGCGCTGATCTACTCGAACAGCTTGCCGATCTCTCCCGTGACGAGGACGAATTGACACAGTCAGTGCCCCCCGGCGGCGATCCGCTGGCCGCGTTCACCGCCGAAGTCGAGGCGATCCAGGCCCGGGCCGCGGCGGCCCAGGAACAGCTGCGCAACGCGGTCGCCACAGCCCAGTCCCCCGACGGGGCGGTCACGGTGACCATCGGCCCGAGCGGCATCCTGCAGGACATCCGGTTCGGGCCGCGTGCGTTCCAGCGTTCCCCGGAAGCGCTTTCCGGGGAGGTGATGCAGCTCGTCGGAAAGGCGCAGCGCGAGGTCTCGGCCGAGGTCGCGGACGCGTTCAGCGGGATGGTCGGCGAGAACTCCGACGCCCGCGCGCTGCTCGACCAGTTCCTGCCCGCGCCCGAGCAGGACGAGGCGCCCGAGGACGACGGCGACACGTTCACGCCGCAACCCGACGAGGACGAGCCCGCGCCGCCACCAGCCCAGCGGCCGCAGCCGCCGCGCCGCCGTCCGTCCCGGCCCGCGCCCGACGAGGACGACGAAGACAACAACCCCTGGTAGAGAGGACCGCCGGTGGCATCCGGAGCAGGATTCACGGTCGACCCGGCCGAGCTCAAGAAGTTCAGCCAGTACCTGTCGAACACCACCCAGCCCGCCGTCCAGGACGCCGCGAACCGGATGCAGGCCGCCAACGGGTTCGACAACGCGGCCTTCGGTATCCTGCTCGCCCAGGTCCTCGCCGTGCCGTCGCGGATCACGATGGGCGTGATCACCGACGAGATCAGGAAGCTCGCGGGTGACATCGGCCAGTCCGCCACCGACGTGCAGAAGGCCGCGGACGCCTACTCGGCGCAGGACTCCAGTGCCGCGCAGGGGCTCGGCACCTTCCACACGGAGCTGGGCCAGTGACCGTTCCCATCACCGCGCAGAACTCCACCACCGGTGGCGGTGTCTTCGACAGCTGGCACCAGGTGGCCGACTCGGTCGGCAAGGTCCAGAACGCACACGGCGGCGACCTGGCCGCCGTCAGCGTCGAGCTGGGCATCAACGTCGTCAGCGCGGTGCTCGACACCGTCGCGTTCGCCATGGACCCGTTCGCGAAGCTGATCGCGGCCGGTCTGGGCTGGCTGATCGAGCACGTCTCGTTCCTCAAGTGGCCGCTGGACCAGGTCGCGGGCAATCCGGCCGAGGTCACGAAGATCGCCAACGAACTGCACAAGATCGGCGAGTCGCTGCGGCTGACGGGCACCGACCTGGACTCGGCGCTGCAGTCGACGATCACCCACTGGCAGGGCTCCGGCTACGACAGCTTCAAGAAGTCGATCGACGACCGGAAGGGCTGGATCGACGCCAACGCCAAGGCTTCCGACGTCGCGGGCTACATGGTGGAGACCACCGGCGCCCTCATCGGGGCGGTGCGCTCGCTGCTGCGCGACATCATCACGACGATCCTGGGCGACATCATCGCCACGATGCTGATCGCCCTCGCGCTGGCGCCGGTCACGTTCGGCGCGTCGGTCGTCGCCGCGGTGGGCGAGGTGGTCGTCACGGTCAGCGTGCAGGTCGCCGCGATGGCGGCGAAGCTCGCCAAGGTCGTCGCCTACGCCGGCCGCACCGTGGCCCGGCTGGCCGAGCTCGCGAAGCTGGTCAAGCCGCGGGCGGGCGCCGGCAACGCCGGGCACGAGCTGAACACCCTGCCCAGCAGTGCCACCACCGGCGGCGGGCACACCGTCAGTGCGCCACCGAACTTCTCGCGGCCGTTCACGGGCAACAACCGCCCGAACCCGAACGCCCAGCCGGCGCCGGGCACCGGTGGCACCGTGCCCAACTTCTCCCGGCCGTTCACCGGCAACAACCGCCCGAACCCCAACACGCAACCCGCGCCGAACACCGGTGGCACCGTGCCCAACTTCTCGCGGCCGTTCACCGGCGACAACCGGCCGAACCCGAACGCCCAGCCGGCCCCGAACGCCACCCCGCACCCGAACCCGGCGCCCAACCCCGCGCCGAACCCGCGGCCGTCGCCGTCGTCGCACTTGAGCTCGCAGGACATCTCGATGATCAAGAAGCACGAAAACTGGCTCAAGACGAAGTTCGGTGACGGCAACGCGAAGATGAAGTGGGTCGACACCTGGCTCAAGAACAACGCGCCGGACTACTACCCGATGCTCAAGGCGCTCTCGGACGCCAAGAGTTCCAAGAACTTCGTCGGCTGGGCGGGCAAGGACATCGTGCAGGTCGACCGCGGCCTCACGGACATCCAGACCCAGGCGGAGGCCGCCTGGCAGCAGGAACAGCAGGCACACCAGCAGTGAGCCCCCGGGCGCCGCTGGTCGGCGCCCGGGAACCGTTCAGCCCCGCCGCGGGCCACCTCCGCCGACGAGGCCACGCGTGCTGGTGTTCGACGTCGGCAGCGGGTCGTCCAGGTTCGCCAGCACGACCTGATCCCCCGCGTTCAGCCCCGACTTGATCTCGGTGACGGACGCGCCCACCACGCCGACGGTGACGCGCTTGGTCTGCGTCTTGCCGTCCACGAGCGTGGTGACGAAAGCGTTTGCGCCCGTCAGGTGCACCGCCGACGTCGGCACCGTGACCGCCGCGTTCGCGGTGCTCGTGATGATCGACACCGACGCCGTCGCGCCCGGGAAGAGCTGGCCGCCCGAGGGCAGCGAGATCGTCACGGGGTAGCTCGGGGAACCACCCGAAGTGGTGGACGCGAGCAGCCCGATCGACGTGACCTGCCCGGAGATCGGCTTGCCGCTGCCGTCCGGGGTCACGGTCGCCCGCTGCCCCGGCTTGATCTGCCCGGCCTGCAGGTCGCTGACCGCCGTGGTCACCTGGTCCTCGCCCGGCCCGAACACCACGACGTGCTCCGACGAGGACGCCGTCTGCCCCTGGGTGAAGCCGATCTCGCCGACGGTGCCCGCGATCGGGCTCACCAGTGTCGCGGCGGCGAGGTTCTGCTGCGCGACGGCCACCTGCGCGTCCGCCGCGTCGATCGCGGCCTGGTCGGCGGCGAGCTGCTCGGCCGAGGCCGGGGTGCTCGTCTTCGTGCTGCCGCCGGAGGACTTGCCGCCGCTGGAGCCGCTGGAGGACTTGCCGCTGCTCGACGGCGCCTTGCTCGTCGGCTGCGGCGTGGTGCTGCGCGGCTCGGTGCTCGACGCCGCGTTCTTCGCCAGCGTCGCGGACAACGCGTTCTCGGCGTCCGCGAGCTTCTGCTCGTCGACCGCCGTGGTGTGCTGGGCGTCCTGCGCCTCCTGGATCGCCGTCGTGCACGCGTCGACGGTGTCCTGGCTCTGCGCCTTCTCCGCATCGGCGTCGACGACCGTCTTGCACGCCTTCTCCTGCGCGGCGACCGCCGCCGAGGCCGCGGTCAGGTCCAGGTCCACCTGGTGCTGCGCCGAGGTCACGGCCTCCTGCTGCGTCTTGAGGTCCGACGGCGCCGAGGCTGCCGTGACGTACAACGCCGGAATGGCCCGGGTGCCCGAGGTCGCGCTGGCCTGCCCCGTCTGGTCCGCGGCGAGCTTCGCCTGCGCGGTGGCCAAAGTGGACTGTGCGGACGCGACCTGGTCCTGCAACGACGTGGTGTCCAACTGCGCCAGCGTCTGCCCCGCGGTCACCTGCTGCCCGACCTGCACGGGGATCGACGCGACCTGACCGCTCACCGGGAACGACAGGGTCGCGTTGTCGACCGGCTCGATCGTGCCCGTCGTGTCGAGGGTCGCCGTGACCGCCGCGGGTGCGGCCGTCGCCGTGCGGTAGCCCGGCGCGGAAGACGCCGAGGTGGCCCAGAAGACCGCGCCACCCGCGACGACCACCACCGCGACCACCACGGTGACGATCCGTCTGGTGCGCTTAGCCATTCCCGCCCCCGTTCTGCCCGCGGTTCCCGCCGAAGCCCGTCGTGCACCCGTTGGCCCCGGCCTGGCTGATCGAGATCGTCTGCGCGGTCACCGCGCCGGTGTCGTCGGCCTTCCCGGTCGCCGTGACGCATTCGCCGACCTTGAGCGCGCTCGCGTCCGCGGACTGCGACTTCGTGTAGGTCGTGGTGGCGTCGACCGTGACCTGCACGCTCGTCGTGGCACCGGTCTGCCGGTTGTCCTGCTCCACGGTGAACCCGGTGCCGCTGACCGCGGTCACCTTGCCGAACGCACCCCCGAAGCCGCCGCGGCCCGGGTTGTTCGTGCCCGACGGGCGCGGTGCGGCGCTTCCGCTTCCGTTCTGCGGGCGCATCCCGCCGCCGCCGCCGAAGCCGCCGTTGCAGGCCCCGTTCACCGGCGCGCTGATCTGGACCGACTTCGCGGCGACCGGGGTGCCGGTGCCGTTCACGACCACGCACGACCCGGTGGTGACGTCGGCGAGCGTGGCCGCCACGCGGTCGGTGAACGTGGTGCTGCCGGAGAAGTTCACCGTCACCTGGCCGTCGGTCTGGTTCTGCACCTCGATGGTCGATCCGCCGACCTGGGCCACGGTGCCGGACGCCGCGGGGCCGCGGTTCGCCCCCGCCGCCCCGGATGCCTGCGTCTGACCGGCCGGGGCAGCGGCGGTGGTGCCGCTGTCCGAAGAGCCGCAGGCGGCGAGGGTGAGCGCGAGCGCTCCACCCGCGACGATGAGCAAGCTGCGTCGCAACATGTTTCCTCCGTTACTCGCTGCGCAGGGCGTCGATCGGGGCGAGCCGGGCCGCGCGGCTCGCGGGGTAGACGCCGAAGACGAGGCCGATCGCGATCGCGGTGAGGATCGCGACGGCGGTGGCCGAGGGGCTGATCGAGATCTGGATCGAGATCAGGTGCGGCAGGGCCAGTGCGCCGGCGATGCCCAGCAGCGCGCCGAGCAGTCCGCCGGCGAGCCCGAGCACCGACGCCTCCACCATGAACTGCCTGCGGATCACCACGGGACTCGCGCCGACCGCCTTGCGGAGGCCGATTTCGCGGATCCGCTCGGTGACCGACACGAGCATGATGTTCATGACCCCGATTCCGCCGACCAGCAGCGAGATCGCGGCGACCCCGCCCAGCAGCAGGGTCAGCGTCTGGCTCACCGAACTGGCGGTGGACAGCAGCGACTCCTGGCTTGCGATGGTGAAGTCGGCGGCCGCGGAGTCGGTGATGTGGTGCAGCGCCAGCAGTTCCTGGTTCGCCTCCTGGTAGGCGGCGGACAGCGTGTCCGAAGTGGTCGCCTCCAGGTAGATCGACTGCACCGACGTGCGGGTACTGCCGCCGATCAGCCGGTCGGCGGCCGTGCTCATGGGTACGAGCGCGGTGTCGTCCTGGTTCTGCGCGGACGACGTGCCGGCCGAGGTCAGCACGCCGACGACGGAGAACGGCGTGGTGCCGATGGTCACCGTCCGGCCGACCGCGTTGCCCGCCGTGCCGAACAGCTCCTCCGCGGTGGAGGGCCCGAGCACCACGACGGCGGCTTCACCCGTCTCGTCGGCGTCGGTCAGAAAACGGCCCTGCGCAACGGTTCTCGCCCGCACCCCGAGCCACGCCGGAGTCGTGCCGACCACCGAGGTCGTCCACGTCGTGGACCCCGCGGCCAGTTCGGAACTCTTGCTCGTCGTGGGCGCGACCGCGGCGATGTCCGGCGCCACGCCGGGTGCGGCGAGCGCGTTCGCGTCGTGCACCGTGAGCGTGGTGGCCGAACCGCTGCCGCCTCGGACGCCGGTGGTGCTGCTCGTGCTGCTCCCCGGCGACACGACGAGCAGGTTCGTGCCCAGCGAGTTGATCGCCGACGCGACCTGCGCCTGCGCGCCCTCGCCGAGGCCGACGGTGAGGATCACCGCGGCGATGCCGATCAGGATGCCGAGCATCGTCAGCCCCGAGCGCAACCGGTGCGAGCGGATCGCTTCGAGGCTCGTGCGGAGCGTTTCCAGCCAGCTCACGCGATCACCCCCGTATCGGCCAGCGCGGTGTCGGTCTCGATCAGCCCGTCCCGCAGGCGCACCACGCGGTTCGCGTGCGCGGCGACCTCCTCCTCGTGCGTGATCAGCACGATGGTGTGACCGACCTGGTTGAGCTCGCGGAACACCGACAGCACGTCCGCGGTGGCGGCCGAGTCCAGCGCACCGGTGGGCTCGTCGGCGAGCACCATCGACGGCCGGTTCACCAGCGCGCGGGCCAGCGCGACGCGGGACTGCTGCCCGCCGGACAGCTCGTTCGGCCGGTGCTCGACCCGGTCGCCGAGCCCGACTCGTTGCAGCAGCTCGATCGCGCGCGCCTTGCGCTCGGCGCGTTTGATGCCCGCGTAGCAGAGCGGCAGCTCGACGTTGCGCCATGCCGGCAGTCCCGGCAGCAGGTTGAACTGCTGGAACACGAAGCCGATGCGGCGGTTGCGGATCGCCGCGAGCTCCAGTTCGGACAGGCCGCTCACGTCCTCGCCGGCGAGCGCGTAGCTGCCGGTGCTGAGCAGGTCGAGGCAGCCGAGGATGTGCATGAGCGTCGACTTGCCGGAGCCCGACGGCCCCATGATCGCGACGTACTCGCCTTCCTCGACGCGCAGCGAAACCCCGCGCAGCGCCTCGACCTCCACCACGCCGGTCGAGTAGACCTTGCGCACGTCTCGTACGTCGATGACGGGGACGCTCATCCGGAGAACCCGTTTCCAGTGCCGAAACCGCCAGTGCGGTTGCCGCCGCCGAAGCCACCGGTACCACCGGTGCCACCCGGTCCGCCGAAGCCGCCGGTGCCGCCGTTCCGGCCGCCGGTGCCGCCCGTTCCGCCGGTGCGCTGGGTCCCGCCACCGGTGACCATCACCTGCTCCCCTTCGGACAGTCCACTGAGGACCTGGATCATCCCGTTGGAGGTCTGCCCGAGCTGGACGGTCCTGCTGGTCTGCTTGCCGTCGGTCATCACGTCGACGGTCGCCTGACTGCCGTTGTAGTGCACGGCGGTCGCGGGGATGGTGAGCACGTCGGTCAGCTGCTTGACCACGATCGAGACGGTGGCGCTCGCGCCCGCGATGAGCCCGGTGGGGCTGCCCGTGACGGTGATGGTGACCGGGTAGCTGGGCACGGAGGTGGAGCCGCTCGCCATCACGGCGACGGTGCTCACGGTGCCGTAGACCGGCTGAGTCGCGCCGTTGGGCGTGATCACGGCCTGGTCGCCCGTCTTGATCTGGCCCACCTCGGTGTCGTCGACGCTCGCGTTCACGATGTACGACCCGGTGGAGATCACCGTGATCTGCGCGGTGCTGCTGGAGCTGGACGACGAGGACGCGGCGCTCGCCGAACTGCCGCCCTGTCCACCGGCCTGCCCACCCGAGCCGCTGCCGGACGACGACGCCGAGTTGCTGCTACTGCCCGACCCGCCGGCGGAAACCTGTTGTCCCACCGTGAGGTTGACCGCCGCGACGGTGCCCGCGATGGGCGAGGTCAGCGTGGCTTCGGAAAGCGCTGTCTGCGCGTTGTCGAGCTGGTTCTGGGCCGCGGTGATCGACGCCTCGTCCGCCTCGATCTGCGCCGAGGACGCGCCGTTCGACTGGTCGGACGACAGCTTCGACTGGTCCGAGGCGAGGCTGGACCTGGCCTGCGCCACGCTCGCCGACAGCGACGCGGACTGCACGGTCGCCAGCGCCTGCCCGGCGGTGACCTGCTGGCCCACGGTCACGTTCACGGCGGTCACCTGCCCGGACACCCCGAAGTTCAGGTCGCTGCGCTGCGCCGGTTCGATCGTGCCCGACGACGAGACCGTCTGTTTCAACGTCGTCGTGCTGGCCGCCACCAGCCGGTACGACGGTGCGGCGGCGGGCCGCGTGAGCACCCACGTCGTGATCCCGGCGGCCACCAGCACCACCACGACGACGGTGCCGTAGACCCACCGTCTCTTCCTGCGAAGCCTGCTCAGCACCGCGACCTTCTCTCCTGCGCCAAGAAGAATGACCGGCGAAAGCTTCGCCGGTCATTCTGAGGCGCGTCTGAGAAAAGCCGCTTTCCAGCTGTGAATCAGCTATGTGTTTCCGGGGAATTCGGTAAAAAGGGGCTTACTTCCCCGGTGGCAGGAACCCCACCCGGTCGTACACCAGCGCCAGGGTCTCCGCCGCGACGGCCCTGGCCCGTTCGGCCCCGTGCGCCAGGACCTTGTCCAACTCGGCCACGTCGTCCAGATAGGACTGGACGCGTTCCTGGAACGGAGTCACGAACTCGACGAGCACTTCGGCAAGATCTTTCTTCAGGTCGCCGTAGCCCTTTCCGGCGTACGCCGCTTCGAGCTCCGGAACGGTGCGGCCGTCGAGCGCGGAATAGATCGTCAGCAGGTTCGACACCCCGGCCTTCTCCTCCGGGTCGAACACGATGTCGCGGCCGGTGTCGGTGACCGCCGAGCGGATCTTCTTCGCCGAGCGCTTCGGGTCCTCCAGCAGCTCGATGAGCCCGTTCGGCGACGACGCGGACTTGCTCATCTTCGACGTCGGGTCCTGCAGGTCGAAGATCTTGGCGGTGTCCTTGACGATGTGCGGCTCCGGCACGGTGAAAGTCTTGCCGTAGCGGCGGTTGAACCGCTGCGCGAGGTTGCGCGACAGCTCCAGGTGCTGGCGCTGGTCCTCGCCGACCGGCACCGCGTTCGCCTGGTAGATCAGGATGTCCGCGGCCTGCAGGATCGGGTACGTGAACAGCCCGACGCTCGCGTGGTCGGTGCCCTGCTTGGCGGCCTTGTCCTTGAACTGCGTCATCCGGCTGGCCTCGCCGAACCCGGTCTGGCACTCCAGGACCCACGACAGCTGGGCGTGCTCGGGCACGTGGCTCTGCACGAACAGCGCGCTGCGCTCCGGGTCGACGCCGAGCGCGAGCAGCTGGGCCGCCGAGACCCGCGTGCGCTGCCGCAGCACCTTCGGGTCCTGCTCGACCGTGATGGCGTGCAGGTCGACGACCATGTAGTAGGTCTCGTGCGTGTCCTGCAGCAGCACCCACTGGCGCAGCGCGCCGAGGTAGTTGCCGAGGTGGAACGAGTCTGCGGTCGGCTGGATGCCGGACAGCACGCGCAGCCGGGCTGGGGTTTCCTGAGCGTCGGACACGCCTTCGATTGTTTCAGGCCCCGCGGGCCGCGATGGCGGCGAGGTCCGCGGCCGGGCCCCGCAGCGCCTGCCCGGCGGGCCAGATCAGCCGGAGCGCCCGGCGGAGGTCCGTGCCGGAGACCTCCAGCCCGACCAGCGTGCCCGCGGACAGCTCGGTGGCCACGGTGTGCGCGCCCAGCACGGCAGGCGCGATGCCCTCGATGACCGCGGCCTTGATGGCCGTCGTCGACGACAGTTCGAGCACGGGCGCGACGATCCGGTGCGGCGCGAGCGCGAGCTCCAGCGCGCGGCGGGTGCCCGAGCCCTGCTCGCGGGTGACGAGCGGGGTCGCGGCCAGCTCGTCCGGCCGGACGCGGCGGCGTCGCGCCCACGGGTGGCCCGGTGCGACGACCAGCCGCAGCTCGTCGACCGCGACCGTCTGGGCCCGCAGCCCGCTCGGCAGGTCCGGCCCCTCGACGAAACCGAGGTCGGCCTCCCCGTCGAGCACGCGCGCCGCGACTTCGGCGGAGTTTCCCGCGGTCAGCGCGACGATGGTGGCCGGAGCGGGCGTGCGCAGGGCGGCGAGCCACTTCGGCAGCAGGTACTCGGCGACGGTGAGGCTGGCCGCGACGTGCAGGTGGCTGTCGCGCTCGTCACGCAACGCGGCGATGCCGGCTTCGAGGTCCGCCGCGGCGTCGACCACCGGCCGCGCCCAGTCGGCGACCAGCGCACCGGCCTTGCTGAGCCGCGAGCCACGCGGCGACCGTTCGACGAGCGAGACGCCGATGCGGGCCTCCAGCTGCTGGATGCGGGCGCTGGCCGCGGGCTGGGAGATGCCGTGCGCGCGGGCCGCCGCTCCGATCCCGCCGAGTCTCGCGACCGAGAGGAGCAGGTCGAACCCGGCCAGTTCGGTGACGCGCGACGGCAAGGGCATAAGTCCAGGCTATGAGTTCATTGGCCTGCGCGGTCTACCGTTTCCGCCGAGATACCCCGAACGTGTAGGTATGCCGCTGCCTCGTGCCGGAACCACGCCGAACTGGTTCGCCTCGGTGATGGGAACCGGGATCGTCGCCAACGCCGTCCCCGTCCTGCCCGTGCACCCGCCGGGGCTGCGTGGTGCCGCGACCGTCGTCTGGGCGTTCGCGGCGGGCTGGCTGGTGGTGCTGTGCGGGGCGATGGGCCGGGAGTGGTGGCGCAACGCGTCCGGCCAGCTGGCGCATCTGCGGGACCCCGTTCTGGCGCATTTCTGGGGTGCGCCGCCGATGGCGCTGCTGACCGTTGGCGCGGGGACGCTCGCGCTGGGACGGGACTGGATCGGGTTGCCCGCGGCGCTCGTGGTGGCGTGGGTGCTGTGGAGCGCAGGCACCGCGCTGGGTCTGGTGACGGCCGTCGGGCTGCCGTACCGGATGATCATGGGCCGCGTCGGGGACGGCGAGGCGTTCGGCGGGTGGCTGATGCCGGTGGTGCCGCCGATGGTGTCCGCGGCGACGGGCGCCGCGCTGGTGCCGCACCTGCCCGCCGGACAGGCCCGGTTGACGATGGTGCTGGGCTGTTACGCACTGTTCGGGGTGAGCCTGTTCGCGACGCTGGCGCTGCTGCCGTTGATCTGGCAGAGCCTCGTGCGCGGCGGGCCCGGTTCGGCGCCGACGGTGTGGCTGGTGCTGGGGCCGCTGGGCCAGTCGATCACGGCGGCGAACCTGCTGGGGACGGTCGCGCCGTTCGGTTCGGCGGGGCGGTTGCTGGGCCTCGTGTACGGCGTGCCGACGTGGGGGTTCGCGATGCTGTGGCTGGTGCTGGCGGCGGCGGTCGTCCTGCGGGCGGCGTTGCCGTTCTCACTGACGTGGTGGAGCTTCACGTTCCCGCTCGGTACCTGTGTGACGGGGACGTGCGCGCTGGCGGAGGCGACGGGTTCGGAGCTGTTCGCCGCCTCGGCGGTGGTGCTGTACCTGCTGCTGGTGGCCCTGTGGGCGACGGTCGCCGTCGGCACGGCGACCCAGGCGTGGTCTCGCCCGGCGGCGGGCGTGTGACCGGCCTCAGGCAGTCGGGCGCTGGTAGGCGTCTGCCCCGCAGCGGCCGGGCTGGCTTCAGGCCGTCGGGCACCGGCCGGGGGCTCGGGTTCGCGGCCCGCGTGATTTTCGCCCGTCGGCGGGGTGGCCCGTCTCAGGCAGTCGGGCGCTGGTAGGGCGTGAGAGCCGGACGGGCAGCGTCCTGGGCGGGCTCGGGTTCGACGGGGACCTGGGCGGCCTTGCGGCGCTGCCGCACGACGCCGAGCGCCATGCCGACGACACCGAGGATCACGGCGGCCAGCCCGACCGGCCCGAGGAGCCCGAACGACATCTCGTTGGTCGGCGGCGTCACCTGGGCTTCGGCCGCGTCGGCCACGCCGGTGCCGCCTGCCAGCAGCGCCAGGAAGAGCACGCCCGTCGAGGCGCCGAAAAGCCTGACCGGAGTGGTTCGGTTGCGCACCGGGTTCCTCCCACGTCGAGACGCCGTCAATGCAGCGTCGTCACCCTTATGGGCGGTCATTGCCTGCGTGAAAACTACCGAGCGTGTCAAGACGAGTCGTCTTTGATCAACTCGGGGCCAGACCCTAGCGCCCAACCGAGTGCACGCGACACCGGGTCCGGTTAAAAGCGTGCGATCGGGGTACGGGCGGGCGGAGAATGCGCGGCATGTGCCGGAGCATCAAGACACTGAGGCCGCCCTACGCCGACCAGGTGACCAGCGAAGACGTCCACGCGGCGGCGCTGCAGTACGTGCGGAAGGTGTCGGGCTTCCGCAAACCGGCGGCCCACAACGCCGAAGCCTTCGACCGAGCCGTCGCGGCGATCGAACAGGCCACCGAGGCCCTGCTGGCAACCCTCGAAGTCCGGGGCGCGCACAGCCACTGAGCCCCAGGCGTGAGTCTGATCACAGGTGCGGCGGGGCTTCGAAGCCTGGCGAGCTCGTGGCCCCGCACCCGGCTGGGTAACCCCGTGTCCGCCCAAGAACTCGTCGCCACCGTTGGCCTGCCTTCGCTCTCCTCCTCCGCCCGCATCGCCTCGCGCCACCAGCCCCGCCCTCCACCGCGCCGCTTGCCACCGCCCCGAGCCCACCCTCAACCCATGCGCCAACGCCTCTCGCTGCCCGCCACCCCAGGCCCCTGCCCCAAGCCCACACCCCTGGCCTCCCCGTCCACCTCACCGCCTCATAACCCGTGCCCCCTGCCCACACCCCTGGCCTCCCCGTCCACCTCACCGCCTCATAACCCGTGCCCCCTGCCCACGCTCCTGGCCTCCCCGCCACCCCTCCACCTCGCCGCCCACACACCGCATTCCCTGCCCTCCCCACCGCCGCACTCACCTGGCCCCACACGCCGCACCCCCTGCCGCCCACTCCGCGCCTCCGACAACACTTCCTGTCTTGACAAACAAAGTTGTCGGTAGCACACTTCCCCCATGCTCGAAGTCGCCGTGATCGAAGATCCCGCCGCGGCCGAGGTCACGTTGGACCCGGTCCGGGGGAAGCTGCTGGCCGCGCTCGTCGAACCCGGTTCGGCCACTACGCTCGCCGCGCAGGTCGGGCTGCCCCGGCAGAAGGTCAACTACCACCTGCGGGCGCTGGAGCGGCACGGGCTGGTCGAGCTGGTCGAGGAGCGCCGGAAGGGCAACGTCACCGAGCGGGTCATGCGGGCGACCGCCGCCTCGTACGTCATCTCCCCGACGGCGCTCGCCGACGTCGCGCCGGATCCCGACCGCGCGCCGGACCAGTTGTCGGCGCGGTGGCTGCTCGCGTTGGCCGCCCGGCTCGTCCGCGAGCTCGGCGGGCTCATCACCGGCGCCACGGCGGCCCGGCAGCGGCTCGCCACCTTCGCGATCGACTCCGAGATCCGGTTCGCCAGCGCGGCGGACCGCGCGGCGTTCGCCGAAGAGCTCGGCGACGCCGTCAAAGGGCTCGTCGGCAAGTACCACGACGAGAAGGCGCCGGGCGGGCGCAGGCACCGCCTGGTCGTCGCCCTCCACCCCACCCCCAAGAACAAGGAGCAGTGAAATGGCCAAGGAGTTCGAGATCAAGCGGGAAGTCGTGCTGCCGGCCGAGCCCGAGGACGTCTTCGCCGCCGTCACCACCGGTACCGCGGGCTGGATGTTCCCGACGCCCGCGCCCGACCCCGCCGACCCGGCGGTCCGGAACTGGGAGCCGCCGCACCGGTACACCGTCAGGCAGGAGAGCGAGGACTGGTTCAACGCGCTCGACTTCATCATCGAAGCACGCGACGGTGGCACGGCGACGCTCCGGTACGTCCACAGTGGAATCTTCACCGACGACTGGGACAACCAGTACGACGGCGCGAGCAAGCACACCGACTTCTACCACCACACGCTGGCCCAGTACCTGCAGTACTTCCGCGGCCGCAGCGCGGAGTACGTCGAGCTGTCCGGCCCGGAGCAGTCCGCGCACCCGACGGCGCTGGAAGCGGTGAAGAAGTCGCTGGGGATCAACGGCGAGACGGTGCGGCTCGACCTGCCGGGGCTCGACCCCGTCGAGGCGACTGTCGACTACCTCAACCCGTACTTCATCGGCCTGCGCACGCCGGACGCGCTGCACCGGATCTTCGGCCGCAACCACTTCGGCGGCACGGTGGACGTCAGCGTGCACCTGTTCGGCACCGACGCCGGGGTGGAGCAGGCGTGGCAGCAGTTCCTTAACGGGGTGTTCGCCGCGTGACTGCCCGGCAAAGCGCGGGAATTCTGTTGTACCGCAAGGAGAACGGTGAGCTGCAGGTCCTTTTGGGACACATGGGCGGCCCGTTCTGGGCGCGGAAGGACGCGGGCGGGTGGTCGCTGCCGAAGGGCGAGTACGAACCGGACGAAGCCCCGGAAGCGGCCGCCCGCCGCGAGTTCGCCGAGGAGCTGGGCCTGCCGGTGCCCGAAGGCGAACTCGTGGACCTCGGCGCGGTCCGGCAGTCGGGCGGCAAGGTCGTGACGGTGTGGGCGCTGGCAGGCGACCTCGACCCGGCGCAGGTGGTGCCGGGAACGTTCGAGATGGAGTGGCCGAAGGGCTCCGGCAGGCTGCAGGAGTTCCCGGAGATGGACCGCTTCGCGTGGTTCACGCTCACCGAGGCACGGGAGAAACTGCTGAAGAGCCAGCAACCGTTCCTGGACCGGCTTGCGGAAGCGGTGGGCGGGTAATTCGGTAGAGAAGACGATCACTGTGTACCAGGCTTACGGCTCCGCCATCGCCGACGCGCGTTGCGCGCGGGCACGTTCGTCCGCCGTGCAAGCCGGGCAGGAACGGGTCTCGCGGTGGAGGCGGCCCACGGGTTACTGCCCGGGGAGCACGAGTATCCCTTCCCGGGAGTGCCTGGGGTTCACGACCAGCCGTAGATGCTTCACGGAGTTTCCGCCTCTTTCAACAGCGCCGAACACGTCGAGGCGGCGAACCGAGAGAGCGCGACACAGCGCCTCGATCTCGCTCCGCTTCACTTCGATCAGCTCGTGCAACGACCGGCACCTCCCGGGACCGATTCTGCCGGATCCGCGAACCTCACGGCCAGTCGTACGTCACCGTCAGCGGGGCGTGGTCCGACCAGCGCTCCGCGTACGTCGCCGCCCTCTCGACGCGCGCCGAGACAGCGCGCGACGCCAGGCCCGGGGTGGCCACCTGCAGGTCGATCCGCCAGCCGGCGTCGTTGTCGAACGCCTTGCCGCGGTACGACCACCACGTGTACGGGCCCGGCCCCTCCGGGTCGAGCTTTCGCTGCACGTCCACGTACCCCGCCTCGTCGTAGACGCGGCCCAGCCACTCCCGCTCCTCCGGCAGGAAGCCCGAGTTCTTCCGGTTGGTCCGCCAGTTCTTGAGATCGACCTCGGCGTGCGCGATGTTCCAGTCCCCCAGCACGACCACCTCCGACCCCGCCGCCCCGGCCTTGGCCCGCAGCTCGACGAGGTACGGCAGGAACGCGGCCATGAACCGCTCCTTCTCCTCCTGCCTCGGCGTCCCCACATCACCGCTGGGCAGGTACAGGCTGGCCACCACGAGCCCCGGCAGGTGGACCTCCAGGTACCGGCCGCTCTGCTCGAACTCCGGCTCCCCGAACCCGACGCGCACTTCGAGCGGCTCGACGCGCGTGTACACCGACACGCCGTTGCGCCCCTTGACCGAACACGCCGCGTGGTGGACGTGCCACCCCAGCGGCGCCACGACCTCCTCGGGCAGCTGGCTCGACTCGGCGCGCACCTCCTGGCAGGCGACCACGTCGGCCTCGCTCGCGGCGAGCCACTCGACGAAGCCCTTCTTGGCGGCGGCACGCATGCCGTTGACGTTCACGGTGGAGATGGTCAGCACGCCAGCAGGCTACCGGCCCCCACCGACAGAACCGGCTCAGCCGCAGTTGGCGCCCGCCACCGGCTGCAGGTAGTCCGTCTTCGCCCACTTGTTCTCGGCGATCTTGCGGAAGCCGTTCTGCACGACGGGCTCGGCGGCGGTCTTCGCGTCGTGGTTGAACTTGCCCACGATCTGCGCGTTGACGTCCGGCGCGGCACGCACGTTCAGCACGTCCGCGGTCACCGCCACCGTGCAGCCGGCGGCGCCCCCGGTCGCGCCCTCGGACGCCCGCTTGTCGGCACCCATCACGTAGATGAGGCCCACGCCCACCAGCACGGCGCCGATGATCAGAACCCGCTTCTTCGGGAGAGCCAGGCTCACGGGAAACTCCTCGCGGTCTGCGGAATGCCGAAGTAAGGGTAGCCACACAAAGTTGGCCGGCGACAGGTCGAGAGAGCGAAACCACCCGGAGGCCGCAACGAGCGTGAACGGCCCATCACGGCCCGTGACGACGAAACAGGGGCGCGCCCGGCGAACCGGTGCGCGCCCCTGCGGGTCCGCGAGGAGGAGCCGTCAGCCCTGGTTGATCTTCTTGGCCAGGTTCTCGTCCAGCGTCGCGAGGAACTCCTCGGTGGTCTGGAACGGCTGGTCCTTGCCCACGAGCAGGGCCAGGTCCTTGGTCATCTTGCCGCTCTCGACGGTCTCGATGACGACCTGCTCCAGTTTGTTGGCGAAGCCGATCAGCTCGGAGTTGCCGTCCAGCTTGCCGCGGTGCTCCAGGCCCCGGGTCCACGCGAAGATCGACGCGATCGGGTTGGTGGAGGTCGGCTTGCCCTGCTGGTGCTGGCGGTAGTGGCGGGTGACCGTGCCGTGCGCGGCCTCGGCCTCGACGGTGCGGCCGTCCGGCGTGCGCAGCACCGACGTCATCAGGCCGAGCGAGCCGAAGCCCTGCGCGACCGTGTCGGACTGCACGTCACCGTCGTAGTTCTTGGTGGCCCAGACGTAGCCACCCTCCCACTTCAGCGACGCGGCGACCATGTCGTCGATCAGCCGGTGCTCGTAGGTGAGGCCCTTGGCGTCGAAGTCGGCCTTGAACTCGGCCTCGAAGATCTCCTGGAAGATGTCCTTGAACATGCCGTCGTAGGCCTTCAGGATCGTGTTCTTCGTGGAGAGGTACACCGGGTAGCCGCGGTCGAGGCCGTAGCGCAGCGAGGCGCGGGCGAAGTCCTCGATCGACTTCCGGAAGTTGTACATGCCGATCGCGACGCCGCCGCCCTCCGGGTAGCGCGCGACCTCGAACTGCATCGGCTCGGACTCGTCGTCCGGGGTGTAGGTGATGGTCAGCGTGCCCGGGCCGGGGACCTTGAAGTCGGTGGCCTTGTACTGGTCACCGTGCGCGTGACGGCCGATGATGATCGGCTTCGTCCAGCCGGGTACCAGCCGCGGGATGTTCTGGATGATGATCGGCTCGCGGAAGACGACGCCGCCGAGGATGTTGCGGATGGTGCCGTTCGGGCTCCGCCACATCTTCTTCAGGCCGAACTCCTCGACGCGGGCCTCGTCGGGGGTGATGGTGGCGCATTTGACGCCGACGCCGTGCTCCTTGATGGCGTTCGCCGCGTCGATCGTGATCTGGTCGTCGGTGCGGTCCCGCTCCTCGATGCCCAGGTCGTAGTAAGCCAGGTTCACATCCAGGTACGGATGGATGAGCTTGTCCTTGATGAACTGCCAGATGATGCGGGTCATCTCGTCGCCGTCGAGCTCGACGACGGTGCCCTCGACCTTGATCTTGGCCATGAGCAGCGGTGCTCCTCTCGCGGATCCTCGCGTTTCGGTTTCGATGCGCTGTGGTATGCGGTACAAGCGTACTGCTAGCGGGAGCGCGACGCCCCGGGTGGTGACGAACGTCCAGTCTCGCAGTTTCGCGACCTGGGCCGGGCCACCGGGTCGGACGTCGGTTCAGCCCCGGAACGCCGTCCGGTAGCCGCGCGGGCTGGTGCCCACCACGCGCTTGAACCGGTCCCGGAACGCCGTCGGCGAGCCGAAGCCGACCTCGTCCGCGATGCGCTCGACCGGGTGGTCCGTCGTCTCCAGCAGGTGCTGGGCCCGGCGGATCCGGGCCAGGTGGAGCCACTGCAGCGGGGTGGTGCCGGTCTGCTCGCGGAAGCGCCGGTTGAGCGTCCGGGCGCTCATGTCCGCCCTGGCCGCGATCTCCGCCAGCGTGAGGTCACGCGCGGCGTTGTCCTCCAGCCACCGCAGCAGCGGCTCCAGCACCGAACCGCGGGGCACGGGCGGCTGGTCGTGGACGACGAACTGCGCCTGCCCGCCCTCGCGTTCCAGCGGCATCACCGACAGCCGGGCCACGTCGGCGGCGATGGCCGAACCGTGGTCGCGGCGGA
This sequence comes from Amycolatopsis bartoniae, assembly GCF_014191255.1. Lineage (GTDB taxonomy): Bacteria > Actinomycetota > Actinomycetes > Mycobacteriales > Pseudonocardiaceae > Amycolatopsis_E > Amycolatopsis_E bartoniae. Next base: position 241,900 of record NZ_JACHWH010000004.1, read on the forward strand.
CCAGGTGCAGGCACAGGTCCAGGCCCGCCGCCGCACCGGCCGACGTGAGGAACTGGCCGTTGTCCACGTACAGCACAGCCGGGTCGACCTCGATCGCCGGATGGCGCGCGGCGAGGACGCCGGCCGCGCGCCAGTGGGTGGTCGCGCGCAGCCCGTCGAGCAGGCCGGTCGCGGCGAGGATGAACGCCCCCGAGCAGATCGAGGCGAGGCGCGCACCCCGCGCGGCGGCCCGCCGGAGCGCTTCGAGGACCTCGTCCGGCACGGGGCCCGCCTCGGCGCAGCCGGGCAGGACGATGGTGTCGGCTTCGGCCAGCGCGTCCAGCCCGTGCGGCGGCTGCAGCGTGAACGCGCCCGCGCGCACGACCGGCGTGGCGCCGCAGGTCAGCACCCGGTACAGCGCGCGGCCGTCGGGCAGCCGGGCCCGCGTGAAGACCTCCAGCGGGGTGGCCAGGTCGAACGGGACGACCTGGTCGAGGGCGAGGACTGCCACCGTGTGCACGTGCCGACCGTAGCTGGCGAGAATCCGTTGGTAGTAGGCAATCCAGCCCGTTCCGGGGCGCGGCGGCCGTCGTTAGCGTCCAGGGCCATGATCGTCGTCTCCGCCATCCTCGTCGGCCTCGTCTACGTCCTGGTCAACTCCCTCATCGCCGAGTCGCACCGCCGCCGCTTCAACGCGGTCATGGTCGCCGGCGCCGGGGCCGCGTACCTCAGCAGCGGCGGGTTCGGGCCGTGGGAGCTCGCCTTCACCGCCGCGGTGACCTACTGCGCCTACCGGGGCCTGGAGTCGTGGACGTACATCGGCATCGCCTGGCTGCTGCACACCACGCTCGACGTCATCCACCACCTGAAGGGCGCCCCGATCCTCCCCTTCGCCCACACCTCGTCACTCGGCTGCGCGATCTGCGACCCGGTGATCGCGATCTGGTGTTTCGGCGGCGGGCGGTCGATCCAGCAGCTCCGCGGGCAGCTGGTCTCCGTGCGAAAATGACGCCATGCCCCAGAAGCTGCGCCTGACCGGCGACGCCGACGCCGACCGGCTGCTCAGCACCGATCCGTTCGCGCTGCTCACCGGCCTCCTCCTCGACCAGCAGTTCCCGATGGAACACGCCTTCATGGGCCCGAAGAAGATCGCGGACCGGATGGGCGGCTTCAGCATCACCAGGATCGCCGAGACGCCGCTCGAAGAGTTCGTGGAGTTGTGCGTGCAGCCGCCCGCCATCCACCGCTACGGCGGTTCGATGGCCCGGCGGGTGCACGCGCTGGCGCACCACGTCCTGTCGCACTACGACGGCAAGGCGGACCGGATCTGGAAGGCAGGCAAGCCGGACGGCAAGGAAGTCCTCAAGCGGCTCAAGGCATTGCCCGGCTACGGCGACCAGAAGGCACGGATCTTCGTGGCACTGCTGGGCAAACAGCTCGGCGTGACCCCGGACGGCTGGCGCGAGGCCGCGGGAGCCTACGGCGAGGAGGGTTCCCGGCGCTCGATCGCCGACGTCACCAGCGCGGAGACCCTCGCGGAGGTCAGGGCGTTCAAGAAGGCCGCGAAGGCGGCCGCCAAGTCCTAAGTGGACATACCCGTCCGGAGGTCTCGACGGCGCCCGCGCGCGCAACTACCCTGGTAGCCGCGGAGGTGGCGACGATGCACGCAACCGTCGGAGACCGGATTCTCGTGCACGGCAGGACCGTCGGCGCGGCCGACCAGCACGGCGAGATCGTCGAGGTGCGGGGCGAAGACGGCGGGCCGCCGTACCTGGTGCGCTTCGCCGACGGGCACGAAGGGCTCATCTTCCCCGGCACGGACTGCGAAGTCAGCCCAGCCGAAGACAGCTGACCCGCGCCGCCGGGGACGCGGGCCAGCCGGGGGTCAGGCTCCGATGAGTGCGGTTTCGCCGGTCCAGTAGCTGCCGGTGGGCAGGCTGTCCCACGGGTTGCCGTCGGGCCCGTCCGGCGTCACGTATACGTAGCCGGCGTTGCGCTGGCGGCTCAGCGCCATCGCGTTCTCCATGTCCGACTGCGACGCCGTGCTGTAGACCAGGTGCCAGATCTTGTCCGGGTCGGCCGAAAGCTCCCAGGACGGCGCGGTCCAGCCCGTGTAGCTGGCGTAGGTGCCCTCGAACATCACGATCACGTCGGCCGCGGACGAGTAGCACTCCTCGGCGGCACCGCCCGGGTTGTCGACCGTGAACCCGCCGTAGTTGTCCTTCACGTACTTGTCGACGGCCTTGTAGAGGTCGACGTGACCGCAGTCGGGCAGGCCGTCGTCGAAGAAAATGCCGGACAGGCCGTACGAGCCGTACCACGAATACCACTGCGAGACCTCGGCCTCGGCCTGCGCCGTCCACGCCTCGACGGAGGTCTCGCCGTTGTGGGTGGTGCGGCCGGTGGTGCCGAAGTAGCCCGTGTCGACGTAGCCGATGACCCGGCGGCCCGCCGCCGACGCGGCCTGGATCGCGTCGGCGTACTGCTGGTCGAAGCCGCTGCCGGGGCCGCTGTTCGGGTTGGCGATGGCGATGCCGACCGCGGAGCTGGCCGTGAGCTGCGGCCAGTACGCGGTGGCGGGGTTGAAGTAGGCCGGGATGGCCAGGTGCTGCACCGTGGGCGCGGCGGTGGCCGTGCCGACGGTGACCGCCGCTGCCAGCGCCGACGCGGTGGCCAGCAACCGGGAGAACATCCTGCCGTGCATGAAGGAACTCCTTGTCCGGTGGGGAAACGAGCGGATGGAGCCTCAGCTGAGGGCCAAACCATAGGGCGCGGTCACATAGAGCGTCAATGCGCGGTTTTGAGTGCGAACGGGCAACACCGCTCAGTTGTGATCACGTAAGGAGCGTCACCCTCCTGCCGGGATGACAAGCGCCACCTGCGCCGTTGACACTGGATGCGGGACAGTCCGAAGCGCCGTGATGCGCCTTGACTGTCCTTATTTCATGTCCCGGTCTGTATCGATGCAGTTCACGTCCTGGAAAGGAGAACCGTGCCCATCGCGCTACTCGCGCTGGCCATCGGTGCCTTCGGAATCGGCACCACCGAGTTCGTCATGATGGGTGTGCTCCCGCAGGCGGCCACCGACTTCGGGGTGTCCATCCCGTCGGCGGGCTACCTGATCACGGGGTACGCGCTCGGCGTCGTCGTCGGCGCTCCCCTGCTCACCGCGGTCGCCGTCCGGCTGCCGCGCAAAACCATGCTGCTGGCCATGATGGCCCTGTTCACCCTCGGCAACCTGCTGTTCGCGCTGTCGCCGAACCAGCAGTTCGGGGTCCTGTTCCGCTTCGTCGCCGGCCTGCCGCACGGCGCGTTCTTCGGCGCCGGGGCCGTGGTCGCGTCGAGCCTCGTCAAGCCCGGCGACCGGGCCAAGGCCGTGTCCATGATGTTCCTGGGCCTGACGCTGGCCAACGTCGTCGGCGTGCCACTGGGCACGCTGCTCGGCCAGCAGGTCGGCTGGCGCGCCACGTTCGGCGTCGTCGCGTTGATCGGCGTGCTCGCGCTCGGCGCGATCGCGAAGCTCGTGCCGCACCAGGGCCGTCCCGCCGAAGCCTCGCTGCGTGGCGAACTGGCCGCGTTCCGCCGCCCGCAGGTGTGGCTCGCGCTGGCCATCGTCACCGTCGGCATGGGCGGCGTGTTCGCCTCCCTGTCCTACGTGACGCCGATGCTCACCGACGTCGCGGGCTACTCGCCGCACAACGTCACGCTGCTGCTGGCGCTCGCCGGTGTCGGCATGACGATCGGCAACCTGCTCGGCGGCAGGCTGGCCGACCGGGCGCTGATGCCGAGCCTGTACGTCGCGCTGTTCGCGCTGGCCGCGGTGCTCGCGATCTTCACCCTCACCGCGCACAGCAAGGTCGGTGCTGCGGTGACGATCTTCGCGGTCGGCGTCGCCGGGTTCATGATCGGCCCGATGATGCAGACGCGGATCATGCAGAAAGCGGGCGGCACGCCGTCGCTGGTGTCCGCCGCGGTGCAGTCGGCGTTCAACATCGCCAACTCGATCGGCGCCTACCTCGGCGGCCTGGTGATCGCCGGCGGCCTGGGTCTGGTGGCGCCCAACCTGGTCGGCGCGATCCTGTCGGTGCTGGGCCTGTCCATCGCCGCCGTGTCCGGCACGCTCGACCGGCGCCAGCCCGCGCCCGTCGCCGCCTGACGTCAGGTGCCGAACGGGCCGTCGGTGATGGTGAAGGCGAGGAACAACACGAGGACGCCGAGGCCCGAGTAGGTCAGGACGTCCACGGGGCGGCCGCGGATCGCGAGCAAGCCCGCGCGCACCCCGGGCAGCACGGCCCGGAAGACCGCCGCCACGAGCAGGGCGCCGCCGACGATGACGGCGCCCTGCCGCCAGTGGTACTGCAGGACGCGCACGGCGGCGACCGCCACCAGCACCAGCACGACGGCGAACGGCACCTGTTCCAGTACCGCGGGACGGCGGCTACCGCGAGGCAACGACACGTTCGGCCGCCTCCACCACGTTCGTCACGAGCATCGCCCGCGTCATCGGCCCCACGCCGCCGGGGTTCGGCGACAGCCAGCCCGCGACCTCCTCGACCCCGGGCGCCACGTCACCGGTGAGCTTGCCGTCGACGTGCGAGACGCCGACGTCGAGCACCGCGGCACCGGGCTTGACCATGTCCGGCGTGATGATCCCGGGCACCCCGGCCGCGGCGACGACGATGTCCGCCCGCCGCACCTCGGCCGCCAGGTCTCGGGTGCCGGTGTGGCACAGCGTCACGGTGGCGTTCTCGGTGCGGCGCGTCAGCAGCAGGCCGAGGGCCCTGCCGACGGTGATCCCGCGGCCGACCACGGTCACGTTCGCGCCGGCGAGAGGAATGTCATAGCGGCGCAGCAGCTCGACGATGCCGTACGGGGTGCACGGCAGCGGGCCCGGCTGGTTGAGCACCAGGCGCCCGAGGCTGACCGGCGCGAGCCCGTCGGCGTCCTTCGCCGGGTCGATGCGTTCGAGGATCCGGCCGGTGTCGAGGTGCCTGGGCAGCGGCAGCTGCACGATGTAGCCGTGGCAGTCGGGGTCGGCGTTCAGCTCGTCGACGACGGCTTCCAGCTTCTCCTGGCTGATGTCGGCGGGCAGGTCCCGCCGGATGGAGTTGACACCCACCTTCGCGCTGTCCGCGTGCTTCATCCGCACGTACGAGTGCGAGCCGGGGTCGTCGCCGACGAGCACCGTGCCGAGGCCGGGCGTGACGCCCCGCTCCGCCAGTGCCGCCACGCGCGGCTTCAGCTCCGCGTAGATGGCGTCCTTGGTCGCTTTGCCGTCGAGAACCTTCGCCGTCACGCCGCCCATTCTGACAGAGGACACTCCGCGTAGCTCCGGTCAGACGCTCCGTACCTCGGTGGAGGTATAAATACAGGTCAAGAGAGGTAAAGGTGCGGGTGGTGTGCATTCGGTTTGCCCACCCGTCAAAATGAGCTGGTGGCTCAACCGACGACGCAGCTGAACGCGACCGAGCAGGACACACTGGTCAAACAGATCGGGCTGGCCCTGCTCCGGGCCGCTCCACGCGACTGGCGTCGCGTGACCGCGCACTACCGGGCGGTGGGCCGGTACCACGAGCTCACCGGGGAGGTCCTGAACGAGGACGGCAGCGTCGGCGAGTGGATGGCGACGCACGACATCGCGACCCTCTTCGGGCGCCTGCGGGCCGGGATGTACCGCGAGGGCCGCGGCACCTGGTTCAACGCGCGGTACCAGCTCGACCACCCATCGAGCTACAACCTCGAGTACGACCGCGAAGAGCCGCGGTGGGACCTGCAGCCCCCGCCGCAGGCGTACGCCGACGAGCTGCGCATGTTCCCGCGTTCGGAGGAGAACGTGCCGGAGTGGCTGATGCGCCGGATGTCCGGTCTCGGCCCCGAGCAGCCCGGCCCGCGGTTCCGCATCGCCCGCATCTTCGACGGCCAGGGTCCCGACGGGCGTCCGGTGCTCAACCGCCCGGAGCTGGACGCCGACGAGCTGGACCGGCTGTACGAGTACCTGAGCACGGCGCCGGTGGTGCTGTCCGAGCGCGGGCTGGACCTGGACCGCCTGGCGTCGCCGCCGACGGCGAAGGTGCCGGTGGCGTTCCACACCGACGGCACGTGGATCTGGCCGGCCGCGGTGAACTACTACCTGCAGGAGTACGGCATCGCCCCGGAGGCGGAGCTGGTGGCGCACGTCCAGCAGGCCGGGTTCCGGGTGCCGGAGGTGCCCGAGCAGGCGCTGCAGGCCGCGGGAGCGCACCTGACGCGCGGTAACCAGCCGCCGCCCCCGCCGCCGCGGCCGGTGGTCCCGGAGGTGCCGGAGCAGCAGCCCGTTGCCGAGCCGGCCACGACGTTCACCCCGGCGCCCGTGCTGGACGACGGTCCGCCGACGATGATCCAGCCGCCGGTGCAGGCGGAGGCCGAGTCGCCGGTGCTGGACACGCTGCGTGGGAGGCTCAAGGAGCTGGGCGTGCCCGAGTCGGCGTACCGCATCGGCGAGCCCGCCCGGCACGGCTGGAGCATGGAGCAGGTGGACTCCGGCTGGCGCGTCGGCTGGTACGACGACGAACTGACCAACCCGGCGGTCTTCGGTGACGCCGAGGACGCGGCGGCCTTCATGCTGGGCAAGCTGCTGCTGGCGCCCCGCGAGCAGCAGGCGGTGGCGCCTGGCCTGTCGCCGGCGCCCCCGATCCAGCCGGACGACACGGCCCCGGTGAACGGCGGCCCCAGCGCGGACCGGGCGCGGGAGAGTCGCGGTTTCCGCGGTGCGCCGGGCGGGTTCGTCCCCGTTGAAGAAGGCACCTCCGGTGCTGAGGAGTCGTTCCGGGAGCCGCATCCGGGCTCGCGGGAAGGTCGCGGCGAGGAGCCCGACGAGGCGGAGGGACGCGAAGCGGCTCTCCGGCCGGACGCCGACTCCCGAGGCCCCGAAGGCCGCCGGGAGACGTCCGCCTTCCAGTCCGAGGCGCCCGAGGCCCGGGGCTCCGAGACACGCCCCGCCTTCCAACCCGACGGTGGCGAGCGCCACGCCTTTGAACCGGAGGCCGCCGAACCTTCGGGCCGCAGGTCGTTGCCACCCGAGGGTGGCGAGGCATCGGGCCGCCGCGCCCTGCAATCCGAAGGTTCCGAGCGGCGGGCTTTCGAGCCCGAAGCCGGTGAGACTTCCGGTCGCCGAGCCCTGCAATCCGAAGGTTCCGAGCGGCGGGCTTTCGAGCCCGAAGCCGGTGAGACTTCCGGTCGCCGAGCCCTGCAATCCGAAGGTTCCGAGCCTTCCGGACGCCGCGCACTCCAACCGGAAGGCTCCGAGCGGCGGGCCTTCGAGCCCGAAGGTGGCGAGACTTCCGGCCGCCGCGCCCTCCAACCCGAAGGTTCCGAGCCTTCCGGACGCCGCGCCCTGCAGCCCGAAGGCTCCGAGCGGCGGGCCTTCGAGCCGGAAGCCGGTGAGACTTCCGGTCGCCGGGCCCTCCAACCCGAGGGCTCCGAGCGGCGGGCCTTCGAGCCCGAAGCCTCAGAGGCGCCGGGCCGCCGAGCCCTGCAGCCCGAAGGCGGCGAGCGCCGCCCCTTCGAGCCGGAAGCCCCCGAGGCTTCCGGTCGCCGGGCTTTCCAGCCTGAGGGGGCCAACCAGCGCTCGGCCTTCCAGGCGGAGTCCGTCGACAGCCGGTCCGGCTTCCGGCCGGAGGGTCCCGAGGGGCGTCCCGGGTTCCAGCCCGAGGGTGCCGACCACCGCGGCTTCCAGCAGGAGGGTCCCGACCAGCGTCAGACCTTCCAGCCGGAAGGCCCGGAGAACCGCCCGGGCTTCCAACCCGAAGGTGGGGACCCCCGAGGCTTCCACCCGGACGCCGCCGAGAACCGCCCGGGTTTCCAGCCCGAGGGCGGTGAGCACGGCGGCTTCCAGCCCCCCGCCCGTCCCGGCTTCCAGCCCGAGGGCGGCGAGCACGGCGGCTTCCAGCCTCCCGCCGAGCGGCCCGGGTTCCAGTCCGGAGGCTCCGAGCACCGCGGCTTCCAGCCGGACGCTGCCGAACGGCCGGGCTTCCAGCCGGACGTCGCGGACCGACCGGGGTTCCAGCCCGAGGGCCCGGACCACCGCGGCTTCCAGCCCGAAGGCGGCGAACCCGGCGGCTTCCAGCCTCCCGTCGGCCGCCCCGGCTTCCAGCCGGACGGCGGCGAGCACGGCGGCTTCCAGCCGGACACCCCCGACCGCCCGGGCTTCCAACCCGACGGCCCGGACCACCGCGGCTTCCAGCCCGAGGGCGGCGACCCCCGCGGCTTCCACCCGGACGCCGCCGAGAACCGCCCCGTCTTCCAGCCCGAGAGCGGCGAGCACGGCGGCTTCCAAGCCCCCACCGACCGCCCCGGTTTCCAACCCGAAGGCGGCGGCTTCCAAGCCCCCACCGACCGGCCCGGAGGTCCCGAACACCGCGGCTTCCAGCCGGACACCGGGGACCGACCCGGGTTCCGGCCCGAAGGCGGCGAAGGCCGTCCCGGGTTCCGGCCCGAGGACGGGCGCGGCGCTGAACCGCGGCCGGGGCGGCCGGAGGAACCGCGTGGTGACCTGCCGCCGCGGCCGGAAACTCCCGCGGCACGGCCGGAACCCGCGCGCGCCGAACAGCGGCCGGAGGGCCAGCCCGTCCGGTCCGAACCGCCGTCACCTCCCGCCGGCGAGCCGCGGCTGGAGGAGACCATCATCGACGCGCCGCCGACGATGGTGGCCGCGCCCGTGCCTCCGCCTGCCTCGCGTCGTGAACCGGCGCCGCAGCAGGTCGCGCCTCAAGGGGCACCGGCACCGCAGCAGCAACCCGCCCAGCCGCGGCGGGCCGCCGCGGCACAGGGCGGGAGCGGTCAGGGCCAGTGGCCCGTCCAGCCGCTGCCCGGCGAGCCGCCCCTGACGTTGTTCCGCGGCAAGGAGATGCGGGAACTCCCGGCGGGCAGTGAACTCGACCGGTTCGGCAACCCGGACGGCAACCTCACCTACGCCGCCGGCACGCCGTTCGAGGAACGCTCGCTGGTGCCGGAGTGGGTCGACAGGCCGTACCACGTCTACCGCGTGCAGCGCCCCATCGAGGCACTCGCCGGGGTGGCGATCCCGTGGTTCAACCAGCCCGGCGGCGGCGCGGCCTACCTGCTGCCGGCGTCGATCGAGGAACTCCTCGCCGAGGGCGACCTCATCGAGCTCGACCCGGGCGAACCGCCCATCGACTGACCGTGAAACGGCCGGCTTCCCCCGCGGAAGCCGGCCGTTCTTCGTTCAACGCGCCACCACCCGGACGCGGCCGCGAACACCATCCGCAGCAAGCCTCGCCCCGGCAGCACCATGCCCGGCCCCTGGCACCCCGCAGCAGCCGACCGATCTCCGGCCAAGACACCAGGCACGGCCACCACCCCGACATCCACCGGCGCCCCGCAACGGCCGACCGATCTCCGGCCAAGACACGCGACCGTCCCCGCTCAGGACACCACCAGCCCGTGCGCGGCCGCGAAGGCGATCGCCATGTCGACGTCCACCCGCGCGCCGCTGAGGTTCGCCCGCACCAGGCCGTCCGCGTCGACCTTCGCGCCGCGCAGGTCCGTGCCCGACAGGTTCGTGCCGAGTAGCCGCGCGCCACGCAGGTCGGCCTCCCTCAGGTTCGCGTCCGTCAGGTTGGACTCCACCAGGTTCGACTCCCGGAACCGCAACCCCGACAGGTCCAGCTTCCTCAGATCCGTCCGGGCGAGGCTGACGAGCGTGAAGTCCGTGTCCCGCGCGGAGATCGACCGCAAGCGACAGTCCACAAAGGACGACCCGAGCAACGAGCACCCGCGCCACGACACCTGCGCGAGCACGGTGCGGTCGAACGTGCACGACCGGAACGCGGACGACTCGTGCCGCGACTCCCCCAGGTCCGTGCGCGTGAAGTCGCACTCGTCGAACGTGCAGCCCTGCGTCACCAGCCCCCGCAGATCCGCCTCGGTGAAGTCGCAGCGCACGAACTTCCGCTTCTCCCACCGCGCCTGCGGCAGCACGGCGTCGCGGTAGTCCTCCCCGATTTCCGCCTCTTCCATGGCCAGGAGCGTGCCACACTGGCAGGCATGGTCCACGAGCCGATGCTGTCGCCCGACGACGTCGACCGGATCCACCGCTGGCACGAGGAAGCCAACGCGGGCATCCGCAGCGACACCCCGCGCACCTTCACCTACCTCGGCCACACGATCGTCGTGCCGCCGGACGTCATGCCCCTCTCCGGCACCTCGGCGCTGCTCGGCGAGGCGGTGCTGGAGGAGGTCCGCGAGGACGACCGGGTGCTGGACGTGGGCACCGGCAGCGGCGTCAACGCGATCCTCGCCGCGTCGAAGTCGCGGGACGTCGTCGCCGTCGACATCCACCCGCGCGCGCTCGAAGCCGCCCGCGAGAACGCCGAACGCAACGGCGTCGCCGACCGGATCACCGTGCTGCACAGCGATGTCTTCGAAAACGTCGAGGGCCGGTTCGACCTCGTCGTGTTCGACCCGCCGTTCCGCTGGTTCGCCCCGCGCGACCTGTTCGAGGCCGCCATCACCGACGAGGACTACCGGGCGCTGCGGACGTTCTTCCGCCACGCCAAGGCGCACCTCACCGACCGCGGCCGTCTGCTCGTCTTCTTCGGCACCACCGGCGACCTGGCGTTCCTGCGGCAGCTCGCCGACGACGCGGGCTTCACCACCGAGATCGCGCGCAGGCAGGAGCTGATCAGGGACGGCCGGATCGTCGAGTACTTCACGTTCCGGATGTCACCGGAAGTCCCGTGACTTCGACGAAATCCGCATCGGCAGGTTCTGCAGGCGGTCGGCCAGGATGCTCACCACCCCGTCGGCCCGCTCCACCACACCACGCACCAGCATCGCCGAGCTGCCGCGCGCGATCCGGTGGTAGCGACCCCACAGCCCGGCCGTGCACACGACGTTCACCATGCCCGTCTCGTCCTCGATGTTGAGGAACGTGATGCCGCCCGCCGTCGCCGGCCGCTGCCGGTGGGTGACCGCGCCGCCGATGAGCACCCGTTTCCCGTTCTCGACGTCCGCCAGCTTCGCCGCGGGCACCACGCCGAGCGCGTCGAGCCGGTCGCGGATGAACTGCGTCGGATAGCTGTCCGGCGACATGCCGGTGGCCCAGACGTCGGCGACCGCGAGGTCCACCTCGTCCATGCCCGGCAACGTGGGCGCGTCCGTGCCGACACCGGTGCCCGGCAGCTTCTCCGGTCGTTCCTCGGCCACCGCCCCGGCCGCCCACAGCGCCCGCCGCCGGTCCCCGCCGATCTCCGGGAAGCAGCCGAACGCGCCCGCCGTCGCCAGCGCCTCGACCTGCGGCCGGGTCAGCCGCACGCGCCGCGCCACGTCGGCCATGCTCGTGAAGGGTCCGCCGTTTTCCCTTACCCGGACCAGTTCCTCGGCCAGCGCCTGCCCGATCAGCCGGACCGTCGCGAGCCCGACGCGGACGGCGTGCCTGCCCTCCCCGGCGGGTTCGAGGGTGGCGTGCGGCAGGCTCGCGTTGACGTCCGGGCCGTGCACGACGACCCCGTGCCGCCGGGCGTCGGCGACGAGCGACTGCGGCGAGTAGAACCCCATCGGCTGCGCGCGCAGCAGGCCCGCGCAGAAGGCGTCCGGGTGGTAGTACTTGAAGTACGCGCTGGCGAACACGAGGTACGCGAAGCTCAGCGCGTGGCTCTCCGGGAACCCGAAGTTCGAGAACGCCTTCATCTTCTGGAAGATGCGCCCGGCCAGCTCCTCGTCGATGCCCTTCTTCGCGGCCCCGGCGTAGAACCGGCGCCGCAGCCGCTCCATCTTCTTCGTGGACCGCTTGGCGCCCATGGCGTGCCGCAGCTCGTCGGCCTCGGCGGCGGTGAAGTCGGCGACGTCGAGCGCGATCTGCATCATCTGTTCCTGGAACAGCGGCACGCCGTACGTCTTGCCGAGCGCGGGCTCCAGCAGCGGGTGGTCGTGTTCCCACTTCTCCTGCCCGTTCTTGCGCCGGATGTACGGGTGCACCGACCCGCCCTGGATCGGCCCCGGCCGGATCAGCGCCACCTCGATCGCGAGGTCGTAGAACTTCTCCGGTTTCAGCCGCGGCAGGGTCGCCATCTGCGCGCGGCTCTCCACCTGGAACACGCCGATCGCGTCCGCGCGCTGGAGCATCTCGTAGACGTTGCGGTCGCCCAGGTCGAGCTTGCCGAGGTCGATCTCGACGCCCTTGTGCTCCGCCACCAGTTCGAGCATGTACCGCAGCGCCGAGAGCATGCCGAGCCCGAGCAGGTCGAACTTGACCAGTCCCGCGGACGCGCAGTCGTCCTTCTCCCACTGCAGCACGCTGCGGTTCTCCATGCGCGCCCACTCGATCGGGCACACCTCGCTCACCGGGCGGTCGCAGATCACCATGCCGCCGGAGTGGATGCCGAGGTGCCGCGGGAAGTCCTCCAGCGCGCCCGCCAGCTCCAGCACCGATACAGGGATGTCGTGGTCGTGACCGTCCCTGGTCTGCTGCAGCGGGCCCCACCGGTCGATCTGCTTGCTCCACGCGTCCTGCTGCCCCGGCGAGTAGCCCAGCGCCCGGGCGGCGTCGCGCACCGCGGACTTGGCGCGGTAGGTGATCACGTTCGCCACCTGCGCCGCGCGCAGCCTGCCGTGCTTGGCGTAGACGTACTGGATGACCTCCTCGCGCCGGTCGGACTCGATGTCGAGGTCGATGTCGGGGTAACCGTCGCGGTCCGGGGCGAGGAACCGCTCGAACAGCAGTTTCCACTTCACCGAGTCGACCTTGGTGATGCCCAGCGCGTAGCAGACCGCGGAGTTCGCCGCCGAACCCCGGCCCTGGCACAGGATTCCCTGCTCGTGACAGAACCTCGCGATGTCCCAGACGATGAGGAAGTAGCCGGGGAAGTTCAGCTTCTCGATGATGTCCAGCTCGTGTTCGATCTGCCGCCACGCGTCCGGGCGCTTTTCGGGCGGCCCGTACTCCTTGAGCGCGCCTTCGCGCACCGTCTCACGCAGGAAGCTCGCCTCGGTCTCGCCCTCGGGGAGGTCGAACGGCGGCAGGTTCGGCGCCATCAGCTTGAGGTCGAACGCGCACCGCTGCCCCAGCAACGCGGCCCGCTGCACCGCGCCGGGGTAACGCGCGAACCGCGCCGCCATCTCCTCGCCGGAGTGCAGGAAGGCCATGCCCGACGCCGGCAGCCAGCCCTCCATCTCGTCGACGCTGCGCCGCGCCCGGATCGCGGCCATCGCCCCGGCGAGGCGGGCGCGGTCCGGCGTCGCGTAGTGCACGTTCCCGGTGGCCACGGTGAGCAGGCCGAGCTCGTCGGCCAGCGCGGCGAGGGCGTCATTGTGTGTGCTGTCCCCGGGATGCCCTTGGTCGATCAGCTCGACGAACACGTGCTCGGGACCGAACAGGTCCATCAGCCGCCGCATCTCGCGCGCCGCCCCCGCCTGCCCCTCCCGCAGCAACGCCCGGCGCACCGGGCCCTTGCGGCAGCCGGTGAGGACGACGACCTTGCCGTACACCTCGGCGGCGACGGACTCCAGGTCGTACACCGGGCGCCCCTTTTCCGCCCGCTGCGCCTTGGGCAGCTCGGCGTCGTGCCCGCGCAGCTGTCCGGCGGTGATCGCCCGGCACAACGCGGCGTAGCCGTCCTCCCGTTCGGCCAGCAGCAGCAGGTGCTCGCCCTCCGGGTCGGCGATCCCGTTCTGCGGCCCGGAAAGCCCGAAGCTCAGCTCGGTGCCGAACACCGTCTTGACGCCCAGTTCCCTTGCCGCGTCGGCGAAACGCACCACGCCGTACATGCCGTCGTGGTCGGTGAGCGCGATGGCGTCCAGCTCCAGCCGCGCTGCCTCCTCCACCAGCTCCTCGGGGTCGCTCGCGCCGTCGAGGAAGCTGAAGTTGGAGTGGCAGTGCAGCTCGGCGTACGGCACGCGGTGGCCGCCGCCGGAGAGGTCGTCGGCGCGCCGCGCGGGGAAGTCCGTCGGCCGCAGGTAGCCCTCGCGTTTCCGGCTCCACGCCGGGGAGTCACCGCCGTCGGTGGGTGCCGGATCGCCGTTCAGCGTCCGTTCGAGCTGCCGCCACGGGACGACGGGGTTGTGCCAGCCCACGGTCAGTCCAGCGGGGTCCGCGGCAGCGGGATCCAGGGCTCCTCGGGTTCGAGCGCCTGGTCCACGCGCTTCTGCAGCAGCCACTGCCGGATGTCGCGCAGGAACTCGTCTTCCATCAGTCGTACACTCCCTCAACCGTCCATTTGAGACTGTCCATTCCGGTACCCGTCAGCAGCACCGCCAGCTCCGGTTCGCCCGCCAGCAGCACCTGGATCCGGGTCCGGCACTCGTCGGCACCCCAGCGGGGTTCGACCAGCCACGGCCCGGCCCAGTCCAGGACCTGCCGAGGCCCACCGCGCAGGAGCACCACGGCGGGCGGGGCGGTGAGCTCGCGACGCCGGGTGAGCCCGACCTCCGCGCCCGCGGCGTCCCGCACCCGCGCCGGCCCCGGCTCGGCGAACACCGTGGCAGGGGACGGCTGCGGCAGCCGGCCCGGCCAGGTGGCGTCCGGCGGGCTCGTCACCGCCCGGTGGTCGCCCCACGGCACCAGCCGGACCCGTTCGGCCGGGCCACGGCCGCCGTCGAGTACCGCGGTGAAGACGCTGTCCGGGCCCAGCAGGCCCTGTACGCGGACCAGCGCGCGGGCCGCTTTCTCGTCGTGCTCACCGGTGAGGCCGCGCCAAAGCCCGAGCTGGAGGGACTGCCCTTCGACGGTCTCCTCCGGTTGCAGCAGCAGCCGCACGATCCCGGCGGTGGGCCTGCCCGCCGGGTCGGCCCGCAGCCAGCCCTCGAACTGCCAGCGGACGCGGTCGGCGATCCCTTGCGGCGTCAGGGGTTCCGCGCACCGCCACACGCGGTTGAGCTCCTCGCCGTGCTCGGTGGTGGCGGAGATGCCGAGCCGGGTGCAGGCCAGCCCGTGTGCGGCGAGCCCGGCGTGGAAGCGTTCGGCGAGGGTCTTCGCCATGAACGCGGCGGCGTCCACGCGGTCCAGCGGCGGGTCGAACTCCTTGGGCACGGCCAGTTCCGGCGGCAGGCGGCGGCGGTGCGGCGGGCGTTCGGAGCGGCCGTTCGCGAGCCGGTGCGCGACCAGGCCCGCGCTGCCGAAGCGGGACACCACGTCCCGTTCGGTGAGCGCGGCGAACGCCCCGAGGGTGCGCAACCCCAAGCGGCGCAACAGGTCCACGAGCTCGGCGCGGTCGACGTCCGGCTGGTCGAGCTCGTGGACGCCGAGCGGGGCGAGGAACTCCTTGGCCCTTCCGCGTTCGACGATGACACCCCGGTGCGCGGCGAGCGTGGCGGCGAACAGCCCGTCGGCGATGCCGATCTGGCATTCCACGCCCGCGTGGCCGGACACCTGGTCCACCAGCAGCTCGGCCAGCGCCTGCTCGCCGCCGAAGTAGCCGGCCGCGCCGTCGACGGGGACCGCGACCAGCCCGGGCCGCACCACCTCGACGCCGACGACCAGCTCCTCGACGGCGGCCGCGACGGGCTCGAACAGCCGCGCGTCGCGCCCATCGTCGGTCGCGAAGACGGCCAGCTCGGGGCACCGGGCCTGCGCCTCGCGCCGCCGCATGCCGCGGCGTACCCCGGCAGCGCGGGCGACGGCGGAACAGGCCACGACCCGGTTGGCGGAGAACACGGCCACGGGCTGGTGGGCCGGCACACCAGCCGCGATGGCCGCCGAGACCGCCGCCCAGTCCGCACACCAGACAGCGAGCATGCGCGTGGTCATCCGACGCCCTCCGCGGGCTGGGAGGCGGTGGCTTCTGTCGCGGTCCAGGGGGTCCCGGTGGCCACCACCGCCCAGGCTGCGGCCTCTACAGCGCTCCAGGAGCCGGTCCCCATGCCCCGCGCCACACAGCCGCCACCTCGCGCGATCCCAGTGGTCAGGCGGACGCCCTCCACCGTCAAGAGGGTGGCGGTCATCCGACGTCCTCCGCGATCCACGTGGCGGGCCGGGCGTCTTCCGCGGCCTGGGGAACGCCGGGCAGGGCCAGTTCGGCGTGCCGGGGCCGGGTGGCGGCGCCCCGGCCCGAGATCCGCACCTCCAGCCGCCGGGTGCGGAAGTGTCCGGCGCCACCGTCCAGTCCCTCCCAGCGGGAGGCGACACAGGTGAGGTCGAGCTCCGCGCCGGGCCACGGGCCGCAGGAGAGCAGCACGGCTCCCCGGTGGCGGGCGCGGGCGGACAGCCGCCGCGCCACCGAGGGAGCCGCCCCCGGGGTGACTGCGACCAGGTCGACCCCGTCGAGCAGCGCTGCGGTCACCGAGGCGAACTCCACCCCGGGCCGAGGCACCAGCGCCAGTCGGCCGACCTCCACCCCGAGCTCTTCCGCCGCCGCAAGGCCGATGTCGGGCAACCCCACCGCGGCGGCCCACGAACCGGTGGCGGTGGCCTCGGCCAGCAGTGCGAGCACGAGCGCGGCGGAACCGTGGACCGCCACCGTGCTGCCGCGCCGCAGACCGCCCGCGGGCAGCAGGTCACGCAACTCCGGCCGCACCGGCAGGAACTGCCCGTGCGGCGCCGCGGCGGCCAGACTCGCGTGGAGCTTGCGGACACGCTCGAAAACGGCGACGGGCGCGCTGGGTTCCCCACCGGAGACAGCCCCTTCGGCGGCTACCCAGTCGAAGCCGCCGACGCCGCCAGCCTTCTCGGCGGCCCTCCGACCGAACTCACCCCGGGGAGCCAGTACGGCACCGATGTGACCAGAGCCGGCCTTCCCGCCATCCCAGCCGGACTCACCACTGGCCGGTACACCGCCAGCGCGAGCAGAACCCGCCTCCCCAGCAGCCTCCCAGCCGAACTCGCCACCGGGAGCCGGGCCGAAACCAGCCTTCTCACCCCGCCCCCGAGCGACCCCAACCGCCCCACAGCTCCTCGGCGCGGGTATCGCCGGCGGGTCCGCGGCCTGGCCGGGCTCCCGCACCTCGGCCAGGCCCACGGCCTCCACCGTCGCCGCTGCGATGGGTTCCGAGGCGGTCCCCACCACCTCGTCCCGCGAAGCCGCCCCCGTGACGGCTTCCCGCGACGTACCCGGCGAAGCCGCCCCCGAGGCGTCCCCACCGGCACCCACCGACGTGACGGCACCGCCCGGCCTGGCCAGCTCGCTCGCCACGAACACCCCGGGCAGAGCCGCCAGCTTCGCGACCGACACCGCACTCCACCTCCCCGCACAGACGTCTCCCGACCCCGGTCCACGGCACGCGCACCAAGGAGGGAAGGATTCACCGCGGGGAAGGCGGCGAGTCGAACACCAGTTCGACTCGCTCAGTCTGCATCGCGCCCGGGCCCACTGTCAAGTCGAACGAAAAACCGGCGCTCCCAAGGGAAGCGCCGGTCCTGTCGCAGCGAACGATCAGTGGGTGAAGTGCCGCGTTCCGGTCAGGTACAGGGTCACGCCCGCCTCCTCGGCGGCCGCGATCACCTCGGCGTCGCGAATGGACCCACCCGGCTGCACGACCGCGCGGACGCCGGCCTCCAGCAGCACCTGCAGCCCGTCCGGGAACGGGAAGAACGCGTCCGACGCCGCGACCGAGCCCTTGGCCCGCTCGCCCGCCCGCTGCACCGCCAGCCGCGACGAGTCGACGCGGTTGACCTGCCCCATGCCGACCCCGACGGTCGCGCGGTCGTTCGCCAGCAGGATCGCGTTCGACTTCACCGAGCGCAGCGCGCGCCAGGCGAACTCCAGGTCCGCGAGCGTCTCGGCGTCCGCGGCCTCGCCGGTCGCCAGCTTCCAGTTCGCCGGGTCGTCGCCGGGCGCGTCGATGCGGTCGACGGTCTGCACGAGCATGCCGCCGGAGATCGGCCGGAACTCGATCGGGTCCGGGTTGCGCAGCTCCGGCAGCCGCAGCAGGCGGATGTTCTTCTTCTGCCGCAACACTTCCAGCGCGTCCTCGTCGAACGCCGGGGCGAGCACGACCTCGGTGAACACCTCGGCGATCTGCTCGGCCGCCGCGAGGGTGACCGGGCGGTTGCTGGCGATCACCCCGCCATAAGCCGAAACCGGGTCGCACGCGTGCGCCTTCCGGTGCGCCTCCGCGACATCCGCGCCCACCGCGATGCCACACGGGTTGGCGTGCTTGATGATCGCGACCGCGGGCTCGGCGAAGTCCGCGGCGGCCCGGCGCGCGGCGTCGGTGTCGACGTAGTTGTTGTAGGACATGGCCTTGCCGTGCAGCTGCTCGGCGTGCGCCAGCCCGCCGCGCCAGTGCCGGTACACCGCGGCCCGCTGGTGCGGGTTCTCGCCGTAGCGCAGGATCTCGCCCCGGTCCCACGTGCCGCCGGTGACGTCGGGGAAACCGGAGTCGTCGGCGGGTGCGTAGACGTTGGCGAACCACGCCGAGACCGCCATGTCGTAGCTCGCCGTGTGCGCGTACGCCTGCGCGGCAAGGCGCTTGCGGTCCTCGAACTCGAACCCGCCCTCGCGGACCTGCTCCAGCACCCAGCCGTAGCGCTTCGGGTCCACCACGACGGCCACGCTGCCGTGGTTCTTCGCCGCGGCGCGGACCATCGCGGGGCCGCCGATGTCGATGTTCTCGACGCAGTCCTCGGGGCTCGCGCCCGACGCGACGGTCTCACGGAACGGGTACAGGTTCACCACCAGCAGGTCGAACGGCGCGATGTCCAGCTCGCGCAGCTGCTCGACGTGCTCGGGACGGTTCCGGTCGGCCAGCAGCCCGGCGTGCACCCGCGGGTGCAGCGTCTTCACGCGGCCGTCGAAGGACTCGGGGAAACCGGTGACCTGCTCCACCGGCGTGACCGGCACCCCGGCGTCGGCCAGCGTCTTCGCCGTGCCACCGGTGGACACGATCTCCACCCCGGCCGCGTGCAGGCCGGTGCCGAGTTCCAGCAGACCCGTCTTGTCCGAAACACCGATCAGGGCCCGCTTGACCGCTCGCCGTCCTGTCACCGGAAACTCACCTTTCGTCCGTCCACAGTGCACCCACCCCGGCCCAGCCGCTCGACCACCTCGACCAGCAGCCGCCGCTCGACCACCTTGATCCGCTCGTGCAGCCCGGCCTCGTCGTCGTCCGCCTCGACCGCCACCGCCTCCTGCGCGATGATCGGCCCGGTGTCCATACCGGCGTCCACGAAGTGCACCGTGGAGCCGGTGACCTTGACGCCCATGGCCAGCGCGTCGGCGACCGCGTGCATGCCGGGGAACGACGGCAGCAGCGCGGGATGCGTGTTGATCACCCGGTTGGAGAACCGGCCGAGGAAGCTCGGGCCCAGCAGCTTGAGGAAGCCCGCGGACACCACGAGGTCGGGCCGGTAGGCGGCGACGGCTTCGGTGAGCGCCTTGTCCCACGCGGCGCGGTCGGGGTGGTCGCCCATCCGCACGGTGAAGTGGGGCACTCCGGCCCGCTCGGCCCTGGCCAGCGCCTCGATGCCGTCCCGGTCCGTGCCGACGGCGACGATGCGGGCGGGGTAGCCCGGCCGCTGGGCCGCGTCGACGAGCGCCTGCATCAGCGTCCCGGAACCGGACGCGAGCACGACCACCCTCACCGGCGTGGGCAGGTCCAACCGACTGGACTCCAACGCCTCTCCTTCACCCGGGGTTTCTCGCATCGAGCCTAGCTGTCGCGCGAAGCGCGTCCGTTGAGGGTGGTGGTGGGAGAGGGGCTGGCGCTAGTCGCCGGGGTCTTTGGGCTCGTCGGAGGCCTGGACGGGCTCCTCGGCGTCGTCCGGTCCGGACTCCTCCTCGGGCGCTTCTTCCGGCTGCTCTTCGGGTTCCTCGGACTCCTGCGGCTCCTCCTCGGGCTCCGCCGGGAGGTCCTCCTCTTCCGGCTCCTCGACGGGCTCGGGTTCCGGCTCCTCCTCGACCACCATCGGCGGCGCGGGCATCCGGCGCGATCCGGCGAGCCAGGCCACCAGGCTCCCGGGCACGGCGATCCACCCGAAGGCCGCCACCGACAGCAGCCCGACCGGAACGGACACGGGGTTGAACGGCCCGTGACCGAGCCGCCCGCCCGCGAGCGTGCCCAGCAGGACGCAGCCGAACCCGATGAGCGCACCGGCGATCCCGACCGTGCGCAGCCGCGCCCGCGGGTCCTCGTCGCTGTGCCGCAGCGACCAGCCGACGAGCACCCCGACGGCGGCGGGCAGCACCAGCAACGCCGGCCACCAGCGCGCGGCGTGCTCCGGCATGCCCCCGAGCAGCGGCAGGCCCGGCAACGTGCCGCCGCGGAACGAGAACGGCGTCAGCGAGACCGCGCCGACCGAGAACCCCGGCCCGGCGACGAAGGAGAGCGTGGCGACCACGGCGTTGGGCAGATAGCCGACGGACAGCAGCAGCATGCCGACGCTGCTGCCGAACCCGGGGGCGTTGGCCGCGAACAGCTGCCCGACGGTGTGCACCGACACGACCAGGCTGACCGTGTACACGATGGCTCCGGCGGCGAGCAGACCCGCCAGCCCCAGCGCACCGGCCCGCAGGCCGCGCAACGCCACGGGGTCGAGGTACTCGCGCGCGGCCGCGACGATCCCGCAGCGCTTCGCGAGACCGGCCGTCGCGCACAGCGCGGACACGAACCCGGGCACGAGGAACGCGGTCAGCGGTTCGACGCTGAGCCGCACGTCGCCGACGGTCAGCGCGATGGTGATCCCCGCCAGCGCGTGGGTGGCGGCGATGGGGGCGACCACGTTCACTGCCTGACCGGGTTCGCGGTAGCCGAGCCGGCCTGCCGCGTGCGCCGCGGACCCGGCGACCAGCGCACCGACGCCGATGGTGCCGAGCAACGGCAGGACGCCGAGGTCGCCACCGGTGATCGACACCGGCACCTGGTAGGCCGCGAGCAGCCCGGGACCGGCGGCGCGCAGCACGCCGAGGACGGAGAAGTGCGAGATCGACGCGAGAGCGGTGACCAGTGCGAACAGCGCGACGACGAGGGCGTAGCCCGCGACCAGCGGACCGAGGGCGGCCGCGAACACGACCTTGGTGCGTGTGGCGCCGCTCAGCTCACCCGGCTCGCGCAGGCCGGCCACCTCCTCCTCGGCGGGAGTGTGCGGGGTGAGCAGCTGCATGCTTCGCACCCTCGCACCTGTTCTGAGCCGTTCGGGTGAGGCACGCCGCCCACGGCCCGTGGCCCAGCGCACACGTCACCCGGTGGTGTGTGGCCCAGAACGCCGGAAAGGGCACCTCGCCATCGCCCGAGATGCCCTTTCCGCCGAACCGTCAGCCCTGGTTGCCCTGGTTGCCGAAGCCACCGGGCGGGGTGCCGGGCTGCTGCTGTTGCTGCGCCCCGGCGTCCGGCTGCTGGGGCTGGTAGAACTGGCCGTGCTGCGGGGCGTAGACCGTCGACTGCGGCGCCGCCGGCGGGGCGAACTGGGTGCCCTGCGGACCGCCCTGCTTCTCCGGCCCCTGCTGCGGCTGGCCGTACGGGCCCGGCTGGCCGTAGGGCTGGTACGCGGGCCGCGGACCGGGCGCCGGAGCCTTGATCACGTTGTACTCGAAGAGCAGCAGCGCCACGGAGACGAGCAGCTGCAGCAGGCCCAGGATCAGGATCACCGTCATGATGCCCGGGGTGTCGGTGCCCTTGGGCACGTGGACCACGGCGAGGATCGCGTCCAGACCGCCGAGCACGCTGAACAGGACCGCGAACGGCAGGGTCCGCGGGCCGCGGGGCAGCAGCGCCAGTGCCGCGAGCAGGCCGCCGACCAGCAGGAACAGCAGTGCCTGGCTGGAGCCGTCCGCCTCGTCCGAGAAGCCGAGGAAGTAGCTGACGACGCCGAGCACCACCACGACGGCGGTGAGGATCATGGGCAGGTTGACGCCCGACAGGCTCGCCCCACCCTGTTGCTGCGGGTAACCACCGGGGCCCGGGGGCTGGGGGTTGGGTTGTGCGCCGCCACCCTGCTGGGGGTAGCCCGGCCCACCGCTGGGGAAGGTCATGCCGTGCTCCTGTCGTGTTCGCCCGAAAGAGTGGGTGGCCGCTTTGTCCGAAACGCTAGCGCATCGGACCGCCCTGGCCATCCCTCGGCTATCCGACGTGCGGCGGCGCGAAACGGTTGCGTCGACTTCCCTGTGAAAGCCGACGCGGCCGGGCCCCGCGAAGGGACCCGGCCGCGTTCACCGACTGTTGGTGTCAGTGCAGGTTGTTGTACAGCTCCCGGGCGAGTGCGGCGGTCTCGGACGGCGTCTTGCCGACCTTGACGCCGGCGGCTTCGAGGGCTTCCTTCTTGGCTTGGGCGGTGCCGGCGGAGCCGGACACGATGGCGCCGGCGTGGCCCATGGTTTTGCCTTCGGGGGCGGTGAACCCGGCGACGTAGCCGACGACGGGTTTGGTGACGTTGTCCTTGATGTAGGCCGCGGCGCGTTCTTCGGCGTCGCCGCCGATTTCGCCGATCATGACGATGACCTCGGTCTCGGGATCGGCCTGGAACGCTTCGAGGGCGTCGATGTGGGTGGTGCCGATGACCGGGTCCCCGCCGATGCCGACGGCGGTGGAGAAGCCGATGTCGCGCAGCTCGTACATCATCTGATACGTCAGCGTCCCGGACTTGGAGACGAGACCGATCTTGCCGGGGCCGGTGATGTTGGCCGGGATGATGCCCGCGTTCGACTTACCGGGGGAGATGACGCCGGGGCAGTTCGGCCCGATGATCCGGGTTTTGTTGCCCTTCGCCACGGCGTGGGCCCAGAAGTAGGCCGAATCGTGCACCGGGATGCCCTCGGTGATCACCACCGCGAGCGGGATCTGCGCGTCGATGGCCTCGATCACCGCGTCTTTGGCGAAGCGCGGCGGCACGAAGATGACCGACACGTCGGCGCCGGTTTCCTTGATGGCCTCCTCGACCGTGCCGAACACGGTGAGGTCCTTCCCGGCGAGAGTCACGGTCTGCCCGGCCTTGCGGGCGTTCACCCCGCCGACGATGTTCGCGCCGGCCTGCAGCATCTTGGTCGCGTGTTTGGTGCCCTCGGACCCGGTGATGCCCTGAACGATGATCTTGCTGTCAGAGTCAAGGAAGATCGACATTGTTCTACGCTCCTGCCGCCGCGAGTTCGGCAGCCTTGTCCGCCGCGTTGTCCATGGTGTCCACCTGCGTCACCAGCGGGTGGTTCGCCTCGTTGAGGATCCGGCGGCCCTCCTCGACATTGTTCCCGTCCAGACGCACCACCAGCGGCTTGGTGGCCTCCTCACCCAGGATCTTCAGCGCTTCGACGATGCCGGTCGCGACCGCGTCACAGGCGGTGATGCCACCGAAGACGTTGACGAACACCGACTTGACCGCGGGGTCGTTGAGGATGACGTCCAGCCCGGCGGCCATCACCTCCGCGGAGGCGCCGCCCCCGATGTCGAGGAAGTTCGCCGGCTTCACCCCACCGTGTTTCTCCCCGGCGTAGGCCACGACGTCCAGGGTGGACATGACCAGCCCGGCACCGTTGCCGATGATGCCGACCTCACCATCGAGCTTGACGTAGTTGAGGTTCTTCGCCTTGGCCTTGGCCTCCAGCGGGTCCTCGGCCTGCTTGTCCACCAACTCCTCATGCCCGGGGTGGCGGAACGAGGCGTTCTCATCCAGCGTGACCTTGCCATCCAGGGCCACGATCTTGTCCTGCGGGTCACGCACCAGCGGGTTGACCTCGACCAGGGTGGCGTCCTCGGCGACGAAGGTCTCCCACAGCTTCACCACCACCTCGGCGGCCTGCTCGCGGATCACCTCGGGGAAATTGCCCTGGGTCAGGATCTCCAGCGCCTTGGCCTTGTCGACCCCGGCGATCGCATCGACCGGCACCTTGGCCAGCGCGTCGGGGCGCTCGACCGCGAGCTGCTCGATCTCCATACCCCCCTCGGCCGAGGCCATCGCCAGGAAGGTGCGGTTCGCGCGATCGAGCAGGAAGGAGAAGTAGTACTCCTGCGCGATATCCGACGCCTCGGTCACCAACACCCGATGCGTGACGTGACCCTTGATGTCCAAACCAAGGATCGCTTCGGCCTTCTCCTTGGCCTCGGCCGGGTCCTGGGCCAGCTTCACACCACCGGCCTTACCACGACCACCGGTCTTCACCTGCGCCTTGACCACAACCTGACCACCGATCCTCTCGGCGGCGGCCTGCGCTTCTTCCGGGGTACTCGCAACGGCACCGGGCAGAACCGGCACACCGTGGGCGGCGAAGAGATCTCGTGCCTGGAACTCGAACAGGTCCATGTGTTCAGTGTAGACTGTATGCAGTATGTAGACAACGAGCGTGCTCCAGCTCACGGGAGCCGGAAAGCCGTTCACTGTATGCTGTAGTCAGTCGACCACCATCGTCGGGAGTTCAGCATGCCGCCCAGTGAGTTGCCGCAGGACATGGCCGCGCGCCGGATCGACCGGCCGGTGCCGCTGCGGGAACGCGTCTACCAGGCAATGCAGGAGCTGATCATCTCCCGTCAGCTGGCTCCCGGGCAGCACCTGGTCGAGAGCGAGCTCGCCGAGATGCTCGGCGTGTCCCGTCAGCCCATCCGCGAAGCGCTCCAGCTGCTCAACTCCGAGGGCTGGGTGGACCTCCGCCCCGGCTACGGCGCCTTCGTGCACGCGCCGACGGACACCGAGGTCGACCAGCTGCTGGCCGTGCGATCCATTTTGGAGAGTGAGTCGGCGCGGCTCGCCGCCGAGAACGCCGATACCGCCGGCATCGAGCGGCTCAAGCAGATCTGCGTCGAGGGTCAGGAGGCGCTCGAACGCGACGACATCGACGCGATGGTCGCCGCGAACGCCGAGCTGCACCGGACCGTCACGGAGATGTCCGGCAACCAGGTGCTGCTCGACTTCGTCACCCAGGTCGACCGGCGCGTGCGCTGGTACTACACGCCGATCGCCCGCAAGCGGGGCCACAAGTCGTGGGAGGAGCACGGGAAGCTCATCGACGCGATCGCCTTCGGCAACGGTGACGAGGCGGCCGAGATCATGCGTGAGCACACCGAGCGGACGCGGCAGTCCTACCTGGCCGAGCGCGCGAACAAGCCCGCCGAGGAGCAGCCGGTGCAGATCCGGTCACGGCGCAGGCGAACCGTTCCGCGGGGGTAAGCCCGGAAACCGGTTTCGCCCGGGCCGCAGCCCGGGCGAAACCGGAATTCCCCCAGCCTCAGAGCAGCCCTGCCGCCCTGGCCCACTGGTACTTCGCGCCGAGCACCGCGACCGGGCGTTCGGTGGTGTAGGGATAGGCGATGACGCGGTGGTCGAACAGGTACTCGCTCGCCTTCTCCACCTCGGTGTCCCCGGCGAGCGACGCGACCACCGGCTTGTCGATCCCCTTCGCCCGGAACTCCTCGACCACGCGGACCGTGAGCTCGGCGAAGACCATGGGCGGGGTCACGATCGTGTGCCAGTAGCCGAGGACCAGCGCGGAAATGCGGGGGTCTTCGAGGCCCAGCCGGATCGTCGCCTCGTACGTCGACGGTGGTTCGCCGCCGGTGATGTCGATCGGGTTGCCCGCGGCGCCGAACGGCGGGATGAACCGGCGGAACGCCTCGTCCAGATCCGGTGGAATGTCCATCAGCGACAGTCCGTTGTCGACACACGCGTCGGAGAGCAGCACGCCCGAACCGCCGGCACCCGTGATGATCACGACGTTCTCGCCCTGCGGCGTCGGCATGAGCGGCAGCGACCGGGCGTACTCCAGCATCTCGTTGAGCCCCGGCGCCCGCACGACGCCCGACTGGCGCAGGATGTCGTCGTACACCTTGTCGTTGCCCGCCAGCGCACCCGTGTGGGAACCGGCCGCTCGCGCGCCCATGGCCGTGCGGCCCGCCTTGAGCACCACCACCGGCTTCTTCTTCGTGATGCGCCGCGCCGCGGTGACGAACGCCCTGCCGTCCTTGAGGTCCTCCAGGTGCATCGCCACGCACTCGGTGTTGTCGTCCTGCTCGAAGAACGTGAGCAGGTCGTCCTCGTCCACATCGGACTTGTTGCCGAGCCCGACGATGGCCGACACCCCCATCTTCGTCGTCCGGCTGAACCCGAGGATCGCCATGCCGATCCCGCCGCTCTGCGACGTCAGCGCGACGCCGCCGCGGACGTCGTACGGCGTGCAGAACGTCGCGCACAGGTTCTTCGGCGTGTAGTAGTAGCCGTAGATGTTCGGGCCCAGCATCCGGATGCCGTACCGGTGCCCGATCTCCACGATCTCGTCCTGCAGCTCCTGGTTTCCGGTCTCGGCGAATCCGGACGGGATGAGCACGGCCGCGGGAACGCCCTTTTCGCCGCATTCCACGAGTGCCGCGGGCACGAACTTCGCGGGCACGGCGAACACCGCCACGTCCACCGGACCGGGCACTTCACCGATCGACGGATACGCGGTGCGCCCCAGTATCTCCCGCGCCTTCGGGTTGATCGGGTGGATCGCCCCGGCGTAACCGCCGTTGATCAGGTTCTTCATCACCGAGTTGCCGATCTTGCCCTCGGTGTCCGACGCGCCGATGACCGCGACCGACCGCGGGTTCATCAGCCGGTCCATCACGCGCAGGATCTCCTCCCGCGACGGCCGCACCGGCTCGGTCACCTCCTCGGTTTCGACGAGGATCCGCACGTCGGCCGCGCTCGCGCCATCGGCCGTCGCGAACACCGGGTTCAGGTCGAACTCGCGGATCTCCGGAAAGTCCGTGACCAAAGTGGACACCTTCTGCAGCACGGCGGCGAGCGCGTCCAGATCGACTCCCGGACCGCCGCGGACACCGTGCAACACCTCGGCTGCCTCGATGCCGTCGAGCATCGACCTCGCCTCCGCCGCGTCCACCGGCGCCAGGCGGAAGGTGACGTCCTTGAGCACCTCGACCAGCACGCCACCGAGGCCGAACGCGACCACCTTGCCGAACGTCGGGTCGGTGGTCGCGCCGACGATCACCTCCTGCCCGCCGCCGAGCATCTCCTGCACCTGCACGCCGGTGATCGTGGGGGAACCGTGGTACGCCTTGGCGTTCTCGACGATCTTGCCGAACGCCTCGCGCACCGCCTGCGCGCCCTGGACGCCGACGACGACTCCGCCGGCCTCCGTCTTGTGCAGGATCTCCGGTGAGACGATCTTGCACGCGACCGGGCCGCCGATCTCCTCGGCCAGCGCGGCGGCCTCGTCGGCCGTCGTGGCCAGCCCTTCCCGCGGCGTCGGAATGCCGTAGGCGTCGCAGACCAGCTTGCCCTCCGGTGCGGTAAGCGCTTCCCGGCCCTCGGCGCGGACCTTGTCGAGGATTTCGCGCACGGCTGCCTTGTCCATCAGATGACGCCCTTCGCCTTGAGGCCCGTGAGCTGTTCACCGAGGCCGAGTTCGCTCCCGTAGATGTCCTCGTTGTGCTCGCCGAGCAGCGGGGAACGCTCGACGTCGACGGGCGAGTCGGACAGCTTGATCGGGCAGCCGACGGTGGTGAACTCGCCGCGCTCGGGGTGGTCCACCTTGACCACCATCTCGTTCGTGGCGAGCGACTCGTCCTCGATGATCTCCTTTGTGGACAGGATCGGGCCACACGGGATGTTGCTGGCGTTGAGTTTCGCGAGCACCTCCCACTTGCTGTGTCCGATGCTCCAGTCCTCGATCAGCTGGAACATCTTGTCCAGCTTGTTCAGCCGCGCCTCGGGAGTGGCCCACTCGGGGTCGTCGGCCAGGTCGGGCCTGCCGATCAGCTTCGTGATCGGCTCCCAGCCGACGGGCTGCACGATGACGTAGATGTAGTCGTTCGGCCCACCCGGCGCGCACCGGACCGCCCAGCCCGGCTGGCCGCCACCACTCGCGTTGCCCGAGCGCGGAACCGTGTCGCCGAACTCCTTGTTGGGGTACTCCTTGAGCGGCCCGTGCGTCAGGCGCTGCTGGTCACGCAGCTTGACGCGGGCCAGGTTCAGCACCGCGTGCTGCATCGCGACGGTGACGCGCTGCCCGCGGCCGGTGCGCTCCCGCTGGTACAACGCGGCGAGAATGCCTGCCACAGTGTGGATTCCGGTGCCGGAGTCACCGATCTGCGCACCGGTGGCGAGCGGGGGCCCGTCCTCGAACCCGGTGGTGCTCATCGACCCGCCCATCGCCTGCGCGACCACTTCGTACGCCTTGAAGTGCGTGTACGGGCCCTCGCCGAAACCCTTGATGGAAGCGAAGATCAGGCGGGGATTGAGCTCCCGCAGCCTGTCCCAGCCGAAGCCCATCCGGTCCAGCGCGCCGGGGCCGAAGTTCTCGGCGAGGACGTCGAACCGGGGCAGCAGCTCGGTGAAGATCCGCTTGCCCTCCTCGCTCTTCATGTTGAGCGTGATGCTGCGCTTGTTGCAGTTCAGCATCGTGAAGTACAGACTGTCCACATCGGGCAGATCACGCAGCTGCTTGCGCGTGATGTCGCCGCCGGGTGCCTCCAGCTTCACCACGTCCGCCCCCAGCCACGCCAGGATCTGAGTGCAGGACGGTCCTGATTGGACGTGCGTCATGTCCAGGACGCGCACGCCTTCGAGTGCCTTTCCCACGACGGTCACCTCACTTGTACATGGTCTGGTTCATGGTTCCGGGCGCGTACACGTCCGGGTCCACCCAGACGTTGATCAGCGATGGCTTGCCGGACTCGCGGGCGCGTTCCAGCGCGGGCCGGATGTCGGCGGGGTCGCGCACCTCCTCGCCGTAGCCGCCGAGCATCTTCGCGAACTCGCTGTAGCGCACGTCGCCGAGCGTGTTGCCGACACGGCCGCGGTCCTCGCCGTACTTCTGGATCTGGCCGTAGCGGATCTGGTTCATCGACGAGTTGTTGCCGACGATCCCGACGAACGGCAGGTTGTAGCGCACGAGCGTCTCGAAGTCCCAGCCGGTGAGGCTGAACGCGCCGTCACCGAACAGGGCCACCACTTCCTGGTCCGGGCGCGCGTACTTCGCCGCGAGCACGAACGGCACGCCGACGCCGAGGGTGCCGAGCGGGCCGGGGTCCATCCAGTGGCCGGGCGCCTTCGGCTGCACCACCTGACCGGAGAACGTGACGATGTCCCCGCCGTCACCGACGTAGATCGAGTCCGGCGTCAGGAACTCGTTGATCTCGTGCACCAGCCGGTACGGGTCGATCGGGTTGGCGTCGGAATGCTGACGCGGCAAGCGTTTCTCGTACGCCTGCGTCTCGACCGCGCGCAGCTCCTCCAGCCATTCCTTGCGGGTGGTGGCACCGTTGTCGGTGCGGCCGGACGCGGCCTGGGTGACCGACGACAGCACCAGTCCGGCGTCGCCGACGATGCCGAGGTCGAC
The DNA here is from genome assembly GCF_014191255.1 of Amycolatopsis bartoniae. GTDB lineage: Bacteria > Actinomycetota > Actinomycetes > Mycobacteriales > Pseudonocardiaceae > Amycolatopsis_E > Amycolatopsis_E bartoniae. The sequence continues at coordinate 271,065 of NZ_JACHWH010000004.1, forward strand.
GTCGCGGTTCTTGCCCACCGTGCGGTAGTCCAGGTCGATCTGCACCACCGTCGCGTCGGGGGAGAGGCGCTTGCCGTAGCCCATCCGGAAGTCGAACGGCGTGCCGACGATGATGATCAGGTCGGCGTGCTGGAACGCGTAGCGGCGCGCGAGCTGCAGGTGGTGCGGGTCGCCGGGGGGCAGCGTGCCGCGGCCGGACCCGTTCATGAACGCGGGCACGTTCAGCTCGCGCACGAACTCGATCGCGGCGTCCGTCGCCCGGCACGTCCACACCTGGCTGCCCAGCAGCACGCACGGTTTTTCCGCGTGCACGACGAGATCGGCCAGCCGCTCGATGGACTCGGGGTCGCCGGCGGTGCGGGTGGAGGCCCGGTAGGCACCGGACTTCGGCACGCGCGCCTTCTCCAGCGGCACCTTCGCGTCGAGCACGTCGCGCGGGATCTCCAGGAACGACGGGCCGGGTGCGCCGAGGTAGCACTCGCGGAACGCCATGGACACCAGGTCCGCACAGCGCTCGGTCGTGGGCACCGTGGCCGCGAACTTCGTGATCGGCGCCATCATGTCGACGTGCGGGAGGTCCTGCAGCGACCCCATCTTGTGCTGGCTGAGCGCGCCCTGCCCGCCGATGAGCAGCATGGGGCTCTCCGCGCGCAGTGCGTTGGCGACACCGGTGACCGCGTCCGTGGTGCCCGGGCCGGCGGTGACGACGGCGCAGCCCGGGCGCCCGGTGACGCGGGCGTAGCCGTCGGCGGCGTGTGCGGCGACCTGCTCGTGCCGGACGTCGACGACGTCGATCCCTTCGTCGACGCAGCCGTCGTAGATGTCGATGATGTGGCCGCCGCACAGGGTGAACACGACGTCCACGCCCTCCGCTTTCAGCGCTTTCGCCACCAGATGCCCGCCGGACACCAGTCCCGGTTCGCCTGACATACCGCCCACTCCCTACACCATTCTGACTACCGAATACTGCATACGATATGGAGTCAATCCTGGGCCCTGGATGGCCCGGTTGTCCAGAGCTGCGTCACCCGTTGACCAACTGCCTCCATACCGTATACTGCATACAATGTCGCACGCAAGATCGGAGAGACACCGTGAAAGTCGCTGTTCTCGGTGCCGGAGCCATCGGCGCGTACGTGGGCGCAGCCCTCCACCGCGCGGGAGCCGAGGTCCACCTCGTCGCCCGCGGTCCTCACCTCGAAGCCCTTCGCGCGCACGGCGTGCGAGTCCTGTCCGACCGGGGCGACTTCACCGCCCACCCGCACGCGACCGCCGACCCGGCGGAAATCGGTCCCGTCGACCACGTTTTCCTCGGCTTGAAGGCGAACTCCTACGCCACCTGCGGTCCCCTCGTCACGCCGCTGCTGGCCGAGCACACCTCCGTCATCGCGGCGCAGAACGGCATTCCGTGGTGGTACTTCCACGGTCTGCCGGGGCCGTTCGAGGGCCGCCGGATCGAAGCCGTGGACCCCGGTGGTGCCGTGAGCGCCGTCCTGCCGACGCGCCGCGCGATCGGTTGTGTCGTCTACGCCGCCACGGAGATCTCGTCGCCCGGCGTGGTCCGCCACCTCGAAGGCACGCGCCTGTCGATCGGCGAGCCGGACGGCTCGATCTCCCCGCGCTGCCGCGAGTTCGCCGACGCCATGGTCGCCGGCGGGCTCAAGTGCCCGGTCGAACCCGACCTGCGACGCGACGTCTGGATCAAGCTCATGGGCAACGTAGCGTTCAACCCGTTGAGCGCGCTCACCCGCGCGACGATGCTGGGGATGTGCAAGCACGCCGACACGCGGTCGGTCGTGGTGCGGATGATGCGGGAGACGCTGGACGTCGCGGCGCGGCTCGGCGTGCACCCTGAGGTGTCCATCGAACGCAGGCTCGCCGGCGCCGAGCGGACCGGTGAGCACAAGACGTCCACGTTGCAGGACCTGGAAAAGGGCAAACCCCTTGAGCTCGACGCCCTCCTCGCCGCGGTGGTGGAGCTGGCGGACCTCACCGGCGCGCCGGTGCCGACCCTGCGCGTCGTCCACGCGTTGGCGGGACTGCTCAACGAGCAGGTCACGAAGGAGGCGACATGATCGTCAAGCCCGGTACCGAATGGGAAAGCGTTTTCGCCCGCTGCCGGTCGGTCGCCCCCGAGGCGTTCGAGTCCGACCGGCTGCTCAACTTCTGGGGTGGTCGCTGGCGCCAGGAGGGAGTGCCGACCGAGACGACCTCACCACTCGACGGAACCGTCCTCATCGGACCGCCCAGGCTCGGGCTCGCCGACGCCAAGCGGGCGGTCCGGGCGAGCCTGAACGAGCACCGGACGTGGTGCGCCGCGTCGCTCGCGGAACGCAAACGTCGCGTGCTCGCCGCGCTCGACGAGCTCGCCGAGCACCGCGACCTGCTCGCTTTGCTGCTGGTGTGGGAGATCGGCAAGACTTGGCGGTCAGCGAAGGCCGATGTGGACCGTTGTCTCGACGGAGTCCGCTGGTACGCCGAGGAAATCGATGACATGCTCATCGACCGAAGGCCGTTGCCCGGTCCGGTGAGCAACATCGCGAGCTGGAACTACCCGATGAGCGTGCTGATGCACGCGGTGCTGGTCCAGGCGCTCGCGGGCAACGCGGCGATCGCGAAAGCGCCGACCGACGGCGGGGTGAACTGTCTTACGCTGGCCACCGCACTGGTCGCACGGCACGGGTTACCGGTCACGTTGGTCAGCGGCAGCGGCGCCGAGCTGTCCGAGGCGCTCGTGACCTCACCGATGATCGGCTGTCTGTCCTTTGTGGGCGGACGCAGCAGTGGCGGTGAGGTCGCGGCGCGGCTGGTCGACTCCGGCAAGCAGCACATTCTGGAGCAGGAGGGCCTGAACTGCTGGGGCGTCTGGGAGTTCAGCGACTGGCCACTGCTCGCCCGGCACGTGCGGGCGTCGTTCGAGTACGGCAAGCAGCGCTGCACAGCCTATCCTCGCTACGTCGTGCAGCGGTCGCTGTTCGACGACTTCCTCGCGGCGTACCTGCCCGCGGTGCGCGAACTGACGTTCGGGCACCCGCTGGCGGTCGCTGATCCGGCGGATCCGTTGCCGGAGCTGGACTTCGGGCCGTTGATCAACGATGTCAAGGTGAAGGAGCTGCGGGACACCGTCGACGACGCCATCGGACGCGGGGCCGTTCCGCTGTTCCGCGGTTCCTTGGAGGAGTCCCGGTTCCTGCCGGGGCAGGACACCGCGGCGTACCTGGCGCCGGTGTCGCTGCTGAACCCGCCACCGTCCTCGCCGCTGCACCACGCGGAGCCGTTCGGGCCGGTGGACACGGTGGTGCTGGTGGACACCGAGGCGGAACTACTGGCGGCGATGAACGCCAGCAACGGTTCCCTGGTGGCCTCCCTCGCGTGCGACGACGAGACGACGGCCCGGCGGCTGGCGGCGTACCTGCAGGCGTTCAAGGTCGGCGTCAACCGCCCGCGCTCCCGCGGCGACCGGGCGGAGTACTTCGGCGGCCGCGGCGCGTCCTGGCGGGGCGCCTTCGTGGGCGGGGAACTGCTGGTGCACGCGGTCACCGAAGGTGAAGGCCCCGTCTACGGCCACTTCCCGACGTCGACCCGGTACCCGCCGACGTGATCACTTCGGCGGGATCTCACACAGCTTCCGCTCGGAGGTCAGCTCGTCCAACGTCTCGGTGAGGGCGAGGAGGCGCCGGCGTGCCTCGTCCTCCAGCCGGGCGCGGAGGTGGTAGAAGGCGTCGAGCGTCATTTCGGAACGGTCCTGTGGCAGGTCGGCCATGAGGTCGCGGATCTCCGCGACGGTCAGGCCGACCCGCTGCGCCACGCGCACGATCTTGACCAGACACGGCTCGACGCGGTGGAAGCGGCGTTGGTTGCCCGCGGTCCGCTGACCGGTGATCAGGCCGTGCTTCTCGTAGAAGCGGACGGCCGACGGGGCCACGCCGGAATCTCGCGCGACCTCGCTGACGCTCAGCGTTTCCTCCGTCACAGTGGTCATTCCGCCTCCTTGACTTCAACATTAGTTGAGCTTTTAGCGTAGCCCGCATGAGCGAGGTCCGCGACCGACCAGTGAAACGGATAAGTCGTCCGGTCTGGTGTGCGGCGATCGTGGTGGCGCTGGGCGCTTTCCTGGCGAACATGGACAGCTCGATCGTCGCGGTGGGACTGGAATCCCTGCGGGCCGCGTTCGGCGCCGAGCTGGTGCGGATCCAGTGGGTCGCCACCGCGTACCTGCTCGGCCTGTCGGCCGTGCTGCCGCTGACCCCGTGGCTCACGCGACGGCTGGGCGCGGGCAGGCTGTGGCTGTCTGCGCTTTCCGGGTTCCTGCTGACCTCGGTGGCGTGTGCGCTGTCGCCGACGGCGGAGGTGCTGATCGCGGTCCGGGCCGCGCAGGGGATGACCGCGGGCATCCTGGTCGCGGCGGGGCAGACCGTGATCGGACTGGCGGTCGGACCCGAGCGGCTCGGCCGGATGATGGGCGTGCTCGGCCTGGTGGTCGGGCTCGCGCCCATCGCGGGCCCGAGCGTCGGCGGGTTCCTGCTGGCCCGGTTCGGCTGGCCGTCGATGTTCTGGTTGAACCTGCCGGTCGGCGTCCTCGCGCTGGTCCTGGCGGTGCGGTTCGTGCCGCGAGGCGAACGGCAGGCACCACCACCGATCGACTGGTCTGGTCTGCTGCTGGTGTCGCTCGGTTTACCGTTGACCGTCTACGCACTGACGGGAATCGGTATACCGCAGACGTCTCACTTACTGGACGGCGTGCTCGCGCTGATCGGGGTCGGGGCGCTCGCTGTGTTCGCATGGCGCACGCTGCACACGCCTCGGCCGGTGCTGCGGCTGCGTCTGCTGGCCCGGCCGGTGCCGGCCGCGGCGTCGTCGACCTTGGTGACGGCCGCCGCGGGCATGTACGGCGCGGTGCTGCTGGTGCCGCTGTGGTTCCAGCTCCAGCTCGGCGCCGGTGCGGCGGAGACGGGGTTGCTGCTCGTGCCGATGGGGGTCGGCACGACGGTGACCGTCGCGCTCGCCGGACGCCTGGTCGACCGGCTCGGCGGTGGGCCGGTCGCGCTGGCCGGTGCCCTGCTGGTGCTGGTGAGCACGGTGCCGTGGCCGTGGCTCGGGCCGGGCACGCCGATGATCGCCGTGCAGGTGCTGCTGGTCGTGCACGGGATAGGGCTGGGGTTGTCGCTGATGCCGGCGACGACCGCGGCGTACGCGTCGGTGCGGGCGAGCGAACTGGGTGACGCCACCGCGCTGGCGAACATCGTCCTGCGGGTCGGGGGAGCGGCCGGGAGCGCGCTGACGGTGATCGTGCTCGCCCAGGGCGGGTTCCGCGCCGCGTTCGGGTTGCTCGCCGTGCTCGCTGGTTGTGCCGTCCTGGCCGCTTCGTGGCTCACGCGTGCCGAAAACGGAAGGAAACTCTGATGGAACCTCTTCGTGTCGCCGTCGTTCTGGGCAGTGTCCGCAATGGACGGTTCGGGGAACGGGTCGGCGAGTGGGTGCACAAGACCCTGCTCGACGCGGACGTCGACGTCGAGCTGGTGGACCTGGCGGGGTTGACGATCCCGCGGACGATGGATGCGCATCCCGACGTCGCGGCGTTCGCCGGGCGCATCGGCCGCGCGGACGCGGTGGTCGTCGTGACGCCCGAGTACAACCACAGCTACCCGGGCCCGTTGAAGACCGCGCTCGACGCGGTGCGGGACGAGTGGCACGCGAAACCGGTGGGTTTCGTGTCGTACGGCGGCATGGCGGGTGGCCTGCGGGCGGTGGAGGCGCTGCGCCCGGTCTTCGCGGAGCTGCACACGGTGACGGTGCGGGAGACGGTGAGCCTGCACAACCCGTGGGGCCCCGCGGCGGACCCCGAGGTGGACTACCCGGGCACCCCGGAGACCGCGGCGCTGCACCGACTGCTGCGGCAACTGCTGTGGTGGGCGAGGGCGTTACGGCAAGCCCGAACGGCGGAGCCGTACCCGGCCTGACCGGCGGGGGTGGGGCGGTCGGTGACGGGCCGCTTGGCGGGTGGGGCGTGCTCGGTGATGGGCGCTCGCGGTGGCGCGCTTGCCGATGGCACCTGCTGGCCGGTGGCGCGCGGCGGGGGGCGCTTAGCGAGTGTGTGCGCCCGGCAGGCGCGTGCTTGGCAAGTGGGAAGCGGTTGGCGGCGAGACGCCCGCGGTGGGCGCGCCTGCGGCGAGGCCCCGGCGGTGAAACCCCGCGGCGGGTGGCGCGCGCGGCAGGTGCTCGGTCGAGTGCGCAGTCGCCCGTACCGGGGGCGATCACCACCCGCTGCGGGACTCAGCCGGGGCGGTACCGGGCGTGGCTCCTCGGCTTCAAGCCATCGCCGCTCGCCGCAGCCAGCCGCTCGCCGCAGCCAGCTCTGCCAGCCTTCCGGTGCCACCGTGCCGCACGAAAACGGTCACGGCACCGCGGCCCCGGATTCACCGCTCAGGCGGGGCAGGCGGTCCCCACCCCGGCACCGAAACCTCAGCGATCCGCGACGGCGCGCTCCGCGGCGGCCATCCACTCCCGCCACTGCGCCGCCTGCTCCTCGGCCTGCTTCGCGCGGCGCTCGTCGCCCGCGGCGCGGGCCTTCGCGGCCTGCGTCTCGAACTGGTGCACCCGCTCGCGGAACTGCTCGACGCGCGCCTGCGCCTCCGGGTCGGTCCGGCGCCAGCGGCTGTCCTCCGCCTCGCGGATCCGGTCCTGCACCGCCTTGAGCCGGCCGTCCAGCTCCCGGATCCGCTCCCTCGGCACCTTCCCGATCTCGTCCCACTGCTCCTGGATCCGTCGCAGGTGCGCCTTCGCCGCGTCCAGGTTCGACGCCGGGTCGATCTTCTCCGCCTCGGCGAGCAGCTCCTCCTTCTTCGCGGCGTTCCCGGCGAACTCGGCGTCCCGCTCCGAGAACACCGCCGACCGCCGCGCGAAGAACTGGTCCTGCGCCGCCCGGAACCGCTGCCACAGCGCGTCGTCGGTCTCCTTCGGCGCCCGGCCCGCGGCCTTCCACTCGGCCATGAGCTCCTTGTACCGGCCGGCCGTCGGCCCCCAGTCCTCGGAGTCCACCAGCGCCTCGGCCTCGGCGATCAGCTCCTCCTTGCGGGTCTTCGCGGCCGCCCGCTGCTTGTCCAGCTCCGCGAAGTGCGACCCGCGCCGCCGGTTGAACGCCTCCCGCGCCTTGGAAAAGCGCTTCCACAGCTCGTCGTCGGTCTTGCGGTCGACGCCCTTGATCGTCTTCCACTCGTCGAGGATGGCGCGCAGCCGGTCACCCGCCACCTTCCACTGGGTGGACTCCGCCGCGATCTGCTCGGCCTCCTCGGCCAGCGCCTGCTTGCGCCCGATCGCCGCCGACCGGGCCTCCTCGCGCTCCTGCTTCGCGCTCGCCAGCGCCGCCTCGGCCTTCTCGACGATCCGGTCCAGCCGCGCGCCCAGCGCCGCCAGGTCGCCGACCACCGCCGCTTCGGCCAGCCCGTCCCGGAGCTGCACCGCGCTCGACAGCGCGTGCTTCGGGTCGCCCGCGCCCGAGTTCAGCCGCGTCGCCAGCAGCTCCACCTCGGTGCGCAGGTCGTCGAACCGCCGCGCGTAGTGCACCAGCCCCTCGTCGGGGGTGCCCGCCTGCCAGACGCCGACCGTGCGTTCGCCGTCCGCGGTCCGCACGTAGACGTTGCCCTCGTCGTCCACCCGGCCCCAGCGGGACGGGTTCGGCTCGGCCGGCGGGACCGGGCGGTCCTGGCCCGCCGGCGGGTGCGGAAGCGGCAGCTTGTGCGGCGCGGGGGCGCCGGGGGTGATCTCGTCGGCCATCGCAGGCTCCTTATCGCCTGTCGGGCCCGCCGGTTCCGGCGGGCGCCCCACCGGGGTGGGGCCGGGTCGTGCGGGGGAGCGCTTCGACCCCCACGCCGCATTCAAGCAGTTCAGCACGGCTTGTGGTACTCGGTGCGGAAGTCGAGCGGGTGATTCTACTGTGGCTGGCTGTGGGAGGGGTGTGATCGGGCCGCCCGGTAACCTCGGCCAGTGTGATCACGCGTGCCGTCGTGGTGCCGCAACCCCCGTTGCTGGTGCCGCGCCTCTCCCCGGGGCCGGAGCCCGAACTGGCTGCCCTGCGCGAAGCCTGCCTAGCCGCTGTCGGCCGCCTCGGCCCCCGGTGGACCGCGGTCGGCGCGGCCGGGAAAGACCAGGTCATCGGCCCGGACGCGGCGGGCAGCTTCCTCGGTTACGGCGTCGACGAGCGCGTGTCGCTGTCCGCGGACGGGGTGGCGCGCGCGCTGCCGCTGCCCGCGCTGATCGCGGGCTGGCTGCGGGAACGGGCCGGTGCGGAAGCGGTCGAGGTGCGGCTCGTGGACCGCGCGACCCCACCGGAGGACTGTGCCCGGAAGGGCAGCGAACTGACCGGTGACCTGCTGATCCTCGGTGACGGCTCGAACCGGCACGGGCCCCGGTCACCGGGCAGCGAGGACGAGCGGGCGCCCGCGTTCGACGAGGCCGTCGCGGCGGCGCTGGCGAAGGCGGACACCCGGGCGCTGCTGAAGGTCGACCCGGGGCTGGCCGACGAGCTCGGCGCCGGTGGTCGCGTGCCGTGGCAGGTCCTGGCCGGGGTGCCGGGCGAGTGGCGCGCCGAGCTGCTGTACTCCGCCGCGCCCTTCGGCGTCGCCTACCACGTGGCCGTCTGGGAGCGTGGGTGAAGCCGGTCGCCGTCGTCGGGCCCACCGCCACCGGCAAGTCCGACCTCGCCATCGACCTCGCCGAGCGCCTCGGCGGCGAGGTGGTCAACGCCGACGCGATGCAGCTGTACCGCGGCATGGACATCGGTACCGCCAAGGTGTCGCCCGCGGAACGCCGCGGCGTTCCGCACCACCTGCTGGACGTGCTCGACGTGACGGAGACGGCGTCCGTCGCCGCGTACCAGCGCGACGCCAGGGCGCTCATCGAGCGGCTGCTCGGCGAGGGCAAGGTGCCCGTGCTGGTCGGCGGCTCCGGCCTGTATGTCCAGGCCGTGCTCGACGACCTGCGCTTCCCCGGCACCGACCCGGCCGTGCGCACGCGCCTGGAAGCCGAAGCCGCGCAAGCGGGCCCGGCCGCGCTGCACGAGCGGCTCGGCGCGCTCGATCCCGCCGCGGCGCGGGCGATCCTGCCGTCCAACACCCGCCGGATCGTGCGGGCGCTGGAGGTCATCGAGATCACCGGCGAGCCGTTCTCCGCGAACCTGCCCAAGCCCGGTCCGGCGCGGTACGGCACGGTGCTGATCGGAATCGATCGTGAAGCCGCGGAACTCGACGAACGCGTCGAGCAGCGCGTGGACCGGATGTTCACCGAAGGGCTCGTGGACGAGGTGCGCGCGCTGGCCGCACGGGGGTTGCGCGAGGGGAAGACGGCGTCGCGTGCGCTGGGGTACCAGCAGGTGCTCGCGGAGCTCGACGGCGCCGGGGACTTCGCCGCGGCCGCGGCGGCGACGAAACAGGCGACGCGCCGATTCGTTCGCAGGCAACGATCCTGGTTCCGCCGGGACGCCAGGATCTCCTGGTTCGACGGAAACGATCACGACGTGGCCGCGCGGGTGCTGTCCGTGGTCGCCCAGTAGTCTGATCGTGTGGCGATCGAGTTTCTCAAAGGGCATGGCACACAGAACGACTTCGTGCTGCTGCCCGACCCCGACGGCCGGCTGGACCTGACGCCGGCCCGGGTGGCCGCGCTGTGCGACCGGCAGCGGGGGCTCGGCGCCGACGGCGTGCTGCGAGTGGTCCGGTCCAGTGCGCTGGGGCTGCCGTCCGAGGGCGAGTGGTTCATGGACTACCGCAATGCGGACGGCTCGGTCGCGGAGATGTGCGGCAACGGGATGCGCGTGTTCGCGCGGTACCTCACCGACGCGGGGCTGGCCGCCGGGCCGGAGTTCGTGGTGGGCAGCCGTGCCGGTGACAAGCCGGTGGTGGTGCGGCCCGGTGGTGAGGTGACGGTGCACATGGGCCCGGCCTCGATCACGGGCGCGTCGGTCGCGATCGTCGGTAAGCGCAACTTCTCCGGTGTCGCGGTGAACGTGGGCAACCCGCACCTGGTGTCCATTGTGGACGACGACGTGATGGAGCTGGACCTGCGCGACCAGCCGCGGTACGACGAGGACTTCTTCCCCGAGGGCGTGAACCTGGAGTTCGTGAACCCGATCGGCGACGGCGCCCTGCGGATGCGCGTGTACGAGCGCGGAGTGGGCGAGACCCGCTCCTGCGGCACGGGCACGGTCGCCGCGGTGGCCGCCGCGCTGCACCTGACGGGAACGGACACCGGAGAGTCCACTGTGGACGTCCCCGGTGGCAGGGTGACGGTGTCGCTGGAACGCGGCGAGTCCACCCTGACCGGCCCGGTGGAGTTCGTCGCCCGCGGCGAGCTGTTCGACGGCTGGTGGGCCGCTCAGGCGTAGGCGTTCGCGGGCACGTCCCGCAGCCTCCGCACGCCGCATCCGGTCCACCCGGACCCAGGCGCAAGCGCGCCGCGCGCGCCTTCCGGCGCGAAACACGCTCGCCTCCGGAATACGTCCGTGCGTCCTCCCGTTGATCAGTATGGCGGCGCCGACCTCGGCCTTTCCGCCGCCGCAGACCACGTCGCGACCTGCCCGAGCCGGTAATGCGCTCGGTTTATCCCGCGAAGCGTGGGACCATGGAAGGACGATGACAGAACTGACACACACAGACTTCCGCGAAGACCCGTCGATCGGCGAGCTGGAGCTCGAGGAGCGCGCCTCACTGCGGCGCGTGGCCGGGCTCTCCACCGAGCTGGCGGACATCACCGAGGTCGAGTACCGGCAACTGCGGCTGGAACGGGTCGTGCTGGTCGGCGTGTGGACCGAAGGCACCGCGAGCCAGTCCGAGGCGTCACTGGCCGAGCTGGCCCGGCTCGCCGAGACGGCGGGCTCGGAGGTGCTGGAGGGTCTCGTGCAGCGCCGCGACAAGCCGGATCCGGCCACCTACATCGGCTCCGGCAAGGTGCGGGAGCTGTTCGACATCGTGGTCGCCACCGGCGCCGACACCGTGATCTGCGACGGGGAACTGTCGCCCGGCCAGCTGCGCAACCTGGAGCAGCGGCTCAAGGTCAAGGTGATCGACCGGACGGCGCTGATCCTCGACATCTTCGCCCAGCACGCCCGCTCCAAGGAGGGCAAGGCGCAGGTCGAGCTGGCCCAGCTGCAGTACCTGATCCCGCGGCTGCGCGGGTGGGGTGAGTCGCTGTCCCGGCAGGCCGGTGGCCGTGCCGGTGGCGCGAACGGCGGCGTGGGCCTGCGTGGTCCCGGTGAGACGAAGCTCGAGACCGACCGTCGGCGGATCAACAAGCGCGTGTCGAAACTGCGCCGGGAGATCGCCTCGATGGACGCGATCCGCGAGACCAAGCGCGGGCGCCGCGTCGCCAACGAGGTGCCCAGCGTCGCGATCGTCGGCTACACCAACGCGGGCAAGTCGAGCCTGCTCAACGCCATCACCGGCGCGGGCGTGCTCGTCGAGAACGCGTTGTTCGCCACCCTGGACCCGACCACGCGCCGCAGCGCGACGCCGGACGGGCGCACGTACACGCTGACCGACACCGTCGGGTTCGTGCGGCACCTGCCGCACCAGCTGGTCGACGCGTTCCGCTCGACGCTCGACGAGGCGGCCGACGCCGACCTGCTGCTGCACGTGGTGGACGGCTCCGACGCGTCGCCGGAGGAGCAGGTCGACGCCGTGCACGAGGTGCTGGCGGAGATCAACCAGCGGCGCAAGGGCCCGCTGCCGCCCGAGCTGATCGTGATCAACAAGGCGGACGCGGCCGACGAGCTGTCCCTGGTCCGGCTGCGCCACTCGCTGCCCCATGCCGTGGTCGTGTCCGCGCGCACCGGGCAGGGTGTATCCGCGCTGGTCGAGGCCATCGCCGAGCGGCTGCCGCGGCCGGAGGTCACCGTCGAGGCGGTCGTGCCGTACACCCGCGGTGAGCTGGTGTCGCGCGTGCACGCCGACGGTGAGGTCCTCGCCGAGGAGCACCTGCCGGAGGGCACGCGGCTGTGCGCCCGGGTCCGGCCGGACCTGGCGTCCGCGCTGGAGACGTATGTCGTGAACGGCTCCCTGGCCTGACGCTCGGTAACGTCGGCGGTGTGACGTCGCGTTGGGGTGCGCTGCTGGCCGTGGTCTCGTTCGTCCTCGCGCTGTCCGCGGCTCCGGCCGTGGCGGCCGAGGCGCCGACCACGGTGTGTACGGTGTCGGACAAGCGGATCACGGAGCTGTCCGGGCTGGTCAGCGACGGGCAGCGGTGGTACGCGATCAACGACGGCGGCACGAAGCTCCAGGTGTTCGTGCTGGGCCGCGACTGCGCGGTGCAGCGGGTGATCACCAACTCCCTGGATCCGTACGACGTGGAGGACCTGGCGCGGGCGTCCGACGGCACGCTGTGGCTGTCCGACACCGGGGACAACGACAAGAAGCGCGAGACGGTCGCCCTGGAGGCTCTGACGCCCCAGGGCAAGGCGACGCTGTACCGGCTCACGTACCCCGACGGTCAGCACGACGGGGAGGCGTTGCTGCTGGACCGCGCGGGCACGCCGTATCTGGTGACGAAGACGCCGTTCGGTGATTCGGGGATCTACCGGCCTGCCGCGCAGCTGCAGAGCCCGGGCCCGACGCCGCTGGAGAAGGTCGGCACGCTGGACTTCCGCACGACGGACACCCCGGGCGGCCCGGTCGCCGGGTTCGGCTCGGTGCTGGTCACGGGCGGTGCGACGAGCGCGGACGGCACGGTGGTGGCGCTGCGCACGTATACGGATGCCTACTTGTACTCGGCCCCGGACGGCGACATCGCGGCGGCGCTGAAGCGCGAGCCGGTGCGGGTGCCGCTGCCGAACGAGAAGCAGGGCGAAGCGCTGGCCTTCGAGCCGGACGGCACGCTGCTGTCGGGCGGCGAGGGCGTCGGACAGCCCATCAAGGCGGTTCGAGGCGCCACGGCCCTCGTGACCCCGGCGACGGAAGACGGCACCCCGGCAGCCGCAGGCGGCGAGGCCGCGGCCGGGAAGTCGGCGGGGAAGGGCATGGGCACCGGGCCCGCACTGCTGCTGGCGGTATGCCTCGCGGGCGGGGGACTGTTCGTGATCACGAAGCTGCGGCGACGGTTTTCCCGCAGGTGATTCCGGAGCGCTGACCCCAGGACGCGCCTGAGTCGCTGCTGTGCGGGTTGCTGACCCCACGATCCGCCACGCGAGCTCCAACGCCCGCAGATGCCCCCACCGCCTGCCTTGCCCGCTACCACTGGGGCGGTTCACAGCATCGCGAGCCGTCCGCCCGCAGATGCCTCCAGGGCGCGCCTCACCCCCGCTGGGGCATGCCAAATCCACCACCCCCACACCAGTACGGTCCGCAACCCACGTTCCCGGCGGCAGCGGCCCCCGCCCACCGCCGCCGTTCCCTGGTCACAACCGCCGCAGGACGGCCACCACCTTGCCGAGGATCGTGGCGTTGTCGCCGTTGATCGGCTCGTACGCCTCGTTGTGCGGCATCAGCCAGACGTGCCCGCCCTTGCGCTTGAACGTCTTCACCGTGGCCTCGCCCTCGATCATGGCGGCCACGATCTCGCCGTTGTTGGCCGTCGGCTGCTGGCGCACCGCCACCCAGTCCCCGTCGGTGATGGCGGCCTCGATCATCGAATCACCGGTGACCTTGAGCAGGAACACCTCGCCCTCGCCGACGATGTCCTTCGGCAGCGGGAACACGTCCTCCACCGCCTGCTCCGCCAGCACCGGCCCACCGGCGGCGATCCGGCCCACCACCGGCACGTACGCCGGCTTCGGCATGTCGTTCTCCGCGCGCCCGATCCGCGCCGCGTGCTCGGCCGCGGCCGTCAGCACCCCCACCGCGCGCGGCCGGTTGGCGTCCCGGCGCAGATAGCCCTTGCGCTGCAGCGTGCGCAGCTGGTGCGACACCGAGGACGTCGAGGTGAGCCCCACCGCCTCGCCGATTTCCCGCACGCTGGGCGGGTAGCCGAAGCGGTCGACCCACGCGCGGATCACCTCCAGCACCTGCTGCTGGCGCGGGCTGAGCCCCTCCTCCACGTCCTCGGGATCGGGAAGGGGGTGTACGTCGCCGAACCGGCCCCCTGGGCGCCGGGGAATTTCGGCCGTTTCGTCGGTGTCTGTCATGGTGCTGCCTCCCAGCTGCGCTGCGTCTTCCCACCTGCCGGGCCGCAGTCTCGTGAGCGACCGGCGCGTTTCGCCTTGTCCTGGTCACCCACGGTAGTCCACCGGACCGGGAACATCAAACAACTGTTCGAGCGACACGCCGGGTGCCTCTCGATTTTGTCGGACCCCGGTGGTACACATTCGCGCAGAGGTTCGATAGAACGAGTGTTCGACCGGTGGCCTGCCGGGGCCGGTCGGCAAACGTGAAGGAGGTGCCGCGATGGCGGTACTGCTGGACGGAAACCGCACAGCCGGAACGTCCGAGGAGCGCCACGTCAGGCAGCCCGTGCCTGTCCGCGTCCGGCGTCCCGCGGGGGAGACGCGCCGTCCGCCGACGCGGGCGCGGGTCGTCGCGGGCCGTGGCCGCCCCGCGGGTGCCGCCTGTGCCCCGCGCCGGGTCGCGCCCCGGTGGCCGTGGCTCGTGGCCGTGGCGGTCGCCGTGGGGCTCTTCGTCACCGGTCTGGGTGTTTTTGCCGGGCAGTTGACGCCCCCGGTACCCACCCGTACGGCCACCGTCACGGTGGGCGAGGGGCAGTCGCTGTGGGACGTCGCGCACCAGTACGCCCCGGACGCCGACGCCAACGCGGTGGTGGCCCGGATCAGGCAACTCAACAACCTCGGCGGCGACGCGGTGGTTCCGGGGCTGCCGCTCACGGTCCCCGTCGACGCCGCGCCGCTCGGCGCGTCCCGCTGACCGCCGGGCGACGATACCCCCCTCTCACCCCGGCGGGTCGCTTGCACCCCCGTCGTGCGCGATCTAAGGTCAACCGCTATATCTAGTAGTTACATGGATGTAGTTGGTCCACAAGTTGGGGTAGACTGAACAACGAGTTGTCCACAGCCGGACAGCGTTCACCCACCGGATATCCACAAGTCGATCACCAGGTCGACGCGGCCAGGCCGTTGCGTGGCGGCCTGCGCGGATGCCGGGGGAACCGACGAGAAGGGGAAGGTGATCGGTCGTGCGGTGCCCGTTCTGCCGGCATGCCGACTCCCGGGTCGTCGACTCCCGTGAGGTGGACGAGGGGCAGGCCATCCGCCGCCGCAGGTCGTGCTCGGCGTGCGGCCGCCGGTTCACCACCTCGGAGACGATGGTGCTCGCCGTCGTCAAGCGTTCCGGTGTCACGGAGCAGTTCAGCCGGGACAAGGTGGTCCGGGGCGTCCGGCGGGCGTGCCAGGGCAGGCCGGTCGACGACGACGCGCTGCAGCAGCTCGCGCAGCGGGTCGAGGAGTCGATCCGCTCGGCCGGCGTCGCGGAGATCCCCAGTCACGAGGTCGGCCTTGCCATCCTCGGACCGCTCCGCGAGCTCGACGAGGTCGCGTACCTCCGGTTCGCCAGCGTCTACCGCTCCTTCTCCTCGGTCGAGGACTTCGAGAAGGAGATCGCGGACCTTCGTGCAGCCATGCGGGAATCGGGAGCGGACGGCGAGTGAGGCTCGGCCGGCGGGAGAGGGACAGAGGCATGACGGAGACCGTGACGACAGGCAGTAAGGGCGCGAAGCGGGACAAGCGCGGGCTCACCGTGGAGCGCGTGTTCACCACCGAGGGCGTGCACCCGTACGACGAGGTGAAGTGGGAACAGCGCGATGTGGTGATGACCAACTGGCGTGACGGTTCGGTCAACTTCGAACAGCGGGGCGTCGAGTTCCCCGAGTTCTGGTCGGTCAACGCCACCAACATCGTCACCAGCAAGTACTTCCGCGGTGCGGTCGGCAGCCCGCAGCGCGAGAACAGCCTCAAGCAGCTCATCGACCGGGTCGTGAAGACGTACGTCAGGGCGGGCACCGAACACGGCTACTTCGCCACCGGCGCCGACGCGGAGGTCTTCGAGCACGAGCTCACCTGGATGCTGCTGCACCAGGTGTTCAGCTTCAACTCCCCGGTCTGGTTCAACGTCGGCACCACGTCGAAGCAGCAGGTCAGCGCCTGCTTCATCCTCGCGGTCGACGACAACATGGACTCGATCCTCAACTGGTACAAGGAAGAGGGCCTGATCTTCAAGGGCGGTTCCGGTGCGGGGCTGAACCTCTCCCGCATTCGTTCCTCCAAGGAGCTGCTCTCGTCCGGCGGCACGGCCTCCGGCCCGGTCTCCTTCATGCGCGGCGCGGACGCGT
Source organism: Amycolatopsis bartoniae (assembly GCF_014191255.1). Taxonomy (GTDB): domain Bacteria; phylum Actinomycetota; class Actinomycetes; order Mycobacteriales; family Pseudonocardiaceae; genus Amycolatopsis_E; species Amycolatopsis_E bartoniae. The sequence goes on from NZ_JACHWH010000004.1 coordinate 287,325, forward strand.
CCGCGGGCACCATCAAGTCCGGCGGTGCCACCCGGCGCGCGGCGAAGATGGTCGTGCTCGACGTCGACCACCCCGACATCGAGGAGTTCATCGCCACCAAGGCGCGCGAGGAAGAGAAGATCAAGGTCCTGCGCGACGCCGGGTTCGACATGGACCTCTCCGGCGCCGACATCCACTCGGTGCAGTACCAGAACGCCAACAACTCGGTGCGCGTCAACGACGAGTTCATGCGCGCCGTCGAGTCGGGCGGCGAGTTCGGCCTGCGGGCGCGCCTGACCGGCGAGGTCATCGAGAGCGTCGACGCCAAGAAGCTGTTCCGCTCGATGGCGCAGGCCGCGTGGGAGTGCGCCGACCCGGGCATCCAGTACGACAGCACCATCAACGACTGGCACACCTGCCCCGAGTCGGGCCGCATCACCGCGTCCAACCCGTGCAGCGAGTACATGCACCTGGACAACTCCAGCTGCAACCTCGCGTCGCTGAACCTGCTGAAGTTCCTCAAGGACGACGGCTCGTTCGACGCGCAGCTGTTCGTCAAGGCCGTCGAGTTCGTCATCACCGCGATGGACATCTCGATCTGCTTCGCGGACTTCCCCACCGAGGCGATCGGCGACACCACCCGCAAGTTCCGCCAGCTGGGCATCGGCTACGCCAACCTCGGCGCGCTGCTGATGGCCACCGGGCACGCCTACGACTCCGACGGCGGCCGCGCGCTGGCGGCGGCGATCACGTCGCTGATGACCGGCACCTCCTACCGCCGTTCGGCCGAGCTGGCCGGCATCGTCGGCGCGTACGAGGGCTACACCCGCAACGCCGAGGCGCACCAGCGCGTCATGCGCAAGCACGCCGCGGCCAACGACGCGATCCGCACGATGCACTCCAACGACGTCGCGATCCGCGACGTGGCGACCCGGGAGTGGCAGCGCGGCATCGAGATCGGCGCGCGCAACGGCTGGCGCAACGCGCAGGCCAGCGTGCTCGCCCCCACCGGCACCATCGGCTTCATGATGGACTGCGACACCACCGGTATCGAGCCGGACTTCTCGCTGGTCAAGTTCAAGAAGCTGGTCGGCGGCGGGTCGATGCAGATCGTCAACCAGACCGTGCCGCGCGCGCTCAAGGCACTGGGCTACCAGGACGAGCAGATCGAGGCGATCGTCGAGTACATCTCGCAGCACGGGCACGTCGTGGACGCGCCGGGGCTGCGGCCGGAGCACTACGAGGTGTTCGACTGCGCGGTCGGTGAGCGTTCGATCGCCCCGATCGGCCACGTGCGGATGATGGCCGCGGTGCAGCCGTTCATCTCGGGCGCGATCTCGAAGACCGTCAACATGCCGGAGTCGGCGACGGTCGAGGACGTCGAGCACATCTACTTCGAGGGCTGGAAGCTGGGCCTGAAGGCGCTCGCGATCTACCGCGACAACTGCAAGGTCGGCCAGCCGCTGTCGACGGCGAAGAAGTCCGAGGCGAAGGCGGTTGCCGAGCCCGAGAAGGTCGTCGAGTACAAGCCGGTCCGCAAGCGGCTGCCGAAGAAGCGCCCGAGCCAGACGCTGTCGTTCACCGTCGGTGGCGCCGAGGGCTACCTGCACGCGGGCTCGTATCCGGACGACGGGCTCGGCGAGATCTTCGTCAAGCTGGGCAAGCAGGGCTCGACCCTGGCCGGCGTGATGGACGCGTTCTCGATGTCGATCTCGGTGGGTCTGCAGTACGGGATCCCGCTGGAGTTCTACGTCTCGAAGTTCTCGAACCTGCGCTTCGAGCCGGCCGGCATGACGGACGACCCGGACATCCGCATCGCGACGAGCGTGCTGGACTACCTGTTCCGCCGGCTGGCGCTGGACTACCTGCCGTACGAGAAGCGCGCGCAGCTGGGCATCTTCACGGCGGAGGAGCGCACCGCGCAGGTCGAGGCGTCGGACTACGGCGCGGCGGCGCCGGACAGCGTCGACCTGGAGGAGCTGCGCAGCACGGTGGAGTCGAAGCAGCAGGAGGTCGTCGAGACGCAGGCCGCCCACAGCACCGCGGAGCTGATGGACCTGCACCTCGGCAAGGCGAACGACGCCCCGCTGTGCATGACCTGCGGCACGAAGATGCGCCCCGCGGGCTCGTGCTACGCCTGCGAAGGCTGCGGCGCCACGTCGGGCTGCAGCTGACCGACGCGTGAACCGGGGCCGGAGGTCGTCAGTCGACCTCCGGCCCCGGTTTTTTTGTTGTGCTTCCGGTTGTCCGGGCATACCTCACTCCAACTGCCTTAGCACTAACTAGATACGTGCTAAACTAAATCTCGTGAACCTGCGGGACGTGTTCGACGACCTGATCCGCTTCGAGGTGCTCCTCTGGAACGCCCTCGACGCCCGGCTGCGGGACGAGGTCGGCCTGCCGCTCGGCAGCCTCGACGTCATGCGCATCGTCGCCCGCACGTCGAACTGCCGCGTGTACGACATCGCCACCGCCCTCGGCATCACCGTCGGCGGCACGAGCCAGGCCGTCGACCGGCTGGAGAAACGGGGCCTTTGCGCGCGGCGGCCGAACCCGGACGACCGGCGCTCTTCGCTCGTCGAGCTCACGCCGGAGGGGCAGGAGCTGCTCGAAGCCGCCCTTCCCGTCTTCGACCGCGAGCTGGAACGCCACCTCCGCGTGCCCGGTCTGGACCGGTTCGCCGCGGAACTCACCACCCTCCGCGCCAGCGCGGAGCGGAACCGAACCTGAGGAGTTTCCCATGACCACATCCGCGCGTGCCGTGCGTTTCGACCGCTACGGCGACCGCGACGTGCTCTACGTCGCCGAGGTGCCGGTGCCCGAACCGGCGCCCGGCGAAGTCCTCGTCGCCGTCCGGGCCGCCGGCATCAACCCCGGCGAGGCCGCGATCCGCAAGGGCCTCATGCGGGAGAGCTTCCCCGGAACCCTGCCGTCCGGCCAAGGCAGCGACCTGGCGGGCGTCGTCGCCGCGCTCGGCGAAGGTGTCACCGGGTTCCAGGTCGGCGACGAGGTCCTCGGCTACTCGTGGCAGCGCTCCAGCCAGGCGACGCACGTGGTCGTGCCCGCCACGCAGCTCGTGCCGAAGCCGCCGGCGCTGAGCTGGGAGCAGGCCGGCTCGCTGTACGTCGTGGGCGCCACCGCGTACGCGGCCGTACGCGCGATCGACCCGAAGCCCGGCGAGACTGTCGCCGTGTCCGCCGCGGCGGGGGGCGTCGGCACGCTCGTCGTGCAGCTGCTCGTGCTGCGCGGAGCCCGGGTGCTCGGCATCGCGTCCCCGGCGAACGACGCCTGGCTCACCGAGCACGACGTCACGCCCGTGCACTACGGCGACGGCTTGGCCGAACGGCTCAAGGAGGCCGGGCCCGTCGACGCGTTCATCGACCTGTTCGGCCCCGAGTACGTCGAGCTCGCCGTCGCACTGGGTGTCCCCGCCGACCGGATCGACACGATCATCTCTTTCGAGAAGGCTGCCGAAGTGGGCGCGAAAGCCGAAGGCAGCATGGCCGCCTCGACGCCCGAGGTGCTCACCGAGATGGCGGACCTCGTCGCGTCCGGCAAGGTCGAACTGCCCATCGCGGCGACGTATCCGCTCGACCGGGTCGCCGACGCCTTCGCCGAGCTCGAACAGCGCCACACCCGCGGCAAGATCGTGTTGCTGCCCTGACGGAACCGGCCGGGCGGGCACGCTCCCGCCCGGCCACGACCGTCAGTACTTCAGCTGCGACCACAGGAACTCGAACAGCAGCGCCCACTTCTGCGCCAGCTGCTCGTTGTCCGCCGCCGCGCCGTGCCCGCCTTCGATGTTCTCGTGGTAGCGCACGCCGTACCCCAGCTCACGCAGCTTCGCGACCATCTTGCGGGCGTGGCCCGGATGCACGCGATCGTCGCGTGTGGACGTCATGAACAGCGTCGGCGGATAGTCGCGTCCACTGTGGACGTTCTGGTACGGCGAGTACTTCGAGATGTACTCCCACTGGGCCGGGTCGTCCGGGTCGCCGTACTCCGCCATCCACGACGCGCCGGCGAGCAGCAGGTGGTAGCGGCGCATGTCCAGCAGCGGCACCTGGCACACGATCGCGCCGAACAGCTCCGGGTAGCGGGTGAGCATGACGCCCATCAGCAACCCGCCGTTGCTGCCACCGTGCGTGCCCAGCTTCTCGCGCGTGGTGATGCCGCGCTCGACGAGGTCCTGCGCCACGGCGGCGAAGTCCTCGTACACGAGGTACCGGTTCTCCTTCATCGCCCGCGTGTGCCACGAGGGCCCGTACTCGCCGCCACCCCGGATGTTCGCCAGCACGTACGTGCCGCCGCGCGCGAGCCAGCCGCGGCCGAGCACGCCGCTGTAGTCGGGCAGTCGCGACACCTCGAACCCGCCGTACCCGGTGAGCATCGTCGGGCCGCCCTCGGCGCGGGGTCGCACGACGAAGTACGGGATGCGCGTGCCATCGCGGGACGTGGCGAAGTACTGGTCGACCGTCATGCCCTCGCTGTCGAACCGCGCGGGCGACTGCTTGAGCACCTCGGTCTCGCCGCCGAGGTGCCCGTACCGCAGCGTCGGCGGCTCGGTGAACCCGCTGGTGCTGAGAAAGTATTCGTCGCTTTCGTCCGGATCGGTGTCGAGGATCTGAGCGACGCCGAGCGGCGGACCCGCCGGCATCGGCTCCCGGCGCCACCCCTCGGTCGGCGTCAGCACGTGCAGCTCGGTGCGCACATCGGACAGCGTGGTGAGCACGAGGTGGTTGCGCGTCCAGTCGTACGCCTCCAGCGAGGTGCTGGCGTCGGGCTCGAACAGGACGGTCAGGTCACGCGACCCGGCGAGGTAGTCGTCGAACCGGGCGGCGAGCAGCGTGCCGGCGTCGTAGACCCGGTCGTCGAGCTGCCACGGAGAGCGCGTGCGGATCAGCAGCCACTCGCGGTGAGCCGAGATCCGCGCGTCCTCCGGCACGTCGATGCGCACCAGCCCGTCGTCGGTGCGGAGGTATTGCTCCGTCCGGTAGAAATCCGGGGAGCTGCCGACGATGTCCCGTTCGAAACCCGGTGTCGGATCGTGGAACGCGAACGCCGCAACGTCCTCCAGCTTGCCTTCGTAGACGGTGACGGCCTCGGACAACGGCGTGCCGCGGCGCCATTCCTTCATGATCCGCGGATAACCCGACGTGGTGAGCGAGCCTTCCCCGAAATCGGTGCCGACGTAGATCAGGTCCTCGGAAATCCACCCGACACGGCTCTTGGCCTCGGGCAGCTGGTAACCGTCCTCGACGAACTCGTGCCGGTCCAGGTCGAACTCGCGCACCACCGTGGCATCGGCACCGCCGCGTGACAGTTCGACCAGCGCGCGCCGGAAGCCGGGACGCAGGACGCTCGCGCCCTGCCACACCCAGTTCTCGCCCTCGGCGGTGGCCAGCGCGTCGACGTCGAGCAGGACCTCCCAGTCCGGCCGGTCCTTGCGGTACTCCGCCAAGGTGGTGCGTCGCCACAACCCGCGCGGGTTGGCTGCGTCCTGCCAGAAGTTGTAGAGGTACTCGCCGCGCCTGAAGACGTACGGAATCCGGTCGTCCGCGTCGAGCACTTCGCGGATCTCCGCGCGCAGCTGTCTGAACCGCTCGCTGCGGGACATCTCCCCAAGGGTTTCGGCGTTGCGCGCGCGCACCCAGTCGAGCGCCGCTTCGCCGGTCACGTCTTCGAGCCACAGAAAGGGGTCTTCGTCAGCCATGCGGACCAGTCTGCCAGGTGCGGGGCGTTTTCCGTGCCGGTTCGATTACCGCCGGTTCGCGTGGGAAAGGAGGCCCGGTATCGCCCGAATCGTGGCTTTCCCCGGACGAGCGTCGCCCCTAACCTGGTGTGAAGCAGATCACCTCGGAGGTGTCGGATGCGGATCGCGGACGTGTTGCGGACCAAGGGCGACTCGGTGGCCACGGTCTCCCCGGACACCACGGTTGCCGGGTTGCTGGCCGGGCTCGCCGAGCACAACGTCGGCGCGATGCCGGTGGTCGAGGCCGGCGAGGTGGTGGGCATCGTCTCCGAACGCGACGTCGTGCGCAAGCTGCACGAACGCGGCGAGGGGCTGCTGGCCAGGCCGGTCTCGGAGATCATGACCACGATCGTGGCGACGTGCACCCCGCGTGACTCGGTGGACGACCTGAGCGTGCTGATGACGCAGCGGCGGATCCGCCACGTACCGGTGGTGGAGGACGGCAGGCTCGCCGGGATCATCAGCATCGGTGACGTGGTGAAGACCCGGATGGAGGAACTGGAGGCCAACCAGGAGCAGCTCCAGGCTTACATCGCTCAGGGCTGAGGGCGCTCCCAGCGCACCAGCACCCGGTCGATGTCCCTGCGGATCCGGTCGCGGGCCTCGGCTCGCGGGACGCCCGCCATCAGCATGGCGTCGTAGTCGGTGTCCTCGTGCCGGACCGAGGCGATGACGGCCAGCCGCACGGCGTTCTCGTCGAGGGCGCGTCCCGCCGCGGACCGGCCAACCCGGCCGCTGCCCCGCGTGCCGGCGTGCGCCGCGATGGCGTCGGCCCGGTCGCAGCCCGGGAACAGCCGCCGGATCTCGGCGGCCATCGCGGCCTGGAACTCGACGTCCTGCTCGGCGCGGCGCACCGCGTCCCGCTCGCGTCGCCGCGCGCGGACGTCCTCGTCGGCCAGGCACTGGCTCTCGGCCCGCTCCAGCGCCGCCTCCTCGACCAGGATCCCTTGCCGCTCATAGCGTTTCCGCCGTTTGTTGAACCGGGACACGAGCACGGCGAGCGTGCTCTCCTTCTTCGCGCGCCGGGACAACGCGGCGTTGCCCGACGGCAGGAACACGAGGTGGTCGAAGTCCGCGCAGGACAGGCACAGCGAACGGTCTTCCTCGGGGTACTGGAACTCGCCCGCGGCGGAGCGCGTGCCGCAGCTCGCGCACGTCCAGTCGGCCGGAGCGACCACCGCCACGAGATCCGGCGCCTGGTTCTGCCGTGCTTCGAGCTTTTCCCGCTGCTTCTCCGACAGGTCCGGTGAAACCCAGTGCGTGCGGAAAACCCGTTGCAGCGACTCGTCTTCGGTGAACACGAGCGGCCGCCGGTCCCGCGTGCCCGCGAGGTACGCCGCTTCGCTCGGCTGGAGTCCGCGTCCGCGTGCCCAGTCCCGCAGGTGCTCGAACGCCGTCAGGACCTTCACGCCGTCGACCGGCAGGCGTTCCGCGAGGGACCCGGGCCGGCCCCGCCGCCACTCCTCGACGGCGGACGCCTGCAGCCACCGCAACCCCACGAGCACGTCGACCGGCGCCACGTACTTCTGCTTGCGCAGCACCGCTTCCGCGGCTTCCGCGACCCGGCGCTGGAGTTTGGGTTGATCGCCCACGACCCACGACTTTAGTCCGCCGGCGTTTGCAGTGGTGGACGAGACCCGCGCGAAGGCCACGGCCTGGGCGCGGTCACGTAGCCCGCCTTCGCGAGCAGGTGGTTGACGTGCGTCTTCACCGTCGCCTGGCTGATGAACAGGGTGCGCGCGATCTCGGCGTTGGACAGTCCGCCCGCGATCAGCCGGAGTACCTCGACCTCGCGGGCGGTGAGCCCTGGCGACCTGCTCCGCGCGCGATGCCGGGGCGCGGCAGTTGGGAGTCCACAGTAGACGCCCGTTCGCTGCGGAGCGCAACGCACGCGCGATCGACTCCGCGTCGGCGTCCTTCGTCAGGTAGCCACGGGAGCCCGCGCGCAGCGCCGACAGCAGCGAGTCGTCGGCATAGGACGACCGTCTCCGTGCCGGGGTGCTCCGCGCGCCCCGTTCCGTTCGCTGTCACGCCGTCGCAGCGGGGCATCCGCAGGTCGACCAGGAGCATGTCCGGCGCCAGCTCGGCGACGAGCCGCAGGGCCTCGACGCCGTCCGCCGCCACACCAACGTGGTCGATCTCGGGCAACAAACCCAACAGGGTGACCAGGCCCTCGCGGACCACCGCTCCGGTCAGCCACTCCGCGACTCCGCGACGCCGCGGCTCAGCCGCCACCCCGCGACTCCGCCACTCCGCTGTCGCTCCGGTTAGCCACCCCGCCGCTCCGCGACTCTGCGGTTCACTCACCCCGCCGCTCCGCGACTCTGCGGCTCCCCCATCGCTCCGGTCAGCCGCTCCGCCACCCCGCCACCCCCGCCACCCCGCGACTCCGCCGCCGCTCCGGTCAGCCATTACCTCCTCAACCACCACCCCTACTCCGCTCTTCTGGTCGCCCGCTTTCCGCCAGCCGTTCACCCACCCGCCCTGGCCAGTCGCCCGTTCCCCCCTTCCACAACCGTCGTTCCGTCCCCGCCACTATCCGACTTCCGTGGCCGCAGACAATCTGCCACCCCGCCGTCGCATCGTCGCCGCCTTTCCCACGTACCAGCCTCACCCCAGATCCACCCTCCGATGTGGACAAATCGCCGCCAGTTATCCACACCACCCCCCTTATCCACAGCCGGCCAAACTTTTTCCCATCGAGGCTCCCGCATGCGCCATTGTGGAAACCGTGACCACCACGACAATCCTCTCCGACCGTCCCTACAGCCTCATCCTCCGTGAGCCGGCGCAGATGATCGCGGCCCTGCCTCCGCTCCTCGGTTTCCGGCCCGCGAACTCCCTCATCGTGCTCGGCCTCGGTGGGCCCGGCGGCCAACAGCTCCAAGCCATCGTTCGCGCTGACCTACCGGAGCAAGGAAAAGAGCGGGACATCATCAAAGCAGTCACCCGCATGCTCGCCACTCAGCCGCCGAAGACGGTGGAGGTCATACTGATCGGCCGACATCCGGCTCAACCCCCGCCGCCGACGGGTCCGCCTCATCGAGATCTCGTCGCGCTACTGGCGACAGCGTTCGCCACTCTCGGCGCGCGCGTCCGGCACACCACCTGGGCGCCCGAAATCCGTAAGGGCGCGACGTGGTGTTGCTACCACGAAGACGGTTGCGAAGGCGTCCTGCCGGACGAGCTGAGCACCGTCGCCGCCGCGGCGTTCGCGTTGGACGGGAAGGTGACCTTCAGCAGCCGGGAAGAATTGGTACGACTGCTGTCGCCGGATGATCCGGAAGCCCTGCAACGGCGCGCGGAGTTGCTGAACTCGGCCCTGAAAGCGACCGACCCCTCGATCGCTCAGGAAGAGCTGCGGCCACAACGAGCGGAGACAGTCCGGTCCGCGCTGGAAACGGTCAAGCGGCAAGAACTGTCCCTTTCGGACGAACAGATCGTCGACCTGGCGATGGCGCTGTCCGACTCGCTGGTCCGGGACGCGTGTCTGGCCACGGCCCGCGACCCCGCCTGGAACGAACACGCCGAGCGTCTGTGGGAGGAACTGGTTCGGTCCACCCCTGCTCCGGAGCGCGCGGAACCCGCGGTGCTGCTGGCGTACTCGGCTTATATCCGTGGCGAAGGAGCACTGGCCGGTATCGCACTCGACAACGCTCTGGAGGCGGACCCGGGCAACACGATGGCGGGCTTACTCTTCCGCTGCCTGGCGGCGGGCGTACCCCCGGAACGCCTTCGAGCCTTGGCTCAACACGAGGACACTGTCCAGATCCGGCCGGCCGGCGACCCACCCTGACAGACGAGCCATGGCTTCAGCACGACGCCATGGTCCAGATCCGCCCCCCGGTGACCTTCCCCGACCGGCGGGCTGCGATGTTCCGGCGACGGTGGGCAGGGCATACGACGACGGCGCACGCCGAGCGGCGTCGTCTGCCCACCCGAGCGACCCGCCGTCGCCGGAACACTGGGAAGAACGCGTCGAACGAGCTGGTGTCAGCCCTGTCGCCGTTCCTGGGCGAAACGCCACGCGTCGCCGACGATGCCCGACAGGTCGGCGCGCTCGGGCTTCCAGCCCAGCTCCTCGCGGGCCCGGTCGCTCGCCGCCACCAGGACAGCGGGGTCGCCGGTACGGCGCGGAGCGAGGGTCGCGGGAATCGGGTGCCCGGTCACGTCGCGGCAGGTCTGGATCACCTGCTGCACGGAGAACCCGGTCCCGTTGCCCAGGTTGTAGATGCGGTGCTCCCCGGCCACCGCGTGCTGCAACGCCAGGAGGTGGGCGTCGGCGAGGTCGACGACGTGGATGTAGTCACGAACGGCAGTGCCGTCTTCCGTGGGGTAGTCGTCGCCGAAGATCTGCACCTGCTCGCGGTCTCCGCTGGCGACCTGCAGCACCAGCGGGATCAGGTGCGTCTCGGTGGTATGCCGCTCCCCGTAACGGCCGTAGGCGCCGGCCACGTTGAAGTAGCGGAGGCTCACCGCGGCCAGCCCGTGGGCGCGGGCGTAGCTGGTGATGGCGTGGTCGATCGCCAGCTTGGACGCGCCGTAGGTGTTGGTCGGCTGGGTCGGAGCGGTTTCCCGGATCGGTGAGCTCTCCGGCTCGCCATAGGTGGCGGCGGTCGAGGAGAACACGAGGCGCGGTGTGCCGTTGTCGCGCATCGCGTCAAGCAACCGGATGGAGGTGAGAACGTTTCCGTGCCAGTACTTGGCCGGGTCGGTCATCGACTCGCCCACGAGTGACTTCGCGGCGAAGTGCAGCACCCCGTCGAAGCCCTCGCCGAGCAGGGAGGCAGTCGCCTCGGCGGCGTCGCCCTCGACGAACCGGGCGCCGTCGGGCACGGCGTCCGCGTGACCGGTCGACAGGTCGTCCACCACGACGACCTCGTGTCCGCTCTCGATCAGGCGGGCCGCGCAGACACTGCCGACGTACCCGGCACCGCCGGTGACGATCAGTTTGAGGGCCATGAGTTGTCGGAAGCCTTTCTCGGAAACTGCGGAAGGAGGTGGTGGCGCCCAGTGTGGACCACGAAGCTGTGCGCCGCGCACGGCATGGCGCACGGGCGGAGCCCGCCGTCAGAGGTCACGTCGCGCCCCGGCCGACGGCACCGCGACGAACGTCCGCGGGGCACGCCAGCCTTCGCGTTCGTACGCCTCGGTCACGCTCGCTTCGACGGCCTCGACCTTCGACTCCGGTACCAGGGCGATCGCCGAGCCGCCAAACCCGCCGCCGGTCATCCGGGCACCCAGCGCACCCGCGGCCCGGGCCGCTTCCACGGCGGTGTCGAGCTCGACGGTCGAGATCCGGTAGTCGTCACGCATGCTGGTGTGCGAGCCGTCGAGGGATGGGCCGATGTCCTTCAGCCGGCCCTCGTGCAGGAGAGCGACCACGTCCAGCACGCGCTGGTTCTCGGTGACGACGTGGCGAACCAGCGGCACCAGCTCCGCGGGCAGGCGCTCGAGCGTGGCGTCGAGGTCGGCGAGCGGGACGTCGCGGAGCGCCTTGATGCCGAGCAGGTCCGCGGCGCGCTCGGTGCCCCGGCGCCGGTCGCCGTAGCCGGACTCGCTGTGGGAGTGCTTGGTACGGGTGTCGATGACGACGATCCGCAGCCCGACGGCAGCGGTGTCGAAGGGCACCTGCTCGGCCTGGCCGGACCGCACGTCGAGGAACAGCACGTGCGACTCGGTGCAGCAGAGCGACGCGGTCTGGTCGAGCAGGCCGGTCGGTGCGCCGACGAAGTCGTTCTCGGAGCGCTGGACCCAGCGGGCGATCTGCATGCGGTCGGGCGTGCCGGGCTCGTCGAGCTCCTGACCGTTCAACCCGAGCAGAGCGAGCGAGACAGCGCATTCCAGCGCGTGAGAGGAGGAGAGACCGGCACCAGTGGGCACGTCGCCTGCCAGCACGATGTCCGCACCGCGGGTGATGCCCTGGTCACGCAGCACCCAGGCGACACCGGCGGGGTAGGCGGCCCAGCCTTCGACACCGCCGGGCGTGAGGCCGGGGATCTCCAGCGGGTCCGCCTGCTGGATGCGCCCGTCCGAGCCGAGCGTGGAGACGGTCAGCAGCTGGTCGTCGCGCGGCGAGGCCGCGGCGGCGATGCGGTGCGGCAGGGCGAAGGGCAGGACGAAGCCGTCGTTGTAGTCGGTGTGCTCGCCAATCAGGTTGACCCGTCCGGGGGCGGACCACACCCCGGCCGGAGCGCGGTCGTGCACCGAACGGAACGCTTCGGCGGCGGCTTCGTGCGCCTGGAACTGCGCGGGCCCTTCCGCGCTCACCGGGCTGTCCATGTCGTTCACCCTCACCCATTTCTGCCGGGGACCACTGCCCCTGTGCCGGAGCGGAATCCCACCCTGCCGGGATCCCGCCGCCCGGGCTCGGGTCTGTCGCCTCGGCCCGGACCCGTGCCTTCCGATCCTGCCGTGACCCGGTGCTCGTGTCAGCTGAATCCCTCGTCCTCCCGATCCTGCCTGACCGTCCGGAGCAGCTGCGGGCGGGCTGGGCGTCGGAGGCCGGGAGCCGGAGGGTAGGCGCACCGCGAAGGCGTGCTTGCGGCGACCGAAGCCCGGGTGCTGACCGAACGACCGACAGCTTCGGCTGAACGCGCCGCTGGGCACGTCGATCACGAAGCCGGAACCGGCAGCCTCACCGAGCTGCACCAGCACGTGGCGGCGCCGCCACTTCACCTCAGATGAGCTACAGCGGCACGTGACAGCGAGCGCTGCACGCCAGAACCCCAGAACCCGCCGCCTCGACGAGCAGCCGAACACCCCCAGTGACAGCCGGGCAACCGGCCGTCGAACCCCACCACGGACAGGAGGACTCCCGATGCGACACCTTGCCCGGAAACCACCCTCACGGGGCTCTCGGGCGCGCCGGCCGCGAGAGGTCAGCGAGCCTGCGCCAGCACCGCGTGCAGCACCGACATGGGCACCTGCACCGAGGAGGCCTCGCCGGTGACCTCGACCGTGCCGCCGCCCGCCGCGCGGCCCACCTTCACCGTGGTGCCCGGCACGATGCCCGCCGCCTTGAGGTCGATCATCATCTTCTCGTCGATCTGCACGTGCTCGGCGATGCGGCGGATCTCCGCGTCACCACCACCCGCGCGGGCGAACTCGTCGAGGCGGATGAGGTCGGCCTCCGGCTGCGGGGCAGGCAGGCTGCCCTGGTCCAGCTTGTCGAGCCCCGGGATCGGGTTGCCGTACGGGGACGTGGTCGGGTGGTTGAGCAGCTTGATCAGCTTGCGCTCCACCGCCTCGCTCATCACGTGTTCCCAGTGGCACGCCTCGGTGTGCACCTGCTCCCACTCGAGCCCGATGACGTCGAGCAGCAGCCGCTCGGCCAGCCGGTGCTTGCGCATGACGGCGGTGGCGAGCTCGCGCCCGTGGTCGGTGAGCTGGAGGTGGCGGTCGTCGGCCACGCGCACCAGGCCGTCCCGTTCCATCCGGGCCACGGTCTGGCTCACCGTGGGCCCGCTCTGCTCCAGCCGCTCGGCGATACGGGCACGGAGCGGTACGACACCCTCTTCTTCGAGCTCGAAGATGGTTTTCAAGTACATCTCTGTGGTGTCGATGAGATCGTTCACGATGTCCCCTTCGTCCGCAGGAATCCATGGTAGTGCCTGGCACCGACAGTCAGCCGAGGTGATCGGGGCGGCAAAACCCGGTCCAGCCCGGCTACCATCGGGGTGCATGGAGCCGCCCGCCGTCGTCTGGGATCCCGCGCTGCTCGGTTACGATCTCGGCGGCGATCATCCGTTCAACCCCGTCCGGCTGCAGCTGACCATCCGCCTGGCCACCGAGCTGGGCGTCCTCGACGGGGTGTCGCTGCTCATCCCCGAGCCCGCTACCGAAACCGAGTTGCTCCGCGTGCACGCCGCCGAGTACCTGGAAGCCGTCAAACAGGCGCCGCTGGCCGGCTGGGACGTCGGGCACGGGCTCGGCACCGCCGACAACCCCGTCTTCAGCGAGATGCACGACTCGTCGGCACTGGTCGTCGGCTCCACGCTGCTCGCCGCGCGGAAGATTGCGGACGGCGAAGCGCGCCGTGCGGTCAACATCGCCGGTGGCCTGCACCACGCCATGCGCGACCACGCCGCCGGCTTCTGCATTTACAACGACTGCGCCGTCGCCATCTCGTGGCTCCTCGACCACGGCTTCGAGCGCATCGCGTACGTCGACACCGACGTCCACCACGGCGACGGCGTGCAGGCCGCGTTCTACGACGACCCGCGCGTCCTGACGGTCTCACTCCACCAGCACCCCTTCACGCTGTGGCCGGGCACGGGGTACTCCGGCGAGGTGGGCGCGGGCGAGGCCGAAGGCAGTGCGGTGAACATCCCGCTGCCGCCCGGCACCAAGGACCCCGGCTGGCTGCGGGCGTTCCACGCGGTCGTGCCGTCGCTGCTGGCGGAGTTCCGGCCGCAGCTGCTGGTCACCCAGTGCGGGGTCGACTCGCACGAGGAGGACCCGCTGGCCGACCTGTCCCTCTCCGTCGACGGGCATCGGGCGATCTACGCGACGCTGCGGGAGCTGGCCGAGCGCTACGCGGGCGGCAAGTGGCTCGCGGTCGGCGGCGGTGGGTACCAGCTGATCCGGGTGGTGCCGCGGTCGTGGACGCACCTGCTCGCGACCGTGCTCGACCGGGATGTCGAGCCCGAGACGCCCATTCCGGCGGGGTGGTCCGAGATGGTGCGCAAGGCCGCGCCGCACGCGGAGCTGCCGCGCGAGATGTCCGACGGGGCGGACGTCACTCATAGCCCCTGGGGCGACGGCGACGACGACCCGGTGGACGTCGCCATCCGCGACACCCGCCGTGCGGTCTTCCCGCTGCACGGCCTCGATCCGGACGATCCGAGGGACTGATCATGGCGGCTGACTACTTGTGGGTGACGGGGGAGCGGGTGCTCCGGGGCCACGACCGCCGGGGCGTGACCGGGAGTGAGGGCGCGGCCGACACGGGTAGCCGGGCGCGACGCGACGTGACCGACATGACGAGACAGGGACAGACGGGCCGAGGAAGGCCGAGGGGCTGAGCGAACCGATGAGCACCGGCGACGGCAGCGGCGACCGCGGGGCCAGTGGCGACCGCGGCGGCAGTGCAGACAGTGGCGGCAGTGGGGTCAGTGCTGACCGCGGTGGCAGTGGGGTGGGTGGCGGCAGTGGGATCAGCGGTGATCGCGGCGGCGGTGCGGTGAGTGGTGACCGCGGGGTCAGTGGCGACAGTGGGGTAAGTGGCCGCGGGGTGAGTGGTGATCGCGGCGGCAGTGCTGACAGCGGCGACAGCGGGGTCAAGCACGGGCCCCGCGATGCGTACGACTACCCGCGGCAGTGGGAGGCGGATGTGGTGCTCTCCGACGGGGGCACTGTCCACTTGCGACCAATCGTGCCGAGTGACGCCGAGGCGCTCGTCAAGTTCCACGGCCGGCTCTCCGAGCGCACCCGCTACCTCCGCTACTTCGGCGCGTACCCCCGCATCCCGCAGCGGGACCTCGAACGCTTCACCGTCGTCGACCACCACGACCGGGTGGCGTTCGTCGCACTGCTGGGGGACGACATCGTCGCCGTCGGGCGGTACGAGCGGCTCGGTCACAAACCGTCCGCGGAGGTGGCCTTCGTCGTCGACGACGGGCACCAGGGGCGCGGGCTCGGGTCCATCCTGCTGGAACACCTCGCCGCCGCCGCGTCGGAGTCCGGGTTGCGGCGCTTCGTCGCCGAGGTGCTCGCCGAGAACTCCGCCATGGTGCGCGTCTTCCGCGACGCCGGGTACCAGGTCAGCCGCGCCATCGAGGAAGGCGTGCTGCACCTCGAGTTCGACATCGACCCCACCGAGGAGTCCCTCGCCGTCGCCCGCGCGCGCGAACAGGCCGCCGAGGCGCGCAGCGTGCACAACCTCCTGCACCCGCGTTCCGTCGCCGTCATCGGGGCCAGCACCGACTCCACCAAGGTCGGCTACGTCGTCTTCTCCAACCTGCTCACCGCCGACTTCGCGGGCACCGTCTACCCGGTCAACCCGGAACACCGCTCGGTGCGGGGCGTGCGCGCGTACAAATCGGTGCTGGAGATCCCCGACCCCGTCGACCTCGCCGTCGTCGCCGTGCCCGCCGACCAGGTCGAGTCCGTCCTCGACGGGGCGCTCGCCAAGGGCGTCAAGACACTCCTGATCGTCACCGCCGGATTCGCCGAGGCCGGGCCGCACGGCCTGCACGCCGAGCTGCGGCTCGTCGGCGAGGCCCGCGCCCACGGCATGCGCGTCGTCGGGCCCAACGCGCTCGGCGTGCTCAACACCGACCCCTCGGTGCGCCTCAACGCCACCCTCGCCCCGCGCCTGCCCGCCCGCGGCCGCGCCGGGTTCTTCTGCCAGTCCGGTGCGCTGGGCACCGCGATCCTCGCCGACGCGGAGTCGCGCGGGCTCGGGCTGTCGACGTTCGTCTCCGCGGGCAACCGCGCCGACGTCTCCGGCAATGACCTGCTGCAGTACTGGGAAACCGACCCCGCCACCGACCTCGTGCTGCTGTACCTGGAGTCCTTCGGCAACCCGCGCAAGTTCGCGCGGCTCGCCCGGCGGCTCGGGCGCAGCAAGCCGATCGTCGCGGTCAAGTCCGGGCGCCACGCCGTGCGCCCGCAGCTGGCCGCGAACTCCGCCGAGGTCGACGAGTCCAGCGTGCAGGCGCTGTTCGAGCAGGCCGGGGTCGTGCGGGTGGAGACACTGGCGCAGCTGTTCGACACCGCGCTCGTGTTCGCGCACCAGCCGCTGCCCGCGGGACCGCGGGTCGGCATCGTCGGCAATTCCAGCGCGATCGGCCTGCTCGCCGCCGACACCGCCCGCGCGCAGGGGTTGCGGCTGGCGTTCGAGCCGGTGGACATCGGGCCGCAGGCGGGCCCGGAGGAGTTCGCCGCGGCCGTGCGCGAAGCGCTGAACTCGCCGGAGACCGACGCGCTCGTGGCGGTGTTCGTGCCGCCCGTCGCCACGCCGGGCGCGGAGTACGCGCGGGCGCTGCGCGACGCCGTGCAGGAGCTGAACCTCAACAAGCCGATCGTGTCGACCTTCCTCGCCGTCGAGGGCGTGCCCGCCGAGCTCGCGGTGTCCGATGAGGACGGTGCGCCGGGCAAGGGTTCGATCCCGTCGTTCTCCAGCCCCGAGCGTGCGGTCGTCGCGCTGGCGCGGGTCGTGCGGTACGCGGCGTGGCGGCAGCGGCCGCAGGGACACCTGGTGCGGCCGGCCGGGATCCACGCCGAAGCGGCGCAGGACATCGTGCGTGAAATCCTCGACGAGCAGGACCGGAACGTGGTGCTGGAGGACTCCGACGTCGTGCGACTGCTGGGCTGCTACGGCGTCGACGTCGTGCCGTTCCGGGTCGTCTCGACCCCCGACGACGCCGTCGCGGCCGCCGAGGAACTGGGGTATCCCGTGGCGGTGAAGGCGGTCGACGAGCGGTTGCGCGGGCGCCCGGATCTCGCGGGGGTGCGGCTGGACCTGGGCTCGGAGGACTCGGTCCGGCGTGGTTACCGCGATCTGCGCGAGGTGTCGCACGAGGACGACATGTACGTGCAGCGGATGGCGCCCAAGGGCATCTCGTGCTTCATCGGCTTGCAGGACGACCCGTCGTTCGGCTCGCTGGTGTCGTTCGGGTTGTCGGGATTGGTGAGCACGCTGCTGGGTGACCGGGCGTACCGGGCGGTGCCACTGACGGATGTCGACGCCGCGACGCTCATCCGCGAGCCGAAGAGCGCGCCGCTGCTGACCGGCTACCGCGGCGACGAACCCGCGGACCTGGCGGCGTTGCAGGACGTGGTGTTGCGGGTGGCGGCGCTGGCGGAGGACAACCCGGAGGTGCGGTCGCTGAGCCTCGACCCGGTGATGGCGTCCCCGGAGGGCGCGTTCGTGGCCAACGCGCGGATCGTGCTCGGCCCGCCGCCCGCCCGCCCGGACACCGGGCCACGCCGGCTGAGGCCGATCAACTCGCTGGATTGAGGGCTGGGGACGGTGGCAGTTCAACTCGGTCGGCGCCGGGATCGGCTGGTGCCGGTTCGTGGCGGGGTGCACCGCCGGGTCGGGCCGTCGCCTGCCCGGCCGCGCCGGGCCGCGGCGGTTGCGGCCGGTCAACTCGCTTGGTCGACCGCTGAGACGGGTTGATACGAACACCCGGCGCGGATCCACACCGGGTCCGCACAATGAGGGCCCTCGGCGGACAACTGGCGTTTGACGACCTTGAACGTCGCCGTTCGGGGGAGTTCCGCGGCGATGCGGACGTAGCGGGGCACCTGTTTCGGGCCGAGGTCCGGCTGCTCCGCGACGAACTCCCCGAACTCCGCCGGGTCGAGGGGGCGTGCCAGGACCAACGCGGCCATCACCTGGTCGCCCGCCACCGGGTCCGGGACCGCGTACACCGCCGCCTCCGCAACGGCCGGGTGGCGGCGCAGGACGCGTTCGATCGGGGCTGTGCCGAGGTTTTCGCCGTCCACTCTGAGCCAGTCGCCCAGGCGGCCGGCGAAATAGCAGTAGCCCTCGGAGTCCACGTACGCCAGGTCGCCGGTGTGGTACCAGCCGTCGCGCATCCGCTCGGCGTCCGCCGCCGGGTCGCGGTAGTAGCCTGCGAACGCGCCCGCGCCCGCCGTGTTGACCAGTTCACCGACGACGCCGGCCGGACACCGCTGTCCGGTTTCCGGATCGACCACCAGCACGCCCTCCGGCAACGGGCCCAGCGAACCGGACGGCGTGTCCGGCGTGCGGGAGAAGCCGATACCGCCCTCCGTCGAGCCGAAAGCGTCGACCACGCGGCAGCCGAACCGTCGTTCGAACGAGCGGAGATCCGCCTCCGCGCCTTCGTTGCCGTACACGATGCGCAACGGATTCTCGGCATCGTCCGGCCGCTCGGGCGTGGTCAGCACGTACGACAGCGGCTTGCCGACGTAGTTCGCATACCTGGCACCGAACTTCCGGACATCGGGCAGGAAACCCGAAGCCGAGAACCGGCGGCGCAACGCGATCGTCGCCCCGGCCGCGAGACCGACGCCCCAGCCCGCCATCACCGCGTTGGAGTGGAACATCGGCATCGACACGTACACGGTGTCCGCAGTGGACAGTTCAAACCGCGAAGCCAGCATCACCCCGGGACCGGTGATCTTCTCATGCGTACAACGCACCGCCTTCGGATCGCCACTGGTGCCGGAGGTGAAGATCAGCATCAGCAGGTCCTCCGGCGCGGCCGGCACCGGATCGAAAGCCGAACGGGGCGGGGTTTCCAGCAGGTGCACCGGCACGTCGAGCCCGTCGAGCAACGGCGCGTACCGCGGTTCCGTCAGCACGAACTGGCAGTCGGCCAGCCGGACGTCCCGTGCCAGCGCCTCGCCGCGGCGCGTCGGGTTCAGGCCCACCAGCACCGAACCCGACAACGCGCAGCCGCCGAGCAGGAACGAAAACGCCGGGATGTTGTCCGCCAGCAGCCCGACATGCGGTGGCGCGCCCGGACGGAGCATCCGCCGCAGCATCGCCGCGTGGTCCACGCACGCCCGCACGTGCTCGTCGCCGGTGTAGCACTCGTCCTCGAACCGCAGGCCGGGGCGGCGGGAGAGCAGCAGCTCGGTGACCGTCATGCGGGTTCCGCGGCCAGCAGGTCGCCGAGCGCACGCAGGTGCGCGGTCGCGCCGCCCAAGGTGAACTCGATCCGCTTGGCCACCGCGAAGTACCGGTGCACCGGGTGCTCGACGTCGATGCCGACCCCGCCGTGCAGGTGGACCGCGGTGTGCGCGACGCGGTGCCCGGCCTCCGCGGCCCAGTACTTGGCCGTCGCGACCTCCTCCGCCGCGGGCAACCCCTCCGCGAGCCGCCACGCGGCCTGCCACAACGACAACCGCACGGCCTCGACGTCGATGTACGCGTCCGCCAGCCGTTGCCGCACCGCCTGGAACCCGGCGAGCGGATGGCCGAACTGCTCTCGCTCCCGGGCGTACCGGGCGGTGCGTTCCAGCGCGCTCTCCAGCACACCGAGCTGCACCGCGCACAGCCCCACCGTGCCCCGCAAGCGCAACCATTCGGCCGAAACAGCCAGCGAGGCACCGGAAACACCTTCGAGCCGCACCAGTGCCGCATCGGCCGCGTCGATCACGCTCTGCCGCTGCACGTCGGCGTGCTCGACGAGGAAGACCCCCTCATCGGTGGGGACCACGAACCCGTCCGCGAACGCGCCGAACGGCACCGCCGTCTGCTCGCCGGAAATCCGGCCGTCCTCGACCGAAAACCCCGGCGCGGCGCCGACGTCCGGCAGCGCCACCGCGAGCACCCGCTCGCCCCGCACCACCGGCATCGCCCACCGCTCGATCTGCTCGGGCGTGCCGAAGGCGAAGATCGCCGCCGCGGCCGTGGTCCGCGACGGCAGGTACGGCACCGGCGCGACGGCCCGGCCGATCTCGGTCAGCACCGCGCACTGCTCCAGCAGGCCGAAGTCCGCGTCGACGACGCCGACGCGGCCCAGCTCACGCCACAGCCCGGGGTCGAACCCGCCTTCCCCGTGCTGCCCGGGTTTCGTGCGGTCGCCGAGCACGCGACGGGTGAGCGCGGCCAGCTCCCGCTGGGCTTCGCTGAGCGAAAAATCCACGACGGCTCCTCACCGGGTGACGGGCAGGGCGAGCGCGGTGGCGGCGATCAGGTCGCGCTGGATCTCGTTGGTGCCGCCGCCGAAGGTCAGGATCAACGCGGACCGGTGCGCGCGTTCGAGCCGGCCGCGCAGCACCGCGCCCGGCGAGCCCTCGCGGACCACCGCGCCCGCGCCGACGACCTCCATCAGCAGCCGGTACGCCTCGATGGCCAGCTCGGTGCCGAACACCTTCGTCGCCGACGCCTCCGCCGGGCCCAGGTCCGGGGTGGACGCGATCCGCCAGTTCCGCAGCTTGAGGTACTCGCCGTGGGCGTGCACGCGGGCGAGGTGCAGCCGGACCCATTCGGCGTCGATCACGCGGCTGCCGTCCGGCTGTTTCGTCTCCTGCGCCCACCGCCGCACCTCGCGCAGCGCCGACAGCACGGGCGCGGCCGAGGTGAGCGCGACGCGTTCGTGGTTGAGCTGGTTGGTGATCAGCGGCCAGCCCGCGTTCTCCTCGCCGATGCGCGCGCTCACCGGCACGCGGACGCCGTCGTAGTACGTGGCGCTGGTGCCCACACCCGCGACCGTGCGGACCTTCGTCCACGAGAAGCCGTCCGCGGTGGTCGGCACCATCAGGATGCTGAGGCCCTTGTGCTTGCGGGCGTCCGGATCGGTGCGGGCCGCGAGCCACACGTAGTCGGCGTACTCGATGAGGCTCGTCCACATCTTCTGCCCGGTGATGACGTACTCGTCGCCGTCTCGGACCGCGCGCGTGCGCAGCGACGCGAGGTCCGTGCCCGCGCCCGGTTCGGAGTAACCGATCGAGAAGTGCAGCTCGCCCGCGGCGATCTTCGGCAGGTAGAACGTCTTCTGTTCTTCGGTGCCGAACCGCATGATCGTGGGACCCACGGTGTTGACCGTCAGGAACGGCACCGGCACCCCGGCGACGGCCGCCTCGTCGGTGAAGACGAGCTGTTCCAGCATGGAGCGCGCCTGCCCGCCGTAGGCTTCCGGCCACCCGATCGCGAGCCAGCCGTCGCGGCCTAGTTCGCGCACGATCTCCTTGTATGCCAAGCCGTTTCCGTATTCGCCATTGTCGGCGGCAAGCGCTTCCCGGCGGTCGGGGGTCATCAGCTTCGCGAAGTAGGTGCGCAGCTCGTCCCGCAGTTCCCGCTGCTGCGCGGTGTAGTCGATCCGCATGCGTCACCTCCGGGGCACCCGCTCGTTCTGGTAGCGAAGCGGGCGCGGCGCTAGTCTAGAACCTGTTCTAGTTCTACCAGCTCTGCCCGACGGGAGGAAGCATGCGCGCCGAGGTCGACCGGGACCTGTGTGAGGCGAACGGGGTGTGCGCGGGGCTCGCGCCGGCCGTGTTCGAGCTGGACGACGAGGACGAGCTGGTCGTCAAGCAGTCCGAGGTTCTGCCCGAAGAAGTAGAACGTGTTACTCAAGCGGTGGCCGCTTGTCCGCGAAATGCCCTGTTCATCCGGGATCGATAGCCTCTTGCCGAAGACGAGAACAGATTCTAGTCTGTGCCGGAGGAGGCGGGCCGACGAGGGCTTGCCGCGCCAGCGAGGAGGCTGCCCGTGAGAGCCGCCGTACTGAACGCGATCGGCGATGACAAGCTCGAGCTGCGCGACGACGTCACCACCGTCGATCCCGGCCCGCACGAGGTGCGGATCAAGGTCCGGGCCTCGGGCATCTGCCACAGCGACCTCTCCGCGATGGACGGGACGCTGCCCGCGCTCGCGCCGGGGATCGTGGGGCACGAGGGCGCGGGGGAGATCGTCGACGTGGGGTCCGCGGTCGAGCACCTCGCGCCGGGCGACCACGTCACCGTCTCGTTCGTGCCGCCGTGTGGCGCCTGCCCGAGCTGCCTCCGGGGCGAGCCCAACCTCTGCGCGGTGCACGCGATCGCCGCGTTCACCACGCCGCGCTTCCGGCTCGGCGAAACGCCGGTGTTCGGCTACGCGGGGCTCGGCACGTTCGCCGAGGAGCTCGTCGTACCGGCCTCGGGTGCCATCAAGGTGGACCCGGACGTGCCGTTCGAGACGGCCGCGCTCATCGCGTGCGGCGTGCTGACCGGCGTCGGCGCGGTGCTGAACACCGCGAAGGTGCGTCCGGGCTCCACGGTCGTCGTGATCGGCTGCGGTGGCGTCGGCATCTCGGTGATCCAGGGCGCGCGGCTCGCGGGCGCGACGACGATCGTCGCCGTCGACCCGGTGGAGGGCAAGCACGCCATCGCGAAGCGGTTCGGCGCCACGCACGCCACCACGCCCGACGGGCTGGAGGCGCTCAAACAGCAGGTCACGAACGCCGAGGGGTTCGATTACGCCTTCGACGTCGTCGGACTGCCCGTCACCATCCGGTCGGCGTGGGACTCCGCGCGCCGCGGCGGTTCCGTGGTCGTCGTGGGCGCCGGGCGCGGGGACGCGATGGTCCAGTTCAGCGCCCAGGAGCTGTTCCTGCACGACAAGAAGATCCTCGGCTCGTTCTACGGTTCCTCGCACGTGCACCACGACACCGGGCAGATGCTGCGGTTCTGGCGCGCTGGCCTGCTGGACCTCGACGGCATGATCTCCCGGCGCCTGCCGTTCGACGAGCTCAACGACGGCCTCGCCACGCTGCGCGACGGCAGCACCGACGTGATCCGCCAGGTGGTGACTCTCGGGTGAACCGGGTCGCCATTGTCACCGGCGCCGGGGCCGGGCTGGGGCGCGCGGAAGCGCTCGCGCTGGCCCGGGACGGCGCGGCCGTCGTCGTCAACGACGTGGCCGACACCGACGTGGTCGACGAGATCGAAGCCGCGGGCGGAAAAGCGTTGCTGGTCAAGGGAGACGTGGGCGAGCGCGAAACCGCCGACGCACTCGTGGCCGCCGCGCTGGAACACTTCGGCGGGTTGCACGTGGTGGTCAACAACGCCGGGGTGCTGCGTGACCGGATGATCTTCTCGATGTCCGACGAGGAGTGGGACACCGTGCTCCGCGTGCACCTGCGCGGGCACTTCCTGCTGTCCCGCAACGCCACCGCGCACTGGCGGCAACAGTCCAAAGTGGAAGGACGACAGGTCTACGCGCGGATCGTCAACACAGCGTCCGAAGCCTTCCTGTTCGGTTCCGCCGGACAACCCAACTACGCCGCCGCCAAGGCCGGGATCGCCGCGCTCACCGTGGCGACGGCCCGCGGCTGCGCCCGCTACGGCGTGCGCGCCAACGCGATCTGCCCGCGGGCACGCACCGCGATGACGGCGGGGACCTTCGGCGACGCGCCGGAAGGGCCGGACCCGCTGTCGGTCGACCACGTGGCGCCCTTCGTCGCCCATCTCGCCTCACCCGAGGCGGAACCCGTCAACGGCCAGGTCTTCGTGGTGCACGGCGGAAAGGTCGCGCTCGTGCGGCCGCCGTCGCTGGAACGCACGTGGGACCTCGCCGACCTTCCCGAGCTGCCCGGCTGGTTCGCCGGCCGGGACCGGATGTTCGCCAGTCAGGAGCTGCTATGACCCTCACCGTGCAACCGCACCGCGAATCCGTCGGGCTCAAGACCGGGCAGCTGCTCGTCGACGGCCAGTGGGGACCGGGCAGCGGCGGCGGAACCTGGACCCACCGGCACCCGGCCACCGGCGAGGAGATCGGCGAGTTCGCCGTCGCGACGGCCGCCGACGTGGACGCGGCCGTCGAGTCCGCGCGCCGCGCCTTCGACTCCGGTGCCTGGTCGAACTCCCGCGCGGGCGTCCGGATCAAGCTGCTGCACCGCTACGCCGACCTGTTGCGTGAGCACGCCGAGGAGCTGCGGTCGTTGCAGGCGCTGGACAACTCGGTGCCGTTGTCGTTCAGCGGCAACATCTACGCCACCTCCGTCGAGGCCGCCGCGGACGTGTTCGACCACCACGCCGGGTGGGTCGACAAGCTCGGCGGGCAGACTCTGCCGCCGTACCAGGGCGGCGACCACCTGGCGATGACGTTCCGCGAGCCGATCGGTGTGGTGGCGGCGATCCTGCCGTGGAACGCGCCGTTCCTGCTGTTCGCGCAGAAGGTCGCGCCCGCGCTCGGCGCCGGCTGCACGATCGTGCTCAAGCCGTCGGAGTACTGCACGTTCACCGTGCTGCGGATGGTCGAGCTGCTGACCGAGGCGGGGCTGCCGCCGGGCACGCTCAACGTCGTCACCGGCCCGGGCGATCCGGTCGGCGAGGCGCTGATCACGCACCGGGACGTCGACAAGATCAGCTTCACCGGCAGCCGCGGTGTGGGCAAGCACATCGTCGAGGCGTCTGCCGGCACGCTCAAGCGCGTTTCCCTGGAGCTGGGCGGAAAGAGCCCGGCGCTGGTGTTCGCCGACGCGCCGAACGTCGGGCTCGCGGCCGCCACCACGATCGGCGCGGTCACGATGGGCCTGTCCGGGCAGGCGTGCGTCGCCAACACCCGCGCGCTGGTGCACCGCGAGGTCTACGACGAGTTCATCGCCGCCGCACAGGGCATGGCCGCCGCGATCACCTACGGCGACCCGTTCGACCCGGGCGTGCTGTCCTGCCCGCTGATCAACGAACGGCAGCTCGACCGCGTGCTCGGCTACATCGAGCAGGGCAAGCGGGAGGCGCGGCTGGTCACCGGCGGCGAACGGCTCGGCGGCGACCTCGCGGCGGGCAACTTCGTCGCGCCGACGATCTTCGCCGACGTCGCCAACGACGCCACCATCGCGCAGGAGGAGATCTTCGGCCCGGTGCTCGCGGTCGTCCCGTTCTCCGACGAGGACGAAGCGGTGCGCCTGGCCAACGACACCGAGTACGGCCTCGGCGCGAGCGTGTTCAGCGCCGACGCCCAGCGCGCGTTCCGCGTCTCACGGAAGCTCAAGGCGGGCACGATCGGCGTCAACGGCTTCCAGATCGAGCCGCACCTGCCGTTCGGCGGGTTCAAGCAGTCCGGGCTCGGCCGCGAGGGCGGGCTCTCCGCCATCGAGGCCTACACCGAGCTGAAGTCGGTGTTCATGCCGCTGACCGATGAGCTGATGTAGATGGGCAGGCTCGACGGGAAGGTGGCATTGGTCACCGGTGCGGCGCGCGGCCAGGGTGCCGCGGCCGCCCGGCGGTTCACCGAAGAAGGCGCCCGCGTGGTGGTCGCCGACGTGCTCGACGACGAGGGCAAGGCGCTCGCGGACGAGCTGGGCGCGGAGTACCAGCACCTCGACGTGTCCAGCGAGGACGACTGGGCCGCGGCGGTCGAGCGGACGGAACAGGAGTTCGGCTCGCTCACCGTGCTCGTCAACAACGCGGGAATCCTGCACTTCTCGGAACTCGCGAAGACCAGTCTTGCCGATTACGAACGCGTGATCAGGGTGAACCAGATCGGTGCGTTTCTCGGCATGCGCTCGGTCGTTGAACCCATGACCCGCGCGGGTGGCGGTTCGATCGTCAACGTGTCCTCAGTGGAAGGACTGGCCGGAATGCCGTTCCTGATCGCCTACACCGCGAGCAAGTTCGCGATTCGCGGAATGACGAAGGGGGCGGCGCTGGAACTGGGACCGAAGGGCATCCGGGTCAATTCCGTGCACCCCGGCATGATCGACACGCAGATGGTCTCCGACGCCGCGATGGGCGCGAAGATCGACACTTCCTGGGTGAACAAGAAGGTGGCACTGGGGCGGATCGGGCAGCCGGAGGAGGTCGCGCAGCTGGTGGTCTTCCTCGCCAGCGACGAGAGCTCGTACAGCACGGGTGCGGAGTTCGTCGTGGACGGCGGCGCGACCGCCACGCACGCACTGAGGCCGTGACGGGGACCACTGGGAGGCCGCCGATCCGATCATGTGAACACCGCTAACGGAAAGCGGACACCCATCGTGAGCAAGACTCACGAGCGACGAAGCTGAGGGGTCGGCGGAGGTGTGATGGGTTCGCGCAGTGGTACGGCCGCGGTTCCGGGTGCCGCCGCGCTGGCTCAGGTGGGGCGCCTGGCGACGCTCGCCTGGGAGGTGCTGTGCGCGATCCCGCGCCGGCCGTTCCAGTTCCGAGAGTGGATCCAGCAGTGCTGGTTCTTCGCGAGCGTCACGATCCTGCCCACCGCGCTCGTCGCGATCCCGTTCGGCGCCGTGATCGCGCTGCAGCTCGGTTCGCTCACGCAGCAGATCGGCGCGCAGTCGTTCACCGGCGCCGCGAGCGCGCTCGCGATCGTGCAGCAGGCCGCGCCGCTCATCACCGCCCTGCTCGTGGCGGGCGCGGGCGGCAGCGCGGTCTGTGCTGATATCGGCGCGCGGAAGATCCGGGAAGAGATCGACGCGATGGAGGTGCTCGGGGTCAACCCGATCCAGCGCCTCGTGGTGCCGAGGGTGCTCGCCGCGATCGTCGTGTCGCTCCTGCTCAACGGGCTGGTCAGCGTGGTCGGCGTGCTCGGCGGCTACTTCTTCAACGTCGTCATGCAGGGCGGCACGCCCGGCGCGTACCTGGCGAGCTTCAACGCCCTCGCCCAGCTGCCAGACCTCTACGTCAGCGAGGTCAAGGCGCTGCTGTACGGGTTCGTCGCCGGGGTGGTCGCGGCCTTCCGCGGGCTGAACCCGGCGGGCGGGCCGAAGGGCGTCGGTGACGCGGTGAACCAGGCGGTGGTCATCACGTTCCTGCTGCTGTTCCTGATCAACGTCGTGCTGACGGCCATCTACCTGCGGCTCGTGCCGCCGAAGGCGCTGTGATGACGACGGCCGTGGAGACCGACGAGCGCCCGGACCGGACGCTCGAACTGATCGCGCGCCCCGGCGCGATCTTCGAGGGCTTCGGCGAGCAGCTGTCGTTCTACTTCCGCGCGCTGGCGTGGGCGCCGCGCACGCTCAAGCGGTACTCCGGCGAAACGCTGCGGCTGCTGACCGAGGTGTGCTTCGGCACCGGCGGGCTCGCCGTGATCGGCGGCACGCTCGGCGTGATGATCGGCATGACGATGTTCACCGGTCTCATCGTCGGCATGCAGGGTTACGCGGCGCTGAACCAGCTCGGCACCGCCGCGCTCACCGGGTTCATCTCGGCCTACTTCAACACCCGCGAGGTCGCGCCGCTGGCCGCCGGGCTCGCGTTGTCGGCGACGGTCGGCTGCGGGTTCACCGCGCAGCTGGGCGCGATGCGGATCTCGGAGGAGATCGACGCGCTCGAAGTGATGGCCGTGCCGAGCATGCCGTACCTCGTCACCACGCGCGTGCTCGCCGGGATCGCCGCCGTGATCCCGCTGTACGCGGTTGGGCTGCTGTCGTCCTACCTGGCGTCGCGGCAGATCACGGTGTGGCTCTACGGCCAGTCCCCGGGCACCTACGACCACTACTTCACGCTGTTCCTGCCGCCCGAGGACGTGCTCTGGTCGTTCCTGAAGGTGGTGTTCTTCAGTGCGATCGTGATCCTGTCCCACTGCTACTACGGCTACACCGCCGACGGCGGCCCGGCGGGCGTGGGAGTCGCGGTGGGCCGGGCGGTGCGCACGTCGATCGTGCTGATCTCGCTGCTCGACTTCTTCCTCAGCCTCGCGATCTGGGGTGCGACGACGACGGTCAGGATCTCGG
Organism: Amycolatopsis bartoniae; assembly: GCF_014191255.1. GTDB lineage: Bacteria > Actinomycetota > Actinomycetes > Mycobacteriales > Pseudonocardiaceae > Amycolatopsis_E > Amycolatopsis_E bartoniae. The sequence continues at coordinate 315,147 of NZ_JACHWH010000004.1, forward strand.
GATGAACAGGGCGGTCCTGCGGCGCAGGTTGTGGCACCAGCTGCTCGGGCTGGTCTTCCTCGTCGTGTGCGCGTTGTTCTTCGTCACCACCGTCGCGATCTACAAGAAGGCGTTCACCCCGGTGGACATGGTGCGCCTGGAGACCGACCACGTCGGCAACCAGCTCGTCGCGGGCTCGGACGTGAAGGTCCGCGGCGTGGTCGTCGGCGAGGTCCGGGTGGTCAACGCGCTCGGCGACCACGCCGCGATCGACCTCGCGCTGGACCCGGGCAAGATCGGCCAGATCCCGGAGAACGTGTCCGCGCGGCTGCTGCCGAAGACACTGTTCGGTGAACGTTACGTGGCACTGCAGCTGCCCGACCGGCCGTCGTCGCGGTCGCTGGCGGCGGGGGACGTGATCCCGCAGGACCGCAGCAGCTCGGCCGTCGAGCTGGAGAAGGTGCTCGACGACGTGATGCCGCTGCTGCAGTCGGTCCAGCCGCAGAAACTGTCCGCGACGCTGAGCGCGGTGTCGACGGCGTTGCAGGGCCGCGGCGAGCAGCTGGGGCAGACGCTGGGCAAGCTGTCGGACTACCTCGGCGGGCTCAACCCGTCGCTGCCCGACATCAAGGCCGACATCACGAGCTTTGCGAACGTGACGGACGTGTACGACAAGGCCGCTCCGGACTTCCTGCAGGCGCTGTCCGACCTCACCACCACCAGCAAGACCGTGGTGGAGAAACAACAACAGCTGACGCAGGTGTACGAGTCGGTCACCAACGTCTCGAACGACCTGACGAGCTTCCTGCGGGTCAACGAGAACAACATCATCCGGCTCACCGCCACCTCACAGTCCACATTGGACGTCCTGGCGAAGTACGCGCCCGAGTACCCCTGCCTGCTCCAGCAGTTCGCCGAGTCCGTGCCGCGCGCGTACGAGGCGTTCGGCTACGGCACCGACCAGATGAACCACGTGACGATCCGCTTCGTCGCCGACCGCACCAAGTACGTGCCCGGCCAGGACGAGCCGAAGTACACCGACAAGCGCGGCCCCCGCTGCTACCCGCAGGTGCTGCCGCCCGGGCGCTGGCCGCAGTACCCGCCGGGCGGCCCCGTCCAGGACGGCTCGACGCACCCGCCCGTGCCGCCGGGGGAGAACACGCCGTTGCCCAGCAACGGGATCATCACCGGCGGCTCGGGCACCACCGGGTCCGTCGCGAACTCCCCGGCCGAGCAGGACCTCATCGGCGTGCTCACCGCGCCTGCCCTGGACACCACCCCCGACCAGGTGCCGGGCTGGACGAGCCTGCTCGTCGGCCCGCTGTACCGGGGCACGGAGGTGGACGTCCAATGAGGAACATCGCCGCGCCGCTGATCAAGATCGTGCTCTTCGCCGTGGTCACCGTGCTGCTCACCGGCATCCTCGGCGCGACCATCGCCAACACGAACTTCGGCGTCACCGCCGGCTACACCGCACGCTTCACCGACGCCTCCGGCCTGCACGAGGGCGACGACGTGCGCATCGTGGGCGTCAAGGTCGGGCAGGTGGACGGGATTTCCGTCGCCGAGGACGGCGACCGCACGCTGGCGGACGTGCACTTCTCGATCTCCTCGGCCTACCACCTGCCCGCCGCCGTCACCGCCACCGTCAAGTACCGCAACCTCGTCGGCCAGCGCTACCTCGCGCTCGGGACCACTGTGGACGGTGCCGGTCAGCTGCCCGAGGGCGGCACCATCCCGCCCGAGCGCACGCAGCCCGCGCTCAACCTCACCGTGTTGTTCAACGGGTTCAAGCCGCTCTTCCAGGCGCTCGACCCGCAGCAGGTCAACCAGCTGTCCTACGAGATCATCCAGGTCTTCCAGGGCGAGGGCGGCACGATCGACAGCCTGCTGACCCACACCGCGTCGATCACCTCGGCCATCGCCGACAAGGACAAGGTGATCGGGCAGGTCATCGACAACCTCAACACCGTGCTGGCGACCGTCAACCAGCGCGGCCCGCAGCTGGGGAACCTGATCGACCAGACGCAGCAGCTGGTCACGGGGCTCGCCCAGCAGCGCCAGCCGATCGGCGACGCGCTGTCCGCGCTGGGCGACCTCACGAACACCACCGCGGGCCTCGTGCGGGACGCGCGCCCATCGGTCAAAGAGGACATCGCGCAGCTGGGAGTGCTTTCGGGCACCTTGTCCGACTCCGGGCAGCTGCTCGACGAGCTGCTGCAGAAGATGCCCGGCAACCTGGAGAAGTTCACCCGGACCCTGAGCTACGGCAGCTGGTACAACTACTACCTCTGCGACCTGTCCGGCACCATCGGCATCTCCGCCTTGAACATCACCCTGCCGTTGCTGCCCATCCCGGGCACCGAGATGCCGGAGAGGTGCAAGCCGTCGTGAAACGCCTGCGCGAGCGCAACCAGGCCGCGGTCGGTGCCGTGACGCTGGTGCTGGTCGTCCTCGGCACCCTCGTGTCGTACTTCTCCGACGAGCTCCCGTTGCTGGGGACGGGCACCACGTACCAGGCGTACTTCGCCGAGTCCGGTGGTCTCGTGCCGGACAACGAGGTGCAGGTGGCCGGGGTCAAGGTGGGCCAGGTCAGCTCCGTGACGCTGGCGGGCAAGCAGGTGCTGGTGAAGTTCAAGGTCAGCGACACCCGCCTCGGCGCCGCCACCACCGCGTCCATCGAGATCAAGACGCTGCTGGGCGACAAGTACCTCGCCCTGCAACCGAAGGGCGGCGGCGCGCTCGACCCGGACACCCCGATCCCGGTCAGCCGCACCACCACGCCGTTCCAGCTGCAGGACGCCTTCCAGCAGCTGTCGCAGACCGTCGGCGACATCAATACGCAACAGCTCGCGCAGAGCTTCGAGACGGTGTCGGCCGCGTTGCAGGACACGCCGCAGCCGCTCAAGGACACGCTCAACGGCCTGTCCGCGCTGTCGAAGACGGTGTCCTCACGCGACCAGGAGCTGGCGAACCTGCTCAGCAACACCAGTCAGGTCTCGAAAACGCTGTCCGACCGCAACACCCAGCTGCAGCGCGTCATCGACGACGGCAACCTGCTGCTGACCGAGCTGCAGCAGCGCCGGGACGCGATCAGCCGCCTGCTCAAGGGCACGCAGGACCTCTCCGCGCAGCTGAGCGGGCTCGTCGCGGACAACCGCGCGCAGCTGCGGCCGACACTGGACAAGCTCAACGACGTCACCACGATCCTGCAGCGCAACCAGGACAACCTCGGCCGCAGCCTCGCGCTGCTCGCGCCGTTCACGCGCGTCGGCACCAACGCCACCGGCAACGGCCGCTGGTTCGAGGGTTACATCTGCGGCCTGCTGCCGCCGGTGATCAAGGCGGGCGGGCTGTCGGTCAACCCGGAGGGCTGCACCCCGCCGATCTCCGCGCCCGACCAGGGAATGGGCAACTGACATGACCATCGACAGCGAGCCGAAGCGCAGCGCGTACCGCTGGGTGGCCGCGGCGTGCGTGGTCGCGCTGGTGCTGACCGCCGGGCTGTGGCTGGTGTTCCGCAACTCGGGCGGCACCAGGGTGTCCGCGTTGTTCGACAAGACCGTGGGTCTCTACGCCGGGTCCTCGGTGCGCGTGCTGGGCGTGCAGGTCGGGCAGATCACCAGTGTGACGCCGCAGGGTGACGTGGTGCGCGTGGACATGCGAGTCGATCCCGGGGTGCAGATCCCCGCAAACGCGGGCGCCGTCGTCGTCGCGCCCTCGCTGGTCAGCGACCGGTACGTGCAGCTCACCCCGGCCTATGACAGCGGTCCGGTGCTGGCGTCGGGCACGGTGATCCCGAAGGAGCGCACCGCGACGCCGATGGAGATCGACGACCTCTACGGCAGCCTCGACGAGCTGTCGCAGAGCCTCGGTCCCAACGGCGCCAACGCCAACGGCGCGCTGTCGGACCTGCTCGACACCGCTGCGAAGAACCTCGACGGCAGCGGCAAGAACCTGGGCGACACCGTGAACGAGCTGGCGAACCTGTCCCGCACGCTCGACGACTCCAAGGGCGACCTGTTCGCGACGATCCGGAACCTGCAGTCGTTCACCACGGCGCTGTCCGACAGCGACAACCAGCTCAACCAGTTCTACGCCCGGATGGCCGACGTGGCAGGTTTCCTGGCCGGCGACTCCGACGACGTGGGGCGGGCGCTGTCGTCGCTCGCCGGCTCGCTCGGCGACGTGCAGACCTTCGTCTCGGAGAACCGCGACCTGCTGGAGTCCAATGTGGACAAGCTGGCGAGCGTGACGCAGGTGCTCGTGGACCAGCGTGCCGCGCTCGCCGAGGTGCTCGACGTGGCGCCGACGGGCATGACGAACTTCATCAACTCCTACGACGCCGCGTCCGGCAGCGTCGCGATCCGCTACAACGCCAACGAGCTCACCAACCCGCTCGTGACGACGTTGTGCCGGATCCTCAAGGCGTCCACCCCGGTCGGCCTGCCGGACGTGGTCGGCAACCTGTGCACCGTGCTCCAGCCGGTGGTCGACGGGGTCGCGAAGATCCCCTCGATCCCGCAGCTGCTCGCCGACATCGGCAGCGGCAAGCTGCCGCCGCTGCCGTTGCTGCCGCTCGTCGAGATCCCGGAGAGTGGCTCGTGAAGCGCCTGCTCGGGGTCCTGGTCGTGGTGCTGCTGCTCGGCGGCTGCGGCACCGGCGGCTTTTCGGGGCTGTACGACCTGCCGCTGCCCGGCGGCGCCGATCTCGGCGACCACCCTTACCACGTCAGCGCGCGGTTCGCCGACGTGCTCGACCTCGTGCCGCAGGCGAGCGTGAAGGTCAACGACGTCGCCGTGGGCCGCGTGGACAAGATCGAGCTGGCGCCGGACACGCGGTCGGCGATCGTCGACATGCGGGTCAACGGCGACGTGAAGCTGCCCGCGAACTCCTACGCCGACCTGCGCCAGTCGAGCCTGCTGGGGGAGAAGTTCGTCGAGCTGCGTGAGCCCGCGTCCGGCGCCGAGGGCACGCTGACCGACAACGCGGTCATCCCGCTCGACCACACGAACCGCAACCCCGAGGTCGAGGAGGTCCTCGGCGCGCTGTCGCTGCTGCTCAACGGCGGCGGGGTGAACCAGCTGGCCGACATCACGCGCGAGCTGAACAAGACGCTCACCGGGAACGAGGCCGAGATCCGGGCGCTGCTGTCGCGGGTGGACCAGCTCGCGACCGAGCTGGACGGGCAGAAGAGCGAGATCATCCGCGCGATCGACGGGCTCAACCGCCTGTCCAGCACGCTCACCGGGCAGACGGCGAACCTGAGCAACGCGCTGGACAACCTCGCGCCCGGGCTGCAGGTCCTGACGCAGCAGCGCGACCAGCTCGTCGGGATGCTGCAGTCGCTCGACACGCTGTCCGGCGTCGCGGTGAACACGATCGACCAGAGCAAGGACCAGCTGATCGACAACCTGAAAGCGCTTACTCCCACGCTCACCAAGCTCGCCGAGGCGGGCCAGAACCTGCCCACCGCGTTGAAGATCCTGCCCACGTACCCGCTGCCGGACGTCGCCGGTGACGTGGTGAAGGGCGACTACGCGAACGTGAAGGCCCGTGTCGACCTCGACCTGAGCGGGATCCTGCAGAACATCGAGAATGCCGGGCGCGTCCAGATCGACACGCCCGCGGGCACGATCGGGATCGGGCAGGGCACGTCGTCGTCCGCGCCGCCGCTGCCGTTGCCGCAGGAGCAGCCCGCGCCGACGACTCCGTCCACACAGGACGGTGGTCTGCTCGGGAACCTGCTCGGCTCGCTGCTGGGAGGAAACCGATGATCACCAGGCGGCACCGGGTCAAGCTGCTCGCGTTCGGGCTCATCGCGGTGGTCTCCGTCGGTTACGTCGGCGGCAAGTACGCGGGGCTGGACCGGTTGTTCGGCTCGCGCGGGTACGTCGTCACGGCGCAGCTGGCCGACTCCGGCGGCATCTTCGTCAACGCCGAGGTGACCTACCGCGGGGTGTCGGTGGGCCGGGTGGCCGCGATGCGGCTGGACGAGCAGGGCGTGGCCGTGGACCTCGACATCGACTCGGGCACCGAGATCCCGGCGGCCTCGCAGGCCGTCGTCGCGGACCGCTCCGCGGTCGGCGAGCAGTACGTGGACCTGCGGCCCAGCTCCGAGGAGGGGCCGTACCTGCACGACGGGTCGGTGATCGAGCGGGCGAAGACGGCGTTGCCGGTGTCGCCGGACACCGTGCTGGCCAACCTCGACCAGTTCGTGTCCAGTGTGGACCCGGCGTCGCTGCGGACGGTGGTGGACGAGACGTACGACGCGTTCGCCGGCCGCGGCCCGGACCTGCAGCAGCTGCTCGACACCGCGGGGTCGTTCACGGACTCGGCGGCGGAGAACCTGCCGCAGACCCAGAAGCTGCTCAGCGACGGCCGCACGGTGCTGGCGACGCAGGAGCGGCAGGCGCAGAACATCACCTCACTCGCCGCTGGGTTGCGCCAGATCGCGGGGCAGCTCAAGACGTCCGACCCGGACCTGCGGAAGGTGGTCGACGAGGCGCCGCAGCTCGCGGACGACGTGGACCAGATCCTGTCCGTGTCCGGCAGCGACCTCGGCGTGCTCGTCGCGAACCTGCTGACCACGATGCAGGTGACGTCGGTGCGCACGGACGCCATCGAGGAGCAGCTGGTCGCGCTGCCGGTGATCTCGGCGTTCACGCGGTCGGTGTGGTCGAACGGCGAGGGGCACCTGGGGCTGGTGCTGAACTTCTTCGACCCGCACTCGTGCACCAAGGGCTACGAGACGACGAAGGAGCGCCCGGCGAACGACACCTCCGAGGCGCCCGCGAACACGCAGGCGTACTGCGCGGAGCCGCCCGGCAGCCCCACCGGCGTGCGGGGCGCGCAGAACGCGCCGTACGCGGGCGTGCCGGTGACGCCGGCGAAGACGTCTTCTTCGTCGCCCGCGGTGGCTCAGCAGCAGGCGCAGCTGCCCGGTCTGCTGGGCCTGTTGTCGGGGCCGGGTGCGACGGGAATCGGGCAGCTGCTGGGATTGCCAGGGTGAGGTCTCCTGCGATGGTGGTGGCGAGCGTGCTGGCCGCCGTGTCGGTGCTGGTCGCGGCGTGGTTCGGCTGGTCGTGGTGGCGTGCGGCCCACGACGACGCGGCCCGCCGCGCGGACGACCGTGACGCCGTGCTGACCGCGGCGTCCGATGCGTTGTCGGCGTTGAACACGATCGATTACCACGATCCGGGTCCGGCGGTGGACCGGTGGCTGGACGTGACGACGGGACAGCTGGGCCGGACGCTGTCGGGTGACCGGGAGGAGCAGATCGGCCGCGCCACGGCGAGCAAGACGGTGGCGAGCGCGCGGATCGACCAGGCGGCGGTGGCCGACCTGGACTCCGGCAAGGGCACGGCCAGGGTGCTCGCGGTGCTGGACGTGCAGCTGAGCACGAACGGCGCCCCGTCGGCGCAGTCGCGGGCGAGGCTGAACGCGACGCTGACCCGCACCGACGCGGGCTGGAAGGTCGACTCCGTGCAGGCGGCGGCGTGATGACGGCAGGCAGAGCGGCGGTGGGACGCGCGTCGGCGCGGACTGTGGTGGGCGAGGTGGCGTCGGGCCGGGCGGTGGTGGCGCGGGGCGTGCTGGCGGCCCGGTCGAGGGTGCCTGCCGCGGGCGGGGTGGCGCTGGCGTGGTGCGCTGCGGGTGCCGAGGTGGCGTCGTGAAGGCGGACCGGCGGGCGACGGTGCTCGCGGTGCTGACTGCGGTGGTCGTGCTGGCCATCGGCGCGGCGGTGTGGTCGATCCTCCAGGTGCGGGCGATCCACGGCGGCAACCGCGCGGTGGCCGACACGACGGCGACGGCCGAGGTCACCGATCAGGTCGGGAACGACGTGAAGGCGCTCTTCTCCTACGACTACGCGAACCTGGCCCGCACCGAACGGGCCGCGGCGAGCGTGCTGGTGGACGAGGCGGTGGGGCAGTACCAGTCGGGCTACGCGGCGGCCAAGCAGCAGGCGCTCGACCAGAAGCTGGTGCGCACCACGACGATCAGCGCGGCGGGCGTGCAGGACCTGCGCGGCGACACGGCGCACGTGCTGGTGTTCCTCGACCAGCAGACGCTGGTGACCACGTCGAACCAGCAGTCCTCGGCCTCGGCGGCGCTCGCGGTGACGGCCCGCCGGGTCGACGGCACATGGAAAATCGCGAGCATGACCGCCCTGTAGCCGCCACGATGGGGGCGTGGACGGCAAGGGCTACCTGGAACGCCTGATCGCGGACCGCCTGGCGCCGCGCGGCGGGTTCGACCTGCACGAGGTGCGGGGCATCGCGCGCGGCCTGGAGGCGGCGGGCGCGCTGTCACACGCCGACGGGGAGCGGATCCTCGCCGACCTCGAAGCGACGATGCGGAGCCTGGGCATGCTGCGGACTCGCCGGGTGTCAGGCTCGGCGACGTCGGAACCGGCACTCTTCACGCGCGCTGCGGGCCGGGAGCGCCCGGAGTGGCAGGAGGCGGTGGAACAGCCGCCGATCCCGGAGCTGCGGGCCGTCCGGGCGCTGGCGGGAACCACGCTGGAGGCGGGCCCGTTCCGCCTGGAGTTCACGAGCCTGGAGCGGTGGTCGACGCTGCTGGTGCTGCGTTACGCCTACCAGGCCGCACCACGGGAGGGCCTCTTCCGCACCGGCTACCGCTGGACCGCGCGGGACGACGCCGCAACTCACTACCTTGTGGGCTCCGGCGGTGGCTCGGGCCTGCACGGCTGGATGTTCGAGCACAGTGTCCTGCGCCCCGCCCCACTACCCGGCGCGACGACCCTCACCGTGACCCTGTCCAATAAGGACACCAGCGCCTCGGCCGTCCTCCCGCTGCCCTAGGAGTCCTCGCCGAGGGGCGGCAACCAGTCCCAGTCACCCGGGTGTTTCCGCAGCTGTTCATAGACGCGCCGGAAACCGGCCTCGATCGTCGGCGCGTCAGTCCTGACGTAGCCGCCTTCGCCGAGGGACGGGCCGGAGACCAGGACGGTCCACGGCTTCGTTCCCTCGGCGAGGCGCTCGTGATCGATCTTGAGCAGGACACTGAAACCCCGGCTGCCGAACTCCAGCAGTACCCGCTCGACGGCCCTCACGCTCAACGGGCGTAGAGGGATTCGATGGTGTCCGAGTAGTTCTTGCTCACCACGTTGCGCTTCAGCTTCAGGCTCGGCGTGATCTCGCCCGTCGCCTCGCTGAAGTCGTGCGCCAGGATCACGAACTTCTTGATCGCCTCCGCGTGCGAGACCTGCTTGTTCGCCTCGTCGACCGCCGCCTGGACGGCTGCCTTCAGGTCCGCGTCGTCGGCCAGGTCGGCCACCGTCGCGGACTCCGGCTTGCCGTGCTGCGCCTTCCACGCCGGGAAGAACTCCTCGTCGATCGTCACCAGCACCCCGATGAACGGCCGCCGGTCGCCGACCACCATCGCCTGGCTGATCAGCGGGTTCGCGCGCAGCGTGTCCTCCAGCCCGGACGGCGCCACGTTCTTGCCGCCCGCCGTGACGATGATCTCCTTCTTGCGGCCGGTGATCTTGAGGAAACCGTCGTCGTCGAGCTCGCCGAGGTCGCCGGTGTGGAACCAGCCGTCCTCCAGCGACTCCTTCGTGGCCTGCTCGTTGTTGAAGTACGCCCGGAACACGACGTCCCCCTTGAGCAGGACCTCACCGTCGTCCGCGATGCGCACCGACGTGCCCGCCACCGGCCTGCCGACGGTGCCCACCCGGAACGCCGTCTGCGTGTTCACGTTCGCCGCCGCCGACGTCTCCGTCAGGCCGTAGCCCTCGAACACCGGCACGCCGATCCCGCGGAAGAAGTGCGCCAGCCGCGCCCCCAGCGGGGCGCCACCGGACACCGCCGCGATGCAGCGCCCGCCCAGCGCGGCCCGCAGCTTCGTGAAGACCAGCTTGTCGAACACGAGGTGCTTCGCCTTGAGCCCGAGGCCCGCGCCGCCGGAGTCCTGAGCCTCGCTGTACGCGACCGCGACGGCCTCGGCCTGGTCGAAGATCTTGCCCTTGCCCTCGCTGTGCGCCTTCTGCTTCGCCGAGTTGTAGACCTTCTCGAACACGCGCGGCACGGCGACCACGAACGTCGGCCGGAACGTGCCCAGGTCCGCCACCAGGTTCTTCACGTCCGGCGTGTGGCCGAGGGTGACGCGCGCGGTGATCGCGGTCACGGCGATGGCCCGCGCCAGCACGTGCGCCAGCGGCAGGAAGCACAGCAGCGAGTTGCCCGCCTCCATCAGCTGCGGGAACGCGGCGATGTCGGCGCGGATCTCGGCGAGCAGGTTGCGGTGGGACAGCTCGACGCCCTTGGGACGGCCCGTGGTGCCCGAGGTGTAGACGATGGTGGCCAGCTCGTCGGCCTTCACCCCCCGGCGCCGCTCGTGCACGGTGTCGTCGGCGACCTTCGAGCCCAGCGCGGTCAGCTCGGCGACCGCGCCGCCGGTGTGGCTGTTCTCGATCTGCCACACGTACTGCAGGTCCCCGAGCCGGTCGCGCACCTGGTCGACGTTCCCGAGGTGCTCGTCGGTCTCGACGAAGACGCCCTTGGCGCCCGAGTCGGACAGGATCCAGTGCACCTGCTCGGGTGACGACGTGTCGTAGATGGGCACGGTGACCGCGCCCGCGGCCCAGATCGCGAAGTCGAGCAGCTGCCACTCGTACCGCGTCTTGGACATCAGCCCGATGCGGTCGCCGTGCTCGACCCCCGCCTCGATCAGCCCCTTCGCGACGGCGAGCACCTGCGCGGCGAACTCGCGGGCGGTGACGTCCAACCAGGACCCGTCGACCTGGCGCCGGAAGCTGATCGACTCCGGGAACCGCTCCGCGTTCGCCCACAGGATGTCGCTGAGGTTCTCGTCATCGGCTACCGGCTTCGCCGCCGGGGCGCTGTACTCGCGCACGGGGGACCTCCGCGTCCTTCGGTGTTACTCGCCAGTCAACTTAGCGTCAGTACCACCTTACGACCAAGGCGGTGGGACCATGACATTCTGGACCCCGTGAGCACGCTGAACGGCGCCCCGCCCGCGATCGACGTGGTCGACGAGACCTTCCTCGCGGTGCCGCCGGCCACGGTGAAGGCGGCCTTCGCCGCGCCGGCCGCGTGGCGCCGCTACTGGCCGGATCTGCAGCTCGAGGTGTACACCGACCGCGGCGACGAGGGCCTGCGGTGGACGGTCAAGGGCGCGCTCGTGGGCACCATGGAGGTGTGGCTGGAGCCCGTGCTCGACGGCACCCTGCTGCACTACTTCCTGCGCGCGACCCCCCAGGGCCCGCTGCGCCCACGTGATCTTCGTCGCGAAGGCGACCGCCGCGCCCGGGCGGCGAAGGGCATCGCGCTGGAGCTGAAGGAGATCCTGGAGGACGGACGCGAGCCTGGAGTGCCGCCGAAGTCCTGAGGTGCGGCCGTCCACTGGCACCGCCTCAGGTTCCGCTACCCGCACCGACTTGCAAGTCAGTTCACTAATCTGTGTTCATGCGCGTACATGTCGTCTCCGATGTGCACGGCAACGCGGAGGCGCTCGCCAGGGCGGGTGAGGGTGCCGACGCGCTCGTCGTGCTGGGTGATCTCCTCGACTTCGTCGACTACCACGAGCACGACAGGGGCATCCTCGGCACGCTGTTCGGCCCGGAGAAGGTGGGCACGTTCGCCCGCCTGCGCCGTGAGGGCACCCGCGACGAGACGGTCGCCTTCTCCCGTTCCCTGTGGAACAGCCTCGACGACCCGGGCGGCGCGGTCGAGGAGGCCATCCGCGCCCAGTACGCCGAGCTGTTCGCCGCGATGACCGCCCCCACCTACGCCACCCCGGGCAACGTCGACTCGCCGCACCTGTGGCCGGAGTTCGCCGGCGACGGGCTGACCATCGTCGACGGTGAGGTGATCGAGCTGGGCGGGTTGCGGTTCGGTTTCGTCGGCGGCGTCGTGCTGCCCCCGGGTGCCACCGTGCGCCGCACGAACCCGGTGTGGCGGCCGTACCTGCGCGAGCGCGACGAGTTCGACGCCGCGGTCGACAAGCTCGACGACGTCCAGGTGCTGTGCACCCACGTCCCGCCGGCGTTTCCCGAGCTCACCTACGACGTCGTCGCCCGCCGCCAGGAGCTGGGGTCCACCGCGCTGCGAGCGCTGATCGACGAGCAGCAGCCGCGCTGGTCGCTGTTCGGGCACGTGCACCAGCCGCTGTCGCCGCGGCTGCGGGCGGGCCGGACCGAATGCCGTAACGTCGGACACTTCAAGGTCACGGAACGTCCGTACGTGCTGCGGCTTTGACCGACCGGTAACCTCTCCGCCATGGCCGAGCAGTCCACGCAGTCCATCGAGGTCGACGCGCCGCCCGAGCGGGTCATGGCGGTGATCGCGGACTTCGGGTCGTACCCGGAGTGGGCGAAGCAGGTCCGCGAGACCGAGGTCCTCGCCACCGACGCCGACGGCAACCCGAAGCAGGTCAAGCTGACTCTGGACGCGGGCCCGATCAAGGACGTCTACACCCTGGAGTACGACTGGGCGGCCGACGGGCGCTCGGTGAGCTGGCACCTGGTCAAGGGCCAGATGCAGAAGGCGCAGGACGGCCGCTACGAGCTGGCCGAGACGCCGGGCGGCGGCACGAAGGTGACGTACACGTTGTCGGTCGAGCTGGCGCTGCCGATGATCGGCCTGCTGCGCCGCAAGGCGGAGAAGATGGTGATGGACACGGCGCTCAAGGAGCTCAAGCGCCGCGTGGAGAGCGGCCCCGCCTGAGATGCGCCTGCTGCTGTTCACCGGCAAGGGGGGTGTCGGGAAGACGACCCTGGCCGCGGCGACGGCGGCCGGGCTCGCCTCGCGCGGGCACAAGACGCTGGTGGTCTCCACCGACCCGGCGCACTCCCTCGGCGACGCGTTCGCCCAGCGGCTCGGCGCCGAGCCCGCCGAGGTGGACCACTGCCTGCACGCCGCGCAGGTCGACTCGCGCGGGCTCGTCGACGGCATCTGGCAGGAGCTGCGCGGGCGGCTGAAATCGGCGCTGGCGGGCGCGGGCGTCGACGAGCTGGACGCCGAGGAGCTGACCGTGCTGCCCGGGGTGGACGAGCTGCTCGCGCTGACCGAGGTGCAGCGGCTGGCCGAGTCCGGGCGCTGGGACACCGTCGTCGTCGACTGCGGGCCCACCGCCGAAACGCTGCGCCTGCTCGCGCTTCCCGAGGCGGTTTCGGGGTACCTCAACAGGATGTGGCAGGTGAAGCTCGCGGGCCCGCGCGGGACCGTCGAGGCGGTGCGGAAGCTGGCCGCGCACCTGGAGTCGCTGCGGAGCCTGCTCACCGATCCCGCGAGGACCGGCGTGCGGCTGGTGCTGACCCCGGAACGGGTCGTCGTCGCCGAGGCGCGCCGCACGCTGACTTCCCTTGCGCTGCGCGGAATCCGTGTCGACGGCCTGATCGTGAACCGGCTGATGCCCGCGCCCGGTGTGTGGCGCGGTGCGGCGGCGGCGTGGCTGCGCACCCGCCGCCGCGAGCAGGACGCGGTGCTCGCGGAACTGGCCGACGCGGGCGTGCCGGAGTTCGCGCGGGTCGAGCACCGGGCGGTCGAGCCGGTCGGGCTGCCCGCGCTGCTGGAGATCTCGCGAGAGCTGTACGGCGAGGAGAACCCGTTGGCGGGCAACGGGAACACGGGTGTCCCGCTGCTGGACGTGTCCGAAGTGGACGGCGGCTACGAGCTGCGGGTGGCGATGCCGCTCGACCCGGCCGCGGTCGTCGACCTGGCCAGGGTGGACGACGAGCTGGCGATCACCGTGGACGGCTTCCGCCGTCTCGTCGCGCTGCCGGAGGCGCTGCGGCCGTGCCGGATCACCGGCGCCGCGTCGGACGAGCGCGGGCTGGTCGTGTCGTTTGAGGAGGAGGCATGACCGAGACCGACGCGACGAGCCTCGCCGACGAGGTGCGGCTGCTCGTCGAGATGGTGATCGAGCGCGCGGCGCCATGGCTGGAAGGTCTCGTGAGCGCCGGGCACGGCGAGGGCGAGCACGCGACGGCCGACTGCGCGTGGTGCCCGCTGTGCGCGGTGGTCGCCGTGGTGCGTGGCGAGCGGCCCGAGTTCGCCGCCCGGCTGATCGAGCACCTCGGCCAGCTGGTCGCGCTGCTGCGCGCGGTGCTGGCCGACCGCTGGGACCCCGAGCACGGGTTCCACATGCCCGGCTTCTCCCCGGAGCCGAAACCCCAGCCGCCGAGTCCCCGGGTGCAGCGCATTCCCGTGCGGTGGCGCGGCGAGGTGGCCTGAGTGCGCGCGATCGGACTGGACGTCGGGGGCACGAGCGTCCGTGCGGCGGTGGTGGACGAGCAGGGGTCCATTCTGGACACCGACCGCGTGGGCACGCCGAGTGAGGAGGACGCGCTCGAGGACGCCATCGCCGGCGTGATCGAGGAGTTGCGCAACCGGCACGAGGACGTGGGGGCGGTGGGCCTGGCGGTAGCGGGGTTCGTCGCGAACGACCGCAACACGGTGATGTTCGCGCCGCACCTCGCGTGGCGCGCGGCGCCGGTGGCCGACCGGATCGCCAAGCGCGTGGACCTGCCGGTGACGCTGGAGCACGACGCGAACGCGGCGGCGCTCGGCGAGCACCGGTTCGGCGCGGCGCGGGGAACGCGGGTGGCGGCGCTGGTGGCGATCGGCACCGGGATCGGCGCGGGCCTGCTGCTGGAGGGCGAGATCTACCGCGGTGCGTACGGGGTGGCGCCGGAGCTGGGGCACCTCACGGTGGTGCCGGGTGGGCGGGCGTGCCCGTGCGGCAAGTACGGCTGCTGGGAGCGGTACTGCAGCGGGACGGCGCTGGCGGCGACGGCGGTCGAGCTGCTGGCGCGGCATCCGGGGCAGTCAACGGTGCTGGCGCGCGAGACGTCGGGCGATCCCGGGTCGATCACCGGACGGCGGGTGGCGGGCGCGGCGCGGGACGGCGACCCGATCGCGCAGCGGGCCGTGGCGGAGCTGGCGAAGTGGCTCGGGGAAGGGCTCGCGCTGGTGGCGGACGTGTTCGACCCGGAGATCGTGGTGATCGGCGGCGGCGTGTCCGGTTCGGCGCCGCTGTTTCTCGACGAGGCGCGCGAGCACTACACGGCGGCGATCACCGGGGCCCGGCACCGGCCGCTGGCCCGCATCCGCACCGCGCACCTCGGTGACGACGCGGCGATGGTGGGTGCCGCGGCGCTGGCGCTGGAAGCGGCGTGATGGACGGTGACGGGTTCGTCGAATGCGCCGCGGGGCACCGGCACTGGGGCCGCTTCGGTGCCGCGGGGTTGCTGCTGACCGATCCCGAGCGCGGGGTCCTGTTGCAGCATCGGGCGTGGTGGACACACCACGGCGACACGTGGGCGCTGCCGGGTGGCGCGCGGGACAGCCACGAGGACGCGTGGCAGGCGGCGACGCGGGAGGCCGAGGAGGAGGCCGGGATCCCCGGCGACGCGGTGCGGCCGCTGTCGGCGTGGACGGTCGACCACGGCGGCTGGACCTACACGACGGTGCTGGCGCAGACCGTGCGGCCGGTGCGCGAGCAGGTGATGAACCACGAGAGCGACGAGCTGCGGTGGGTGCGGCCGCAGGACGTGCCGGGTTACCCGCTGCACCACGACTTCGCGTCGGCGTGGCCGTCGCTGGTCCCGCAGCTGGGCCGGGAGCTGGTGCTGGTGGTCGACGGGGCGAACGTGGTCGGCTCCCGCCCGGACGGCTGGTGGCGCGACCGGGCGGGAGCCGCGGGCCGGCTGCGGGACCGCCTGGCGACCCTCGTCCGCAGCGGCGTGCGGGGCTCGGCCTTCGAGGTGACGGACGGCCCGGAGTGGTCGTGGTGGCCACGGGTCGTGCTGGTGGTCGAAGGCCAGGCGAAGGGCGTCCCGGCGAGCGAGGAGGTCGAGGTGGTGTCCGCGGCGCAGGACGGCGACTCGGCGATCGTCGACACGGTGCGTTCGTTGCGGGTTTCGCGCCCGGCGGACCACGTGACAGTCGTGACGGCGGACCGCGAACTGCGCAGCAGGATCACGGCGGAGGGCGCGGGCTACCTCGGCCCGGGCACACTGCTGGCCGCTTTGGACGATCAGGGCTGACGCGTGCGCAGGTAGTGCTCGGCGATCTCGTCGCTCGTGGTGAGCCAGACGTCGGGTTGGGCGGCGAGGTGCGCCAGCGCCCGGTCGAGGTACTTGTGCCGGAACGGCTGCCCGATCACGAAGGGGTGCAGGGCGAGTGCCATCACCCGGCCACTGTGCTCGGAGTCCGCGTGCAGCTGCTCGTACTGGTCCTGGACCATCCGCAGGAACTCCGGGCCGGTGTGCCCCCTGCCGAACAGGATCAGGTCGTTCAGCTCGACCGAGTACGGCACGCTGATCATCCCCGGCACGTCCAGCGGATAGGGCTGGTCGTCGTTGGTCCAGTCCAGTACGTAGCTCAGGCCGAGTTCGGCGAGCAGCTCCGGGGTGTTGAACGTCTCCGTCAGGCCGGGCCCCATCCAGCCTCGTGGTCGCTGTCCCGTGGCCGTCGCGATCGTGTCGACGACTTCGGTCAGGAAACGCCGCTCCTCGTCGCGGCCCATGCCCGTGTGCGGGATCGAGTTGGTCCGCCCGTGCGCGATCCAGCTCCAGTTCCGCTCGACCCCGGCCTGGACGATCTGCGGGTGGTGGTGGGCGACCGCTGAGTTCAGCAGCACGCTCGCCCTGATGCCGTGGCGGTCGAGGCTTTCGACCGTGCGCCAGATGCCGACGCGCGGTCCGTAGTCGCGCCAGCCGTGGTTCAGCGCGTCGGGAACCAGGTCCGCCGAGCCCGGCCAGATGCACGTGGACGGGCGGTCGATGAGGAAGTGCTCGACGTTCAGCCCGACGTAGACGGCGACCCGGGCACCACCGGGCCAGGTGATCGGGGATCGCTCGGTGATCGGGCTGTAGGAGAAGGGTTCGGTAGGTGTCATGCGGCCAAGGTAGGAGTTAACATCGATGTCAGGTTCAAGCTCGCCGACGGGGGAGGCGGATGAAGATCGGTGAACTCGCCCGGCGCACCGGGGTCAGCGAACGGTCACTGCGGTACTACGAGCAGCAGGGGCTGCTGACGGCCGATCGCACGCCCGGCGGGCACCGCGACTACCCGGAGCGGGCGGTCGACCGCGTCATCCGGATCCAGGAGCTGTTCGCCGCGGGCCTGCACAGCAGGAAGATCGCGAGCCTGCTGCCGTGCCTGCGCGACACCGACGGCGGTCCCGCCGAGACCGCCACCCCGCGGCTGGTCGAAGAACTCACCGCCGAACGGGCGCGCATCGACAGGCTGATCGCCGGTCTGCACACCACCCGCGAGGTGCTGGACGAGGTGATCGACGCGGCGTCGGAGCCGCGCGACGAGCCTCACGTCCAAGCGTCGATGACGTGCACCAGCCGCGCACCCGGATCATCCGTGCCCGCCACTGACAGCTCCGCCGCCGGGAAACCCGCTTCCCGCAAGGCATCCGCCGCCTCCAGCTCGGACTCGTAGTGCAGGTGCACGCGGCCCCGGACGAGGGCCTGCAGCAGTTCCGTGCCCAGCCGTGCGGCCGGGGACCGCGCGCCCGGCCGCAGCACCACGTCCGCGAAGTACGCGCCGTTCGGGAAGCGGCGCAGCACGTCGGCGAAACGGGCCCACATCCCGGAAACCGCCTCGCGGTCGAAGTAGTTCAGCAGGCCCTCCGTGACGATCGCCGTGCCGACCGACGGGTCCAGGGTGTCCGCCAGCGCGCCGATGCTGTCCGGGCCGTCGTCGGCCAGCGCGTCCACCGTCGTCACGCGCGGGCCACCACCGAGCCGCTCCAGCAGTTCCCGCTTCCGCGAAGCCATCCGCGGGAGATCGGCCTCCACATAGGTCACGTCGTACCGCCGCGTGAACCGCCAGCCGCGCGCCGACAGGCCGGCCGCGATCTCGATCACCTGCCCGACCTCGCCGCGCTCGATCGCGCCCGCCAGCAACACGTCGAGCATCCGGTGCCGGGCCACCAGCAGCCCCTCGAACGTCGGCTGCCCGAGCAGCCTGCCGAGCCGCATCGCCGGCTCCAGCGCGTGGAAGAGCAACCGCCCCTCCGCGGTCGCCAGCTCCCGCGGCGCGAGGTCGTGGCGGACCCACACGTACCCCGTGTAATGACCGGTCGGGCTGATGGCCTCGGCACCACGCGGGAGCAACACAACCGGGATCGTAGAGACTGGTACCGCTTCGCGCGACGGAAGGCGGTGCCGGGTGGTCCTCGGGGTGGTGTGCGCGGTGCTCGCCGCGGGCGCGAACGCGGCCGGGTCGGTGCTGCAGCGCATGGGCGCGCGACGCAAACCCGGGCTGCTGGAACTCGTGCGCAAACCGACGTGGCTCAGCGGCGTGCTGGCGACGTTCGCGGGGCTCGTCCTGCAGACCGTCGCGCTCGCGAACGCGCCGATCGTGCTGGTCCAGTCCCTGCTGATCGGCGAGCTGGGGTTCGTCCTGCTGCTGGCGAGCGTCGTGTTCCGCACCCGGCTGCCGCCGCTGGAGTGGGTCGCGCTCGCCGGGCTCGGCGCCGGCATGGCGCTGCTGCTCGTGTCGCTGTCCGCGCAGGGCGGGGACTCGCTGCACGTGCCCGCCGGGGTGTGGCTGCTGGGCGTCGGGGCGACCTTCGCGGCCGTCGGGGTGCTCCTCGCCGTCGGCTCCAAGCGGCACCACCTGAAGCGCGCCGCCTGCTTCGGTGCCGCCGCGGGGATCTGGTTCGGGTTCACCGCCGTACTGGTCGACGGCATCGGCGCGACCTTCACCAACGGCTTCTCCGGCGTGTTCTCGGCGTGGCAGACCTACGCGATGCTCGTCTGCGGTCCGGCCGGGTTCCTGCTGCTGCAGCAGGCGCTGCGCGCCGGGCCGCTCGTCGCCTCACAGCCCGGGCTCACGCTCGCCAACCCGCTGGCCGCGCTCGGCTGGGGCCTGCTGGCGTTCCACGAGGACGTGCGCGGCGGCGCGTGGCTCGCCGGCGACCTGACCGCGCTGGTGCTGATCACGGCCTGCACCGTCCAGCTGGCCCGCTCCAGCCTGCTCGACGGGCGCGACGAGGTCAGCCGATCGCCGCGGTCAGCTCCCGCATCCCCGCGTTGAGCAGACCCGGCAGGTCGGCGTCCGGCAGCCGCAGCCACTGCTCGTACGCGGCCAGCGCCACGCCCAGCGTCGCGTACGCGATCGCTTGTGGCGCAAGGGATTCCGGCGGGGCTTCGAGGCGCTGGGCGATGAACTCGGCGAGCACCCGGCGCCACTCGGCGTACCGCAGCGTGGAGTGCGCCTGCAGCGCGGGCGTGGTGAGGATCAGCTCCATCCGGCGCCGGTGCCACGGCGCCTCGCGTGGGTCGATGCGGTTGAAGTCCACCAGCGCCTCGCGGATCGCATCCACGAGCGGCACGTCCGGCGGATAGCCGGCGAGCTGCTTGCGCATCCGCTTCAGCTCGCCGTCGAAGTCGCCCCACGCGATGTCGTTCTTCGACGGGAAGTACCGGAAGAACGTGCGCCGCCCGATGCCCGCGGCCTGCGCGATGTCGTCGACCGTCGTGCGCTCGAAGCCCTGGCGGGCGAACAGTTCGAACGCGGCGTGCTCGACCTCGGCGCGCGACGTGATCGGCCGGCGTCCCGCGCGCGAGTTCCCCTGATCGGTCATCGCCTCTTCCATTCGGCACTCGGTGCCATTATCGTCTGGAACACGGGCCGCACCGGGGCGGCCGCGACGGAAGGGAGCATCCCATGTCCGAGACCGAGCAGGTTGCCCAGACGCGCGACGAGGGTCTGGTGGAGGAGGAGCTGCTCGTCGAAGAGGTCTCCATCGACGGTATGTGCGGGGTCTACTGACCGCCGTGTTCGAGCCCGACCAGCCCTACCGGTGCTCCCCGCGCGTCGCGCTCCGGCCCGAGCCGTTCGGCGCGCTGGCGTACGACTTCGGCACCCGCAGGCTGTCGTTCCTCAAGACGAAACTGCTGGTCGAGGTGGTGCGCACGCTGGGGGAGCAGCCCGACGTGCACACCACCCTCGACGAGGCCGGGGTCCCCGAGGACCAGCGGCCCTCCTATCTCAAGGCGCTCGAAGGGCTGGAGCGCACCGGAACCATCGAGCGACGGACCTGAAAGGCGTGCGATGAAGCTCGTCGAACACTTCAAGGAAGGTCTCAACTCACCCATCTGCCTGACGTGGGAGTTGACCTACGCCTGCAACCTCTCCTGTGTGCACTGCCTGTCCTCCTCGGGGCGGCGCGACCCGCGGGAGCTGAGCACCGCGGAGTGCAAGGCGGTGATCGACGAGCTGCAGCGGATGCAGGTGTTCTACGTGAACATCGGCGGCGGCGAGCCGACGGTGCGCTCGGACTTCTGGGAGCTCGTCGAGTACGCCGTCGCCCACCAGGTGGGTGTCAAGTTCTCCACCAACGGGGTGAAGCTGACGCCGGAGCGGGCGCGGTGGCTCGCCGCCACCGACTACGTGGACGTGCAGATCTCGCTGGACGGGGCCACCGCGGAGGTCAACGACGCCGTTCGCGGGCCCGGCTCGTTCGACACCGCGATCCGGGCGATGACCAACCTGCGGGACGCCGGGTTCCGCGACTTCAAGCTGTCCGTCGTGATGACGCGGCAGAACGTGGGCCAGCTGGACGCCTTCGCCGAGATCGCCGACACCTACGGCGCGCAGCTGCGGATCACCCGCCTGCGGCCGTCCGGTCGCGGCGCCGACGTGTGGGACGAGCTGCACCCGACCGCGGAGCAGCAGCTGCAGCTGTACGACTGGCTGGTCGCGCGCGGCGAAAAAGTTCTGACCGGGGACTCGTTCTTCCACCTCAACGCGCTCGGCTCGGACCCGCTGCCGGGGCTGAACCTGTGTGGCGCCGGGCGGGTGGTGTGCCTGATCGACCCGGTCGGCGACGTCTACGCCTGCCCGTTCGCGATCCACCAGGAGTTCCTGGCGGGCAACGTGCGCGACGAGGGCGGGTTCGCGCGGGTGTGGGGCGAGTCGGAGCTGTTCACCCGCCTGCGCGGGCCGCAGACCGGCGGCGCGTGCACGTCGTGTTCGGCGTACGACTCGTGCCAGGGCGGCTGCATGGCGGCGAAGTTCTTCACCGGCCTGCCACTCGACGGGCCCGACCCGGAATGCGTGCAGGGGCACGGCGCCCGCGCGCTGGAGACGGCCGGCGCCGCGCCGCGGTCCGATGTGGACCATTCGCACCGCAAGAGCCGCAAGGTGCCGGTGAACATCGGGTTCGGTCCGCCGCGTCCCGACCGCGCCTGCGACACGAGTCCCCTCGCCGGGCTGCGATGACCACGCTCACCGCTCCGTTCGAGATCGCGGGGCGGACGGCGCCGAGCCGCGTGCTGTTCGGTCCACATGAGACGAACCTCGCGCGCGGCCGGGTGCTGTCCGACCGTCATGTCGCCTACTACGCCGCCCGCGCGGCCGGTGGCGCCGGGATCATCGTGACCGAGACCGCGAGCGTGCACGACTCGGACTGGCCCTACGAGCGGGCTCCGCTGGCCTCGTTGTGCGGTCCGGGCTGGCGGTCCGTTGTGGACGCCTGTCGTGGCGCGATCGTGCTGGCGGGGCTCGGACATGCCGGTTCACAGGGCTCCTCGGCGTTCAGCCAGTCCGCGTTGTGGGCGCCCTCCCGGGTGCCGGACGTGGCCAGCCGCGAGCTGCCAATGGAGCTGGAGGCCGCGGAGATCGAGGCGCTCGTCGCCGGGTTCCGCGACGCCGCCGCGCTGGCCGTGGAGTCCGGAATGGACGGTGTCGAGATCGACGCCGGGCAGTACTCGTTGCTGCGCCAGTTCTCCTCCGGCCTGACCAACCAGCGGGGCGACGAGTACGGCACCGACAGGTCGCGGCTGCTCCGGGAAGTCCTCGGTGCGGTGCGGGAGTCCGGTGGGATCGTCGGGCTGCGGCTGTCGTGTGACGAACTGGCTCCCTGGGCCGGTCTCACACCCGAACAGGCGGCGGTGCTCGCCGCGGATCTCGCCGCGTCGGTCGACTACCTCGTGCCCGTACGCGGCTCGGCGATGAGCGCCTCCGCGACGCGGCCCGACCTGCACACCGAGCCTGGGTTCAACCTCGACCTGTGCCGCCGGATCACCGAAGCCGTCGACGGCCGGACGCTGACGGTGTTGCAGGGCAGCGTCGTCGATCCCGCGCAGGCGCAGCAGGCGCTCGACGACGGCGTGGCGAGCCTGGTCGAGATGACGCGGGCGCAGATCGCCGAACCGGAGCTGGTGAACAAGGTGCGCGCGGGCGCCGCGCCGCGGCCGTGTGTGCTGTCGAACCAGAAGTGCCGGGTGCGCGACAACCGCAACCCGATCGTCTCGTGCATCGGCGAGCCGCGCAGCGGGCATGAGACCGAGGATCCCTCCCCGCAAGGCGCCGACGCGCCGGGGGACGTGCTCGTGATCGGCGGCGGTCCGGCGGGGCTGGAGGCCGCGCGGGTGCTGGCGATGCGCGGGCACCGGGTGGAGCTGCGCGAGCGGTCGGAACACCTGGGCGGAATGCTGCGCGTGGCGGCGAAAGTCGGGGGCCGGTCGCGGCTCGCGCGTCTCGCCGAGTGGCTGGAGTCCGAGGTTCACCGCCTGGGCGTGCACGTCCGGACCGGGGTCGAGGTCACCGACGTGCCCGCGGGCGCGATCGTCGCGACCGGCTCGGTGCCGGGGCCCCGGAACTACGTGGTGCACGGCCGCGTCATCGACGTGGTCGACTTCCTCAACGGCGCCGAACTGCCGTCCGGACCAGTGGTGGTCGCCGATCCGGTGGGTGACTTCGTCGGGGTCGGAGTGGCGGAACTGCTGGCCGCGCAAGGAAGGCAGATCGCGATCGTGAGCCAGGACCAGGTGATCGGCACGCAGCTCGCGCTCACCGGCGACCTCGCCGACGCCAACACCCGCCTCCAGCAGGCCGGGGTGGCACTGGCGAAGCGGTCGCTGCTGCGTGAGGTGCACGAGGACCACGTGGTACTCGAAGACGTGTTCACCGCAGAGCGCAGGGAACTCGAAGCCGCCGTCGTCGTCCACTGTGGACACCGGTTGCCCGACGAGCTGCCCGGTGCGCTCAGGGCCGGAGACTGCGTCGCCCCTCGCACGGTGCACGAAGCCATCCTCGAAGGCCGTCGCGCGGCGCTGACACTCGTGACGGGGGCGTTGGTGTGAGTTACCGGTACCTGTTCTCGCCGTTGCGCCTGGGTCCGCTCGTGGTGCGCAACCGGATCGTGTTCTCGGCCCACCTGACCAACTACGCGCAGCACGGCCTGCCCAGCGAGCAGCACGCCGAGTACTACGCGGCGCGCGCGGCCGGTGGCGCCGGGCTGATCATCACCGAGGAGCACTCGACCCACCGCACGGACTGGCCGTACGAAAAGCTGATCCACGGCTTCAACCGCGAGGTCATTCCCGGCTACCGGCGCATCACCGAAGCCGTGCACGCGCACGGCACGCCGATCCTCGCGCAGCTCAACCACAATGGCGGCCAGGCTTCGTCGATGTACTCGCGGCTGCCGGTGTGGGCGCCCTCGCCGGTGCCGGACCCGATGTTCCGCGAGGTGCCGAAGGCGATCGACACGCGGGAGATCGCCGAGGTCGTCGCGGGCTACGGCACCGTCGCCGGGCACTGCGCCGAGGGCGGGTTCGACGGCGTCGAGCTGCAGTGCTCGCACTCCTCGATCGTGCGCGGTTTCCTGTCCCCGGCGACGAACAAGCGCACCGACTCCTACGGCGGTTCGCTGGAGAACCGGGCCCGGATCCTGCTGGAGATCATCGACGCCGTGCGCGAGGCCATCGGGCCCGAGCGCGCGCTCGGAGTCCGGTTGTGCGGGGACGAGCTGATCGAGGGCGGCACCACGATCGACGAGGCGGTCGAGGTGGCGAAGCTGGTGGAGGCGACCGGCAAGGTCGACTACATCAACACCTCCATCGGAGTGGCCACCTCGACACTGTTCATGATCGAGGCGTCGATGGCCATCCCGCCCGGCTACGCGCTGTTCATCGCCAACGCGATCCGTGAGGCCGTGCGGCTGCCGGTGATCGGCGTCGGCCGGATCAAGGACCCGGTGCAGGCCGAACGTGCGCTCTCCGAAGGGCACTGCGACCTGGTCGGCGTGGTGCGCGGCCAGATCGCGGACCCGGACTTCGTCGCCAAGGCCCGCGCCGGGCACGCGCCCGAGATCCGCACCTGCCTGTCGTGCAACCAGGAGTGCGTCGGCCGGATGGGCCTCAACCGCTGGCTCGGCTGCATCGAAAACCCGCGCACGGGCAGGGAAAGCGTGCCGCTGCCGATGCCGGGGCCACGGCCGAAGCGCGTGCTGGTCGTCGGCGGCGGCCCGGCGGGGCTGCAGGCCGCGTCCACCGCCGCGCAACGCGGGCACCACGTGACGTTGTTCGAGCGCAACGAGGGCACCGGCGGTCAGGTCACGCTCGCCGCGAGCGTGCCCAGCCGCGCCGAGTTCCTCGACGTGGTGCGGAACCTGCTCGCCGAATGCCAGCGCTACGGCGTGGACCTCAAGACCGGTGCCGAGGCCACCGCCGACCTGCTGCGCTCGGAGTCGCCGGACGCCGTCGTGCTCGCGACGGGCGCGAAACCGCAGGCGCCGTACTGGGCGAACGGGCTCGACCGCGTGGTGGACGTGCGGGACGTGCTCGAAGGGCGCGCGGCGCCGGAGGGCGAGGTCGTGGTGCTCGACGACCTCGGGTTCCACCAGGCCACGTCGGTCGCGGAGCTGCTGGCGGACCGCGGCTGCTCGGTGCGGCTGACCACCTCGGGCATGGTGGTGGGGCAGGACCTCGGCGTCACGCTGGACATGGAGACGTTCAACGTCCGCGCGCACGCGAAGGGCATCCGGCAGCACACCGACGAGGTGATCCTGGCCGCGTCCGAAGTGGACGGACGAATCGTGTTGCAGGTGCTCACGCACACCACCGGTGTCACGCGGGAGGTCGTCTGCGACTGGGTGGTCTGCGCGACCCACCAGGCGCCCGAGGACGAGCTGTGGCACCAGTTGAAGGACGCGCCGTTCCCCGTGCACCGGGCCGGGGACTGCGTCACGCCGCGCCGCGCGCACGCGGCCGTCGTCGAGGGACACCGGGTGGGGGTGGCGCTGTGAAGCCCGTACTCGCGGTCGTCGTCGTGCGTGACGGCGTGCTGCCGCTCGGCGCGGACGAAACCGTGGCCGAAGCCGGTGGCGCGGCGCTGCTCGTCGGCACCGGCGTCAAGGAGGCCGCCGGTGAACTGCCGTCGTTGAGCACCGGCTGGCTCGCCGGCAACGGCGCCTTCGCGCCCGGCCGCTGGGCGCGGCAGCTCGCGAAGGTGCTGGCGGACACCGAACGCGTGCTGCTGCCCGCGTCGGCCGACGGCCGTGACCTCGCGCCCCGGCTCGCCGCCGAACTGGGCCGCCCCCTGCTGGCCGGGGCGATGCGCGTGACCGGCCAGGGCGCGGAAGTGGCGCGCTGGGGTGGCCGCGTGTGCGTCGACCTCGTCGCCGACGGGCCGTTCGTCGCGACGCTGCAACCGGGTGTCCGGGGGAGCGTGCCGGCACAATGCCAGACGCTCGACGAGATCACCCTGCCCGCCGCCGACGCCCGTGACGTGACGGTCGTCGAGGTGCTCGACCCCGAGCCGGGCACGGTGGACCTCGCCGAAGCACCGCGGATCTTCGGCGCCGGTGCCGGGCTGGGCGGCCCGGAAGCCGTGGCGCTGCTGGAAAAGGTGGCCACCGCGATGGGCGCCTCGCTCGGCGCGACCCGGGTGGTCACCGACGCGGGGTGGACGGGTTACCAGCGGCAGATCGGCACCACCGGCGTGGTGGTGCACCCCGAGCTGTACGTCGCGTTCGGGATCTCCGGCGCGGCGCAGCACCTCGGCGGGCTCGGCGATCCCGCGCACGTGGTGAGCGTGAACACCGACCCGTCGTGCCCCATGACCACCATGGCGGACCTCGGTATCGTCGCTGACGCCCCCGCCGTCCTCGCCGAGCTGGCCCGGATCCTGGAGGTGCGATGACCTACGCCGGACCGGGTTCGGAGTCCACTGTGGTCGGTGAGGTGACGAGGACGTTCGACGTCGTCGTGGTCGGCGCCGGACCCGCGGGCTCGGCCGCCGCGCTCGAAGTGGCACGCGCCGGGCATTCCGTCGCCCTCGTCGAGCGGGGTCCGTTCCCCGGCTCCAAGAACGTCTACGGCGGGGTGGTCTACGGGCGCGTCCTCGACGAGCTGGTGCCGCGGTGGTGGGAGCGGATGCCCGTGCAGCGCTGGGTGACCCGCCGCTCGACCATGGTCATGACGCCGACGCAGGCGCTCACCGTCGACTTCCGGACGCAGGACTGGGGCAGCCCGCCGTACAACGGGGCCACCGCGCACCGCGCCGACCTGGACGCGTGGCTCGCCGAGCTGGCCATCGAGGCGGGCGCGGTGCTCATACCGTCCACTGTGGCCACTGGGTTGCTGCGGGACCGCTCGGGGCAGGTCGTCGGCGTGCGCACCGACCGGCCGGACGGCGACCTCACCGCGGGCGTGGTCATCGCCTGTGACGGGGTGAACTCGTTCCTGGCCAAGGAAGCCGGCATGTACCGCGTCGCGAACGAGGCCGCGCACCTGACGCTGGGCGTCAAGCAGACCCTCGCGCTGCCCCGCCAGGCCATCGAGGAGCGGTTCGCGGTGAGCGGCCGCGACGGCGTGGACATCGAGATCCTCGGCTGCACGCGCGGCATCCCCGGCGGCGGCTTCCTGTACACGAACCTGGACTCCGTCAGCATCGGCGTGGTGCTGGGCCTCGAAGGCATCCGCGACGCCAGGACCCGGCCGGAGGAGCTGATCGCGGACCTCAAGCGGCATCCGGCCGTCGCGCCGCTGATCAAGGGTGGCGAGCAGATCGAGCACTCCGCGCACCTCATCCCCGAGGGCGGCTACCACGCGATGCCCGAGCTGATCGGCGACGGCATGCTCGTCGCCGGGGACGCCGCGGCGATGTGCCTGGCCGCCGGGATCTGGCTGGAGGGCGTGAACTTCGCACTCGGCGCCGGGATGTACGCCGGGCGTGCGGCCGCCGCCGCGCTGGCGGCGGGGGACACGTCGAAACAGGGCCTCGCCGGGTACCGCACGCTGCTGGAACGCTCGTTCGTGCTGGCCGACCACCGCAGGCTGGCGAACTTCCCGCAACTCGTGCTGTCGGACCGGGTGCAGCGCGACTACCCTGGGTTTCTCTGCGACGTCGTGCAAGGGCTGTTCCAGGTCGACAACCCGCAGCCGAAGCCGGGCCTGCGTACGCTGGTGAGGCGCAGCGCCCGCCGCAACGGCGTGCGGATGCGTGACCTGGTGCGGGACTCCTGGACCGGAATGCGGGGGCTGCGATGACCGACCAGCGTTACGTCGAGCCGGCGTTCGAGGACGTACTGTCCACTGTGGAGTTCCGTGTCGCCGAGCGCCCGCACATCACCGTGGACACCGAGGTCTGCCGGTCGTGCACCACGCAGGCGTGTGTCTACGCGTGCCCGGCGGACCTGTTCGTGCCGACCAGCGACGGCGGCATCCTGTTCAACTACGAGCAGTGCTTCGAGTGCGGCACCTGCTACCAGATCTGCGACGGCCAGGGCGCGATCAGCTGGAGCTACCCCGACGGGGGCTACGGCGTCGTGTTCCGGAAGGGATAGCGATGCTCGTCGTGGCCGCTCTGCGCTGGAGCGATCAGCGCGCCGCCGTCGACCCGCTGACGGGCGAGGTCCGCACCGACGCCCGCACCAGCGGGGCGAGCGCGGCCGACCGGGCCGCGCTGGAGCACGCGCTGCGCCTCGCCGAGGCCTTCGACGGGCGGTGTCTCGCCGTCACCGTCGGGCCGCCCGAGGCGGAGGAGATGCTGCGCGAGGCGCTGGCCACCGGGGCGCACGAGGTCGTGCGGGTCGACGGCCCGGCCGCGACGGTGACCGAGGACGGCAGCGAGACCGCGCGGCTGCTGCTCGACGGCCTGCCCGACCGGCCGGACGTCGTGCTGTGCGGGGACTCGTCGGCCGACCGCGGCACCGGCAGCACGCCGGCGTTCCTGGCGCAGCGGCTCGGCGCGGCCCAGGCGCTCGGCCTCGTCGAGCTGAGCGTCGCGGGCGGCGAGCTGCGGGGCGTCCGGCGGCTCGACGGCGGACGGCGGGAGCGGCTGGTGTTCGGGCCGCCCGCGGTGTGCTCGGTGGAACCGGCGGACGTCGTGCTGCGCCGCGCGTCCCTGCCCGCCGTGATCGCGTCGAGGACCGCGGAAATCCCGGTCGCGCGGCCGGGCTCGCTGCGTTACCTGCGGGCCGGGGCGCCTCGCGCGTACCGGCCGCGAGCGCGTGCGTTACCGGCCCCGCGCGAAGCGGACCCGCACCAGCGGATGCTGTCGTTGACGGGTGCGCTGGTCGAGCGCACCCCGCCCACGGTCGTGCGGCCCGCGACCGCCGAGGAGGCCGCCCGCCAGCTGCTGGACTACCTGCGACGGCGCGGTTACACGCGATGAGCCGGGTGGCGGTGGTGACCGGAGCGGCGCGGGGCATCGGCGCCGCGGTGGTCGAACGCCTCGCCACGGACGGCTGGCGGGTCGTGGCCGTGGACGTCGCCGCCGACCAGCCCGGGTTGCACTACTCCTTGGGGCGCAAGGAAGATCTGGTCGCCCTCGCCCGTCGCTGGCCGGGCCGGGTGCTCGACCTGGTAGCCGACGTGCGCGAGCCGGAAGCGTTGACCGAAGCCGTCGCGCTCGCCGAGCGGGAGTTCGGCGGGCTCGACGCCGCCGTTGCCGCCGCCGCGGTCATGGCGGGCGGGAAACCGTTGTGGGAGACCACGGACGCGGAGTGGGACGCGTTGTTCGACGCCGGGGTGCGTGGAGTGTTCCACCTCGCCCGCGCCGCCGTGCCCGCGTTGCTGCGACGGCCCGAGCCGCGGTCGGGCCGCTTCGTCGCGCTCGCGTCCGCAGCCGCGCACCGCGGGTTGTGGCACCTCGCGGGCTACAACGCTTCGAAGCACGCCGTCGTGGGCCTGATCCGGGGCCTGGCCACGGATCTGCGTGGCACCGGCGTGACGGCCACGGCGGTGTCGCCGGGCTCCACGCGCACGGCGATGCTCGACGCGACGGCCGCGCTCTACGACCTCGACGACGTCGAGGAGTTCTCGCAGCACCAGCTCGTGGAACGGCTGCTGGACCCGGCCGAGGTCGCCGCCGCGGTGTGCTGGCTGTGCGGGGAGCAGTCGTCGGCCGTCACCGGAACCGTCGTGCACGCCGACGGGGGGTTCACGGCATGAAGCTGGAGGTTCGCCTCGACCCGGGAACGAAGGTCCTCGGGCGGACCCTGCTGGGCGGCGCGCCGCTGCGCGTGCTGCGGCTGTCCGAGCCGGGCGCGCGGATCGTGCGCGAGTGGCGCCACGGGGCTGTCGTGACCACGCCACAGCAACGGAAGCTGGCGGACAGGCTCATCGACGCCGGAATGGCGCACCCGCTCTACGGGGAAACGCACCTCACGCGCGCGGACGTCACGGTCGTCGTGCCCGCACGCGACCCGGAGGCGCTCCCGCCCGGCGCCGACGTGGTGGTCGACGACGGCTCCCGCACGCCGATTTCCGTTGCCGCGGAACGGCATCCGGTCGCACGCGGCCCGGCAGCGGCCCGCAACACCGGCCTGCGGCACGTGCGGACGGAACTGACCGCGTTCCTCGACGCCGACACCGTTCCCCAGCCCGGCTGGCTCGACAGTCTTTTGCCGCACTTCGAGGACCCACAGGTGGTCGCCGTCGGGCCCCGGGTGCGCAGCGCTCCCGGTTCGTCGGTGGTCGAGCGGTACGAACAGGCCCGCTCGTCGCTCGACCTCGGCGACGGGCCCGGCCCGGTCCGCCCGGGCGCGCGCGTGACGTACCTGCCGACGGCCGCGCTCGTCGTGCGCACCGCCGCGGTCCGGGAGATCGGCGGGTTCGACGAGCGGCTGCGGTTCGGTGAGGACGTCGACCTCGTGTGGCGGCTCGTCGCCCAAGGTGGCCGGGTGCGCTTCGAACCGGCGTCCGAAGTGGTCCACCAGCCGCGGAAAACCTGGCGGGCGTGGGCGAAGCAGCGGTTCGACTACGGCACCTCCGCCGCCCCGCTCGCGAAACGGCACGGGCACAAGGCGATCGCGCCGCTGAAGATCTCCGGCTGGACCGCGCTGGCGTGGGCCCTCGCGGCAGTGCGGAAACCCGGGCTCGGCGCGGCGGTCGCGCTGGGCACCGCGGCGTTGCTGCCACGCAAGCTCCGGCCGGTCGGCGTACCGCCCCGGGAAGCGCTCACCCTCGCCCTGCGCGGTCACCTCGGCGCCGGGCGGTACCTCGCGGACGTCCTCACCCGCACGTGGGGGCCGGTCGCGATGCCGTTGCTGGCGGCGACTCCACGCGGCCGGATCGTGCTCGCGCTGGCGCTGGCCCGGCACCTCACGGAGTGGCGGCGCCTGCGGCCGGACCTCGATCCGGTGCGCTGGCTGCTGGCCCGCACCGCCGACGATTTCGCCTACGGCGCAGGGGTCTGGCGTGGTTGTGCCCGGGAAAGGACCGCCCTGCCGTTGGTTCCGGACCTGTCGAACTGGCCGGGCAGGAAATGAAGGACCTCGCCTGGCCCGAACTCGTGCCGCGCCTGCTCGCGGTGCCGCTCGGCGCGACCGAGCAACACGGCCCGCACCTGCCGTTCACGGTGGACACCGAGATCGCCGTCGCCCTCTGCGAACGGCTGGCGCAGCGGCGGAACGACGTGGTGGTCGCGCCCGCGCTGCCGTACGGCTCCAGCGGCGAGCACGCGGGTTTTCCCGGCACGCTCTCGATCGGGCAGGAGGCCACGGAACACGTCCTCGTCGAGCTCGTGCGCTCCGCGGACGCGTTCACCGGCGTGGTCCTCGTGTGCGCCCACGGCGGCAACGTCGAGCCGTTGCGCCGCGCGATCGCGAAACTACGGTACGAAGGCCGTGCCGTGCGCGCGTGGTGTCCCGACGCCCCGCCCGACGACACGCACGCCGGACGCACCGAAACATCGGTGATGCTCGCGTTGCGACCGTCCGCGGTGCGCCTCGACCGGCTGGAAACCGGTGTCACTGAGCCACTTCCTGCGTTGCTGGACCGGTTGCGGAAAGGAGGTGTGCGTGCCGTGAGCCCCACCGGGACGCTCGGTGACCCGCGCGGGGCGAGCGCGGAGGAAGGCCGGGAAACTTTGCTCCGGTGGGTGGAAAGTCTACTTAACGCTGTCGGGACGCTGGTTTCGGATGTCATGATGAAGCCGTCCGTGCCTGCGACCCACGTCACAAAGAGGTGAGAGCGTCGTGAAGACGAAAGCCGCTGTCCTGCACGATCCGCACAAGCCGTTCGAGATCGAGGAGCTCGAGCTCGACGGCCCCCGCGAGGGCGAAGTCCTCATCAAGTACACCGCGGCCGGGCTGTGCCACTCGGACCTGCACCTGATCGACAACGACCTCGTGCCGCGGTTCCCCATCATCGGCGGGCACGAGGGCGCCGGCATCATCGAGGACGTCGGCCCCGGCGTCACGAAGGTCAAGCCGGGCGACCACGTCGTGTGCAGCTTCATCCCGAACTGCGGCACCTGCCGCTACTGCGCCACCGGCCGCTCGAACCTGTGCGACATGGGCATCACGATCCTCGACGGCGGGATGCCGGACGGCACGTTCCGCTTCCACCGCGGCGGCACCGACTACGGCGCCATGTGCATGCTCGGCACGTTCTCCGAGCGCGCCACGATCTCCCAGCACTCGGTCGTGAAGGTCGACGACTGGCTCCCGCTGGAGACCGCCGTGCTGGTCGGCTGCGGCGTGCCCACGGGCTGGGGCACCGCGAACTACGCGGGCGGTGTGCGGGCCGGGGACACGACGGTCGTCTACGGCATCGGCGGGATCGGCATCAACGCCGTGCAGGGCGCGGCGCACGCGGGTGCCGCCAACGTGATCGCGGTGGACCCGGTGGAGTTCAAGCGTGAGACCGCGCTGAAGCTCGGCGCCACGCACGCGTTCGCGACCGCGGACGAGGCGCTGGCGAAGATCGCCGAGCTGACGTGGGGCCAGATGGCCGATCAGGCCCTGGTGACGGTCGGCGTGGTGGACGAGGACGTGGTGACCGCCGCGTTCAACGCCGTCGGCAAGGGCGGCACCGTGGTGGTCACGGGCCTGGCCAACCCGGAGAAGCTCACCGTGCACGTCTCGGGCGGGATACTGACGCTGTTCGAGAAGACCATCAAGGGCACGCTGTTCGGCTCCGCCAACCCGCAGTACGACATCGTCCGGCTGCTGCGCCTGTACCAGGCGGGCGCGATCAAGCTCGACGAGCTGGTCACCCGCCGCTACACACTGGAGCAGGTCAACGAGGGCTACCAGGACCTCCGCGACGGCAAGAACATCCGCGGCGTGGTGATGCACGAGGCGAACTGACCGCTTCGCGAAGGGCCCGGCGCGGAGGTGCCGGGCCCTTTTGTACGCCATCCGGCCGCACGTTGTACGACATTCAGGTGTGTCGGCGTCACAGTCTTGGCGACTCCGGCTGTCACCTCGTCACAGGAATCGCGCCGAGTGGCTACGGATCGTTGACCCTGCGGGCAAGCGCTTTCTATCGTGGCGGCGGTCACCGTCCGTGCTGAGAGGACTTCCATGGCAGATCACCGTCGATCGCCGCTGCCCGGAGTGGAGCGCCGCCGGTTCCTCGGCTACCTGCTCGCCGCGCCGACCCTCGCCGTCGCCGCCCGCATCGGGCTGGACACCGCGCACCCGGCTCCCGCGGCCGCCGCCGTCCCGTCCCCGCCCGAGCCCGCCGACCTGCTCGACCTCGGTGACGCGCTCACTCTCGCCGCCGCGCCCACCTCCGGCCTCATCGCGTTGCAGGTCAACCGCGACGACACCGTCTCGTTCGCGCTGCCGCGGGCCGAGGTGGGCCAGGGCATCACCACCACCATCGCGATGCTCATCGCCGAGGAGCTGGACCTGCCGCTGGACAAGGTGCGCGTCACCCTCGCCGACGCCCGGCCCGAACTGGTCTTCAACCAGCTGACCGGCGGTTCCAACTCGGTGCGGTCGATGTACACGCCGGTGCGCACGGTTTCCGCGATCGCACGGGCCCGGCTGCTGTCCACCGCGGCCGGCCAGTGGGGGGTCGCACCGTCCACACTGACCGTCCACAACGGAGTAATCAGCTCGCCGACGGGCCACACCGCGACCTACGGCTCGCTCGCCGAAGCCGCCGCCAGCAGCCGGACCGAGCAGGTCACCGCGCAGCCCAAGGCCGAGTCGTCCTTCAAGCTCGTCGGCACGCCGCAGAACCGGATCGACGCGCGGGACGCCGTCACCGGGCGCAAGCAGTTCACCATGGACCTCCAGCTGCCGGACGCGCTGCCCGCCATGGTCTGCCGGCCGCCGACGATCGGCGGCACGGTCAAGTCGGTGCAGAACCTCGCCGAGGTCAAGGCGATGCCGGGCATCACCGACGTCGCCGTCATCTCCACCGGCGTGGCCGTGCGGGGCCGGACCACCACGCACTGCATCGACGCCGTGCGGGCGCTGAAGGTGACGTGGAACCCGGGCCCGGTGGACGCCGAGTCGGACGCCACCGTGCTGAAGAAGCTGCGCGCGGCGACGCTGCCGATGGCCGTCCCACCCGTGCTGACCAGCTCGATCGACGCCGAGTTCACCTTCGCGTTCGCCAGCAACAGCGCGCTGGAGACCAACTGCGCGGTCGCCGACGTCCGGTCCGACCGGGCCGAGATCTGGGCCGGGCTGAAGTCGCCGATCGTCACGCAGGAGCAGATCGCGACGATGCTCGGGCTGCCCGTGACCGCGGTGAAGGTGCACGTCATGCAGGGCGGCGGATCGTTCGGCCGCAAGCTGTTCGGCGACGCCGCGCTCGAAGCCGCCGAGTTCTCGAAGAAGATCGGCAAGCCGGTCAAGCTGATGTGGCACCGCACCGACGACTTCCGCCACGGCCGCGCGCACCCGATGTCGCTCTCGCGGATCCGGGTGAACTACGCGCTCGGCAACGTCGTCAGCTACGAGCAGCGGCACACGAGCGTCACCACCGACTTCGGGCACGGCCTCGGCGAGCTGCTCACGGCCGTCGCCGCGAAGCTGCCGGTCGGGGACATCGGGTTCTCGCAGACGGTGTTCGAGCTGTCCCAGTCGATGCCGTACGACTTCGGCGTCACCACGCAGCTGCTCAACGAGGTGCCGCTCAAGTTCCACACCGCCAGCATGCGCAACGTCTACTCGCCGAACGTGGTGTGCGCGCGGGAGCTGGTGATCGACCAGCTGGCCGCGAAGCTGGGCAAGGACCCGGTGCAGTTCCGCCGGTCCTTCTTCAAGAACGACCGCTACCGCGCGGTGCTCGACAAGGTGGCCGAGGCCGGGCAGTGGGGGCGCAAGATGCCGGCGGGTACCGCGCAGGGCATCGGGTTCCACGCCGAGTACAAGAGCTGTGTCGCCGTGCTCGTGGAGATCGACTGCCGGCCGGAGACCGTCAACCGCAAGGTGCGTGACGGCGTGACCGGGCCGCGGGTCACGAAGGCCGTGATGGCCGTGGACGCCGGGCTGGCGCTCAACCCGCGTGGGCTCGAAGCGCAGATGATGGGCTGCCTCAACGACGGCATCGGCCTCGCGCTGACCGAGAGCCTGCACATCGACCAGGGCCTGCCGCTGGAAGGCAGCTGGGACAACTTCTTCTACACCCGACAGTGGAACACCCCGCCGGAGATGGAGATCTTCGTGATGCCCGCGACCGGGGAGCCCGGCGGTGCCGGGGAGCTGGGCGTCGCGAGCTCGTTCGCCGCGGTGGCGTGCGCCTACGGGCGGGCGGTCGGGAAGATGCCCACCAGCTTCCCGATCAACCACGGCACGCTGAGCTTCGAGCCACTGCCCCGTGTTCCGTCCATTCCGGACTCGCCCGTCGACGGCCTCTCCTACGCGCAGTGAGGAAACTTCCTTGTCGCAACACAGTTTCGTTCTGAATGGCAAGCAGGTCACCGTCGACACCGACGACAACGTGCGCCTGCTGTGGGTGCTGCGTGACCTGCTCGGCGTGACCGGGCCGAAGTACGGGTGCGGCCTCAACGTGTGCAAGGCGTGCACGAGCCACATCAACGGCAAGGCGTTCAACCCGTGCTCCGTGCCCGTCTCGGACATCAAGCCCACCGACGAGATCACCACGATCGAGGGGCTGGAGGACGAGCGGACCGGTGAGCTGCATCCGATGCAGGAGGCGTGGCTCGCGCACGACGTCGCCCAGTGCGGCTACTGCCAGCCGGGCCAGATCATGATGGCCATCGCGAAGGTCCGCGCGGCGAAGGCCGAGGGCCGGGAACTCACCGACGAGGACTTCGACGGCATCCGGAACATCTGCCGCTGCGGCACCTACCACCGCATCCGCGAGGCGATCCGCACCGCCGAGGCCCGCATGTGAGCGAGGAACCGCAGCTGCGGAACGAGGCGAGAAGTCCTTCCGCAGCTGCGGTTCCGCGAACCGTCCACATTCCACTCGCGCCGTTCACGGGTTAGATTCGTCTTCCGATGGCACTCGACGGGGAGTGCCGGAAGTGAGGACGACGCCCATGCGGTACACGGGTGCCGAACCCGCGGTCGCGCGGCTCGCGGACGCCGCGCGCGCCAGGTTGCCGGAGCTGACCGAGACCACCTTCGCGGCCATCATCGGCGAGATGCGGGTCTACTCCGACGCCCGCTTCGTGTCCCACGACGACCTCCGCTCCTCCTGCGCCGCGAACCTCGCGTTCCTGCTGCGGGCGCTCGCCGAGCCCGGCACGCCCGACCTCAGCCAGGCCGCGGCCACCGGGCGGGAGCGGGCCCGGCAGGGTGCCCCGCTGCCGGAGCTGCTGCGGGCCTTCCGGATCGGGTTCACCGAGGTGTGGCAGCGGTTCGTGGAGAGCACGGTGTCCGATCACGACACCGGGGGCCTCGTCGCGGCGACCCGTGCGTTGTGGACACTCATCGACGACTACACCGAGACGCTGACCGAGGCGTACCGCGAAACGCTTGCGGAGATCACCAGGACGCGCCACGAACGGCGGCTCGCGCTCGTCGAGGCGCTGTTCAACGGCGCCACGGCGACCGAGGGAACGTTGTGGGAGATCGCCCGCCTGCTCGACCTCTCGCTCGACGGCACCTACCTCGTGGTCGCCGCCGAGACGCCCGGCGTGGGCCGCGAACCGTTGCCCGCCATCGAGAACGTGCTCGGCGAACGGCGGCACGCCTCGGCCTGGCGGCTCACCCCGGATCTCCAGGTCGGCGTGGTCTCGCTGCGTGACCCGGAGGCCGCGGAGCCGATACTGGCGCTGCTGAAGGAAAAAGCGAACGGGCGGGTCGGGGTGAGTCCGGTGTTCACGGGGCTGGGCAACACCGCCCGCGCCCTGCACCTCGCGCGCGTCGCGCTGTCGAGCCTCCTGCCGGGTGCGGCCGATGTCGTCCAGTTCGCCGAGTCACCGCTGGCCGGGCTCGTCGCCAGCGACCCCGAAGCCTCCGCCCAGCTCGCGCACGAGGTACTGAGACCCGTGCTGCGGTTGCCCGCGGAGGAGCGCACCGTCCTGCTGGCGACGCTGCGCGCGTGGTTCGACTGCCGTGGCTCCACCAAGTCCACCGCCGAGCGCGTCTACTGCCACCCCAACACCGTCCGGCACCGGCTCAAGCGGATCACCGACGAGCTCGGCCGCTCGCTCACCGACCCCGCCGACATCGCGGAGCTCGGTACCGCCCTGCGTGCGCTGACCATGTTCCCCGACGCCGCCCACCTGCCGCCGGGGCCTTAGGCGGAAAGGTCAGTCCTTCTCGAGTTTCTCGCCCGTCGCCTTCTCGAACGCCTGCGCCCCACCGCGGTCCACCACTGCCTTCACCAGCCCGAAGATGGCCCCCTGCAGCGCCGCCGCCAGCAGCACCTCCTGCATCTTCCGGTCGGTGGCCGTCGCCTTCGGGGCGTCGTCGTCACCCGAGATCGCCTTCCACGCCTGCTTGAACACCGCACCCGCGAGCACCCCGCCGAGCGCGCTGATGATGAGGCTCAAGGGTTTGTAGAGCAGTTTCATACTCGCGGGCTTACCCGGACGGGCGCACCTTCACACCGCCGTTGTGCCGGTGGCGGCGGAAGCGGTACCTTGGCGCGACATCTTGTGGGGCGGTTCTCGGCCCTCGATCCGAGGCGGGGTTTGCAGTGGTGGTCACGGGTAAGGTCGTGCGGTTCGACGAAATCCGCGGGTACGGTTTCGTGGCGCCGGAGGGCGGCGGTGAGGACGTGTTCGTGCACGTCAACGACCTCGACGTGGACAAGCGGCTGATCGCGCCGGGCACGGTCGTCGAGTTCACTGTGGAGGATGGCGAGCGCGGGCCCAAGGCGTCCAACGTCCGGGTCGTGCGCAACTCGCGCCCCGCGCTCGACGACGACTACCTGCCGCCCGGCCTCGACTTCCGCGAGGAGCTCACCGAGGCGCTGCTGGCCGGCGTGCCCACGCTCACCGCCGAGCAGGTGCTGCGGGTGCGCAAGGCCGTGCTCGACCTCGTGCACGACCACGGCTGGCTCGACGAGTAGGTTTGCCGCCGCC
Organism: Amycolatopsis bartoniae; assembly: GCF_014191255.1. Taxonomy (GTDB): domain Bacteria; phylum Actinomycetota; class Actinomycetes; order Mycobacteriales; family Pseudonocardiaceae; genus Amycolatopsis_E; species Amycolatopsis_E bartoniae. The sequence goes on from NZ_JACHWH010000004.1 coordinate 352,619, forward strand.
ACGCCCGGCTAACCGGTGCCCGAAACGGGACACGGAAGGGGCTGGGCATGAAGGCGGTCGCGTGGCACGGCAAGCGGGACGTCCGGGTGGACACGGTGCCGGACCCGAAGATCCAGGAGCCGACCGACGCCGTCATCCGGGTCACGTCCTCGGGGATCTGCGGCTCGGACCTGCACCTGTACGAGGTGCTCGGCCCGTTCCTCGACGAGGGTGACATCCTCGGCCACGAGCCGATGGGCATCGTGGAGGAGGTCGGCTCGGCGGTGCCGAACCTCAAGCCCGGTGACCGGGTCGTCGTGCCGTTCAACATCTCCTGCGGCCACTGCTACATGTGCATCACCGGGCTGCAGTCGCAGTGCGAGACCACCCAGGTCACCGAGCACGGCAAGGGCGCCGCCCTGTTCGGCTACACCAAGCTCTACGGCCAGGTCCCCGGCGGCCAGGCCGAGTACCTGCGCGTGCCGCAGGCCCAGTACGGCCCGATCAAGGTGCCCGAGGGCCCGTCCGACGAGCGCTTCGTCTACCTCTCCGACGTCGTGCCGACCGCGTGGCAGGCCGTCGAGTACGCCGGCATCCCCGACGGCGGCAGCGTCGTCGTGTTCGGGCTCGGGCCGATCGGCCAGATGTGCTGCCGCATCGCCCGCCACCGGGGCGCCGGCCAGGTGATCGGCGTCGACCTGGTGCCCGAGCGGCTCACGGTCGCGTCGCGCTACGACGTCACCACGCTCGACCTGCGTGACCACAAGGACATCGCGGGCGCGGTGCGGGAGCTGACCTCGGGCCGCGGCGCGGACTCGGTGATCGACGCCGTCGGCATGGAGGCGCACGGCGCGCCGGTCGGGAAGCTCGCCCACCAGCTGGTGAACCTCCTGCCGCAGCCGATCGCGGCGAAGGTGACCGAGACCGCGGGCATCGACCGGCTCAGCGTGCTCAACGCGGCCATCCACACGGTCCGGCGCGGCGGCACGATCTCCCTGAGCGGCGTCTACGGCGGCATGGTCGACCCGATCCCGATGATGGAGCTGTTCGACCGGCAGATCCAGCTGCGGATGGGCCAGGCGAACGTGCGGCGCTGGCTCGACGACGTGCTCCCGCTGGTCCAGGACGACGCCGACCCGCTCGGCGTGGAGGACCTCGCGACGCACCGGCTGCCGCTGGAGGACGCGCCCGAGGCGTACCGGCTGTTCCAGCAGAAGCGCGACGGCGTGATCAAGGTGCTGCTCAAGCCTTCGGCGTGAGCAACCCGCGGCGGCGGGATTTTCCGGCGATCGGTGCGCGGCGCCTGACGATCGTCCGGCTATGATCTGCCTTCCTGGGACTGTCCAGCAGCGTGGCACCCGTGTACGAGAGCTTTGCACAGGAGCCACACACGCATGTCCACCAAGCCGGATCCGTTGTCCGCGCTGCCCGCAGGTCAGAGCGCCGACCAGGTCGGGATGTACCACTGGGACGTCCTGTCCGACACCTGGTCCTGGTCGTCGGAGATCTACCTCATGTACGGCTACCAGCCCGGTTCCGTCACCCCTGACCTGGGCATCGTGGCCAAGCACGGGCATCCGGCGGACCGGCCGGGCCTGGCGGACGTGTTCACCCGGGCCCGCCGGACGGGGCAGCCGTTCAGCTGCCAGCAGCGGATCGCGGCGGCGGACGACAGCACGCGGGCGGTGGTCGTGGTGGGCGACGTCGACACCACCGACGGCAGCGCGTCCGCGGTGCACGGCTACTACGTGGACCTGACGAGCGCCCGGCTGCGGGAGGCCGAGCACCTGTCCGAGCTGGCGGGCGAGGCCGCCGGGCTGCAGCGCGCGATGGCTTCGCGCGCGACGATCGAGCAGGCCAAGGGCATGATCATGTTCGCGTACGGCTGCGACTCGGCGCGGGCGTTCGACATCCTCATCGGCACCTCCCAGCGGGCCAACATCAAGCTGCGGGAGCTCGCCGAGGGGCTTGTCGCGGCCGTGCAGGAGCCCGACGAGCAGCCCGAACGCGCCCGGGAGTACCTCGAAGCCGTGCTCACGCGCCTCGCCAGACCCAGCGAGGACGTGTAGACCCCTCCCGCTGAGGTACCCGGCTGACGGGAACCACAGAAGGGAGCACATTCGATGAGCACGATCACCGAAACCGTCGATGTCGACGTCCCGGTGACCACTGCCTACAACCAGTGGACGCAGTTCGAGTCGTTCCCCCAGTTCATGGAGGGCGTCGAGCAGATCCGCCAGCTCGACGACACGCACCTGCACTGGGTGACGAAGGTCGGTGGCGCCACCCGTGAGTTCGACGCGACGATCACCGAGCAGCACCCGGACGAGCGGGTCGCGTGGAAGTCCGACAGCGGCCCCAACCACGGCGGTGTGGTCACGTTCCACCGGCTGAGCGACGCCACCACCCGGGTCACCGCGCAGATGGACGTGGACCCCGAGGGCTTCGTCGAGCAGGTCGGCGACAAGCTGGGCGTGCTGAACCGCCGCGTGAAGGGCGACCTGCGTCGCTTCAAGGAGTTCATCGAGCACCGCGGCGGCGAGACCGGCTCCTGGCGCGGTGACGTCCAGCGGCCGAGCTGAGCCGTGGCCGCGAAGACCAGGCGGGACGCCTCCGAGTTCGTGCCGGACAGCATTGAGCTGTCCCGGCTCCGGGAGGCGTCCCGTTCCTGCCGTGGGTGCGATCTGTACCAGGACGCGACCCAGACGGTCTTCGGCGAGGGACCGCGGCAGGCCGACGTGCTGGTGCTGGGGGAGCAGCCGGGAGACCGGGAAGACCGTGAAGGCGAACCGTTCGTCGGCCCGGCGGGCAAACTGCTCGACCGCGCCCTCGTCGAAGCGGGCATCGACCGCGAGCGGGTGTACGTCACGAACGCGGTGAAGCACTTCAAGTTCACCCGCTCGGAGCGGGGCAAGCAGCGCATCCACAAGAAGCCCGCCCGGGGTGAGATCGTCGCCTGCAGGCCATGGTTGCTGGCCGAGTTGAAGGCGGTGCAGCCGAAGCTGGTGGTACTGCTGGGCGCGACGGCGGCGTCGTCGCTGATGGGGCCTTCGTTCCGGGTGACCGAGCACCGCGGGGAGCTGATCGAGGCACCGGAGGAGTTCGGCGGGTGCCCGGAACGGGTGTTGCCCACGGTGCACCCGTCGTCGGTGCTGAGGGCCCCGGACCGGGACGAGGCGTACGCGGCGCTGGTCAAGGATTTGAAGGAAGTACCGCGCGGGCTTTGAGAACCGTTATGCTGGTTTCGGGCCGTGACTGGCGTTCGGGTGGAGTACCACCGGGGAGCGGCCCGGCCTGTAGCCGCGCGCCTGGGTGATCCGACCTCTTTCCGAGGAGCGTGACATGCCCAGGCTGATGAACGGCGCCGAGCTGGCCGGCGAAATCGTCGAGCGGGCCGCGAAGCGGGCGGCGAGCTTTCTGGAGAAGACGGGCCGCAAGCCCTGTCTGGCCACGGTGCTGGTGGGCGACGACCCCGCTTCGGTGACGTACGTGCGGATGAAGCAGCGGCGGTGCGCGGGGGCGGGGGTCGAATCACGGCACGTGCAGCTTCCTGCTGCCACGACGACTGCGGAGGCCGTGGCGCAGGTGCGCGAGCTGTCGGAAGATCCGGCGGTGGACGGAATTCTGGTGCAGCACCCGGTTCCGGCGCACGTCGACGAGCGGGCCGTGTTCGAGGCGATCGCCCCGGGAAAGGACGTCGACGGCGTCACGATGCACTCGTTCGCCGCGATGGCGCTGGGGGAACCGGGTTTCCTGTCGTGCACGCCGGGCGGGATCCTGCGGTTGCTGGACGCGCACGGGGTGGAGATCGAGGGCAAGCACGCGGTGGTGATCGGCCGCAGTCCCATCCTGGGCAAGCCCGCGGCGTTGCTGCTGCTGGCCCGCAACGCGACGGTGACCGTGTGCCATTCCCGGACCGCGGACCTGAAGGCGGTGGTGCGCACGGCGGACATCGTGGTAGCGGCGGTGGGGAAGCCGGAGTTCGTCCGCGGGGAGTGGCTGAAGCCCGGTGCCGCGGTGGTTGACGCCGGGTACAACCCCGGGAACGTGGGGGACGTGGACTTCAAGTCGGCGGAGCCGGTGGCCGGCTGGCTGACCCCGGTGCCAGGCGGTGTGGGGCCGACGACCATCGCGGTGCTGCTGGAGCAAACAGTGGAGGCGGCATGGGAAGGCAACTCCACTCCCCGGTGACGGCCATCCAACATCAGCGTTTGGGGCGTACGGAGAAGGTCAAGCCGAAGTTGTCCAGTGTGGACGGTTGTTTGTGGGCTGGGCCCAGGCGTTGGCCCGAGGTGAGCAGGTAGTCGCGGCTTTCCATCAACGCCGCCAGGAGGATGCTGGTCACCATCAGTACCAGGTTCCGTGCCGGGCATTCGCCTGGGCCCGCGCTGAACGGGACCAGCGCCGGGTTCTGCTGGGCCCTGCCGTCCAGCCAGATCTCCGGCGCGAAGCTGTGGGCGTAGGGCAGGTTCTGGTCGTCCCGGTGGAAGAACGGGGTGTACACCAGTATCCCCGTTCCCTCTGGCAGGCCCTCGACTTCCTTCGTCGTGTCGCGCAGGATTGCCGGGGTTGTCGGCCAGAGGCGCACCGTGTCCAGGATGCTCGCCCTCAGGTACGGCAGGTCCGGTGTGGACGGTGCCTCTTCGATCGCGAGCTGGCGGGCGTGGGGGTGCGTCGCCAGCAACGCGAGAGCGCGGAAGGCCACCATGCCCGCCGCGTCGAAGGCGAACAGCCAGTGGCCCACCTGGCTCGCCGGATCGTCGTCCTCCGTCTTCGGGGTCCGCGCGATCACCTCGGCCAGGCTGCCTTCCTCCGCACGCTTGAGGTGCCCCCGCAAGCGGCCCAGAACGCGCTCCTGCAAACCCGCGTGGCGTGGCGAAAGGTAGGACCAGTTCGCCGACAACCGCAAGCGGCCCAACAGGTCCGTGGTCGTCTCGTCGTCACGGGCGCTGTCGCCCAGCACAATCCTGCGGACGATTCGCCACCACACCGTCGCGTACTGGTCCCAGTCCAGCACCCCGGACGTCGGCAGCGCCGCGACCTCCTGCCGGACCCGTTCGATCACCAGCGGCGTCAGGTGGTGCAGCGGCTGTGGCGTCTCCAGCGCTTTCTCGTTGAACTCACGCCGACGAGCACGGGCCCCGCCCTCCGAAATCAACACGCCGTGCGGCTGGAACTTGTCCAGCGCACGGCGTTTCTCCAGGTTCGCCGGGCTGAACGGCTCCGGCGACTCCGCCAGCACGTGACCGACCTCGTCGGCCGACAGCACCAGCGCGAACGACCGTCCCGGCACCGCCAGGCGCAACAGCGGCACGTCGTACTTCGCCCGCAGGTCCTGCATGATCTGCACGGCACTGGTGTCGGCCTGCACCTTCTCCAGCAGCCTCATTACCTTCGGCCGGCGCTTGATCACGCCACCCGCCAGCGTCGGGCCCAGCACGCCCGTGGCCACCTTCACCGTGTCGAGCCGGGAAGCGGTCGGTGCGCTCACGCGCGTCCTCCTCTGACGACCAGGTGCGCGATGCGCGCCGAAGCCTGCTTCGCCTCCGGGAAACTCGCGATCATCCAGGCGTGGAACATGTCCGGGTACTCCCAGTACTCCACGGGCACACCGTGCGCCGCCGCCTTGTCGCGGAAACGGCGCGCGTCCGACAGCAGCACGTCACGGGTGCCGACGAACACGCTCAGCGAACCGAGCCCGGTGACGTCGCCGTTGAGCGGGCTCACCAGGGGATCGGCGGGGTCGAGCCCGCCCGCGTAGAGCCGCCCGGCCTCCAGCAGGCCGTTGATCGCGAGGTACGGGTCGTGCCGGTCGTATTCGAGCTGCGCCGGGTCGCTCATCGTGATGTCCAGCCACGGCGACAGCAGCACGATCTCCTTCGGCTGCGGACTGCCCTCGTCCCGCAGCGACTGGGCGAGCACCAGCGCGAGCCCGCCGCCCGCCGAGTCGCCCATCAGGATCTGGTCGTCACTCGCCAGCCCGCTCAGCTTCTCCTTGTACACCGCCTTGATCACGGAGATCGTGTCGTTGTAGCGGTTGTCGGGCGCGAGTGGATACAGCGGCGCGGTCGCCGTGCAACCCGTCTCGCTGACGAGCCGCGCGAGGAACGACCAGTGGTCCTTCTGGATCTGGTGCACGTAGGCGCCACCGTGGAAGTACAGCACGTGCCGCGACGAGTAGCCCCGCCGCGGCCGCAGCGTGTACACCGGCCGGTCGTGGATTTCCTGCTTGGTCACCAGGACGCGTTCGCGGACCGAGGCAGGCGGCTCCGCGTCGTCGGGCCGCTGCCTCGGCTCCATGCTGCGATGCAGCGCGGCCACGTCGGCGAAAGTCTTCTTCCGCCGGGTGAGGCGCATCGCCGCGATCATGGCTCTCGCGTGCAGACTCGGTTTCACACCGACGGGGTTACCCGGACTCCTGCTCGATCACACGTGGTCCCGCGGGAAGGTGTACCGCCAGTTCCGCGAAAACGCCCGGTGCGGGCCCTCGTAACCGTCCAGCGTCGCGTGCAGCACGAACTCGTCCGGAGTGCACGTGAGCAGGATCTTCGTGTCCGTCCGTGCTTCCCAGTCGCCGCGCGAGAACGTCATCGACCAGTCGGTTTCGCCCGCGGGCGAGGCGAAGTCGTCGGCCACGGAGGTGTACCGCTCGTAAGCGCACCGCGACACCTCCAGGTCGATGTCGTCGAACCGCTCGGTGCCCGCGTCCTTGAGGATCTCCAGCGTCTGCTCGTAGTTCACCAGGTCACGCGAGACCTGCCACTTCTGCCGCGTCGGCTTGACCTGCGTGGTGGAGATCGGCTGCGCGCCCTCGGGCTCGTCGAACACGTGCGCGCCGACCTCGTCGGTTTCCGTCGTCGGCCGCACCGGCAGGGTCAGGTTGCTTGATCCCGTGTGGACGGTCAGGCGCGCGGCTTCCGGTGGCGGCCAGGCCAGCGGCCAGTACGACGTGGACAGCGACAGCCGGATGCGGTGCCCCGGCGGAAACGCCTGCGCCACCCCGTTGAGCGTGATCTCCACCTGGTACCGCTTGCCCGGTTCGAGTGGTTGTGGATCGTCGTGCCCGTCACGGTGGGTGAGGTTCAGCAGCCCGTACGTGACCCGCGTGGCGCGCCCGTCCGGCGCCACGTCAGACAGCCGCGCGGCCACCATCGCCACGGGCTTGTCCGCGCACACGTCCAGGTGCACCACCGGCGCGCCGAGGATTTCGCACGTCTCGGTCAGCTCGTCGGTGTCGAACACCAGCGAACCGCCGTCCTCCTCGCGCTGGTCGTACGGCAGGTCCGGCGGCGCGTTGTAGGACGCCCACTTCCCGGCGAACTGGCCCACCGACAGCGGCGACTCGACGCTCAGCGCGCGCTCGGGGATCTCCTCACCGGGCTGCGCGATCCGGTGCGGCGCGAGACAGAGCGTCTGCGGCTTGATGTGCGGCGATGGCCACTCCGGCTCGCCGACCCAGCGGCCGGGCCGGTCCTCGTAGGCCGTCGACGGCGGCACGCTGTCCTGCATCCACGCCAGCAGCATCGGCCCTGCCATGACGTCGTTGTCGACGCCCTTGAGCCAGTGGTCCCACCAGCGCACGACCTCCTGCAGGTAGCCGATCGCCGGGCCGGGCTGGCCCAGGTGCGGGTACTTGTGCGACCACGGCCCGACCAGGCCCTTGCGCGGCACGTCGAGGTTCGCCAGCAGGCGCGTGACGGCGTTGGAGTAGCCGTCGGCCCAGCCGCTGGACGCGAGCACCGGCACCCGCACCGACGAGTAGTCCTCGCACACCGAGGCGTGCCGCCAGTAGTCGTCGCGGCGCTGGTGGCGCAGCCATTCGTCGACCCACGGGCCCGCCGCCTCGATCCGCTCCCGCCACATGTCGCGCCACCGGTCCCCGACGAGCGCCGGGTCCGGCGGCAGCGTGCTGTAGGCGAACATGGTGCCGGCCTCGGCGAGGTTGTCCGACAGCATGCAGCCGCCCATGTAGTGGAAGTCGTCGCTGTACCGGTCGTCGGTGAACGACGAGATGACGATCGCCCGCAGGCTCGGCGGCCGCCGGGCGGCGACCTGCAGCGAGTTGAAGCCACCCCACGAGATGCCCATCATCCCGGTGTTCCCGTCGCACCAGGGCTGCCGCGCGATCCAGGCCAGCACGTCCTCGGCGTCGCGCTGTTCCTGTTCGAGGTACTCGTCCACCAGCACGCCCTCGGACTCGCCCGTGCCGCGGATGTCCACGCGCACGCACGCGTAACCGTGGCCCGCCAGGTACGGGTGGTGGATCGAGTCGCGCCCGGCCGTCAGATCCCTTTTGCGGTAAGGAATGTATTCGAGGATGCCGGGCACCGGCTGGTCGTCGGAACAGACCGGCCGCCAGATCCGCGCGGCGAGCCGGGTGCCGTCGGAGACCGGTATCCACACGTGCTCGGACTCGGTGATTTCGTACGGCAGGGAGCTGACCGCGCGCAAGTTCTAGTCCTCCTCTGTGTCTTGCGGGACACCCGCACCCGATCGGCCTCGATGACCGGCTTCGCCATTATCGGTCATCAGGCCTCTTGGACGTCCTCGAACTCGAAGTGCAGCGAATCGATGGTCCGCTGGTACTTCTCCTTCAGTTCCGCTTCGCTGTCCGCGCCGACGTAGACGAAGGCCAGCTCGTAGCTGTAGCTGTCCTGGGCGTCCATATCGGACAGTCGCTGGCCCTCCTGCGGCACGAGGTCCACGACCACACCCGGGATGTCCCGCTGGATCCGCTCGATCTCCTCGTCGGTCGGCAGCCTGCGCACGATCCCGTCGGTGAACCGGCGGTGGTACCACTTCGCGCCGATCCGGTACTCGCCCTTCCCGTGCGGCATGTCCGGCCGGTTGCCCAGGCCCAGCTGCACCATGCAGTGGTGGTTGGGCACGCCGTCGACGAACTCGAACATCTCCGCGTGCGACTGCGAGTGCCGCGCGTTGATCTCCAGCACGTTCACCTCGCCCGTGTCGGGGCGGGCGAAGAACTCGATGGAGAACGTCGAGTTGTCGAGGCCCAGCTGCTTGATGACCTTCTTCGACACCTCGATCATCTGCCGCACCACCGGTTCCGGCAGCTGCGAGGGGTACTGGTGGCGCAGGAACGACGAGCTGTCGGGGTAGTTGATCGAGTCGAGCGCGCCGTTGACGACGACCTCGCCGTTGTAGACGTAACCCTCGGTCGCGGCCTGTTCACCCGTCAGCGACTCCTCGGCGAGGCACGCGAGCGCGCCCGCGTCGGCCACCTCCGGCGGCAGCTGCAGCTCCGGCGCGTGGTCGAGCACGTACTGGAACGGTTTGCCGACGCGCCCGATGCCGTCCCGGATCTCCGCCACCGCGTCGGCGAAGTCGTCCTCGTTCTTGGCCTGGAACGCCAGTTCCGAGGAGAACGACTTGACGGGCTTGAGCCACATGGGGAACGACAGGTCGGCGGGCGGTTTCTCGTCGCCGTCGAGGTCGACGAGCGCGAACTTCGGCAGGTTGTCGATCACCTTCGCCTGTTCGAGGCGGCTCCAGTACTTGTGCTCGGCCTTGATGACGCCTTCCAGGTTGGGGTGCGGCACGCCGTAGCGCTTGCCCAGGATCGGCACGATCGACGTGGACGGGAAGTCCCAGTAGCCCACGATCGCGTCGATGTTCCCGTCGAAGGCGTCCAGCTGCCGGACCGCCTTGTCGATCAGGTCGGCGATGGGGATTTCGCCTTCCTGGATCTCGGGCACGGTGAGCAGCGTGTGGTACCGGTAGTTCTCGGCTCCGGGCACCCGCTGCAGGGTTCTCAGGTTGTTCTCGTCCAGTCCTACGACGAAAATGTTCTTGGTAGTCACGCGACTTCGGGTCCCCGGGGGTGATCGCGGGTAAACCAACCCCCCGTCTGGGTTAGGGTGCTGGGCGTGGCGGATTTGAGCGAGTACCGGCGGAAACGGGATCCGAAGCGGACTCCCGAGCCGGTGCCTGCCGAGGAGGCGCTGCCGAAGGGCGACGACGACACGTTCGTCATCCAGGAGCACCACGCCCGCCGCCTGCACTGGGACGTGCGTTTCGAGCGCGAGGGGGTGCTCGTTTCCTGGGCGGTGCCGAAGGGTCTGCCCCCGTTGCCGGACACGCCGCGCCTCGCCGTGCACACCGAGGACCACCCGTTGGAGTACTCGACCTTCGAGGGCACGATTCCCGCGGGCGAGTACGGCGGCGGCGTGATGAAGATCTGGGACCGCGGCTTCTACGAGACGCTGCACTGGGGCGACCACAAGGTCGAGGTGGTCCTGCACGGCTCGCGGGTCAGGGGCAAGTACCTGTTCGTCAACCGGCATTCCCAGGAGGAACAACGGGACTGGATCGTCCGACGGCTGGATCCCCCGCAGCGCAAGGATTTCGCGGAGCTGCCGGAGTTCGTGCAACCGATGGTGCCGCGTAAGGGAAATCTCCCCGCCGATGACGCGGAGTGGGCGTACGAGTTCCTCTGGGCGGGGGAGCGCGCGCAGGCCCGGGTGGAGGGCGGGCGGCTGGAGCTGCGGGACGCCGACGGGCACGAGATCACGGAGCTGTACCCGGAGCTGAAGGGACTCGGCGAGGAGCTGGGCTCGACGGAGGTGCTGCTCGACGGCGAGCTGATCGCGATGGAGGACGGCCGCCCGAGCCCCGCGGCGCTGAGCAGGCGTGCGGAGGCCGCGGACGCCCGCGCGGCGAAGCGCCTCGTGACCCGCACGCCGGTGCTGTACCTGCCGTTCGACGTGCTTCACCTGGACGGCCGGTCGCAGCTCGACCAGCCGTACTCCCGCCGCCGCCAGCGGCTGCGAAAACTCACCCTGGAGGGGGAGAGCTGGCGCGTTCCGCAACACTACGTGGGCGGCGGAGAGGACGTCCTCGCGGCGGCGCTCGACAACGGCCTGACGGGCATCACGGCGAAACGCCTGGACTCGCCGTACGAGCCAGGCAAGCGCAGCGTGAACTGGCGAGTGGTGACCCGCAAGGGGCGGTGATTCGCGCCTTTCGGACACGGGGGCCGGGTCGGAGGCGATGCGCACTCGTGCCAACCGCCGTGGGCGCGCCAGGCCGGGGGCGCTCCGGCCCCGCCCCCGCCACCCTGGCCCCGCCCCCGGCCAGGTTTCACCCGCACGGGCGTGGGCACCCGGGGGCCATGCAGCTGCCCGACCCCCTCTCGCTGTGGGTGGACACCGCACCGGCGCCCGAGCGCGCCGCCCGGCCGTTGCCCACCGAGGTCGACGTCGTCGTCATCGGGGCCGGCATCGCGGGACTCACCACCGCCTACGCGCTCGCCAACGCGGGCCGCTCGGTGCTCGTCGCCGAGGCCGGGCAGGTCGCGGGCGGTGTCTCCGGGCACACGACCGCCAAGGTCACCGCCCAGCACGCGCTCAAGTACGCCTCCCTCAAGTCCCGCAAGGGCCTCGCCGGCGCCCAGCAGTACGCCCGCAGCCAGCTCGACGCCATCGACTGGATAGAGCGCACCGCCGCCGAGCTGAACCTCGACTGCGACTTCGAGCGCCGCGACAGTTTCGTCTACTCGACGAAGGACAAGCAGGTCGGCAAGCTCAAGGAAGAGGCCGACGCGGCCCAGGAGGCCGGCCTGCCCGCGAGCTTCGTGTCCGACGTCGAGCTGCCCATTACCGTCGCGGGCGCCGTCCGCGTCGCGAACCAGGCCCAGTTCCATCCGCGCAAGTGGCTGCTCGGCCTGGCCGCCGCGATCGAGGGCCTCGGCGGCACGATCATCGAGCAGGCCCGTGTGCAGCGCGTGGACGAGCGCCCCGTCCCGACGGTCCACGTCCGCGGCGACCAGGTCCGCGCCCAGGACGTCGTGATCGCCACGCACTACCCGATCCTCGACCGCGGACTGTACTTCGCCCGGCTGGAGCCGACGCGCGACCTCGTGGTGACGGGGGAGGGCGACGCGCCGGACGGCATGTACCTCGACGCCGACACCCACCACTCCGTGCGCGGCTACGACGGGCTGCTGATCGTCGGTGGCGAGCACTACCGCACCGGCGAGCACGTGGACGTCGAGGAGCGCTACCAGCGCCTCTCGGAAGTCGCGGCGACGTTCGGCGTCAAGAAGGTCACGCACCGCTGGTCGGCGCACGACATGTCCACATTGGACGGAGTGCCGTACGTCGGCCGCTACCACCTCGGCACCCGCCACCTGTGGGTCGCCACCGGCTTCGGCCAGTGGGGGATGACCGGCGGCACCGCCGCGGGACTGTTGCTGGACAAGGAGATCCGCGGTGAAGGCAGCCCTTATGCCGGGCTGTACGACCCCAACCGCTTCGACCTGCGCTCCGGCCTGAAGCTGGCGGAGAACAACGGCCAGGTCACCAAACACCTGGTGGGCGACCACGTGCGCGCGACCGTCGGCTCCGGCGAGCTGCCCAGCGTCGGCGAGGGCAAGGTGGTCCGCCGCGGCACGCAGTTCGTCGCCACCTACCGCGCCGACGACGGCAACGTGCGCAGTGTCAACGCCCGCTGCACGCACCTGGGCTGCCTGGTGGCCTTCAACAACGCCGAGAAAACCTGGGACTGCCCATGTCACGGATCGCGGTTCGGCACGGACGGCTCGGTCATCCAGGGTCCGGCGACCCGGGACTTGCCACCCGTCGCGGACTGACCCTCGGCGTCGAGGAGGAGTTCCTGCTCCTCGACCCGGCCACGGGCGCGACGGTGCCGCGTGCGGCCCGCGTGCTCGACGGGCAGCCACCGCTGCCGGACGGCGCCAGCCTGCAACGGGAACTGCGCGCCACCCAGGTCGAAGCCGCGACCGGGATCTGCACGGACGCGGCAGGCCTGCGCGAGCACCTCGCCCGCGGCCGGCGCTTCCTGCGTGAGGCGGCGAGCCTGCACGGTGCCGCCATCGCCGCGTCGGGCACCGCCGTCCTGTCCGGGCCCGCGACGCTCGGCGGCAACGACGGCCGGTTCGGCGAGATCGACGAGCTCTACCGCGGCATGGTCGCCGACTACGAGGCGTGCGGCTGCCACGTGCACGTCGGTGTGCCGGACCGGGAAACCGCCGTCGCCGTCGTGAACCACCTGCGGCCGTGGCTGCCGGTGCTGCTCGCGCTGTCGGTCAACTCCCCGTTCGACCACGGCCGCGACACCGGCTACGGCAGCTGGCGGATCGTGCAGCAGTCGCGGTTCCCCGGCGCCGGAATTCCGCCGTACTTCGCCGATCTCACCGCGTACGACGCGGAGGTCGGGCGGCTCGTCGACTGCGGTGCGCTGGTGGACGAGTCGATGTCGTTCTGGCTGGTCCGCCCGTCGAAGCGGTTGCCGACGATCGAGTTCCGCGTCGCCGACACGGCACTGACCGTCGACGAGGCGGTGCTGCAGGCGTTGTTGTCGCGCGCGCTCGTGCGGCGGGCGCTCGCCGACGTCGAGCGCGGGGTGCCGGCGCCGCGGCTGTCCGCGCAGGTGGCCGCGGCGGCGGTGTGGACGGCGGCCCGCGACGGACTGGAGGGCGCCGCGGTCGACCCGATCCTGGTTCGGCAGGTGCCCGCGTCCCAGCGGGTCGACGCCCTCCTCGAACACGTGGGTGAGGCGCTGGCGGAGACCGGCGACCTGGAGTTCGTGCGGGGGCAGGTGGACCGGCTCCTGCACGGGGGCACGGGCGCGCACCGGCAGCGGCACGCCGTGGCCGCCGGGCTGCCCGCGCTCCTCACAATGCTGACCGCGCAGGCGTAGTAGCAGGACAACGCGGGTATTCACCCGTTATGACGACTGCTGTTGCGGTACTGCCGGACGCGCGCGGCCCGCTGTCCGAGGCCGTGCTGGACTCGCTGCGCCACGACGAGCGCGGCGACTTCCCCGAGCTGCGGGAGGTCGGGGACGCCGATCCGTTCGGCGAGGACCTCCAGCTGGCGCTGCACGTGTGCTACGAGCTGCACTACCAGGGCTTTCCCGGCGTGGACCCGGACTGGGAGTGGGACCCGGAGCTGCTGCGCCTGCGTGGCGCGATGGAGCGGGTGTTCCTGGCCGGGCTGCGGGCGGCGGTCGCGGGCGGCGACGACGTCCAGGGCGAGCTCGACGAGCTGCTCGTCGAACCCGTCGACGGCACGGGGGTCAGCCACTACCTCGCCGACCGCGGCGAGTGGTGGCAGATGCGGGAGTACCTGACGCACCGGTCGATCTACCACCTCAAGGAGGCCGACCCGCACGCGTGGGTCATCCCACGGCTGCGGGGCAGGGCGAAGGCCGCGCTGGTGGCGGTCGAGTTCGACGAGTACGGCGGCGGCCGGGCCGAGCGCGTGCACGCGCAGCTGTACGCGGACCTGCTGGACGCGGCCGGGCTCGACTCGGGCTACCTGCGGTACCTGGACCAGGCGCCGGGGTGCATGCTCGCGGTGGTCAACCTGATGTCGCTGTTCGGGCTGCACCGGCGGCTGCGCGCCGCGCTCGTGGGTCACTTCGCGGCCGCGGAGATCACCACCGCGCCGAGCGCGATGCGGATGGAGAAGGCGCTGGACCGCCTCGGCGCCCCGGACGCGTGCAAACTGTTCTACACCGAGCACATCGAGGCCGACGCCGTGCACGAGCAGGTCATGCGGCACGAGGTGATCGGCGGGCTGCTGGCCGACGAGCCGGAGCTGGCGGAGGACGTGGTGTTCGGGATCCAGGCCACGAACCTCGTCGAGGCCCGGTTCGCCACGCACGTGCTGTCGGCGTGGCATTCGGGGCAGTCGTCACTGCGGTTCTGAAAGCGAAGGGGCCTCGCCGATCCGGCGAGGCCCCTCTTTCCGTCAGCGGCGGACTTTCCTGCGGTGGCTGGTGTCGCAGAACGGATAGCGCTTGCTCCGGCGGCACGCGCACACGGCGACCCGGAACCGGTCCGAGCACACCGTGGTCCCGTCGGGCAGCTCCAGTTCCACCGGCCCGTCGACGAGGATGGGGCCACCCGGTTCGATGGTCACGCGGCGCGGTTCAGCGTTCGATGCGGTCGGCACGGATCACCACCAGCTCCTCGGTCCGCTCGCCCGGCTCGATGAGCCCGGAGCTTTCGAGGTACTCGACGCGTTCCCGCATCACCGGGCCGAACGGCTCCAGCGCGCGGGCCACGACGGACGACTTCAAACCCTTGTCACGCAGGGATTCCAGGGTCTGGGACACACCGCAGAGCGCGGAGTGGACGATGAGCATGGTCCCGTTGGGGGCGAGCAGGTCGGCGGCCCGCTCGCACAGGGTGTCGAGGCACTCGCGCCCGTCGAGCCCGGCGTCCCAGGCCAGCGCCGCGCCCTGCGCCGGTTCCAGCGACGGGCAGGGCACGTAGGGCGGGTTGGCGGTGATCAGGTCGAACTGGCCCTCCACGGCGGACAGATCGCCGTGCAGCACGCGGACCGGCAGACCACGCACCCGGGCGTTGAACCGGGCACTCAGCACGGCAGGCAGGTACCGGTCCACTGCGGTCACCCGCCCGGCACCCTCGCGCGCCGCCGCGATGGCCGCGACGCCCGTCCCGGTGCACAGATCCAAAGCCCGGGCCGAGTGGCCCAGCCGGGCGTCCCGCAACGCGCTCAACAGCAACCGGGTGTCCGCCTGCGGGCGGTAGACACCGGGCAGTCTCAGCAACCACACTCGAACGTGGTACCTCCAGCAGGAGGGGTCAAACATGCGGCCGCTTGACGAGCAGCCTGATCACGGCCCGCTCCAGCACTTCGCGGTCCTCGTCCCCGCGGATGCCCGTGTCCCCGAGCCTGCGCAGGGCCCGCTCGACCGTGGCGCCCTCCTCGTAGGCGGCGACCACCCGCGGATCCACATAGGAGCGCTTCGCGACGGCGGGGGTGTTGCCCAGGTTCTCGGCGACCTCCCGCATCACCGCGGCCTGGGTGCGCTGCAGTCCCCGTTTGGACTTGACGGGCCCCGCGGCCGCGAACGCCGCCGCGGCGAGCACCGTCGCGTGCCAGGTCCGCAGGTCCTTGCCCGTGAACTCCTCGCCCGCGATCTCCTTGAAGCGCTCGTTGATCTGGTCGGCGTGCAGCTCGTGCCACCCCAGCTCGTCCTTGTAGACCAGCAGCCGGTCCGAACCGGACTCGGTGCGCAGCAGCTTCTTGATGACCTTCGCCAGCTCGGGGTCGGTGATGCTGTGGTTGCGTTCGATGCTGCCCTTGGCGTTGTAGCAGAAGGTGATTTCGTCACCGCGCACGGCGACGTCGGTCTTGAGCAGCGTGGCCGCGCCCCGGGTCCCGTTGGCCTCGGCGTACTCCTCGCTGCCGGTGCGGAAGACGCCGCGGTCGAGCATCCGCAGCGCGGCGGCGAGCACGCGTTTCTTGGTCAGCCCGCGTTCGCCGAGGTCGTCGGCGACCTGCTTGCGCCACGCGGGCAGGCACTTGGCGAGCCGCAGCACGCGGTCGTGCTTGGCCTCGTCGCGCTCGCGGCGCCACTGCTCGTGGTAGAGGTACTGCTTGCGCCCGGCGTCGTCGATGCCGACGGCCTGGATGTGCCCGTTCGGCCGCGGCGAGATCCAGACCTTGCGCCACGCCGGGGGGATCACCAGGCCCTGTACGCGCTCCAGCGTCTCCTCGTCCCGCAGCGGCTCGCCTTCGGGCGTGAAGTAGCGGAAGCCCTTTCCGCTCCTGCGGCGCCGGATACCGGGTTTGCCCAGGTCGCTTCTCGCGAGGCGCATGCGTCAGCCGGCTTCGGTCAGCGCGTGCGCCACCGCGTCGAGGTTCGGGTACGAGTCGTCGGGCAGGCAGCCGAGATGGCCGAGGGTGGCGTCGTCGGCGCCGTTCGCGGCCGCCTTCCGCAGCAGTTCGGCACGGTCGCACGGAAAGTCCACTTCGGACAGCAGCGTGCGGAGCCGGTCCTCCTCGGGCAACGTCATGTGTCCCAGATACCCCGTGTCCGCAGGGGCAAACCGGGTGGTCAGCGCCGAGCCGGGGAAATAAAACCCCGGCCCACGGGGTTGGCCCCGTCATGGAACCGGTCAAGGTCGAGCGTGGTGCGAAGCGGGTGCGGGTGGCCTTCGGGGGCAGGGTCATCGCCGACACGATCCGGCCCCTGCTCGTCTGGGAGCACCAGTACTACCCGGCCTACTACCTGCCCAGGGAGGACTTCGCCGACGGCGTGCTCGTCCCCTCCGGCGACGGCAAGGCGACCGTCCGGGCCGGCGAGCGCGAGGCGGTCGACGCGGCGGTGTCCTACGACGACCCGCCCGAGCTGCGCGACCACGTCCGCCTCGACTTCGCGGCCATGGACAGCTGGTTCGAGGAGGACGAGGAGATCTACGTCCACCCCCGCGACCCGCACAAGCGCGTAGACATCCTGGCCGGCTCGCGGCACGTCCGGATCGAGATCGACGGAGTCACCGTGGCCGAGTCGCGCAACCCGCGCCTGCTGTTCGAGACGGGCCTGCCGACGCGGTACTACCTGCCGAAGACGGACGTGCGCCTCGACCTGCTCGAACCGAGCGACACGATCACGCGCTGCCCCTACAAGGGCGAGGCGGAGTACTACTCGGTCCGCGTCGGCGACAAGCTGCACGAGGACGTGGTCTGGTACTACCGGACGCCGCTGCCGGAGAGCCAGAAGGTGCAGGGTCTGGTCTGCTTCTACGACGAGAAGGTGGACGTCTTCGTCGACGGCGTGAAGCAGGAGCGCCCGGAGACGCCGTTCGCCTGAGGCGTCCGCCCGGATACGCTGGGCGCCATGCAGGACCGCCTCTACTTCCGCCAGCTGCTGTCCGGCCGCGACTTCGCCGTCGGCGACCCGGTGGCCACGCAGATGGTCAACTTCGCCTACCTGATCGGGGACCGGGAGACGCGGGAAGCGGTCGTCGTCGACCCGGCCTACGCCGTCGGCGACCTGCTCGACGTGCTCGCCGCCGACGACATGCGGCTCACCGGCGTGCTGGCCACCCACCACCACCCGGACCACGTCGGCGGCAGCATGATGGGCTTCACCCTCGCCGGGCTCGCGGAGCTGCTCGCCCGCGAGCCCGTGCCGGTGCACGTCAACCGCAACGAGGCCGAGTGGGTCCAGCGCGTCACCGGCGTGTCCGGCACCGACCTCACCGGCCACGACCACGACGACGTGGTGCACGTCGGCGACATCCCGATCCGGCTCCTGCACACGCCCGGCCACACCCCGGGCAGCCAGTGCTTCCTCCTCGAAGACCGGCTCGTCGCGGGCGACACGCTGTTCCTCGAAGGCTGCGGCCGCACCGACTTCCCGGGCGGCGACGCGGAAGCGATGTACCACAGCCTCCGCGCGCTGGCGGAACTCCCCGGCGACCCGGTCGTCTTCCCGGGCCACCAGTACTCCGCCGCGCCGTCGGCGAACCTGTCCTCGGTGCGGGAGAACAACTTCGTCTACCGCCCCCAGAACCTCGACGAGTGGAAGACGATGTTCGCGGGCTAGAGCCAGTCCCTGGCGACGGTGGTGGCCAGCCGCTCCAGCAGGGCCGCCGTGTCGGTCATGCAGCGCTGCACGTCGGGCTCGATGTCCGTCAGGCCGTACCCCGCCGAAAACCCGTGCCGCCGCAGGGTTTCCACGTCCAGCGCGACGTGCCCCGCCACCGCCACCACGGGAATTCCGTCCGCCCGCGCGGCGATTCCCGCCGGGCCCTTGCCGCGCAGCGTCTGCTCGTCGAACGAACCCTCGCCGGTGATCACCAGGTCCGCGCCCGGCAGCTTGTCGGCGAAACCCGTCATCTCCAGCACCACGTCGATCCCCGGCCGGAACGTCGCTCCCAGCAACGCCAGCGCCGCGAACCCCGTGCCGCCCGCCGCCCCCGCGCCCGGCGCGTCCGCGAACCGAGTGCCGGCCACCGCGGCGAAATGCGCCAGCGCCCGGTCCAGCAGCGCCACGTCCTCCGGCGTCGCGCCCTTCTGCGGCCCGTACACCGCCGCCGCCCCGTGCTCGCCCAGCAGCGGGTTGTCCACGTCGCTCGCGACCACGACCTCCGCCCGCCGCAGCCCGCTCAGGTCGATTCTCGCCAGGTCGAGCAAAGCCTTGCCGCCCAACGGGATCTCCGCGCCCGAGGCGTCCAGCAGCCGCGCGCCCAGCCCGCGCACGAGACCCGCGCCGCCGTCCGTGCTCGCGCTGCCGCCCAGGCCCAGCACGATCCGGGTGCACCCGTCGTCGAGCGCCTTCGCGATCAGCTCGCCCACCCCGAGCGTGCTCGAAGTCAACGGAGCCGGCTCGCGCAGCATGCTCAACCCCGACACCGCCGCCAGCTCGACGACCGCCGTGTCACCGCGGCGCGCGTAGCCCGTCCGCACCCGTTCCCCGGCGGGCCCGGTCGCCTCCGCCGGCACGAACGAGAACCCCGCCGCGACGGCCGCCGCCACCGTGCCGTCGCCGCCGTCGGCGATCGGGCACTCCAGCGTCTCGACGTCCGGCACCACCCGCCGCAGCCCCGCGGCGATCGCGTCCGCGACCTCGTCGGCGGGCAGGCTGCCCTTGAACTTGTCCGGCGCGATCACGACCCTGGGCGTCACTTCGGAATCCCGTCCCGCATCTCCGCCACCAGCGACGCGACCACGGCCTTGAGGCTCCCGTTGTGCTCCTTCGCCACCGCGCGCTGCCGCTGGTAGCTCGCCCCGTACCGCAGGATCGTCTCGACCCCGCGTAGCTCGGCCACGCAGCCGAGCCGCCGCGCCACGGGCTCCAGCCGGTCGAGCACGTCCCAGATGTCCTCGGTGACCAGCCGTTCCTTGCCCGCCGCGTCGAGAATCACGATCGCGTCGAGCCCGTAGCGCGCGGCCCGCCACTTGTTCTCCTGCACGTGCCACGGCGGAAGGCACGGCAGCTGCTCGCCGTCGTCCAGCCGCCGGCTGAAGTCGTCGACGAGGCACTGGGTGAGCGCCGCGATCGCGGTGACCTCCTCCAGCGTGGGCAGCCCGTCGCACACCCGCATCTCGATCGTGCCGAAGTGCGGGGCCGGCCGGATGTCCCAGCGGATCTCGGAGAAGGCGTCGATCACGCCGGTCTTGAACATGTCGTCGACGTAGTTCTCCAGCTCCGACCACTCGCGGAACTGGAACGGCAGCCCGGCCGTGGGCAGCTGCTGGAACATCAGCGCCCGGTTCGACGCATACCCGGTGTCCTCCGCGCCCCAGTACGGCGAGGACGCCGACAGCGCCTGCAGGTGCGGCGCGTAGTTCAGCAACGCGTCGAGCACGGGCAGCACCTTCGCGCGCGAGTCCAGGCCGACGTGCACGTGGACGCCGTAGATCAGCATCTGCCTGCCCCACCACTGGGTGCGGTCGATGAGCTTCTGGTACCGCGCCTTGTCGGTGACCTTCTGCTGGTACCACGGCGAGAACGGGTGCGTGCCCGCGCAGAACAGCTCGACGCCCAGCGGGTCGATCACCGAGTGCACGGTGTCCAGCGACTCGGTGAGGTCGGCCGCGATCTCACCGACCGTGTCGCACACGCCCGTGATGATCTCGATGGTGTTGAGCAGCAGCTCCTGCTTGATCTTGGGATGCTCGTCCTGACCGTCGGGACGGACGGCCTCCAGTATCCGCTCGGCGACGGAGGAGAGCTCTCCGCTGCGGCGGTCCACCAGGGCGAGCTCCCACTCCGCCCCCACCGTCGACCTGCGTGACGGCGAGAAGTCGATGTGCATTCAGACCTGCGCGCCGTTCGTCGGGTCCGCGCCGTCCGGCGGCCCCTGCTTGACCCGCAACAGCAGGAGCGCGATCGCGGTGGCGAGGCTGAGGATGCCCAGCGGGGTGCCGACGGCCGCGCTGATCCCGATCAGGGTGGGCGCGATCAGCAGGAACAACCCGACGACGAAGAACAGCAGCACGACGAACGCGCCCTTCCCCGGCCGGGGCAGCGGCGGCGGCTCGGGCGGGACGTAGTGCTCGTCGTCGTCCGCCGGGTCCTCGCCGAGGACGGTGTCCTCCCACTGCGTGCCACCGCCGCGCCACGACGTCCCGGGCTGCTCGGGCTCGGCGGGCGGCGTCTTCTCCGGCTTGGGCTCGACCGGCTCGTCGACGAACTCGCCGATGCCCTCCGCGCGCAGGTCCGCGACGATGGCCGCGAACGTCGCGTCCACGTCGTCGGGGTCGGTACCGTGCGAGCTCATCGGGATCCCACCTGCTCCTGTGCGAACTCGACGCTGCGCTCGAAGATCAGCGGGGCGTCATGGTCGAGGGTAGCCACGTGGAAGCTGTGCTCCAGCACCACCTCGGTGACATTCTCGCTGCGCACGCCCTCCAGGACGAGCCGCGCGTTCACCGGTTCCACCACGTGGTCGACGCGGGAGCGGAACAGCAGCAGCGGCTGGGTGACCTTCGGCAGGTCGGCGCGCACCAGCCGCCACAGCTGCGCCAGGCTCGCGGCCGCCCGCACCGGGGTGCGGGGGTAGGCCAGCTCCGTGGCGCCGGGTTTGGCGATGTCGTTCGCGATCGCGGGCACCGACGGCAGCACCCGCCCCAGCAGCGGCAGCAGCTTCGCGTCCCGCCGCAGCGTCGTCACCGACGGGTTGACCAGCACGAGGCCCGCGATCTGCTCGCCGAAGTCCTGCGCCAGCCGCAGCGCCAGCGTGCCGCCCATGGACAGCCCGAACACGAACACCGACTCGCACGTCTCCCGCAGCGCGAGCAGCTCCGTGCGCAGGCAGCCGTACCAGTCGGGCCAGGTGGTGCGGTTGAGCTCCGGCCACGCGGTGCCGTGGCCGGGCAGGCGCGGGCAGCGCACGGTGAAGTCGCGCTCGGCGAGGTACTCGCCCCACGGCCGCATGCTCTGCGGTGTGCTGGTGAAGCCGTGGCACAGCAGCACACCGGCTTCGACCGATCCGGTGTGCGAGAAAGGCTCCGCACCCGCCAGCACGGGCATGTCCGTCCGCCCTTCTTCCCCGACCTGACCCGGTCTCCATCGTCGCACGCGCGCACCCGCCAGAACATGCCCGCCTGTGAGATCGCGCGCACCAGGGTGACCGGGCGTTGTGCTCGCCCGGCCGGGATTCGTACCCTGGACGGCGGCCGATCGGCGGTGGGAGGGCGGAGCGCAGTGCTGTACCGGTTGCTCAAGTGGGTGCTGCTGGGTCCGCTGCTCCGCACGCTGTGGCCCACCAAGGTCACCGGCACGGAGCACATCCCCGAGACCGGTGGCGCGATCCTGGCCAGCAACCACCTCGCGGTCGCCGACTCGTTCTTCATGCCGCTGCGCGTGCGCCGGCGCGTCACGTTCCCCGCGAAGTCCGAGTACTTCACCGAGAAGGGGATCAAGGGCCGGCTGAAGAAGTGGTTCTTCACCGGGGTGGGTCAGATCCCCATCGACCGTTCGGGTGGCACCGCGGCGCAGGCCGCGCTGGACACCGCGATCCGGCTGCTGCGTGAGGGCAACCTGCTGGGCATCTACCCCGAGGGCACGCGTTCGCCGGACGGGCGGCTGCACAAGGGCAAGACCGGGGTCGCGCGCATCGCGCTGGAGGCCGGGGTGCCGGTGATCCCGGTGGCGATGATCGGCACCGACAAGGTCAACCCGATCGGCTCGAAGATGTGGCGCCCGCGCCGGCTGGAGATCCGGTTCGGCAGGCCGCTGGACTTCTCGCGGTACGAGGGGCTGCAGGGCGACCGGTTCGTGGAGCGCTCGATCACCGACGAGATCATGTACGCGCTGATGGAGCTGTCGGGCCAGGAGTACGTCGACATCTACGCGGCGCGCGCGAAGGAGCTGATGGCGGCGGAGGCCGCGGGCGTGCGTCCCGCCGTGCCCGTGCAGACGGCGCGCGAAGCGGACCGGGTACCGGAGACGAAGGCGTCCTGACCTAGGGTGCTTCGGTGCGATTCTTCTACGACACCGAGTTCATCGAGGACGGCGTGACGATCGATTTGGTGTCGATCGGTGTCGTGGACGAGCGGGGCCGGGAGTTCTACGCGGTTTCCACGGACTTCGACCCGGGCAGGGCCGGGCAGTGGGTGCGCGAGAACGTGCTGCCGAAGCTCCCGTCGCCCGCCGACCCGGCGTGGCGCAGCCGGGAGAAGATCCGCGCCGACCTGCTGGACTTCTTCGGCAAACCGCCGGGTGGGATCGAGCTGTGGGCCTGGTACGCGGCCTACGACCACGTCGCGCTGGCGCAGCTGTGGGGCCCGATGCCCGCCCTGCCGCGGCAGCTGCCGCGCTTCACGCGTGACCTGAGGCAACGCTGGGAGGACGCGGGCAAGCCCAAGCTGCCCGCCCCACCCGCCGACGCGCACGACGCCCTCGCCGACGCGCGCTTCAACCTGGAGCGGTGGCGGATCATCGAAGAGGTCCGGACGCGCCGCTGAGCGGTGGACCCGGGACGCGCCCGGGTCCACCTCGCGCTCAGCGCCGCGCCACCGCGCCCGCCAGCTCGTCCAGCAGCTCCGCCGTGGTGGGCCAGTCGAGGCAGGCGTCGGTGATGGACTGCCCGTAGGTCAGCTCCGCCGCCTGCCCCAGCACCAGGTCCTGCCGCCCGGCCTCCAGGAAGCTCTCCAGCATCACGCCGACGATCCCGCGTTCCCCGGCACCGATGCGCACCGCCAGCTCCCGCACGACCTCCGCCTGCCGCACGTGGTCCTTGCCGCTGTTGCCGTGCGAAGCGTCGACGATCACGCGCTCCGGCAACCCGCCACGGCGCAGCCGCGCGAGGGTGTCGGCCACGGTCTCCGCGTCGTAGTTGGGGCCGCCCGCGTGGCCGCGCAGGATCACGTGGCAGTCCGGGTTCCCCGCGGTCGTGACCAGCGCCGCCAGCCCGTCCGCGTTGATGCCGGGGAACACGTGGCTCGCCGCCGCCGCGCGGGTCGCGTCCACCGCCACCTGCACGTCGCCCTCGGTGGAGTTCTTGATGCCCACCGGCATGGACAGCGCGCTGCACAGCTGCCGGTGCACCTGGCTCGCCGCCGTCCGCGCGCCGATCGAGCCCCAGCTGACGGTGTCGGCGATGAACTGCGGCGTGATCGGGTCCAGGAACTCGCACCCCACCGGCAGCCCGAGCGCGGAGATGTCGAGCAGGAGCCTGCGGGCCAGCCGCAGGCCCTGGTTGACCGCGTAGCTGCCGTCCAGCCCAGGGTCGTTGATCAGGCCCTTCCAGCCCAGCGTGGTGCGCGGCTTCTCGAAGTACACCCGCATGATCACGTGCAGCCGGTCGCGCAGCGCGCCGGCTTTCTCGGCGAGCCGGAGCGCGTAGTCGACGGCCGCTTCGGGGTCGTGCACCGAGCACGGGCCCACGACGACGAGCAGTCGGTCGTCGGTCCCGTTGAGGATGTCGACGGTGGCGGCCCGGCCTTCGGCGACGGTCTTCGCGACGGCGGCGTCCATCGGGTGCTCCTGGCGGAGCAGGGCGGGGGGAATCAGCGGGCTGATGCCGACGGTGCGCTGGTCGTCGAGCGACGCCAGGGTTTCCGCGGGGCCTGCGGCGAGCTGCATGGCGGGTTTCGGTCCTTTCGCGACCGGCCGCCGTGTCGTGCCACCGAGCCGGTCTTCGTTCTCCGGCTCGTGGGTGGCTGGTTCAGCGCGCGGCGAGTTCGCCGGCTGGCCCACCCAGGGCCGGTCCGCCAAACCAGAAATACCGCTGCACGGACGCGACCCTACCAAAGGCCCTGGGCCCTTGACCGATCAAGGCGGGATCCGGCTACGCTGGCGCCGAGAAGTGTGACCAGGACAACTTTCGAAAGGGCGGGTACCCATGCGAGTCGGGGTGCTGACCGGTGGCGGCGACTGCCCCGGGCTGAACGCGGTGATCCGGGCGGTCGTGCGCAAGGGCATCGAGGTCCACGACTGGGAGGTCGTCGGCTTCCGCAGCGGCTGGCGGGGCCCGATGACCGGGGACAGCAGGCCGCTCGGCCTCGACGACGTCGAGGAGATCCTCACGCGCGGCGGCACCATCCTCGGCTCGTCCCGTACCAACCCGTACAAGGAGGAGGGCGGGGTCGAGAAGATCAAGGCGACCCTGGCCGAGCAGGGCATCGACGCGCTGGTCGCGATCGGCGGCGAGGACACCCTCGGCGTCGCGAAGCGGCTGACCGACGACGGGGTGGGCGTCGTCGGCGTGCCCAAGACGATCGACAACGACCTCGCCGCCACCGACTACACGTTCGGCTTCGACACCGCGGTGCACATCGCCACCGAGGCGATCGACCGGCTGCGCACCACGGCGGAGTCGCACTACCGCGCCATCGTCGTCGAGGTCATGGGCCGGCACGCGGGCTGGATCGCGCTGCACTCCGGCCTCGCCGGTGGCGCGAACGTGATCCTGGTGCCGGAGCGGCCGTTCTCGGTCGACCAGGTCGTGGAGTGGGTGGAGCGCCGGTTCGAGCGCATGTACGCGCCGATCATCGTGGTCGCGGAGGGCGCGCTGCCCGAGGGCGGCGCGGAAGTGCTGACCAGCGGCGAGAAGGACGCGTTCGGGCATGTCCGGCTCGGCGGTATCGGCACCTGGCTGGCCGACGAGATCGCGGAGCGCACGGGCAAGGAGTCCCGCGCCGTGGTGCTCGGGCACGTCCAGCGCGGCGGCACGCCGACGGCGTACGACCGGGTGCTGGCCACGCGCTTCGGCCTGCACGCGGTGGACGCGGTGCGCGACGGCGACTTCGGCGTGATGGTCGCCCTGCGCGGGACCGACATCGTCCGCGTGAAGCTGGCGGAGGCGACGGCGGAGCTGAAGACCGTGCCGTCGGAGCGTTACCAGGAGGCCGAGGTCTTCTTCGGCTGAGTTCTTCCCCGGAACGGGCCGCCACCGCCATCGCGGTGACGGCCCGTTCCGCTGCCGGTGACGGTTCGTGTTCCCGGTGCTACTTTCGTCGGGAATAGTGGACTGGACCATTGAGCTACTGGTCTAGTCCAAATTAACGTGCTGTTCGTCCCTTTCCCTCCGGTCGGGGAGGAAGCATGTTCCGGAACCGCAAGCTGTTCGCCGCCGCGGGAGTGCTCGCGGCCGCGCTGATCACGGTCACGTTCGCCCCGCAGGCCTCGTCCGCTCCCGTCGGCAAGGTCGTCGGCTACTTCACCGAATGGGGCGTGTACGACCGCAACTACCACGTGAAGAACGTCGAGACGAGCGGCTCGGCGGCCAAGCTGACCCACATCAACTACTCGTTCGGCAACGTGACGAACGGTCAGTGCGCGATCGGCGACACCTACGCCGCCTATGACAAGGCGTACTCCGCCGCCGACAGCGTCGACGGGGTCGCCGACACCTGGGACGCCGGTGCCCTGCGGGGCAACTTCGGACAGCTCAAACGCCTCAAGGCGATGCACCCCGGGCTCAAGGTGATCTACTCGTTCGGCGGCTGGACCTGGTCCGGCGGCTTCGCGCAGGCCGCGCAGAACCCCGCTGCGTTCGCCGACTCCTGCTACAACCTGCTCAACGACCCGCGCTGGGCCGGGGTCTTCGACGGGATCGACATCGACTGGGAGTACCCGAACGCGTGCGGGCTCTCCTGCGACACCAGCGGTGCGGCCGCGTTCAAGAACCTGATGGCGGCGCTGCGGGCGAAGTTCGGCAGCAAGCTCGTCACGGCCGCGATCACCGGTGACGGCACGTCGGGCGGCAAGCTCGACGCGGCCGACTACGCCGGCGCCGCGCAGTACGTCGACTGGTACAACGTCATGACCTACGACTACTTCGGTGCCTGGGCCACCACCGGCCCGACCGCCCCGCACTCGCCGCTGACGTCCTACGACGGCATTCCCACCGCGGATTTCTACTCCGACGCCGCGATCCAGAAGCTGAAGTCGAAGGGCGTGCCGTCGAGCAAGCTCCTGCTGGGCATCGGGTTCTACGGCCGCGGCTGGACCGGGGTCACGCAGGCCGCGCCGGGCGGCACGGCCACGGGCGCCGCGCAGGGCAAGTACGAGGCGGGCATCGAGGACTACAAGCTCCTCAAGACCCGCTGCCCGGCCACCGGCACGGTCGCGGGCACGGCGTACGCCTTCTGCGGCAACGAATGGTGGAGCTACGACACCCCGAGCACCATCGCGGGCAAGATCAGTTACGCCCGCAACCAGGGGCTCGGCGGCGCGTTCTTCTGGGAACTGTCGGGTGACACCAGCAACGGCGAGCTGATCACCGCGATCGCGAGCTGAAGCACGGATTCCCGAGGGGCGGCAGGGGACACCTGCCGCCCCTTTCCCGTTTCCGGCGGATGCGGTCGCGCCGAACCAGCGCGGCTACGGCCCGGATAAACCCGCGGCGATCGAGGACTACGACCTGTTCCACCTGGTCGGCGACGCCGTCGGGCTCATCACGGAACTCGGCGCGCCGGACGCACTGGTGGTGGGCCACGAGTGGGGCGCCCCGATCGCCTGGCACACCGCGTTGTTCCGCCCAGACCTGGTGCGTGGCGCGGCGGGGCTCAGCGTGCCGTACATCGGCCGCCCGGCCGCGCTCACGCTGGAGCCCGCCCGCGGGGTGTTCGGGCCGGACTACTACCAGCTCTCCTTCCAGGAGCCCGGCGTCGCGGACAAGGAGCTCGCCGCCGACCTCGACGACACGTTCCGCCGTTTCCTGCACGGGCTTTCGCGCGTGCCCCGCCTGCAGAGCGTCGAGCTGGTGCCCGCGCCGGTCACTGGGTGCAGCAGGAGCGGCCGGAGGAGACGAACCGCGCGCTCGTCGGGTTCGCGCGGTCGACGCTGACATGAGAAGGGCCGGGCAGGCGCCCTGCCCGGCCTTCTTCCCTGTACCGGAAGGCCTTCGGGACGCCTTCCGTAGCCCCGTCAGGCAGGCGGCTGCTGGCCCTCCTGGCCCTGCTGGCGCGAGAAGTCCTTCGCCTTCTGCGCGGCCTTGTCGATCTGGTCGCCGTGCTCGCCCCACTTGCCCTTGGCGGCGTCGGCGGCCTTGTCGATGCCCTGGTCGGCCTGGTCCGGGTGCTGGCCGAGTGCTTCCTTGGCCTTGTCGAACAGACTCACGGTCGTTCCCCTTCCGTTCGGATAGGACACCCGAGCGGTTCCCGGCGGCACGGGGAGGCCAAACCGCGCGTCACCCGTACCAGTGAACGTGGTTATGGTTCCCGCCGTGACGTTCTCCGGCTTCGGGGAGCACGCCGTCGAGTTCTACGACGGGCTGCTCGCCGACAACTCCAAGGCGTACTGGGACGACAACCTGCGGCTGTACCGCGAGCACGTGCGGCAGCCGATGGAGGCCCTGCTCGCCGAGCTGACCTCCGAGTTCGGGCCGGACTTCGGCGAGGGCAAGGTCTTCCGGCCGTACCGCGACGTGCGGTTCGCCAAGGACAAGACCCCGTACAAGACGCACTGCGGCGCGGTGATCGAGCAGGGCCGCGGCGGCGGCGCGTTCTACGTCGAGCTGTCCTCCGCCGGCCTGCGGGTCGGCGGCGGGTGCTTCCACCTGGAGTC
Source organism: Amycolatopsis bartoniae (assembly GCF_014191255.1). Lineage (GTDB taxonomy): Bacteria > Actinomycetota > Actinomycetes > Mycobacteriales > Pseudonocardiaceae > Amycolatopsis_E > Amycolatopsis_E bartoniae. The sequence continues at coordinate 380,861 of NZ_JACHWH010000004.1, forward strand.
CGACCAGCTGGCGCGGTACCGCCAGGCCGTGGACACCGAGGTGCACGGCGCGGCGCTGGAGCGAATTCTCGCGAAACTCCGCAAGACCGGGTGGGAGATCGCCGGTGACGTGTTGCGGACGCGACCTCGTGGGTATGCCGAGGAGCACCCGCGGCTGGGGTTGCTGAAACACCGGTCGCTGTACGCCGTCCGGAGCTGGGAACCCGACGACACGCTGCACGAAAGGGCGTGCCTCGACCGGGTCCGCAGGGCCTGGCGGCAGGTGCGCGACTTCAACGAGTGGGCGCGCGACCACGTGGGGTCGAGCGAGAAGCCACGCCGCTGACTCGATCTCGGGATCGGTACAGACGAAACGCCAAGGAAGGTCTACGCTGTATGAACGTGAGCCGACGCGCGAAGATCGTTTGTACGCTTGGTCCCGCCACCGCCACCGCGGAGAAGGTGCGGGCCCTCGTCGACGCCGGGATGGACGTGGCGAGGATGAACTTCAGCCACGGCAGCCACGGCGACCACAAGGAGGTCTACGACCTCGTCCGTGAGGCCGCCGCGGCCACCGGCCGCGCGGTGGGCATCATGGCCGACCTCCAGGGCCCCAAGATCCGCCTCGGCACCTTCGCCGGTGGCCCGGTCGAGTGGCGCACCGGGGACGTCGTCCGCATCACGGTCGAGGACGTCACCGGCACGCACGACCGCGTGTCCACCACGTACAAGGGCCTCGCGAAGGACGCCAAGCCCGGTGACCGGCTGCTCGTCGACGACGGCAACATCGGCCTGGTCGTCAAGGGCGTCGAGGGCCCGGACGTGGTCTGCGAGGTCACCGAGGGCGGGCCGGTCAGCAACAACAAGGGCGTCTCGCTGCCGGGCATGGACGTGTCCGTGCCCGCGATGTCGGACAAGGACATCGAGGACCTGGAGTTCGCGCTCTCGCTGGGCGTGGACTTCGTGGCGCTGTCGTTCGTGCGCTCCCCGGCGGACATCGACCTGGTGCACCAGGTGATGGACCGCGTCGGCAAGGGCCGCCTGCCGGTCATCGCCAAGCTGGAGAAGCCCGAGGCGGTCTACAACCTCGAAGCGATCGTGCTGGCGTTCGACGGCGTGATGGTCGCCCGCGGTGACCTCGGCGTGGAGCTGCCGCTGGAGCAGGTGCCGCTGGTGCAGAAGCGCGCGATCCAGATCGCGCGGGAGAACGCCAAGCCGGTCATCGTCGCCACGCAGATGCTCGACTCGATGATCAACAACTCGCGCCCGACCCGCGCCGAGGTGTCGGACGTCGCCAACGCGGTGCTCGACGGCGCCGACGCGGTGATGCTGTCGGGCGAGAGCAGCGTCGGGCGCTATCCGATCGAGACCGTGCAGACCATGGGCCGGATCGTCGAGGCCGTGGAGACCGACTCGCCGACCGTGCCGCCGCTGTCGCACGTGCCGCGGACGAAGCGGGGCGTGATCTCCTACGCCGCGCGCGACATCGGCGAGCGGCTCAACGCCAAGGCACTGGTCGCGTTCACGCAGTCGGGTGACACGGTGCGCCGCCTCGCGCGGCTGCACACGCGCCTGCCGCTGCTGGCGTTCACGCCCGAGGAGAGCGTGCGCAGCCAGCTGTCGATGACGTGGGGCACGGTCACGCACATCGTGCCGAAGGTCGACTCCACCGACCAGATGATCCAGCAGGTGGACCACGCGATGCTGGAGATGGGCCGGTACCAGCCGGGCGATCTCGTCGTCATCGTCGCCGGTTCCCCGCCGGGCACCGTCGGCACCACCAACCTCATCCGCGTCCACCGTCTCGGTGAGGACGACCACGCCTGACGGTCCCGCTCGTGCGGCGGCGGTCCCGCGCCTGGTTGGATCGGGAGATATGACCGACTTGGCGAAGGAAGCCGCTGCCGGGCTCGACAGCTCCGCGGGGCTGGGCGGGCAGGTGGTGCTCGACCAGCTGGTCGACCTGCTCGACCTGGAGAAGATCGAGGAGAACATCTTCCGGGGCGTCAGCCCGGCGCTCTCACCCGTGCGCGTGTTCGGCGGGCAGGTCGCCGGGCAGGCGCTCGTGGCCGCCGGGCGGACGGTGCCGAGCGAGCGGAAGGTGCACTCGCTGCACGCGTACTTCATCCGCCCCGGTGACCCCCGTATCCCCATCGTGTACGAGGTTGACCGCATCCGCGACGGGCGTTCGTTCACCACGCGCCGGGTGGTCGCCGTGCAGCACGGGAAGGCGATCTTCGCGCTGTCGGCGTCGTTCCAGACGCCCGAGCCGGGGCTGGAGCACGCGGACGAGATGCCGGACGTGCCGGCGCCCGAGACGCTGCCGACGTTCGCCGAACGGGTGAGCGAGGTCCCTGGCATCGCCGAGATGTGGCGCCGCCCGCGCCCGATCGACGTCCGCTACGTGAACGACCCGCCGTGGCTGACCCGCGGCAAGGGCACCACCGAGGCACGCAACCAGGTGTGGATGCGCGCGGACGGCCGGCTGCCGGACGAGGACCTGCTGCACGTGTGCGTGCTCACGTACGCGTCGGATATGACGCTGCTCGACTCCCCGCTCGCGCGCCACGGCGTGTACTGGGAGCTGGACGAGGTGCGGGGCGCCAGCCTGGACCACGCGCTGTGGTTCCACCGGCCGTTCCGCGCCGACGAGTGGTTCCTGTACGACACCGCGTCCCCGTCCGCCTCGGGCGGCCGCGGCCTGGCCACGGGCCGGTTCTTCGCGGCCGACGGGACGCTCATCGCGACCGTCGTGCAGGAAGGGCTGCTGCGGGTCCGCTGACGGGCGGTGCTCAGCTCACCGAGTGCAGGTGCGTCGCCCGGTGCCGCTTCAGGCGGGGGCGCCGCGAGGCCGCCGCTTCGATCGTGCCGAGGCGCAGCTGCACCGCGAGGTACGCGCGGCAGGGCATCGAGGGGCGGCGCCGGAACGGCAGCCGTGGCGACTGGTCGCGGCACACCGGGCAGCGGCCGTGTTCGTCGGGCTCGTGTGCGGCGAGCACGGAGCGTAACGCCTGCACCAGGAGTGGGATCTCCCTTCGGGCGAGTTCGGTCGCCCTGCCCGAGTCGCACAGGCCCGCGGAGCGGGTGAGATCGTCCAGGCGCTGGTGCACAGAAGTCTGCAGTGGGCCGGTCGGTGAATCGCTGTCGAGCACGCTTCCTCCAGGGGGAGCTGCCACGTTCCGGTGCCTTGGACCACCCGAAACGGACGCAGGATGCCACCGTACATCCGCAGAGTGCAATTTGCATTCCACCGATCCGGGGAAACTAACCCGTCCGGGTAGGTCGGGCACCGTGCGACGTGAGAATCGGCTGGTTAGATGTAGTACGGCGAACAACGCCTTGGCGGAATGGCGCGGACCAATACGGAGGTGCGACAAATGCAACGGGGTCAGGGTCCCACCATTCGCCGTCGGCGGCTGGCCAGCGAGTTGCGCCGGTTACGCGAAGCCGCCGATCTGACCATCGACGAGGTGGGCGAAAAGCTCGAATGCTCCGCGTCCAAGGTGAGCCGTATCGAGACCGGCCACGTCGGGGTCACTCCCCGTGACGCCAGGGACATGCTGGAGCTGTACGGCATCACCGGCGACGAACGCGAGGCGCTCGTCCAGCTCGCCCGCGAGGCCCGCAAGCCCGGCTGGTGGCACGCCTACAAGGAGGTGTTCACCGGCACGTTCGTCGGGCTCGAAGCGGACGCCAGCTCGCTGCGCGCGTTCCAGGCGCTGCTCGTGCCGGGCCTGCTGCAGACCGAGCCGTACGCGCGCGCCGTCATCCGCGCCATGCGCCCGGACTCCGACGAGACGGAGATCCAGCGGCGCGTCGCCGCCCGCACCGCCCGCCAGCAGCTGCTCTCCGACCCGAACCCGCCCGAGTACTGGGCAGTGATCGACGAGGCCGTGCTGCACCGCGAGGTCGGCGGCGCCGGAGTGATGGCGAAGCAGGCGCAGCGGCTGCTGGAGCTCGGGCAGCTGCCCCACGTGACGATCCAGGTGGTGCCGTTCTCAGCCGGGGCGCACCCGGGCATGGAGGGCCCGTTCCTCATCCTCGGCTTCCCGGAGCAGGCCGACCCGGACGTGGTGTACGTCGACAGCACCTCCGGCGGTTTCTTTCTCGAACTGCCCCCCGACGTACGCCGCTATTCGCTCATGTTCGATCATCTGCGTGCCGCGGCTCTCAAACCGGACGACTCGCTAGCGTTGATCGCCCAGGCCGCGGAACGATATTCCGCCTGATGGCGGGGTATTCCAGCCGGAGAAACACCACCGCGTGAAAAGTGAGGAGCGGGGAGCTATGGCGAAAGTTGAATTTCCCGGGGGAGCCTGGCGCAAGAGCAGCTACAGCGGCGGCGGCAACGACTGCGTCGAGGTCGCTCTGCTCGCCGAGCGGGTGGGCGTCCGGGACTCCAAGAACCCCGACGCCGGCGCGCTGAGCGTCTCCCCGTCGGGCTGGCGCGGCCTGCTGGGCGCGGTCCGCGACTGAGTGCTCCACCCAGACCCCTTACACCGCCGAGCAGGGGCTAGGCGGGGTAAGGGGTCTTCTTGTGCCCGGAACTGGGTGATCGCCCGATGCCGCGGCCCCTCCCTCAGGACGACTCTGAAGCTCACCGGAAGACGACTGAGTGGAAGAGGGATCCCATGCGCAACGACTGGATCTTCGACGCGGTGCAGGCCGAGGTGGCGTACCGGACCGAGGAGCTGCACAAGGCGTGGTCGGCGGGCCCGAAGCGGCGGCGCTGGCGGATCGGCAGGAAGACCCCGGAGGTCGCGGTACCGCAGCAGCGGGGCCCGAGCCGGGACGAGGTGGCGCTCTCCCGCGTTCAGGCGCGCTGAAGAGGGAGGCCGAGGGGTGAGCTGGCTGATGCGCGCTCCGAACCGCGGGGTGGTTTGCGCCCGGCGTAGCGGGAGTCACGCCGTGTTCGCGGAGAGCGCGTCGAAAACCGTTCCGGAACTGTCGGTGGGGTAGGCGACAATGCGTCTCGTGCCCCGTCTAGGTTCCGGTATCCCCTTGGTCGCGCGTGTCGACGAGATGCGCCGCCTCCGCGCCGGCTTCACCCGCGCCGAGCGTGGTGAGGCCGGCGCGATCCTGCTCGCGGGTGACGCGGGCGTGGGCAAGACGAGGTTGCTGGCCGAGCTGGCCGAGTTCGCGGGCAGCCGCGGGGCGCTCGTGCTGACGGGCCGCTGCCTCGACGTGCGCGAGGGCGGTCTGCCGTACCTGCCGTTCGCGGAGGCGCTGGGGCCGCTCGCGACGGCGGACGACGCGGCGGTCGTCGAAGCGGTGCGCATCCGGCCCGCGCTCTCGCGGCTGCTGCCGCTCGCGCAGCCGGGGCCCGTGTCCGACGTCGAGTACGCGCCGATGACGTCCGAGCACGAGGGGCCGTACCGGCCGCGCCCGGAGCAGGACCTGGGGCAGCTGCAGCTGTTCGACGCGGTGCTGGGGGTGCTCACCGAGATCGCGGAGCACCGCCCGGTGCTGCTGGTGCTGGAGGACCTGCACTGGGCGGACGGTTCGACGCGGAACCTGTTGTCGTTCTTGTCTTCCCGGCTCCGCGCGCAGCGGCTGCTGGTGGTGGCGAGCTACCGCGAGGAGGACGTGCACCGGCGGCATCCGCTGCGCGGCCTGCTCGTCGAGCTGGTCCGGTTGCCCGCCGTCACGCAGATCGAGCTGCACCCGCTCAAGGAGGCCGACGCGCGGGCCTTCGTCGAGGCGCTCGCGGACGGCCCGCTGACGCCCGAGGTGATCACCAGCGTCGTGGAGCGGTCGGAGGGCAACCCGTTCTTCGCCGAGGAGCTGCTCGCGTCGTGTTCGGACTGCACCGACATCCCCGCCGGGCTCGCCGAGGTGCTGCTGGCGCGGCTGGAGAGGCTGTCGCCGGACGCGCGGCGGGTGCTGCGGGCGATCGCGGTCGCGGGGGAGTCGGTGGCGCACGCGGCGCTCGCGGAGGTGTCAGGGCTCGGGGAGGACCAGCTCGACGAGGCACTGCGGGAGGCGGTGCAGCACCACGTGCTGGTGGTCGAGAAGGGGGCGTACGCGTTCCGGCACGCGTTGCTGCAGGAAGCGGTGTACGGGGATCTGCTGCCGGGCGAGCGCACCCGCATGCACGCTGCCTACGCGGCGCGCATCCGGCGCACCCCGCAGGGCCGCGGGCACGACGCGAAGCTGGCGTACCACAGCCTCCAGAGCCGGGACTTCGCCACGGCGCTGCCCGCGCTGCTGTCGGCCGCGGACGAAGCGGAGCGGCTGGGTGCGCCCGGGGCCGCGCTGCGTCACGTCGAGCAGGCGCTGGAGATCTGGGACGCGGTGCCGCCCGCGGCGCGGCCGCCGGAGGTCGACGAGCTGCAGCTGCTGAAGGAGGCTTCGTACTTTGCCGGCACCTCGGGTGAGCCGGAGCGGGCGATCGCGTACGCGCGCTCGGCCGTGCAGGAGCTGCGCGAGGACACCGACGTCGAGCTGGCGACCAAGACGTGGCGGCGGCTGGCCGAGGCGCTGATGAACGTCGAGGGCCGCCTCGACGAGGCGCAGGAGGCGATCGACAGGGCGTGGGACCTGATCGACGGAGCCCGGCCGAGCCGCACCACCAGTTGGGTGCTCGCCACCAGGGCGGCGATCCTGCGCGGTACCGACCACCACTCCGACGCGCGCTTCTGCGCGCAGGTCGCGGTCGCCGAGGCCCAGACCGTCGGCGCCGCGGGTGCGGAGGCGTCAGCCCTGATCACGCTCGGCGCGCTCGCGGACAACGTCGGCGACTTCGAGGAGGCGCGAGCCCGGCTGCGGGACGCCGAACAGAAGGCGCGCGAGGCCGGCTCGCCGGACGTCGAGCTGCGGGCGTTGTGCTTCCTCGGGTTCAGCTACGAGGACCAGGGCGAGATCGAGCCGGCGGTCGAGGCGTTCGGGCGCGGCATCAAGCGAGCCGAGGAGACGGGGCTGACGTGGAGCGCCTACGGCCTGGAGCAGCGGGCCCGGCACCTGCGGCTGCGGTACCAGAGCGGCGACTGGCCCGCGGAGTCCGTCACCGCGGTGCCGGCGCGGGGTGTGTCCAGCGTGCTCACTGCCCGGATGACCGCGGAGTGGCTGCCGATCGTCGTGGCGCGCGGCCGGTTCACGGCGGCGGGCAAGCTGCTGGCCGAGCTGCGCTCGCACTGGCGCGCGGAGCCGCTCACGGCCATCGCCGCCGGTGGGGCGGGTGCCGAGCTGGCGTACTGGCAGGGCGACCACGAGGCGGTGGTGAAGCGAGCGGTTGAGGCGATGGACTTCCTCCGTGCGCTCGACCAGGGCTACCGGCTGAGCGAGATCCGGCTCAGCGCCGGTGCCCTCAGCGGTGCCGCCGCGAAGGCGGCCGCGGCCCGGCTCCGCGGTGACGAGGAGGCGGTGCGGGCGGCGGCCGAGGTGGGGGAGGAGCTGGTCGAGCGGGCACGCTCCGCGGCGGCGAAGGGCAGGCCGCGGTCGGGCATCCTCGGACCGGAGGGGCGGGCGTGGCTGGCCCGCGCGGAGGCGGCGGCGACGTGTGTGCGGGGAGCGCCGGATCCGGAGCTGTGGGCGCGGGCGGTGGCCGAGTTCGGGTACGGGCAGGTGTACGAGCAGGCCATCTGCCGGTGGCAGCACGCGGAAGCGCTGCTCGCGGTGAGCGAGCCCGGGCGCGCGGCGGACGAGCTGGCGAAGGCACACAAGACGGCGGAGCACCTGAGGGCCCTGCCCCTGCGCGACGCGGTCCGCGACCTCGCGCGCCGCGCGCGGATCGACCTGCCGGGCGTGGTGGAGGCGGCGCAGCCTCAGCGGGACACGGTGGATCCGCTGACGGAGCGGGAGCGGGCGGTGCTGGAGCGGGTGGCGCTGGGCCGCACCAACAGGCAGGTGGGGGAGGAGCTGTACATCAGTGAGAAGACGGTGAGCGTGCACCTGTCCCGCCTGATGGCGAAACTGGGCGCAACCCGCCGCGCGGAAGCGGTGGCCCTCGCGTACGACCGCGGCCTGCTGGCTCGCCCCACCCCCCAGTCCCCCGCCCACACCTAGTCGGGCCCGGTAGCCGCCGGATGGGGTGCGGCGGCCACCGGGCTCACCCAGATTTCCTTAAGGGACAACGGTTTCCGCGAACACGAACTCATCTTCCGCAGCGAAGAGCCGAGCCCGCGCGCAGCGAACCCGCGGGCGCGCCGCGATCCGCCGACCGTCCCGCACACTGCCGACCAGAGCCACTACCACCCACCCGGCCGGCTTCACCCCTTTTTTGGACCGCGCCGCCGATCCGCCGCAGCCCAACGGCCAAGCCACGGGCTAAAAGCATGGGTGACGCAACGCGCAGCCGCTACAGCCACAACCCGCGCCCCTCTCCTCCACCCGGCCACTCGGCGATCCGGCAACCCGCGCCGCCGTCCAGCGCCTGCACTCCAGCAGCCGCGGCCCGATGGCCATCCCACGGGGCGCCACCACGCATGGCGGCTGCCACCGGAACCCGCGCCACCTGGTTCACCCCGCCACTCGGGGACGTAGCGAGCCGCGCCGCTGTCAGCGAATCCGCCCCAACACCCGCAGTTCCGATGGTCATCCCGCAGGCGGCATGACATGTGGCGCCGTTGCCGGTATCCGCGCCACCTGGTTCACCCCGCCACTCGGCGGCGTGGCGAACCGCGCCGCTGTCAGCGAATCCGCCCCAGCCGCTGCGGCCCGGTGGTCGTCCTGTGGGTGGCATGACATGTGGCGTCGCCGCCGGAACCCGCGCTCGCCAGGTTCCCCCCCGCTCGGCGGCGTAGCGAACCGCGCCGCTGTCAGCGAATCCGCCCCAGCCGCCGCGGCCCGGTGGTCGTCCTGCGGGCGGCATGACACGCGGCGCCGCCGCCGGTACCCGCCACCGCGTTCACCACGCTGCTCGGCAATGCGCTGGATTGCGCCGCTGTCAGCGGGTGCGCCCAAGCAGCCGCAGCCCGGGGGCATCCTGCGGGCGGCATGACACCTGGCGCCGTTGCCGGTATCCGCGCCACCTGGTTTACCCCCCGCTCGGCGGCGTGGCGAACCGCGCCGCTGTCAGTGAATCGCCCCAACACGCGCAGCCCCGATGGTCATCCCGCAGGCGGCATGACACGTGGCGCCGCCGCCGGAACCCGCGCCACCGCGTTCACCACGCTGCTCGGCAATGCGGCGAACCGCGGCGCTGTCAGCGGATGCGCCCAGCAGGCGCAGCCCGATGGTCATCCCGCAGGCAGCACCACACGTGGCACCGCCGCCGGAACCCCCGCCCCACCACGTTCACCCACACCCGACGACGCGCCAAACCGCCCGCTGTCAGCGAATCCGCCCCCGCCGCCGCCCGATGGCGTCCCGCGGGCGGCACCACGCGCGCCGGCCCCGCAGCCGGGGCCCGTGCCCCACCCCGCCACCCGCCGGCGTGGCGGCCCGCGCCGCCGTTACCGGATCCGCCCCAGCAGCCGCAGTCCGACCGTCATTCCGCGGGCCCACAGCTTCGGCGGCACCACCCGCGGCGGCCGCAACCGCAGGCCGCGCTGGGCCGCGATCGACTGGGACTCCGTGTACTTGAGCAGTCCCTCGGCGCCGTTGCGGCGTCCGTAGCCCGACTCCTTCATGCCGCCCATCGGCAGTGCGACGGACCCGAACGTGGCCGCGTAGCCCTCGTTGACGTTCACCGTCCCCGCCTTGATTCGCGACGCCACCGCCCACCCGGCCGCGACATTGCCCGTCCACACGCTCGCGTTCAAGCCGAAAGCCGTGTCGTTGGCGCGCTCGATCGCGTCCTCCACATCGGTGTAGCCGTAGATCGACACCACCGGCCCGAACGTCTCGCCCGCGAACAGGTCCGCCGTCTCGGGGACATCCGTCAGCACCGTCGGCTCGTAGAACAGCGGCCCCAGATCCGGCCGCGGCCGCCCGCCGGTCAGCACCGTCGCGCCCTTCGCCCGCGCGTCCTCCACGTGCGCCGAGATCGTCGCCAGCTGACTCTCCGACGTCAGCGACCCCATCTCCGCGCCGTACCCCAGCTCGGCGCCCAGCCGCAACGCCTTCGTCTTCGCCACGAACGCCCGCGTGAACTCCTCGCGCACGCTCTCGTGCACGTAGATCCGCTCGACCGACACGCACAGCTGCCCCGCCGACGAGAAACACGCCGACACCGCACCCGCGGCGGCCTTCGCGATCGGCGCGTCGGGCAGCACGATCATCGGGTTCTTGCCGCCGAGCTCCAGCGAGTACCCGGTCAGCCGCGACGCCACCTTCGCCGCCAGGTCCTTGCCCGTCGGCGTGGAACCGGTGAAGCACAGGTAGTCCGACTCCTCCACCAGCGCGTCGCCGATCCGCGAACCGCGTCCGAGCACGATCCGCCACACCCCGGCGGGCAGCCCGGCCTCCTCGGCGAGCTCGTGCAGCCACAACGCGGACAACGCCGTCTGGTTGTCCGGCTTCTGCACCACGGCGTTGCCCGCCACCAGCGCGGGCAGGACGTCCATCGAGGTCAGCGCGAGCGGATAGTTCCACGGCGAGATCACCCCGACGACACCCTTCGGGTGATGCAGCACCCGGGCCTTCGTCAGCCCCGGGATCACCCCGGCCGCGCGCCGCGAACCGAGGATCCGCGCGCTGTGCTTGCCGTAGTACCCGGCGACCAGCGCGGTGGCGCTCACCTCGTCGAACGCGTCGAGCCGCGCCTTGCCCGCTTCGAGCTGGACGAGGTCGAGGATCTCCTCCTGGCGATCGAGGATCAGCCGGTGCAGGCGGGTCAGGACCTGCTGCCGCTCGCGGACCGGCCGCGCCGCCCAGAGCCGCTGCGCTTCGCGGGCCTCACCGAACACCTTCCGCACGTCGGCGTCGGTCGCCTGCGGCAGGGTCGCGGTGACGAGCCCGGTGAACGGCGCGGTGATCTCGACGGGCGCCGAGTCCTGGCCGCCGGCCGCGCGGCGGGCCAGCTGGGCGGCCCGCGCCGCCGACGGCGCCCCGACGACCCCACCCACGGTGGTCGGCTTGCTGGCTTCGTGCCCGGTGGTCGCGGCAGTGCTCGTCATGGCCCCTCCGTTGGTGCGGCTACGTTACCGACGAGTACATCATACCGCCGGTATGCGAAACCAGGGTTTTCCCAGCGAAGGGAACGAGCCGGTCGCCCCGCCAGCTCCCGCATGACCCTCTCGGGTGACGATCACCACCGTTGCGTCACCGGCCCCACCGGTGGGCGTCCCACGGGCGTCGCGAGCCGGCCCGAGTGAGGGCCGGGCCGGCTCGCGTCTCAGCCTTCCGAGTCGCGCACCGCGATGCGCTTCCACTCCTCCAACAGCTGCTTCCGCCGCGCCGGGGCACCGCCCAGCTCCGCGTCCAGCGCCAGGCCGCGCGTCAGGTTCACCGTCAGCCAGAACAGCTTCTCCACCCGCTCCGGCGGCAGATCCACCACCGACTGCACGCTCTCCAGCGCTGTGCGCCCCAAAGCCCGGTCCACCGGGCGGATCGCCGCGCGCAACGCGGAATCCGTGCGTGCCGCGATCCACAACTCCGTCGACGCCGTGGCCAGCGCGCCCGAGTACCCGGCCCACAGCATGTCGACCGCCGCCGGGATCGCGTCCACCCCGCGTGGCAACGACTCCAGCGACTCAGCGAGCGCGGCCATCCGCTTCGTCGTCAGGTGCTCGACCGCGGCCGCCATCAGCTCGGCCTTGTCCGCGAAGTGGTGCTGCGCCGCGCCCTTCGACACCCCGGCCCGCGAGCAGATCTCCTGCATCGACGTGCGCGCGTAGCCCAGCTCGACCAGGCAGTCGATCGTCGCGTCGAGCAGGGCCGTGCGCGTCTGCTCGCGGCGCTGCGCCTGCGTTCGGTGCCCTCGGGGCTCGACCACGGTGCCTCCCGGATGTACATTCCGAACAGAACTTACCTTCCGCGCGTAATGTTTTCTAGGAGGCCGCGCCGTGCCACTGCCAACACCGAAGAGCGCCTGGGCCGAGGGGCTGGACGACGTCCGCGAGCTCGCCCGGACGTTCTGCCAGAAGGAGCTCGCGCCCAACGAAGAGCGCTGGAGTGCGCAGAAGCACGTCGAGCGCGAGCTGTGGAACAAGGCGGGCGAGGTGGGGCTGCTCGCACTGTCGATCCCCGAGGAGTACGGCGGCGGTGGCGGCACCTTCGCCCACGAGGCCGTCCTCTACGAGGAGCAGGCGCGCTCCGGCGACAGCGCGTGGGGCGTCACCGTGCACAACGGGATCGTCGCGCACTACATCCTCGCCTACGCCTCCGAGGAGAAAAAGCGCGAGTGGCTGCCGAAGTTCGCCAGCGGCGAGATGGTCGGCGCCATCGGGATGACCGAACCCGGCACGGGCTCGGACCTGCAGGGCATCAAGACGCGCGCGGTTCGCGACGGCGACTACTACGTCATCAACGGCGCCAAGACGTTCATCACCAACGGCGGCCTCGCCGACCTCGTGGTGGTGGCTGTCAAGACCGACCCGGACGCGGGCGCCCAGGGCGTGTCGCTGATCGGCGTGCCCACCGACACGCCCGGTTTCCGCCGCGGCCGCGTGCTCGACAAGGTCGGTCTCAAGGGCCAGGACACCGCCGAGCTGTTCTTCGACGACGTGCGCGTGCCCGCGGCGAACCTGCTCGGCGAGGAGGGCCAGGGCTTCATCCAGATGATGCAGCAGCTGCCCCAGGAGCGGCTGATCATCGCCGTCACCGCGGTGGCGGGCATGGAGGCGGCGATCGACCAGACCATCGCCTACACCAAGGAGCGCACGGCGTTCGGCAGGCCGATCTTCAAGTTCCAGAACACGAAGTTCAAGCTCGCCGAGGCCGCGACCGAGGCCGTCGTCGCGCGGGCGTTCCTCGACCAGTGCGTCGAACGGCACCTGCGGGGTGAGCTGGACGTGCAGGGCGCGGCGATGGCGAAGCTGTGGACCACGGAACGGGTCAACAAGGTGGTCGACGACTGCCTGCAGCTGTTCGGTGGCTACGGCTACATGACCGAGTACCCGATCGCGCGGGCGTGGACCGACGTCCGGATCAACCGGATCTTCGGCGGCACCAGCGAAATCATGAAGGAAGTCATCTCCCGCACGCTCTGAGAAGGGGAACTGCCATGAAGTCAGGTCCCTTGCGGGGGCTGAAGGTCGTCGAGCTGGCCGGGCTGGCGCCCGCGCCGTTCGCCGCGACGATGCTGGCCGACCTCGGCGCCGACGTCGTGCGGGTCGACCGCGCGAAGCCGGGGCAGGACGTGCTCGGGATCGCCGGTGACCCGCTGATGCGCGGGCGCCGCACGATCGGCGTCGACACGAAGCAGCCCGAGGGCGTCGAGGTGGTCTTGCGGCTGGCCGAACGGTCTGACGTGTTCATCGAAGGGTTCCGGCCCGGCGTCGCCGAGCGCATGGGCCTCGGACCGGAGCAGGTGCACGCTCGCAATCCGCGGGTTGTCTACGGCAGGCTCACCGGCTGGGGCCAGGACGGGCCGCTCGCGTCCGCCGCCGGGCACGACATCAACTACGCCGGGATCGCCGGGGCGCTCGAACCCATCGGGCGCGCCGGGGAGCCGCCGGTGCCGCCGCTGAACCTGGTCGCGGACTTCGCCGGCGGCGGGATGCTGCTGGCGATGGGCGTCCTCGCCGCGCTGTACGAACGGGCGGCGTCGGGCCGCGGGCAGGTGGTGGACGCGGCGATGGTTGACGGAGCGGCGCTGCTCACCACCCAGCTGCACGGGATGCGCGCGGCCGGGTTGTGGCCGGGCGAGCGGGGCACGAACCTCCTCGACGGCGGCGCCCCGTTCTACGACACCTACGAGACCGCCGACGGCAAGTACGTGGCGCTGGGTGCGATCGAGATGCGGTTCTGGGCCGACCTGGTCAAGGTGCTGGGGCTCGAAGGCGAGGACTTGCCGGTGCACGTCGACGCCACCGAGTGGCCGCGGCTGCGGAAGATCCTCGCCGACGCGGTCCGCAAGCACACCCGGGACGAGCTCGTCGCGAAAGCCGAGGGCACGGACGCGTGCCTGACGCCGGTGCTGAGCCCGTGGGAGGCGGCGGAACACCCGCACAACGCCGCTCGCGGCACGTTCGTCGACATCGGCGGCGTCGTGCAGCCCGCGCCCGCGCCGCGGTTCGACCGCACCCCGCCGCGGGTGCCGGAGGCGCCGCACGAGAAGGGCGCGGACACCGCCGAGGTGCTCGCCGAGCTCGGCTACGACGAGCCCACGCTCGCCTCCCTGCGGGAGTCCGCAGTCATCGCGTAACCGCTGCCGGGGAGGCCGTCATCGGCCTCCCCGGCATGTCGTCCGGGAGCCTCGCGGGCCGGAAGTTACTCTGGGGTGGACACGGAGAGTCAGAGACGACCGCCATCCGGGTGAAGGCCTGTCTAAATGCCGTGCTCCGGGGCAGGATGACGGGTGTTCCGGGGGCGGCCGTGGCAGCGGTCCCGCGAACCGATCGGATGGAGCGTATGTCGGCGAACACCAAGAAGATCGTCATTGTCGCCGTCGTCGCGTTCGCCTTGTTCTTCCTGATCACCAGGCCCACGCAGTCGGCGGAGGTCGTGCACAACGTCCTCGGCTGGCTGCGCGACGGCGCGGAGGCGATCGTGACGTTCGTGCGGACGCTCTTCGCCTGACGCTGTGACAGACCTTTCCGGCATCGCGTGGGCGGTGCCGCCCTTTGGCATGTCTCCCGGTGGGAAATCACGGACAGTCACGATTCTCGGCATCCGAGCGGCCACATTCAGCCATCCGGGTGGATCAAGGGGATTAAGGCCCTGGTCGCCCAACTCGTCGGCGAAAGGGTCTGGCGCGACGACCGTATCTGCCCTTACGGTGCTCACATTGCGTGACCAGCTGGTTCTGGCACGCCCCATCGTTCGATCATCGCGTTTCAGTGACTTGTCGGTTGGGGCACGAGGAGGCAAGGATGACCGGAGATCCGGGAGTCGATGCGGTTATCGCCCAGTGGGCGGCCGAGCGGGAGCAGACGGCGGAAGAGCAGGAGATCAGCCGCATCACGTCCGCGTGGCTCGCCGAAGCGCCGCAGCCCTCGCCAGGGATCCCCGGTCAGCGCGCCCGTTCCGGTGCCCGCGGCTGGAAGCCGGTCGAATCGGCCGACCCGGACTACCTCGACGCGATGCGTGCCCGGCTGCCGGGTGTGCCGCTCGAACTGCTCGTCGCCGCCGCGGGCTGGTGGCAGATGCTCGGCGACGTCAGCGAAGCGGAGAAGTGGTGGGACGCCGGGATCAGCCCGCTGGACCAGCGCGCGCTCGACTACCGCGCGGCCGGCCTCGCGCCGTCCGACCTGAGCCGCCGCCTCGGCCCGATGACCGTGCTGCAGCACCTGCGCCGCGGCAGCGCCCCGGCGTGGTGCGTCGCCCGGCTCGCCCGGCAGCAGAAGGCCAGCTAGTTCACAGCCGTAACGTGGGTGTCCGTACGCTCGTTGACCGGACGGACACCGTTGCGGGAGGCAGGATTCTTGAGCACTGAGCAGGACGAGCACGAAACCTCCGCAGTGCCTCGGGAACCCAAGCCGCGCCGGGCCGGGCTCGCCGTACTGGGGCGGCTCGGCATCGTCGTCGCCGTGCTCGCGGTGGGGGCCACCGCCGTGCTGGTCGCCACCCGCGTGAGCACCCCCGAAGCGGGGCAGACCACCACGGACATCCCCGCGCTGTCCGTGCCCGCGGTGGACGTGCAGCCGGGCTCGACGGCTCCGGTCAACGCCACCGTCGCGGGCAACCCGGTGGCCGACACGCAGCCCACCCGGCAGCCGCAACAGCAACAGCAGTCCGGCAAGGACCTGCTGTCGACGTGGGCGAGCAAGGTGTCCGACGTCACGGGCATCCCCGCCCGGGCGCTCGTCGCCTACGGCAACGCCGACCTCGCCCTGCGTGACAGCCAGCCGAGCTGCCGGATCTCGTGGGCGACGCTCGCGGGCATCGGCCGGATCGAGTCCAACCACGGGCAGTACGCCGGCGCGGTCCTGCAGTCCAACGGCTACCCGTCGAAGCCCATCGTCGGCGTGCCGCTCGACGGTTCCACCGGGGTGCGGGCCATCGGCGACACCGACGGCGGCCGCTTCGACGGCGACCCGAACTACGACCGCGCCGTCGGGCCCATGCAGTTCATCCCCGCGACGTGGGCGAAGTGGGGCGGCGGGTACGACCCGCAGCAGATCGACGCCGCCGCGCTGGCCGCCGCGAAGTACCTGTGCGCGGGCGGGCGCGACATGGCGAGCGCGCAGGGCTGGTGGCAGGGGATCCTGTCGTACAACAACTCGGTCGAGTACGGGCAGAAGGTGTTCGGGCTCGCCGACTCCTACGCCAGGGCCGCGCAGGCGGTCAAGGTCTCGTGAAGTGCGGCGAGTGCTAGCGTCGGGGTGTGCCAGCCGGGTTCTTCACGCCACGCCGAATCAGCATCGGCGTGCTGTGCGTGCTCAGCCTGGCGGTGTGCTGCGGGCTCGCCTGGTGGCAGTGGAACCGTTTCGAGTCGGCCAGCGGCACGTTCCAGAACCTGGGTTACGTGCTGCAGTGGCCGCTGTTCGGGCTGTTCCCGGCGTTCATGGTGCTGCGCATCCGCAAGCTGCGGCGGGAAGCCGCCGAGGCGGACGAGGCCGCTGAGCCGCAGCCGCGCCGGGAGTGGGGCCGCAAGCCGGTCACCGAGGTGCCCCGCCCGCGGCCCGCGCACCCGGTCATCGCCGCCGCCGAAGAGGACGACGAGCTGGCCGCCTACAACCGCTACCTCGCCGAACTGCACGCGCGAGACCAAGAGGAACGCTAGGAGAAGCCTCGAATGGTGAGCAGCACTGAAGGCACCACGAAGGTCTCGCTGAAGGGACCGCTGCTGCGTTACCGGGTCCTGGCGTACGCCACCGGTGTCGCGCTGCTGTGCCTGACCGCCGCGTTCATCCTCAAGTACGCCGCCGACTCGCCGGGCATGATGAGCTGGGCCGGGGTCACCCACGGCGTGTTCTACATGGTCTACCTGGTGATGGCCGTCGACCTCGCGCTCAAGGCCCGCTGGTCGATCAAGGGCACCATCCTGGTACTGCTGGCGGGCACCATCCCGTTCCTGTCGTTCGTCGCCGAGCGGGCGGTCACGCACCGGGTCCAGCAGGGCCGGAAGCTCTGATCCGCAGCGGCGGGACGGTGTTGCCGCGCAACGCCGTCGCGTCCACGGTCTCCGGGCGGTAGGCGAGCTTCCGCAGGTCGAGGTCCGCTTCGCCCGGTTCGAGGCGGCCGGACAGGAACGCCCACTCGTGCTCGTCGGAGCCGTAGTAGACGACGGTGCCGAACGCCTCGGTGAACCGCCGCCACGCCGAGATCAGCGTGTCGTTGCGCCACATCGTCGGGCAGCCCGCCTGTGTGGACACCACGCCGCCCGGCGCGAGCACCCCCGTGCACCGCGCCAGGAACTCGTCGCCGTAGAGCCGGTTGTGCTGCGCCCGCGGGTCGTCGTTCTCGTCGGGCAGGTCGATCACCACCACGTCGTAGCCCGGTTCGGCGGCGGCCAGGAACTCCCAGCCGTCACGGTAGTGCACGCGGATGGGGCCGTCGCCGCGTTCGGCGGCGGCCAGCTCCCCGGGCGTGTAGCCGTAGGGCAGGTGCTCGGCGCAGGCCAGGACGGCCTCGCGGTCGATGTCGACGTGGTCCACGTAGGCACCGGCGGCGGCCGCGATCTGGCTGGCCACCCCCTCGCTGGACCCGATGACCAGCACCCGCCGCACCCTTCGCGCGAGCAGCAGCGGCGGCACCATCAGTGCCTCGTGATAGGTCAGCTGCGTCGCCTGCGTGCTCTGCCGCTCGCCGTCGCAGAACAGCGAAATCCCCTGCTCGGTGCGCCCGATCAGCAGGTGCTGGAACTCGGTGCGGGTCTCGAACAGCACCTCCGACACCGCCCAGGACCGGGTGAGCCCCCGCCCGACGGGCTCGGTCACCTGCCGCGCGCCGTGCCCGCGCCCGACGGTCGTCGTGCGCACCGACTCCGTGCCCAGCGCACGGGCGAGCAGGCGCACGGCCAGCTCCGGATCCGCCCGTTCCCCGCACGTGAACACGTCCGCGAAGGCCGCGCCGATTTCGGGATAGGCGTGCACCGACGCGTGGGACTCCGCGAGCAGCGCCAGCACCGTGACGCCGTGCGGTTCGAAGCGGTGGGCCAGCACATCGACCACCGTCGCCCCGGCCTGCGCGACGGCCGACCGCAGCGCTTCGCGCAGGAAGCCGGCGTCGTCGAGGAGCCGGGGCTCGATGCCGTCGAGCTCGGCGAGCACGTGCCGGCCGGAGAAGGCGCCGATCTCAGTCAAGGCAGTACGTCCGCAGCGGTTCGATGCCGTTGAACGCCACCGAGGAGTAGCTGGCCGTGTAGGCGCCGGCGTCGAGGATGTCGACGCGGTCACCCGGCTGCAGCGCGAGCGGCAGTTCGCAGGGCGTGTGTTGGTAGAGCACGTCGTCACCATCGCACGTCGGCCCGGCGAGGACGACCGGCCCCCGCTCGCCGTCGCCGGCGTCCAACCGGTACGGGATCGCCTCGTTCTCCGTCTCGGCCAGCCCGTTGTAGCGCCCGACGTCCAGGTAGACCCACCGCCGCCCGCCACGCCACGCGACCAGGACGACCTCGGCGCGGATCAGCCCGGCCTCGGCGACGACGGCGCGGCCCGGTTCGAGCGCGAGCTGCGGCGGTGTGGGGAAGTGGGCCGCGAGCGAGGCGCGCACGGCGGCCGCGTACTCGGCGAGCGAGGGCACCAGCTCGCGGTAGCGGATGCCGAAACCACCGCCGATGTTCAGGCGCCGCAACCGAATCCCCGCCTCGGCGGCGACCTTCGCGGCGGTGGCGATCCCGGTGTCCCACGCCGACGGGTCCGGCTGCTGCGAGCCGACGTGGAAGGCGAGGCCGGGCACCAGCCCGAGGTCGGCGGCCAGGCGCAGCAGCGAGACGGCCTCGGCGGGGACGCAGCCGAACTTGTGGCCGAACGGGGTCGCCGACGCCGGCCCGTCGACGAGGATTCGCACCGACACCGCGGAGCCGGGCGCGAGCCGGGCGAGCTGCCGCAGGTCGGACTCCGCGTCCGTGGTGAACTCGCGGACGCCGTGGGAGAAGGCGAACGCGACGTCGGCCGCCTTCTTGATCGGGTTGCCGTAGGACAGCGACTCCGGCCGCGCCCCTTCGGCGAGGCACGCGGTGATCTCGCCGGGGCTCGCCACGTCGAACCCGCCGCCCGCGGCCAGCACCGCACGCAGCACGGCGGGTTCCGGGTTCGCCTTGACGGCGTAGAAAAGGCGCGAGCCCGGGAGCTCGTTCGCGAACTCCCGGACCCGCGCCGTGACCACAGCGGGATCGACGACCAGGAACGGCGTCGGCGGTGCCTGCGCCAGGAAGCGGCGGATCCGGTCGGTGCTCACGCCACCCAGCGTGTCAGGTGCCGATGCCGGTCAGCGACCGGACCTCCATCTCGGCCTGCTTCGCCGGGTCGATCTCCTTGCGGCCGACGAACGTGCCGATGAACCCGCACAGGAACGAGAACGGGATCGACACCAGACCCGGGTTCGACAGCGGGAACCAGTGGAAGTCGAGGCTCTTGATGATCGACGTCGAGCTGCCCGACACCACCGGCGAGAAGAGCACCAGCACCACCGAGCAGATGAGCCCGCCGTACATGCCCCACAGCGTGCCCGTGGTGTTGAAGCGCTTCCAGAACAGCGTGTACAGCAGCGTCGACAGGTTCGTCGAGGCGGCGACCGCGAACGCCAGCGCCACCAGGAACGCGACGTTCTGGCCGTTGGCGAGGATCCCGCCGAGGATCGCCAGCAGGCCGATGCAGATCGCGGTGCGGCGCGCGACGCGCACCTCGTCCTCCGGTTCCGCGTTGCCGTGCTTGAAGATGCTGGCGTACACGTCGTGCGCGAAGGACGCCGACGCCGTGATCGTCAGACCGGCCACCACGGCGAGGATCGTGGCGAACGCCACGGCCGAGATGATGCCCAGCAGCACCGTGCCGCCGATGTGCAGCGCGAGCAGCGGCGCCGCCGAGTTCTCGCCACCCGGGGCGGACTTGATCTCGTCGGTGCCGACGAGCGCGGCCGCGCCGAAGCCGATGACCAGGGTGCACAGGTAGAACACGAACATCGCCGACGTGGCCCACACCACCGACCGGCGGGCCTCGGTGGCGTTGGGCACGGTGTAGAAGCGCATCAGCACGTGCGGCAGGCACGCGATGCCCAGGATCAGCGTGACCCCCAGCGACACGAAGTCGAGCTTCGTGGTGCCGTTCTTGCCGTACTGCGCGCCCGGTTCGAGCAGCTTCTCGCCCAGCGGGCTGTGGTAGGCCGCCTGGGAGAGCAGGTTCGACAGGCTGAAACCGAACTTGCCGAACAGGAACACCGTCATCAGCACGACGGCCAGGATCAGGATGGTCGCCTTGATGATCTGCACCCACGTGGTGCCCTTCATGCCGCCGACCAGCACGTAGAGCACCATGACCACGCCGACGACGACGAGCACGATCGACTGGCCGAAGCGGCTGTGGACGTTGAGCAGCAGCGCGATGAGCGCGCCGGCGCCCGCCATCTGCGCGAGCATGTAGAACAGCGAGATGACCAGCGTCGACGTGGCCGCGGCGGCGCGGACCGGGCGCTGCTTCATCCGGAACGCGAGCACGTCGCCCATCGTGAAGCGGCCGGTGTTGCGCAGCAGCTCGGCGACCAGCAGCAGGTCGACCAGCCAGGCCACCAGGAAGCCGATCGAGTAGAGGAAGCCGTCGTAGCCGTTGACGGCGATGGCACCCGCGATGCCCAGGAACGAGGCGGCGGACAGGAAGTCGCCGGAGAGCGCGATGCCGTTCTGCCTGCCGGTGAACGCGCTGCTCGCCGCGTAGTAGTCGGCGCGGGAGGACTTGCCGCTGCTGGCGCGGTACACGACGAAGAGCGTGATCGCGACGAAGATCGCGAACACCGCGGTGTTGAGGATCGGGTTGCTGCCGGCGCTGTCGGCCGCCGCGAGCGCTTTCATCATGGTGTTACTGGACTCCTGCCTGCTGCCGCACGGTCTCGATCTGCGGGTCGAGCCTGCGCCGGGCGAACCGCAGATAGGCGATCGTGATGAGGGCGGTCGAGACGAACTGCAGGACGCCCAGCACGATCGCGACGTTGATCTCGCCGTAGACCTTCTTGCTCATGAAGTCGTGCGCGTACGCGGCGAGGACGACGTACACGAGGTACCAGAGGATGAACAGCAGGGTCATCGGGAACGCGAACCGGCGGAAGCGGCTGCGCAAGGTCTTGAACTCGGGACTGCGCTGGATCGCGACGAAGTCGATCTCGGCGGCGCGGGGACTGGGCTGCGGTGCCTCTTCGCCCGGCCCGAACAGTGCCGGCGCGTGCGCGGCGTTCTCGGCAGAGGTTCTCGTCGCTGGATTCTGGACGACGTTCTGCATGGCTGCCTCCCGGCGAGCTGGCGAACCTTGAGCGGCACATGCTAGCCACGGCAAGATCGGGCCCCCGAAGCAGGCCGGGTTCACTGCGTGAGCGGCCGTTGGTGCTTTTACCTGCTGTGATGGGCCGTTCAGGCTAGCCGCGGTAGGAAGCGCTTTCTGCCGGTGTCACAATGAGTAACGGCGAAGCGTAGACACCACTCGATTGAGTGATAGGTGAACCTTTGACCAACTCGGAGTGTGAAAACGTGAAAGCTACCCGGATAAGCCCTGCTCAGCCTGGTTCCGGCGAAGTTGACCTACCGCCAAAAGCCACATGATCGGGCGTTATTCTTCTGCAACTCACCCGGTGGCAGCACGGTCAGTACGCCTCTGCCGGACCGCTCAGGCCACCCCTGGGCTATGTGGGTGAACGCGGATGAAAGCGGTCTCACCAGGGCTGTCACGCATCCGGAGGTTGCCCGGCGCCACTCTGCCTACTCGCCGGTCAATAGCTTGTAACAAAGGGTATTTCCGCAGGTCGGAGCCACTTTTTCCGCCCGGGTCAACTTCCGCCCCATTGGTGTACGCTTCCTTGGCCACGTTGACTCGCTGTGATCGAAGGTAACCGACCTTGTTCCGACTTCGGTGCACATCGCATGATGCAGAACCAGCGCGGAACGGCGGGTCGACGCGGCCGGGGACAGCGGCGGCGGCCCGGGCGGGGCACACACGGACGAACGTCGCAGGACGCGCACACGAGATGCCGGACAGGGAGTCACTTTCGTGACCGTTGCAGGACAAGGCCAAGTGCCGGTGGGACAGCTACTGGGCCAGCAACCGCGGCGACCAGCCAAGTGGCGCGCGATCACGAGATGGCGTGACTGGAGCATCGCGGGCAAGCTGGCCGCCGTCACGCTGGTCCCCATCATCATCGCGCTGGTGCTCGGTGGCATCACCATCAGCAACCAGGTGCAGCGGTCCACCGACTTCGAACGGATCGACCGCCTGGTCGTGCTCAGCAGCGACGTGCGGGGGCTCGTCGACGCGTTGCAGCAGGAGCGCACGCGCACCGCGGCCCTGCTCAGCCAGGGCACGGTCGGCAGCTCGCCCGAGCTGGACGCCGCCCGCGCCGCCACCGACACCGCGCTCAAGCCGCTGAGCACCGACACCACGCGCGTCACCCAGGTGGACAGCGCGGTATCCGCCCCCGGCGCCGCGAGCAACAACGCGCTCGCCCGGCTCGGCGAGGTGCGCCAGCAGGTCGCCGCGGGCCAGCTCGACTCCGTGCAGGCGCTCGACGCGTACTCCGCGATGACCACCGCGCTGCTGAGCCTCGACACCACGCTCGTCGCGGGCATGGGCGACCCGTCGATCAGCGGCACCGCCAACGCGCTGCACGACCTGCAGGTCGCCAAGGAGGAGGTCTCGACCTCCCAGGTGCTGGTCACCTACGGCATCGCGCGCGGCAACCTCACCCCCACCCAGCTCAACCAGCTGCGCACGGCGGAGGTCCGCCTCGCCGACCGGCTGGAGGACTTCCGCGCCGCCGCGACCGGGACGCAGGGCCAGGACTTCGACCGCACCGTCACCGGGCAGGACTTCGACACCCGCAGCCGGCTGGTCGCCAGCGTGCTGGCCGCGCAGGGCGTCACCGCGAGCGACGCGCTCGACGCGATCTCCGGTGAGCAGTGGACCGCGGTGTCCAACGCGGTCGTCGACTCGCTGCGCGCGGTCAGCACCCGCCTCGGCGACCAGGTCGCCAGCACGTCGGAAGACCTCGTCGACACCTCCGGTACCGACGCGGGCCTGCTCGCCGTGCTGCTGTTCGCCGCGCTGGTCGTCACCGCCGCGGTGGTCTTCCTGATCACCCGCCAGCTGCTGCGCTCGCTGCGGCTGCTGCGCACCAGCGCCCTCGACGTCGCCGACAAGCAGCTGCCCGCGGCGGTGCGGAACATCCAGGAGGGCCGCGAGCAGAGCGCCGAGGTCACGCCGGTTCGGGTCGGCACCGCCGACGAGATCGGCCAGGTGGCCAAGGCGTTCGACGCGGTGCACAGCCAGGCGCTGCGCCTGGCGATCGAGCAGGCCGCGATGCGGACCGGCTACTCGAGCGTGTTCGTCAACCTCTCCCGCCGCAGCCAGAGCCTCGTGCAGCGGCAGCTGCAGCTCATCGAGCGGCTGGAGCGCGACGAGGAGGACGCCGACCAGCTGGCCACCCTGTTCCAGCTCGACCACCTCGCCACCCGCATGCGGCGCAACAACGAGAACCTGATGGTCCTCTCCGGCGCGGAGCCGGGCCGCCGCTCCGGTCAGCCGATCACCATCGCCGACGTGCTGCGTGCCGCGGTGTCGGAGATCGAGCAGTACCAGCGCGTCGTGGTGCAGCCGCCGCCCGACGGCCGGATCGTCGGCTACGCGGCCAGCGACCTGATGCGCCTGATCGCGGAGCTGCTCGACAACGCCACCGCGTTCTCGGCGCCCGAGACGCAGGTGACCGTGGCGACCCGCGTGGCGGACAACGGCGCGCTGGTCGTCGACATCATGGACAAGGGCATCGGCATGAACGAGGCCGAGGTCGCCGAGGCGAACGCGCGGCTGACCGAGGCCGCGACCGTCGACCTCGCCACCTCGCGCCGCATGGGCCTGTTCGTCGTCGGGCGCCTCGCCGGGCGTCACCGCATCGGGGTCACACTGCACGGTGGCAAGGACATCGTCGGCGTGCGGGCCACCGTCACGGTGCCCGCGGACCTGGTGATGGGCCTGCCGCAGGCCGTGCCCGCGCCCGCCCCGGAGTTCCCGCAGGACCCGGCGCTGCCGCGGCGGCGCACCGTCAACGGCGCGGGCCGCGCGGGCGCGCTGACCAGCCTGGCCGGGACGGCGGGCACGCTCGGCGACGGCGCGGCCGCGCCGGAACCGTGGACGCAGAACGGGCACACCGGCCTGCTGCCACCGCGGCCGTCGGACGTCGAGGTCTCGGGCACCGCGTTGTTCAGCCCGATCCAGCCGGACGAGCAGGACGTGCCCGCGCAGCCGGAGTCGCCGGAGGACCTGCCGGGCGGCGCGCTGCCCGCGGGCAAGGCGCTGTTCGAGGCGAACACGAGCTCCGGTGCGCTGACGGAGTGGTGGAGCGCGGCGGCGGCCGAGCCCGCGCCGCCGCCCCCGCCGCCTTCGCCGCGCGAGACGACGCCGATCTTCGACGAGACGCTGTCCGCGTGGTTCCGGAGTGACCGCCCGGCGCCTGCTCCTGCGGCTGGGGCTTCGGGGAAGGCCGCGGAGGCTACTGCTTCGGCCGCGTCGCCCGCGGAAGCGGAGGAGACCGCCGAGGACACGAAGGCGAGCACCGGCTGGGACTTCGCGGTCGACGAGAACTTCCGCGCGGTGCAGGCGGTGTCGCAGGCGGAGCCGACGAGCTTCACCGAGGCCGGGCTGCCGCGGCGTCGTCGTGGCGAGCAGCTCATGCCGGGCAGCGCGACGTCGGCCGAGCCGGAGAGCACGGAGAGCGCGCCCGCGTCGTCGGTGCTGCCGACCCGCGATCCGGCCGACATCCGGGGCCGGTTGAGCAGCTTCCAGCGGGGCATCAGCCGCGCCCGGCACGCTGCCCGCGACGACAGCGCGACCCAGGCTGGTGGGCCGGAGCGGCCCGCGGGTGCCTCGGGGCTGTCCCAGGGGTCGGCGGGTGCTGGCGCTTCGGGGCTGACCCAGGGACCAGCGGGTGCCGGTGCGTCGGGCCTGCCCCAGCGCAGCCCGGCGGAGCAGTCCTGGCCGGACGCGGACCAGGCGGCCGCGGCGGAGGCGAACCCGCTGCCGCAGCGCCGTCCGGCCGGGGAGTCGCGGCGGCCGGAGGGTGGCCTGCCGCAACGCCAGCCGGGTGGAGAAGGTGCGCTACCCCGGCGCCAGCCGGGTGGGAGCGCGGCCTTCGCGTTGCCGCAGCCGAGCGGCGAAAGCCTTTTCTCGACCGGGGGGCGGGGCGGCGAGAGCACGTCCCGGCAGTCTGGCGGGGAGGATGCCTTGTCGCAGCGGCAGTCTCGTGGGGAGAGCGCCCTCTCGAAGCGGCAGCCCGGCGGGGAAGGTGCGCCGGAGCGGCAGTCTGGTGGGGAAGGCGCCCTGCCGCAGCGGCAGTCCGGTGAGGACGGTGCACGCCGGTCGGAGGGTGGGGACGGCTCGCTTTCCCAACGGCGACCGGCGGGTGAGGGCGACCTCGCGCGGCGTGGACAGGAGGCGGGAGAAAGCGCTTCCTCGGACGGCGAGCACGGCGAAGAAAGCGCTCTCCCGCGGCGGCAGCGGAGGGAAAGCGCTTTCTCGCCGG
Organism: Amycolatopsis bartoniae; assembly: GCF_014191255.1. Classification (GTDB taxonomy): domain Bacteria; phylum Actinomycetota; class Actinomycetes; order Mycobacteriales; family Pseudonocardiaceae; genus Amycolatopsis_E; species Amycolatopsis_E bartoniae. The sequence continues at coordinate 406,478 of NZ_JACHWH010000004.1, forward strand.
GGAACGAGGAGGAGCTGCCCCAGCGCCAGGGGGGCGAGGGTGGCCTTCCGCGCCGCAAGCCGACCGCGGGAAGCGACCTCCCGCAGCAGGGCGACGAGAGCGGTCTGCCTCGGCGGCGGGGCAGCGAGGCTGGCCTTCCGCAGCGGCAGGGTAGCGAGAGCGGCCTGGCCCAGGAGGGCGACGAGCAGGGCTTGCCCCAGCGGCAGGGCGGCGAGAGCGGTCTGCCCCAGCGGCAGGGCGCGGAAAGTGGCCTGTCCGAGCAGGGCTTGCCCCAGCGAGGCGGCGACACCGGTCTGCCTCGGCGGCGGGGCGGCGAGAGCGGCCTGCCTCAGGAGAGCACCGACACCGGCCTGCCCCAGCGGCGTGGCGGCGAGAGCGGCCTCCCGCAGCGCCAGACCGGCGCCACCGGCCTTCCGCAGCGGCAGGGCAGCGACACCGGCCTTCCGCGCCGCCAGCCGACCGGCGTCACCGGCGAGACTCCGCTGCCCCGCAGGCAGCCCCCGCCGGACCGGACCGCAACACCCGCCGCCGGAGCAGGAAACCCGCCGCGGCGGCACGTGAACGAGCCCCCTCGGCGGCTGGAGCCGCCGGAGGAGCCCGCCGAGACCTCCGGGGCCTTCCTGTGGCGCAAGCCCCAGGAGTTCCCCGAGGACAGCCAGGCCCCGCTGCCCCGACGGCAGCAGGGCGAACCCCAACCGGAGGCCGTCGGCGCGGAGCCGGCTTGGTCCTTCGCCACCGACGAGAGCTGGCGGACCGTGGAAGCGGTTTCCCAGTCCGCTCCGGTGAGCTACACGGCGGCCGGGCTCCCGCGCCGCCGGCGTGGCGAGCAGCTGCTCCCGGGCAGTGCGTCTTCCGCGGGGGTGCCGGGTGCCCGCACCCAGCGCGACCCGCAGGATGTGCGCGGCAGGCTGAACAGTTTCCAGCAAGGTGTCCGGCGTGGACGGCACCGCACGGCTCAGCCCGCCGAGTCTGATCACGAAACGATGGAGGGTGAATGACCTCGCCGCAGCCACAACACAACCAGTTCGGATGGCTGGTCAACGACTTCGCCGAGCGCGTCCCCGGTGTCGCGCACGCCGTGGTCGTGTCGGCCGACGGGCTGCTGCTGACCGCGTCGAACCGCTTGCCCCTCGACCGTGCCGACCAGCTCGCCGCGGTCGCCTCCGGCCTCGTCAGCCTCACGCAGGGGGCGGCGCGCTGCTTCGAAGCCGGAGCGGTCAACGAGACCGTGGTGGAGATGGAGCTCGGCATCATGGTGCTGATGTCCATCAGCGACGGGTCGTGCCTGGCCGTGCTCGCGGCACCCAACTGCGACATCGGTCAGGTGGCCTACGAGATGACCATGCTGGTCGACCGCGTCGGCCAGATCCTGACCCCGGAACTGCGCGCCCAGCTGCAGGGTTCCGGGGGTGCCCTGATCGGCGAACCGGTGGGATGATGCCGCGATGACCCCTCCTGCCGAGGACGACGACGCGACCTTCGCGGACGTCCTCAACGGCTTCACCTTGGATTCCGGCCGCGCGCGCCGGAAGCGCAGGAAGGCCAAGGAGTCCGAAGCCGAGGCGCCGGCCGCGCAGCAGGACGAGCCGGCGCCCGGTCCGGCCCAGGCGCAGCCGCACGAGCCGTCCCAGTACCCCTCACCCGTGCCGCGGACGGGGTACTTCGAGCCCGAGCAGGGGTCGGGTTACTTCCAACCGGCCCGGGGCACGGACTTCGGCACCGGCTACTTCGAGCCCGCCGTGTCCGGCAGCGTCGTGCCGGAGCGCCCCGAGCCAGGGCCCGTCGAGGACGAGACCGCGGCCGTGCGCCCGTACGCTCTGACGGGTGGCCGCACACGGGCCAGTTACGCACTGGAGCTGGAGACCCTCGTCTCCGTGAAGAACACCGTCGCCGCCCGCCTGGACGCGGGGCTCGCGATGCAGTTCGAGCACCGTCAGATAGTGGAAGAATGCCGGACGCCACGTTCGGTCGCGGAGATCGCGGCGCTGCTGCGGGTTCCCGTCGGCGTGGCCCGGGTGCTCATCAGTGACACGGCCGACGCCGGCTTGATCACCGTGCACAAGACCGTGTCCGGCAGTGACAACGCCGAGGCGCATCTCAATTTGATGGAAAGGGTGTTGAGTGGACTCCGTCGGCTTTAAGGCACCGCGGCCTGCCGCGCCGCAGACCATGACCTCGGCCAAGATCGTGGTCGCCGGTGGCTTCGGCGCCGGCAAGACCACCTTCGTCGGGTCGGTGTCGGAGATCGTGCCTCTCACCACCGAGGCGATGATGACCGACGCCAGCCGTGGCATCGACAACCTCGACAACACCCCGAACAAGGCCACCACCACGGTGGCCATGGACTTCGGCCGGGTGTCGCTGGACGAGGACCTGATCCTGTACCTGTTCGGGACGCCGGGCCAGCAGCGGTTCTGGTTCATGTGGGACGACCTCGTGCGCGGGGCGATCGGTGCCGTCGTGCTCGCGGACACCCGCCGGCTCGCGGACTCGTTCGCGCCCGTCGACTTCTTCGAGGACCGCAGGCTGCCGTACATCATTGGCGTGAACACGTTCGACGGGGTGCTCAGCCACGACCTCAACGACGTGCGCGAGGCGCTGGCGGTGGACTCGAGCGTGCCGATCGTGCGCTGCGACGCCCGGGACCGCGAGTCGACCAAGCAGACGCTGATCACGCTGGTCGAGTACGCCATGCGCCAGTGGATCCAGCTGCGGGCGGCCAACGCCCGCTGACGGGTGCCCCGTGGTCCACGTCACGTCGACGCTCGGGTTTAAAACAGTAGGAAGTCCGAGTATTTTAGGGGTATGAACGCGCCCCTGTACAAAGCTGTGCACCCGGTCCGGTTCGTGACGGCGTCGAGCCTGTTCGACGGGCACGACGCGTCCATCAACATCATGCGCCGCATCCTGCAGTCGCAGGGCGCGGAGGTCGTGCACCTCGGCCACAACCGGTCGGTGGACGAGGTCGTGACGGCCGTCATCGCCGAGGACGCCCAGGGCGTGGCGATCAGCGCCTACCAGGGCGGCCACGTCGAGTACTTCTCGTACCTGGTCGAGCTGCTGTGTGAGCGCGGCGCCGGGCACGTGCGCGTGTACGGCGGCGGGGGCGGCGTCATCGTGCGCGACGAGATCGAGCTGCTGCACTCGCGGGGCGTCGCGCGCATCTTCTCCCCGGACGACGGCCTGGAGCTGGGCCTGCCCGGGATGATCAACCTGATGATCCGCGAGTGCGACGTCGACCTGGCGCGGCAGCAGGCCGGCTCGGTGGACGAACTGCTCTCCGGCGATGTCCGCACGCTCGCCAGGGCCATCACGCAGCTGCAGGCGGGCGCGCTGCCCGAAGACTGGCGGAACGCGATCGCCGACGCGGCGAAGTCCCGCACGGTTCCGGTCCTGGGCATCACGGGCACCGGTGGCTCGGGCAAGTCGTCGCTGACGGACGAGCTGATCCGCCGGTTCCGGCTGGACCAGCAGGACAAGCTGCGCATCGCGGTGCTCGCGGTGGACCCGACGCGGCGGCGGGGCGGCGGCGCGCTGCTCGGCGACCGCATCCGGATGAACTCCCTCGGTTCGGCGGTGTACTTCCGTTCGCTGGCCACGCGCGGCTCCACCGGCGAGATTCCCGAGGGGCTCGACGACGCGATCCTCGCGTGCAAGGCGGCCGGCTACGACCTGGTGATCGTGGAGACGCCGGGCATCGGGCAGGGCGACGCGGGCATCGTCGACCACGTCGACCACTCGCTGTACGTGATGACGCCGGAGTTCGGCGCGGCCTCGCAGCTGGAGAAGATCGACATGCTCGACTTCGCCGACGCGGTGGCCATCAACAAGTTCGAGCGCCGGGGCGCCGAGGACGCGCGCCGCGACGTGGCGCGCCAGCTGGTGCGCAACCGCGAGGAGTTCGGCGCCTCGCCGGACGACATGCCGGTGTTCGGGACCAGCGCGGCGAAGTTCAACGACGACGGCGTGACCGCGCTCTACCAGTTCCTGCGGGACCTGTTGGCGGGCAAGGGCCTTCCGGTCACGGCGGGCACGCTGCCGCACGTCGAGGGCAAGGTGTCCAGCGGCGCGAGCACGATCATCCCGACCTCGCGCACGCGTTACCTCGCGGAGATCGCGGACACGGTCCGGAGCTACCACCGGCACACGCAAGAGCAGGTCGAGGCGGTCCGCGAGCGTGACCAGCTGGCCGCGGCGAAGGCGGCGTTGGAGCGCGTGAACGCCGACACGACGGCGATTTCCGAACTGCTCGACGAGGCGGAGTCGCGTGTGGACGGTGAGACGCGACGGCTGCTGGAGCACTGGCAGGAGCTGGCGGAGTCCTACCGCGGCGAGGAGCTCGTGTTTAAGGTGCGCGACAAGGAGCTGCGCACCCAGCTGTGGCGGGAAACCCTGTCCGGCAACCGAATTCCGCGCGTGGCGCTGCCGCGGTACGGTGAGAACGGCGAGCTGCTGTCGTTCCTGCGCCGCGAGCACCTGCCGGGCTACTTCCCTTACACCGCAGGGGTTTTCCCGTTCAAGCGGGAGGGTGAGGACCCGGCGCGGATGTTCGCGGGCGAGGGCGACGCGTTCCGCACCAACCGGCGGTTCAAGTACCTGTCGGCGGAGTCCGAGGCGAAGCGGCTGTCCACCGCGTTCGACTCGGTCACCCTCTACGGACACGACCCGGACACGCGGCCGGACATCTACGGCAAGGTCGGCACCTCCGGCGTGTCGATCGCGTCGCTGGACGACATGAAGGCGCTCTACGACGGGTTCGACCTGACCGCGCCGAACACGTCCGTCTCCATGACCATCAACGGCCCCGCGCCGACCATCCTCGCGTTCTTCCTCAACACCGCGATCGACCAGCGGGTGGACGCCTTCCGCGCCGAGCACGGCCGCGAGCCGACGCCGGAGGAGTTCGCCGAGCTGCGCGAGTGGACGCTGCACCAGGTGCGCGGCACGGTGCAGGCCGACATCCTCAAGGAGGACCAGGGGCAGAACACCTGCATCTTCTCCACCGAGTTCTCGCTGCGGATGATGGCCGACATCCAGGAGTGGTTCATCGAGCACGGGGTGCGCAACTTCTACTCGGTCTCGATCTCCGGCTACCACATCGCCGAGGCCGGGGCGAACCCGATCTCGCAGCTGGCGTTCACGCTGGCCAACGGGTTCACCTACGTCGAGTCGTACCTCGCGCGCGGGATGCACATCGACGACTTCGCGCCGAACCTGTCGTTCTTCTTCTCCAACGGGATGGACGCGGAGTACTCGGTGCTGGGCCGGGTGGCGCGGCGCATCTGGGCGACGGCGATGCGGGAGCGCTACGGCGCGAACGAGCGCTCGCAGAAACTCAAGTACCACGTGCAGACCTCGGGCCGCTCGCTGCATGCGCAGGAGATGAGCTTCAACGACATCCGCACCACGCTGCAGGCGCTGTGTGCGCTCTACGACAACGCGAACTCCTTGCACACCAACGCTTTCGACGAGGCGATCACCACGCCGACGGAGAACTCGGTGCGCCGCGCGATGGCGATCCAGATGATCATCAACAAGGAGTGGGGCCTGTCGAAGAACGAGAACCCGCTGCAGGGCTCGTTCGTCATCGACGAGCTGACCGACCTGGTCGAGGAGGCCGTGCTCACGGAGTTCGACCGGATCTCCGAGCGCGGCGGCGTGCTGGGCGCAATGGAGACGGGCTACCAGCGCGGCCGGATCCAGGACGAGTCGATGCTGTACGAGCGGCTCAAGCACGACGGCACGCTGCCGATCGTCGGGGTCAACACGTTCCGCAACCCGCATCCGGAGGAGGACGAGGTCGAGGTCGAGCTCGCGCGGGCCACGGAGGAGGAGAAGCAGTCGCAGCTGCGGCGCGTCGAGGACTTCCAGAAGCGCCACCGCGCGGAGGCCGAGCAGGCGCTGAAGGCGTTGCGGGAGGCGGCGACCAGCGGGGAGAACGTGTTCGGAGTGCTGATGGACGCGGCACGCGTGTGCACGCTCGGGCAGATCACCGACGCGTTCTTCGAGGTGGGCGGCCAGTACCGGCGCAACGTGTAGCCCGGTGGGAGGGGGCGCGCACCCTGCGCCCCCTCCCGCCCTGCCGCCTCAACCGAGGGGCTGCGGTTTTCCCCCGTCGAGCAGGCCGTAGGGCAGGATGCTGTCCGGGGTTCCGGTGATGGCTCCGGCCGGGTTGTTCATCAACCCGGTGACGAAGTTCGCACCACTGCCGTTGGGTGAGGGCAGCAGGAAGCTCAGCGTGCCTGCCCCACCGGCCAGGCTGTTGACCAGGTCACCGACGCCGCCCAGCCCAGCGGGGTTTTCGGCGCGCGGCCCCGGGTCGGTGACGCGCGTGCCGCTGTCGGCGGCGAAAGCGGGGGCGGACGTGGCCGCGGCCAGTCCCGCGGCGAGCACGGCGGCGCCTGCCCACCGGCTGATCTTCGGCATTTTCCGGTTCTCCTCAGTGTCAGTGTCGGTGTTGCTGGGGCTTCAATCGTTGTGCCGCCTGCTGAAACGGACCACTCGAAACGGCCTCCCGCACCCGATCGGGCGGTGCGGGCGGGAATACGCGGCGGAACCGGGGAGTTGCGCGCAGGTATGGAGTACGGCATCGCGACGTTCGTGACCGACGAGACCATCCAGCCGGCCCCGCTGGCGCGTGCCCTGGAGGAACGCGGCTTCGACTCGGTGTTCCTCGCCGAGCACTCGCACATCCCGGTCAGCCGGGAAACCCCGTACGAGGGCGGCGGCGAGCTGCCCCGCCAGTACTACCGCACGCTGGACCCGTTCGTGGCGCTGGCCGCGATGGCGCCGGTCACCGAGCGCCTGCTGCTGGCCACCGGGGTGGCGCTGCAGATCCAGCGCGACGTGATCCACACCGCGAAGGAGGTCGCGAGCCTCGACCTGATCTCCGGCGGCCGCGTGCTGTTCGGCGTGGGCGTGGGCTGGAACCGCGAGGAGATGCGCAACCACGGCACCGACCCGCGCACGCGTGGCGCGCTGCTGAACGAGCAGATCGAGGCGCTCAAGGCGATCTGGACACAGGACCAGGCGACATACTCCGGTGAACACATCTCGTTCGACCCGATCTTCTCCTGGCCCAAGCCGGTGCAGAAGCCGCACCCGCCGGTCTACGTCGGCGGGGAGAGCCCCAAGGCGCTGGACCGGCTGCTCAAGCACGGCGACGCCTGGCTGCTGCGTGGCTGGACCGACCCCGCCGAGGTCAAGCGGGTCCGGTCGTGGCTCGCCGACAACGGCAGGCCGGATGTGCCGTTCACCGTCTTCGCCGCCGATCCGGACAGGGCCAAGGTCGAGCAGTACGCCGAGGCCGGCGTGGAGCGGGTCACGTTCCTGCTGCCGAGCCTGCCCGAGGCCGGGACGCTCGCCAAGCTCGACGAGTTCGCGGCGCTGCGGTGAAGCTGGGCATCAGCACCTTCGTCACCGACGAGAGCATGTCCGCGGCCGCGCTGGCGCGGGCGGCCGAGGAGCGCGGGTTCGACGCGTTGTTCCTCGCCGAGCACTCGCACATCCCGGTCAGCCGCGAGACGCCGTACCCGCTCGGCAGCGAGCTGCCCCGGCAGTACTTCCGCGCCGCGGACCCGTTCGTGGCGCTGGCCGCGGCCGCGTCGGTGACCACCACGCTGCGTCTGGGCACGGGCGTGAGCCTGCTGGTCCAGCGTGACGTGATCCACACCGCGAAGGCCGTCGCGAGCCTGGACCTCGTGTCCGGCGGGCGGGTGATCTACGGCGTCGGCGTGGGCTGGAACCGTGAGGAGATGCGCAACCACGGCACCGACCCGCGTACCCGCGGGCGGCTGCTCGACGAGCGCATCGAAGCCCTGCGCGCGATCTGGAAGAACGACGAGGCGAGCTACTCCGGGCAGTACGTCCGCTTCGACCCGATCTTCTCCTGGCCCAAGCCTTCGCCGCTCCCACCGGTCTACATCGGAGGCAACAGCGAGGCCGCCGCGGACCGCGCCCGGCGGCTCGGCGACGGCTGGCTGCCCAACGCCGTGCGCGATCCCGCGCAGGTTCCCGCCCAGCTCGCTCTGGTGGCGGACACTGGGTTGCCGGTGACCGCGACTTCGGCGCCGCCGGACGAGCGGTTGCTCGCCGCCTACGCCGAGGCGGGCGCCGAGCGCGTCACCTTCTCGGTGGCGCCGGCACCGGAAGCGGACACGCTGCGCAGGCTCGACGAGCTCGCGCCGCTGCTCCGGAAAGTGGGTAGGTTGGGCACATCCGCAGTCAGAAAGGTTGATGAGGCGTGAGTGACGTTCAGATCGGCATCGCGGCGGCGCTGGAGCAGTTCTCGCCGCGCGAGTCCATCGAGCTGGCCGCGCTGGCCGAGCAGCACGGGTTCTCCGGGCAGATGGCCGCCGACCACTTCCAGCCGTGGGTGCCGCAGCAGGGGCAGGCGTCGTTCGTGTGGAGCGTGCTCGCCTCGCTCGCCGAGAACACCACCGGTGACCTCGGTCCCGGTGTGACGTGCCCGTCGTTCCGGCTGCACCCGGCGATGGTCGCGCAGGCCGCCGCCACGCTCGAAGCCACGTACCCCGGCCGCACGTGGCTGGGCATCGGCTCCGGCGAGGCGCTCAACGAGCACATCATCGGCGGCTACTGGCCGGAGGCGCCGGAGCGCGTGCGCCGCATGTTCGAGGCGCTGGAGATCATCCGCAAGCTGTTCACCGGCAAGGACGTCAAGCACTCCGGCGAGTTCTTCAAGCTGCACACCACGCGGCTGTGGACGCTGCCGGACACCCCGCCGCCGGTGTACATCGCCTCCGCGGGCCCGTACACCTCACGCAAGACCGGCGAGCTGGCCGACGGGCTCATCACGCCCGGCGCCTCGATCGACAAGCTGGCCGGCATCCTCGACAACTTCGGCCAGGGCGCGCGCAAGGCGGGCAAGGACCCCGACACCATGCCGAAGCTGCTGCAGGTGCACCTGTCGTGGGCGCCCACCGACGAGGAGGCGCTGGCCAACGCGATGGACCAGTGGCCCAACGGCGGGATGAAGTTCCCGAAGGCCGACGTGCGCTCCCCGTTCGACTTCGCGCAGATGGCGAAGCTGGTGCGCGAGGAGGACTTCGAGGGCCGCATGGTCATCTCGTCCGACCCCGACGTGCACCGCGCCTCGCTGCAGAAGTACGTCGACGCCGGGTTCAACCGGATCTACGTGCACAACGTGGGCCGCAACCAGAAGGAGTGGATCGAGGTCTTCGGCCGCGAAGTGCTGCCGAAGCTCAAGGGCTGACCACGGACGCGAGCTGGGCGGTGCCGTTCGTGAGGGCTCTGCCCAGCGCGCGGTAGTAGCCCAGCGGCGCCGAGGTCAGCACCACCACGACGTAGCGGGAGTCCTGCCCGACCAGCCCGGTGGTGTTGTAGTAGGCCGTCGAGCCGCTGCTGCCCCAGCCCTGCTTGATCGCCCACGTGGTGCCGGGCAGGCCGTCGGGGATGCCGAAGTACTGGTCGGTGCCGTCCGCGCCGTCGCGTGACGCGTGGTACAGCGCGTCGTAGATCAGGTCGTGCGCGGCGGCCGGGACGTCGTCGGCGAGGTACCGGTAGACGGTGACGAGGTCGGCGGCGGTCACCTTCGTGTCGCCCCACTCACCGGCCGTCGCGGGCGAGCTCGTGCTGGTCAGGCCCATCAGCTCCACGTCACGCGTGATGATCGCGGACCCGCCGTCGCCGACCCAGAACGAGCTGGCGATGGCGTCGTCGCTGGCCGAGAGCATCCGGGTGATCCGGTTCCGCGTCGCGGTGTCGGGCAGGGCCCAGTCGTTCCGCGCGAGCAGGTCGATGGCGATCAGCAGCTTGACCACGGACATGCTGGAGAACGTGGCGTCGGCGTTCAGGCTGGTCACCGTGGTGCCCGTGGCCCGGTCGAACACCTCCAGGCCGACCTTCGCGCCGGGCACCGACCGCCGGACGGCCTGCTGGACGCGTTCGGCGAGCGCCGCCGACTCCGCGGGCGAGAGGGCCGGGGTGGGCGTGGGTGTCGGCGTCGACTGGGTCTTCAGCGCCGGGGCGGTGGTTTCCGTGGTGGGTTCGGCCGTGGTCACCTGTGCGCTCGCCGCCGCCACCTGAGCCGGGTCGTGCACGACCGAGACCACCAGCATGACGGCGGCGCCGACGGCGACCGCTCCGAGGACGGCCCGGGCGGCCGCTGCGCGTTTCACACCCGGTCAAACTCGTCACCCGATCGGCTTGTTGCCGCTTCCCGGAGATACAAACGCAATGCTCAGGGGACTGACAGCGCGCACACAGGCAAGATCACCTTCCGCGCGCGGATGATCACTGCGCGGCGGGACGGTCCAGCAACAGGTGCACCGACAGCTCCAGCCGCGCGGCGACGTCGGCCGCCGAAGCGCGCCGGGTGACCCAGGCGACGAGGTTCGCCATCCACACGTCGGCGATGAGGTGGAAGACCGCCCTGTCGTGCTCCGTCGGGTCCTCGATCCGCATCGCCTTGGCGAACATGTCCTCCATGAGCCTGCCGACCTGCTCGACCTCGGCCGCGGCGGTGGTGTCGGCGAACATGAACGCGCGCACCATCGCCTCGGTCAGGTGCGGGTCGCGCTGCATCATCCGCGTGTTGCGGTTGAGCACGAACACGAGCCGCTCACCCGGGGTCTCGCCGGGGATGGCGCTGCGCTCCAGCTTCTCCTTGGCGCGCTCGAACTCCCGGGACAGTCCCGACACCAGCAGGTGGATCTTCGACGGGAAGTACCGGTACAGCGTGCCCAGCGCGACGTCGGCCTTGTCGGCGACCGCGCGCATCTGCACCGCGTCGTAGCCGCCCTTGGAGGCCAGCGCCAGCGTGGCGTCGATGATGCGCCGGCGCCGGTCCCGCTGCGCGGCGGAACCCAGCTCGTCGCCCAGCCCGTTCCTGGTCTGGGATGTCCTCGTCCTACCGGCCATCGACCTCTACTCCGAAACTTGTTCCACTGTCTGCGCACAGCTTACCTAACGGACCTTCTTCGAAAAAACTGAAACACGTTCTATAGTTGGTTCATGGCCATCGCGGTAACGGCGGAGCAACGGGCGTGGGCGGAGTCGGTCGGCAGCGGTGCGGTCGGCGAGCTGTGCTCGGTGGCGCTGCCCGAGGAGCTGGGCGGAGCGGGCGGCACGGTGACCGACCTCGCGGTGGGGCTCGAAGCCGCGGCCGCCGCGCTGGCGCCCGGACCGCTGTTCGGGACCGTCCTCGCCGGACTGGTCCTGGCCCGCGAACCGGACTCGACGCCGGCGAAGGAGCTGGTCCCGGCGCTCGCGGACGGCAGCGCGCGGGCGGCTGTCGCGTTCGGACCGGGTTCGGTCATCGCGACGCCGACCGAGGACGGGTTCCGGGTGTGCGGCCGGACGGACCCGGTGCTGGACGCGGATTCCGCGGCACACCTCGTCCTGGCGGCGGACTCCGCGGGCGAGACGGTCTGGTTCGTCCTGCCGCCGCGGTCGGTCGAGACGGCCGAGGGGTTCGACCTGACCCGCGAGGTCGGATTCCTGGTGCTGGACGAGGAAGTGCCACGCTCGGCGGTGCTGGCCGGCCCGCCGGTCGCGGAGCTGGCCGCGACGCTCGCCGCGGCCGAGGCGGCCGGTATCGCGGGCTGGTGCGTGCGGACAGCGAGCGAGTACGCGAAGGTGCGTGAGCAGTTCGGCAAGCCCATCGGCTCGTTCCAGGCGGTCAAGCACCTGTGTGCGGAGATGCTGTGCCGCGCGGAGCTCGCCGCGGCGCTGGCGTGGGACGCGGCCGAGGCCGGCGGGGCGCATCCGCTCGCGTCGGCGGTCGCGGCCGCGGGTGCGCTGGACGCCGCGGTCGACAACGCGAAGGACTGCATCCAGGTCCTCGGCGGCATCGGCTTCACGTGGGAGCACGACGCGCACCGGTACCTGCGGCGCGCGGTCACGCTGCGGCAGCTGCTCGGTGGCTCCGGGCGGTGGCGCCGCCGTGCCGCGGAGCTGGCGCTCGCCGGTGAGCGGCGGGAGCTGGGGCTGGTCGTGGACTCGGATCCCGTTGTGCGGGAAGAGGTCGCGAAGATCGTGGCTTCGCCCGAACGGCTGGCCGAAAGCGGTTACCTGATGCCGCACTGGCCGCGGCCGTACGGGCTCGGCGCGGATCCTGCGCGGCAGCTGGTGATCGACGCCGAACTGCGCCGGGCCGGGGTCCGGCGCCCGGACCTGGTGATCGGCGCGTGGGCGGTGCCCACGATCCTCGAACACGGCACCGACGAGCAACGCGCACGGTTCGCCGGGCCGACGTTGCGGGGCGAGATCACGTGGTGCCAGCTGTTCTCCGAACCCGAGGCGGGTTCGGACCTCGCGTCGTTGCGCACCAAAGCGACCAAAGTGGACGGTGGCTGGCGGCTGTCCGGGCAGAAGGTGTGGACCTCGCTGGCCCACGAGGCGGACTGGGCGATCTGCCTCGCCCGGACCGACCCGGAAGCGCCGAAGCACCGCGGGATCACGTATTTCCTTGTCGACATGACGTCTCCGGGGATCGAGATCCGGCCGTTGCGGGAGATCACCGGGGACGTGATGTTCAACGAGGTGTTCCTCGACGACGTGTTCGTGCCCGACTCCGACGTCGTCGGCGAGGTGCACGGCGGCTGGCGCCTGGCTCGGACGACGCTCGCCAACGAGCGGGTGGCGATGGGCAGCGGCACCTCGGTCGGCGAGGCGGTGGAGGAGTTGCTGTCCGCGGTGAGCTCGCCGGACGCCGCCGGGCTGGAACGGCTGGGCGCGCTGGTGGTCGAGGGCACGGCCTGTTCGCTGCTCGACCTGCGGGCCACACTCCGGCGGCTCGCGGGACAGGACCCGGGCGCGGAGTCGAGCGTGCGCAAGCTCGTCGGCGTGCGGCACCGGCAGGCCGTCGCCGAGGCGGCACTGGACCTGCGCGGCCCGGCGGGTGCCGTGGACGCGGCGGCGCAGCACGAGTTCCTGCTGACGCGGTGCCTGAGCATCGCGGGCGGCACCACGCAGGTGCTGCTCACCGTGGCGGCGGAGCGGCTGCTCGGACTGCCTCGCTGAAAACTGTCGGTGGTCCCGCCTAGGGTGGGGCCCGTGCAGCTCACCTCGGACACCAGGGCGGTCTTCGTGCCCTCGGACCCGCCGCGCGACGGCGTGCTCGCGCTGTGGGGGGATGACGCCGGACCCGTGCCGGTGGAGTTCGTGCTGCCCAGGGGAAGGGCGTTCGAGCGGACCAAAGTGGACGCTCATGTGCTGCCGCTGGCCGAGGCGATCCCGCTGTTGTTGTCGGCGCCCGAACCGGTCGCACCCGGCGTCGCGGCGTTGTCGGAGGCGGTGCGGGCCGCGCTCACCCTCGTCGACTCCGGGCGGTTGTCCCCCGGTGGCGTGCTCGACCGTGAAGACGAGGCGCTGCTGCGGGATCTCGCGGCCGCGTTGCCGCCCGAGGCGCACGCGTTGCCGTTGTCGGGGTTGAAAAAGGTCCGCCTGCACTCGCCGGAGACGCTGGTCCGCGCGCTGTGGGACGCGACGGCCGAGGTGCTCGCGCAGCCGGCTGCCCAGTTGCAGCTGCGCATCGAGGTGCGTGAGGAGTCCTTCGTTGCCGTCGTGGCGTGGCGCAGTGCGGCCGATCCGAGCCTGGTCCTCGACGCGGCGGACCTGGCGGAGGCGCCGGAGGTGGTGCTGGCCCGGTTCGGTGACCTGTCTCTTGCCCTGCGGCGAGCGGCCCGGGCGTGGCCGCCGCTGGGCCGGGCGTCCGACGAGGTGGTGCTGACCGACGACGAGGTGCTGGAGCTGCTCGACACGGGCGGGCCGCCCGGGGTGGAAGTGCTGTGGCCGCGCGGGATGTTCGCCGAGGACGTGCGGGTCACTGCGAGCGTCACGCTCGGTGGTGAGCCGGGTGCCTTCCGGCTGACGGATCTGCTCCGGTTCCGCTGGCAGCTCAGCGTCGAGGGGGAGACACTGACCGACGCGGAGGTCACGGTGCTGGCCGAGGCCAAGCGGCCACTGGTCCGGTTGCGGGGCCGGTGGGTGCGTGCCGACGGGTTCGCGCGGTTGCGCCGTCCACTTCGGACGGTTCGGGCCGCGGAAGCGCTGGCCGCGGCGTTGACCGGGACGCTGGAGGTCGAGGGCGAGGAGCTGGACTTCGCGCCGCCGCCGGTGTTGTCGGGGTTGCTGGAGCGGATTCGCGAGAGCCCGTCCACGCGGGTCGAGGTGCCTGCCGATTTGAAGGCGACGTTGCGGCCGTACCAGCGTGCCGGGCTGGCGTGGCTCGCGCGGATGACGGAGCTCGGTCTCGGCGGCGTCCTCGCCGACGACATGGGGCTGGGCAAGACGATCCAGCTCATCGCGCTGCACCTGCACCGGCGTGCGCTCGCCGCGGGGCCGACGCTCGTGCTGTGCCCGGCTTCGCTGCTGGGCAACTGGGAACGCGAGTTCGGGCGGTTCGCGCCGTCGGTCCCGGTGCGCCGGTTCCACGGCGGCAGGCGGCATCTCGACGAGGTGGGGCCGGACGAGGTGGTGCTCGCGACGTACGGGGTGCTCAGGCGGGATCGGGAGGCGCTGGCGGAGGTGGGCTGGGGGCTGGTCGCGGCGGACGAGGCGCAGCACGTGAAGAACCCGCTTTCGGTGACGGCGAAGGAACTCCGGCGGATTCCCGCGGCCGCTCGCGTGGCACTCACCGGTACGCCGATGGAGAACAGGCTCACCGAGCTCTGGTCCATTGTGGACTGGACGACGCCGGGGCTGCTCGGTTCGCTGGAGCACTTCCGCCGCACGGTCGCGCGGGCCGTCGAACGTCACCGGGACAGGGAGAGCACCGAACGGCTGGCGGCCACCGTGCGCCCGTTCCTGTTGCGGCGGCGGAAGAGTGATCCGGACATCGCGCCGGAGCTGCCGGGCAAGACCGAGACCGACCGGTTCGTGCCGTTGACCGCCGAGCAGGCCACGCTGTACGAGGCGGTGGTGCGGGAGAACCTGGCGGTGATCCGCGAGTCGCGGGGCGTGCAGCGGCGGGGGCAGGTGCTGAAGCTGCTCACGGAGCTCAAGCAGATCTGCAACCACCCGGCGCAGTACCTGAAGCAGAGCGGGCCGCTGGCGGGCCGGTCCGGGAAGCTCGCGGCGTTCGAGGAGCTGCTCGACGTGATCCTCGACGAGGGCGAGAGCGTGCTGGTGTTCAGCCAGTACGTGCAGCTGGGGAAGTTGTTGCTGGCGCGACTGGCCGAGCGGGGGTTGCCTTCGGAGCTGCTGTCGGGCTCGACACCGGTGAGCCACCGGGACGAGTTGGTGCGCCGGTTCCAGGCCGGGGACATCCCGGTGTTCGTGCTGTCGCTCAAGGCGGGTGGCGTGGGCCTCAACCTCACCCGGGCGACGCACGTGATCCACTACGACCGCTGGTGGAACCCGGCGGTGGAGGACCAGGCGACCGACAGGGCGTACCGGATCGGCCAGACCCACCCCGTGCAGGTGCACAGGCTGATCGCGGAGGGCACGCTGGAGGAGCGCATCGCCACGCTGCTGGCGACGAAACGCACCCTGGCGGACGCCGTGGTGGGCGCGGGGGAGGACTGGCTGACAGAGCTGTCGGACGAACAACTGGCCGACCTGGTGCGGTTGGGAGGCCGATAGAGCGGAAGCGATAACGGCCCCACCTCCGCCGCCCGGTGCCCGCTGCCCGCATCGCGGTGCGCGGCGTCCGGCACCGTCCCGCCGCTCGTCCGCCACCACGTGCTTGGCCTCCGCCGCCCGGCCTGTGGCACCGGCCGCCAGCTACCCGCCACCGGCCGCCAGCCACGGGGCATCCGGCAGGTGCCCTCCACCCGCCGCCCGTAACGACCGGCGCCTGCCGTCCCAACCACCCCCGCCCCGAGACCACCCCGCCCCACCTCCTCAAAACGGGACCGACCGCTGGCCAGTGTCACCCAGCGCAGGTCTGTGACTCCTCCATCGCGAACGTCACCCCGACCGGCCCCAGCCGCTGTCCTTCACGCCTCCGAAGGGCATTTGCGGCTCGTGATTGATGGGCTGGTCGTTGACGTGCACGATGCCCGCCTCCAGCCGGTCCGCCAGCGCCAGCCGCGCTCCGGGTCGCCCGTCAGCACGCCCGCCGTCAGCCCGTACCGCGAGTCGTTCGCCTGCCGGACCGCCTCGTCGTCGTCCACCGCCGCCGCGAGCACCACCGGGCCGAACGTCTCGTGCCGCGCCAACTCCGCCGACTCCGGCACGTCCACCAACACCGTCGCCGGATAACACCGGCCCCGCGCCCGGCCCCCGGCGAGCACCCGCGCGCCATCGGCCACCGGTGAGGTTGATTCCGCCGGCGCCGGCGGAAGCGGGAAGGTGTTGAAGATTTCGCAGTTCTCCGCCTTGAACCGGGCGATTTGTGCCGAGTAGGCGACGGCTGCCCCTCCTTGGCGCCGCGGCCGAAGTACCAGGTCTCCCAAGGGTGTTGGTCGACCTGCGGGGCATACCGGCGGCTTCGCACGCGTCGGAGGCGGGGTTGACCGTCTCCGGGGTCGAGGTCGCGAGCAGCAGGTCCACGCCGTTGCTGTTGATCAGGTCGTTGGTCACCTGGGCGCTGCGCTGCCGTCCGACTCGCCGAACGCCGCGGTGGATCCCGTGCGCGGGCTGACGAACCCGATGGTGATCTTGTCGCCGCTGCCGGAGGAACTGCCGAGACCACCGGAACAGGAGGCGGCGAGCGGACCGGAGACGGCGAGCCCGGCGGTGCCGAGCAGGCACGACCTTCGGTTCGAGGGCGTGGGAGAGCGCACCGCGACACCTCCGTCGTCGCAGGTCACCGGGAGGTCGCGAAGCATTGCACCGCGGGTCGGGACTGTCAATACTGCGGTTCGACCATGCGGAACCCGTGATCTGCTCGATGCCGGAATGGGGGCGCCGATGCCCGTCGAGGACCAGAGTCACCGGAGCCAGTCCCAGTCCCTCGAACGGGGACTCGCCATCCTGGCGTGTTTCGGCGAGTCCCGGCCCGTGCTCGGCGCGATCGAACTGGCGCGGCTGGCCGGGCTGAACAAGAGCACCGCGCACCGCTACCTGACGACGTTGACGAATCTCGGGTACCTGCAACAGGAACCGGGCAGCCGCAAGTACCGGCTCGGCCCGCGCGTGGTCGACCTCGGGTTCGCGGCGCTGAACTCCATGGAGATCACCAAGGTCGCGGGACCACACCTGCAAGCGCTTTCCAACGAGACCGGGTACGCCGTCAGCATGGCGATCCTCGACGGCACGGAAGTCCTCTACATCCAGCGGTGCCGCAGCACCCGGGAGGGCCGGTGCGGCATCGACCTGAACCTGCACGTAGGTTCGCGCCTGCCCGCGTACTGCACCGCGATGGGCAAGGTGCTGCTGGCCTACCGCAAGGCCGACGAGCTGCGCGCGCTGCTCGACCGCATCGACCTCGCCCGCCGCGGCCCCAACACGATGACCGCGCGCGAGGCTCTCCTCATCGCGCTCGGGCAGGTGCGCGCGACCGGGCTCGCGGTCAACGACGAGGAGCTCGCCGCCGGCCTGCGTTCGCTCGCGGTACCGGTCCGCGACGGCTTCGGGCAGGTGCTCGCCGCCGTGAACGTCGCGGTGCACCTGTCGATCTGGCACGCGTCCATGGAGTCCATCCAGCGCCGCCTGGAACACCCGTTGCGGCACACCGCCGACCAGATCAGCAAGCGGATGGGTTATCCGGCCAGCGACCGCAGATAGGCCCACTCCAGGAAACGCTCCACCCCGCGGACGACGTGCGCGCTGCGGATCGACGGGAAGACGTCGAAAGCGTGTTGCGCGCCGGAGATCTCCGCGTACGCCACCGGGTTCGGCGACGCCTCCCGCAGTCGCCGGACGAACTCGCGGGCCTCGGCGACCGGCACCATCGTGTCGCGCTCGCCGTGGATGACGAAGAACGGCGGCGCCTTGTCGTTGATGCGGTCAAGCGGGGAGGCGGCGATGTAGTCGTCCAGGAACTGCACCGGGTCCTTGCCGACGACGTAGCGCGCGAGCAATGTCTTGAGCCGGTACTCGCTGGCGCTGGCCCCGCTGGTGGCCGCGAAGTCGTACACGCCGTAGTGCGGGGCGCACGCCTGGATCGTCGTGTCCGCGTCCTCGAAGCCGGGTTGCAACGAGGGGTCGTTCGGCGTCAACGCGAGCAGCGCCGCGAGGTGCCCGCCCGCGGACCCGCCGGTGGCGGCGAGGAACGCCGGGTCGCCGCCGTAGCCGTCGATGTGCTCGCGGACCCACGCCACGGCGCGCTTGACCGCGACGATGTGGTCCGGCCAGCGCGCCTTGGGGGACAGCGGGTAGTTGACCGCCACGCACACCCAGCCGCGCTGCGCCATGTGCTGCATGAGCGGGATGCCCTGGTGGTCCTTGCTGTCGACCATCCACGCCCCGCCGTGGATCTGCAGCAGCACCGGCCTGCCCTGGACGAGCTCGCGGGGGCGGTAGATGTCGAGCAGGAAACGCCTGCCGCCGGGTGCGTACGCCACGTTCCGGTCGCGGCGGACCTCCGGGTTGTGCATCCGGAACGGCAGCACGAGCTGACCCCACGGCGTCGCGAGGTCCTTCGGGTCCGGCGGCCTGCGCAGGTCCTTCAGGTACTGCTCGCCCAGCGCCTCGGCGAGCGCGTGCTCGATCTCGCCGCGGGCGCGCTGCGAGTCGGCGATGAGCGCGCCGAGCCCGGCCATCGAGGCGAGCGAGAGGGCGAGCCCGACGCGGTCCGGCCGCGTGCGGGTGCCGTGGCGCGCCAGGTGCGCGGCGGTGTCGGCGGCCGTGAGGGCGAGCAGGTGCGGCGCCAGCTCGCCCGTGAGCCAGCCGGCGAAGAACGCGGGGATCGCGGCCCGTTCACCCGGCAGCGGGCGGAGCGCGTTCGCGGTGAGGGCGAGCTGGATCGCCCTTCGGGTGAGGAAACGCGGTCGCATGAGGTGGATCTTATTCGGTCGACCTACGATGAGCAGGTGCAACCGCTCAGTGGCCTGGACGCCAGTTTTCTGTACCTGGAAACACCTTCGCAGGTCCTGCACATCTGCGGCCTGCTCACGCTGGACGGCTCCACCATGCCCGGCGGATATCGCTTCTCCGTGTTCCGGGAGAAGCTCGCCGAGCGGGTCGCCGACATTCCGGAATTCCGCCGGAAACTGCACAATTCGCCGCTGAACTTCCTGCACCCGGTGTGGGTCGAGGACGAGACGTTCGACATCGACCGGCACCTGCACCGGGTCGCGGTGCCCAGCCCCGGCGACCGCGAGACGCTCGCGGAGCTGTGCGCGCATTTCGCCGGGCAGTCGCTGGACCGCGGCCGCCCGCTGTGGGAGATGTACGTCATCGAAGGGCTGCCGGAGGACGGCGTCGCGGTGCTGCTGAAGATGCACCACGCGATGGTCGACGGCGTGAGCGGGGCGAACCTCATCGCGTACCTGTGCGGGCTCGAACCGGATTCGCTGCTGCCACTGCCGGAGCGGGAGGAGAACCTGGCGCCGCCGAGCCACCTCGACCTGCTGCGCTCCAGCGTGTCGTCGCTGGCCCGCCGTCCCGTCGAGGTCGCGAAGTTGCTGCCGGACCTGCTGGAGATGGCGCCGCGCTGGCTCGGCCGCGCACTCAAGGGCACCGGGATGCCGGTGCCGTTCACCGCGCCACGCACGTCGTTCAACAGCACCATCACGGGCCTGCGCACGGTCGCGTACACGAGCCTGGAGCTGGACGAGGTCAAGGCGGTGAAGAACGCGTTCGGGGTCACGGTCAACGACGTGGTGCTCGCGCTGTGCGCCGGGGCGCTGCGGCGGTACCTGGACACGCGCGGGGAGCTGCCGGACGAACCGCTGGTGGCGACGGTGCCGGTGTCGGTGTCCGACCGCGTGGAGAACGAGGAGGGCAGCAACCAGGTCTCGGCGTTCTTCGCGTCGCTGCCCACGCAGCTGGCCGACCCCGCGGCGCGGGTGTACGCGATCGCGGAGAGCAACCGTGTCGCGAAGGAGCACCACTTCAGCATCAAGCCCGACATGCTGCAGGACTGGGCGCAGTTCGCGGCGCCGCGGCTGTTCGGGTGGGCGGTGCGGGCGTACTCGGCGTTGCGGCTCGCGGAGAAGCACCCGGTGGTGCACAACCTGGTGGTCTCCAACGTGCCGGGGCCGCCGACGCCGCTGTACCTGCTGGGCGCGAAGGTCACCGGGCTGTACCCGCTCGGCCCGGTGTTCCACGGCGCGGGCCTCAACATCACGGTGCTGTCGAACGCCGGGCGCGTCGACGTCGGGCTGCTCGGCGCACGAGAACTCGTTCCAGAGTTGTGGTCGCTCGCCGACGCGCTGTCGGACGAGCTGAAAGATCTGTTGGAGGCTGCTCGCGGCCTTGCCTGATCACGGCTCCTCGGCTAGAACTAGAACAGGTTTCAGTTCCAGCCTGAGGAGCCGGCGTGGACTTCACCCCCGACGAGACCCAGCGGGACGTCGCCGGCCTGGCCGCCGACGTGCTCGCCCGCGAGATCGACTTCGGCAGGCCGGCCGGTCCGGACGGGTACGACGAACAGGTGTGGCGTGCCCTGGCGAAGGCGGGGCTGCTGGGGCTCGCGCTGCCGCCCGAGCTGGGCGGGGACGGCCTGGGCGTGGCCGAGGTGGCGGCGCTGCTCACCGAGCTCGGCCGCTCCGCCGCGCCGGTCCCGGCGTTGACGCTGGCGCTCGGTCTGCTGCCCCTCCAGGCGCTCGGCACGCCTGACCAGCGGGCGTGGCTCCTGCCGGAGATCGCGGCCGGGGACGCCCTCGTCACCGCGGCAGTGTGCGAGCCGTCGCCGACGCAGGTGGTCGCCGAGGACGGCCGCTGGCTGCTCACCGGTGTCAAGACGAACGTGCCCTTCGCGAGCGTGGCGACGCGGGTGCTGGTGCCCGCCGGTGGCGGGGTGTTCCTGGTCGACCCGCAGGCCGAAGGCGTCACGGTCGCGGGCAGCACGCTGCGGCTCGACGGCGTCGCGGTCGACGAAGCCGACCAGCTGGGCGGCGGCGACGCCGTCGAGGTGTCGAGGCGATTCGCGGTCGCCGGAATGCTGGCGTTGGGCGACGGCGCGCTGGCCGGGGCCCTGGCCCTGACCACGCGACACGTCGCCGAGCGGCACCAGTTCGGCCGTCCGCTCGCCACGTTCCAGGCGGTCGCGCAGCAGATCGCCGACGTCTACATCGCCTCGCGGACCGTGCACCTGGCCGTGCAGTCCGCCGTGTGGCGGCTGGCCACCGGCCGGGACCCGCAACCCGATCTCGACATCGCCGCGTACTGGCTCACGCGGGAGGGACCACCCGCACTGGCGACCTGCCATCACCTGCACGGCGGACTGGGCGTCGACATCACCTACCCGCTGCACCGGTACTACGCGGCGATCAAGGAGGTGAGCGCGTGTTTGTCGAGCTGACGCCGGCACAGCGACGGCTGCGAACCGAGCTGCGGGACTACTTCTCGGGGCTCATGACGGCCGACGAGCGGCGCGCGCTCCTGCGGGAACGCCACGGCGAGACGTACCGCGGGATCGTGCGGCGGATGGGGCAGGACGGCTGGCTCGGCGTCGGCTGGCCGGAGGAGTACGGCGGACGCGGGTTCGGCGAGATTGAGCAGCACATCTTCGTCGACGAGGCCGCCCGCGCGGACGTCCAGCTGCCCTCGGTGACGTTGCAGACCGTGGGCCCGACGCTGCAGGAGTACGGCACGGAGGCGCAGAAGAAGGCTTTCCTGCCGCGGATCCTGGCCGGGGAGGTGCACTTCGCGATCGGCTACACCGAACCCGACGCGGGCACCGACCTGGCGTCGCTGCGCACCACCGCGGTCCGCGACGGCGACGCCTACGTGGTCAACGGGCAGAAGATCTTCACCACCGGCGGGCACGACGCCGACTACATCTGGCTCGCCGCGCGCACCGATCCCGGGGCGCCGAAGCACAAGGGCATCTCGATCCTCATCGTCGACACCCGCGACCCCGGCTACTCGTGGACGCCGATCATCACCTGCGACGGGGCGCACCACGTCAACGCGACCTACTACTCCGACGTGCGCGTACCCGCGGACATGCTCGTCGGCGAGGAGAACCGGGGCTGGAAGCTGATCACGACGCAGCTCAACCACGAGCGCGTGATGCTCGGCCCGGCGGGGCGCATCGGCGGGCTGTACGACCGGGTGCGGTCCTGGGCTGCGCGGCGCGGACTGCTCGACGAGCCGGACGTGCGGGAGGTGCTGCGCGAGGCGGCGGCCACCACCCGGATCAACGAGCTGCTGAACTGGCAGGTCGCGGCAGCACCGGCGGTGGACATCGCCGACGCGTCCGCGACGAAGGTCTTCGGTTCGGAACGCATCCAGCGGATCGGGCGGCTGCTGGAGGCGGTCGTCGCGCGGCACGGCGACCTGACCGACCCGGAGACGGCGGAGCTGGCCGAATGGCTGGACGTGCTCGCGCGGCGGAACCTCGTGCTCACGTTCGGCGGCGGGGTGAACGAGATCCAGCGGGAGCTGATCGCGTCCGCGGGCCTGGGACTGCCGAGGGTGCCGCGATGAGCATCGAGGAGGACGCGGCCCGCATCGCCGCGCAGGGCGAGTCCCGGCCGCGCCTGGCGCGGGACCCGGTGAACCCGGCGATGATCAACAACTGGCTGGAGGCGCTCGGCGACGGCAACCCGCGCTACGCGGCGGAAGGTGTGGCGCCGCCGGCGATGGCACAGGTTTGGACCATGCCGGGCCTGCACGGGCAGCGCGCCGAGGACGACCCGATGGGCGCGATGATGGCCGTGCTCGACGAAGCCGGGTACACGTCCGTCGTCGCGACGAACTCCGAGCAGAGCTATCGCAGGCACCTGCGTCACGGCGAGCACGTCTCGGCGACCACGCGGCTCGACGACGTCGTGGGTCCAAAGAGGACAGCGCTCGGCGAGGGGTATTTCGTCACCACGACCACCACCTGGTACGTCGGCGACGAGGTGGTCGCGGACATGATGTTCCGGGTCCTGAAGTTCAAGCCGAAACCCGTGCAGGCGGGCGTGTTGCGGCCGGTGGTCAGCAAGGACACGGAGTTCTTCTGGGCGGGCACCAAGGCGGGGGAGCTGCGGATCCAGCGCTGGGGCGACGTGCTGCGGCACCCACCGGGGCCGATGCCGCCCAACGGTGACCTCGACGCGAAGCCGGACTGGGTCGTCGCGAGCGGGCGCGGCACTGTGTACAGCTACGTCGTGCACCACCGCCCGGCGGTTCCCGGTAAGCGGCTGCCGTTCGTGATCGCGCTGGTGGAACTGGAGGAGGGCGTGCGGATGGTGGGCGAGGTGCTGGACGTGACTTCTGTCGCTATTGGACAGTCAGTGCAGGTGGAGTTCGTCCGGGTGGACGACGAACTGACTCTTCCGGCGTGGCGGGTGGTCTCGTGATCGGCACGCGGCTGCCCCAGCTGACCATCGACGTCACGCCCACGTTCGTGATCAGCACGGCCCTCGCGACGCGCGACTTCCAGGACGTGCACCACGACCGTGACGCCGCTGTCCTGCGCGGGTCGAAGGACATCTTCCTCAACATCCTCACCGATACGGGCCTGGTGCAGCGGTTCGTCACCGACTGGGCGGGGCCGGAGGCGTTCGTGCGGTCGATCCGCATCCGGCTGGGGGTGCCGTGTTACGCGTACGACACGCTCGTGCTGTCGGGTGAGGTGGTCGGGCAGGAGGGGGACGAGGTGACGGTGTGGGTCTCGGGTCGCGGGAACCTGGGCGAGCACGTCGCCGGCACTGTCGTGGTGGGAGGCGTGTCGTGACGTTGTCAGGTGCGGCGGCGATCGTCGGGCTGGGTGCGACGGAGTTCTCGAAGGACTCCGGGCGCAGTGAGCTGCGCTTGGCGGCGGAAGCGGTGCAAGCGGCACTGACCGACGCCGGGCTCTCGGCGTCCGATGTGGACGGTTTGGTGTCCTTCACGATGGACTCCAACGCGGAGATCGCGGTGGCCAGGGAGCTGGGCATCCCCGAGCTGACGTTCTTCAGCCGGATCCACTACGGCGGCGGCGCCGCGGCGGCGACGGTGCAGCAGGCGGCGATGGCGGTGGCGACCGGGGTGGCGGAGGTCGTGGTGGCGTACCGGGCGTTCAACGAACGTTCGGGCCTGCGGTTCGGTCAGGTGTCGTCCGCGGCGGCGGGGCAGGTCAACTCCTCGGGTGTGGACAACAGCTTCCATTACCCGATGGGCTTGGGCACCCCGGCGGCGACGGTGGCGATGGTGGCGCAGCGGTACCTGCACGAGTACGGCGCGACGAGCGAGGACTTCGGCCGGGTGGCGGTGGTCGATCGAAAGCACGCGGCGACGAACCCGCGGGCGTGGTTCTACGGGAAGCCGATCACGCTGGAGGAGCACCAGGAGTCGCGGTGGATCGTGGAGCCGCTGCACCTGCTGGACTGCTGCCAGGAGACGGACGGGGCGGTGGCGCTGGTGGTGACGAGCCGTGAGCGGGCGCGGGACCTGCCGCACCCGCCGGCGATCGTCGCGGCGGCGGCGCAGGGCAGCGGGCCGGACCAGTACATCATGACCAGTTACTACCGGGAGGATTTGGCGGCGCTCCCGGAGATGACCGCCGTGGGCCGGCAGCTGTGGGCGCAGTCGGGCCTGCGCCCGGAGGACGTGGACGTCGCGGTGCTGTACGACCACTTCACGCCGTATGTGTTGCTGCAGCTGGAGGAGCTGGGTTTCTGCGCCCGCGGCGAGGCGAAGGACTTCATCCGCGACGGCACCCTGGAGTTGGACGGCCCTCTGCCGTTGAACCCCCACGGCGGCCAACTGGGCGAGGCGTACGTCCACGGCATGAACGGCATCGCCGAAGCCGTACGGCAACTCCGCGGCACAGCGGTGAACCAGGTCACCGACGCGTCCCGCGTCCTGGTGACCGCAGGCACCGGCGTCCCCACAAGCGGCCTGATCCTGACGGGGGAGTGAGGTCCGCTCGCCTGGGTGCTGGGTGCTGGGTGCTGGGTGGGCCTGCACTTGGACTACGGCCTGCTTCTGGCCCAAGTAGGCTCGCCCGCCAGCCCGCCAGCCCGCCAGCCCGCCAGCCGCCAGCCCGCCAGCCCGCCAGCCCGCCAGCCCGCCAGCCCGCCAGCCCGCCAGCCCGCCAGCCCGCCAGCCCGCCAGCCCGCCAGCCCGCCAGCCCGCCAGCCCGCCAGCCCGCCAGCCCGCCAGCCCGCCAGCCCGCCAACCCGCCAACGTCGCGCGTGGTGAGCAACGGTGCGTCTGGCGACCAGCCACCGCGCCCTCACCAAACCCAGTCGGTCACGCACCGTGTGGTCGCCCAGTCTCCCGGCCACCCCCCTACTCGGTCAGCGACCACCGGCCCGGCCGCCGCCACCTGGTCATCCTCCCGCCGAGTCACCCCCACCTGGCGTCCGCAGCATCCCATCGACCCGTCGGCGAACCACAGCGCGTAACCGTCGCTTCACCTGCTTGACCTCTAGCTCCTCCGCCGCGTGGTCGGCGAACGTAAAGGCATGCGCATCCCGGACGTCCTCGCGTGGAGCCTCACCGTGCTCTTCGCGCTACTGGCCGTGCCGAGTGTGTACCGCCTGGTGCGCCCGGGCCGGCACGACCCCGACCTCCGTCAGATGGACCTCGCCGAGCTGCTCATGGTCGTCGCCATGGTCGCGATGGTCTCGCCGCTGGGCGGGCCCATCCCCGCCGCGGGGTGGCAGGCGATTCTGGCGCTCACGGCCGGGTGGTTCTTCGTCGCCGCGCTGCGGGGGAGGCGGTGCTGCGCAGTGCACCACGTGATCTCCGCCGCCGCGATGTTGTACATGATCACCGCGATGCCCCAGCACGACGGCGACCACGGCCCGTGGCTCACGATGTCCGAGATGCCCGGCCGCCTCGGCTGGCCCGCGCTCGCGGTGCTCGCCGTCGCCTATTTCGCCGTCGACTCGACGAAATCGGGCTTCACCGCAGCCCGCCTGGTCCGCGGCGCTTCCGTTCGCGAGGCACTCCTGGCGCGGCCGATCTACCGCGCGGCCATGGGAGCCGGGATGGCGTACATGCTCGTCGCCGGGATCATGCCGACGTGAGCACGGCGTCGGCCAGCGCCAGCGCCTCCCGCTCGACCGTGGACGTGGCAAGCACCAACTGCTCCCCGTCCCGCCACACCCGCGTGCGCAGCGTCTCCCCGGGGAACACCACGCCCGCGAAGCGCGCAGAGAACGACTTCACCCGTGTCACGTCCCCGTCCAGCATCGCGTCCGTGACCGCCTTCGCGACGATCCCGTACGTGCACAGGCCGTGCAGGATCGGCGCGTCGAACCCCGCCGCCCGGGCGAACTCGGGGTCGGCGTGCAGCGGGTTGCGGTCCCCGCACAACCGGTACAGCAACGCCTGCTGGGGTAACGTCGGCGTGTCGATCGTGACGTCGGGCTCGCGGTCGGGTCGCTCGACCTTCTCCGAATTGCCGCGTTTGCCGCCGAACCCGCCCTCACCTCGCGCGAAGATGCTCGACCGCGCCGTCCACAATGGAGCGCCGTCCGAGCTGGCGACGGTGGTCTCGTTGATCACCACGGCCGCCTTGCCCTTGTCGAGCACGTCGACGATCCGCGTCCGGGCGACCGCCTTGCCCTCCACCGGAATCGGTCCGGCCACGGTGACGGACTGCGTACCGTGCACCACCTTCGCCAGGTCGATGTCGATGCCGGGCATCTGCACCGAGGGAGCGGAAACCGTGTGCAGGTTCGCCGCCACCGTCGCGAACGTCGGCAGCACCCGCAGGTCCCGCTCGTAGGCGTAGCGCAGCTCCTTCGGGTCCCCCGGATCCGCGCCGGCCCCCAGCGCGACGTGATACAGCAGCACGTCCGAAGCGTTCCAGGCGAACGTCACCTCGCCGAGGTCGGCGCCGACGGCGAGCTCGGGATCGATGGGCACGCGGCACTCCTACTCGTAGGTGACCGAGACCTCGTCGGTCAGCGGCACCGACTGGCAGGCCAGCACGATGCCCTCGGCGATGTCCTCGGAGTCCAGGATCTCGTTGTTGAGCATCTTGACCTCACCCGAGACGATCCGGCAAGCGCACGCGCTGCACTGGCCTTCACGGCACGAGTACGGCGCGTCCAGCCCCTGGTCGAGCAGGAAGTCCAGCAGCTTCCGCTGTCGTGGCCACGCGTACTCGTGCTGCGCGCCGTCCAGGTCGACGCTCAGCTTCGTGGTTTCGCCGGTGAGGACCGGTGTCGTTTCGAACGGGTTGCCTCCGAGCGAAACGAACTTCTCCAGGTGGATCCGCTTCTTCGCCACGCCGAGGTCGATCAGCGCCTGCTTGGCCGCTGTCATGAACGGCGCGGGGCCGCAGAGGAACGCCTCGAACTCCGCGAACGGCTTCGCCAGCGCACGCAGCTGCTCGACGGTCGGCAGGCCCTGCACCGTCTCCAGCCAGTGCAGCACTGTCAACCGTTCCGGGAACTCCCGCGACAACGCCGCGAGCTCCGCACCGAAGATCACCGACCGCTCGTCCCGGTTGGCGTAGATCAGCGTGATCCGGCCGTCCCCCTGCCGCAACGCGGTCTTCAGGATGGACATGACCGGCGTGATCCCGCTGCCCCCGGCGAACAACAGCAGGTCCTCGCCGAAGTCCGCGGGCGTGAACACCCCGGCCGGGGCGAGCACGTCGACGGTCAGCCCGGCGCGGAGGTTGTCGCAGATCCAGTTGGACCCGTAACCGCCCTCGGTGCGCTTCACCGTAACCTTCAGGCGCGAACCCTCGTGCGGCGCGCTCGACAACGAGTAGCACCGAGCCGCCGTGCCCACGCGCAGCGTCAGGAACTGACCGGGCCGGTAGCGGAAGGCTTCCTCCTGCTCCGGGGTCAGCTCGAAGACCACCGACCGGGCGTCCGGGGTTTCGGCGATCACCTCGGCCACCGTCAGCGTGTGGATCTCAGGCATCCAGGACCCCGAAGTCGCCGCTGCGCACCGATTCCGCGATGCTCACGGTCAGCTTCTCGCACGTGTCCAGCAGTGCCGTGCTCTCGCCGGCCGCCGCGTGCTCGGCGAACACGGGGCAGCTCTCAGCCGCGTCAGTGGTCCACTGGATGCTCGTGTGCTTCCAGCTGTTCTTCTTCACCAGCACGCAGGTGCCGCAGTGCGCGCACGTGTGCGGTCGCAGCCCGGCGGTGAGGAACTCGGTGCTCTCGGCGGTGGTCATCGGTCAGACCCCCGCCTGCTGCCGGGCCAGGTTCTCGGCCACCTCCTGCGCCCAGATCTCGTTCGCCTTCGTCGTGTCCACTTCGAACTCGAAGCGGCGCGTCATGTCATCCGTTACCTCCTCGACGTCCACATAGAACTGGTCGTACCAGCGCCGCAACTGGTACACCGGCCCGTCCTCCTCGCAGAGCAACGGGTTGTCGATCCGGGTCTTATTCTTCCAGATCTCGACGTCCTGCAGGAAGCCCACGCCTATGCTTTTGGCGAACTTTCCCGCGATTTTGTCCGCCTGTTCGTCCGAAACGCCGGGCAGCTTCTTCACGCTGACACCCCATTGGAGGACAAAGGAGTTCGGCGTCACCGGATAGTGGCAATTGATGAGCACGTTCTCGATTTCGAAGCCCTTGAACGTGTTCACCAGCTTGTTGATCATGTAGGACGGGCCGAAGTACGACGCCTCCGAGCGCAGCAGGTTCTCCTCGCCGCCGTAGTTGGACGCCATGCCGACGTCCGGCCGCCCCTTGGTGTTGAGGTACTGCGTCGCGATGTGGCCTTCGAAGACGTTCTTGAAGTAGGTCGGGAAGGCGTAGTGGATGTAGAAGAAGTGCGCCATGTCGACCATGTTGTCCACGATCTCGCGGCAGTTGGAGCCCTCGATGAGCACGGAGTCCCACGTCCAGTTGCTCCACTCGCCGCTGAAGATGCCGTCGATGCGGGGGATCACGACGTCCTCGGGCGGCGGGTTGCCCTGCGGGTCGTGCCAGACGAACAGCTGCTTGTTCTCCTCGAGCGTCAGCCACGAACGCGTCCGTGCCCGCAGCGGAACCCTTTTTGCGTAAGGGATCGAGGCGCACTTGCCGTTGCCGGCCCAGCGCCAGTCGTGGAACGGGCACGCGATCTCGTTGCCCTTGACGCTTCCCTGCGTCAGGTCCCCGCCCATGTGACGGCAGTACCCGTCGAGGACGTTGAGCTTGCCGTCCCCACCCTGGAAGACCACGAGCTTCGTGCCGAAAGCCGTGACGGCGTGGGGTTTGCCGTCCTTGAACGTGTCGGACAGGCCCAGGCAGTGCCACCCGCGGGCGAAGCGCTCCGGTGGTGCGCCGGCGTCGATGGTGCGGATTTCAGTCATCGTCGACCTCCAGTGCGATTCTCGGTGGCCAGGTGTGCGGCCGCAAGGTAGCCGAAGACCATCGCGGGACCGATGGTCGCGCCGGGTCCCGCGTAGGTGTGGCCCATGACGGCCGCGCTGGTGTTGCCCGCCGCGTACAGCCCGGGGATCACGGAGCCGTCCTCGCGCAGGACACGGGCGTGCGGATCGGTGCGCAACCCGCCCTTGGTGCCCAGGTCGCCGGGCACGATGCGGACCGCGTAGTACGGCGCCTGGTCGAGCGGGCCGAGGCTGGGATTGGGCTTGTTGCGCGGATCTCCGTAGTAGTGGTCGTAGGCGCTCTGCCCGCGTCCGAAGTCCTCGTCGACACCGTTGCGCGCGAAGCCGTTGAACCGTCGCACGGTCTGTTCGAGGGCGTCGGGCGGTATCTCGATGCGCTCGGCGAGGCTTCGGAGGCTGCTCGCCTTCGCGGCGACGCCGGCCTTGAACCACCGGCCTGGCAACGGCTGTCGCGGCCCGATGCCCGTGAACATGTACCGGTTGCGGTAACGCTGGTCGAACACGAGCCAGGTCGGGATGTGCTCGCCGGGACCGTCGCCGGGGCCGTACATCGCGTGCACGGCTTCGACGTAGGGCGCGGACTCGTTGACGAACCGTTCCCCGCGCGTGTCGACCATGAGGCAGCCGGGCCGGGAGCGTTCGGCGAGCGCGAACCAGGGGCCGCCGGTGAGCGGGATGGTGGGTCCCCACCAGGCGTCGTCCATCAGATCGACGGCGGCGCCCAGCTTCATGCCCGCGGTGATGGCGTCGCCGGTGTTGGCCCGCGCGCCGACGGTCCACGCCGTGCCGATGGGCTGACGCTGGTACTTGGTGCGCATCTCCTCGTTGTGCTCGAACCCGCCGGCGGCGAGGACCACGCCCAGCCGGGCGCGGACGACGTCACCGTGCTGGGTGACGACGCCGGTCACGCGCCCGTCCTCGGTGACCAGGTCGGCGAACGGGGTGTCGAGCCCTACCGGCACTCCGGCTTGCAGGAGGCCCACTCGCAGTCCGGCCGCAAGCGCTTGCCCCATCGCGAGCAGCTGCTTCCGGGTGATGCGTCCGGCGAACCAGCGGCCGCCGAGGCTGAGCAGCCGGGCCACGCCGTGAGGGTGCCGGGCGATGAGGCTCAGCCAGCGGTAGTCCGCCTGGGTGATCGGGACGCCCAGCGGGGCCGCGCTGTAGGGCGGTTCGAGGTGGGTGAGTTCCTCGCCGAGCAGCCGCCCGTCGAGTGGCACGGGCTCGACCGATCGTCCGGAAGCGCGGCCGCCCGGAGCTTCGGGGTGGTAGTCGGAGTAGCCCGGCACCCACTGGAACCGCAAGGGCGTGGTCCGCTGGACGAACGAGACCACCTCGGGCCCCCGCTCGAGGAAGGTGTTCCGCAGCTCGGCAGGGACGACGTCGCCCACGATGGCTTCGAGGTAGGCACGCGCCTGCTCGGGGGTGTCCGGATCGCGCCTCCTGCTGTCGGCCGCCTGCAGCACCTCGTTGTTCGGGATCCAGACCCCGCCGCCGGACCGGGCGGTCGACCCGCCGAACTTCGCGGCCTTCTCCAGCACGACGGCCCGCAGGCCCTGTTCGGCGGCGGCGAGCGCGGCGGTCATCCCGGCGGCGCCGCTGCCGACCACGACCACGTCGTACTCGCCGTCCGCGGCCTCGCGGTGCATGTGCCCTCCGAAGTGAAACTCGTTCCACTTGTACGCGCGCCTGCTCGCGCTTCCTGTCGTCACCATAGACGAGAACGTGTTTCAGTTCTAGGGTGAGCAGAATGAGCGGTTCTGTGGACGTGATCGTGATCGGCTTCGGCGCTGCCGGGGCCTGCGCCGCGATCGAGGCGGCCGACGCCGGTGCCTCCGTGCTCGTCCTCGACAGGTTCGTCGGCGGCGGGGCGACGGCGCTTAGCGGTGGCGTCGTATACGCCGGCGGCGGCACCGAGTACCAGCGCGCGGCCGGCGTGGACGACTCCGTGGACGCGATGCACGACTACCTGCGGCTCGAAGTCGGTTCGGCCGTGTCGGACGAGACGCTACGGAGGTTTTGCGAGCAGAGCGCGGACATGATCGGCTGGCTGGAGGGCAACGGCGTGCCCTTCGGCTCCAGTCTCTGTCCGTACAAGACCTCGTACCCGAACGACGACTACTACCTCTACTACTCCGGCAGTGAGACCGCGGGCGGTTTCCGCGAGGCTGCGAAGCCGGCTGCCCGCGGGCATCGAGTGAAGGGGCCGGGGACGTCGGGGAAACTGCTGTTCGCCCGCCTCGCGGCCGCCGCCCGCCGCCGTGGAGTGGAGGTATTGCCGGGCACCAGAGCCACTGAGCTGGTGACGGACGCGGACGGCCGGGTCAACGGCGTCCGCGTGCGCACGCTCCGCGACGCGCCCCGGTGGGTGCGCTCGGCCCACCGCGCCCTCGGGCGGTATGCGGCGAAACCGGGGATCTACGTTCCCGTGGTGCGCAAAGCGCTGTCCCGTCGTGCTGAACGCCTGGAGCGCCGGTATGCGCGGGAGGACGTCCTGCGCGCCGAACGGGGCGTGGTGATCACGGCCGGGGGTTTCATCGCGAACCGCGCGATGGTGCGCGAGCACGCCCCGGCCTACCGCGGTGGCCTCGCACTGGGTACGACGGCCGATGACGGCTCCGGTATCCGCCTGGGTACGGCCGTGGGAGGCGCGACCGCGATGCTTGACCGCGTCACGGCCTGGCGGTTCGTCACCCCGCCCAGCGTCTTCGTGCGTGGGCTGATCGTCGACGCCGCCGGGCAGCGGGTGATCGACGAATCGCGCTACGGCGCCGCGGTCGGCGAAGCCCTTATCACGCGGCACGACGCGAAGGGGTGGCTGCTCGTCGACGATGAGATCGTGAAGGCCGCCGAACGCACCACGCGCCAGGAAGCCCAGTGGTTCCAGTGGCTTCAGATGCTGCACATGCTCCGGCGCGGCCGCGTTCACGGGTCGTCGCTCGCCGACGTGGCGAACCGTGCCGGCATCGATCCGGACGGTTTGCAAGCCACCGTCGAGGCGTACAACGCGGCGGCGTCGACGGGTGCGGCGGATCCGGCGGGCAAGCCGGGCGAGTACGTCCAGGCGTTGCGGACGCCGCCGTACTCGCTCCTGGACATCTCGATCAAGCCCAGCCTGAGCTTCCCCTGTCCGATGCTCACGCTCGGCGGCTTGGTCGTGGACGAGCACACGGGTCAGGTGCGCGACGAAACCGGCGCTCCGATCGCGGGTCTCTACGCCGCCGGGCGGTCTGCGGCAGGAATCTGTTCCAGGTCCTATGTCAGTGGCCTCTCTCTGGCGGATTGTGTGTTCTCCGGGCGGCGAGCGGGCGTGCACGCGGCCCGGCGTGATGACAAAAACGAGAACGTGTTCTAGTCTTGGCGACGGAAGCGCAGGTCTGACGAGGACGGGGCAACGCCGATGAGCGAGCAGGACACGCGCCGAGTGATCGCCGGAGTCGCCGAGCTCCTGCCGGTCCTGCGGGAGCGCGCACAGGAGACGGAGGACGGCCGGCGCATTCCGGACGAGTCGATCAAGTCCCTGCAGGAGACCGGTTTCTTCAAGCTCCTGCAGCCCACGACCTACGGCGGTTACGAGGCCGATCCCGTCACCTTCTACACCGCGGTCAAGATGATCGCGAGCGCCTGCGGATCGACGGGCTGGGTCGCGTCGATCCTGGGCGTGCATCCCTGGCACCTGGCGCTGTTCGACGCGCAGGCGCAGGAAGACGTGTGGCGCGACGACTTCGACACCCGCATCTCGTCGTCCTACGCACCGATGGGCAAGGCCACGGTGGTGGACGGCGGATACCGGTTGTCGGGCCGGTGGAGCTTCTCCTCCGGCTGCGGCCACGCGACCTGGGTGCTGCTGGGCGGCCCCGCTTTCGCCGACGGCAAGCCTGTCGACTTCTGCACCTACCTCCTTCCGTTGGGGGATTACAAGATCATTGACGTGTGGGACACGGTCGGGCTGCGCGGCACCGGAAGCAACGACATCCTCGTCGAGGACGTGTTCGTGCCACAGCACCGCGCCCTGAGCTTCCGGCTGACGTCGAAGTGCAAGACGCCGGGCCAGGAGGTCAATCCAGGCCCGCTGTACCGCCTGCCATACGGTTCGGTGCACCCGTCGACCATCACGGCACCGATCATCGGCATGGCGCAGGGTGCCTACGAGGCGCACGTCGAACACCAGCGGCAGCGGGTCCGCGCCGCCTACGCGGGGGAACAGTCCAAAGAGGATCCTTTCGTCAAGGTGCGTATCGCCGAGGCCGCGAGCGAGATCGACGCGGCCTGGCTCCAGCTGACCCGCAACATCGACGAGCTGTACCAGCACGCCTGCCGCGGGGAGAAACTCCCGTTCGCCTCCCGTCTGCGCGTGCGACGGGACCAGGTCCGGGGCACCGAACGCGCGATCTCCGCGGTGGACCGGCTCTTCGAGAACTCCGGTGGCCGCGCGCTGAAGGCCGGAACCCCGATCCAGCGGTTCTGGCGCGACGCGCACGCCGGTCGCGTCCACGCCGCCAACGATCCCGAACGTGCCTACACCATGTTCGGTACCGGCGAGTTCGGACTTCCTGTCGAGAACGCGATGGTGTGACCATGGTCGAAGGCAAGTACGTCGAGGCGGGCGAAGGTCTTCGCCTGCACTACCACGAAGCCGGCACCGAGCACGCCGAGACGGTCGTCCTGCTGCACGGCGGTGGACCGGGAGCGTCCGCGTGGAGCAACTTCGGCCGCAACATCCCCGTGTTCGCCAAGGCGTACCGCACCATCGCCGTGGACCAACCCGGGTTCGGTCGATCCGACAAGCCGACGGAACATCCGCAGTACTTCGCGCAC
This sequence comes from Amycolatopsis bartoniae, assembly GCF_014191255.1. Taxonomy (GTDB): domain Bacteria; phylum Actinomycetota; class Actinomycetes; order Mycobacteriales; family Pseudonocardiaceae; genus Amycolatopsis_E; species Amycolatopsis_E bartoniae. The sequence goes on from NZ_JACHWH010000004.1 coordinate 440,556, forward strand.
AGCGCTCGAGCCGTGGTCGGCCTGCTGGACCGCCTCGACATTGCCAAGGCCCACCTCGTCGGCAACTCACTCGGAGGCGGCACGGCGGTCCGTCTTGCCCTGGACCACCCGGACCGCGCCGGACGACTCGTCCTCATGGGCCCCGGTGGTCTGACGTTGAACGTGTTCGCACCGGATCCCACCGAGGGCGTGAAGAACCTCGGCCGGTTCGCCGCACCCCCAGGACCGAGCAAGGAAAAGCTCGAGGCCTTTCTCCGCGTGATGGTCCACGACCAGTCACTGATCACCGAAGAGCTCGTCGCCGAACGGTTCGCCGCCGCGAGCACTCCGGAATCACTGGCCGCCATGCGTGCCATGGGCGCGTCCTTCATGCGTCCCGACAGTTTCGAGCAGGGCATGCTCTGGCGGGACGCACATCGCCTGCGCCAGCGGGTACTGCTCGTTTGGGGCCGGGAAGACCGCGTCAACCCGCTCGACGGCGCGCTCGTCGCCCTCAAGATGATCCCGCGTGCGCAGTTGCACGTGTTCGGTCAGTGCGGGCACTGGGCCCAGCTGGAGAAGTTCGACGAGTTCAACAGGCTGACCCTCGACTTCCTCGGGAGCTGATGATGGGTATCAGGTCATTGGGGTACCTCCGGATCGAAGCCACCGACATGGACAAGTGGCGGGAGTACGGACTGAAGGTGCTGGGCATGGTCGAGGGACGGGGCAGCAACCCCGAGGCCCTGTATCTCCGCATGGACGACTTCCCCGCACGCCTGGTGATCGTGCCTGGCGAGACCGACCGCCTGGCCCAGGCCGGCTGGGAGGTCGCGAACGCCGCCGAACTCGACGAGGTCCGCGCGAGCCTCGAGACGCACGGCATCCCCTACAAGGAGGGCAGCGCCGAGCAGCTCGCCGACCGCCGTGTCGTCGAGATGATCACGTTCGAGGACCCCTCGGGCAACACGCTGGAGGTGTTCCACGGTGTCGCGTTGGAACACCGCCGTGTCGTGAGCCCCTACGGGCACCGCTTCGTCACGGAGGAGCAGGGCCTGGGCCACGTCGTGCTGTCCACTCACGACGACGAGGCTTCACTGCACTTCTACCGCGACGTACTCGGATTCCGGCTGCGGGACTCCATGCGGCTGCCTCCGCAGATGGTGGGACGCCCTGCGGACGGCCCGCCCGCCTGGTTGCGGTTCTTCGGCTGCAACCCACGCCATCACAGCCTGGCGTTCCTTCCGATGCCGACCCCGAGCGGGATCGTGCACCTGATGGTCGAGGTGGAGAACACCGACGACGTGGGACTGTGCCTGGACCGCGCGAAGCGGCGCAACGTACCCATGTCGGCGACACTGGGCCGGCACGTCAACGATCTGATGTTGTCGTTCTACATGAAGACTCCCGGTGGGTTCGATGTCGAGTTCGGTTGTGAGGGCCGCCAGGTCGACGACGCCGATTGGATCGCCCGCGAAAGCACCGCCGTGAGCCTGTGGGGTCACGACTTCAGCGTGGGCATGCAGTGACCGTGCGAACGGTCGACCCGGCACGGTTCCGCACCGTGCTGGGCCATTTCTGCACCGGCGTCACGGTGATCACCGCGCACGACGGCGTGGCACCTGCCGGTTTCGCCTGCCAGTCGTTCGCCGCGCTCTCGCTCGACCCGCCGCTGGTGCTGTTCTGCCCTGCCCGGCATTCCCGCACCTGGCCGGCCATCCGCGACGCCGGAAGCTTCGCGGTGAACGTCCTGGCCGAGGAACAGCGCGAGCTGAGCGCTGTGTTCGGCACCCGCGGAACTGACAAGTTCGGTTCCGTCGACTGGTCCCCCGCGCCGTCCGGAGCGCCTGTCCTGGCCGGAGCCCTGACCTGGATCGACTGCCGGCTGGAAGCCGTGCACGAAGCGGGGGACCACTATGTGGTGGTCGGCGAGGTGACCGCACTCGGCGAACAGTCGAGCGGTCGTCCGCTACTGTTCTACCAAGGTCGGTACACGACAACGGAACCGGTGGGAGCAGATCTCGGCGGACTGCTCGCCTGGGCCGGTCCCGACGACTGGCTCTGATCACGATAGCGTCCGGCGGCGGACTCGTAAATCCCTAATTCGGATGATGCGCATGAACGCGTGTTCGATTAGAGTCTGCGTCATGTGTGGGGCGCCCTGACGGGCGATCTGCCCCGAAACCCTTGGTGCAGCGCCAATTCTGTCATTCTGCGTGGAGGACTCATGGAATACGAGAACGTCCTGGTCCCGGCCCGGGCGGCGAGCGACGGTCGTCGGCCGGCCGGGTACACACGGGCAACGATCGAGCGCCGTCAGCCGGGAGACGCACATGGAGCCAGAGCACCCGGTGCCTGGTCCGGCTGATTCCGCGCTCGCCTGGCCTGGCGTGTTTTCACGGCATCTGGTGCACAAAGTGAAGCCGGACAACGTGTCCCGGCTGCGCGCGCAAGGACGCGTGTTCGGTCTCGCCGAGTGCGGCGCTGCCTGTGTGCCCGTCGCTCCCACGTCCGGCCGGGTTCGTTGTCCTCGATGTTGGCCTTGGCCCGTCTGATCGACACGGTTGCCGTGGGCACGAGGTGTTCGTCGTGTCGTCAGGAAGGGCCTTCCGGGAAAGGAGTTGATGCCATGGCGCTCGAAGGAACGACGCGTCGAAGGTGGTGGTGTGGCTGACCGAAGAGATGGGTGGTGCCGTGCGCCCGCTTGAAGAAGCGGTGGGCGTCATGCTCCCAGGTGATGGCGATGCCGCCGTGGAGCTGGATCATCTCCGCGGCAACGGTCGAGAGAACCTCGGAACAGTAGGCTTTGGCGACTGCGGCCAGGCGTGAGACGTCCACGCCTGGCTCGGAGACCGCGAAGGCCGCGGACCGGGAGGTCTCGACCAGCACGTGAAGATCGGCCATCCGGTGCTTCAGGGCCTGGAAGCCGCCGACGGGACGACCGAACTGTTCCCGCTGTTTGGTGTAGGCGACGGTGAGCTCCAACGCTCGGGCGGCCGTACCGGCCTGCTCCGCGGCGAGAACAGCGCAGGTGATGTCCCGAGCACGGCGGAGTCCGGGCCGGAAATCACCGGACCCGATCTGCACGGCGGGAGCCCGGTCGAAGCCGACCTCGGTTAGACGACGGGTTTCGTCCATCGAAGTCGAGGCGGTGCGGCGAACTCGTTGTGGATCGACCTCGAACAAGCCGAGGCCGCTGGGGGTCTGGGCGACGACGAGGACTGTGTCGGCCTCCTCTCCGTCGAGAACGTAGTGGGCGCGCCCGTCCACGACGGAGTCCGAGGCAACACACGCGGCCTGGCCGGGATCCCAATCGCCATCACGTGACGTCCAGGCGAGTGCTGCGACTGAGCCTTCGGCGAGGTTCGGCAGCAGGCGAGTCGCAGCCACCTCCTCCCGTGCCTCGAGGAGGGCGGAGGTGGCAAGCACGGCTGAGCCGAGGAACGGGGACGGGGCCAGTGCCCTGCCCAGTTCCTCGGCCACCACCTGAAGCTCCCGCAGATCCGCGCCCAGGCCGCCGTACTCCTCGGGTATGGCCAACGCGGCAACGCCTACTTGCCCACACAGAATCGGCCAGGGCTGCGGGTGTCGTTCCACCACGGCGCGCACCGTCTTCTGTAACGCCAGTTGTTCGTCGGTGAAGGTCATGCCAGCTCTTTCAGCAGACGCGTGCGGTGGAAATGGGAGGTTCCCCAGGCGCCGACGAGGGCCCGGACCTTGGTGAGCCGCAGGCCGAGTGGATGTTCGGCGGTGTAGCCGATTGCTCCGTGAACCTGGAGACCTATGCGGGCAGCGAGATAGGCGGCGTCGGTCGCGGCGGCTTTTGCCGCGGACACGTCGCGGGCCCTAGTTGGTGAGTGCTCGGCGACGGCCGCGCCGTGGACGAGGGGACGAGCGAGTTCGAGTTTCGTGGCCACATCTGCAAGGAGGTGTTTGATGGCCTGATAACGACCGATCTCCCGGCCGTACTGGCGGCGCTGCGTGGCGTACGCGACGCTTGTGTCGAGCAACCACTGGGCGGCCCCCAGTAGTTGGGCCGCGGTGGTGAGCGCGCCGAAGTCGAAGGCGCGGTCGAAGTCCCGCGCGGTGCCGATCTGGTCACCCGGTTGGGTCCGGAAGAGACGGCGGGCCGCGTCCACCGACCGCAATTGTGTGCCTGGTGTGAAGACATGCAGGGCGTTCGGCGCGACGAACACCCGGAGGTCGGCGATGTCGGCGTCCAGTGCGTAGGGAACTTCGGGAGGCGCGGCGATCGAAGCCAGGGTTTCCCCGGTCGCGATGCCCTCCAGGACCTCGTCGTCCAGCAACGCCGGTAGGACTGCGACGGTGTCCACCCAGGGGCCGGGAACGGCGTGATAACCGAGGCGCTCGAAGGCGACGACGAGGTCGACGGCGCTTGCGCCGAGGCCGCCGTATTCCTCCGGAACGGACAACGCGGTGACGCCGAGTTCGGACAGGCTGCGCCACACTTTCAGACCGGGACCGTGCTCACCCGCGGCCCAGGACTGGATCGCGCCGCGAAGGTCCAGGCCGGACAGGAGACGGTCCAGGCTGGTGGCGAAGTCCTGCTGCTCGGAGGAGAGGAGGAATTTCATCGGTCACCTCGCGGTAGGCCCAGCAGGCGTTCGGCGATCGTGTTGCGCTGGACCTGGTCGGTACCGCCGTAGATGGTGCCGGCGAGGGAGAACAGCCAGCCGTCGAGCCACTGGTCGTCACGTGCGTCGTTGGCGTACGTCCGTTCGACGGCGCCGCTGTTCTGGGCTGGGCGTTGGGGGCGTGACGAGTTTCCCGCCGCGGTGAGGAGGTGATGGACGGTGTCGCTGGAGGGTGGAGCGTTGCCCGTCGTGACCTGCTCGGGGTACAGCTCGGCGGCAGGGCCGAGCAGTTCAAGCGCGGTCTCGTGCAGAGCCACGTCGAGGTGGGACCAGAACAGCTTGTTGACGCTCGACTCGGGGCCGAGGGCGCCGCCTTCGGCGAGACGTGCCACCGTACCGTAGGTGTAGAGCTGATAGGCACGAGCGCCGATCCAGGCGTCCGCGACCCGGTCGGCTGTCGCGGTGGGTTCGTCCTGGGCTCGCCAGAGGTCGACAAGCCGGTTGGCCGCTGCCAGGAAACGGCCCGGGCTGCGCAAGGAGAGACCTCGTTCGTTGTTGGCCGTGGTCATTGCTACGCGCCAGCCGTTGCCCGGCTCGCCGATCACGTCGCGGTCCGGCACGAAGACGTCATCAAGGAAGATCTCTGCGAAGCCGGGCTCGCCGTCGAGCTGGGCGATGGGGCGGACATCGACGCCGGAAGCCCTCAGGTCGAACATGAAGTACGTCAGACCACGGTGACGTTCGCTCTCCGGATCGCTGCGGAAGAGGCCGAAAGCACGGTCCGCGAAAGCCGCGCGGGAGCTCCACGTCTTCTGACCCGACAACAGCCAGCCACCCTCGGTCTTGACGGCGGTACTGCGAAGAGAGGCGATGTCGCTGCCGGCTTCGGGTTCCGACCACGCTTGCGCCCAGATCTCCTCGCCGCGGGCCATGGGCGGCAGGATACGTCTGCGTTGCTCGGGAGTGCCGTGGGAGAAGAGAGTCGGCGCGAGCATGAAGATTCCGTTCTGGCTCACCCGGCCGGGAGCGCCCGCGGCGTAGTACTCCTCCTCGAAAAGAACCCACTCCAGCAGGCTCGCGTCCCGGCCACCGAACTCACCGGGCCACGACACGACCGACCACCGGGCATCGGCGAGTTCGGCCTCCCACCTCCGGTGTTGCTCGAACCCTGCTGCGGTGTCGAAGGACGCCAACGGTTGCCGCGGGACGTTGGCCGCCAGCCAGGCGCGGGCTTCGTCGCGAAACGCGCGCGTGCGTTCGTCGAGATCGAGGTCCATGGACTGTGTGCCTCACTCTCGTCATGAAAGTGCACCGGTGGAGGGGGGACGAACCACAGCGGGTGGACCGCCTACTTCGCGTTGTTCGTGTCGCGCATCGACCGGGCGGTCTGGCCCGCCAAGGAGTCGCCGCCGACCTCCGCATTGTGCGCGTGCGCGAGGTGATGCAGGCCGAACACCGAGTCCATTCCCGAGCGCAGCCCCATCAGATCCTCGGCCTGGTTGACCGCCTTCTTCGTGAGCGCGAGACCGAACGACGGCATCTCGGCGATCTTCCCGGCGAGGGTGAGAGTTTCCGATTCGAGATCCGCACGCGGTACGACGCGGTTCACCATCCCCCATTCACGTGCCTGGTGTGCCGTGAAACGCTCGCCGGTGAACAACACTTCCTTGGCCGCCCGGGGGCCGAGAACCCATGGATGGGCGAAGTACTCGACGCCGGGAATGCCCATCCGCACCACGGGATCCGCGAAGAACGCGTCGTCCGAGGCGACGATCAGGTCGCAGGTCCAGGCGAGCATGAGCGCGCCCGCGATGCAGGCGCCCTGCACGCTGGCGATCGTGGGCTTCGGAATTTCGCGCCACCGGCGGCACATACCCAGGTACACCTCGGACTCGCGGGCGAACCGCTGATCCGCCCCCGCCTTGTCGACGTGATCCCACCACAGCACGGCTTTGCGATCGAATGACACATCGACATCACGCTCCGGAGTACCAATGTCGTGCCCGGCGGAAAAGTGCTTGCCCGCACCGGCGAGCACGATCACTTTGACCTCCACATCGTCGACCGCCCGGGTGAACGCCGCATCGAGCGCGTAGGTCATGGCCGAGTTCTGCGCGTTCCGGTACTCGGGCCGGTTCATCGTGACCACGGCGACCGGTCCGCGTCGTTCGTAACGGACGACTTCGCTCATCGGCTCTCCTTCAGCAGTCGCTTCAGCACCTTGCCGGACGCGTTCCGGGGGAGTTCGCCGCAGAACTCCACCTGTCGCGGTACCTTGTAGTTCGCCAGATTTCGTTTGCAGTGAGACAGAATGTCCTCCGTAGACACGGAAGCTTCCGGCTGCAGCACGACGAATGCCTTGCCGACCTCGCCGAGCCGCGCGTCGGGCACACCGACGACCGCTGTCTCGGCTATTCCGGGAACTCGCGCCACGACCTGCTCGACCTCCGCCGGGTAGACGTTGAAGCCGCCGCAGATGTACATGTCCTTGATGCGGTCCGTGATCGTCAGATAACCGCGCTCGTCGAGGCTGCCCACGTCGCCGGTGTGCAGCCAGCCGTCGCTGTCGATTGCCTTCGCCGTCGCGTCGGGGTCGTCGAGGTAACCGAGCATGACATTGGGACCGCGCAACAGGATCTCGTTCGTCCGGGGATCCGTGCGGACCTCGAATCCCGCCGTGGCACGGCCCGACGTGTGTGCGACCGTCGTCGGATCGTCTCCTGGGCGGCACATCGTGGCCACGACGGCTTCGGACAGCCCGTAAGCGGTGAGTACCGTGTCGAAGGCGAGCTCCGCCTGCATGCGTTCGACCAGCGCGACCGGAACCGTCGCCGCACCGGTCACGGCGAGCCGCAGACTGTTGAGATCGCGATCGTTCCGGAGGGGACTGTCCAACAGCATCTGGTAGATCGTGGGCGCACCGGGCAATACCGTGATGTGCTCGGTTTCGATCAGCCGCAGGGTCCGGGTGACGTCGAAGATGCGCTCCGGAACGAGCGTCGCGCCGGTGAGCAAAGCAGCCAAAATACCTGCCTTGTAGCCGAAACTGTGGAAGAATGGGTTCACGACCAGATAGCGGTCGCTGGGCTGGAGATCGCCGCATTCGGCCCACGCGCGTGCGACCGCCAATGCCTGCCGATGAGCAGACATCGCACCCTTGCTCCGGCCCGTCGTGCCGGAGGTGAACAGGATGTCGCTGACGTCGTCCGGCCGTACGGCCGCGGCGACCTCGTCGACGCCTGTGGTGTCCCCGTCCCAGTTCGCCGGCTGGGTCAGGTCCACCCGCAGCACTGTGTCCGGAAGCTTCGCGCCCGATTCTTCCAGCAGTGCCAACCGGTCCACGCCCAGGAACGTCGACGCGACGATCAGTGCCCGGGCGTGTGTGCGGTCGAGGAGATCGCGCATTTCGGGGCCGGTGAACCGGGTGTTGAGCGGCACGAGTGTCGCGCCGACGTGCAGGGCGCCGAGCGCCGCCACGACCCAGTGGTGGGTGTTGGGCGAACAGATGACGACCCGGTCTCCGGGGCGGATTCCCTCGGCGAGCAACAGGCCGGCGCAGTGGCGGACGCGTTGGTGCAGCTGTGTGTAGGTGAGCCGGAGCGGTCCGTCGACCACCGCTTCGCGATCGCCGAAGCGTTCCGCTGCACGGACGACGGCGGCCGGGATGGTTTCCATGAAGCTCTCCCTAGCAAGTGCTTGGTAGGGTAGCCTACGCAGGACGCCGGGTTTTGAACAGAGGCCCGGGACGAGAACGGTGCACGGACATCGGGGCTGACTCGGTGGGTGTACGGGAGGGATTTTGCGGCTCCTGGGCAGGAGTTGCCGGCTTGGCGACTGTTGGGCCGGAATTGCCGGTGCGCTCGAGGCAGCGGGTAGCGCTGGCAGAGAACCGGGCCAAGGACTGGGTTGCTGGTGCGGTGGAGTTGCTGGGTGTCGGATGGCGAGTCGAGACGGACGGTGTGCAGCGGCCTGGCGACTGGGGCGGCGGTGATGTGTCCGCTCGGTGCTCGGTGTTCGGCGAGGCGCAGAGGCCGGATGCGGGACCGAACAGGCCCGGCCGGCGATCGTGGCTCGGGACGTGGAAAGACCCGCGGCGCTCGAACTGCCGCGGCGGCGCCGTTCGAGCTGCGGGAGCGCTTGAGCGCGGAGGGCAGGGCCGTGGACGAAAGGGGCGGAGATGGCTGAGCTCAGGGAACGGCTGCGAGCGTGGCTGGAGGAGAACCTGAACGGGCCGTTCGCTCACGTCCGCGGGCTCGGCGGTCCCGGCCGCGAGCACGAGGCCTTCGACGAGCGCGTGGCGTGGGAACGGCACCTCGCCGCGGCGGGATGGAACTGCCTCGGCTGGCCCGTCGAGCACGGCGGCGCCGGCGCGAGCTTGGCCGACCAGGTGGTGTTCCACGAGGAGTACGCACGGGCGGACGCGCCGGCGCGCGTCAGTCATCTCGGGCAGGAGCTGCTCGGGCCCACGTTGATCGCCTTCGGCACGGCCGAGCAGCAACGGCGGTTCCTGCCGAAGATCCGCGATGTCGAGGAGCTGTGGTGCCAGGGGTACTCCGAGCCGGGCGCCGGTTCCGATCTCGCGGCTGTCTCCACCTCGGCGCGGCTCGATGGGGACGAGTGGGTGCTGCAGGGCCAGAAGATCTGGACCTCCCTCGCGCACGTCGCCGACTGGTGCTTCGTCCTCGCCCGCACCGAGCCGGGATCGAAGCGCCACCACGGGCTTTCGTACCTGCTCGTGCCTTTGCGGCAACCCGGCGTCGAGGTCCGGCCGATCCGGCAGCTGACCGGCACCAGCGAGTTCAACGAGGTGTTCTTCGACGGCGCGCGCACCGCGAAGGAGCTCGTCGTCGGCGCGCCCGGCGACGGGTGGCGGGTCGCCATGGGCACGCTGGCGTTCGAGCGGGGCGTGGCCACGCTCGGGCAGCAGGTCGGCTTCCGTCGGGAGCTGACGGCGCTCACGGATCTTGCGCGCGACAACGGGGCCGCTGACGATCCGGTGATCGCGGAGCGGCTCGCCCGGGCGTGGATGGGCCTGGAGGTGATGCGTGCCCACGCCGTGCGCACGCTGGGCTCCACGGAACCCGGTGTGGCGGAAGTGTCCAAACTGGTCTGGGCGAACTGGCACCGCAGCCTCGGCGAGCTGGCGATGACGGTGCGGGGTGCGGCGTCCATGGTCGAGGAGGACGTCTGGCGCCGAGTGTACCTGTTCAGCAGGGCGGACACCATCTACGGTGGATCCAACGAGATCCAGCGGAACATCATCGCCGAGCGGGTGCTCGGCCTGCCGCGGGAGGTGCGTCCGTGATCCCCGTTCCCGGCTACCCCAAGGGGGCGAACCTGTTGCAGGACAAGGTCGTCGTGGTGACCGCGGCGGCCGGTACCGGCATCGGGTCGGCGGTGGCGAAACGCAGCCTCGAGGAAGGGGCGCGTGTCGTGTTGAGCGACTGGCACGAGCGCCGGCTGCGAGAGAAGGCCGAAGAACTGGGAGAAGTCCACGCCATCCCCTGCGACGTAACGAAAGAAGACGATGTGCAGCGGCTGATGGACGGCACTGTCGCGGAGTACGGTCGCATCGACGTGCTCGTGAACAACGCCGGTCTGGGTGGCAGCAAATCCATTGTGGACATGTCCGACGAGGAGTGGTCGCGGGTCCTCGACGTCACCCTCAACGGCACCTTCCGCGCCACCCGCGCCGCGGCCCGGGCCTTCATCGCCCAGGGTGAAGGCGGCGCCATCGTGAACAACGCGTCCGTCGTCGGCTGGCGGGCACAGGCCGAGCAGGCCCACTACGCCGCCGCGAAGGCCGGGGTCATGGCGCTCACCCGGTGCGCCGCCGTGGACGTGGCACCGTACGGGATCCGGGTGAACGCCGTCGCGCCGAGCCTGGCGATGCACCCGTTCCTGGCCAAGGTCACCACGGAGGAGCTGCTGGCCGAACTCACCGCCCGCGAGGTCTCGGGGAGGGCCGCGGAACCGTGGGAAGTGGCGAATGTGATGGTATTCCTCGCCAGTGACCACGCGTCGTACCTGACCGGTGAGGTGATCTCCGTGAGCAGCCAGCATGCCTGACCAGAACTCCGGCCGCCGGGCCGAACTGCTGACCCTGGCCGCGCGCCTGTTCGCCGAGCACGGCTACCGGTCCACGACCGTCCGCGACATCGCCGACGCCGCCGGCATCCTGTCCGGCAGCCTCTACCACCACTTCGACTCGAAGGAGTCGATGGCCGACGAGATCCTCGCCGGCTTCCTCGACGAGCTCTTCGGCACCTACGCCGAGATCGTCGCCGCCGGGTTGGGGCCGCGCAAGACCCTGGAAGCCGTCGTGGTGGCCTCGTTCGAGGCGATCGACGCGCACCCGGACGCTGTCGCAATCTACCAGAACGAGGCCAAGCAGCTGGCGAAGCTGCCCCGGTTCGAGTACCTCGACCGGCGCAACACCGAGTTCCGCGAGCTGTGGACCGGCCTGCTGTCCGAAGGCGTGCGGGAGGGCGCGTTCCGCGCCGACCTCAACGTCGAGCTGACCTACCGGTTCATCCGCGACACCGTCTGGGTCGCGGTCCACTGGTACGACCCGAAGGGATCGCTGTCGGCGGAGGGCATCGCCCAGCAGTACCTGGCGATCGTGCTCGACGGGATCGCCGCCCGCCGCCGACCGGTGAAGAGGAGGCCCGATGGCTGAGGCGTATCTGCTCGACGCGGTCCGCACCCCGGTCGGCAGGCGAGGTGGTGCACTGAGCGCCGTGCACTCCGCCGACCTCGGTGCGCACGTGATCAAGGCGGTCGTCGAGCGCACCGGCGTCGACCCGGCGCTGGTCGACGACGTGATCCTCGGCTGCACCGACACGCTCGGCCCGCAGGCGGGCAACATCGCGCGTACCGCGTGGCTCGCCGCGGACTACCCGGACCACGTGCCCGGCGTGACAGTCGACAGGCAGTGCGGATCGAGCCAGCAGGCGGTCCACTTCGCGGCGCAGGCGGTGTTGTCCGGGACGATGGACCTCGTGCTCGCCGGTGGCGTGCAGAACATGAGCCGGATCCCGATCAGTGCCGCGATGCTGGCGGGCCGGGAGTTCGGCTTCGACGACCCGTTCTCGGGTTCCAAGGGCTGGCAGGAGCGGTACGGCAGTGTCGAGGTGTCCCAGTTCCGCAGCGCCGAGATGATCGCCGAGCACTGGGGGATCAGCCGCGAGACGATGGAGGAGTACGCCTACCGCAGCCACCGGCGGGCGATCGCGGCCATCGACGAGGGACGGTTCGACGCGGAGATCGCGCCTCTCGACGGTTTCCGCCACGACGAGGGGCCGCGGCGGGACACGACCCTCGAACGGATGGCCGCGCTCAAACCGCTGAGTGAAGGCTCGCGGCTCACGGCCGCGGTGGCGAGCCAGATCTCTGACGGTGCGAGTGCCGCGTTGCTCGCCTCGGAGGCTTTCGTGCGTGAACACGGTCTGACACCGAAGGCACGCGTGCACCACCTGTCCGTGCGAGCGGCCGACCCCGTGTGGATGCTGACCGGTCCCATTCCGGCGACAGCGCACGCCTTGCGCAAGACCGGGTTGAGTGTCGACGACATCGATCTCTTCGAGGTCAACGAAGCCTTCGCGAGCGTCGTGCTCGCCTGGCTGGAGGAAACCGGCGCCGACCCGGAACGGGTCAACGTCAACGGCGGGGGAATCGCGCTGGGCCACCCGATCGGGGCGACCGGTACGAAGCTTCTGGCCACGCTCCTGCACGAGCTCGAACGGCGCGGTGGCCGCTACGGTCTGCAGACGATGTGCGAAGGCGGGGGGACCGCGAACGTGACGATCATCGAACGGCTGTGAGCCCGGCTGGTCACCGGGGCAGGACGGGAGACCAGAAGTCCAGCGGCACGCGGGCCCGGGCGTGGCCGGTCTCGTCGAGGAGGGCGCCCATCAGCTTCACCGTCCGCAGCGTCACCGCCCGGTCGACGATCTCCACCCACGGCAGCTTGGTCACCATCGCGCCCTCCAGGCCCGTCGAGTCCGCCGGCGTCCGCAACCACGCCACCACCAGCAGGTTCGCCGCCCCGCTGATCGCCGCGCACATCCGGATCTCCGGCAGGGTCGCGAGCGAGCGGGCGGTCGACTCGAGCCGGTCGGGCGGCACGCGCAGCCACAGCATCGTCGTCACCGGGGCGGGTGACAGGGAGCGGGCGAGCTCACACCGCAACCGAAGCGCCCCGCTCGCCAACGCGATCTCCACGCGCCGCCGTACGGTGCTCGCGCTCGTGCCCAGCCGAGTCGCCAGTTCGGCGTACGGCAGGCGGCCGTCTTCGCCGAGCACGAGCAGGAGCGAGCGGTCCAGCTCGTCGAACCGCGGTGCCCCCGCCGGTGGGCGGACACGCGTCGCCAGCGCTTCCTGTTGTCCCGGGGAAATCGCGCGCACCTGCCACCGGCTGCCCTCGCTGAACAGCCGCGCCGACACGAGGGTCCGCGTACGCGCCACGCCCGGCAACGACGACAGCCGGTGCACCACGTACTCCGCCACGCTGCCGAACTCCGCCCCCACGACGTGGACGAGCAGGTCGCACGGCCCGGCCACGCACTCGACCGTCGGCACGTGCGGGTCCGCCGCGAGGGCGGCGCCGGCCTCCAGCGCCCGGCCGGGCGCGCAGTCGACCTGCACGAACGCGACCGCCATCCGGGACGCCAATGGTCCGGCCGGGTACGCCGACAGCCAGGCCCGGCCTTCGTCGACCAGTGACTCCCACCGCCGGGCAGCCGTGGCCGCCCCGATGCCGAGGGTCTCCCCGACGAGTGACCACGGCGCTCGCGGGTCGATTTGCAGAGCGTTCACCAAACTGAGGTCGGTCTCGCTCAACATGGTCGATCCTTCTCCTCAGGCGGCTCGAGATGACGGAATCCTCGCATTCGCCACGTGCTCCTGCCCGTTACCGCAACATCGACGATCAAGCACGGGGAAGGAGACCGATGGACCTGTGGAACGAAGCGGTCACGCTGAGCGACGAGCTGGTACGCCTGCGGCGTGAACTGCACCAGATCCCGGAGCTCGGTCTGCAGCTGCCCCGGACCCAGGAGAAGGTCCTCGAAGCGCTCGACGGGCTTCCGCTGGAGATCAGCACCGGCCGTGACGTCACGTCCGTGACCGCGGTCCTGCGGGGCCAGGGCGGCGAAGGCGAGGTCGTGCTGCTGCGCGGTGACATGGACGCCCTGCCGGTCACCGAGCAGACCGGCGCCGAGTACTCCTCCCGGCACGAAGGCCGGATGCACGCCTGCGGACACGACCTGCACACCGCCGGCCTGGTCGGCGCCGCCCGGCTGCTGTCGCAGCACCGCGACCGGCTCGCCGGGGACGTCGTGTTCATGTTCCAGCCCGGTGAGGAGGGCTGGGACGGCGCGGGCCGGATGGTCGACGAAGGCGTGCTCGACGCCGCCGGGAGGCCCGTCGACGTCGCCTTCGGGCTCCACGTCATGTCGTCGGGCTTCGCCAAGGGCGTGTTCGCCTCCCGCCCCGGTCCGTTGATGGCCGCTTCCGACGGGCTGTTCGTGCGGGTCGTCGGCGCGGGCGGGCACGGCTCGCGTCCGCACCAGGCGCTCGACCCGGTGCAGGTCGCGTGCGAGATGGTCACCGCACTGCAGACGATGATCACCCGGCGGTTCGACGTGTTCGATCCGGTGGTCGTCAGCGTCGGCACCTTCCACGCGGGCACCCAGCGGAACATCATCCCCGACGACGCGCGGTTCGAAGCCACCGTTCGCAGCTTTTCCGCGCAGGCAAGGGAACTGGCCGCGAAGTACACCGTCCAGGTCTGCCGGGAGGTCGCGGCCGCACACGGGCTCGAAGCCGAGGTCGACTACGTGCTCGAGTATCCGGTGACGGTGAACTCCGGGCCCGCGTACGACTTCGCGGCCGCCACGGTGCGCGACGTGTTCGGCGAGGAGCGCTTCCAGCCGTTGCCCAACCCGGTCACCGCGTCGGAGGATTTCTCCCGGGTACTCGACCGTGTGCCGGGCGCGTTCGTCTTCCTCGGCGCCTCCCCGGCCGAGAACCCCGAAACCGCCCCCTTCAACCATTCCCCCCTCGCGGTGTTCGACGACAGCGTGGTCGCCGACGCCGCAACCCTGCTGGCAGAGCTCGCGGTGAGGCGGCTCGCACCCCGATAGGAGGCAACTCCGTGCGCCCGTACTACTTCGTGCCCCTGGTTCCCGCGCTGGCGCTGACGGTCATGCCGTTCCTGCCGTTCGTCAACAGCACCGGACTGTGGTTCGGGCTGCCGAAGATGATGGTGTGGGGCGCGGCCTGGTGCGTGCTGTGCACGCCCGCGCTGCTCGTCGCCGAACGGATGATGGCCAAGCGGGGGGAGGACGAGTGACGGTCACCCTCGTCTTCACCTTCGCCGGGATCCTGCTGATCGGCGTGCTCGGTTTCCTCGGCCGCCGCACGCCCGCGGCCGACCTGTCCGAATGGGCGGTCGGCGGGCGGAAGTTCGGCGCCATCACCATGTGGTTCCTGCAGGCCGGGGAAGTGTTCACCACCTTCACGTTCCTCGGCATGGCGGGGCTGGCGTTCAGCGGCGGGGTCGCGGCGATGTACTCGCTGCCGTACGTGCCGATCGGTTACCTGGTGCTGTTCTTCCTCGCCAAACGCCTGTGGTCGCTGGGCAAGGAACGCGGCTACCTGACGCAGAGCGACTTCCTCGCCGACCGCTTCGGCAGCCGGTTCCTCGGCACGCTCTCGGCGGTCCTCGGCGTGTTGTTCGTCCTGCCGTACCTGCAGCTGCAGATCACCGGGCTCGGCCTGATCGTCAAGCTGGTCACCGGCGACACGGCGTCCTCGACGCTGTCCATGGTCGCCGGCTGCGTGCTGGTGGTCGCGTTCGTGCTGTGGGCCGGGCTGCGCGGCGTGGCCGCCACGTCGTACTTCAAGGACGTGATGATGCTGGTCGTGCTGGTGGTCCTGCTGGTCACGGTGCCGGCGCACTTCGCGGGCGGCATCTCCGGTGTGTTCCACCGGATCGACCAGCTGCACCCGCAGCTGCTCACCGTGCACGCGGGCAGCAACGACCACACGTGGTTCATCACGAGCATGCTCGTCAGCGCGATCGGCGTGGGCCTGATGTGCCTGCCGCACTCGTGGCCCGCGGTGATGTCCGCGCGGGACCCGAAGGTGTTGCGCCGCAACTACACCTGGATGCCGCTCTACGAGCTGTGCCTGCTGCTGCCGATGATCATCGGGTTCGCCGCGGTCCTGGTGCTGCCCAAGGGATCGGACTCCAACGGCGTGCTGCTGAACCTGAGCAAGGATGTGCTGCCGGGGTGGGCGACCGGGCTGGTCGTGGTCGCGGCGATCGCGACCGCGATGGTGCCGGCGGCGGGCATCCTGATCGGCATCTCGTCCCTGGTGGCGCGCAATATCGTCCGGGTGCGGGCGCCGCGTACGCAGTTCTGGGTCAACCACGGGACCGTCGTGTTCGCCTGCGGTCTCGCGCTCCTGCTGGGGATCTTCCGGCCCGACCTGCTGGCGAACCTGCTGCTGCTCACCTACAGCGGATCGGTGCAGCTCGCGCCGGCGAACGTGCTCGGGTTCACCCGCAGCGTTCCCGTCGGCAAGGGGCCGGTGCTGGCGGGGATCATCGTCGGCGAGGTCGTGGTGATCTGGCTGACCTTCGTCGACAAGGACCTGGTGGGCCACGTCAACGTAGGCCTCGTGGGACTCGCGGCGAACCTCGTGGTGCTGCTGGCCGGGGTGCTCGTCGAACGTGTCACGAAGGCGGCGCGGAAAGCGGAGGTGGCCGGGGTATGAGCCGGATCCTGTTCACGGGAGGCCAGGTTTTCGACGGCACCGGAAGCGAACGGGCCACCGGGGATGTCGTGGTCGAGGACGGGCTGGTCGTCGACGTCGGCACCGGTCTCGACGGCGACGAGGCGGTCGACTGCACTGGGATGACCGTGCTGCCCGGGTTGTTCGACTGCCACGTGCACGTCGTGATGTCGGGGGTCGACCTGCTGCGGTCGGTGCAGTCGCCGTTCTCCTACCAGTTCTACGAGGCGGCGCGGAACCTGCGGCGCACGCTCGAAGCGGGCATCACGACGGTGCGGGACGCGGGCGGGGCGGACCTGGGCATGCAGCGGGCGGTCGCCGACGGGCTGATTCCCGGGCCCCGTATGCAGATTTCGGTCAATGTCATCAGCCAGACCGGCGGGCACGGCGACGACTGGATGCCGTCGGGGCAGTGCGCGGGGCCGTGGATCCCGCACCCCGGCCGTCCGGCCGCGATAGCGGACGGCCCGGACGAGGTGCGCAAGGTGGCGCGGACGCTGTTGCGCGCGGGGGCGGACGTGCTGAAGGTCTGTACCACGGGCGGGGTGTTGTCCCCGGGTGACGACCCGCGGCACTCGCAGTTCACGCCCGGGGAGCTGGAGGTGCTCGTCACCGAGGCGGGTATGCAGGGCAAGTACGTGATGGCGCACGCCCAGGGTGCGGAGGGCGTGAAGAACGCCGTGCGCGCGGGTATCCGCTCGATCGAGCACGGGATCTTCCTCGATGACGAGGCGATCGAGTTGATGCTCGAGCACCGGACGTGGCTGGTACCGACACTGGTCGCGCCACTGGCCGTCCTCCGGTCGGCGAAGGC
>NZ_JACHWH010000005.1 GCF_014191255.1 Amycolatopsis bartoniae
CGGCTGGGCGGTGGCGGCCCCGCACGTGCTGGCCGTCGCCGGACCCGGCGACACCGACGCGGTCGAGGTCCTGCGCCGCGCCGCGCACGAGGTGCTCGAGACGATGTCGGTCACCTCGGCCACGTTCATCCGGCACGCGTTCGACCTGACGCTGCCCGGTGACCCGCTGCGGGGCCCACTGGGCGCCGACGTCGTGGGCGTGCTCATCCGCGCGCGAGATCATGCTGGTGCGACGAGGTTCGCGGACGCTTTGCTGTCCGAAGTGGACGATCCGGACGTGGTGGCGACGGTCCGGCTCCAGCTGCTGCCCCGGTTGTGGTCCGTCGGCGACCGGGCCGAGCTGGCCCGGAGAGCCGAGGGCGTGGCGGGCGCGACGGCGGAGCTTTCCGCGCGGCTGGCGGAGTATCGCGCGATCGCGACCGGCGAGCCGGTGGATCCGGGCGAGGACGAGACCGCGCGGGCACTGGCCGAGATCGCCACGGCGGAGCGGACTCCTTCTTTCGCGGTCGCGGCGGAGTCGTACGCCCGCGCGCGGAAGGCGTTGCCGGGAGCGGCCGGGATGCCCGGCGCGGGAGACCTCGAACTGCGGGAGCTGCTCGCGCGCGCCCGGCTCGACGACCTCGACGGTGCGCTCGCGGGTCTCGCGAGCTACGCGTCCGACTCGTGGCTGGCGCCGCAGGCGGCGTGGCTGCGGGCGGTGGTGTGCCGGGGCGCGGGCAGGCTGGACGAGGCCGCGGAGCATGCGGAGCAGTCGTTGCGGCTGCTGGCGGAGGTGCACGAGTGGCACCTCGAAGGCCGCGTCCGGGCGGTGCTCGCCGAGCTGGCCCTGCTGCGGGGCGAGGCGAACGGGGACGTCGGCGAGCTGGACCTGCCCTGGCCGGAGGAGCGGCTGGTGCACGTCGCGCACGCCGAGGACGAACGGCTGGTGGCGCTGGCGCGGGAGAACCCCGGAGTGGCGAGCGTGCAGGGGGCCGCGGCGCTCGTGACCGGCGATCCCGCGCGGGCCGTCGAGCTGCTGCGGACGGTGCCGCGACCCCTGTTGCTCGCCCGCGCGGAGGAGGAGCTGGGCCGCACGCTGCTCGCGTCCGGCGACCGTGCCACGGCGATCCCGAGTCTCGACAGCGCCCGCGACCGGTTCGCGGCGCTGGGGGCGGCCGCGCCGGCGTTGCGGGTTCAGCGGGTGCTGCACGCGGCGGGCGTGCGGCGCCGTCGCTGGGCGGCGGTGCCACAACGGCCCGAGCACGGCTGGGACGCGCTGACCGCCATGGAGCGCCGGGTGGCGCTGCTCGTGGCCGACGGCCACACCAACCGCTCGGCGGCGGCCGCGCTGTCGGTCTCCCCCAGCACGGTCGGCACCCACCTGCGCGCGGTGTTCGGCAAGCTGGGCGTGCACTCGCGGGTCCAGCTGGCGAAGGTGGTGCTGGAGCGAGACTCGTGACCGCCGCGCGTAGCGCGCGGGTGGCAAGCCGCCCGGCCGCTGGTACGGCAGGCGAGGGCTGGCGCAGCTGCGGGTGGCGGGCCGACCGCCGGACGGCAACCGCGTCAGCGGGCCAGGCCCGCGCGGGCGAGGGATCGCAAGGCGCCCGAAGTACCCGCCCGGACGGCACACGCCGCAGCGAGCGAGCGTCACCCGGCCGGACGGCAACCGCCTCAGCGGGCCAGGCCCGCGCGGGTCAGGGCGCCTGCCAGTTCCACCCGTGAGCGCAGGTTGAGCCGCACGAAGATGTTCCTCAGGTGGTGCTCCACGGTGCGCTGCGAGAGCATCAGGCGGCTCGCGATCTCGCGGTTGGTCTCACCCGCCGCGACGAGCCGGGCGATCTGCTCCTGCTGCGGCGTCAGGCCCTGCACCGACGGCGTGGCCTGCCGGGCCGCGCTGTCGCCCGCCGCACGCAGTTCCGTGCGCACCCGTTCCGTCCAGTAGTCCGCGCCGCAGGCCTGCACCAGCCGCAGGGCGTCCCGCAGCTGCGCGCGTGCCTCCCGGGTGCGGCGTTCCCGGCGCAACCTGCGCGCGTACAGCAACTCCGTCCTCGCCAGTTCGAGCGTCGCCCCACCGGTGCGGTGCAGATCCAGCGCCGCCTGGAAATGCCGCTCCGCCACCGCGAAGTCCTCGGCCAGCAGCGCCCGGCACCGGGCCGCCAGCGCTTGCCAGCTCGCTGTGCCGGTCTCCCGCGCCCAGCACTCGTACCGGTCCAGCGCCGCCTCGGCCGGGGCGCGTTGTCCACACCGGATCGCGGCCTCCACGAGCTGCGGCGCGGCCGCCACCCGCAGCATCGGCCGCGCCGCTTCCCCGCCCAGCAGCGGCACCAGCCGGCGCAGAGCGTCCTCGGGCTGGTCGTCGAGCAGGTCGAGACATGCGCGGACCCACTGCGCGACCGCGGCCGCCCGGCCCAGCCCGGCCGCCTCGATCCGCGGCGCCGCCTGGTCCAGGCGGGCGAGTGCGGCCTCCCGGTCACCGAGTGAGGCCGACGCCAGCGCGGCCAGCACCAGGTGGTCGGCCTCGCTGTTGCGCTGCCCCGCGGCCTGCGCGGCCGACACGCCCCGCACCGCCGCCGCGAGCGCCATCCGCGGGCGGTCGAGCAGCGCGGCGGTGAGCGCCAGCTGGGCCAGGGCCGCGGGCAGCAGCGTGTCGTCGGCCGCGATGCGTGAACGGCTCACCGCGGCGCACGCCCGGTCGTGCGCGAGCTGCGGCTCGCCCAGGACCATCGCCGCCTCGCCGGCCCACAGCGCCGACCGCACGTCCCGGCTCGCGCCGCCTTCCGCGAGCACCTGCCGCAACGCCTCCCGTCCCGTGGCCAGGTTCCCGCGGAACGTCTCGGCCATCCCGGAGAAGTACGCGGCCATCAGCGGCACGGCCGGCCACGGAGGCACCTGGGGATCCGGCTGCTGCCCGGCCGCGCTGCGGGCCTCCTCGGCGAGCAGCAACGCGACCGCCGCCTCCTCGGCGGGCAGGTGCTCCGCGGCGAGTGACAGCTCGTGGTAGGCCAGCGCGGGCACGCCGTCCCGCAGCTCGATTTCGCCTTGCAGCACGAGAATCCGGCCGGTCTGCGCCTCGGTGCCCGCGTGCTCCCGCGCCTGGCGCAGCAGTCCCCGCGCCGGGAACGCGGACCCCGCGGCCCAGTACCGGGCGGCCGCCGCCAGCAGCCGGTCGGCCTTCGCCTCGCCGGGTGGGGTGAGGTCCGCGGCCCGGTGCAGGGCCTCCGCCGCGCGGCCCGGCGCCTCCCGAGCCGCCGCGGCGGCCAGTTCGGCGGCGATCCCGGGGCCCGGTTCGCCCGCGGCGCGGGCGCGGTGCCAGATCCACTGCGCCCGGTGGCAGTGCCGGTCGAGCGCGCCGGCGAGCGCGCGGTGGGCCGCCCGCCGGTCGTCCTCGGTCGCGTCCGCGTAGACCGTGGCCCGCACCGCCGGGCTCACGGCGCGGACCTCGTCCCCGCTGACCAGCACGAACTCCGAACGCAGGCATTCGCTCAGCGCACTCTCGTCGCAGTGCGCGAGCACGCGGACGTCCAGGACGGTGTCGCAGCACGCGATGAGCACCAGCCGCCGGGCGCCGGGTGACAGCGCGGCCAGCTCCTCGGCCAGCCGGGTGCGTTGCCGCCCCAGCGGCAGCGCACGGGGCAGCGGCTGCCGCCCGGCGAGCTGCGCCGGGGTCAGGGCTCCGGCGAGCGCCAGCAGGTCCGCGGGATTGCCCGCGGCGGAGGCGACGAGTGTGGTGCGCACCGCCGGCTCGAAGTCCCCCACCAGCTGGTCGGCGTCCTCGTCGGACAGCGCGGACAGCGGGACCTCCGGCAGGCCGGCGAGTGGCTCGTTCCCGCCCGGCGGCACCGCGAACACGAACCCGGCGGCGCGGTGCGCGCAGCGCCGGGCGGCGAAGGCCAGCGCGTCGAGGGAGGCGCTGTCGAGGCGGTGGGCGTCGTCGACCAGCACCAGCACGGGCTCGCCGAGCGCGCCGAGCAGGTCATCCGGGCGGCCGCCGGTCAGCCGTTCCAGGCCCGCCCCCGGCAGCCCGGCCTCGGCGGCGATCCCGGCGAGTCGCAGCACCCGCAGTTCCCCCGCAGCCTCTTCGGCGGCGGTGAGCAGGGCGGACTTTCCCGTTCCCCGGGCACCGGTCAGGACGAGCGCGCCGCCCCGGCCGCGGCGGACCGCCTGGACGAGCGCGGTCAACCGGGCCACTTCCGCGTGGCGGCCGTGCAGCGGAGCCGACATCGCACCCCCACCGGTGCTGAAAATCGTTGTCGAACACATCAGACAACACGGGAATCACCCAGCGCAAGGAGACTCCGGGCACACCGGTGAATACACCGATGCGACCCGGCACAGGCCGCGGTGAGGCCCTACCAGCACGGCCCCGACCCCACGGAGCCGTCCCGCTCGCGCCGTGGGACCTGAACAAGAACTTCTCCTCGGTCACCGTGCCCACGTTCATCATCGGCGGGCAGAGCGACACGGTCGCGCCGGTGGCCTCGCACGCCGAGCCGTTCTACGACTCGCTCCCGTCTACAGTGGACTGTCGTGGTTCAAGCGCTTCCTCGACGACGACACGCGCTACGACCAGCTCCTGTGCCCGGCCCCGACGGACTCGACGATCTCGCAGTACCTCGACACCTGCCCGTACTGAGGCCGAAGTTCACTGCCAGGCCGGCAACAGCGGGTCGTGCCGGGTGCGGCGGCCTTCGATGCGCACCGGGCTCGCCGTCGGGGCGTAGCCCGCCGCCACGACGGTGTACTCCCCCGGCGGCAGGCCCTCGATCCGGTACCGGCCCGTCTCGTCGGCCACCGCCCGGTGGCGGACCTCCCCGTCCGCGCCGACGACGTCCACCCGCGCGTACGGCACCGGGCCCGCGGGGCCGGACACCAGTCCCGACAGGCGCACCGCCCGCTCGAACGCGAAGTCCGCCGTCACCGGCCCGCCGTCCACCCGCAGCTGCCGCACCACCGGCTCCTGCCCGGGCGCCGACGCCAGCAGCAGGTAGTCCCCCGCCTCGGCGGGCAGCTCGAACGTGCCGTCCGGGCCCGCGGTCGTGCGCTGGGATTGGTTGGTGCGCAAGGAAGTCAGCGTCAACGTGACCGGTGCGCCCGTCACCGTGCCGCGCACGACGGGGCGGACCGCGTCCGCCTCCCGCGGCTTCCGGCGCCGGCCCGACAGCAGGATGTCGCCCAGGCCGACGAGCAGCGCGACCCCGACCAGCACCACGGCGCCGACCAGCCCGTGTGCCGCCGACGAGTGGTAGTCGCCCCGCGAACGAGTGAGCTGGCCGAAGAACAGCGAGCCGCCGAGCGCG
This sequence comes from Amycolatopsis bartoniae, assembly GCF_014191255.1. GTDB lineage: Bacteria > Actinomycetota > Actinomycetes > Mycobacteriales > Pseudonocardiaceae > Amycolatopsis_E > Amycolatopsis_E bartoniae. The sequence continues at coordinate 5,277 of NZ_JACHWH010000005.1, forward strand.
GTCCCGATCGCCGCGCCCACGCGCTGGCCCGTCTGCAGCACGCCCGCCGCGGTCCCGCCCTCCGCGGGCGGCACCTCCTCCAGCGCGAGCGTCTGGTTGGGCGCGATCACGAACCCACTGCCGAACCCGGCCACGAACAGCGGCCCGGCCAGCACGAGTGCCGCGTTCGCGCCGTCGTACTCCCCCACCAGCCAGGCCGTCCCGCCGAGCCCGAGCACGACCAGCACGATCCCGGACACCACCAGCGGCCTGCCGAACCGGTGCACGATCCGGCCGCCGATCGCGGGCGAGATCGCCGACCCGATCGCGAACGCGAGCAGCGAGCACCCCGCCTCCAGCGGCGAGTAGCCCAGCCCTTGCTGGAAGAACAGCGTCATGACCAGGAAGATCCCGGTGAACCCGGCGAAGTAGACCATGCCGAGCAGCGAGCCCATCGAGTAGCTGCGCACCGTCAGCAGCTTGAGGTTCACCAGCGGGTTGCGGCCCCGCGCGCCGAGGAAGCGTTCCCACAGCACGAACAGCACGAGCAGCGCCGCGCCCACGCCGATGAGCCACCAGCGCGGCTTCGACGTGGACTCCTCCGCCTCGACCAGCGGCAGCATCACCGCGACCACCGCGAGGCCCAGCAGCACCGTGCCGAGCAGGTCCGGCGCTCGGCGCGGACCGGCGCGGTGGTCGTGCGGCAGCAGCCGGGCGCCGAACACGATCGCGAGCAGGCCGATCGGCAGGTTCACGTAGAAGACGTAGCGCCAGCCCTCGTCGATCCCGATGCCCTGGATGAGCAGCCCGCCCAGCAGCGGCCCGACCGCGGTGGACAGCCCCACCGTCGCGCCGAACAACCCGAACGCCTTGCCGCGCTCGCGGCCGGAGAACAGCTGCTGGATCATCCCGATGACCTGCGGGTTGAGCAGACCGCCCGCGACACCCTGGCACAGCCGCGCGACCACCAGCCACGTCGCGTTCTGCGCCGCGCCGCACAGCACGCTGGTGGCGACGAACAGCAGCAGGCCGAGCAGGAACATCCGCTTGCGGCCGTAGTCGTCGCCGAGCCGCCCGGAGGGCACGAGCGCCAGGCCGAACGTCAACGCGTAGCCGGACACCACCCACGAGACGTCGGCCGGGGTGGCGCCGATGCCGTGCTCCATCGACGGCAGCGCGACGTTGACGATGCTCACGTCGAGCAGGGTCATGAAGCCCGCGACGAGACAGATCCACAGCGCGCGCCAGCGCCGGGGGTCGGGGTTGCCCGTTGAGTTCACCACGTCATCCACAGTAGATTCGAGACCAGTAAGAAGTTTACTGAGCTAAGGATACCGGCGATGACGGGTGGCACACCACGTGACCGGGTCGACATCCTCATGGACGAGATACCCGAGCACAGCGAGGCGGAATCCACCGCGAAGGCGCTGGCCTTCCGGCTGCGCCGGGTCGCGCACCGGCTGGAGACCGAGCTGCGCCGGGAGCTGGCCGCGTTCGGCATCGAACTGTGGGAGCTGGAGCTGCTGGGCGCGCTGAAGCGGGCCGGGCCGCCGTACCGGCTGTCCGCGGGCGCGCTGCTCGACAGCATGCGCGTGACCTCGGGCGGGGTGACGAAACGGGTCGCCGGGCTCGAACGCAAGGGCTGGGTGCGCCGCGAGACGGACCCGGACGACCGCAGGCAGATCCTGGTGGGCCTGACCGAAACCGGCCTGAGCAGGGCGAAAGAGGTGTTCGGCACCAAGACCCAGACCGAGACGCGGCTGCTGTCGGCCCTGTCCCCGGCGGCGCAGCGGCGGCTCAACGACGACCTGCGCCGGCTGCTCGTCGCACTGGAAGGCGCCGCCGGGAACTGACGGGTCACCAGGGCATTGGGGTGCCGTCCCAGGAGAAGAAGCCGCCGGTGGGGCCGTCGTCCGGCAGCAGGGCGAGCCGGACCGCGCCCGCGGCGGCCTCGGCCGGGTCGCCGTCACTCGCGGCGGCGCGGGCGTTCAGGTCGGTACGGCGCAGGCCGGGCGCGAGCGCGTTGACCTTGAAGCCGTCGCCGAGCGCCTGGGCGTAGTACAGCGTGAGCGCGTTGAGCGCCGCCTTCGACGACCGGTACCCCGCGCTCTTCCCGGTCACCGGGAACTGCCCGGCGCCGTTGAGCGACGCGGTGCCGCTGGAGACGTTCACGATGCGGGGGTGGGCCGAGCGGCGCAGCAGGGGCAGGAACGCGTTCGTCACCGCGAGGACGCCGAACACGTTCGTCTCGTACATGCGCCGGAGCTCGTCTGCCGTCGCCTCGGCCGGCGTACCCGCGCCGACGGAGATCCCCGCGTTGTTGACCAGGATGTCGAGCCGCTCGACGCGCGAGGCCGCCGCCGCGATGCTGTCTTCGCCGGTCACATCGAGGACGAGCAGCCGTGCGCCGCCGCCGAGCTCGTCGACCGCCCGCTGCCCCCGCTCCGCGTCGCGCGAGCCGAGGAGGACGGTGCAGCCTGCGGCCAGCAGCGCCCGGGCGATCTCTTTGCCGATGCCCTTGTTGGCGCCGGTGACCAGTGCCGTGGAATCGTTCATGGTGCCGACCCTGCTCCCGGCCGGGCGGCCCGGCCAGGGACGGACAGTCCCTGGTTACCGCGAGGAGGTGCGCGTTGTCCCGACAGGAACTGGCTCGTTTCCTGCGCGATCGCCGTGAGCGGCTGCGCCCCGCGGACGTCGGCCTGCCCGCGGGTTCCCGCCGCCGCACGCCCGGGCTGCGCCGGGAGGAGGTCGCCGCGCTCGCCGCCATGTCGGTCGACTACTACGTGCGGCTCGAACAGGCACGGGGGCCGCGGCCGTCGCCGCGGATCCTCGACGCCGTCGCCGGCGCGCTCCGGCTGACCGAGGCCGAACACGGTCACCTGGTGCGCCTCGCCGAGGACGCACCGGCGCCCGCCGGGCCCGTGCGCCGCGTGCGGCCGCACGTCGCGAACCTCCTGGAGCGGCTGCCGGGAAGCGGCGCGATCGTCACCGACGCGACCTACACCGTCATCGGCTGGAACCCGCTCGCCCGCGCGCTGTACGGGAACCTGGCGGCCAAGCCCAACCTGGCCCGCCGTTACTTCCTCGAAGGTCACCGCCCGGAGACGGGCTCCGGAGCCGAGTTCGGCCACATCGCCGTGGCGCGGCTGCGGGCCGCGGCCGACCGCTATCCCCGTGACGAGCCGCTGCGGCGCCTGCTGGCCGAGCTGCGCGCCGGGAGCGAGGAGTTCCGCGACATCTGGCGGGCCCATCCGGTGCACGCCCCCGGCCACCGCACCAAGACCGTGGTCCACCCCGAGGTCGGCCGGGTGCGCCTGCACTGCGACGTGCTCACCGTGCCCGAGGACGACCAGCAGGTGGTGTTCGTCACCGCCGATCCCGGCAGCAGCGCCGAGCGGGCGCTGCGCCACCTGGTGCACGAGTGATCTCCGATTTGACCGTGTCCCGGTCTGCACTACGTTGAGTGTCCGAAGCGACGACAGGAGCCGGGCATGACGCAGCCGCCGTGGGAACCGGACGAGCTGGGCAGGACCATTGCCGGCGTCGCCCGCGATCTGCTGGCCCAGCAGTCCCTGCAGGACACGCTCGACCGCATCGTGTACCACGCCATCCGGGTCGTCGAGGGATGTGAGCTCTCCGGCATCCTCGCCATCCAGGACGGTGAGGTGCGCTCGCTGGCCGTGACCGACGACGTGGTCACCACCTCCGACCACCTCCAGGGCGAGCTGCGGGAGGGCCCGTGCTTCGACGCGGCCCGGCGGATCGACGAGATCTACCGGCTGCCCGACCTGGCCGCCGAGGAGCACCGGTGGCCGCGCTACGTGCCCCGCGCGCTGGACCTCGGCTTCCGCGGCATGATGAGCTTCCTGCTCTACACCGACGACACGCGCGAGAACCTCGGCGCGCTCAACCTGTACTCCACCCGCACCGACGCGTTCACGCCGCGCTCCGAGCACGCCGGGTGGCTGCTCGCCTCGCACGCGGCAGTCGCGTTCGCCGGTGCCCGGCGGCAGGGTCAGCTGCACGAGGCGATCTCCAGCCGCCAGGACATCGGCGAGGCGCTGGGCATCCTGATGGAGCGGTACAAGGTCACCCGGGACCAGGCGTTCGAGCTGCTCAAGAAGGCGTCCCAGGACCGCAACATCAAGCTGCGCGAGCTGGCCCGCACCGTCGCCGACACCGGCGAGGCGCCGCACGGGCGCTGAGGCGCCTCAGATCCGGAACTCCTCCACCGTCCAGGCGCGGGCCTGCTCGCTGATCGTCACGCCCAGGCCCGGTCGCGCGGACAGGTGCATGCGCCCGCCCGCGATCTCCAGGTGCTCGTCGAACAGCGGGTCCAGCCACTCGAAGTGCTCGACCCACGGCTCCCGCGGGTAGGCCGCCGCGAGGTGCACGTGGATCTCCATCGCGAAGTGCGGGGCCAGCTGCAGGTGCCGGGCGTCGGCCAGTGCCATCACCTTGAGGAACTGCGTGATCCCGCCGACGCGCGGGGCGTCCGGCTGCACGATGTCCGCGCCCCCGGCGGTGATCAGCTGGACGTGCTCGCCCGCGCTGGCCAGCATCTCGCCGGTCGCGATGGGGGTGTCGAAGGCCGCCGCGAGCTGCGCGTGCCCCTCGAAGTCGTAGGCGTCCAGCGGTTCCTCGATCCAGCCGAGGTCGAAGCGCTCGAACGCGCGGCACATCCGCCGCGCGGCCGGGCGGTCCCACTGCTGGTTGGCGTCCACCATCAGGGTGACGCCGTCGCCGATCTTCTCGCGCACCGCGGCGACGCGCGCGAGGTCCGTGGCAGGATCGGGATGGCCGACCTTGATCTTGATGCCGCCGATGCCGCTCGCGACCGACTCCGCGGCGCGGTCGAGCACCTCCTCGACGGGCGCGTGCAGGAACCCACCGGAGGTGTTGTAGCAGCGCACCGAATCGCGGTGGGCACCGAGCAGCTTCGCCAGCGGCAGCCCGGCGCGCTTGGCCTTGAGGTCCCACAGGGCGATGTCGAAGGCGGCGATCGCCTGCACCGAAAGGCCGCTGCGGCCGACCGACGCCCCGGCCCACACCAGCTTGTCCCACAGCCGCGCGATGTCGCTGGGGTCCTCGCCGATCAGCGCGGGCGCGATCTCACGGGCGTGCGCGAACTGGCCGGGGCCGCCGGCGCGCTTGGAGTAGCTGAAGCCGACGCCTTCGAGGCCCGCCTCGCTCGTGATCTCCGCGAACAGCATGGCGACCTCGGTCATCGGCTGCTGCCGCCCGGTCAGCACCTTGGCGTCGCTGATGGCGGTGGGCAGCGGGAGCGTGACGGACGACAGGCGCACCCCGGTGATGCGGTCCACGGTGGCGGGTCCGGTGGCGGTCATGGGTTCCCCTTCGCGGTCGGTGCTGTGGTGCTGGCACCTCCCACCCTTCCCGAATCCGGCCCCGGGAAAAACCCTGACGTTTTTGTCGGTGCCCTCGCCTACGGTGGGGACCTCGAAAACGGACAGGGGGAAGGAAACGATCATGACTCAGGCGGAGCCGGACCTGGCGGTCCGGGCGCGCGCGCTGGTCAAGACGTACGGGGCCACGCGGGCGCTGGACGGCGTCGACCTCGACGTGCCCGCGGGGCAGGTGCTGGGCCTGCTCGGCCCCAACGGGGCGGGAAAGACCACCACGGTGCGAATCCTGACCACCCTGCTGCGGCCGGACTCGGGGGAGGCGCGCGTGGCGGGGCACGACGTGCTGGCGGAGCCGGACGCGGTGCGCCGCACGATCGGGTTGTCGGGCCAGTACGCGGCGGTGGACGAGAACCTCACGGGGTTCGAGAACCTGTACATGGTGGGCCGGTTCTACGGCAGGCGGAAGGCGTCGGCGCGGGCCAGGGCGCGGGAGCTGCTGGCCCGGTTCCGGCTGGAGGAGGCCGCCGACCGGCCCGCGAAGGGGTACTCGGGCGGGATGCGGCGGCGGCTCGACCTCGCGGGGGCACTGGTCGGGCAGCCCACCGTCGTCGTGCTCGACGAGCCGACCACGGGGCTCGACCCTGGCGGGCGCATCGACACGTGGCAGGTGATCAGGGAGCTGGTCGCGGACGGCACGTCGGTGCTGCTCACCACGCAGTACCTGGAGGAGGCCGACCAGCTCGCGGACACGATCGTCGTCATCGACTCCGGCCGGGTGATCGCCCGCGGCACGGCCGACGAGCTGAAGGCGCAGACCGGGGGCGAGCGGCTGGAGCTGGTGCTGGCGTCGGCCGGAGACCTGCCGGTGGCGCTGGGTGTGCTGCGGGAGGTCGGTTCGGGCGAGCCGAGCGGGGACGAGCGTGCGCGGCGGGCGGAGATCCTGGTGGACACCGGCCCGAAGGCGCTGATCGAGGCGTTGCGCAGGCTCGACGCGGCGCAGGTCGTGGTGCAGGACGTGGCGCTGCACCGGCCCACCCTCGACGACGTGTTCCTGTCGCTCACCGGGCACGTGCCGGCACCGGTGGAGGAGGCGAAGTGAACGCGCTGGTGAAAGGGCTTTCCGACGGTGGGGTCGTGACGTGGCGGAACCTGCTGAACGTGCGGCGCAACCCGGACTGGCTGATGGCCGCCACGTTGCAGCCGATCATGTTCGTGCTGCTGTTCGCGTACGTCTTCGGCAACGCCATCGGCGGGGACGCCGGGGGCACCGCGTACCGGGAGTTCATGATCGCCGGGATCTTCGCGCAGACGGTGGCGTTCAACTCGGCGTTCACGGTGATTGGGTTCGCGAACGACCTGCAGAAGGGCATCATCGACCGGTTCCGCTCGCTGCCGATGTCCCGGCTGGCGGTGGTGCTGGGGCGCACCACGTCGGACCTGGTGGTGAGCGTGATCGCGCTGGTGGTGATGTCGCTGTGCGGGCTGCTGGTGGGCTGGCGGATCCGGGGCAGCGCGCTCGACGCGGTGCTGGCGTACCTGGTGATGCTGATGTTCGCGTGGGCGCTGTCGTGGGTGGGGGCGCTGATCGGGCTGACCGCGCGGAGCGTGGAGGTCGCGCAGAGCGCCGGGCTGATCTGGATGTTCCCGCTGAGCTTCGTCTCGTCGGCGTTCGTGCCGCTGGACAAGCTGCCCGCGGGGCTGCGGGTGATCGCGGAGTGGAACCCGTTCACGGCGGTGATCAACGCGACGCGGACCCTGTTCGGCAATCGGTTCGGCGCGCCACCGACGGGCTGGCCCGCGGAGCACGCGGCGCTGTACTCGATCGTGTGCTGCGTGGTGATCATCGCGGTGTTCGCCCCACTGGCGACGGCCAGGTACCGGAGGGTGGCGAGCAAGTAGTCCTTTGTGGAGGATGGTTGGCCGTTTCCGCGGCGGGACGGGCGCCCAGGCCGGGTGGGTTGGGCCCCGTGCGTGGCGGCCCGCCATCCTTCGCGCGGCGTCGCGCCCGCCGACGCGACCAGCCTCGCCAGCGATGCGGCACGGCCGGGGACCACCGAGACACCATAGTCCTTTGTGGACGATCCCGCGCCCTACCCCGCCTTCACCCTGGCGCAGACCCGCCGACACGACCAACCCCGCCAACGACGCGACACGCCCGGGGTCATCGGCAGCCGGGGGATCGCCACCCGCAGACGCTCCACCCCCAGGGCACGGGTGGCGCGCCCGGGGGCCACCGAAACCCCGCGATTCAGCTGCGGAGGATCCCGCGCCCTACCCCGCCTTCACCCTGGCGCAGACCGCCGACACGACCAACCCCGTCAACGACGCGACACGCCCGGGGTCATCGGCAGCCGGGGGATCGCCACCCGCAGACGCTCCACCCCCAGGGCACGGGTGGCGCGCCCGGGGGCCACCGAGACCCCGCGATTCAACTGCGAAGGATCCCGCGCCCTACCCCGCCTTCACCCTGGCGCGGACCGCCTGCGCGATCAACCCCGCCAGCGCCGCGACGCGGCCGACGTCGTCGGGCAGCCGCGTGATCGCCACCCGCAGGTGCTCCGCCGCCAGTGGGCGGGTCGCGCAGCGGGCGCCGGGACCCACCGAGACGCCGTGGTTCACCAGGCTGATCACGGCGCGGGTCTCGTCGGCCGCCGGGACCCACAGTGCCAGGCCGTCCGCCGCGTCCACCGCGACGCCCTGGGCCCGCAGGGCCTCGGCGAGCGCTTTCCGGCGGCGGGCGTAGCGGGCGCGGGCCCGGCGCAGCAACGCGCCCGTGTCCGGGTCCTCCACCAGGAACGCCTGCGCGTTCTGCAACACCCGCCCCGGCCACAGCGTGTCCAGCCGGTGCAGGCGCCGCGCCCGTTCCACCAGCTCCGCGGCCCCAGCGACGACACAGCTGCGCAGCTCGGGCCCGTACGCGGCGCAGTACGAGCGCACGTGCAGCACGCGGTCGGGCACGTACGCGCCCAGGCTCGGCGCCGGCACCGCGGCCAGCGGGCCGAGCGCGTCGTACTCGACCACCACCGCGTCGGAGTCGCGCACCACCCGCGCCAGCTCGGCCACCCGCTCCGCCGAAAAACCCCGCCCCACCGGGATTCCCGCGCCCGGCTGGCACACGAACGCCACCGCCCGCCTGCGCAGCGCCGCCGCCAGCCCGTCCGGGTCGGGTCCCTCGGCGCCGACCGGCACGGGGAGCACGCGGACCCGCGCCTGCCGCAGGACGTCCACCAGCACCGGCGCCGTCGGCTCCTCGACCGCCACCACGTCCCCGGGCCGGGCCACCGCGCGGCACGCCACGCGGACGCCTTCCTCCCCGCCGCCCGCCGCGGTCCAGTCCGCCGCGGGAAACGGCCACGTCGGCTCGACCGCCGCGAGCAGCTGCGCGGTGATCCCGCGCGCGGTGTCCCAGGCGGACCGGGGCGTCCGCGCCCCCGCCGCGACGGCGTCTTCCAGCGGCGGCAGCAACGCGGGGTCGGGCAGCCCGTGCTCCAGGTCGACCGCCGCCCACAGGGCCGTGTCCATTTCCCGCACGCTAGCCCTCTCCGACGACGCGGGAAGACCTTCCCATCAGCTGGGAACATCCTCTGTGGACAGTTCGGATTCCCACACCGTCGACGGCAGCTCGCGGCGCACCACCGGCATCACCTCGGCCGCGAACAGCTCCAGCACCTCCCGGGCCTCGCCGGTGTCCAGACCATCCACCGACACCGCCTGCACCTGGTGCCCGAACGACGCGTGGTAGTCCGCGATCTTGTCGATCACCTGCTGCGGGCTGCCCACCAGCGCCGACCCGCCGGCGATCTTCTCCTCCAGAGTGGTGAACTCCGACCGGTTGTGCTGGTACGCCGGGGTCTTCGCCAGCTCCTCGAAGTGCGGCCGGAACCCCTCGACCGCCGCCTGGGAGGTCTTCGCGACGTACAGCCCGCCCGCACCCGAGCCGACGAGCGCGTCCGCCGGGTCGTGGCCGTACTCGGCCCAGCGGCGCCGGTAGTGGTCGATCAGATCGGCGTACTTCTTCTTGGGGTGGAAGCCGTTCGCCGTGAACAGCGGGTCACCCCACTTCGCCGCGAGCTCCGTCGACTCCGTGCTCGACGCGCTGCCGTGCCAGATCCGCGGTCGCCCGGCGAACGGCCGCGGCTGCGTGGTCACCCCGGTCAGCGGCGGCCGGAAGCGGCCCGACCACGTCACCTGCTCCTCGTACCACAGCCGCCGCAGCAGCTCGAACTTCTCCTCCTGGTACTCCCACTGCCGTGCCTCTTCGAGCCCGAACAGCGGGAAGTGGCGGGGGTCGTTGCCCTTGCCGATCATCAGCTCCAGCCGCCCGCCCGACAGCTGGTCCAGCGTCGCGTAGTCCTCGGCCACCCGCACCGGATCGAGGACGCTGATCACCGTCAGCGTGGTCAGCAACCGCACGCGCCGCGTCCGCTCGGCCACCGCCGCCAGGATCACCGGCGGCGCGGACGACAGGAACGGCTCGCCGTGCCGCTCCCCCACGCCATACGCGTCGAACCCCAGCTCCTCGGCCAGCACCGCGTCGTCGACGACCCGCCGCAACCGCTCGTGCTGGCTGCCGGAGCCGTGGTGCGCGACGAGCGAGAACAATCCGAACTTCACGCCGCCTCCTTGGCCTGACCGGGAATCGCCGCCAGTAGCTCCTGGGTGTACTCGTGCGAGGGCCGGTACAGGACCTCGTCCGCGGGCCCGTACTCGACGAGCTCGCCCGCGCGCAACACGCCGACGGAGTCGGCCACCTGCCGCACGACGGCGAGGTCGTGCGAGATGAACAGGTACGCCAGCCCCAGCTCCTCCTGCAGCCGCACCAGCAGGTCAAGGATCTGTGCCTGCACCGAAACGTCCAAAGCGGACACCGGCTCGTCACAGACCACCAGGTCCGGTCGCAACGCCAGCGCCCGCGCGATCGCCACCCGCTGCCGCTGCCCGCCGGACAGCTCGGCGGGCTTGCGGCGCAGCACGCCCGACGGCAGCGCGACCTGGTCCAGCAGCGCCGCCGCGTCCCCGCGCCCGCCCGCCTGGAACGCCCGCAGCGGCTCGGTCACCAGGTCCGCGATCGTGAGCTTCGGGTTCAGCGACGCGTACGGGTTCTGGTAGACCAGCTGCATCCGCCGCCGCAACCGCCGCAGTGCCTCGCCCCGCAGCCCGGTGATGTCCTGACCGTCGAACCGGATCGTGCCGGCGTCCGGCGTTTCCAGCCGCAGCACCAGGCGCGCGGTGGTGGACTTGCCCGAGCCCGACTCGCCGACCAGCGCGAGCGTGCGGCCGCGGGCCAGGGAGAACGACACGCCGTCCACCGCGCGGGTCGGCCCGAAGTCCTTGCGCAGCCCGGAGACCTCGACGAACGGCTCGCCGGAGTCCCGGCGCTTGCGCAGCGGTTCCGCCGACAGGCTCGGCGCCGCCGAGAGCAGCTGCCGCGTGTACGCGTGCCCCGGCGCGGCGAGCAGCTCCGCGCTCGGCGCGCGCTCGACGATCACGCCCTCCGACATCACGGCGATCTCGTCGGCCCGGTCGGCCGCGACGCCGAGGTCGTGGGTGATCAGCAGCAGTGCGAGGTTCTCCTCCGCGGCGAGCTGCTGCAGGTGATCGAGGATGCGCCGCTGCACGGTGACGTCGAGCGCGCTCGTCGGCTCGTCCGCGACCACCAGCCGCGGCTGCCCGGCGAGCGCGGCCGCGATCAGCACCCGCTGGCGCAGCCCGCCCGACAGCTCGTGCGGGTACTGCCGCGCCCGCCGTGCCGGGTCCTCGATGCCCGCGCGGTGCAACAGGTCCGCCGCTTCGGCCGGTGCGCCGCGCTTGGTCGCCAGCCCGTGCACGAGCAGGGTTTCCGCGACCTGGTCGCCGACGCGCTTGACCGGATCCAGCGACACCCCGGGGTCCTGCGGGATCAGCCCGATGCGCCGCCCGCGCACCTGCCGCCACGCCTTCTCGGACAACCCGGTCAGCTCCTGCCCGTCGAACGTGATCGAGCCCCGCTCCAGGCGGCCGCCCCGCGGCAGCAGGCCGATCACGGCGTGCGCGGTGGTGCTCTTGCCCGAGCCGGACTCGCCCACCACCGCCAGGCACTGTCCACTGCGGACAGTGAGGTCGACCCCGCGGACGGCGGGCACGGAGCCGCCGCGAACGCGGTAGGACACCGCGAGGTCCTTGACCACGAGCAGGTCAGTCATGCCGTTCTCCCTCCAGCGCACGGGAAACGCGGTTGGCCGAGAGCACCACCGCGGCGATCACCAGCCCGGGCAGGGTGGTCATCCACCACGCGCTCGCCAGGTAGGCCCGGCCGCCCGCGACGAGCGAGCCCCACTCCGGCGTCGGCGGCGCCGCGCCGTAGCCGAGGAAGCTCAGCGCGGAGATCTCCAGCACCGCCGTGCCGAACGTCAGCACCCCGAGCACCACCACCGGCCCGGCCGCGTTGGGCAGGATGTGCCGCGTCAGCACCCCGAACCAGCGCACCCCGCCCGCGCGGGCCGCCTCCACGTACACGCTCGCGCGCACGCGCAACACCTCCGCGCGCATCAGGCGAGCGAAGTGCGCCACGTTCGCGACGCCGACCGCGACCGCCACCTTCGTCGTGCCGAAACCGAGCCCCGCCACCAGCGCCAGCGACAGCAGGATGGGCGGCACGGCCAGCAGCACGTCCATCACCCGCATCAGCACCGAGTCGAGCCAGCCGCCGCGGGCACCGGCGACGAGCCCGAGCACCGACCCGATGACCAGCGCGATGAGCACCGCGGTGACGGTGGCGCTCAACGACAACGCGGCCCCGTGCACCACCCGCGCGAACACGTCGCGGCCGGTCTCGTCGGTGCCGAACAGGTGCGCCGCCGACGGGGCCCGCAGCTTCTGCCGCGGCACTCCCGCGAGCGGGTCGTAGGAGGTGAACAGGCCCGGCGCGAGCGCCCACAGCACGACGACGACGAGCACCAGCACCGCCAGCACGAGCCCGGGCCGCCGCAGCACGAAGCCCGCGCGGGCGCGCACCGCCAGGACGTCAGCCATGGACGAGCTCCTTCCCGGTCCTGGCCACCGGATCGCGCCGCACCCGCGGGTCGAGCAGCGGGTACAGCAGGTCCACGGCGAGGTTGACCGCCACGAAGAAGAACGCGGCGAGCACGATCACCGCCTGCACCACGGGAATGTCCTGTCCGGTGACGGCCGTCGTGGTGACGCGCCCGACACCGTCGCGAGAGAACACCGTCTCGGTCACCACCGAGCCCGCGAGCAGCTGCCCCGCCACGACGCCGACCATCGTGAGCACGGGGATCGCGGCGTTGCGCAACGCGTGTCCGAAGTGGACGCGCGCCTGGCTCGCCCCCTTGGCCCGCACCGTTTCGACGTACGGCTCGGCGAGCTGCGTGCGCAGGCTCCTGGCGAGCACCTGGCCGATCACCGCGCCCGTCGGCAGGGAGATCGTGAGCGCGGGCAGGATCACCGACGCCAGGCCGGCGTTGCCGAGCGCGGGCAGCAGCCGCAGCTGGAACGAGAAGATCTGGATCAGCACCAGGCCCACCCAGAACACCGGCAGCGAGATGCCCAGCGGCGGCAGGGACAACAGGAGCGTGCCCAGCCAGCGCGTCCGCGTGTACGTGCCGGCGAGCGCGGTGCCGCCGCCGAGCAGGACCGCGAGCACGAGCCCGAGCCCGGCGACCGCGAGCGTCGGAGGCAGGGCGGTCACCACGACATGCGTGGCGCTGTCGCCGGTGGCGATCGAGCGGCCGAAGTCCCCGTGCAGCGCCGCGAGTAAGCGCTTTCCGTACTGCACGGGCCACGGGTCGTTCAGCCCGTACTCGGCGCGCGCCTGGTCCAGCTGCGCGCCGGTCACGGTCATCGCCGCTTCCCCGCCGCCGAGTTTCGCCAGCACGGCGTCGCCCGGCAGCAGGTAGAGGACGACGAACGACAGCGTGAACGCCGCCCACAGCACGACGAGCGCCTGCCCCGCCCGGCGCAGCAGGTAGCCGGTCACGAGCCGGACACCCAGGTGTCGAACAGCTGCAGCCGTGACGACGCCTCGAAGCCGATCGCGTGCGTGTCCTGGCCGAAGGCGACCACCTGGGTCAGCTCGAACACCGGAATGGCGTAGGCGTGCTCGACGATCAGCTTCTGCGCCTGCTCGGCCGCGGGCCTGCGCACCGCCGGGTCGAGCGAGGCCGCCTGCGCGTCGAGCTGGGCGTCCAGCGGGTTGCCGGCGGGCAGCTTGCTGCGGTTGCCCGCCTTGGTGGAGAAGGTGTTGCGCAGGATGTCCGGGTCGGTGCGGGTCACGTTGTACCAGAGGAAGTCGTAGTTCCCGGCCTGCTGCAGCTGCGTGCTCTCCGCCGTGGTGTGCTGCTCGATGCGCAGGTCGAAGCCGATCTTGCGCAGCTGCTGCTGCACCAGCTCCAGCACGCTCTGGTTCTGGTTGAACACCGGCGCGAAGACCACCGCCGCGCTCAGCCGCTGCCCGTTCTTGACGCGGATGCCGTCGGGGCCGGGCACCCAGCCGTCACCGTCGAGCAGCCGCGCCGCGCGTGCCGGATCGAACTTCAGGTCCGCGGACAGGTCGGTGTAGAGCGGGGTCGTCGTGGCGAGGATGCTGGTGGCGGGCTTGTAGTTCGGGCTCAGGACGGTATCGACCACCTCCTGCCGGTCGATGCCGGCACTGACGGCCTGCCGCACCACCTCGTCGGTCAGCACGCCGCGGGTGGTGTTGGCGTGCAGGTTGAACACGATGCCCGGGTTGGGGCGGGTCTGCTCGCCGAAGCCGTTGCCCTGGAACTGGGCCTCGTCGACCGGCTGCACCTCCGTGGTGGCCGAAAGCTGGCCCGACAGCAGGCTTCCGGTGCGCACGCCGGGTTCGGGCACCACCTTGTAGTCGATCCGGTCGAGGTACGCCTCGCCCTGGTGCTGCCACAGCGAGGAGCCCCACGCGTAGCCCTTGCGCTTGCTCAGCACGATGTCGGCGTTCTGCTTGAAGCTGGTGAACACGAACGGCCCGGAGCCGACGAGCCCGTCGCCCTGGCAGCGCTGGTCGGCGCTCTTCGCGTAGGCGGCGGGGGCGAGCACGCCGAGCGACATCGTGGAGCTGGCCTGCAGGAACTGCGCGCTCGGCGCGGCGAAGTCCAGCCGCACGGTCTGCGGGTCCACGACGGTGGAGCCCTGGTAGGCGGCCAGGTATCCCGAGCCCAGCGCGGCCTTGACGCCGAGCGCCTTGATCCCGTCGAAACTGGTCTTGACCGCGGCCGCGTCGACGGGGGTGCCGTCGGAGAACGTCGCGCCCGGGCGCAGGTGGAAGGTGAAGCTGGTGGAGTCGGCGTTGACCTGCCAGGAATCGGCGAGCCACGGCTTGATCTCGCCGGTCTTCGGGTCCTGGTCGGTGAGCGAGTCGACCAGCTGCCGTCCCACGTTGAGGCTGGCGTTGGTGGACGCCTGCTGCGGGTCGAGGCAGTCGGGGTTCGAGCCGACGGCGAGGGTCAGCGTGCCGCCGGCGCGGGGCGGTCCGGCGTCCGCGGCGGTCGTGCCGGCCGAGCAGCCGGCCGCGAGCAGGGCCGAAGCGGCGGCGAGTGGCAGGATGCGGGATCTGGGGAACACGTCGTCACGCTAAAACGCGGATCATCCGTCCGGCTGACTTCTCAGATGCCGGGATCCGGAGTCCACAATGGATGATCCTCCCAGGAAATGGGAACACGTGACAAAGGCGGCCGGATGCGCCACGGTGTTCCGCATGGCAGAGCGGATACGCCGGCGGACCGCGCTCGCACTGGCCGGGCTCGCGGCCACCGCGCCGTGGTGGCCGCGCCCGGCGTTCGCGGCGGCGAGCCCGATCGTGAAACCGCTTCCCGAGGACAAGTTCTTCGTCTACGGCACCAACGCCGAGACCCGCTGGGAGGCGTTGCGCGGCATCGGTGACGTGGTGCCGGTCGACCGGTTCTTCGTCCGGGACCACACCTCCACTCCCCTGCTCGACGCGGACACCTGGCGCCTGCAGCTGTACGGCACCGGCCTGCGCGGCTCGCCGACGGCCGACCGGCCCGTCGAGTTCGGGTACCGCGACCTGTTGCGCCTGCCGTCGCGGACGATCACCGCGCGCATCGAGTGCGCGGGCAACGGGCGCAGTTTCTTCACCACCCAGCAGGGTCAGGCGGTGACCGGCACGGCGTGGCGGCTCGGCGCCGTCGGGGTCGCGCGCTGGAAAGGGGTGCCGCTCGCGACCGTGCTGCGCCGGGCGGGGCTCACCGCTTCGGCCGTGGACCTGCTGCCGCAGGGGCTCGATCCGAACTACGTCACCGGCGGGGTCGACCTCGGCCCGGTGCGCCGCCCGCTGCCCGTGCGCAAGGCGCTCGACGACGTGCTGCTCGCGTACGAGATGAACGGCGAACCGTTGCCGCCCGACCACGGTCATCCGGTGCGGCTCGTGGTGCCGGACTGGATCGGCGTCGCGTCGATCAAATGGGTCGGCCGTATCGAGGTCGCGGCGAGCGCGCTCGCGTCGCCGTGGAGCACGCAGTACTACCGGCTCTGGGGCCCGGACTACCCGCCCGAGGGCGTGCTGCTCGGCAGACAGAACACGAAGAGCGCGTTCGAACTGCCGTGGCAGGCGAGTTTCGATGCCGGGAGGGAGCACGTGCTGACCGGCCGGTCCTGGTCGGGCACCGGCGGCCTCCGGCACGTCGAGGTGAGCACCGACGGTGCCACCTGGCGGCGCGCGACCCCGCTCGCCCCCGCCCGCGGGTGGCAGCGCTGGGCCGTGCGCTGGCGTCCCCCGGGCCCCGGCTCGTACACGCTGCGGGCCCGCGCGACGGACCGCACGGGCGTCGCGCAGCCGGACGTCGCGCCGTACAACACGCAGGGCTACCTCTTCGGCGCCGTCGTCGCCCATCCCGTCACCGTCGCCTGACGGTCCGGAGTGGACGGACTCACGGCTGGGCCAGCCGCGGCAAACGGGTGGGCACCTCGGCGCCCGCGCGCAGGGTTTCGCGTTCCGCGCCACTCACCAGCCGCGCACCCGTGGCCACACCTCGTCCGTGCCCAGCAGGTGGTACTCGTCGAACTGGGCGGCCGTCGCGCAGGCGTGGTTGGGCAGGATCCGCACCCGGGCGCCCACCGGGAGATCCGGCAGCACCGCGCCCGGGCGGGCTGTCAGGATGCCGTGCTCCTGACTCGCGCCCGTCATCACCACGC
This sequence comes from Amycolatopsis bartoniae, assembly GCF_014191255.1. GTDB lineage: Bacteria > Actinomycetota > Actinomycetes > Mycobacteriales > Pseudonocardiaceae > Amycolatopsis_E > Amycolatopsis_E bartoniae. The sequence continues at coordinate 21,788 of NZ_JACHWH010000005.1, forward strand.
CCGGATACGGCACGCCGCCGAGGTCCGTCACCAGGCCGTAGCCCTGGTCGACCCGCTGCGCCGCCGTGCCACGGTCGCGCGACAGTGCCATCCACCCGCCGTCCGTCAGCAGCCAGCCCTTGTCCCGCCGGTGGCCGATCACCGTGGTCTCCACCGACAGCGCCAGATCCGCCACCTCGCACACGCCGATCCCGGCCATCACCAGGTCGAAGAACACGAAGTTGCCCGCCCGCACCTCCGTGACACCGTCGAGGTTCCCGGCGAAATGGGCCGTCGGCGTGGAACCCACGCTCACCACCGGCACCTCGTGCCCCGCCGCCCGCAGGTCCTCGGCCACCCGCACCGCGGCCCGGCGCTCGCCTTCCGCCGCCGCCGTCAACGCGGCCGGCCCCTCGGCGAAGTACGACTCCCCCGCGTGTGCCAGCACTCCCCGGAGTCCGTCGCCCAGCACCCGCGCGATCTCTCCCGCGACCGGGTCGCCCGGCAGGATCCCGCCGCGGTGCCCGTCGCAGTCCACTTCGAGCAGCGCGGGCACCGACGCGGCCGCGGCGGCGATCGCCTGCTCGACACTGTCCAGCAGCACCACCAGGTCCACGCCCCGCTGCCGCAACGCGGCCGCCCGCGGCAGCTTGCCCGGCGCGATCCCGACGGCGTAGAGGATGTCGGTGAACCCCGCCGCCGCGAACGCCTCGGCCTCCGCGAGCGTGGACACAGTGATCGGCCCGGTGCCGCCGTCGAACAGCAGCCGCGCGACCTCCACCGACTTCGCGGTCTTCACGTGCGGGCGCAGCGTTCCGCCGAGCGCGGTCAGGTGCGTGCGCAACCGGGCGATGTTCGCCTCGGCTTTCGTGCGGTCGAGCACGAGGAAGGGGGTTTCCACCCCTCGATCATACAGTTCGTCCATCTTCCGGACGAACAGTCCAGGATTCGAGGTGCCGTTTCAGGTCGGCGAGGTTGCCCGGCATCTTCCGCCGCGCTTCGGGGCGCACGAGCAGCGGAACCAGCACCCTGCCGACGCCGTGCCCCTCGAAGTCGACCGCGATCGTCAGCCGGGACCGGCCCTCCGCCAGCGGCGTGACCGTCAGGTCGACCGTGGCCCGCACCGGTCCGTCGATCCCCCGTACGCCCCACGCGTTCGGCGGATCGACGTGGGTCACCTCCGCCGTCACCGACCGCCGCGCCCCGCCGATGCGCCGGGTGGTCGAGCACCGCGTGCCGGGCCGCGCCGGACCGGTCCCGTCCATGTGGCCGCCGACGACACCGGCCTGCCACTCCGGAAACCGGGTGGGGTCGGTGGCGTAGGCGAAGACGTCGGCGGCGGGCCGGTCCACGTCGACCGTGGTCGTGATCGGTGCCATGTCAGCCGACCAGCTCGGCGTAGCGGGAAAGGTACAGCGGCCAGCCCCGGTCGCCCCCGACACCGTCGCCGACCGACTGCCAGCCGGGACCGTGCCGGTCGAGGTGGCGGTGCTCCAGCTCGACGCGCGTGCGGCCGGGGCCTTCGGCGACGAACCGCACCTCCACCTCGCTGGTCCGCTCCGGGTCGGTCTCCACCTGCCACTGGGGGCCGATGTCCCAGCTGAACACCACCCGGTCCGGCGGCTCGTAGGCCAGCACACGCGCCCAGTGACACTCGCTGCCGTCCGTCGCGCGGTCGTAGATGTGACCGCCGACGCGCGGCTCGAACACCGTCTCGGCGATCGGCGTCCGCAGCAGGTTGTGCTCCGGCGGCTTGAAGTCGCCGAACCGTGCGGTGAACGTGGTGAACGCCTGCTCGATCGCCGCGTTGACCACGACCTGCCTGCGGACCACCGTGGTTTCGGTTCCGGTCATGAGCCTTCCTCCGTCGTCTGTTCCGCGACGTCCACGTAGGCGTCCAGTGCCCGCTGCCAGAAGGTGTCGAGCTGGTCGCGCAACGCGGCCACCGCCGCCGGGTTGAGCCGGTAGATCCGCCGCGTGCCCTCCGCGTGCTCGCTGACGAGACCGGCGTTCTTGAGGATCTTCAGGTGCTGGGAGACCGCGGAGCGCGTGACCGGCAGGTGCGCGGCGAGCTGCCCCACCGCCTGCGGCTCCTCCGCGAGGCGGCCGAGGATCGCGCGCCGGGTGCCGTCCGCCAGCGCGCTCCAGCCTTCTCCCACTCGGTCAGTACTCACTAACGGTTAGAGTTCACTAATATTGTTCCCGCGTCAAGTCCCGCAGGCGCAGCAGGAGTTGCAGCTCCAGTGCCCGGCCCGGCTCGCGCCAGCCCTCGCCGAGGAGGCCGTCCAGGGTGCGCAGCCGCTGGTAGAGCGTGTTGACGTGGATCGCCAGCGCCGTCGCCGCCGCGCGCGGGCGGCGGCCCTCGTCCAGGAACACGCGCAGGGTTTCCAGCAGCGGCACCCCGCGCCGCCGCTCCTCGACGAGCACCGGGCCGAGCTGCTCGTCGAAAGCCTGCTCCAGGTCGCGGCGGCCAGTGTGGTCGAGCAGGATCCGGTACAGCCCGAGCTGGCTCGCGGTCGCGGCCTCGCCACGTCGCCCGAGCGCGGTGAGCGCGCCGAGAATCTGCCGCGCCTCGGTGAAGCAGCGGCTCAGCGCGGCCTGCCCGCGCGCGGGACCCGCGACCCCCGCGGCCGGACCGTCCGCCGGCCACTCCCGCCGGACACGTCCGGGCTCCGCGGCCGGCGCCACGGCGACGAGCCGTCCGCCGTACTCGGCCAGGAAAGCATTGCGCAGCAACGGAAGCTGCTCGACCTGCGCCCGCGTGCCGTCGATCACGAGCACCGTGTAGTCCGCTTCCGCGTCGAGCCCGGCCTGACGCATGTCCTGCGGGCGCGCCGAGGACGCCGTGAGCAGGTCGACGAGCAACGCCGCCCGCGTGCGTCGCGACGCCTCGGCGGCGGACTGCTCGGCGAGCAGCGCCAGCGCGAGCGCGGGCGCGGCGCGTTCGAGCACCAGCCGGTCGTCCGGCGACGGCTCCCGCTCCAGCACCAGCGCGCCGAACTCCCGTTGCCCCGCGACGACAGGCTGCACCAGCGCCCCATCACCGCCCCGGCCGGGCACGAACCGGACGGCGCCACGGGTGGCCGAGCGGATCTCCGCCAGCAGGTCCTCCACCCCGCCTCCGCCGAGCACCACCCGCGTCAGCCGCTGGTCCCAGCGCAGGGTCTGCTCCAGCTCGCGGGTGCGCCGCGCGAGCTGCTCGTTGGTCTCGGCCAGCTCCGCGACCGAGCGGGCGTTCTCGATGGCGATCGCGGCGTGCGCGGCCAGCGCCGAGGCCAGCGTCACCTCGTGCTCGGTGAAGTCGCGCTCCTGCCGCTTGCCCGCGAACAGCGCGCCGAGCACGCGGCCGCGCAGGCGCAGCGGCACCCCCAGCAGGCCGCGCATGTTCTCCACGCCGGCCGCGGCGTCGGCGGTCTCGTCGTGCCGGAAACGCCGGTCCGCGCGGTAGTCGGCGGTCCAGCGGGGCGCGGCGTGCTCGATCACCTCGCCCACGAGACCGACGTGCAGGGGCAGGTCGAGACCGACCAGCTCGGGGGTGAGCGCGCCGCTGGTGACCTTGAGCCGCAGCCGGTTCTCCTCGATCAGCCCGAGGTACGCCAGGTCCGCCCCGAGCAGCCGCCGGGCCTGCCCGACGATCTCCGGCAGCAGCTCGTCGGGGGCACGCAGGGTGGCCAGGCTGATCGCGATGTCGTTGAGCGCGGCCAGTTCCGAGGCCCGGCGCGCCTGGTCCCGCAGCACCATCGACAGCCGCAGGGCGTGCGTGGTCTCGCGTTCCGCGGCCGGTCCGGGCAACCCGGCGCCGTGCTGCTGCAGCTCCTCGGGGGTGGCGTCACGGAGCAGGAGCTCGAACCACGTTTCGGCCATCGCCACCCCTGGACGTTCCCTCCGGTGAACGGTGCCGATGGTAGTCGTTCCGCACATTGAAGGCCGTCGTCCGGCGGACCTACCGTGCAGGTATGCGCGACGAAGCGTGGCTGCGAGAGCTGGACCGGCTGCTGCCTCCCGGACGGCTGGTCACCGATCCGGGCGTGACCGAGAGCTACGCCCACGACGACGCCGAATGGGCGCCCTACGAGCTGCCCGCCGCCGTGGTCCGGCCGCGGTCGGCCGAGGAGGTGCAGCAGATCGTCGGGGTCTGCCTGCGGGCGGGCGTACCGATCGTGCCGCGCGGCGCGGGTACCGGGTTGTCCGGCGGTGCCAACGCGACGGCCGGCGCACTGGTGCTGTCCACCGAGGCGATGACGGCGATCAAGGAGATCGACTGGCGGGAACGGCTCGCCGTGGTCGAACCGGGCGTGGTCAACGACCACCTGCGGGCGGCGTGCGCCGAGCAGGGCCTGTGGTACCCGCCCGACCCGGCGAGCGCGCCGTGGTCGACGATCGGCGGGAACGTGGCGACCAACGCGGGCGGCGTGTGCTGTGTGAAGTACGGCGTGACCCGCGACTACGTGCTGGGGCTGCAGTTCGTCACGGGCACCGGTGAGCTGGTGCGGGTCGGGCGGCGCACCGCGAAGGGCGTGGCGGGCTACGACCTCGCGGGGCTGCTGGTCGGGTCCGAGGGCACCCTGGGCGTGATCACCGAGATCACCGTGCGCCTGCGGCCCTCCCGCGAACCCGAGCACACCGTCGCGGGCTACTTCGGCTCCGTCGTCGACGCGGGACACGCCGTCGCCGCGGTCGCCGAGGCCGGGCTCGTGCCGTCCGCGCTCGAGATCATCGACCGGCACTGCCTGGCCGCGGTGGACGAGTGGAAGCACATGGGCCTGTCGACCGAGGCGGACGTCGTGCTGCTCGGCCGCACCGACAGCGCGGGCCCCGCCGGGGAGGCCGAGGCCGACGCGATGCTCGCGTGCTTCGAGAAGGGCGGCGCGGGCTACGCGGTGCGCTCGACCGACCAGCAGGAGGCGGACGCCCTGTTCGCGGCCCGCCGCCTGGCCTATCCCGCGCTGGAGCGGCTCGGCCCGGTGCTGACCGAGGACGTCTGCGTGCCCAAGGGCGCGGTGCCGGAGATGCTGGGACGCATCGAGGCCACCGCGCGGCGGCACGACACGCTGATCGCCAACATCGCGCACGCCGGGGACGGGAACCTGCACCCCCTGCTCATCACGCCCCTCGGTGACGAGTCCGCGAAGCGCCGCGCGCAGGCCGCGTTCGACGACATCATCGCCGACGCGCTCGACCTGGGCGGCACGGTGACCGGGGAGCACGGCGTCGGCCTGCTCAAGCGCGGCGGCCTGGGTGCCGAGGTGGGACCGGGCGTGCTGGCGCTCAACCGGGCGGTCAAGGCCGCGCTCGACCCGCACGGGATCTTCAACCCGGGCAAGGTCGTGGCCCTCTGACGATCGTCCACATCGGATAGACCTCGGTGCGGCCGGTCGGTCCCCTGTGGACTTCGGTGACGCTCCGTGAGCACCTGGACCTCCTGCGCTCGTAACCCGGGCGGCGCTGCGCCATCCGGGTTACGGTCGAGGGCAGGGGAAGGGAGGTCCTCGTGGCGCGTGTGCCGGACTGGGTCGAGCCGATGCTCGCCAAGCCCGACGGCGGGCGGCTGCGCACGGGGCCGGGCTGGGCGTACGAGTACAAGCTCGACGGCTACCGCTGCTGCCTTCGCGTCGCCGCCGACGGGACGACCGTGCTCACCAGCCGCAACGGCATCGACTTCACCGCCGAGTTCCCGTCGCTGGCCAGCGTGTTCGGCAACGCGCTGGGCCGTGCCGCCGTGCTCGACGGGGAGATCGTCGCGTGCACCGAGGACGGGCGGGTCGACTTCGGGCTGCTGCAGGAACGGCGTGGCCGCTACCAGAAGCACCACGGGGACGCGCCCTTCGACGGCACGCCGGTCCGGTTCCTCGCCTTCGACCTGCTGCGGTTCGGCCGCGTGAACCTGCTCGACCAGCCCTACGACCGGCGCCGCGAGCTGCTGGAGCGGCTGCCGATGCCCGACGAAAACCTGGTGACCGTCGTGCCCGCGTACACGTTCGACCAGCTCGACGGCGACGGGCTCACGCCGCAGGACCTGCTGCACCGCGCGTCCGCCGAGGGGTACGAGGGCCTGATCGCGAAGCTGCGCAGCGCGGGCTACTCCCCCGGCCGCCGCCCGGACTCGTGGCTCAAGCACCCGCTGATCAGGACGCAGGAGGTGCTGGTCTGCGGCTGGAAACCCGGCCAGCACGGGTTCACCGGCACGCTCGGCAGCCTGCTGCTCGGCGCACACGACCCCGCGACCGGCGAGCTGGTGTACCTCGGCGACGTCGGCACCGGGTTCAGCCGCCAGGACCGCGCGGACCTGCAGGACCTGCTGGAGAAGCGGGCGCGGCGGACGCACCCGTTCGCCGTCGCGCCGCCCCGTGAGGACGTCGCCCGCGCGCGGTGGGCCGAGCCGGATCTCGTCGGCGAGGTCCAGTACCGTCAGTTCACCCGCGGCGCCGGCCGGCTGCGGCACACGTCGTGGCGGGGCCTGCGCGCCGACCGCGAACCCGAGGAGGTGCTGGCCCCCACCGCCATGCCGAACCCCGAACCCGCCCCGCGGCGCCCGCCGGGCAAGAAGATCACTGTGCAGGCCGGGAAACGCAGGCTCACACTGTCCAATCTGGACAAGCCGCTGTTCCCGGACGGCTTCACCAAGGGCGAGGTGATCAACTACTACTCGCACATCGCGCCGCTGTTGCTGCCCCACCTGGCCGGGCGGCCGGTGACGTTCATCCGCTACCCCGACGGCGTCGGCGGGCAGCAGTTCTTCGAGAAGAACGCGCCGCAGGGCAAGCCGGACTGGCTGAAGACGGCGCTGCTGCCCAGCACCGGTTCACGCGGTTCGGGCGAGGACATCGCGTACCCGCTGATCGACGAGCTGCCCGCGCTCGTGTGGGCCGCGAACATCGCCGCGCTGGAGCTGCACGTTCCACAGTGGACGGTCGCACCGGGACCGAAGCGCCGCCCGCCGGACCGGCTGGTGTTCGACCTCGACCCCGGCGAGGGCACCACGATCGTCGAATGCTGCCGGGTCGCGGAGCGGCTGCGCGAGGTGCTGGCCGCCGACGGGCTCACCCCGTTCGCGAAGACGTCCGGTTCCAAGGGGATGCAGGTCTACGCCGGGATCCGCACGCGCAGCGCGGACGCGCCGTCGAAGTACGCGAAGGCGCTGGCGGAGCGGTTCGCGGCGGAGACGCCGGACCTGGTGACGGCGAAGATGGCGAAGGCGCTGCGGCCGGGCAAGGTGTTCATCGACTGGAGCCAGAACAACCCGGCGAAGACCACGGTGGCGCCGTACTCGCTGCGCGGCCGCGACCGCCCGACCGTTTCGACGCCCATCACGTGGGACGAGGTCCGGCGCTGCCGCAAGGCCGGACAGCTGGTCTTCACCGCGGACGAGGTCCTCGAACGCGCCGAGGACGTGGGCGACCTGTTCGCGGAGATCGACGAAACCCGGGCGCCGCTGCCGAAGCGGTGACGCCCTCCGCGCCGTCGGCCTAGAGTGAACGGCGGACCGAGAGGGGATGGGACATGACCGAGGCGCTGGTACTGGGCGGTGGCGGAGTCGGCGGGATCGCGTGGATCACCGGGCTGCTGACGGGGCTCGCGGAGGCGGGGAACGACGTCTCCGGCGCGGGCCTGCTCGTGGGCACCTCCGCCGGGTCGACCGTCGCGGCCCAGCTGGGCAGCGGACTGAGCCTGCCGGAGCTCTACGCCCGGCAGACCGAACCCGCGCTGCAGTCCGCCGAGATCATGGCCGAGGTGAACCTCGAAACCTTCGCCGAGCGGATGAGTACGCTGCTGCGCGACGCCACGACCCCGCCGGAGGTCCGCCGCGCGGTCGGGAAGTTCGCCCTCGACGCCGAGACCGTGCCCGAGGCCGAGCGCCGCGCCGTGATCGAGTCGCGGCTGCCCTCACACGAGTGGCCCGCCCGCGCGCTGAAGATCGTCGCCGTGGACGCGGAAACCGGTGAGCCGCGGGTGTTCGACAACGACTCCGGCGTGGGCCTCGTCGACGCCGTCACCGCGAGCTGCGCCGTGCCGGGCGTGTGGCCGCCCGCGACGGTCGGCGGCCGCCGGTACGTCGACGGCGGCATCCGCTCCGCCGCCAACGCCGACCTCGCCGCCGGAGCCACCCGGGTGCTCGTGCTCGCGCCACTGGGCGACACCGAGATGCTGCCCACGGAGGTCCCGCTGGCGGACGCCGTGGAGCAGCTGCGTGCCGCCGGCGCCGAGGTCGCGGTGGTCGAACCGGACGAAACCTCGCGCACCGCGATCGGCGAGAACCCGCTCGACCCCGCCACCCGTCGGCCCGCCGCCGAAGCGGGGCGCGCCCAGGGCCGCGCGCTGGACCTCCCCTACCGGCGCTGATGGACTGAACCACTCCGCCGCGCTGCCCGTTCTGCTAATTTCCTCCGGAACGGACACAACGGATCGGGGTGGTGCAGTCATGGCCGATCGCGGAGTCTTCCGCCGCAAGCCCATCGACCAGATCGAGACCGTCGACACCGGCGGTCTGCAGAAGACCCTCGGACTGTGGCAGCTGACGGCGATCGGCATCGGTGGCATCATCGGCGCCGGGATCTTCTCGCTCGCGGGCTCGGTCGCGAACAAGACCGCCGGGCCCGCCGTGCTGATCTCGTTCCTCGTCGCGGGTATCGCGAGCGCGGCCGCCGCGTTCTCCTACGCCGAGTTCGCCGGGCTCATCCCCCGCGCCGGGTCGGCGTACACCTACGGCTACGCGGTGCTGGGCGAGCTGGTCGGCTGGTTCATCGGCTGGGACCTGCTGCTCGAGTACACCGCGATCGTCGCCGTGGTCGCGATCGGGATCTCGGGCTACTTCAACGACCTGCTGAGCTTCCTGCACGTCGAGCTGCCGCTGTGGATGTCCGGCGCCCCCGGCACCGAACCCGAGGGCGTGCCGTCCGGGTCGTACAAGGTGGACCTGTTCGCCGTGGTGCTGTGCCTGCTGATCGCGTTCGTGCTCAACCTCGGCATGCGCTCGGCCGCGCGGTTCGAGACCGTGCTGGTGTACCTCAAGATCGCGCTCGTGCTGCTGGTCATCGTCGTCGGCGCGTTCCACGTCAGGACCGGCAACTGGAGCGACTTCTTCCCCTACGGCATCAGCGGGGCGTTCACGGGCGCGGCCACGGTGTTCTTCGCCGTGTTCGGCTACGACGCGATGTCCACCGCGGCCGAGGAGTCGCGGGAGTCGCAGCGGCACATGCCCAAGGCGATCCTGTACTCGCTCGGCATCTCGATGGTGCTCTACGTGCTGGCCTGCCTCGTGCTGACCGGCATGGTGAACTACCGCGACATCGATCCGGAAAGCGCTTTCTCCAGTGCCTTCGCGTCGGTCGGGCTGAAGGCGCTGGGCGCGGTGATCGCGGTCGGCGCCATCCTGGGCATCCTCACGGTGCTGTTCACGTTCCTGCTCGGCGCGACGCGCGTGGGCTACTCCATGAGCCGCGACGGCCTGCTGCCCAAGTGGTTCTCCGGCACCCACCCCACACGCCACGTGCCGGCCCGGATGACGTGGGTGCTGGGCGTCGCGGCGGCGGTGATCGCCGGGCTGCTGCCCATCGGGGAGGCCGCGGAGCTGACGAACATCGGCATCCTGCTGGCCTTCGTGGTGGTCTGCGTCGCGGTGATCGTGCTGCGTTACCGGCGCCCGGACCTGCCGCGCACGTTCCGCACGCCCGGCATGCCGGTGGTGCCCGCGATCGGCGTGGTGTTCTCGATCTGGCTGATCACGTTCCTCAAGCCGGAGACGTGGCTGCGGTTCGTGATCTGGTTCGTGATCGGAATGGTCATCTACTTCACCTATTCGCGGCGGCATTCGGTGCTGGGCCGCGACGAGCGCCACTCGGGTGACCCCCGGTAGAAGAAGCACTCGAACGGACCAGCCGTCGTCCCTGATGGCAGCATTTCCGCAGGTCGGCGGGCTGCTGGTTACTTTTGGTGACCGGCCGGAGAGGCGTTTTTCGCTCGAACGAGGAAACCGGGACGGCCGTTTTCTACCACACCTGCACGTGCACGTGGCGCGTGCATTTACTCGTGCAGGTGCGGCTGGTAGCTTGCTGGCTGCAAGATGCACCGCACGGCAGGAGCGTGGGGAACGAGCCCGGATCGCCTTCGGCGGCCGGCCGGTTCCCCGAAGGCGCGAAGGACGGCGATTCGACGATGTGCTCCACGGAGGCGACCCCGGTCGAGACACGGCTGATGGACCTCATCCACCGTGGCTATCGTTTCATCCACCCCCGCGACGATGGTGGTGACCTGGTCGCCGTGGTCGGGGTGCGCCCGCACGGGACGGTGATCGACGTCATCCGCCTGGACGCCGAGGACGACGCCACGGCGCTGCGCGTCCCCGCCGACGAGGACGACATCCTCACGCCGGAGAAGACACTGTGGCACTGCCACGGCACTGCGCACCACGTGCTCGACGAGCTGCTCGCCCTCCCGGACGGAGTTCCGGCGCGGGGGTGAGCCGGAGGGTGCCGCGCGCCGTGTACACCGACGTCCTGACCTCGGTGGGGCGCCCCGGATGCGGTTGAGCGGTGGCGCGAGACTGCGCCACCGCCCTCACCTGGACTGTTTCAGACGGCAGTCCACTCCTCGTGCCCGGCCGGAACGATGCCCCAGTCCTTGTTCGCGGGATCGATACCGCCGATCCAGTCGTGACCGGCGGGCACCACGCCGCCCATCGAGTCGTGACCGGCCGGGTTGACCCCGTTGATCCAGATGTGACCGGCAGGCACCACGCCCCAGTCCCTGTTCCCGGCCGTCACGCTGTCGATCCAGATGTGACCGGCGGGCTCGAGACCGCCGATCCACTCGTCCCCCGCCGGGCCGAAGCCGTCGTGCCAGGGATTGCCGCTCAGGGTGAGCCCGCCGTGCCAGGGGTTGCCCTCCAAAGTAAGGCTTCCATGCCACGGGTTCCCGCTCAGCGTGAGATCACCGTGCCAGGGGTGGCCCACCGGGACGACCCCGTCTCCCCAGTCATGACCTGCGGAGACCACACCGTCGTCCCACATGTGGCCTGCCGGAAGCGCGTTCTCGTGGTAGCCGGCCGTGATCACGCCGCCGTCGACGTGGCCCGACGGCGCCGCGTTCGTCTCGTGGCTGCCCGCCAGCAGCACTGCCGCCGCCAGGGCTGGGCCTGTCAGCACCGCCGCCGCCAGGAATCTGATCCCCATGACGTTCCTCCTGTATGCCCGAATCCTCCGCACCGAACGCTAGTGGCACGAGCACACGGCGGACGTCCGCCTCATTACGTATTCCGCGTAAGTAGATTTGCGTACCCGGAAAAAGGATCAGTAGCCCCGGTAGCCGCCGCCGGAGTTGATCGACCTGATGCCCGGGTGCTCGGAAAACGCACCATAACGGCCAATCGTGTAACGCACGCCCGCGATGATGTTGTCCACCGGATCGAGGATGTCGTCGTGCCCGGGCAGCTTGTTCGCCTCGAACGTGAAGTCCGTGCACTGCATGAGCCCCTTCGACGGGTGCCCGGCGCGCGCGTTCGCGTCCCACCGGTTCACCGCCTCCGGATCACCGTCGGACTCTTTCTCGATCACCGTGCGGATCGCCGGAATGTCCTCAGTAGACACTGGAATTCCTTGTGCCCGCAGGATTTCCACAGCCTCGGTGATCCACTGGGTCACCTGGTCACCCACCGGCTCAGCGCTGCCCGCGGGCGGCTGCGGCGGCGCTTCCACCTTCGGCGCCGCCGACTTCGGCTGGGCCAGCGGCAGCACCACACCGGGGTCGGCGGCCGTGGTTCCGGGCACACCGAGCACGGACGCCACCGGCAACGGCGCCGACGCGGCCACGACAGGGGCCGGAGGCGTGTCGGTGCCGGCGAGCGCCACCGGCGCGGCACTGCCGGTGACCGAAAGGGCCAGCACACCGGCGGACACCGTGGTCCGCGCGAGGTTCCGCGAAACGGGGGCGCGGTGCCGCGGCGGGGAATACGGCGAGTTCTTGCGTCGGGCGCGCGTGTTCGCGCAGTGGTTTCCCACGGGGAAAAGGTCTCCTCGGGTCGGGGTACGCACACCGACCTGTCGGGGGCCAGGCCGGCCGGGTCCACTGCGGGCGGTGAAACCGCGGATCTCCGCAGGACCTCGGCCAGATTACGAAGAGAAAACGGCAATATCACGCGACGGTGACGAGTGCCACAACAACGTCAGGTTTGAACAAGCGGACGAATGGCAAGGAAACCGCTGATCAGCGCTTCTTTTTTACCCTTCGTACAGGATCGATTACAGTCGCCGGAAACCGAATTACACGCCGGTAATTCAGCCCTTGGGCAGCGTGTAGTGCAGCGCCGTGTCGAGGACCGTGGAGAACGTCAGGTACATCAGCCACAGGCCCGTGACGACGTGGAAGAACCCGAGCGCCCGCTCGCCCGGCCCCGCCGACTCCGGCGACTTCGCGCCGATGCGGAAGCTGGCGAAGAACTCGCTGACGTACACCGCCGTGAGCCCGGAGAACAGCAGGCCGACCGGCCAGGCGCCCGCGGAGAAGAACACGACCACGCCGAGCACGGAGATGATGGTGAACGGGACCGACATGTACCCCGTCGGCCGCACGTCGTTGCCCTGGTAGCGGTTCCAGCCCAGCGCGAACCAGTGGATGCCGTAGGCGGAGAAGGCGAGCGCGGCCATGTAGAGCACCGGGTCGCGCAGCGACCCGAACCACGTCAGCGCGGCGAACAGGTAGACACCGGTGACAAACTGGCAGAACCCCGGCAGCCAGATCCCCCACACGCCGTTCGCGCGGTCGACCGCGGCGGAGCGGACCGGGCGCCCGAACAGCTCCTGCGGCCCGTAGATGAGGTATCCGGTTCCGAGCCCGAAGAAGCCCAGCACCACCGGCACGAACGCGGACGATGCGAACTGGATGCCCATCGCGACCTCACTTCCCTCGCTCCTGCGACCAGCATGCGAGCCCACCCGCCGCGGCGCACCGCGAATGCCCGAATGGATGACACCCGCGCTGCGCGCGGGCCCCACCGGGACCTCATCCGGGTGGTGGCAGGATGGCGCCGTGCGCGAAACGGGTGAGTGTCCGAAGTGAACAAAGCAATGCGGCGGGTCGGGCTGTTCATGATGAGCCTGGTCGTCCTGTTGGTGGCGAACCTGACCTATGTCCAGGTGGTGAAGGCGGACGGCTACGCCGACGACGCGCGGAACCCGCGGCGGGTGTACGACCAGTACTCGGTGCAGCGCGGGCAGATCCTCGCGAAGGACGGCACGGTGCTCGCCTCCTCGCAGGCCACGACCGACAAGCTGAAGTACCTGCGCACCTACGCCAACGGTCCCCTCTACGCGCCCGTCACCGGGTACTACTCGGTCACGTCGGGCGCGCACGGGATGGAGTACGCCGAGAACCAGTTCCTCAACGGCAGCGACGCCCGCCTGGAGCTGCGCCAGCTGGCGGACCTCAGCGGCGGCGACAAGGCGGGCGGCACCGTGCGGCTCACCATCGACCCGAAGGTTCAGCAGGCGGGCTACGACGCCATGGTGCACGCGGGTTTCACGGGCGCGGCGGTCGCCATCGAGCCGTCCACGGGGAAGATCCTCGGGATGCTCAGCGTGCCGTCGTACGACCCGAACACACTGTCCACACACGACAGTGCGGCGGCGAACGCCGCCTACCAGGGCTACGATCCCGACTCCGTCGACAGCCCGCTGCTCAACCAGGCCACGTCGCAGGCGTACGCACCGGGGTCGACGTTCAAGCTCGTCGTGAGCGCCGCCGCGCTGTCGAACGGGACGGACGACGAGAACACCGCCGACCTGCCCGCCGACGGCCGGATCACGCTGCCCGGCACCAGCACGCAGCTGGAGAACTACGGCGGCTCGACGTGCCCCGGTTCGACGGGCGGGCAGGTCTCGATGAAGACCGCGCTCGCCTACTCGTGCAACACGGCGTTCGCGGCGCTGGCGGGGCGGGTCGGCTCGGCCGCGCTGTCCGCGCAGGCCGCGAAGTTCGGCTTCGGCGACACGGACCTGTCCGTGCCGTTGTCGGTGGTCCCCTCGTGCGTGGGGTCGAACGCGCAGGGGCAGTGCCTGACCATCCCGAACGGCAAGGCGGGGCTGTACCAGAGCGGCATCGGGCAGCTCGACGTGCAGGAGACGCCGCTGCAGAACGCCATGATCGCGGCCACCATCGCCAACGGGGGCACCGAGATGCGGCCGCAGCTGGTCGAGTCCACCGAGGCGCCCGACGGGTCCGTGATCGAGGGGTACACGCCGGACGTGCTCGGCTCGGACGTGGTGTCCTCGCAGGTCGCGGCCACCATGACCGACATGATGGAGGCGTCGGAGGCGCACTCGGGCACGGCGAACAAGCTGCCCGGCATCACGATCGCCTCCAAGACCGGCACCGCCGAGCACGGCCCGGACCCGAAGCACGTGCAGCCGTACGGCTGGTACGTGGCGTTCGCCCCGGCCGAGCACCCGCAGGTCGCGGTGGCGGTCGTCGTCACCTCGGGCGGGAACTACGACCTGGCGACGGTCGGGGCGAAGGTCGCCGGGCCCGTGGGGCGGGCGATGATCAACGCGGCGCTGGGGCGATGATGGTTCCCGTGCGGGAGGTTTCGTGATGGCGGTACTCGTCGCGGTCGTGTTCACCTGGCTGGGCATGGTGCTCGCGATCTCGTTCCTGGAAGCGCCGCTGAAGTTCCGGGCGCCGGACGTGACGGTGCGGATCGGCCTGGGCATCGGGCGGCTGGTGTTCCGCGCCCTCAACGCCGTCGAAGCCGTGTTCGCGGTGGCGCTGGTCGTGGCCGTCGTGGCCGCCCGCGTGCCGGGCGCCGTGCTGGGCACCGTCGTGGCGGCGGTCGTCGTGCTGGCGGTGCAGCTCCTCGCGGTGCGCCCGGTGCTCAACCGGCGCTCGGACCGCGTGCTGGCCGGGGAGAACCCGCCCCGCTCGCGGGCCCACCTGGTCTACGTGGCCACGGAAGTGGTGAAGGTGGGCGTGCTGCTGGCCGCGGGAGTGCTGGCGCTGTCCCGGCTGTAGCCCAAAGATCACGGTTCGGTCACGGCCGCAACCGCGGGACCCCTTGCCGGCGCTTTGGGTGCGTCACGTGCCCGAACGACAGGGGGTCCTTTTTGACAGCACGGAAAACCTCGCCGCTGCGGCTGCTGCTGGCCGTACTCGGCCTGCTGCTGCTCACCGGCTGCACGGCCGCCGGGGCACCGGGAACTCCCGCGGCAACCCCCGCGACCACGGCGGCCACGGCCGTCGCGGCACCGAGCGCCGTCGACATCCCGAAGATCGGCGCGCACTCCACGCTCGTCCCGCTGGGGCTCAACCCCGACGGCAGCGTGGAGGTGCCGCCGGTGACGAGCCCGCTGCAGGCGGGCTGGTACCGCAACGGTCCCCAGCCCGGCGAACCGGGGCCCGCGGTGATCCTCGGCCACGTCGACGGGAACAAGCAGAAGGGCATCTTCTACCGCCTGCACGAGCTCGCGCCCGGTGACACGGTCACCGTGTCCAGAGTGGACGGTTCCGTCGCCGGGTTCACCGTCACCCGCGTCGAGCAGATCGACAAGGACGAGTTCCCCACCGAGGCCGTCTACGGCGACACCGCCGGCGCCGAGCTCCGGCTGATCACGTGCGGCGGCAGCTTCGACCACGCCGCGCACAGCTACCGCGACAACATCATCGTCTACGCCACCCTCTCCTGAAAGGAAAACCCATGTCCGTCAAGGCAATCCTCGCCGGTGCCGGCCTGCTCGCCGCCGCCGGGAGCCTCGTCGTCCTGCCGTCCGCGAGCGCGACCACGGCCCAGGCCGACTGCGCGGTGCCGACGAGCAAACCCGCCGCGACCCAGGCGCCCAGCCCGGCCTCCTCGGTGAAGCCCACCGAGCCTTCGGCCACCACCCGGCCGGAGCCACGGGCGACGACCGCGCCCGCCGAACGGAGTTGTGCCACCGCGAGGCCCGCCACTCCCACCAGGACGCCGGCCCAGGTCCGGGTCCGCCCGAAGGGCGCCCCGGAAACCGGGGACGGCTCGCTGGCGGGCTGAAAATCCCCTCGCGACCGGCGGGCGGCTGTCGTAGAGTCGCCCGCCGGAACGGCGGGAGGAAAGATCATGCGGGGCACGGCCGACGAGGGGTTCGGGAAGGTCGCCGACGTCTTCGCGCGCAACTTCGCCGAGTTCTCGGAGCTCGGCGCCGCCGTGACAGTGTTCGCGGGCGGGCGGAAGGTCGTGGAACTGTGCGACGGGCTCGCGGACGAGCGCACCGGGCGGGCCTGGACCGAGCACACCGTCGTCCCCGTTTTCTCGTGTGCCAAGGCGATCGTGAGCCTCTGCGTCCACCTGCTGGCGCAGGACGGGCAGCTCGACCTGGACGCGCCGATCGCCCGGTACTGGCCGGAGTTCGCGCGGCACGGCAAGGAGACCATCACCGCGCGGCTGGTGCTCGGGCACCGCGCCGGGCTGCCGGTACTCGACGCGTCACCCACCTTCGCCGAGATCGCGGCGTGGGACCCGGTGGTCGCCGCGATCGAGGAGCAGCGGCCGCTGTGGGAGCCGGGCACGGCGTACGAGTACCACGGCCACGTGTTCGGGTTCGTCCTCGGTGAGCTCGTCCGCCGCCGCACCGGACTGACACCGGGCGCGTACTTCCGCCGCGTGGTCGGAGAGCCGCTGAAGCTGCGCGCGTGGCTCGGGCTGCCTGCCGCCGAGCTGCCCGCCCTCGCCCGGCTCACCGAAGCCGAGGGACGGCCGCCGATGCCCGGCCCCGAGCACCTGCTCACGCGCATCGTGACGATGAACGGCGCGCTCGCCTTTCCCGGCTTGGACTCCCCGCACGGCTGGAACGACCCGGAGCTGCTCGCCATCGAGCTGCCCGGTGCCGGAGCCGTGGCCTCGGCCACCGGACTCGCCGGGCTCTTCGCCGCCGCGGTCACCGGCATCGACGGCAGCCCGCGGCTGCTGACCCCGGACACCGTGACCGACGCGGTGCGGGAGCTGTCGTCCGGGCCGGGGTGGCTGGGGTTCGACAGCGGGGCGCGCTGGGGCTCGGGCTTCCTGCTCGACTCCGCCTTCCGCCCGCTGCCCGGCCCGCGCAGCTTCGGCAACGACGGCGCCGGCGGCCAGTTCGCCTTCGCCGACGACGAGTCCGGCATCGGCTTCGCCTACGTCGCCAACCGCATGATCGGGCACGGCGACGAGCGCGCGAACCGGCTCGTCCGCGCCTTGCGCGACTGCCTGGGCTGACTCAGCGTCGGCAGCTCTCGGCGACGAAGCGGGCGGCGACGGCGTTCAGCTTCACGTTTTCGCGCTGGGAGCGGGCGGCCAGCAGCCGGAACGCCTCCTCCTCGCCGATGTGGTGCGCGGCCATGAGAATGCCCTTCGCCTGCTCGATGACGGCCCGCGAGTCCATCGCGATGCGCAGGTGCCGCACCTGCTCCCGCGCCTGCACCGCGTGGTGGGACAGCCGCAGCACGGTGGTGACGACCAGCGTGTACAGCTCCAGGTACTGCTGGTCCAGGTCGCGGAAGCCGTGTGCGCCGAGGCCGAACAGGTTGATCGCCCCGGCGACCCCTTCGACCACGAGGAGCGGCGCGGCGAGGTAGCTGGCGACGCCGTGCTCGCGGGCGACGCCGGTGAAGTGCGGCCACAGGCGTTCGGCGGTGCCGACGTCGACGCGCACGGTCTCGCCGGTGCGGGCCGCGCGCAGGCACGGCCCGTCGCCCTCGTCGTACTGCGCCGAGTCGATGCTGACCGCGACCTCGGAGGTGCTGGCCGCCGTGCTCGCCCCGCCGGGGCCGACGAGGGTGATGGACGCCATGTCGGCGCCGGGGACGACCCGCACGACCTGCTCGCACACCGCCTGCAGGAGCTCGCCCGGCTCGTCGGTGACCTCGACCGTCGCCGACAGCTCCTCGAGCGCGTCCTTCACCTCGTCGAGGTGCGTGCCCGGCTCTTCGGTCATGGTGTTCGCTTCCCCTGTCGCAGCCCGCTGGGGCGGACGGCACACGCCGCCCGCCGGAAGCCGCTGACTGGTCAACGAACGGTGCCGATGGTACCGCTAGCCTTCCGGGCCATGCGCGTGGTCACCATCGCCGGGACGGTCCTGCTCCTGGCCGCCCTCGCCGCCTGCGGGCAGGTCGCCCCCTACGACAACGGGGTGGATCCACGGCTGCTCACGATCGGTCCGACGCGCTCGCCGTCGCCCGCGCCCGCGGAGCCGGTGCCCGGCCGCTGCCCGGCGCCGGGGCTGTCCGTCGCGGCCGGGCAGGTGGACGCGGCGCTGGGGCACCGCGCGAGCGTGCTCACGGCGACCAACTGCGGCGTGGCTCCGCTCGTCCTCGACGGTTATCCCGCGGTGCGGCTGCTCGACGGCGTCCGGGCGCCGCTGGCGGTCACGGTCGTCCACGGCATGTCGTACATGGCGCGCGACCCCGGGCCCGCCAGGTTCACGCTCGCGCCGGGCGAGCAGGCGTTGTCGGTCCTGTCGTGGTCGAACACGGTCACCGACGGCGACCCGGCCGCGGGCGAGTACGCCGAGGTCGTCGCGGTGCCCGGCGCCGAGGCGCAGGCCCTGCCGCTGGACACCGACCTCGGCACCACCGGGCAGCTGACCGTCACCGCGTGGGCGCGCACCCTGCTCAACTGATCGACATCGTGCGCCGGAGCCGACTACTTTCGAGTACGTGGCACTCAGAACTCGCATCCGGAACGGGGCCAAGCCCGTCGTGCGGTGGGGCCTGCGGCACGCCGTCCCGCGGACGGCGGTGCGCGCGGCGGCGCGCCGCGGAGACCTGCAGGCCCGGCTGATCGGGCTCGCCGCGTCGCCCGGTTCGCCGGACCTGACGGGGCTGTTCGACGAGATCCGGGAGCGCGGCCCGCTGGTCCGCGGCGACTTCGCCTACACCACCGTCAGTCACGCCGCGGTCAAGGAAGTGCTGACCAGCAACGACTTCCGCGCGGGCGTGGGTGCCGGCGGCAGC
The DNA here is from genome assembly GCF_014191255.1 of Amycolatopsis bartoniae. Classification (GTDB taxonomy): domain Bacteria; phylum Actinomycetota; class Actinomycetes; order Mycobacteriales; family Pseudonocardiaceae; genus Amycolatopsis_E; species Amycolatopsis_E bartoniae. The sequence continues at coordinate 40,709 of NZ_JACHWH010000005.1, forward strand.
GGCCTGCTGAGCCGGCTCGACGCGTGGGCCGCGCCCGGGCACCTGCATCCGGTCGCGCCGCCGTCGCTGCTGGCCACCGAGCCGCCGGAGCACACCCGCTACCGCAAGCTCGTCACGCGCGTGTTCACCGTCAAGGCGGTGGAGAACCTGCGTGAGCGCACCGAGCAGATCGCCGCCGACCTGCTCGACGCCCTCGATCCGGCGGGTCCGGTGGATCTTGTCGAGGCCTACTGCGGCCTGCTGCCCGTCACGGTCATCGCCGAGATCCTCGGCGTGCCGCCGGAGGACCGCCGCCGCGTGCTGGAACTGGGCAGCGCGGCGGCGCCGAGTCTCGACATGGGGCTGTCGTGGCGGCAGTTCCGCGCGGTGGACGCGGCGCTGGTGGCGTTCGACGCCTGGCTGAGCGACCACCTGGCCCGGCTGCGCGCGAACCCGGGCGACAACCTGCTCAGCCGTCTCGCCGCCGCGACCGAGGACGGCGTCGGGCTGACCGACCTGGAGCTGCGGGCCACGGCGGGTCTGGTGCTGGCCGCCGGGTTCGAGACCACCGTGAACCTGCTGGGCAACGGCATCGCGCTGCTGCGGGGAAACCCGGCGGAGCTGGCGGAGCTGCGCCGGGAACCCCAGCTGTGGCCGAACGCGGTCGAGGAGGTCCTGCGCGTCGATCCCCCGGTGCTGCTCACCGGCCGCACGTGCCTGCGTGACACCGAGGTCCTGGGCACGCGGGTGCGGGCCGGGGCGGTGGTGACCACGGTGCTCGCGGGCGCCAACCGGGATCCGGCGGTGTTCGCCGACCGGGCCCGGTTCGACGTGCGCCGCGAGAACGCGCGCGAGCACGTGTCCTTCTCCGCCGGGCGGCACTACTGCCTGGGTGCCGCGCTGGCCCGGATGGAGGGCGAGGTGGGCCTGCGGGCGCTGTTCGACCGGTTCCCGGACCTGCGGCTGCTGCCCGGCGCGAGCCGCCGCGGCACCCGGGTGCTGCGGGGCTACGAGCACCTGCCCGCCCTCCTGCGCGGCTGAGCGGTGCTGAACCTGCGGACGCTGGCCCCGTTTGTTCCCCGGTGACCGGGGTAGGTTCCGGGCCATGATCGGCTGGCGTTCGGAGTTCACTTCCGTCGGCGGGGTCCGGATGCACGCCGGGGAGCTCGGGTCGGGCCCGGAGGTCGTGTGCGTGCACGGGCTGGGCTGTTCGCACCGGTACTTCCTGCCGCTGGCACGGGAACTGGCGCCGCGGACGCACGTGACGGCCCCGGACCTGCCCGGCTTCGGACGCACACCGGGACCGCGAGAAGCCCTCGACGTCCGGGGCCTGTCGCGGGCGCTCGGGAGCTGGTTGCGCGCGACGGGGCGGGAGGGCGCGCTGCTCGTCGCCAACTCCGCGGGCTGCCAGGTGGTCGCGGACCTCGCCACGCACTCGCCGGAGCTGCTCGGCCCGGTCGTGCTCATCGGCCCGACGACCGATCCGCACCTGCGTTCGTGGCCGCGGCAGGTACTGGGCCTGCTGGCGGACGTCCCGTGGGAGCATCCGGCGCTCGTGCTGCCCATCGTCCGCGACTACGCGACCTGCGGCCCGCGGCGGTTCCTGGCGACGTTCCGGCACCTGCTCGCCGACCCGTTCGAGCGGCACCTGCCCTGCCTCCCGACGCCGACGGTCGTGCTGCGCGGCACCCGGGACCCGCTCGTCACGGGCACGTGGCTGCGGGAGGCCGCGGCACTGGTGCCGGACGGGCGGCCCGTCGAGTTCCAGGGCAGGGGCCACGCGCTGAACTTCTCCGCGCCCGCCGAGACCGCCCGGGTGGTGCTGTCCCTGCTCGGCGAGCAGCTCGTCAGCTGACCTCGCCCCGCCCCTGCCACGGGCGCACCAGCACCACGAACAGCGCGCGGGGCGCGGCCTGTCCCCCGCGTGAGGTCAGCGTCGCCGCGCGATGGCGACCGCGTCGGCGAGCGGGCCGAGCCACGGCTCGCCGTGGCCGGGAGCGACGATGTCCGCTTCGAGCGCCCCGAGGGCGTCCAGCGTCTCGCGCACCTGCGCGGGGTCGTGGGCGAAGAACTCCGGCAGCAGCTGCGGGCCGCTCAGCCGCGACAGCGGATGCGCCGTGACGAGCGCGTCGCCGGTCGCCGCCACCCCCTGGTCCGGCAGCAGGTACGCGGTGTGCCCGGAGGTGTGGCCGGCGCACAACACCGGCACCGGGTGGCCCGGCAGGTCGAGCGCGCCCTCGGCGGGGAACGGCTGCGCGAACGGCACCGACGGGTGCGTCAGCGCCCCGGCCCGCACGATCCGCGCCGCCCAGCCCAGCCCGCCCGGCCGGACGGTCTGCTTGAGCACGTCCAGCGGGCTCGCCTGCTCCAGCCGCTCGCGCCGCGCGTGCGCGACCTCCACCGGATGCGTGTACACCGGCACGCCGTAGCGCTCGTGCAGCGGGTTCAGCGCGCCGAGGTGGTCGAGGTGCGCGTGGGTCAGCAGGATCGCGCGGATCCCCTCGGGACGGCAGCCGATCTCGCGCACCGACTCCGCGACCGCGCCCGCGTCACCGGGCCAGCCGCCGTCGATGAGCGTCACGTCGTCCCCGTCGCGCACCAGCACCCAGTTCACGTCGGTGCCCTGCGCCAGGTGGACGTTCTTCGCGATCTCCCGTACTGCCATGCCGCCGAGGGTAACGGTCAGGACCGCCTGAGCAGGCCGCGGCGCCGCTTCGAGCCGCCGATCGCACCCGCGACGGCGTCCTCCAGCAGGGTGCCCACGGTCTCCTTCGCGTCGGCCCGGTTCGCGCCGATACCGCCCGACGGCCCGCGCTTGATCCAGCCGACGACGTACGTCCCCGGCCGTCCCGTGACCCGTCCGCCCTCGTTCGGGATCGTGCCGGTGTCCTCGTCGAACGGCAGGCCCGGCAGCGGGGCGCCGCGGTAGCCGACCGCGCGGACCACCTGCCCGGCCGCGATCTCCGTGCCGCCGGTGTCACGCAGCCCGCGCACCTGGCGGTCGCCGAGGATTTCGGCCGTGGCGGAGTGGAAGCGCAGCACGATGCGCCGCCGCTCGTGCCCCGGTGGGACGGACCAGTCGACGCGCTCGCGCGGAACTCCTTGCAGCAGCGCGGCTTTGCTCCCGGGCCCGGCCGCGTCGATGGTCTCGGTCACCCGCGGGTCGTGCGCGTCGACGACGAGGTCGACCGAGTCCAGCTGGGTGAGCGCGAGCAGTTCGGGCGTGGTGTAGGCCGCGTTCTCCGGCCCGCGGCGGGCGAGCAAAACGACCTCGCGCACCTTGCTGGAGCGCAGCCGGGAAAGCGCTTCCCGCGAGATCGAGGTGTGCTCCAGCGAGGCCGGATCGGCGGTGAGGATCCGCGCCACGTCGAGCGCGACGTTCCCGGTGCCCACCAGGACCACGCGTTCGGCGGACAGGTCGACCGCGTCCGCGGGCACGTCGGGATGGCCGTTGTACCAGGCCACGACCGTGGTCGCGGCGAGACTGCCCGCCAGGTCCTCGCCGGGGACGCCGAGGCTGCGGGCGGCCGAGGCACCCACCGCGTAGATCACCGCGTCGTGCCGCTGCGCCAGCTCGTCGACCGTCACGTCCCGGCCCACCTCCACGCCCAGCCGCAGCCGCAGCCGCGGGTGGTGGTGGAAGCGCGCGAAGGTCTCGCCGATCTTCTTGGTGGACGGGTGGTCCGGCGCGACGCCGTAACGGACGAGCCCGCCCGCGGTCTCCAGGCGGTCGATCAGCGTGACCCGCGCGTTGGTGTGCAGCAGCAGGTCCTCGACGGCGTACATGCCCGCCGGGCCGGTGCCCACCACCGCGATGTCCAGCGGCGCGAGGTCGCTGGGGATGTTCCGCGAGAAGACCGGCGGGCCCCACGCGTGGAAGTTCGGCGCGTGGCTGAGCACGTCGACCTGGGGCACGCGATCGTAGTAGCCGGCGTTGAGGTCGGCGTAGACCCGCATCGGGCCGGTCAGGGCGTCCCCGGGGAAGATCGCGTCGACCGGGCACGCGTCGGCGCAGGCGCCGCAGTCGATGCACACGGCCGGGTCGACGTAGAGCATCTCCGTGGTCCCGAAGTCCGGTTCGTCCGGGGTCGGGTGGATGCAGTTGACCGGGCAGACGCTGACGCACGAGGCGTCGTTGCAGCAGGTCTGGGTGATCGCGTAGGCCATGGCGTCAGATGAGGTTGGCGCGCTTGTAGAAGTACAGCGACGGCTTGGTGAGCAGGCCGCAGGAGTCGAGGAACTCCATCAGCCCGGCGCAGCTGGAGCGCAGCATCGACTTGTGGTGCTCGTTCGCCTTCGCCTCGCGGACCGCGCGCCGGGTGTCGAGCCCGGCGTTGGCGTAGACCTTGCGGTTCCACATGCTGCTGACGATGTAGTACGCGGCGATCGAGACGACCAGCGCGTTGTACTGCCGGCGCAGCCTGCTCGCGCCCTTGAGGTGCTCGCGGGTCTCCTCGCGGGCGAACTTCATGTGCCGCGACTCCTCGACCACGTGGATGTTGTTGATGGTGCGCACGAACGGCACCACCCGCTCGTCGCGCATCCAGTCGCGCTGCATGACGTCGAGGACCTCTTCCGCGACGAGGATCGCGGCGTACGCCGCCTCACCCGTCGCGGTGGTCTTGAAGAAGCGGCCCAGCTCGACGGCGACGCGCCGCGGCCGGTACGCGGGCGCGCCCAGCTTCGCGGCACCGCGGGCGAACATGATCGAGTGCCGGCACTCGTCGGCGATCTCGGTCAGGGCCCACTGGAACGCCGGGTCGGTCGGGTCCTTGGCGTAGAAGTCGCGCAGCATCATCTGCTGCAGGATCATCTCGAACCAGATCCCGGTGCTCGCGACGGACGCCGCCTCCTGGCGGGTCAGCTCGCGCTGCTGCTCCGGGGTCATCTCCTCCCAGTACCGGGTGCCGTAGAGCGTGCTCCACTCCGGGCTCGCCCCGTGGTAGCTCTTGTCGAGCGGCGTCTCCCAGTCGACCTCCTTGACGGGGTCGTAGGACAGGGTTTCCGACGAGTCCAGCAACCGCTGCGCGACCTCCTGACGGCCGGGCTGGGACTCCTCCGCTCGCTGCGTGGTGCCGACGCTGGTCATGGCAGCTCCCTGAGTTCCTGTTACCGAGGTTTACTGTTACCTAAGGTAACACGATCTGGGTCACCGTAAACAGGGGTGCGGGGAAAAACAGGATGGACGCTGCGGATACCCGCTTCCCCGAGCGGGAAATCAGCCCAGCCTCAGGTGGTCGCGCAGGCGGCGGGCAACGTGGGCCATCGCGGCCTCCGCGCCGGGCTGGTCGGCGGCGGGCACGCGGGACTCGGTGAGCGCCACGACGGCGAAGCAACCGCCGTCGGCGTGTTCGACGACCCCCGCCTCGTGCCGCAGCGTCAGCAAGGTGCCGGTCTTGCCGGACCACGTCGAGGCGCCGGAGCTGAAGTCGGGCGCGAGCCGGTGGCGGAACACCGTGTGCCGCAACAGTTCCCGCACCCGCGCGGCGACCTCCGGGGCGATTTTCGCGGGCCTCCACAGCGCGTGCAGCAGATCGGCGAACGCGCGCGCCGACCCGGAGTTCGCGCGCGTGACGTCGAGCTGGGGAATGCGGTGCCCGCGCCCGGCGGTCCCGGCGTCGATGGCCAGCGAGTGGGCCAGGTGCACGTCGTCGCGGCCGAAGCGCTCGGCAGGGGTGTCGGCCAGCTCGGACACGGCGTGGCGCAGCGTGATGCCGCCGATGCCGAGGTCGCGCAGCAGCCGGGTGACCTCGGCGGGCGGGGTGAGGGCGAACAGGGCGTCGCTCGCGGCGTTGTCGCTGATGCCGACGCTGAGGTACAGCAAATCGTCCACGGCGATCGTCGCCGGATGACGGAACCGGCTCACGCCCGTGGGCCCGGGCGTGGTGACGCGGCCGGGCGCCAGGTCGATCCGGGCCGCGCCGTCGAGCTCGCCGATGCGGACGCGCTCCAGCGTGGCGACCGCGAGCGGCACCTTGGCCAGCGACGCGACCGGCCACTGGACGTCCGGTTCGAGGCCGATCTCGTCGCCGGAACGCAGGTCCCGCACCAGGAACGACCCGCGCAGCCCCGCGTCGTCGAGCATGGCACGCAGTTCGCGCAGCAGCACCTCGGTCGTCACGCCTCCCCCTCGCCCGGCGCCCCCAGGCAGCGGGCGATCGCGCGCGCGAGCGGCCGGAGGCGGTCCGCGTCGTCACTGTAGGTCGTGGCCAGCGCGAAGCCGCGGACCAGGCCGACCTCGCCGACGGGCCGCCAGTGCAGGTCCAGCTCCACGGCCTGCGCCGCCGAGCACAGCAGGAGGTCGGCGGAACCGAGGACGTCCGCGGTGGCGGAGACGAGCGAGTCCGCGACGGCGACCTGCGAGGGCCGCAGGCCGAGCTGGTCCCGCAGGTGCACGAGGCGGTCGCGGACGTGCGGCACGTCGTCCTCGGGCTGCAGCCACACGCGGGGGGCACGGGTTCCGGCGGCGCCCCGGCCCGGGCGCAGCGTTTCGAGGTACACGGTGGGCGCGGCGGGCGGCAGCGCGGCGGCCACGCCGAGCGGGACGGTCCAGTGTGCCTCGTCGGCGGGCACCGCGGCGAGCGCTGCGCGGACCTCCCGCGTGCGCAGCAGGTCGGCGCGGACGGCGGGCGGCGCGGGCCGGAAGTCGAGGACGACGTCGTGGTCGCGGGCCTCCGCGTCGAGGTGGGCCAGCTCGCGGGGCGGGCACCAGTCCGGGACGGCCAGGCGCAGCGGGCGGCGGCGGGCCTGGCGGGCGTCGTGTTCGAGCGCGTCGGCGAGGCGCACGAGCCGCTGCGCCGCGGGCAGCACGTCACGGCCGAACGGCGTCAGCACGGCGCGGCGGGTGGCGCGGTCGAACAACCGGTCGCCGAGGTGTTGTTCGAGCGCGGCGATGCGGCGGCTGGCGACGGACTGCGGAATGCCGGCGGCCGCGGCGCCGAGCGTGAAGCTGCCGCGCTCGCTGACGCTGGCGAAGGCCCGGCAGGCACCGACGAGATCCACCTCGCGATCCTATGCCGCTTCGGCATGGAAGTGGTCGTTTCGGTCTTGGACAGCATGTAGTCGGCGCGGAAGGCTGCCGGTATGCGTGTTCTCCTGCTTGTCCTGCTCCTGCTCACCGGCTGTGCCGCGCCGCCCGCCGCCCCGCCCGTCGTCCCCGCGGCGCCGCCGTTCGCGGACCTGGAAGCCCGTTTCGGCGCCCACCTCGGGGTGTACGCGCTCGACACGGGCAGCGGCCGGGACGTCGCGTACCACGCCGACCAGCGGTTCGCGTACGCGTCGACGATCAAGGCCCTCGCCACGGGAGCCGTGCTGCGCAAGGAGTCCGATGTGGACAAGATGCTGACGTACTCACCCGCCGAGGTCGTCTCGCACTCCCCCGTCACCGGTGACCGGACGAGCGTGACGTTGCGGGAGGCCGCGCGGGCGGCGCTGCAACAGAGCGACAACACGGCGGGAAACCTGCTGTTCCGCGAGCTGGGCGGGCCGCAGGGGCTGGACGCGGCGCTGCATGAGGTCGGCGACACGACGACGCACGCGGACCGGACGGAGGTGACGCTGAACGAGGCGGTCCCGGGTGACGTCCGGGACACGAGCACGCCCCGCGCGATGGCGACGAGCCTGCGCACGTTCCTCCTCGGGGACGCACTGCCGGCGGACGCCCGCGCGCTGCTGGCAGACTGGATGCGCGGCAACACCACGGGCGCGACGCTGATCCGCGCGGGGCTACCCGCACAGTGGACAGTCGCGGACAAGTCCGGCGCGGGGAACTACGGGACGCGCAACGACATCGCGGTGGCGTGGCCGCCGTCGGGAGCACCGGTCGTCCTCGCCGTGATGTCCACGAAGGACGCCAAGGACGCCGCCTACGACGACGGGTTGGTCGCGCGGGCGGCTTCGGTGGCGCTCACCGCGCTGGGATGACCTCCGCCACCAGGCGCGCCGGATAGCCGGCGTCGAGGGAACCCGGCCGGAACAGGATCCGGTACATGATCGGCGCCACGACGCGGTCGAGCACCGTCTCGACGTCCGGCGCGGGCTCGCCGCGCGCGGCCGCCCTGGCGAGGATCACGTCGACCTGCTCCGCCGCGTACGCCGAGCACTGGCCCGCGTTGGTCCCGTCGGGGTCGCCGAGCAGGGCGTCGCGGATGTAGGCGCGGCCGGGCGGCGAGGACATCTCCTCCAGGAACTGCCCGGCCCACGCCCGCAGATCCTCCGCCAGGCCGCCGTGGTCCTCCGGAGGCGCCTCGGGCCGCAGCCGCTCCACGGCGACGTCCGACAGCAGCTCGCGCAGGTCACCCCAGCGACGGTAGATCGTCGACGGGGTGACCCCGGCCTTCGCGGCGATCGCCGGGACCGTCAGCGCCGTGCGCCCGGCCTCGGCCTCCAGTTGGCGCACGGCGGCGTGCACCGCCTCCTGCACGCGGGCACTGCGCCCGCCGGGACGGACCATCGGCCTGGGACTCACGACAGCAGCTTAAGGCAAATCCGTTGCGTCAAGCCGGTCCGGCGCCTACTCTCGCTTAACGCTTATTCTTAGCTTTAGGAGGGTTCATGGTCGAACACCGCTGGAACCGCCTGACCGCCCCGCGGTTGCGCGAGCTCGCCGCGCAGGACGCCGTCGTCCTGCTGCCGGTCGGCTCGACCGAGCAGCACGGCGAGCACCTGCCCACCGGTGTCGACGACTTCCTCGCCACCGAGGTGTGCCGCCGTGCCGCGGCACTGGCGAGCGTGCCGGTCGTCGTGGCCCCGTCGGTCTCGTGCGGCCTCGCCGAGCACCACATGGCGTTCGGCGGCACGCTGACGTTGTCGCTGTCCACCCTGCACGCGCTCCTGCGTGACGTCTGCCGTTCGATCCTGCGCGCCGGGTTCCGGCGCATCCTGCTGGTCAACGGCCACGGCGGCAACGTCACCGCGCTGCAGGCGCTCGTTCCGGAACTGACCGCGGAACTGGCCGCCCCCATCGCGGTCACCAGCTACTTCACCGCGGGCCGGACCGCCATCGCGGAGGTCCTCGAAACGCAGTCGCACCTCATGCACGCGTGCGAAGGCGAGACGTCCATGGCGCTCGCGGCCTTTCCGGAACTCGTGCGCACCGACCTGCTGCCGCGGGCGGCCGGTCCCGCGATCGCCCTGCAGGCCGAGGATCCCGCACCCGTCCACCGGTTCGTCCCGTTCGGGGAGACCACCGCGAACGGGGTGGCGGGGGACGCGCGCACAGCCACCGCGGACAAGGGTGCGGCGCTACTGGACGGCTGTGCGCGCGCTCTCGCCGACCTGCTGGTCAGCCTGCCCGCGACGTGACCTCGTAGGCGTGCCCGGCGCCCAGCAGCACCGCTTCGCCGTGAGGCCGTCCCAGCAGTTGCATCCCGATCGGCAGGCCCGCGCTGTCCCGCCCCACCGGCACCGTCAGCGACGGCACCCCGGCGAGGTTGGCGGGCGCGGACAGCCGGACGTAGGCGTCGGAGACGCTCTCCTCCACGCCGTCCGGCCAGGTCACGGTTTCCTGCCCGATCGGGACGGCGGTCATGGGCACAGTCGGGGCGGCGATGAGGTCGACGTCCTCCAGCAGGCGCAGCCATTCGCGCCGGAACAGCGTCCTGGCTCGCCGTGCTCGCAGGTAGTCCGTGGCGGACACCACCTTCCCGGCTTCGAGCAGCAGCCGGACGTCCGGCGCGTAGAGCTCGGCGCTCGTCCGCAGGGTCGGTTCGTGGTAGGCGGTGGCCTCGGACACCATCAGGCCCCACTGGATGGCCTGGACGTAGCGCGTCATCGGGATCTCCACCTCGACGGGCCGCGCGCCGAGGGACGCCAGCCGGTCGACCGCCGCCAGTACCGCCGTTTCGACCTCCGGGTGGACCCGCTCGAAGTAGTAGTTGCGCGGCACGCCCACGCGCAGCCCGGCGACGCCGGCCTCGTCCACAGTGGAGCTAGTGAGTCCACTCAGGACGATCGCGATGTCCTCGACCGTGCGGGCGAGGGGGCCGACGTGGTCCAGCGACCAGGACAGGGGAACCACGCCGCGGCGCGAAAGGAGGCCGTAGGTGGGCTTGAGCCCGGCGACCCCGTTCAGCGCCGCGGGCACCCGGATCGAACCACCGGTGTCGGTGCCCAGCGCGAACAGCGCCGTGCCGGCCGCGACCGCCACGGCCGAGCCACCGCTGGATCCGCCCGCGACGCGCCCGGCGTCCCTGGCGTTGACCGTCTGCGGGGTGATTAGCCCGTAGCCGAACTCGTGTGTGTGGGTCTTGCCGACGAGCACCGCTCCGGCCGCGCGGAGACGGGCGGCCACCGCACTGTCGGCGGCCGCCCGGTGGCCCGCGCGCACGCGCGAGCCGGCGGCGATGGGCAGTCCCTCGGCGTCGATGAGGTCCTTGAGCCCGAAGGGGATTCCGTGCAGCGGACCGCGGTAGTGCCCGGCGGCGATCTCCCGCTCGGCCTCCCGCGCGGACTTCCGCGCCTGCTCGGCGGCGACAGCGGCGTAGGCGTTCAGCCGGGGCTCCACCTCGTCGAGGCGCGCCAGCACGGAGCCGGTCAGCTCGACCGGCGACAGCTGCCGGGTCCGCAGCGCTTCCGCCGCGGCGGCGAGGGTCAGCTCAGGCATCGGCGTCCTCCGGCGGGAAGACCGGCGTCGTCGCATCGAGGTCGAGCTCCCGCAGGACGGACACGACGGACCGGATGTGCTCGGCGGTCGCAGTGACGGCAGCGGACCAGGTGTCCGGGGCGTCTTCGGACACACCCACCTCCTAAAGCTAGATTTTTGCGTTAAGCTTAGCGCAAAGTTTTAGCGTTAGGAGGACCTCGTGGAGTGGCAGGTGGGCGAGCTGACCGTCCGGCGGATCGACGAAGTACTGCTCCCTCCGGCGACCGGCGCGTGGCTGCTGCCCGGGGCGACACCGGAGCTGGTGGAACAGCACGGCTGGCTGCGGCCGGGCTTCGCGGCGGCGGACGGCACGCTGCGCCTGTCCAGCCACAGCTTCGCGGTCACCGCGGGCGGGCTGCGGATTGTCGTCGACACCGGGATCGGCAACGGCAAGCAGCGGGCGAACCCGGCGTGGCACGACCTGCGGACGGACTACCCGGAGCGGCTGGCCGCGGCGGGTTTCGCGCCGGAGTCGGTCGATCTGGTGGTGCTCACCCACCTGCACACCGACCACGTCGGCTGGAACACGCGGGAGGTGGACGGCGAGTGGGTGCCGTCGTTCCCGCGCGCCCGCTACCTGGTCTCGCGCGTGGAGCGGGAGTTCTGGGCGGGCTACGCGATGGACGACGCGCGGCGGCAGCTGTTCCGCGACTCGGTGCACCCGGTCGAGGAGGCGGGGCTCCTGGACCTCGTGGACGTCCCGGCGGAAGGCACCGAGGTGGCGCCGGGGGTGCGGCTGCTGCCGACACCCGGGCACACGCCGGGCCACGTCTCGGTGCGGCTGCGAGACGGTGACGCGAGCGCCCTGATCACCGGGGACAGCCTGCACCACCCGGTCCAGGTGCCGCATCCGGAGCTGGGCAGCTGCGTGGACGTGGACCCCGCGCAGGCCGCCGCGACGCGGCGGGCGTTGCTGGCTTCCCTCGCCGGCACGGACACCCTGGTGCTCGGCTCCCACTTCCCCCCGCCGACGGCGGGCCACATCGGCCGGGAGCGAGCGTTCGTCAGCTAGCGAGCGCGCCGGCCAGCAGCTGGGTCGCGGCGCTGGTGCGGGGGTAGCCGGGAAGCGCGGGCGGGTGCCGGTCCGGTGGTGGGGTGCCGCGGCTCAGGGCATCGGCCAGCTGTTCCAGGCGAGACAGCAGCGCTTCGGCTTCCGGGCGGGGTGGGTGCGGGCGGCCGAACGGCACGCCGAGGGCGAGGAACGCCAGCTCGTCGACGGCGAGGCCCACCTGGTCCCACCGCTCCCCGAACGCGTCCTGCGTGACGTTGTGCAGGTCCAGCACCGCCTCCTGCAGCCGTCGCCGGGCGGGGACCTGGTCGCCGCCGAGCCAGCGGGCGCCGAACAGGCCCGCCACCGCACGCAGGGTCCGCGCCTGCACCTGCGGCAGCCGGGCCGCGGTCGCCTTCGGCCAGAGCACCAGCCGCAGCACCAGGGCGAGCACCGCGCCGAGGGCGGTATCGAGCGCCCGCGCCCCGACCGCGGCGCCGATCTGCGCGCCCGGCGCGGCGAGGTCGAAGATCGCGAGCGGGACGAGCGTCACGAAGGCCACCGCGAAGCCGTACGAGACGGGCATGAAGACCTCGGCGACGAGCTGGGCCAGCAACGCCACCAGTGCCACGGCGAGCGCGGGCGGGTGCGGCGCGAAGACGGCCGCGGCGAGCCCGACGCCGACGGCGGTTCCCGCGACCCGGTGCAGCGAGCGCCGCCGCAGGAGCGTGAGGTTGGTGGCCTGCAGCACGGCGGCGACGGTGAGGCCCACCCAGTAGGCGTGCGCCAGCCCGAGGAGCCGCCCCAGCGCGTAGCCGATCGCGACGGCGACACCGATGCGGGCCGCCGCGGGCAGCACGACGGCGTGCGGGCTGAGCGCCTCCCGCAGCCGTTCGCCGAGGCCGCGGTGCTCGGGTTCGGGGAGGTCGTGCTGCTCGCCGCGCAGGATGCCGTCGGCGGCCTCGCGTGCCCAGCGGAGCCCGGGAACGTCCGCGTCCGGGGGCAGCGGTTCCCGCGCGTCGAGGGACACCGACAGCGCGGAGGCGAGGACGACCTCGGCCGCGGCCAGCTCACGCAGGCGGTCGTCCGTGCCCGGCACCCGGGCCTGGCGCAGCAGGTCACGAGCACGGGCCACGTCGGCGACCGCGCGGCGGCGGGTACCGGCGGCGCCGGGAGTGCCGGCGGTGCGCAGCACGTCCTGGACGGCGAGCCACGCCCGCCGCACCGCCCGGTTCTGCGGCGGTTCGCGGGGCACGGGCACCGCGGCGACGAGCAGTCCGACGAGCGCCCCGGCGGCGACGAGGGCGGCTTCGCGCAGGGGCTCGGCGGCGACCCCCGTGGCGACGAGTGCGGGGAGGATGATCAGGTACTCACGCGGCGGCGGTACGCGCAGGGCGAGGCAGCCGAACCCGGCGAGCGCCGCGACCACCCCGACGAACGCGACGGAGAGCCACGGGTGCGCGGCGCAGAGGCTGCTGACCGGCACGACGACGGCGAGCGTCACCCCGACGGCGGCGACGAGCCGCATCCGGTGGCGGCGCGGTGAGTCGGCGCCGTAGACCCCGGCGATACCGCCGAGCGAAGCCACCGCGCCCCAGTCCGGATGCCCGGCGAGCACCCCGGCGACGAGCGGCAGCCCGACGCTCAGCCCCGCCCGCACCCCGACATACCACCGCGCGCGGAACGCCTCACTCAGCCACCGGATCATCACGCCGGGGGTTTCCCGGTGGCGCGGGTTTCATTCCTGGGTCGTGGCCGTCCCGGCCCGGCTCGCGCACGCGGTCCACATCGGACTGTCCACAGCGGATCCAGGCGCAGGGTCGGCCTGGTCGGCGGCTCCTCGACACGCGGTCAGCGCTCCGCCGAGGCCAGGACCTTCCGCAGCTCTTCGGCGCTCACCGGGTGCCCCGGAACGTCCATGAAGTTCTCCGCCCCGCCCGCGTACGGCGGGCCGTACGCCGGGGTGCCGGGCTGGAACCGCCAGCCCTCGGACAGCGGGCCCGCGTCCACGGTGTCGTAGCCGAGGTCGTCGAGGAACGCGGTCACCGTCGCCTTCGCGCCGGCGTCGTCGCCCGCGATGGCCAGTGCGCTGCGGTCCGCCGCGCCCGCCGGGCGGGCCAGCTCGCCCAGGTGCCGGAAGAAGATGTTGTTGAACGCCTTCACCACCTTCGCGTCCGCCAGGTGCCGCTGCACCAGCTCGGTCTGGGTGGTCGTGCCGTCCGCCAGCTCGGCGATCTCGCCGTCGCGGGCCGGGTAGTAGTTGCCCGTGTCGATGACGACCTTCCCGGCCAGCGGCGCGGCCGGCACGTCCCGGTAGCGGCCCAGCGGGATCGAGACCACCACCAGGTCACCCGCCTCGGCGGCCTCCGCCGCCGTCGCCGCGCGCGCCTTCGGACCCAGCTCCGCCACCAGCTCGCCCAGCGTTTCCGGGCCGCGCGAGTTGCTGAGCACCACGTCGTATCCGGCGGCGACGGCGAGGCGCGCCACGGTCGACCCGATGTGGCCGCTGCCGATGAGTCCCAGTGTTGTCATGTACGCAACCAACGCCGCCCGCCGCGGGCTATTCCCGGTTCGCCCGGTCGAGCAGCACCAGGAGCCGCTCGATCTCGTCCGCCACCGCGTCCCGGCCGGGGCGGAGGTACTTGCGCGGGTCGACCACCTGCGGGTTGTCGTCGAGAAAGCGCTTCACCGCGCGGGTGAACAGCCCGTTCAGGTGCGTGGAGATGTTGATCTTCGTCATGCCACTGCGGACCGCGGCCCGCAGCTCGTCGTCGGACAGCCCGGACGAACCGTGCAGCACCAGCGGCACCGGCACCGTCTCACGCAGGCGTCCGATCAGTTCCCGGTCGACCGTCGCGACGCGGGACCGCATCGCGTGCGACGTGCCGACCGCGACGGCCAGCGCGTCCACGCCCGTCGCCGCCACGAACTCCCGGGCCTCACCCGGATCGGTCCGCGCGCCCGGCGCGTGCACGCCGTCCTTGCCGCCGACCTCGCCCAGCTCCGCCTCCACCGCGATCCCCGCGTCGTGGCACAAGGTCACGATCTCCCGCGTCGAGCGCACGTTCTCCTCGTACGGCAGGCGCGAACCGTCGTACATGACGCTGTGCACGCCGAGCGCGACACCCTCGCGCACGAGTCCCGGGTCCTCGATGTGGTCGAGGTGCACGAGCACCGGCACCGCCGCCCGTCGCGCGATCTCCAGCGACGCGCACGTGACCGGGGCCAGGCCGCCGTGGTAGCGCACGCAGTTCTCGCTGATCTGCAGCACCACCGGCGTTCCGGCACGCTCGGCACCGGCCGTGATCGCCTCGGCGTGTTCGAGCAGGATCACGTTGAACGCCCCGACGCCGCCGCCGCGTTCCCGTGCCGCGGCGAGGATCCGGTCGAAGGTGGTCATGCAGGTGCTCCGTTCGAGTCGAGGAAGTCTTGGTACGCCAGGAGATCGACCTCGCCGGCCACCGGGCAGAGGACGGCCGCCGCGCCGAGTGCGGCGGCCCGGCGCAGGGTTTCGCCCAGCGGCAGCCCGGCCACGAGCCCGGCGGCCAGACTCGCGGTGGCCGCGTCACCCGCCCCCGTGGGGTTGCCGCGCACGCCCGGCACGGCGGGCACTTCAAGGACACCGTCCACGGTGTACGCGGCCATTCCGGCGGCACCACGGGACACCACGACGAGCCCGGCGCCGGAGAGAGCGGCGACACCGGCAGCCTCGTCGGAAGCCCCGGTCGCCGCCAGCAGTTCGGCGACGTTCGGCTTGAGCACGTCCGCACCGGCCCGCGCGGCGGCGAGCAGCGCCGCGCCGGAGCAGTCCACCAGCGTGCGCACTCCGGCTGCCCGTGCCTGCCGCACCCAAGCGGAGACAAGATCCGGATCGGCACCGCGGGGCAGGGAACCGGAGATGACGAGCAGGTCCGCACCGGCGAGTCGCTCACCGAGCAGGGAGGCCACCGCGTCCCACTCCGTCACCACCGGTCCGGGTTCGACGTAGACCGTGGGATGCGCGGCGCTGCCGTCGGTGATGGTCACGGTGGTGCGCGTCTCCCCCGCGATTTCCGCCGTGGCGAAGGGAATGTCGAGGGCACCGGCGATCCAGCGGCCCGCCTCGCCGCCGAGCGGCAGCAGGGCGAGCGCGTCGACGCCGAGCGCGGCGAGCACCCGCGCGACGTTGAGCCCCTTGCCCCCGGGACGGCGGCTGACCTCCTCGACGCGGTTGGTCTCCCCCGGCACGTGCCGCGCCAGGTGGTAGGTCACGTCCACGGCCGGGTTCGGGGTGAGGACGACGATCACGCGGCCCTACCTTCAAGGACGCGGCAAGCCGCGGCAGCGTCATCGGCCAGCGTGGCGCTCAATGGTTCGGACCTGCAAGCAGTCCTCACGCGGCGACCTCCCGCGCCAGCAGGGTCGCGCCCACGACCGCCGCCGCGTCGCCGTGCGCCGCCCGCACCAGGGCCGGGGTCCGCAGCACGCCGGTGCGGGCCGCCACCTCGCGGGCGAGCGGGTCGAGCAGGAGCGGCCCGGCCTCGGCGAGCCCGCCGCCGACGACCACGGTCGAGCAGCCCGCGACCGCGACCGTCCACGCGATCGACTCCGCGAGCACGCGCACGCAGTCCTCCCACACCGCGCGCGCCTTCGGATCACCTTGCCGGACAAGGGAAGCGACCGTGAGCGCGTCCGGCGCGCCCGCCCGGCGGGCGACTGCGGCGGCGGACGCGATCTCCTCGACGCGCGCACCGGCGTGCGGGCCTTCGGCCAGCAGCACCTGCCCCAGCTCCCCGGCCCAGCCGCCGGAGTCCAGCACCTCACCACGCACGACCAGCGCCCCGGCTAGCCCGGTACCGACCGGCACGAACAACACCGTCCCGCCGTCCCCGGCGGCCGCGCCCGTACGGAACTCGGCGAGCGCGCCCGCACGCACGTCCTGCCCGAACGCCAGCGGCACTGCCAGCTCCGCCGCCACCACGTCCCGCACCGGCACGTCATGCCAGCCCAGGTTCACCGCGAGCAGGCACCGCCCGTTCCGCTCGTCGACCACGCCGGGCACGACGAGCCCCACCGCGTCGACCGGATGCCGTTCGGTGAACCTCCGCACCATCGCCGCGAGCGCGGCGACGTCTCCGTGGGGTGTCGGCTCACGCCACTGCGCCAGCACTGCGCCGTCCTCGCCGGTCACCCGCGCCTTGACGCTGGTGCCGCCGACGTCGATCCCGAGGACCGGCATCAGCCGAGGATCACCGAGCGGGTCAGCGCCCGCGGGTGGTCGGGGTCGAGGCCGCGGCGCGCGGCCTGCGCGACCGCGAACCGTTGCGCCACCACGAGTCCCGCGAGCGGGTCGAGGTCGTGGTGGACGAACTTCGCGCCGGTGCGCGCCACGTCCTCGGCGATCCCCTCCGGCGTGGTGCCCAGCGACCAGACGAGCCTGCCGGGCTGGGCGATCGCGATCGGGCCGTGCCGGTAGTCCATCGCCGGATACGACTCGGCCCAGAACTGCGCGGCCTCGCGGGTCTTCAGCGCCGCCTCGTACGTCAGGCCGACCGCCTCGCCGACGCCGATGAAGCTCACCTGTTCGGCGTCGAGGAGGTCGTCGATCGGCACCTGGAGGGCCTGCTCCGCCTGTACGGCCAGGGTTTCCACGTCGTCACCGAGGCCCGCGCGCAGCAGCGCGAGCGTCGCGGTGGCGAACCTGGTCTGGACCACGGACCGCTCGTCGGCGAACGGCAGCTCGACGACGTCGTCCGCGACGGCCGCCGCCGGGCTGTCGCCGACGCCGGTGATGAGCACGGTGCGCTGCGAACCGAGGGCGCCCAGCAGGTCGACGATCTCGGTCGTGGTGCCCGAGCGCGAGAGCGCGACGACGCGGTCGTATTCGCGGCCGCGGGGGTACTCCGAGCCCGCGAACGCGTCGGTGAGGCCGTGCCCGCGCTGCTCGCGCGCGACGGCGTAGCTCATGGCGATGAACCAGCTGGTGCCGCAGCCGACGACCGCGACCCGCTCCCCCGGCTGCGGCAGCCGGTCCGCCACGGAGGGCAGGAGCGCGGCCGCCGTGCGCCAGGTCTGCGGTTGGGACGCCAGCTCGGTGGCGACGAAGGAGTCGGACATGGAGACCTTTCGCTCGGGACGCTGCGATGATCGCGAATCGAGCATAGACGATCGTTCGTGATCGATGGGAAGGTTAAACGTCAGATCCAATCACACCAGTTTGGCTTGACCGGCCTCTAGGATAGGTCGGTCCCGCCCCCTGACCAGGAACGTGAGCCGCCCGCGATGACGCCACAGCAACGACTGAACGCCCTGCTCGAGTTGGTGAGCGAACGGGGCAACGTGACGATCGCGGAGATCGGCGACGCGCTCGGGATCTCCCCCGCCACCGCCCGCCGGGACCTCGCCACGCTCGCCGAGCAGCGCCTGATCACCCGCACTCACGGCGGCGCCTCGGCGCTGGGCAGCGGCTACGAGCTGCCGCTGCAGTACAAGATCGCCCGTCAGGCCGACGCGAAGACCGCCATCGCGCGCGCCGCGGCGCAGCTGATCACGCCGGGCGAGACCGTCGGCCTCAACGGCGGTACCACGACCACGGAGGTCGCCCGCACGCTCGGCAAGAGCGAGCGGTTCCGCCGCAGCGAGGGCGAAGCCGGGCTGACGATCGTCACGAACGCGCTCAACATCGGCTACGAGCTGTCCGTGCGGTCGCACGTCAAGATCGTCGTGACCGGCGGCGTGGCCCGGCGGCAGTCCTACGAGCTCGTCGGCTCGCTCGTGGCCGGCACGCTGTCCGCCTTCGCGCTCGACACCGTGATCCTCGGCGTCGACGGGCTGTCGGCACAGTACGGCGCCACCACGCTGCACGAGGGCGAGGCCGAGGTCAGCAGGCATTTCGGCAGCGTCGCGAAGCGGACCGTTGTGGTCGCGGACTCGACGAAGCTGATGAAGTCCACCTTCGCCCGCATCTGCCGCCTGGACGAGATCGACGTGCTGGTCACCGACAGCCCGGTACCGGACTCCTTCGCCGCGGAGCTGGCCGCGGCCTCGGTCGAGCTCGTGGTCGCGGGCTGACGTTTCCGGCGCGTAACGGCTCGTTCTCGGCGTGATCACCTGTCGGCCCACCTGTTGTGCATTCATGATTGATTTGCCATGATGCGAATCAATATCACGCAGAGATGGGAACCCAGGTGGGAGAACAGCTGCGCGTGGGCGTCGTCGGGATCGGCCAGCGCGCCGTCATCGGCCGCCACGTGGCCGAGTCCGGCGTGCCCGCGCGGATCGTCGCGGCGGCCGATCCGGCACCGGCGGGCCGCGCCCGTGCCCAGGAGCTCTTCGGCGCGGACCTCACCGTCACCGCCACCCACGGCAAGCTGATCGAGCGCGGTCTCGTCGACGCCGCCGTGGTCACCTCGCCGGACTGGACGCACGCGGAGATCACCGTCGACCTGCTGCGCGCCGGAATCGCCGTCTACCTCGAAAAACCGCTCGCGATCACGCTCGAAGGCGCCGACGCCGTGCTCGCCGCCGCGCAGGAGTCGGGCACCCCGCTCTACGTCGGGCACAACTTCCGGCACGCCGCGGTGGTGCGACAGCTGCACGAAATCGTCGCGCGCGGTGAGCTGGGCGAGGTGAAGGCCGTGTGGTGCCGCCACTTCGTCGGCAACGGCGGCGACTACTACTTCAAGGACTGGCACGCCGACCGCCGCCGCGTGAACTCGCTGCTGCTGCAGAAGGCCAGCCACGACCTCGACGTCATCCACCTGCTCGCGGGCGGCTACACGCGCCGGGTGAGCGCCATGGGGCGACTCGCGGTCTACGGCGAGGTCACCGACCGGCGAGACCGCCGCGGCGAGCTGATGACCGACTGGTTCTCCTACGACAACTGGCCGCCGCTCGCGCAGACCGGCCTCAACGAGGTCGTCGACGTCGAGGACCTCTCGATGGTGCACCTGGCGCTCGACAACGGCGTGCTCGCGAGCTACGAGCAGTGCCACTTCACCCCCGACTACTGGCGCAACTACACGGTGATCGGCACCGAGGGCCGCGCGGAGAACTTCGGCGACACCGGCGGCGGTGTGGTCAAGGTCTGGAACCGCCGCCGCACCTGGTCGGCCGAGGGAGACCGCGAGTACCCGATCACCGGTGTCGAGGAGGGCCACGCCGACGCCGACCTACTCACCATGACCGAGTTCCTCCGCTCCGTCGTCCACGGCGAAACCCCGTCGCTGTCCCCGCTCGCCGCCCGCGAGGCCGTCGCCGCCGGAGCGCTGGCGACCCGCTCCCTGCGTGCGGGCTCGATCCCGCTGGACGTACCGCCGCCGCCCAAGGCCGTGCTCGACCACTTCGCCCGCTAGCCCCCGCCGAAAGGACTCCCGATGCCCCACCTTCCCCGCACCCTGCTGCGGCTGGCCGGCGCCGCCGGTGCCGCCGTGCTGCTCGCCGCCTGCTCCTCCGGCGGCGGTTCATCCACTTCGGACGCTCCCTACAGCGCACCGGAACCGAACCTGTCCGCGCACCTGACCTACGCGGTGTGGGACCAGACGCAGGTGAAGGCGATCGACGCCAACCTCGCGGAGTTCGCGAAGAAGTATCCGAACATCAAGGTCGACGTCGACGTCACGCCGTACAACAACTACTTCACCAAGCTGCAGACCGAAGCCTCCAGCGACAGCCTGCCCGACGTGTTCTGGATGAACGGCCCGAACTTCCAGCTGTACGCGAGCAACGGCAAGATCGAGCCCATCACCGGCGAGGTGAAGGCCGGAGCCGTCGACCCGGCGAACTACCCGGACTCGCTCGACAAGCTGTACACAGTGGACGGTGTGCAGTACGGGGTGCCGAAGGACTTCGACACGATCGGCATCTGGGTCAACAAGGCCCTGTTCGCCAAGGCCGGGATTCCCGTGCCGGACCCGAGCTGGACGTGGGCCGACTTCCAGAACACCGCGAAGCAGCTGTCGCAGAAGCTCGGCGGCGAGGGGATCTACGGCGTGAGCGCCGGAATCGACAGCGGGCAGACCACGTACTACAACACGATCTTCCAGTCCGGCGGCTCGGTGATCTCGCCGGACGGGAAGACCTCCGGCTACGACTCGCCCGCCACGGCCAAGGGCATCCAGTTCTGGACCGACCTGATCTCCAGCAAGGCGATGCCGAACATCAAGCAGCTCACCGACACCACCGGTGACCAGTGGTTCGTCTCCGGCAAGTCGGCGATGTTCCAGGGCGGCAGCTGGAACCGCTCCGAGATCGCCGACTCGCCGATCGCCAAGGACGTCACCGTGCTGCCGCTGCCCAAGGGCGACCAGCAGGCCACCGTCATCCACGGGGTGTCCAATGTGGTCGCCGCGAGCAGCCAGAACAAGCAGGCCGCGCAGGCGCTGCAGGTGTTCCTGGCGAGCAAGGAGGCCCAGCAGCAGCAGGGCGACCTCGGCGCGGTGATCCCCGCCTACACCGGCACGCAGACCGCGTTCGCGCAGTCGATGCCCGGCGTGAACCTGCAGGTGTTCCTCGACGAGCTGCCGTACGCGAAGGCGCTGCCCGTCTCGAAGAACACCGCGGCGTGGAACAACTCCGAGTTGTCGCTGCTGCCCGACGCCTTCGACGGCACCAAGCCGGTGGACGCGGTGCTCAAGGAGCTGGCCGGCCAGATGAACCAGGCGCTGTCGCAGGAATGAGCACGGTGCGCGCCGAGAAAACCGCCCCCCGGAGCCGCTGGGGCGGCCCGTGGCCCTGGCTGTTCGTGCTGCCGCTGCTGGCCGGGGTGCTGGTGTTCTACATCTGGCCGATCCTGCAGACCGCCTACTACTCCTTCACGAAGTGGGGCGTGTTCGGCGGGTCGAAGTGGACCGGACTGGCCAACTACAGCCGCCTGTTCGCCGACCCGGACCTGTACCGGTCGCTGGCGAACACCGCGATCTACACCGCCGTCGTGCTGCTCGGGGTGCCGATCGCGGCGTGGCTGGCGAGCCTGCTCAACACCCCCGGCCTGCGGTTCGCCCAGCTGTACCGGGTGCTGTTCTTCCTGCCCTACGTCGCGATGCCCGCCGCGGTGGCGCTGGTGTGGCGGATCATCTTCAACGGTGACTTCGGCATCCTGAACTGGGCGCTGTCGCGGGTGGGCATCGAAGGCCCGTCTGGGTGAACACGCCCGGGTTCGCGCTGGCCGCGGTGTCGGTGGTGGGCCTGTGGTCGACGCTCGGGTTCTCGATGATCGTGCTGGGCGCGGGGCTGAAGAACATCCCGCCGGAGCTGTACGAGGCGGCGGAGCTGGACGGGGCGGGCCGGTTCCGGCAGTTCCGCTCCGTCACGCTGCCGCTGCTGGCGCCGAGCCTGTTCTTCGTCACCGTGGTGACGACGATCGCGAGCTTCCAGCTGTTCGACCTGCTCTACGCCCTGCTGTCCAACCGCAACCCGGTGCTGCGCAAGACGATGTCGCTGGTCTACTACTTCTACCAGGCCGGGTTCATGAACAACGACAAGGGTTTCGCGGCCGCGATCGCCATGGTGATCTTCGTGCTGATCGGCCTGGTCACGCTCGTGCAGTTCCGCTTCCAGCGCCGGTGGGTGAACCATGGCTAGGCCCCGCCGCGGCTCGCACGCGCTCATCCACGTGGTGCTGGGCGTGGGCGGGTTCGTCATGGCGTTCCCGTTCCTGTGGCAGCTGATCATGTCGCTGTCGACGAATGCCGAGGTGCAGAGCGTCACGCCGACGTTCTGGCCGGCGCACCCGCAGTGGGGCAACTACGCGGCGGTGTTCGAGCGCCTGCCGTTCCTGTCCCAGCTGTGGACGTCGGTGCTGATCACGGTGATCCGCGTGGCGGCGCAGATCGTGCTGTGCACGCTGGCGGGCTACGCGTTCGCGCGGCTGCGGTTCCCCGGTCGCGGGGTGCTGCTGGGGCTGGTGCTGTCGATCCTGCTGGTGCCGTCGCAGGTGTACCTCATCTCGCAGTACCAGATCGTGCAGTCGCTGGGCTGGCTCAACACGGTCGCGGGCATCGTCGCGCCCGGGTTGTTCAGCGCGTACGGCACGTTCCTCATGCGGACGGCGTTCCTGAACCTGCCGCAGGAGCTGGAGGAGGCGGCGCGGATCGACGGCAGCGGCACGTTCCGGACGTTCTGGAGCATCATGCTGCCGCTGGTGCGGCCGAGCATCAGCGTGCTGGCGATCAGCGCGGTGCTGTGGTCGTGGAACGAGCTGCTGTGGCCGCTGGTGGTCTCGACGCGCGCGGCGAACATGCCGCTGGCCGCCGCGCTGGCGACGCTGGCCGGCGACGTGACGGTGAACTATCCGGTCCTGATGGCGGCGAGCCTGCTCGCGATCGCCCCGGTGCTGATCCTGTTCGTCCTGCTGCAGCGGCGGGTCATCGACGGGCTGGCGTCGTCCGGGCTCAAGTGACGCCCGTTCAGCTAGGCTGAACGCCATGGCCGAACCCCCGGTGCGCAGTGTCGACAAGGCGCTCGTGGTGCTGCAGCTGCTGGGCGACCGGGGGCCGGAGGGGCTGTCACTGGTGGACGTCGCGCAGGCGCTGGGCAGCCCGAAGAGCGGGGCGCACCTGACGCTGTCGGCGTTGCGGCACCGCGGTTTCGTGACCCAGGACCGCGACAGCGGCCGGTACCGGCTCGGCGGCGAGGCGCTGCGGGTGGCGGCGTCCTACGAGGAGAAGCTGAGCTTCCGCACCAGTCTGCTGCCGCTGCTGCGGCGCCTGTCGGAGGAGATCCGGCAGGTGTGCCACCTCGGGGTGCTCGACGGCGCCGACATCGTCTACCTCGAGAAGGTGCACGCGGACCGGCCTGTGCAGGTCGGCTCGAAGATCGGCGGCCGCAACCCGGCGGCGACCACCGCGCTCGGCCGAGCGATCCTCGCCTACCAGGGGTGGGACGAGGCGGGGCTGCGTGCCCAGCTCGGCGATCCCGGCGACCTGACCTGGGCTCGGCTGCGGGAGGTGCTGGCGCGGACGCGGGAGCGCGGTTACGCGCTCGACGTGGAGGAGAACGAGCCGGGCATCGCGTGCGTCGCCGTTCCGGTGCTGCTCAACGGCGAACCCTGCTGCGCGCTGTCGATCTCCACGCTCGCGGCGGAGACGGACTCCGACGTGCTCGCGGGTTACGTCGCGCGCCTGCACGCCCTGGCGGAGCAGTACGTCTCGCCCCCGTTGCGGCTGCCCTGAAGCTCGTTGACCACCACGCGCCCGGCACCGTAGGGTCGATGCTGAACACGGTTCAGTATCGCTGAACAAGGAGGTCCGGATGAGCCACCTGGTGCGCTTCACCGACGGAACCGGGACCGTCCGGGTCGGCCTGCTGACCGGCGAGGAGCTGCGCCCGCTGGCGGTGGCCTCGATGAGCGAGCTGCTGCGCCGTCCGGTGGCCGAGATCCGCGCGCTGGCCGACGCCGCCGGGGAGCCCGTGTCCGGGGCGCGCCTGCTGCCGCCGCTGGACGGGCGGATGGAGGTGTGGGCCGCCGGGGTGACGTACCTGCGTTCCGAGGAGGCCCGCCGCGAGGAGAGCGCCGACGAGGACATCTACGCGCGGGTGTACCGGGCGGAGCGCCCGGAGCTGTTCTTCAAGGCGGCGGCGTGGCGTGTGATGACCGACGACGAGCCGATCGCCCTGCGCGCCGACTCCCCCAACACCGTGCCGGAGCCCGAGCTCGGCCTGGTGCTGACCAGCGCTGGCGAGATCGCCGGATACGTGGTGGTCGACGACGTCAGCTCCCGCAGCATCGAGGGCGAGAACCCGCTGTACCTGCCCCAGGCGAAGATCTACACCGGCTCGTGCGCGGTGTCGGCGCGGGTGCGCCCGGCGTGGGAGGTCCCGGACGCGCTGGCTCTCGACCTTCGGATGCGCATCCTGCGGGACGGCCGCGAGGTGTTCACCGGGAGCGCCGGCACCGCGCAGCTGAACCGGAAACCGCCCGAGCTGGTCGAATACCTGTGGCGGGACAACGACTTCCCCGACGGCGCCGTGCTCTCCACCGGCACCTCGATCGTGCCCGGCCTCGACCTCGGCCTGCGGGCCGGGGACGTGGTCGAGATCGAGATCGGCGAGGTCGGCTCGCTGCGCTCGCCCGTGGTGCTGGGCGCGGACGCGGTGCGGCGGGCGCTCGCGGCCCGCTGAGGTTTCAGCGGGACCGGCGGAAGACGCGGTGCCACCAGCGTGGCTTCGGCTGGGGTTTCTCGAAGGCCGCCAGCAGCTCCGGCGGAAACGGTGACGGCAGCGGCGCGCCGGGCGCCTGCGGGGTGATCCGCAGGGGTTGCGCCGTGTTCTGGGCCGACATCGGGGGCGGGGTGACGTCGTGCACGAACTGGCCGCCGTACGCGCCGTCGCCCAGCGGCGGCGGGGTGGAGTCGCTGACGAAGTGACCGCCCCCGGCGGGTGGGGACAGCCGGTTGAGGACCGCGCCCCCGGAGGACTGGAGCGAGCCGGGAGCCGCGGGCGGCGGCGGGGCCGGGTCCACGACGAAGTGCCCGACACTGGCGGCCTGCTCCTCGTCGAGCAGGCTCCGCACGGGGTCCGCGTCGGAGAAGTCGCGGTTGTCGTCCCGCGGAGGCGGCGGCGCCTCCTCGTCCGGGCCGGGCGGCTGTGCCACGATCCACCTCTGTCCTGCCGATCGACGCTGGAGCGCCGATCAGGCTACCGGTATCCGCGTCGTCACGGAAGGTGAAACGTGCCCACGACCCTCCTCGGCCTGGTGCTCTTCCTCGTGCTGCTCGTGCCCGGGTTCGCGTACACGCTGCGGCGGGAGCGGATGGTGTCGAGCCGGCCGGTGTCGGCGTTCCGCGAGACGGTCGAGCTGGCGTTCGTGAGCGTCGCGGCGGACGCGATGGTGCTGCTGCTGTTCGGGCTCGTGCGGCTGATCGTCCCGCGCTGGACGCCCGACGTGCGGCAGCTGATCCGCGACCCGGGCCACTACGTACCCGACCACCTCACCTCGCTCACGCTGTGGGGCGGCGCCCTGCTGCTCATCGCGGCCGCGCTCGCCTTCGCCGCCGCGGGCGTGCGCCGCGGCCGCGAGCACGAGGCCCACGTCTCCGGCTGGACCAGGCTGTTCTCCGAGCACCCGGGCGCCCGCATCTACGTCGGCTGCCTGCTGGAGGACGGCACGTACGTGACCGGGCGCCTGCGCACGTACAGCCGTTCGGCGGAGGACGGCCAGGACCGCGACCTCACCCTGACGGGTCCGATTTCCTACCGCGCTCCCGGCGAGTCGAGCCTGGCCGTGCTGCCGGACGTCGGCGCCGCGGCGGTCAGTGCCCGTCGTCTCAGTCTGCTCACCGTCACCTATCAGGCACCCCGGTGAGCCGTACGAGCAGTTATATTGCGAGCGGAGGAACCGAAGCTGAACACCGGGTTTCGTCCGGGTGACCGGCCGGCCCGCGAAACGGGGCGGACGTGCAGGGTGGACGAGTGGCGCCCGGGTCGGTGGCGGAGCTGGCCCGGGACGTGTCTTGGCAGGTCACCACGGGCGTGGGCGGACAGTGGATCACCGCGGAGACCGCCGTGCGGCACGACGGGCAGGAGTGGCGCATCGGTCTCACGCCGGCGCGCGGGGACATCACGGCGCTGATCCTGTGGTCGGGTGACAAGGTGGTCGACCACGTCCGGGGCACCGAGGCCGCGATGTGCGCGCGGGCGCAGCGCTGGCGCGACAACCTCGAAGCCGGCCGCGACTGGCAGTCGACGGCGAGCTGATCGTCCTTCCCGGGCCGCGGAAGCGGACAGAAACCGGACGATAAGCGGTCTCTTGCCGCCGGCCGCCCGACCGGGGCGTTGTTTCCCGCTTGAATGGGGAAACGGCCCACCCGGAACAGCAGAGTCGGTGCGATGTGACCCACGACGTCTACCTCAGTTTCGACGAGGCGGACCGCGGCCCGGCCGAGTCCCTCGCCCGGGCGCTGCGCGAGAACGGGCTCGACGTCTTCGTCGGTGAGGAGCACACCGAGGTGGACGCCGGGCTCGCCGCCGTGCTGCTGTCCTCACGCCTGCTGCTGGCCTACTACTCCGCTCGCTATTCCCGGGGTTTCCGGTGCCAGTGGGAGCTCACGACGGCCGCGCTGCAGCCGGGCCCCGCGATCCTCGCCGTCAACCCGGAGCCCGGGAACGCCCACGTCGCCCCGGTGGGGCTGCGCGAGGTCGGGAAGACGGAGGCCGCGACAGTCGCCGCGGAACTGGTGCGCCGGGTCCCGGGCGCCGTTCGTGCGGCGCCACCGTTCTTCGCGGAACCGGCCTGGCGCACTCGCCCGGAGCGCTTTTCCGGCCGGTTCGCGCAGCTGTGGCGGCTGCACTCGCTCGTGTCGGCGGGGAGCCGGGTCGTCGTGCACGGTCCGCGGGGGGCGGGGAAGACCGCGCTGGTCCGCCAGTACGCGGCGTTGTTCGGCCCGGTGTTCCCCGGCGGGATCCACTGGCTCGGGCCGGTGGACGCCGCCGCCACGCTGGCGGCGGAGCTGCGTGACCTGGCTGTCGGCAGGCTCGGCCTGCGGCTGGCCGGCGCGCCTCCCGGTCGTGTCCCGGCGCTGGTCACCGCGCGGCTCGACGAGCTGCGGCAGCGGGTGCTGCTGATCGTCGACGACGTGCCCGCGCCGCTGCTCGACGAGGTGTCCCTCGGTTCCCCGTTCGTGCGGACAGTGCTCACCAGCCGGGTGAGGCCGGCTCGGTCCGCGGGGCTGGTGGAGCTGGCCGGGTTGTTTCCGCGTGCGGCTTTCGCTGCGCCGCTCGACGAGTCCGCGCACCGGCTCCTGGCCCTCGGCACGCTTCTCGCCGCTGCGCCGATTCCCTTGTGGTTGGGCGAAGAAAGCGCTCTCTCGCAGCTCGTGGCGGCGGGTTTCGCGCAACGCGTGTTCGACGGCTGGCTTCTCGATCCGGGAGCCCGTGAGGCCGGGTTGTGGGAGGCCGAGCTCGCCGGCTGTGCCCGTTCCGCCGCGGACGCGCTGCTGGCCGAGCTGGACCGGCCGGTGCATCCGTGGCCGTCACGGCTGCGCCGGCACGCCGCGGCGCTGGCGGGTCAGGCGGCCGTCCCGCTCTCCCGGCGGCTCGACCTCCTGCGCAGCGCCGCGGCGGGCCACGAGGCGGTGGGCGAGCTGTCGCTGGCCGCCGCCCGGCGCGCCGAGGTGCTGGCGCTGCGTCCCGACGACCCTGGTGATCTGCTGGCGGCGGCCCGCGTCGAACTCGGTTGCGGGAACTATGCGGAGGCCCACGAGCACGCCCGCCGGGCCGCGGAGCTGGCCGACGGTGACGGGGATGACCGGGTCGCGTGCCGGGGGCGTTTCGTGGCGATGCGGGCGCTGGACCTGCTGGGCGAGTACGAGCGGGCGGATGTGCTGTGGACGCTGCTGTCCGAAAGGGACGGTGGGCCGGTGGTGCTGGCCCGGGTCGCGGGGCTGCGCCTGCGGGGGCGACCGGATCAGGCGTTCCGGCTTCTGGCAGCGGTCCGGCCGGGTGAGCTGCCGCCGGACGCGGCCCGGGAGGCGCAGCTGGAGGTGGCGCGCCTGCAGCTGCTGAGCGGGGACGCCGAGACGGCCGCGCGCGTGGCGCTGGACCTGATGGCCGGACTGCTGTCGGCGGAGCTGGAGAACTCGCCGCTGTACCAGGAGGCGGCCGCGCTCCGGGCGGAGGCGGTGCCCGCGGACGACCCGCTGGGCCTCGCCGTGCGGCGCACGCGAGCGGCGGTGCGCCTGCCGCCCCGGCGGGTGCTCGCGGCCGCCGCCCGGGGGGTCGCCGACCCGCTCCCGGATTCCCACCCGCTGACCCTCCGGCTGCGGTTCGCGGTGGGACGCGCGCACGAGCGGCTGCGGCAGTACGACCGCGGCCGGGAGGTCCTGGCAGCCGTACTACCCCGGCAGGTCGCCGTCCTGGGCCGCGACCACCCGGAAACCGCCGAGACGCGCCTCGCCCTGGCGGTCGCGCTGATCATGACGGGAGAGCCGGTGCAGGGACTCGCATTGGTGCGCGAGGTCGCGGCGTCGGGAACGGGCGGACCGCGCCGCCGAGCCCTGGTGACCCGCTGGCTCTTCGTGGCTCTCCCCCGGCGCCTGGCGGCATTCGCCCACCGATGGCTGCCGTTGGGCTGATTCCGCAGCAGGGAACCCGGGCGGAGCTCACCGTCCAGCCACAACTCGAAGTGCCCGGCCTGACCGGCGTCAGCGGCGTCGTCCAGGACTCCCGCGACGGCCTGGAAGCTGCGAAACCGCCGGCTGAGGTTGTACCCCATCACACCGCGGGGCACGCTCGCGAACAGCTAAGGGCGCAGCACGATGCTGTTGCCGTAGTAGGTGGCGCGCTACCCCCTCGAGGGTGAAGGCGGAGATTTCGTAGCGGTCCGCCGAGTAGGGCGCCAGGAAGGCCGGGAGGTCCTCGGCCGACCGGCCGCGCAGCGCCCACAGCGACCAGTCCCGCCGCTCGCCCCCGTACCAGTGGTCGAGACGCACGCCCACGCCCGCTTCGGTGCGCAGGAACGTGGCGAACCGGAGCGCCGGACTCGCCGCCGCTATTCCTCCGGGGCGCTCCAGCCGATTCCGTACGAGCGGTTCGGGACCAGGCCGGAAAACTCCGCCGTCACCTCGCCCGCCGCATCGGGGCGCAATTCCTCGCGGCGGGGTTGCAGGTCGTTGAGCGCCAATGGCATTTCGTCGCGCAACAACCAAATGCGTTCCGGAATGCGATGAGGACCGAAGCGCACGGTCAGTTTGAAATTGTCGCACGGATACTTCGGCGTGCAGACGTAACGCGGCGCGAACGTGCCCTTGTTCGTGATCCGGTACGAGAACTCGTGCTCCTCACCCGGATCGAGCGGGCGGGGCAGCAGCAGCCGGTAACCAATGCGGTTCGCGGCCAGCATGCTCGGTTCCGCGAGCGTTCCGCCGTCGATCAGGTCGATGCCGAGCTCACCCGGCTGGGGGACCACGGCCCGCCCGGGCACCGGGTCGACCGTCACCGAATGCGCCACCTCCGCGAGCCCCGGCTGGTGGCTGACGATGCGGCGCACCTCGAACACCTCCACCGCGTCCGGTCCGAACACCAGCCGTACCCGCAGCTGCGCCGTGTGCCACGGTGAGTTCCCCCGGTCCGGTCGCTCGCCGTCCAGCGCCAGCTCCGCCACCCGCCGCAGGGTTTCGTCCACGCGGCGCTTGACGGTCCGGACATTCCGGTCGATCCGCTCCTCCACGCGCGCGAGCCGCCGCTCGTAGCGGACGTCCGCGGCGCCGTTCAGGCCGAACGTCTGCTCCGCGATGAACCGCAGGTCCTCCGGCAGCTTCCCCACCAACGCCGTCAGCGTTTCGGCGACCTTCTGCCGCCGTGCGTGCGGACCGTCCGATTCGAGCACCCCGCACACGGTTCCGAGCGCATTCCCGATCTTGATCTCGGCGGCTTCGACGCCATATCCGCGGCGAAGCGCCCGCAGGTCCGCCACCAGGTCCGGAACCTCGAACTGCATCGGCTCACCCTTTCGCCCCCCTGGGAGATCCATCCTAGCGAGCGATCAGGGGTTGCCGAAACCCCCGCCGACAGGTGGAAATCCGCAGTTCCGGCCCGGTTTCCCGCGTTTCCGGAAATGGGGAAACCGGAAACCGCTTCCGCTTTCCCGCGATTCCGTCCGATGATTGAGGAGCCAAGAGAACTTGGCGAATCGAAAGGGCGGAATCCGCCCGGGAAAACAATGAGTTCCGGGAAGGGTACGCCCATGTGCGAAGGAGAAAAGAAATGCACACGGACTGCGTCGTCACCATCGTCACCGCGCTGATCACCCTGCTCGGCTGACCCGAACTCCGGACGGCATCGCCACCGCCGTCCGGAGTTCGTCATGTCCGCGAAAACGTTTTCCCGGGCACCTCAGGCCAGGCCGACCCGTGCCGCGCTGCGTTCCCACAGGCCACGGGCCAGCGCGTCGTCCCGCAGCTGCGGGGGCACCCACCGCGCGGGCCTGCGCCGCGAGTAGTACACCCCGGACTGCCAGTCCCGGCCCGGCACCCCCTCGGCCAGCCACACCAGCTGGCCCGCGGCCTTCTCGGCCGTGCCGAGCAGCCACCGCAGCGGCGGGCGGCCGAAGACGGGGCGCAACAGGTTCCGGCTGTCCGAGGCGAAGCCGGTGGCGGCGGTGCGGGGGTCGAAGGCCGCCGCGGACAGGCCCTGCCCGCCGTAGCGCGCGTGCAGCTCCCGCGTGAACAGCAGGTTCGCGAGCTTCGAGTCGCCGTAAGCCTTGCGGCGCGTGTAGTGCCGGTCGTTGTCCAGGTCGTCGAGATCGAGTTTCCCGAACATGCGGGCGCCCGCGCTCGCGGTCTGGACCACTGCGGCGCGTGACGCGATCAGCTTGGGCAACAACAGGTTCGTGAGCAGGAACGGCGCGAGGTGGTTGACCTGCATCGTGCGCTCGTGGCCGTCCACGGTGCGGGTGCGCGGCCCGAAACCGCCACCGGCGTTGTTCACGAGCACGTCGACACGCGGGCAGGCGGCGTCGAGCTCGGCCGCGAGCCGCCGCACGTCGTCGAGCCGCGCGTAGTCGGCGACGAACCACGGGCTGTCCAGCTCCCGCGCGACCGCGCGCACCTTGTCCGGCGACCGGCCGACGACCACCACCCGGTGCCCGTCCGCCCGCAACCGCCGCGCCCCGGCCGCGCCGATGCCGTCACTGGCCCCGGTGACCACCACGGTCCTGCTCGTCATGGACCCACTATGGGCACCCGCTCGGCGGACCCGGTATCCACCGGGCGGGTGGCGCGGCCTCGTCCCGGGCTACCGTTGTCCCGAGTTCTCCCGAGGAGGGCCCATGTCCGCTCCCGTTTCCGGCCCCGGCGAGGCCCGGCGGCGGTTCCGCGCGGGCCTGCGCACGCCCACCGCGGGCTGGGCACCCGGCTACGCGCAGGCGAACCTGATCGCCGTGCCGCGGGAGTACGCCTACGACATGCTGCTGTTCGGGCAGCGCAACCCGAAGCCGTGCCCGATCATCGACGTCACCGACGCGGGCAGCCCGCACACGGCGCTCGCGCCGGGCGCGGACCTGCGTACGGACCTGCCCGCGTACCGCGTGTGGCGCGACGGCGAGCTGGTCGACGAGCCGGACGAGATCACCGGGTACTGGACCGGGGACCTGGTGGCGTTCCTCATCGGCTGCAGCTTCACGTTCGAGGCGCCGCTCGTCGCGGCCGGGATCGAGGTCCGGCACCTCACGGCGGGCAGCAACGTGCCGATGTACCGGACGAACCGACCGTGCCGTCCCGCCGGGCGGCTGTCGGGCCCGATGGTCGTGTCGATGCGGCCGATCGCGGCGGACCGGGTGGCCGACGCGGTCCGGATCAGCGGCCGGTTCCCGGCGGTGCACGGCGCGCCGGTGCACGTGGGCGAGCCCGCGGCGCTGGGCATCGGCGATCTGTCCACTCCGGACTTCGGCGAGCCGGTCGACGTCCGTGACGGTGAGGTGCCGGTGTTCTGGGCGTGCGGGGTGACTCCGCAGGCGGCGATCATGGCTTCACGGCTGCCGTTCGCGATCACCCACGCGCCGGGGCACATGTTCGTCACCGACGTGCCCGACCACACCTACGCGGTCTGAGGCTCTCCGGCGGCCTCGTGGAGGATGGCCGCCAGTTCCGCCGGGCGGTCGAGCATCGGCCAGTGGCTGCCCGGCAGGTCGCGGGAGTCCCAGCCCCCACCCGCCAGGTGGCGGAAGGCCGGAACGGTGCGCGCCAGCTCCCGGATCTGCTCCACGGTGAAGCTGCACAGCACATGCCGCCGCGGGAGGGTTTCCCACGCGCCGCTCAGGCGGACCGGGGTGGTGGCCGTGGCCCACGGTTGCGGGGCTGAAAGCGCTTCCAGGCGGTCGAGCGCCTCCGGGGACAGCCCGGGCAGCACCTCCCGCCACGGCGGGGGCGGCAGTTTCCAGCCCTCGCCCGCCGTGCGCACCAGCTCGGCGTCGCGCGCCTGCTGGTCCGGCGGCGCGAACTCCGCGTGGGACATGCCGTCCGGCAAGGGTCCACTGTCGACGAACACCAGGCGGGCGATCCGCTCCGGCACCCGGTCCGCCACGCCCGGAATCACCGCCGCCCCGGCGTAGCTGTGCCCCACCAGCACCACGTCGTGCAGGTCCTCGTACCGGATCAGGTTCAGCACGTCCGCGAGGTGCGTTTCGAGATCCGTCGAGGGCTGGGCCAGGTGCACCCGCTCACCGAGCCCGGTCAGGCTCAGCGCGTGGACGTCGTGCCCGCGCTCGCGCAGCGCCGCCGTCACCGGGCGCCACGCCCAGGCGCCGAGCCAGAAGCCGGGAAGGAGTACGTAAGTCGCCATGCCCGGCACATTAGGACGGATACCGGGCAGGACCCGCCCGGTATCGTCGTGGAAATGACGCGACCGACCGCCCGGGTGCTCGCCCTGCTGGAGATCCTCCAGACCGGCGGCACCCGCACCGTCGCCCAGCTGGCCGACCGGCTCGGCGTGGACGAGCGCACCGTCCGGCGCTACGCCCAGCACCTCGCCGATCTCGACGTCCCGGTCCGGTCGGTGCGCGGGCGCTACGGCGGCTACCGGCTCGAACCCGGCTACCGGATGCCGCCGCTGATGCTGACCGGCGACGAAGCGCTCGCCGTGGTGCTCGGCCTCGTCGCGGGGCGGCGGGCCGGAGTGGTCACCACGTCCGCCGCCGCGGCCGAGAGCGCCGCCGCCAAGATCCGCCGCGTGCTGCCCGAGGCCCTCGGCCGCCGCCTCGACGCGCTGCTGTCCACCGCCGACTTCACCGCCCCCGCCCGGCCGGTCACCACGCCCGAGACGGACGTGCTGCTCACCCTCGCCGAGGCCGCGCGCGACCACAGGCCCGTCGCCGTCCAGTACACCGCCTGGCGCGGGCGGCGCAGCGAGCGCACCCTGCACCCGTACGGCATCGTCGCCCACTCCGGACGCTGGTACGTCACCGGCGCCGACTCCGACAGCGGCGAGGTGCGCACCTTCCGCCTGGACCGGGTCGACAGCGCGACCGTGCTGGCGGGCTCCTTCGACGTGCCCGCCGGCTTCGACCCCGCCGCCCGGGTGCTGTCCGGACTCGCCGAAGTGCCGCGGCCGCACGAGGTTTCGGTGCGCGTCCAGGCCACCCCCGCACACCTCAGTACCCGCATCCCGATGGGTGTCACGACCGTCGAGGAACTCGCCGACGGCTGGGCCCGGCTGCGCCTGCGCGCCGAACGGCTGGACTGGGTGCCTTCCGTGCTCGCGTGGCTGAACTGCCCGTTCGTGATCGAGCACCCGCCCGCGCTGCGCGACGAGGTGCACGCCCTGGCCCGGCGCCTGACCACGTACGCGAACAACGACTAGCAAAAATGTGCAGGAATTTTCATCGTCTTTGTCGCATACTTGCGACGTGACACGACGACTTGCCGAAGTGGCCCGCAAGGTCGGCGTCAGCGAGGCGACCGTGAGCCGCGTGCTCAACGGGCGCCCCGGCGTCGCCGAGAGCACCCGCGCCGCGGTGCTCACCGCGCTCGACGTACTGGGCTACGAGCGCCCCACGAAGCTGCGTGGCGAGCGCGCCCGCCTGGTCGGGCTGGTCCTGCCCGAGCTGCAGAACCCGATCTTCCCCGCGCTGGCCGAGGTCATGGCCAACACGCTGGCCCAGCAGGGTTTCACCCCGGTGCTGTGCACGCGCACCGCGGGCGGGGTGTCCGAAGCCGAGTACGTCGACCTCCTGCTGGCCCAGCAGGTGTCCGGCGTGGTGTTCGCGGGTGGGCTCTACGCGCAGGCGGACGCCTCGCACGAGCACTACCAGCGGCTGGTGGAGCGGAACCTGCCGACGGTCCTGATCAACGCGTCGATCGAGCACCTCGGCCTGCCCCAGATCTCCTGCGACGACGTGCTCGCCGTCGAGCAGGGGATGAACCACCTGTTCTCCCTCGGCCACGACGACGTCGGGCTGCTGCTCGGCCCGCCCGACCACATGCCCTCGCGGCGCAAGCTCGACGCCTACCGCGCGCACCTGGCCGCGCTGGGCCGCGAGTTCCGTCCGGAGTTCGTCGCGCACGGGATGTTCTCGCTGGAGAGCGGGCAGGCCGCCACCGCGCACCTGCTGCGCGCGGGCGTCACCGGGATCCTGTGCGCGAGCGACCTGCTCGCGCTCGGCGCGGTCCGGTGCGCGCGGCGCCAGGGCGCGTCCGTGCCCGGCGACTTCTCCGTGGTCGGCTACGACGACTCGGCCCTCATGCAGTGCACTGACCCGCCGCTGACCACGGTCCGCCAGCCCATCGAGGCGATGGGCCGCTCGGCCGTCGAGCTGCTGGTGAAACGGATCGACGGCGGCCACGTCGCGGCCGAGGAGCTGCTGTACACCCCCGAGCTGGTGGTCCGGGGTTCGACCGGCCGCAGGCAATAGTTCGAAAGTTGCATCTTTTCGTCCAGTCCTTGCTCGCCCCTCGTTTCACACTTTAGAGTGACCGTCGTCACGTGCCAGTGGAGTCACGAGAGAAGGCGTCGATGAAGGAACTGGGAAGGCGAACCGTGCTCGCCGGGCTGGCCGCGGGCGCGGCCGCCGCGGTGGCTGGCTGCGGCAGCGGCGGAGGCAGCGGCGAGAGCGGCGGCAAGGTCACCATCACCGTCACCGGTCAGCCGCCGAAGACGGAGGCGTTCGAGCGGGCGCAGTTCGACAAGGACGTCGCCGAGTTCCAGCGCACGCACCCGGACATCACCATCGAGCCGCACGAAGGCTTCATGGACCCGAAGACGTTCTCCGCCAAACTCGCCGGCGGCCAGCTGGAGGACGTCTACTACGTCTACTTCACCGATCCCGCCCAGATCATCGCGCGGCACCAGGCCGCCGACCTCACCGAGGCCGTCAAGTCCCTGCCGCACGTGAACGACCTCCAGCCGCAGCTGCTCGACAACTTCCGCGACGCCCACGGGCACCTCTACGGCCTGCCGACCGCGAACTACACGATGGGGCTGCTCTACAGCCGCCCGCTGTTCCAGCGCGCCGGGCTCGACCCCGACCAGCCGCCGCGGACGTGGGACGAGGTCCGCTCGGCCGCGCGGAAGATCACCGCGCTGGGCGGCGGGATCGTGGGTTACGCCGACTACAGCCGCAACAACCAGGGCGGCTGGCACTTCACCGCCTGGATGTACTCGATGGGCGGCGCGATCGCACGCCAGGACGGCGGCACCTGGAAGGCCGACTTCGACAACGACAAGGGCCGCGCCGTGCTGCGCACCCTGCACGACCTGCGCTGGACCGACAACACGATGGGCGACAAGCAGCTGCTGCAGGCCGAGGACGTGCAGCGGATGATGGGCGCGGGTCAGCTGGGCATGTACCTGGCCGCGCCGGACAACGTGCCCGTGCTGGTCAAGCAGTTCAACGGCAAGTACGCCGACTACGGCCTCGCCGGGATGCCGGGCGGGCAGGGCACGCTGCTCGGCGGCGAGGGCTACATGATCAACCCGAAGGCGTCGGCGGCGAAGATCAAGGCCGGGCTGGCGTGGATCCAGTGGAAGTACCTCAACCCCGACCGCTTCGACAGCTTCGTCAAGAGCTACGCCGACGGGCAGCAGCCGGTCGGCCTGCCCGCGCAGCCGACGCCGGACATCTGGCAGGGCCCGGTGCGCGACCAGCAGAATGCGGTGAAAGCCAAGTACGCCAACGTGCCCGCCGCGAACTACCAGTCCTATCTGGACACTTCCGCGAAGATCAGGGGCAGCATCGAGCCACCCAATGCCCAGCAGGTGTACGCCGTGCTGGACGGGGTGATGCAGGCGGTGCTGACCGACCCGAACGCGAACCCGGACCAGCTGCTCTCGTCGGCCTCGGCGAAGGTGAACAGTGTCCTCGCCCAGGTCCGCTAGCCTGCTCGCGCCGCCGGTGCCGCTCCCCCGCACGGGCCGGGCACCGGCGCGTGCCCGGACCCGCAGGCGCATCACCGAAAACGCCACCGCCTACGGGATGCTCAGCCTCGCGCTCGTCGTGTTCGCCGGGTTCTCGTGGTACCCGCTGGTCCGCGGGGTGCTGCTGAGCTTCCAGCAGGTCGACTTCGTCGGGCCGCCGGTGTGGGTCGGGCTGGACAACTTCACGCGGCTGGTGCGGGACCCGCTGTTCGGCATCGCCTGGCGCAACACGCTGGAGTTCACCGGGCTCGCGCTGGTGTTCGGGTTCGTGGTGCCGTTCCTCACCGCCGTGCTGCTCAACGAGATGCGGCACGCGCGGGCGTACTTCCGGCTGCTGGTGTACCTGCCCGTGATGCTGCCGCCGGTGGTGACCGCCCTGCTGTGGCGCTGGTTCTACGACCCGGGTTCGGGGCTGTTCAACAGCGCGCTGCACGCGGTGGGCCTGCCGGGCTCGCACTGGCTGGACTCGTCGTCCACCGCGATGCTGTCGCTGGTCTTCGTGTCCACGTGGGCGAACATGGGCAGCACGACGCTGATCTACCTGGCGGCGCTGCAGACCATTCCGGGTGAGCTGTACGAGGCGGCGGAGATCGACGGGGCCGGGGTGTTCCGGCGCCTGTGGCACGTCACCGTGCCGCAGACCCGGTTCGTGCTGCTGGTGCTGCTGCTGTTGCAGATCGTCGCGACGATGCAGGTGTTCACCGAGCCGTACGTGATGACCGGCGGCGGCCCGGACGACTCGACGGTCACCGTGCTGCTGCTGTTGTACCGGTACGCCTTTGTCTACAACGACTTCGGCACCGCGAGCGCGATGAGCCTGCTGCTCTTCGCCGCCCTCGCCGTGTTCTCGGTGGCCTACGTGCGCCTCACCAAACGCACGGACTAGGAGGCTTCTCATGCGCACGATCGTCTCCCCCGCCCAGTTGCGCAGCCGCCGGGGGCGGGTCGTCTACTGGTCCCTGCTCGTGGTGCTGCTGGCGGCGTTCACGCTGGCCTTCCTGTTCCCGCTCTACTGGGCCGCGACCGGCGCGATGAAGTCCGCCGACGAGCTGGCCCGCACGCCGCCCACGCCGGTGCCGCAGGTGTGGCACCCCGAAAGCTACGTGCAGGCGTGGCAGCAGATGGACCTCGGGCGGTACTTCCTCAACACCGTCGTCGTCGCGGGCGGGGCGTGGCTGGTGCAGCTCGCCGTGGACGTGCCCGCCGCGTTCGCGTTGTCCAAGCTGCGGCCGAAGTTCGGCAACGCCGTGCTGGGGCTCATGCTGGCCACGCTGATGCTCCCGGCGTCGGCCCTGCTCGTGCCCACCTACCTCACCGTCGCCGACGTGCCGCTGCTGCACCTGAACCTGCTGAACAACCCCGCCGCGATCTGGCTGCCCGCCGCGGCCAACGCGTTCAACATCTACGTCCTCAAGCGGTTCTTCGACCAGATCCCCGACGAGCTGACCGATGCCGCCCGCATCGACGGCGCCGGCCCGGTCCGCATCCTGCTGCGGATCGTGCTGCCGATCTCCCGGCCGATCCTCGCCGTGGTGTCGATCTTCTCGATCGTCGCCGCGTGGAAGGACTTCATCTGGCCGCTGCTGGTGTTCCCCGACCCGGAACGGCAGACGCTGAGCGTGCTGCTGCAGCGGGTCGCGATCGACATGCCGCTGAACCTGCTCGTCGCCGGGCTGGTGCTGGCGAGCGTGCCGATGGTCGCGTTGTTCCTGGTGTTCCAGCGCCAGATCCTCGCCGGGCTCGGTTCCGGCGCCCTCAAGGGCTGAACATCCCTTGTCCCGCAACAGAAAGCGAGTACCCTCGTGTCCTCTTCCGCGTGGTGGCGCGGCGCGTCGATCTACCAGATCTACCCCCGCAGCTTCGCCGACGGCTCCGGTGACGGCACCGGCGACCTCGCCGGCATCCGGGCCCGGCTGCCGTACCTGGCCTCGCTCGGCGTGGACGCCGTCTGGTTCACCCCCTGGTACCCGTCGCCGATGGACGACGGCGGCTACGACGTCGCCGACTTCCGCGGGATCGACCCGCTGTTCGGCACGCTCGCCGAGGCCGAGGCGCTCATCGGCGAGGCGCACCGGCACGGGCTGCGCGTGCTGGTCGACATCGTGCCGAACCACTGCTCCGACGAGCACCCGTGGTTCCGGGCGGCGCTCGCGGCGGGGCCGGGTTCGCCGGAACGGGAACGGTTCTGGTTCCGGCCCGGCCGCGGTGCGGACGGGGAGCTGCCGCCGAACAACTGGCCCTCGCGCTTCGGCGGCCCGGCGTGGACGCGCGTGGCGGACGGCGAGTGGTACCTGCACCTCTACAGCTCGCGCCAGCCCGACCTGAACTGGTCGGACCCGCAGGTGCGCACCGAGTTCGACGACGTGCTGCGGTTCTGGTTCGACCGCGGGGTGGACGGGTTCCGCATCGACGTCGCCGACGGGCTGGTGAAGGACCAGGCGCTGCCGGACGTCGAGCCCGGCGACGAGACCCCGTTCTCGGCGCGCGAGGAGCTGCACGAGATCTACCGGTCCTGGCGGAAAATCGCCGAGAGCTACCCCGGGGACCGGGTACTGGTGGCGGAGATGTGGCTGCCGGACGCCGCGAAGGCCGCCAGCTACCTGCGCCACGACGAGCTGCACTCGGCGTTCAACTTCGACTACCTCGTCTGCCCGTGGGAGGAACCGGAGTTCCGCGCGGTGATCACGCAGACGCTCGCGAACCACGACGCCGTCGGCGCGCCCGCGGCCTGGGTACTGTCCAATCACGACGTCACGCGGCCGGTGACCCGCTACGGGCGCAAGGGAAACACCGGCTTCGACTTCGCCGACCGGCTGCACGGCACGCCCGTCGACCGCGCACTCGGCACCCGCCGCGCCCGGGCCGCCGCGCTGCTGACGCTCGCGCTGCCCGGCGCGGCCTACGTGTACCAGGGCGAGGAGCTCGGGCTGTGGGAGGTCGAGGACATTCCCGCGGCGCTGCGGCAGGATCCGGTGTTCGCGCGGACCGGCGGCACTGACCCGGGCCGTGACGGCTGCCGCGTGCCGCTGCCCTGGTCGGGCGACGCATCGCCGTTCGGGTTCGGCGACGGTGAGCCGTGGCTGCCGCAACCGCCGGAATGGGCCGCCTACACCGTCGAGGCGCAGGAGCGTGACCCGGACTCGATGCTCGCGCTCTACCGCCGCGCCCTGGACCTGCGGCGGACGCATCCCGCGCTCGGCGACGGCTCGCTGCGCTGGCTGCCCGCGCCGGCGGGCGTGCTGGCCTTCGCCCGTGATCCCGGGTTCGCCTGCTTCGTCAACTTCGGCGCCGAACCCGTGACGCTGCCCGGCGAGGTGCTGCTCGCGAGCGGCCCGCTCGCGAGCGGCGGCCAGCTGCCGCCGGACACCACGGCCTGGTTGTCCTGAAATCCCCTCCCCCCGCAAGAAAGGTGTTCGCGTC
The DNA here is from genome assembly GCF_014191255.1 of Amycolatopsis bartoniae. Taxonomy (GTDB): domain Bacteria; phylum Actinomycetota; class Actinomycetes; order Mycobacteriales; family Pseudonocardiaceae; genus Amycolatopsis_E; species Amycolatopsis_E bartoniae. The sequence continues at coordinate 80,560 of NZ_JACHWH010000005.1, forward strand.
ATGCATCCACCGCAACTGAAAAGGCTGGCATCGGCCGCGGCGGTCACCGTGGCCGCGGCCGGGCTCACGGTCCTGACCTCGGCCGTGCCCGCCACCGCGGCGACCTGCCCGACCTCGGTCTCGGCCGGGGCGAGCGTCCCGTTCGTCACGCAGGAAGCCGAGTGCGCCGCCACCAACGGCACCGTCATCGGCCCCGACTACACGCAGGCGAGCCTGCCCTCGGAGGCGTCCGGCCGCCAGGCGGTGCGGCTCGACAGCCAGGGCCAGTACGTCGAGTTCACCCTCACCGCGCCCGCCAACGCGGTCAACGTGCACTACAACCTCGCCGACGGCAAGACCGGCTCGCTGTCGGTGTACGTCAACGGCACCAAGCTGGGCAGCAGCCTCGCGCTCACCTCGCGCTACAGCTACATCGACACGAGCTGGATCCCCGGCGCGAAGACGCACCACTTCTTCGACGACGCGCGCCTGCAGCTGGGCCAGAACCTCAGTGCCGGAGCCAAAGTCCGGTTGCAAGTGGACAGCGCGGACACCGCTGCGCCCTACACGATCGACCTCGCCGACTTCGAGCAGGTCGGAGCGGCGGGGACGCGTCCGGCGAACTCCTTGTCGGTGACCGACTACGGTGCCACGGCCAACGACGGCAGCGATGACACGCAGGCGTTCCGCAACGCCATCTCCGCCGCGAAGTCCCAGGGCAAGGAGGTGTGGGTGCCGCCGGGCCGGTTCGAGATCCCGCAGGCCCTGCAGGTGGACCAGGTGACGATCCGCGGCGCCGGGAACTGGTACTCGGTGCTGCACGGCAACAACATCTTCAACAACGGCAGCGCCACCGGGAACATCAAGCTGTACGACTTCGCCGTGTTCGGTGACGTGACCGAACGCAACGACGGCAGCCCGGACAACGCCTTCCACGGCGTGCTCGGCGCGAACTCCGTCGTGTCCGGGCTGTGGATCCAGAACACCAAGTGCGGCCTGTGGCTGATGAGCGGCGCGTCGAGCGGCCTCACGATCTCGAACAACCGCATCCTCGACACGATGGCCGACGGGATCAACTTCGACGGCAACGTCACGAACTCCACACTGAGCAACAACTACCTGCGCAACAACGGCGACGACGGGCTCGCGCTGTGGTCCAACGGCAGCCCGGACAGCGGGAACACGTTGTCGCACAACACGGTCGTGCAGCCGAACCTGGCCAACGGCATCGCGCTCTACGGCGGCTCGAACAACACCGTCACCGGCAACCTGGTGCAGGACACCAACGCGCTCGGCGGCGGGATCCTCGTGGCGAACCGGTTCAACTCGGTCCCGCTGGGCGGCACGATCACGGTGTCGGACAACACGACGCTGCGGGCGGGCGCGCTCGACCCGAACTGGCAGTTCGGCGTCGGGGCGCTGTGGTTCGACGCGCGGGACACGGCGATCACCGGCGTGAGCATCAACGTCACCGGCCTGCGTGCGATCGAAAGCCCGTACGAGGCGATCCAGTTCATCGACGGCAACGGCGCGGGCAAGACCATCCAGGGCATCACGGTCAACGGCGCGACCGTGTCGGGCGTGGGCACGTTCGTGGTGCAGGCGCAGACGACGGGCTCGGTGACGGTCAGCAACGTGACCGCGACCGGCGTCGGCGTCACGGGCACCTACAACTGCCCGTACCCGTCGAGCATCCCCCCGCTCACCATCGGCGGTTCGGGCAACTCGGGCTGGTCCGGCACGTGGCTCGACTGCTCCTCGTGGCCCGCGCCGAACTCGGGCAACCCGCAGCCGACGGGCAACTTCGCCAAGGGCCGCCCGGTCACCGTCAGCAGCTCGACGGGCGGCTACCCCGGGCCGAACGCGGTGGACGGCAACGCCTCGACCTACTGGGAGAGCGCGAACGGCTCGTTCCCGCAGACGTTCACGGTCGACCTCGGCACGGCGCTGAGCGTGAGCCGAGTGGTGCTGAAGCTGCCGCCGTCCTCGGACTGGGGCACGCGGACGCAGACGCTGTCGATCTCCGGCAGCGCGGACGGCTCGTCGTACGGCACGCTGGTGGGATCGCGGGGCTTCACGTTCGACCCGGCGTCGGGCAACACCGCGACGGCCACGTTCGGCGCCGCGACGATCCGCTACCTGCGGCTGACGTTCACCGCGAACACCGGCTGGCCGGCGGCGCAGGCCTCGGAGGTGGAGGCGTACCAGTCCTGAGTGGACGCCACAGCCCACCTCGCGCGGCGCGCGAGGTGGGCTGTTCGTCCTTTTCCTCGCGGTTCGCGTGGTCTACCGTGGCGGCACCGGCTCCACCTGGGGAGGTCGCCGTGCGTGTTGTGCTGCTCGTCCTGGTCCTCGTCCTGACGGCGTTCGCCGCGCCGGCCGCCGCGCAGCCGCGGCCCGTGCCGGTGATCTACGACAGCGACCTCGACGTGGACGACGCGTCCACGCTGGCCTACCTGTGCGTGCAGCACCAGCGCCACCGGATCGACCTACGGGCCGTCACGGTCACGGACAACGGCTTCGGCACCCCCGGCCGGGCGCGGCAACACGCGCTGAGCGTCCTGGCCCGGTGCGGCCTGCCGGGCATCCCCGTCGCCGAGGGCTCGGAGCCCGGCGTGCACCCGGCGCCCGCGAGCACCGTGCGGGACATGGAAACCATCCTCACCGCCGCGCTCGACGACGCCACCGCCACTCCCCCGCCCGCGGCGCTGACCGCCACCCAGCTGATCAGGAAGACGCTGCTGTCGGCGCCGCGCGACGTGACGGTCCTGGCGACCGGGCCGCTCAGCAACCTCGCCCGCGCCGTGCCGCCTGGCAGCCCGCTGGCCCACCGGATCGGCCGCGTCTTCGTGATGGGCGGCGCGGTCCACGTGCCGGGCAACCTGTTCGGCGAGGCGCTGCCCGGCTTCGACAACACCCAGGAGCTCAACATCTGGCTCGACCCGCCGTCCGCGCGGGCGGTGTTCCGCGCCCTGCCGGTGACCCTCGTCCCGCTGGACGCGACCAACTTCGTCCCGATCACGCAGGCGTACGTGGACCGGATCGGCGCCGAGGGCACGACCGCGAGCGCGCGCATCGTGTACCGGATCATGACGCACCCGATCATGCGGGACGGGATCGCGCTGGGCTACTTCTTCTGGTGGGACGCGCTCGCGGCGGTGTTCGCGTTCGGCGACGAGGGGGTCGTGACCGCCGTCCACCGGGCCCGGATCACCGTGGTGCGGGACGGTCCGCAGTCCGGCCGCACCGAGGTCGATCCCGCCGGGAGCCCGCTGGCCTACGCCGCGGGCGCCGACCTGGCGCGCTTCGAGGAGGTCTTCCTGGCCGGGCTCGACGGCTGACTGTCACACCTTGCTCCCCTCCGGTGTCTTGAGGCCGGACCCCAGAACGGAGGAGAGCTGAATGAACACCGCAGTCCTCGTGATCGGTGGCGGCTACAGCGGCGTCATGGCCGCGAACCGGCTGACGAAACGCGACGACGTGACCGTGACCCTGGTCAACCCGCGGCCGGACTTCGTCGAGCGCATCCGCCTGCACCAGCTCGTCGGCGGCTCGCACAACCCCGTCCACGACTACCGTAACGTCCTGGCCGGGCGCGTCCGGCTGGTCGTCGGCTCCGTCGCCCGGATCGACGCCGCCCGGCGCGGGGTGACCCTCGAATCCGGCGACACCCTCGGTTACGACTACCTGGTCTACGCCGTCGGCAGCGGCAGCGCGCTCCAGGTGCCCGGGGCGGCCGAGTTCGCCTACCCGATCGCCGATCTCGAAGAAGCGGAGCGGCTGAAGCCGGTCGTCGCGGCCGCCCGGACGGTGACCGTCGTCGGCGCGGGACCGAGCGGCCTGGAGGTGGCCGCCGAGCTGGCCGAGCTGGGCCGCACCGTGACCCTGGTCTGCGGCGGCGTGCTCGGCCCGTACCTGCACCCGCGGGGACGGCGGTCCGTGGCCCGGCGCCTGGCGAAGCTCGGCGTGCGGATAGTGGAAGATCAGCAGGTGACCGCCGTGACCCCCGACGCCGTCCGGCTGGGCGACGGCCGCGAGCTGCCCGGCGAGGTGACCGTCTGGACCGCCGGCTTCGGCGTGCCGGACCTGGCCGCCCGCAGTGGTTTGCGCACCGACGCCGACGGCCGCCTGCTGACGGACGAGACGCTGACGAGCGTGGACGACGAGCGCATCGTCGCGGCCGGGGACGCGGCGGCGCCGTCGGGTCTGCCGTACCGGATGGGCTGCCAGTCCGCGGTGCAGCTGGGCCCGCAGGCCGCCGAGACCGTGCTCAGCCGCATCGCGGGCGAGCAGCCCAAGCCCGCCGACGTCGGGTTCGCGGGCCAGTGCCTCAGCCTGGGCCGTCGCGCCGGGATCTTCCAGTTCGCCTCCAAGCACGACACCGCGAACCGGTTCCACCTCGGCGGCCGGCCCGGCGCGCTGCTCAAGGAACTGGTGTGCCGCAGCACCGTCCAGCAGCTGGCGTACGAGGCGCGCAACCCCGGCAAGCGCGACCGGTGGAGCAAGGACGGCGAGCGCCGGAAGCTGCTGCGTGCCGAAGCGGTGGAGGTCCGGCTGTGAGCGACTCCGCCACCGAGGCGTTCGTCGCGCACCGGAACCTGCTCTTCACCGTCGCCTACGAGATGCTCGGTTCGGCCGCCGACGCCGAGGACGTGCTTCAGGAGACGTGGCTGCGCTGGGTCGACGTCGACCTGGCGCGGGTGCGCGACCAGCGCGCGTACCTCGTCCGGATCACCACACGGCAGGCGCTCAACCGGCTGCGGTCCTTGAGCCGCCGCAAGGAGTCCTACGTCGGGCCGTGGCTGCCGGAGCCGCTGCTCACCGCCCCGGACGTCGCGGAGGACGCCGAGCTAGCCGAGAGCGTGTCGATGGCGCTCATGCTCGTCCTCGAAACGCTGTCGCCCACCGAGCGCGCCGTCTTCGTGCTGCGCGAGGTGTTCGACATCGGCTACGACGAGATCGCGGCCGCGGTCGGCAAGAGCCCCGCAGCCGTCCGCCAGATCGCGCACCGCGCCCGGCAGCACGTCGACGCCCGCCGCCCACGCGCCGCCGTCTCGGCCGCCGAGACCCGGGAGGCGCTCGAATCGTTCCGCCGGGCGCTGGAAACCGGGAACCTGCAGGGCCTGCTGGACGTCCTCGCCCCGGACGTCGTGCTGGTGAGCGACGGTGGCGGCGTCAAGCAGGCGGCGCTGCGGCCGATCACCGGCGCGGACAGGGTCGTCCGCTTCGTGGCGGGCCTCATCGGCAGGAAGCCGGAGACGCTGACCGGCGAGCACACCGTGGTCAACGGCAATCCGGCGCTGGTGCTGCGACTGGACGGCGAGATCGACGGCATCATGGCGGTGCGCACCGAGGAGGACCGCATCAGCGGGCTCTACTACGTCCGCAACCCGGAGAAGCTGTCGCGGGTGGCTGCCGAGACCCGGCTGACCCTGCGGTGAGTCAGCGGCAGCTCACCAGCAGCGGGGTCAGCACGGTGCACGTGGTGCTCGCGGTGTCGTTCGACGTGACGGGATCGAGGCTGGCGGACGCCGTCTGGCGGGCGGTGAAGGTGTAGGGCAGCCCGAGCGAGAGCAGGCTCAGCGGCACCGAGAACGTGGCCGTGCGGGTCTCGCCGGCCGGCACGTCCGGGAACGCGCACGCGACCGTGCCCGCTCCCGGCGTGCAGCCGTTGCTGTCCAAACCGGACGGGAGTGTCGTGGTGACCACGGCGTCCTGCACCGGACCCGGGCCGAGGCTGCGCAGCGACACCGTGAACTCCAGGCGCGGCACCAGCAGGCCCAGCTTCGGGGTGGCGGTCAGGCCCACGGCGCCGTCGGCCTTCGCGGTGACCGTGAGCGCGGGACCGTCCACCAGCGGAGTCGCGTAGTTGCTGCCGGAAAGCTGTCCCCGCAGGGTTTCGGTCAGGTTCGGCGCCCCGGGCGCGATCCGCAGCGTGAAGGTGACCGTGGCGGAGGCGAACCCGTCCAGCGCCTCGGGCAGCACCGCCTGGAACCCGCCCGGCACGCTCGTGCAGCTCGCCGAGCAGTCCACCAGCGACGCGTACGACGACAGCGCGTCGGGAGTGCTGTACAGGCGCACGGTCGGGTGCAGGACCGAGAAGTCGTGGACGTTGGTGACCTTCTCGGTCACGGTGACCGTGTCCCCGGCGAGCACCGCCGCCTGGGACACGGTCGTCTCCACCTCGGCCGGGTCGGCGCCCGCCACCGGGGCCGCGGCCGTCACGAGTCCGGCCGCGGCCAGACCTGCCAGCACCGTGTGCTTGCGCATGCGGGGCACCTCTCCTTCGGCGTCGGACGGGTATTCGTCCGGACGGCGCAACCCGTTACGCCGGGCCAAGAACTATCGCCATGGGAGGCCGGGCCGGAATTTCCCACCCGGCACCGGGTTGCCATCCGAACGAGAGTGAGTGTACGGTCACTCACATGACCAGACGGGGTGCCACGCTCTCGACCTCCGACGCCCGCCGCGACGTGGTCGTCGACGCGGCGATCGACGAGTTCGCCGGTCGCGGCTACCACAGCACGCCCATCTCGAAGGTGGCGGCGCGGGCCGCGATCTCCCCCGCCTACGTGTTCAAGCTGTTCCCCAGCAAGGTCGAACTGTTCGTGGCCGCGCTCGACCGCTGCTACGAACTGGTGGAGCAGGCGCTGGCCCGGGGCGTGGCGCGTGCCGGCGACGGCGGCCCGGAGCGGATCCTCGACGAGATGGGCGGCGCCTACGCCGACCTGATCGCCGACCGGAGCCTGCTGATGCTGCAGGTCCACGCGCAGTCCGCCGCCGACATCCCCGAGATCGCGAACGCGGTCCGCCGGGGGCTGGCGCGCGTCACCGAGTACGCGCGCAGCCGGTCGGGGGCGGCCGGCGAGCAGGTGCAGCGGTTCATGGCCTACGGGCAGCTGTGCCACCTCATCGCCACCCTCGGCCTGGACGACCGCGAAGACTGGTCGGCCGTCCTCACCGCCGGAATCCGCCACCCGAGCTGAGAACCGCCGCCCCGGCCTCCGGGGAGCGTTTTTCGCGACCAGAGTGATTGATCAGTCACACACTAGAGAGGGACCGTCATGAGCATCCGGACCACCGAAATCGTCCTTCCCGGCCGCGTCGAGCCCACCGGGCTCCAGGTCACCTCCCGCGAGCTCCCCCCGCCCGGCCCCGGCCAGGCGCTGGTGCGCGTCGAGGCGACCGGGGTGTCCTTCGCCGAGCAGCAGATCTTTACGCCGACGGAAAGTTCTTCGCGCACCCGGACTACTGCCAGGCCTACGGCCGCGACCTCGTCACCGGCGCGCCTGCGGAGCCGCAGGAGTACCGCGCCGCGAACCCGGACGGCAAGGCCATGCTCAAGGCCGCCGAGTACCTCGAACCCCACGAGCCGCCGGACGAGGAGCACCCGTTCCGCCTGATCACCGGCCGCACGATCTACCAGTTCCACACGCGCACCAAGACCGCTCGCGCACCGGAGCTGCGGGACGCGGCGCCGGAGGTGTGGGTGGAGCTGTCCGCCGCCGACGCCCGGCGGCTGGGGCTGGCCGAAGGCGACCTGGCCGAGATCCGCACCCCGCGGGGCACGGTCCGCGCCCACGCGCGGATCGGCGGCATCCGCGAAGGCGTGCTGTTCCTGCCGTTCCGCTACGGCTACTGGGACACCGGCGACCCGGCGGGCGACAAGGGCAGCCGCGCGGCGAACGAGCTGACCGTCACCGACTGGGATCCGGTCTCGAAACAGCCCCTGTTCAAGACGGCCGCGGCGGCGATCGCCCGCGCCGGGGAGGTGACGCGGTGAAGCTCGGACTCGCCCTGCGGGAGCTGCACCGGTCGGAGCGGTCGCTCGCGCGGGAGCTGCTGACCGTCTCCGACCGGCACCACGCCGAACACGAGATCCACCACGTGGCCCGGGATCTGGCCGGGTGGAGCCGCAACCACACGACGGCGCTCGCGGAGGCGGGCCGCCGCTACGGCGTCCGCCTGTCCGACGAGGCCGCGAAGACGTCCGGCGTCCTGGCCCCGGTGCGCACCGCGCTGAGCGACCTCACCCGCACCCGCGCGGAGCCGGGTCTGCTCCTGCTGGCGGACCTGCGCCGCAAGGCGGTGGGCGTGTCGCTGGACTGGGAGCTGCTGGCGCAGGGCGCGCAGGCGGTGAAGGACCCGGAGCTGCTGGCGCTGGCGCAACGCTGCCACCCGGAGACGCTGCGCCAGCTCAAGTGGGCCAACGCGATGCTGAAAACCCTTTCCCCGCAGGTGCTGGCGAGCTAACCGCCGTAGGGGCGGGTGATGATCTCCAGCCGGTGCCGGTTCGGGTCGTCCCAGTACACCCCGCGCCCGCCGTCGCGGGTGTTCACCCGCCCCGGTTCGTGGCCATGCGGGTCCGCCCAGAAATCCAGGCCGCGGGCCCGGATACGCTCGAAGATCCGGTCGAACTCGTCCTCGGTCACCAGGAAGGCGTAGTGCTGCGGGTGCACCTCCCCCTCGACCTCGGCGACGTCGAGGGAGACGCCGTTGTCGGCCTGCACCACGAGGAACGGGCCGTACGGCACGGGTTCGGGCAGGCCCAGCAGCTCCGCGAGGAACGTGGCCGTCTCCTCGCGGTCGCGGGCTTCGACGATGGTGTGGTTCAGCTGCACCGGCATGGCGAGTCCTTCCGGAAGTCCCCTCGATCGTCCTCCCGCGAGAGCCCCCGGGACAAGCGGGGACTCACCTGACCGTGGACGCGAGGGCTACCTCTACGATTCCGCAGGTGACCGCCTACGACGACCTCGAGTACCTGGACACTTCGGCCCTGCCGCCGCGTCAGCAGCGGATCCTCGCCACGATCCGGGACTGGGTGGTCCGCCACGGCTATCCGCCGAGCACGCGCGAGCTGGGCGACGCGGTGGGCCTGCGGTCGACGTCGTCGGTGTCGAAGCACCTGTCGGCGCTGGAGGACAAGGGCTTCCTCCGGCGTGGCACCAGCGTGTCACGGCCGATGGACGTGCGGATGTTCCTGCAGCAGACCGGTGGTGCCGAGCCGGACGAGGACGCCGTGCCGGTGCCCGTGGTCGGGGACATCGCCGCCGGTGTCCCGATCACGGCCGAGGAGCACGTGGACGACGTGCTGAAGCTGCCGCGCGGGCTCACCGGCCGCGGCACCGTGTTCGGCCTGCGCGTGCGTGGCGACTCGATGGTGGACGCCGCGATCTGCGACGGCGACATCGTGGTGGTGCGCCGCCAGCCCGAGGCCCACTCGGGGCAGATCGTCGCCGCCATGCTCGACGGCGAGGCCACCGTCAAGGTGTACCGCCGCCGCAACGGGCACGTCTACCTCGAACCCCGCAACCCGGCGTACGAGGTGATCGACGGCGACGAGGCGGTCGTGCTGGGCATCGTGGTGTCGGTCCTGCGCAGCGTCTGACATTCGTCCACTGAGGACGGTCAGGACACGAAAGCCATGGCGGGATAACGGGATGACGGCCCGTCGAGCAGCCGGCCGTCCCCGCCGCGCAGCCACCGGTCGAAGAACGCCGCCAGGTAGGCGCGCTGGGTGCGGATCGCGGTGGCCGGGTCCAGCGTGCCCACGCCGACGCCCAACTGCGGCAGGAGCGCTTCGGCGTCGGTGAACGACGCGTGCTCGCTGCCCAGCAGTTTCAGCTGCCGCGCCCAGCCCGGCGTGTGGGCGAGGAACGCCGTCCAGCCCGGGCCGGTGTCGGTGGTTCCGTCCTTGCCCACCAGCAGGAACGGCTTCGCCAGGCCCTCGGCCGCCGGGGGCATCGGGCTGCCGTCGTAGTAGGTCAGGTTCCCGTCGAGGTCCACCCCGGCCACCACCCGCGGGTCGGCCGCCATGGTCAGCGCCGCGGCCGCGCCGCCCATCGAGTGCCCGAGCATCCCGACCCGGTCGACGGTCAGCCAGGGCAGGCGCGCGAGCGAGTCGAGCACGAACCGGGTGTCGCGGACGCGGACGTCGAGCGCCTTGCGCAGGAACGGGTCCGGGTCGCCGGGCTCGACCATGGTGCGCACGGAACCGTCGGGGAACTGGACTTCCGGCGCCTCGTACGTGTGGTCGGCGCTCACCACCACGTAACCGCGGCTCGCGAGGTCCTCGGCCGCGGCGGTGCCCCAGGTGCGCGGCTCCCCCAGCCCCGGCGAGTAGACGATCACCGGCCGCCTGCCGGGCAGGGCCGGGGCGTCGCGGACCGCGTGCGTGCGGACGGCCGCCCAGTCCGTGCCCGGCGGCGTGCCGAGGCCGAGATACTGGTTCGCCGTCACCGCGTCGAAGTGCGCCGCGGCCCCCGGCAGCATGTACGGCGCCGCGCGGCCCGGCACGAGCAGCGCCGGATAGTGGACGCTCACCATCAGCTCCCGCGGCCCCGCCACCCACGGGTCGGGGCGGGCGGCGTCGACGAGGTGCAGGTCGGTCTCGCCGACGCGGTACGGGCCGCTGGGCTCGGGCAGCGCCAGGCGCGTGGCCGCCGCGGCGGGCACGGTGAGCGCGGCGGTGACGAGCACGGCGGCGGTGAGGATCTTCCAGCGCATGAGCCGATACTGGCGCCGCCACCGGGTTCGCGGATCGGGGAAGACCCCGGAACCGACCCTGAACAGGCCCTCTCACCGTGCCCCGATCCCCAGCACAATGGGCGGGACACGACGAAGGGACCGCTCATGTCCGATGAGAACCTGCCCGAGCCCGACTACAGCGAGTCGGGTGTCCCGAGCTTCGACTACGTCCGCGACCGCATCGAAGGCCGCATAGCCACCGCAGCCGGCTCGGCAGAGCTGGCAGGAGAAACCCCAGAGGCAAGATCGATCGAAGAACAAGAAGCCGAGCGAGAGAAAGCGGCAAAGGAAAAACTGGCAGAACTACGCAACCAAACTACACAAGGAATAATACAGCACGACCAAATAGCCACCCGGCGACGAGAACGGCCCGGCACACGCCCAGGCCTCCCCCGTCCCCGATCCCCAGCCTCATTAGCGGTTGGCTCGCCGGGTCAAGGGTCGCGCAGCGATCGCGAAGCGACGCCGAAGGCGCCCTTGACGCGGCGAGCCAACCGTTAAACGATCAAGGGAAAGGGGCGGGGGTGGCCGGGCATTGGAGGGCGGCCACGCCCGGCCCACAACGGGTGACCACGCTGGGTCCAAAGTGATCCCCGGTGTCAGGCCACGGGATGATCACCCCACTCTCGGGGTTTGTTTACAGTCCTTCCCATGGCAGGTGACACCACTGTGGAGGCGATCAACCAGGCGGCCCGGTACCTCGATCTCGCCGGGGTGTTCGCCGCCGCCGTGCTGGGTGGGGCGGTGGGGCGCAGTGAGCGGCTGGACCTCTTCGGGATTCTCGTCGTGGGCAGCATTTCCGGGCTCGGGGGCGGGGTCGTCCGCGACACCCTGCTCCAGCACGGGACGCCCGTCGCGCTCACCGACTACGCCTACCTGCCGACCGCACTGGCCGGGGCGTTCGTCGCGTTTGCCGTGTCCATCGGGGCGCGGGCGTGGGACCGGTTGTTCACCGCGCTGGACGCCGCGGTCATCGGGCTCTGGGCGGTCAGCGGCGCGCAGAAGACGCTCGCCGCCGGGCTGGGGTGGCTGCCCGCCGTCCTCCTGGGCACCACGACCGCCGTCGGTGGGGGTGCGTTGCGGGACGTCCTGCTGCGGCGGGTGCCCGCGGTGTTCGGCGGCACCCCGCTGTACGGCACCGTCGCGGCGGCCGTCGCTTCGACGATGGTCGTCTGCACGTACCTGGGTGCGCCGATCGCCGGGTTCGTCATCGGCGTGGTGGGCGCGCTGCTGTTCCGCCTGGCCGCCGTGAAGTTCGGCTGGAACCTGCCCAACGGCCTGGAGTGGCAGCCGCACTCCCGGCTCGCCGCCGCCTTCCGCCGTCGCCGCCGCACGCCGCCGGAGGACCCTCAGAGCCGGTAGACCGACACGTGCGACTCCGACTCCGCCGTGAACTCCGCGCCGCTCCAGTCCGCGTGCCGCGACTCCAGCTCGAAGCCCGCGAGCTGCGCCATCAGGTCGAGCTCCGCGGGCCAGACGTAGCGGAACCGGCCACTGCCGACCCGGGCCTGCCTGCCGTCACCGAACGTGAAGTGGTGCGACACCAGCTCCTGCCGCAGCACGTCGTACACGTCCACGCCGACGTAACCGGGATCGTTGCGGAACACCACGGCGTCCTGCCCCGGCGGCAGCTTCCGCAGGGCCGGCACCCCCAGCTCGACCACGAACCGCCCGCCGGGCACGAGGTGGCGCGCCGCGTTGCGGAAGCACTTGACCTGCTCCGCCTGCGTCCGCAGGTTCGAGATCGTGTTGAACACCAGGTAGACGAGCGTGTACTCCCCCGGTACATGCGTGGTCGCCATGTCGCCCAGGACCACCGGGATCGCCGCCTCGTCCGCCTTCGTGCGCAGCTGCTCGACCATCCACGGCGACAGCTCCACGCCGCTCACCGGCACGCCCCGTGCGGCGAGCGGGACGGCGACGCGGCCGGTGCCGATCGCGAACTCCAGCGCGGCGCCGCCACCCGCGAGCGAGGCCAGCCGGTCCACGGCCGGGCCGAGCACCTCGGGCGCGAACATGCCGGTGCCCGGCGTGTCGTAGCGGCGGGCGGTCTCGGCGTCCCAGATCTCCTTCTGCTCCACGAGGTCCATCGTCCCGGCGCCGTCCACCCATTTGACCGGAAATGACGGCCTCGACACGAGAACGATCACGGTCGATCACTTGACAGCTGATCGGCTGATCGCTTTACTTCGTGCCACGTCGGCACCCAGGCGCCCGACGCAGAGGTACGCCCAGCCGGTATGCGGCCCCGCCGCGAGCCCGGACCGAGTCGCCAGGACACCGGGGTGTCCGAGGCGGGGTCGTGCCCACTGTTCGCGGAGTTCGAGATGCCCCTTTCCCGCCTCCGGCTCGCCGCCGCCTCCACCGCGCTCCTCACGGCCGCCTGCGCCGCCCCCGCCGCGCAGGCCGCCACGCCCGCTCCCCCGCCGGCCGGCGCGGCGTTCGACTACCAGATCGGCGGCGCATACGACCCGCCCGAGGGCGTCAAGGTCGTCACCCGCGACCACGGCACCGCGCCCGCGAAGGGCCTCTACAACATCTGCTACGTCAACGCCTTCCAGGCCCAGCCCGGCGCCGAGGGCGAGTGGGACGACGACCTGCTGTTGCGCGACGCGAGCGGCAACGTCGTGATGGACGGCGACTGGGGCGAGGCGCTGCTGGACGTCGGCACCGCCGGCAAGCGCACGAGGATCGCGGCCAAGGTCGACTCCTGGATCGACGAGTGCGCCGCCAAGGGCTACCAGGCGGTCGAACCGGACAACTTCGACAGCTTCACGCGCTCGGACGGCCTGCTGACCGACGCGGACGCGCAGGACTACATCAAGCTGCTCTCCGCGCACGCGCACGAAAAGGGCCTCGCGATCGCGCAGAAGAACACCTCCGAGCTGTCCGCGCGGCACACGCAGAACGGGCTGGACTTCGCCGTCGCCGAGGAGTGCGGCGAACAGCACAACTGCGGCGAGTTCACCGCGGCCTTCGGCGATCACGTGATCGTCATCGAGTACACCGCCGAGGGCCTGTCCTACGCCTGCGGGCACTGGCCGCGGCTGAGCATCGTGCGGCGCGACCACGACGTCGTGACGCCCGACGACGCGGAGAACTACGTCCGCGAGACCTGCTGACGGGAGGTCGCATGGGCACATCCCTCACCCGGCGCGTTTTCCTGCTGGGCTCCGCCGGTCTCGCGGCGGGCTGCGCCGCGCCGGGCAGCGCTTCCGGCGGCCCGGTCACGGTCGAGATGTGGCACGGGCAGGAGGACACCGCCCTCGACGTGCTGAAGGGGCTCGCCGCCGACTTCGAGCGCACGCATCCGGGCATCCGGATCGACCTCGGCGGCGGGGTGCTGGCCGACGCGATGCTGCAGAAGATCACCGCCGCGCTCGCGTCGGGGTCCTATCCGGACATCGCCTACGTCTTCGGGTCCGACCTCGCCAGCGTCGCCCGCAGCCCGCAGGCCGCCGAGATGACCGAAGTCGTGGACAACGGCCCGGACTTCTGGCCCGCCGCCCGCGAGGCCGTCACGATCAACGGCCGCATCCGGGCCGTGCCCGCGTTGCTCGACTCGCTCGCCGTGGTGTGTAACAAGGCGCTGTTCGCCCAGGCCGGGCTGCCGCTGCCCGCCGACGACTGGCGGTGGCCCGACTTCGTGGCCGCCGCGGCGAAACTGACCGACGCGAGCGCGGGCCGCTTCGGCACCGCGTGGCCGGGCGTCGGCGACGAGGACACCGTGTGGCGGCTGTGGCCGATGGTGTGGGACCTCGGCGGCGAGATCATCGCGAAGGACGGCAAGCACATCGGGTTCGCCGGCGACACGGGCGTGCGCGCGCTGGAGGTGGTGCGCGACCTCGCCGCCGCGAAGTCGGTCTACATCGACCCCAAGTCCGGCTCCGACCAGATGTACCAGGCGTTCCAGTCCGGCGCGATCGGCATGGTGCCCACCGGTCCCTGGAAGCTGCCCGACATCGTCGACGCCGGGATCGACTACCACGTCGTGCCGCTGCCCACCTTCACCGGCAGGCCCGTGACGATCTCCGGCCCGGACACGTGGACGGTGTTCGACAACGGCACAGAGCGCGTCCAGGCGGCCCGCACGTTCCTGAGCTGGCTCACCGCGCCCGAGCAGGACGTGCGCTGGGACACCGGCGCGGGCAGCCTGCCGCTGAGCCACGGCGCGCAGGCCCTGCCCGAGTGGCAGAAGGCGACCGAGGAGACCGAAGGGCTCTCGGTGTTCGTGACGGCACTGGACTCCGCGCGCGTGAAACCGGTGCACCCCGCCTACCCGCAGATCTCGCAGGCCGTCGGCGTCGCGATCGTGTCCGTGCTGCTCGGCCAGGCCAGCCCGGCCGACGCCCTGCGCGACTGCGCGAAGGTCGCCGACGCCGCTCTCCTCATCCCCCGCTAGGAGGCCGCCATGCCCGGTCTGCCCGCCCCGATCACCCTCGCCCCCGCCGCGCGCGTCCGCCGCCGCCACCGCGAAACCGCCACCGCGTGGGCGTACCTCGCGCCGTCGGTGCTCGTCATCATCGGCCTCGGGATCGTGCCCGTCGTGTGGTCGCTGCTGCTGTCGTTCCAGGCCGACGACCTGGTGACCCCGTCCCGGTTCGTGGGCCTGGACAACTACAACGCGCTGGTGCAGGACCCGCACTTCGGCCAGGCGGTGGGCAACACCCTGCTGTACACGGTGCTGTACGTGCCGCTCAGCATCGTCTTCGGGCTGCTGCTGGCGCTGGTGCTGAACCGGCGCATCCGGCTGATCGGGCTGTACCGGACGCTGTTCTTCATCCCGTTCGTGCTGTCCGCGACGGCGCAGGGCGTGCTGTTCTCGTTCATCCTGGACCCGCAGTTCGGGGTGGCGAACTCGGTGCTGCACCACCTCGGCGTGTCCCCGCAGGGGTTCCTCACCGATCCCGCGCAGGCCCTGCTGGTGCTGGTCGCCATCACGCTGTGGAGCGGCACCGGGTTCTGCGTCGTGGTGTACCTCGCCGCGCTGCAGGACGTGCCGGCGGAGCTGGTGGAGGCCGCGCGGCTCGACGGCGCGGGCACCCTTCGCGTGCTGTGGCACGTGACGCTGCCCGCGGTGCGGCCGGTGACGACGTTCCTCGTGCTGTGGCAGCTGATCACGTCGCTGCAGGTGTTCGACCTGGTGTACGTGACGACGAAGGGCGGGCCGCTCGGCTCGACCACCGTGATCGTCTACTTCGTCTGGCAGCAGGCGTTCCAGAACTTCACCGCGGGTTACGGCGCGGCCTCGGCGTACGTGCTCGCCGTGGCCCTGCTGGTGCTCGGGCTCGGGGTCCGCCTGCTGCGGCGGGGAAGGGAAGCGCGATGACCACCAGGGTGGAGGTGCCCGCCGCGGCGGGGATCACCGTGCGGACGGGGACGCGGCCACGGCTGCCGTTCAGCCCGTGGCACCTGCTGCTCGTGCCGCTGGGGCTGGTGTTCGCCGCACCGCTGGTGTGGCTGCTGCTCAGCTCGGTGATGAGCAACGCGGAGATCAACCGGTTCCCACCCGCGCTGTGGCCGTCCCAGGTGGACTGGGGCGGCTACCGCTACGTGCTGGAGAACGCGCTGTTCGTGCGCTGGTTCACCAACACCGTGATCGTGGCGGGGACCACGGTGGTGTCGAACCTCGTGCTGGGCACCCTCGCCGGGTACGCGTTCGCGCGGCTGCGGTTCGGCGGTTCCCGCGTGCTGCTGGGGCTGATGCTGGCCACGATGGCGATCCCGTTCCAGCTCACCATGATCCCGACGTTCCTGGTGATGAAGAAGCTCGGCCTGATCGACACGCTCGGCGCGCTGATCGTGCCCTCGCTGGTGACGCCGTTCGCGGTGTTCCTGCTGCGGCAGTTCTTCCTGTCCCTGCCGCGCGAGCTGGAGGAGGCGGCGTGGATCGACGGCTGCTCGCGGCTGCGGGTGCTGGTCCGCATCGTGCTGCCGCTCTCGCGCCCGGCGCTGAGCACGGTGGCGGTGCTGACGTTCCTCAGCACGTGGAACGACCTGACGTGGCCGCTGATCGCGATCAACCACGACACGCAGTACACGCTGCAGCTCGGGCTCACCACGTTCCAGGGCGAGCACCACACGAACTGGGCGGCGGTGATGGCGGGCAACGTGATCACCGTGCTGCCGGTGCTGCTGGCGTTCCTGGGCGCGCAGAAGACGTTCATCCAGTCGATCACCTCCAGCGGGCTGAAAGGATGACGCCGTGACCTTCGACCTGCTCGTGATCGGGGACGCGAACCCCGACGTCATCGCCGGGCCGCTCACCGCGGACCTCGCCTTCGGCCAGCGCGAGCAGCTGGCCGAGCGCGGCGTGCTCACCCTCGGCGGCTCGGCGGCCATCACCGCCGCCGGCGCCGCCCGGCTCGGCCTGCGGGTGGCCATCGCCGCGCGCGTCGGGAACGACGCCGCCGGGCGGTTCGTGCGCGACGTCCTCGAAGAGCGCGGGGTCGACACCCGCGCGCTGCACACCGATCCGGACCTGCCGACGCCGCTGACGATCGTGCTGACCCGCGGCAGCGACCGGGCGATCGTGACCACTCCCGGCACGTTCGAGGCGACCACGCCCGCCGACGTTCCCGCGGACCTGCTCGCGTCGTGCCGGCACGTGCACGCGTCGTCGTACTTCCTGCTGCCGAAGCTGGCGGCCGGGCTGCCGGAGCTGTTCCGCACGGCGCGGGCGCACGGCGCTTCGTCCTCTTTGGACACCAACGACGATCCGGCCGGGCGCTGGGACGGTGTTTCCGCGGTGCTGCCGGAAGTCGGTTACCTGCTGCCGAACGCGGCGGAGGCGTGCCGCCTCGCCGGGGTCGCGGACGCCCGGGAAGCGGCCGCGGCGCTGGCTTCGCGAGGCCCGGTGGTGGTCGTCAAGGACGGCGCGGAAGGGGCTTTCGCCGTCGCCGGGGACGCCGTGGTCAGTGCGCGGGCGACCCCGGTCGAAGCGGTCGACGCCGTGGGCGCCGGGGACAGCTTCAACGCCGGGTTCCTCGCCGCGACCCTCGGCGGGCTTCCCGTCGAGCAGGCCCTGCGGTTCGCGGTCGCCTGCGGCGGCCGGTCCGTGCTCGCCGCCGGCGGCACCGCGAGCCAGCCCACGTGGGACGAGGCCCTCGCCCACACCGAGTACGTCAGAACGGAAACCGCATGACCCCCAAGATCACCTTCGTCGGCGCGGGCAGTGTCGTGTTCACCCAGGGTCTGCTGGCCGACCTGTTCGCCCACCCGGAGCTGGGCGAGGTGCACGTCAGCCTGCACGACATCGACCCGCAGCGCCTGGAGACGGCTTCGGCCGCCGCCCGGTCCATCGCGGACGCGCGCGGGGTGAAGCCGAAGATCACCGCCCACCTCGACCGGCGGGAGGCGCTGGCGGGCGCCGACTTCGTGCTCGACACGGTGCAGATCGGCATGGGTGAGGCCACCCGCACCGACTTCGACATCCCCGCCTCCTACGGAGTGCGCCAGACGATCGGCGACACGCTCGGGATCGGCGGGATCTTCCGCGCGCTGCGGACGTTCCCGTTTCTGAAGGCGCTTTCCGCCGACATCGCGGAGGTGTGCCCGGACGCGTGGCTGCTCAACTACACCAACCCGATGGCGATGAACGTCCAGTACCTGAGCGAGATCGGCCGCGCGGACCGCGTGGTGGGCCTGTGCCACTCGGTGTACTGGACGGTGCACGGGCTCGCCGAGCTGGTCGGGGTGCCGTTCGACGAGGTCACCTACGTGGCGGCGGGGGTGAACCACCAGGCGTGGGTGCTGCGGCTGGAGCACCGGGGCAGCGACCTGTACCCGCGGCTCGCGCGACTGTCCGAAGAGGACCCGCAGCTGCGCAGGCGCGTGCGGTTCGACATGTTCCGGCGCCTGGGGTACTACCCGACGGAGACCAGCGAGCACTCGTCGGAGTACGTGCCGTGGTACCTCGGGCACGACAGCGAGGTCGAGCGGCTGCGCCTGCCGATCGGCGCCTACCTGGACGTGGTGGCGGAGAACGAGGCCGAGTACGAGAACACGCGCGCGGCGGTCGCGAAGGGCGAGCCGCTGCCGGTGGAGGGGACGAACGAGTACGCGCCGCAGATCATCCACAGCATCGTGACCGGCACCCCGCGGACGGTGTACGGGAACGTGCTGAACCGGGGCCTGATCGCGAACCTGCCCGAGGGCGGCGCGGTGGAAGTCCCTTGTCTCGTCGACGGTTCCGGTGTGCGCCCGACCCGGATCGGCGCGCTGCCCCCTCAGCTCGCGGCGCTCAACCGCACCTACCTGAGCACCACGGACCTGGTGGTCCGCGCGGCGGTCGAGGACGATCCCCGGCACATCCGCCACGCGGCGATGACCGACCCGGCCACCGCGGCGGCCCTGCCGGTGGAACGGATCTGGCAGCTGTGCGACGACCTGGTGCGCGCCCACGCGGACCGGCTGCAGCCCGGACTGCGGGAGACGCTGGGGAGCTGACGAACGGCCGGCCTGCTTCGGCTCCCGGCGTCGGGCCGAAGCAGGCGTGGTGCCCGGTCAGACGAACTGGTCACCCGTCTTCCGGAAGGAGTCCGCCGGGTTGTACACGCGGCTCGTGCCCTCGAAGTGGAAGACGACCATGCTGCCCTTGTGCGCCTTGTCCACCATGGTGATGATCTTCGTGACGACCTCTTTCCGCTGCGCCGGGTTGGTCAGGTTCCCCAGGTCGACGATGACCGCCCTCGCCTGCGTGGACAGCTTGTCCCGCACCATGTTCACCGAGCCGCCCGGGTTGAACCCCTCGGGCGTGTAAGCGTCGACCGTGCCCCAGTAGTTCTCGTTCTCCCGGATCTCCAGCAGCGGCTTGGGCGCACCGTTCACGCTGCCGCCGGTGTACACGATGAAGTCCGCGGTCGCGCCGCTGCCGCCGACCGCCCCGCGGTGCCCGCTCGGCACCTGCAGGACCACCGTGTGACTGGCGGGCAGCAGTGCCGCCAGTGCACGGCCGCACCGGACCTCGCTCTCCGAAGCCGGGTTCTTCGTCTCCGCCGTCGCATCGATGAAACCACCCATGTGATTGCCTCCCGCCGAACTGGTGTGGGCTGGAGCGCCCACCGGTGAGACGCCGGGCACGGGACGGCGTTAACGCGCGCACCGGACATTCGCTCGAACGGCTCAGGCCGGCCAGGCGGGTGAACGACCGAGGGCCGTGAGGATCCGGGACAGCGGATCACCGTCCGATGTGGACAGCGCTGGTGCGAAGGCCGCGCCGGGAGCGAGCCGGGCGTCACCGCCCGGGACGGCGAGCGCGATCTTCAGCGCGGTGTCGGCCAGTGCGGGGTCGAGCCGGTACTCGATGCCCAGCGAACGGGCCACGTCCCAGCCGTGCACGACGTAGTCGATCAGGTGAAACCCGATCGCCAGCTCCGCCGGGAAGTCCGACACCGGGGCGAACTCGGGCAGGTGGAACGTCGGGCTGGGGTCCGCGAAAGCGGCGAGTACGTCGGCGGCCGCGGCTTCGTACTCCCCCGCCGGCGCGGGCCCGATCGGGCGCACCTGCCACACCCCCGGTTCACCGCCGCGCCCCCTCGCCGCGGCCGCGAACCCGTGGTGCTGGGCGATCATGTGCGCGAGCAGGTCCCCGAGAGTCCATTCCGCGCAGGGCGTGGGCCGGGTCAGATCCCCTACTCGCGACACGATCCGCACGCTGGTTTCGACCGCCACGCGGTGCTGCTTCAGCAGCTCATCGATAGGCATACGCATACGATATGCGTGCGCTTATCATTCGGTCAAGGTCGTTAGCATTCCCGGTATGGCGGAGCGGAGACCGGACCTGGCGGCGATGATCGCGCCGCTGCAGCGGTCGCTGATCGCCGCGGAGCTGCCGATCCTGCGGGCACACGGGCTGAGCATGTGGGGTTACGTCGTGCTGTCGGCGGTGGACGGGCAGCCGGTGCGCACGCAGGCCGCGCTGGCGCAGGCGATCGGAGCGGACAAGAGCCGCATCATCCGCGTGCTGGACGAGCTGGAGCGCCACGGCCTGCTGGAGCGCACCCCGGACCCGTCCGACCGCCGCGCCCGTTTCGTCGCGATCACGCCCGACGGCAGCCGCACACGCCGTGCCGCCCAGGCCGACATCCAGCGCAACGAGCAGCGCGT
The DNA here is from genome assembly GCF_014191255.1 of Amycolatopsis bartoniae. Taxonomy (GTDB): domain Bacteria; phylum Actinomycetota; class Actinomycetes; order Mycobacteriales; family Pseudonocardiaceae; genus Amycolatopsis_E; species Amycolatopsis_E bartoniae. The sequence continues at coordinate 101,173 of NZ_JACHWH010000005.1, forward strand.
CCTGGCGCACCTGGACCCCACCGACCGGGCGGCCTTCCTGCGCGCACTGGCCACATTGTCGGTCCTGCCGCCGGAGGAGATCACCGGCGAACGGCACTGAACGAAAAGGAGCGGGAGGCCGCGCCGCCTCCCGCTCCCTCGTTTCCGGTGCCGCCTCAGGCGTCCCAGGCCAGCAGCATCCGCTCCGGGCCGCGGGTCGACAGGCCCTCCTTCCACCGCACCCCGGCGTCGCCTTCGGCGAGGCGCAGGTTCGGCAGGCGGCGCAGCAGCGTGCCGAGCGCGACCTGCAGCTCCATCCGCGCCAGCGGCGCACCGAGGCAGTGGTGCACGCCGTGCCCGAAGCCGATGTGCGTGCCTTCCTGGCGGAGCAGGTCGAGCCGGTCGGGGTCGGTGAACACCGACTCGTCGCGGTTGGCCGACGCGAGCACCGGCATCACCGCCTCCCCGGCCTTCACGGTCACCCCGCCCAGTTCGAGGTCCTCCAGCGCGTACCGCGCAATGCCCGCGCCGAGCCCGAGCGGGACGTACCGCATCAGCTCCTCGACCGCCCGCGGCACCAGGCTCAGGTCGGACCGCAGCAGCGCCAGCTGGTCCGGGTGCGTCAGCAGCACGTACACGAAGTTCGGGATCTGCGACGCGGTGGTCTCGTGCCCGGCGACGAGCAGCGCCATCACGAGCATCACCAGCTCGTCCTCGGACAGCCGGTCGTCGTTGTCGCGCGCCGCGACCAGCCCGCTGAGCAGGTCGTCCTTCGGGGTCTCGCGCCGCTGCGCGATCAGGCCCTCCAGGTATCCGCGCATCTTCTGAGTGCACTCGCCGACCTGCTCGGGGGTGAACTTGGTGGTGGACAGGAACGCGTCGGACCAGTACCGGAAGTCCACGCGGTCGTCGTACGGCACGCCCAGCAGCTCGCAGATCACCGTGACCGGCACCGGCAGCGCGAAGTTCTCGATCAGGTCGCCGGGCGGGCCTTCGGCGAGCATCGCGTCCACGAGCCCGTCGGCGATCTCCTGCACCCGCGGGCGCAGCTCCTCGATGCGCCGCACCGTGAACGCCTTCGTGACCAGCCGCCGCAACCTGCTGTGGTCCGGCGGGTCCATGCTGAGGATGCTGCCCGGCTGGGACGGCTGCGGGCGCATCCGCGGCTCGTCGTGCTCCAGGCTCGCGGCGCGGCTGAACCGCGGGTCGCCGAGCACGACCTTGACGTCCTCGTAGCGGGTGGCCAGCCAGCCCGGTTCGCCGTAGGGCAGGCAGACGCGGGTCAGCGGTTCCTCGGCGCGCAGCCGCGCGAACAGCGGCTCGGTGTCCAGCCGGTCCGGGTGGCTGAACGGGTAGTTCCGGGGCTCCGCGGTGGTCATCTACCAACTCCTCGTCGCGACGGCAGGTGAACTCCTCCCTTCTTACTCCATCAGCTGTCGTTTAACCAACACCTGTCGGATAGGTAGACTTCCGGGATGCCGTCCCCGCAGCTCACCGACCCTCGCAGCCGCCGTTCCCGCTCGGCGCTGGAGGGCGCGCTGCTGGAGCTGATCGAGGAGCGGGACCTGAGCCAGATCTCGATTTCCGACGTCACCCGGCGGGCGGCGGTCAACCGCTCGACGTTCTACGAGCACTACACCGACGTGCACGACCTGGCGGCCGCCGCGGGTACCGAGCTGTTCGACGAGCTGATCGCCGCCGCGCACGTGCTCCTGCCGCAGCAGGCGGCCGACCCGGCAGGCGCGCTGGCGCGGGTGTTCGGGCACGTCGCGGCGCACGCCCGGCTGTACCGGGCGCTGCTCGACGCCGACGGCAGCGCGCGCGTGATCAACCACCTGCACCAGCGGATCGCGATCGCCATCCACGTGCACCTGGCGGGCACCGACTCCCCCACCCACGCCGACGACCCGGCGGAGATCCCGCACGACCCGCCCGCGGCGCTGCTGGCGGGCGCCCTGCTGGGCACGATCATGGACTGGCTCCGCCGCGGCTGCCCCGGTTCCCCGGAAGATCTCGCGGCCCGCATCTGGCCCCATCTCGTGGGCGCGGGGTCGGCGGGGTCCTGACGCCCGCCCGGGCCGCTAGGGTGCACAGATGGGGTCGGTCAAGCAGGTCCAGGTCACCTTCGACTGCGCGGAACCCGAGCGCGTCGCCCGGTTCTGGTGTGAGGTGCTGGGGTACGTCGTACCGCCGCCACCGGAGGGTTTCGCCTCCTGGTGCGACTACGACCGCTCGCTGCCACCCGAGCGGCGGGGCGCGGCGTTCGCCTGCGCCGACCCCTCGGGCGTGGGCCCGCGGCTGTTCTTCCAGCGCGTTCCCGAGGGCAAGGTCGTCAAGAACCGGGTGCACCTCGACGTGCGGGTCGGCACCGGGCTCGTGGGCGCGGAGCGCGTCGCCGCGCTCGAAGCCGAGTGCGCGCGGCTGGTCGCGCTGGGCGCGGTCCGGGTGGGGTTGCTGGTCGCCGACGAGTACAACGAGTCGTGCCTGACGATGCAGGACGTCGAGGGCAACGAGTTCTGCCTCGACTGAGCGACTGTCCTCAGCGGGCGAGGTCGTCGGCCAGCAGCCGGAACGCCTCCTCCTCCCGCGCCGACAGCGGAACGCTCGACCGGTCCGCCGGGTAGCCCGCGGGCGGGCAGTCCGGGCGTGGCAGTGCGAACCCCAGGTCGTCCGGCGCACCGGGGTGACCGAGGCTGCCGAAAGCGCGGGCGAACGTGCGCAGGAACCGCTTCACCGTGACCACCGCCGGGAGTCGTGAGGCCGTTTCGGGACATGATGCGCGCCCCGCCGCGCGAGGGGAAGCCGTCCCGGGATGCGGTCAGCCCAGCTCCTTCCGCACCCGGTCGAGCATCGCGGCGCCGGACTCCACCGCGCGCTCCTCCCACGCGAAGACGCACACCGTCGCCACGCCGTCGAAACCCAGCTCCCGCAGCGTGCCGAAGAACTCGCCCCAGTTCACCTCGCCCTGGCCGATGTCCAGGTGCTGGTGCACCCGCGCGGGCGTCCCCGGCGGGTTCAGGATGTACCGCAGACCCGAGGAACCCTTGTGGTTGAACGAATCGGCGAGGTGCACGTGCCGTAGCTTCCCGCCCGCGTAGCGCAGCATCCGCGCGACGTCACCCGTTCCGTCGGAGAGGTGGAACGTGTGCGGCGCGCAGTACAGGTAGTTCACCCACGGCCGGTTGACCGCCCGCACCAGGTCGACCGCCGGGTCGTTCAGCTCGCAGAAGTCGTCCGGGTGCGCCTCCAGGTTCAGCGCGATCCCCTCGCGCTCGAACACCGGCAGCAACTCCTCCAGCGACCGCCAGAACGCGGCCTCGCTCTCCGCGGCCTTTTCGGGGCGGCCGCCCAACTCCGAGTTCATCAGCGGACACTCCAGCTCCGCGGTCACCTCGATCATCCGCTTCCAGTACCGCACCGCCGCCTGCCGTTCCGCCTCGTCCGGGCTCGACCACCGGTAGAGCGGCAGCGTGCTGGACAGCTGCACCCCGGTCTCCCGCAGCACACGCTTCAGCGAAGCGACCTTCTCGTCGTCGGCACGCGGGTGCAGGAAGAACGGCATGAAGTCCTCGCGCGGCGACAGTTCGAGGTACTCGTAACCGAGGTCGGCGACCGTGTGCACCATGTCGGCCATCGGCAGCCCGCGCAGCATGTAAGGGTCCAGCGCGATCTTCACGGCAGCTCCCCCGGACGGTCCTTGAGCCGCACGGACACGACGCCGCCGCTGTGCAGCGCCTCGGTCGCGGCGTCGGTGATCACGGCGGCGGCGTATCCGTCCCACGCACTCGGCCCGGTCAGGCGGCCTTCGCGCACCGACGCGATCCACTCGGCGAACTCCGCGTCGAAGGCCGCCCCGAAGCGCTGCTTCCAGTCCTGCAGCACGCCGGTGCGCTGCCCGCCCGCGGCCTTGACGATCACGTCCGCCGGGTCCGGCAGCCGCACGGTGCCCGCCTCGCACACGGTCTCGCACTGGATGTCGTAGCCGAACTGGCAGTTGACGAACACCTCCAGGTCCACGCGCACGCCGCTGGCGGTTTCGAAGAGCATGAACTGCGGGTCCTGCAGGTGCTCGAACCGCCTGCTCGTCACCCGCGGCCGCAGCACCTGCGCGGAGACGATCTCCTCGCCCAGCAGCCAGCGGATCGCGTCGATCTCGTGCACCGCGGTGTCCTGCACCGCCATGTCCGAGTGGTACGACTCGGGCACGGTCACGTTGCGGTGCACGCAGTGCACGAGCAGCGGATGCCCCAGCCGGCCGCCGTCGAGCACCTGTTTCATCGCGCGGTAGCCGGCGTCGTAGCGGCGCATGAACCCGACCTGCACGAGCCGCCGCCCGGCGGCCTGCTCGGCCTCGACGATCCGCAGGCAGTCCTCCGCCGTCGTGGCCAGCGGCTTCTCGCAGAACACGTACTTGCCCGCGGCGATCGCGGCGAGCACGTACTCCGCGTGCGTCGGCCCCCAGCTCGTGACCACGACGGCGGCCACCGCCGGATCGGCGATGACGTCGTGCCCGCTCGGCAGGGCTCGCGCGCCGATCCCCGACGCGACTCCGGCCGCCCTGGCAGCGTCCACATCGGACACCGCGACGACCGAAGCGCCGGGAACCACCTCGGTCAGCCGCCGGATGTGGTCCTGCCCGATCATGCCGGTGCCGATCACTCCCACGGAGACGGTCACGCCCACTCACCCCGCAACCCGCGCGAGTGCAGGTATTCCCGCGTGCGCGTCGCGATCGGCAGCGGCACGTCCGGCGCGCAGGGGTACAGGTCCTGCTCGACGACCACGAAGATTCGGGCGTCCAGTTCGGACAGTGCCGCCACGACGTCGTCCGGGTTCGGCACCCCGGCGGGCGGTTCGACGCACACCCCGCGTTTGACCGCCTCGCCGAACGCCAGGTTCTCCGCCCACACCTGGTCCAGGATGACGGGGTCCATCTGTTTGATGTGGACATACCCGATCCGGTCGGCGTAGCGGCGGACGAGGTCGACGGCGTCGCCGCGGCCGTACGCCACGTGCCCGGTGTCCAGGCACAGGTTGGCGTACTGCGGGTCGCTTTCGTTGAGGTAGCGCTCGATCTCCGGCTGGGTCTGGATGTGGCTGTCGGCGTGCGGGTGCAGCACGAGCCGCACGTCGTACTCCTCCAGGAGGATCCGGCCCAGCTCGTCGGCCCGCCGCCCGAACGAGGCCCACTGCGCCGCGGTCAGCTCGGGCGGCTCGGTGTACTCGCCGGTCTTCTCGTCGCGGTACATCGGCGGGATGTAGACGAGGTGGTGCGCGCCCGCGGCGGCGGTCAGCTCGGCGACCCGGCGGGTGTTCGCGAGCATCTCGTCCCACTGGTCCGGCCGGTGCAGGGCGCCGAACGTGGTGCCGCCGGAGACCCGCAGGCCGCGTTCGCCCAGCTCGTCGGCGAGGCGCCGCGGGTCGGTCGGGAGGTAGCCGAACGGGCCCAGCTCCACCCAGCGGTAGCCGGCCCGCACGAGCTCGTCGAGGAAGCGGGAATAGGGCACCTGGTGCTCGTCCTGGGGGAACCACACACCCCAGGAGTCGGGCGCCGTGCCGAGGCAGAGGTTGCCGATGACGGTGCGCGGAATCGTCATGCTGCTCCTACAGGTAGTGGCGCTGGTTCCGCTTGGCGGCGGCGTACGCCTCGTACGCCTTGCGCGTGGACTCCAGCTCGGACACCTCGCTGACCGGCACGTCCCACCACGCCGAGCCCGGCGGGTTGGGGCCGTACAGGTCGGTCTCGACGTGGACGACCGTCGTGGCGGAACTTGCCTTAGCCTGGGCGATCGCCTTGGTGAACTCGTCCACTGTGGACGCCTTGAGCACGGCGGCCCCGAGGCTCGCGGCGTTGGCGGCGAGGTCGACCGGCAGCACGCTGCCGTCGAGCAGCCCGGTGTCGCCGCTGCGGTAGCGGTACGAGGTGCCGAACCGCTGCGAGCCCAGCGACTCCGACAGCGAGCCGATGGAGGCGAACCCGTGGTTCTGCACCAGGACGATGATCACCTTGAGGCCCTCGGCGACCATGGTGGCGATCTCCTGCGCCATCATGAGGTACGAGCCGTCGCCGACCAGGACGACCACCTCGCGGTCCGGCGCCGCGAGCTTCGTGCCGAGGCCGGCGGCCACCTCGTAGCCCATGCAGGAGTAGGCGTATTCGACGTTATACGCCTTCGGATCGCGGGCCCGCCAGAGCATCTGCAGGTCGCCCGGCATCGAGCCGGCCGCGTTGATCACCACGTCGCGGTCGTCGAGGGTCCGGTTGAGCGCGCCGAGGATCTCCGTCTGCGCGGGTAGCGGGCTGTGGCCGAGGTCGAAGCACTCGTCGGCCTTGCGGTTCCACTCGTCGGCGAGGGCTCTCGCCCGATTCGACCACGCGCCGTCGGCCCGCCAGCCGGACAGCGCTTCGTGCAGGGCTTCGATGCCGCGACGGGCGTCCGCGAGCAGCATTTCGGCGGAGTGCTTCGCCGCGTCGAACCGGGCGATGTTGAGGTTGACGAACCTGACGTCCGGGTTGCCGAAGACGGTGTGGGAGGCCGTGGTGAAGTCGCTGTAGCGGGTGCCGATGCCGAGCACGACATCCGCCTCGGCGGCCAGCGCGTTCGCCGCCGACGTGCCGGTCGAGCCAAGGCCGCCGACCGCGCACGGGTGGTCCCACTGCACGGCACCCTTGCCCGCGTGCGTGTCCGCGACGGGAATGCCGGTGGCTTCGGCGAACGCACGCAGCTCCTGCCCGGCCTCGGAGTAGACCACTCCCCCGCCCGCGACGATCAGCGGCTTTCCGGCGCCGCGCACCAACGACGCCGCCCGCGCGAGCGCCTCCGGCGCGGGCACGGGCCGGTCGACGTGCCAGACGCGGCGGCGGAAGAACTCCTCGGGCCAGTCGTACGCCTCGGCCTGCACGTCCTGCGGAAGCGCGAGCGTGACCGCGCCGGTCTCCACCGGATCGGTCAGCACCCGCAGCGCGGCGAGCGCGGCGGGAATCAGCTGCTCGGGCCGGGTGACGCGGTCGAAGTACTTCGACACCGGCCGGAACACGTCGTTGACGCTCACGTCCCCGGCGCGGGTGTCTTCGAGCTGTTGCAGCACCGGATCCGGAAATCGGGTGGCGAACACGTCGCTGGGCAGCAGCAGCACGGGCAGCCGGTTGGTGGTCGCCAGCGCGGCACCGGTGACCATGTTCGTGGAGCCGGGGCCGGTGGAGGCCGTGCAGGCGAAGGTCTGCAGCCGGTTGCGCATCTTCGCGAACGCGGCGGCCGCGTGCACCTGGCCTTGCTCGTTGCGCGCGAGGTAGTACGGCATCTCGCGCGGGTACTGCAGCAGCGCCTGGCCGAGCCCGGCGACGTTGCCGTGCCCGAAAATGCCCCACACCCCGGGGATCAGGCGCTGCTCGACGCCGTCGCGTTCGGAGTACTGGTTCGCGAGGAACCGCACGAGCGCCTGGGCGGTGGTGAGTCTCATCGCTGCCTCCCGAACGGCAGCCGGGGATCGGTCTCCTGCGAATCCCAGGTCCGGCGCACCCAGCCGTGGGCGGGATCGTCGCTGATCAGCCAGGCCCGCTCCGGACCGGGGCCCGCCATGACGTTGAGGTAGTAGAGGTCGTAGCCGGGCGCGGCCATCGACGGGCCGTGCCAGCCGTGCGGGATCAGCACCACGTCGCCGGTGCGGACCTCGGCCAGCACGTCGATCGGGCGTTCGTCGGTGCCGTATACGCGCTGGTAGCCCATGCCGCCGCCGGTGACCTCGAAGTAGTAGATCTCCTCCAGCACGCTCTCGCCCTCGCGGTCTTCGTCGTGCTTGTGCGGCGGGTACGACGACCAGTTCCCGCCCGGCGTCAGCACCTCGCAGACCAGCAGCTGGTCGGCGTCGAACGTGTGCGGGAGGCAGTAGTTGTTGACCTGGCGCGAGCAGGTTCCCGCGCCGCGCAGCTCGACGGGTGTGTCCGAGGCTGGTTGGTAGCGTGGGAGCAAGCGCTTTCCCGTCTTCGCCGAGGGCAGCGCGAAGCGGCCGTGCCCGGTGATCGTCGCTTCGGCGTCCCTGGGCAGGTAGGCGAAGTCCGTCACGTCGTCGAACACGCTCGTGCGCCCGGTGAGCTCGAAGGTCTGCCCCTCGACTTCCACGGAACAGCTGCCGGACAGCGGAAGTACGAGGGCTTCACTGTCCCTTGTGGACAGGCTTTGGCTGCCGTCCAGCTCCAGGACACGCAGGCCCGAGTGGCCCCAGCCCGCCGACTCCGGCGTGACGACCAGGCTGAACGGTCCTTCGGCGGTGCTGCCCGCCTCGTGGTACAGCTTCACAACAACCCCACTGCGGTGTCGACTGCCTTGGCCACGTCCCCGTCGTGCGGGTAGAGCAGGGAACGCCCGACCACGAGGCCCTGCACGGTCGGGAGGGAAAGCGCTTTCTGCCACGCCGCGAACGCCGCGTCCGGGTCCTGGACCTCGCCGCCCAGCAGCAGGGCCGGCAGCGTCGAGGAGGCCAGCACCCGCTCCATGTCCTCGACCACCGGCAACTTCAGCCACGTGTACGCGGACGTCCGGCCGAGGCCGGAGGCGATGGTGATCGAGCGGATCACCGCGTTCGGCGACAGGTCGTTGCGCAGCCTGCCGTCGGCCCATCCGGACAGGAACGGCTCGACCAGCGCGACCAGCTTCTCCCCGGCGAGCTCGTTGATGGCCTTCGCGGTGGCTTCCAGCGCGCCCGGCGTGGCCGGGTCGTCCAGGCAGATGCGGGTGAGCATCTTGCCGCCGTCGAACCGCATCCGGGCGAGCGATCCGGCGTCGTAGCAGGCGAAGCGGTCGTCGATCTCGAAGGTCGACCCGGCGAGCCCCGTCCGGTTCATCGAGCCGAACACGGTCTTGCCGTCGAGCACGCCGAGCAGCAGCAGGTCCTCCAGGATGTCCGCGGTCGCCAGCACGCCCGTGACGCCGGGCCGCTCCAGCGCGAGGCACAGCCGCTCCAGCAGTTCACCGCGGTCGGCCATCGCGAGCGGGTCGCCGCCGACGGCGTTCGCACCGCGGGCGGGGTGGTCCGCGGCGAGGATCATCGCCCGGCCCCGGGGGTTGAACGGCGACTGCGCACGCACGCGGTTCGCGGCGGCTTCGAAGATCGCCTCCGGATGACGTATCCGTTTCGCGACGATCCGGCGCACGGTGTCAGACATCGGCGCCCGCCAGCCTGGCCAGCACCTGCGCCTCGGTCGGCATGGCGTCGGAACACGCGAGCTCGCCCGCGACGTGCGCCCCGGCGGCGTTGGCGAACCGCATCGTCCGGCGCAGGTCCCAGCCGGAGAGCAGGCCGTGGCACAGCGCGCCGCCGAACGCGTCGCCCGCGCCGAGCCCGTTGACCACCTCGACGGGCACCGGCGGCACCTCCACCTCGCCGGAGTCACCGACCGCGAGCACGCCCTTCGGCCCCTGCTTGACGACGGCGAGCGAGATTCCCCTGTCCCGCAACGCTTTCGCGGCCTCCCGTGGTTCGCGAACCCCGACCGCCGTCTCGCACTCGTCGAGGTTCCCGACAGCCACCGTCACGTGGCCGAGCGCCGCGCCGACCCATTCACGGGCCTCCTCGCGGGAGGACCAGAACATCGGCCGGTAGTCCAGATCCAGCACGGTGATCCCGCGGCGGCCGCGGGCCGCCAGCGCCGCCAGCGTGGTGGAGCGGCTCGGCTCCTCCGACAGTCCCGTGCCGGTGACCCAGAAGATCCTCGCGTCGCGCACCGCGTCGAGGTCGACGTCGTCCGGCCGCAGGTCGAGGTCCGGCGCTTGCGGGAACCGGTAGAAGTACAGCGGGAAGTCGTCGGGCGGGAAGATCTCGCAGAACGTCACCGGGGTCGGCAGGTGCTCGCTGGTGCCGATGAACCGGTCGTCCACCCCGTAGCCGCGCAGCGCACGGCGAAGGTAGCGGCCGAACGGGTCGGCGCCGGTCTTGGTGATCACCGCCGACCGCAGCCCGTACCGCGCGGCCGCGACGGCGACGTTGGTGGCCGTGCCGCCGACGTACTTGCCGAACGACGTGACGTCTTCGAGCCCGACGCCGGTCTGCTGCGGGTAGATGTCCACCCCGATCCGGCCCATCGTGACGAGGTCGAACCCGGCGGTCATCGGGACCCCACCGGCACGGCCGCACCGCCGGAGCGGGCGGAGGTGATCACGGCTTCGATCACTTCCAGCCCGCGCACGCCCTCCTCCAGCGTCGCACACGGGGGCAGCTCCTTGACGCCCGCGATCTGGTCCACAAAGGACCGGGCCTGGTAGGTGAACAGGTCCGCGACACCGTGTCCCTGCCCGGGCGCGTCCATCGGCAGGCCGCCCCGCAGATACGGGTGCGCGGGACCGGTGAACACCCGCCGGTGGCCCTCGGCGCTCGCGTCGGAGATCGTGAACTCCGCCGCGCGCTGCAGGTCGAACGCCGCCGACCCGCCGGTGCCGAACACCTCGAACGCCAGCCCGTTCGGCAGGCCGTGGGCGATCCGGGACAGCGAGAACGTGCCGAGCGCACCGCCGGCGAACCGCGCGGTGAAGGTCGCGATGTCCTCGTTTTCCACCGGCTCGTACTCGCCCGTCAGCTCGGCCCGGGCGTGCCCGATCGTCGGCCCCGCCGGAACCGGGCGCCGCGGGATCACTGTCGAGAACGCGCCGCCGCTGACCGACACCACCGGCCCGCACAGGTACTCGGCGGTGTCGAGCAGGTGGCTGCCGGTGTCGGCGAGGACACCGGTGCCCGGGCCGCCGCGGTAGCGCCACGTCATCGGCGTGAGCGGGTCGATCGCGTAGTCGTACCAGCCGTGGCCGTTGAAGTGCACCACCTCGCCCAGCCGCCCGGCGGCCAGCTCCCCCCGGATCGCGCTGATCGCCGGGGAACGCCGGTAGGTGTAGCCGACGACGGCGACGCGGTCGGCGCGCGCGGCCGCGGCCACCATCGCGCGACCGTCCACTACGGACGGTGCGAGGGGTTTCTCGCACAGCACGTGCTTTCCGGCCGCCAGCAGGGCTTCCAGCATCTCGCGGTGCAGCTGGTTGGCGACCACGACGCTGACCGCCTGCACGTCGCCGGCGTCCAGCAGCGCGCGCCAGTCGGGTTCGACGCGCTCGAAACCGTAGCGACGGCGGGTGTCCTCGGCCAGCGCGGGATTGAGATCGGAGATCGCCACCAGGCGGAGGGCGGGCCGGTCGAGGCCGTACACCGTGCCCGCCGAGCGGTAGCCACTCGCGTGGGCCCGCCCCGCCATTCCGGCCCCGATGACGGCGACACCGATGCTGTCCATGACTTCCCTTCAGGGTCGGTCCAGCAGCTCCGCGGTCTGCGTGCGGTTCAGCTCGTGCCGCAGCGTGTCCAGCTCCGCGCCCCCGGCCATGTGGTGGGTCAGCTGGTCCAGCGTCAGCTCGGCCCGCTTCGCGTCGAGCTCGACCTCGCCCTGGCGCAGCACCACGAAGTGGTCGCCGACGAGGAACGCGTGGTGCGGGTTGTGGCTGATGAAGATCACGCCGAGCCCGGCGTCGCGCGCCGCGGCGACGTACTTGAGCACCACGCCCGACTGCTTCACGCCCAGCGCCGCGGTCGGCTCGTCCAGGATCAGCACCCGCGCGCCGAAGTGGATCGCCCGCGCGATCGCGACGCACTGGCGCTGCCCGCCGGACAGGCTGCCGATCGGCAGGTCGACGTCCGGCAGCTCGATGCCCAGCTTCCGCAGCTCGGCATCGGTGGTCTCGCGCATCTTCCGCACGTCGAGCCGCCGGAACGGCCACACGCCGCTGGTGGGTTCCGAGCCGAGGAAGAAGTTGCGCCACACCGGCATCAGCGGCACCACGGCCAGGTCCTGGTACACGGTCGCGATGCCGCGGTCCAGCGCCTCGCGCGGGGAGGAGAACCGGACCGGCTCGCCGTCGACGCGGTACTCGCCGTCGTCGTGGCCGTGCAGGCCCGAGACGATCTTGATCAGTGTGGACTTGCCCGCGCCGTTGTCGCCGAGCACGCACGTCACCTGGCCTGCGTGCACGCTCACGCTCACGTCCCGCAGCGCGGTGATGTTGCCGTAGCTCTTGCCGACGCCGGTCAGCTCCACCAGCGGGGTGCTCGTCATGGTTTCACCTCCGCGAGGTGCGCAGCCGCACCCACATGTTCAGCAGCGTGGCGAGCAGCAGCGTCGCGCCGACGAAGAACTTGAGCCAGTCCGGGTTCCAGCCCGCGTAGACGATGCCCTGCGTGGTCATGCCGTAGATCAGCGCGCCGATGGCCGCGCCGATCGCGGAGCCGTAGCCGCCGGTGAGCAGGCAGCCGCCGATCACCGCGGCGGCGATGTAGAGCAGCTCGTTGCCGATCCCGATGCCCGACTGCACGGAGTCGAACGCGAACAGCTGGTGCATCCCGACGAACCAGGCGCCGAAGCCGACCGTCATGAACAGCGCGATCTTCGTCCACTTCACCGGCACCCCGACCGCGCGGGCCGACTCGGCCTGCCCGCCCACGGCGTAGATCCAGTTGCCCGCGCGCGTGCGCAGCAGCAGCCAGGTGGCGACGGCCACGAAGAACAGCCACCAGAAGATCGTCACCTTGACCGCGACGCCGCCGATCAGGATGTCGGAGGCGAACACGGCCCTGGCGGAGGCGAACCCGTCCATGTCGGCGATCGAGTCGGTGGCGACATTGCCGGTCACCAGTTTCGTGAGCGCGAGGTTGAGGCCCTGCAGCATCAGGAACGTGGACAGCGTGATCAGGAAGCTCGGCAGCCTCGTGCGCATCACGAGGTAGCCGTTGAGAAATCCGATCGCGAGCGCCAGCACCAGCGCGGCGGCGACGCCGATCCACACGTTGAGGCTCAGCTGGTAGGCGGTCATCGACGCGGTGAGCGAGGCGGTGGTGACGGCGACCCCGGCGGACAGGTCGAACTCGCCACCGATCATCAGCAGCGCCACCGCGACCGCGACGATCCCGATCGTCGAGCTCGAATAGAGCACAGTGGACAGTGAGGCGGGCTCGCGGAACGGCGGGGCGACCGCGAAGAACAACACGAACACCACGACCGCGCCGAGCAGGGAGCTCAACTCGGGCCGCGCGATCACCCGGCGGCCGAACGACCGGGGCCGGGCCTGCGTGTGCCCGCCCGTCGCGGGCGCGGGGGCCAGCGCCTGGGTCATGACGGCCTCCTCACCGGGTTCCGGCGTCGGCGAACCGGGCGACCGAGGCGATGTTGTCCTTGGTGATGAACGCCGGCCCGGTCAGCGTGGGCTTGCCGCCGCCCAGGACGTTGCCGTTGTACTTGTAGAGCCACAGCGAGTCCACCGCGAGGTAGCCCTGCAGGTACGGCTGCTGGTCGACGGCCCACTGCACCGAGCCGTTCTGGATGGCCTGCACGAGCGCCTTGTTGGTGTCGAACGTAGCGACCTTCGCGGAGCTGCCCGCGCCGGAGACCGACTGCACGGCCAGCAGCGCCATCGGCGCGCCGAGCGTCGCGACGAAGTCGATGCCGCGGTCCTGCTGCAGCTTCGCCTGCATGGTCGACTGCGCGGCGGTCTGGTCCTGCCCGTTGACGTAGAGCAGTTCGGTCTGCCCCTGGAAGGTCTGCTTCAGCCCCGCACAGCGCGCTTCCAGCGCGACCTGGCCCTGCTCGTGGATCACGCACAGCGCGTGCTTCGCGCCGACCTCGTTCAGTTTGTTCCCGAATGCCTGTCCGGCCAGGGTTTCGTCCGACCCGAAGTACTCCGCCAGTCCCAGCTGTGCCCAGTTGTCGAGGCCGGAGTTGAAGCCCACCACGGGAATTCCGGCGGCCTTCGCCTTGCCCAGCACGCCGCTCATCGCGTCCGGGTGCGCCAGCGTGAGCGCGATGCCGTCGACCTTCTTGTCGACGGCGGTCTGGACCAGGTTCGCCTGGTTGGGCCCGGCGGGGTCGCTGGAGTAGTCGAGCTCGACGTTGTCCTTGGCGGCCGCGGCTTCCGCGCCCTTGCGGACGATGTCCCAGAACGTGTCGCCCGGCGTCTCGTGGGTGATCATCGCGATCCTGATGCGGGCGGTGGTCGCGGTGCCGGCGTTGGCGCCCGCGGCCTGCTGCTCGGCCTGCTTGCCCCCGGAACTGCTGCACCCCGTGAGAGCCAGCACCACCGCGGCGAGCGCGGCGGTCCAGGCGAACGGTCGGTTCCTCTGCTTCATGACCTGCACCTCTTCGTGCACGGAGGGGAACGGGACTGTCGCGCACTACTAGCGCGCTCTAGTCCGACGAACTATGCTGCCCGTCACACCCGCTGTCAAGCCCCCGGAGCGCTTCCCGGAGTCGGCGCAGGCAGGATCGGAACCATGACGCGAGAGCCCGTGACCCGCGGCCGCAGGCCCACCATGGCGGACGTCGCCGCCCACGTGGGGGTGTCGCGCGCGCTGGTGTCCCTCGTCTTCCGCGACCAGCCGGGAGCGAGCAGGCAGACCCGCGACCGGGTGTTCGCGGCCGCGCGCGAGCTGGGCTACCGGCCGGACAACGCGGCGCGTCTGCTGGCGCGCAGCCGCAGCGGGGTCCTCGGGGTGATGCTGACCGTGCGCAACCTCTTCCACGCCGACCTCGTCGAGGCGATCTATCCCGCCGCCGAGCAGCAGGGGTACGAGATCCTGCTGTCGGCGGCCCTGCCGGAGCGCGGCGAGCGCCGCGCGGTCGAGGCGCTGCTGGGGCACCGCTGCGAAGGTCTCATCCTGCTCGGCGGCGAGCTGGATCCCGAGTACGTCCGTGAGCTGGGCGAGCACACGCCGACGGTGATGGTCGGCCGCCGGTATCCGGGCGCGGGGGTCGACTCGGTGCACGTCGCGGAGGCGAAGGGGGTCCGGCAGGTCGTGGACCACCTGGTGCGGCTCGGGCACCGCTCGATCGCGCACCTCGACGGCGGCACCGAGGCCGGCGCGGCCGAGCGCCGCCGCGCGTACCTGGCGGCGATGCGGCGGCACGGGCTCGGCGGGCACATCCGCGTCCTGCCCGGCGACCACACAGAGGACTCGGGCATACAGGCGGCCCGCGCACTGCTTTCGGACCCCGGTGACCTGCCGACCGCGGTGTTCGCGAGCAACGACCGCAGTGGCGTGGGTTTCCTCGACGCCCTGTGGCGGGCGGGGCTGCAGGTGCCGCGTGACCTGTCGGTCGTCGGCTTCGACGACAGCCACCTGGCGCAGCTGTCGCACATCGACCTGACGTCGGTCAGCCAGGACACCGAGCGCCAGGGCCAGCTCGCCGTGCGGGCGGTGGTCGAGCGGCTGGCGGACCCGGCGCTGCCACCCCGGGAGCTGGTGTCACAGCCGAAGCTCGTGGTCCGTGGCACGACGGCCGCCCCGCCGGTGGCCGTCGCGGCCCGCGCGCGCTGACTCCGCGCGTGAGCCCAGGGCCAGCGTGAGCGCGCTGGCGAGGATCAGCGCGCAGCCCGCGAGCTGCCAGGGGCCTGGATGCTCCCCGAGGACGAGCGCGCCGAGGACGACGGACCCGATCGGGGTCAGCAGCAGCAGGACCGCGCCGAGCTGGCTGGACAGCTTCGGCGCGCACACCGCCACCAGCAGCCAGCCCACGACCTGCGCGCAGCCCGCCGCGAGCGCCAGCCAGCCCACCGCCGCCCAGCCGGGCGTCGCGTCCACGCCGTGCCACCCCAGGCCGGCCAGCAGCGACACGACGGCGGCCGAGGCGGTCACCAGCAGGTACGGCTGCACGGGCGGGGCGCCCTGCCCACCCCGGCGCAGCAGGAACAGGAACCCGGTGTAGCACAGCGCGGCCAGCAGCGCGTGCACCGTGCCCCACAACGGATCCGCGCCCGCCGGGGTGTGGTCGAGCAGTCCCGCGGTGCACACGACGCCGAACAGCACCACTGGCAGGCAGCCGAAGAACGCGCGCGTCACCGGCTCGCGGTCGACCGCCCACGCGAGCACCGGCACCAGCACGACCTGCAGGTTGACCAGCACCGTCGACAGGCCCGCGCCGACCTCGAAGATCGCCTGCGTCCACAGCAGCATGTCCCCCGCGAACAGCGCCCCGGCGAACACCGCGGACAACGCCGCGCGACGGGACGGCACCCCCGCGCGCCGCCGTTCCCGCAGCGCGAGCGGCAGCAACAGCGGCAACGCGATGAGGCACCGCCAGAACGAGGCCGTGCCCGGCGAGGTGCCGGACAGGCCGATGAGCACCGCCGAAGCGGACACCGCCAGCGCCGCCGTCGTCATTCCCCACACCGCTCGGTCCATGCCTTCCGGCTACCCGGTCTGTCTAATGGGTAAAACACGTTATGCTCATTAGGTGACCGAACTGGAGCTGGTGGGCGGGGACGTGGTGCTCGACTTCGTCAACACCGTCACCTGGCGCCTGCGTCCGGACCGGCTCGCCGACGAGCTGCGCACCCCCGAGGTGCTCGTCGCCTGGCTGCTGCGGACGGGGCTCGTGCGGCAGGCACCGGCGCCGGTCTCGCCGCAGCGGGCGGCGCGGACGCTCAGTCGCGTCCGTGACCTGCGAGAGGACCTGTACGCCGTGCTGGCCGCGTCGATCGCGGGTCGCGAGCCGCCGCCGAGCGACCGTCTACATCGGACGATGCTGCGCGCGCTCGCGCGGGCCCGGGTGGTTTCGGTGGTCCCGCTGCGCGAGTCGTTCGTGCCCTCCGACGTCGCGGACGTGCCCGTCCTGCTCGCCCTGGAGGCCCGGCGGTTCCTGCGGGACGTCGACCCGGTCCGCCTGCGCCAGTGCGCCGACGACGGGTGCGGGTGGCTGTTCCTCGACCGCAGCAGGAACGGTTCGCGACGCTGGTGCAGCTCGGCCGACTGCGGCAACCGCGCCCGGGCCCGCCGCCACTACGAGCGGACGCGCGGTCAGTAGCGCCGCGCGTACCAGGTGGGCGGCTCGCCGAACAGCGACCGGAAGTCGCGGACGAAGTGGGCCTGGTCGGCGTAGCCGAGATCGGCGGCGAGAGCGGCCCAGTCGATGCCGCCGCCGGCCGCCATGCGCTCGGTGGCCTCGTGCAGCCGGTAGCGGCGGATGACCCACTTCGGGCCGATGCCGACGTACTCCGCGAACAGCCGCTGCAGCCCGCGCACGCTGAGGCCGACACGCTCGGCGAGGGTTTCGACGCGCGTGACGCCGGGCTGGCCGGCGACGAGCGCGACCGTGTCGGCGGCGGCCGTGGCCCGCGGGTCTTCGGCGGGCAGGCGGGCGAGCAGGAACTCCTCGACGGCCTGGACGTCCGGCTCGTGGGGCACGTCCGGCCCGAACACCTCCTCGGCGGGCACGATCCGGTCGGTGAGCGTCGAAACCGGGGCGCCGAGCCACGGGCGGAAGCAGCCGGGGCGGAACGCCACGCCGAACACGCGCCCGGTGCCGTCGAGCACCTTCGTCCGGTGGCCGCTGGCCACGCCGTTGACGTACGCGCGGGTGTCGTGGAAGGACAGGTGGACGTTCGGGTAGGGCACCATCTTCTGGCGGTACGGCTGCTCGTAGTGCCAGTCGACGACCCAGTAGCGGGCGACCCAGGGCCGCAGCGCCTCCGACGGCTCGGGGTAGCCGTGGCGCTGGTACTTCACCCAAGCCCCGCTCAGCTCGCGGACATCCCTCTCCACGAGTGCCGAGTGTATGTCGCGTTCGTTCAATACGCGTGGGGTGCCGGGGTTCTAGGGTCGCCGCCATGGCACACATTTCCTCCGCGGCCGCCGTGCTGTCCGGCGTCGTCCGCGGCCTCCGGCCCGGGCAGCTGACGAACCCGACCCCGTGCACCGAGTTCGACGTCCGGGCCCTCGTTCACCACCTGCTGTACTGGGGACCGTCCCTGGCCGGGGCGGGCCGCAAGGAGCTGGTAGAACCGTCCGAAGTGGATACTTCCGACTGGCGGCCCGCTTTGCTGGCCGTGGTTTCCGGCATCGAGAAGTCCTGGTCCTCGCCGGGTTCGTCGGAGGGCACGACGCGGATGGGAGGACCGACGGAGCTGCCCGCGGCGCTGGTCGCCGACATGGTCCTGGGCGAGCTGACCGTGCACGCGTGGGACCTCGCCCGGGCGACCGGGCAGCCGTTCGAGGTGCCCGAGGACCTGCTGACCCACCTGTACGACGGGGTGGTGGCACACGCCGCCGAGGCCCGCGCGATGGGCGTCTACGGCCCGGAGGTCCCGGTACCGGCGTCGGCGTCCACTTTGGACCGGATTCTCGGCCTCACCGGCCGGGATCCGGCGTGGAGCCGCTAACGCCGCCCCGGTTCCCCCAGCCCGCCGGTCAGCCGGGGCGTCGCGAACCGTTCGTAGCGGCCTGTGCCCGCGGCCGCGTTGAGGCGCTCGGGGGTGGTGCGGTCGGCCCAGGTGCCGGTGTCGAGGCGGAACTCCAGCGCGTGCAGGGCGGCGATCGTCTCCGCGGGCTGGAAGGCGCAGTGCCCCGTGCCGCGCACGTACGCCTGCCGCAGCAGTGGCCCGCGTCCGGCGGCCGTCACGAGCCCGGCGTACCAGTTCTCCTGCTCCAGGGGCACCAGCTGGTCGGCGACCGTGTGCACGTCCAGTTCGGGCACCCGCAGCCGTCCCGTGGGCATCGACGTCCGGGCGAGCGTGGCGACCGCGGGCGGATCGGCCGTCACGTCCGCGTCGCGGGTCAGCTTCGCCAGATCCGCGTCGAGGTCCAGGCCGGCCCGCTGGTACAGCGCCCGCACCTGCGCCACGTGACTGCTCCCGCGCAGCAGCGCCCGGTAGTCGACGCCCCGGTTGAACGCGCTGTTGCCGCCCGCGGCGAGCTCGATCTGGTACCGGCCCGTCACGACGAACCCGAGCACGAACTCCGTGAGCGTCTGTTCCTGTTGTGCCTCCTGGGTTTCGTAGTCCCGGGGCGGGCTGTCGCCGGTGTACCACCCGGGCACGTTCATCCGCGCCGCGGCGAGCGCGATCCGGGCGCGGCCCGCGGGAGTGGCCTGGGCGCCGCTCGTGACCGTCGTCAGGGTCGCGGCCGCGGCCGCGGCTTCGTCCTGACTGCCGTAGCGGACCAGCTTGACCGGCTGCTGCGGAGCGAGCAGGTGCGCCAGCGCGTACTCGCCGTCGAGCTGGTAATTGTCGAGGTTCAAGGCGCCCGCGACCAGCCCGCACGTGGTGAGCGCCCCGTCAATGCGCGAGTCCTCGGCCTCACGTGCGCTGACCAGCCCGCCCATCGAGGTGCCCCACGCGACAGTGCGTTTCGCCGTCCCGATCTTCGACTCCAGTGCGGCCAGCGCGCCGAACTGATCGTCCACTGCGGACCCCAGCGCCCACCACGACGGCCCCGAGTAGGACGAGCCGACGAGCGCGTAGCCCTCGGCGAGCAACTGCCGGGCCGTCGCCGCGTCGGGTGCGTCCTGCGGCTGGAGCGGCCCGAAACCGTGGCTGTACAGGATGATCGTGCCGTTCCACGTTCCCGGCACGTCCGCCACCCAGGTCGCGCCGTCGGCCAGTTCACCGGTGTAGTGCCCGGCTTCGGCGGCCTGCGCGACCGGCGTGACGAAAACCGTCAGCGCGACCGTCAGCGCGGCGAGCCACCTCATCGCCGCACCCCCACCGCTCGTACCGGCGCCGGGTCGGCCAGGTCGGCGCGGCTGCTCTCGCCGAGCGCGAGCACGCACAGCACCGTGACGAGGCAGCACGCCGCGATCACCACGGAGATCACGAGGGTGCCCGCGCCCGCCACCGCGGCGAACACCACCGGGGCGACACCGGCCCCGATTCCCGCGACCTGGTAGCCGAGCGAGGCGCCGGTGTAGCGGGTGCGCGTGCCGAACAGCTCGGTGTACAACGCGGCCAGCGGCCCGTACATCGCGGGGTGCGCGACCGACTGCCCGAGCACGACGGCGAGCGTCAGCAGCACCACCGAACCGCTGTCGATCAAGGGGAACAACAGGAAAGCGACCACCCCCATGGCGAGCGCCCCGCCGATCACCACCGGCCGGCGCCCGACGCGGTCGGAGAGCGCCGAGTAGCCGAGGACGCCGAGCACCGCGCCGGCCGAGGAGATCGTGATCGCGTTCAGCACGGTCTGGCGGGAAAAACCCGCCTGCACGGCGTAGGACAGCAGGTACGTGGTGAGCGTGCCCTGCGCGATGAAGGCGCCGAAGCCCACGCCGATGCCCAGCAGCAGGTTTCTCGGATAGCGGCGCAGCACCTCCAGCAGCGGCGCACCCGGCGGCCGGTGGCTCGCGCGGAAGACCGGTGTCTCGTCGACCTTGAGCCGCACGAACAGGCCGATGGCCAGCAGCACCACGCTGAGCAGGAACGGAACCCGCCAGCCCCACGCCAGGAACTGCTCGTCGGTGGTCACCGCGCCCATGAGCGTGAGCAGCAGCGTCGAAACGATCATCCCGCTCGGGGCACCGGCGCCGGTGAAGCTCGCCCACAGCCCGCGGCGGCTGGTGGCGTGCTCGGCCGACATCAGCACCGCGCCACCCCATTCGCCGCCGACGGCGATGCCCTGCAGTACGCGGAGCACGATCAGCAGGACCGGGGCCCAGACGCCGATGGCGGCGTAGGTGGGCAGCACTCCGATGAGGGTGCTCGCGAGGCCCATCAGCGTCATGGTCAGGATGAGCATGCGTTTGCGGCCGAGCAGGTCGCCGAAGTGCCCGAACAGCACGCCGCCGAGCGGGCGGGCCAGGTAGCCGGTGGTGAAGGTGCCGAGGCTGGCGACCGTGCCCACCACGGGGTCCAGACCGGAGAAGAAGACCTTGGTGAACACCACCGCCGCCGCCGTGGCGTACAACAGGAAGTCGTAGTACTCGATGACGCTGCCGAGGTAGCTGGAGAGCACGGCCCGGCGCAGCTGCGCCCGCGACCGGATGTCTTCGACCATCGCGTGTCCCGCCTCGTCGCCGACCGCACGTGACGCCCGTCACGTGCCCGTCGAACGTTAGGCAGGTTCGGAATGGCCGTCAACAGGCCACGAGGGCGGGAGACGGCCGCTTCCGGGTTCGCGCGACCCGGAAGCGGCCCGCGCTGCTCACTGGTACAGCGCCGCCTGGATCTTGGGGTCGGTGATGTTCGCCTTGTCGTACCAGTAGAACGCCGTGTCGATGCGCTTCGGCAGCTGTTCGCCGTTGATGGCCTTCAGCGCGGCGTCCACGAGCTGCTTGCCCATGTCCACCGGGTCCTGCGTCACCGCCCCCGACTCGACTCCGCTGTTGATCGCGTCGATCTGCGCCTGGCCCGAGTCGAACCCCGCGATCGTGATCGCCCCGGCCTTGCCGCTCTCCTGCACGCCCTTGATGACGCCGATCGCCGAACCCTCGTTGGACGCGTAGATCCCCTTCAGGTCCGGGTTCGCCGAGATGATCGACTTCGTGATGTTCGCCGACTCCAGCTGGTCCCCGCCACCGTACTGCGGGGCGAGCACCGTGATGCCCGGCGCGTTCTGGTGCATCCAGTCGAGGAACCCGTCGCGCCGGTCCTTGCCCGACAGGCTCGTCTGGTCGTGCACCACCATCGCGACCTTGCCCTGCCCGCCCAGTTGCTGCGCCAGGTGCTTCGCCGCCTCGGCGGCCGCGGCCTTGTTGTCCGTCGCCACCGTCGTGACCGGGATGTCACTGTCCACACCGGAGTCGAACGCGACCACCGGGATCTTCTGCGACTTGGCCTGCTGCAACAGGTTCGCCGCCGCGCGGGAGTCGAGCGCCGCGAAACCCAGTGCCTGCGGCGACTTCGCCAGCTCGTTGGTCAGCATGTTGATCTGCTGCTCGACGTCCTTCTCCGTCGCCGGGCCGACGAACGTCGTCCGCGCGCCCTTCGCGGCGGCCTCCTGCTCGGCGCCCTTCTTCACCGCCTGCCAGAACTGGTGCTGGAAACCCTTCGAGACGATCGCGATCAGCGGGCCGCCGCCCGCCCCCGCGCCACCCTGACCGCACGCGGTGAGCGCGAGCGCCAGCGCGGCACCGGCGACCGCCGCGACGATCTTCTGTGTCCTCATGCCGAACTCCTTCGTCAGGCTTCCTTCTTCCGGATGCGGTCGGTGTACACGGCCACCAGGATCACGCCGCCCAGGATGACGTTCTGCCACTCCTGCGGGATCGACATGATCTGCAGGCCGTTGTTGAGCACGGAGATGATCAGCGCGCCGATCAGCGTGCCGACGATCGAGCCCTTGCCGCCGGACAGCGACGTCCCGCCGATCACCACCGCCGCGATGGCCTGCAGCTCGTAGCCCATGCCGGTGGCCGGCTGCGCCGAGCCCAGCCGCGCGGAGATCATCACGCCCGCCAGCCCGGTGAACAGGCCCGCGAACGCGTAGATCGCGATCTTCCACTTCCGCACGTCGATTCCCGACAGCGCCGTGGCCTCCTCGTTGCTGCCGATGGAGTACGTGTAGCGCCCCAGCACGCTCTTCGTCAGCAGGACCCCCGCGATGATCGCGACGACCAGCAGGATCAGCACCCCGTTCGGCACGTTCGGGATCAGGTTGCCGATCGAGAGGTCGCTGTAGCCCGCCACGTCGGTGAAGTAGATCGGCGTGCTGTTCGACAGCACCAGCGCGAGCCCCTCGGCGACGAGCATCATCGCCAGCGTCGCGATGAACGGCGGGATCCGCAGCAGCGCCACGTTGATCCCGTTCACCAGCCCCAGCACACCGCCGAACAGGACCGAAAGCGGCACGCCGAGCGCCAGCGGCAGGCCCAGCTTCACCATGAACACGCCGGCCATCACCGCGCACAGCGCCATCCCGGTGCCGATGGACAGGTCGATCCCGGCGGAGATGATCACGAACGTGGTGCCGATCGCGAGCGTCCCGATCACCACCGTCGAGTACAGGATCGCGATGAAGTTGCCGTAGGAGAAGAAGAACGGGCTGACGATCGAGAAGAACGCGTAGATCACGACCAGGCTCGCGAACGCCAGCAGCTGCTGGAGCCTGCTCCTGATCGCGGCGCTCACGCTCCCCTGCTGCCGCTCGGGCGCCGGCGCCTTGACGGTGGTCATCGGTTCGTCCCTTCCTCGGCGATCAGGCCCAGCTCGGCCGCGTCGGCCGGGTTCTCGTCGGGCCGCAGGGTCGCGAAGTGCATGATGGTCTCCTGCGTCGCCTCACCGGCGTCGAGCACACGCGTGACGCGGCCCTCGCTCATCACCACGACGCGGTGCGACATGCGCAGGATCTCCGGCAGTTCCGAGGAGATCATGAGGATCGACTTGCCCTGCCCGGCGAGCTCGCCGAGCAGCTGGTAGATCTCCTCCTTCGCGCCGACGTCGATCCCCCGCGTCGGCTCGTCGAAGATCAGCACGTCGCAGTCCTTGGCCAGCCACTTGGCGATCACCACCTTCTGCTGGTTGCCGCCGGAGAGGTTCTTGGTGGTCTGGTCCACCGACGGCGTCTTGATCCGCAGCGTGCCCGCGTACTGCTCCGTGCTCGCGCGCAGCTCCCGGTCGCGCACGAAACCGGCGCGCGTGAACCGGTCCCGCAGTGCCGACAACGCGATGTTGGCCTTGACGTCCTGGTCGAGCAGGAGCCCGAACTGCTTGCGGTCCTCGGACAGGTACCCGATGCCCAGCCGCGCCGCGTCCGCCGGGTTCGCGATGCGGACCTTCTTGCCATGCACCGTGATCGTGCCCGCGCTCGCCTTGTCGGCACCGACGAGCGCGCGGGCCACCTCGGTGCGGCCGGCGCCCATGAGCCCGGCGAACCCGAGGATCTCGCCGTGGCGCAGGTCGAACGTGACGTCGGTGAGCAGTTCCTTGGTGCTCAGTCCTTCGACCCGCAGCACGACCTCGCGGTCGGGCCGCACGTCTTCGGGACGGGTGCCGGTGTCGAGGGCACGGCCGACCATCAGCGCGATGATCTCCGGCGTGGTCGCCGTCGCCACGTCGAGAGTGTCGATGTACTCGCCGTCGCGGATCACGGTGACCCGGTCGGCTATCCGTTTGATCTCCTCCATGCGGTGGGAGATGTAGATGACGCCGGTGCCCGGGCGCACGAACCGGCGGATCAGCTCGTGCAGCGTCTCGACCTCGGCGTCGTTGAGCGCGGCCGTGGGCTCGTCCATGATGAGCACGCGGGGCTCGTAGGAAAGCGCTTTCGCGATCTCCACCATCTGCTGGCTCGCGACGCTGAGCCCGCCGACGACCGCGCGCGGGTCGAGCTTCAGGTGCAGGCGATCGAGCAGCTCCGCGGCGTCGGCGTTGAGCCTGCGCTCGTCGAGCAGCAGCCGGGCGCGCCGGGGTTCGCGGCCGATGAAGATGTTCTGCGCGACCGTCAGGTGCGGCACCAGGTTGAACTCCTGGTGGATGATGCTGATGCCCAGTTCGAGCGCGTGCCGCGGGCCCGCCGGCTCGTAGGGTTCGCCGCCGAGCCGGAAGTTCCCGGCCTCCGCGGTGTGGATGCCCGAGAGCAGCTTCATGAGCGTGGACTTGCCCGCGCCGTTCTCGCCGACCAGCGCGAGCACCTCGCCCGAACGCAGGTCCAGCCGCATGTCGTGCAGGGCCCGCACGCCGGGGAAGGTCTTCTCGACGCCCTCGACCTCGAGCAGCGGTTCCGTCATGTCACACGCTCCGGTGTCCCGTAGACCGCGTCCGCCGTTCCCGCCAGCACGCGTGCCTGCTCGGTTTCCGACAGTTCCCCGATGAGCGCCGAGAGGATCTCCCACGACCGCGCGTACCCTCCATAGAGGACGGTCATGGGCCAGTCTCCGCCGTACATCAGGCGTTCCGGCCCGAACGCTTCGAGTGCGTCGTGCACCGCGGGCCGGGTCGCTTCGACGGTGAAGGGTTCGGCCTGCAGGCCGGAGATTTTCGCGACGGTGTTGGGCCGCGCCGCGACTTGTCTCAGTGCACCGCGCCAGGCCTGGTAGGCGGCGAGATCACGCGGCGGCTTGCCGAGGTGGTCGACCACGATCGTCAGTTCCGGCACCGCGTCCGCCAGGTCGGCGACCCGTGCGAGGTGCCGGGGCCACGCGTCGGGCACGTCGAAGGGCAGGCCGCGTTCGGCGAGCATCGCGAGTGACCGGCGGACCTCCGGCAGTGCGAGGAACTCGTCGCGCGGGTCGTCGTGCACGAGGTGCCGGACCCCCCGGAACTTCGCGTGCTGCTGCCAGCGGTCGAGCTGGCGCTCCGCCGTGCCCGGGTCGTCGAGCCGCACCCAGCCGACGACGCCGGAGATCCAGTCGTGCCCGGCGGCCTGGTCGAGCAGGAACCGCGTGTCGGCCTCGGAGTCCTCGGCCTGCACGAGGATCGCGGTGTCGATTCCGGCACTGTCCAGTTCGGACCGTGCCTGCTGCGCGGTGAACGTGGCGTGCAGCGGGCCGTCGGGAATCCAGGCGTAGTCGCTCACCGTGAGGTCCCACAGGTGCAGGTGCGTGTCGACGACGTTCATGCGCGGACCAGCCCCCTCTCCCGCAGTGCCGTCCACAGTGCACCGGGCACGGTTTCCTGGAGCCGCGTCGAGTTTTCCCTTACTTCCCAGGGACTTGCCGCGCCCACCACCACACTGCGGACGCTGTGGTCGCGCAAGGGGTACTGGAGTGCCGCGGTCGGCAGCTCCACGCCGAACTCGGCACACACGGCGGCGATTTCCCGTGCCCTGGCGAGGACTTCGGGCGGCGCGGCCTCGTACTCGTACCGGGCCTGAGCCGACGGGGACGGCGTGGCGAGCAAACCCGAGTTGAACACGGCCGCGGCCACGACACCGACCGAGTGGGCGCGGCACTCGGGCAGCACGTCGTCGAGCGCGGGCTGTTCGAGCAGCGTGAACCGGCCCGCGACCATGACCAGGTCCAGCAGCCCGGTCCGCGCTGCGGCGGCGAGGGCCTTGGTGCACTTCGAGCCGACGCCGACCGCTCGCACCAAGCCCTCGTCCCGCAATGCCACCACGGCCGGGACGCCTTCGGCCAGCGCGGGTTCGAGGTCGTACAGCTCCGGATCGTGCAGGTACACGATGTCCACCGCGTCGAGGCCGAGGCGCGTCAACGAGTCTTCGAGGCTGCGCCGGATCCCGTCGGCGGAGAAGTCCCACACGCGGCGGTGGTCGGCGGGCACGGCGAAAGCGTTTTCTTCGTCCAGGCGGCCCGCGCCGCCAGGATCGGGCACCAGCAGCCTGCCGACCTTGGTGGAGACGACGTACTCCCCGCGCGGCTTGCTGGCGAGGAACACACCGAGCCGCCGTTCGGACAGGCCGAGCCCGTAGTGGGGCGCGGTGTCGAAGTACCGGACGCCGCAGTCCCACGCCGCCTCCAGCACGGCGTACGCCTGCTCGTCGCTCATCGGCGCGTACAGGTTCCCGAGACCCGCGGCCCCGAGCGCGAGCCGGCCGAGCGGCGGGCTAGGCATGGGTGTACTCCACAATGGACGTCTCGTGCATCTGCGTGCCCGCGCCCGGCGCCTTCGGCGCGTAGTACCGTCCGTTGTGGACGTCGACCGGGGTCACGAAATGCTCGTGCAGGTGATCCACGTACTCGATCATCCGGTTTTCCAGGCTGCCGGACACCGCCACGTAGTCGAACATCGCCAGGTGCTGCACCGCCTCGCACAACCCGACGCCCCCGGCGTGCGGGCACACGCGGACGCCGAACTTGGCCGCCAGCAACAGGATCGCGATGTTCTCGTTGATCCCGGCCACCCGGGTGGCGTCGAGCTGGAGCACGGAAAGCGCTTTCGCCTGCAGGAACTGCTTGAACAGCACGCGGTTCGCGGCGTGCTCGCCCGTCGCGACGGGGATCGGCGCCACCGCCTCGGCGATGGCCGCGTGGGCCAGCACGTCGTCGGGGCTCGTGGGCTCCTCGACCCACGCGAGGTCGAAACCTTGCAGTGCCCGCACCCACCGGATCGCGTCGGCCACGTCCCAGCGCTGGTTCGCGTCGACAGCGATGCGGATGTCCGGCCCGCACACCTCGCGGGCCAGGCGCAGCCGCCGGATGTCGTCGTCGAGGTCGGCGCCGACCTTGAGCTTGATCTGGGAGAACCCGTCCGCCACGGCCTCGCGGCACAGCCGGGCGAGCTTCTCGTCGTCGTAGCCGAGCCAGCCGGGAGTGGTGGTGTAGGCGGGATACCCTTCGGACAGCAGCCGCGCCTCGCGTTCGGCTCGGCCGGCCCGCGCGTCGCGCAGGATGGTAAGCGCCTCGTCGCGGGTGAGCGCGTCGGTGAGGTACCGGAAGTCGACGAGGTTGACGATCTCCTCGGGGCTGAGCGAGGAAAGCAGCTGCCACAACGGTTTTCCCTCGCGCTTGGCGCGCAGGTCCCACAGCGCGGTGACCGCCGCGCCGATGGCCATGTGCATGATCCCCTTCTCGGGGCCCAGCCAGCGCAGCTGCGAGTCGTGCACCAGCTCGCGCCAGACGTCGCCGAGGTCGCCCAGCGTCGCGTCGAGGTCACGGCCGACGAGGTGGCCTTCGAGCGCCCGCAACGCGGCGACCTGCACGTCGTTGCCGCGGCCGATCGTGAAGACGAACCCGTGCCCCTCGAACCCGTCCCCGGCGTCGGTGAGCACGCGCAGGTAGGCGGCCGAGTAGTCGGGGTCCGGGTTCATCGCGTCGGATCCGTCGAGTGTCCGGGAGGTCGGAAACCGCACGTCGTGGGTCTGCAGGGCGACGATTCGAGCCACGCACACTCCTTCGGGAGAGGCCGCAGTATGGCCTGCGTCACGCCGAACCTTAGACATCGGATGTATCGAGCGTCAAGGCTCGCCCGGGAGACGATTCTTCCCTAACATGCGGCGTAGACACCCGACCAAAGGAGTGACCAGTGAAGCTCGCCCGGCTGGGAGCCGCGGGCCAGGAACGGCCCGTGGCCGTCGACGGCGGCACGACCTACGACCTGGTCGGACTGACGGCCGACCTCGACGGCGCCTTCCTCGCGGCGGACGGGATCGCGAAGGTCCGGTCCGCGCTGGCGGCCGGTGCGCTGCCGGAGCTGGCGGGCGCGCAGGAGCTGCGGGTCGGCTCCCCGGTCGCCCGGCCCGGCGCGGTGGTGTGCATCGGCATGAACTACGCGGCGCACGCCGCCGAGTCCGGGGCCGCCCCGCCCGAGGTGCCGATCATGTTCCTCAAGACGCCCAACACCGTCGCCGGCCCGAACGACCCGGTGCCGATCCCGCGGGGCAGCGAGCGCACCGACTGGGAGGTGGAGCTCGGGGTAGTGATCGGCAAGCGCGCGCTGTACCTGGGATCACCGGAGGAAAGCCTCGCGCACGTGGCGGGTTTCGTGTGCGGCAACGACGTTTCCGAGCGGCAGTTCCAGCTCGCCGACTCCGGCGGGCAGTGGAGCAAGGGCAAGTGCGCGCCGGGGTTCAACCCGCTCGGGCCGTGGCTCGTGCCGGCGGACGAGGTGGACCACGCGAACCTGCGGTTGCGCAGCTGGGTCAACGGCGAGCCGCGGCAGGACTCCAGCACGGCGGACATGGTGTTCGGGGTGGAGCACCTCGTGTGGCACCTGAGCCAGTACCTGGCGCTCGAACCGGGCGATGTGATCATGACCGGCACGCCGCAAGGTGTCGCGCTGTCGGGGAAGTACCCGTACCTGAAGGCGGGGGACGTGGTGGAGATCGAGATCGAGGGACTCGGGCGGCAGCGGCAGGAGTTCGTGTGAGCGAGTTCGACGGCCTCGTGGCCGTGGTGACCGGTGGCGCCTCGGGGATCGGCGCGGCGGTGGTTTCGGCCTTGCGGGAGCGGGGCGCGCGGGTCGCGGCGCTGGACCTGCGGGAGGTCACGCCGGACGGGGTGCGGATGGACGTGACGGACGACGAGTCGGTGCGCCACGCGATCGCGACGGTGGTGGAGCGCTTCGGCGGGCTGGACGTCGTGGTGAACAACGCGGGGATCGGCGCGCAGGGCACGGTGGCGGACAACGACGACGCCGAGTGGCTGCGGGTGCTGGACGTGAACCTGCTCGGGATGGTGCGCGTGAGCCGGGCCGCGTTACCGCACCTGCGCCGCTCCCGGGCGGCGGCGATCGTGAACGTGGGCTCGATCGCGGCGACGGCGGGGTTGCCGCAGCGGGCGTTGTACAGCGCGTCGAAGGGCGCGGTGGTGGCGCTGACGCGCGCGATGGCGGCGGACCACCTGGCGGAGGGCATCCGGGTCAACTGCGTCAACCCGGGTACCGCGGACACCCCGTGGATCGGGCGGCTGCTGGAGAAGGCCGACGACCCGGCGGCGGAACGCGCCGCGCTGGAGGCGCGCCAGCCGCACGGCCGCCTCGTCTCGGCGGCGGAGGTCGCCCACGCGGTGGCCTACCTGGCCAGCCCGCTGGCGGCGTCGACGGCAGGCGCGGGAATCGCCGTGGACGGCGGGATGCAGAACCTGCGGTTGCGGCCCCGGTAGGGGGCAGGCGCGGCGGCACGGGACTCGCGGTCGCGGTAGCGATCGGTGACGGGTGGCGGCTTCCGAGCTTTCCCGAGGGCGGGCGCGGCAGGCGCGGATCGGTGGCCGGTGGCGGCTTCCGGTTCACCGGCCGCTCGCGGGATGGCGGCGCTACCAGCCTTCCCCGGGCGGACGTGAGCCGAGTCCGTTTTCCGTGCGCCACCGGCCAGCCACCGCGCCCCGCCCCCGGGAAACTAAGCCCTCTCCACGAGGGTTTGCCGGATCCACTGTTCCACGCCCGCGATGTGCACCGTCGCCACGGCGGCTGCCACGTCGGGTTGTCTCGCCGCCAGCGCCTGCTGGATCGCGCGGTGCTCGGACAGCGTCCGGGCCAGTACGCCCTCCTCCGTGATCCCGCGCCACGTGCGAGCCCGCTGCGTGCGGCCCGAGATGCTCTCCACCAGCGACGCCAGTACCGGGTTCCCCGCGCCCGCCGCGATCCTGCGGTGGAACTCCAGGTCGTTCGCGACCAGCTCCTCCACCGACGGCTCCTCCCCCAGCGAACCCAGCAGCACGCCGAGTCCGTCGATGTCCACTTCGGACATCCGCTGCGCCGCCAGCCCCGTGACGGCGGGCTCGATGAGGCGCCGTGCCTCCAGGAACTGCAGCACCGTGTCGTCGCGGTGGAAGTCCACCACGAACCCCATCGCGTCCATGAGCACCGACGGGTCGAGGCTCGTCACGTAGGTGCCGTCGCCGCGCCGCACGTCGAGCACGTGGATGAGCGACAGCGCGCGCACCGCCTCCCGCAGCGAGTTGCGGGACAGACCGAGGCGCTCGGCGAGGTCCGCCTCCCGCGGCAGCCGGTCGCCGGGCCCGAGCTCGCCGTCCACGATCATCTGCTTGATCGCCTCGATGGCGTCGTCCGTCACCGACATCGCCCGGGCCTCCTTCCGGCTACTCCGGGCAGGATACATCGGATCTTTCCCGGTACGAGCACGGCGATTGGCGTATTTCGGCAGCACAGGGCGCGGTCAGATCGGATGACTCGGGCGTCGCGCTCAGGGCCGGCGAGCGAGCACGAGGCGCCCGAGCGGACTCATGGCGATCTCGGCGTCCGCGAACCCCGCACCGGTGGCTTCGACGGCCAGGTCCTCCGCGGAACGCCCGTAGGTGATGCCGCGGCGGGTGTCGAACAGCCGGTCCAGCAGGGTGCGCGTGGTGGTTTCCTGCTGCGGCACCAGCTCCTGCAGGAGGAGCAGCCCACCCGGGCGCAGCGCGCGGAAGATCACCGCCAGCACGGCGTCCCGGGACGAGTCGGGGAAGAACGGCTGCGCCCAGAACGCCGCCGCGAACTCCGCCTCGTCCCGCAGCCCGGTCGCGTCGGCCTCGCGGATCTCCACCCGGTCGCCCAAGCCCGCCTCCCGCGCGCGGTCCCGCAGCTCCGCGGCGACCTCCGGCACGAGCTCGACACCGACCGCCCGCAGGCGCGGGTACAACGCGAGCGAGGTCAGCAGCGCGCCGCCCACACCGCTGCCGAGGTCGAGCAGCGGCCCGCCCGCCGCGAGCGCGTCGCGGTAGGCCGGGACGGCCTCGAAGACCATGCCGTAGAGCTCACGGGAGCCCGGGGTGGCGCGGACCCCGGCATTGCGGGCGATGGTCAGGGCCTGTGCCCCGGTGAGGCCGCCCGCGCTCCCGTCGACCGCGGCGGCGATCTGCTCCTTCGCCAGCTCGATCGCATCGAGCGTGGCGGGCAGCTCGATGCCGGTGCCGCCGGCCAGGAGGGCGCCGAACGCCGGGGTCAGGCGGAACACGTCGTCGTCACCGCTCTCGGCGACCCCGGCCGAGGCGAGGACGGCCAGTGCGTCCGCGACCACCGCCGCGTCGCGGCCGCCGGCCAGGTCCGCGGCGGTGGCGCCGTCCCGGAGCCGGTCGAGCCAGCCCGCGCGGTGAGCGGCGCCGAGGAGCGCGACGAGCTCCGCGCCCTGGGCCCAGTCCTTGATCGTCGTGTGCGCGGACAACGCCTGCTGCAGGCTCGCGACGTCCCCGCCACTCCCGGTGTGCGTCATGGTTCCCCCTTCGTCCGGACGACCCTATCGATGCGATGACAACGCTGGGCGGTCAGCCGAGACTTTCCGCCAGCGGCCCGCGGAGCCAAACCCGCACCTGGCCGCGCCCGCGCAACCGCACCACGACCAGGCCCGGATGCCGGTCCTCGGTGATCAGCCGCCGCACCCGGTCGCGCATGAGCGGCTGCCGCCGCCACGAGTCCCGGACAATGTGCTGCGGGTCGGTGAAGAAGGTGTGCAACGGCGGCTCGACGTTGCCGCCCGCAATGGGTGAGCCCCGGCCGAAGCGGCGCTGCACTGTCCGCACCACCACGCGGGTCAGGACGAGCGCCCGCGGGTGGTCCAGCCAGACGAGCACCTGGGCCCGGGCGGCCAGCTGCTCCCGCACGTCCTCGCCCTGCCACTCGATCGCCCACACCGGGCGCTCGGTGAAGCGCAGCACGTCCTCGCGCCACGTGGGCCGGACTGTCCATCCGGGAGCGTGGTAAAAGGACTCGAACGGCACGAACGGCACCCCCAGCCGTTCGCACAACCGGCGGGCGAGCGTGGACTTCCCGGCTCCGGGCGGGCCCGCGACGGCGATGCGCGACAACCGCGGGACTTCCAGGGGGTCGTGCGGACCGAGGACGCGCATTCCTAGTCCCGCGCCCGGAGCGCCGGGGCGATCTGCTCCATCACCGCCCGCAGGGTGTGCGCCGCCTCATCGAAGGTCTGGTCTCCGAAGTACAGCGCCAGCTCGAAGTAGTTCACCCCCGACGCCTCGGCCTGGTGCACCATCTCCTCGCGCACCGACTCCGCCGTACCCACCAACGCCCCGCCGCTCACCAGTAACCGCCCGGGGTCGAAAGCGCGGTCCGGCCGGTAGTCGCCGTGGTGGTGCCACAACCGCGTGAGCCGCTCGAAGAACACCCCGTAAGCCCGCCCGAACACGTCCAGCGCCTGCTCCCGGCTCGGCGCGATCACGACGGTCGCCGCGATCCCCACGCACGGCCGCGGCCCGCGCGCACCCGCGGCGTGCCACGCCTCCCAGTACGCCCGGACCGCCTCCGCGCCGCTCCCGCCGTTCCAGCGGCCCACGAAGTTCACGCCGTTGCGCCCGGCCCACTCCGCCGTCGCCGTGTTGCTCGACGCGTACCACAACGGCGGGTGCGGGCGCTGCACCGGCAACACCGACAGCTCGGCGTCGTAGGAACGCAGCAGCCTGCCCTCGTGCCGCATCCGGCCCGTGCTCAGCGCCCCCGTCAGCGCCTCCAGCGCCTCGGCGTAGATCGCCTTCGCCTGCCCCGCCTCGACGCCGAAGATGCCCAGCTCGTACGGGCTCACGCCCGACCCCACCCCCAGGTCCAGCCTGCCACCGGTGAGCTGGTCGAGCACCGCGACCTCCTCGGCGAGGCGGAAGACGTCGTGCGCGGGCAGGACGTTCACCAGCGCCCCGAGCCGCATCCGCTCCGTGCGCTGGCTCAGCGCCGCGAGCAGCAGGTTCGGCGACGGGCACACCGACAACGGCGTGCCGTGGTGCTCGGTCACGTGGTAGTGATCGACGCCGAGGCACTCGGCTTCGGCGGCGAACCGCAGCCGCCCGGCCAGCACGTCACCCGCTCCCCCGGCACCCAGGTCGACCGAGTCGAAGATCCCGAACTTCATCGCGCGCACCCCCACATTCGTCCCATAGTGTGAGAAGGACTGGACCACCATGGGAAATTGCCGCCGGATTCTCTAGGGTCTCGTCGTCCAGTTTTCCCGAACTCCAGAGGAACCGTTGTCCGACATCCTGTCGCCGGGCGGCGCGCCGGTGCCCGCCGCCGCCCCGGCGGCTCGCGGGCTGCTGCGCACGCTGCGGCGTGACCGGTGGGCCCAGGCCAGCGCCGTCGTCATCGTCCTGGTGGTGCTCACCGCGCTCGCCGCCCCGCTGCTCGCGCTGGCCGAGGGCCAGGACCCGTACACCTACCACACCGACCTGCTCGACCCGTCGAACGGCACGGGCGCGGGCGCGCTCGGCGGGATCAGTGGCAGCCACTGGTTCGGCGTCGAGCCGCTGACCGGGCGGGACCTGTTCGCCGTCGTCGCGTACGGCGCGCGCACGTCGTTCCTCATCGGGCTCGCGGCGACGGTCGTGTCGATGGTCGTCGGCGTGCTGCTGGGCGCCAGCGCCGGGTACACCGGCGGCTGGTGGGACACCGTGGTGAGCCGGGTGACCGACGTGCTGCTCGGGTTCCCGCAGCTGATCTTCATGATCTCCGTGGGTGCCGTCGCCCCGGCCGCGATCCCCCGGCCGCTGCTGCTGATCGCGGTGATCGGCCTGTTCGGCTGGCCGCGCGTGGCCCGCGTGGTGCGGGCCCAGACGCTGAGCCTGCGGGGCCGCGACTTCGTGCGCGCCGCGCGGGCGCTGGGCGCGGGCGGGGTGCACGTGTTCCGGCGCGAGCTGCTGCCCAACCTGTGGGCGCCGATCATCGTGCTGGCCACCGTGACCATCCCGTACAACATCGGGCTGGAGGCCGCGCTGTCGTTCCTCGGCGTCGGGATCCCGCCGCCCACGCCGAGCTGGGGCCGTTCCATCAGCGACGCGATCAACTGGGTGCAGACCGATCCGATGTTCCTGATCTTCCCCGGCGCCGCGCTGTTCGTCGCGACGCTGGCCTTCAACATGCTGGGCGACGGGCTGCGCGACGCGCTCGACCCGAAGACGGCGGTGCGCCGGTGACCCGCACGCTGCGCTTCCTCGGCGCGAGGTTCGGCGGGATGCTGCTCGTGCTGCTCGTGGTCAGCTTCGGCATGTTCGCCGTGTTCTACCTGCTGCCGACCGATCCCGCGATCTGGTCGTGCGGCAAGCCGTGCACCCCGGAGAACCTGGCGATCGCGCGCCAGTTCATGGGTTTCGACAAGCCGTGGTTCCAGCAGTACCTCGACTTCCTCGGCGGGATCTTCACCGGCCGCACCTTCGGCACGGGTGCGACGGCGATCGTCTGCGCCGCGCCGTGCTTCGGCTACTCCTTCCAGCAGAACGAGCCCGTGCTGTCGCTGATCGGCGACCGGCTGCCGGTCACCGTGTCCCTCGCCGTGGGTTCGGCGATCATCTGGCTGGTGGCGGGCGTCGCGACGGGCGTGCTGTCCGCGCTGCGGCGGGGCAGGTTCACCGACCGCGCCGCGATGACAGTGACGCTCGCGGGCGTCTCCGCCCCCGCGTACCTGGTGGGGCTGCTGGGCATCCTGCTGTTCGGCTTCACGCTCGACGTGG
Organism: Amycolatopsis bartoniae; assembly: GCF_014191255.1. Classification (GTDB taxonomy): domain Bacteria; phylum Actinomycetota; class Actinomycetes; order Mycobacteriales; family Pseudonocardiaceae; genus Amycolatopsis_E; species Amycolatopsis_E bartoniae. Next base: position 135,659 of record NZ_JACHWH010000005.1, read on the forward strand.
TGCCGGTGAACGGCTATGTGCGGCTCGCGGACAGCCCGGTCGACTGGGCGTGGCACCTGGTGCTGCCGTGGCTGGTGCTGGCGTTCATCAACGCCGCGGTGTACGCGCGGCTGGCCCGCGGCCAGATGCTGGAGGTCCTCGGCGAGGACTTCATCCGCACCGCGCGGGCGACCGGCCTGCCCGAACGGACGGTCGTCGGGAAGTACGCGCTGCGCAACGTGCTGCTGCCCGTGGTCACGGTGTTCGCCATCGACCTGGGCTCGCTGCTCGGCGGTGCGGTGATCACCGAGCGGGTGTTCGCGCTGCCCGGCCTCGGCGGGCTGCTGGTGGACGCCGTCCATCAGGTGGACCTGCCGCTGCTCATGGGCGTCACCGTGTTCGCCGCCTTCTTCGTCGTCCTCGCGAACTTCGTGGTGGACGTCCTCTACGGGGTCCTCGACCCCCGCGCGCGAGTCAGCTAGGAAAGGGAAAACGATGGATCGCAGGGACTTCCTCAGGGCGATGGGCCTCACGGCCGCCGTGTCGGGGACGGGGGCGCTGCTGGCGGCGTGCCACGCCAACGAGCAGTCGGGCGGCGGCGCGCTGACCGTCTCGTCCGGCGGCACGCTCTACATCCTCTACGACGGCACCTCCCAGCGCCTCGACCCGGCGAAGAGCCAGAGCCTCGCGATCACCCTGTCCGGGCTCATCCACCGCCGCCTGACGGCGTGGAAGACCTCCGCCGACGGCCCCGCGACGGTGGTCCCGGACCTGGCCACCGACACCGGCCGCGCGAGCGCCGACGGGAAGACGTGGACGTTCACGCTCAAGGACGGCCTCAAGATGTCCGACGGCACGCCGATCACGAGCGCGGAGATCAAGTACGGCGTCGAGCGCTCGTTCGACCCGGCGTTCTCCGGCGGCCTGGGCTACCACAAGACGTTGCTGGCAGGCGGCGGCGCCTACACCGGCCCGTTCAAGGGCGGCGACCTCGCCTCGATCGAGACCCCGGACGCGAAGACCATCGTGTTCCACCTCGCCCGCCCCTACGGCGACTGGCCGTGGATCGTGAGCATGCCCGCGTTCGCGCCGGTGCCGAAGGGCAAGGGCACGGACGCGAACTACGACAGCGCCCCCGTCGCCTCCGGCCCGTACCAGCTGGAGTCGCTCACCAAGGGTGTGGAGCTGCGGCTGTCGCGCAACCCGAACTGGGACCCCAAGACCGACGTGGCCCGCACGGGCCTGCCGGACGCGGTCGTGATGCAGCTGGGCCAGGACACCGGCGTGACGGCACAGCGGCTGCTGGCCAGCGCGGGCAACGACGCGTTCGCGTTCGGCGCCGCGTTCGTCAATCCCGCGCAGCTCGCCCAGATCCGCACCAACCCGGCGGCGAAGAACCAGCTCGTCACCTCCGAGTCCGGCGCGCTGGCCTACCTCGCGCTGAACACCCGCCGCGGCCCGCTCGCGAACGTCAAGGTGCGCCAGGCGTTCCAGTACGCCGTGGACAAGACCGCGTTCCAGATCGCCAGCGCGGGCAGCGCCGACCTCGCCGGCCCGATCGCCACCACGCTGATCACCGAGGGCATCGCCGGGCGCGAGGTGTTCGATCTGTACCCGGCGCCGCCGAGCGGGGACGTGGCCAAGGCCAAGCAGCTGCTCGCCGAGGCCGGTTTCCCCAACGGCATCCAGAACCTGGACTTCCCGGTGTCCACGGACAACAACGACGCCGACAAGGCCCAGGCCATCCAGGCCGCGTTGCAGCGCGCGGGCATCCAGACGAAGCTGCGCCCGCTGGACGAGGACGCGTGGCAGGCCGTGGTCACCGGCAACGACGACAACGCCTACGACCTCACGCTCGGCTCGTGGCAGCCCGACTTCCCCAGCGCGAACTCCAACATCCAGCCGCTGTTCGGCACCTCCGAGATCGGCAACGGCGGCTACAACCAGTCCCGCTACTCGGTGCCCGACGTGGATGCCCTGATCGCGCAGGCGCAGGGCACCATCGACCCGGCGGCCGCCGGGAAGCTGTGGGCGCAGACCGACCGGCGGATCCTGCAGGACTCCCCCGTGGTGCCGCTGATCTACACGCGCAACTCGTTCCTGCACGGGTCGAAGGTCGGCGACTTCGAGATCGGCCAGTTCCCGGCCTACCCGAACTACCTGCAGATCGGCCTGGCGAAGTAGTGAGCGAGGCCCTGCTGTCGCTGCGTGACGTCTCGATCTCCTTCGGCGCCGTCGAAGCCGTCCGCGGGGTCGGCTTCGACGTGCGGCCGGGGGAGGTCGTCGCGCTCGTGGGCGAGTCCGGCTCCGGCAAGTCCGTGACGGCGCTGTCGTTGCTGGGCCTGCTGCCGGACACGGCGACCGTGCGCGGATCGGCGACGCTGTCCGGTCGCGACCTGTACACAGTGGACAGTGCCGCACTGCGCGAGGTGCGCGGCGGCGAGATCGGCATGGTGTTCCAGGAGCCGATGAGCGCGCTGAACCCGGTGTTCCGCATCGGCACACAGCTCGTCGACGCGGTGCGCGCGCACCGGAAGGTGTCGCGCGCGCAGGCGCGGCAGCGGGCGCGGGAGCTGCTGGAGCTCGTGGAGCTGGACGCGGCGCGGGTGCTGCGGTCCTATCCGCACCAGCTGTCCGGCGGGCAGTTGCAGCGCGTGGTGATCGCGATGGCGCTGGTGCACGAGCCGGCGCTGCTGCTGGCCGACGAGCCGACCACGGCGCTCGACGTGACCGTGCAGGCCGGGATCCTGCGGCTGCTGCGCTCGCTGCGGGACCGGCTGGGCACGGCGATCCTGCTCGTCACGCACGACATGGGTGTGGTGGCCGATCTCGCCGACCGCGTGGTGGTGCTGCGTGACGGGCGGGTGGTCGAGCAGAACACGGCGACCGGACTGTTCGGGGCGCCGGCGGCGGAGTACACGCGGGAGCTGCTGGATTCGGTGCTGTCACTGGGTTCCGGCTCTCCGGCGCCGAAACGGGCCGCGGATCCGCTGGTGTCGCTGAAGGATCTCGAAGTGACCTACCGCGGTGGCGTGCGGGCGGTCGACGGCGTATCGCTGACGATCGGCTCCGACGAGGTGCTCGGGCTGGTGGGCGAGTCGGGGTCGGGCAAGAGCACGATCTCGTCGGTGCTGACGGGCCTGGTGTCGCCGACGGGCGGCGAGGTGCGGGTGGCGGGCGTCGACCTGGCGCGGGCGAACGCGCGGCAGTGGCGCGAGGTGCGGCGGCAGATCGGCGTGGTGTTCCAGAACCCGGCGTCGGCGCTGAATCCGCGGGCGACGATCGGCGCGAGCATCGCGGAACCGCTGGTGGTGCACGGGATGGGCGGCGATCACCGGGCGAGGGTGGCCGAGCTGCTCACCGCGGTGCGGCTCGATCCGGGCTGGCGCGGGCGGTATCCGCACGAGCTGTCGGGCGGTCAGCGCCAGCGGGTCGGCATCGCGCGGGCGCTCGCGCTGCGGCCGAAGCTGCTCATCGCGGACGAGCCGACGAGCGCGCTGGACGTGTCGGTGCAGGCGTCGGTGCTGGCGCTGCTGGCCGAGCTGCAGCGGGAGCTGGCGTTCGCGTGCCTGTTCATCTCGCACGACCTCGCGGTGGTCGAGCGGGTGGCCGACCGCGTGGCGGTGCTGCACCGCGGCCGCGTGGTGGAGGAGGGCACGGTGCCGGACGTCCTCGGCGCCCCGCGGGAGGCCTACACGCGCCGCCTGGTCGCGGCGGCCCCGGTGGCGGACCCGGCGCGCCAACGCGAGCGGCGGGAGGCCTGGGAGGCGCTGGCGGACTGAGGGGCCAGGTTGGTTCCGCGGCCCGGCATGTCCAGACGCTAGCTCAACCGGATCACGATGCCTGTCACGCCGTTCAGCACGCTGGCCACTCCGGCTCGTACGGCGGCCGCCGCGCGGGCCGGGGTGAACGATGCCGGGTCGTAGCCCGTCGACGTGCCCAGGCCCTCGCCGCGGAAGGAGGCGCCCGGCCAGTTCGCCGCCGTCACGTTCGCCGTCGGCTCGGCCAGTTCCGCGCCCACCACGAGGAACTGCTGGTCCAGGTGGTTCGCCGACACCAGCGCGAGCGCGTCGACCAGCGCGTTGCCCGCCGCGATCACCAGGTCCGGCTGCAAGGCCATCGCCTCGCTGATGCTCTCCGGATAGCCGTGCGGATCGTCGGCCGTCACCGTCTTCAGGCTGACCTGCTCGTCGGCCGCCCACTCCCGCACCGCCGAGACGAGCGTGGCCGTCTGCGGGTCGCTTCCCGCGCTCAGCAGCACCACGCGGTACCCCGCGGACGGGCGGACGCCGTCCCACGAGCCGGGGCTCGGCGTGATCGTCGCCTCCGGGGTGGGCGCCGCCGTGGTGAACCCTGGCCCGAGCGTGCCGATGGAGCTGGGCCGGGCGTGCGGCTGGGACCAGTCGTCCGCGGCACCGCAGCCACTGAGGAGCACCACGGCCGCCAGGGCCAGTGGTCGCGCACGCACGCCGAACTTCCGGAACACGACGTCTTTCCTACCCGATCAGCCGGGTTTTGCGCCGCATGTCGGGATGCGGTCGCCGGGTGTTCACGCGCGGGCCGCCCGTCGTTCGCCTGCTGCCAGCAGTCTGCGCGGGACAACGGAAAGAGGAACGCATGCTTCGCCCCTCCCGGGCCATCTTCGCCGTCGTGGCGGCGGCGCTGGTGGTCGCCCTCAACGCCGTGCCCGCGTCCGCACACGGCTTCTCCTCCACCGTGTACGCCGACGTCACCTCGCCGCGCAGCGGGCACGTGCGCGCGGACCTCGGGCTGGAGTACGACCTGCTCGTCGTGTCCGCCGCCGACTACGAGCACGACGACCCGCTGTTCCGCCAGGGCACCGCGGCGTTCGACGCACACGACTCCGCCGCACAGGCCGCGGCGCTCGAAACCCACGCCGGCTCGGTGGTGCGGTACGCGACCGAGCGCTTCCAGGTCACCGCCGACGGTCAGCGGTGCACGCCCGTGCGGGACGGCGCGTTCACGATGGAACAGCGCGAAGGCGTGCCCTACACCCGGCTGGTGCTGGACTACCAGTGCGCCGCGGCCGAGGCCCACGAGGTCCACAGTGGACTGTTCACGGACGCCGAGGGCTACGTGCGTGACACGAAGACGATCGTCACCTACGACCTCGACCTCACCTCGGGCAGCGCGGCGCTCGACGCGCGGCAGCCCTCGTTCTCCACGCGGCAGAGCTGGACGCAGCGGTTCTGGGAGTTCTTCCGGCTCGGCGCGGAGCACCTGCTGACCGGGCTCGACCACATCCTGTTCCTGCTCGCGCTCATCGCGGGTTCCCGCCGCCTGCGGGAGATCGTACTGGCGGCGACCACGTTCACCCTCGCGCACTCGGTGACGTTCGTACTCGCCGCGCTCGGGCTCGTGCGCGCACCCGCCGCGGTCATCGAACCGCTGATCGCGCTGTCGATCGCCGTGGTCGCGGCTTGGCCACTGGTGCGGGCGTGGCGGCGCGGGTCGCGGACGGACGAGCTGGACACCGGCGGGCACTTCAGCCTCGACCGCGCGGGCTGGATCCGGCTCGCGGTGGTCTTCTGCTTCGGCCTCGCGCACGGGCTCGGGTTCGCCTCGGTGCTGGGCATCGACACGGCCTGGTCGTGGACGCTGCTGTGGTCGCTGCTGGTGTTCAACCTCGGCATCGAGGTGGTGCAGCTGGCGATCATCGCGCTGGTCTTCCCGCTGCTGGCCCTGCTGCGCCACCGCGCGAAGCTCGCCCCGCGCCTGGCCACCGGCGCGATCGCGGCGGGCGTGTCCGTCATGGGCCTGAGCTGGTTCGTGGAGCGGGTCTTCGCCCTCTGATCGCCGGCACGCCCTGTTCCGTTCACCTGATCGGCACAGAGGACATCAACGCTGTCATCGGTCTTCTCCCCCAACCGGACAGGAAACACATGAAAGTACGCAGATCACTGGCCTACAGCGCCGCGGCGGCAGCCGTGGGGCTCGCGGTCGCCTTCACCAGCGGCCCGGCCGTCGCGGTCGCGGCCACGCCCGCGGCCTCGCCGGTCACCGGTATCGTCCTCGGTGTCGGCGCCAAGGAGACCCAGCGCGTGGTCAGCTGGTACGCCTCGACCGGTGCCGCGCAGGTGGTGCAGGTCGTGCCGACCTCGAAGCTCAACCACGGCCAGTTCCCGCGGGGCGCCCAGACGTTCCCGGCCACCGTCGCCGCGAACGTCGTCAACGGCGGCTACAACGGACACGCCACGATCGACGGGCTGAAGCAGAACACCAGCTACTCCTACCGCGTCGGCTCCGGTGACAGCTGGTCGCCGGTGTACACGTTCAAGACGCGGAAGTTCAGCGGCGACTTCGACTTCCTCTTCTTCGGCGACCCGCAGATCGGCTCCTCCGGCGACACCGCGCGCGACGGCGCGGGCTGGGCGGACACCGTGAACGTGGCGCTCACCGCGAACCCGGACGCCGAACTGCTGGTCTCCGGCGGCGACCAGGTCGAGTCGGCCAACAACGAGGACCAGTGGAAGGCGTTCCTCGCGCCCGACCAGCTGCGCCAGTACCCGTGGGCGGCCACGATCGGCAACCACGACGTGGGCGGCAAGGCGTACGAGCAGCACTTCTGGACGCCGAACACCGACCGTTCGGCGCCGTTCTACAACGGTGCCGCGGACACCCGTTCCGGCGGCGACTACTGGTACCTCTACAAGGACGTGCTGTTCATCGACCTGAACAGCAACGCCTACGCGAGCGGCTCGGACGACGCCCACATCGGCTACGTCACCGACGTGGTCAAGAAACAAGGCGGCAAGGCGAAGTACACCGTCCTCGTCTACCACCACTCGATCTACTCGCCGGCCGACCACGCCAACGACGCCGACAACCAGCAGCGCCGCCAGGACTTCCCGACGGCGTTCTCGAACCTCGGTGTCGACCTGGTCCTGCAGGGTCACGACCACAGCTACTCGCGCAGCTACGTGATCAAGAACGGCCAGAAGGCGAACCCGGCCGAGCAGCCCGGGGCCACGCAGGTGGTCCAGGGCCCGGGCGGGGTCATCTACGTGACGGCGAACTCCGCGTCGGGGTCGAAGTACTACGACCTCACCGACCCGGACACCGCCGCGGACCCGGACTACGGGCCCGACCCGCTCAACCCGGACAACCACTGGGCCAACTCGGTGGAGAACCAGGAGCACGTCCGCACCTACGTCAAGGTCGAGGTGCGCGACGACAAGCTGGTCGTGCAGGACATCCGCAGCGGCACCTGCGCGGCACCGAACGCCGCGGTGGAGCTGGGCAAGGTGTCGTGGTGCGGGCCGGACAGCGGTGCCACGCCCGCCCAGCGCGTCGGGTCCACTGTGGACAAGGTGGTGATCCAGCCCTACGGCCGGAACGACCACGACGGCCACGGGCGCCCGCCGGGCCGGCCGGACTGGCTCGACTGGCCGTGGCTGGGCTGGCTGCAGCAGCCGGGCCAGGGCGGTCCGGCGCACCAGACGCTGACCGAGCTGCGCTGATTTCCCGGGCAGGGGCGGGCTTTCCCGCCCCTGCCCGCCCTTTCGGAAGGAACCTCCCGGATGCACCCCATCGCCCGCGCGGCCGCCCTCGCGCTGCTCACCCTGACCGGCCTCGCCTCGGCGCCCGTGGCCGCGGCGCAGGACGCCGCGCCCTGGACGGTGGCGACCGCCGCCAACGACTTCGGCGCGGGGCGGGAGAACTACAGCTACACCGTCGACGCGGGCGGGCAGGTCGACGACGGTCTCGTGGTCGCGAACCCCGGCACCGCCCCCCTCGACCTGGCGGTGTACAGCGCGGACGCCTTCACGACGCGGGAGGGCAGGCTCGACCTCCTCACGCGGGACAAGCCCTCGACCGGCGTGGGCGCGTGGGTGCGTCCCGGCGCCGCCCACGTGACGGTGCAGCCGGGACAGACCACCGAGGTGCCGTTCACGGTGACCGTCCCGGCCGACGCGGCGCCGGGTGACCACACGGGCGGCATCGTCACGTCCCTGACGGAGAACGGCGTGGAGCGGCGGGTGGGCCTCCGGATCCAGGTGCGCGTCGGCGGCGAGCTGCGGCCGCAGCTGGCGGTGGAGAACCTGGACGTGGACTACTCGGGCACGCTCTCCGGTTCCGGCGACGCGACGCTGACGTACACGGTCCACAACACCGGCAACGCCACGGTTTCCGCCCGTCAGGCAGTATCGGTGTCGGGCCCGTTCGGCAGCTGGCGCGCGACGGCGGACCCGGTCCCCGACACACCTTCGTTGCTGCCCGGTGAGACGCGGGACGTCTCCGTCCCGGTGCACGGCGTGGTCCCGGCGCTGGCGCTGACGGGAACGGTCACGCTGACGCCACTGCTCACCGACGCGTCCGGTTCCGTGGCGCCACTGGCGGCGGTCTCCACGACGGCCCACGGCGCCGCGGTGCCGTGGGCGCTGGTGGGGCTGATCGTCGTGGTGGCCGCGGTGGCCGTCTTCGCGCTCCGGCGGCGGCGGTCACCGGTCGAAGAACCCGAGAAGGTCGACGTCACCGTCTGAAAACCTCACCAGGACCCTCGGCGACCGGACAATTGCTCCAGCAGGGTGGACATCGACGGAAACGGCACGTTTTGCCCGGAAGCACCGCTAGCCTGTCGCCAGGATTTCGCATCCGCCCTGGGGGAACAGGGGGCGTGCGCATCGCGCACCGGAGGCGACGACGGAGTCCCTGGAGGCAGGAATGCGTCCCTTTCCTTCGCTACGGCCGAAATCGGCGCTGCCCACGAGGCGCACGGTGCTGGCGGGCTCGGCCGCGGTCGCCGCGCTCGCCACGGTGAGCGCGGCACCGGCCGCGGCGGCCCCGCTGAGCGCGGCCGACGAGGACCTGCTCGTCCAGGTGGCCCGCACCGTGGCGGTGCTGCCCGTGCCGTTCCCGGCGTTCGACGAAACGGGGCCCGCCACCGGAAGGGCCACCCAGCCGAGGTTGTCCGCGGTGCTCGGCCGGGTGGACCCCGCCGGGCGGGCGGCGCTGGCCGACGGGCTCGGCCGGCTGCGGACGGCCGGCCCGCTCCCCGGCGAGCCGGAGGCGCTGGTCAGGGCGATCGGCCGGGTGGCGGACACCGCCGGGGCCCTGCCGGGGCTGACGGCGGTCGTCGCCACCGCGCTCGCCACGATCTCGTCCCGGTTCGAGCCGGGCCGCCGCCCCGCCGCCGAGCTGTGGCTCGACTACGCGCGCAGGTTCGCCGCGATGCCGGTCGGGGGTGCGAGATGACGTTCTCCCGGCAGACCCACAACCAGCTGCTGCAAGGCCGTGACGACCTGATCAGCGGCTTCGCCCAGCGCCGCGGGTTCAACGGCGCCGGTGTCGCCTACCGCGTCCGCGACGGGGAGACCACGGACGAGCCGGTGGTCGTGGTGTTCGTGACGAAGAAACGGCCGCCGGGTTTGCTGCTCGAAGAGGACCTGCTGCCGCGGCAGGTCAACGTCGGCGGGGTCAACCACGGGGTCGACGTCTTCGAAGCCGGGCCCTTCGTGCTCGGCGGGACGACGACGTTCGACCCGACGGTCGAGGCGACGCTCACGAAGAAGTACCGTCCGCTGCGCCAGGGCGGCCAGATCAGCAACATCGGGATGCAGGGCTACGGCACCCTCGGCGCGATCGTGCGCGACCTCACCGACAACTCGCCCTCGATCCTGTCGAACAACCACGTGCTGGTGCTGAACAACTCCAGCACCTCGGTCGGGCAGGCGATCACCCAGCCCTACACCGGCAGCCCCGCCGACACCGTCGCGCGCGTCACCCGTTTCGTGCCTTACACGTTCGGCGTCACGCGGCCCAACCTCACCGACGCCGCGCTCGCGAAGCTCACCGACGACCAGGCGAAGGAGATCACCGACGCCGTCGCGGAGGACCTGATGGCGCCCTACAGCGTCGACCACCCGTGCGTCGGGCTGTTCTTCGCGGCCGATCCCACCAACTTCTACGGCGTCTCCGCGAAGATCGACAACACGCTGGAGGCCCTCGGCGCCGACCTGCTCACCCCGGAGGCGATCTACGTGCCCGGTCCGCCGGACCTCGGCGCGCCGGTCGAGAAGGTGGGCGCCCGCACCGGGTACGCCTCGTCGCGCATCCACGCGATCAACATGAAGTTCCCGGTGTTCCTGGAGATCAACGGCGGCTCGCGGATCGGCTGGTTCACCGACCTGGTCGGCACGACGCGCTTCGGCTGGCCGGGCGACTCGGGCTCGACGGTCCGGCTCGGCGGGGACGGCGAGACGCGGCTGCCGATCGACCTGGGGCTCAGCAAGTGCGAGGCGACGAGCGCGGTGGCCTCGATGTACGACCTGCCGCTGGAGAACGACATCCCGCTCGCTGACCGCATTCGCGACCAGTTCATGGCGGCCAGCACCACCGGCAGCTTCCTGACCCAGCTGTTCTACCTGAACAACAGCGTGATCCTGGACCGGACCCAGGGCGTCGAGGCGTCGGACAGCGAGAAGGCCGGCGCGGCCAGCATGTACGACAAGTACCGGGACTTCATCGACTCGGCGCTGGCGGCGCCGGACCGCCCCGGACTGGTGGTGACCCGGGAGAACATCGACGACGCGGCGCTCGGCCTGGCCTCGTTGCAGACCCGGATGACCACCGAGGAAACCGACGCCACCAACGAGATCTTCACGTCGCTGGTGCGCCAGACCGAAGGGATGAACCACCAGCAGCTCGTGGCGTTCATGAACCGCACCGACGTGTTCGACAAGGTCTGGGACACCACCGCCGCGGTGCCGACGATCCGCGCGCTCGGTTCGCTCTACCCCGCCCACCGGCCCCGCTGACGGGTCCGGGGAATGGACTACCAGGCCGCCGTGCGGTCGCGAATGCGCGAGCTGTGCGAGGACCTGCCGTCCGCGCTGAAGCCCGCGGTGGTGCCGTTCGTCGACCGGGCGGGCAAGGGCGCCAGGGCGGCGCTAGTCGCCGCCGCCGCGGCGGGCGGCCGAGCCGACCGGACGGAGCTCGTCCGGCTGGGCGCGATCGTCGAGCTGCTGCACCTGGCCTCGCTGATCCACGACGACGTGGTGGACCGGGCCGCCACCCGGCGGGACCTGCCCAGCGCGCACGAGCGGGTCGGCCCGGACCTGGCCCTGCTCGCGGGCACGGCCTGCGTGGCGCTGGTCGGCCAGGAGTCCGCCGACCTCGGGCCGCGGACGGCGGCCGCCGTTGCCCGCTGCACCGCGGCACTCGCGCTGGGCCAGCTGATGGACGTGGAGCGTGCCTACGACACGGGGCTGGACCTGGACGCCTACGTCGCCATAGTGGTCAGGAAGACCAGCGAGCTGTTCGTGCTGAGCTGCGTGCTCGGTGCCGGTGCCGCCGGGCGCGAGCCCGCGTTCGCGGCGGCGGTCGCGGAGTTCGCCCGGCAGCTCGGGGTGTGCTTCCAGATCGAGGACGACTGCAAGGACTTCCTGCCCGCGGGCTCGGGAAAACCCGCCGGTACGGACCACCGGCTCGGCTTCTACGGGCTGCCCACGCTGCACGCCCTGGCCGTCCGCCCCGGCGAGCTGGCCGCGCTCCTGCTCGCGCCGGAGATCGGCGACGCGGAGCTGGCCCGGATCCGGGAACTCGTGCTCGGCGCGGGTGGTCTGGACCGGGCCGTCCGGGAAGCCCGCCGCCGCCGCGAACTCGCGTTCGCCGCGCTCGCGCCGGTCGAACCGGAACCCGCGACGGCGCTGAGAGAGGTGGCCGACGCGCTGTGGACGTTCTGATCGCCGGTGCGGGACCGGCCGGGAGCACCGCGGCCCGGGCGCTCGCCGAAGCGGGGCTCGACGTCGTGGTGCTCGAACGGCGTGACCCGCTCCCGGAGTACCACGTCGCACTCGAACCCGGGCCGGTCCCGGGCGGTACGGCCGGGGTCGTGTTGTCGTTCGGGGACGCGCCACCGAGGCGTTTCGACGACGCGCGGGTCCAGGTGCTGCCGTACCGGGACGCGGTGCTGTCGGTGCGGGAAGCCGCGGTCGCCGCCGGAGCGCGGCTCGTCGAGGCGGAGCCCGCCCGGGTTCGGCGTGGTGACGCGGAAATCGAGGACGTCGTGCGGCGCTTCGGCGAACCCGTCGTGCTGCTGGACGCCACCGGAGCCACCGGCGCCGGGCCCGGCCGGGGCTGGGCCACCACCGGTACCTGGCGCGGCTGCGCACTCGCGGACGAGGTGCTCACCCACCTCACCCAGCCGGGCGCGAACCTTTCCACCGTCCCGCTCGTGGTCCGGGCGGTGCCCGTGCCCGGCGGGCGCGCCACCATCACGGTCACCACCATGTCGGCCAGTCCCCTTCCCCACCAGGAGGTCGCCGCTGTGGTCCGGGGCGCCGACCCCCGGCTCGCTGGGGCGCTGCCCGTCGGCGCCCTCGTGGACCATCCGGTCAACGCCGGGTTCACCCCGGACGGGGCCACCCCGGACGGCGTGCTGACGCTCGGCGAAGCGGCGGGGCTGGTCAACCCGTTCACCGGGGACGGGATCGCCAACGCCGTCCGCAGCGGCGAGCTGGCGGCGCAGGCGGTGCTGGCGTCCCCCGGCGACGCGGAGCGCATCGCCCACGCGTACCGCCGGGGCCTGCGCTCGGCGTTCGTCGGCTACTTCCAGTCGGCCCGGCACGCGGTGCGGCACTACCACCTCGCGTGGCGGATCCTGGCGAGCTCGTCCACCTCGGAGCACCCGTTCCACCGGCAGAGCCATCGCGCGGTGCTGCTGGGCGGGGCCATGGCGCACGACAGCCTGCGGCAGCGGCGCCACCCGGACGAGGTCACGGTGTACCTCGCGCCGTTCACGCTCGCCTGCAACGAGGTCATGGTGCGGCGGATCGGGGACGAATGGCCGCTGCTCGCGATGCACACCCTCGGTGGCCGGGAACCGGTCCGGCACGCGCTGCGACCGTCCACTTTGTTCGCGGGGGCACTGCTCTCGGCGGGCGGCCACCCGGACGTCCGGCACGCCCCCGTGGCGGCCGCCATCGAGCTGGCGTTGCTCGGGGCGCTGGCGCACAGCGTGCCCGCGAGCGAGGCCGAGCCGCTCGCGCGCGGGGTCGACTGGCGGTACGCCTCGGCGGTGATCGCGGCGGACTATCTCCTGGCCACCGCCACCGAGGTCCTCACCACGACCCGCCCGGAGCTGGCGGCCGCGTTCTCGGCGTGGCTGGCCTCCCTGGTCGCGTTGCGGGCGGAGGAACGGGTCGTGCCGCTGTGGGAAAGCTTCTTCGAGTTCCCGGCCCGGACGGGAGCGCACCTGGCGGGGGCCGGCGATGCGGACGTGGCGGCGGTGCGCCGGTTGGGCCGGACGTGCGGCCGGCTGTTCCTGCTCGCGGAGGATCTCGCGCTGCTGCACGGACGGCGCTCGCGGCTGGACACGACACTGGGTGGCGCCCTCGCGGCGGGGTTGTCCGGGTTGCCGGACCTGGCGGGCACCGCCGACGAGGAGGAAATCCGGTACCGTCGGCCCGCGTTGTCGGCGGTGTGCGAGGAGTCGCTGGCGGCCGAACTGTCGGCGGCGGACCGCGCGGTGGCCGGGCTCGCCGACGCCCGCTGCCGCCGGGTGCTGAACCACTTCGCGCGCTCGCTGGCGGAGCCCGTCGCGGCGTACCGTCCGGAGGAGGTGGCCGGGTGATCGAGCCGATCGGCGCCCTCCCGGGAGCCCGTCGCGGCGCGCCGTCCGGAAGAGGTGACCGGATGATCGGGGTCGTGGGTGCCGAACGCTTCGCACACTCCGGCGGAAAGCGCTTTCTCGCGCTGGCTGGAGGAGGTGGCCCGATGATCGGGGTCGTGGGGGCTGAACGCTCCGTGCCCTCCGGCAGAAAGCGCTTTCTCGTGTGCCGTCCGGAGGAGGTGACCGGATGATCGGGCTCCTGGGCGCCGAACGCTCCGCGCACTCCGCCAGAAAGCGCTTTCTCCCGCCGTCCGGAAGAGGTGACCGCGTGATCGGGCTCCTGGGCGCCCAACGCTCCGCACACTCCGCCAGAAAGCGCTTTCTCGCGCTGGCTGGAAGAGGTGACCGCGTGATCGGGCTCCTGGGCGCCCAACGCTCCGCGCACTCCGCCAGAAAGCGCTTTCTCCCGCCGTCCGGAAGAGGTGGCCGGGTGAGCAGGCTCGTCGGCGCTCTGCTGGAGGTGCTGCTGCTGGGCGGCTGCGTCACCCCGCCGCCACCGGCCGCGCCGCCGCCCGGTTTCCGGCTGCTCGCGGGCCGCTACCAGCTGGCCCGTGACCTGACGAACCCGGCGCTGGACTGGGTGCGTGCGAACGTGGGCAGCGCCCCCTCGGCGGCGGAGCCCATCGAGCAGCAGATCGCCTACACCCCCGTCGCCCACCGCTTCCGTGCCGGGGACACCGGGCGCGTGCACGACTACGTGGCGCAAGCCGCGCAGCAACGCTGGTTGCCGATGCTCGTCGCCGCCTTCACCGAGCCCGGGCAGTGCCCCGGTCCGGACCAGGTCGCCGTGACGGACCTCGCGCGCGGGCTCGGCGGCGAGAAGGCCATCGTCGTCCTCGAACCCCGGCTCCTGACCGGCGACTGCCCCGGCGTCACGACCTACCTCGCCGCCGCTGTCCGCATCCTGCGCGCCACCGCGCCGAACGTCTTCGTCTTCCTCGACGTCTCCGGAACCGACGACCCCAGCCGCTACGCCGCCGGCCTGACCGAAGCCGGACTCGCCCAGGCCGCGGGCGTCACGCTGAACGTCGGCGGCTACACCCCCGCCGCCGAACTCGCCGCCCCCGCCCGGCGGCTCTTCGACGCCGTCTCGGCGAGCACCGGGCGCCGCGACTACTTCCTGCTCGCCGACAGCTCACGCAACGGCGCCGCGGTGACAGGGAACTGCAATCCGCCCGGCGCGAAACTGGGCTCGCCCGGCACCTTCTCCGACGAGCCCGGCGCGCTGCAGCAGGCGTGGCTGACCGTTCCGGGGATCTCCGACGGCCCCTGCGGCACCGCGCCCGAGTCCCACCCCGGGGAGTTCGTCCCCGCACTGGCCCGGTCCCTGACCGGTTGACAACGAAGAACTGGGGAGAGAATGAAGAAAACCACCAGAACACTGTCCACTGTGGCCACTGCCGGGCTGCTCGTCCTCGGCCTCGCCACACCGGCGAGCGCCGCGGAGCCGGTCGCCCTGCCCGGAACGGGCCCGGCGCTGGCCGCGTTGTCGGCGCACCGCGCACCGGCGGCGCCGGCCCGCCGGATGTCCGTCACGTCCGCGGAGAACGACCTCAACGGCGACGGCATCGACGACGTGCTGACCCGGGACCGCGCCTCCACCGGAATCGACCTCTACACCGGAACCGGCGGCCTCAACGGCACTTCGACCCTCGCCGGGCCCACCCGCGTGCGCACGGCGACACCGAACCGGGTGTGGTTCGGGCAGGGTGACCTCAACGGCGACGGCCGGGCGGACATCGCGAGCATCGACGGGTCCGGCGTCATGTACGCCGCCTACAACCAGGGCACCAGCACGCCGTCGTTCGCGGCGGACGTGTCCTTCCTCTCCGGCTTCACCCCGTCGTCGCCGGTGTGCCTGGGCGATTTCGTGGGCAGTGACCCGAACAACCCGCTGGAGCCGGACGGCCGCGCGGACCTCGTCCTGAAGAACCCCAGCACCAAGGCGATCGACCTCTACGTCAACGACGGCACGGTGAACGGCAAGCCGTCCTACAGCTACCGCGGCGCCCTGCTGACGGGAGCCGACTACGTCACCGGCATCCACCTCGCGGACCTGACCGGTGACTACTTCAAGGACATCCTGGTCACCATGACCGACGGCACGCTCTGGCTGCTGGACCTGTTCGCCGACGTCGACTCCGCCGGAAACCCCGTGGCGAAGTGGTTCCGGATCATCGACTCCGGCATGAACGCCGCCGACCACCTCCTGTTCCCCGACTTCAACCAGGACGACTACCCGGACTTCGCCGCCCGGCTGACCGCCACCGGGGAGCTGCGCGGCGTGCTGCACTCGGGAACGTGGAACCCGGCGGCGCCGGCGACCGTGTTCGACTCCGCCACCGGGCAGCTCGTGCGCTCCGGCTGGACCGGCTACGACTGGGTGTTCTGAGGCCGCCTATCGAACCGGCGGAAAATCCGATCGTGGCCGGTGACACCGGCGGTCCGCGCCCGCGCGGCCGCCGGTGTTCACCTTTCCGGCATCCGCCGCTGCTGGGATCGGGTGATGACCACGATGATCCAGATCAGCGACACGCACCTCAGCGGCGACGGACACCCGGAACACGGGCTCGTCGACACCGCCGCGGTGCTGGAGTCCGCGCTCGGCAAGGTCCTCGCGAGCGGTGTGGACGTGAAAGCCCTGCTGCTCACGGGAGATCTCGCCGACGAAGGCGCGCCCCAGGCGTACCGGCGGCTGCGGGAACTCGTCGAGCCCGCGGCCGAAAAGCTCGGCGCCCGCCTGATCTACGCGATGGGCAACCACGACGAGCGCGCCGCGTTCCACACCGAACTACTGTCCACAGTAGACAAAGGATCCGTCGACGCCGTGCACTGGATCGATGGTCTGCGGGTGGTCGTGCTCGACAGCACCACTCCCGGGCGGCACGAGGGTCGCCTCGAACCGGAGCAGCTGGAGTGGCTGCGCCGCGAGCTGGCCACCCCCGCGCCGCTGGGGACCGTGCTCGTCGTCCACCACCCGCCGCTGCCCTCGCCCGTGCCGACGGTGCACCTGCTGCGCCTGCGGGACTCCGCCGCGCTCGCCGGCGTGCTCCGCTGCTCGGACGTCGGCATGGTGCTCACCGGCCACGCGCACCGCACCGGCTGCGGCGCGCTCGCCGGCGTGCCCGTGTGGGTCTCGCCCGCGATCGCCTACCGCGTGGACGCCCTGCCGCCCCGCGCGCGCCTGCGCGGGGTGACCGGCAGCGGTTTCAGCCGCATCGACCTGATCGACGGCGTCTTCGTCGCGACCGCCCTCGACCTCGGCCCGGCCACGCCGGCGTACGAGCACGACGAGGCCGGGCGGCTGCGCCTCGTGCGCGCCGCGACCGGGCTCAGCTGACCACTTCGAGGCAGGACAGGAACGCGTCGCGCACCGGGTCCTCCTCCGCCCGCCACACCGCGCAAACCTCCACGGCGGGCGACGGGTCCGACAACGGTACCGGCACCACGTCCTGCCCGGCCGCGACCCGGGTGGCCGACGCGAAACCCACGAGCGGCCGCACCGACAGCAGGATCGCGGTGGCCACCGGGTCGTCGGTCAGCTGCGCCACGTCGAGCCGGATGCCCGCGCGCCGCGCGGCCGAGGTGATCGCGTCGTGCATCGCCGGACTCCGCGCGCGGTCGAACAACACGCACGGCTGCCCGGCCAGCTCGGCGAACGGCACGCGCTCCCGGCCGGCCCACGGGTGCTCCCGCCCGACGACCGCGACCATCGGCAGCCGTACCAGCGCGCGGGAGCGGAAGTTGCCGGTGACCGGGCGCCCGTAGCCCAGCACGACGTCCAGGTCTCCCGCGGCCAGCGCGGCGAGCTGCGGGCCCGTCCGCCGCTCCCGCGGCTCCACCACGACTTCCGGGAACTCCGCGTGCATCCGGGCCAGCGTCGGGGACAGCACGTGCCGCGCGGCCGGGAAGTTGTAGCCCACGCGCACCGTGCCCGCGCGGCCGTCGGCGGCCGCCCTCGCGGCGCGCACGGCCTTGCCCGCCCCCGCCACCACCACGCGCGCTTCGGTTTCGAACGCCCGGCCTGCCGGGGTTAGCCGCACGGCGTGCGACGTCCGTGACACCAGCTCGACGCCCACCGAGCGTTCCAGCCGCTGCAGCTGCTGGCTCAACGACGGCTGCGTGACGTGCAGGCGCGCCGCGGCCCGCCCGAAGTGCAGTTCCTCGGCGAGTGCGAGGAACGACACCAGATGCCTCAGCTCCATGTTCCCACCTCCGCTGCCAGCGTGGCCCGTTCGGGCAAACCGCGGGTGAACCGGGGCGGGCCAGGACGCCGCCACCGCGGGGCCCTCCGCCGGCGGCTCGACGGACTGGCGCGACGCCGAACCAGCCTCGTACGACGGCGGCGGAGACTGGGCGGACTTCGGCGGCTGGGCGGGCGCTGGTCCTGTTCGGCGGGCTGTGCGGGCCACTGCTGGTGCCACCACCGCCAGCCGGATACTTCGCTTTCGCCGCATCGAAACCCTCTTACGAACCGGTGAACCGGGCGGGCCGGTGCTCGATGAACGCCCGCACCCCTTCGGCGAAGTCCTCGCTGGCGAACAACCTCAGCTGCCCGGCCCGCTCCCGCGCCAGCGCCCCGTCCAGGTCCGGCAGGGTGCTCGCCCGCAGCGCCTTCTTCGTCTCCGCGTACGCGGCGGTCGGGCCGGCGGCGAGCCGGGCCACCACCTCGTCCACCTCCGCGGACAGCGCCTCGTCGGGCGCGACGGCCGAGATCAGTCCCCAGTCCAGCGCCTGCCGCGCCGGGATCCGTTCCGCCAGCAACGCCATCCGCGCCGCACGAGCCCGGCCCACCGCGGCCGCGACGGTGGCCGTCGCCCCGCCGTCGGGCATCAGGCCGACCCCCGCGAAGGCCAGCAGGAAGTACGCCGACTCGGCCGCCCAGATCAGGTCACACGCGAGCGCGATGGAGCAGCCCACCCCGGCGGCGCCGCCGTTCACCGCCGCCACCACGGGTTTCGGCGTCCCCGCGATCGCCCCGACCAGCCGGTTCGCCTGGTCGATGCCCTCCGTGCCGTCACCGTCCACACTGGACAGATCGGCGCCGGAGCTGAACGCCCTGCCCGTACCGCCGAACACGATCACCCGCACCCGGGGGTCGGCGGCCGCCTCCTCCACCGCGTCCGCCGCGCGCCGCAGGACGCCGGCGGTCAGGGCGTTGAGCCGCTCGGGCCGGTCGAACACGATCCGCAGCACCGCGTCCGCGCGTTCCACGAGCAGCCCGGTCATCGCGCACCTCCGGTCAGCGCGGACAGGTCCGGGAACTCGGTGGCGTTGCGCCGGAGCAGTCGCGGCAGGGTCACCTCGCCTATCCCAGACCGAGCCACCCCTTCTGTCAATACTTCCGAATCCGGCTGCGCTCCCCCGCATACCGACTACTGTCCGAACTGCGGGTCGCGCGGCGGCGACACGCCGCCACGTGGCTGGGCCTGCTGTCCTAAGTGGACGCCGGAACACCTCCGGCGGTGCTGCGGTTCCCGGGTGCCCGTGGCGCTCAACGTCGTCGCGCGGCCACCGCCGCGAAGATCCCGCCGCACTCCTCCACCAGCTCGTCCTCGGTCAGCTCCAGGGTGCCGTCCAGCCAGCTGGTCAGGGTCTGCGCCAGGCCGCCCACGAGGAACTGCGCGGCCAGCTCCAGCGCCGGGGTCTCGGGCAGGCCGTAGAAGTCGCGCGCCTGCCCGCCGAGCAGCCCGGCGAAGAACCGGGACGATTCGAGCCTCCGGCGGGTCAGCAGCGGCTCGGTGAGGGTCACCGAGAACAGCACCCGGCCGCGGCGGGGGTCGCCCGCCACCGCCCGCACGATCGCGGCCAGCCCGGCGCGGATCTTCGCCGGCGCGTGCGGCGGCGCGTCCTCGACCGCGGCCAGCGTGCGGCTCGCGACGAGCGTGACGACGTGCTCGTACACCGCGGACACCAGCTCGTCGCGGTCGGTGAAGCTCTCGTAGAAGTACCGCGCCGTCAGCCCCGCCCGCTGGCACACGCCGCGCACGGTGAGCTGCCCGCCGTCCCCGGCGAGCAGGTCGAGCCCGGCCTCGACGAGCTGCGCCCGCCGCTCGGCCTTCCGCCCCGCCCCCGTGACCCCGCCGTACGTCCGCATCCCGGCTGATCCCATGCGGACATCTTGACAGAAGCCGGGCGACGATCGTTCCCTTATCTGAGAACACACGTATTCAGATTGCGGGGAGGCCACCCGTGCCCGACGAGAACGCCGTCGTCGGCGCCGCGTTCCTGGCCGGCGGCGCCAACGTGATCATGCAGCTCGCGCGGCCGGGCGTCGGCTACGGCGTGCTGGAGAGCCGGGTGGAGAGCGGGCGGCTGGAGCGGCACCCGGTCAAGCGCACCAGGACCACCTTCAGCTATCTCGCCGTCGCGATGATGGGCACCCCGGAGGAGAAGGCCGCGTACCGCAAGGCGGTCAACGCCCAGCACGCACAAGTCCGGTCCACTGAGGACAGTCCGGTGCGCTACAACGCGTTCGACCCGGACCTGCAGCTGTGGGTCGCCGCGTGCCTCTACCGCGGTTTCGAGGACACCCACCAGGCGTTCCTCGGGCCGCTGCGACGCGAGGAACGGGAGCGCTTCTACCAGTCCGCGGCGACGCTGGGCACCACGCTGCAGATGCCCGCCGAGGCGTGGCCCCCGGACCGCGACGCGTTCGAGGAGTACTGGACCGGTTCGCTGGACCGGATCCGGATCGACGAGCCGGTGCGGCGGTTCCTGCTCGACCTCGCCGACCTGAAGTTCCTGCCTCGCCCGCTGCCCGCCCTGCTGGGCCGGTTCCACCGGTTCGTCACCACCGGGTTCCTGCCGGAGCCGTTCCGCGCACGGCTGGGGCTGCCGTGGAGCGCGGGCGACCAGCGCCGGTTCGAACGGCTCGTCGCGGCCGTGGGCCTACTGGTGCGCCTCCAGCCGCCGTCCCTGCGGCGGTTCCCCTACGACCTGCTGCTGTGGGACGTCCGGCGCCGCATCCGCACCGGCAAGCCGCTGGTCTGACTCACCGGGTGCTCGCGCGCACCGTCGCCGCCCACCCGGGCTCGCGGCGCGGCGCGCCGTCGCCGAGCGCGATCAGCGCGCACGCGCGGCCCTGGTCGAACAGCGACTGCGCGATCGTGGTGAGGCCCTCGCGCCCGGCGTCGGGGTCGTCGTCCCAGCCCGCCACGGCGATGTCGGCGGGAACGGAGAGCCCGCGGCGCCGGGCGGCGTCCAGGACGGCGAAGGCGAGCTGGTCGCTCATCGCCACCACCGCGTCGGCGCGCACGTCGAACAGCGCGTCGGCCATGGCTTCGGCCTCGTAGCGGTCGTTGCGGGCGACCACGGCCACGGGCAGCCCGCGTGGATCGAGGCCCGCCTCCCGGCAGTGGTCGTAGACGCCGAGGAGGCGTTCGCGGGTGACCGGGAACGGCACCGCTTCGGCGACGGGCCCGGTCTCCAGCCGCGGCTCGCGGTCCCGGTCGAACGGCAGGCTCAGCACGGCCGGGCGGCGGGCACCGGCGAACGTGCGCGCGGCCAGGTCCCGGGCGGACGCGCGGTTGTCGATGGTGACCAGTTCGGCGCCGGGAACCGCCGGACCGCCGTGGATGGCGACGGGTTTGCCCAGCCCGGTCACCACTTCGAGCACCGGGTCGGTGTCCACAGTTGTCCAGACGATGTAGCCGTCGACGGCCGCCGACCGCACGCGCTCGCCGTCCTGCTCCGCGCCGGTGGTCGGGATGAGGTTCAGCCCGACCCCGCGCTCGCGGCACACCTCCGCGACCCCCGCCAGGAACCGGCGCGCCTGCGGGTCCTCGAACGCGTACGCGAGGTGCTCCCCCAGCACGACGCCGAGCGCGCCGTTGTGGCGGCGGCGCAGGGACCGCGCGGTCGGGTCCGGGCCGTGGTAGCCCAGCTCGGCGGCCACCTCCCGCACGCGGCGCAGCGTCTCGGGCGCGACCCGGTCCGGCCGGTTGTAGCAGTACGACACCGTCATCGGCGACACGCCGCAGCGGCGCGCGACGTCGGCCATGGTGACGCGCGGGCTGGACATGGGCCCATCCTATCTGTGTATCGTTAAACAATGCTCGACAAGCGCACGGCGATCGCGCTGGGCACGCTCACCGCCGCCTGCTTCGTGTCCGTGACCTCGGAGAACCTGCCGGTCGCGCTGCTGCCCCAGCTCGCGGCGGGGTTCGGCGTGTCCGGCCCGGCCGTCGGCCTGCTGTCCACCGGCTACGCGATCGTGGTCGCGATCTCGGTGGTGCCGCTGGTGGCGCTGACCTCCCGCTGGGACCGGCGGTCCACCGCGCTGGTCACGATCGCGGCGGTGGCGGTGTCCAACGTGCTGCTGGCGCTCGCCCCCGGTTACGGCGTCGCGGTGCTGGCCCGGGTCGTGTCCGCGGCGGGGCACGGGGTGTTCTGGTCGATCGTCGCGCCGGTCGCCACGCGCCTGCTCGGGCCGGAGCGGTCCGGCCGTGCGACGGCGGTGGTCTTCGCCGGGAACTCGCTCGCCTTCCTGCTGGGGCTGCCGCTGAGCTCGTGGCTGGGGGCGACGATCGGCTGGCGGCCGACGGTCCTCGCGGTGGCCGGGGCCGCGGCGCTGTCGGCGGTCGTGATCCGCGCGACGGTGCGCCCGCTGCCCCCGGAGCACTCGGCGCGCCCGGTGATCCGCCGCGCCGTCACCGCCCGGGCGCTGGCGCCGGTGAACCTGGTGACGCTGGTCGTGGTGCTGGGCCATTTCGCGGCCTACACCTACGTCACGGTGATCATCGCGGATTACGTGCACGTGACGGGTTCCGCGACGTCGGGCCTGCTGCTCGGCTACGGCGCGGCGGGCTTGCTGGGGCTGGTCCTCATCGGACGGCGGGTGGACCACCGTCCCCGCGCCACGGCGCTGTTCGTCACCGGTGGCGCGGCGGCGTGCCTGCTGGTGCTGTCGACGGCGGGCGCACTGTCCACTATGGTCGCCGGGATCGCGGTCGTGCTGTGGGCGGTGCCGGCGGGCGGGATGGCGGTGATCCTGCAGGCCGCGGTGCTGCGCGTGGCGCCCGACCGGGCCGACCTGGCCTCCGCGGCGTACGTGGTGGCGTTCCAGATCGGCATCGCCGCGGGCGCCGCGATCGGCGGCCTCTGCCTGGACACGGGCACCCTCCCCGCCGCACTGGCGATCGCCGCGGCCTGCGGCCTCTCCGCGGCGCTCGTGATCCGCCGATCGGCCGCCTTTCCGGCGTAGCGGGTGTCAGTACCAGCTCTCCGCGCGCCGGTCAGGCCCTGCGCGCGGCGGTGACCAACGCGCTCAGCAGTCGCAGGTGGTCGGCGTCGGCCTGGACGGGGAACAGGAAGCGTCGGCGCAGGAAGGCGTAGGACAGCTCGTGCCGTGGGTCGACCAGCGCCTGTTGTCCGCCGGCACCGCTGTGGCCGAACGCGCCGGCGCCGAGGACCGGGTAGGTCTCCGACGAGGCGTGGAATCCGGTGGCCCACGCCTTCGGCTGCCGCAGGACCAGGTCGAAGCCGTGGGACTGGATCTGGCCGAACGCCGACGCGGTGGCGGGTTCGAGCAGCGGGCCGGCACCGTCGACCGGCGACACGAGAGCCGAGTACAGCTTGGCCAGGCTGCGGGCGGTGCCGACACCGCCGAACGAGGCGGGCCCGCGGGAGCGGATGAGCGGAAGGTTGGGCAGTTCCCACACCTCCCGGTTGCGCGGATGGTGGCGGTTGAAGGCGATGCCGCTGAGGCTGTCAGGAGCGGTGGCGGCCGCGGCGAGCTCGCGCAGGCGTTCCGGGGTTGCCGTCATCGGTTGCGCGCTGAGGAACCGGTCGTCCTGATCTTCGGGCAGGCCCAGGTGCAGGTCGAGCTTCAGCGGGGCCTGGAGCCGTTCGGCGAAGTGCTCCTGGACGGTGCGACCGGTGGCGCGGCGCACCACCTCCCCGCTCAGCGCGGCCATCACCAGCGCGTGGTATCCCGCTGCCCGGCCCGGTCGCCAGAACGGGCGCTGCGCACCGAGTCGTTCGGCCACGACCTGGTCGTCGGCGAGTTCCTCCATCGTGAACCCGTCCGTGGCGCCGACCAGGCCGGCCCGGTGGGCGAGCAGTTCGCGCACCAGGAGGTCCTGCTTGCCCTCGACCGCGAACTGCGGCCAGTAGTGGCTCACCTTCCGGTCCAGGTCCACCACGCCGTCCTGGACCAGCAGCGCCACCACCAGGTGGGCGACCCCCTTGCTCGCCGAGTAGATCCCCATGATCGAGCCGGCGTGCACGTCCGGCCCGGCCCACAGGTCGACCACCTTCTCCCCGCGGTGGTAGGCCGCCACCTGGACGTCCAGGTCGGCACCCTCCGCGGCCAGCAGCGCGGCGAACTGCTCGCGCACGGCCTCGAATCCCGGCGCGACCGTGCCCTGCACGCCGCCCGCGTCCCACATCGTGCCTCCCGCTGTCCGGTGACGGCCGATCCGTCGAACACGACTCAGCATAGGTCATTAGTAACCAGCGGACACTAATGGACCCGCGTCCTGGCGTTCGGGACGTCCCGCCCGGATCAAGCGGCCACCCACCGGGGGGTGAAGGGAGAAAGCGCTTTCGGGCCGCGGCGCGGGGGCGAGCGCGTGCCGCTCCCGCCAGTGCATGCTGGAAAGCGCTTTCACAGCCACCACCTGCCGTACCGCGTGGGCCAAGCGTGCGCGAGGTGCCACCGCCCCCGCGATCCGATGGCGCGGCAGAAAGCGCTATCCCGCTGGCGGGAAAGCGCTTTCCCCACCCACGTTCGCCGTGCCGCGAACCATCAGGGGCCGGGCACGGGCACGCTGCCACCGTCCCAGCGCCCACTGGGGCGACGGCGACGGCGTTTTCCGCACGAGCACCCCAGCAGCTCCCCGTGACAACCGCCGCCCCGCCCACACGCCGTACGATCAACCCAGGCGGCGGAAGAGAGGGTGTGCGTGGGGTTCCAGCGGGGTGTCGCGCTGCTCGTGGCCGCGGCGTTCTTCATGGAGATCCTCGACAGCACGGTCATCGCGCCCGCCGTACCGCGGATCGCGGGGGACTTCGGGGTCAGCGCGGTCGCGGTCAACGTCGCGATCACCGCCTACGTGCTCACCGTGGGTGTGCTGATCCCGGTCAGCGGCTGGCTCGCCGTCCGCTTCGGCGTACGCCGGGTCTTCTGCCTCGCGCTCGCCGTGTTCGTGCTCGCGTCAGCGGGCTGCGCCGTGGCGCCTGACCTCGCCGTGCTGACCGGGTGCCGGGTCGTGCAGGGGGCAGGCGGCGCGATGATGGTGCCGGTCGGGCGGCTCGCGGTGCTGCGGACCACCCCCAAGCCCGACCTCGTGCG
Source organism: Amycolatopsis bartoniae (assembly GCF_014191255.1). Classification (GTDB taxonomy): domain Bacteria; phylum Actinomycetota; class Actinomycetes; order Mycobacteriales; family Pseudonocardiaceae; genus Amycolatopsis_E; species Amycolatopsis_E bartoniae. Next base: position 160,567 of record NZ_JACHWH010000005.1, read on the forward strand.
CGCGATCGCCTACCTCACCTGGCCCGCGCTACTGGCACCCGTCGTCGCCCCGGTGGCCGGCGGCCTGCTGGCCGAGTACGCGTCCTGGCGGTGGATCTTCCTCGTCAACGTGCCGCTCGGGCTGGCGGCGCTCGCCGTGGCCGTGCGGATCGTGCCGCGGTCGCGTGCGGAGCGGCCACCCCCGTTCGACCTCGCCGGGTTCGTGCTCACGGCCGTCGCCGTGGGGGCGCTGATCGTGGCGCTCGACGGGCTCGGCTCGGGTTTCGGCCCGCGCACGGCCGTGGCGCTCGTCGTGGCCGTCGTCGCGCTCGTGCTCTCCATGCGGCACCTGCTGCGGGCGCGGCATCCGCTGGTGGATCTGCGGACCCTGCGAGTGCGGACGTACCGGCTCACCGCGGCCAGCGGCTCGGTGTACCGCGCGGTGATCACCTCGATCCCGTTCCTGTTGCCGCTGCTGTTCCAGCTCGGGTTCGGCTGGAGCCCGGCGCAGGCCGGGGCCGCGGTGATCGCGTTGTTCGCCGGCAACGTCGGCATCAAACCGGCCACGACACCGCTGATGCGCCGCTTCGGCATCCGCCGCGTCCTGCTCGGCGCGATCGCCGCCGGGGCCGCCTGCCTGGTGGGCATGGCGTTCGTGCGCGCCGCGACGCCGCTGCCGCTGCTGCTCGCACTGCTGGTGGCCAGCGGCGTGGCGCGCTCGATCGGCTTCACCGCGTACAACAGCATCGCCTTCGCGGACGTGCCACCGGAGCGCATGACGCACGCGAACACCTTGTTCTCCGCGTTGCAGGAGCTCGGCGCCGGGTTGGGGGTGGCGGCCGGGGCGCTGCTCATCCGGCTGGGTCAGGCGGTGGTGCCCGGACCCGTGGGCCCCTACGGCGTCGCGTGCGTGCTGCTCGCGCTGATCCTGCTCGGACCGGCGGTCGCGGCCTGGCGCCTGCCGGTGACGGCGGGCGACGCCGTCACCGGGCGCTGACCCGCAGGGTCACGATCTCGAACGGCCGGAAAGCGATGTCCACCGGCTCCCCCGCCGCCCACGACGAACGCTGCGCCACGCCGTCGGCCGGCTCCCGTTCGAGCAGGTCCGTCGTCCACGCGCGGCCCGCCGGCGCCGAGAACGCCACGCGCGCCCGGGCCCGGCCGCCCCGCGCCTCGTACAGCCGCACGACCAGGTCCCCGGACCGGTCCTCCGCCAGCTTCACCGCCTCCACCACCACCGCGGGCGACGAGACCGTGAGCAGCGGCGCCACCGGGCCGCCGCCGGTGACCGTGCGCACCGGGAGGTTCAGCCGGTAGCCCGTGTCGAGCGCTTCGAGCACCGACTCCGCGGGCCGCAAAGCCGTGCGCAGCACGTGCGTGCCCTGGTCCGCGTGCGGGTCGGGATAGCGCGGCGCCCGCAGCAGCGACTGCCGTACCAGCGTGACCGTGGAGCCGTCGGCCGCCCAGCGGCGGCTGATGTCGTGGCCGTACGTCGAGTCGTTGGCGAGCGCCACCCCGAAACCGGGCTCGCCGACGTGCACCCAGCGGTGTGCTGCCGTCTCGAAACGGGCGTTGTCCCATGACGTGTTCGCGTGCGTGGGCCGCTGCACGTGCCCGAACTGCACCTCCGACGACGCCCGGTCGGCGTGCACCGCGAGCGGGAACGCGAGCTTCAGCAGCTTTTCCCTTTCGTGCCAGTCTATCCTGGTCTCGATGTCCAGCTCCTTCGCGCCGCGGGCCAGCCGGAACGTCTGCACGAAGGCCGAGTCGCGGTACGACCGCCGCACGACAAGCGCGTCGCCCTCGACCGTCACCGAGTCCGCCGTGCGCAGCTCGTCGACGTGGTGCCGGTAGTGCTCGTCGAGATCCCAGGCGTCCCAGCGGTTCGGCAGGTCGCGGAAGACCTGGAGCAGCGCCGCGGCCTCGCCGTCCGCGATCAGCTCGCGTCCGGATCGTACGTCCACAAAGGACCGCAGCAGTGCGGCGCCGTCGAACGCCGCTCGCACCACACCGTTGTCCAGCACCCAGCCGTCGTGCACAACGGGAGGAACCAGAGCGGGCCCGGAACCCACCGCGGCCCCGAGCGCCGGCACCCCGGCCGCGGCCACCGGCGCCGCATTGAACATCACGGACTCGGCACCGGGCCCGGCCAGCAGCCGTTGCGCGGATTCGATCAGCGGCGTGAGCGTCTCGGCGAGCGCGGCGTAGTTGCGTTCGGCCTCCTGGTGCACCCACGCGATGGACGAGCCCGGCAGGATGTCGTGGAACTGCTGCAACAACACGGTTCGCCACGCGGCGTCCAATTCTTCGTACGGGTACTCGCCGAGGCCACGCCACGCGGCCGTCGCGTGCCACAGCTCCGCCTCGCGCAGCAGGTGCTCACTGCGGCGGTTGCCCTGCTTCGTCTTCGCCTGTGACGTGTAGGTGCCGCGGTGCAGTTCGAGGTACAGCTCACCCGACCACGTCGCCGGTGCCGGGTGCGCCGCCTTCGCGAGGTCGAAGAACCGTTGCGGTGTCCCGATTTCCACCGTCGGCGAACCCTCCAGCGAGCGGGTCCGGACGGCGGCCTCCAGCATCTCCCTCGTCGGCCCGCCACCTCCGTTGCCGAAGCCGAACGGCGTGAGCGAGACGTTCGAGACCCCCTTCTCGGCGTACTGTCGCTGCGCGCGGGCGAGGTCGGCGCCGGAGAGGTCGGAGTTGTAGGTGTCGGTGGGCGGGAAGTGCGTGAACACGCGGCTGCCGTCGATGCCCTCCCACCAGAAGGTGTGGTGCGGCATGCGGTTGGTCTGGTTCCACGAGATCTTCTGCGTGAGGAACGAGTGCGCCCCGGCGGCACGCGCGAGCTGCGGCAGGGCGGCGCTGTAGCCGAACGAGTCGGGCAGCCACACCTCGTCGGGCTCGAAGCCGAACTCCCGCAGGAAGAAACCCTTGCCGTGCACGAACTGCCGCGCCAGCGCCTCGCCGCCGGGCAGGTTCGTGTCCGACTCCACCCACATGCCGCCGACGGGCACGAACCGCCCCTCGGCCACCCGCTTGCGGATGCGCTCGAACAGCGCCGGGTAGTGCTCCTTGATCCACGCGTACTGCTGGGCGCTGGAGCAGGCGAACACGAAGTCCGGATACTCGTCCATCAGCGCGAGCACGTTCGAAAACGTCCGGGCGCACTTGCGGATCGTCTCGCGCGTCGGCCACAGCCACGCGGAGTCGATGTGCGCGTGGCCGACCGCGATCACGTGGTGCGCGCTGGCGTGAGCGGGGGACGCGAGCACTCCGGAAAGCGCTTCCCGGCCCGCCGCCGCGGTTTCCGCGACCCGGTCGGGGTCCACGACGTCGCACATCCGCTCCAGCGCCCGCAGGATCTCGGCGCGGCGCGGGAGCGACGGGTCCAGCTCGTCGCGCAACCCGGCGAGCGTCCAGCAGTCCCGCAGCAGGTGGTAGACGGTGAGGTCGCGCTCGACGAGGTCGATCCGGTGCAGCGTGTAGATCGGCTCGGTGCCGGCGGTGGCCTTGTCGCCCAGGGGCGTGGGCTGGAAGAGGTAGCCGCCGGCCACGTCCGGGTTCGACGCCGCCTCGACGTAGAGGTCGATCGGCCCGGGCTCGACGGGCACCGTGTTGTTCAGCGGCTCCAGGCCCTTGACGATCGAGCCGTCCGGCCGGTACACCAGCCCCTCGGCCTGGAAACCGGGGTACTGACCGGAAAACCCGAGGTCGAAGACGACCTCCAGCGCGCCGCCCCAGCCTTCGGGGACTGCCCCGGTGACGTGGAACCACGTCGTGCCCCAGGGCTTGCCCCACGGCGTTCCGGTCGCGAACGGGACGTACGACTGCGCCACGGCGTCCGCGAACGGCACCGGTTCGCCGGGCACCTCCCACGCGGTCACGTCGAGCGCGAGGCACCGCCGCTCCAGTGCGGGCGCGACGCGCTCCCGGACGAAACGCTCGATGCGGGCCTCGATCTGCGCGGTGACGTCGTGCACAGGCCCAGTCTGGCAGCGTTTCCGCTCAGCCGCCGGTAGCGGTGCGGAAGCCCAGGTTCCCACTGGAGCTGTCGGGGGTGTTCGCGGTACGGGCGGCCACACGATAGCGGTTGCAGTAGGAGTCGTGACACAGGTATGAGCCCCCGCGCATGGAGCGGGCGCTGTGCGCAGGGTCGAACCAATCGGCGCACCACTCCCACACGTTGCCCGACACGTTGTACAGGCCGAAACCGTTGGGCTGGTACGCGTCCACCGGGGCTGTACCGGCGTAGCCGTCGTCCTCGGTGTTGCGCACCGGGAAGCGCCCCTGCCAAATGTTGCACCGCGGTTCGCGCCAATATGCCCCGGAGAGACCGCACCACCACGGCGTCTGTTCAGGCCCTCGGACCCCACGCGGAAGGTTCCGCCCGGGGAGCGCCAGCAGCCCGTCCGTGTTCCCCGCATCGAGATCAATCTCCTGCGCGGCGACGACCTCCTACGGCTTCACACTATCAGCCGCCGCTGGCGAAAGGCCCGGTGAAGGCGAGCTTGCCGAACCGCTCCCCCATGCGGCGGTGGGTCGCCGCGTCGGGGTGGAGCTCGTCCGGCAGCGGGTGCTCGGCGAAGTCGGCCTCGCCGTAGAGCTCGCGGCCGTCGAGGTAGTGCAGGTTCGCGTCGGTCGCCGCGCGCTGGGCGACGAGCCGGGCCAGCTCGTCCCGGATCACGCGCAGCGTCAGCTTTCCCGCCGAGCGCTCGGCCGGGTCGCCGGTGGCCCGGAACCGGAGCCTGCCGGCGCTCATCGCGGCGAAGTCGAACGCACCCGGGCCGGGCGTGTCCTCGTGGATCGGGCAGAAGATCGGCGAGACCACCAGCAGCGGCACGTCCGGATGCCCCTCGCGAAGGGTGTCGAGGAACCCGTGCACCGCCGGGCCGAACGCCCTCAGCCGCAGCAGGTCGCTGTTCACCAGGTTGATGCCGATCTTGACGCTGATCAGGTCGGCCGGCGTGTCCCGCATCGTGCGCGCGGTGAACGGGTCCAGCAGCGCGCTGCCGCTCAACCCGAGGTTGACCAGCTCCACCCCGCCCATCGCGGCAGCGACCGCGGGCCAGGTCGCACTCGGGCTCGCGGCGTCGGAACCGTGGCTGATCGAGCTGCCGTGGTGCAGCCACACCCGGTCCCCCCGCGGCGGGGCGGACTCGACCGGCGCATCGGTGCGCAAGGCGACCAGCTCGGTGATCTCGTTGTGCGGCAACCAGATCTCGACGTCCTTCAGCCCGGCATCGAGACCGAAGTGGACTGTCGCAACAGGACCTGACAGTTCTTCGACCGCTCCCGTGGTCAGGTCCGTGCGCACGGTGTTGCCGCCGGACGCACTCGCCTGGGCGGCCAGGCGGCCGTCGACGAGCAGGTCGTACACGCCGTCCGGGCGCGGCGGCGCCCCGACGTAGACGCGCTTGGTGGGCAGCGTGTCCAGCTCGACGACGGTGGCCCGGGTTCGCAACGCCAGCCGCACGCCCGACGGCTGGGCTTCGGCCATCGCGAGCTGCTGGTCGGCGCACTGGGCGCGGGCCCAGGCGGGCAGCCGGTGCGGCAGCAGGCCGTGCGCGGTGCGCTCCAGCTCCTGCGCGCCGCGCACCAGCTCGGCGGTGATGTCGGTGGTGATCATTTCCGTCCCCTCGGCCAGGTGGTGAGCAGCGAGTCGAGGACCTCCAGGATCCGGTCCCACGACTCCTGCGAGTCCGGTGTGCTGTGGCTGAAACCGCCGTCCGCCTCGGAGTCGACGAACCCGCGGAAGACGCTGCCCAGCAGCCGGACGGCGTGCGTTTCGTCCTCCGCCGGCACGGCGTAGCCCCGCAGGATCGCCCTCATCAGCTGCGAGTGCCTGCGTCCGACACTGACGGCCGCGGTCTCTGGATCGAGCCGGAGCTGCGCGGCCGCGAAACGCCCCGGATGCTCGCGGGCGTAGTCGCGGTAGACGTTGGCGAACGCGACCAGTGCGTCCTTCCCGGCCCGCCCGGCGAGCGCCTCGGCGGCCCGGTCGGCCAGCTCGGCGAGCGCGAGCAGGGCGATGCCGGTCCTGAGGTCCTGCGTGCTGCGCACGTGCGAGTACAGGCTCGCGACCTTGACGTCGAACCGCTTGGCCAGCGCCGACGCGGTGACCTGCGCGAACCCGGCCTCGTCGGCCAGCTCCGCCCCCGCCTCGACGAGCCGTTCCCTGCTCAGTCCCGCGCGTGCCACAACCCTCTCCTCGTTTGCCTAAAGAGAGGCTAGCAATTCCTAAAGGCTTTAGGCAAGCCGGGTGCTGTCGCGGACGATCAGCTCCGCCGGAACCGTCGACCGTTCCGGCGGCGTCACGCCCTCGATCCACCGCCGCAGCCGGTCGAAGGTGAGCCGCCCGAGGGCGAGGAAGTCCTGGCGGACGGTGGTCAGCGGCGGCGAGAAGTAGGCCGCCTCGGGCACGTCGTCGAACCCCGCCACGTGCACCTGTTCCGGCACCGCGACCCCCGCCTCCGCGAAGGCCCGCAACACGCCGAGCGCCATCTGGTCGTTGGCGACGAACACCGCGTCCACCCCGCGTTCGGCGAGCAGCGCGCGCCCCGCCTCGTAGCCCGACCGCGGGCTCCAGTCCCCCCGCACCACCGGCAGCACGCGCGCGCCGCGCTCGGTCAGCACCGCCCGCCAGGTGTCCTCGCGGGTGTGCGCCTCCAGCCAGTCCCGCGGCCCGGCGACGTGCCAGACGGTCTCGTGCCCCAGCGAGAACAGGTGCGCCAGGATCCGCCGCACGGCGTCGTCCTGGTCGACCGCCACGACCGGCACCGCGACCTCCGCCGTCGCCGTGACCGCGACCAGCGGCACGTCCACCGGCACGACGTCGAGCGCGGGCCGCGCCGCGACGTGCGGGGCGATCACCACGATGCCCTCCACCCCCTGCGCACGCAGCCGTTCCACGCCCGCCTTGACCGTCGCGGGTTCGGACCGGCCGACGCTGGCGATCGAAATCGCGTACCCCGCTTCGCGCGCCGCGTGCTCGATGCCGAACAGGGTGCTCGCCGGGCCGTACAGCGTCGAATCCAGCGCCACCACGCCCAGCGTGCGCGAGCGGCCGGTGGCCAGGGCGCGCGCGACGGAGTTCGGGCGGTAGCCCAGCTCCTCGATGGCCGCGAGCACCTTGCGGCGGGTGTCCGCGCGCACCGGCCCGCCGTTGATCACGCGGGACACGGTCATGTGGGAGACCCCGGCCAGCGCGGCGACGTCGGTCAGCGCGGGCTGCCGGGCGTTGCGTGCCGTTTCAGCCACCTCCCGCGCCGAGTGTTGGCGATAACGGCGTCGCGGTCAACTGCCCGGCGTGGCACTCCACCGGACGGCCCAAGCTTCCGGTTTTTCCTTGACCGCGGGCCGGGTCCGTTCGTAACGTCCGATTCCGTCGCACGCGATGTTAGCGATCACATTCCGCTGGGACCACCGGATCACGATTCCACCGAAGGGGTCGTCATGATCAATCCCACCCTCGGCCGCCGGGCGCTGTTCGGCGCGGCGACCGGCGCCGCCGCCACCCTGGCCTGGTCCCCCGCCGCGAGCGCCTCGCCCGCCCCGGCCGGACCGTTCGAGCTGACCACCCGGAACCCGCTCGTCGAACAGCGCGCGGACCCGTGCCTCACCCGGCCCGTGAACGGCATGTACTACCTCACGGGTTCGGTGCCCGAGTACGACCGCGTCGTCGTGCGGGGCGCGCCGACGATCGACGGCCTCGCGACCACCCGGGAACGCACCGTGTGGCGGCGGCCGGCGGCGGGCCGGATGGCGGGCTACATCTGGGCGCCGGAGCTGTGCCGGATCGACGACCGGTGGTACATCTACTTCGCGGCGGGCGACTCCGACGACCCGTTCCGCATCCGCACCTACGTCCTGGAGCAGCGGGCGGCCGACCCGCGCGCCGACGGCTGGGTGCTGCGCGGGCAGATGAGCACGGCCTGGGACACGTTCACCCTCGACTCGACCTCCTTCGAGCACAACGGGAAGCGGTACTTCCTGTGGGCGCAGAAGGAACCGGGCATCGACACGAACAGCAACCTCTACCTCGCCGAGATGGCGTCCCCGCTGGCGCTGGCGACCGCGCCGGTGCGGATCTCCGTGCCCACCCTGGACTGGGAGATCCAGGGCTTCAAGGTCAACGAGGGACCGGCGGTGCTCGTCCGCAACGGCCGCGTGTTCATCACCTACTCGGCCAGCGCGACGGACGCGCGGTACTGCATGGGACTGCTGACGGCGGACGCGCGCTCGAACCTGCTCGACCCGGCCTCGTGGAGCAAGTCGCCGCAGCCGGTGTTCACGACCAACGAGCAGACGAAGCAGTACGGGCCGGGGCACAACTCGTTCACCGTGGCCGAGGACGGGAAGACCGACGTGCTGGTCTACCACGCCCGCGACTACCGCGACATCACCGGCGACCCGCTGTTCGACCCGAACCGGCACACGCGCGTGCAGAAGCTGTACTGGCACGACGACGGCACCCCGAGTTTCGGCGTGCCGGTGGGCAAGGGCGGGCCGGCCGTCCGGTTCTCGCCCTACGACGCCCCGCGCGCGTACGTCCGGCACTCCGACTACGTGCTGCGGGTGGACCCGGACGTGCGGGAGCTGGCGGACAGCCAGTTCCGCTTCGTGCCGGGCTTCCTGGAGCCGGGCCGCACGGCGCTGCAGTCGGTGAACTTCCCGGACCGTTACGTCGTGGTGGACGGCACCACCCTGCGGATCGACCCGTACACGGAGTCCGACGCCTACGGTCACGCCTCGGGTTTCGTGCGCGTGCCCGGTCTCGCCGACCACCGTGCCGTGTCGCTGCGCCTGTCGGCCGATCCGGCCGCCTACGTCGGCCACGACGGAAGCCGGCTCACCGTCGTCCGTCCACACGGGAGAGGCGACCAGGAGCGGGCCACGTTCTGGCTGTCCTGAACGGATCTCACGCCTTCACCGCTCCCGCGGTCAGGCCCCGCACGAGTGCCTTCTGCAGCAGCAGGAAGCCCACCACCACCGGGACGCTCACCACGAGGGACGCCGCCATCACCTGGTTCCAGTACACGTCGACCTGGGTCGCGTACGCGCGCAGGCCGACGGCGAGCGTGCGGGTCTCGGTCGTGGTCAGCACGGACGCGAACAGCACCTCGGTCCACGCCGTCATGAACGCGTAGATCGTCACCGCCGCGACGCCGGGCAGCGCGGCGGGCAGGACGACCCGCACCAGCGCGCCGATCGGCGTTGCGCCGTCCACGAGCGCGGCCTCGTCCAGCTCGCGCGGGATCGAGTCGAAGTAGCCCACCAGCAGCCAGATCGCGAACGGCAGCGCGAACGTCAGGTACGTGACGATGAGCCCGAACCTGCTGCCGAACAACGACGTGCCCGTCGCGCGGTCGAGGTTGACGTAGATCAGGAACAGTGGCAGCAGGAACAGGACCCCCGGCAGCATCTGGGTCGACAGCACCATGCCGAGGAACCCCGTCCGCGCGCGGAACCGGTACCGGCTCAGCGCGTAGGCGGCCACGATCGCGATCAGCACCGACAGGACGCTCGCACCCAGCGAGATCACGGCGCTGTTCACGAAGTACTGCGCGAGCGGCACCGTCCGCCACATGTCCACGAACGGCTGCAGGGTGAACTTCGACGGCCACACCGTGAAGGCTCCCTGCACGTCGCGCAGCGGTTTCACCGACGACACCAGCATCACGTACAGCGGCACCGCGACGAAGACCGTCAGCACCACGATCACGACGACGCGCACCGCGCGCACGGCAGCGCTATCGCGCATCGGCGTTCCTCCGTCCGGAGACGAACATGTACACCCCGGACACCAGCAGCAGGAACGCCAGCACCAGCACCGACATCGCCGAGCCGAGCCCGAAGTTCCACGTCACGAACGAGGACTGGTAGATGTGCACGGCCAGGATGTCGGCCTGCGCGGGCGCCGCCGCCCCGAAGAGCGTGTAAGGAACCGTGAACTCGTTGAAGCTCCACAGGAACAACACGAGCATCAGCACCCGGTTGACCGGGCGCAGCATCGGCAGCGTCACCCGCCGCAGCTGCTGCCACGCTCCGGCACCGTCCACTTCGGCCACCTCGTACAGCTCCTGCGGAATGCTCTGCAACCCCGCGGTGATGGTGAGGAACGCGTACGGCCACAGCCGCCACACGGTCACCACCACCAGGCTGGCGAAGCTGTTGCCGCCGACGAGCCAGAACGGCCGTTCGTCGAACAACCCCAGCCCGTCCACGAGCACGCGGTTCACCAGCCCGGTGTCCCGCTGCAGCATGAACCGCCACGTGATGACGGCGGCGAAGACCGGCAGCGCGAACGGCACCAGGAACAGGGTCCGCAGGATCCCCCTGCCGGGGAACGGTTTCTGCAGCGCCACCGCGCCGGCCAGGCCGAGCAGCCAGCACACCGCCACGACGACGACCGAGTAGGCGAGGGTCACCAGGAACGAGTGCAGCAGCTGCGCCCCCGCCGGGGAGGCGAGGTTCGCGGCGAGCGCGAAGTTGTCCCCGCCCACGAACGGCGAGCGCGTCCAGTTCCGCAACGTGAACTGGTTGATCTGCTGCACGCTCATCCAGATGCCGACGAGCATCGGGATGACATGCACCGCCAGTTCGGCGACCAGCGCGGGCAGCAGCAGCGCGTAGGGCAGCCAGCGCCGCGAGCCGGAGCGGCGCGGGCGGTGGCCGTGCGGCCGGGCCTGCGTGGCCGGCCGCACGGGTGTCCGTAGGGTCATCCGCCGCTCTTCATCTGCTGGTTGGCCGCCGCGAGCTTGGCCTTGACGGCCGAGTCGTCGACCCGCGTGCCACTCGCGGCCTGCGCGAACAGGTCCTTCACCGCGGTGCCGATCAGGGTCTCGAACTGCGACTCCTGCGGGATCATCGGCATCGACTCCGCCGCGTCCGCCAGCACCTGCCGGAACGTGCCGATGAGCGGCGTCTGGAACTGCGGGTCCTGGTACGCGGCGCTCACCACGGGCAGCGAGCCGAGTTTGGCGTTGAGCGTCTTCTGCTCGTCCACCCCGGTCATGAAGTTGATGAAGCTCAGCGCGCCGTCGAGGTTCTTGCTGCCGGCGAAGGCGGCGATGTTGATCCCCGCGACGTGGCTGGAGACCTTCGCGCCACCGGGCGGGAGCGGGTCCACGACCGGGATCGGCACGACACCGTACTGGCTCTCGTCCATCCCGTCGCCCTTGAGCGGGGTCACCGCGTTGTTCTGGAACATGATCATCGCGGTCTTGCCGCTCGCGAAGTCGCGCATCAGCTCGGTGTTGTTCTCGTGCTCGGCGTCGCTGGGGTTGACCACCCCGCTGGAGAGCAGGTCCACGTACTGCCGCACCCCCGCCACCATCTGCGGGGAGTCGAAGCCCGGCTCGCCGTTCGCGAACAGCTGCGCGCCGTGCTGCCTGCCGAACATGAAGGCGAAGTGCGCGCCCTCGGTGTAGCTGGCGCCCTCCACCCCCATCCCCCATTCACCCTTCGCGGGGTCGGTGAGCTTCTTCGCCGCGTCCAGGAGCTCCTGCCAGGTGGTCGGCGGCTTCAGCCCGGCGTCGGCGAACTTCTTCTTGTTGTAGAACAGCCCGTACGCCAGGCCGTAGAGCGGCACCGCCGCGGGCGGCTGCCCGGCGGCGCCGGTGGCGGCCAGGCTGCTGGCCAGGAACTTCTCCCGGCCCCCGACCTTGGCGAACGTGGCGTCGTCGAACGGCTGCAACGCTCCCGTCGCCTGCAGCGAGGCCGACCACGTGTTGCCGATGTTGAGCACGTCGGGACCGGAGCCGCTGGTGGTCGCCGCGAGTATCCGGTTGAGCAGGTCGGGCCACGCGATGACCTCCAGGTTCACGTGGATACCGGTCTGCTGCTCGAACTTGTCGAGCTCCGGCTGCAGGACCTGCCGGTCCTCGTCCAGGCTGCTCGCCTGGTTGCTGGCCCAGTAGGTGAGGGTCTTCCCGTCCGAGGACGAGGAGCCCGAGCCGCACGCCGTGAGCCCCAGCACGAGCAGCAGGGCGGCCAGTACGGCCGCGGTCTTCGATGACCTCACGTTCGCTCCCGGTGGAGTAGGGACGCTGGTGACGCGAGTCACACGATGGCAATGAACCGGTTAAGTTGTCAATGCCGCACGGCCGTACTTGCCCGGGGAACCAGCACCGGCTGGGTCGTCCGGACATCCGCGGCGGCCTCCCCGGCGAGCACGGACAGCAGCAGCCGGACCGCCTCCTCGCCGTGCTTCGGGATCGGCCTGCTGACCGCCGTCAGCGCGGGACGCACCAGGCGGCAGAGGGCCGAGTCGTCCCACGCGACGATCGAGAGCTGACCAGGCACGGACAGCCCCAGCTCCTGGGCCACGCCCAGCGCGGCGATCGCCATGACGTCGTTGTCGAACACCATCGCGGTGGGCCGCCGCGCCGCGGTCAGCACCCGCCGCACCGCGACGGCCGCCTCCTCGTCGGAGTAGTCGGTGTGCACGGTGCGCGCGTTCAGGTCCAGCGCCGCGGCGGCGGCGTCGAAGGCGGCGGTCCTGGTGCGGGTGTGCACGAAACCGGCGGGCCCGGCGACCCGCACCACGTCGCGGTGGTTCAGCGCGGCGAGGTAGTGCAGCACCTCGGTCATCGCCGCGCCGTCGTCGGTCCACACGCACGGCAGCCGGTCGCCGTCCTCCGGGCGGCCCAGCACCACGGCGGGCAGGCCGAGCTCCGCGAGCAGCGGCACGCGCGGGTCGCCGATCCGCAGGTCGACGATGAGGACGCCGTCGACGCGGCGCTCGGCCCACCAGCGCCGGTAGGTCGCGAGCTCGGCCTCGGGATCGTCGGTGACCTGCAGCAGCAGCGCGAACGGGCCGTCCGCGAGTGCCGTCTCGATGCCGGCGATGAGCTGCATGAAGTACGGCTCGGCGGCGAGCACCCTGGCGGGCCGGTCGACGATGAGGCCGATCGCGCCCGCCCGGCCGTCCGACAGCGCCCTGGCCGCACTGCTGGGCGCCCAGCCGAGGCTCCGCGCGATCTCGAGGATGCGCTCGCGCGTCGACTCGGCCACCCCCGGCCTGCCGTTGAGCGCGTACGAGACCGCCCCCTTCGACACCCCCGCCGCCTTGGCGATGTCGGCGATCGTCGGGCGCTTCATTCCCACCTCTTCCGGTCCTCGCGCGGCTCCTCCCGGGCGAACCCTAGCCGATCACCATTGACTTAACCGGTTAACCTCAGTACACACGAGAGCATGGCTCTGCAGCGGCGCACCCTCCACGACGGCTGGCGGCTGACCCCGGTCGGCGGCTCCGGGCTCGGTGCCGTGCCGCCGGAGGTCGCCGCGGCCCCCGTGCCGGCGACGGTGCCGGGCTGCGTGCACACCGACCTGCTGGCCGCGGGGCTGATCCCCGACCCGTACCTGGACGACAACGAGGCGCGGCTGGCCTGGATCGGCCGGGTGGACTGGCGCTACGAGACGGAGTTCGACCACCAGCCCGGCGAGTCCACTGTGGACCTGGTGTGCGCGGGCCTCGACACCGTGGCGCGGGTGGAGCTCAACGGCACCGAGGTCGGCACGACAGCGAACATGCACCGCACCCACCGGTTCGGCGTCTCGGACCTGCTGACGCCCGGCACCAACCGCCTCGCCGTCACCTTCACCAGCGCACTCGACCACGCCGAGGCGATGCGCGCGCACTACGGCGACCGGCCGCACACCAACGCGCACCCGTACAACCTGGTGCGCAAGATGGCGTGCAACTTCGGCTGGGACTGGGGGCCGGACCTCGTCACCGCGGGCATCTGGCGCCCGCTCGCGCTGGAGTCGTGGCGCCGGGCTCGGCTGGCCTCGGTCCGTCCACTCGCGACGGTCGACGGCGAGACCGGACGGGTGGCGGTGCACGTCGCGCTCCAGCGGGAGGACGCGGATCCCGTGCTGGTCCGGGTGCGATGCGACGGCCAGGAGTTCAAGGCCACGGTGACCGGCGAGTCCACAGTGGTCACCCTGGAGGTGCCGGAACCGCGGCTGTGGTGGCCACGCGGGTACGGTGAGCAGCACCGGTACCCGCTCGAAGTCGTCCTGGCGCAGCCGGACGGCACCGAGCTCGACAGCTGGTCCGGCGCGGTCGGGTTCCGGTCGCTGGCGCTGGACACGAGCCCCGACGAGCACGGCACCTCGTTCCGGTTCGTCGTCAACGGGAAACCCGTGTTCGCCCGGGGTGCCAACTGGATTCCGGACGACTGCTTCCCGCACCGCGTCGACCGCGAGCGCTACGCCCGCCGCTTCGCCCAGGCGACCGCGGCGGGGGTGAACCTGCTGCGCGTGTGGGGCGGCGGGATCTACGAGAGCGACGACTTCTACGACCTCGCCGACGCCCAGGGCATCCTCGTCTGGCAGGACTTCCTGTTCGCCTGCGCGGCCTATCCCGAGGAGGAGCCGCTGCGGGGCGAGGTCGCCGCCGAGGCGCGGGAGGCCGTCACGCGGCTGGCGCCGCATCCGAGTCTCGTGCTCTGGAACGGCAGCAACGAGAACCTCTGGGGGCACGAGGACTGGGGCTGGCGCGAGCGGCTCGGCGACCGGACGTGGGGGCTGGGCTACTACACCGACCTGCTGCCGAAGATCGTCGCCGAGCTGGATCCCACCCGGCCCTACTGCCCCAGCAGCCCCTGGTCGGTCTCCGCCGGCCGCCACCCGAACGATCCGGACCACGGGTGCACGCACGTGTGGGACGTGTGGAACCAGCGCGACTACCTCGGTTACCTCGACTACGCGCCGCGGTTCGCCGCCGAGTTCGGCTTCTGCGGCGCGCCCGCGTTGTCCACGTTGCGCCGTGCGGTCACCGACGAGCCGCTCACCCCGCGGTCTCCCGGCGTGGTGCGGCACAACAAGGCGGCCGACGGCCCGGCGAAGCTCGACCGCCGGCTGGCCGAGCACTTTCCCGTGCCCGCGGAATTTCCCGCGTGGCACTGGGCGACGCAGCTCAACCAGGCCCGGGCGGTCCGCCTCGGCGTCCAGCACTTCCGCGCGCAGGCTCCGCGGTGCGCCGGAACGATCGTGTGGCAGCTCAACGACTGCTGGCCGGTCATCTCCTGGTCCGTTGTGGACGGTGACGGGCGGCTGAAACCGGCCTGGTACGCGCTGCGGGACAGCTACGCCGACCGGCTGGTGACGTTCGGCGAGCGGGACGGCAAGCTCGTGTTGAGCGCGATCAACGACACGGACACGCCGTGGGAGGCTCCGGCCCTGCTGCGGCGGGTTTCCTTCGACGGAAGCGAAGAAGCACAGTCGTCGGAGCTTTCCGTGCCGCCCCGTGGGGTCACGCGGCAGGAGGTTCCTGTCGGAGGTTCCGCCACCGACGTGTTCGTGGCCGACGTTCCGGGCTCTCCCCGTGCGACGTGGTTTTCCGCGCCCGACCTCGAACTCCGGCTGCCGGAGGCGCGCTACTCGGTGGAGTCCCGGACCGTCGCCGAAGGGTGCGAGCTGACGGTCACCGCGGAGAGCCTGCTGGTCGACCTCACGCTGCTCGCGGACCAGGTGTCGGAAAGCGCTGTGCCCGACCGCGCGCTGGTCACGCTGCTGCCCGGGGAGTCCGTCACGTTCGGTGTCCGGGGCGCCCCGTCCGCCGACTTTTCCGCAGTCCTACACACCGCGAACGAACTCGCCAGGAGGGCCTGATGCGCGCGATGCCGGAGGGGTTCCGCTGGGGGGTGGCCACGGCCGCCTACCAGATCGAGGGCTCCGTCTCCGCCGACGGCCGGGGACCGTCCATCTGGGACACGTTCAGCGCCACGCCGGGCGCGGTCCGGCACGGGGACACCGGGGCCATCGCGTGCGACCACTACCGGCGCTGGAAGCAGGACTTCGCCCTGCTGTCCGAGCTGGGCGTGTCGGCGTACCGGTTCTCCCTGGCGTGGCCGCGGATCCTGCCCGAGGGCACGGGCCAGGTCAACCAGTCCGGTCTGGACCACTACCGCAGGCTCGTCGACGACCTGCTCGCGCGGGGCATCGAGCCGGTCGTCACGCTCTACCACTGGGACCTGCCGCAGGCGTTGCAGGACCGGGGTGGCTGGACGAACCGCGCGACGATCGACGCGTTCGCCCGCTACGCCGAGGTGGTGGCGGAGGCGCTCGGCGACCGGGTGCCGCGGTGGATCACACTGAACGAGCCGTGGGTGTCGTCGTTCGTCGGCTACGGCAGCGGGCGCCACGCGCCGGGAATCGCCGACGGGCGCTCCGCGTTGCTCGCCGCGCACCACCTGCTGTGCGCGCACGGCGCGGCGGTGCCGGTGCTGCGCGAAACGAGCGGGCAGGTCGGCGTCACCGTGAACCTCTCCCCCGTGCGGCCCGTGACGCCGGAGGACGCCGACGCGGCCCGGCGGGTGGACGGGTGCCAGAACCGCTGGTTCCTGGACCCGCTGCTGGCCGGGCGGTATCCGGAGGACATGATCGAGTGGTACGGGTTCGCGGACGCCGAGCCGGGTGACCTGGAGTCGATCGCCGCGCCGCTGGACTTCCTGGGGGTCAACTACTACACGCGCACGTGGGTGGCCTCGGGCGACCGCGACGTGCCGCACCCGGTGCACCCGAGCCTCGACGCGCACCAGGTCCTGCCCGAGAAGCTGCCCCGCACGCTGATGGGCTGGACGATCGAGCCGGACGGCCTGCGTGAGCTGCTGGTGCGGCTGCGCACCGACTACCCGGGGCTGCCGCCGGTGCTGATCACGGAGAACGGCGCGGCGTTCGACGACTACGTCGACCCGGAGGGCGGGGTGGACGACGAGGAGCGGATCGCGTTCCTGGCCGGCCACCTGTCCGCGCTGGCGGACGCGATCGACGCGGGCGTGGACGTGCGGGGGTACTTCTGCTGGTCACTGCTGGACAACTTCGAGTGGGCGGAGGGCTACGGCCGCCGGTTCGGCCTGTACCACGTGGACTACGCGACGCAGCACCGCCTGGCCAAGGCGAGCGCCCGCTGGTACGCGGACGTCGTGAAGCGCAACGGGCTGCCGTAGGGCGATGAGTTCCGGCCGCCGCCGGGGTCTGCACCTGTATGACCGTTACCTACACCTTCGACGTCTTCTCCAGTCTCGACGGCTTCGGCGCCGCCACCGGGGACTGGACCGGTTACTGGGGCAAGCAGGGGCCCGAGCTGCTCGAACACCGCCTCGCGCTGTACCGCGAGGAGCAGCGAATGGTCTTCGGCGCCACGACTTTCCGCGCGTTCACGCAGATGCTGGCCGCGAGCACCGAAGGGGACGACGTGCGCGACCCCTGGGTCACCCGGATGCGGCACCTGCCCACCACGGTCGTGTCGAACACGCTGAAGGAACCCCTCGACTGGCCCGACGCGACCGTCCTGCCCGGGGACGCCGTCGAGGTCGTCGCCCGGCTCAAGGAGGAGTCCGGCGTGCCCCTGCGCTCGCACGGCAGCCTGTCGCTGAACCGGGCGCTCATGGCCGCCGGGCTGGTCGACCGCGTCCAGGTGACGCTCTTCCCCGTGATCACCGGGCGGACCGGCGCGGACCGGATCTTCGAGAACGCCGCCGACTTCGACCTCGAACTCCTCGAAAACCGGACGCTGGACGGCCGCATCCAGGAGCTCGTCTACCGCCCCACGCTGCACGGCTGAAACACTTCCGGCGCCGCGGCGATCACACTGGAGTGACTGACGAGATCACGCGTGCCCTGGTGCGCCTGCCCGGGATCAGCCCGCGGGCCTACGAACACCCCGTCGACCGCGGGGCGCTCGCGACCCTGCGCGCGGTGCCCGGGTTCGCGCAGGTGCTGCGGACCGTGGCGGGGGCGTTCAGCGAGCGCGGCGAGCGGCTGATGGCGCTCGCGTCGGCGATCCGCGTCGGGCCGCGGCAGTACCCCGGGCTGGACCGGCTGCGCCACGAGTGCGCCGAAGTGCTGGATCTGGACCGCGTGCCGAACCTGTTCGTGGCGCGTGATCCCGACGTCACCGCGATGGCGATCGGCATGGACGAGCCGTTCCTCGTCCTCTCCAGCGGCGCCGTCGACCTCCTCGACGCCGACGGGCTGCGGTTCGTGATCGGGCACGAGATGGGGCACGTGCTGTCCGGGCACGCCGTCTACCGCACGATGATGCTGCGCCTCCTGCAGCTGCAGCTGTCCATGGCGTGGCTGCCGGTGGGCGCGCTCGGGCTGCGGGTGATCCTCGCGGCGCTGCGCGAGTGGTTCCGCAAGGCCGAACTGTCGTGCGACCGCGCGGGCCTGCTGTGCGGGCAGGACCCCGCCGCGGCGCTGCGCGTGCACGTCCTGCTGGCGGGCGGCACCGATCCGGCGCGGGTGGACATCCGGTCGTTCCTGGAGCAGGCGGCCGAGTACGAGTCCGTCGAGGACGTGCGGGACAGCCTGCACAAGCTGCGGCACGTCGAGGGCATGACCCACCCGTTCGCGGTCGTCCGCGCCGCACAGCTGCAGCGGTGGGCCGCGGACGAGGAGTACCGCGCGATCCTCGCCGGCGAGTACCCGAGGCGCGAGGACGACCAGCCGGCGAGCGACTGGAGCGAGGACCTGAAAGCCGCCGCCCGCTCCTACAAGGAGGCGCTCGCGACGTCGGCGGACCCGCTGGCGAAGGTGTTCAGCGAGGTCGGGGAAGCCGTCTCCGGCGCGGCGGGCAAGGTGTGGAGCCGGTTCTCCGGTGAGTGAAACCGTGCTGTGGCAAGGGAAGTCGCCGCAACGCCTCGGCTCGCGGCGGCAGTACCTCACGGATCTGGGCGCGCTCGTGCTCGGCATCGGGCTGACGGCGTTGCTCATGGCCCTGCTGGGCAAGCTGGACCAGCTGCCGTACTACGCGGTGGGCCTGACCGCTTTCCTCGCCCTCTCGCTGGTGCCGCGCGTGCTGCTGACGCGAAACCAGCTGATGACCGGCGACTACACCATCACCGACCGCCGCATCCTCGTCGAGGACCGTGTCTGGGGCATTCCCGTCCGGCGCGACGAGCTGCTCTCGGAGCTGAAGACGCCGGAGCTGCTCGACGGCTCGGTGGCCTTCGGTGACCCGAAGAGCGGCGCCGTCGCCGGGACGCGGCAGGACGGCGTGGTCATCCCGCCGCTCGTCCTGTGGCACGTGCCGGAGCCGGAGCGCGTGCTGGAGATCGTGCGCCGGGCTCAGCAGGGGTGAGCCCGGCCAGCACCAGGTTCACCAGCCGCCGCATCACGGGGCGCGACCGCGTGCGCAACGACGCGATGGCCAGCAGGCCCACGTGGACGTCTTCCGCCGTCACGTCCTGACGGATCGCCCCCGCGCGGCGGGCGTGCTCGACCAGGCGGTCCAGCCCCCGCGCGTGCGCCCTCCGCTGGTCGGCGAACGCCTCGCCGCCGCCGAAGAGCACCTCGTGCAGCCCGCGGTCGCTCAGCTGCCACTGCGCGAACCGCGTGATCACGCGGCGCAGCGCCCGGCCCGCGTCGGGGTCGGCCAGCGGTGTCGCCGGTGGACACCGGGCTGCGGTCCGGCGCCACTCCCGCCGCGCAACACCTCGCCCTGCCGCACGTTCCCGGGGTGGACGCGGCGGGCACGATCGACGAGCTCGGCGACCAGGGCGTTGGACGCGCTCGCTGTCACCGACGGGATGACCTTGCTCGCCGACGGTGCCGCGGGTGGTGTCGGCAACGTCGCCGTGCAGCTCGCGATCGCCCGTGGCGCAACGGTTTTCGGCCGGGCGCGCGCGGAGAGCCACGACTTCGTCGCCGGGCTCGGCGCCACCCCGGTGGCCGAAGGCGTGCCGGGCCCGAAGCCGCCCGAGCCCACGCCCTGGCGGAAACCGGGCCGCGGCGGGGCAAGATCGCCCTCACCGCGGACCGGTAGCGGTCACCGTCCGTCGAAGGTCCACACCGCCTGCGCGCCCGGGCCGACGACCAGCGTGGAGTGGCCGATCCGCTCCTCGTGCCGGGCCACCGGGGCGTTCAGCACGAACTCGATCCGCCGCAGCCCCACCTGGTCGAGCGGCACCACGTCGAACCGGAGCGTGGTGCCGCCGCCGGAGGCGACGACTCCGCCGGGCACGGTCCGTACCGCGAACCCGCCCGCGCGCAGCAGCGGGACCGTGTCGGCGAGGTCGCCTTCGGTGACGGCGAACCGGACCGCGCCGACGTCCCGCATGAGGTGGTCGCGGTAGGCGTCGGGCAGGTAGCGCTCGCGGCTGACGTCACCGGGATAGCTCGCCGGTTCGGTGTTGCTGCGGGGGTCGGCGAAGTACTCCGGCCGGTACTCCATCGCCCAGGCGTCGAAGGCGTCGTACTGCTCGGTGGTGAGCACGGCGTCGAACCACGGCACCGGCACGCCGTCGCCGAAGTCGCGCGTCTGCTGGAACGGCACGGGTGTCACGCCCTGCGCCGCCAGCCGGTCGGACACCGCGGGCAGATCGCCCGCGTGCTCGGTCGAAACGCCCAGGCCGCCCGCACCGAGGTTCCCGTCCTGTCCCGGCACGTCACCGGCCCCGAACAGCTCCAGGTAGGTCTCGCGGCCCATCAGGTAGCGGCCCGTCCAGGTCTGCCCGCCGGCACCGGTGGTGGTGCGGAGCTGGAAGTTCGCGAACTCCCTCAGGTAGGCGGAGTTCTCGATGGCATCGGCGGTCTCCCGGTCGAGCACTCCGAACGCGTGGTTGAAGAACAACAACTGCCGGCCGTCCTCCGTGGCGCTGCCCGTGGCCGTCCCGGTGAGGACGGTGGCGAGAGCCAGCACGACGACCAGAAACATCCGGCGAAATGTCATGGGGCGAGCGTAGGACGGCAGAAGGGGCGTTCGTGGCGTTTTCGGTCAATCCAGCCGGCGCGGGTTCGCGACGAGCAGCCGGTCGGTGACCGCGGCCCGCACGGCGGGCAGCACGTCCGCCGGCTCCACCTCGCCCGCCCGCAGGGCTCGCGCCAGCTCCGCCTGCGTCGCGAAACCCAGCGCGGCCAGCCTTTCCCGGTGCCGCCGTTCCTGGGCGTCGCCGTGACGCAGCTCCCGTTCGACGATGCCCAGCGCGTTCGCCGCCACCCGCGCCTGGAACCGCAACCGCCCCTCGGTGCCGGGCATGACCTCCGTGCGCAGGAACTCCCCCACCGCCTCGACCAGTTCCGCCGCGCTCGGCCTGCCGTGCAGGTCCGACGCCGCGCCCGCCGCGATCTCGGCGGGAGCGGCGGGAAAACCCAGGGCCTCCAGCAGGTCGTGCTCCTGCTCGCACACCCGCCGCCCGACCGCCGCCAGCTCCACCGACCGGATCCGCCCGCTCAGGTGCCGTTCCGCCTGGTGCAGGCACAGCACCGCCCACCGCAGCGTGCCGAACACCTCCCACCAGTGCAGGGCGGGGGGATCCGGCCGGAACCCCGCCACCTCGGCGTACCCGTCGAGCAGGTCCTTCCGGCTGCCGAACCCGCCCGCCGGGTGCGGTGAGCCGAACCGCCAGGCCTTGACGCACAGCCAGCCCAGGTCCTCCAGCGGGTCGCCGCGGTGCGCCAGCTCCCAGTCGAGCACCGCGGCCAGGCCGTCCGGACCGATGATCAGGTTGCCGGTGCGGAAGTCCCCGTGCACCACGGTATTCCCCGCCGGTTCCGGCCGGTGCTCCCGCAGCCAGCGCAGCCCGATCTCCAGCGACGGGAGGGGACGGCCGATCTCGTCATAAGTGTCCACAAGGGAGTCTAGTGCGTCCACATCGGACAAGCCAGGCACTGGCGGCATGGCGTGGATGCGGGCGGCCACCCGGCCCAGCTCCGCCGCGAGCTTCGGCCGCACGCCCTCGAACTCCGGTTCCCGCAACAGCTTCCGCGGAATCGTCTCGCCGTCGACGTGCTCCGTGATGAGGTACGGCGAGCCGAGCACGGCCGCGTCGGCGGAGAAGTCGACCAGCCGCGGTACCGGGACGCCCGCTTCGCGCGCGACCGCGAGCAACGCGGCCTCCCGGGCCATCTCGCCGGGCCTGCTGTCTCCCGGCGGATCGCGGCGCAGCACCAGCCGCCCGCCCGGTTCGGCGGAGAACGCCCAGGTCTCCCGGCTCGCGCCACCGGTCAGGCGCCGCAGGCCGGAGATCTCCGCGCCCAGCCTGCGCCCCAGCGCCTCCGCCAGCTCGTTCATCGCCTGCCCGGCCCCGCGAACCCGAACAGGTAGCCCGCGATCCTGCGTAGCTGGATCTCCTCGGCGCCCTCGGTGATCCGGTAGCGGCGGTGGTGGCGGTAGATGTGCTCGAACGGCGTGTGCCGCGTGTAACCAAGCCCGCCGTGCACCTGCATCGCGCGGTCGGCGGCGTCGCACACCAGCCGGTTCGCGCGGTAGTTGCACATCGACACCTTGTCGCTGATCAGCAGATGGTCGGTGCGGTCGAGCTCCCACGCCGTCTTGCGCACGAGCGTGCGCACCAGCTCGGCCTCGGTCTGCAGCTCGGCCAGCGGCCACTGGATCGCCTGCCGCTCCGCCAGCGGGCGGCCGAAGGTGACGCGTTCCCGCGCGTAGGCGACGCTGCGGTCGATGCAGTACTGCGCGGCACCGACCCCGGAGGCGGCCTGGCGGATCCGGTTCTCGTGCACGAAGTGCTGCGCCAGCGCCAGTCCCTCGCCGACCTCACCGAACACCGCGGCCGCGGGCACGCGGACGTCGCGCAGCGTCACCTCGGCGTGGTCGGTGGGCATGGTGAAGGTCCACCAGTGGAAGTCGACCGAGAACCCCGGCGAGTCGGTCGGCACGATGAACGCCGTGATCCCGTGCGGGTCCCCGCCGTCGCCCGAGGTGCGGGCGAAGATCACGTCGTGCGTCGCGGAGTGCAGGCCGGAGTTGAACCGCTTGGCGCCGTTGAGGATCCAGCTGTCGCCGTCGGGCACCGCGGTCGTCTCCAGCCACGTCGCGTCGCTGCCGTGGTCGGGTTCGGTGAGCCCGAACGCGACCCGCCTGCGGCGCGTGATCATGCCCTCGACGAACTCCTCCCGCTGCTCGGGCGTGCCGAACGCGAGAAACATGTGGACGAACGGGAAGTTGCCCACCACCGAGGACTCGTTCTGCAGATCGTTGTGCAGGCCAAGGCCCTTCGCCGCGAGGTGCTCGCGGATCACCGCCATGTCGAGGTTGCCGCCGTCGCGGCCACCGGCCTCCTCCGGCAGCCCGTAGCGCAGCCAGCCCGCGCGGTCGGCACGCGTGAACATCTCCTCCAGCAACGCTTCCCAGTCCTCGCTGGGCGTGCCACCGCCCTCGAAGTCGGTGCGCGCGAACTCGCGACGGTGGTCGAAGAAGCGCTCGTTGTCGTCCTGCCGTTGCAGCGGCCAGATCTCGTCCTCCAGGAACTGGTCCAGCTCGGCCAGCAGCTGCCGCAGCGCCGTGGGCAACTCGAAGTCCATGGGCACTCTCCTTGCGCGGGAACCGGAAACTCAGGCACTATCGGCGAAATGACGAACCCGTTCGACCTCACGGGGCACGCGTCGGTGGTCACCGGCGGCAACTCGGGCATCGGCCTGGCCATGGCGCACGCGCTCGCGGCCGCCGGGGCCGATGTCGCCGTGTGGGGCACCAACGCCGAGCGCAACGACCAGGCCGCCGCCGAGCTCGCCCGCCACGGCACGAAGGTGCTCGCGGTGCGCTGCGACGTCGGCGACGAGGACGAAGTGGACGCTGCGCTGACACAGAGTGCGGAGTCCTTGGGGCGCCTGGATTCCTGCTTCGTCAACGCCGGGGTCGCCGGGGTGTCCGCCCGGTTCACCGAGACGTCGCTGGCGGAGTTCCGCCGCGTCACCCGGGTCGACCTCGACGGCGCGTTCCTCACGCTGCGCGCCGCGGCCCGGCGGATGCTGGAGCAGGGCACGGGCGGCAGCCTGGTCGGCACGGCGAGCGTGGCGGCGGTGCAGGGCCAGCCGCGCGGGCAGGCCTACGCCGCGAGCAAGGCCGGGCTGATCGCGATGATCCGGTCGATCTCGGTCGAGCTGGCCCGGCACGGCATCCGCGCCAACGCCATCGTGCCCGGCTGGGTCCACACGCCACTGGCCGCGCCGGCGCTGGACTCCGAGGGTTTCCAGCGCCGGGTGCTGCCGCGGATGCCGGTGGGCCGCTGGGGCCGCCCGGACGACTTCGGCGCGCTCGCGGTGTACCTGGCGAGCCCGGCCGGCGCGTTCCACACCGGCGACAGCATCACCGTCGACGGCGGCTACCTGAACTTCTGACCTCACGGCTCGCCGGGGAACGGGGGCACGCCCTCGGGGTAGTCGCTCCCGGCCCGGCCCGGGAACTGCGCCGGGCGCTTCTCCAGGAAGGCCAGCACCCCTTCCCTCGCGTCCTTGCCCGCGCCCAGCTGCAGCAACGCTCGTGAGTCCGCGCGGTGGGCGTCCCACGGCGTGGCCGAGCCGAGCATCCCCCACAGCAGCTGCCGGGACACCGCGACGGAGACCGCCGACGTGTTGTCCGCGATCTCCCGCGCGATCGCCCGTGCCGCGGGGAGCAGCTCGTCCGGCGGCACCACTCGCGACACGAGCCCGCCGGCGCGGGCTTCGGCGGCGTCGAACACGCGGCCGGTGGCGACCCACTCCATCGCCTGCGAGATGCCGACGATCCGCGGCAGGAACCACGTCGAGGCGGCTTCGGGCAGGATGCCGCGCCGGGCGAAGACGAACCCGAACTTCGCGCTCTCACTGGCGATGCGAATGTCCATGGGCAGGGTCATCGTGACGCCGACGCCGACCGCGGGGCCGTTGAACGCCCCGATGACGACCTTCTTGCACGCGGCGATCCGCAGGGCCACCGCGCCTCCGGCGTCCCGCGGCACGCCGTCGATCTCGCCGAAACCTCGCACCTCGCCGACTTCGTCCTTGTCGAACGTGCCCGCCCCCCGTTCGAGGTCCGCGCCCGCGCAGAACCCGCGCCCGGCACCGGTCACGACGACCACGCGCACGGAGTCGTCGGCGTCCGCCTCGCCGAACGCCGCGATCAGCTCGTGCGCCATTTCCAGCGTGAACGCGTTGAGCCGCGCCGGGCGGTTCAACGTGATCGTGGCGATCCCGTCGGCGGCCTCGTAGGTGATCTCCCCGTAGCTCACCGGCGCGACTCCTCCAGCCGGTCCGCGAGGCGGGCCAGCTGCACGTCCTGGCCACCGAACAGCAGCTCGCTGCTCTTGGCCCGCTTGTAGTACAGGTGCGCGTCGTGCTCCCAGGTGTAGCCGATGCCGCCGTGCAGCTGCAGACCGGTGGCCGCCGCCTGGAAGTACGCCGGACCGGTGAACGCCTGGGTAGCCGCGGCGGCGAGCGGCAGCGCGTCCGGGTCGTGGTCGGCGGCCCAGGCGGCGTGGCGCAGCAGGGACTCGGCGCGTTCGCTCGTGCTGTAGAGGTCCGCGAGCGCGTGCTTGACCGCCTGGTAGGAGCCGATTGCGCGGCCGAACTGCACCCGCACCTTGGCGTACTCGACGGTGGTCTCCAGCACCTTCGCGATCCCGCCGACCTGCTCTGCCGCCAGCGCCACGGACGCGAGGTCCCGCACCCTGTCCAGTACCGCGGCGGGATCCGCGGTGTCCACCCGGGACGCGGGAGTCGCGGAGAACTCCAGCTTCGCCTGCCCACGCGTGGAGTCCAATGTGGTCAGTGGCGTGCGGTGCACGTCCCCGGTGACCACGAACCATCCCGAGGCCGTGTACACGACGAAAAGCTCGGCGACGTCACCGGAGAGCACGAACGGCGCCTGCCCGTCCAGCACCCAGCCGCCGTCGCGCTCGGACGCGGTCACCCCCTCGAAGGCCACCGCGCCGATCTTCTCACCGGACGCCAGCGCGGGCAGGAACTCGGTGTCCCCCAACGCCATCAGGGCGTCCACGGCCAGCACCGCGGATGCGAAGAACGGCACCGGCGCGAGTGCGCGGCCCAGCTCCTCCAGCACCACGCACCGTTCGACGTGGCCCGCGCCCGCACCGCCCTGCTCCTCCGGCACGACGAGCCCGGTCAGCCCCAGCTCACCGGCCAGGCGTTGCCACAGCGCGCGGTCGTAGCGTTCTCCACCGTCCACAACGGACCGGACGTCGTTGTGATCGGCGAGCAGCTTCCGCACCGTCGACCGCAGTTGCCGCTGTTCGGTGTCGAGCACCAGCTGCACGATCCCTCTCCTCTCAGCCACGGCGCTGCGTGCCCACCCGCAGCTCGCGGAAGGGCACGTCGCGGTCGACGACGGGTTCGCGGGGCAGGCCGAGGATCCGGTCCCCGATGATGGTGCGCTGGATCTGGTCGGTGCCCCCGGCGATGCTCGCCGACGGCGTCTGGTTGATCGCCAGCGCCAGCTCGTTCGCGGCCACGTCGCTGGGGTCCCAGGCCGTCGCGTGCGGCCCGGAGATCAACCCCGCCACCGCCACGGCCTGCTGCATCAGCTGCGCACCGGCGAGCTTGGCGACCGACCCCCGCGCGCCCGGCGGCGAGCCGGCCTCGGCCTCCTGGCGCAGCCGCGCGTTGAACAACGCCAGCGCCCGTTCCGCCGCGTACAGCTTCGCCAGCTCGGCGCGCACCACCGGATCGGTGTCGCGGCCGTACTTGCGGGCCAGCTTGGCGAGGTTCTCGTGCGCCAGCGGGTCGTGGCGCTTGCGGACGAACCCGCCGATCGACACGCGCTCGTGGCCGAGCATGGTGACCGCGGCGAGCCAGCCCTGGCCGACCTGACCGAGCACGGCGTCGGCGGGCACGCGCAGGTTCTCGAAGTACACCTCGTTGAACGGGGCGCGCCCGGTCATGTCCTTCAGTGGCCGGACGGTGACCGCGGGATCGTGCATGTCGATGAGGAACATCGTCAGGCCCTGGTGCTTGGGCACGTCCGGGTCGGTGCGGGCGAGCAGCGCGCCGCGGTCGGCGAGGTGCGCGACCGTCGTCCACACCTTCTGCCCGTTGATGACCCACTCGTCCCCGTCACGCACCGCTTTCGTCTGGAGGCTCGCGACATCGGAACCGGCGCCCGGCTCGGAGAACAGCTGGCACCAGATCTCGTCCCCGCGCAGCAACGGCCGGAGGTACCGCGCCTTCTGCTCGGGCGTGCCGAGGTCGACGATCGTCGGCCCGCACATGCCCATGCCGATGCGGAACACCGAGTTCGGCAGGTCGTAGGAGGCCGACTCCTGGTCGAAGACCTGCTGCTCGGCGCCGGAAAGCCCCTGCCCGCCGAACTCCGCGGGCCAGGTGAGGCCCGCCAGCCCGGCGTCGTACAGCGCGGCCTGGAACCGCTTGGCGGTCTCCAGCTCCTCGCCGTCGGGCACGTTCTCCGCGAGCCACGCGCGGACCTTCTCGCGGAACTCGCTCATGCCGCCTCCTCACCGGACGCGGCAAGCCGCGGCAGTATCACGACGTCGGCGAGCATGGTGCTGGATGGTTCGGTCGCAAGCTCCCTCACGAGAGCAGCTCCAGGATCGTCGCGTTGGCCTGCCCGCCGCCTTCGCACATCGTCTGCAGGCCGTAGCGGATCCCGGCGGCGCGCATCTGGTGCACGAGCGTGGTCATGATCCGCGCGCCGCTCGCGCCGAGCGGGTGCCCGAGCGCGATGGCGCCGCCGTGCGGGTTCAGGGTCTTGGCGTCGGCGCCGGTCTCGGCGAGCCACGCCATCGGCACCGGCGCGAACGCCTCGTTGACCTCGAACACGCCGATGTCGGAGATCGACAGGCCGCTGCGCTTGAGCGCCTTGTGCGTCGCCGGGATGGGCGCGGTCAGCATGATCACCGGGTCGTCGCCCGCGAGCACGGCGGTGTGCACGCGCGCGATCGGCCGCAGGCCCAGCTCGGCGGCCTTCTCGCTGGTGGTCATCAGCAGCGCGGCGGCGCCGTCGCTGATCTGCGAGCTGTTGCCCGCGGTGATCACGCCGTCCTCGCGGAACGCGGGCTTGAGCGCGGCCAGCTTCTCCAGCGAGCCGCCGCGGCGCACGCCCTCGTCGGCGGTCACGCCGGCGAGCGGCAGCAGCTGGTCGTCGAACGCGCCCGCGTCCTGCGCGGCGGCCGCCTTCTCGTGGGAGGCGAGGGAGAACTCGTCGACCTGGGCGCGGGAGAAGCCCCAGCGTTCGACGATCATTTCCGCGCCGATGCCCTGGTTGGGGCGCACGCCGCCGTAGCGGGCCAGCACCTGCTCGCCCAGCGGGTTCGCGCCCTGCGCGGAGAAGCCCATCGGCACGCGGCTCATCGACTCGACACCGCCCGCGACCACCACGTCGTAGTGCCCCGCGACCAGCCCGGCGGCGGCGAAGTGCACGCTCTGCTGCGACGAGCCGCACTGCCGGTCGACGGTCACGCCGGTGACGCTCTCCGGCCAGCCCGCCGCGAGCACCGCGGTGCGGCCGATGTCGCCGGTCTGCTCCCCGGCCTGGCTGACACAGCCCCACACGACGTCGTCGACCTCGGCCGGGTCGATGCCGGTCCGCTCGGCGAGGCCGCGCAGCACGTGCGCCGAGGCGTCCACCGGGTGCACGCCCGACAGGCCGCCGTTGCGCTTGCCCACGGGCGTCCGCACCGCTTCCACGATCACCGCGTCTCGCACGGCTCCTCCTTCATCCGATTGGCTTTTCGAAGCGGCGGAGCCGCTTGCTCCTGCGCTGCCCGCTTGCACCGCCGCGGGTTCTCAGCCGTCTTCTCGCGAGGACAGCGCCGACGTGGTGAATTGGCATTCATGAGGAGGCGATCCCGGAGTGAGAAGGCGGCTGAGGTTCCGCCACCCACACCGTCTCCCCAGTCGTTTCCGAATCGCTTCCCGCCGCGGCGGGGGCCGCGTACCGTTCCTTGAGCCGCCGCTTGACCAGCTTGCCGGTGGGGGTGCGGGGCAGTTCGTCCACGAAGTCGATGCTGCGGGGCACCTTGTAGTGCGCGATCCGCTCGCGCAGGTAGGCGAGCAGCTCCGCCGCCAGCTCGGGGCCTGGGACGGCATCGGGCGCGGGTTGCACGACGGCCTTGACCGACTCCCCCATCTCGGGGTCGGGAATCCCGATCACCGCGACGTCGAGCACCGCGGGGTGCAGCGCGAGCGCGTCCTCGATCTCCTGCGGGTAGATGTTCACCCCGCCGGAGATGATCATGAAGGCCCTGCGGTCGGTGAGGAAGAGAAAGCCGTCCTCGTCGAGGTAGCCGACGTCGCCGATCGTGCACCACGTCGGGTGCTCCGGGTGCTGCGCCTCGCGCGTCTTCTCCGGGTCGCCGTGGTAGCTGAAGGGCACTTCGTCGCGTTCGAAGTAGACGGTCCCCACCTCGCCCGGCGGCAGGACCCTGCCCTCGTCGTCGCAGATGCGGATGACGCCGATCACCGCGCGGCCCACCGTCCCGGGTTTCGCGAGCCACTGGGTGCTGTCGACGAACGTCATCCCGGCGCCCTCGGTGGCGGCGTAGTACTCGTAGAGGACCGGCCCCCACCAGTCGATCATCGCCCGCTTGACCTCGACCGGGCACGGCGCGGCCGCGTGCACGGCGACGCGGTGGCTGGACAGGTCGTACCGGGCACGGACGCCGCCGGGCAGCTTGAGCATCCGCACGAACATCGTCGGCACCCACTGGCTGTGCGTGACCCGATACGTCTCGATCGCGCGCAGCGCCGCCTCGGCGTCGAAGCGCTCCATCATCACCAGCGTGCCGCCCACCCGGTGCACCGCGGCACCGAAGCGCAGCGGCGCGGCGTGGTAGACCGGCGCCGGGGACAGGTACACCATGTCCGGCCCGAACCCGTACATGCCCTGCAGGACGGGGGTGAGCAGGTCGCCCGGCTCGTCCACCCGGTACTCGGGCAGGTCGACCTTGATGCCCTTCGGGCGGCCCGTGGTCCCCGAGGAGTACAGCAGGTCGGCGCCCGAGGGCTGCTCCGCCGGGCGCTCCGGCGAGCCGGTGGCCAGGAAGGCGTCGTAGTCGGCGTAGCCGCCGGTTTCCCCGCCGTAGGCCAGTTTGACCGGCACCCCCGGAAGCAGCCCGGCCACCGCTTCCGCCAGCTCACCGAGCGCGGCGGAGACGACGAGGGCCTTCGCGCCCGAGTCGGTGACGATGTAGGCGACCTCGGCCGGGGACAGGTGGCTGTTCACCGCCGCCAGGTACCGGCCCGACCGCAACGCGGCCCAGTACACCTCGTAGGCGCGAACGGAGTTGTCGGTCAGCAGCGCGACGACGTCCCCGCGGCGGAGGCCCGCGCCGGTCAGGGCGTCCGCCAGCCGGGTGGACCGCTCCTCCAGCTCGCCGTAGGTCAGCCGCTGCCCCGAACCGGCCATGACGACGGCGGGCCTGCCGGGATCGGCGTCCGCGTGGGTACCCGGGTACATGCGGCTCCTCCTCGAACCGTGGACTCCCTTGCGAGAGTGCAAGGTTCCGGCGGAACAGTCAACACCGACTGTTCAACGGCTATGGTGGACGCGTGGTGACCGAGACCCGGAACCGGCAGGACCGCGCGGCCGGTAGCCGGACGCTGATCCTCGACGCGGCCGTGGCGTGCCTCGTCGAGCTGGGCTACGCGGGAGCGTCCACTTTGGCCATCCAGGCCAAGGCGGGGGTGTCGCGCGGCCGGCTGCTGCACCACTTCCCGTCGCGGGACGAGCTGCTGCTCGCCGCCACCCAGCACCTGACGGCCAGCAGGCTGCTGCAGACCGAGGAGCGCGTCGTGGCGCTGCTCGCCGACGTGCCCGAGGGCCGGGGGCGGGTCGAGCGGTGCATCGACCTGCTGTGGGCGACGTTCCACGAGCCCCCGTTCTGGGCGGCCGTCGAGCTGTGGACCGCGGCCAGGACCGACCCGGCGCTGGCCGCGGCGCTGCGGCCGCAGGAACGCGCGCTGCGCAACGCGATCCGCAGGGTCGGCGAGCGGATCTGGGGGCCCGCCGTGTGCGCCCACCCGAACTACCCCGAGCTGGGCGAGCTGCTGTTCACCAGCATGCGGGGCGCGGCGCTGCCGTACATGTTCGAGCACCGGCGGCGCCCGGGCAGCGACCCGCACCTGGCGCTGTGGAAGTCGCTCGCGCACCGGCTGCTCTTCGCTGACGGTCAGTGTTGACTGTTTCCCCGGCGGCGAGGTAGAAACGGCGTACCTGCCCACCGGATCGCCGAGGTTGCCGATGTCCGGAGTTGCCGAAGTGCCGCGCCTGCTGGGCCGCGGGATGACGATGGGCGACCAGCTCGCCCGCCACGCGCGCACCCAGGGCGGCGAGCCCGCCTACACCTTCCTCGGCACCACCCGCAGCTACCGCGAGTTCGACGAGCGCGTGAGCCGGCTGGCGAACGCGTTGCGCGACCGGGGCGTCGGCTACGGCGACCGGGTGCTCGTGCTCGGCCTGAACACGCTCGAAGTACTGGAGGCGTACTTCGCGTCGACGCGGCTCGGTGCGATCTGTGTGCCGGTCAACTTCCGGCTCGTGGCCGACGAAATCGCGTACGTCCTCGACGACAGCGGCGCCACGGCGAGCGTCGTGCAGGCATCGCTCGCCCCGGCGCTGGCGAAGGCGCGGGAGCAGGTCGCCTCGCCCGGCCCGTGCCTGGTGTTCGGTGGTGCGGCGGACGGCATGGAGGACTACGAGGAGGCGCTGGCCGCGGCGTCGCCGGAGTTCGCGGAGCTCACCGTGGACGAGCAGGACGCGGCGTTCATCATGTACACCTCGGGCACCACGGGGCGGCCGAAGGGCGCGGTGCTCACCCACCACAACCTGCTGATGCACGCGTTCAGCAACATGGCGTCGCTGGAGGCCGGGCCGGGCGACAGGGTGTGGCTCGCCGCGGCGCCGCTGTTCCACATCGCCGGGCTGTCCGGGCTGCTGCCGAACCTCCTGCTCGGCGGGCGCACGGTGCTGCTGCCGAGCGGGCAGTTCGACCCGGTCGCCGTGGTGGACCTGATCGAGCGCGAGCGGGTGTCGTCGCTGTTCCTGGTGCCCGCGCAGTGGCAGGCGATCGTGCGCGTGCCGGGCATCGAGTCGCGCGACTTGTCTTGTCTGACAAGGCTTTCCTGGGGTGCGGCGCCCGCGTCCACGACGTTGTTGCGCACGCTGATCGACACGTTCCCGCAGGCGGAGGTCACGACGGCGTTCGGGCAGACCGAGTGCAGCCCGGTGACGACGCTGCTGCGGGGCGAGGACTCGATCCGCAAGATCGGGTCGGTCGGCACGCCGATGCTCAACGTCGAGGTGCGGGTGGTGGACGACGACCTGAACGACGTGCCGCGGGGCGAGGTCGGTGAGATCGTCTACCGCAGCCCGATGGTGATGAAGGAGTACTGGAACAAGCCGGCCGAGACGGCGGAGGCGTTCCGGGGTGGCTGGTTCCACTCGGGCGACCTGGTGCGCCAGGACGAGGACGGGTACTACTTCGTCGTGGACCGCAAGAAGGACATGATCATCTCCGGTGGCGAGAACATCTACTGCGCCGAGGTGGAGAACGTCCTGGCGGCGCACCCGAAGATCGGCGAGGTCGCGCTGATCGGCATGCCGGACGAGAAGTGGGGCGAGACGCCGCTGGCGGTCATCTCGCCCCGCTCGCCGGGTGAGGCGCCGACGGCGGCCGAGCTCGAGGAGTGGTGCACGGACCGGCTGGCGCGGTACAAGCGGC
This sequence comes from Amycolatopsis bartoniae, assembly GCF_014191255.1. Classification (GTDB taxonomy): domain Bacteria; phylum Actinomycetota; class Actinomycetes; order Mycobacteriales; family Pseudonocardiaceae; genus Amycolatopsis_E; species Amycolatopsis_E bartoniae. The sequence goes on from NZ_JACHWH010000005.1 coordinate 192,963, forward strand.
CGCGGGGCATCGCCGTGGTGCCCGCCCTGCCCCGCAACCCGAGCGGGAAGGTGCTCAAGACGCAGCTGAGGGCGGACCGGAAGGCGGGGAAGCTGCCGGTGGAACCGGCCTGAGGGTGTTTCGCCCGCCGGACTCCCTGCCCGTTGCTAGCCTCACGTCGTTGCCGCCGACCGTGAGGAGACCTCCGTGCCCGACGAGGCCCAGGGAATCGCCGTGTTCGGTTTCGAGCTGGGCATCCTCAAGCGGTTGCGCCGCGCCGGCTGGTGGCATGCCGGCGTCCGCGATCCGGAGTCGGTGGCGGAGCACTCCCTGCGGGTCGCCCAGCTGGCCGGACTGCTCGCCGCCCAGGAGGGAGCCGATCCCGCCCGCGCGGCGTACCTGGCGATCTGGCACGACTCGCAGGAGACCCGGACCGGCGATCTGCCCCACACGGTGCGGCCGTACCTGACGAAGCCCGACGCCCGCCGGATCACCGCCGACCAGACCGCGGTCCTGCCGTCGGCTGCCGGTGAGTCGGTGCGTGCCGCGGTCGCCGAGTACGAGGCGGACGACACCCGGGAAGCCCGGTGCGCCCGGGACGCGGACAAGCTCGAAATGCTGTTGCAGGCTGTCGAATACCGGGAGGTGGGCGTGCGGGGTGTACAGGGCTGGATCGACAGTGCACTGACGAGCCTCACCACCGACACGGCCAGGCGCGTGGCCGAGACCGCGGTTTCCCTGTCGCCACTCGCCTGGCGCGAGGGCTGAGACCCCGGGCCGCCCGCGGCCCTGGTCTCCTCGAAGAACTCCGCCAGCTGGTCCACCGCCTCGGTGACGTACGGCTCCGGCGCGTTCGCGAAGGCGCGTCACTCCCCCGTCACCGCGTCGTGGCCCAGGACGGGGCTCAGCGCGTCCAGGCTCATGATCTCCCCGCTCGTCATCGCCGCGTCGCGTTCGCGCTGCCCGGGGCCGTCCGGGAGGTGGAAGCGGACGTTGTTCGCCCAGGACTGGCGTTGGATGAGGGCCGTGTGGGGCAGGCGCTCCGCCTCGTACGCCGCCAGGCCCGCGGCACGGTCGCCGGTCAGAGAGCGGGCCAGCACGACCGCGTCCTCGATCGCCTGCGCCGCGCCCTGCGCCAGGAACGGCAGCATCGGGTGGCACGCGTCACCCACCAGTGTGGTGCTGGGCGTGGACCAGCGGGACAACGGCTCCCGGTCGTAGAGGCCCCACCGGTACACCGGCTCACGCACCGCGTCGAGCAGCTCGGTCAACCGCGGCGACCAGCCCTCGAACTGCGCCCGCAACTCGGCCACGCTCCCCGGCGCCGTCCACGACTCCGCGGACCAGCCCGCCGCGGGCACCACGCACACGAGGTTCACGTACCGCCCACCGCGACCCACGGGATACGCCACCAGGTGCCGGTTCGGGCCGAGCCACGCGCGGACCACCGGCTCACCGCGGCTCGGCAGCGCGTCCGCGGGCACCAGCGCCCGGTAGGCGCACATCCGCGAGAACCTCGCCGCCGTCTCCGGCACCGTCGCCTTGCGGACCGCCGAGTGGATGCCGTCCGCGCCGACCACCACGTCCGCCGTCTCCGCGCTGCCGTCGGCGAACCGCACCACCGGCTCGGTCTCCCACGACTCGACGGCCGTCACCGGACGGCCGAAGCCCACCACGCCCGGCGGCAGCGCCCCGGCGAGCGCCGCGATCAGGTCCGGCCGGTACAAGGTGTGGTAGGGCGCCCCGAACCGCTTCTCGACGTTCTCCGCCAGCGGCCACTCCGTCAGCACCGCGTCGTCGTCCCAGCGCAGGAACCGGGTGGCCACGGGCACCACCGCGACCGGCTCCAGCGCGTCCGCGAGGCCGAGGTGCCGCAGCACCCTGGTGGCGTTCGGTCCTGTTTGGACACCCGCGCCAATCTCGCCGAACCCGCCGGCCCGCTCCACGACGCGGACCTCGTGCCCGGCCCGCAGCAGGGCGAGCGCGGTGGTCAGTCCGCCGATCCCGCCTCCGACGACGACGATGCGCACAACCGGCATTATGGCCCGGAAACGGCGAAAAAGAGGATCACGGCCGGACGCGCGGGGGCAGCCCGGTCACGACGCCCGCTTCCCGGCGGACGCCGCCTGCGCCCACGCCTCGAACTCCAGCACGTCCTCGAACGCCCCGTCCACGGCCAGGCTCACCGACCGCTTGAGGTCCATCGCCAGGCCCCGGTCCAGCGCCGCCCAGTGGGTGGCACGGTCCAGGGCCGCCGCGAACGGGTCCTCGGTCACGCCCAGCACGAGCCCGGCGGCCTCCGCCTCCTCCGCGGTGAGGGTGGCCCCGTCCAGCAGCGCCGCGAGCGCGCGCTGACGGCCCAGCGCCCGCACGAGGAAGTGCGTGCAGCCGCCGCCGGGGTGCAGGCCGAGCCGGGTGAAGGTGAGGCCGAACTTCGCCCGCGGACCGGCGATGCGCACGTCACACGCCATCGCGAGGTTCACCCCCGCCCCGATCGCCGCGCCGTGCACCGCCGCGATCGTCGGGACCGGCAGGCGGCGCACCCGCAGAAAACTGTCGTAGGTGGCCCGCAGGAGGTCGCGCGTCACGTGCACGGGCCGGTTCTCGCCGAACGTCTTCGACAGGTCCGCACCGGCGCAGAAAGCGCTTCCCGCACCGGTGACCACGACCGCGCGAGCATCCTCGTCGGCCGCCACGGCGTCGACCGCCGCACGCAGGTCCGCCTGCAGCTCCGGCGTGATCGCGTTGCGGCGCGGGTGGTCGTCGAGCCGGATCACCCGTACGCCTTCGGCCGGTTCTTCCAGCTGTACCAACGGCATTTCAAGCCCCTTCCGGACGGGTGGTCACCGCTGCCCACGGGTCCGCGCGGGTCAGTTCGTCCACCCGCAGCGCCCAGCGGCGCGCGGGGCCGAGCTGGTCGCGCAGCGCCCACAGCAACGTCGTGTACCGGTGCAGCGGGCTCTCCCGCGTGATGCCCATCGCGCCGTGCAGCTGGTGGGCCAGCCGTGCGACGGTCGTGGCGACGCGGTCCACCAGCGCGGCCGCCGCCGCGACCCGCGCCGGTGCCAGTCCGAGCGCCGCCGACGCCGCCACCTCCAGCAGCACCCGCTCGCAGTCCATCTCCGCGAGCCGGTGCGCGACGGCCTGCAACCGCACCAGCGGCCTGCCGAACTGCTCCCGGGACGTGACGTGCTCCCGCGTCAGCCGGCACGCGCCCTCGACCGCGCCGAGCACCGCGTGCACGCGCAGCACCGTGAGGCGTGCCAAGGCATCCCCGACGGGAACGACCTCCGCCGGAACCCCGGAGAAGCTCACCCGCGCCCGCGGCCGGCCCGCGAGGTCCTCCCACCGCTCGACCTTCGCCGCCGTCAGGTCGAGCCGCGCGGCGAACTCGTCGCTCAGCACCCGGACCGACTCTCCCGGCCAGGTCACGTCGGCCGTACCCGAGATCCGTCCATTCGCGACAGTCAAGTCGCGGGAGACTCCCGCCTCCCCGAGCGGAAGGGGACGCGCGTGCCGGCCGGTGGCGCGGACGAGCGCCGCCAGGTCGGCGAACGTGCCGCCCGAACCGCCTTCCTCCTCGGGCACGCCCACCCCGGGCCAGCCCAGCTCGCTGATCGTCGCCCAGTCCGGCGTCCCGGACAGCACCTCGTCGGCCATCTTCCCGATGTCGCCGGCCGCCGGGGCGGGCGGCTGCCGGGAGACGATGGTCAGCAGCATCTCGTCGGTGCCGCCGCGGATCGAGACCCCCGGCGCCGCGAGCTGGGCCTGCGCGAGCAGCCCGGCGAAGGAGTCCGCGCCGGGCACCGGTTCCACCTCGCTCACGGTCCGGGCCACGTCCACGACATCGCGCTCGAACCACGTGCCGAGGTACTTCAGCACCGCCGCCTCGGCGCTCGGCGCTCGGCCGGCGTCCATCGCCTCCGCGACCCGGCAGGCCAGCTCGCGCAACGTCAGCAGCCGCGCCACCAGGCCGCCCACGGCGGCGCGGTCCACCTCGCGCTCGCCGAGCGCCGCCAGCAGCGGGTACGTGGACAGCACCCGCTCCATGCCGCCGCGCTCGAACGACAGCTGCTCGGTGACCTGCCGCCAGCCCCCGCCCTCGGTGCCGATCACGCGGTCGCCGGGCACGAAGACGTCGTCGAACACCACCTCGTTGAAGTGGTGCTCCCCGGACAGGTCCAGGATCGGGCGCACGCTCACGCCGGGCGCACTCATCTCCACCACGAACTCGGTCAGGCCGTCGTGCTTGTCCTCCCCGCGCCCGCTGCGCGCCAGGACGTACGCGTGCGTCGCGTGGTGCCCCTGCGTGGTCCAGATCTTGCGGCCGGTGAGCCGCCACCCGTCGCCGTCACGGACGGCCCGGGTGCGCACGGAGGCGAGGTCCGAACCGGATTCGGTCTCGCTCATGCCGAGGCAGAACGTGATGTCCCCGGCGGCGATGCCCGGCAGGATCGCGGCGCGCAGCTCCGGCGAGCCCGAACGCAGGATCGCCGGGCCGATCTGTCGGTCGGCGATCCAGTGCGCGGCGACGGGCGCCCCGGCGCGCAGCAGCTCCTCGGTGACCACCAGACGCTCCACATTGGACCGTCCCGCGCCGCCGACCGCGGTGGGCCACGTGAGCCCGATCAGGTGCCTGCGGGCGAGCTCGCGGCTGAACTCCGGGTCGTACCCCCGCATCCACGCGTCGCACCGCGGCTGGTAGTCCCAGTTTCCGGCCAGCTCACGCACCACTCGCCGCAGCTCGTCCAGTTCCTCACTCACGCAAGGCCTCCCGCCCCACCACGTAGCCCCGTTCGGCGGCCTCGGCGAGCACCGCCGTGGCCACGGTCCACTCCTCGTCCGACGGCGGCTTCTCCGCCTCCGCCGCGCCCGTGTCGACGCCCAGCACCTCCAGCCGCCGGGCGAACGCCGCGTCCGCGGTGGCCGTCGTCAGCAACTCGGGTTCCGGGCCCAGTTCCAGGGTGCCCCACCGGGTGAGCAGCCGGACCCGCCCCCGCGGTGCCGCGGTCACGTGCTCGACGTGCGCGGCGAGCCGCGCCGGATCCGCGCCTCCGTGCAGCAGGAGCAGCGACCCGGCACCGGCGGCCGCGTCGGCGGCGCCGCCACCGCCGGGCAGGCGCACGCGGGGACGGGCGTACTCCCCGATCGCCGTCGAGTTGACCCTGCCGTGCAGGTCGACGTTCGCCGCGTCGAGGCACACGAGGCCCACGCGGGACACCAGGCTGCCGAGCACGTCGCCGGTGGTGCCCCGCCAGGTGATCGCGGAGCCGAAGGCCGCGAAGTCCGTCGTCGAGGTGGGCAGCGTGTCCGCGGGCCCCTCGGTGGCGAACCCGGCCTCGAACAGCTGCCGCAGCGGCGTCACGCCCAGGCGGGCCGCGACCTCGCCGGCGAGCACCGGCCAGTGGAATCCGGTGAACACCCAGCCGCGGAACTCCCGTGCCGCACGCACGAGGAAGGCGACGACGTCCTCGTTCACGGCCTCCTCCCCGCGTACTCCTGGTAGGCCGCCACGTCGCGGGGATACCTCCCGGCCACCCCGTCGGGCGCGACCGCGCCGGGCACCTCGACGACGGTGTCGACGAGCAGCCCCGGCAGGTCCACGCCCCGCTCCCGCACCCGCTCCGCCGTCGTCAGCTCCTCGGTCACCACGACCACGTGCCGCGCGGCCAGCGCCGCGGCGACGGCCTCCCCACCCGGGGCGCCGAACGCGCTGTCGCCGCCCGGTTCCGCGAGGTCCGCGTGCACGAACGCGACATCGACCGGCAGGGCGCGGACCACGGTCGTGGTCCCGAACGGCGAGTCCGCCCGCGCGAGCAGGCCACCGGACCACTGCGCGTATCCCGTGTCCGGATGCACGGCGACGGGCGCGAACGGCACGCCCTGCCCGGCCGCGGTCAGCGCCGCCGACAACGCGCCCAGGGGCAGCTCGTGCCAGCGGATCGCCGACCCGTCCTGCCAGGCGCGCCGGAACTCCCGCGCCGGAGCGGGGCCGACGGCGCTCCAGCAGTGCGCGAACGTCACCTCCGCCACCACCCCGGCCTCGACGAGCCGGTCCAGCAGCAGCCCGCCGGAACCGATCACGACGTGCAGGTCCCGCGCGCGCTGGCGGACCAGCTCGTCGCCGACCGCGAACAGCTGGGCGCCGAAGTTGCCCAGCCACACCGTCTCCCCGGCGCCGACCCCGGCGACGGCGTCGGCGAGCTCGCTCACCGCCGGCTCCCGGCGGCCCGGCGCACGAGCAGCTGCGCGGGCCGGTACCGCGGGTCGCCGAAGCCGGCGAGCATTCCGCGCAGCCCGGCCAGCACGGCGGCGGCGCCGGTGCGGTCGAGGTACTCCAGCGGGCCGGCGGGGTGGTTCATGCCCAGCCGCAGCGCGAGGTCGACGTCCCCGGCCTCCGCGGTGCCCTCCTCGACGAGCGTGAGCGCCTCGTTGACCACCGTGTGCATCACCCGGTCCACGACCAGACCCGGCAGTGCGAGCACCGGCACGGAGACCGCGCCGAGCGCGTCCACCACGTCGTACGCCGGTTCGATGCCCGCGACCTCGTCCGACACCACCTCGGCGAACCCGTTCTCGCCAGTGCCGTGCAGCCGCACCCAGCCCGCGCCCGCCGGAAGGTGCTCCACCCACCCGCCCGCCGAAGAGTCGACCACGACCCGTCCCCGCCGGGCGAGTTCTCGGACGGCCTCGATGTCCTTCTCAGCACAGGTGTTCGTCCGGTAGACGGTGAGGTCGCCGTCCTCAGTGGACACATCGGATCCGGCGAAGCGCACCCGCGCCGACGACTCCGACGGCTGCCGCAGCACGGCCGCCTGCGCCTCGCGGGGTTTCCCCTGCGAGTAGTCGTAGTAGCCCCGCCCGGCGGCGCGGCCCGTGGTCCCGGCGCGCACGAGCTGGCGGGTCAGCGGGATCGGCCGGTAGCGCGGGTCGCCGAACTCCCGCAGCGCGGTCTCCGACGAGCCGAGGTGGGTGTGCAGGCCGGTGAAGTCGAGCAGCTCCAGCGGCCCCATCCGGTGCCCGAGCGCGCCCTTGATCGCCGCGTCGACCACCTGCGGCGCCACGCCCTGTGTGACCAGCAGCTGCGACTCGTAGTACAGCGGGCGGCAGACGCGGTTGACGATGAAGTTCGGCGAGTCCGCGCACAGCACGGCGGTCTTGCCCAGCGCCGCGACCCACTCTCGCGCCCGGCCGACGACGGCCGCGTCGGTGCGCGCGCCGCGGATGATCTCGACCAGCCGCATCTTCGTGGGCGGGTTGAAGAAGTGCATCCCCAGCACGCGTGACGGGTCGCCGTAGGCCTTGCCCAGCTCGCCGATGCTCAGCGACGACGTGTTCGACGCGACCACCAGCCCGGCGTTGCCCGCCGCCCGCACTTGGTCCAAAAGGGACAGTTTGGCCTCGAACCGCTCGACGATGGCCTCGACGAACAGATCCGCGTCACGGGCCGCGTCCGTCACCCCCGCCGCAGTGTCCACTTTGATCGGTGGACCTTCTTCCTGTAGCTTCGCCTGTCCCCGCGCGGTGGTCTCCTCGTCGGCGTCGACCACCGTGACGGCGGCTCCCGCCTCGGCGAACACCCGCGCGATCCCGCGGCCCATCGGGCCAAGCCCGGCCACCGCCACCCGCAGTCCGGCCAGCTCGCTCATCACGCCACCCTCTCGATCACCGCGGCGACACCCTGCCCGCCGCCCACGCACAGGCTCGCCACGCCCAGCGACTGGTCCCGCCGCGCCAGCTCGTGCAGCAGCGACACCACGAGACGGCAGCCGCTCTGCCCGGTCGGATGCCCGAGCGCGATCCCGCCGCCGTTGACGTTGACCCGCTCCTCGTCGAGGTCCAGCGCCCGCACGTTGTGCACGACCTGCGCCGCGAACGCCTCGTTGATCTCCACCAGGTCCAGGTCCGCCGTCTTGACTCCGGCGGCCTCCAGCGCCCGCGGAATCGCAGACGCCGGGCCGACGCCCATCACCGCCGGGTCCACGCCGACCGCGCTGAACGAGCGCATCCGGCCCAGCGCCGTCAGCCCGTGCGCGGCGACGACGTCCGCGCTGGCGAGCACGACGGCGGCCGCACCGTCCGCCATCTGGCTCGCGTTGCCCGCGGTGACCGTGCCGCCCTGGACGAACGACGGCTTCAGGCGGGCGAGGCGTTCCGCCGTCGTGTCGGTGCGGAAGCCCTCGTCGCGGTCGAGCACGTCGCCGTCTTCGAGCGGCACGTCGACCACCTGCCCGGCGAAGCGGCCCTCGGCCCAGGCCGTCGCGACGCGCTGGTGCGAGCGCAGTGACCAGGCGTCCTGATCCGCACGGGAGACACCGAAGCGCTCGGCGATGTTCTCGGCGGTCTGGCCCATGTTGAGCCCGCACACCGGGTCGGTGCCGCCGTCGCGCCAGCCGTCGGCGAGCACGATGTCGCCGCGGCGCACGCCACCCCAGCGCAGCGAAGACGGTGCCAGGTAAGGCATCGTGCTCATCGACTCCGCCGCCACCGCCACCGCGACGTCGGCCTCCCCGGACAGGATCGACTGCCGCGCGAGCTGCACGGCCTTGAGTCCCGACGCGCAGGCCATGTTGATCGTCTGCGCCGGTGCCTCCCGCGGGAAACCGGCACGCAGCGAGACCTGGCGGCCGGGGTTGGGACCGTTGCCCGCCTGGCGGCAGTTCGCCAGCACCACCTCTTCGACCAGCTCGGGGCCGAGGCCGGCGCGCGCGACCGCCTCCCGGGCGGCCAGCACGCCGAGGTCGACGGCACCGGTCTGGCGCAGCGATCCGCCGTAGCGGCCGTTGGGCGTGCGCACGGCACCGATCAGCAGGACGTCACGGGACACGATGGGACCCCTCTCGCTCGGACTCGGACGCGCGGACCACCCGCCGCGCCTTGTGCGTCGTGCGGGGCAGCACGCCCGGCTCGACGAGGTCGACGACCGCCCGCACCTGCAGCTCTGCCCGCAGCGCGGCCGCGAGCCGGGCGGGCAGCTCCCCCGCCTCGGCGGCCTCGACCTGCAGCCGCAACGCCGTCGGGTAGCCGGTCGCGGGGTCGGCCAGCGCCGGATCGAGGACCACGCGGAACTCCGCGAGGTCGCCGACCGTGCGGCGGACCACGTTCTCCACCGCGGACGGGAACACGTTCACCCCGCGCACGACGAGCATGTCGTCGGCGCGGCCGCGCACCCCGCCCGCGAGCCGCGCGTGCGTGCGGCCGCATTCGCAGGGCGTGCGGTCGAGCACCACGACGTCGCCGGTCCACCACCGCACCAGCGGGCACGCCTGCTTGTCGAGGTGGGTCAGCACGAGCACGCCGGGCTCGCCGTCGGGCACGGGTTCGCGCGTGGCGGGGTCGAGTACCTCGGCGTGGACGAAGTCCTCGGCCAGGTGCCCGCCCGCCTGGGCGGCGCACTCCCACGCGATCGGCTGGAACTCCAGGCATCCGTAGCCGTCGAAGCAGCGCGCGCCCCATTCGCGTTCGATCAGCGCGCGCGTGGCGGCGACCGCGCCGCCGGGCTCGCCGCCCACCATCACGTGCCGCACCCCGGACTCCGACAGCGGCGTGCCCAGCTCGCGGGCGCGGGCGGCCAGGTGCAGCAGGAACGACGGCGTGCCACCGACGGCGGTGGTGCCGTAGCGGAAGATCGTGTCGATCTGCCGTTCGGTGTCGCCCGAACCGCCGGGGATCACCGCCGCGCCCAGTTCCGTGTAGCCGAGCGTGCCACCGAGGCCGCCGACGAACCACGCGAAGCCGAACAGGCACTGGTAGACGTCTCCTGGCCGGACGCCCTGGCTGTAGGCCGCGCGGGCGTACAGCGCGGCCCAGCGGTCGAGGTCGGCCCTCGTCCAGCAGACCGGCGCCGGACGGCCGGTGGTGCCGGAGGAGAAGTGCACCCGCGCGACGTCTTCCCTTGGTACGGCGAGGAATTCGCCGTACGGCGGTGTCGCGTCGAGCGAACGCTGGTAGGCGGTCTTGTCGGTGCAGGGCAGCGCGGCGAGGTCGTCGAGCGACTTCAGCTCCGCGGGATGCCAGCCCAGCTCGTCCCACTGCCGCCGGTAGTGCCCGCCGGCCTCGTACACGCGGGTCAGCTGCGTGCGCAGCAGCTCCAGCCGGCGCTCCCGGAGGCGTTCGGGTGGCGCGGTTTCGCACTCGTGCAGCGTGTCCATGTCAGCACGCCGCCAGCACGGCGCCGGTGCACATCACGCTCGCGTCGCTGCCGAGGAACGCCACCAGCCCGGCGACGTCCGCCTCCGGCTTCCCGACGATCGCGTTCACCCGGACCCCCCGCGCCGCGGCTTCGCGCGCGAGCGTCCGGCACAGCGACCTGAGCGCCCCGGTGAGCACGCTGTCCCCGTCCGCGGTGCACCGCAGCAGCACGGCGTCGCCGGAAGTCAGCCGCCCCACCGCATCCCGTGCCTGGCCGAACGCCTCGCCGAGCCGCGTGGCGACCGCACCCGAGGCCGCCGCTGCCAGTCCGCCGTCGCCGCTGACGTGCACGATCACCTGGGTCACGGTCACGCCTCGGCTGCTTCGGCCGCGATCGCGCGGCCCAGCACCAGCCGCTGGATCTCCGACGAGCCCTCGTAGATCTCCAGCACGCGCTGGTCGCGGTAGAGCCGCTCGGCCGGGCAGGGCTTGCAGAACCCGTCGCCGCCGAAGACCTGCACGGCGAGGTCGACCGCCCGGTGCGCCACCTCGCTGGTGTGCAGCTTCGCCATCGCGCCGGGCAGCGACACCGGCTGACCGGCGTCGTAGGCACGCGCGGCCTCGTAGGTGAGCATCCGCGCCGCGGACAGGTCGACGGCGAGGTCGGCCAGCCGGAAGCCGATGCCCTGGTTCTCGATCAGCGGCTTGCCGAACGGGTGCCGCCGCGTGGCCTCCGCGGCGGCGAGCCGGTACGCCGCGTATGCGATGCCGAGTCCCTGTGCCGCCACGGAAATCCGGCCGAGGTCGAGCGTCCGCAGGGCGAGCTTGAGGCCGCGGCCGACCTCGCCGAGCACGGCGTCCGCCTCGACGCGCACGTTGTCCAGCTTCAGGTTGCTGGTGCGCGTGCCGCGGATGCCCATCTTGTCCTCGACGCGGTCGATGGTCACCCCCGGCGCGTCCGCGGAAACGAGGAACGCGGTGATTCCGCGGGCTCCGGCGGCCGGGTCGGTCTTGGCGAAAACCACGTAGCGCGTGGAAATGCTGCCGTTGCCGATGTAGATCTTCTCGCCGGACAGGCGGTAGCCGTCGCCGTCGGCCTCCGCGCGGGCCTTGAGCGCCGCCGCGTCGCTGCCCGCGCCCTCCTCGGTGAGCGCGAAGCTGATCGCCTCGCCGCCGCGCAGCGGGCCGAGCACGTCCCGGCGCTGTGCCTCGGTGCCGGCCAGCCGCAGCGGGACCGCGCCGAGCGCGTGCGCGGCGAGGATCGCGCCGGTGGACGCGCAGGCCGCCGACACCTCTTCGACCACCGCGCAGATCGCGGTCATCGACAGCCCGGCGCCGCCGTACTCGGCGGGCACGAGCATCCCCGACAGCCCGGTCTCGACGAACGTCGTGATGTGCTCGGTGGGATAGCGCTGTTCGCGGTCGAGCTCCTCGGCCAGCGGGGCGAACCGCTCGGTCGCCACCTTGCGGGCGACGTCGCGCCAGCGGGCGGCCTCGGCGTCGAGTGTCGGTTCCCAGAGGACTGTCATAGCCGCGACTCCCTTGCCAAAATCAACGTCGACGTAGATGCTGACAAAGGTACACAGGGGTGCATCGAAGTCAAGGGGCCGCACATGGGAGAGGTCACCGTCACCAGGCACGACGCGGTCGCGGTCGTGACACTGGACGCACCGGCCACCCGCAACGCACTGTCCACCGGCCTGCTCGTCGCGCTCGCCGGCACGCTGGAGGAGCTCGACGCCGACGCCGGCGTGCGGGCGATCGTGCTGACCGGCGGGCCGAAGCTGTTCGCGTCCGGCGCGGATGTCCGGCAGCTGCGGGAGATTTCGCCGGTCGAGTACGCCGCGTCCGAGCGCGGCCGCAGCTGGCGGCGGTTCGGCGCGGTGGAGACCGTGCTCGTCGCGGCGGTCGCGGGCTACGCGCTGGGCGGTGGATGCGAGCTGGCGCTCGCGGCCGACCTCGTGGTGGCCGCCGACACCGCGGTGTTCGGGCAGCCCGAGGTCAAGCTGGGGCTCGTGCCGGGCGCGGGCGGCACGCAGCGGTGGGCGCGGGCCGCCGGGCGGTACGCGGCGGCGGGTGTCGTGCTCACCGGCCGGAACGTGGACGCCTTCGAGGCCCGCGACCTCGGCCTGGTGCACCGGATCGTGCCCGCGGAACGGCTCGTTCCCGCGGCCACCGCTCTGGCCGCGGAGATCGCCGCGCACGGGCCGCTCGCGGTCCGGGCCGCACGCGGGGCGGTGCGGCGGGCGGAGGAGCTGCCGCTGGCGGCGGCGCTGGAGTACGAGCGCCAGCAGCTGCTCCTGCTGCTGTCCGGCGAGGACCACGTCGAAGGCATCACGGCGCTGCTGGACAAGCGCGCGCCGCGGTTCACGGGACGCTAGGAGGATTCGTGCGCACACTGTCCCTTTCGGACTGGAACGCGGACGCGAAGGAGCTGCGTGGCGCGGACGAGGTGGTGCTGATCGAGGCGAACGGGCTGCGGTACGGAGACGGCGCGACGGGGTTCTTCCGGCGGCTCGACACGCTCACCGTGCCCACCGTCACTGTCGTGAGTGGACAGTGCGATGCCAGTGCGCTGGCACTGCTCGCATCGGTGAGCCTCGGTTTCGCCGCCGACGACCTCCGCGTCGAGGTGGCCGCCGACACCGTGCTCGCGCTGGGCCTGACGTCGCTGCTGTCGGCGCCCCCGCTGCGGTCGCTGCTGTTCACACAGCCGGACGCCGCCGCGCTGCGGAGGTGTGGTCTGGCGCAGGAAGGCGCCCCGGAAGAGGCCGCCGTCCGGCTGGCCGATCCGTCCGCCGCGCTGCTCGTGCGCTCGCTGCGGGTGGCCGCCCGGTCGACCCCGGCGCAGGCCCGCGAGTACGACGCCGAACTGCGGCGCCTGGCGTGAGCCGGCTCGCGTTCGGCTGCGGCCCGCTCGGCGAGGTGGCGCGGCAGACGGCGCTCGCGACGCTGGAAACCGCGTGGAACGGCGGAATCCGGCACTTCGACACCGTGCTGGTGCACGATCCCGACGACCACCTGACGCTCGCGGTGCGCGAGACGTTTCCCGCGCTGGAACGCCTGCGTGCCGGGGGCGTAGTGGGAGAAATCGGCGTGGGCACCACGTGCTCGCGGCGGCGCCGTTCGACTCCGGGCTCCTCGCGTCCGGCAGCACCTACCTCTACCGCCGGGCGCCGCAGGAGGTCCTCGACCTCGTGCATGCGCTCGGCGAGGTGTGCGGCGACCGCGGGGCAGAACCTGGCGCTGTGCGCGAACCGGTGCCCGAGGAGTTGTGGCCGGCGGTGGAGAAACTACTGCCGTGACACGAAGTCCTCGAACACCTCGTCCGCCTTCGGGGAGGACCACATCGCCGAAGGCGGGTAGTAGAACGTGAACTCGTCGATGCCCGCTTCACGGTAACGGCCGGTGAAGTCCGTGGCGGCCTGCACCGACGACCAGATCGGGGCGGCGGTCACGGCGGGGCTGCCGGCGAGCAGCATCTTCCGCACCGGGCGGATTTCGTCGACGACGGCGATCCTCCGCCGGGTGCGGGCGAGGTGTGTGGGTTCGTCGAGGCCGAAGCCGCCGTAGGACACCCAGCGGTCGCCGTACCGCGCGGCGGTTTCCAGCGCCCGCCTGCCGTGGGCGGCGATGGTGAGCGGGATCCGGCCGGCTGGTGCCAGTGGCGGAAACCCGTCGACCACCGGCTCACCCCGGAGTGCCTTGTCGACTGTGGACACCACGGTGTCGAACTCGGTGGCCTGCCCGGCTGCGAGGTCCGCTTTCGCATAGCCCGAACCGAGCCCGAGTTCCAGCCTGCCACCGGAGATGTGGTCCACTGAGAGCGCGTGCCGGGCCAGGACGGCGGGCGGGTGCAGGACGCCGTTGGCCACGAGCGGGCCGAGCCGGATCCGCGAGGTCGCGGCCGCCAGCGCGGGCAGCACGCTCCACGCGCCGAGCCACGACCGGCCGGGGTGCGCCGGGTTCAGCAGGTGGTCGTCCACCCACACGGTGGTCACGCCCAGCTCTTCGAGCCGCCGGGCGTGGGCGAGCAGCTCGGGCCAGGTGACGTTCGGAATGAGCAGGGCGTGCACACTCATGCGACTCTCCCTTCAAGGACGCGGCAAGCCGCGGCAGCGTTGTTGGCCAGCATGGTGTCCGATGATTCGCTCGCAAGCGTCGCTCATGTCGGAAACCCACCGACGCGCCCGAGCCGTCCGGACAGCGGCACGCCCAGCTTGCCGGTCACCCACCTCGCGTGCTCGATCGCCGCACCGAGGTCGAGCCCGGTGTCGAAACCCATGCGGTGCAGGGTGTAGACGAGATCCTCGGTGGCGACGTTGCCCGACGCGCCGGGCGCGAACGGGCAGCCGCCGATCCCGCCGAGGCTCGCGTCCAGGGCCTGGACCCCGCTGCGCACGGCGGCGACGGCGTTCGCGACGCCGGTGTTGCGCGTGTCGTGCAGGTGCACCCGCATCGGGACCCCGGGCGCGCACTCCCGCAGGAGGCCGAAGCGCGTCTCGATGTCCGACGGCACGGCGACGCCGATCGTGTCGGCGAGGCTCACCTCGTCGGCGTCGACGTCGGCGACCGCGGCGGCCACCCCGGCGAAGCGGGACTCGGGCACCTCGCCCTCGAACGGGCAGCCGAACGACGCCCCGATGGTGATCGCGACCCGCACGCCGTCCTCGCGGCCACGCCGGCGGATCTCGCGCACGACCTCCACCGCCTCGCGGGTGGTCGTGCCCTGGTTCCGCTCGCTGAACGTGTCGCTGGCGAGGACCAGCGTGGTGACCTCGCGGATGCCCGCCTCGACGGCACGCTGGTACCCACGCACGTTGAGGACGAGGGCACTGTAACCGATTCCGTTGTCCGGCAGGGCTTTCGCCACCTCGGCCGCGTCCGCCAGCTGCGGCACACGGTCCGGGCGCACGAACGAGGTGACCTCGACGCGCCGCACCCCGGTGCGCGCCGCGCGTTCGACGAGCTCCAGCTTGTCCTCAGTGGACAGTGTGCGGTCCTCGTTCTGCAGCCCGTCACGCGGGGACACCTCGACGATCTCGACCATCATTCCTCCCGTGCCGCCGCGGCGACCAGCCCCGAGCCACCGTCGATTTCGATCGAAGCCCCGCTCACGGCGTCGGCGATCCCGCTGCCGAGTGCCGCGACCCATTCCGCCACCTCGGCGGTCGTCGTGTCCCGGCCCAGTGGCGTCCTGGCCACGACGCGGGCCAGCGCTTCCGCCGGCATCTCCCCCGCGACGCCCTCGGTCAGGACGGTGCCCGGGGCCAGGCAGAACAGCCGGATCCCCTCGGCGCGCCACTGCCGCGCGAGCGTCCTGGTCAGCGCGGCGATCCCGGCGCGGGCCGCGGCCGAGTGCCAGACCGGGAATACCGCGTTCCGGCGCCGACAACGACAGGCTCACCACGCGGCCGCCGCGTTCGGCGAGACCCGCGTGAGCCGCCTGGATCAGCGACGCCGTCGCGGTGAGGTTCAGATCGGCGACGGCGGCGAACCCGCGTGGCGAGATCTTGTCCATGGGGGCGATGAACTGCCCGCCCGCGTTGTTCACCAGCAGGTCCAGGCCACCGATCCCGGCCACGAACGCGTTGGCCGCCGCCCGGTCGCGGATGTCCAGCGCCTGGAACCGGAACCGGTCGCCGCCCAGCTCGGCGGTCCCCGCGAGCGGCTCCTCCCGCCGCCCGGCACCGACGACGTGCGCGCCCAGTTCCAGCAGCCGCAGGCTCACCGCCCGGCCGATCCCGGTGCCCGCCCCGGTGACCAGAGCCGTGCGTCCACGCAGACACCCCGAGGGCAGCACGGCACAGGACTCCGGTCGTGGTGCGGGAGTCACGACAACCCCGGCACTCGCGCCAGCAGGCCGCCGTCCACCGGCAGCAGCACGCCGGTCACGTACGACGCGTTGAGCAACCACCACACCGCCTCGGCCACCTCCTCCGGTTCCGCCGCGCGGCCCGCCGGATGGGCCGCCTCGAAGTCGTCCAGGTCCCGCACCAGTCCCGTGCGCACCAGTCCCGGCGCGACGGCGTTCACGCGGATTCCCCGCGAGGCGTACTCCACCGCCGCGGTCCTGGTCAGTCCCGCGATCGCGTGCTTGCTCGCGGCGTACGCGCTCGACCCCGGCACCCCGGCCACCGCCGCGCCGGACGCGGCGTTCACGATCGCCCCGCCGCCCGCCAGCATGAGCCGCAGCTCCGCCCGCAGGCACGACAGCACGCCTCCGACGTTGACGTACTGCACGCGCCAGAAAACGTCCTCGGGATAGTCGGCGGTTTCGGCCCGGATCCCCGTCACGCCCGCGTTGTTGTAGGCGAACGCCAGCCCGCCGGCCCATTCGGCGGCGGTCTCGACGGCCTCCGCGGCCCGATCGGCCTTGGCCACGTCCACCTCGATCGCCAGCGCCCGGCCACCCGTGCCGGTGATCTCCGCGGCGACCGCGGAGGCCGCCGCGCCGTCGCGGTCCAGCACCGCCACCGGCACGCCTTCCGCGGCGATCCGGCGCACCACCGCCGCCCCGATCCCGCGGCCGCCGCCGGTCACCAGCGCGCCCGTCACGACGCGCCCCCGGAACTCAGTCCGTCAACGCCGAAAGCGCCATCTTGATGAAGTCCTCCCCGAAGTCGGTGAGGCTCCGCTCGCCCGCCGGGTTGTACCAGCGGTGGATCCAGTTGAACATGCCGATGATGCCCAGCACCGCCACCGACGGGTCGATGTCCGTGCGGAACTCCCCCGCCTTCGCGCCCGAGCGGATCACGTCGGCAAGCGCGCGGCCGTAGCGGTCGGCGTTGTCGCGGATGTCGTCGGCCTCCGGGCCCGACATCACCTGGTGCACGTTCTCGCTCAGGAAGATGAACAGCTCCGGCAGCTCCTCCATCGTGCGCACGTACTCGCGCAGCGCCGCCGCCAGCCGCTCGGTGGCCGAGTCCGGCTGCGCCGCGACCTCCTCCAGCCGCGTCCGCATCGTCTCGATCGGATCGTGCAGCAGCGCGACGAGCAGCTCCTCCTTGGTGCCCACGTAGTAGTACAGCGTCGCCCTGCTGATCCCGACCTCGGCGGCGACGTCCTCGAGCGTCGACTGGGCGTAGCCGAGCCTGCCGAACACCCGGGCCGCCCCGGTCAGGATCTCCGCCCACCGGGCGTCCGACCGCTGCCGGCCGGCCTGCCTGCGTTCCATGCGCCGCCGGGCGATGTCGCTCTCCGGCGCTGGTGCCGCGGTGCGGCGTCGGCGTGGCGCGGCCACTGGCGATCGAACCCCCTCGTTGCTGGTGCCGTTCCGGCGGCACCGGAACCGTCCGGGGCCCCACCCTATCCCGCCCGCAGTTCACGCTTGAGCACCTTCCCGCTGGCGTTGCGCGGGAACTCGGTGTCCACCGAGAACACCGCGGGCACCTTGTACCCGGCGAGGCGGGCCTTGCAGTACGCGCGCACCTCGTCCTCGGCCAGCGTGGCGCCGTCTTCGAGGATCACGTGCGCCCGCACGATCTCGCCCCAGTGCTCGTCCGGCACGCCGACCACGGCGACCTCGCGGACCCCGGGATAGGTGCCGAGCACGTCCTCGATCTCCGCGGGGTAGATGTTCTCGCCCCCGCGGATGATCATGTCCTTCTTGCGGCCGTTGAGGTAGAGGTAGCCCGCCTCGTCCCGCCAGGCCAGGTCGCCGCCGCGGAACCAGCCGTCCACCAGCACCTTCGCGGTCTCCTCCGGTTGCCCGAGGTAGCCCGACATCACCGCGTCCGCGCGGGTCACGATCTCGCCGACCTCGCCGTCGGGCACGTCACTGAGCCCCGTGTCGTCGTCGGGGTCGCACAGCCGCAGCGACACGCCCATGCCCGCCTTGCCGATCGAGCCGAGCAGGTGCTCCTGCCCGGCCAGCGCGAGGCGGTGGTCCTCCGGCGTGAGCACGGTCTGCAACCCGGCCTCCGTGCCCGCGCCGAACATGTTCATGAAGTCGCACGAGAACCGGCTCATCGCCCGCCGCAGCAGCGCCGGGGACATCGGCGCGGCGCCGTACCCGATGGACCTGAGGTTCGAGAAGTCCCCCTGGGCCACGGCCGGCTCGTGCAGCAGCGTGTCGATCATCGTCGGCACCAGGAACACACCGTCGAGCCCGCCGCGCGCCATCCAGTGCGCGACCGTCGGGGCGTCGAACGCGGGCAGCACCAGCGAGGTGTGCCCGCGTGCCACGCCGGACAGCGTGTAGAGCATGCCGCCGACGTGGAACAGCGGGGCCGCCGAGTAGTGGAACGACAGGTTGGTCATCCGCCGTTCCACGATGCACTGCATGACCATGTGCTTGGCCATCCGCTGCGAGTGCAGGACGCCCTTCGGCAGCGCCGTGGTGCCGCTGGTGAACGCGAGGCACACGATGTCCGAGTCGGCCACCGGGACGTCGATCTCCTCGTCCGGGGAGGCGGCGACGAGCCCCTCGTAGGACTCGTCGCCGGACTCGGAGTCGTAGCTGATCACCGTCTTGAGCCCCGGTACGTCGACCCCGCGCACGAGGCCGGTGTAGCGGTCGCTGTAGAACAGCACCTTCGCCTCGGCGGTGCGCAGCAGCGCCTGCAGCTCGGGACGGGCCAGCCGGAAGTTCAGCGGCACGTACAGCGCGCCGAGCTTCATGCAGGCGAGCAGGGTCTCCACGTACTGCGCGGAGTCGGTGGCGAACAGCGCCACCCGGTCGCCCTGGGAGACCCCCATGCGCCGCAACGCCGAGGCGATGCGGTTGACCCGGCTGTTGACCTCACGGAACGTGAAGCTCGCCGTGTCGGTGACGAAGCACGCCCGGTTCGGGACCGTGCTCGCGTTGATGCGGATCCAGTCCGCGACGCGCGAGTTCTGCTGGACGGACATGCGCACTCCTTCGTGCAGCCATGAGGGTCACGACAGCTTCGGCAGCACCTCGGTGCCGATCAGTTCGATCGAACGCATGACCTTTTCGTGCGGGATGTCGTAGGACTGGACGAGCAGCATCAGCACGTCCACGCCCACCGCCTCGTAGCGGCGGCACATCTGCAGGAAGTGCTCGGGGTCCCCGCACAGCACGGTCTCGTTCCGCACCAGGTAGTCGAACGTCAGGTCTTCCAGCGACATGCCGCCGAGCAGCTTCCGCGCGTACTCGTAGCTGCCGAGGTTGGTGCCCTCCTGCCAGGCGCCCAGCTCGGCGATCGTCTTCAGTGACGACTGGATGTACCACGGGAAGGCGGTTTTGGCGTCCTCGTGCGCCTGCGCGGTGGTCTCGGCGCAGTGCGCCTGGGCGAAGGTCGCGATCCGGTTGTTGACGAACTTCCCGACCGGCCGCACCTGTTCGAGGCCCTCGCGGTAACGGCCGATGCGCTTGGTCAGCCCCTCCGGCGGGATCGCCACCGAGAACGACAGCAGCCCGAGCCCCTTGCGGCCCACGATCTCGTGACTGTCCGCACTGGACGTGGCGCCCCAGATCGGCGGGTGCGGCTGCTGGTACGGCTTCGGCACCACGCCACGGGGTGGCAGCTTGAAGTACTTGCCGTGCCAGCTGAACTCCTCCTCCGTCCAGCTGCCGACGATGACGTCGAGCGCCTCCTCCCACATCGGCCGCGTCTCGGGCGGGCTGATGCCGAAGCCCTCGATCTCGATGCGCGTGCCCGAGCGGCCGGTGCCGAACTCCAGGCGTCCCTTGGACAGCACGTCCACGGTGGCCGCGGCCTCGGCGGCGCGCACCGGGTGGTTGTACGGGAACGGCAGCAGCCGGACGCCGTGCCCGATCCGGATGTTCTGCGTGCGGGCGGCGATCGACCCGTAGAACACGCCGGGCGCGGACGAGAACGAGTACTCGTCGAGGAAGTGGTGCTCCACCGTCCACACGCTGTGGAACCCGAGCCGGTCGGCCAGCTCGATCTCCTGCAGGGTGTTCTCGAAGGCGTGGTAGGCGCTGTCGGGGCCCCACGGCCGCGGTACCGGCAGCTCGTAGATCAGGGCGAGCTTCACGAGTCCTCCCTCGTGGTGACCGAGCCCGTGTGCGATGCCGCGGGCGTCAGTCCCAGGTCGAAGGCCACCAGCTGCCCGGCGAGCCCATAGGTCACGTACAGGCGGCCGTCGTCGCCCGCACAACAGTTGGTCGGCTGGGTGCCGTCCCCCGTTTCGATCGTCTCCGCCAGTTCACCGCCGGAGTAGACGAAGATCGCGTTCCCGATGCTGCCGCACACGTACAGGCGGCCCTCGCCGTCGAAGCAGAGCCCGTCGGGCATGCCCGAGGGCAGCTTGCAGATCTGCTCCGGCTCGCCGAAGGTGCCGCCGGAGACCTCGAAGGCGAGCACCTTGCGGGTCAGCGACTGGGTCAGGTACAGCCGCCCGTCGGGTCCGAACGCGACACCGTTGGGCATCGCGGGCACCTCGGCCGAGCCCAGCACGCCGCCGTCGGCGCCGATCGCGACGACGTGGCCGGGGCTGATGCCACGCAGGTTCTCCCAGTCGGCGCTGTCGGTGACGTACAGCGTCCCGTCCGGGCCGAAGCACAGGTCGTTCGGCCGGTGCGGCGCCGGGCCGGGGAACGCGGGCGGCACCGTGGTGACCGTCCCGCCGGGATCGACGCGCTGCACGCAACCCTCCAGCTGCCGCGGCGCGTGCCAGTAGCCGGTGCCTTCGGCGGACAGGCCGCCGTTGTTCGCGACGTACAGCTCGCCGTCCGCGCCGAGCGCGCTGCCGTTCGGGCCGCCACCGCAGTCCCCGAGCGGGGTCACCGTGCCGTCGGGCGCGACGCGGCTGATCGCCTCGCCCTTCATCTCCACCACCGCGACCGCGCCGTCACCGAGCCACGTGGGCCCTTCGGGGAAGCGCAGCCCTCCGGCGACGACTCTCGGGGCCGTCACGAGGCCGCCGCCTCTTCGAACTCGTAGCGGGGCAGCTCCTTGACCCGCGGCATCACCTCCGCCGCGAACAGGCGCATGTTGGCCTCCGCGGTCTCGTAGCTCATGCCGGAGAACGAGCACACCGCGTTGAACCCGTCGTTGCCCACCTTGGAGCGGATGTCGAGGATGCGCTCGTAGCACTGGTCGGGCGTGCCGTAGATCTGCAGCTCGATGAAGTTGTCGACGACCTTGCCCGACCCCTTGTGCTGGATGTAGGAGGCCAGCGAGCGGTAGTACTCGTAGCCCTGCGTGCTGGCGAAGTGCCGGCCGCCGAGCTCGTAGTGCGACATCACCGACTCGTAGTAGCCGCCGATGTACTCCTGCGCCATGTCCTTCGCCTTGACCGGGTCGTTGTCGCAGCACACCCAGCCGGTGACCATCGGCGCCGGCGCCTCCACGCCCTTCAGCTCGCGGAACTGCTCGCGGTACTGGGCCATGTCGTCGGAGACCTCGTCCCAGTCCTTCTGGGGGTTGATCAGGATCCCGGCGCCGACGTCGGCCATGATCCGCACCGACTCGGGCGACACCGCCGCGGCGTAGAGCCGGTCGCGGAAGGACTTCACCGGCCGGGGCCGCAGGTCGCGCTTCGGGATCTGGTAGTACTTCCCGTCCGCCTCGACCACGCCGGTCTCCAGCGCGCGCAGCACGATCTCGGCCGACTCGACGAACCGGGCACGCGACTCGCCCATCGGGACGCGCAGGCCCTCGAACTCGATCCGGCCGAGCCCGCGGCCCATGCCGAAGACGAACCGCCCGCCGGACATCAGGTCCAGCATCGTCACCTGTTCGGCGACCCGCACCGGGTCGTGCCACGGCAGGATCACCGCGCCCGAGCCGAGCAGGATGTTCCTGGTGCGCCCCGCCATGTAGGACAGGAACTGGATCGGGTCCGGGCACATCGTGTAGGAGGTGAAGTGGTGCTCGACGCCCCACAGCATCTCGAAGCCCAGCGGTTCGGCCAGGTCGCACAGGCGCAGCTCGTCGGAGTAGACACGCTGGTCGTCCTTCGCGTCGCCGCCGCCCTGGAAAATGCTCGTGTATCCGACTCGCATCGGGAATGACCTTCTTTCTGGTTACGAGAGCCGCTGGTAGGTGCCGTGGCAGAAGATGAGGGGACGGCCCGCGGGCCGCACGGAGAGCTCGTGGACGTCGGCGAGGACGAAGACGTGGTCGCCGGCGTCGGTGACCGAGTGCGTGGTGCAGTCGAACCAGGCGAGCGCGCCGTCGAGCACGGGCGAGCCCAGCGGCGACGGCTCCCACCGCACGCCGCCGAACTTGTTCCCGCCGGAGACCGCGAACGCCCGCGAGACGTCCTCGCCCTCCTCTCCGAGGACGTTGACGCAGAACCGGCCGAGCGGCTCGATCCGCGGCCACGTGCTGGAGGTGCGGGCCACGAAGAACCCGACCAGCGGCGGTTCCAGCGACACCGACACGAACGAGCCGACCGCGAGCCCGAGCGGGCCCTCCGGCGAGGCGGCCGAGACGACGGCCACGCCGGTGGGCACGTGCCGCATGACGTGCCGGAACCGGTCCGGCGTGACTCCTGCCGCCGTGGTCATCGCGCCTCCCGCAGGTCGGGGTCCAGTGCCAGGTCGTGCCCGAGCCGGGCCTGTTTCGTCCGCAGGTACCGCACGTTCTCCGGCGCCGGGACCGTCCGAAGTGGACACGCCGTCACCTTCAGCCCTTCCGCGGCCAGTGCGTGCACCTTGTCCGGGTTGTTGGTCAGCAGCGTGACCTCGCTCAGCCCGAGCCGCAGCAGCACGCGCGCGGCGGCGCGGAAGTCCCGTGCGTCGGCCGGATGCCCGAGCCGCAGGTTCGCGTCGACGGTGTCGGCGCCGCGGTCCTGCAGCGCGTAGGCGCGGAACTTGTCGGCGAGGCCGATGCCGCGGCCCTCGTGCCCGCGCTCGTAGACCAGGACTCCGCGCCGCGCCTGGGAAATCGTTTCGAGGCCGGCCCGCAGCTGCTCGCCGCAGTCGCAGCGCAGCGAGCCGAACAGGTCACCGGTCGCGCATTCCGAGTGCACCCGCACGAGGACGGGTTCCCCGGCCGAGAGGTCCCCGAGCGCGAGCACCAGGTGCTCGGCACCGTCGGGCTCGGTGCGCACCAGCGTCGCGGTGAACTCGCCGTGCGGCGTGGGCAGCGGGATGCTCGGCGTCTCCTCGGTCGCGCGCCCGCGGACTTCGATGAGGTCCTGGATCCCGATCAGCGGCAGGTCGTAGCGCCGCGCGAACTCCCGCACGTCCTCGCCGCGCACCATCTCCCCGTCGGGCCGGGACAGCTCGCAGATCACCATCACCGGGTCGATCCCGGCGAGCTCGCCCAGGTCGACCGCGGCCTCGGTGTGCCCGGCCCGGCCGAGCACGCCCTCGGGGTGCGCCCGCAGCGGGAACATGTGGCCGGGACGGGCGAAGTCCTCGGGGCGGGCGGCCGGATCGGCCAGCTTCCGCGCGGTGACCGCCCGGTCCGCCGCGCTCACGCCGGTGGTGGTGTGCTCGACCGCGTCCACCGTGACCGTGAAGGCCGTGCGGTGCCGTTCGGTGTTGTCGGCGACCATCAGCGGCAGGCCGAGCGCGTCGGCGCGGGCGGCGGGCATCGGCACGCACACGATGCCGGTGCAGTGCCGCAGCAGGAAGGCCATCTTCCCGGGTGTCATGTGCGCGGCGGCGAGGACGAGGTCGGCCTCGTTCTCGCGGTCCGCCGCGTCCGTCACGACGACGAACTCGCCGCGGACCACCGCTTCCAGCGCGTCGTGCACGGTGTCAGCCATCGCCCCGCTCCTTGCGTCATCGCTTGTGTTGACAGGAACGGTAGCCCTTCCGCATTCCTGCGTCAACGTTTACGCTGACAACAACTTCGCTGGTCGACGACGACAGGGGTTCCGGACATGACCGACGAGACCGCACCCGCCGAGTTCGCCCGCCCGGACGGCCGGGCACTCGCCCGCGAGATGATGCGGCGGATGCAGCGCGTCCGCCTGTTCGAGGAAGCCACCATCGCGCTGTTCCACGCCGGCGAGCTGCCCGCCATGGTGCACCTGTCCATCGGGCAGGAGGCCGCGGTGGTCGGTGCCTGCCTGGCGACGGAGACCTCGGACTACATGACGGGCAACCACCGCTCGCACGGGCACCCGATCGCCAAGGGCGCCCGGCTCGACGCGCTGATGGCGGAGCTGCTGGGCAAGGCCACGGGCGTGTGCGGCGGCAAGGGCGGCAGCATGCACCTGGCGGACTTCTCGGTCGGCAGCCTCGGCGAGTCCGGCATCGTGGGGTCGGCGATCCCGGTGGCGACCGGGGCCGGGCTCGCCGCGCAGGTCCGCGGCAGCGGCCAGGTGGCGCTGTGCTTCTTCGGCGACGGCGCGGCCAGCGAGGGCGTGCTGCACGAGTCGATGAACCTGGCCGGGATCTGGCACCTGCCGGTGATCTACTTCTGCGAGAACAACGGGTACGCGGTGAGCGTCACGGCCGAGGAGTCGTTGTCGGTGCCCGATGTCGCGATGCGGGCGGCCGGGTACGGGATGCCCGGCACGGTGGTCGACGGGCAGGACGTGCTCGCGGTGTACCGGGCCACGCGCGACGCGGTGTCCCGCGCCCGGGCGGGCGAGGGGCCGAGCCTGGTGGAGGCGAAGACGTACCGCTTCCACGAGCACGCCTACGGGCTGGTGGTGCCGCAGCCGTACCGTGACCAGTCCGTTGTGGACAAGTGGTTCGAAACGGTGGATCCTTTGACGCTGTTCGCCGAACGGCTGCTGGGCTGGGGCCTGTTCACGGCCGATGAGTTGGCCGCGTTGCGCGACGAGGTTCAGTCCGAAGTAGACGCCGCGGTCGAGTTCGCCCGCGAGTCCCCGTTCCCGCCGCCGGAAGCGGCGTACACCGATCTCTACTCGGAGGTGACCGCGTGACCGCCGCGACCACCCGGGCGAAACAGCTCGGCTTCCTGCAGGCGATCAACCGCGCCCAGCGCGAGGAGATGGCGCGCGACGAGCGCGTGCTCCTGATGGGACAGGACCTGCGCGCCAACGTGTTCGGCGCCGCGGCCGGCGCGCTGGACGCGTTCGGGCCCTCGCGCGTGCGTGACCTGCCGCTCGCCGAGGCCGGGTCGATCGGCGTCGCGGCCGGTGCCGCGATGGCCGGGCTGCGCCCGATCGTCGACCTGACGGTGGCGAGCTTCGTGTTCGGGGCGATGGACCAGTTCGTGTCGCAGCTGGCCAAGGCGCGGTACATGTTCGGCGGCCAGGCCACGCTGCCGGTCGTCGTGCGGGCGGCGCTCTACTACCACGGCGGGACGGCGGGCCACCACGCCGACCGGCCGTACCCGATGTTCATGAACGTGCCGGGGCTCAAGGTGATCCTGCCGTCGACGGCGCCGGACCTGCTGGGGCTGCTGAAGTCCGCGATCCGCGACGACAACCCGGTGCTGTGCTTCGAGGACGCGAACCTGTGGGGCCGCAGGGGCCGCGGGCCGATGGTCCCCGAGGACACCGACCACGTCGTGCCACTCGGGTCGGCCGCGATCCGGCAGCCCGGTACCGACGTGACGATCGTGGGCATCGGGCTGGGCAGCGTGCTCGCACTGGAGGCCGCGAAGGAGCTGGCGGCGGACGGGATCAGCGCGGAGGTGATCGACCCGCGCACACTGGTGCCGATGGACTGGCCGACGATCCTGGAGTCGGTGAGCCGGACGGGCCGGTGTGTCGTGGTGGACCCGGCGAACCGCACGTGCAGCGCGGCGAGCGAGATCGCGGCGCGGGTGGTGGAGGACTGCTTCGGGGCGCTGCGCGGCCCGGTCGTGCGGGTGACGACCGATGACATCCACGTGCCGTTCAGCCCCGCGCTGGAGAAGCAGATCTACCCGACGAAGGACAAGGTGGTGGCCGCCGCGCGCCGCGCGCTGGCCGGCTGAGTAGCGAGGAGAAACCGTTGGCACGTCACGAGGTCCGGCTCCCCCAGCTGTCGATGGGGATGAGCGACGCGGAGATCATCGACTGGTACGTCGAGGAGGGCGAACAGGTCGCGGCGGACGCGGACCTGGTCGAGATCGAGGCGGAGAAGGCGAGGCAGATGATCGTCGCCCCGCACGCCGGGGTGGTCCGCGAGCTGCGCGGCGAGAGCGGTGACGTCGTCGAGGTCCGCGACGTGCTCTGCGTGATCGAGACGGCCTGAGCCGGGTGCGGCCGTCCCTCTGGGGGCGGCCGCACTGTCCACGGTGGCCGGACTCCAGCCACAGCGCCGGGTAGCTCACGGGCGGCGAGCCGGAACTGCGCCACCCACGCCGGTCACACCTCTACTCCGCAACCCCTCGGCGCCGGGCCAGGACCGCGGCGAACTCCGGGCCCGCCATGGCCTGTTCCTCCAGTGCCAGGCCGTAGCCGAGCGCGAGGGTCGCCGCCGCTTTGAGGTGGGTGTTCAGCACCGCCTTGGTGCTGCGCAGCGCGAACTGCGGGTAGCCCGCCCAGCGTTGTGCCAGCTCCCGCGCCGCCGCCACCGGGTCGGGCGTCACCTCGTGCGCGAGTCCCAGCTCCACCGCGCGGGCAGCGGTGAGCAGCTCGCCTTCCAGCACCAGGTACTTCGCCCGGTTGAGCCCGACGAGCACCGGCCACAGCGCGGCGCTGCCGTTGCCCGCCGTCACCCCGCCCGGCACGTGCCGGTCGCCGATCCGCGCCGCGGGCGCCACGAACGCCACGTCGGCGAGCGTGGCGAGGATCGCGCCCAGCCCGAGCGCGTCCCCGTTCACCGCGGCGATCACCGGTTTTTCCAGCTCCAGCAGGGTTTCCACGATGACCCTGGCCTCCTGCACGGGCGTCAGCCCGGTCAGGGTCTCGAACCTGCGCGACGCGCTGCTGTCCCCGCCGCGGCAGAAGGTGGCGCCGGCGCCGGTCAGCACGACGACCCGCACCCGCTCGTCCGCCCGCGCGCGGGCGAAGACGGTGGTGAGTTCGGAGTGCATCGCGTCGTCGGCGGTGTTGCCGTGCTCCGGCCGGTCGAGGACGAGCGTGGCGACCCCGCCCGCCACCTCCACCCGGATCCGCGTGTAGTCGTCCTGATCCAGCATGAGAGTCGATTGTATGCAATGGACCTCCCAGAAGGAAGATCAGCGATCGAGGTCGGCCAGCAGCTGGTCGCGGCCCTGCAGGATGTGCTCGTGCATCAGCTGCGCGGCCCGCTGCCCCTCCCCCTTCGCGATCATGTCGCGGATCAGCTGGTGGAACAGGTTCGACCGCTCCAGCTGGCGGTTCGTGAACTCCCGCAGCGCCTCGAAGACCAGCGGCGCGTCCACCGTGCTGCTCAGCAGGTGCGCGAGCCTGCCGTGCCGGCTCGCCGCGATGATCGCCGCGTGCACGCGCCGGTTCGCCTCCCCGATCAGCCGCGTCCGCTCCAGGTGCCCGAGCTCCCTGCGCCGCATGGCCTTGGCGAAGTCGCGGATGCCGGCGTCGACGGCGGCCAGGTCGTCCGCCGTGGCCCGGCCCGCCGCCAGCTCGCACGCATAGGACTCCAGCCGGGCCCGCAGCTCGTAGGTGTCGAGGATGTCCTGGCGCCCCAGCGTGCGCACGACCGCGCCGCGGTTGCGCGCGGTCACGACCAGCCCGTCCGCCGCGAGCATCCGCACCGCCTCGCGCACCGGCGTGCGCGAGAGGTTCAGCTCGGCCGCGATCCGCTGCTCGATGAGCCGTTCCCCCGGCCGCAGCCGGCCTTCCACGATCCACGAGCGGATCGAGGTGTAGGCGAACACCGGCCCGGACATGCCCTCGTCCGGCATCGGCCCGCCGCCGTACGCCACCGCCACGCTGTCGTCCCGCACGTCCTCGCCCATTCCGCAGAGGGTACCGGGTGTGACCGGTCGTGCTCACCACGCGACCTGCGGGAAACGAAATCGACAAAAGTGTTGACGGAGTCTTGTTCCGGGTCCGGATTGCATGCAATATGTGTCCACAGTCGAATTCGGAGGTGGCGCAACGGTGGGTCCACTGCACGGAACCAGGGTTCTCGAACTCGGCAGCTTCATCGCCGGTCCGTTCGCCGGGCAGCTGCTCGCCGACTACGGGGCCGAGGTCGTGAAGATCGAACCACCGGCCACGGGTGACCCGATGCGCCGCTGGGGCATCACCAAGGACGGGGAATCCCTGTGGTGGCCCGCGATCGCGCGCAACAAGAAGTCCGTGACCGTCGACCTGCGGGGCGAACGGGGCCAGGAGCTCGTCCGCGAGCTCGCCGCCACCGCCGACGTCGTGCTGGAGAACTTCCGCCCCGGCACCCTGCGGAAATGGGGCCTGGACTACGAAACCCTCAGCGCGCTCAACCCGGGCATCGTCGTCGTGCACGTCTCCGGCTTCGGCCAGACCGGGCCGAACTCCGGGCTCGCCGGGTTCGGCAGCGTCGCCGAGGCCGTCGGCGGAATCCGCCACACCACGGGATCCCCGGACGACGCCCCGGCCAGGACGGGCATCAGCCTCGGTGACTCGCTCGCCGCGCTCTTCGCCGTCATCGGCACGCAGGCCGCCCTGCTCGAACGGGCCCGCAGCGGCCGCGGCCAGGAGGTCGACGTCGCCATCTACGAGGCCGTGTTCGCGCTGATGGAGTCCACGCTGGCCGACTACCATGCCGGTGGCGTGCTGCGGAAACGCAGTGGCAGCGTGCTTCCCGGGGTCGCACCGTCCAATGTGTACCCGACTGCGGACGGCGCGGAGGTCGTCATCGCCGCCAACGCCGACACCGTCTTCGCCCGCCTCGCCGAGGCGATGGGGCAGCCGGAGCTGGCGACCGACGAGCGCTACGCGACGCACCAGGCACGCGGCGCGCGGATGGCGGAGCTCGACGCGCTCGTCTCCGCCTGGACCTCCGCCCGCAAGAGCGACGAGCTGATCGACGAGCTGAACCGGCACGGCGTGCCGGTCGGCCGGATCAACACGGCGGCCTCGATCCTCACCGACCCCCACTTCGCCGCCCGCGAGATGATCCAGTGGCGGCGCAACCAGCACGGCACGGAGCTGCCCATGAACGGCGTCGTTCCCAAGTTCTCCCGCACCCCGGGGGAGATCACCCGCACCGGGCCCGCGCTCGGCGCCGACACCGACGAGGTGCTCGCCGCGGTCGCCGACGGCGAACGGCTCGGCCGGCTCAGAGCGGACGGTGTCGTGTGAACGCGCTGCTGGAGCTCGACGACCTCACCGTCCGCTTCGGCGGGGTCACCGCGCTCGACTCGGTTTCGCTGACCGTCCAAGAAGGACAGATCTGCGCCCTCATCGGACCCAACGGTGCGGGCAAGACCACCGCGTTCAACACGATCAGCCGCCTCGTGCGCCCCGCGTCGGGGACGGTTCGCTTCGCCGGGCAGGACCTCCTGCGCCGGCACGCGGCGGACCTGGCCGGGCTCGGCATCGCCCGCACCTTCCAGAACCTGGCCCTGTGGCCGGGGATGACGGTGCTGGAGAACGTGATGGTCGGCCGGCACGCCCGCGGCCGCGCCGGTTTCGCCTCGTCGGTGTTCGGCTGGCCCGCCGCGCGCGAGGACCGGGACCTGCGGGCCCGCGCCTATGCCATGCTGGACTACTTCGAGATCCCCGACGTCGCGCACCGGGAGTGCACCGGCCTGCCGTTCGGCACCCTCAAGCGGGTCGAGCTGGCACGGGCGCTCGTCGGCGAGCCCCGGCTGCTCCTGCTGGACGAGCCCGCGGGCGGGCTGACGCACGGCGACGTGCGAGAGCTGGGCGACATCCTGCTGCGGCTGCGCGACGAGCACGGCATCACGCTGCTGCTCGTCGAGCACCACATGCAGTTCGTGATGGGCATCTCCGACCACGTCGTCGCGCTCGACTTCGGCCGCAACCTCGTGTCGGGGACGCCGGCGGAGCTGCGGGACTCCCCGCTGCTCGTCGAGGCCTACCTGGGGACGCCGGTATGAGCGCGCTCCTGGAACTGCGCGGGCTGCGTGCCTACTACGGCACCGTCGAATGCCTGCACGGCGTCGACCTGACCGTCGGCGACGGCGAGGTGGTCGTGGTGCTGGGCGCCAACGGCGCGGGCAAGACCACCCTGCTGCGCTCGGTGTGCCAGCTCGTGCGCACGGAGGGATCGGTGCTGCTGAGCGGAAAACAGCTCGGCGGCCGGTCCACCTACGACGTCGTCCGCCGCGGGGTCGCGATGGTTCCGCAGGGCCGCGGCACCCTCGCCGAGCTCAGCGTGGACGACAACCTCCGCGCGGGCGGCTACATCCGCAAAGACAAGCAGGTCCGCACCGACATAGCTTACTGGTACGACACGTTCCCCCGGCTCGCGCAGCGGCGCTCGACGTCGGCCGGCAGCCTGTCCGGGGGCGAGCAGCAGATGCTCGCGATCGCCCGCGCCCTGATGAGCAGGCCCCGGCTGCTGCTGCTCGACGAACCCTCGCTGGGCCTGGCGCCGATCGTCGTGCGGCAGCTGTTCGACGTGCTGGCCCGCGTGCGCGCCGAACGCGAGGTGGCGATGGTCGTCGTCGAGCAGAACGCCGCGCTCGCGCTGGACCTGGCGCGGCGGGCGTACGTGCTGGAAGCGGGCACGGTCGCCGTGTCCGGCTCCGCGGCGGAACTGCGCGACGACGAGTCCGTCCGGCGCGCCTATCTCGGCTACTGACGTCCACCAGCCCAAAGGAGGGTTGTCCCGTGGCGATCACCACCACCGGCAGGCCGGACGCGCCGCCGGGCGGAGCACGCGACGTGCTCGCGCTGCGGCGCCGGCGTTCCGCGGCCAGCGGACTCGGCGTCGTCGTCGCGCTGCTGGCGGCGTTCTCGGTCTACGCCGTGCTCGACGGCGGGTTCCAGCTGTACCTGCAGCGGGTGGCCGACGGCGTGCTCAACGGTTTCCTCTACGGCATGGTCGCGCTCGCGCTCGTGCTGGTGTTCAAGGCGACCGGCGTCATCAACTTCGCCCAGGGCGCGATGGGCATGGTCGGCACGTTCCTCGCCTTCACGTTCGCGGAGAAGGGGGGCCTGCCGCTCGTCCTCGCGATCGCCTTGGCCATGGTGGTGTCCGCGGGCGCGGCGGCCGGGATCGAGCGCACGCTGATCCGGCCGTTCGACGCGAACAACCACCTCGCGATCACCATCGTCACGCTCGCGCTGTACCTGGCGCTCAACGCCCTCGCGGCGCTGCTGTGGGGCTTCGACCCGCGCGGGTTCCCGACGTTGTTCCCGCACGGCCCGGACGACTTCTTCACCCTCGGCGGCGCGCGCGTGTACTACACGAGCCTCGGCACCGCGCTGCTGATCGTCGTCGTGGTGGTGGTGCTGCAGCTCGCGCTCTCCCGCACCAAGCTCGGGCTCGCGTTCCGGTGCGTGTCCACCAGCGTCGAGTCCTCGCGGCTGCTGGGCGTCCACATCGGACGGACCGTGCAGAGCAGCTGGGCGATCGCCGCGGCGGTGGGCACGCTCGCGGGCTGTCTCGCCGCGCCGACCACCTACCTCGACCCGACGTTCATGGACAAGATCCTCATCTACGCGTTCGCCGCCGCCACCCTCGGCGGGCTCGACAGCATCGCGGGCGCGGTCGTCGGCGGGGTGCTGGTCGGGCTCGCCATCGCGCTGCTGACCGGCTACATCCCCGCGCTCAGCGGGCAATTCGGCCTCGGCTGCGCGTTCTTCGTCATCATCGCGGTGCTCCAGTTCAAGCCCGCCGGGCTGCTGGGCCGCCGCAGTCAGGAGCGGGTGTGATGGCCGCGTTCACCGTCGAAGAGGGCAGCCGCGCCCACCGCGGCCTCCGCTGGGGCTCGGCGGCGCTGGCCGCCGTGGTGCTGGTCGTGCTGCCGCTGCTGACCGGTTCGGTCGGCACCATCGAGACGTGCACGCAGATGGTCTGCTACAGCGTCGCGATCCTCGGCCTCGGCCTGCTGACCGGCCACTGTGGACAGATCTCGCTCGGGCACAGCGCGTTCGTGGGCCTCGGCGGCTACACCACCGTCATCCTCGTCGCCGACCACGGCTGGCCCTACCTGGCCACCATCCCGGTCAGCGTGGTGCTGTGCCTGGTCGCCGGAGCGCTGGTCGGCATCCCGGCGCTGCGCATCCGGGGGCTCTACCTCGCGACGGTCACCCTCGCCGTCGCCGCGTTGTTCCCCGTGCTCGTCGACAAGTTCCCCAGCTTCACGGGAGGTCCCAACGGCAAGTTCGTGCCCCAGGAGATGCAGTCCCCGGACTGGTTCTTCGTGGACCCCTACACCGAGACCGGGCCGCCCACGGACCACTACTACGCGGTGCTGGCCGTGGCGGCCCTGATGTTCCTCATCGCCCGCAACATCGTGCGCAGCCGGACCGGGCGCGCGATGCACGCCGTGCGCGACGCGCCGCTCAGCGCGGCCGCCTCGGGCATCCGCGTGGCGCGGGTGAAGATCTTCGCGTTCGCGGTGAGCGCCGCGTTCGCGGGCGTCGCCGGGTCGCTGCTGGTCATCCAGGTCCCCGCGGTCAGCGACTCGCGGTTCGACCTGTACCTGTCGATCTTCCTGCTCGTCGCGCTGATCGCCGGCGGCAGCGCGTCGATCACCGGCGCGGTGCCCGGCGCGGTCGTGTTCGTGCTCCTGCGGACGCAGATCGCCGACTGGGCGCAGTCGCTGAACCTGCTGTCGGGCCGTCCCGACGGCGGCCAGATCGTGGGCATCGTGTCCGGCGCGCTGCTCATCGCTTTCGTGTTCCTGTTACCGGGCGGCGTGTCCGACGGGCTCGGGCGGCTGCGCCGCCGCGTGCTCGAGGTCGTCCCCCGCTCCCCCGAGGGCTGGCAGCGGCACCGGTTCGCCGGGACCGCCGCCGTCCCGCCCGTCCAACCGGCTCTGAGAGAGGGCTGAACCCCCATGACGAGTACCTGGCAACGGCGCCTCGCGACACTGGTCATCGGACTCGCGGTCGCCGGCACGGTCACCGCCTGTTCGCACGAGCAGAGCAAGCAGGCCGCCGCCACCAAGAAGTGCGGGCCGTCTCCGGCCGTGACCGCACAGTCCCCCACCCCGAATGACGGCACGATCCCGCTGCCGAGCACCGAGGCCAAGAACTGGGGCCTGAGCGCCGACGGCAGCTGTGTCTACACCGGACCGGGCGGCTACAGTCTCGACCTGTCCGGCTGTCCGTCCACCTGGGACAACAACGCCGGGATCACGCCGGGCGAGATCCGGTTGTTCACCAGCATGCCGCACTCCGGCGCGCTGGCCGCCTACGGCCAGATCGGCGATGGCATCAAGACCTACCTCGACTACGTCAACGCGCACGGCGGGATCGCGGGCCGCAAGGTGACCCTGGACGTCAAGGACGACCAGTACCAGCCCGACCAGACCCGCACGAACTTCGAGCAGGCGGTGCAGAGCGGCGACTACGCCGCCAGCTTCGCCGTGCTGGGCTCGCCGAACAACCTGAACCTGCGCGACTACGCGAACCAGAACTGCATGGGCCAGCTGGAGGTCGCCGCGTCCGACGACCCGTTCGGCGACCCGCAGAAGTACCCGTGGACCACCGGGTTCGGGCTCGACTACTACAACGAGAGCGGGATCTGGGCGTCCTGGCTCAAGGAGAAGTTCCCGCAGGGCGCGAAGATCGCGACGATCTCGATCGGCAACGCGCTGGGTCAGTCCTATGTGGAGGGCTTCAAGCGGGCGGTCAAGCAGACGCCCGGCCTGAGCATCGTCGACGAGCAGACCAACGACGTGTCCGCCCCCAACGTGGACAACGAGGTGACCAGCGCGGCGGCCTCCGGTGCGGACGCGGTGGTGCTCGTCGAGGCGGGCACGTTCTGCACGCAGGCCATCGGCGCGATCGAGAAGTCGTCGTGGCAGCCCGTCGTCGTCGCGGCCCAGCCGTGCGCGCAGATCCAGACCACCTACGCGCCGCTGGGCAAGCAGGGCCTGACCGGCAACGGCACCAACGTCGTGCGCTACTACTACGCGCCGAGCGACCCGGACAACCCGAACACCCAGTTCGCCAAGCTGTACCACGACACCGTGCAGGCCGCGGGCCTCGACCCGGCCAACGCGCAGACCGCCAACGGCTGGTTCTGGGCCTGGTACATCGTGCAGGTGCTGCAGGACGCCTCGGTCATGAAGGGCGGGCTGACCCGGGCGAACATCGCGGTCGCCGCGCACTCCTACGACTCGACGTACCCGTTGATGGTGCAGGGCGTGAAGGGCAAGGTCAGCGGCGTCGAGGACGCTTACCCGTTCGAGGCGGGCCAGATGTTCACCTACACCGGGGCGACCCCGGCCGCGCCGGGGCACTTCGAGAAGGCCGGGCCGCTCATCGACAACGAGGGCAAGCTCGGCAACTGGGAGAAGGCCCAGGCGGGCAACTGATGGACCCGGCGACCGCCGGCGCTCGCGAGCTGGCACGGGCTCTCGCTTCGAGGTCCGTGTCCAGCCGCGAGCTGGTCCGGTACTACCTCTCCCGCATCGAGGGCTCGGAGCTCAACGCGGTGGTCACGCTGGACACCGTGCGGGCGCGCGCCGCCGCGGCGGCGGCCGACGAGGAGATCGCGCACGGGCGCGGCCGGGGCCCGCTGCACGGCGTCCCGATCACGGTGAAGGACGCGATCGCCACCGCTGGCCTGCGCACCACGGGCGGCTCGCCGGAGCTGGCCGGTCACCGCCCGGCGGCGGACGCGACCGCGGTGGCCCGGCTGCGGGCGGCCGGCGCGATCGTGCTGGGCAAGACGAACGTGCCGACGTGGTGCGGCGACATCCAGACCACCAACGACGTGTTCGGGCTGACGCGCAACCCGTGGGACCCCGGGCGGACGCCGGGTGGTTCGTCGGGCGGCAGCGCGGCGGCGGTCGCGGCCGGGCTGTGCGGGTTCGACCTGGCGTCGGACATCGCGGGCTCGATCCGGATTCCGGCGCACTTCTGCGGGGTCTACGGGCTCAAGCCGTCGGTGGGGCTGGTGCCCGGCGACGGGTACGTGGACCACGTCGGCGCCGGGCTGGTGCCGCCGGACGGCAACGTGCTGGGCCCGATCTGCCGCAGCGCCGACGACCTGGCACTGGTGCTGGAGGTGCTGACCGGCACGCCGGTGCCGCCGTGGCGGACCGGGTTCCGCGCGGCGGTGTGGCTCGACGACCCGTCGTGCCGGGTCGGCAACGCGTCGGCGGAGGTGCTCTCCGCCGCGGTGGACGCGTTCGCCGCCGCCGGGGCATGGGTGGAGGACGCCGAGCCGTCGGACCGGTTCGACGACCTGTGGCAGCTGCACCTGGACATGGTGCTCGCCGCGGTGGCCTACAACCTGCCCGACGAGGGACTGCCGCCGGCGACGGCGTCCCACCGCGGCTGGCTGGCCCGCGCCGAGGACCGCGCGCGGGTGCGGGCGCGGTGGGCGCGCTGGTTCGCGGGGTTCGACGTGCTGCTGTGCCCGGTGACGGCGATGCCCGCGTTCCCGCACGACCTGGACGGCGACATCGGCAGCCGGGTGCTGGAGATCGACGGCGAGTCGCGCCCGCACCTGAGCACGATCGGCTGGTGCGGGTTGTTCAGCGTGCTCGGCCTGCCGACGGTGGTCATCCCGGTGGGCCGCACCGCCGCCGGGCTGCCCGTCGGTATGCAGGTGGTAGCGGCACACGGCCACGACGCGACGGCCATCGCCTTCGCCCGCTGGGCGGCCGACGTCACCGGTGGCTACCACCCGCCGCCGGGGGATTCCTAGCTCCGGAGCCCTTCGCCCGCCAGCCGTGGTGAACCAGTCCCGGGACCCACAGCGCCTCGCCGGCCGCGCGACCTCCGGCGACGTCGCCTTCGGCAGTGTCCACAGTGGCCGGACTGCCTCCGCTCGTGACCGGGCGCGCTCATCAGCGGATCCTGCACGCGCTCACCTGACGGCTGCCTCGTCGTCGGTCACGTCGGCGTCGGCGGCCTGCCTGCACACGGTACCGACGACGGTGGGGCCGGTCGAGAAAAGTCGACGCTGCGTGCAAAGTTGTCGACGCTACGATGAGCCGATGCCACGGACCAGGGAGGACGGCAGCAGGCGGCGCGGCACTCCGAGCAAGGGCGACCTGCGGGAGCGCGCCATCCTCGACGCCGCCGAGCAGCAGCTGGCCGGCGGGCCGGAGGGGATCACCGTCGAGACGCTCGCGAAGGCGGCCGGCATCAGCCGGGGCGCGTTCTACTTCTACTTCGGCTCCCGCAACGACGTGCTGGCCGCGCTGGTCGAACGCACCGTGACGACGTTGCGCGCCGAGGTCGACGCCGCCGACGCGGCGGCCGCTCCCGCCGACGCGCTCCGCGAAGGCGTGAGGCACACGGCGCGGATGTGGCGCGAGCACGGCCCGGTCATGCGCGTCGCGGTGGAGCTCTCGCCGACGGTGCCGGCCGTCGACGAGGCGTGGCGCTCGGCGGTCGACGCGCTGGCCGCCACCACCCGCCGCATCGCCGAACGCGCGGGCGTTCCGGCGGGCACGGGCCCCACCGACGCCGGGGCGCTGACCACCGCACTGGTCTGGATGACCGAGCGGACCTTCTACCAGGCGACGGTCACCGGTACTTCCCTCGATGAGGCGACCACGACCCTCGTCCACGTCTGGCTGACCGCGCTGGGCCTACGCGAGTAGCCTTCCCGCGTGTCCGAATCCTCCCCCGAGTCCCCCGCCGGGAGACCCCGCCGGAGCCTCCTGCCGGTCGCGGTCACCGGCGCCGCCCTCCTCGCCGCCGCGGCGGTCGCGATCGTCCTCGCCGTGCCCGCCGGCGACCCCGCCACGGCCGCGGGGGCGCCGGTCATCCCGCTCGCCGGGCACCAGGTCTGCGCCGACGAGCTCGTGGTGGACGTGCTCACCGACGACGAGATGGCCCGGATCGCCGGCGTCGTGCACCTCGACCCCCGCGCCCGCAAGGTCTACACCGAGACCCGAACCGAGGCGTACCAACGGTTTCAGCAGATCTTCGCCGATCAGCCCGACCTGATCGCGGGAGCCCGCCCCGAAGCGCTGCCCGCCTCGGTGACGATCACCGCCACCGACGGGACCGACCTGCACGCCTGGGCCACCGAGCTGACGAAGACGTTCCCCTCCGCGACCTCCGTCCGGCCGCTGATCCGGGCCGAGGTCGAACCTGCCATGGCCGCGCGCTACGGCACCGAGGGCCTGCGGCCCTGCCCGCCCAGCGGTGAGTGGAACGGGTAGTTCCTGAACGCCGCGAAACGCGCGTTCAGGGGAGGTTCACGCGTTCTCCCCAGCGGGCGGCACACCTGGATGCCGTCGATGTCGGGCAGCATCACGTCGAGGATTACGACGTCGAGCGGCCTCGTTGGCGTACTACGGGGCACGGCGGCCGGAGTCGGCTTCGGTGACGTGGAAGCCCTCGTACCGCAGTGCCGTCGCGACGGCCTCTGTGAACGACCTGTGACCTGGTGACGGGAAGGGCTTTCAGGCGGTTTCCCGGCGACGGCGGTACTCCGCCGCCCTGGTCTCGTAGTTCCGGTGCTCCTGCGCGTGGTCCGGCGGCAGGTGCGGGGTTTCCGCGCTCGCGAAGAACTTCCGGAGCGCGGCGTTCGACGCGGCGGCCAGCTCGCCGGACCGGGCGAACATCGCCTCCTCGTACCGCGTGACCGCGTCGTCGAGGTCCGCCTCCTTCGCGAGGGCGCGGGCGAGCTCGGCGCCGTCGAGCATCGCGAGGTTCGCGCCGTGGCCGCCGAACGGGGCCATGAGGTGGGCCGCGTCGCCGAGGAGGGTGACGCCGGGCACGTGCTCCCACGTCAGCGGGGCGGGCAGCGCCCAGAACGAGCGCGGGACGTAGCCGCCGTCGTTCTCGGTGATCAGCGGGAGCATGCCGGCCGACCAGCCGGCGAACTCGCGCAGCAGGTGCGCACAGACGGCGCCGGTGTCAGCGAGGTCCACACCGGCCTGGACGTGCCAGTCCGGCTCCGCGCGGAACGCCACGTAGCCGCGGACCACGCCACCGGAGTTGCGCTGCACGATCACCGCCCGGCCGTCGCTGTCGTTCGCGAACAGGTGACCGGGGCCGACGAGCGCGGCGACCTCCGGATGCCGGGTGTCCACGGCGTCGAAGCGGGTGTCGAGGAAGCAGACGCCGAGGTACTCCGGCGCCGCGTCGGTGAGCAGGGGGCGGACCTTCGACCAGGCCCCGTCGGCGCCGACGACGAGGTCGGCCGTGGCGCTCGTCCCGTCGGCGAACTCCAGGCGCCCGGCTGTGGCGCGGACGAGCTTGTGCCCCCAGTGCACCGTGCCCGGGCGCAGGCTCTCGTACAGCATGGTCCGCAGCTGCCCGCGGTCGATCTCCGGCGCCGCTTCGTCGCCGTCGCCGGGCGTGAACTCGGCGAGGACGGTGCCGTGCTGGTCGCGGCGGGTCTTGGCCTGGCTTTCCGGGCGGGCGAGCGCGTGGAAGGCCTCGACCAGGCCCGCGTCCTCCAGCGCGATCTGGCCGGAGTCGGCGTGCAGGTCGAGCGTGCCGCCCGGGTCCCGGGAGTCCACGGCGGTGTCGGCGTCGTACACCGTGGCCTCGATGCCGTGCCGCTGCAGGACCCGGGCGCAGGTCAGGCCGGCAGGACCGGCGCCGACGATGGCGATGTTCGGTGTGGTCGTCATGCTTTCCAGAAAAGCAGACTCGTTCAAAAAGTGCAACCGCTCAACTTTTTGAACCGGTGCACTCAGGCGGTACGATGGGGACATGCCCGACACGGAGCCGCTGGGGCGGCGCGAACGGAAGAAGGCGGCGACGCGCCAGGCGCTGGCCGACGCGGCGCTGCGGCTGTTCCTGGAGCGCGGGTACGACGAGGTGGGCATCCGGGAGATCGCCGAGGCCGCCGACGTGTCGACCACGACGCTGTTCAAGCACTTCCCCGGCAAGGAGGCGCTCGTCTTCGACCAGGAGGACGAGATCAAGGACGCGCTGCTCGCGGCCGTGCGGGACCGCCCGGCGGGGCAGTCGATCCCGGCGGCGTTGCGGGACCACGTGCTGCGGGCGCGCCTGCCGAAGGACGATCCACAGTGGATCCGGCTGGCGGAGTTCGTCGCGCGCACCCCGGCGCTGCGCGACTACGCGCGGCGCATGTGGCTGCGGCACGAGGCCGACCTGGCGGCGGTGATCGCCGAGGAGGCGGGCCTGCCCGCCGACGACGCGTCCTGCCGGGCGCTGGCGCACTTCGCGCTGGAGACCCGCGACCTGGGGCACGGCAGCGCCGACCCCGAGGCCGCGCTCCGCCGCGCCTTCGACCTGCTGGAACGCGGCTGGGAGGGACTCGCCCACGAGCGCTGACACTCACCCCCGGGCGCCGAACACGTCCGCCACCCAGTCGGCGATGAACGTGCTCACGTGGGGCAGGTGGTCGAGCCCGATATGCTCCGTCGCGCCCTCCTCCCTGGTGAACACGCGCAGTTCGCGCTTCGGCGAGTGCACCGCCTGGTCGTAGGACCGGTGCGCGTACTCCAGCGGGATCTGCCGGTCGTGCTCACCGTGCGCGACGAGGAACGGCACGGTGATCTTCTCGACCACCCCGTCGAGGTGCACGCCGTCCGCGAACTCGATGAACTCGTCGAGGTCGTCGTACCCCCACACCCACAGCACGTGCTCCCAGTAGTGCGGCACGGGCCGCTCGCCCTCGCGCTCCAGGCGGCGGCGCTGCACCGCGCCCCAGTTGTGGTTGGCGCCCCACGCGACGCACAACGCGAACCGCTTCTCGAAGGCCGCCGCGCGGGGGGCGTAGTAGCCGCCCAGCGACCAGCCGACGATCCCGATCCGCGAGGCGTCGACGTCCGCCCGGCCTTCGAGCCAGTCCACCGCCGCGCCCGCCCAGGCTTCCGCGTCGATCCGCGCCGTGAGACCCTGCAGGCGCAACGCTTCCCCGGTGCCCGGCTGGTCCAGCATCAGGCAGGAGATCCCCCGCGCGGCCAGCTCCTCCCAGTGCCCCGAGCTGTACATGTGCTCCTTGGTGGAGTCCAGCCCGTTGACCAGCACCACGACCGGCGCCGACTCCCCCGCCCGGCTGAAGTAGCCCGGCAGCGTCGTCCCCTCGTAGGGGATCGCCACCCGGGACACGCGCGGATCCCTCAGGGCGAACGACTTCTGCGCCAGCTCCAGCACCCGCCGGTAGGTGGGCAGCCGGTTCGCGTCCGATCGCGCGAGCATGCGTTCGGCCTGGCACAGGTAGTTCGTGGCGCGGAAGTACAGCTGCCCCGCCGTGCGGGTGTGGCCCGCCTTCTCGGCGGCCTCGGCCTGCGCGACGAGCTGGTCGGTCAGCGCGGTCCAGGCCCGCAGGAAGTCCGGCGTGCCCGCGTCCTCGCCGCGGGCCGCGGCCTCCTGGATGGGGCGGCACGCGCGGTCGACCTCGTCGATCAGGCCGCCGCTGTTGAGCGCCGCGACCACGCCCAGGTTCCACACGTAGTTGCCGGGGAAGTACTCGAACACGGGTTTCCTCTCTCAGGGGGTCCGGACGGCGTCGCTGATCGACTTCACCCCGCCGTGCGCGGTCAGGCCACCGTCGACGGGGATCTCGGCGCCCGTGATGAACGAGGCGTCGTCGCTGACCAGGAACACCACGAGCGGCGCGACCTCACCGGGCGTGCCGGTGCGGCCGAGCGGGGTCTCGGCGACGTTCGCGGCCCGGAACGCCGCCGCCGCGGAGGCGGTCATGGGGGTTTCGATGTAGCCGGGGTGCACGGTGTTGACGCGGATGCCGAGCGGGCCGAGCTCCAGGCACGCGGCCTTCGCCAGCCCGCGCAGCGCCCATTTGCTCGCGGTGTACGCGGCCGGGAAGTGCCCGGTCAGCGCGGCCACCGAGCCGACCACGACGATCGAGCCGCCGCGGCCCATCAGCGGGGTCACGGCCTGGATGCCCAGCAGCGTCCCGGTCACGTTGACCTCGTGCACCCGCGCGAGGTCGGCGGGCTTCAGGTCGGGAACCCTCGCGCGCCAGGTGATCCCGGCGTTGGCGACCAGCCCGTCCACCCGCTCCAGGTCGTGCGCCAGCGCGGCCCAGCCCGCGGCGTCGGTGACGTCGAGCTGCCGGTACCGCACGCCCGGCAGGTCCTCGGCGGGCTCCGGCCGCACGTCGGCGCCGATCACCGTGGCGCCTTCCGCCGCGAGCAGCCGGGCCTCGGCCGCGCCCTGGCCCTGCGCGGCGCCGGTGACCACGACGATCTTGCCCGCGACCCTCACGAGCGCTTCCGGGCCGGGCGCACGGGCGGCAGCTCGATGCCTTCGACCACCGTGTTGCGGATGGTCCCGATGCCTTCGACGGTCATTTCCACGACGTCACCGGGCTTCAGCGGCGGGATCTCCCGGCCCCGTCCCCACAGCTCGGCGAGACAGCCGCCGTTGCCACAGGTTCCCGAGCCCAGCACGTCTCCGGCCCGCACGCGCGTGCCGCGCCCGGCGTAGGCGGCGAGCTCCTCGAACGGCCAGCCCATGTGCGACAACAGGTCCTGGCCGATCTGCGTGCCGTTCACCGAAACCCGCAGGTCCAGCCCGAGGAACCCGGCACTGTCGCGATAGGACTCCAGCTCGTCGGCCGTGACGAGCCACGGGCCGAGCGTGGTGGCCGAGTCCTTGCCCTTCGCCGGCCCGAGGCCGACCTTCATCTCGCGCCGTTGCAGGTCGCGGGCGGACCAGTCGTTGAAGACCGTGTAGCCGGCGATGTCCACCTCCTCCGGCGACGGCGAGGCGGCGTCCCGGCCGACCACGGCCGCGACTTCCAGCTCGAAGTCGAACAGCTGGGATCCCGGCGGAACCGGCACGTCATCGTGTGCGCCGAGCAGCGCGTACGGGTTGGTGAAGTAGAACGTCGGTGCCTCGTACCACTCCGGCGGCACGCTCCCGCCGTCGCCGGCGACCATGCCCGCCACGTGCTGCTCGAACGCCACGAAGTCCCGCACGGTCGGCGGTTCCAGCGGCGGCAGCAGGCGCAGCCCGGACAGGGGTACCGCGTCTCCTGCCGCCCGTGCCGCCGCACCCGCGTCGTGCAGCTGCCCGGCGCGGATCAGCTCCAGCACCGTGGTTCCCGCGGGCAGGCGCAGCAGGTTGTCGCCCTCGACGAGTCCACACCGGACAGTCCCGTCGGGTTCTTCGACAGTCGCGAACTTCATGGCAGACTCCTCACACCGGCGGGGCGACGAACAGGCCCTTGTCGGGGTCGTTGAAGGACTTGGCCGCGACGAACTCGTCCATCGCGTTCGCGGTGCCCCACTGGTCGGACACCCCGGGGTCGCTGAAGTCGTAGAGGTGCGGATGCCACGTGTCCTCGTCGATCAGCTCC
Organism: Amycolatopsis bartoniae; assembly: GCF_014191255.1. GTDB lineage: Bacteria > Actinomycetota > Actinomycetes > Mycobacteriales > Pseudonocardiaceae > Amycolatopsis_E > Amycolatopsis_E bartoniae. Next base: position 235,150 of record NZ_JACHWH010000005.1, read on the forward strand.
AGCTCGGTGGTGTACTCGACGGTGTTGCCGTGCGGGTCGAGGAAGTACGAGAACGTGTTGTTGCCCGCCAGGTGCCGCCCGGGGCCCCAGATCTTCTCCACGCCCGCCCGCAGCAGCCTGCCGGTGCCGCGCATGTACTCGTCCAGGCCGCGCATCTCGAACGACGCGTGGTGCAGCGACGGGTGCGGGCCGCGGGCGATGGCCATGCTGTGGTGCCAGGCGTTGATCCGCAGGAACCACATCATCTCCCCCATCCGCGGGTGCATCAGGGTGTCGGACAGGCGGAAGCCGAGGTGGCGCTCGTAGAACGCCCGGGTGCCCTCCGGGTCGGCGGAGTTGATCACGACGTGCGAGAGCCGCACCGGGACCGACTCGCCCGCCTCGATCTTCCGGTGCGCCCGCACGGCCACGTCGGCGCTGATCTCGACCGTGCGGCCCTCGTTGTCGAAGAACCGGAATCCGTATCCGCCACCAGGGGTGTGCAGGGCACGGGGTTCGTGCACCAGCGTGACCCCGGCGGTGGCCAGCCGGGCGGCGAGCGTGTCCACATCGGACGGATTCGCGACGCCGAAGGCGATGAGGTCGATGCGCTTGTCGGCCGCCTGGCGCAGCCGCACGACGTACTGTTCCGGGCTGCCCTCGGCGGCGAGGAAGGCGATGCCCGAGTCGGTGTGCTCGGCGCTCAGGCCCCACGCGCCGGTGTAGAAGTCGCGCTGGCGCGCGAGGTCCGGCACGGCGAGGTCGACGTGGCGCAGGTGGGTGATCAGTCGTTCGGTCAAGGTTTCCTCCCGGATCAGGCGGGTTCGGTGACGAGGGCGGCGACCCGGCCCATGAGCCCGGGCACGTCGCCCTGCTCGGAGTCGAGCAGCCACTGTCCGAGTTGGACGGATGCCGCCACCACGGCGGCCGCGCGGGCGTACCGGCGGTCGGTGAAGGCTTGCCACAGCGCGTCGTCGAGGCTGTCGGCGGCGAGCAGCAGTTCGGTGAGCACGGCGGCGTCTTCGAGCGCCTGCGCCCCGCCCTGCGCCAGGGTCGGCGGGCAGGAGTGCGCGGCGTCGCCGATGAGCACCACGCGACCGCGGTGCCACGGCGCGGGCAGCACGTGGGTCTCGAACCACGTGTAGTGGACCCGCGAGGGGTCGGTGAGCGTGGCGCGGATGTCGTCCCACGGGCCGTGGTAGGCCGACGCCAGCTCCCGCATGGTCGCCAGCCGCTCCTGCGGCGACAGGCCGCTGCGGTCCCGCGCGTCCTCGACCACGTAGGCGTAGAGCGAGTTCTCGCCCGTCGGGCAGTAGCCGGCGATGTAGCAGGGGCCGCCGTAGAACAGGTCGGTGCGCGTGACCGAGGCCGGGCGCGGCCCGAACGCCCGCCAGATGCCCATGCCGGTCGCCCGCGTGTCCAGGTCGATGCCGAGCAGGCGCCGGACCGACGAGCGGATCCCGTCCGCGCCGACCACCAGGTCGTACCGGGCCGACGAGCCGTCGGAGAAGGACACCTCGGCACCTTCGGGGTCCAGGCCCGTGACGGTGACACCGAACCGGATTCGGACTCCGGCCTCGACGGCCCGCTCGTGCAGGATCCGCGCGAGGTCCGGGCGGGGCATCCCGAGCGTCGCGGGCAGGTCCGGACCACCGGTGCGGGCGTCCGGGAACTCGGCCAGCAGCGTCCCCTTGCTGTCCGGGGCACGCAGCCCGAGGCTGTCGAAGCCGTAGCCCGCCGCGCGCACCCGCTCCCACACGCCGAGCTTGCGCAGTTCACGCAAGGCGTTGCCCTGCAAGGTGATTCCCGATCCCAGTGCGGCGATACCGGGATTGATCTCGACCAGGTCGACCGCCACCCCGCCGTCGGCGAGGGCGATCGCGGTCGCCGCTCCGGCGAGACCGCCGCCGACCACCAGGACGTCGTGCACTGCTGACATGGGACGCCTCCTCACTTGACGGCGACGGGGGCGACCGGCGCCCCGACCGCACCGGTGACCGGGATCGGGTCCGCGGTGAGCCAGAACTCGTGGACGCCGTCGGCCGCGCAGTCCGCGGCGAGCGCGTCGAGGTCCCACATCTCACCGAGGAACAGGCCCAGGTGCGGGATCGCGACCTGGTGCAGCGGCTGGAAGGCGTCGTCGAACTCGTTGGGCCGCACCTCGAAACCCCACGTGTCCGTGGCGATCGCGGCGATTTCCGTGTCGTGCAGCCAGTCCACGGTGGTGAACGACAGGCCGGGCGCGGGACCACCGGCGTAGTCGCCCCAGCCCTCGCGGCGCGCCCTGGCGAGCCGTCCGGTGCGCACGAGCAGCAGGTCACCCCGGCCCACGTGGGCGGTACTGCCTTGTGCGGCCATGGTTTCTTCGAGGTGCTCGGTGGTGATCGCGAACCCGTCCGGCAGCTCGCCGTCGGTGCCGAGCACGCGGCCGACGTCGAGCAGCACCCCGCGCCCGGCGATCCGCCCGGCCGCGGTCTCGATGCCGGTGACCTGGTCGCCCTCGCTGGTCACGACGTCTCCGGCGCGGCGGCCGTTCCACGCGATCCCGTGGTCGAAGATGTGCCCGAGGCCGTCCCACTGGGTCGACGCCTGCAGCGGCATGAAGACCACGTCGTCGGCCCCGCCGATCCCGTGCGGGAAGCCCTGCGTGCCGCGCTCGGCGTCCAGTCCGGTGTCGAGCATCGTGTGCACCGGGTTCGTCCGTCGGCGCCAGCCCTTCTGCGGCCCGTCGGCCTCGAACCGCTGGGAGAGCGGGAAACTGACGCCGCGACGGATCAGCGCGGCGCCCTCCCGGCGCTTGGCCTCGTCGAGGAAGTTGAGCGTGCCCAGCACGTCGTCGGGACCCCAGCGGCCCCAGTTGGAGCAACGGCGGGCGGCGGCGGCGATCGCGGCTTCGGGATCGGTGCGGTCGAGCATGGTCCCACCGTCGGCCACCGGAACGGATCAGGGAAGACGAAATCGGTGATGCGCGGTATCACCGTGGTGAATACCCTCGGGGTGGTGAACCTGGCGAGCCTGGACCTGAACCTGCTGGTGACGCTCGACGCGCTACTGGAACACCGCAGCGTCAGCCGGTCGGCCGAGCAGCTGGGGCTGAGCCAGCCCGCGGTGTCCGCCCAGCTCGCCCGGCTGCGCCGGCATTTCGGCGACGAGCTGCTGGCCCGCTTCGGCAACCAGTACCGGCTCACGCCGCTGGCCGTGCAGCTGCGCGGCCGCGTCCGCACCGCGGTCACCGGGGTCGAGCGCGTCTTCTCCGCCGAGCCGGACTTCGACCCCGCCACCACCTCGCGGGAGTTCTCGCTGCTCACCAGTGACTATGGTGTCGAGGTGTTCGGCCGTGAGCTGGCGGCCACGCTGGAGCGCGAGGCGCCGGACGCGCGCCTGCGGTTCCTGGCCAACACCCCGGCGGTGGTCGACAACGCGGTCCAGTCGCTGACCGGGATCGACCTGCTCGTGCTGCCGCACGGGTTCATCGAGGGGCTGCCGCACCAGGACCTCTACCGCGACGAGTGGGTGTGCCTGGTCGCCGATGGCAACGAGGAGGTCGGGGCCGCGCTCACGGTCGACCAGCTGCGCACCATGCCGTGGGTCGTGACCTACCACGGCCCGACCGCGTCGACCCCGGCCGCGCGGCAGATGCGGATGCTCGGCATCGAACCGCGCGTGCAGGTGGTCACCGAGAACTTCCTGACCGTGCCAGGTCTGGTCGCGGGCACGGGCCGGGTGGCGCTGCTGCAGCGGCGCCTCGCCGACCGCGTCCCCGCCGACCTCGGCGTGCGCGTCCTGCCGTGCCCCTTCGAGGCGGGGCCACTGATGGAAGCGTTCTGGTGGCACCCGATGTACGAGCACGACCCCGAGCACCGCTACCTGCGCGACCTGCTGGCCCGCGTGGCGGGGAACCCGGCGTCCTGACGCGGTGTCCCGCGGGCAGGGCCCCCCGAACACCCCCGCCCCTCAAAACGCGATCGCGAACAGACCCGCCACGCCGAGGGCGTACAGGATCACCACCACCAGCGAGTCCAGTCCCATCCGCGCCACCCGCCGGCGCGGGCGGAACAGCAAGCCCGCCGCGTAGACGAGTGTCAGCAGTATCGCCAGTGCGGTCAGGTAGATGTCCGTCTTCTGCGCCTGCGGCAGCACCGCCGTGCCCGAGATCAGCGTCGCCGGCAGGAACAGCACCGGCAGGAACGCATTGCCGCCGAAGATGTCGCTCATCGCGAGCTGGTAGTCGCCGTGGCGGACGGACGTCAAACCCGTCGACACCTCCGGCAGCGAGGTCGCCGCGGCGAGGACCGTGGCGCCGAACAGCACGCCCGACAGTCCGATGTGGTCCGCGATCGCGTCACCACTGCGTTCGAGGAACACACCGGCCACCAGGGTCGCCAGCGCCGCGACCCCGAAGATCAGCGCGGACTTCCCCGTGCTCGTCCCCTTGCTCGCCGCCTGCTGCTCCGTGTGGTGCCGCTTGTGCCCGCGCGGGCGCTCCTGCCCGTCCGGCGCCTCCCCCGACTCGTGCCACGGCAACGACCGGCCCGCCCGCCGCAACAGGAACAGCCCCGCCACCCACAACACCGTGATCAGGACCGGCGCCGGCGCCAGCCGCCACGCGATGAGGCTCCCCGGCAACTGGCTGCCCGCCACGACCACCGCCAGCACGGCCACCACCAGCGCCGCCTCCAGCACCAGCACCAGCGACGCCGCCCGGTACGTCAGCGGCCGCGGCCCCCGCACGCCGGCCGCGTCCAGCACCACCAGCACCACCGTCTGAATGGCGATCCCGCCCAGGATGTTGCCCACCGCGACACCGACGTTGCCCGACACCGCCGCCGACACGACGATCGCGATCTCCGGCAGGTTCGTCGCCACCGCCAGCAGGATCAGCCCGCCCAGCGCCGACCCGAGGTGCAGGCGCACCGACAGCACGTCCGTCTGGTTCGACAACTGCACCCCGGCCACCCAGATCGCCGCCGCCGCCGCGACGAAGACCAGCAACAACCACGGCAGGGACAATCCGGACACGCGACCTCCAGCACCTCGTACTCGAGGCACGAGTACCCAGGCCGAAACACCCGGTTCGGTCCGTCCACACACGACGGTGGCCGGGACCCACCGGCCCCGGCCACCGCGCGCTCGTCAGCTCACCCGCTGTACGTCCTGCTGCCCGCTACCGCGGACCGCGATGCCGTCCACCTCGAACCGGGCACCCAGCGGCAGGGCGTCGACCAGCAGGGAGGTGCGGGCGGGCAGGTCGCCGGGGAAGATCTCCTCGTACACCGAGTCGATCACCTTCATGTCGTCGTAGGAGGTGATCCAGAACGACAGGCGCACCACGTCGCTCAGCTGCGCGCCCACCGCGTCGAGGGTGTTCGTCAGGTTGCGGAACGCCTGGCGCACCTGGTCGGCGACGTCGTCGCTCACCAGCTGGCCCTTGTCGTCGAAACCGAGGTGGCCCGCCAGGAACACCAGGTCGTCCACGGCTACGCCCGGCGAGTACCGGAACGCGGGCAGCTTGCCCCGGGTGATCACGTACTTCGACATCGGTCGTACTCCTTTCCTCGAAGCTCAGGCGGGCGCCACGCGCAGCAGCGGCAGGCCCGCCTCGGTCCGGTCCTCGTGCAGGACCGTCTCCAGGTCCTCCTCCGCGCAGGCCCGGCGCAGGTAGCCGGCCACGCGCTCGAACTCACCGGTCTCCGTCGCCGGGCGCGGCCGGTTGTCCGGCCCCAGCACGCACGGCACGAAGGCCGGCTGCAGCGCCTCGCCGTCGTGACGCAGCACGGCGACGCCGGTCAGCCTGCCGTCCTCGTGGAACGGCAACAGCGGGTAACCGTCGCGCGGGCCGATCCGGTACGGGCCGAAGCGCCGCTTCCCGGCCCGCACCGTCGCCTCGTCGCCGCGCCCGAGGTACGCCTCGCGCGCCAGCCGGTTCTCGAAGTCGGGCAGGTCGAACGCGAAGTGCCCGAGCCCGTAGAACACCGGCTTGCCGCGGTAGAACTCGATGCCGCGCAACAGGTGGTGGTGATGGCCGAGCACCGCGTCGGCGCCGGAGTCCACGGCGACGCGCGCGACGCGCCGCTCGTGGTCGGTGAGGGTGAACGGCCTGCTGAAGTCGCCCCAGTGCACGCTGACGAGCACCACGTCGGCCCGCTCCCGGGCGGCCGCGACGTCGGAGCGCAGCGCCGCCAGGTCGCCCTCGTGCGGCACGGTCGTCACGCGCGGCAGCAGCCCGGGGTTCCACTCGTTCTCCTCCCACGGCGTGTACTGGCTGTACGCGCGCAGCGGGGCGAGGCCGGGCCAGCCGGGCCGCGCCTCGTACCCGTGCGGGAAGACCGCGCTGTAGGCGAGCACCGCGACGGTGCCGTGCGGCGTCTCCCGGATCGCCGGACGCCTGGCCGCTTCCTGGTTCTCCCCCGCGCCCGCGACCGCGGCGCCCTGTTCCTCCAGCACCTCACGCGTGCGCAGCAGCGCGGCGAACCCGCCGTCCACGCTGTGGTTGTTGGCCAGGGAGAACACGTCGAGCCCGGACTTCGCCAGGTGGCTCGCGAACGCCGGGTCCGCCGTCAGCGGCACGCCCGCGCTGGGGGCGCGCTCCCAGGACTCGGCGTAGACGCCTTCGAGGTTGGCGAAGGCCAGGTCGGCCTCGTGGAACAGGTCCGCGACGTGGTCGAACGCCGACGCGGGCTCTTCACGGTCGAGGAACACGTCCCCCACCGCCGTGATGGTCAGGCCGTTGCGTGCGGCCATGGGACCCTCCTTCCGGGTTTGGTGCCTACGCGGCCTGCCGGTGGAGCAGGCCGGGAACGTCGATGCCGAACGCGCGGGCGAAGCCCGCCCGTCCGACGTCCGTCACGACCAGGGCGCGCGGGGCCGCGTCGTGGCGGCGCACCCAGCCCAGCTCGTGCAGCCGGCGCAGCAACGCCGTGCCCGCCGGCCCGCCGAGGTGGTGGTGCTGGTCCGCCCAGTCGACGCAGGGGCTGGCGTGCTGGCGGCCCCGGAGCGGGAGGACGACCCCGAAGTCCTCCAGCAACCGCCTGCCCCGTGCGGAAATCGTGTATGCGTCGCCGGTCTTCACCAGTACACCGCTGCGCTCCAGCGAACGCAGCACGGCGACGCCCAGGTCACCGGCGAGGTGGTCGTAGCAGGTCCTGGCCAGGCGCAGCGAGTACGCCCGGGAACCGGCGCCACGCGGGTCGCCCGGGCCCAGCTTCGACAGGATCTCCAGCGCCCGCTCGACGTCGGGCGAGGCGAGCTCGAAGTAGCGCCGCCTGCCCTTGGGGCGGACCCGCAGCAGTCCTCCTTCGGTCAGCTTCGTCAGGTGCTCACTCGCGGTGGACAACGCGACCCCCGCCTCGCTCGCGAGCCTCGACATCGGCAGCGCGCGGCCGCCGGTGAGCGCCCGCAGCATCGCCCATCTCGCGGAATGGCCCATCAGTTCGGCCGGCTGCGCGGGATTCGCCACTTCCCTGTCCATCACGACCCTCCCTGTTTCCCATTCGACTCCGTTCGGGACCGACGTTAGCGGCCGTCGTTTTCGCCCGCGGACGAAACGAGTGAACGCCCATAACGGACATTGTTTGCATTCCTCGGGAACCGCGTCCCGGCACGCTTCGCCTGCCGGCGAAATGTTGCGGCGTTACCCTCGAAACCATGAGCACGAGCCGAGAATCGATCGCCGCCGGAGGGGACATCGACTTCAGCGTGCCCGCCGAGCTGATCGGGCACCCGGCGCGTTCCGCGATGCTGGTGGCCCTGCTGGACAGGCACGCACTGCCGATGTCGATGCTCGCGAGCGAGGCCGGGGTCTCGCCGTCCACCGCGAGCGCGCACCTGACGAAACTGGTGGAAGGTGGTTTGCTGCACGTGCGGCAGCAGGGCAGGCACCGGTACTACGCACTGGCTTCCCGCGATGTGGCCGACGCGCTGGAGGCGCTTGCCCGGGTCTCCCCGATGCGGCCGGTCCGGTCGCTGCGCGCGGACACGAGGGCGCGCGCGATGCGGCTGGCCCGCAGCTGTTACGACCACTTGGCGGGTCACCTCGGGGTGGCCGTCATGCGGTCGTTGCTGGAGCGGGGCGCGGTGCGTGGCGGGGACGGGCTGCACCGCCCGGAACGGGCGCGCCACGACCGGCTTTCCGCGCCCGGCAAGGACATCGACTACGAGCTGACCGACTCGGGGCACGCGTTGTTCGACGAGCTCGGGGTCCGCCTGCTGACGGCGATCGACTCGCGCAAGCGGCGGCGGCTGGTCGCGTACTGCGTCGACTGGACCGAACAGCGCCACCACCTCGGCGGAACGGCGGGCGCGGCGTTGCTCAGCCGTTTCGAGGAACTGGAATGGTTACGGCGCAAGACCAAAGGGGCGCCGCGCGCGCTGACCATCACCGACGCCGGAAAACGCGGGTTCGCCGAGCATTTCGACATCGACACCGACACCCTCGCGACAACGGAAGCGGCACCGGTCACGCCGCTGCACCCGAAAAGGTGACCCGCGGCGGCCACATTTCGCCGCCACGCGTAAAAAGGCCCGCCTAACGTTCGGAAACAGAACCGGAACCGGTTCGTACCACCAGACGAGACGAGGATTTCCACCATGTCTTCCCAGCATGTCGACCAGTCGGCGGCGGAGAAGCCCGATACCGCGCCGCGCACCGGCAGCGCACTGCCCCTGGTGGCCCTGTGCCTCGGTTTCTTCATGATCATGATGGACGCGACCGTGGTGAACACGGCACTGCCGGTCATCGGCCACGACCTGTCGGCCACCGTCAGCGGCCTGCAGTGGGTGACCGCCGGGTACACGCTGGTGTTCGCCTGCCTGCTGCTGTCCGCGGGCTCGCTCGGTGACCGGCTGGGCTCGCGCCGGGTGTTCCTGGCGGGCCTGGTGGTGTTCACGGTGGCCTCGGGGGTGTGCGGCCTCGCGCCGAACCTGCCCGTCCTGGTCGCCGCGCGCATCGTCCAGGGGGCGGGCGCGGCGCTCGCGCTGCCCACCTCGCTGGCGCTCATCAACGCCTCGTACCCCGACCGCGAGCAGCGCGCCCGCGCGATCGGCGTGTGGGGTGGCCTGGGCGGTGTCGCCGCGGGCCTGGGGCCGGTGCTCGGCGGGGTGCTGACCAACTGGGTCGGCTGGCCCGCCATCTTCTACATCAACCTGCCGATCGGTGTCGCCGCCCTGGTGCTCACCCTGCGTTACGTCGCGGCGCCGTCGGCGAAGTCCGGCACGAAACCGGACCTGCCGGGCCAGGTGCTGAGCGTGGTGGCCGTGGCGGCGCTGGCCTTCGGCCTGATCCAGGCCCAGCCGCTGGGCTGGACCGCGCCCGCCATCCTGGTCGCGTTCGGCGTCGCGGTGGTGGCCGGTGCCGCGTTCGTGCTGACCGAGCACCGGCACTCCTCGCCGATGCTGCCGCTGAAGCTGTTCAAGGAGCGGGAGTTCAGCGGGTCGATCGCCATCGGCGCGGCCATCAACATCGGCTTCTACGGCGAGCTGTTCCTGCTGGCGCTGTACTTCCAGGACGTGCGGCACTTCTCGCCGCTGCTCACCGGGCTCGCGATGCTGCCGCAGCCGGGGATCGCCTCGCTGGCGTCGTCGCTGGGCGGGCGGCACACGGCGCGGATCGGCGCGCGGCCGGTGATGCTCATCGGTCTCGTGGTCGGCGCGCTGGGGCTGCTGTCGCTGGTGCTGGCCGGGGAGCACACGCCGTACTGGATGCTGATCGTGCCGCTGCTGGCGGTGGGTTTCGGGACGGCGTACACGATGCCGGCGGCCACCGCGGCGACGATGGAGGCCGCGCCGGCGAAGCAGGCGGGCACCGCGTCGGGCGCGCTGAACGCGAGCAGGCAGATCGGCTCCACCCTGGGTGTGGCGATCTTCGGCACGGTGACCGCGGGCAGCGCGGCGTTCATGACGGGCTACCACGTGAGCGTCGGAATCGGCGCGGCGGTCTTCGCGGCCGGGGCGCTCGTCGCGTGGATCGCGGTGCCCCGCCCGAAACCGGCCTGAGGGCACGGAAAAGGCCGCCGGGCGAACACCCGGCGGCCTTTTCCGTCACCTGGTGAGGGCGAAGTCCACCACCACCGGCCGCTCGGTGATCGCCACCGCGCGGCGGACCGTGTCGTCGACCTCCGCGGGCGATTCGCACCGCAGGCCCGCGCAGCCCAGGGATTCGGCCAGCAGCACGGCGTCCGGCAGCCCGCCGGAGCCGAGCAGGGCCACCTTCACGGGCAGGCCCTCCAGCGCGCACGTCGCCAGCTCCTGGGCCGCCGCGCCCAGGTCGCCCTCGATCGTCCACACGGGACGGTCCGGCAGCCCCGCCTGCGCGCCCATCGCCGCCGGCACGGCGAAACCCGCCGCGCCCTGCCCACCGGAGACGATCCACGACCGCGGGCGTTCGTGCGGGAGGGATCGCGCCGCCCGCAGCCGGTGCCGACCCTCGCCCGCCACATACACCGCGTCGGGACCGGCCAGCTCGCCGAGCCGCGCGAGCACACCGTTCGCGGGCGGGCGTCCGGCCCACGTCAGCTCACGCCACCACTCCTCCGGCTCCGGAGTTCCGTCGAGCGCGGCCAGCAGCCCGGCCAGCACCTGGCGGCAGTCGCCGACGATGGGCACGTCCCCGGGACGGAGCCCGGAGATCCCGGCCGGGTCGATGTCGACGTGCACGACCTTCGCCCCGGTCTCGCCGATCCGGGCGCCCAGCGCCACCACCAGATCCGCACGGCGGAGCACGCCCGTGCCCCCGTGCTGCGGGTGCGAGGCGGGGAACGCGCCGCGTGCCATCAGCGTGGTCACCACCGGCATTCCGGTGCGCTCGGCCAGCTCCCGCAGTTCGGCGTGCGCCCCGGACCGCACCAGCCCGCCGCCCGCGTACAGCACGGGACGGCGGGCGGCGCGGATCAGCGACGCGGCCGCGGCGATCTGCTTGCCGCTCGGGCGCCGCACCGGGTGGTAGCCGCGCAGGGACAACCGCGGCGGCCACCGGAACGGCACGTGCGCCTGCTGCACGTCCTTCGGGATGTCCACCACCACCGGCCCCGGCCGCCCGGTGCCGGCGAGGTGGAACGCCTCGGCCAGCACGCGCGGGATGTCCGCCGGGTCGGTCACCAGGTAGCCGTGCTTGGTCACCGGGGCCGTCAGCGCCACGATGTCGGCCTCCTGGAAGGCGTCCGTGCCCATCAGCGGCCGCGCCACCTGACCGGTGACGGCGACGACCGGCACCGAGTCCCGGTAGGCGTCCGCCAGCGGCGGAACGAGGTTGGTCGCGCCCGGCCCCGACGTGGCCAGGCAGACCCCGGTCTCGCCCGTCGCCTGCGCGTACCCGTTCGCGGCGTGCCCGGCGCCCTGCTCGTGCCGGACCAGGACGTGCCGCACCGACGAGGTGAGCAGCGCGTCGTAGACCGGCATGACGGCGCCGCCGGGGATACCGAACGCGGCCCGGCAACCCAGGTTCTCCAGTGCTCGCACGACGTTGTGCGCACCGGTGTCCGGTATCTCCCGGCGGGCGGGCACCGCGGACTCCGCCCGGTCCACGGCCGTCACGGGTCAGCCCTCCAGTTCGTCCACATCGGACACCGGGATGCCGCGGCCCTCCCACAGGACGTGCATGAGCGCGGCCCGCAGGAACATGCCGCCGCGCACCCCCTCGAAGTACCGGACGTTGGGCAGGCCGTCGACCTCGGCGGGCAGCTCCTCCCCGCGCGGGCCGGTGTGCAGCACGGTCACGTGCCGCCCCGCGCCCTCCAGCAGCCGCCGCGTCAGGCGGTAGCGGGTGGCGAGGTTGCCCGAGCGCCGCTCCTGTGCGGTGGCGACGTGGAAGTCGGGCAGCTCGAACGGGATCATGGCGATCACGTCCGTCCGGCGCACGAGCTCCGCCATGCTGTCCACAGTGGAATGCCGGATGCCCTGCGCGGTCAGGCTCGCGCACTGCTCCGGCGACGGCGGCGCGTCCTCGGGCGTGAGGAACACGATCTCCGCCGGGCCGAACTTGGCCACCGTCGCCACGTCCGCCCGCAGCGCCCGGCAGCCGGGGTCGCCGACGAACCCGATCCGGGCGCCGGCCAGGTCACCGAGGCTGCGGCGCATCATCCACGTGTCGAGCATCCCCTGCGTGGGGTGGTCGCTCTCGCCGCTGCCGGCGTTGACCACCGGTACGCCGGCCACCGCGGCGGCGCGCTGCGCCGCGTCGTCGTCCACGTGCCGCAGGACCAGGAGGTCCGCGTAACCGCCGACGACGCGCACGGTGTCTTCGAGGGTCTCCTGGAAGAAGTCGCCCGCCCTGGTGGTCGCGGCGCTGTCGAAGCCGATGTACCGGCCGCCGAGCAGGCAGGTCGCCGCCTGGAAGCTGATCCGCGTGCGCGTGCTGTTCTGGTAGAACAGCAGCCCTACGGTGGCGTTCGGCGCGAGCTTCGCCAGGCGGTGGCGCGGCTGGCGCGTCAGCCAGTCGGCCCGGCCGAACAGGCGCAGCAGGTCGTCGCGCTGCCAGTCGTGCGAGGACGCCGCGTCCGACGGAAAAGCGCCTACTGGAGTCGTGTCGAGCACGTTTCTCGTCATGGCGTCACCACCACTTCCCGTGCACGGCCTTGGCGATCCACTTCTGCGTGTCGAGCATCGCGTAGCCCGGCGTCACGGGCAGCTCGAACGAACCCGGCAACTGGTCCAGACCGGTGATGGCCTGCCCGATGCGGGAGGCCAGCATGCCCTGGGCGAGCGGCGGCGTGCCCGCGAAGATCGGGCACTCCTTGTCCTTGATGAACCACTGCTCCAGCACCTCCCAGGACGGGTAGTCCGGCATCTCCGGGATGAACCGGCTGATGAGCTGCCGCGTGTTCGCCTCGTCCAGCTCGGCGCCCCGCGGCACGCCGAAGTACTCCTCGGCGGTCATGGAGTCCTTGGTCCACTTGAAGAAGAAGGTGCGCTGCCCGAACACCGGGGTCAGCATCATGAAGCGGCACCGCGGCGCCCGGCGGAACGCCTCGTGCAGCACGTAGCGGGCCTCGATCTCGTACAGCTCGATCTTGTCGAGCACGTAGTCGCAGCCTTCGAAGAACTCGTCCACCGAGTTCGCCTCGATGCCCTCGGGGTAGACGTCGATGTTGACGTCGTGCGTGGTCTCGTAGACGGCCTCGGCCACCGCTTCGGCCTTGTTCCGGCCGATGTTGCCCACGGTGGCGGCGAACTGGCGGTTGATGTTGGACGCCTCGAACTTGTCCGGGTCCGCCAGCTTCAGGTTCTGCACGCCCATCCGCACGAGCCGCTCGGCGGTCGCCCCGCCGATGCCGCCGCAGCCGGCCACGCCGATCACGGCATCGCGCAGCTTCTGCTGGCGTTCGCGCTGCTCCTGCTCGGTGTTGCCGAGCCAGCCGAGGTTGCGCCGGACCCGCTCCCAGTAGAAGTCGTCGTCACCCTGCGCCGTGTACATCCTGCGATCGGACACGGTTCTCCCGTCCTTCCCGGGCAATTGTCACCCACAATGAAATGAACTTTTCGAGAAGTGTGCCGGTAGAATAGGCACGTAATCTCCCGAAATGGTCCCGTAATCGGGACGAGAGCGAGCCTAACAGAGGAGATCGGGCGGGCAAGCGGATCACGCGGCGCCCGGAACATCACTCGTCCGTCGCAACAAACGGCTTCAAACCTGGTTTGCGCACCAATTGTCTCCGCCATCCGGAGCAACGCCCGAAGATCCACTTAACCGCTGTTTCAAACTTCCGTCACCGGCGGGCCGAAAAGGAAGCGCACATCACTTCGCCGGGTTCCGAAGCGTTTTCCGCTCCCTTCGGAACCCGCCGAATCGTGGCCGCGGTAAAGCGCGGTGAACCACGCACCTCAGGTACGGTCACGACCGGCATCTGATTTCGGAATCGGAAAACCGGGGAGCTGATGATCTTGAATGGAACCGGTGCACTCGTGCTGGAGGACGGCAGAGTGTTTGTGGGTAATTCCTACGGCGCGACCGGCGTCGCGCTGGGCGAGGCGGTGTTCTGCACCGGCATGACGGGGTACCAGGAGACGCTGACCGACCCGTCGTACCACCGGCAGATCGTGGTGCAGACGGCGCCGCAGATCGGGAACACGGGCTGGAACGACGAGGACGACGAGTCCGCGCGCATCTGGGTGTCCGGTTACGTGGTAAGGGATCCCGCGCGGACGCCGTCGAACTGGCGCTCGCGGCGGACGCTGGACGAGGAGCTGTCGCGGCAGGGCGTGGTCGGGATCTCGGGTGTGGACACCCGCTCGCTGACCCGGCATCTGCGGGAGCGAGGCGCGATGCGCGCCGGCGTCTTCTCCGGTGACGCGCTCGACGAGAAGTCCACTATGGTGGAGCACGTCCGGTCCAGCCCGCCGATGAAGGGCGCGAACCTCGCCCACGACGTCACCACCCGGCGGCCCTATGTCGTTCCGGCGCAAGGAAAAACCCGGTTCCGCGTGGCGGCACTCGACCTGGGGATCAAGTCGAACACCCCGCGGCAGATGACGCAGCGCGGCATCGAGGTGCACGTGCTGCCGGCGGCGAGCACGATCGACGACCTGCTGGCGGTGGAGCCGGACGGGGTGTTCCTGTCCAACGGCCCCGGCGACCCCCAGACCCAGGAATCCGCGGTGGCGCTGACACGGGAAGTGCTGGGCCGGGAAATCCCGTTGTTCGGGATCTGCTTCGGCAACCAGATCCTCGGCCGCGCCCTGGGCCTGGGTACGTACAAGATGCGTTACGGCCATCGCGGCCTCAACATTCCGGTGATCGACGTCGAGACCGGCAAGGTCGCGATCACCGCGCAGAACCACGGTTTCGCTCTGGAGGGCGAACCCGGTCAGACCTTCGACTCGCCGTTCGGAACCGCGCGAATCAGTCATTACTGCCCGAATGACGACACCGTCGAAGGCGTGCGCTGCCTCGACGTCCCGGCGTTTTCAGTGCAGTACCACCCCGAGGCCGCGGCGGGTCCGCACGACGCCAGTCCCCTGTTCGACGAGTTCCTGACGTTGCTGGAGGCCCGATAATGGCGAAACGTACCGATATCGAGCACGTGCTGGTGATCGGGTCCGGTCCGATCGTGATCGGGCAGGCCGCGGAGTTCGACTATTCCGGCACGCAGGCATGCCGGGTGTTGCGGCAGGAGGGGTTGCGGGTCTCGCTGGTGAATTCGAACCCGGCGACGATCATGACGGATCCGGAGTTCGCGGATGCGACCTATATCGAGCCGGTGACCCCGGATTTCGTGGAGAAGGTCATCGCCGCCGAACGCCCCGACGCGCTACTGGCCACGTTGGGTGGTCAGACCGCGCTCAACACCGCGGTGGCCCTGCATGAGCGGGGGGTGCTGGAGAAGTACGGCGTCGAGTTGATCGGCGCGGATATCGACGCGATTCAGCGGGGGGAGGATCGGCAGAAGTTCAAGGACATCGTGCGCGCCATCGGCGGGAACGTGCCCCGGTCGCGGGTGTGTCATTCGATGGACGAGGTGCGTGACACCGTCGCCGAACTCGGCCTCCCGGTGGTGATCCGCCCGTCGTTCACCATGGGCGGGCTCGGGTCCGGGATGGCCCACACCGACGACGAGCTGGAACGCCTCGCCTCGGTGGGGTTGGCGGAGTCCCCGGTCACCGAGGTGTTGATCGAGGAGTCGGTGCTCGGCTGGAAGGAGTACGAACTCGAGCTGATGCGGGATCGCCGGGACAACGTGGTGGTGATCTGCTCGATCGAGAACGTGGACGCGATGGGCGTGCACACCGGGGACTCGGTCACCGTCGCCCCCGCGATGACGCTGACCGACCGGGAATACCAGCACATGCGGGATGTGGGGATCGCGGTGCTGCGGGCGGTCGGGGTGGACACCGGCGGCTGCAACATCCAGTTCGCGATCAACCCCGACGACGGGCGGATGGTCGTGATCGAGATGAACCCGCGGGTGTCCCGCTCCAGTGCCCTGGCGTCGAAGGCCACCGGGTTCCCGATCGCGAAGATCGCGGCGAAGCTGGCCATCGGCTACACCCTGGATGAGATCCGCAACGACATCACCGGTGAGACCCCGGCCTCGTTCGAGCCGGCCCTGGACTATGTGGTGGTCAAGGTGCCCCGGTTCGCGTTCGAGAAGTTCCCCGGGGCCGACCCGGAACTGACCACGACGATGAAGAGCGTCGGCGAGGCGATGGCGATCGGCCGCAGCTTCCCCGAAGCCCTGGGCAAGGCCCTGCGCTCCATCGACACCCAAGCCGCCGGATTCTGGACCCGCCCCGACCCCGAAGGCGCCACCCTCGACAACACCCTCGAAGCCCTCCGGACCCCGCACGACGGCCGCCTCTACACCCTCGAACGGGCCCTGCGCCTCGGCGCCGACCCCGTCAAGGTCTCCGAGGTGTCCACAGTGGACCTGTGGTTCGTGGACCAGATCAAGGCGATCGTGGAACTGCGGGAGAAGATCGAGTCGGCTCGGCACCTGGACGCCGGCCTGCTGCGCGAGGCCAAGCGCACCGGCCTGTCGGACCAGCAGATCGCCGCGCTGCGGCCGGAGCTGGCCGGGGAGGACGGCGTCCGCACGCTGCGCCACCGGCTCGGGGTGCGGCCGGTGTTCAAGACCGTCGACACCTGCGCCGCCGAGTTCGCCGCGAAGACGCCGTACCACTACTCCGCCTACGAGTCCGACCCCGACGCGGAGTCCGAGGTCACCGCCCAGAGCGACAAGCCGAAGGTGCTCATCCTGGGCTCGGGCCCGAACCGCATCGGGCAGGGCATCGAGTTCGACTACTCCTGCGTCCACGCCGCCATGGCACTGCGCGAAGCCGGCTACGAAGCCGTGATGGTCAACTGCAACCCCGAAACCGTCTCCACCGACTACGACACCTCCGACCGCCTCTACTTCGAGCCACTGACCTTCGAGAACGTGCTCGAAGTCGTGCACGCCGAGCAGGAGTCGGGGCGCGTCGCCGGGGTGATCGTGCAGCTCGGCGGGCAGACCCCGCTGAAGCTCGCGCAGCGGCTCGCCTCCGCGGGCGTCCCGATCGTCGGCACGTCGCCGGAGGCGATCGACCTCGCCGAGGACCGCGGCGCGTTCGGCGCGGTACTGGGCCAGGCCGGACTTCCGGCGCCCGAGTACGGCACCGCGACGTCGTTCGAGGGCGCCAAGCGGGTCGCCGACGAGATCGGCTACCCCGTACTCGTCCGCCCGTCCTACGTGCTGGGCGGGCGCGGCATGGAGATCGTCCACGACGAGACCTCGCTGGCGAACTACATCCGCCGCGCCACGGAGGTCAGCCCCGAGCACCCCGTGCTCGTGGACCGCTTCCTCGACGACGCCATCGAAATCGACGTCGACGCCCTGTTCGACGGCGAGGAGCTCTACCTCGGCGGAGTCATGGAACACATCGAGGAAGCCGGCGTCCACTCCGGCGACTCCTCCTGCGCGCTCCCGCCGATCACCCTCGACGCCCACCACATCGAGGTCGTCCGGGCGTCGACCGAGGCGATCGCCCGCGGCGTCGGCGTACGGGGCCTGCTCAACGTGCAGTACGCCCTCAAGGACGACGTGCTGCACGTGCTGGAGGCCAACCCGCGCGCGTCCCGGACCGTGCCGTTCGTGTCCAAGGCCACCGGTGTCCAGCTCGCGAAGGCCGCCGCGCTCGTCATGACGGGCACGACCATCGAGCAGCTGCGTGCGGACGGGATCCTGCCCGGCAGCGAGGTCACTCCCGACGTGGTCTCGGTCAAGGAGGCCGTCCTGCCGTTCCACCGCTTCCGCACGCCTGAAGGCAAGGGCGTGGACTCGCGGCTCGGGCCGGAGATGAAGTCGACCGGCGAGGTCATGGGCATCGACCGCGTCTTCGGGCTGGCGTTCGCCAAGTCGCAGACCGGCGCGTACGGCTCGCTGCCCACGTCCGGCCGGGTGCTGCTGGCGTCCGGGCAGGCCGGGCAGGCGGCCCAGCTGGCCGATCTCGGGTTCACCGTCCTGGCCACCTCCGAGGTCGCGAAACCGTTGCTGCGCGAGGGAATCCCCTGTGCGGAGATCTCCGACGAGGAAGCGGCCGAGCGGATCGCGAACCGGACGGTCGACCTCGTGGTCAGCGTGCCGGGCACGCCTGTCCGCGGCAGCGCGCTGCGGGCGGCCGCGGTCGCCCGCGGCATCCCCTGCTTCACCACCGCCCGGGCCGTCGACGCGCTGATCGAGGCCGTCGAGTCGGTGCGCAGCCGCACGCCCGGCCTGATCCCGATCCAGGAAAGGTGCCGATGGAAAGCGGAGTCGCCACGCACTGCCCCTACTGCGCGCTGCAGTGCGGAATGGTCCTCTCCGGCAGCCGGGTGAGCGAACGCGGCGGCGGGCTGTGCCAGAAGGGCTGGACGGCCGGGCAGCTGCTGGAGGTGCCCGGCCGGCTGACCACCCCGCTGGTCCGCCGGCGCGGCGCGCTGCGGCCGGCGGGGTGGGACGAGGCCCTCGCGCTGGTGGCCGACCGGATCCGGGAACTCCAGGTGCGGCACGGGAAGGACGCCGTCGCCGTGTTCGGCGGCGGCGGGCTGACCAACGAGAAGGCCTACCAGCTCGGCAAGTTCGCGCGGGTGGCACTGGGTACGGCGCAGATCGACTACAACGGCCGGTTCTGCATGTCCTCGGCCGCCGCCGCGGGCACGCGCGCGTTCGGGGTGGACCGGGGGCTGCCCTTTCCGAAGAGCGACCTGGACTCCTCCGACGTCGTGCTGCTCGCCGGGGCGAACCCCGCCGAGACCATGCCGCCGTTCACCGCGCACCTGCGCCGCGCGCGGCTGATCGTGGTCGACCCGCGGCACACGCCCACCGCCGAGCGGGCCGCGCTGCACCTGCGGCCCACGCCCGGCACGGATCTGGCGCTGGCACTGGGGATCCTACACGCCGTGGTCGCCGACGGGTACCTGCGCGAGGACTACGTGCGGGCGCGGACGACCGGTTTCGGCGAGGTGTGGCCGATCGTGGCGCACTGGTGGCCGGAACGGACGGAGCGGGTCACCGGAGTGCCGTCGGCGGACCTGCGGGCAGCCGCCGCGATGCTCGGCGAGGCCGGGCGTGCGCACGTGCTCACCGGCCGCGGGAGCGAGCAGCACGCGGACGGCACGGACACCGTCAGCGCGTGGATCAACCTGGCCCTCGCGCTCGGGCTGCCCGGCACGCGGGGTTCCGGTTTCGGCTGCCTGACCGGCCAGGGCAACGGGCAGGGCGGCCGGGAGCTCGGGCAGAAGTGCGACCAGCTGCCCGGTTACCGTGCCATCACCGACCCCGCGGCCCGCGAGCACGTGGCCCGCGTGTGGGGTGTGCCGCCGGATTCCCTGCCTGGGCCCGGAAAGTCGGCGTACGAGCTGCTGGTCTCCCCCGAAACCCGGGCCCTGCTGGTGTTCGGCAGCAACCCGCTGGTGTCGGCGCCGCGGGCCGCGCACGTGGCCGGCCGCCTCGCGGAGCTCGACCTGCTGGTGGTGGCCGACTTCGTGCTGTCGGAGACCGCGGCGGCCGCCGACGTCGTCCTGCCGGTCACGCAGTGGGCCGAGGAGGACGGCACGATGACCGATCTCGAAGGGCGGGTGCTGGCGCGGCAGCGCGCCTTGGCGCCGCCGGCGGGCGTGCGCAGCGACCTGGAGGTGCTGCACGGGCTCGCCGTCCACTTGGGACAGCCACCGGGCCGCTTCCCGTGCGAGCCGGAAAGCGTTTTCAGCGAGCTGCGCCGGGCCACGGCCGGAGCACCCGCGGACTACTCGGGCATCACCTACGAGCGGTTGCGCGGCGGCGAGGTGCTGCACTGGCCGGTGCCGGACACCGCTCATCCGGGCACTCCGCGGCTGTTCCTGGACCGGTTCGCCCACGCGGACGGCCGCGCGCGCTTCGTGCCGGTGGACCACCGCGGTCCCGCGGAGCCGCCCGACCCGGCCTATCCTCTGGTCGCCACCACCGGCCGGGTGCTGGCGCACTACCAGTCCGGCGCCCAGACGCGCCGGGTGCCCGAGCTGGTCGCGACCGTGCCCGAGGCGTACGTCGAGGTGCACCCGGACACGGCCAACCGCCTGGGGCTCGGCGACGGGGTGCTCGCGTCCGTCGTCTCCCGCCGGGGCCGGACGCGGGCGCGCGTGCGGCACGAGCCGTCGCTGCGCGGGGACACGGTGTTCCTGCCGTTCCACTTCCCCGGCGACGGGCGGGCGAACCTGCTCACGAACCCCGCGCTCGACCCGGTGAGCCGGATGCCCGAGTTCAAGGTGTGCGCGGTCCGGCTGGAGGAGGAGGCGTGATCGAGACCGTCCTGGTCGGCTACGGCATGGCGGGCGCCCGGTTCGCCGAGGAGGTGCGCCGCCGCGACCCGCACGGCGAGCGGGTGTCGCTGACCGTGCTCGGCGAGGAGCCGCAGCACGCCTACAACCGGATCCTGCTGTCGGACGTCGTCGCCGGCGCGCTGCCCGGCCACCGGCTGCGGCTGCAGGACGAGCGGTGGGCCGCACAGCACGCCGTGGACCTGCGGCGCGGCGTACGGGTGTCCTCTGTGGACCGGGTGCGCCACCGGGTCACGACCGACGACGGCACCGTGCTGCCGTACGACCGGCTGGTGCTCGCGACGGGGGCCCGGCCGGTGGTGCCCGACGTGCAGGGCCTGCTCACCGAAAGCGGCGCGCTCGCGGAGGGCGTGACCACGTTCCGCACGCTGGAGGACTGTCACCGGATCGTGGCGCTGGCCGGGCGGGGCACGCCTGCCGTCGTGCTCGGCGGCGGGCCGCTCGGGCTGGAGGTCGCGCGCGGGCTCGCGGGGCGGGGCTGCGAGGTCACCGTCGTGCACCCGCGAGAGCACCTGATGGAGCGGCAGCTGGACGAGAACGCCGCCCGGCTGCTGCGGCGCGAGCTGGAGTCGCTCGGCATCGCGTTCCGGCTCGGCGCCCCGGCCGCCGGCTACCTGCCCGGCGCGGGCGTGAAGCTCGCCGACGGGCAGCGGGTGCCCGCCGAGCTGCTCGTGATCTCCGCCGGTGTGCGGGCGGACACCGCGCTCGCCGCCGCGGCCGGGCTGACCGTGGACCGCGGCGTCGTCGTCGACGACGAGCTGACCACCAGCGACCGCGACATCTCCGCCCTCGGCGACTGCGCGCAGCACCCCGGCGGCGGGCACGGCCTGGTCGAACCCGCCTGGCAGCAGGCCGCCGTGCTGGCGGACCTGCTCACCGGCCACGAGCCGGCGGCCCGCTACCGCGGCGCGCGTCCCGTGCTGCGGCTCAAGGCCCGTGGCGTGGACCTGGCTTCGCTGGGCGAGGTCCACGTCCCCGTGCACGCCCAGGACGCGGAGGTCGTGCGCGTGGAGGACCCGGCCCGCGGCCGGTACGCGAAGCTGGTGCTGCGTGACGAACGGGTGGCGGGCGCGATCCTGCTGGGCTCCCCCGACGCGGCCGCGACGATCACGCAGCTCTACGACCGCGGCACCCCCGCCCCCGCCGACCGGCTCGCGCTCCTGCTGGGCCGCGCGCTGCCCGCCGAGGCGCAGGGCCCGGAGCACCTGCCCCCGTCGGCGGTGGTCTGCCGGTGCAACAGCGTGGACAAGGAACAGCTGGTCACCGCCTGGCGGAAGGGCGCGAGGGACGTCGAGGAGCTGGCGAGCACCACCCGGGCCACCACGGGCTGCGGCTCCTGCACCGACAACGTCTGCCGCCTCGCCGAATGGCTCGAACGGGAATCGGCGTGAACACCTGACCACCTCCCCCCTTGAAGGCGTCACGCGGTTTCCCATACGGTGGAGCAAGGCCGAGAGGCGCTGCAACGGACCACCGGTCCGCCACGCTCGGCCTTCAAACCGCAACAAGGGCGCCTCCCACGAGACGGGAGGCTGCTGGTGGACAAGCTCGGACAGCTGCGCGAGATCCTGGACAACAGGGTCGCCGTGCTCGACGGTGCCTGGGGCACCATGCTGCAGGGCGCGGGGCTGACCCCCGGTGACTACCGCGGGGACGTCGTCGCCGATCACCCGCGGGACGTCACGGGCGACCCGGACCTGCTCAACCTCACCCGCCCGGACGTCATCCTCGACGTGCACCGCCAGTACCTGGCCGCGGGCGCCGACATCACCACCACCAACACCTTCACCGCGACCAGCATCGGGCAGGCCGACTACGGCCTGCAGCACCTGGTCCGCGACATGAACGTGCGTGGCGCCCAGCTGGCGCGCCAGGCCGCCGACGAGGCGGGCGGAAAGTTCGTCGCGGGCTCCATCGGCCCGCTCAACGTCACCCTGTCGTTGTCGCCGAAGGTCGAGGAGCCCGCCTACCGGGCGGTGACCTTCGACGAGGTCCGCGCCGCCTACGCCGAGCAGATCGCCGCGCTCGCCGAGGGCGGCGTCGACCTGCTGCTGATCGAGACGATCTTCGACACGCTCAACTGCAAGGCCGCCATCGCCGCCGCCCGCGAGGTCGCCCCGCACCTGCCGCTGTGGATCTCGGTGACCATCGTCGACCTGTCCGGCCGCACACTCTCGGGCCAGACCGTCGAGGCGTTCTGGAGCGCCATCGAGCACGCGCAGCCGCTCGTCGTCGGCGTCAACTGCTCGCTGGGCGCCGCGGAGATGCGCCCGCACGTGGAGCAGCTGGCGAAGCTGGCCGGCACGTACGTCGCCTGCCACCCCAACGCCGGGCTGCCCAACGCCTTCGGCGGCTACGACCAGACGCCCGCCGAGACCGCCGGCATGCTCGCCGAGTTCGCCGGCGCGGGCATGGTCAACATCGTCGGCGGCTGCTGCGGCACCGGCCCCGAGCACATCGCGGAGATCGCCCGCGCGGTGTCCGGCGCCGCCCCGCGCGCCGTGCCGCCGCCGCGCACGCACACCCGGTTCAGCGGGCTGGAGCCGTTCGAGATCGGCGCCGACACCGGGTTCGTGATGATCGGCGAGCGCACCAACGTCACCGGGTCGGCGAAGTTCCGCCGCCTGATCGAGTCCGGCGACTACCAGGCCGCCGTCGACGTCGCGCTCGACCAGGTGCGCGGCGGCGCGAACCTGCTGGACGTCAACATGGACGCCGACCTGCTCGACTCCGAGCGGGCGATGACGACGTTCCTCAACCTGATCGCCACCGAACCCGAGGTGGCACGCATCCCGATCATGGTCGACAGCTCGCGCTGGAGCGTGCTGGAGGCCGGGCTGAAGTGCGTGCAGGGCAAGGGCGTGGTCAACTCGATCAGCCTCAAGGAGGGCGAGGAGCAGTTCCTGCGCCAGGCCCGCCGCATCCGCGACTACGGCGCCGGTGTCGTGGTGATGGCGTTCGACGAGCAGGGCCAGGCCGACACGTGCGAACGCAAGGTGGACATCTGCGGCCGCGCCTACGACCTGCTCACCCGCGAGGCCGGGTTCCCGCCCGAGGACATCGTGTTCGACCCGAACGTGCTCGCGGTCGCCACCGGCATCTCCGAGCACAACGGCTACGCGAAGGCGTTCCTCGAGGCGCTGCCGCTGATCAAGCAGCGCTGCCCCGGCGCGCGCACCAGCGGCGGCATCTCGAACCTGTCGTTCTCCTTCCGCGGCAACGACGTCGTGCGCGAGGCGATGCACTCGGCGTTCCTGTTCCACGCCGTGCGCGCCGGACTGGACATGGGGATCGTCAACGCGGGCCAGCTCGCCGTCTACGAGGACATCCCGGCGGACCTGCTGGAGCTGGTCGAGGACGTGCTGTTCGACCGCCGCGAGGACGCCACCGACCGGCTCGTCGAGTTCGCCGAGACCGTCCGCGGCCAGGGCCGCAAGCGCGTCGTGGACCTGTCCTGGCGCGACGCGCCGGTGGAGGAGCGGCTACGGCACGCGCTCGTGCACGGCATCGTCGACTACATCGAGGAGGACACCGAAGAGGCGCGAGCGGCCCGGGCCAAGCCGCTGGAGGTCATCGAAGGGCCGCTGATGGACGGCATGAAGACCGTCGGCGACCTGTTCGGCTCGGGCAAGATGTTCCTGCCGCAGGTGGTCAAGAGCGCGCGCGTGATGAAGCGCTCGGTCGCCTACCTCGAACCGTTCATGGAGGCGGAGAAGGAGGAGGCGCGCCTGGCGGGCCGCCTGGAGAGCGAGCGCGGCAACGGCAAGATCGTGCTGGCCACCGTGAAGGGCGACGTGCACGACATCGGCAAGAACATCGTCGGGGTCGTGCTGGGCTGCAACAACTACGAGGTGCTCGACCTCGGCGTGATGGTGCCCGCGGCGAAGATCCTCGACACCGCGATCGCCGAGAACGCCGACGCGATCGGCCTGTCCGGGCTGATCACGCCATCGCTGGACGAGATGGTCGGCGTGGCCACCGAGATGCAGCGGCGCGGGCTGAAGCTCCCGCTGCTGATCGGCGGCGCGACCACGTCCCGCCAGCACACGGCGGTGCGCATCGCCCCGGCCTACGACCGCACCACGGTGCACGTGCTCGACGCCTCCCGGGTCGTCGGCGTCGTGTCGGACCTGCTCGACCCCGACCGCGCGGCCACGCTGGACGAGACCAACCGCGCCGAGCAGGAACGGCTGCGCGAGCAGCACGCCGGCAGGCAGCGGCGCCCGATGCTCACGCTGGAGCAGGCGCGCGCCAACGCGGAACGGGTGAGCTTCGACGACCTGCCGGTGCCCTCGTTCACCGGTGTGCGCACGGTGGAGCCGGACCTGCCCGCGCTGCGCGAGATGATCGACTGGCAGTTCCTGTTCCTGGCCTGGCAGCTCAAGGGCAAGTACCCGGCGATCCTCGACCAGCCGGTGGCCCGCGAACTGTTCGACGACGCGAACACGTTGCTGGACAGCATCATCGCCGACGGGAGCCTGACCGCGCGCGGCCGGTACGGGTTCTGGGCCGCGCACAGCGAGGGCGACGACATCGTGCTCGAAAACGGCGTGCGGTTCCCGATGCTGCGCCAGCAGACGGCCAAACCGGAGGGCCGCGCGAACCGCTGCCTCGCCGACTACGTCGCGCCCGCCGGTGACCACCTCGGCGGGTTCGCGGTGGCCGTGCACGGGGCCGAGGACCTCGCGCGGCACTACGAGTCCCGCCAGGACGACTACCGCGCGATCATGGTCAAGGCACTGGCCGACCGGCTGGCGGAGGCGTTCGCGGAGTACCTGCACCTGCAGGCCCGGCGCGACTGGTTCGAGCCGGACGCGGAGCCCGCGCTGGAGGACCTGCATGCCGAGCGCTTCCGCGGCATCCGGCCCGCGCTGGGGTATCCGGCGAGCCCGGACCACAGCCAGAAGCGGGAGCTGTTCGACCTGCTCGGCGCCGGGTCGCTGGGGATCGGCCTGACGGAGTCGTTCGCGATGACCCCGGCGGCCAGCGTCAGCGGGCTGATCTTCGCGCACCCGGAGTCGCGGTACTTCACGGTCGGGCGCCTCGGCGCCGACCAGGTCGAGGACTACGCCCGCCGCCGCGGCGTGGACCGCGCCGAAGTCGAGAAGTGGCTGCGCCCCAACATAGAACCGTGACGGCCCGGGCCGGTCGCGTCCCGGCCCGGGCTCGGGCTCAGTCCTTCGGGTCGAGCACGAAGACCGGGATGAGGCGGCCGGTCTTCGTCTGGTACTCGGCGTAGTTCGGGAACGCGGCGACGGAGCGCTCCCACCACTCGTCGCGCTCCTGGCCGGACACCTCGTGCGCCACGTAGGTGCGTGTCTCGGTGCCGTCCTGCAGCGTGACCTCGGGATGTGCCTTGAGGTTGTGGTACCAGGCGGGGTGCTCGGGTGCGCCGCCCTTGGAGGCGACCACCGCGTAGCTGCCCTCGTGCTCCACGCGCATCACCGGCACGTACCGGCGCTTGCCGGACTTGGCCCCGGTGGTGGTGAGCAGCACGACCGGCCGGCCGGTGACCAGCACCCCCTCGGTGGTGCCCTGGGAGAGGATCTTCTCGGTCTGCTGGCGCACCCAGTCCGTCGGGCTCAGCTCGGCTTTCTCGATCATGCTGCCACCGTAACCCGTCGCGTCCGGGCTCGCGGAATACGGGCGCGAGGCCGCAGCCTGAGCGGGCCCGGCACTGCCCCACTGCTATAAAGGGAGGGGAAGAGCCGTTCGAAGGAGACTCCACGTGGCGGGTGAAGACGACATCTCCGGGTGAGCCCCGGACCTGACGGCCCCCGGCAGGCACTGCCGAGGTGGCCATGTCGTCGTCCCCTTTTCCCCCGCCGGGCGCCCGTCTGCCCGTGCCACATCCTGTCGAGGTCTCCGTCATGTCCGACATCCGTATCGTCGTTTCCGGCCTGTCCTTCTCCTGGCCCGACGACACCCCCGTCTTCGACCGCCTGTCCTGCACCGTTCCCGACGGGCGCACCGGCCTGGTCGCCCCGAACGGCGCCGGGAAGTCCACCCTGCTCAAGCTCCTCGCCGGCGTGCTGCGGCCCACCGAGGGCAGCGTCACCGTCGACGGCCTGCTCGGGTACCTCCCCCAGGACCTGCCGCTGACCGGCGAGCCGACCGTCGCCGAGGTCCTCGGGATCGACGCCGTCCTGCGCGCACTGGCCGCCGTCGAGTCCGGGGACGTGGCCGAGGAACACTTCACCACCATCGGCACCGACTGGGACGTCGAGGAGCGCACGCGCGCCCAGCTCGACCGGCTCGGGCTCGGCGAGCTGGCGCTCGACCGGCGCCTGGGCACCCTCAGCGGCGGCCAGATCGTCTCCCTCGGGCTGGCGGCGCAGCTGCTCAAGCGGCCCGACGTGCTGCTGCTCGACGAACCCACCAACAACCTCGACCGCGAAGCGCGGCAGAGGCTCTACTCGGTGCTCGACGACTGGCACGGCTGCCTGCTGGTGGTCAGCCACGACCGCGAGCTGCTCGACCGCGCCGACCGGATCGCGGAGCTGGACGCCGGGGAGATCCGCTTCCACGGCGGCAACTTCACCGAGTACGAGCAGGCGGTCCAGGCCGAGCGCGAGGTGGCGGAGAAGAACATCCGCAACGCCGAACAGGAGGTGAAGCGCGAGAAGCGGGAGATGCAGCAGGCGCGGGAGCGGGCGGCCCGCCGGGCGAGCAACGCCCAGCGCAACCTCGCGAACGCCGGGCTGCCCAAGATCGTCGCGGGCGCCATGAAGCGCAACGCGCAGGAGTCGGCGGGCAAGGCCGACGGGACGCACGCGGCGCGGGTCAGCGCCGCCAAGGCCAAGCTCGACCAGGCCGAGCGGTCGCTGCGCGAGGACCAGAAGCTCAGCCTGGAGCTGCCCCAGACGGCGGTGCCCGCGGGCCGCACGCTGTTCCTCGGCGAGGGCCTGCGCAAGCGGAACCTGTTCGGCGGCAACGGCATCGACCTCGCCATCCGTGGCCCGGAACGCATCGCGCTCACCGGTCCGAACGGCTCCGGCAAGTCGACGCTGCTGCGGATCGTCACCGGCGACCTCGAACCCGACGACGGCACGGTGAAGCGGGCCGACGGCCGGATCGCCTACCTGTCGCAGCGCCTGGACCTGCTCGACGACGAGCGCTCGGTCGCCGAGAACCTGGCGGCCTTCGCGCCCGCGATGCCGCCGGCGCCGCGGATGAACCTGCTGGCGCGCTTCCTGTTCCGCGGTCCGCGGGCGCACTTGCCGGTCGGCGTCCTGTCCGGCGGGGAACGGCTGCGCGCCACGCTGGCGTGCGTCCTGTTCGCCGAGCCCGCACCGCAGCTGCTGTTGCTGGACGAGCCGACGAACAACCTGGACCTGGTCAGCGCGGGTCAGCTGGAGAGCGCGCTGAACGCGTTCGAGGGCGCGTTCGTGGTCGTCAGCCACGACGAGCGCTTCCTGGCGGGGATCGGGATCGGCCGCAGGCTCCGGCTCGACGGGGGCGCCCTGCGGGAAACCGGCCGCTGACGCCATAGGCCGAAGCAGCTCTGCTCGCGCACGGCCTCGCGGCTGCTCGCCGGGACCGACCGGCCCTGCACCAGGAGATGCCGTTCGACCCGGCGTCCACAGTGGAGGATGTACTGGACGACGCCCGGGCGGACCTCACCGAGCTGGACCGGCTCGGCGCCCTGCTCGCCGAGTACGCCGAGCGCCTCGGCCAGGCGCAGCGCCACGAGGCGTGGGACGCCGACCGCCGCGCGAAGATCGTCCTCGACAGACTCGGGTTCGTCAGGGTGGGGCATGACCGGCCCCACTGACGGCAGCGACGGCCGCCTGCCCGAGGCGCTGTCGGTGTACGACCGCGTCGCGCGGCTGCTGGACGAGGACCTGGGCCTGGAGCCGGGGCCGGGCTGCGGCGGACGCTGAGACGTCCACAATGGACGGCGAGTTCGTCGCCGTGCCGTCCGGAGCGACCCGGGCCTAAGCCCCGAACCCGCGCAGGAACGTGTCCACCAGGACGTCCGCCGCCTGGGCGTCGGTCAGCTCCGGGAGTTCCTGGCCGCCCAGGTGGAGGAGCCTGCCGAGCACCGCGCCCGGCCAGCCGGGCGGCAGGTCCGGGCGCAGGAAGCCCTCGGCGGTGGCCCGCCGCAGGAACACCTCCACCTCCTCGACGACCCGGTCGCGCCGTTCCCGCGCGGCCGGGTCCGCCGTCATGCGTTTCAGCTCCACCGGCCACTTGCGGTTCACGCCGATGATCCCCTCGACGTACCGGTGCAGCGCCACCGGCACCGGCGCCTCGCGCAGCCGCGCCGCGGCCACCGCCTCCTCGATCGCGTCCAGCCGCGCCTGGTACACCGCCGCCAGCAGCTCGTCGCGGCCCGCGAAGCGCCGGTAGACCGTCCGCCGGTCCACGCCCGCCTCGGCCGCGATCGCCGCGATGCTCGTGGCCGGGTCTTCGGCCAGCATCCGGGCTCCGGTGGTCAGCACGAGCTCGAGGTTCCGCACGGCATCTGCTCTCACCCCTCGAACCTACACCAGCTGTGACGCTCAAGACAGCTTCCGCCTCATCGCTGTGACAGTTAAGTGCTACATTGGTGAGGCAGAAGCGAAACGAGGAGGACTCCAGTGATCACCTACGACCAGCTCTTCATCGGCGGCTCGTGGACCACACCGAGCAACACCACCTTGCTGGACATCGTGTCCCCGCACGACCAGTCGGTCCTCGGCCGCGCCGCGCAGGCCCTGCCCGCCGACGTCGACCGCGCCGTCGCCGCCGCACGCAAGGCGTTCGACGAGGGGCCGTGGCCCCGGACCCCGCCCGCGGAGCGGATCGCGGTCATCCGCCGGCTCACCACCCTGCGTGAGCGGCACGCCGACGAGATCGCGGCGCTCATCTCCGCCGAGAACGGCTCCGCCCTCTGGTTCACCAAGGCGGGCCAGCCCGGGCTTTTCCGCCAGGCCAACGCCTACCTCAAGGCGGCCGAGACCTTCGGCTGGGAGGAGACGCTCACCCCGTCCGACCCGGCCGCGCCGTTCCGGTCGGTCGTGCGCCGCGAGGCGATCGGCGTCGTGGCCGCCGTCATCCCGTGGAACTCGCCGTTCTCCGCGGCGCTCGCCAAGATCATCCCCGCGCTGCTCGCCGGCAACACCGTCGTGCTCAAGGTCTCGCCCGAGAACTCGCTCAGCATGAACCTCCTCGCGCGGCTGCTCGAGCAGACCGGCCTGCCCGAGGGCGTGCTCAGCGTGCTGCCCGCCGACCGCGAGACCAGCGAACACCTCGTGCGGCACCGGGACGTCGACAAGGTCGCGTTCACCGGTTCCACCCGGGCCGGCCGCCGAATCGCGTCGCTGGCCGGGGCGCAGCTCAAGCGGGTCAGCCTCGAACTGGGCGGCAAGTCCGCGGCCGTGATCCTGCCCGACGCCGACCTCGGGGCGGCGATCCAGGGCCTGAAGTTCGGCTCGCTGCTGAACAACGGCGAGTCGTGCATCGCGCAGACGCGGATCCTCGCGCCGCGCACCCGGTACGAGGAAGTCGTTGCGGCGCTGAAAGAACTGGTCGAGTCCCTGGGTGTCGGCGACCCGGCCGACGAGGCCACCTTCATCGGTCCGATGGTCCGGCGCGACCAGCAGCAGCGGGTGCTGGACTACATCCGCGCCGGCATCGAGGAAGGTGCCCGGCTCGTCACCGGCGGCCCGGAGGTGCCGGCGGGCCTGGAAGGCGGTTTCTACGTCACCCCCACGCTGTTCGCCGACGTGGACAACTCGATGCGCATCGCCCGGGAGGAGATCTTCGGGCCCGTCCTGGTCGTGATCGCCTACGACGACGAGGACGACGCCGTCCGCATCGCCAACGACTCCGAGTACGGGCTGTCCGGCGGCGTGTGGTCGGCCGACGAGGCGCACGCGATGGACGTCGCGCGCCGCCTGCGCACCGGCACCGTCACCGTGAACGGCGCGCCCATCGGCTTCGACGGCCCGTTCGGCGGTTTCAAGGCCAGCGGCCTCGGCCGCGAGTACGGCGCCACCGGGCTCGGCACCTACGTCGAGTACAAGACCGTCACCCTCAAGACGGAGCGATGACCGCCACCGCTGTGTGGATTGATCCCACGGGAGCCGCTCCATCCACTGTGGACAGCGCCGCTTCTGTACTTGCCGGTCCATTTTTCTTTCTTCATCCTGGCCTCATGTCACTCGACCAGTACTACCTGCTCGGCCGGTCCGGGCTGCGCGTCAGCCGCCTCGCGCTGGGCACCATGAACTTCGGCAAGGACGGGTTCCACGCCCCCTACGGCAGGACCGAGGACGAGGCCCGGCCGATCTTCCGCCGCTATGTGGAGGCCGGCGGCAACTTCGTCGACACCGCCGACTTCTACACCGCCGGGGCGAGTGAGACCATCCTCGGCAGGCTCGTCGCCGAGGCCGGGAACCGCGAACGCCTCGTGCTCACCAGCAAGTTCACCAACAGCGTCGACCCCGGCGACCCCAACGCCGGCGGCAACGGGCGCAAACACATGATCCGCGCGGCCGAAGCGTCGCTGCGCCGCCTCGGCACCGACTACCTCGACCTGTACCTGCTGCACACGTGGGACCGCATCACGCCGGTCGAGGAGGTCCTGCGCACCTTCGACGACCTGACGAGGGCGGGCAAGATCCGCTACGCCGGCCTGTCCGACGTGCCCGCCTGGTACGCCGCCCGCGCGCAGACACTCGCGGAGGCGCACTCGCTCGTCCCGATGGTCAACCTGCAGCTGCCCTACTCCCTCGCCGAACGGACCATCGAGACCGAGCACGTGCCCGCCGGGCAGGCGCTGGGCCTCGGCGTCACGGCGTGGAGCCCGCTCGCCAGCGGCTTCCTCACGGGCAAGTACCGCAACTCCGGCCAGGGCCTGACGGGTGAAGGGCGGCTCACCGGCGAGGGCGGCGCCGGGTCCGAGTGGACGGACCGGCAGTGGGAGCTGCTCAAGACGCTGGAAACCGTGGCGGACAAGCTCGGCGTGACGATGGCCCAGGTGGCGCTCAACTGGGTCGCGACACAGCCCGGCATCGCCGCCGCCATCGTCGGGGCCAGCAGCGCCGGGCAGCTCGATTCCTCGCTGGCGGCGCTCGACTTCGAGCTGCCCGCGGACCTGCGCGCCGAGCTCGACGCGGCCAGCGCCGTCCCGCCGGGCAAGCCCTACGTGATGTTCACGCCGCAGTACCAGTCGTGGCTCGTCAATCCCGGCACGCGGACCGGGGACAAGCCCGCCGGCTACCACCCGGTGGTGCGCAACTGGGTGCCGGCGCAGGCTCAGGCCGTGCGCAGGTAGTCGAGGCAGAGGTCCAGCACCGACTCCAGGTGCTCGGCCGACCCGGTGGACATCAGCAGCGTCACCCCGCCCTGGATCGCGGCGATCAGCGCGCCCGCGGTGCGGGCGGGGTCGACGTCCCGGGCGAGGTGGCCGTCCGCCCGCATCCGTTCGAGGCCCGTTTGGAGCTCACGCTGCCACTGTTCGAGCAGCCGCGCGGTGACGGCCTGGGCGGCGGGGCTGTGCCTGCCGATCTCGGTGATCAGCACGCCGAGGGGGCAGTGCACGCCCTGGCGCCGGTACCGCTCCACCACCGCGTCGCGCCACTGGTGCCACGCCGGCCACGACGTCAGCTCGCCGAGGTAGGGCTGCTGGTCGGCGAGCACCTGGCCGGCCTCCCACTCGGCGACGGCCAGCAGCAGCTGTTCCCTGCCCTCGGGGAAGTAGTGGAACAGCTGGCTCTTGCCCGTGCCGCTGCGCCGGCAGATGTCGTCGAGGGTGGTGGCGACCACGCCCCGCTCGCGGATCTCGGCCGACGCCGCCTCGATGATCCGCTGCCGCGTCGCGGCGCCCTTCTTGGTGAGCACTCAGCAATCGTCCCGGAGCAGGGTCCACACCGCATCGGCGACGACGTGGTGCCCGGCCGCGGTGGGGTGGACGTGGTCGGCGAGGAACAGGCCCTGGCCCGCCGCGCTGTCGCCGGGCGGCAGGTACTGGCGCAGGTCGAGGAAGCGGCTGCCCTCGTCCGCCGCGGTCTGCGCGATGACCTCGGCGTACGCGGCCCACGAGGTGTTCCGCGGCTGGGCGGAGTTGCGGTGACCGGCCTGCCACTGCGCCACGACGGCGATCGTGGAGCGCGGAGACGCGGCCTTGATGCTGTCGACGAGCCGGTGGTACGCCGGCGCCAGCACTGCCGTGGGCGAACGGTCCTGGATGTACTCGTTGGCGCCCAGCTCGACGAGCACGAGGCTGGGCTGGAGCTGCCCGACGCGCCCGACCGCGGCGGTGGTCTCGGGCCAGCGGCCGCCGGGCAGGAAGTCGCTCACCATGGCGCCGTTGTGCGCCAGCACCGTCGTGGTCGTGCGCCACGTCGTCGCGGCCAGCGTGGTGATCCGGGAGGCCCAGCCGTCGGCGGTGGGCGCGTAGACGTCGCCGCCGGGATAGCCGGGCAGTCCGTAGCCGGTGCTTCCCGAATCACCCAGTACGGCGATCGAGGCGTGGTCGGCGCACCACGCGGGCGCGGCGGTGGCGGAACCCGGCGCGGTGGCGGCCAGTGCGGCGACCACCGCCGCGAGGATCGCGACCACGGCGGCACGTCTTCCCGTTCCCGGCCTTCGCACGATCACGTCATCGGGCCCGCCGCGGGCGCCGTTACGCGTTTTCCACAACGGGATAACGAGGTTCGCTCTCCCGCATCTCGGCGAGCAGCTCCTCGCGCCGTTCCTCGGAAAGGTGGTCGAGGTAAAGGCGGCCGTTGAGATGGTCGGTCTCGTGCTGGAAGCAGCGGGCCAGCAGGTCGCTGCCCTCCAGCGTGATCTCGGTGCCTTCGAGGTCCCGTCCGCGGACCGCGACCCGGCGCGCCCGCCGGACTTCGGCCGCCGGCCCGGGCACCGACAGGCAGCCCTCGGCGTGTTCGTCCGGTTCGTCCGCCAGCACCGTCACGACCGGGTTGACCACGTGACCGGCGTGCCACACCGTGTCCTCCTGGTCCCGGTCGTAGCTCTCCGGGCACAGGTAGACGAAGACGCGCAGCGGAACGCCGATCTGGTTGGCGGCCAGGCCGACGCCGCGCGCCGTGCGCATGGTGGCGAACATGTCCGCGACCAGCTGGGCCAGCTCGGCGCCGAACTCGGTGACGTCACCACACGGCGTGTGCAGCACCGGGTTCCCCACCACCGTGATGGGGCGCGACTCCCCCTTCGCGTACTGGGCGGGCAGCTCGCCGCCGGTGCTGACGTCGTAGTGGATGCGCATTTCGTCCTCGGGCACCGCGACATTCAAGCAGCAGCGTGTCAACGGGGCGTACGCCCGGCCCGCTAGCGCGCGGGCAGGATGCGGCCCCGCACCTCGCCGAAGCCGATGCGGCCCCGCGTGCCCGGCGCGGTCGCCGAGATGACCACCTCGTCGCCGTCCAGCAGGAACGAGCGCGCCTCGCCGTTGACGGTGACCGGTTCCCTGCCGCCCCAGGTGAGTTCGATGAACGCGCCCCGCTGGTCCTTCTCCGGGCCCGAGATCGTGCCCGACGCGTACAGGTCGCCGGTGCGGGTGGAGGCGCCGTTGACCGTCAGGTGCGCCAGCATCTGCGCCGGGGACCAGTACATCTCCCGGTACGGCGGGCGGCTGACCTCCTGCCCGTTCCACGTCACCGACAGGTCGACGTCCAGGCCCCACGGCTCGCGCTCGGTAAGGTACGGCAGCGGTTCCGGGTCCTGCGCCGGGGTCGGCACGCGGGCGGCCTCCAGCGCGAGCAGCGGCACCACCCACGGCGAGACCGACGTGGCGAAGCTCTTGCCCAGGAACGGACCCAGCGGCACGTACTCCCACGCCTGGATGTCGCGCGCCGACCAGTCGTTCACCAGCACCGCGCCGAACACCCGCCGCGGGAAGTCCGCAATGGACACCGGCGTGCCGAGCGGTGAGGGCGTGCCCACGAGGAAACCCAGCTCCGCCTCGATGTCCAGCCGCCGGCACTCGCCGAACGTCGGTGCGTCCTCGTCCGGCGCCTTGCGCTGACCGCACGGCCGCACGATGTCCGTGCCCGACACCACCACCGTGCCGGCGCGGCCGTGGTAGCCGACCGGCAGGTGCTTCCAGTTGGGCATCAACGGCGCGGCGTCGGGCCGGAACAGGCGCCCGAGGTTCGAGGCGTGGTGCTCGGACGCGTAGAAGTCCACGTAGTCCGCGACCTCCACCGGCAGGTGCAGCCGCACGTCGCCGACGCCGAACACCGCCTCGTCGGGCACCTCGCCGGTGACCAGCTCCGTGATCCGCGAGCGGACCTCCACCCAGCGGTCGTACCCCTGCGCCATGAACGCGTTCAGCGACGGTCGGGCGAACACGTCGTCGCCCAGCGCCACCGCCAGGTCCACCACCGAGTCGCCCACGCGCACGCCGACGCGCGGCTCGGTGCCCGGCGCCGAGAACACGCCGTAGGGCAGGTTGGCCACCCCGAACAGCGAACCTTCGGGGATGTCGATCCTGGTCAAGCCCTCACTCCTTCCGCCAGCAGCCCGAGCTCCACCAGCTCGGCCACCGGTTCGTCGATGCTGCAGGTCCCGAACGAGCGGAACGACTCACGGGCACCGGTGTCCACTTCGGACACCAGCGCGGCGAGCCGGGCACCGTCGCGCTCGGCCAGCAGCGGAACCAGCCGGTCGGCCGCGGCTCCCTCGCGGGCCGCCGCCGCGGCCGCCAGCAGGTTCAGGAACCCGTGCTGCTCGAAACCCGTGCCCGGATCGGTGTTGCGCACGGCGTGGTGCAGCCCCGCGGTCGCCTTGAACGGCACCCCGGCGGCCACCACCGCGGCGATCCCGGCGGCCAGCTCGGCCTCGTCCGGATACAGCTGCGCCCGCACCCCGCCCGTGCGGAACTTGGCCTGGTGCCCCGTTTTCGCGCAGGTGGCGATCACCTCCGCGCGGCGGGAGTCCCGCGGCACCTCCACGAACACCGGCACGTCCCCGGCGACCTCCAGCGCGGCGAAGAACTCCGCCACACCGGCGTCCGCGGGCATCGCGACCTCGAAACCCGCCAGCCGCACCGGCAGGTCCGCGGCGCGGGCGAGGACGTCCGGCAGCTGGGCCGGGCCGCCGGGCGCGGTCACCGCCAGTTCGAGCGGCACCGTGGCATCCAGCTCGGCCAGCGCGGGCGCGGCCAGCACCAGCGGGCCCACCAGCGCGCCGTACCCCGACGAGTGGTGCTTCACGTGGTCGGGCACGGCCTGCGCCAGCGGTTTCAGCCCCGGCGGGAACACCGCCGCGTCGTCGAGGAACCCGTCGAACAGGCTCACTCGGCTCATCGAGGCCCCCGGCCCGCCCACGTCCACGAGTAGCCCGGGTCCTCGGCGGCGCGGCCGCCCTCGCCGAGCTCCAGGGGGCGGAACGTGTCGACCATGACGGCCAGCTCGTCGAAGAACTCCACGCCGATGCTGCGCTCGTACGCGCCGGGCTGCGGGCCGTGCGAATGACCGCCGGGGTGCAGCGAGATCGAGCCCTGCCCGATGCCGGAACCCTTGCGCGCCTCGTAGTCGCCGCCGCAGTAGAACATGACCTCGTCGGAGTCCACATTGGAGTGGTAGTACGGCACGGGGATGGACAGCGGGTGGTAGTCCACCTTGCGCGGCACGAAGTTGCAGATCACGAAGCCGTCGCCCTCGAACACCTGGTGCACGGGCGGCGGCTGGTGCACGCGGCCGGTGATGGGCTCGAAGTCGCTGACGTTGAACGTGTACGGGTACAGGCAGCCGTCCCAGCCGACCACGTCGAACGGGTGCGTGGGGTACACGAACCGCGTGCCCACGATCCCTGTGCTGGCACGGTGTTTGACCAGCACCTCGACGTCGGTGCCCTCGGCCAGCAGCGGCTCGGCGGGCCCGTGCAGGTCGCGCTCGCAGTACGGCGAGTGCTCCAGCAGCTGCCCGAACTTCGACAGGTACCGCCGCGCCGGGGTGATGTGGGAGTTCGCCTCGATGGCGTAGGCACGCACGAGCCCATCCGGGACCCAGCGGTGCGTGGTGGCGCGCGGCAGGATCACGTAGTCGCCGGTGCGGAACGGCAGCACGCCGAACACGGTCTCGACAGTGCCCTCGCCGGACTCGATGTAGACGCACTCGTCGCCGATCGAATTGCGGTAGAGCGGCGAGGACTCGCCGGCGGCGACGTAGGAGATGCGCACGTCACCGTTGCCGAGCACGAGCCGCCGCCCGGTGACGATGTCGTGCGACTTCCAGTCCTCGCCGGGGAACAGCTCGTGCAGCTTCAGGTGGCGCGGCTTGAGCGGGTGGTTCGCCTGCGTGGTCAGGTCCGGCAGCTCCCAGACCGTCGAGTCGACGATCGCCGACGGGATGCCGCGGTGGTAGAGCAGCGAGGAATCGCTGGAGAAGCCCTCCTCCCCCATCAGCTCCTCGTAGTACAGGCCGCCCTCGGGCGTGCGGTGCTGGGTGTGCCGCTTCGGAGGAACCGAACCGACGTGCCGGTAGTACGCCATGACCTTGCCTCCTTGCCGGTCGAATGTAGTCAATGTATTTACTATCCGGTGGCGGCGCAAGGGTCAGCTGCGCCCGCGGAACCGGTCGCGGTGGCTGAGCAGCTTGTCCAGCAGCATCACCAGGATCCGCTGCTCGGTCTCGGTGAGCACGCTGGTCCACTCGCGCTCGCGCTCGTTCTGCGCGCGGAACACCTCGACCATCTCGGACCGCCCGCGCTCACTGAGCGAGAGCAGGACCGAGCGGCCGTCGTGCTCGCCGGGCGTGCGCTCCAGCATCCCGTCGGCGACCAGTGTCTTGCTGAGGTTGGACACCGCCGCGCGGCTCATGCCGGTCAGCTCCGCGGCCTTCTTCGCCTCCAGCGGCCCGGCCAGCCACGTGACGAACAGCAGCCGGAAGCCGGACCACGACCGGCCCCGCGGCCGGTGCACGGTGGCCTCCAGGTCGTAGGTGACGACGCTGGACGCCCGGTTGAGGGTCAGCAGCACCTCGGTGGCGAGCTGGTGGGAGAAGCCGAACTCGCCGCCCAGCCGGGAGTTGGCGAGCTCGACGAAGGACCAGAAGTCGAGCTCGCCGTTGTCCATGCCCCGAGCCTAGCAGTTAGTACATGCCTAAACTACTTCTTGTTCCTTCGGCAGCGCCGACGGCCGCCGTTCCCGGTCGACCTTGAGGAACACGAGCAGCACCGCGCAGAGCACCAGGCAGCCGATCGGGAAGTACAGCCCCACCGACACGTCGTCGGCGGTGGCGTTCTTGCCGATCACGTACGGCCCGAAGAACCCGCCCAGCGCGGCGATCGAGTTGATCGTCGCCAGGCCGACCGCGGTGTGCTCCTTGGACAGCACGCGCGCGGCCAGCGCCCAGTACGGTGCGAGGTAGCCGAGCACGCCGATCGCGACCAGCGACAGGCAGATCAGGGCGGCCACCGGGGTGTGCCGGAACTGGATGGTGCCAAACAGCCCCACCGCGGCCAGCAGCATCATCGCGACGACGTGCCCGCGGCGCTCGCCCGTGCGGTCGGAGTTGCGGGCCACCAGGATCATCCCGACCGCGCCGACCACCCACGGGATCACGCCGAGGAAGCCGATGTTGGTCGCGGAGTACGAGGGGTCCATCTGCTTGACGATCAGGGGCAGGAAGAACGTGAACCCGTAGAGCCCGCAGGCGGCGAAGAAGTTCGAGAAGGCCAGGTAGAGCACCTTGCGGTCCTTGGCCACGCGCAGCTGCCCGAGGAAGGTCTCCCGCTGCCCGGGCCGGTAGTCCTTGTCGATCTCGGACTCCAGCCAGGCGCGCTCGTCGGCGGCGAGGAAGCGGGCCTGCGCCGGCTTGTTCGGCAGCCAGGCCAGCACGACCAGGCCGACGGCCAGCGCGGGCACGCCCTGCAGGATGAACACCCAGCGCCAGCCCGAGAGCCCGAACCAGTGCACGTGGTCGAGGATCAGGCCGCCGGTGAGGCTGCCGAGGATCATCGCGACCGGCTGCGCGAGCGCGAGCGTGGCGATCGCGCGGCCGCGTTCCTTCGGGCGGAACCACAGCGTCAGGTACAGCAGCAGGCCCGGGTAGAGCCCCGCTTCGGCGACGCCGAGCACGATCCGCGCGATGTAGAGCTGCGGGATGTTCTGCACGAACCCGGTGACCGCGGTGACGATCCCCCAGCTGATCGCGATGCGCGCGAGCCAGATCCGCGCGCCGACCCGCTTCATGATCATGTTGCTGGGCACCTCGAACACCACGTAGGCGAGGAAGAAGATCGCCGACGCGGTGCCGAACACGGCCGTGGTGATCGCCAGCTCGTGCTGCATGCCCAGCTGCGCGTAGCTGATGTTCGACCGGTCCATGTAGTTGAACACGTAGAGCAGCGCGACGAGCGGCAGGACTCTCGTGCTGACCTTCCGTACCGTGCGGCTGCCGACGTCGGCAGCGGGTGTGGTGCTCATGTCTCTCCTTTGAGAACTGAAAGTTTCCCAGGCGGTTTTCCCGAAGCGGCGCCAGCCGCTTGCTCCTGCGCCGTCAGCTCGCACCGCCGCGGGTTCTCAGCCGTCCTCTCGCGAGGACAGCGCCGACGTGGTGAATTGGCATTCATGAGGAGGCGATCCCGGAGCGAGAGGGCGGCTGAGGTTCCGCCACCCGCACCGCCACGCAGGCCGGGTCATGTCAATTTCCCGCGGCGTTCAGGCCCGCCACACGGCCCATGGTGATGGCGTTGGCGACGGCGTTGCCGCCTCCCACGTAGCGGCCGCCGAGGACGCCCGCGCCCGCTTCGCCCGCGGCGAACAGGCCCGGGATGACCGCGCCGCGCTCGTCGCGGACGGCCGCGCGGGCGTCGATCTCCAGGCCGGCGTGCGTGCACACCAGCTCGGCGGGCAGCAGGCGCGCGGCGTAGAACGGCGGTTCGCCGATCGGGTCGGGGTTTCCGGCCGAACCCTTGTTCGCGAGCGTGCGGTGGCGCAGGAACTCGGGGTCGTGCCCGTGCGGCAACTGCTCGTTCCACCGCCGCACGGTGGCGGTCAGCGCCGGGGCGGGAACTCCGGCCTTGCCGGCCAGTTCCTCCAGGCTGCCCGCGCGCAGGGTGCGCCCGGCTTCGGCCTCGGCGAGCACGTGTTCGGCGTCCCAGTGCGCGTAGCCGGACGGCAGCGTGCGGCGGGCGCGTTCGTCGAAGATCGCCCACACCGTGCCGCCCTGGGCGTCGATGATGCCGCTGGACACCGCGTAGGAGGCGTCCTCGTCCATGAACCGGCGGCCGTGCGAGTTCACGTACACGCGCGACTTCGGCGGGAAACCGGACTGCCAGTGGTGCAGGCGCTGGAAGTACGCCGTGGGCAGCAGCAGGCCCCAGCCCTCGCCGGTGACCCCGGCGCCGACCTGCTCGCCGAAGCGCAGGTGGTCGCCGCGGCTGCCGTCGGCGGCCACCACGAACAGGTCCTCCCCCGCCCGCAGCGCGGCCGGGTAGTGGCGGGCCAGCAGCTCCGGGTCGCGGGCGAACCCGCCACTGGCGACCACCACCGCACCGGCCCGCACCTCGACCCCGTCGGCGACGACACCTGTCACCCGGCCGTCGCCGGACAGGAGCCGCTCGACGCGGGTGTTGAGCACGATCTCGACGCCCCGCGCCCGCGCGGCCCTGACCAGTACCTGCACGACCCCGTACCCTTGGTCCTTCGGCACGTGCCCGCGCCAGACGTCCTCGACCCCGGCCTGGCACAGCCCCGGCGTGTGCGCGTTGCCCGACACCTTCGCCGGGATCTCCACGCCGAGGCCGATCAGCCATTCCAGCGCCGGTCCCGACTGGGCGCAGAACTCCGCGATCAGCCCCGGCGCCAGCTGCCACTGGTTGAGGTCCATGTAGTGCTGGAAGAACCGCTCCGCGGAGTCCTCGACACCCAGCGCCCCCTGCACGCTGGTGCCGGCCGCGGTGAACATGCCCGCGGACAGCTGGGTCGAGCCGCCGAGCTCCTTTTCGGACTCGAACAGCAGCACCGACGCGCCCCGTTCGGCGGCGGCCACGGCCGCGGCGAGCCCCGCCCCGCCGCCGCCGACGACCACGACGTCCCAGTCTTCGTTCACGTCAGGTCTCCTCCGGTCTCGGCGAGAATGCGGTGGTACAGCCCGTTCGAGACGAGCCCACCGTCCACAGTGACCTCGCTGCCGGTCATGTAGCCGGATCGGTGCGACAGCAGGAACAACACGACCTCGGTGATCTCCGCCGGTTTGGCCATGCGCCCGGCCGGGATGCTCGCCACCGCGGAGCTGACGAACGAGTCCGCTCCGGCGAGCAGCGTGGTCTCCACGAGCCCGGGATGCACGGAGTTGACGCGGATTCCCCACTTCGCGAAGTTGCCCGCGGCCGATTTGGACAGTCCCGTGAGGCCCCATTTGCTCGCCGAGTACGCCGGCGAGAAGTAACCGATCTGCCCGGAGATCGAGGAGATGTTGATGATCGAGCCGCCGCCGGAGTCGCGCATCAGCCCCGCCACGGCCTTCATACCGTGGAACGGGCCGAACAGGTTGATGCGCAACACCTTTTCCCAGATCTCGTCCGTGGTGTCCAGGAACTCCAGCCGCCGCGAGATCCCGGCGTTGTTGACCAGCCCGCCGAGCCGGCCGCGGCTTTCCCGGATCTCCCCGACCACGCGAGCCCACGCCGCGGGGTCGGTCACGTCCAGCTCGTGCGCCGACGCCGAACCGCCCGCGGCCTCGATCTCCCGCACCACGGGCGTGGCGTCGGCGATGTCGGCGAGGCACACGTGCGTGCCGTGCGCGGCCAGCGCGCGGGCGTGACTCGCGCCCATGCCCGCCGCCGCGCCGGTGATCAGCACCGGGTCCGGGTACTCAGACATGCCGCGAACCACCGTCGACCGCGATGCTGTGGCCGGTCACGTACCGGGCGCTGTCGGAGAGCAGGAACAGCAGCGGGCCGACGACCTCCTCGGGCGAGCCGAGCCGGTGCAGCGGCACGACGTCGAGCGCGTGTCGCAGCGCGGCCGGGTCCTCCTTGACCCAGCGGGTCATCTCGGTGTCGATGTAGCCCGGGGCGATGGAGTTGACGCGGATGCCCTGGTCGCCGAGCTCGACGGCGAGACTTTCGGTGAGGTGCGCGACGGCGGCCTTCGAGGTGCAGTAGGCGCCCCGGCCACGGCGGACGCGGACGGCCGACACCGACGACATGTTGACGATCGCGCTGCCCGGTTCCATGTGCCGCGCGGCGGTCTGCGCGCCGTAGAGCACGCCTTCGACGTTGACCTTCAGCGTCGCCTCGATCTGCTCCGGCGTGATCTCCCCGGCGAGCGCGAACGGGAAGATCCCCGCGTTGTTGACCCAGAAGTCGAGGCGCCCGAAGCGTTCCAGCGCCAGCTGCGCGACGGCCTCGTGGTCCTCGGGCTTCGTGACGTCGATGCGGGTGCCGATGACCTCGCCGGGCTTCTCGCCCTTGAGCTCGGCGGCGATTTCCCGGGCGGTCGTGAGCATCTGCTCTTCGTTGATGTCGGCGCCGACGACGTGGACACCGCGGGCGGCCAGTGCCGCGGTGAACCGCGCGCCCATGCCCCGGGCCGCGCCGGTGACGACCGCGACCTTGCCTTCGAGGTCCGGGTACACGGCCGTCATCGGCTCGTGCCGGGCGCGGGTGTCGCTCATGAGTTCTCCGTTTCTTCTTGTGCGTCGTCGCGGCGGACGGTGCGGCGGCGGATGCGCCACCGGCCGTCGTCGCGGACCAGCTCGTCGGTGATCGTGGTCTGCCGGACCAGGCGGGACGGCCCGCCCGGCGGGGTGTGCACGATCTGCAGGTAGGCGCGGACGGTCAGCCCGGTGCCGGCCTGCTGGACGAACAGGTTGGTGATCACGTGGCGCGCCGTGCCGTCCTGCGCCGCGAAGTCCTCGGCGAAGCGGGCGAGCTTTTCCGTGCCCACCACGGGTGCCGGGTAGCTGGGCGAGCAGAACTCGCCGTCCGCGGTGAAGGTGTCCGCCCAGGCGCGGGCGTCCCCGTTGTCGATGAAGTGGCTCTGCGCGCCGTACAGCTGGTGGACGTGAGCGAGCGTGTCGGCGCTGATGTCCACGATGACCTCCGGGGCTGTGCACGCTGCCTTCCGCGTGCTATTATCGCACTCTGCGTGCGAACTACGGAAACAGTAGGTCGGCCTCCCGCCGGCCGTCAAGGGGGTACCGCCGTGTCCGAAGTCGACTCCGGAATGTCGAAGACGCTGCACAACGGGTTGCAGATCCTGGAACTGCTCGTCGCGCACCCGCAGGGCCTGACGCTGACGGAGATCGCGGAGAGCGTCGGCGTGCACCGGACGGTGGCGCACCGTCTGGTGAGGACACTCGAAGCGCACCGGCTGTGCCGCCGCGACCGGTTCAAGCGCATCTCGCTGGGCACGGGCCTGGTGCGGCTGGCTGAGCCGGTGGAGCAGGACCTGCGGACGCTCGCGAGGCCGCTGCTGGAGGAGCTGACGGACCTCACGCAGGCGACGGCGCACCTGGTGGTGCGGGAGAACGAGCACGAGGTGCGGATGCTGATGATCGTGGAGCCGCGGCAGTCGCGGATGCACGTGAGCTTCCGGCCCGGCCAGGTGGACCCGGTCGACCGCGGTTCGGCGGGCCTGGCGCTGCTGGCGGCCGCCCCGCCCGCCGACGGCGAACGGGAGGAGGTGGCGCTGGCCCGCAAACGCGGGTTCGCCGTGTCCTACGGGGAGATCGCGCCGTCGATCATCGGGATCTCGGCGATGGTACCGGGGCGCGAGGTGAGCATCGGGCTGTCGCTGTTCGAGGCCCCCGACGAGGAGCGGCTGGGCCGCGCGGTGGTGGACGCCGCCCAGCGGCTGGGGTCACTGCTGCGGTGACCGCGCGACGGGCGGCCGGACCCGGGTAGTGGCTCACCCGGCGGCGGCGTGCCTGACGGCGAGGTAGCCGAACGTCAGGCCCGCGCCCGAGCCCGTAGCGGGCCAGCGTCCGCGAGTCGAGCACGAGCCACGCCGGAACCGCCCGGTGCTCGTACATCGCCCGCGTGAACCTGTGGTAGGACACGACGACGGCCGCGCTCAGCCCGGCCGCCCCGAGCCGACCACGAGCAGGTCGACCTCGTGCGTCACGGCCGCGTCGCCTTGAAGACCAGGGCTTCGAGGGCGAGTGCGTAGCCGTGCCAGCCCGCTCCGGCGAGGTAGACCGCGGCCGAGTCGGCGAAGATGTCTGCCCGCTCCCTGCCGTCGAGGGCGTGCCACTGCGAGATGTGCACGACGGCGAAGGGACGGCCGGTGTCGCGGAGGGCGTCGAGCAGCGGATAGGCCACCGGGGTCAGCCCCGCGGGGTTGACGACGAAGGCGTCGAGCGTCTCGTGGTGCTCGTGCACCCAGTCCACCAGCGCACCCTCGGAGTTGGACTGGAAGTGCACCGCCGACACGCCGAGCCGTTCCGCGGCGGCGTCCACGTCTTCGCCGATCCCGTCGAGCGACTTCGTGCCGTACTTCTCCGGGTTCCGCTTCCCCAGCCGATTGAGGTTCGGCCCGTGCAGGATCGCGATCCGCATCACGAGCCCAGCCGCGTCGGGAGGATCGACGGCGGGATCGGGCCCTTGTTGCGACGGCCCTGCGTCATCTCCTCCCATGCGTGCGCGAGGATCCCGACGCTGCGGCTGAGCACGAACAGCCCGCGCGCCAGCGGCGGCGGAAAACCGAGCTCCGCGTAGATCACCGCGGTGGCACCGTCGATGTTCATCGGCACCG
Organism: Amycolatopsis bartoniae; assembly: GCF_014191255.1. Taxonomy (GTDB): domain Bacteria; phylum Actinomycetota; class Actinomycetes; order Mycobacteriales; family Pseudonocardiaceae; genus Amycolatopsis_E; species Amycolatopsis_E bartoniae. The sequence continues at coordinate 279,045 of NZ_JACHWH010000005.1, forward strand.
GCTTCGAGCGGCCCTCGTTCAGCAGCCGCTCCACCGCCTGCGCCGCCCGCAGGTGCTCGCCCGCCACCACGCCGTCGGCCACGGCCTGCTCCACCAGGCCCAGCAACGGGTCGCGGCGCGGGTCGCGCGGGTGGAAGCGGTGCCCGAACCCCGGCAGGTACTTGCTGCGCTGCCGGTACTCGGCCACCACCTCCGCGGTCGAATCCAGCCCGCGCGCGACGATCTCCGACAGCAGTCCGGCGCACTGCTCCCCCGCCCCGCCGTGGGAGTCGCCGAGCGCGTTGACCCCCGACGCGATCGCGTTGTTGAGCCCGACCCCGCAGGTCGCGGTCATCCGGGCGATCGCGATCGACGGCGCGTGCGGGCCGTGGTCCACCGACGCCACCATCGCCGCCTCCAGCAGCGCCGCCTCGCGTGGCGACGGCGCGTCTCCCCGCACCAGCAACCAGATCGTCTCGACGAAGCTCCGCGAGCCGATCAGCTCCTGCACCGGCGTGCCCCGCAGCTCGACCACGCCCGGCGCCATCCGGATGATGCCGGTCGCCCACCAGTCCGCCACGTCGGCGACGCTCACGTCCGGGTCCATGTCAGTCCTTTTCGGACGGGGCGAGCGACAGCTCGCCGGGAAGGGGGTGGCTCGGCCGGGGGATCTCGGTCTCCAGCCAGCGCCGGGCGAGCTCCGCGGCAGCGGAGTTGTGCTCCCCGAGCAGCGGTGGCGTGCCCGTGGGGCGCAGCGGCTCGCCGTCGACGAGGACCCCGTTCCCGCTGGTGCGGAACGTCCGGCCCGGCTGCCCGGGAAACGGCAGCTCGGTGAAGAACCCGCGGTGCGCCAGCTGTTCGGACTCCAGCGCCTGCGGCACGGTCAGGATCCGCGCCGCGGGCACGCCCGCCGCCGACAGCCGTTCCTCCCACTCCAGCGCGGGTTTCTCGCGCAGCGCGGCGTTCAGCTCGGCGTTCAGCTCTTCCCGGTGCGCCTTGCGGTCCTCCCGGTCGGCGAACCGCGGATCGGTGACCAGGTCGGGCCTGCCGACGAGGGTGCACAAGGTGACGAACTGCTCCTGGCGGTTCGCGGCGATGTTGACCGGCCCGTCGGCGGCGAAGAACGTGCCCGAAGGCGCCGCGGTCGCGTTGTCCCGGCCCATCGGCTGCGGCGGGATCCCGCTGATCGAGTAGTTGGACACCACCCAGCCCATGGCCGAAATGGACGCTTCGAGCATCGACAGGTCGAGGAAACACCCCTTGCCCGTGCGGTCCCGCCCGACCAGAGCGGCCGAAATGGACAGTGCGGCCATCAGCCCGCCGACCGTGTCCGACACCGGGAACCCGACCCGCAGCGGCGCGGTTTCCGCCGTGCCGGTCACGCTCATCATCCCGGACAGGCCCTGGATGATCTGGTCGTACGCCGGGGCCTTGCTCATCGGCCCGGTCTGGCCGAACCCGGAGATCGCGCAGTAGACCAGCGCCGGGTTGAGCGCCTTCAGCCGTTCCCAGCCCAGCCCCAGCCGGTCGAGCACCCCGGCCCGGTAGTTCTCCAGCACGACGTCCGCGCCCCGCACCAGGTCCTCGAACAACGCACGCTGGCGGGAGTCCTTGAGGTCGAGCTCGACCGACTTCTTGCCCGCGTTCTGGGCGAGGAAGGAGGTGCCCACACCGGCCCGGTTGAGCGTGGCGTCGGGACCGAGGTTCCGCGCCAGGTCACCGGAACCGGGCAGCTCGATCTTCACCACCTCGGCACCGAAGAGCATCAGCTGGTAGCTGCAGTAGGGGCCGGCCAGGACGTTGGTCAGGTCGAGCACCCGGATACCGCGCAGTGGTCTGGTCTGCATTCCCTCTCCTCGTGCGAAGCCGGAAGCCGCGCGCCCTCAGCCGGCGAACGGGTGGTCGAAGCCCCGTTCGGTCATCCGCCGGGCGGTCTCGGTGAGGTCGGCGACGAACTCGCCGATCTTGTCCTCGGGGAAGCGGACCGACGGCCCGCTCAGCGACAGCGCCGCGACGACGGTGCCCCCTCGGCCGAGCAGCGGGACCGCCACCGCGGACAGTCCCTGCTCGCGTTCCCCGTGGCTCACCGCGAAACCCTGTGCGGCGGCTTCCTCGGCGCCGGCCCGCAGGGCGTCGGCGTGCCCGGCGCCGTAGGGGGAACTGCGCGCGATCCTTGCCAGCAAAGCAGGCGAAGCGTCGCGGAGCAAGACCTTCGACGAGGCGCCGCCCCACAGGGGAAGCTCGTCGCCGACGCGCACGACGTGCCGCAGCGGCTGCGGGCTTTCCTGCTGTGCCACGCAAACGCGGTACACATCCCGCAGCACGTAGAGGTTCACGGTCTCGCGCTGGCGGTCGCCGAGGTCACGCATCAGCTGCTTGGTTTCGGCAGGCAGCTCCCAGGTCTGCCGCGCGAGGTGCGCCCAGCGCCAGAGCCCGGGGCCCGCCATGTAGCCCTTGTTCGTCGCCCACAGCAGGCCGTTCTGCTCCAGCGTCTGCGCGAGCCGGATGGCGGTGGTCTTCGCCAGTCCCGTCGCTCTGACGATGTCCGAAATGGACACTGTCGGCTGGGTTTCCGTCAGCAGCCCCAGGATGTCGAGCGCGCGCTGGACGCTGCGCACCCCCTGGGTCTCGCCGCTCTCCGTCGAGGCGCCGTCGCGACGCCCCGCGGCGTCCTCGGCACCGGCCCGCTTCATGATCCACACACTCCTTGCCCCACGGTGGTTTTCCGCCTCCACCATCCTCGGCTTCCCACCCCGGTTCCGCTGCCGGAACCGCCAATGGACCAGTTGGTAACTTCTTCGGCCCGAACCCTTGCCAGCGGCGGGCGGCGGACCGTACGTTACACGGAGTCCGTACAGCGGTCCAGATGTACCGTTTGATGGTTCACAAGGGAGTGTGGCGGTGCTGGAGCACATCCTCGAAGCCGCGAGATCCGCCGATCCGGTCGAAGCCCCCGCGTTCGTCGCCGGGCGGTGGTCCCGCGACGGCTCGCCCGCCGAACGCGTGGGGCCCTACGTCCGCCGCGTGGTCAGCCGGTCGTTCACGGCGGGCGAAGAGCAGGTGCGGCAGGCGGCGCGGTTCGCGGGCGAGAGCGCGGCCGCGGTGGCGCGCCTCGCCCCGGCGACGCGCGCGACGATCCTGGAGCGCGCCGCGCGCCTGGCGACCGAACGCCGTGACGACGTCGCCCGCCTCATCGCACTGGAGCTGGGCAAGCCGGTCAAGGACGGCCGCGCCGAGCTGGACCGCGTCGCCGACACCTTCGCCGTCTGCGCCGGGGAGACGAGGCACATCGGCGGCGACACCCTGCCCGTCGCGGGCTGGGCACGCGGGATCGGCAACACGGCCATGACCTACCGCGCCCCGGCCGGGGTCGCGCTCGCGATCACCCCGTTCAACGCCCCCGCGAACCTGCTGGCACACAAGCTCGGCGCGTCCTTCGCGGCGGGCAACACGACACTGGTCAAGGCTCCCCCGCAGGCTCCCGCGACCACCGCGGCCGTCGTCGCGCTGCTGCTGGAGGCGGGCCTGCCGCCGGAAGCGGTGCAGCTGCTGCACGGCGGCGGTGAGGTCGGCGCGGCGCTGTGCGCGGCCCGCGAGGTCAGCGTCATCAGCTTCACCGGGAGCGCGGAGACCGGGCACGCCGTCGCCCGCGCTGCCGGAGCCAAGCGGCTGGTGCTCGAACTGGGCGGCAACGCGGCGACTCTGGTGTGCGCGGACGCGGACGTCGCGCTCGCCGCGAAGACCTGCGCACGCACCGGTTACAGCAACTCCGGCCAGAGCTGCATCTCCGTGCAGCGGGTGTACGTGCACCGGAGCCGCTTCGACGAGTTCCTGGCGGCCTTCCGCACCGAGGTCGAGGCGCTCGAGGTCGGCGATCCGCTCGACCCTGCCACCGATGTCGGGTCGATGGTGGACGAAGCGGCCGCCGCGCGGGTGGAGAAGTGGACGGCCGAAGCGGTCGCGGGCGGCGCGCGCGTCGTCACCGGCGGCACCCGCGACGGCGCGACGTTGTGCCCGACCATCGTGGCCGACCCGGCGCCCGACGCGACGCTCGTGGTCGAGGAGGTGTTCGGCGCGCTCGTCGCTGTCCTGCCCTTCGACGACGTGGACGCGGTGATCGCGGCGTGCAACGCCAGCCGGTTCGGCCTGCAGGCCGGCGCGTTCACTCACGACGTCCGCACGATCGTCCGGCTCTGGCGCGAGCTGCAGGTCGGCGGGCTGGTGGTGAACGGCTCGTCGAACTACCGGCTCGACCACGTGCCCTTCGGCGGGGTCAAGGACTCCGGCTTCGGCCGCGAGTCGCCCGCCCACATGATCGACGACTACACGGTCGTCAAGACCCTCATCCTCCGCGGCCTCTCGATCTGGGGTGACCGATGACCAACACCATCACCGCCGCCGACGCGCTGGTGCGGCAGCTGGAGTCCTACGGCGTCGAGTACGTCTTCGGGCTCTGCGGGCACACCAACATCGCGTTGCTGGACGCGCTGGGCCGCAGCGGCATCGAGTTCGTGATGGCCCGCCACGAGCAGACCGCCGCGCACGCCGCCGACGGGTACGCCCGCGCGACGGGCAAACCGGGCGTCCTGCTGGTGCACGTCGGTCCCGGCATGATGAACGCCGTCACCGGCGTCGCCACCGCCGCGCTCGACTCGGTGCCGCTGGTCGCGATCTCCGGCGACATCCCCTCCTACTACTCCGGCCGCCACCCCCACCAGGAGGTGAACCTGCACGCCGACGCCGACCAGACGGCGATCTACCGGCCGTTCGTGAAGCGGGCGTGGCACGTGCACCGCGCGGAGGACCTGACGCGCTTCACCGAGCGCGCGTTCTGGACCGCCACCTCGGGGCGTCCCGGCGCGGTGCTGCTCAACGTGCCGATGGACCACTTCAACCGGCAGATCCCGATCACCGAACACCCGCTCGTGCAACACGTCGCGACCCCAGCACTGTCCGATGTGGACGCACGTCGGATCGCGGAGGCGCTGGCCGGCGCGGAGAACCCGCTGGTCTACGTCGGCGGCGGGCTGCGGACCGGCGAGGGCCGGGCGGCGCTGCTCGACCTCGTCGAGCACCTCGACATCCCGGTGGCGCACTCGCTGATGGCCAAGGGCACGCTGCCCGACCGGCACCCGCTGCTGATGGGCATGACCGGGTTCTGGGGCCTGGCGCTGACGAACTCCTACACCCGCAAGGCCGACGTCGTCCTCGCCCTCGCGACCCGCTTCGCCGAGACCGACTCCAGCTCGTGGAACCCCGAGTACACCTGGGCCTTCCCGCCGGGGCGGCTGATCCAGATCGACATCGACGCGGCCGAGATCGGGCGCAACTACCCCGTCGAGATCGGCGCGGTCGCGGACGTCAGCTCCGCGGTTCCGGCGATCGCGGCCGCCGTGAAGCAGCTCGCGCCGGTCGAACGGCCCGGGCTGCGCGAGCAGATCACCACCGCCCGCGGCGAGCTGTTCGCCGCGAGCCAGGAACGCGGCCGCAGCACGGACTTCCCGCTGCGCCCGGAACGGATCCTGGCGGACCTGCGCACCACGCTCCCGTCCGACGCGGTCCTCGTGACCGACGTCGGCTGGAACAAGAACGGCGTGGCGCAGTGCTACGACCTGCCCGAAGACGGCCGGTTCATCACCCCCGGCGGCGCCTCCACCATGGGCTTCGGGCCCGCGGCCGCGGTCGGCGTGCAGCTCGCCCAGCCGGAGAAGGTGGTGGTGGCGCTCGTCGGCGACGGTGGCATGAGCGCGCAGCTGCCCGCAGTCCCGCTCGCCGTCGAACAGGGACTGCCCGTGCTGTTCGTGGTGATGAACAACCGCGCCCACGGCACTATCGCGGATCTGCAGGCCCACAACTTCGGGCGGAGCTTCGGCTGCGAGTTCCGCGACCGCGACGGCAACCCCTCGTCCCCCGACTTCGCGGCCTTCGGCCGTGCCTGCGGCGCCGACGGCTACCTCGTCGAGAGCCCGGAAGGGCTCGTCACCGCGCTGCGCGAGGCGATCGCGAACCGCCGACCGGCGGTGCTCGACGTCCCGATGGTGAACGAACCGGTGCCGACCCCGGGGCACTGGAACATCAACGACATCTACCAAGGCGTCTTCGACTGACACAACGGAGTGGAATCATGACCCGTCTCGGCCTCGGGCGCCTGCTGGCGTCCACGACGGCACTGCTGGCACTGGGCGCGAGCGCCGCGTGCAGCGCACCCGGCGGCTCGTCGTCCTCGACCGCGGACACCAGCGGCCCGATCAAGATCGCGGTGGTCGACGCGCAGAGCGGCCAGCTGTCCTCGCTCGGCGCGTGGGAGTACAAGGGCGCGAAGCTGGCCGTCGATCAGTGGAACGCCAAGGGCGGCGTCAACGGCCGCCAGATCCAGCTGGACGTGTTCGACGACACCGGCGACCCCACGGTGGGCACCAACCTGGCGCGCAAGATCGCCAGCGAGGGCTACGTCGCCATGATCGGCACCGCGGAGAGCGCGGTCACCGTCGCGATGGCGCCGGTGCTGCAGCAGTCGAAGATCCCGAGCATCACCTCCGGGCAGTCGCCGTCGATCACCGCGGTGAAGAGCCCGTTCCAGTTCCTCAACGGCCCCACCAGCACCACCTACGACGAGACGCTCGCGAAGTACCTCGTCGACCAGAAGGGGCTGAAGAGCATCGCGTTCATCAGCAACAACGGCTCCTACGGCAAGGGCGAGCACGACGCGTTCGGCAAGGCACTGGCCGACCGCGGCGTGCGGCCGGTGGACGACCAGGTGGTGACCACCGACCAGAAGGACTTCAGCGCCGCGCTCACCTCGATCCGGCAGAAGAACCCGCAGGTGCTGTTCGTCGGCACCGAGGAGGTCGAGGCCGGGTTGATCGTCAAGCAGGCCCGCGAGCTCGGGCTCACCGCGACGGTCGCGGGCGCCGCCCCGATGGGCACGACCGTGTACCTGTCCACGGCGGGGGCGCAGAACGCCGAGGGCACCGTGGTGAGCAGCCCGTACCTGAGCAACGACGCCAACGACGCGTCACGGGCGTTCGCCCAGGCGTACAAGGCCGCGTACAACGAGGACGCCGAGCTGCACGGCGCCAAGGCCTACGACGGCACCAGCATCTTCCTGACCGCGCTGAAGAACTCGAACGGCGCGACCGGGCAGCAGCTGGCCGACGCCATCCGCGCCACGAAGTACGCCGGCCTGCTCGGCAGCTTCGACTTCGACCAGACCGGCGTCGGTATCCACGCCACCTCGATCGGCGTCATCACCGGCGGCAAGCTCGTGGCGGCCTCCGCCGGCTGACCCGCCTTCCGAAGGGGCCGCGCCGTCGTGCGCGGCCCCTCGTGGCAGAAGGGAATCTCATGCAGGTTTTCCTCCAGACCCTCGTCGGCGGGCTGAGTTTCGGTGCCGTCTACGCCCTCGTCGCGATGGGCTTCTCGATCGTCTACCGCACCATGGGCCTGGTGAACTTCGCCCACGGCCAGGTGGTGATGGTCGGGGCGTACGCGGCGTCGACCTTCTACATGTCCTCGAAGCTGCCGTTCATCCTGGCGATCGTGGTGGCGATGCTCGTCACCGGGCTGATCGCGCTGGTGATGGAACGCGTGCTGCGGCCCTTGGAGAACAAGGACTTCGACCTCATGCTGATCGGCACGATCGGCTTCGGCGTGGTGCTGGAGTCGCTCGCCACCATCATCTGGGGCGCCACCGGCCGCGCCGTGCCCACCCCGGTCGGCACCGAGCCGCTGGACGTGTTCGGCGTGCGCATCCGCACCTACAGCCTCGTCGTGCTGGGCATCGCGGCCGTCGCGACCGTGCTGCTGTTGTTGTTCCTGCAGCGCACGAAACGCGGTGCGGCGATGCAGGCGGTGGCGATGGACCACGAGGCCGCGACCGCCGTCGGCATCCACGTCGGGCGCAGCAACGCGATCGCGTTCGCGGTCGGCGCCGGGCTCGCCGCCCTCGCGGGCGGGCTGGTCGGCCCGCTGCTCTACGTCAGCCCCACGCTCGGCGGGACGCTGGGCATCAAGGGCTTCGCGGCCGCGATCCTCGGCGGCTTCGGCAACATCACCGGCGCGATCGTCGGCGGGCTCGTCATCGGCGTGCTCGACTCGTTCGCGTCCGGGCAGTTCCAGGGCTACTCGGACCTGGTGGTGTTCCTCGTGTTCACCGTCATCGTGATGGTGCGGCCCACCGGGTTCTTCGGCGAGCGGACGGTGAACCGGGCATGAACCTCTTGCTGCGCAACAGGTTTCTCGGTACCAAGGTGCTCGCGGTGGCCGTGGTCGCCGTCGTCGCGTGGTTCCTGCCCTACGGGCTGGACACCTACGGCATCCACGTACTCAATATCGCGGTCGTGTTCGCGTTGCTGGCCGTCGGGCTCGGGCTCGCGATGGGCGTGGCCGGGCAGATCAACCTCGCCCAGGTGGCGTTCTTCGGCATCGGCTCCTACGCGCTGGCCATCTTCACCACCTCGTCCGGGCTGGGCTTCTGGGTCTCGGCCGTGCTGGCGATGCTGGCGACCGCGCTCGCCGGGCTGTTCGTCGGCATTCCCGCGCTGCGCGTGCAGTCGCACTATCTCGGCATCGTCACCCTCGGACTCGCGCTCGCGTTCACGAACTGGGTCACCAACGCGGGAATCGCCGGTGGCGCGGAAGGCATCAGCGGGATCCCGGTGCCGCCGCTGTTCGGCGTCGACCTGTCGAACGAGTACCTCTACTACTACCTCGAACTGATCGTCTTCGCGCTGGCCGTGGCGTTCGCGGTGTTCCTGGTGCGCACCGCGCTGGGCAGGCGGCTGCGGGCGATGCGGGACGACCCGCTGGCCGCCGGGGCGGTCGGCGCGCCGGTGCCCGTGCTGCGGATGACCGCGTTCCTCGCCGCGAGCGTCTACGGCGGCGCGGCCGGGGTGCTCTACGCGGGGCTGATCCACTACATCGCGCCCGAGACGTTCAGCGTCGCGAACATGTTCCTGCTGCTCGCGATGGTGATCATCGGGGGCCGCCACAGCATCGTCGGCTGCGTGGTCGGCGCGATCGTGCTGTCGCTGGTGCGCGAGGCGCTGTCCGACTTCTCGGTGTACGCGCAGCTCGGCTACGGCGCGGTCGTGGTGCTGATGGTCGTGTTCGCGCCGACCGGACTCGCCGGGCTGCCCGGCCGGATCCTCGGCGTTCTCCGGCGCCGGAAGACCGGCGAGCGGGCCGTGCTGGGGGCGTTCCGGCCCTACGGCACCGAGCGGACGGTCGCGGGCGGGGCGCTGGAGATCTCGGAGATCACCAAGCAGTTCCGCGGGCTGCGGGCGCTCGACGGGGTGTCGCTGTCCGTCGCGCCGGGCGAGATCCGGGGCATCGTCGGCCCGAACGGTTCCGGCAAGACGACGTTGTTCAACGTGATCAGCGGGATCTACCCGGCGACGGGCGGCACGGCGTCGTTCGGCGAGCGCGTGCTCACCGGGCGGCGCCCCTACCAGCTGTCGCACCTCGGGCTGGCGCGCACGTTCCAGAACCTGCGGTTGTTCGGGCAGCTGACGGTGGAGGAGAACCTGCTCGTCGCGCTCGACCGCTCGCCGATGCGTTCGCTGTGGCGGTACGTGCTGTGGCCGGTCGGCGTCTGGCGGCACGAACGCGTGCTGCGGCGGGAGGCCGCGGAGCTGCTCGACCGGTTCGGGCTGCGCGATTTCGCCGGTGCGGCACCGAAGTCACTGCCCTACGGCATCCAGCGCCGCGTCGAGCTGGCGCGGGCGATGGCGGCGAAGCCGGCGCTGCTGCTGCTCGACGAGCCCGCGGCGGGGCTGAACGGCCAGGAGGTCGGCCAGCTGCAGGAGATCGTGCGGTCCATTCGCGACAGTGGCGTCACGGTGGTGCTCATCGAGCACAACATGGGCCTGGTGATGTCGTTGTGCGACCGGGTGACCGTGCTCGCCAGCGGCGGCGTGATCGCCGAGGGCACCCCGGCGGAGGTCGCGGTGCGGCCGGAGGTCATCGAGGCGTACCTGGGCGACTCGTTCGACGCGGCGGAGGTCGTGCGGGCGGTGGAAGAGGAGGTGGCACCGTGAGCGGAGATCTCGTGGTCGACGACCTGTCCGTGCACTACGGCGGCGTCCGCGCGGTCGACTCGGTCGGCTTCAGCGTCGGCGCCGGGCGCCGCGTGGGCATCATCGGCGCGAACGGCGCCGGCAAGACGTCCACGCTCAAGGCCCTGATGGGTCTGGTGCCACGCTCGGTGGGCGGGCTGCGGCTGGGTTCCGTGGACCTGACGAAGGTGAAGCCGAAGGACGTGGTGCGCCACGGCATCGGGTACGTGCCCGAGGGCAGGCACGTGTTCGCCGGGCTGACGGTGGAGAAGAACCTGCTGCTCGGCGCGTATCTGCGGTCGTGGAAGGGGAAGACCCAGCAGACGTTGCGCGAGGTGTACGACATGTTCCCGGTGCTCGGGGACATGCGGCACCGCCTGGCCGGGGCGCTGTCCGGCGGGCAGCAGCAGATGCTGGCCATCGGGCGGGCGCTGATGTCGGAACCCCGGCTGGTGCTGCTGGACGAGCCGTCGATGGGATTGTCGCCTCGGCTGGTGGAGGAGGTGCTGTCGATCCTGCAGCGGTTGTCGGAGGCGGGGCTGGGGTTGTTGCTGGTGGAGCAGAACGCGAAGCTGACCTTCGAGGCCACGGAGCGGTGTCTGGTGATGGAGAACGGGCGGGTGGTGATGGCCGGGGAGTCGGCGCAGCTGAGCCGGGACCCGTTGGTTCGGCAGGTGTATTTGGGGTTGTGAGGTTTTGTGGCGGCCCCCGGTTCCAGTGGAGCCGGAGGCCGTCGTTCTGGTTGTTACTTGCAGAACGGTTCTGCTCCTGCCGCGGATTTGATCCCGTGCACGATGAGTTGCTGGAAGTACGCCGCACCGTCGTTCGTGGTGGTGTTGGTGTAGGCCCAGTCCTCGTGGCCCAGTGTGGTCACCCAGGAACGGCCGCCGTCGTAGTACTGGCACCACGCCACCGGGTGGTTGTCGCCGTGGCCGGGGTGGCCCATGGAGCCCTTCGCGCCGTTCGGGAGGGTCTTTTCGTCGACCTTCGCGAGGAAGCGAACATCCGTCGGGAACGGGACCAGGTTGTACCACTCGTCCGTGAAGTTCCAGCGGTTCGGCAGGCCCTTCGTCGACACGTCGTTGCGGTCGACCGTCTGCACGGTGCCCGTCTGCGCCGGTCCGTGATCGTAGTAGTTCGCCCCGCCCAGCAGTCCTTCGTACCACGGCCAGTTGTACTCAGTGCCGAAAGCGTTGTGGATCCCCACGAAACCGCCACCACCCCTGATGTACTGCCGCAGCGAGGTCTGGGCGCTGTCATCGAGGGCGTCGCGCGTGGTACTGAGGAAGATCACCGCGTTGTACCTGAACAGTGTGTTCGGGCTGGCGAGCTGGGTGACGTCCTCCGTCCAGTCCACCGCGAACCCGTTCTGCTGCCCCAACCTGATCATCGCGTTCTGCGCCACGTTCGCCGCGGTCAGCGGAGGGTTCATGCCGGGAGCGAGCGCCGGGCCGAGGTTCGCGTGGCGCGGGCCCGCCGTGCGCGAGTAGACGAGCACCTTCAGGCCCTTCGACAGGTCGAAGTTGCCCCAGCTGTGGTAGCAGTTCGGGTCCAGGCCCCGGCACACGCCGTACTCCGGGTCGCCCAGGTTCGTCGCGCCCGGGTGGCCGCCGCCGTTGTCGTGCGCCGAGGCCGGGACTCCCAGTGCCAGGAGCGTGGTCGCCGCCGCGGCCGCGGCACTCGCGACCGCGGTCAACACCGTTGTTGATTTTCTCATCGCAGGTTCCATCCTTTCGGGGAAGGGAAGGGTCAGAGTTCGAGCAGGTGCCCGTCGGCGGCCACGGCGGCGTTCACCGCGGCCAGCTCGGCCAGCTCCGGCGCACCGGGCAGGACGAGGGGGTTCGTGTTGTTGAGGTGGGTGAACAGGTACCGCGGCCCCGGTTCCGCCGCCAGCAGTGGGAGCACGTCCCGGATAGCGAGGTGCCCCATGCCCGACGCCGGGCGCGCCGGGCCCATCTCGTCCTCGGTGAGGAAGGTGCCGTCCAGCGCGACGACATCCGCGCCGGCGATGGCCTTTCCGAACTCCGCGGACCAGCGGGACAGGCCGGGAGCGTAGACGAAAACGCCCGCCGCGGACTCGAACCGGTAGGCGCAGACCCACTCCCCCGGCTTCATCCGTTTCGCGTACCTCGGCCGCTTGTCGCTCAGAACCGTGGGTACGACACGGAGTCCGCCCGCGAGCTCGAACGGCTCGCCGCCGCGCACCCGGTGTTCACGGACCTCGGTGTATCCGGCCAGCGCGGCTTCGACCGGGAACGCGTGCTTCAGGGCGTGATGCACCCACGCGGTCGCGTAGACGTCGATCCCGCCGGTCTCCCGCAGGCTGAGCAGACCGAGGGTGTGGTCCAGCTCGGCGCTGGTGAACAGGACGCCCCGGATCGGGGTGTCCCGCGTCCCTGGCGGCGGCCGCAGCTCGGGGCTCGCCAGGAGCTGGGTGCGCAGGTCCGGGGACGCGTTGACGAGGTACCAGGCGCTGCCGTCGCCACTGACCGCCAGGCAGTCCTGCGTACGGGAGACGCCGGCCGTCCGCGCACGGTCGCACACCGCGCAGCCGCAGTTCCACTGAGGAGCGCCACCACCGGCGGCGGTGCCCAGAAAGCGGACCTTCATGGCATCCGCCGGGGAACGACGGGCCGCGGCCGGACGTCCGCGACCCCGTCGAGCACGACCTGGTGGTGCTCCGACAGCTCGCACACCGGATCGGTCGCGGCCGCGTCCCCCGTCAGCTGGAACGCCTGGCAACGGCAGCCGCCGAAGTCGATTTCCCTGAGCGCGCAGCTGTGGCACGGGTCGGGCAGCCAGTCGGTGCCGCGGAACCGGCGGAACGCGGGCGAGTCGTACCAGATCTCCCGCAGCGTTCCCGTCCGCACCGAGGGGATTTCCAGCCCCGGCAGGGTTTCCGCCGCGAGACACGGCAGCACGTGCCCGTTCGGCGTCACCGTGAGCTGCCGCGCGCCCCAGCCGTAGTTGCACGGTTTCGGGCGCGGGTCGTAGTAGTCGGCGGCCACGTGCACGATCTCGAACCGGTGCCGCTGCCGGGCGCGCGCGACGTCCGCGTTCGCCCGCTCGACCTGCTCACGGGTGGGTAGCAGCGCCGAGCGGTTGCGCAGGGCCCAGCCGTAGAACTGGGTGTGCGCCAGCTCCAGCCGGTCCGCGCCCAGGAGCGCGGCGAGGTCGGCGATCGCGGGCACGTGGTCGACGTTCTCGCGGTGTAGCACCACGTTGATTGTCAGGGGCAGGCCCGCCGCTCGCACGGCCTCCGCGACGGCGAGCTTGCGGCCGTGCGCGCGCCGCCCGGCGATCCGGTCGGCGTTTCCCGCCTCGGCGTCCTGAATAGACAGTTGGAAGTGGTCCAGTCCCGCCTCGGCGAGCTGAGCGATCCTGGTGCTGTTGAGCGAAATCCCGCTGCTGACCAGGTTCGTGTAGAGCCCGAGCCGGTGCGCCGCGGCGACCAGCTCGATCAGATCGCGGCGCAGGCCCGGCTCCCCGCCCGACAGGTGCAGCTGCAGCACACCCAGCTCGCGGGCCTGCTCGAACACGTCCAGCCACGCGCGGGTGTCGAGCTCGTCACGGTAGTCGGTGAGGTTGAGCGGATTCGCGCAGTAGCCGCACTGGAGGGGACAGCGATAGGTCAACTCGGCGAGCAGCCCCAGTGGCACCGGCGCGCTGATGTCCCGTGTGGACTCTCTACTTGAGACAGCTGCCGCGGCGACGACGTCCGGACCCGTCTCCACGAGTTTGCGCTTTTCCAGGTCGGCCAGGATGCGGACCACCGACTCGGCGGTCACCCCGGCGTAGACCTCGGCGAGATCGGCCGCGATCTCCGCCGCGGTACGGCGAGTGTCGCAACGGGACACGACCGCGGCCGCGGTTTCGTTCAGCAGCAGCACGCCTTCCGGATACAGCAGCACCGGCCGCCCGCGGACGGCGTCGAACTCCAGCCGGACGCCGCGCCGCAACCCTGGCCCGCTCATGCGCGCCTCGCGTAGTCCACCGCGTCGAGCACCGCCCACAGCACGTCACACTTGAACGACAGGGCCCGGATCGCCGCGTCCTGCTCCGCGCGGGTGGTGCAGTGGTCGAGCACGAGCTTGAGCGTGAAAGCGCTGTCTTGGCGCGCCGCAGGAATCCGGCGGTCGAAATACGCGAAACCCGCCGGCTCGATCCAGCCGTAGTGCTTGCGCCAGGCGTTGACGCGGTCGGTCATGTGGCCGGGCGAGAACAGCTCGGTCAGCGCGGCCGCGACGCCTTCGATCCACGGCCTGGTGCGGCAGAAGTCCAGGTAGCCGTCGACGGCGAACCGCACGCCGGGCAGGACGTGCCGTTCGTCGAGCACCTCCGCCGTGCTCAGCCCGACCGCCTCCGCCAGGCGCAGCCACTGCGCCATCCCGCCCTCGCCCTCGCGTTCCCCGTCGTGGAAGGAGATGCGCTCCAGCCACCCGCGGCGGACCTCCGGCAGCGGGCACGCCGCCACGATCGCGGCGTTCTTCTGCGGCAGGCACTTCTGGTAGTACCAGCGGTTGGCCACCCACCGGCGCAGGTCGGCCGGCTCGCAACCGCCCTCGTGCAGCCGGAGGTGGAACGGGTGGTGCGCCCAGTAGCGCTTTTCCAGGCCGAGCAGGGCGTCGGTCAGTTCGGCCCGGCTCAGCGGGCCTGCCACGGCCCGCTCTCACCGGCGTACGCCGTGACCTCGGGCCGGGTCTCGTAGCATTCGGCCACGGGCTCCGACCACAGTGGACGGTCGACGGCGATCTCCTGGGGCACCAGGGTTTCCATGCGGAAGTCCTTTCGACGAGAACCACGTAGCGGACCAGTCGGACCGCCTGGTGTTCCGAAGGTACCTCGCTGCCCCGACCGGAACAAGAGGCGAACGCTCTTGTGAGCCGGGGCCGCGAGGATTTAAGCTCGACCGTCGAACGGACCGTCTGGACCACCAGGTGGACCTCCTCAACGTAGAGAGGGCGCATCGATGGATCGACGCAAATTCCTGAGCGGTGCGGCGGGAGCCACGGTGGCGGGGACGGTGCTCGGCGCCCGGCCCGCCGCGGCGGCGGCCGTCGCCACGCCGCGGCAGCCGGACTCCTTCGCCCATCCCGGCAAGGACTTCCCGAAGGTCGGCGGCGACCTGGGCAACCAGAACCACACGCCGCTGGACCAGATCAACCGGCGCACGGTGGACCGCCTCGGTGGCGCCTGGCACGTCAACCTCGAAGGCGGGGACACCTCCAGCGCGCAGCAGAGCACGATCGTCGCGCAGGACGGCGTGCTCTACGTCCAGACCACGCAGCAGAACGTGTTCGCGGTCGACGGCAGGACCGGCGCGGTCCGGTGGAAGACGAACGTCGGCTCGAACAAGACGAACATGCGCGGCGTCGCACTGGGCCAGGGCAAGGTGTTTTCGACGTCCGGCGCGAACATCGTGTACGCGCTGGACCAGAAAACCGGCGCGGTGGTGTGGAAGACGCAGCTGCTGACCGAGGACCCGACGCAGGGCACGCCCGAGCCGTGCGATCCCGCGAACGGCCAGTGCGGCGGCGCGACGGGCACCCTCGCCGGCGCGATCGTGTACTGGGACGGGCTGATCTACGTCGGTATGCAGGGCAGCACCGCGGGGGCGCGAGGACGCGCGTACGCGCTCGACGCGGCCACCGGCAAGATCGCGTGGACTTTCTGGGCGGTGCCCGGCCCGGGCCAGTTCGGCAACGACACGTGGGAGGGCGACAGCTGGCAGACCGGCGGCGCCGTGCCGTGGATCCATCCGGCCGTGGACCCCGACCTGGGGCTCGTCTACTGGACCTTCGGCAACCCGTACCCGCGCACCAACGGCTCGACGCGTGCGGGCGACAACCTGTTCGCGAACTGCATCGTCGCCATCGACGCCAAGACCGGCCAGCGGCGCTGGCACTTCCAGTCGGTGCACCACTGCATCTGGGACTACGACAACGTGATGGCCCCGGTGCTCGCCGACCTGCGCATCGACGGGAAGCTGCGCAAGGTGGTGGTGTACGGCAGCAAGGTCGGGATGTACTACATCCTGGACCGCACCAACGGAAAGCCGGTGCAGGGCGTCGAGGAGCGGCCGGTGCCGCAGGACGCGCGGCAGAAGACCGCGCCGACCCAGCCATATCCGGCGGGCGATCCGTTCGTCCCGCAGGAACCCAGGCTGGACAACGCCACCCGGCCGGTTCCCTTCTACCCCAACGGCGGCCTGTTCACGCCGCACTGGGACCGGGCGACGATCATCTTCCCCGGCGCGGGCGGCGGCGCCGACTGGGCGCACGTGTCGTTCAACCCCGGGACCGGCTGGATCTACGTCGGGTACGGGCTGATCAACTCCGCGTACTCCAACACCAACGGCGGGCGCGTCAACACCGCCCGGCCCTACGGCGAGTACTTCGCGGGCGGCCTCGCGGCAGTGGACCCGAAGACCAACAAGCTGGTGTGGAGCAAGGACAGCGAGTGGTCCCTGGCGCACGGCAACGGAATCCTGACCACCGGCGGCGGAGTGATGTTCCAGGGCGGGCCGGACGGCAACCTGATCGCCATGGACGACACGGACGCCCGCGAGCTGTGGCGGTTCCAGTGCGGTGCCGGGGTGCACACCAGCCCGGTGAGCTACGAGATCGACGGGCAGCAGTACCTGGCGGTCTTCGCGGGCGGCAACGGTTTGCCGTACCCGGACATCCCCAAGGGCGACCACCTGTGGGCGTTCAAGCTCGGCGGAAAGGTCGGCCCGGTGGCGGCGCCCACTCCCCCGTCGCGGCGCAACCAGATCCGCACCGCACCGGTCACCGCCGCGGCGGCCGGCTACACGGTGACACTGGGGCGGATCTGGGACGCGACCGCGGGAAGGCCGGGCGCGCAGGAGAACACGGTGGCGCAGAACGCGATGTCGCCGCACAACCTGACGGTGCCGGTCGGCACGGAGATCACCTTCCTCAACCCGCCGGACAACGCCACCGCCCACGGCGCCGTGTCGTTCTTCGAGTACGAGTTCGACTCCGGCACGCTCATGCCGGGCCAGTCGTTCAAGCACACGTTCAGCCAGAAGGGCGAGTTCTTCTACAACGACCCGATCTACCCCCAGAACACGGGAAAGATCGTGGTGGTTTGAGGGCCTTTTCGAGGAGGTAGGGATCGGGACCACCTCCGCGCTGCGCCGTCGCAATGAACCATCTGGTTAGGTACCGGATGGTTCATTAGCGGTGGGGAGGCTGTCAAGGGTGCTGCACGGGTTCGCCTTGGCGGCATGGGCCAGGCGGCGGTTGCGGCAGGTCACGCTGGCGCGATCCGCCCGAGCGGGCTCGTCGCGCCCGGGGTTCCACCCGGGCGCGCGGCGGCCGCTCGGGGACCGGGGCGACCGATGGCGGAATCGCGCGGAGACCACCCGCCCGCCAGCCCCTCCGCCCGGCGCGGCATCTCAGGCGGGGTGACCGGCGGTCGAGCCACTCGGGACAGGCGCCGGAAATCCATCGGTCCAACCAGCTCCCCCGCCGGGCCCCAGCCCCACTCCTGGGCGGAAGCGAGCGGCGGCACCACCGCATGCGACTCGAGCCACCCGGGCACGCGACGGAAATCCCTCGGCCCGGCCAGCTCCTCCACCTCATCCGGCATCCGCTTCTGCACCGGGGCGCGCGGGGTGTTACTCGTCGCGCCAGCGGTTGTTCAGGAAGGCGTCGTCGTCCTCCTCCGGGTCCTCCGACCGGGCGCGGGCGCGGCGCGGGGCGCGTTCCGGCGGGGGTGGTGGCGGCGGAGCCACCGGCTGCACGAACGACTGCGGCGTCACGGCCTCTTCGGCCTCGGTCTCCTCCGCGAAGCCCTCGGGCTCGAAGTCCAGCTCCTGCACCGCGTCGGGGCGTTCCTCCTCGCCCGCCTCGCGGCGGCCCAGTTCCCGGCGGTGTTCGAGGTACCGCTCGGCCGCCTGGGCCTGCTTGGTCATGTACTCCTGCGCCTCGGCCTTGATCACGGCGCTCTGCCGCTGGTGCAGCGCCCGCCGGTCGGCCTGCTCGCGCACCAGGCCCGCCAGCGTCGCCTTCAGCTGCTGGATCTCGTCGGTGACCATGCGTCCTCCTCCGGGCAGCCGCTCAGCGGCGCTTGGCCGGCTTCTCGTCGTCGTCCAGCGAACCGATGATCCGCGGCCCCGGCTTCTCGCCCGCGTCGAAGATGCCGCCGTCGATGCGGTACGCCCGCGAGCTGCGCTGCTGGTCCTCACCCCCACCGCCGTGCCCACCACCCATCGCGCCCAGGCCACCCAACCCGGCCAGCCCCGCGGGCTGCTGTACCGGCGGGGTGACCGGCACCGCGGACTGCGCACCGGGCGGCGCGTCCGCGGTCGGCACAGCGGCACCGACCTGCACACCTGTGGCCAGTCGCGCGGACTCACCCACCCCCACGAGGTCGGGTGTGGTACCGCCACCGCCGCCACCGAGGTCCGGCACGTCGGCTCCACCGCCCCCGCCCGACACCGGCAGATCTGCCGCGTCCGCGGACACCGGCAAGTCCGGCACCTCGGCGGCGGCAGGCAGATCCTCGACATCGCCGGACACCGGCAGGTCCGGCACCTCGGCGGCGGCAGGCAGATCCGCCGCATCCGTAGACACCGGCAAGTCCGGCACCTCGGCGGCTTCGGGCAGATCCTCGACATCGCCGGGCACCGGCAGGTCCGGCACCTCGGCGGCGGCAGGCAGATCCTCGACATCGCCGGACACCGGCAGGTCCGGCGCCTCGGCGGCTTCGGGCAGGTCCAGGTTCGCGGGCTCCGCGCTCGACGGGCTCCCACTCGCGAACGCGTCCACACTGCCCGGAACGTCCGAAGTGGACTTCCCGGCACCGTCCCCCTCACCCAGCGTGTACTTCGTCGGCGTGCCGGAGCCGTCGTCGACGGTGACGACCGTCGGGCCGTCCGGGCCGTCGGGGCGCTCGGCGGTGATCTCGGTGCCGCCGTCCTGGATGTGGATCTTGCCGTCCGGGCCGGGGACGTAGGCGCCGTCCGCGGCGGAACCGGCGGCGCGGGACCAGTCGAGCTTGAAGTCCTTCGGCGTGCCGGACCCGTCGTCGACCTTGATGTCCATCTTCCCGTCGGCGTCGGGCTCGGTCATCTCGAAGGTCTTGCCGCCCTGCTCGACCTTCAGGTGGTCCAGCTGCTCGTCCTCGCTGCCGTCCAGCCCCGGCAGGTCCGGCACCGAACTGCCGGAACCAGAGCCACCCAACGAATCCGCACTACTCGGTGTGTCCGCATCGGACCCCGACAGGTCAGGCACCGAACCACCGGCCCCCGAACCCGAGCCGGACCCGGTACCACCGCCGTACCCGTCACCGGGATAGGAACTCCCCGGCCCCGCCCCGGAACCGGATCCCGAGCCGCTGTACCCGGAACTCCCGGTCCCGGAACCCGAACCCGGCCCGGAACCTCCAAAGCTCCCCGCGCTCTCCCCGTCGCCGAACTCGTTCTCCACCTTCCCCATCACCTTGTCGAGCGCGTCGTACGCCTGGTCGACCAGGTCGAGGGTGTCCTTGCAGAGCTTGTCGAACCCCTTGTACAGCACGTCCCACATCTCGGGGTTGAACTGCCGTTGGATCCACTGCTTGGCCAGATCCTGGCCGTGGCGCTGGATGTCGTCGTCATCGCAGCAGCCGTCGTCGTCGAGGGTCTTGACGAGGTCCGTGCCGAAGTTGGCGTCCATCCAGCCGGCGATCTGCGCGAGGTCGTCCTTGCTGCCGTGCTCACCGCTGGCGACCGCGACGACCTTCTGCGCCAGCGCGTAGTCCGCCTTGCCCACCTGGTCGGTGTACATCTCGATGACCGCGTCGGCCTTGCCCTTGCACAGCTGGAACACCGTGGTGACCGCCGCGCCCACGGCCTCGCTCACGCCCTCCAGGGTCTGCGAGAGCTTGACCGCCTTGGGCTGGATCTGCTCGTTGTAGTGGTCCGACGCCGCGTCCGCGCCCCCGCCGGTCCAGCTCTGGAACAGGGTGCTCAGCGCGCTTCCGGTGTCCTGCACCGTCTGGTCCACCGACTGGGAGCCGGCCTTGAAGTGGCCCGCGTCGTCGGCGAAACCCTGGAAGTCGATCCCCCGCTGCTCGTCGTAGCGCTTCTTGATGTCGGTGGCGTAGTCGAGCGGGCGCGTGTTGCCGCGGCAGTCGTCGGGCAGCTTCGCCAGCAGCGACCCGAAGGTCTGGAACACCTTCAGCGCGGGCTCGGCGGCGTCGAAGATCTCGTCGGAGTTCCTGGTGCCTCCGCCGCCGGCCGCGGGCTCCTGCTTGTCCTCCAGCTGGGTCTTGCCGTCGTCGACGGCCTTCTTGTCCGCGTCGTCGTTGTACGACGCCTGGTCACCGCTGCGCTTCGCGGCGTCGTAGGCGTCGTCGACGGACTTGGCCACGAACGGGTT
Source organism: Amycolatopsis bartoniae (assembly GCF_014191255.1). Lineage (GTDB taxonomy): Bacteria > Actinomycetota > Actinomycetes > Mycobacteriales > Pseudonocardiaceae > Amycolatopsis_E > Amycolatopsis_E bartoniae. The sequence continues at coordinate 299,467 of NZ_JACHWH010000005.1, forward strand.
GGCGTTGTAGGCACTGGCGTACCGGCCGGCCTCGTCCGGCTCGCCGGGGTGCGCCATGATCCAGCTGCTGATCAGGCCGGTCTTGTCGCCCGGCGGCACCGCCGGGTCGTCCAGCAGCGCCTTGACCTCGTCCCACGTCCGCTCGGCCATCAGAACTTCCCCGCGTCCGAGATCGCGCCGGTGCCCGCGGTGTACCCGCCGCTCATGTGCCGAGCCCCCTGTCCGGGCGGCCGAGGTCAGCCGCCCGGAACGACCCTACCGCCGGAACTCAGTCCGAGGCAGGCACTTCGCGGCGTCCGGAAACGCGGCTCGCGGCCGGTTCCCGCGTGCAGAGCAGCATCAGCAGGGCGCCGAGCACGGCGAGCACGCACATCACCACGAAGCCGCTGGTGAAGGTGCCCGTGCCGGTCACGATGAAGCCCATCACCGACGGGGCGACGATGCCCGACAACGCGAACGCCGCGTCCGCGAACCCGGCGGCGCTCGCGGGCTGCGCCGGGGCCGCGTCGATGGACGCGACCCACCAGATGCCGCCCGTGATGAACCCGAAGCCGACGCCCAGCGAGATCGACACCAGCGCGGTGACCAGCGTGGGCGCGACGATCACGGGAACGAGCGAGGCACCCGAGAGCAGCAGCGCGACGCCGATCACCGTGAACCGGCTGCGCACCCGGCGGTTGCGGGCGTACACCCGGTCCACCACGAGCCCGCCGAGGACCGCGCCGACGACGCCGGCCGCCCACGGCGCGATCGAGAACGCGCCCACCTGCTTGAGGTTCAGGCCGTAGGACTGCTGCAGGTACTGCGGCAGCCAGTACAGGAAGCCCCAGAACATGAAGCCCCACGCGAAGTAGCCGGCGCCGATGATCCACAGGTTCCGGTTGGCCAGCAAGCGCTTCCAGTCGACCGGGCCGTGCGTGCCCTCGGTCTCCTCCGCGCGCTGGTCCGCGGCGATGTACGCGCGCTCTTCCTCGCTGACCCGCGGGTTGTCCTTCGGGGTGTTGTACAGCAGGCCGAGCGCCGCCACGGCCCACAGCAGGCCCGCGCCGGTCAGCACCCAGAACATGCCGCGCCAGCCGGCCACGTCGATCAGCTGCGTGACGATCGGCCCGCCGATCAGGAGACTGCCCGACACCGCGACGCCGCCGATGAGCGACAGCGCGAACCCGCGCTCGGACTGGCGCAGCCACCGGCTGACGGTGCGCGTGGCCGCCGGGAACGCGGGCGCCTCGCCCGCGCCGAGCAGGATGCGGATCAGCAGCAGCCCGGTGAACCCGCCCGCGACCGGGGTGATCGCGCTGGCGACCGACCAGATCAGCATGCCGGCGAGCAGGACGCGCCGTGGCCCGAACCGGTCCACGAGCGGGCCGGACAGCAGCGCGAACACCAGGTATCCCACCGAGAACGCGCTGCTGATCAGCCCGTACTGGGTGGTGCTGATGCCGAACGCCTTCGACAGCGGCGCGACCGCGTACGAGATGGCGCTGCGGTCGATGTAGTTGATCACGATCAGCACCAGGATGGTGGCGATCGTGACCCAGCGGAAGTGCTTTCTCATGGCCACCTCGATGTGGTTGTTACGGAGCACCGGTGAGCGAGTCGAGGAGCGGGCGGAGGTCCGCCGCCGTGCGCAGTCCCCACGTGGCGTCCGCGAGCCGTTCGGCCCGCGGCTTCTCCAGCGCCCGTGCGGAGTTGAGGACGAACTTCGTGGTGAGCTCGTCGGGTGAGAGCGGGTTGTCCGGGCCGCCGCGGTTCGCCAGGACACGTTCGGTCCGCGTCGACCCGTCGGACAGTTCCGCGGTGAGCACCGCCGGGAACTGGCGCGGGAAGATCGCGGTGCACTCGGCGTCGGCCACGACGCGGACCTTCGCCGCCAGCTCCAGCCGCCGCGGGTCGCGGGCCGCCTCGTCGGTGAAGTCCTCGTGGAACACCCCGAGCCCGCCGCCGCCGAGCAGTGCCGACGCGACGGTGAAGGGTCCGCTGAACGCGCCGTGGTAGCCCGAGCGCGGCCGGGCCTTCTCCTCGGGCGGCTCGCCGATGGTGCGCAGCACCGGTTCGGGCACGCCGAGGGTCAGCGAGACGATCGACTCCGGCCGCACGCCCGCCGCCCGCAGCCGCAGCGCCGCGTCGATGCCCGCGTGCGTGAAGTGGTTGCAGGGATAGGGCTTGAAGAAGATGCCGGGCGTCTCCCAGTGCTCGCCGAGCCCGGTGGTGAGCGCGTCGAGGTCCACGTGGTCGCCCAGGAACGCCTGCAGGAACCCGAACCGGCCCTCCAGCACGGTGGGCGGCCCGGTCAGCCCGTGCCGGGCGAGGTCGGCGGCCACCACTCCGGCGTGCGCGGCCCAGCCGCAGTGCACGCGTTTGACGGTGCCGCCGGTGCGGTTGGCCTCGATCACCCCGGCGCCCATGCTGCAGGCGATGCCGATGGCCGAGGTCAGCTGGTCGGCGTCGAGCCCGCGCAGCATGCCGGCCGCCACGGCCGCGCCGACGGCGCCGCAGATCGCGGTCGCGTGCTGGCCGCGGTCGAAGAACACCGAGTTGTTGGCCTGCTCGTCGTAGCCGGCCATGCCGAGGCGGCAGGTGAGCTCCACGCCGACGGTGGCCGCGTCGAGCAGTGCCGGGCCGGAAGCGCCGACCTCCTCAGCGACCGCGAGCGCGGCGGGCAGCACCGCCGAGGACGGGTGCAGCACCGACGGGAGGTGGGTGTCGTCGAAGTCGAGGCTGTGCGCGAGCGTGCCGTTGACCAGCGCCGCCGAGGGTGCGGGCACCCGCTCGGCCACGCCGATCGCGGTGGCGGTTTCCGTGCCGCCCCACGACCGGACCACGGCCGACACGATGCGGCCCGGCTCCTCGCCGCCCGCGGCGAGGCAGTTGCCGAGCAGGTCGACCATCCGGCCCGCCATGTCGTCGCGCAGCTCGCCCGGCAGTCCCTTCGCGGCGACCTCGGCCGCCAGCGCGCCGAAGCGCTGGGCCGGGGTCACGCGCCCACCACCGCGAACGGACGGATCGGCGAACCGGTGCCGCCGGTGATCCGCAGCGCCGCCACGACGAACACGAACTCGGTCAGCCCCTGTTCCGCGGCGTCCTCCAGGTTGAGGTGCTCCATGATGTAGATCCCGCGCTCCACCAGCAGCAGCCGGTGCACTGGCAGCAGGCTGTGCCCGGCACCGGCGGGAATCTGTTCGTACGCCGTGGTGTCCGTGCCGGTCGCGACGATTCCCTTGTCCGCCAGCCAGCGGGCGGCGTCCTCGGTCACCCCGGGCACGCCCGTGTCGTGCCCGAGGTAGCGCCCGGCGTCGGAGAAGTTGCGTGCCCAGCCGGTGCGCACCAGCGCCACGTCCCCGGCACGCGGTTCGGCACCCGCGCGGTCGGCGGCGGCACGCAGGTCCGCCTCCGTGACGCCGTAGCCGGGTTCGAGCGTGTCCACGCCGTGCACGGCGGCGACGTCCAGCAGCACCCCGCGCACCACCAGCGGCGGGATCCTGTCGGTGCCCAGCTCGCTGAACCGGCCGCCGGTCTGCGCCTGCGCCGCGTCGACGCCGCCGTGCAGCTTGCCCTGGAAGCTCACGTGCGAGAGCGCGTCGATGTGGGTGCCGACGTGGCCACCGGTGATGATCACCTCGTTGGCGGCCGAGCTGCCGTCGGCCCTGGTCATGTCGCCGTGGCGGCGCGCCAGCGTCATGCGGAAGCCGGGATGGTTGGGGGAACAGGGCATGCCGGTGAACAGCGGCTGCCCGAGCTCGACGGTACGGGTGCCCCCGGCGAGGGCTTCGAGCAGGGCGGTGGTCATGAACTCGTCCTTTCGTGGGAGATCGTGTCGGCCAGTTCGACCAGCCAGCGGGCGTTCGCGACCACGGCGGCGTCGACGAACCGGCCGTCCTCGTCGAGCCAGGCGGCGACGTCCTGGGCCGACCGGTCGGCGAGGGACTTCAGCAACGCCCGTGCCCTGGCGACCTCGGCCGCGCCGGGGGTGAACAGCCGGTTGACCGGTTCGAGCTGGCTGGGGTGCAGCACGGAACGACCGAAGAACCCGCGCCGGCTCGCGGTCGTGGTGTCCGCCACCAGACCGTCCACATCGGACACCGCGGTCCACGCGGCGTGCGGCGGGCTCGGCAGTCCGGCGGCACGGGCCGCGACGACCACACGCTGGCGCGCCCAGTCGAGTGCGTCGCGGTCGGAGACGCGCAGGTCGGCCATCAGGTCCGCCTCGCCGAGCGAGAGCAGGGCGACCAGCGGGTGTGCGGTGGCCAGCTCGTAAGCGCGCTCGACGCCGAGCGCGGACTCCAGCACCACGTGCAGCGGCAGCCCGGTGCGCTCCGCCGCCTCGCGCACGGTGGCGGGATCCTCCACTTTGGGCAGTCGCAGACCGGCCGCCCGGCTGCCCGCCAGCGCGGCGAGGTCGGCGCGGCCCCACTCGGAGCCGAGCGCGTTCACCCGCACCCACAACGGTTTCGGCTGCTCGACGGCGGCCGCGGCCACCGCGGCGGCGCGCGCGGCGTCCTTGGCCGTGGCGGGCACGGCGTCCTCCAGGTCGAGCACCACCGCGTCGGCCACCCCGGCCATCGCCTTGGGCAGCAAGACGTCCGCCCGGTGCGCGGGCACGTAGAGCCAGCTGCGGGCCTGGGCGGTCACAACACTCCTTCGGCACGCAGACTGTCCAGTTCGGACTTCCCGACGCCGTACCGCGCCAGGACTTCCGCGGTGTGCTGCCCCAGTTTCGGGCCCGTCCTCGCGATGTGGCCGGGGGTCTCGCTGAGCCGGAACGGGACGTTCTGGATCTTCACCGAGCCCAGCTCCTCGTCGGGCAGCTCCACCACGCTGCCGAGCGCGGTGAACTGCGGGTCGGCGAGGATGTCCGCGGCGGTGTAGATCGGCGCGACGGCTGCCTGTGCCTTCTCGAACTCACTGAGCACGTCCGCCCGGGAGCGTTCGGCGATCCAGCCGCCGACCGCCTCGTCCAGCTCGTCCGCGTGCTCGGCGCGGGTGGCACCCGAGGCGAACCACGGCTGCCGCGCGAGATCCGGCCGTCCGACCAGGTCCATCACGCGCTCGGCGATGGACTGCGCGCTCGTGGACACCGCGACCCAGCTGCCGTCCGCACACCGGTAGGTGTTGCGCGGCGCGTTGTTGGTGGACCGGTTGCCGGTGCGTGGCTGCAGGGTGCCGAGCTGGTCGTACATCGTCAGCTGCGGCCCGAGCAGGGTGAGCATCGGCTCGATGATCGCCAGGTCGAGCACCTGGCCGCGGCCGGTCGCCTCCCGCGCCCGCAGCGCCGTCATGATCCCGAACGCCGTGGTCAGCGCGGAGACCCCGTCGGCGAGGCCGAACGGCGGGAGCGTCGGCGGCCCGTCCGGCTCGCCGGTGACCGCGGCGAACCCGCTCATCGCCTCGGCGAGCGTGCCGAAGCCGGGGCGCTTCGCGTACGGGCCGAACTGGCCGAAGCCGGTGACCCTGGCCAGCACCAGGCCCGGATTGATCGCCGACAGCTCGTCGTAGCCGAGCCCCCAGCGCTCCAGCGTGCCCGGGCGGAAGTTCTCGATCACCACGTCGGCGTCGGCCACCATCGCGCGGAAGATCTCCTGCCCGCGCGGGGAACCGAGGTAGAGCGTGACGGCCTTCTTGTTGCGCGCCAGCATCTTCCACCACAGCCCGACGCCGTCCTTGCTCGCGCCGTGCGTGCGCGCCGGGTCACCGCGCGGGTGCTCGACCTTGATCACCTCGGCACCGAAGTCGCCGAGCAGGGTCGCGGCCAGCGGACCCGCGAACAGCGTCGCGACGTCGAGCACCCGCAGGCCGGCGAGTGCGGGGGCGGGCTTCTGCGTCATGGATTCAGTCCTCGTTTCCGCTACGGGCCGCCGTGCCCCAGCCCATCCGGCGGGAGATGAGCGCGGCGGCCTCGGTGACCTTGGGGGCGATGCGGTCGACGAACTCGTTCGTGACCCGGAACCGCGGGCCGCACACGGAGATCGCGCCGACCGGCAACCCCGAGACGTTGAACACCGGTGCCGCGACCGAAGCCGCGTCGGGTTGCCGCTCCCCGCCGGACACGGCGTAACCGCGGGCGCGGACGGTGTCCAGTTCGGACGCCAGCGCTTCCGGATCGACGATCGTGCGCTCGGTGAGCTTCACCAGGTCGCCGTGCAGCACCTCGTCCAGCTGATCGGGCGGCAGGAAGGCGAGCATGCACTTGCCGGAGCTGCCCGCGTGCAGCGGGAACAGCCTGCCGAGCTCCACCGTCATCTTGATCTCGTGCACGCCCTCGAACTGTTCGAGGTAGAGCCGGCCCTGCGGCAGCAGCGAGGTCAGCGTGGCCGTTTCGCCGGTCTCGTCGCGCAGCTTGCGCAGCACGTCGAGCGAGGCGCCACGCAGGTCCGAGTCCCGCAGCGCGCGGGCACCGAGCGCGGCGGCGGCCGGCCCGAGCCGGTACTCCCGGCCCAGCGGCTCCAGCTCGACGAGACCGCGCGCCACCAGCGACTGCAGGATCCGGTAGACGACGGCCTTGCTCAGCCCCAGCTCCCGGCTGATCCGGGAGACGCCCAGGGTGGCCGGCCCGTCGGTGAACAGCAGCAGCACGTCCGCCACCCTGGCGGCCGCCTCGGTTCCCACCACCTGTTCCGGCAAGGTCTCCACCTTCGTTTCTCTCAGCGGAACAGTCCGGATTCGACTGCTCCGTCGGTGCCGCCGACCCTAAGCCATGCAAGCGCCTGAACTCAATAGTTCCAGAAAATCCACTATTGACGGACCGTTCCGCTGAATGTCAGGCTGGATTCGGTTCGCGTTCCTTTCAGCGGAACGCTGCTTCGAAAGGCGGCTTTTCTTGACCGACACCGACCTGCTCGTCGCCGGCGCGGGCGGCGGCCTGTGCGGGGCGCTGCGGGCGGCGCAGCTGGGGCTGCGGGTGCTCGTCGCCGAGGCCAACCCGCACTTCCTGCAGGGCAACAACACCGCGATGTCGACGGCGATGGTGCCCGGCGCCGGGTCGCGGTTCCAGCGCGCCGCCGGGGTCGAGGACTCGCCCGCGCGGTTCCTCGCCGACATCGCCGCGAAGACCGGGTCGACGGCGGATCCCGTGGTGGCGGAAGCGCTCGCGACGGTGAGCGCACCGCTGGTCGAGTGGCTCGCCGACGTCGCGGGCCTGCCGATCGAGCTGCCCACCGACTTCGGCTATCCCGGCCACTCGGTGCCGCGCGTGCACACGATCGCGGGCCGACACGGTTCGGTACTGCTGAGCGGGCTGGCCGAGCAGGCCGGGCGTGTGGAGCTCATCGACCTCCTGGTGCCCGCCCGACTGACGGCCCTGCGCCCGTCCCCGGAAGGGTGGACCGCGGTGCTGACCCGCCCGGACGGCGAGACCGAGGAGATCAGCGCGCGGGCCGTCCTGCTGGCGACCAACGGCTACGGCGCGGATCCCGCACTGGTGGCCGAGCACCTTCCGGAGATCGCCGCCGCGGACTACCACGGCAGCGAGTACTCGCGCGGGGACGCGCTGCGCATCAGCACCGAACTCGGTGCGGCCACGGGATTCCTCGACGCCTACCAGGGGCATGCGGGGCTTTCGTCGGCCGCGCGCACGCTGGTCACCTGGACCACGGTGATGCACGGCGCGATCCTGGTCGACGAGTCCGGCCACCGCTTCGGGAACGAAACCGTGGGCTACTCCGAGTACGCCGCGATGCTGGCCGCACGCCCCGGCGCGGCGGGCTGGCTGGTGTTCGACGACCGGATCCACGAGGCGAGCCTCGCGTTCACCGACTACCGGCAGGTCGTGGACAGCGGCGCCGTCCGCAGGGCCACCACGGTCGCCGAACTCGCCGCGGCGACCGGTCTGCCGGCCGGACCGCTCGCGCGGGAACTGGCGGAGGCCGTGGCTCCCGACCGTTTCGGCCGCACCGAGTTCGGCGCCGGGCTCACCCCGCCGCTGCGTGCCGTGCGCGTGGTGCCCGCCCTGTTCCACACCCAGGGCGGGCTGCGCGTCGACGAGCACGCCCGGGTGCTGCGCCCGGACGGCTCGGCCATCCCCGGCCTCTACGCCTCCGGCGGCGCGGCGGCCGGGATCTCCGGTCACGGCGCCGGCGGTTACCTCGCCGGCAACGGCCTGCTTCCCGCGCTGGGCCTCGCCTACCTGGCGGCCACCCACGCGGCCCAAGTCCCTTCGGAAGGAGAAGGCACGGAATGAGCGAATACGACCTGGTCATCAAGAACGTCCGCGTGGTGCGGCCCGGCGCGCGGGAGGTCACCGACGCCGACATCGCCGTCCGCGACGGGCGGATCGCCCGCGTGGCACCGGGGATCGAGGCGAGCGCGGCGGAGCGCGTGCACGACGGCGGCGGCCTGCTCGCGTTCCCCGGCGTGGTGGACGCGCACCAGCACTGGGGCATCTACAACCCGCTGTCCGAGGACGCGGACAGCGAGAGCCGGGCGTGCGCGCAGGGCGGGGTGACCTCGTCGCTGACGTACATGCGGACCGGGCAGTACTACCTCAACCGCGGCGGCAGCTACGCGGAGGTCTTCCCCGAGGTGCTCGCCGCCACCGCCGACCGGTCCTATGTGGACTACGCCTTCCACCTGGCGCCCATGCAGTCCTCGCACATCGACGAGATCCCCGAGCTGATCGACAAGCACGGCGTGACGTCGTTCAAGATCTTCATGTTCTACGGCAGCCACGGCCTGCACGGCCGCTCGGCCGACCAGAACTCGTTCCTGATGATCCCCGAGGGCGAGCGCTACGACCTCGCGCACTTCGAGTTCGTGATGCGCGGCGTGCAGCGGGCCCGCGAGATGTTCCCGGACCGGGCGGACTCGATTTCGCTGTCCCTGCACTGTGAGACCGCCGAGATCATGACGGCGTACACGAAGCTGGTGGAGCAGGAAGGGACGCTGACCGGCCTGGCGGCCTACAGCGCGTCGCGCCCGCCGCACTCGGAAGGGCTGGCCGTCACGATCGCGTCCTACCTGGCGCACGAGACGCGGCTGCCGACGATCAACCTGCTGCACCTGTCCTCGGGCAAGGCGCTGGAGGCGGCGCTGCTGATGGCGAAGACCTTCCCGCACGTCGACTTCCGGCGCGAGGTCACCGCGGGGCACCTGCTCACGGACATCACCACGGCGGACGGGATCGGCGGCAAGGTCAACCCGCCGCTGCGCGGGCGCGAGGACGTCGAGAAGCTGTGGGAGCACCTGCTGGCCGGGGAGATCGACTGGGTCGTGTCGGACCACGCGTGCTGCAAGGAGGAGACGAAGTTCGGCGACGACCCGCAGGACGTGTTCGCGGCGAAGTCCGGCTTCGGCGGCGCGGAGTACGTGCTGCCGGGCCTGGTGGGCGAAGGCCGCAAGCGGGGCCTGTCGTACAACCGGATCGCCGAGCTGACCGCGTGGAATCCCGCGCAGCGCTACGGCCTGAAGACCAAGGGCGATCTGGCCGAGGGCTTCGACGCGGACATCGCGCTCGTCGACCCGGACCGCTCGTGGGTGGTCGAGCCGTCGGAGTCGTTCTCCACGCAGGAGTACACGCCGTTCCGCGGCCTGGAGATCGGCGCCACCGTGCGTTCGACGTTCCTGCGCGGGCAGCAGATCTACGGCGACGGATCCGTGCTCGGCTCCCCGACCGGGCGTTACCTGCACCGCCCGACCGCGTGAACCCGGCGCGTGGCACACCCTCTCACGGTGTGCCACGCACCGGGCCTGCCGACCTATCGTGCGGTCATGCCTCATCAGATCGACAACCCGCTGGGCGAGTTCCTCCAGGCCCGGCGCGCACTCCTCGACCCGGCCGAGTTCGGGTTGCCCGACGACGGGTGCCGCCGGGTTCCGGGACTGCGGCGCGAGGAGCTGGCCTTCCTCGCCGGGGTCAGTCCGCACTACTACGCCCGGCTGGAGCAGGGCAGCGATCGCAACCCGTCGCCGGTCGTGCTCGAAGCGATCGCCCAGGCGCTGCAGCTGGACGAGACGGCGGCTGACCACCTGCGGCGCCTGGCGGCGGCCCCGCCGCCGCGCTGCCGCCGCGGCCGGGACGCCGAGCAGGTGCGTCCCGGGCTCGCCCGGATGGTCGAGGGCTGGCCGCAGCCCGCGGTGGTGATCGGCCGCTACCGCGACGTGCTCGCCGCCAACGAGCCGGCCATGCTCCTCAACCCGGGGTTCACGCCGGGCCGGAACCTGCTGCGTGACGTGTTCCTCGATCCCGCGACCCGCGACGTCTACCCGGACTGGCCCGCCATCGCCCGCGGGGTGGTCGCGAGCGTGCGGGCCACGGCGGGCACCGACCTCGACGACCCGCGGCTGACCGGTCTGGTGGGCGAACTGTCGTTGAAGAGCGCGGAGTTCCGCGAGCTCTGGGCGCGGCACGACGTGCACGAGCGGACCGGCGGCACGAAGTCCTATCGCAACCCCCTCGTGGGTGAGATCACCGTGCAGTACGAGTCGCTGTCGGTGACGGGCGAGACCGGGCAGACGCTGTACGTGTTCTCGGCGGAACCGGGTTCGGCGGCCGAACGGTCGCTGGCGCTGCTGGCGAGCCTGGCCCGGCAGGGGGAAGGGCGGTGAAGCGCTGGGAGATGGACGGCATTGGTCGGGACCGCCTGGAGCTGCGGGAGGTGCCCGTGCCGGAACCGGGCCGCGGCGAGGTCCTGGTGCGTGTGGCGGCCGTGTCGCTCAACCACCGCGACAAGCTGGTGACGGACAACGGCCGTGGCCTGCCGCTCGCGTTCCCCTTTACCCCTGGGTCCGACCTCGCGGGCACGGTCGTGGCACTCGGTGACGAAGCCGGCCGGTTCGCCGTCGGGGACCGCGTGATCTCCACCTTCACCCCGGACTGGATCGACGGCATGCGGCCCGGGAACGGCCGCACCCCGGCCTACCGCACCCTCGGCGGCTTCCACCCGGGTGTGCTGGCGGAGTACGTGGCGTTTCCGCAGGACTGGTTCGTGGCGGCACCGGCGGCGCTGAATGACGCCGAAGCGAGCACCCTGCCCTGCGCGGGCCTGACGGCGTGGTTCGCGCTCGCCGAACGCGGCCGCGTCCGGGCCGGGGAGACCGTGCTCGTCGAGGGCACGGGCGGGGTGTCGTTGTTCGGCATCCAGATCGCCAAGGCCCACGGCGCCGAGGTGATCGTGTCCGGCAGCGCGCACAAGCTCGACCGCGCGATGGCGCTCGGCGCCGACCACTGCGTCGACCGCGCGCGGGAGGACTGGGTGGAGGCGGTGCTGGCGCTCACCGGCGACCGCGGCGCCGACCAGATCCTGGAAGTGGTCGGCGGGGCGCACTTCGGCAGGGCGGTGGAGGTGGCGGCGGTCGGCGGCCGGATTCACCAGATCGGCGCGCTGGAGGGCTTCGAGGTGTCGGCACCGGTGATGCCGTTGCTGCTCAAGGACTTGACCGTCCACGGCATCGGCACCGGCCACCGCCGGGCGCTGGAGGACCTCGTGCGCGCCGTCGACCGGACGGGACTGCGGCCCGTGATCGACGGGCGCTACCCGCTGGCCGGACTACCCGCCGCGTTCGGCCACCTCGATCGGGGTGCGTTCGGCAAGGTCGTCGTCGAACTGGCCTGAACCCGTTTACCCACAACGGTTTCCGCTGTTTCGTGCCGCCCTGGTGGCACGAAACTCAAGAAGCCCTGTCGGCGGGCGCGGGTTCGCCGCCGGTGACGAACGCGTCGCGCGGGTGCTGCACCGACGCGAGCGAGAGGATGTCGCGCCCGGCCACCGCCGCGGTCAGCCACACCGCCAGCACCCGGATCTTGCGTTCCCAGCTGGGCACGGCGAGCACGTGGTACCCGCGGTGCATGAGCCAGGCCGGCGGCCCGGTGATGACGAGGTGCCGGTACTGGAAGATCCCGCGGCCGAGGCCCAGCGTCGCGACCGCGCCCAGGCTGTGGTGCAGGTACGGCTTCGGCTCGCGGCCGTGCAGGGTGGCGTCGAGGTTGCGCGCGAGCAGCTTGCCCTGGCGGTAGGCGTGCTGCGCGTTGGGCGTCGTGAGGGCGCCCGGAACGGGTGAGGCGAGGTCCGGCACCGCGGCGTCGTCACCCGCCGCCCAGGCGTCCGGTACCGGCGCGTCCTCGGTGCCCACCCGCAGGTCCGGCCGCACGACGACCAGGCCGCGCCCGTCCACCGGCAGGTCGGTGTGCCTGCCGGTGACCGGGTTCGCGGCGTTGCCCGCGGTCCACACGATGAGCTCCGAGTCGAAGCTCTCGCCGGTCGAGAGGACCACGTGCCCGCCGGCCGCCGAGGTCACCTGCGTGTTCAGGTGCACGCGCGCACCCCGTCGCTCCAGTGAGCGCACCACCCAGCGGCCGGGCCGGTCGCTGACCTCGGGCAGGATCCGGCCCGTCGCCTCGACGAGGTGGAACCGCAGCTCGTCGCGGCTCAGTTCCGGATACCGCCCGAGCAGCGCGGTGGCCAGCGACAGCAGCTCACCGAAACCCTCGACCCCGGAGAAGCCGCCGCCGACGAACGTGACTGTGAGCAGCTTCGCCCGCTGCGGCCCGGGCGGCAGCGTCGCGGCTCGGTCGAACGACGTGAGCAGCTTGTCCCGGATCGCGACCGCCTCTTCGACGTGCTTGAGCCCGATCGCCTCCTCCGCGATGCCCGGCACGGGGAACTTCCGCGTGACCGCACCGGCGGTGACCACGATCGTGTCGTAGCCGAGCCGGAACGCGTCCCCGTCGGCCGGCTGCACGGTGACCGTGCGGTGCCCGTGGTCGATCCGGACGACCGTGCCCGCGACCAGGCGGGTGCGTTTCAGGTGGCGGCGCAGGGAAACCGCGGCGTGGCGCGCCTCGATCGAGCCCGCGACCACCTCGGGCAGGAAGGGCTGGTAGGTCAGGTACGGGCGCGGATCGACCACCGTGACCTCGGCCTCGCCCCGGTGCAGCTTCTTCTCGAGCTTCCAGGCGGTGTAGAAGCCGGCGTAGCCGCCGCCCACGATCAGGATCTTGCGCATCGGTGCCCTCTCTCGTGTTCCGCGACGCCGGTCGCGGTGCTTCAGCGGGTGCGCAGCCAGTCGCGGTAGTGCGTCGTGCCGAGGTGACCACCGGGCGCGGTGAGCACATCGCCCTTGACGGCGCCGAACAGGCCGGCCGTCTCGTCGGTGACGACGTGGCGGTTGTCGCCGGTCGCCTCCAGTGTGATGCGGCCGAGCTCGTCGAGCGGAAAAACTTCCGGACCGGCGATGTCGCGGGTGCCCTGCAGCGGGGCACCGGCGGCGACCTCGGCGACGGCGGCCGCGACCTCGGCGGAGCTGATGGGCTGTACCGGCGTGGACGGCAGGCGCACGACGTCACCCTCGGTCGTGAAGTCCAGCACCGACGGGATGAACTCCATGAACTGGGCGGCGCGCACGATCGAGTAGGGGATCGGGTTCGCCTTGATCAGGTCCTCCTGCAGCGTCTTGGCCCGGTAGTACGCCACGTCGGGCACCTGATCGACGCCGACGATCGACAGCGCGACGACGTGCCGGACGTCCGCCTTCCGCGCGGCGGCCAGCGCGTGGGTCTCCGCCGTGCGGAAGAAGTCGATCGCCGCCTCGTCGAACGTCGGCGAGTTGTACACGTCCACCACCACTTCGGCACCGCTGAGCGCCTCGTCCAGCCCCTCGCCGGTGAGCAGGTCGACGCCGGTGGAACGCGAGTGACCGGTGGCGTCGTGGCCCGCCTCGGTGAGCCGCTGGATGACCTGCGTGCCGATCAGGCCGGTGCCGATGACCGCGATCTTCATGGGGTTTCCCTTCCGCCGGAGCCGCGCCCCGGCTAACTCGGACTTCTCTTGTCCGAGATACTACCCGGACATACATTGTCCGAGTCAAGAGCGATGGTTACCCTGGTCGGATGAAGTTGTCCGGTGGGGTCGAATGGGCCCTGCACTGCTGCGTGGTGCTGACGGCGGCGACCGAGCCGGTGCCCGCGGCGCGGCTGGCCGAGCTGCACGGGGTCTCGGCGACGTACCTGGCGAAGCAGCTGCAGTCGCTGTCGCGGGCCGGACTGGTCCACTCGGTGCAGGGGAAGGCCGGCGGGTACGTGCTGACCCGGGCGGCGGACGACATCACGGTGCTGGACGTGGTCGAGGCCGTGGAGGGGCCGCAGCCGACGTTCGTCTGCACGGAGATCCGCCAGCGCGGCCCGATGGCCACCCCGGCCTCGGCCTGCACCGCGCCTTGCGCGATCGCGCGCACCATGTACGCGGCGGACAGGGCGTGGCGAGCGGCGCTGCGGGAGGTGTCGGTGGCCGACCTGAGCCGCATGGTGGGCACCGACTACGAGGGCGATGTACTGGGGCAGCTGGGCCAGTGGCTGCGGACGGTGGACTGACCGTCCGGTTCGGACAGTCCACTGTTCGTGAACTGGGACGGCAGTTGTCCACATGGGGTGGGTTGTCCACAGGCCAGTCAATTGCCCCTTCCGCCGGGCGCCCGGGTGGAGCAGGCTTGACGAGTGACCAAGAACTCCTCTGTCCCTTGTGGAACTGTCCCCGCTCCGCGTGTCGCGTCAGTGCGCCATGACGGGGGTGCCCGTGCGCGTCTGCGAAGCGACCCCGGCCAGTTCGGTGAGCAGCCACCGGGCCGTGGCGTCGTTCTGACGGAAGAACGGGGCGTTGCGGTGCGGCCGCGAGAACGAGCCGAGCGCGCCCCCGCCGGCGAACAGGCCCATGGCGAGGCGGCGGGGATGGGGCCGCCCTTCCACCAGGACCTGGAAGGTGCCCGGATCGACGGGAACGCGAGCTCGGGCCGGGCTCAGGCCGGCGAGCAGCGGGTCCACACCGGACCGCGCATCGGGGTCCCGCAGGCGCGCTTCCACCAGGTGCCGGGCGCCCACCGGATGCGGCAGGGACGAAGTGTGCGCGACGAACACCTCGTCCTGCGTGATGCGCAGGTCCGCGCCCAGGAAGCGGAGCACCCCGGCCTTGGCGAGTGCCCGCAGCTGCTCCAGCCGGTGCGGCGGCGGGCCGGAGCCGAGGAACGGCGCGAAGCCCGCCACCCGTGCGGCGACGCGGGTCGCGGCGGCCCTGGTTTCCGGTTCGGCGAGGAGGTTCTCCAGGACACCGCCGACAGCGGTGAGGCCGTGGAGCACCGCGGCGTGGGCGCTGTGCCGTGGGTCGGTGGCCCTGGCCACGGTCCGGCTGATCCGGTCGTGCATCCACGTGCCGAGGGCGGCCTGGCCGGGAAAGGTGAGGCCCGCCAGCGGCGAACGCAGGAAGCTCAGATCGGCGCGATCCGCCGGGTCGGGGACGGCGTCGGCGACCAGAGCCACGAGTGCCGGATCGGTCACGGGGAGGCGCGCGAAGGCCCGCTCGAACTCGGCGGCGTCCATGCGGGTGCGCTCGGGATGCGCGGCGAACAGCTCCCGGTAGTGCGCCCAGAGCAGCTCCCGGCAGGCGGCGGCCACCAGTTCGCGCGGCGAGCTGTGCTTCGCGGACGCGGCGGTGAAGAACCGGGGTTCGGGGTCGCGCAGTTCGGGGAGGACGGGTTTGGGCAGGTACGGCACGCCGCGCCGGGAGCCCGCGTGCAGGACGGGTTCGCGGCCGCTGGGGCGGTAGGCGAGCGTGCCGTCGCGGTGGCGGATGAAACGGCCGCCGCGGCCCTCGGTGAGCAGGATGGCCAGGTCGACGAAGGCCAGACCCAGCCCGGAGACCAGGACAGCTTCGCCGGGCGGCAGGCGGTCGAGATCCTCGTCGCCGGGGCATGCGGGCGGCAGGTAGGTGCCGCCGGTGCGCGTGGCGAACGCCTGGTGGGCCTCCTGTTCGGCGGTGCGGTGGCCACCGGGATTGCCCTGGGCCAGCACCACCACATCCGCTTGCAGGCGGCGGCCGGTGGAGAGGGTGAGCGTCTGCCGGTCGCCGTCGCTCAACGCCACCGCGGCGGCGGAGTGAACGGTGACGCGAACGCGAGGCGGCAAGCTCCGCACAGCGCGGTCGAAGCACCAGCCGAGATAGGCACCGGCGAGCCGACGGCTGGCGAAGCTGTCCGGCGTAAGCGCGGCGGCCTCGCGGGCCAGCCCCGGGTCGCGGCCGTCGTAGTGCGGGCCCCACTCGGCCAGCGTCGGACCGGGCCGGATCGGCCCGGCGCAGCGCACGCTGTCGTCGGTGAACATCGTGACCTCTCCGGCACGGGAGTTCATCAGCAGCAGGGGCGACTGCAAGGGCCGCCAAACCCGCCCGGCGCCGGGTGGGTGAGGGTCGACCACGTGGATCTCGCACCCCTCCCCCGGCACGAGATCAGCGTTGGCGGCGATGCGCTCCAGCAGCCCGGTACCACGCGGACCGGCACCCACCACGACCAGCACCGGCCCACTCATGCGACGGCCACCCGAGCCGGTTCCGGCTGTCGGCTCGCGACGAAGGCCCGCAGCACCAGCAGGCATCCCGCGAACGAGACGATCGCGCACAACCACGCGGTAGGCCGCAACCCGAGCGCGTCGCCGAGCAACCCGCCGACGAGCGCACCGAGCACCTGGGAAGCGGTCGTGACCGTGCGCAGACTGGCGATCACCCGGCCCAGGGCGTTCTCGGGCACGAGGTCGGTGATCGCTCCGCTCAACCCGACATTGGCGGCCGCCCCGAAGGCCGCGGGCAACGCCAGCCCCAGCACCCCCAGCCCGGCAGCGACAGGCAGTGGCCCGCCCGCCAGAGGCAACACAAAGGCGGACGCCACCATGCCGACGCTGCCCAGCACAGCCAGCGGCCGCAACCCGAGCCGCTTCGCCAGCCGTCCCGCCGCCAGAGATCCCCCGAGCCCGGCGAGCCCGCTGAAGGCATACAGGGCTCCGTAAAGCCAAACCGGCACAGCCAGGTCCCGCAGAAGGAAGGGAGCGGTGATGGTCGCCAGTGCGCCCACACTCACCGCCCGCACCGCCGAAAACGCACCGAACGCCCGCAGGAACGGATGCCGCAACGCCTCCCCAAACCCCTGCCGGATGTCCCGCAGCAGCGAACGCACCCCCTCCCCAGCCGACGGCCCCCCACCGGTCACCCCAGAGCCCCCGCCCGCAGCAGGCCCGGCCGCACCAGAGCCCTCGCCGGACGCCCCACTCCCACCACAGGAGGCAGACAACTCGTCCGCACTACCACCACCAGCCGGTCCGACCGCACTTCGACCACCGGACGACTCACCCTCGCCGTGGCCACCGAATGATCCGGCCGCACCGTAGCCACCGGGCGCCTCGGTTACACCACCATCGCCCACCAGCCCAGCCTCACCGTGCCCACCGTCCGAAGCCACGCCGCGTCCGCGAGCCTCACCACCGCCGAGCACCTCAACCGCACCACCGGCCGCAGCCACAGCAAGCTCGGAGGCCCCACCACGACACGCCTCTGCCCCACCACCACCAGCCGAGGCCACACCCCGCGCACCAACCCCACCACCGCCAGCCGCCCCTGCCCCGTCAGCACCGGCCGCAGCCAAACCAGCCTCACCACCACCAGCCAGGCCGACGCCCCGCGCACCAACCCCACCATCGCCAGCCGCCGCTGCCTCACCACCACCGGGCGCCACTACCCCGTCAGCACCAGCCGAAGCCACACCAGCCAAACCACCACCAGCCGAGGCCACGCCCGCGCCACCAACCCCACCACCACCAGCCAGGCCCACACCCCGCGCATCAACCCCGCCACCGCCAGCCGCCGCTGCCCCATCACCACCGGCCGAAGCCACACCAGCCTCACGGCCACCACCAGCCAAGGCCACGCCCGTGCCACCAACCCCACCAGCACCAGCCGCATCACCGCCTGCCCACTCCCCCGCGCCGTGGTCCGCTGTGCGGATGCGGGTCAGCAGGACCAGGCTGGTGACGTAGCTGAGCGCGTCGAGCAGCAGCGCCACCGCGCCGCCTGCTGCGGCTATCACGAAACCCGCCAGGGCCTGGCCCACGGTGCGGGCGCCGTATTCGCCGCTTTGCAGGCGGACTCGGCCGGCGGTCAGGTCGTCGTCCGGGACCAGGCCGCGCAGGTGCGTGAAGTAGACCGTTTCGACCACTGTGGACAGACAACCCAGCGCGAGGCACAGGCCGGCCAGCCACCAGATCGTCGCAGCGCCGGTGAGGATGCCCGCGGCCACCGCGAGCACCATCAGCGCGGCGGCGGCGTCACAAGCGATGAGGGCGCGCCGGGGCCGTCGCAGCCGGTCGCCGATGACGCCTGCCACCAGTCCGAACACGCAGGCGGGCAGGATCGCCGCGGCGCTCACGAAACCGAGCTCGCCCGGGCTCGCGGCGAAAACGGTGACGCCGACCGCGCCGATCGCCGTCGTGGTGAACGTCGAGCCGAAGGTGGAGCTCACCTCGGCCGACCAGTAGTACCGGAAATCGCGGTTCACGGGTGTTCCTCTTCCTGGCGTTCGACGCGCGTCGGGGCGGGAAGCAGGGAGCCCCTGTTTCCCGCCCCGTGGCGTGGATTTCCGCGGACCTCAGGTCAGCAGACGACGCTGGCGGTGCTCTTCGAAGCCAGCTCCGGGCTCACGACCGAAGCCTCGGTGGTCTCGTCCTCATCCACCAGGTTCTGCAGCTCATTGATCTCCGACATGACTTTCTCCTCCACGAATTCGGTTCAGCAGGAAAACAGATTCAGCAAACGACGCTGGCGGTGCTCTTCGAAGCCAGCTCCGGGCTCACCACGGAAGCCTCAGTGGTCTCGTCCTCATCCACCAGGTTCTGCAACTCATTGATCTCCGACATGATCTTCTCCTCCACGAATTCGGTTCAGCAGGAAAACAGGTTCAGCAAACGACGCTGGCGGTGGACTTCGACGCCAACTCCGGGCTCACCACGGAAGCCTCAGTGGTCTCGTCCTCATCCACCAGGTTCTGCAACTCGTTGATCTCCGACATGATCTTCTCCTTCTTGTTGGGTGTTTACCGGGTACCGCGTTCAGCAGACGACGCTGGAGGTGCTCTTCGAAGCGAGCTCCGGGCTCGTCACGCTGGGCTTGGTGGTCTCGTCGTCCTCGACGAGGTTCTGCAGCTCGTTGATTTCGGACACGCCGATCTCCTTCCGCCAGGGCTTCACTCGACGAGGCCGTCGAGCGTGTACAGGGGGTCCGGCTGCCCGTCGAGCAGCCGGGCGAGCAGCACCAGCACCCCGGCCGAGCCGAACCACAGATCACCGGACAGGCGCAGGCCCTGTTCGCCGGGCACGTACATTCCCGTGGGATGCGGCACCGCGTAGAGGAACATCCGCCGCGCCAGGGTGTGGGCCCGTTCGACGCTCGCCTCGTCGGCATGCCGGCGGCCGTGGTCGTGCAGGGCCAGTGCGATCCCCGCCATCCCGGTGGACAGGCCGCCGTAGTGGGTGAACGCGCAGCCGAACCCGCGGAGCAGCTCCGGCATCGCCGCGGCGAGCCGCTCGTCACCCGTCGCCGCCAGGTAGCGGCTGGCCACCATCAGGAAGCCCGCGCTGCCCGTGGCGAGGTACGGCATCAGCCTGCGGTCGCGTTCGGACACGGGGAACAGCAACCCGCCCTCCGACCGCACCGCCCGGTCCAGCTCCGTGGACAATAGGTCCAGACCAGTGCGCACCCGGTCTTCCTGGCCGGTCAACCTGGCCAGGTAGTAGTCGAGCAGGGCAATCCCGGGCCGTCCGTTGATCAGGCCCGTCGCGTTGTCCCAGCCGAGCAACCCGGTCAGCGCATCGGTCCGCGGAATGGCGTCGGCCTGCTCCGCGGCTCGGTCGAGGTACGACCGGTCGCCGGTGTGGCCGTAGAGCGCCAGGTGGGTCAGTGCGACTCCGGCCCGGCCGAAGCCGAGCGTGGCCGAACCGGCCAGCAGCGGGTGTTCGTCCGCCCGCGCCAGCAGCTTCTCCGCCTCCGCAACGCGGCCGTTCTCGGCCAGCACCCACGCGATGCCCGCCTGCCCGGCGACCAAGCCCGGCGGCAGATCGTCGGCTTCCTCGATCGCCTGGGTGGCCAGCCGGTCGAGCAGCTCGGCCGACGGCGCGCCCGCCACGTGCAGCGCGTGCACCACCCCGGCGAGCCCGTGCCCGAGGCCGAGTGCGTTGGTGGCGTAGGACTGCGGCCCCAGCGGAACCACACCGTCCGCGTGCCCCGGATACGTGAGCCCGGCGACCAGTCCGTCCCGCAGTTCCACGAGACAGCCGAGCGGGTCCTCGGCCACCTCCTGCGGCGACGGCAAGGCCAACCGCCACGGCGACAACTGCGAAACCAACTCCCGCGGCGACGGCGAGGCCAGTGGCTGCGGCGACGGCGAGGCCAGTGGCTGCGGCGAATCCTCGGCCAGCTCCTGCGGCGACGGGGACGCGAACTGCCGCGGCGAATCCTCCGCCAACTCCTGCGGCGACTGCGCGACCGGCTGCCGCGAAGGCGGCAACACCCGCCGCTGCGGCGAAGGCGACCCCAACCCCACCGGCGGCCGGAACCGGGTCGCCAGCGCCCAGATGCGGTCCGGCACGAGACCCTCCGGGTCGATCTGGGCCCGCAGGTGGGCCAGCACACCCGAATGCAGATCGGCCGTCGTGTTCAGTGGGGCTATCAGGGCCAGTGCGATCGAGGACAGCGCGTACTCGTCGTAGCGCACGGGGTCGTCCACGAAACGGCGCGGGTCGGGTGGGAAGAAGCCCGGGGTGCCGATCGGGGTCAACGGGCCGTCGACGCGGGCGGCGGTCTCGAAGTCGATCAGCCGCACGTGGTCCTCGTCATCCACGAGTACGTTGTCCGGGCTCAGGTCCACGAAGACATAACCCAGCTCGTGCAGCCGCTCCACCTGCGCGGTCACCTCGTCGAGGATGCGCCACGCGCGCTCGTAGTAGGCGCGATAGTCCGCTTCCGTGGTGGTGGACCAGATCACCGGGTTGTGCTCGGTCCACCACGAGCGCAGGGAACGGCCCGGCACGAACTCGGTGACCAGGAACTCGTTCTCCAGGTGCCGGAAGTACCGCAACGGTTCGGGGGCCAAGCCCGGACCGGTGCGGTGCAGCTCCCGCAGTACCGCGTACTCGTTGCGCAACCTGTCCTGACTGCTGCTGGTAACACTCACCAGCCCGTGGTGGCCGCGGCTCTCCTTGACGAACACCGTCCGCCCCGTGGCGACATCCGTGCCCCGGTACGCGCCGCCGCCGTTGCTGTGGCGCAGCACCTTGTCGAACCGGACCCCGCCGAACACCGGTGTGCCTCCACCACCACTGTCCATATCGGACGCGAACGGATCGGTGATTCCCTCCGGCGGCTGGAACTTCACGCCCCGCACGTCGGGCACGTCCTGGCCCGAACCGTCGCGGACGAGCCACACGTGCCAGCCCTCGGCGGTGAGCCGCGTGCGCGACGTGTAGGCGCCGTAGCGGTAGTGCACCACGCGGGAGTCGGCGAACCGGCGGTCGCTGAGCACGAACGGGCCTTCTTCGCCGTCGAGGGCGGCGGCCAGGTCGCGCATCACCGCCTCCGCGGTCGCCACGTCCGGCGGGTACGCCGCGCAGAACTTGCCGGACTGGCTGCGAGCCGCGTGCTTGTGATGGGTGATCACGAAGAACGTCGAGCAGCTCAGGTGCTTGAACGCGACCCCGTGCGCGACGAAGATCCGCGCGGCGACGTCGAGGACGTGCTGGGCCCGCTCGATGCGGCACGACAGGTGGATCTTCCAGCCGTCGGTGACGCCGCCGAGCTTGTGCTCGGGGTACCAGCCGGTCCACACGTTCTCGTGCCGCTCCGTCCAGTCCGCCGGCATACCCGCCGGGGCGTACTCGACGCCGCGCCGAGTCGAGCGGCTCAGCGGCGCGTAGAAGTCCGGGTCCGAGTGCACCAGCGTGATGGAGTCCATCTCCGTCCTCCTCCTTCCGCCGTTCCCGGGGCTTTTCCCTTTCGCTGCAACCAATTCTGCCTACCGATGACCAAGCCAGGAAGGCGCCGCCGGGGCAGCTTCCGGACTCCGCGCGGACAGCATGCTGACCCGCCCGCGAGGCAAAGAAAAAGGCGGGAGCCCGCACTGGCTCCCGCCCATGGCGACGCTGGTTTTGTCAGTCCCAGCCGAACGCACCGATGAGGTCGTCGCCCTCGTCGATCATGCCGTTGGCGGAATCGCGGTTCATCTTCCCTCCCCACCTTCGCGTAGTGGTTTTCCCGGGTCAGATCCAGCCGCGGCGCGCGGCGGCGGCGCCGGCCTGGAACCGGCTGGCGGCTTCGAGCCGTTCGAGCAGCCGGGCGATGCGCCGGCGCAGGTGACGCACGGACAGCCCCACCTGGCGGGCGATGAGCTCGTCGGTCATGCCGGCGTCGAGCAGCCGCAGCACCGCACGGTCCTCTTCGGACGGTTCGTCGGCGCCCCGCGCCTCACCGAGCTCGGTGGCCCCGTCCCACAGCTGCGTGAACCGCGCGGCAAGCTCCCGCACCAGACCGGGCTGGTGCACGATGAGCGCTCCGCCGCCGGGATCGGCCGGCACCACGGCGACCCGTTCGTCCAGCACGATCAGCCGGCCCAGCGGCCCCGGCCGCAACCGGATGCGGGCTCCGGCGGCGACGCGCTCGCCGAGCCGGGCGCGGTTGCGTTCCTCGCGCAGCACGCCCTCGTCGTAGACGATCCGCATGTCCACGCCCCGGCGGAGGCTGCGCGTGTCGAGCCGGGCCGCCTCCTGCCGGGCGGCGGAGCTGGCCGCGCGGGCCGGCTGCACCGAGTACACGCTGAAGCGGGTGAAGAAGCACAGCTCCGCCAGCCGTTCCCGCACCTGCTCGGGCTCGGCGACGTGCTCCACCTCGACCGGCTGCGACCCCGGCCGCGGCCGCCCGCCCAGCGCGGCGAGCCCGGCCAGCTCGGCCCTGGTGCCGCCGATGTCGCGCTGGCGGCGCAGCATCTCGTGCTCCAGCCGTTCGATCAGCTCCCCGATGGCGACCTCGGGATCGCCGGGAACCACGCCACTCGGGGCGGTCGCGGAGACCTCCACGACCCCGAGGGCGAGCAGGCCGGTCAGTGCCGCGCGGACCACGTCCTCGCCCGTCCTGACGAGCGTGGCGAGCGCGGCGGTGTCGCGCCCGGGGTCGGCGAGCAGAGCGCGGTAGACGTTCTCCTGCACCGAGTCGAAACCCAGGTCCCGCAGTGACATCGCACCTCCCGTGTCCTCACGGGAACTGTGCTCCTCCCCGCCCGTGCGCACATGGGTACTGCCTCCCCATATTCGCCGCGACCCGGGTACCCGCACACGAAAACCGGCCTCCCCCACGACGTGGGAGAGGCCGGTGGCGGACGGGGGAACGGTTACTCGACTTCCCAGGGACCGAACGCCTGCAACGGTTCCTCGCACCGGGTGGCGTCCCCGATCACGACCGCGGCCAGCAGCTTCGGGGCCAGCAGGTGCACGCCGACGTGGTAGATGTCCGACGCCGTCACCGCCGCGAGCCGCGCCGGGTGACCGCGGATCCACTCCAGGTCCAGGCCGACGCCGAGCAACGTCACCAGGCTCGTCGCCAGCCCGGCGCGCGTGGCGACCGACATCGCCAGCGTGCCCACCGCGTACTGGCGCACGTTGTCCAGCTCCTCGGCGCTGGGCCGCAGGGTGGACAGCCTGCCCAGCTCGTACCACATCTCCAGCAGGGCCGGTGCCGTCACCTCCGTGGCGACGTCCGCCTCGATCACCAGCGTGGAGCCCGCGACGTTGTGCAGGATCCGGCTGCGCGGGGTGTAGGTGTAGCCCTTGTCCTCCCGGATGTTGGCCACCAGCCGCGAGGAGAAGTAGCCGCCGTAGATCAGGTTGGCCAGCTGCAGCGCGGGGAACAGCGGGTCGTCGCGCCGCACCGCCGGGCCGCCGATCCGGATCGAGGACTGCACCGAGCCAGGGCGGTGGAACAGCCGGGACGCACCCGCCGGCGCTTCGGGCGGCAGCGCGGGAGGCGGGGGCACCGCGGCGCCCCCGCGACGCCAGCCGGCGAAGAGCCGCCCCGCGGTGGCCACGGCCTCGTCGGGGTCGAGGGCACCGACCAGGACCAGCACGGCGTGGTCCGGCACGACGCGTTCGGCGTGCAGGGCCCGCAGGTCCTCCGGCGTCACCTCGTCCACCTCGGGGCCGGTGGGCAGGCTGGCGCCGTACGGGTGCTCGCCGTAGAGGTGGCGGTGCAGGATCTCCCGCGCCCGCACCCCGGCCTGCGAGCGGGCCGCGGTCAGCCGGGGCACCAGGCGGGCGCGTTCCGCGCGCACCTCCTCGTCCGGGTAGGTCGCGCTGGTCACGACCTCCACGAGCACGGCCAGCAGGTCCTCGTAGGCGTCGGCCAGCACGGTGCCGCAGAACAGGATCTGGTCGTGGTCGACCTCGGCACGCAGGGGCGCGCCGAGGTCGCCGATCCGCTCGGCCAGCCCGATCCGGCCGGTCTCCGCCGTGCCGGACAGCGCGGTTTCGGCCAGCAGCCACGCGCGGGCGAGGTGGCGGGGCTTCGTCGAGCCGAACGGGACGCTGAGGCGCACCTCGACCAGCGGCGCCCCGGGGCGGTTCAGCGCCAGCAGCCGCAAACCGTTGGCACAGCGGTCTTCCGTGGTGGGGGGCGCGGCGATCTCGGGCCACGGCCCCAGGGCGGGAATCGCGGGAGCGCTCATGCGGCTCGTCCTTCCTGAGCGCGCGGCGCGGGCAGAAGCTCGACGACGGCACGCCGGTCCGCGGTGACGTGGGAGGCGGCGTGGCGCACCTGGTCGGCCGTGACGGCGGCGAGCAGGCCCGGCAGTTCGCCGAGCAACTCCGCGCGGCCGTGCCGCAGTTCGAGGCTCGCCAGCGCCTGCGTGCGGGCGAGGACGGCATCGGTTTCCAGCAGCAGCCGCGTGGTCAGCCTGCCCGCGACGCGCCGCAGTTCCCGCTCGCCCGGACCGTCGGCGGCGACGCGGGCGAACTCCTCGTCGAGCGCGTCGAGCACCTGCTGGGCGGACGTGCCCGGCGTCTGGCGCGCGGTACAGACCAGTGCCGTGGGATGACCGGCGTCGAACGGGTCGCCGAGCATCCCCAGGTAGCAGCGCTGGCTCGTGGCGAGGCGGCCGTCGCGCACCAGGCGCCGGTGCAACCGCGAGGCCGGGCCGTCGGACATCACCTCGGTGAGCAGCAGGTACGGCAGGTACGCGGCCCACTCCCCCACCGGGTCCGGCACCCGCCAGCCCGCGGCGACGGCGGGCAGCGGGGCGTGCCGGTCGAAGCGGGTGCTCCGCCGCTGCGCCGTCAGCTCCGGTTCGGTGAAGTCCGGGCGCGCCGGGGCGGGCCGGTACGGGATCGGCTCGAAGTGGCGGCGCACCATCTCCAGCGCCTCGTCCACCTCGAAGTCACCGCCCACGGTCAGCAGCGCGTTGGCCGGGGCGTAGTAGCGGTCGAAGAACTGCCGCGCGTCCTCGACGGTGGCCGAGTCGAGGTCCTCGAACGAGCCGTACCCGTCGTGCGCGTTGGCGAAGGTGTCGAAGAGGACGCCGGGCAGGCTCACCCACGGGAAGCAGCCGTAGGGCTTGTTGGTGACGTTGACCCGGATCTCCTCCTTCACCACGTCGATCTGCACCCGCAGGTTCTCCGCGTTGAGGTCCGGCGCGCGCATCCGGTCGGCCTCCAGGAACAACGCGCGTTCGAGGGCGTTGCTGGGCAGCACGTTGTGGTACTGCGTGTAGTCCAGGTGGGTGCTGCCGTTGAACAGCCCGCCCGCCGACTG
The DNA here is from genome assembly GCF_014191255.1 of Amycolatopsis bartoniae. GTDB lineage: Bacteria > Actinomycetota > Actinomycetes > Mycobacteriales > Pseudonocardiaceae > Amycolatopsis_E > Amycolatopsis_E bartoniae. The sequence continues at coordinate 325,050 of NZ_JACHWH010000005.1, forward strand.
CACGTGGCGGGCGTGGTCGAGCTTGGGCAGCTGCTCCGAGCCCTGGAACATCAGGTGCTCGAACAGGTGCGCGAACCCGGTGCGGCCCTCGGGCTCGGAGCGCATGCCCACGTCGTAGTGCACGGTGACGGCGACGACCGGCACCGTGCGGTCGGGGGCGAGCAGCACCCGCAGCCCGTTGGCCAGCGTGGTGCGGACCAGTGAAGGTCTCTCCACGGTCGTCTCCTTCCGGTTCGGAAATCAGCGGAACGGCACGCAGAGGCCGGGGGTCGTGTCGCCCTCGTCCTCCTCCAGCACTTCGATGAAGTTCGGCGCGGCGGGCGCGTCCTCCTCGGGTTCGGTCATCGGCTCGTCACCTCCCTCCCGGCGGTGGCGCGGATCAGGTCGAGCACCCCGGCGTCCACGGCATCGGTGAACGCTCCCGCCGACGGCTCCGGGCCGCCGCAGCGGCGCCAGCGCGGGCCGGGGTCGGGGTCGTAGCCACCGGCGAGCGTGCCGACCGCGAGGTCCGGTTCGCCGACGGCGTCCCAGCAGCTGAACAACGTGCCGTCCGGACCCACCACCGCGCCGAGGCGCCCGGCGGTCTCTGAGCAGAAGTCGCAGTGCGTGTCGCGTGGCCGGACGAGCCGGAAACCCAGCCGCACAGCCAAGGCGTACGCGTCGACCGCCCGTTCGGCGGCGTGCTCGCCCGGAACCGCCAGGCCGCGGCCGTAGTCCAGCACCGGCGCCAGCGCCAGCCGGGTGCGGCCGGGGTCCAGCACGGCCGCGGCCTGGTCCAGCAGTTCGGGCAGCTCGGGGAGGTTCTCGGGCGTCACGTTGACGCGCATCGTGAACCGCAGTGCGGTGTCCCGCTGCGCAATGGCCACATTGGACAGAATCGTGTCGAATGTGGACCGTCCGCCACGGGTCGCGCGCACGGAGTCGTGTCGCGGGCGGGGGCCGTCGAGGGTGATCTGCACGTCCCGCAGTCCGGCGCCGGCGAGCTCGACCGCGCGGCGCGGGGTCAGCAGAACGCCGTTGCTGACCATGCTCGCGGTCGTGGGCATGCGCTCGCCGAACGCGTGCAGCAACGCGACGCAGGCCGCCGGGTTGAGCAGCGGTTCGCCGCCGAAGAGCAGCAGTTCGAGCCGGCGCGCGCCGAGTTCGGCCATCCGTGTCTCGGTGAACTCGACACACGCCGCGACACCGCGGGCGTCGAGCTTCGCCGGCGTGATGCGCCGTGCGCCGTCCGGGGTGTTCTGGAAGCAGTACGGGCAGCCGAGGTTGCACGCGGTGGACGTGACGACGGTGAGGCTGTAGTGCTCCGGCGCCGGCACGCGGTCGATCCCGGCCGCGGCGACCTGCCGCACGCCCTCGGGCGTCAGCCGGCCGCCGGACACCAGCGCGCCGGGCAGCAGCGCCGTGCCGGCACGGCCGACGTACCACCAGCCGCCCCGCCCTCGCAGCAGTCGCATGTCCCACTCCTCGCGTACGCGGCCCGGTCCCTCCCCCACGAGGGGCCGGGCCGCTTCCGGTGAATCAGATCCCGTCGTAGTCGCCGAGATTGTGGTAGCCGCCGCTGCCGATGCAGCGCACGTCCAGGTCGCCGTCCTCGTAACCGAAGCCCTGCGCCTCGAGCATCTGATCCACCTCCTTCCGGCCGGAGTGCTCTCGCATCCCACTTTCCTGCCGCGGCAGGGATCCGGACAGAGGTGAGCGCGGCAGGTTGGGGACCTGCGAATGGCAGAAAGGTGACCCGCGTCAGGGCGCGACGACGCGCTGCACGCTCTCGCGCAGCAGGGCGCGGCGACGCTCGTGATCGGCCTCGGGATCGCCCGGCGTCGCCGTGTGGCCACCGCTGGCCGCGGACCAGGCGAGGGCCATGTTGAAGACCAGGGCGAACAGGTCGAACGGGTCGCACTGACGGATCCGGCCCGCCGCCTGCGCCTCGGTGATGATCTTCAGCTTCAGCGCGTCGCGCGGGCTGTCGTCGGACAGCCGCCCCTCCGGGCGCCGCTCCAGGCGGAGCCAGGTCATGAGGCGGACCAACTGCGGGTTGCGCAGGGTCTCGTCGTACATCGCGACGGCCCAGCCGGGCAGGTCGGTCGCGTCGAACGGGATGGCGTCCACCAGGCGATCCGCACGATCGGCGACGACCGCGTCGAACAGGCCGTCCTTGCTGCCGAAGTAGCCGTAGAGCTGGGCCTTGTTGGTCCGCGCCGCCGCGATGATGCGGTCGATCCGGGCACCGGCGATGCCGCGGGCCGCGAACTCCTCGGCGGCCGCGTCGAGGATGCGCCTGCTGGTGGCGGCGCCTCGCGGCGTGGTCGGCAGTCCGGGCACCCGGTCATCGTACGAACAGACCAGGTGGTTTGTCTTCCCGGCCGGAACTGGCTACCCTCGAAACAGACCGACTAGTCTGTCTTTGGAGGAAGCCCCATGCGAACCACCACCGGCTGGGAGAGCACCGGCCGCTCGACCGAGCTGCGGCGCGTCCCACTCGAACGCCGTGACCTGCGCGAAGACGATCTCGCGGTGCGCGTCGAGTACTGCGGCGTCTGCCACAGCGACCTGCACTCGCTCCACGGCCTGACCGGAAAACCCACCGAGGGCCTGGTGCCCGGTCACGAGTTCACCGGCGTGGTCACCGCCGTCGGCGCCGGCGTGACCGCTTTCGCCCCCGGTGACCGGGTGGCGGTCGGCACGATCGTCGACTCCTGCGGGGCCTGCGCGATGTGCCGGGCGGGGCAGGAGAACTACTGCTACGAGGGCGCCACCAGCACCTACGGCACCAAGGACCGCGTCGACGGCACGGTGACGAAGGGCGGCTACAGCCGCGAGTACGTGCTGCGGGAGAAGTTCGCCTACCGGCTGCCCGAGGGCCTCGACCCGGCCGCCGCCGCGCCGCTGCTGTGCGCCGGGATCACCATGTGGGAGCCGCTGAAGGCAGCCGGGATCGGGGCGGGCAGCCGCGTCGCCATCGCCGGTCTCGGCGGGCTCGGGCACCTCGGGGTGAAGCTCGCGGCCGCGCTCGGCGCGGAGGTCACGGTGCTCAGCCGCACGCCCGGCAAGGCCGGGGATGCCCGCGCGCTCGGCGCCACCGGCCTGCTGGACACCACCGACGAGACACAGCTCGCGGGCGCGGCCGGCCGGTTCGACCTGGTGCTGGACACCATCTCGGCGCCGCACGACCTGGCCCCGCTGCTGCGGCTGCTCGGGCTGGACGGCACGCTCAGCGTCGTCGGCCTCCCCGTCGAGGTGCCGGTGCAGCTCAGGCACCTGACCTACGGCCGCAAGAAGCTGACCTCGTCGGGCACCGGCGGCACCCGCGGCACCGCGGAGATGCTGGCCTTCGCCGCGGAGCACGGCATCACCGCGGAGGTCGAACTGCTCCCGTCCGCCCGCGTCGAGGAGGCCCTGACCCGCTTGGAGCGGGGCGACGTCCGCTTCCGCTTCGTGCTCGACCTGTCCGATTTGGACTAGTCGGAGAAGGCCGACCAGCAGATGCTGTTGCGGCGTTCCTGGTCTTCGAGCACGAGCCGGCGGACCGGGTCCGGAAGCCTGCCGCGCTGCCAGTCACGCTCGGTGCGGCCTGCCACGGAACCGTGGGCGCTTCGGACTGCCTTGATCGCGTATGCCGCGGCGCCGAGGTCGTGTTCCGCGACGTGCGCGACGCAGGCGGCCTGCCCGGCGGCGTAGGCGGCGAAGCGAGCCGCGCCGGCGAGGGGTCGGGCAGCGGCCATCGCGTGACCCCCCGCCGCGCGTGCCCGCATCATCGGCAGGTCGCCGCGGGCCCACGCCCTGGCGGCCGCGATCGCGTCCCGCGGCCGCGGATCGTCCGGCTGTTCGCGCTGGAAAAGGCACAGCACGTGCTCGGCGCACTCCGCGGCCCACAGTGCGAGCAGCCGGTGGTCGGCGTCGGTCAGCGAGCCGCCCCGCCGGATGGTCACCATCCGGGGATCCCGGACCTCCGGCAGGATCACCGCTACGGCTTGCGGCCCACGCCGCCGACGATGAGGCGCTGCGCGACGTTCAGTGGCTTGAGCGAGGGGCCGTCGGGCCACCAGTTCACGAGCTCCACGATGCCCGGCTCGATCATGTCGATCCCGTGGAACAGTTCGAGGATCTCGCTGTGCGTGCGGGCCGTGGCGCCCCCGAGGGAGCCGCGGGCGACGGCGTCTTCGAGGGCCTTCATGGCCTCGGCGTCGTCCCCCTCCTCCGGGTCGAAGATGTGCGAGATCACCACGTACGAGCCCGACGGCAGCGCGTCGATGTACTGGCGCATGACCTCGGCGGGCTCGTGGCGCTCGCCCTTGTGGTGGTGCAGGGTGGCCACCGTCAGCAGGGCGATCGGCTCGTCCCAGTTCAGGTGGGTGCGCACGACCTCGTGGTCCAGGATCGTGCGGGGGTCGAAGATGTCGCCGGAGATGAAGTGGGTCTGCTCGTTCTCCTCCAGCAGCGCCCGGCCGTGGGCGAGCACCACCGGGTCGTTGTCGACGTAGACGACCTTCGCCTCGGGGTTCAGCCGCTGGGCGACCTGGTGCACGTTCTCCGCGGTCGGCAGCCCGGAGCCGAGATCGAGGAACTGGCTCACCTCGGCCTCCTTGACCAGGAACCGCACGGCCCGGATGAGGAACGCCCGGTTCTCCAGCGCGAGGTCGCGGACCTCGGGCATGGCCTCCGCGATCTCCGCGGCGGTGCGGCGGTCGATCTCGTAGTGGTCCTTGCCGCCGAGCAGGTAGTCGTAGATGCGGGCGACGCTGGCGCGCGTGGGGTCCACCCCGACGGGGGCGTTCGGGTCGTGCGGTGCCTGGGCCATGGCGCTTCTCCGGTTCCGGGTGTCGACGGCAGCACTCACAGTAGTGAGGCCCGCACCACACCGGCGACCAGGGGGTGCGGCACCAATATGGGTAGGGAGTACCCATTTACGCGCCCACCCGGTGAGTGGAAGTCTGCACGTCGTGAGCCAGACCGCCACCAGCGCCCCGCGGGCCGAGAAGGACGCCGGGTCGTGGTGGGCGGCGGCGCTCTACCCCGGCGAGCACGCGGGCGCCGAGCCGGTGTGGGCGCGGCTGGTCGACCAGGTCCTGTCCGGTCTGCCCGAGCAGGGTGCCACCCCGCCGCCCGCCGACGCGGGTGACGAGCGGGTGTTCGTCCCGGTGCTGCGCCCCTTCCTCGCCCACACCGCGCGGCTCGTCGAGGGCGAGCTGGACGAACGGACCCGCGCCGCGGTGGACCTGCCCGCGGTGTGGGCGGACGCCGAGCGCTGGCTCGCCGGGCGGCTGGCCGCGGTCGCGGCCCGCACGTTCGTGCGGGAGCTGCACGCCGTCCGCGCGGCCGGTCTGCTGCGCGGGCAGAGCGGCCGCGACCGGTTCGCCGACTTCCTGCGGCGGCTCGGCGGCCGGGCCGCGCTGGCCGGCGTGTTCACGCGCTACCCCGTGCTCGCCCGGCTGCTCGCCGAGACCTGCCTGCGCACCGCGGCCGCGGTCACCGAGCTGCTGCGGCGGCTGGCGGCCGACCGCGCCACGCTGGAAACCGGGCTGCTGCGCGGAAACCCGGGTCCGCTGACCGGGCTGGAGCTGGGCTCCGGCGACCTGCACGCGGGCGGCCGCGCGGTCGCCGTGCTGACGTTCGCCGACGGCACCCGGCTGGTCTACAAGCCGCGCCCGCTCGGCCTGCTCGCCCGCTGGAACGAGCTGCTCGGCTGGTTCGCGGGCCACCGCCCCGAGCTGGCGCCCCGGCCGCTGGGCGTGCTGCCCCGCGCCGGGTACGGCTGGGCCGAGTTCGTGCCCGTCCGCGGCTGCGAGGACCGGGCCGGGGTCGAGCTGTTCTACCGGCGCCTCGGCTCGCTGCTGGCGCTGCTGTACGCGCTGGACGCCACCGACATGCACTGCGAGAACCTCATCGCGTGCGGCGACCAGCCGGTGCTGGTGGACGTCGAGACGCTGTTCCACCCCGCGTTCGCCACGCCGCCGGGCAACGGGCCCGACCCGGCGCTGGCCGCGCTGCACCGGTCCGTCGCGCGCACCGCGCTGCTGCCGACCCTCGTGCTCGGCGAGCACGGCGCGCTCGACGTGTCCGCCGTCGGCGGGGACAGCGGCGCGCAGTACCCGGAGGAACTGCCGCGGTGGAGCGGCGCCGGGACCGACGACATGCGCCTGGTGCGCGGGCGCCTCTCGTACGCGGGCGGGACGAACCGGCCGCTGCTCGACGGCGACGGGGTGGACGCCGGGCGGTACCGCCAGAGCCTGCTCACCGGGTTCCGCACCGCCTACGACTGCCTCGCCGCGCACCAGGACGAGCTGACCGCGTTCCTCGGCGCGTTCGCCGCCGAGGAGATCCGGCTGGTGATGCGCCCGACCCAGGTCTACGCGCAGCTGCTGACCGGGGCGACGCATCCGGACCACCTCGTCGACGGGCCCGCGCGGGAAAGCGCTTTCGCCGCCCTCGCCGCCGACCCCCGGCCACACCTGGGTCCACTTCGGACGGACGAGCTGGCCGAGCTGCGGGCCGGGGACGTGCCGTTGTTCACCGCCCGCGCCGGCGCCACCGACGTGACCACCGCGAGCGGTGTGCTGCCGGGGCTGCTCACGGCGAGTGGTTTGGACCGCGCCCGCGCCAAGGCCGGGTCGCTGTGCGCCGAGGACCGCCACGAACAGGAGTGGCTGATCTCGGCCACCCTCGCCACCCGCCAGGGCAGCGGCGGGCACGGTGACGCCCCCGCGCTGCCGGGCCCGGTCGCCGCCGCGCTGCCGGACAGCGGGCACCTGCTGGCGATCGCCGCGGGCATCGGTGACGAGATGGTCGCCCGCGCGCTGCACGACGACACGCGCGCGAACTGGCTCGGGCTGGAGCTGGTGGAGGGCAGGCACTGGCTCGTGCTGCCGATGGGCGCCGGGCTCGCCGAGGGCCACAGCGGCACCGCGTTGTTCCTCGCGCAGCTGGGCAGGCTGACCGGGGTGGCCCGCTACTGCGAACTGGCGGCCAAGAGCGTCCGCGCGCTGCCCGCGCTGGTCGAGGTGCTCGCCGAGCACCCGGACCTGGCCCGCCAGGTCGGTCCCGGCGGGTTCTTCGGGCTCGGCGGCATCTGTTACGCGCTCGCCCGGCTGGCCAGGCTGCTCGACGACCCGGTGCTCGCCGCGAGCCTGCCCGCGGCGGTCGCGGCCACCGCGGCGGCGGCGACGGGCGCGCCCGCGAACGTCGGCGAGGGCGTCGCCGGGGCGCTGGCCGCCCTGCACGCGGTGCACGCCGAGACCGGCCTGCCCGAAGCGGCCGAACTCGCGGCCACGCTCGCCCGGCAGCTCGCCGCGCTGCCGCGGCCGGGCGAACCCGGCTTCCTGTGGGGCGCGGCGGGCGTCGACTGGGCGCTCGGGCGCAGCGGCTCGATGCCGTCCGCGCCCGGCCTCGGCTGGTGCTCCGGCGCCGCCGGGACGGTGCTGGCCGCGCCCGGCGCCACGGCGGCGGACGAGTTCGCGCAGGCGGTCGCCGCCCGGCCGCCGCTGCTCGACCACTCGCTCTGCCACGGCGAACTCGGCACCATCGAGGCACTGGTGGTGTCGGCCGGCCAGGGGCACGAGCCGTCGGTCTCCGCGCTGCGCAAGGCCACGGCCCGTCTGACCGGCGCGATCGAGCAGTACGGGCCGCAGTGCGGAACCCCGCACGGAGTGCCGAGCCCGGGGCTGCTCACCGGAACCGGGGGCATCGGTTTCGGGCTGTTGCGGGCCGGGTTCCCCGGCGAGGTCCCGTCCGTGCTGCTGCTGGGCGCGGAGGAGCACTGAAGAGCACTGAAATCCCGCGGAAAGCGAGAAGGAGCAGACAGTGACCGAGAAGGCGCTTACCGAGAACGCCGTCGCCGACGACCCGCTGGGCGAGCCGGAAGCCCCGCGGCGGCAGGTCGGGGCCCGGGCGGGCATCCTCGCGGGCCTCACCCTCGGCGTCGCCGCCGTCGGCGTGGCGACCCTGGACATCAGCACCGTCGTGAGCTTCCACGCGCCCGGCGCCGGAGCCTGATCGTTTCTTCACCCGGAAGACCCGAAACCCGAAATCTTCTCGTCTAGGCTCTGGGCATGCGCACGCGTGCTCCCGCACTGATCGGCCGCGGCTCAGAACTCGAGGAGATCGTCCAGGCCCTGCAGCGGGCCCGGAACTCGGCGGGAACGGCGATCTTCCTCATCGGGGAACCGGGAATCGGCAAGACCAGGCTCGCGGCCGAGGCCGTCGGCCGTGCGCTGGACGAGGGCATGGTGGTGCTGCGGGGGCGCGGCAGCACCACCGGCCCCGCAGTCCCGTTCCGCGCGCTCACCGAAGCACTGCTGTCGCTGGCCCGCACCGGCGACGGCGGCCTCGTGCGCGGGCTCGGACCGTACCGGTCGGTGCTCGGCAGGCTCATCCCGGACTGGGCCGACGAGGGCGAGAGCGCCGGGGACAGCTCGCTGGTCGTGCTCGCCGAGGCGACCCTGCGGCTCGCGGCGCTCGCCGGAGCCGGGCGCGGCTGCCTGTTCGTGCTCGACGACCTCCCCGACGCGGACGTGGAAACCCTGGCGGTGGTGGAGTACCTGGTCGGCAACGTGCTCGCGCAGCCGGTCGTGGTGCTGGTGACCGTCCGCACCGAGCCCTCCCCCGCGCTCGACCTCGCGCACTCGGCGGCCCGCGGCGGTGACGCGATCCTGCTGCCGCTGCGCAGCCTCGACCTGCCCGGCGTGCGCCAGGTCGTCGCCTCCGGCCTGGGCACCACGGAGGACCGCGTGCCGGACGCCGTGGCCGAGCGGCTGTTCGCCGACAGCGCCGGAAACCCGCTGATGGTCGAGGAACTGCTGCACAGCGTGGTGAGCGCGGGCGAGCTGGTGGACACCCGCGACGGCTGGCGGTTCACCGGCCAGAGCCGCGCGGGAGTGCCGACCACCCTCGTGCACGCCATCACCCAGCGGGCCGAACGGCTGGGCTCGCGCGGGCTGCGGCTGCTGTCGATCGCCGCGGTGCTCGGGCGGCGCTTCCCGCTGTCGGTGCTGCAGGAGGTGAGCGACCTCGACGACCACCAGCTGTTCGGGCACCTGCAGTCCGCGGTCGCCGCCCAGCTGCTGGCGCCCGACGAGCGCGGCGACGACTGGTACGCCTTCCGCCACCCGCTCACCGCCGAGGCCCTGCTCACGCGGCTCAGCCCGGCCGACCGCGTGGCGCTGTCGGCCCGCGCCGCGGACGCCGTGACCGCGCTGAACCCAGACCTGCCCGGAGAACTGTGCAACCTCGTCGCCTCGCTGCGGCTGGCCGCGGGTGAGAAGTGGGCCGCGGCCGCGTTGTACCGCGAAGCGGGACGGCGGGCGCTGGCCGGAGGCGCGCCCGGGTCGGCGATCGCGGTGCTGGAGCAGGCCGTGACCCTGCTCGGCGACGGCGCCCGCACCGACCCGGACCACGCCGAGGAGTACCAGGACCTGCAGGAGCTGCTGCTGTTCTCGCTCGCCGAGGCCGGGCAGTTCGACCAGGCCGTCGAGGTCGCCGGCTCGCTGCGGCCGGTGGACACGCGCCGCGACTACGCGAGGGCGATCCGGCTGCACGTGCGGCTGGCGTGGGCGGCGCAGGTGGCGGGCCGCTGGAGCGAGGGGTTCGAGCAGGTCGCCGCGGCCCGCGCGCTGCTGCCGCCGGACGCCGGCGAGGAGCACTCCGTCGCGATCGACGCCGTCGACGCGTACCTGTCGATGTCCGGCCCGGCCGCCGACCGGCTGCACCGCAGCGAGGAACTGGGACGGCGGGCGTTCGCCGGTGCCGAGCGGATCGGCGCGCCGGCAACGGCGTGCCAGGCGCTGTACGCGGTCGGGTTCGTGGTGCGCGAGCGGGACATGGCCGAGTCGGACGAGTGCTTCCAGCGGATGCTCGACATCGCCGCGGAGCACCGGCTCACCAGCTGGCGCAACTACGCGCTGGTCGGGCTCGGCGGCAACGCGTGGCTGTCCGAAGCGGACCCCACGGGGCTGGAGACCGCGCGGGAGGAGGCGTTGCGCACGGGCGGGATCAGCCTGGCGCACAACGCGGAAGCCGTGCTGTGCCTGCATCTGGTGCTGTGCGGGCAGTTCGGGGCCGCGAGCGAGCGGCTTCGCGCCTGTTACGCGGAGTCCTCGCGGATCCGGCTGTTCGCGGTGACGCGGTACGTGCAGATGGTGCTGGTCGTGCTGGCCGGGCACCGCGCCGACCGGGCCGCGCTGCGGGCGGCGCTGGACGACTTCCACCGCGACGGGGGCGGCGAGTCGCGCGAGGCGCCGCTGGCGCGCGGGCTGGGTCAGGTGTTCTGCTCGCTGCTGGAGGAGGACCGCGACGGGGCGCGCGCCGAACTGGCCGCACTCGCCGACGAGCAGGCCCGGCAGCAGAGCACGTTCCAGCTGGCCGGGCCGCACGGGCTCAAGCTGCTGCTGGACGTGCTCGCGGGGCAGGCGGGCTGGGTCGAGCACCGGCAGGTCACCGCGGGCCCGGCCGCGCGGATGCGGTGGAACCGGCAGTTCACGGAGCTGGCGGAAGCGGTGCTGCACGGCCGGGACGGTGCGCGGGCGGAGGCGGCCGCGGCGATGGCGCGGGCGGCGCGCGCGGCGGAGCCGTTCGCGACCGCGCGGGTGCTGGGCCTGCGGCTGGCCGCGGAGGCGGCGGTCGAGGACGGCTGGGGTGAGCCCGCGGAGTGGTTGCGGGAGGCGGAGAACCACTTCCACCGCGCGGAGGTCATCCCGGTGGCGAGCGCGTGCCGGTCGCTGCTGCGGCGGACGGGCGCGCCGGTGCGCCAGCGCCGCACCGGCAGCGAGCGGGTGCCGGAGAAGCTGCGCGCGCTGGGCGTGACGCTGCGGGAGTTCGAGGTGTTCGAGCTGCTCCCGCTGAGGCTGGGCAACCGCGCACTGGCCGCCCGGCTGCACATTTCGCCCCGCACGGTGGAAAAACACGTGGCGGCGCTGCTGGCGAAAACGTCGATCCGCGACCGCGCGGCCCTGGTGGAGTACGCGGTCCGCTTCGGCGCGGACGAGGGGTGGCAGCAGGCCCGCTGACGTCAGGTGGACGATCCTCCCCGGAACTTTTCGCCCCCCGCGGTCGACGTGGACAGCGACACGGCGCTTTCCGGCGGAAAGGTGGATCATGACGCGGACGACCTTCGCGGTTTCGGGGATGACCTGCGAGCACTGTGCGGCCTCGGTGCGGGAGGAGGTGGAGGAGCTGCCCGGCGTCCGGTCCGTCGAGGTCGATCTCGGGCGTGGCAGCGTTTTCGTCGCGAGTGACGGCGTGCTCGACGTCGAGCGGGTCGCGGACGCGGTGCGGACGGCGGGCTACGAGCTCGTGCGATGAGCACCGGCACCACCGCCGCCGTCACCGAGACCGAGCTGGCCATCGGCGGCATGACCTGCGGCGCCTGCGCGGCCCGCGTCGAGCGCAAGCTCAACAAGCTCGACGGCGTGCGCGCGAGCGTCAACTACGCCACCGGGAAGGCGCACGTGGTGTTCCCCGCGGACCTCCCCGTCGAGGACATCGTGCGCGCCGTCGAGGCCGCCGGGTACACCGCCGAGCCGCCGCGGGCCGGGCCCGAGCCCGAAAAACCGCACCGGATCCCGCGCGGCAGCGGCTGCTGGTGTCGGCCGTGCTGGCCACGCCGGTCATCGCGCTCGGCATGGTGCCCGCGCTGCAGTTCCCGGACTGGCAATGGCTTTCGGCGATGCTCGCCGCGCCGGTCGCCGTCTGGGGCGCCTGGCCGATCCACCGCGCGGCACTCACAAATCTGCGCCACGGCACGGGCACGATGGACACCCTCGTCTCGCTCGGCGTCACCGCGGCGTTCGGCTGGTCGCTGTACTCGCTGTTCCTCGGCAACGCGGGCGTGCCCGGTATCCGGCACGAGTTCTCCTTCACCCCCAAGCCCTTCGACCACGACGGGATCTACCTGGAGGTCGCGGCCGGGGTCACGCTCTTCATCCTCGCCGGCCGTTACTTCGAGTCCCGTTCGCGGCGCCGGGCGGGAAGCGCGCTGCGGGCCCTGCTCGACCTCGGCGCGAAGACCGTCAACGTGCTCCGGAACGGGCGCGAGCACCGGGTTCCGGTGGCACGGCTGCGGGTGGGCGACGTGTTCGTCACCCGGCCCGGCGAGAAGATCGCGACCGACGGCGTGGTCCTCGAAGGTGACTCCGCGGTCGACCTGAGCACCGTCACCGGTGAGTCGGTGCCCGCGGAGGTCTCGGCGGGCGACGAGGTGACCGGCGCGACGATCGCACTGAGCGGGCGGCTCGTCGTGCGCGCCACCAGGGTCGGGGCGGACACGCGGCTCGCCCGGATCGCCGCCTTGGTCGAACGCGCCCAGAGCGGCAAGGCCGCGGCGCAGCGCCTGGCCGACCGCGTGGCCGCGGTGTTCGTGCCGATCGTGCTGGTGCTCGCGCTCGGCACGCTCGTGGCGTGGCTCGCACTGGGCCAGGGCGGGGACGCCGCCGTCACCGCCGCGGTCGCCGTGCTGATCATCGCCTGCCCGTGCGCGCTCGGCCTGGCCACGCCGACCGCGTTGCTCGTGGGCACCGGCCGGGCCGCGCAGCTGGGCGTGGTGGTGAAAGGCCCCGAAGTACTGGAATCGACGCGACGGGTGGACACGATCGTGCTCGACAAGACGGGCACGGTCACCGCGGGCAGGCCGAGCCTGCTGGCGGTGCACACCGGCGAGGGCGTGTCCGTCGACGACGTGCTGTGGCTGGTGGGCGGCGTCGAGGAGGCCTCGGAGCATCCGATCGCCGGGTGCCTCGCCGCCGCCGCGACCCAGCGGTTCGGCGAGCTGCCGCCGGTGCGGGATTTCCGTGCCGTGGCCGGGTCCGGCGTGCAGGGCCTGGTCGAGGGATTCGCGGTGGCCGCCGGAAAACTCGACCTGCTCACCGGCTACCGGATGCCGATGTCCTTGCTGCGCGCGAAGAACCAGGCGGAACAGGAAGGCTGCACGGCCGTGGTCGCCGGCTGGGACGGGATCGTGCACGCGGTGCTCGTCGTGGCGGACACCGTCAAACCCACCTCGGCCAAGGCCATCGAGCAGCTGCGCGGGCTCGGCCTGCGCCCGGTGCTGCTGACCGGTGACAACGAGGCCGTCGCGCGCTCGATCGCCCGCGAGGTCGGCATCCGCGACGTCGTCGCCGGGGTGTCGCCCGAGGGGAAGGTGCGGGTGGTCGAGGACCTCCAGGCCCGTGGCGGCGTGGTCGCGATGGTCGGTGACGGCGTCAACGACGCGGCCGCGCTCGCGACCGCCGACCTCGGCCTGTCCATCGGCACCGGCACGGACGCGGCGATCGAGGCCGGTGACCTCACGCTGGTGCGCGGCGACCTGCTCGCCGCGGTGGACGCGATCCGGTTGTCCCGCCGGACCCTGAAAACGATCAAGGCCAACCTGTTCTGGGCGTTCGCCTACAACCTCGCGGCCCTGCCGCTGGCGGCGCTCGGGCTGCTCAACCCGATGATCGCCGGGGCCGCGATGGCGCTGTCCAGCCTGCTGGTGGTGTCCAACAGCCTGCGGCTCGCGAGCTTCCGCGGCACCTCCGCCTGAGCGCTACAGCGCGTCGCCGTCGCGCACCCGCGTGGCGGCGAGCAGGTCCTCACGCGCGCGGGCGATCCGGGACCGGACTGTCCCGATCGGACAGTCACAGACCTGCGCCGCCTCCTGATAGGACAGTCCGAGGATCTGGGTCAGCACCAGGATTTCCCGCCGTTCCGGCGCCAGCCCGGCCAGCAGCAGCTTGAGCTCCACGACGTCCTCGAACCCCGCGCCACGGGCGCCTTCGACCGGCTCCCACTCCGCCTGCGCGACGAGCTTCGGGCGGGACCCCGCCGCGCGGATCGAGTCGACCAGCACCCGCCGCGCGATCGACAGCAGCCAGGTGCGCGACGACGAGCGGCCCGCGAACCGGTGCAGGCTGCCGAAGGCCCGCAGGTAGGTCTCCTGGGTGAGGTCGTCGGCGCGGTCGGGGTCGGCCAGGTGCGCCAGCAGCCGCCAGACGTCCGGCTGGGTGGCCCGCACCCACTCGGCCAGCGCGGCCCGGTCGCCCCGCCCGGCGGCGAGCGCCAGCGCGGTCACGTGGTCGTCGTCCTGACGCTTGCCCGGCATGGCGGTTGAGGCTAGTACACGACGGGCGGGAACTTTTCCGTCCCGCGAACGACTGGGTAGACGTGCGATGCGAGATTTTCCGGGAAGCGCTGTCCGCGCGGATCGACGGGGAGCGGGAGCCGCTGGACCCGGCCGTGGTGGACAGCCACCTCGAAACGTGCCAGGACTGCCGGGCGTGGTACTCCCGCGCCCAGGACCTGCGGCGGTGGATGACGGTGCGCGCCGCGCCGGTCGTGCCCGACCTCACCGGGGTCGTCCTCGACCGGGTTCCGGCGCCGACCGGGGAACGCTGGCCCGCCCGGATCGGGCTCGGGCTGGTGGCGATGGCCCAGCTGACGCTGTCGGTCGCGCAGCTGTTCGGCACCGCCACCGGCATGGGCGCGGCCGGCGGGAGCATGCTGAGCCACCTGACCCACGAGAGCACCGCCTGGAACCTCGCCGTCGGGGTCGGCCTGCTGTGGGCGGCGCTGCGGCCGCGGGCCGCCGCCGGTCAGCTGCCCGTGCTGTCCGGGTTCGTGCTGGTGCTCACCGCGCTGTCGGTCGCCGACCTGGCCGGGCACGCCGTCACCACCGCGCGGCTGGCCTCGCACGCGTTCGTGGTGCTCGGCCTGGCGCTGCTGTTCCTGGTGCGCCACCAGCACCGCGACGACGGCAGGCCCGGCATCGGCGACGCACTGGTCCCGGCCCCGCACGCCGAGCCCGGGTCCTCGCCCGGCGAACGTCTCGGCGACATCCCCCGGCCCCGCCACCCGCGCTGGCACCGCCCCGCGAGCCGCCGCCGCGCGGCCTGAAAGTCCCCGGAACCCCCGAACCCCTGGAGCATCCCCATGTCCCGAACCCTGCGCCGCCTCGCCGTGGTGACGGCCGCCTGCGCCGCGACGCTGCTCGCCGTGCCCGCCGTGGCCTCGGCCCACGTGACCGCCAACCCGGGCACCGCCCAGCAGGGCGGCTACGCGAAGGTCTCCTTCCGCGTGCCGACCGAACGCGACGACGCCTCGACCGTGCAGCTGGAGGTCGACCTGCCCGCCGACCACCCGCTGGCGTCGGTCTCCACCCGCGCCGTGCCGGGCTGGACGGCCCAGGTGACCAAAACCCCGCTGGCGCAACCGATCCAGACCGACGACGGCCCCCTCACCGAAGCGGTGTCGAAGATCGTCTGGACCGGCGGGAAGATCCCGCCCGGCTCGTTCGAGGAGTTCGACGTGTCGCTGGGCCCGCTGCCCGGCGACACCGATCAGCTGGTGTTCAAGGCCCTGCAAACCTACGACAACGGCGAGGTCGTGCGCTGGATCGACACCACCGCCCCCGGTGGTCCCGAGCCCGAGCACCCCGCACCCGTGCTGAAGCTCACCCCGAAGGACACGGCGGCCGCGGTCAGCCCCGCCGCCACCACCACGACGGACTCCGGGACCGGCATCGTGCTCGGCATCATCGCGATCGTGCTCGCCGTCGCCGCGCTCGCGCTCAGCCTGTTCTCCCGGCTGCGGTCCCGCGAGCGGTGACCAGGGCCTTCCTGCTCGCGGTCCTGACCGGGTGGCTCGTGCTCTTCGCCGGTCCCGGCTCCGCTTCCGCCCACGCCACGCTCGACTCCACCGACCCGGCGCAGGGCGCGGTGCTGCCCGCCGCGCCCGCCCGGGTGGCGCTGACCTTCAGCGAGTCCGTCCAGGTCGCCGCCGACGGCGTGCGGGTGTTCGCGCCCGACGGCACCGAGGTGGACACCGGGCAGGCCACCCGCACCGGCCCGGGAGGCGCCGTGGGCGTCGCCCTCCGCGCGGGCGGCGAGGGCACCTACACCGTGTCGTGGCGGGTCGTTTCGGCGGACTCGCACCCGATCTCCGGCGCGTTCACCTTCTCCGTCGGGCACCCGTCGCCCAGCCGGGCGCCGTCCGCGGCCGGACAGGCGGGCACGACCGTGAACGTGCTGTACGCGATCTTCCGCTGGCTCGCGTTCGCCGCGTTCGCCGTGCTGATCGGCTCGGTGGCCTTCGTCCTCGCCTGCCTGCCCTCGGCGGCCGGCTCGCGCGCCCTGCGACTGCTCAGGTTCACCGGCTGGGCGGGCTCGCTCGCGGGGGCGCTGGGCTGCCTGATCCTGCAGGGGCCGTACGGGTTCGGGCTCGGCCTCGGGCACGCGTTCGACGGTGACCTCGTCGAGCAGGTCCTCGCCAGCCGGATCGGCGGGGCGCTGGAAGCCCGCGTGCTGATCCTGTTCGTGGCCGGGCTCCACCTGACGGTGCTGTGCTCGGGGCCGGTCACCCCGCGCCGCCGGCTGCTGCTCGGGGTGGGCGGGGCGGTGCTCGCCGTCGTGCTGGCCGTGACGTGGTCGGCGGGCGACCACGCGGCCACGGGCCTGCAACCGCAGGTCGCGCTGCCCGCCGACGTGGCGCACCTGGTGGCGATGGGGCTGTGGCTCGGCGGCCTGGCCGCGCTCCTGGTCGCCCTCCCGCGGATCCCGGGGCCGGAGCTGACCGCCGCGGCCGGGCGGTTCTCCCGCATCGCGGCCTGGTCGGTGCTCGTGCTCGTGATCACCGGCTCCTACCAGGCGTGGCGCCAGCTGGGCACCTGGAGCGCGTGGCTGTCGACCGGGTACGGGCGGCTGCTGCTGGTCAAGGTCGTCCTCGTCGGGCTGCTGCTGCTCGCCGCGGCGTGGTCCCGGCGGTGGGTGCGCCGCCACGGAGGCGAGGCGCGGACCCTGCGCCGCAGTGTGCTCGCCGAGGCCGCGCTGGGCGTCGTGGTGCTCGCGGTGACCGCGCTGCTCGTCGAAGCCGAGCCCGGCCGCACGGCCACCGCGGCGCCGCCCGGGCCGGTGCACCGCGAGATCGCCTACGACACCGGCGGTCCCGGTGGCAAGGGCACTGTGGACGCCGACCTCGACCCCGCCGTCACGGGTCCGAACGCGATCGTTCTGTCCATTGAGGACACCACGGGCGCGCTCCGTGACGTGCCCGAGCTCCACGCCAAGCTGACCCTGCCCGCGCGGGGCCTCGGCCCGCTGGAGATTCCCTTGCGGCACACCGGAACCGGGCGCTACACCGCGACCGCGGTGCAGCTGCCCGCGGCGGGTTCCTGGCAGCTCGCACTGACCGTCCGCACGTCCGACCTGGACGAAACCACGGTGGCGACGGACGTCACCATCCGCTGAACGGGCCCTTGCGGACGGTAAAACACCTCCGTACAGTGAGTCGAGCCGTGGTGTTCGGGAAACCGGTGCGAAACCGGTGCGGCCCTCGCCACTGTGAACGGGGAGGTCGTCGCTCAGCAGGCCACTGGACGCGCGTGCGTCCGGGAAGGCGAGCGAAGACCGTCCGACCCGTCAGCCAGGAGACCGGCCACGGCACACGCAGGATCCTTCCACGAGGTGCTGGAAAGGCGGTACCCGCGCATGCGCGTGGCTTCGTTGTGGTCTTCGGTGCTCCCCACCCGTGCCGACCGGCTCCGGCTCGCCGGGGTGTCCGCGGTCATCGTGGCGTTGCACGTGGTGGCGTGGGGGATGCTCGTGCTGCTGGTGGTGCCCCGGCACCTGGCCGTGGGCACCCAGGTGTTCGGCGTGGGGCTGGGCGTCACCGCCTACACCCTCGGCCTGCGCCACGCCTTCGACGCCGACCACATCGCCGCGATCGACAACACCACCCGCAAGCTCATGCAGGACGGCAGGCGGCCGGTCACGGTCGGGTTCTGGTTCGCGCTGGGGCATTCGACGGTGGTGCTCGTGCTGGCGGTGCTGATCGCCGCGGGCGCCCGGTTCGTCACCGCGCTGACCGCCGACGACTCCGGCACGCACGAGGCGCTGTCGGTGGTCGGCACCGGGATCAGCGGGCTGTTCCTGTACCTCATCGCCGTCCTCAACCTGATCGCGCTGGCCGGCGTGGTCCGCGTGTGGCGCGGGCTGCGCCGCGGGGAGTTCGACGAGGCGGAGCTGGAGCACCAGCTGGCCAAACGGGGCATGCTGAACCGCTTCCTCGGCCGCGTCACGCGCGCCATCACCCGGCCCGGCCAGATGTACCCGGTGGGGCTGCTGTTCGGCGTCGGGTTCGACACCGCCACCGAGGTGACGCTGCTGGTGCTGGCGGGGGCGGGCGCGGCGGGCGGGCTGCCGTGGTTCGCGGTGCTGGTGCTGCCGCTGCTGTTCGCGGCGGGCATGACGCTGCTGGACACCGTGGACGGCACGTTCATGAACTTCGCCTACCACTGGGCGTTCGCCGACCCGCTGCGCAAGGTGTACTACAACATCACGATCACCGGGCTGTCCGTCGCCGTCGCGCTCGTGATCGGCAGCATCGAGCTGGTCAGCCTGCTGCACGACGACCTCGGCCTCACCGACCCGGTCACCACGTGGATCAGCGGGCTGGACCTGAACAACGTCGGGTTCGTCATCGTCGGCCTGTTCGTCCTGGTCTGGGCCCTGGCCATCGGCGTGTGGAGATTCGGCGGGCTGGCGCACCGGTGGTCACCGGCGAAGGAACCCGAGTGACCTCACACGAGCAGCCCCGCCATCAGCGCCATGCCGAGGCTCATCACAGCCTCCGCCGCATGCCCCGCGATGCCCAGCCGGAGCCGGTGCTCGGCGCGGCCGCTGTCGATGGCGCGCGCGAGCCACGCCGTCCCGGCCACCAGGAACACTCCGGCGAGCACCACCGCGGCCGCCGCCACGCCGGGTGAGGACGAGCCGCCCCCCGACATCGCGGCGTGCTCCCCGCTCGCGGCGGTCATGGTCGTGCCGGCCATCGCCGAGGGCATGACGAGGACCATCCACGCCATGCCGCCCATCATCAGCGCGTGCTGCCCGAGCGAGAGCCGCCCGTGCGCCCCGGCGTGGCCGAGCACCAGCACCCCGACGAACCACACCGCGGCGGCGGAGAACAGCAGCACCTGCGGGACACGCGCGAACGTCATGCCCGCGGGCCAGGCCATCGCGATCATGCCGGCGCACATCAGCACATGCAGCACGTCGCTGACGCGGTGCGTGGCCGAGCCGTGGCGCAGGCACCGGTAGAGGCAGAACACCCCGGTCGCGGCGAAGGCGACGGTGACGATCCAGCGCAGTGCCGGTTCGGGAATCACGCGGCCTCCTCGCGGTGCAGACGGCGCGGACCGGGCGCCCGGCGCCACCACATCCGGTAACCCCACAGCACCAGGCAGACCAGCCCGAGCGCGGCGAGCACGAGCGGGTTGACCAGGCCGGTCGCTCCGGCGGGAGCAGTCGTGGTGGCGGGAACCGAGGGCGTCGTCCAGTCCAAAGCGGACCGCAGCTCGCCGATGCTCTCCCCCGCGTGCAGGCGCAGCAGCGGCGACCGCAGCGCCGCCCAGCCGGCCGCCGGCGTGGTGCCGGTGCGGGGTGCTTCCCGTTCGCCGATCGGCATCGTGCTCCCTTCGCTTCCCGCTCACCTGCACCAGTCGTCCGGCGGGAGCGGGAAGTTCCCGGGAGTCAGGGCTCGTGCGTCCGCCGGGTGGTGACCGGCTCGCGGTCGCTGGTGAGGTGGCGGGCGGTGTTGACCAGCCCGACCATGCTGAACGCCTGCGGGGTGTTGCCCGCCTGGCGGCGATCCCGGGTGTCGTACTCCTCGCTGAGCAGGCCGACGTCGTTACGCAGCTGGAGCAGCCGTTCGAACAGCCGCCGCGCCTCGGCGGTGCGGCCGGTGCCGTGCAGGGCGTCGGCGAGCCAGAACGAGCAGGCGAGGAAGGCGTTCTCCTTCCCCTCCAGGCCGTCGACACCGCCGTCGGCTTCCGGGTCGTAGCGGCGCAGGAAGCCGTCGTGGTCCAGCTCCCGGCGAACGGCGTCGACGGTGCCGCGCACGCGCCGGTCGGTCCAGGGCAGGAACCCCACGCGCGGCAGGAGCAGGAGGGCGGCGTCGAGGCCGCGCGAGCCGTAGAACTGGGTGAACGTGCCGCGTTCCGCGTCGTAGCCCTTGTCGCAGACGTCCTCGTGGATGCGGTCACGCAGCCGCCGCCAGTGGTCCACGGGCCCGTCGAGGCCGTGGTTCTCGACCGTGCGCACGGCGCGGTCGACCCCGGCCCAGGCCATGACCTTCGAGTGCACGAAGTGCCGGGCCGGGCCGCGGACCTCCCACAGGCCGTTGTCCGGCCGGTCCCAGTGGCCTTCGAGGAAGTCGAGCAGCCCGCGTTGCAGGTCCCACACCGGTTCGACGGCGGGCAGCCCGTCCTCGCGGCACAGGTGCAGCCCGTCGAGGACCTCGCCCCACACGTCGAGCTGGAACTGGCCGGCCGCGGCGTTGCCGACGCGGACCGGCGCGGCGCCCTCGTACCCGTCCAGCCAGTCCACTGTGGACTCCGGGAGCCGCCGCGTGCCGTCGAGCCCGTACAGGATCTGCAGGTCGGCGGGATCGCCCGCGACCGCGCGCACGAGCCATTCGCGCCACGCGCGGGCCTCGTCGGTGTAGCCGGTGCCCAGCAGGGCCTGCAGCGTGAAGGTGGCGTCGCGCAGCCAGCAGTAGCGGTAGTCCCAGTTGCGGGCGCCGCCGAACTGCTCGGGCAGCGACGTCGTGGCGGCGGCGAGGATGCCGCCGGTGGGCCGGTAGGTCAGCGCCTTGAGCGTGACGAGCGCCCGGCGGACCTCGGCGGACCACGGCCCTTCGTAGCGGCACCGGGAGATCCACTCCGTCCAGAAGCGCTCGGTGTCGCGCAGCGAGTCCTCCGGGTCCGCCACCTTCGGATGCGGCAGGTGCGACTCCCGGTAGGTGAGCACGAAGGGGACGCGCTCGCCCGCCGCCACGGTGAACTCCGCGGTGGTGCTCAGATCGTGGCCGTGCAGGGGCACCGGCGTGCGCAGCCACACCGCGTCCGGGCCGGCGACGGCGGCGATCCCCCCGTCCTGGTGCCGCACCCACGGGACGATCGAGCCGTAGTCGAACCGCAGGCGCAGCGACATCCGCATCGGGACGCGGCCCGACACGCCTTCGACGACGCGCACGACGTCCGGCGCTTCGCCGCGCGGGGGCATGAAGTCCAGCACCCGCACGGTGCCGTCCGGGGTGTCCCATTCGCTGGACAGGATGAGCGTGTCGCCCCGGTAACCGCGGCGGGTGGCGGGGCCGCCGGACGCCGGGGCGAGCTGCCACGTTCCGGCGCTGTCGTCGTGCAGCAGGGCGGCGAAGCACGCCGGGGAGTCGAACCGCGGCAGGCACAGCCAGTCGACGGCACCCTCGCGGGAGACGAGCGCCGCGGTGTGCAGGTCGCCGAGCAGGGCGTAGTCCTCGATGAGCGCCACGGCCTCAGTCCTCCAGCATGACGACGACCTTGACGTCGTCTTCGCGGGCGTCGAAGGCGTCGGTCGCCCGATCGAGCGGGACGCGCCGTGTGATCAGGTCTTCCAGCCAGGACGGGTCGGCCTTCGCGAGGGCGTCGGCGGCCGCACGGTAGTGGCGCAGGTTCGCGTTGACCGACCCGAGCACGACGCTGTTCTCCAGCACCAGGTCCCGGTTGACGGTTCCGGCGTCGATGCGCAGCGGGCGGCCGGTCGAGGAGACGCCGGTGAGGCAGACGATGCCGTACGGGGCGGTGCCGGTGATCGCGTCGAACACCACGCTGCCCGCGCCGGTCGCCTCGATCACCACGTCCGGCTGGAGCTTCTTGGTGACCTCGGCGGTGTCCTCGGCATGGTAGGTGGCGCCGAGCCGGCGGACCAAGTCCGGCTTCGGCCCGTCGGTGACCCTGTCCAGCACGTGCACGTCGAGGCCGCGCTGGACGCCGAGCAGGGCGGCGAGCAGCCCGATCGGCCCCGCTCCGGTCACCAGTGCGCGGCGGGGTTCGAACCAGGCCCGCTTGCCCACCCGCCACACCTCGTCCCACGCCTTGGCCACCACGCTGGTCGGCTCCAGCAGCACGCCGGTGCGGTGCAGGCCGGGATCGAGGCGGACGGCGTAGTCCTGCTCCACCGTCCACAGTGTACTGCCGTAGCCGTCGACCTCCTTGATACCGCGCTCGGTGTAGCGGCCGTTGCGGCACATGTCGAACTCGCCGTGCGCGCAGGCCCCGCACGGCTCGGGGTCCGGCCGCCGCACGACGCCGACGACGAGGTCGCCCTCGGTGAAGTCGCTGCCGTCCGGCGCGTGGCGGACCCGGCCCAGGGACTCGTGGCCGAGCACCAGCCGGTCCCGGCCCGGCGGCGCCCAGCCGTAGTCCCCGGCCGCGATCTCCTTGTCGGTGCCGCACACGCCGAGCGCCAGCCCCTCGACGAGCAGTTCGTGCTCCGCGGGCTGCGGGTCGGGCACCTCGGCGACGGCCAGGGACCCGCTCCGGCCGGGGGTGACGGTCAGCGCATGCATGGGGGATTCCTCTCGGTCTGGTGTTCCAGTACAACGCGGACCTGTCCCGCCAGCCACTCGGGCCGTGGCCGCGGGGGCACCGGCCACGCGGCGAGGACCTCGGGCGGTTCGTCCCGCTCGGGTTCGACGGCCAGGCACCAGCCTCGGTCGCTGCTCCACTGGAGCATCAGGAAGCGGCCGGGGTGGCGGGCGGGCCGGTCGGCCAGTGCGATGTAGGCGGTGGAGGGCGCGGCGGCCTCGCTCCAGCAGGCCGCGGGCTCGACTCCGAGGAGCCGCGCGACGGTCTCGACGTAGTGGCGCAACTCCTGGCGCCGTCCGGATTCCGGTTCCGGTTTCACGGTTTCCTCCGCTTCAGCCGACGGCGAAGCGTTCGATGTCGGGTCTGAGCGTCAGCCCGTGCCCGGGCACCGCCGGGTCCGGGGCGACCCGGCCGCCCGCGGGGTCGAGGGCGCCGTCGAAGAAGCGCGACTCGATGCGGTCGTGGTCGGCGAACCATTCGAGGTGCCGGAAGTTCGGTGTCGCGGCCGCCACGTGGGCCGACAGGTTCGGCGCGCAGTGCGCGGACACCTCCCGGTTCGCCGCGGCCGCGACCGCCGCGATCCGGCGCCATTCGGTGTAGCCGCCGCAGCGGGTGACGTCGACCTGCACACAGTCGACGGCCGGGACCAGGCGGGCGAAGTACGGCAGGTCGTAGCCGTACTCCCCCGCCGCGATGTCCACTGTGGTCACTGCCCGCAGCTCGGCGAGCCCGGCCAGGTCGTCGCTGGAGACCGGCTCCTCGAACCAGCGCACGTCGCAGTCTTCCAGTCGTCTGGCGATCCGGCGGGCCTGGCCGACGGAGTAGCCGCCGTTGGCGTCGACGTACAGCTCGGCGTCACGGCCGATCACGGCGCGAGCGGCGCGGACGCGGGCGAGGTCGCGCTCGGGTTCGGTACCCCACGCCTCACCGATCTTGATCTTCACGCGCGGAATGCCCTGCCGGTGCACCCACGTGTCGAGCTGCGTCTCCAGCTGCCGCCTGCTCTGGCTGGTGAACCCGCCGCTGCCGTAGAGCGCGACCTCCGTCCGGGCCCGGCCGAGCAGGCGCGAAACCGGAAGCCCGGCTGTGCGGGCCGCGGCATCCCACAACGCGATGTCCACAGCGGACAGTGCACACGAGACGATGCCGGGGCGGCCGAGGTTGCGGATCCGGTGCTGCATCGCCGTCCACCGCTCGGGCACGTCGAGCACCTCGCGGTCCTGGATCGCCGGGGCGAGCACTCCGGTGACCACGTCGGCCGCCGCGGTGTCGGCGTACGTCCAGCCCACGCCCGTCACGTCGCCGGCCCGGACGTGGACGACCACGATCGTCGTGGCGTCCCAGTCGAGCGTGCCGTCGGACTCCGGCGCCGGGGTGGGGATCCGGTACGCGCGGGCCGTGACGCTGTCGATGGTGGTCACGGCAGCAGTTCCTGGGCTTTGGTTTTGAGGCCTTGGGCCATGAGGTGCCAGGCGTTGGGGTCGCCTTTGAGGACGGCTTCGGCGGCGGATTTCATTTGTTCGAAGGTGGCGTGTGGGGGGATGGGTGGGACTTCGGGGTCGCAGCGCACGTCGAGCAGGGCGGGTTTGTCGGCGGCCAGCGCGCGGTCCCAGGCGGGGCCGAGCTGGTCGGGGTGCTCGACGGCGATGGCTTCGAAGCCGAGGGAGCGGGCGATTTCGGCGTAGGAGATGTCGGGCAGGGATTGGGATTCCTCGAACTTCGGTGCCCCGCCCATCGCGCGCAGTTCCCAGGTGACCTGGTTGAGGTCGTTGTTGTGGAACACGCACACCACCAGCCGCGGATCGGTCCACAGGTGCCGGTAGCGGGCGATGGTGATCAGCTCGGCCAGCCCGTTCATCTGCATCGCCCCGTCCCCTTCGAGCGCGATGACCGGCCGGTCGGGGTGGGCGAACTTCGCCCCGATCGCATACGGCACCCCCGGCCCCATCGTCGCCAACGTCCCCGAGAGGGTGGAACGCACCCGGCCGCGGATCTTGAGGTTACGGGCGTACCAGTTCGTCGAGGACCCGGAATCCGCGGTGATGATCGCGTCGTCGGGCAGGCGGGTGGAGAGTTCGTGCACGATCCGCATCGGGTTGACCGGGTTCGCCTCCAGCATCGCCTGCGAGGTGACGGTGTCCCACCAGTCGGTGACGTTGCGCTCGATCGTCTCCCGCCACGACCGGTCGCTCTTACGGGTCAGCATCGGCAGCAGGGCGCGCAGCGTGGCCTGGGCTTCGCCGACCAGGTTGACCTCGGTCGGATACCGCATCCCGATCATCGACCCGTCCAGGTCGATCTGCACGGCACGGGCCTGGCCGAACTCGGGCAGGAACTGGCTGTAGGGAAAGTTCGAGCCCACGATCAGCAGGGTGTCGCAGTCGCGCATCAGCTCATACGACGGGCGCGTGCCCAAAAGCCCGATCGACCCGGTCACATACGGCAGGTCATCGGGCAGCACATCCTTACCCAACAACGCCTTCGCCACCCCCGCCCCGGTCACCTCGGCCAGCTCCCGCACCTCCGCGGCGGCGTTACGCGCACCCTGACCGATCAGGATCGCGACCTTCTCCCCGGCGTTGAGGATTTCCGCGGCGTGGGCGAGTTCGTCCTCCGGCGGAATCGTCACCGGATGCGGCCACCCGGGCGCGCTCGAGGGCACCTGCTTGAACGCGTGCCCGGGCGGGGAGTACGGGGATTCCTGCAGATCCGCCGGGATGATCACCGCGGTCGGGGCCCGCTTCGCCAACGCGGTGCGGATCGCGCGGTCCAGCGCATTCGGCAGCTGCTCGGCGACGTTGACCTCGACCAGATACTCACTGGCCACGTCCTTGTACAACGCCTGCAAATCCACTTCCTGCTGATACGCACCCCCCATCGCGCTGCGCGCGGTCTGGCCCACGATCGCGACCACCGGCACATGATCCAGCTTCGCGTCGTACAACCCGTTCAACAGATGAATCGCCCCCGGCCCCGAGGTCGCCAGGCACACCCCGACCTGACCGGAAAACTTCGCAAACCCCACCGCCTCGAACGCGGCCATCTCCTCATGCCGCGCCTGCACGAACCGCGGCTGGTTGTCCGCCCTCCCGAACGACGCCACAATCCCGTTGATCCCATCGCCCGGATAGGCGAAAACCTGCTCAACACCCCACTCACGCAACCGCCGCAACAGGTAGTCGCCCACTGTCTCGTTCATGCCTTCATTCCCTTCCGGACAAGTCGAACACCGCTCCACAGCAGGGCTCCCGCCGCTGCGAGCGCTCCTGCCTTCGCCGCCGGGCCCGGTGCCCCGGGACGGGGCGCGAGCCGCCGTTCGGGCTCCGCGCCGGGACTTCCGGGAGCCGCGGCCAGCAGCTCGGCCAGGTGCATCGCCTCCCGGCCACCGCTGTCGAGCTGGGAAATCTGCGTGCGGCAGCTGAACCCGTCGGCCAGCACTGCCACGTCCCGCTCCGTCTCACGCAATCTCGGCAGCAGCACCCGCTCCGCGCAGGCCTCGCTGACCTCCAGGTGCCCGGGCTCGAACCCGAAGTTGCCCGCCAGCCCGCAGCAGCCCGAGTCGAGCTGCTCGGCGTCGACGCCCGCCTGCCGCAGCAGCTCGCGGTCGGCGTCCCAGCCCAGCACGGCGTGCTGGTGGCAGTGCACCTGCGCCACCGCCCGCACGGCCTCCTCGCCGAACGCGGGCGGCCGGTAGCCCGGGGACTTCTCCGTCAGCAGCTCGGCGAGCGTCACGGTCTGCTCCCGCAGCCGCCGCACGTCCTGGTCCTCGGGGAACAGCTCGGCCGCGTCCGAGCGGAACACCGCCGCGCACGAAGGTTCGAGCGCCAGCACCAGGCCGCCGTCACGCAGGTGCGGCGCGAGCGCCCGTGCCGTGCGGCCGAGCACCTTCTTGCCGGTCGCGAGCTGGCCCGTCGAGATCCACGTCAGCCCGCAGCACAACGGTTCCGCCGGCATCGTGACCCGCCAGCCCGCGTCCTCGGCGACCTGCACCGCGGCGGCGCCGATGTGCGGGTGGAAGTGGTTGGTGAACGTGTCCGGCCACAGCAGCACCGTGCCCCGCACGCCCTGGCCCCGCGGACCGCGCCGCGCGAACCACTGCTGCAGCGTCTCCCCCGCGAACAACGGGACCTCCCGCCGCTCGACACCCGCGACGGCCACCGCGAGCCGCGACAGCAGCGGCGCGTGCGTGACCGCGTTGAGCACCGGCCCCAGCCGCGTGCGCCCCACGAGCTGCGCCACCACCGGCAGCCAGCCCATCGCCAGGTGCGCCCGCGGCCGCCGCCACTGCCGTCCCGCGTAGTGGTGCGCGAGGAACTCCGCCTTGTAGGTCGCCATGTCCACATTGGCCGGACAGTCGGTCTTGCAGCCCTTGCACGCCAGGCACAGGTCGAGCGCCTCGCGCACCTCGTCCGAGCGCCAGCCGTCGGTGAGCGGGCCGTCGCCGTGCCCGTTCAGCATCTCGAACAGCAGCCGCGCCCGGCCGCGCGTCGAGTGCTCCTCCTCGCCGGTCACCTGGTACGACGGGCACATCACCTGGTGTCCCTCGGTGACGTGCTGGCGGCAGCGCCCCACGCCGACGCACCGGTTCGCCGCCTCGGCGAAGGAGCCGCCGTCGTGCGGGAACCGGAAGAACAGGTCCTGCGGGGTCGCCGGAGCCCAGTCGCCGCCGAGGCGCAGGTGCGCGTCCAGCGGCGCCGGCGCGACGACCTTGCCGGGGTTCATCCGGTTGCCCGGGTCGAAGATCGCCTTGAGCTGCCCGAAGGCCCGCGAGATCTCCGGCCCGAACATCTTCGGCAGCAGCTCGCCGCGGGTCTGCCCGTCGCCGTGCTCGCCCGACAGCGAACCGCCGAACTCCACCACCAGGTCCGCGGCCGCCTCCAGGAAGCGGCGGTAGGTGGCCACCCCGTCGGCGGTGTAGAGGTCGAACGGGATGCGCGTGTGCACGCAGCCCTGGCCGAAGTGCCCGTACAGCGCGGGGCCGGTGTCGCTCGCGTACCCGAACTCCTCGTACAGCTTCCGCAGCCGCCGCAGGTAGTCGCCGAGGCGTTCGGGCGGGACGGCGGAGTCCTCCCAGCCCTCGAACGTGTCCGGCCGGTGCGGCACGTGGGCGGTGGCGCCGAGCCCGGCTTCGCGGACCTGCCACAGCTCCTTCTCGTGCCGCGGGTCGTCGAGGAAGGCCACGGTGGGGTCGTGCTCGGTGTCGCGCAGCGCGTCGAGCATCCGGTGCGCCTGGGCGTCCGCCTCCTCCTCGGTGTCCGCGCCGAACTGCACCATCAGGAACGCGCGGCCCTCGGGCAGCTCCCGCAGGGCCTCCGGGTTGAGGTGCTTGATCTGCTCGTCGCGGATGAGCTTCGCGTCCAGCCCCTCCAGCGCGATCGGCTCGTGCGGCAGGATCGACGTGACCGCGTCGCCCGCCTTCGCCACGTCCGGATAGCCGAGCACCACCAGCGTGCGCTCGCGGACCACGGGCACCAGCTTCAGCTCCGCCCGCAGCACGGTGACCAAAGTGGACTCACTGCCCACCAGCAGGCCGCCGACGTCGAAACCGTGCTCGGGCAGCAGCGAGTCCAGGTTGTACCCGGACACCCGCCGCGGGATGTCGGGGAAGCGCGCGCGGATCTCGTCGCCGTACTGGTCACGCAGCGCTCGCAGCTGCCGGTAGATCGCCGCCTTCGGGTCGCCGCGGCGCTCGATCTCCGCGTACTCCTCGTCCGTGGTGGGGCCGCACCAGAAGCGCGTGCCGTCGTAGCAGAGCACTTCGAGCGCCGCGATGTTGTCGACGACCTTGCCCGTGCGCTGCGCGGTGGCCCCGCACGAGTTGTTGCCGATCATCCCGCCCAGCGTGCAGTTCGGGTGCGTCGCGGGCTCCGGCCCGAAGCGCAGCCCGGTGTCCGCGAGCTGCCGGTTGAGGTCGTCGAGCACGATCCCCGGCTGCACGACGCACGTGCGCGCTCCGGCGTCGACCGACTCCAGCCGGTGGCAGTACTTCGACCAGTCGAGCACCACGGCGGCGTTGGTGCACTGGCCGGCGAGGCTCGTCCCGCCACCGCGGGAGAGCACCGGCGCGCCGTGCTCGCGCGCCACGGCGATGGCCTCGGCCCCGGCCTCGGGTGTTCGGGGCACCACGACCCCGATCGGCACCTGCCGGAAGTTCGAGGCGTCGGTCGAATAGGCCGCACGGGTGCCCGCGTCGAACCGGACCTCACCGTCCACCCGCTCCCGCAGTGCGGCGGCCAGCGCGACGCTGTCCGTTTCCTGGTTTTCGTGCCGGATCACCGGCTCCGGCAGGTTCGTCGTACTCACCCGACCTCCCTCGTCCGTCTCCCTCTACAATACTTGCGTGACGCAAAAGTGCACGCCGGACGACGACGGGGACGCGGCACTGGCCGCGCTGCGGGCGATGGTGTTCATCGGTGACGCCACCCTCGCGAAGGTCACCGGCCAGCTGACCCTCACGCAGTTTCGCGCCCTGCGCACCGTGGCCGACCGGACACCGGTGACGATGACGCGGGTCGCACAGGAGCTGGGGCTGAACCCTTCGTCCGTTACGCGTGCCTGCGAACGCCTTGTCTCACTCGACCTGGTGAACCGCGCGCAGAACCCCCTCAACCGGCGGGAGACCCTGCTGGCCCCGACGGCACGCGGACGGCAGATCGTGGAGCAGGTGGACGCCGACCGCAGGGCGGTGCTCGGCTCGGTGCTGGACCGGCTGCCCCCGCAGCGGCGCGCCGCCGTGCTGGCGGCCTTCCGGGACTTCGCGACGGCGGCGTCGCCGGAAAGTTGATTGCGCAACGCAAGTTTTCCGGCCCCTCACTGAATCCGGTGACTGAACTGGCAGTTTCAGAACCTCCGTGCTTTGGTTCGCGGGACCCGAATCCGCGTCCACAATGGAGGAAAACGTGAAACGACTTGCTGTCGTCACCGCCGTTGCCGTCGCTTTCTGCTGCGCCGGTGGTGGCCTGGCTTCCGCCGCCACGTCTTCGGACGACAGCGGGAAGCCGACGCCGTCGTTCGAGACCGCGTACCCGGACTTCAAGGAGGGTGGCGCCGCACTGGGCTACGGGGTGGCCTCGCTGTTCGCCTCCGGCACCACCGCGATCGTGATCGCCCCGGCGGTGCTCAAGCAGTCGCTGCGCCACGTCCGCGGTTGATTTCCCCGCCGCGGGGGCCGGCTGCGGCCCCCGCGGCTCAATTCTGGAGGGAATCGTGCGCACACTGTCGCAGGAAGAGCATTTCCGCACCGGCGTTTCCGGGGATTTCGCAACCGGTGCGCGCCGGTTCCACAGCGCCGCGACCCGCCTGCTCCTGAGCGGCGACGGGCTGACCACCACGATGCTCGAAGCGTGGGCACGGGGTCCGATGTGCCTGGTGTCGCGGAACTGCCGGCTCGCGTTCCCGGTGCCGCCGGACGCGGAGGAGCTCCTGCGTGTGCGCGACCGCCCGGTCCTGGTGCGCGAGTCGGCGCTGGCCGATCCGGGCGGGCGGATCTGGTCGGTCAACTCCGTGGTGGCGAACCTCGACCTGAACGCGACCGCGGCTCGTTGCTTCACCGGCGCCGAACCGCTCGGCGCGGCGCTGAAAGCGGCCGGGGTGGCCTGCCGCCGCACGATGGTCCGCGCCGGGCGCCGTCCCTGGTCCGGGGAGCCGGCGGCGTTCCGCACCTACGTGCTGTGGTTCGAGGACCAGCCGCTGGCCGCCATCCGCGAGACCTTCAACCCCGCCCTGGTCGACGCCGGACTGGCGGAAACGCCGTGACACCAAGGCTTTCCACCCAGGTGGGCATCATCGGCGCGGGCCCCGCGGGACTGGTGGCCGCCCACGTACTGCTTCGCTCCGGAATCGACTGCTGTGTCGTCGAGCG
Organism: Amycolatopsis bartoniae; assembly: GCF_014191255.1. Lineage (GTDB taxonomy): Bacteria > Actinomycetota > Actinomycetes > Mycobacteriales > Pseudonocardiaceae > Amycolatopsis_E > Amycolatopsis_E bartoniae. The sequence continues at coordinate 355,277 of NZ_JACHWH010000005.1, forward strand.
GAACACGCGGGAGCAGGTCGAGCAGCGGGCGCGGGCGGGACTGCGCGAACACCGCGTGGCGGACTACCTGCGCGGGCACGGACTGCCCTGCGGGCGGAGCACGTCGGGCGCGGCCGACTTCGTGTGCGAGGACCAGCGCATCCGGGTGTCCTACCGGGAGTTGTCCGGCGGTTTCACCCGCTGGGTCCACCCTCAGCAGCTCCTCGTTCGCGACCTGCTCACCGCACTGGACACAGTGGACCGTTCACCGCGCTTCGGCTGTGCGGCGCTGGCGATCTCGGCCCCGCTGGAACGGCCGGTGATCGAATGCGCGGACCTCGACCTCGCCTGTGACTTCGTCCTCGCCTGCGACGGGTCCGGCGGCCCCAGCGCCCGGCTCTTCGCCGCGGCGGGACTTCCGCCGGCCACCCGCCGCCATCGCTGCGACTGGCTCACCGTGCTCGCCGACGTCGAACGGCCGGTGGACGGAGCCGTGTACGCCCTGCACCGCGACGGATTCGCGGGCCTGATGCCACGCGCGGGCACCACGGCCCGCCTGTACCTCCAGATTCCCGCGGGAGGCCCGCTGGAATCGTGGCGCGAGCGGGACATCCGCGACCGCTTCGCCCGCCGGATGGGGACGACCGCTCCCCTGCTCCCCGCCCTCCGCGAAATCGCGGAAGTCGGGGTGGTGCGGATGCGCAGCAGCAGCCTTCCCGTGGCCCGGCTGGGAAAGCTGCTGGTCGCCGGAGACGCCGCGCACCTGCTGACGCCCACCGGCGCCAAGGGTATGAACCTCGCCATCGCCGACGCCGCCGACGCGGCGCACTCCCTCATCAGCTGGTACCACCACGGCGATCCCGGGGACCTGGCCGGATATTCGGCCCGCCGCGTCGAGGACGCCCGGCTCACCCAGGAGTTCTCCGGCTGGATGCTGGACCTGCTGCACGTGCCCAGCGGGCCCGAAGTGCTGTCGGGCAAACGCGAAACCATCGAGAGCATCGCTGTACCAGGCCCGGCGGGCGAGGCGTTCGCCCACCGTTACGCCGGATCCGGCGCGGGCGCCGACAACCGGGTCCCGCTGCCCGAGGTGGGTGTCCACTCGGCATGATCGCTCTCGCCCCGAAACTCAAGGCGCTGTACGGGCTTTCGCGCGGTACGCAGGCGATGCTCAGCGTCGCGCAACCCGTCGTCGCGGCGCTCGTCGCGCCGGGTGACCCCGCACCGGCGCGGATCGTCGTGCTGGTGGTGGCCGCGCTGACCGGGTTCGCCGCTGTCCTCGCCCTCAACGACCTGGTCGACGCGCACCTCGACCGGCAACGCCGCGACCACACCGGTCCCCAGGGCGTGCGGGACATCGAGAACGCCGGCGGCAGGCATCCGGTGGCGCAGGGACAACTGCCGTGGGGAGCCGCGCTGGCCTGGGTGACCGGGCTGTTGTCGGTGACGCTGGTGGCGACCGCGCTGCTGGGCTGGGTGTGCGTGGTGCTGTTCCTGGCAGCCGTCGCGCTGGAGGTCGGCTACTGCCGCCTGGCCAGGACGACCTGCGCCAAGACCGTGCTCAGCGGCATCATGATCGCGGTCGGTGCGACCGTCGGCTGGTTCGCCGTCACGAGCGAGGTCGACCCGCTGCGGTTGGGGCTGCTCGTGCTGTGGATGGTGGCGTGGGAGATCGGCGGGCGCAACATTCCCAACGACCTCGCCGACGTCGACGAGGACACCCGGATGGGCATCAGGACGGTTCCGGTCGTGCGCGGAGTGCACACCAGTGCCGTCCTGGTTTTCGTCGCACTGGTGGTGGCGAGCGCCGCGAGCATCGCGTTGGTGCTCGCGGCCCGCCCCGGCGTCGTCGGGCTGGCCGGCTCGGTGGCCGCCGCCGTCTACGCGCTGCTCCTCCCCGGTGTCCGGCTGCTGCGCGCACCCGGCCCGTCCACGGCGCTGTCGGCGTTCAACCGCGCCAGTTTCCACCCGGTCCTGGTCCTCATCGTGGTGCTAGCGTGACGCTCTTCGAGGCGGTCAGGCCGCCCGCGGAGACCGTGACGGTGACCGTTCCCGGCCGCAGGGCGGTCAGCGTGCCGGCCGAGGAATCGAGCAGCGCCACCGTCTTCGGCCCCCGCCGGGCAGGCACGACCGCCAGGCCGGGCCCGCCGCCCCACGTGACGCTCGCCGGGAAACGCAGCGGGAACCGCAGGCCGAACTCGCTCGTGACGCCGGTCGCCGAGACCGGCGCCGACGTGCCCACCGGAACGCGGTCCGGAACCGTCAGCTCGATCCCGTCGATCAGCGGCCTGCTCTCGGCCTGCAGCCAGTCCCGCGTCTCCGGGCTCGGCTGCCCGGGCCTGATCCGCGCCGGCCGCGGGTCGACGCCGACGGACATCCAGCCGAAGAACCCGCCCTGGTCGGGCGAGCTGTAGGGCGTCTTGCCGACGGCCGGGGTGGTCACGTCCAGCACGCCGTCGGCGCGGGTGACCGACGCGGTGTGCGCGTGCCCGGTGAACAACGCGACCGGTTTGCCCGAGGTCTCCCGGAAGTCGGCGAGCCAGCGCTTGAACAACGCCGCTTCGAGCTGGTCGGACAGCTGCGACGCGCCCGCGCCCGACGGGTCCTGCAGCGGGTGGTGGAACGAGACCACGACACCGGTCACCGAGCGGTCCTTCGCGGCCTTCGCCAGCTCGTCCCGCAGCAGGGGAACCTGGCCCCAGTCCGAGGTGCGCAGGTCGCCGGTGTGGGAGTCCAGCAGGAGGAACCGGGTGCCCTTGTGGTCGAAGACCTGCCGGTTCGGCCTGCCCGTGGCGGCGAGGAACGCGTCGAGCCCGCCGGTCGCCGACAGCCCGGCCTCGTGGTTGCCCGGCGTCCAATACACCGGCAGGCCCGCCGGCACGTGGTCACGCAGCAGGCCGTTGGCGAGCTCGAAGTCGGCGGGCGTGTTGTTGTCCACGAAGTCGCCGTTGATCAGCAGGAAGTCGGGCTCGCTCGCGACGGCCTGCGTGAGCGCGATGGCCGCCTGGTGGCCGGAGAACGAGTCCAGCCCGGCGGCGGCGCTGACGTGCAGGTCGGACAGCACGGCGAAGGTCCAGCGGCCGGGCCCGACCCCGCCCTGCTCGACCACGGACGGGTCCGGCTGCGGCGGCTCGCTCGTGCCGGGCTGCTGCCCGACCTGCGCGGCGAGCCCGTCGAAGTCCAGCTGCCCGGCGTTCTTGTTGGTCTGCGTGGTTTCCGCGAGGTAGACCCGCGACAGCGTGATGGGCTCGGAGAACCCGGCGGGGAGGTCGCCGGTGACGCGGCGCCAGCCCGTCCAGTCGACCACCGTGGCGAAGGTGAACGGCACGTTCGTCGTGCCCTGCGAGGACAGCATCGCGCGCAGCCAGTGGTTCCTGCCGTCGCCGTTGACCCACAGCGCGAGCCGCTTCGCCCCGGCGGGCAGGGTGATCGGGGCGGTCACCGCGTAGGCGGCGGAGGTGCTGGGCTGGCCGGTGAAGTCGTAGCTCAGGCGCAGGGCGTGGTTGTCCGCAGTGGCCCCGGGCCGGTCGGGAGCGACGACGAAGGCGACCGACGCCGTGCCCCGCGCGGCGGCCGCGGTCCAGCCCTCGCCCGGCTCGAACTCGGCCAGCGGAACGTCGATCAGGCCCACCGACACGGGCAGCTTCGCCGTCAGCGTGCCCACCGTCGCCGTGATGGTCGCCGACTTCCCGCCGGTGCTTCCGGTGATGCCGAAGCTGCCGTCGGCCGCGGCCGTGACCGTGAGCACCCCGCGGTCGTAGTCGAGCCGCACGTCGCGGGGCGCCACCGGCGCGTCGAACCCGTCGGCGTCGTAGCCGGTGAGCCGGACGTTCGCCGTGGCGCCCGGGTCGATCGTGACCGACCGCTGGGTGAAGGCCAGCCGGTGCAGCTCGCCGACCACGCGCAGGTCGTGCTCGCCCGAGGCGGCGCCGGAACGGGCCCGCAGCTTCCCCGAACCTGGTTGCCGGGCACGGAAAACGCCGTCGCGGGCCGAGCCCAGCGAGCCCGGCTCGGCGGTCCAGGAGACCGGGCGCCGGACTTCCGCCGGTGCCCAGGTCTCGTCGTAGCCGGCGACGGCGAGATCCAGGGTGAGCCCGGGCACCACGCGATCGGCACCGGGCCGCACGTCGAGCCCGCGCAGTGTGCCCGATCCCTGGGGGCCGAACAGGCCCACACCGTCGGGGACGGGACGCTCGCTGCCGTCCGAAGGCGTGTTGACGACACCGGCCGACGTGTCGCCCGGGCGCCGGGCGACCAGTTCGGTCGAGCCACCGCCGTCGAGCATGAAGGCTTCGGTCGCGCCCAGGCGCACCAGCAGCTTGGCCATCTCGTCGAAGCTCAGCCCCGCGGAGAAGTTCGCCGAACCGTCGACCGCGACCAGCAGGAGCCGGTGCCCGCCGTCGAGCCAGCCGATCGCCGTGCGCGGCTTGAGCGCGTCGTTGCCGGTGTCGGGCGGGAAGTCGACCGCACTACCGCCGCGCACCAGGACCGCCCCGCTGCCGAGCGCCATCGTGAGGGGCGACGACGCGTCGGTCAGCGGGGTGAACGTGACCGCGACCGGGTCGCCGGTCCGCGCGGAGGCGAGCTGCGCCGCGGCCGCGCCGCGACCGAGAACGATCAGCCCGTCCGCCGGCACGGCGGTGCCGGTGAGCCCGCCGTTGCTCGCGGTGATCCTGCCGCCCGTGACGACGAGTTCGGTGTAGGGCCCGGGATCCGCGATGAACGTGCGCTGCCCCGCACCCCACTGCGGGGTGAACACGGCGATCCCGTCGGCCGGCACGGTCGCAGAGTTGAGCGCGGCGAGCGGCCGCTGCACGCTCCCCACCGTGACCACGCCGGTGATCGTGAGGTCGGCGAGCCGGGCGACGCGGTCGGCGCCGATCGCGGCGACCGTCGCCGGCTGGTTCGTGCCCTTGCGCACCTGGCCGTGCTGGATCTCCGGGCCTTCGGCGGCGTCGGTCTCGGTGATGTCGAAGTAGTCGCCGTTGACGGCGGCGACGGCGCGCTGCGCGGCGGCGGCCTGCGACAGCGCCCGCGGTTCGCTCACCTTGTCCGCGACGAGGTCCACGCCGACGGCCTCGTTCCGCAGGTCGGCGTTGAGCACGTGCACCCGCAGCCAGCCGGAGCGGCCGAAGGTGTCGAACGACGTGAGCACGATTCCCGGCGCCACCGGGTAGTCGGCGCGGCCGGCCTCGATGGACTCCCCGGGCACGGTGGTCCGGTAGTCCGGCACGCGGTAGCCGCCCGGCGCGGGCCCCGCCCCGGGGGCGAAAGCGGTCGCGGGACGGGGATCGGCGGTCGCGGTGCCGCCGAACGTCACGAGCCCGGCGGCGGCCACGGCCCCGGCGATCAGCCCGCGGCGCGTGATTTCGTTTTCTTCGCTCACGATCGGCCAAGCTATTGCTCATCGCCGACCGGGGGATGAACGGCAGGGGGAGAACGGCGAAAGGCGTTGTTTCCGTCCGGTTCAGGAACGCGCGGACGAACGAGTGATTCCGCCGCGGAACCGGGTGCGCGCCCCGGAATTTCTGTTATCGAGGAAACGTGGCCCAGGAAACACGCCGGATGAGCGTGTACCGCCTCCACCCCGCCGCCGACCCCCGTGACCTCGTCGCGCCGAAGGTGCTGGGCGGGGACGTGCTCGTGCGCGAGGTGGAGGTCGCCGCCACGCCGGCGCTGCTGGTCTCCGGGGTTCCGCAGCCCAGCCCCGTGGAGTGGGCCGAGGCCGTCCGCTCGCTCACCGGCGTCGACCTGGGGTTCACCACCACGACGTCCGCGGCGGCGCTGCTGCTCGCCGCCGACGGCACGCAGTACGCGCTCACCTTCGGCCAAGGCTGGCGCTACCTGCGGGACAGCCACGTCGACCGCGAGTTCGGCCTCGACATCGCGGTGCGCCTGCTCGATCCCGACGAGATCCGCCGGATCACCCGCCGCGCGCTGAGCGCGAAGGCACGCGTCGACCGGAACCTGGTGCCGGGCGGGCAGGGGCTGTGGGCGTTCGGGCTGCGCGAGCACGCCGAGCTGGTGCGCAGCCTCACCGGCCGGGTGCAACGCGACGTACACGCGGACTTCACCTACGTGCGGCGCCGGGGCAGCTACCGCAACTTCCGCTTCAGCCTCGACTGCGGCGACGGCCTGCAGCTGCACCTCGGCACGCGCGGCGAGGACCTGCTGGCGGACCTGCGCGAGCTGACGCGGCTCGCGACCACGCCGGACGTGCACGCCCGGCTCGCCCCGCTGCGCTGGGTCCGGCGGCTGGGCCCCGGCCACGAGCTGACCGAGAAGCTCGACTCCGCCGCGGCCGACCTGCTGGCCGGGTCCGGCGAGGGCGAGCTCGGCATCTCCTACCCCGCGCGGTACCACGACGGCCCGGCGGCGCACTGGTTCCGCGGGCACGTCGGGAACGTCCCCGTCGACACCGGCGAGCTGACGCTCGACGACCTGCGAGCCGGGCTGCGGCACACCGCCCACCGCCTGGCGACGCTGCGGACCAGCGCGATCGAGGGGTTCGACGACGAGGGCCGCAGCCTCGGCGGTCCGGTGTCGGCCCTGCACTGGCTCGCCGCCGAGGTCGTCGAGCCGGGCGCGCGGTTCGTGCTCGTCGACGGCGACTGGTACCGGCTGGGCGAGCAGTACCTCGCGCACGTCGAACGCGTGGTGGCGGACGCCTTCGCCGACCGGCCCGAGTGGACACTCCCGCCGTGGCAGGACGCCCCGCGCAACGAGCAGGGCCGGGTGGCCGAAGCCGCGTACAACCGGCACGTCGAGTCGGTGGACGAACGGTTCCTGTGCCTGGACCGGTCGCTGCTGAAGACCCGCGTGCACCCGCGCGGCTTCGAGGCGTGCGACCTGCTCGGGCCGGGCAACGAGCTCGTGCACGTCAAGAAGGTCAGCGGCAGCACCGGGTCGTCGGTGCTGAGCCACCTGTTCGCGCAGGGCTTGGTGGCCGCGGAGAGCCTCACCGACCGCCAGACGTGGGAACGGTTCGTCCGCCTGGTGGCCGAACGCGACCCGGCCCGCGCGGCGACGCTCGGCGACCGCCCGGCCGGCCTGGTCTACGCGATCCACCGCTCCGACAAGCCGTTGCGGCCGGAGACGCTGTTCACCTTCGCCCGCTCGGCCCTCGTGTCGGCCGCGGTGGCGCTCACCACCTACGGCATCCCGCTGCGGATCGCGGTGATCCCCTAGTAGTCCGACACCAGTTCGGCGGGGTTGAGGGTGACCGGGAACGGCTGGTCCACCGCGATCGGCTGGTCGTGCGACGCCTTGGCGAGCGTCACGTACGCGTCGCCGGCGAGGCTCAGGCACAGCACGTCCGGCACGTACGGGTCCACCAGCCAGTAGTTCGGGCAGCCCGCCGCGGCCAGGCGCGCCCGCTTGAGCTCGGTGTCGATCAGGCGGCTGGACGGCGAGATCACCTCGACCGCGAGCACCGGCACCCCGACCAGCGCCCGCTCGGTGTAGTCGCCGCGGCGGCCCACCACGACGTCGGGGATCAGCACGGTGTCGTCGGCCAGCACCACGTCCACCGGCGCGGGCAGCGCCTCGCAGTCGGCCGGGCAGTTCCGGCTCACGGCGGCGAGCACCCGGGCCACGACGCGCTGGTGCAGGGGACGGGGTGAGGGGCTCATCAGGAGCACCCCGTCCACCAGCTCGTAGCGGTGACCGTCATCGGCGATCGACTCCAGATCCCTGCGCGTGAATGGCTCACGGTGACCGAACACCGGGACAGTCGCCATGGTCTCCCCAACATCGCGTAGATCCGAAGCCGCGCCGGCGACAGCTTAGCCGCCTTCCGATGACCAACCGCTGCGGACGGCGGGCCGCGGGCACCCCGAAAGCACCAGTGGCCGCCGCCGTGCCCAAGTTTCCGGGCACCCACTGTCACCGAGGGTTGCCCGCCAGTGACGTTCCTGTGGAAAAAGCGCCCGCGCTGCGCCGAAAGTGTGCCGGAAAAGAATTCAGGAAATTGTCGGCACCCGTATTCCGGCGCGCAATCCCCCGCAGTTCCGGCGGCAATCTGGGAAGCGCTTTCCGGGCGGAGCGTTCAAGGATCCGATGGTAGGCGATGGGGGGAAGAACGAGCAACCACGCCCATTCAGCCGCGGTCGAGGCGGCGGGTGGTGATGTGGACGCCGTCGACCAGTTCTCCGCCCGAGGTGGTCACCGCGGCCAGGCAGAACCGGACCCACATGTTGAGCTGAACCTCCTTCGCGAACCGGAGGTGGGCGTAGAGCAGGTGCACGAGCCGGTTGGCGGCCCTGGCCCACAGCTCGATTTCGAACACCAGCAGCCCGTTCTCCGCCGCCGCCCGGAACTGCACCTGCCCCGCCTCCAGGTGACCGCGCAGGGTCACCAGCCGCACGGTGGTGCGGTCGCGGTGGGCGATCCGGACCGGGCCGTTCCACGGGCCCGGCATCTCCACCAGCAGCTCGTCGCCGACGTCCAGGGCGCGGCCGCCCGAGGCTCCGAAGTGGACGTCGACGACCTCGGTGGGGACGAAGTGCTTGAAGTCGTGGACGACGAGGTCGACCAGCTGCCCGGCGTCCAGCTTCGTCCCGGCCACGCGCGCCCGGAAGCTGCGGTGGAACAGGGGGCCGTAGCCGTCGAGCTGGACGCGGTCGTCGAGCACTTCGGGCGCCACCCGGGGCGGCCGGTCCGCCATCCCACCGGGGGATTCGGTGCGGTGCAGCGGGGTGGTGGCCCAGAGGTAGCGCCACGTGACGAGCACGGTGCCCGCCAGCCAGCGCGCGACCAGGGCGAGCACCCGGCGAGGTGACGGCATCCGCGCCCTCCCAGTGGGTGAAACCGAATTTTCCGGGTACAGGCTCCAGTACCCCGCATTCCGGCGGTGACACGGACTCGACGGAGACACCATGGTGGTTCGCCTGCTGCACCGGGCCCACGTGCGTGGCGCGCACCTGCACCTCGCCTCGCTGGCCACGATCGGCCTCTGCCTGGGCCTGTGGATCCGGGCCAAGACGGTGGACCAGGACCAGCGGGGCAACGCCGAGCGGCGCGCGCTGTTCGTGGGTCTGTGGCCGCCGACGATGTGGCTGATCGGGGACTCGCTGGAGGAACACGAGTGAGCTGGGTCTTCGGCAGGCTGGACGCGGCGCGGGTCTGGCGCGAGCTGGCCGGGGCGGAGGTCAACTACTCGGTCGCGGAGGTGCGCAGGCCGGAGTGGAACATCGACACTCACCGCCACGGGTTGCCCGCGGAGCGGCCGGGACCGCCGGAGCCGGGAGGCTCGTGGGAGCACGCGTGCCGCCTGGTGCGGGGCTACGAGTTCTCGCCGCCGGAGACGGTGCGGGCGCTGTTCGATCCGGACGCGCCGCTGCTGGGCCGGGACATGCTGCTCGAAGCGCGGTTCCACGGCCTGCACTTCTACTGCGGGGTGCGGGTGACCGAGATCGTGGACGAGACCCGCGACGACGGTGACCGCGTGTGGGGCTGGGCGTACGAGACGCTGGAGGGCCACCTGGAGCGGGGCAAGGTGACCTACCAGGTGATCAAGCACCAGGACAGCGGCCGGGTGGAGTTCGTGGCGGAAAGCTATTCGCAGGGCGCGCCCACGCTGGGGCCGGTGGTCTCCTTCGGCTGGCGCGTGTTCGGGCGCCAGCAGCAGCTGCGGTTCTACCGCCGCTGCGGCGCCCGGCTGCGGGAGTTCACGGAGGCGGCGCTGCGCGGGGAGCCGGTGCCGTCCAGGCCCGCCCCGCGCGTGGGGCGGCTGGTGGTGGCGCCCTCGGACGCGAAGGTGACGCGGTGGGACGCCGTGGCGGTCCACCGCGCCGGGCCGGGGTAACGGTGGAGCGTCGGGCGGTGGCAGCGGTGGCGATGCTCTGGTGCATCGGGCCGGGGACGTCCGCGGGGCGGCGGGCGCAGCGGCTGTGGGAGTTCACAGAGGCGGCGGCTGCGCGGGAAACCGGTGCCGTCCAGGGCCGCCCCGCGTGTGGGGGCGGCGGGCGCAGCGGCTGCGGGAGTTCACTGAGGCGGCTGCTGCGGGGGAAACCGGTGCCGCCGGGGGCCGCCCCGCGTGTGGGGGCGGCGGGCGCAGCGGCTGCGGGAGTTCACTGAGGCGGCTGCTGCGGGGGAAACCGGTGCCGCCGGGGGCCGCCCCGCGTGTGGGGGCGGCGGGCGCAGCGGCTGCGGGAGTTCACTGAGGCGGCTGCTGCGGGGGAAACCGGTGCCGCCGGGGGCCGCCCCGCGTGTGGGCGGCGGCGGGCGCCAGCGGCTGCGGTCCCACGGCGCTCTGACGCGCCTGGCCTCGGCATGGCGGCCACTCCCCCGGCGCAGGGCCCGCTGAACATCGCCCGTCGAAGACCAATCCTCTCCCTGGTCCAGACCATGCGTGGTTGGTTTCTTGTTGGCGTGCGGTGCAAGCAAGTGGAGTCTTGACGCCTTCCCGGCTCGGGGCGATAGTGAAGACGTCTCGCGTCTCTCGCAGTTCCGCTCGAACCTCCGGAGGTCGCAGCGCCGTCCCACACCTGTTAGCGCTAACACTTGGACAAAGGAGTTCATCGATGGTGCGGAAACCCCAGCTATGGAAAGCGCTTTCAGCGGCGGGCTTCGCCCTGGTCGCCGCCCTCGGTACCGCGGTCGGAAACGCCCCCTCGTCGTTCGCCGCCACGCAGGGGCCCTGTGACATCTACGCCGCGGGCGGCACCCCGTGCGTCGCCGCGCACAGCACCACTCGCGCCCTCTACGGCTCGTACAACGGGGCGCTCTACCAGGTCCGGCGCGCCTCGGACAACGCCACGCTCAACATCGGCCCGCTGAGCGCGGGCGGCGTCGCCAACGCCGCGGCACAGGACTCGTTCTGCGCCGCCAGCAGCTGCGTCATCACGGTGATCTACGACCAGTCCGGCCGCGGGAACAACCTCACCCAGGCCCCGCCCGGCGGGTTCAACGGCCCCGCCGCCGGCGGCTACGACAACCTCGCCAACGCCACCTCCGCGCCGGTCACCGTGGGCGGGCACAAGGCGTACGGCGTCTTCGTCACGCCCGGCACCGGCTACCGCGACAACAACACCAACGGGATCGCGACCGGTGAGCAGCCGGAGGGCATGTACGCGATCTTCGACGGCACGCACTACAACGGCAACTGCTGCTTCGACTACGGCAACGCCGAGACCAACAGCCTCGACAACGGCAACGGGCACATGGAGGCCATCTACTTCGGCAACAGCAAGGGCTGGGGCTACGGCACGGGCAACGGCCCGTGGATCATGGCCGACCTGGAGAACGGGCTGTTCTCCGGCGTGAACGCGGGCTACAACGCCAACGATCCCACCATCAGCAACCGGTTCACCACCGCGATCATCAAGGGTGGTCCGAACCACTGGGCGATCCGCGGCGGCAACGCGCAGTCCGGCGGCCTCTCGACCTTCTACGACGGCGCGCGGCCCAACGTCTCGGGCTACAACCCGATGAAGAAGGAGGGCGCGATCATCCTCGGCATCGGTGGTGACAACAGCAACGGCGCCGCCGGCACCTTCTACGAGGGTGTCATGACCTCCGGTTTCCCGTCGGACGCCACCGAGAACTCCGTGCAGGCCAACATCACCGCCGCCGGTTACGCCGCCTCCGCCACCCCGGTGCCCGCCGCTGGGTCGCGGATCTCGTTGCAGGCCACCACGGGCTGCTGCGTGTCGGACTACATCACCCACAACGACAACGACACCGGCGTGCAGATCGCGGCGGTCGGCTCGGGCAGCACGGCCACCCTCAAGCAGGACGCCACGTGGATCGTGCGCGCCGGGCTCGCCAACAGCTCGTGCGTGTCGTTCGAGTCGGCCAACCGGGCAGGCCAGTACCTGCGGCACGCGAACTACCAGCTGTGGCTGCAACCGAACGACGGCAGCGCGTTGTTCTCCCAGGACGCGACGTTCTGCCCACAGGCGGGCAACAGCGGCCAGGGCCTGTCGTTCCAGTCGGTCAACTACCCGGGCCACTACCTGCGCCACTACAACTTCGTGATCTACATCGCGAGCAACGGTGGCTCGAACGCCTGGGACAGCACGAACCTGTGGGCCGACGACTCCAGCTGGATCACCACCGGCCCCTGGAGCTGACGGAGCTCAGCCCGTGTCCGGTCCGGCCCAGGTGGTCCGGACCGGACACCAGGCCGACGAGCAGCACGCGGCACTCGCCGATGCGGCCGTCCAGCGGTGGCACGGCCCGAAGCGCACGGGCCCGGTCCCGCCCTCGGCCGCCGTGGGTGACACGGACACGGGGACACTCCTCCCAGGACGTAACCCTATTCGGTGGTTACGGAAAGGTGGCACCTCCTCCTGGGCGCGCCGCAACTGGGCGGAGTCCGGCATTTCGCCACGGCGGCTTGGGGGCGCCGCGTCGAGTACCGCGGCGAAGGGTCACCGGCCTGTCGAGGGAAGCCCCGCGCACGCGTCCCGGGATGCCCGCCGGGTCGCTACCTCACCCCTCCGGCACCCCATCCAGGCGGCACGGGGTTCAGCCACCAACCCCCGCCCTCAGGCCACGGCGCCCGCGGCGGCGCGGCGGCGGCGGAAGTTCTGCGCCTTCGCCCGGTTGCCGCAGCTGCGCATGTCGCACCAGCGGCGCGAGCGGCGGGCGGAGCGGTCCACGTACAGCCGCGTGCACTCCTCTGCCCCGCATTCGCGGATCAGTGCGCTGTCGACGCCGCTCACCAGCTCGATCGCCGAGCGGGCGAGGGTGGCGAGGGCCGCGGCGATGTCGCCGCTGCGGCACGCCGTGCCGTCCTCCGCGAGCCGCAGCCGGACCGGCGGCACGGCGGCCGCCGTGTTCGCCACGCGGCGGTTGCCGCCTCTGGCACCCCGCCCTCGGCGGCCGCCAGCGCGAGCCGGTACGCGGCGCCGCGCAGCTGCCGGGCCGCGGCGAGGTCGTCCTGCTCCGCCCGCGGCGGATCGTCGACCACACCCGCCTCGACCAGCCAGCGCGTCAGGTCCGCGGGCTCGGCGAGCAGGTCCGCCAGCGTCCCATCGTGCCGGCGAAGTCGAGTGCGAGGTGCCCGCTGACGAAGGCGGACGTCATGACCTCAACATAACCCTCCCGATGAGTTGTCTTCGGCAGCCGGAACACCCGAGCACTCGGCCGGGAGCACTTCCCGGGACCGTTCCTCGTTCGGAAACCCCTGGTCAGCAGGCGTGTCCCGCACCTCGGCCGACTCGCGGGCGAGCGCCGCGACCACTTCCGCCAGGCGGTAATGGCACATCAGGACTTCGCCGCCAGGGCACTGGTCTCCCAGGCGAACCCGTCCGGGTCGACGAACGGCTCCACCGAGCCACCGACCACGATCCGGTGCGATCCGGAGCCCTCGGGCGGGACACCGGCGTCCTTGGCGAGCGCCCGCCGCCGGTACAGCCCCAGCGTGATGGGGCCGGACGCCGCGAACTCGGCGTACACGCGCCCGAAGCTCTTCCTCACCGTGAGCCCGCGGCTGACGTAGAACCGCTTGCTCGCGGCCACGTCGGCCACGCCCAGCAGGAGCACGATGCTGTCGATCCGCCGGCTGGCCGGGCCGCTGTTCTTCTTCGCCTGGGTCGCGACCTTCCAGATCGTCCCGTCCGGCGCACGCACCACGGCGCCGTAGCCCCACAACGACTTCGTGGCGGGCTTGAGCGACTCGGCCCCGGCCTCCAGCGCCGCCCCGGCCAGGGCGTCGACGTCGGCGGGCTGGGACACGATCAGCGACAGGGTGAACCCGCGGAACCCGTCGCTCGGCTCGTGCGAGGCCCGCAACCGCAGCCGGTCGCCGAGCCCGAAGGCGGTGGTGTAGAAGCGCTGAGCGGCGGCGGGATCGGCCACTTCGAGGGTGATGTTGTCGAGTGAAGTCATGCCGGAAACGCTAGGCGCGGCGGGGCGGCCGGTGCTTCTCGATTCCTGACCGCTCTCGAGACCGCCACACCCCCCTTCGGGTCCCCGGCGCAGGGTTAAACTTCGTGTTCTCATGAGCGCAACGATCATCGTCAAGGGACTGGCCGCCGGGCACGGCGAGCGGACCCTGTTCTCGGGGCTGGACCTGGTCGTCGCGCCGGGTGACGTGGTGGGGCTGGTCGGCGCCAACGGGGCGGGCAAGTCCACCCTGCTGCGGCTGCTCGCGGGCCTGGACAGGCCGGAGGCCGGGGAGATCCGGCTGAGCCCGCCGACCGCGATCGTCGGGCACCTGCCACAGGAACCGGAGCGGCGCGAGGACGAGTCGGTGCGGGCTTTTCTGGCCCGCCGCACCGGTGTCGCCGCCGCGCAGTCCGAATTGGACACTGCCACCGAGGCGCTGACCGCGGGCACGGGCGGCGCCGACCTCGACGAGCGGACGGGCGAGGTCGCCGCGGAGGTCGGGCTCGCGGTCGACCTCGACCAGCCGATGACCGCGCTCTCGGGCGGCCAGGCGGCGCGCGCGGGCCTGGCGTCGCTGCTGCTGAGCCGCTACGACGTGTTCCTCCTCGACGAGCCGACGAACGACCTCGATCTGGACGGGCTGGTGCGGCTGGAGCGGTTCGTCACCGGCCTGCGCTCGGCGACGGTGCTGGTGAGCCACGACCGGGAGTTCCTGGCCCGCACCGTGGACCGCGTGGTGGAGCTGGACCTCGCGCAGCAGCAGGTCAACACCTATGGCGGCGGTTACGAGTCCTACCTGGAGGAGCGTGCGGTCGCCCGGCGGCACGCCCGGGAGGAGTACGAGGAGTACGCCACCACGAAGGCCGGGCTGGAGGCGCGGGCGCGCACGCAGCGGGCGTGGATGGAAAAGGGCGTGAAGAACGCGCGCCGCAAGGCTCCGGACAACGACAAGGTGGGCCGCAAGTTCCGCGCCGAGGCGACGGAGAAGCAGGCGGCCAAGGCGCGGCAGACCGACCGCATGATCGAGCGGCTGGACGCCGTGGAGGAGCCACGCAAGGAGTGGGAGCTGCGGATGGAGATCGCCGCGGCCCCGCGGGCGGGCGCGGTGGTCGCCACCCTCCGTGGCGCGGTCGTGCGGCGCGGCGCGTTCACGCTCGGCCCGGTGGACCTGCAGATCGACTGGGCGGACCGGGTGGCGATCACCGGCGCGAACGGGGCCGGGAAGTCGACGCTGCTCGCCGCCCTCCTCGGCCGGGCCGAGCTCGCCGAGGGAAGCGCCACGCTCGGTCCGGGAGTCGTCGTGGGAGAGGTCGACCAGGCGCGGCAACGGTTCCTCGGGGACGCCACGCTGGCCGAGGCGTTCGCCCGCGAGGTGCCGGAGTTCGCCGACGCGGACGTCCGGACGCTGCTCGCGAAGTTCGGCCTGAAGGCGGCGCACGTCCTGCGCCCCGCGGCGACGCTGTCCCCGGGCGAACGCACCCGGGCGGCGCTCGCGCTGCTGCAGGCCCGCGGGGTGAACCTGCTGGTGCTCGACGAGCCGACGAACCACCTCGACCTGCCCGCGATCGAACAGCTGGAGTCCGCTTTGGACACCTACCCGGGCACGCTGCTGCTGGTGACCCACGACCGCCGCATGCTGGACGCCGTGCACGTCACGCGCTGCTTCGCGGTGGCGGACGGCAAGGTGACGGAGGACTAGTCCGCAGAGGACAGTTGTGGCGCGATCTCCCGGCTCAGTGCGTCCACCTTCGACCACACCCTGGCGTCCGTCCAGTAGCCGGAATGGCCGCCCGCGGACGGGGGTGGGTCGCCGTAGACGTGCCACGCCGAGGGCGGGTCCGGGAGGCACTCGTCGTGCAGGCGGCCCGGGTCCGGGCGCTCCACCGTCACGCTGTTGCCGATCGGGTCGGTGGGATACCAGAAGTTCCGCCACGCCACCACCCGCGCGCTCCCACCGGTGTCGCGCAGCACGGCGTCGAGCACCCGCGGGTTGAGCCAGCCGGAGAACGCCCACGAGTACAGCCACGACACCGGGTTCCCGAACGTCACCAGCCCGATCGTCCCCTGCCGCGCCCGCGACAGGCCGGGCAGCAGCGCGACCGCCGACAGCACCGCGCCCTGGCTGTGCCCGACCAGCACCACCGGCGACCCGTGGTCGTTCAGCCGCCAGATGCGCCGCTGGAGGTCGGGCACCGCGCGTTCCGCGTAACACGGCGGCGCGAACGGGTGGTACGACCGCGGCCAGAACGTGCCCACGTCCCAGAGCACCCCGAGCTGCCGGCGCCGCGCCGGATCGCGCCAGCCCTGGCGCAGCAACCACATCAGCACCGCCAGCGCCAGCCCGGACACGAAGATCGCGACCTTGCCCAGCGCCCCGTTCGGGCTGAACCACGCGTCGGGCACCGGCGGCCGCCACACGAGCACCACCAGCACCCCGGCCGTCTGGAGCACCGCGACGAGCCAGATCAGCACCGCCGCGACGGAGCGGACCTCGGCCAGCCGGTAGGTCCACTTCAGCTTGCGCCGCCACGACTTCTGCTCGCCCGGCGCGTCCACCTGGTACGCCTTCGTGTCCCCGTCGCGGGGAACCGCGCTCACGTACCACGCCTCGTCCGCCGCCCCGCCGCGCGCCGGTTCCTCGTCGTGCGCGTACGCCCGGTAGTCCTCGTCGAACCCGCGGGGGCTGCGCAAACCGCCGCGGAGCCGGGGCAGCTGCACCAGGATCGCGCCGACGATCGCCGCCAGCAGGGTGACGGTCAGCACGGGACCCGCCCACACCAGCGGCAGCGGCATGGCCAGCAGCCCCGGAGCGCCGGCGGGCTCGGCGGCGAACGACCCCAGCGTGTGCCCCACGGTGAACAGCACGCTCAGCAGGATCGAGTTCAGCAGCCCCGCCGCGAGCACCGTCACCACGACCGGCCCGCCGACGAGCCGCTTGCTCTTGGCGGCGGGCTTCGAGACCAGCCTGCGAGCGAGAGCGCCCAGCGCCATCAGCACGACGGCCGCCGCCAGCGCGGCGTAGGTGGCGGCCACGATCCCGTTCACTCCGGGCAGCGAGCCACTGGTCTGGACCATCTGCGGTTGCAGCAGCGCAAAGACCCCCGCGCACACCAGACCGGCGGGCGGGGTCACGTGCACCGCCACCTGCCACGGCCGGTTGTCCAGGCGCCCCTTGGCCAGGCGCCCCGCCCAGTGGTCGCCCGCGACGACCGCCGCGGAGGTCGCGAGCACGAGCGCGCCGACGACGATCGCGACCCACCACCAGGCGAGCGCCCGCGGCTGCGGGGACGCGGCCCGCGCGGTGACGGCGAAGGTGACCGTGAGGAACCCGAGCGCGGCCGCGACGTGCGCCCCGGTCATCCGCCGCACCGCGCGGGCGGAGTTCCAGAACCTCGGGTCGGTCAGCGTGGTGTCCGCGGCCGACGTCCTCGGCCGCCCGTCCGCCTGCGCGGCGGCCGTCGCCGCGTCGCCTTCCAACCGCCACGGCGGGAGCACCGACTCGTACCGGCTCTGCGTGCGCAGCGCGAGCAGCACGAGCACCCCGATCCCCACGGCGACCAGCGCGAAGCCGATCACCAGCGGGCGCTCGCCGTGCCCGGCGACCCAGGTCCACTGCCACGGCCACAGCCACGGCCGGTGGTCGACGAGCCCGGCGCGGGTGGCCTGGAAGGCGATGAGGTCCGGTCCGATCAGGACCGCCACCAGCACGGCGTTCACGGTGAGGGCGAGGCACGCCAGGTTCGCGGTGACGCGGTGCCACGCGAACCACGGCCCGGACGGCCGCTCCCCGCCGTCCCCGCGGTACATCCAGCCCGCGAGGTTCGCCAGCAGGAACGGCACGAGCAGCAGCCACAGCACGCGGACCCCGGACCGCGACGTCAGCCCGCCCCACGAGTACGCCTCCACGTGCCGGGCGGGCACGTCACCGCGGGCGGGGAGGTCGTCGGTGCGGTAGAAGCCGGCCACGCGGTCACCCGCGGCCTGCCGCGGAGCCAGGTCGCGCAGCAGCGCGTCGGGCGTGGTGCCGCCGACGCCGTGCACCCGCAGCTCGGTGATCCCGGAGTCCAGTGTGACCGGTGGCTCGACCGCCCCGGGCGGGCGCGCTCCGGAGACGACCCCGTACCTGGGCACCGCCACACGCATCACCCCAGTCCGGCCACCCGACCTCGGCGGGGACAGTGTGGCACACCGCCTTCACCCGAACGGGAACCAGCCGCACCCCGCCGCGTCGAAGTGGCCGGGGGCGGTCCGGAGGAAGGGGCAGTGGTGCGGAGCAGGTTCACGTGGTGCGCGGTCCTCGCGCTGGTGCTTGCGGGATGCACGCAGACGACGAGCGGGCAGGCGCAGTCCGGCGGAGCACCGGTCAGCGGTGACGGCGGCGCGAAGGCGAGCGAGTCGGCCGCGCCCTCGACCACCAGCGCGGCGCCGCAGTCCTCGTCGTACCCGTCGACGGACGGGGTCACGGCGACGATCGCGACGATGACCGTGCGGCTGCCCGCGGACACCCAGTACGCGGTGGAGTCCCGCGACCCCGGCTACGAGGGCTGCCTGCAGTCGCCGGCGTTCGCGTGCGAAGGCAAGATCCTGGACCTGCGGGCGGCGGCCGACGAGGGGATGATCAACCTGCCGGACGCGCACCGCCAGTACGGCTGGTACCCGGGCACCGACGTGCCCACGTGCATCGGCCCCGCGGCCGATCCGGGCACGGGCTCCGAGGCCACGGGCAGCACGCTGCTGGAAAGCGGTTTCGCGCCGGTGGGGCCGAAGAAGGCGGAGTACGCGCGGTTCCAGGAGACCTGCCAGGAGCCGGCGCAGAACAACCAGATCCGGATGTGGTGGCTGCCGCAGAGCAAGATCCTGGTGGTCGAGCACGCGTCCACTCCGGAGCTGGACACCGCGTTCGACCGCATGCTCGCCTCGGCGACCTTCAGTTGACAGGCAAGTGACGGCTTGCCTATCGTGTGGCGCGTGGGTGACGTCTTCAAGGCCCTGGCCGACCCCACGCGCCGGACGATCCTCGACGAGCTGACCGAGCGGAACGGGCAGACGCTGTTCGAGATCTGCGCCCGGCTGCTCACCAACCACGGGATCGGCCCGTCCCGGCAGGCGATCTCGCAGCACCTCGACGTGCTGGAGGCCGCC
>NZ_JACHWH010000006.1 GCF_014191255.1 Amycolatopsis bartoniae
CATTCCCATCGAGCGGATGGTGTGGATCGGGCGCATCGCCGTGCTGGTGCTGCCCCCGCTGGCGTACCTCGTGTCGTACCGCATCTGCCGCCGCCTGCAGCGGGCGGACCTCGACGTGCTCGCCCAGGGGGTGACGACCGGGATCATCGAACGCCGTCCAGAGGGGTACTACGTCGAAATCGTGCAACCGCTGTCGCCCGGGGACGGGGATCGTTCCCTGCACCATCCCCAGTACCGGGGCACCCCGGTGCCGCACTTGCCAGGGGATCTCGAGACCGAGCAGGAGGAACCGGCGAGCCGCCGGCGCTGATCGGCCGGTCGCCGGTGCAGCGGGCAGGTGATTGTGTGGTGTACGCCGACAATCCCCGTCCTGCGTATCGCAAGCCTCTCGTCAGGTAGGGCGCGGCCGCGCCGGGGGAAACTTGTTGCTGGAGCGCACCCCGAGACGCCGGGAGGACGGCCGATGGCGCGACGAACACGAGCGTGGGCGATCTTGGTGACGGTGGAAGCACCGATGCCCGGCCAGTCGCTCAACACGCTGGGTTCCAACACCGAGTTCCAGAACCTTTCCCTGCTCAACGTCTACGCGGCACGTGCGGCGGGCGACCACTACTACCTGCGCGCCATCGGTTTCACTCACGAGATCCTCGCAGGCACGATGTTCCCGCTCACGGTGACGTTCGAGCACGCGGGAAGCGTGACGGTGCCGGTGATGGTCCAGGGCAACCAGCCGGGCGGTACCCCCGCCACACTCGACTGCCTCGGTGAACAGTGATGGGTTCGAAGAACGTCACGCGACGCCGCCGCGGGCCAGTCCTGCTGGCCGCGGGGCTGATCGTGGTCATCGGCGTCGTCGGCGCGGTCCTCGCCGGGGCGCCGGGGATCGCGGCCGGAGGCGGCCTGGCCGCCTTGTGCGGGACGGTGATATTCCTCGTCGAGCTGTGCGGCACGCAGGGTTTCCGGCTGCGGATGGCGCGGTTGCCCCTGGGCGGAGGCTGGCGGCTGCCCGGCGGACGGTGACAACCTTGCGGTTGGCAACACTTGCTCCGTGCATCAAATCCTGCCTCGTCGTCATCGCTCTGTCGAACGCGTGGAAACGCCTCGCTTCCGGGTACTCGAAACCTGACCGCACAACGGGTGGAAGGAGCGGGGCATGGCGGACAAGAGGGCGGGCGAGGTCGCGAGTGGCCTGGCGGAGCAGGTGGGTGAGCTCGTGCGGGAGGAGGTGCGGATCGCGGCTCGGGAGCTGAAGCAGAAGGCCACACAGGCGGGAGGCGGAGCCACGCTCGTCGCCTTGGCGATGACCCTGGCGCTCTACGCCGGTGGTGCTGCCGTCGGCGGCGCAGTGCTGCTGCTGTCGAAGGTCATGCCCGCGTGGCTCGCCGCCCTGGCGACGAGCGCTCTGCTGGCCGGTGCCGCTGGGGTCGCCGGGGTGCTGGGCGCCGAGCAGGTACGGCGCACGTTGCCCCTGCTACCCGAGCGTGCCGCCGAAGACCTGGCCGCCGCGGCCGAAGCCGCCAGGACCGCGTAGGGATCGCGTTCGGTGAGGCCGCCGGAGAAGGGAGGATCGCAAGGCGTTCGTCAGACAGGTCGCGCCGGCCGACACCGGCCACCGCGCGCCGAGGCGCGGCGGTGAATCGCCGGCGTCCGGGCATCCGGTGCCCTCAGCTCACCACGTCGTGCCGGTGAGACGTGCGGGCTGGTGCCGAGGCAGGTAAGTACCTCGCGGACGGTTTCGCTGGGGCCGATGAAGCGGCGGCGCCACCTCGGCGAACACGATCCGGATCGCGATCGGACGGGACGGCAGCCGGTCCAGCGGGAGGTGGCGGCAGATGTCGCGCAGGATCAGCTTCGGCTTGAGCTCGTAGCACCCGTCGTCGCGGAACCTGAGGAACCCGGCCTCGCCCCGCCGCCTCAACCGTCCTGAAAGGACACTCGCGGACACGCCCGGCAAACCCTGGCTGAAGTCGGCTGAGCCACGGGGCAGTGCTGCTCGTACCGCACGGTCACCGCGGTGCCGAGGTGACCCGGCGGAGCCGGTGGTGGGCGAGCCGGTGCAGCATCTCGGCGAGTGCCTCCGGCACGATCTGGCCTTCGAGGTCGCGCCGCGCGGTCCGCACCGCGGCTTCGACGTCCTCCTTCGCCACGAATCCCGCGAACTCGCTCGCGAGCCGCTCGGTCACGGCCATCACGAAGTGCTCTCCACGGACGTTGTCGACCGGCATTGCCTGACGATCGTCACCCGGCGGTAGTAGTCACGGGTACCGGCGGTGATGGTGTGGTCGAAGAAGTCACCGTTTCGGGGCTCAGCCTGACCGCTGGTGTCGTGGGCGCCGGGGGAGACGTGGGGGTGAGATCCTCGGGTTCCTTTTCGGTGGTCACGCCACAGCCCACCAGAGTGAGCGCGCACCCGAGCGCGAGGATCGCGATCGATCGTCTCATTCGCGCGCCTCCGGCAGTTCGACCACGAAGCGTGCGCCCCCGCCCGGCCGGTCTTCCACCCATACCGTGCCTCCTTCCCGTTGCACGTGCTCGGCGACGATGGCGAGGCCGAGGCCGCTGCCGGTCTCGACGCCGCGGCGTCCCGCGTACCCGCCGCGGGCGAACCGTTCGAAAATCCGCTCCCGCAGTTCCTCGGGTACGCCAGGGCCGGCGTCGTCGATCTCCAGCCGGACGCGGTCGTCCCGGCAGCACACCGCCAGGCGAACCGGCCCGCCCGCGTAGCGTTCGGCGTTGTCGAGGAGGTTCGCCACCACTCGGTCGAGCCGCCGCCGGTCGGCCGACACCAGCAGCATGGGCTCACTCACCTCGACCGGCAGATCCGTGCCGTGGCGCGCGGCGATGACGTTGCGCACCAGGCCGGGCACGTCGACCAGCTCCTGGGACCGCCGATCGCCGTGCTGGTCGGCGCGGGAGATCTCGAGCAGGTCGAGCACCATGTGGTGGAACCGGCGCACCTCGGCGAGCAGCAGGTCCAGCGCCTGGCGGGCGACGGGAGGAAGGTCGCCGCCGCGCCGTTCGAGGACCTCCGCGGCGTTGACCATCGTCGTCAGCGGGGAGCGCAGTTCGTGGCTGACGTCGCCGGCGAACCGCGCGTCCTGGCGGACCCGCCGCTCCAGTGCTTCGGCGGTGGTGTTGAACGTGGTCGCCAGCGGGGCGAGGTCCGGATCGGACTGGGCGGGCAGGCGTGCGGACAGATCGCCGCCGGCGACCCGGGAGGCGGCTTCGGTGAGGGCGATCAACGGGCGCAGCGCGCGCCGGCTGGTCCACCAGCCCACCGCGGATGCCAGCGCGGCGCAGGTGAGGGTGCCGCCGATGAGCAGGCTGCTGAGGAACCGGAACGTGCGGTCGAGCTCGGTCAAGGGGAACAGTTCGATGTAGCAGCCGCGAGGGGTGACGATCGGCAGGGTCACCGCGAGCGTGGGGATGCCCCCGGCCAGGATGCGCTGCCGCGCCGGGCGGCCCTGCATGGCACGCTGCAGGAACTCGGGCGGTAGCGCGGACGGGTCGATGCGGCGGCCGCTGGTGATCCATCCCCGGGGCTGGTACAGCAGGATCGTGGAGTCGGGACCGGTGCTGAGGCCCGTGAGGAGGTCGTCGAGACTGCCGTAGTCGGTGCGGATCGCGTCGTTGACGAGCCGGACGTTGGCTTCGGCCTGGCGGGTCGCCCCTTCCACCCGCTGGGACAGCATGTAGCCGCTGGTCAGCTTCCACGTCGCGAACGCCAGCGCGCTGACCAGGACGAGCAGGCCGAGCCCGAACGCCGCGGCCACGCGCCACCGCAGGGAGATGCGGGCGAGGGCTGTCACGGTCCCGCCGCGATCTTGTAGCCCGCCCCGCGGACGGTCAGCACGAGTTCGGGGCGGTCGGGATCGGGTTCGATCTTGCGGCGCAGCCTGCGGATGTGCACGTCGAGCAGGCGGGTGTCGCCGAAGTAGTCGTAGCCCCAGATCCGGTGCAGCAGCTGCTCCCGCGTCACCACGTTCCCCTGCGCCGCCGCGAGCTCCACGAGCAGCCGGAACTCCGTCTGGGTGAGGTGCAGCGCGGTGCCGGCGCGGAGGACCTCGTTCTTCTGCGGCCGTATCTCCAGCTCGCCCACCTGCAGCGTCTCGCCGCGACCGGAACCGCGGCGGCGCAGCAGCGCGCGTACGCGGGCCGCGAGCTCCCGTGCGATCAGCGGTTTGGTGACGTAGTCGTCGGCACCGGCTTCGAGACCACCGATGACGTCTTCGGTGTCGGTGCGGGCGGTCACCACGATGATCGGCAGATCCCCCCGGACGCGCAACGTCCGGCACACGGCCAGACCGTCCATGCCCGGCAACATCAGGTCCAGCAGGACGACGTCCGCGGCCTCCGCTTCGAGGTGGGCCAGCGCCTCTTCACCCGACGCGACCCTGGTGAAGTCGAACCCCTCGTCGACCAGCGCCAGGCCGAGCGCCTGGCTGATCAGCTCGTCGTCCTCCACGAGCAGCACCCGGATCTCCATGGCCCAAGCCTAGGAGCGACGCGGGTTTCTCGTGTGCGGAAGCCGCGGCGAAGCCGGCGATCGCAAGGTGTTCGTCAGGTGATCGTCACCGGGGCGGGGAGACCATGGAGTATGTCTCTGCGTACGCACTTCTTGCCGGTCAGCGAGGTGTACGAGGCCGGGCAGGTGCCGTTTCCGGGCCCGGGGACGATCATCGCCGGATTCGACGGTTCGCCGGGCGCGGCACGGGCGCTGCGGTGGGCCGCCGCCGAGGCGGAACGCCGGAAGGCGGCTCTGCTGCTCGTGCACGTCTTCGACTGGCCGTGGTCGGGGTGGACGCCGTTCCCGGCTCCTGCCATCGCCTTCTCGACCGATGTCGGCCTGGTTCGCGAGAGCCTCGAACTCGAACTCGTCACGGCGGCGGTGGCGGCGCAGGACGCGCATCCCGGTGTCCGCATCGGCACGGCGGTCCTGGACGGTGCTCCCGGTCCCGTGCTGGCCGCGCTGGCGGAGAGACTCGAGGCGGCCATGGTCGTCCTCGGCGCTCCGACGAGCGGGATCGTTTCGCGGGTGCTCCGGGGGACGGTCGCGGACGCCGTCGTGAAGCAGTGCCCCAGGCCGGTGACGGTGGTGGGCGGCGGTGGCCGTCCTGTCCGCTGATGCGGCGTTTGCTCGTCCTCGGCGGTGGCCGGGACCGGCTCCGCCCCTCCCGCGGCGTTTCCTGCCCGGTGGTGTTACTGACGGATCTGCCGAGGTACCACCTCACGTGAGGGAACCTGCCGAAGGGAAAGCCCATGCTCGTGAGCGTTGTGCTGGCGGTGGCCGCGGCGGCGGCGAACGCGACGGCCTCCGTCCTGCAGCGCATGGCCGCCCGCCGCGAGCCGGAAGGCGGGCGGCTGTCGATCCGCATCCTCTGGGACCTGGCCCGTCAGCCGGCGTGGCTGGGCGGCATCACCTCGATACTGGTGGGCTTCGCGCTCCAGGTCGCGGCACTGGCGACCGGGCCGATCCTGCTGATCCAGCCGCTGCTCATCGTGGAGCTGGCGTTCACGCTGGTGCTGTCCGGCTTGGTGTTCAAGTCGCCCTTGCACGGGCGGGAATGGGTCGCCATCGGGGGGATGAGCGCGGGGGTGGCGCTGCTGCTGGTCGGCCTGGCGCCTTCGGGTGGCAGCCCGTACGCCGCTTCCGGTGCACGGTGGATGTGGGGGTGCGTGGGCACCGGTCTCTTGGTGGCGCTGCTGCTGGCCTCCGGACACCGGGCGCGCGCCGACGGGCGCGCCGCGCTGCTGGGGGTGGCCGTGGGCACCTGGTTCGGCTTCACCGCGGCACTGGTGTCGGGGCTGACTGCCGCGTTCGCCGTGGGGCAGGGGTTTCAGGCCTGGCAGACGTACGCGCTCGTCGTGGCGGGACCTGCCGGTTTTTTCCTGCTCCAGAACGCGTTGCGCGCCGGGCGGCTGGTGGCCTCACAGCCGGGCCTCACGCTGTCCAACCCGCTGGTCTCGGTGGCGTGGGGAATCGTGGTGTTCGGCGAAGAGGTCCGCAGCGGGGCCTGGGTCGTCGCCGACCTAGCCGGTGCCGTGCTCGTCGCCGCGTGCACCGTGCTGCTGGCCCGGTCGCCACTGCTGCAGGACTCCGGAGACGAGGGTTCGCGGCGGCGGCCGGAGACGTCGATGGCGAAGCGGTGATCGCCAGGCCGCGGTGTCGAGCCAGCCCGGTTGCTGCCAGTTGACGAGCTTGCCGTCGACGAGGATGGTCGGCGTGCCGAAGTTGCCGCCCTGCCACAGGAAACGGTCGCTTTCCGCCGTCTGCAGGTTGCGGTACCAGTCACTGCGCTCAACGGGCCGCCATCGCGGGATGCAGGGTCGCGAGGATGGCTTGGTGGGTGATCCAGCCGGTGAGGTTGCCGGTTTCCTTGTCCAGTACGGGCAAACCGGTGCCGGAGGCCTGGGTGAGGGCGTCGAGGGCGTCGGTGAGGTTCGACTCCTCCGTGACCAGGGGTGGCAGTTCCGCGAGGCTGCCCACCGTCTCGTCGCGTTCGTCGGTGAGGGATTCGGCGACAGCGCGCGCGGTGACACAGCCGCAGTACTGGCCGTCCTTCCCCACGACGGGGAGGATTCCGTGGCCCGACAGGGCCAGTGCGCGAGCGGCGGGCCGTAGCTCGGTGTCCGCGCTGAGTGGCTGTGGCAGTGGTTCGAGCACTTCGGTCACCGTCGTCCCGGCGAGCCGGCGCGTTTCGGGCTTCTTGTCGATGGTCACGCCGCGCCGGCGCAGCTTGAGGGTGTAGATCGTGTCCTCGCCGAGCAGCGCCTTGCTGGTGAGGGTGGCGACCACGATGGCGGTCATCAGGGGCAGGATGATCGTGTACTGCCCGGTGAGCTCGAACAGGATGATCACTGCGGTGATCGGCGCGCGGGCGGCGCCGGCGAAGGCCGCGCCCATGCCGATCAGCCCGTAGACGCCGGGGGAGGCGGTCATGCTCGGCAGCCACGCGTGCACGGCGATGCCGAAGGCCGTGCCGCCCATCGCGCCGACGAACAGCGAGGGCGCGAACACCCCGCCGGAGCCGCCGATGCCGATGGTGAGGCTCGTCGCGACGATCTTGCCGACGAGCAGGAGCAGCAGGAAACCGAAGACGTACTTGCCCTCGACCGCGTTCTGCAGCACGGGATAACCGACCCCGTACATCTCGGGCAGCAGCAGGAGCAGTCCACCCAGGACGATGCCGCCGACAGCGGGCCGCAGCCATTCCGGCCCTCGCCACAGCCAGTCGCAGGCGTCCTCGATCCAGTACAGGACCTTGGTGAACAGCACTCCGCAGGCGCCGACGACGACGCCGAGCACGACGAACAGCAGATACTCGATCGGGTTGCGCAGGGTGAACGGCGGCAGCGTGAGGAACGCGACGTCGCCGAACACGGCCCGGCCCACCACGCTCGCGGTGACGCTGGAGAGGACCACCGCGCCGAAGGACTCGACCGCGAAGTTGCGCAGGATGAGTTCCATCGCGAAGAACGGGCCCGCCATGGGCGCGTTGAACGTCGCCGCGATGCCGCCGGCGGCCCCGCAGGCGACCAGGACCCGCAGGCGCCCTTCCGGCAACCTGAACCAGCGGCCGAACGTCGAGCCCAGTGCCGAGCCGATCTGCACGATCGGCCCCTCCCGGCCGACCGAGCCGCCCGCGCCGATCGTCAGGGCCGAGGCGAGCGCCTTCACCACGGTGACCTGTGCGGGGATGCGTCCGCCGCGCTCGGCGACGGCATACATCACCTCCGGCACGCCGTGGCCGCGAGCTTCGGGCGCGAACTTGTGGACCAGCGGTCCGTAGATCAGTCCGGCGAGGACCGGCACGATCAGCAGGAACCAGGGGCCCAGGGAAGGGAACCAGGGGTGGGGATCGCCTCCGGCGGCGGAGTAGTCGGCGTGGCCCGAGAACAGGTGGGTGAACGTCGTGATGAGCCAGCGGAACACCACCGCGCCCAGCCCCGCACCAGCACCGATGGCCACCGCCAGCACCGCGAGGCCCGTCGAGCTCTCCCGCAGCCACACGCCGACCGGCTGGCGTGCCGGCACCGAGACGGGCCCTTGTTCTCCGCGTATCCTGAGCGACATGTTTGCAGTATGCAACACTTGTCTGGACTATACGTAGCGGGTGTGAGGTAAAACAGTGACCTGTCCGCCCGCCGTACCACCGCCGTTCAGTGGCGCTGGTGGCCGGCCAGTCGCAGTGCCAGCAGCGCGAGCAGGAAGACGACGATCAGGGCGAGGGGAATCAGCAGGTGGTTCATCGTTTCGCTCCACGTCGTCGTGGCCGGTTCGTCCGCTCTCCGGAGCATAACGCCGGTCGTCTCAGGCCAGGAGGAACTAGCGCGGCCACAGGGAGGGGGCCGCGACCAGGATGGTGATGGGCGGGAGCCGATTGTGGATGGTTTCACGTTCGTCGAGCGCCGGTCCCGGAGCGGGTGTGCCGACCGGACTTCCCGGCGTGACGACGAGGGGCCGCCCGGACCTCAGCCGGGTGCCGGAGGACCGCCGTGCTCGGGCGGTAGCCGTGGGAGCAGGTGTGCGGTGAGGTCGCGGATGGTGAGGCCGGTGCGGGTCGCCGGAACGAGCAGCGCCACCCGGCCAAGCGACCAGGTCGGCAGGCGGACCCGGCTGATCGAATCGAAGTACAGGTCCTCAGCGGTGCGTACGCGCTCCAGGAGGTCGGGCGCTTCCGGTATCCGCCAGCCGGTGTACATCAGGATCGTGGCCGGGTCGGCCGCGGGACGGCCGAGCGGCAACGTCGCGATGTGCAGTCCGAGGTGGTGGACGAAGTTCTCCTCCGGACCGAACACCAGTGTGCGCACGGTCGAGTGCAAACCGTCGGCGCCGATGACCAGGTCGAAGCGGCGCGGGGGGTGCGTGCCCGAAGGTGACCTCGACTCCGCCGGGATCCTGGTGCAGCGCGCGGATCGAGTCGCCGAACAGGAACTCGGCGCCTTCCCGTGCGGCATCACCGAGGATCGCGGCGAGATCGCCTCGGGGGAGTTCGACCTCGTCGCCACGAGGCCGGCCCAGCCGCAACGGGCCGATCCGGCGTCCGGAGGCGGTGACGAACGCGAAACCGGTCGGGTGAGTCGCGGCCTCGCGCAACCGCGGCAGGATCCCCATCCGGGCGGCGATCCGCGCGGCGCCACCCCGGACGTCGACAGGACTACCACTGGATCGCAGTTCTCCGGCGCGTTCGACGAGCGTGGGGTCGAACCCGTAACGCGCCAGTCCCGGCTGAGGCCCGGCGCGCTTCACAGCTGCGGCAGGCGCTGGGGCTTGCCGATGAGCGGGGCGAGCGGGTCGCCGTGGTCGCGGACCCGGTCGAGGACGGTGCGGACGGTCCAGCGGTCCGGGCGCAGGCCCGGGTCGTCGAGCTCGTCCCAGCTGATCGGGACCGAGACCGGTGCGCCCGCCGCTGGGCGCGGGCTGAACGGCGCGACCAGGGTCTTGTTGATGGCGTTCTGCGTGTAGTCGAGCCGGGCGCGCCCACCGCGTTCGTCCTTGTACCAGCGCCAGCTCACCAGGTCCGGCAGCACGCGGCCGACGACGCGGGAAAGCGTCTCGACCCACGTGCGGGTGTCGTCGAAGGTGTAGCCGGGACCGAGGGGCACCCAGATCTGGATGCCGCGCCTGCCGGTGACCTTGGGCATCCCCGCCAGATCCAGGTGGTCCAGGGCCGTGCGGTAGAGCCGGGCGAGGTCGAGCACGTCGTCGAACCCGGTGGCCGTTCCCGGGTCGATGTCGATGAGGGCCCAGGTGGGTTCGTGCACGTCGGGCAGCCGCGAGGTCCACGGGTGCAGCTCGATCCCGCCGAAGTTGGCCATCCACACCAGTGCGGGCAGGCTGTCGAGCACGGCGTAGCACTGGGTCTCCCCGGGATCGGCTTCCGTGTTGTGCCAGCGGGTGAACCAGTCCGGGGCGTGGGCGGGTACCTCCTTGTGCCAGAAGCCCGGCCGGTTCACCCCGTCGGGGTAGCGGTGCGCGTTGACCGGCCGCCCGGTGAGGTAGGGCAGCATGAGGGGGGCGATCCGGGCGAAGTAGCGGATGAGGTCGCGCTTGGTGACCGGCGGTTCGGTGTCCGTGCCGGGGAACAGCACCTTGTCCAGGTGGGTGAGTTTGAGCTTCCGGCCCGCGACGGTCCAGGTGCCGTCGCCGCTCAGTTCGTCGAGTGCGGTGAGTTCGTCGTCGGTCGGCCCCCGCACGGGCACCTCGGCTTGGTCGGCGGGCAGGCCGCTGCGCCACATCGCGTCGGGAGCCGACGCCACTTCGTCGTTCGTGCGGCCGGTTTTGACCGAGCGCGGCAGGTCTTCGGGGTTCCAGCCGGGCTGGGCGTGGTCGTCGTGCTTGTGGATCAGCAGCCACTGTTCCTTGTCCCGGCCGCGACTTCTCGTGCGGATCAGGGCGAACCGCCCGGCCAGCTTTTCGCCTCGCAGGTCGAAGTGCAGTTCGCCGTTCTCGATCGCCCGCGCCGGGTCGGCGCCGTCGGCGGGCTGCCAGGTGCCCCGGGTCCCAGACGATCACGTCGCCGCCGCCGTACTGGCCCCGCGGGATCACGCCCTCGAACTCGGCGTACCCCAGCGGATGGTCCTCCACGTGAACCGCGAGCTGCCGCGCCCCGGGATCCAGCGTCGGGCCCTTCGGCACCGCCCAGCTCGCCAGGACGCCGTCCACCTCGAGGCGGAAGTCGTAGTGCAACCGGCGGGCGCGGTGGCGCTGCACGACGAACCGGTGGCTCCGGCGTCCTGGACTCACCATCGAGGAGTACCCGAGGTGCGGGGCCGGTAATCCGATTTGCCCGCGATTCCCGTGTCCATTGAGGACACAGCGGCCGCGGCACTGCCGCACCGGTCGTCAGCGGTAGAGCACGCGGTGGGCCTGGCTGATCACCTGCCGGTAGAGCGCGCCACCGAGACCGGCGCGGGCGAGCGCGGCGCGAGCGGCGCCGGCGAGGAAGAGCCGGTCGATGGGGGTGTCGGCGCGGCCGAGTCCTGGTACGGGGCGGAAGATCAGCTGTTGGTGGGGTGCGGCGCTGCCGCCGTTGAGGGCGCCTTCGACGAGATTGTGGAGGTCCCGCGGTCCGTCCACGCGGCGTCCTCGCATGCGGCTGGTGAAGCTGGGGGCGTGGCGGTGGATGACGGCTTCCATCCGGTCGGCGAAGCGGCGTAGCTCGTCGGCGGACCAGTCGTGGTGGCGGGGCACGTGGGTGTAGGCCCAGGCCGATTCCGTGCCGGCGGGGGAGCGGGTGGGGTCGGCGGTGGTCATCTGCCCGGCGATGAGGAACGGGTGCCCGGGCACGGTGCCGCCGCCGAGGTCGGCGCTGTAGTGGCCGAGCCCGGCGACGTCGCGGTCGAGGTGCAGGGTCCCGGCCGACGCCGCTTCGGGGTTGCGCCACGGGATCGGGTCGGACAGTGCCCAGTCGACCTTGACCGTCGCGTGGTCCCAGTGGAAGCGGCGCACATCGCGCACGAACCGGGGAGGCAGGTGGTCCGGCCCGACCAGGTGCAGGTACAGCGCCGGTGCCGGAACGGCGGCCAGCACCGCCCGGCGCGCCCGGACGAGCCCGCCCTCGGTGTCGGCCACGCCGAGCACGCGCCCGTCGGCGACGACGACCCGGTCCACCTCGCGGCCGCACTCCACGCGTCCGCCGCAGTCGGCCAGGCGTCGCACGAGGGCGTCGGTGATCACTCCGGCGCCGCCTTCGGGCACGGGAAACCCGGTCTCCTGGCCGATCATGCACAGCAGACAGCCGAACACGGCACTGCCCGCGTGGCCGGGTCCGAGGTCGGCGTGGAAGGCGTTGCCCGCGAACAGGAGTTTCGCACCCTCGCCGGAAAACCGCTCGTTGCCGAGTGCCCGCGCTGGCATCACGCTCATGCGGGCGAAGTGCAGCAGTTCCGCGATACCCCGGTGCCGCAGGAGCTTCGCCCCGGCCCGGACGGGCGGGAAGGGGGTGAACAGGGCGTCGAGCAAGTCGTCGCGCAGGCGCGACCAGCCGTCGAACTCCGCGCGCCACGCGTCGTCGTCACCGGGTGCGAAGGCGGCCAGCGAGGCGGCGGTGCGGTCGAGGTCGCGGGAGAGCAGGGCGACGCGGTCGTCGGGCAGGACGTGGGCCAGCACCTCGGGGGCGTGGCGCCAGCGCAGGCCGTAGTGTTCGAGGCCGAGCCCGGCGATGATCGGCGAGACGGCGGCCATCGGGTAGCAGGCGCTGCACACGTCGGTGCGGAAGCCGGGTTCGACCAGTTCCTCACGTTGCGGATGGCGGTGCACTGTGGATCGTTGGCGAAGCCCACCACCGTTCGCCGGTCCGGAGGATTCGCGGGCCGAGCTCCCTCACGGCTCCGGAGGCCGGAGCCGGACACCGCCGCGGGCCACGTGCATGGTGAGTGTCGTCATGACGAACAGGCAGCAGAGGAACAGCAACAGAAAACTCCCCGTGACCACCCCTGCCGCCAGGAACAGCAGGCCCACCACGGCGCTCGCCGCTCTCACCCAGGGCCGGTTCATCCTTCTCGGCAACACCCCCGCGCCCAGCTCCCGCGACAGCGCCGGGGCCTCACGCCTGAGTTCGCTTTCCAGCAACGCCAGTCGCCATAGTACATCCGGCTCGAGCATGGGCTTCTTCTTCCCGCTCCACAGGGGACTTAACTGACGAACAGCTGACGAAAGGGCCCCGTCGGACGCCGGCGGGGATCCGGCTCGCCAGGCGGTAACGGGCGAGGCGGTGCAGCATTTCGGTGAGCGCGGCCGGAACGATCTGCCCGTCGAGGTCGCGGCAGGCCTCCCGAACGGTCGCGGCGACGTCCGCACGGCGGAGTACTCCGGCGAATTCGTCCGCGAGGTGATCGGTCACCTCCCGCACCGAGTCGTCGGCGCGCACCTTGTCCATCGCAGCTCCTCCTTGTACTGCCTGCCCAGAATTTGTGGCGAGGCGAGGCTTTCCGTGCCGGTCGCAACCGAGTCGTCAAACGGCGCCGCCGCTCGCGCCTGCCCACGCGAACGCGATCACGGCATCGGTGACGGCGAGGCGCCGCCACCGTTCGCTCACCAGTGCGGCCACCACTGCGCTCCCGCCGTGAGCGACGTCTGCCAGCCATGCCCGGCGGGCAAGCGAAGACCGGGGAAGCCGGAGGACGAGAGCCGACTGCGCGAGGTGCCGGGCCGCGAGCAGCGCGGCCACCTTCCGGGTGGCGGCGGAACCGGAATCCGAACGCGCGCATCCCGCGAGCGTCAGGCCCCAGGCGGCCCGGGCGAGTGCGACGTTGCGCTGGGTGAGGCGGGGAAGGTGCATGGCTGTGCTGTTTCCGCCCGCGGCGGACGCTAACCGGCGAGTGCCGGATCGCAAGATGTTCGCCAGGTAGGAACGGCCGGCGGCCGGGCGCCGAGGCGCCGCTACCGAACGAGTCGCTGGACACCCTCGGCTCGAACACCGAGTTCGGCACGCTGTCACTGCTCAACGTCTACGTCGAAAGACCAGCGTCAGGCCGTTACGAGGTGGGGCAGGACGCCAAGGTCGTCCCACCGCAAACAGTTGCGTGATGCAAATGTTTGATCATGCGGAAGCCGGGTAAGCGGGAGCCATGTCCGTTCGGTTGGAGGATTACGCCCTCATCGGTGACACCGAGACCGCGGCGTTGGTGAGCCGGTGGGGATCGATCGACTGGCTGTGCCTGCCCCGCTTCGACTCGGCGGCCTGCTTCGCGGCGCTGCTGGGGGACGAGAGCAACGGCCGGTGGAGCATCGCGCCGGTGGGGGAGGGCTGGAGTGCCCGCCGTGCCTACCGGGCCGACAGCCTGGTGCTGGAAACGGAGTTCTCCCGCGGCGGTGACGTGGTACGGGTGGTCGACTGCATGCCGGTGCGGCGTGAGCGTCCCGCGCTGGTACGGCGGGTGGAGGGGGTGAGCGGCCGCGTCCGGATGCGGTCGCAGCTGCGGCCCCGTTACGACTACGGCCGGATCGTTCCCTGGTTCCGAGGCCACGGCAGGCGGTTGGAGGCCGTGGCGGGGCCGGACCAGCTGACGGTGGACTCGGATCTGGAGCTGCGGGTGTCGCAGGACGACGCGGCGGTGGCCGAGTTCGAGCTCGGCGCCGGTGAGGCGGTGGACTTCGCGCTGTCGTGGCGGACCCCGCGTGAACCGGCCCCGCGTGAGCTGGACGTGGACCACCTGGTGCGTGACACCGACCAGTGGTGGCGCGACTGGGTGAGCCGGTGCCGTTACCGGGGTAACTACCGGGATGCGGTGGTGCGGTCGCTGATCACCCTCAAGGCGCTGACCTACGCGCCGACCGGTGGAATCGTGGCCGCGCCCACCACGTCGCTGCCGGAATGGCCGGGTGGGGTGCGCAACTGGGACTACCGGTACTGCTGGCTGCGGGACGCGACGTTCACGCTGCTCGCACTCCTGGACGCCGGTTACGAGCAGGAGGCCGTCGAGTGGCGCGAATGGTTGCTGCGTGCGGTGGCCGGGCGCCCGGAGCAGATGCAGATCATGTACGGCATCGACGGGCAGCGGCGGCTGCCGGAGCTGGAGCTGGGCTGGCTGCCCGGGTACGCCGGTTCGCGGCCGGTGCGCACGGGTAACGCGGCGGCGGGGCAGGTGCAGCTGGACGTCTACGGCGAGTTGATGGATGCCCTGCACCAGGCGCGGGCGCACGGTATCGCGCCGGACGAGGACGCGTGGCAGCTGCAGCGGCAGTTCATGGACTTCCTGGAGGGGCACTGGCGAGACCCGGACAACGGGATGTGGGAGATGCGCGGGCCGCGGCGC
Source organism: Amycolatopsis bartoniae (assembly GCF_014191255.1). Classification (GTDB taxonomy): domain Bacteria; phylum Actinomycetota; class Actinomycetes; order Mycobacteriales; family Pseudonocardiaceae; genus Amycolatopsis_E; species Amycolatopsis_E bartoniae. The sequence continues at coordinate 14,761 of NZ_JACHWH010000006.1, forward strand.
CAGTTCACCCATTCGAAAGTGATGGCGTGGGCGGCGGCGGACCGGGCGGTGCGGGCGGTGACCGACTTCGGTCTGGACGGGCCCGCGGACCGGTGGCGCCGGTTGCGGCAGGACGTCTTCGACGACGTGTGCGCGCACGGGTTCGACCCGGGCCGGAACACTTTCGTCCAGCACTACGGCGGATCTTCGCTGGACGCGGCACTGCTGGTCGTCCCCGACGTCGGCTTCCTGCCGGCGAGCGACGAACGCATGCGTGGCACGGTCGCCGCGGTGGAGAAGGAGCTGGCGACCGGGCCGCTGGTGCGGCGGTACTCGATGGACGAGCACACCGAGCAGGTGGACAACCTGCCGCACGGAGAGGGCGCCTTCGTCGCGTGCAGTTTCTGGCTCGCGGACAACTACATCCTGCAGGGCGAACGCGACAAGGGCCGGGCGCTGTTCGAGCGGTTGCTCGGCCTGTGCAACGACGTCGGGCTGCTGTCGGAGGAGTACGCGTTCGACGAGCGGCGCATGCTCGGCAACTTTCCCCAGGCCCTGTCCCACATTCCCCTGGTCAACACGGCGTTCACGCTGGCCAGTGCGCACGGCCCGGCGCAGCGGCGGGCGGCGACCGGCCGCCAGGGCACCGAGGAGGAGGCGTGATGCTTGCGTTGACCGTCATTCCGGGAAAGTCCGGGTCGCCGGCCGTGACCGACGTGCCCGACCCCCAGCCGGCTCCGGGGCACCTGCTGGCCGACGGGCGGGCGCCCGAGCGTGGGATCAAAGAGCTCGCTCACGGACAGGCATAAACGGTGGCGGAGCTAATCGGCTCCTGGAGCTCGCTGGGCTGGGTGTGCGCGAAGGCTGCCCTGCTGGCGTTGACCGCGCTCGCCGGGCTCCGGCTCGCGCCCCGCCGTGCGCTGGCCGAGATGCGCATCTTCGACTTCGTGGTGGCGGTGGCGGTGGGCTCGATCGTGGGCCGCACGGCCACCGCTTCCGGTACTTCGTTTCTGGTCGGACTGGTCGCGTTGGTGACCCTCCTCGCGGTGCACGTGGTGCTGGCGCGCCTGCGGTTTCTCCCGAGGGTGGCGCGTGCGCTCGACCACCCGGTGCGGGTACTGGTCCGCGACGGCGAGGTCGACCGCGAGCAGCTGCGCCGGTGCTTGCTCACCGAGGACGACCTGCGTGGCGCGCTGCGCCAGCGCGGCGTCACGTCACTGGCTGAAGTGCGTTTTGTCCTTTACGAGTCGCAGGGCGGCATCACGGTCGTGCGGGAGGGGGACGGCGGAGAGCTGCTCGGCGGCACGCCGGCAGATCGCAAGCTGTTCGACAGGTGACCGGACCGGGTGAGGGGGAATGCTGGAGGCGCAAGGGAAACCGAGACGGGAGGTGCCGAGTGGACTGCCACAGCCAGGTACTGCCGGGGCTGACCCTGAGCAGTCGGGAGGAGGGCGGCAGGCGGGTCGTGACGGTCGGCGGGGAACTCGACCTGTGCACGGCTCCGCAGCTGTCCCAGGCCCTCCAGGCCCAGCTCGACGAAGCGGCCCGCACGGTGGTGGTCGACCTCGGCGAGGTCTCGTTCCTCGGCGCGGCCGGACTCGCGGCACTGGCCCGCGCCCAAGCGGACGCCCAGCGCCGGGGCATCGGCTTCCGGGTGCTCGCCGAGGCGTCGCCGGTCCGGCGCTACCTCGCGCTGGCGGGGCTGAACGACACGTGAGCACTGTCCACAAGGGAATGACGGTGCCCGTCGGCAGCGAACCGGATCATCGGCCCGGGGCGATCCGGTAACCCGCGCCGCGGACGGTGAGCACGACCTCCGGCCGGTCCGGGTCGGGTTCGATCTTGCGGCGCAACCGCCGGACGTGCACGTCCAGCAGCCGGGTGTCGCCGAAGTAGTCGTAGCCCCAGATCCGGTGCAGGAGTTCCTCGCGGGTCACCACATCGCCCTGCGCGGTGGCGAGTGCGACGAGGAGCCGGAACTCGGTCCGGGTGAGGTGGACCGGGATGCCGGCACGGAGCACTTCGTTCTTCTGCGGGCGGATCTCCAGCTCGCCCGCGTGCAGCACGTCGCCTCGCCCGGGCCCGCGCCGGCGCAGCAGCGCCCTGATCCGGGCGGCGAGTTCCCGTGCGATCACGGGTTTGGTGACGTAGTCGTCGGCACCGGCCTCCAGCCCCGCGATCACATCCTCGCTGGCCGTGCGGGCGGTGACGACGATGATCGGCAGATCCCCCTGGGCACGCAGGGTTTCGCAGACAGCGAGCCCGTCCATCCCGGGCAGCATCAGATCGAGCAGCACGAGGTCGGTGGGAGCCGACCGCAGATGGCCGAGTGCGTCCTCGCCCGAAGCGACGCGGTGCACGTCGAAACCCTCGTCGCCCAGTGCCGGCACGAGCGCCTGGCCGATCAGGTCGTCGTCCTCCACGAGAAGAACGTGCACTGCCATGACCACCAACCTCTGGACGGCACGGGCGCGACCGCGAGCGGCCCCCGCCGGAGACCGCTCGCGGTTCCGGTGCGGCTACTGGCCGACCTTGATGCCGGGTTCGCCGCGTTCGAACTGGATCGTCTGCTGGGGCACCCGGCCGGGCACGTTCGGCTCGGCGCGCTTGCCCATCGGCAGCACGACCCGTTCGTAGGCCGCCTCCAGAACCATCGCCGTGGCCGTGTACCAGGCCAGCACCGCCGATGCCAGCAGGAAGTAGGCGGCGATCGTCTCCAGCGTGCCGTACCCGCCGATGAGTGCGATGGCGAACAGCGTCGAGCCCGCCGCCAGGGCCAGCAGGACCAGCATCACGGCGGCGTTTTCGGCCGCCGCGGCGAGCACACCGGTCCAGGTGACCGCCGCCAGCCCGATGAACCAGAAGCCGAAGGCGGTGGCGGCCGCGGGGCTTGCCGACGGACCGGGCAGCCCGCCCAGGCCCACGAACAGCTGGTAGATGCCGTAGGCGAGCCAGAACGCACCCCAGGTGCCGTGGATACCGGTGGCGAGCGCGTCCCGCGCCCGGTAGGACCACATTCCGGCGAGGAACTGGGCGATCCCACCGAAGGTGAACGCGAAGGGCGCGAGGATCAGCGGGGTGGTGGTGCTGTCGCCGTACCAGCCGGCCAGGTTCGCGGCCACCATGAAGGTGGACACCGCGAACCCGAACAGGCCCAGGATCGAGGGGGCGGCCACCGGTGTGAGGTTGATGTGGGTGTGTTCGCGCCAGAACGAGAACTCCGCTCCGTCCCCGCCACGGCGCTGACCGTCGGGGACGGTCACATTCCGGGTCATTGTCGTCCTCCGTTTCTACATCGCTTCCTTGATACCGCGTTCGATGAGCCAGGAGTTGACCGGCCAGGCGGTGCAGAAGCCGATGATCATGCCGATCTGCATGCCCAGCCAGTAGACCGGGTGATCGGGGTGCAGGTGGTGTGGTGCCGGGAAGAACACGAACGACATCAGGGCCATCCAGCCGAACAGGCCGACCTCGAAGGCGGTCAGTGAGAGGAAGTCCGCCTTCGCGGCCTGCACGAGTCCTTTCCGGACACCGAGTCCGCGCATCGGCGCGATCGCGAAGTACTGGAACACGATGCCGAGCGCGAGGGCGAGCAGATAGTCACCGATGTAGGCGGCGTAGACGGACTCTCCCGCGAGGGACAGGCCGAGCCCGAACACGGCGAACTCGGCGATGATGTCCCCCAGCGTGCAGCCCGCGCCACAGTGCGAGACGCCGGTGGCGGTGACGGCGTACCCGGGTTTCCCGGGCGCGTCGCCGTGCTCGTGCTGCCAGCGGTGGCTCTTCGGCCGTCCCCACTTGCGGTAGGCGGCGACGGCTGCCGGTAGCCCCGCCCGTAGATGTCGACCAGGATCCAAGCGGTGCACGCGAAGGCCACGCCGAGCGCGCACCAGGCGACGATCGTCAGCCACTGGGGTGGCATGTGGTCACTCCCCGCGGTCGGTGAGCGAATCCCGGATCCGGTCCGCCAGCCCCGCCGCCGGGCCCATCGTCTTCTGCACGCCCGGGGAGGAAGGCGTGCCCGGATGGGGCCGGGTGGGGGCCTTCTCCTTGGCCTCCATCATGCGGGTGCCCACCTCGTCGAGCTGCCGGGAGCTGACCGCGGCGCGGACCTCCGGCCACACCTCGTCCTGCTCGTACGCGATGTGCTTGCGGCCTTCGCGCAGCAGGCGCCGCACCATCTCGTCGAAGTCCGACTGGTCCGGCTCGGCCTTGTCCAGCGCGTCGAGCAGATACTTGGCGGCGGCTTCCTGGTCCACGGCCGTGGCCGCGAGCCGGTCGCCCTCGGGCACCTCGGCGCGCACGAGCGGCCAGAAGTACTGCTCCTCGATCGATTCGTGCCGGGACTCGGCGATCACGATCTCGGTGACGAGTTGTTTGCGGGCCCGCAGCAGCCCGGGGTCGGCGCCCTGCGCGGCCGTCGGCGCCGCTTCGAGGCGGTCGAGCATCGCGAGCACCTTCTCGTGGTCGGTCCGCAGCAGGTCTATCGCGTCCATCGTGCTCTCCTTCCGCTCACGTCCGGCCGTCACATACCCGTGGCGAAAACCCTTCACACCGCCGGAGCAGACATTTTGCCCTGGGCAAACATTGCAAAAGCGCAAGGTTTTTCGGGAGGTGGCCCGGGTATGCGGCCAGGGAGAGGCAGCGGAGACGAGGACGGGAGAGCGATGAAGGTCGCCGACTACGTGCTGGACCGGATCCGGCAGTGGGGTGTGCACCGCGTGTACGCCTACCCGGGGGACGGCATCAACGGAATGCTGGGTGGTTTCGAGCGGGCGAAGGGGGACCCGGAGTTCATCCAGCCGCGGCACGAGGAGATGGCCGCGTTCATGGCCTGCGCCCACGCCAAGTTCACCGGCGAGGTGGGCTGCTGCATGGCGACCTCGGGCCCGGGCGCGGTGCACCTGCTCAACGGGCTCTACGACGCGAAGCTCGACCACCAGCCGGTGGTGGCGATCGTGGGCCAGCAGAAGCGGATCTCCCAGGGCGCGCACTACCAGCAGGAGATCTTCCTGGAGCACCTGTTCGCCGACGTGTCGGAGTTCGTGCAGGTGTGCATGCATCCGGCACAGGTGCGGCACGTGATCGACCGGGCGTTCAAGACGGCACTGACCATGCGCGGGGTCGCGACGGTGATCATCCCGGAGGACATCCAGGAGGAGAAGGCGCAGCCGGCGCCGCCGAAGGAGCACGGCGCGGTGTTCTCCAGCGTCGGCTGGAGCAGGCCCCGGATGCTGCCCGACGAGAACGAGCTGCGGGTCGCCGCGGACGTGCTCAACCAGGGCCGGAAGGTGGCGATCCTGGTGGGGCAGGGCGCCGCCCACGCGGCCGACGAGGTCGTCGAGGCCGCGGAGAAGCTCGGCGCGGGGGTGGCGAAGGCGCTGCTGGGCCGCGAGGTGCTGCCCGACGACCTGCCGTTCGTCACCGGCCCCATCGGGCTGCTGGGTTCCAAGGCCAGCGACGAGATGATGACGAACTGCGACACCCTGTTCATGATCGGCACCAGCTTTCCCTACAGCGAGTGGCTGCCGGACGAGGGCACCGCGCGCGGGGTGGAGATCGACATCGACGGCCGGATGATCGGCATCCGCTACCCGATGGACGCCCACCTGGTCGGGGACGCCAAGGAGACCCTCAAGGCACTGCTTCCGCTGCTGGAACAGAAGACCGACCGGTCGTGGCGGGAGAAGATCGAGGAGAACGTGCGGACCTGGGACCGCATCCTCGCCGACCGGGCGGGCCAGCACTTCGGCGGCCTGGTCAACCCGCAGGCGGTCGCGCACGAGCTGTCGCCGAGGCTGCCGGACGGCTGCATCCTGACCGCGGACTCCGGTTCCGGCACGAACTGGTGGGCGCGGCACCTGAAGCTGCGCAAGGGGATGCGGGCGTCGCTGTCGGGCACGCTGGCGACGATGGGGCCTGGCACCCCCTACGCGATCGCGGCCAAGTTCGCCTACCCGGACCGGCCGGTCATCGCGTTCATCGGTGACGGCGCGTTCCAGATGAACGGCATGAACGAGATGATCACCGTCCGCCGCTACGCCGACCGGCTGGGCGGCCCGCCGCTGGTGTTCTGCGTGTTCAACAACCAGGACCTCAACCAGGTCACCTGGGAGCAGCGCGCGATGGGCGGGGAGCCGAAGTTCCCGGGCTCGCAGGACATCCCGGACGTGCCGTACGCCGAGTACGCGAAGCTGCTGGGGTTGCGTGGCGTCTACTGCGACGACGCGGACGGCGTGGGGGCGGCGTGGGACGAGGCACTCGCCGGGCAGGGCCCGTGCGTGCTGGAGTTCAAGACCGATCCCGACATCCCGCCGATCCCGCCGCACATCATGTACTCACAGGGCAAGAAGGCGGCCAAGGCGGAGCTGAAGGACCCGGACAAGGTGGGCATGGCCGTGCGCGGGTTCCGGCAGAAGCTCGTGGACTTCTACGAGCAGCTGCCCGGCCGCGACTCCTGACATGCGCATCGAGTCGATCGAGGTCCACGCCTTCACGCTGCCCACCGACGGGCCGGACGGCGTGGAGCAGGACGGCACACTGCACTGGGACTCCACGACGATGGTGCTCGTGCGGGCCCACGGCGAGGGGCGGTCGGGCATCGGCTACACCTACGCCGACGCCTCCACGGCGGCGTTCATCGAGTCGGAACTCGCCCCGATGGCACGGGGCGGCGACCTGATGTCCCCGGCGAAGCTCAACCACGCCATGTTCGCGGCGATCCGCAACGCCGGACGGCCCGGCGTCGGCGCCATGGCGGTGTCCGCTGTGGACATCGCCTTGTGGGACCTGAAAGCGCACGTGCTGGGGCTGCCGCTGACGGCGTTGCTGCCCGCCTGCCACGACGCCGTACCGGTTTACGGCAGCGGCGGTTTCACCAACTACCCGCACACCCGCCTGGCGGCTCAGCTGGGCGGCTGGGTGGCACAGGGTATTCCGCGGGTGAAGCTGAAGACCAGCCGGGATCCTGCGGCGGACCCGGCGCGCCTGCAGGTGGCACGCGAGGCGATCGGGCACGCCACCGAACTGTTCACCGACGCCAACGGCGCGCTGACTCCGAAGCAGGCCCGGTACTGGGCGCAGCGCTTCTCGGAGGAGTGGGGCGTGCGGTGGTTCGAGGAGCCGGTGACCTCCGCCGACCTGACGGGGTTGCGGGACGTCCGTGAGCACGGGCCGCCCGGGCTGGATGTCGCGGCCGGGGAGTACGCCTTCGTGCCCCGCGACTTCCTCAACCTGCTCCAGCCGCGTGCGGTGGACTGCCTGCAGGCCGACGTCACCCGGTGCGGCGGGATCACCGGCGTGCTGACGGCGTCGGGGCTCGCCACCGGGCACCAGATCGACCTGTCGGCCCACTGCGCGCCGGCCGTCTCGGCACACGCGTTCTGCGCGGTCGAGCGACTGCGGCACCTGGAGTACTTCCACGACCACGTGCGGTTCGAGTCCCTGGCCTTCGACGGAACGCTCAGCCCGGAAGACGGTGTGCTCCGGCCGGATCCGGCGCGCGCCGGCCTCGGCCTGACCGTCAAGTGGGCCGACCTGGAACCGTACCGCGTCCATTCCCCCGGAAAGGCGGTGTGATGAGCTCCCGAATCCGCGAGATCCCCACCAAGGCGGCCCCGGAGATCCCGGGCCGCCGCGGGGCCGCCAGAAGCTCGACGTCCGTGCACTGGAACGGGCGCTGGCCGAGGCGGTCCAGGGCGAGGTGCGGTTCGACCGCGGCTCGCTGGCGCTGTACGCCAACGACGCGTCGAACTTCCGGCAGGTGCCCATCGGCGTCGTGATCCCGAAGACCCTGGACGACGTGGTGGCCGCGCACCGCGTCTGCTCGTCCTTCCAGGCGCCCGTGCTCAGCAGGGGTGGCGGCACCAGCCTTTCCGGCGAGACGGTGAACTACGCCGTCGTCCTCGACCACTCGAAGTACCTCACCGGGATCGGCGAGGTCGACGTGGCCGCGAAGACCGTGCTCTGCGAGAACGGGGTGATCAACGAGGACCTCAACCGCGAGACCGGCAAGCACGGGCTGGTGTTCGGCCCGGACCCGTCCTCGCACTCACGCTGCACGATCGGCGGCAACGTGGGCAACAACTCCTGCGGCATCCATTCCGTCCAGGCCCAGCTCTACGGCCCAGGCCCCCGTACGTCCGACAACGTCGAAGCGCTGGAGGTCGTGACCTACGACGGTGAGCGGTTCTGGGTCGGGGTCGGCGAGGAGCAGCACCTCGGCGAGATCATCGCCGCCGGAGGCCGTAAAGGCGAGATCTACGCGAAGCTGCGCGACCTGCGCGACCGCTACGCCGACCGGATCCGGAACGGTTTTCCTTCCGTGACCGAGGTGCCGAGGCGGGTGTCCGGCTACAACCTGGACGAACTGCTGCCGGAGAAGGGGTTCAACGTCGCCCGGGCGCTGGTGGGCACCGAGGGCACGTGTGTCACGGTCCTGCGGGCCGAACTCAAGCTGACCCCGGCGATGCTGCACCGGACCACCGTCGTGGTCGGCTACGACGAACTGCCCCACGCCGCCGACGAGACGGGCGAGATCGTCGAGAAGTGGCGGCCCATCGGGCTGGAGGTGCTGGACCGGCAGCTGATCGACGACCAGCAGGAGCTGGCCATCAACACCGGTGATCTGGACCAGCTTCCGCACCGGGACGGGCAGGCCTGGCTGCTGGTCCAGTTCGGCGCCGACACCCCCGGCGATTCCGAGCGGCAGGCGCGGAAGTTCGTGGACTGGCTGATCCACCGGAAGCGCTACGGGCAGGACCGGGTGCTGATCTCCCGCAGTGTCGAGGAGGGCGGCAGCAGCGAGCACCTGTGGACCATCCGGGAGAGCGGCCTCGGCGCGACCGCGTTCACCAGGGGACGCGACCACTGGCCGGGCTGGGAGGACTCCGCCGTGCCGCCGTCGCGTACCGGCGACTACGTGCGCGCGCTCCGCGGGCTCATGGATTCCCACGGGCTCAACGGCGCCATGTACGGGCACCTGGCACAGGGCTGCATCCACTCCCGCATCGACTTCGACCTCCGCACCCGCGAGGGAGTGCTGGCCTACCGCAGGTTCATGGAGGACGCCGCCGACCTGGTGACCTCCTACGGCGGCTCGCTGTCCGGCGAGCACGGCGACGGCCAGCAGCGCGCCGAGCTGCTGGACAAGCAGTACGGCGCGGAGCTGGTCCAGGCCATGCGGGAGTTCAAGCTGATCTGGGACCCCGGCGCCAGAATGAACCCCGGCAAGGTGGTGGACGCCTACCGCCTCGACGAGAACCTCAAGCTGGGGCCCGGCTACAACCCGCCCCGGCCGGAAACCGCGTTCGCCTACCAGAAGGACGGCGGGGACTTCGCCCACGCGACGCTGCGCTGCGTCGGTGTCGGGAAATGCCGGGTGCCGCACGCGGAGCAGACGATGTGCCCCAGCTTCCAGGTGACCCGCGAGGAGAAGCACACCACCCGCGGCCGTGCCCGCCTGCTGTTCGAGATGCTGCAGGGCGAGGTCATCACCGACGGCTGGCAGTCCCGGGAGGTGGCCGACGCGCTCGACCTCTGCCTGGCCTGCAAGGGCTGCACGAACGACTGCCCGGTCAACGTGGACATGCCCACCTACAAGGCCGAGTTTCGGCACCACCACTACCGCTCGTGGCGCCGCTGGCGCTCCCGGCACGCCTACGCCTTCGGGTTCATCGACCAGGCCGCGCGGCTGGCGGTGCGCGTGCCCGAGCTCGTCAACGCGGTCACCCAGACCCCCGGCCTGGCGCGGCTGGCGAAACTCGCCGCGGGCATCGACCGCAAGCGGCCCCTGCCGGAGTTCGCACCGATGACCCTGCAGGAGTGGTTCACCCGCCGCGGCGGCACGAAGAACCCGCACGGCAGGCCGGTGGTGCTGTTTCCCGACACGTTCAACAACCACCTGCACACCGACGTGGGGGTGGCGTGCGTGGAGGCGATCGAGGCGGCGGGCTGGCGCGTCATCATGCCGGAGGGGCACCTGTGCTGCGGGCGGCCGTTGTACGACTACGGGTTCCTGACGGCCGCCGAGCGTTATCTGCGGCGTGTCCTGGACGGGCTGCGGGAGTACGTGCGGGAAGACATCCCGGTCGTGGGAATGGAACCGAGCTGCCTGGCCGTGTTCAAGGACGAGCTGCCGAAGATGCTGCCGCACGACGACGACGCCCGCCGCCTGGTGAAGAACGCCTACCACTTCGCGGAGTTCTTCACCGCCTTCGACGTGCCCCCGCCACGCGTCACCGGCCGTGCCCTGCTGTGGGGGCACTGCCACCACCGGGCGACCGGCGGTCTCGACCCGGAGCAGCACCTGCTCGAACGGGCCGGCCTCGAGGTCGAGAAACTGACGGGCGGCTGCTGCGGGCTCGCCGGTTCCTGGGGCTTCGAAAGCGGTAAGTACGACATCTCCCTGGGCTGTGGCGAACAGGCCCTGCTGCCCGCCGTCCGGAACGCGGACGAGGACACGCTGATCGTGGCCAACGGATTTTCCTGCAAGACGCAGATCGCCGACGCCGGCACCGGACGCACGGCCCTGCACACCGGCCAGGTGCTGGCGGGCCGCGGCGGCCCGAAACCGGCGCCACCACTACGGCGCAGGATCGCGCGCACCGTGCTGCCGGTCACGGCCGCCGCGCTCGCCGGTGCCGCCGGTCTGCGCGCGCTCCGCCGCTGACGCGGCTGGGCGGCGAACGTCAGGTGAGACGGCGTTCCCGGTACGTCAGCACCGCACTTGAAGCCCCGAGCAGTACCAGTGCGGTGCCGACCGCGATCTCGTTGACAGTGGCGCGGGGTGCGCTGCCCGCGTAGCCCAGCACGAACGGTGAGGCCACGAGCCAGGCGCCCAGTGCCGCGTTCACGACGCTCAGCCACGGCAAATCCCGTGGTGCGATCATCCGCACCAACGCCAGCGTGGCCACCACCAGCGCGACATCGACATCGTTGATGTCGGCCGCGCCGTTCAGCGTGGCGAAGTGGTAGTGCAGCGCGAACGGCGCGAAACCGAGCCACACCGCGGCCAGGAACACCAGCGAGCTGGGCAGGCTGGGCGTGACGTGCCCGTCCGCCGGTCCGCCCACCCACAGGTGCCGGGCGACCGGAAAGGTCGCGCGTGGTTCCCCTGCCCGATCCGTCACCATGACCGCCTCCTCGCTTTCGAGAGCGTCTCCCAGTATTATTGCGCAGAGCAACAGTTGGTGTGGCCTAGGAATCGGATCGGGTCCGGCCGTGGAGACGGCCCAGCATGGCGTTGTAGGCCCGCAACGCCTCTTCGTCGTCGTCGAGGTCGACACCGCCGTCCAGGTCGCCGCCGACCGCCGACCGCCGGGCCGCCTCCAGCCAGGGGCCGAGGTCGTCGCCTCCCTTCGGGGAGTTCACCCAGCGGGTGATGACCACGATCGCGAGCGCGGCCATGAGCAGGTCACCGCCGACCCACATGATCGCTCCGCCCCAGTGCAGGTCCTCGACGAGGGTGGGACCCCAGTCACGGTGCGCCATGCCGAAGCCGGGAAACGGCTCGTACGGTGTCATCAGGAGCGTGACGCCGACGATGGTGTCCACCACCATCGCGGCCAGGAGCAGCGCGAGCCGCATGAGGTAGGGCGGCGGCCGCCGCGCGGTGCCGTCACCGAAGACGGGCAGCAGCAGGAGGAATCCGGCGACCAGGTACAGGAATTCCTCCAGGCCGTGCAGCCACGGGTGTTCGAGCGCCTGCTGCTGGAACGGCGTGAGGTGCGTGCCGACGACCACCGCCGTGTAGGCGGCGAACCCGGTCACCGGGTGTGTGACGGCCCGCAGCACGCGGCCCCGGGCGGGGCCCAGTGCCAACGGGCGGCCGAGCACCAGGAACGCCGGGGCCACCATGATCAGCAGCAGGTGCTGCAGCATGTGTATCGAGAACAGCGTGTCGGCGTAGGCGTTGACACCGCCGCCGACCGCGAGGGTGGTGACCGCCAGGCCCGCGAGGAACCACGCCGTGCGCGAGGCGGGCCAGCGCCGGCGGGAGGCGGCGGCGAGATAGGCGGCCGCCGCCAGGGCGAGCAGGACCGCCGCGGGAACCGGCATCGCCCAGGCGGTGACGATGCTGTGCCAGGTGAAGGGAGTCATCCTCACCAGTATTGCACTAAGCAATTATTGCGGTATGCGGAAACACGGTGACGAGGACGGCCTACGTCCCCGGTAGGCGACGAGCACTCGCAGCCGGGTTTCGGGCAGCCGGAACCAGCGGCCGAACGCCGACCCGGGCGCCGGGCCGATCTGCACCATCGGCCCCTCGCGGCCGGCCGCCGCCCACCGCAATCAGGTCGCGGCCCCGGTGTACTGCGTATCCTCGGCGACACCATTGCCGTGCGCAACACTTGTGGGTGCTATCCGTAGTGGGTGTGAGGTAAAAAGGAACCATGCCCACCCGCCGTGCCGCCGCGCCCGCGGCCACCAATGACGTCGACGCGGTCACCGACGCCGTGCTCACCGCCTCCCGGCTGCTCGTGGCGGTGTCCGCCCGCTCGATCGCGGCGGTCGACGAGTCCATCACGATCCCCCAGTTCCGCCTGCTCGTGGTGCTGCACACCCGGGGCCCGCTCAAGCTGTCGGCGCTCGCCGAGTCGCTCGGCGTCAACCCCTCCACCGCCACCCGGATGGTGGACCGGCTCGTCGCGGCCGAGCTGGTCAGCCGCCAGGCCAACCCGGCGTCCCGCCGCGAGCTCGTCGTGTCCCTGACCGGTACCGGCGAAGCCGTGGTGCGCGAGGTCACGCAACGGCGCCGCAAGGAGATCGCCCGGATCGTCAGCCGGATGGCCGTCACCACCCGGCGCGGCCTGGTCCGGGCACTCAACGCCTTCGCCGAGGCCGGTGACGAACCCGACGTCGCCGACCAGGGCGACGCGCTCTGGCTCTAGACGTCACCCGCCGCCGGGGCGGTTCGTTCGGCCGGAGGTGGGAACGTCGCGGGAATGGACAGTCAGCAGACCCGCAGGCGCGACGACGCCTTGATCGACCCGCGGAAGCACCGCGGAACCGGGCGGATCCGCCCCGGGGTCATCGAGTTCCTCCGCGTGCCGCTGGGAATCATGGTGTTGTTCGCGCTGGCCGGCGTCGGTGCTGGCCCGGTGGCTGGTCGGCGGTGAACGAGACCGGTCGGCGCGGGCGGATCAGCCGGACGATCTTCCCGTCGTCTACGTCGACGGTGCGGTCCAGCGGGTGCTCGACGCGCTCGCCGCCGTCGTCATCGTCACCGCGGAGTCGCGGAGGGCGCAGTCGTGTGCGGAAGCGCTCGCGGAGCTGGAGGGCGTGCTGTCGCGCCACGGACGGGAGACCGAGCGGGTCGCCTTGGTGCGCAGGGAACTCAGGGAAGCCACCCGCCGCCTGTTGCCGAAGTCCTCGGACGATCCGGCAGCCGCCCGGCCCGGCCGGTGAACGGACGGATTTCGCAAGGGATCCGTCAGGTGGAGAACGGCCAGGCCGGGTAGCCGGATCCGGAGCGGGAAGGAGGCCGGTGATGACACGTCTGGCGAAAGCGGGCCGGTGGTTGCTGCCGCTGCTGGTGACCACCTCGTTGGTGGCTTGTACCGGGGACACCGGGCAGCGGGCCGGGGTGACGACCGCACCGGCGAGCACTCCGCCGGTCGTCGCCGCACCGGTCGCCGGTTTCGCCGACCTGGTGGAGAAGGTGTCGCCCAGCGTGGTGACCGTCCGCACCAGCGAAGGGCTCGGGAGCGGAGTGGTGCTGCGGGACGACGTCGTGGTGACCAACGAGCACGTCGTCGGCAACGCCCGGGACGTCACGCTCGTGTTCGCCAGCGGTGCGCAGTCGCCGGGACAGGTGCTCGCGACCGACCGGATCAGCGACGTCGCGGTGGTCCGCAGTGACCGGAAGAACCTGCCGGTGCCGGCGTTCCGGCAGGACCTGCCCCGGCAGGGCGAGGCGGCGGTCGCGATCGGCAGCCCGCTCGGTTTCGAGAACTCGGTGACCGCCGGCGTGATCTCCGGGTTGCACCGCGACATCCCCGGATCCGCCGCGCAGAGCCGCTCACTGGTCGATCTCATCCAGACCGACGCGTCCATCTCGCCCGGCAACTCCGGTGGTGCGCTGCTCGACGCCCAGGGGCGGGTGGTCGGGCTCAACGAGGCCTACATCCCGCCGACGACGGGCGCGGTGGATCTCGGTTTCGCGATCCCGGCGGCCACGGTGCTCGACGTCGCGAACCAGCTCCTCGCGAACGGCACGGCCGTGCATCCCTACCTGGGCGTCTCCGTGGGCCGGCTGACCCCGGAGATCCAGCGGCAGCTGGGCGTCGACGCCGACGCCGGGGCACTGGTGCTGGGTGTCGACCAGGGAGGACCGGCGGACCAGGCCGGAATACGGGCCGGGGACGTGATCGTCGCACTGGGCAGCACGAAGGTCGCCTCCGTCGAAGACCTCCTCGGGGCGCTGCGTGAGACGAAACCCGGGCAGAAGGTCACGGTGTCGGTCGTCCGGGGCGAACAGCGGACGCAGCTCGAACCGACGATCGGGCAGCAGGGCGGATGACACGAGAAGAACAGCGGGCCGGGGCCGACGGCCCGGCGGTGACGACCGGGGCACTGAGCGCCGCGCCCGCTGTCCGCCCCGACGGGGACGAAGGCGGCAACACGGCCCTACCTGAGCCACCCGTGGCGCCGGGCGAAGCGGCGAAGGCGCTCCGGACGAGCGCCGGTGGGGAACTGGCGGAGCCGGATCTGGCCGAGGTGACCGAACGCGATCTCCCCAGCCTCGCGGCGGCGGAATTCGAGGTGGCGCTGCCGGATCGGCACCAGCGCCCGCCGGGCGACGGTTGACCTTTTCCGCTCTGCCGGTGGTGGTCACTTCCCGCGGCCACCACCGGCAGCGGTGGTCAGCGGCCGGCGGTCGGGGCGGCCGTTCCCCGGGGTTCGGCCTGCGGGCTGGGTTTGCGGCCGGGCTCGAACCGGACCCCGGTGAACGCCACTTCCACCGGCTCGGCGAAGCGCTTTCCGTTCACCGGGTCGTGGCGCAGGAAGTCTGGCGCGCTGATGTGCACCTGCACCGTGTAGGTGCCGGGCCCGGGCATGGCGAAGTTGCAGCCGTAGTGGTGCAGGAACGGGTGCCACAGGAACGGCAGCGCGGCGGTGAAGATCTCCTCGCCGCCCCTGCTCACAGTGACTGTCACGTCGAGACCGGGCACGAACCGGCCGTCCGCCAGATCGGCGACCGCGATTTCGAGGTGGCCGTTGGCGTCCTCGGCCGCCTCGTGCCAGACGAGCTGCCCGTCCTCCCAGCCGTGCATGCCCTCGGCGTTCTCCTGAACCAGTGCGACCAGGTATTCGCCGGCCGCCTTCAGCACTGCGCCGGACTCCTGTTCCATGGCCTTGAGTGCGCGGAAGTAGGCGTCGCCCTCGCCTCGGGCGACGGCGAGCTGGCCGGGTTCGGCCTCGTTGCTGGCCTCCATCGGGGGACGGTGGTGTGGACTGCTCATGCGGAAGTCTCGCTTTCGGTGGTTCGTCGGTTTCAGCGCCGCCTGGTGAGCGCGGCCAGGCCGGCGGTGGCGGCGAATGCCGCGCCCCCGGCCACCAGCCCGTGGTGCTGCGAGGCCCACAGCTGGAAGCTGCGCGACTTCGCCTTCTTGTCGAACCGGCCGTGCGCCCCGTGGTCGTGACCGGGTGCGTCGTCGGCGGGTTCCCACAGGTTCGCCGGGCGCTGGGCGTTTCGCCGCTGGGCGGTCTGCTGGGACTTGAACCCGGTCATCGCCAGGTAGCGGTCGAGCAGGCCGGGGGCGAACTTGTTCGCCAGCAGGGTGCCTGCCGTGGAGCCGCCGACCCAGTACTCGCGGCGCCGTGGATGGTCCGCCGCGTAGGCGACGGCTTTCGCCGCGACCTCCGGCTGGTAGATCGGCGGCACCGGCTGGGCCTTGTGCGGCAGGCGGGAGAGGACCCAGTCGAACTGCGGCGTGTTCACGCCGGGCATCTGCACCATCGTCACTTGCACCTTCGAGTGGTCGTGCAGCAGTTCACAGCGCAGCGATTCGTGGAAGCCCTGGATGGCGTGCTTCGCGCCGCAGTACGCGCTCTGCAACGGGATGCCGCGGTAGGCGAGGGCGGACCCGACCTGCACGATCGTGCCCCGATCGCGAGGCAGCATACGGTCGAGCGCGGCCCTGGTCCCGTGGACGTACCCGAGGTAGGTCACCTCGGTGACCCGGCGGTACTCCTCGGGCTTGATGTCGGTGAACCGGGCGAACACGCTGGTGAAGGCGTCGTTCACCCACACGTCGATCGGGCCGAGCTCCTCTTCCACCTGGCTCGCGGCGCGGTCGGCGGCGTCGTAGTCGGCCATGTCGACGGAGATCGGCAGTGCGCTGCCTCCGGCGGCCTGGATCTCGTCGGCGGCGCCCTTGAGGCCCTCCTCGCCGCGCGCCAGCAGTGCCACCCGGTCACCGCGTTCGCCGAACTCGCGTGCGGCGGCCCGGCCGATCCCGCCGCTCGCCCCGGTCACGACCACTACCCGCCCGTCGGTCACGACTGCTCTCCTCTCCGTGAACGTTGCCCTGTGCAAAATCGGCTACCCCCAGCCCAGGGGGTTAAGCCGCGGTGGCGGTCGACGCGGAAATCGCAAGGTGTTCGTCAGGTGCGGCGGCCGGACAGGTGCGATTCGCGGGTAGCCGGGTACCGCGAGAGACGAAGGGAGGAGCCATGACGCAGGAAAAAGGCAATCAGACGCCGAACACCCCGGATTTCGACGAGTCCGAACTGGACTCGATGAAGGTCGACGAGCTCCGGGAGAAGGCGCGGGACCTGGGCGTGGACGGCGCTGCGGACCTGCACAAGGGCGAGCTGGTGAAGGCGGTCGCGAAGGCGGCAGGCCGGAAGAGCCGCCGCGACGGAAACGGTGGCCGTGACAAGGGTGATGGTGGTGCGCGAGGCTCGGCGGAGTCGAAGTCGGTCAAGTACGCGCAGGAGATCACCTCGACCGACGACGACCCGGAACGCCCGGGCCGGAGCCTGGTGACCACCGACCACGACGTGATCCGCGAGTGGGCGGAGAAGCGCGACGCGAAGCCGGCGACGGTGCCCGGCACCGAGCACGGTGACCACCTCGGCGTGCTGCGCTTCGATTTTCCCGGGTACGGCGGCCAGGACCTGCGCCACGTCGAGTGGGACGAATGGTTCGGCACGTTCGACGCGCGCGGGCTGAACTTCATCTACCAGGAGGAGCGCACCGACGGCTCGCAGAGCAACTTCTTCCGGCTGGAAAACCCCGACCGCGAAGACGCGTGACCGATCTGACCACTGTGGACCGTGGCAGGTCCACAGTGGTCAGATCGTCCGAG
This sequence comes from Amycolatopsis bartoniae, assembly GCF_014191255.1. Taxonomy (GTDB): domain Bacteria; phylum Actinomycetota; class Actinomycetes; order Mycobacteriales; family Pseudonocardiaceae; genus Amycolatopsis_E; species Amycolatopsis_E bartoniae. The sequence continues at coordinate 32,055 of NZ_JACHWH010000006.1, forward strand.
GAGCTTCAGGTGCACGGCTCGATTCGGTGTCCGCCGTGGTGAACGCCAGGTTCAGCGCGGATCGATCGTAAGGTGGCCGCCAGGTAGAGGCGGGTTCGCGCGGGGAAGCCAGCCAGTGCCGGCACGGGCCGCCCGGAACGGCGGTGGTGTTCCGTGGATGCCCCCTTCCTGCCGCTCCGAGATCCGGGTGGCGCCCGTGCCGGTCCACCTCGGTCCGTGTGGGTGTGAGGTCAGGGAATGAAGTCGATCGAGTGGGCCAGTTCCTCCCGGCGTTTGCGCAGGATTATGCGAGGACGCTCGATCGACGCCACATCGCTCCACTCGGCGACGAGCGAGCGCCTGGCCAGCCACCGGAACAACCCGGGCAGTGGCCACGGCCCGGCCATTGTGCCCCGGACGTAGCCCAGCCGGTCGCCGATCGCCTGCTTGCCGCATTCGAGACCGATCAGGTCGAACCTGGGCGGGTCGCCGTCCCGCCGCGGCGGGATCCGGCGGAACACGAGATCGTGCACGTGCCCGACTTCGCGGCCGTCGCGGTCGAAGACCCGGCAGCCCACCAGCTCCGCGCCGCGCATCAACGGCTCCCGGGGAGGTGCTCGACGATGGTGTGGCGCGTCCAGTCCCGCATCCGCTGGTTGGGCAGTTCGGCCGCGGTGGCGCGCACGCGCACCTCGTGCCGGTCGAAGCGGGTCACGAGGTCGAGCGGGATGCGGTGGGGCTCCGGGCTGTCGCGCGGGCGCAGCCGCCTGCCGATGGCCGTCCACCAGGTGCCGAGGCGGTCGCCGATCCGCGGGCCCAGCGCGACGGGGCCGCACAGGAGCGCGGTGACCGTGGGGTTTCCCCCGTCCTGCGGGGTGGTGAGCTCGATGTCGTCGACCTTGCCGGCCTCGGTGCCGTCCCGGTCGAAGATCTGCCGGTCCCACAGCAGGTCGTTGGCGGTGACGATGGTTTCTTCGGACATCGGATCCTCCTTCACTGTCCGGCCTTGGTCGCGAACAGCAGCGGCAGGGTGGCGACCGAGACGACGACCATGATCACGAAGGCCGTGACGGCGAGGCCGTTCTGCCACCGTTTGTTGACGTAGGAGCCCATGTACTCGCGGTCGTTGGCGACGACCAGGAGCGGCAGGTAGGTCAGCGGGATCGCCGCGCCGCCCAGCACGACCGACACGAGGGTGACGGTGACCGGGTCGATGGTGGTGAGGATGAACCCGGTCGCGGCGATCACCGACACCAGGCACACGACGTGGAACCGCGGCGCGTGCACGGGCCGGTGGCGCTTGCCCCACGACCAGCCGAGGTACTGGGCGACGCTGTACCCGGTCGACAGCGAGCATTCGGCCGCGGCGGCGAAGGTGCAGGCGAAGAATCCGACGAGGACGAGAACGAGGCCGACGGTCCCCAGTGCCTGCGCGATGGGCAGCGCCACCTGCCCGAGGTGCTTGACGTCGACCGAGTCCGGCCGGAACACGGGCACCATCGCGGCCATGATGGTCAGGCTGAGCACGCCCCCGAGCGGGAAACCGACGAGAGCGTTGACCCGTGCCTCCTTGAGGTTCTCGACCGACCAGCGTTCCTCCCGGCCCCCCGAGGTGAAGAAGATGACCTGGTAGGGCGTGAGACAGGCACCGATCAGCGAGACCGCGTAGAACAGCCAGGTCGGCGAAGCTTCACCCGCCGGCACGTGTGGATGGATGACGTCGTGCCACAGCTGCCCCCAGCCGGCGGGCAGGAGCACGATCGCCGCGGCGAACACGAGCAGGGTGAGCCCGAGCAACCCGAAGATCCGCTCCAGGTGCTGGAACGGCAGCTTCCACACCGCGAGCCAGACCGCGAATCCGGCCACGGGAACCCAGATGAGGTAGTGCACCCCGGTGGCCAGCTTCAGCACCAGCGCGATGCCGCCCAGTTCCGCCGCGAGGGTCAGCAGGGTGAGCACCGTGTTGGCGACCAGGTTGACCATGGCGAACCGGACGCCGAGCCGCTCGCGCACGACGTCGAACAGGCCGCGGTGCGCGACGGCCGACACGCGTGCGGCCATCTCGGCGTAGAGCACCATCATGGCGGTGCCGAGCACGACCGCCCAGGCGAGTGTCATGCCGAACCGGGCGCCCGTGATGCCGCCGGTCACGAGGTTGCCGATGTCGACGAAACCTCCGATGGCCGTCATCACGCCGAGCGTCAGGGCGAGCACCTTCTTCACGAGCCCACCTCGGAGAGCCGGTCGAAGGCGGCGAGCGGACCGGCGAGTGCGTCGGCAGCGGTGCGCTGTGCCCGGTCGTCATCCCGCCGGACGGCGATCCTGAGGTCGGTGAGCAGGCGGACGGCTTGCTCGACGGGCTGATCGACCTGTTCGCGCAGCCGGTCGGACGCCGTGTCCGGGGGCTGGCGGCTGCTGATCGTGGTCCGTACCGAATCGGCGTCCTGTTCGGCGTCGCTCACCACCGCGTCAGTGACGGTGTGCAGCATGCGTCCGTCGAGGTCGAGCCTGGCGGCGTGCTGCGCGGTGACGATGATGCCGGTCATGGCCTTGGCCGTCTGGGCGACCTTCGCCCGGTACTGGCCGGAGGTGACGGTGGGACCGGCACAGGACGACGCGACGAAGGCGAGCACGGCCAGCGTCGCGGCAGACGCCTGCGCTCGCCTCACCGGTCGCCGTTCCTCGGCTCGCCGTCCGGATCGCGCTGGACTTGCTCCAGCGCGTCGCGCGGTCCGCCGCGCACGACGAAGAACCCGAGCAGCGCCAGCAGTCCGAAGTAGATCCCCCAGGCGATCAGCAGGTCCAGTCCCGCAGTCTGCAACATTTCGTGTCCCTCCGGCACGCGGGCTTACCCTTTTGGCGGAAGGAAAACGCACGCACTGACGATGCGCCGTTTTCGTAAGGTTTTCGCAAGACAGGGCGCACCCGGCGTATCCGTGGCCGTTGTGGACACCACTTTTCCGTTTCGCCGCTGGTACGGCCGGGAACCTCGCAGTGCGCCCGTACGCCAGAGAGGTTGCGTGTGGACATGGTTGAACCAGCCGGCCCGGCCGATCCCACGGAGAACAGCCCACGCGAAGTGGTCGTGGGGCTGCTCGCCGACCCGGACCTGCCGGCCACGCTGGCCCGAGAGCTGGCAAGGACACTGCCCGCCGAACTGCGGGCGGCCGTCGGCCCGGAAGTGCGGTGGTCGGTGGAGCGGGTCCGTGATCCGTTCGAGGCCATGTTCCCCGACTCGCAGCGGCTCGTGGACAAGGCCCGGCAGCGGGTGCGGGACACGAACTGGGATCTTGCCGTCTGCCTCACCGATCTGCCGCTGCTCGACGACGGGGGAGTGACCGCGGTCAAGATCAGCCGGGCCGACCGGGTGGCGCTCGTTTCGCTGCCGTCCCTCGGTGGCGTGCTGCTGCACCGGCGCCTGCGCGACGTCGTGGTGCCGCTCGTCGCGGTCCTGGATCCGGCCGTCTCCGCTGACCCGGCCGGACAGTTGCGCCGGGTGGGCCTCGAACCCGTGCCACCCGGCGACCACGAGATCCAGGGGTTTCGCCGGGCCGGGCCGGGTTTCGTCCGGCTGCTCGCCGGAATGATCCGGGCGAACCGCCCGTGGCAGCTGGTGATCGGACTGTCCACCGCGCTCGCGAGCGCCGTCGCCGGGTCGGCGTTCGGCATCCTCTATTCCTCGATCTGGCTCCTGGCGACGTCGCTGGGCCCGCTGCGGTTGAGCGCTGTCATCGTGGCCGCCATCGGGGCACTCGCGGTGTGGCTCATCGTGAACCACAGCCTGTGGGAGCACCGGGAGCGCAGCCACGCCCGCAGCGAGCGGGAGCGCCGGTTGCGCAATGCCGGCACGGTGTTCACGGTCGGAGCGGGTGCGATCGTGTTCTTCCTGGCGCTGTGCCTGCTCACGGGAATCGCGGTCGCTCTGGTGGTACCGCCCGCGTACCTGGCCGGCAGTGTGGGACATCCCGCGGGCCCACTCGACTACGTGAAGGTGACGCTCATGGCGAGCGTGCTCGGCACGGTGGCGGGGGCTGTCGGGTCAGGGCTCGAGGATGACACGACGGTCCGGCAGGCGACCTACGGCTACCGCGAGCAGGCACGGCATCGGCTCGTGGAACGCGAGTCGGATTGACCCGGCGGGAAGTCTCAGGCTCGCTCCGCCTGTGCGCGGGCCCGCGGGTCCTGGTTGTGGCCTGACTCGGCGCCGTGGGAGAAGGTGCTGGACTCGGTGCCGTGCTGTGGTTTGTCCTGCCCGCGCAGCCTGGGCAAGGCGCGGCGCAGGTCCTGCAGGAGCAGGTCGGCGAGGTTGTGGGTGAACCCGAGGGTGAAGGCGAAGACGGGCAGCTGGCGGCCGTCGGTGATCAGCTTGAAGGCGCCGAGCGCGGAGACGCGGTAGGCGGTCTCGTGGTCGAGCTCGCCCTCGGGCAGCCGGTCACGCGGGATGCGGACCGGCTCCCGGGTGAACACGGGGTTGACGCCGATCTCCTCGCGTCCGGTGCGCTCGGGGTCGCCGGGGTGGGTCAGCGGCATGGCGGTGCTCCTTGTCAGCGATCGGTCATTGCCCGGACTGGGACGCCTTGGCGTGGGCACCGAGGTCGTCGAGGGTGAGCTGGTGGCGCGGCGGCCGGTCGAGGATCACGCGCCGCGTGAGGGTGAGCTGCCCGTCGACGTGCAGCAGCTCACCGGAACGCAGGTTCTGCCAGCCGGGGTTCTCGTCCATCTTCTCGCTCGCGACGACCACCGCGGGATGGTCGGCGAGCGCCCCGGACCGGGCTCGGATCCGCCCTTCGGGGCTGGCGTGTTCGAGGTGACGATCTCCGTGCTCGCCTCCTGCGGCGCGTTGCAGCACGAACAGGTTGTGGGTGTCGGGGTAGCGCAGGGCCCACAGGTCCGTGGACGTGGTGAGGATCAGGTTGATCGCGAAGACCGGGAGGTGCTCGGCGACCCAGCGGGCGGCGCCGGTGATCCCGGCCGCGACGTCGCCGTCGTGCCGGTCGATGTAGTGGGTGATCAGCGCGAAGAACCGTTCGGAATCCGTGTCACCCCGCACCAGGTCCCGGTACTCACCGAGCGCGTCGTCCAGCTTGTCCAGGTCTCCGATCACTCCGTTGTGCGCGAAGATGCGGCCGCGCTGGGTGAAGGGGTGGGTGTTGCGCGCGTCGAGGCCACCGGTCGAGGCGTAACGGACGTGGGCGACGAACGTCGCCGACTCCCGGTCCTTCGCCTCCTCGGCGAACTGGCGGTCCTGGTAAGCGGCCAGGGGCTGCTTCTCGACCTGGGGGGTGCCGTCCGGGTGGAAGGTGCCCAGTCCCGTGCCGTCCGGCTCACGGCGGCTCTGCAAGGCGAGGCTGTCCGGCGCCTCCAGCAACCAGAACGTCGCTCGCACGCGCTCGGGACTCGCGGACATTCCGAACAACCGGCACATCGCCGACCTCCTGTACTCGCGTGGATTCGTCACCAGCTACCACCACCCGGACAGGCCGAAACCGAGCCGTGCGGCACCTGGGGCGGAAGCGATGAATCGTAAGGCGAGCGACAGGTTGAAGGGGTGGTGGTGGAGGAAGTCTGCCGACGCCACGTGAGCGGACCGGGGCTCGCCCATCTGTCCGATCAGGACGGCGGCGTCGACCGAAGAGCCCGATTCGTAGGGGAGTCCCGATGACGAGCAACACCGCAACCGCCGAGCCGGCGCCGATCCGGAAACAGGCGCCGCGGCGCACGCCCCGTGGCGCGGTCCTGCTCGGCCTGGCCCGCACCACCGATCCCAAGCAGCTGGGGATCATGTACCTCACCACGGCGTTCGCCTTCTTCATGGCCGGCGGTGCCATGGCGTTGCTGATGCGCACGGAGCTCGCCCACCCCGGTCTGCAGTTCCTGTCGAACGAGCAGTACAACCAGCTGTTCACCATGCACGGCACGATCATGCTGCTGCTCTACGCCACGCCCACCGTCTTCGGTTTCGCGAACTACATCCTGCCGCTCCAGATCGGGGCGCCCGACGTCGCCTTCCCCCGCCTGAACGCGTTCTCGTACTGGCTGTTCCTGTTCGGCGGGCTGATCGTGCTCGCCGGGTTCCTCACCCCGGGAGGAGCCGCGGACTTCGGCTGGACCGCCTACCTACCCCTGTCGGACGCCACGCATTCGCCGGGGGTGGGCGGGAACCTGTGGGCGGCGGGCCTGATCGTGTCGGGCCTCGGCACGATCCTGGGCGCGGTCAACATGGTCACGACCATTCTGTGCCTGCGCTGCCCGGGCATGACGATGTGGCGGATGCCGATCTTCACCTGGAACATCCTGTTCACCGGCATCCTGGTGCTGCTCGCGTTCCCCATCCTGACCGCCGCGTTGTTCGGCCTGCTGGCCGGCCGTCTCATCGGTGCGCACGTCTTCGACGCCGCGCACGGCGGGGCCATCCTGTGGCAGCACCTGTTCTGGTTCTTCGGCCATCCCGAGGTCTACATCGTCGCGTTGCCGTTCTTCGGGATCGTCACCGAGATCATCCCGGTCTTCTCGCGCAAGCCCTTGTTCGGCTACAAGCTGATGGTCTGGGCGACGGTGATCCTGACGTCCCTGTCGTTCGCGGTCTGGGCGCACCACATGTTCGCCACCGGCGCCGTGCTGCTGCCGTTCTTCTCGTTCATGACGTTCCTCATCGCGATTCCGACCGGGATCAAGTTCTTCAACTGGATCGGCACGATGTGGCACGGGCACCTGACCTTCGAAAATCCCATGCTGTGGTCGGTCGGGTTCCTGGTGACGTTCCTGCTCGGTGGCCTGACCGGGATCATCCTGGCCGCACCGCCGTTGGACTTCCACATCCACGACACCTACTTCGTGGTCGCGCACTTCCACTACGTGCTGTTCGGCACCATCGTGTTCGCCACCTTCGCCGGGATCTACTTCTGGTTCCCGAAGATGACGGGCCGGATGCTCGACGAGCGCCTCGGCAAGTTCCACTTCTGGACCACCTTCATCGGCTTCCACCTGACGTTCCTGGTGCAGCACTGGCTCGGCGCCATGGGCATGCCACGCAGGTACGCCGACTACCTGCCCACCGACGGGTTCACCACCCTGCACCTGGTGTCGACGATCGGTTCCTACGTGCTGGGCTTCTCGATGCTGCCCTTCATCTACAACGTCGTGAAGAGCTACCGGTTCGGCGAGCTGGTGGAAGTGGATGATCCGTGGGGCTTCGGGAACTCGCTGGAGTGGGTCACGACCTGCCCGCCGCCGCGGCACAACTTCGTGGACCTGCCCCGGATCCGCTCGGAGCGCCCGGCGTTCGAGTTCCACTATCCGCAGTTCGTCGAGAAGTTTCGGGAAGAGTCGCACCGGACACCCACCCAGCACCGGAAGCCGCGGGCGGCGCCGTCGGAGCTCGCCGCGTCGGGCACCGTGCCGGAGCACAAGAAGATGCACCACGACCCGAAGGACAAGTGAGCCTCCCGGGAGGCTGGAGGGAGACGACCATGAGCATGCGGAGTTTCATCCGCGAATTTCCGACCGTCCACCTGGTGATCGGCGTCATCGGCAACGTCATCTTCTTCGTCGGCAGCGTGCTGTTCCTGTGGTCGTGGGCCGAACAGCTCGCGATCTGGTTGTTCATCATCGGTTCGTTCGGGATGATGCTGGGCGCGATTGGCCAGGCGATCTACATCCACGAACGGAACCGCCTCAACGGCCCGCCGGGACAGCGCCCGGCGCACGACCCCGTGCACGGGTGAAACGCGCCGGACTCCCCGGCCTGCCGCCCACCAGCTTCAGGGGACCGTAAGGGTGATCAGCCCTGGGGCGCCGTGTGACCACGGAAACCGCCGGGTATGAGAGCGGGAACACGAGACCGGAAAGGAAGACCTGATGAGCGCCAAGACGAAGCAGGATGCGGCGGCGGGGAGGACCGGGGACACGTCCGGAGAAGGAAGGCGGATCAACCTGCCGTTGCTCGGCGAGGTGAAGGTACCCCCGCCGAGGCAGCTGGCCTACCTCGGCAGCATCGCGACGCTGACCGCGCTGGAAGTGATCGAGTGGCCGATCGGCCTCGCGCTGGCGGCCGGGCACATCCTCGTGTCCGACAGCCGCAACAGGGTGGCCAAGGGGGTCGGGGAGGCGCTCGAGGAGGCGTGACCGGAAGGGCGCCGCCCTCAGTGCTGTTCGCCCGTGGCCTGCTCCTCGGCCTGCTGGGGATCGAGGCCGCGTCGCCGTTCGGCCGGCGCGGTCCGCAACTGCTCGGCGGTCAGGTCAGCCGCGTACCCCACCTGGTCGTCATCCGCTCACCCGGCTCGAGCCGCACGAGATCCTTCCTGCTCTGGAACGCGTTGGGCGGGCACGTCATCGGTTCCACGCCGAGACCGGTGCGCCGGCGGGCGGGAGCGAGCGAGTCGCCGGTGAACAGCTCCACGTAGGGGCACGTTTCGTCGACCCACAGCTCGCTCGTCGCGCCGTCGTTGCCCCGCAGCCGCACCCAGGCCCGCCCGTCGCCGTCCCTGGCCAGCCCGGTGAACGGGTAGTCGATCTCCAGTTCACCGATCCGCCGCCCGGACGAGAAGTCATAGGGGGTGCCGGCCACGGTTTCGGTCCCGGTGGGCAGCTGGCGCTCCGGGTCGGTGACCAGGCGGGTGCCGGCCGAGAAGCTCAGCACGGCATCGTCGATGCGGCCCGGGCCGGGGGAGAGGTAGGGGTGGTGCCCGTAACCGTAGGGGGCGGCGGCGTCGCCGGCGTTCACCGCCGTGGTCGTGACGGTCAGGCCCTGATCGGAGAGCTCGTACCGGATCGCCACGTCCAGGCAGAACGGATACCCGGGCCGCGGGTGCAGGCGGGTGCTCATGGTGACCGCGTCGCCGCGCAGGTCGCCCGCCTCCCACGGCCGCCAGCGGAGCAGCCCGTGGATCGCATTGCCTTTCGCCGGTTCCGTCAGCGGCAGCTGGTGTTCGGCCCCCTCGAAGCGGTACCGGCCGTCGCCGAGCCGGTTCGGCCACGGTATCAACGGTGTGCCGTGAGCACCGTCGGCCACGGCGCTGAGCGCGTACGGTTCCAGCACCGGCCGGTCACGCACGGAGTACTCGCGGATGCCGCCGCCGACTTCGACGACCACCGCGTGGTGCGGCCCGGAAGAGATTTCGTACTGCTGACCGGAGGGGGCGAGGGGCATGCCGTTCCTTTCCGTGCTTTGCGTTTGCTCTCCGCACACGTTCCCCGGAACCGGCCCGCGCAATCTGGCGGCCGTCTTGCGAAGCGCGAACAACGTACAAACCGAGGGGGACGTTCAGGGCGGTTGGTGATCCGGTCAGGCTGCCGTCGTGCCGGGCTGCAGGGCGGGGCCGAGCAGGAGCCCGCCGTCCGCGACGAATTCCGAGCCTGTGACGAACGAGGCGTCGGCCGAGGTGAGGTAAGGAGGAGTGTGGTGATGTCGGCCGGGATTCCCGTTCGGGGGCTCGGGGGAGTAGAAGTCGGCGATGGGCGGCTGGCCGGCGAGGCCAGATACGGCGCGGCGAACACCACCAACTGAAGCAGCCGTGCGGCAGCGCCTGAAGGTTGACCGGCGGGCCGGCAACGTTGCTCCGACCGAACCGGCATCGCGACGAACGCTGAGCAAAGGGGCTGGTCGAGAGACGTGCGTGGGCTGGTGAGCCTTCGCCGCCTCGCCTGCCGGTCTAACCGGCGTCGCGGACGAGCAGCGCGATTTGTACCCGGTTGGTCAGTCCGAGTTTGGTGAGTGAGCGGCTGATGTGGGCCTTGACGGTGGTTTCGGTCATGCCGAGTTCCCGGGCGATCTCGGCGTTGGCCAGACCCCGGGCCACCGCGCGGGCGACCTGCCGTTCGCGCTCGGTGAGAGCGGCCAGGCGTTTCCCGGCGGCGCGGGTGTCCGGGGAGTGCTGGTCGGCGAAGGTGTCGACGATTCGCTTGGTGACGGTAGGCGAGAGCACCGCGCTGCCGTCGTCCGTCGTCCGGACGGCGGCGATCAGGTCCCGCGGTGCGGTGTCCTTCAACAGGAATCCCGCGGCCCTGGCACGCAGGGCGCCGTAGATGTGTTCATCACGATCGAAGGTGGTCAGCATGACGACCTTGGGCGGGTTCGGGGACCGGTTGATCTCCTGGAGTGCGGTGACGCCGTCCATGCCGGGCATCTGCACGTCCATGAGCACGACGTGCGGCCGATGACGGGCGACGGCGGCCACGGCCTCGGCCCCGTTTCCCGCCTCGGCGACCACCTCGATGTCGTCCGCCGCTTCCAGGATCATGCGGAGTCCGGTCCGCACGAGGGCCTCGTCGTCGACGATGAGCACTCGGATCATGCCGGAATCTCCGCGGACACCAGAAAACCGCCATCCGGTTCCGGACCAGCGGTGAAACGGCCGCCCTGTGTCTCGACGCGCTGTCTGAGGCCGTTCAGTCCGAGTCCGCTGCCCGGCATGGCCGGCGCGCAGTCGCGCGGCACGGTGTTCTCGACGGTGATCTGCAGTGTCGAGGGCAGGTACCGCAGTACGACGTGCGTGGTGGCGGTGCGGGCATGTTTGTGCACGTTGGTCAGGGCCTCCTGCACGATCCGGTAGGCGGTCTGGCCCACCGTGGCGGGCACCTCGCGCAGTGTGCCCTCGTCGCACCGGTCCACCGCAACGCCGACCGATCTGGACTGCTCGATCAGCCAGTCGAGATCGGCCAGTGTCAGGCGTGGCTGGGACGCGTCCTGCTCTCCCTGCTCCAGCACGCCGAGGACGGCCCTGAGCTGGGTGAGCGCTTCCTTGCCGGTGATGCGGATGAGCTCCGCCTCGGCCGCGGTCTTTTCGTCGTCCGCGTTGATCTCCAGCGCCCCCGCGCGCAGGACCATCAGCGAGACCCGGTGGGCCACCACGTCGTGCATGTCCCGCGCGATCCGCGCCCGCTCGTGCGCACGGGCCTGCTCAGCACGCGCGGCCTGCTCCAGCACCAGCCGTTCGGCACGCTCGCGCAACCCGGCGACCACCTGTGCCCGCGTAGCCACCCACAACCCGACGATCAACGGAAACCACACGAACAGCGGTGCCCCACCGAGCGAGGAGACGACCTCGACGCCGGGCCGGGGAAGCACGGCCAGCAGGCTCGCGGCCACCGTGTACACGATCAGCTGCCGAGGCCGCCGGTACGCGGTCGCCGCGACACAGGACGTCACCGCCAGCAGGAACCCGGGTGACCGGACCACCGCATCGGCCGCCGCGACCACGAACAGCGGCCAGTGGCGCCGCGGCACCCAGCGCGCTGCCGCGGCGGCCACCAGCCCGACCACCACGCCCTGGACGTACACCGGCACCGTGGCAAGCGCGAAGTAGGCAGGTGATCTCGTGACCGGCAGGAAAGCGGCGCAGAACGCCGCAGCCGGAAGCCACCACGCCCTCAGCCGGTCACGCATCCCCTGGCTCCTCACCCTGATGAGCCTAAGCTTTTCACCAGCTCAGCAGGCGCAGGGAACGAATGTCACCGTTGGGACCCGGCCCGGCGCGCAATTCGGCGACACGGTCCCGTAGCACCCGGACGCCCAACGGCACGAGCACCAGGCACAGGGCACCGTACTCGAACAGGTCGGCGAGGTGAGCAGCCTTGAGCACGCCTCCCCACAGCGTCCCCGCCCACAGAAGCAGCAGGCACCGCCCGAGGCCGAACGTTCCCGACCGGAACGCTCCGATCGCCAGCAGCAGTGTCCCGAGGTACTGGCAGGCGTGCGCCGTGACGGCGACTCGCCAGGGTCCGTAGGAGATGCCCTGGTAGTTGGCCTGTACGAAGTCGCTCGCTCGGTCGAATCCCTGCGACGCCGCCAGGTGGAAGGCGGTCTGATCGACCCCGGCGAAATACAGCCGCGCGAACAGGCTCAGGACGACGAGCGTGCCACCCCAGCAAGCGAGCAGCGGAACCCGCGCCGCGACGACATGGGCGAGCGTGGCGAAGGCCGGCCACAACAGAAGTGCCCCGGCAGCGAAGCACGCGTACCCGGCCGTGACCAGCGCGGGGTTCGCCAGGTAGGCCGCCAGCTGCGACGGAGCGGCAAACGGCTGCCTGGCGAACTCCGCCAACTGCCCGGCCGTGAAGGCTCCCGAATGCAGCGCCAGGTACCGCAGAAACAGTCCCGCCCACCACACGAGGGGACCGAGCACGAGCGCCGCACCCCCGATGACCCGGCCGGGGAACCAGGCATCGCGATCGACCAGAGCGGGCGTCCGCCACCGGCGGCCGGACCCGGCCGGCGTAGGCCCCGAGTGCATTCGTTTCATGGCCAACACGGTGGATCACGGGCGCCCCCGCCACATCGTCCGATGGACACACCACCTGTCTCTTTGGTAGGAGCCCTCGTGAGTGATGACCTCGGACCTGGTGAGTCCACGCAAGCGTGACGAGAAGCCGGCGCAGCTGTCGCCGGAGCAGGCCGCTGCGGCGGCGATGGTGGCCGAGGCTCAGGACGGCTCCCCGCTCGACGGCGAGCGCGATGGCGGAGAACCCCGAACCGCCGGACCATGATGTCCGTCCGGCGACGATGCTTCGCCGAAGCGGAGCGAGGGGCCGCTACTTCAGCAGTTCCTCGGTCCGGTCCCACAGTGCGCGCGCGAGGTCGGCGTCCTCGATCTGGCGATTCGTGCGACTGGGCTTGCGCCGCAGGTAGAGGCCCCCGGACTCCCAGTCCGAACCGGGCCGGCCCTGGACGAGCCACACCAGGGTCTTCGCACCCTTGTCCGGGCCGGGCAGCAGGGCTCGCAGTGCCGGAGTGGTGTAGAGGATCCGCATCGGCCGGCTGCTGGAGCCGGTGGCGAAGTTCGTCGCGACGCCGCCGGGATCGAACGCGGCGGCGGAGACACCCTGCGCGTGGTACCGGCGGTGCAGCTCCTTGGTGAACAGGACGATCTCGAGCTTGGTGGAGTTGTAGACCCGGACCGGCGCGAAGTCGTGGTCGTGGTTCAGGTCGTCGAGTTCGAGCTTCGCGGCCAGTCGTGCGCTGATGCTCGCCGTCTGCAGCACCGCGGCGCCGGAGGCGATCAGCTTGTCGCGCAACAGCTGGGTGAGCAGGAACGGCGCCAGGTAGTTGACCTGGAACGTTTTCTCGAAACCGTCGGCAGTCTCGGTGCGCGGGCCGAAGAGGCCACCGGCGTTGTTGGCGAGCACGTCGATGCGGGAGAAGGCCGCGTTCAGGTCCTCGGCGAGCTTGCGCACCTCGTCGAGCCGGGTGAAGTCGGCGACGAACGACTCGACCCCGAGTTCACCCGCGACGGCGGCCGTCTTCTCCGGCGAGCGACCGACGACGACCACCCGATGCCCCTCCCGGTGCAGCCGCCGCGCGGCCGCGGCACCGATGCCGTCGCTCGCACCCGTGATGACGACGGTCTTTCCCTCACTCATGCACTGCCTCCCCAGCTGGTACCGCCAGGGTAGGGCCCGGACCGGCGAGGCCGTCGATCAACTGCCCTTCCGGGCTGAGATGTTGTGTCACGCCGTTCGGTTGGTGTCTATGTCGCGCTTCCCGTCGCCGCGCGAGGGATGGACCAACCGTGTGCCCCAGGCGCTACGATTGTCGGCATTGCACTCGCGTGCGGACCGACAGTGCCTCGAACGAAGCATCGGAATGCCGGACTGCTGGGGAGATCGGGGTGGACCGGGAGGAGATCCGGCGGCACAACGTCCGCGCGCTCCTTCGCGGTGTCCATCTCAGCGGCGGGATTTCTCGCGCGGATCTGGCTAAGCAGCTGGGCCTGAACCGGAGCACCATCATGGCGTTGACAGCCGAGCTGGCCGGCGCCGGTCTGGTCCGTGAGGAGCTGCCGAAGGACAGTCGTCAGCAGGGCCGCCCGTCGCTGATGGTGCTCCCCGAGTCCGAACGAATCTACGTACTGGCCTTCGACGTCGCGGTCGATCAGCTCGTCGCTGCGCGCATCGGGCTGGGTGGGGTGGTGCTCGAGCGCGTGGTGGCTGCTCGGACGCGCGCCGGACCCGATCTCGACTACGTGGTGGATGTACTGGCCCGTCTCGGCAGGCAGCTGCACAGATCGGCACCGTCGACGGCGATCTGCGTGGGAGTCGGCGCGTCCTACTGCGGGATGATCGAGCCCGGTGACGGGACGGTGCGTTTCGGTCCTGATCTGGGCTGGGTCGATCAGGACTTCGGAGCCGAGCTGTCCCGGAACCTGGGCCTGGGACTGCCGGTGCTGGTCGGCAACGAAGCACACCTGGGTGCGATCGCCGAGCAGCACCGCGGAGCGGGGACCGGGGTCCGGAACCTCATCTACCTGCACGGCGACGTCGGCGTGGGAGGGGGAATCATCGCCGGCGGCAAGCTGCTGGACGGCGATACGGGCTACGGGTGCGAACTGGGACACATCGTCGTCAACCCCGGCGACGGACGTCCGTGCGGATGCGGTTCCCGGGGTTGCCTTGAGGCGGAGGCCGGCGAGCGGGCGCTGCTCGACGCCGCCCGTCGACCCGCGGACGCGTTCGGCCGCGAAGCCGTGCGAGCCGTGGTGCGCGATGCCGGCCGAGGCGATCCGGTGGCGCGGGACGCGCTTCGGCGGGTCGGTGACTGGCTGGGGATCGGAGTGGCCAACCTGATCAACCTCTTCAACCCCGGCGTGGTGATCTTCGGCGGGATGCTGCGGGACATGTACCCGGGTGTGGCGCCGTATGTGCGCACCCGGATCGCCGTCAACGTCCTTCCCGTCGCCAGAGAACGGGTGCGGCTGGAAGTCTCGGCGCTCGGGGACGACGCCACGCTGGTCGGCGCCGGCGAGCTCGGGTTCTCCCAGCTGCTGCACGACCCACTGGCCGAGTACGAGAACATCGCCGAGCACAGCCGAGAGCGGATCGGCGAGAGGTGAACGCCTTCGGTGGCCGGCCGGTGACGAGCGATCTCGTGCCGGCTCTTCGCCGGTTCAGGCGTCACACAGCGCCGCGGTCAGCAGCGTGAGCGCCGCCCGCGACGACGAGCCGGCCTCGGCGGTGACGACCACGAGTGTCTGGTCGACGGCGTGCGCCAGCGACAGGGTCTGCTGGTGCACGGTCAGGTCGCCGACGAGCGGGTGCCGCATGGGGTATTCGGTGGCGGTGCAGGTGAGCACCCTGTGATCTGCCCACAGCGTCGCGAATTCGGCACTGTGGGTGGCCAGCTCGCCGATCAAGGTGCTCAGCTCGGTGTCCTCGGGATGACGGCCCGCCGTCACCCGCAGGTTGCCGACGACCGCTCGCGCCTTCGGCGGCCACTGGGGGTAGAGCTCGCGGGTGTGAGCGTCGAGGAAGACCAGGCGCGCCATGTTCGGCCGGTCGGCGGGCCTGCCGGGGGCCTCGATGTCGAGGTGCCCGGCGAAGAACGCGTGACCGGCCCGGTTCCACGCCAGTACGTCGGTGCGCCGGCCCAGCACGATCGCCGGCATCTCGCCCAGTCCGGCCAGCAGTTGCTCGGTCACCGGGTCGACCCGCTCGGCCGGCGGGCGTTTCACGGCGCGGCGACGTGCGGGCCGGGCGAGGACCCGGAGGTGCTCGAGCTCGGCGTCGTCGAGCAGCAGCGCGCGGGCGATGCTGTCGATCACCTCGTCGGAGGCGTTCACCGACTGGCCTTGCTCCAGCCGGATGTAGTAGGACGCACTCACGCCGGCCAGACCGGCGACCTCCTCGCGGCGCAGACCGGGCACCCGCCGCCGTTCGCCGCGGGTGGGTAGCCCCACGTCGTCCGGGTGCAGCCGCGCCCGGCACGCCTGCAGGTATTCGGCCAGCGGTCCTTGATCGCCCATGAGCCCAGTATGCGGATGTTTCGGCGGGTCAGCCTGTCCCTGCCGGGATCAGGCTGACCCGCTTGCCTTCCCCGGCAGGCCGGTCTTCAGGCGCCGAAGACCTGCACGCTTTCCGTCCCCCCGGTGTACGGCGACCAGCCCGGGTCGCCGTGACCGGCGAAGTCCACCCAGGCCCGGTGCACCTCGCGGGCGAGGCCCTCCGGCGCCGCTCCACGACCCAGCAGGCCCGTGTCGCCGTGCAGCCACGGCTCGTCGGCGAGGTCGAACACGAACGGGAGTTCGACCGTGTGGGTGGCACCGAGCTGCCCGTCCAACGCGGTCGACCGGTGAGCGAAGGAGTACGCGAAGGTGCGGCCGGGGGCCAGCTCGGCGTGAGCTTCGCGCATCCTCGCCGAGCCCCTCCCGAACAACGCGTCACCCAAGAGAGCCGAGCGCAACTGCCCGGGGCCGGCATCCGGGTGCACCGCACGCAGGGCCGCGAGGGCCGCTCGGGGGGAGGACACGGTCGCCGTGGCGACGGCCAGGACGTCGGTGTCGGTGGAAGTGCCGAACTTCCCCTGCGGCACCAGGTAGAGGTGTCCTTCCTCGGTGTTGGTGCCGATGAGCAGGTCGACGTCCCCGGCGGGGCCTTCGGTGAGCGCGTCGGCCGGCTGCACCGGCAGCACCAGGCTGAACGGGCTCAGGCCGGCCAGCGGGTCGGTGGCGGTCTCGGTCTTCAGGTCCACTCCCGACAGCGCGGGCAGGATGTCCAGGAAGCGGGAGTCCGGGATGCCGGCGAACGCCTCCGCGGTCGGCTCGGTACCCAGCGCCGTGGCCGCCGCTGCGGTGATCCGGCGCGCCTGCTGCGGCGTGAACGCCCCGGTGCCGCTGCCGCTCTGCATGATCGCGCGCCGGAACAGGCCCTTCGCGGCCGGAGCTGCCAGCAGCCCGGCGACCAGGGTGGCGCCGGCGGACTGACCGAACACCGTCACGTTGCCGGGGTCGCCGCCGAACACCGCGATGGTGTCGCGCACCCACCGGAGCGCGGCGAGGACGTCCAGCAGGCCGCGGTTGTCCGGTGCGCCGGCCAAGGTGAGGAACCCTGGTATGCCCAGGCGATAATTGATCGTCACCAGGACCACGCCGTCGCGCGCGAAGGCACGGCCGTCGTAGAGCGCCGCGGCGGTGGATCCGGTCACGAACCCCCCGCCGTGGACGAACACCATGACGGGACGCCGCCGGTCGTCCGTTCCGGGGGTGTACACGTCGAGGGTCAGGTATTCCTCGCCGCGGATCCAGCCCGGACCGAAGTAGGGGCTCATGTCGAGTCGGCCGAAGTTCCGCGCCGGTTGCGGTGCCGAGGGGGACGGGCGGGTGCCGTCGCGGACGCCCGGCCAGCCCGGGTGCGCCCGGGTTTCGGCGAAGCGGCCGCCTCCGGTCGGAGTGGTCGCGTACGGGATGGCGCGGTAGCGTTCGCCGGTCCCCTCACGGGATCCGCGCACCGCGCCGGCCGGGGTCCGGACGACCGGTTCGTGTTGCTGGGACAACGACCTGTTTCCTTTCGAGTACGCGTTCACGAGATGCGGGAGAAACCGGCCCAATCGCTGATGGCGAACCGCGTGCCGCGGCGTTCGACCTGTACGCCGCCGGGCCCGGGCAGGTGGGCCGGGAACACGAGTGCCCCGGTCGTCGCGGCGAGCCCGAACAGCCGCTGGCGCGTCGCGCGTGCCTCAGCGGGGTCCTCGCAGAAGCAGGAGTTGTTGTCGGGCTCCACGATCTGGTGCGGCGTGTGCACGAGGTCGCCGACGAACAGCGCGCGGTCGCTGCCGGATTCCAGGTGCAGGACCGACGAGCCCGGCGTGTGGCCCGGGGCCAGCTCAAGCTTCAGGTTGCCGTCGATTCGGTGAACGCCGTCCCACAGCTGGACCAGCCCGGCGTCACGCACCGGCGTCACGCTGTCTTCGAAGACGTTCTGGTTCCCCCGCCCGAACACGCTCGGGTTGTTGTTCGCGGGATTCCAGAAGTCGAAGTCCCGTTGCGGGATGAGGTAGGTCGCGTTGGGGAAGGTGGGCACCCACGACCGGCCGTCGAGGCGGGTGTTCCAGCCGACGTGGTCGGTGTGCAGGTGCGTGTTGACCACGAGGTCGACGTCCTGCGGCCGGGCCCCCGCCGCGGCGAGGTTGTCGAGGAAGTCGGTGTCGCGGTGGGACCAGAACGGAGCGTAGGGCCGCTCCTTGTGGTTGCCGGCGCCGGTGTCGACGAGGATGGTCCGGCCCCCGCTGCGCAGCAACCAGGTCTGGAGCGCGACGCGGACTTCGTTCGTGCCGGGGTTCCAGAAGTCCGGCGCCAGCCAGTCCCGGTGCTGTTCCCAGGACTGCGGGGTGCTCCCGGGGAAGAATTCGGCGGGAGTCATTTCGACCGAGCCGTAAAACTCCTTGATACGCGTGACGCTCACGTCGCCCAAGATGATTTCTTCGGGTGCAGACTTCACGAGACGTCCTTCGATTCGTTCGGTTTTCCGACGTTTTCCAGCGTGCGCGAGCAGCGAGCGGCGAGCCAGATCCTGCTTGTCGTACCCACCGCACTGGCTGGCATCCGACACGGCACCGGCGTGGGCGAGCATGGACAGGGTGATGTGGGCATACCAGGCTCGCCAGGACCTGACTTGGTAGTGGTCGAGTCCGGCTTCGCTCTCGGCCTGGCGTCCCCTCTGTGGGTCGCGCTTCCGCGGGGAGATCGTTCGGGTATACTGATCATGCGGCCGGCTCAGTTCTGCCTCTGGCCGCGTCTTGTTGTCAACGACCACGCGCCGCGGCCGTCCAGGTCCGCGCCGGGCAGGACAACCCCTACTTATGGAGATTCAGGGCGCCCCGGCGTTCACAACTACTTATGAGCACACCTACTTTCACCACCCTTGGCCTGCCCGAGTCCCTCGTCGACGCGCTGGCCGCGCAGGGGGTCACCAGCCCGTTCCCGATCCAGGCCGCCACGCTGCCGCATTCGCTCGCGGGCCGGGACGTCCTCGGCCGTGGCCGCACGGGTTCCGGCAAGACCTACGGTTTCGTGCTGCCCCTGCTGGCCCGGCTCGCCGCCGGTCCGGCACGGCGCCGTTCCGGCCGGCCACGTGCGCTGATCCTCGCGCCGACCCGCGAGCTGGTCACCCAGATCGAGAGCTCGATCCTGCCGTTGGCCAAGCCGCTCGGCCTCAAGGTCACCACGATCTTCGGCGGGGTGAGCCCCAACCCCCAGCTCAACCGGCTGCGTGACGGCGTCGACATCGTCGTCGCCTGCCCAGGACGGTTGGCCGACCACATGCGTTCGGGTGCGGCGAACCTCGACGCCGTCGAGATCACCGTGCTCGACGAGGCCGATCACATGGCCGACCTCGGCTTCCTGCCCGAGGTCCGGCGCATCATGGCGGCCACTCCCGAACGTGGTCAGCGCCTGTTGTTCTCCGCCACCCTCGACGCGGGGGTCGACGTGCTGGTCAAGCGCTTCATGAACAACCCGGTCACGCACAGCGTGGACTCGGCGCGGTCGCCGGTGTCGACCATGACGCACCACGTGTTGCACCTGGAGGAGATCCACCGGCTGCCGGTGCTGGTCGACCTCACCGCGGCGCCGGGCCGCACCCTCGTGTTCACCCGGACGAAGCACCGTGCCAAGCAGTTGACGCGCAAGCTCGTCGCCTCCGGTGTCCCGGCTGTCGAACTGCACGGCAACCTCGGGCAGACGGCGCGGACGCGCAATCTGGAGGCGTTCTCGTCCGGGGCGGCGAAGACGCTGGTGGCGACGGACATCGCGGCCCGCGGTATCCACGTCGACGACATCGCGCTCGTCATCCACGCCGACCCGCCGGTCGAGCACAAGGCGTACCTGCACCGGTCCGGGCGCACGGCGCGGGCGGGGGCGTCCGGCACCGTGGTCACGCTGATGACCGACGAGCAGGTCGCCGACGTCCGTGACCTGACCCGCAAGGCCGGGATCAAGCCGACCACGACGCAGCTCGGCCCTGGCCATCCGCTGCTGTCCGCGCTGGCGCCGGGCGAGCGGTCGTTCACCCCGTCCTCGCCGCGCCCGAGTGCGGACACGCGGCCGAGGAAGGTCACCGCGAACGGCGAAGGCGCACGTGACCAGGACCGCCGTTCCGGCCGGGGCAACGGCGGCCGTGGCCAGGGTGCGCCCGGTGGCGCGCGGCGTGGTGCGGCGGACCGCCGGTCGCGTCAGTCCCAGAGCGACGAGAACCGCGGTGGTGGCGCGTCCGCCGGTCAGGGTCGTCGCTCGGCCGGCGCCACCGGACGTCGCAAGGGTGGTTCCGGGAAGTCCCTCGAGTCTCGGGGCGGCCAGGTCCATCGCGGTGCCGCCGACTCCCAGCCGCGCCGCTCGGGCGCCGCGAAGTCCGAGTCCGGCCCCAAATCCTCCGGTGGAGCTCCCGCCCGCCGCGGCGGTGCCGCCGCCTTCTCGGCGGGCACCCGCGCCGGTGCCCGCCGCTCCCGCTGACCGCACAGCTCTGGCAGCGCTTCCTCGACGGCACCGCGTCGATCGCCAGTGGACGAAATCAGGATCGCGTGAGGACGTTCCGCGGGCGGCACCCGGTAGCAGTGGCGGGCATCCGCTGGGTGCCCGCCACATCAGGGGATCGGCCGTCCGGGCCTCCCGGACCCGGCGATTATGGATCGTCAGCCTCAGCTGACTGAACCCGAGCAGCTGGCGAGCGGTTCCGCCGTGCCCGCAACCGCCGCGCGGTCCAGATCGCCCTCGACATGCGCGACATCGACGACGCGATCGCCGCTGTCGACGCCGGAGCCGACTTCATCGAGGTCGGAGACCCACTCATCAAGGATCAAAGCTGCCGTGCCCGAGGCCAGCGTCGTCGCGGAGACGATGTCCGCGGACTGGGGACGAGACCAGGTCGTGCTCGCCGCCCAGGCCGGCGCCGATATCGTCCTGCTCAACCGGACCCGGCCAGCGGCTCGGCGTTCCCATCCTGCTCGACGCCACCACCACGGCGAACCACCAGATACGGCTCCGCCGCGGTGAAGTTTCGGCGCAGGTGGTCGGCGTGGACATCGAGCGCGGCGTTGACCAGATGCGTGTCGTCGAAGGTGCCGGCCAAGTCGGGTCCGGGACTGCTTCGGGCTCACGCACCGACCATGAGGACTTCGTAGGTCGGGCTGGTCGGCGGATAGCCGCTGAAGATGTGAGAGTTGACGACGGCGAGCTGGTTGCCGACCTTGGCCGCCGAGACCGGCTGATCGAACAGGTCATCTTTGATCGTGCCGGCCGCAACGCCGTGGCTCAGGTCGCCGTCCAAACACCAACGGCTGATCGTGTCGTCGAGCTGTACCGCCCAGAGCCGCCGGCCTTCCAGCACGAGGCTGGCCACACTGGGCGCGTTGACTCCCGCGATTTCCTTGCTGGCTCCCGTGATCGGGTTGATCGTGTACACCTTGCCGGGTGTCGTGGCGGCTACGAGCAAGGTGTCCCCGGACGGCGTGGAGATAATGTCGTTCATGAAGAAGTCGCCGGGGGAGCCGCCGGCCCCTGGGCCGCTCAGCTGAAGTGTGCGCGGTGAGCCGAGCACGCCGAACACAGTGGGCACGAAGAACAGCTGCGGGTGGTACGAGTCAGTGAACCAGGCGCCGTACGGGGTCACCGCCACGTCGTTGATGTACGACGTCTGTGGGTCGCCGAAGGTGTAGTCCGCGACCTTCGCCTTGGTGCGGGTGTTGTAGACGTACGCCTTGCCTCCGTTCCCGCCCGCGACGAACAGCAGGTCGTGGCGCTGGTCCAGGTCCAGGCCCGCGGCCCCGGTACCGGGCGGTGCTTCGATGAATCGCTCCGCGGTGCCTCGCCTGACGTTCTCGCGGAAGATCGTGCCGGCGATCAGGTCGCCGGTGTAGAACGTGCCGTCGCCGGCGTCCGTGATGCCTTCGGCGGAGGTGGCGCCGGGGAGCACGATCACCTTGGTCGCCGCGGCTGCCGGTCCTGCCAGACCCAGCAGGAGCGACAACACCACCAGTGGTACGGCCAGGATCTTGCGCATAGAAAATCCCTCCAGTCGCCCCAGTCCCCGCGAGCCATCCTGCCCCACCGGTCAATACCGCTGCAAGGGACGTTTTCCTGGCCCTCGCGCACGCCCCCTGGGGAGCCGGCGTGTCCATTGTTGCCCCCACCACGGAGGGAGTCATCCTGCTGGCCGGTAGTCGGGCTGGTTCTGCTGGCGGCGCAGTTCGAGGTTTTCGCCGTGAGCTGCTGCACGAGTTCCCGGCAGTTTGGTGATCTGCTTTCTGGCCTGGGCGAGGCCTTGTTTGTAGAGGTCGGCGATGTCAGAGACAAAGGATCGGATGTGTCCGGTGTGGACGAAGCCGAGTCCTGGTGCGCAGGCGAGTGCGACGATGATGGCGTGGACCGTGCCGTAGAGGCAGGTGTTGGCCGCTGAGAGGGCTTGGTTGGCCGGGGTGCCTGCGGCGAAGTCGTCGGAGATGCAGTCGCGGCGTTTCCATTCGATGCCGGTTCGTTCGGCGTTGTCGCGGTAAAGCCGTTTGACGCGTGTTCCCTCTCGCCACGCCGCGCTGCTTGCCGGAGGGCCTCAGGGCCCTTGTTCCGGGGCGAAATCCGTGGCGCCGCCCAGTGACCCCCGGAAGACGGCACTGGCAGTGATGGTGCGGCCGATGGCGGCCGCACAGTCTCGCAAGCGGGGGAGGATCGAGCCGAACAACGTGTCGTCGTCGATCTGGCTGGTGTGGGTGCCGACCGTGACGGCGGCGACTACTTGGCCGCTGTCGTCACGGAGCGGGACCGCGACGCTGCGCACGCCTCGCTCGAGTTCCTGGTCGATCAGCGCCCACCCCTGGGCACGGACTTCGTCGATCCGGGCCACGCTGTTCGCCCGGATGCCGTTGGGCCGAGCACCTGCGTCAAGGCCGCGATCATGTTCGCGATCCCCGCCGTGGTGACGTCGCCTGCTGTGGGGCGCCGCCGCCTTCGTCAGGTGGAAAAGCGCGCTGAGGTTCGTCGCTGGGGTTGTGCCCACTACTCGTCGGAAATGTCCTCGATCCACTCGTGGGACATCTGGAACGCCGCATTGCTCACCAGCACCGCCTAGCGCCCGGCTTCCTCGAGCCACCGTTGAGTCTCGCGCGCATCCTCGTACTCATCGAGGTAGGAGATGAGCACGTCCGCGCCGTCTCGGGCGAACGCGACCGCCACGGCACGGGTTCCCTGGAGCCGGTGGCGCCCGGTGGGGCCTGCTGCTGAGGTGGCTGGGACACGGGAGCCTTCTGTCGACGCCGTTGGTCCTGGTGCCCAGCCGATGCTCGCGACTGCCGTGGTTCACACCCCTGATCCTTGCCGCCGCGGTCACGACCACCTCCGGTGGACAGTCACGTGCTCGCACGCCGGGCAAGCGGTTGGGCCGCTGCGGTTCGCGGTCTCTTGACCTGCGCTGCAACCGGTTCGGTCGCCGATGCCGGGGGTCGCGCGCACAATGGGGATTTCACCGGCGAGCTGGAGATGCGATGACCGACGAGCACGGAACCTTGCCGCTCCGATCTCCGGTCGGAAGCCGGGACGAGCCGGAGCTCGAGGAAGCGTTCGACCGGATCATCGGCGAAGGCCGCGACCGGCTCGGACGCCCGTTGCTGCCGTTGGTGGCCACCGGCTTGCTCGGCGGGGTTGACGTCGCGGTCGGGGTGCTGGCCTATCTGGTCGTCGAGCACGAGACCGGGCAGCCGCTGCTGGCCGCCGTCGCGTTCACGATCGGGTTCATCGCGCTGCTGCTCGCGCGCAGCGAGCTGTTCACAGAGAACTTTCTCGTCCCGGTCACCGCCGTCGTGTCCGGAAATGGTTCCTGGTCACGGTTGCTCCGGCTGTGGGTGATCACCCTCGCCGCGAACCTCGCCGGAGGTTTCGCGATGGCCGGGATGGTCGTCGTCGCGCTGCCCGAACTTCGTGACACCGCAGCCGCGACCGGTATGCACTACGCCACGCTGGGCACGTCCTGGCGCTCGCTGGTGCTGGCCGTGCTGGCCGGCGCGGTGATCACGCTCATGACCCGGATGCAGCACTCGACCAACGACATGGGCGTCAAACTGGTCGCCGCGGTCGCCATGCCGTTCCTGCTCGTCGGAGCACAGTTGTTCCACTCGGTGCTCGACTCGATCGTCATGTTCGCCGGACTGCTGGGTGGCTCGGCGCACTACTCGTGGGGGGACTGGGCACTGGCGCTGGCCTGGTCATCGCTGGGCAACGTCCTGGGCGGCATCGGCCTGGTCACGTCGATCCGGCTGCTCCGGGTCTCTCACCGAGTCGAAGAGGCGCAGCGCGATGTCCGCGAAGAACGGGTTGACCAGACCAGCTGACTCCGTGGGGCGGGCATTCCGGAAAGGGTTGTGCGCAGTTGTCGCGTCCGCTGGTCGAGCAGGGATTCCTCTGACCCGATTTTCAGGGACTGTTCAGTCGTGTGGTCGTCGCCGACGGCAGCCGTGGGCGGACAGACTGTGCCTCATGAGAAGCCTTATGAGGAATTTTCGGCCCCGGCTGATCGTCCCGCTGCTCGCGACGACGGTCGTGCTGGTCCTGGGGACGACCACGGCAACGGCCGCGCAGACCAGCAGCACCGGGCTGGCACGGGCATTACGCGCCGAAATCGACCAGTACCTGGCCACCCGGGGCACGGCAGAGCACATCTCGGCCGTCTCGGTGCGGGTGGACTACCCCGGATTCAAGCCGAGTATCGACGAGACGGTCGGCACCACGCAGTACGGCGGAACGACGCCCGTGCCGCGCCACTCGGAATGGCAGATCGGCAGTAACACCAAGGCGTTCACCTCGGTCATGCTTTTGCAGCTGGAAGCCGAGGGGAAGCTGTCGATCCGCGACACGCTTGGCACGTGGCTGCCGCAGTACCCGGCCTGGCATGACATCACCATCCAGCGGCTGCTGGACATGACCAGCGGAATTCCCGACTACACGAGCCAGGCCGCCTTCGTGACCGCCGTGGCCACGGACCCGGACACCGTTTTCACCAGTGACCAACTGGTGTCGTATGTCGCGAATCTCCCGGTGGGGCCGGCCGTCTACGCCTACTCCAACAGCAACTACATTCTGGCCCAGCTGATCATCGAGCGGGCTACCCACGACACGTACGCGCACCAGCTCACCCGGCGCCTCATCGTGCCGCTCGGCCTGCGCGACACCTGCTATGCCCCCTACACCTGCCCACCCGGGACCGCTGACCGGATGGCGACGGGATACTTCGCCAACGCGGGCTTGCCGTCCCTGTTCGGCACCCCCATGCCGCCGCTGAACCTGACCTTCGCGCAGGGCGCGGGTGCCATCGTGGCGTCGCTGGCCGACTTGACCACCTGGGAACGCGCGCTGTACACGGGCCAGCTGTTGCCGCCGCGCCAGCAGCACGAGTTGGAAAGCCTGGTGTCGACCACGACCAGCCAGCCGATCGCCCGGACCAGCCTGGCCGATCCGACCGGTTACGGCCTGGGCGTCGGCCAGGCGACGACCACCGCGACGGGCACGGTCTGGACCTACGAAGGCCAGACATTCGCCTTCCGGGCGCTGCACATCTACGACCCGGAGACCGGCGTGATCGTCGTCGTCGCGGTGAACAGCTCAGTCAGCGGCGAGCAGGACAATCTGTCCGCCCTGGCGATCCAGGCACTTCAGACCGTCCAAGACAGCAACGTCTCGCCCTCCGGAACCCCTAACGACCGCACCACTGGCTGATTGCCAGAACGGCATCGACGCGGCCCAACGCGCCCGCGCCGAACACGTTGTGCTGATGTCGGTGACCCACCCGCAACTGGAGCCACTGCTCGACCACCAGTCGAAACTCGCCGCCGAGCGCCACCTCCTCGGCTCGCGGCGCCGACACTCGGCTCGTCACCGATCCGCAGGTCCGTTTCGTCCAGCGTGTCGAAGGTCAGGTTCTCGCCGAACAAGCCGTCCGCCAGTTCCGTCTCCGGTAGTGCCAGGCGGCTCGCCCAGTACGCGTAGCGCGGACTGCGGTCGGTACGGTGGCGTCGTCGATCACCTGCTCGCGGATGCGCCCGACCGGGAAATTGAGGAGCGTACTGATGCGGGGGACGCTCCGTCGCGCCGGACGGTGGATCGTGCGCGGCGGAATCAGGCTAGCTCTTCGGGTGTTTTCGCCGTGACCGGAGCCCGGCCGCCGTCGGTGTTGATGACGACTCCGGTGACGACGCGGGCGGCGACGGGGTCGGCGAGGTAGAGAAACGCGCCGGCGTGGTCTTCCGGTGTGGCCGTGGTCTGGAGCAGGGTGGTGGCGGCGATGCGTGCTGAGCGACCACCTCGGGCATCCACGGTGGATTCCGCCCCGCCAAGGGCGCTCAGGCCGGAGAACTTCGTGCCCGACGTGCCGCCGGGGGCGACACCGTTGACGCGGACCGCCGGCGCGAGGTCCACCGCGAGGTGCTGAACCACGCCGCGCAGCGCCCACTTGGAACTGCCGTAGAGCACCCCACCACCGACGGGGTGGAAGGCGGACTCGGACAGGGTCAGGATGGCTGAACCGCGGGCCCGCTCCAGCTCCGGCCACGCGGTGCGCACAGCCGCGAGCGCGCTCACCACGTTGCTGTGCCAGATCTCCTGTGCCGCGGCCACAAGGTCGGCGACAGGCAGGTCGCGGATCGACGCGTAGTGGTCGAACACGCCGACGCAGCAGGTCAGCCGGTCGAGCCGGCCGCCGGTGCGCACGGCGGTACGTACGGCCTCGGCCAGCACCTCCGATGAGGTGGCGTCGCCTTCCACGACGGTCAGTGGCAGTGCCGCGGCGTCGGTGCGCAGCGCCGCGGCGTGGGCTGGTGAGCGCTCCACGACAGTCACCCTCGCGCCTGCTCCCAGGTAGGCCAGGGTGGCGGCCCGGCCGATGCCGGAGCCGCCACCGCTGACGAGGATGCTCAGCCCGTCGAGGCTCACGGTTGGGGCCGCCGTTGCAACAGCGCCGAGATGAGTCCGGTTCCTGGAAACTGAGGCAGTCGAGCGCGACGGCGTCGAGTTGCACCCGCGAACCCCGGCGTGGTGACCAGATGTCCAGGCGCATCCCGTTGCGCGTCTCGACCTTGCGGACCACGACGTCGACGAACTCGTTCGCGATCACGATCGGCCCGTCACCCGGCTCGACGCCGAGTTCGACGACGTCGCCGATCGGTGGCCGTTCGATCGTCGGCTCCATGGCACACCTCCCTAGATGAAGATCGACAAGTTGTGGGCATTGATGAGCGACTGGTTGAATGCCGCCCACCGCCGCGCCAGCCGCCAGCCGCCCGCGGTGCGGCGGACGACGTCCTTGCGGGCCAGCGAGTAGAAGCTCGGCGTCGGGTTGTCGCCCCGGCTGCGGTGAGGACGGCTGGTCGATCACCCATTCCCGCCGGGCCGTGTTCCCGGTAACGCTGAGCCCAGCGGGCCGCGATCGTGGGCGAAGATCCAGTCGTCCTGGATGATCATCCGTCTGCCGAGCGGTGATGTTCAGGTGCCAAGTAGTATGAAACTCATATTATCTGTGACAGATATCATACCGTTCCGAGGGTTGCCCGCGGATACGCTGCCGTTATGACTGAAGAAACGCCGAAGGCGCGGAGCTACCGCCGAACGGTCAACAGGATCAACAAGGTGATCACCGGGCTCCAGCGGCTCGGCATCGCGTTCGGGCCGATGCAGCTGCTCACGGTTGCCGGGCGGCGAAGCGGTCAGCCCCGCACCTTCCCGATCGCCGTGCTCCCGCTGACCGGCGGTGAGTATCTGGTCCAGGCATTCCAGAACGCGGCGTGGGTCGCCAACGTGCGGGCCGCGGGCACCGCCACCCTCAGCCGTGGCCGGCGCAGCTCTACCGTACGGCTGATCGAGGTGCCGGTGGAGGAGCGCCGTCCGCTGCTGCGCGAGGTGGTGGAAACCCAGCCGGCGAGCGCGGCCCAGCGCTATGTGACCAACGGCCTCGCCGACGCGCCCACGCCCGACGCGGTGGCCGCCGCCGCGGACCGGATCGCCGTGTTCCGCGTCGAGGCGGTCTGATACCGGCAGGGATGCCGCGGGCGAGAACGTGCCTTCGGCCAAGCCGTCAGCCGGCGGCCAGGTCGTCGGTGGCGTCACGTCCCGCGTCGGCGACCCGGCGGAGAAAACCGGCGAGGAGCTCAAGTTCGGCTTCGTCGTACCCGGCGCAGATGTCGTCCATCAGGTTGTTCATCCCGGCGTACTGCCGCAGCAGTTCCCCGTTGCGTTCGCGAAGCGGCCGGACGACGACGGCACGCCGGTCGGCCCGGTCGCGTTCCCGGACCACCCACCCGCCCCGCTCGAGGCGGTCGAGAATGCCGGTCATGGTGGCGGGATGGAGCCCGGCCTGCTGCGCGAGGGCACTCGGGCTGAGCGGGCCGTGCCGGTTCACCAGGTCGAGGCAGTCCAGGTCGACGTCCTTGAGGTCCACCCGCGCGCCGACCCGGTGGTTGAGCAGGGCCAGCTGCACACGCAGATCCCGCAGCGACTCCTTCACGGCCGTCGTGAGCCGTCGACGCCGCCGCGCCTGCCCGGCATCCGACTTCGCTACCACTTGCTTCTCTCCTCGTACCATACGGATTGCCGATCATACGGGTGAGGACACCGTCATGGGGGCGTGGGCGGATGGCCGAACCGTCGGAAGACGCGGTGCGCTGGGCGGAGTCAGCCTGACGTGGCGGACGGCGGCGGGTAGGCGCAGGTGTCCCTGCGGCGTCACGCTGGCCGAGCCGTGTGGGACGAGGAGGCCCTGGGCTTCGCGGATCCCCAGGAGGGTGCCGGGGCGCCAGCCGAGTGCGGCGACGACGGCCCGGTCGGTGATCCGGCCCCGGCAGTCCACAGCGGACAGCCCCTACACGACATCGCTCGTGCGTCGTGTCGGCAAGGTCGGTAACGGCAGAACCCGGCGGCCCGCTATCCGAATCGGGTTCTTCGCCCGCGCAGCAGCGGACGGGACGGCCACGGGAGTGATGACGGGGCCGGTCATGACGACCACTGCCGGAAAGCACGAAGCCGTGGCCTGGAGGCCACGGCATGGTGTTGAAGTGCCTTCTGGCACTGATACGTCAGATGTAGCACGGTTGCCACGAAACTGTGCCCCAGGGGGGAGTTGCACACTAACCACACGGTTGCAGCTCTGAACAAATATGCTGAGCCGCGCGATCGCCGCTGCCAGCTCCAGAGCAGGGCGCCACCGACGATCGGCTACCCACGGTGAGAACGTTCCTCCAGAAGGGGGGACCACCCATTCACCCGCGCAAGTTTCTGCGCTAATCCGAATGCTTGAGTAAGGTCCGCCGATGTGGACGATCGACGATGGGGTTTCGAAGAAGCTGAGGACTGGGAGTAAGAGAGGCCGAGCGGTCAGCCGGTTTCCGCCGGAGCGTCGGAGGAGATACTGGTCGGGCAAGACGCCCACCGGGTAGTGGAGGTGGTGGTGTCGCCGACGGCGGAGGTGATCGCCGTGCGGTTGTCGCCGCGGTGGCGCGGGTCTGTCGATCCCCGTGCGCTGAACGCGAGTGTGCTTTCGGCCGCGAATGCCGCAACGATGCGCGCGCTGGCTCGCAGTCTCGAACACACCGACCTGTCGGCCTCCGCGCCCGCGCCGCCACACAACGGCGGTGACGAATCGCCGCTGACCAACCAAGACGTGCAGCGGCTGCTCGACTCGGCCTCAGCCGAATTGGATCAGTTCACCACGCGGCTCTCGGCGGTGGTGGACCAGCCGGTGCAGGTGCGCAGTTCCGGCGGCCACGTGCAGGGCTCGGCGCAGCGTGGACAGGTGCTCACGCTCGACGTTGACAGCACCTGGGCCGGGCAAATCCGTCACAGTGAGATCGAGATGGAGTTCGTGGAGGTGCTGCGCGGCCTGCGCGACGCCAGCACCCCGGGGGAGCTGGCCGCGGGGCCGGGTGACGGGGCGATTTCCGAACTGATGGCGCTGGCGGCGGACCCGCGCCGCCTCATGCGACGACTGGGCATGCCGGTGGGCACTGGGACTGCAGGGGAGTCCTAGAAGGTGGTTGACATCAAGACGGCGGTCGCCGCGCTGCGGTCAGACGCGGACATCTGGGACGGCGCGGCGAACGACCTGAATGCCCCGCGGCAGGCCATCGGTTCGCTCGGACTGAGCCCTCGTGATGTGTCGATTTACGGGGTGGATAAGGGAATCGATACCACCTACGCCGGCGCGCAGAGTGTGCTGCTGAACATGATGCAGCAGGCAGTGCAGAACTTTCACGACCTCGCGGGCGCGTTGCGGCACGCCGCGGACCTGTACGACCAGACCGAGGCTGACCACCAGCAGCGCATCCAGCGCGCCGCCGGGAACTGACGAAGGGTGACCTTGGCGTGACGAGCCCCGCCATCCAGCAGGCCAACGACAAGTTCCACGAGCTCCAGCAGAAGATTGACGACTTCTTCAACAAGGTCAATGACGTTCTGAGCTGGGTCCCTGGTTTCCTCTCCGATTTGATCAAGCCGATCGAGGACGGGATGAACGCGCTTCGCGACAAGGTGAAGGAATTCTGGGGCCGGGGCAACCAGCTGATCGACCAGCCGGGCAGCCCCGACCGGTTGCACCAGGTGGCCGAGGACTGGGTGAACAAGGTCGGCGACGTCGTCGGTGACATCGCGGGCCAGATCAGCCTCGATAAAATGCAAACCAACCTGGACTGGCAGGGCCGTGGCGCCGAGGCCTACAAGGCCGCCGTTCCGGCGCAGGTCAGTGGCCTGAACTCGGTGAAGGACCTGGCGAATCAGCTGCGCAGTTCGCTGGACAACCTCGGCAACGGGATCGAAACGTTCTGGACGGCGATGGCCGTCGCGGGCGGTGTCTTCGTGGTCGGGGCGATCGCCGCCGCGTGCACGGTGGTGGGCATTCCCGCGGCGATCGCCGCTATCGTCACCGCGGCGGGACTCTCGATCGGACTTATCACCACGGCGATCCTGTCGCTGCAGGCGCTGACCAACACCATCTCCACGGAGCAGACCACCATCGCGCAGAAGGTACATGACCTGGGGGACCAGTGGGCCAAGTCGAACATCGGAGCCATGCAGGAGAAGTCCGACTGGCACGTGACCAAGTGACGGCAGTGGCTCCCGCCACGCGCCCGGTCGCCGCGATGGCGATCAGTGTGGCCATTGTGGTGTTGGTGGCCGTGATCTGGCTCGGTTTCGCGGCGCCGGCTGGTATCCACCCGATGTTCTACTTCGTACTCATTTTTCTCGGTGGCGGAGGGTTGAGCCTCCTGTTCTCCGGTGTCGTCGCGGTCATGGCCGGATCGCGCGTGCCCACCACCCCGGCGCTGGATCTGCAGTTCTTCGCCGGGATCCGCAGGGGAGTGCTTGCGATGGCGCTGTGCGCGATCGTGATGGACGGTCTCGGTGTCCTGCTCATGCTCGCGATCGCGGGCGGACGGGGTACCGGCATACCTGTGGACACCGCCGTGTCTACGGTGGTGTTCGCCGCGGCGGCGGTCACAGTGGCGTGTGTCGTCATCGCGTCAGTCGTCCTCCGCCGTGTGCTGCCCACGGGTTGACGGTGCGCCGCCGAAGCCAGGGAGATCGTCTCGACTACCGAGCGATCGATCCTGGCCGTGCCCGACGTATCAGCGCGAGCGCCATGCCACTTGGGCTGGGCTCGCTCGCGTTGCCCGCGGCTCCCACCGCTAGTGTTGTGTACCTGCCGGCGGGGTGGACGTCGGAGGTGCCGCTGTTGGCGGTGACTGTGGGCACGGATGGAGCACTGGCGCTCATCGCCGGGGTCTTCGGAACCGTCGTCATGTCCATGCGCCGCGTGATCTCGGCGGGGCGGCTTGAACTTGGGTTGGCCAATGCGGTCCGCCGGAACCTGCTCGTCCTGTGGAATCTCTGCTTGCTCATGGCGTGCCTGGGGTGGCTCGCTTTCGGCGCCGGGGCGGCCACCGCGCGGACGCCGATCGGTACCTTGGCAACGATTGTCGAGATCCTCATGCCGACGGTGCTCGTGGTCTACGACGGTACTGTGATGGTGTTGGTCAGTCGTTGGCTGCGCAGCTGAGCAGCGCGCCCACAGCTGGTCGCACACCGCCAGCAAATACAGTGGCTGGTCCTCTCGGCGGGGACGCTGCTCCACGGCAACCAAGCGCTGCTTACCATTGGTGATGGCTGTCCCTGGGGACTTGAACCCCCACTGTGTCCGAGGGGGAGCTGTTCACTATCTACACGTCTGCCACTCGGCTAGTCTTCGCTAGCCAAGAGACGCCTCCAAACCTCACGCCGACACAGCCACCGGTCGTTTGGGTCAGCGCAGACGCTCACAGGACGGCACTGGTCTAATAAATCTCAGCTATGTAATTTTCCTTGTGCGCATAAGATGTAGCATCTTGAAGGCTGCCGATCAATAGGACAAAAGAGGTACCTTCGGCCGACATTCGCTACACATGGCAAACTCACGTAGGACAATGAGGTTCCGTGTCGCCCATTGGACGGATGCGTACGTCAAAGGTCACGTCTCAGACTGATCAGCATGGCCAAAGCGGGGCGTAGTCACAGCGAAGTAAGGGACGCCGTCGCAGAGCGATCGCAAGAACGCTTCAGCGACGACGACCTATTTCCGCCAGAACTCAAAGTTCTGCTGCGTCGGATAGCCGGGCAGGATAGAGCTCGCAGCGAAGCAACGTTGCAAGCAGATATCCGACAGTTGCTACTGACAGCAAATTTCGGCCTAACTGACCAAGATCTCGACGTTGACCTAGAGACAGCAGTCGGTGACGGTCGACGCATCGACATCGAACTCGGTTGCGTAGTGATCGAGGTCAAAAGAAGCCTTGCCCGGCCGGGGACGGTAAAGAATGCCGTTCAGCAGTTGGCAGGATACGTGAGGACGCGAACAGAACGTAGCGGTCAGCACTACTTAGGCGTCCTGACTGACGGTGCTCAATGGCGGGCATACCACTTATCCGGCGGCCACCTGGTCGAAATTACCCGGCACACCATCTCGGCAACTCGGCCCAACGCGATGGCGTTGTTCTTCTGGCTCGAAGGCGTGCTCGCCACCGGCAGAGGGGTGACGCCGACACCGTCCGAGATCGGACGCCGTCTCGGCGCCGAAAGCTCGGCGCACGCTGTTGACCGAGCAGCCTTAGCAGCTTTGTATGCCGAGCACGCAGAGACTCCGACGGTTGCACTCAAACGACAACTTTGGGCACAGCTACTCCGCAGCGCGCTCGGCACTCAGTTCATCGATGATGATGATCTCTTCATCGAGCACACCCTCTTGATGAACACCGCAGACGTGATCGCCCATCTGGTTGCCGGCCTTGACGTACTTGACCTTGAGCCTGCCACAATCCTAAGCGGCCAGCGTTTTGACCGTGCACAAATTCTCGGCGTAGTTGAACCAGATTTCTTCGACTGGACGATCGAGGTTCCAGGCGGCAGTCCCTTTATTCGCAGTCTGGCACGCCGAGTGGCACGATTTGATTGGTCCGAAGTAGAACACGATGTCCTCAAGGTTCTTTATGAGTCCATAATTGGACGCGACACACGCAAGCGAATGGGCGAGTACTACACGCCAGACTGGCTAGCCGAGCGTATTGTGGAAACGTGCGTTCGGCACCCGCTCAGTCAACGTGTACTTGACCCCGCTTGCGGCTCGGGAACCTTTCTATTCCATGCCGTCCGGAGATACCTAGACGCAGCAGAAAGAGACGGAACGCCGCTTGCGGCAGCTCTCACGAGCCTATCGTCGCATGTAATCGGGATTGATCTGCATCCGGTTGCAGTCGCCCTCGCCCGCGTGACCTACCTGCTAGCGATCGGACACGAGCGTTTGATCAGGTCGGATCGCGGCGCAGTGACCGTACCTGTGTACCTTGGTGACAGTATGCAATGGCGCGAAAGACTCGACCTATTCACTGAGGAACACCTCAAAATTAGCGCAGGATATGGCGAATCTCTATACGAGGATATCCTGCGGTTTCCCGAGAAGTTGCTAACAGACGCTGCGCACTTCGATCGACTGGTGTCTGGCCTGGCCGGCCTTGCAGCCAAACCACGTGATCCCGGTACCCTGCCTTCGCTTACCGCCCTATTCCGACGACTTGCAGTAGCACCAGAGGACCGGCCGATGATCACCGAGACCTTTGCCGTAATGTGTCGCCTGCACGACGAGGATCGCAACCATATCTGGAACTACTACATTCGAAATCTGGTTCGCCCGGTATGGCTTGCGATGCCAGACAATCGCGTCGATGTCCTCATCGGCAACCCGCCCTGGCTATCATACCGAAACATGCCGCCAGAGATGCAGGTACTCTTTCAGCAGCTCTCGAAGGAGCGTGGGTTGTGGCATAGTAAACAAGTTGCGACACACCAAGATTTGTCTGCATTATTCGTAGCTCGCACAGTACAGCAGTACTTGAACGTTCATGGGACGTTTGGTTTTGTACTACCCAATGCAGCACTCGACCGCGACTACTTTGACGGATTCCGCTCAGGTTGGTACGAGGACATTGTCGAACCAACCGCCGTCGCTTTCAGTAAACCGTGGGACTTACGGCGGCTCCGGCCACATTTCTTTCCGCGTGGAAGCTGTGTCGTCTTTGGCCGTCGCGCAGGCTACTCCAGCCGCAAGCCCCTGCCGAGGACCGCGCAATGTTGGTCTGGCGTTCTGCCCAAGAACGAAGGATCCTGGCGCGCTGTTAGTAGTCACATAACTCGCACCGATGCGCGCCTCGTCGGTGGCCACGAGGAGACCGAGCGCTCCCCGTACGCGGACCAGTTTGCCGAAGGTGCGACGATCGTGCCCAGAGTGCTTTTCATGGTGGAAACAGATTCGGCCGGGCCGTTGGGTCTCGGCGGCGGACGACAGGCAGTACGTTCAGGAGCCAGCAGCTACGAGAAGCGGCCGTGGCGGGACTTGCGCCGCTTGGAAGGCGTCGTCGAAGTCGAATTCGTTCGGCCGGTACTGCTTGGCGAGAACATTGTACCCTTTCGAGTTCTCAGTGCCCGAGAGGCCATACTTCCCATAATTGGCGATTCCCTAGCTGACGGCACCGATTCGAGAATCGACTATTACCCGGGACTTGCTGAGTGGTGGGAGCACGCGGTGGCGACTTGGGAAAAGTACCGGACCAGCGACCGACTCACCTTGACCGAGCGCCTAAATTTCCGCCGTGGCTTGACAAACCAGTTGCCGACCGCGCAGTTCCGCGTTGTGTACGGCAAGGCGGGTATGCACGTTGCAGCCGCCCTGGTCGACGACGGCTATAGCATTATAGATCACAAACTCTACTGGGGTTCTGTAGCTACACGCGAGGAGGGTCTATATCTCTGCACAATAATCAATAGTCCAGCCATCACCGAATTGGTCAGACCGTTCATGTCCTACGGCAAAGATGAACGGGATATCGACAAGCATTTGTGGAGATTGCCGATACCTAGATACGACGCGAAGGATGCGGTGCATCAAAGACTCGTTCAAATTGGCATAGAGTTAACCGACGAAATTGCCTCTCTATCAATGGTCGACGCCGGCTTTGTCGCACTGCGTCGACGAGTGCGAGAGTTCCTAAGTAGGCATGCCACGGCGAGCGAGATCGACCAGCTAGTTCGCAGTTTGATCGAGACGTGAGTACAAGTCTCAACCCGGAGGAAATAAGGCGCTGTCGTACCATCTTCGACTGCTGGACTCTTGGACGATCCGACGCGCGCGCCTTCTTGCTTCCTCGCCATTCCCTACCCTTCCTGAGCGGCGAGAGCCTGCTACAGGCAATCGCTACGCTCAGTCGACGGCTGCCTGCATCGTCAACGGCGATGCGCACCTCCTTGAGCTGTCTGCGCTGGATGGCGACCAGGGACCGCAGCTCGGGTATGAGGGGTTTATCGAGTTGGTCGGTGGCCAGGGTTCGGGTGGTGGCCACGGCGGCTTCTAGTTCGGGC
Source organism: Amycolatopsis bartoniae (assembly GCF_014191255.1). Taxonomy (GTDB): domain Bacteria; phylum Actinomycetota; class Actinomycetes; order Mycobacteriales; family Pseudonocardiaceae; genus Amycolatopsis_E; species Amycolatopsis_E bartoniae. The sequence continues at coordinate 67,697 of NZ_JACHWH010000006.1, forward strand.
CGGTAGGAGAAGTCTGTTTCGTCGAGGGCGGCGAGTCCCATGTCTAGCAAGTGCAGGCCGAAGTCCAGCAGTTCGCGTTCGGCGATCTTGCCCAGGTCTTTGATGCTGGTCATGGGGTTGAGGGTCTTGTCGAGTTGTTCGTCGAAGCGCTGGCGCAACCGCTGGTGCCAGTTGTGCACGTCCTCGTTCACGCCGTTATTCCTTTCCGGCCTTGGGTGTTGGTGGTCGTCTCCGGGGGATTCGTCGCAGGCGCAGGCCTCGGGCGAGGTCGCGGGGGTCCAGTTCCAGAGCGGCGGCCAGGTTTGCCACGTCTGTATGGGTGGTGAGGCCAGGCCGTGTTCCAGCAGCCACACCTGCGGCGTCAGCAGGCCGCAACGGTGGGCCAGCTGACGGCGGGTGAGGCCGAGAAGGTCGCGGTGTCGCCGCACTCGTTGCCCCAGTTCGCGCATGGCGGGTTGGGCGTTCCAGCGGCGACGCAGCCAGGTCATGGCAGGTCCTCGTCGTCTGGCGGCTCGTTGTCGGTGCGGTCGGTCGAGATGGTGAGCGTGAGGGGGCCGAGACGAAGCACCCGGCTTCGGCGACCGGGTGCGGCCGATGGGGCGGGTCGGTCGAGGGTGGCCGCAATACCGATCAGCTCGTCGATCGCGGTCTCGGCGTCGTCTTTGCGTCGCAGGAGAGAAGCGGTTTCGGCCTCGATGGCGTAGTCGAGACGTCGGAGCCGGGCATCGAAGTCAGTCATGGCGGGCACTCGCTTGCGGCCGGGCCGGTCCGTTCGGTCCCCGCAGGCGTTCGGAGACCGCGACGATGCCGGGCAGAACGGTGGCTTCGACTTCGGTGCTGTCGATGTAGGGGACCTCGCCGCACAAGTTGATGCCCAGGAGGTGACAGGCGATGCGAGCTGCTCGGTCGATGGCCAGCTTGCCGTCGTCAATGCGCTCGGCCAGCGGAACGAGTTCGGCACCGATGGCTTGGTCGATGCGGCGAATTTGGGCGGTGGCGTTGTTCATGAGGTTGAAGCCTCTCCTTTATAGGCAGTGGAACGAGGCCGGCGGTTGGCGATGTAGGTCCCTTTGGAGCGCACGGTCACGACCAGTCCGCGGAACCGCAGGAGCCGGGTGGCGTGCCGTGCTGTGCCGAGTGAGACGCCGTACTCGGAGGCCAATTGGTGCTCCGATGACAGCGACGTGTTCGGCGTCAGTTCGCCGGACTCGATTCGCGCGGTCAGGTGATCGGCCATCTGTTCGTAGAGGTAGCCCGCCGCGTCGTTCGGCGTGAAATCATTCATCGCGTTCTCGTGGATGTCGTGCTCGGCCATCGGTGTGTCAGGGACAACACGCAGGCTGGAACTGTGAGTCCTCAATAGACGCGGGAATCCAGCGCTGCGCGGTTCATCGCTCGTCATCGCTTGTCCCGCTCTGCTGCGGGGATGCCGGGGCGGGTATCTCCTGTAGGCCGCCGGCGAATTCGTGGAGTTGCTCACCCAGCAACAGCAGGTCGGCCGCAAAGTGCCGGTGCTGATTCCCGAGTCGCGTCGCCTTGGTAGCGGAGTTGTGCAGTCGATTGATCAGGTCGGTCAGCGTCGAAGGCAGAGATGCCCGATCATCACAAGATGACTCGCCTTCGGTCGAATGGACTTGTTCGCTCAGGCGGGCGGTCATAGCGCGCTGTCCTTCCGTCTGGGTTCTGTCCGGGGGCGGTCCGTCACGCAACAACCCGCACGCGGGGACAGCGGAACGGCGGGGGAGGCGGGAGCGGTGTTCCTCACGTGTCGTCCCCTCCGAGTGGTGTGGAAACGATGCTGTGAGCCTCTCGGCGACGGGACGCGGGCGGGAGGACACAGCCGTGCCACAGCGCGGCCATCACGGCGCGTCGCGTTAGTCCGCAGCCGGCCGGACCCGTCCTCGGTGCGGTCGAGGCAGGACGGCGATCGGGACGGGCCCAGACACCCCTGAGCAGGGACTATGAGGGCAACAAGTGTCGGGACGGGTTGCCTGCGACCTGTCCCGGTGGTCCCGGGGACACTAGGGATTGAATGGATCGTGGCGCTATGGGACGGGACACCTGGCCGCAAGTGTCCAGCGGGAGCCGCTGCGGATGGCGTAATGAAATCATGCGTAGATCAGCCTCAGGTCAGCTTCCGGCGACCGTGCGGTACAGGACGCTGCTGGAGCAGAAGATCCGGGAGCGCCGGCTGACGCTGGAGGAGGCGGATCTTCGCCGAGTATCTCGCAGGGAAGGGTGATCGGGCCATCGCCAACGGCCTGAACCGAGACGGCATCCCGTGTCCGTCCGCGCGGCGGCCGGAGCAGAATCGGCACCGGTTGGCGGATGGGTGGCAGGGGAGTTCGGTGCGGGGATTCTGGAGAACCTGCGGTACACGGGTTACGCGTTCTTCGGTCGGTGGGCTCGGCAAGAGATGTTGCGCGATCCGGAGGACGTGTCTGCCGGGCATATGGTGCGGTTCCGCAGGGCGGCGGCGGAGAAGGCCGTGCGTTCGCGGACTCCGGCTCACCCGGAGATCATCTCCGTGGAGGTATTCACCGAGGTTCAGCTTCTCCGCCGTTCAAGGGCGGCCGGAGGTTTTGAGCGCGCGGCGCAAGCTGGTACGTGGGCCAAAGCGAATGACCAAGCGGGCGTACCCGTTGCGGGGAAGGGTGCGGCCTCGGGCAGCGGCACGCGGCGGATGGAGGGCACGCCGCGCGAGGACCGCACGTATTACCGATGCGCCGCGGGGACGTTGGTTCCAGGCTCGCCCACCTTGAATAGGCACCCAAAGAACGTGTACCTGCGTGATGCAGCGGTCACGGAGTTGTTGAACACGTGGCTCGGCGAGGTGTTCGCTCCGGAAAATCGAGACCGGACGGTTAAGGCGCTGGTGGCTTCGCAGGGTGGGGCGGCGGAGACGGGTGCGCACGACGCGGCTCGGCATCGTCTGGAGGCTGCGGAGGCGAAGTTGCGTCGCCTCCGATCAGCGATCGAGGCAGGAGTTGATCCGGCCGCGCTGGTCGAAGTTATCAACGACGCGCAGGCGCAGCGGACAGCCGCGCGGGCCGAGTTGGACGGGGCGTCGGCGCCGAGTGTGCTGACCCCTGCCGAGGTGTACGCCATGATCGACTCGCTCGACAGAGGTCGCCCGTCGCCGCATCGCGTGGCTGCCCTCTAAGTGATCAGTTCAGAATGAGCTGGCGAAGGCAGATGATCGAGCAGGCCAGCCTGAGGATGGCTTGGTGGACATCAGCTCGTCGTTCTGTGCGGATGCGTAGTCGTCGGAAGCCCTTGAGCCAGGCGAAGGTGCGTTCGACTGGCCAGCGACGTTTGCCCAGGCCGGGAGCCGTGTTCGACGCCGCGGCGGGCGATGAACGGGGTGATGCCGCGGGCGCGGACCAGGCGGCGGTACTTGTCGTGGTCGTAGCCGCGGTCGGCGTAGAGCCGGCGCGGACGGCGGCGTGGTTTGCCGATCACGCCGCGGATCGGCGGGATGGCATCGATGAGCGGGATCAGCTGGGTGACGTCGTTGCGGTGGCCGCCGGTGAGCGTGACCGCGAGTGGGGTGCCGGTGGCGTCGGTGATCAGATGGTGTTTGGAGCCGGGTTTGCGCCGGTCAACTGGGCTGGGCCCGGTGTGGTCCCCCCTTTGAGAGCGCGCAAGTGGGTGGAGTCGACCAGCGCGGCGGACAGGTCCAGCAGGCCCGCCGCCCGCAGCTCAGCCAGCAGCCGCTCGTGCAGTTGCTGCCAGACGCCGGCCTCGTGCCACTCGGTCAACCGCCGCCAGCAGGTGGCACCCGAAGCGCCGAACAGGGCGGTGGGAAGCCGGTTCCAGCCGATACCGGTGCGCACCACGTACAAGATGCCTTCCAACGCAGCCCGATCGTCGGCACGTTTGCGACCCGGATGACGGAAGCGCCTTGGATGCACCGGAATCAACGGTTCCAGCCGTGCCCACAGCTCGTCGGTCACGACCTTCTCAGACACCGCTCGATCGTGGAACGTCCCGAGCCGCAGACAAAGCCGACACGCCAGCTCATTCTGAACTGCCCTCCAAGTGGCACCACGCGCCCCCACCGCCACACCCTCAGAGCTGGAAGGGCTTGTACTCCAGTGCCTTGTCCACGACCTGCTCCGCGGTCAGGCCCTCCTCGTTCTGGATCAGCCTGAGCACATGGGGGTTGCCGGTGGTGCTGCGGATCTCCTCGATCCAGCGGTCCTGCTCCTCTTCGGGAGCCTCGCCCTGCCACACCTTTTCGACCAGCTGGATCATTTCCTCGCGGGTCAGCTTCGCCATTCCCTTAACCGTTTCCGTAGTGGTACCGGGGGTCGAGTATATCACGGTGGTATCTCGGCGTGACGATCACGATATTGCGCATGTCGTAAACACCGCCGCCGTGCTGGATGGGTGTCACGTGGTGCAGTTCGTAGCGGCTGCGGCCGCCGAAGGTCTGCTCGTCCACGACGAACGGCGAGTGCCCGTTGGCCATGTTGCCCTGGCTGCCCGGCGGGAACTGTGAGCGCAGGTTCGGGTCGGCGTGCACCTCGCGCCAGAACGCCTCGCGGAACTCGTCGAAGTTGTTGAAGTGCCTGCCTTCCAGCTGTCGCGCGACCTGACCGGGGAAGCGCGCCGCGTTGCGCTGGCTGCCGCGCCGCCACTGCCCGTCCACGTCCGGGATGCCCGCGGAACCGTGCGCGGTGCCCGGCTGGTCGCGAGGGTCGCACTTCTTCAGCCCGAACGGGTCGATCCACTGCAGTGGGTTCGGCACGTACGAATACGGATTCGGGCCGCCGCCGAGGCCGAGCGGATCGGCACTGGAATAACGGCCGAGCGACGGATCGTAATAACGGAACAAATTGTAGTGCAGCCCGGTTTCGGCGTCGAAGTACTGGCCCGGAAAACGCAGGGGAGTGCCGCCCGCGGGCTGTTCTCCCCACACCGAGCCGCGGTTGTGCCACGCCACCGTGCCCAGCGGGTCCACCAGCTCGGCCGGGCTGCCCACGAGGTCCGTCACGATCGAGTCGAACTGCTGGTCCACCCACTGCTGCGGGGCGTCGCGCAGCGGCAGGCGCTCGGTCTGCGTCAGCGCCCGCAGGCCCGCGCCCCAGTTCCAGGTGGTCGCGCTCGTCCCGTCCCGCACCTCCTCGGCGAGGGTGACCCCGTCCCACGTGAAGTCCACGCGCTCGACGACCGTGCGGCCGTCGGGCGCCAGCCGCTCCTTCGCGATGCGGCGGCCCATCGGGTCGTAGGAGTAACGCCAGACCGTGCCGTCCGGCGTCGTCACGGCGGTCAGCCGGTCGCCCGCGTCCCAGGAGTACCGCCACGGGCCGGACTCCCCGGGCGCTTCCCGCACCGCCAGCCGGCCGTGACCGTCGTAGCGGTACCGCACGTTCCCGGCGCGCTCCACCAGCGTGCCCCGGTACTCGCGCGGCCCCTGCCCACGCCGGTCGGCGGACGGCCACGCCCCACCGGTGATGTTGCCCGCCGCGTCGTAGTTGTAGCGCTCGGTGTAGCCGTTGCGCTGAACGCCGGTGAGGCGCGACGCGGCGTCGAACTCGAAGCGGCGCACGCCCGACAGCAGGTCTTCGACCTCGGCGATGCTCCCGTCGGGCCGGTACCGGTACTGGCGACTCTGCACCACGCGCGGCGGCGCGGTGCGGGACACGGCCGACACGGTCTGTGTGGTCAGCTGGTTGTTCCCGTCCCACGACTGGGCGAGGATCGTGCCCGTGTCGAGTAACCGCTCCACCTCACGGCCCGCCGCGTCGTAGCCGAAGGTGAGCGTGCGCCCGGCGCAACGCAGCTCGGTGGGCCTGCCCTCGGCGTCGTACGACCAGGCCGACTCCGCTCCCGTGGGCGTGCGGCGGTGGGTGCGACGCCCCAGCGCGTCGTAGCGGGACGTCACGGTGCGGCCGTTGACCGTTTCGCTGACCACGCGACCGATCGGGTCGTGCCCCAGGACGAGCTCCGCGTTCGCGTTGACGGCCCGGACGAGCCGTCCGACCGGGTCGTAGGTGAACGTCGCCCGCGTGCCGTCGGGGAACTGCTCCTCGGCGACCCTGCCGAGCGGGTCCCGCACGAGGCGAACCGTCTCGCCCGCGCCGTTCGTGCGCGCGACGACCTGCCCCGCGGCATCGTGCTCGTAGGTGGTGGTGCGCCCGTCGAAATCGGTTTCCCGCACCAGATTGCCGCCACGGTCGTACTCGTAGCGCCACACCAGGCCCTGCGGGTTGCGCACGCTGACCGGTTTCAGCTCCGTGTCGTAGCCGAACTCGTACCGGCTGCCGTCCGGCAGTATCTGCGCGGCGACGAGGTCGAAATGCGTGGTCTCGACCGTGGTGACCCGGCCGAGCGGGTCGACGTGCCGGATCTCGTTGCCCTCCCCGTCGTGCACCCACCGCTCGGTGACGCCGTCCGGGGTGGTGCGCGACAGCAGCCGGCCCTCGACTGTCCACTCCAGACGGACAACACCGCCCGCGGGATCGGCGACCTCGACGAGGCGGCCGAACTGGTCGCGGCGGCAGCGGACCAGGACGCCGGAGGGATCGGGCACGGTCAGCGGCAGGCCCGCGGCGTCGGTCTCGATCCGGCGGACCTGGCCGTGCGCGTCGGTGACCGCGGTCAGGAAACCGCTTTCCCCGTAGCTGTACCGGGTCACCGCGCCCACCGGATCGGTGACCGCGACGAGGTTTCCGGCCTCGTCGTAGTCCTGGCGCCACACCGCGCCGTCGGCGTCGACGAGCACGGTGGGCAGGTTCAGCTCGTTGTACTCGGTGAGCCGCTGGGTGCCGTCGGGCAGGGTGGTGGCGAGCAGGTTGCCCCGCTCGTCCCAGGTGTAGCGGGTGGTGCGGCCCAGCGGGTCGGTGATCGACAGCAGCCGGTCGTGGCGGTCCCACTCGCGGACGGTCTCGCCGCCGAGCGGCCCGACCTCGCGGACCACCTGCCCCAGCTCGTTGAGGTGGTGCGCGGTCGCCTCGCCGAGGGAGTTCGTGTGGATGGTGACGCGGTTTTCCTCGTCGTAGTCCCAGGTTCCGGTCAGCGCGCCGCCGGAGCCCTCGGTGCGCACGCAGCGGCCGCGGCCGTCGAAGTGGTAGCGGTACCACTCGCCGTTGCGGTCGGTCCACTGCGTGATGCGCCCGGCGAGGTCGTAGCCGAACCGCGTCGCCTGGTTCGACGAGTTGACCACCTCGGTGAGCCGGCCGCGGTCGTCGTAGGCGTAGCGCATCAGCGTGATCGGCTCGCCCGCGACGTTGTGCAGCCAGAGCCGGGTGACGCGGCGGCCTTCGGTGTCGATGCCGAGGCGGTAGCCGCCGGAGTGCCGGATCTCGGCCGGCGCGCCCGTCTCGTCGTAGTGGAACTCGATGCGGCGGCCGCCCCGGTCGGTGATCGTGGCCAGCGGGATTCTTCCGGTGGTGCCGGGAAAGTCGAGCGTGCAGCCGTCGCGGAGGCGGGTGATGCGGTAGCCCTCCGCGGTGCGGGTGAGCGGCCAGCGCGGACCTTCGATCGGCAGCACCTCCGCCCCGTCGGTGAGCGGCACCGGGTAGACCAGCCGCATGCCGTCCGCCGCGGCGAAGTGGATGCCGTCGTCCTCTACCTCGACGCGCTGATCCACTGTGGACGTCCACGAAGGACCGAACCACGTGCCGGCGCGGTAGGAGGAATAGTGCGTGCGCTCGAACACCAGCGGGAGCACGCCCGGCAGCTCGGCGTCGATCTCGGTGGAGAACATCTGCCCGGTGGCGACGTCGATCGGGTCGCCGGAACCGGGCACGCACTCCTGCTCGCGGGACTCGGTTTTCGGGTTCTCGCTGCTCTCCTTAAGCGAACCCGGTGTGGTGCCGTCGCCGGGGTGACTGGCGCCGGGGAGGTCCGCGCCATCCGGCGTGTCCGGTGCGTGTGGCGCGTCGGGGCTGTGCACCTGCGGGGTGTCGAGGGAGTGTGCCGCCGAGGGGGTGGTGGCGCCGTCGGCGCGGCGGGCGAACTTCTTGCCCAGCTTCGCCAGTTTCTCGATGATCTCCCCGAGCTTGTCCACGATCCGCCGGATCTTCGGGGTCACGTTGCCGATCGTCTTGAGCAGCTTGCGCACCAGCTCCGAAACCTTGGTGATCGTGCTCGTGATCGCCGTGGTGGCCTGCGCCGCCACCAGCGGGGTGGCGAACCCCAGCGTGCACGCCTCCTCCAGCACCCACGAAATCAGCTTCCCCACCAACTCCGCCACCAGATCGCGCACGGTCTCCCGCACCATCGCCACGACCTGGCCCATCACCATCACACCGGTGGAAATCCCGTCCGCCAGCGTCGCCGCCCCCGCCAGCGCGTCCGTCTGCTCCGCCACCCGCCCCCGATAGCCCTCCGCGCCGGTACCCGACCAGCCCGCCGTGCCATTGGTGACCTCCGCCCGCAAATCCCCCGCAACCGCGGCCACCTCACCGGCGACATTGCCCCACGTGTCGGCGAAGGACTGGATCACCGGCGGATCCCCCGCCAGCCAATCCAGCGCCTCCTTCAACGGCTGCACGTGCTCGATCAACCACGACGCCCCGTACTGCGCCAGCGTCCCGATCGGATCCACCACCATCGACAGGGCTTCCATCCCCACCCCGACGGCACCCAGCCCGACCTCGACCCACGACCCGTCCTTGACCCCGTTGGCCAGATCCACCGCCGACTCGGCGATCCCGATCCCCGTGACCCCCGTCGTCTGCGACTGCGCCCGCGCCACCAGCGGGTTCCCGTCCGCCATGGCTCCGCCTCCCGTCGCCGCGCAGGGTTGCACGAAACGGGCAGCGCGGGCGTTCCATTCTGGCCCGCGCGAGCCGCGCCGGGAAGCGCTTTCCGGGAATCAGCCGCCCAGGGCGGCGGGATCGTAGCGGCAGGCGGCGTTCCACAGCAGGAACGAGTCCATGCCGTTCTCGTGCGCCGCGGCGATCTGGGCCTTGATCTCGGCCGGGCCGTAGGGGATGTGCATGCTGAACGCCTGCAGCCACGGCACCGTCACGGCCCCGCCCTGCCGTGCCTGCTTGGCGAAGTCCGCGAGGGAGCGGGCGGTGATGTCGTGCGGCGCGGCCTCGGGGTCGTCGAGCCCGTACTCGCCGGCGCCCCAGTGCGACGGGTACACCATCGGCGCGACGTAGTCGACCTCGTGCGACATGGCCGGGATGTCCTGCGCGATCTGGGTGGGCCGGGTGATCGCGATGCCGAAGACCGACGCGCCGAGGAACGCGCCGTGGGCGTGCACGGCGTCGCGGTTCTGCGCGAGGAACTCGGTGATCGCCTGCTCCGGGGTGCCCTGGAGGCCGGGCAGCCGCATCCGGTCGAGCGAGCCCTCGGGGCGGCGCACGTAGTCGTAGAGGATGTCGTCGAAACCCAGCGCCGCGGCCTCGGTGGCCAGCTGGGTGTTGTAGTCGCGGACCTCCTGGTTCGCGGGGTTGGTGAAGGTGTAGTCGCCGTAGCCGCTGGCCCAGGCCTGGCCGTCGGCGGTCTGCACGAGGCGGTCGTGGTGGCCGGAGTCCCACGAGGCGCGGGCGAGGATGGGGTCGCGGAACGCGACGAGCCTGCCGACGACGCGGATCTTCATCCCGTGCAGCTCGTCCAGTGCCGCGCGGGCGTCGTAGTAGCCCTTCGCCGCGCCGATCTCGCGTGCCAGCGGGACCTGCGAGTCGTAGCCGATCTCGCCGTCCTCGTCCTTGATGTCGAGCTCGACGGTGTCGATGAGCCCGTCGCGGGCCAGTTGCAGCACCGGCTCGCGCAAGGCGGGTGACGCCCAGGCGAGCGCGGTCATGTGGACGCCGCGCATGCCGGGGTGGTGTGCCTGGACCGTGACCTCGGTGCTCGCCACGTTGCCCGCTTCGTCCACAGCGGACAGTGCGATGCTGCCGGGCGGGGAGGGGAGCGTGGTGCTGAACGCGCCGTCGGGGTCGACGTTCACTTCGGAGCCGTTGATGTTCACCCGCTGCGCCCCGCTGGCCGAACCGCGGACCGTGACCGGCTCGTGCAGGTCGGTCGCTTCGACGGGGGCGAGGGAGACCTGGGGCGGGGTGTCGTCGACGGTGAAGGTGCGGGTGACGTCGGACTGGGGAAACGCTTCCAGGCGGCCGAGCCGGGCGGTGAGCGTGTGCGGGCCTTCGGGCAGGCGCAGCTTCGGCAGCACGAGCCGGTTGCCCTCGCGGACGACGGGCAGCGGCTTGCCGTCGAGCAGGAGCCGTACGGCGTTCGGGTCGTGGGCGGTGACGCTGACCTGGTCGAAGACGGCGGAGGTGGTGACCGCTCCGTTCGCGAGTCCCTGGACGAGTGGCGCGGCGGGCCGGGCGGCGAGCCCGGTCTGGACGGCACCGGTGAGCAGCGCTCCGGTGAGGACGGCGAGCAGGACAGGGCGCGGATCCACGCGGGTCTCCTCCAAGCGGCGGACTGGCCGAAGTCTTCCCTGAGGAAGATCACCTCATGCCGTGGTCCACTCGTTCGAGTTGCCCCGCTCGCCCGGTCGGGTGGCGGTGTGAGGGTGGGCGCCCGAGTGGGTGCCGTGGGGTGGCCGGGGTGGTGGCGGATCCGGCGGCGGTGAGGGCGATGGTGCCGCGCGACTGTGCGGCCGGGGCCGGTGGCGAGACTCGGTGGCGGTTGAGTCGCCGGACCCGGCGGCGGGGCAGCAGCGCCACCGTCAAGCAAGCTTCACCGGTGGGCCCGCCCGGGCGCGCCACTGGCGCAGTCGTCAGCTTTTGTGTGCTCGGGCGGCCGCGAAGCAGTACACGCCGAAGGCGGCGAGGCCCAGTGCGACGATTACCAGCAGCACCATGCCGAACGGCTGCGCCGCGAGGGTGTGCAGCGCCTTGTCGAGGCCGCCCGCCTGGCGTGCGTCCGAGCGAAGCGCCGCGTAGCCCAGCAGCACCGCGATGATCGCGTACACCACGCCCTTCGCGACGTAGCCCGCCAGGCCCAGCCACTCCACCGCCTTCCGGCTGCCGCCCGGCAGGTCGGCCGTGTCGAGGTCCTTCAGGAAGCTGCGCTTGAACCCCTTCACCGCCGCCGCGACGGCGACCCCCAGCACGACCGCCGCCGCGACCGCCACCAGGAACGGGCCCGCGGGCAGACTGAGCAGCTTCGCCGTGAACTCCTGCTGCTTCTGGTCGCCCGAACCGGAACTCCCGCTGCCCGTGGCGAGCCGGATCGCCGTGTACGCCAGCCCGAACACCACGACCGCCCGCGCGCCCGAACCGATGCGCTTGCGCGTCCGCTTGCCACTCTTGGTCACCCAGCCGTAGCCGTTCGCGGCGAGCATGCACTGCCACAACCCGAACGCCACCAGCCCCACCGCCAGCACCCACAGCACGACCTGCCCGAACGCCGTCGAACCGATCTCGGCCAGTGCGCCCTTCTGGTCGGTCTCCCGCCCGGGGTCGCCGAACGCGACCCGCAGCGCGAGGTACGCCACCACCAGGTGCACGACGCCCCAGCACGCCATCCCCAGCCGCCCGGCGATCTGCGCCGTCTTGCTGCCTTCGACGCGCGAAGCCCCCCGCGACGCCGCCCGTGCCGCCTGACTCGCCATCTGGTCGCCTCCTCGTGTCCAGAGCAGTTTCACCCGGATGGAGGGACACCGCCGGGCGACTGCTCCATTCGGCCCAGTGCGGAGGCGATTCCACTGTGGACAGTTTGGGTTTCGCTCTCGGCGGATTCGCCATCGGCGAAACTCCGCGCGCGACGAGACGCCCGTCGCCAGGGTGAACGCATGACGCACGACGAGCGCGCCGACGACGACCAGGCGGCGGCCGAGTTGATCGACGACGTGGTCTGGTTCCTCGCCATGCTCGACGGTGTTCCCGCTGAACCGCCGGGCTGCGCTGTCACCGAAGGCCGCACACCACGGCGGAGGCGGCGCGGGCCGTCACGGCCGGGGCGCCGCACCTCGTCGGCGGGTTTCCCTCGACAGCGCGCGACTTGAGCGGTACTGGTCAGGTATGACCGAGCCGGACCCCGGCGAGCAGTTGCTGCGCCTCATGGCGCCGATGCGCCGTGCGATCATCCGGGCGACGCGGGTCGCCGAGGGACTGCCCACCCTGCCGGAGGCGAAGGTCGCCGTCCTGCGCACGCTCGTGCGCACCGGGCCGCTACCACCCGCGCAGCTGGCGCTCGAACTGCACCTGGCGCGGCCCACGGTCAGCAACCTCGTGCGCGACATGGTCGGCGAGGGGCTGCTCGAACGCCGTCCCTCCGACCTCGACAAGCGCTCAGTCCTGCTCGTGCCCACGGCGCGCGCCCGGCGGGTGCTGGACAAGTTCACGCGGGGGCGCAAGGAAGTCGTCTCCCGCGCGCTGGCGGAGATCCCGGCCCGTGACCGCGCCCGCGTGCTGAACGCGCTCCCGTCGCTGCACCGCCTGCTCGTCCGCCTGGAGGCGATGGCCGACCAGTCCGGCGCGGAGGAGACGGCCTGAGCCGCCGTCGTCAGGGGGTGCGGAAGCCCCGGAAGGTCACCGGCTTGCGGAGCCGGAACCCGAGCCGTTCGTACAGCGCGATCGCGCCGGTGTTGGCCTCGGCGACGTGGAGGAACGGCCGTTCGCCGCGGGTCAGCACCCGTGCGACGAGCGCGGTGACCAGGCGGGCCGCGTACCCCCGACCCCGTGCTTCGGGAGCCGTGCAGACCGCGCTGATCTCGGTCCAGCCCGGAGGACGGAGCCGTTCGCCCGCCATGGCCACCAGGGCGCCGTTCTCCCGCACGCCGAGGTACGTGCCCAGTTCGCGGGTGCGCGACCAGAACGGTCCCGGCCGGGTCCGCGCGACGAGATCGAGCATCTCCGGCACGCTGTCCGCCCCCAGCTCGACCACCCCCGCGTCCACGGAGGACACCGTGCCGCCGCCCCACACCAGCTGCCGGCCCTGAAGCTCGAACACCGGCTCCCACTCCGGTGGCGGAACCGCCGGGTGGCTGAAGAGGTCGGCGAACTCGTCCGGGCCGAGCAACCGGGCGAGGTCGGACCAGTCCCGGGGGCCCGGGTCCGGGGCGAGGGTGGCGAAGGTCGCCACCTCGGGCGCGTAGGTGGCCGCGCGGCCGAGCCGCCGGGCCAGATGGGCGTGGTGGCCGCGGAGGGACTCACCCACCGGGTCGTCGAGCACGGCCTCGTCGTTCACTGTCACGTCAGGACGGCCGTGCCCCGGGCTTGCGGGCCACGCCGCCGATCACCCGGGACTCCGAAGGCTGCGCCGCGAACACCGTGTCCTCGTCGGGGTGCCACGCGGGCGCGTACACGAGCCCCGGTTCGAGCAGTTCCCAGTCGCCGAAGAAGCGGCTGAACTCCTCCGTCGTGCGCAGCTGCGCGGGGTTCGTGGTCTCCTCGTAGTACGCCACGAGGTCCGCCAGCGCCTGGCGTTCGTCCTCGCCGCGCGGGTTCTCGTTCGTCATCTGCGACAGCACCAGCAGCGAGCCCGGCGCGAGCGCCTCGCGGTACTCCGCGAGCATCGCGTCCGGATCCGTCTCGTCCTTGATGAAGTGCAGCACCGCGTTGACGACGAGCGCGACCGGCTGCTCCAGGTCGATGATCCCGGTGTCCAGCACCCGTTCGAGCACCTCGCCCGGCTGCCTGAGGTCCCCGGCGATCGCGCGGTGCCGGTCCGGGTCGGCGGTGTCGGCCAGCAGCAGCGTCGAATGCGCCAGCGCGACCGGCTCGTTGTCGATGTACACCACGTGCGTGTCGCGCTGCGGCCGCGTCTCGTCGGCCACGTCGTGCACGTTGCCCGCCGTGGGCAGGCCGGAGCCGATGTCGACGAACTGCGTCAGGCCCAGCTGCGCGGCCCGGCGCACCGCGCGGGCCAGGAACTGCCTGCTGGTGCGCATGTACTGCCCGATCAGCGGCACGCGGTCGCGGATCTTGTGCGCGAACTCGCGGTCGATCGCGTAGTGGGTGTCGCCGCCGAGGAGGTAGTCGTAGACCCGCGCGGCCGACGGCCGGTCGAGGCTGCTTTCCACGGCACGCAGTGCTTCGTCGTGGCCGAGCACCAGGACCTCCTCCGCGGTCGGATGTGAACAATATTCATCTTGGCCGGACGGGGGTTAGCCCGACGCGGGCACGGCGACCGCGTCGCGGCGGGCCCGTACCCGCGAGTAGCCCCAGATCCCCAGCCCGAGCACCGGAAGTGCCGCGCCGAACAGGCTCGACCCGGTCCAGCCGCTCGCATCGTAGAGGGCGCCCGCGATCGCCGACGCGACGGCACCGCCGACGAAGATGGTCGTCATGAACACCGTGTTGATCCGCGCCCGCGCGTCCGCCCGCAACCCGTAGATCTCCTGCTGGCTGAGCACCTGGTGCCCTTGTACGGCCAGGTCCAGCAGCACCCCGGCCACCGCCAGCGCCACCACGCTGTGCACGCCCAGGTCGGCCACCACCATCGCCACCGCGCCCAGCGCGAGCGCCGCGCCGCTGCCGAGCACGCCGTGCCCGCGGTCGCCCAGCCGGCCGGCGATCGGCGCGGCCGCCGCGCCCGCGGCGCCGACCAGCGCGAACACCCCGACCCCGGTCTGGCTCAGCCCGTGCTGCCGCGTCAGCTCGAACGCCACGGTGGTCCAGAACGCGCTGAACGCCCCGAACATCAGGGCCTGGCACCCCGCCCGCCGCCGCAGCGCGGGCTCCTCGCGCACGAGGGTCAGCACCGACCGCATGAGCTGCCGGTAGCGCACGTCGTGCCCGGGGTCGCGGTGCGGCAGCAGCCGGGTGACGGCGATCGCGACCAGCAGCATCAGCGCGGCCGAGACCAGGTAGATCGTGCGCCAGCCCCACGCCGCGGCCACGAGGCTCGACACCGTGCGGGCCAGCAGGATGCCCAGCAGCAGCCCCGTCATCACCGTGCCGACGAACCGGCCGCGCTCCCGTTCGGGCGCCAGGTGCGCGGCGAACGGGATGAGGATCTGCGCGACCACCGACGTCAGCCCGATCAGCACCGACGCGGCGAGGAACAGCCCGAACACCGGCGACAGGCCCGCGACGAGCAGCGCCGCCGTGGTGAACACCAGCGTGCGCGCGGCGAGCTTCCGGTTCTCCAGCAGGTCGCCCAGCGGCATGAGCAGCGCCATCCCGGCGGCGTAACCGAGCTGGGTCAGCGTCACCACCAGTGCGGCCGCGCCCTGGCTCACCGAGAACGCGGCGGCGATCTCGTCGAGCAGCGGCTGCGGGTAGTACAGGTTGGCCACGGTCGCGCCGCACGAGAACGCGAGCACGACCATGACGAGGCGGAGACTCCGCGCGGGCTGGACGTCGTCCGACATGACCCTCCTCCGGAAACGGCGACGCCTCCTGCCAGCTCCGGGGAGCCACACGGCATTCCCGGACGGGCACGCGGAGTAAGGCTCGTCACGCGGAAAAGGGACGAAACGGTTCAGCGGTCGGGGGTCACGATCCCGTACTCGTGGATCTTGCGGTAGATCGTCGCGCGCGAGATGCCCAGCAGCTTCGCGGCGCGCACCTTGTTGCCGTTCGCGTCGGCCAGCCCGCGCACGATCGCGTCCCGTTCGACCGTCTCGAACCGGTTGAGCGGGCGGCGGGTGAGCGCGTGGTACTCCGCGGGCAGGTCGGTCGGCACGATCGTGCCCGTGCGGCGGCGCTTGGTGATCTGCTTGAGCACCCGGTAGAGCTGCGTGACGTTGCCCGGCCAGCTCGCGCGCATGAGCAGGTGCAGCGCGGCGGGGGAGCAGGTGAGCGTGCCGCCGGGCGCGAGCCGGGCGAGGAACAGCGGGACCAGGTCGCCCAGGTCCTCGGCGTGGCGGCGCAGCGGCGGCACGGTGACCGTGCGCGGGAACAAGGCCAGCAGTTCGGGATCGGTTTCCGCGTCCGAGGGCAGCGTGATCGTCACCCAGGTCTTCGCCCGCGCCTCGCGCAGCACCGACACCAGCGTGTGCAGGTCCGGCCCGGCGAGCCGGTCCGCGTGCCGGATCACGAGCGTGTCCACCGGGTCGTCGACGAGCTCGCGGCGCAGGTCGTCGTGCCAGTCCGCGGTCATCCGGGCGGCGTCGAGCACGTGCAGCCGGCCCGCCGGGTTGCGCCGCTGGTGCACCCCGCGCGCGAGGGTGTACTTGCCGGTGCCCGGCTCGCCGGCCAGCACCAGCCACTCGCCGCGGGTGAAACCGGCGTCCACGTCGTGGCTCGCCCGCAGCCACGGCGGCGCCGAACCCACCACGCCGGGCAGGAACATCGGCAGCATCGGCAGGGACGTGCCGGTGCTCTCGTCGCTGTCGAGCAGCTTCACCGACAGCACCCCGCCCGCGACGTCGCCTTCGCGGTCCCCGGTCACCCGCCGGCACGAGACACGCACCTTGCTGCCACTCGACAGCGTGAGGGTGACGCTCGCGCGGCGGGCGACGCTCAGCTCCTGGCCCGCGCGGTTGAGCAGCATCGTCTGGTCGGCGGGGTCGAGCAGGCGGCGTGCGCTGTCGTTCATCATCACCACGTCGTCGTTGAACGCCAGCACGATGCCCGTCGTGCGGCGGCACGCCTGCAGGTAGGACTGGAACAGCACGAGCTCACGCAGGTTGCTGTGCGTCAGCAGCGCCTGGCGGACCTGCTCCGCGGCGGAGCGGGCGAGCGCGACGAGCAGCCCGCCCGCGTCCTTGCGCCAGCACGTCAGGTCGACCGCGCCGAGCGTCTTGCCGGAGATGGGGTGCTGGATCGGCACGCCGGCGCACGCGAGGTTCTCCAGGTGCTCGGCGTAGTGCTCGTGCCCGAACACCGACGTCGGGCGGCCGTCTTCGAGCGCGGTGCCGATGCCGTTGGTGCCCACGAACCGCTCGCCGTAGCTGTAGCCCGGCACCAGCTCCACGCGTTCCAGGTGGCGGTGCAGGTCCGCGTCGCCGGTGCGCTGGGTGAGCACGACGCCGGTGGCGTCGGTGAGGATCAGGCTGATCGGCTGGCCCTCCAGCTGGTCGGCGAGCCGTTCGAGCACGGGCGCGGCGCCCCGCAGCAGCGGGGTTTCCGGGTCGAGGTCGCCGGTGTACGGGGTGTCGATGCGGTCGGCGGGCACGCGCAGCTCGCGGGAACGCCACCACGACGCCAGTATCGGCCTGCGGACCTGCCCCGGCTCGATCGTCTCCGTGGTCAGGAACCGTTCGCGCGTGCGAGCCAGGCCCTCGTCGTCGGGCAGGATCGCGGGCGCGTGCTCCACTGGGCCTCCCGGCACGTCGTCGTGTCGCTCGTCACAGGGTAGGCCGGCGCGTGCGGTGCCGGTGTCTCAGATTGAGACACCCGCCGCGGGCGTGAACCGGATGTCTCAGATTGAGACCCGCGTGCGGCGCCGGGCGGCTTGTAATCGTCGGCACAGACTTCTGCGCCGTGAAGGAGCCGACATGAGCCGCCAGAGCGTGGCGAAAGCCCACCAGAAGATCCAGGAACTGTCCTGGGAACCGGCCTACCACGAGCCGGTGTCCCAGTACGGCACGGACTACACCTTCTCGAAGGCCAAGAAGAAGGACCCGCTCAAGCAGGTCCTGCGGTCGTACTTCCCGATGCAGGAGGAGAAGGACCACCGGGTGTACGGCGCCGAGGACGGCGCGATCCGCGGCAACATGTTCCGCCAGGTCCAGGAACGCTGGCTGGAGTGGCAGAAGCTGTTCCTGTCCATCATCCCGCTGCCGGAGATCTCCGCGGCGCGCGCGATGCCGCTGCTGTTCCGCACGGTGCCGAACCCGGAGCTGCACAACGGGCAGGCGATCCAGATGATCGACGAGGTCCGGCACTCGACGATCCAGCAGAACCTCAAGCGGCTGTACATGAACAACTACATCGACCCCGCCGGGTTCAACTCCAGTCTCCGCAACTTCCAGAACGACTACTGCGGCACGATCGGCCGCCAGTTCGCCGAGGGGTTCATCACCGGGGACGCGATCACCGCGGCCAGCATCTACCTGACCATCGTCGCGGAAACCGCTTTCACGAACACGCTGTTCGTCGCGATGCCCGCCGAGGCCGCCGCCAACGGCGACTACCTGCTGCCCACGGTGTTCCACTCGGTGCAGTCCGACGAGTCCCGCCACATTTCCAACGGCTACGCCACCCTGCTGATGGCGCTGTCCGACGAGAGCAACCACCAGCTGCTCGAACGCGACCTGCGCTACGCCTGGTGGAACAACCACTGCGTGGTCGACGCCGCGATCGGCACCTTCATCGAGTACGGCACGAAGGACCGCCGCAAGGACCGCGAGAGCTACGCGGAGATGTGGCGCCGCTGGATCTACGACGACTACTATCGCAGCTACCTGGTGCCGCTGGAGAAGTACGGGCTCACCATCCCGCACGACCTCATCGAGGAGGCGTGGAACCGGATCTGGAACAAGGGCTACGTGCACGAGGTCGCCCAGTTCTTCGCCACCGGCTGGCTCGCCAACTACTGGCGGATCGACCCGATGACGGACGAGGACTTCGAGTGGTTCGAGTCGAAGTACCCCGGCTGGTACGACCGGTACGGCAAGTGGTGGGAGAACTACAACCGCCTGTCGAGGCCGAACGGGCACCACCCGATCGTCGCCGAGGACGTCGACTACGTGTACCCGCACCGCTGCTGGACCTGCATGGTGCCGTGCCTGGTGCGCGAGGACATGGTGACCGACGAGGTCGACGGCCAGTGGCGCACCTACTGCTCGGAGACCTGCCACTGGACCGACGCCACCGCCTTCCGGCCGACCTACCAGGGCCGCAACACCCCCAACATGGGCAAGCTGATCGGCGCCCGCGAGTGGGAGACCATGTACCACGGCTGGAACTGGGCCGACGTGGTCGCCGACATGGGTTTCGTGCGGGACGACGGCAAGACGATGGTCGCCCAGCCGCACCTGGACCTCGACCCGAAGCAGATGTGGACGCTGGACCACCTGCGCCGCATGCCCGAGGTGCAGAGCCCGAACGTGCTGCTCAACCAGATGAGCGACGACGAGCGCGCCGCGTTCGTGGCCGACTACCACCGGCAGGGGCCCGCGGGCCGTCCGGCGCCGGCCGGCTGACATGGCCGAAAAGCACGTGGTCCGCTTCGAGCCGGTCGGCATCGAGATCGAGGCGGACGAGGAGCAGACGATCCTGCGGGCCGCCGCGGAACAGGGCGTCATGCTCATGCACGGCTGCAAGGAGGGGCAGTGCGCCTCCTGCAAGTCCTTCGTGCTCGAAGGCGACGACTTCGAGCACGAGCGGTACTCCACGTTCGCGCTGCCCGACTTCGAGAAGGAGGAGGGCTACACGCTGCTGTGCCGGGCGCACGCGTACGAGGACCTGACCATCGAGCTGCTCAACTACGACGAGGAGATGATCCACTCCGGACTGCCGATCCAGGAGTCGGTGGTGGAGGTGGTGTCGAACGAGCCCGTCACGCACGACCTGCGCCACCTCGTCGTGCGGCTGGTGGAACCGGAGACGCTGCGGTTCTTCCCGGGGCAGTACCTGGACTTCGCGGTCCCGGGCACGGACGAGACCCGCTCGTTCTCGATGGCCAACACGTCCTGCCGCGAGGGCGGCCGCCTGGAGTTCGTCATCAAGGTCTACCCGGGCGGGCTGTTCTCGCAGTTCCTCGACACCCGGCTGCGCCCGGGCGACCGGCTGGACGTGACCGGGCCGTTCGGGGTGTTCACCTTGCGGGACAACCCGGACGCGGACCTGCTGTTCCTCGGCGGCGGCGCCGGGATCGCGCCGATCCTCGCGCTGCTGCGGTCGATGGCCGAACGCGGGATCAGCCGCCGCACGGTGTTCTACTACGGCGCGCGCCGCCGCCGCGACCTCTGCTTCACCGAGGAGCTGCGCGCGCTGGAGCAGAAGCTGCCGGACTTCCGGTACGTCCCCGCACTGTCCGAACCGGACAGTGCGGACTGGGACGGCGAGACCGGGCTGATCACCGACGTCCTGCGGCGGCGGGAAACCGGGCTCGGCGGCGCCGACGCGTACGTGTGCGGGCCGCCTCCGATGGTGGAGGCGGCGCTGGAACTGCTGCCCGCGCTGGGTGTTTCCGAAAAGCGCGTCTTCTACGACAAGTTCACGACCACGGGCGAAGGGTGAAAGCCGATGTCAACGCCGACCACCGCACGCAGTGTGCCGAAACCGGTCTTCACCGACGCCGAGGCGGGCGCCAGGGAGTTCCCGGACTCGCAGCTGCGGCGGTTCAACTACTTCAACCCGGCCAAGCGCAAGCAGAGCCACTACGAGGACGTGACCGTCGAGGTGCAACCCGACCCGCGGCACTACCTCGCCCAGGGCTGGCTGTACGGCTTCGCCGACGGCCAGGGCGGCTACCCGCTGGACTGGACGAAGCTGAAGGCGTGGGGCTCGGACCGGCCGGTGCCCGAGCGTGGCCCCGGATCGGGGGGCCGGGGCTACGACTGGCCCGCGCACGGCTGGCACGAGTTCCGCGACCCCAACGAGGAGTGGGAGCTGACCCTCTACCGCTACAACGCCAACGTGGTCCGCCAGCTCAACCAGAACATCGAGGCGGCACGGCAGGCAGGAGCGTTCGAGCAGTGGAACCGCAACTGGACGAACTTCGTGGCGCACCACGTCGGCGCGTGGATGCACGTCGACCACGGCCTCGGGCTGTACCTGTTCGCCAACGCCAACCGCCGCGGCCCGACGAACATGCACAACACGGCCATCGCGGTCAACAGCATGCACCGCATCCGCGCGGCGCAGGACCTCGCGCTGTACAACCTGACGCTCACCGAGGAGGTCGAGGGCTTCGACGGCACCGCGCACCTGGCGACGTGGAACTCCGACCCCGCGTGGCAGGGCGTGCGCGAGGTCGCCGAACAGCTGACCGGCATCTGGGACTGGGCGGAGGCGGTGTTCGCCGCCAACGTCGTGTTCGAACCGCTGGTGGGCGAGCTGTTCCGCAGCAACCTGGTGCAGCAGGCGGCGCCGGCCAACGGCGACTTCGTCACGCCGACCCTGGTCGGGGCGGCGGAGTACGACTTCTCCGAGCGCGACCTGCGCTACACACGCGCGATGTTCCAGCCGCTGACGGAGGACCGCGAGTTCGCCGAGCACAACCGCGGTCTCATGCAGCAGTGGCTGGCCGACTGGGTGCCGCGGTGCCTCCACGCCGCGCGCACGCTGCAGCCGCTGTGGTCGCAGCCCGACGCCAAGCCCCCGCGGTTCGAGGACGGCCTGGACCGCGTGAAGAGCCGCTTCGGCGGCATCGTGGCCGACCTCGGCCTGCAGGCACCGAAGGAGCTGAACCAGTGACCACCACGAGTTCCCGGACCGAAAGCCCCTTCAAGGCGGACAGCACCGCCTCCAACCGGTGCGGCTTCACCCTGATGAACAACCAGGTCGGCACCATCGTCGCGGAGGTGCTCGGCAAGCTCGGCAACGTCGAGATCACCCACCTGCCGTCGATGATCCGCGTCGACGGCACCGGCCGCTTCGACGTGGTGTACGCCGACATCGACGAGGCCGCCGGCGAGGAGGAGGGCTGGTTCGACGCGGCGGAGTTCGAGGAGAGCATGTCCACCCACTACGGCCGCATGGTCCACCTCGACGACCGCACGATCATGTTCGCCAACCCCGAGGACGCCGCCGAGTACCTCGACTTCGACCTCAAGCCGATCTCCTGAAGGGGGTTGCCGTGTACGAGAAGGACGGCGAGAAGTACTTCGTGGTGGACGCGCACACCCACTTCTGGGACGCGAGCCCCGGGAACTGGGTGGCCGGGCAGGAGGAGTACGCGAAGGGCTGGATCGAGTGCTTCCACGCCTACCAGGGCCTGGGCCCGAAGGAGACGCACTGGCCGATCGACCGGTTCCAGAAGTACTCCGAAGAGCTCATGATGCACGACCTGTTCGAGGCCGGGCACGTGGACAAGGCGATCTTCCAGCCGACCAACCTGCGGCAGTGGTACCGGGAGGGCTTCAACACCACCGAAACCGACGGCGCGCTCGCCGAGAAGCACCCCGGGAAGTTCCTCGTGAACACCTACTTCGACCCGCGCGAAGGCGACGCGGGCATGAAGGCGTTCACCGAGCGCGTGAAGCGGTACGACTGCAAGGGCGTCAAGCTCTACACCGCCGAGTGGCGCGGCGATTCACGCGGCTGGAGCCTGACCGACCCGGAGGCGGCCAAGTACCTCGCGAAGTGCGAGGAGCTGGGCGTCCGCAACATCCACATCCACAAGGGACCGACGATCTGGCCGCTGGACAAGGACGCGTTCGACGTTTCCGATGTGGACCACGTGGCGACGGACTTCCAGGGGCTCAACTTCATCGTCGAGCACGTGGGCCTGCCGCGCATCGAGGACTTCTGCTTCATGGCCACGCAGGAGCGCAACGTGTACGCGGGCCTGGCCGTGGTGCTCGGCGGGCTGATGCACGCGCGGCCCAAGTTCTTCGCGAAGGTCATGGGCGAGCTGATGTTCTGGCTCGGCGAGGACAAGCTGATCTTCGGCGCCGACTACGCGATCTGGGAGCCGAAGTGGCAGGTCGAGGGCTTCGTCGACTGGAACATGCCGCCCGACGACGAGCTGTCGGACTTCCCGCCGCTGACGGTCGCGCAGAAGAAGAAGATCCTCGGGCTCAACGCCGCGCGGCTCTACGACATCGAGGTGCCCGCGGAGCTGCGGCTGGACGCACCTGAGGTCGTCGAACCGGTCGGCGTACCGAACCCGTGATGCGCGCGGCGGTCTGGGCCGCGCTGGGCACGGTCCGGGACCCGGAGCTGGACGAGCCCCTCACGGACCTCGGGTTCGTCGCCCGGTGCGAGGTGGTGGCGGGCGCGGTGCGCGTCGAACTGCGCCTGCCCACCTACTTCTGCGCGCCGAACTTCGCTTTCCTGATGGTCGCGGACGCCTACGACACGGTGTCCGCGGTCCCCGGCGCCGAGGCCGTGGAAGTGATCCTGCTGGACCACTTCGCGGCCGACGCGATCAACCGGGGAGTCGCGGCGCGGGCCGGGTTCGTCGCGTCGTTCGAGGGCGAGGCGGTGGCGGAGCTGGACAGCCTGCGCCGCGACTTCCTGCGCAAGGCCGTCCTCGCGGGCACCGACCGCGTGTGCCGGACGGTGCGCACGGCCGGGGCCGAGGTCACCCCGGCGCTGACCCTCGGCGAGGTCCCGCCGAGCCGGGACCTCGACCGGCTGCGGGCCCGCCGCCGGGAGCTCGGCCTGCCCGCGGGCGACGACGCGCCGCTGCTGGTCGACCCGGACAGCGGCGGCGGGATCGGCGCGGGGGCGGTGCGGCGGCACCTGGCCGTCGCCCGCGTCACGCGCACCAGCATGGAGGCCAACTCGGGGGTGTGCCGCGGAATGCTGCGCGTGCGCTACCCGGGGACCGGAGAACAGGAGGGCACGGGATGAAAGCCGTCCGGCTGCACGAGTACCACCGGCAGCCCGTGGTCGAGCAGGTACCGGAGCCGCGGGCGACGGGACCCTTCGACGTCGTCGTGAAAATCGGCGGCGCCGGAGTGTGCCGCACCGACCTGCACATCATCGAACAGCAGTGGGCCGAGAAGTCGGGGGTGCGGCTGCCCTACACGATCGGCCACGAGAACGCCGGATGGGTGCACGAGATCGGCCCAGGAGTGTCCACTGTGGAGGTCGGCGACACGGTGATCCTGCATCCCACGCCGACGTGCGGACTGTGCCACGCGTGCCGCGCGGGCGACGACATGCACTGCGAGAACAGCGCGTTCCCGGGCATCGACTGCGACGGCGGCATGGCGGAGTACCTGCTCACCTCGGCACGGGCCTGCATCAAGCTCGACCGCGGCACCGAGCCCGCCGACGTCGCGGCGCTCGCCGACGCCGGGATCACCGCCTACCACGCCGTGCGCAAGGCAGTGCCGCTGCTGTACCCGGGCACGGTCTGCGTGGTCAACGGCGCGGGCGGCCTCGGGCACATCGGCATCCAGTCGCTGCGCGCGCTCACGGCCACCACGGTGGTCGTGGTCGACCGCAACCCCGAGGCGCTGAAGCTCGCCGAACAGCTCGGCGCCGACGAGACGGTGCTCGCCGACGGCGCGCAGGTCGAGGCGGTGCTGGACCTCACCGCCGGGCACGGCGCCGAGGTCGTGCTCGACTTCGTCGCGGAACAGGGCGCGCAGCAGGACGCGTTCGCGATGACGCGGCGGGGCGGCTCGCACTTCGTCATCGGCTACGGCGGCAACCTCGACATCCCGGCGATCGACCTCATCTCCACCGAGCGCACCGTGGTGGGAAACCTCGTGGGCACCTACAACGACCTGGTCGAGCTCATGGTGCTGGCGCAGGCCGGCAGGGTCACCCTGCACACCCGGAAGTACCCGCTGGACGCCGCGCTCGACGCGCTGGCCGACCTCGACGCCGGCCGGGTCCGCGGCCGCGCGATCCTCACGCCGTAGGGAGTCGTCACGATGGCCAAGGAACTGCGGTTCGGCACGGAAGCCCGCGACCTGCTGCTGTCCGGAGTGGACAAGCTGGCCGAGGCGGTCAAGTCCACGCTGGGTCCCAAGGGGCGCAACGTGATCCTCGAAAAGATCACCGGTTCCCCCGTCGTCACCAATGACGGGGTCACCATAGCCCGCGAGATCCATCTGAAGAACCAGTTCGAGAACATGGGGGCGCAGCTGGTCAAGGAAGCGGCGATCAAGACGAACGACGTCGTCGGCGACGGCACCACCACGGCGACCGTGCTGGCGCAGGCGATCGTGCGCGAGGGGATGCGGGCGATCGCGGGCGGCGGCAACCCGGTGCTCGTGAAGCGTGGTATAGACCATGCCGTTGCGCGGCTCGTGGAGCATCTGGAGAAGGTCGCGCACCCGGTGGTGTCCGAACAGGACTACGCACGGGTGGCGGCGATCTCGGCGAACGACGACGACGCGGTCGGCGCGGTCATCGCGAAGGCGCTGCACACCGTGGGCGACGGGGGAGTGGTGACGGTCGAGGAGTCCCCGGAGCTCGGCATGTCGGTGGACTTCGTGGAAGGCTTCGAGTTCGACAACGGGTACCTGTCGCCGTACCTGGTCACCGATCCGGGACGGCTGGAGGCCGTGCTGGACGACCCGTACATCCTGATGTGCGCGGAGAAGGTGACGAAGGTCCAGCAGCTGATGCCGGTGCTGGACCGGATCATGCGGCAGCCGCGGCCGCTGGTGCTCATCGCCGAGACCGTCGAGGGGCCCGCGCTGAGCATGCTGGTGCACAACCACGTCAACGGAGTGTTCCGGTCGGTGGCCGTGCGCGCGCCGGGGTTCGGCGACCGGCGGCTGCACAAGCTGGAGGACCTGGCGGCGGTCGTCGGCGGCGCGGTGCTGTCGCGGCAGTCCGGGTTCACGATGGAGACGATGACGCTGGAGCACCTGGGCCGCGCCCAGCAGGTGCGGGTGACCGCCGACCGGACGACGATCGTCGGCGGGGCGGGGTCGAACGTGGACTTCCGGGTGCGGCAGCTGCGGTCGGAGCTGGAACGGGCGCAGTTCGGCATCGACGAGGACGTGCTGACCGAGCGGATCGGGGCGCTGACGGGCAAGGTGGCGATGATCCACGTCGGCGCGGCGACGCCGGCGGAGCTGAAGGAGCTGCAGCACCGGGTGGAGGACGCGCTGTCGGCCACCCGGGCGGCGATGGCGGAGGGCATCGTGGCGGGTGGCGGTGCGGCGCTGCTGCACGCGTCGCGCGTGCTGACGGACCTGGGGCTCGAAGGAGACTACGCGACGGGCGCCGACATCGTGCGGCGCGCGCTGAGCGAACCGGCGTTCCTCATCGCGGCGAACGCGGGCTATCCGGCGCACGAGGTGGTGTCGCGGGTGGCGGACATGGCGGACGACGAGGGTTTCGACGCGCTGGAGGGCCGGTACGGGAACCTGGTGGAGCTGGGAATCATCGACCCACTGCGGGTGTGCCGATCGGCGCTGCAGAACGGCGCGTCGGTCGCCGGGCTGCTGCTGACGACCAACTCGCTGGTCGCGGAGGAGCAAACCCCGTGGGGCGGCAGCCCGGCGCTGATGACGGAGTACGGGCCGCTCGACGAGGGCCTGCACCAGCCTTCGCCGGATTCCAGCACGCCCCAGTCGTTGGGGATGGGCCCTTCGGTGGGGTGAGGGTTCGGGGGTGGCTTGGGCGCACCGGGAGCTGGCGGGGCGGCGTTGCGTGGGCCTCCGGCGTGGTGGCGGCGGTTGGCTGGTCGTGCCCATGGGCGGCGGTTGGCTTGGGCGCACCGGGAGCGGACGGCGTGCTCTGGCGTGACGAGGTGGCTGGCTCGTCGTGCCGCGGTACCCGGGCTGCTCCCGCGGGCACTGGGGTCGGGGGTTCGCCACTGCCGGTGGAGTGAGGGCTCGCCGTTCCGCAGGATGGAGCGTTTCCCCAGGACGGCGGGCGCGCCGCTGTCCGGTCAGGTGAGGGCTGCCAGTGCGGTGCTGAGCCCGGTATGTCCTCGTCGTGCCGCGGGAGGTGGCCCGGCCGGGTGCGCTGCCGCCCACCTCCTCGCCGGGGTGCGGTCGCGTGTGGCGCGCGAGCGGGCGCGGCCCGTGGTATTCCTCGGACATGGATCCGGTGTGGGCGCTGCGGCAGATCGCCTTCCAGCTCGAGCGCGCCGGGGCGCCCACGTACCGGGTGCGGGCGTTCCGGCGGGCGGCGGCGGTGGTCGGCGACCTGCCGCCGGGAGAGCTGACCTCGCGCATCGACGCGGGGACGCTCAAGGCGCTGCCGGGCATCGGCGAGGCGACCGCGGCGGTGATCACCCAGGCGGCGGCGGGGGAGGAGCCGGAGTACCTGACGAAGCTGCTGTCGTCGGCACCGGCCGGCGTGGATTCGGCCCTGCGGGCGGCGTTGCGGGGTGACTGCCACACGCACTCGGACTGGTCGGACGGCGGCAGTCCGCCGAGGGAGATGGCCGAGGCGGCGCGGGCACTGGGGCACGAGTGGATCGCATTGACGGACCACTCGCCGCGGCTCACGGTGGCGCGGGGCCTGTCGCCGGAGCGGCTGGAGGCGCAGCTGGAGCTGGTGGAGAAGCTGAACGCCGAGCTGGCCCCGTTCCGCATCCTGACGGGCATCGAGGTGGACATCCTGGAGGACGGTTCACTCGATCAGCGGGACGACCTCCTGGAGCGGCTGGACGTGGTGGTGGCGAGCGTGCACTCCCACCTGCGCATGCCGGCGCGGGACATGACTCCCCGCATGGTCGCGGCGGTGGAGAACCCGCACACGGACGTGCTGGGCCACTGCACGGGCCGCCTGATCACGGGCCGAGGCCGCCCCCAGTCGGCCTTCGACGCCACGGCGGTGTTCACGGCCTGCCGCGACGCGGGTACCGCGGTGGAGATCAACTGCCGCCCGGAACGCCAGGATCCCCCCGACGAGCTGCTGTCACTGGCCGTCTCGCTGGGCTGCACGTTCGCCATCGACACCGACGCCCACGCCCCAGGCCAGCTCGACTGGCAGAACTCGGGCTGCGCCCGGGCGGAGGCACTGGGCGTCGGGCCGGAGCGGGTGCTGAACACCCGCACGGCGGAGGAAATGGTCCGATGATCCGTCGCACGAGAGGAAGATCCATGTACCGCATGACGGTGGTGTACGAGCACCCGGCCGAGCCGAAGCGGTTTTTGCAGCATTATCGCGACGTGCACGCTCCCCTGGTGGCCAAGCTGCCCAACCTGCTCGCCTTCGAGTGGGGCGTCTACGAGTTCCCCGACGGCTCCATGCCCGACCACTTCCTGATCGCCGTCCTGGACTGGGAGACCAAGGAGGACGCGCTCGCCGCGCTGGCCACACCCGCCGGGCGGGAGGCGAACGCTGACGTGGCCAACTTCGCGTCCCCGGGCACGGTCCACATCGGTTTCACCGAGGTCGAGAAGGTCGTCTGAGGAAGGCTGCCTGTCGGGCGCATGATTGTGCAACCCCGTGCGAATGCGCATACGAACCTGATTGGTGCAACCGGTTCCACGGCCACTCCGATTACGAGGAGGATCGTCGGCATCTGTCCGAATGGGAACACCGGATGTGGCTGACCTCCGAAGATCCCACGCGCCACGACTTCAGGTCGCACGGCGGAGGCATCGAACACTCGCCTTGCGAAATGGTGGTGTACCTCATGCAGGGCGATCGGGAAGTCGCACCACGGATTGTGTTCGAGGAGACTTTCCGGAGGTTCGACATCAAACTGACACTGGCGGAAACGAAGCAGCTCTTCGCGGTGCTGGGCCATGCCCTGCGGCTGGCCGACGGCTCCGCCGAGGAAGACCCGATTCTCCTTCCCGGGGACCGCAAAGCGGCCTGACCCCGAACCACGAAACCCTGAAAACCACGAAACCCTGAAAAACCACGAGAGCCCCGCGGCGCGCACCGCGGGGCTCTCGTTCCGGTAAGACTCAACCCTGGCGGGTGTTCCAGTGGGGGTCACGCTTGTTGATCACGAACGTGCGCCCGCGCCGCCGGATCACTATCGAGCCGGGCTTCTGCTTGAGCGACCGGACCGAGTTCCTGGCCTTCATGTTCGCTCCTTTCTCTCGCACCCCGCACAACATCCCCGGCGCCCCGCGCATTCCCTACCAGCGGTCGTGGTGCAGCACCTCCGCCAGCGGCTGCCGGGGAGCGGGCTTGAACGTCGAACCCGTGTAGTACGCCGTCGGGATCAGCGCCGCCTGGCGGATGTCGTCCGGCAGGCCCAGCACCTCCGCCGCCTCCTTCTCGAACGCCAGATGCAGTGTCGTGTACGCCGTCCCCAGCCCGAAGAGCCGCGCGGCCAGCATGTAGTTCCACACCGCCGGCAGGATCGAACCCCACAGCCCCGCCTGGTTCCCCGCCGCCAGCTCACCACCGGGCACGGTGATCGCCGGGACGACCAGCACCGGCACGTCCTGCATGTGCTCCGCCAGGTGGTCCGAACTGCTGCGCACCCGGTGCTGCACCGCGACGCGCTCGGCGTCCCCGGGATACCGCTCCTCCGGGCTCTGCCCGTGCTCCCGGTACGCCCGGTACGAACGCCGGTACAGCTCCGCCAGCGACGCCTTCTGCCCGGCGTCCGTCACCACGATCCAGTGCCAGCCCTGGCTGTTCGACCCGGTCGGCGCCTGCAACGCGATCGTCAACGCCCGCTCGACCAGCTCGGCGGGCACCGGGCGGGTCAGGTCGAGGCGCTTGCGGACGGTACGAGTGGTGGTCAGCAGCTCTTCAGGTGTCATACCCCCGATACTCCCAGCCCGCCCAGCTCCGCCCGCGAGGTGACACCGAGCTTGGGATACGCCTTGTACAGGTGGTAGGCGACCGTCCGCGGGCTCAGGTACAGCCGCGCCGCGATGTCCCGGTTCGACAGGCCCTGCGCCGCGAACCGGGTGATCTGCAGCTCCTGCGGGGTCAGCGCCGCGAACACGTCCGGCCGCGCCGCCTGCGCCACCGCCTCCCCGGCGGCGCCCAGCTCCGTGCGTGCCCGCTCCGCCCACGGCCCCGAACCGAGCTCCTCGAACGTGCGCAGCGCCGACCTCAACTGCGAGCGCGCCTCCGTCTTGCGGCGGCCCCGGCGCAGCCACTCGCCGTACAGCAGCTCCGTCCGCGCCCGGTCGAACGGGCGGCCCGCCGGTTCCAGCGCCCGCCGGTAGTGCTGCTCCGCCTCGTTCTCCGGCGCCAGCAGCGCCCGGCAGCGGGCGACCAGCGCGTCGAGCCACGGCACCCGCAGCGCCGCGGCCCAGCTCGCGAACTCCGCGACCGACACCTCGTCCGCGCGCCCCAGCCGGACGGCGGCCTCGACGAGGTCCGGGGTCGAACGCAGCACCGCGCCCTGGTGCCTGCGGGGGCCGCCGGCGAGGTCCCGCAGGCGGTCGAACGCGTCCCGCAGCCGCCCGTGGCCCAGGTCCAGCAGCGCGAGCGCGGTCTGCGCCCAGGCCGAGCCGACCTGCCCGGCGCCCGCCGCCTCGGCGTGCTCGCGGGACCGGGACTCGTCGCCCTCGACCGCCGCGAGGTAGGCGAGCGCGCCGTGCACGTAGCTGGTCCACAGCGGCTGACCGGTGTCACGCGCGATGCGCAGCCCTTCGTCGCCGCTGATCAGCGCGTCGCGATGCCGCCCCAGCAGGACCTGCGTCAACGTGAGGTGCCCGAGCCCGGGCGCCAGCGCGAACGGCATGCCGGTGTCCCGCGCCGTGCCGGCCAGCTCCGCCGAGACCTCGCACGACACGTCGTCGCGGCCCACGACGAACGACCGGCTCGCCACCTCCATCAGCCCCCGCGGACCGGCTTCGCGCGCGGCCACCCGCGCCCGGTCCAGCACGTCGTCCAGATCGGGATAGCCCGCCGTGTCCCAGCCGAGGCCGGGCGCGGCACCCCAGCGGGCCAGCCACGCCACCGACCGCAGCGGGTGGTCCGGCGCGAGGGCGAGCGCGTCGAACCCGTCGAGCGCGGCGGCCAGCAGCGGCGCCCCGTCCGGCGCGGCCCAGCCCGCGTGCAACGCCCGCAGCACCATCCAGAACGCCCGCTCCGGTTCCGGTGTCAACGGCGCGTGCTCCAGCAGCAGCTTGTGCGCGGACGACAGGGAACCCTGCGCGAAGTCGGCGGCGGCCCGCACCTCCGCGAGCCTGGCGCGCGTCGGCCCGTCCCCGACGTCGGGAAGGACCCGCTCGGCACGCGACCGCGCCCAGTCGAACCGTCCATTGTGGATCGCCGCTTCGCACGCGGACGTGAGCCGTAGTGCCGCGGCGACACTGGTTTCGCTCAGCTGCGCGGCACGTTCGTACGCGCTCGCGGCCGCCGCGTACGCGTGCCGCTCCTCCGCGCGCCGCGCCGTCCGGGCGAGCTTGTCCGCGACCTGCTCGTCCGCGCCGGGTGCGGCGACCGCCCGGTGCCACGCTTCGCGGTCCTCGTCGCCCCGCGCGGCGTAGGCGGCGGCCAGCGCCTCGTGCGCGGCGATCCGCTGGACGAGGGGAGCGCCGTGGTAGACCGCCGCACGGATCAGCGGATGCCGGAACGCCAGCTCGTTCGTGACCAGCCGCTGCTCCTCGGCCGGGCCCAGCTCGGCGACGCCCACCCCGAGCCGCTCGCCCGCGCGCAGGATCGCCGCCGGTTCGCCGCTGTCGTCGGCGGCCGCGAGCAGCAGCAGGGTCCGGGTCGCGCCGGGCAGGGACCGGATCCGGTGGTGGAAGGCGTCGAGCACCCGGGCGGTGAGCGGCAGCGGGCCGGGACCGTGACCCGCGACGACGGACGGCAGTTCCCGCAGCGCCAACGGGTTTCCCCGGGTCTCGGTGAGCAGCCGCGCGCGCAGCTCCGCGGGCAGGCGCTCGTCCAGCAGGGCGGCGGCGCTCTCGTCGTCGAGCCCGGACAGGTGCAGCTCCGGCAGACCCGAGCCGGTGAGGGCCTCCGCGTAGTCCCGCACCGCGAGCAGGACCGCCACCCCTTCGCGGTCCAGCCGCCGGGCGGCGAACAGCAGCGCCTCGGCGGAGGCGCGGTCGAGCCAGTGCGCGTCGTCGACCACGCACAGCACCGGCGACTCCTCGGCGACCTCGGCCAGCAGCGACAGCACTCCCGCGCCGACCATGAACCGGTCGCCAACCGCATCGCCGAGCCCGAACGCGCCCGACAGCGCCCGCCGCTGCGGCGCGGGCAGCGCGCCGAGCCGGTGCAGCTCGCCGCGCAGCAGCTGGTGCAGTCCCGCGAACGGCAGTTCTGCCTCGGACTCGATGCCGGCGCTGCGCAGCACCCGCATCCCGGCCGCGTCCGCCACGGCCTCCCGCAGCAGCGCGGTCTTGCCGATGCCCGGCTCACCCCGCAGCACCAGCGCGCCACTCACCCCGGCGCGCGCGGACCCCAGCAGCGCCTCGATCTCGGCCTGCTCGGTTCCGCGCCCCCTCAGCATGGCGTGACCTTACATAAGCAAGTACTGATGCCGGTACGGATTCCGGTACCCGGGTGCGCCCGTACCGTCTGCGGCATGACCTTGAACAGCAAGAACGCCATCATCTACGGGGCAGGCGGCGGCATCGGGTCCGCCGTCGCCACCACCTTCGCCGCCCAGGGCGCCCGCGTCTTCCTGGTCGGGCGGACCCAGGAGAGACTGGAGGCCGTGGCCGACGGGATCACCGCCGCGGGCGGCCGGGCCGAGGTCGCGGTCTTCGACGCGCTGGACGAGAACGCCGTCGACGAGCACGCCCGCTCGGTGGCCGAGCAGGCCGGCGGCATCGACGTGTCGTTCAACCTCATCTCCGGCGGCGACCTGCAGGGCATCCCGCTCGCGGACATGACCACCGCCGACTTCACCCGCCCCGTGCTGACCCGGCTCACCGCGAACTTCGTCACCGCCCGCGCCGCCGCGCGGCACATGGTCAAGCAGGGTTCGGGCGTGATCCTCGCGCTGGACAGCGGATCCGCGCACGGCAGCCCGATGATGGGCGGCACGGGACCGGCCGACGCGGCCACCGACACGCTGGTGCGCAACCTCGCCGCCGAGCTGGGGCCGCAGGGCGTGCGCGTGGTCGGTATCTGGACCGCGGGCCTGCCGGAAACCCTGTCGCCGGAGAAGATCGCCGCGCACAGCGGCGCCCCGAAGATGGACGACGCCGCGTTCCAAGGTCTCGTCCAGCAGCTCGACGGGATGCGGATGACGCGCAGGTCGCCGCGGCTGGAGCAGGTCGCGGCCACCGCGGCCTTCCTGGCGTCCGACGCCGCCGGGGCGATCACCGGCACGTTCGTCAACGTGACCAGCGGGATGTTCCCGAGCTGAGCACCGGCGCCCCCGAGGCGGCCGCCGCGCGTCCGCGGTGGCCGCCTCGCGTCGGGCAGTGGGGTTCCCACCAACCGGCCCCTTGTCTGGTTGGTCCAGACCATGCATACTTCGTTGTCACCCCGAACAAACCCTGCGCCTGGTGGTGACGCCGATGTCCCTCCGCCGATCGTGTCCCCTCCTCCTCGCGGTGCTGGCCGTGCTGGCCGGGTTCCTCACCGCGCTCCCCGCGCAGGCCGCCGGGGAGACCGTCAACGTCTGGCTGACCACGACGAACGACTCCCACGGCACGAACGTGACCCGTGGGCTGCAGCAGCAGAGCCCGGTCTCCTTCAGCGCCGGCACGGGCAGCGGCGGTCAGACGATCACCGTGAACGAGAACACCACTTTCCAGACCTTCGAGGGTGGCGGAGCGTCGTTCACCGACACCGCGGCCTGGCTGATGAGCTCCAGTGGCGCGCTTTCCCCGGCCACCCGCGACGACACGATGCGCAAGCTGTTCGACCCCGGCACCGGGATCGGCCTGAGCTTCCTGCGCAACCCCATGGGTTCCTCGGACCTCGCCCGCTTCGGCTACTCCTACGACGACGTGGCCGCCGGGCAGACCGACCCGGGCCTGGCGAACTTCTCGATCAGCCACGACCTCGCCGACGTCGTCCCCCTGACCAAGCAGGCCAAGCAGCTCAACCCGTCGCTCAAGCTCATGGGCACGCCGTGGACCGCCCCGGCCTGGATGAAGGACAACGACAGCCTCATCCAGGGCTGGCTGCAGGCGCAGTACTACCCGGCCTACGCTCAGTACTTCGTCAAGTACCTGCAGGCGTACGCGGCGCAGGGGCTGCACGTCGACTACGTGACCGCGCAGAACGAGCCGACCTGCTGCGCGGGCTACCCGTCGATGAGCTGGAACGGCGAGGGCCTGCGGTACTTCACCGAGACGAACCTGCTGCCCGCGCTGCACGCGGCGAACCTGACCACGAAGGTGCTCGCGCTCGACTGGAACTGGGACACCTACGCCGGCTACGGCGCGCCGACCGTCGACGACGCCACGATCCGCAACGACCCGCTGTTCGGCGGGATCGCGTGGCACGGCTACGGCGGGGACGTCACGCAGCAGACCACGGTGCACAACCAGTACCCGCAGGTGAACGCCTACGACACCGAGCACTCCGGCGGCACGTGGGTGAGCGACCAGCAGGCCGAGGACATGGCCGACATCGTCGACTACACCCGCAACTGGGGCCGCAGCGTGGTCAAGTGGAGCCTCGCGGTGGACCAGAACATGGGCCCGCACTACGGCGGCTGCGGCACCTGCACCGGGCTCGTGACCGTCCACAACGGAGACTCGCGCAGCGGGCAGGTGGACTACACCGTCGAGTACTACGACATGGGGCACCTGACGAAGTTCGTCAAGCCCGGTGCCGTGCGCATCGACTCCAACGACAACTCCGCGGTGCGCAACGTCGCGTGGCGCAACCCGGACGGCTCGAAGGCGCTCGTCGCGTACAACACCACCACCGGCACGCAGAACGTCCGCGTGAACTGGGGCGCGCAGTCGTTCACCTCGACCTGCCCGCGCACACCTCGGCCACCTTCACCTGGTCGGGCAGGCAGACCTCGCCCGGGCCGACCGGGCCGATCACCGGCCTCGACGGCAAGTGCGTCGACGTGGCCGGGGGCAACAGCGCCAACGGCACCGCCGTCCAGCTCTACGACTGCAACAACAGCGTCGCGCAGCAGTGGACCCGCGCCGCCGACGGCACGCTGCGCGCGCTGGGCAAATGCCTCGACGTGACCGGCCAGTCGACCGCGGATGGCGCGAAGCTGCAGCTGTGGGACTGCGGCGGCACCGCGAACCAGCAGTGGGCGGTGAGCACCGCGCGCGACGTGGTGAACCCGGCCGCGAACAAGTGCGTCGACGCGACCGGGCCGAGCTCGGCCAACGGCACCCGGCTGCAGCTCTGGACCTGCACCGGCGGCAGCAACCAGAAGTGGACCGTCCCCGCCTGAAAGGAGTTCCCGATGCGCAAGAGGATCCTCGCCGCGGCCGGCGCGCTCGCCTTGGCCGCGCTCGCGCCCTTCGCCACCCCGGCGACGGCACGGACCGAGGCACCCGTGCAGGCCGCCGCCGCGCCCATGGCCGTCGCGCCCTACCTGTACGAGGGCTGGGGCAGCCCGCCGAACCCGGCCGAGGTGATGAACGCGACCGGCGTCCGGTGGTTCACCCTCGCGTTCGTGCTGTCCAACGGCACCTGCAACCCGCAGTGGGACGGGCAGCGGGCGCTGACCGGCGGCGTGGACGGCTCGGCGATCAGCACGATCCGGGGCGGCGGTGGTGACGTCGTGCCGTCGTTCGGCGGCTACAGCGGCAACAAGCTCGAACAGTCGTGCACGAGCGCGAGCGCGTTGGCCGGGGCCTACCAGAAGGTCATCAACGCGTTCTCCTTCAAGGCGATCGACATCGACATCGAGGCCGACGCCTACTCGAACGCGACCGTGCAGCAGCGCACCGTCGACGCGCTGAAGACCATCCGCGCGAACAACCCGTCGATCAAGATCTACGTCACGATCGGCACCGGCCAGTCCGGGCCCGACACGAGCCTGATCAACCGGGCCGCCTCCAGCGGTTTCGCGGCCGACGCGTGGACCATCATGCCGTTCGACTTCGGCGGCGCCGGGCAGAACATGGGCACCCTGACCACGAAGGCGGCCGAGGGGCTCAAGAACGCGCTGAAGAGCGCCTACGGCTACAGCGACGACACGGCCTACCGGCACAGCGGGATCTCGTCGATGAACGGCGTCACCGACCAGAGCGAGACGGTCACGGTGGCGGACTTCACCACCATCCTGAACTACGCCAACAGCCACCACCTCGCGCGGCTGACGTTCTGGTCGGTCAACCGCGACCGCCCCTGCGGCTCGGGCGGCGCCGACTCGTGCTCGGGCGTCTCCCAGTCGAACTGGGACTACACCAAGGTCTTCGCCAAGTACGCGGGCTGAAAACTGTTGGTGAGGATCTGCGTGGCGGTGCGGGTAGCGGAACCTCAGGCGGCTTCTCACTCCGGGATCTCTCACTCATGAATGCCAATTCACCACGTTCGAGCTGTCCTCGCGAGAAGCCGCCTGAGAACCCGCGGCGGTGCGAGCTGACGGCCCACAGCAAGCGGCTCCGCCGCTTCTCGTGACTGACCCATAACCCCTTCCCGGCACGGAAAGTAACGGCCCCGGAAGTCCACTGTGGACTTTCCGGGGCCGCTTCGCGGGGCTAGCATGGCGGGGCATCGGTTCGACGACGAAACGAGGTGCACCGATGGCGGGCAACAAGGCAGTCGCGTACGTCGGCAAGGGCACCGTCGAGGTCCAGGACATCGACTACCCGGACTTCGTCCTGCACGACGGTCCCGGGGTGAACAAGGACAACGTGGGGCGCGAGGTGCACCACGGCGTGATACTGAAGAACGTCGCGACGAACATCTGCGGCAGCGACCAGCACATGGTCCGCGGCCGCACCACCGCTCCGGAGGGGCTGGTGCTGGGGCACGAGATCACCGGTGAGGTGGTGGAGACGGGCCGGGACGTGGAGTACGTGCACGTCGGCGACCTCGTCTCGGTGCCCTTCAACATCGCGTGCGGCCGGTGCCGCAACTGCAAGGAGGGCAAGACCGGCATCTGCCTGAACGTCAACCCCGACCGGCCCGGCTCGGCCTACGGGTACGTGGACATGGGCGGCTGGGTCGGCGGGCAGGCCGAGTACGTCATGGTGCCCTACGCCGACTGGAACGTGCTGAAGTTCCCCGACCGCGACCGGGCGATGGAGAAGATCCTCGACCTGGCCATGCTGTCGGACATCTTCCCGACCGGGTTCCACGGCTGCGTCAGCGCCGGGGTCGGCGTCGGCTCGACGGTGTACGTCGCGGGCGCCGGGCCCGTGGGCCTCGCCGCCGCCGCGTCGGCGCAGCTGCTCGGCGCCGCGGTGGTCATCGTCGGCGACCTCAACGCCGAACGGCTCGCGCAGGCCCGGTCCTTCGGGTGCGAAACGGTCGACGTGTCCGCGGGCGACCCGAAGGAGCAGATCGCGGACATCCTCGGGGTGCCGGAGGTCGACTGCGGCGTGGACGCGGTCGGGTTCGAGGCGCGCGGGCACGGCCGCGACGCGGAGACCGAGAAGCCGGCCACGGTGCTCAACTCGCTCATGGACCTGACGCGTGCGGGCGGCGCGCTGGGCATCCCCGGCCTCTACGTGACGGGCGACCCGGGCGCGGCCGACGAGGCGGCCCGCGAGGGCTCGCTGTCGATCCGGATCGGGCTCGGCTGGGCCAAGTCGCACTCGTTCGCCACCGGCCAGTGCCCCGTCATGCGCTACCACCGGCAGCTGATGATGGCGATCCTGCACGACCGCGTGCAGATCGCCCAGGCGGTCAACGCGACGCCCATCCCGCTGGCCGAGGCGCCACGCGGCTACGAGGAGTTCGACCGCGGCGCGGCCCGCAAGTACGTGCTCGACCCGCACGGCCTGCTTACCCGCGGCTGACCGCACCGGGCCCGGAATCCCGCCCGCCCGCTAAAGTGGCGGGCGGAATTCCGGCCCGCCGCCGAACCGATCCGCCGGCGGCCACGTGATGGGGTGCGGAGGTCGATTTGGTGGACTACGGCGGCGGCTACCGGCAGGGCCCGGCCCGGATCCCGGTCCGGCGGCAGGACCAGGAGCGCGGCCGGCGGCACGAGACCGTCTGGCGGCGGGTGCGGCGTACCCTGTACGTGCTGCTGGGCCTGGGCATGTTCGTGCCGGTCGCGGCGTTCGTCGTCGGCTACTTCATGGTGGACGTGCCGGACCCGAACGCGCTGGCGGCGAGCCTGAACCAGCCGGTCACGCTGTACTACGCCGACGGCTCCACGCTCTACACCAAGTCCAGCGCCGACGCGCACGCGGTCGTCACGTGGGACCAGATCCCGCAGGCGATGAAGAACGCGCAGATCGCGGCCGAGGACGAGACTTTCATGACGAACTCCGGCTTCGACATCAAGGCGATCCTGCGCACGGTGTACAACCGGCTCACCGGCGGCACCGGCGGTGGTTCGACCATCGGGCAGGAGTACGTCAAGAAGGCCACCGGCAACGACGAGGCCACGCTCTCGCGGAAGTTCGTGGAGATGGTCGAGTCGTACAAGATGACCCGCACCTACTCCAAACAGGACATTCTCACCGCGTACCTCAACACCGTCTACTTCGGACGCGGTGCGTACGGGATCTCCGCCGCGGCCAAGGCGTACTACAACGAGGACGTCTCGAAGCTGACCGTCGAGCAGTCCGCGCTGCTCGCGGGGCTGGTGCAGCTGCCGGGGCAGGCCGACAATCCCGCGTACCAGCAGCGCCGCTACAGCTACGTGATGGGGCGGCTGCTGGACAACCACTGGATCACGCAGGCGGAGTTCGCGTCGGCGCAGTTCCCCACGCCGGTCGCGACGGCGGCGAAGAACGGCGGCTCGAACCTCGGCGACCGGCAGTACATCGTGTCCGAGGCGTACGCGGAACTGGCGCAGGCGGGCTACTCGGAGCAGTCGCTGACGGCGTCCGGCGCGAAGATCTACCTGACGATCCAGCCCGACGCGCAGCAGAAGGCGGAACAGTCGGTCAGCAAGATCATGGCCGCCGACACCGAGTACCCCGACGAGGGCAGCGCGCTGGTGTCGGCGAACCCGCAGACCGGCGAGATCCTCGCCTACTACGGCGGCGACGGCTCGACCTCCTACGACCTGGCGACCACGCCGCAGCAGCCGGGTTCGTCGTTCAAGCCGTACGTGCTCGCGGCCGGCGTGCGCGAGCAGCCGGACAAGATCGGGCTCGACACCGTCTACGACGGCAGCGACAACCAGACGATCGCCGGGCAGGTGGTGCACAACTCCGACGGTGAGGGCGCGCCGCAGATCACTGTCAAGGACGCGATGACGAAGTCGGTGAACACGGTGTTCTACCGGATGGGCGCGGACGTCGGCGTCTCGGCGGTGCGCAAGGCCGCCTGGGACGCCGGGATCCCGAAGCAGATCACCACGTCCCTGGGCGCGCAGTTCGACTCGCTGCAGAACGACGACCCGCAGACGGGCAAGGGTACCGGCACCACGGAACTCGGCATCTCCATCGGGCAGTACCCGGTGCGCCCGATCGACCAGGCGCAGGGGTACGCGACCTTCGCCGCGAACGGGATGTACGTGCCGCTGCACATGGTCGCGCGCGTGACGGACGACAGCGGCAACCCGATCTACGGGTTCACGACGGCGCCGAAGCAGGCGTTTTCGCAGGACGCGGCGACGAACTCCGCGATCGCCTCCATCGTCACCGCGTCCATGACCGACATCGCCTCCTCCTCCGGTGACGGACTGTCCGGCTCGCGCCCGAACGCGTCGAAGACGGGCACGGCGCAGTTCAAGGACACCGGGCACAACTCCGAGGCCTGGATGGTCGGGTACACGCCGCAGGTGGTGACGGCGGTGTGGTTCGGCAACAAGAAGCAGCCCGCGCCGATCTACGGCAACTACCACAACGGCAAGGGCAAGGAGCACGGCTACGACGTGTACGGCCGCGAGGAGCCGGGCTACATCTGGCAGGCGTACATGGACGCGTACCTCAACGGCAAGCCGGTGATGTCGTTCCCGCAGGCCCCGGACCTGACCACGCCCACGACGACGGCCGAGCCGCCGAGCAGCACCGAGCCGGAGAGCTCGACGCAGGAGACCTCGAGCGAGCCGCCGAGCCCGACGTTCACGTTCCCGACCAAACCCGGGCACAACACGCCCACGTTCCCGACGTGCTTCCCGGGAGCCTGCGACGCGGACCCGACGCGCACCTCGATCTCCCACCACAAACCGATCAGGGAGTGAAGCGGGGGCGGTGGTGGCCCGGCGTCGGCTTGGGGCGGAAGTGAAGCGCGGGCGGTGATGGCCCGGCGTCGGCTGGGGCGGAGCGGCTCGCGGCAGCGCTGACCGATGCCGCACGGGCCACGCCGTGCCGCCGTGTCACGCCGTCTCCGGCTAGCCCTCCGCGGAGCGCTGGTGCAGCGTCAGCCGCCCGTCGGCGGTGCCCGACGGCGACCACTTGCCGCTGTCCGCGGTCCACTGCTGGCCGTTGAAGGTCACCGTGTCGACGCCGAACCGCGTGGCGTTCGCGACGAGCCACGTGGCCAGCGCCCAGCCGCTCCCGGAATCGTGGCTGCCGGTGAACGACGCCCTGCCCAGTTCGGTGTCCGCGACGGTCACGAGGTCCGCCTTCGGGGCGTCCGGCACGAGGTTCCGGCAGGTGAACGCGCCCGGGGTCAGGCCCGTCAGCGCGCTCGCCAGCGCCCGCGCCTCGTCCTCCCACTGGGCGTACGCGTCCGGCGCCCCCGAGTGCTGGACCTCCTGCGCCGCCTCCGTCACCGGCAGCTGCGCCCACCCCGGCAGCGCTTTCAGCCGCTGGTAGAACGCCGTCGCCGCGTGGACCGGGTCCGTGACCTCCTCATAGGTGCCCCAGCCCTGGCTCGGCCGCTGCTGGAACAGCCCCGCCGAGTCCCGGTCCCCGCCCGTGAGGTTCTGCAGCTTCGACTCCTGCAACGCCGTCGCCAGCGCCACCGTCACCGCGTGCGCGGGCATTCCCACCCGGATCCCGACACCCGCGATCGTCGCCGCGTTCTGGGCCTGTTCGGGCGAGAGGCTGTAGCTCCCGGCCGCGCACGACGGCGGGGGCGGCTTGCGCAGCGCGAGCACCAGCCACGTCACGCCGCCCAGCACCACGGCGAGCACGAGCACCAGACATCCCCACCGAGCGACCCGCACGCCTCGTTATAGCAGTTCAGCGCACCGCATCCGGCGGCAGCACCGCGTGCACGCCCCACGTCTCGTTCGCCACCTGGGTGACCCGGAGGTCCACCACCGCGCTCGCGAGCGCCAGCGCGGCACCGCGGCCGAGGCCGTGCAGGTGCTGCACCCACGTGACCATCGCGGCGAGCGCGTCACCCATCGCGTCGTCCAGGTGCTCCGCGAAGCCGAACGTGATCCGCCCGGCCGGGGTCTCCGCGTGCACCCCCGGCACGGGCCCGGGCGGCAGCACGTCGAGCACGACCTCGGTGGTCATCGGGCATTCGATGGCCGTGCCGGCCACCTCGCCGTCGCCCTGCGCGGCGTGCCCGTCGCCGAGTAGCAGGTGCGCGCCGGGCACCGTGACCGGCAGGTACAGCGCCGACCCGGCGACCAGCTCGCGGCAGTCGAGGTTCCCGCCGCCCTCGGTCCGCGGCGGGATCGTCGAGTGCTCGCCCGGCGCGGCCGGGGGCAGGCCGACGACGCCGAGGAACGGCGCGAGCGACACCGTGTGCCCCAGGTTGTTCGTGCCCGTTTTCCCGTCGAGCTCCCACAGCAGCCACGTCGGTGGCTCACCGGCGACGCCGAGCCGCCGCGAGAGCCAGTCGTCCTTCGTCTTGGCCACCGTCCAGCCCCAGTCGCCGGGCCGGATCGCGGCGAACCGCACGGCGAGCACCGTGCCGGGATCGGCGCCGCGGACGTCGATCGGCCCGGTGAGGCAGTGCCCGCGCCGCTGCCCGAACATCCTCGGCCGCACGTCGCCGGGCACGCGGTGGCGTTCGAGGGTGCCGTGTGCGTCGAGGGAGGAGACCACCACCGTGTCGCCGGGGTCCACCGTCAGCGCGGTGGGGGTGTGGCGGCTGAACACGTCAGCCGTCGTGCCCGGGCCCGCGTCGAGCCGGTGGGTGGTCACGACTCCGGGTCCCAGTCGAGCAGACGGACCCGGCGCACGGAGTCCAGGTGCGTGCGCATCGCCTCGACGGCCGCCTCGGGGTTCCCGGCGCGGATCGCGTCGGCGATCTCCGCGTGCTGGGCGAGGGACTGCTGCGGCCGGTCGGGCTGCTGCAGCGACTCGTGCCGCGTCTCGGCGATCTGCCCGGCGATCCTGGTCATGAAGTCCGCGAGCAGCTCGCTGTGCGCCGCCGCGGTGACGGCCGCGTGGAACCGCCGGTCGCCGTCCTCGCCGGGGGCCCCGCGCTCGATCTCGGCGTGCATCGCGGCCAGCGCCGCGTCGATCTCCTCCAGGTCGGCCTCGGTGCGCCGCCGCGCGGCCAGCTCGGCGAGTTTCGTCTCCACCGCTTCGCGCGCGTCGAGCACGTCCGGCAGGCGCCGCCGCCGTTCGACGAGCCGCTCGACCGGCTCCGGGTGCAGGCTGTCGGTGCGCAGGTACGTGCCGCCGCCGTGGCGGATCTCGACCAGCCCCTGCACCTCCAGCACCACGATGGCCTGCTTGAGCGAGGCGCGGCTGATCTGCAGGCGCTCGGCGAGGTCGCGCTCCGAGGGCAGCCGGTCGCCCTTCCGGAGCCCGGCCGCGTCGGCGTACGCCCGCAGCTGTGCCACGACCTGCTCGTACAGCCGCGGGCGGCTCACCGGGCGCAGCGGATCGGACATCCCGCCAGCCTAGTGAAGGAGTGGCTGAGCCAGCCCGCGATACTGGCCGCCGTGAGCGAGGCGACGGGGGAGCGGCACGCGTCCTGGCTGGAGCTGTTCTTCGACCTGGTGGCGGTGGCGGGGGTCGCGCAGCTGTCGCACCTGGTCCACACCACCACGTCCTGGGCCGACGCCGGGCTGTACGTGGTGTGCTTCCTGGCTTTCTGGACCGCGTGGATGTGCTTCACCGTCTACGGCAACGTGCGGCGGGACGACGCGCGGGTGGCGCCTGTGCTCGGCGCGATGCTCGGGCTGGCGTTCATGGCCGCCGCCGTCGACGAGGTCGGCGGGGAACGGGCCAGGCCCTTCGCCATCGCCTACATCCTGGTGCGCGTGCTGGCCGACCGCGTGTGGCAGCAGCGCGGGTCGCTGCGGGTGGTCGTCGACTGGCCGGTGGTCCAGGTCGGCACCGGAGTCGTGCCGTGGATCGTGTCGCTGTGGGCCGAGGGCCCCTGGCGGTACGGGCTGTGGGCGCTGGGCTTGGCGTTCGACCTGTGGCTCACGTTCACGGTTGCGGGCGAGCGGATGGTCGAAGGCTTCCAGCGCAGGCAGCAGGGCCGGCGACGCGACGTGCCGGTACCGGAGTTCGTGCACCTGGATCCCGCGCACATCGGCGAGCGCCTCGGACTGTTCATGATCATCGTGCTCGGCGAGGGCGTGCTGGTGGTGACCGAGGCGCTGGCCGGCGCCGGGCACTGGACGGCGCCGCTCTACGGCACCGCGACCGGCGCGCTGGCCCTGCTGGCCGCGCTGTGGGCGGTGGCGCTGCGCCTCGGGTTCGGCGGTATCCCGTTCCTCGGCGCGCACGCCCTGCCGCCGCGGCTCATGCTGCCCCTGCACTGCCTCACCGCCGGCATCGTGGCCGCGCTGGCCAGTGGCCTCGGCGACCTGGTGGCGCACGACGAGCTGACGCCCGGCACGCGCTGGCTCGTGTGCGGCGCGGTGGCCGCGCTCGGCGTCATCGGCGCGGGCGCGGGACTGGCCGCGGGCCGCCGGTGGTGGTGGGCGCTCGCCGTGGTGCTGCCCGTGCTGGTCCTGCCGGGACTGGCGGGCGGCCTGGAAACCGGCCCGCGGGCGACGGTCTGGTTGCTCGCCGCGGCACTGGCGCTTCAGGGGATCATCACGCGGGTTCGCGCTACGCGCCAGTAGGGTCTGTCTCGTGAGCGAGGAGCCGAGGCGGACACTGCGGGACACCGACTGGCACGGGCTCGCGCTCCGCGCGGCGCGCACGGTCCGGCGGCTGGCCCCGGGGTCCGAGTGGGTCTCGCTGCCGGGGTCGGACCGCCCGTCGGACCGCGTCGCGCGGCTGCTGGAGGAAGCGGCGGGGGACCGGCCGAGCGCGGTACGCGAGCTGGGGCTCGCCGCGGTGCAGGTGTGGCAGGCGTTCTCCCGGCCCGGCCTCGCCGGCGGGGACGTGACGATCCTGTTCACCGACCTCGTCGGGTTCTCCACCTGGGCGCTGGAAGCGGGGGACGACTCCGTGCTGCGGCTGCTGCGGGAGGTCGGGGCGGCCACCGAAGCGGTGGTCACCCGCCGCGGCGGCAAGGTGGTCAAGTCCCTCGGCGACGGCGTGATGGCGGTGTTCGCCGACACCGGGGCCGCGATCGAGGCCGCGGCCGAGGCGTGCACGGCGGTCAGCGCGATCACCCTCGACGGCTACCGGCCGCAGCTGCGCACCGGGCTGCACACCGGGCGCCCGCGCCGCGTCGGGCGGGACTACCTGGGCGTGGACGTGAACGTCGCGGCCAGGGTGGCGGCGGCCGCGGCGGGCGGTGAGGTGCTGGTGTCCGGTCCGGCACTGGCCACTGTGGACACTGCGCGCTACGTCGTGCGGCGGCGGCGCCGGTTCCGCGCGAAGGGCACGCCGAAGGACCTCGAAGTGTTCTCGGTGGTGCCGCGGCACGCGTGAACCACGCGGCCGGTTTAATGTGCGGCCGTGGACGGGAGCGGAAACGACGCGGGCCCGGCCTTCGGGGAGCTGCTGCGGCGCCACCGGCATTCGGCCGGGCTGACGCAGTCCGAGCTCGCCGAGGCCGCGGGCATCAGCGTGCGCGCCCTGAGCAACCTAGAGCGGGGTCGCGCGCGGACGGCGCAGCGGCGCTCGACCGAGGTCCTCGCGGACGCGCTGGGGCTGGCCGGCGGCGAGCGCGCCGCGTTCCTCGCCGCCGCCAGGGGAGGCCGCAGGCGCCCGCCGGAGCCGGTTCCGGCCGGCGCGGTGCTGGGGGCACCGCCGCCCGCCGTCGCGGACCTCGTGGGCCGCGCACGGGAGCTGGACCTGCTGAGCGAGGCCGCCGACGACGCCGCGCGCACGCCGGGCGGTGTCGTGGTGTCGGTGGTCGGGCAGCCCGGCGTGGGCAAGACCGCGCTGGTCCAGTCCGCCGCGCACCGCCTCGGAAAGCGCTTTCCGCACGGGTTCCTGTCGCTCGACCTGCGTGGGATGGACGACCAGCCGGTGACGCCGCGGGCGGCGCTGGAGTCGCTGCTGCGCGCGCTCGGCGTGCCCGCCGCGCAGATCCCCGCGTCCGACGGCGAGCAGTCCGCGCTCTACCGGTCGCTGCTGGCGGGCCGCCGCCTGCTCGTGGTGCTCGACAACGCCGCCGACGAGGCGCAGGTCCGGCCGCTGCTGCCGGTCACCACCGGGTGCCTGACGCTGG
Source organism: Amycolatopsis bartoniae (assembly GCF_014191255.1). Lineage (GTDB taxonomy): Bacteria > Actinomycetota > Actinomycetes > Mycobacteriales > Pseudonocardiaceae > Amycolatopsis_E > Amycolatopsis_E bartoniae. The sequence goes on from NZ_JACHWH010000006.1 coordinate 112,423, forward strand.
TGACGTGCCGCCGCGCGCTGGCGGGGCTGGAGTCGGCCCGGTGGCTGCGGCTGAGCCCGCTGGTGCCCGGCGACGCGACCGCGCTGGTCGAGTCGATCATCGGCGCCGAGCGGGTGGCCGCCGAGCCCGAGCCCGCCGCCGAGCTGGTCGAGCTGTGCGGGCACCTGCCGCTGGCGGTGCGCATCGCGGGCAACCGCCTCGCGAGCCGCCCCGACTGGTCGCTGGCGTACCTCGTCGAGCAGCTGCGCGACGAGCAGACGCGCCTGGCCGCGCTGGCGGCCGGCGACCTGGGGGTGCGGCCCGCGTTCGAGATCTCCCACCGGCGGCTCTCCCCGGCCGCGCGGCTGGTCTTCCGGCGCGCCGCCGTGGTGTCCGGCCCGGACTTCGGCGCCGAGCTGGCTGCGGTGGCGACCGGGCTCGCCGCGGTCGAGGTGCGGGCGCACCTCGACGAGCTGGTCGACGCCAACCTCCTGGTGCCCGCCGTCACGCCCGGCCGTTACACCTACCACGACCTGATCCGGCTCTACGCCACCGAGCGGTTCGAGGCGGAGGAGGACGCGCGGCAGGCGGGCGAGGTACGGGCCCGCGTGCAGGACCACCTGATCACCACGGCCGTCGAGGCGGGCGGGCTGTTCCTGCCCGTCGCCCGCGCCGAACGGGCGGGCCGCTTCGCCTCCCGTGACGAGGCGGGCGCGTGGCTCGACGCGGAAGCGGGCAACTGGCTGGCCGCGCAACGCAACGCGGCCCGCGCCGGCGACCAGCGCGCGGTGCTCGACCTGGCGCAGGCGCTGCACTGGTTCTCCGACGAGCGCATCCAGCAGCTGCCGTGGGACGAGGTGGCCGAGCTGGGCCTGGCCGCCGCCCGTGCCCTCGGCGACCGCCCCCGGGAGGCGGCGATGCTCAACTCGCTGGGCTGGGTGCGCTACTACTGCCTGGGCGACAACGAAACCGGCCGCGAGGTGCTCGAACAGGCGCTGGCGCTGTCGGGCGAGCTCGGCGACCGCCCGCAGCAGACGTGGGCGCTGGCGTACCTGGGCTCGGTGCTGATGCGGCTGGGCCGGTCCGCGGAGGGGCTGGACCACATCCGCCGTGCCGTGGCGATGTCCGACGAGCTGGGTTTCTGGCTGGGGCAGGCCACGATCCGCAACGCGCTCGGCCAGATCCTGTGCGCGGTCGGCCGCGCGGGCGAAGGGCTCGCGGTGCACCGCGCGGTGCTCGCGGACGCGGAGCTGACCCGGGAGCAGGCCGATCCGGACAGCTACCGGATGGTCCGCTCGTTCACCCTCCAGCTGATCGGCCGGGCGCTCGAAGCGCTGGAGGAGTGGCCGCAGGCGGGCGAGGCGTTCGCGAACGCGCGGGCGTTGTTCGCCGCCGCGGCCCTGCCGTTGCAGGAGGCCGACGCGGCGCTGCACGAGGCGATCGCGTGGCGCCGCGCGGGGCGCGACGCCGACGCGCTCGCCCCGCTGCGGTTCGCGCTGTCGGTCTTCACCGGGGTGCTGAACCGGTGGGAACGCGCGCAGGCGCTGGCGGAGCTGGCCGAGCTGCTGGCGCACCGGGGCGGGACCACCGAGACCACCGAAGCCGCCGAGCACCGCCGCGAAGCCCTGGCGCTGTGCGAAGCGCTCGGCACCGCCCGGGCGCGGGAGCTGGCCGCGCGCCTCACCTAGCCTGGCGCAGCGCGGCGAGCACGGCGGCGACGGAGCGGTCGACGTCGGCCTCGGTGGTGCGCCAGTTCGACACCGAGATCCGCGCGTACTGCCTGCCGTGCCAGGTGGTGCCGCCCATCCAGCACTCACCCGAGCGTTGCACGGCGGCGAGCACGCGGCGGGTCCGCTCGTCGTCGCCGAACGAGGCGAGAACCTGGTTGAGCACCACGTCGTTGCCGATCTCGACGCCCTCGGCGGCGAGCCGGCCGGCGAACCGGCGCGCCAGCGCGCAACAGCGGTCGACCAGCTCCGCGACACCCGACCGGCCGAGTTCGCGCAACGCGGCCCACGTGGCGAAGCCGCGGGCCCGGCGCGAGGACTCCAGCGTGTACGCGCTCGGCGCCCGGAACTCGTCCTGCCCCGTCAGGTACGCCGCGGTGTAGGCCATCGCGGCCGCGTGGGCGGCGGGGTGCGCGCAGAACGCGTAACCCGCGTCGTAGGGGACGTTCAGCCACTTGTGCCCGTCGGTGGACCAGGAGTCGGCCCGCGCCATCCCGGCCGTGAGGTGCCGGGTGCGCGGGCTCCCCGCGGCCCACAGGCCGACGGCGCCGTCCACGTGCACCCAGGCGCCGTGCGCGTGCGCGGCGTCGATCGCTTCGGGGAAGCGGTCGAACGCGCCGGTGTTCACGTCCCCCGCCTGCAGGCACACGATCGCCGGACCGTCCACAGCGGACAGTTCGGCCGCGAGGGCCCGGACGTCGGTGCGGCCCTGGTCGTCCGTCGGCACCGGCACGATCGCCGCGGTGCCGAAACCCAGCAGCCGCAGCGCCCGGTCGATCGTCACGTGCCGGTCGGCGCTCGCGAGCACCCGCACCCGGGGGGCGCCGCCCAGCCCGTCGCGTTCCACGTCCCAGCCCGCCTGCGCGAGCACGTGGTGCCGGGCGGCGGCGAGGCAGACGGTGTTGGCGCCCTGCCCGCCCGTGGTGAACCCGGCCGAGGCGTCCGCGGGCAGGCCGAGCAGGTCCTTGAGCCAGGTGCCCGCGACCTCTTCGACCGCCGCGGCGGCGGGGGAGGACGTCGCGTTGGTGGCGTTCTGGTCCCACCCGGTGGCGAGGACGTCGGCCGCGGTGGCCGCGTCGAGGGCGCCGCCGATGACGAACCCGAAGTAGCGCGGCCCGGTGGTCGCCACGAGCGCGGGCTCGACCACCCGGACCAGCTCGTCGACCACCTCCTCCGCGGGCGACGGGCCGTCCGGCAACGATCCGAGCGCGGCGCGGACGGCTTCGGGACCGGTTTCGGGGAACACCCGCCCGTCCCGTTCCCGGTGGTCGGCGGCACGGGCGGCGGCGGCGAGGAGCAGTTCGCGAAGCGGCATGATCCAAATGTAGTGAGCGGAACTCCGGTGGTATGCCCTGTTGTGCCACTGGAGAGCGAAAAGCCCGTTTTGTGCCGGGATAGTGTCACAGCCGTGGATGTTTCAGTTCTGGAACTGGTCCGCGCGCGGGCGGCGGAGGGGAGCGTGCCGGGGGCGCGCACCGACCCGTACCGGCTGGGACTGGCGATCGAAGGGGGCGGCAGCCGCGGCACCTACTCCAGCGGCATGGCGGTGGAGCTGGAACGCCGGGGGCTGACCGGGGTCTTCGACGACGTGTACGGCTCGTCGATGGGCGCGATCACCGCCGCGTGGCTGCTGTCGGGCAAGGCGGAGCACGGCGCGTCGTTCTGGTGGCACCCCGACGTCCTGCCGAACGTGATCCGGCCGCGGGCGCTGCTGCGCCGCAAACCGGTGGTCGACCTGGAGTTCCTGATGGACCAGGTGTACCAGCAGTGGGCGGGGCTGGACTTCGCGAGCGTGCTGGAGAGCCCCGTCCGGCTGCACCCGATCGGCACCGACGCGGACACCGGGCAGGCGGTCGACCTCGCGCCGCACCTGAACAGCGGTGACGAGCTGAAGCTCGCCCTGCGCGGCTCCGCCGGGCTGCCGCTGCTGGCGGGCCCGCTGGTCCGGCTCGCCGGGCACCGGCTGCTCGACGGCGGCCTCACCGAGGCGATCCCGTTCCGCACCGCGCTCCGGGACGGCTGCACGCACGTGCTGGTCCTGCGCACCCGGCGCGCCGACGAGCGCGCCACCCCGCCCCCGCGCGTGGAGAACCTCGCGGTCACCGCGTTCCTGCGCCGCACGGCCCCGGCCGCGCTCCCGGCGTGGCGGGGCCGGCCCGAGCGCCGTCGCGCCGACGACGAGCAGCTGGCCGCCGCCGGCCCGCTCACGCAGGTGCTGGTGCCGCCCGGTGCGCCGGACGTCTCCCGCCTGGCCGTCGACCCGGCGCTGTTGCGGCGGTCGTTCGACCTCGGTGCCGCGGCCATGGCGACCGCGCTGGAGGCGGGCGCGTAGTTCGCGCGTTGTTCAACCCGTGGTGGTCCTTCACGGCTACGTTGTGCGTCGTGAAAACTCCCGCCCGCCGCGCCGGTGCCGTGCTGTCCGCCCTGACCCTGGCCGCGCTGGCCGTGGCTCCCGCGCAGGCCGCCCCGGCCCCGCTGCGCGTCGCGACGTACAACATCCACGCCGGAGCGGGGGAGGACGGGGTCTACGACCTCGACCGGACCGCCGCCGCGCTGCGGGACCTGCACGCCGACGTGATCGGCCTGGAGGAGGTCGACGTGCACTGGGGCGAGCGCAGCGGGTTCGCCGACGAGGCCCGCGAGCTCGCCGCACGGCTGCACCTGCGGGTGTTCTTCGCGCCGATCTACGACCTCGACCCGGCCGCCGCCGGCGAACCGCGGCGGCAGTACGGCGTCGCGATCCTGAGCCGGCTTCCCGTGCTGGACCGGGAAAACCACGAGATCACCCGGCTCTCGACCCAGGACCCGGACCCCGTTCCGGCGCCCGCGCCCGGCTTCGCCGAGGTGGTCGTGAACGTGCGCGGCACGCACGTCCACTTCTACTGCACGCACCTGGACTACCGGCAGGACCCGGCCGTGCGGGCACGGCAGGTCGACGACATGCTCGCCGTCCTCGGCGAGGACCGGGGCCCGAAGGTGCTCGTGGGCGACTTCAACGCCGACGCGGCCGCGCCCGAGCTCGCTCCACTGTGGACACAGCTGCGCGACGCGGCACCCGGCGGCGCGCCGACCTACCCGGCGGACGTGCCGGTGAGCCGGATCGACCTGGTGACCGTCTCCCCGGACGTGCGGGTGTCCTCGGCGCACACCGTGGACACCGGCGACATCCCGGCGTCGGATCACCGTCCCGTGGTCGCGGACGTGCGCCTGCGCTGAAACCTCAGGCGTGCAGCCCGAGCCGTTCCAGCTCCCAGTGCGCGAGGCGGGCCAGCACGTCCGGATCGCGCTCGCGCCAGCCGGTGGTCACGTCCCCGGCCGAGGCCAGCCGGGACAGGCCCTGGTGCGTCAGCGCCCGCAGCGCGAGCAGGTCCTGGCCCGCCTCGCCGAGGTCGCGCAGCCGCACGCCCGCGGTGGCGCGGCGCACGAACCGCCACCGCAACGGCAGCCACGTGACCAGCAGGAACAGCACCGGTACGGCGATCAGCACCGCGGCGAGCCAGAACGCGAGCTGCCCGACGGCCTCGATCTGCCACTGCCCGGCGTCGGCGAGCTTCGTGCCGGCCGCCGACCCGGTGTGCAGCGCGCCCGCCAGCGCCTTGCCCAGCAGCGGGACGTCGTCGGCGTTGTCCGCCGCCGAGTCGAAGGTGCGGGTCAGGCTGGACCCGGCGTCCACCAGGCCGTCGCCGGGTGCCTGGAGCTTGAGGACCTGCTCGTGCGCGGTCAGCCCGAGCCACACCGCGAACGCGGTGAGGAGCAGGGCCAGCAGGTCGGCCACCGCCTGGGCGGTGCGGCGTGTCGGCCGTTCGGCGTAGAGCTTCATCCGGGGACCCTTTCGGCGGAACGGGGGAGCGGCCGGGGAAACCTACCGCCGGGCGGGACCGGGCCACCGGTCGGGCAGAATGGGCGTGGTGACCAGGGAACAGGATTGGGTCGCGGACCGGGTCCGGTTCGGGGCAGGCGAGGACGGGCAGGCGCACGACGGTGCCGAGCCCGGCTGGGCGGGGCCGCTGGCGGAGCAGTTCGCCGAGGCGGGACGCCTGCTGCTGGCGGGCAGCACGGTCGGCGAGGTTCTTTCCCAGGTCGTGGCGGCGGCCAAGGCACTGGTGTCCGCGGCCGACATGGTGAGCGTCACCCTGCGCGCCCCCTCGGGCATCTACACCACGCCGGTGCGCACCGACGGGCTCGCCGACCGGCTCGACCAGCTGCAGTACACCCACGACGAGGGACCGTGCGTGGAGGCCACGCGCACCCCGGGGGTGGGTTTCGTCGAGGTCCCCGACCTCACCGCGCACTCGCCGTGGCCCCGGTGGTCGCCCGCCGCGACGCAGGAGGGTGTGCACTGCGTGTTCTCGGTCGGGCTGTTCCCGAGCACGGCACCGCCGCGGCTCGGGGCGCTCAACTTCTACTCCTTCCGGCCGTACGGGCTCACCGGGCTCGACCGGCAGCTGGCGATCGTGCTCGGCAGCCACGCGGCCACCGCGCTGGCCGCCACCGAGGCCGTCACCGCCGCGGAGCTGGAGGCCGCGCAGCTGCGCCAGGCGTTGCGCACCCGGGACGTGATCGGGCAGGCGAAGGGAATCCTCATGCAGCGGCAGGGGATCGGCGCCGACGAGGCGTTCGACATCCTGCGCCGGACTTCACAGGATCTGAACATCAAGCTGGCGCAGGTGGCGAACCTGCTCGTGACCCACCGCAACGAGGTCTGAACCGCATTACCAGACAAACGCGCGGCTGTCAGCCGTGTTCGCCTCATGTTTGGCACTTTCGTACGAAAGTATCCGCGCGAATTCGGCCCCGGGTACGGGCAGGAAATCGAGGTGGCGCAACCGGTTCCCACAGCGGGGGTCCGGTTTATATCATCGGCCGGGCCGGGGGTCGGAGATGCTGCCGGTGGAACACGGGAACCGGGAGCAGTGCATGCGACGTGAAGACCGCCGGGCCGCCGAGCGGGAAGGCCGGAGAACCACCGCCCGGCGGGCGAAAGCCGGGGCGCTGACCGCGGCTTCCCTGGCACTGGTGCCGTTACTGGGCGGTGGCGGAGTCCCGGTCGCGCTACAGTCCACAGTGGACGTTCCCGCGACCGTGGACGCCGACGGGCAGGTGCCGCGGCAGCCCTCGCTGAGCCCGGACGTGCTGGCCGCGGCCGGGGATCCCGCGCTGCTGGTGCAGCAGCTGCCGTCGTTCGCGGACGTCCCGCTCTCCACCATGGGCACGCCCGTGACCGGGGCGCTGGGCATCCCGGAAAGCGCTTTGCGCGCCTACCAGCGCGCCGAGCAGGAGCTGGCGAAACTCGCCCCGGGCTGCCACATCGGCTGGTCGCTGCTCGCCGCCATCGGCCGCATCGAGTCCAACCACGCGCGCGGCGGCCGCGTCGACGGGCGGGGCACCACCGTCACGCCCATCCTCGGGCCGATCCTCGACGGCGCCGGGTTCGCGGCGGTGCCGGACACCGACGGCGGCCAGTACGACGGCGACACGCGGTGGGACCGCGCGGTGGGCCCGATGCAGTTCATCCCGGCCACGTGGCGGAAGTACGCCTCCGACGGCAACGGCGACGGCGTGGCGGACCCGGACAACGTCTTCGACGCGGCGCTCGCCGCCGGGAAGTACCTGTGCGCGGGTGGCGGGGACCTGCGTGATCCGCAGCAGCGGGCGCAGGCCGTGTTCCGGTACAACCACTCCGACGCCTACGTGAGCCAGGTGCTGCTGTGGGCCGACGCGTACGAGCGCGGTGCCAGCTCGGTGCCGGACGGGCAGCTGCCGGCGGGCCCGGTGGCCGGGTCGGCGGCACTGCCCGCGGGTCCGGTGGTCGAGGCGCCGCCCGCGCCGGTGGTGGCCGTCACGCCGCCGCCCGCCGCACCGGCCACCTCGACCACGCCGCCGCCCTCGTCGGCGAGCGGCACCCCGACCTCGACCACGAGCAGCCGCGGCGCGACGTCCACGACGACGAAGACGTCCACCACCAGCACGACCACCACCACGACGACGACACCCACGTCGGACAGCGGCACGCCGACCAGCGCGCCGCCCACGTGTGCGACGCCGTCGTCCACAACGGACACCCCGACCACGACGGCCAGCCCCACCAGCACGACGAGCGCGGCACCGTCCACTCCGGACACGCCCGCCTGCTGAGGGCGGGCTACGGGGCGCCGAGGGACTCCCACTGCTCGGTGAAGCGCTGGTGCAGCCGCTGCCCGCGCTCGGTCTCGCGCTGGTGCAGCACGCCGAACGTGAACGCGCCCGGCTCGCCGGCCAGGCCGCGCAGCACCTCCCGGGCCACCACGGAGTCGTGGTGCTCGCCGAGGGTGCCGGCGAGCGCTTTCACGTCCTGCCGCCACCTGCGCACCCGCTTGCCCACCACCGGCTCCACGGCCTCGGCCGCGTAGCGCGCCCGCTTCGCCTTCTTGCGCACCTCGTGCAGGCCGGTGTCCAGCTCGGCGCCGGGCGCCAGGTCGCCGAGGCGCCCGGCCTCGCGGGCCAGCCTGCGGTGCGTCCGCCGCACGGCGCGTTCGAGCACGTCCTGCGCCGGTTCGTTCGCCTGCCCCGTGAACGGCGGCCGCGCCACGAGCCGCTCCAGCGCGTCGAGCAGCTCCGCGTACCGCCCGCTCGACAGCGCTTCACGGACGCGGTCGCGGCCCTGGGCGGTCTGCTCGTCGAAGTACGCCGTCAGGCGTGCCTTCGCGCCGGGCGTCACCGCCTCCTCGGGCAGCCGCGCCAGCTCCCCGACCAGGTGCTCACGCAGTACCTCGGTGTCCCGCGCCGCCGACAGCTCCCCGGCAGCCCACCTCAGCTCGTCCGACACCTGCCGGGTCGCGTCCCGGTCGAGCACGTGCCGGAACGCGGTGAGCACGCTGCGGGTACGCCGCATCGCGACGCGGAGCTGGTGCACGGCATCCTCGGCGTCGCGCCGCACCCCGAGGTCGTGCGCGCGGATCGCGTCGAGCTGCGTGCCCAGGTACGCCACCAGGACCTCGCCGGCGGTGGCGCGGCGGCCCGGCGGCCCGGCGTCGTGCGCTCGTCCGGCAGCAGGTGCGCGATCATCCGCTTCAGCTTCGACGGCCAGTGTCCCGGCCGGGCCCCCGCTGCCAGCAGCGCGTCGGAGAAGGTGTCCAGCAGCGCGGGGTCGGCACCGGGCGCCAGCTCGACCTCCAGCTCGCGCCAGGAGTCCAGGTGCAGGACCTCGCCCGCGGTCTCGCCGGAAACCTGGTCGTCGGCCAGCTCCGCGAGCACGCGGCCGTCGGCGTCGATGAGGTCGTAGGTGCTGCGCCGCGTCTTCAGCCGCACCGCGGCGGACAGTTCGACGTCCTCGCCGAGCTGCTCGCGCACCAGCTGCAGTAGCTGCTCGGGGACCTCGGTGGCACTGGCGTCGAGGGGGACGTGCACCTCCTCGCGTGCCCCGTCGGCGGCCGGCAGCTTGAGGTGCCAGCCTTCGTCGTGGCCGCCGGTGCGGCGGCGCAGCGTCAGCTTCGCCCGCGCCAAGCGGAAGTCCGGGGTGTCGAAGTAGGTCGCGTCGAGCGCCGCCTCGACCGGATCCCGTTGCGCCGTCACGGGTCCCGTCCCGGCCAGGCTGGGCACGGGACGGCCGGGGTCGAGGTCGAACTTGCGCTCCCGTTCCACCAGGCGCGCGGGTGCGGGAATCGTCATGGTCCCGGCTTCCCGGGCCCGCGGCGGGTGAAACCGCGGGACTCCGGGAAACGTTCAGCGGGACCGGGACTGCTTGACGGCGTTGATGTACTCGTTCGACGAGCCGAGGTAGGCGAACACGAGCCCCACCACCGCGGCGAGGACGCTGACGTAGCCGAGGATGCTGGCGCCCTGGCCGGCGACGAGGGAGACCACCTGCAGGACGGTGAGCACGGTGAGGGTGATGCGGGCCCAGTTCCGCCCGGCCCGCAGCTTGAACGACAGCCACAGGAAGATCAGCCCGATGACCACCGCGATCACCGCGGCCACGATCACCGCGGCCTGCGCGGCCGTGTTGATCTGGTCCTCGGTGAGCCCGCTCGTGTTGTTCTTGCGCAGCTGGTCGGCCACCGTGCTCTTCGCGGTGAGCGCCAGCACGCCGGAGACCACGCTGATCACGGTGGCGACGAGGAAGCACCAGAACGCGACGTTGATCGAGTTGGGCGGGGCGGTGGCGGCGGTGGGGGACGACGACGACGGCGTGTCGGCGCCGCCGGCGGGGAAGGGCTCGTAAGGCCCGGGCGAATCGGTCATGCCGGGAAAGCTAGAGCACGGTGATCGGGTCCGCAGGCCCTTTTCCCGGCCGCGCCCAATCGTTATGTTCCGACCAGGCACGACGAGGGAGCACACCATGGCCGACTGGCCGGATGACAACGATGACGACGTCTTCGAGCAACTGGACGGAAGCGACACGCTCGAAGCCGGGCGGCCCGAGGACCCGCTCGACGAGGGCTACACCGCCGCCGAGCGCCCGTGGGCGGTGAACGACTGGGGCACCACCCCGGGCGAGGAGAAGTCCGGCGAGGGCCTGGACCGCCGGCTGGCCCGCGAGCTGGCCGAGGGCGGTGACTCCGGCGGCGACGGCCTCGGGGACTCCGATGACACCGACGGCGAGCTGGTCGACGACGAGGTCGGGGACCTGCGCGCGGGACGGCTGCTCGCGGCCGACGGCGGCGACACCGAGCTGTGGGCCACCGACGTCGGCGTGGACGGGGCGGGCGCGTCGGCCGAGGAGGCCGCGGTCCACCTGGTGGACGAGGGCGACCGGTACTGACCGGAAATCCTGGCCGGACAGCCGCCGCGGCGGCGGGGGAGACCCGGATGGCTTCCGGCCGCCCGGCCGGGCATGATGTGCGCATGGCAGCCAGCGAACCGGTGCGTCCCGGCGGCGCCCCGGAGGAGGACCAGGGGGCGGACGGCGTGGTCGTCGTCGAGCGCGCCCCCGGCGCGGTGGTGCTGCGCGTGACCGGCGAGCTGGACCTCGCCACCGCGCCGAAGCTCCAGCAGAAGGTCGACAGCGCCCTGCGCGAGGACCCGCCCGCGCTGCTGGTCATCGATCTGAGCGCGGTCACTTTCCTGGCGTCGGCGGGCATGGCGGTGCTGGTCTCGGCGCACCGCGGCAGCGGTGCCGGCACGGCGGTGCGGGTGGTGGCGGCCAGCAGGGTGACGCTGCGGCCGCTGGAGCTGACGAAGCTGACCACGGAACTGGCCGTGTTCCCGAGCGCGGAACAGGCGCTCGCGGGCTGAACCCCCGGTTCGAGAAAGGACTTGGCGATCGACGTCGGACGGCATCGTGCGCCCTCCGGGACACCGGAGCTGAGCGTCGTGCTGCCCGCGCTCGCCGAGAACGCCAGCGCCCTGCGGCACGCCTTCGACGACTGGGCGCGCGCCGCGAAGCTGCCGGACGAACTGGTGGAGACGATGAGCCTCGCGGTGTACGAGGCGATGGCCAACGCCGTCGAGCACGCCTACCGCGGCCGCGCCGCCGGGACGCTGCGGGTGCACGCGCTGGTGGCCGGGGCGCCGGAGCACGTCCTCATCACGGTCGAGGACGAGGGCCGGTGGCGGACGCCGGACACCGACGACGGGCTGCGGGGCCGCGGCATCCCGCTCATGGAAGCGCTCGCCGGATCGGTGGACATCGCCTCCCGGGCGGACGGCACCACAGTCACGATGGCGTGGCCCGCCGACGGGGGTGGCGAGCCCGGACGGTGACGGTGCGTCCGTGATGGCCGCCCATTAGGCTTACGGCCGGTGTGGGAAGGGAGTGGCCGTGGCTGACCGCCTCGCCTCGTTCGGCTTGTCGGCCGCGATGCGGCTCGCGGCCGCCGTGCGGCGCCACGGGCTTCGCGACCCGCGGCCCGCGCGGGCGGTGGCCACCGCGATCCACGACTGGTTCGGCGGCGACCTCTCGTGCGTCCGCGTCTCGGTGGACGGCGCGCCCGCCGGTGAGGCGGGCGTCAGCGACGCCGGGACGCCGGTCTCGTTCGGCGGGACGTTGTCGGACGGCCGGGACTTCCAGGTCACGCTCCGCGCCCCCGGACCGTTCCCGGCCGGGATCGAGGCCGAGTTCCCGCTGCTGGCCGAGGCGGTGCGCGGCACGCTGGAGCAGGAGGACTCCGCGGCGCTCGCCGACGCCGCCGCCGCGCGGGCCGCGGTGCTGGAGTCCGCCGTCGAGCGGCTGCGCAACGAGGCCGCGGTGGTCGACACGCTGCACACCGTCGGCAGGCGGCTCACGGCGCAGCTGGAGATCGACGTGCTGGTGCAGGAAGCCACGGACGCGGCGACGACCGCCACCGGCGCGGCCTTCGGCGCCTTCTTCTACAACCTGATCAACGAGTACGGCGAGTCGTACACGCTCTACACCCTCTCCGGGGTGCCGCGGGCGGCGTTCGAGAACTTCCCGATGCCGCGCAACACCGAGGTGTTCGCGCAGACCTTCGACGGTATCGGCACGGTCCGGAGCGCCGACATCAGGAAGGACCCGCGCTACGGGCACAACAAGCCGCACTACGGGATGCCCGAGGGACACCTGCCCGTGTGCAGCTACCTCGCGGTGCCGGTGATCGCCCCGACCACCGGCGAGGTGCTCGGCGGCTTCTTCTTCGGCCACGACCAGCCGGGGCGCTTCGACGAGCGCGGCGAGTACCTGGCGGAGGGGATCGCGGGGTACGCCGCGATCGCGCTGGAGAACGCGCGGTTCTTCGCCCGGGAGCGCACCATGGCCAGCGAGCTGGCCCGCGCGATGCTGCCGAAGGTGCCCGAGATCGCGGGGCTGCGGATCGTGTCGCGCTACCGCCCGGCGGCGCTCGGGTCGAAGGTCGGTGGGGACTGGTTCGACGTGATCGAGCTGGCCGGCGGGCGCACGGCGTTCGTGATCGGCGACGTCGTGGGCCGGGGCGTCACCGCGGCGGCGATCATGGGCCAGGTGCGCACCGCGATCCGCTCGTGCGCGCTGCTGGACCTGCCGCCGTCGGACGTGCTGCGCACGGTCTCGCAGCTCATCGGCGCCACCCCGGAGGCTTCGTTCGTCACGTGCTTCTACGCGGTGCACGACCCGGCGGCGGGCACGCTGACGTACGCCAACGCCGGGCACCTGCCCGCGGTGCTGCTGGGCGCGGACGGCGCCACCGAGCAGATCGGCGAGGCGCTCGCGATGCCGCTCGGCGTGGGGCAGGAGTTCCCGCAGGAGCAGTGCGCCTTTCCCGTCGGCGCGCGGCTCGTGCTCTACACCGACGGGCTCATCGAAAGCCACACGCGTGACCTGACCGAGGGCATCGAGGTGCTGCTGGGCAAGCTCGCCGGGCTCGCTTCGAGCACGGACGTCGAGGGCACGTGCGACGAAGTGATCAGCAGCCTCACCGGCGGCAGGCACGACGACGACGTGGCGCTGCTCTACGTGCACTACGAGGCGTGACCGCCCCGGTCAGCCGCCCGTGTTGTCCGATGCGCTCGAAACCCGCGGACGCAGGCTCGCCAGCGCCTCCTCCAGCGTCGGCCGCACGGACAGCACGCCGGTGACGCGGGTGATGCCGAGGATCCGGCGCACCGCGGGCGGGCCGTCCGCGGTCACCAGGCGCCTGCCGCGGGCCGCGAGCGCGGCGCCGAACCGGACCAGGACGGTGATCCCGGACGCGGCCAGGAACGTCACCCCGCCCAGGTCCACGACCACGTCGGTGTCGCGGGACAGCAGCTCCCGCTCGCAGTAGTCCTGCAGCACGCCGCCGGTGGCGGCGTCGAGCTCGCCGTGCGGCTGCCACAGCAGCACCGCCTCACCGGAGGGGGATTCGACGGGCCGGGCGGGTGGCCACCAGCAGGGAAAGGTCATGAAGGGCTCCCCAGGCGCATGAGCGCGAAAACCGGTGGCCGCCACGATTCTGGACATCCAGCCGGAAGAGTTGCCCCAAGAGTACCCCCGGCTGGGGGATCGGCGCGCCGCCGCCCGGCAGCGGCGCGCCGAAGATCACGTCGCCGCGGCCGCCTCGCGCAGCCGGGCCTTCGCCGCCTCCGCCGCGAGCACCGGTTCGGGTGTGGTCGCGGACTCCGGCTTGGTCACCGGCTCGGCCTTGGCCAGCGGTTCGCGCGGCTTCGGCGCTGTCTCCTCCAGCCGGTCGGTCACGCGGTCGACGGTCTCGCCGATCTTGACGAGCTGGGCCAGCAGGTCCTTGCGCAGCTCGCGCAGCCGCGACACCTCGTCCTCGGCGCGGGCGATCATGCGGCGGGACTCGTCCGCGGACGCCTTGGCGGCCTGCTCGCGGAACCGGCGGGCCTGGTCGGCCTCGCGCTCCATCTCCTCCCGCCTCGCGGCGGCGTCGTGCTCGGCCTGCTCGCGAATCTCGCGGGCCTCCGACTCGGCCAGCGCCACGATCCGCTCGACCCGCGCGCCGATCGTGCCGGACCCGGGGAACTCCAGCGGCACGTCGGGGTCGGCGCCGAGCTCGGCGAGCCGTTCCTCGGCCTCCCGCAGGGCCGCGGCCTGGCGCTCGGCGCGCACCCGCGCGGCCCGCACGAACTCGTCGACCTGTGCGCGGTTGTACCCGAGGAAGGCGGCGGAGAACTGGGGCGTGGAGCCGAGGTCCTCTTCCGCAACGGTGGTCTCTGCCATGCCCCGATCCTCAGCCGCGCGCACGCACCCTGCAATCCGGTGCCCCTGGTTACCGCCCGTTCGATGGAAAACCGGGAATCCGGTTTGCGGAACCCGCCGGGGCGGTGTTGATCACCCGGCCGGGCGAGCGACCAGGCGAAAGGGGTCCGCGGGCCGGTACCGTCCGGCTGTCGATCATCGGGGGTGGGTCGTGGACGGTGCCGGCTACGGGGTGCTCGGCGCGGGGCTGCTGGCGGTCGCCGCGGTGGCCGCCGGGCTGTACGTGCGGACGCGGCGCAAGCGGGACGCGGTCCGCGCGGCGCACGACGAGATGGCGCGCGGCCTCGCCGTGCTGACCCTGCAGGCCGGGGTGGCGCAGGCGACGCTCGCCGCGGACCAGGAGGCGGCGCGGCACGCGCTGGCGCGCACGCAGTCCGCGGCGCGCGAGGTGCTGGCCGGGCTGGGGAAGGCGCGCCGCGCGACGGGCTGAGCACTAGCCTTTTTCCATGGCCCGCACTCGCGCATACCGCAACGGCGTCCTCGAAGCCGAGGACTTCCCGCCCGAGGAGCTGTCCGAGTACCTGCGGGACACCAGCGCCACCGTCTGGCTCGACCTGTGCGCGCCCGCGGCGGAGGACCTCACCGTCGTGGCCGAGGAGCTGGGCCTGCACCGGCTCGCCGTCGAGGACGCCGTCTCCGAGCACCAGCGGTCCAAACTGGACAGATACGACACGCACTCGTTCCTGACCGCCTACGGGGTCCGGCTCGACGAGGAGACCGGGGTGCTGGCGGACGACGAGGTCGACGCGTTCATCACCGGGCACGCGCTGGTGACCGTGCGCAAATCGGACCAGTTCGACATCGAGGCCGTCGTCGGGCGCTGGAACTCGGCGTCGGAGCTGGCGAAGAGCGGGGTCGGGTTCCTCGTGCACGGCCTGCTCGACTACATCGTGGACGGCTACTTCGAGGCCGTGCAGTCGCTCGACGAGGAGATCGAGGCGCTCGAGGACACCGTGTTCGAGGACAAGGTGGACGCGAGGGCGATGCAGCGCCGGTCGCTGCGCCTGCGCAAGAGCCTGGTGAAGCTGCGGCGGGTGGTGCTGCCGATGCGCGAGGTGGTCAACTCACTGATGCGCCGCGACCTCGGCGTCGTCGACGACACGATGGCCCCGTACTTCCAGGACGTCTACGACCACGTGCTGCGGGCGTCGGAGTGGACGGAGTCGCTGCGGGACCTGGTCACCACGATCCGCGAGACGCAGCTGACCATCCAGGGCAACCGGCTCAACGTCATCATGAAGAAGCTGACCGGCTGGGCCGCGATCATCGCCGTGCCCACCGCGATCACCGGGTTCTACGGGCAGAACGTGCCGTACCCGGGGTTCGGGTCGTGGTGGGGGTTCGCCGTGTCCACGGCGGCGATACTGGTGATCGCGGGCGCGCTGTACCTGCTGTTCAAACGGCGGGACTGGCTCTGACGCCTCAGCCACCGCACGTCGCGGCCGAAGGACCAGGCGAGCAGGGCGAGGGCGGCGGCGGTGACGACCGTGGCGGCGAGGGCGGGCAGCACGCCCGCGCACGCGACGACGAGCACGATGCCCTGCAGCGCGGCGACCACCTTGCGGGCGCGGCTGTGCGGCAGCGCCACGCGCAGCCACGGCAGGAGCCACGCCGCCACGACGAAGCCGTACCGCATGGCGCCGATCGCCAGCACCCACCAGCCCTGCGCGAACGCCGCCTGCACGCTCAGCACGAGGATCAGGAACGCGTCGACCTCCATGTCGAAGCGCGCGCCGAGCGCCGACACCGTGTGCGTGCGCCGGGCGACCTGCCCGTCGACCGCGTCCAGCACGAGTGCGACCGAGGCCAGCGCCACGAACAGCACCACCGGTTGCGCGCCGCCCGCCCGGTCGGCGACCAGCGCCGCGACCCCGCCGACGAGCACGGCCCGCGCGAGCGTCACCAGGTCGGCGGGCCCCAGCGCGGTCGCGTGCGCCCGCCGCTGGGCGGAGGTGAGCAGCGCCCACAGCGCGACCGCGAAGGCGGCGCCCGCGGACCAGCCGACCGGGCCGAGGCCGACCGCGGATCCGAGCACGGCGAGCAGCAGCAGCTGCGCCGCGAACCCGGCGGTCTGCTCCTGGGCCGGAGGAACCGTGCTGTACTGAGCTCGCGTGATCATCCTGTCCCCTGAATCTGCCGTGGGAGGTCCTCCATGACACGAACCGGACGGGCGTTCTGGTTCAACCCGCCCGGCGCGGGGGAGATCCGGCCCGCGCCGCTCGGTGCGCCCGGCGCCGGTGAGGTGCTGGTCCGGACGCTGTTCACCGGCGTCAGCCGCGGCACGGAAACGCTGGTGCTGCGCGGTGGCGTGCCGGAGAACCAGTACGCGGTCATGCGGGCGCCGTTCCAGGAGGGCGAGTTCCCCGGGCCGGTCAAGTACGGCTACCTCAACGTCGGCGTGGTGGAGGAGGGACCGGCGGACCTGCGGGGGCGCACGGTGTTCTGCCTGTACCCGCACCAGACCGAGTACGTCGTGCCCGCGGACGCGGTGACCGTCGTGCCCGACACCGTGCCGCCGGAGCGCGCGATCCTCGCCGGCACGGTGGAAACCGCCGTGAACGCGGTGTGGGACGCGGCCCCGCTGGTGGGCGACCGGATCGCGGTGGTCGGTGCGGGCATGGTCGGGGCGAGCGTCGCCGGGATCCTCGCGGGGTTCCCCGGTGTGCGGCTGCAGCTGGTGGACCGGGACCCGGCGCGGGCGGAGATCGCCGAGGCGTTCGGCATCGCGTTCGCCTCGCCGGAGGAGGCGGCGGGGGAGTGCGACCTGGTGGTGCACGCCAGCGCCACCGAGGCCGGGCTCGCGCGCTCGCTCGAACTGCTCGCGCCCGAGGGCGAGGTGATCGAGCTGAGCTGGTACGGCGACCGGCGGGTGAGCGTGGCGCTGGGGGAGAACTTCCACTCGCGGCGGCTGGCGGTGCGCAGCAGCCAGGTCGGAATGGTCTCCCCGGCGCGGCGCTCCCGGCGGACCTACGGCGACCGCCTCGCGCTCGCGCTCGACCTGCTCGCGGCACCGGCGTTCGACGTGCTGATCACCGGGGAAAGCCCTTTCGACGAACTTCCGGAGGTCCTGCCGCGCCTGGCCAGGGGCGAGATTCCCGCGCTGTGCCACCGGATTCGCTACGGTTCGTGAAATGTTCGCTATCACCGTCCGCGACCACGTGATGGTCGCCCACAGCTTCCGCGGCGAGGTCTTCGGCCCGGCGCAGCAACTGCACGGCGCCACCTTCGTGGTGGACGCGACGTTCCGCCGCGAGGAGCTCGACGCCGACAACATCGTCGTCGACATCGGACTGGCCACCACCGAGCTCAAGGCGGTGCTCGCCGACCTGAACTACCGCAACCTGGACGACGTGCCGGAGTTCGCCGGCGTCAACACCTCCACCGAGTTCCTCGCCAAGGTGATCGCGGACCGGCTGGCCGGGCGCGTGCACGCGGGGGCACTGGGCGAAGGCGCGCGTGGACTGTCGGGGATCGCGGTGACCCTGCACGAGTCCCACGTCGCGTGGGCGAGTTACGAGCGCACGCTGTGAGATCCGTGCACGTCGTGCTCCCCGGCGACGTCGGCGACGAAACGGTGCCCAGTGGCGGCAACCGGTACGACCAGCGGCTCTGCGCGGGGCTGCCCGGCGTGCACGAGACAGCGCTTTCCGAAATGTGGCCGCGGCCCGGGTCCACCGCCGGGCTCGCGGCCGCGCTCGCGGCGGTGCCCGACGGCGACGTGGTGCTGCTGGACGGGCTGGTCGCGTGTGGAGTGCCGGAAGTCGTGGTGCCGCAGGCATCCCGGCTCCGGCTCGCGGTGCTGGTGCACCTGCCGCTCGCCGAGGAGACCGGGCTCGCCCCGGACGTCGCGGCGGAGCTGGACGCGCGGGAGCGCGAGACGCTGCATGCCGCGCACGCCGTCGTGGCGACCGGCGCCGAGGCCGCGCGTCACCTCGTGACCCATCACGGGCTCCCGTCCGAAAAGGTGCACGTCGTCGAGCCCGGCGTCGATCCGGCCCCGCTCGCCCGGGGCACCGACGGGGTTTCGCAGCTGCTCTGCGTCGCGTCCCTCACCCCCCGCAAGGGGCAGGACCTGCTGGTGGAAGCACTCGCGACGGTCGAGGATCCGTGGCGGTGCACGTTCGCCGGGCCGCCGAAGCACGCGGAGTACGTGGCCCGGCTGCGTCAGTCGATCCGGGACCACGGATGGGAAGACCGGTGCGAGCTGGCGGGGCCGTTGACGGGAAAGGCGCTCGACGACGCGTACGACTCCGCGGATCTGGTGGTGCTGCCGTCCCGCGCGGAAACCTACGGAATGGTCGTCACCGAGGCGCTGGCGCGCGGGCTTCCCGTGCTGGTCACCGACGTCGCGGACCTCGCGAAAACCGTGGCCGGAGCGGGAATCGTGGTGCCGCCGGGGAACGCCGGCGCGCTCGCGGAAGGACTGCGGTCGTGGTTCGCGGACGCGGGGCGCCGCCGTTCGCTGCGCGCCGCCGCCCGCGTCCGCCGTGGCATGCTGGCGCCGTGGACGGAGACCTCGCGCCGCATGGCGGCGGTGCTGGCCCGGCTCTGACGCCGGAGTTCAGCGCGGACTGGCTGACACTGCGGGAAAAGGCCGACGCGGCCGCGCGGGCCGTGGAGCTCGTCGAGCCGTTGCGCGCGGTGCTGCCGCCCCCGCCGCTGGTGGTCCACGACCTCGGCTGTGGCACCGGCTCGATGGCGCGCTGGCTCGCGCCGCTGCTGCCGCAGCCCCAGCACTGGGTTCTGCACGACCGTGACCCCGCGCTGCTGGCGCACGCCGAGGCGACCGTGCCCGTGTCCGCCGAGACCCGGCTGGGCGATCTGACGGACCTGCGTGCCGAGGACCTCGCCGGGGCGTCGCTGGTGACGGCCTCGGCGTTGCTGGACCTGCTCACCTTGGAGGAGGTCGACGCGCTGGCGGAGGTCTGCGTCGAGGCGGGCTGCCCGGCGTTGTTCACCCTGTCGGTGGCCGGGGAGGTGGAGCTGACCCCGCCCGAGCCGCTGGACCTGCGGTTCGCCGCCGCGTTCGACGACCACCAGCGGCGCACCACCGGCGGCCGCACCCTGCTCGGCCCGGACGCGGTCGCCGCCGCCACCGAGGCGTTCGTGCGCCGGGGCGCGGTCGTGCACAGCCGCCGCAGCCCGTGGCGGCTCGGTCCGGGTGAACTTTTCGGGCAGTGGCTTCGTGGTTGGGTGCAGGCGGCGTGCGAACAGCAGCCCGGACTGCGCGAGCACGCCGCCGGCTATCTGAGTCGCCGGCACGGGAGCGAGGCCGTGGTCGGCCACGTCGACCTGCTCGCGATCGGTGGTGCTCCGTGTTCGGAAAACTCTGGCCCTGGCTCCGGCTGACGCTCGCCGCCGCCCTGCTCGGAGTCCTGGTCTGGCGGCTGGGCACCGGCGCGTTCCTCGCCGGGCTCCGCGCCGTCGGAGTTCCGGCCGTCCTGGTCGCACTGGGGATCGGCCTGTTCACCACCGTCTGCAGCGCCTGGCGGTGGTGCCTGGTCGCCCGCCGGCTCGGCCTGCCGCTGCGCCTGAACACCGCCGTGCCGGACTACTACCGCGCGCTGCTGCTCAACGCCGTGCTGCCCGCCGGGGTGCTCGGCGACGTGCACCGCGCGGTACGCCACGGGCACCAGAGCGGCCACGTCGGGCGCGGGATGCGCGCGGTGTTCCTGGAGCGGCTGGCGGGGCAGGTGGTGCTGCTCGCGGCCGCGGCCGGGGTGCTGCTGTTCGACCCCGGGCCCGCGACCACGCTCGTGTCCGGCCGGATGCTGCTGCTCGGCGGCGGAGTGGTGGCGCTGGGAGTGGCCGGGTTCCTGGCCTGGGCGCACTGGCGCGGCCGGATGCCGGGCGTGCGCGCGGCGGGAGCCGCCGTGCTCGAACCGGGAGTCGCGCTGCTGTCGGCGGTCACGCTGGCCGGGCACGTCGGGCTGTACCTGGTGGCCGCCCGGGCCGCCGGGGTCACCGCCCCCGTTGCGCAGCTCGTGCCGCTGATCGTGCTGGCCCTGCTGGTGATGGCGGTGCCGGTCAACATCGGTGGCTACGGGCCGCGGGAGGCGTTTTCCGCGGTCGCGTTCGGCGCCGCGGGCCTCGGGGCGGCCGCCGGGGTCACCACCGCCGTGGTCTACGGGGTGCTCACGCTGGTCGCCGCGCTGCCCGGGGCCGTGGTGCTGTTCCGGCGCGGATCAGGACAGCAGCGCCAGGTACTCGCCGAACGACTCGACGAGCGCCGCGAGCACGTCGCGGCCCTTCTCCGCGGTCGCGAGCGACGGGCGTCCGAGCACACCGGACTTCGTGTAGCCCTCCAGGCCCACCGTCAGCAGGTGCCGACGGTCGTGGGCGACTGAGTCGGCGCTTTCGAACCCGGGACGCACGAGCCCGGGGTGCGCGTGCAGCAGGATCGACGTCTCCAGCTCGCCCGCGTGCATGTCGTCGTCGGCGGTCGTGGTGAGCCCGGCCGCGGCCCGCGCCGATTCCCATTCCGCGAGACCGGGGAACAACGCCATCCGGCCGCGGCTTTCCTGCACCACGTTCGCCAGCACGTAGTTCCCGCCGTGCCCGTTGACCAGCACCAGGTACGGAATTCCGCTTTCCCGCAGGGAACCGGCGATGTCGGTGATCACCGCGTGCAATGTTTTCGCCGAGATGCTGACGGTTCCCGGCCAGGCCGCGTGCTCGTGGGAGCACGAGATCGTCACAGGTGGCAGCAGGTGCACCGGGTGCGCGGCCGCGAGCTCGCGCGCGAGGGTGCAGGCGATGACGGTGTCGGTGGACAGTGGCAGGAAAGCGCCGTGCTGTTCGAAACTTCCCACCGGCAGCACCGCGACCGGAGCCGCCAGTTCCGAGAACGAAGTCGTCGTGGTGAACGGCAGCAGGTCCATCACTCGTGTATACCGGGAAAACGCGGTCCGAACATCCCGAAAGAGGGGGAGCGAATGCCCGACCCGATCTTCGCCCGCGAGGACGTCGCGGAGTCCGAACTGGTCACCCGGCGCGGCCGGTTCCGCGCCGTCGCCTTCGCCCACGGCGGGAGCGAGCACCTGGCACTGGTGTTCGGCCGCGAGCCGTTGGGCGAGGACGTGCTCGTGCGCGTGCACTCGGAATGCCTGACCGGCGACATCTTCGGCGCGGTGCGGTGCGAGTGCGGTGAGCAGCTGGGCGCGGCGCTGGACGCGATCGTGCGCGAGGGCAGCGGCGTCCTGGTCTACCTGCGCGGCCAGGAGGGACGCGGGATCGGGCTCGTGGCAAAGGTGCGCACGCACGTGCTGCAGGACGAGCAGGGCATGGACACCGTGGACTCCGCGACGAGCCTCGGACTGCCGGTGGACGTGCGCGACTACACGCCGGCGGCGCTCGTGCTGGCGCACCTGGGCGTGCGGTCGGTGCGGCTGATGTCGAACAATCCGGACAAGATCAGCTCGCTGGAGGAGCACGGGATCCGCGTGAGCTCCCGGGTTCCGCTGCTGATGCCCGCCAGCCCGGACAACATCGCGTACCTGCGCGCGAAACGCGACCGGCTGGGGCACGACCTGCCGCAGCTGGACCGGTTCGCGGTGGGGGAGCGGCATGGCTGACCACCGCGCGCTGCTGCCGGTGGCGCGGGAGGCGGTCGCGATCGCGCACCGGATCGTACGGGCGCGGGCGCCGGTTTCGGTGCGGGCGAAGGGTGATCGCGACCTGGTCACCGATGTGGACGTCGCCGTCGAGGAGGCGGTGCGAGATTTTCTGACCCGCGAGACCCCCGAAATCGGTGTGCTCGGGGAGGAACACGGACGGTCCGGCGCCGAAAACGGGCTGTGGTGGGCGCTCGATCCCGTCGACGGCACGGCGAACTTCGCGCGCGGCCTCCCGTTGTGCGGGATTTCGCTCGGCCTCGTCGACGGGCGGCGCAGCGTGCTCGCGGTGATCGACCTGCCGTTCCTGGGCGCGGACTACGCGGCCGTGGAGGGGTTCGGCGCGTACGCCGGGCAGGAGCGGATCCACGTCTCGGCGGCCACCGCGCTGCCGGACGCGGTGGTCGCGATCGGGGACTTCGCGGTGGGGGAGGACGCGTGGCCGAAGAACCGGGCGAGGCTGGTGCTGCTGGAGCACCTCGGCGCCCGCGCGCAGCGGATCCGGATGCTCGGCACGGCGGCGACCGACCTGGCGTGGGTCGCGCACGGGAAGCTGGAGGCGGCGGTGATCCTGGCGAACCTGCCGTGGGACACGATGGCCGGCGTGCTCCTCGTACGCGAGGCGGGCGGCTTCGTCCTGGACGGTGACGGCACCGAGCACACCACGGCTTCCGCGGCGACGATCGCCGTCTGCGGCGGCCTGCGTGACGAAATCCTCGGCGCGGTCGCGAAAGCGTTGCAAAGTGTATAACGGCATATACGGTACGGGTTTTTACGACCTAAACCAGCCGTCCGCCTGCGTATCCTCACGTCACCTCAAAAACGGCAAGGACGCGATCAGTCGCCCAGTTCCTTGCGCACCCGCGGCAGCACCTCGGTGCCGAGCAGCTCGATCGCCGTCATGACCTGCTCGTGTGGCACGCCGGACCAGTCCATCTGCAGCGCGTACCGGTCCGCGCTGGTGAGCTTCCCGACGGCGACGAGACGGTCGGCGACCTCGTCCGGCGTGCCGACGAACAGCGCCTGCGCGTTGTCCGTGTAGCGGTCGTACTCCGCGCGCGTCGGGATGGCCCAGCCGCGGGCGCGGGCGCCGTACTTCATGGTCTCCAGCCAGTACGGGTAGAAGATGTCCTTGGCCTCCTGCGAGTCGCGCGCGATGAACCCGATGGCGCTCATCGTGACGTGCAGTTCCTCCGGGGTGTGCCCGACCGACGCCCCGGCGCGGCGGTAGAGGTCGACCAGCGGCGCGAACCGCTCGGGCCTGCCGCCGATCACGGCGTACACGACGGGCAGCCCGAGCAGCCCAGCTCGCGCCGACGATTCGGGGTTGCCGCCGGTGCCGATGGAGATGCGCAGGTGGTCGCGGTACGGCCTCGGATAGACGTGCGCGTTCTCCAGTGGCGGGCGATAGCGGCCCGACCACGTGATCGGGTGCTCGCGGTCGAGGTGCAGCAGCAGGGCGAGCTTTTCCTCGAACAGCTCGTCGTACTCGGCCAGGTCGGCGCCGAACAGCGGGAACGACTCGGTGAACGAGCCGCGCCCGGCGAGCAGTTCGGCGCGGCCGCGGCTGAGCTGGTCGAGGGTGGTGAACTGCTGGTACAGCCGCACCGGATCCTCTGTGGACAGTACGGTGACCGCGCTGCTCAAGGTGATCTGCTCGGTGACGCTCGCGGCGGCGGCGAGCACGGTACCGGGGCTGGAGATCGCGAAGTTCTCCAGGTGGTGCTCGCCGAGCCCGTAGAAGGACAGGCCGAGCTCGTCGGCGAGCTTGATCCGCTCCAGCGTCTGCGCGAGCTTGTCCGCGACCGTGTCCTGCTGTCCGGTGATCGGGTCGGGGCTCCGGTCGCCGAAGCTGTAGATGCCCAGTTCCATGGTTCCGCCTGCCTTTGGTTGACGTGTCACCGTCTCCAACCGGCGGGCGGGTGGTTTTACTCCGCGGGGGTGAGCACGATGCGCTGCCCGGGCGCGGTGGGCGCGTGCCACGCCTGCTCGACCTGTGCGAGGGGTATCGGCAGCGGGTCCACCGTCACCCTGCGGGCGGTGATCTCCTCGGCGAGGGACGGCAGTTCGGCCACGATGCCCGCGGTGGTCACCGAACCCTGTCCGCTGCCGAGGATCGTGAGGTTGGCCGCGCGCAGCAGGAACGACGGGAGGGTGAGCTCGCGGCCCGCGACGGAACCGAGCTGGATCCAGCTGAGCGGCCGGGCGCGGTGGGCGGGCGGTCAGCACGGCGGCCTGTGCCACGTCGTCCAGGGTCACCACCTCGTCGGCGCCAAGGGGTTTGAGCAGGTCGAGGCGGTGCGGGTCGCGTCCGGCTCCGACGACGCGTGCCGCGCCGAGGCGCCGCGCGATCCGGACGGCGAGCTGCCCGGCGTTGCCGGTGGCGCCGAGGACGAGGACGGAACCGCCCGCGGGGAACGAGATCCGGCGGCGCAGCGCGATCCACGAGGACATGCCGGGGTTCATGCCGACGGCCACGGCGAGCGGGTCGGTGTCCGCGGGCAGCGGGATCGCGCGGCGGCGGTCGACGACGGTCTGCTCGGCGAACGTGCCCGGCGCGTCGTCGTAGGCGACGAAGTACAGCAGCTCGCCCTCGGCGGTGCGACCGACGGCGTCGACGCCGGGCACCAGGGGCAGTGCGCCGTCGGAGGTGTAGTGGCTGCCGTCGGCGGACGAGCGCACGCGCGGGTGGAGACCGGCGGCGAGGACGTCGACCAGGACCTGGTGCTCTCCGGACGGGACGGGCGCGGGGAACTCCTCGTAGCGGGGCGGGGGGCCGAACGAGTGGACGACGGCGGCGTGCATGGTGGTCGCCGCCGAGCACGAGCTGTCGGTCGTGCAGCTGCGGTTGCTCGGGGTGCTGCGCGACCGGCGGCCGGGGATGCTGGAGCTCGGCGCGCACCTGGGGCTGGACAAGTCGTCGATGACCGGGCTGGTGAGCCGCGCGGAGAAGCGCGGCGGCTTGATCCACTGGATCAGACCAGTTCCCCGAAACCGACTTCCGACCCCTTCCCTCCCGCGCGTCCGTGAAATATGTTGTGACCCGCAACATTGCTCTCCGCTGTTACCCCACCGGGTCACGACGCGTTCGCGTGACCCGATCTCGTCCTGCGCACACCTGCAACGAAGGAGGATCGTGTGAGAACGCTTTCCCCAGGACGCGGCACCCGCCTGGCGGGTGCCGTGCTCGCGGCCGCCGCGCTGACGGCGACCGCGGTACCGGCCGCCGTGGCGGCGCCGGACTCCGCGGACCGCACGCCGGCCTACCTCAACGCCCGGCTTCCCGTCGAGAAGCGGGTCGCGGACCTGCTCGGCCGCATGACGCTGGCCGAGAAGGTCGGCCAGATGACCCAGGCCGAACGCGGTGCCATCGACGCCGACCAGGCCCAGATCACGAACCTCGCCCTCGGTTCCGTGCTCTCCGGCGGCGGCTCGACGCCCGCGTCCAACACGCCCGAGGCGTGGGCCGACATGATCGACGGCTACCAGTCGCGGGCGCTGGCCACGCGGCTGCACATCCCGCTGCTGTACGGGATCGACTCGGTGCACGGCGACAACAACCTCGTCGGCGCCACGATCTTCCCGCACAACGTCGGCCTCGGCGCCACGCGTGACCCGCAGCTGGTGGGCCAGGTCGAGCACATCACCGCCACCGAGACCAGGGCGACCGGCCCGCAGTGGGTCTTCGCGCCCTGCGTGTGCGTCACGCGGGACGAGCGCTGGGGCCGCACGTACGAGTCCTTCGGTGAGGACCCGAAGCTGGTGCAGCAGATGGAAACCGCGATCGACGGGTTCCAGGGCACCAGCACGAAGGACCTCGACGACCCCGACCACGTGCTCGCCACCGCGAAGCACTACGCCGGGGACGGCGACACCACCTTCGGTACCTCGACCAGCGGCACGTACACCATCGACCAAGGCGTGACGATCACCGACTGGCAGCACTTCGCCCAGACCGATCTCGCGCCCTACGTCACGGCGGTGCGGCAGCACGACGTCGGCAGCATCATGCCGTCGTTCTCCAGCGTGCAGTGGACCGACCGGCCCGGCAGCACCCCGGTGAAGATGAGCGCCAACAAGGAGCTGCTGACCGACGTCCTGAAGCAGAAGATCGGCTTCGACGGGTTCCTGATCAGCGACTGGGAAGCGATCCACCAGCTGCCCGGCGACTACGCCACACAGGTCCGCACCGCGGTCAACGCGGGCATGGACATGTTCATGGAGCCCAACAGCGCGCCGCAGTTCGAGCAGGCGCTGACCGCGGAGGTGCAGGCCGGGCGCGTGTCGATGGCCCGGATCAACGACGCGGTGAGCCGGATCCTCAAGGCGAAGTTCGAGCTGGGCCTGTTCGAGCACCCCTACACCGACCGCTCGAACATGGGCACGATCGGCTCGGCGCAGCACCGCGCGGTGGCGCGCCAGGCGGTGTCGGAGTCGCAGGTGCTGCTGAAGAACTCGAACAACGCGTTGCCGCTCAAGGCGTCGCAGAAGATCTACGTGGCGGGCGTGAACGCCAACGACCTCGGCAACCAGGCCGGCGGCTGGACGGTCACGTGGCAGGGGCAGTCGGGCAACACGAGCTTCCCCGGTACCACCATCCTGCAGGGCATCCAGCAGGTCGCGAAGAACGTGACCTACAGCGCGGACGCGTCGGCCCCGACCGCCGGCGCGGACGTGGGTGTCGTCGTGATCGGTGAGACCCCGTACGCGGAGGGCGTCGGCGACGTGGGCAACGGCCACACGCTGAACATCTCCGACGCCGACCGGGCGAACATCGACAAGGTGTGCGGCGCGATCAAGACCTGCGTCGTGCTCGACGTGGCCGGGCGCCCGCAGATCGTCACCGACGAGCTGGGCAAGATGGACGCCTTCGTGATGTCCTGGCTGCCCGGCAGCGAGGGCGCGGGCGTGGCGGACGTGCTGTTCGGCAAGAAGGCGTTCACCGGCAAGCTGCCGGTGACGTGGCCGCGCAGCGAGGCCCAGGAGCCGATCAACGTCGGCGACCGCGACTACGACCCGCTGTTCCCCTACGGCTACGGGCTCACCACCCGCAGGTAGCCCGTCCCCAGGTCCGGTGCCCGCTCCTCGTCTCCCGCGGCGGGGCGGGCACCGGACCACCCCAGGCTCAGAGACTCACTCCTGCCCAGGCTCAGAGACTCACTCCTGGCCCGCCTCCCGGCGCGCCTTGGCGCGGCGCTTGCCCTCGTGCATCGCCTGCACCCGCGCCACCGGGATGGTGTGGCCCTCCTCGACGAGGTCGTCCGGCAGCCGCTGCGGCTGCGGCATCAGCTCGGCCCACGGGTCGCGGTCGCCGAGGACGCCGGGCGCCGTGCGGACCGTGAAGTCGTGCGGCGAAACCGCGTCCAGGTCGGCCCAGGCGACGGGGAACGACACCGGCAGGCCCGGGCGCACGCGTGGGCTGTAGACCGAGACGACGGTGGCGCCCCCGGCGCGGGTCGAGTCGAGGAACACCTTGCCGCCGCGGTCCTCGCGGATGAACGCGGTGGTCGCCAGCGCCGGATCCAGGCGCTCGGCCCGCGCGCCCAGTGCCCGGCCCGCGGCCGCGGCCACGTCGGCCGTGGTCCCGGGAGCCAGTGGCACGAAGACGTGCACGCCCTTGGCGCCGCTGGTCTTCACCGCGCCCGCGAGCCCGGCGTCGGCCAGCGCCTGGCGGACGAGGTGCGCGGCGCGGACGGCGAGGGCGAACGAGTCGTCCTGCTCCGGCGGGTCGAGGTCCATCACCAGGTGGGTCGGGTGGTGCGGTTCGCCTGCGGGGGCGAGCGCGGGGTGGTACTCGATCGCGCGCTGGTTGGCGAACCACAGCAGGGTACGGCGGTCGTCGCACAGCGCGTAGGAGATCTTCCGGTGGGAGCTTTCGGCCCACAGCGTGGCCCGCGGCACCCATTCGGGCGTGTACTTCGGCAGGTTTTTCTGCATGAACGCGTCCTGGCCGCGCAGGACCCGCACGACCGACAGCGGCCGCGTGCGCAGCGCGGGCAGCATCCGGCCGGCGACGGCGTCGAGGTAGTCGACGAGGTCGCGCTTGACGGCGTCCGCGCCGTCGAACAGCGCCTGGTCCAGGTGGGTCAGTGGAACGCCGTCGCGTACCTCGTCTGCGCTCATCGGCCCAGCCAACCAGGACCGCGACGGTCCGGCAACCGTCCACTGTGGATCGCGAGTGGACCCCGCCCGGCTGTTCCGGTCCCTGGGAGAACAGCCGGGCGGGCCGGCAACTCGTGGTCAGTTGAACACCACGAGCGGGTCGTTGCGCAGGTACAGCACGGGTCCGACGCACTGCCACTGGCCGGGGAGCCAGCGTCCGGCGAACTGCCCGGCCATGCCGGCGGCCTGGCAGAAGTAGCTGCTGCCGAAGTCCTGTGCCCTGATCCAGCCGCTTTCGTCGCGTGGCGCGGCCGAGGCCGGTGCCTGCGTGAGTGCGAGGGCGGTGCCCATCGCGGCCGCGGTCAGCAGGGCGTGGGTGGTCGTGCGGTTCATGTCTCCTCCACGTGTCGGGTCACAAGCTGTCCCACCACCAGGCGATGGCGGGGATGGGCAACGGTCCGGGCCGGGGGTCGGACGGGCCGTCGGCCCACGCGGCGCCGCCCGGCCGGGGGCTCTCGCCGTAGCCGCTGTAGCGGGGCACTCGCAGTGCCCAGTCGGTGTTGCCGCGGATCGCGTGCCCGAGGCATCGCAGGTACGCCCGCAGCGCGCTGCTGGTGCGCGGGTCCGCCGCGACCTGGTCGCGGAGTTCGAGGAAACGGGTCATCACCCGGTCTCGGAGGCGGTACGCCTCGGCGAGGGCGTCGGCGGGTGGCAGGCCCTCGTGGACGCGCAGGACGTTGATGAGGTTCTGGTCGGTGTGGTCCTCGGTGGTCTCCTTCCGGTGGGAGTGCAGGTCGTTGTCCCACGCCGCGACGAGCATGGCCATCTCGGTGAGGGCGCGGACGGCGGGTGAGTCCATTTCGGCGGCGGGGACCTCCTGGCCCAGCGCTATTTCGAGCATGGCGAGCGTCGGCGGGCCGCCCGCCGCGTTGGGGCGCATGGCGGTGTAGTCGGCGAGGGTGGGCATGCGCCCGGCGGCGCAGTTGGCGATCTGCCAGGCGACGCCGAACAGCCAGGCGCGGTGGGCGTCGGTGAAGCGGCGCACCTGTACGGGGGTGGCGCAGGCGGCGAACGCGCGCCCGATGTCCTGCAGCGCCGCGACATAGGGGTCGTCACCCGGCGGGGCGTGCCACGGGTTTTCCAGTGCCTGTTGCAGGGGGCCTGCCATGGCCAGGAACTTCACCGGGTCGGCGCTGAACTCGCCGCTGTCGCAGCGGGTGTCGTCGAAGGCGAAGCCCCAGTAGACCCAGTGCACGGCCGCCTGCAGTCCTTCGCGGCAGGCGGCGGGGGCGAAGCGGGCGTAGAACTCGGCGCTGTTGGTGCCGAGCACCCGGGCGCGCCCGGTTTCGCCGGAGTAGAAGCGGAACCGGTCGATCCACTCGATCGCGCGCCGTTCGACCTCGTCGACCTCCGGGTGGATCGCGGGTTCGATCGGGCAGTAGAAAGGGCGCAGTTCCAGCGTGGTCATGCGATGGCTCCTGACGATTTCCCGCGACGCGGCGGGAAACAGCGGAAAACGTAAGCGATTTCGGATATCCGGCGAGTGCCGGTGGAATTCACTATGGCCGTCGCCGGGCCGCGCGGGCAACCCGCATCACGCGAACGAGTAGCGGATTGTCCTTGCGTGGCAAGGGATTACGCAGTGGACACTGCTTCGCCCACATGGTCGGGGAGTCCACCTCGGACGGGTGGTGCGAGATGCCCCCTGGTTTTGCCGTGTCCGGTGGTGTTACTTCCGGGAACGGGCGCGAGTGCGCCGTGATCCGCCGTTCCGTCCCGCGAGGAGGATTCATGCCAGCCCGGCTCGCCCACGTGTCACCCGCTCCGTCGCCCCGTGCCCCGGCCGAAGTGGACTTCACGTCGTTGCGGCGCAGAGTGGACGCCGCGCTGGAGGAGTTCCTGGAGGCGCAGGCGCGGCATCCGGTGGACGCGTGCCTGCCGCCGCTGGTCGACGTCGTGCGGGAGTTCGTCGAAGGCGGGAAACGGCTGCGGCCGTTGTTCTGCTACTGCGGGTGGCTCGCCGGCGGCGGCGAACCCGGCGGTGGCCCGGTCGCGAAGGTGGGGGCGGCGCTGGAGCTGTTCCACACGTTCGCCCTCATCCACGACGACGTGATGGACCGTTCGGCGACGCGCCGCGGCCGTCCCACGGTGCACCGCGTGCTCGCGGACCGGTACCACGGCAAGGATCGCGAGGCGGCGGCGCGGTTCGGGGTCAACGCGGCGATCCTGCTGGGTGACCTGTGCCAGGCGTGGTCGGACGAGTTGCTGTGCGCGGCGGGCGAGCGCTGGCGCCGCCGGGCCGAGCCGGTGCTGCACGCCATGCGCACACAGGTGATGGTCGGGCAGTACCTGGACCTGGCGGGGGAGTGGACCGAGGACGCGCTGGACCGCAGCTGGCGCGCGCTGCGGCACAAGACCGCCGGCTACACGGTGGAGCGGCCGTTGCAGGTCGGTGCGATGCTCGCCGACGCCGGGCCGGAGGTGCTGCGGCTGTGCACCGCCTACGGTCGTCCGCTCGGTGAGGCGTTCCAGCTGCGCGACGACCTGCTCGGCGTGTTCGGGAGCCCGGAGGTCACCGGCAAGCCCGCGCTCGACGACCTGCGCGAGGGCAAGCCGACCGTCCTGATGAACCTGGCGTGGCGGCGCGCGGGCTCGCGCCAGCGCGCGCTCATCCGGGAGCTGCACGGCGACCCCGCGCTCGACGAGGCGGGCGCCGAGCGGCTGCGCGACGTGATCCGCCGGACCGGGGCCGACACCGCGGTCGCCGAGCTGATCGAACTGAAGGCCGGGCAGGCGCTGGCCGCCCTCGACGACGTCACCGTTCCCGCGCCCGCCCGCACCGCCTGCGCGGACCTCGCCCGCGCCGCCACCCGCCGCACCCGCTGAGAAGGAGCCGGACTTGCCCACCACGGACCCCGTCCTGCAAGCCATCGACCTGCACAAGTCCTACGGGCACCGCAGCGTGCTCTCGGGCGTCGAGTTCGAGCTGCGCCCCGGTGAGCTGCTGGGCATCATCGGTGAGAACGGCGCCGGGAAGTCCACGCTGCTGCAGATCCTGGCCGGGGTGCTGCGCGCGGACCGCGGCGAGGTCGTGCACCGCGGCAGCCTCGGGTACTGCCCGCAGCGCATCGTCGTCAACGACGACCTGACGGTCGGGCAGCACCTGCGGTACTTCCAGAGCGCGTACCGCATGCCCGACCTCACCCGGGCGTGGCAGCTGCTCGACCGGCTGGCGCTCACCCCGTACCGCACGATCCGGGCCGGGGCGTTGAGCGGCGGCACCCGGCAGAAGCTCAACCTGGTGCTCGCGCTCATGCACGACCCGGACGTGGTGCTCATGGACGAGCCCTACCAGGGGTTCGACTGGGAGAACTACCTGGCGTTCTGGCAGCTGGCCGGGCAGCTGCGCGACGAGGGCCGCTCGGTGCTGGTCATCTCGCACATCGCCCACGACACCGAGCGTTTCGACCGGCTGTACCGGCTCGAAGCGGGCAAGGTGACCGCGGTACGGTCCGAGCTCGAGGTGGTGGCGTCGTGACCACGGTGCAGTCACTGGTCACCGGCGCCCGCCGGTGGCGCACGGACGTGCTCGACGGCACGACGTGGCAGGCGGCGCTGGTCAAGGCCGTCGGGTTCGAGGCCGCCCAGCACGCCCGCAACAAGCTCGCGCTGGTGCTCGTGGTGTTCTTCATCCCGGTGTGGCTGGCCGTCGTGCGGGCGATCATCCCGTCGCGCCCGGTCGCCTACCAGTCCCGGATCACCGACGCGCCGGTGACGGTCGACGCGAGCCGGCTGGCGCTCATCTCGGCGGTGATCAACGCGGCCACGCTGATCATCGGGTTCATGCTGTTCGCGGCGATCCGGCGGGCGCGGGAGTTCGACCAGCGGCTCGTGCTCGCCGGGTACCCGCGCCCGGTGCTGCTGCTGGCGAAGCTCGTCGCGCTCGTGCTGGTGGCGCTGATCGTGGGCGGCTACGCGACGATCGTGCTGTCGATGTTCACCGACGTGCGCCAGCCCGGGATGCTGTTCCTCAGCCTGCTGGCCGGCGGGCTGGTGTACGGCGGGCTCGGGATCGCGCTCGGCGTCGCGGTGTCCACCGAGCTGGCCGGGATGTTCGTGATCATCATGGTCAGCCTGATCGACGTGATGGTGCAGAACCCGGTGATCAACCCGGGCCGCAACCAGACGGTGCTGCAGTTCCTGCCCACCTACGGGCCGATGCAGAGCGCGGTGGCGGCCACGTTCACCGACACGGGGTCCGCGGGCTGCCTGCTGCTGGGGCCGCTGTGGCTGGTGGCGTTCGCGGCGTTCGGCCTGGCCGCGTTCTACCTGCGGACGAAGGACCACACGCGCAGTGACGCGCAGCCGGACCTGGTGGCGGTCACGGTGCGGCTGCTGCCCGACGGCTCGTTCCGGATCGAGTCCCGGCGCGGCGCCGTCCTCGTGCGGACGGAGTCGGAAACCGGCTGACGGCGGTAAGGTGATGCATGGGCTTCCGCCGCGGTGGTCGGGAGACCGCCGCCGCGCGCCGCCTGCGGCTGGTCACGCTCCTGGAGCTGGTGCGGCGCGCGGTCGAGCTGCAGGACGACGCCGACGAGGTGATCGCCGCCTGCGGGTTGCCGGGTGAGCCGCCGGTGTCGGTGGCCCGCCGTGGGCGCCAGGTCGGGGCGGAGTACGCGCGGTTGCAGGGCTGGGTGCTGGACCTGTGCGAGGACGACGAGCCGGGCACGCTGGCGCGGCGGATCGGCGAGCTGCTGAGCTACCACACCGAGATGCTCGACCTGAGCCTGAAGCTGGCGTTCCCGCGGTACCGCTCGCCCCGCCTCGAACGGCGCCGCCAGGAGCTCACCGGGCTCGGTGAACCGGCCAGGACGCTGCGTGAGACGGAGGCGGCGCTGCGGTTGTGGCTCGACTCGACCCCGTGATCGCGTCGGCGGGTGCGTGTTCTATCGTGTGCGTGGCGGTGGGGCCCGCCGACCCCGTCGCGGGGTGAACCGTGAGACCCTCGCCAACGGTCCCTGCCAGGTGTGTCCATTCCGCTGGTGGGAGGCAGAATTTTCGTGGTCGATCCGGACGTTTCGCTGGCAGTGCCGCAGCAGCGGCGCGAGCTGCGCGACCATCCCGCCGCCGTGCTGGGCGCGATCGCGCTCGGCGGCGCCCTCGGCGCGCTCGCCCGGTACGGCGTGGGGGAGCTGCTGCCGCATGCCAGCGGCGGCTGGCCGTGGTCGACGCTGCTGGTCAACGTCAGTGGGTGCCTGGCGATCGGCGTGCTGATGGCGTTGATCGGACGGTTCTGGCCACGGCAGCGGCTGCTGCGCCCGTTCGCGGGAGTCGGCGTGCTGGGCGGTTACACGACGTTCTCGACGGCGACGCTGGAGGTGGTGCAGCTGGTGCAGGCCCACCGCCCGGTGCTCGCCCTGCTGTACCTGGCGGTGACGGCGCTGGGCGCACTCGTCGCGGTGGCCGTTGGGGCAGCCGTGGTGGGGCGCTCGTGACGGTGCTGCTGGTGGCGCTGGGCGCCGCGGTGGGTGCGCCGTCGCGTTACCTGCTCGACCGCGCGGTCCAGACCCGGCACGATTCGGTGTTCCCGTGGGGCACGCTGTCGGTGAACGTCGTGGGCTGTTTCGTGCTGGGGATGGTCACGGCGATGCCGGTACCGTCGGCGCTGGCGGCCCTGCTGGGCACGGGGTTCTGCGGTGCCCTCACGACGTACTCGACGTTCAGCTACGAAACCCTGCGGCTGCTGGAAAGGCGGGCCTGGCTGCTCGCGGGACTGAACGCGGGAATCTCCCTCGTGGCAGGCCTCGGGGCGGCCTACGTCGGCATCGCGCTCGGCCAGGCACTGTAAATTCCGTTGCACCGCCTCGTGGTGGCGGGTCATCATTGTGCCCAGGGAACGGACCCACTGACCACAATGGACTCAGCTCGCCCAGGGGAGGCGGGCACGCGAAAGGCCCGTACGCTACCGCGGGCCGCCCGGTGCCGGGCTGCAGGTGAGGACCTCGCCCGGCACCGGGGAACACACCCCAGTAGCTCAGCCGGACAGAGCGCGCCACTACGAATGGCGAGGTCCCGGGTTCGACTCCCGGCCGGGGTACGGCTTCGGGGAAATGGCGGCCGCTTCCCCCACGTTCTCCGGAAAGTGACACGCCACCCGCCGCCCCGGGGTGAGCTCCGCGAGGGGTGGTTCCTGCGTCCGGCAGATGTCCTGCGCCTTCCAGCAGCGGGTGCTGAACCGGCACGCCGGGGGTGGGGACTGGGGGCTCGGGGGTTCGCCGGCGAGGCGGATCCGCGTGCGTTTCGTGCGGGCGCCCGGGTCCGGGACCGGCACCGCCGACAGCAGGGCCACCGTGTAGGGGTGGTGCGGCTTGTCGTACAGGGCGTCCGCGTCGGCGAGTTCCACGATCTTGCCCAGGTACATCACCGCGACGCGGTCGGACACGTGGCGCACCACCGACAGGTCGTGCGCGATCAGCACGTACGTCAGCCCCAGCTCGTTCTGCAGGTCCTCCAGCAGGTTGATCACCTGCGCCTGGATGGACACGTCCAAAGCGGACACCGGCTCGTCCGCCACGATCAGTTTCGGGCGCAGCGCCAGCGTCCGCGCGATGCCGATCCGCTGCCGCTGCCCGCCGGAGAACTCGTGCGGGTACCGGTTGTAGTGCTCCGGGCTCAGGCCCACGAGTTCGAGCAGCTCCTGCACCGCCCGCTTCACCCCGTGCTCCGTCGGCAGCTTCTGCAACCGGAACGCCGCGCCGACGATCGTGCCGACCGTGTGCCGCGGGTTGAGTGACGAGTACGGGTCCTGGAACACCATCTGCACGTCCCGCCGCAACGGGCGCATCCGGTTCGCCGACAGGTGCGTGATGTCGTGGCCGTCCAGCACGATCCGCCCGTCGCTGGGCTCCAGCAGCCGCGTCAGCAGCCGGCCCGTCGTCGTCTTTCCGCACCCCGATTCGCCGACCAGCGACAGCGTCTCTCCCTTGTGGACGGTGAAGTCGAGGCCGTCGACCGCCTTCACCGCGCCCACCGCACGCTGCAGCAACCCGCGCCGCACCGGGAAGTGCTTGCGCAGCCCGGAAACTTCGAGCATCGTCGTCCCCTCGGTCACAGCGCCGGCCTGATCTCGTGCTCCCAGATCTCCCGCCGCGCCTCCGGCGGGAGGTGGCACGCCGCCTGGTGCCCGTCGCCGGTGAGCACCGGCACGACGGTCTCGCTCGCGCCGCCGTTGTGCCCGGCGTAGGCGCACCGCGGGTGGAACGGGCAGCCGGGCGGCAGCGTGATCAGGCTCGGCGGCGTGCCGGGGATGGGCCGCAGCCGCTCGCTGCGGCGCCGGTCCAGCCGCGGCATCGAGCCCAGCAGCCCCCACGTGTACGGGTGCTGCGGCTGCTCGAACACCTCAGCCGCGCGGCCGTACTCCACCGCCCGCCCCGCGTACATCACCAGGATGTCGTCGGCCAGCTCCGCCACCACACCGAGGTCGTGCGTGATGACGACGACCGCCGAGGAGAACTCCTCCTGCAGGTCCCGGATGAGCTCCAGGATCTGCGCCTGCACGGTCACGTCCAGCGCGGTGGTGGGTTCGTCGGCGATGAGCAGCTCCGGGTCGCACGACAGCGCCATCGCGATCATCACCCGCTGCCGCATCCCGCCGGAGAAGTGGTGCGGGTAATCGTCCACACGCGACTGCGGTTGCGGGATCCCGACCCGGGCCAGCAGGTCGATCGCGTGCTTGCGCGCCACCTGCCTGGTGACCTTGTTGTGCAGCCGGTACGCCTCGATGATCTGTCTGCCCACGGTGTAGTACGGGTGCAACGACGACAACGGGTCCTGGAAGATCATCGCCATCCGCCTGCCCCGCAGCCGCCGCACCTCCTCCGCCGGGGCGCCGACGAGCTGCTGCCCGCCCAGCCAGATCTCGCCCGACACCCGCGCACCCCGGTGCAGCCCCAGGATCGCCAGGCTCGTCACGCTCTTGCCCGAGCCGGACTCGCCCACGATCCCCAGCGTGCGCCCGCGCTCCAGCGAGAACGACAGCCCGTCCACGGACCGCACCAGCCCGTCGTCGGTGGGGAAGTGGACCCGCAGGTCCCGCAGTTCCAGGAAGCTCATGAGTACCGCACTCTCGGGTCGACGACGGCGTAACCGATGTCCACGACCAGGTTGGCCACGACGATGAAGAACCCGGCGAGCAGCGTCACGCCCATGATCGCCGGGAGGTCCTTGCCGTTGATGGCCACGATCGCGTAATGCCCCAACCCCGGCAGGGAGAAAGCGGTTTCCGTGAGCACCGCGCCCCCCAGCAGCAGGCCGAGGTCCAGGCCGAAGATCGTGAGGATCGGGGTCAGCGTGGCCCGCAGGCCGTGCCGGAGCACCACCGTGCGCTCGGGCAGCCCCTTGGCGCGTGCGGTACGGATGAAGTCCTCGCCGAGCGTTTCCAGCATTCCGGCGCGGGTGAGGCGGGCGTAGAGCGCGGCGTAGAGGAACGCGAGGGTGACCCATGGCAGCACCAGTGCCCAGAACCAGCGGGCCGGGTTTTCCGCCAGCGGGATGTAGGTGCCCGCGTCGGGGAAGACCGGGAGCGTGTCGCGGAAGAGCGCCAGGCAGATCAGCGCCGTGAAGAACACCGGCAACGACACCCCGGCCAGCGCGGTGCTCATCGCGGCGCGGTCGAACCACGAGCCGCGCCGCAGCGCCGAGAGGACCCCGACGCCCACGCCGCTCACGAGCCAGATGACGGCGGCCCCGAGCCCGAGCGACACGGTCACCGGCAGCGCGTCGAGCATCTGCGGCCACACCGGCAGCTGGTTCTTGAACGAGTAGCCGAAGCACGGGGCGGGGCAGTGCACGATCTGGGTGCCGGTGTCGTAGTCCTCGCCGGCGACGAGGCCCTTGAGGAAGTGCCAGTACTGGGCGTAGAGCGGCTGGTCGAGCCCGAGCCGCGCCTCGATCTGGTGCAGCACGTCGGGGCTCGGGCTCTTGCCGACGAAGTTCGCCGCGAGCTGGTCGGTGGTCTGCCCGGCCAGGCGCGGCACGACGAAGAAGATTCCGAACGTCACGACGCTGACGACGATCAGCAGGACCACGGCCGAGACCAGCCTGCGGAGGATGAACGTGATCACGAACGGCGGCGGCGGTGCCCCGGCGGGATCTCCGCCGGGCCACCGGTGCCTTCACCTGCTTTCGGGGCCTACGAGGACTTTTTGCCGAGCTGGGTGTAGTCGTACATGCCGTAGGCCTCGGTGACGAACACGTTCGTCAGGTTCGGGCCGCGGTAGAGCAGCGACCTCGCGTACAGCTCCGGCAGGATCACCGCCTGGTCCATCATGATCCGGTCGATCTGCGCGTAGAACCCGTTGCGCGTGCCGGCGTCCGTGGCGGCCGCGGCCTGGTCCAGCAGCTGGTTGACCTGCGGGTCGTTGAGCATCTCCATGTTCGAGTTGCCCGCGGACCGGATGGCGCGCCCGTCCGCGATCTGCGAGAGGTAACCGAAACCCTCGGGCCAGTCGGCGGCCCAGCCGTAGCTCGCCATGCCGATGTTGTGGTCCTTCATGAACTGCGGCGAACCCGCGTAGCTGGTGCCGTAGTCACCGGTCGGGTACTGCAGGATGTCGGTCTTGACCCCGATCTTCGCCAGGGACTGCTGCAGCGCCTGCGCGGTCGCGACCTCCTTGGGACGGTCGCCGCGCACCGCGACGTTGAACGAGAACCCGTTCGGCTGCCCGCACTTGGCCAGCTCGTCCTTGGCCTTCGCGAGGTCCCCGCCCGGCTGGGTCGTCGCCTCGTACAGGTCGAACTTCTGGTACCCCACGACGCTCGGCGGCAGCACCGTGCTCGCGATGTCCCCGCCGGCCTCCGGGCCGCCGTAGGCGTTCTGGAACAACGTCTTGTCCGCCGCGTACTCGATCGCCCTGCGGCAGTCGACGTTCGGGATCACCTGGGTGTTGATGGGGAAGTACCACTCGAAACCCGACGGCGCGGCGTCGGCGTTCTTCTTCTGCGTCGCGTTGTTGAGCACCTTCGCGCGGCCCGCGGTCTGCATGCCGGTGCCGTAGGCGTCGACGTCGAGGGATCCGTTGAGCAGCCGGTTGTCCAGGTCGTCCCCGGAGATGTTGAACGTCAGGTCGATCCGGTCCACGGTCTGCTTGACCGTGGGGCTGTCCGACTGCTTCCAGTTCGGGTTCTTCACCAGCGTGACCCCGGTGTCCGGTTTGAACGAGCCGGGCTGGATCATGTACGGCCCGGACGCGACCGGATCGGTCTGGTAGTTCGCGCCGGTGTCCTTGGCCTGCGGCACCGGCGCGGTCTGCGGGCTCGTCACCAGGTAGTCGAAGTCCGCGAACGGCTGCGCCAGGTGGAACACGATCGTCGTGTCGTCCGGGGTCTCGATCGACGCCAGCCCGCCGGGGGACTTGTCCTTGTACGGGCCCTGGTACGCCGAGCCGCCCGCCAGGTACTGGGCGAAGTAGCTCGGCCCGTTCGGCAGGATGTCCTTGGCGAAGTTGCCGCGCTCCACGGCGTACTTGATCTGCGCGGTGGTGATCGGCTCGCCGTCGGACAGCTTCATCCCGGACCGGATGTGGTAGGTCCACGTCAGGCCGTTGTCGCTGACCTGGCCCAGTCCCGTGGCCAGGTCCGGCACGAGCTTGAGCCCGTCCGGCCCCGGCGCGGGGTTGTAGGTCAGCAGCGGGCTGGCGTAGAGGCGGGAGAAGTTCCACATGAACGCGTAGTAGGTGTTGCCGGGGTCGATCGAGTCCGGGGTGTTGGTCATCCCGTAGCTCAGCGTCCCGCCGGTGGCGTTCGAGGCGTTCACCACCGAGGTGTTGGCCGCGTTGTACGCGGCGCTCCCGCCACCACCGCCGCTGCCCCCACCACCGCAGGCCGTGAGCAGCCCCAGCCCGGTCATGGCCAGTGCCATTCCGATCACGTTGCGCCGCTTCATCCACGCTCCTCGCACTCGATGGGAAAACAGGGCAGGAAAGCGCTATCGGGCGCGCGGGTCCAGCGCGTCGCGCAGGCCGTCGCCGAGCAGGTTGAACGCCATGACCGTGACGAAGATGGCCAGGCCGGGCACCAGCACGTACTCCGGGTCGGCCGAGTAGGAGCCGTTGCTCACCGCGTCCGACAGCATCCCGCCCCAGCTGGGCGCCGGCGGGTGCAGGCCGACGCCGAGGAACGACAGCGCCGCCTCGAACAGGATGTTCGTCGGGATCAGCAACGTGGTGTAGACCAGGATCGGGGCGAGCAGGTTCGGCAGCAGCTCGCGGCGCAGGATGTAGCCGGTGCGCGCGCCCAGGCCGCGGGCGGCGTCGACGAACTCGCGTTCGCGCAGCGACAGCGTCTGCCCGCGCACGATGCGCCCCACGTACGGCCAGTTGAAGAACCCGATCACGAAGATCAGCACGGCGACGTGCAGCGCGTTGCCCGAGAGCCCGAACGCCGACTGCTGCACCACCCCCGACAGCGCGATCGCGAACAGCAGCAGCGGGAACGCCAGGAACACGTTCATCAGCCAGCTCAGCGCGCTGTCCACCCAGCCGCCCGCGAACCCGGCGACGAGCCCGATCGTGACGCCGATCAGCACCGACAACAGCGTCGAGCCTGCCGCGATGAGCAGCGAGAACTGCGATCCCACGAGCACGCGGGAAAGCAGGTCACGGCCGTTGCCCGGGTCGACGCCGAGCGGGTGGGCCCAGCTGACCCCGCCGAACGCGCCCACCGGGCGGCCGTAGGTCGCGTCGATCAGCTCCGGGTGGTAGGTGTTCGGCTGCAGCACCCCGGTGGCGTCGAGCACCAGCGACGCGAGTGCGCCGAGCACGAGCAGGAGCACGACGATTCCGCCGGCCATCGCCCATCGGTCCCGTTTCAGCCGGAGCCACGCGATCTGCCCCAGTGAACGTCCCTGAATCGCGCGGCCCATTCCGGCCACGACGGATTCCGGCTGCGCCTGGGTGGACGAGACGTCCAGCGGAGCGCCCATCCGTTTCGACCCCTTTCCCGGTGCTGCCACGCGACTTCACGATCATGGTCCGGAAATCCCGGACAGCGTCTGCCCGCCGGGGCGGCCAGGACCAGGTCACGCCCGGCTTCGACGCCCAATCGTGACCGGGAGTCGGCCGAATGGCTCACGGGATTGGGAAAAGGGCCGGATTGAACCGGAAAAACAGGACTGGACCACTCGTTTCCGGTTTTCGGCGGAAATGTTTCGGTCGGTCAGTTCGTCCCGCGCGTGGAGGCCCGTACCACCAGTTCCGGGGTGAAGACGACCTGCTGGTGCTCGTGGTCCGGGTCGGTCGTCTCCTGCAGCAGCAGCTCCGCCGCGGTGCGGCCGAGGCGGCGGCGGGGCTGGCGCACCGACGTGAGCGGCACCGCGGCCGCGGCGGCGAAGTCGATGTCGTCGTAGCCGACGATCGCGAGGTCGTCCGGCACGCCCAGGTGCAGGCTCACGCAGGTCTGCAGCAGCCCGAGCGCGACGAGGTCGTTGACGCAGAACGCCGCGGTGGGCCGGGCCGAGGCCGGCAGCCCGGCCAGCCGCTCACCCGCGTTGCGGCCGTCGGCCACGGTGAGGCTCGTCGTGGTGAGGTCGACGAGGTTGTCCGGGCCCAGCCCGGCGTCGAGCAGCGCCCGCAGCGCGCCCTCGCGGCGGTCGCGCACCTGGCCGAACGTCGCCGGGCTGCCGATGAACGCGATCCGCTCGTGGCCCAGCTCGACGAGGTGCTTGATCGCGATCTCGCCGCCGTGCACGTCGTCGACCGCGACCGAGCAGTGCGTGCCCGCGGCGCGCGTGCGGTCGACGATCACGAGCGGGGTGCCGCGCAGGGGCAGCTCGTCGAGGATCGCCGCGTCGGGATCGACCGGGGTGACCAGGATGCCCTGCACCCGCTGCTGCTCCAGCCTGCTGAGGTAGGCGGCCTCCCGTTCGGCCCGGTTGTCGCTGTTGCACAGGAACAGCGACAGGTCGCCCTCGTCGGCGGCGTCCTCCACCCCGGCGGCGACGTCGGTGAAGAACGGGTTGCTGCCGTCGAGCATCACGTAGCCGATGACGCGGCTGCGTCCGGCGCGCAGCTGGCGGGCGGACTCGTTGCGCACGAACCGCAGCTCGGCCATCGCGGCCTCCACCTTGGCGCGCGTGCGGGGACTGACCCGGTCGGGCCGGTTCAGCACGTTCGACACCGTGCCCAGCGAGACGCCCGCGAGCGCGGCGACGTCCTTGATGCCCGCCGCGCGGACCTCGGCCGGTCCGGTCCCGTTTGAACCCTGCACCGTCATGGGGGAGCCTCCGTTGAAACGTAACAGCGAGGTGGATGCTAGTCGCACTGGGCGACCGAGTGCGGAAAAACCTCTCTGATCTGCGGCGGGAGGATTTTATTGACTTTGTGATCTGGTGCATAGTAGCGTCACCGCGCCAGGTTTGTGAAACCTTTCATTCCGGAGGTCGCGATGGAGCGCCCAGACCCGGGCCGTGTGCCCCTGCTGGAGGTCCGCGGCGTCACGAAGTCGTTCGGGGCGGTCGCGGCCGTCGCCGGGGTCTCGTTCCCGCTGTACGCGGGCGAGGCGCACGCGCTGGTCGGGGAGAACGGTGCGGGCAAGTCGACCATCGTGAAGATGCTCGCCGGTGTCCACCGTCCCGACAGCGGCACGCTGCTGGTCGACGGCGAGCCCGTCGAGTTCTCGTCCCCCGCCGACGCCAAGGCCGCGGGCATCGCGGTGATCTACCAGGAGCCCACGCTGTTTCCCGACCTGACGGTCGCGGAGAACATCGTGATGGGCCGCCATCCCCGCGGCAGGCTCGGGATGATCGACCGCGGCTCGATCCGCGCCGAGGCCGAGGCGCTGTTCAAGCGGCTGGGCGTGCGGATCGACCCGTCGCGGCCCGCGCGCGGGCTGTCGATCGCCGACCAGCAGATCGTGGAGATCGCGAAAGCGCTTTCCGCCGACGCCCGCGTGCTGGTCATGGACGAGCCGACGGCGGCGCTGAGCCTCGTCGAGGTCGAGCGGTTGTTCTCCGTCGCGCGCGCCCTGCGCGAAGAGGGCGCCGCGATCATGTTCATCTCCCACCGGTTCGAGGAGATCACCCAGCTGTGCCAGCGCGTGACGATCATGCGCGACGGCAGGCACGTCTCCACCGACCCGATCGACGGCCTCACCGTCGACGAGATGGTGCGGCGCATGGTCGGGCGCGAGCTCGACGCGCTGTTCCCCAAGCAGGACGTCGAACCGGGTGAGGTCGTGCTGGAGGTCGAGGGCCTGACCCGCGAGGGGGTGTTCCGCGACGTGTCGTTTTCGGTGCGGGCGGGCGAGATCGTCGCGTTCGCCGGGCTCGTCGGTTCGGGTCGCTCGGAGGTCGTGCAGGCGGTGTTCGGCGTCGACGAGCGCGACGCGGGCACCGTGAAGCTCG
This sequence comes from Amycolatopsis bartoniae, assembly GCF_014191255.1. Classification (GTDB taxonomy): domain Bacteria; phylum Actinomycetota; class Actinomycetes; order Mycobacteriales; family Pseudonocardiaceae; genus Amycolatopsis_E; species Amycolatopsis_E bartoniae. Next base: position 154,852 of record NZ_JACHWH010000006.1, read on the forward strand.
CCGGGAAGCCGCTGCGGCCGCACTCGCCGCGCACGGCGATGGCCGCGGGCATGGCGCTGGTGCCCGAGGACCGCCGCCAGCAGGGCCTGGTGATGGACCTGTCGATCGAACGCAACGTCACGCTGCCGCGGTCGCGGGCGCTGTCGAAGCTGGGTTTCCTGTTCGGCGGCGGGGAACGGCGCGAGGCGCTGAACTGGACGCAGCGGCTGCAGACGAAGTACGGCCGCCTCGGCGACCCGGTCGGGACGCTCTCGGGCGGCAACCAGCAGAAGGTCGTGCTCGCGAAGTGGCTGGCGATGGCGCCGAAGGTGCTGATCGTCGACGAGCCCACGCGCGGCATCGACGTCGGCACGAAGGCCGAGGTGCACCGGCTCATGTCGTCGCTCGCGGCCGAAGGGGTCGCGGTGGTGATGGTGTCGTCCGAGCTGCCGGAGGTGCTGGGCATGGCCGACCGGGTGCTGGTGATGCGTGAGGGCCACCTGGTGGCGGAGATCCCGCGGGCGGAGGCCACCGAGGACTCCGTGATGTTCGCGGCGATGGGACAGGGAGCGGCAGCGTGACGACGAAGGTGGCGGCTCCCGTGCCGCGCAAGGTGACCGCGCCGGGAGGGCGTTCGGTGTTCGGGGCGGTGTTCAAGGCGCGCGAGTCGGGCATCGTGCTCGCGCTGGTGGTGCTGGTCGCGTTCACCGCGACGCAGAACTCCCGGTTCCTGTCCGGGCAGAGCATCCGCGACATCCTGCTCGGCACGGCGATCCTCGCGGTGCTCGCGGTCGGGCAGGCGGTCGTGATGATCACCCGGAACATCGACCTGTCCGTGGGCTCGGTGCTGGGGCTCTCGGCGTTCGCGGTCGGCGCGCTGCTGCGCGACAACCAGGGCCTGCCGACGATCGTCGCGCTGCTCGCCGGTCTCGCGATCGGCGCGGTGTGCGGGGTGCTCAACGGCGTGCTCGTGCGGTTCGGCCAGGTGCCCGCGCTCGTGGTCACCCTCGGCACGCTCTACGCCTACCGCGGCGTCGTCTACTTCTGGGCCGGCGGCGAGCAGATCAACGCCGACAAGCTGCCCGCGTCGTTCCTGGCCTTCGGGCACGACTCGATCCTCGGCATCCCGTGGCTGGTGCTGATCGCGGTGATCGTGCTCGTCGTCGCCGGGATCGTGCTGCGCAACTACCGCGCCGGGCGCGAGCTGTACGCGATGGGGTCCAGCCCGCAGGCCGCGGAGCTGGCCGGCATCAAGGTCGGGCGCAACACGATCGCCGCGTTCCTCGTCAGCGGGGCGCTGGCCGGGGTCGCCGGGGTGCTGTTCGCGGCGCGGTTCGGCACGATCGACGCCGCGGCGGGCAACGGGATGGAGCTCAACGTGGTGGCGGCCGCCGTGGTCGGCGGGGTCGCGGTGTTCGGCGGCAGCGGCACGGTGTGGGGCGCCGGGCTGGGTGCGCTCCTGCTCACCGTCATCGGCAGCGCGCTGGCCGTGCTCGACATCAACCAGTTCTGGCAGCAGGCCATCGTCGGCGCGCTGATCCTGCTCGCCATCGGCGCCGACCGGCTCGTGGCCGTGCGCGTCGCCCGGGCACTGAAGAAGAGGGATTCCCATGTCTGAGAAGGGAACACGGCCCGCCTGGCTCTCGCGGCTGGCGAGCTGGGACGCCGCCGTCATCGTCATCACGGTCGTCGTGCTGGTCATCGCCTCTGGGGCGGTGGAGAACTTCGGCAGCAGCCGCAACTTCACGTTCCTGCTGCTGGACCTGCTGCCCATCGCGCTGGTCGCGCTGCCGATGACGTTCGTGATCGTCACCGGCGAGATCGACCTGTCGGTGGCCAGCACCCTCGGGCTCACCTCCGCCGTGATGGGCGACCTGTGGGACAAGGGCATGTCGATCGAGTCGATCATGCCGCTGTGTGTCGTGCTGGGGGCGGTGCTCGGGGCGCTCAACGGGTTCTTCGTGACCGTGCTGAAGCTGCCGTCGCTGGCGGTCACCATCGGCACCCTCGCCCTCTACCGCGGGCTGGCGTTCGTGGTGCTGGGCGACAACGCGGTGGCCGACTTCCCGCGGGACTACACGACGTGGGTCACCGGGACCATCGGCGGCGGGCCGATCCCGAACGTGCTCATCCCGCTGGTGGTGCTCGCGATCGTGTTCGGGGTGGTGCTGCACGCGACGCCGATCGGGCGCGCGGTGTTCGCCGCCGGCGCGAACGAGCAGGCGGCCCGGTTCGCGGGGATCCGCGTGGGGCGCCTGAAGTTCTGGCTGTACGTCGCGAGCGGCGCGGTCGCCGGGCTGGCCGGGGTGCTGTGGACCCTGCGTTACTCCAGTGCCCGCGCGGACAACGGCGCGGGCCTCGAACTCGCCGTGGTGGCCGCGGTGCTGCTCGGCGGCGTGTCCATCTTCGGCGGCAAGGGCACGCTCCCCGGCGTGCTCGCCGGCGTGGTGCTGCTGGCCACCCTCCAGAACGCACTGCGCCTGCAGGACGTGTCGAACGAGGCGCTCAACATCGTCACCGGCGTGCTCCTGATCATCTCGGTGCTCCTGCCCAACATCGTCACCAGAACCCGGGCTCACCTGCGGCGCCGGGCGACCACATAGAGAAAGGCAATTCCGACCATGACCAGACGACTCCTCGCCGGCGCGGTGTCAGCGGCCTTGGTGCTGACGCTCGCCGCGTGCGGCGGCACCACCAAGAACGACAGCAGCTCCTCCGGCGGCGGCAACCAGTCCACCGCGCAGGCCGACCCGAACGCCGCCACCAAGACCGGCGTCAAGATGGCGTTCCTGCCCAAGCAGCTGAACAACCCGTACTCGGACATCGAGGTCGGCGGCGGCCAGACCGCGCTGGGCGAGCTCAAGGGCGAGTACAAGCTGGTCGGCCCCAACGACGCGAGCGCGTCGTCGCAGGTCAGCTACATCAACACGCTCATCCAGCAGCAGCAGGACGTCATCGGGATCGCCGCGAACGACCCGAACGCCGTGTGCCCGTCGCTGAACCAGGCGCGGACCGCGGGCATCAAGGTCGTCGCGTTCGACTCCGACGCGGCGAAGGACTGCCGCGACGTGTTCATCAACCAGGCCACCACGCAGAGCATCGGTGAGCAGCTGGTGAAGTCGGCCGCCTCGCTGGCCGGTGGCTCCGGGGAGATCGCGATCCTCTCGGCCACGCCGAACGCCACGAACCAGAACGCGTGGATCGACGTGGTGAAGCAGGAGCTGGCCAAGCCGGAGTACGCGAACCTGAAGCTGGACAAGATCGCCTACGGCAACGACGACGACCAGAAGTCGTTCCAGGAGGCGCAGGGCCTGCTGCAGTCGTTCCCGAACCTGAAGGTGATCGTCTCGCCGACCACCGTCGGCATCGCGGCCGCCGCCCGGTACATCGACTCGTCGAACTACAAGGGCAAGGTCGCGGTGACCGGTCTGGGCACCCCGAACCAGATGCGCCAGTACATCAAGGACGGCACGGTGAAGGAGTTCGCGCTCTGGAACCCGGCCGACATCGGCTACCTGGCCGCGTACGCGGGTGTCGCGCTGGCTTCCGGCCAGATCACCGGCGCCGAGGGCCAGAAGTTCAAGGCGGGCAAGCTCGGCGACTACACCGTCGGCGCGAACGGTGAGATCGTGCTCGGCCCGCCGACCGTGTTCACCGCGCAGAACATCGACCAGTTCAACTTCTGAGCACGTCCGGCCGGGCCGCCGCGAGCGGCCCGGCCGGGTTCCACAGGGTTCCACAAAGGACGGATCGTGGCACGGTACTGCTTCTGCCTCCAGGTCAAGCCCGAGCGGATGGCCGAGTACGCCGAGCGGCACCGGGCGGTGTGGCCGGAGATGCGCCAGGCGCTGACCGACACCGGCTGGCGCAACTACTCGCTGTTCCTGCGCGAGGACGGCCTGCTCATCGGCTACGTCGAGGCCGACGACCTCGAAGCCGCGCAGGCGGCGATGGCCGAGACGGAGGTCAACGCGCGCTGGCAGGCGGAGATGGCGGAGTTCTTCACCGGCCTGGAGGGCCGCGGTCCCGACGAGGGGTTCCAGTTGCTCACCGAGGTCTTCCACCTAGAAGGAAAGTGATCCAAGTGTCCGACCTGACGGCTGTGAAGTCCGCACTGCGGGCCCAGCGGATCGAAACCCCGTCGTGGGGCTATGCGAACTCCGGCACGCGGTTCAAGGTCTTCCCGCAGCCGGGCGTGCCCCGCACCCCGGAGGAGAAGATCGCCGACGCCGCGACCGTGCACCGGTTCACCGGGGTCGCGCCGAGCGTGGCGCTGCACATCCCGTGGGACCGCGTCGAGGACTTCGGCGCCCTGACCCGCTACGCCCGCGACCTCGGGGTGGAGATCGGGGCGATCAACACCAACGTCTTCCAGGACGAGGACTACAAGCTGGGCTCGGTGACCAACCCCGACCCCGGGATCCGCCGCAAGGCCACCGACCACCTGCTCGAGGCGATCGACATCATGGACGCCACGGGCTCGCGGGACCTGAAGCTGTGGTTCTCCGACGGGATCAACTACCCCGGCCAGGACGACCTGCGCGACCGGCAGGACCGGCTCGCCGAGGCGCTGCGCGAGACCTACGAGCGGCTCGGCGACGACCAGCGGCTGCTGCTGGAGTACAAGCTGTTCGAGCCCGCCTTCTACGCCACCGACATCCCGGACTGGGGCACCTCCTACGCGCACTGCCTCCAGCTCGGGGAGAAGGCGACCGTGTGCATCGACACCGGTCACCACGCGCCGGGCACGAACATCGAGTTCATCGTCGCGTTCCTGCTGCGTGCCGGGAAGCTCGGCGCGTTCGACTTCAACTCCCGCTTCTACGCCGACGACGACCTGATGGCCGGCGCGGCCGACCCGTTCCAGCTGTTCCGGATCATGTACGAGATCGTCCGCGGGGACGCGCTCGACCCGGCCTACGGCATCAACTTCATGCTCGACCAGTGCCACAACATCGAGCGCAAGATCCCGGCGGTCATCCGTTCGGTGATGAACGTCCAGGAGGCCACCGCGAAGGCGCTGCTGGTCGACCGGGACGCCCTGCGCGCCGCCCAGCGCGAGGGCAACGTGCTCGAAGCGAACGCGATCCTGATGGACGCCTACAACACCGACGTGCGGCCGCTCCTGGCCGAGGTGCGCGAGGACGCGGGCCTGGACCCCGATCCCGTCGCCGCCTACGCCCGCAGCGGGTACCAGCAGCAGATCGAGGCCGAGCGGGCCGGCGGCCAGCAGGCCGGATGGGGAGCCTGAACCATGACCGTGCCCGAAGAGCTCATCGCGCGCAGCAACGCCCTCGGCGCCGACCCGCGCAACACCAACTACGCCGGCGGCAACACCTCCGCCAAGGGCAGCGAGACCGACCCCGTCACCGGCCGGCCCGCGGACCTGTTGTGGGTCAAGGGTTCCGGCGGCGACCTCGGCACCCTCACCCAGGCCGGGCTGGCCGTGCTGCGGCTGGACCGGCTGCGCGCGCTCGTGGACGTGTACCCCGGTGTCGAGCGCGAGGACGAGATGGTCGCCGCGTTCGACTACTGCCTGCACGGCCGCGGCGGTGCCGCGCCCTCGATCGACACCGCGATGCACGGACTGGTCGACGCCGCGCACGTGGACCACCTCCACCCGGACTCCGGCATCGCGCTGGCCACCGCCGCCGACGGGCCCGCGCTGACCAAGGAGTGCTTCGGCGACCGCGTGGTGTGGGTCGACTGGCGCCGCCCCGGTTTCCAGCTCGGCCTGGACATCGCGGCGGTCAAGCGCGCCAACCCGCAGGCGATCGGCGTGATCCTCGGCGGTCACGGCATCACCGCGTGGGGCGCCACCTCCGAGGAGTGTCAGCGCAACTCGCTGGACATCATCCGCACCGCCGAGAAGTTCCTGGCCGAGCGCGGCAAGGCCGAGCCGTTCGGCGCCGTCGTACCCGGCTTCGAGCCGCTGCCCGAGCAGGAACGCCGGGCACGCGCCGCCGCGCTGGCGCCGGTGATCCGCGGGCTCGCCTCCACCGACCAGCGCCAGGTCGGTCACTACACCGACTCGGACGTGGTGCTGGAGTTCCTGTCGCGGGAGAAGCTGCAGCCCCTGGCCGCGCTGGGCACGTCGTGCCCGGACCACTTCCTGCGCACCAAGGTCCGCCCGCTCGTGCTCGACCTGCCCGCGACCGCGCCGCTGGAGAACGTCGTCGCGCGCCTGAAGGAGCTGCACGCCGCCTACCGCGAAGAGTACCGCGCCTACTACGAGCGGCACGCGAACCCCGGCAGCCCCGCGATGCGCGGCGCCGACCCGGCCATCGTGCTCGTGCCGGGCGTGGGCATGTTCTCCTTCGGCAAGGACAAGCAGACCGCGCGCGTGGCGGGCGAGTTCTACGTCAACGCCATCAACGTGATGCGTGGCGCCGAGGCCGTCTCCACCTACGCCCCGATCCCGGAGAGCGAGAAGTTCCGGATCGAGTACTGGGCGCTGGAGGAGGCGAAGCTGCAGCGGATGCCCAAGCCGAAGCCGCTCGCCGGGCGGATCGCGCTCGTGACCGGGGCCGGTTCGGGCATCGGCAAGGCCATCGCCGAGCGGCTCGCGGCCGAAGGCGCCTGTGTCGCGATCGCGGATCTCAACGCGGACGCCGCCGAGGAGGTCGCGCGCGGGATCGGCGGCACCGACAAGGCCGTCGCGGTGACGGCGAACGTCACCGACGCCGACGCGGTGCAGGCCGCGATCGACGCGACCGCGCTGGCGTTCGGCGGGATCGACCTGGTGGTCAACAACGCCGGGCTGTCGATCTCCAAGCCGCTGCTGGAAACCACCGAGAAGGACTGGGACCTGCAGCACGACGTGATGGCCAAGGGCTCGTTCCTGGTCTCGCGCGCCGCGGCGAAGGCGATGATCGACCAGGGCATCGGTGGCGACATCGTGTACATCTCGTCGAAGAACTCCGTGTTCGCCGGCCCCAACAACGTCGCCTACGGCGCGGCGAAGGCCGACCAGGCCCACCAGGTGCGGCTGCTCGCGGCCGAACTGGGCGAGCACGGCATCCGCGTCAACGGGGTCAACCCCGACGGGGTCGTGCGGGGCTCGGGCATCTTCGCCGGCGGTTGGGGCGCGCAGCGCGCCGCGGTCTACGGCGTCCCGGAGGAGGACCTGGGCAAGTTCTACGCCCAGCGCACCATCCTCAAGCGCGAGGTGCTGCCCGACCACGTGGCCGCCGCGGTGTTCGCCCTCACCGGCGGCGACCTGACCCACACCACCGGCCTGCACGTGCCCGTCGACGCGGGCGTGGCGGCGGCGTTCCTGCGCTGAGGAAAGGGAAAACATGACGGACACCCTCGCGCGGCCCGCGGGCCTGGAGCGCATCACCCCGCGCCGCACCCGCGTCGGGCTCGTCTCCGGCGGGCTCGGCGCGTACTGGCCGCAGTTCCCCGAGCTGCTGCCGCAGCTGCGGGCCTCGGCGCGGCGGGCCGCCGAGCGGTTGTCCGGTCTGGACTGTGAGGTGGTGGACGCCGGGTTCGTCTCCGACGAGCGGGAAGGCGCGGCCGCGGCCGAGCAGCTGCGGGCCGCGGACTGCGACCTGATCGTCGGGTTCCTGACCACCTACCTGACGTCCAGCATGCTGGCGCCGGTCGCGCAGCGCAGCGGCGCGCCGGTGCTGCTGATCAACCTCCAGCCGACCGAGGCGATGGACCACGCGAGCTTCGGCACCGGCGCGTGGCTGGCCTACTGCGGGGCCTGTCCGCTGCCGGAGATGGCCAACGCGTTCCGCCGCCTCGGCGTCGAGTTCCGCTCGGTGTCGGGTTACCTCGAAGACGAGCGGGCCTGGGCGAAGATCGGCCGCTGGGTCAAGGCCGCGGGCGTGCGGGCCGCGTTCCGCCACGGCCGCCACGGCCTGCTCGGTCACCTGTATCCCGGGATGCTCGACGTCGCCACCGATCCCACGCTGGTGCCGGCCCAGCTCGGCGGGCACGTCGAGATCCTGGAGATCGACGACCTGCGCGTGCGCGTGGAAAAGGTCACCGACGCCGAGACCCGGGCGCGGATGGACCTCGCGCGCGAACTGTTCACTGTGGACAGTTCGGTCACCGGCGAGGACTTCGCGTGGGGCGCCCGGGTTTCCGTCGCACTCGACCGGCTGGTCGAGGACTTCGCCCTCGACTCGCTGGCCTACTACCACCGCGGCCTCGACGGGGAGACCCACGAGCGGGTCGGCGCCGGGTTCATCCTCGGCGCCTCCCTGCTCACCGCGCGCGGCATCCCCGCGGCCGGGGAGTACGAGCTGCGCAACTCGCTGGCCATGCTGCTGCTGGACCGGCTCGGCGCCGGTGGCTCCTTCACCGAGTTGCAGGCGCTGAACTTCCGCGACGGCGTGGTCGAGATGGGCCACGACGGGCCCGCGCATCTGGCGATCAGCGCCCGCAAGCCGCTGCTGCGTGGGCTCGGGGTGTACCACGGCAAGCGGGGGTGGGGCGTGTCGGTGGAGTTCGACGTGCGGCACGGGCCGGTCACCCTGTGCGGGCTGGGCCAGCGGGCCGACGGGGAGTTCGTGCTCGTCGCGTCCGAGGGCGAGGTGGTGCCGGGGCCCCTGCTGGAGATCGGCAACACCACCTCGCGGGTGGACTTCGGCTGCGACCCGGGGGAGTGGACCGACGCGTGGTCGGCCAGCGGCGTGAACCACCACTGGGCGCTGGGCACCGGTCACCGTGTGGCGGAGCTGACCGCCGTCGCGGACCTGATGGGCCTCGACCTCACCGTGGTGGCGCCGTGATGCGCGTCGCGGCGGTCGACCTGGGCGCCTCCAGCGGGCGGGTCATGGCCGGGACGGTCGGCCCCGGGCGGCTCGAACTCGACGAGGTGCACCGCTTCCCCAACGGGCCCGTGCGGGTGGCCCGCGCCGGCGGATCGACGCTGTACTGGGACATCCTCGGCATCTACCGCGAGACGCTCGCGGGGCTGCGGGCCGCGGGTGACGTCTCGGGTGTCGGCATCGACTCCTGGGCCGTGGACTACGGGCTGCTCGACGAGTCCGGCACCCTGCTCGGGAATCCCGTGCACTACCGCGACTCCCGCACCGACGGCGTCGCCGAGCAGGTGACCAAGAGCATCCCGCTGCGGGAGCTGTTCGACGTCACCGGCCTGCAGCAGCTGCCGTTCAACACGCTGTACCAGCTGGTGTCCGAACGCGACCGGCTCGCGGCCGCGGACACGATGCTGCTCATCCCGGATCTGCTGAACTACTGGCTCACCGGCGAACGCGGCGCCGAACGCACCAACGCCTCCACCACGCAGCTGTTCGACGTGCGGTCGCGGACCTGGGCGCTCGACCTCGCCGAACGGGCCGGGATTCCGCCGCGTCTGCTGCCGCCGCTGCGGGAGCCGGGATCGCGCGTCGGCACGATCCGGGCGGAGCTGGCGACGGAGCTCGGGCTGCCCGAGGTGCCGGTGATCGCCGTCGGCTCGCACGACACCGCCTCGGCGGTCGTCGCCGTGCCCGCCGAACCCGGCACGAACTCCGCCTACATCTCCTCCGGCACCTGGTCGCTGGTCGGGCTGGAGCTGGCCGAACCGGAGCTGTCCGACGCCGCGCTCGCCGCGAACTTCACCAACGAAGGCGGTGTCGACGGCACGATCCGGTTCCTGCGCAACGTCATGGGCCTGTGGGTGCTGACCGAAACCCTGCGCACGTGGGAAGCCCGCGGTGAACGCGTGGAGCTGGCCACCGTGCTCGCCGAAGCCGCCGAGGCGCCTGCACTGGCGGCGGTGGTCGACCTCGACGCGCCGGAGTTCCTGCCGCCGGGCGACATGCCCGCCCGGATCACCGCGGCCTGCCGCGAGACCGGGCAGCGGCCGCCGGAGACCCGTGGCGCGCTGGTCCGGTGCATTGTGGACAGTCTGGCCCTGGCCTACCGGCGCACGGTGCGGCAGGCGGCGGAGCTGGCCGGCCGGAGCGTGGACGTCGTGCACGTCGTCGGCGGCGGGGTGCGCAACGAGCTGTTGTGCCAGCTGACCGCCGACGCCTGCGGGGTGCCGGTGCTCGCCGGGCCGGTCGAGGCCGCCGCGCTCGGCAACGTCCTGGTCCAGGCCCGCGCGCTCGGCGCCGGGCTGCCCGACCTCGCCGCCATGCGGGCGCTGGTCCGTGAGACGCAGGCGCTGCGCCGCTACGAGCCTTCCGGCGGCGACTGGGCCGCCGCCGAAGCCCGCCTCACCACGGGAGCACTGGCATGAAGGTCGCCGTCCTGGTCACCTGCATCAACGACACGATGTTCCCCGACACCGGCAAGGCCGTGTTCCGGCTGCTGCGCCGCCTCGGCGTGGACGCGGACTTCCCGGCCGCGCAGACCTGCTGCGCCCAGCCGATGGTCAACACCGGCTACCTCGACGAGGCCGTGCCGGTGGTGCGGGCCTTCGCCGACGCCTTCGCCGGGTACGACGCGATCGTCACCCCGTCCGGGTCGTGCGCGGGTTCGGCGCGTCACCAGCACTCGCTCGTCGCGCGGCGGGCGGGGGAGCCGCGGCTGGCCGAGGCCGGGCCGAAGACCTACGAGCTGAGCGAGTTCCTGGTCGACGTGCTCGGCGTGACCGACGTCGGCGCGTACTTCCCGCACCGCGTGACCTACCACCCGACCTGCCACTCGCTGCGGATGCTGCGCGTCGGCGACCGGCCGTTGCGGCTGCTGCGGGCGGTGAAGGGCCTGGACCTCGTCGAGTTGCCCGCCGCTGAGGAGTGCTGCGGGTTCGGCGGCACGTTCGCGGTGAAGAACGCCGAGACCTCCACCGCGATGGGCGCGGACAAGGCCCGGCACGTGCGCGAAACCGGCGCCGAGGTGCTGGTGGCGGGCGACAACTCGTGCCTGCTGCACGTCGGCGGCCTGCTCTCGCGGCAACGCTCCGGTGTGCGGGTGCTGCACCTGGCCGATGTGCTGGCCTCAACTGAGGAGGACGCGTGACCGCCACGTTCGTCGGGATGCCCGCCTTTCCCGAAGCCGCCCGGGACGCGCTCGCCGACACCCAGCTGCGGCGCAACCTCGCGCACGCCACCGGCACGATCCGCGCCAAGCGGGCGGCCGTCGTCGGCGAGGTGGACGAGTGGGAGGAGCTGCGCCTGGCCGGCGCGGCGATCAAGGACAACACCCTGCGCCGCCTCGACGAGCACCTGCTCACCCTGGAAGCGGCCCTGACCGAACGCGGCGCCACCGTGCACTGGGCGCGGGACGCGGCCGAGGCGTGCGCGATCGTCGCCGGAATCGCGCAGGACCACCAGGTCGACGAGGTGGTCAAGGTGAAGTCCATGGCCACGCAGGAGATCGGGCTCAACGAAGCCCTCGCCGAGCACGGCGTCACCGCCTGGGAGACCGACCTCGCCGAGCTGATCGTCCAGCTCGGCGACGACCTGCCCAGCCACATCCTCGTGCCCGCGATCCACCGCAACCGCGCCGAGATCCGCGAGATCTTCCGCGACCGGATGGCCGCCGCCGGGCGCCCCGCGCCACCGGGACTGTCCGACGAGCCCGCCGAGCTGGCCGGGGCCGCGCGACTGCACCTGCGCGAGAAGTTCCTGCGTGCCCGGATGGCCGTCTCCGGTGCGAACTTCGCCGTCGCCGAGTCCGGCACGCTCGTCGTCGTCGAGTCCGAGGGCAACGGCCGCATGTGCCTCACGCTGCCCGAGGTGCTGGTGTCGGTGGTCGGCATCGAGAAGATCGTGCCCACCTGGGCCGACCTCGACGTGTTCCTCCAGCTGCTGCCCCGCTCCAGCACCGGCGAGCGGATGAACCCCTACACCTCCACGTGGTCCGGCATCACCCCCGGCGACGGCCCGCGGGAGATGCACGTCGTGCTGCTGGACAACGGTCGCACCCGGGCGCTCGCCGACGAGGTCGGCCGCCAGGCGCTGCGCTGCATCCGCTGCTCCGCGTGCCTCAACGTGTGCCCGGTCTACGAGCGCACCGGCGGCCACGCCTACGGGTCGGTGTATCCCGGGCCGATCGGCGCGATCCTCAACCCGCTGCTCAAGGGCGTCGGCGTGGACGAGCAGACCGACTCCCTGCCCTACGCCTCCAGCCTGTGCGGCGCGTGCTTCGACGCCTGCCCGGTCCGCATCGACATCCCCGAGGTGCTGGTGCACCTGCGCACCAAGGTCGTCGACGCGCACCGCGGCGGAGCCCCGAAACCGGAGGCCGCCGCGATGAAGGCCGCCGCCTGGACGCTCGCGGACGCGCGGCGGCTCGGGTTCGCCGAACGCGGCCTCGGCGTGGCGAACAAGGTGCTCACCCGGTTCGGCAAGCGCGTCCTGCCCGGCGGGCGCCGCGCGCTGACCCGCCTGCCGTGGCCGGGTTCACTGTGGACGAACGCCCGCGACGTGCCGGCTCCGCCCCCGGAGTCGTTCCGCACGTGGTGGCGCAGGGGAGGGCGGCCGTGAGCGCACGCGACGAGATCCTGTCGGCCGTCCGCGGTGCCCTGCGCGACGCCGACCGCACGGAAACCCCGGTACCCCGCGGCTACCGCTCGGCGCGCCCGGACGGCGACATCGTGGAGCTGTTCGCCGAACGGGTCGTCGACTACCGGGCCACCCTCACCCGCTGCACCGCGGCCGAACTGCCCGGAACGATCCGCGCCGCGCTTGGCGACGCGCGGAAAGTCCTTGTCCCCGAAGGCTTTCCGGTCGAGATCGACGGCACGCCGGACGCGGACGACCTCGACTCCTGCGACGCGGTGGTCACCACGGCCGCGCTGGGCATCGCCACCACCGGCACCATCGTGCTCGACTCCGGGCCGGGGCAGGGCCGCCGCGCGCTGAGCCTCGTGCCCGACGTGCACGTCTGCGTGCTGCGCGAGGACCAGATCGTGCCCGGCGTGCCGCAGGCCGTGGCCGCGCTCGACCCGGCCCGCCCGCAGACGTGGATCAGCGGGCCCAGCGCGACCAGCGACATCGAGCTGAACCGCGTGGAAGGGGTGCACGGGCCACGCACCCTGCACGTCATCGTCGTGGCCGGCGGGTGAGGAGGTGGGCGTAGTGACCGAAGCGCTCGAACGCGACGAGCTCGACCTGCTGCAGCTGCTCGCCGAAGGGCTGCCGCTGGAGGCCATCGCGCGGCGGCTCGAACTGTCCGACCGGACCGTGCGCCGCCGCCTGCGCGCCATCTGCGACCGCCTCGGCTTCGCCACCCCCATCCAGGCCGTCGTCTGGGCGGCCCGGCGCGGCCTCGTGTAACCGCTTTCCCGCTGTCCGGTTCCGGACGAGTTTCTTGTCCCGCAACGAAAACCACCGTAATCTCCCCGTTTGAAACGATTCACTGCCGAATCCAGGCCGTTCCCCACCGGCCGCACCAGGAGCCGCCGTGCGCATCCGATCCCGCCTCCGTCCCCTGACCGCCGTGGCCGGCCTCGCCGCCCTGCTGTTCGCGGGCACGGCCGTGCCCGCGAACGCCACCGGTCACCTCTTCGGCGTCACCGACCTGCGGTCCGCGCACCAGGACCGTCCACTCGGGACGGACGACCGGACCCCGGCGCTGAGCTGGCAGACCGTCCTGCTGGGCCAGACCGCCTACCAGATCCAGGCCGCCACCTCCGAGGCCAGGCTCGCCCACCCCGACCTGTGGGACACCGGCCGCGTCGCGAGCCAGGACGTCTCGGTCGACTACGCCGGGAAGGCGCTGGGCAGCCGTCAGCGCGTCTACTGGCGGGTGCGGGTCTGGTCCGGCGCGATCCCCTCGGCCTGGAGCGCGCCCACCTGGTTCGAAACCGGCCTGGCACAACAGGACTGGTCGGCGGGCTGGATCACCAACTCCCAGTGGCAGCTGAGCACCAAGCAGCCGAGCCCCGTCGTCGTGCCGCTGCCCGCGCAGAACGCCCGCTTCGTCAAGCTCGACGTCACCAAGCTGGGCCTCCCGCTCGCCGAAGAGCCCCTGGACAGCCAGAACCGGCTGGTCACCACCGGCGACACCCGCCGCTTCCCCGACCTGACCTACCGGCTGCAGCTGGCCGAGCTCCAGGTGCGCGACAGCACCAACCCCGGCGTGAACCTCGCCGACGGGCGCGGGAAGTACCTCACCGCCTCGGAAACCCAGACCGTGCGCAAGGAATGGGACCCGGCCCTGCTGGCCGACGGCCAGCTCACCACCAACCCCGAGGACACCACGACGGCCGGGTACCAGAGCGCCGCCCACGCTTCCGCCGACGCCGACGTGTGGCTGACGATCGACCTCGGCGCCACCCACGCGTTCGACCAGCTCGTGCTCTACCCGCGCACCGACACCCTCACCGCCGACGGGCGGACCCCGAACTTCCCGGTCGACTACACCGTCCAGACCGCGAACGACGCCGCCGGGCCGTTCACCGTCGCCGCGGCCGTCACCGGCCAGCAGCCCCCGCAGCCGTGGCTGCCGCCCGCGCTTCCCGTGTTCAGCAAGGACTTCTCGGTGTCCGGCCGCGTCACGAGCGCCCGGCTCTACGTCAGCGGCGTCGGCGTCTACGTGCCCAGCCTCAACGGGCAGCGTGTCGGCGACGCCGTGCTCGAACCGGGCAACACCGACTACACCGACCGCGTCACCTACGCCGCCTACGACGTGACGAACCAGCTCCGCGGTGGCGCCAACACGATCGGTCTCGCGGTCGGCAACGGCACCGCCGACGCGCTGCACACCTCCGGCCGCTACCGCAAGTTCGCCCGCACCGCCGACGACCCCCAGGTGATCGCGCAGCTGGAGCTGACGATGGCCGACGGCAGCGTCCGGCGCGTCGGCACCGACGCGAGCTGGCGCACCACGCTCGGCGCCACCACCGCGTCCAACTGGTACGGCGGCGAGGACTACGACGCCCGGCGCGAGATCCCGGGCTGGGACAAGCCCGGCACCGACCGGGCGTCGTGGTCCGCGGCCGTGCCCGTGAGCAACCCCGTCCAGCTGACCGCCCACCAGAGTGAGCCCGTGCGGGTGGTGGAAACGCTGCCCGGCCAGGAGATCTCCCGTCCCGCGCCCGGCGTGCGCGTCTACGACGTGGGCCGCAACATCGCGGGCCTGCCGCAGGTGACCCTCACCGCCCCGGCCGGCACGACGATCCGCGTCTTCCCGTCAGAAGCGCTGCGCGACGGGCAGGCCGACCAGTCCACCAGCAACGTCGGTGCCCCCGTCTGGGACAGCTTCACCGGCAAGGGCGGCACCCAGACCTGGCACCCGGACTTCTCCTACCACGGCTTCCGCTACCTGACGGTGATCGGCGTGCCCGACGACGCGCAGCTGTCGGTCACCGGCCTGCGGGTCATGGCCGACAACGCCTCCGCGGGCACCTTCGACACCTCCGACGACGTGCTCGACGGGATCCACCAGCTCACCCGGCACGCGCTGGAGAACAACATGCAGAGCATCCTCACCGACTGCCCGAGCCGCGAGAAGCTCGGCTGGCTGGAGCAGGACCAGCTCGCCTTCGACACCATCGCCCGCAACTACGACGTCGAGGCCTACCTCGGCAAGATCGTGCAGGACATCGCCGACGGGCAGGACGCGACCGGCATGGTGCCCAGCACGGTGCCCGACTACACCACCCTCGCCGGCGCCTACCGCGACGACCCGAACTGGGGTGGCGCGCTCGTCCTGGTCCCGCTCAAGGCGTACCGGACCTACGGCGACACCGACCTGCTGACGCGGTACTACCCGGCGATGCAGCGCTACCTCGCCTACCTGACCGGGCAGAGCAGCCGCTGGGCCAATGGCGTCTACAACTACAGCCTCGGCGACTGGATCTCCACCGAGAGCCCGGCCGTGCCGAAGGACGTCACCGGCACGTTCGGCGTCTGGGCGATCGCGGACGGGCTCGCGCAGATCGCCCGCGTGCTCGGCCACACCGGGGACGCCACCAGCTACCAGGCGCAGGCCGACGCGATGGCGAAAGCCCTGTGGGCCAAGTACTACAACGCCTCGACCGGCCTGTTCAGCACCGGCGGCCAGGGCGCCACGGCGCTCGCGCTCGACATGGGCGCGGTGCCGGCGGATCTGCGTGCCGCCCAGGTGCGGCACCTCGTCGACACCATCCAGAACGCCGGCTGGCACCTGGTCATGGGCGAGATCTCGTTCCCGTCCGTGCTGCGCGTGCTTTCCGAGTCCGGGCGCGACGACGTGGTCTACACCGTCGCGACCCAGACCACCAGCCCCAGCCTCGGCCACCAGGTCGTGTCCGGGCTGACGGCGCTGGGGGAGACCTGGGACGGCGGCAGCGGCCAGTCGCAGGACCACTTCATGCTCGGCGCGATGGACGCGTGGCTCACCACGCGCCTGACGGGCATCGAGCAGACGGCGGACTCCACCGGTTTCCGCGAGCTCGTCATCGACCCCGCCGTGGTCGGCGACCTGAAGTCGGCCTCCGGGAGCTACGAGAGCAAGTACGGCCAGGTCGCGACCTCGTGGACGAAGGACGACCACCAGTACCGCCTCGACGTGACCGTGCCCCCGGGCGCGACCGCCGAGGTGCACGTGCCCGGCACCGTCCTGTTCGGACTCGGCCGCTTCCTGCGGGTCGAGAACGGCGAGACCGTGTTCGCGGTCGGCGCCGGTTCCTGGACCTTCCGCTCCTTCGTGCGCTGAGAAAGGGAAACCCATGCGCAGGACACTGCTGTCCGTCGTGCTCGCGGTCGTGACCGCGCTCGGCGTCACCACCGTCGCGACCCCCGCGGTCGCGAAGGACACCGGCCCGGCCGAGACCACGCGGCTCGACCGCTTCGATCCCGCGGCCTTCGCGAACCCGCCGAAGGACTCGCGCCCGGCGATCTACTGGTACTGGAACAACACGATCACCAGCGACATCACCGACCAGCAGATGGCCGAGATGCGGGACAAGGGCATCTACGAGGCCGTGTTGTTCCCGCTCGGCGGCGACTCGATGAAGCCGGTGTTCCTGTCCGAGGACTGGTTCACGCTCGTCGGGCACGTGCTGCGCGAGGCGCAACGCACCGGGATGAAGATCTGGCTGTTCAACGACAACAACTTTCCCAGCGGCCGCGGCGCCAACGTCGTCGCCGCGCAGGACCCGAACCTGCGCCTCAAGGGACTCGTGCGTTCCACCCGGATCGTCACCGGGCCCGCCACGGTGCAGCTCGCCCAGACCACCGGCCTGTCCGTCGACAGCGGCAAGCTCGTCGACGACCCCGGCATCACGCCCGGCATGGCGCCGATCACGAAGGGCGCCGGCTGGACCGACTACACCGTCAGTGGCACCGCCACCCTCACCTCCGGCGGCGTGCAGCTGGCCGTGCGCAGCGACGGCACGCACGGCTACCTCGTCGACGTCGATGCCAAGGGCGCCGCGAGCGTGTACAAAGTGGACGGTTCAACCCGGACGCGGCTGACCACCGGCGTCAACACCCCCGGGTTCACCCCGACCCACACCCAGAAGATCAGCGTCACGGTCAGCGGGAACACGATCACCCCGAAGATCAACAACACCGCGCAGCCCGCCGCGACCGACGCGAGCTACCCCGCGGGCGCCGCCGCCGTGTCCGCCGAGGGCACGCAGCGCACCCAGTGGGACAACCTCGATGTGACCGCGCCGGACGGCACGAAGCTGTGGTCGTCCACCTTCGACAACGCGAGCAGCCTGGCCGACTTCCCGGCCACCCGCGCGAACCTGGCCGGCATCACCGCCTCGGCGGCCCGGCCGCTGGGCACCACCGCCGCGCAGGAGGTCCAGGGCGGCAGCTGGCAGGTGCCCGCCGGTACGTGGCAGCTCGACGTGTACTCCCAGACCCTGCTGCAGGACGACTCCAACGGCTACACCCGCGGCTACCTCGACCTGCTCGACCCGAAGGCCACCGACGCGTTCCTGCGGGCCGTCGCGCAGCAGTACTACGACCGCTTCCGGTGGGCCATGGGCACCGTCGTGCCCGGCTTCTGGGACGACGAACCGTTCATCGCCTCCGCGCAGCCGCACCCGTTCAAGCGCCTCGCCTGGTCGCCCGGGCTCGCCGACGCCATCCGCGCGGCGGGCGGCACCCCCGGCGTCGCCTACACCGCGGCCGCCGACGGCCTCGACGCGACGGCCGACCGGGCCGCGGGCACCTACTGGCGTGCGGTGAACAACCTGTTTTCGCAGAACTACTACCACCGCGAGGCCGACTGGATGGCAGGCCACGGCCTGCAGCTGATCACCAACCCGCTGCTGGACGAGCAGTCCCCGCAGTCGCGGATGAACTCCACCGGCGACCTCACCAAGGACAACCAGTGGGCGCAGGTCCCGGGCAGCGACATGATCACCACGGACTACACCGCCGGTGAGCAGACCACGCTGGGCCGCAACGGCGCGTCCGTCGCGCACCAGAGCGGCGCGCCGCGGATGCTGATGGAGACCTTCGGCAACGCGGGCTGGCAGGTCGCGCCCGAGTACATGCACGCCACCACCGGCGCGCTCGCCACCCGCGGCGTCAACCTCACGTTCCTGCACGCGATGTACACCGACGAGACCTCGGTGACCTTCGCCCCGCCGTTCGGGCCCCGCAGCACGTTCTGGGCCGACATGCCGGACGTGGACGCGTGGATCGGGCGGGTGATGGAGGTCGGCCGGGGGGAGAACCTGGCGCAGACCGCGCTCATCCAGCCGCAGCGCGCCGCCGAGCAGACCCGGGCCGCCGACACGAGCCACCAGCTCGACAGCGACTTCGACGAGACCTCGTTCGCGCTGGAACGCGGCCAGGTCGACTTCGACCTGCTGTCCGACTCGTCGCTGTCCGGTGACCCGAACGCCCGCTACCAGGCCCTGCCGTGGCTCGGTTCGCTCAAGGTGGGTCAGGCCAGCTACCGTGAAGCCGTCCTGCCGAAGACCCCGGTGCTGGACCTGCAGACCGTCCGCTCGCTGTCACTGTTCGTGCTGGCCGGCGGGCACCTCGCCGCCGTCGGCCCGCTGCCGCAGCGTGAGGCGAACGGTCATGACGCCGAGCTGCAGACCGCGCTCAAGCTCCTGTTCGGCAAGGCCGGAACGTCCTGGCAGCAACGCGGCCTCGGCGCGGTCGCGCTCGTCGACGACGTGAACACGCTGCCCGCGCTCGCCCAGCAGGCCGGGTTCGCCGCCGCGTCCCTGCAGCCCGCCGCTTCCTCGGTGCGGGTCTCGCGGACCGGCCGCGGCAACGACATCGCGTTCCTGCTCAACAACGAGAGCGACCAGGTCGTCACCACCACGGCGACGCTCCCCGTCGGTGGCACGCCGGAGATCTGGGACCCGCGCACCGGCTCGACGAAGGTCGCGACCGCCTACCAGAGCGGCCGCGCGAGCACCGGCGTGCCGATCACCCTGCAGCCCTACGAAACGCTCGCCGTCGTGTTCCGCCAAGGGGTCCGCGCCACCGCGCACCTGACCGACGGCACCCTGCCCGCGGACTCGGTGACCGCCACCGGCCGGACCCTGCAGGCGAACGTCACCACGTCCGCCCCCGGCACCTACCCGCTCACCGGGCAGGACAACGGCCGCACCTACCGCGGCACCGTGCAGGTCACCGACCCGCTCGCGCCGATCGCGCTGAACGGCCCGTGGACCGTCAGGCTCGACCAGGACGGCGCCGTGGCGGCCGAACGCCCGCTGGGCTCCTGGACCACGTTCGCGCCCACGTTCTCCGGCAGCGCCGACTACACCACCACCGTCACCCTTACCGCCGCGGACCTGGCGCAGCGCAAGCTGATCCTCGACCTCGGCGAGGTGCACGACCTCGCCACCGCGACGGTCAACGGCACCACCCTGCCCACCGCGCTGTGGCGTCCGTACACAGTGGACGCCACCACGGCGCTGCACCCCGGCGTCAACACGATCAGCGTCCACGTCACCAACACGCTGGCCAACTCGCGCAACAAGATCCTCGCCTCGGGCCTCGTCGGCCCGGTCTCGCTGCGCCCGCAGGCCGTCGTCCCCGCCCGTTTGGAGGCCACCAGATGACCAGAGTCTCACGCCGCACCGTCCTGGCCGCCGGAGCCGCGCTCGGCGTCGCGTCCGCCGTGAACTGGGTCCCGCCCGCGCTCGCCTCGCCCGCCAGGCCGTTCGCCCAGCAGTTCGCCCGGCCCGACGCGAGCACCGCGGCGAAGTTCCGCTGGTGGTGGCCGCACGGGCTCGTCGACCTCGACGAGATCGCCCGCGAGGTCGACCAGATCGCCGATGCCGGCTTCGGCGGTGTCGAGATCCAGGACGTGCACCACAGCGTCCGGACCGTGATGGACCCTGAGGGCCACGGCTGGGGCACCCCGGCGTGGCTCGCCGCGGTGGAGACCGCGCTGCGCCGCGCCCGCGCCCGCGGGCTGCGGGTCGACCTCGCGATGGGTCCGTGCTGGCCCACCGCGGTGCCGACGATCACGCCCGACGACCACGCGGCGAGCAAGGAGCTGGCGCACGGCGTCGTCGTCGTGGACGGCACCTACAGCGGCCCGCCGCCCGCCGCGGTCGTCCCGGCCGAGGCCGGGGTGGGCAAGCAGGACCTCGTGCTGGTGCAGGCCGCGCAGGTCATCGGCTCGGCCACCGCCACCACGGTCACCCTCGACCCCGCCACCGTGCGCACAGTCGACGTCCACAACGGACTCGTCGACTGGACTTCCCCCGGCGGCACGTGGGTCCTGCTGGCGTACTGGTCACGTGGTTCGGCGCAGCAACCCGAGGCCGGGCCGCACACCTCGCCGCTCGCGTACGTCGTCGACCACTTCGGCGCCGCGGGCACCCAGGCCGTGCTCGACGAGTGGAACCGCACCATCCTCACCCGCGAGATCCGCGCGCTGCTGCGTGCCGTCGGCGACAACCTGTTCGAGGACTCGCTGGAGATCGAGACCGACGCGACGATCTGGTCCCCGGACTTCCTCGCCGAGTTCCGCCGCCGCGCCGGTTACGACCTGACGCCGTACCTCCCGGTGATCGTGCAGAAGTCCGGGAAGTACCCGTTCGCGTTCGGCGGCACCACCGGGTCCGCCACCGCCGACCACGTGCGCGACGACTACAACCAGGTGCTCTCGGACCTCTACCACGAAAACCACCTCATCCCCATCCGCGACTTCGCCCACAGCCTCGGTATGACGCTGCGCGTGCAGCCCTACGGCCTGCGCACCGACGCGATCCGCAGCGCCGCGCTGCTCGACGTGCCCGAGGGGGAGTCGCTGGGGTTCCACAACCTCGACGACTACCGCGGCCTCGCCTCGGGCCGGGACCTGGGCGGCAGGCAGCTGCTGTCGTGCGAGTCCGCGGCCTACGCCAACGGCGCCTACAACACCACGTGGGACAAGGTGCTGCAGACGATGGGCAGCGCCTTCGCGGGCGGGGTCAACCAGGCGGTGCTGCACGGGTTCGCCTACGCCGACGCGCCCGGCGCGGCCTGGCCGGGGTTCGCCGCGTTCTCCCCGTACAACGGCACCGGCATCGGCTACGCCGAAGCGTGGGGCCCGCGGCAGCCGACGTGGGGGCACGTGCCTGACATCGCGGGCTGGTTCGCCCGCACCCAGCTCGTGCTGCGCACCGGGAAACCGCAGACGGACCTGGTGTTCTACCGCCAGCAGGGCTGGGGCAACACCGGCATCGGCGCGCCGTGGGCCACCAACGACGCGATCCCGATCGGCTGGACCCACGGGTTCGTCGACGAGGCCGTGCTCGAACTGCCCTCCGCCGTCGTACGCGACGGCAGGCTGGCGCCCGACGGACCCGCCTACAAGGCGCTGATCCTCGGCGGCGACCAGTTCCACGGCAGCGAGCACACCCTCAGCGTGCGGGGCGCGCGGCGGCTGCTCGACCTCGCCCGTGCGGGCCTGCCGACCGTCGTCCTCGGTGACTGGTCCGACGTACACACCGTCGGCATCGCCCAGCCCGGGGAGAACGACCAGCTCAAAGCGCTGATCACCCAGCTGACCGCGTTGAAGACCGTGCGGGTCGTGACCGACCAGACCGGGATCCCCGCCGCGCTGGCGGACCTGGGCGTGACCCGCGACGTCGAGCACGCCACGTCCACGGTGATGACCGTGCACCGGATCGACGGCGACACCGACTACTACTACATCGCCAACGCCCGGCACGCGGAGAACCGCAAGATCACCGCCGTGGACCAGGACGTCTGGCTCACCGCGGGCACCCGGAACGCGCAACCGTCCATTCTGGACGCCTGGACGGGACGGGTGGAACGTCTTGGCGTCTACGAGCGCTCCGGCGACAAGATCCGGGTGCGCGTCAAGCTCAACCCGGGACAGTCGATGATCGTCGCGCTCGGCCCTGCCGACCGCGGCCCGTCGGCCACCGCCACGGACGCCGACGCGGTCCGCTACCTCGACGGCAGGCTGGTGCTGCGCAGCGCCACCGCGGGCACCTACTCGACGACCCTGTCCACCGGACGCGTCGTGCGCACGACCGTCGGCGCCGTCCCCGACCCGGTACCACTGTCCACCTGGGACCTGGAGGTGGAGGACTGGCAGCCGGGCGCGACCCCGACCCAGACGGTGAAACCGGTGCGGCGCCTGTCGCTGACCGTGCTCGCGCCCTGGCCGTCGATCCCGGGACTGGAGGACGTCTCGGGCGTCGGCCGCTACCGCACCACCGTGCAGTGGTCCGGTGACCGCGGCCTCGGCGCGTACCTCGACCTCGGCGAGGTGTTCGACACCTACCGCGTCCGGGTCAACGGCGCCCCGCTGCCGCCCGCCGACGTGCTCGACACCGTCGTCGACGTGGGCCCGTGGCTGCGGCCCGGCCGCAACACCATCGAGGTCGAGATCGCGACCACGCTCAACAACCGCCTGCGCGTGACGAATCCCGCGGTCTTCGGCATCGCCGCCCGCCAGGCGTACGGCCTCGTCGGCCCCGTTCGGCTGGTGCCCTACCGGCAGGTGGAGGTCCGGTGAACCCGTCCCGCCGCACGGTCCTCACCGCCGGAGCCCTCCTCGGGCTCGCGGCCGCGCTTCCCGCGTCCGCCGGCGCCGCCGAGCCGTTCTCGCCGGTCGCGCTGGGCAAGGTGGAGCTGCTGGAGAGCCGGTACCTGCAGAACATGCGCCGCACCGTGGCGTACCTGAGGTTCGTCGACCTCGACCGGCTGCTGCACATGTTCCGCGTGACCGCCGGGCTGCCCAGCACCGCCGAACCGTGCGGTGGCTGGGAAGCGCCGACCATCCAGCTGCGCGGGCACACCACCGGGCACCTGCTGTCCGGGCTCGCGCAGGCCGCCGCGAACACCGGTGACGCCGAGCTGACCGCGAAGAGCGCCCGGCTGGTGTCGGCACTGGCGCAGTGCCAGGCGCCGTCCGGCTACCTCTCGGCGTTCCCCGAGCAGGCGTTCGCCGACCTCGAAGCCGGCAAGGTGGTGTGGGCGCCCTACTACACGATCCACAAGATCCTGGCCGGCCTGCTCGACCAGCACCGCCTGCTCGGCAACCGCCAGGCGCTCGAGGTCGCCCTCGGCATCGCGCGGTGGGTCGACGGCCGCACGTCGAAGCTGACCCACGAGGCGATGCAGGCGGTGCTGCACACCGAGTTCGGCGGGATGAACGAGGCGCTGGCGAACCTCTACGCCGTCACCCGGGACCCGCTGCACCTGGGGCTGGCGCGCCGGTTCGACCACGACGAGATCTTCACGCCGTTGTCGCAGCGGCAGGACACGCTGTCCGGGCGGCACGCCAACACCGACCTGGCGAAGATCGTCGGCGCGGCCGCGGAGTTCGACGTCACCAGGGAGACGAAGTACCGCACGATCGCGACGTACTTCTGGGACCAGGTGGTGCACCACCACAGCTACGTCATCGGCGGCAACGCCAACGCCGAGTTCTTCGGGCCGCCCGACCAGATCGTCAGCCAGCTCGGCGAGAACACGTGCGAGAACTGCAACAGCTACAACATGCTCAAGCTCTCGCGCCTGCTGTTCCTGCAGGACCCCGAGCGCACCGGCTACCTGGACTACTACGAGTGGACCCTGCTCAACCAGCTGCTGGGGGAGCAGGACCCGCAGTCGCCGCACGGGTTCGTCACCTACTACACCGGGCTGACGCCGGGCACCGAACGCAAGGGCAAGGAAGGCGTCGTCTCCGACCCCGGCACCTACAGCAGCGACTACGGCAACTTCACCTGCGACCACGGCACCGGGCTGGAGACACACACCAAGTACGCGGAGAACATCTACTTCACCGCGGGCGACACGTTGTACGTCAACCTGTTCATCCCGTCCACAGTGGACTTCGCCGGTGGCAGGGTGACGCTGGAGACCCAGTACCCCTACGACGAGACGGTCCGGCTGCGGGTGGACGCCACGGGCGAGTTCGCGCTGCGGATCCGCGTTCCGTCGTGGGTCTCGCGCCCGTCGCTGACCGTGGGGCGCGCCGCGGTTCCCGCCCGCCCGGGCACGTTCGCGACGATCCGGCGGCGCTGGCGGGCCGGAGACGTCGTGGAGCTGCGCCTGCCGATGGCGCCGCGCTGGCTGGCCGCGCCGGACAACCCGGCGGTGCACGCGCTCACCTACGGCCCGCTGGTGCTGGCCGCCCGCCACGGCGACGCGCCACCGCCGGTGATTCCCTCGGTGGACCCGGGAAGCCTGCGCCGGGAGCCCGGAGCGGGGGAGTTCAGCGTGCGGGCGGGGGAGGAACGGCTGCGGCTGAGCCCGTTCCTCGACGTGCAGCACGAGCACTACAGCGTCTACTTCGCCCTGCCACCCGAGCGCCCGGCCCCGAAAACGGTGGCGCTGTACCCGCTGACGGACACCCGGGAGCGCGGGGGACGCTGGCCGGACGCGACCCTCGCCGACGGCGCGGTGTTCGGCCCGCGCGGCGTGGAGCTGGACGGGGTGAAGGCGCACGTCCGGCTCGGCTCGGGCCTGCTGGCGAACCTGACCGAGCTGACGGTGGCGATGTGGGTGCGCGTGGACACGGTGGTGAACTCGGCGCGCGTGTTCGACCTGGGTTTCAACGCGCAGTCGTACCTGTTCCTGACCCCGCGGACCGGCCTCGGGGTCGCCCGCTGCGCGATGAAACTCGGCGGCATGGCGGCGGAGGACTACGTCGACGCGGCGGTGGCCCTGCCCGCGGGCACGTGGACGCATGTCGCGGTGACCATCGGCGGAGCCTCGGGAATGCGCCTGTACTTCGACGGCGCACTCACGGGCAGCAACCCGGCGCCGCTGATGACCCCGCTGCTGCTCGGCGCCACCCAGAACAACTACCTGGGCCGCTCGCAGAACCCGAAACACCCGTATCTCCACGGCGCCGTGGCCGACTTCCGGCTGTACAGCAGGGCCCTGCCGGACGAGGAGGTGCGGAGGCTGGCGGATCACTAAAGTGGCGCGGTGAACGCACCGGGCCGCACCGTCGACGACGTCCGCGCCTACCTGCTCGACCAGATCGGCCGCGCCCTCCGCCGGCCGAGTGCGTACGGCGGTGAGGTGTCGCTCATCCTGCTCTTCCGCGTGCTCGCGTTCACCGACTGCCGCGAGCAGCAGCGGGAGGAAGAACTGGCGGCGTTGCAAGCACGGGAGGCTTCCGGCGCCGCCATGGTTATCGGTCGGGTCACAGCGGCCCTGGGATCGCGGGACACGAACGCCATGGCCTCGGTCTACACAGAAGCCGCGTACCGCCAGGGCTGGCTCTCCCTCGACCGGGCGCTGCCGCCGGACGAGTACGAGCACGTCCGGCAGACCGCACGGCCGTGGTGCGCCGAGGACCGGCAGCTCTCCGACCTCCTCGCCGAGTTCGGGGAGCCGTCCGTTCGATGGCCCACCTCCGAGGGCTGCCTCGGCTACGGCACGGCGAACCCGGCGGATCCCCTGGTGTTCTTCCACCTCAAGGGATCCGTCCTGCTCGCCACCCGTTTCGGGGACGGCGACTTCTTCGCCGGCTTCACCTACACCCCGGCCGGAAAAGCCCTGCGCGGCTGAGTCACCCGAACGTCGCCGTCGCCAGGACGGCGTCGATGCGGGCGTCGAGGTCCGGTGAGGACCCGTACTCCGTCACCAGGATCTTGCTCGTCGGCAGCCACCACATGCGCACCTGGCCGTTCTGCGTGGCGTCGGTGCACGTGACCTGCCAGCGCGCGTACTCGGCCTTCTTCGATCCGATCGGCGCGTACCCCGACTCCACCACCGTGCTGCCGGTCGCCGGCGAACCCGGCCCCGACGGCGTGACGCACTGCGGCGCATCCGTTCCCGTCGACCAGCCATACGGCCGCTTCGCGCTCGGCGCGGTGAACCCGGGTTCCGCCGATGCCGACCGCAGGTCCTGCATCCGGGCCACGCACACCGCCGAGCCGTCGGACACGCAGCCGTCCGAGGTGTACTGCATTCCTTGCTGCAGCGTCACGTGCATCGTCGCGACGGTGACCGACGAGCCGGTCGGCGAGGGCGCGGCCGCGGACGGGGACTGCGAAGGTGCCGGCGCCGCGCTCGGGCCCGCGAACGGCTGTCCCGCCACCGCTTTCGTGCAGCCCGCCGCCGTCACCGCGACGCACCCGGCCAGCACCACACCCCACACCGCTTTGCTCCGCAACGGAAAACCCTTTCCCTCACCGTCGGCACCTGTTTCCCGGACGTGCGAACACGTCCCGGGTTGCGCCAGCATCGCACGTTGCACAGCGGACCCGCAGACGTGCCGACTATGCTGTCGTGACCGTATCGACCGGCAGGGTCGGCACCCGACACAACAAGGACGAGCAGGCACCGATGGTGGCTCGGGACGCTGCGCTCACCCGCGCAGCCCCTGCGGAACGGCAGGGGCCCACGGACGTCCTGCTGATCGAGGACGACGACGGCGACGCGCTGCTGGTGGAGGAGCTGCTGATCGACGTCGGCGCCACCGTCCGGCTGCGGCACGTCCGCTCGCTGGCCGAGGCCCGCGCCCTGCTCCCCGGCGCCACGTGCGTCCTGCTCGACCTGGGCCTGCCCGACACTCACGAGCTCGAAGGCGTCCGCTGGCTGCAGGAGCACCGGCCCGACGTCGCGGTCGTCGTGCTCACCGGGCTGGCCGACGAGTACCTCGGCGAGCACGCCGTCCGCGCCGGCGCGCAGGACTACCTCGTCAAGGGCCAGGTCGACGGGCGGCTGCTGGACCGCGTGATCCGCTACGCCATCGAGCGCGTGCGGTCGGAGGAGATCCAGCGCGAGCTGCGCGAGGCCCGCATCTACGCCGAGGAGAACACCCGCCTCGAACGCGGCCTGCTGCCGTCGCCGCTGGTCTCGGACCCGGCGCTGACCGTCGCCAGCCGGTACTCGCCCGGCGGGCAGCGGCTGCTGCTGGGCGGCGACTTCTACGACGTGGTCCAGTCCGCCGACGGCTGGGTGCACGCCGTGGTCGGCGACGTGTGCGGGCACGGCCCGGACGAGGCCGCGCTCGGGGTGTCGATGCGCGTCGCGTGGCGCACGATGGTGCTCGCCGCCCGCCCGACCAGCGAGGTGCTCACCACCCTCGACCAGGTCTTCACCCACGAACGGCACAAGAAAGCCCTGTTCACCACGCTGACCATGCTCTCGATCGACCCCACCCGCAGCTACGCCCGCGTCTACCTCGCCGGGCACCCGCCGCCACTGGTGATCACCCCGGACGGGGTGCGGACGCTGGAGGCGCCCCTGCGCCCGCCCATCGGCATCGGCGACGGCGCCGCCTGGCCGAGCGGCGAGCTGCGCCTGGACGGCCGCTGGTCGGTCCTGATGTACACCGACGGGCTGATCGAAGGCCGCATCGGCATGGGCAGCCGGCGCCTCGACGTCGACGGCCTGCTGGGGCTGGTGGAGAACGTCCTCACCGCGGGACACCGGGGGCGCGGGGCCGAGGAAGGGCTGCTGGACGAGGTGATCGGGCGGGTGCGCACGCTCAACGGCGGCGACCTCGACGACGACCTGGCGGTGCTCGCGCTCGGTGGAGGCACGGCATGACCGAGCAAGCCCGGGCCGCGCGGGCGGCCCGCTGGCCGCTGCGCCGCATCACCACCGCCGGGGTCGCCGTCGTCGCGGCGTTCTCCGTGGCCGCGATCGTGGTCGGCGTGCTCGCGCTGACCAGCCTGGCGACCGCGCGCAACCGCGTGGTGGACCGGATCGACCCGGCGCTCCAGCAGTCGCTGCGCCTCGAAGCGGCGCTCGTCGACCAGGAAACCGGGGTGCGCGGCTACGGGCTCGCGACCCAGCCGGACTTCCTCCAGCCCTACACCACGGGGCTGGCCACCCAGCAGGACGCCGTCGGGCAGCTGAGCGGGCTCGTCGGCGGAATCCCGGACGTGGCGGCCGGGCTGCGTCAGGTCGTCACCCTCGCGGACGCCTGGCGCAGTGGCTACGCCGAGCCGACGATCCAGCAGGTCCGCACCAGTGGGCAGCCCGCGGTCGGCACGGACCTCGACCGCGGCAAGACAGCGTTCGACGCCGTCCGCTCGGCGGTGACGCGGCTGCAGGACCGGCTCGGCGTCGCCCGGCAGGAGGCGACCGCGACGCTGAACCGCACCTGGACCGTCCTGTACGCGGTGTGCATCGGGATCGCGCTGGTGTTCGTGCTCATCGTGGTGGCGCTCGCTGTCGGGCTGCGGGCCGCCGCGATCACGCCGCTGTCGCGGCTGGCGAAGGAGGTGCGTGTCGTCGCCGACGGCGACTTCTCGCACCCGGTGGCGCAGAGCGGGCCGCGTGAGGTCCGCGAGCTCGGCGACGACGTGAACCGCATGCGCGAGCGCATCCTGCAGGAGCTGTCGGCGTTGCGGGAGGCGCACGCGGTGCTCGACGCGCGCACCCAGGACCTGGAGCGGTCCAACGCCGAGCTGGAGCAGTTCGCCTACGTCGCCTCGCACGACCTGCAGGAGCCGCTGCGGAAGGTGGCGAGCTTCTGCCAGCTGCTGCAGCGGCGCTACGCCGGGCAGATCGACGAGCGGGCCGACCAGTACATCGGGTTCGCCGTCGACGGCGCCAAGCGGATGCAGGTGCTCATCAACGACCTGCTCGCGTTCAGCCGCGTGGGCCGGATCGTGCGCGAGCCGGTGCCGGTGGCGTGCGAGAAGGTCGTGGAGCAGGCGAAGGCGAACCTGGCCGCGGCGATCGAGCAGTCCGAGGCGACGGTCGAGACCGGTGAGCTGCCCACGGTGCTCGCGGAGGTACCGTTGCTGACCACGGTCTTCCAGAACCTGATCGGCAACGCGCTCAAGTTCCACGGCGAGCAGCCCCCGCACGTCACCGTGACCGCGGACCGCGATGGCGACTTCTGGCGGTTTTCCGTGCAGGACAACGGGATCGGCATCGACCCCGAGTACGCCGAGCGGATCTTCGTGATCTTCCAGCGCCTGCACGCCAAGGCGGACTACCCCGGCACCGGCATCGGGCTGGCGATGTGCCGGAAGATCGTCGAACACCATGGCGGCACGATCTGGCTCGACACCACGGTCGGCCGCGGCGCCCGTTTCTGTTTCACCCTGCCCGTGCTCACCGAGGAGAAGAAGGAACCCGATGACGATCCCGGAACCGCTTGACGTCGTCGACGTGCTGCTCGTCGAGGACGACGACGGCGACGTGCTGATGACGCAGGAGGCGTTCGAGCACCACAAGATCCGCAACAAGCTGCACGTGGTGAAGGACGGCGAGCAGGCGCTGCAGTTCCTGCGCCGTGAAGGCGAGTACGCCGACGCGCCGCGGCCGGGCCTGATCCTGCTCGACCTGAACCTGCCCCGCCGCGACGGCCGCGAGGTGCTGGCGGAGCTGAAGAACGACGCCGAGCTGCGCGTGATCCCGGTGGTGGTGCTGACCACCTCCGAGGCGGAGGAGGACATCCTGCGCAGCTACAGCCTGCACGCCAACGCCTACGTCAGCAAACCGGTCGACTTCGAGCGGTTCATCGACGTGATCCGCCAGATCGACGACTTCTTCGTCACCGTGGTGAAGCTGCCCCAGTGAGCGGCAGGTGGCGGGCCGCACGCGCGGCCCGCCACTGGCTCAACCCAGCGCCGGGATGACCTCGCGGGTGAACAGGTCGATGCCCGAGCGGTCGTAGGCCGCTTCGGCGAAGTACGTGATCGCGTACGTCATGCCCAGGTCGCGCAGTTCCGTCAGTCGCTCGGTGATCTGTTCCGGGGTGCCGACCAGCGGGCCCGTCGCGAAGTTCTGGTACGCCGCCTCCAGCCGGTCCGCCGGCACGTGCGGGGCGTAGTGCGCGCGCAGCCACGCCAGCCGGTCCTGGACGTCCTTCTCGGTTTCGCCGATCACCACGTTGTAGTTGGCCGAGCGTACGATCGCGCCGAAGTCCGTGCCGACGTCCTTGCAGTGCGCGGCCAGCACCTCCGACTTGTGCGCGAAGTCCTCGGCGCCACCGGCGAAGTTCGTGTAGTTCGCGTACCGCGCCGCGATCCGCAGCGTCCGCTTCTCCCCGCCGCCGGCGATCCACAGTGGAATCCCGCCGTCCTGCAACGGCAGCGGGCGGCAGATCGCGCCGTCCACCCGGTAGTACTCACCGTCCACAGTGGCCTTACCGGTGGTCCACAGCTGCCGCATGATCCGCACGCCCTCGTCGAGCCTGCCGAGGCGCTCGCGCGCGGGCGGGAAACCGTAGCCGTAGGCGCGCCACTCGTGCTCGTACCAGCCCGCGCCGATGCCCATCTCGACCCGCCCGCCCGACACGATGTCCGTGGTGGCGGCGAACTTCGCCAGGTACGCCGGGTTCCGGTACGCCATGCAGGTGCACATCTGCCCGAGCCGCACTCGGTTCGTGGCCGCCGCGAACGCGGCCATCAGCGCCCACGCCTCGTGCGTCGCCTCGTCCGTCGGCACCGGCACGGTGTGGAAGTGGTCGTAGAGCCAGATCGATTCGAAGGGGCCTTCTTCGGCGATCTGCGCGACGCCGAGCATGGTCTCCCACTGGTCGGCGGGGTCGATGCCGGCGAGGTCGAGCCGCCAGCCCTGGGGCACGAACAGTCCAAAACGCATGGTCGCCAGCCTAGTCGGAGCGTGACGCGGCTGTTACGTTACGGGGTATGGCTGAACGTCGTGCGGTCACCGCGGCGGAGCTGTTCGACGCCATCGGCGCGGGCTACGAGGACGCGTTCGGGCGCCCGCCTGTCGTCGACCGGGCGCTGCGGGAGCTGCGAGCGGTCCTGCCGCCCCAGGCGCGGGTCCTCGACCTCGGCAGCGGCACCGGCCGTCCCGCCGCCGAGGAGCTCACCGCCGCCGGGCACCACGTCACCGGGCTCGACGTGTCACCCGTGATGGTCGAGCTGGCGTCGGCGAACGTGCCCGGCGCGCAGTTCGTGCTCACCGACGTCCGCACCTGGAGCTCGCCGCCGGAGTCGTGGGACGCCGTCTGCGCCTACTTCCCGTTCCTGCAGCTGCCCCGCGCCGACACCGAGGCCGTCCTCGCGAAGATCGCCCGCTGGCTCGTGCCCGGCGGCCACCTCTCCCTGGTCACCGTGCCGATGGACGCCGAGGACGTGCCCGTCGAGTTCCTCGGCCACCCCGTGCGGATCACCAGCTTCACCGCCGAAGCCCTGCGGGCCCGGGTCACCGCCGCCGGGCTGGAGGTCCTCGGCACCCACTCGGAGGTCTTCGCGCCCGGCAAGCCCGGCGCGCGGCCCGAGGAGCATCTGCTGCTCACCGCGCGGCGCCCGGAATAGATCCGGGGGAGGGGCGGTTGTAGCAGGTGGTCGGTGCGGTCCGTGTCCCCCGGGCCTCACCTCAACGCCGTCGCGGAACACCAGTCCGGCTGGAGCCGCGTTCGTGCCACTCGCCGAGAGGCGACCGCCGTACCGACCCTCGAACCAGCCCCAGCACCCCGAATCCCGATCGGCCGTGCTGGGGCTTCCCCGTCATCCGGCACCGGTGAACATCGCCACCATGCCGTGCGGCGCGTCGTCGCCGAACATCAGCTCGTACAGCTCGCCGCCGTCGGCCGCGGCTCGCGCGGCGCGCGGGAACATCGCCTGCTCGTACTCGGCGAGCGCCGCTTCGGCGTCGCCGGGATGCGTCGCCAGCGCGGTGGCGAGCTCGGCGCCGTCCTGCATCGCCAGGTTGGCGCCCTCGCCGTTCGGTGGCGCGAGGTGCGCGGCGTCACCGACCAGGGTCACGCCCGGCACGCGGTCCCAGCGGTGCCCGACCGGCAGGGTGTTGAGCGTGCGCAGGACCGGCGCGGTGTCGCTGTCGGTGATCAGCGCGGTCAGTTCCGGCGCCCAGCCGTCGAACTCCCGCGCGATCCGGGCGGTGGCCGCGGCGGCGTCGGTGAAGTCGATGGCGGCGAACCACTCCCGCGGCCGGGTCAGCGCCACGTACGTGTGCAGCGTCCCGCCGCTCTCCCGGTGGGCCAGGATTCCCTGGCCCGGCGCCAGCGCCATCAGCGCGCCGCCGCCCACGGCTTTCGCGGCGGCGGGATGGCGGGTGTCGCCGTCGAACAGGTAGGTCTCGACGTACGAGCTGCCGGTGTACTCGGGCGTCGCGTCCGACAGCAGCGGCCGGACCCGCGACCACGCACCGTCCGCGCCCACCAGCAGGCCGATGGCGACGGTGGTGCCGTCGGCGAAGGCCACCTCGTGGCGGCCCTCGCCGAGGGAACGGACCCCGGCGACCTTGTGCCCCCACCGCACGGTTCCGTCGGGGAGTGACTCGATCAGCAACCGCCGTAGCTCCCCGCGTTGCACCTCGGGGCGGGTGCCCGTGCCGTCGTCGGGCTCGTCGAACAGGACGTTCCCGTCCCGGTCGAGGATGCGCGTCGCCTCGCGGCCTTCGAGGACGAGCGCGCGGAACCCGGCCGTCAGCCCCGCCGCTTCGAGTGCGGGCTGGCCGCTGTCCGCGTGGATGTCGAGCATCCCGCCCTGGCTGCGCGCCGTCGGCGATGCCTCCGCCTCGTAGACCGTGGCCGGGATGCCGTGAACGTGCAGGACGCGAGCGAGCACGAGACCGCCGAGACCGGCACCGACGATCGTGACAGGCGTGTGCATGGCAACTCCCCCTTCTGGAATGTCATTCCAGTTTGGAACGACATTCCAGATATGTCAAGATGGGGGCATGGCAACGCGGGCCCGCCGCCCCCAGCGGCGTAGTGAGGCACTGTCCCGGGAGCGGATCGTCGCGGCCGCCGTCGAGCTGCTCGACACGGCCGGTGAGGGCGGGCTGACGTTCCGGGCGCTGACCGAGCGCCTCGCCACCGGCGCCGGAGCGATCTACTGGCACGTGGCGAACAAGGACGAGCTGCTCGACGCCGCCACCGACGCCGTCGTCGCCGCCGCGCTGGCCGTCGAACCCACCGGAGCCGCGGACCCGCGGGACGAGATCCGCGCCGTCGCGCTCGGCCTGTTCGACGCGATCGACGAGCATCCGTGGCTTGCCACGCAGCTGGCCACCGAGCTCTCGCGCAGCCCCTCGGGAACGGTCACGCCGCGGATCCTCGAAAGCATCGGCCGGCGGGTCCGCGCCCTCGGCGTGCGGGAGGACAGCTGGTTCCTGGCCGCCACGGTGCTGGTCCAGTACATCCTCGGCGGCGCGGCCCAGAACGCCGCGAACGCCCGCGTGCTCGGGCCCGGCGCGAACCGCGACGAGTTCCTCGGCACCGTGTCGAAGGTGTGGGAGGAGCTCGATCCGGACGAGTACCCGTTCATCCGGGCCGTCGCGGAGCAGATGCGCGACCACGACGACCGCGAGCAGTTCCTCGCCGGGATCGACCTCGTCCTCAGCGGCATCACGACGCTGTACGTGCCCGGCGAATGATGCTGCGCGCCCTCACCCCGGACGACTGGGCGGCGTTCCGCGCCGTGCGCCTGGCGGCGCTGCGTGACGCGCCCGAGGCGTTCGGCTCCGGCCTGGCCGACTGGGCGGCCGCGGGGGAGCAGCGCTGGCGGCAGCGGCTGACGGACGTCCCCTGCACCGTGCTGGCCGAGCTCGACGGCCGCCCGGCCGGGGTGGCGAGCGCCACGTCACCCGACTCCGACGGCGCCGTCGAGCTGATCTCCCTGTGGGTCGCGCCCTTCGCCCGCGGCCGGAGAGCCGGGGACGCACTCGTGGGCGCCGTGCTCGACTGGGCGCAGCGTCACGGCGCCCGCCAGGTGGTCCTGCGGGTGCACGAGAACAACCACCACGCGCGGAATCTGTACCGCCGCAACGGTTTCGTGCCCGGGGACGCGCGGTGGATGGGACATTCACTTCCGGCGTGAACCAGCGGGTCACCGGGAGCCGTTCTACCCTCGGAAGGCGCAACGGGCGTGCAACGCGGGAGGCTCCGGTGGCAGTGGACGTCGTCGTGGTGGGCGCGGGCCTGGCCGGGCTCGCCGCCGCCCGCGAGCTCACGAAAGCCGGGCTCGTCACCGTGGTGTGCGAAGCGGGTCCCGAGGTCGGCGGCCGGGTGCGCACCGACTACGTCGACGGCTTCCAGCTCGACCACGGCTTCCAGGTGCTGCTGCCCGCCTATCCCGAGCTGCCCCGCCACCTCGACCTCGCCGCGCTCGACCTACGGCCCTTCACCCGCGGCGTGCTCGCCTCGACCGCCCGGGGCCGCCGCTGGCTCACGCCACCGAGCCACGGCCTCAGCGCGCTCGCCGACACCGCGCGCTTCGCCCTGCGCCGCCCCGTCGACCTCGCGCGGCTCGGTGCTTTGAGCGCCCGCGACACCATCGCCCCGGACATCATGCTGCGCCAGCCGCAAGGGGTCACCGTCGAGCAGGAACTGCGCCGCTGGCGGCTGTCCGCGGACTTCCGCGAGGAGGTCCTGCGGCCGTTCGTCGCCGGGGTGTTCCTCGACCCCGACCTGATGACCTCGGCCCGGCTGTTCCACCTCGTGTGGCGGTGTTTCCTGCGCGGCGGCGGCGCGTTGCCCGCGGCGGGGATGCACGCCATCCCGCGGCAGCTCGCCGAGGGCCTGCCCGAGGGCACGGTGCGCACGAACGCGCCTATCGCCGCCGTCACCGAACACGGCGTCGTGCTCGCCTCCGGGCAGACGATCACCGCGCGGGCCGTCGTCGTCGCCACCGACGGCACCGACGCGGCGCGCCTGTTGCCGGGCCTCACCGCGCCGGAATGGCACGCGGTGACCACGCACTACTTCCGCACGTCCGGTTCGCCGTTGCGCTCACCGACCCTCGTGCTCGACGGCGCCAGCGGCCTGCTGATCAACACCGTGGTGCTCGACGAGGTCGCGCCCGCCTACGCCCCGTCCGGTCAGTCGCTGGTGGCCGCGTCCGTCCCCGGCAGGCCCGGCGTGCCGGAGGCCAAAGTGCGCGAGCAGCTGGCGCGGATGTACGAGACCGACGTGCGGGACTGGGACCTGATGGCGACGCACACCATCCCGCGGGCGCTGCCGGTGTTCGGCCCGGAGCAGCCGCTGCGCCGCCCGGTGCGGCACAGCCCGGGCCGCTACGTGTGCGGCGACCACCGCGACACGCCCTCGATCCAGGGCGCGCTGGTGTCGGGCCGCCGCGCCGCCGAGGCCGTGCTGCGGGACCTCAAGCAAGGGTTGTGACCCCACGGCGATGAGTTCCGGCCGGTTCCCGGGTCTGTTCCGGTGACCGGTCGCAGCACCCCGCACGGAGGACCCCATGACCACCACCCCGCCCATCGTCGACCTGGCCACCTGGCAGGCCGCCCGCGACGAGCTCCTGGCCAGGGAGAAGGCCCACACCCGCGAAGGCGACGCCATCGCCGCGGCCCGCCGCCGGCTGCCGATGGTGGAGTTCGACGGCACCGTCGAGGTGGTCGGGCCCGACGGCCCGGTCCCGTTCCTCGACCTGTTCCAGGGGCGGAACGAACTCGTGGCCTACAAGCACATGTGGTACGACGGCGCGCCCCACCAGGGGCAGTGCGAAGGCTGCACCATGGCGGTCTGGCACCTCAAGGACGCCGTCTACCTCAACGCCCGCGGCGTCTCGTTCGCCATCCTGACCGCCGGCCGGTGGCCGGAAGTGGCGGAGTTCGTCGAGTTCATGGGCTACACCCAGCCCTGGTACTCGGTGCGCGACGTGACCGGCCCCGCGGGCGGGGACATGGGTTACCTCACCTGCTACCTGCGGGACGGCGACCGCGTGTTCCTCACCTACTCCACGACCGGCCGCGGCAGCGAGGCGTTCAACGGATCCTTCGCCCTGCTCGACATGACCGTGTACGGCCGCCGCGAGGCGTGGCAGGACACCCCCGAGGGCTGGCCCGAAGGACACCACCCGTGCTGGT
Organism: Amycolatopsis bartoniae; assembly: GCF_014191255.1. Lineage (GTDB taxonomy): Bacteria > Actinomycetota > Actinomycetes > Mycobacteriales > Pseudonocardiaceae > Amycolatopsis_E > Amycolatopsis_E bartoniae. Next base: position 190,860 of record NZ_JACHWH010000006.1, read on the forward strand.
ACTGGCGGACGGATGCCGACGGCAACGCCACCTGGGGCCCCACCGGCCGTCCGGTTCCCCAGTGGACACGCCCCGGCGTGACCCCCGCGGACACCCTCGGCCGGGACGGCCAGTTCCACTGACGCGTGCTCACACCCGCCAGGCGAGCTCGTCCACCACGTCGGCCAGCTCGCGGCGCCGCGCGTACACGGCCCGCTGGCGCTGCGCGCCGCCGCCCGTGCGGCGCAGCCTGTCGAGCGTGTCCCGCACGAAGTCCTCGTCGCCGGCCTCACGCAGCTGCGGGCGCACGCGTTCCACGAGCCGGTCGAGCAGGTGCCACGCCGGCACCAGGTCGCCGTCCTCCGGATCGACCGCCTGCCCCGCGAGCCCGTCGCGGGCGCCGCGCCACAGCATGGTGCGCAGCAGCTCCGGCGGCGGCCCGGCCTTGCCGTCCGGCGCACCGGCCTCGTCCAGCGCCCGCGCCGCGAGCCCGCGGACGAGCCCGGCCAGCAGCGCGGCCTCCTCGACCGTCGCGGCCACGTCGGAGATCCGGATCTCGACGGTGGGCTGGTGCTCGGACAGCCGGATGTCCCAGTAGACCATCCCGCGGTCGAGCAGGGCGCCGGTGCGCAGCATCGAGTCCACCAGCGACTCGTAGTGGTCCTCGGACTCGAAGTGCGGCGGCGGCCCCGCCGACGGCCAGCGGCCCCACATCACGTGCCGCCAGCTGGCGTAGCCGGTGTCCTCGCTCTCCGCGAACGGCGAGTTCGCCGTCAGCGCCAGCAGCAGCGGCAGCCACGGCCGCACCCCGTTGCTGACCGCCAGGCCGCTGGCGCGGTCGGGGATCGAGACGTGCACGTGGCACGCGCACGTGAGCGCGTTGCGCGCGATCGCCCCGAACTCCCCGCCCATGCGGTGGTACCGCGCGTTCGGGGTGAAGCTCAGGGTGCGGTCCTCGGCCAGTGGCGCCACCCCGGCGGGCAGCAGCCGCAGCTCGCGCTTGCCGGCCTCGCGGGCCAGCTCGTCGCGCAGCCCCCGCAGCCCGTCCACGACACCGGTCACGGTGGTCTGGACCTCGGTGGCGGACTCGACCTGGCACGGGCGCAGTTCGTGCTCGACCTGCCCGGGCGGGTCGGACACGTCGTCGGTGACGGCCGGCCCGTCGGACGCCAGGTGGGCGTCGCGGTCCACCAGCAGGAACTCCTCTTCGACGCCGAGGGTGAGCGAGGCGGTGTCGGTCATGGACGCAGGTGGGACCCATCAGGAGAGCGGCGGTCGGACGCGGTCATCGTATCGGCACCACCGGCGCCCCGCAGGGTTCGAACGCCGTAGCCGTCACATCGCGCTGAGTGTTTTCCGGCCCTCCGGCGGAGGACCACCTGTCCAGGTGGCGCGACGAGGGCGCCGCCGCGAAACCCGCCCTGTCATCACGGGGCGTCACGGTCGCGCCGGACCCCGCCCGGTCGAATGTCAATCGAAGGTGTGAGTAACGGGAAAGCGGCTGCTACTCAGACCGAAGGTGGTGTCATCGCGGGAAATCCGGGTTCCTTGGGGGCGGCGCCCGGCGTTGGTAGCTTCGCTGTCGCCCGCTCGCACCCGTTGGTGCAGCAACCGCGTCGGGGGACCGGTTCCGTGTGCGCGGGCGTCCTTCTCACCGTTTCCGAAGGGATGATTCATGCGGGTCTCTGTGCTGCGCTCGGCCGGGATGGCCGGTCTCGCGACCACCGCGCTGCTCGCCGCCGCGGTCCCGGCCGCCGCGGCCACCGGGGCGGGGGAGGCTTCGGCCTACGGCGCGTCGGCCACCGTCTCGCTCCTGCCCGGCGTGCTCGGCGCTCCCGGACTCACCGTCGACACCGGGCACCTCGCCTCGTCCGCCACCGGGGAACGGGCGAGCGCGTCGGTCGCCGACGCCCCGCTCAAGGGCCTCGTCACCGCGAAGGTGATCACCAGCTCGGCGAAGCACGACACCGGCACCGGCGAGGTCGACGCGAAGGCCTCGGTCGTCGACGCCACCCTGCCCGTCCTCGCCGCGGTCGCGGGCCGCACCCCGGCCGCCGAGGTGATCACCGCGCAGTGCACCGCCACCTCGGAGGGCGTCACGGGCAGTTCGCAGCTGGCGGACCTCGACCTCGGCCGCCTCGGCACCCTGCCCGCCGGTACCGGCCCCAACCGCGAACTCGGCGTACCCGGCGTCGTGCGGGTGATCGTCAACGAGCAGGTCCGCCACTCCGACGGCAGCCTCACCGTCAACGCGCTGCACATCAAGCTGCTCGGCGGTCAGCTCACCGGCGCGCTCGGCAGCGGGGACGTCGTGCTGGCCTCGGCCACGTGCGGCAAGGCCACCGGTCCCGCCACGACCCGGACGACTCCCACGCCGACCACTCAGCCGCCGTCCGGGAGCAGCGGCGGCGGGCAGGTCCGCGTCGTGCCCCTCGGCGCCCCGCAGACCGGCGACGGCAGCCTCGCGACCGTGGTGGAGGGCTGACGTGCCGTCCCCGCGTCGCCGCTGGGCGCTGCTGCTCGCGCTGCTCGCCGCACTCCTGCTCGGCGGGTGCGGTGCCGACGCCGCCGCACCCGCGCCCACCGTGAGTGCGCAACCCGCGCAGACCCTGCCCACCTGGGTGGACCTGCCCAGCATCGGGGCCCGCTCCTCACTCGTGCCGCTGGGACTCAACGCCGACCGGACCGTCGAGGTCCCGCCGGTCGACCAGCCGCTGCAGGCCGGGTGGTACCGGTACAGCCCGGCGCCGGGCGACGTCGGGCCCGCGGTGATCCTCGGGCACATCGACGGCAACCACCAGCAGGGCATCTTCTGGCGGCTGCACGACGTGAAGCCGGGGGACCGGGTGCAGGTCGGGCGGGCCGACGGCAGCACGCTGACGTTCGAGGTGACCAAAGTGGACCAGGTGGCCAAGAGCGAGTTCCCGACCGACGCGGTCTACGGCGACACCGCCGACCCGCAGCTGCGGCTCATCACCTGCGGCGGCGCGTACGACGCCGCGCACCACAACTACCTCGACAACGTGATCGTCTACGCGAAGCTCGCCTGATCCGGCGGGGCGACGGTCAGCAGCCGGGTGCCCGTCATCTCCAGGCGGAGGCCCCGGGCGTCGGAGGCGTAGCGCAGCACCACCCCGGCGCAGCCCGGGCAGCGCACGACGAGCGCGGGCGCGTGCGGGTAGACGTGGTGCGCGGCCAGCGGCCCGCTGGCGCCGCAGTGGGCGCAGGTGAGGATCGCCGCGGCCAGGTCCAGCGCGAACAGCTCGCCGAGCGGGCCGGCCGCGGCGTTGCCGTCCAGGCAGGCGGAGTCGTCGGGGCGCTCAGTCGCCGGCATAGCGCTGCTCCTTCCACGGGTCGCCGTGGTTGTGGTAGCCGAAGTTCTCCCAGAACCCCGGCTGGTCGGTGCTGCGCAGCTCCAGCCCGCGCACCCACTTCGCCGACTTCCAGAAGTACAGGTGCGGCACCAGCAGGCGCGCGGGGCCGCCGTGCTCCGGGGTGAGGGGCTCTCCGCGGTAGGTGTCGACGATCCACGCCTTGCCGTCGAGGACGTCTTCGAGCGGCAGGTTGGTGGTGTAGCCGCCGTCGCAGAAGGCGAGCAGGTACTCGGCGTCGGTGTCCACGTCGCCGAGGATCGTGTCGAGGCTGACGCCGGACCACGTGGTGTCGAACTTCGACCAGCTGGTGACGCAGTGGATGTCGACGGTGATCGTCTCGTGCGGCAGCCGCCGGAACTCGGCCCAGCTCCAGCGCAGCGGACCGGGGAGCTCGCCGCGCACGCGGAAGTCCCACGCGTCCGGGTGCCGCCGCGGCACGGGCCCGGCGGACAGCACCGGAAAGCCGTCGCCGACGTCGTACTGTCCCGGCGGCAGCCGGTCCACCGGCCCGCCACGGCGGCGTCCGGTGAAACCACGGGTCACGAGAGCCATCGGCGCATCATCCCGCCGGATCGGGCGTCCCGGCAATCCGGGACGGGGTCAGGCGATGTGGCGCTGGTTTTCGGCTGCCGGACCGAGAATCCGGCCCAGGACCGCGGGGTGGTCGAGGCTCGTCACGTACAGCACCGGCCGTCCCGCGCCCGGCCAAGGCAGCGGGGTGCGGGTGGGCCAGTCGTCCCGGGTCGCGACGACGAGGGACAGCCCGGCGTCGTGGGCGGCGGTGGCCCCGGCGAAGGAGTCCTCCAGTGCGACGGACTGGCGGGGGTCGGCCCGCAGCCGGCGGCAGGCGGAGAGGTAGACGTCGGGAGCGGGCTTGGGGCGTCCGGCTTCCTCGGCGCTGATCACGGCGGAGAACGCGGTGAGCAGGCCCGCGCCGGTGAGCACGTCGGCGAGGATCTCGGCCGGCGCGTTGGACGCGACGGCGAGCGGCAGCCGGTCGTGCAGCCGGTGGACGAGCTCGGCGACCCCGGGCAGCACGGGCGGCGGAGTGGCCCGCAGACTCGCGGCGAGCACCGAGCGCAGGGCTGAGCGCGCCCGGCCGGTGCGGTCGGGCGTACCGGCCCACCCCGCGATCCGGCGTGCCCCGGTGTCCACGGAACTCCCCGTGAGCGCCGCGAGATGCGCCCCGGTCAACGCGAAACCCAACTCCGCGGCGGCGGCGTGGAACGCGTGGGTCCAGGCCTCCGCGGTGTCCAGCAGGAGCCCGTCGCAGTCGAAGATCGCGGCCTCGCAGGTCACGCCGTCCTCCCGTCGGTGGAACTAGGATCCACACACTAGGGTGAAGTGGAAGGAATTTCCAGAGCGCTGCGCAACAAGGACTGCCCCGAGCCGGTGGCCCGCAGGCCGAGCACCCGCAGCGCCGCCCACACGGTGGCCTGGTTCGCGGTCACGACGGGTTTGCCGAGCTCGCGCTCCAGCGGCGCGATCAGGTCGTAGGTGGGCAGCGCGGTGCAGCTCACGAAGACGGCGTCCGCGTCCGGGTGGTCACCCGCCAGGACGAGGTCGGCGACCTGCGCGTAGGAGGCCGACAGGACTTCGCGGACGGGGATGCCCAACGCGGTGTTCGCGACGACCGCGAAACCCGCCTCGGTCACATACCGCTTCAGCCGCCGCCCGACGGGCTCCTCGTACGGGTGCACCACGGCCACTCGCCTGGCGTGCACGGCCCGCAGTGCGTCCACCGCCGCTCCGCTGGTGGTCAGCGCTCGCGCCGCCCCCTGCCCGAGCATCGCCTCACGCAGGGCTGCCTCCCCGCGCGCGCCCCCGACGAAGCTGCACGACGTGCATGCGTAGATCACCACTTCGGCGCCCACCGCACACACCTCGCGCGTGGGGCGCTCCACAAAGGACGGATCGCTCAGCGTCGAGACAGTGCCCAGGTTGTCGTCGCCACCGGCCTCGGCCGTGCGGGCGATGAACAGCGACACCGAGTCCGGAACCCACCGCCACAGCTCGCGGTCGCGGGCGAAGTCGAACGGCGCGACGACACCCACGCCGACCTGCGGCTCCGGGCCGGTCAGCGCCATGGCATGTGCTGGGGGCACCAGGTGCTGCCGTCGAGCAGCAGCGTGCCGGGCGGAGCCTTGGTCATGACGGGACCCTTTCACCGGGAACGTGTGGCGGGAGGGTAGCCGAAGTAAGGTCATCGACGCGGGTGGCGAGGGGGCGACGTGACGGGTGAGACGGACCGGCAGGTGCCGGGCACGGTGGCGGAACGGGCGCGCGCCGCGATGGGCGGGTTGCCGCCGAGCGAGGCACGCGCCGTGCGGGTGCTGCTGGAACGCGGCTCCGACGTGGTGCGGCTGTCGGTCAGTGAGGTTGCCACGGCGGCGGGCACCGGCGTCGGCACCGTCGTGCGCGCCTGCCAGAGCCTCGGCTTCAAAGGCTTCCAGGACGCCAAGATCGCCCTCGGGCAGGACCTCGCGCCCCTGGTCGGGGAACGCTCGCCCGAGCACATCACCACCGCCGACCGGCCCGCCGACGTGCTCGCGAAGCTCGCCGCCGGCAGCGGCGACGCCCTGCGCCGCGCGCCGATCAGCGTCGACCCCGCGGAACTGGAGCGCGCCGTCGAGCTGCTGCACCACGCCAAGCGGGTGCTCGTGCTCGGCGTCGGCACCAGCGCCCCGCTCGCCTACGACGCGGCCTACCGGCTGCTCTCGATCGGCGTCGCCGCCGAGGCGCCCGCCGACGTCCACGTCCAGCACGTGCGTGCCGCGCTGCTGTCCGCCGGGGACGCCGTGCTGGCGGTCAGCCACACCGGCTCCACCCGGGAAACACTTGCCGCCGTGCGCAGTGGCCGGGAGGCCGGCGCCTCGGTGGTCGCCGTGACCAGCTTCAGCAGCTCGCCGCTCACCGAGCTGGCGCACGCGAAGCTCGTCGCGGGCGGCCTGGAGACGCACTACCGGATCGAGGCGATGACCAGCAGGCTCGCCCACCTGCTCGTGCTCGACGCGCTGTACGTCAGCCTCCTGCTGGCCGACCGCGACCGCGCCGACGCCGCGCAGCAGACCCTCGCGGACGTCCTGGCCGAACACCGGTTTTGAACCGGGTCGGCAACCGTTCAGCCGATCGGGTCGTCCGATTGCAGGAACAGCACCGCGAGGCCACCGTCTAAGGGTGAAGATCAAGCTCGTTCCCCTCGCCGCGCTCCTGGTACTGCTGGCCGCCTGCTCCGGCGGGCGGAGCACCACGCTCCCGGAGCAGGACTGGTCCTCGTTCGCGCCCCTGCGCGCCGCCGGGACCACCGCCCCGTCGCCGAGCGTGCCGCCGCCCGCCGCCGTCGCCGCCAACGAGCTGGGCCTGGTGCCCGTGCTGATGTACCACCGGATCGTCGACCCGCCGAAGTCCGTCTACGACCGCAGCCCCGCCGACTTCCGCGCGGAGCTGGAGCGTCTCGCCCGCGAGAACTACGTGCCCGTCACCGCCGCCGAGTTCACCGCGGGCACCATCGACATCCCGGCTGGCACCCACCCGGTGGTGCTGACGTTCGACGACGGCGACCCCAGCCAGTTCGCGCTCGACGCCGCCGGGAACCCGGTGTCCACCACCGCCGTGGGCATCCTGCTCGACGTCGCCCGCGAGCATCCCGCGTTCCGGCCGGTGGCAACGCTGTACGTGAACCAGACCCCGTTCGGTGACCCCGGCGGCCACAAGACGCTGCCGTGGCTGCAGGCGCACGGGTTCGACGTCGGCAACCACACGCTGACCCACGCGAACCTCAAGCAGGACTCCGCCGACGAGGTGACCACCGAGATCGCCGGAAACGACCGGGAGATCCGCGCCGCCGGGCCCGGCCTGGCGCCCGTCACGATCGCGCTGCCCTTCGGCGTGCACCCGCGCCAGGAGGACCAGGCGCTCAAGGGGCCGGGCTACGACTACCGCGGCGCGTTCCTCGTCGGCTCGAACCCCTCGCCCTCGCCGTACGCGGCGAAGTTCGACCCCTTGAACATCCCGCGCATCCGCTCGGAGGCGGCCACGGGGGAGGAGGCGGAGTACGGCTCGACGGTGTGGCTCGACAAGCTGGCCGCCGATCCGGGCAGCCGCTACACCTCCGACGGCGACCCGGCGCACGTGTCGTACCCGAAGTCCGCCAACGGAAAGGTCGCTCCGGCGTACCTGAGTCGGGTGAACCCCTATTGACAGCGAACCAGGGAGGGGGAGAGTACAAAGACCCCGTGGGCGGGGACGCCGTGCTCTGTACGCCGCCGCCGACGACCGCGATGGTGTGACCAAGGCACTCCCCTTTGGAGCATCCCGATGACGAAGACCCTGTCGGAGCCGGACTACGTGGCGTCCGCCCTCACCGCGGCGAGCCTGGTTCCCTTCCCCGACCCCGCGCACCCCTGGCGGCTGGTGGCGCGCCCCGGGCGCATCGAAGTGCTGCAGTCCGACGGTGACCGCGAGGCGCTGGCCGCCTGCGGTGCCGCCGTGCTCAACATGCAGCTCGCGCTGCGGGCCGCCGGGCACGCCGCGACGGTGGACCTGCTGCCGGACCGCACCCGCCCGGACCTGCTCGCCGTGGTGTGGATCCGCGCCAGGTGCACGCCGAGCATCCAGGAACGCTCGCTGGCGCGGGCGATTCCCGTGCTGCACGAGGCGCGGGTGCCCCGGGGCGGCGGTCCCGTGCCGCCCGACGTCCGCGCCGCGCTGGTGCGGGCCGCCGAGCGGGAGGAGGCCGACCTGCTGCTGCTCGAACCGCCCGCGGAGGTCGACGCCCTGCGGGGCCTGCTGGCCGAGGCGGGCTGGCTCACCGGATCCGGGCTCGCCGGGCTGGTCGCCGTGCTCAGCTCCTACACCGACACGCTGCGCGGGCAGGTGCGCGCGGGCCGGGCGCTGCAGCGCGTGCTGCTCACCGGCGTCGTGCAGGGCGCGCGGGCGCGGGTCCTGCTGCGCCCGGAGACCGTGCAGAAGGCGCGCCCCGAGCTGCGCGGCTTCCTCGGGCACCAGGTGAACCCGCAGGCGGTGCTCGCGTTCCGGTTCGCCCCGGCCGTGCCGCCGCGGCAACGCCGCTCCTGACGCCTTCCCCCCTCCTGCCCCGGCCGCCCCGCGGCCGGGGCAGTGTCGTGTCCGGGGCCGAAAAGCGCGAAGATCTTTCCTTAAAAACAATTCGCATCCAAGATCAAATGTGACATTCTTTCGTAGTTGATCAGCCACAGTGGACACTCCACGGCGACGTTTCACGCGGTCAGGCGGGTTTCGATGAACCCGAGCGGGTATTGGGCCTGCGTGTGCGAAAGCACGGAATTACGGTTTCATCAGTCGGTTCCGGCGCTTGTCGAACGAAATTCGCAAAAGGAGAGAACCTGTGCCCAGGTGGCCACGGACCGTTTCGCTCGCCTGCTCGGCGATCCTGCTCGCGGCAGGCCTGACGGTCGCCGCCGCGCCCGCGCTCGCCTACCCGCCCCGCATCAAGGTGTTCGTCACGAACACCGGCTCGGCCAATGCCACGGTCTACGACACGCGCACCACGCAGCTGCTCGCGGACGTGCCGGTGCAGCCCGGCCCGGTGGGCGTCGCGCTGTCGCCGGACGGGGACCGGGCCTACATCGCCAACGAGCAGGCCAACACCCTCTCGGTGGTCGACGCCAACACCTTCAAGGTGCTCGCGACGGTGCCGGTCGGGTCGCACCCGTTCGGCGTCGCGGCCGGCCCGTCGCGGGTCTACGTCGCGAACTACAGCGACAACACGGTCACGGTCGTCGACACGAACACCAACCGGCCGGTGGCGACCGTGCCCGTCGGGCGGTTCCCGCACACCCCCGCGCTCACGCCCGACGGGCGCAGCCTGCTCGTCACCGCGAACGGCGGGGACTCGGTCACGGTCATCGACACCGGGTCCAACCGCGTCACCGGCCACATCCCGGTCGGCCGGTTCCCGGCGGGCATCGCGATCACGCCCCGCGGCCGCGCCTACGTCGCGAACACCGGCAGCAACTCGGTGTCGGTGATCAACCCGCTCACCGGGCTCGTGGTGGCGACCGTGCCCGTCGGCACCGCGCCGATCGGCGTCACCAGCACCGGCAACGGCACCGTGTACGTGTCCAACAGCGGCTCGGACACCGTGTCGCAGCTGCAGGGCAGCGGCGTCACCGCCACCATCCCCGTCGGTGACCAGCCCGAGGGGCTCGGCGCCGCGCCGGACAACAGCTTCCTCTACGTCGCCGACACCGGGGCCAACGCGATGTCGGTCATCGACATCGGCTCCAACGCGGTCACCGCGACCGTGCCCGTGGGCGCCCAGCCCGAAGGCGTGGCGGTCTCGCCCGGCTGAGCGGAAGGCAACGATCGCGCACCCAGAGTGTTGGGGAGATATTGCGCGACTAGACACCCATGTGGTTACTTTTCCGCCTCGGGGCATCGCGGGAGAGGCGGAGCAGGTGGGGTTGTCCATGTTCAGAAGGTGGCGGGCGGGTGCGGCGGTCCTCGTCGCGGTTCTCGTGGCGGGGCCGTTCGCACCCGCGGCGCAGGCGCAGGACAACGGCGGCAAGGTGCTGCGGGTCGCGCTGGTGCAGGAGATCGACCACCTCAACCCGTTCCTCGCCTCGTTCGCCTCCAGCACCATGGTCGGCCGCCTGGCGTGGGAGTTCCTGACGCTGCCCTCGGCGCAGGACAACACCCCCAGCCCCGGGCTGGCCGAGTCGTGGTCCACGTCGCCGGACAAGCTGACCTGGACCTACAAGATCCGCCAGGGTGTGAAGTGGTCCGACGGCCAGCCGGTCACGGCGAAGGACGCGGCGTTCACCTTCAACCGGATCATGACCGACGAGAAGGCGCAGGAGGCCAACGGCACCTACGTCGAGAACTTCGCGAGCGTCACCGCGCCGGACGACGCGACGCTGGTCATCACCACGAAGGTGCCGCAGGCGAGCATGACCGCGATCGACGTGCCGATCGTGCCCGAGCACGTCTGGGCGGGGATCTCCGACATGGAGGACGCGAAGACCGACTCGGTGCCGGTCGTCGGCGTCGGGGACGGACCGTTCCTCATCACCGAGTACCGGCCGAACGAGCTGGTGCGCCTCAAGGCCAACCCGGACTACTGGCGTGGCAAGGCGAAGTACGACGAGCTGCAGTTCATCAGCTACAAGAACTCCGACGCCGCGGTGAACGCGTTGAAGAACAACGAGGTGGACCTGGTCAACCGGCTCACCCCCACGCAGTTCGACACGCTGAACGGCCAGCCGGGCATCACGACCAACAAGGCCACCGGCCGCCGCTACCGGGAGCTGCTGATCAACCCCGGCGCGCAGAACGCCGCCCACCAACCGCTCGGGGACGGCAACCCGGCGTTGAAGGACGTCCGCGTGCGCAGGGCCATCGCGCAGGCCATCGACCCGCAGACGCTCATCGACAAGGTGCTGGGCGGCTACGGGCAGCTCGGCGGCGGCATCGTGCCCGCCGCCTTCCCGCTCTACCACTGGGATCCCTCGGACGCGCAGCGCGACAAATTCGACCCGGCCGCCGCCGGTGCGGCTCTCGACGCGGCCGGCTACCCCAAGGGCGCCGACGGCACCCGCGTGGGCCCCGACGGCAAGCCGCTGCAGCTGCGGCTGCTCGGCCGCGCCAGCGAGGACTTCTCCCAGCGCGCCGCGGACTACGTGGTGAGCTGGCTCGGCGCGGTCGGCATCAAGGTCACCAAGCAGCTGGTGTCGGACAACGAGGTGCAGGACCGCACCGACGCGGGCACCTACGACCTCGCGTTCTCCGGCTGGGGCACCAGCCCCGACCCGGACTACGTACTGAGCAAGCAGGCGTGCTCCGCGCTGCCCACCGCGCCGGGGAGCAGCAGCAGCGCCGCGTTCTTCTGCGACCCGCAGTTCGACGCGCTCTACCAGCAGGAGAGCGCCGAGCTGGACCAGGCCAAGCGCGCGGACCTCGTCAAGCAGGCGCAGGCCCGCTACTACGACCAGGTGCCGAGCCTGGTGCTGGACTACGACAACCCGCTCGAGGCGTACCGCTCCGACCGGTTCACGAGCTTCCCGAAGCAGCCCGCGAACACCGGCAACATCATGGAGCAGAGCGGGTACTGGAGCTTCTACGGCGCGGTGCCCGCCGAGGGCGGCGGCAGTGGCGGTGGCGGGCTGCCTGCCGGCGCCTGGATCGGGATCGGTGCCGCGGTGCTCGTCGTGGTGGTCGCCGGCGGCGTGGTCGTCGGCCGGCGGAAGAAGACCGCCGACGACCGGGAGTAGGGCATGACGGAGACACTCGCGGCCGCCGAGCTGACCGATCCCGGTGAACGCCGGGGCGGCACCGGAACGGCCCGGTTCCTGCTGGGCAAGGTGGGAGCCGCGCTCGCGAGCCTGCTGCTCGTGGTGGTGCTCGGGTTCCTGCTGTTCCGCGCGATCCCGGGCGACCCGGTCACCACCCTGACCCGCGACCGGCTGATGAGCCCTGAGCAGATCGCCCAGCTGCGCGAGCGGCTCGGCGTGGACAAGCCGCTGTACCAGCAGTTCCTCGGCTACCTCGGGGACCTGCTGCACGGTGACCTCGGCACGTCGTTCACCTACAACCGCCCGGTGGCCGACCTGATCGCCGAGCGGTTCTGGCCGACGCTGCTGCTGGTCGGCACCGCGACGGTGCTCGCGGTCGCGCTCGGCCTGTGGCTCGGGGTGCTCGCGGCATGGCGGCACGGCAGCGCGTTCGACCGCGCCCAGACCGGGATCGCGCTGACCCTGTGGTCGGTGCCGCAGTTCTGGCTCGGCCTGCTGCTGCTCATCGCCACCCACGGGCTGTTCCCCAGCGGCGGGATGCGCTCACCGGACGCCGGGCCCGGGTTCCTCGCCCAGACCGGCACGATCGCCTACCACCTCGTGCTGCCCGGCGTGACGTTGCTGGCGGTGTTCTACGCGCAGTACATGCTGGTGATGCGCTCGTCGCTGCTCGGGGAGATGGAGGCCGACTACCTCACCACCGCCCGGGCGAAGGGGCTGCGCGATGACCTGGTGCGCCGCCGCCACGCGGTGCCGAACGCGCTGCTGCCGACGGTGACGCTGGTGTTCCTCCAGTTCGGCATGGTCGTCTCGGGCGCGGTCACGGTCGAGACGGTGTTCTCGTGGCCCGGCCTCGGCCTGCTCATCTACCAGGCACTGGGGGTGCCGGACCTCCCGCTGCTGCAAGGAGTCTTCATAGTGCTGGCCGGCGCGGTCGTGGTGATGAACCTGCTCGCCGAGGTGCTCTACCGCGTGCTCGACCCCCGGGTGCGTGCGCGGTGACCGCCTCCATCGTCTGGCAGCGCCGCCGCAGTGCCCTCGCCGGGGTGTGGCGGGAGTTCGCGGCGAACCGGGGCGGGCTGATCGGGCTCGGCGTGCTCACGCTCGTCGTGGTGCTCGCCGTGCTGGCGCCCGTGATCACCGACGAGTCCGGGCTCGACGTCACCAACGCCCCCGGCCGCCCGCTGCAGCCGCCCAGTGGCTCGTTCCCGCTCGGCACGGACGTCGACGGGCGCTCGGTGCTGCTGCTGACCCTGTGGGGCGCGCGAGTGTCGCTGCTCGTCGGGTTCGCGGCGACGATCCTGTCGGTGCTCATCGGCACGGTGGTCGGCATCGCGGCCGGGCACTTCGGCCGCTGGACCGCCGCGGTACTGCTGCGGTTCACCGACTTCTTCCTCGTGCTGCCGTCGCTCGTGCTGGCGATCGCGTTGTCGGCGGTGCTGCCGCAGGGCATCGCCACGATCATCCTCGCCGTCGGGGTCACGTCGTGGCCCACCACCGCGCGGCTGGTGCGCGCCCAGACGCTCACGATCGAAAGCCGCCCGTACATCGAGCGCGCGAAGGCGCTCGGCGGCGGGCACCTGCACGTCGTGGGCAGGCACGTGCTGCCCGGTGTGCTGCCGCTCGTGCTGGCCAACACCACGCTCGTCGTGGGCAACTCGATCATCGCCGAGTCCACCCTGTCGTTCCTGGGCCTCGGCGACCCCAGCGCGGTGTCGTGGGGCTCGATGCTGCAGCGGGCGCTGCAGTCGGGTGCGGTGACCGGCGGCGCGTGGTGGTACCTGCTGCCGCCCGGGCTGGCCATCGTGGTGATCGTGCTGTGCTTCACCCTCGTCGGCCGCGCGCTGGAGACCGTCGTGAACCCCCGGCTGAAGGGCCGCCGCTCGTGAGTCCGTTGCTGGAGCTGAAGAACCTCGGCGTCACCTACCGCACGGACGGCGGCGACGTCGAGGCCGTGCGCGGGGTGAACCTGAGCCTGGAACCGGGTGACACGCTCGGCGTGGCGGGGGAGTCCGGCTCGGGCAAGTCCACCGTGGCGATGAGCGTGCTGCGGCTGCTGCCGAAGTCCGCGCGCGTGTCGGGGGAGATCCTGCTCGACGGCGAGGACGTCGCCACCATGCGCTGGGGCCGCCTGCGGGCGGTGCGCTGGGCCGGGGCGTCGATCGTGTTCCAGGGCGCGATGCACGCGCTCAACCCGGTGCGGCGCGTCGGGGCGCAGATCGCCGAGCCGATCCGGCTGCACGCGGAGAAGACACCCGGCGAGGCCGAGGTCAAGGCGCGGGTGGCCGAACTGCTGGAGCAGGTGGACCTGCCGGCCTCGCGCGCCGGGGCGTACCCGCACGAGCTGTCCGGCGGGCAGAAGCAGCGCGTGATGATCGCGATGGCGCTGGCCTGCCGTCCCCGGCTGATCATCGCCGACGAGCCGACCACCGCGCTGGACGTCATCGTGCAGGCCCAGGTGCTGGACCTGGTGAGCAGGCTGGTCGCCGAGCAGCGCCTCGGGCTGGTCATGATCAGCCACGACCTGTCCGTGCTCGCCGCCACGTGTGCCCGCATCGCCGTGATGTACCAGGGAGAGCTGGTCGAGCAGGGCCCGGGCCGGGAGCTGATGGCGGCGCCGAAGCACGAGCACACCCGGGCGCTCGCCGCGGCGTTCCCGACCGTCGGCGACCCGGTGTCGCGGTTCGCCCCGGCCACCGCGACCCCGTTGCCGCCGGAGCCGGAGAGCCCGCCCGAACGAGAGGTCCTGCTGGCCGCGCGGAACCTGCGGGTGTCCTTCGGGAGCGTGACCGCCGTGGCGGGCGTGGACCTGGAGGTGCGCCGCAACGAGATCGTGGCGCTCGTCGGGCAGTCCGGCTCCGGCAAGACCACGCTCGCCCGCACGCTGCTGGGCCTGCAACAGCCCACCTCGGGCCAAGTCCTGTTCGAGGGCTCCCCGCTCACCGCGCGCGGCCTGAAGGCGTACCGCCGGCAGGTGCAGCTGGTGCTGCAGGATCCGACGAGCGCGCTCAACCCGCGGCACACCGTGTACGAGGCCGTCGCCGAGGGCCCGCGCATCCACGGCCTGCCCGGGGACGAACGGCAGCTGGTCGTCGAGGCGCTGGAGGCCGCGGAACTGCGCCCGGCCGGGCAGTTCCTCTCCCGGCTGCCCCACGAGCTGTCCGGTGGGCAGCGCCAGCGCGTGGTGATCGCCGGGGCGCTCGCGCTGAAACCGAGCGTGCTCGTCGCCGACGAGCCCGTGGCCTCGCTCGACGCGTCCGTGCGCGGCGAGATCCTCGGCCTGCTGCTGCGGCTGCGCCGCGAGCTCGGGCTCGCCGGACTGGTGATCACCCACGACCTCGGGCTGGCGTGGAACATCGCCGACCGGGTCGCCGTGATGTACCGCGGACAGCTGGTGGAGGTCGGCACCGTGGAGGAGGTGCTGCTGGCGCCACGGCACGACTACACCCGGTCACTCCTGGCGGCGCTGCCCGGCGGCGTCCAATCCGCCGCCGCCGCGAATCCGCCCGGACCCGGTGTGTAATCTCGGCAGTCGAAATGGCGACCACTACTGATTCCGCGGCGGACGTTCCGGCACCGGTCGGGGACGCCGGGGCGCCGGAGGCGCACCCGGGAACCGAGCGTGCGCGGGTGCCCTCCCGCTTCCCGTACCGCACGATCTCGATGGGCACCATCGGCAGCGTGCTGCTGCTGCTCGGAGCCCTCGGCGCGGGCGGAGTGCTCATCCGCGACCCGGTGATCGGCACCGGCCCGCTGTCGTGGGTCCGCTACGGCCACGGCCGGGTGCTCGCCAACGGGGTGCTCTACGCCGGGTTCGGGCTCGTGGTGTGGGCCTGGGTGCGGCTGGGCCGCTACATGCTCGCCGGGCGCATCGGCAGCCGCCCCATCGCGATCGCCGCGGCGTGCTGGATGGGCCCGCTGCTGATCTCGCCGCCGCTGTTCACCCGCGACGTGTTCTCCTACCTCGGCCAGGGCGCGCAGCTGCTGCACGGGCTCGACCCGTACGCGCACGGCCCCGCGGAGCTGGAGATCCTGCCGAACATCGTGCAGAACGTGCACCCGGTGTGGCAGACCACCCCGGCGCCGTACGGCCCGCTGTTCCTGCTGGTCGCCAAGGGCGTCGTCGCGGTCACCGGGGACAACGTGATCGCCGGGGTCATCCTCACCCGGCTGGTGCTGCTGCTGGGCCTCGGCGCGATGGTGTGGGCGCTGCCGAGGCTGGTGCGCCACCTCGGCGGCAAGCTGCCGATCACCATGTGGCTCGCGGTCGCCAGCCCGATGACCGTGATCCACCTCGTCGGCGGGCCGCACAACGACCTGATGATGCTGGGCTTCCTCACCGTCGGCGTGCTGGCCGTGCTGGAGCGCAAGCACGTGCTCGGGATCGCGCTGGTCACCCTCGGCATGCTGATCAAGCCGACCGCGGCCGTCGCGCTGCCGTTCCTGGTGTGGGTGTGGGTCAACCACCTGCCCGGCGACAACCGGCTGCGCAACTTCGTGAAGGCCGGCGCGGCGTCGCTCGGCATCTTCGCGGTCGTGTTCGTGTTCGGCACCTGGGTGTCGCTCGGCTCGGTCAACCTCGGCTGGGTCACCGGCCTCAAGGCGCCGCAGCTGGTCACCAACTGGCTCAACCCCTCCACCGGCGTCGGGCAGATCGTGTACACGCTGGTGCACCTGGTGATCAACGTGCCGGAGTCGCCGTTCGTCACCGTCGCCCGCCTGCTGTCGTGGGTCGGGCTCGCGGTGTTCTTCGTGCTGCAGTGGTGGCGCGCGCGGGTCGGCGGCAACGAGGCGATCTTCCGGATGGCCATGACGCTGCTGGCCACCGCGATCCTCGCGCCGCCCACCCTGCCGTGGTACCTGACGTGGGGCTTCGTCGTCGCGGCGGCGTTCCCGTGGCGGCGGCGCCACCTCGCGATCGTGGTCGGTGTCGCGATCTTCCTGGTGATGGCGTACTACCCGACGGGCGAGCAGGCGCTCTACGACTGGTGGTTCGTGGTGGTCACGATCGCGCTCGGCGTGTACGCCGCCGCGTCGCTGCTGCGGCCGGACCCGCTGGGCCTGATCGGCGCGTGGCGCCGCCCGGTGGCCGGCTCGGTGGCCGAAGGCGGGCGCGTCGCGTCACGCTGAGGCCTGCCAGCCGCGCCAGGTCGTCACCTCGGTGCGCACCACCGGCCCCTCCGGCGGGCGTTCGCGGTACTGCGGGTACTTCGCCCGCAGCGCGGCGACGGCCGTCGGTGAGCTGTCCAGCACGCGGGCCCGTCCGTCCGCGCGGACCCACCACAGCCGGGACCAGTCCTCGTCGTAGCCATCGGCGAGGAAGCTGACCGCCGGGTTCGCCGCGATGTTGCGCAGCCGCTTCAGATCGGTGCTGCGCTTGGGTTTGTGGTCGACGGCGAACACGATCTCGCCCGCGTCGAGCGCGAACGTCACGGGCACGAGGTGCGGGGCGCCGTCCACGCCGACGGTGGCGAGCCGGGCGACGCGGGCGGCCGCGAACCGGGCCTCAGCGTCCATCGACGGTCAGGGTTTCGCCGTCGAGGGTGGCCGGCACGCCCAGCGGGACGGTTGCCGAGCCGGGCAGGTGCCCGAACCCGGCCTCCTCCAGGATCGGCACGCCGAGCGGTGCGAGCCGGTCGAGCAGCACCGCGCGCACACTGTCGGGCTTCCCGCAGTCGGTCCACGACCCCAGCACGATCCCGGTCACCCCCGCGAACCAGCCCGAGCGCAGCAGCTGGGTGAGCATCCGGTCGATCCGGTACGGCGCCTCGGTGACGTCCTCCAGCAACGCGATCGCACCGTCGCGCGGGCGGTGCTCGGGCGTGCCGACCGACGCGGCGAGCAGGCTCAGGTTCCCGCCCGTGGTCACACCGCGGGCGGTGCCGGGCACGAGCGCGGTGCCCCGCAGGACGATCGGCCGCGCGGGGTCGAACAGCGCCGAGCGCAGTCCCGCCCCGGCGAGTTCGTCCCAGAACGGGGCCGCGGGCATGGGCGAGAACAACGTCGGCAGGCCGAGGTGGACGGCGATCGCGTCGTGCAGCGCGGTCACGTCGCTGGCGCCGGTGAAGATCTTCGGCCCCGCGACGCGCAGGGCGGGCCAGTCGACGAGGTCGAGCATCCGCTGGGTGCCGTAGCCGCCGCGGGCGGAGATCACCGCGGCCACCGCCGGTTCGAGCCAGGCGGCCTGGAAGTCCGCGGCCCGCCGCTCGTCGGTGTCGGCGAGGTAGGGCAGCCCCGGGTGCCGGTTGCCCGCGCTCGCGAAGCGCTTCACCGTCAGGCCCCACGCCTCCAGCGCGGCCGTCGCGGCGTCGAGCTGCTCCGGGGGCACCGGGCCCGCCGGGGTCACGAGGGCGACGCTGTCGCCGGGCCGCAGCGCCCTCACCGCTGCAGCTCCAGCCGCGGCACCCCCGGCGGGTCGAACCCGAACACCTGCCCGTAGAACGACAGCTCCGCCTCCAGCGCGGTGGCCATGGTCTCCGCCTTGCGGAACCCGTGCTGCTCACCGGCGAAGGTCAGGTACGCGTGCGGAATCCCCTTGCCCTGCAAGGATTTCACGAACCGGTCGGCCTGGTCCGGCGGGCAGATCTGGTCTTCGAGCCCCTGCAGGAACAACACCGGCCCGGTGAGCTCACCGGCGTGGGTGAGCGGGGAGCGCTCGATATAACGCTCGCGGGCCCCGGGCAGGGGGCCGACCAGACTGTCGAGGTAGCGGGACTCGAAGTCGTGGGTCTCGCCGCCCTCGCCGGTCCAGCGCAGCAGGTCCAGGATCGGGTACTTGACCGTGCCCGCGGCGAACGTGTCGGCCATCGTCATCGCCGCGGCCGAGGTGAACCCGCCCGCGCTGCCGCCGCGGATCGCCAGCCGGGCCGGGTCGGCGATGCCTTCGGCGACGAGCGCGCGGGCCACCACGACGCAGTCGCGCACGTCGACCACGCCCCACTGCTCGCGCAGCCGCTCCCGGTAGGCGCGCCCGTACCCGGTGGAACCGCCGTAGTTGACGGCCACGACGCCGATGCCGCGGCTGGTGAAGTAGGCGAAGTCCAGGTCCATCGTCGGGTAGTTGCGCCCGGTGGGACCGCCGTGGACGTGCACGACGTACGGCGCCAGCTCACCTTCCGGGGCGACGAACCCGGGGTTGGTCGGCGGGTACACGTAGGCCGGGATGCGTTCGGAGTCCGGGCCCTCGAAGATCCGCTCCTCGGGCACCGGCAGGTAGTCGACGGGCAGCTCCTCGGCGGAGGAGACGATCGGGGTGACCGTGCCGGTGGCGAGGTCGACGCGCACGATCCCGCCTTCACGGTCCGGCGCCGCGGCGATCCCGGCGACCTGGCCGTCGGTGACGGCGAGCGCGGGCGCCCACTCCGTCAGCTCCGGCACCACGGTCGTGACCGTGCCCGCGTGCTCGTCGAGCACGGCGAGCCGGCCGGAGCTGAGCACCGCGTGCCTGCCGCCGCCGAGCGGGGTGAACCAGCGCGAGCCGAGCTTCCACAGCGCCCCGCCCAGCTCCTGCTCGACCGGCGCGAGGGTGGTCAGCCCGCCGTCGAGACCCACGCGGTGCAGGTTCCACCAGCCGCCGGGATCCGCCAGCGCCAGCAGCGTCTCCGGCGACTCCCACTCCAGCTGGCACACCGACACCCCGGCGCCGCCCGTGAGCACACGGTGCGGGCCGAACGCCCCGCCGGGGCGGACCTCGGCGACGCACAACTCCGCCTCGTCCCACGGCATCGCCGGGTGGTTCCAGCCCAGCCACGCGGCGTGCCTGCCGTCGGGCGAGAGCTGCGGTGCGGTGAGGAAGTGGTGGCTCGCGGCGAGCGACCGCGTTTCGCCCTGCGCGAACGCGACGAGGTCGCGCTCGATGTCGGTGCGCCGCGGCCCGGTGCTCGTCTCGCGCACGGCCCACACCTCTCCGTCCGGTCCCGGGCGCAGGTCGCCGTAGCGGATCCCTTGCGGCCTGGGCGGTTCCGGCGTGACCGGCGTGACGGCGCCGGTGTCGAGGTCACGCACGTACACCCGCTGGTCGTCCCAGTGCGTGAAGTACAGCGCGCGGCCCATGGCCAGCCAGGGACGGCCGCCGTACTCGTGCACGCGGTTGCGGGCGTTCCACGGCGCGGGCAGCAGTTCCGTGCCGTCGGCGCGCACCACCGCGAGCCGCCCGCCCTCCTCGGGTCTGGCCTCCGCCCACCACACGTCACCGTCGACGACGTCGAGCCATTGCGCGCCACCGCCGGCCGCCGCCACGTCCGCGGCGCTGATGGGGGAGGTCCAGGTTCCGTGTGGTGAGGTTCGGGGCACCGCTGCACTTTAGTCGGACGTGACGGGCTCCACTGGACTCAACCCGGGGCGGCGGATGCCGATCATGCAACGGTGGCCTAGGGTCGGAGGTGCCATGGCTCGTGTAATCCACGTCTTCCGCCAGCCCGACCGGTTCGTCGCAGGAACCGTCGGGGAACCTGGCGACCGCACTTTCTACCTGCAGGCGTCGGAGGACGTCCGCACCATCAGCGTGACCATCGAGAAGCAGCAGGTCGCGGTGCTCGCCGAGCGCCTCGCGTCGCTGCTGGAGGAGGTCGCCAACCGCTTCGGCGCGGACGTGCCCGAGACGGTGCCGGACGACCTGGTCGACACGGGCCCGCTCACGGTGCCGGTCGAGGAGGAGTTCCGCGTCGGCACGATGGGGCTGGGCTGGGACGCCGAGAGCAAGGCCGTCGTCGTCGAGCTGCTCGCCATGACCGAGGGCGAGGTCGACGAGACGGTGGTGCTCGACGACACCGAGGAGGGCCCGGACGCGGTGCGGGTGTTCCTGACCCCCGCGGCGGCCCGTGCCTTCGCCGAGCGCGCCGACCGCGTCGTCAACGCCGGGCGCAAGCCGTGCCCGCTGTGCGGGGAGCCGCTCGACCCGGCGGGGCACATCTGCCCCCGGCAGAACGGCTACCGCCGCGAGACCGACCTGGCCGGGGACTAGCCGCTCGTGGCCGAACCGATCAGCCCGACCGACCCCGCCGCCAAGCTGCTGCTCTCGCACGGCCGGATGGAGGTCGAGGGCAGGCTGGTGGACGCCTCGAACGTCACCCTGTTCTGCTCGGTGGAGCTCGACGGCATGGCCGCGAACGCGGTGTACAAGCCGGTGTCGGGCGAGCGGCCGCTGTGGGACTTCCCGGACGGCACGCTCGCCGGGCGCGAGGTGGCCACCTACCTGCTGTCCGACGCGTCCGGGCTGGGCACGATCCCGCCGACGGTGCTGCGGGACGGGCCGTTCGGCTCCGGCATGGTGCAGCTGTGGATCGAGACCTCCGAGGAGGAGCTGATCGACGTGCGCGCCCCGGAGGACGTCCCGCCCGGCTGGCGCGTCGTGCTGCACGCCCACGACCGGCTCGGTGAGCCCGCGGTGCTCACGCACGCCGACCACCCCGGCATCCGTGACCTGGCGGTGCTCGACGTGATCGCCAACAACACCGACCGCAAGGGCGGGCACGTGCTCGCCGGCGTGGACGGGCGCGTGTACGGGGTGGACCACGGCATCTGCCTGCACGCGGAGCCGAAGCTGCGCACGGTGCTGTGGGGCTGGATCGGCGAGCCCCTGCCGGAGGAGGCCGTCGAACGGCTGCGCGCGCTGCCGGAGAAGATCTACGGCCCGCTCGGCGAGGAGCTTTCAGAGCACCTGACGGGCCTGGAGATCAGCGCGATCGCGGACCGCGCGGAGGCCCTGCTGACGGCGGGCGTGTTCCCGCAACCGGGCGACGACTGGCGCGCGGTCCCCTGGCCGCTGTTCTGACCCTCGACGCTGCCGGCCGGGCCCGGCCGGTGGCCCGCTTCGGCCCGGAGTGGCCCCGTGGTGCGACGAGCTGCCCGGCTTGGTGGACCTGCCCTCGCTGGGTGACGGCGTGCGGCAGATGTTCGAGCCCGCCGGGCTGATGGCGGCCATCGACCCGGTGCCGCCCGTTCCTAGCGCTGCCGCCAATCCGGTGAGCGTGTTCACTCGAACTACCGGTATCCGCCGCGTGACGTTGCGCGGCGGCGGGTGTCTGGCATACCGAAGGGCATCGACGAGTGGGGGTGCGAGTGACCGCGATGGCCAAGGCGGCGGAGCCGTCGCTGGACGACGCGACCCTGGTGGCCAGGGCGCGCGACGGCGACATCCGCGCCTACGAGGAGCTGGTGCGCCGGTACCAGGGCCCGATGTACCGGCTCGCGCTGCGCATGCTCGCCAGCGCGGGCGACGCCGAGGACGTGGTGCAGGACGTGTTCCTCACCGCCTGGCGGCGCCTGCCGCAGCTGCGGCAGGACGCGGCGTTCGTGGGCTGGCTGTACCGGACCACGACCAACCGGTGCCTCAACGCGATCCGCGCGCGGCGCCCCGTCGCCGACGTCGATCCCGACACCACCGAGACCCCCCGCGGCGACGCCCGGCCCGAGCACGCAGTCGAGATCAGCGCTCAGCTCGCGGCGCTCACCGAGGCGCTGCGGACGCTCACCCCCGAGCAGCGGGCCTGCTGGCTGCTGCGGGAGGTCCACGGCCGGACCTACGAGGAGATCGCGGCGGCGGTGGACGGTTCGACCACGGCGGTCCGCGGGCGCATCGCCCGTGCCCGCGCCCAGCTGGCGGAGGTGATGCGGCCATGGCAGTAGAGACGAGCTACGACCTGCCGTGCGGGCGGTCGCTGGACCAGGTGTGGCAGCACCTCGACGCGCCCGACGAGCACCAGCGGGGCTGCCCGCACTGCTCGACCGCCCGCGGGAGCCTGCGGGCGCTGCGCGACGCGACGGCGGAGCTGACCGCCGAGCGGCCCGAGCCCCGCCGCGACCTGACCGACCGGATCATGGCCGCGGTCCGCGCCGAGGTGCGCCGCCGCGGCGACATGCTGCCCGTGCGCGCTGACGAACCCGGCGAGCTGGTGCTGAGCGAGCAGGCCGTCGCCGTGGTGCTGCGCTACGCCGCCGACGAGCTCGACGGCGTGCGGGCCCGTCGCTGCCGTGTGCACGCCCTCGGCCGCGACGACGACGGCGAGACGGTGCTGCACGCGGAGCTGACCGTCACGGTGGCCTACCGCGACGACCTGGCCGAGCTGCTGGCGGCCCTGCGGGAACGCCTCCGCGGCGCGTGCGCGGCCAGTGTCGGCCTGCGCCTGGGGCGACTCGACATCGAGGTGGCGGATCTCCATGAGTAGGGACATCGAGTGGATCGTCGAGGAGCCGGTGGTGGCGGCGGTCGCCGCCGACGCCGCGCGCCGCACGCCCGGCGTCGTCCGGCTCGAAACCGGGGTCGGCCGGCTCGTGCGGGAGTGGGGACGGGCGAGGTGGCAGCAGGTCAAGGGCCTCACCCCGGCGCCCGCGGAGGGTGTGCTGGTCGAGCCGGCCGGGGACGCGGTCAAGGTCCGGCTCGGCATCGCCACCGCCGGGCACACCCAGGCCGCGGCCGTCGCCCGCCGGGTGCAGCGCGAGGTGCGGGGCGCGGTCCGCCGTGACACCGGCCTCGACGTCGCGGAGGTGTCGGTGGCCGTGCTCGACATCGAACCGGGAGGTGTCCGGTGACCGCCCGCGCGGAGCTGGTCGCCCGGCTGCTCACCGCACTGTCCACAATAGACGGGTTGCGCCCGGCGCCACCGCTGATGCGCACCGTGCCAGGGCGCAACCTCGACGCGCTCGCCATTGACGCGGACACCGAACTGGTGCAGATCCGGCTCGTCGCGACCGCGCTGCCGCTGCCGCCCCGGCTCGCCGAAGCCGCCGAAGCGGTGGCGAAGGCACTCGTCGGCACGCCGTACGCCGGCGCGCACGTACGGCTCGTCGTGACCGATGTGGACGGTGCCGCGTTCACGAAACCGCCCCGAACCGGTGCGTGAGTTTCTCCCGTTCCCCGTGTCTTTCCGGTAGCACACCCGAACACGAGAAGGAGGGCCGACATGGCCGCGAGCACCGAAGAAAGCCGTGCCACCACGGTGACCCGCTCGGAGACCAGCACCCCGCTGGTCACCAGCCACGGCACCACCACGATCGCCAGTACCGTCGTGCAGAAGATCGCCGGGCTGGCCGCGCGCGAGATCGCCGGCGTGTACGACCTGGGCGGCGGTGTGACCCGGGCGTTCGGCGCGCTGCGCGAGCGCATCCCGGGAGCCAACGCCAGCGCCGGGCAGGGCGTGTCGGTCGAGGTGGGGGAGAAGCAGGCCGCGGTGGACCTGCAGCTCGTCGTCGAGTACGGCGTGTCCATCGCCGACCTCGCGCGCGCCGTGCGCACCAACACCATCACCGCGATCGAGCAGATGACCGGGCTGGAGGTCGTCGAGGTCAACATCGTCGTCAACGACGTGCACCTGCCCGAGGACGACGCCGCCGAGGTCCCGGTCACCGGGCGGGTGGAGTAGACCATGAGCCCGACCGTCCTGGGCCTGCTCACCGGGCTCGTGCTGGGCCTGGCCGCCGCGTTCGGCGGCTTTGGTGCCTTCGTCGTCGTCGCCGTGCTCGGCGGGCTCGGCCTGCTCGCGGGCCGCGCGCTCGAAGGCAAGCTCGACCTGTCGCAGCTGATGGGGCGGGACCGGCGATGACCGTCACCGGCCTCCCGCCCGCGGCACGGGGCACCACCACCGTCAGCGAGCGGGCGGTCCAGCGGATCGCGACGCGGCTGGTGGTGGACATGGAGGACGTCGGCGGCACCGCGCGCCGGCTGTTGGGCGTCACCGTCGCCGACGACGAGGCGCCCAAGGTCGCCGCCACCGTCCGGCACGAGCACGTGACGCTGGACGTCGAGCTGTCGGTGCCCTATCCGGCGTCGGTCGCGCGGACCACGGAAGCGGCCCGGGCACAGCTCACCCGCGACGTCGGGGAGCTGACCGGGCTGACCGTGGACCGCGTCGACGTCACCGTCACCGCGCTGCGCGGCGACCGGGCGGCGGGGAGGCGGGTGCGGTGATCCGCCGGTCCCGTCGCAGCCTGCCCGCCACCGTCGTCGCGCTCGTGGGGCTCGCGCTGTGCGCGCTCGTCGCGACCAGTGCCGTGCAGCTGCTGCTGCACAAGTCCCCGGTGCTGGACTACGCCCGCGCCGCCGGTTTCGCGCACCGTACACAATGGAGCGACTTGCCGGTCGTCATCGGCGGTGGCGTACTCGCCGCGCTGGGACTGCTCCTGCTCGCCGGGGCGCTGCTGCCGGGCCGCGCGCTCGTGCTGCCCCTGGGCGACGAGCGGGTACCGGCCGGGGCGGGCGCCCGCAGCATGGCGGCGGTGCTGCGCTCGGCCGCGGAGTCGGTCGAGGGCGTGGACAGCGCGAAGCTCAAGCTGCGGCGCAAGAAGGTCACCGCGAGGGTCGCCGCCACGCGGCTCGCGTCGGAGGACCTGGCCGAGCGGGTGCGGGCCGCGCTGGAGGACCAGCTCGACCGCATCGGCCCGGCGGTGCGGCCGAGCACGAGGGTGAGGATCTCCTGATGGCCAGTCTCAACCGGCCCGCCCGGCTCAACCGCACACTGCTCGCCCTCACGGGGCTGCTGTTGCTGGCCGCGGGGGCGTTCGCGATCACCACCGCCTACGGGTGGCTGCCGCTGCTGGACCGCGACCGGCCGCTGGTGCCGGGCACGCAGCTGCCGCCGACCTGGGTGCTGTACGTGGTGATCGTCGCGGCGGTCGTGCTGGGCCTGCTGTTCCTGCGGTGGCTCGGGGCGCAGGCGTTGCGGCGCCCGAAGACCACGACGTGGCGGTGGGAGAGCGTGGCGGCCGAAGGTGTGACCCGGCTCGACGGCGGCCTGGCCACCGGCCCGTTCGCCGACGAGGTCGCCCAGTACCCGGGCGTGGAGTCGGCCGACGCGACGCTGTCGGGCACGCAGGACGCCCCGACGCTGCTGGTGACCGTCACGGCCGGCCCGGAAGCAGACCTGGCCCAGCTGCGAGAGCGCATCGCGGACGACGGCGTGGCGCGGCTCAAGCAGGCCCTGGACCTCGACGCGCTGCCGACCGTGGTGGAGTTCCGCTTCGCCGACCAGCCGGGGACGCGGGTGCGTTAGGTCGCCGGAATACGGCCTGGAGCGGGAGGTGGCTAGGGTCGCACCGTGCAGGAATCATCGACCGCGCAGCCGTTCAAGGGCTTCGCGCCGGCCGCCGACATCACCGTCGAACGCTACCTCTACCGCAGCCGCTCCAAGGGCGTGGAGACGGACACCGTCACCCGTGAGCCGGATGGTTCGCTTCGGGTCAGCACCTCGTGGGGACACTTCTTCCTCAGCCCACCGCTGGCGCGGTGGCTGGAGCAGGACAACACGGTGCTGACCTGGCAGCGGGTGCCGACCAGACAGGGCACGGCCCGTCATCTCTGCTTGGTCGACGAGGCCGGGAACATGCTGTGGCGTGAGAGCTCGGCCAGTACGACAGTGACGCCCCCACCGGCTGTGTCGTACGACTACGGCGGACCTGAGATGGGCTTGGGGTCCCGGCTGCGGCTGCAGTCCCTGACTTCCCCGTCGGGCTCGCACACCCTGTTGCACCACGACGACGGAAACCTGGTGCTCTACTGCAACGGCACCGGCACTGCGGTGTGGGCGACCGGCACGAGTTGGGTCGACGACAGCTGGGTCGACCTGACCCTGCGTGGCGACCTCGTGCTGCGCACCTCGTGTGGCGCCCCCGTCTGGCACTCGGACACCGCCGACGCGGGCGTGGAGCGGCTCGCCGTCCGCGACGACGGCACCTTTGCCCTGCTGGACGCCGCAGGAAAAGCCGTCTGGCGGATCGACCACCACGCACCCTGCACAGCGGCCGGGCACGTTCCGGCACGCGGCGCCGTCCTCCGACGCGGTCAGCAGCTCCGCAACCAATCCCTGACCTCCGCCGACGGTGGCACGGTCCTGTACCACCGAGCCGGTGACGGCAACGGCGAAGGAACGAGACTGTTCCGCGCCGACGGGATACAGGTGTGGTGCGCGCCCGACTCCCGCGCCGCAGACAGCAGCCTGGCCCTCGACGAGGAAGGATTCCTGCAGATCCGGGCCGACGACGGCAGCGTTCTCGAACAACTGGCCGGTCCGGGAGACCACCTCGTCGTGGTACCGGGCGGAGAAGTCCGGCTCTGCGCCCAGGACGGCACGGTGGTGTGGCGCGAAGGCCAGCACGTGATCGGCGACCGCGACGAAATCGTGACGGCCGCCCCGCGCACGATCACCCCCACTGCCCTGGAGATGCTGCTCAACGCCGACTCCACCCCGGTCGTGCGCACCGACTTCTCCGACGACCACGCCTGGGAGACCGCGCGGCGTGACCTCACCACACCCCGCGAATACTGGGATGACGAGGTCGTTCTCGACGCCACTGTGGTTGCCCTACCCGAGTTCGCGGGGTGGACGGGCGAAGAGCTCGCGACCCTGCTGTCACACACCGGACACGGGCGCCTCCTCGTGGTGGACGCGATCACACTCGCCTCCCCGGAGCATCCCGTCCTCGTCGTGGAGATCGACCCGGAACGCGACCGGCCACGATCCTTCCGCGCCACTCCGCGGGCGGTGCTGGACGTGGAAATCCAGCTCTCGACCGCCAACATGGACTGGGAGGACTTCAGCCGCTCGGCCGACCCCGACGACGTGCTCCGAACCTCCACTGCGGACTAGACGCTCGCCGCGTCGTAGGCCGCTCGCGCGACGGCGATGTCCGAGCGGTGGCGTTCGGCCCAGGACAGCAGGCCCGTGAGCGACGTGTACAGCTCGCGGGCCATGTCGGTGAGCGTGTACTCGACCTTCGGCGGCACCGTCGGGTACACCGTGCGCACCAGCAGGCCGTCGCGTTCGAGCTTGCGCAGGTTCAGCGTCAGCATGCGCCGGCTGATGCCCTCCACCGTGCGCTCCAGCTCGGTGAAGCGCACCGGGCCGTGCGCGGCCGCGACGAGGATCCCGATGCTCCACTTGCCGGCGACGTGGTCGAGCACCTCGGCGATCGGGCAGGCCTCGGTGTGCTGCGCGGTGGAAAGGTCCGTCACACCCCGACCGTACCGCGCACACCGGACCTGGACGGTTACCTCCGTGTGCCACTGGCACACCGATCTGCCTTCTTCCCGAAGCACCCACGGGCACACACGATGAGCACTGTTACAGATCGTGCCCTCTTGGAGGTCCAGGTGCTGCCCACCGTGCCCCACACCGACCGGCGCCGCTGGCTCGCGCTCACGGTGCTGTGCGCGCAGACGCTGATGATCGTGCTCGACCAGACGATCGTGAACGTCGCGCTGCCGTCCATCCGCGACGACCTCGGCTTCACCCCCACCGGCCTCGCCTGGGTGATCAACGCCTACCTGGTCGCGTTCGGCGGACTGCTGCTGCTCACCGGCCGCCTCGGGGACCTGCTCGGGCGCCGCCGCGTCTTCCTCGCCGGGCTGGCCGTGTTCACCGTCGCGTCCCTGCTGTGCGGGCTCGCCCCGGACGCCGGGGTGCTCGTCGCCGCCCGGTTCGTGCAGGGCATCGGTGGCGCCGCCTCGTCCGCCGTGGTGCTCGGCATGATCGTCGCGCTGTTCCCCGGCACCCGTGAGCGCGCCAAGGCGATCGGCGCGTTCAGCTTCGTGCAGGCCGCGGGCGGCACGATCGGCAGCGTCACCGGCGGCGTGCTCACCGCGGCCGTCAGCTGGCACTGGATCTTCCTGATCAACCTGCCGATCGGCGTCGTCGCCGGGCTCGCGGCCCTGCGGTTGCTCGACCGCGACACCGGCACGGGCCTGCGCGGCGGTGCCGACGTGCTCGGTGCCGTGCTGGTCACCGCCGCGCTGATGCTCGGCGTGTACGCGATCGTCGAGCTCGCTCCCGCCGCGGGCGGGGTGTCGGTGCTGCTGCTCGCGGGATTCCTGGTGCGCCAGGCGAAGGCCGCGCGCCCGCTGCTGCCGCTGCGGCTGTTCGCCTCGCGCACCCTGGCGGGCGCCAACGTCGTGCAGGTGCTGCTGATCGCCGCGTGCTTCGCCTTCCAGTTCCTCGTCGTGCTGTACCTGCGGCAGGTGCTCGGCTACGCCGCGCAGGACACCGGACTGGCGATGGTGCCGGTCGCCGCCGCCATCGCCGCGGTCTCGATCGCGGTGTCGGCCCGCGTGACCGCCCGCTTCGGCGAACGCGCCGTGCTGCTGGGCGGGCTCGTGCTGATGACCGGCGGCCTGCTCCTGCTGGCTCGCGTCCCGGTCGACGGCCGGTTCGCCACGGATCTGCTGCCCGCGATGCTCCTGCTCGGAACCGGCTTCGGGCTGGCGATGCCGGCGCTCATCGCGCTCGGCATGCGCGACGCGCGGCCCGAGGACACCGGCCTGGCTTCGGGGGTGTTCAACACGACCCAGCAGGTCGGCGGTGCGCTCGGGCTGTCCGCGCTCGCCGTGGTCGCCGCCGCCCGCACCGAAGCCCTGCCCGGGCTGTCTCCTGGGAAAGCGCTTACCGCCGGATACCACCTGGCTTTCCTCGTCGCCGCGGGGCTCGTCGCGGCCGCGGCGGTACTGGCGGCGTTCGTGTTCACTCCCCGGCGTGGCGGCGCGACGCGGTGAGGAGTCCGGCGTTACCGTCCCCGCTCGTGCGCTCCCATTCCTATGACGACGTCCTCGCCGGACCGCGCAGGCGCAAGATCCCCGAGGTCGCGGCGGAGCCGGGGCTCGTGGTGGAGGACCCGGCCAGCGGGTTCTGCGGCGCGGTGGTGCGGCTGGAGCACGGCACCGTGGTGCTCGAAGACCGCCGGGGCCGCCACCGCGTGTTCCCGCTCGTCCCGGCCGGGTTCCTGCTCGAAGGCAAGCCGGTGACGCTGGTGCCGCCGAAAGCCGCCGCCAAGCCCACCCGGACGGTGTCCGCGTCCGGGTCGGTGCGAGTGGCGGGCCTGCGGGCCCGCACCGCGCGCGACTCGCGCATCTGGGTGGAGGGCAAGCACGACGCGGAGCTCGTCGAACGCGTGTGGGGGCACGATCTGCGTGTCGAGGGCGTCGTGGTGGAGCCGCTCGACGGCGTCGACGTGCTGGCCGAGCGCATCGACGAGTTCGGCACCGGCCCGGGGCGCAGGCTCGGCGTACTGGTGGACCACCTCGTCGCCGGCAGCAAGGAGTCGCGGATCGTGGAAGCGGTTTCCGACGAGCATGTGCTGGTCACCGGGCACCCCTACGTCGACATCTGGCAGGCCGTCAAACCCGCCGCCGTCGGCATCTCCGCGTGGCCGTCGGTGCCGCGCAGCGTGCCGTGGAAGGAAGGCATCTGCGCCGCGCTCGGCTGGGGCGAGCCGTACGAGGGGTGGCAGCGCGTGCTCGGCGCGGTGTCGAGTTTCCGGGACCTGGAGACCCCGCTGATCGGGGCGGTCGAGCGGCTGATCGACTTCGTCACCGATCCGGAAGGCTGATCCCGCTGGTCCGACGCGGGCCAATTCGCGTGTGCACTGGCTGCGACCGGTCACTTTCTGCCACGATGAGGTGCATGACACCGGCGCTGATCTGGCTCGTCGCGGGCATCGTGCTCATGGTCGCCGAGGTCGTCTCCGGCGACTTCGTGCTGCTGATGCTCGGCGGTGGCGCGCTGCTCGGTGCCGCCTCGGCCGCGGTCACCGGCAACCCGGTCATCGACGTGATCGTGTTCGCGGTCGCCTCCACGGCGCTGCTGTGGCTGGCCCGCCCGGCGCTCAAGCGGCGGTTCCTGAACACGCCCGACATCAAGATGGGGCCGGAGGCGCTGATCGGCACGCACGGCGTGGTGGTCGCCGCCGTCGACGGCCACCACGGGCAGGTCCGGCTCGGCGGAGACGTCTGGTCGGCCCGCAGCCTCGCCGAAGGAGAGCTGATCGAGCCCGGCACGAAAGTGACCGTGGTACAGATAACGGGCGCCACGGCCGTGGTGTCACCGGAGATTTGAGCCAACCCACAGCACCCGGGGAGAGAACTTGGGAACCGCAGCGATCATAGTTGTCGCGGTCATCGCCCTGTTCGTGATCGTCACGATCGCGAAGGCGATCATGGTGGTCCCGCAGGCCCAGTCCGCCGTCATCGAGCGGCTGGGCCGCTTCCGCACCGTCGCGTCGCCCGGCCTGAACTTCCTGGTGCCGTTCCTGGACCGGGTGCGGGCGCGGATCGACCTGCGCGAGCAGGTGGTGTCGTTCCCGCCGCAGCCGGTGATCACCGAGGACAACCTGACGGTCTCGATCGACACCGTCGTCTACTTCCAGGTGACCGACTCCCGCGCCGCCGTGTACGAGATCTCGAACTACATCGTGGGCGTGGAGCAGCTGACCACCACCACCCTGCGCAACGTGGTCGGTGGCATGACGCTGGAGCAGGCGCTGACCTCGCGCGACCAGATCAACAGCCAGCTGCGCGGCGTGCTGGATGACGCCACCGGCCGGTGGGGCATCCGCGTCGCGCGGGTCGAGCTGAAGGCGATCGACCCGCCACCGTCCATCCAGGACTCGATGGAGAAGCAGATGCGCGCGGACCGGGAGAAGCGCGCGATGATCCTCAACGCCGAGGGCCAGCGGGAGGCCTCGATCAAGACGGCGGAGGGGCAGAAGCAGTCGCAGATCCTCGCCGCGGAGGGCCAGAAGCAGGCCACGATCATGGCGGCGGAGGCCGACCGGCAGTCGCGGATCCTGCGCGCACAGGGTGAACGCGCGGCGCGCTACCTGCAGGCGCAGGGCCAGGCGAAGGCGATCGAGAAGGTGTTCGCCGCGGTGAAGGCGGGCCGCCCGACGCCGGAGGTGCTGGCCTACCAGTACCTGCAGACGCTGCCGCAGATGGCGCAGGGCGACGCGAACAAGGTGTGGCTGGTGCCGAGTGACTACGGCAACGCGCTGCAGCAGTTCGCCCGCGCATTCGGCAAGCAGGACAGCGACGGGGTGTTCCGCTACGAACCGCCCGCCGAGGAGGACGTGCAGCCGCCGAGCCTGGAGGACGACGACGTGGCCTCGTGGTTCGACACCTCCACCGACCCGCGGATCGCCGAGGCGGTGCGCGAGGCGGAGAAGGTGGCGCGCCAGGAGGTGCCGGGACCGCTGGGCACCCAGCCCGCGACCCCGGCGCCGGACCTGCCGCGCGGCGGCAGCCTGGCCGAGGAGGAGCCCCACGACGCGCCGGTCGACTCGCCGCCCCCGGCGCCGCCGCAGGCCGCGCAGCAGCCCCCGGCGGCTCCCCAGCAGCAGGCGGGCCCGCCGACCGGGCCGCAGCAGGGGCTGCCGCTGCGCCAGCCGGGGCAGCACTACAACACCCCGCCGATCAGCCCGTATCCCACGCAGCAGCCGCCGCAGGGCGGCCAGTACCCGAGGCAGTAAGCGCTTACCGCCCGTCCCCTCCGGAACCCGTCCGGAGGGGACGGGCTTTTTCACGCCCTGCGCCGCGCGTACGTGCCGTGGTCGGCGATGTCGGCGCGGGAGCGGTCGGTGATCAGCCAGCCGCACAGGCAGGTCACCAGCACCGACAGCACGATGTACGCCGAGATCGAGTACGGCGTACCGGTCACCGCCAGCAGCCACGTCGCCAGCAGCGGCGCGGGCCCGCCGGCGAAGACCGACGCGAGCTGGTAGCCCAGCCCGGCGCCGCCGTAGCGCAGGTGCGTCGGGAAGCTCTCGCCGATGAACGCCGCCTGCGGTCCGTACTGCAGCGCGTGCGCGATGAGCGACGCGATCACCACGATGAAGATCGCGACGTGCCCGCCGCCCTTGAGCACCGCGAAGTACGGGAACGCCAGCACCCCGGTCAGCACCGCGCCGGTGAGGTAGACCCACTTGCGGCCGATCCGGTCGGACAGCTGGGAGAAGAACGGGATGGCCACCAGTTCCAGCGCGGCGGCGACGAGCACGGCGTTGAGCACGAACGTCTTCGAGTAGTGGTGCTGCGCCACCACGTACACCAGCACGTAGCTGGTGAACAGGTAGAACGGCATCTGCTCGCTGAAGCGCAGCCCGGCCGAGAGCAGGATCTCCCGCCAGTGGTGGCGGATCGCCTCGCCGACGGGGTTCCGCGCGGTCTGCTGGCGCGCCACGATCGCCGCGAACATCGGGGTCTCCAGTATCCGCAGCCGGATCACCAGCCCGATGGCCACGAGCACGAAGCTGAGCAGGAACGGGATCCGCCAGCCCCACGCGTCGAACGCCGCGTCGCTGAGCACGGCGGACAGCAGCGTCATCCCGCCGGTGCCGAGCACGAGGCCGCACGGCACACCGATCTGGGCGAAGCTGGCGAGCAGGCCGCGGCGGCGCTGGTCGCCCCACTCCATGGCCAGCAGCACCGAACCGCTCCACTCGCCGCCGATCGCGAGGCCCTGCACCAGCCGCAGCGCGACCAGCAGCAGCGGCGCCGCGACGCCGATGCTGCCCGCGCCGGGCAGCACGCCGACCAGCGCGGAGGCGAGCCCCATGAACAGCAGGGTGATCACCAGGGTGGCCTTGCGGCCGATGCGGTCACCCCAGTGGCCGAAGATCGCCGCGCCGACCGGCCGGGCGGCGAACCCGACGGCGTAGGTGGCGAACGACTGCATCGCACCGGCGTAGCTGCTCGACGCGGGGAAGAACAGCTGGGGGAAGATCAGTGCGGCGGCGGTGTTGTAGAGGAAGAAGTCGTACCACTCGATCGTCGTGCCGATCGCGCTGGCGACGGCGGCACGGCGGACCTGGGTCCGCTGCTCGGTGGCCTGGCTGTCGATGACCTTGTGCGCTTCGTTGCGTCCGAGAACCATCCTGGGCCTCCAGTGACTGGCATCACACTGCAGGCAACGATCGCGGACGAAACGGGCGAAGTCCAGACCGCGCGGACGATCAGTTCCCGTTCAGTCGTCCACCGGTGCCAG
This sequence comes from Amycolatopsis bartoniae, assembly GCF_014191255.1. Lineage (GTDB taxonomy): Bacteria > Actinomycetota > Actinomycetes > Mycobacteriales > Pseudonocardiaceae > Amycolatopsis_E > Amycolatopsis_E bartoniae. The sequence goes on from NZ_JACHWH010000006.1 coordinate 224,220, forward strand.
GACCGGCCGTTTCGGGTTGAGCGCGTCGCCGGAGGACTCGCCGCGCAGGCGCCGGCCCACCCACGGCAGCGCGTGCTCGCGGGCCCACCGCAGGTCCTCCGCGCGCTGACGCCGGCGGTCCACCGAGGGACGCGGGCCGAGGACATTGCGGGTCAGCTCGTGCGGCACCCCGAGGACGTCGAGCACGCTGATCGCGACCTCGGTGTGCCCGAGGGCGTTGAGGTGCAGCCGGTCGGCGGACCACATCCGCCGGTCCCGCAGCTGCCGCATGGCCCACATGTCCACGACGCGGGCGCCGTGGCGGGCGGCGATGACCCGGGCGTGCTCGTTGTAGATCGCGGTGCGCCCGCGCATCCGGCGGAACAGCGGGTCCTCGACGCCGTCGACGCCGGTGAACAGCACGACCGTGGCGCCGGTCTCGGCGAGCCGGGCGACGGCCTTGTCGTACTCGTCGGCGAGCGCGTCGATGTCCACCTTGGGGCGCATCAGGTCGTTGCCGCCGGCGTAGAGCGTGACCAGGTCCGGCTCCATGGCGAGCGCGGGTTCGAGCTGCTCGGACAGCACCTGGCCGAGCAGCCTGCCGCGGATCGCGAGGTTGGCGTAGCGGAAGTCCGGCTCACGGGTGGCGAGGACCTCGGCCACCCGGTCGGCCCAGCCGCGCACCCCGTTCGGGCGGGCCGGGTCGTCGTCGCCGACGCCCTCGGTGAAGGAGTCGCCGAGGGCCACTAAGCGCTTGCTCATGCCGGCTACTCTAGGTGCCCGCCCTTGCGGCCCCGGCACCGCCGGGTGCTTCAGCCGGCGTGCTCCCTGACCGCGAGCCGCTGGTCGATGCCCGTGACGGTCAGCGCGCGGACGGCCCACCGGTTGCCTCCGGTGACCACGCACAGCTCGATGCCGACCTGGCGGGCCAGCAGGTCCGCGTACAGCAGCGTGGAAAGCCCGGCGGCGCCGAGGAAGTCCACTTCGGACAGGTCCACCACGAGGGTGCGCAGGGTGCCGCGCAGCCGGGCGACGAGCACCTCGGTGAGCTTCGGCGCACTCGCACTGTCCACTTCGCCCCGGACGTGGACGACGGCGGTGTGCGGGCCCGGTCGTTCGACGCATACCCGCAGTGAGGACCCGGGGGCGGCGAAGGGCGCCTGGCGCTGGCGGGGCACGGACGGCCCAGTCCGCGGGGAGGAGAACGCATCTGCGGTGGTCACTTCGCCTCCAGCCTCCGCCCGGGAAGCGGGCGGGGTACGGCTTGGGTGGCGGCTACCGGCTTAACCGTTGCCGGCAGTCTAGTCCAGTCCGGCTCGCCGGGCAGGTGGTGTTTCGCCTGTTCCGGTTCAGTTCTCACCCCGGCGGTCGGCGAGGATCTGCGCCAGCGTGTGCACCGGGGAGCTGTCGAGCTTGTGCCGGTGCGCGTCGTAGTGGTCGCGGGTGGTGCGGATGTCGGCGTGCCCCAGCAGGTCCTGCACCTTCTGCACCGGCACGTCGTGCGCGAGCAGCAGCGTGCCGGTGGTGCGGCGGGCGGTGTGCGGGCTGATCCCCGCGGCGCCGGGGATGCCGGCTTCGGTGGCGAGCTTGCGCAGGGTTTGCCAGACGTCGCGCTGCCGCAACGGTTTCCCGCCCGGCTTCGTCCGGTCGTAGGGGTGCGGGATGGTGGCCAGCAGCGGACCCGAAGGCTCTTCGCGTTCGGCGCGGAGCCGGAGGTACTCGCGCAGCGGGCGCAGCGCGGGGGCCACCAGCGGCACGAAGTCACGCCGTCCGCCCTTGGCGCGGTAGCGCAGGATCGTGTGGCCGGAGTCGGTGTCGAGGTCGTCGACCTGGGCGCTGGTGATGCCCGAGACGCGCAGTCCGGTGTAGAAGAGCAGGGCCACCAGCGCGGCGTCGCGCCAGGACGTCTCCGTGCCGGCGCGGCGGGCGCGGCGCTCGACGTGGTCGAGCAGGGTCGCGGTGGCCTTCTCGTCCAGTGCGGGCAGGGGAGAGGTCCGCTCGCGCTTGGGCCGCCCGGCGGCGGCGACCGGGTTGCGCTCGGTGACGTCGTTCGACTGCAGGTACCGGTACCAGCTGGACACCCCGGCGAGGGTGCGTGCCACCGTCGAAGGCGCCGCGGGCCGCGGCACGCCGTCCGGCCCGGTGACGGTGAGGGTCAGCTTCCACGCGTCGACGTCCGCCCGCCGCGCCTGCAGCGGGTCGAGCCCGGTCCGCTGGCACCACGAGAGCCAGCCCGCGAGGTCCGCGTAGTAGGCGCGTTGCGTGTGCTCGCTCTTGTCCGCCTTCAGCCACAGCACCGTCACGTGACGAATCGCGTACCGGTCTCCCGGATCGGCGGGCGGCAGCGCGGGCAACAGCGCCACCGCCTCCGCGAGATCGCTTCCAGGGCTCCCCATCGGGACAAGCTCCGTCATAACTGTGATTATCACGGAACATTGTCGCGAAAATGTTGAGCAGTAACGCGTGTCGCGCAACTGGTTTTACTATCGCGTACGCGAAACTAGGGGTATGGAAAACGTGCTGGTCGAGGGCCAGATCTGCGCCCTGGAGGGCTGTGACAACCCGCTGCCGCCTCCGGCGGTGGACGAGCACGGGCGCCGGAAGGGCGGGCGCCCCTCGTCGTACTGCTGCAAGGGGCACGCCGACGCGGCGTCCCGCGCGCGGCGGGCGGCGCAGACGGCGGTGATCGTGGACCCGCTCGTGGAGATGCGCCGGGTCACCGAGGCGCTCGGGCCGGTCGTGCAGCCCCTGCTGGACTCCTTCGCCGAGCTGCGGGCGCGCCTGGAGGAGGCCGAGCGGGGGTCGCTCTCCCAGGTGCGCCAGGCGGAGGAGGACGCTCGTGCCGCCCGCGCGGAGGCCGAGGAGTCGGCGCAGCGCGCTGACCAGGCGGAACGGGCGCGGAACCAGGCACTGATGCAGTCCCGCGACGATCGCGCGGCTCGTGCCGAGGCGGAGAAGCTCGCGGAGCGGGCGGCGGCCGAGGCTGAGCGGGAGAAGCGGGAGGCGTGGGCGCAGGTCGCGGAACACGAACGTGCGAAGGGTGCCGCGGAAGCCGCCCGGCAAGCGGCGGAGCAGGCACGGAACGAGCTGGCCGAGGAGCTGCGTGCCGCCCGCGCGGGGCTGGACGAGCTGCGGACCGCGCGTGCCCAGCTCGCCCGCGAGCTGGAGGACAGCCGGACCCAGCTGCGGGAGAGCACGGCCGAGCTGGTGGTCCTCAGCGAGCGCCTGGCGACCTCGCGGGCTCAGCAGACCGCCGCCGAGCAGTCGGTCGAGCACGCCCGCCGCGAGACCGCCGACGCCCGCGCGGTGGCCGACGCCCAGAGAGCCGAACGTGAGCAGGCACTGGCTCGGCTCGCCGACGAGCACACCGCGCGCCGGGTCGCCGAAGCCCGCGCCGAGGAGACCGAGAAGGTCCTGCAGACCACGCGTGCGGAACTGGCCGAGGTCCAGGCGCGGCTGCTCGCGCTAGCCGCCGAGCAGGCCTCGCGCCCGGTCGAGCAGGAGGCAAGCAGTGGGAGCGTCGTGGCGTCAGGCGAAGATGAGTCGGCCCCGTAGCGAGATCGGCGGGACCGCCAGCGTGAACCTCAGTCGGTCCCGTAGCGGGACTACTCGCGCTAGCCGTCGAGCAGGCTGCGCGCCCGGTCGAGCAGGGCGCGGGCGGCGGGACTGACGGGCCCGTCGGTGCGCCAGGCGAAGACGAGCCGACCCCGTAGCCGCGGAGCCACGATCGCCAGCGGATGCAGTCCGGGGCGGGAGCGGGCGAGCGAGTCGGGCAGGATCGCCACCCCCAGCCCGTGTGCGGCGAACTGCGCCAGCACCGAGGGATCGCCCGCTTCGCAGACGATGCGCGGCCGGAAACCCGCGGCCGCGCAGGCGTGTTCGAGGTGGGAGCGGATGCCGGTGCCGGGCGGCAGGCTGATCAGCGGCCGGTCCCGCAGCTCCGCGAGCGGGATCTCGGCCAGCCCGGCGAGCTCGTGGTCCGGCGCGACGGCGGCGGTGATCGCCTCGTCCGTCACCACGACGAAGCCGAGACCAGGCGGCGGCTCGGGACCGGCGGAAACGAGCGCGGCGTCGAGAGTGCCGTCACGCAGGCCCTCGACCAGCTGGGCCGACCCGGCCTCGGTGAGCGTGACCTCGACTCCGGGGTGGTCCCGGTGGAACGCGGCGAGCAGCCCGGGCAGGTCGACGTTGTGCGAGGTGACCATGCCGACCGCGACCCGCCCGCGCAGCAATCCGGTCAGCTCGTCGACCGCCGCCCGCGCTCCCGCGACGGCCGCGAGCGCCGCACGGGCGTAGGGGAGTACGGCGGATCCGGCGTCGGTCAGGCGCACCCCGCGCCCGGACCGGTCCAGCAGCTCCTGGCCCAGCTCCCGTTCGAGCCGCCGGATCTGCGCACTCACGCCAGGCTGGGCCACGTGCACCCGCTCCGCGGCGCGCGTGAAGTTGCGCTCCTCGGCGACCGCGACGAAGTACTCCAGCTGACGCAGTTCCATAAGCGATGATTATAGGAGTCAGCAGAACCAGCTCTTGGACTTCTGACAGGCCGCGCGCCACGCTGGGAGGCATGAGCGCCAAGGAACCCGAAGACCTCGCCCGCCTGTTCGTCGAGCGGGCCAACGCCCGTGACGCCGCCGGGCTCGCCGAGCTGTACGAACCCGACGCCGTCCTCGCCTATCCGCCGGGGTCGGTCACCGTGGGCCGCCCGGCGATCCGGGCGGTGTTCGAGCGGATGCTGGAGCAGGCTCCCCGGTTCACCGTCGAGGAGCCGCTGCCGACCGTGCGCCACGGTGATCTGGCCCTGACCTCGACCCGCCCCGCCGACGGCACGGGCGGCCGGGTGCAGGTGGCGCGCCGCCAGGCGGATGGCACGTGGCTGCGCATCATCGACCGCCCGGAGTCGGGCTGAGTCCGAGGACGATCCGGTACCGGACATCGGCCGCAGCGAGCCGGTCCAGAGCCGTGTGGACTCGGTGACGGGAAGGACCTCGACGGTCGCGGTCACGTCGTGGACGACGACACACTGACCGGCGTGGCTCAGCGGTCGGCCCGGGCCGACCAGCGGCCGTCCTCCCTGCTGATCCGCACCGGGTGGTCGAAGCACTTCGTCACCTGGTCGCTGGTGAGCACGTCCGCGACCGGGCCCGCCGCGAGCGCGCGGCCCTCGCGCAGCAGCAGCGCGTGGGTCGTGCTCTCCGGCAGCTCCTCCAGATGGTGCGTCACGAGCACGGTCGCGAGCGCGGGATGCCGGCGACGCAGCGTGTCGAGGCTGGTCAGCAGCTGCTCGCGGGCCGCGAGGTCGAGGCCGGTGGCGGGCTCGTCGAGCAGCAGCAACCGCGGTCGCGGCATCAGCGCCCGTGCGATGAGGGCCCGGCCGCGTTCGCCCTGGGACAGCACGGGCCACAGCGCGTCGCGGCGGGTGCTCAGGCCGAGCATCCCGATCAGCTCCTCGGCCTGCTCGACCTGCTCCGGGGCAGGCGACCAACGCGGCACGAACTCGGTGGTGTTGGTCAAGCCGGTGAGCACGACGTCACGCACCCGCAGCGGCGTGCGCAGGGGATGGCGCGGGTCGACGTGCCCGATCTCCGCCCGCAGGCTGCGCATGTCCACGCGGCCGAGACGGTGGCCCAGCACGTCGACGGTGCCGCGGGTGGGGTGCGCACGGGCACCGAGCAGGCTCATCAGCGTGCTCTTGCCGGCGCCGTTGCCGCCCAGCAAGGCCCAGTGCTCGCCCTCGCGGACGGTCAGCGAGACCGAGCTGAGCAGGTAGTTGCCGTCGCGGACCAGGTCCACTTCGTCGGCCACCAGAACCGCGGTCACTGCGCCACCCCCGATCGCAGCTCGGAGACGATGGCGTCGAGGTGGGCGACGGTGGCGGCGGCCGCCGCGTCGGCGTCCCCGCGCTCGAGCGCGTCGAGCAGGTCGGTGTGGGCGTCGGACACGTCCGGCAGCGGGGTCTCGTGCCGGAACATCTCGGTGATCGCGTCGTGCAGCACCGGCTGCGCGGCGGCGAACAGGTCGGCCAGCAGCGCGTTGCCCGCCAGCGCCACGATCGACCGGTGGAACTCCAGGTCGGCGGCGACGAACTCGGCCGGGTCGGCGTCCAGCAGCTCCTGGCGGCGGCGCAGCCCGGACCGCAGCCGCGCCACGTCCTCGGGCCGCACGCGCTGCGCGGCGAGGCGGGCCGCCTCGACCTCCAGCGCGCGCCGGACCTCGTAGACCTCCAACAGCCGCGCCCGGCGCAGCAGGCCGCGTACGTCGGGGGAGCCGGCAGGCGGCTCGGCGACGAAGGTGCCCGAGCCGTGCCGCACGTCGAGCAGCCCGTCCCGCGCCAGCAGCCGCACGGCCTCGCGCACGGAGGAGCGGCCGACCCCGAGCTCGGCGGCGAGCCGCACCTCGTTGGGCAGCCGTTCGCCCGGTTTCCAGTACCCCTCGCGGAGCCGGTCGCGCAGCAGGCTCTCCACCTGCGGAACGACGGGGCCGTGTCGCAGAACAGTCACGACGGGCACGCTAGCACGCGGTCCGCAGAGGTCTGAGGACTAGGTTTCCCGGCTTGCGGTGTCGGATCGGGGCGATGGCGTTCGTAGCAGGGGTGAGGCCGCCCGCGAGGGGCGGCACCGAGGCAAGGGAAACCACGATGAAGCTGACCACGATGACCCAGATCACCCTCGACGGAGTGGTGCAGGGCAACGGCGCCGCGTCGGAGGAGGACCGCAGGAACGGTTTCGAGCGCGGCGGCTGGGCCTTGGGCGCGGGCGACGACGAGACCAGGACGCTCATCACGCGGACCTACCAGCGCGCCGACGCGTTCCTGTTCGGCCGCCGCACCTACGAGTTGTTCGCCGGCGCCTGGGGGCCCAGCACGCATCCGGTCGGCGTGGCGCTGAACGAGGCCCCCAAGTACGTGGCATCGACTACGCTCACCGCGCCGAGGTGGCAGAACACGACCGTCCTCGGTGGTGACCTCGCGGCGGCCGTCCGTGAGCTGAAGGCCGAGCCCGGGGGTGAGCTGCAGGTGCACGGCAGCGGCACGCTGACCCGGTGGCTGCTGGCGAACGGCCTGGTCGACGAGCTGACCCTGATCGTGGTCCCGGTGGTCCTCGGCCAGGGCGCGCGGCTGTTCCCGGAAACCGGCCCGGATCTCGCGCTCGACCTGGTCGAGTCGCGGGTCGACGCGAAGGGCGTGACGACCCAGGTCTTCCGGCCCGCCGGGCGCCCGCACTACGCCACGGCCTGACCCGAACCACGCTGTTCACAGGAGGGGATTTTCCGATGCAGTACCTGGTTTCCGTGATCCACGACCAGCCGAGCCTCGCCACCGCGGACGAGCACGCCGCGATCGACGTGTTCAACGAGCGGCTCCAGACCGGGGGCAACTGGGTCTTCGCCGGCGGTCTCGCCGCGCCCGACGCGGCCACCGTCATCGACAACCGGGGCGAGGACGCGCTGGTCATCGACGGCCCGTTCCTGGAGTCCAAGGAGTACCTCGCCGGCTTCTGGGTCATCGAGGCCCCCGACCTGGACGTGGCGCTCGCGCTCGCCGCCGACGGGTCGAAGGCGTGCAACCGGAAGGTCGAGGTGCGGCCGTTCCGGGCCGAGTGACCGTGGCCGACGTCCGCGACGCGGTCACCCGGGCCCACCACGAGGAGTGGGCCCGGGTCGTCGCCGCCCTGACCAGGCGTTTCGGGGACCTCGACATCGCCGAGGAGGCGGCGGCCGAGGCGTTCGCGACCGCCGTCGAGCGGTGGCCCGCCGAGGGCGTGCCCCCGAACCCCGGGGCCTGGCTGACCACCACCGCCACCCGCAAGGCCATCGACCGGATCCGGCGCGAGACCAAGCGCGACGACAAGCACAAGGAGGCTCAGCTGGTGCACGACCACACTCCACGCGAGCCTCCCGGTGCCCTCGACGACGACCGGCTCCGGCTGGTCTTCACCTGCTGTCACCCGGCACTGGCGATGCCCACCCGCGTGGCGCTGACCCTGCGCTTGGTCGGCGGGCTGACCGTGCCGGAGATCGCGCGCGCCTTCCTGGTGGCCGAGAGCGCCATGGGGCAGCGGATCACCCGCGCGAAGGCCAAGATCAAGGCGGCGCGGATCCCGTACCGGGTGCCGTCCGCCGAGGATCTCCCGGCCCGGGTCGCCGGTGTCCTGACGGTGTTGTTTCTCGTGTTCAACGAGGGCTACCTGGCGTCCGGCCCCGGCACCGATCCCGTGCGCCAGGACCTGACCGCCGAGGCGATCCGGCTCACCCGCCTGGTCCGCGCCCTGCTGCCGCAGGACGGTGAGGTGGCCGGGCTGCTGGCGTTGATGCTGCTCATCGAGGCCCGCCGTCCCGCCAGGGTGTCGGCCCACGGTGAACTGGTCGCCCTCGACGAGCAGGACCGCGGGGCCTGGGACACGACGCTGATCGCGGAAGGCCACCGGCTGGTGCGTGAGCGCCTGGCCGCCGGAGTACCTCCGGGCCGCTACCAGATCCTCGCCGCGATCAACGCCGTGCACACCTCCGCCCGCGACATCCGCGACACCGACTGGTCCCAGGTCCTCGCCCTCTACGATCAGCTCGCCCGCCTCGACGCCTCCCCGGTCGTCGCCCTCAACCGGGCCATCGCCGTCGCCGAGCTCGACGGCCCGGAGGTGGCGCTGGCGGTCGTCGACCGCCTTGAGCCGAAGCTGGCCGGTTATCACGCCTACCACGCCACTCGCGCCGATCTGCTGCGCCGGCTGGGCCGCGGCCAGGACTCGCGCGCGGCGTACGACAAGGCCATCGAGCTGGCGGGCAACACCGCGGAGGTCGCGTACCTGACCCGCCGTCGCGACCAGCTGGCGTAGAGCGGCTAACATCGGTGGCGACGTACGAAAGCCACAGCCCGGTGGGTAGTCCGGGCGGTGCCGGTCTCCGGCGCCCGTACGAGTGCCCCCGCGGGCCACCGGTGCGTCCTTTGTTCGAGCGATCCAGCAAAGGACCCAGCATGCCCGCACCCGGCACCGTACTGATCATCGGCTCTGGCCTCGGCGGCCTCACCCTCGCCCAGTCCCTGCGGGCCGGTGGAATCGACGTCGCCGTCTTCGAACGTGACCGCAGCCCCTGGGAGCGCCCCCAGGGTTACCGGCTCCACCTCGACGCCGACGCCGTCAACGCCGTCCGGGAGGTCCTTCCGCCGCACCTGGTGGCACTGTTCGAGGCCACCTCGTACTTCACCGAACCCTTCACCACGATCCTCGACACCGACCTGACTGTCGCCCGGCGCCTGCCCGCCGCCGGGGACGTGCACGCGAACGTGGACCGCGCCACGCTGCGGCGGATCCTCCTGACCGGCCTCGACGACGTCCTCCACTTCGGCAAGAGGCTGGAGCGTTACGAAAGCACCTCGGCCGGTGTCACCGCGTACTTCGGCGACGGCAGCACCGCCCACGGCGACGTGCTGGTCGGTGCGGACGGCATCCGCTCCGCCGTCCGTGCCCGGCGGGCGCCACACCTGTCCACTGTGGACGCGGGCATCACCGCGATCTACGGACGGCTGCCCCTCGACGTCGCCCGGCCGCGAGTGCCCGCGGAGGTCCTCGACGACATCTTCGCCATCGCGTCCGACCACCGGAAGGTGTTCCTGGGGCTGGGCTCGGTGCTGTTTCCCTCGCGCCACGAGCAGGACGACTACGTGGTGTGCGTCGTCGGCGGACGCCACGAGTTCTTCCCCGGGACCGCCGGCCGCTCCGGGAACGACCTCCGCGAACTCGCGGCGCGCGCACTGGCCGACTGGCCCGGCGGCGCCGCCGACCTCGTCCGCCAGGGGGATCCCGGGACGTTCTTCCCGGTTCGCATGGACACCAGCGTGCCCGGCACGCTCGACGCGCCGACCAACGTCACCCTGCTCGGCGACGCCGTGCACGCGATGACGCCCACCCTCGGACGCGGCGCCAACCTCGCCATGCGCGACGCGGCCCTGCTCGGCCGGGCGCTGCGTACCGTCGCCGCCGGGGACAGCGATCTCGACGAGGCGCTCTCCCGCTATGAGCGTGACATGACGGCGTACGGGTTCCGCGTCGTGCGCGAAGCCGCCCGGATCGGTGAGCAGCGCATGGCGCAGAACCCGTTGCCGGCGGCGGCGCTACAGTGACCCGTGCTTCCCACCGCTGACATCGTCGCCACGCTGCGCGCCGCCGGATGTGTCTTCGCCGAGGACGAGGCGCGGCTGCTCGTCGAGGCGACGGCCGATCCGGACGAGCTGTCGGCGCTCGTGGCGCGCCGGGTCGCGGGGGAGCCGTTGGAGCAGCTTCTCGGGTGGGCCGAGTTCCGCGGGCTGCGCATCGCCGTCGAGCCAGGGGTGTTCGTGCCCCGGCGGCGGACCGAGTTCCTCGTCGAGCAGGCGCTCGCGAGCGCCCCGCCGGAGCCGGTGGTGCTCGACCTCTGCTGCGGCTCCGGCGCGCTCGGGGCGGCCTTCGCCGCGGCCACGCGGGTGAAAGCCCTCTACGCCGCCGACGTCGATCCAGCCGCCGTCCGCTGCGCGCGGCGGAACGTGCCCGGGCAGGTGTTCGAAGGTGACCTCTTCACCCCGCTGCCCGCGGACCTGCGTGGCCGGGTGGACGTGCTGCTCGCCAATGTTCCTTACGTACCAACGGAAGCCATCGCCACCATGCCTCCGGAGGCCCGGGACCACGAGCACCGCGTCGCCCTCGACGGCGGTGGCGACGGTCTCGAAGTCCTGCGCCGGGTCGCCGCCGAAGCGTCCCGCTGGCTCACGGCGGGAGGGCACCTGTTCGTGGAGACCAGCGAGCGTCAGGCCCCCGTCGCGGCCGCCGTGTTCGCCGAGGCGGGGCTGGCTCCGGACATCACCGGCGATGAGGAGACCGGCGCAACCGTCGTGCGCGGGACCTCAACGCCCTGACGCATCGACCCGACATGCCGTAGCACGCTTTAACTCGGTGCCTGGAAGCCGCCGATGGCCTGTTCGAGCAGTTCGGCTAGCCGCAGCGGGGTGCGGTCCTCGAACATCGGGCCGATGAGCTGCACTCCCACCGGCAGCCCGCCCGGGGTCAGGCCCGCCGGTACGGCGGTGGCGGGCAGGCCGGGCATGGTGGCCAGCCCCGCCCAGACGAGCTGGTCGAAGAACGGGTACTCGGCGCCGTCGATGTCGATTCGGCGGTTGAGCAGGTCGGGATCGTGGTCGTGCGGGAACGCGGGAGTCGGCGTGATCGGGCACACCACGACGTCGAACTCGGCGAACAGTTCGCGCCAGCCGTGACGGTGGAGCTCGCGACGGTTGTTCGCCTCGATCCAGTCGCGGTGGCTGAGCACCATCCCGCGCAGCCGCGCCGCGTCGAGACTCTGGTCGTCCGCGCTCAGTCCGGCGGTGCGGGCCCGCAGCTGCTCGTACGCCTCGACGGGAAAACGTGCGGCGGCACCCGAGAACATCAACTGCGTGTAGACGGTCGCGGCTTCGGTCAGGTCGGGCAACAGTGGACTGTGCCGTTCGACGCGGGCGCCGCCGTCGGCCAGCGCCTCGGCCACCCGGTTCACGCCCGTCCGCACAGCGGCCCCGGTCGGGAGGAACGGATGCTCGTCGAGGACCAGGGCCCGGAACTCGCTCAGGGTCTCGTGGCGGGCGGGCGGCAGGGTCAACTCGTACGCCACGCCGAGCGTCATCGGGTCCGGCCCGGCCATGACGTCGAGCAGGAGCGTGAGATCGCGGGCGGTGCGCGCCATCGGGCCGACCACAGCCAGGTCGAGGTCGGCCGGCAGGGCCGGCGTGGCCGGCGGGACCATGCCGCGGTGCGCGACCAGTCCGAGTGTCGGCTTGTGCGCGTAGACACCGCAGAAATGCGCGGGAGTGCGCAGCGAACCGCCGAGGTCGGAGCCGATGGACAACGCGCCGAAGCCGGCCGCCAGAGCTGCCGCGGATCCGCCGGAGGAGCCGCCCGGCGTGCGATCGTGAGCCCACGGGTTGGTGGTGGTGCCGTAGATCTCGTTGAAGCTCTGCAGATCCTGCAGTCCCAAGGGCACATTGGTCTTGCCGAGCACCACCGCGCCGGCGGCCTTGAGCCGCGACACCTGCACCGCGTCCTCGGCGGGCACGAAGTCCCGGTACATCGGCATGCCCCAGGTCGTGGGCAGCCCGGCCACGTTGTAGGACTCCTTGACCGTCACCGGAACACCGAGCAGCGGCCGGTCCTCGCCGCGGGCGCGCGCCTGGTCGGCCTCGTGCGCGGCAGCCCGCGCACGGTCGAAGTCCGGCACGCAGATCGCGTTGGTCATCTTGTCGTCCCGCTCGATGCGGCCGATCGCCTCGTCGGTCAGCTCCGCAGAGCTGACTTCACCGGCCCGCAAGGCGGTCACGAGTTCTTCGGCCGCCAGAAGGTTCCACGTCATGAATCCGACCGTATCGGCCTCGGGAAAAGGCCATAAAATATCAATTTGCACAACCGGGACAGCGGTATCGGCGCCCGGTCGCCGCGGCCTATGGTCAGATCGAGGTGGGCGTCATGGCGCGGAAATCCGCATTCGAGTGCGAGCGGACCAACTGGCGCCGGGAAGAGGTGGATCTGTACGCGGCGGCGAGGCTGGTGTGCGGCCGGCGGTTACTGCCCGGCGGCCCGTTGCTGCGCGAGCGTGGTGCCGTGCGGTGGTATCTGAAGGATCTCTACATCTTCACGCCCGAACACGAGAAGGGGCTCGGCGGCAGGTTGCCGCTGTTCTGTTCGGAAGGCCGGAAAGCGAGCAAGATCATCTGGCACTCACCGGCCCGCACCAAGGTCGAGGAGACCGGCGTCGCCAGTACGCGGTCGTCGCACTCGGCGGCGAACCACGGCACCGCACACCACAGCAGTTACGGCGTGGGCGGTTGCGGCTTCGGCGGCTTCTGAAGGTTCATCCGGGGGAAGCTCCCTCTCGGGACTGCCGAACCGCTACTTAACATAATGTACATTATCGGCACTTGGTGAGTAGTGGCGCCGGAGGACGATCAGCGGGGTCACGTAGTGCTCGGTGACCGTGCCGCCCAGTTGCCGGACCGCCTCCGCCGCTGCGCCGACCTCCGGTGCGCTCCAGTCGCTGAAGGTGCTGAACAGGTCGTGGATCCCGTCGGCGCCGAGGTCGATGCTCCACCGGAACTCATCGACGTGGACGACCGTGAACTCGCCACCCGCCGTGAGCCGCCGCGCCCATCCCGCGGTGTCGAGCTCGCCGCGGTCCGTGCCCTCGTCGCGTCGCGCCACACCGCAAAGTGGCCACCGGGTGTGAGCGCACGATGGAGCTTGGGCAGCAGCACGGTGTGAGGTCGAGCCAGCGCGCGGACGTCGCGGCCACGGCGAGGTCGTACTGGCCGTCCGCCAACTCGGCGTCCGACGCGCTGGTGACGATCACCCGCGCACGGCGAGGAGACGCTCGGTGGCCAGCCCCGCAAGACCCCCACGTCGATCGCCCGCACGTGCGCCGATCGCAATGCTAGCCCAGCCACTCCCCCTCAGCCGATGTATTCCGCCAGGTGCTTCCCCGTCAGCGTGGACCTCGCGGCGACCAGCTCCGCGGGCGTGCCTTCGAACACGATGCGGCCGCCGTCGTGGCCCGCGCCCGGGCCCAGGTCGATGATCCAGTCCGCGTGGGCCATCACCGCCTGGTGGTGCTCGATCACGATCACCGACTTGCCCGCGTCCACCAGCCTGTCGAGCAGGCCCAGCAGCTGCTCCACGTCGGCGAGGTGCAGGCCGGTGGTGGGTTCGTCCAAAATGTACACCCCGCCCTTCTCCCCCATCTGCGTCGCGAGCTTGAGCCGTTGCCGCTCGCCGCCCGACAGGGTGGTCAGCGGCTGGCCCAGGGTGAGATAACCGAGACCGACGTCGGCCATCCGCTGCAGGATCTTGTGCGCCGCAGGCGTTTTCGCGTCACCGGCGCTGAAGAACTCCTCCGCCTCGCTGACGGGCATCGCGAGCACCTCGCTGATGTCCTTGCCCCCGAAGGTGTACTCCAGGACCTGCGCCTGGAAGCGCTTTCCCTCGCACTCCTCGCACGTGGTGGCGACTCCGGCCATCATCGCCAGGTCGGTGTAGACGACCCCGGCGCCGTTGCAGTTCGGGCAGGCGCCTTCGGAGTTGGCGCTGAACAACGCGGGCTTCACGCCGTTGGCCTTCGCGAACGCCTTGCGGATCGGGTCGAGCAGTCCGGTGTAGGTCGCCGGGTTGCTGCGCCGCGAACCGCGGATCGGGGCCTGGTCGACCGCCACCACACCCTCGCGGCCGGCCACCGAGCCGTGGATCAGCGAGCTCTTTCCCGACCCCGCGACGCCGGTGACCACGACGAGCACGCCGAGCGGGATGTCGACGTCGACGTCCCGCAGGTTGTGCATCGAAGCGCCACGGACCTCCAGCGCACCCGACGGTGTCCGCACCGACGGCTTGAGCGACGCGCGGTCGTCCAGGTGCCGCCCGGTGACGGTGTCGGCGGCCCGCAGCCCCTCGACGGTGCCCTCGAAGCAGACCGTGCCGCCCGCCGTGCCGGCGCCGGGGCCGAGGTCGACGACGTGGTCGGCGATCGCGATCGTCTCCGGCTTGTGCTCCACGACGAGCACGGTGTTGCCCTTGTCGCGCAGCTGCAGCAGCAGGGTGTTCATCCGCTGGATGTCGTGCGGGTGCAGCCCGATCGACGGCTCGTCGAAGACGTACGTGACGTCGGTCAGCGACGAACCGAGGTGGCGGATCATCTTGGTGCGCTGCGCTTCGCCGCCCGAGAGGGTGGCCGCGGGCCGGTCGAGCGAGAGGTAGCCGAGCCCGATCTCGACGAACGAGTCGAGGGTGTGGCGCAGCGAGGCGAGCAACGGCGCCACGGACGGCTCGTCGAGGCCCCGCACCCACTCGGCGAGGTCGCTGATCTGCATCGCACACGCGTCGGCGATGTTGATCCCGGCGATCTTCGACGACCGGGCCTCCGCGCTCAGCCGCGTGCCGTCGCAGTCGGGACAGGTGGCGAACGTGACCGCCCGCTCCACGAACGCCCGGATGTGCGGCTGCATGGAGTCGACGTCCTTGGACAGCATCGACTTCTGGATCCGCGGGATCAGCCCCTCGTAGGTGAGGTTGATGCCGTCGACCTTGATCTTGGTGGGTTCCTTGTGCAGCAGGTCGTGCAGCTGCCGCTTGGTGTACTTGCGGATCGGCTTGTCCGGGTCGAAGAAGCCGCTGCCCTTGAAGATCCGGCCGTACCAGCCGTCCATGCTGTAGCCGGGGATGGTGATCGCGCCCTCGTTGAGGGACTTGTTCTCGTCGTAGAGCTGCGTCAGGTCGATGTCGTTGACCGAGCCGCGGCCTTCGCAGCGCGGGCACATGCCGCCGGTGATGCTGAAGCTGCGGCGTTCCTTCACGGTCTGCCCGCCGCGCTCGATCGTCACCGCCCCGGCGCCGCTGATCGAGGCGACGTTGAAGGAGAACGCCTGGGGCGAGCCGATGTGCGGCTGCCCCAGGCGGCTGAACAGGATCCGCAGCATCGCGTTGGCGTCGGTGGCGGTGCCGACCGTGGAGCGCGGGTCGGCACCCATCCGCTGCTGGTCCACGATGATCGCGGTGGTGAGCCCGTCGAGCACGTCGACGTCGGGCCGTGCCAGCGTCGGCATGAAACCCTGCACGAACGCGCTGTAGGTCTCGTTGATCAGCCGCTGCGACTCGGCGGCGATCGTGCCGAACACCAGCGAGCTCTTGCCCGAGCCGGACACGCCGGTGAACACGGTCAGCCTGCGCTTCGGGAGCTCGATGCTGACGTCCTTGAGGTTGTTCTCGCGCGCGCCGTGCACGCGGATCAGGTCGTGGGTGTCAGCGGCGTGGGGCACCTGCGTCTCCGTTCTCATGGTTTCCGTGGTCCGGTCAGCGCCGTTCCTGGATCCGGATCATGTTGCCCGCCGGGTCGCGGAAGGCGCAGTCGCGGACCCCGTAGGGCTGGTCCACCGGCTCCTGGACCACCTCGGCGTCGCCGGCCTGGAGCCGTTCGAAGGTGGCGTCGAGGTCCTTGGTGGCCAGCAGGAGGCTGCCGTAGGTGCCCTTGGCCATCATCTCGGCGATGGTGCGGCTCTCGTCCTCGGTGATGCCGGGGGTGGCGGTCGGCGGGAACAGGACGATGTTGACGTCGGGCTGGCTCGGCGGCCCGACGGTGATCCAGTGCAGCCCGTTGTAGCCGACGTCGTTGCGCACCTCGAAGCCGAGGGTGTCGCGGTAGAACGCGATGGCCGCGTCCCGGTCGTTGTGCGGGAGGAAGCTGGAGTGAATGGTGATGTCCATGGCGGTCACCCTAGGTTCGGGCTGGTGGGGCGCGCTTCTCGATTCCTGATCGGTCTGGTGACCTGTTTCGCTACGCACGCCGGCAGGCCCTCGGTCGCGTTCGCCGCCTCCCGCCGGTAGGTGCTGGGCGGCATGCCGACCAGTTCGGTGAAGCGGGTGCTGAACGTGCCCAGCGAGGAGAAGCCGACGGCGAAACACGCCTCGGTGACGCTGTGGTCGCCGCGGCGCAGCAGTGCCATCGCGCGTTCGACGCGCCGCGTCATGAGGTAGGAGTACGGGGACTCGCCGTAGGCGCGCTTGAACTCGCGGCTGAGGTGGCCCGCCGACACGTTCGCGCCGCGGGCGAGCGCCTCGACGTCCAGCGGCTGTGCGTATTCGCGGTCGATGCGGTCGCGGACGCGGCGCAGCAGCGCGAGGTCACGCAGGCGCTGAGCTGCGGCGGAGGAGCTGGTCACCCGCGAATCGTGCCACATCGGACGGTCGGCGGCGGCCGGATGTCAGCGCAGCCGTTCCAGTTCCCTGGCCGAGCGCACCAGTTCCAGTGCCATGCGCCGCAGCTCGCCGGACTCCGCGCCGTCGTCCGCGGCGGTGGCGACGTCCTCGGCGGCGCAGCGCAGCTGGAACAGCCGGTCCTGCAATGCGGCGAGCTCGGCGTCGGAGAGCACCACGGCGTCGTCGGGCAGTCCGCTGCGCTGCAGCGCCGTGCGCCGCTCGTAGGCCCGCTGTCGGCACGACTGCCCGCAGTAGCGCCGCCTTCTCCCCTTCGCCGCGGCCTGCTCCAGCCGCCGCCCGCACCAGCCGCAGTGCTGGGGCGGGGTGTTGCGCGGGATCCCCGCCAGCAGGTCGACCGTCTCGCTCACGTGCCAGACCCTAACCGGCCACCGGGGCATCATGACTTGGCCACGCCGATCCCCCACACTGGTGGGGTGCGCAGCACTCACCCGTACCTCGCCGGCACCTTTCCCCGAGCCTTCGCCCACCGCGGCTGGCACCTGGACGAGCTGGACGGCATGGAGAACTCGCTGTCGTCGTTCCGCCGCGCCGTGGCCGAGGGGTTCCAGTACCTCGAGACCGACGTGCACGCGACGTCCGACGGTGTGGTCGTGGTCCACCACGACGCCGTGCTCGACCGCACCACCGACGGGCACGGGGCGATCGCCGCGCAGCCCTGGTCGGTGGTGAAGAAAGCCCTGATCGGGGGACGCGAGCCGGTGTCGCGCCTGGAGGACGTGCTGGAGGAGCTGCCGGAGGCGCGGTTCAACATCGACGTGAAGGCCAACAGCGCGGTCGTGCCGTTCCTGCAGGTCGTCGAGCGGCTCGGCGCCACCGAGCGGGTCGCGGCCGCGGCGTTCTCCGATGCCCGGCTCGCCCGGATCCGCAAGCTCGCCGGGCCGAAGCTGCTGACGTCGATGGGTCCGCGGTCGGTGGCGACCCTGTGGGCCAACGGCTGGGCACCGTGGCTGCGGCTGGGTGCCCTGTGCCGCGGCGCCATGGCACAGGTCCCGGTCCGGCAGGGCCGGCTCACCGTGGTCGACCCCGCGTTCCTGCGCAGCGCGGCGAAGGTGGGCGTCGAGGTGCACACGTGGACGATCGACGACCAGGCCGAGATGCGCCGGCTGCTGGAGCTGGGCGTGCACGGCATCGTCACCGACCGGCCGGACCTGCTGCGCGAGGTCCTGCGCGAACGGGGCGAGTGGGGCTGAGGGGCTCAGGCCGGGCCGAGCAGGTCCCAGCGGTTCCCGGCCACGTCGAGGAACACCGCCACCTGCCCGTAGTCCTCGGTCCGCGGTGCGGTGAGGAACTCGACGCCCGCCCCGTTCATGCGCTGGTACATGGCGTCGAAGTCGTCGACCCGCAGGAAGAACCCGACGCGGCCGGCGAACTGGTGGCCCACCGCCGCGCGCTGGTGCTCGCCGTCGGCGCGGGCGAGCAGCAGGCCCGTCTCCGCGCCGGGCGGGCGGACCACGACCCACCGCTTCGGGCGGCCGTCGTTGGTGCGCGAGGGCTCGTCCTGCACCAGGTCGAAGCCCAGGACGCCGACGAAGAACTCGATGGCCCGGTCGTAGTCGTCCACGACCAGCGCGGCGAGGTCGATGCGCATCCGCGGGAGCGTAGTCAGCGGGGGGCCTTGCCGTCCCAGGCGGCGTTCCACGTCTGGGGGCCCAGCCTGCCGGAGTCCTTGATGCCGTTGGCGCGCTGCAGGTCGAGCACGGCGTCGCGGGTCTTGTCGTAGTAGCAGCCGGTGCCGGTGAAGCCGTAGCCGAAGTCGTTCATCCGCAGTTGGAAGGTCTTCAGCGCCGGGGCGCAGTCGCCGTAGGCGTAGACCACGCCGGGCCACGCGGGTTTCCCCGCCGCGGGTGACGGGGCGGGTGCCGGCGCGGCGCCGCCGCCGATGTAGGCGGACTCGGCGTAGGTCGGGACGCGCTTGCTGCGGGCGTCGGCGTCGGCCCGCAGGCCGAGCATGCCCGCGCACTCCCACGGCTGCCAGCCGCGCATCCGGTAGAGGTAGAGGGCGCGGTAGTCCTGTTCGGCGGGGCTGGCGAGGTCGGGCCTGCCCTGGCCGCCGACGCTGCGCCAGGTGGGCAGGTCGAACTGGTAGGCGCCGTAGTAGCCGTTGCCGGTGTTGGTGGCGTAGCGGTTGCTGGACTCGCACATGCGCAGCTTGAGCCAGGTGGAGGCGGCGGGATCGGCGGACGCGACACCGCTGGTGCCCAGCTGGACGGCCAGGGCGACCAGCGCGACGAGCAGCAGCCGGGCGAGCAGGCTGCCGCCGCGTCTGAGTTCGATCATGGGGAGGACGGTAGGTTCGGGACTCACCAGCCACAACTTCCCCACGTGTCCCAGCGACATCCCTAGCCCCACCCGTCCGGGCGACCGTCGACCCGGTTGCGCTGGAAGACGCCCCCGCCGGGCCTGCTCGGGCTCTCCGCACGATTCACCCGATCAAGCGAGCGCTAGGGTCGAGCGTCGTGACCTTGTCTTCCGACCAAGAACTCGACCCCACCACCGCCCTCTCGCCGGTGCCCGGTGTGGACGCCCGGCGGCCGCCGGTCCGGGGCCTGCTGCGGTTCTGCTACGGGCCGATGGACTGCGGGAAGTCGACGCTGGCGCTGCAGATCGACCACAACCACGCCCGCCAGGGCCGGCGCGGGCTGCTGCTGGTGCGCCACGACCGGTCGGGGACCCCGCAGATCACCAGCCGCATCGGGATCACCCGGCGCGCGCTGGAGGTGGGGGCCGGCACCGATCTGCGGCAGGTGGTCCGGCAGCAGTGGGTGGCGGGGCGGCACGTGGACTACCTGGTGGTCGACGAGGCGCAGTTCCTGTCCCCGGCGCAGGTGGAGCAGCTGGCGGAGCTGGCCGACGAGGTGCGGATCGACGTGTACTGCTTCGGCATCGCCACCGACTTCCAGAGCCACCTGTTCCCCGGGGCGCGGCGGCTGTTCGAGCTGGCCGACGAGCTGCAGCCGGTGCAGGTCGACGTGTTGTGCTGGTGCGGCGCGCCGGGACGGTTCAACGCGCGGGTCCGCGACGGCGAGGTGCTGCGCGAGGGCGACACCGTGGTGGTCGCGGACACCGTTGAAACGCCCGTTTCCTCACGCGCGCAATCCGAAGTCGCTACGTTGCGTTACCAGGTACTGTGCCGCCGCCACTTCCGCCTCGGGGACCTCGGGCCGGGTGCGGGACAGCGGGGGCAGCTGCGCCTGACGTGACGCCACGGACTACCGGAATTGCCGTCACGTGATAGCCCGACTGGGGGATTATCGCAGAAAGAACCACCAATCCGCGTCACTTAGCGGCGCGAACGGTGTCCCTCTGGAGGAAGCTGTTGCCGAGGGGTGAGACCGTTCATCGTGAGGGACGACATGTTCTGCCGGGAATTCCCGGAAGGGCAGAGTCGTTGCACTGGGTGAGCATCACCCTGGCTCTTAACGACCGGAGCCGACTGAAAGGACGTCATCATGGCCGACCGTGTACTCCGTGGCAGCCGGCTGGGAGCGGTCAGCTACGAGACCGACCGGAACCACGACCTCGCACCGCGCCGAACGGTGCGGTACGCCTGCCCCAAGAACCACGAGTTCGAGGTGCCCTTCTCCGACGATGCGGAGATCCCGTCCGTGTGGGAGTGCCGCCTGCACGGCAGCGAGTCCGAGATCGTCAACGGCGGGCAGCAGGAGCAGAAGAAGGTCAAGCCGCCCCGCACGCATTGGGACATGCTGCTGGAGCGGCGGTCGATCCCGGAGCTGGAGGACCTGCTGAACGAGCGGCTGGCCGAGCTCAAGGGTCGCCGGACGTCGCGCTCGGCGTAGCTGACTGGCCCCACCACGAAGACGAGAAAGGCCCCCGCGTCCTCCCGCCGCGGGGGCCTTTCTCCGTGTCCGGACGCCGTTACCGGCGGCGCAGGAGCCTGCGGAGCTGGCCGAGGCGGTGCTGGGTGCCCCACACGCCGACGCGCAGCATCGCCTCGCGGATGATGGCGCCGCTCATCTTCGACTCGCCGATCTCGCGTTCGGTGAAGGTGATGGGCACCTCGACGATCTCGAACCCGGCGCGCAGGGTGCGCCAGGCCAGGTCGATCTGGAAGCAGTAGCCGGCGGAGGCGATCTCGTCGAGCGGGAGCTTCTCCAGCACGGCGCGGCGGTAGGCGCGGAAGCCGGAGGTGTACTCGGTGATCTTGCCGCCGAGCGCGACGCGGGAGTACAGGTTGGCGCCGCGGGAGAGGATCTCGCGGCGCTTGGGCCAGTTGACGACCGCGCCGCCGGGGACGTAGCGGGAGCCGAGGACCAGGTCGGCGTCCTCGAGCGCGGCGAGCATGCGGGGCAGGTCCTCGGGCGCGTGCGAGCCGTCGGCGTCCATCTCGACGATGGTGGCGTAGTCGCGCTCCAGCCCCCAGCGGAACCCGGCGATGTAGGCGGCGCCGAGGCCGGCCTTCTCGGTGCGGTGCAGCACGTGGACGCGCTTGTCGTCGGCCGCGAGCTTGTCGGCGAGCTCCCCAGTGCCGTCGGGGCTGCCGTCGTCGACCACGAGCGCGTGCGCCTCGGGCAGGGCTTCGTGCAGCCTGCGCAGGATGGGCGTGAGGTTTTCACGCTCGTTGTAGGTCGGGATCACCACCAGAACCGGCTCGATCGGTCGTGCTGCCCGTGGCGCCTGCGCCATCCGTGTCCTCCCTCGGCGGGAGTCCTCACCCCGCCCCGGTCGCTCGCGTCGTGTTTTCGGCGCCTGCGCGCCTGGTGCGCAGGCGGACGACGAGGCCGGCGAGCACCGCCGCCAGTGCGGCGCCGACCTGGCCGTACTCCGTCCACGCACCGAGTCGATCCGACAGCGTAGTCGTGTCCCGAAGCGGCACGCGCCCGACCAGGGATGCGGCGGTGAATTCGCTGGTCGACTGCAGGATCTGCCCGTCAGGGGCGACGAGGGCGCTGACGCCGCTGGTGGCGGAGACCACCACGGCGCGGCTGTGCTCGACGGCGCGGAGGCGGGCGATCGCGAGCTGCTGCTGGCTCATGCCGCTGGTGCCGAACCAGGCGGTGTTGGTGGGCAGCACGATCAGCTGGGCGCCCTGCTGGACACCCTGGCGGGCGACGTAGTCGTAGGCGATCTCGTAGCAGATGGGGGTGGTGACCTTGGTGCCCGCGACGTCGAGGACGGCGGGCGCGTCGCCCGGGGTCATGTCGTAGAAGCCGTTGACGAACGGGGTGACCCACTGGGCGATGGCGCGGGCGGGCACGTATTCGGAGAACGGCACGAGTTCCTGCTTGGAGTACCGCTCCCCCGGGCCGGTCGCCGGGTTCCACACCACTTCGCTGTTCTGCGTCTCGCCCGGGGCGCCGGCGCGGTAGATCGTGCCGATGAGCGCGGGGGCGCCGACGTCGGCGACGGTCGCGTCCAGTGCCGGGTCCGGGCCGCGCAGCTCGGTGACGCTCTCGGGCCAGACCACCAGGTCGGGTTGCGGCACCGCGCCCGAGTGGACCTGCTGGGCGAGCCGCTCGCTCTGCGCGAGGTGGTTCGCCCGGATCGTGTCCTGTTCCTCCATCAGCCCGATGCCGACGTCGGGGGCGTTGCCCTGGACGGTGGCGACGGTGAGGCTGCCGGTCTGGGCGGCGGTGCCGATGGTGGGCCACAGCGCGAGCCCGGCGACGATGGGCAGGACGACCCCGGTGGCGGGCAGGATCGAGCCGCGCCAGTTGCGGCGGCGGAGGCGGGCGACGAGGGACGGGACGGCGAACCCGGTCAGCACGACCGCGAACCCGACCAGCGGCGCGCCGCCGACGGAGGCCAGCGGCAGGAAGGCGCCCTCGGACTGGCTGAACGCGACCCTCCCCCACGGGAAGCCGCCGAACGGGAACCACGCGCGCGGGGTCTCGGTGGCGATGAGGATCATGCTCATCCACACCGGGCTCCACGGCAGCCGGGCGACGAGCGTGCACAGCGCGGCGCCGACGGCCAGGTACGCGGCGAGTGCGGCGGAGAGCCCGAGCCAGGGCCACGGGCCGAACTGGACGCCGAGGAAGTCCTGCAGCCAGAACAGCAGCGGCAGGTAGAACGCGAACCCGAAGGCGAAGCCGTAGCCGAGCCCGCCCCACAGCCGCCGCCCGCGCAGGGCGAAGGCGAACCCGGCGAACCCGATCGGCGCGAGCCACCACAGCGAGCGCGGCGCGAAGGCGAGGTAGAACACCACGCCGGAGCCGGCCGCGAGGGCGAGGCGCAGCAGCCACGGGCGCCAGTTCCGGCGGCGGCGTGGGGGGTTTTCGGTCGCCGTCGGTTCCGGCGCGGTGGTCACCACGGGGTTCACTTTAAGCCGGTGGTGTGAACGCGTCGTAGAGAACCTCCCCGGCCCGCACGGTGCGCAGGCAGGTCGGGAGCGGGCTGTCCGGTTCGAGGGGCGGCAGCGCGGGCACGCGGGAGCGCGGGTCGGTGGACCAGCGCTGGACGCGGGAGTCGGGCGCGGCGACGACGAGGTCGGCGGCGTCCCAGATGGCGTAGTGCGCGGGAGCGCCGGGCTGCAGCGTGCCGGTGAGGCCGTCGTTGGTGCCGGCCGCGCGGTGGCCGCCGCGGGTGTGGGCGTTGAACGCGGCGCGGGCGGACAGCCCGGCGCCCGGGGTGCGGTGGTGCACGGCGGCGCGCACGCTCGCCCACGGGTCGAGTGCGGTGACGGGGCTGTCGGAGCCGAAGGCGAGCACGACGCCCTGCGCGGCGAGCGTCGCGAAGGGGTTCATTCCCGCGGCGCGGTCACCGAGACGGGTGGCGTACATGCCGTCGGTGCCGCCCCAGAGGGCGTCGAACTGCGGTTGCATCGAGCCGGTGACGGCCCAGCCCGCGAGCTGCGCGGCCTGCTCGGCGTCGACCATCTCCAGGTGTTCGAGGCGGTGGCGGGCCCCGGCGAGGGCGCGTTGCCCGACGGCCTGTTCGGCCAGCTGGAACCCGCGCACGACCTCCGCCACCCCGGCGTCGCCGATGACGTGGAACCCGGCCTGCAGCCCGGCTTCGGTGCAGGTGGCGAGGTGCTCGGCGATGTCCTCGGCGCCGAGGTAGCGGGCGCCGGTGGAGCCGGGCCGGTCGGTGTAGGGCTCGTGCAGGGCGGCGGTGTGGGAGCCGAGGGCGCCGTCGACGAAGAGGTCTCCGGCGAGGCCGCGCAGGCCGTGGCGGCGGGCCAGCTCGACCGCGCCGCGTTCGCCCCAGTAGCCGATGACCTCGGGGCGCCCGGGTTCGGCGGCGAGGGCGAGCAGGTCGGCGAGGTCGGTTTCGCCGGAGATGTCGGGGCCGGCGCACTCGTGGACGCTGACGATGCCGTGGGCGGCGGCGTGGCGGAGGAAGGCGTCCTGGGCGCGGCGGCGCTGCTGCGGGGTGATGGCGGCCTGCAGCGCGGTGCGGACGCGGTGGTGCGCCTCGCGGGTCAGCGGTCCTTCGGCGGACCAGCCGTCGGCCTCGCGGGCGTGGGGGGCGAGGTCCACCAGCGCGGTGGAGACGAGGGCGGAGTGCACGTCGACGCGGCTGAGGTAGACCGGGGCGCCCATGGCGGCGTCGTCGAGCTCGGCGCGGCTGGGCAGGCGGGTATCGGTCCAGGTGGACTCGTCCCAGCCGTGGGCGATCAGCACCTCGCCGGGCCGGACGGCGTCGCGCACGGCGGCCAGCAGCCCGGCCGCGCCGCGGACGCCGGTGAGGTCGAGTCCGGCCAGGTGGAGGCCGGTGGCGGTGGCGTGCACGTGGGCGTCGACGAAGGCGGGCGCGACGAAGGCGCCGTCGAGGTCGACGACCGCGGCGCCGGGGTGCAGGGCGCGGCCGGGGCCGTCCTGCCCGACCCAGACCACGGTGTTCCCGGTGACCGCCATCGCGGTGGCGTCGGGCGAGCTCGGCGAGTGGATCCGCCCGCCGACCAGAAGCGTCGTGTCGTTCACGGGCACGAGTCTGCCTGATAGTAATGCGGCAGCAATATTTACGTCGTATTGTCGCTTCCGCAGGAGATTTTCACGTCTCACCGCCGACAAGGAGCACAGATGACTGCGATCCAGGAACCTGTCTCGCCTGCCGACGTCTACGGGCAGCCCTACGCCTACGTCCGCCGCGAGCTGACCGAACCCGACTGGCGCCGCTTCCCCGGCTGGCGGGAGGTCACCGAGGCGCAGTGGCGGGACGCGCAGTGGCAGCGGGTGCACTGCCTGCGCAACGCCCGGCAGCTGAAGGCGGTGCTCGGCGACCTGGTGGACGAGCGGTTCTACGACGACCTGGCCGCCGACCAGCGCGAACTGGCCACGATGTCGATGCTGCTGCCCCCGCAGATGCTCAACACGATGGACGTCTCCTCGACCGAGGCGTTCTACGCCGACCCGGTGCGCCGCTACATGCTGCCGGTGCGCAGCGACCGCGACCCGGTGTGGCCGAGCCACCCGCACTCGGCGCGGGACTCGCTGCACGAGGCGGAGATGTGGGTCGTGGAGGGGCTGACCCACCGCTACCCCACCAAGGTGCTGGCGGAGCTGTTGTCCACCTGCCCGCAGTACTGCGGGCACTGCACGCGAATGGACCTGGTGGGCAACTCCACCGAACAGGTCGCCAAGCACAAGCTCGCGCTCAAGCCCGTGGACCGGCAGGACGCGATGATCGACTACCTGCGCCGCACGCCCGGGGTGCGCGACGTCGTGGTGTCCGGGGGCGACGTGGCGAACGTGCCGTGGCACCAGCTGGAGTCGTTCCTGATGCGGCTGCTGGACATCGAGACCGTGCGCGACATCCGGCTCGCCACCAAGGCACTGGCCGGTCTGCCACAGCACTGGCTGCAGCCGAAGGTCGTCGAAGGGCTGGAGCGGGTCGCGGGTACCGCGCAGCGGCGCGGGGTGAACCTCGCCATCCACACCCACGTCAACCACGTGCAGTCGGTGACGCCACTGGTCGCGGAGGCGGCACGCACGGCGCTGGATGTCGGCGTGCGGGACGTGCGCAACCAGGGCGTGCTGATGCGCGGGGTGAACGCGACCCCGGCGGCGCTGCTGGACCTGTGCTTCGCGCTGCAGGGCGAGGCGAACATCCTGCCGTACTACTTCTACCTGTGCGACATGATCCCGAACGCCGAGCACTGGCGTGTCGCGGTGTGGGAGGCCCAGGAGCTGCAGCACGCGATCATGGGCTACCTGCCGGGGTACGCGACGCCGCGCATCGTGTGCGACGTGCCGTACGTGGGCAAGCGCTGGGTGCACCAGGTCGCCGAGTACGACCGCGAACGGGGCATCTCCTACTGGACGAAGAACTACCGCACGGGCATCGAACGCGAGGACCCGGACGCGCTGGCGCGGCGCTACCCGTTCTACGACCCGATCACGACGCTGCCCGAAGAGGGCCGCGCGTGGTGGGAGGCCCGCCGCTCCAGGCCCTAGGGTGGGCCGGTGCACCGGATCCTGATCATCGGTGGCGGTGTCGCCGGCACCGCCGCCGCGCTCGGGCTGCGCGAGGCCGGGTTCGACCCGGTGGTGTTCGAGGCGCAGACCGGCGGCGCCGAGCACCTCGGCGCGTTCCTGACGCTGGCCCGCAACGGCGCGGCCGCGCTCGCGCAGCTGGACGCGGCGGACGCGGTCACGCAGGCGGGTTTTCCGCTGCACACGATCGAGTTCGCCGGGCAGACGCGGCCACTGGAGGCGATGCGGTGCCTGCGGCGCGCCGAGCTGTGCCGGGTGCTGCAGGACGAGGTCGTGCGCCGCGGAATCACCTTGCACCACGGTAAACGGCTCGCGACGGTGACGGAGGACGAGGACGGGGTCACCGCGCGCTTCACCGACGGCAGCAGTGCCCGCGGCGACCTGCTGATCGGGGCGGATGGGCTCAACTCGGCCGTGCGCGAGGTTCTCAGTCCCGGGACGCGGCCCCGGTACGCCGGTCAGCAGGTGTGCTACGGCTACAGCACGGTGGTTCCGCCGCCGGGTGAACCCGGCCGGATCGTGATGGTCCGGGGCAGCGCGGTCGCGTTCGGCTACGCCGTCTCCCCCGGCGGCGAGACGTACTGGTTCGCCCGCGTGGACGGGGAGCCGCTGCCTCCCGGCGGGCGGCCGGACCGCGACCGGCTGCTGGAGCTGTTGCGGCCCGACGACACCCCGTGCGCGGGCATCGTCGAGGCCACGGAGGGCCCGCTGCTGGGCACCAACGCGCGGGACCTGGCGAACGTGGCGCGCTGGCGCAGTGCCCGGATGCTCCTCGTCGGCGACGCCGCGCACGCCGCCTCGCCCGCCACCGGTCAGGGCGCGTCGATGGCGCTGGAGGACGCCGTGGTCCTCGCGAAAGCCTTGCGGGACACCGGGTCCTTCGAGGTCTACGAACGGCTGCGGCGGCCGCGGGTGGAGTACAACACCGAGGCGAGCGCCCGGCTGAGCGATCGCGCGCCCCGGCCGGCGGGGCCGCCACCGGTGAGCGACGAGGAGCTGGCCCACCAGCTCGACTGGTCCACTCCCCTGCCGCCGCCCCGCTGACCGTGAGCGACAATCGGACGATGCCGTCCCTGTCCGCCGACTGCTCCTCCTGCTTCGGGTTGTGCTGCGTCGCCCTGCCGTTCGCCAAGTCCGCCGACTTCGCGTTCGACAAGGCCGCGGGCACGCCGTGCCGTCACCTCGCCGGCGACTACCGCTGCGGCATCCACTCCCAGTTGCGGGAGCGGGGCATGGCCGGCTGCACCGTGTTCGACTGCTTCGGCGCCGGGCAGCAGGTTTCGCAGGTCACCTTCGGCGGGCACGAGTCCCCGCAAGCCGCCGCGGTGTTCCCGGTGATGCGCGGGCTGCACGAACTGCTGTGGTACCTCACCGAGGCGCTGGCGCTGCCCGCCGCCGCACCCCTGCGTGACGAGCTGCGGCGCGCCCTCGACGACATCGAACGACTCACGGAACTTCCGGCGGCCGAACTGACCACTGTGGACGTTCCAGCCGTGCGGGGCGAGGTGAACGAGCTGCTGCTGCGGGTCAGCGAGCGGGCCCGCCAGGGCGTGCCCGGCCGCCGGAAGAACCACCGCGGCGCCGACCTGATCGGCGCGAAGCTGCGGGGCGCGAACCTGCGTGGAGCGTCGCTGCGGGGGGCCTACCTGATCGGCGCGGACCTGCGGGAGGCCGATCTGCGCTCGGCCGACGTGATCGGCGCGGACTTCCGCGGCGCCGACCTGCGGGGCGCGGACCTCACCGGAAGCCTGTTCCTGACCCGGATCCAGGTCGCCGCCGCACGCGGCGACGCGACGACGCGGCTGCCGGAGGGGCTCACGCCTCCCGCGCACTGGGCTTCTCCAGGAACTTCCGCAGCCGGCCGAGCGGCCAGGTGTTGATCACCTCGTCGGCGGTGAGCCAGCCGCGCTGGGCGGTGCCGACGCCGTAGCGGATCTGCGCGAGGTCCCGCACCGAGTGCGCGTCGCTGTCGATCGCGAACTTCACGCCGTACTCGCGGGCCTGGCGGATGTGCTCGTCGCGCACGTCGAGGCGGTCGGCGAAGGAGTTGACCTCCAGCGCGGTGCCGGTGCGGGCGCAGGCCCGGAACACCTCGGCGAAGTCGGCGTCGATCGGCGGCCGGTGCCCGATCTGGCGTCCGGTGAGGTGCCCGAGGACGTGCACGTGCGGGTTCTCGGCGGCCCGCACCAGGCGGCGGGTGGTGTCGGCGCGGGACTGGGTGAACGCCGAGTGCACCGACGCCACGCACAGGTCGAACCCGGCGAGGAACTCCGCGGGCCAGTCCACGCCGCCGTCGGCGTCGATGTTCAGCTCGGTGCCGTGCAGGACGCGCATCCCGCCGTAGGTGCGGTCGAGGGCGCGGACCCGTTCGCGCTGGGCGAGCATCTTCTCGTCGGTCATGCGCTGGATGACGAGGTTCGGCGCGTGGTCGGTGACGGCGTAGTACTCGTAGCCGCGGGCGGCGGCCGCGGCGAGCATCTCCTCCAGCGAGGCGACGCCGTCGGTCAGGTCGGTGTGGGTGTGCAGGTCCCCGCGCAGGTCCTGGGTCCGCACGAGGTCCGGCAGTTCCCCGCGCAGCGCCGCCTCCAGCTCGCCGCGGTCCTCCCGCAGCGGCGGCGGGATCCACGGCAGGCCGAGGCGGGCGTAGACCTCCTCCTCGGTCTCGGACACGATCAGCTCGCCGGTCTCGACGTCGAACAGCCCGTACTCCGAGAGCTTCAGCCCGGCGCGCACGGCCCGTTCGCGGACGCGGACGTTGTGGGCCTGCGAACCGGTGAAGTACTGCAGCGCCGCGCCCCATGACGCGGGCGGCACCACCCGCAGGTCCACCTGCAGGCCGGTGCGGGTGCGGATCGAGGTCTTCTTGTCCCCGCTCGCGATGACCTCGGCGGCCAGGTCCAGCTCGCGGAAGGCCGCCATGACCGGCACCGGGCTCTCGGCGGCGACGAGGACGTCGAGGTCGCCGATGGTTTCGCGGAAGCGGCGCAGGGACCCGGCGTGGGTGCAGCGCGCGACGCCGGGCAGCGCCGAGAGTCGCCCGGTGATCTCCTCGGCCAGCTTGGTCGCGACGTCGAGCAGCACCCGGCCGCCGGAGGTGCGCAGCAGCTCGACGCCGTGCAGGAGGTTCTCCTCGGTCTTCGGGCCGAACCCCTTGAGGTCGCGCAGCCGTTCGCTCTGGATGGCGTCGACGAGCTCGTCCACCGAGGAGATACCCAGGTCGTGGTAGAGCACGGCGGCCTTCTTCGGGCCGAGCGTGGGGATCTCGGTCAGCGCTCGCACGCCCGGCGGGATGCGGGCGCGGGCTTCCTCGACGACGGTGATGCTGCCGCGCTCGAAGTACTCGGCGATCTTGTCCGCGATGGACTTGCCCACGCCCGGGATCTGCCGAAGCTCCTGGGGGCCGAGCTCGGACAGGTCGCCGCCGTAGCCGGCGACGGCGCGGGCGGCCTTCTCGTAGGCGCGGGCCTTGAAGGCGTCGCCGCTGGTGAGGGTGAGCAGGTCGGCGTACTCGCGCAGCAGCGCCTCGACCTCGTCGTTCGGGCGGGGCATCGGTTCAGCGTAGGGAGTCGGCGAGCTTCTTGTCCCGGGAGACCCGGACGAGCGCCGCGGCGAGGCGGGCCTGGTCGTCGCCGTCGACGAGCCCGCCCAGCTTCCCGGGGTCGCGGGGCAGGCCGAGGCGTTCCGCGCCCTGCAGCGCCTTCGCGTCGAAGTACGGGCGCAGGCCGGGCCAGACCTGCTGGGCCTCCCGGCAGAAGATGTCCACGCCGACGGGACCGAGCCGCGGCACCTTCCGCAGCAGCGCGCCCAGCTCCTCCCGGCCGGCGGCGCGGTCGCGCAGCTTGCGCAGGTCGCCGCCGTACTCCTCCAGCAGCAGCCGGGCCCCGTCGCCGAGCGCGGTCGCGGTGCTCTCGTCGTAGCGCACGTAGTGCCCGCGCCCCAGCGCGTCCACACGGTCCTGCCAGCTCGCGTCGGCCATCCGCCGCGCGGTACCCAGCCCGGCGCGCACCAGTTCCCGCGCCGCCGCGACGGCGATCGTGGCCTGGATCCGGGCCGACATCAGCACCGAGAGCACCAGCAGCCGGTACAGCGGCGCCGGGGTGTCGGCCAGCTTGATCCCCGCCTCCTCGGCGTAGGTCCGCCCCGCCCGTTCGAGCAGCTTCCGCACGTCCGCCATGGGTGCGGCGTACCCCGGTACTCCGCCTGTCACACCGCGTGGGCGACTCCGGCCAGTGCCCGCAGGCTGTCTTCCAGCGCGCCGGTGCTGTCGCAGTGCCGGGTGGCGGCCTCGGCCATCGCCTTCCAGCGATCGGGTTCGGCGATCAGCGTGCGCACCGCGCCGGCCAGTTCGCCGTCCGTCTCGCACACCACCGCGAGTCCGGCATCGGCCATCAGCTGGGCGTTCGCGCGGCCGTGGGCGGCGATCGGGCGGTGCATGAGCACGGGACGGCCGCAGGCGAGCGCCTCCAGGCCGGTGGCGCCGCCGGCGTTGGTGACCACCACGTCGGAGGCGATCGTGTACGCGGCCATCTCGTCGGTCCACCCCAGTGGCCGCAGCCGGGGATCCTGCTCGGCCAGCGGTCGCAGCCGCCGCAGCAGGGCGTCGTTGCGGCCGCACACCACGACCGGCACGACGCCGGGATGCGCGGCGAGCAGTTCGCGGGCGGCGTCCTCGACGTCGCCGAAGCCGAGCGAGCCGCACGACACCAGCGCCACGAACGCGTCCGCCGGCAGCCCGAGCCGCTGGCGGGCGCTGTCACGGTCACCGGTGGTGAAGGCCGCGCGGACCGGTGGCGCGGACACCGCGACCTTCGCCTCGGGCACGCACTTGAGGGCGGGCGGAACGGCCTGCTCGTGCATCACGACGTTGAGGTCGAGCGCGCCGTAGACCCAGAACGGGTGCGGCGCGAAGTCGGAGATCCACGCCCCCGCAGGCATGGGCAGCCGGTCGTGGCGGCGCAGCCACTCCAGCCCCGCCGACCCGAGCGGGTACGTGGACAGCACCAGGTCGGGTCCGAGGTCCTCGACGCGGCGGCCGAGCCGGGGCCCGCACCAGACGCCGACGAACCGCTTGGAGGCGGTGGCGAACCAGCGGTGGCGCCACAGGGAGCGGTAGAAGAACTCGTACAGCCACGGGGTGCGCTGCACGTTGGACACGTAGATCCAGCGGAACAGCGGCCCCACCCCGGAGCCCATCACGTCGAGCGTGTCGAGCCAGCTGACGTCGGCGTCCGGCCACAGCCGGCGCACGGCGTCCTCCAGCGCCCGGCCGGTCGCGTTGTGCCCTTCCCCCATGGCCGCCGAGACGACCAGCACCTTGTTCATGCGGTCCCTTCCGGTGCGTTCAGCGAGACGCCGGTGCCCGGCTGGGCGCGGGCGAGGTGTTCGGCGCGGCTGGCCAGCAGCCCGATGCCCACGAGGATGACCACGCCCGCGAGCCCCTCCCCGGCCAGCGCCCAGGCGTTCGCGTTCGCCGTCTCCCCCAGCCACCACACGCCGATCGCGACGCCCACCAGCGGGTCGAGGGCGGTGATCACGGCCAGCGCGGGGGTCAGGAACCGGCCCTGCTGGAAGGTGTTCTGGCTGACCAGGAATCCCAGCGGACCCACGAGGCACACCAGGTAGAGCGTCCAGTGCTGGAACGGTTCGGCGATGCCCTCGCGGGCCTGCCCGGCGACGACCTTCATGAGCCCGGCGGTGACGCCGTACAGCACGCCGGTGGCGACCGCGAGCCCGAGTACGCGCATCGAGCCGTGGCGGACCAGCAGCGCCACGATGAGCGCGACGACGGTGAGCGTGGCCAGCGCGATCGCCAGCGGCAGCGGCTCGGACTGCGGGGAGAAGCCCTGGGAGTCCCCGCTGGGGCGGGCGACGAGGAGGAACGCGGCGAGCCCGGCGATGCACACCCCGGACCCGGCGAGCATCACGCGGTCCAGCGGGCGGCGTTCGAGGCGGGCGGAGATGACGCCGGCGAAGATCAGGGAGGTGATCAGCAGCGGCTGCACGACCAGCAGCGGCCCGAACGCGAGGGCGACCAGCTGCAGGGCGAGCCCGAGGCCGGTGGCGACCATGCCGACGAGCCACAGCGGCCGGTGCGCGAGCCCGCGCAGCAGGCCGGGGTCGAGGATGCGGCTGACTTCGACTTCCTTGGTGGCGCGCGCCTGCGCGGCGCTGGCCATGCCCATGCTCGCCGCACCGACGACGGCGGCCGGGACCGCCAGCAGCAGCGAGGTGCCGGTCGCCGACACCATGCCCCCTCCGGAAGGACTGGCTGGAACGTTCGCTGCCGACCTTACCGGGATTTCATCCGCGGCGGACCCGGGAAACGCAGGCGAGCAGTTGCTGTCCGCGGGCGAGGCAGTCGGCGCAGATCACCGCGTCCCCCGGCAGGCAGCGCATCCGCGGCAGCGGGCGGCGGCGCAGGAACAGGGTGCGCCGCTCGTCGCGGCCGCAGAACTCGCACTCCAGCCCGGGCGCGGTGACCAGGCGCGCGAGGTTCAGCTCGCCGAGGAAGCGCTCCTGCCCGTCGCGGCACAGCCAGGTCCCGACGTGGAGGCAGTCGGGGCAGATCGGCCCGCGCGGGCCGGGGGCACGGCGCACGCCGTCCGTGCCGGTCCTGCCGCAGAACCGGCACGGCGCGGTCCGGCCGTTGACCAGGTACTCGGTGCTCTCCGCAGGCTCCGGCGGTGCCGCGTGCCCGATGGTCCCGGTCCTCTGGCTGATGTCGATGGCCTCGGCCGTCATGCCCCGCGCGTCCTTTCCCCGTTCCGATCCAGCACTCCCTGCCCGAGGGGTTCCACCGACACGGCCAGGCAAAACGTGCCCCTTCGCTGCTTACTGTCCGCAACGATTCGGCAGAGTTCCCCCGGTGGCGCGACCCGTCCGGGGTAGGTTCCGCGTCATGCGGAAACCGAGGGGGGTCTCGCTGCCGTGGTCGCGCGCGCCGCGTGCCGCGCTGGGGGGCAAGCTCACGCTGGTCGTCGCGGCGGTGACCGCGCTGCTGTCGTGTTTCCTGGCGGGGTCGGCGGTGCTGATCGGAGCCGCGGCGGGCGGCGCGGCGACGGACTACCAGGCCGCGGCGGTGTGCCCGGACTCCTACGGGCCGGTGTTCTCGCGCGCCGGGCTGCCGGTGGAGCAGGCGCCGGTGGTGGCCGACACCGTGCGGCGCCAGGCCGCGGCCCACGGTTTCCCCCAGCCGGTGACGTCGCTGTTCGCCGGGGTCCTGACGCACGTCGACCTCGGGCCCGCGACCGGCCGCAAGATCAAGCTCAGCTACCGCGACGGCGCGCTCGGCCAGGTGCAGCAGCTGCAGGGCGGCGGGGCCGGGCTGTGGGTCGGCGACGACCTGACGCGGTTCAGCCCGGTGCGGCCGGGTGATCCGGTGAACGTGCTCGGGTTCGCGCTGCCGCCCGTGGCCGGGGTGTACCACGCACTGACGGTGCCGCCGCCGCGCTGGTGGTGCTCCCAGCAGACGCTGGCGACGGTGTACGCCTACGCCAACGACCCCATCCACACCGTCGCGCTGGCCGGTGACCAGCGGACGTTCGACGCCGCCGTGGCCACGCTGGGCCTGCCGACGCTGGACTTCACGGTCTCCTTCTACCTCGACCCGCCCCGCACCACCGGGGAGGCGCGGGCCGACCTCGACCGCTCACGCGAGCTGATCGACGCCGTGCGGGCGGACCTGCGGCGCCAGGGGCTCGGGGACGTCGTGGCGATGCAGATCCCGTTCGAGCGTTCGCTGCAGATCGCCGGGCAGGCGGAGCACAACGTGCTCGTGTCGATCCTGCCGCTGGCCGCGATCAGCGTGCTGGTCGGGTTCGGCGCGGTCGCGACCGTGGCGTTGCAGTGGTACCAGCGCCGCCGGACGCAGGTGCGGCTGCTGGCCGCGCGCGGCTCCAGGCCGGCCGCGCTGGGCGGGCTGGCGGTCGCCGAACTGGGCCTGCCGGTGCTCGCCGGCGGAATCGTCGGGATCGTGCTCGCCCGGGTCGCGCTGCCGCTCTACGCCCCACCCGGGCAGATCGGCACCGGCAGCCAGGTCGCCGCGGCGGGGATCGCGCTCGGGGCGCTGCTGGTGTCGCTGCTGGTGCTGGGCGTGGTCGTGGCGGTGCGGACGCACCGCGACTTCCAGGTGGGACGCCGTCCCGTGCGTGCGCTGAGCCGGCGGCTGCTCGCGTTCGTGCCGTGGGAGCTGGCCACCGCGGGGCTGGCGGTGCTCGGCTGGAGCAGGCTCGCCGGCTACGGCGCCTCCTCCCGCCAGGGCACCCCGCTGCCGCAGGTCGACCCGCTCGCCCTGACCTACCCGGTGTTCGTGGTGCTCACCGCCGGGCTCGTCGCGGCGCGGCTGGTGTGGCTGCTGCTGCGGGCCTCGCACCACGTGCGGTGGTGGTCGAAACCGCCGCTGCAGCTGGCGATCCGCCGCCTCGCCGGAGCCCGGGCCCCGGTGACCGGGGTGCTGGTGGTCGGGGTGCTCGCGATCGGCACGCTCGCCGCGGGCAGTGGCATCGCGCGGGGCCAGCACACCGCGCTGGACGACAAGTCCGGCATCCTCGTCGGCGCGAACAGCCGGGTGGACGTCGAAACCGGCGTCGGGCTGGGCACGATCACGCTGCCGCCGGATCTGCGCGGCACCAGCACGGTGGCGGGCCGCACGAGCGGGACCGGCAGCGTCGTGCTGGTCGTCGACCCGGCGACGTTCGCCTCCGCCGCCTACCTCGGCCCGCTGCGCGACCGGATCACCGAGCTGCTGCCGAAGCTCACCACACCGGTGCCCGGTGGCCTGCCCGCGCTGCGCATCGGGCACGCGGCGACCCAGTCGGCCGCGCTGCCGGGGCTGCCGCCCGCGGTGACGGTCGCCGACCTGCCGTGGTTCCCGCTGCTGGGCGGCAACCTCGGCTACGTCGTGTCCCGCACCGCGCTCACCCCGGCGCAGCTCGCGGCGATCCCGCAGTGGAGCCTGCTGTCGCAGCAGCCACTCGAACGGGTGTCGGCGGCGCTGTCGGGCGCCGGGCTCACCCAGATCGACCGCACCAGCCGGGACGGGGCCGTCGACGCGCTGCCGTTCTACGTCGTGGAGTGGACCTTCTCGTTCGTCACCGTGCTCGGCGGGGTGCTGGGGGTGGTGGCGGTGCTGGCGCTGCTGGTCGCGGTGGAGGTGCGGCGAAGGCAGAACGCCCTGGCCGGGGCGCTGGTGCTGCGGATGGGCATGCGGGTGCGGACGCTGTTCGGCAGCCACCTGATCGAGCTGGGCCTGCTCGCGGGGCTCGCCGCGGTGGCGGGCGTGGTGTGCGGGGTGACCGTGGCGGGCCTGGCGGTCCCCCGGTTCGACCCCGTGCGCTGGCTCGCGCCCCGCTCCGCGCTGCCCGACCAGACGATGTTCGTGCTCGCCGTGCTCGCCGCCGGGGTGCTCGTGGTGCTGCTGGCGGGCTGGCTCGCGGTGCGCTCGGTGCGCACCGCCCGGACCGTGGAGCTGCTGCGTGGCTGACGCGATCTTCCGGCTGGACCGGATCGGCGTGGACTACCCGACCCCCGCGGGCACCGTGACCGGCCTGCACGACGTGAGCATCGACGTGCCGCGCACCGGGATCACGGTGTTCGCCGGGCCGTCCGGCTCGGGCAAGTCGACCCTGCTGCGGGTGCTGGGCCTGTTCGAGCGCCCCGCCCGCGGCGTGCTGTGGTTCGACGGCGTGGACACCGGCGCGCTGCGGCACTCCGGGCGGCGCGCGCTGCGGCGGGAGCACCTGGGGCTGGTGTTCCAGAACCCGGCGGAGAACCTGCTGGACTACCTGAATGTCGGCGACAACCTCCGCGCCGCCGCCCAGTCCGCGCGCCGCTCCTGCGCACCGGAGGAGATTCTCGCCCGGCTGGGGCTCGGCGGGACCGGCGACTGGCACGTCTCGGCCCTGTCCGGCGGGCAGCAGCAGCGGCTGGCGTTCGGCTGCGCGATGGCCCGCGGCTCGTCGGTCATCCTCGCCGACGAGCCGACCTCGCAGCTGGACGAGGCCTCGGCCGACCTGGTCCTGGACACCCTGCGCTCCCTCGCCGGGCAGGAGTTCGCCGTGCTCGTCGCCTCGCACGACGACCGGCTCATCGACCTCGGCACCCGCGTCGCGCGCCTGCGCGACGGACGACTGGAAGGAGTCGAGCAGCGATGAGCTCCCCCGCGTTGCACGCCTTCGGGCTGCGCCGCCGCTTCCGCCACCCCAGCGGGGACGTCGAGGTGCTGCGCGGCCTCGAACTGTCGGTCGACGCCGGGGAGCTGGTGACCGTGTCGGGCCGGTCCGGCTCCGGCAAGAGCGCGCTGCTGGCGTTGCTGAGCGGGTTCGACGAGCCCGACGCC
Source organism: Amycolatopsis bartoniae (assembly GCF_014191255.1). Classification (GTDB taxonomy): domain Bacteria; phylum Actinomycetota; class Actinomycetes; order Mycobacteriales; family Pseudonocardiaceae; genus Amycolatopsis_E; species Amycolatopsis_E bartoniae. The sequence continues at coordinate 260,696 of NZ_JACHWH010000006.1, forward strand.
GGGCGCGTGCTGCTGGCCGGGGTCCCGATCGACGGGGCACCACCGTGGCACACCTGCGCCGTGCTGCCACAGGCGCTCGGGCTCTCCGCCGAGCTGACCGTCGCCGAGAACGTCGCGCTGCCGCTGCGGCTGCGCCCCGGCGGCGAGGACATCGAGCAGCGGGTGCGCGGGTTGCTGACCGATCTCGGGGTGGCGCAGCTGGCCGACCGTTATCCCGGGGAGGTGTCGTTCGGGCAGCAGCAGCGGGTCGCGCTGGCGCGCGCGGTCAGCGGGCGGCCGAAGGTGCTGCTCACCGACGAGCCGACCGCGCACCTGGACAGCGGCAGCATCCCGGCGGTGCTGGAGTTGTTGCGCGACTGTGCCTCGCAGGGCGCCGCGGTGATCGTCGCGACCCACGACGACGCCGTGCACGCCATCGCCGACCGGCGGGTCCGGCTGGTCGACGGCGTCCTCGCCGCCGCGTGATCACTCCGTAGACTGCGCGGTGATGCGACGGTTTCGGTGGTGGATCGGTGGGGGCGTCCTGCTGTTCGTGGTCGCACTGGTCGCGATCTTCGTGTTCTCCGGGCCCGGCACGCCGCCGGGCCCGGTCAGGCGGCCCGGGCCGCCGGGGACGGGTCCGCTGACGATCGTGTCGCTCGGCGACAGCACGCTGTCGGGTGAGGGCGCGGGCGGCTACACCGCCGACACCAACGGCACGAACGGCGACTGGTGCCACCGCTCCCCGCACGCGGAGGTGTTCCAGACCCACGTGCCGGGCGTGACGGAGGAGAAGAACTTCGCCTGCTCGGGCGCCCCGGCGGGGCAGGTCGCGCTCGGCGACACGAAGCAGTGGACCGAGCCGTCGCAGGCCGGGCAGCTGGCGAACCTGGTGAAGGACCACCGGGTGGCGGTCGTGGTGGTCGCCGTCGGCGCGAACGACGACCCGCACTTCTCGGCGCTGGTCTCCCAGTGCTTCCAGTCGTGGTTCCTGCCGGGCAACGCCCCGTGCAGCACGACGGTGCGCACGACGTGGCGGGACCAGGTGAACGCGATGGTGCCGAAGGTGGTCTCGGCGCTCGCGGACGTGAAGAAGGTGCTCGCGCAGGCCGGGTACGAGCCGGGTGACTACCAGCTCGTGCTGCAGTCCTACGCCGCCCCGATCGGCCCTGGCATTCCGGCGGACCTGCAGAACCTCAATGGCTGCCCGTTTCGCACGGAGGACCTGACGTGGGTGCGCGACGAAGGCGTGCCCGTCCTGTCCGCGGGCCTCGCGCGGGCCGCGACGCAGGCCGGGGCGCGGTTCCTGGACCTGTCGCGCGCCGGGCGCGGGCACGAGGCGTGCAGCGGCGGCGCCGACGCGAGCAAGGAGTGGTTCAGCAGGCTCACCCTGCAGCTCAACGACCTCACCGACGCCGACCGCGCCAGTCACGCGCTGCAGGAGTCGTTCCACCCCAACGCGAACGGGCACGCCCAGATCGGGCACTGCCTGACGGAGTTCCTCGCCACCGCCCTGCCGTCCGCGGCGTGCCTGGCGGGCGCCGACGGCGACCTGCACGCGGCGGCGACCGTCGCGACGCCCGCCTAGAGGTCCAGCGCCGCGCGCAGCGCCGCGTCGACCTGGTCCTGGACGCCCGGCTCGATCTCCGCGACCCGCTCGACGAGCCAGCCGCGGTAGAGGCGGGTGAGGAACAGCGTGGAGATCCACAGCCGCGAGTCCAGCGCGACGCCGAGGATGTCCTGCGGGTCCTGTTCCAGCAGCTCGGTGCCCAGCAGCCAGGGCCGTTCGGACTCGTTCACCCCGTCGGAGGACAGGATCAGCACCGTGCGTTCGCGGGCCTGCTGCGTCGGCGGACGGTAGGTCCAGACCTCACCCCTCCGCACGCAGCTCCTTCTCCGCCGCCGCGACCTCCGCCTCGTCCGCTGCCGCCAGCCGCTCGGCTGCCTGCGCGTTCTGGCGCGCCGGGCGATACCCGGTGCGCACCGCCTCGCGGCGGGCGGCCTTCGACAGCCACGACGACAACGACACCCCGTGCGCCTTGGCCGCCCGCTCCGCGTATTCCACCGCGGAGGCGTCCAGCGACAGGGTCACCTTCCGTGTTGCCATACCTTTTACCGTACTCGCCCTACGCCTCGGAGGACAGCGTCGGCGTGCGGCCCTCGAACGGGGTCGACAGCACCACCGTCGTGCGGGTGGAGACCTTCGCCGATTCGCGGATGCGGCGCAGCAGGTCCTCCAGCGCGCGCGGCGAGGCCACCCGGACCAGCAGGATGTAGGACTCGTCCCCGGCCACCGAGTAGCACGACTCGATCTCGGTGATGTGCTCCAGCCGCTGCGGGTAGTCGTCCGGGGCGGCCGGATCGTTCGGGGTGAGCGAGATCAGCGCGGTCAGCGGCAGCCCGATCAGCTCACCGTCGAGCTGCGCGGTGTACCCGCGGATGACGCCACGCTGCTCCAGCCGCCGCACGCGCTGGTGCACGGCCGACACCGACAACCCGACCCGTTCGGCCAGGTCGGTGAAGCTGCAGCGCCCGTCCAGCGCGAGCTCCCGCGCGATCGCCTGGTCCAGTGGCTCCAGCGGTCCGGAGGTGCTGCTCATGCGTCGAGCACGACGAGCTCGTGCGGCTGGTTGTTGAGCGACTCCACACCGGTCTCGGTGACCACCACGATGTCCTCGATCCGCGCGCCCCAGCGGCCCGGCTGGTAGATGCCCGGCTCCACGCTGAACGCCATGCCCGGCTCCAGCGCCAGCGTGTTCCCGCCGACGATGTAGGGCTCCTCGTGCACGTCGAGGCCGATGCCGTGGCCGGTGCGGTGGATGAAGTACTCACCGAACCCGGCGTCGGTGATCACCTCGCGGGCGGCGGCGTCGATGTCCTGCGCACTCACCCCCGGCCGCACCGCTTCGACCGCGGCGCGCTGGGCGCGCTGCAGCACCGCGTAGGTCTCGGCCACGTCGGCGTCCCGCGGCTCGCCGACCGCGTAGGTGCGGGTGGAGTCGGAGTTGTAGCCCTCGGGCAGCGGGCCGCCGATGTCGACCACCACCACATCGCCGCGCTCGATCACGCGGCCGGACACGTCGTGGTGCGGGCTGGCGCCGTGGGGGCCGGAGCCGACGATCACGAAGTCGGCCAGCGCGTGGCCCTCCTCCACGATCGCCGCGGCGATGTCCGCGCCCACCTCGGCCTCCGTGCGGCCCGGCCGCAGCCACTCGCCGACGCGCGCGTGCACCCGGTCGATCGCGGCACCGGCCCGGCGCAGCGCCTCGACCTCCGCGGCGTCCTTGCGCATCCGCAGCTCCCGCACCACCGGCCCGGCGAGGGTCTGCTCGGCGTCACCAAGCGCGGCACGGAACGCCAGCACGTGCAGGGCCATCGTGTTGTCGCTGACCGCGACGCGCCCCGGCTTGCCGAGCCGGTCGGCGACCAGGCGGTACGGGTCGTCGCCGTCCACCCACGTGACCAGCTCGACGCCGAGCGCGTCGGTGGGCACGTGCGCGTAGCCGGGCGCTTCGAGCTTCGGCACGACCAGTGCGGGCACGCCGTCACCCGCGGGCAGCACGAGGGCGGTGAGCCGTTCGAAGGAGCCGCCGGCCTCACCGAGCAGGTAACGCAGGTCCGATCCCGGGGCGATGAGCAGCGCGTCGGTACCGGCACCGGCCGCCGCCTGGCGGGCGCGGTCCAGCCGGGAGCGCAGCAGGGTCGGGTCGACGGGCGGGCTCTGCGGGGATCGGCGTGACATAGCAGGAAGGTTAACCGCCCCGGGCCCGCCGGGATGCTCAGGTGGGGGCACGGGTCACTAGACTTCCCCCGCCCGGTACCCCATCCCAGGAGCCCATGAAAACCCGCATCGCCACCGCTGTCCTGGCCGCCGCGCTGCTCACCGCCTGCGCCCGCGACCCCCAGCCCGCGAGCCTGCCCCCCGCCCCCAGCGCCACGTCCACCGCCACGTCCACCGCCGTGGCCGAGCCGTGCGCTTCGGTCATCACGCGGATGAGTGAGCGGGAGCGGCTGGCGCAGCTGCTGGTCGTCGGCGTCGACCCGGCCGATCCGGACGCCGCGGTGCGGCTCGTGCGCGAGCAGCAGGTGGGCGGGGTGTTCATCGGCGGCAACGCCACGGCGCTACTGCGGAACAACGCCCTGGACGCGGTGCAGCACGCCGCCCGGTGGGGCGTGTCGATCGCCGTGGACGAGGAGGGCGGCCGGGTCCAGCGCATCGACGAGCTCGACGGCACGCTGCCCAGCGCCCGCACGATGGCCCGCACGAAGACCGTCGACCAGGTGCGCGCCGCCGGGCGCGAACGGGGTGCGCAGCTGCGGGCGCGCGGGGTCACGGTGGACTTCGCGCCGAGCCTCGACGTCAGCTCCCAGCCCGACGACGGCCCGATCGGCGACCGGTCGTTCAGCAGCGACCCGGCCGTGGTCCGCGCCTACGGGCTCGCCTTCGCCGCCGGGCTGCGCGACGCCGGGATCACGCCGGTGTTCAAGCACTTCCCCGGGCACGGGCACGCGGAGGGCGACTCCCACGCCGGTCAGGTCACCACGCCCGCACTGGCGTCCCTGCGCACCGTCGACCTGGTGCCCTACCAGGACGTCGCCGGGTTCGACGGCGGCGCCGTGATGGTCGGGCACCTCACCGTGCCGGGCCTGACCGACGGCGTGCCCGCGTCCCTGTCTCCCGCCGCGTACCGGCTGCTGCGCGAGGACTACCACTTCACGGGCCCGGTGCTCACCGACGACCTCGGCGCGATGAAGGCGATCACCGGCACCTACCGGCTGCCCGACGCCGTGCTCCACGCACTGCTCGCGGGCGCGGACCAGGCGCTGTGGTCCTCCGGCGGGAACGTGAGCGCGGTGCTCGACCGGCTGCAGCAGGCCGTGGACTCCGGTGAGCTGCCCGCCACGCGGGTCACCGACGCGCTGGGCCGGATCCTGCCCGCGAAGCACGCCTGCGGCTGACCAAGATCACCGGCGCCGGTTTCGCCCTATACTGGCTCGTCATGCCGACCGCCGTGACCCTGCGCTGGCTGGGCCGCCCCACCCGGGGTGAGCCCGCCGAGCTGCTGCGTGCGCTGGCGCCGCTCACCGCGCGGTTCGAGCCCGCGCTGGGGCCACCCCGCGTGCACACCGCGTCCTATCTGGACACCGCCGACTGGCGGTTGCGCCGCCGCGGCCTGGAACTGACGCACGAAGGCGCCTCCGGACCGGGTTCGCTCGTCCTCGGCGCGCACGCGGTCAAGCTGACCGAGCCGCCCGCCTGGCCGGCCCGGATCGACGGGCTGCCGGAGGGGGACCTGCGGGAGGCGGTCGCGGGGGCGATGAGCGTGCGGGCGATCGCGCCGAAGGTCCGCAGCCGGACGGTGTGGCGCGAAATCGTGCTGTGCGACGCCGAGGGCGCGGAGGCCGGGCGCCTGCGGTGGGCCGAGGCGACGACGCTGCACCCGGTGCGAACCCCGCCCGTGGTGCGCGTGACCGTGCACGGCAAGCGCCGGGTGGCGCGCACGCTGCTGGAGAGCGGCGAGTTCGAGCCCGCCGACGGCAGTGCCTACGACGACCTGCTCGCCGCGTGCGGCCTGCCGGAACCGCGCCCCACGGGGATCACCCCCGGCATGCCCGCCGACGCCGCCGTGGCGACCGCGCTGCTCGGGTTCGCCGACGCGATCAGCGCGAACGTCGAGGGCACCCTCGACGACGTGGACCCCGAGTTCCTGCACGAGCTGCGCGTGGCCGTGCGCCGCACCCGGTCACTGCTGAAGGTCGCCGGGGACGTGCTGCCCGGCAACCTCGCCGCCCGGTTCGCGCCGCGGTTCAAGGAGCTGGGCGACCTCACCACGCCGACCCGCGACCTGGACGTGTACCTGCTCGACTTCGACGCACTGGCCGCCGGGCTCACGGTCGCCGGACCCGCCGTGCTCGCCCCGTTCGGCGAGTTCCTGCGCGAGCGCCGGGACACCGAGCGGAAAACCCTCGTGCGGGGACTGCGCGCCCAACGGTTCACGCGGCTGCTCGAAAGCTGGCGCGCCACGCTCAACGGCGTCGTGACCACTCCCACGGCACATTCCACTGTGGACGACCTGGCCGCGAACCGGTTGCGGCGCAACGCGAAACGCCTCGTGCGCCACGCCAAGGCCATCACCGGAGACTCCCCTGCCGAGGACGTGCACACCCTGCGCAAGCGCGCCAAGGAACTGCGCTACGCACTGGAGGTCTTCGGCCCGCTGTGCGAACCCGGACCGCACCGCACGGCCGTCAAGGAGCTCAAGCGGCTGCAGGACGTGCTCGGCGCGTTCCAGGACGGCGAGGTGCAGAGCACGACGCTCCGGGCCTACGCGCAGGAGATGCTCCACAGTGGACTGGCCGATGCGCCGGTGCTGCTGGCGATGGGCGAGCTGCTGGCCGGGTTCGTCCGCCGGGAACGCGAGGCGCGCGACGAGCTGACCGGCGCGCTGGCCCGGTTCCTGAGCGCGTTCACGCTGCCGGTGTCCTGACGCGCCGCAGCATCGGGGAGGTCAGCGCGCACACCGTCGCCAGCAGCCCGAGCGCGACGCCGAGGGCGAGGCGGGCGCCGTCCGTCGGGTGGGGCGGGCGGAAGAACGCGGCGCCCAGGACGGCCACCCCGACGGTCGCGCCGAGCTGCTGCACCGCGTTGAGCAGCCCGGACGCCGAACCCGTCTCGTGCGGGGCGACGCGGGACAGCGCGTTGGCGAAGAACGGCACGGTGAACACCCCCAGCCCGACACCGGCGACGAGCAGCGGGGCCGCGAGGTACCACGCCGGGGCGGCGGCCGGGACCCGCAGCAGCACGGCGACCGCCGCCACGCCGAGCACCACCAGCACCACCCCGGCCCGCATCACCCGCGCCCCGAACCGCGGCACCAGCACCAGGCCGGTGGTCAGCGACCCGAGGGCGAGCCCGCCCGACCACGGCAGCATCGACAGCCCCGCGCCGAACGCGCTCGCGCCACCGGACGCCAGGAACACCACGAGCACGAACATCACCCCGTTGAGCACCGCGAAGAACAGCAGCGACCCGGCCAGCGACGCCGGGAACACGCCGTCGCGGAACAGCCCCGGCTCGACGAGCGGATACGCCGCGCGGCGCTGCTGCCCCGCGAACCCCGCCAGCACCAGCACGCCACCCGCGAGGCAGCACCACGTCCACGCCGGCCGGCCCGCGTCGGTGCCCTGCACCAGCGGATACACCAGCAGCCCGGTCGCGACCGCCACGAGCACGGTGCCGAGGCCGTCCAGGCGCAACGCGTGGGGCGAGCGGTCCTCACGCAGCAGCGGGCAGGCGAGCAGCGCCGCCACGCCCAGCGGCACGTTGACGAGGAACACCGACCGCCAGCCGAACGCGTCGGTCAGCGCACCGCCGGACAGCGGGCCCGCGACGGCGGCCAGCGCCATCACCGGGCCGATCGTGCCCAGCGCGGCGCTCAGCTCCCGTCCGGTGAACATCGCGCGGATCAGGCCGAACGTCTGCGGGACGAGCAGCGCGGCGCCCGCGCCCTGCACCGCGCGGGCCGCCAGCAGCACGCCGATGCCGGGGGCGCACGCGCACAGCGCCGAGCAGACGACGAACACCGCGAGCCCGGTGGCGAACACCCGGCGGCGCCCCAGCAGGTCGCCCAGGCGCCCGCCGCTGATCAGCAGCACCGCGAACGGCAGCGTGTAGCCCGCGGTGAGCCACTGCAGCTGCCCGGCGCTCGCGCCCAGCTCGGTCCGGATCACCGGGGCGGCGACCTGCACGATCGTGGCGTCGAGGAGGTTCATGGCCTCGGCGACGAGCAGCACGCACAGTGCCGCCCGCCGCCGGGCGTAGGGGATCGCGGTCATGACCACGACGGTAAGAAGAACCCCGTCTCGCTCTCCGCATTCAGCGGCAATCTGGACGATTTCCTCCATCGAGGACGCTCTATGCTGCGGAACATGCCACTCGACGAGCTGGACCGCGGCCTCGTGCACGCGCTGCACCTCGACGGGCGGGCGCCGTTCACGCTCATCGCGGACGTGCTCGGCACCTCCCAGCAGACGGTGGCGCGCCGGTACCGGCGGCTGCGCGAGGAGCACGGGCTTCGCGTCGTCGCCCGGCTCGCGCCGCGCAAGGTCGGGCAGGTCGAGTGGTTCGTGCGCCTGCGCGCCACCCCGGACGCCGCCGTCGAAGTCGCCCGTGCCCTGGCCGCGCGCGACGACACCACGTGGGTGCAGCTGACCTCGGGCGGCACGGAGATCGTGTGCCTCACGCGCGTGCCGGGGACCCAGGCGCCGGACGCGTTGCTGCTGCACCAACTGCCCCGCACCCCGCGCGTGGTCGCGGTGTCGGCGCACTGCCTGCTGCGCATGTTCGTCGGCGGACCCGTCGGCTGGGCGGCCCGCGCCACCGCGCTGAGCCCCGAACAGGCGGCCCGGCTCACAGCCGAACCGGAAGCGGACACCGGCGAGTCCGTCGACCTGAGCGGGGACGAGCCGCTGTTCACCGCGCTGGCGCGCGACGGGCGGGCCACCTTCGCCGACCTCGCCGCCGCGACCGGGCAGGCCGAGCCGACCGTCCGGCGGCGGGTGCACGACCTGCGCCGGACCGGCGTGCTGTACCTCGACATCGACCTCGACCCCGCCGCGCTCGGCTACCACGCCCCAGCGCTGCTGTGGCTGTCGGTGCGCCAGCCGCGGCTGGCCGCGGTCGCCGAGGCGCTGGCCCGGCAGCGGGAGGTCGCGCTCGTGGCCGCCACGACCGGGCCGACGAACCTGCTCGCGAGCGTCCTGTGCACCGACGCCGACGCGCTCTACACCTACCTCGCGGACACCCTCGCCACGATCGAGGGGGTCGGACACGTCGAGAGTGCGCCGATCATCCGCACGCTCAAGCGGACGGCCTGACTACGGTAGGGCTCTTATCCCACTGAAGGAGACCGATGGACCCCTTGGAGACGACGCGCAGGTCCCTGCACGGCGTGGCGGAGCTGGTGCTCGCCGGACCGCAGTACCGGCGCAGCGGCCGGATCCGGCTGCGCGTCACGCCGGGCGGCTTCGGCACCACGCTCGACCCCGCGCTGCGGGTCGACGGCGCGGAGCTGGTCGCCGGCGCCCGCCGGATCTCGCTGTCCGGCCGCACCTTCGCCGAAGTGGCGCGCGACGCCGAGGTGGAGCCGGGTGCGCCGGAGGGCCTCTACTCCGACGGTTCCGGCGTGCGGGTGGACGAGCCGATCGTGCTGGACTTCGCGGTGCTGGAGACGATCCTGTCGGCCTACGCCGCCGCGGACGCGGCGCTGCGGGAGTTCGCCCCGGGCGAGGAACCCGTGCTGTGGCCGGAGCACTTCGACGTCGCGGTGACCGTGGACGAGGTCAACTACGGCGTCTCCCCCGGCGACGGCTACCTGCCCGAGCCCTACGCCTACGTCGGCCCGCACCGGCCGCGGCAGGGGCCGTTCTGGAACGCCCCGTTCGGCGCCGCGCGGCCCGTGCGCGAGCTCGGCGACCTCGCGGAGTTCTTCGCCGAAGGCCGAGCAGCCGCCGCATGACGCCAGGAAAGCCGGGGCAGCCCGGCGAGTGCGGACCGCCCCGGCGTGGAGCAATCGAGCGGACGCTGGCCCCGACCGGTCGTCGCGACTGCTCCCCTGCGAGCGGCGTGAGTCCCCGGTGGAGCGCCGCCCGCCCCCGTCGTGCCGTTGCCCCGAGCACCGGCACGCGAACCAGTCTGCGCCGTTCGGTCCAGTGTGGATACGGCCGGAAGTCCCAACCCCGCGGGGACCAAGGCTCCCACCCGTTCGGGTCGTTTCCGGTGATCGACCGGCGGGAAGCGTGGTGCGCGTGAGCGCTCCGGAAGGGGTGCGCGCGACGGCGCTGCTCACCGCGTACGCCCGCGCCCAGGAGTCGGCGCGTCCGGACCGGCTGTTCGACGACCCGTGGGCGCGGCTGTTCGTCCGGGAGGCGACCGCCTTCACCGGGGAGGGGCTGCCGCGCATGGGGATGGCGCGCGACGAGAACATTTCCCCGCTGTGGCATGCGTTCAGTTCCTACTTCGCCGCCCGCACCCCGTTCTACGACGAGCGTCTGCGGCGGGCGGTCGAGGCCGGGGCGCGGCAGGTCGTGCTGCTCGGGGCCAGTATGGACACCCGCGCCTACCGGCTCGGGCTGCCGGGCGGCACGACGGTGTTCGAAGTGGACAGTGGGTCGGTGCTGGAGTTCAAGAACGGCGTCCTGACGCGTCACGGCGCCCGGGCCACGTGCCGGCGGGTACCGGTGCCGGTGGACGTGCGGGACGCGTGGGACGGTCCGCTCGTCGAGGCCGGGTTCCGCCGGGACGAGCCGGTGGTGTGGCTCGCCGAGGGCCTGCTGATGTATTTCACCGCGCAGGAGAGCGACCGGCTGCTGGCGAGGGTCACGGCGTGCTCCGGGGAGCGCGCGCTGCTGCTGACCGAGTATCCGGCGCGGATGGTGGACGAGGCGACGATGACCGCCCGCGCCACCGACGAGGCTGAGCGGATCTCGGCGATGATGATGGCGAACGTGGTGCACTCGGGGCCCGGCGGCGAGCCCGCGGAGTGGCTGGCGCGCCACGGCTGGGCCGGTGAGGTCACCGACATCGCCGCGCAGCTGCGGCGCTGGGGGCGCGACGTGCCCGACGTGTTCGCCGACGCCCCGGACCGCGTGCCGGTGTGGCTGATGGCCGCGACCCCGGGTCAGGGCACCACGCGGTAGTGCGTGGTGAGCCGCTCGTCGTCGTCGAGCACGTGGAACGCGACGGCGGGCGGCAGGTCGTAGTCGAGCACCGGCCCGGACTCCCACGGCAGCCGCAGCGTCGAGACGATGCCGGGAGCCACGCGCAGGGGTTTGCCCGCGAAGGTGGTCGCCGCCCCGGTGTGGGCGTGCCCGCACAGGAGCGCCGCGACCCGCGGATGCGCGGCGATCAGGTCGGCGAGGCGGTCCTCGCGCTGCTGGCGGATCTCGTCGACGAAGGGACTGTGCAGCCGCACCGGCGGGTGGTGGAAGCACACGAACACGGGGGCGTCGCCCGCGCCGTCGAGGACGTCGCCGAGCCAGGCGAGGGTTTCGTCGTCGAGCAGGCCCTCGTCCCGGCCGGGGATCGACGAGTCACACAGCGCGAACACGGCGCCGCCGGCGTGGTGGACCTGGTTGACCGGGCCTCCCGAGGCCGGTTCACCGAGCAGCACCTGCCGGTAGGGCTCCCGCACGTCGTGGTTGCCCGGGCAGGTGAACACCGGGACCGGGGACTTCAGCGCCGCCCGCACCTCCTCGTACTCGGCCGGGGTGCCGTGGTCGGCGAGGTCGCCGGTGACCAGCAGCGCGGTGACCGGCTGCGACAGGGTGTTGACGTAGTCGAGCACGCGCGCCGCGCGCTCGGCCCGGACCGGGCTCCCGTCGAGGTGGGGGTCGCTGACGTGGGCCAGCACGATCATGGCGGTCGCCTCCTGGGAAGTCGGTCGTCCCGGCCAGGCTAGAGCACTTCTCCCCGCGCTCGAACCAGTTAATTCGCCGGACGAATCGACGAACATGTTCGTTCCGAACTTGTTCGTCACGAACATGTTCGTTACAGTGGTGGCATGACAGCCGCGCCGTCCGGTCCCTCCCGCAGCCGCCGGGAGCGCCCGGCGAAACCCGCCCTCACCCGCGCCGGGATCATCGCGACCGCGGTGGCCCTGCTGCGGGCGGAGGGGCTGCAGAAGGTGACCATGCGGCGTCTGGCGCAGGAGCTCGACACGGGGCCGGCGTCGCTGTACGTGTACGTGGCCAACACCGCGGAGCTGCACGCGGCCGTGCTGGACGAGCTGCTCGGCACGGTCGACCTGGCACCGGTCCACGCGGGCGGCGACTGGCGCGAGCGCATCCTCGCGGTGCTGACCTCCTACACCGCGGTGCTGTTCGACCACCCGAGCCTGGCGCGGTCGGCGCTGCTGGCCCGCCCCCGCGGCGAGCACTACCTCCAGCTGCTGGAGGGGCTGCTGTCGCTGCTCGACGAGGGCGGTGTCCCGCCCGGTCAAGCGGCGTGGGGTGTGGACGTGCTGCTGCAGCACGCCACCGCCACCGCGGCCGAGCACGCGGGCCGGGACGACGAGGCCGACCAGGCCGACTGGGACGCGGTCGCCCGCGCCGTGCGGGAGGTGGACGCCTCCCACCCGCACCTCGCCGCGATCGGCGAGGACCTGCTGTCGGGCAGCCCGCCCGAACGGCTCACCTGGGGGTTCCGGGTGCTGCTCAACGGCATCGCCTACACCCCGCGGACTGCCAAGGAGAAACCATGACCCACCACCCGATCGCCATCGTGGGCGCCGGGCTGAGCGGCCTCACGCTCGCCCGCGTGCTGCACGTCCACGGCGCCGAAGCCGCCGTGTTCGACCTCGCCTCCGGCCCGCACGACCGCCCGCAGGGCGGCATGCTCGACATCCACGACGACTCCGGCCAGGAGGCGCTGCGCGCCGCCGGGCTGCACGAGGACTTCCGGCAGCTCGTGTTCCCCGGCGGGGAGGCCACCCGCGTCCTCGACTCCCGTGGCACGGTGCTGTTCTCCGAGGGGGACGATGACCGGGGCCGGCCCGAGGTCGAGCGCGGGCAGCTGCGTGACCTGCTGCTGGGTTCGCTGCCCGCGGGCACTGTCCACTGGGGAGCGAAGGTCACCGGGGCCCGCCCGCTCGGCGGTGGCCGCCACGAGGTCACCCTCGCCGACGGCACCGCGTTCACCACCGATCTGGTCGTGGGCGCCGACGGGGCGTGGTCGCGGATCCGCCCGCTGGTGTCCGAGGCGGTGCCGGTCTACACGGGAATGTCCTTTGTGGAGCTGGACCTGTTCGACGCCGACCGCCGCCACCCCGGGTGCGCCGAGGTCGTCGGGGACGGCATGCTCTTCGCGCTCGGCGAGGGCAGGGGATTCCTCGCGCACCGCGAGCCGGACGCCAGCCTGCACGTGTACGTCGCGATCCGTGGCGGTGACCTCACCGCCACGGAGGTCACGAAGGATTCGGTGCTCGCCGAGTTCGACGGCTGGGCCGAGAGCCTGCGCGCCCTGGTGACCGAGGCCGACGGCCCGCTGGTCCCCCGCGCGATCCACGCGCTGCCGGTGGGGCACCGCTGGGACCGCGTGCCCGGCGTGACGCTGCTGGGTGACGCCGCGCACCTGATGTCGCCCTTCGCCGGAGAGGGCGCGAACCTCGCCATGCAGGACGGCGCGGAACTGGGCCTCGCGCTGGCGGCGCACCCGGGCGACACCGAGGCCGCGCTCGCCGCGTACGAGCAGGACATGTTCGCCCGCGCCGGGGAGTCCGCCGCCGGGTCCGCGCAGAACATGGAGCTGCTCTTCCGCGCCGACGCCCCGCACGGCCTGGTGGAGGCGTTCGCGGGGTTCGCCGCGCAGGCGGCCGGGTAGCGGCGGGATCCCGCCTGCGCTGAGCCGCGGCACACGGCCGCCTGGCGGCGAGCTCTGGTCCGGCTCTGAGCCCCGGGCCTGTGCAGTGCTGTGGCTCAGCTGTTCCTGAGCCGTGGTTTTGCGCCCGGATGTCAGGCGGCCGGGTAGAGGCGTCCCATCAGTTCCAGGACCTCGTCGATCATCCGGCGGGCCTGGGCGCGGCTGGGGGCGGTGGCGACCTCGCGGCCGGCTTCGGTGGCCATCGCGGTCAGGCACAGCACCAGCATGTCGCTCAGTGGCCGGGTGTGCCCGTTGACGAGCGTGGAGTTCGCGTGCAGCCACTCGCGGAACCGCTGGCGCGTGAGCGTCCCGAACCCGGCCGGCCCGCCGCCGGAGAGGAACACCGTGGCCAGCTCCCGCTCCTCCCAGCAGCCTTCGAGGTAGGCGCGGGTGCCGATGATGAACAACCGCAGCGCGTCCTCCTCGCCGCGGGCGAGCGCGGCGCGGAACGCCTGGGCGGAGCGGTGCTGCTGGCGGCGCTGGTAGTCGTTGTAGAGGGTGGTGTAGAGATCCGACTTGGCGGCGAAGTGGTGGTAGAGGCTGCCGATGCTCGCGCCGGCGCGGTCGGCGATGTCCACCATCGTCGCCGCGTCGTACCCGGCCGCGCAGAACACCTCGCGGGCCGCTTCGAGCAGCGCCGTGCGCGTGGTCTGCGCTCGTCTGCTGCCTGCCACCTCAGTCATGCCCCGATTGTGCCGGACGCCCCGGCGGCCACCGCCGCAGGCACGCGCCGGCCGGCCCGGTGTTCACGCGACCGGGCGGGAACTCGCGGGGCGGGCTCCGGGCGCGTCGGCGCCCGCCCCGCGAGGGTCACGGCGCCGGGATCCCGTTGGCCGGGGCCGTCGGCTGCGCCTCGGTGAACGGCACCACGGGCCCGTCGCCGTCGTCGGTGGTCAGCGGCGTGCCCTGGCCGGTCTGCCGTCCGCCCTGGACGATCGCGATCTGGCCGCCGGTGAACCCGGCGTGGCTGTCGGGGCCGTAGCGGAACGGCACGAGCCCTGGCCCGCGCAGCCCGCCCTTGTTCAGCACGTCGAGCAGCCCCTGCCGGGTGAGGTTGCGGCCGGCGGCCTGCAGCGCCTGCACGAACGTGTACGCGTAGGACATCGCGTAGTAGACGTTGCCGTCGAACGGGATGTTCGGGATGTACTGGTCGTGGATCTTGCGGAACAACGCGGTCCACGAGTTCGCCGTGTCGTCGAGCGCGGGCAGGTAGGCGCTGGTGACGAGCCCTTCGATGAGGTCCGAGCCCTTGACCGACGCCCCGGACTGCTTGGCGAAGTTCTCCAGCAGCCCGGACACGGTGATCGGGTCGGCGCCCACGCTGGAGGCCAGCAGCGTCGGCTTGTACCCGAGCCGGAGCGCGGTCAGCTTGAACAGCGCGGTGTAGGCGGGGATCGTCTCGAGGACCACGACGTCGGCCTGGGAGCGGGCGATCGCCGAGACCTGGGCGGCGACGTCGGTGTTGCCGGGCTGGTAGGGCTGGCGCGACACGACCTGGTTGGGGTCGATGAACTTGTCCAGGCCTTTCATGCCGTCGCGGCCGAAGTCGTCGTCCTGGTAGAAGTAGGCGACCTTCTTCCCGGCGAGGTTCTTCTTGACGTAGTCGCCGAGGATCTTGCCCTCGACGGTGTAGTCGGGCTGCCAGCCGTAGGTGTAGGGGTGGTCCTTGGGGTTGTCCCAGCAGGTGCAGCCGGAGGCGACGAACAGGTCGGGCACGCGGGAGCTGTTGAGGAAGTCGACGACCTTGGTGTGGGTCGGGGTGCCCAGCGCGCCGAGGATCGCGAACACGTTGTCCTGCAGCACGAGCTGCTTGGTCAGGGTCACCGTCTGGGCGGGGTTGTAGCCGTCGTCGAGGTACTTGTAGCTGATCTGCCGCCCGTTGATGCCGCCGTTGGCGTTGACGTAGTCGAAGAACGCCTTGGCCGCGGGCCCCTGTTCGCTGTAGCCGGGCGCGGCGGTGCCGGTGAGCGGCAGGGTGCTGCCGATGGTCACCGAGTTGTCGGTGACGCCGGGGGTGCTGCCGCCGCCACCGCCTCCCCCGGCGCAGCCGCTGAGCGTCAGTGCCAGTGCGGCGGTCAGTGCGATGCCCGCCCGCACCTGTCTCGAAGGGGCCATGTCTTCTCTCTTTCCTCGGGGTTTCATCGGCGCAGCCTCGCGCGCAGCGTGCGGCCCGCCCAGCGGACTCCGGACTGGATGCCGCCGGGGAACAGGGTGATCACGAGGATCAGCACGATCCCGTAGAGCACGAGCGGCACGTTGGCGTAGATCTCCTCGGGCAGCTGCGCCGACTGCGCGAGGTTGTTCGACCACGTGGGCAGCAGCGTCACCAGCACCGACCCGTACACCGCGCCGGCGAGGCTGCCCAGGCCGCCGAGCACCGCCGCGGTCAGCAGGGACAGCGACAGGGCGAGGGTGAACGCGCCCGGCGAGGCGAGGTTGTTCACCACCGCGAACAGCGCCCCGGCCAGGCCCGCGCAGCCGGCGCTGACCCAGAACGCGAGGACCTGGGTGCGCGCGACGTGCACGCCGGACAACGCGGCGGCGTCCTCGTCCTCGCGCACCAGGCGCATGTTGCGCCCGAGCGGGCTGCGCACGAGGTTCGCCAGCAGGAACAGCACGACCACCAGGCACAGCCCGCCGATCCAGGCGTGCCAGCGTTCCAGCGGGAACGCCTCCCCCAGCGACAGCGGCGGGGGCGGCGGGGTGACGATGAGCCCGTTGGCGCCGCCGAGCAGGTCGCGCAGCCCGTGGTAGTCCGCCAGCGACGGCAGCCCGACGGCGAGCGCGAGCGTCGCGCCCGCCAGGTACGGGCCGCGCAGCCGGGCGGCGGCGACGCCGACGAGCGCGCCGAGCGCGGCGGTGAGCACGGTGGCCGCGACCAGTACGAGCGCGAGCGGCCACTGCTGGTGTTCCAGCAGCAGTGCGGTGGTGTAGGCGCCGACGGCGACGAACGCGCCGTGCCCGAGCGAGATCTGTCCACTGAGGCCGGACAGCACGGTCAGGCCCGCGGTGGCGATGGTGGTGTAGCAGATCTGCGCCAGCTGCAGGTCGCCGAACGGGTCGAGCGAGATCGACAGCAGGTACAGCGCCAGCAGCCCGAGCACGGCGACGACGGTGTGTCCGAGCAAAGTGGACTGTCGCCACCACGGAAGCTCGCGGGTGGCGGGCGCGGGAGCGCGGTGCACCTTGCTCTCCTTGGTCTCGGTCATACCCGCCGTCCCGCGCTCGTGCCGAACAGTCCGCTGGGCCGCACCATGAGCACGAAGATCAGCACCACGAGCGTGGCGAAAGTGACGATGTCCGGGCCGAGGTAGCCGGACACGTAGCTGAGCACCACTCCCAGGGCGAGGCCGCCGACGACCGCGCCGGGCGGGCTGTCGAGCCCGCCGATCACCGCGGCGGTGAACCCGAACACCAGCGTCGCGTCGAAGGCCGTGGGGCTGACGAACGTGCTGGGCGCGATGAGCACCCCGGCGATGGCGCCGACCACGGCGGCCAGCGCCCACCCGACGGTGAGCATCCGCCCGACGCGCACGCCCAGCAGGCGCGCGACCTCGGGGGCGAAGGCCGCCGAGCGCATCCGCAGCCCGAGGGAGGTGCGCCGGAACACCACGGCGAGCGCCGCCATCACCCCGAGCACGACGAGGATCACCCACAGGTCGTTGGGCGAGAACAGCAGCTGGTGCCCGGCGACGCGGAACCCGGTGATCCCGAACCCCGGCGGGTACGAGCGCGGGGTGCCGCCGAAGATCATCCCGGCGAGGCCCTGCAGCAGCACCAGCAACCCGAAGGTCACCACCACCGCGTCGAGTGGCGCGCGTTTCTCCACCGGCCGCACGAGCAGCCGTTCCACCACGGCGCCGAGCACGAGTCCACTGAGGACGGCCACGGCGAGCGCGAGCCAGTAGGAGCCGCCGTGGCTGACGACGGTGTAGGCGAGGAACGTGGTGACCATGAGCATGCCGCCCTGGGCGAAGTTGACGATCCGGGTGGAGCGCCAGATCAGCACCAGGGCCAGTGCGACGGCCGCGTAGACCGCGCCGCTGGTCAGTCCCGCCAGTGTCAGGTCGAGGAAACGGCCCATCAGCCCTCCAGGTAGGCGCGCCGGACGCGGTCGTCGGCGGCGAGGCGCGCGGCGTCGTCGTCGGCCACCTTGCGGCCGAGGTTGAGCACCACCGCGCGGTCGGCGACCGACAGCGCGGTGGCGGCGTTCTGCTCCACCAGCAGCAGCGTCAAACCGGTGTCCTCGCGCAGGGTCCGCAGCGTGGCGACGATCTGCGCGGCGGTGCGGGGCGCGAGCCCGAGCGACGGTTCGTCGAGCAGCAGCAGCTCGGGGCGGCTCATCAGCGCCCGCCCGATCGCCAGCATCTGCCGTTCCCCGCCGGACAGGGTTTCCGCGCGCTGGTGGCGGCGCTGGGCCAGCGGCGGGAACAGCTCGAACATGCGGGCCAGCCCGGTGCGCAGCCACGCGCGATCCCGGCGCCACAGCCCGCCCAGGCGCAGGTTCTCCTCGACGGTGAGCTCGACGATCACGCCGCGGCCCTCGGGCACGTGCGCGATGCCCAGCCGCACCAGGTCTTCGGGCTGTTCGCGGGTGATGTCGCGCCCGCCGAGGCGGATCGCGCCGGCCTTGGGGGGAAGCAGCCCGCTGATGGCACGCAGGAGTGTCGTCTTGCCCGCGCCGTTGACGCCCAGCACCGCGGTGATCGAACCGCGTTCGACACTCAGGTCCACGCCGTCGAGCGCCCGCACCGGACCGTACGCGGCGACCAGTTCGCTGACCTCAAGCATCGGCGCCTCCCGGCACGGCCTCGCCCAGGTACGCCCGCTGCACCGCCGGGTCCGCGCGCACCTGCGCGGGGGTGCCGCGGGCGATGACCTCGCCGAAGTCGAGCACCACCAGCTCGTCGCACAGGTTCATCACGAAGTCCATGTGGTGCTCGACGAGCATCACCGTGGTGTTCTCGCGCAGCCCGCGCACGATGCCCGCCAGCTCGGCGGTCTCCGTTTCGGACAGTCCCGCGGCGGGCTCGTCGAGCAGCAGCAGCCGCGGCCTGCTCACCAGCGCACGCGCGAGGGCTACGCGTTTCCTAGTGCCGTAAGGAAGACTCGCGCACACGCGGTCGGCCTCGTCCTCGATCTCCAGCGCTGCCAGTACTTCCCGTGCCTGCTCGGCGAGCCGCCGCTCGTGCCGCTGCGCCCACGGCGAGGCCAGTAGCGCCCCAACGACTCCGGTGCGGGAGCGGTGCGTGGTGCCGGCGAGGACGTTCTCCAGCACGGTCAGGCGGGAGAACAGTCCCAGGCCCTGCAGGGTGCGGGCGATGCCGTGCCGGGTCAGCCGGTGCGGGTGGGGGCGCCGCAGCGGGGCGCCGTTGAAGGAAAGCGAACCGGATTCGGGGCGGACGAAGCCGCACACCGCGTTGAACAGGGTGGTCTTGCCCGCCCCGTTCGGGCCGATCACCCCGACCACGCCGCCGCGCGGCACGTCGAGCGAAACGTCGTTGAGCACCTGCAGGCCACCGAAGGACACGCACAGTCCTTCCACCCGCAACAGGGGACCGTCGGGGGGCATCTGTCGCGACCACCGCCTCGTTGCAGCGTCCGGATTCCCGAATGGGATTCGGTTTGCGCGAACAGTACAACGGCGCGTCCGGCTTGCCCAGACCTCCGGCGAAATCAGACAAACCGGCAGCGCCGGTGTTATGCCGCCGTGATCAGGTCCTTGCTCCGAACGGTCCCCCGGCTAACCTGGGTCCTGGTAAGACCGAACGGCGTTCTGAAAAAGGGGAGTCGATGCTGAACCTCTCGGTACTGCTGGAGTCGACCGCGCGGCGGCACCCGGACCGCGCCGCGCTGGTGTGCGGCGAGCAGTCGCTGACCTACGCCGAGCTGGACCGGCGCGCCCGCCAGGTCGCCGAAGCCGTCCGCGCCCGCGGCGTGCGCCCCGGCGACCGCGTCGCGCTCATCGGCCCCAACGTGGTGGAGTTCCCGGTCGTCTACTACGGCCTGCTCAAGGCCGGCGCCGTCGTCATCCCGCTCAACCCGCTGCTGAAGGAGCGCGAGCTGGCGTTCATCTTCGGCGACAGCGGCACCGTCGCCGTGTTCGCCTGGGAGGGCAGCGAGCAGCTGCCGGTGCTGGACAACGCCCGCCGCGCCGCCGCCGGCTCCCCCACCGTGCGCGACGTGTTCGCCTTCGGCGACCTGCCCGGCCTGCTCGCGCCGCACCCCGGCACGGCCGACGCCGAACCGACCGGAGCCGAGGACCCGGCGGTGATCATCTACACCAGCGGCACCACCGGCACCCCCAAGGGCGCGGTGCTCTCGCACGTGAGCCTGCTGCTCAACGCCCGGATGAAGGAGCTGATCGTCCCCAAGCACGACCACGACGTCGTGCTGGTGACGTTGCCGCTGTACCACATCTTCGGGCAGACCTCAGTGCTCAACGGCAACGTGCACGGCGGCGCGACCCTCGTGCTGCTCCCCCGTTTCGACCCGGACACCGCGCTGGACCTGCTCGTGCGGCACCGGGTCACGCTGTTCTCCGGCGTGCCCTCGATGTACCAGGCGTTCCTGCAGGCCGACCCCGACGGGGTGCGGCTGCGCAAGGCGGCCGAGACGCTGCGCTACCTCACCTCCGGCGGCGCACCGCTGCCGGTCGCGGTGTTCGAGCGCTTCGACCGGCTCGCGGGCCTGCAGATCCGCCAGGGCTACGGGCTTTCCGAGACCAGCCCCACCGTCACCGCGTGCCCGTGGGAGGAGCCGATCCGCCCCGCGTCGGTCGGCAAACCCGTGTGGGGCGTGGACATCCGCGTCGTCGACGCGCGGGACCGGCCGCTGCCCGCCGGTGAGGTCGGCGAGATCGTGATCCGCGGGCACTGCCTCATGCTCGGCTACTTCAACCGCCCGGACGCCACCGCCGAAGCCATCCGCGACGGCTGGTTCCACACCGGCGACCTCGGCCGGTTCGACGAGGACGGCTGGCTCTACGTCGTCGACCGCGTCAAGGACCTCATCCTGCGCGGCGGCTACAACGTCTACCCCGCCGAGGTCGAGCAGGTGCTGCTGACCCACCCGTCGGTCGCGCTGACCGCCGTGGTCGGCGAACCCCACGAACGGCTCGGCCAGGAGGTCGTCGCCTACGTCGTGCCCCGCACCGGGCAGCAGGTCGACGTCACCGAGCTGACCGCCTACGCCCGCGAGCGCCTGGCCGAGTACAAGTACCCGCGCCGCATCGAGGTGCGTGACGAGCTGCCGATGACCGCCACCGGCAAGATCCTCAAGCGGGCATTGTCCTGACGAGGCGCTCCAGTGCCGCGAGTGCGGCGGCGACCGCGGGAACGGAGCGGCCACCGGGGCGGGTGACGGTGAGGAGCTTCCGCCGCGGCTGCCCGGCACACGGGAGCCGGACCACGGCGTCGGTCGCCCGCGCCATCCGGGGCACCAGCGCCACCCCGAGCCCGTGCGCGACCAGCGCGAGCGTGGCGTCCCAGTTCACCGCCTCGTGGGCCGCGTCCGGGGCGAACCCGGCCGCGCCGCACGCGGACAGCACGTGGGTGCGGCACGTGGACGGCTCCGCCGGCACGACCCACGGCTCGTCCGCGGCCTCGGCGAGCTCCACCCGGTCCCGGCCCGCCAGCCGGTGACCGGGCGGGACCACGAGGTCGAACGGGTCGTCCACCAGCGGTTGCTGGTCGAACCGGGCACGGTGGCGAGGCGGCTCGTCCGGCGTCGCCTCCACCACGGCCAGCTCGGCGTGCCCGTCGAACAGCAGGTCGAAGCAGTCCGCGGTCTCCCCCTCGCTGATCCGCGGCACGAGCCGGGGATGGCGCGCGACGAGCGCGGCCGCGGCCGGGGCGAGCAGCGCGGTCACCGCGGTGGGGAAACCGGCCAGCCGCAGCAGCCCGGCGGGCTCGTCGCCGTCGGTCCGCAGGTCCCGTTCGGCCAGCTCCCAGCGGGCCTGGATGTCGTCCGCGTGCGCCAGGAGCCGGTGCGCCGCGGGGGTGAGCCGCACGCGGCGGCCCTCCGGCTCCAGCAGCGCCACGCCGAGCTCCCGGCCGAGCTGACGGATCTGCTGGGACGCCGCCGACGGGGTGAAGTGCAGGGCCTGCGCCGCCGCGGTCACTGTGCCGTAGTGGTCCACGGCCCGGAGCACGTGGAGCCGCCGCAGATCAATCATGTAGCCGATTCTTCATGGTCGAGTCTGGATACTCAACCTGGACCTACCGGATTTCCGGCCGCAGGCTGGAGACATGCTCACCGTATGGCTGTCGCTGCTCGCCGAAACCGTCGTCGTCACCGGTCTCGCCGCCGCACTGGCCCGCTGGTCCTCGCGCCGGCGGTTCAGGGCTCCAGGATCAGGCGAATCGGATTGCCCTCCTTGCGAGTGAGCCGGTCGACGGCGGTGGCCGCCTCGGCCAGGGGCAGGTGGTCGCTGATCGAGCGGCTCCAGTCCAGCCGGTGGTGACGCGCCAGGTCCACCAGCGTCTCCACGTCACCCGGCGCCGAACCGTAGTGCCCCAGCACCTGCTTGTGCAGGAAACTCAACCCGATGCTGTCGGGAACGGTCAGTGGCGCCGGCGTCAGGCCCGCCAGCACCAGCTTCCCGCCGAAGCCCAGGCACTTCACCGCCTGCTCACGCACCGCCGCCACCCCGGCCATGTCGAACGCGACGTCGAGCCCTCGCCCGCCCGTCGCGGCGAACACCTGCTGCACCAGATCCGGCGCGGACGCGTCGAACGCGGCGTCCGCACCGAACTCCAGCGCCCGCTCCCGCGCCGCCGCCAGCGGGTCGACCGCGATGATCGGCGCCGCGCCCACCAGGCGCAGCAGCTGCACGGCGTGCGCACCCAGTCCGCCCGCACCCCACACACCGGCGGACTGGCCGGGGCGGACCTGCGCGGTGCCGGTGATCGCACCCCACGGCGTGGACACCGCGTCCGGCACGATCGAGGCTTGGTCGAACGGCAGGTCGTCGGGCAGCGCGACGAGCGTGTGCTGGCTCGCGATCGCGTACTCCGCCCAGCCGCCGTCGTAGTCCACCCCACGCGTGCGCCCCTGCAGGCACGGCGCCTGGAACCGGATGCAGTTCGCGCACCGCCCGCACCGCTCCCCGGCCAGCAACGCGACGCGATCGCCCTCCTGCCAGCCGCCGGGCACGTCCGGGCCGAGCGCGTCGACCACGCCCGCGACCTCGTGCCCCAGGGTCACCTCGGGCACCTGCAGGAACAGCGGGGTGAGACTGCCGTCGATCAGGTGCACGTCCGACAGGCACACCCCCGCCGCCTTCACCCGGACGCGCACCTCACCGGGGCCCGGTTCGGGCACCGGGACCTCCCGCAGCACGAACTTGCGGGGGTCGAGCTCGAGCCGGCCGGCCAGCATGGTCGCCATCCAGGATCCTTTCGCATCGGGGTGCTTCCCTGTCTACACCCCGGCGTGGATCACTGCTGCTCTTGCTGCTGCTTCGCCACCTCGGCCCGCACCTGCTCCATGTCGACCTCGCGGGCCTTGCCGATCAGCTCCTCCAGCGCGGGCGCGGGCAGCGCTCCGGGCTGGGCGTAGAGCACCACGCCGTCGCGCACGACCATCAGCGTCGGGATGGACGAGATGCCGAACGCGGCGGCCAGCTCCTGCTGGGCCTCGGTGTCCACCTTGCCGAACACGATGTCCTCGTGCTTGTCCGACGCCTCGTCGTACACCGGCGCGAACATGCGGCACGGCCCGCACCAGGACGCCCAGAAGTCCACCAGGACCATGCCGTCCTGGCCGACCGTCTCGTCGAAGTTCTCCTTGGTCAGCTCGACCGTAGCCACGTGAAAGCTCTCCTCAACCGGGGAAGGGACACTGCGCACAACACCGGTACCCCGCCCCGCATTCCTACGTGGACGACGCGGGCGTCGCCTCGTGACCCGGCACGCCCGGCGAGCGCCGGTCCCGCTTGAGCTGCGCCTCGTACAGGTGCCGGTGACCACCGGTCAGCTGCCGCGACCGCTCCTCGAACCCCCGGAACGGCTGGTAGTAGGTCTCGTCGTAGCCCTCCACCACCTGGAACGTCCACCGGCCCGGCAGCACGTTGCGCCCCAGCAGGTGCGTCTCCAGCTCGTCGGCGAACTCGGCGTGCCCGGCCTTGCGCAGCAGCCCGATCGCCTCCTCCACCTCGAAGTCGGCCGTCCCGCTGAGCCGGTGGAACTGGTACAGGTGCCCGCGCGCGACCTCGACGGTCTCCAGCGCGGCGCTGAGCTTGCCGACCGCCTCCACGGTGGTGGGATCGAACTGGCCGCCGACGAGTGAGCCGCCCTCGACGCGGGTATCAGAGGCGTCGTCCGGTGTGTGTGCCATGGAGGCCCGGGTACCCCCGCGGGACGAAACGATGCAGGAACGTTGCGTGGAGGCCACGGGTGGAGATCAGCCGGGAAGTGGACGCACCACCGGACGCGGTGTACCGCGTGCTGGCCGACGGGTGGAGCTACGGGATGTGGGTGGTCGGCAACTCCCGCGTCCGCCAGGTCGACCGCACCTGGCCGGAACCCGGCAGCCGCCTCCACCACAGCGCGGGGGTGTGGCCCCTGCGCATCAACGACGTCACCGTCGTGCGCTCGGCCGAGCCCAACCGCAGCCTGGAACTGCAGGCCCAGCTGTGGTTGCTCGGCGGGGCCACCATCCGCCTCACCCTCGAACCGCTCGACGGCGGCGGCCGCACCCTCGTCGTGATGGCCGAGCAGCTCACCGAAGGCCCGGCGAAGCTCGTGCCCACCCCGCTGCAGAACCTCGCGCTGTGGCCGCGCAACGCCGAGTCGCTGCGCCGCCTCGCGGACCTCGCCGTCGGCCGCGAGGCCTAGCTACCAGGGCACCACCCGGCCCTCGTAGTCCAGGAACCGCAGGCCCGGCTGTCCACTGTGGTCCTCGATCGTGCGCACCACGCCGGGAATGCTGTCCTCGATGGACAGCGGCGCCGCCGGGCCGCCGAGCTCCGTGCGCACCCAGCCCGGGTTGATCAGCAACAGCGTCCGCGTGTCGTCGGCGTAGCGGGCCGCGTAGCAGCGCATCAGCTGGTTCAACGCGGACTTGCTGGCGCGGTAGACGTCCTGGCCACCGTTCTCGTTCAGCGAGATGCTGCCCTGACGCGAGGACATCACGCCGATCGTGCCGTCCGGCGCGACCAGCGACCGCAGCGACTCGACCACCCGCATCGGGGCGAGCGCGTTGGTGACCATGACCTCGGTGAACATCTCCGTCGGCACGTCCGCGATCGGGATGTCGCCCCGGGTGATGGCCGCGTTGACGAACAGCAGGTCCAGGGTGCGCCCCGCCAGCCGCTCGCGCAGCGCCGTGACCTGTGCGGGAGCCGTCATCTCCAGCTGCTCGACGGTGACCCGGCCGCTCGCGGACTCGGCCAGTTCGTGCAGCCCCGTGCGCTGCTCGCCCCGGACCGTGCCGATGACGTCCCAGTCGTGCTTCAGCAGCTCAGCGGCCAGAGCGAGCCCCAGCGCGCGAGAGGCCCCGACGACGAGGGCGGTCCTGTTCACGCGAGCACCGCCGGCTTGAGGACTTCCTCGCACCACTGGCGGAACGTCGTCGGGCTCGCGGTCTCCGGAGTGCGGAGCAGCCCCCCGTCGAGCCCCTCGTCCTTGGCCCGCATCATGTCGACCATGCCCTGGACGAACGCGGGTCCCGCGCCGAATCCGGACATCCGCGCGGCCAGGTCGTCCAGCGAGTGGCGCTCGTAGCGCACCGGCCGGCCGAGCACCTCGGACATGATGCGCGCCATGTCGTTCGGCGACAGGTCCTCCGGGCCCAGCACCGCCACCTCACCCGTCCCCGTCCACGACCGGTCGAGCAGCAGCCGGGCGGCGGCCGCGGCGATGTCGCGGGTAGCGGCGGTCGGTGCCTTCCGGTCGGGGTCGGCCGTGTCGCTGAACACGCCCTCCCGGATCGAGCCGACCTGCCGGAGCACGTTGTCCATGAAGGACGGGTTCGCCAGCGCCCGGTAGGCCACCCCGGTGCTCGCGATCAGGTCGTCCATCGCCAGCGAAGCGGTGACCAGGCCCGCCCGCCCGGCGACGGGCGTGCCGCGGCCGACCGCCGAGACGCCGACCACGTGCCCGACGCCGTGTGCCGTGAACGCCTTGGCGGCGGGGCGGGTGAAGCCGGAGTACGCCTCGTCCAAAGTGGACGCGCGGGGGTCCGGCGGGACGAGCCAGAAGACGGCGTCGGCACCGGTGAAGGCGCGGTCGACGACCTCGGCGTCGCCGTGCGAACCGACCACGACGTCGACGCGCTCGCGGACGTTCTCGGGCAGCTTCGCGGGGTCGCGGACGATGACGCGAAGCTCTTCCCCGGAGCCGAGCAGGGTGTGCAGAACCTGGCGGCCGATGTCGCCGGTGGGTGTGGTCACAACGATCATGTCTTCAGTCTCCGGTGGCCCTGACCAGGCGTCCAATACCCTTTGCCGACCATTGATACCCTGAAGGCATGGATCTGGACCTGCGCAAGCTGCGGTACTTCGCCGCGGTCGCCGAGCACCGCCACTTCGGCCGGGCGGCCGAACAGCTCTTCATCGCGCAACCGGTCCTCAGCCGCCAGATCCGGGCCTTCGAGCAGGAACTGGGATGCACGCTGTTCGTCCGCAACACCCGCACCGTCGAACTCACCGCGGCGGGCGAACAGCTGCGCGAGGAGGCGCAGAAGATCCTCACCACCGTCGACGCCTCGATCCGGCGGGTGTACGACGCCGACCGCGGCGTGCAACGGCTCGCCGTCACCTTCTCCGCCGGACTGCACGTCTCCGACGCCATCCGCGCCTTCACCGCCACCCACCCGGACGTCGAGGTCGACTTCGTCCCCTCACGCTGGTGGGAACGCGACGCGCCACTGCGCGACGGCCGCGCCCAGGTCGGCTACCTGCGGCGGCCGTTCGACGACACCGGCCTGCGGATCATCCCCATCGGCTCCGAGCAGAAGGTCGCCTGCCTCCCGGTCACCCACCCGCTGGCCACGCGCGACACCCTGACCTCGGCGGACCTGGAAGGCGAGCCGATCCTCGACGCCCAGTCCCGGCGCACCTCCTCGATCGACGAGAAATTCGAACTCGTCGCCTCCGGCCACGGCGTCGCCCTCGTGCCCCACAGCGCCGCACGGTCCTACTCCCGCCCGGACCTCGTGTACGTGCCGGTCACCGACATCGAGCCCCTCGAAACCTGCCTGGTCGTCCCGCAGGACCGCCACGAGCCCGTGGTGCTGGAGTTCCTGGAGATCGCCACGCGGACGCTGCTCCCGGTGACCGCGGGAACCCGGTGACGACCGGGGTACGTCTCAGGACACCTTGAGCACGACCTTGCCCGCCGGATGACCGCTCTCGACGGTGGCGAGGGCGGCCGGGGCGTCGGAGAGCGGATGGACCGCGGTGATCACGGGGGCGAGCAGTCCGTCGAGGGCCAGCCGGGCGGAGCGCTCCAGGTTCTCGCGGTCCAGGCGGCGCTCGACCGGCCGCCCACCGAGTTCGACCACGGACGAATCCCCCACGGCGATGACGTTGCGAGGATCCCGCGCCAGCGGAGCGACCTGCCGCAGCGAGGCTCCTCCGACCAGGTCGACGATCCCGTCGAAACCGTCCGGAACCAGCTCGCCCGCCGCGGCGGCGACGTCCCCCGCGGCGTAGTCGAGGAACCGCACCCCGACGGCCTCGGCACGCTCGCGCTTGGCGGCACTCCCGGTCCCGAACACCCGCAGCCCGCGCCCGGCCGCGAGCCCGGCGACGGCGAGGCCGACCCCGCCCCCGACGCCGTTGACCAGGATCGTGGCACCGGCCGGAAGGCCGAGCTGGCCGAGCGCGTCCACCGCGGTCGACCCGGCCACCGGCAGCGTCGCCGCCACGGCCGGGGCCAGACCCGCCGGGATGCGCGCAGTGTTCGCTGCTGGCAGCACGGTCGTCTCGGCGTAGGTGCCGCCACCGGTGAGCGCGAAACCGAAGACCGCGTCGCCCACCTCGAGCCCGTCGACGTCCTCACCCCGGGCGAGCACGGTTCCCGCCGCTTCCATGCCCAGCACGCGGGGGAACGGCCGCCCGCCGTCGAGCCCGG
The DNA here is from genome assembly GCF_014191255.1 of Amycolatopsis bartoniae. Classification (GTDB taxonomy): domain Bacteria; phylum Actinomycetota; class Actinomycetes; order Mycobacteriales; family Pseudonocardiaceae; genus Amycolatopsis_E; species Amycolatopsis_E bartoniae. The sequence goes on from NZ_JACHWH010000006.1 coordinate 288,170, forward strand.
AGACCAGACCCGAGCGCAGCAGGTGGTCGAGCGGATTCACGCCGGCGACCGTCACCCTGATCAGCACCTCGTCACGACCGGGGACGGGATCGGGACGATCGAAGAACTCCTGCACCTCGGGCCCGCCGTACCTGCGGTAACCCCACGCCTGCCCCATCTTCTGCTGCCTTCCGTGTGACCGGACCCGGTGTTTCCGGGCTCCCCGGACATGCTCACCGCTCACACCGACGTCAGGGGCAACCGGCTGAGGTGCAGGTCACAGCGCGGCGGGCAGCTAAGCCTGCGACTGGTGACTCGGCCGCCCCCCACGGCACCGCGCTCAGGCGCTCCCACAGCCGGGCTGGGCGCGCCGCCAGCGCCTCCGCCGGAGTCGCCGCCTGGTCCCGCAACCCGTCGGCGAACTCCGTGAACACCGCGGTCGCGTCCCGCTGCGGACGCCAGCCCAGCTCCTGCCGCGCCGTCGTCGTGTCGCCCAGCGCCGCCCGGTCCGCCAGCTCCAGCCAGCCCGGGTGCAACGGCAGCACCCCCGCCCGCCACAGCGACCACGCCGCCCGCGTCAGCACCGGCCGCGGTGCCGGCACCCGCACCGCGCCCAGCAGCCCGGCGACGTCCGCGGCGCTCAGCACCGGATCGGTCGCCAGGTTCACCGCACCCGCGAACCCCGCCCGCACCGCACGCCAGATCCCGTCCGCCACGTCCGCCGAATGCACCACCTGCACCCGCAGCTGCGACCACATCGGCAGCGGAAACCCGCGCAGCGACAACAACCCCGCGGGCAGCAACGGGCTGAGCAGCCACCGGCCGAACTCTCCCCCGGCGTCCCGCTGCAGGATCGCGCACGGGCGCACCCGCGTCACCCGCACATCGGGCTGCTGCCGCGAGAACACGTCCAGCATCCGCTCCAGCTCCGCCTTGCCCCGGCTGTAGGCACTGGCCGCGATCCCGTCGCACGGCCAGTCCTCCCGCACCGGCGTCCAGCGCGGCGCCGGCGAATACGCCGCGACCGACGACGCGCACACCACGTGCTGGACCCCGGCCCGCGCCACCGCGTCGAGCACCCGGCGCGTCCCCGTCAGGTTCGTCGCCTCCATCGGCGGATCACCCGCCCCCGGGTTGACCGCCCACGCCAGGTGCACCACCGCGTCCGCACCGCGGAACACCGGCTCCAGCGGCACGTCACCCGTCAGGTCGTGCTCGACCCACGTGACCTCCGCGTACGGCCCCTCCGCCGGCGGCACCCGGCGCGCGAGACCCGTCACCTCGCACCGCTCCCCGGCCAGCAGCCGGACCAGTGCCGTCCCCACGTTGCCGGTCGCCCCGGTCACCACGATGCGCACGACGATCCAGGTGCCCGTTCGGCGGCCCGCCAAAACGGGTAGGACTGACGCCATGGAAACCTCAGCCGAAACGGTGGACGCGGTCGTCGTGGGCGCCGGACCCAACGGACTGGTCGCCGCCAACACCCTCGCCGACGCCGGCTGGGAGGTCCTCGTCCTCGAAGCCGCCGAGACCCCCGGCGGCGCCGTGCGCACGGCCGAGCTCACCGCCCCCGGCTTCCGCAACGACGTGTGCAGCGCCTTCTACCCGCTCGGCGCCGCGTCCCCGGTGATCTCCGCGCTCGGCCTGGAGGACTACGGCCTGCGCTGGCGCCACGCCCCCGCCCCGCTCGCGCACGTCCTGCCCGACGACCGCGTCGCCCTGCTGTCCCGCGACCTCGACCGAACCCTCGCCTCCGTCGCCCAGTTCGACCCGGCCGACGCCGACGCCTGGCGCACCGAGTTCGAGTTCTTCACCTCGGTGCGCGACAGCCTGCTCGACGCCCTCTTCCAGCCCTTCCCCCCGGTCCGCGCCGCCGCCCGGCTCGGCAGGCAGCTCGGCGTCGCCGACGGCCTGCGCTTCGCCCGCATGGTCACCCTGCCGGTGCGCGTGTTCGCGGAGGAACGCTTCGGCGGAGCCGGCGCCCAGCTGCTCTTCGCGGGCAACGCCCAGCACACCGACCTCGGCCCCAGCCACGCCGGCGGCGCCGTCTTCGGCTGGCTGCTCGCGATGCTCGCGCAGGACGTCGGCTTCCCCGTGCCCGAAGGCGGCGCCGGACGACTGGCCATCGCACTGACCAACCGCCTCACCGCCGCCGGCGGGCGCGTCGCCTGCCAGCGGCCCGTCACCCGCATCCACACCGCCGGCGGCGAGGCCATCGCCGTCTCCGACGCCTCCGGCCGGCTCGTCCGCGCCCGCCGCGCGGTGCTCGCCACCGTCCCGGCCCCCGTGCTGTACCAGGAACTGCTCGACCCCGACGTGCTCCCGGCCCGCTTCCGCGACGACCTGCGCCGCTTCCACTGGGACGACCCCACGGTCAAGGTCGACTGGGCGCTGTCGCGGCCCATCCCGTGGCGCAACCCGGAAGCGGGCCAGGCCGGCACCGTGCACCTGGACGCCGACATGAACGGGCTGGCCGACTACCACCACGCCCTCGCCGTGGGACGGCTCCCGGAAGACCCGTTCCTGCTGCTCGGCCAGATGACCACCGCCGACGACACCCGCTCGCCCGCGGGGACCGAGTCCGCCTGGGTCTACACGCACGTGCCGCGCGACCACAAGTGGGACCGCGACTCGCTGCGCCGCTTCGCCGACCACCTCGAAGCGGTGGTCGAGCGGCACGCCCCCGGCTTCACCGGCCACATCCAGGCCCGCGCCGTGCACGGCCCCGACGACCTGTTCCACATCGACGGCAACCTCGTCGGCGGCGCGATCAACGGCGGCACCGCCGCGATCCACCAGGAACTGTTCTTCCGCCCCGTGCCGGGACTCGGCCGCGCCGACACCCCGGTGGACCGGCTCTACCTCGCGGGCGCGTCGGCGCACCCCGGCGGTGCCGTCCACGGTGGACCGGGCGCGAACGCCGCCCGCGCCGCGCTGCGGCGCTCCGGCCGCGGCGGCGGCGCCTACCGGAAGGTGATCGAACGGCTCCACGCCGCCGTCTACAGGTGACCCGTCAGCATCAGCAGCGCCTCCTTGAGGCTGCTCAGGTACTCGGTGCCCACCGGGCGCCGCGCCGGCCAGCCCGGGCCGGCGATCAGCCGCCGCACCTGGTGGTTGCGCAGCACGCGGACGGCGGCCGGGCTGGCGGTGTCGGCGCGGTGTGACCACAGCACGACCGCGAGCGGCCGCGCCGCCGTGACGGCGTGGTTCAGGCTCAGCGGCGGCGTTGCCGCGCCGAGCATCCGCACCGGCAGGTCCCGCTCGGCGAGCGCGGCGGAAAGCGCTTCCAGCGGCAGGGAGTGTTGCTCCTGTTCGGTGCACGCGAGCAGTACGGGCCGCCGGTCCGCGCGGTCGGCCGGGCGTGGCACCCGGTGCAGGGCGGCGGACACGGCCCACGACAGCACGTGCTCGGTGTCCACGCAGTCCGGGTCCTCCCGCTGGTCGCCGTCGATGGTGATCAACGCCGGGCGGCACAGCCGGTCCCACGTCTCGACCACGCCCTGGCGCGCGATGGCCTGTTCGATCACCCGCAGGCAGCGCCCGGAGTCCAGCACGCGGGCGGCGGCGACCACCTGGGTCAGGTCCTCACCGGGCGACCCGCTGTCGTACGCCATCGCCTCGACGGTCTTCGCCGCGTCCGAGGGCAGCATCCCGGAAGTGATCAGATCCCGCATGTGCCGCAACCGCCCGACGTCCTCCGGCGTGTAGCGGCGGTACCGGCCGGGCTGCGGGTTGTGCGGGCCCACGCCGTAACGGCGGTGCCAGGTGCGGAGCGTGGACTCGGCGATCCTCAGGTGACGGGCCACCTGGCCCGCCGTCCACACGGTGCCTGGTTCCGGTTCCCGGCTCCCGCGCGTCATCGTCCCATCGGCACACCTGCGGTGCTCTCCTGCGTGGCACGGGTCGAGCGGATCATCGAGCCAGTTTTCCGGCTTCCTCGGCGGGGTGCAACCGATAGTTTTCGCTCTTCGGGACAGACGCTGAAGGCATTTTCTGACCCCGAGCTGTATTCGTCGTTATACACCCGAAGAGTTGCTGATCGCGACGTGTTCGAGCGCGCGCAGGAGGTCCTGGATCGTCAGGCGCGCCGAGGGCCGGATGGCGTGCCAGTACCAGTCGGCCCAGCGGAAGGCGATCGCGTCCGTGGCCCGCACCCGCGCCTCGAACGACAGCAGCGTGCCGGCCTCCCCGTAAGGACGCACCGACACCGCCACCGCGATCGTCGCGCGCCGCGGCCGCGAGAACGTCGCGAACTCCGCCGCCGAGAGGCGCTGCCAGTCCATGAACGGGGTCCAGAACCGGCCCGCCGCCCCCAGTACGACCTCCCGCTCGTCCCGGCCCAGCCGCACCCAGGACGCCGTCGACAGCACCTCGTCGAAGTTGGCCACCCCGGCACGGGACCGCGCCGGGAACCAGACCTCGTCGAGCACGCGCGGCGGGTCCTCCAGCAACGGGCCCAGCGCGGGCCACACCCGCTCCGGCGGAACCGGCAGCACGCGGTGCTCACGCGCGAACAGGTCGTACCTCGGCACGTGCTCGTCGAGCAGGCTCATCCACACTCCCTCCACCGCCTCCGAGGATCGTGGCGGGCATGGTGTCCGGGAAGGGCCGTAGGTCCCCGATGGGCACTCACGCCGGAAGCCAGCGCCCGATGCACGTCAGCAGCTCGCCGGGCTCCACGGGCTTGGTGACGTAGTCGCTCGCGCCGGCCGCGAGGCTCTTCTCCCGGTCGCCCGCCATCGCCTTGGCCGTCACCATGATGATAGGCAGCCGGTCGAACCGCGGCATCTCTCGGATCGCGGCGGTCGTGGTGTAGCCGTCCATCTCCGGCATCATCACGTCCATCAGGATCAGGTCGACCTCCGGATCGGCCAGCAGCGCGTCGATCCCCTTGCGCCCGTCGGGCGCGTGCCGCACCACCATGCCGTGCAGCTCCAGCATCCCGGCGATCGCCAGCACGTTGCGCGCGTCGTCGTCCACCAGCAGTACCCGCCGCCCGTGCAGCCCCGGCGGACCGCCGCTCTCGCCACCGGCCGGGGCCAGCACCGCCACCGTCTCCGGCTCGCTCGCGGCCGGTTCGGGCTTCGCCGGGCCGCTCAACAGCAACAGCACCCGTTCCCGCAGCTCGTCGAGCGAAGACAGCAGCTCCACCCGGTGCGTGCGGGCGTGCGCCTCCATGAGCCGTTCCTGCGCCGCGCTGACCTTGCGCGTCGAGTGCGCGAACACCGGCACGTCCACCTCGTCGCCGTCGGCCAGCCGCTGCAGGAACGTCAGCGCGGACGCCCCGGGCAGGCTCGCGTCGAGCACCACGCAGCGGTGACCGCGCGCGGCGAGCGCCGCGACGGCCTCGTCCGGCGTCCCGGCCGACTCGACCAGCACCTGCTCCCCCGTCTCGGCCAGATCGGCCACGAAACCCCGCACCAGCAACGTCAGCAGCGTGCTGTCCGGGCTCTCCACCACCAGCACCCGCGGCTGGGACTCGGCTTCCCCGCGCTGCTTCGGCTCGGCCCCGCCCACGGCGAACACCGGTGTCACCGGCAGGGTCAGCGTGAACGTGCTGCCGTGCCCCAGCCGGCTCTGCGCCTGGATCTCCCCGCCGAGCAAGTTGGCCACCTGCCTGCTGATCGACAGGCCCAGCCCGGTGCCGCCGTAGCGGCGGCTGGTGGTGCCATCGGCCTGCTGGAACGCCCCGAAGATCGTCTCCAGGTTCTCCGCCGCGATCCCGATTCCGGTGTCCCGCACGGAGAACGCGACCGACGGCTCGCGGGCGTCGACCACCCGCACCCGCAGCTCCACCCGGCCGTGCTCGGTGAACTTCACCGCGTTCGACAACAGGTTCCGCAGCACCTGGCGCAGCCGCTGCTCGTCGGTGAGCAGCCGCGCGGGCACCTCCGGCTCGACGATGACCTCGAACTCCAGCCCCTTCTCCGCCGTGAGCGGGCGGAACGTGGTCCGCACGTACTCCAGCAGCTGCGGCAGCCGGACCTGCTCGCAGTGGATGTCCATCTTCCCGGCCTCGACCTTCGACAGGTCCAGGATGTCGTTGATCAGCTGCAGCAGGTCGGTGCCCGCGGACTGGATCACCTTCGCGAACTCGACCTGTTTCGCCGTCAGGTTCTGCGCCGAGTTCTGCGCGAGCACCCCGGCCAAGATGAGCAGGCTCGTCAACGGCGTGCGCAGCTCGTGCGACATGTTCGCCAGGAACTCCGACTTGTACTTCGACGCCAGCGCCAGCTGCTGCGCCCGCTCCTCGATCTCCTGCCGGGCCTGCTCGATCTCGAAGTTCTTGATCTCGATGTCGCGGTTCTGCCGCACCAGCAGCTCCGCCTTCTCCTCCAGCTCCGCGTTGGACTGCTGCAGCTTCACCTGCTGCGCCTGCAGCTCGCCGGAGCGGGTCTGCAGCTCCTCCGCCAGCCGCTGCGACTCGTCCAGCAGCGCGTCGGTGCGGGCGTTGGCGATGATCGTGTTGACGTTGACGCCGATGGACTCCATGAGCTGTTCGAGGAAGTCCCGGTGCACCGGCGTGAACCGGGTGAACGACGCCAGCTCGATGACGCCGAGCACCTGGTCCTCGAACACGATCGGCAGCACGATGAGGTTCGCCGGCGGCGCGGCGCCGAGGCTGGAGGAGATCCGCACGTAGTCCGGCGGCGTCTGCTCCACCACGATCGGCGTCTTCGTCTCCGCCACCTGCCCGATCAGCGACTGGCCGAGGTCGAACCGCACCTCGCCGGTCGCCTCGCGCCCGTAGCCCGCGATCAGCCGCAGCACCGGATCCCCGTTCTCCATCAGGAAGAACGTGCCGTGCTGCGCGCCGACCAGCGGCGTCAGCTCGTTCATGATCAGCTGCGCCACCGCGCGCAGGTCCCGGTGTCCCTGCAGCAGACCGGAGATCCGGGCGAGGTTCTTGTTGAGCCAGTCCTGGTCCTCGTTCGCGCGCGTGGTCTCGCGCAGCGAGTGGACCATCGCGTTGATGTTGTCGCTCAGCTCGGCGACCTCGCCCCTGGCCTCGACGGAGATCGACCGCGTGAGGTCCCCGGTGGCCACGGCACTGGCGACCTCCGCGATCGCGCGCACCTGCCGCGTCAGGTTTCCGGCGAGCTCGTTGACGTTCTCCGTCAGCCGCTTCCACGTGCCGGACACGCCCTCGACCTCGGCCTGCCCGCCCAGCCGGCCCTCCTTGCCGACCTCGCGCGCGACCCGGGTGACCTCCGCGGCGAACGCCGAGAGCGTGTCGACCATCGTGTTGATGGTCGTCTTCAGCTCCAGGATCTCGCCGCGGGCGTCCACGTCGATCTTCTGCGACAGGTCGCCGCGCGCGACGGCGGTGGTGACCTGGGCGATGGAACGCACCTGGTTGGTCAGGTTGTTGGCCATCGAGTTCACGTTGTCGGTGAGGCTCTTCCACGTGCCCGCGACGTTCGGCACCCGGGCCTGGCCGCCCAGGATGCCCTCCGTGCCGACCTCGCGGGCGACCCGCGTGACCTCGTCGGCGAACGCCGACAGCGTGTCGACCATCGTGTTGATCGTCTGCGCGAGCGCGGCGACCTCGCCCTTCGCCTCCACGGTGATCTTCTGCCCCAGGTCGCCGCGCGCGACGGCCGTCGCGACCTGCGCGATGGAGCGCACCTGGTCGGTGAGGTTGTCGGCCATGACGTTGACCGACTCGGTAAGCCCTTTCCAGGTCCCCGACACACCCTTGACGTCCGCTTGCCCGCCCAGCCGCCCCTCGGTGCCCACCTCACGCGCCACGCGCGTCACCTCGTCGGCGAACGCGGACAGCTGCCCGACCATGGTGTTGATGGTGTCCTTGAGCTCCAGGATCTCGCCGCGGGCGTCGACGCGGATCTTCTGTGACAGGTCGCCCCGCGCGACCGCCGTCGTCACTTCGGCGATCGAACGCACCTGGTCCGTCAGGTTGTCGGCCATGACGTTGACCGACTCGGTAAGCCCTTTCCACGTGCCCGACACACCCTTGACGTCGGCCTGCCCGCCCAGCCGCCCCTCGGTGCCGACCTCCCGCGCGACCCGGGTGACCTCGTCGGCGAAGGACGACAACTGGTCGACCATCGTGTTGATCGTGTTCTTCAGCTCCAGGATCTCGCCGCGCGCGTCGACCGTGATCTTCTGCGACAGGTCGCCCCGTGCCACGGCGGTCGCGACCTGGGCGATGGAACGCACCTGCGCCGTGAGGTTGCCCGCCATGAAGTTCACCGACGTCGTCAGGTCCCGCCACGTCCCCGCGACACCCGGCACCTGCGCCTGCCCGCCCAGCATCCCCTCCGTGCCGACCTCACGCGCCACGCGCGTCACCTCGTCGGCGAAGGAGGACAGCGTGTCGACCATCGTGTTGATCGTCGACTTCAGCTCCAGGATCTCCCCGCGGGCGTCGACGGTGATCTTCTGGGTGAGATCGCCCTTCGCGACGGCCGTGGTGACCTCGGCGATGGAGCGCACCTGCGCGGTGAGGTTCCCGGCCATGAAGTTCACCGACGTGGTCAGGTCCCGCCACGTCCCCGCGACGCCCGGCACCTCGGCCTGTCCGCCGAGCCGCCCTTCGCTGCCGACCTCCCGCGCGACCCGGGTGACCTCGTCCGCGAACGACGACAGCTGGCCCACCATGGTGTTGATCGTGTTCTTGAGCTCCAGCAGCTCACCCTTGACGTGCACGGTGATCTTCTGGGTCAGGTCGCCGTTCGCGACCGCGGTCGCGACGCTCGCGATGTCCCGCACCTGTGCGGTCAGGTTGCCCGCCATGGCGTTGACGGACTCCGTCAGGTCCTTCCACGTGCCCGACACCGCAGGCACCGAGGCCTGCCCGCCGAGCTTGCCGTCGGTGCCCACCTCGCGCGCGACACGCGTGACCTCGCTGGTGAACAGCGCGAGCTGGTCGACCATGCCGTTGAACACGTCCGCGATCTCGTCCAGCAGCCCGTCCCCCGCCTGCGGCAGGCGTCTGCTGAAGTCCCCGTCCCGCACCGCCTTGAGGCCGTCGAGCAGCTCCTGGAGCCGGTCGTCCCCGGCGAGCCCGGTGTCGCGGCGGGTGGCGGGTTGCCGTGGCGTCATCGCGAACCTCCCTACCGGCGGGCCGGCCGTCCCGGCAGGTCGACGTCGAAGGAGTCCTCCCCGGCGGCGACCCGGCGGATGGTGTCGAGCAGATCGTCCAGCAGGCCGGCCTTCAGCAGCAGCCCCGCTCCCCCGGCGGCGGCCACGCGGTCGATCACCGAGCGGTCCGCTCCCCCGGTGAACACCAGCACTCGGCTGTCCGGGCTTCGCTCACGCAACCGGGCGATCGCCTCGATCCCGTCGCCGTCGGGCAGCCTGCGATCCAGCAGCACGACGTCCGGCCGGTGCTCCCCCGTCGCGGCTACGGCCTCCTCGACCCCGCGGGCCCGCGCGACGAGCTCGATGTCGGACACCACCTCGAACGCGGCGTCCAGTGCCATCGCCACCTGGGCGTGGTCCTCGACCAGCAGCAACCGGATCGACCCGGTCGACCTCGACGGCGGCGCCACAGTCATCATCTCCCGGCTGCGCTCGTGCGCACGGAGTCTAGGGCCGGCCCCGCGGGCGGACGACCGCCGATCGGGGGGCGCGAATTCCGTCCCGCGGCGGCCTACTTCATGGTGACCAGGACCATCTCGTTCCACCAGGTGTAGAGCTTGTCCAGCCCCTCGTTCGTGTCCGCCGACGCCGACGACAGCTCCCCGACGGTGAGGGTCCGGGTGTCCACCCACCACAGCTGCCCGGCCCCGGCCTGCACGAAGCACGTCACGTACTCCCCGGGCACCGGCCCGCTCTCGTCGCGGTAGTACAGCCCGTAGATGCCCGTCCGCTTCAGCGGCGCGCACCCTCCCCTGCCGTCGTCCCGCTGCAACCCGCGGGTGGACACCAGCTGCTGGAAGAACGCGTCCTGCCCGGCGCGGTCGGCGAAGGAGTAGAAGTATGCCTCCGACGGCGCGTCGAAGTACGGGCTCTGGCTGTTCGGCTGCGTGCACAGGACCGCCGCCTGCGTGCCGGGCTGCCGGTAGCCGTCGTCCGCGCGGCAGCTGGCATTGCCCCGGTACACGTCGGGAAGGTGTTGCAGCAGCTGGGTTTCCTGGTCGCCCGGCGTCGCCTGCGTGCTGGTCTTCGCGGCGCTCGACGACGGCGTCGGCGTCGGTGATGCGCTGGACGACGCCGGGCCGGTAGTGAGCGCGGCGTTGTGGTCGTCCCCGCTGCCGGAGCGGAGGATCAGCAGCACGGTCGCCACGGCCGCGATCACCACGACCGCCGCGCCCGCGACGAGCCACGGGGTCCGGTTCGTCCGGGCCGGAGCAGGCGGCGGGGGCGCCCAGCCGGTCTGCGGTGGTGGCAGCCAGGCCGTCGGCGGGGTCACCGGAGCCACGACGGGCACCGGAGGCGCGGGCGCCGCCAGCGCGGCTTCCGCGGCCGCCATGAGCGCGCCCGCCGTCGGAAAGCGCTCGTCCGGGTTCTTGGCCATCCCCCGCCACAGCACCGCGTCGACCGCCCGCGGCAGCGCCGGGTTCACCACGGACGCCGCGGGCGGCTGGTCCTGCAGGTGCGCGCGCACCTGCGCCGCGGGCTCGGTCTGCGCGAACGGCCTGCTGCCGGTCAGGCAGGCGAACAGCACGCAGGCCAGCGCGTACACGTCCACCCGCCCGTCCACCGGCCGGTCCCCGAACCGCTCGGGCGCCATGTAGTCGAGCGTGCCGATCACGTCCCCGGACAGCGTGATCGACGTGGCCTCCGGCCCCATGCTCCGCGCGATGCCGAAGTCCACGAGGTACACGAAGTCCCCCGGCGCGACGAGGATGTTCGACGGCTTCACGTCGCGGTGCACCAGCCCGTCCGCGTGCGCGGCGTCGAGCGCGCTCGCCACCTGGGCGAGCAGGCCGACCGCCCGGCGCGGCGGGAGCGGGCCGCCGGCCATCAGGTCCTTGAGGTCCACCCCCTCGACCACGCGCATGTCCAGGTACAGCCGCCCGTCGATCTCCCCGAACGCGTGGATGGGGATCACGTGTGGCTCGCTCAGGCGCGCGACGATCTGCGACTCCCGGCGGAACCGCGCCCGGTACGCCGCGTCGTCGCCGTACGGCTCGCTGAGGCGCTTCAGCGCGACAACGCGCTCGTGCACGGTGTCGTAGGCGCGGTGCACCTCCCCCATCCCGCCACGGCCGAGCAGCTCTTCGATGCGGTACGGGCCGAAGGTCTCGGCTGCCATGGCTCTCCCGGGGCACGCGCGCGTCCTGACGCTGGATCGACGTTGATCGTAAACAGGCGGTTCCCCCGGCCGGGGTGCGGTGATCCCCGAGCGTTTCTGCGGCTTTTAGTCGAACTCCGGGAGGACCTCCTGTGCCGCCTAGCGACGAGCCGTATAGGGCGTTATACATCCTTCCTGACCGGCGTGGGCAACGCCTCCTCCGCGATCTCCAGGACCGTGCGCAGCGCGGCCGACGGGTTGTCCCGGCGCCACGCCAGCGCGGCCTGGAGCCGGACGCCCGGGCCCGCGAGCGGCCGGTAGACCAGCCCCGTCTGCTGGATGTGCTGGCACGAGGTCAGGGTCAGCGTCACCCCCACCCCGGCGGCGACCAGCGCGAGGATCGTGTAGGAGTCCGGCGCCTCCTGGACGATCCTCGGGGTGAACCCGACCTCCTCGCAGGCCCGCACGGTCGCCTCCCGCACGCTGGAGCCCGCGTTGGCCGGAAAGCTCACGAACGGCTCCTCCGCGAGGTCCTCCAGGTCGACGAACTTCGCCTTGGCGGCCGGATCGTCCGAAGGCACCGCGACGACCAGCTCCTCCTCGCCGATCACCCGCGCCTCGACGTTCAGCCGGGTGATCGGCAGCCGGACGAACCCCAGGTCGAGCGAGCCGTCGGCGACCCTGGCAAGAGCGGCGTTGGCGTACGTCTGGCCCTGCAGCACCAGCTCCAGCCCGGGATGCGCGGCGCGCACCGCGCGGGTCAGCAGCGGCAGGCTCTCGTGGCTCGACGCCCCGGCGAACCCGATCGTCACCCGCCCGTACTCCCCCCGCCCGGCGGCCTTGACCGTGCGCGTGGCCCACTCGAGGTTCTGCAGCGTCTGCTGCACGGGCCTGACGAACGCCTCCCCCGCGCTCGTCAGCCGCACCGAGCGGGTGTTGCGCTCGAACAGCTGCACGCCCAGCTCCTTCTCCAGCTGGCGGATCTGCTGGCTGAGCGGCGGCTGCGCCATGTGCAGGCGTCTCGCGGCCCGTCCGAAGTGCAGCTCCTCCGCCACGGCGAGGAACGACACGAGGTAGCGCAGCTCCATGATTGATTCGTCCCCCGTCTTGGTCTGACCTGGATTCGATATTGGACAGTAATCAATCCTGGTGCCACGGTGGTGCTTGTCCACCTGATCGGCTCGGCGAGGAGGCCGGCGGCGATGCGCCCCGACAAGACGATGAGCATGCGCGAGGCCGTCGCCTCGTTCGTGCGCGACGGCGACACCGTCGCGCTGGAGGGGTTCACGCACCTGATCCCGACAGCGGCGGGGCACGAGATCATCCGGCAGGGCCGGCGGAACCTCACCGTGGTCCGGATGACCGCCGACATCGTGGTGGACCAGCTGCTCGCGGGCGGCTGCGTCACCAGGCTCGTGTCGTCGTTCGTCGGCAACTCCTCGGCAGGCTCGCTCGGCGAGCTGCGGCGGCGCGTCGAGCACGCCGACCCCGAGCCGCTGGCGTTCGAGGAGTACAGCCACCACGGGATGATCTGCCGCTACCTCGCGGGCGCCCAGCGGCTGCCCTTCTACCCGCTGCGCTCGTACGCGGGCAGCGACCTGCCGTCGGTGAACCCGGCCATCCGCAAGGTCGCCTCCCCGTACTCCGAGGAGCAGATCTACGTCGTGCCGCCGGTCAACCCGGACGTGACGATCGTGCACGCGCAGCGTGCCGATCGCGCGGGGAACACGCAGATCTGGGGCCTCACCGGCATCCAGGCCGAAGCGGTGTTCGCCGCGGAGAAGGCGGTCGTGGTGGTCGAGGAGGTCGTCGACGACGAGGTGGTGCGCTCCGACCCGAACCGCACGGTGATCCCGGCGCACGCCGTCGACGCCGTGGTCGAGTGCCCTCGCGGTGCGCACCCGTCGTTCGCGCAGGGCTACTACGACCGCGACGGCGCCTTCTACCGGGCCTGGTCGGGAATCAGCAAGGACCCCGGGCGGCTGCGCGAGTGGATGGCGGAGTGGATCTTCGGCACCGCGGACCACGCGGAGTACGTCGCGAAGCTCGGCGAGCGGTTCTGGGCCGGGCTGGCCGTCGGCGAGGCGATGAGCCTGCCGGTGAACTACGGGAGGCGGTTGTGACCACGTCCTCGGAGCTGCTGTCGGTCGTCGCGTCGCGCGAGCTGGCCGGGCGCCACACGGTGTTCGCCGGCATCGGCCTGCCGACGCTGGCCGCCTCGCTGGCGCACCTGACCGTCGCCCCGGAGCTGGAGATCGTCTACGAGTCCGGGGTCTGCGGCGCCCACCCGTCACACCTGCCCGAGACGATCGCGGACGCGGTGCTGATCACCGGCGCGGAGGCGGTGCTGTCCATGCCCGCGCTGTTCGGCTATGTGCTGCAGGGCGGGCACATCGACGTCGGCTTCCTCGGCGCCGCGCAGATCGACCGGTGGGGCAACCTGAACTCGTCGGTGATCGGCGACTGGCACGCGCCGAAGGTGCGCCTGCCCGGCTCCGGTGGTGCCATGGAGGTCATGGCCAACGCACGCGAGGTGTTCGTCGTGATGCGCCGCCACGACCGGCGGTCCTTTGTGGACGAGCTGGACTTCTGCACCTCGCCGGGGCCGGACCGGGCGCTGGCCGAAGGGATCCGGCCGCTCGGCGCGGGCGTCACCCGGGTGGTGACCGAGCTGGGCATCCTCGCCCGCGGCGGCGCCGGTGAACCACTGCGCCTGGTCGCCGTGCACCCCGGCGTGTCGGTGGACCAGGTGCGCGAGGCCACGGGCTGGGACCTGGAGGTCGCCGCCGAGGTGATCGAAATCGAACCGCCCGGCGAGGCCGAGCTGCGGCTGCTGCGTGAGGATGTCGACCCGGACCGGGTTTACCTGCGCTGAGGAAGGGAAGTCATGCGAATTCGGATCGTCGGCACGGGCGTGATGGGCCGCGGGATCGCGCAGTGGGCCGTCGTGGCCGGGCACATCGTGGAACTGGCGGACGCGCGGCCCGAATCCGTCGGCGAGGCGCACGAGTTCGTGCGGTCGATGCTGGACCGTGCCGTGCAGAAAGGCCGGATGGCCGCCGGGGAGGCGGAGGCCGCGGTGGCACGGCTGGTGCCGGTGGACTCCCCCGGCAAGCCCGGCGACGACGTCGAGCTGGTGATCGAGGCCATCCGCGAGGACCTCGACACGAAGACGGCGCTGTTCGGCGAGCTGGAACGGGTCCTGCCCGCGGGCACGGTGTTCGCCAGCAACACCTCGTCCCTGCCGATCACCCGGATCGCCGCGACACTGGCCGACCCGTCACGGCTGGCCGGGCTGCACTTCTTCAACCCGGTGCCGCTGATGAAGATCGTCGAGGTGATCCCCGGCGCGAAGACGCGGCCGGAGATCGTCGAGACCCTCACCGGGCTGGTCCGCGAGACCGGGCACCGCGCCGTCGTGGTGGCCGACACGCCGGGCTTCCTGATCAACCACGCGGGCCGGGGCCTGGTCACCGAGGCGCTGGCGCTGCTGGAGGAGAACGTCGCCGAACCCGCCGTACTCGACCGCATCGCCCGCGACGTGCTCGGCCTGCGCATGGGGCCGTTCGAGCTGATGGACCTCACCGGGCTCGACGTCACCGCCGCGGTGATCGAGTCGGTGTGGGAAGGCTTCCGCTACTCCGAACGTCTGCGGGCCTCGTACCTGACGCCGAACCGCGTCGCCGCCGGGCTGCACGGCCGCAAGACCGGCCGCGGCTGGTACGACCACGGCGGCGAGCCGCCCGCCGAGCCGCCGGTCACCGGTGACTCCGCGCGCCCGGTGTACGTCGCCGAGCGCGCGATCCAGGACACCCTGGCCGAGTCCGGCGCACGCGTCGTCACCACCCTGACGGACGAGGCGGTCGTGCTCGTGCCGACATGGGGCACGACGGTCGCCGCCGCGATCGCCGAACAGGGCCTGCCCGCTGCGCGCACGTTCGGCGTCGATCCCCTGTCGCTGGCATCCGGGCGGCGCGTCCTCGCGGTCACCCCGGCGTCGGACCTTCCGGCCGCGCAGGACGCCGCGGCGGTGCTTTCCCTGGGAGACAAGAGGGTCTCGGTCATCCGGGACACCCCGGGGTCGGCCGCCCAGCGGCTGCTCGCGTCCATTGTGTCCGTCGCGTGCTCGATCGCCGAGCGCGGCATCGCCGCGCCGGCCGACCTCGACCTCGGTGTCACCACGGGCCTGGGCTACCCGTCCGGCCCGCTGGCGTGGGGCGACCAGGTGGGCGCCGACCGGCTGCTCGCCCTGCAGCGCGCGCTGCACGAGACCACCGGCGACCCGCGCTACCGGCCCACCCGCTGGCTCACCGAACGCGCGCAGCTCGGCCTGCCGCTGACCACCCCCGCCGCCACCCTGTAAGGAGAGTTTTCCATGCTGGCAAGGGATTTCGGGCTTACCGAGACCCAGCGCGACTTCCGCGCGATGGCCGCGGAGTTCGTCGACGCCGAGATCGTGCCGAACGCGCGCGACTGGGACCGCGCCGAGTCGGTCGACACCGGGATCGTGCGGCGGCTCGGTGAGCTGGGCTTCCTCGGGCTGATGGTGCCGGAGACCTACGGTGGCGTCGAGGCGGACATGCTGTCCTACATCCTCGTCACCGAGGAGCTCGGCCGCGGCGACTCCGCGGTGCGCGGCATCGTCTCGGTGTCGCTGGGCCTGGTCACCAAGACGATCGCGGCGTACGGCACCGAGGAGCAGAAGCAGGAGTGGCTGCCGCGGCTCGTCAGCGGCGAGGCGCTCGGCTGTTTCGCGCTCACCGAGCCGGGCACGGGTTCGGACGCCGGATCGCTGTCGACCTCGGCCAAGCAGGACGGGTCCGACTGGATCCTCAACGGCGGCAAGATGTTCATCACCAACGGCACGTGGGCCAAGGTGGCGCTGACCTTCGCCCGCACCAGCGAGAAGGGCGTCACGGCGTTCCTCGTGCCCACCGACTCCCCCGGGTTCACGGCGAAGGAGATCAAGGGCAAGCTGGGCCTGCGCGGCCAGGCGACGGCGGAGCTGACGTTCGACAACGTCCGCATACCGGACTCCGCACGGCTCGGGGAGGTCGGCCGCGGCCTCGGCATCGCGCTGGGCGCGTTATCTCGGGGCCGGATCTCGGTCGCGGCGGGTTCGGTCGGCGTGGCCCAGGCGGCGCTCGACGCCGCGACGCGGTACGCGACCGAGCGGGAGCAGTTCGGCAAACCGATCGCGTCGTTCCAGCTGGTGCAGGAGCTGCTGGCGGACGCGGCCGTGGACGTGCAGAGCGCGCGGCTGCTGACCCACCACGTGGCGCGGATGGCCGACGCCGGCATCGCGCCGAAGGACTACGCGGTGGACGCCTCCGCGGCGAAGTACTCCGCGAGCGAGACGGCGGTGCGCGTCACGAACAACTGCCTGCAGGTCTTCGGCGGGTACGGGTTCATCGACGAGTACCCGGTGGGCAAGTACGTGCGCGACGCCCGGGTGCTGACGTTGTACGAAGGCACCAGCCAGGTGCAGAAGCTGATCATCGGACGTGACCTGACCGGGGTGAACGCCCTGGCGTAGCGCGTCCACCCCGGTGTGCGTCAGAGCCGTTCGACGATGGTCGCGTTGGCCAGCCCCCCGGCCTCGCACATCACCTGCAGGCCGTAGCGGCCTTCGCGCTGTTCGAGCACCGAGAGCAGCGTCGTCATCAGGCGGCCGCCGCTGGCGCCCAGGGGGTGCCCGATGGCGGTGGCGCCGCCGTTGACGTTCACCTTGGCGGGGTCCGCGCCGGTCTCGGCGAGCCAGGCGAGGACGACGCTGGCGAACGCCTCGTTGACCTCGAAGGCGTCGATGTCGGCGAGCGACAGCCCGGCGCGGTCGAGCACCTTCGCGGTCGCGGGGATGATGCCGGTGAGCATGAACAGCGGGTCGTCGCCGACGACGGCGAAGCTGTGCAGCCGGGCGCGCGGTGTGAGGCCGAGCTGCCGCGCGGTGTCGCCGCTGGTGATCAGCACGGCGGAGGCTCCGTCGTTGATGGGGGACGAGTTGCCCGCGGTGACCTTGAAGTCCAGCTGCGGGAAGCGCTCGTGCCAGATGTCGGCCTCGAAGGCGGGTTTGAGGCCGGCGAGGACGTCGGTGGTCGTGCCCGGCCGGATCGACTCGTCCCGGTTGACCTGCACCAGCTCCCCGTCCTTGCCGGGGGCCTTGAGCGGCACGACGTCCCGGGCGAAGCGCCCCTCGGCCCAGGCGCTCGCGGCCCGGCGATGGCTTTCCGCGGCGAACTCGTCGAGCTGTGTGCGGGAGAGGTGCCAGCGGTCGGCGATGAGCTCGGCGCTGATCCCCTGCGGCACCAGCCCCTCGGGATACCGCGCGCTGATCTCAGGTCCGAGAAAGTCCCGCCCGGCGGCTTGGCTGCCGATGGGCACGTGACTCATCGACTCGATCCCGGACGCGATCACCACGTCGTAAGCACCTGCCAGCACCCCCTGGGCGGCGAAGTGAATCGCCTGCTGCGACGACCCGCACTGCCGGTCGACGGTGACGGCGGGCACGGACTCGGGCAACCCCGCGGCGAGGGCGGCCCAGCGTGCCGTGTTTCCGCTCTGCTCCCCGATCTGCCCGACAGCGCCACTGATCACGTCGTCGATGCGCGAGCCGTCGATGCCCGTCCGTTCGACCAGCGCCCTGATCGCGTGGGCGTGCAGGTCGACCGGATGCACCCCGGCGAGCGCCCCGCCGGCCTTCCCCTTGCCGACCGGCGTCCGCACCGCGTCGACGATGACTGCGTCCCGCATGGGAGTCCTCCTTGCCCGAGTTGAGAAGCTACTCCCCGGTATACGCTGCTACGTTGGATTCCACAACTCAGTGTGGCGCACTCCCCCGTTCGCCACTCACCGTGACGGCGCGGCCCCTATATCGCAACCGCCCGTACAGCCAGAAACCACCCCCCGGTTCAGGAGGCCGGAGGCATGGGCTAATCTCTTTTCCAGCAAGTCCGAGTGGCGGAATGGCAGACGCGCTAGCTTGAGGTGCTAGTGCCCTTAACGGGCGTGGGGGTTCAAGTCCCCCCTCGGACACAGTTTCGTGGCAACCGTGCCACATCTGACGTATCAGTGCCAGAAGGCACTTCAACACCACGCCGTGGCCTCCAAGCCACGGCTTCGTGCTTTCCGGCGGCGGTCATCGTGACCGGCCCCGTCATCACTCCCCTGGCCGTCCCGTCCGCTGCTGCGCGGGCGAAGATCCCGATTCGCGCCATGGGCCGCCGGGTTCTGCCGTTACCGACTTTGGCGACACCGCGCACCTGCGATGTCGTGTACGGGCTGTCCGCTGTGGACTGCCGGGGCCGGATCGCTGATCGTGCCGTCGTCGCCGCGCTCGGCTGGTGCCCCGGCACCCTCCTGGGGATCCGCGAAGCCCACGGCCTGCTCGTCGTGCGGCCCACCCCGCATGGTCCGGTGAGCGTGACGCCGCCGGGGTATCTGCGCCTGCCCGCCGCGATCCGCCACTCCAGCCAGCTTTCGCCCGGGGATCGGCTCCTGCTCGCGGCCTACCCATCTCACGACCTGCTCATCGTCCACCCACCCGCAGCGCTCGACGAACTACTGACACCGCACCACCGCGACCTGCTGGCGGTGATCCCGTGAACGAACAGCAGGTGCCCCGAGACCACGCCGCCCTCGACGCCGCGAAAGTTCTGCTGACCCGGCTGGGCCTCTCCCCCGAAGACCTCCTCGCCAGCGTGTCTCCGCGCCCGCCAGTGCCGACCTTTGCCGAGTACATCCCCGTCGTGGCCGCAGCGGTCTCCGAGGGTGCCCGGCGCGTGTACGGCAGCTACTGGAACCGCATCGAGCACGCCTGGGGTCCCCGGCGCCTCGACGAACCCACTCCTACCGAGATCAAGCAGCTTGTCGAGCACACCAAGGCCAACGTCGTACCGCGCCGCAACGGCCGCGGCGGACGCAGCGCAGGCGAACACCTCATCGCCGCCCTGCGCTGCCTCTACCGCCACGCCGAAGACGACCACCTCATCGCACCCGCCGCCAACCCCGCCGCCAAAGTTCCCAAACCCCGCCGCCTACCCTCCACCCGGCGCGCAGTCGCCGACAACCGTCTGGCCGAGATCAACCGTGTTGCCGCCACCACCGGCAACGACCCGGTCCTCGACTGCCTCATCCTGCGCCTGCACACCGAAACCGCCTGCCGCCGCGGCGGCGCCCTCGCCCTCCGCCCCCACGACCTCGACCCCGCCCAATGCCTGATCTTCCTCCGCTAAAAAGGCGAAACCACCCGCTGGCAACCCGTCTCCCCCACCCTCATGACCCACCTGCAACACCACGCCCGCGAACGCCATGCCCCACCCGACGGGCAACTCCTCCGCTACAGCGACGGCCGCCCCATCACCGCCCGCCGCTACGACCACCTCTGGCACCGCATCGGAAGGCACCTGTCCTGGGTCAGCGCCCAAGGCATCTCCACCCACTGGCTCCGCCACACCACCCTCACCTGGGTCGAACGCAACTTCGGCTACGCCATCGCCCGCGCCTACGCCGGACACGCAGAAACAACCGGAGACGCCGGAACCACCACCACCTACGTCCGCGCCAGCCTCACCGAAGTCGCGGCCGCCCTCGCCGCCCTCACCGGGGAAGCGCACCCGTGCGCTTGAAAGCGCAGCTCGTGTCTCGCAGAGGATGGTGGCGGCCCGAGTTGGCACGATGACCGGCTGCAGGTTCCTATCTCAGGGCGCGTGTGCACGCCCTGAGATAGGAACTGCACTCAGCCATCTACCGCTGGCCAGGACGCTCTACTGATCACCTGGCCGCCGGTCACCAGGGCGAAAGGAAACTACCGCTTCGCCGGAGCACCAGTCAGACTCCCGCAAGCACCCGCTGCAGGTGCTCGGCGACCTGGTGGCGTGCCACCTGGGTCTGCTCGCCGGAGGCCATGTCGCGGATGGTGACTTGGCCGTTGGCCTGTTCTTCGGGGCCGTAGATGAGGACGGTGCGGGCGTGCTGATCGTTAGCCCATTTCAGCTGCCGACCAAGTTTGCCCGAGGTGCCGAGGTACACCGCCGTCCGCAGCCCGCGGCCGCGCAGCTCCCCGGCGAGGCGCAGGACGTCGTCTTCGGCGCCGAGGACGGTCAGGGCCACCTCGAGCCCGCGAACCTCGGCGTCGTGGGCGGTCTGAACGGCGAGGATACGTTCGATGCCGATGGAGCCGCCGCAGGCGGGCAGGTCGGGGCCGCCGAGTTTGGCGACGAGGCCGTCGTAGCGGCCGCCGGAGGCGATGGAACCGGGGTAGCCGGGGGCGGTGACTTCGAAGATCGGGCCGGTGTAGTAGTCCAGGCCGCGCACCATGCGCGGAGTGAACGCCACCCGCCCCGCGGGCAGGCCCGCGGTGAGCTCGAGCAGCCGGTCGACCTCGGCCAGGCCGATGCGGCCGCGGTCGGTAGTAGCGAGCCGGGCCCGCATTCCGGCCTCATCACCGACGATGTCCTCCACCAGAGTCTTCGCGGTGTCCGAGTCGAGGCCGCGTTCGGCGAGTTCCTCGATGACCTGCTGCGGCGGGGTCTTGTCGAGCTTGTCGAGGCTGCCCAGCACGCGCAGGCCGAGTTCCTCGGGGACCTGGTAAGCGTCCAGCAGTCCGTAGAGGGCCCGGCGGCTGTTGATCAGGAATTGGAACTCGGGGACGCCGAGCGCGGTGAGGGCGTCGTTGATCGCCCACACGGTGTCGGCGTCGGCAAGAGGGGAGGAGGAACCGACGGTGTCGATGTCGCACTGGACGAACTCGCGGAAGCGGCCCTGGGCGGGGCGGTCGGCGCGCCAGACCGGGCCGATGGCGTAGCGCTTGTACGGGGAGGGCAGCTGCGAGCCGTAGGTGCCGATCACCCGGGCGAGGGGGACGGTGTGGTCGTAGCGCAGGGCGAGATCAGCCTCGCCGGTAGCTTCGTGGACGCCGCGTTTGAGGATCTTGAAGATCAGGGCGGAGGCTTCCTCACCGAGCTTGCCAGCGAAGACCTCGAGCCGTTCGAACGCCGGGGTCTCGAGCGGGTCGAACCCATAGCGCTCGAACACGTCGCTGACGGTGGCGAACGCGGCCGTGCGGCGGCGGACCTCGTCGGCGAGGAAGTCGCGGGTGCCTGAGGGCGGTTCGGCCGCCTGCGCCATGACCGGTAGTCCTTCACGTGGTGCTGGTGTTGCTGACCGTCACGACGGTACCGGTCCGGTTCCCGCCCAGGTCAGGCGGTCTGCCAGGAGCGGATCCACAGCTCGACGGCCAGCAGATTGACCAGCGGCCACAGGCTCGCCCCGCTGTGCCCAAGGGCGGCGGCCATCGGCGCGTCCAGGGCGAGCTGGGGTCGGATGACGCCCAGCCGCGGTACCAGCACCTGCAGGAGCACGACCAGCCCGTAAACGGCGTACTTCAGACCCAGCGGATCGTGATCGCGCTCCAACACGACAGCGATCGGTATATCCGCCGTCGTCACCTCTTCCACCAGCACGGGCAGGCGCTCCGGCCGCAGCCAGCTCAGGTGCAGCGTGAACGGCACCACCGCCGCTGGCCCGAGATCGCGGGTCCGGGCGAGCACGTTGTGCAGGCCGGCCCGATTATCCTCGGCGATGTAGCCGGCGCCAGCCGAGCAGAGACAAGCCAGTCACGGCGCGAGGAGTCTCCGTGGGTAAATCTCCCGGCTCGCGCAGTGTCCATCCGTACTGATTGAGACAGATACGAAATGACTTGAACTGGCTGGGCTGACGCATCCGAGATCGGCGACCGCTGGATGGGGAACGCCATGGACGCCTTCCACATCTTCTTCAGCTCGGCCAGCCTGGCGAACTGGCGAACGGTCGGACCTTGCAGCGTCGGCGGGATCTCTTGCGCTGGTGCGAGAAACTCCCCCGCGAACTGATTGGCCTGCCGTTCCTGGTCCTCGTGCGGAAGCTCGTGCATCAACAGATATCCGAGTTCGTGAGCGAGGGTGAAGCGCTCACGATCCGGCGCGAGGCCGCGATTGCCAGGATCACTGGCGACTCCCCCGGACCTCCACGAACTCCCTGCGTCCTGGGCACTGGTGCCGAGATCTTCCAAGGGCCCAGACAAGAAGGATGCCTCTGGTCCGCCAGAGTCCTCAGCAACGCCCGTCAGCAGAACAGGACTCACGATCGACGGCAGGTGAACCACCAAGAGCAGCTTCTAGCCCAATCACGCGTAGGTGGTGGTCGACGCCCGAGTGCTGTCAGTCCACCGTTGAGCGGCGTCGAGGAAGACGGCGTCACGCCAGACGCCGTACCGCTGCCGGGCAATGTCCCAGGGTCGGCCCAGCTCAGGAGCCAGGAGTCCAAGTCTCTACCTGGTTCTTACAAGGTTTGCGCTCTGGAGCTGCACGCAACACTGACCGACGATCGCGGTGTAGTCGTTCAGCTCTCGCACCGTGTGAAAGGCCCCCGGTATGTTCGCCGCTCCACGCTCGGTCGTCCTCCAGCCGACCACTTCCTGCAACCTCGACTGCCGGTACTGCTACCTGCCGCTCCGGCGCGAACACCTGACCATGTCCTCGACGGTCGCACGAGCCGTCGCCGAGTCAATCCGGCCGTGGACGGAGGCCGGGACAGTCGAGGTCTGCTGGCACGGCGGCGAGCCGCTGACGCTGGGGCCGAAGCGGCTCGCGCTCCTGATGGACTGCTTCACAGGCCTCGACGTGGCTCACGGCGTCCAGACGAACGCCACTCTCATCACCGACGAATGGTGCGACCTGTTCGAGGCGTACGACGTACACGTCGGCGTCAGCGTGGACGGATACGCCGGCGACACCCCGAGCCGAGTGGACCGTCAGGGGCACGCGCCTTACGAACGCATCCTGCGGGGCATCGACCGGCTGCGCGAACGGGGCCACCCTTTGTCGATCATCGCCGTGGTATCCGACCCGACCGTGGAGCGGGCCCGGCGGCTGTACGACTTCGCGGTCGAGATCGGCGCCGCGTCGCTCGGGGTGAACATCGAGGAGACCGAGGGCGTCAACCTCACCTCGAACGCCCACGACCTCCAGACGGTGATGGCCTTCTGGGCCTCCCTCACCCGAGCCTGGCAGGCCAACCCAGTGGTGCGGGTGCGTGAACTGGAAAGTGCGCTCGGGTTCGTGGGTTCCGTGCTGCGCTGGCCCGGCAACCCACCGATGACGAGGCTCGATCCGCTACCGACAGTCGCCTACGACGGCGCGGTCACGCTGATCTCACCGGAACTCGCCGGGTTCGACTCTCCCCGGCACGGGCCACTGTCCTGCGGAAACGTCCTGGACGCCCAGCTGGACGAGCTGATCCACGCCGCATGGGACACGTGTTGGGTGCTCGAGTTCTTGGCAGGGGTCAAGGCGTGCCAGACCACCTGCCCCTACTTCGCCTTTTGCGGCGGGGCGCACCCAGCGAATCGGTACTTCGAACACGGTCGCTTCGACATCGCGGAGGTGCAGGAACGGATCATCGAGGCGCGCGCGAAGGGATGGGCCCAGGTGCACGACAGCGTCGAAGCCGGAATCTCGGCCATGGCCGCACCGCTGATCACCGAGGGCGGCGCCCCGCCCGCCGGGGTCGTCAGCATCGCGGGCCCGAGTGTTCACCTCACCGCGGCCCGCATGGACGAACTGGCTCCGAGCCTGCTCGCCACGGCCGCGGAGCTTTCCCAGCTCGCCGACGGGCTCTCGCAGGAACTGCGCACCCAGAAGGAAGTGGACGTGATCCACCAGTCCAGGCGGGAGAAAGCCAGCGAACCCGCCTGACCGGCGGCCGGACTGTCCGAAAGGCCGAGCTCACGCCTGCTTCCGGGCGTCGTTCCCGACGATCGCGTTGCGCAGGACTCCCAGGCGCTCGACTTCGACCTCGACGACGTCCCCGGCGCGCGAGGGTGCGCGCCATGCGCCGGCTCCGCAGAAGTACGCGGTCCGGATGTGACAGTCCGCGAGGTCCACGACGGCCGAAGCGACGGACAGGCCATCCTCTCCCTTCGAAATTCCTCGGATGACCGAGAACTCGCGGACGTCAGCGCCGCACTCGACTCGGCACGTCTGCTCGGGAATCCTCAACGGAGCACCGCTGCTCCGGCAGCACAACGACGACATGCTGCCGGAACTGTTGCCCCACAACCGCCGAGCCGCCCCTGCTTGCCGAGACCCACACCGCCCGCACCGCCGCTTCCGAGGAGATCCCTGTCCGGCGCGGTTACCGTGTGACCATGTCGGTGCACGGTCTGACCCGTTTCTCGACCGAAAACCTTCCGCGGGCGCTCCGGCTCGCCGGCTGGGAAGGCCACAACTCACGCTCCCTCGTGGGTCTCAGCGCCCGGCCGACGGACGACCGGCCCTTCGCCGGAACGGAGGTCAATCTCTGGCTGCCGCGGGTGCAGCTGGCCAGGGTCAGCGGCTCCCCGCATGTCGTGGAGCGGGACACCCGGCGGATCGCCGCCGAGCCCGGCGAAGGGGTGGTCGTCTACTTCCCGCTGAGCGGGAACAGCGAGTTCTTCCACCGCGACGGCTGCCTGCCGCTCTTCCCGGGACGGGGCCTCGTCTGCGACGCCGACCAGCCGTTCCGGCGGGTCTTCGCACGGGGGCTCACCGAACTGGTGCTGAAGGTTCCCCGAGCGGCCTTGCGCGAGACGACGGGGCGATCCGGGCTGGCCGAACCACAGGTCTTCGACTTCCGCGGTGCCGCACACGCCCTCGCGCTGGCCTCCTCGGTGGCCAAGGCGCTCCAAGGGGCGCCGGCAGACTGGGAGACTCTGGAGTCGACCACGCTGGAACTGCTCGCCGCGGTGCTCGGTGAGGAAGTCCCGGACCGCAGTCACATCGCGGCCGCTCATCTTTACATCGCGGCGCACCTGGGCGAACCGGACCTGTCCGCGGGCCGGATCGCCGCCGCGATCGGGTACTCGGAACGCCAGCTGTCGCGGTTGTTCGCCGAGTCGGGGCAAAGCGTGCCACAGGCGGTACTGGCCGCACGACTCGACGCGGTCCGCCGGGTCCTCGCCGACCCGGCCAGCGCCGGCACGACGCTGGCCGAGCTCGCCGGCCGGTACGGCTTCGCCTCGCAGGCGCACTTTTCGCGCACCTACCGGGCGCGGTTCGGAGTCACGCCCCTGCAGGACCGCCGCGAGCTGCTCAACGGCAGGCTTTTGCCTGTTTCCGCCGTCCCGGGCCGGCCCACGCCACGCGGCGCCCGCGGCTGCCACGGTGTTCCGCAGTGCACCGGCGACGTGGCCGGGGCAGCCGAGGAGGAGCAGCAGGCATGGTGAACTTCCACGACGGGCTCGCCGAGACCACCACCCCGACGACCGCGACGGTCGAGACGGACGTGCTGGTCGTCGGATCCGGCCCCGCGGGCGCCTCGGCGGCGCTCTTCCTGTCCACACTGGGCATCCCCAACATCATGATCACGAAGTATCGCTGGACGGCGAACACGCCGCGAGCACACATCACCAACCAGCGCACCATGGAGATCTTCCGCGACGTCGGCGTCGAACAGCAGGTCCTCGCCGACGCCACCCCGCACCACCTCATGGGCGACACGGTGTTCTGCACCTCGGTCGCCGGCGAGGAGATCGGCCGGATCCTGACCTGGGGCACCCACCCCGCCCGGCACGCCGACTACCGGCTGGCCTCGCCGTCGCTCAACTGCGACATCCCGCAGACCTACCTCGAGCCGATCCTGGTCCGCAACGCAACCATGCGCGGCACACAGACGCAGTTCAGCACTGAGTACCTCGGACACACCCAGGACGACGACGGCGTGGACGTGCGCGTGCTCAACCGGCTCACCGGCACCGAGTACGGGATCCGCGCGAAGTACCTCATCGGCGCGGACGGTGCGCGGTCGAAGGTCGCCGCGGACCTCGGCCTTCCCCACGAGGGGCAGATGGACATCGCCGGCTCGATGAACATCACCTTCAAGGCCGACCTGGCGCCGCTGTGCGGACACCGGCCGTCAGTGCTGTACTGGGTGATCCAGCCGGGGGCGGACGTCGGAGGCATCGGCGCGGGCCTGGTGCGCATGGTCCGGCCCTGGCACGAGTGGCTGATCGTGTGGGGCTTCGACATCACCCAGGGCGTGCCCGAGGTGTCCGAGGACGACGCCCTGCGGATCGTGCGCAACCTCGTCGGTGACCCCCTGCTCGACGTCGAGATCACCGGGATCTCCTTGTGGGGCAACAACGAGCAGTACGCCACCAGCCTGCACCGGGGCCGTGTCTTCTGCGCCGGGGACGCCGTGCACAAGCACCCGCCGAGCAACGGGCTCGGGTCCAACACTTCGATCCAGGACTCCTACAACCTGGCCTGGAAGCTCGCCGCCGTCCTGAACGGACACGCCGGGTCGGCTCTGCTCGACACCTACACCGCCGAGCGGGCTCCTGTCGCGCGCCAGATCGTGTTGCGGGCGAACAAGTCCGCCCGGGAGTTCGGCAAGCTGTTCGAGGCGCTCGGCCTCGACACCGCCGACACCGCGGAACAGATGCGGGCGAGCATCGAGGAACGCAAGGCGGCCACCCCAGCCGGCGCCGCCAAACGCGCCGCGGTGCGCGAGGCGATGGAACTGAAGAACTACGAGTTCAACGCCCACGGTGTCGAGATGGGCCAGTACTACGAGTCCACGGCCGTCGTTGCCGACGGCACCCCCCGGCCCGAACCGCGCCGCGACCCCGAGCTGTACTACGAACCGTCGACCTACCCGGGAGGGCGGCTGCCGCACGCCTGGGTCGGCGACAACGAACACAAGCGCTCCACGCACGACCTCGCGCCCTACGGCCGCTTCACCCTGTTCACCGGCATCACGGGCGAGGCGTGGACGGCGGCGGCCCGGAAGGTGGGTGACAGGCTGGGTGTTCCGGTGGAAACCGTGGTGATCGGGCCCGGGCGCGACGTCACCGACCTGTACTTCGACTGGGCGGGGTTGAGCGGAGTGGCGGAGGACGGCGCGGTGCTGGTGCGGCCGGACAAGCACGTCGGGTGGCGCATCCGCTCCCTTCCCACCGACCCCGAAGCGCAGCTCACTGACGCGCTGACGCGCGTCCTCAGCCGGGAGAAGGACACGAGTATGGCACCAGGCGCCTGAGATGGAATTGCGGAACCTGCGGCACTTCGCCGCCGTCGCGGACACGCTGAACTTCCGCGTGGCCGCGGAGCGGCTGCACCTGAGCCAGCCCGCGCTCACCCGGTCGATCGCGGCCCTGGAGCGCGAGCTGGGCGTTCAGCTGTTCGTCCGCGACAAGCGGCACGTGGAGCTGACGACCCACGGCACCCAGCTGCTGGAACGGGCGCGGACGATCCTTTCCGGTGCCGACGAGCTGGCCTACACCGCGCACGCGCTGTCGGCCGCCTCCAGCCGGCGCCTGCGCGTCGGCATCTACGGCAACGGGCTGGCCGAACTCACCCACCCCGTGCTGCGGACCTTCTGCGACCGCTACCCGGACACGGCGCTGGAGGTGCGCGACGCCGACTTCGCGCACGGCATCGATCCGCTCTTCTCCGGCCAGTTCGACGTCGCCCTGCTGCGCTCGCCCGTGCACCTGCCGGTCCTGCGCACCGTGCCGCTGTTCGACGAACCCATGGTGGTCCTGGTGCCCGAGGGCGACCCTCGGGCGAGCACCGGGGCGGCCGACGTCAGCGACTTCTTCGCCGACCCCTGGGTGGCGCACCCGCCGCGCATTCCGGCCGAGTGGGGCGCTTCGTGGCTGTTCGTCGAACAACGCGGGGGCACGTCTGCGACCATCGGCGGTTACGCCCGCAACGAGACCGAGTACTTCGCCGCGGTGGCCTACCGCCGGCTGATCGCCCTCGCTCCGGCCTCCGCGCCACGCGGGACCCGCCATCCCGGGGTCCGCGCGGTGCCCCTCCGCACCCGGCACCTCCTGCCTGCCGCGGTCGTCCATCCGGCCACCGCGTTCCACCCCGGTGCCGTGGCGTTCGCCGAGATCGCCGCTTCAGTCGTGCGCCGCTCACTGCACCTGGTCCCTGGGGCCGAGGCCCCCTCGCCGGCACGCTGAGCCGCGAGCGGCCTGATGCACCGCGTGCATCAGGAAGTGCAGAAGTGGCATTGGACCAGGTCCGCGGGCTGGGCGACGCTGTGCGGGCGGCGCCGAGGCCGGTCCGGCCCTGCCGCAGAACGCACTCCGGCACCAGGGTCAGACAGGAGCTTCCCGTGTCCACTCCCCCCGTCATCGTCGCCGGTGGCGGCCCTGTCGGCCTCGCGACCGCCTTCGGCCTCGCCCGGGCCGGGGTTCCCGAGGTGCTCGTGATCGACCGGGACACCTCCGTCGGGACCTCGCCGCGGGCGATGGTCTACCTCTTCCCGGTCCTGGAAGGGTTCGACCGGCTCGGGCTGCTCGACGACCTGAAGGCCGAGGCCGTGCGCGGGCCCGGCGTGACCTTCCTCGACCACGAAACCGGCGAGCACTTCCCGCAGCTCGTCGACACTCTCGAAGGCGTGGTCGCACACCCGTACGCGCTCCACATCGGACAGGACCAGGTCAGCGAGATCCTGCTGCGCCGCCTGGCCGACTTTCCCGGCGTGCAGGTCCGGTACGGCACCGAACTGAGCGGACTCGCCCAGGACGACGACGGCGTCTCCGTGCACCTGCGCACCACTGCGGGTGAAGAGACGGTGCGGGCCGGCTGGCTCGTCGGCGCCGACGGGGCACACAGCACCGTGCGGCGCAGCCTCGGTCTCGGATTCGAGGGGTTCACCTGGCCCGACCGGTTCATCTCGACGAACCTCCGCTACGACTTCACCGCGCACGGACTGCCAATCGCGAGCTGGCGCATCGACCAGGTCTACGGCGCGGTGATCGCCCTGATCAACGACTCGGGCCTGTGGCGGTTCACCTTCCGCGAGGCCGGCGACCTGCCCGACGAAGGGCTCGAGCAGCGGATCCACGAGCACTACGCCACGGCACTGCCGGGCGGTGGGGACTACGAGCTCGTGCAGTTCGCGCCCTACCGCATCCACCAGCGGGCGGCCACGACCTTCCGCGCCGGCCGGGTGCTCCTCGCCGGCGACGCCGCCCACCTCACGAACCCGATCGGCGCACTCGGCCTCACGACGGGGTTCCTCGACAGCTTCGTGCTCAGCGAGGCGCTGGCGGCCGTCGTCACCGGACGAGCCGACGAGACCGTGCTCGACGCGTACGCCCACGCGCGCCGCCAGGTGTTCCTCGACCTGGTCTCCCCCCGCGCTACGCAGACCAAGCGGCTGGTGTTCGACACACCCCCCGGGCCGGCGAAGGAGGCCGCACTGGCACACCTGCGGCACCTGTCCAGCGATCCTGACGCCCGTCGCGAGGACCAGCTCACCATGCGGGCCATGGCGACGCCATCGCTGCTCGGTTCCGCGAGCGGCCGGTGAGCACCCGGCGTGGCTTCTGGATCACCGGTGAGGTGGTCGCCGGCGTGCAACGCGGCCCCATGTGGGTCGAGGAGCTGGCTCCGGAGGGCACCGGGCAGCGCGTCCCGGTCGTGCTCGTCCACGGGGGCGGCGGCCAGGGCACCGATTGGCTGCTCACGCCCGACGGCCGTCCCGGCTGGGCACCGCTGCTCGCCGCCGCCGGTCACCGGGTGTTCGTCGTCGACCGGCCGGGCCACGGCCGTTCGCCGGCCGACCCCGCCGTGCTCGGTCCACTGGCACCCACCTTCGGCGAGGAGAGGCTGCGTGAGCTGTTCCTCGGTCCCGCCAACACCCGGTGGCCCGGCGCCGCGGACGGTTCCGACGAGATCTTCGCCCAGTTCGCTGCCTCGCAGGGACCGTCGGCGACCGACACCGCGGCGGCGCACGCCCTGGAGCGCGACCGGCTGACCGCACTGCTGGAGCGGACCGGACCCGCCGTTCTGCTGGCCAGTTCCGCGGGCGGCCCCGGTGCCTGGCTGGCCGCCGACGCACGGCCGGAGCTCGTTCGCGCCTTCGTCGCCGTCGAGACGCTCGGGCCCCCCTTCACGGGACAGCCCGGCACCCCGTTGCCCTGGGGCCTGGCGGCGGCACCGTTGACCTACGACCCGCCGATCTCCGATCCCGGGCAGCTGCACACGCACACAGACCCCGCCGGCCCCGTGCCCAAGGTGCTGCAGGAGGAACCCGCCCGGCGGCTGGCGTCCCTGGCCCGGCTGCCGATCGCGGTGGTGACCGCCCAGGCCTCGCCCTTCCGGCTCTTCGACGGCCACCTCGTGGAGTTCCTCACGCAGGCTGGCTGCTCCCCCGCCCTGCTGCGCCTCGAGAACGCCGGCATTCACGGGAACGGCCACGGGATGATGCTCGAGAGCAACAACGCCGAGGTCCTCGCCGTGATCACCGGCTGGCTCGCCGACCGCGGGCTCGACGGCCCCGAGGGCACCGGCTTCCCGCCCGGTACCGACAACCCGGATGCCTCCCCACGGCCCGTCGACGACGACGGCCGCCGACCGAAGGAGAACAGATGCGCACCTTCCTCCGGAGCCGAGCCTGGCCGGTCGCGGCCGGAATCCTCACGCTGATCGGCCTGACCGCCTGCGGTACCGGCACCGTCGGCTCCAGCGGCGGCGGGACTTCCGCCGCCCCCGCGTCCGGTGCGGCCCGGGACGCCCTCGCCGCCGCCTACACCGGGGTGACGGGCGCACCACCCACGGAACCGGTACCCGTCCGGTCCGGGGTCAAGGCCTGGGTCATGAGCTGCGGCCAGGAACTGCCCACCTGCTCGACGTCCGCGGACGCGGTGCGGGAGGCCACCGGCGCGATCGGCTGGGACACCAGCATCTGCGACGGCAAGCTCAACCCCGACGGGTGGTCCTCCTGCATCCGCCAGGGCGTGGCCCAGCACGCGGACGTCATCTTCGTCATCGGCCAGGACTGCTCCAGCTTCGAGGGCCCGCTGCGGGAAGCCCGCGACGCGCACGTGACCACCATCGGTGTGGGCGCCAACGACTGCGACGCGCAGGGCGGCGAGAAGCTGTTCAGCGCCACCACGCAGCGCTTCGACGGCATGAGCAACCAGCAGTGGTGGAACAAGCTCGGCGCCCTGCAGGCCGACTACCTCATCGGGCGCACCAACGGCTCGGCGAAGGTGCTCGAAGTCAGCTTCGCCGACTCCCTGTGGGGCCGGTGGATCAAAGAGGGGCTGGAGGCCCGGCTGGCCACCTGCCAGGGCTGTTCCGTGGTGCAGCAGCTGCAGCTGACCAACGCTGACGTCTCTTCGGGGGCGCTCGGGCAGAAGTTCTCCTCGGCACTGGTCAAGGCCACCGGCGTCAACGCCGTCTCGGTTCCGCTGGACGCCTGGTTCCCGTCCGGCATCTCCCAGGGCATCCAGTCCTCCGGCCGCACCGATCAGCTGACCGTGGTCGGCGCGTTCGGCCAGCAGGCCAGCCTCGACCTGATCCGGGGCGGGCAGGGCGAAGACGCCACGGTCGCCTTCGACCAGATCTGGGACGGCTGGAGCGCCGTCGACACCGCGCTGCGCGTGCTGGCCGGGCAGCAGGTGCGGCCCGCGGGCATCGGGCTGCAGGCCGTCGACGCCGACCGCAACCTGCCCGCGGCCGGTCAGCCGTTCGGCTACGTCCCGGCGGTCGACTTCCGGGCGCTGTACCGGAAGGTGTGGATCCGCGGATGACAGCGCCGGCACCCGCTCTCGCCGCCCACTCGGTCACCAAGACCTTCGGCGGTACCGTCGCGCTCGGCGGGGTCGAGCTGACCGTCCGCGGCGGCACCATCCACGCACTGCTGGGCGGCAACGGCTCCGGCAAGTCGACGCTCATCAAGTGCCTGGCCGGGGTGCACCGGGCCGACAGCGGTGTCGTGACCGTCCAGGGCCGGACCCTGGAGCTCGCCGGCATGGCTCCGCCCCGGGCGCGGGCGGCCGGGTTGCGCTTCGTGCACCAGGACCTCGGGCTGTTCGACGACCTGACAGTCGCGGAGAACTTCGCCCTCGAAAGCGGTTTCCCGCTCGCCGCGGGTGGCCGGATCCGGTGGCCGGCGCTGCACCGCCAGGTCGCCGCGGTCCTCGACGACTACGACCTGCGGGTCCGCCCACGCGACGTCGTGGGGTCGTTACGGCCCAGCCAGAAGACGATGGTCGCCGTCGCCAGGGCCCTGGCCGACCAGGTCGCCACCGAGCACGTGCTGTTGCTGGACGAACCGACCGCCACGCTGCCGGAGAAGGAGTCGCGGGAGCTGATGGCGGCGCTGCGGCGGCGCGCCGACCGGGGGCAGACGATCGTGCTGGTCAGCCACCGCCTCGGCGAGGTCGAGCACGTGGCCGATGCCCTCACGGTGCTGCGCGACGGGCGGGTCGTCGGCGAGCACAGCGGGCCGGGACTGCGAGCGGCGGAGATCTCGGCGCTGATCGCCGGCGAGCGGTTCGCGGAACCGGCCCACCGCACGCGGTCCTCGCACGCCGGCGGACCGGTACTGGTGACGGCCCGGCTCAGTGCCGGTGGCGTGCACGAGGTGAACCTGACCGTGGGCCGCGGCGAGATCGTCGGTCTCGCGGGCCTGGCGGGCGCCGGGAAGTCGACGCTCCTGCGCGCCGTCTTCGGCGACGTGCCGGTGACCGGCGGGTCGATGCGTCTCGCCGGTCACCCCTACGCTCCCCGTTCGCCGCGCGACGGCCTGGCCGCCGGTGTCGGCCTCGTTCCCGAAGACCGCCACGCCGAGGGCGTCTTCGCCGACCTGACCGTGCGGGAGAACGCTTCCGCCCCCGTGCTGTCCCGGTACTGGCGCCACCGGCTGTACCTGGACCGCCGGAGCGAACGGCGGGAGACCGAAGCGCTCGTCGCACGCCACGCCGTGCGGGCCGACGGGATCGAACTGCCGGTCGGCAAGCTGTCCGGCGGCAACCAGCAGAAGCTGGTGCTCGCGGCCCGGATGCGCCGGGACCCGTCACTGCTGCTGCTCGACGAGCCGACCCAGGGTGTCGACGTGATGTCCCGGGCGGAGATCTACGAGACCTTGCGGGACCTGGCGGCGCGCGGCTGCGGGATCCTCGTGGCCTCCACCGACCTCGACGAGCTGCTCCTGCTCTGCGACCGGATCCTCCTGCTCGCGGGCGGCACCGTCACCGGCGAGTTCGACCCGGCCGCGACCCGGCGCGACGAGATCGCCTCCGCCGTACTCGGCACCGAGCCACCCCCATCCACCTCCACGAGGAACTGAGCCGATGCCCCCGTCTTCCAGCTCCGCCCCGTCCACCGCCCCCGCGGCGCCACCCGGCGACGCACCCGCGCCCCGGCCCCCGTCGGCCGCCCTGCACCACCTCGAACGGCTCGCGTTGCCAGCGCTGCTCGTCCTCGTGGTGCTGTTCTTCTCCGTCTTCCCGGTGACACGGGGCCTGTTCCCCACCACCGCGAACATCAGCGTGGTGCTGGCCAACCAGTCCGTGGTGCTGCTGGTCGCCGGCGCCCTGCTGTTTCCCCTGATCTGCGGGCACTTCGACTTCTCGGCCGGGGCCAACGCGGTGTTCTCCAGCGTGGTGTGCGCCGCCGCGATGAGCCGCTTCGGGCTGCCCGCGTGGGCGGCCTGCCTGCTCGCGCTGGCCGCCGGGGCGCTCGTCGGCTTCGTCAACGGTGTGGTCGTGGCCCGGTTCCGCATGAACGCCTTCGTCTCGACGCTGGGCATGGCGACCGCGCTCAACGGGATCGTCCAGTGGTACACCGGCGGCCTCGCGATCATCGGGATCGACCGCGGGATGACGGCCTTCGGCTCGACCACCTGGCTCGGCCTGCCGCTGGTCGTGTTCGTCGTCCTGGTGGTGCTGGTGCTGGCCTGGTACGTCCTGACGCACACGCCCTACGGCCGGTCCCTCTACGCCCTCGGCTCCAACCCGCGCTCGGCCGTGCTGGTCGGCTTGCCGCAACGCGGCTACACGCGGGCCGCCTTCGTGCTCTCCGGCGTGCTCGCCGCGATCGCCGGGATCGTGCTCACGGCGCGGACGGGCGGGGCCAATCCCGACAGCGGCACCTCGCTGCTGTTCCCCGCGCTCACGGCGGCGTTCCTCGGGACCACCGGCTTCCAGCCCGGGCGGTTCAACGTTCCGGGCACCGTCGTCGGGGTGCTGTTCGTCGCGGCGAGCGTCTCGGGCCTGACGCTCAGCGGCGCGGACAGCTGGGTGGACCAGCTGTTCAACGGCGTCGCGCTGCTGGTGGCGGTCGGCCTGTCGAGCTACCTGCGACGGCGCCGCGAAGGCTTGGCCGGCTGACCGCCGGAGGAAGGGCGCGCCGCGGTCAGGCTCGGTCCGCTCCGGTCAGCCGTATCCGGACGTCGGCGCGCCGGATCTTGCCCACCGGGGTCTTCGGGATGCCGGGCCACAGCTCGAAGAGCCGGGGGACCTTGTACTTCGCCAGCCGTTCGCTCAGGAACCCGCGGATCTCCTCGATGTCGGGTACCGCGCCGGCGGCCGGCACGAGGACGACGGCGACCCGTTCGCCCCACACCGGATCGGGAACCCCGACCACGACCGCCTCCGCCACGGCGGGGTGGGCGAGCACCGCCTGCTCGACCTCGACCGGGTCGACGTTCTCGCCGCCGGTGATGATCGTGTCCTTGAGCCGGCCGACGATCACGAGGTCCCCGTCGGGGTCGACGTAACCGCGGTCGCCGGTGTGCAGGCCATCGGCGCGGAAGGTTTCCCGCGTCGCGCCGGGTCGGTTCCAGTACCCCGGGGCCACGTGCGGCCCGGTGACCACGATTTCGCCGACTTCCCCATCGGGCAGCTGCGCACCGTCGCGGTCCACGACACGCACTCCGGTCAAGGGCGCGGGAGGACCGGACGAAGCCGCCTTGCCCGCGACGTCGTCCGGGCGCCGGAAGGTGACCGACGGTCCGGCCTCGCTCAGCCCGAAACTGGCGATCACCGGCACTCCCCTGCCCTGCCACCGCGCAGCGGCTTCCGGCGCCAGTGGCGCCCCACCGCTGAGCACCCACCGCAGCGACCGGACCCGTTCTCCGTCGAACCCCGGCGCCTGCTCGACCAGGGCCAGCATGGTGGGAACCGCGAACATGATGGTCACCCCATACGTCTCGATCGCCTCGAGGCACTCCCCCGCGTCGAACCCGCGCTGGAGCACCACGGTGGCGCCCTTGTACAACGTGTTGGTGGCCAGCGTGTTCAGCGCCGCCGTGTGGAACAACGGCGTGTTCACCAGCGCGACGTCGCCGGAGACGATGTCGAGCCCCAGCAACGTGTTCAGGCTGTTCCAGTGCAGCGCGCGGTGAGTGAGCACCACGCCCTTCGGTCTGCCGGTCGTGCCCGAGGTGTAGCAGATGACCGCCGCGTCGTCCGGACCGACGTCGACGGCTTCGCCCGGGGCGCCGGCGGGGCCGGGCGCGGCGGCCAGGTCCACCACCGGCGGCAGACCCGGCACGTCACCCGACCACACCTGGCGCGCTTCGGCTCCGGCGCACACCACGACGGGCGTCGCGTCGGCCAGCACGAACTCCAGCTCCGGCACCGGTGACGCGACGTTCACCGGCACGAAAACCGCTCCGATCCGCGAGCAGGCGTAAGCGGCCACGAGCAGTTCCGGCCGGTTCTCGCTCACGCACAGCACCCGGTCGCCCCGGCTCACTCCCCTGGCCCGCAGGACATCCGCGAACCAGCCGATGCGCGTGCCCACGTCGCCGTAGGTGAGCGTGTGCCCCTCGTGCACGATCGCCGGGCGGTGCGGCTGGCGCTCCGCGCGCCGTTCGACCAGCTCGCCGTAGCGCAGACCCCAAGCATCCATGGCCGTCGCTCAGATCGGGTAGTGCCGGCTGCCGGCCTGGATGGTGAGCCATCTCAGCTCGGTGAACTCCTCCAGCGCGGCCCGGGAGCCGAACCGCCCGAACCCGCTGTCGCCCACGCCGCCGAAGGGCATCTGGGGTTCGTCGTGGACGGTCGCACCATTGATGTGGCAGATGCCGGACCTGATCCGCTTCGCCAGTTCGAGCGCGCGGGCGACGTCGGTGCTGAAGACGGCGCTCGACAACCCGTACCGCGTGTCGTTGGCGATGGCGACCGCGTCGTCCTCGGAGCCGGCTTCGATGACCGAGGCGACCGGCCCGAAGGATTCTTCGTGGTAGATCCGCATCTCCGGTGTCACGCCGCGCAGGACCGTCGGCTCGAAGAACAGGCCGTTGCGCGCACCTCCGGCCAGCAGCCGGGCTCCCTTGCCCGTGGCGTCCTCGATGAGCGCTTCGACGTGCGCACAGGCCTGCTCGTGCACCATCGGCCCGATCTCGGTACCGGGATCGGCCGCGTCGCCGATCTTCAGGGCACCGGCGCGGGCGGCCAGCCGCCGGGTGAACTCGTCGAGCACCTCAGCGGCGACCACGATCCGCTCGGTGGACATGCAGATCTGCCCCTGGTTCATGAAGGCGCCGAAGACGGCCGCGTCCACCGCCGCGTCCAGGTCGGCGTCCCGCAGGACGAGCATCGGCGCCTTGCCCCCGAGCTCCAGCAGCACCCGCTTGAGGTGCTTGCCGGCCAGCTCGCCGATGATCCGGCCGACGCGGGTGGAGCCGGTGAAGTTGACGCGCCGCACGGCGGGGTGGGCCACCAGCCGCTCGACGATCGCGGGTGCGTCCGCGGCGTCGTTGGTGACCAGGCCGATCGCCCCGGCGGGCACACCCGCGTCGTGCAGGGCGCGGGCGATCTCCGCGTGGGTGCCCGGTGTCTGTTCGGACGCCTTGAGGATCACCGGGTTCCCGTAGGCCAGTGGCATCGCCACGGCCCGGACTCCCAGGATCAGCGGCGCGTTCCAGGGGGCGATGCCCACGGTGACCCCGGCGGGCTGGCGGACCCCCAGCGCGGTCAGCCCGGGCACGTCCGAGGGGATCACCTCTCCCACCGCCGAGTAGGTCTGCGCGGCGGCCTCACGGAGCATGCCGACCGCCACGTGCAGGTTGAACCGGCACCACCCGGAGGCCGCGCCCATCTCGCGGGACATCAGCGCCGTGATGTCGTCGCCGCGTCCGGCGAGCACCCGGGCCGCCTCCTCCAGGACGTCGCGGCGCTGCCCCGGGGTGGTCGCGGCCCAGGTGTCGGCGGCCGCGGCGGCCGCTTCGACCGCCCGGTCGACGTCCTCACCGGTCGCGGCCGCGACCCGGGCGACGGTTTCGCCCGTGGTGGCCTGCGTCGTGGTGATCGTCGCGCCCGACGCGGAGGGTTTCCACTCCCCGCCGACGAGGAGCCGGACATCGTGCGGCTGTTCACTCATCACGTTCTCCTAGCTCTCGTAGGTGCTCAGTCCCGGGCGGTAGGTCTTGTCGTCGAGGAAGCCCTGCATGCCCTTCGCGCGGGCTTGCTCGTCGTAGAGGATCGCCTGGTCGTGCTTGGCGTAGAGGAAGTCCTCCGCCGCCTCCCACGACATGAGCCGGGAGTGGCGGAACCCCATCTTCGCGCCGCGCACCACCCACTGGCTCAGGCTGCTGAGCTCGCGGGCCAGCTCGACCGTGCGTTCCCGCAGCCGGTCCGCGGGCACCGCCTCGTTGACCAGGCGCATCTGCTCGGCCCTGCGGCCGTCGAAGGGCTTGCCGGTCATGATGTGGTACATCGCGTCCCGGGTCGGGATCACCTCCGCGAGCGCGCGCGTGACGAGGTTCCCCGGCGTGACACCCCAGTTGACTTCGGACAGTCCGAACTGGGCGTCCTCGGCGGCGATGGCGAGGTCGCACGAGACCAGTGGCACGAAAGCGCCGCCGAAGCACCAGCCGTTCACCATGGCGATCGTGGGTTTCGGGTAGCTGATCAGCTTGTGGTGCTGCCAGTCCGTGCCCTGGCGCCGGACGCGGTTCTGCACCCACCGCGGCTTGCCGTCGGTCTCCCGGAAGTACTCCTTCAGGTCCATCCCGGCGGACCAGGCGCTGCCCGCGCCGGTCAGCACCACGACCTGGACCCGGTCGTCCCCTTCGAGCGCGTCGAGCACCTCGAACATCTCGACGTTGAGCGCCGGGTTCATGGCGTTGCGCTTCTCCGGGCGGTTGAAGTACACCCAGCCGATGGCGTCGTCGTCGATCTCCACGCGGACGGTGTCGCCGCCGGGGAGCTCGGTCAGGTCGGTAGTCATTCAGCGATCTCCTCGGTGGTGAAGGCGTCGGCGAGGTCGGTGGAGTTCAGGGTCGAGCCAAGGAGCCCGAAGGTGGCGAGCGTGGCGTCGTGCGCCCGCTCGTCGGCCGCGGCGCAGGCGTCCGCGACGAGGACCGTGCGGTATCCCAGGCCCACGGCGTCGCGGGCGGTGCCTTCCACGGTCACGTTGGTCGCCACGCCGGTGACGAGGACGTGGGTGATTCCGCGGGCGCGCAGGATCAGGTCGAGTTCGGTGCCCTGGAAGGCGGAAATGCGGGCGTGGGTGATGACGGGCTCTCCCGTTCGCGGGGCGAGTTCGGGGATGATTTCGGCGCCCTCGCTGCCCTCCTGCAGGCATTGCGTGGCGGCCACCTGCTCGTAGAGCGCGCAGTTCTGGACGAGGTCCGGGTAGCCGGGCCGGAACGCGGCCCGCGCGTAGACGACCAGCGCCCCCTGCTCCCGGGCGGTGGCCAGCGCCTGCGCCGCGTGCTTCACGGCGTCACGCCCCTCGACCTCGTCGGCGAAGAACGGGCCGAACGCGCCCTCCCGCGTGACGATGTCGCGCTGCCAGTGGACGTTGACAAGGGCTGTGGTGCTGGGGTTCATGGCACGCTCCAGTGCGTTGTGGACGGTCAGAGGGCCGAGGACGGCAGCTCGGTGAAGACCGGTGAGGCGTGCTCGGCTCCTCGCAGCGCCGCGGAGACCCGGGGCAGGCCGTACCGGGCGAACCACCGGCCGGCGGCGACCTTGCCGAGGTAGAACTCGCGCTCCCCGGCCGCACCGGCCAGTGCCGCCTGCGCGGTGACGCTCGCGCGCAGCGAGAGCCACCCGATCACCAGGTCTCCCAAGGACATCAGCAACGGGGTGCAGTCCTGGGCGGCCAGCGCGCGGTCCTCCGCCGAGGTCCACCGCCGGACCACCAGCGCGGTCAGCGCTTCGAAGTCCGCCAGCGCGGTGCGCAGCAGCCCGCATTCGGTCTCGAAACCCGCGAGATCCGCTTCGGCGGTCGCGGACACCTCCGCGAGCAGGGCGTCGAGCGCGGCGCGGTCGTCGCGCACGATCTTCCGGCCCACGAGGTCGAGCGCCTGGATACCGGTGGTGCCCTCGTACAGGGCGTCGACCTTCGTGTCGCGGACGTACTGCTCCAGCGGGTAGTCCTTGAGGTACCCGGAGCCGCCGAAGACCTGCAGCGACTCCTGTCCCAGCAACCGCCACGCGGTCTCCGAGCAGTAGCCCTTGATCACCGGCAGCAGCAGCTGGTGACGGACGTCGGCGGCCTGGTCGAAAACCCCCGCGTGCCGCGCGAGCTCGACCCTGTCCTGCTGGGAGGCGGCGTAGAGGATCAACGCCCGCATCCCCTCCGCGTGGGCCTTCTGGGCGAACAGCGACCGGCGGATGTCGGGGTGCTCGACGATCGGAACCGGCGGCCCGTCCTTCGCCGACACCGGGCGCCCCTGGACGCGGGACCTGGCGTAGTCCAGCGCGTGGAGGTAGCCGGTGGAAAGCGTGGCCATCGCCTTGACGCCGACGAGCATCCGGACGTGCTTGATGATCTCGAACATCTGCGAGATCCCGGCGTGCCGGTCGCCGAGCAGGGTGCCGACGGCGGGCTCGTCCACGCCGAACGTCAGCTCACACGTCGGGTTCACGCTGAGCCCGAGCTTGCGCTCGAGTCCGGTGACCCGGACCCCGTTGCGTCCCAGGCACTTCCCAGTGTCCAGGTCGACGTGGAACTTGGGGACCACGAACAGCGACAGCCCCCGGGTGCCGGGGCCGCCGGCGCCCTCGACGCCGGCCGGACGAGCCAGGACCAGGTGGACGATGTTCTCGGTGAGGTCGTGGTCGCCGTAGGTGATGAACCGCTTGACACCCTCGATGTGCCAGGAGCCGTCCTCCTGCGGGTGGGCACGCGTCCTGGCCGCGCCGACGTCCGAGCCCGCGTCGGGTTCGGTCAGCACCATGGTGACCATCCACCGCCGGTCGCGGATCAGCTCGGCCAGCCGCTTCTGCTCGTCCGTCCCGTGTGCCGTGAGCAACCGCACGACCTGCGCGATCACGTTGAGCCCCATCGGGACCGGCGGGTTGGCACCGAGCATCAGCTCGGTCACGCACCACCGCAGCGACGGCGGCACGACCTCCTCGTCGTCGCGCGGGGGCAGCTCCAGGTCCAGCCAGCCGGACTCGAGGTAGTCGAGCGCCGTCTCCCGGAACGCCTGGGGCAGGCGGACCGCGGACTCCGCCACGTCGAACGCCAGTGGCTCGGCATCCACGTCGCTGAACGTGCCCGCCAGCTTCCCGCTGGCATACCGCTCGGCCTCGGTCAGCACCGCGTGCGCGGCGGCCTGGTCGATCTCCCCGAAGGCAGCCCCGGCGTAGCGTTCCCGAGACCCGAGGAGCTCGAACAGGACGAACTCCATGTCCCGGACGTTGGCCCGGTAGTGACTGCTCACGGCTCCCCACTTCCTTGTGACAAGAACCTTGATACCCGTGTTTATCAAGGCCCTTGATACTCTGTCAAGCATGAACGGCCCCGAGGACACCTCCCGCTCGCAACCCCGCGTGACCTACCTCGTCAAGCGCCTGGAACAGGCGGTGCGCTCCCACCTCGACGAGGCCACCGGCGAGGTGGGACTGACCACGCCCCAGTACGCCGCGCTCAGCTCGCTGCTGACCAGGCCGGGCACCACGTCGGCCGAGCTGGCCCGCATGGCGTTCACCTCCGCCCAGGCCATGAACCAGATGGTGGCGACGCTCGAGCGCAAGGGCCTGATCCGGCGGGAAAGCCTGCCCCACCACCGCAAGCAGCTCGGGATCTTCCTCACCGACCACGGCCTGGAGTGCCTGCGCCTGTGCGAGGAACGCGCCGATCAGGTCGAGAAGCGGATGTTCGCCGACCTCAGCGCCGCGGAACAGCGCACCCTGGCCCGCCTGCTGCGCAAATGCTCCAGCGCGCTGGCCGGGGACGACGCCCGGGCTAGCGGGGACTGATGACGAAGTTGCTGAAGCCGCCGTTGCGGTTCTCCACCCCGGAGATGGCGTCGTTGACCTTCTCGAGCGGGAAGACGACGTTCTCGAACACCGACAGGTCCACCAGCCCGCTGTCGGCGAGCTGCGCCATCTGCTGGCCTTCACCCGCGGTGAACCAGATCGAACCCCGGAAGCTCAGCTGCTGGTCCATGATGTGGTGGACGTCGAAGGGCACCATCCCCGCCGTCGCACCGATGTTGACCGCGCGGCCGCCACGCCGCAGCGAGGCGATGCCCTGGATGAGCCCTTCGTGCGGTGCGCCCGGCCCCAGGGCGTCGATGTAGACGTCCACTCCGCGGCCGGTCCGCGACCGCACCCAGGCGTCGACCGGGCCGTCGAGCGTCGAATGCGTCTCGATCCGGTCCGGGGCCAGCGCACGGACCCGGTCGAGCAGCGCCTTGTTCCGCCCCGTGCCATAGATCCTGGGCACGCCCATGGCCAGTGCGAACAGGGCCACGCCGAGGCCCAGCGTGCCGGAGACGCCGTTGATCAGCAGCGTGGTGTCCGCGCCCACCGCGGCCTTGCGCAGCGCGGAATAGCCCGTGCCAAGATAGCCGAAGCGCGCCCCGTGCGCGAAGCTGATCGACTCGGGCAGGCGGACGAGGCTGTACGCCGGGGCCAGCAGGTACTCGGCCAGCCCGCCGTAGGGGTAGCGGTCGAGCAGTTTCGTCGACGAGGCGGTGAAGCCGAAGTAGCCTGCGAAGGCGTAGCTCTCGCAGTCGATGTGCTCACCACGGCGGCAGGCGGGGCAGTCTCCGCAGTGCCGGCCCGGGTTCACGTACACGCGGTCGCCCGGCTGGAAGCCGTGGACGTCCGCGCCG
The DNA here is from genome assembly GCF_014191255.1 of Amycolatopsis bartoniae. Classification (GTDB taxonomy): domain Bacteria; phylum Actinomycetota; class Actinomycetes; order Mycobacteriales; family Pseudonocardiaceae; genus Amycolatopsis_E; species Amycolatopsis_E bartoniae. The sequence continues at coordinate 330,198 of NZ_JACHWH010000006.1, forward strand.
ACCTCCTCGACGACCCCGGCCGGGTCGAGACCGAAGATCGCGGGCAGCCCGGGCAGCGGGTTCTGCGGGAACCACGTGGTCCAGTTGACGAGGATGTTCGCCAGGTTCGGCACGATGTTGCACGCCTCGACCCGCACCACCACGTCGGAGCCGTAGGCGGTCGGCTTCGCGACGTTCTCCAGGACCATCGGCTCACCGACGCCGTGCATCCGTGCCGCTCTCATCATTGTGGACACAGTCATCCCTCACCGTCGTCACGACCGGGCTCCCCGTCGAGCCGCGGCAGGCCAACCATGACCCGGCGCCCGTGCGCACGGACACCCGCGTTCCGGCCAGTGGGCAGCTTCTTCCCTTTCCATGTATCAAGGAACCTGATATCAAGGACCCATGTCGGGAAACAACGGGGTTCCCGGGCTGACGGTCGTGGCGAAGGCGTCGATGATCCTGGACGCCTTCGCGGGCAACCGGATCGCGATGTCGCTGTCCGAGCTGGCCAGGGCCACCGGCCTGCCGTCCAGCACGGTGCACCGGATAGCGCGGGAGCTGGTCGCCTGGGGCGGCCTGGAACGCACCGACCGGGGTGACTACGCCGTGGGCATCCGGTTGTGGGAGATCGCGGCGCGCTCACGCCGCAGCTACGGGTTGCGGGAGACCGCCATGCCCTTCCTGCAGGGCCTGTTCGACCTCACCCGCCAGCACGTGCAGCTCGCCGTGCTGGACGGCACGGACGCCTTGTTGGTCGAGAAGATCTCGGCGGCGCGCGCGGTGGAGACCGTCGGGCGGGTCGGCGGGCGGCTGCCCCTGCACGCCAGCGCCGTGGGTAAGGCCCTGCTCGCTTCGGCTCCGGCCGGCGTCCAGTCCCGGGTGCTCGCACACCCGCTGCCCGCGTACACGCCGCACACCCTGACCTCGCCTCGCGTGCTGCGCCGTGAGCTGGCCGAGACACGGCGACGCGGGTTCGCACTGGCCACCGAGGAGATGAGCCTGGGCGCCGTGTCCTGCGCGGCTCTCGTCCCGGGGCCGTCCCAGGAGGTGGTGGCCGCGGTGTCGGTCGTCCTGCCCGCCGGGGACGGACCGGGCCGCAAGTGGAGCACCGCCGTGCTGGCCGCCGCCTTCGGCATCGCCCGCGCGCTGGCGCAGCAGCGCCCGGTCGCGGCGATCAGCGCGCGGCTGACCGGTTCCTCGGCGCCGGGATCACCTCGTGAGCGAACAGGCGCGCCTCCTCGCGGGTGAAGGTCTCGCGGGCCGGTCGGAGGCCAGGCGGCCAGATCTCCTCGACGAGCAGGTTCAGCGTGTTGTGCGAGCCGAGATCACCGAGCGCCCATGGAGACTTGCCCGGCCAGGTGACGGGACGCCAGCACCGCCAGCGCCACGGAGGTGGCGGTGGGATTGCACGCCGTGGGGGTGGGGATGACCCCGTTCCCGGCCACGTAGAGGTTCTCGAATCCCCACACGCGGCTGTCCCGGTCGCAGACGGACGTGCCGTCGTCGACTTCCCCCATTCGCACAGTGCCCTGGTAGTGCAAGGAACTGCCGGCAGGCAACAGGCGCGGCTCGCTGCCGGGGAAGAAGTCGCCGATCGCGGCGGCCTGGGCGATCATGTCCCGCTCGGCACGGGCGATGGTGTCCCGGTCGCGCCGGCTCAGTCCATAGTGGATCGTCATCGCGGGCATGCCGAATTCGTCCAGCTCGGTGTCGGAGAACTCGACGCGGTCCTCCGCGCGGATGTCCTTGGTGGTAAACCGGCCCCAGGTCACCACCGGCCGGTGCTGGACGTCGGCGCCGGGGATCTCGATCGGCGTGGTCCCGACCTGCATGACCTGGGTGTGGAAGGGGAAGTCCGGCTCATGGAAGGGGATCCACAGCACGCCGCTCAGCAGTTCCCTGCGGTCGTCCGCCGCGGTCGAGGGACCCGCGGCCGTGTCTCGCAACGCCAGCGCGCTCACGATCTGCGGCTGGTCGTTGAGGTGCGTGCCCAGTGCCCGGGGGCGGATATCCGATGCCCACAACAGTTGCGGGGTGCGCAGCGCGTCGGCGGCGACCACGACGAACCGGGCCCGCACCAGATGCGTTTCGTTCGAGTGGCGATCGGCCAAGATCGCGCCGGACACACGGCCGGACTCGTGCAGCAGCCGGCGGCAGACCGTCTCGGCCGCCAGGGTGAAGCGCTCATGCTGCCCGCGCGCCAGAGGACCCAGCACGGTGTCCACTCCGGACCAGTGGGGCAGTGCGTGCCCGGTTGGGGTGCAGGCCAACGGCATCGGCTGGACGCGGCGATCGGCGGGGCGTCCCGCGTCGAACAGGTTCGACAGCGTGCGCCGCAGTTCCCGGCTGGTGTCGGTGTCCGGAAAAGCCTCGGTGGTGACGCCGAGCAGCGTGCACGCGCGGTCGAACGCGTCGTCGAACGAATCCTCGAGGAAGCCGATCCGTTCCGAGCCGCCGGGCTTCGGACAGGCGCAGGTCCAGTGAGCGCCCATCCCGCCGACGTTCGCGGACAGTGCGGCCGCCGGCATGCCGGTCTGGTCGTCGTCACCGGTGATACCGGCCTCCCGCAGCAGGAAGGTGCCGGGCCGTGCCGCGAGCCGGCCACCGGCACGGCCGGTGTCCGAGGTTTCCTGGCCCGTCCAGCGGGTGGCGAGATCCTGGGCACGGCGCCGGTTCCCGGCATCGAGATTGCGCACGTTCGCCCCGAGGCTGTCGGTGAGTCGTGGCCCCGCCTCGACCATCAGGACCGACAGCCAGGGGGCCGCGTCGTACAGTTCCCGGGCGAAGGTCGCGCCGACCGGTCCGCTGCCGACGACCAGAACGTCCGCCCGCGACGGCAGGGAGCGGCGGGCGGTGCCGTGCGGATCACCGTCCACTGTCGAGCGCCTCACTCCCCCGCGCTGCGTCCTGCTCCAGCAGTTCGGCGATGACACGCCGTTCCAGCTTCTGGTGCCGGGCGATCATGTCCCACGGATCGTCGGTGACGTTCCAGTGCCAGCCTTCCCACTCACTGGAGATGTAACCGGTGTAGCCGCTGTCGATGAAGACGCGCAGGATGTCCTTCACGGGCACCGAGGGTTCGTCCCCGGACGCGTCGATGTCGAAGAACTTGCCGTGCATGTGCACCGTCCAGGGCGCGACCAGTGCCCAGTCCGCTGGCTTCGCGTGCCCGAACAGCCCGATGGAGTTGCGGGCCAGCGGCTGCCCCTCGGCGCCGACGCCCTCTTCGTCGAGAATCCGGTAGGCCGCACGGTACATCTCCGGCAGTGCCGAGTCGTCCAGGATCGGCCCGCGCTCGTGCTGCGCCAGCCAGCTCTCTTCGATGCGCTGGATGTACCTTTCCGGCAGGCCGTTCCGCCGGCCCACCTCGAGCCGGCTCGGCGGCAGCCGCCGCATGCTGCTGCCCCAGTCGGGGATGAACCCCAGACGCGGCGAGCCGAGCTTCTCGTAGCGTTCCCGCAGGGCGGCCATGATCGGGTGACGCGGCGAGTGGTGGGCGTGGATCTCGATCCCCAGCTTGACGTCTTCGCGTTCGGCGATCGGGAGCAGCCGTTCCATGTCGTCCGGCGTCAGTGAGTACTGGACGCGCACGACGGGGAAGCCGAGCTTGCGCGCCATGACGATCTGCGCCTCCATGTAGGCGACCAGCTCGTCCGGGGTGAGCAGCCGGTCCCGCCGGATCCCGGCGTCCGCGTTCGCCCCGATACAGGCCGCCACGAGCCCGGTTTCGTCGATCAGCGAACGGAACGCGCTGATCTGCTCCTCCGACAGCCGGGGCCAGCCCCGGAAGCTCTGAAAGCCGACGACCTCCAGCCCAGGCCCGAGCCCCAACTCGGCGACGCGCCGGGCGGCGTCTTCGAAGGAGATGCGACGGCCGTGGAAGTCCCGGGTGACGCTGTAGAGCGTGGTGGCCAGCTCCGGGCCGCGGGACGTGGTCTCGTTCGTCATCAGGCTGCCACCTTCAAGCGCGCAGAACAGGTATCGAGATTGACCAGGGGCGAGCCGTCCACCGGCAGGTACGGGATGTACAGGCCCAGCACGACGGTCACCTCGTGCTCACCGGGCGCGGCGGCCACGGCGGAGTCCACCGTGAGCAACGCCGAGTCGAGGACGTACCACCAGGTGTCGGTCAGCGACGCCATGTCCGGGACGGACAGCGGACCGGTAGCCGCCACGCTCAGGCTGATCGCGTCGTCCGGGACTTCGGTGCCGTCGACCGTCACGGTGATCCGTTCAATGCAGGACAGTGGCAGCGCCCGGTACCAGGTCAGGCGGAGCCCGGCGCAGAAGCCCTTCGCCGTCGGGCGAACCGTCCCGGCCTCGATCAAACGTTCTGGAAACACCACAACCTCTTTTCCGGCATCACCCCCGTGAGCCACGCTGACGGTAACGCAACGATATACACTTCACAAGATTATCGGCGCTATCAACGAACCGGGCCCGGGATCTTTGGTTCAAGTGTAGACAGTCGAGCTTTTGGCTTCTAGGGTCGTCGGCACTACACCGCGCTGCGGACCCGCTCCGCGGGCGACAGGCACGACGATGAGGTCGGACGTGAAATGATCAAGAAAACCCGTGTTTGCCTCGGGCTGGCGGCCGCGGCGATCGTGAGCCTGGTGGCCGCGTGCTCCTCCGGCGGCGACGCTGACCCGAACACGATCACCTTCAGCGGTCAGACATCCGAGCAGGGCATCTGGCAGCCGCTCTTCGAGGCCTTCGAAAAGGCCAACCCCGGCGTCAAGATCGACGCCCAGTACACGCCGAACGACTCCTATCCGCAGCTGATCCAGACCCGGCTACAGGCCGGTCACGCCGCCGACGTCATCCAGACGACGCCGGGCACCGGCGGTGGCCTCGCGGCCCTCACACTCGCGGCCGGCGGCCAGGTGGCTGACCTGAGTGCGAACTCCTGGGCCGCCTCACTACCGGACAGCACGAAGAAGCTGGTCACTCTCAACGGGAAGATCTACGGGTACCCCACCGACCTGGCACCGTTCTTCGTGGCCTACAACCCCGAGATGTTCAGCAAGGCCGGCGTCTCGGTGCCCACTACGTTCGCCGAGCTGACGGCCGCGTGCACCAAGCTCGCCGCCACGGGCGTCACCCCGATCAGCCTGGCCGGGGCATCGTTCCAGAACGTCAGCATTCTGGTCCAGACCATCGCCGCGAACGACGTGTTCGGTCCCGACCCGGACTGGAACACCGAACGCGCCGACAAGAAGACCACGTTCGCCTCCAGCCCGTCCTGGCAGAAGGTCATCTCGGACATCCAGAAGATGAAGGACGCGAAGTGCTTCTCCACGGATGTCGCCGGCGTCAAGGCGCCCGTGCACATCCAGCGGTTCGCCACGGGCCAGGCCGCCATGCAGGTCATGCCGGCGCAGGCGATCGTGCAGGTGCGCGCGGCCGCGCCGAAGTCCTTCCAGTTCTCCTCGTTCGCCTTCCCCGCGGACACCGCCGCGCAGACCAAGGTGTCCGCGGGCAGCGGCATCGCCCTGGTGGTCAACGCCAAGGCCGGCAACCCCGCACTGGCGCAGAAGCTCATCGATTTCCTGGGCCAGCCCGCGCAGCGGGCCACCTACGCCCAGACCGCGGGCACGATCGCACCCGGGGCCGCTGCCGACGGAAGCGACGTCTACACCGACGTCCTCACTCCGCTGAAGCCGTACCTGACGGCCGACAAGGCGCTGACCTTGAACTACCTGGCCTGGCCGACCGCCAACGTCGCGCAGCAACTGGCGACCAGCGCCCAGGGGCTGTTCACCGGCCAGAAGTCGGCCGAGCAGGTTCTCGGGGACGCCGACCAGGCATGGGACGGCGCGTCGAGGTGACCGTCCGCAACGATCGGCCCATCCAGGCCGAACCCGAGACCCGGTCAGCCGGCCCGGCGAGTCGTGGCCGGTCTGGCCGGGTCCCGGGCCTAAAGCTGTCGAGGCTGTGGGTGCTGCCGGCCCTCGTTCCGGTGACGCTGCTCCGCTACGTGGCTGTCGCGATCGGCGCCTACTACGCGTTCACGAGCTGGGACGGCGTCAGTGTCGACGCGACCTGGGTGGGCCTGGCGAACTTCAAGCAGATCTTCTCCGACGACGTGGCCCGCAAGGCCCTCTGGAACACGCTGATCCTCGCCAGTCTCGGCGTGCTCCTGTCCAACGTCATCGGACTGCTGCTGGCACTGGCGCTCAACCGCCTCCTGAAGACCCGCCACCTGCTGCGGTCGATGTTCTTCGCGCCGTTCGCCATCACGCCGCTGGCCGTGTCGTACGTGTGGGCCTACATCTTCGACTACGACGGGCTGCTCAACCGGGTCCTCGGCTGGGTCGGGCTGTCCGGCTGGCGCCATGTCTGGACGGCCGACCCGCACTGGGCGATCTGGACCATCCTCATCGTGCTCGTCTGGCAGCTCTCCGGCCTCTGCCTGATCATCTACCTGTCCGGGCTGCAAGGAATACCCGACGAGGTCCTCGAAGCGAGCGAGCTGGACGGCGCGGGGCACTTCGCCCGGTTCCGCCACGTCCTGCTGCCCATGCTCAACCCGGCGGTCACCATCGCCGTCGCGCTCCCGACGATCATGACGCTGCGGGTGTTCGACCAGGTGATCGGCCTGACAGGCGGCGGTCCCGCAGAAGCAACGGAGACACTCGCGACACAGGTCTACCGCCAGTCGTTCGCCAACGGCAACTACGGCTACGGCGCGGCGATCGCGCTCGTGCTGACCGTGCTGATCGCGGTGGTCGCCCTGCTGCAGATCTTCGTCCTCCGACGGCGAGGAGACACCGAATGAGCCGGCTTCGTTACCGCCCGAGGACTTTCGCCCGCGAGATCGTCATGCTCGTGGCCGCCGCGATCTGGTGGGTGCCGTTCTACCTCATCGTCGCGCTGTCGCTACAGGACGACGACGCGGTCCAGCACCGGTCGCTGGCCCTGCCCATCACGCATCCGCAGCTGAGCAACTTCTCGGACGCCTGGTCCGACCCCACCAACGGGATGGGGCACGGCCTGCTCTCCAGCCTGATCATCACCGGCGGCAGCGTCGTCGTGATCGTCGTGCTCGCGTCGCTGGGTGCCTACGCGATCGCGCGGCACGCCGGCCGGCTCAGCAACGGGCTCTACGTGACGTTCGTGATCGGCATCGTGCTGCCCTACCAGCTCGGGCTCATCCCGGCGTTCGTGGCGCTGCGCGAGCTCGGTCTGGTCGGCACGTACCTCGGCATGATCCTGCTCTACACCGGGCTCGAGATGCCGACCGCCATCTTCCTCTACGCCGGTTTCATCCGGGCACTGCCCAGGGACTACGAGGAAGCGGCTCTCGTCGACGGTGCCACCCCGTTGCGGATCTTCTGGCGCGTGGTGTTCCCGCTGCTGGCCCCGGTCACCGCCACGGTGGCGGTGGTCACGGCCTTGTTCGTCTGGAACGACTTCTTCGCCCAGCTGGTCTTCCTCGGCGGCACGGCCAACCAGACCCTCCCCGTCGCCATCTACGGCTTCGTCGGCGAATTCAGCACGCAATGGAACTATGTGTTCGCCGGCGTCGTGCTCTCCGTGCTCCCCGTTCTGGCGTTCTTCGTCCTCACCCAGCGGAAACTCGTCAAGGGCTTCACCGGCGGTATCAAGTGATGGGCGATCCCTATACCTTGGGCCTGTCCGCGAAGCGGCACTTTCCCGGCGACCACAGCGTGTTCGCCTGGTCGGTGTGCGTCCGGCTGCCGTGGTTCCGAGCGCTGCCCGTGTCGTGCGTCGAGCAAGTCCTGTTGACGCTGGACGGCGAGGTGATCCCCGAAACAGACCTGCTCGCCCAGTTCGGCGGTCGGCTGGTGCCGTTGTCCGCCCTGCGGACGATGCCCGATCGCTACTGGGCGGTCGAGGAAACGCTGTCGGTCGGCGTTCCGGCCGGTGGCCCTGTGCCACCGGCCGGGACGGTGGTCAGCGTCGAGCTGACCCTGCGGATGCCCGACGGCGGAGGTCCCGACTGGGTGCGGCGGACATCGCGCGCCTCAGTGCGACTGCCGGAGCCGCGCGAGGCCCGCTGGCCGCTGGGGGTGTGCACGTTCAGCTTCGGCGGTGAGCTCCGGCGTGGTCGTTCACTCCGGTCCTGCCTGCAGGAGGTGGCGAGAGCCGGTTACGCGGCCGTCGAGCTCCTCGGCGCCCAGGTGGTCGAGGGCTATCCGGCGCCCGAACCCCGATGGCTGGACCGTTTCTCGGGCATGGTGCGAGAGACCGGCCTCGTTCCGCTGTGCTACGACGCCTTTCTCGATCCCGGGCGATCGACGGACGGCACCGTCGACGACACCGACCTTCTGCGCTGGGCCGACAACGAGTTGACGATCGCGGAAGCACTCGGCTGCAGGTATGTCCGGCTCAACGCACCGCCGCGGCTCCTCGAGCGGCTGGCCGGATCCGCCGATCGGCGTGACCTCGTCGTTCTGACCGAGCTGCACGCGCAAACCGCGCACGACACGGATGTCCAGACGCTCCTCGAACTGCTGCACGGGCTGCACTCCTCCCGGCTGGGGCTGATCCTGGACCTGTCGTGCGTGATGCGGTCACTACCGGCCGGGTTCACCGCACGGCTGCCCGGCGATATCGCCCGGACCATCGAGAACGGCTGGCACGCCGGTACGCCGCTGCCCGTGCTGCAGGCCGAGCTGGCCGGAACCGGGGCAGGCGACGAGGCGGCGCGTGTTGCCCAGCGCGCGTACCGGTTGTTCCGGCGCTCGGGCACCGGCTGGTTGCCGGACGTCCTGCCGTTCACGCGGATCGTCCACGGCAAGTTCTACGAGATGCACGGCGGCCAGGAGCCCGCGATCTCCTACCGGGACGTGCTCGCGGAACTGTCGAAAGCACAGTTCGACGGCTACCTCATGAGCGAGTTCGAAGGGCATCTCTGGCAGGAGGCGCCGGACACCTTCGGGCAGCTCGCCGAGCACCGCCGCATGATCTCGGAGCTGTCCGATGCCTAGGCCGCACACCGGCCGGCTGCCGGTCGCGCTGGTCGGGTTCGGCGGCTCCGGAGCCGGCATCCATCGCCCGCTGATCTCCGCACATCCGGACCTGAGTCTCGACGTGATCGTGACGAACAGCTCCGAGCACACCGGCCAGGCGCGGCAGCTCTGCCCGGACGCGCACGTCACGGGCGACCTCGACGTGGTCGGCGACTGTGCGGTCGCGGTGGTGGCGATACCCCCGGAATACCGCGCCGATACGGTCGGGAAGCTGCTCGAACTCGGTGTCCGCGTAGTGCTGGAAAAGCCGATGGCCCCGAACCTGGACGAGGCGAGACAGCTCCCGCACCGCGACCTCCTGACAGTTTTCCAGAACCGGCGGTGGGACAGCGATTTCCTGACCCTGCAAAGACTGCGCTCGGAGGACGCGTGGACGGGACCGGTGCGGCTGCAGTCCCGGCTCCAGTGGTGGCAGCCCACCGTACGGGACGGCTGGCGAAACCGGCCGTACGGTGGCGGGATCCTCCTGGAAGTCGGTTCGCACCTCATCGATCAGGCGATCACGCTCCTCGGCCCCGTCACAGCCGTCTACGCCGAACTGGACACGCGCCGAAGCGCCGCGATCGCAGAGGACGACGTGTTCCTCGCACTGCGGCACGCGGACGGCAGCCGGTCCCACCTGTCGATGGGCCCGGTCGGCAATGCCCAGTCGCCCCGCTTCGAACTCACCGCCCAGGACACCCGGATCACGCTGGAAGCACCGGACCGGCAGCAGGACCAGCTCGCGGCAGGAATGACACCCGGCGCGGACGGATGGGGGATGCCGGACGACTCCGGCTGGTTCATCCAACGCCGATCCGGACCGCCGCTGCCAGTCCGGGGCGAACGCGGACGCTGGCAAGCCTTCTACGACGGTGTGGTCAACTGGGTAGCCGACGGCGGCGACCCCCCGGTGGGGGCAGCGGAAGGAATCGCGACGATGCACGTCATCGACGCCGCCAGGCGATCGAGCGCGGAATCACGAGTGGTGGCCCTGGGGGAAGGACGATGAGCGATGGTTGACCGAGCGGCGCTGATGGACGCACCCGACGAGCTGATGGAGCTCCTGAAACTTTCCGACCGCCGTGAGCCCGCCGTGGTCGACACCGTCGTCTGGGTCGTGCTCGGCATCCTCCAGGGACGCCTCGTCCCGGGGCAGGATCTCAACAGCGTCGAACTGGCCAGCCAGGTCGGCGTCAGCCGGATCCCTGTCCGCGAGGCCCTGGCATTGCTGGAGTCGCAGGGCCTGGTCGAAATGCGGGCCCGCAAGCGACCGCGCGTCGCGGCGTTCAGCCCGGAGCAGATCCGCGAAGTCTTCTTCGTGCGGGCGCAGCTGATGTCGGCGCTCGGAAAGATCGCCGCGGAACGGGCCACCGACAGCGATCTGGCGCGGCTCAGCTCGATCGTCGACACGCTGCGCAAGTACGCCGCGGCCAACGATGACGACGACTATCGGTGGGCCCACTTCAAGTATTTCGACATCATGGTCGAGATCTCCGGAAACGAAACGGCGCGAGGGATCCTGAACTCGCTGTTTCTCCGCACGCTCTCCCGGCGACGTGCCCTCTCGGAGCCGGGCCGCGTCGCCGAAAGCCTCCATTTCGCGGAACTGATCCTGGAAGCCTTTCAGCGGCGGGACGGCGACCTGGTGGCGCTGCTGGTGCGGCGGGCGATCGAAGCCGCGCTCGCCGCGATCGAACGCGCCGCGCCACCGCCCGACGAGGCGTGACGCCGCGTTGAGCCCTGTGGCGAGTGGCGTCTCTCCCAGTTCGTCAACGTGTCACTGGCAAGCGTCCTGCCCCACCGAAAGCACGGCGGTACGCGAGCGGCGTGACGCCGACGGCGGCGTACAGGTGCTTGCGCAACGAGGCAGAGGTCGCGAACCCGACCTGCCGCGCGATGTCGGCCACGGGCAGGTCGCTGGATTCCAGCAGGTGACAGGCTCGGGAGACGCGCTGCTGGATGAGCCAGCGCCCCGGGCTCGTGCCGACCTCGTCGTGGAAGCGGCGTGCGAAAGTGCGCGCGCTCATCTGCGCTCGCCGGGCCAGATCCGCGAGGCTCAGAGGCTCGTGCAGGTTCTGCAACGCCCACTGCCGGGTGGCCGACGTCCCCGTCTTCGACGCCGGCGGGATCGGCAGTTCGCTGTATTGCGCCTCCCCGCCGTCGCGCCAGGGCGGGACCACACACACCCGCGCCACCCGGTTGGCCAGTTCGCCGCCGTGGTCCTTGCGCAGGAGGTGCAGGCAAGCGTCCACTCCGGACGCGGCTCCCGCGGAAGTCAAGACGTCCCCGTCGTCGACGAACAGCACACCCGGATTCAGCCGAACCTGGGGAAACCACTCGCGAAAGAGATCGGCCAGGACCCAGTGCGTGGTGGCCGGGCGGCCGTCGAGCAGCCCAGCGGCGGCGAGCACGAACGCGCCGGTGCAAATGGACACGAACCGGGCGCCGGGCCGCACGTACTCGAGCGCCGCGATCACCGGCTCCGGCAAGTCCCTGGTCAAGCTCGCCGCGGCGAACGGCGGGAGCACCACGATGTCGGCTGCCTCCAGCACCTCCGGCCCGTGCTTGACGGTGATCAGAAAGTCCGAGCTGGTGCGGACCGGCTGTTCGTCGACCGCACAGGTCACGACCTCGTACAGGCCCGTCCGCGGAGCCGAACACCCGGTCAGCGATCCCCAGTTCGAAGGGATACACGCCATCCAGCGCCAGGACGGCGACTCGTTGAGGCGCGGACATGGCAAGATCTTACCCAAAGATGGCTATCCGGCCATCACTCCAAGGGCGCCCGGGGCGTCACAATGGACACATGAGTGACCAGGAAACGATGCGCGCCATCCAACACGACGCTTACGGCGGTCCGGAAGTCCTGAAGGAAGTCCGCATCCCGCGGCCGACTCCGGGTCTGAGTGAGATCCTGGTCGCCGTCCGTGCGGCCGGGGTCAACCCCACGGACTGGAAACACCGCGACGGGCGCGCGTTCGTGAAACAGCTGCCCCTGGTCCTGGGCTGGGATGTGTCCGGCATCGTGGAGTCGGTCGGTTTCGGCGTCACCCTGTTCAAACCGGGGGACGAGGTGTTCGGCATGCTCCCCTACCCCTACGGCGTCGGCTCGCACGCCGAGTACGTGGCGGGGCCGGCGCGCGCCTTCGCCCGCAAACCGGAGAACGTCGATCACGTGCATGCCGGGGCTCTCCCCCTCGCCGCGCTCACTGCCTACCAAGCGCTGGTCGACACGGCAAATGTGCAAGCGGGACACCGTGTTCTCGTGCACGCGGCAGCCGGCGGGGTCGGGCACCTCGCCGTGCAGATCGCCAAGGCACGCGGCGCTCACGTCATCGGCACGGCGCGGGCGCCCAAGCACGACTTCCTGCGCTCGCTGGGCGCCGACGAAGTGATCGACTACAGCACCACGGATTTCGCCGAAGCCACCGGGGACATCGACGTGATCCTGGACCCGCTCGCCGGAGAAACCCGCACCCGGTCCTTCGGCGTGCTCCGTCGCGGCGGGACGCTCGTTTCGCTCCTGCCGTCCGACTCACCGGAACAAGATGCGGCGAGGGCGGCCGAGCTGGGTGTCCGCGCGGAGACGATGTTGGTCGAAGCCGATCACGCGGGCATGCTGGCCATCTCCGACCTCGTGCGATCCGGACAGCTGCAAGCCCACATCGAGGCCGTCTTCCCGCTTTCCGAAGCAGCGAAGGCGCACGCGCTGGGCGAAAGCGGCCGGACCACCGGCAAGATCGTTTTGACTACGTAGGCGTTCCGGCCGCGGGTGGCCCGGCCACCCGCGGCCGCCGACTACTTCTGCGTTCTCGACGGGCGGCTGGCCCGCGAGCACCGACGTCCTTTTCTTTCAGCTCAGGCTCTTCGCAGCCGCTTCGGCCGCGCGCAGAGCCAGCGCCACGCTCGTGAGCGTCGGGTTACCGGCAGTCGGCGTCGGGATGACACCATTGCCGCCGAGGTACAAATTGGATAGTCCCCACACGCGGCAGGTGCCGTCGGTGACGCTGGTGCCGTCGTCGGTGGCGCCCATGCGCACCGTCCCTTGATAGTGCAGCGAACTGCCGGGCTGCAGCAGCAGGAACGGATCCGGTTCCCGTAGCCGGCCGATCGCGGCGGCACTGCGGCGCATGTACGTCTTCGCCAGCTCGATCCGTTCCTCGTCGACCTCGGTGAGCCCGTACTCCACCGTCATGGCCGGCATGCCGTAGAAGTCCCGCCGGGACTCGGAAAACACGATCCGATCTTCCGGCCGCAGGTCCTTCGGCACGAAGTACCCGAGCCCCACCGTCTGTGTGTTCGCGTTCCGCACCTCGCCGGTGAGCGGCACCGGGGACAACTCGAAGTGCATGATCTGGCCGTGGAACGGGTGGACCTCGTCACTGAAGGGAAGCCAGTAGACGCCGGCGAGCGGGTCGTCGTCCCCGGACGCTCGTTCCTGCGGTTCGTCGAAGTCGACGTCCACGAGGCTCATGACCTGGGTGTGGTCGTTGAGGTAGCGTCCGAGCGCCTGCGGGCGAATTCCCGACGCCCACAACAACTGCGGGGTCCGGAAGGAGTCGGCGGCGACGAAAACGAGCCGAGCGTCGATCCGCCAGGTTTCCCCGGTTGGCACGTCGCGGACTTCGACACCCCGCACGTCGTCGCCCTCGACGATCAGCCGCGTCACGAGGGTTTCGGCGCGCAGGCGCACTTTCGCGTCCGACGGCAACTGCTCCCAGATCTTCGCCGGGCCGGTCCACTCCCGATGTTCGCCGGGACTGACGGCCAACGGCATCGTCGTGGGGCCGCGCCCGATTTTCACGGCGTCGGGATACTCCTCGCGCAACCCGGCCAACACTCGCTCACCGGTTGCCGTTGCGGGAAACGCGTTCTGCGTGACGCGCAGCAAAGAGCGCGCCTCCTGCAAGGACGAGGACCACTCGTCGGCCGAGAGCAGGTCGGTGCGCTCGGATCCGTAAGGCCAGGGACACGCACAGGTCCAGTGCACCCCCATCCCGCCGACGTTCGAGGACAGCGCGGCAGCGGGCATCCCGCCAGGAGCGCCGCCCAGGGCGGAAAGCAGAAAGGTACCCGGCCGTGCCAGTACGTCGGAGCCTTCCCGGGCCGCGCGGCGCGTGCGGTCCTGCAGCACCGACACTCCGTACGACTGCTGGATCGGCCCCTGGGAGCGCACCTGCATGGCGGCCCGCTGTTCGAGATCCGGAACGTTCTTGACGTTCACGCCTGCCGTTCCGGGCAGCCACGGTCCGACCTCCAGCACCAGGACCGAAGCCTCGGGGCGCAGCAGCGCGAGCCGGGTGGCCGCGGCACTGCCCACCGGGCCGCTGCCGACCACGACGATGTCGGCTGCGACAGGTCGTCCAGTCTCCCGCACCGGCGCGTTCGTCTCACTCACAGCGTTCTCCTCGTCCGACATCCCTGCATCGGACGGCAGGTTACGCATGTTTTGAACAAAACACAACAACTTGGCGAGATCATGGGGGCCACAGAGCGGTCGGTAACCAGGAGATCACGACCTACAAAGGTTGTTTTTTGCTCAATCTGAGCATAAGTTATTCGCCAAGTCCGCTGGCGTGCGACTGCCCGCCAGCCTGCTGACAGCAATCCAGCGGCTCCCACCGCCAGGGAGCCCGGCACAACGAGGTGAGGATGAACAGCAGCAGTCGCAAGACCCGCTTGGCCTGCTTGATGGCCGCGGTACTCACGCTGGCCGGTTGTTCGGAAACCGCGACGACCGGCGGCTCCCCGGACAATGCCGCCACCACGACCACGATCGACGATTCGATCGGTGCCAGTTTCAGCGGTGGTTCGGCCGGCGCCGCCACCGGCGGCAAGACGATCAAGGTCGGGCTCATCAACCAGGAGGGTGGCACGGTCTCCGACCCCGAGGTGAGCGCGGCCATCCAAGCCGCCTTCAGCTACGTCAACGAGAAGCAGAGCGGGATCAAGGGCGCCACGCTCCAGCTCGAGGTCTGCAAGATCGGCTCCTCGGAGGAGGAAGCCCAGCAGTGCGCGCAGCGTTTCCTCAACGACCCCAGCATCTCGGTGGTCATGCAGGGCGGCCTCAACGTCGGCACGCAGGCGGTGCACCAGACCATCAACGGCAAGAAGCCGACACTGGTGACGCTCGCGAATCCTGGGACGGACACCACCGCCGCGGGCACCTACACGCTCAACCCGAACGTTCTCGCCTCGATCCCGGGCATGCTCACCTACGTCAAATCCAAGGGCTACAAGAACCTCGTCGTCGTCAGCAGCGACGACCCCGGCGACCTGCAAATCGCCCAGTACGCCAAGCAGACATACGAGGCGGCCGGCCTGCACGTCACGAACCTCACGTTCCCACAAAGCAGTACGGACCTCACGTCGACATTCACCTCCGCGGTGAACCAGAAGGCCGATGCGATAATGCCACTCGTCGCCACCACATCGGGCTGCACCGCGGCAGCGTTGGCGCTGCAGCAGCTCGGAGCCTCCACACCGATCATCGGGACCTCGCTGTGCGCGACCGATGACCTGCACAAGACACTCGGTGATTTCCCGAAGTGGTCCTTCGAGGCGAACACGCTGTTGCAGTACGCGGACGACCCGACGGGTCAGATGTCGTTCTACAAGGCGGTCATGGCCAAATACGCTCCGGGTTCCCAGATCGGCATCGGCGCGCCGGCCGCGTTCGGTGCCGCGTTCGCCCTCGCCAAGGTGCTCAACACTATCGGTCCGGACGCCGTCACTCCGGACTCCGTCGCCAAGGGACTGGCCGGTTACACCGACGGGGTCCTGCTGGGCACGCCGAAGGTGAAGTTCGGTTCGGTCGAAGGCAGCCCGGCGCTGTCCGGAATCGCGGACCGCTTCTACACCTACGAAGGCAACGACCACTGGACGGCCACGGACTGGGCGAACCTGCCTCGGTGAGGCCGGTCGGGACACGGACGGGAGAAGTCCCATGCAGATCTTGCTGTTCGTTGTACTCGGTCTCGGCAGCGGTGCGCTCATCGCCGGGATCGCACTGAGCCTGCTGCTGACCTATCGCGGCTCGGGCACCATCAACATCTCCGCGGGCGCGATCGCGATGCTGGGCGCGTACGTGTTCTACGGCTTACGCGTCGAGGGTTTCCTCCTGTTCCCGGTCCTGCCCGTCGCGGGCGGACCGGGGCGGGTCGTGCCCGTCCCCGCGGCCGTGTTGTACACGCTCGTCACCTGCGCAGCATTCGGTGTGCTGCTGCACCTGTTGGTGCTGCGGCCGCTACGCACCCAGTCAGCGCTCGCGAAACTGGTCGCGACCGTCGGCGTCTACCTCGTGGTGCAAGCCTATGTGGTGCTGGTGTTCGGCACCCAGGGCAAGGCCGCGCCCAGCGTCGTCTCCTCCGTCTCGCTCAAGATGTTCGGCGGTGTGGTTCCCAGCAACCGGCTGTTGCTCCTCGGCCTGGTGGTCGTGCTGGCCTGCGCACTGGCCGCGCTCTACCGGTACAGCCGGTTCGGCCTCGCGACGCGGGCCGCGCAGCAGAACGAGGACGAGGCAGCGCTTTCCGGTCTGTCCGCGAGCCGGATCGCGATGGTGAACACAGTACTGGCCAGTGTCATAGCCGGTGGCCTCGGCATCTTCGTGGCGCCGCTGACGCAGCTCGACCCCTCCACGATCGCGCTCGCGGTGGTGCCCGCTCTCGGGGCGGCGCTGCTGGCGCGGTTCACCTCGTTCCTCATCGCCGGTGCCGCCGGAATCGGGATGGGGGTGATCGGCTCGCTGGTCACCGCCGCGCAGGCGCAGCCGTGGTTCCCCACCTCGGGTGGCCTGCCCATGCCCGGCGTCGTCGAACTGATCTACTTCCTCGTCATCGCGGCGATCCTGTTGTTGCGCGGGCAGAGCCTGCCCGACCGCGGCACCATCGTCGAACCCCGGCTGCCGGCCGCCCCGGCACCAAAACGGGTCACGCGCCCGACAGTGATCAGCGGCATCGTCGCGGCAGCAGCGTTGTTCCTCCTTCCCTTCGACTTCCGGCAGGCGCTGATCCTGAGCATGATCGGCGCAGTCGCCTGTCTCTCGCTGGTGCTCGTCACTGGTCTGATCGGGCAGGCTTCGCTGTTCCAGTACGGTCTCGCCGGGGTTTGCGGCCTCGTCCTGTCCAAACTGGCCAGCCAAGCCGGCGTCGGCTGGCCCTGGTCCCCGTTGGCCGGGATCGTCGCCGCCACGATCATCGGACTGGTCGTGGCCCTGCCGGCGCTGCGCGTACGCGGGGTCCAACTGGCCATTCTCACGCTCGCCGCCTGCGACGCGCTGCTCACCTTCGGGTTCCAGAATCCGGTTTGGGGTGCGCGCGGAGCGGGATCTCCGGTTCCCGAGCCGACGCTGTTCGGGTTCGACATCGGGGCCCAGTCCCCCGTACCGGGCATCGACGGTGCGCTCCCCAGTCCGTTCTTCGGCTTGTGCTGCCTGGCCGTGTTGCTGGTGGTGTCCCTCGGGGTGGTCGCCGTCCGGCGGTCGACGCTGGGCAAGCAGATGCTGGCGGTCCGGTCGAACGAGCGCGCTGCCGCGGCGTCCGGCATTTCCCCGCGCCGCATGAAGCTGATCGCGTTCGGCCTGTCCTCGGCGGTGATCGCGCTCGCCGGAGTGTTGTACAGCTACAACTTCAATGCGGTGGACTCGACGCGTTTCAGCATCGCGAACACGCTGGGCCTGGTGGCCTTCGCCTATCTCGGCGGGATCACGACCGTACGGGGCGCACTCGTCGGTGGATTCCTGATCACGCAGGGGCTCGGCAGCTACGCGCTCAACCACTTCCTCGGCATCAACACCACGGTGCAGACCGCGATCGCCGGTCTGCTCCTGATCGTCACAGTCGTGACCAACCCGGATGGCATCGCGCTGTCCGCCAAACCCCAGTGGCCGGGACGCCTGTGGCGCGCACTCCGCAGATCGCCGCGGGCCGCCACACCCGTGTCCGACGGCACGATGGTGCAGGGAGGAGTGCGATGACCGCCGCACTGGAGACCGTCCGCCTCGGCGTGACGTACGGCGGGAACAAGGCGCTGGACGACGTGTCACTGTCCATTTCCGAAGGCGAGCTGGTCGGCCTGATCGGGCCGAACGGCGCGGGTAAGACCACGTTCATCGACGCGATCACCGGCTTCACCCGGTGCAGCGGAAACGTCATGCTGGAAGGCACGGACATCAGCGGTGACAAGCCACACGTCCGCGCCCGCAAAGGTCTGAACCGCACCTGGCAAGGCGCCGAACTCTACGACGAGCTGACCGTCCGCGAAAACCTGGAAGTCGGGGCGGCCAACTCCCAGGCGGGTGGAGGACTGCGCAAGCTGCTGACCGGACGCGGCCCGGCACCCGAAGCTGTCGATCGGGCACTGGACTTGCTCAAGCTGCGGCACCTGGCCGATGATCTGCCGGAAGCGCTCCCCCAGGGGCGCCGCAAAATGGTCGACGTGGCGCGGGCGTTCGCCGCGGGCGGGCGAGTGCTGTGCCTTGACGAGCCCGCGGCGGGGCTCGACTCCGACGAGAGCCTCGAACTCGGCAGGCGGCTTCGGTCCCTTGTGGACGCGGGGACTTCGCTGTTGCTCGTGGACCACGACATGGGCTTGGTGCTCAGCGTGTGCGACAGGATCTACGTGCTCGACCTAGGCCGGGTCATCGCCGTCGGCACGCCCGAGGAGATCCGCTCTTCGGACGCCGTCGTCAAGGCTTACCTCGGCGAGGAAGGAACCGCGGCATGACCGACGGAAACGTGCTCGAGGTCCAGAACCTCAGCGTGGGCTACACCGGAGTTCCGGTCGTGCGGAACCTGGGCCTCCGCATCGGCCGTGGTGAGATCGCGGCCCTGCTCGGTCCCAACGGTGCCGGGAAAACGACCACACTGCGCGCCATCTCCCGGCTGCTGCCCGTCCAGTCGGGCCACATCCTGTTCGATGGCGAACCGGTGACGAACCAGACCCCGCAACAAGTCGCGCGGAGCGGCCTGATCCACATGTCCGACCGCCGCGGCATTTTCCCCAACCTGACCGTGGAAGAGCATTTCCGGCTACGTCACCGCGGCCAGAAAATCAACCGCGACATCGCTTTCGACCACTTTCCCGTGCTACGAAAGCTCGCCAAGCGCCGGGCAGCTCTGCTGTCCGGCGGTGAGCAGCAGATGCTCGGGCTGGGCCGTGCGCTCGCCCGCGAACCGAAGCTGCTGCTGGTCGACGAACTCAGCCTCGGGCTGGCGCCGGTGATCGTGAAGGACCTGCTGCCCGTTCTCCGGCGTGTCGTGGCCGAAACCGGGGCGGGGGTGCTGCTGGTGGAACAACATGTGCAGATGGCACTGGAAATCGCGGACCACGGTCATGTCCTGGTGCACGGCGACCTCGCGGTCTCGGGCGACGCGCGTTCACTGCGACAGGACCGTAAGCTTATAATGTCCAGTTACCTAGGGGAACGAGTGTCCGGTGAGCCCGAGGTCGCCTGAAGCTGGAGCTCATCGGCTGATGGAGACCACGCTGCATGGCTGATCACACGCAAACCCTGTCGCTGATCCTCAGCATGATCAGGAGCGGGATCGCAGTCACGCGGCCCGAGCTGACCCGCCAAACCGGGCTCGGCCGCACGATCATCACGCAGCGCGTCGAGGACGCGATCCGGGCAGGTCTGCTGGTCGAAGGGGATCACGCACCTTCGACCGGCGGCCGCCCGTCCCGCACCCTGCGGATCGCGCCGGGACGCGCCGTCGTACTCGCGGTGGTGTTCGGCGCAACTCGGCTGCACGCCGCCGTCGTCGACCTCGACGGGACCTTCCTGGACGACCAGCGGATGTCGTGGGACATCGAGGCGGGTCCGGAGGAGTCGCTCGCGACTCTGCACGACCTTTCCGCGAAGCTGCTCCCCCCCGAACTGCGTGAGCGGTTGTGGGGCATCGGCCTGGGGCTGCCGGGTCCGGTCGACTTCGCGCGCGGGATACCCGTTCAGCCACCGATCATGGCCGGATGGGAGGCCTTCCCCGTCCGCGAACGGCTCGAGGAGCACTACGGTGTGCCGGTTTGGATCGACAACGACGTCAACCTGATGGCGCTGGGTGCGTGGAGCAGGACGCGCCGCGCCGCAGGTGACAATCTGTTGCTGCTCAAGGCAGGCACCGGCATCGGACTTGGTCTGATCTCCCGCGGGCGCCTCCACCGCGGCGCGCGCGGTTCCGCGGGCGACTTCGGGCACACCATCGTCGCG
>NZ_JACHWH010000007.1 GCF_014191255.1 Amycolatopsis bartoniae
AGACGCGATCGGCGCCGAAGTCCGCCACCAGCGCCCAGCGGCCGCTGGGATCGACGGTCACGTGGTGCGGATGCGGGCCCGCCTGGCGGGGGTTCGGGCCGGAGCCGGTGTCCCGCACGACCGACGTGGGCGAGCCGAGCGTCCCGTCGCGCCCGAGGGGCACGGTCGCGACGAGCCCTGCCGCGAAGTTGGCCACCAGCACCGTGTTCTGGTGCACGGCGAGGTGCGAGATGACGCCCGCGGTGCCCGAGCCGCCGGTGGACACCTCGCTGGTGCGGGTGAGTCCCGTGCGGTCGATGCGGTAGCTGGAGACGACGCCCGCACCCTCGCCGCTTCCGACGTAGAGGACGGGCAGGGCGGGATGCCGCACGGCCCAGCTCGAACTGACGTCCGCCACGACTCCGCCGGAGGTCAGCGCTCCGGTGCCCGGGTCGAACCGGGCGCCGTACAGCTCCTCGCGGCCCCAGGTGCCGATGTACACCAGGTCCGGTTTCCGGGGAGCGGCCGTCGCGGGTATCGCGCCGAGCAGCGGGACGGCGGCGGCCGCGCCCAGCAGCCGTCTGCGGGAGAGGTTCATGGAAGGGCCTCTTTCCTGGTCTAGGCGCGGGGCTGGGCCGCCTTCTTGCGAGGCAGGAGACCGAGGCGCTTGAGGGCGTACTTGTCCAGCTGGGTCAGGAGGCCGTTGAGCACGAGGGTCAGCGCGACGAGCACGATCAAGGCCGCGAACTCGCCCGAGGCGTCGAGCGCCGTGGCGTAGCTGAACAGCTCGTGCCCCACGCCCTGCGAGGACGCGATGAACTCGGCGCCGATGACACCCAGGATCGCCAGCGGGCCACCGGCCTTGAGCGCCGCGAAGAACGGCGACGCGAGCGTCGGGATGGTGACGTACGCGAGCACGTGGTGCTTGCGCCCGCCCATCACCTCGATCACCTCGACGAGTTCGCGCTGGCGTTGCCGCAGGCCGAGGTAGAGGTTGTAGAACACCACGAACGCCACGCCGGTGGCCGCGATGGTGATCTTCGACCACGCGCCGATCCCGAAGAACAGCAGGAACAGCGGCGCCAGCGCGATCTTGGGAATGCCGTTGACCGCGGCGATCAGCGGTTCGAGCACGCGTCCGGCGACGGGGAACGAGCCGAGCACCAGGCCCAGCGTGGTGCCGATCGCGACGCCGATGCCGAAGCCCACGGCGATCTCCACGGTGGTGGCCCCGATGTCGGTCCACCCGGCCGGGCTGGTGAGCAGCTTCCACAGCGACTGCACCACTTCGGTCGGCTTGCTGATCGCGTACTCGGGGATCAGCGGCCCGCTGACCAGCTGCCACACCACGAGCGCGAGCACGATCACCCCGACCCGCGCCGCGACGATCTGCGCACCGTTCCACCCGCTGCCACGACGTGGCGCCGCCTGCACGGGCCTCGTTCTTCCTCCGGTCATCTTGCCGGTCGTCGTCACCATGTCTTTTCCTTCCAGTCTTTGGTAAGTGGCAGTGGCGGCTTGCTGTGAGGCCGTCGACTTGCACCGCTACCCGCACCGGCCGTCAAGCCGCTCCTACAAGATCCTCTGCGTCATTGCGGGAGGTACTGGTTGGTCCAGTTGCTGTCGGGGAGCTTCGTGCCCTTCGGCAGTGCGCCTTCCTTGCTGATGAAGGCCATCGTCGTGGCCCAGCCCGCCTTGTCCATCGCGTCGCTCTCGGGCCAGTCGACCAGCCGGAGGCTCGCCAGCAGCACCGGTTCGGGAACGCCGGAGAGCACCTTCTTCATGATCGCGACCGTTTCGGCCTCGTGTCCGCGGGTGTAGGCCGTCGCCTGCTGGACGGCGCCCACGAAACGGCGGACGAGGTCGGCGTTCTCCTGCGCGAAGCTCTGGCGCACCACCACGACCTGGCCGTAACCGCTGCGCGCGACCGACCACACGGGCACCCGGTCCGGGCCCGCGACCACCACCCCGTCGCCGGCGTCCTGCACCTGCAGCGGAATCGGCTCGGACGTGACGAACCAGTCGATCTGCTCGTTGTTGAGCGCCGCCTTGTCCGCGGCCGGGCTGGGCAGCATCACCCACTTCACCGACGCCGGGTCGGCGCCGTACTCCTTCAGGAAGATGCTCGACTGGCCCTTCGTGGTGTTGGAGCTGGCGCCGCCGGTCGAGCCGGCCAACGCCTTGGCCACCACGTCCGGCGGGGTCTGCGCGGTCAGGCCGTGCTCCTTCGCGAACTTCGCGCTCACCACCAGGCCCAGCGGGTTGCCACCGCCGTTCATCGCCACCGCGAGCTCGGGGATCTTGCGGCCCACCGCGGTGAGGAAGTTCGTCGGGCTGTCGTTGAGGAACTGCACGGAGTCCGACTGCAGCGCGGCCGAGCCGATCGACGCGGTCACGGTGATGAACTCGACCTTCAAACCCGCGGCGCGGAAGTAGCCGTTGGCGTCGGCGACCCGCAGCGAGGTGTCGAAGATGTTGTTGCTCACGCCCACGGTGATGGTCGTGAGCCCGTCCGCGTCGCTGGAACCGCACGCCGCGAGCAGGCCCGCGAACAGGCTGAGCACCGCCGCGAGAACGGGCGGCCTGATCCGGGTTCGGGGGCGTCGTTGCCTCTTCACCACTGCTTTCACCACGCTTTCTGTCGGGAGAAGAACCGTTGCCAGAAGTCGATGTGTCCGCGACCCGGCGGTCCTCGTCCGTCCACTCAGGACCGTCGACGTTGCCGGGCCGCGCATGGGTTACTCCCTCCGTCAGTGGTCCTGCCGCCGGTCGAGCAGCAGCGCCCGCCGGGCCGAGCCGACGTGATGGCGCATCGCGGCGACCGCCGCGTCGGGGTTGCGGGTGACGATCGCGAGGAAGATCGCCTGGTGCTCCTGCAGCGAACCGGCCCGCGGGTGCTGCGCCGAGAGGTTGCGGTACTGCCGCATCACCAGCGGGTACAGCAGCGTGTCGTAGGCTCGCGCCAGCGTCGTCGCGTGCGCCGCCTCCTTCACCTGCTGGTGGAACCGCCGGTTCCCCTTCGAGTACGCCGCCTGGTCACCGCTGAGCTGCGCCTGCTCCATGTCTTCGAGCGTGCCGCGCAGCTCGGCGATCTCCTCCTCGGTCGCCCGCTCGGCCGCCTTGCCCGCCAGCGCGGACTCCAGGACCTCGCGTGCTTCGAGGATGTCCGCGGCCTCCTCGACCGTGAAGGACCTCGTGCGCACCCCGCGGTTGACCTCGGCGGTGACGTAGCCCTCCTGCGCCAGGCGGACCAGCACCGACCGGATCGTGCCGCGCGAGACGGCGAACCTGCCGGTGAGATCGGCCTCGGTCAGCCGGGTGTTCGGCTCGAAGCCGCCGGAGAGCAGCAGCGTGCGCAGCTCGTCGTACACCTGGCCCTGCCGGGTGGCCGTGCCCTTGTCGTTGTCGTCCACGTGTGCCCCACGCTCGTCGGTCCGGATAGGAGTAGGCAGACGTTATCCCGCGAGGCCGGGGTACAACTTGCGCGCCGTACCAGCGAAGATCTGCTGTCGTTCGGCCTCCGGCACGTCGGCGAGCACCTCCTGGGCAAGCGCGACGAGCTCGGGCAGGGACTGCTCCGCGGCGGGCAGGTTGGAGCCCCACGCGATGCGCTCCGCGCCGAACGCCGTGAGCACCGGGTCGAGGAACGCCACGGCCTCCTTGCCCGCGTCCCGCAGGCGTTCGAGGTTGCGGTGCGTCAGCTTCAGGTGCAGGCCCTGGTGCTCGGCCAGCTTCGCGACCTCCTCCCCCGCGTCGGCGGGCGACGCCTCGATATCGGGGTAACCCAGGTGGTCGAGCAGCACCCGGACGCCGGGGAACCGGTGCAGCAGCTCGACCAGCTGCGCGGTGGCCGGGCCGAGCCGCATCTGCAGGCACACGGTCACCCCGAGTTCGCCTGCCTTCTCCCAGAACGGATACGTCTCCGGCGCGGCGAACCACTCGCCCTGCGTGGGAACGGTGCTGCCGCTGGTGAACAGCCGGACGCCGGAGAGGCCGCCGTCGATCGCCTCGGCGAGCTTGGCGGCGGCGTCGGACGGCAGCGGGTCGAAGGTGCCGACGGCGAGGAACCGGTCCGGATGCCGGGACTGGCTGTCGAGGACGTAGGAGTTGTCGTAGCCGTAGGCGGTGGTGGCCTGCACCAGCACGGACCGGCCGATGCCGGCCTCGTCCATGGCGGCGAGCATGCCCTCGGCGCTGACCGGGCGGGTGGTGGCCCAGCCGGACTGCTTCCCGCCGATCGGCGCGCGGGGATAGCGTTCCTCGTCGGCGGAGATGACGTGGCAGTGGGTGTCGACGATGTCCACGGGTGGTCTTCCTTTCAGGCGTCCGGGTACTCGCCGCCGGCGAACAGGTCCGCCGGTTCCGCCGCGAAGTCCGCGTCCAGCAGCCCCTGGTCCCGCGAGTACTTCACCAGCGCGCGCAGGCTCGCGTCGTTGGCCTTCAGCCCGTACGGGACCGGGTCGCCGCCGATCTGCCGGGCCTGCTTGCCCAGGCGCGCCAGCGCGGTCCACTCCGGATCCGCCTCGACCTGGCGGCGCTTGCTCTCGGCGAACGCGGCGTACAGCGCTGTCGGCAGCCCGGGATCCTGGTCGACGAGCTCGCGGCGCAGCGCGATGACCGAGTGCAGCGGGTAGATCCCGGTGCGCAGGTACCAGTCGACGGCAAGCACCTCGGCGTCCGGGAACAGCGGGTACGGCCCGTCCTCCCCGGCCGGCTGCTCGGACGCCGCGGCCCAGCCCGCTCGTGGCGCGCCCGCGCGCCCGGTGCCGGCGTTGCCGGTGAAGGCCGCGTCGAGCTCACCTGCCCGCAGCAGCTCGCCGAGCGACCGGCCGTCGGTGACGCGCTCGACGTTCACCGGTGCGCGCCCTTCGACGTGGTCCTCGTCGTCGACGACCCACGTCACGCCGTCGACGTCCACGTGGTACTCGTCGTGGAGGATGCCGCGCACCCACACCCCGGTGGTGACGGTGTACGCACGCACGCCCACCCGTTTGCCCTTGAGGTCGGCGGGAACGCGGATGCCGGAGTGCACTCCACAGCGGACGTCGCCGTGGTGGAACCGGCGGTTGAGGAACACCGGGATCGCGGTGAGCGGCACCCCGGCCTGCACCGCCATCAGGTACGAGGTCGGGGCGAGCTCGCACACGTCGAACTCCCGGTCGCGGATCATCCGCCGGTACGCGCCGATGACGGGCTTGACCTCGATGGGCTCGACGTCGTAACCGTCCACTCCGACGTCACCGGCCAGCAGTGCCTGCCCGTGCGGGTAGTCCCCCAGGACCACCGAAAGCTTGCTCATGCGTTGTGCCTTTCTCCGGTTTCAGGCGCCGAGGCGCGACGACGGGACACCGAGCGCGCCGCAGGTGCGCTCGACCAGTTCGTCGAACTCGACCGGCCGCGGCAGCACCCCCTGCTCGTACGCGTAGCGCGCGGCCTCGCTGACCGGCCCGCGCAGAGCGGCGAAACCCACCGGGTTCAGCTCGACCGGTGGCGGCACGGGACCGGTGGCCGCGGCGGCCTCGGCGAGCGCGTCGTAGACCGCGAGCACCGTCTTCGGGTCGCTTCCCGCGGCACTCAGGCTCACGCCGACGACGTGGTTGATGGGCGCGAAACCCTTGCGCAGGGCCCAGTCCTCCGCGACGTCGAGCGCGTCCGGGATGGCCGTGCGGATCCGGTCGTCGGCGGGCAGCTCGTTGCCCATGATGCCGAAGTCGACCTTGCCGTCGAGGAAGTCCTTCGGCAGCTTGGCCCCTTCCGGTGCGCGCTTGACCCACGACGGGTCGGCGTGCTCGTCGACGTGCCCGTCCTCGTAGGTGCGCCACTCCACATCGGACAGTGCGATCCCGTACTGCTCGGTGAGGAACCCGCGCAGCCACACGCCGGTGGTCTGGCTCCACGACCGCACGCCGACGCTGTGGCCCGGCACGTCGCCGACGCCGAGGCCGCCCAGCGTCACCAGCGTCTGGTGCTGGAACCGGCCGAGCACAGTGACCGGCAGCAGCGCCACCGGCTTGTCGTACGCGACGGCCTGCAACAGCGTCACCACGGGGATCTCGCACACGTCGAAGGACCCGTCGTTCAGGAACGGGCGCGACGCCTTGTTCACCGGCTTGACCTCGACCCGTTCCGGCGTGGCCCCGGCGTCGAGCGCGGCGGTGAGCGCCACCGCCGCGAGGTCGTCGCGGCCCAGCACGATCTTCATCAGGAGCTCCTTCGTTGTCCGTGGTGGCGTTCGTGGTGCTGGCGCAAGAGGTCCGCGCCGTAGTCACCGCCATTCGGCGTGCGCACGATGGTGTGGATGTGGCGGCGGGTGGGCGTGTCGTTGTCGTACATGACGCCCGCCTGGTGCTCGAACTCGATGAGGATCACCGGGCTGTGCACGCGGTAGTAGAAGACGCCGTCGGGGTCACCCACCCACGCGAAGTGCGTCTCGTCGGCGTGGGCGAGGACCTCCTCCCGGCGCACCTCGGCGTGGCCCTTGTTCGCCCGCCCGGTGTACAGCTCGACCAGCCGCATCGCCGTCGCGTGCTGCTCCTCGGTGAGGTCGGCGAACGGCAGGCCCTCGTAGTTCAGCTCGAAGTTGTCGCGGAAGGCGCCGACGAACAGGTCCTCCGGCAGCACGTCGGCGATCGTCGCCCGCTCCCGCTGGCCGGCGTCGAAGCTGGCGAACAGCTGCTGCCCCAGCGCCTCCTCACGCCGGAAAGCCTGTGTCCCGGCGAACTTCCCGCCCTCGGCGACCACCGGTTCGGCGCCGAGGAACGACGGCGTGAGCACCAGCTGGTCGCCCACGAGCACGCAGTTGACGTTGACGTGGTGCCCGTCGAGCTGCCAGCCCCACGGCCGGCCCTTTTCGGGTTCGCCGTAGATGCTGAACCAGTACACCCACTCGTTGAGCTCGCCGGTCTCGCCGCGCAGCTCGCCGATGGTCAGGTTGAGCCGCATCAGGTCGAGCACCTGCTGGTACCCGGCGTCGCTGAGGCTGCGGCGCAGGATCTCCAGCGCCAGCTCGCGCTTGCGCTCGTCGAGGTCCTCCAGGCACAGCCCGTGCCGCAGGAAGTAGCGGGCGCCGTTGCCCCAGTGCCGCCACGACACGTCGTGCATCGCGAACCGGCCGTCGGTCAGCTCCTCCGGCGTGAGCGCCGCGAGGTAGTCCTCCGCCGCGCGTCGCAGGCCGGTGACGTCCACGCCGGTCCTGGTCAGCGGGAACAGGCCCGGCCGGGGCCCGTCTTCCGTGACCAGCCCGCGGAACGGGACGGCCGCCGACTGCACCCGCCATTCGATCTTCCTCAGCAGCTCCGGGGTCCACAGCGCCGGGCGCTTGGTCGGCGGGCTGCCGCGTTTGCGCAGTCCCATGTCACACGTCCTCGCCGTACTGGATGCGGCGGTACGGCACGCTCAGTACGTCCCGCGTGATCCGCACGTCGATCACCGTCGGCCGCGGGGCGCGGACGTACTCGGCCAGCGCGGCGCGCAGCTCGTCCGTCGTGCGGACCGTCGCGCCGCCACCGCCGAGCGCCCGCGCCACCGTCCCCAGCTCCGGGGTCGGGATCACGGCGAGTTCCGGGTCGAGGCCCTTGGCCACGGACTTGTGGTACTCCGCACCGAGGCCCTCGTCGTTCAGCACGACCACGAGCACCGGCAGGTCGTAGCGGCAGGCGGTCTCGAACTCCGGCAGGTGCATGAGGAAGCTCGCGTCGCCCTCGACGACGAACGTCGGCCTGCCGGTGGCGACCGCGGTGCCGATGGTCAGCAGCGGGGCCTGGCCGATGGCGCCGAACATGCCGTAGTTCGAAGTGATCTCGCGGGAGCGCTGGAACAGCTGCGTGCCGAAGTCGGTCTGGTGCCCGCTGCCGAGCACGAGCCCGATCTCCCCGGGCAGCTCGGCGTCGATGACCGCGATCGCCTCACGCGGGTCGAGCAGCCCGTTCCCGCTGCGGTAGTCGGCCGGGTCGACCAACGGGGCGGTCAGCCTCCGGTGCACGTCGGGCGTGTGGAAGCCTTCCAGCTCCACCCCGCGGCTCTCCAGCGCGCCGGTCAGCGCGGTGAGCCCGGTGACCGCGTCGGCCTGCAGGTAGCAGTCGGCGACCCGGCCGTTGCCCATCACCAGGTGCGGCGCGGTGTCGATCTGGACGTACCGCGCCTCAGGGAACAGGTAGCCGCTCTCGATGGTGTAGTGGTTGAGGCTCGCGCCCACCGCCACCACGCAGTCGGCCTCCTGCAGGATCTCCATCGCGACCTTGCTGCCGAACAGGCCCGCGATCCCGACGTGGTACTCGGTCTCGCCGTACAGCCAGTTCTTCGCCTGCAACGTGGTCGCGAGCACGGCACCGGTGCGCCGCTGCAGCGCGAGGATCTGTTCCCCCGCCCCGGCGCGACGGGCGCCGCGCCCGGCGACGATCACCGGCCGCTTGGCCGAGGCGAGGATCTCGCACGCCTGCTCGACGCGCTCGGGGTGCGGCAGCAGCTTCGGCGTGCGGAGGAGGCTCGTGGAGGGGACGTAGTCGTCGACGTCCTCGAACTCCTGCAGCTGCACGTCGAAGGGCGCGCTGAGCAGCACCGGGCGGGACTCGGTGCGGGCGCGGTAGAACGCCCGCTGCACGACCTCCTCGGCCGACTCCGCCTTGGTCACCTGGACGAACTCGGCCTCGATCGCGGCGGCGAACCGCCGCTGGTCGAGGTACTGCACCGCGCTCGTGTCGCCCAGCGCGGTCTCGCCGCAAAACGCGACCAGCGGGACGCGTGCCCGGCTCGCCACGAGCATCGACGTGGCCAGCTGCGCGGTGCCCGGCCCGCTGGTGGTGGTGACGACGCCCGGTCGCCCGGCGGCGCGGGCGAACCCGTGCGCCATGCTCAGTCCCGCGCCCTCGTGGCGCACCTCGTACAGCCGCACGCCGCGGGTGGCCAGCGCGTTCATCCAGTGCATGTTGGCGTCGCCCATCATGCCGAACACGTCCGTGGTGCCCTCGGCGGCGAACGCCCTGGCGAGCGCTTCGTACACCTTCACCGCACGACCTCCTCTTGCTTCCTGTTGTGCAGCACGCGTTCCAGGCGCGGGAAGACCCGCAGCGCGTTGCCGCCGTAGATCGCCTGCCGGTCCTGGGGGCCGATCTCGATGGAGTCCAGAATGGACTTGACGTCATCGAAGCGGCGCCCGGTCTCCGGGTCCACGCTGCGGACGGCGCCGATCATCTCCGAGGCGAACAGGATGTTCTCCGCGGGCACGATGTCCGTGAGCAGCTCCAGGCCGCGCTTGTGGTAGACGCAGGTGTCGAAGAAAACGTTGTGCAGCAACGCTTCTTCGAGCGGCGGGCGGCCCTGGTCGAGCATCACCCCGCGGTAGCGGCCCCAGTGGTAGGGCACCGCGCCGCCGCCGTGTGGCAGGATCAGCCGCAGTGCCGGGAAGTCGGTGAACAGGTCCGACTGGCACAGCTGCATGAACACCGCGGTGTCGCCGTTGAGGTAGTGCGCGCACGTGCCCTGGACGGCCGCGTTGCGCGACATCGCAACGTGCACCATCGCCGGCACGTCCAGCTCCACCAGCTTCTCGTAGAGCGGATAGTAGATCCGGTCGGTCAGCGGCGGCGCCTGCCAGTAGCCGTCGGACGGGTCCGGGTTGAGCAGGCAGCCGACGAACCCGAGCTCGGTGACGCACCGTTCCAGCTCGGCGGCCGAGGCGTGGACGGAGGATTCGAGCGCGTCGCCGGGTGACTGCGGCAGCTGGCACACGCCGACGAAGTTGTCCGGGAAAAGGCCGCACACGCGGGCGATCAGGTCGTTCGCCACCTGGGACCAGTGCAGGCTGGTCCGTGCGTCGCCGTAGTGGTGCGCCATCTTACCCGCGCCCGGCGAGAACAGCGTGACGTCGGTGCCGCGTTCCCGTTGCAGCTTCAGCTGCCCGCCCTCGATGGCGGCGATGATCTCTTCGTCCGAAATGAACAGCTCGTTGGGCAGCACGCGGAAGCGCGAGGCTTCCCACGCCTTGATCTGGCGCTCGCGCCACTTGCCGAGCGCGGGCGGTGCGGTCGTGAAGTGACCGTGGCAGTCGATGATCATGAAAGCGCTTTCTCCGAGGGTTCAGGACCGGCCGGTGAGCTTGCGGCCCAGCTCCAGGCCGGGATAGCTGCGCACGGGCGCCGACATCAGGAAGCGGTAGCCCTCGTCGAGCACCCGCTCGATGTTGCCCGCGGTGACGTGCGGATGGCCGACCACGACGCCGTGGTCGGAGCAGATCCCCACGATCCGGCGCCGGGCCTCGACCATGCTCGGGTGCTCCAGCTGCCGCGGCACGCCCAGCTCCTGGCTCAGGTCGCCCTCGCCGATCAGCACCAGGCCGATGCCGGGCACCTGTTCCAGGATCGACGGCAGGTTCTCGATCCCGCGCTGGTCCTCGATCATCAGCACCACGAGGATTTCGCCGTCCGGGTCGAGCGGCCAGACGTCGGCCTTGGCGTAGTACTCCTGGTTCGAGATGCCCCAGTAACGCGCCGCGGCCGTCGGCGCGTCGCCGCGCACCCCGGCCGGTTCGTAGCGGTCCTCGCCGGGCAGCCGGGGGTAACGGCAGGCGGCGACGGCGTTGCGCGCCTCCTCGACGGTGGTGATGTGCGGCCAGACGATCCCGTACGCGCCGAGGTCGAGCGCCTGCTTCGCGTGCCACTGCCCGAACTCCGCGCCGTTGACCGGAACGCGCACCAGCGGCGTCGGCGAGGGGGCCAGCGTGCCGGCCTCGAAGATCCGCCGCCGGTCGAGCAGGTACTGCAGGGTGTCCCGCAACGTCGTGGCGTCCCACGCCTTGTGCTCGGCCTCGAACACCAGGCCGTCGTAGTCGGTGTTCGCGAAGTCGAGCGCGGCGGCCGGTTCCGGGGCGGCGAACGCCGCGAAGGCGTGCTGCCCCGACTCCAGCGCCGCGATGACGCTATTCAGCCTGGCCACGGCGGACTCCTTCGCTCTGTCGCTTGTGGACTTTCCGGCTCCACCAGTCGCGCACGCGTGCCCAGAGGGAACGCCGCACCGGCGGCGGTTCGGGCTCCCCGCCGCACCTGCGCACCAGCTCCGCGGAGAACTCCTTGGTCATGCGGGAGACCACCGCACCGGCACCCGCCTCGATCACCGAAGCGAGCTTGCCCGAGAGCTTGACCTCGCCCCGCACGCTCACCCGCGACCCTTCGGGGGCTTCGGCGACACCGAACGTGGCGTGCGCGTTGAACCGCGTGGCGCCCTGCCCGTCCTTGCCCCGTGCCGAGAGGCGGCCTTCCCGCCCCGGCACGTCGAGCTCCAGCGACACCCGGGCGCCGAACTTCACCCGCACCGCACCGAACTTGACCACCAGCGTGCCGTCGAAGGAACCGTCCTCATGGGACTGTCCCAGCTCGGCCCCGCTGATGCAGGAGACGACTTCCGCGGGATCGGAGATGACCTCCCAGACCCGCCCCGGGGGCGCGGGAACGGCGATCTCTTCCGTGATCGTGATCAAAGCAGGGAACCTCGCTCGTGGCTTCAGGCGGCGTCGGACAGGTCGAGTTCGGCCTTGAACAGGCTCCAGAGATCGTTGTAGAGCTCCGCGAACTCGGGGGACTCGATGAGTGTGCCGATGTCGCGGGGCCGGGAGAACGGCACCGGCAGCACGCGCCGCACCGTGCCGGGGCCCTTGGACATCACCACGACCTCGTCGGCGAGGTAGATCGCCTCGTTCAGGTCGTGGGTGACGAAGACCAGCGTGCCGTTCTGCTCCTCCCACAGGTTGAGCAGGTCCTGCTGGAGTTTGAGGCGGGTGATGGCGTCCAGCGGGCCGAACGGCTCGTCCATCAGCACGATCGAGGGGTCGTAGATCAGGGCGCGGGCGATGGACACGCGTTTCTGCATGCCGCCGGACAGCTCGCGCGGGTAGTGGTCCTCGAACCCCCTGAGGCCCACGACCTCGATCCAGTGGTCGATCCGCTCGTCGCGCTCGCCCTTCGAAGTGCCGCGGAACTTCAGGGCCAGCCCGATGTTCGCCCGGACGCTGAGCCAGGGCAGCAGGTTCGCCTGCTGGGTCACGTAGGCCGCCGCGGAGTTGACCCCGGTGACCGGCGCGCCGTCGAAGTGGACCTCGCCGCGCGTCGGGAAGAGCAGGCCCGCGGCGAGGTTGAGGATGGTGCTCTTGCCGCAGCCGCTGGGCCCGATCACCGCGACGAACTTGCGCCTGCCCACGCGGAGCGAGACGTCCTCGATGGCGGGCCGCGGGCTGCCCGGGAAGTCCAGCGTGACGCTGTCGAACCGCAGGGCGTCCGAGCCGAGCTCACTCGTCGTCATCCCAGTCTCCCTTGACCGAGTGTCGGATTGTTTGACAAAGCGTGCCGCGACGCTAACACCCGCTGCCGCCGATCAGCAAGAACTTCTTAGCCGTGAACTGACTGAGAGTGGTACCGCGTTCTTGTTGTTCGACAATCCTGGGTGTTAGCTTGCGGTGGACCCGAAGGAGGTGCCCGGATGCGGGCCTACACGGCGGCGATCGGCGACTACCCGCACACGGCTGCGGTGAAGGCGGGCGGGCGGTTCGAGTTCGCGGACGTCGAGCCGATCCACCGGGCGTTCGCGCCGATGGTGCGCTCGCTGCGGTTCGACTTCGCGGAGCTGGCGCTGGCGACGTGCCTGCAGGCCCATGAGGCGGGGGTGGGGGTCAGCCTGCTGCCACTGGTTCTGCACGGGAACTTCCACCACCGCTCGATCTGGCGCCGGGCGGGCGGTCCGGGCCTCGCGGAGCTGGCGGGCCGGCGCGTGGGGGTGCGGGCGTACACGCAGACGACCGGCTTGTGGGTGCGGGGTTTCCTGGCGTCGGACTACGGGGTCGACCTCGACGGGATCACGTGGGTCACGACGGAGGGGCCGCAGGTGGCGGGATATGCGGAGCCGGCGAACGTGACGCGCGTGCCGGGCCCGCTGGTGGCGGCGCTGGAGGCGGGCGAGGTGGCGGCGGTGGTGATGGGCCCGAGGGCGGTGCCCGAGGGTGCGCCACTGGAGCCGCTGCTGCCGGACTGGGAGAACGCGCAGCGCCAGTGGTTCGCGCGGCACGGGACGGTGCCGATCAACCACCTGCTGACGGTGCGCACCGAGGTGCTGCGCTCGGACCCGGAGGCGGTGCGCGAGCTGTACGACGCCCTGGCGGCGGGCATCGACGCACGCGGGGACGAGCGCCTCAGGTACGGCGTCCCGGCGGTGGCGGAGGCCGTACGGATCGCGGTCCGCTATGCGGCGCAACAACATCTGATCACGACGGAGCCCACGGTGGACGAGCTGTTCGCGGACTTCCAGCGGTATCTGGGGTAGGCGATTTCAGCAGGGCGCGACGGCACCTGTCTCCCCGGCGGCGCACCAGCCGGGATGCTCGCGGAGCCACTGCTGAGTTCGGGCGCGAACGTCGCGGTCGGTGAGCCCACGCGCCGCGTTCACGCAGCCGCCGGTGGAGCACTTGACGTTCGTGCCGGGTTCGTAGCACTGGTTCTCATCCCGCAGACACGCAGCGCGACTGTGGGACGGCGCGGGCTTGGCCTTCGCGGTCGTCCGCCGCGGCGCCGGGGTGCTGGGCGGCGGCGGGGCGACGGTGACCGTCTCCGTGACCGGGGCGGGAGCGACCGAGGTGGTCACGGCGGGCGGCGCGGCGGGCACCGGTGTCCCGCCGGTCGTGCACGCAACGGCGAGTGCAGCCACGGCGGCCAGCGGAACGAGCCGGAGCGAAACGGGCATACCAGTGAACTCGCGCCCGCCCCTGGCGCCGTTACCCCCGCGGCCACGTCGTGACCCGACCGCAAGCCCCGCGCTCGACCGGCGGGCCCACCACGCACCACCACCGCGGCGCCGTCGCGCCGTGAAGCCTTGGGCTCGGCGACCGCGGCGTTCGGTGTCTTCGCGATCCACCCCGCCTGTCCTGTGGTGCCTGGGGTGGCCGTGGTGCCGGGACGCGTCGCTACCGGCCGTTCAGCAGCACCGGCAGTTCGCGGTGTCCGTTGGAGATGAACGAGTCCAGGTGCGCCAGCTCCCCGGCGGGCACGGCGAGCGTCATCGCGGGGAACCGGTCGAACAGTGCCGGCAGCGCGATCGCCGCCTCCAGGCGGGCCAGCGGCGCGCCCAGGCAGTAGTGCACGCCGTAGCCGAAGGCGACGTGGGACTTGTCCGCGCGGGTGACGTCGAACTCGTCGGCGTTCTCGCCGTGCAGCGCGGGATCGCGGCTCGCGCCCGCGTAACCGGCGAGGATGGCCTCGCCCTTGCGAATGACCACGCCCTGGACGTCGATGTCCTCGATCGCGTACCGCAGTGGCAGGTGCGCGACGGGGGCCTGCCAGCGCAGCGTCTCCTCGATCGCGTCCGTCCACCGGGCGCGGCCGTCGCGGATCAGCGCGAGCTGGCCGGGGTGGGTGAGCAGTGCGGCGATGGCCTGGTCGAGCAGGTTCACCGTAGTCTCGTGACCCGCCGAGACGAACAGGATCAGCGTGTCGATCAGCTCCGTCTCGTCCAGGCGGGCGCCGTCGTCCTCGCCGTGCGCGGCGATGAGCGCGGTGGTCAGGTCGTCGCCGGGCTTCGCGCGCTTCGCGGCGAGGAGCTCGGTGAGGATCGCGTACATGTCGCGCTGCGCCGCCAGCGCCGCCTCCGCGCTCGCCGACGTCCGGAACACCACCTCCACCGCGTGCCGCAGCCCGGCGCGCGCCTCGTCCGGCAGCCCGAACAGGCGGCAGATCACCTCGATGGGCAGCGGGTAGGCGAAGTTCTCCCGCAGGTCGACCGGTTCGCCCGAGGGCCGGGCGGCGAGCGCGTCCAGCAGGCCACGCACGATCTCGTCGACCTGCGGCCGCAACGTGGCGATCCGGCGGGCCGTGAACGCTTGCGCCACAAGGGATCGCAGCCGCTTGTGGTCCGGGCCGTAGGCGGTGAACATGTTCCGCACCGACACCCACAGGTGCAGCGGCCAGTCCTCGCCGATGTGCGGGAACTCCGGCCAGTGCCGCCGGGCGTCCTTCGACACCCGTGGGTCGTTCAGCAGGCTCCGCAGCACTTCGTCGCCGGTCACCGACCAGGCGAGGACGCCGCCGGGCAGCTCCACCCTGGCGACGGGCCCGCGCTCACGCAGCCGGGCCGCTTCGCCGTGGATGTCTCGGCCGTTCGGGTCCAGGACGAGTGGGTTCATTCCGGGCGCCTCCGTTCCGGCTCGGGCGACCTCCCAGCGTGGCAGCGGGCGCGGTGCACCGGCAATGCGCCGAACGTCGGCATCTGTGCTGCCCCGCTTGACGAACCACCCGTAACGGTGTTTCATAACCTCATCGATAACAGCGTTATGGAGGTAGTCGTGAGCGAGATCTTCCCCGGCCGCTGGACCGCGAGGCCGGACCGGTCGGCGCAGCCCGGCGAGGCGGTGGTCGTGCTGTTCCTGATCGGCATGCGCGTCAACAAGTGGTGGCGGATCGACCAGTACCTGTGGGTTTTCCTGGCGATGGGGCGGATGCTGCGCCACCTCGCCCAGCATCCCGAGGCGGGGCTGATCCGGGCGCGCAACTGGCTGGGCCGCACCACCATGCAGGTCGGGTACTGGCGCAGCCTCGACGACCTGGTCGCGTTCGCCGCGGACGACGGCGCCCCGCACGCACCCGCCTGGCGGCGGTACTACCGCAAGGCGAGCGCGTCCGGCGCGGTCGGCGTGTGGCACGAGACGTACCTCGTCACCCCGGGCTCGTTCGAGACCATCTACGCGAACATGCCGAAGTTCGGTCTCGCGGAGGCCCTCGGGCACACGAAGGTGGACCGGACCACGTCCAGCTCCCGGCAACGCGTGGCCCGCGGCCGCGTGTCCACAGTGGACAAGTAGGGTCGATCGCGCACCGGCACCCTTGACGGAAGTCGCGGCGCACGCGACACTACTGCCGCTACAGAAAGCGCTTTCCGCACCTTTCCAGCACGCCTCAGCCAGGGGTTGGTCCGTACCACCGCTCCGGCCCCGCACCCACCGCGGGAGACGGTATGACGGCCCACTGGTTCCACCTCGTCCGCGTCCGGCGCGCCCTCGTCGCGCTCCTCGCCGCGATTGGCCTGGGCGCCTACGCGCTCGTCGTGGCGGAACCGGCGGCGGCCGCGACCCTGCTGTCGCAAGGGAAGACGGCCACCGCCTCCTCGGCCCAGGCGGGGAACGCCGCGGCCGCAGCGGTGGACGGCGACACCGGCACCCGGTGGGAAAGCGCCTGGGCCGACCCGCAGTGGATCCAGGTGGACCTCGGCGCCCCGGCGTCGATCGGCCAGGTCGTGCTCCAGTGGGAGACCGCGTCCGCGAAGTCCTACCAGCTCCAGGTTTCCACCGACGCCGCCACCTGGACCACCGTGTACTCGACGACCACCGGAGCGGGTGGCACCGAAAGCCTGACGGTGAACGGAACCGGGCGGTACGTGCGCCTGACGGGCACCGCGCGCAACACCGGGTACGGCTACAGCCTCTGGGAGTTCCAGGTCTACGGCACCACCGGCTCGGGCTCCGCGTCCTGCGGCACCACCGACGCCGCGCTGAACAGGCCCGCCACCGCGTCGTCGGCGGAGAACGCGGGCACCCCGGCGAGCGCGGCCTTCGACGGCGACACCGGCACCCGCTGGTCCAGCGCGGCGAGCGACCCCCAGTGGCTCCAGGTCGATCTCGGCGCGGTCCAGACCCTCTGCCGGGCCTCGCTGATGTGGGAGGCGGCCTACGCCACCGCGTTCCAGCTCCAGGTCTCCACCGACGGCGCGACGTGGACCCCGGTCTACTCCACGACGACGGGCACCGGCGGAACGCAGACGCTGGACGTCAGCGGCACCGGCCGGTACGTGCGGATGTACGGGACGGCGCGGGCCACCGGTTACGGCTACTCGCTCTGGTCGCTGCAGGTCTACACCACCAGCGCCGGCGGGTGCTCGGCCCCGGTGATCTCGTCGTTCGCGCCGGTGCAGGCGTCTTCGTTCGTGGCCGGCAACGCTCCGGCCGCGGCACTGGACGGCCGGACCACGACGCGCTGGGAAAGCCAGGCC
Organism: Amycolatopsis bartoniae; assembly: GCF_014191255.1. Classification (GTDB taxonomy): domain Bacteria; phylum Actinomycetota; class Actinomycetes; order Mycobacteriales; family Pseudonocardiaceae; genus Amycolatopsis_E; species Amycolatopsis_E bartoniae. Next base: position 16,993 of record NZ_JACHWH010000007.1, read on the forward strand.
AGCGATCCACAGTGGATCGCGACAGACCTCGGCGGCACGGCCACGGTCAACTGCGTGGTGCTGAACTGGGAAAGCGCTTACGCGTCGGCCTACACCATCGACGTCTCCCCCGACGGCCGGACGTGGACCACCGTTTTCTCCACCACCAGCGGCAAAGGCGGCGTGGAGACGCTGAGCCTCTCCGGTAGCGGACGGTTCATCCGGATGAACGGCACGACGAGGGCCACCGGCTACGGCTACTCGCTGTGGGAGTTCGAGGTGCACGGCACGGTCGACACGTCGGCCGCGGCCCCGACGATCCTGTCCGCGCCCACGAAACCCCCGGCCACCACGGGACAGTTCGCGCTCACCTCGCCCGCCGGCGGCGCAATGGTCACCGACACCCGGCGCCCGGCAATGACCTGGGCGGCGGTGCCCGGCACCGCGCACTACCAGGTGTGGCTCAACATCAGCCGCACCGACTACGACTTCACCGCGTCGGGCAACCTGCTCGACTTCTACACCAAGGTGGCCGAACCCACCGGCACCGCCTACACGCCGACGTGGGACCTGCCCGACCGCTGGACCTACCGGTGGTTCGTCGTGTCGGTCGATGCGGCGGGCGCCACGAAGACGTCGGACATCGCGACGTTCAGCCTCTACCATCCGGCGGTGACCGCGGCCGGGGACGGCGTGCCGGTCGTCAACGGCATGCGCGATCTGAACAAGGACGGTGCGATCGAGCCGTACGAGGACTGGCACCAGCCGGTGGCCACGCGGGTGAACGACCTGCTCTCGCGGATGACCCCGCAGGAGAAGGCGTACCAGATGTTCTACAACAACCAGACCTATCCGCAGTCCGGCTGGATCTTCGGCCCGGCGCAGCCGCAGGACCTCAACGGCTGGCTGGTCGCCTCCGCGGGCACGCGGCTCGGCATTCCGCCGGTCGCGGCGGGCGACACGATCATGGGGTACGAGACGACGTACCCGGCGCAGAGCGCACTCGCCGCGGGCCAGGACTACGCACTGGACTACCAGCTCGGCGACCTGCAGCGGCGGGAGGAGGTCGCCGCCGGGGCGCGCGGCGTCCTCGGGCCGCTCGCCGAGGTGGGCACCAAGGTGCTCTACCCGCGCATCCAGGAGGGCAACGGCGAGAACGCGCAGGTCGCGGCCGCCCAGGTGCGGGCGCTGGTGGCGGGCCTGCAGGGCGGGCCGGAGCTGAACCCGTCGTCGGTGCTGGCGACCGTCAAGCACTGGCCGGGCGAGGGCGTCGGCGGCGAAGCGGGCATCACCTTCGACGCGACCACGATCAAGTACACGATGATCCCGTGGACGGCGGCGCTGGAGGCGAACGCGGGCAGCATCATGACCGGCTACGCGGGCAGCTCGTACCTCGACCCCAGCGGGGCGGGCGCGGGCAACAGCGCGCCGATCATCGATTACCTGCGGCAGACCATGGGCTACCCCGGCCTGATCACCACCGACTGGCTGCCGTCCGGCGCGTGGGTGAGCGCGGCGAACGCCGGCGCCGACGTCATGGGCGGCGCCGACCCCGGTGCCGCGGACTTCTCCCTCGACAGCTTCATCGCGAGCGTGCCGTCGAGCCGGATCGACGACTCGGTGCGCCAGATCCTGACGGTGAAGTTCAAGCTCGGCGTGTTCGAGACCCCCTACGGCGACCCGGCCAACGCGCCGTACCGCTTCCACCAGCCGGCGTCCGCGGCGCTGGTGCAGCAGGCCGCGCAGGAATCGATGACGCTGCTGAAGAACGACGGCGTGCTGCCGGTCAAGCTCAACGCGGGCGACAACATCGTGGTGACCGGCGCGCGGGCGGCGGACGGCGCGTCGTGCTGCCTGTGGACCAGCTACTTCCACTCGCAGTACGGCTCGCTCGACTTCCTGGACGCGATCAGGGCCCGGGCCGCGACGGCCGGGGTGAACGTCTACCAGGACTCGTCACCCACGCCGCCGAAACTGGCCGTGGTGGCGGTCGGCGAGGCGTCCTACACGCACGCCACGAACTGGGTGAAGGAGCAGCCGTCCCTGCCCGCCGACCAGGTGGCGCTCATCCAGAACTACCGCAACCAGGGCATTCCCGTCGTGGTGCTGCTGGTGCTGCCGCGGCCGTACGTGATCACGGACTGGAACGGCCTCGCCGACGCACTCGTCGTGACGTACCGGGGCGGCGAGGGCATGGGACCGGCCGCCGCCGGCCTGCTGTTCGGTGACTACGCGCCTCGCGGACGGCTGCCCTGGCAGCTGCCGCGCAGCCTGGACCAGGTCCTCGTGCCGGGCGGCACGGACGTCCCCGCGGACGCGGTCGAACACTGGGACCTGCCGTACGATCTCGGCGCCACCGACGCGGAACGGGCCGACATCAGGGCCCGCATCGCCGCCGGGCAGCCGGTGCCCACCACCTACGGAAACCCGCTCTACCCCTACGGCGCCGGGTTGCAGGGGTGGCACTGAGTCCATTGAGGACGGTTGGGTGACTCAGTCCTTCCGGGCCACTGTGGACTCGTGGTCGGCGGCCCGGACGGGCTCCGGCAGCCGGTAGCGCGGGGTGAGGCGGAGGACGAGCTCCACGGCCGTCTCCACGCTCACCCGGTGGCCGGGCGACACGTAGACGGGCTTGATCCCGGCCTGCGTGCGCACCGCGTAGCCGGCCGCCCGGCCGTCCAGCCGCACCGGCGACCGGTCACCCCGCTCCCGGCCCGGTTCGGCGTGTCCGCCCACCAGGGGGCGCAGCCCGTCCTGCGGCCCGGCGGCCTCGGTTTCGTCGCGTGGCCGCGGAACCTCCCCGCGGAACAGCATTCCGCCGGTCAGCTCACTTCGCCGAGGTCCACGGCGTGGCCCAAGCGCGACGACAGCGTGGCCGCCGCCTCGCGGACGCCCGTGATCACGCCGAGCAGGTGGCTGCCCCGGAAGTTCACCACCGGGCCGCCCAGGCTGATCGTCGCCTGGAGGACTCCGCCGCGGCCGAAGACCGGCGCCGCCACCGCGCCGACGCCCACCAGGTAGTCCTCGTCGCTGATCGTGTAGCCCTCGGCGCGGATCTTGTCCAGCTGCCCGGCCAGCACGCCCGGATTCACGACGGTCTGGTCCGTGAAGCGCTCCAACGGCCCGGACAGCCAGCGCTCCCGCACCTCGGGCAGGTACGCCAGTATCGTCATCGGCCCCGCCGCCGCGTGGTACGGCAGCACCGTGCCCACGCTGATGTGCTTGACCGTCAACGGGCCCGAGCCCTCGAACAGGTCGATCACCACGGCCCCGCCGTCGCCCGGGATCATCAGGTACGCGGTGTCGCCGAACTGCTCGGCCAGCTCCAGCAGCAGCGGGCGCGCCTCGTCGCGGAGGCTGAACCCGGCGAGCGCGATCGAGCCGAGGCTGAACAGCTTCATCCCGATCTTGTACTCGCCCTCGACGGTCTTGGTCAGCCAGCCCATCCGCACGAGCGTGGCGAGCAGCCGGTGCGTCGTCGTCTTGTTGAGCCCCGTCGCGTCCGCCAGCTCGGTGAGCCCGAGCGCCGGATGCCCCTGGTCGAACGCTTCGAGCAGCTGCCCGGCCCGGCGCACGGAGTTCACCAGGTTCTTCGCGTCGTCCCCGCCCGCGGTGGCAGTCATGGCGCTCCTCGTCCCCCGTAACTCTTTCACCATACGGTACACGCTTCGTTTTCAGATTCGACACCTGCCGCGTTCTTGACCGGGGACAACCCACCTTCTACTGTTTTTCGGAACAGGGTTCGTAATCCGGAAAGGTGCTCAATGGAGACCACCAGCCTGTCCGCCGGCGCCGCCGCGCCCGCGTTCTCCCCCAGACTCACCCGCCGCGCCGCGCTCGCGGGCGGCGTCGGGACTCTCATCGAGTACTACGACTTCAGCGTGTACGGCTTCCTCACCGTCACGATCGCCCCGCTGTTCTTCCCGAACGCCAACAGCACCGCGTCGATGCTCTCCGCGCTCGCGGTGTTCGCGTCGGGCTACCTCGTGCGCCCGCTGGGCGGCATCTTCTTCGGCTGGCTCGGCGACCGCTCCGGCAGGCGGGTGCCGCTCGTGGCGACCGTGCTGGGCATGGGTGTCTGCTCCGGGCTGCTCGGCGCGCTGCCGACGTTCGCCTCCGCCGGGGTGCTCGCGCCGTTGCTGCTCGTCGTGCTGCGGCTCGCGGGCGGGTTCTGCGCGGGCGGTGAGATCGGCGGCGCGGCCACGTACATCGCCGAGTCGACGCCACCGCGGCGGCGGGGTTTCTTCGGTTCGTTCACGCCGTTCGGCTCGACGTTCGGCTTCGCGGTGGCGGCGATGGTCGTCGGCATCGTGTCGAGCGCCGCGACCTCGGCGTCGATGAGCTCGTGGGCGTGGCGGCTGCCGTTCCTGCTGTGCCTGCCGCTCGCCGTGCTGTGCCTGCTGGCCCGCGCGCGGCTGGAGGACACGCCGGAGTTCACGCGGCAGGTCGCCGAGGGCGGGCAGGCGAAGCGGCCGCCGCTGCTGGAGGTGCTGCGCACGCGCCCGCTGTCGGTGCTGCGCGTGATCGGCCTCGCCGTGGCGACGAACGGCACCGGCTACATCGGACTGACGTACGTCAGCGTGTACCTGATCAAGACCCTGCACTTCCCGGCGAACCAGGTGTACTGGCTGTCGGCGGCCGTGATCGCGCTGGCGTGCCTGACGATGCCGCTGACCGGGCTGCTGTCGGACCGGTGGGGGCGGCGGAAGGTGCTGGTGACCGGGCTCGTCGGCTACCTGGTCGTCGCGTACCCGGTGCTCGCGGTGATGGGCGGGGCGGGGAACCTGTTCGTCATCGGGCTCGTGTACCTGGTCTACATGGTGCTCAACGGGTTCCTGCAGGTGCCGGCGTTCCCGCTGTTCACGGAGCTGTTCCCGGGCCGGATCCGGTACACCGGGGTGGCGCTGGGCTTCAACCTGGGCACCATCCTGGCCGGCGGCACGGCCCCGTACGTGGCGACGCTGCTGGTGGCGAAGACGGGTGACCACGAGTCCCCGGCGTTCTGGGTGATCGGCGTCGCGGTGGTCGGCCTGATCAGCCTGGTTGGCCTCCGCGAAACGGCGAACACACGCCTGCCGCAGTAGACCCGAAAACGAGGCCCCCGGCGGGAAATCCCGCCGGGGGCCTTCGTCGTGCCGTGGTCATCCCTTGCGCAGCTCCCGGCGGAGGATCTTCCCGCTCGCGGTCTTCGGGAGCTCGTCCACGAAGAACACCGCGCGCGGGTACTTGTACGCCGCCATGCGGTCGCGGCAGAACGCGATGAGCTCGTCGGCGGTCACGACCGCCCCCGGCTGCAACGAGACGAACGCGTGCACCGTCTCGCCGCGGTAGGCGTCCGGCACCCCGACCACCGCCGCCTCGCGGACCGCCGGGTGGCTGTACAGCACGTCCTCCACCTCGCGCGGCCACACCTTGTACCCGGACGCGATGATCATGTCCTTCTTGCGGTCCACGAGGTAGAACCAGCCCTCGGCGTCCCTGAACCCGACATCGCCCGTGTGCAGCTCGCCGCCGGGGAACGCCGCCTCGCTCGCGTCCGGGCGCCGCCAGTAGCCCGCCGCGACCTGCGGCCCCGAGATCAGCACCTCGCCGACCTCGCCGGGCGGCAGCTCCACGCCGTCCTCGTCGACGATGCGCGAGTGCACCGACGCGATCGGCACCCCGATCGACAGCGCACCCGACGCCGGGTCGACCGGCGCGCGGCGGCCCGGCGGCACGAGGTGCGTGATCGACGAGGTCTCCGTGAGCCCGTAGGCGTTGTGGATGTAACCGCCGAGCTTCTCGCCCAGCTGCTCCCCCACCGCGGGCGCGATCGGCGCCCCGCCGGACCAGATCTTCGTCAGGGACCGGAAGTCCTCCGGCCCCGCACCCGGCACCCCGGCCATCGCCGCGTACGCCGTGATCGCGCCGACGGTGAACACCGGCCGGTGCTCGCGCACCGCGTCGACCATCACCGACGGCTCGAACCGGTGTGCCAGCACGAGCGGCGCGGGCAGCAGCAGCGCCAGCACGCCGTGCCCGACCAGCCCGGTGATGTGGAACAGCGGCGCCAGCCCGAGGATCGTGTCCGCGGGCCCCAGCTGCATCCACTCGCGGTAGCTGCGCGCGTTGAACACGAAGTTCCGGTGCGTCAGCACCGCGCCCTTCGGGTCACCCGTCGTACCGGAGGTGTAGACGAGGAACGCCGGGTCGCCGGGCGCGGCCGAAACCGGCGGCGGCCGCCGGCCGTCGTACTCGGCCAGCAGCTCCAGCAGGTCCAGCGCCTCCGGCACGCGAAGCCGGTGCGGCGACGGGAAGACCCGCGCGTCGTTGCGGGTCTGCCAGTCCAGCCCGGAGAACGTGATCACCGTGACCCCGTCCGCCGCCACCCGCGACACGACCGGATACAGCTCGTCGAGGCACAGCACCGCCGACGCGCCGGAGTCCCGCAGCAGGTGGCCCAGCTCGCGGTCCTTGTACATCGGGTTCGCCGACACCGCGATCCCGCCGGCCTTCCACGCCGCCAGCATGCCGACGACGAACGCCGGGTCGTTCTGAGAGAACAACACCAGCCGGTCGCCGGGCGCGAACCCGTGCGCCCGCAGCGCGACGGCCAGCGCGTCCGACGCGGTGTCCAGCCGTGCCACGGAGATCCGGCCGTCGAAGTACCGGATCGCGTCCTGGTCCGGGGCCCGGGCCACGGACGCCGCGAACATCTCCAGCAGGTTGTCGTACTCGGGCTCGAACGCGTGCGGCTGCCCGTCGCGGTAGAGCCCGAGCCAAGGTCGTTCCGCGTCGCTCACCGGGTGGACCGTACCCCCGCGGCGGCCGGCGCACGACCCCCGCCGTACTGGGCGCGCAGCAGGTTCAGCCCGCCCCCGGCCTCGATCACCTCGATCGCGTGCGCGCTCGGCGGCGTGCCGACGAGGGTCTCGCCGGTGCGCGCGTTGTGGACGGTCGCGGCCTTCCAGTCGACCTCCAGCTCGTCCCAGCGCTCGACGGCGGACCCGATGCCGGGCACGGTGACCAGCGGCATCCCCTGGTACAGCTCGCCGCGCCAGAACCCCGGCGCGTACGACTCGGCCACGACGGCGACGACGCCCAGGTTGCGCAGGGAGATCATCGCCGGGTAGTGCGGGTGGCCGTAGCCGAAGTTCCGGCCACCCACCACGAGATCACCCGGCCGCACTTCGTCCACAAAGGACTCGTCGAACGCTTTCATGCACACCGAGCGCAGCTTGTCCGGGTCGTAGTACTTGATGTTCTCGACGCCGATGATCAGGTCCACGTCGAAGTCGTCGCCGAAGACCCACGCGGCCCGGCCGCGGAACACGTCCTTCACGCCAGCACCTCCCTCGGGTCGACGATGTGCCCGGCCAGCGCCGAAGCGGCCACCGTGTAAGCGCTTCCCAGGTAGATCTCGGCCGCCGTGCTGCCCATCCGGCCCGAGATGTTCAGCACGCCCGTGGACACGCACTTGTCGCCCGGCGCCAAGGGAGACGCGTAGCCGACGCAGAAGTCGCACGACGCGCCCGCGACGCGCGCCCCGGCCTCGGCCAGCACGTCGAGCAGCCCCTCCTCCTTCGCCTGCGCGTAGATCCGCTGCGACGTCGGCACGACGTTGAACCGCACACCCGGCGCGACCTTCTTGCCCTTGAGCAGTTCCGCGGCCGCGCGGATCTCCTCGATGCGCCCGCTCGCGCACGAGCCGATGTAGGCGTGCTGGATCTCGGTGCCGACGAGGTCCTCGACCGGCCGCGTGTTGGCCGACTTCGCCGAGCCGGGCAGCACGACCTGCGGGGACAGCGCGCCCAGGTCGACCGTGTGGCTCGCGGCGTACGTGGCGTCCGGGTCGCTGCAGACCGGTTCGTACTCGCTCCGCGCGACCTTTTCCACGTACGCCAGCGACTTCTCGTCGGGGTTGAAGATCGCCGACACCGCGCCGGTGAACATCGCCATCGCGCACAGGCCCTGCCTGCGGTCGATCGTCATCGCCTCGGCGCCCGGCCCGGTGTACTCCATGACCTGGTGCGCGCAGGCGTCCGCGCCGTACCGCGCGATGAGGTGGTGGATCAGGTCGCGGTTGTCGACACCCTCGGCGAAGCGGCCTTCGAGGTGGAAGCGCGTGCTGGCGGGCACGTCGAGGTACACCGCGCCGGTCACCCACGCTTCGAGCAGGTCCTTGCGCACGCCCCAGCCGAGCGCGCCGAACGCGCCGAGCCCGCTGACGTGCCCGTCGAAGTGGACGAGGAACCGGCCGGGCATCGCGTAGCCCAGCTCGGCGGACACCTGGTGCCCGATGCCCAGGCCCTCGTGCACCGCGACCCCGTTGCGGCGGCCCCATTCCCGGGTGACGTCGTGCATCCGCTGCTCACGCTCGTCGTTCCGGGTGGTCATGTGGTCGATGAACAGGACGTAGCGCTCCGGCTCCTTGACGGTATCGATGCCGAAGTCCTCGGCCATCTGCCGGAACATCACGTCGGTGTAGCCGGGGTAGTCGTAGGCGATCATGTAGTCGGGCCGGAAGGGCGCGTTCTGCCCCGGCGTCACGCGGTCGAGCCCGCCGGCGCGGGCCAGGATCTTCTCGGTGATCGTCGAACCCATGCTCACACCTCCTCCGCGGCCGGCAGGTACTCGCGCTGCCGCTGCTCCATCTCGGGGAAACCGATCAGCCGCACGAAGTCCTCGTGCTCCATGGAGGAGGCCGACACCCGCGGCAGCGCCTCGCCCGCGGCCAGGCGGGTGAACGAGTCGCGCAGCGCGGTGGCGGCGGCGAGCACGCCGTGCGTGGCGACCAGCGCGAGCTTGACACCGAGCTGCGCCATGACCTCCGGGGTGAACTCGCGCTCGACCCAGGTCCACGCGGTGAGCGACGCGACGAGCGGGACGCCGGTCAGCTCGTGGCAGCGGCGCCAGTCCTCCAGCGTGGCGAACGTCTTGGACACCGGCATGATCAGGTCCGCGCCGGCTTCGACGTAGGCTTCCGCGCGCTTGAGGGCCTCGTCGCCCACCGCGTCGGTGCGCGCGATGAGCAGCGCGTCGCCCAGCCCGTCCTTCGCCGCGCGCACCTTGCCGACGGCCTCGGGCAGCGGCGTGACCTCCACCGGGTCCCCGACGCAGACCGGGCAGCGCTTGGGCGAGACCTGGTCCTCCATGAAGACGGCGGACGCGCCGGCGCGGCGCATGTTCGCGGCGGTGCGGCCGGCGTTGATCGCGTTGCCGTACCCGGTGTCGATGTCGGCGACGATCGGCAGCGCGGAGCCCTCGGCGATCTTGCGTACGGCGTCGACGCCCTCGGTCGCCGTGAAGATCTCGGCGTCCGGCATGCCCAGCGCCGCCGCGATCGCGAAGCCCGAGGCGCAGACGGCGGGGAAGCCCGCCTGTTCCGCGATGCGTGCCGAGAGTCCGTCCCACACGCCGGGGGCGTACACCACGCCCTCCTGGGCGAGCAGTTCGGACAGGGAGCGTACTGCCATCGAAACCACCTTGTTCCGGATTACGAAATCACTTCCGCCATACGTGACATCACCGTAAGCGCAGGACCGGGCCAAGGTCAACGGGGAGGAGACACGGGCCGGACAGGGACCCGCGACGTGGACGCCACCGCGTCCGCCGAGGAGGAGCGGCTCGGCATCGGCCGCGACCTGCTGGCCTACCTGTACCGCAGCTACTTCGCCACGGAGGTCTTCCACGCCGATCCGCACCCGGGCAGGAGCTCAGCGCCGCCCCGGACCGGTTCGTTGGAGCTCGCGTATCGACGAGCGGGCTGACACCCGGGTCACGTGCTCGCGCCGCCACCCGGCGCCTGGCGGTCTACCTCGGAGGCCTGGTCCGTGACGAGCCGCCGGGTGGTCCTCATCCGGTCCGCGGTCCACGAGCTGACTGCCGCCGAGCCTGACCCACGACCGCACCCGCCGCATGGCGCGCCGCCAGATACCCGAACGTCAAACCCGCCCCGACCTGACACCCGGCGCCCGGATACTCCGATGCCATGATCGAGTTGGCGTCGTTGCCGCAGGCGTACAGGCCGGGCACGGGGTCGCCGTCCTCGTCGACCACCTGCGCGGATGGGTTCGTGCGGATGCCGAGTGCGGTGGCCAGCGGGGTCGGCACGACGGCGATCGCGTAGTAGGGCGCGTGCTCGATCGGGCCCAGGTTGACGTTCGGCGTGTGGGCGTGGTCGCCGTACTGGTGGCCGAACGGGCTCTGCCCCTTGCCGAACTCCTCGTCGAGTCCTGTGCGGGCGAAGCGGTTCGTGTCCGCGACCGTCCTTTCCAGGCCACCCGCGTCCACCCCGATCGACACCGCCAAGTCGCGGAGCGTGCGGCCGGTGTGCAGGTAGCCCTGCTCGACGTAGCGCCGCAACACGGACTTCGGAACGCGCGGGCGGATCATGCCGAGGCCGTACCGCTTCAGCGTGCGGGCATCGAGCACGAGCCACGCGGGGATCGTCGGCACGGACTTGTGCGAGTCGTACATCGCGCGCGTGAAACGGTGGTACGACACGGATTCGTCGACGAACCGCCGCCCCGCCGCGTTGACGGCGACGATGCCCGGCTTGGCCCGGTCCCAGATGTGCGGGAACACCGCCGTCGAGCCGTCCGCGCGACGGCCGATCGAGCTGGGAAACCACAGCGCGTTGTCGTCGCGGGGTTCGCCGAGCGCACCTCCGGCCGCGCACGCCAGGGCGAGCGTGTCGCCCGTCGCGCCCTCGCTCGCGCGCGTGAACTGCGGCGTCGGCGAAGGCAGGTACTCGGCGCGCAGCTGCGGGCTCGCCGAAAACCCGCCTGCGGCAAGGACAACACCACGGCGGGCCCGCACCCGCACCGTCCGCCCCCGATGCGAAACGACGGCGCCGGTCACGCGCCCGTCCTCGGTCACCAGTTCGCTCGTGACCGCCGTGAACCACACGTCGCCGGACCGGCGCACGAGCTGGTGGTAGAGGTTCGCCACGAGCGCGTTGCCCATCGCGAGCCGGGTGCCGCGCGCGTGCCGCAGCCGGTCGGCCACCCACCGCGCGCCGAGCCGCAGCGCGAGCCCGGCCGCGCGCGGGGAGCCTTCGAGCAGGGTCAGCAGCTCGTTCACCTCGGGCCGTCGCACCATGAGGGTGCCGCCGAACAGCGCGAACTCCGGCACCGGGTACCGCACCCGCCCGAACCGCGCCTTGCCGAGTTCGCGCCCGTCGAACGTCCGCGGTTCGAGCGCGCGGCCGACGCCGGAGCCGGGGATCTCCGGGTGGTAGTCGACGACGGTCTTCGAATGCCAGAACCCGACGCCGATCCGGTCCAGGTAGTCGATCATCTCCGGCCCGTGCGCGAGATACGACTCGCGCAGTTCGCGCGGCGCGCGGTCGCCCACGAGCGCGTCGAGGTAGCGGCTCGCTTCAGCGGTGTCACCGGAGGCGTCGGAAAGGTAGCGATGGCCAGGGATCCAGCACGTGCCGGCGGAGTACGCCGTGGTGCCGCCGAGCCACTCGGTCTTTTCCAGCACCAGCACGGAAAGGCCTTCGCACGCGCCGACGACGGCGGCGCCGAGCCCGCCCGCGCCGGAGCCGAGGACGAGCAGGTCCGTTTCGTGGTCCCAGTCAGTCATGAGCACTGTCCTTTGTGGTGAGTTCACCGAGGTGCGCGCGCATCCGGCCGAGGTCCGGGGTGGCGCCGGTGAGCACGGAGAGGGTTTCGGCGGCCTGCGCGACGAGCATCGCGCCCCCGTCGAGGGCGCGGCAGCCCGCCGTCCGCGCCGCGAGCAGGAGTTGCGTGGCCAGCGGCCGGTACACGACCTCGGCGACCCAGTGCCGTGAGGAGAGCGCGCCGGGGTCGAACGGCATCCCGGGGTGGCCGGTCATGCCGATCGGGGTGGCGTTGACGATCCCGTCGGCATCGCTCAGCGCGTCCTCCACGTGGTCCACCGCGGAGATGTCGCGGAACCGGCCCCGCAGGCGTGCGAGCAAGGCGTCGAGCCGATCGTGGTCCGGGTCGGCGATGCCCACGGCCGCGCCCGCGCCGGCCAGCGCGTAGGCCACCGCGGAGCCCGCTCCCCCGGCGCCCACCACGATCACCCGGCCCAGCCGCGCGCCGGGCAGGCCGTGCCGCAGTCCGGCGAGGAATCCGCTGTGGTCGGTGTTGTGCCCGATGAGTCGGCTGCCGTCGACAGTCACCGTGTTCACGGCGCCGAGCGCGCGGGCATCCGGGGACAGGTCGTCGAGCTGCGGGATCACGGCCTGCTTCGCCGGATGCGTCACGTTGAAGCCCGTGATACCCACAGCGTCGCGCAACGTCCACTCCGGAGGGAGCGTTTCCAGGTCCAGCAACGTGTACGTGTAGTCGAGGCCGAGTGCCGCCGCTTCGCGTTCGTGCAGCGCGGGCGAGAGCGAGCCGCCGATCGCCGCGCCGACCAGCGCGACCCGGTGGCGGACCGGCGCGAGCACTTCAGACATGCGAGCCCACCGTCGCGAGCACGCGGCGCAGGCCGTCGAGGTTGCGCCGCGCGAACTCCAGTGCCGACAGTGCGTTCTGCAACACCGCGTTCGGCACCTCGACACTCAGCGGAACATCCTCCGGCACCGCCGCCACCAACTCCGCCAACGGAAGTTCTCCGTCCCCCGCGAGCAATCGGTGCGCCCTGGCCTCGACCTGCAACACCGACCCGTCGGCCTTCATCCCCATCGGCAGGTCCGCGGGCAGGTCGAGGTGCGCGGGCGTGGCGAGCGGCGCGTCGCACACCTGCAGGCAGGGCACGAGATCCGGGTCGAGTGCGCGGACGTCGTCGAGGCTGCTGCCCCCGCGCTGGATGTGCAGCGCGTCGAGCAGCACCGCGGCACCGGCGGGCGCGGCGATCGCCGCCGCGTCGGCAACGGTACTGATCGGCTGGTAGCTGATCGGCTCCAGCGTGGGCCGGATGCCGACGGTCATGGCGTCCTCGGTCAGCGCGGCAAGGGTATCGGTGAGCCGCTGCCGGTCGGGGTCGGCGCCGACCGCGCTGAGCGTGGTGGCACCCAGCGCGGCACCGGCGTCGAGCACCGGCCGCCAGTCGCCGGGGCCGGTTTCCGGCCCCAGGCTCAGGAATTCGATATCGCGCACGCGCAGCCCGGTGTCGCGCAGGCGGCGCACGGTCTCGCGGGACATCGGCGAGCCCGCCGCCATCGGGTACTGGTTCTCCCCGGCAGTGGCCGCCCGCACGCGCACGCCCACGAAGTCGTACCCGGCCTCCGCGGCCACGCCGACGAGTTCGGGTGGGCTGAGCCTCAGCAGCGTCAAGTGCGCGAGCCCGATCGAGTTCATACGGTGATCTCCTTTCCCAGTGCGGGCACGGGTTCCGGGCTGCCGGAGGCGGCCGAGGCGTACAACGCGGTGAGAATCGCGAGCGACTTGACGGCTTCGCGGCCGGTGACGGCAGGCTCGCGGCCCTCACGCACAGCAGCGGTGAAGTCGGCGATCTGCAACGCGTGGAACGGTGCGAGGCTGCCGTTGATCTGCGCCAGGGTCAGGTCGCCGGTGAGGCCCGCGCCGAACGGGGCCGTGGCGGCCTCCTGCCCCGCCACGGCCCAGACGTCCAGCCGCGCCTCGCTGCCCTCCGGGTACTCGGCGAGCCCGGCCGTGGCGCCGGTACGCCCGGTGACCTGAACGCGCGTGCCGAGCCCCGGGGTGAGCGCGGTCGACGCGGAGATCGTGGCGAGGCCGCCGGAGGCGAAGCGAACCGTTGCCACAGCGGTATCCTCGACCTCGATGGCGGCGCCGTGCTTGACCGTGGCGTACGAGCACGCGACTTCCACCGCGTCACCCATGAACCACTGCAGCAGGTCGATGTTGTGCACCGCCTGCGTCATGAGCACGCCGCCTCCATCGGTCGCCCAGGTGCCGCGCCAGGCGTCGGCGGTGTAGTACGACGTGTCGCGGTGCAACAGCACGGAAGTCTGCCCGAGCACCGGCGTGCCCAGTGTGCCGTCGTCGATCGCGGCGCGGATCCGTCGCGCCGCGGGCCAAAACCGGCGCTGGAACAACACACCCAGCCTCACCCCGGCCCGTTCGCATGCGGCCACCATGCGGGCGGCGGAGCCGAGTCCGATCGCGATCGGCTTCTCGCACAACACGTGCACCCCGTGGGCGGCGGCTTCAATGACCACCGCTTCGTGAGTCGGATGCGGCGTGCACACGCTCACCACGTCCAGGCCGAGCCCGAAGATCTCCCCCGGGCTCACTCCCGCCGCGCCGTACTCCGCCGCGAACCGGGCGGCGCGTCCGGAATCGACATCGGCGCAGGCGACCAGTTCGGTGTCCGGCAGGTCGCGGTAGGCGGACGCGTGGTTACCCGCGACGTTCCCGCAGCCGATCACCCCGGCACGCAAGGATTTCACGGCCGCACCGCCTCGGCCACGCTGTCCACGGTGGCCGGTTCGGCCCGCTCACCCAGCTGCGCGGTGGGGATGCGGAAGGTCTCCGGCCCGGTCAGCGCGGCCAGCGCGGACGCGACCACGAAGCCCGCGCACATCCACGCCACCGGGGTCCAGTGGCCGTTGTCGCCGGAGGTGAGCGCGGTGGCCAGCAGCGGGGTGAACCCGGCCGCGAGCAGCCCGACCATCAGGCCGATCGCCATTCCGCTGTAGCGCACGCGGGCCGGGAACTGCTCGGGGAAGTACGCCGGGTACACGCCGTTTGGTGCGGCGTAACAAAAGCCGATCAGCAACACCGCGGAAACGTAGATCCACGGCACGTTCGCGGTGCCGATCGCGGCGAAGAACACGAACACCATCACGCCGACTCCGAGCAGCCCGCCGACGAACACCGGCTTGCGGCCGATCCGGTCGGCGATGATCCCGTACACCGGCTGGGTCAGTACGGCGACCAGGTTCGCCACCGAGATCACCAGCAGCATCGTCGTCTTCGACACGCCCGCGACCTCGGTCGCGTAAGCCAGCGCGAACACGTTGACGATCGTGTTGACCATCGCGAAACTCGCGCAGACCGCGATGCGCAGCACGGTGACCCAGTGATCGCGGAACAGTTCCACGATCGGCGCCTTCGCGGTCTCCGCCGTCTCCCGCAGTTCGGCGAACACCTCGGGCTCGTGCAGCGAACGCCGCAGCAGCCAGGCGATCCCGGTGACCACCACGGACAGCCAGAACGGGATTCGCCAGCCCCAGCTCATCAGCTGGTCCTCGGGCATCGCCGCGACCGGGATGAACACGATGCTGGACACCACGATCCCGAACATGATGCCGCTCATGGTGAAGCTGGTGAAGAACGCGCGGCGGCGGTCCGGCGCGTGCTCCGCGGTGAGCGAACTGGCGCCCGGCGACTCACCGCCGGCCGAAAGTCCCTGCAGCAGGCGGAGAACGACGAGCAGCACCGGCGCGGCGATGCCGATCTGCTGGTAAGAGGGCAGGCAGCCGATGAGGAACGTCGACGAGCCCATCATGAGCACGGTGACCAGCAGGGTGGCGCGGCGGCCGAGCCGGTCGCCGAAGTGTCCGAAAAGGACAGCACCCAGCGGCCGGGCGACGTAGGCGACGCCGAGCGTCGCGATGGACAGCAGGGCCCCGGTGGCGCCGGCGTCCGGGAAGAACACCTTGCCGAACACCAGCGCGGCGGCCGAACCGTAGATGAAGAAGTCGTAGTACTCCAGCGTGCTGCCCAGGAATCCGGAAAGCGCGGCCTTCCGGGGATCGTTGCGGGTGCCGCTGGACGGCGAGGCCGATGCCTTGGCGGACATTGGCGCTCCTTTCGATCCGGCGTCGTCGGCGGTTTCGACGAGGATCGCAGGCGCGACTATGCCGCGTCCAATACTTGGTTTCACCTACACTTTGTGCCACGGGAGCATAATCACCCCGCAGGTGTCGGCAGAACCTCCTCGGCCACCTCCAGCACGGCCCGGAGAACCGACGACGGGTTGTCCTCCCGCCACGCGAGCGCGTGCTCCATGTACGTCTGCTCCCCCCGCAGGGGGACGAAAACCGCCGCCGACGGCATGATCCCGGCGACGCCCGAGGACATCAGCGCGACGCCGACCCCGGCCGAAACCAGTGTCAGGATCATGTACGGGTCGGTGATCTCCTGCACGATGCGCGGGCGGAAACCGGCCTTCACGCACGCCTGCATCGCCAGCTCCTGCAACGCCGAACCGGCCTCGGCCGGCGTGGTGATGAACCCGTCGTCGGCGAGGTCGGCGAGGTCGATCTCGCGCTCGTTCGCCAGCGGATGGTCGATCGGCAGCGCCGCGCCGAGCGGCTCGCGCCCGATCATCCGGGT
Organism: Amycolatopsis bartoniae; assembly: GCF_014191255.1. Lineage (GTDB taxonomy): Bacteria > Actinomycetota > Actinomycetes > Mycobacteriales > Pseudonocardiaceae > Amycolatopsis_E > Amycolatopsis_E bartoniae. The sequence continues at coordinate 33,195 of NZ_JACHWH010000007.1, forward strand.
GCGCACCGGCGACGGGTCGATCGGCAGGCCGACGAACGCGATGTCCAACCCGCCCTGTTCGAGCGCCTCCACGCCGTCGCGGGTCATCACGCGGCCGGTCAGCGACAGCGTCACGTCCGGGTAGCGCTGGCGCACCGCGCGGGTCAGGGGCGGGAGCGTGAGGTGGTTGAGGGCGCCGGAGAAGCCGATCGACACCGTGCCGTAGACGATGCCGTCGGTGGCGCGCGTGGCCTGGCGCGCGAGTTCCAGCTCCTCGAACACGCGGTGCGCGTGCGGCAGGAACGCCTGCCCCGCGGGGGTGAGTGCGACGCTGCGGGTGCTGCGGTCGAACAGCGTCGTGCCGAGTTCCTTCTCCAGCTTGCGGATCGTCTGGCTCAGCGGCGACTGGGCCAGCCGCAACCGGGCCGCGGCCCGCCCGAAGTGCAACTCCTCCGCGACCGCGACGAAGGCTTCGAGCCAGCGGATCTCCATGGGTGTTCCTTCCCCGCGGGGTTTTGCGCTGCCGAAGATTCTGCTTATAGTCAGTTTGCAGCACAGTTGACCAGCGATTTTATCTAATATCTTACATAGTGCTGGCGTGGACGCTACACAGTCCCGCGCCGGCTCCAGGGAGGACCAGCGCCGTGACCACCCGAACACCTTCGCCTGCCGAGACCTACGACGTGATCGTCGCCGGATCCGGGGCCGGCGGGCTCGCCGCGGCGGTCGCCGCCGCACACCGGGGCCTGCGGGTCGTGGTCCTGGAACGCGCGGCGGTGTGCGGCGGCGCGACCGCTTGGTCCGGTGGCTGGATCTGGGCGCCCGGCAACCCGCTCGCCCGTGCCGACGGTGTCCGCGAGGACACCGACGAGTTCCGCACCTACCTGAACGCCGTGCTGGGCAACGACTTCCATCCGGCCAGAGTGGACGCCTTCCTCGCGGCGGCGCCCGAGATGGTCCGCTTCTTCCACGAACGGACGGCGCTGAAGTTCGTGCCGGGAGCCAAGATCTGTGACATCTATGGTGATCTGCCGGGCGCGGGCACCGGGCATCGCTCCGTCGCCCCGGCACCGGTGGACCTGCGCGAGCTCGGTGACGACGTGGCCCGGTTGCTGCGCCGCCAGCTGTACGAGACCTCGTTCCTCGGGCTGGGCATCATGGCGGGCGACGACCTCGGCGGTTTCCTCGCCGCGTCGCGGGGCGACGTGCGCGGGCTGTTGCACGCCACGCGCCGGGTGAGCCGGCACATGTTCGACCTCGTCACGCGGCGCCGTGGCATGCAACTGGTCAACGGGACCGCCCTCGTCGGCAGGCTGCTGCGCGCGGCGCTCGACGCGGGTGTCGCGATCCGGACGTCGGCGCGGGTGAGCCGCCTGATTCGGGACGGGGACACGGTCGCCGGAGTGGAAGCATCCACTCCGGACGGTCAGCTGATCCTGATCGCGCGCCGGGGTGTGGTGCTCGCGACAGGCGGCTTCCCGCGCGACGAGAACCGGCGGCGGGCGGTCTTCCCCCACGGCGAGAAGCACTGGACGCTCGCGCCGGAGACCGCCGACGGCTCGGGGGTCGCGCTCGGCGAGTCCGTGGGCGGGCGGCTGCGCACGGACCTGCGCTCGCCCGCCGCGTGGTGCCCAGTGTCGCTCGTACCTTATGCGACCGGGCGGACCGGCGTGTTCCCGCACATCATGGACCGCGCGAAGCCCGGCAGCATTGGAGTGCTGCGCACCGGGCGCCGCTTCGTCAACGAGGCCAACGGTTACTACGACTACGTGTCCGCGATGCTCGCCGCGACGCCCGAGGGTGAACCGGCGGAGGCGTGGCAGATCGCCGACGCGCGGTACGTGCGCCGCTACCCGCTCGGCATGGTGAAGCCTCGGCCGATACCACTGTTTCCCTATCTGCGCAACGGATATCTGAAACGCGGCCGCACTCTCGAAGAGCTCGCGCGCACCTGTGGAATCGACCCGGCGGGGCTGGTGGACACCGTCGCACGGTTCAACGCCGCCGCGCGTCGCGGGGAGGATCCAGAGTTCGGGCGTGGTTCGACGCCCTTCAACCGCTACGGCGGGGACCGTTCTGTCGGCCCGAATCCGTCACTAGCGCCGTTGGAGAAGGCGCCGTTCTACGCGGTGAAGGTGGTGCCCGGCAGCTTCGGCACGTTCGCCGGGCTCGGCACCGACGAGGCTTCGCGCGTACTCGACGACGAAGACCAGCCGATCCCCGGCCTTTATGCGGTGGGCTGCGACCAGGCGAGCGTAATGGGCGGCCACTACCCCGCCGGCGGCATCAACCTCGGCCCGGCGCTGACGTTCGGCTGGCTGGCGGCACAGGACCTGGCCCGCGCGGAGGTGCCGGCATGAGCTACCCCGAAGGCGTGCGCGCACTCGTGACCGGTGGCGCGTCGGGAATCGGTGCGGCGACGGCGAAACGGCTCGCCGCGGATGGCGTGCCCGTCGTGACCGCTGACCTGGCGCCGGGGGCGGACGAGCGACTCGACGTGAGCGATCCCGAAGCCGTTGCGGCGCTTGCCGCCAAGCTCGGTCCGGTCGGGATTCTCGTGCACAGCGCGGGAATCGTGGGCCCGTCGCGTCCGCTGACCGAGCTGGGGCTCGACGAGTGGCGGACCACGTTCCGGGTCAACGTCGACGGGACTTTCCTGCTGTGCCGGGCTTTCGCGCCCGGCATGGCCCGCGCGGGCTGGGGCCGGATCGTGACGATGGCGAGCATCGCGGCCAAGGACGGCAATCCCGCGCAGAGCGCGTACTCCGCGTCGAAGGCCGCCGTCGTCGGGCTGACGAAGTCGCTCGGCAAGGAGCTGGCGAGGACCGGGGTGCTGGTCAACGCCGTCGCGCCCGCGGCGGTCGAGACGCCGATGAACGCCGACACCGACCCGGCCATCCTCGCCCGCTCGCAGGCGCTGACGCCGATGGGCCGGTTCGGGCGCGCGGAGGAGATCGCCGAGCTGATCGCGTGGCTGTGCTCGGAGCAGCTCAGCTTCTCCACCGGCGCGGTGTACGACGCCAGCGGCGGCCGGGCCTCCTACTGACCATGGCGCAGAGCCAGACGATCAGGAAGTGATCTGCGCGAGGCCCTGCACGACGACGACGGGCCCGGCGCCCGGCCGCTCCCGGGCCGCGGCGCGGGCATGCGCGACGGGGCCGTCCGGACGGCCCCGTGTCGCTATGATGACGTCGCTGCCGTATTCGTCGTTATACGGCAGCGGAGACCGGTCGTCCCGAGGGTTCAGTACCCGAAAGGCAACCCCGCGTAGTTCTCCGCCAGGCCGGTCGCCGCGGCGGTGCTCGATGCCACCCAGCGCAGCTGCGAGAGCTGCAGCTGCGCGTCGAACGGGTCGTCCGACTTGTGCAGCATCGTGGTCATCCACCAGGAGAAGTGCGTGCAGCGCCAGACGCGGCGCAACGCCGTGTCGGAGTACGCGTCGGCGAGCGCCGGGTCCTTGTCCCGCAACAGCGCGGCCAGCGCCGGGGCGAGCAGCGCCACGTCGGCGACCGCGAGGTTCAGACCTTTCGCCCCCGTCGGCGGCACGATGTGCGCGGCGTCCCCGGCCAGGAAGAGGCGCCCGTGGCGCATCGGCTGCTGCACGAAGCTGCGCATGGGCAACACGGACTTCTCCGTGATCGGCCCCGGCGTCAGCGTCCAGCCGTCCTGGCCGTGGCCCAGCCGCGCGGCCAGCGCGTCCCAGATCCGGTCGTCCGGCCACTCGGCGACGTCCGTGCCGTTGGGCACCTGCAGGTACAGCCGCGAAACCTTGGCCGAGCGCATGGAGTGCAGCGCGAAACCGTCCGGGTGCCAGGCGTAGATCAGCTCGTCGGTCGACGGGGCGACGTCCGCGAGAATTCCCAGCCACGAGTACGAATAGGTGCGCTCCCACGTGGCCGGATCCGGCACGGCGGCGCGCGACGGGCCGAACGAGCCGTCGCAGCCCACGACCACGTCCGCGTCGAGCCGTTGCGCTGCACCGTCCGCGTCGGTGAAGGTGACGTACGGCCGCTCGGAGTCGATGTCGTGCACGGCCGTTTCCGTGACCTCGTAGACGATCTCCTGCCCGGCGGCCTCCCGCGCCCGGCCGAGGTCCTTGGTCACCTCGGTCTGCCCGTACACCGTGACGCTGCGGCCCACCAGGTCCACGAAGTCGAGGTGGTGGCGCTCCCGCGGCCACTGCAGGTAGATCCCGCGGTGGACGTCGCCCTCGCGCGCCAGCCGCTCCCCCAGCCCCACCTCGCGCAGCAGGTCCACTGTGGACTGTTCGAGGATGCCCGCGCGGATGCGTGCCTCGACGTACTCACGCGAGCGGGTCTCGACGATCACGGACTCGACGCCCGCGCGGTCGAGCAGGTGGGACAGCAACAGTCCGGCCGGGCCGGCGCCGACGATGGCGACCTGGGTACGCATGGGACCACTCTCGTCGCCGCGGCCCCCGACGGCCAGAGGGGGCTCTCACTCAGTGGAAAGCGTCCGCCCGATCCCGGCGGCCGCGACCCGCAGCGCGGCGACCAGCCGCGGGCGGTGCCGGCGCAGGTCGGGCACCACGAGACCGAGTGCCGCGACCACCTCGTCGTGCCGCCGGACCGGCACGGCGACCGAGCAGGCGCCGAGGGTCATCTCCTCGACCGTCTGCGCGAGTTCCTCCCGCCGCACGCGGTCCAGCTGGGCCCGCAACAACCCGGGCTGGGTCACGGTGTACGGCGTGATCCGCGGCAGGTCGGCCAGCACGGCGCGGCGCACGTCCTCCGGCGCGTGCGCGAGCAGGACCTTCCCGACCCCGGTGGCGTGCATCGGCAGCGTGCCGCCGACCCGGCTCACCACCGGCACGGTCGCGCGGCCGGTGAGCCGGTCGAGGTAGAGCACCTCCTGCCCCGCCCGCTCGGCCAGGTGCACGGTGGCGTGCGTGGCGGCGTAGAGGTCCTGCAGGAACGGCGCGGCGGCCTCGCGCAGCCCGGCCTGCACCGGCGCGAGCAGCCCGAGGTCCCACAGCCGGCGACCGATGACGTAACGATCCCCGTGGCGTTCCAGCCCGCCGAGCGCCACCAGCTCCGTGGCGAGGCGGTGCGCGGTGGCGAGCGGAAGCCCCGCGCGACGGGCCACGTCGCTGGCGGTCAGGGCGCGGTGGTCGGCGTCGAAGGCGCCCAGCACCGCGAACACCCGCGACGCGACGCTGACACCGGGGCTGGACAGGTTCCCTGACATCGGGTCACTCGTCGACGTGGCCGCTCAGCGCGGCGTAGCCCAGCTCCAGGCTTTGGCGGAACAACCCGTGCTGCACCGCCGGAACGGCGCCGAGCAGCTCGGCCTCGATCGCCTCGATCAGCGGGTCGCAGCGCTCCAGCAGCGCGCGGCCCGCGTCGGTGAGGGTGAGCAGCAGGACGCGCTTGTTGTGCGGGTCGCGGTGGCGCGCGATGTGCCCGTGGCGCTCCAGCCAGCGGATCATCTCGTTCATCGTCTGCGGGGTGACGAAGGAGCGCCGGGCGAGCTGCGCGGACGACAGCCCGTCCCGGGCACGCAGCGCGGTGAGCGCCGTGAACTGCAGCGTGGACAGGCCGTGCGGGCGCAGCGCCTCGTCCATCCTGGCGCGGATCGCCAGTTCGAGGCGCTTGACCAGGTAGAGGGTCAGCGGGTCTTCGGCCACCTCCGGATTGTCCCGCACGGCCTGACGCGTCACGCGGTGTGCTCCCCCAGCCGCTTCTTCACGGCTGCCTTCCGCACCTTCCCGGAGCCGGTGCGGGGCAGCTCGGTCCAGAACTCGACCTCCTTGGGCACCTTGTACCCGGCCAGCCGCTCGCGCAGGAACTCCTGGATCTCGCCGGCCGTCGCCGTCGCGCCTTCGCGCAGCACGACGACCGCGCGCGGAACCTCGCCCCACCGGGGATCCGGCGTACCGACGACCGCGCACAGCTCCACGGCGGGATGGGCGTACAAAGCGGACTCCACCTCGGCCGGGTACACGTTCTCGCCGCCGGAGATGATCATGTCCTTGATCCGGTCGACGACGGTCACGAACCCGTCCTCGTCGGCCACGGCCACGTCGCCGGAGTGCAGCCACCCGCCGGCCAGCGCCTCCTCCGTGGCGTCGGGGCGATTCCAGTAGCCGAGCATGACGTTCGGGCCCCGGACCACGACCTCGCCCCGCTCCCCCGGCGGCACCCGTTCGCCCGCGGCGTTCACGATCTTCACGTCGGTGAAGAAGGACGGCACCCCGGCCGTGCCCGCCTTGGTGTGCACGGCTTCCGGGTCGAGGATGAGCACGCCCGGGGAGGCTTCGGTCATCCCGTAGCCCTGCACGAACACCAGCCCGCGGTCCAGGTAGCGGCGGATCGTGGACTCCGGCACCGGGGACCCGCCGCAGAGCAGGGCCCGCACGCTCGACAGGTCCGCGTCGGCCCAGCGCGGCTGGGCGGCGATCGCGTCGTACATCGCGGGCACCCCGAACAGCGTGGTGATCCGGTGCCGTTCGATCAGCTCCAGCGCCCGCGCCGGGTCGAAGGACTCCTCCAGCACGCAGGTGCCGCCCTTGAGCAGCGTCGGCAGGCACGACATGCCCAGCGCCGCCGCGTGGAACAGCGGCGCGACGACGAGCGTGATGTCCTTTCCGGACAGATCGCTTTCCACCAGCACGTTCACGCAGTTCCACGTGAGGTTGCCGTGGCTGAGCACCGCGCCCTTGGGCCTGCCGGTGGAACCGGAGGTGTACATGATCAGGCACGGGTCGTCCAGCGTGACGGGCTCGTCGAACGGCTCGCCGGGACGCCGGTGCTCCTCGACGTCCTGCGGCCGCAGGAGGACCGAAACCCCGGCGTCGGACAGCACGAACTCGCGTTCGGGCTCGGTGAGCCGGGTGTTGAGCGGCACGAAGATCGCCCCGAGCGACCCGGTGGCGAACAGCGTCTCCAGGTACGCCGGATGGTTCGGGCCGAGGTAGGCGACCCGGTCACCGCGGCGGACCCCGCGCTCACGCAGGCCGCGGGCCAGCGCGGCGGTCCGCCGCGCCAGCTCCGCGTAGCTGATCCGCTCGTCCCGGTGCACCAGCGCGGTGCGGTCCGGGGTCATCCGGGCACGCCGCACCGGCCACGAGCCCAGTCCGCCGTCGCGCATCGTCAGTCCTTTGTGTAAGCCGACAGGCCGGGACGGAAGCTCTTCTCGTCGAGGAACTGCGTCAGGCCCTTCTGCCTGCCGCGCTCGGCGTCGAGGAACTGCGACTGCTCCAGCTTGGCGTAGAGGTAGTCCTCCGCCTGCTCCCACGGCATCTCCTGGGCCAGCTTGTAGCCCACCTTCGCCGTCCGCAGCACGACCGGGTTCATCGACGCCAGCTTCAGCGCCAGCTCGCGGGTGCGCTCGCGCAGCCGCTCCGCCGGGACCGCCTCGTTGACCAGCCGCATCTCGGCGGCGCGGCGGCCGTCGAAGGGCTCGCCGGTCATGATGAAGTACAGCGCGTCGCGCTGGCTGACGGTCGCGGCCAGCGCGCGGGAGACCACGCCGCCCGGCGGGATGCCCCAGTTGATCTCGGACAGGCCGTACTGCGCCTCCTCGTCGGAGATCGCGAGGTCACAGGCGACGAGCGGGGTGAACGCGCCGCCGAAGCACCAGCCGTTGACCATCGCGATGGTGGGCTTCGACCAGTTCGCCAGCCGCTTCCACTGCCATTCGGCACTCGCCCGGCGGACGCGGATCTGCAGCGCGGGGTCGCCGGACTCGTCGACCTCGCGGAAGTACTCCTTGAGGTCCATCCCCGCGGAGAAGGAGTTCCCGGCGCCGGTGAGCACGAGGACCTTGCAGCGCGGGTCGCCTTCGAGCGCGTCGAGGGTGGCGACCATCTCGTCGTTGAGGGTGGGGTTCATCGCGTTCCGCTTGCCGGGGCGGTTCAGCGTGACCCAGGCGATGCCCTCGTCGAACTCGACGAGAACCGTGTTGCCCCAGGGGGGTGTGGACACTTGGTCTTCCTTTCAGAACGGGTACCGCGCCGACTCGGCGCGGACGGTGACCCACTGGGTCTCGGTGAAGGCTTCGAGGTTGGCGCGGGCACCGCCCACGCGGCCCACCCCGGAGGCCCCGACCCCGCCGAACGGCGCGGCCGGGTCGTCGTTGACGGTCTGGTCGTTGATGTGGACCAGCCCGGACGGGATGCGGTCGGCCAGCGCGAGCCCGGCGGCCGGGTTCGCGGTGAGCACGCCGAGGGACAGCCCGTACTCGGTTTCGGTGGCGAGCTCGACGGCCTCGTCGAGGGTGTCGAACGCCCGCACGCACGCGACCGGCCCGAACACCTCCTCGGCGTAGGCGGGGATGCCGGCGTGGCAGTCCGCCAGGACGGTGGGCCGGAAGAACGGGCCGTCCGCCGTGCCGCCCTGCACGAGCCGGGCCCCGGCGGCGACGCTGCGGTCCACCAGGTCCTGGACCTTCGCTAGCTGACCGGCGTCGATGATCGGGCCGAGCGCGACGTCGGCGGTGAACGGGTCGCCGACGGGCAGCTGCTCGGCCTTCTTGCCCAGCAGCTCCACGTACCGGTCGTAGCGCGAGCGGTGCACGAGGTGGCGGCCGGTGGCCATGCAGATCTGGCCCTGGTGCAGGAAACTGCCGAACGCGCCGCACGACGCGGCGGCCTCCAGGTCGGCGTCCTCGCACACGATCAGCGCGCTGTTGCCGCCCAGCTCCAGGTGCGCCCGCTTGAGCAGCTCCCCGGCGCGCGCGCCGATGGCCCGCCCGGCGCGGGTCGAGCCGGTGAACGAGATGACCGGCACCCGTGGGTGCTCGACGAGTGCGGCGCCCGCCTCGGCGTCGCCGGGCAGCACCTGCAGCACCCCGGCGGGCAGGCCGGCCTCCTCGAAGATCCGGGCGATCACCACGCCGCCGGACACCGCGGTGCGAGGGTCCGGCTTGACGATCACCGCGTTGCCCAGCGCCAGCGCCGGAGCGACCGAGCGCATCGACAGCAGGAGCGGGAAGTTGAACGGCGAGATCACCGCGACCACCCCGGCCGGCACCCGGCGCTCGACGCTGATCCGGCCCGCGGACGGCAGCAGCTCGCCGTAGGGCGCGGACGCCTGCGCGGCGGCCTGGGTGCACTCCCCGGCCGAGCCGTCGATCTCGATGCCCGCCTTGAGCCGCACCGAGCCGGACTCGCGGACCAGCCATTCGGCGATCTCGCTCGCGTGCTCGGTCAGCAGCGCGGCCGCCTTCAGCAGGATCGCGGCTCGCTCGGTGTGCGGGCGGGCGGCCCACTCCCGTTGCGCCACCACGGCCCGCTCGACGGCGGCGGCGACGTCCGCCGCGCCGGCCACACCGACCGAACCGAGCACGGCGCCGGTCGCGGGCTCGGACACCTCGCGCACGCCGGCGCCACCGGAGGTCCAGCCGCCGGTGAAGACCCGGTCCTGCCACGTCGCGGGATCGAGGAAAGCCATGGGATCTCCCTGCTACTTGTCAGGTTTCCTGATGATTGTGTGGCCGAGCTCGTGGAGAGTCAAGAGTTTTCCGAGGTGGAAATATCAGGAAATCTGATTTCAGTGCGGGACCCGGTCGGCGAGCGCCGCGTGGCAGTGCAGTACGGAGCGCCGGAGCCCCTCCGCGTCCTCGGGGCCGAGCCCGGCGAGCATCCGCTCCTCGATCGCCGCGACCGGGCCCGCGAACCGGTCGAGGACACCCCGTCCGGCCTCGGTCAGCCGGATCACGCGGCGGCGCCGGTCCTGCGCGTCGTTCTCCCGCTCGATCAGCCCCCGCCGCTCCAGCGTGACGATCATGCCGGCCATGGTCTGGTCGGTGACGAGCGAGTTGCGGGCGAGCTCGGCGGTGGTCAGGTTGTCCCGTCGCTGCAGCACGGTCAGCGCGGTGTACTGCAGTGGTGTCAGCTCGGCGGGCCGCAGCACTTCGTCGAGGCTGGCGCGCACCGCCAGCTCCAGTTGCTTGATCAGGTACAGCAGGTTCGGCGGTGAGGGCACGCCTCCATGGTGACGGCCACTGGGTCACGAGTGGGTTTCGACGCGGTGAAAAAGACAGGATTCCTGTATATCTTCGGGCCCCGAACTCACCGTGGAGGTTCCATGAGCACCACCAGCGGTCCGGCCCGCACCGCGGTCCACACGCCCACGCTCACGCCCGGCACCCAGGTCGCCACCGCGCTCGCCGTGTGCGTGGCCCAGGTCGGCCTGGCGATCCCCGCCGTCCTCAACGGCCTGTTCCAGCAGGACCTCGGCACCACGTCCTCGCAGCTGACCTGGATCTCCGACGCGTTCCTCGTGCCGGTGACGCTGCTGGAACTGACCTTCGGCGTGCTCGGCGATCTCTTCGGCCGCAAGCGCCTCCTGATCGGCGGCAGCCTGCTGCTGGCCCTCGGCGAGGCGGTCAGCGTCCTCACGCCGGGCGCCGGGACCTCCCCGGACGCGCGGGTGGCGGTGCTGTGGATCGGCCAGGCGCTGGCCGGGATCGGGGCGGCCGTGTTGTTCCCGACGTCGCTGGCCATGGTCGCCGCCGGCACGCACACCGCGCGCAGCCGGGCGCGGGGCATCGCGATCTGGGCGGCCGCCCTGTCCAGCGGCGGGTTCATCTCGCCGCTGCTCGGCGGGCTGGTGACGAAGATCGGCTGGGGCGGTGACCCGTACGCGACGTGGCGGTGGGCGTTCGTCGCGGTGTGCGTGCTCGCGCTGGTCAGCACGGCGGTTGCGTTCGCGGCACGGAACTCCTCCTCCCCCGAGGGCCGGTCGCTGGACTGGCCCGGGCAGGTGACGATCGCGATCTCGCTGTTCGCGTTGCTGTTCGCGGTCATCCAGGGCGCCACCAGCGGCTGGTCGGACCCGTGGGTGGTGGGCGGGTTCGTGCTCGCCGTGGTGTTCTTCGTGTTGTTCGTCCTGGCCGAGCGCCGCTCGCCCGCGCCGCTGCTGCGGCTGGACCTGTTCCGCAGCCGGGCGTTCGCGACGAACTCGGTGATCACCGTGGTGGGCATGTTCGCCTTCCTCGGCACCGCGTACTCCACGAGCATCCGGCTGTCGGCGATCCAGGAGTTCTCGCCGATGAAGACCGCGATCGCGTTCGTGCTGCTGCAGGGGTTCGCGCTGGTGCTGATGCCGGTGACCGCGCGGGCCATCCACTCCTACAATCCGCGGTGGGCGCTCGGCGGCGGGTTCCTGCTCATCGGTGCGGGTGACCTGTGGATCGCCACGCACGCGGTGACCGACCTGGCGCTGCTGCCGATCATCGCGCCGCTGGTGCTCATCGGCGTCGGGTTCGCCTTCGCGCTGTCCGGCGTCACCGCGGTCGCGGTCAACACCGTGCCCGGCCACCTCGCCGGCATGGCGTCGGGCACGACGAGCCAGCTGCGGGACTTCGGGTTCACCCTCGGCCCGGCGGTCGTCGGGGCGATCGCGCTCAGCAACGCCGCCTCCCAGATCCAGGCGAAGATCGCCGAAAGCCCGGCGCTGCAGTCCGCGCTGGCGGCGTTCAACGCCGCACCGGCCCACGCCCCGGCGGCCGAGCGGCCCGAGGTGGAGGCCGCGGTCGGCGCGGTCAACTCGGGGCCGCTGGGCGCGAACGCCGTGCCCGCGTCCGTGAACCCGTTGAAGGACGTGGCCTTCCACGCCCTCGGCCACGCCTACTCGATCGGCTATGTGGTCTGCGGCGTGGCCGCACTGGTGGCCGCCTTCCTCGCCGGGGTCGTCCTGCGCGGGGCGGCGCACAAGCCGATGGTCACGGAGGAGTCCCTGCACGACTGACCCTCCACAGTGGACGTCACGCCGCCGGGTACGTCCGGTTGAACCGCGGCGGCGTGTAGTCCAGGTAGCGCCCCGGCTCGCCGTCGGCCGCCGTGGCGAGCCGGTTCAGCGTCCGCGGCGCGGTGTCCGGCCAGTGCCCCGTGCGCAGCCGGAACAGCATCGAGTCGATCGCGGCCCGTTGCTCCCCGGTGGTGTAGGTGCAGTGCCCGGCCGTCTGCACGTACGTCTGCCGCAGCAGGGACGCGGTGCCCGTCTCCCGGGCGAACGCACCGTAGGACTGCTGCTGGGCGACGGTGGAGATCTGGTCGCCGGTGCCGTTGACCGTGAGCACCGGGATCCGCAGGTCGCCGGTGAACACGATCCCGTCCCGCAGGAAGGCGACGGCGGCGGGGTCGGCCTGGACACGGGGCGCGGCGGCGAGCGTGCCGAGGTCGGCGCGCAGGTCGAGGCCCGCGCGCTCGTACAGCCGCCGCACCGCGTTCTGCTCCGCCGGCACGGCCATCGAAAGCTGCCGCGCGTAGTCGACGCCGGTGTTCCAGGACGGGTTGCCGCCCGCCAGCTGCTCGATGCTGCGCCTGCTGCTGACGGCCTGCCCGAGGTAGGGCAGCGGGCCGCCCGCGAGGGCCAGGAACTCGCCCTGCTCGACGCCATCCACGTCTCGTTCGGCGGGCACCGGTGTGGGGGTGCCGTCGGCGGCCACTCCCCAGCCCGGCAGCTGCCCGATCGCCGCCGCGAGGGCGATCCGGGCCCTGCCTTCCGGCGTCGCCTGGGCGGCGGTCACCGCCGAGAGCCACTGCTGCTGGGTTCCCGCGACGTCGGCGGGAACCCCGGTGACGGGTAGCGCGGAATCGCGGAACAGCAACGTTTTCAGCGTGAACACGGTGTCGAGCTTCTGGTTCCACTGCCCCACGGCCCCGCCCAGCCCGCCGCACATCGGAACCGCCGCGTCGAACCGGTCCGGGTGCACCTGCGCCACGCCGGCGGCGACCATGCCGCCCATCGAGCGGCCCTCCGCGATCGCGTAGCGGGCGTGGCCGAACGCCGCCTCGAAACGGTCGAGCGCGGCGGCCTGGTTGTCGATGGCCTGGGCGATGTGCCAGCCGGTGACCGTCCGCGTGGTACCGCCGACCGCGTACCCGCCTGCCAGCAGATTTCCGGTGAGCGGGGCCGTCAGGCTGTTCGAGGCGAAGTCGAGGTCCACCAGCACGGTGCCGTTCCACCGGGCCGGTTTCGCGAACGTGTAAGGCGTGCCGTCGGCCAGTTGTCCCTGGACGCACGTCGCCGACGGGATGCCCGGGCACGGGCTTCCCTCCGCGGCCTGCGCGGCCGGTGCGATCGCGGTGGTCATCGCGGCAACGGCCGCGAGCACTGCCCAGCGCCGGTTCATCAGTTGCTCCCCAATTCGTCGAGCCACGCCGTCATCTGCGTGGTCAGGTCGCCGCCGGTGCGGGCGTCGACGTTGTCCGCGTGCAGCTCCAGCACCGGAATGCCCGCGGCACGCAGGGCGCGGGTGGTGAAGTAGCCGCCGCGGGCGTCGTCGGACACCAGGTGCACCACGCCGTCCACGCCGTGGTGACGGGCCTCCTTCACGTACCACTCTGCCGACCACGGCGGGGTGTAGAGCTGGTCGGAGAACGCCGCGAAGCGCGCGGCGAGCGCGCGCAGCGGGTCGTCGCCGTAGCGCAGGTATCCGTCGGCGGCGATCGCGAGGTACATCGACCACACGAACACCGCGCCGTGCGACTCCTGGAACCGCCGGTAGAACTCCAGGTCGAACCACAGCCCGCGGCCGATCCACATCAGCCGCAGCCGCTCGTCCTCGCACACCGCCACGCCCGCCTCGACCCGCTCGCGCACCTCGTCGTGGAACGCGCGCGCGGCGTCCCGCGCCCATTCCGTGCCGCGGTGCCACTGCGGGACCATCACGCTCGGAATGCCGTCGGTGACCGCGATCGGGCAGGGCCGGGCGGCGGCGATGAGGTCACGGGTGCGCCGGTTCCACTCCTGCTGCTCGTTGACCAGCGCCAGCACCTCACGGAACCGGGTCTCGGAGAACACCCGGCCCGTCGTCTGCTCCAGGAACCGGATGAGCCCGGTCAGCTCGCCGGTCATCAGGTCGAGCCGATCGGAGCCGATCGCCTCCTCCCAGCGGTGCGGCATCAGCTCCCACCACCGCTCCGGCACGGCGTTCTCCGCCGCGCTCTCCAGCGGGTAGTAGGTCACGCCGGGCTGGGCGTCCCAAACGTCGAAGATCTTGCGCGACGCGTCACCGGTGGTCTCACCGAGCACAATGGACGGTGTCGGCAAGCCGCCCCACGGCGCCTGCTCCAGGTCGGTCTCGAAGGCCGACGCGAGCGAGGTGGCGCTGTACTGCTCGATGTCGTCCGGATAACCGCGTTCTCGCAACAACCCGAGGTAACGCTGGGTCTGCCGTTTCGCCGCGACGATCGAGGCCCACCACTGGTTGACGACGTACGGGATGCCCATGGCGCGGAAGATCTCCTGCGGTGCGTCCGCGTTCACCAGCGCCAGCGGAACACCACCGGCGACCTCCTCGCGCATCCGGGCGAACCACTCGCGCTGATAGGCGGTGGCGGTGGTCGCGGAAGCCAGTCTGCCGGTCATCGTGAGACTCCCAACGGCAGGAGCGTCCGGATCTCGGTAAGCGCTTTCTCCGTCAGCCCGCCGTACGGCTGGTGCCCGGCCAGCACGGCGGGCAGCCCGGCGGCCGCGCGTTGTGCGGAGAAGTCCCAGGGCGGTGCGTCGTCGTGCACCCGCGCGTAGGAGATGAGCACCTCCGCCCCGCAGGCCCGCGCGGCAGCCGCGGTGTGCGCGGCACGCTGCCGGATGGACGCACGTGGCGCGGACGGCCCGTTGTGCTGGTAGCGCTCGGCCAGCGCCAGCTCGGTCGGCGCCGCGCACGTGCGCGCGAACAGCAGCTCGCCCCAGTCGTGGTCCTCCCCCGTGATCAGGAAACCGTTTTCCTCCAGCACTTCGTACACCCCCGGGTCGTCGTGCGAACTGCCCGTGAGGAACGCCCGCACGCCGTCGACCTCCGGAAGAACTTCGCCGAGCAGGCGTTCCACCAGCGCCGTCGCGGTGGCCACGGGCAGGGCGGTGGTCGCGGCCACCACGCCGAGGAACTGGGTGCCGGTCAGCCGCGTGCGCCGCAGGACGGCGACCTCGGCGAGCAGGCGCCGCAACCGGTCGTGGGCCTCGATCGCCTCACGTGGGTCGCCGACGCCCAGCCATTCCCGCAGCTCCGCGATTTTCGCCTTCACATAACGGGTTGTCGTGTGATGCGGCAGGTGCAGCACGTCGACCAGGCGCACCGGCGGCAGCGGCAGCTCCGGCTCGACCCGGCGCAGTTCCCGCAGCGCGTAGAACAGACGCAGCGACGCCTCGCAGTCCCGCGACACCACGATGGCTTCGAGCTTTCCGTAGTCTCCGGCGAGGATCCGCGTGAGAACGGACCGCGCGACCGGGTCCACACCACTGCCCAGGTAGCGGTCGCCGAGTTCGCTGGCACCGGGCTTTCCCGCCAGCCGCAACGGAAGCATTCCCGCCGCGGTGATCAGCTCGACCGGCACGTCCGCGCCGACGCAGCCCACCACGGGCAGGCCCGCCGCGTGGGCCGCGGCCACCCGGTCCCGCGCCACCGCGAGGAGTTCGGCCAGCGCGCTCAAATCACGGCCTCCGCGGCCAGCTCCGCCACCTGCTGCTCGCTGTAGCCGAGCAGCTCGCGATACACGTGCTCGTTGTGCTCGCCGAGCCCCGGCGCGGGCCGGTCGAGCGACACGCGCGCGCCGGAGAACCGGATGGGCACTCCGGTTCCGGCGAGGTCGGCCACGGCCCCGTGCTTCGGGTGCCGCAGCGGCACGACCTCCTCGCGCGCCAGCACCAAGGGATCCCGTACGGCTTCGCGCGGCTCCCGGACTTCGGCCGCGGGCACGCCTTCCGCGGTGAACGCGGCGAGGATCTCCGCCAGTGGCCGCACCCGGCACCACTCCCGAATGAGCCCGTGCAGCTCGTCGGCCGAGCGCACCCGCTGGTCCCGCGTGCGGTAGCGGTCGTCCTCGGCCAGGTCCGGGCGCCCGATCGCCCGCAGCACCCCGTGCGCGAACGCGTCCGTCGGCGCGCACAGCGCCACGTAGCCGTCGGCGGCGGGCAGGATCCCGAACGGCGCGAGTCGCGGCACCATCGAGCCGGTCCGCTGAGGCAGGCCGACCGCGTCGAAGGCGTCGAACGGCTCGCACGCCACGAGCGAGGTCAGCGCCCCGAGCATCGACACGTCGACATGTTGCCCCTCGCCGGTGTGCTCGGCCTGCAGCAGCGCGGAGACCGTGCCGACGACGGCGAACAGCGGGGCCAGCAGGTCCCCGATCGGCAGCCCGAACCGCACCGGGCCCTCGTCGGGCTCGCCCGCGGTCATCATCACCCCGCTCAGCGCCTGGATGATCGAGTCCATCGCCTTGCCCGAGCCGGGGCCGCCCTGCTCGCCGAACCCGCTGATCGAGGTGTAGACCAGCCGCGGGTTGAGCTCGCGGACCTCGTCGTAGGAGATGCCCAGCCGTTTCGTGACGCCCGGGCTGTAGTTCTCCACGAGCACGTCGGCGTCGCGGACGAGATCGGCGAACACCGCGCGGGAGCGGGGGTTCTTCAGGTCCAGGGTGACGCTGAGCTTGTTGCGGCCGCGCAGCAGCATCGACACCGACAGGTCGTCGTCGTGCCGCCGCGCCAGGTTCAGCCCGTCGCGCCCGACGTAGGGCGCGTTGTTGCGGGAGGAGTCCCCGCCGGTGGCGGGGTTCTCGACCTTGATCACGGTGGCCCCGAGCCCGGCGAGCAGCAGGGTCGCGTACGGCCCGGCGAGCGCGGTGGTCAGGTCGATCACGGTGCGGCCGGCCAGTGGCTGGTCGGTCATGAAACCCCCTCGGTGAGGTCGACGAGCACTTCGGTGCCGCGGGTGGTGAACTTCCCGTTGAGCTTCGCCCCGCGGGTGATGTCCTCGACGTACTGCGTGACGGCGTCGCCCTCGGGGGTGCCGCCGGAGGGCACGGGCCTGCCGCGGTCGTCGATCCGGCACGGCACGAAACCGGCCTCCCGCAACCCGTTCTCGTCGAAGCGGCAGAAGGCGATGGCGGTGTTGCGGCTCTCGGGGTGGAACGGGAAGTAGGGCATGTCCGGATCCGGCGCGAACCCGTAGAGCTTCGTGCGCCGCTCGGCCCACGCACGCAGCTCGTCCGCGCCGGTGTCCGCGCCCGGGGTCAGTGCGTGGGTGACGGTGACGAAGTTGCCCAGACCGTGGAAGATCGGCCGTCCTCTGTGGACCTCGATGCCGCGCATGATGTGCGGGTGGTGGGAGAACACCGCGTCCGCCCCGGCATCGATCGCCGCCCGCGCGACCGGGCCCTCGTACATCGCGACCACGACCGGCGTGTGCCCGACGCCCTTGTGCAGCGACACCAGCACGACGTCGACCTCGGCGCGCAACCGCCGCACGTCGTCGGCCATCGCCTCCAGGCTGCCGGGATCGGCGAACGTGTACACCTGGGGTGGCCCGCCGGGGCTCGCGTGGTCCAGCTCGTAGTGGGTGAGCACGTGCACGTAGGCGCAGCCGGGCTTGCGGGAGGTCGCCCACGAGTCACGCGGGCCGACGCAGTTGTACGACAGCACGCCGATGCGCAGGCCGCCGCGCTCGACCACCGCCGGGCGGCGTGCCTCGGCGAGGTCCGCCCCGGCGCCCGCCGTTTCCATGCCCGCCGCGCGGGCGTGCGCGATGGTGTCGGCCAGCCCCTCGTCCCCGGCGTCGCAGATGTGGTTGCCCGCCAGCGTGACGACGGCGAACCCGGCGGCGGAAACCGCTTTCAGCGCCGCGGGGTCCGCGGGCGGCGCGGGCACGTCCGTGCTGCGCTGGACCGTCGTGGTGGAGTGCGGCACCTCGACGTGCCCGATGGCCAGGTCCATCCCCCGCAGCACCGGCGCGGCCGGGGCCAGGAAGGAGTCCGGGTCCGGCTCGTCCAGGATGAGGTCGCCGACGGCGCCGATGGTGATCACGAAACACCCTCCCTTTCGGACAGATGACGGGACAGGAACGCGCGCAGCCGTTCGGTGGACGGGCGGGCGAACAGGTCGGCGGGCTTGCCCTCCTCGACGATCCGCCCCGCCTCCATGAACACGCACCGGTCGGCGGCCTCCCGCGCGAACGCCATCTCGTGCGTGACGACGACCATCGTGGTGCCGGCCGCCGCGAGGTCCCGCAGCACCGCGAGCACCTCGTCGACCAGCTCCGGGTCGAGCGCGCTGGTCGGCTCGTCGAACAGCATGATCCGCGGCCGCACGAGCACGGCCCGCGCGATCGCCACCCGCTGCTGCTGCCCGCCGGACAGCTGCCGCGGGTAGTGGTCCTCGCGGCCCGCGAGACCGATGCGCGCCAGCAGCTCACGCGCCTCACGTTCCACAGTGGATCGATCGCGGCCGTGCACGCGGATCGCCGCGTCGGTGACGTTGCGCAGCACGGTGAACTGCGGGAACAGGTTGAACTGCTGGAACACCATGCTCATCCGCCGTCGCTGGGCGGCGACCTGCCGTTCGCTCAGCGGCCGCAGCCCCCTCGGCGAGCGCCGGTAGCCCAGCAGCTCGCCGTCGAGGTACAGCGCCCCGCCGTCGATCGACTCCAGCTGGTGCGCGCACCGGATGAGCGTCGACTTGCCCGAGCCCGACGGCCCGATGATCACGACGGTCTCGCCCTCGTGCACGTCCAGGCTCACCCCGTCGAGCGCGGCCACCTGGCCGAACCGCTTGCGCGCGTCGCTGACGCGCAGGACCGGCGGCGTCATCGCCGCCCCCGCACGACGGCGGGCAGGTGCCCGCGGGAGAACCACCGCTCCAGGCGGCGCTGCGCGGCCGTCAGCACGGTGACCACGACCAGGTACCAGAAGCACGCGACGAGCAGCATCGGCACGATCTCGTACGTGCGGTTGTAGATCACCTGCACCGAGTGCAGCAGGTCCGACATCGCGATCACCGACACCAGCGCGGTGCCCTTGAGCACGTTGATGAACTGGCTGCCCGCGGGCGGGATGATCACGCGCATCGCCTGCGGCAGCACGATCCTGACCAGCGTCTGCCCCGGCGGATACCCCATCGCGCGCGCCGCGTCCCGCTGCCCGGGGTCGACCGCCGACACCCCGGCGCGGAAGATCTCCGCCAGGTACGCCGACTCCACCAGCGACAGCCCGATGACCGCGGCGGTCAGCGGCGTGATCACGGTGTTGGCGTCCCAGCTGCCGAACACCGGCCCGAACGGGATGCCGATCGACAGCCGCGGCAGCAGGTACGCCAGGTTGAACCAGAAGATCAGCTGCACCAGCGGCGGAATGCCGCGGAACAACCCGACCCACAGCGTCGCCACCCACCGTGCGGGGCCGAACCCGCTCAGCTGCATCGCGGCGACCACCCCGCCCACCACCGAGCCGAGCACCATCGCCGCGACCGCGAGCACCACCGTGGTGCCCAGCCCGGCCATGACGCTCTTCTCGAACAGGTACTTCGCCACCACGTCCCACTGGAAGCGGGAGTTGCCGACCAGGAACACCACCAGCTGCGCGGCCAGCACCGCGAGCACGAGCACGAACAGCCAGCGCAGCGGGCGGAAACGGGACCGGGCCGAGGCGACGTCGTCGGCCATCGGCCGCCCGACTGTTTCCTCCACAGTGGACACCCGGGTCACCCGGCCGAGGCCACGTCGAACAGCGGCCGCGGGACGGTGACGTCGTTCAGGCCCCACTGGTTCATGATCCGGGCGTAGGTGCCGTCGCGGAACAGCTCCTCGAACGCCTTCTGCAACACCGGGCCCAGCCCCGCGGACTTCGGCGTGTACAACGCCAGGTTGTCCTTGGTGGCGCCCTGTTCCTCGGTCTGCGTCACGTACTCGTACTGCCCCTTCTGCTGCGTGGTCACGTCGATCGCGGCGGCCTGCGTCATGCCCGCGGCCTCGGCGCGGCCGGACTTGGCCGCCAGCAGCGTCGCGTTGGTGTCGTCGAGCCCGATCACCTGCGCCGCCGGGCGCCCTTCGCGCTGGCAGAACGCGGACAGCTTGGCGAGCTGGTCCTCCACCACGCTGCCGGTGACCACGGCGACGCGCTTGCCGCACAGGTCGTCGGCCTGCTTGACACCGGCCGTGGAGCCCACCGGAACCACGTAGGACGTGCGGGTGGTCATCCAGGTGACGGTGTCGAACTGCTGCTCGCGTTCGGCGGTGGCCTTGGCGGGCCCGTTGAACGCGTCGTACCGGCCGCTGAGCATGCCCTGCAGCGCGGCCGGGAGGCCGCTGACGATGGTGGTTTCCACGCGCACGCCCAGGATCTGGCCGAGCGCCTGCTGGAAGTCGTGGTCGATGCCGGTGACCGTCGTGCCGTCCGGCGACACCGTGCGGTACGGCGGGTGGGAGTCACCGGCGAACCGGAGCAGCCCGGCGTCCCTGACCGCCTGCGGCAGCTGGTCGTGCAGCGCCGGGACGACGGCGAGGCCGGCCGCGGCGGGCGCGGGCGCGGAGGCCGCGCCGTCGTCCACCGTGCACGCGGTCAGGGCGAGCCCCGTGGCGACGGCCGCCGCGATCGTGCTTCGACGCCATTGACGAAGTGAGAACCCCATATCAGTTTCTTCCTGCGCGAGGCCGTCCGGAGTGGACGGCACGGGGAGCGAGCGGGGATCCTGCGAAGGATGGATTGCTATCTTGGCGCCGATCGTCGCATGATGTGTCGCGTGATTCAACCCCTTGTCCACTGCGGCCCGCCGGAGCTGCCAGCATGGACACCGGCGGCGGCACCGGCCCGCCGCTCCGACCGGACCTTCGGACAGGCAGGCGAGGAATGACGACGGGCCCGCTGCCCCGCTCACAGCAGGGAGCCGAGCCGCAGCTGCTGCTCACCTCCCTGCTCGGCGACTTCTGGTACTGGCGCGACGAGCACATCCCGTCCGCCGCGCTCGTGCGGCTGCTGGGCGAGTTCGACATCACCCCGGCCAGCGCGCGGGCCGCCATCCGCAGGCTCGCCGCGCGCGGTCTGCTCACCGCGTCGCGGTCCGGGCGCACGACGGCGTACGGCATTCCCGCCCGCACGTCCGAGGTGATCATCGAGCGCACGCACCGCATGCTGACGTTCGGCGCGACCGCGCCCGACTGGGACGGCCGGTGGACGGTGGTCGCCTTCTCGGTGCCGGAACACGACCGCGGGATGCGCACGACGCTGCGCACCCAGCTGCGTGCCCTGCGGTTCAGCGCCCTGTACGACGGGGTGTGGGTGAGCCCGCACGACCTGGCGGAAAGCGCTCTCTCGGTGCTGAACGAGCTGGGCATCGCCAGCGCCACGGTCTTCCGCGCGACGGAGGTGCCCGGCGGGGGCAGCAGCCCGGTCGCGGCGTTCGACCTCGGCCCGCTCGCCAAGGAGTACCAGCGCTTCGCCGAACGCTACGAGCCGGTGCTCGCGAGCCTCGACGACGGGCTGGTCAGTCCCGCGCAGGCGCTGCGCATCCGCACCGAGCTGCGCGTGGACTGGCGCCGGTTTCCGGAGACCGACCCGGATCTGCCCGCCGAGCTGCTGCCCGGGCACTGGGCGCGGGACCGCGCGCAGAAGGTGTTCCTGCAGATCTACGACCGCCTCGGCCCGCTCGCCGAGCTGCGGTTCCGGCAGCTGCTGGCCACCACCGACCCGGGGCTGGCCGCGCTGGCGTCGCACCACGACTCCAAGACGGTCGCCGCGTTGTTCGCCGAGCTGGGCGACCGCCACCCGGCGGGCGACACGCCGTTCGAACAGGCCGCCGAGGCCCGGCGGCTGGACGAGGTGCGGCAGAGCTGAGTCACAGATTGACGCCCGATCGTCAAATGAGGTGTATCAGTTTCGTCAGCGGGCCAGGGAGACGGCGAAGGGCTGGAAACCGTGGCGGCGCAGGAGGTGGGGCACCACCAGGATCATGGCCTCGGTGGCGCGCGCGGTGGTGATGTCGCCGAGGTCCTCCAGCCACTCCGGCCGCCAGCCCAGGTCCCCGAGCAGCCCGGCGACCGTCTTCTTCGCCTGGTCGTCGTCGCCGGAAAGGTAAGCCGTGGGCGGGGTCGCGAGGATCTCCGGGGCAGTCATGACCGGAAACAGCATCGTGTTGAGGGTCTTGACCACCCGCGTGCCGGGCAGGGCGGCCTGCAGCTGCTCGGCGAGACTGCTGCCCGGATAACACAGTTCGCCCGGCAGGCCGTCCGCGCCGTGGCGGGTGGCGTTCGAGAGGTCGACGAGAATCTTCCCGTCGAGTTCGTCCCGCAGGCCCGTGAGCCGTTGCAGGGCGCTGTCGCCGGGCGTCGCGTTGATCACGATCTCCGCCGTCCGGGCAGCGATGCGGACCCCGTCCTCCGGGCTCCGGCTACCGACCACGACGTGGTGCCCGGCAGCGGCGAGCTTGTCCGCGAGTGCGGTGCCGACGCGGCCCGCGCCCAGGATGCCGATGGTGCTCATGAGACAAAACTCCTTGCGGTGTCAGGCGATCGGTGACAGGACGGCGAGGGCAGCGGCGTGGACACCGGGCGCGGCGGCCAGGAAGTCGCGGCTGCCCGTGCGCCACGGCTCGCCCGCCAGGTCGGTGACCACACCACCGGCCTCGGCGACCAGCAGGGCACCGGCGACCAAGCCCGAGCGGACGTCGGAGAACTGCCAGAACGCGTCCGTGCGCCCGGCGGCGACGTGGATGAGCTGCATCGTCGCGGGTACGGACACGCGCACCACCAGCCCGCTCGTGAGCATGGCGCTGACCGACTCGCCGATCCGCCGGAACGTGTCCTCGCCCTCGCCGGGCCTGGCCTGCCCGGTGCCGGCGAGCGTGGCGCCCAGGTCGGTCTTGGCGGACACCCGCAGCGGCCGGTCGTCGAGGTACGCGCCGCCTCCGGCGACGGCGGTGTAGGTGTCGCCGGTCAGCGGCACGTGGACGACGGTGAGCACCGGCTGGTTGTCGCGGACCAGGGTGGCGGTGACGGCCCACTCGCCCATGCCGTGGACGTGGTTGATGTTGCCCTCGGCGGGGTCGGCGACCCACCACTCCCCGGGCGGCAGCGCGCCGCCGGCCAGCTCGTCCTCGGCCCACTGCGAGCCCGGCCGGGCCTTCAGCAGCGGCTCGCGCAGCACGGCGAGCACCGCGTCGTCGTTGGCGTGGATCTCGCCGACGATCTCGTCCAGGCTCACCCCCCGGGCGTGTGTGGTGTACCGCTCGCGCAGCGTGTCACCGGCCTTGCGCACCGCGGCCGTCACGCCGGACAGCAGGGCCGGGTCGGCGACGAAAGGCATGGCTGTACTCATGAACGGGCTCCCTGGATTTCGTTCGACCGCGGGCCTTTCCTGCCCGCACTGCGAACGTAGGCCGCCCTGCCATTAACGACAAGTGCATGCTTTGCACTTGTAGAGTTACTCGCATGCAACTGGATCTGAACCTGCTGACGGTCCTCGACGCGTTGCTGGAGGAGGGCAGCGTCGCCGGTGCGGCGGCGCGGCTGCACGTCACCGCTCCGGCGATGAGCCGGTCACTCGGCCGCATCCGCAAGGCCACGGGGGATCAGATCCTGGTCCGCACCGGCCGGAGCATGGTGCCGACGACGCGCGCGCTGGGGATGCGCGCCGAGGTCCACGCGCTCGTGCAGCAGGCGCAGCGGCTCCTGTCCGCCCGGCAGGAGCTCGACCTGGCGGCGCTGGACCGGGTGTTCACCGTGCGCTGGCACGACGCGCTGACCGCCGCCTGCGGCACGGCGTTCGTCGCCGCCGTACACCGGCAGGCGCCCGGCGTCCAGCTGCGCCTGCCCGCCGAGCCCGGCACGGACACGCCCGAGCTGCGCCGGGGCGAGGTCGACCTGGAGTCCAGCGCCGGCAGACCCGCCCTGCCCGACGTCAGCCACCGCCTCGTCGGCCGCGACCGGCTGGTCGTCGCGGTGCGGCCCGGTCATCCGCTCACCGAGGGCCGGCCGGACGTCGAGCGCTACGCGGCGGCCGAGCACGTCCTCGTCTCGCGGCGCGGCCGCCTGCGTGACCCGGTGGACGAGGCCCTGGCCGCGCACGGTCGTGCGCGCCGGGTGGTCGCCACGGGGCCGACGGCCGCCATGGCGCTGCACCTGGCCCTCGACACCGACCTGGTGGTCACCGTTCCCGAGGCGGTCACCCGTGCGGCGCGGGACCGCCTCGGCCTGGTCACGCTGCCACTGCCGGTCGAGATGCCCGACGTCCCGCTGTACCTGGTGTGGCACCGGCGTTACGACGAGGACCGCGCCCACGCGTGGCTGCGTGACCTGGCCACCGAGACCGTGCGGACGTTGTTCGGCTGATCAGGATCCCGGCCGGTTGCCCGTCGGGATGGTGATCGGCGTGGTGGTCGGCGAGGTGAAGTTGTTCAGGAACAGCATGGCGACCGAGCGCAGGAGCTGGTCGAACACGTAGAACCCCGCCGGGGCAACGGGAATCAGGCCCTCGCGGAACGCGATGTAGGCCGGCCACCCGGTGCGGATCAGCGTCGCCGCGCCGTAGTCGCGGGGCAGGCCGAGCCAGTCGCCGATCTCGTCGCTGAGCACGTAGCGCACGAATTCGTCGAGGATGCCGCGGGTCAGCCCGCCGTCGAGCTGGGCGGTGAGCCCGAGCAGCACCTCCGCCAGCGCCTTGCCCTCGGTGGTCGGGGCGAGCAGCGGCGTGAGCACCTGCGCCGACTGCGCGTCCGCGGCGGCCCACGTCTGCGGGATGAACTCGTCGTGCACCCCGAGCAGGTGCAGCGCGACCTGCCACTGGTGCAGGAAGGCGTCCTCGTCCGCGGCCGACATCGGGACCTTCCACTCGGCCAGCTTCCGGTGCACGAACGTGCCGAGGCTGTGGAAGGTGATCAGGATGTCGCCGTTGCTGATCGGGATCCGCTCGTCCGACACCGCCGTCCACTGCGGCGACCGCGGCAGCAGGTGGCGCACCGCGGCGTGCACCAGGCGGGTCTTGTTGACCGTGACCACGAACTGACCCGAGGGCTCGAACGCGTTCAGGTCGCTCAGGTCGTAGCCGAAGGTGAACGTCTTGGCCGCGCGGTTCTTCATGTCGGCCCCGCCCGCGGACCAGTAGACCGACCGGGCCTCCCGCGGGATCACCGTGCTCATGATGCCGCTGCCGAGGCCGTACAGCATGAACAGGTAGGTGTCCTTGCGCCGGTTGAAGTCCGCGGCGCGGCGCAGCTTGGCGCGGTCGGCCCAGGATGGCAGCTGGTTGTTCCGCTGGAGGTACGCGGCGAGGTTCGCGGGCAGGCCGGCGGGCAGTGCGTCGCCGTTGTTCACCCACGAGCTCAGCGCGGTGTTCACCGCCGGCACCTGGCCGGCGTCGAGGACCCCCGCCATCAGCGGGTCCACCTCGTCGTCCCAGACCTCCCACGGGTCGGTGCCCGTCGCCGCCCACGACCACGCCGGGACGGCGCTCGCCGCCCCCACCAGGCCCAGTGCGACACCGAGCGACAGCGCGCTTCTCCTGTTGAGATTGCTCATTTACTTACCTAGCTTCCTTGGTAGGCAAAATAAGGTGTACGACGAGACTTATCATTAACATATCGACCCGGATCGCCGGTCGGCAAGAGGCCGCCGCGCCCGGCGCCGGTCCGGCTCGTGGTTGACTGCGCGTATGGCCCAGTTCCCGCGTCCGTCCGCCGGGGCCGGCCGGTGACCGCCGAGCCGGCCGCGGCCGTCCGGCCGCGTAACCGCAGGCAGCTCATCGTCGAGGCGGCAGGCCGCGCGTTCAGCGAGCGTGGCTACCACGCGGCGTCGATGGAGGAGATCGCCTCCGCCGTGGGCATCACGGCGGCCGCCCTGTACCGGCACTTCCCGAACAAGTACGCGCTGTTCGCCGAGTGCGCGAACGTGATGGCGGACCGGCTCGTCGACGCGCTCGACGACGTGCCCGTTCCAGCCGCGCTGGCTGAGGTACTCGCCGCCGTCACCCGGGTCACCGTCGCCCACCGCGCGTCCGGTGGCGTGTACCGCTGGGAGGCCCGGTACCTCAACCGGGAGGACCGCCGCGGGCTGCGGGCGAAGTTCGCCCTCGTCGTCGACCGGGTGGCCGACGCGGTGCGGCGCGAGCACCCCGGGCCAGGCGAGCACCTGCGCGCCGTGGCGGCGCTCGGCGCGATCGGGTCCATCACGATGCACCACACGTCGATCGCCCAGCGCCGCGTCGAGGACCTCCTGCGGGGGTCGGCCCGGCGCGTCGCGGCGACTGACCTGGCGACGGTCACGGGCAACGCGCGCGTCGTCGAGCTGCCCGCCCAGCCCGTGGCGCGGACCCGGCGCTCGGAGATCCTCGCGGCCGCCATCCCGTTGTTCGAGCGCGACGGGTTCGCCACCGTCACGAACGGCCGGATCGCCGAGGCCGTGGGGCTGGTGCCGTCCGCGCTGTACCGCTACTTCCCCGGCAAGGCCGACATCCTCGCGGCGGCGTGCCTGCAGGCGGCGGGGCTACTGGCGCAGGCGGTGGAGCACAACCTCCGCGGGGTGGCCGACCCGCACGACGCGCTGGCCGTGCTGGCGGCGACCTACGTGGCGTACAGCTTCGAGCACAACGCACTGAACAGCGTGGCGAACGCCGAAATCGCCGGCCTGCCGCCCGGGCTGCAGCGCCCCCTGCTGGTCGCGCAACGCGAGCACATCGCGGTGTGGGAGCAGCAGCTGCGCTCGGCGTGCCCGGGCCTCGACTCGCGCCAGGCCCGGGTCCTGGTCCACGCCGGTTTCGGCGTGGTGGTGGAGACCGGCCGCAGGCTCCGGTGGCAGGACACCCCCGAGCACCGCGCCGCGGTCGCCGCTCTGCTCATGAGCGCACTGGGGCTGTGATCCGGGGTCCACAAAGGACCATCGATCGAATCTGTCGAATGCGGCCCGGTTTCCGACTTTCGTTGGGCGGCAAGGGTTGACGGGGATCGGCGGCGCTGGGATAGTCCTTCACCGGCTTCGCCGACACCTCGGTGGAGCCGGATGCTCACCTGTCGAATCGTTTCGGCTGGAGGCGGTCTTCGGTGTGGAAGAACCGGCCTGTCCTCGCCGCCGCGATCGTGCTCGCGCTGGCGGCCACCTCGGCCACCACCGCGAGCGCGGCCGGGCCCACCACGGCCTGGCGTGACGGCCGGTTCGTCGTCGACGCCGCGGGCGTGGTCTCCCGCGCCGACCTCGTGCTCGAAAGGCCCGGCACCGATCCGGCCGCGGCGATGCCGCTGGGCAACGGGCGCCTCGGCGCCGCCGCGTGGGCGAGCGCCGACGGGCCCGCCGTCCAGGTCAACCGCGCCGACACGTGGCCCGGCCGCAAATCCCCTGGTCAGCTCGTCCTGCCGGGCCTGGCCGCGATCACCTCCGCACCGGACTACCGCGGCCGCCTTTCCCTCTACGACGGGAAGTTCACGCAGTCCGGCGGTGGTATGACCGCCACGACCTACGTCCGCACCGGCACCGACCAGCTCGTGGTGGACGTGACCGGCGCCGATCCCCGCGTTCCGCAAACCGCCCGGCTGCGGCTGTGGGAACCCCGCACGCCCACGGCGTTCGCCGACGCCACGGTCGCCGGGCTGGCCGAAACCTGGGTCGACGCGGGCGAAGCCGGGGCGACCGGCGAGACCTTCGGTTCCCTCGCGGCGGTTACGGGCGTAGGGCGGCAGGTGCGGACGAAGGTGGTCGACGCCCGCACGGTCGAGGTCACCGTGACCCCGCGGGCCGACGGCTCGTTCCGGATTGTGCTCGCCGCGCCGGAGTGGCATGGCGGCGACGCACGCACCACCGCGCACCGGCTGCTGCCGGACCTCGGTTCGCCGTTCCTCGCCGCCGAAACTTCCCAGTGGTGGCACCGGTTCTGGGGCCGAGTCGGGCTCCTGCGCCTGTCCTCGGCCGACGGCGTCGCGGACTACCTGGAGAACCTCCGCACGATCGACCTCTACGCCGCGGCCGCGGAGAGCGGCGACGAGTTCCCGGGCTCACAGGCCGGCGTCGGCGACCTGTTCAGCGCCCAGGGCGACTTCCACAACTGGGCGCCGAGCGCGTACTGGCACTGGAACCTGCGCATGCAGGTCGCCGCGAACCTCGGCGCCGGGGCGTTCGAGCTCAACGACCCGTACTTCCGGCTGTACCGGGAAAACCTCGCCGACATCGAGCAGTGGACGCGCGAGCACCTGGCGGGGCGGCCGGGCGTCTGCGTGCCGGAGACGATGCGGTTCAACGGCCAGGGCTACGAGAACGAGACGTGGCTCCCGACACCCGGCCTGAACTGCGACGCCTCGGTGCAGCCGACCTGGAACGGCCGCACCCTCAGCACGGGCGCGGAGGTCGCGTTCTGGGTGTGGCAGCAGTACCGCGCCACCGGCGACCGGGCGTTCCTGGCGGCGAACTACCCGCTGATCGCCGAAGCCACCCGGTTCCTGCTGGACTACGCGAAGCCCGGCGCCGACGGCTTCCTGCACACCGTCCCGTCCAACGCGCACGAAACCCAGTGGGACGTGGACAACCCGGCCACCGACCTCGCGGCGGAGCGGACCCTGTTCCCGATCCTCGTGCAGGCCGCCACCCTGCTCGGCCGCGACCCGGACCTGGCCGAACGGGCAAGGCAGGCGCGGATCGCACCGTTCCCGCGCACCGACGCCGCGACGCAGACCCAGCTGCTCACCCCGGCCGACGACGCGAGCGGCCAGACCGTGCTCGCGCCGTCGTACCAGCCCGCCGCGGAGTTCCACAACACCGAGAACATCGGGCTCGAACCGGTATGGCCGTACGGCCTGCTCGGCGCGGACGACGCGGTGGCACAGCGGACGTTCGACTTCCGCCGCAACGTCATGGTCAACGACTGGAGCCTCGACCCGGTGCAGGCCGCGCGCCTCGGCCGCGCCGCCGACGTCGAACGCACGCTCGTGGGCCTGACCGAGCAGTTCCAGGCCTATCCCAGCGGTTTCGCGAAGTTCGGCCCGGCCGAGCCGTACGTGGAGCAGATCGGCGTACTCGCGGACGCGCTGCAGGAGGCGCTGGTGCAGGACTACGACGGGCTGCTGCGGATCGCACCGGCCTGGCCGTCCACTTGGGACGCCGACGGCACGGTGTTCGTCGCCGACAGCTCCAAAGTGGACGTTCAGGTCCGCGGCGGGAAGCCGGTCACGGTGGCGCTGGAAGCGGGCGCCGACCACGTGCAGCGCGTCCGCAACCCGTGGCCCGGCCAGGCGGTCGAGGTCGTGTCCGGCGGCGGCCGGCAGGTCTTCGGCGCCGACGAGTTCCAGTTCTCCGCGCGGGCGGGGCGGTCCTACCTGATGCGGCCCGTCGGCGCCGCGCCCCTGCCGTTCGCCCCGGTCACCGGCAGCCCGGCCACCGCGCCGAAGACCCTCGGCGAGCGCACCCTCGGAATCCGTTAGGAGGAGCGATGCGATCCCTTCGTGTCCTGACGCTGGTCGCGGTGCTGCTGAGCACCGTCCTGCTCGGCGGGGTCCCGGACGCCGCGGCACGGCCCGCGAAACCGGCGCACACGATCTCCTACGACCACTACTCGTTCTCGATCGACGGCAAGCGGGTCTACCTGTGGTCGGGCGAGTTCCACTACTGGCGCCTGCCCAGCCCGCAGCTGTGGCGCGACGTGCTGCAGAAAATGAAGGCCGGCGGGTTCAACGCCGTGTCGATCTACTTCGACTGGGCGTTCCACTCGCCGAAGCAGGGCGTCTACGACTTCACCGGCATCCGCGACGTGGACCGGCTGCTCGACATCGCACAGGACGTCGGGATCTACGTGATCGCCCGGCCCGGCCCCTACATCAACGCCGAAACCGATTCCGGCGGCCTGCCGGGGTGGCTGACCACCCAGGCCGGCAAGGCCCGCACCAGCGCCCCGGACTACCTGGCCGCCGCGAAGGAGTGGTTCCGCCACATCGACCCGATCCTCGCGCGCCACCAGCTGACCGACGGCCGCGGCACGGTGATCCTGGACCAGATCGAGAACGAGTACAGCAACGGCGCCCTCGACCCGGCTTACATGCAGGCACTCGAAGACCAGGCGCGGGCCGACGGGATCACGGTTCCGTTGTTCCACAACGACGTCTGGCCCGCCGGGAACTGGAAGCCCGGCACCCCGGGTGGGGTGGACGTCTACGCGTTCGACGGCTACCCGCAGGGCTTCGACTGCTCGAACCCGCAGGTGTGGCAGCCCGCACCGGACTACCGCTGGACGCGCGGCATCTCGCCGGGCACGCCCATCTCGATCGCCGAGTTCCAGGGCGGCTCCTTCGACCCCTGGGGCGGTCCCGGTTACGACCAGTGCCGCCAGCTGACCGGGCCGGATTTCGAAAGCGTTTTCTACACGAACAACATCGCCTCGGGCGCGACGTTCCAGAACTTCTACATGACCTTCGGCGGCACGAGCTGGGGCTGGCTGCCCGATCCCGGCGCGGTCTACTCGTCCTACGACTACGGCGCCGCGATCACCGAGTCCCGGCAGCTGACGAGCAAGTACGACGAGCAGAAGCGCATCGGCTACTTCACCCAGTCCGTGACACCGCTGGCGAAGACCGACTACGGGCCGGACCTCGTCGCGTCGAACCCGGTGGTGCAGGTCAAGTCGAACGTCAACCCGGACACCGGCACGCGGTTCCTCCTGGTGCAGCACCGGGACACCACCGCCACCACCACCGACAGCACGACGGTCGCGCTGGACGCCGCGTATCCCACCGTGCCCCAGCAGGGCAGCCTGACGCTGCGCGGGCGGGACGCGAAGCTGCTCGTCGCGGGCTACGACTTCGGCTCGCAGCACCTCGTCTACTCGACCTCGGAGATCATGACACAGGGTACGATCGGCGGCACCGACACCGCGTTGCTCTACGGTGACGGCACTGGCGAGACGGTGCTGCACTTCGCCACCCAGCCGCACGTGTCCGTCCTTTCCGGATCTGTTTCGTCCACTTGGGACCCGAGCAAGGGAGATCTGCGACTCGACTACGTCCACAACGGACTCGCCCGGGTGCGCATCGAGGGCGGCAAGGCCCCGCTGGAGCTGCTGATCGCCGACACCGCCACGTCCGCCGGGTTCTGGCGCCAGGACACCGGTGCCGGTCCCGTCCTGGAGCGCGGGCCGTACCTGGTGCGGGACGCCAAGGTCCTCGGCCCGGTGCTGGCGCTCACCGGCGACACGAAGGCCGCCACACAGCTGGAGGTGTGGGCACCGCCGTCGGTGAAGTTCCTGCTGTGGAACGGCCGACTCGTCCCCGCCACCCGCACCGCGGAAGGCACGCTCGTCGCGCGCCTGGCCGGGCCCCAGCCGGTCACGTTGCCCGCGCTGACCACGTGGCAGCACCAGTACGAGACTCCCGAGGCGAACCCCGCGTTCGACGACTCGTCCTGGGTCGCCGCCGACCACCTCACCACGAACAACCCGGCCAAGCCGCCGGCCGGGCAGCCCGTGCTGTACGCCGACGACTACGGCTACCACTACGGCGACGTTTGGTACCGCGGCCGGTTCCAGGCCACGGGCGGCGAAACGACGGTCACGCTGTCGGCGACCACCGGCACCGCGGGCCAGTTCTCCGCCTGGCTCAACGGGGTCTACCTCGGCACCAGCGGTCCGGGCACGAAGCAGTTCCCGATTCCCGCCGGAGCGCTCAAGGCCGGCAACGTGCTGTCGGTGCTGGTGGAGAACATGGGCCACAACGAGGACTGGAACGCCAACGACTCGCACAAGGAGCCACGCGGGCTCACCGCGGCGACCGTCGGCGCCGACCCGATCGCGTGGAAGATCCAGGGCGCGCTCGGCGGCGAGAACGGCGCCGACCCGGTGCGCGGCCCCCTGAACAACGGCGGCCTCTACGGCGAACGCAACGGCTGGAGCCTGCCCGGATTCAATGACGCGTCGTGGCCGGCGACGACCCTGCCGTCGACCGAACCGACGCCGGGCGTGAGCTGGTACCGCACCACGTTCGCGCTGCACCTGCCCGCCGGGCAGGACAACTCGATCGGCCTGCGCATCGACGACAACGCCGCCCGCAACTACCGCGCGGAGATCTTCGTCAACGGCTGGAACCTCGGCCGGTATGTCAACAACGTCGGTCCGCAGCACGTTTTCGTGCTCCCGAACGGAATCCTGCGCACCGACGGGCAGAACACGATCGCGATCGCCTCGTGGGGCGCCGACGACACCGGCGGACTCGGGGCTGTCTCACTGGTGAACCTGGGGTGAAAACGATGAGGATTGCCACCACCGTCACGGCCGTGCTCGCCTCGGTCCTGCTCGGCACCGCGACCGCGCAGGCCGCCACCTGGTCGTCCAGCGACCAGTGGGCGGAATGGTCCACCGGCGGTTACACCGTCCGGCAGGACTGCTGGGCGTCGAACCACGGACCGGAGACGATCTACGCCAACTCCTCCAGCAACTTCTGGGTCGACTCGACGCAGCCCGCCACGGACGGCGTCAAGTGCTACCCGCATTCGGCGCGCAACGTCGGCCGAACCCTGTCGAGCCTGGCCACTCTCACGAGCAGCTTCAACGTGACGCTGCCGGGCAGCGGGGTGTACAACGCGGCGTACGATATCTGGGCGAACAGCAACGCCTACGAGGTGATGATCTGGGAGAACCGGGTGACCGCGGGCCCGCTCGGCTCGAAGCAGACGACCGCGAGCATCGGCGGCGTGAGCTACGACGTCTACCGGGGCAACAACGGGCACGAGGTGTACTCGTTCGTCCGCGGCAACGTGACCAGCGGCGGCGTCGACATCCTCTCGGTGCTGAAGTGGTTGCGCAGCAACGGCTGGTGGGGCGACGTGACCCTCGGCGAGGTGCAGTTCGGCTTCGAGATCAGCTCCACGGGCGGTGCGACGGAGCGGTTCACGACGAACAGCTACTCGGTGTCGTTCTCCTGAACCGCTGCCGCGAGAATCCCGGCCACGTGGGCCATTCCGGCGGCGTTGGGGTGGTACGGGTACGCCGGGGACGCGGGCACGGCGCCTTCGAGCCAGCGCTGGGCGGGTGCCTCGCACAGGCCGAGCCGGGCGCTCGGCCGCCGGATGTCCACATAGGACGCGCGATGCGTCGCGGACTCCCACGCCAGCATCGCCGCCAAGCGGTCGAGGGTGCGCTGGATGTAGTCGGCGTCGCGTGGCGCGAAGGGGTCGGCCGGGTAGCAGCCGCCCGGGCGCCAGTAGGTCAGGTATCCGGTCACCACCACCTTCGCCCGCGGCGAGCGGCGGTGGATCTCCGCCAGCGCGGCGCCGACCTTCGGCGCTGTCGCGCGGATGCGGGCCTCGAACTGGTCGCGGCCGTCCACAGTGTACTGCTCGCGGCACGACGGCTCGACGACAACGCCGCCCGGGCTCGCGCACGTGACGAACGCCGACGACAGCGCGAGGTCGTTGGCGCCGATCGCGAGGGTGACCAGGCCGGTGTCCGGGCGCAGGGCGTCGAACTGGGGCGCCACCACGCCCGCCTGCCGTCCCGCGAGGTCCGCCGTCGTGGCGCCCGAGCACGTCACGTCGGTCAGCGCGGCGTGCAGGGTCGCGGCCAGCACGTGCGGCCAGTTGCGGTCCGAGCGCAGGCAGGTCGCGTCGATCTGGTCCGGGATCAGGGGTCCCGCGGCCGACGAGTCGCCCAGCGCCACGTACCGGAGCGGCTCCTGCGCCAGCGCCTGCCCGCCCGTCAAGCAGCACACCACCGCCAGCACGGCGGCCACCGCGGCCCTCATGCCGTTTCCAGGTCCACTGTGGACGGAACGTCGTCCCGGTGTCGCTTCTCCCGGCGGATCGCCCGGGCGAGCAGCGGCACCAGCGCGAGGCCCACGCCGGACGCGACGAGCAGCGTGTAATACGGCGACAGCAGGTTTCCCGTCGCGTCCTCGATGAGGCCGTAGGCGTAGGGGCCGGCGAAACCGCCGGTGATGCCGACCGTGTTGATGAACGCGAGCCCGGCCGCGGCCAGCAGACCGGACATGCGCGACATCGCGACGGACCAGAACAGCGGCAGCGTGCCGAGGGCGAAGAAGCTGGACAGGAAGATCAGGACGATGCGCACCGCCGGGTTCGCGGAGATGAGGAAGACGAGCAGGATCACCGCCGTCCCACCGGCACCGACCCCGATGAGCGTCACCGCCCGCCCGATCCGCCGTTCGAGCCAGGGGAAGAACAGCACCCCCACCAGGCCCGCGATTCCGCCGCTGCCGGCCACGAGCCCGACCAGGAACGGGTTCCGGATGCCGAGCGACTGCAGCAGCGCCGGGTAGTTGAAGCCCACGCCGGAGCTGATCGCCTGGTTGATGAAGTAGATCGCGGCGAGCGCGAGCACCGTGGGGCGGCCGAAGGCCAGGCGCAGGTTGCCGCGGACCCGCGTCGCGGACGGCGCGTCCTGCCCCACCGCCCGGTGCGTGAGTTCGGCGGCCTGCTCCGGGGTCAGCCACTTCGCGTCCGCGGGACGGCCGGGCAGGGTGAACCACACCAGCACCCCGGCGACGACGGTGACGAGCCCTTCGACGAGGAACATCCACTGCCAGCCCCGCAGCCCGCCGGCGCCGTCCAGCTCCATGAGCGCGCCGCCGACCGGCGAACCGACGAAGATCGCGAGGCACGGCGCGGTGTAGATCAGGCCGACGATCGTCACCCGGTGCCTCTGCGAGAACCACAGCGTGACCAGGTACATCATGGCCGGGAACAGCCCGGCCTCCGCCGCGCCGAGCAGCAGTCGCAGCAGGTAGAACGACCATTCGCTGTGCACGAACATCATGGCGGCCGAGACCGCGCCCCACGTCACGGCGATCCGGGTGATCCACAGCCGGGCGCCGACCCGGTAGAGGACCAGGTTGCTCGGCACCTCCAGCAGCGCGTAGGTGAGGAAGAACAGGCCGGCGCCGAGCCCGTAGGCCGCCGCGCCGATGCCGATGTCGGCCTCCAGCGCCGTCTTCGCCAGCGCGATGTTGGTGCGGTCCACATAGGACATGAAGTAGGCGATGCCGAGCACCGGCAGCAGCCGGCTCATGGCCTTCTTCGTGGCCAGCTCGTGCAGCAGGTCTTGCGCGTTCGTCATGGGACGCCCTCCGGGAGCGGCTCTGCTCGGGGTTTCCGGATCGCTTCTAGCCCATCTACCTGCGATACTACCGAGTATCACGGTAAGTCCGGCCGGCTTGCGGTGTCAACGTCGCGCTCGTGGCGTGCGAGGATGACGGCCGGGGCGGGGAGGAGGAGCGGTGAGCGCAGAGGAGACGGCGGTGACGAGCGAGGTCCGGCAGCGGATCCTCGACGCCGCCGCGGAGGCGTTCATGGCCGGCGGGTTCGCCAACGCCACGATCGACGACATCGCCCGCGAGGTGGGGGCGACGAAGGGCCTGGTGTACTACCACTTCCGGTCGAAGTTCGACATCTTCCTCGCCGTCTACGAGGAGGGCATGCGCCGCGTCCGCGAGCGGGTCGAACCCCACGCCCGCGGCGAGGGCACCGCCCGCGAACGGCTCGTGGCGATGGCCGTCGCGCACGAACTCAACCTGATGGAGGACCTAGCCTACCACCACGTCGTCCACCAGGCGGTGCGGGACCAGCGGTCGACCGCGCTCAAGGCCCGTCAGCGCGACGCGCTGACCGCATTGAACCGCCTGCGCAGCGACTACGAGCAGCTCTTCCGCGGCGTCGTGACGGAAGGCATCGAGGACGGCTCACTCCGCCGCGTCGACCCGGCGCTCGCCACGCGGACGCTGCTGAGCAACCTCAACGCGGTGGACATGTGGTACCACCGCGTGGACGGCCAGCCGGCCGACGAGGTGCACGCCCTGGCCCACCGCATCGTGGACCTCCTCATCGGCGGCCTGGCCTCCTGAGCGGCGACTCTCCCCCGCGGCGGCGTGGACCTTCGACCGACCCGAGCCGCCCGATCGCCGACCTCGTCATCGCGGCGTGTCTTCCTGACCGGCTGGCTCTCTCCGGCCGCGCCGCAGCCCCCCGACCAGAACCTGGCCACCCGATCGCCGACCTCGTCATCGGGGGTTTGCTTCCTGAAGGGAGGTTTCCAGCGGCACCGCAGGCCCTCGACCGACCCGGGCCGCCCACCCCATCGGCGGCCTGGCTTCCTGAGCGGCGACTCTCCCCCGCGACGCCGCAGGCCCTCGACCAGAACCGCCATCCCGCGCACGACCCGAGCCGCCCGATCGCCGACCTCCATCGGTGGCCTGCTTCCTGAGGCGCGCTTCTCCCCCGCCGCCGCGAGTGCCACCACCACGCCGTGCTTACGAACGCTCTCCCCCGCCGCGGCGCAGGCCGTCGACGAGGACCGCGACCATCCGCTTCCCGTGCTCCGGACTCCGGCCGGGCACGGGCTGGCACAGCTGCGCGATCGCGTGCAGCAGGTCCTCGGCGCCGACGTCATCCCGGATCTCGCCCGCCGCGGCGTCGAGCAGCGCCGCGAGGGCGGGGCCCAGCCGCTGCCGGAAGTACCCCGGCAGGCCCTCGAACGCCGGATCGCCCGAATGCAGCGCCGAGGCCAGCCCGCGTTTCGTGCCGAGCAGCTCGGTGAACCGGTCCACCCACTTCGTCAGCGCCTCCACCGGCTCGTACTCCGCGCTCAACGCCGGCCCCGCGTCGGCGACGGCGTCGATCCCGCTCTGCACCACCGCTTTCACCAGGTCCGCGCGCTGCGGGAAGTGCCGGTAGAGCGTCCCGACCCCCACCCCGGCCAGGTCGGTGATCTCCTTCGCCGGCGCGTCCACCCCCGAGGTGTCGAAGACCTTCCTCGCGGCTTCGACCAGTGCGTCCACGTTGCGCCGCGCGTCGGCGCGCCGCCGGCGCGGCGCCGGGCTGTTCTCGCTCACCACACCACCCCTCTTGCATAACCGGAAAGCCTTTCCGTATAGTTGCGGAAAAGCTTTCCACTTAGCGTCAGCATACCTCCCGGGAGCCAGCCCCATGCAGTACCGCACCCTCGGCCGGACCGGCATCAGAGTCAGCCCCTACGCGCTGGGCGCCCTGATGTTCGCCACCTCCATGGGCAACGCGCCCGAGGAGTCCGCCCGCATCGTCCACAAAGCACTCGACGCCGGGATCAACTTCATCGACACCGCCGACGCCTACGCCGACTCCGAAGAGGTCGTCGGCAAGGCGCTGAAAGGCCGCCGGGACGACGTCGTGCTCGCCACGAAGTTCGGCCGTCCCATCGGCGAGAAACCCCACGCACAGGGCGCCTCCCGCCGCTGGATCGTCACCGCCGTCGAGAACTCGCTGCGCCGCCTGGGAACCGACCACATCGACCTCTACCAGCTCCACCGGCCCGACCCGGCCACGGACTTCGAGGAAACGCTTTCCGCGCTGACCGACCTGATCCGCAGCGGCAAGGTCCGCGCGATCGGCGCCTCCGGCACGCCCGCGTCCGACATCGTCGAGGCCCAGTGGGTCGCCGAACGGCGCGGCCTGGCCCGGTTCCACACCGAGCAGCCCGCCTACTCGATCCTCAACCGCGGCATCGAACGCGAGGTGCTGCCCGTCGCCCAGCGCTACGGCATGGGCGTCCTGGTCTGGGGCCCGCTCGGCCAGGGCCTGCTCACCGGCCGCGTCCGCAAGGGCGGGCCCAACGACCTGCGCCGCGCCGGCCGGGTCCGGCACCTCGGCGACGAGCGCCGTCTCGACGTCGTCGAACAGCTCGTCCCGCTCGCCGCCGAGGCCGGCCTGCCCCTGACCCACCTGGCCATGGCGTTCACCACCGCCCATCCCGGCGTCACCAGCGCGCTGCTCGGCGCGCGCACGATGGAGCAGCTCGACGACCTGCTCGCCGGGCTGGCGGTGCGGCTGGACGACGACCTCCTCGACCGCATCGACGAGATCGTGCCGCCGGGCACCGACATCGGCGTGCTCGACCAGGAGTACCGGCCGCCCGCGCTGGACGATCCCGCCCTGCGCCGACGTCCCCTGGCCGCCTGACCGTCCACTCAGGACAAAGTCATTCCTCGTCCAAAGAGGACAGGAAGGTCGCGACGTCATCGGTGAACCGCAGCAGCAGGTCGTAGAAGGTCCGGCGGTCCTGGGCGGACCAGCCGGACAACGCCTCGCCGAACCAGCCGAGCACCGTCGCGGCGTACCGTTCCGCGATCGCCGCCCCGTCCGGGGTCAGTTCCACCAGGCGGGCGCGCCGGTCGTCGGGATCGGCCAGGCCGCGCACCAACCGGCGCCGTTCGAGCACGTGCAGGTGCCGCGTGACGTGCGGGCCGGCGACCTGCATCCGCTCCGCGATCTCCCCGACCCGCATCGCCTTCCCGCCCAGGTACAGCGCGAGCAGGATCGAAAGCCCGGGCCGTTCGAGGTCGGCGCCGGCGTGCTTCATCGCCCGCTGGGGCAGGCCGCTGCGGTTCATCAGGGTGCCCAGCTGCATGAGCCGGGGCAACACGGTCCGCAGGTCGGGCGTGCCGCCTGGCTCGGTGTCGGCCATCACACTCCCCATAGATGCCTAACTTAGGTATATAGTCGACCTCGTCCACCCGGGCCGGCACCGCATTGTCGCACCCGGAGAATAGATACCTAACTTAGCTATCTGGGGAGTTCTCATGAGCACCACTGTTCTGATCTCCGGCGCGAGCATCGCCGGGCCCGCCCTGGCCTACTGGCTGCGGCGGTCCGGGTTCGCGGTGACCGTCGTGGAGAAGGCGCCCGCGCTGCGGGCCAGCGGCTACCCGATCGACATCCGCGGCACCGCGCTGGACGCCGTGCGGCACATGGGGATCCTGCCCCGCCTGCGGGAGCTGCACATCGCCACGCGGCAACTGGTCTTCCTCGACGCCGACGGCAGCGAGGTGGCGAAACTGGAGCCCGAGCTGGTCACCGGCGGCAGCGACCGCGAGGACCTCGAAATCCGCCGCGGCGACCTGACCACCGCGCTCTACGACCTGGTCCGCGACGACGTGGAGTTCCGGTTCGGCGACTCCGTCGACACGTTCACCGACCACGCCGGCGGGGTCGACGTCACCTTCCGCAGCGGCCGCCAGGAGACCTACGACCTGGTGATCGGCGCCGACGGGCTGCACTCGCACACCCGTGAGCTGGTTTTCGGGCCCGAGGAACGGTTCCACCACTACCTCGGTTACTGCTTCGCCGGGTTCACCATGCCCAACGACTTCGGGCTCGTCCGCGAAGCGCTCGCGTGGACGACGGTGGGCAGGGGCGCCGCGCTCTACGCCGTCCTCGACAGCAAGGAGGTGCACGGCTTCCTCGTCTTCGGCCGGCAGGAGCCGCCGATCCAGGCGTTCCGGAACCCGGAGGCGCAACGCGACCTGGTCGCCGAGACGTTCGCGGGCGAGGGCTGGGAAATCCCGCGCATGGTCGCCGCGATGCGCGAAGCCGATGACCTCTTCTTCGACGTGGTAAGCCAAATCCACCTGCCACAGTGGACAGAGGGTCGGGTCGCGCTCGTCGGCGACGCCGCCCACGCGCCGTCCTTCGCGACGGGCCAGGGCACCAGCCTCGCCCTCGTGGGCGCCTACATGCTCGGCCACGCCCTCGCCACGATCCCGGACCACACAGCGGCGTTCGCCGCGTACGAGAAGGGGGTGCGGGACTTCGTGGAAGCCAACCAGCGCCTGGTGGGCGAAGGGCGGGCGCTCCTGTTCCCCACGACGGAGGAAGCGCTGGCGCAACGGAACGCGACGCTTCGCGCGCTCGCCACCGCGCCGGCATCCGAGCGGCACCCCGAACACTCGGCGCTGACGCTGCCGGACTTCCCCGGCTGACGGAGCGGGCCCGGCGGCGTGTCAAGAGGATTTCCTTGTCACTCAAGGAGCTTGCCTGCCGATGCCGAGGCGGTAGCCTTCCACGCAGTCGCGCCCCTCGTCGTGGGAAAGGAACGCCATGTCCTCTGCATCCCTGAGCCGCCGGCGAATGCTCCGCACCGCGGTCGCCGTGGGCGCCGGCGCGGTGGCCGGGCCACTGCTGCTGACCGGCGTGGCCAGCGCCTACAGCTGGTCGCGCCAACTGCAGGAGGGTACGAGCGGCGCGGACGTCACCGAGCTGCAGATCAGGGTCGCGGGCTATCCGGCGAGCAGCGCGAGCCAGACCCGGCTGGCCGTCGACGGGGACTTCGGCCCCGCCACCACCGCCGCGGTGAAGCGCTTTCAGGCCGCCTACGGGCTCACCGCCGACGGTGTCGTGGGCGCGGCCACGCAGGCGAAGCTGAACGCGCTCGAATCGTCCGACGGCTCCACCGCGCACTTCGAGTGGAGCGAGTTCACCGACCGCGTCAGCGGCACCTTCGACGGCGGCAAGGTCAGCGCCGCGAGCGCCAAGGAGAACGTGCGGCGCTGCATGTACAAACTGGAGGCCCTGCGGCTCAAGCTGGGGAACACGCCGATCACCGTGAACTCCGGGTTCCGCAGCATCGCGCACAACGCCGACGTCGGCGGCGCGAGCGACAGCATGCACCTCTACGGCACCGCGGCGGACCTCGA
This sequence comes from Amycolatopsis bartoniae, assembly GCF_014191255.1. Lineage (GTDB taxonomy): Bacteria > Actinomycetota > Actinomycetes > Mycobacteriales > Pseudonocardiaceae > Amycolatopsis_E > Amycolatopsis_E bartoniae. The sequence goes on from NZ_JACHWH010000007.1 coordinate 73,319, forward strand.
CGTGCCCGGCGTCGCGAACCGCACCGTCTACCAGAAGGCGGAAACCTGCGGTTTCTCCGGGCTGGAGACGTACACGGCCGATCACCAGCACGTCGACAGCCGCGCCGACCTCGGCCGCGCGTGGTGGTGGGAGGACGGCACGGTCTGAGCCCAGACAATCCGCTTGCCCCGCAGGGCATCCTGGGAGGGTGAGCGACGTGCCCGAGCGATGGGGTCAGGCCCGGATCCACCCCGACATGTGGGTGGATCCGGGCGACGATCCGCGCAACACCGCCGGCGTCAGCCCGGACGGCGAGCTGGCGACGGTGCGGGACTACCTGAAGGACTACCGGCTGACCCTCCTCATGAAGTGCGAGGGTCTCGGTGCCGCGGAGCCGGCGCGCCGGTCGGTGCCGCCTTCGACGATGTCCCTGCTGGGGCTGGTCCGCCACCTCGCGGAGGTCGAACGCGACTGGCGCACGTGGCTCCGGCCCGACGGCCCGGCGCCGAAGCTGTACGGCGGCACGGACGCCGACTTCGAGGGAGCCGCCGCGGAGCAGGCACTGGTCGACGGCGCGTTCGCGGACCTCGCCCGCGAGCAGGCGGCCACCGACGCGGCGCTCGCCGCGCACCGGGACCTCGGCGAACGCGTGGGCAGAGGCATGCGGCGAAGGGCTTGGCGTGCGGCATTTCCGTGGTGTCCACTGTGGTCAGTAACCCGTGGGACTCCGCGTCCGACGAGGGTAGCCATCCGGGTGCCATGATCCACGAAGCGCTGTTCTCGCCTTCGTTTCCATCCGCCAGAGCGCACACCTTTTACGCCGGAGTGCACACCTTTTCACCGTTTCTGCCCCGATATGCCCCTTTAGCCGGTTACGCTGGCCATCGGTTCGAGGCGTCGCTGGGGGCGGTCATGAGGGTCGTGAGCACGGACGACGTGCCGGTGCGGGACAGGTTCGCCTACTGGCACGAGGTGCACGAGCAGCTGTGGGCGCCGTACGAGCTGCGGCGTGAGCCGGGAAGCGCTTTCCGGGCGCAGGTCGCCGTGCGGGAGTTCGGCCCGGTGCAGGTGACGCTGATGTCCACCATGCCGCACACGGTGCACCGGAGCCGGGCGATGATCCGCCGCGGGGATCCCGAGGTGGGCAAGCTCGTGTGCTTCATCCGCGGCGCCGGTGTCGTCACGCACGGCGACCGCTGCCTGCGGATGGGCGTGGGCGACCTGAAGCTGTACGACACGTCGCGCCCCTACCAGGCGGTATTCGCCCCGGAGCTGCCCGTGCACCAGCTGCTGTTGCTGCGCTTCCCCCGGTCGTCGCTGCCGCTGCCCGCCAGGGACCTGCGCACGGTGCGCGAGGCGCTCCTCCCGCGCGCCCACGGGGTCGGGGCGCTGGCGTCGCAGTTCCTGCTGCAGCTGGCGCGGCAGTGGAACGAGCTCACCGCGGCCGACACCGCGCGGCTGGCCACCGCGACGCTGGACGTGCTCACCGCGGCGCTCGCGGGCGCGCTGGACCGCCGCGACGCCCTGCCGGAGCACACCCGGAGCCGGGCGCTGCTGGCCGAGATCCACACGTTCATCCGCACGCACCTCGGTGAGGCGGACCTGACCCCGGCCACCATCGCCGCGGCGCACCACATTTCCGTGCGGTACCTGCACAAGCTCTTCCACGAGCAGGGCCACCCCGTCGGCGAGTGGGTGCGGCAGCAGCGGCTGGCCCGGTGCCGGCGCGACCTGGCCGACCCGCAGCTGGCCGCCCGCCCGATCGGCACGATCGCCACGCGATGGGGCTTTCCCAGCGCCGCCCACTTCAGCCAGACCTTCCGCACCGCCTACGGCGAGTCGCCCCGCCAGTTCCGCGAACGCCCCGGCGCCGTTCAGTCGCGTCCCTGGTAGGCGGCGAGCACCTCGCGCACCGGGCCGTGCAGCCGGATCCGGCCTTCGTCCATCCAGATCGCCGTGGTGCACAGTTCCCGCAGGAGCTCGTCGGAGTGCGAGGCGAACATCAGCAGCCCGGAGCGGTGGACTAGGTCCACCATGCGGCCGCGCGCCTTGGCGATGAAGGCGGCGTCGACCGCGCCGAGACCCTCGTCGAGGATCAGGATCTCCGGGTCGATGGTGGTGACCACGCCGAGCGCCAGCCGGACCCGCATCCCCGCGGAGTACGTCCGCAGCGGCAGGTGCAGGTAGTCGCCGAGCTCGGTGAACTCCGCGATGTCGTCGGCGCGCTTGCGCATCGCCTGCCGTGACATGCCGAGGAACAGGCCGCGGATGAGGATGTTCTCGTAGCCGGACCCCTCCGGATCCATCCCGACACCCAGGTCGAAGACCGGCGCGACCTTCCCCTCGACCCGGGCGGTCCCGCGGGTGGGCTCGTAGATGCCCGACAGCAGGCGCAACAGGGTCGACTTGCCCGCCCCGTTGTGCCCGACCAGCGCAACCCGGTCGCCCTCGGCCAGCGACAGCGTGATGTCGCGCAACGCCTCGATGATCGGCGCCTTCGCCCCGGTGCCGATCGCGCCGCCCACCTTGCCGAGGACCTGCTTCTTCAACGACCGGGTCTTGGCGTCGAAGACGGGGAAGTCGACGTAGGCGCCGCGCACCTCGATGTGGACCATGCTCTGGAACTCGCTCTCCTCGACGGACCATACGATAACAGTAATTATCATTACCGTTGCCCTGGCCGTCCGGTGTCGCGGGGTGAGCGGTAACGTCCTGGCCGTGAGTGCTCAGCACGGCTTCCGCCCTCCGCAGCAGGCTCGTAGCCGGGCCTCGCTGCAGAAGGTGCTCGACTCGGCCGAGCACATCCTGAGCACCGAGGGCATCGACGAGTTCACCGTGGCGGCCGTCGCCGAGCACGCGGGTGTCTCGGTCGGGGTGATCTACCGCCGCTTCACCGGCAAGGAACAGCTGCTCAGGGCGGTGAAGGACCAGCTGCTCGAACAGCTCGAAGCCGGCGTCGCCGTGGCGCTGCGCGCGGCCTCCCCCGGGCTCCGCGATGTCATCGGCGCCTTCACCCACGCGATGGCGCACGCCTTCTCCAGCCACACCAAGGCGTTCCCGGAGCTACTCAGCGGCCAGCCCGCGGAAGGCGCCGAACGCGGACTGCAGGCGCTCGCGACCGTCCAGCAGGCACTCACCGATGCCGCCGGGCCCGCCGTGGACGCCGCCGCGATGCGGTTCGTCGCGCGCAGCATCATCGGCTCCTGCGTGCACCGGGCCGCCAGCTGCCGGTCCTGGCCGGACGGCCTGTCCTGGTCGGACTGGGCGGAGGCCACTACCGAGCTGGCCATGTCCTACCTGGACAGTCCGGAAAGGACGAAATAGACCCTCAACCCCGGCGCAGCCGGGCGAAGAACTCGTCCAGCTGGGCCAGCTGACGGTCCGGCGTGGTCTCCCGCGGCGAGAGCACGCCCATGATCTGCAGGCCCATCAGCATGGAGAGCAGCTCGTCCACGACGGCGTCGACATCCGGCAGTTCGCCGATCTCCCCGTCCTCGGCGGCCTCGCCGAGCCGGGCGCTCATCTCCTCGCGCCAGCGGTTCAGGAAACTCGTGTGCATGGCGGCCTTTTCGGGCGAGTTCAGTGCCTGCTGCCAGAACGTGATCGCCAGCCGCGCCTCCGTGCACCGCTCCTCGTCCAGCGGCATGATCTCCAGGCACAGCGTGCGCAGCCCGCCCAGCCCGCGGCGTTCGCCGTCCGCCTTGTCCGCCCGGGTGTTCGTCGCGTCGAAGATGTGCTGGAAGGCGGCCGTGAGCACCGCGTCCTTGTTCGGGAAGTAGTACAGCAGGGCCCCGTTGGCGAACCCGGCCGCTTCGGCGATCCGGCGGGTGGTGACCGACTGGATGCCCTCCTCGGCCACCAGCCGCCACACCACCCCGATGATCTCGCGACGGCGCGCGTCGTGATCGACGACCTTGGGCACGATGATCTCTTTCCGCTGGTGATCGGGCTTTTCCAGGATAGGCCGTAACGCAGCCGTTACCTCGCACCCCTGGTTTTTGTACAAGTGCTCAGTATAGTTGCCGCCACGCGCTTCGAGGAGGATGCCGATGTCCGAACATCCGCTTGCCGCGGTGGCGGCCGAGGAGATCCGCACGGTCCGCCAGGTCGCGGAAAAGGCCGGCCTGGTCGCGGACAGCACCCGGTTCGTGTACGTGGGCCTCGACGAACCACCCAAGGCCGACGTGCTCGCCCACCGCCCGGAAAGCCCGCCACAGCGCCGTTTCCGCGCCCTGCTGCTGGACCTGGCCACCCAGATCTCCCGCGACGTCGTGGTCGACGTGACCGCCGCCGAGGTGGTGTCCGTGACCGAGCTCGACACCGCGACGAGCGGGCAGCTTCCGGTGCTGGACGAGGAGTTCGAGCTGGTCGAACAGCTCCTCGCCACCGACGAGCGCTGGCTCGCGGCGCTGGCCGCCCGCGGTCTCGCGGTCGAGCACGTCCGCGTCGCGCCGCTGTCGGCGGGCGTCTACGCGGACGAGTACCCCGAGGAGTCCGGCCGGCGCATCCTGCGCGGCCTGGCTTTCCTGCAGGAGCACGAAACCGACTCCGCGTGGGCGCATCCGGTCGACGGGCTCGTCGCCTACGTCGACACGATGAACCGCACCGTCGACCGGGTCATCGACTCCGGGCCGGTGCCGGTCCCCCGCGAATCGGGCAACTACGACGACCCCGCGGTGCGCGGACCGCTGCGCACCACCCAGAAACCGATCGAGATCACCCAGCCCGAAGGTTCTAGCCTCCGGCTCGACGGCAAGGTGCTGACGTGGGAGAAGTGGTCGCTGCGGGTGAACTTCGACGCCCGCGAGGGGCTGGTGCTGCACCAGATCGGGTTCGACGAGGGCTCCGGCGTTCGCCCGGTCGTGTACCGCGCGTCGATCGCGGAGATGGTGGTCCCCTACGCCGATCCCGCGCCCGTGCGGTCGTGGCAGAACTACTTCGACACCGGCGAGTACCTCGTCGGGCGCTACGCCAACGCACTGGAGCTCGGCTGCGACTGCCTCGGCGAGATCACCTACCTGGACGCCGTGATCGCCGACGAGCGCGGCGAACCGAAGACGCTCCCGAACGCCGTCTGCATCCACGAGGAGGACTACGGAATCCTGTGGAAGCACAGCGATCTGTGGTCCGGTTCGGTGCAGACGCGCCGCCAGCGCCGCCTCGTCGTGTCGTTCTTCACCACGGTCGGCAACTACGACTACGGGTTCTACTGGTACTTCTACCTCGACGGCACGATCGGCTTCGAGACCAAGGCCACCGGCGTGGTGTTCACGTCCGCGCACGACGGCGGCGACTACCCGTACGCCGCCCCGATCGCCCCCGGTCTCGGCGCGCCCCTGCACCAGCACCTGTTCAGCGCCCGGCTGGACATGACCGTCGACGGCCCGCGCAACCAGGTCGAGGAGGTCGACGTCGAGCGCGTCCCGATCGGTCCGGACAACCCGCGGGGAAACGCTTTCACCACGAAGAAAACCGTTCTCCGGACGGAAAACTCGGCACAGCGCGACGCCGATCCGGCGCGCAACCGGGTGTGGCACATCGTCAACCCCGAGCGCCGCAACCGGCTGGGCCGCCCGGTCGGCTACGCCCTCGTGCCCGAGGGCCTGCCGACGCTGCTCGCGGATCCGGCGTCGTCCATCGCGCGCCGCGCGGCCTTCGCCACCCGGCACCTGTGGGTCACGCGCTACGACCCCGCCGAGCGCTACCCGGCGGGCGACTTCGTCAACCAGCACGCCGGGGGCGCCGGGCTGCCCGCCTACACCGCGGGAAACCGCTCGCTCGAAGGCGAGGACATCGTCGTGTGGCACACGTTCGGCCTCACCCACGTGCCGCGCCCGGAGGACTGGCCGGTCATGCCGGTCGATTACACCGGTTTCACCCTCAGGCCGGTCGGGTTCTTCGACCGCAACCCCACGCTCGACGTGCCGCCGTCGGCGTCCGCGCACTGCCACCACGGAGCGGAGCACTCATGACCGCCGACCTCGTCGTGACCGGTGGCCGGATCTGGACACAGGACCCGCGGCAGCCGTGGGCCGAGGCGCTGGCGGTGCGCGACGGCGTCCTCGTCGCGGTCGGCACCGCCGCCGAAATCGCGCGGCTCGCCGGGCCGGACACGACGATCCGCGACGTCGCCGGCGCCATGGTGATGCCGGGGCTGGTCGACGGGCACGTGCACCTCAACCTCGGCGGGAGCCAGGCCGCCTTCGAGCTGCCGCTGCTGCCGACCGACGACCTGCCCACGATCCTCGGCAAGGTCCGCCGCTGGGCCGGAGACCTGGACGCCGGCGCGTGGGTCGTCGGCGGGATCGTCGGCAGCACCGTGCTGGACGGGCTGACCGACGCCGGTTTCCTGGCGCAGCTGGACGAAGCCGCGGGCGGGCGGCCGGTGCTGCTGCGCGACGACAGCATGCACAACCGGTGGGTCGGCTCACGCACGCTGGAAGCGATGGGCGTCGACGCGGACACGCCCGATCCCGACGGCGGCCACTACGTCCGCGATCGGGCAGGCCGGCTGACCGGGGTGCTGCACGAATCGGCCGCGGCACAGGCGGAATCGGCCTTCGCCAGGTCGATCGCCGACCCGCAGGCGCGGACGGCGGCCGCCGTGCGCACCGCGATCGAGGTCCTCAACGGGTACGGCGTGACCTCGGCGCAGGAGGCCGCCACCATGCTCGGGCCCGCGACCGCCCTGCACGCGCTCGAGGAGGCGGGCGAGCTCAACGCCCGGGTCGTGCTGTCGGCGCCGGTCCGGCCGTTCCTCGAAGACGGCATCGTCGGCGAGGAGCTCATCGAACGCCTCGCCGGGCTGCGCGGTGACCTCGTCCGTCCGGACTTCGTCAAGATCGTGCTCGACGGCGTCCCGATGACACGCACCACCGCGCTGCTGTCGCCGTACCGGTGCCACCACGGTGAAAAACCGTTCCGTGGCGAGCTCTACTGGACCCTCGACGAGCTCGTGGCGCAGCTGAACCGCTGCGCCGAACTCGGGCTCGGGGCGAAGCTGCATGCCACCGGGGACGCGTCGGTCCGGCTCGTGCTCGACGCCGCCGAAGTGCTGCGCCGGAAAACCGGATCCGATATCCGGTTGCAGATCGCGCACACCGAGTTCGTGCACCCCGACGACGTCGCCCGGTTCGGCGAGCTGGCCGTGGTGGCCGATCTGTCGCCGTACATCTGGTACCCGGGCGTGCTCCAGGACAGCATCGCCGCCCAGGTCGAGCAGGACCTGGTGGACTCGTCGTGGCCGGTGCGCGACCTCGTCGACGCCCACGCGCTCGTCGCCGCGGGCTCCGACTGGCCCTGCGCCGCGCCCACGCCCGATCCGTGGACCGGCCTGGAAACGCTGGTGACCCGCCGCAACCCCGACGAGCGGTTCCCCGGCACCCTCAACCCCGGCCAGGCCCTCACCGTGGCGGAAGCCATCGCCGCCTTCACCACCAACCCGGCGGAAGCGATGGGCCTCGGCGGCGTCACCGGACGGCTCGCGCCCGGTTACGCCGCGGATTTCCTGGTACTGGACCGGATTCTCTTCGACATCGACCCCGGCGACATCCACGCCACGGCGGTCGAGCAGACCTACTTCGCCGGACGGCTCGTGCACGAACGGAAGCCCTCGCGTTCCTGAACCCTCCTCCTCCCCTGGAGCCAGCCATGGTCGAACCGGGCATCACCTCCTCCCCTGCCGACAGCGGCCACACCCTCCGCGGGTCCATCGGGATCCCCGGCATCGTCTTCCTCGTCGTGGCGGCCGCCGCCCCGCTGACGGCGATCGGCGGCGCGCTGCCGGTCATGCTCGCCATCAGCAACGGGCCGGGCGTGCCGCTCGCGTACCTCGCCGTCGCGGTCGTGTTGCTGCTCTTCAGCGTCGGCTACGCGACGATGAGCCACCACGTCGTCGACACCGGCGCGTTCTACGCCTACGTCACGCGGGGTCTGGGCACCACGCCCGGTCTCGGCGCGGCGGGGCTCGCGCTCCTGGCGTACACGGCGATCCAGGCCGCGGTCTACGGTCTGGCGGCCACGACCCTGCGGGGCATCATCACGCACTACGGCGGACCCGAGATTCCCTGGTGGGTGCTGGCCGCGGTGCTGCTGCTGATCGTGGCCGCACTGGGCTACCGCAGCATCGACGTCGGTGCCCGGGTGCTCGGCGTGATGCTCGTGCTCGAAATGGGCGTCCTGACCGTGCTCGCGGCCACGATCCTCGTCAGGGGCGGCCCCGGGGGCTACTCCGCGACGTCGTTCGCGCCCTCGACGTTCTTCCACGGCGCGCCGGGCATCGCGATCATGTTCGCCGTCGCGTCGTTCATCGGGTTCGAGGCGACCGCGATCTACGGCGAGGAAGCCCGCGACCCCAGGCGCACGATTCCGGCCGCCACCTACATCGCGGTCGTGCTGATCGGCGTGTTCTACGCGATCTGCAGCTGGGCCGTCGTCGTCGCCTACGGTCCGGCGCAGGTCGAGGCCGCCGCCGGCGCGGACACGTCGGGACTGGTGTTCAGCGCGGCCGCCCGCTACCTCGGCACCGGGTACGCGGACGTCATGAACATCCTGCTGCTGACCAGTTTGTTCGCGGCACTGCTGGCGTTCCACAACGCGATCGCGCGCTACCTGTACGCCCTCGGGCGGCAGGGGGTGGGCCCGGAGCCGCTCGCCCGCACCCACCACCGGCACGGGTCGCCGTACGTCGGCTCACTGGCCCAGACCGTGTCGGCGGCCGTCATCCTCGCCGTGTTCGTGCTGGCTGGCAGCGATCCGGTGCTGAACCTGTTCACCTGGATGTCCGGCCTGGCCACGGTGAGCATCCTGGTGCTGATGGTCCTGACCGGGGTCGCGATCCTCGCGTTCTTCGCCCGCCACCGGGTCGACACGCGCATTTGGCACACGCGGGTCGCGCCGGCGCTCGGGCTCGCCGGGCTGGCCGGGATCACCGTGCTGGTGCTGCTGAACTTCACCACGCTGATCAGCGGATCCGCGACACTGGCGGCCGTCCTGCTCGCCCTGGTGGTGGTGTTCTTCGCCGGCGGCCTGCTCCTGTCGCGGTTCTCGCCTTCCGCCCGGTGAGCGGCCGTCAATCGCACGTCCAGGGGCGGAACGGCTGCCACGGGGCCGCCGCGGGACTGGGTGCGGTGTAGACGAGCTGCTCGAAGTGCACGGGTGCGGCGGTCTCGTCGAGCGACCCGTTCCACAGGTCGATCCCCTGGTAGGGCCGGCCGTCGACGAAGGAGACCGCGCGGGGCTGGCCGCCGCAGGAGGTGGCCGACAGGTCGCGGCGGCCGGTGGCCGGGGCGGAGACGCCGGAGTTGGCCGGCGCGGTCCAGGGGCCGAGCGGGCTGGTGGCGGTGGCGTAACCGGTGCCGTCACCGGAGCAGTAGCCGCAGTTGGGGTCGCTGTAGGTCATGATCCAGAGGTCGTGCGCGGTGTCGTGGTACGCGCTCGGAGATTCCACGGCGGTGAGCCCGGCGAGGTCGTTCGCGCCCGCGCCGGTGCCGTCAGTGCCCCACTGGTCGAGCTGCTCACTGCTCAGTGTCTGGTCGGCCTGGGTGCACAACAACACCGGGCCGGCGCCGGTCCGCGTGAGGACGTCGAAGTCGCCGTTGCCGCCGCACACGGACAGGCTGGGCTTGTGCGGGGAGCCGCAAGGCCCGGCCGGACCGGTGCAGCTCAGGGCGTAGTAGGCGTTGGCCCCGCTGCGGTTGTAGTCGGCGGGGGCGTTGAACCACAGGAGCCAGCTGCCGTCGTCCGCGCCCCAGCCGGTGCGCTGGATCATGCGGGGGTTGAAACAGCCCGCCCCGGTGCTGCCGCACTCCACCGTCCACGTGGTGCCGGTCCACGAGTCGATGTCGTGGGGAGAGAACAGGATTGTCGCTGCGCTCCAGGTGACTTTGTCGGTGCTGGTGGACACGCCGAAGCCGCACCACGGAGTGCCGGCCTGGCCCCAGGTGAAACCGCACCCGTACTCGGTGCCGTAGAGGTAGTACGTGCTCCCGGTCTGGACCAGCTTGCCGTCGTGCAGGTCCAGACCAGTCAGGGTGAAGTCGGCTCCGGCAGCCGCCGACGCCGTCCGGCAGGCCAGCGACGCCAGGACCGTCAGCGCGACGAGCAGTGCCACGGTTCTCGTTCTCATCGGGGTCCTCCGGATCGCCGTGCTCCCGATGATGAGCCGGCCCCCGGAATTTCCGTAGGCGACGTTTTCCGGACCTTGCGCCCGGTGCGCCGGGAGGCCAGAACCTCCACAAGCACTCCCCCGGGTGGCAGCTCGTAACGGAATCGGTACGTTGCGTGTATGCCGATCGAGACCCTGCCGCTCACAGCTGCCCAGACGGGGGTGTGGTTCGCCCAGCAGCTGGATCCCGCCAACCCCAGCTACAACGCCGCCGAGGCGGTCCACATCGACGGTGCCGTGGACGTCCCGCTGCTGACCGCCGCGCTGCGGCAGACCGTCGACGAGGCCGAGGCCGTCCGTGCCCGGTTCGACGAGGACGCGCACGGCCGGGTCCGGCAGGTCATCGAGCCCCTCTCCGACTGGCAGCTCCCGGTGGTGGACCTGCGCGAAACCGGGGACCCGGACGCGGCGGCCGAGGAGTACATGGGGGCCGACCTGCGGCAGCCGGTGGATCTCCGGCAGGCCCCGCTGTTCGCCTTCGCCCTGCTGCGCACCGGCGACGCGCGCTGGGTCGCCTACTTCCGGCTGCACCACGCCGTGCTGGACGGCTTCGGGTTCGCCCTGTTCATCCAGCGCGTCGCGGCCCTCTACACCGCGGCCGAGGAACGGACCGAGCCGCCACCCTGCCCGTTCGGCTCGCTGCGGGAACTGCTCGCCGAGGAGGCCGGGTACCGGCGTTCCGAGCGGTTCACCCAGGACCGCGAGTACTGGGCCGGGCAGCTGGCCGGCTGGCCCGCGCAGCGGTCACGCACGCCCTGGTCGATCGTGCCGCACGCGTTCGTGCGCGAGACCGGTCACCTCGCGCCCGAGGACGCGGCGGGCCTGCGGGCGCTGGCGCGGCAGGCCCGCACGAGTCTGCCGCCGGTGGCGATGGCCGCGCTCGCGCTGTACGTGCACCGCCTGACCGGCCGGGACGACGTCTCGCTGGAGCTCACCGTCAACGCCCGGCCCGGCAAGCTCGCCCGCTGCGTGCCGTCGATGGTCGCCAGTGTCCTTCCGCTGCGCACCGCGCTGACGCCCGCCACCAGCGTGCTCGACGCGGTCCGCGGCGCGGCGGACAACGCCAAGCAGCTCCTGCGTCACCAGCGCTACTCGTCCGCGGACCTGGTGCGCGACCTGGGCCTCGCGCCCCACCTCGGCGGCTACCTCGGCGACTGGGGCATCAACATCATGATGCACGACGCGCGGCTGCGGTTCGGCCGGCATTCCGCGACGCTGCACAACCTGTCCAACGGACCGGTGACCGGCCTCGGCGTCAACGTGTACGACCGGCCCTCCGACGGCTCGCTGCGCATCGACTTCAACGCCGATCCGGGCAAGTACGACGCCGCGACGCTGGCCGCCCATCACCGGCGTTTCCTGCGGCTCCTGCGCACCCTGGCCACCGCCGACCCGGGACAACCGGTGGGCACGCTCGACCTGCTGGACGCCGGAGAACGCGAACTCGTCCTGCACACCTGGAACGACACCGCACGCCCGGTTCAGCGGCAGACCCTGCCGGAGCTGTTCCAGGACCAGGCTCGCCGGCGTCCCGAGGCCAACGCCCTGGTGTGCGGGGAGATCACGTTGTCCACAGCGGACCTCAACAAGCGTGCGAATCGCCTGGCGCACCTCCTCCTCGCCCGCGGCGCGGGCCCGGAAACCCGCGTCGCGGTGGCGCTCCCGCGCACCGCCGACGCCATGGTCGCGCTGCTGGCGGTGCTGAAGGCAGGCGCGGCCTGCGTACCGCTGGACATCGGCCAGCCGCCCGCGCGGCTGGCGTGCCTGCTGGACGACGCCGCTCCCCTGTGCGTGCTCACCACCACGGATGTCCCGCTCCCGGAAGGACATCCGCTGCTGCTCCTTGACGAGTCCGATGTGGACAGTCAGGCCGATACCGACCCGGACACCGCTCCGCAACCCGGGCACGCCGCCTACCTCAGCTTCACCTCCGGGTCGACCGGCGCCCCGAAGGCCGTCGTGGTGGAACACCGCCAGCTGGCCAACCTCTACGCCGACCATCACGCCGAGCTCATCGCCGGGCGGCGCCTGCGCTCCGCGGTGACCGCGTCGTTCTCGTTCGACACCTTCTGGGAGTCGATGCTGTTCCTGGCCGCCGGGCAGGAGGTCCACCTCGTCGACGACGCCACCAGGCTCGACCCGGCCGCACTGGTGCGCTACTTCCACCGGCACCGCATCGACTTCGCCGACCTCACCCCGTCACTGGTGTGCAACCTCCTGGCGCACGGCCTGTACTCGGGGCCGGAGAAGTTCCCGTGGCAGCTGATGGTCGGCGGCGAGGCCATCGACGCGCAGCTGTGGACGACGCTGGAGAAGACATCGGGAGTCAGCGCGTGGAACTTCTACGGTCCCACCGAGTCCACTGTGGACGCCGTGTACTGCCGGATCCGCGGACAACGCCCGGTCATCGGCAAGCCGGGCCACAACGTCCAGGCGTACGTGCTCGACGCCGCACTGCAGCCGCAGCCCCCGCTGGTCCCCGGTGAGCTCTACCTCGCCGGGGCGCAGCTGGCTCGCGGCTACCACGACCGGCCCGGCCTGACCGCGGAACGCTTCGTGCCCAACCCCTTCGGCCCGCCCGGCGCACGCCTGTACCGCACCGGCGACGTCGTCCGGTGGACCGCCGACGGCGACCTGGAGTACCTCGGCCGCGCCGACTCGCAGCTCAAGCTGCACGGGGTCCGCATCGAACCCGGCGAGGTGGAAACCGCGCTGCTGAGCCATCCCGGCGTCGCCCAGGCGGTGGTCACCAGCACCGGCCGCGCGCTCGTCGCCCACGTGGTTCCCCGCGCGGAGCCGGTCGCCGAAGCCGAGCTGCGGACGTGGGCGGCGCAGCGGCTGCCGGCCGCCATGGTGCCGTCCACGTTCGTGCCGTTGCGCGAGCTTCCCCTGACCGCACACGGGAAACTCGACCACGCGGCCCTGCCCGCCGCCGAACGCCGCGCCGGCCGGGAGGCCGAAACCACCCGCGAACGACAGCTGTGCGTGCTCTTCGCCGAGGTGCTCGGGCTCGACCACGTGGGCGTGGACGACGACTTCTTCGCGCTGGGCGGCCATTCTCTGCTCGCCGCCGCGCTCGTCGGCCGCCTGCGCGCCGACCTGGGTGCCGAGGTCGCGCTCGGCGCCGTCTACCAGGCGCCCACCGTGGCCGAGCTCGCCCGGCACCTCGACCAGGCGGCCCCCGCGCGTGCCCTCGACGCCCTCCTGCCGTTGCGTGCCGCCGGGAACCAGCCGCCGCTGTTCTGCGTGCATCCGGCCGGCGGCCTCGCCTGGTGCTACGCGGGTCTGCCGCGGCACCTGCCCGCCGGCCTCCCGGTGTACGGCCTGCAGTCCCCCGGCCTCGACAAGCCCGGCGAGCTGCCCGCGACGTTCCCGCAGCTGGTCGACGACTACGTGCGCCGGATCCGCTCGGTCCGCCCGTCCGGGCCCTACCGCCTGCTGGGCTGGTCCCTCGGCGGGGCGCTGGCCCACGCGATCGCGGCACGCCTGCAGGCCGGCGGCGAGCACGTGGCGCTGCTCGCGCAGCTGGACAGCAGGCCGATCGACCCCGCACTCGTGCTCGGCGGCCGGCGGACTTCCCGGACTGACGCCGGAGCAGATCACCGCGCTCACCACCGTCCTTGCGCACTCGGTGACGCTGCTGCCCACCTACCACGAGTCGGTGTTCGACGGGGACCTCGTGTACTTCCGTGCCACGCAAGGAGAATCCGTCGCCGACAGCGCGGTGTGGGAGTCGCGGATCACCGGCCGGGTGCGCACGCACGACCTCGGCTGCACCCACCACACGATCACCGGTCCCCAGCCGCTCGCCGAGGTGGGCGCCGTGCTGACCGGATATCTGACCGGTCACGCGGCACGGCTATCTTCGCGGGCATGAGCGAGTTCGACATCCCCGACACCGAGGTCCTCAGGGCGCGCCAGAAGCTCGTCCTCGACCACTTCCGCGACGAGGTCGCCCAGGACTGGGACGCCACGTTGTCCACCTTCCCGCACCCGCACTACGAGCTGATCGCCACGATGACCGTGCACGACGGCGACTCGGACGTCCGCGGTTACTACCACGACACCCGCGTGGCGTTCCCGGACCAGCACCACGAGCTGATCTCGTTGCGGCACAGCAAGGACGCCGTCGCCGTGGAATTCTGGCTACTGGGCACACATCTCGGTCCGTTCGGGCAGATTCCCGCCACGGGCTCGAAGTTCCGGGTGCGCATGACGGCGTACTTCGTCTTCGACGAGCACGAGAATCTGGTGTGCGAGCGCGTCTACTTCGACAGCCTGACGATGCTCAAGCAGCTCATCGGCGGGATCGACAAGCGGAACCCGCGGAACTGGCCGCTGCTGGCCAAGGTCGTGCGGGGCCTGCTCAAGATGTCGGGCGAGCAACCCGACCCGCGGCTGTTGCGGACCACCGAACCCGAGCTCGAAGCACTACCGTAGGCAGCTGCCGCCCGGTGGCGGGGGAAGGTGGTCGAGGTGCCCACGAGCCGCAAGCGAAAAAGACGGGACGGAACGGTCGCCCGGTTCCGCCCGCCCGAGGAGACCATGGACGTGGGCGTGCTGGGCAAACCGTCGAGGCCGGTGCCCGAAGCCGAGCTCGAACCGGCGGGTGATCCGTCGTTCCGGTCCGTGGTGGGCAGCACCGAGCACCAGCGCGCCGCCGAGGACGCCGTGGTCCGGCTGTCCAACGCGGCCCGCGCGCGGGCGGGGCTGCGGCCGCTGCGCTCCGACGAGCGCCTGCGGACCGCGGCCCGCGCGCACAGCAAGGACATGGCGCAGCGTGACTTCTGCGCGCACATCAACCCGGACGGGCGCACGCCCGGCGAACGGATGAGCGCCGCGGGCTATCCCGCGCCCGGCGCGGAGAACGTGGCCCGCGGCCAGGACTCGCCGCACAAGGTGGTGCAGGCGTGGCTCGACAGCCCCGGCCACCGGGCGAACCTGCTCAACCCGGAGTTCACCACCATCGGCGCGGGCGCCTACTACCTCGGCGACGGCGGCCCGTGCTGGACCCAGAACTTCGGCTACTGACCGCGGCGGGCTTCTCCGCCGTCCCCCAGGGTGCGGTGACCGCGGCTAGGACACCGTGTCGAAGCGCTCGTGGCCCAGTACGCCGAGCAGCTGCAGCTTTTCCGCCGCCGGGGTGCGGGGCGCCGCCGTGAGCACGAGCAGCAGCTGTGACTGGTCCTCGGTGAACAGCGCCTGGCAGTCCACCTCGATCTCGCCCAGCTGCGGGTGCACGAGCACCTTGTGGTCCTCGAAGCGTTTGGCGACCTCGTGGCGGTCCCACAGCCGGGCGAACTCGGGGCTGGTCTTCGTCAGCGTGCGCACCAGCTCCCCGGCGCGGGACTGCGGGCCCATCGCGCTGTGCACGGCGCGCAGATTCGCCACGAAGGCGCGGCTCTGGCGGTCGCGGTCGTGCTCCGGGTAGATCCGGCGCTCGGCCGGATCGGTGAACCAGCGGTAGATGTCGCTGCGCGCCCAGCCCGTGAAGTGCGACCGGTCGCCATAGAGGGCCTCGGCCATGCTGTTCTGCACCAGCACCTCGCCGAGGTTCGACAGGATCAGCGCGGGCGTGTCCGACAGCCGGTCGAGCACGCGCAGCAACGCGGGCGCCACGTGCGACGCCGCGGCCACCGGGGTGGGCGCGTTGCGGCCGGCGGTGCGGAACAGGTAGTCGCGTTCGTCGTCGGTCAGGCGCAGGGCGCGGGCGAGCGCCGCCAGCATCTGCTCGCTCGGCTGCGGGCCGCGCCGCTGCTCCAGGCGGGTGTAGTAGTCCGTCGACATCGCCGCCAGCGCGGCGACCTCCTCCCGCCGCAGGCCGGGCGCGCGGCGGCGCGGCCCCGCGGGCAACCCGACGTCCTCGGGCCGCAGCTGCTCCCGGCGGCGGCGCAGGAACGCCGCCAGCTCCGCACGATCCATGCCTCCAGTATCCGCGCCCGAGTCCGGCGAACCAGGGATCGCCGATCCCCCGATGAGTGCTCCCTGCCGCCGGACCGGCCCGGCCGCACAGACTCGAAGCATGAACATCAGCGGAAACACCATTTTCATCCCGGGATCCACCAGCGGCATCGGGCTCGCACTCGCGCAGCGGCTGCAGGCCGAGGGCAACACCGTCGTCATCGGCGGGCGCCGCACCGAGCTGCTCGAAAAGCTCGCCGCCGAGCACGGCTTCGACACCGTGCGGATCGACACCGCCGACGCCGGGAGCATCCGCACCGCGGCCGCCGAGGTCCTGCGCCAGCACCCGGACCTCAACGTGGTGATCGCGATGGCCGGCATCATGCGCGTTGAGGACTGGCACCACGCGGACGGCTTCCTGGCCTCGGCCGAGGAGGTCGTGACCACGAACGTGCTCGGCCCAATCCGGCTGATCGCCGCGTTCGTCGAGCACCTGCGGACCCGTCCGGACGCGACGATCGTGACCGTGTCCTCGGGGCTGGCGTTCGCGCCGCTCGCCGTCACGCCGAGCTACAACGCGAGCAAGGCCGCCATCCACATGCTCAGCGAGTCGGTGCGGCTGCAACTGGCCGACACGCCGGTGCGGGTCGTCGAGCTGGTGCCGCCGTCGGTGCGGACCGCGTTGCTGCCGGGCCAGGAGGAGAGCGAGTTCGCCATGCCGCTCGACGAGTTCGCCGACGAGGTGATCTCGCTCTTGGCCAGTGAGCCGGACGCGAAGGAGATCCAGGTGGAGCGAGTGAAGTTCCTGCGCTACGGCGAAGTTCGCGGCGACTACGACCAGGTGGTGGCCACGCTCAACGCCGCCGACCCGCACGGCAAGTGAGCCCGGCGGGGCGGGCGGCGCGCACACGCCGCCCGCCCCGGGGGTCACTCCTGGCAGGTCCGGCCGGTGTCGAGGCAGCCGACGACGCGGTTCATGATCTCCTGCGACATCACGTTGGCGAAGTCGTCGTGCTCGGACGCCGGGTTGTGGTGCTCCTCGGGGAACGAGTCTATTTTGTACTGTCCATTGAGCTGGATCTCCCGCGGGATGTCGTAGGTGAGGCTGACGCGCAGCTGGGGCACGGCCTCGAAACCCTGCGGGCACTGCCCGTCCGCGTCCGGGTAGACGATGTGGTCGCGGTGGTTGGCGCTGTCGGTGTGCTCGCCGTCCCAGCAGCTGGCGAAGTCGTGGACGCGCTTCACCCGGCTGCCTTCCGGGCAGATCGGGTACTTGTCGATCAGCCGGTCCTCGAAACCGGTGCAGGTGAACCCGGCCCTGGCGTTCTTGGGGCCGTTCGTGGAGACCTTCGCGTCGCCGAAGAGGATGCGCAGGAACTGCGGCATCGCCGTGACCTGGCCGGCCGGGCTGCCGAGGAACGTCAGCTCGACGGTGGCGGGCTGCTGGATCTCCCCGTCGTTGCCGGGCAGTTCGTTGTTCGCGTCCTGGGCGGGCAGCTCGCTCGCCACGGTCTGGTCCCCGGGTGCCGCGGCGGCGGAAGCGGCAGGCTCGCCGTCGCCGGTGTCGATCCGGACGACGGGCCAGAAGTACGCGGACTGGTCGCCGTTCTTGCAGGTCGTGCCGCCGGCGAGCAGGCTTTGGTCGGTGGAGTCGGCGTTGGTGGTGAGGTTGCCGACGTAGTCGTGCAGGTGCTGGGCGCCGTTCTTGACGCCCGGCTGGGCGATGAAGTTGTCGGGGTTGAAGTGCTGGTTCTCGTTCTTCCCGCAGTCGACGGTGAACGTCCCCGTCGACGCCCCGTCTCGCGGGGCGGGCGTGGCGACGTTGGGGGCGACGGTGGTGATGTCGACGAACTGGCTCTTGTCGACGGCGTCCGCGGCGGCTCGTCCCGGCTCTCCCGCCGTGACGGCGACGGCCGTGCCGCCGAGTGCGGCCGCGAGGGCCAGCACCGCCGTGGCGGCCTTCGTCCGTTTCGAGACGCGATGCCGCCCTGGGGCTGGGATCATCGGTTGCTCACCTCATCCGGTTCGCGGGGCGGCCGGCGACACGTCGCCGACCCGGCACCGGTCATCACGGACGTTCCCGGCACCGTGGTTCACCCGCGACCGCGGCGCCACCGTTCCGTCACCCGAGGTGGAGCACTCGCGCGTTCTCTTTGCCCGGTAAGGAAAATCCGGGGTTCACTCGCCCGGTTTCGCCACCGGGGCCCAGAGGCTGGGCAGGTTCACCACGATGCCCTCCTGGCTGCTGCGCGCGATGATCACCACGGCGTCCTCGTCGCCGGGGTTCTCCTCGCGGTGCGGCACGTACGGGGGCACGAAGATGTAGTCGCCGGGGCCGGTTTCGAGGCGGATCTCCTCCTCGCCGTCGGCGAAGACGAACACCGGGTGCCCGGACTTGACGTAGATGGCGGTCTCCGCCTCGCCGTGGTGGTGGTCGCCGGAGTTGGTGGCGGGGCCGACGTGCGTCTCGCCCATCCACACCTTCTCCGAGCCCACGGTCTTGCCCGAGACGGCTTCCAGCCGCCGCATACCACTGGTCTGCGTGGTGTCGCCGGACAGTTCGCCGCCCTTGATGTGGCGCAGCGGGCGGTGCCACTGATCGGTCATCGGGAGGTCCTTTCGGTTGTGCGGCGGCCTCACCCTAAGCGTCGAGCACCCCGTCTGGCGATCGCGAAGGGCGCCTGACGGCGTCAGAGCTGTTTCAGGTAGCGCGTGCTGTGTCCGGCCCAGTCCTGGTAGCCGAGGCTGCGGTAGAACGGGTGGGACTCGTTGCGGCTGCGCGAGCTGCTGACCTCCATCTTGATGCAGCCGAGCTCGCGGGCCTTCGCCTCGGCCGCCTCCACGAGCTGCCGCCCCACGCCCCGGCCCCGGCAGCCGGCGCTGACCACCAGTGCGACGATCCGCCCCCAGTAGCCCTCCCGCTCGAAGAAGGGCACCGCGATCACCGCGATCGTGCCCACCACCCGGCCGTCGAGCTCCGCCACCAGCGCGGCCCCGGTCTGCTCGCGGGTCCACCTGGCCAGCCGCGCCTTGACGACGTCCACCTCGTTGTCCGGATAGCCCAGCTCGACCAGCAGCGGGGCCACTTCGGCGGCGTCCTCGGGGGTGGCGGGGCGGAGGGAAACCATGCAACTGCTCCTTCTCGATCGACCGGCTCCCCCAGGAGACGGCCGACCGGACCCGCAGGTTGAGTGCGGACCTCGAATTCACGCCGCGAGTTCGAACCGCTTTCCGAGCCACTCGGTGATCTCGGCCGCGGCCAGTTCGTTGCCCGAGGGTTCCCCCTCCGCGATGGCGCCGCAGCGCACCGCGCCCGCGGGTCAGAGGTCGCGTCGCATCCCTGCTCGGGGCCAGTGGTCCAGGCCGCGCGCGGCTTCTTCCGCCCGGATTCCGCGCAGGCCAGGGCCGAGCTCGGCGTCGGTGAGGTAGCGGAACCCGCATCGCCGGTAGTAGGGCCCGTTCCACGGCACCTCGGTGAACGTCGTCAGCGTGCACCCACGCCCTGCCTGCTCGCTGGAACCCGCGCAGGGTTTCCAGTGTGGGCGGCTCGTCCTCGGCGACCGCCGTCATGCCGAGGTCGGCGAACGCCTCTCCGGCGGCGCGCTCGATCTCGCGGAGAACCGGCAGGTCCGCGTCCTGGCACCAGGGGGCCCGAACTCCTCCTCCGCGGGTCGGCGGCCTCGAAGTAGCCGCACAGCGGCTCGGTCCACTTCGGACAGTGCCGCCCGGGAACGCTGAGCACAGCACCTTCAAATTCGAAGCAGTACACTCCTGTCATGCCCGACTCCCCGCCGTCGCTCGATCCCGTGCAGCTCGGTGCCTACTTCGACCTCATCGAGGTGACCAGCCTGCTCCGGCACGCGGTCGAGCAGCAGCTGCGCGAGGCCGGCGACCTCAGCTACGTGCAGTTCCAGCTGCTGGCCCGGCTCGGGGACTCGCCGACGGGCAGCCACCGCATGACCGACCTGGCCGACGGCGTCGTCTACAGCCGCAGCGGGCTGACCTACCAGGCGGGGCTGCTCGAAAAGGCAGGGCTGGTCGTGCGGGCCCCCTCGCCGGACGACGAGCGGAGCATCACGGTCACCATCACCGACGCCGGGCGCGCGCTGCTCGCGCGGGTGCTGCCCGGGCACATCGAGGTCGTCAGCGGCCTGCTCTTCGAGCCGCTCTCGCGCGACGACGTCAAGACACTGGCCGCCCTGCTGGCGCCGGTGCGGGACCACATGCGCTCGGCGCCGCCCCGCTCGGCAGCGCCCCGGCGCCGCAAGAGCTGACCCGAACAGGAGCCGCCGTGCCACTGCCCGTGCTCTTCGGAGCCAACGTCGACCCGCTGGCGCTGCCCGGCGGCCGCTCGCTCCGGCAGGCGACGCTGATCGACCGGCTGGGCCTGGACCTGCTGACGATCCAGGACCACCCGTACCAGAGCGCGTTCGACGACACCTGGACGCTGCTCACCTTCCTGGCGGCGCGGACGAGCTCGGTCACCCTGGTGCCGACCGTCAGCTGCCTGCCGTTGCGCCCGCCCGCCGTGCTCGCGAAGGCCGCCGCGACCCTCCTGGACCGGCTCAGCGGGTCCCGCGTGCAGCTGGGCCTGGGCGCCGGGGCGTTCTGGGACGCGATCGCCGCGATGGGCGGCCCGCGCCGGACACCGGCCGAGGCCGTCGCCGCGCTCGAAGAGGCCATCGGCGTCATCCGCGCGATGTGGAGCGGGGACCGCAGCGTGCGCGTGCCGGGCGAGCACTACGCGCTGGCCGGCGTGCACCCGGGGCCCGCGCCGGGTGAGGCCCTCGGGCTCTGGCTCGGCTCCTACGGCCCGCGCACGCTCGCGCTCACCGGCGCCCGCGCCGACGGCTGGCTGCCCTCCCACGCCTACCTCGGCCTGGACGCGCTGCCGGCCGCCGTCGCCCGGCTGGACGCGGCGGCGGAGGACGCGGGCCGGGACCCGGCGAGCCTGCGCAAGGTCTACAACATCGCCGGCCGCGTCTCCGGCACGTCGTCGGCCACCTTCGACGAACCCGCGGACGTCTGGGCCGAGCGGATCGTCGAACTGGTCACGGAGGTGGGGATGAACGGCTTCGTGCTGTGGCCCCTCGACGACCACGAGCGGCAGTACGCGCTCTTCGCCGAGGAGGTCGTGCCCGCGGTCCGCGCCTCACTCCCGCGGTGACGCCAGCTGCCGCAGCAGCTGCTCGACGAGCCGTTCCTTGACGCCCGCCGGATCGACCGGCAACGCGTCGAGCGCGTTCGTGATGGCGCCGCGCAGGTCCGCGACGGGGTCGGCCGAGCCGCGCGGCACGAGCCGGGACCGCACCAGGACGCTGGTGGCGAACTCCCGGGGAGTGCGCCACGTGCGCAACGCGTCGAGCACCCCCTCCTCGAAGGCGGCGCGCGACAGGTCGTCGCCGTGCTGGTCACCGCCCACCGGCGTGGTCTCGGCGCGAACCCTGTCCTCCACCCACTGCTCCACCGGCTGGCGCCGCCAGTCCCGGCCGAAGACGTACTGCCGCCGCCCGCCGACGTCCACCGCCGCGACCTCGTGCAGCCCGGCGAGAGCGAGGTACCGCCGCCACCGGCCGGCGTCCTCGAAGACAGTGGCGGTGACCGCCCGGCCGCGGGTCCGCATCTCCTCCGCGATGGTGCGCCGGCTGATGAGGTCCAGCAGCGGTGAGGGCCGCTGGTGCCTGCCCGGCTGCATCGCGAACCGGCGGATGCCCAGGTGCTCCCCCGGCCCCAGCGGAGCGGCCGTCTCGACGTGGTCCCAGAGCGCCGCGACCACCGGGTCCGCGGCCCGGTCCCCGGGCAGCGGCGCCTCCAGCCCCAGGATGGCCATGAACCCGGCGGGCGTGGCGGAGCCCGCGTAGCGGTAGACGCGGAAGGCCCGCTCCTGGCGGTGCACCCAGTGCGCGACCGCGGCCGCCGACTCAGGACCTTCCGCCTCCTCGGCCATGCGCAGCACGTCGGGCACGTCGCCGGGCCGCAGCGGGGTGTCCCCGCAGGGCTGGAGAAGATGTTCCGCCACGCGGGCCGTGACCTGCGCGAACCGCGTCCGGAGGGCTTCGGGATCCGGATGGAGCGGCTCGTCGAAGCCGCCGAACTGGCCGGGAACGTCGTCCTCGGCCCGCCCCGCTGACGGAGTCGGTGGCACACGTCACTTGCTTTGAATTCGAAGCAGGCATACTCTGAGCAAGTGCTTCGAACTCGAAGCAAAGAACGAGACCGAAAGAGAGTCCTCCGATGAAGGCAGTGCGTTTCCACGAGTACGGCGAGCCCAGCGTCCTGCGTTACGAGGACGTGGCGCTGCCCGTCCCCGGCGCCGGAGAGGTCCGGGTCCGCGTCGCGGCCACGTCGTTCAACTCCGTGGACGGCAACATCCGCGGCGGCTTCATGCAGGGCCCCATCCCGGTGGTCCTGCCGCACACCCCCGGCCTCGACGTGGCCGGCACGGTCGACGCGCTCGGTGCGGGCGTCGACGGTCTCGCGGTCGGTGACCAGGTCGTCGGCTTCCTGCCGATGGACAAGCCCGGCGCGGCGGCGGAGTACGTGCTCGCCCCGGCCGAGGTCCTGACCACGGCGCCCACGAGCGTCCCGCTGGCCGACGCCGCCGCGCTGCCGGTGGTGGGCCTGACCGCGTACCAGGCGCTGTTCGACCACGGCAAGCTGACGGCCGGGCAACGCGTACTGATCAACGGCGCCGGTGGGGCGGTCGGCGGCTACGCGGTGCAGCTGGCGCACAACGCGGGCGCTTACGTCATCGCCACGGCCAGCCCCCGCAGCGCCGACGCCGTCAAGTCCGGCGGCGCCGACGAGGTCATCGACCACACCACCACCGACCTCACCGCGGCGGTGGCCGAGCAGGTCGACGTCGTGCTCAACCTCGCGCCGGTCGAGCCGGAGCAGCTGGCCGCGCTGGTCACCCTGGTCCGCCCGGGCGGCGTCGTCGTGAACACGACGGTGTGGATGCCCGCGCCCAGCGACGAGGAGCGCGGCGTGCGGGGCATCGACCTCTTCGTCCGCAGCGACGCCGAACAGCTCGCGGAGCTGGTGGCGCTGGTCGACCGCGGCGAGCTGCGGGTCGACGTCGCCCGGCGGGTACCGCTGGCCGAGCTGCCCTCCGTCCACGCCGACGCCGCCGCGGGCACGGTGGCGGGCAAGGTCGTCGTCCTCGCGCCCACCGCCTGAGTTCTCCGCCGAGAAGCCGAGGCGCTGGCCCCGATGGCCGCTGCGATGGCGGACGACGGCCCGCGGGTCAGGATGCGCTAGTACACCCAGCGGGGCTCGTCGCTGGGCTCGACGGGCCGGTCGCGCGGTACGTGTCCGCCAGCGGGGTGCCCTACGCGGCGCTGCGGTGGTTGCACGAGCACGCCTCTCAGCTGGGCGACGACCCCGCTCGCATCGGCGTCATGGGCGACAGCGCCGGAGGCGAGACGGCGGCGGCGCCGACGTCGCGCGCCGCGCCCTCGCCGACCGCGTCCGGGTGCTGAAGTCGGTGTGAGACCCGAGCGCGTTCGCCCGTCTTCCCGGAGACCGGCGAACGCGCTCCCGGTCAAACGGCGGAATCACCCCGCGCACAACCGGTCCAGGGCGGACTGGCTTTCCGCGTCCGCGGCGCGGAAGATCACCAGCAGCTGGTCCGGGTCCTGCAGGGGACGCAGCGTTTCGAACTGCACGGTGACCGCCCCGGCCTCGGGGTGGCGCAGCACCTTGTGCCCGCGCCCGTTGACCTTGACGTCCCGTTCGGCCCACAGCCGCGCGAACTCCTCGTTGCCCGCGGTGAACTCGGCGATCAGGTCGCCCAGCGCCCGGTCGTCCGGGTGCGCGGCCCACGCGGCACGCAGGTGGGCGATCCCCTCCCGCACCACGCGTTCGCGGTCGAGGTAGAACTCGCGCACCTTCGGGTGCATCAGGCACAGCCACATCGCGTTGCGGTGCGCCGGCGGCAGGGTGTCCGGATCCACCAGCAGCCGGGCCATTTCCGGGTTCCAGGCGAGGATGTCGTAGCGGTGGTTCAGCAGCATGGCCGGCAGCGGTGACAGGTCGGCGACCAGCCGCGCCAGCGACGGCGCCGCGCTGGTGGCCGGCTCGTCGGCGTCGCGGGGCCGCTGCCGGGCCAGGTCGAAGAGGTAGGCGCGTTCGTCGGGGGCCAGGCGCAGCGCCCGCGCCAGCCCCTCCAGCACGTCGGCCGACGGCCGCAGCCCGCGGGCCTGCTCCAGGCGCACGACGTAGTCGACGCTGACCCCGGCCAGTTCGGCCACCTCCTCGCGGCGCAGTCCCGGGGTCCGCCGGGCCTGCCGGCGCGCCGGGAGGCCGAAGTCACGCGGGTCCAGGCGCTCACGCCGGGTCCGCAGGAACGCGGCCAGCTCCTGGGTCCTGTCCACGATGGAGGTCGTCATGATCGCTCCAACAGCGCGGGTAGGACTCGTGTTCCCAGGAAGTTCCTTCCCTTACCCCCTGCTCGCGGCGGTTCCAGACTCACTTGCGACAAACGGATCACGAGCGCAGGAGGACACGATGTCGCTCACCCTCGACAGCTACCGGCTGCTGGGCCGCTCCGGGCTGCGGGTCTCCCCGCTGGCGCTGGGCACGGCGACCTTCGGCACCGAATGGGGCTGGGGCGCGGAGCGGGACGACGCACGCAAGCTGTTCGACACCTACGTCGAGCGCGGCGGCAACTTCATCGACACCGCCAACACCTACACCGGCGGCAGCGCCGAGCGCCTGCTCGGCGAGTTCGCCCGCGGCAACCGGGAAAGCCTGGTGCTGGCGACGAAGTACACGACGCTGCGCCGCCCCGGCGACCCGAACTCCGGGGGCGCGCACCGCAAAAGCCTGTTCACGTCGGTGGAAGCCAGCCTGCGGCAGCTGGACACGGACTACCTCGACCTGCTCTACCTGCACGTGTGGGACTTCACGACACCGGTCGAGGAGATCCTGCGCGGCCTGGACGACCTGGTGCGCCAGGGCAAGGTCCTGTACGTGGCGATGTCCAACGCCCCGGCGTGGGAGATCTCGCGCATGCAGGCGATCGCGGACCTGCGCGGCTGGTCGCCGCTGGTGGGGCTGCAGATCGAGTACAACCTGATCAACCGGGCCGCGGAACGGGACCTGATCCCCATGGCCCGGGCGATGGGGCTGGGCGTCACCCCGTTCTCCCCGCTGGCCGGTGGTCTGCTCACCGGCAAGTACACCCGCGCCGACCTGACCGCGGCGGACGCCGAACCCGCGGAAAGCGCCCGCAAGAGCTTCAACGCGGGCCTGGGCCTGGTGACCGAACGCAACCTCGCCATCGCCGAGGTGGTGCGGGAGGTCGCCGCGGAGCTGGGCCACACCCCCGCCCAGGTGGCGCTGGCCTGGACGCTGCGGAACCCGGGCGTGACGGCGCCGATCATCGGCGCCCGCACACTCGACCAGCTGGAGGGCAACCTGGGCGCGCTGGAGGTCGAGTTCAGCGCCGCCCAGCTGGCGCGCCTCGACGAGGTCAGCGCGATCGACCTCGGCTACCCGCACGACCTGCTCGCCGGTGATCACATCCGCGCCGTGACCCGCGGCGACCTGCGGATCGAAACCCGCCGCTGACGCCGGACCGCCCGCTACGCCGGACGTCCGGCGTAGCGGGCGGCGCACGACGGTACTGCCGGACAGAAGATCGGCCATCGCTTGACCCCGGCGCGGCCCGCGGCCGACACTCGCAACAGCGGTCCAGACCTTTTCCGCCGTCGTGGGAGGCCCTGTGGTGCGTCGTCTCGGTGTGGTGGTTTCCCTGCTGACGCTGGTCGCGGCCGGGATCGGCGGGCCCGCCGCCGAAGCCGCCGATGGCAGCGAGTACGTCGCGATGGGCAGTTCCTTCGCCGCGGGGCCCGGCATTCCCTCGCCGCAGGCCGGAAGCCCGTCGGCGTGCGCGCGGTCCGACCACAACTATCCGAGCCTCGTCGCCGGGCAGCTCGGGCTCGCGCTCACCGACGTCAGCTGCAGCGGCGCCACCACCGCCAACGTCCTCGACACCGGGCAGGCGGGCCAGCCGCCGCAGATCGACGCCATCGGCGCGGACACGAAGCTGGTCACGGCGACCATCGGCGGCAACGACGTGAACTACCTCGGCAGCCTGGGCACCTACTCCTGCCAGACCAGTGGTGGCACCGGCTGCGGCACCGTCGACCAGGGCGCGATCAACACGACTTTCGGGGACCTGCAGCGCCGCCTCGAAAACGTCGCGAACGCCGTCCACCAGCGCGCGCCGGGGGCGCGGATGGTGTTCGTCGAGTACCTGACCATCGTGCCACCCGGCGACGCCTGCGACGGCGTTCCCCTCACCGGCGACCAGCTCGCCTTCGAGCGCGGCATCGCCACCCGGCTGGCCGACTTCACCCGCGCCGCGGCGGCGAGCACCGGTTCCGAGGTCGTCGAGGTGACCGGCGCCAGCGAAGGCCACGACTCCTGCTCGGCCGACCCGTGGGTCGAGAAGTACACCGTCCCGGCGGGACGCAGTTCCTACCACCCGAACGAAGCCGGGATGGCGGCCGTGGCCGGTCTGGTCGAAGACGCGCTGGCACGGTAGGCCAGCTCGCCTGACGGGTCCGGCTAGGCTCGGGGTCATGACCCACGCGGCGCCGAACCCGGGCGGTTTCGATCCGTTCTTCCGGCTGCGCAAGGAAGAACAGGTGGCGGAGTCGCGGCGGGGCGCGGGTGAGCCGAACCCCGGCGAGCACGACGAGCCGGTGGAGGCCGGGGCGGGCGAGGAGCTGGTGGCGGAGGGCCCGTTCTCGCTGGACCGGCTGCGCGCGCACCAGGACGCCCGCGCCGCCGGGGACGGCGAGGCGCTGCGGGAGGTCGCCACGGATCTGGCGCAGCTGCTCGACCTGACGCGCGACCACATCAAGGAGACCGGGAAAGGCGTGTCCCGGCAACGGGTGCGGGCCGCGTTCCCGAAGTACCGGTCCGCGTTGGAGCTGCCGTTCGGGGAGGCGGCGGAGTTCCTGGGGCTGGCGCCGGACCGCGTCGGGGACGTGCAGCGGGCACTGGCCCGGGACGGCGGCGTCGCCCCGGCGCACCGGCACCAGGCGCTCAAGGACGTCGACTCACTGCGGGCGCGGCTGCACCAGGCCGTGGCGGCGGGCGACCACGCCGCTCTGGACGAGCTGCTGGACTCCGTCTCGCGGCTGGCGGTGCTGGAAGTCACGGGCGGCCCGGTGGTGAGGGACGTCGTGCGAGCCGGTTTCGCGGCGCTGGCGATGTTCGCTTTGCGGGATCCGGAGCCCCCGCGAGCCGGGGAGGTCTGGCACCGGCGGCTGGTGGCGAGTTCGACGCAGCCGGAGGGCCACGCACGGAGGGTCCTGCCGGCCGTCCGCAGCTGCGCCGCCCGCGTGGTGACGCTCCGGCTCGACTGGCCGGAGAAGGAGCAGTACTGGGCCCTGCTGGCGCAGGACACCCCGGATCCGGCACGGCTGGCGGCTTTCGCGCCGCCGTTTTCCGGTTCTGCTCGATGATTTTCCGCTCACGCCAGTGAAAGCCACAGCACTCCGGCGAGGCCGGCCAGTCCACAGTAGACCGCGAACGGGGTCAGGGTGCGGGTGTGGAAGTACCGGGTCAGGAACCGCACGGCCAGGTAGGCCGTGACGAACGACGCGAGGCTGCCGGCGAGGATCGGGCCGTGGATGCCGGCGCCGAGCGGGCCCGTCAGGTCGGGGATCTTCAGCGCACCCGCGGCCAGGATCACCGGCGTGGCCAGCAGGAACGAGAAACGCGCCGCGTCCTCGTGGGACAGACCACGGGTCAGGCCGGCCACCATCGTGGCCCCGGAGCGGCTGATTCCCGGCAGCAGGGCCAGGATCTGCGCCGAACCGATCAGCACGCCCCGGCCGAACGACAGCCGCGCCAGGCGGTCGTCCGGTGACTCCTCCACCTTGGGCAGTACGACGGTCCGTGTGCCCGTCACCGATGCGTCCACAGTGGACGTGTCGACGACCTCGGCGCGGCGCCGGAGCCGTTCGCCCAGGTACAGCACGATCCCGTTCACGATCAGGAAGATCGCCGAGGGCAGCGGTCTGCCCAGCACGGTCCGGAAGAGGTGTTCCAGCAACAACCCGGCGATCCCGACCGGAATGGTGGCGAGGATGATCAGCCAGGCGAGCCGTTCGGCCGGGGTTTCGACCCGCCGGTGGCGGACCGACGTGAGGAAACCGCCGATGATGCGGGCCCAGTCACGCCGGAAGAACACCAGCAGCGCCGCCGCGGTGGCCACGTGCAGGCCGACGATGAACGCGAGGTACGGCGACTCCGGCGCGGACACGTCGAGGTCACGCGCCCACTGCCCGCCGACGAGCGCGGGGACGAGCACGCTGTGCCCGAGGCTGGACACGGGGAACAGCTCGGTGACGCCCTGGAAGGCGCCGACGACGACGGCTTCGAGATAGCTGAGGCTCATCGGGTCTCCCCCACCTTGCGCCGCGCCCGCCACAGCTCACGGGCGACGGGTACGAGCGACAGCAGCACGATCACGCCGATGATCGGCAGCAGGTAGGTGTCGATGCCCGGAATCCGGCTGCCCAGCAGGTACCCGGCCGTCGTGACGCCGAGCGACCAGATCAGTCCCCCAACCGCCTGCCACAGGGTGAACGTGCGCGCCGGCACCCGGAGTGCCCCGGCCAGCGGGTTGAGCACGGTCCGCACCAACGGGATGAACCGGGCGAGCACGACGGCCTTGCCCACGCCGTAGCCGTCCAGGGCTTCCCGTGCCCGCGCGGTCGCAGCCTGCAACCGCGGCCGGCCGGGACGGTCGAGCAGTGCTGGTCCCGCCCGGCGCCCGATCAGGTAACCGGTCTGGGCGCCGAGCAGCGCACCGGCGGCGGCCGCGACGAGCACCCACGGCAGCGACAGGTGCAGCGTGGCGTCCGCCGTGGTCGCGCAGAGCAGGCCGGCGGTGAACAACAGCGAGTCGCCGGGCAGGAAGAACCCGATCAGCAGACCGGTTTCGGCGAACAGGACGAGCGCCACCCCCAGCGGGCCGAAGGTGGCCAGCAGGCTGTGCGGGTCCAGGGGGTTCAGGGCGAGAACGAACACGAACGCAGTCTCGCCCGCCCTGGGTTAGCGGACGGCCAACCGGCGGTAAGCGCAGGCTCATCGCTGGGCGGGCGCCGACTTCGGCGTTTACCCTGCGGTCATGGCGCGGCTGCTACTGGTGGAGGACGACGAGACGATCGGGCGGGTGCTCGATTCGAGCCTGCGCCGGCACGGGTTCTCCGTGCGGTGGGAGCGGACGGGTCGCGGCGGGCTGGGCGCGGCGGCCGGTCAGGACTTCGACCTCGTGCTGCTCGACCTGGGCCTGCCCGACCTCGACGGGGTCGAGGTGTGCCGCAGGCTGCGGGCGGGCCAGCCGCAGACGGTGCTGGTGATCCTCACCGCGCGGCAGGACGAGATGGACGTGATCGTCGGGCTGGAGGCCGGTGCGGACGACTACCTCACCAAGCCCGTGCGCCTCGGTGAGCTGCTCGCCCGCGTGCGCGCGCACCTGCGCCGGGGCGCGGCCGCGGCGTCCGGTGAGCTCGAGGTCGGTCCACTGCGGATCGACGTGCCGGCGCGGCGGGTGTACCTCGACGGCACCGAGGTTCCGTTGCGGGCCAAGGAGTTCGACCTGCTGGCCCGGCTCGCCGGGAGCCCGGGCGCCGCGGTCAGCCGCGACGAGCTCATGACCGACGTGTGGGACGCGCACTGGTACGGCTCGACCAAGACGCTCGACGTGCACATCGCCGCCCTGCGCCGGAAACTCGCCGACGCCGCGCCCTCGGAAGCACGAGTGCCCCGGATCTCGACGCTGCGCGGGCACGGTTACCGGCTCGAACGCCCCGGGGAGTGACGATGCGCAGGAGGATCGTCGCGTTGACGGTCGCCGCGGCGATGCTGGCCATCAGCCTGTTCGGGCTGCCGCTGGCGGCCGGGGTGGCGAAGTACTACCTCGACGACGAGCGCGGCGAGCTCGAACGGGCCGCGGACGCGACCGCGCTGGCGGTGGCCGACCCGCTCGCCGACGACCCGGCGTCGGTGCGGGTGCCCAGCGCCGGGCTGGCCGTCTACGCCCCGGACGGGCGGCTGCTCGCCGGGGACGGGCCGTCCACGGCGGACACGGTGGTGCGGCGGGCGGCCGGCGGGAGCCCGGCCCGCGGCGACGGCGGCGGCGAGCTCACCTTCGCGGTCCCGGTGACCGACAACCACGTGTTCGTCGGTGTCGTGCGCGCGGCGACCCCGCGCACCGAGGTGTACCTGCGCACCGGCGCGACCTGGCTGGTGATGGCCGGGCTGGCCGCCGCCGCGCTCGCTCTCACCTGGCTGGTGGCCCGCCGGATGGCCGCCCGGCTCGCGCGCCCGCTGGAGCAGCTCGCCGTCGCGGCGCGCCGGCTCGGCGAAGGCGACGTCACGGTGCGGGCCCCGACCGCGGGCGTGCCCGAGATCGACGCCGTCGGCTCGGCCCTGGACACGACGGCCGGGCGGATCGGCGGGATGCTCGAACGTGAACGCGCCTTTTCCGCCCACGCCTCTCACCAGCTGCGCACGCCGCTGGCCGGGCTGCGCCTCCAGCTCGAAGCCGCGCTGGACTCCCCCGGCGCCGACCTGTCCGCCGCCGTCGCCGACGGCATCGCGACCGCCGACCGGCTGGAGCGCACGATCGACGACCTGCTCACCCTCGCCCGCGGCACCAGCACCGCCCCGGCCGCCGACCTGGACAAACTGCTCACCGAGGTCGGCGACGGCTGGCGCGGGCTGCTCGCCGCGCAGGACCGGGAGCTGCGCGTGACCGCGGACGGCGCCCCGGCGCCGCGCGCGGCCGAGGCCGCCGTCCGGCAGATCCTCGCCGTCCTGCTGGACAACGCGCTGACCCACGGTCGCGGCACGGTGACCATCACTGCCCGCGACGCCGGGGAGGTGCTGGCCGTCGACGTCGCCGACGAGGGCCCTGGCATTCCCGACGACGTGGACGTGTTCCGGCGCCGCGCCGGTTCGGGCAGCGGGATCGGACTCGGGCTCGCGCGCAGCCTCGCGGAGGCGGAAGGAGGGCGGCTCTGGCTGTCCCGGCCCGCGCCGCCCACCTTCACCCTGCTGCTGCCGACCCGCTGAGCCACCAGCACGGCCCGCCCGTGAGGGCTATCCCGAACTTCCGCCGCCGGGCGCGGCGGTGACGACCACGCGCCCGGCTGCGGTCGTACCTTCTCCTCGTGAGCTTTCCGATCGACCCCGGCGCGTACCAGGTGCTGGACAACCCACTGGGCCGCGACACCTCCTGGAGCGCCGCCACCTGCGAGCCGCCCGTCCGCTGGCGCGAGCACTGGCACGAGCACGACCGGTTGCTCACCCTGTCGCAGCACGACGAACACGCCGCGATCTACCTCGACGAGGACGTCAACCGCAACGGCACGCGGTGGCTGCTGGGCTACGTGAGCGACATCTGGCGGTACAGCAAGGCCACCTACGGCGGCACGTTCGGGCCGGACGCCCGGCTGTACTCGATCCACCACGGCCACCGGTACTCCGGCGGCCACCCGGGCTACCACACCGACGCCTCGCACGACCACCGCAACGTCAGCGACTGCGGGCCGGGGCCGTGGACCGAGCGCCACGACGGCGCGTTCGACCTGCCCAGCCACGAGATCGCGCACGTCGTGGAGTCGGTGAACAACGGCGTCCAGGGCTCCCCCGCCTTCGGCATCTGGGGTGACTCGAAGTGGGCCGAGTTCTTCCAGTACGACCTGTACGTGGCGCTGGACCTGCCCCGGCACGCCCGGCGGCTGCGCGCGGACTTCACGAAGGGCAGCGATGACTTCCCGCGCCCGGGCACCCACTGGTTCCGCGACTGGTTCCATCCACTGTGGACCGACGGCGGCCACGCGAAGGTGATGGTCTCCTTCTTCCGTCTGCTGGCCCAGCACTTCCCCACCGAAGGCGGAACGCGGTACCGCGGGCAGCTGAACTGGGGCGAGTACGTCCACTTCACCAGCGGCGCCGCGGGCGCGGACCTGCGGCCGCTGGCCAGGCGCGCCTTCGGCTGGCCGGACGAGTGGGCCGCGCAGTTCGAGCAGGCGCGCGCCGACTTCCCGTTGATCGACTACTAGGACGGACCGAGTTTCGATGGACCCCTCCCGTTGTGTGGTGCTGGTGCCGGTGGGCAGCCACGTCGAGCCCGAGTGCGCCAGGGGCCTCGGCCAGCTGGAGGCCCGCGGCTACCAGGTGCGCCAGGTCTCCGGGTACGCCGCGATCGACCAGGGCCGCAGCCAGATGGCCACCGACGCGCTCGCCGACGGCTTCGACGAGCTGCTGTGGATCGACTCGGACATCGGCTTCACCGCCGACGCGGTGGAGATGCTGCGCGAGCACGAACTGCCGATGGTGTGCGGGATCTACCCGAAGAAGGGGCTGCGCGCGCTGGCCTGCCACCTGCTGCCGGAAACCGAGCGCGTGCTGTTCGGCGAGGGCGGCGGGCTGATGGAGATCCTTTACGCCGCAACGGGTTTCCTGCTCACCCACCGCGAGGTGTACGAGAAGATCCAGGTGCACGAACAACTCCCGGTGTGCAACGAGCGCTTCGGCCGCCCGTCGGTGCCGTACTTCCTGCCGATGATCATCCCGGACGGCGGGGGCAGCTGGTACCTCGGCGAGGACTACGCGTTCTCCGAGCGGGCGCGCCGCACGGGCTTCCAGGTGATGGCCGACACCCGCATCCGGCTCGAACACGTGGGACGGCACGGCTACTCGTGGGAGGACGCGGGCAGCGACAAGCGCCGGTACGCCACGTACAACTTCAGCGTGCGGCGCTGACTGCCGCGCCCGGAAACCCGGTCACTCCCGCTTCGGCCGGGTTTCCGTGCTTTCCCTCGGGATCAGCGCGTGCGGCGCGATGAACTCCTCCGCCGGCAGCGACGGGTCCTCGATCCGCGCGGCGAGGCGGGACACCGCGGTGCGGGCGATGAAGGGCGTGTCCAGCGACACCGTGCTCAGTGACGGCCGCGAATACCGGCCCTCTTCGATGTCGTCGACGCCGATGACCGCCACGTCCTCCGGGACCCGCAGCCCCGCGTCGAACACCGCGCGGATCGCGCCCATCGCCAGCAGGTCCGAATAGCAGAAGATCGCGTCGGGCCGGGGCGAACCACGCAGTAAGGACACGGCGGCCGCGTACCCGTCGGCGCGGCCGTAGTGGGCGGCCGTGCGCTCCAGCGCGTTCACCGGCTCCAGCCCGCGTTCCCGCAGCGCCTTGCGGAACCCCTCCGTGCGCTGCAGCGGCGTCGAGTATGTCTCCTTCGGCTGCGCGCCGATCGCCGCGATGCGGGTGCGGCCGCGGTCGAGCAGGTGCGAGGTCGCGTCGTGGGCCGCGACGACGTTGTCGATCGCCACGTGGTCGAAGCGGTGGTCGAAGACGTGCTCGCCGAGCAGGATCAGCGGGGACGACCGGGCCGGGTCCACGTCGCGCAGCTCGTCGCGGGTCGCCAGTGGCGCGAACAGCATCCCGTCGAACAGGTTGCGCCGGCCCCCGCCGCGCAACAGCTGGCGTTCCCGCTCGTGGTCGTGCCCGGTCTGGTCGATCATCACCTGGAACCCGAGGTGACCGGCGGCGTCGATGACCTCGCGGGCGAGCTGGCTGAAGTACGGCACGTCGATCTCGGGCACCACCAGCGACAGCAGGCCGGTCTTCCCGGTGCGCAGCGTCCGCGCCACCGGGTTCGGGATGTAGCCGAGCTCGTCGATGGCCCGGAGCACGCGCTGGCGCATCTTGTCGCTCACGTGCTCGTAACCGCTGACGACGTTCGACACGGTGCGCACGGAGACCTCCGCCCGATCCGCGACGTCCCGCAGCGTGACCGCCATGTCACTCCCTTCGTCGACCCGTCATCGTAGCGTTTGCAACGTGCGCAAGCATGCCGTATCTTTTGCGCACGTTGGCAAACTCGCACAAAGGAGTGCCATGAAGCCCATTTCCCGGCAGGGAGGACGCCTGCTCCCCCGCCGCGGCGCCACCCTGGCCGCCGCGGCCCTGCTCGTCGCCGGGCTGACCGCCTGTGGCCCGGACATCGGCTCCGGCAGCGGCTCGACCGCGAACGGTGCGGTGCTGCAGGCCCCGGCCGAGGACTCGCCGAAGGGCGAGATCACGATCTGGGACCGCTCCGGCGACCTGTTCAAGGTCTTCGACGCGGCGATCAAGAAGTTCACCGAGAAGTACCCGGGCGTCACCGTCCACCACGAAGCCGTCGACATCGACTCCAAGCTCCAGAACACGCTGATCACCGGCACCGACGTGCCCGACGGCGTCTTCCTGGACGACGCGAAGGTCGGCGGGTACGTCGACCACCTGTGGAACCTCAAGGACGTGCTCGCGCCCTACGTCAAGGACATCGCGAAGCAGAAGGTCGACGTCAACACCGTCAACGGCGGTATCTACGGCGTGCCGTTCGACCTCGACCCCGGACTGCTGTTCTACAACGCGAAGGCGCTGAGCGCGGCCGGGATCGATCCGAACGGGATCAAGACCTACGACGACCTGCTCGCCGCGGCGAAGAAGTACCAGCAGTACAAGCCCGGCGCCAAGCCGATCCATCTGGAGCAGGACAGCTTCAACAGCCAGCTCCAGCTCGAAATGTACGCCAGCCAGCTCGGCACCAGCCTGGCGGACGCGAACGGCACGCTGCGGCTGGACTCCGCGCCGTACCACCAGATCCTGACCTGGCTCGACACGGTGCGGAAGGAGGGCCTCGGCACTCGCGCGGAGTACCTCAAGCCCAGTGACGTGGGCGCGCTGGACTCCGGTGACGAGGTCTTCTACCCGTGGGCGATCTGGTTCGACTACGCCCCCCAGCAACAGCTGACCGCGACGAAGGGCGACTGGCGCGCGATGCCGTTGCCCGCGTGGTCCGCCGGCGGCGCACGCGGCGGCGCGATGGGCGGCTCGTCGTTCGTGATCCCCAAGGACAGCAAGAACCCGCAGCTGGCCTGGCTGTTCTACCGGTTCCTGACGTTCGACCAGGCCGGCTACACCGCCGTCTACGGCCCGAACTCCGTCTACCCGGGCGGCACGAACACGTCCATCCCGGCCTACGGCCCGGCCGCCGATCCGGCGAAGCCGCTGTTCAAGCCGATCGACGGGATGGGCGGCCAGGATCTGTGGCAGACCGCCGTCGAAGCGGGCCGGCAGATTCCGGGTGGCGCGCCGCTCCCGGTCTGGTGGTCGGGCGCGGTCGACTACCTGGGCACCGACCTGCAGAAGATGCTGGACGGCAGCATGACCCCGCAGCAGGTCATCGACCAGGCGAGCAAGGACATCCAGACGAACCTGATCGAGCGCAAATGACCACGAGGCCCGTGCCGGCGACGGTGTTCCGGGAAACGACCACGCCTCCCGCGGTGGAGGCGTCACGGCGAAGGCGCACTTCGCCGTGGCGCCGCCGCCTCGCGCCGTACGCGTTCGTCCTGCCGTTCGTGCTGGTGTTCCTCGCGTTCGGCGTCTACCCGCTGTTCTTCACGCTGCGCCTGAGCTTCACCGACTGGCACGGTTCGGGCGCCGCGCAGTGGGTCGGCTTCGGCAACTACCGCTACCTGCTGACCAACGGCGCCTTCTGGTCGTCCCTGGGCAACTCCGGGGTGCTGTGGCTGCTGGTCGTGCCGGTGCAGCTGGTGCTGTCGGTGGTCGTCGCGGTGCTGCTGGGCGCCATCAAGCGGATGCGCGGCTTCTACCGGGTGGCGTTCGTCGTGCCGTTCGTGACACCGCTGGTGGCGGTCGCCCAGATCTGGGTCGTGCTGTTCGACCAGAACTACGGTCCGGTGAACGCGGTGCTCCGCGCGCTCGGCCTGCCCCCGGTCGGCTGGCTCGTCACCAGCGGGTGGGCCAAGCCGACGCTCGCGCTGCTGTTCATCTGGAAGACAACCGGTTTCGTGGTGCTGATCATCCTTTCCGGACTTCAGCAGATCGATGGCGGGCTGTACGAGGCGGCGTCGCTCGACGGCGCGGGCCGGGTGCGGCAGCTGTGGAGCATCACCGTGCCGCTGCTGCGCCGCTCGGTGATGTTCAGCGTGGTGCTGCAGACGCTGGCGGTGTTCCAGATGTTCACCGAGCCGTACGTGGTGACGAAGGGCGGGCCCTACAACTCGACCACGACGGCAGGGCTCTACCTCTACAACCACATCACCCGCGCGGATCTCGGCACCGGAGCGGCGAACTCGTTCCTGCTGGTGATCGTGGTGATGGCGGTGTCGCTGCTGTTCGTCCGGCTGCTCCGAGCGGAGGACTGACCCGTGACCACTCTCGACGTCCGCGGCCGGCGGACCGGGCGTCCGCTGATCGGCTCGCACGTGTTCCTGCTCGTGGTGACCGTGGCCCTGCTCGCGCCCGTGGTGTGGGCGCTGCTGTCCGCGTTCAAGCCGGCGGACGAGATCGTCCGGCACCCGCTCGTCTTCGACCCGGCGCACCTGACGTTGGCCAACTTCCGCGGGATGTTCCAGGACGTGCCCCTCGGCAGCGGCTTCGTCAACACCGGCGTCGTGCTGGTCTGCAAGGGCGCGATCACGATGTTCTTCGCCCCGCTGGCGGCCTACGCGTTCGCGAAGTACCGCTTCCGCGGCCAGAACCTGATCTTCGGCGCCGTGCTGCTGACGCTGATGCTCCCCACGATCGTGCTGATCATCCCGCTGCTGCTGGAGATGAAGGAGCTCGGCTGGGTGAACACCTACCAGGCGCTGATCCTGCC
Organism: Amycolatopsis bartoniae; assembly: GCF_014191255.1. GTDB lineage: Bacteria > Actinomycetota > Actinomycetes > Mycobacteriales > Pseudonocardiaceae > Amycolatopsis_E > Amycolatopsis_E bartoniae. Next base: position 110,079 of record NZ_JACHWH010000007.1, read on the forward strand.
CGGTTCGGTCGACGCCTTCGCGATCTTCTGGATGCGCCAGGTGATCGCGGCGGTGCCGGACGAGCTGCTCGACGCCGCCCGCGTGGACGGCTGCGGCGAGTTCGGCATCTTCTGGCACGTGATCCTGCCGGCGATCCGGTCGGGCCTGGCGGGGCTCGGGGTGCTGACGATCATGAACATCTACAACGACGTCGTGTGGCCGGTGGTGGCGGCCAGTTCGAGCCGGATGGCCACCCTCCAGGTGGTGCTGGTGACGCTGGCCCAGAACATCTCGGGCCACAAGGTGGGCGCCGACTACGCGACCATCACCGGTGAGCTGCTCGCCGCCGCGTCGATCGCGCTCGTCCCGCTGCTGATCCTGTTCATCGTGCTGCAGAAGCACTTCATCAACGGCATCCTCGCCGGAAGCGTAAAGGGCTGAGACACCATGACGATTGCCGAGAACGCCGCCGACCCGCTCGTCGCGGAGGCGGTGCCCCGGCCGGAATACCCGCGGCCCGACCGGGACCGCTCCGCGCAGTGGCTGAGCCTCAACGGCCGCTGGCGGTTCACCGCGGACGACGGCGCGCCCGCGTCGATCACCGTCCCGTTCGCCTGGGAGACGGCCGCTTCCGGCGTCCGGCGCACCTGGCTGGAGCACGGCGTCTACTCGCGCACCGTGACCGTGCCGGACGAGTGGGCGGGCCGCCGGGTGGTGCTGTGCTTCGGCGCCGTGCACCACCGGGCGGCCGTCTCGGTCGACGGGCTGCCCGTGGGCGAGCACGTCGGCGGGCACAGCTCGTTCGAGTTCGACGTGACCGGCGTGCTCGAACCGGGGCGGCCCGCGGAGCTGACCGTCGAGGTGGACGCCCCGGCGGACAAACGCGAGATCCCGCACGGCAAGCAGCGTTCCATCCCCCGCGACGACTACGACGGTGTCTCGTTCACGCCGACGTCCGGGATCTGGCAGAGCGTGTGGCTGGAGGCGCGCGGCCGTACGTACGTCGCGGACGTCTCCGTGCGCGGGGACTCGCTGACGGGCTTCGACATCGCCGGCGAACTCGCCGGTGATGCTCCCGGTACCGCGCGGGTCGTCGCCCTGCTCGAAGGCCACGAAACCGTGCTTCCGGTGGCCGGGGGCCGGTTCGAGGGCAGGCTGGAGGTGGGGTCTCCCCGGTTGTGGAGCCCGGAGTCGCCACACGTCTACTCCATCGCGCTGACCGTGGGCGAAGGGCGGGAGGCCGACCGGCTCACCGTGACCGGCGGGCTGCGGCGGATCGAGACCCGCGGCGAAGCGTTGTACCTCAACGGGGAACGGCTCTACGTCCGGGGCGTGCTGGACCAGGGGTACTGGCCGGAGACCGGCCTCACCGCACCGGACGGCGAAACGCTGGTGCGTGATCTCGACCTCGCCCGCGAGCTCGGCTTCTCGTTGGTGCGCAAGCATCTCAAGTTCGAGGAACCGCGCTGGCTCGACCACGCCGACCGGACGGGGATGCTGGTGTGGGCGGAACCGCCGTGCCCGAGCCGGTTCAGCCCGGCCGCGGTGGCGGGGTTCGAGGCGCAGCTGCCCGACCTGGTCCGCCGCGACGGCAACCACCCGTCGATCGTGATCTGGGGGCTGTACAACGAGGAATGGGGCCTCGACTGGGACATCCCGGGCAGCCCGGAGCGGGCCGCCGCGGCCACGCACGCGTACGACCTCATGCGCTCGCTCGACGACACCCGGCCGATCGTGGAGAACTCCGGCTGGGCGCACGTGAAGACGGACCTGGTCGACTGGCACTACTACGACGAGGATCCCCGTGCCTGGGCGGAAAACCTCGCCGCGCTCGCGTCCGGCGAACGAGAGACGTTCGAGGTGAAGCTCAGCTCGGACTTCGTCGTCGACAAGTCCTTCTACGGTTCGCCCGGGTTCCCCCGTTCTGGGGTGCCGATCCTCAACAGTGAGTTCGGCGCGGGTTTCACGAGCCTGGAGCGGGCGTGGCACGTGCGCTGGCAGACACAGGAGATCCGCCGGCACGACCGGTTCGCGGGCTACATCTACACCGAGCTGACGGACGTGGAGCACGAGATGGCGGGCCTGCTGGACGCGCACCGCAGGCCCAAGGACTGGGGCGGGCTGAACCCGGCCGACGCGTTCGCGCCGACCACCCTGGTGGTGGACCTCGTGCCCGCGCACGCGGGAGCCGACATCGCGGTGCCCGCCGGGCCGCTGACGCTGGACGTGCACGTCTCGCACACCGGCCGGACGCCGGTCACCGGCACCCTGCACGCCGCGTGGGGGGCGTCGGGCTCGCGTGGCCTGCCCGCGGTGGCCGCGGACTCCCGTGCAGTGCGGGCGGAGCCGTTCCGGCTCAGTGCCGCGGTGCCGCTGACGGTTCCGGCGCCCGGCGGTCCGGCGCGGCTGCACCTGTGGCTGGTGGCCGGAGACCGGGTGGCGGCACGGACGTTCGTGGACGCGGCCGTGGTGGAGGAGCTGAACCGGCGCGGCGGACGCGACTGAGCGAGAACACGAAGGAGGCCGGTCCACAATGGACCGGCCTCCTCGTTGTTCACCCAGGCTCAGGCGGGCACGTGCCACACCTGCGTGAACAAACCGTTGCAGTCGTAGATCTGCAGCTGCGTGCCGTCCGCGGTCTGCGCCGCCGGGTCGTCCAGGCAGCGACCCGACTGCGGGTTGTAGAGCGACCCGTCGGCGCGGGCCTGCCACTGCTGGGCGCCCGTGCCCAGGCAGTCGCGAAGCTCCACTTTGGACGAGTTGGCGGTGCCGCCGTTCACGACGTTGAGGCACTTGTCGTAGGCGCGGACCGTGCCGTCGGTCTCCAGCGACCACTGCTGACCGGTGGCGACACCGCAGGTGTAGAGCTGCACCGCGTTGCCGTTGACCGACGTGTTGGTGTTGACGTCGACGCATTTGCCCGTGTCACCGGGGCCGGTGATGGTGCCCTGCGCGTTCGGCAGCGTCGCCGTGCCGAAGTCAGTCTCGCACTTGCCCGTGGCCAGATGCGTGCCCGCCAGCATGAGGAACGTGTTCCCGGACGCCGCGGCGAGCAGCGGTGAGCTGTACCCCGCGCACGCCGTCTCCCCCGCGTCGTAACCGCCGGTGGGCGCCGTCGTGACCGGGGTGGTGATCTCCTGCCAGGCACCGGAGCCGAGGTTCCGGTTCACGAACAGCACATGCCCGTCCTCCCGCTGGATCGCGAGCGAGCCGTCGGTGCCCGCGACCACCCGTTGCCCGGACGCGATGAGTGTCCCGTTGGGACCGCCCGCCGGCGACCACGTCAGATACGGCGTGTGGAGCAGGAACCGGTGGTCGCTGGTCTCGATGCGGGTGCCGAGGCTGCCCGGGTTCCACGACTCGGCGTCGGACGAGGTCTTGAGATAGACGTCGCACGCCTGGTCCGGGTCGGCACCGGCCTTGCAGTCCTCGTACGTCATCGCGTAGGTGCCGTTGGGCAGCGCGACCACCGTGGTCATGCCGGGCCGGTCGACGCCGTTCTGCAGTGCGACGTCGTAGACCTCGCCGCCCCAGGTGAGGCCGCCGTCGGTGGAGACGGTGTGCGCGAGGACCTGGGCGTAGTTGTTCGCCGACGGGCGTTCGTCGGAGTAGTAGCAGATCAGCCCGTGGCCGGTGACCATGAACTCCGGTTCCCAGATGCCGTGGCCGATCGTGTTGGCCGTGCCCGACTCCGCGGCACACGAGCTGCGGTAGGTCCAGTGCGCGCCCTGGTCGGTGGAGACGAACACCTCGACGGCCTGCTGCGTGTAGTCCCCGTGGTTCCACGCGGTGCCCGCGGCGAGCAGCGTGCCCGCCGGGAGCGAGCCTTCGGCCTGCGGGAGTTCGTAGAGTGTCGGGCCGTCGAGGTCCCAGCCGTGCTGGGTGTCGGTGACCGTGCCGATCGGCGCGGAGGTCCAGGTGACGCCGTTGTCGGTGGAGCGGTAGACCGGGAAGTTCGCCTTCGCCACACCCGTGCCGGAGTGGGAGAACGTGGCCAGCAGCGTGCCGTTGGCGCTGCCGCTGTGTTCGAGGCGGATCACGCGCGGGTAGCTCGCGTCCTCCGTGGACCCGCTCGCGGTGCTCGGGCGGTAGAGGACGCCGCCGGACGTCGTGGCCGCGCCGGCGGTGGCGGCCGGAACGGCGACGGCGGCGGTCAACAGGGCGGCGGCGAACAGCGCGCCGCGCCGTTTACGAGAGTGGTGACGGAAAGCCTGGGGACCAGGGGCCATGGACCTCACTCCTCGGACAGGACGGCACCGCGACCCCGGACAGCTCGCTCGCCGTCCCGCTGAACCCGTCCGAGCACCCGGCCCCGCCCGGCGCCTGCTTGCCGCAGGGAAGGGCCGCTGGCTCCGGTACTCAACGCGGCCACTTTGCCATCGTTTGAAAAGAGCGTACTGCCGATTTGCACACGTTGCAAGAACCGGTCAGACGTCCCTGGCACGGAAGGCGGCGTGACCCACGACGGTGACGACCACCGCCGCCACGAGGAGGATGACGAGACCCGACCCCGGCGAGACCGCGCCCTCGACCGGGACCACGGTGTACGCGGCCTGCCCCGCGGTGATCGGCCAGTACCGGCCGAACGCGTCGCCCACCGCCCCAGGCAGTCCCGGAGCCAGCGCGGGCACGAGCAGGAGCGCGCCGACGAGGACGGCGAGACTGCCGGTGCTCGACCGGGTCAGCACCCCGACCGCCACTCCGATGAGCGCGACGAACGTCAGGTACAGCGTGGCGCCGACGAGCGCACCGAAGACACCGGGCTGGCCGAGACCGGCGGCGGGCAGACCGGCGCCCTTGACGCTCACCTGCACGACGGTGAAGCTGATTACCGTCGTGAGCAGGCTCGTGACGAACGCGATCGCCGCCACGACGAGCGTCTTCGCCACCAGCAGGCGCGAGCGCGCCGGTACCACCGCGAGGCTGCTGCCGATCAGCCCGCTGGCGTACTCGGGCGTGACGCTGAACGCGCCGAGCATCCCGATGACGAGCTGCGCGAAGAGGAAACCCTTGAGGCTGCCCGCGGTCGGGTCCCAGCCGGGCGGCACCTGCGACGCCGGCACGCCGAGCAGGTCGGACATGCCGAGCACGCTGAGCGCGACGCCCGAGAAGACGGCGCTGGCGACGAGGATCCAGGTGCTGCGGACACTGCGCAGCTTCGTCCATTCGGACCGGATCGTGTTCCTGCTGGGAATCACGGCAAGGAGCTTCATGCGGCCCGGCTTTCGTACTCGGTGACGTCGTGGGTGAGCCGGAGGAACACGTCCTCCAGTGACTCGCGGACGCGGGTCAGCTCGTCCAGGACGATCCCCTCGGCCGCGGCGATCTTGCCGACGACGGCGGTGTCGGCACCGGTGACCAGGAAGTTGCCGTGGTCACCGCGCTCGAACGCGGCACCGGCCCGCTCCAGCGCCCGCGCGAGGTTCTGGGGCGCCGGCGAGGAGACCGTGACGACCTGCGTGGTGTGGGTCCGCACGAACTCCTCCAGCGTGGCCTCGGCGACGAGCCTGCCCTGGCCGATCACCACGAGATCGTCCGCGGTCAGCTCCATCTCGGACATCAGGTGGCTGGAGAACAGGATGGTGCGCCCCTCGGCCGCCAGGTTCCGCATCAGGGTGCGCGCCCACCGGATGCCTTCGGGGTCCAGGCCGTTCAGCGGCTCGTCGAACACCAGCACCCCGGGGTCGCCGAGCAGGGCCGTCGCGATGCCCAGGCGCTGGTTCATCCCCAGCGAGAACTCCCCCGCCCGGCGGGAGGCCGCGGCGGTCAGGCCGACGAGGTCCAGCACCTCCTCGACCCGCTTCCGGCCCAGCCCCGCGGTCTGCGCGAACGCGAGGAGGTGGTCGGACGCCGTGCGCTGGGGGTGGACGGCCCGCGCGTCCAGCAGCGCGCCGATGGTGTGCACCGGGTCGTCGAGCTCGGTGATGGCCCGGCCGCCGATCGTGATGGTGCCCCGGGTGGGCCTGACCAGCCCCAGGAGCATGCGCATGGTGGTGCTCTTGCCCGCTCCGTTGGGCCCGAGGAACCCGGTGATCACCCCCGGGCGCGCGGTGAAGGACAGGTCGTCGACCACGACCTTGTTCCCGTACCGCTTGGTGAGACCGCGCGCCCGGATACCGGCGCCTGACTGGGATTTCGTCACGTGCGCTCCCTTCTCGCAAAAACCACACTACACGGTGTGGATTTCTGCGGAGCGCCGTCGCGAGGGCGATCAGCGGTAGGCGCGCAGGAACGCGTCGACCCCGGCGGTGATGGTCGCCAGGGGCTCAGCCGGGTCGGCGCCGTCGAACGCGTCGAGCGCGAGGCTGATCGTCAAAGCCGTGTAGTGCCGCGCGGCGAGGCGGTGGTCCTCGGTGCGGATCTCACCGCCGGCGGCCAGCGCGGCGAAGCGCTCTTCGAGCATCCGCTCGGGCCGGTCGCGGGCGTCCTCGCTCAGCCGGGGCACCGACGACTGCCGCGAGGTCAGCCGCTGGAAGGTCAGGTAGTCGGGCGACGGAAACGCCTCGGTGACGACCCGTTTCCCGAAGGCCGTCAACGCCTCGCGCAGGTCGCGTCCCGGCGGCAGCTCCTCCTCGATCGCGACGCGGATGGTCTCGGTCAGCGCGTCGTTGACGCGTTCGAGCACCCGCAGGAAGATCGCTTCCTTCTCGCCGAAGTGGTCGTAGACGGTGCGCTTGGAGACCTGCGCGCGGGCCGCGATCGCGTCGACGCTCACCCGTTCGTAGCCGTCGGCGACGAACAGCGCCTCCGCCGCGTCCAGGATCGCGGCCTTCTTGAGTTCGGATCGCCTGCGGCGTCCGGGAGTCTGCACCGGCGCGACAGCCCTCGACATCCGCTCAGCCTACGTCAGGTGCCCGTGACGGGCCGCCCGCCGATGCTCACCCGGCGCAGTTCGAGGTCGCGGACGTACTCGGCGACGTTCGTCCCGGACATCGACGCGATCGTGACGTCGGTCAGCGCCACCCGCCCGATCGGGTCCTCCGGATAGCCGGCCATCTGCCAGCCCTGCTCGCACGCCTGCACCGTCCACTCGCTCAGGTTGATGTCCGTGACCGTGGGCGGGTACTCCCCGGTGTCGCCTTCCCCGTAGCTGTAGTCGACGAGCAGCACGGGGCCGCCGATCGTGCCGGCGGTGATCCGTCCCAAGTGGACGTTCTCGACGTACCCGCCACGCACCGAGTTCGTCTTGATGCGGTGGCCGCTGCGCAGGTTGGGGCTGTTCATGGTCAGGTCGCGGGCGTAGACGTCGCGCACGCCACCGGTCATCTCGCTGCCGATGGTGACCCCGCCGTGGCCGTCGGCGAAGCTGCTGCGCTCGATCAGGACGTCGCGGCAGGGCACGTTCACCCGCCTGCCGTCGGTGTTGCGGCCCGCCTTGATCGCGATGCAGTCGTCGCCGGTGTCGAACGAGCAGCCGGTGACGACCACGCCGTCGCACGACTCGGGGTCGCACCCGTCGGTGTTGGGCCCGGAGGAGGCGACGGTGACCCCGTCCACGACGACGTTCCGGCACAGCACGGGGTTGAGGTGCCACGCGGGGCTGTTGCGGAACGTGACCCCTTCGATCAGCACGGTGTCGCACCGGTAGGGCTGCACGAAGAGCGGCCGGAAGTGGAAGCCGGGACCGAAAACCCGTTGCGGCACGGGCACTCCGGCGTTCGCCTGCGCCTCCAGCACGGCGAACTCCTGGTCGCTCGGCGTCTTCCAGTCCCACCAGTGCGTCGCGTCGGCCTGGCCGTCCAGCTCCCCGGCGCCGGTGATGGCGATGTTGCGCTGCCCGAAGGCGTAGACCAGCGGCGAATAGTTCATGAACTCGATGCCCTGCCAGCGGGTGTACACCACGGGCAGGTAGGCGGCCGGGTCGGTGCTGAACAGGATCCGGCTGCCCTGTTCGAGGTGCAGGTCGACGTTGCTGAGCAGGTGGATCGCGCCGGTCGCGTAGTTCCCGGGCGGCACGAGGACATGCCCGCCACCCGCCCGGTGGCACGCCTCGATCGCGTGCCGGAACGCCGTCGTGCAGTCGGTGCGCCCGTCCCCGGCGGCCCCGAAGTCCGTGACGCGGAACCACCTCGCGGGAAACCACGGGCGGCGTGTGGTGGCCAGCACCCGTGCGGCTCCGGCGTCCAGCGCCGGGCGCGGATCGGCCGCGGCCACGCCACCGCGGGCAGCGAGGGCGAGCACACCACCGCCCAGCAGCGACGCGCGCAGCAGGCCGCGACGGGTCAGTTCTCCGCTCACCATGGCTACCTCCACGGCGTCCGGCTTCCTTGCCCAGTCCGGAAAGACTAGGTTCGCGCCGCGTCCGGGGCAACGTCCGTTCGTCGGTTTCCGCGCCGGGTCTTGACGAACGGCCCGGCACAGGACTTCAGTGAGGCGATGCGCCTCGCCCAGTTCTTGTGCGCCCTGTGCCTGCTCCTCGCTCCCCTGACGGTGCCGGCACCGGCACTCGCGGCCGCGCCGGACACCGCGTTCGACCTCGACGCCGCCACGATCCCCAGCCTGCAGCGGATGATGGGCTCCGGCTCGCTCACCTCGGTGCGCCTGACCGGCCGCTACCTCGCGCGCATCCGGTCGGTCGACCCGAAGGTGCACGCCGTGCTCTCGGTCGATCCGACGGCACTGGCCCAGGCGGCGGCGAGCGACCTGCGGTGGCGGCTCGGCCGCACGCGCGGCCCCCTCGACGGGATTCCGGTGCTGCTCAAGGACAACATCGACACCCGCGGCCTCGAAACCACCGCGGGCTCGCGGGCGTTGCTGGCGCGGCCGCCGGCGCAGGACGCCTCACTGGTGACCCGGCTGCGTGCGGCCGGCGCGGTGGTCCTCGGCAAGACGAACCTGTCGGAGTGGGCCAACTACCGCTCCACCAACTCCACGTCGGGCTGGTCCGGCGTCGGGCTGCAGACCGCCAACCCGTACGTGCTGGACCGGAACCCGTGCGGCTCGTCGTCCGGCTCGGGCGTCGCCGTCGCGGCGTCGCTGGCGCAGGTCGCCGTGGGCACCGAGACCGACGGTTCGATCGTGTGCCCGGCCGGCGCGAACGGGGTGGTGGGCCTGAAACCGTCGCTGGGCCTGGTCAGCCGGACGGGCGTGGTCCCCATCTCGGCCGAGCAGGACACGGCCGGGCCGATGGCGCGGCACGCGGTCGACGCCGCCATCCTGCTCTCGGCGCTGCAGGGCCGAGACCCGGCCGATGCCGCGACCCTGAGCTACCCGCAGGGCCAGCCCACGGACTACGCGCGGCTGCTCGCCCCGGACGCGCTCCGCGGGGCGCGGATCGGCGTGTGGCGCCAGGCCGGGATCGACCCGGCCGTCGACGCGACGGTGCAGCACTCGGTGGACGTGCTGCGGGCGCGGGGCGCGACGGTGGTCGACGTGGACCTGCCGTACCAGGACCAGATCGGCGCCGCGGAGAACGCCGCGCTGCTCAGCGAGTTCGCCCGCGACCTCCCGGCCTACCTCGCGCACCGCCCGGCCGCGCCGCAGACGATCGCCGGGCTCGTCGCCTTCGACCGGCGGGACCCGGTGGAGCTCAGCAGGTTCGGGCAGGAACTGTTCGAGCAGGCCCTCACCGCGCCGCCCACCACCGACCCCACCTACCTGCGCAACCGCGCGACGGCGACCACGCTGGCGCGGCAATCCATCGACGACACCCTCGCCGCACAGCACCTCGATGCGATCGTCTCGCCCACCAACGGCCCGGCGTGGGTCACCACCTACGGCCGGGGCGACGTCGGCTACGAACTGGGCTCCTCCACCCCGGCGGCGGTCGCGGGCTACCCGGACGCCAGCGTCCCGGCCGGTTACGCGGGCGAGCTGCCGCTGGGAATCTCGTTCTTCGCCGGCCGCTGGTCCGACGCCCGGGTGCTGTCCCTGGCCGCCGCCTTCGAACACGCCGATCCGGTCCGCCACGCCCCACAGTTCCTTCCCACGGTCGGTTGAGGGTCAGGGACTGTTTCAGACGTGGCTTGCGGGCCGGTGCGGGTAGCGGCCCCTCCCGCCAGCCCACCGCCACCCTCAACGGGCACGCTTCGCGTGGCTGGTTCACTCAGGCGGCCCCTCGCTCCGGGATCGCCTCCTCATGACCGCCAGGTCACCACGGAGGCGCTGTCCTCGCGAGGAACCACCTCAGAACCCGCGGCGGTGCCAGGTGACGGCCCACGGCAAGCGGCTCCGCCGCTTAGGAAACACAAGCTAGCTGCGCTCGCTCCACCTTTCCGGGAGGACCCATGACGGAGCAACCCCGCTACCCGATGCGCCGCCGCTGCCCGTTCGACCCGCCGCCTGAGCTGGCGCGCCTGCAGGCGGCCGAGCCGGTGTCGCGGGTCCGGCTGTGGGACGGCAGCACGCCGTGGCTGGTCACCCGGTACGACGACGTGCGCGAGATGCTGCGTGACCCGCGGGTGAGCGCCGACACGGACCGGCCCGGCTACCCCTTTCCCACGCCGAGCATGGCCGCCTCCCGTGGCGAGCTGAAGACGTTCATGCGGCGTGACGGGGCCGAGCACAGCGCGGGCCGCCGCCCCCTCGTCCCGCACTTCACCGCCCGGCAGGCCGAGACGCTGCGGCCCGGGATCCAGCGGATCGCCGACGAGCTGACCGATCACCTGCTCGCCGGTCCCCGGCCCGCCGATCTCGTCGAGTCCTTCGCGCTGCCGGTGTCCTCGCTGGTGATCTGCGAACTCCTCGGCGTGCCCTACGCCGACCGCGCGTTCTTCCACCGCACCGGCCGCTCGATGGTCTCCCCCGCCGTCACCCCCGCGGAGTCCGTCGCCGCCGCCCGGGAGTTGATGGCCTACCTGGACGACCTGGTGGCACGGAAAACCGCGGGGCCGGGGGACGACCTGCTCGGCAGGCTCGCCGCGGAATGGCTCGCCCCGGGAAGGATGACCCGGCGGGAGATCGCGGAAATGGGGCAGCTGCTGCTGATCGCCGGCTACGAGACCACCGCGAACATGATCGCGCTGGGCGTCGTCGCCCTGCTCGAACACCCCGCGCAGCTGGCCCGGCTGCGCGAGGACCCCGGGCTGCTCCCCGGCGCCGTCGAGGAGCTGCTGCGCTACCTCTCGATCGTCCACATCGGACGGCGCCGGACCGCCACCGCGGACCTCGTGGTGGGCGGGCGGCGAATCCGCGAGGGCGAGGGGATGATCGCCGCGACCGACATTGCCGATCGCGACGAATCCGTGTACTCCCAGCCGGACGTGCTCGACCTGCGCCGCGCACCCCGGCACCACCTGGCCTTCGGCTCCGGCCCGCACCAGTGCCTCGGCCAGGCGCTCGCCAGAGTCGAACTGCAGGTCGTCTACGGCACGCTCCTGCGGCGCGTGCCGGCCCTCGCCCTCGCCGTGCCCGCGGACCAGTTGCGCTACAAGGACGAAATGGTCGTCTACGGCGTGCACGAACTGCCCGTCACGTGGTGACGGGCGAGCCCGTCAGGCAGTCACGCCCGCGACCAGCCGGGTGGTGTCGACGAGCCGGTTGGAGAAGCCCCACTCGTTGTCGTACCAGCCGAAGATGTGCACGTGGCGTCCCTCGATGACCTGGGTGAGCAGGGAGTCGAAGACACACGACGCCGGGTCACCGACGATGTCCGCCGAGACGACGGGATCCGCGGTGTAGCGCAGGATCCGCGAGAGCTCGCCGTCCGCCGCCTTGCGGAACAGCGAGTTGACCTCCTCCACCGTCGTCTCGTGGCCCACCCGCACGGTCAGGTCGGTCAGCGAGCCGACGGGGACGGGCACGCGCACCGAGTACCCGTCGAGCTTGCCCCGCAGGCTCGGGAGCACGAGACCGATCGCGCTGGCGGCGTTGGTGGTGGTCGGGATGGTGCTGAGGTTGGCCGCGCGGGCACGCCGCGGGTCCTTGTGCGGGCCGTCCTGCAGGTTCTGGTCCTGCGTGTAGGCGTGGATGGTGGTCATGGTGCCGTGCTCGATGCCGAGCGCGTCGTCCAGCACCCGCGCCATGGGGGCCAGGCAGTTGGTGGTGCACGAGGCGTTGGAGACGATCGTGTGCTTCTCGGGGTCGTACAGGTCGTCGTTGACGCCGAAGACGACCGTGAGGTCGGCGTTCTTCGCCGCGGCGGAGACGACCACCTTCGAGGCTCCGGCGTCGATGTGCGCCCGCGCCTTGGCAGCGTCGTTGAACACGCCGGTGGACTCGATGACGACGTCGACGCCGAGGCGGCGCCAGGGCAGCTGCGCCGGGTCGCGCTCGCTGAGCACCTCGAACTCGGTGCTCCCGACCCTGATCGACGAGCCGTCCACCGCGACCTCCTGCGCCAGCGGCCCGTACACGCTGTCGTACTTCAGCAGGTTCGCCAGGGTCTGCGGATCGGCCAGGTCGTTCACCGCGGCCACCCGGATGTCGGCGCCGGACTTGAGCAGGGCGCGGAAGTAGCTGCGGCCGATACGGCCGAAACCGTTGATTCCCACAGTGATCGTCATGATTCCCGTTCTGGTAGTGGGGGAGCTCTTTGCCGGAGAACGGCTCACACGCGCAGCTTCGACTCGATTTCCCCGGCGGCTTCCCCACCGTAGACCCGCGCCGCACAGGCGGAAAAACCGGCTCTGTCCACTGTGTACTCCTGGCCACCCGGACTGCCGAGCACCATCGACGCCAGCACGCAGCCGGCCTGCATCGCCCGTGCCACCCCGAGCCGCCAGTACCGGCCCCACAGGAATCCCGCGCGGAAGGCGTCTCCCACGCCCGTCGGATCGACTTCCTCGTCCACCGGTACCGCGGGCACGGTGAGGGGCGGACGGCCCGAGGTTTCGGCCTTCGCTCCCCCGGCCCCGAGCGTCGTGATCCACCCGCCCACCCTGGCCAGCAGCTCGTCGTGGCTCCATCCGGTCCGGTTCAGCAGCAGGTCGTGCTCGTACTCGTTGGTGAACAGGTAGGTCGCACCGTCCACAAGGGACCTTGCCGTGTCACCACCGACATTCGCCAGCTGCTGCGACGGGTCCGCCGCGAACGGGATGCCCCGTTCCCGGCATTCGACGGTGTGCGCGAGCATGGCACGGGGATCGCTGGGACTGACGACGACGAGGTCGAGGCCACCGGTCCGGTCCACCACGGGCCCGAGTGGCAAGTCCCGCATCTCGACCATCGCCCCGGAGCAGAACGACGCGATCTGGTTCTGGGCGGCGTCGGTGGTGCAGAGAAAACGCGCCGTCTGCCTGCTTTTCGAGACGTGCACGGACTTGGTGTCCACCAGGCGCTGTTCCAGCCGGCCGCGGTGCCCGTCGAAATCCGCTCCCACGGACCCGATCAGCACCGACGGCACCCCCAGCGAACCGAGACCGTAGACGATGTTGGCGGCCACCCCGCCGGGCCGCACGGCGAGCTCCTCCACCAGGAAGGACAACGACACCTTGTCCATCCGCCCGGGCAGGAACTGGTCGGTGAACCGCCCGGGAAAGACCATCAGGTGATCCAGCGCGATCGAACCGCTCACCGCGATCTTCACGACACGCTCCCGGCGAGCGCGTCGGCGCGGTCGGTGTTCTCCCACGGCAGGGACAGCTCCGGACGGCCGAAATGCCCGTAGGAGGCGGTCTGCGCGTAGATCGGGCGCAACAGGTCCAGATCCCGGATGATCGCCGCCGGACGCAGATCGAACACCTGCGTGATCGCCGACTGGATCTTCGACGGATCCACCGTCTCCGTGCCGAACGTCTCCACGAACAACCCCACCGGCGCCGCCTTCCCGATCGCGTACGCCACCTGCACCTCCACCCGCGTGGCCAACCCCGCCGCCACCACGTTCTTCGCGACCCACCGCATCGCATACGCCGCCGAGCGGTCCACCTTCGACGGGTCCTTGCCCGAGAACGCACCACCACCATGACGAGCCATCCCGCCATAGGTGTCCACGATGATCTTCCGCCCGGTCAGCCCCGCGTCCCCCATCGGGCCACCGATCACGAACCGGCCCGTCGGGTTCACCAGCAGCCGCACGTCCGTGGTGTCCAGCTCCAGCCCCGCCAACTCCGGCGACACCACCTGCTCCCGGATATCCACCCCCAGCATCGCCTCCAGGTCAATGCCCTCCGCGTGCTGGGTCGACAGCACCACCGTGTCCAGCCGCACCGGCTGATCCCCGGCATACTCGATCGTCACCTGCGTCTTGCCATCCGGACGCAAATACGGCAACACCCCGTCCTTGCGCACCCGGGTCAACCGCTGTGAGAGCCGGTGCGCCAGCGCGATCGGCAGTGGCATCAGCTCCGGGGTGTCCGAGCAGGCGTAGCCGAACATCAAACCCTGATCCCCCGCGCCCTGACGGTCCAGCTCGTCGGCCACGTGTGCCTGCTGGACACCCTGCGCGATGTCCGGCGACTGGGCACCGATCGCGACGTTCACGCCACAGGAGTTGCCGTCGAACCCCTTCGCCGAAGAGTCGTAACCGATGTCGAGGATCTTCTCCCGCACGATCGTCGGAATATCCGCATACGCCTCGGTGGTGACCTCACCCGCCACATGCACCTGACCCGTCGTGATCAGCGTCTCCACCGCCACCCGGCTCCGCGGATCCTTCTCCAACAACGCGTCCAGCACCGAGTCACTGATCGCATCGCAGATCTTGTCCGGATGCCCCTCGGTCACGGACTCCGACGTGAACAACAAGGTCATCGACCTCCTCGCAGAGTTGACATGGCACCGCCGAAGAACACGAGTGCGTCGCCGGCGGAGTCTTCCAGTGCTACCTCGAGGATCCGGCCGACGACGATCGTGTGGTCCCCACCGGGGTGCACGTCGTGGGCGACGCAGTCCAGTGACGCCAGCACCCCGTTCAGCCGGGCGCAGCCGCTGGGGGCGAACCGGTAGCTGGTGCCGGCGAACTTGTCCTCCAGCGGAGTGGCGAACCGGTGCGCCAGCTCCGCTTGGCCGCCGGCGAGGAAGTGCACCACGAACCCGGCCCCGGCGGTCATCGGCCCGATCAGCCCGGAGCGGTTCGCGACGCACACCAGCAGGAGCGGTGGTTCGAGCGAGACCGCGGTGACCGCCGTCGCCGTCATGCCCCACTGGTGGCCGAACTCGTCCAGCGTCGTGATGATCGTGACGCCCTCCGGGTGCTGGCGGAACGCCGAGCGCACCCGCGCCGGGTCGGCTGTCCGGACCACCGGCGGCGATCCCGGGGCCATCAGCGCGCCCGGTCCTCGTCCGCCAGCCGGCTCAGGTAGGCGTCGGTCCGCTCGGGGCTGGCGAGGATGTTCCAGTTGCGTTCGGGGGTGGCGAAGTTGTTGCCGAACTCGTCGGCCACCCGCTGGTCCTGGGTCGCTGCGGCCATCAGCCGGGCGACGTTGGCCGGCAGCGGGTCGCGCAGCATATAGTTGGTCCAGTCGAACGGGTTCTGCGCGTAGGCCCACAGGGCGGCCTCGGTGCGGCGGCACCACATCTCGTCGAACGCGAGATCGTCGGCGACGATCGCCTCGCCCAGCAGGAAGGCACACGCCGACGCCGCGTTCGCGCCCTGCGCCAGCAGGGGGTCGTTGACCACGTGCACGTCGCCGAGTGCCATGACCCACTTTCCGTTGGGCAGCTGGGCGTAACCGCGGCGTGCGGTCGGCGTGATCGCGCCCTGCAGGATGTCCTGGGGCCGGTTCACGCCGAACGACGCGTCGTCGACGAGCGCCCGGGTCTCCGGGAAGGCCTTTTCCAGAAGCTGCAACACGGTGCGGTCGAACTTCCGCGGATCTTCCTCGTAGCGCACGTTCAGCAGCGCGTCGAGCTCCCCGCCGGGCACGATCTCGAAGAAGAGCACGCTCCGATTGCCGTCGAACGTGATGACGGGGACGTGGAACAGCTCCCCGCCGGGCACGAAGCTCAGGTAGGTGCCGACCGGCGGCGGGAGCTCGATCCCCCGGTAGATCCCGCTGCACAGGAACCGTTGCGGCTGAGTGAAGTTCGCCGCCCCCTCGCGCCGCGGGAACAGGTCGGTCAGGCCGCCCCGCCCGGCCGAGACCACCACGAGGTCGTACTCCTCCGACAGGGGCTCCAGCGACTCCGGCCGCACCGGCCCGTAGACGACTTCGCCGCCACGGTCGGCGAAGTCCTCCAGCAGCCTCGACGCGTAGAGGCGGTGGTCGACCGTGAGGCCGGCCTCGTCGAGCTCGACGTGGAAGCGCAACGGTTCGGGTTCCGGCCCGATGCGGAGGTGGAGGTGCCGGACGCTCCAGTCCGCCGCCTGCTCGTCCCAGTGGTTGACACCGAGCTGCCGTTCCCGCTGCCGCATCGCCGACCAGTACGTGGCGGTGTTCGGCAGCCGGCTCTGCCGGAGCTCGTCGGGTGTGCGGTCCGCGTGGAGAGTGACGGAGACGCCCTGCTGCTGGAGGTACAGCGCCAGGTACAGCCCTCCGATGCCCGCTCCGATGATGCCGACGTGTGTCACGGCGCACCTCCAGGGTCGCGTCGGGTGGACGCCTCCCACCGTCGCCCATCGCACTTGTCATCGGCTTGGCGCCGAGCTGATGGCGTATCCGGTAAGCGCTTTCTCAAAGAGGATGGAATTGCCTGAACACCCCTGCGGCATTGCCCGGAAGTGCAATTCCGGTACTTCCCAACCAAGATCAAAATTAACGGAAACCGGATGCGGGCAGAACTCTACCGGAGGGATTTGGGAAGATTCGGCGCTCATGTGAGCCCGCCCGTTGGCACCGGTTGCGACCCGCCGACCCGGACTCGTACGATCCCAACGCCAGGTGGGTAATAACCCACCGCACCCCAAAACCTCTCGTCCCAGGGCAATCGTTGCAACACTTGGGGGTTGGCCAATGTCCGTGCACAGCCCGAATGTGACACGAAGAGTGACCGGGTCCCATCCCCGGCTCGTCTCGACCCCGACTTGTTGTCCGCGCACCGGCCACCGGCGAACGTGTGCAGAATCCGCACTCGCGGGTGCCCGGGAATTTCACAACAGGAAACGGAAAAAATGACTGGCGAAGAAGCCGTAGCCTCATTTCGCAATCCACCGGGCGCTATCCGCTGGACCACGGTGCAACCGCCGGCTCCCCGCGGGGGTTCCGAGGTCAAGGTGGAGTTCCGGGCGCTGGGCCCGCTGGAGGCGGTGGTCGGCGACCGCCTGGTGGATCTGGGCGCGCCCAAACAGCGGGCACTGCTCGCGTTGCTCGTGAGTCAGCTGGGCCAGCCGGTGGCGGTCGACCTGATGCGGGAAGCGTTGTGGACCGGACCGCCGCCGCCGTCGGCGGTGACCTCGTTGCAGGCGCACGTGGCGAACCTGCGGCGGGTGCTGGAACCGCACCGGGCCCCGCGAACGCCGGCCACCGTGTTGCGCACGCACCCGCCCGGGTACCTGCTCGACAGCCGCGTCGCCGACGTCGACGTCCGCTGGTTCGGCGACCGCGCCAAGGCGGGCTGGCAGGCGTGGGACCGGGGTGATCCGCACCGGGCGCTGGCCGAGTTCGAGGCGGGACTGGCGCTGTGGCGGGGACCGGCGTACGCGGAGATGGCCAATTCCCCCTGCGTGGCACCGGAAGTGGCGCGGCTGGAGGAGCTGCGGCTGTCGGTGGTCGAAGGCCGCTGTGCGGCGCTGGTCGCCGTGGGCGCCTACGAAGTCGCGGTGGCGGAGCTGAAGGCCTTCGTCCACGCCCACCCGCTGCGCGAGCACGGCTACGAGCTGCTGAGCCTGGCGTTGTACCGCACCGGGCGGCAGGCCGAGGCGCTGGCGGTGCTGCGGGAGATCAGGACGCGGCTCGGGGAGGAGCTGGGCATCGATCCCCGCCCCGCGCTGCAACAGCTCGAACGCGACATCCTCAACCAGGACCCGGCACTCGGCGAACGGCTGATTCCGGCCGGGCCCCGCTCCGGCGGCACTTAGGGCACGGCCGGGCGGCGTGGGTTTTTCCGCGCCGCCCGGCCGTGCCGGCTCGGCGCGGCGGTCCAGGTAGCGCCGGAACACCGGTGCGTTCCCCAGCACGTCGTCCACGGTGGACCGGACCGCGGAGAAGACGTCCGGCAGCAGGTTCTCCCGGCCGTGGCAGAACGACGACGCCACCTCGTGCGGCTTGCCGACGTTCCCGGGGAGGTTCGCGTCCTCCATCGCCGCCATCGGGCCGACCCCGGCGTCCAGTGCCGCGAGGAAACCCATCGGTCACGCCGGTTCCGCGTCCTTCTCGCGGAGCTTGCGGGACAGCTCGATCCGCCGCACCTTCAGCGTGGCGGTGCGGGGCAGCTCGCTGAGCGGGAGCTGGACCGGGTCGGCCAGGCGCGGGAGCCCGGCGACGGCCGCGCGCCAGCGGTCCCGGTCCAGCGGCCGGTCGCCGCGGGTGCAGACCACCGGGACCGGCTCCGCGCCGGGCCCCGGCACGACGACGACCTCGCTCAGCTCGGTCAGCCTGCCCAGTAGCGCGTCCTCGATCTCCAGGTTGCTGTGCACGCCGGGGATCACGTCCGCCTCGCGGTCGAGCATGTGCAGGCAGCCGCGCACGGTGCGGTACCCGACGTCGCCGGTGCGCCACCACTTGCCGTTCCGGTTGGCGTCGTAGCGTTCCTGCTCGCCGAAGTAGGTCTTCGCCAGGCCGTCCCAGCTGACCTCGATGAAACCGGGGTTGCGTTTGGACGGTCGTTTGCCGTTGCGGCTCACCAGGCGGACCCGCGCGCTGCCGGGCAGCGCCCATCCGACGCAGCGCCCGTCCGTGCGGTGCGCGGAGCCGCGGAAGTAGGGCCTGCCGACCGCGGGGCCGACCTCGCTCTGCCCGTAGATCTGGAAGAACAGCGGGGCCCGCCGCGCCGAGGAGCGGAGCAGCCTGCTCATCGTGCCGGGGTGGATGGCGTCGAACGTGCTGCTGAAGTACTTCACCGACGAGAACGGCTTGCGCGGGTCTTCGGTGAGCCCCTCCCATGCCATGAACGAGTTGGGCAGCGCCTCGATGAACCCGGGCTGTTCCTCGGTGAACACCGTCGCGATCTCGTCGGGCGCGGCCGCGTGGTTCATGGCGAGCACGGGCAGCTGCTTCTCCAGGCACAGCGCCATCGCCGCGTACAGGCGGGAGTGCACGAAGGGGATGACGATCGCGACCTTCTCCCGCTTCCGCATCAGCGACAGCAGCACCAGTTGCGGCCGCAGCCGGGTGCGCTGGGTCCTCGGCGTGTGCACCACGAGCTTGGGCAGCCCGGTGGTGCCGGACGTGTGCGTGATCAGGGCGGGCTCGTCCAGCCCCTGGAACACCGGCTCGACCCGGGGGGAGCCGGTGAGATCGGCGAGCGCCACCGCGCCCGGCCTCGTGCCGCTCACGGTGATCACGCTGTTCGTGAGCTCCGTCAGCGGCACGTCGGCCAGCGCGGCGAGCTTCGGCGCGTCGGTGATCAGGTGCGGCCGGTCGAGCCTGCCGAGCAGGGCGCCCACGGTCGCGCCGTCCAGTGCGGGCGACAGCATCGCGGGCACCGCCCCGACGCGTGCCGTCGCGGTGGCGAGCATCCAGACGTCGAAGTTGGCGGCCTTGTGGATCGCGACGCGCTCCCCCGGCCGGATTCCGGCCGCCCGCAGCCGCGCCGCCAGGTCCGCCACGTGCTCCGCCAGTTCCGCCACCGTCAGGCGCCGTCCCGCCTCCGGGAGGACGTCGAGGTCGTGGTCGAGGGTGAGCGGGGTCGCGGCGTTCTTCGCCGCGGCCAGCTCCGGCAGGACACCGAGGTAGAGACCGCGCTTCCGCTGGGAGCGGGAGATCGCGAAGCTCTTCATCCGGACCAGCTCCTTTTTCCGATGTCCGATCGCCACGTGGCGGACTCCTGCACCGAGGATCGGGCACCGGTCTTGCCCTGGGCTGTCCGCGGGATTGGCGCGGGCTTGGCACACCGGCACCAGTCCGGCGGCAAGCCGGGGGCAAGCGGGATGGGCGACGGTGGCGGCAGACGAGGAAGGAGCCTCCCAGTGACCGATCCGGTGAAACTCGCTGTCGTCTACTACTCCTCGACCGGGACCGTCGCCGAGCTCGCCAGGACACTGGCCGGCGAGGCGGAGAAGGCGGGCGCGCGGGTGCGGTTGCGCCGGGTCGCCGAACTCGCTCCCGACGCCGCCATCGACTCCAACCCCGCGTGGCGCGCCAACCTCGACGCCACCCGGGACGTGCCCGAGGCGAGCCCGGACGACGTGGTGTGGGCCGACGGGGTGCTCTTCGGCTCCCCCACCCGGTTCGGCAACGTCGCCGCGCAGCTCAAGCAGTTCGTCGACACCCTGGGCGGGCTGTGGCAGCAAGGGCTGTTGCAGGACAAGGCGTACAGCGGGTTCACCGCCAGCGGCACCCTGCACGGCGGCCAGGAGTCCACGCTGCTGGCGCTGTACAACACGATCCACCACATCGGCGGCATCGTGGTCGCGCCCGGGTACACCGACCCCGTCAAGTTCGCCGACGGCAACCCCTACGGCACCAGCCACGTCAACCCGCAGGGCCAGCACCCGGTCGACGACACCGCCCGCGCGGCGGCGGCCGTGCAGGCCCGGCGGGTGGTCGCGGTGGCGCAGGCCCTGCGCGACGGCCTGGCCCCGGCACTGGCGGCGCAGTCCCAGCTGGCCCGGGCCTGACGGAAACGCTTCGCCCGGCGGGTGTTCTTCAGCGGGCGGCGGCTGCCGTCCAGGGGCCGAGCTTCTCGGGGTTGCGCACCACCCAGATGTTCGTGATCCGCCCGTCCGCCACGTCGAACGCCAGCACCGACGCGACCACGCCGTCCTGCTGCGCCACCAGGCCGGGCTGGCCGTTGACGGTGCGCTCCAGGAACGTCAGGCCGGGCACCCGGTTCGCGATGTCGACGAACGCCCGCGCGACCCGCTCGCCGCCGTCGACGGTGCCGATGGCGCTGACGAGCCCGCCGCCGTCGGTCACCGTCGTCACGGCCGGGTCGAGCAGGCCGATGAGGGCGTCGATGTCCTTGGCCTCCCATGCCTGCCGGAAGTCCCGGACGATCCCGGCGCGCTGGGCCGCGGGAGCGGCGGGCGTCCGCGACCCGGCGAGGCGGCGGCGGGCGGAGGAGGCCAGCTGGCGGCAGGCCGCCGGGCTGCGGCCGACGATCTCGGCCACCTCGGCGAAGGAGTAGCGGAAGACGTCGTGCAGGACGAACGCGACGCGCTCGGCCGGGGTCATCGAGTCGAGCACCACGAGGAACGCCATCGTGATCGACTCGTCGAGCGTCACCCGGTCGGCGGGATCGGCGTCGGCACCCGGCCGCAGCGTGCTCCACTCCGCGGGATCGGGCACGGGCTCCGGGATCCACTCGCCGACGTACCTCTCCCGCCGGGCCCGTGCCGAGCGCAGCAGGTCGAGGCAGACGCGGCCGGCGACCTTCGTCAGCCAGGCGCCCGGGTTTTCGACGGCGTTCCGCTGCTGCGGCGACAGGGCGTACCAGCGGGTGTAGGTCTCCTGCACGGCGTCCTCGGCCTCGGCCAGCGAGCCGAGGAGGCGGTACGCGAGGTTGATCAGCTGCCGCCGTTCGCCCATGACGGCGCTCAGCCCCGGGTCGTCCCCCGGCCCGGACAGCGTGCTCATGGTCATCGGCTCCTTCCGCCGGCTCGGTTCACAGCTCTCCGACGAGACAGCGCGCCGCACTGTGAGGCCGGCGCCTCACATTCTGCGGGACCGCTCCGTCGTAGGAGCCGAAGCGCACCGGAAGGAAGGACCTCGTTCCCATGGAACCCGTCAACGCCGCGATCATCTACTACAGCGCCACCGGCACCGTGCACGCGCTGGCGCAGGCCGCCGCCGAGGGCGCGGAGAAGGCGGGCGCGCACGTGCGCCTGCGCAAGGTGGCCGAGACGGCGCCGCCGGAGGCGATCGAGGCCAACGCGGCCTGGGGCGAGCACGTCCGGGCCACCGCCGACGTCGTCCAGGCGACCCACGACGACCTCGAATGGGCGGACGTGGTGCTGTTCGGCACCCCGACCCGGTTCGGCAACCCGGCGAGCCAGCTGCGGGCGTTCATCGACACCAGCGGTCCGCTGTGGTTCGCGGGAAAGCTCGCCGGCAAGGTGTACTCCGCGTTCACCGCCAGCAACACCACCCACGGCGGGCAGGAGTCGACCATCCTGGCGCTGGCCAACACCTTCTACCACTGGGGCGGCATCATCGTGCCGCCCGGCTACACCGATCCGGTCCAGTTCAAGACCGGCACCCCGTACGGCACCTCCCACGTGGCGGGCGAGGGCAAGCCCGGCGAAAACACCCTGGCCGCGGCGCGCTACCAGGCCCGCCACGCCGTCGACGTCGCGGCCGCACTGAAGGCCGGCCGCGCGGCCGGGTAAACCTAGGTCCTACACCGCCGGGGCGACTTCCTTCATGAAGGTTTCGAGGAGCTGGATGTACTCGTCGACGTTGCGGTACACCGGTTTCAGCTCCAGGGTGGTCGCCCCGGCGTCGCGGTACAGGCGGATCCGCTCGGTCACGTAGTCCGGGGTGCCGACGAGGTTGCGCAGCGGCAGCTGGTCGCCGAAGGACTTCTCCAGCGCGGTCGGGCGCGCCTTCGTCGTGGTCATGCTGAAGAACAGGTCGAGCGCGCACTCCTGGCCGTGGTTGCCGTTGAGCTGCGCGAGCGCGTCGAGGCCGCCCGCGATCTCCTCCGGGGTGCAGTGGCCGGGCAGCCACGTGTACCCGCCTTCGGCGACGCGGCGCAGCGCGGCCGGGCTGGCGCCACCGATGTAGATCGGCGGGCCGCCGGGCTGCGCGGGCTTCGGGAAGATCTGGACATCGTCGAAGTTGACGTGCTTTCCGTGGTACGACGCGACGTCCTGGGTCCAGATCTGCTGGAACGCGGCGAGCTGCTCGTCGGCCAGCTGCCCGCGGCGGGTGATCGGCACCTTCAGCGCGGCCAGCTCGACGCTCGCGTTCCGCGACAGGAGTGCCACGTGCCGCGGGTCGCGGTCGGTGCCGCTGAGCCCCACGCCGACGCCGAGGACCACGCGCCCGCCGGAGAGCTGGTCGAGCGTGGCGATCTGCTTCGCGGTCACGATCGTCGCGCGCACCGGCAGCAGCAGGACGCTGGACAGCAGCCGGATGCGGGAGGTGATCCCCGCGACGTAGGCGAAGGTGGTGAGGTGCTCGAAGACGGTCCTGCGGTCGGACTGGCCGTCGTCCTCTTCGGCGCCGCACAGGAGCCAGCCGCCGTCGAAGACGATGTGGTCGTGCATGGACACCGCCCAGAAGCCGAGCTCTTCGGCGGCCTGTGCGGCGTCGTGGATCGCGGCGGTGCTCCCGACGCGGGCGGACTGCGGCAGTGCGACGGCGTACTTCATGGGGCGCTCCTCGGTGAGACGGCTACCGGGCGAGAACCACGGTGGCGGGAGAGGGAGTGGAGTGGAACGAGATGTCCTCGAAACCGGCCTTGGCGAGCCAGGACTGGTAGTCGGCCTGCCGCCACGTCCGGCCCTGCTTGCTCTTCAGCAGCATTTCCGAGGCGAACAGCAGCGGGAACGGCGGCCCGCTCCGGTCGTCGTCCACGACGTAGTCGTTGACGACCAGCGTGCCGCCGGGCTTGAGGGCGTCCCGCAGGCGGGTGAAGATCGCGACGTTGTCCTCCGGCCCCTCCTGGTGGGCGATGTGGGAGTACACCGCGATGTCGTGGGCGGCGGTGCCGAAGCCGGTGGTGTGGAAGTCGCCGTCGACGCACGTGAACCGGTCGGCCAGGCCCTTCTCCGCCACCAGCCGGCGGGCGATCGCGTTGATCGGCCCCCAGTCGAGCTGGGTGGCGCGCGCGTGCGGGTTGCGTTCGAGCCAGGTCGCCGAGTAGACGCCCGAACCACCGCCCACGTCGAGGATCGAGATCTCCCCGGCCTCGTCCAGGCGCAGCAGGTCCGCGACGAGCACCGCCACCGGCACCGACTGCGCGGCGATGGCCTGGACCACCTTCGCCCAGTGCGGGTTGTCGGCGACCTCCACCGTCGCCTCCGTCAGCGGGCCGCCGTGGCGGACCACCTCGGGCAGGTCCGCCAGCGTGCCCATCTGCGACAGCTTGAGCTCGGCGAAACTGCTCAGCCCCGCGGGCCTGCCCTCGACCAGGAAGGCCGAGGCTTCGGCGGTGTTGCGGTAGCGGCCGTCGCGCACCTCGACCAGGCCCACGCTCACGAGCCCGTCGAGCAGGGTCTGCGCGCCCCGCTCGGAGATCCCGGCCCGCGCGGCCAGCTCGCCGGCGGTGTCCGCGCCCGCTTCGAGGTGGGTGAACAGCGAGTGGCTCGCCGCCGCGCCGAGGATGCCGGTGGTCCAGTAACCGTTGATCAGCCGCAGAATCCGGTCCGGCTGCGGGTTGGTCATACTGCTGCCTCCTAGGTCCTCTGTGGACGGACGTGGGCGCGGACCGCGGCACGCAGGCGCTCCGCCACCCGCTCGACCTGGTCCGGGCGGAGCTCGGCGTGCATGGGGATGGCGAGGTGGCGACGGAACAGGTCCGCCGACACCGGGCACTCCTGCTTCGCCTCGAACACGGGCTGCAGGTGGCTCGCCCAGGTGCCGTGCCCGCAGCCGATGCCCTGGCCGCGCAGGTCGGCGGCGACCGCAGCCCGGTCCACGCTCGCGTCCAGGGTCACCGCGTAGGTCTGCCAGGCGTGCGTGCGGTCGTCCGGCACCTCGGGCAGCGTGAGCAGTTCCTCGTCGGCGAGCAGCTCGGCGTACCGCGCGGCGACGGCGTTGCGGCGCGCGAGCAGTTCGTCGATCCGGTCCACCTGCACGGTCAGGATCGCCGCGGCGATGTCGGACAGCTTGAAGTTGTAGCCGATCTCGGTGAACTCCGGGATCGGCAGCCCGACGACCTTCGAGGAGTCGAAGATGCTGCCGATACCGAAGGACGACCGCAGCCGGGCGTCCGCCGCGATCGCCGGGTCGGTGGACAGCAGCGCCCCGCCCTCGCCGCTCGTCGCGCCCTTGCGCCCGTGGAAGGACAGGCACGCCACCTCGGCGAGGGCGCCCGCCTCGCGGCCCTGGTAGGTCGCCCCGACGGCGCAGGCGGCGTCCTCGACGAGGAACAGGCCGTGGCGGTCCACGATCGGCCGCAGCTGGGCGTAGTCCGCGGGCAGGCCGACGGTGTCCACCGCGATCACGCCCACCGTCCGCGGGCCGAGGAGGTCCGCCACCGACTCCGGGTCCACGGTGCCGGTGCCGGGCCGCACGTCCGCGAAGACGGGCACCGCGTCGAGGTAGCGCACCGCGTGGGCGGGCGCGGGGAACGTGTAGTCGGCGACGATCACCTCGTCACCCGGGCGGACGCCGAGCGCGAGCAGCGCCAGGTGCAGCGCGGCCCCGCAGTTGCTGACCGCGACCGCGCCGCCGGCGCCGTAGCGCCGCGCCAGCTGGTCCTCCAGCGCCTTGCCCTTCGGTCCCTGCCCCGCGGGCCAGCCCGAGGCGAACACCTCCGCGACCGCGGCCAGCTCCCGCTCGCCCAGACTCGCGTGCACCAGGGGAATCGGGTCCATCTCACGCTCCCAGCGGTGGCTCGTAGCGCAGCGGGGTGATCGGCTCGATGTCGTAGCGCTCCCGCATCCGCGCCACGGCACCGGGATCCACCGACGGAGCCGAGAAGATCTCCGCGATCTCCTCGAAGTAGCGCTCGTGGTCGGGTGAGGGGTAGTTCAGGAACAGCATGCGCACCGGTTCGGTCGTGGAGTTGCGGAACGCGTGCGGGGTCCGGGGCGGGACGAACATGGAGCTGCCCTTTTCCGCGCGCACCAGCCGGTCCCCGTCGGGGGACTCCCAGTCGTGCCAGCTGTCCCCGGTCCGTTCGGTGGGCTCGAACGCGAGGAGGTCCAGCGTGCCCTCCAGCACGTAGAAGAACTCCTGGGAGTGGTCGTGCACGTGCGCGCCGACGTCGAAGCCGGGCGGGACGATCACCTCGAAGACCGACACGGACGAGCCGTCCGCCGCGGTGGCCTTGAAGGTCACCTCCTGCGCCTTCGTGACGATCTTCTTCCCCTGGCCCGGCGGGAGGATGAGCCCGGTCATGCGATCCGCCTCTCCCGGTCCGGCGCGCCTGCCGTCCAGGTGCCCAGCGCCATCTCGGCGGTGATGCCGGGGCCGAACCCGGCGATCACGCCGGTCGCGCCCTGGTCCGCCGTGCCGGCGTCGAACAGGCCCCGCAGCGCTTCGAGGACGACCGCGCTGGCGATGTTGCCGTACTCGGTGAGGGTGTTGCGGCTGTGGTGGAACACCCCGGGGTCGACGTTCAGGTACTTGCTCAGGTCGTCGAGGATCCGCGGCCCGCCGGCGTGGATGATGTAGAAGCCGAGGTCGCCGATGTCCCAGCCGTGGTCCTCGCCGAGCTGCCGCAGCACCGGGGCCAGCGGCTCCATGGTGCCGGGCACGCGGCGGTCGAGCCGGAAGTGGAACCCGGTGGCGCGCACGACGTAGGAGATCCAGTCCTCGGTGTCCGGGATGAGGTAGGAGGCGTTGCGTTCCAGCCTGATCCCCGTGCCGCCGGTGCCCCGCACGACCGTGGCCGCGACGGCGTCACCGAACAGCCCGTCGGACAGCAGCTGGCCGACACCGTCGTCTTCCGGTTGGTAGCACAGGGAACACAGCTCGCAGGAGACGATCAGCACGTTGCTGCCGGGGTGGGCGAGGCAGAAGTCGTGGGCCCGGTTGATCGCCGCTCCCCCGGCCGCGCAGCCGAGCTGCGCGATGGGGATCTGCCGCGTGTCGTAGCGGAACCCCATCGTGTTGATCAGGTACGCGGTCGGCGACGGCATCAGGAACCCGGTGCACGACACGTAGATGATCGCGTCGATGTCCCTGGCCCGCAGGTCCGCGTTGGCGAGCGCCTCTTCGATGACCTCGGGACAGCGCTTCTTCGACTCCACCTCGTAGATGCGGTTGCGTTCCTCGAACCCCGGATGGCGGAGCGTGTCCTCCAGCGGCTGCACGATGTGGCGCTTGCGCACCCCCGTGTTGCGGATCAGCCGCAGCGCCAGCGAAAGCTGCGGCTTGCCCGCGTGGATCCGCTCGGCGAATTCGAGGGTCTGTTCCATCGTGACGACGTGTTCCGGCACGCTTACCGCCGGCTTGCAGAGCGTTGGCATGTCCGGCATCCACTTCTTCGGAGTTGACCTCGGTACGTCCAGTACCGTCACCCATCCCGCTTGTGATCCGCTTGCCGGCGAACTGCCGCCGCTCCGGCAAGCCGGCGCCAACCCGCCGGACAGTCCCGGCCAAGGCCGGTGATCGATGCTCGGTGCACGCAGTGGCGACTGGAAGGGATTAGCCGTAATGACGCCTGAAGCCACGCTGGCACGGTTCCGCGAGTACATGGTGGGCCCGACGCGGTTCATGAACCTGATGTCCTGCTTCGAACTGGGGATCATCGACGAGCTGCGGAAGAACCCGGGACTGACCGCGGCGAAGCTCGGCGAGGCCGTCGGCGCGAAGTCCGACGCGGTCGAGCAGCTCCTGCAGTTGCTGGTGAAGGAGGAGTTCCTCGCCTACGACCCGGGCTCCGGCGGCTACTCCCTCGACGCGCTGGCCGCCGTCGAGAGCGCCGACCTCGAACGCGTGCTGGCCATGATGGACCTGGTCAAGGTCTGCATCCTGCGGCAGATCTTCTACCTCACCGAGAGCGTGCGGGCCGGCACGGTCGTCGGCCTCAAGGAGCTGTACGGGTTCGACGGCACGCTCTTCGAGGCCGTGGCCGAGCACCGGGACCTGCGGGAGTCGTGGGGCCGGTGCATGGACGCCGGCACCGCGCGGGTGGACCCGTGGTTCTTCGAGAACGTCGACATCCCCGCCGGGTCCCGCGTGCTCGACCTCGCCGGGAACACCGGCCTCGGGGCGATTCTGGCCTACCGGCTCAAGGAGTCGCCCGGCCTGCGGGTGACCACGTTCGACCTGCCGGAGAAGGAAGAGGAGTGCCTGCGCAACTTCCGCGAGCACGGACTGGCGGAGCAGTGCTCGTTCATCGGCGGCGACGTCTTCGACAAGGTCCCCGAGGGCTTCGACGTCGTGCTGGTCAAGCACTTCCTGACGTTGTTCGACAAGAGCGAGGTCGTCAAGATCCTCGCGAACGTCCACAAGGCACTGAACGTCGGCGGCCAGGTCAACGTGCTGGTCCCGGTGTTCCAGGACGACGTCCGGGAGTTCGACTCCCGCTCGGTCGACTTCTACCCCGCGTTCTTCCTCGGCTGCGCGATGGGCCAGGGCGGCCCGCAGAAGCTGTCGACCTGGCAGGCGTGCCTGGAGGAAAGCGGTTTCGAGATGACGAAGGTGACCGTGGAGGACCCGGCCGCCATCCCGGCGGACTCGCTGCCGCTGCAGGCCGTGCTGTGCGCGACGAAGACCGCCTGAGTCGAAAGGGATTGGCTGTGCTGACACCGGAAGCCACGCTGGCACGGTTCCGCGAGTACATGGTGGGGCCGACGCGGTTCATGAACCTGTTGTCCTGCTTCGAACTGGGCATCATCGACGAGCTGCGCGAGCACCCGGGCGCGACCGCGGCGAAGCTCGGTGAGGCCGTCGGCGCCAAACCGGACGCGGTGGAACAGCTCCTGCAACTGCTGGTGAAGGAGGAGTTCCTCGCCTACGACCCCGCTTCCGGCGGTTACTCCCTCGACGCGCTCGCGGCCGTCGCGCAGGCGGACCTCAAGCGGGCGACCACCTACATGAAGCTGATCAAGTTCGTCGCGCTGCGGCAGGTCTTCTACCTCACCGAGAGCGTGCGGACCGGTTCGCTCGTCGGCCTCAAGGAGCTGTACGGGTTCGACGGCACCCTGTACGAGGCCGTGGCCGAGCACCAGGACCTGTACGACGCCTTCGCGACGTTGATGGACAACGTCACCGCCAGGGTGGACCCGTGGTTCTTCGAGAACGTCGACATCCCCGCCGGGTCCCGCGTGCTCGACCTCGCCGGGAACACCGGCCTCGGGGCGATCCACGCCTGCCGGCTGAAGCCGTCCGAGGGGCTTCAGGTCACGACGTTCGACCTGCCGCACAAGGAAGAGGAGTGCCTGCGCAACTTCCGCGAGCACGGCGTCGCGGAACAGTGCTCGTTCATCGGCGGCGACGTCTTCGACAAGGTCCCCGAGGGCTTCGACGTCGTGCTGATCAAGCACTTCCTGGACATGTTCGACCGGGACGACGTGTTCCGGATCCTCGGTGGCGTGCACAAGTCGCTGGAGGCCGGCGGGCAGGTCGCCGTGATGGTGCCGGTGTACCCCGAGGACATCAGGGACCGCGGCAACTACTGCGTGGACTTCTTCCCGGCGTTCTTCCTCGGCGGCACGATGGGCCAGGGCGGGCCGCAGAAGGTGTCGACGTACCGCCGCTGGCTGGAGGAGTGCGGTTTCCGGGTCACCAGGACGGTCACGAAGGATCCGGCCGAGATGCCGCCGGACGTCATTCCCGTCCAGGCCATCCTGTGCGCGGTGAAGACCGCGTGAGCGTCTCACATCCCGCCGGGCTGCCCCGTCGGAGAGGTGGACCCGCAAGCAGCAGCAACGGCAGAGGAGCCCGAACATGGAAGCCCGCTTGAACCTCTTCGGCAACGACATCACCCGGAAGGTGCTGAAGTACCTCACCTCGGCCCACGACGTGGCCGCGAAGTCGGCGTTGCCGATGTCGATCCAGGAGCTGGTCAGCCTGCGCGCGAGCCAGATCAACGGGTGCGGCTTCTGCACCGACATGCACACCAAGGACGCCACGCACGAGGGCGAGAGCGCGGTGCGGCTCCACCTGGTCGCGGTGTGGCGGGAGGCCACGGTGTTCACCGAGGCCGAGCGCGCGGCACTGGAGCTGGTGGAGCAGGGCACCCGCATCGCCGACGCCGCGGGCGGGGTCACCGAGGAGGCGTGGCAGAACGCGGCCAAGCACTTCGACGAGGACCAGCTCGCCGCGCTGGTGTCCCGGATCGCGCTGATCAACGCCTTCAACCGCATGAACGTCATCGTCGGCCAGCCCACCGCGGGCGACTACGAGCCAGGGCAGGCGCTCCTCTGACCGGAGTGCCGGAGAGGTGAGAAGAATGAAGTTCGGCGTGTTCTCCATGAACTCGGACGAGGGTCTCGACCCGCTCGAGCTCGCCCGCGAAGCCGAGGGGCTCGGTCTGGAGTCGCTGTTCGTCCTGGACCACAGCCACGTGCCCGTGACCCGCCGGACGCCGTTCGGTGCCGGGAACGAGAAGACCGTCAACATCTCCCAGCGCAAGGACCTCAGTGAGGGGTTCGAGGACGCGGGCGGTGACATGCCGCGCGACTTCTACCGCAACCGGGAGCAGTTCGTGACGCTCGCCGGGGTGGCCGCGGTGACCTCGACGCTGCGCATCGGCACCGGGATCTGCGTGGTGACGCAGCGGGACCCGATCTGGCTGGCCAAGCAGGTCGCGACGCTGGACCAGCTCTCACGCGGGCGGCTGGTGTTCGGGGTGGGGATCGGCTCGCCGTGGAACCGCGAGGAGCTGGCCAACCACGGCACCGACTACCACACCAGGATGACGCTGATGGCCGAGCGGATGGAGGCCATGCAGCGGATCTGGACCCAGGAGCGGGCGGAGTACCACGGCCGGTTCGTCGACTTCGATCCTCTCTACGCGTGGCCGAAGCCGGTGCAGCAGCCGCGCCCACCGGTGCTCGTCGGGGGCGACGGGCCCACGGTGTTCGACCGGGTGCTCGCCTACGGTGACGGGTGGATGCCCGGCCACCACGAGGACCCGGGCTTCTTCCGCGAGCGGGTCGCGGAACTGCAGGAGCGCGCGGCGGCGGCCGGCCGCGGGCGCATGGAGATCACCATCTTCCTGGCCCACCTGGACTCCCTGGACGACTACGCGTCGGCCGGCGTGGACCGCGTGGTGGTCAACGCCCCGACCGGCGAGGAACGCAAGTACCTCAAGGACATCGCGAAGGCGATGGCCGATCACTGACCGGGGTCCGGCCCGTCCCACCGGCTTCGAGCCGGTGGGACGGGTTCTGGTTTCCGGGGTTCGAGGCGTCAGCCGCTGTCGACGACGGGGTCACGTCGAGGGTTCCGCGGCACTGCGGGTTGCGGCGGGCGCGGGAGGCCCGCAGGTTGGCGGCGTTGCCGCAGGTGCGCACGTCGTGCCAGACGTTGCTGGTGTTGGCCACGGTCGCGACCCACCGAGGCCGGACAACGGCCCATCGCGGTGGTCGACGCTGTCCCACACTCGTCCGCGGCCGGACGGAGGTGCTGCTGACCGACCCGCCCATCACGCGCGCCCAAGCCGACACGCTCATCGGCAGGCTCGAAGGCCGTGACGACGTCCCACGTGGGCGACACTGCCGTTCTCTTTCCGCGACATCGTCGCGATCGAACCCACCGTGCCCCAACCTGATCCCAGCCAGGTACAGCCCATCCCTGGCTGGGGCACGGCGTTCCCGGTGACGATGGTCGGCATGATCGCTAGGGAGACGCCGGGAGTCCTCGCCGGCAAGGTCGTGGTGGTGACAGGGGCTTCGCAGGGTATCGGCGCGGCCGTGGCGCGGCGGTTCGCCGAAGAGGGAGCGCGGCTCGTGCTCAGCGAGCTCACCGCGGACCAGGCCGGCGCCGTGCAGAAAGTGGCGGACGACCTCGCCGCCGAATTCCCCGGATCGGGCGCCGTGAGCACGGTGACCGACGTGACCGACCCGGACGCCTGCGACGCGCTGATGGCCCTCGCCACCGAACGGCACGGTGGTCTGGACGTCCTGGCGCACGCCACCGCCGTGGGCCAGCGGCAGGCACCGGCCGCCGACCTCTCGCCCGAGGAATGGGACCGCGTGATGGCCGTCAACGCCAAGGGTTCCTTCCTGCTGGCCCGCAGCGCGATCCCACGGCTGACCCGGCCCGGCGGCACGATCGTCTTCACCGGCTCCTACACCGGGCTCGCCGGGCAGCGGGAAACCGCCGCCTACTGCGCGTCGAAGGGCGCACTGCGCCTGTTCACCCAGAGCCTGGCACTCGAACTCGCCGGCGAGGGCATCCGCGTCAACGGTGTCGCACCGTCCTCTGTGGAATCAGCACTGACCCGGCGACGGCTCGAAGAGACGGTACAACGAGAAGGGATCACGCTCGAAGAAGCACAGGCGCGCCGCGACTCGCAAATCCCGCTGGGACGACAGGCGGCCGCGCACGAGATCGCGGAGGCGTTCCTCTACCTCGCCGGCCCGGCGTCGTCGTTCGTCACCGGCACGTGGCTCGACGTCAACGGCGGCGTGGTGCTGCGCTGAGCCCGATCCATTGTGGACTCAGCCCTCCTCCAGCACGCCGTTGGCGGCGGCCCGTTTCAGCGCGTCCACCCGCGAGGTGGCGCCCAGTTTGCGGTAGATGTTCTGCAGGTGCCGTTTCACCGTGGTTTCGGCGATGTGCAGCCGCCGCCCGATCTGGGCGTTGCTCAGCGCCAGCGCGACCAGCCCGAGCACGTCCCGCTCCCGCGGCGAGAGCACGTTCCGCCCGGACCGGCCGAGCGCGGGGATGGACCCCCGCGGCATCGAGATGATGATCCGCTCCTCGTCGGCGCTGATCGCGCGGATCGCGGCCACCAGTTCGGCCGGTTTCGCCTTGTTGAACAGATAACCCCGCACCCCGGCGGCGATCAGCTCGCCGACGATCCTGGCGCGATCGGCCGTCCGCAGCAGTATCACGCGGCTTTCGGGGGAACCGGCCAGGATTTCGTGCACCGTGACGATGTCGTCGCTCTGGTGCGCGCTGAACACCACGATGTCGGGACGGTACTCGGCCACCACCGCCCCGACCGTGCCCGTGCCCGCCGCTTCGCCGACCACGGTGAACCGCGGTTCGCCGTCCAGCAACAGCCGCAGCGCCCGCCGGGGCATGGGGCGGTCATCGACGATCACGATGCTGATGTCTGCCTGCTCTCGGCTGCGCATCCGCACATCGTGGCGGGGACCCCCCTCGATGGGGAAGTTTTACCAACCACGGGCGGAGAATGAGGGAAATCCCCTGCTCACGAAAAGGCACGGCAGCGGCGGTTTCCGCTCAGTTGAGCGGAAACCGCCGCATCGCCGTCATCCCCGCACGGTGAGCTCGGTCAGCCGGACCCGTTGGTCACCGCCGGTCACCGTCACCCGCACATAACGCGCGGTCGCCGGCTGGGCCAGCCGTCCGTCCGCGCTGACCGCCACCGGGGAAAACCGCACGCCGTCGGTGGACACGGCCACCGCCACCGTGGCCGGGTGCACGTCACTCCACTGTGGACTGACCGTGGCAACCGTCGTGGCGCGGCCCAGGTCCACGGTCAGCTCGCCCGAGGCGCCGTCCGGTGACCAGGCCGTCGCGGTGCTGCCATCCACCGCGGCCTCGGCGTACATGCCGGGTTCGGCCGAACTGGCGGTGGCCGTGCGGCAGCGCGCCAGGTCGTCGGTGGGCGTCAGATCCGGCCTGCGGGTGGTCAGCCGCAGCGGCGCGGCAGCGCTGACCTGGTGCGCACCGTCCGGCGCGTGCACCGTGAACGGAGCACCACCGCGCAGCGTCACCGTCGTGATGCGGGGCCCGACCGTGACGTCGAACGTCCGGCCCTGCCAGTGCAGTCCGGTCAGGGTCACGCCCGGCGCCAGCTGCGGTGGCAGCATCGGGTCGAGCACCACCCCGTCCGTGCGCAGCCGCAGCCCGGTGAGCCCGTTCGTGAACACCTGGAGCAGACCACCGACTCCGGTGAGGAAGTCGTAGGCCGGCGCCCCGGCGCCCTGCCCGGCCTGCGTACCCCGGGCCTCGGAGAACTGGGCGAACGGGTCCCGGATGAAGGGTTCGCTCGCCCGCTCCAGGTAGGTGTGGGTGGCGCAGCCGGGCGCGCCGATCTGCGCGGAGTCGATCGCGTGGATCGCGTCGGTCATCGCGGGCCCGTCCGGATCGGTGCGCTGCGCGTAGTAGTCCAGCGTGGCCGCGGCCGCCTGCGTGGACATCGGCCACTCCAGCGGGTACTGCAGCAGCACGCTGTCGGCCTGTTTGATGGTGGTGCCCTGGTATCCGGCGTACTGCTGGAAGACCTGCGTCCGCGGGTCGTACGGGATGCGCAGGTGGTCGGCGATCGTCTGCCACGACCCCGGCACCTGCTGCCCGAGCAGTGCGGCGGCCTGGATCGCGGTACGCAGGGCGGTCGCCGCGCCCGCGTTGGTGAACACGCCGTCGTCGACGTCGTTGCTGTACTCGTCCGGTCCCGCGATGTCCCGGATCGAGTAGCTGCCGTCGGCGTTCGCGGTGACCCGGCCCGCCCAGTACTCGGCGAGGCCGCGCAGCAGCGGCCAGCCCTCCCGCCGCAGCCAGTCCAGGTCGCCGGTCTCGGCGTAGTACTGCCACACCGACAGCGCGATGTCGCTCTGCAGGTGGTCCTGGATCAGGCAGTGCGGCGGTGGCCCCCAGCTCTCGCAGTCCTGCCACAGGTCACCGCTGTCGGCCGAGGTCCAGGAGTAGAACGCGCCCTGCTGTCCGATCCGCTCGGCGTTGCTCCTGGCGGCGGGCAGCAGCTTGCTCCGGTAGTCCACAATGGACCGCGTGATATCCGGGTGCTGGAGCAGCAGGCCCGGGTACATCCACGTGTCGGCGTCCCAGAACACCAGGCCCGCGTAATTGTCGCTGCTCAGCCCCGTCGGGGAGATGCTGTCGTCCTCCCCCGCCCGGACGCTGGACAGCAGCCCGTACATCCCGGAGCGCAGCCAGGACTGCAGCCGCGGGTCGCCGGGCACCTGGACGTCCGAGTGCCACAGCTGCCGCCAGGCGCCGACCTGCTCATCGAGCACCGCGGGCCAGCCCCGCGCCGCGGCGGCGGTGGACGCACGGAACGCGGTGGCCGCCGGATCGGCCGAGGTCAGCGCGGTGTCCACGCCGACGTACTTCGTGAACTCGTAGGAACGGCCCGCCCGCACCGGCAGGGTCAGCCGCTGACCGCGGGTGAGCCCGTCCGCCGGGACCGCGGTGAGCCGTGCCC
The DNA here is from genome assembly GCF_014191255.1 of Amycolatopsis bartoniae. Lineage (GTDB taxonomy): Bacteria > Actinomycetota > Actinomycetes > Mycobacteriales > Pseudonocardiaceae > Amycolatopsis_E > Amycolatopsis_E bartoniae. The sequence continues at coordinate 144,901 of NZ_JACHWH010000007.1, forward strand.
CGGACACGCCGGGCCCGGCCCGCAGGGTGGACACCACCGCGCCCGCCACGCCGGTGCCCTGGGTGCGGAACGGCACCGCGATGGTCCCCGCGGGCTCGGCGGGCCGGTCCGGCGCGGGTTCCAGCCTGCGGGCGCCCGCGCCGTCGATCAGGTCGGTCACGCCGAGGTCGCCGCTCCACCGCGGGGTGACCACCAGCCGCACCACGCCGACGTGCGGATCGGCCTGGTCGGCGAGCACCTCGTACTCCAGGTCGGTCGCGTGGCCGTCGGCGGACGTCCAGGTCAGCGTGGTGCGCAGCACCCCGCATCCCAGGTACAGCGTCTGCCGGTAACCGGAGATCCGGCCCGCAGGCGTGGCCGCGGTGAAGCTGTCCGAGCCGACGTCGACCGAGAGCGTGGACCAGGTCGGCAACGCCGCCGCCACGTGCCTGCCTTCGAGCAGCTGCGGGTCGGCGCCGTACAGGCCGGTCACGAACGCCCCGTCGTAGCGCGGTGTGAACAGCGGCCAGCCGCTCTGCTCGCCGGTGGCGGCGTAGCCGGTGCCGGCCGGAGGTACCCGCTGGGACAGGTAACCGTTGCCGACGAAGGCGTGGCTCGTGTAGCCGGGGTCGAACGTGGTCGTGGACAACGCCCAGCCGGGCTGCTGCCCGGGATCGCCGAGGCACCGCCCGGGACCGGCGGCACCGGGCGCGGAGGGGACGGAGGGGACGGCCGGTGCCGCCGCCACGACGGCGGCACCGGCCAGCAGGACCAGGCACAACAGGATCCGTGCGAGTCGCATGTCGGCTCCTCAGCTGGCCCTCGTGCGGACCTTGCCCACCGGGACCACGGTGGTGCCCACCGCCCGGCAGACCACGATCGGCTCGTCCAGCACGCGCGCGGTGCTGTGGCCCTGCTCGTACCGCGCCTCGATCACCTTGCGGGCTTCCAGCTCCACCACCCGGCGCAGCCGGCCCGCCTTCACCAGGCGGCCGGTGACCTCGACGAAGTCGCCCGCGTGGACCGGCGCCGTGAACTCGACGCCCGAATAGCCGGACAGCAGCCCCTCGTCGCCGTCGGTCCGGATGGTGACCTCGGTGAGCACGTCACCGAACAGCCGCAGCATCCGGGCGCCGTCGACCAGCTGACCGCCGTAGTGCGCGTCCGCGGCGCCGAGGCGCACCCGCAGCGTTACGGTCAAGTCCTTGTCCTGCAACGGTTTCCTCCTTCCTGGTCGGATGGGCCGCCAGCGCGGCCTCCAGTTCCGCGGCGAGCGTGCCCGCCTCGTCCGCGGGCGGGTGCTCCCCGGGGCCGCCGAGCGCGACCGCGACGACGAGCTCGTCCTTGTGCGAGAGGGACAACGCGATGTGCCCCACGCCGATCTCCGCCGCCCGGCGGGCCGCCGCCCCACTGAGCCGCACCTCCGGGGCGCCGTCCGCGCGGCGGCGGACCTCGATGCAGGCGGGCGGGATCCCGCAGAGCAGGCCCGTGCCGAGCACCTTGCCCACCGCCTCCTTCGCGGCGAACCGGCCGCCCAGGAACTCGCGGCGGCGGGCGGGCGCGAGCGTCGCGGCGGTGCGCAGCTCGCCGGGTGAGTACATCAACCGGTGGAACCGGGGCCGCCGCAGCAGCCGGTCCAGTTCGCCGAGGTACAGCACGTCCACGCCGACCCCGGCGAACCGGCGACCGGCCGCCGGCTCCACCGCGGGAGCCGTGGCGGTCATGACCCCGGTGTCTCCTCCCGCGAACTGCGCAGCACCACCGCCGCACAGCAGTCCGACCGGGGGTCGGTGTCGTGCAGCACCACGGTGTCGTACCGCTGCGCCCACTCCCGGTGCTCGGCCAGCGCCAGCCACACGCTGGTGCCGTAGGTGCGGGTGCCCAGCCGGTCCACCGTCACTCCGGCACCGGAAACCCCGTGGTCGAGCGCCCACGGTCCCTCGACCACCAGCGTCGCCCCGGGTTCACCCACCGCGGCGGCGAGCCGCCGCGCGCAGGCGGCGGGCTGCCGCTGCGTCCAGATCTGCTCCACGCCCAGCGCGGGCAGCCCGTCGTCCTCGGCCGACAGCAGCAGCAGCGCACCGGAGTCGACGAGGTTCTCCTTGTCCACCAAGGGATCCTGGTTGGGCAGCGTGGTCTGCTCCAGTACCGCGAGCACCGCCGCGGAGCAGCGGCCGGCGCGGAAGTACGCGTCGGCGATGCGCACCGCCGAGAACGGCGCGGCCAGCCCCTGCTCCGACACCGCGAAGCTCGCCGCGTGGTTGCCCAGCCGCCAGTTCGCGTGCGTCGCGGTGGTGGTGAACGGGTGCACGTCGGGCAGCGCGTAGGCCACCAGCACCAGGTCCGGGACGACCGGGCCCAGCGGGTCCCCGTCGAGCAGCTGCTCGACCAGGTCGGCGTGGGTCACCGCGGGCGGGTTCGCCGCGGCGGCCGGGTCCAGGTCCTGGCCGAAGGAGCGCAGCAGGTCCCGGTGGTACTCCTCCAGGCCGGGGATCTCGGGGTGGGCGACGCGGTGGGGTTCCAGCACGGTGGAACCCCGGCGGATCGCCAGTCGCATGGTCGCCCCCTTTCAGCCCGTCACCTGCCCGGCGGTGGCCGGGGCGTTGCGCAGCAGGTAGTCGGCGAGGCTGCCGATGGACCTGAAGTCGTCCATCTCCAGCTTCTCCGGGTCGACCTCGACGCCGACCGCGTCCTCCAGCCCCATCAGGACCTCGAGGATCGACGTCGAGTCCAGGTGCAGGTCCTCGAACAGCCGGGTGTCCTCGGACGGGTCGGGCACCGGCTCCTCCAGCACCTCGGCGAGGGTGGCCGCGATCTGGGCGATCACTTCACTGCGGTTCATCTCAGAACTCCTTGAGGATCTGTCGGTTCAGCAGGTCTTCCGGGGTGTCGCGGCGCGCGACCAGGTGCGCTTCGCCGTCGTGCACCAGCACTTCGGCCGGGTAGCCGTGGCTGAGGAACAGCACCGGGGAGGCGGTGGGCCCGTAGGCGCCGGAGCGCTCCACGCCGAGCAGGTCGCCGGGTTCCACCGGCGGCAGCTGGACCCGTTTGCCGAGCACGTCGTTGGGCGTGCACAGCGGCCCGGTCACGGTGACCGGCCCCACCGCGGGCTCGGTGTAGCGGGTCAGCGAGCGGATCGGGAAGTTGCGTTTGACGAAGCTGCCCACCCCGACCGCGGCCATGTGGTGGTTGGTCCCGCCGTCGGCCACGGCGAAGGTCTCGCCCATCGACTCCTTCACGTACAGCACCCGCACCACGTACGTGCCCGCCATCGCGGTCAGGTACCGGCCCAGCTCCATGATCAGCCGGGTCTCCGGGTGCGTGCGCGTGAACTCGTCGACCACGCCGTGCAGGGCCACCAGCAGGCTGTCGAGGTCGAGCTCCTTCTCCCCGTCGAAGTACGGCACGCCCAGCCCGCCGCCGAAGTCGACGGTCCGCAGCGGCACCCCGAGCTCCGCGCACAGCGCCTCGGCCGCGGCCAGGATGTGCGTGGTGTTGTTCAGGACGTCGGCGTGGTCGAGGAAGCGGGTGCCCATGTAGGCGTGCACACCGATCACGCGGGCCGCGCGCAGCCGCTTCACCACGTCCGCGGACTGCCGCAGCACCGCGAGGTCGACGCCGAACTGCCGGGGCTTGCCGCCCATGGCCAGCCCGGAGCCCTTGGTGTGGAAGTCCGGGTTCATGCGCAGCATCACCGGCACCTCGGAAAGGCCCTCGGCCACCGCGAGCGCGTCCAGCAGTTTCAGCTCCGCCAGCGACTCGCACACCACCGCGTGCAGCCCGGCCCGCAGGCAGGCGGTCAGTTCCTCGGCCGACTTCCCGGGCCCGAGGAAGATGGTGTCCTTCGGGTCGACCCCGGCCCGCCGCGCGGTCATCAGCTCGGCCAGCGAGGAAACCTCGGCCCCCGCGCCGAGCGAGCGCAGGTACGCGCACACGCTGACGTTCGGGTTCGCCTTGAGGGAGAACAGGACGTCCACCGCCGGGTGCAGGCGCTCGCGCAACCGCTGGTACCCGGCCCTCAGCACTTCGGTGTCGTAGACGAACAACGGCGTGCCGTACTGCTGCGCCAGCTCGGAGACGGGCACGCCCTGCACGGTGAACTCGTCGGTGGTCATCGGCGTCCTCCGGTGAGGGTTTCCAGTGCGGCGGACACCCGCTCGTCCAGCGCGGCCAGCCCGGCGCGGTCCGGCGCGAACAGCAGGGTGTAGAGCCTGCCGTCGAACGGCGGGGTTCGGCCGGCTTCGGCGTTGACCGTGCCGAAGCAGGTGATCAGGACCTCCGGTCCGGCCGGGCCGGGGTCGAGCAGGCCGCCGAGCGCCTCGCGCACCTCGGCGAAGGTGACCGGCGCGGCGAGCCGCAGCGGGTAGTGCTTGGCGAGCGCGCTGGTGCCCGGCCGCAGGAACCGTTCGGTCGCGGGCCCCTGGTAGCTGGACATGTTCAGCCGGGCGTTGATCTCCAGCGCCGGGTAGAGGGTGTCGTCGGCGCCGAGGATGGCGTCCACGCCGACCACGCCGGAGAACCCGTCGTCGAACAGCGCGCCGCCGATCAGCTCGGCCGCCGCGCGCAGTTCGGCCAGGTGGTGCTCGCCGAGCTCGGGCGGCATCACGTGACCGAGGTGCACACCGCCGGCGGTCACCGCCTGCTTGACGAAGTCGAACCGCACGGCGCCGGCGCGGTCGACGGTGAACTGGTAGTTCAGGTCGGACTTCTTGTCCAGGAACTGCTCCACCACGACGTGCACCGCGTCCGAGCCGGTGCGGGCGGCCCGCTGGCGCACCATGCGCAGCAGCCGGTCGGCCTTCTTCCGGCTGTCCAGCACGACCAGGCCCTTGCCGGACACGCCGTAGGACTCCTTGACGATGACGGGAATTCCGTTCGCCAGCCGGGACTCCACCGCTTCGGCGAGGGATTCGACGGTCTCGCAGCAGGTGCCGGGCACCGGACGGAGGCCGAGCCGGTCGACCAGGCGCCGGCCGTAGATCTTGCCGTTGACGCGTTCCGCGGTGTCGCTGTCCGGCACCGCGAGCGGCAGCCCGGTGGCCTCGGCGATCTTCTGCTCCGCCGCCGAGGTGCCCATCGGCATCAGGTAGGTGCGGCCGTCCGCCAGCTCACCCAGCCGCCGCAGCGCGGCCGGATCGGCCAGAATCCGTTCGCTGGTACCGGATCCGGCCGCCCCGTCGACGACGAGCTCGGCGGGGAGCCGGAACCCGAGGTCCTCGGCGTACCGGCGGAAGCCGGGATCCAGCAGCCGGCTCAGGCACAACAGGTCCGAACCACCCGCCAGCAGTGCGCCGAGCTCCTCCATCCGGCGCACCGTCTCCGGTGCGCTCTCCAGCGCGGGCCGCGGCAGCCCCACGTAATTGCGGGCCCAGGCGTGTTCGACCTCGAAATTGCAGAGAAATACGAACCGGGCAGCCTCGTCGCCGACCAGCGACTTCTTGAGCCCGGTCAAATAGGCACTGTCCACGAATCCTGTGCTCCTTCCCCATCGAGAACGGGCGAACACATTTGAAGCCGCCCGGGCCCGGCCGGGCAAGACGCGTGCCCTGAAGGTGACACGGGATTCGCCGATGGGCGAATGGGACCGATTCTCCCGGAGTACTACCCGAAATTGTGACGGCGACCACAGGAACAGCGTTGTTCGATACGCCGGCGGTCAGCGAATCCGCGGCGCCTCCAGCAGGCCGCTGTTACAGGCCCGGTTCACCGCGTCCAGCCTCGACGTGGCGCCGAGTTTGCGATAGGCGTTCTGCAGGTGGCGTTTGACGGTCGCCTCGGTGATCAGCAGCCTGCGGCCGATCTGCGCGTTGCTCAGCCCTTCGGCGACCAGGCCGAGCACGTCCAGCTCACGGGCGGAGAGCAGGTCCGGTCTGCGCCCGCCGTTCTGGGGCAGGCAGTGTCTCGGCACCGACAGCACCACCCTGTCGTCGTCGCTGCAGACGGCGTCGATGGCGGCGGCCAGTTCCTCCGGCATCGCCTTGCTCAGCAGGTACGCGCGCACGCCGGCGGAGATCAGGTCACTGACCACGCCGGAGCTCTCCACCGGCCGCAGCACGACCACCCGGCTCTCGGGTGACGCCTCCAGCACCGCGCGCACCAGTTCCGGACCGTCGCCGTCGTGCGCGCTGATCACCACCACGTCCGGGCGCTGCTCGCCGACCACGGCGCGAGCCTTCGCTTCGCTGTCCGCTTCACCGGTGACCACGAATCGCGGGTCGGGTTCGAGCGAGATGCGCAGCGCCCAGCGGGTCATCGGCCGCTCGTCGACGAGCACGATTTCGATTATTCCGGAAGCGTGTTTCGGCATGCCATCATTCTTCCGAGTAAGGCGCACCGGAGCCATATCCGCACCGGGCAGTCCCCGGAACGGAGCAAGCCGGGTAGTACTACCCGGGTAGCAGCGTCAGTGCTCCGGAGAAGCCCTTTCGTCAATTGGTCGCATAGCACTTGGCAGCCGCTCCGGCCATTCCCTAATCTGACCGGCGGTCGCAATGTCGCCCCATCGCCCGCGGTTCCGCGCGGCCGCGGGCACTCCCATTCCCCCACGGTGCAAATGCCGGAGATCCGCGAGCAGGAAGGTGTGAAATGGCGGCACAGCTGTGCGAAACAGGGGAGGAAGTTTCCGCCGGGCAACCCGCCCGGGAGGTACAGACCACCATCGAGGCGCTCGCCGCGTACCTGCCGAGCCGCTCGACCTCGCTGGAGGAGGTCGCCGGGCCGCTGGGGCTCACCCGTGCGCAGGTGAAGGTGCTGCAACGGGTCTACGGCGTGCGGGACATGCGTCTTGACCCGTCCCAGTCCCTGTTCGACCTGATCCTGCCCGCCGCGCGGGCGGTGACCAAGGACGTGGCCGACCCGGGCTCGGTGCGATACGTCCTCTACGCGCACGCCACCCAGGAGGTCACCCCGTCCACCACGGACGCGGCCGACGTGATCCGCACCTCGCTGGGCCTGCACGACGCCGAGGCGTTCGCGATCACCCAGCAGAACTGCGCGGCGGGCCTCGCCGCGATCGACGCCGCGGGCGCACTGCTCGCGGCCGACGGTGACCCGGACGCCCGCGCGCTGGTGGTCACCGGCGAAAAGCCGTTCTCGAAGCTGAACCACGACTACCACTCGCTCGGCTCGGTGATGGGCGAGGCGGCCAGCGCGATGCTGATCGCCAGGGGCGGCAAGGGCGACCGGGTCCGCTCCTACGTGACCAGGGCGCGCGGGGAGTTCGCCGCGGGAATCCTGATGGACCCGGAGACCCGCGAGGTGCACAACCAGGCCCACGACCCGGAGGTGTGCGACGTGATCCGGCAGGCGGTCGCCGAGGCCGGGCTGGAGCTCGGCGACATCGACCGGGTGGTGCACTACAACTCGCTGATGCTGGAGGTGTCCGCCGAGCTGGGCCTGCCGCGGGAGCGGTTCTTCGCCGAGAACCTGCCGAAGTACAGCCACTGCTACGCCTCCGACGTGTTCGTCAACTACCTGACGTTGCGGGACAGCGGCAGGCTGCGCCCCGGCCACCACTACCTGCTGGTCGCCACGGGGCTGGGCGCGACCTACTCGGCGATGGTGCTGACCCACCTGGCCGGCCGGGACGGGGAGTGACCATGACGCAGACACAGCAACTCGCTTCCGGCCCGCGGCGGCGGTTCGGCCGCCTGCACTGGGCCTGGGTGGTGGCCGCGGTGTCGTTCCTGGTGCTGATCAGCACCAGCGGGTTCCGGTCGCTGCCCTCGGTGGTCATGGCGCCGATGCACGAGGACATGCACTGGTCCTACGGCACGATCTCGCTGGCCATCTCGGTGAACCTGGTGCTGGTCGGGCTGGCCGCCCCGTACGCGGCGGCGCTGATGGAGCGGCTGGGCATCCGCCTCGTGCTGGCCACCGCGCTGGTGCTGATCGCGGTGGGCACCGGGTTGCCGGTCGTGACGAGCGAGCCCTGGCAGCTGGTGCTGCTGTGGGGCGGGCTGGTCGGCCTCGGGTGCGGCGCGATCTCGCTGGCGTTCGTGGCGACGCTGACCAACCGCTGGTTCGTGAAGTACCGCGGTCTCGTCACCGGCGTGCTCACCGCGGCGAGCACCGCGGGGCAACTGGTGTTCCTGCCGGTGCTGGGCTGGCTGAGCCAGCACTCGGGGTGGCGCACGGTGTCGGTGGTGGTGGCGGTGGCCGCGGTGATCAGCGTGCCGTTCATCATCACGCTGCTGCGGGAACGGCCGCGGGACATGGGACTCGCGCCGCTGGGCGCGGAGCCGGGCCCGGACGGCGAGCCGGTCGTCGAGGAGGAGGAACCGGCACCGCGGGGCGCGTTCCGGGTGCTGCGCGACGCCGTGCGGACGCGGGTTTTCTGGTTGCTGGCGGGAAGTTTCGCCATCTGCGGGGTGACCACGTCGGGCGTGATGCAGACGCACTTCATCCCCGCCGCGGAGGACCACGGGATGACCGGCACCACCGCGGCGGGCCTGCTGGCGGTGGCCGGGGTGTTCGACATCGCGGGAACGACCGTTTCGGGCTGGCTGACCGACCGCTACGACTCGCGGTTCCTGCTGGCCACGTACTACACCCTGCGGGGCCTCTCGCTGATCCTGCTGCCGCTGCTGTTCGCCGCGACACCCACCCCGAGCATGATCGCGTTCGCGGTCTTCTACGGGCTGGACTGGATCGCGACGGTGCCCCCGACGATCCGCTTGTGCCAGCAGTACTTCGGTTCCTCGGCGGGCGTGGTGTTCGGCTGGATGTGGACCGCGCACCAGATCGGCGGAGCGATCGCCGCCGAGGCCGGCGGGATGGTCCGCGACCACACCGGCAGCTACACCATCGTCTGGGTGGCGGCCGGTGCGACCTGCCTGTTCGCGGCCGTGCTGTCGATGCTCCCCCCGGTGAAATCCCGGCGCGGCCCGGCACTGCCGGTCGTGGCGGAAGCGTCCTGAGCCGTCGTGCGGGCGCGGCGACCGGCGCCGCGCCCGCACTGTCTCTTGTGGACAGCCGGGGCTAGCGGCGGTAGATCGTGATCGAGTAGCCGACCTCGTCCACCGGCGTGCTGCTGCCCGTCAGCGCCCGCAGGTGGTCGTCCGCCCTGGCGAGGGCGGAATCGGACACGACGAGCAGTCCGCGCACCTGGTCCGCGGGCACCGCGAGCGGGTCGGCGGCGTCGATGCCGTAGTGGGACGGCACGCCGGAACCCTTGTAGACGAGCCAGATCGGCTCGCCCGCGTAACGCTGCCGCAGCCGGTCCGCCAGCCGGCCCAGGTCCTGGCCCCAGTCGACGTTCGAGTCGTGCAGGTACCGGTGCGTGTTCGCCGGGCCGCCGAACGCCTCGTTGGCGTACGGCAGGTAGTACGGGAACGTCCGCAGCGAGCTGACCGCCGCGAACACGACCAGGACCACTGCCGCGACGTGCGACCACCGCCGCCGCAGTGCGACCACCGCGGCCGCGGCGACCGCCGCGAACATCGGCACGAAGACCGCGTACCGGACGCCGAGGTCGCGGGCGCCGGTCATGGCCGCGGCCAGCAGCACGGCCGCGGGCACGAGCACGTAGGGCGCCGCCGCGCGCAACCGGGGAACCGCCACCATCGCGACGGCACCGGCCGCCGAGAGCGCCAGCAAACCCAGCGGTGTCTTCACCAGCAGCGCGGCGGGCAGGTAGTACCAGAGCGAACCGGAGTACTGCCGCCCGAACAGGAAACCGCCCCACGTCTGGTTCTCGAAGCCGAACTGGAGGCGCATCCCGTCCAGGTACGGCTCGGGAAACGGCAGCGCGCGCAGGCCGGGCACGACCGGCAGGCCCGGCGGCGGATCCCAGCGCAGCCGCGGATCCACGACGAGGTAGGACGCCCACACCACGGCAACCGCGAGCACCGCCACGGCGCCGACTGCCGCGAGGACTCGCCGGACCCTCTGTGAGCCCGGCCAGACGGACAGCACGACCAGCGCCAGCACCACCGGCACCGCGGCCAGGGTGCTCATCTTCGTGGCGAGGGCCGCGCCGAGGGCGAGTCCCACGAGCGGCAGGTAGCGGCCGGGGCGGCGTCGTGCCCGCCACACCAGCCACACCGACGTCAGCACGAAACCCGCCGCGGGGACGTCGAGCGTGGCCAGCGAGCCGTGCGCGATGATGTCCGGCGAAAAGGCGTACAGGGCGAGCGCCACCATCCCACCCGCTGTGCCTGCCACGTCGCGGGCGAACGCGAAGACGACCAGCCCGAACAGCAGGGTCAGCACGATCATCGGCAGCCGTGCCAGCAGCATCAGCCGCCCGGGATCGACGCCGGACCCGTACAGCACCTGCCGCCCGAGCTGCGTCTGGTCACCGGCGAAGGCGGGGTCGAGGTGCACGCCCGCGAAGGCCACCCCGGTCGCGATGAGCAGCTTGCCCAGCGGCGGGTGCTCCGGGTTGTACCGCAGGCTGTGCTGGTCCAGGTACACGACCGCCGTGCCGACGTAGACGGGCTCGTCGATGGTCGGCGTCTGCGCCACGGCCGTCGTGACCATCGCGACCGCCATCGCGGCGAGGAGCGCGAGCACGACACAGGCCAGCCTCCACCGCCTCCCCGGCGGGTGCGTTTCGCCCGGGCTCGGTAGCTGCTCCGTGGAGAGCGACACCGTCCGCACCCTCTGGACACGATCCGCCCGGCGTTCCGGTTCACCCGGCGGCTAGGCGGGCTGCCAGAGCTCGATGCGGTTGCCCTCGGGATCGGTGACCCAGCCGAAGCGGCCGACCCCAGCCAGCTCCTGGGTCTCCTCGGCCACGTCGGCGCCCTGGCCGCGGAGCTGGGCGAGCATGGCGTCCAGGTCGCGGACCCGGAAGTTGAGCATGGTCTGCTGGGCGCGGGAACCGAAGTAGTCCGTTCCCGCCTCGAACGGCGCGAAGACGGTGGGGCCCTCCTGCTGGTGCCACACCCCGTTCTCGTCGGCGTCGAGGCCGAGGCAGTCCCGGTACCAGGCGCCCAGGGCCGCCGGGTCCGAAGCGCGGATGAAGTACCCACCGATGCCGAGCACGCGTTCCATGCCGTGATAGTGCCAGCCCGCGACGGGGCCGGGGCGGGCGACACGCCTCCCGCCCCGTGGAGTCCACTGTGGACGTCAGGGTTTGCGGGCCAGCGCGGCGACGTTCAGCGCCCGGCTCGGGTCCATGTCGCCGACCATGGCCTCCTGCGGGAGGTCGGGGTGGGTCCACTCCGGCAGCCACACCGTGCCGGGCGGGTCCAGCTCCACCCAGTCGCCGAAGAACTTCCGCACCTCGGCCCGCGTCCGGCCCCGCAGCGAGGAGGTGGCCTCGTCGTAGTTCTTCATGACCGTGCCGAAGCGCTGCATGGTGTCCTCCGACATGCCCTCGGTGGAGGCGTGGGAGATCGCCATCCAGGAGCCGGAGGCGACCTGGTCCCGGAAGAACCGCACCGCCTCGTGGGCGGGCTCGTCCTTGACGACGAAGTGCAGCAACGCCACCAGCAGCAGCCCGACGGGTTTCGCCGGGTCGACCAGCCCGGTGTCGGCGATCGCGTCCCACAGCTGCTCGTAGTGCAGGAAGTCCCCGTTGATCGGGAAGTTGCGGTCCAGCTCACCGGCCTGCTCCAGCAGCAGGTAGGAGTGGGCGGAGGCGACCGGGTCGTGGTCGATGTAGATCACCGTGCACTCCCCCGGCGCGTACCGCTCGGCCAGCTGGTGCACGTTGCCCTGCGTCGGCAGCCCGGACCCGATGTCGACGAACTGGCGGACCCCCCGGGTGATCATGAACTGCAGCGCCCGCGCGAGGAACGCCCGGTTCTGCTTGGCCGCCCACACCAGGTCCGGCAGCAGCGAGATCTGCCGGTCGGCGAACACCCGGTCCATCTTGTAGTTCGCGACGCCGCCCAGGTAGTAGTCGTACAACCGGCCCTCGTGCGGCTCTTGCGTCGACGCTTCGAGCAGGTGCTGCGCGAGTTCGCGGGACATCGCCACCACAGGGCCGTTCGCGCTCGTCCTGTCCATGTGCCGCAGCTCCTCACTTTCCTGTGGGCGGGAACACACCCAGTGTGCCCTACCGGTCGCCGCGGGTGCCCGTGTGCCACGGAGGACTGCGAAGACGCCTATGGTGGAACGATGAGCGGTTTTGCCCGGCTCCGCGGTCAGCACGACGTCACGCCTCCGGCGATCCTGGAGGCCGCGTTCGCCCTGGTCACCGAAAGGGGTCTCGACCACCTCCGGGTCGAGCCGGTGGCCGGACGCCTGAGGTGCGACCCCCGGGCGATCCGCGACCACCTCGGCGGCGACGAGGCCCTCGCGGAGGCCGTGGTCGGCAAGGCGGTCGGCGACGTGCCCCTGCCGACGCTCCCCGGGGACAGCGAGGCGTGGCAGGACACGCTCGCCGCGCTGGCCGCGGCGATGCGCGCGACCCTGCTGCCGCTGCGAGGCGTGGCGCGCCGCGTCGCGGAGACGATCTCCATCGCCCCGGAGCGGAACGTGCTGGTCGCCTACGCCTCCACCGTGCTCAGGCTCGCCGGGCACCGCGACCCGGACTGGGCCGCGAAGCTGTTCGTCCGTGCGGTGTGCTCGGAGATCTCGCTGGACCCCGACCCCGAGGGCGACAGCGGGAGCGTGGACTTCCACAACGCGATGGCGATGCTGCTGGGCGGCCTCGCCGTGACGAGGTGACTTTCGTCCACAAAGGACAGCCGGGGCGGTTCAGTGACCGTCGATCTCGGGGATTCCGGTGAGGAAGCCGTCGACGCACCAGTCGCCGCTGACGTTGTTCGAGCTGATCCTGCCCTGGGAGACGGTGATCCCGTCCGAGTCCTTCGTCTCCGGCAACGGTTTGCCGTCGAGCGTGCCCGCGAGGTACGCCTCGGCGAAGCCGGGGACGTCCAGCCCGACCGCCTCGGAGTAGAACTGCGGCGTTCCCGCGGCGAGCACCTTGGTCAACCGGGTCCGCACGATCACGGTGTCCCCGGAGCAGACGAGTCGCATGGCGCCCTCGGCGTCACCCGCGTTGACCTTGTCGATGAACGCGTTGATCGGCACCGCGAACTCCTCCTCCACCGACGCGGACGTCGGCGGCGGTCCGGAGGACGGCGCGGCCGGCGTCCCGCTCGCGGTGTGCTCGTCGCCGAGGAAGAAACCGGGGGCGAGGAATCCGGTGACGAGCAGCGCGGCCACGAGCACCACCGCGGTGCCGATGCCGATCCACAGTGGAGCCCGGCTGCGCCGGGGAGCACCCCAGCCGGGCGGCGGCGGCCCCCACCCGGGCGGTGGTCCGGGCGGCGGTCCCCAGCCGGGCGGTGGTCCGGGCGGGCCAGGCCGGTAAGGAGGTGGCTGTGTCACAGGGCCAGAAACTACCCCATGATCAGCCGCCGCGTGGCCGAACGCGGAAGACGGCACCTGCCGGGTTCACCCCGCGGGCGGTGTGGCGCAGGTCAGCGTCGGCAGCGCCCAGTCGGCGTGGTCGTTGCCGTTGCCGTCACCGCCGTCGGACACCAGCAGGTCCAGGACCTGCGCCCCGGTGACGTCGACGTCGACCGGCACCGCCGCCTGGCCGCCGCGCAGCACCGGGGTCGTGACCCGGGTCGTGCCGTCCACCGCGACGCTGAACGAGACACTGCCGCCGGTGCCCGTTTCGCCGTCGACGCCGACGGAAGCCGTCAGGCGCGTGCACGCGCCCGCCAGGTAGAGCTGGACGTCACTGGCCGCGTGGACGCCCAGCCCCTTCGCGTACGACACGCCTCCGATGGTCATCGGCCTGCCGTCGCCCGCGGCGGCTTCGCCGTTGCTCGTGTCGCGTTCGACCGGGCCCCAGCCGTTCGTCGCGGTGAGGAAAGGCAGTGAGCCAACCGCCACCTGCCCGGCGGGCGGCGCGGGCGGCACCGCGCCGACGATCCGCTCGTCCGTGACCGAGCCCGGGCGTCCGGCCTGCCGGTAGCCGACCGAGACCTTCAGCGCCGCTGCGGTGTCCACTGTGGAGGGTGTTGTCACGGTCCAGGAGAACGTCGCCGATCCGCCGCCGTCGACCCGCGGCACCGAGGGCGGCGAGGCGGCACTGACCGCCCACCCGGCCGGGGCGGTGAGCACCGGCCGCACGTCGAAGACCGGCGGCGCTCCCGCCGGCACCCGCACGGTCGCCGACGCGGTGAACCGCTGCCCGCCCGACGCCGTGTCCGGCGCGGTCAGCGTCACCCCGGCGGCCGGTGCCGGCGGCATCGCGTACCGGACGGGATCGTAGCCGGGCGAGGCGTTCTGCCGCACCGTCAGCGGGGAACGGTAGCTGCCGTAGTTCGTCCACTCGACCTTGCCGAGGCCGCCGGTGCTGCCGTCGAGGTTCCACACCGCGACGGCGATCGTGTTGTGGCCGTTCGGGTTCAGGATCCCGTTGGGGACCGGGAAGCTGTGCTGCGGCCCGAGGTAGTTGACGTACTGGCCGACCTGCCAGCCGTTGACGAAGATCAGCGCACGGTACTGCCGCGCGGGGTCGTCGGTGATCGTCAGGCCGAGCGAGGTGTCCTGGCCCCGCGGCAGGTCCAGATCCGCGGTGGTGCGGTACCAGCTCACCCCGGGAGTCGTGTCCTTCGCCGGCAGCGTCACCGGGTTCCAGCGGCCGTCCGGGAACCCGGGCAGCGACCAGCCCGCGCGCTCGCCGTACAGCCCGCCGGTGTTGAGCGGGCCGCGCACCGGGTCGAGGCCGGTTTCGCCGCCACGGACACCCTGCAGCCGCCACGTCACCGACGTCAGCGGAGCCCCGGTGAGCCGGGCGGAGGTGAGCCCGCGCGCGGCCTTGTTGCCGTTGTTCGCGCCGTAGTCCTCTTCGTGGCCCATGTTCACGGTCAGCACGGAGATCTCGTTCTCCCCCGAGCGCAGCGCCCCGGCCGGGAAACCGAACGTGTGCTGGGGATCGGTCGAACTGCCGAGGAAGGTTCCGTTCAGCCAGACCGAGAACGCGCCCGCGGTGCCGCCGCTCTGGCTGGACAGGGTGATCCCGGTCTGCCGCCCGTCACCGGTGAACCGGCCGCGGTACCAGGTGTTGCCGGTGTGGAAACCGTAGTCGTCGGCGAAGAGCACCGGTTTCGTGCCGGACGTGGTCGAGCTGTTGGTGGTCTCCTTGTCGGCCACCGGCCAGGCCGAGTCGTCGAAGCCGGGCTGGCTCTCCGGCGACTCCTCCTGGTGCTTCCAGCCGGTCAGCGCGGGCAGCGTCACCGGTTTCGCGGTCGGCACCGCGCCGGTCAGGCTGCCGCTCGATGTCGGCCGCACCGGAACCGGAATTCCGTTCCAAAGCACGGTTTTCGCGGTGCCGAAGACCTCGAAGGCGCCGTCGGTGCCGGTGTCGCCGGTCAGCGCGAGGACGCCGTACCGGTCGGTCGCGGTCCGCACGAGATGGGTGCCGCGGACGAGCACCGGGCCGGCAGCGGTGTCCTGGCGCCAGAAGGTCGCCGCCGTCGCCTTGTCCGCGAGCAGCAGGAGCAGCGGCCGCGCGCCGGGAGCGGTGACGAGCACCCGCGTCAGGCCGTCGTGGGTGTAGTTCAGCCGCAGGTCACCGCGTGCGGCGTCCCAAGTGGACGTCGCGTTCCCGTCGAGCACCCGCACGGACGGCTGCTGCGCGAACCGCAGGACGGTCTCCCCCGGCCCGCCCTGGTCGCCGTAGAGGACCGCGACGTCCCGGCCGCCGATGGTCGCGGAGGTCATGATCTCCGACGTCGAGTACTGCATCCGCGTCTGCCCGAGGTCGTAGCCGGCGACGAGGATCTTCGACTGGCGGCCGTTCAGCGTGATGCCGGTGCCCGGCTGCTGCGGGACGACCGGGTAGTAGTCGGCACTGCCGGACAGCAGGTCGACGGCGTCCACGACGACGAACGTGCCGGTGGCGGCGGCGTTCTGCTGCCCGGTGACGACGATCTTCAGCGTGTGCGCCCCGGCGGGCAGGCCGCGCACCTCGTAGCCGGTGACCTGGTTCTGTTTGCTCGCCGCGTAGAGGTCGACACTGCTCACCTTCGTGTCGTCGAGATAGACGTCGGCGATGCCGTGGTTCTGGTCCTTCGACGTCACCCAGCGGATTCCGGTGCCGGTAAAGGGAATGCTCACGCTGTCACCGGCAGTCTCGGAGAACGACTCGGTGTGCTGGTAGTCGCCGCCGGTGTAGTTCTGCTCCGGTCCGACGTGGCTCCATGTGCCGGTGTAGCCGAGCTCGGCGGCCGCGTCGTCGTAGGTGTACCCCGAGTGCGCGGTGAGATCGAGCGCGATGCTCGTGGTGTTCGTGGCGGTGGACGTCGAGTCGGTGTGGCGCAGGGTGTGGAACTGCGTGCGGGTGTCCGGGTTGATCCGGGCGGTGTCGGTGAGCGCGGGGTCGGTCAGGGGCGCGCTCGCCAGTCCGTCGGTCTTCGTCAGCGGGGCGACGGACTGCGTGAAGTAGCCGATCAGCTTGTCCTCGTCGTACTTCGGGTCGAACTGGCGCCCTTCGGTGATCGCCGCGCCGTAGTCGTAGGAGGTGTAGTTCTGCGGGATCGCGCTCCAGCCCCAGGACGTGCCGCCGTAGAGCATGTAGAAGCTCTGCCCGGTGGCGCCGACCGCGATGTTCTGCTTGTAGAACACGTTCGCGAACTGGTCGTTGATCAGCTGGGCACACTGGTCGTAACCCGGGCCGCCCCACGGGTCGAAGGCGCCGCCCTGGAACTCCGCGGTGATCAGCGGCTTGCCGGGAACGTGGTCGTAGCTGATGTCCGGCACGCCGTTCCAGTGCGTGGGGTTCGAGCAGTCGAAGCCCTGCGGGTAGGAGTCGGCGGCGTCGACGTCGAGCGCGGCCTCCCCGGAGTTGAAGGTGCCGTTGTTGTTGCCCACCAAGGGAACCGTGATGCCGTCGGCGCGGGCCTTGTCCTCCAGGTGCTTCATGTACGCGCGGCCGTCGGCGCCGCCGTTGTAGTACTCGTTCTCGACCTGGTACGCCAGCACGCTGCCGGTGCCGTTGGTCAGCTGGTGGCGCTGCAGGATCCGGTCGATCTGCGTCTGCCACTCGTCCGAGTACTTCAGGTACACCGGGTCGGCGCTGCGCGTGTGGCCCGGCGTGGTGGACAGCCACGTGGGGAACCCGCCGCCGTCGACCTCGGCGTTGATGTACGGCCCGGGCCGCGCGATGACGTACAGCCCGGCCTGCTGCGCCATGTCGAGGAGCTTGTCGAGGTCGCGGACGCCGGTGAAGTCGTAGACGCCCTGGCGCGGCGAGTGGTAGCCCCAGTCGAAGTACAGCGACGTCGCATTGAACCCGGCCGCCTTCATCTTCTGGAAGATGTCGAGCCACAGATCGGGGCTCGGCAGCCGGTAGGCGTGGAACTCGCCCGACCACAGGTACGTCCGGTTTCCGTCGACGAGGAAGGAGTAGCCGTCGTAGGTGACGCTGTGCGCCGGCTTCGGCGCCGCCACGGCGACGGACGGAACGGTCAGCCCGGCCAGTCCGAGGAGGGCGGCGAGCAGAGCGGCGAACAACACCCGGAAACGAGCACGGCGACCGGAGCGCATCGGGGGGACCTCCTGGGCAGCGCTGAACCAGAACCGAACACGATCCTTCGGCGACTCCACAGAAATAGTCAAGATGCAACACCGGGATGGATCAGCCCGAACGTCGATGGCTGCCCGGCCGTACCTGGTTCGATCACCGGCCGTGAAGTCGCGGGGTGACCGAATGAAGTTTCGCTCTTTCGCGCCTGCGTGACGATAAGTTCGACAGCGCGTGGCTTGGGTGGCCACCGTGACTAGCGTCCGTGCGTGTGATCGCACGAATGAGTACCGCCGCCCGCGGTTCGGCGGCAGTCCTGGGGGCGGCGGTGTTGTGGGGCACCGTCGGCCCGGCCCAGGTCCTGGCGGCGTCCGGCGCCGATCCCCTCGCTCTCGGCGCCGCTCGGCTGGTCGTCGGGGGCTTCGTCCTGCTCGGCCTCGTCGGCGTCCGCGGCCGCCTCGGGCGGTGGCGGACGCTCGGCCGTGGCCCGGCACTGGGGTGGCTCTTGCTCGCCGCCGCGTCGACCGCGGCCTACCAGGCAGCCTTCCTCAGTTCGGTGGTCCGCACCGGAGCCGCGCTGTCCACGGTCGTCGCGCTCGGCGTCGCGCCGCCCGCCGTCGGCGTGCTGGCCCGGCTGACCGGCGGCGAGCGGCTCACCCGGCCCTGGCTGCTGGGCACCTTCGCGGCGGTCGCCGGCACGGCGGTCCTGCTGTTGCCGGGCGCGACCGTCCACATCGACACGGCGGGCGTGCTGCTCGGGATACTCGGCGGCCTCTGTTACGGCGCCTACACGGTGGCAGCCAAACGTTTGCTGGACGGCCCCGCACCCGCCCTGGTCGCGGTCTCCGCCACCCTCATCCTGGGCGGGGCGGCGCTGCTGCCCTTCGCCCACGACCTGCCCCGCCTCGCCGAGCCGAACAGCCTCGCCCTGGTCGGCTGGCTCGCGGTCCCCGCCACCACGCTCGGCTACCTGCTCTTCGTGTCGGGACTCCGCCACGTCACCGCCGCGACAGCCGGCACGCTGAGCCTCGCCGAACCCCTCATCGCGGCCGTACTGGGCCTCGCCTTCCTCGGCGAACACCTCCCCTGGCCCGCGGGTGTGGGCGCCACGCTGCTGCTCGCCGGTCTTGTGGTCGCCACCGTGCCCACCCCGGCACAACCGGACACCACACCGGTAGCCACCCCGTCAAGGCTCCACTAGCCCCCCGCGGCGCGGGCGGCACGGCGGGCCAGGGCGGCGAACGCCGCACGCAGGTCCGGCGGGCCGATCACCTCGATCTCCGCGTCGAACCGGGCCAAAGACGCTGCCAGCGCGGCCCACGACCAGGATCCGGTCACCAGCCTGGTCCTGCCCGGCGCGAGTTCCTCGACCACGCCGTCGCCCGCGAACGGCGCCACCTGCGTGACCGGCAGGTCGAGGACCACCTCGCCCCGGCAGGGCCAGGCGTCCGCACCGGCGGAACCCTTGAACCGCGCGGAAAGGAACGCCGCGACGTCACCGCCCGGGATCTCCCTCGGAGTGAACCGCGGGCCGTTCGGGACGCGCAGCCGCATCCGGTCGGCGCGGTAGGTCCGCCAGTCCTCGCGCTCCGCGTCCCACCCCACGAGGTACCACCGTCCACTTCGGACCACCAGGTGGTGCGGCCGCACCCGGCGCGGCGGAACCGGCTCCGCCGCCCCGGACGGCGGCTCGTAGTCGAACCGCACCTCCTCGCGGGCCCGGACCGCCGCGCTCAACGCCAGCAGCACATCCGCACCGACCCGCGGCGCGCCACCAGGACCAGCCGCCGCGATCTCCAGGGCGTCGACCCGCTGCCGCAGCCGCGCGGGCATCACCTGGCGCACGGTGGCCAGCGCCCGCGCCGCGGCCTCCTCGATGTCCGCGCCGGTCCCGGCCGCGATCCGCAACGCCACGGCGAGCGCGACCGCCTGCTCCTCGTCGAACAGCAGCGGCGGCAGCCGGTCACCGGCTTCGAGCCGGTAACCACCCTCGGGCCCCTTGACCGCCTGGACCGGATACCCCAGCTCGCGCAACCGGTCGACGTCGCGGCGCACCGTCCGTTCGCTGACGCCCAGGCGGCTCGCGAGCAGCACGCCCGGCCAGTCGCGACGAACCTGCAGCAACGACAGCAGCGAAAGGAGGCGACCCGAGGTCGTCGTCGAGGAAGCGGTCGGCACGACTTCGATGCTGCCACGAGAAGCGGACGTTCCCTGACCGGTACTGCTGACACAGTGACCGAGTCGCCGGAAACCCCCGGCGGCGGAACCACTCGTGAAGGACCGGAAAACCATGTCGCTCAACGCTGTCGCCCACCTGAACTTCCACGGTCAGGCCCGCGCGGCCCTGGAGTTCTACCAGTCGGTCTTCGGCGGCCAGGCCACCATCGTCACCTACGGCGACTTCGGGATGTCCGCCGATCTGCCCGACGCGGGCAAGGTGGTGTTCGGCCAGGTCACCGCCGGCAACGGCTTCCGGGTCATGGCCTACGACGTGCCCGGCA
Organism: Amycolatopsis bartoniae; assembly: GCF_014191255.1. GTDB lineage: Bacteria > Actinomycetota > Actinomycetes > Mycobacteriales > Pseudonocardiaceae > Amycolatopsis_E > Amycolatopsis_E bartoniae. Next base: position 164,818 of record NZ_JACHWH010000007.1, read on the forward strand.
CCGACGGCCCGGCCGCCCCGGCCGAGCCCACCACCCGCCGCGAAAACGGCACCACCATCACCAGGGAGCCGTTCTTCCTCTCGATCCGCGGCGAGACCGTCGACGAGGTCGCCGCGGTGTGGGAGCGCCTCGCCGACGGCGCCACCGTCATCGAGGCGTTCGGCCCCGCGCAGTGGGCGCCCGCCTTCGGGATGCTCGCCGACCGGTTCGGCGTCACCTGGATTCTCGACGTGGCAACGGAATACGCCCCGGCCTGACTCCTTACCCGCTCCGCGGTGGAGTGCCGTCGGCACTCCACCGCGCCGACCTCCCGCAGGAGCCCCGTGTACACCCGCCCCCTCGGCCGCACCGGCATCCACGTCAGCGCCTACACCCTGGGCACGATGATGTTCGCGCCGCACGGCAACCCCGATCCCGACGCCTGCGTCCGCATCGTGCACCGAGCGCTCGACCACGGCATCACCACCATCGACACCGCCGACGTCTATGGCGCCGGAAACGGCGAAAGCGAGCGGATCGTCGGGAAAGCGCTGCGCGGCCGCCGCGACGACGTCGTCCTCGCCACCAAGGGCAACGGCGCGATGGGACCCGGCCCGAACCGGCGCGGCAACTCCCGCCGCTGGATCATCTCCGCCGTCGAAGCGTCCCTGCGCCGCCTCGACGTCGACCACATCGACCTCTACCAGCTCCACCACCCCGAACCCGGCACCGACATCGAGGAACCGCTCAGCGCGCTCACCGACCTGGTTCACTCCGGCAAGATCCGCGCCATCGGCCATTCCAACCTGCCCGCGTCCGAGATCGTCGAAGCCCAATGGGTGGCGCAGCGGCGTGGCCTCGCGCGGTTCCGCACCGAGCAGCCGCACTACTCGATCCTCAACCGCGGCGTGGAGCGGGAGATTCTGCCGTTGTGCCAGCGTTACGGGCTGGGCGTTCTCGTGTGGAGCCCGCTGTCGATGGGGCTGCTCACGGGCCGGTTCCGCAGGGGCGGCACGGAAACCGCGTCACCAGGCCGTCTGCACTGGGTGCCCCGGCACCTGACCGACGAACGCAAGCTCGACGCCGTCGAGGCACTCGTCCCGCTCGCGGAGGAAGCCGGAATTCCTCTGCGGTACCTCGCGCTGGCGTTCGTCACCGCCCATCCCGCGGTCACCTCGGCGATCATCGGCCCCCGCACGGAGGAGCAGCTGGCGGACCTGCTCGCCGGAGCGAGCACCACCCTGGACGACGACCTCCTCGACCGCATCGACCGGATCGTCCCGCCGGGCACGGATCTCGGACCGGTCGACGTGGCCTACGAGCCACCGCACCTCACGACGCCGAACCTCCGCCGCCGCACCGGAAACCGCGCGGCGAGCCCACAGTGAGCCCTGTTCAGCTGCCGAGCCGGAAACGCTGGGCGGCACTGCCGTTGCAGTCGTAGAGCTGCAGCCGGTCGCCCGGTTTCCGCGCGTTCTGCGGGTCGTCGAGACAGCGGCCCGACGCCGGGTTCTGCAGGGAGCCGTCCGCCCGCGTCACCCACACCTGGGAGCCGGTGCCGTTGCAGTCCCACAGCTGCACGGGTGTCCCGTTGGCCGTGCCTCCCAGTGTCACGTCGAGGCATTTGCCCAGTGCCCGCAGGGTCTGGTCGCCGGGCGCCGACCACCGTTGCGCGTCGCTCTGGTTGCAGGTGTACAGCTGGACCGCGGTGCCCGAAGCCGGGTCCGCGTCGGCGATGTCGGTGCACAGCCCGCCGGGGCCGCTGACCTGGGCCGGCGGGAACCGCCACACCTGGTCGGCCGTGCCCGTGCAGGCCGCCATCCCGCTCGCCGCCAGGCACTGGCCGGTGCCCGCGTTCACCAGCTCGCCGTTCGACCGCAGCGTCCAGCTCTGCGTCGCCGATCCGGTGCAGGCGGCCAGCTTCGCCTGGTCGAGGCACTGCCCGGAGATCCGCACGGCGCCCCCGGACGGCGGGGTGACCAGCTGGGCGGCGGAGTGGTCACAGGGCGCGAGCGCGACCGACGGGTTCGCCGTCAGGCACTGGCCGTTCGCGCCGAGCACCTCCCCGGCGGACGGGTTCCCGCTGCCCGAGCCGGCGAGCGTCACGGTGTGGCTGCCGGTCACCGGCAGGCTCGCGGTGGTCACGGTGACGGTCCGCTTGTCGCCGTTGTACGACCACGCGGTCTCCGGCACCTGCGTCCCGTCCACGAGGACGGCGGCCGGGGCCGCGGCGGCGGACAGCCGCAGGGTGTAGGTGCGGGCGGTGACCGCGCCGGGGTACGAACCGGTGGTGGCGCCGATGGTGAGCGTCCGGTTGCCGTCCTGCCATGAGATCGGCGTGCTCGCCGACTGGCCGAGCGGTCCTTCACCGGCGTCCTGGTACAGGGTGAAGGTGCCGTCCGCGCCCGCGGCCACGTTCAGCGTCACCTGCGTCAGCGGGGACTGCTGGTTGTCGACGTAGTTCGTGCGGGTCGGCATTATGCCGCCCGCCTTGATCAGCACCGGCATCGCGGTCAGCGGGTCGGTGATGGTCGCGGTGGACGGGCCGGTGTACGTCGTGCCGCTGAAGTAGTCGGTCCACGTTCCCGGCGGGATCCACGCGGTCACCGAGCCGTTGCCGGCGGAGTCGTTCGGCGTGGTGATCGGCGCGACCAGCACGTTGTCGCCGTACAGGTACTCCTGCGGGTGCGTGTACGCGTCGTTCTGCGCCGGGTAGTCCAGGTACAGCGGCCGGGTGATGGGCACGCCGGTGGCGTTGGCCTGCTGCGCCAGCGTGTACGTGTACGGCACGAGTGCCTCGCGCAGCCGCAGGAACCGCTCCGCGCCGGCCGCCGCCGCACCGGTGTAGTTCCACGGCAGGCGGTCGCCGTGGTCGGAGTGCAGCCGGTCGACCGGCTGGAAGGTGCCCAGCTGGACCCAGCGCGCGTAGAGGTCGTCGGCCAGGTGGCCGCCGTGGAAGCTGCCGATGTCGTGGCTGACGTTGCTCAGCCCGGCGGCGGCCTCGTCCGGGGTGAACCGCGCCTCGAACGCGAGCATGTCCCACGTCGCGGGGGTGTCGCCGGTGAACTGCATGGTGTTGCGACGTTCCGACCACGGGCCGAGCGCGAAGTTCGACTCGATGCCGCCCCGCTCGTCGCCGCCGAGCCGGGCGAACGAGAAGCCCCGCACGCCACGGGCGGTGCCGTCGTCGGCGTACGCCTGGTTGATGAAGTTGTCCGGTGCCACGTGCGGATCGGACGTGAGCGACCCGCCGCAGGTGGTGCAGTAGTCCAGCCACCACTCGCGCACGCCCTGCTGCTCGAACGGCTGGTGCAGGTCGAAGTACGCCTTGAGGTGGGCGGGGTCGGACCAGTCGAAGTCGTACTGGTTGTTGCCGCTTTCCGGGATCAGGCCGCCTGCCGTGGCGTTGGCCTTGGCGAACTGCGGGTCGTTCCCGGCGATGGAGGTGTGGATGTTGAGCGCGGTCGACAGTCCCTGCTGCTGGGTCCAGTTCAGGAACGACTGCGGGTCGGGGAACAACGCGGAGTTCCAGTTCCAGCCGTTCCACTGCGACGGCGACTTCCAGTCCGTGTCGATCACGAGCCAGTCCAGCGGCGTGAAGGTGTTGCGGAACGCCGGCAGCAGCGTGTTCTCGTAGTCGGCGGTGCTGTAGGCGTAGTAACGCGAGTACCACACGCCGTACGCCGACTGGGGCAGCAGATCGGTGCCGCCGGTCACCGTGTTGAGGTCGGCCAGGCCCTGCTTGTAGTCCTGCCCGTAGCCGAAGAAGTAGCCGTCCTGGTAGGGCTGGCCGCCGTGGGCGGGCCGGTCGGTGACGGTGTGGTTCGCGTTGAGCAGCGCGGTGCGGCTGTCGTCCAGCAGGTACCAGCCGTCCCGGTCCAGGATGCCCGGGTGCTCCGCCACCGGAAGCGTGCCCGGGTTGTCCAGCGACCGGTCCCAGCCGCCCAGCACGTTCTTCGGGCCGGCGCCATAGGCGGTGGTCAGCAGCGGATCGGTGAACGACGGATAACCGGCGCCCGTGGCGGTGACCGCGAAGCTGTCCACGTTGACGTTGCCGGAGTCGGCGGCCGTCTGCGCGAGGGCGACGGTGTGGGTGCCGGCGGGCAGGGCCACCTGCGCTGACACCGTCGACCAGGTGTCCCACGACCCGGTGGGAGGCAACGTCAGCTTCGGGCCGGGCGCGCCGTCCACGGTCGTCGACAGCGTCCTCGTCGTGTTCTGGCCGTCGCCTCCGGTGGCGTTGGCGTACCGCACCGACAACTGGTACGTGCCCGCGGCCGGAATTCCGGAGACGTCCTGGGCGAGCGTGCTGCCGGTGGACTGGAACCCGGCCTGGAAACCGGATCCGGTGTAGTTCGCGTGGTCGTAGGCCGGGGACGCCGAACCGGTCATCAGGCCGTTCTCGGCCTGGCACGGCGTACCGAACACGCAGTAGGACGGGAACTCGGGCGTGGCGGTGACCGAGCCGACCTGCACGGAGGTGTTGGCGGAGGTGAACGGGCCGCTGCCCTCGCGGTAGCGCAGGGTCAGGCTCGCGGTGCGGATCTCCCGGTACCCGCCCGCCACGTCGGTGGTGAACGAGGCGGCGGGCAGGTTCCGGGACGGGACGGTGAACGTGGCCGCGTCCTGGAACCTGTCGTCGCCGGCGTACTCCAGGCGGATCAGGGTCGGGGTCAGCACCTCGAAGCGGGCATGCCCGTCAACGACGACCTGGGCCTGGGCCTGGGCCTGTGGTGCCGGCGCCGCTTGGGCTTGGGCGCCCGGTGCCGCCAGCGCCAGTACGACCACTCCCGCGAGCCACCTCGATCGCATGTGGACGAGTATTTCGTTGTCCACCGGCCACGGAAAGCCGCCGAACGCACCAAAAAACGTCCGGCGGCAGACCAGTGGGCGGTGGTGGTCAGGGGGTTCAGACCACTGGGTCTCCCGCTAGGCCACCGTGAGCACGATCTTGCCCCGGAGGTGCCCCCGGGCCGCTCGCTCGTGCGCCGCCTGGGCGTCTTCCAGTGGGTAGGTGCTGTCGATCGCCACGCGGAGCTTGCCGTCGTCCGTCAGGCGGCCCAGCTCGGCGAGCTGCGTGCCGCTCGCGCGGACCTGCGTGGCCGTGACCGTCACGCCCAGCCGCGCGTTCTCCTCTTCGTCGAACTGTCCGAAGTAGACCGGGTAGAGCGCCCCGCCGCGCTTGAGGGTGCGCAGAAAGCGCTTGCTGTCCGGGCCGCCGACGTTGTCCAGCACGAGATCGACGTCGCGCACGGCCTCCTCGGGGCGTTCCTTGGTGTAGTCGACGAACTCGTCAGCGCCGAGGTCTCGCAGGAACTCCTCGTGCGAACCGGAGGCGACGGCGATGACGCGGGCGCCCCGCCACTTGGCCAGCTGCAGTGCGAGGTGCCCCACGCCACCGGCGGCGCCGTTGACGAGGACCGTCTTCGTGCTGTCCAGCGCCATCGGGCGGTGCCGGGCTTCCTGGAACGGCGACGGGTGGTCGTGCCCGAGCTCGATCAGGAACTGCCACGCCGTCAACCCCGACATGGGCAGCGCGGCGGCGTGCACGTGGTCGAGAGCGGCCGGCTTGCGCGCGAGGTCCGACGCCGGGGCGGTGACGTACTCGGCGTACGCACCGGACTGCATGGCGACCGGGAAGCGCAGCAGGCCCAGCACCTCGTCCCCGATGGCGAACTCGTCGACATCAGGGGCGACGCCCGCCACGACACCCGAGACGTCCGTCCCCGGGATCAGCGGGAGGTGGAACGGGGGCTTGAGCTCCGGCGGCACGTCGGGCATCCCTTCGCGCGCGTACCAGTCGGGCGGGTTGAGGCCGGCCGCGTGCACCCGGACGAGCACCTCGCCCGGTTCCGGCCGCGGCACGGGTACCTGTTCGTACCGCAGCACTCCGGGGCCGCCGAACTCGTGCAGCCGGATGGCGTTCATGGTCTGTGTGGGCACAGTGCTCTCCTTCACCTGCGGGAAGTTAAACTAAGTGAACCAGTGATCCGATTATATGGATCAGTGGTCCACTTGTTCCAGGGAGGGGTACATGAGAGCGGACGCCCGGGCCAACCGCGACCGCCTGCTGGTCGTCGCCGCCACCGTCATCACCGAACAGGGTGTCGACGCGTCGATGCGCGACATCGCCCGCCAGGCGGGGGTCGGCCTGGCGACGCTGCTGCGGCACTTCCCGACCCGGGAGGCACTGCTCGAAGCCCTGCTCCGCACGAGGTTCGACGAGCTGACGGCACGGGCGGCCGAGGTCGAGGCGTCGAGCACCCCCGCCGGAGCGCTGCGGTTGTGGCTGCGCGAGTTCGTGGCGTGCACGGCGAACTACCGCGGCGTGGTGACGGCGATGATGCGGGCGATCGAGGACGACGAGTCCGCGCTGCACACCTCCTGCGTGGACATGCGCGCGTCCGGCACCCGGCTGCTCACCCGCGCCCAGGAGGCGGGCGTGGCGCGGACCGACCTCGACGGTGCCGACCTGTTCGCGCTGGCCTCGTCGCTCGCCTGGCTCTACGACCAGCCCGGGATCGAGGCCCGCGCCGAGCACCTCTTCGAGGTGGTCCTGAGCGCGATCCTGACGAACGGGGGCTGACCGGCAGCGGGGTCAGAGGACGGTGTCGAGCCAGTCGAACGTGCGCTGGTGGAACAGCAGCATCGCGCCTTCGTGGCAGTGCTCTCCCCCGCCTTCGGCCTCCCGGAAGACGACCAGTTCCTTCGGGCAGGTCAGCTCGTCGAACACCCGCCGCGGCTGCCCGGCGAAGAACTGGTCGTTCTCCGCGTCGAGCACGAGCGTCGGGCAGGTGATGCGGTCCACGATCCCCGCCACCGTGTAGGCCCTGCTGGCTTTGACCAGCTCGTCGAGACCGGAGACACCGAAGGTCCACCGGCCGTTGCGCACCAGCCAGCGCGCCTCGGTGTCCTGCGCCCCACCGGCGGCACGGCCGGCGACCGCGGCCATGACCTCGTGGACGTCGTAGACGCCGTCGTGCAGCACGCACGCGGCGAGGCGGTGCTCGAAGGCGGCCGCCCGCGCGGCCAGGTAACCGCCGAGGCTCATGCCCACCAACGCGAGCCGCCCCGGGTCCACCTCGGGCAGGGTGAGCGCGAAGTCGACGACCGGGGTGACCACGGCCTCCCAGTCCGGCCGGAAGTGCAGGCCCTGCTCGCGGACCGTGCTGCCCTGGCCGGGACCGTCGAACGCGAGGACGTGGTAGCCCCGCCGCAACGCACCGGCGGCCAGTGCGAAGTAGTCCTCCTCCAGCGTGGAGTCGTACCCGCCGTGGAAAATCACCGTCGGGCGCGGGGCACCCGAGTCGTCGGCGAGGAACAGGTAGCCGGGCAGCGTGGTGCCCTCGTAGGGGATGCGCACGGCGCGAGCGGGCGGGTCGAGCAGGGCGGCCGCGTCGGCGAACGTCTGTCGGGACGCCTTGGCGAGCCGCGCCGACTCGGCGTCCGCGGCGGGATCCTCGCGCCGGTAGAAGTCGGCGGTCCGGTAGTAGTTGGACGCGCGCAGCAGCGCCTCGCGGGCACTGACCCGGTGCCCGGCGGCCAGCGCGTCCCGGCCGATGCGCTCGATCCGCGCCGCCGTCGCGGCCCACCGGGCCGACCAGGCCTCCTCGTCCCCTTCCGGGATCTCCCGGCAGGTGACCAGCACCTCGCCGAGGTCGGCGCCACTGTAGACGGCGTAGCCCGCCGCGCGCAGCGCCTCGAAGGAGAAGGACCCGTCGTCGAAGAGGAACTTCATTTCTAGCCTCCCTTGGATGGAACGGAACGTTGTCGTTCCGTTTCACGGTAGCACAGGGAACGCGCCCGTTCCGTTCGCTACGCTCGGGAGCATGGCGACGAAGCGCGAGGCGAGCGGCGGGGCGGTGCTGCGGCAGCAGGTGACCGAGGCGATCACCGAGGCGGCCTTCGCGGAACTGGCCGAGACCGGGTACGCGCGGACCTCGATGGAGGCGGTCGCCCGGCGGGCCGGGGTGGGCAAGGCCGCGCTCTACCGGCGCTGGCCCTCGAAGCAGGCGATGCTCACCGAGCTGATCCGCGACAAGGTCACCGCCACGCTCCCGCCCACCCCGGCCACCGGCTCGCTGCGCGGTGACCTGCGGGAGCTGCTCACCACCTTCCGCGGCCAGCTGACCAGCCCCCACCTCACCCGGATCGGGGCCGGGCTGCTCGCCGAGGCCGGCCACGACCCCGCGCTCGCGGAGATCCTCGAAACCTGGGTCAGCACCCCGCGGCGGGCCGCCGCGCGCGCGGTACTCCAGAACGCCATCGAGCGCGGCGAGCTGCCACCCGGGCTGGACCTGGAGCTCGGCACCGACCTGCTGATCGCCCCGCTCGCCTTCCGCATGCTGGTCGTGCGGGGCCACAGCGACGACGGATACCTGGCACGACTGGCCGCCGCGATCGAGGCGGCGCTGCAGGCCGCCGTGTGCTGAGCGGAGCCGCCGTTGTCCTCAATGGACTGTCGTATCAGGACCAGACGGCCGCGATCCCGCCGAGCACGAGGAGGATGACCGCGTTGCGGAACGCCCACTGCGCCATGTGCAGCGCCTCGACCTGGCGGTTGTCGCTCTGGTAGTTCTTGATCAGCGAAGCCAGCAGTTCGAGCGCCAGATGCCGGGCGTAGGACGGGGCGCGGGACGGCACGAGGTCGTCCGGCCCGATCTTGTAGCGCCGCCGCCGTCCGTGCACGCGAAGCGCGACCAGGATGCAGTACGCGAAGTAGGCCAGGGCCAGCAGGTAGGCGACGACCAGCAGGGAGCTCCCGCCGGACCCGAACAGGCCCTTCTGCCCGACGGCCGTGGTCGTCAGCGACGCGGCGATGCCGGCGGCCGCCATGAGTTGGCCCGCGCGGCTGTCGATGGAGGACAGCCGGGCCTCCTGGTCCGCCCACATCTTCCGGGCTTGCTCCAGCAGTTCGCCGTCCGGGATGCGGGGATCGTCGCGCAGTTCGGCGATCCGCGTCTCATACCGCTCGAACAGGTGCGGCGGGTTGATCGTGCGGTCCCGGCGCGGCACGGGCACCACGTGCCGGAGCAGCCGGCTCGGCTCGAACCGGATCATGGTGCGACTCCTCGCTGAGCAGCTCGTCGGCGATCAGGCGCGTGAGGGGCAGGCCGCACGCGTGTTCCAGCCAGGCCCACTGCCCGCCCGGGTTGAGCTCCAGGAAGTGGTAGCGGTCCCCGGCGCGGAAAAGGTCGACCGCCGCGTACCGCAGGCCGAAGGCGGCGACCAGGTCGAGCACGCGGTTTCGGACGTCCGGCGGCAGCTCGGCCTTCCGGTACCCGACGTCGTCGTCCCGGGCCAGGCGCCAGTCCACCGCGTCCGACCGGGTGGTGATCGCCACCGCGTGGCACCGGCGGCCGATCACCGTGACCCGGACGTCTTCGCCGGTCAGGCGTTCCTGCGCGCAGAACGGCGTCGTCATGGCCGGGGCGCCGGCATCGGGGGCGGTCAACGCGGCGGTGTACACCGACACCGCGTGTTCGCCGACGGTGAAGCGGCGACCGGTGACCGGTTTGGCGACCGAGTCGGGATGCGCCCGGCAGTGGTCGCGGACGGCCCGCAGGTCGTTGGTCAGGACCGTGGCGGGCACCGCGAAACCGAGCCGGGCCGCCAGCCGCAGCTGCCGGGCCTTGCCCGACGCCGCGGTGACCGCGTCCGGATGGTTCATCCACTTCACCGGTGGTGCGCAGGCGAGGACACCGGTCAGGAGGTCGGCGGACTCGTCGAGGACGTACCGGTCCGCGTCGTTCCCGGCCTGCCGCGGAAAGCGGAGCCCGCGGCACCAGACCCGCGCTTCCCCGCGCAGGAGCGCGGAGGCGTCCTCGCCGTCGAGCGCCAGTGTCCCGGCCACGGGATCGAAGACGACCGAGGCCTGCCGCGGGAACAGGTCGACGTTGAACCGCCGGAACGGCACCGCCCGGCGGTGCAGTTCGAGGGCGACGAGGTCGTCGGCGCGGTCCGTCGTCCGGCTGATCAGGAACACCGCCCCGGGCGGCATCTCAGTCTTCGTTTCCCTCGATGGTGTCCGATTTCAGGTGGCTGAGCGCGGAGAGCGCCACCGGCCGGCTCTCGTGCACCCACACCTGCAGGCCGGCCGAGTAGTGCCCCGGTTCCGCGGCCACGCGGAGTTCGGTGAGACCGGCGAACGCCGGCCCGGAGTCGCGCAACTCGTCGAGCGGGCTCGCGGGCATCGTGGTCCTCCTCGTCGCGGGGTCGCCTCTCCGGCGAAGGATCGCGACACCGGCCGGCCTCGTTACACGGCATCACCCGATCGCCGCCACAAAGGACGGTCAGCAGCCCGAAGAGGATGGTGGTCAACGGAACGCGCGGAAGAACTCGGTGATGTCGTGTGCGAGCAGGCCGGGTTCCTCGTGGGCGGCGAAGTGGCCGCCGCGGGGCATATGCGTGTAGCGCGCGACGTTGTACGTCCGCTCGGCCCAGCTCCGGGGCGGGCGGCTCAGGTCGGCCGGGAACAGGGCGACCGCCGTGGGCACGGTCACCCGCTCCACGCGGTGGGTCAGGCCGTGGGCGTACTCGTAGTAGGGCCGGAAGGAAGTTGAGATCGTGCCGGTGAACCAGTAGAGAGACGCCTGGGTGAGCACGAAGTCGTCGCTGAAGCGGGTGGACAGGTCGCCGCCGCAGTCGCTCCACGCGCGGTACTTCTCGACGAGCCAGGCGAGCAGGCCGGCCGGTGAGTCGGCCAGGCCCTGGCTCAGCGTGAGCGGGCGGGTGCTCTGCTGGTGCTGGTAGCCACCCTCGTCGGCCTGCCACGCCGCCACGGAATCGAGGTGGTCCCGTTCCTCCCGCGTGAGGGCGGCCGGGTCGTAGCCGGCCGGGGCGGCCACGGCCAGCAGGTGGATGCCGACGACGGCCTCGGGATGCGCCTCGGCGAGCCGGGAGGTGACACCGGCACCCAGGTCTCCGCCGTGCGCCGCGTACCGGTCGAAGCCGAGTTCGTCGCGCATCAGGCGGTGCCACAGCTCATGGGTCTGCTCGGTGAGGGCGGGCCGCTGGGGTGAGAACCCGAAGCCGGGCAGCGAAGGCACGATCACGGTGAAGGCGTCCTCGGCGGCTCCGCCGTACCGGGACGGGGACGCCAGCCGGTCGGCCAGCGCGGTGAGTTCGAGGACGGAGCTGGGCCAGCCGTGCGTGAGGACGATCGGGAGCGCGTCCGGGCGTTCGCCGTCGAAGCGGAGGTAGTGCACCGGTGTTCCGTCGAGGTCGGCGAAGAACGAGGGAAGGGCGTTGAGCGCGGCTTCGTGGGCGCGCCAGTCGTAGTCACCGGCCCAGTACGCGACAAGGCGGCGGAGCTCGGCAGGGTCGGTCCCGGCCTCCCAGCCGCCGACCGGCCAGCGCTCAGCCCATCGCGTACTGCGCAGCCGGGCGCGAAGGTCGGCCAGTTCGGCGTCGCTGACAGCGAGCACGGGCGGGGTGTTCGGCACGATGTTCTCCTTGCTGTTCACTGCTCGGGTCCGGCGACCGTGCCGAGGGCCTGCGTGATCGCCGCCCGCGTCGCCTGCGGTGGCTCCGGCTCCGCCGCGAGAAGGGCGTGCAGGATCAGCCCTTCGAGCAAGGCGTCCAGGCGGGCGGCGACCTCCGGCCCGGTGAAACGGGCGAGCACGGCCCGGCTGTGCCGGGTCCACTCCTGGGTGAGCGCACGCAGCCCGGGGTTGCGCAGCGCCGCCAGGTGCAGCTCGAAGCCGAGGACCGCACTGCGGTGCCGCGACGGTCCTTGCCGGACGAGTTCCACCAGGACGTCGACCAGCTCCTCGCGCGTGCCCACCCCGCTGAACAGGTCCTCGAACTCCACGGTCCGTTGTGCCACGTACCGGGCGAACGCCTGCGCCTGCAGCTCGGCCAGGCTCGAAAAGTGGTAGGTGACCGACCCCAGCGGCACGTCGGCCCGCGCGGCCACCTTCCGGTGCGTGATACCGGCGGCCCCGTCCGTGACGAGCACGTCGAGAGCGCTGTCGAGGATACGTTCCCGGCGCTCGGGATCGTGCCTGCGCACCCGTCGCGCCGCCCCGGGAGAGCCCGCCGCACCCATAGGAACAAATGTACGCTAGGTGTCGAGCAGTGCCGGGACGAAGATGTCCTCGCTGGTCAGCAGGCGCTTCGAGAGGCCCTGTTCGTGGTGGTACCGCAGGAAGGTGTCGACAGCCTTGCGGTTCGCCGCCACGCCGTAGGGCCACCAGTCCTCGCCGAGCAACGCCCTGTTCTCCTCGAAGTGCTTGCTGAACCACGGGGTGACGACGGCCATGTGCTGTTTCAGCGCCCCCTGGCGGTACTTCCGCTGGGTGATCTCCTTGGCGTCGCAGAAGGCGCGATAAATCGACTTCATCAGGCCGGTCCGCGTCGCCAGTTCCCGCGGGACCGCGACGACGTGCATCGGCGGGAAGATCCCCGTGCGCCGGTAGTAGTCGCGCTCCACGGTCTCGTAGCCGGGGAAGAGCCGGGCGATCTTCGGCGAGCCGTTCAGCAGCGCCCGCGGGACGTCGACCGAGATCAGCGCGTCGATTTCGCCCGACTCCAGCATCGCGCCCAGGGTTTCCCCCTCCCCCGCGTGCCGCACGTCCACGCCGTCCGGCACCGGCTGCGGAACCCAGTCGAATGCCGGAATCGGGTGGTCCGTGCCGCCGATGACCCAGCGGGCCTGCCCGGGATCCAGGCCGTGCTCGTCGGAGAAGATGCCCTTGATCCACACCCCCGGGTCGTGCCCGAACAGGGCGAACTCGCCGATCGTCCGGCCCGCCAGGTCCTCCGGCCGCTCGATCCCCGCCGCGGTGTTCACGAAGACCGCGGAGTGGCGGAAGTTGCGGTTCGGGAAGACCGGCAGCGCGAGGAACGGCGAATCCGCCAGGTCGAAGGTCCGCAGGAAGTACGTCAGGCCGTACTCGGCGACGTCGTAGTGCCCCTCGGCCATCCGCCGGAAGATGTCCGACACCAGCGGTGCCGACTCGAAGGTGGCCTCCGCCCCGTCGATCCGCACGCGGCCGTCGAACAGGGCCTCGGTGTGCTCGTAGACGGAGGTGGCGATCCTCAGTGCCGCGCTCATCCGGCTTCCTTTCGTGAATGACCTTTCACTATTAGGGTCAACCCGCGAGGGACCATCTGTCAAGGTGAATGACCATTTACGGAAGGGGGCGGCCATGCCGCGGATAACACCCGAGCACCGCGAGGCGAGGCGCGCGGAAATCGTGGCGGCGGCGCGCCGCTGCTTCTCCCGCGACGGTTTCCACCAGACCTCGATGCCCGACATCGCCACCGAGGCCGGCGTCTCGGCGGGCGCGCCGTACCGCTACTTCGCGAGCAAGGAGGAGATCATCCTCGCCATCGCCGGAGACGCGTTCCGGCTGGTCTTCGGACCGGTCGAACGGCTGGCCGCCACCACGGAGGTGGCCTCCGTCGGGGACCTGGTGGCGGCCGCGCTCGACGCACTGAGCGCCGAGACGGTCACCGACGCCGCGGGGCGCGCGGTGCCGGTCGAGGAACTGCTGCGCTGCGCGGTGCAGACGTGGTCGGAGCTGCTGCGCAACGAGGCCGTGCGCGCTCGCGCCGTCGAAGGCTTCGAGTCCGTACGCCGTGGCATCGCCGATGCGTTGCGCCGGGGGCAAGAAGCAGGCGCGGTGCTGTCCACTGTGGAGCCCGAGCGTGGCGCACGCGTGGTGATGGGCCTGCTGCACGGGTTCCTGCTCCAGCGCGTGGCCTTCGACCTCACCGACACGACCGGATTCACCGACGACATCAGGATGCTGCTCGAAGGCTGAGACGGGCGGCACGTGGTGACCTGCGTGCCCGGCGCCACCGTCGAGGTCAACGGCCGGACCCGTGCTGCGTGCCGCCCGCGCCGAGGCCGCTCAGGATCGACGCCAGTTCGCTGAGGCCGTCGCGGAACAGGGTCGGTAGGTCCTGGTGCCGGGGGTCGGCGATCCAGCGGTCGAACGCATTGCGGAACACGGCCATGGCGGTGTCCGCGGCCAGCGTCGCCGCCGGCTGCGGGGTGCCGCGTTCGCGTAGGGCCTCGGCCATTCCGGCGGCGAGTTCGGCGTGCTTGCTCAGGTCCCGCTCGCGCAGTTCGACGTGGGCCGCCAGGAGGTCGTGCCGCGTCAGGGCCGCGTCCGGGTGCTGCTGGATGATCGCGCAGCGCTGTTCCAGCGCGGCGGCGACCGCGTCGATGGGGGACGTGCCCTCTGGCGCCTCGGCGATGGCCACCACCGCCTCCCGCTGCGCCGTCTCCACGGCGTGGAAGAACACCTCACGCTTGTCGGGGAACAGCCGGAAGAACGACCGCTCGTGCATCCCGGCGCGGGCCGCGATCTGTGCCCCCGTGGTCTGGTCGAAACCCTGGGCGGCGAACAGCTCGACCGCGGCCTTGGCCAGTCTGCCGCGCGGATTCGGCTCCCATCGACCCATGCCCCCAGTCTAGGCGATAGCAGTGACTGCTATCGCGGTGCTAGAGTCATAGCAGTCACTGCTATCACGGAGGTTCGACATGAAGGTGTTCGTCACCGGCGCCAGCGGCGGGATCGGTTCCCTGCTCGTGCCCGAACTGCTCGCCAACGGGCACGAAGTGCTGGGCCTGGCCCGCTCCGACGCCTCGGCGAAGAAGATCACCGACTCGGGTGCCGGCGTGCTCCGCGGCGACGTGACCGACCCGGAAACCCTGCGCACCGGGGCCGCCGAGGCGGACGCGGTCGTCCACGTCGCCTTCAACCACAGCCCTGACCTCTCCCGGTCGGTCGCCGACGAGGCCCGGGCGATCGAGACGTTCGGCGCCGCGCTGGAAGGGACCGGCAAGGCGCTGCTCATCGCCTCCGGCACCCCGATCGTGCCCGGACGCCTTGCCACGGAAGAGGATCCGTCCGTCGACACCGGACCCTTGGCCGCGACCCCGCTGGGCAGGCGCGGCCGGACCGCCCAGTACACCCTCGACCTCGCCGGCAAGGGCGTCCGGTCCGTGGTCGTGCGCCTGCCTCGCTCGGTGCACTACCGCGGCCACCGGTACGGGTTCGCCTCCTCGCTCATCGCGGCCGCCCGCCGCACCGGGGTCTCCGGCTACGTGGGCGACGGCACCCAGCGCTGGCCCGCCGTGCACCACCTCGACGCGGTCCGGCTGTTCCGGCTGGCCCTGGAACAGGCCGGGCCGGGCACGGTCGTGCACGCGGTCGCCAACGAGGGCGACCCCATGCGCAGCCTCGCCACGGTCATCGGCGAGCAACTCGGCGTGCCCGTCGAGTCCGTGCCCGCCGAGCAGTTCGGCCCCGTCGGCGCCGTCTACGCGATCGACCAGCCGGCGTCCAGCGAACTGACCCGCGAGAAGTTCGGGTGGCAGCCCACCCACCCGAGCCTGCTCGACGACCTGGCGGCCGGGAACTATCCGGAGTGAGCCGGCCGCACCATCCACTTCGGACGGTTCACTCAAGCCCGGTATTCCACGATCGCCCCCAGCACCGGGCCGCTGATGTCCGGCACCCGCGGTTCCAGTCCGAGGTAGTCGCAGGCGACCTGCAGCAGGTCGACGCGCCCGTCGCCGAAGTCCGCGGGCGCCGGGTCGTCCTCGGTCCAGGGCTTGAGGGCGTCGTAGGTCAGCTCGATCAGCCGTCCGGCCAGTTCGCCGTCGCCACCTTCGACGACCTCCGGTTCGTCACCGTCGATGAACGCCGCTTTGCCGCCGTCCCGGTAGACGGTCAGCTCCTCCTTGAGACTGGTGGGGCTGAGGTAGACGTTGACGGCCTCCGTGCCCCGCGACACCGGCCCGGCCCACTCCGGCAGGCGCCCCCGGTATCCGAGATCCTCGACCAGAACGACGTGCTCCCCCAGGCCGAACGCGGCGGCGACCCCGATGACGAAGCGGGCGGGCGCCTGTGCACGGAGCTCGACCGCGAACTCGGGCCACGTCGCGGTCCGGAGAGCCGCGCCATCGACGCCCAGGCGGTGCAGCGCTTCGCGTGGCTCCACTCCCCGTACCAGGGTGATGCAGTAACCCTCGTCGAGGGCGAGTCCGGCCTCGCCCACCCAGTCCGAGGAGTAGCCGGCACCCGCCGACTCCGTCATCCCGCCTCCTTGAGGTTCTGTCCGATCCGGTGCGAGCACCAGGAAACACCATCTTCTGAGCTCAACGCCCGGCCACGAGCCCGTCGAGCATGACCTGGATGATCGGTTCGAGGTAGTCCGGGGTGCCGTGGATCTTGGCGATGGCGACGATCAGGTCGAAGACCTGCTCCAGCGTGACGTCGTCGCGGACCTCACCGGCCTGCTGCGCGGCGGTCAGCAGCGGGCGCCCGGCGTCGAGTGCCTGCGCACGGCGGCTGGCCGGGCCGTCCCCGCCGGTGTGCTCCAGCAGTTCGGAGACGATCAGGCGCTTGTGGGAGATGAAGTCGAACTGCAGGCGCAGCCAGGTGATGAGCGCCGCTCCCGGCGACTGACCGTCTTCGATCACCGCAGCTTCGCAGATGGCGTCGACCTCGTCGGCGTAGAGGGCTTCGAGCAGTTCCCGCCGGCCGGGGAAGTTGCGGTAGAGCGTGGCCATCCCGACGCCCGCGCGCCGGGCGACCTCGGCCATGGAGATGCCGGTGTCGCCGTCGGCGAAAGCCGCGCGGGCGGCGGCCAGGATCTTGTCGCGGTTGCGCTCGGCGGCGGCCCGCCGGGTGGGGAAGGCCGTCTTGTCCGCTGTCATCACTCTTCTCCGATCCACATCGCCCCGTGTGCTCACTCTGGGGCCCGGCGCGTCCGACCCCCTCGGTGGACAGCCTATCCGGCATCGGCGTACCTTTGCCGGATAGGCTGTCCGGCATTGGTCAGTGCAGAGGAGCGTCCCCATGCCTCACGAAGGTTCCCGAGGAACGACGGTCACGCCGTCCGGCCCTCCCGCCGCGCAGGAGGTCGCCAGACCCCGCGTGCCCCTGGCGGCCGTCGCCGCGATCGCGTGCGTCGCGCAGTTCATGGTGGTGCTCGACTCCAGCATCGTGAACGTGGCACTGCCGTCGATGAAGACCGGGCTCGGCCTGTCGGCCACCGCGCAGCAGTGGGTGGTCAACGGCTATCTGGTCGCCTTCGGCGGTCTGCTGCTGCTGGCCGCGCGCGCCGGCGACCTGTTCGGCCGCCGCCGGGTCTTCCACCTCGGCCTGGTCGTGTTCACGGCCGCCAGCCTCCTCGGGGGCCTGGCCACCGAGGGGTGGATGCTGCTGGCGGCGCGCGTGGTCCAGGGTGCGGGTGCCGCCGCGCTCGCCCCGTCCAGCCTGAGCCTGATCACCGCCAGCCACACCGAACCCGCGCAACGGACCCGCGCGATGACGTGGTGGGGTGTCGCCGCCTCCAGCGCCGGTGCGGCCGGCATCGTGCTCGGCGGCCTGCTGACCGCCTCGCTGAGCTGGCGGTGGGTGATGCTCGTCAACGTGCCCATCGGCGCCGGCCTGCTCGTGGCCGGCCTGTTCTGCCTGCGGCCCTCGGCGTCCTCCGTGACACGGTCCCGGATGGACGTGCCGGGTGCCGTGACGGTCACCCTGGCCGCCGCCGCACTCGTCTACGGCGTGTCGATCGCTCCGGACCACGGCTGGGGGTCCGGCCAGGTCCTCGCGCTGCTGGCCGCCGGGATCGTGCTGCTCGCCGCGTTCGTGGCGATCGAGCGCCGCACCGGCGAGCCGCTCATCCCGCCGGACATCTTTTCCGTCCACAACGTGCGCATCGGCAACCTGCTGACCCTGTGCATGGGCGTGGTGATCACCTCGCCGCTGTTCTTCCTCTCGCTGTACCTGCAGCAGGTGCTCGGCGAAAGCGCGCTGAGGACCGGGGTGTCGCTGCTGCCGATGGTCTCCGTCATCAGCATCGGTGTCCTCGTCTCCCAGAAGCTGATCCCCGCGCTCGGCCCCCGGCCGATGGTGGTCGCCGGTTGCCTGGTCGCCGCCGCGGGGTTGGTGTGGCTGGGCCGGCTCCCCGCTGACGCCGGGTACGTCAGCCACATCCTGCTCCCCACCGTGGTCGTCGGGGCGGGAACGAGCCTGACGATGATGCCGGCGATCGTCGCCGCCACCACCGGGGTCGCCCCACGCAACGCCGGGGTCGCCTCAGGCCTGCTGAACATGTGCCGCCAGCTCGGCGCGGCCCTCGGCCTGGCCGCGCTGGTCACCGTCGCCGCCACCGTGACCCACGACAGTCCCGCGGCGGGTTCCGCGGCTGTCGTGGACGGCTACCGCGTCGCGTTCTACATCATCGCCGCGGCGAGCATCGTCACCGCCCTGCTTTCGTTGCTGCTCAAGGGAAAGCGGTAAATCATGTCCGTCCACACCAGACAGGGTCGCGTTCAGGGCCTGGAACGCGACGGCTGCAGGCAGTTCCTCGGCATCCCCTACGCCGCCGCGCCCTATCCCCAGCACGCGTTCGACCCTCCCCGGCCTCTCGAACCCTGGGACGGCGTGTTCGAGGCCACCGCGCCCGGCGCGACGGCGGCACATCCCCACGTCGCACAGGAACTGTTCCCCGATCCCGTCGTCGAGGGCCCCAACCCGTTGAACCTGAACGTGTACGCGCCCGCGGACGCCGACGGCCGCCACCCGGTCCTGGTGTGGCTGCACGGCGGCGGATTCTTCAGCGGAGGCAACGCCAGCCCCTGGTACACCGGGGAGTCCTTCGCCCGGGACGGCATCGTGCTCGTGGTGCCGAACTACCGCCTCGCCGCCGAAGGGTTCATGCTCCTGGACGACGGGATCGCCAACCGTGCCCTGCTCGACATCACGATGGCGCTGCAGTGGGTCCGCGACAACATCGGAGCCTTCGGCGGGGACCCGGCCAACGTCACCGTCGCCGGGCAGTCCGCCGGAGCCACCGCCACCCTCGCCCTCTCCGGCTGCCCCGGCGCACGAGGACTGTTCCGCCGCCTGGCCGCGATGAGCGCCGGCACGCCGTTGCTCTCCTCCCTCACCCGGACCCAGCTGCTGTCCGAGGATTTCGCCGCGCTGCTCGGCACGCCCCGCACCCGCTCCGCGCTCACCGGCGCACCGGTGCGGAAGCGCCTGGAGCTGGAGGCCACCTGGTTGCCCGCGGAGGTCCGGACACCCCCGGCCGACGTCGGCGACCGTGCCCGGCGCGTCCGGCGTGAATCCCTGCGCTGGCAGCCCACCCTGGACGGAACCGTCGTCTCCGCCTCGCCGCACGACGCTCTCACCGCGGGAACCATCGACGCGCTCATGATCGGCACCACGGTCGAGGAGTGGAACTTCATGCTCGGTCAGCTGGAACCCGCCCCCTCCGCCGAGGCGTGCCGGCAGGGATTCGCCAACCTCGGGTTCACCGGCCAGGACCTCGCGGACTACCTGAGCGCCTTGGCAACGGACAACCCCGGTCACGCTCTCGCGCAAGCTCTGACCGACCGCACCTTCCGCACGCCCGCCCGCGACCTCGCCGACGCGGCCGCGAAGGCGGGGATTCCCACGTACGCCTACCAGTTCGCCTGGCCCACGCCGCTGTTCGGTGCCGCGCACTGCGCCGACCTCCCGTTCGTCTTCGACCACCTCGACGCTCCCGGAGCAGCCGACCTGCTGGGACCGGGCGCACCGGCTCACCTGGCCACCGCCCTGCACGAGGCACTCGTGCGCTTCGCGCGCGACGGCAGTCCCGGCTGGAGCCCCTATCGCACCGAAACCCGCCCGGTCATGGTGTTCGACGAGGAGATCCGCGAGATCCCCGACGCCCTCAACCTCCCGCCCCACCAGCTACGGCGGGCGTAGCAGCACACACCCCGGGTTCAACGGGAGTTCAGCGCGTACCGGACGGCGTCGGCGCGGTTGCGGAACCCGGCTTTCGCGAACAGGTTGTTGATGTGCGTCTTCACCGTCGCCTCGGAGATCACCAGTTCGGCCGCGATCTCCGCGTTGCGCAGGCCCTCGCCGATCAGCCCGAGGATCTCGCGTTCCCGCGCGGTGAGGCCGAACTCGTCCCGTGCGCGCCGGGGCGAGCGCGTGGCCAGGGTCAGCAGGCGGCGCTGGACCTCCGGAGCCAGGACGGTCTGCCCCTGCGCCGCGGTGCGCACGGCGTTGAGGATCGTCGCGCGGTCGGCGTCCTTGGTCAGGTAACCGGTGGCGCCGGCCTGCAGCGCGGCCAGGATGGACTCGTCGTCGTCGAACGTGGTGAGCACGAGCACGGCGGTGCCCGGCGCGGCCGCGCGGATGCGTTCGGTGGCCCCGACCCCGCCCAGCACCGGCATGTTGAGGTCCATCAGCACGACGTCCGGCCGGTGCTCCTCGACCGCCCGCACCGCCGCCTCGCCGTCGGCCGCGCCCGCCACCACGTGCACGTCGGCGGCGAGATCGAGCATCACCACGAGCGCCTCGCGCACGGTGGCCTGGTCGTCGGCCACGACGAGGGTGATCGGTGCGGGGTTCATCGGGGCAGCTCCAGTTCCACGGTCCAGCCGTCGCCGTCCGGCCCGGCTTCGAGAGTTCCCCCGAGCAGCGCGGCGCGTTCGCGCATACCCACCAGCCCCAGGCTGGTGCCGTCGGCGAAGTCGGCGCGTTTCTCGGTGGCGAGTCCATTGTGCACAGTCAGCCGCAGGCCGTTCCCGCGGCACTCCAGCCGCACGGACACCGGCGCGCCCGGCGCGTGCTTCGCCGCGTTCGTCACGGCTTCCTGCGCGGTCCGCAGCACGGTGTGGGCCGCCTCGGTGCCGATGTCCCGGGTCGAACCCGAAATCGTGACGTCCTCGGTCAGTGCACGCAGGGACTGCGCGAGCGGCAACGCTCCTTCCCGCAGGGCGTGCACCGCGCGCCGCGTCTCGGCCATGCTGTCGACGGCGAGTGCGCGGGCCTTGCGCACGGCGGCGTCCGCCTCTTCGCCGCGGCCGCTTTCCCGCAGCGCGTCGGCCATGTCCAGCTGCAGCGCGATCCCGGACAGCGAGTGCCCGAGGACGTCGTGGATCTCCCGCGCGATGCGGCCGCGCTCGGCCAGCGCGAGCGCCACGCTGCGCTCCCGTTGCGCGATGCCGAGGTACACCGGCAGCGCGACGGTGAGCGCCAGCCACCACGGCCACGGACTGGCGTCCGGGGCCAGCGCTCCGGTCACCGCGGCGAGCACCGCCGCCACCACGGCGCCGCCCACCGCGATCCCGACCGCCGCCTTGCGCGAAGCCAGCCGGTAGCCCGCCGCGCCGGCCGCGAGGTAGGCGAAGAACGGCCCGCTCGTCGTCTGCTCGGTCAGCGGCAGCAGCGCCGCGCCCGCCAGCATCGCGACCGACAGGAGGGCGGCCAACCACCCGGTGGGGAGCCGCCGCAACGGGAACAGCGCCGCGATCGCGGACGCGCAGGCCACGGCGAACACCGGCAGCGCGATGCCGGGCCACAGCATCGACGGCCACTGCACCGCGGTCCCGCCGATCGCGAACAGCAGCAGGAACCGCCGCAACAGCTGGTCGCGGGAGGCGCCGGGGCGCGTGGCCTGGTCTGGTTCGTCAGCGGCGCGCACGGCACTGAGTCTTCCATTCCCGGCGTCCGGCTGTCGTGGGCTCCCGGGTGGAGAAAGTCTCCACCCGGGATTGGCACCTCGGGCGCACGACCCGGCGCCGCGCGCTTCGTAGCTTGGGTTCACCACCCGGAAACCTTGTCCAGCGAGGAGAAAACAGTGCAGAAAACCACCGAGACCGTCCCCGGAGCGTCAGCCGCGCGCACCCTGATCAGCACGCTGGCCCTCGACGTGGGTTTGCCGGTGGCCGCGTACTTCGTCGCCGAACTGGCCGGCGCGAGCAGCTACCAGGCGCTACTGACCGGCACCCTCGTCGCCGGCGTACGGGTGCTGTGGGTCGTGGCCCGCCAGCGGCGGATCGAGCCGTTCGCGTTGTTCCTGCTCGTGTTGTTCGGCGTGGGCCTCGCGCTGGCGTTCGTCAGCGGCGACGCGCGGCTGCTGCTGGCCAAGGACGCCGCGACGTCACTGCTCGCGGGGCTGGTCATGGCGGGCAGCTGCCTGGTCCGCAAGCCGTTCGCCTACTACGCGGCCGAGCGGATGGCCCGGTCCGCCGGGCGGATCGACCAGTTCCGGGCCACGGCGAACGCGCCCGGGGAGCGGGCGCACTGGTACCGGGTCTCCCTGGTCTGGGGCGTCGGGCTGCTGGTGGACTCGCTGGTGCGGGTCGCCGCGATCTACCTGCTGCCGGTGGACCTGGCCGCCAACCTGTCGCAGGTGCTGATGGTCGCGGTGTACGCCGGGCTCGTGCCGTGGACCCTGTTCGTGACGGCTTCCCGGCGCAAGTCCGCGCCGCCGGCGGTGCGGTCGTGAAGGTGCTCGTCGACCTCAACCGCTGCCAGAGCTACGGCCAGTGCGTGTTCGCCGCCCCCGGCGTGTTCCGGTTCCGCGGCGAGGAGTCACTGGAGTACGACCACGTGCCGGACGAGACGGCCGCCCCCGAGGTGCGCCGCGCGGCGCTCGCGTGCCCCGTCGGCGCGGTCACCCTCGGGGAGGACCGGTGAAGCGGATCGTCGTGGCCGGCGCCTCGCTCACCGGACTGCGAGCGGCGGAATCGTTGCGGGCCAACGGGTTCACCGGGGAGCTGCTCATCATCGGCGCCGAACCGCACGAGCCCTACGACCGGCCGCCGCTGTCGAAGGCCGTGCTCGCCGGCCGGCTGGGCACGGACCACCTCCAGCTCCCGGTCGCCCGGGGCCTGGACGCCGGCTGGTGGCTCGGCCGCCCGGTGACCGGGCTCGACCTGACCAGCCGCGAGGTCCGGGCCGGCGCCGACCGGATCGGCTTCGACGGCCTCGTCATCGCCACGGGTGCCGGCGCCCGGCCCGGCCCGCCGGGCACGCACGTGGTCCGCACGCGTGACGACGCCGACCGGTTGCGCCGGGCCCTCGCCGGCGGGCCGCGCCGGGTGCTCGTCGTGGGCGCGGGGTTCACCGGCTCGGAAGTGGCGTCCAGCTGCGTGGATCTCGGGCTGCCGGTCACCGTCGTGCACCGCGGTGCCACCCCGATGGGAAGCGCGCTCGGCGACACCGTCGGTGCGGTCCTCGGGGCCCGGCAACGGGCGCACGGAGTCGACTTGCGGACACACACGACCTTGACCGGACTCGACGGCGGCCGCGCGACGCTCTCCGACGGCACCCGCCTGGACGCGGACGTGGTCGTCGTGGCGACCGGTTCGGTGCCGCACACCGCCTGGCTGTCCGGCAGCGGGGTCTCCGCGGGTCCGTCCGGAGTGGACTGTGACGCCGCGTGCCGCGTGCTCGACACCCACGGCGACGTCATCCCCGAGGTGTACGCCGCGGGCGATGTCGCGCGGTGGCGGCATCCGCGGTTCGAGGCGCCGCCACAACGCTTCGAGCACTGGGGCAACGCGCTCGACCAGGCCGAGGTCGCCGCGCACAACCTGTGCGGCGGCCCCCGCCGGGAGGTCACCACGCTGCCCGCGTTCTGGTCCGACCAGTTCGGTCTCAACATCAAGGCGATCGGCCTGCCGCACCTCGCCGACGACGTCATGCTCACCCAAGGCTCCTTCGAGCGCCGCTCGTTCGTCGCCGCATACGGCCGCGGCGGCGTCACGGTCGGCGCGATGGCGGTCGACTCGCCGCGGGTGCTGGACGGCTACGCGGCCCTGATCACCGAACGTGCCCCGTTCCCGCCCGCCATCGGCGCCACGGACTCGCCCGCGCTCACCACCGTTTCCGGAGGACCGGCATGAACCCCTATCCCGCAGCCCTTTCCTACGGCCGCCTGCTCGACCCCGCGCAGCGCCCCGACCCCTACCCGGTGTTCGCCGAACTGTCGCGCGAACCCGTGCAGAGGATCGACGAGCACGTCTGGGCCGTCAGCGGCCACGCCGACATCAGCCGGCTGCTGCGCGACCCGCGGCTGTCCGTGCAGGAACCCGCGGTGTTCGGCCCGGACACGCCGCTGGGCTCGGACGGCGAACCGTTCCGCGGCCCCTTCCTCCGGCAGGACCCACCGCACCACGACACCCTGCGCGCCCGGACGATGCACCAGTTCGTGCCGAGGATCCTCGGCCTGCGCCCGAAGATCGAGGCCATGGTCACGGAGCTGCTCGACGGTCTCGACGGCGCCGGCGAGCTCGACGTGGTGTCCGCGCTCGCCTACCCGCTGCCGGTCGCGGTGATCTGCGAACTGCTGGGGGTACCGCGCTCGGAGGAGCCGGTGTTCCACGACTTCGCCGCGCGCCTGACCCGCGCGCTGGACCCGCAGGAGTCGTTCACCGAGGAGGAGCTGGCGGACGTCGCGAAGACCCGCGAGGACTGGCGCGCCTACCTCACCCCGATGATCGTGCGGCGCCTCGCCGAACCCGGCGACGACCTGGTGTCGGGCCTGCTCGCCGACGGCGACCCGGCCAAGCGCATGACCATGCTCGAACTGGCGACCACGCTGGGCCTGCTGCTCATCGCGGGGCACGAGACGACGGTGAACCTGATCGCCAACGGCACGCTCGCGCTGCTGCGCGACCCGGCTGCCCTCGCTCGGCTGCGCGCCGACCCCGGCCTCGCGCCCGCCGTCGTCGAGGAGGTGCTGCGCTACGACCCGCCGGTGCAGCTGACCAGCCGCCTCACCACGGCGGAGGTGCGCATCGGCGACACGACCGTGCCCGAGGGCGATCACGTGCTCCTGCTGCTGGCCGCCGGCAACCGCGATCCGCGGCGGTTCGCAGACCCGGACCGGTTCTGGCCGGAACGCCCGGACAACCGGCACCTCGCGTTCGGTGGCGGTGTCCACTACTGCCTCGGCGCCGCGCTCGCCCGCATGGAGGGCGAGGCCGTACTCACCGCGATCGCGACGCAGCTGGCGGCACCGCGGCTGGTCGCGGATCCCCCGCCGTACCGGCCGAACACGATCCTGCGCGGCCCGGCGGAGCTGCGCGTGGCGATCGGCTGACGGTGCGCGCGAGATGTGCGTGAGTTGTAAGCGGCGGCGGTGAGTCTCGACGTACCAAGGCGTACTTCGAGAAGGGAATCCGTCGTGCATGACGTGGTGATCGCGGGGAGCGGCCCGGTCGGTCTGTTCCTCGCCTGCGAACTCGGCCTCGCGGGCTGCTCGGTGCTGGTCCTCGAACGGGAGCCGGAGCCGCATTCCCCGTGGCGGAACTTCCCGCTCGGAATGCGCGGGCTGTCGGGCGGCCCGGTCGAGGCGTTCCACCGCCGCGGGATGCTGCCGGCGTTGCTGGCCGCGTCGGGCGTGGAGCAGACGACCGGCGCGGACGAGCCGGTACGTCCGCGGTCGGCCGGGCACTTCGCCCGGTCGGCGCGCGGGTGCTCGACTGGTCGCGCGCCCAGGTGGCGGTCATGCGGCCGGACCCGCACTCCCGGGCGATCCAGGCCGTGGTGCGTGACCTGCTGGCAACCCGTGACGGCACCACGTACGTCTTCGAGCGCACGTCGGGTATCTCGCTTCGCTACGACCTCGGCGACGAGCAGCCGCTGGTCGGCCGCAACGCACCGGACTTCCACCTGGCTGACGGCACGCGCCTCGGCGAGCTGATGCGGGACGGCCGCGGCGTCGCCCTCGACTTCAGCGCTGACGGGTGTCTGCGCGACGTGGCGGCGCACCACGGTGACCGGATCCGGTACGCGGCCGGCCCGGCGCTGGACGACCTCGGCTTCGGCGCCGTGCTCGTCCGCCCGGACGGCATCGTCGCCTGGGCGGGCGACCGCGCTCCGGACCGTGCTTCGTTCGAAAAAGCCGTCACTCGCTGGTTTTCAAACGCCGGATCGTCCGGGCAGGGCTCGAGGGAGGTTGCGGGGCGGACGGCGGGTCAGGTCCAGCACCGCGGACGGCGCGCACCGTCCACACGAGACGGACCAGTGGGTTCCGAATGGACCCGGGCATGGTTCGGCGAGCTTCGTGGTAGGCGGATCAGGGCCGGCGCGTGACCGGCCGGACCGCTCCGGGTGCGCGGGCAGGCAGGCCGCGCAGCAGCGAATCGAGGAACAACTCGAACCGGGGCTCGCTGTGCCCGAGGTTCAGCGAGCTCTCCTGGGCGGCGAGCCAGCTGACGGTCGAGGTGGCGAAGATGTACCAGCTCTGCTCGGCCAGCTCGCCACCGACGCCGGCGGCGGTGAACGCACCGATGACCGCTTCACGAAGGCGTCCGAACGAGCCGGGGTTGTGCCGATGCGGGCGGGCCACGCGGGTCGCGTAGCCCGGCACGGCGAGGAACTCGTCGTGCATCGCCCAGGCGAGCCGGGCCAGCCAGGGACGCCATCTCGCGCCCGTCGGTTCGTCGGCGGGCAGGATACGGTCGACGACCACCTCACTGATCATGTCGAACAGGGCGTCCCGGCTGGGCACCCACCGGTACAGCGCCCCGTGCGTGACCCCCAGCCGGGCGGCCAGCTCCCGCATCGTGAGGGTGTCGAGGTTTCCGCCATCGAGCGCGGCGGCCACGATCCGCTCCCGGCTGATCTGCGCCGGTCGCCCGGGATGCCGGTGCCCGCGTGCCGAAGTGGTCATGGTGTTCATCGTAAGCACCCCCTGTCCGCACCTCCGGACGCGAATTATTGACCACTGGTTACCAGTCTCGTTAAGGTCGGTTCCACCACGACCGCGCGAGGACACGGGAGCAGGATGACGACCCGCGAAACGACACCGGACAAGGGCGCGACGGCACCGTTCGGCGCACGCCGACATCGGTTCGGATACTGGTCCGTGACGTTCGCTTTCCTGGTCCTCGTCGGCTTTTCGACGGTCCCGAGCCCGCTCTACGGCCTGTATGCCCACCGCGACGGCTTTTCGTCGTTCGTCATCACCCTCATCTACGGCGCCTACACCCTCGGAGTCGCCGCGAGCCTGTTCTTCACCGGTCATCTCTCCGATCTGCACGGCCGCCGCCCGTTGCTGCTCGCCGCCTTGGCCGCCGCCGCCACGAGCGCGGTGGTCTTCCTGAGCTGGCCCGAGTTGCCCGGCCTGTTCGTGGCCAGGGTCCTCACCG
The DNA here is from genome assembly GCF_014191255.1 of Amycolatopsis bartoniae. GTDB lineage: Bacteria > Actinomycetota > Actinomycetes > Mycobacteriales > Pseudonocardiaceae > Amycolatopsis_E > Amycolatopsis_E bartoniae. The sequence goes on from NZ_JACHWH010000007.1 coordinate 191,711, forward strand.
GTCTCTCGGTGGGGGTCACCGCATCCACCGCGACCGCCTACCTGACCGAACTGCACGCGGCGCACCGCCCCACAGCACCCGTCCGGCGCGCGCAACTCACCGCCTCCGCCGCGAACGTGGGCGGTCTCGGCTTCGGCGCACTCGCCGCGGGACTCCTGGCGCAGCACGCGGGCCACGCGCTCACCGTGCCCTACCTCGTGTTCCTCGCGTTGATCATCATCGCCACGGCCGCCATCCTCCTGGCCCCGGAAACCCGGTTCCGGCCCGATCCGCTGCCCGCCTACCGCCCCCAGCGCATGGCCGTCCCGCACCACTCCCGCGCCCAGTTCGCCGCCGCTCTCCTCGGTGTCGTCGTAGCGTTCGCGGTCCTGGGGATGTTCGTCGGACTGGCAGGCACCTTCCTCTCCGCCACGTTGCACCACACCTCGCTGGCACTGGCCGGTGGCACCGTCTTCCTCGTGTTCGCCGTCGGCGTCGTCGTGCTGGCGGGCACGAACACCTGGCCCATTCGACGTCTCCTCGTGCTGGGCGTCGCGCTCATGCTCGCCGGCCTGGCTCTCGTGGTCGTCGCCGCGTGGCTACCCGCGCCCAGCCTGGTCGTCTTCCTCACCGGCGGGGCCGTCATCGGCGGCGGTGGTTGCGCCGTCTTCAAAACAGCGCTCACCATCGTCGTGGGAGTCGGCGTCCTGGTAGCCACCCCAACCCTGCTGCGCTACGGCAAGACTCCGGGCCCGGAGTGGTAGGCGACGGCGACGACCGCGTTCACGTCGGGGACACCTCGATGTCTTGCAGGCAACGGAAGGCGTGCGCGGGATCGGGGTAGCTGCGGATGCGCGCGTTCGCCCCGGTCGAGCCTGGTGCCACTCCCCGGCAGGGTGGGCGGCTACGGGACGGGGACAAGGGTCCGGTTCGACAGGTCGGCCCCGGGTTGGGCGGGCAGGGGCTCCTTGGCGCAGAAGGAGTCGAACGGGGGCCGCTGTCCTCGGGTGAGGAAGTCGGTCACCGCGTCGTTGGCGCAGGTGTTCGTTCCCAGGTACACGCCGTGCCCGCCGTTGTCGACCGTGACGAGCCGGGCCCGCTGCCCGAGCGCGGCGCGCGTCTCGAGCGCTCCGGCCAGTGGGGTCGCGGGATCGCGGAGGTTCTGCACCATCAGGATGTCGGACGGGCCGCGGTCGGTGATCCGCACCTGCGGCTCGATCGGGTCGGCCGGCCAGAACGCGCACGGCCAGATGTTGGCCGCGGCCGCGCCGAACATCGGGAACCGGATCCGGTCGTGCGCGACGTCGCGCTGGTAGGTGGCGACCGATTCGGGCCAGTCGGAGTCGTTGCAGACGACGTGGAGCTGGGCGGACAGCAGGTTCTGCACGTCCGGTTCCTCGGCTGCCACCACGTTCGTGGGTGGCGTCCCCGCCTGCAATGCCTGCCACAGCTGCGCGAGGGCCGGGAAGTTCCGGTCGTTGTACAGCCCGCCGAACGTGGTGAGGCGGAACAGTTTCCCGTCCACGCCGCCGACCGGAACCTCGTCGAGCCGGTTCGCCAGCTCGAAGTACTCGGCGGTCACCGCGGCCGGGGTCGCGCCCAGCCCGTAGGTGCTGTCACGCTCGGCCGCCCACGCCGCGAAGTCGGGGAACCGATCCTGGAAGCCCAGCGCGAACCGGCGCGCGGCGGTCACGTCCAGGCCGGTGGGCCCGAGCGTGCTGTCCAGCACGACCCGGTCGGTCCGCTCCGGGAACAAGGTCGCGTAGACCGAGCCGAGGTAGGTCCCGTACGACAGACCGAAGTACGAGATCTTCGGTTCGCCGAGGGCGGCGCGGATGCGGTCCATGTCCCTGGCCGTGTTCGCAGTGGTGATGTAGGGCAGCAGGGCGGCGGTCGGTGAGGTGGCGCACCGGTGCGCCGTGTCCCGCGCCACCCGGGCCTGCTGGACGACCTCCGCCGGGGTGCGCGCGTACGGCGGAAGGTCGCTGGTCAGCCGATCGGCCGGGAGGTCACAGGTGACCGGGCTGCTGTGGCCGACACCGCGTGGATCGAAGCCGATCAGGTCGAAGGACTCACGCAGGCTCGCCGGAGCGCCGGAGCCGACCAGCGCGAGGGGCAGCGTGAGACCGGGGCCGCCCGGCCCGCCGGGGTTCATCAGCAGCACCCCCCGCCGCTTGGCCGGATCGGTGCTGGGCAGGCGGGACACGGCGATTTCGATCGTCGGCCCGGCGGGCCGGCGGTAGTCCAGCGGCACGGCGAGGGTGGCGCATTCCAACCCGTTCGCCGGGGTACCGAGGTCGGGGCACGGCCCCCACCGCAACGAATCGGAGCCCTCGGCCGCCGACGACGGACTGGACACCAGGAGAACCGCGAGGACCACAGCGGCGACGATCGAGACAGCCTTTTGCACGTCCAACCCCCTGACGTGGTTCAAGTCACCCCAGACTAGGACCAGCACCCCGTCCGAGGCCATCCCCAAGCCGAAATCCGAGCAGCTTGTCGGCGTTGCCGTGGGCGATCTTTTCTCTGTCCTCTTCGGACAGATCCGAGTCGGCGAGGAACGACACCGCGCCCTCGTTGCCGAGCATGGGGAAGTCGACGGCGTGGATGATCCGGTCCACGCCCACGGTGTCCACGCAGTAGCGCAGCTGGGCCTGGCTGAACATGCCACTGGGCGTGATGAACACGTTGTCCCGGAAGTACTCGCGAAAGGTCCGGTCCAATCCGGTCAGCCGCCGCGGCATGGCCTCGTCCAGCCGGTCGAGGTAGAACGGGATGAACTCGCCCCAGTGCCCCAGGACGAACTGCAGGTCCGGGTAGCGGTCGAGCACCCCGGCCAGCACCAGGTGCAGGAAGTGCACGGCCGTTTCCTGGTGCCAGCCCCACGCGGCCAGCCGGAAGGCCGCGGACACCGCGGGCGAGAGCCCGCCGGCGTAGTTGGCGTCGCTGACCGCCAACGGCGGCGGGGCCGGATGCAGGTAGATCGGCACGGCCAGCTCGCTCGCGGCGCGCAGGATGGGATCGAACCGGGGCTGGTCGAGGAACTCGCCGTCGGTGCGGCCCATGATCATCGTGCCGACGAAGCCCAGTTCGCCCACGCAGCGGCGCAGTTCGCCGGCGGCCGCATCGGGTACGGCCGTGGGCAGGGTGGCGAAGGCGGCGAACCGGCCCGGGTGTGCCTTGACCGCCTCGGCCACGGTGTCGTTGGCCGCCGTGGTCAGCGCCGGCGCGACATCGGCGGGCAGGAACGTGTTCAGGCAGGACAGCACCTGCGTGGTGATGCCGTTGCGGTCCATGTCGGCGATCCGGGCGGCGCCGAGGTCCGCCAGCAGGTCCAGCCGCTCCGTGTAGGGCATCCCGGCGCTCACGTCGAACACCGCCGCGTGGCCGGGCACGAGTTCGGTCATGGCCGGCGCACCGGCCGCGGACACCGCCGGGTCGGACCAGTGTTCTTCGAGCGTGACGATCCGCATCGCTACCCCTGTTCGTCCGGAAATCCTCACCTCCACCCTGGCCCTGCCGGGCGATAGGCTCCAACACTTGTTACTGATGCATCGATCAGTACTGCTGATAGGAGGCCGGGGTGGAGCTGCGGCACCTGCGCTACTTCGTCGCCGTGGCCGAGGAGGGCGGGTTCAGCCGGGCCGCCCGCCGCCTGCACGTGGTCCAGCCCACGCTGAGCATGCAGATCCGCGACCTGGAGACCGAACTGGGCGGTCCGCTGTTCGACCGGGGCACGCGGCGCACGCGGCTCACTCCGGCGGGCCGGGCGTTCCTGACCGAGGCCCGGCGGGTACTCGCCCAGGCCGAGCACGCACAGGCCGCGGCGCGGTCGGCGCTGCGCGGGGAGACCGGCAGTGTGCGGATCGGCGTGGCGGGCGCGGCGGTGTTCGGCGGGATCCTGACCGCCCGGATCCGCGCGTTCCACGAGGCCAGGCCGCTGGTCCGGATCGAACTGCGGGAGGCGGGACCCCGGACGCAGCGGGCCGCGATCCTGGCCGGAGAACTGGATGTCGGCTACAGCGCGCTCGCGGCGCCGGCCGGTGAACCCCGGCTGGCGTCGACCCCGGCCAGTTCGGTGTCGTTCCTGGTCGCGCTGCCCGCCGGGCACCCGCTGGCCGGGCACGAGACGCTGAGCGCCGGGCAGCTCACCGGCGCGGAGCTGATCGAGTACGCCACCGGCGACGACCGGGACGAGCCGGCGTTCCACGGGCTGCGCCAGTTGTGGTCTTCGCCGGCCCGGTTTCGCGCGGACAGCACGCTGAGCGTGCTCGCGCTGGTCGCGGCAGGGGTGGGCCTCGCCGTGGTCCCGGCCGGGGTGGACGGGGCGGCCGTGCCGGACGTCGTGTACCGGCCGCTCACCGAACCCGGCCTCACCGTCGGCTTCCACCTCCTGCACCGCGCCGCCGAAACCGACCCGGCGGTGACCGCCTTCCTGGCCACCGCCCAGCACGGTTGAGCGTCCACAGTGGCGGTTCCGTTCGCCGTGTCCTTGCCTGAAGGTGCACACGGCGCGCCCGAATGCCTCGGGCGGTGAGTCTCCTCCCCCGGCAGTGCCGTATCGCAGGGTGCACGAGCCGATTTCGGAGGTAACCGCATGAGAAACGCACTGCCGGTCGTCGCCCTGCTCGCCGCCGGGCTGGTGACCGCGTCCACCGCGAGCGCCGCTCCCGCCGAGCCGGCGAGCGAGCTGCCGCGGACCGTCAGCAGCACCACGACCCCGGTACCCGGCGAACTGCGCGTCCCCGACGGCCAGGACCTCGTCCTGACCGCGCGGGTCGAGCAGGGTGCCCAGGTCTACACCTGCGCCGGCGGGGCGTGGGCACTGCTGGAACCCGCCGCGGTGCTGCGTTCCGGTGGCACCGTGGTGCTGCACACCAAGGGACCGCAGTGGATCTCCCCCGCCGACGGCAGCGCCGTCACCGGCACCGCGGTGGCGAGCGTGCCCGTCACCGGCGCCGTACCGCAGCTGCTGCTCAAGTCGACCGCCAACCGCGGCACCGGGCTGTTCGGAAGCGTGGACTACATCCAGCGGCTGAACACCAACGGCGGCGTCGCGCCGGCGGGCCAGTGCACCGAGGGTGCGCTGCAGGCCGTTCCCTACTACGCCGAGTACCGCTTCTACGAGGCGTCCACTTAGGACCGCCAGCCCGCGCGGCGGCGGTCCGTTAAGATCGGACCGGTCAACGGCCGGGACGCGCGAGAAGGAGCGATGTGGAGTCGGTCTACTTCACCGGTGGCACGGTCGTGACCTGCGTGCCCGGGGCCACCGAGACCGAAGCCGTCCTGGCCGGCGCCACCGTCGAGGTCAACGGGGACGTGATCGTCGGCGTGGGCGACCTCGAAATCGCGCGCAGTGCGACCCGGCACGACCTTCGAGGCCGCTACCTGATGCCCGGGCTGTGGGACGCGCACGTCCATCTCGGCGGCCTCGTGCCGCCCCACGACGGGCTCGCGCAGGCCGCCGACCCCCGCCACCAGATGGCGCGGTGCATCGCGAAGGCACAGGACAACCTCCGGCACGGCGTCACCTCGGTCCGGTCGCTCGGCGAACAGGACGGCACGGACCTCCTCCTGCGCGACCTGATCGCCTCCGGCGTCGTCCGCGGTCCCCGCGTCTACGCCAGCGGCGACGTGCAGTGGTCCAGCCTCGAAGCGGGAGTGGACAACGTCCGGCGCCACGTCCGGGAACGCGTCTTCGCCGACGCCGACCAGATCAAACTCCTGCTCACCGGCGGCATCCCCTACCCCGGGCCGGTGACCACACTGACCATGCGCCGGGAGGAACTCGAAGCCGCCATCACCGAAGCCCACGCCTGGGACCGTCCCGTCGCGGTGCACGCCATGGGTGACGAGGCGGTCCGGATGGCGATCGAGTGCGGGGCCGACACCATCGAGCACGCTTTCGCGTGTTCGCCCGAGCTGGCGAAGATCTTCGTCCGGGACGGCCTGACCTTCTGCCCGACCCTCGTCGTCACCGCCACCTGGACCCCGGAAAGCCTTGCGGCACAAGGACTTCCGGACTGGATGGCGGCCAACGCCGAGGCGACCCGGGAAGGGCACCACGAGCTCTTCGCCGCGGTGGCCGAGCTGGGCGGAACCGTCTGCGCCGGAGTGGACAACCTGCCCCGCCGCGGCCCCCACGACCTCGGCATCGAACAAGCCGGCGAGCTGACCGGCCTCGTGCGCGAGCTGGAACTCATGGTCGGACTGGGACTGAGCACACTGGACGCCCTGCGCGCAGCCACCGTCAACGCCGCCGCCACAGTCGGCGCGGCGCACAAGGTCGGCACCATCGAAGCGGGCAGGACCGCCGACTTCCTCGTGCTGGACCAGAATCCCCTCGCCGACATCCGGGCGCTTCGAGAGGTCGCCGAGGTCTGGCAGGCAGGCGTACGGGTGCACTGAACCGCCGTCACGAGCGGGCGGGCCCACGACGCCGGTTCGCGCGTTAGTCTGTGCCACCTCAGTTCGGCCGGTGCTCACCGGATGACGCGGGGTCGTGATCGCGATGTCAGAGCTGTCCGAGGAAACCCTGCGCTGGGCGGCCGGCGCGGTGGGAGGCGGCGTCCGGGTGGCCGCTGTCGCCGGCTTGCGGGAGGACGCGAACCCGTGGCTGTTGAGGTTCGAACCGGCCGGTCGCGCCGAGGCGGCTGTGCTGCGGCTCGGCGACCCGGACGACCCGGACCATTGCCTGCGGTTCGGCACCGAGGTGGCGGCGCTGCGGATTGCCGGTGACCACCGGTTGCCCGCCGCACGGCTGATCGCCGCGGACCTCGACGGTGCCGAAGCAGGTGCGTTGGCGGTGCTGACCACGGTCCTGCCCGGCGACAGCAAGATCCCGCCGGTCGCCTCCGCCGAGCGGCTGCGCGACCTGGGGGCCGCGGCGGCCGCACTGCAGGCGGTCCCGTTGACGCCTCGGGCCGCTCTGCCGCTGCGGACCCGTTCGATAGCGGATGTGGACTTCGCGGCCCGCCGCCGCGAGAAGGGCACCACCGCGCTGCTGACGGCAGCCGAGGAACGGCTGGACCGGCTACCCGCACCCGAAGGCCCGACGGTCTTCGTCCACGGCGACCTGTGGCACGGGAACACCCTGTGGTCCGGCGACCGCTGCACCGGTCTAGTCGACTGGGACTGCGCCGGCGCCGGCTCGGCGGGAATCGACCTGGGCGGGGCGCGCTTCGACGCGGCCCTGATGTTCGGGCTCCCCGCCGCCGGCCACGTGCTCGAAGGCTGGCAGCGGGCCGCCGGGCGACGGGCGGACCGGCTCGCCTACTGGGACGTCGTGGCGGCGACCTGCACCCTGGCCGACATGGCGTTCTGCGTCCCGGTCCTGCGTGACCAGGGCCGGCCGGACCTCGACGCCGGCGTTCTGGGGGAACGCCGGGACGCCTTCCTCAGCGCCGCGCTGGCCCGGCTCGACGCCGACGAACGATAGCCGCGATCGGCTGAACCGGGCCACCGCGGTCAGGCGTCCCGCCACACCGGATCCCGCTTCTCCGCGAAAGCCCGGGCGCCTTCCCTGGCGTCCTCGGACGCGAACACCGGCCGCACCAGCTCCTCCTGCCGGTCGAAGGCCTCGTCGGCGCTCCAGCCCGGCGCGAGGCTGACGACCGCCTTGGACGCGCGCACGGCCAACGGCGCGTTGGCGATGATCCGGCGCGCGAGCGCCATCGCCGCGTCGAGAGCGCCGCCGGGCTCGGTGAGGCGGTTGACCATGCCGTGGCGGTGCGCCACCGTCGCGTCGAACGGGTCACCGGTGAGCGCGTATTCCATGGCCAGCTGGTAGGGCATGCGCGAGGGCAGCCGCAGCAGCCCGCCCGCGGCGGCCACCAGCCCGCGCTTGACCTCGGGGATGCCGAACCACGCGTTGTCCGCCGCGACGATCAGGTCGCAGGCCAGCGCGAGCTCGCACCCGCCTGCCAGCGCGTACCCCTCGACCGCGGCGATCATCGGTTTCGCCAGGCGGCGCTGCGTCAGCCCCGCCAGGCCGAGTCCCGGCAGCACGACGGTCTCACCGCGCAGGTAGGCCTTGAGGTCCATCCCCGCGCAGAACGTGCCGCCGGCGCCGGTCAGCACACCGGCGAGCAGGTCGTCGCGCTCGGCCAGCCGTTCGAGCGCCGCGTTGACGGCGGTGGCGACCGCGGCGTTCACGGCGTTGCGGGCTCGCGGCCGGTTGATGGTGATGACCAGGACCCGGTCCTGTTCCCCGACCAGCACCTCATCGCTCATCGCGGCAGCTCCCTGCCCGTGGGGACGAGGGACCGGGCGATGACGTTGCGCTGCACCTCACTCGTGCCCTCGCCGATCTCCAGGATCTTGGCATCGGCGTAGAAGCGCGAGATGGCCGACTCGCGGATGAACCCGTACCCGCCGTGGATCTGCACGCTGGCGCTGGCGGCGCGGTTGGCCACCTCGGAGGCGTAGAGCTTCGCCATGGCCGCGGCCTTGGCGAACGGGCGGCCCTGGTCGCCCAGCCACGCGGCGCGGTACACGAGCCAGCGGGCGGCCTCGACCTCGGTGGCCATGTCGGCGAGCTTGTGGCCGACGGCCTGGAACCTGTTGATCGGACGGCCGAACTGCTCGCGGTCACCCGCGTGCCGGACGGCGAGGTCGAGCGCGGCCTGCGCGAGCGACAGCGACAACGCGGCGACGCTGATCCGTCCCGCGTCCAGCACCTCCAGGAACTGCCGCAGCCCGTTGCCCTCCTCACCCAGCAGGTGGTCCTCGGGGATCCAGCAGTCGGTGAACACCAGCTCGCGGGTGTCCAGCGCGTGCCAGCCGAGTTTGCGCAGCGGCTGCCCCTTTTCGTAACCGGCGGTGCCGTCGGGGACGAAGAACGTGCCGTACCGCTTCTTGCCGTTGTCGTCGGTGCCGGTGACGGCCAGCACGGTCACGCCAAGGCTCATCTCGGTGCCGGCGTTGCTGATGAACATCTTGGTGCCGTTGAGCACCCAGCCGTCCTCGGTGCGCCGCGCCGTGGTGCGGATGCCCGCGGCGTCCGAGCCCGCGGTGGGTTCGGTGAGCCCGAACGCGCCGAGGTTCTCGCCCGTGGCGAGCGGGACGAGCCAGCGCTTCTTCTGTTCCTCGGTCCCGAACCGCGCCAGCGGCAGGGTGGCGATCGTGGAGTGGGCGTTCCACGCCGACGCCACCGACTGGTCCGCCTCGCCGAGCGCTTCCATCACGGCCACATAGGACACGAACCCCGCGTCGGCGCCGCCGTAGGACTCGTCGACGAGCATGCCCATCAGGCCCAGCTCGCCCAGCTTGCGGAACACCTGCACGGGGAAGTGGGACCGTTCGGACCATTCCGCGGCGTACGGGGCGATCTCCTTCGCCGCGAAGTCGCGGCACATCCGTTGCAGCGCAACGGTTTCCGCGGGCAGATCAAAATCCATCTCAGTGCTCCTCGGGGTCGAGCAGGATCTTCAGATGGGAACCCGAACCAAGGTCGTGGAACGCGTCGAGTCCCCGGGACAGCGGGTACACCCCGGTCAGCAGGGGCGAGGGGTCGAACCGGGCCGCGGCGACCAGGTCGAGCACGCGGGGGATGTCGAAGTTGTAGCCGAGCGTGCCGAGCACGGTCCGCTCGAACGGCACGATCTGCTTCAGCGGCAACGACGCGGCGCCACCGCTGATTCCGGCGAGCACCGCCCGGCCGCCCCGGCGGACCGTGGACACCGCGAGCTCGGCGAGTTCGGGCCGTCCGGTGGCCTCCACGACGACGTCCGGCCCGATCCGCCCGGTGCGCAGGAACACCTCGCGCCGCACGTCGGTGACGGCCGGGTCGAAGACCTCGGTCGCCCCGATTTCGGCGGCCCGCTTGGCCCGCTCGGGGGCGGGTTCGCTGACGTAGATGCCGGCCGCACCGGCGAGTTCGAGCGCCATCAGCACCGCGATGCCGATCGGGCCCGCGCCGAGGAGCAGGACGTTGTCACCCGGCTGCACGCCCGCCCGGCGCACGGCGTGCAGTCCCACGGCGAGTGGCTCGGCCAGTGCCGCGAGCTGGTCGCTCACCCCGTCCGGGACCGGGACGAGCCCGTAGGCGGGCACGGTGACCAGCGGGGCGAAGGCGCCCGGCGAGGCGAGGCCGACGGAGCCGCCCTTCGCGCAGATGTGGTACTCGCCGTGGCGGCACCAACGGCAGGTGCCGCAGCGCAGACAGGGGTCCACGGCCACTCTGGTGCCGGGTTCGATGCCCGGCACCGGGGAGCCGAGCGCGACGACCCGGCCGCTGAACTCGTGGCCGAGGGTCACCGGCGGGCGCAGTCCGGTCAGCGGGTGGGGTTCCGTCCTGATCAGGTTCGGCCCGTGGGTGTGCTCGTGCAGGTCGGTACCGCAGATGCCCGCGTACGTGACCGCCACCAGCGCTTCGCCGGGGCCGGGATCGGACGGCTCGGGCACCTCGTCCAGTCGTAGATCACCCCGGCCGTGCCACCGCAAGGCTCGCATCCGACCCACCTTCGCGTCAGAGTTGTTTTTTCGAACAATCGGTACAAGAATCGTGGTTCCCCGCCAGATGTCAAGGGGGCGGGCCGAAACCCCAGCAGGACAAGGGCGAGATCGAGATGACTTCCACCCAGGCGAGCGACGTCGGCGCCGACGTTGTGGCACAAACCGAGATGTACCGGCGGATGCGGCTGATCCGCCAGTTCGAGGACCGCGCCTCACGGCTCTACCGCGTCAACCGGATCCCCGGGTTCCTCCACCTGTCGATCGGCCAGGAGGCCACGGCCGTGGGCGCCTGCTGGCCGCTCGACGACCGGGACGTGGTCACCTCCACCCATCGCGGCCACGGCCACTGCATCGCCAAGGGGCTCGACGTCACCGGCATGTTCGCCGAGCTGATGGGGCGCAGCACCGGGACGTGCCGCGGCCGAGGCGGTTCGATGCACATCGCCGATCCGCGCAAGGGAATCTTCGGCGCCAACGGCATCGTGGCGGCCGGCCTGCCGATCGCGGCCGGCGCGGCGACGGCGGCGCAGCTGCGCGGCCGCGGCGGCGTGGTCGTCGCCTTCTTCGGCGACGGCGCGGTGGCGCAGGGCATGTTCCACGAAGCGGTGAACCTGGCCGCGGTCTGGCAGCTGCCGATCGTGTTCCTCTGCGAGAACAACCACTACGCCGAGTTCTCCGCGGCCAAGGACCAGCACCGCGCGACGCTGGCCGACCGCGCCCGCGGGTACGGAATCGACTTCGCCCACGTCGACGGCAACGATGTGGTCGCGGTGGCGAACACCGTGGGCGACCTGGTGCGCGGCCTGCGGGCGGGCGCGGGACCGGTGCTGGTGGAGGCCGAAACCTACCGCTGGCACGGGCACTACGAGGGCGACCCGGAGCGCTACCGCGAGCCGGCCGAACTCACGGAGTGGAAGACGCGCGACCCGTTGACGGTGCTCGCCGCCCGGCTGGACCCGGACCGGGTTGCCGAGATCGACCGCGAGGTCGACGCGGTGATCGACGCCGCGGTCGAGCAGGCGCAGGCCGCGGACGAGCCGGCACCGGAGACCCTGCACCATTTCGTGGGCGTGCCCCGCGAGCCGGTCCCGGAGCCGCCCGAACCGGACGGCGAGGTCTTCCGCACCATGGACGCCGTCCGGGAGGCGCTCGAACACGAGCTGGCGGCCGACGAGGACGTGTTCCTGGCCGGGATCGACGTCGGCGCGGGCGGCAACGTCTTCGGTCTCACGCGCGGGCTCGCGCAGGCCTATCCGGGCCGCGTGCGGGACACCCCGATCTCGGAGAGCGCCATCATCGGTGCGGGCGTGGGGTCCGCCATGGCCGGGCTGCGCCCCGTGGTGGAGCTGATGTACTTCGACTTCCTCGGCGTGTGCCTGGACCAGCTGATGAACCAGGCCGCGAAGCTGCGGTTCATGACCGGCGGTGCGGTGACCATGCCGCTGGTGGTGCGCACCCAGTTCGGCGCGGGCAAGTCGTCGGGCAGCCAGCACTCCCAGAGCCTGGAGGCGATGCTCGCGCACATCCCCGGGCTCACCGTGGTGATGCCCTCGACCCCGGCGGACACCTACGGCCTGCTGCGGGCCGCCATCCGCGATCCGAACCCGGTGGTGTTCGTGGAGAACCGGCTGCTCTACGGGCGCAAGGGCCCACGGCCGCACCCCGGCCACCTGGTGCCGCTGGGCAAGGCGGCGATCCGGCGCGAGGGCACCGACGTGACGCTGGTGTCGTACTCGAAGCTGGTACACGACTGTGCCGCGGTGGCCGAGGACCTCGCGCGGGACGGGATCAGCGTCGAGGTGATCGACCTGCGCACGATCGCGCCGCTGGACACCGAGACGGTGCTGCGGTCACTGGCCAAGACCGGCAGGCTGGTGATCGCGCACCAGGCGGTGGAGCCTTTCGGGGTCGGCGCGGAACTGGCCGCCGTCGCGGCCTCGCGCGGGTTCTGGACGCTCGACGCGCCGGTCCTGCGGGTCGGCGCCGCCCACACCCCCGCGCCCTACGCGCCGTCGCTGGAGCGCGAGTGGCTCCCGGACCGGGAGCGGATCGCCGCCGCCGTGCGGAAGTCCGTGCTCGGCTGACGCGGTCAGCCCTGCTCGCGCTCCCGGAACCGCCGCACCCGCTCGTCGAGGTCGCCGGCGTCGTAGGACGGGCTGCGGAAGCCGGAGATCAGCGTGGCGCAGTACTCCCGGGACAGGAACTCCGCGTCCCACTCACCGCCGGGTTTGGCCCACTGGTAGGTGTGGTTGTGCATGTTGAGGAACTGCAGCATCGCCAGCCGCGCGTCCATCTTGCGGAACGCACCCGACTCCATCGCCTCCACGAGCAGCTCCCGCACGATCTTTTCGAACTCGTGCCGCTGGCGGAGCAGCCGGGTGCGGTTCGCGCCACGCAGGTGCCGGTAGTCGTGTTCGTAGACCCAGATGTGGTCCAGCCGCGCCAGAATGAGCTCCAGCAGGGTCTGGGACAGCAGGCGCAGGCGCAGGACCGGGTCCTCGTCCAGGGCCGCGATCCGCCGGGCGGCCGTCAGCAACGGGTTCAGGACGCGGTTCTGGATCTCGACGAGCAGGTTCTCCTTGGACCCGATGTAGTAGTACAACGCGCCCTTGGCCAGGCCGGCGACCTGACCGATCTCGGCGATCCCGGTGGCCGCGTAACCCTGCTTGGCGAACAGTCGCGCCGCCTGGTCGATGATCTCCTGCCGCTTGATCTCGTAACCCGGCCCGTGCCCTGGTGGTCTTGGCATGGCTCCAGAGCCTATTCCGCTTGCGCCTCGTCGCGCGCCGACCCGCACGGAACGTCCACACCGATCGCACGAACCTCACCCGGTCCGGGCTTGTCAGGCTCCGGCACGCGCCTTAGAGTGCTTCCCGTCACCGTTTCGTAGACCGACTGGTACACGAAACAAATCCACCGGCAGCACACTGGAGTGATGGCCCGTGAGTGATGTGAAGTCCCCTGCTCCGCAAGGCCTTTCCGTGCCGCGGGAGGAAGTTTCCGAAGAGGACCTGCGCGCACTGGGTGTGGACCTCGCCCGCGACTTCCCCGGCAGCACCGCCGCCGACTTCCGGCGCTACCCGGTGTTGTCCGAAGGCGGCTGGTTCGTCGTCGTGAAACACCAGAAGACGCTCGAGTCGGTCGCCCGCGAGCCGGGCCCGCTGCTCGGCCCGATCGTGCTGGCCTCCGACGGCCTCGACGTGAACTGAGAGAGGAGAAGCCACCATGATCGGAGTCGATGTCGGCGGGACGTTCACGGACGTCGTGGCCATCGAGGACGGCCGGATCAAGACCGTCAAGGTCGCCACGGACGTGCGCACCACCGAACGCGGCGTGCTCAAGGGGGCCGAGGAGATCGGCGTCGAGGCCGCCGAGGTCTTCAACCACGCCAGCACCCACGGCCTCAACGCCGTGATCACCCGCAGGTTGCCCAAGATCGCGTTCCTGACCACCGAGGGCCACCGCGACATCCTCGACGTCGGGCGCACGTGGCGGCCGGTCGAGGGCCTGATGAACCCGGCGTGGCGCCGCTCCTACGGCGACGCCGACCGGCCGCTGGTGCCCCGCTACCTGCGCCGCGGCATCAGGGAGCGGCTGACCGCCGACGGCGGTGTGCTGATCCCGCTCGACGAGGACCAGGCCCGCGCCGAACTCGCGGTGCTGCGCCGCTGCGGCGTCGAGGGCGTGGCGATCTGCCTGCTCAACGCCTACGTCAACGACCACCACGAGGAGCGCCTGCGGCAGCTGGTGCGGGAGGAACTGGGCGACGTCCCGGTGTCGATCTCCAGCGAGGTTTCCCCGCTGGCCAAGGAGTTCGCCCGCGCGTCCACGACGGTGGTCGACGTGTTCATGCGACTGATCTACGGCGACTACACCCGTCGCCTCGACGCCGGGCTGCGCGACCTGAAGTTCGCCGGCGACCTGAACTTCGCCGACTGCGCCGCGCAACTGGTGCGCTCGGACGTCGCGATGGAGCATCCGTTCCGGATCGTGTTCGCCGGCCCGGCCGCGGGCACCGTCTCCAGCGCACACTTCGGCGGCCTGATCGGTGCCACGAACCTGTTGTGCGCGGACGTGGGCGGCACCTCCTGCGACATCAGCATGGTCACCGACGGCAAACCGTTCGTGAACACCACGTTCGAGCTGGAACACGACCTCATCGTCAACGCGCTGTCCAACGAGATCTCCAGCATCGGCGCGGGCGGCGGCAGCCTCGTCACGATCAACGCGGCGGGCGAGCTGAAGGTCGGGCCGGGCAGCGCGGGCGCCGATCCGGGACCGGCCTGCTACGGCATCGGCGGCACGCAGCCCACGACCACCGACACCTGTCTGCTCATGGGGATCATCGACCCGGACGGCTTCGCGGGCGGACGGATGAAGCTCGATCCGGAGCTGTCCCGGCGGGCCTTCGAGGCGCTGGACACGAAGCTGTCGTTCGAGCAGCGCGTGTCCTACGCGTTCAACATCGGCATCAACAACATCGCCGAGGGCGTCACCAACATCGCGATCCAGCACGGTGTCGACCCGCGAGACTACAGCCTGGTCGCCTACGGCGCCGCGGGTCCGATGCTGCTGCCCGCCGTGCTCGACCTGGTGCACGCCGCCGAGGTGATCGTGCCGCCGCACCCCGGTCTGTTCTCCGCGCTGGGGCTGGTCAGCACCGACCTCGTCTACGCCGACAGCCGCAGCGCCTACACGCTGCTCACCGCCGAGGCCGCCGAGTCGATCGACAAGGTCTACCGCTCGATGGAACAGCGCCTGTCCGAACGCCTGAAGGAGAAGGACCGCGGCAAGGTCACCTTCGTCCGCAGCTTCGACGGGCGGCTGGCGGGCCAGACCTGGGAGACACCGTTCATCGCGGTGCCCGCGGGCGAGATCACCGCCGAGGGCGTCGAGCGGATGGTGGCCAACTTCCACGAGGCCTACGCCGAGCGCAGCGGCAACAAGTTCGAGGCACTGCCGGTGCAGGGCGTGACCTACCGGGTGCAGGCCGTCGTGCACGCCGACAAGGTCGAGTACCCGGTGCTGCCGGAGCGGCCGGCGGGCGAGCGCCCGGAACCCACGCGCACCCTGACCATCCGCTACCTCACCGGGGAAGACCTCCCGGCACACGAGTACCAGCGCTCCGGCCTGCGCGCCGGTGACGCGATCGACGGGCCGGCGGTGATCAGGGAACCGCTGTCCACCACGTTCCTCGTGCCAGGCCAGACCGCCCACGTCGGCTCCCACGGCGAGCTGCGCATCCGCAAGGCGTGAAGGGGAAGACCATGACTGTTTCACTCAAGGACCTCGACGACGCGCAGTTCGCCGAGCGGTACGGCGCCGACCGGTTCACCGCCACGGTGCTGTCCAGCCGGATGCGCTACATCGTGCAGCACATGTGCACCGGGCTGCTCAACAACGCGTTCTCGCTGATCCTGCGCGACTGGTACGACTTCGCGGCCACCATCTCCGGTCCGCCGGAGCTGAACTACCCGATGTCGTCGGTGAGCAACAGCCTCGCGATGTTCCTCGGCACCATGTCCGAGGCGGTGCGCAACACCATCGAGGAGTACGGGCCGGAAAACCTGCGTCCCGGTGACGTGGTGATCTGCAACGACCCGTATCGGGCGGGCAACCACGTGAACGACGTCTGCTTCATCCGCCCGGTGTTCGTCGACGGCCGCGTCATCTCCTTCGTCACGCTGCGCGCCCACCAGCTGGACATGGGTGGTGTCGTTCCTGCCGGGTTCAGCGGCACGAAGCGCAACGTGTACGAGAACGGCCTGGTGATCGCCCCGACCCTGCTCTACCGGGACGACAAGCCGATCAAGTCCGCGTTCAACCTGATCTTCGACAACGCGCGCTACTGCGCACTGCTGCTGCCCGACATCAAGACCATCTACGCGAACCTGTTGCTGGGCGAGCGGCTGATCCAGGAAAGCGTCGAACGCTACGGCGCCGAGGCCTACCTCGGGGCGATCCGGTACAGCACCGACGTCTCCGCCGAGGCGATGAGCACCGCGCTCGCCGCGCTGCCCGACGGCGTGTACGAGGCCGAGGAGGGCATCGACTGCGACGGCGTCGACGACTCGGTGGAGTACCGGATCAAGGTCAGGATCACCAAGGCGGGGCACCGCATGGAGCTCGACTTCAGTGGTACCTCGCCGCAGGCGCGCACCAGCATCAACGCCGGCATCCTGGACACCAAGACCGCCGTCGGTGTCGCGCTGAAGTTCCTGATCGACCCGGCGACCCCGTTCACCTCGGGCGCCTACCGGGACATCGACATCGTGCTGCCCGCCGGGACGTTCATCAGCGCCACGCCACCGGACGGCGCGGTGTTCCTGTACTGGGAGAGCACCGGACCGGTCCTGCTGGCGGTGTTCCGCGCGCTGGAGAAGGCACTGGGCCGCAAGGCCGTCGGCGGTGACTACGGTTCGCTCAACATCCACAACGCCAACGGCGTGCTCGAAGACGGGACACCGTGGGTGACCACCGCACAGTGCGGCGGCGAGCACGGGCCGTGGGGCGCGACCGAGGCGGGCGACGCGGACAGCTACTCCGTGGTGTACCAGGCGAACAACCTCGACCCGGCGACCGAGGCGATCGAATCCGAGCTGCCCGCGGTGGTGCTGCGCAAGGAATACGTGCCGGACAGCTCCGGCGCGGGCGCCCACCGCGGTGGCGCGGCGGTGCTCAAGGACACCCTGTACCTGACCGCGGCCGAGCACTGGTCCAGTCCATTGCACACGAAGAGCCCCAGCGGTCTCGGGGTGTACGGCGGCAAGAGCGGCGCGCTCGGCGCGACGTGGCTGTTCCACGCCGAGGACCGCGACGTCGTGCGCACCAGGGAACTGCTCGCCACCTCCGACGACGTGTACGCGCTTGCCACCCCGGTGGCCGGGATGCTCGACCCGGAGACCAAGCGCGTCGACCCGGACGGGGAGTACTTCTACTTCGCCAGCACCCCGGTGTGGCACACCCAACCGCACGCGGTGTTCCGCTACCTCACCAACGGTGGTGGCGGCTGGGGCAACCCGCTCGAACGCGACCCGGAACGGGTCAAGCGGGACGTGCGTGACGAGTACGTGACCGTCGAGGGCGCCTACCGCGACTACGGCGTCGTCGTCACCGGTGACCCGCGCACCGATCCGGAGGGGCTGCGCGTCGACGAGGAAGCCACCCGCCGCCGCCGTGCCGAACTGGCCGCTCAGTAAGGGAGACAAGGATGACTTCGATCGAGCTCAACGAGCGCCAGCGCGAGCTGCGTGAGCGGTTCGTGTCGGAACGGGGCTACTGGAACCCCTTCTGGGAGGGGCTGCTCAGCCTGGACCCCGAGTTCTTCGAGGCCTACCTGACCTTCTCGTCGGTGCCGTGGCGCAAGGGTGTCCTCGAACCGAAGGTGCGGGAGCTGATCTACACCGCGATCGACGCCTCCACCACGCACCTCTACGAACCCGGGCTGCGCCAGCACATCCGCAACGCGCTGGGCTACGGGGCGACCAAGGAGGAGATCATGGAGGTCCTGGAGCTGACCAGTGTGCTCGGCATCCACACCTGCACCCTCGGCGTTCCGGTGCTGATGGAGGAACTGGCAGCCCACGAGCGCCGCACCGGCGAGAACTCGTGACCGGTGTGCTCGCCGCGGGCGGCGCCGCCGGGATGCGCGGCCGGCAGGCCGTCGTCACCGGCGCCGCCCGCGGCATCGGCGCGCACATCGCCCGCGAGCTGGCCGCCGCGGGCGCCGAGGTGACGGTGCTCGACGTCAATGATCCCGCCGCCACGGTCGACACCATCAGGGCCGAGGGCGGCACCGCCACCGGGCACGCGGTGGACGTCACCGACCTGGCCGCGGTGCGGGCGGTTCTCTCCGGCCTGCCCGCACTCGACGCGCTGGTCACCTCGGCGGCGGTGTACGGCGACACGGTGTCCCTCGACGACCTCGGCGAGTCCGAAGTGGACCACGTGCTGGGGGTCAACGTGAAGGGCACCCTGTGGACCATCAAGGCGGCGTTGCCGCTGCTGCGGCGCCACGGCGGCCGGGTGGTGTGCATGGGGTCGGTCGCGGGCAAGGTCGGCGGGGTGCTCGCCGGGCCGCACTACGTGGCGAGCAAGGGCGCCGTGCACGCGATGGTCAAGTGGCTCGCCAAGACCGAGGCCGCGAACGGGATCACCGCCAACGGCGTGGCTCCCGGGGTGGTGGACACCGAGATGGTCGCCGGGCGCGGCTACCGGCCGGACTACTGCCCGCTGGGCAGGCTCGCCCGGCCGGAGGAGATCGCGCGGGTGGCGGCGTTCCTGGCGTCCCCCGCGGCCAGCTACATGACCGGCGCCGTGGTCGACGTCAACGGCGGATACGCGATGGGCTGAGAGGGAACCACATGAACTGCGCTGTCATCACCGGCGCCGCCTCCGGTATCGGGCGGGCCTGCGCGCTGCGCCTGGCCGCGACGGGAGCGGCGGTCGCGCTCCTGGACATCCACGGGGCGGGCGGTACCCGGCAGGAGATCGAGGACCGCGGCGGCGAGGCCACCGAGTACGCGGTCGACGTCACCGACGACGACGCCGTGCGGGAGGTCGTCGCCGCGCTGCCCGCGGCGCCGACGGTACTCGTCAACGCCGCCGGCATCATCGTGCGCAAGAAGCTGCTGGAGTGCTCGGTCGAGGAGTGGCGGCGCGTGGTCGACGTCAACCTCACCGGGTACTTCATCCTGCTGCGGCACGTCATCCCGGCCATGAGCGGGGCGGGTGGGGGTTCGATCGTGCAGATCGCCTCGATCGCCGGGCACACCGGGTACGGGTTCTCCTCCTACACCGCGGCCAAGGGCGGAGTGCTCGCACTGACCAGGCAGCTCGCCGCCGAGCTGGCCGGGCACGGGATCCGCATCAACTCGGTGAGCCCGGGTGTGGTCACCAGCGGGCTGAACCGGGACACCCTGGGCAACCCCGCCATCCGATCGGCCACTGTGGACAACATCCCGCTCGGGCGGCTGGGCGAGCCGGACGACATCGCCCGAGTCGTCGCCTTCCTCGCCGGCCCCGAGGCCGCCTTCGTCACCGGCGCCGATCTGGTCGCCGACGGCGGCATGATCAGCACGATCCACTGGGGCGAGGCGGGGGCGCAACTGCACAGCTTCCACACGGAGGAGCGCTGATGTACAACTTCGCCGGCGTGCTCGAACACAACCTGGGCCGTTACCCCGACAAGGTCGTGCTGTCCCAGGGCGAGCGCGGCCTGACCAACCGTGAGCTGGCGGCCAGGGTGCACGCTCTCGCCGCGGGTCTGCGGGAGCTGGGCATCGGCCGCGGCGACATCGTCGCGCTGCTGCTGTACAACCACATCGAGTTCATCGAGACCGTGCTCGCGCTCAACCACCTAGGCGCGGCGTTCCTGCCGTTGAACTACCGGCTCTCCCCCGCCGAATGGGACTACATCATCGGCAACGCCGAGGCGGCGGCGCTCCTCACCGAGCCGGAGTTCGCCGACGCCGCGGCCGCGGTCCCGGTCCGCGACCGGCTGCTGCTGGGTGGGCAGCGGGAGGGCTGGTCGTCCTATGAGGACCTGGTGGCGCGGCACCTCGGCGAGGTCGTGCCGATCGAGGACGTCGGCCCGGACACGCTGCAGCGCCTGATGTACACCTCCGGCACCACCTCCCGCCCCAAAGGCGTGTGCGTCACCCACGGCAACCTGCTGTACAAGAACCTCGGGCAGATCGTGGAGTTCGGCATCACCAGCGCCGACACCACGCTGGTGTGCGGTCCCCTCTACCACGTCGGCGGGCTCGACCTGCCCGCGCTGGCCACCCTGCACGCCGGCGGTTCGCTGATCCTCACCCGGAAGTTCGACGCCGCCGAGGTCGTCGACACCATCGAGCGGGAGCGTCCGACCAACATCTGGCTCGCCCCCTCGATGATGAACGCCCTGCTGCACCTGCCGGGACTGTCCGAACGGGACACCTCCTCGATCCGGTTCGTCATAGGCGGCGGGGAGAAGATGCCGGTGCCGCTCATCGAGCGCATCCGCGCCGCGTTCCCCTCCGCCTGGTTCGCCGACGCCTACGGGCTCACCGAGACCGTCTCCGGCGACACCTTCAACGACGCCGCGCACATGCTGTCGAAGGCCGGTTCCGTCGGCAGGCCGGTCGTGCACCTGCGGGTGCGCGTCGTCGACGAGACCGGCCGCGAGGTACCGCGCGGTGAGCTCGGTGAGATCACCCTTTCCGGGCCCAAGGTGTTCGCCGGGTACTGGCGCGACCCGGAGGCGACGGCCAAGGCCCTGCGCGACGGCTGGTTCCACACCGGCGACATCGGCCGGGTCGACCAGGACGGCTACCTCTACGTGGAGGACCGCAAGAAGGACATGATCGTCTCGGGCGGGGAGAACATCGCCACGCCCGAGGTGGAGCGGGTCCTCTACGAGCATCCCGAGGTCGTGGAGGCCGCGGTCGTGGGCATGTCCCACGAGCGGTGGGGCGAGGTGCCGAAAGCCTTCGTGGTGCTGCGGCCGGGCGCCGCCGTGGACGCCGCCGGGCTCGTCGCGTTCTGCCGGGAACGCCTCGCGAAGTTCAAGGTGCCCGCGGAGATCCAGTTCCTCGACGAGCTCCCGCGCACCCCTTCGGGCAAGGTGCTCAAGCGCGACCTGCGGTCCCTGCCGGTGATCGCGTGACCATGTTCGACCTCACGGGGAAGACGGCGTGGGTGACGGGGGCGGGCAAGGGTCTCGGCCGCGCGATGTCCCTGGCGCTGGCGCGGGCGGGTGCGCGGCTCGCCGTGACCTCCCGGACCGAGCAGGATCTGCGCACGCTGTCGGAGGAGGCCGGGCCGGACACGGTGGTGCTGCCGGGATCCGTGGACGAGCCCGGATTCGCCGAGGACTGCGTGCGGCGCCTCGGACGTGTCGACGTCCTGGTCAACTGCGCCGGGATCAGCCCGGTCTTCACGCGCAGCGAGTCGTTGGGCGACGAAGACTGGCACCGGGTGCTGCGGGTCAACCTCGACGGCACGTACTTCTGTTGCCGCGCCGCGGGCCGCCGCATGCTCGAACAGGGGTCGGGCAGCATCGTCAACGTGTCCTCGGTGCACGCCGCCACCGGTTTCCCGCGGATCGCCGCCTACGCCGCGAGCAAGGGCGGGGTGGAGGCCCTCACGCGGGTACTCGCGGTCGAGTGGGCCGACCGCGGCGTGCGGGTGAACGCGCTCGCGCCCGGGTACTTCGCGACGGACCTGTCCGACGGCCTGGTGAACAGCCGCTGGGGCGAGGTCATCGTCAACACCGTGCCGCAGCGGCGCATCGGTGCCGCGAGCGAACTGGCCGGCGCGGTGGTCTTCCTGGCCAGCGACGCGTCGTCGTACATGACCGGCGCCACCCTGCGCGTGGACGGCGGGTGGACCGCGCATTGAAATCCGGCCGGCCGGCGGGAAAGAGACGCGGACGCGGTCCGTGGCCGGCTCGCCGAGCGCGGCATCCCGCACGTACTCGCCGACCGCGTGCTCGACCACCCGGGCGCGGCATCGTGACCTTCTGCGTCGTCCGATGGATCGGCGGCGGCCTCATCGGTCTCGAGTTCGCCGCGGTCGCAGCGGCGGGTGGCACGCGCGTCACCGTCATCGAGGCGGCTCCTCGGCTGCTGCCGCGGTGGGTCTCCGCTCCGACGCGTCGCACCTCGACCAGGGCGGTGGCACGGCTCGGTCGCGTCGGTCAACCGGCCCGCGGACCACGTCGCGGCCGGAGGTGATCAGCGGGACGGGGTGGTGATCGCGGTCAGCAGGGCCGAGGTGACTTCGGCGATCCGGTCCCTGGCGGGGGCGAGGTACTTGCGCGGGTCGACCGCGGCGGGGTTGGCGGCGAGCCATTCGCGGACCTCGCCGGTGAGCGCCACGTTGAGTGCGGTGCCGATGTTGATCTTCACCATGCCCCGGGTCACCGCCAGTCCCAGCTCGTCCCGGGCCACCCCCGAGGAACCGTGCAGGACGAGGGGGACCGGCACCGCCCCGGCGAGGCGTGCGATGAGGTCGTGGTCCAGGCGCGCGGTGGGGGTGGTCATGGCGTGCGTGCTGCCGACGGCGACCGCGAGCGCGTCGACCTCCGTCGCCGCCACGAAGGCCGCCGCCTCGGCGGGATCGGTCCGCACCCCCGGCGCGTGCGCGCCTTCCTTGCCGCCGACGGCGCCGAGTTCGGCTTCGAGCCACAGTCCGTGGTCGTGCGCCCAGCGGGCGGCCGCGCGGGTGGCGGCCACGTTGCTGTCGTAGTCCAGCGCCGACGCGTCGAACATCGCCGAGGACAGGTCGGTGTGAGCCGCCTCGTGCAGCAGACCGGTGTCCTCCACGTGGTCCAGGTGCAGCGCCACCGGCACGCCCGCCGTGCGGGCGATCGCCGCGCAGGCCGCCGCCAGCGGGGCCAGGTGTCCATTGTGGAACTTCACCGCGTTCTGGCTGATCTGCAGGATCACCGGCGCCGCGACGGATTCGGCACCCCTGACGACGCCCTCCGCGTGCTCCAGCGTGATGACGTTGAACGCGGCGATGCCCGTGCGGCGTTCTCGCGCCTGTCCCACGAGCTCTCCGGTAGCGGCGAGCGGCATCCGGCCTCCTTGATCGAGCTTGACAGAACTCCAACGATGTCCCACGATAACCAACCAAGTCCAAGATTGAAAGCAAGGTGCGCAACGGTGCAACCTCTCCTGGCCGGCCTGGACGTGGGCACGACGGCGAGCAAGGCCGCGGTCTTCACCGTGGACGGGCGCGAGCTCGCCACGGGCAGGGCCGCGACCCCGTGGCGGACCGGCCCGCAGGGCACGGACCTCGACCCGGCTCTCCTGCTCGACGCGGTGCTGCGCGCCCTGCGCGAAGCGCTCGCCGGCGCCCCGGAAGGGCCCGTGCTCGGCCTCGGCATCACCGGCATCGGCGAGTCGGGCGTGCTGCTCGACGGGCACGGCACCCCCGTCGCGCCGGTCATCGCCTGGCACGACACCCGGGACGACCGCCAGGTGCGGGAGCTCGCCGAAGACCTCGGAGCGGCGGAGTTCTCGACCCGCACCGGTCTGCCCCTGCGCGGTCAGTGGTCGCTGACCAAACACCGCTGGCTCGACCGGAACCTGCCCGCGGCCCGCTCGGCGGTGCGCCGGTTCAACTTGGCCGAGTGGCTCGTCCGGGAGCTGGGCGGTGAGGAGGCGAGCGACCAGTCCCTCGCCTCGCGCACCGGCTGGCTGGAGGTGGCGACCCGGCAGTGGTGGCCGGAGGCGCTGGAGTGGTCCGGGCTCCGGCCCTCGCTGCTCCCGCCGCTGGTCACCGGTGGCGAGCCGGTGGGCAGGGTGTCGCGAGTGGACGTTCCGGACCGGTTGCGGGGCGCGGTGCTCACGCTGGCCGGGCAGGACCACCAGGCGGCGGCGGTCGGCGCCGGCGCGGCGGGCGACGGCGACCAGCTCGACTCGTGCGGCACCGCCGAGGCGCTCGTCCGCACGGTGCCGGCCGGGCTGCCGCCCGAGGCGGTGCTGTCGCTGGCCGAAGCGGGCGTCACGGTCGGCTGGCACGTGCTGGCGGGCCGGTGGTGCCTGCTCGGCGCCACCCAGGGAGGTCTCGTCCTGGAACGGGTCCTGCGGATGCTCGGCCTGGACGGCACCGCGGTCCCGCGGCTCGACCGCGAGGTCGCCGGCCTGGCGCCGGATCCGCTGCGGATGACGGTGGAGCAGGACGGGTTCGCCCTGCGCGGTTTCGACGGCGACATCGGGCCCGCCGCGGTGTGGCGAGCCGCGCTCGAAGCGGTCACCGGCCAGGTCGCGGAACTGCACGAGGCGATGAGCCGCCTCAGCGGTGCGCACTCCCGGCTCGTCGTGACCGGTGGCTGGGCCCGCAGCCAAGCCCTGCTCGCCGTGAAGACCCGCCTGCTCGGGCCCGTGCACCGGCCCGACGTCGGCGAGGCCGGTGCCCGCGGCGCCGCGCTGCTGGCCGGAATCGCCGCCGGCCACTACGCCGGACCCGGCGAACTGCCCGGCCCGGAACTCCTGTCCCCCTCGGAGGCCTCCCATGCCTGAACCCCTGCTCGAAGCCCGCGGTGTCGTGCGGCGCTTCGGTCACGTCGAAGCGTTGCGCGGCGCGGACTTCACCGCCTACCCCGGCGAGATCGTCGGGCTCATCGGCGACAACGGCGCCGGCAAGAGCACGCTCGTGAAGATCCTCTCGGGTGCGGACCAGCCCGACGAGGGCCAGATCCTGCTCGACGGCGAACCGGTCCGGTTGGACTCCCCGCACGTCGCCCGCGAACACGGCATCGAAACCGTGTACCAGGACCTCGCGCTCGCCGCGGACCTCGATCCGTCCGCGAACCTGTTCCTGGGCAGGGAAATCCTGCGTGGCGGCTTCTGGGGCCGGCTGGGTTTCCTCGACAAGAAGGCGATGGCGCGCGAGGCGAGCGAGGCGATCGTCCGCTTGGGAGTGTCGCTTAAGGACGATGCCGCTGTGGTCGCCGACCTGTCCGGCGGCCAGCGGCAGAGCGTGGCGGTCGCCCGGGCGGCGATGTGGGCCCAGAAGGTGATCTTCATGGACGAGCCGACCGCCGCGCTGGGCGTCGTGCAGCAGCGCGGGGTGCTCGACCTGATCCGCCGGGTGCGCGACCAGGGCATCACCGTCGTGCTGATCAGCCACAACATGCAGCAGGTGCTCCAGATCTGCGACCGCGTCGAGGTGCTCCGCCTGGGAGCCAGGGTGGCGCGGCTGGACACGGCGGGCACCTCCGTCGAAGACCTCGTCGCCGCCATGACCGGCGGGACCGTGAAGGAGCACCAGTGACGACCACCTCGACCCCCGTGCAGCCGAAGCCCGCGATCCGCCGCCCGCCCGCGCGCCGGCTGCTCGCCGCACCGGCCACCCGCATCTTCGGCGTCCTGCTGCTGTTGCTGGTGGTGTTCACCGCGCTCGCCCCGGACAGCTTCCTCACCGGCGCGAACCTGGGCAACATCGCCAACGACGCGTCGATCCTGCTCGTGCTCGCCGTGGGCAGCACGTTCGTGATCATCACGGCCGGGATCGACCTGTCCGTCGGCGGTGTGCTGGTGTTCTCCAGCGTCGTGTCCGCCGAGGTGATGGCGCACCTGGCCGGCGCCGGGGTGTGGGCGCTCCTGCTCGGCCTGGTCGTGGCCGTGCTGACCGGTCTGGTGTGGGGCCTGCTCAACGGGGTCCTCGTCGCGAAGGCCCGCATTCCCGCGCTGATCGTCACGCTCGGCACCATGGGCATGTCCCTCGGAGGTGCCCTGCTGGTGACCGGTGGCGTCGACGTCCGGGAGGTCCCGCTCGACCTCGCGCTGTACGTGGGTTCCGGGCGCATCGCCGGGGTCCCGGTGCTGGTGGTGATCTCCGCGTGCGTGGCGATCGTCGGTGGCGTCGTGCTCGCCATGACCCGGTTCGGCAGGCACACCTACGCCGCCGGGTCCAACAAGGAAGCCCTGCGGCGCGCGGGCATCAACACCGACCGGCACCTGGTCAAGGTGTACGCGCTGGCCGGGCTGCTGTCCGGGCTCGCGGGTTACCTGTCGGTCGCGCAGTTCGCCACGACGACCCTCAACGGGCACGCGACCGACAACCTGCAGACCATCGCGGCGGTCGTGATCGGCGGCACCAGCCTGTTCGGCGGGGTCGGCACGATCGTCGGCTCGGTGATCGGGGTGTTCATCCCGAGCGTCCTGCAGAACGGCTTCGTGGTCCTCGGGGTCCAGCCGTTCTGGCAGCAGGTCGCCGTCGGCGCCGTGCTGATCGTCGCCGTCTTCCTCGACCAGCTCCGCCGTCGCGCCCGCGACCGCGGCTGAAAAACCCCTCCTCCCCCGAAAGGCAGCACCATGCGCACCACCTCCCTCGCCGCCGCGCTGGTCGCGGCGACCGCGGTCCTGGCGGCCTGCAGCACCGCGGGCACCGGCACCACCCCGGTCTCGGACACCGTCTCCGGCAAGAAGATCACCTTCATCCCCGGGGTGTCCGGCGACAGCTTCTACATCACCATGCAGTGCGGGATCCAGGACGAGGCCCGGAAACTCGGGATGACCGTCGACACCCAGGCCCCGCAGTCGTTCGACCCCTCGCTGCAGACCCCGATCGTCAACGCCGCCGCCGCGAAGCGCCCGGACGCGATCCTCGTCGCGCCGACCGACGCGACCGCCATGCTCCCGCCGCTGCTGCGGGCGAAGCAGGCCGGCAGCGCGATCGGCCTCGTCGACACGACGCTGCAGGACACCTCGATCGCGACGACGGCCGTGTCCACCGACAACACCGCGGCGGGTGCGGCCGCGGCCGACGCGCTGGCCAAGCTGATCGGGGAGAAGGGCAAGGTGCTGGTGATCGCCTTCCAGGCCGGAGCGTCCACTTCGGACCAGCGCCAGCACGGGTTCGAGGAGCAGATCAAGAAGTACCCCGGGATCGTGGACGTGGGCGCGCAGATCAACAACAACGACCCGGCCAAGGCGGCCTCGATCGTCAGCGCGACGCTGGCCGCGCACCCCGACCTCGCCGGGATCTTCGCCACCAACCAGTTCGCGGCGCAGGGGGCCGCGACCGGGCTGCGCAACTCCGGCAAGGTCGGCGCCGTACAGGTCGTCGGATTCGACGCGGGCCCCGTGCAGGTCGAGCAGCTGCAGCAGGGCGCGGTGCAGGCGCTGATCGCCCAGCAGCCCTACCAGATCGGGGTCAGCGCGGTCGACCAGATCGCGAACGGGCTCACCGGGAAGCCGGTCACCAAGACCATCCCGAGCGGCACCGTCACCATCACCCGCGACACCCTCGCGCAGCCGGCCAGCCAGCAGGCCCTGTACAAAACGACCTGCTGACCCGGCCCGACACGAGGGGGACGTCGCCATGAGCACCCACAACCCGGAGGAGGCGCGCGCCGGCCAGGGCCGCTTCCGCTACGCCGCGCAGCGCCAGCAGGCGATCCTGCAGCTGCTCCGGTCGACCGGGGAGGTCACGGCGGCCGGCCTCGCCGAGGAGCTCGACGTCACCGGGGAAACGATCCGCAAGGACCTCATCGTGCTCGAACGGCAGGGCCTGCTGCGGCGCGTCCACGGCGGCGCGCTGCCGGTGGAGGGCCTGTCGTTCGAGCCGGAGGTCGGCGCGCGCCTGGACTACGCGCAGGAGAAGACCCGCATCGCCCGCGCGGCGCTGGCACACCTGCCGATGGGCGGCTCGGTCCTGCTCGACGCCGGGTCCACCACCGCCAAGCTCGCGGAGGTGTTCCCGGCCGACCGCGAGCTCACGGTGTTCACCAACGCCCTGCCGATCGCGCTCACGCTGATCACCCGGCCGAACCTCACGGTGTACACGCTCGGCGGCCGCCTGCGCGGCCGGACGCTGGCCACCGTGGAGGGCTGGGCCGCCCGCGCGCTGGGCGAGGTGAACGCGGACGTCGCGTTCCTGGGCACCAACGGGATCTCCCTGGAACGCGGGCTGACCACCCCGGACCCGGCCGAAGCGGCCGTCAAACGGCTCATGACGACCAGTGCGCAGCGGCGCGTCCTGCTCGCCGACAGCAGCAAGATCGGCCGGGTCAGCCTGTGCCGCCACGCCGAACTCGGCGACATCGACCATCTCATCACCGACACCGGTATCTCCCGGGCGGATGCAACGGCGCTCCGCTCCGCCGGCCTGACCGTGGAGCAAGTGTGATCGTCACCGTCACCCCCAACCCCAGCGTGGACCGCACGCTCTTCGTCGACGCCCTCACCCGGGGCGCGGTCACGCGTGCGAAACGCACCCTGTCCGAACCCAGCGGCAAGGGCGTCAACGTCAGCCTCGCGCTCCAGGCACACCGGTGCCCGACCACCGCGGTGCTCCCGCTCGGCGGCGCGACCGGAACCGACCTGTCGCGCATGCTGACCGGCACCGGCCTGTCGTTCCGGGAGGTGCCCATCCACGGCACCACGCGCAGCAACGTCAGCCTCGCCGAACCGGACGGCACCGTCACCAAGATCAACGAGCACGGTCCGGCGCTGAGCCGGGACGAGGTGCGGGCGCTGCGTGAGGCGACGCTGGCCGCGGGCCGGGGCGCCCGGTGGCTCGCCGCCTGCGGCAGCCTGCCGGAAGGGCTGGACGAACGGTTCTACATCGAGCTGCTGGGCGAAGCCCGCCGGCTCGGCCTGCGGGTCGCGGTCGACACGTCCGGGATCGCCCTGCGCTGGGCGATCGAGGCCGGACCGGACGTCGTCAAGCCCAACCGGGAGGAGCTCGCCGAGGCGATCGGGCGGAAACTCACCACGCTCGGCGACGTCCTCGCCGCTGCCGGCCAGCTGCGTGAGCGGGGCGCGCGGTCGGTGCTGGCAAGTCTCGGGCCGGACGGCGCCGTCCTGGTGGACGACAACGGTGCCGTGCACGGAGAAGCGCCCGTCGAGCAGGCGGTGTCCGCCGTCGGGGCGGGAGACGCGCTGCTGGCCGGCTTCCTGGCCGCCGGCGGGGCGGGGCGGGAGGCGCTCGCGGAAGGCCTCCGCTGGGCGGCGGCCTCCGTGCAGCACGCCGGAACCCTGCTGACCGCGACCGGTGGCGACAGCCCGGTGGTCCTGCACGATGAGGTCGACGTCCACCGGCGGCTGGCGGACTGAACCCCCGGGCCCGATCAATGTATTGACAGAGCGCAGCTGGACACACCGGTGACGCCGCATGCCTGCCCCGAAAGCCTAAGGCAGCACCAAGTCCAGCTCCAGCCAGCGGCTCAGGTCTCTGATCTCCCGGTCGACGGCGGCGCTCATCGTCTTGGTGAATTCGGTGTCCCGGTGGATCGCGGCGACCCGGAACACACCGGCCTTGCGGTCGGCAGTGGCGTCCAGCTTTCCCACCAGCCGGTCGCCGTAGAGGATGGGCAGCGCGTAATACCCCCATCGCCGTTTCGCCGCCGGTTTGTAGATTTCCAGCTGATAATCGAATTGGAAGAGCTCGGCGGTGCGCGCCCGGTCGTGGACCAGCCGGTCGAAGGGCGACAACAACGCCGCGCGCCCGGAGAACGGCTGGCCCAGCGCGGCGGGATCAACCCGCCACTCGCCCTTCACACCCGCCACCACGGCCGGCTCGCCCGCCTCGCCGACGTCCGCCGGCTCCACCGGGTACTCCGGTCCCCGTGCCCTGGCGATGCCCAGCGCGCACAGCCGCCGCTCGTCACGGACGCGCCGCGCCTGGTCGGCGGGCACCGCGGGCTCGTCCGGATACACCCGTTCCGCCAGGTCCCACAGCCGGTCGCGCCCGCGCCGCCCGGCGACCGCCACCTCCCCGCGCAGCACCATGATCTCCAGCAGCTGCGTCACATTGCGGTTGTTGGTCCAGCCCGTCGACCCCCACGGCACCACACACCTGTCGGGCAGCTCCCGCGACCGCGACGGCCCCTCGTCGCCGAGCACCCGCAGGATGTGCCGCCGGCACACGTCGTTGGCCTTGACCCACTCGTCGTAGGCCACCCGCCACTTCCGGAACTCACCACACCAGGGCCAGGCCGCCATGTCCGCGCGGTAGAGCTTGACGTCCGCAGCCGGCCGGATCATCGCCCGCAGCTCGATCAGCGAGCGCTCCTCCAGAGCGGTGACCAGCTGGGCGGGCGTGTACGCCGCACCGAGCCGGCTCCAGGCCACCAAGTCAGCGCTGGGCGCCACCGCCGCGGTCGGGTCGATCTGCAGCAACGTCAACCCGCTCACCACATCGAGCAGTCCCGCCGGGCGCACGCGATCGAGCAGCTGCGCGCGTACCGCGATCCGCCGCGCATCAACCCGGGAAAGCTCGTGAACGCCCATCGCCCGACGCTAGCCGACACCGCCCGGTGCGTCAGCCGGAACCGTCCGGGCAGTCGCCCGGGCTACCGCATCGGCCAGGGCGTGCGGGGTGGGGTGGGTGGCACGCCAGGCGATGACGTGGTCGGGCCGGACCAGCAGGGCGCCGTGCTCGCCGATGCCGTAGTGATCGGTCCGGCCGGGAAGGACTGCTACGTCGAGGAAGGCGCCCGCGGGATCGACTTCGCGTGCGGCCCGCGTCCAGGCATTTCCGCCGGGGCCGGTGAGCAGCAGGTAGCGGCCGTCGCGGACCAGGTCGAGGGTCGAGATCCCGAGGAGCCCCAGGTGCGGCAGCCGGGTTCCCGGTTCGCCGTGCCAGCGGCTCGGCTCGTCGGCCACCGGGTGGCCGGAATCGTGGTTGCCCGCGGGGTAGCGGTAGCCGATGGCCACGGCCGCCTCGCTGAGCCGCGGGCGGGCCCCCGCGCGGTCGCGGACACGGAGCACCGCTTGGTCCACCGTCAGCTCACCGACCGCACGGCGTTCGGGCTCGTAGGAGTCCAGCAGCCGCGGATGAGCGTCGCCGCGCAGGACGGACACCAGTTTGGCCGTGAGGTTCCAGGCGTCCTGGATGCCGAGGTTGGCACCGAATCCGCCCACCGGCGGAGTGACGTGCGCGGCGTCCCCGAGCAGGAAAACCCGGTCGGCACGGTAGGAGTCGGCCACCCAGCCGCTCATCCGCCACGCCCGGCTCCCGGTGATCGCGACGCCGGTCGCGGGCAGTCCCAGCGCCTGGCAGACCAGCTCCCGGGACTCCTCGGCGTTCATGGTCGTGCCGGGGTCGCAGGGAAAGGACACGGCTCCGCGAGTCCGTGCGGTGTGCCACGAGATGAACACCTCCCCCGCCCATGCCATCGCGAGCCGACGGCCGTCGAGGACCGGGCGCAGGTCGGCCTCGAAGTCGATCTCCCGCACGTGCGAGAGCACCTCCTCGCCGGCGCGGCCGATCCTCAGCCCCTCCCTGATGGTGCTGCCGTTCCCGTCGGCGGCCAGCAGGTAGTCACCCTCCACTGTGTACGGTTCGCCGTTCGCGTCGAGCACCCGGGCCACCACCCGGTCGCCGGACTGGGTCAGGTCGAGGAAACGGTGGCCGAACCGCAGATCGGCACCGGCGGCGCGGGCGTGCTTCCGCACGATCTCCTCCAGGTCGGCTTGTTTGACCAGAGCGCTGGGACACGGCGAGACTTCGCCGAAGTCCTCGGCGGCCGGCAACCGCCAACGCCGGAGTTCCCGCCCGGCGAGCGAGTCGACGACCGCGGCTTGGTCGGCCGGCGGAAGGCTGCGCTGCAGGGCGTAGACGTCCCGATCCGCTCCGACGGCCCGGTAGGCCTCCATGGTCCGCGGGTAGAACAGCTTGGCGCGCAACCTGGTGGAAACCACAGGGTGCTTCTCGACCAGGACGGGGGTGATGCCACGGGCGGCGAGGAACAGCGCGGCGGACGCGCCCACGATGCTGCCGCCGACGATCAGCACCGGAGTGTGTTCGACGTTCATGGCACGATCGTGTCCGCCGACCGGGACTGGATCCGCTCAGGCATCCTGGACCGCGTAAATCCGACACGAGTCGAGGTGCTGTGATGGAATCTGCCCGGTACGACGCCACCGATCTTCAGATCCTCCACGCCCTCCACCTGGACGCACGGGCGCCGTTCGCCCGGATCGCGTCCACCATCGGCGTCTCCGACCAGACCGTCGCCCGGCGCTACACCCGCCTGCGAAGCGAGGGGTCGCTGCGCATCTGGGGACTGGTCGACCCGGCCCGGCTGGGCCACATGGAATGGGTGGTGCGCATCCGGTGCACCCCGGACTCCGCCGCCGGCGTGGCGGCCGCCCTGGCCCGGCGGACGGACACCTCGTGGATCAGCCGGACCTCCGGCGGCACCGAACTGGTCTGCGTCACCCAGGCCCCCACCCCGGCCGACGAGCTGCTGCTGAAGTCGTTGCCCCGCAACGCGCGCATCCTCGACGTCACCGCGCACTGCCTGCTGCACGCGTTCTGCGGCCGTGCCGGGGGCGTGGTCACCAAACTGGCCGCGCTGTCCCCGCACCAGGTCGCGCAGCTGCGACCGCCCGCCCCTGACCGGGCACAACCGGTCGAGCTGGACGACGTCGACCGCCGCATCCTCGCCCGGCTGCGTGCCGACGGCCGGGCCCCGATCGCGCGGCTCGCCGCCGAGGCCGGGGTTTCGCACTCCACGGTGCAACGCCGGATCACGGAGCTGCGCGACACCGGCGTGCTCTACTTCGACGTCGACACCGAACGTGCCCGGCTCGGCCTGCACATCCGCACGCTGCTCTGGCTGACCGCCACACCCGCACGGCTCCAGGCCACCGGCACCGCACTGGCCACGCACCCGGAGGTGGCCTTCGCGCGGCGATCACGGGCAACCGCAACCTGTACGCGTCGGTGATCACGCCCGGCGTCGCCGGGCTCTACGCCTACCTGACCGAAAAGCTCGCCACGCTCCCGGACGTGCAGGATCTGGAAAGCTCGCTGGTCGTGCACACCGTCAAAGGGCCGCCCGGAATCCGCATTCCAGAACCGGCCCGCTGAACCGCAACGCCACGCCACGCCGAAGACAGGGGAAATCGCCGCCGCGATCGACTGGCAAAGACGGCGCACGCACCTCCACTTTTGCTCATATTTCTCGTTGTTCGCTTTTTCGCACAACCGCCAGTTCCGCGACTCCATTCAGGGGAAAAGATCAAAAACGGCCACGGAACGTAGCTCGGAACGAATCATGAGCCCCTTATCGACGGGCCGGAACAAGATCGACGACCCGAATCGTCAATTCGTGACAGTTGCGACGGGTTCGCAACACAGCCCAGTACGCGGACGCCTTCGAAGATCTCCGCGACAATGCGAGCGCACCGGCAAGGGACGAAACCGGACACTTCCCCCGTGAATAATCGACATGGTCCATCCGAGTGATGGTTGTTTCTCGCACCGCCGCGTCTTGACACCGGAAACTGCGGCTGATTGAATCGTTCCTCATGAGATCAACAGCCACATTACGTTGATCTCGGCACTCACACAGGAAACTGGGGCGAACACTCGCACTGCGAGTTCTGCGCATTTTTCGGTATTTCCCGGAAAGCCGCCCCATCCCAATTAGAGGAGGCCGCGTGTGGACTAATGCCGTGTCCAACGAATTCCGCAGGGGAAGACTGCGTGAGCTTCTTGCGGCAGGCCGGCGGCTCCGGCTCATCGAGGTGCACAACCCGGTTTCCGCGATCATCGCGGAGTACGCGAACGCGCTGGACCAGGATTCCTCGCGCAGCCTGGAGTTCGACGGCTTCTGGTCGAGCTCGCTGGCGGACTCGACCTCGTTCGGCCTTCCCGACATCGAACTGCTCGGTCCCCGCAAGCGGCTGGAGAACATCCAGGACATCTTCACCGTCACGACGAAACCGCTCGTCATGGACGGGGACACCGGCGGGCCGGTGGAGCATTTCGAATACACCGTCCGCGACCTCGAACGAGCCGGTGTCTCCGCCGTCGTGATCGAGGACAAGACCGGCCTGAAGCGGAACTCGTTGCTGGGCACCAGCGTCGAGCAGAGGTCGGCGCCGGTGGCCGAGTTCTGCGAGAAGATCAAGCGGGGCAAGGCCGCGCAGACGACGCGGGACTTCATGATCATCGCGCGGATCGAGAGCCTCATCCTGGGCCAGGGCATGCCCGAAGCGCTCCACCGCGCAAACGCCTACGTGGACGCGGGTGCCGACGGCATCATGATCCACAGCCGCGAGGAGAGTCCGCGCGAGGTGCTCGAGTTCGCGGCCGAGTTCCGGCAGGTGCACCCGGCGGTCCCACTCGTTTCCGTGCCCACCACGTACAACTCCGTGCGGGCCGGGGAACTGCAGGAGGCCGGTTTCGACGTGGTCATCTACGCGAACCACATGATGCGCGCGGCACTGCGCGCGATGGTCGAGGTGTCCCGGGAGATCCTGCGCCACGACCGGACGGCCGAGGTGGAAAGCCGCTGCCTCGGGATCGACGCGATCCTCTCCCTCCCCGAGCGCGGCGTGGCCGTGTGACGCCAGAACGGAGTGAGCGATGACCGTTACCGCACGACGGGAACTGGTGCTGGGCGCCTACCTGTCCTACGGCACGGGGCACCACGCCGCGGCGTGGCGTCATCCGGAGGCGGTGGCCGACGGCGCGCAGAACATCGGCCATTACGTCAATCTGGCGCGCACGGCCGAGCGCGGGCTGTTCGACTTCATGTTCCTGTCCGACACGCCCTCGGTCTTCAACGACGACCAGGACGGCTACGGCGGGCGCGTCGTGGTGTTCGAGCCGATGACGTTGTTGTCGGCGCTGGCGATGACGACGACGCACCTGGGGCTGATCGCCACCTCCTCCACCACGTACAAGGAGCCGTACAACGTCGCCCGCGAGTTCGCCTCGCTCGATCTGATCAGCGGCGGCCGGGCCGGCTGGAACCTCGTCACCTCGTCCAAGAGCGACGCGGCGCGCAACTTCGGGCTGCCCGCGCACCCCGACCACGACGCGCGGTACGAGCGGGCCGCGGAGTTCTACGACGTGGTCACGGGGCTGTGGGACAGCTGGGACGACGACGCGCTGCCACGGGACAAGGAGGGAGGCCGGTTCTACGACCCGCGGCGGCGCCATCCGCTGCGGCACGAGGGCCCCGCGTTCCGCGTACTGGGCGAGCTGAACATCTCCCGTCCGGTCCAGGGCCATCCGGTGATCGTCCAGGCCGGCTCGTCCGAAGCCGGCAAGGAGCTCGCCGCCCGCACCGCCGAGATCGTGTTCACCGCACAGCCCGATCCCGAGCGCGGCAGTGCGTTCGCGCGGGACCTCAAGGCCCGGCTGGGCCGGTTTCCGCGGGTGAACCCGGACGTGCTCGTGCTGCCGGGGCTGTGCCCGTTCACCGGCCCCACCGACGAGATCGCCCGGGAGCGGTTCGAGCAGCTCCAGCGGCTGATCCACCCCAGGCTCGGGGTCGCGATGCTGTCCGACCTCGTCGGTGGTTTCGACCTCTCGGGCTACGACGTCGACGGTCCGCTGCCGCGATTGCCCCCGTCCAACGGCAACCAGAGCCGGCGGGCCCTGATCGAGCGGCTCGCCCGGGAAGACGGATTGTCCATCCGTCAGCTCTACGAGCGGATGACCGTGGCCCGCGGGCACGCCGTGGTCATCGGGTCCTACCAGCGCGTCGCCGAGACGATGGCCGAATGGCTGGAGGCCGGCGCGGCCGACGGGTTCAACATCATGCCGCCCTACCTGCCGGGCGCGCTCGACGAGTTCGTCGACCACGTCGTGCCGCGCCTGCAGGCACTGGGTGTCTACAAACAGTCCTATCGCGACGGAACGCTGCGCGACAAGCTCGGCCTGCTGCGGCCGCCGAGCCGCTACGCGCGGTCCCGCGTCCTCACCGGACGCTGAAAGCACCTCCCCCCACGAGAATCACGAGAAGGAGTCCGAACATGCGTGACGACATCATCCTCGAAGACACCACGCTGCGCGACGGCGAGCAGGCCCCCGGTCTCGCCTTCTCCCGGGAGACGAAGGTCGCCATCTTCACCGCGCTGGTCGACGCCGGTGTCCGCTGGCTGGAGGCGGGCATCCCGGCCATGGGCGGGGACGACGTCCTGGCGATGAAGGAGATGCTGGAACGCCGGGACGAGGTCAACCTCATCGGCTGGAACCGCGGGGTCCTCGACGACGTGCGGTACACCATCTCGCTCGGCTTCAAGGCTGTCCACATCGGACTGCCGACGTCGAACATCCACCTCAAGCACAGCGTCAAGAAGGACCGCGGCTGGCTGCTGTCCACGGCCGCGGACATGGTGAAGTTCGCCAAGGACCAGGGCTGCTTCGTCTCGATCAGCGCCGAGGACGTGGGCCGCACCAACCTGTCCTTCCTGCAGGAGTACGCCGGCCGCGTCCGCGAAGCCGGTGCCGACCGGCTGCGGTTGTCCGACACCATCGGCATCCTCGACTCCCGCCAGTACGCCGAGCGCGTGCGCGCGGTCGCGGAGGCGACGGACATCGACCTGCAGGCCCACTGCCACAACGACTTCGGCCTCGCGGTCGCCAACACGCTCGCCGGTCTCGAAGCCGGTGTGCGGTACTTCCACGTGTGCGTGAACGGGATCGGCGAACGTGCCGGAATGGCGGACCTCGCGCAGATGGTCCTGGCGCTGCGCGAGTTCCACGACGTCGACCTCGGCATCGACACCACGAAGCTGCGCAGCCTGGCCGAGGTGGTGGCGCGCGCGTCGCGGCAGCCGATCCTGCCCTGGCAGCCGGTGGTGGGCACGAACGTCTTCGCGCACGAGTCCGGGATCCACGCCAACGGCATGCTCAACGACTCGAAGACCTTCGAGCCGTTCCCCCCGGACCTCGTGGGCGGCGAGCGCCGGCTGGTGGTCGGGAAGCACTCGGGCCGTGCGGTCATCAAGCACGCGCTGGAGGCCGAGGGGGTCGGGGTGGACGACGCCCTGCTCGACGAGTGCCTGCGCCGGGTGCGGACGTACGCGGTCGCGCACGGCGGCGAGATCGCGCCCGCCGACCTGCGGGTCATCTACGCCGAGGTGGCGGGCGCGGTGGCGGGGACGGCGTCCTGATGTTGCCCGGCGAGCCACTGGCGAACCAGATCGTCGCCGCGCACGCGGGACGGGAGGCGGTCGGCACCGGGGAGCTCGTCTCCGTCGGTGTCGACCGCGTGTACCTGCAGGACGGGAACTCGCCGACGATCGCCCGGCTGTTCGAGCAGCACGGCCTGGACAGCGTCTTCGACCCGGACCGGATCGCCTTCGTCTTCGACCACTCGGTGCTCGTGCCCGACCGCAAGATGGCGGACCGGCTGCGCGAGGCGACGGTGTTCGCGAGGAACCTCGGCGCCCGGATCCTCCCCCGCGGGGCCGGGATCAGCCACGTCATCGCGCTGGAGGAGGGCTGGTTCGAGCCCGGGTCACTCGTGCTGGGGTCGGATTCGCACACCTGCACGGGCGGCGCGGTGCAGTCGATGGGGCTGGGCATGGGCGCCACCGACATCGCCGCGGCCATGGTCACCGGCAGGACCTGGCTGAAGGTGCCCGAGACCGTGTGGTTGCGGGTGCGGGGCGTCCCCCACCCGGCGGTCCGCGCGAAGGACGTCGTGCTGGAGGCGCTGCGGGTGTTCGGTCAGCGGCCCTTCCTCTACCGGTCCGTCGAGTGGGTCGGTGAGTGGGCCGCGGGGCTTTCGCTCGACTCGGCCGCGTCCGTGGCGAGCATGGGAGTGGAAATGGGCGCCAAGTGCGTCTTCCTGCCGGCGGCGCCCGGCCGGCCGCCCGGTCTCGTCCCGCTCGAACCACCCGGTGAGGCGAAGGTGCTGGAGCTGCCGGTGGGTGACCTGCGGCCGATGGTCGCGCTGCCGCACTCCCCGTTCGACAGCGTGCCCGTCGACGATGTGGCCGGGCAGCGGGTGGACTACGTCTTCATCGGCAGCTGCACCAACAGCCGCCTGGAGGACATCGCCGAGGTGGCCGGTGTGCTGGCCGACCGCCCGGTGCACCCCGACGTGCACTGCGTCGTGACCCCGGGCTCGCGGCAGACGTACCTGGAGGCTTCGCGGCGCGGGTACCTCGACGTGCTGACGCAGGCGGGCGCGCTGGTCACCCCTCCGGGTTGCGGCGCCTGCGTCGGCACCCAGGGCACCGTGCCCGCGGGCGGAGAACGCGTCCTGTCGACGATGAACCGCAACTTCCGCGGCCGGATGGGTAATCCGGATGCGGAGATCTTCCTGTCGTCGCCGCTCGTGGCGGCGACAGCGGCTGTCCTCGGCAGGTTCCCGGCCACGAAGGAGGTGGTGTGACATGCTCTCCGGACCCCACCGGGTGCGGCGGATCTCGGGCACGATCTCGACCGACGACATCATCCCGGCCCGGTACAAGCACCAGTACACCGATCCGGCGGACCTGGCGCCCCACGTGTTCGAAAACCGGTTCCCCGGCCTGGCCGGGACCTTCCGGCCGGGTGATGCGCTGGTGAGCGAGCACCTGATGGGCATCGGCAGCTCCCGGGAACAGGCGGTGAGCGCGCTGCGGGCCTGCGGCGTCGCACTGGTCGTCGCGCCCGAGTTCGGCCGGATCTTCTACCGCAACTGCTGGAACCTCGGGCTGCCCGCCGTGGAGGCCGAGGTGTCCGGTTTCGCGGAGGGCGAGCGGATCGAGGTCGACCTGGAGAACGGCCGTTTCCTGGGCGCGCGCGAGCTGCCGCGGTTCCCGCCGCCCCCTGCCATGATGTTGGAGATGATCCGGGCGGGTGGTCTGTTGCCGATGATCCTGGGCCGGCGGCCGGCCGGCGCCCGCTCGGCGGCCCCGAGCGAGGTGGAGACCTGACGATGGCGGAGAAGGCGCAGAAGTTCGACGGCCTGTCCGGCGACTACGACCGGTTCCGGCCGCGGTACCCGGAAGCGTTGCTCCGGCGGCTGGCGGCGATGGTGCCGCGGAAGGACGAGCCCCAGGTCGCGGACATCGGTGCGGGAACCGGGATCGCGTTGGAAGGTCTGGTCCCGCTGCTCGGCGAGCACTGCCGGTACACGGCGGTGGACGTGTCGGCGGACATGGTGGCGGCGGGGCGGCGGAAGTTCCCGGCGGTGGAGTGGCTCGTGGGCGGCGCCGAGGAGTTCCTCGAGAGCGCGACCGGGGTGGATCTCGTGGTCGCCGCCCAGTCCTTCCAGTGGCTCGACCGTCCCCGGGTGTTGCGGGCGGCGACGGCGTGCCTGGCGCCCGGCGGGGTTTTCGCGGTCATCCAGAACAACCGTGACTACCGCGCGAGCGCGTTCCTGGACTCCTACGAGTCGCTGCTGGAGGAGCTGAGTCCCGGCTACAGCCGCCACTACCGGGACTTCGACTTCGCCACCGAGCTGCGGCAGGCGTTCGAGCCGGTCGGCGGCACGACGGCGACGGACACCGCGGACTGGACCATGACGATGCGGGCCGAGGACTTCGAAGGCATGGCGAAGTCCTCGACGCAGGTGCAGCGCGGGCTCGCCGCACACGGCGACGAGCTCCTCGCCCGGCTGCGGGAACTGTGCGAGAAGCACGCGGAGGACGGCCGGTTGAGTATTCCGTACCACACCGAGCTGTTCACCGCGCGCGCTCCGGGCGATGCCGCGCGGGGTTGACAGCGCGGCGGTCGTGCAGCCCGCCGCGCCCGGCGACGTGCGGCCGATCCTGTCGGTCCTGTCGGCCGCCTACTCGCCGTTCACCGGGGAGTTCGAGCCGTCGGCGTTGCGGGAGACACCCGCTTCGGTGGCGCGGCGGCTGGAAAGCTGGCTCGTCATCCGGGACGCGGGCCGGGTACGCAGCTGCGTGCGGCATTTTCCCGAGGAGGACTGCTACACGTTCTGTTTCCTGGCCACCCGTCCCGCCGACCAGCGCCGGGGGTTCGCCTCGGCGCTGGTCGCCGCGGTGACCGAAAAGGCCGCCCGG
Source organism: Amycolatopsis bartoniae (assembly GCF_014191255.1). Classification (GTDB taxonomy): domain Bacteria; phylum Actinomycetota; class Actinomycetes; order Mycobacteriales; family Pseudonocardiaceae; genus Amycolatopsis_E; species Amycolatopsis_E bartoniae. Next base: position 231,355 of record NZ_JACHWH010000007.1, read on the forward strand.
ACGGGGCACGACGAACTGCTGATCGCCGTGCGGCGCACGCTGAGGAGCAACGTAGGTTTCTTCACGCGCCGCGGTTTTCGTTATGTCGCCCCGTTCCACACGGGCGATCACGACCTGTACCGACTCGATCTGGGAGCGCACCGTTGACGACCATGATCGTTCTGGGCTACCGCGAGGGCCTCGACAGCGCGTTGCGCCGCCGCGGCCTCGACCCGTTCTACGTGGTGGAGAAACAGAAAGCGGGGCTCGCCGGCAAGCGGTACCGGCTGGTGTCCCGGCTGGAGGACGCCCAGCAGGTGCTGCGCGCCGTCACCGGCGCGGGCCTCACGGACGTCGCCGGTGCGCTGACCGGGCACGAGCAAGGAGTCTTCGCGACCGCGCTCCTGCGTGCCCAGCTGGATCTCCCCGGCGACCGGGATTTCGGAAAAGTGCTGCTGTTCCGCGACAAGTACCTGCAGAAGAACGCGCTTCCGGCCGAGGTCGCGAGGGCGCGCTGCCGGTACGTGACCCCGGAGGACGACTTCGCGGCGCTGGCCGCCGATCTCGGCGTCCCGTTCGTGGTGAAACCAGCCGACGGCTACGGCGCGACCCGCACCGCGGTCGTCGAGACAGCAGCGGAATTCGCCCGGATGGTCGGCGACCGGCACGTCTCGGACGTCGCTTTCGTCGCCGAGTCCTACGTCCGTGGCGACGAGATCCACGTCGACGGGGTCTGGGAGGACGGCAGGCTGTTGTGGAACTCCGTGGGAGTGTTCCACCAGCCGGTGTTGTCCTGGTCCCGTGGTGGCGTCGTCGCCGACCACCTCGTCACCGCGGAGGGTCATCCGGAGCTCGTGGCGCGGGCGACGCGGGTCGCCGAGACGAGCCTCGGCGCGCTCGGCGCACCCGACTGCGTCTTCCACCTCGAAGGGTTCGACGACGGCACGACGACCTTCTTCGGTGAGTGCGCGATCCGGCTGGCGGGGGCCCACATCGTCGAGATCGTGGCGATGACGCACGGAGTGGATCTCTACGAGGCCCAGGTGGCGCTGGCGCTCGGTGAGCCCGCGAAGACGACGGTCCAGCCGCGGCCGCCAGTGCAACGGCACGCGTACGTCTACCTCCGCCACTTCGCCGGGCGCGCGCTGACCGCGGACGACTTCCGGCGGCGCTTTTCCCTGGTGGAGCTGGATTTCCCGGATCCCACCACGGCGTCCCCGCGCTCCTACGGCCGCGCGGGTCACGCGATCCTCGCCGACCGCGACGAGACACGGCTGCGCGCGCGGGTCGCCGAGCTCGTCCGCTTCAACGAGGGCGGTGACGACAGCAATGACAGCGAGGACAGCGATGACTAGGCCCCGCGCGCTCGTGCTGCACAACGGAAAAGCCGCGTTCGACGAGGCCCGTGCCCCGTTCGCCCGCGAGATCGAGTTCCTCGACCTGCACGAGGCCGCCACCGCACCGGCCGGGGCGCACGAGGTGCCGGCCTTCGCCCCGGAGCGGGCGACCCTGGCCGTGATCGACGGGCTGCTCGCCCGATTCCCGTTCCGGCACGTGGTCACGACCTCGGAGAGCAACACGGCCTTCGCCGCGTTCCTGCGCAGCCGGTACGGGCTGGCCGGGCCGCGGTACGACCAGGTGCTGCCCGCCACCAGCAAATGGCGGATGAAACAACAGTGGGGACACGCCTTTCCGAGCGCGCGTTGCTGGCTGCCCGGGGACTTCCGCGCGCTCGCCACGCAGGGCCGCGCCCCGGCCGAGGTCGTCGTCAAACCGCTCGCCGGCTCGTCGACCAAGGGAGTCCGGCGGCTCGGGCGGCAGGAATGCCTGGACCACCTGGCAGCCACCGGTGAGCTCGTCGTCGTCGAAGAAGCCATCGACCTGACGAGCGAACTGCACTGCGACGGGGTCGTGCGCGACGGAAAGCCCCGCGTGATCGTGCCCTCGGTGTACAACCGGCCCCCGCTCGGCTCGGCGGGCCACAACCTCGCGAGCATCCACCTGCCCGTCGGCGACCCCCGCCGGGGCCCGGCGGTCGAGGCCGCCTGCCGCGTGCTCGCCGCGATCGACGTGCCGGATTTCGTGTTCCACCTGGAACTGCTGGAAAGCCATGGCACAATGCGCTTCGGTGAGATCGGCTTCCGCCCTCCCGGCGCGGGGCGCGCCCCGTCACTGCTGCGCTTCTACGGCGTCGACCTGTGGGCCGAGCACATCGCCGCGCAGCTGGAACTACCACGACCGACGCGGAACGGCGTCACAGCTCCCACGGGGTACTGCGGGGTGACCGGGGTGGCCGCCGATCCTGCCGGGTGCCATCCGTCGCCTCCCGCCGAGACGCTGCGCGCGATTCCGGGAGTCGTCGACGTGCTGCCCGGCAGCGCGCACGCCCGGTCGGAGGCGAAACTCGGCAGCTCGGTCGCCAACACCCACCTCGTGCTGTTCTCCTGCGACAGCGAAACCGGCGCCCACCGCGTTCTCCAGGAGATCGAAGCAGCCGGGAGGTCCGCGCCGTGTTCGCGATGACCAGCGTCAGGGCCACGAGTGCGCCGGCTCGCTGGTACACGGTGTTCTCGTTCCTGTCCTCCTGGGCGGAGGGCGGGCAGGCCGTCGTCCTGCTCTGGCTGACCTACAGCCTCACCAGCAACGCGTTCCTCATCGGCGTGATGATCGTGCTCGGCTACCTCCCCGCGGCGGTGCTCGGGCTGTTGTTCCGCCGGTTCGCCGACCGCGGCCGCGCCGAGCGCGTCGCGGGCAGCACCAACGCCGTGCTGTCCGGGGTGTCACTGGCGCTCACCGTGGAACAGCTGCTGGCGGGGCGTGCGGTCGCACTCGCGATCGTCGTCATCGCGGCCAGCCAGGTCGTGCTCTCGGTGGCGAAGATGGTGAACAAGGCCGCGCTCAACCGGCTCGTGCGTGACGTGTTTCCGCCCGGTACCGCCAAGCGCGTGCTGGAGGTGTCCTCGTCGGCGTCGCTCATCGGCCAGGTCGTCGGAGCCGGGCTGGCCGGGGTGTTCCTGAGCGCGAACTGGACCGCGGCCGGTCTGCTCGTCTCCGCACTGGCCTACGGCACGGGTGCGCTGGCGCTGACCTTCGGGCTGCGGCGTCCGGCACGGGAGGAGATGCCGGAACCGCCGGTCGAGGTCAAGACCCGCGCGGCGCTCCCCGCCGGCATCGGGCTCGTGCTGGTGCTGGTGTTCTCCGTGCCCAGCAGCGGTGCGCTGCAGTTCCTCAACACACTGCTGGTGCCGCTGGCCGACGACATCGCCCACGGGCACCCCTCGTTCTACGCGGTGCTGAACGTGGTGAGCGTGGCCGGAGGTTTCCTCGCCGGACTCGCCCTGTCGACGCGGGTGATCACCACGGAGGCGGTGTTGCGCTGGGGCCTGCCCACGGTGGCCGTTTTCGCCGCGCTGCTCGGCTTCATCACCCAGCCGTGGCTCGTCGCGGTCACCGCGTTCGTGCTCTCCCTCGTGATCACCTGTCACGTGATCTGCATGCAGGTGCTGACCAACCAGGTGCCGGCCGACTCCCAGGTGGGCCAGTTCGCCGTGCTGCGCAACGTGGTGGCGGCACTGGCCAAGGCGGTGTTCTCCTTCGCGGCGGGCGCCGTGGTGGGCTGGTGGGGCGTGCGCACGGCGGCCGTCGCCCTCGCCGCGACGACGCTGGTCTTCGCGGTGGCCTGGTTCGTGGCGCGCGGAAAGGACAAGGGCCATGACGCCGCGCACGGGTGAGCTGCGCACGGAGTTCGCGGCCTGGCTGCGTCAGCGGCGCGACGGTCTGACGACGGGCAGGCGGCACGACTGCGAAGCCGCTCTGGGGCTGGACGACGGGTGCCTGGCCGCCTTCGCGGAGGCGCCGCGGGTGGTGGCCACGCTCCCCCACGCCAGCCCCAACGTCTTCTTCCCCCGGGCCGCGGTGGGCTGGTACGCGCGGCATCTGCAGCGGTGCGATCCCACGCTGTTCCACCTGCGGGTGGTGCTGACGCACACGAACTTCTCCGACCTCGGCTGGCGCCCCTACGCGTGGTGGTTCCTGAATCCCGATCGCGAGCTCGTGCGGCACACCCTGTTCACCCGCAACAAGAAGACCAAGCACGTCGTGGTGGCGAGCCAGCCGCCGATGGACCTCGTGCCCGGCGACGCGACGGGCGCGGACCGCGAAGCCGCGGAACTCGCTCTGCACGGGGCGAACCGCGCGATGTCGTACCTGCTGCTGACCGCGACGGTGGAGCGGGCGGCCGGGCTCGCCCTGCCGGGACGCACCCTGTACGTCCCACTGGACGCCCTGGTGCGGTTCGCCCTGTCCGAGGCCACCGGCCGCTGGGCACCGTGGATCTCGGCCCTCCTGACCACCAGCACCGCGACGCGAACTCTCCTGCCGGACGGCACGCTGGCGCCCGCACGGCGAGCCGAAGACGCCTTCGTCCTGGACAACCCGACGAACATCGCGTTGCTGGCGCTACTGTCCTCAGTGGACATCATCGGCGGCGCCAAGATGGCGGACTACTGGGCCCAGATCACGCGGCGGATCGACTTCGCCTGCCGCACGGCCGCGCTGGACGTCCGTCCCCCGCACTTCCGACAACTCCCCGAAGTGGACACCCGAGGCCTGGTGGCGCCCGCACCTTCGCTGGCCGCGTCCCTGCGGACCGCGGGGATCGGGTATTCGCAGGGCATGGCACTGTCGGAGCACGGCGCTTTCGGGGATGGGGTCAGTCCGTTCGCCCAGGAGGTGTCCGGCGCCACCCGTTAGATCCCGTTGCGTCGAGCCGGCCGCCCGCCGACGCGGAAGTGGCTGGGGGAAGTGCCGTATTCGCGGCGGAACGCGCTGGAGAAGGCGAATTCGGTGGAGTACCCGATCCGGCGGGCGATCGTGGCCAGTGTGGCGTCGGTTTCCCGCAGCAGCCGGGCACCGTGCGCGAGCCTGCACCTGATCAGGTATCCCTTGGGCGGCTGGCCGACGACACCGGCGAAACGTCTGCTGAACGCCGTGCGGGACATTCCGGCGAGGTCGCCGAGCTGGGCCACTGTCCACTGCCGACCGGGGTTCTGGTGCATCGCGCGCAGGGCGGCATCGACGCCGGGGTCTCCGGTGGTGGGCCACGGGGCGGCGTCGTCGTGTTGCTCGTGCCATCGGCGCAGCGCGTGGACGAGGATCAGGTCCTGCAGCGCGGGCCTGGTGGCCCCGGCGCCCATCCCCGTTCCGGTCGTGTCCCTGCGCAGCAGCGCGACCAGTGCCTGCAGTTCGGGGTGGCGGCCGGGTCGGCCTGAAACGACGATGAGGCCGGGCAGCGTGCGAAGGTACTGCGGGACCCGGCCGTGGTCGAGCCGGTAGGAGCCGCACAGGAACTCGAAGTCGAACGGTCCCGGAGCCGGTGGGAACGGTCCCATCACCACGGGTGGCAGCTCCGCCAGCGCACACGGCGTCCGGCTCAGGCCGTGCTCGGTGCCGCAGGTGGTGAGCACCACGTCTCCCGGCTCCAGCGCGACCGGCTCCTCGTCCTCGCTGACCAGCCAGCAGGTGCCGTGCAGAACGATGTGGAACCCGCTGCCGGTGAAGGCGGGAAACCGCAGTCCGCCCGGGCCCGAGTGCCGGATCACCCGGCTGCCGGGGCTGCCCACCCTGAGGGTGTGGATCACCTCGCTCATCAGGTCCATACCAGCGATGCTAGCGAGCGGGCGCACAAGCTCGTATGGACCGGCGCTGCTCGCACATGGTTCCCGGGCGGCGCCGCTGGTTGAGTGTCGGCATGATCGATCATCATCCGGGGAACGAGATCCTGCGTGCGCACGCCGGGAAGACCGAGCAGGACGGCAGGCCGGCCGCGGAAAGCCTCGGCGCGTTGCGCGAGAACGGGGTCTTCGCGCTGCGGACCCCGGCAGACCACGGCGGGGCTTGGGCGAACGCGGAGACCATCGCCCGGCGCCTGACGGCCCTCGGCCGCGCCTGCCCGTCCACGGCCTGGGTCGCCGGGACCTGCGTGACCGCGAAGAACCTCGCCGCCGGCTGCCTCCCCGGCCCGGGGGCACAAGAGTGCTTCGCCGACCCGGACTCGCTCTTCTGCGGATCGGGTGTCCCCGCCGCCCGGGGCGAGCGCGTGCCCGGGGGCGTCCGCGTCACCGGCCGCTGGCCCAACGTCTCCGGTTGCGAGGACGCGGCCTGGGCCACGCTCGCGCTGATGGTGGAGGGCGCGTTCTCCCTCGCCGTGGTCCCGGTGACCGACCTGACCGTCGAGCGGACGTGGCACATGGCCGGGATGCGGGGCACCGGCAGCCACACCCTGGTCGCCGACGACGTGCTGGTGCCGGCGCACCGCGTGGCCGCCGCCGCGGGCTTCCCCTTCGAGGACAGGCTGCTGTATTCGATGACCGTGCTGGGCCCGGTGGTGGGGGCCGCCCGAGGCGCGCTCGACGTGACGGAGGCGATGTTCGCCTCGGACCGGAAGCCGTTCATGTCCGCCTACTCCCGGATGGGCGAGTCCCCCGGTGCCCGGCACTGGCTGGCGGAGGCCACCCACCTGGTGAACCGCGCCGAGCACACCATGCTCACCGTCGCCGGGGAAGCCGACTCCGCCGAACTGTCCCAGGCCGACGCTCCCCGCCTGTTCATGGACCTCGCGGACGCCGGCCGCGACTGCCGGGCCGCGGTGGAACGGATGCTCGACCTGCACGGCGCGAGCGGCTTCAGTACGACGAACGCCCTCCAGCGGTACTGGCGCGACGTCGCCGTCGGCAGCCGCCACCCCCACCTGAACCCCTACCTCGCGGTCGAAGCTTTCGGCACAGCCCTGGTGGATGAGGGGCGCTGAGGCCCCCGGGATCTCGCTCCGGACCTTCGGGCACGTAATTCCGGCGCGGCCGCCTCACACCAGTTCGGCCGAGGGCCAGCGGTTTCCGGTGACGGCGGCGCGCACCTGGCGGTTCAGCTCGTGCGCGACCACGTCGACCGCGGCCGGGACGCGTCCCGTGCGCGGTCTGGCCAGCACGACCGACCGCCACACCTCGGGCTCACCCAGCGGGGCTGCGCACAGTGTCCCGGCGGCGAGCTCCTCGACGAGGCCCACCGCGGGCAGGATCGTCCAGCCGTGACCGGCGCGGGCGAGTTTCTTCTGCAGCGCCATCGAATTGGTGTTCACGGTGCTGCGCAGCGCGACACCGGCCCGCCGCGCGCCCGCGTCGATGAGGATGCGCAGGCCGTGCCCGGTCGCGGGCAGGACCAGCTGCCGCCCGGCGAGCCCGGCGAACGGGACCGGTGCGTCCTGGCGCAGGTCCTCGTCCGGCGGCGCGGCGATCCAGAGCCGTTCGCGGACCAGCGGTGTCACGTTGAGCGAGGGCGAGCTGGTCAGGTTGTACAGCAGGCTGAGGTCGAGGTCGCCCTCGTCGAGCCACCGCTGCAGGTACCCGGAGTAGGCCGTCTGCAACCGGAGCTCGATGCCAGGGTGGTCACGGCTGAGCCGGGCGACGAGCGGCTCGGCGAGGAGATCGGCCGAGCTCTCCAGCAACCCCAGCGTCACGATGCCCGTCACCACCCCGGCGGCCGGGATGAGCTCCGCGCGGGCACGCTCCAGCTCCGTCAGCGCCCGCCGGGCACGCTCGGCGAGCGACGTCCCGGCCTCCGTGGCCCGCATCCCGGTGCGGGTGCGCTCGAACAACGCGACGCCGAGCTCGTCCTCCAGCGCCTTGATCTGCCGGGTCACCGCGGGCTGGACGAGGTGGAGCAGCTCCGCCGCCCTGGTCACGCTGCCCACCTCGACGACGGTTACGAGCGCCCTGAGCTGCTTGAGGTCCATCGCGGTCCCGCATACCTCCATGAGGAAAAGGTATTTCTCACCTTAGATCATTGTGATTCATGATGGCAGGACGGATTTCGTGAAGTGGAGGGCGCAGCATGGACGGGCTGAGCGAAGAGGAGCGCGCGATCGTCTCGTTGGTGGGCGAGTTCGTCGATCGCGAGGTCAAACCGGTCGCGCGGGAGCTGGACCACACCAACACCTACCCCGAGAAGCTCATCGAGCAGATGAAGGAGATGGGGATCTTCGGGCTCGCGGTGCCGGAGCCCTGGGGTGAGACGGCGGTGTCGGCGCAGTGTTATGCGGCGGTGACCGAGGAGCTGGCGCGGGGTTGGATGAGTCTGGCCGGGGCGATGGGTGGGCATACGGTCGTGGCGAAGCTGCTGGTGGCGTTCGGCACGAAGGATCAGCAGGATGAGTATCTGCCGCGGATGGCCACGGGTGAGGTGCGCGCGACGATGGCGTTGACCGAGCCGGGGGGTGGTTCCGATCTGCAGGCGATGCGCACCGTTGCCCGCCGTGAGGGCGATCACTATGTGGTGAACGGGTCGAAGACGTGGATCACCAACGCCCGCCGTTCGCAGCTGGTCGCGCTGCTGTGCAAGACCGATCCCGCCGCGGAGCCCGCGCATAAAGGCGTGTCGATCCTGCTGGTGGAGAAGGGGCCCGGGTTCTCGGTGTCGCGGGATCTGCCGAAGCTGGGCTACAAGGGGGTCGAGAGTTGTGAGTTGTCCTTCGACGATGTCCGGGTCCCGGCGACGGCGTTGCTCGGCGGGCAGGAGGGCCGAGGCTTTGCGCAGATGATGCGGGGTTTGGAGATCGGCCGCATCCAGGTCGCCTGCCGTGCTCTCGGGGTGGGGCGGGCGGCGTTGGAGGACGCGCTGCGGTATGCCCAGGAGCGGGAGTCGTTCGGGAAACCGATCTGGCAGCACCAGTCGGTGGGCAACTACCTGGCGGACATGGCCACGAAGCTGGAGGCCGCCCGCCAGCTGGTGCTGTTCGCCGCCCGCCGCTACGACTCCGGTGCACGGACCGATCTGGAGGCGGGGATGGCGAAGCTGTTCGCGTCGGAGACGGCGATGGAGGTCGCGCTCAACGCGGTCCGCATCCACGGCGGCTACGGCTACTCCACCGAGTTCGACGTCGAACGCTACTTCCGCGACGCCCCCCTGATGATCGTCGGCGAAGGCACCAACGAAATCCAACGCAACGTCATCGCCCGCGAACTCGTCAAACGCCACCGGATCTGAGAGGGGCAGCGTGTCTCATCCGTTGGAAGGAATCACCGTCGTATCGCTCGAACAGGCGGTGGCGGCCCCGTTCGCGACCCGTCAGCTCGCCGACCTCGGCGCGCGCGTCATCAAGGTCGAGCGCCGTGGCGCCGGCGACTTCGCCCGCGGCTACGACCACGCCGTGCACGGGGAGTCGAGCTACTTCGTCTGGCTCAACCGCGGCAAGGAAAGCATCGAACTCGACGTGAAGGACCCGGCGGACAGGGCGCTGCTCGACGCCGTGCTCGCGCGCGCGGACGTCTTCGTGCAGAACCTCGCGCCGGGCGCCGCCGAGCGGCTCGGCCTCGGCGCGGCGGCCCTGCGTGCGGCACGGCCGGAACTGATCCACTGCTCGGTGTCGGGCTACGGCCCGGACGGCCCGTACCGCACGAAGAAGGCGTACGACCTGCTGGTGCAGTGCGAAGCCGGGCTGGTCATGGCCACCGGAACACCGGAGTCGCCCGCGAAGGCCGGGTTCTCGGTCGCCGACGTCGCCACCGGGATGTACGCCTACAGCGGCATCCTGACCGCGCTGTACGAACGGGAGCGTACCGGACAGGGCGCCACGCTGAGCGTCGCGATGCTCGACGCGCTCGGCGAGTGGATGAGCCAGCCCGCCTATTTCTCGCACTACGGGGGAAAACCCGCGCGGCGCACCGGGGCGAAGCATCCGTCGATCGCACCGTACGGCCCCTACCGCACCGGCGACGGCACGGTGTTCCTGGGCGTGCAGAACAACCGCGAGTGGGATGCGTTGTGCCGCAACGTGCTCGGACGTCCCGAACTCGTGGGCGACTCGCGGTTCCGGACCAATGTGGACAGAGTCGCTCATGAGGGAGAGCTCGCCGAAGTGATCGAAGCGGTGTTCGCCGGCCTCACCGCGGACAGGGCGATCGAGCTCCTCGACGGCGCCGGCATCGCCAACGCGACCCTGCGCACACCGGCCGAGTTCGCCGAGCACCCCCAACTGGCCGCGCGGAACCGCTGGCGTGCGGTGGAAACCCCGGGCGGGCCGGTGCAGGCCCTGCTGCCGCCGGTCGAAGTGGACGGCAGGGAGGCACTCATGGGTCCGGTACCCGCACTCGGCGAGCACAACGCCACCCTGCGCGCCGAGTTCGGCCACGGGCGAGTGGTCAGGTGAGCGGGGAGAAGCCGGTGGGCCAGGCGATGATCGAGGTGGCGTCGAGGATCTGTTCGGGCGCACCGGGAGGCGGCCACAGACCCGAATCGTAGAGATCCTTGCGGAGGGCGACCCGTTCGTCGAGGCTCCGGAACGGCCAGATCTGGACGATCCGGTCGGGCCCGTCGAGCGCGTACATCACGATCGTCAGCGGGTCGATCCGGTGCCGTGCCGGCAGCGCCCGCCGCCAGCCGTCGATCGTGGCCGGCAGTCCTCCCGGCCGCAGGTGGTAGTCGCGGATCTCGTACACCGGGCCGAACCGCCCCGTGCGCACCGCCGGCACGAACGGAAACGGGGCGAAGCTCTGCAGGGTGAGGTCCGTCAGGTGCTCCCCCGCGCCGAACGGTTCGCTGCTCGCGCGGGCGCGCTGCCGCTCGCGCGCGAGCTCGGCGTCATCGGCGAAGACGCGCAACACGACGAGCCTGCCGAGCGGGCCGTTCTCCGTCTGCCAGCAGCCCAGAAGCTGTCCCCGCGCTTCGGGGGCGTTGACCCACGGCAGCACGCCCGCGCTCGCCTTTTCGCCCTCCAGCAAGGGAAATGCCAGTGTCGCGAGCTCGTACCGGAGGTTCTGTTCCGCTGGGCCGACGTCCTCGCCGCTGATGGGTGCGGGCTGGTCCATGGTCAGCTCATCCTCTCGTCGAAGGCTGGTCGAGCCGGGCCACCCAGCCACGCAACCGCGGCTGCGCCGGCCGGTACCGCCGGAGCACGAGCGGATCGTGCCCGGGAACTATGTCCAAGGTGGACCCTACCAACGCCGGAAGCCGGTGCGCGTAGACGCCGAGCAGCGTCGCGGCGTCGTCGGTGACCGGGAAGACCCGTTTCTCACTCAGGTTCGCGTAGAAGTGGGCGGCGTCGGAAGCCAGCACGACCGGACCGCGCCGGGTGGCGATCCGCACGACCTGCGTGCCCGCCGTGTGGCCCCCGACCAGGTGGACACTGATCCCGGGGAACAGCTCCTCGTCCTCCCCGGTGAAACGCACCCTGCCCTCACGCAACAGCCTGGCCGCGCCGGCCACGTCGCTCGCGCGGTAGCCGTGCGACCGGGCCGGATCGGTCATCGCCCGCCCGACCGCGAACCGGAGCTCCTGTTCGGACAGGTGGAATCGGGCGGAGCCGAACAGGCCGAGGTTCCCGGCGTGGTCCCAGTGCAGGTGCGTCAGGATCACGTCGGTCACCCGCGCGTGGTCCACCCCGACGGCACGCAGGCCGTCGGCGACGCTCCGGGTCACGCTTCGGCCGCGACGCGCGGCTTCCCCGGCGCCGAAACCGGTGTCGACGACGATCGTGCTGACCCTGCGCGGCGAATCGGCGGAGCGCACCGTGCCCGGCGACCCCATCCTGCTGGAACGCCTGATCGCCAACCTGGTGCACAACGCGATCAAGTACAACCACCCGGGCGGCTGGGTCGAGGTGGTCGTCGGCGACGATCCCGCGCTGAGCGTGCGCAACTCCGGCCGGCGGGTGCCTGCCGAGTCGGTCGACTCGCTGTTCCAGCCGTTCCGCCGCCTGATCGCCGACCGCACGAACCACCGCGACGGTGCCGGGCTCGGACTGTCCGTTGTGCACTCGATCGCTGCCGCGCACCACGGCCGGGTGTCCGCCGTTCCCGGCGAGGACGGCGGCCTGCGAGTCGACGTGTTCCTGCCCTGACCCGGATATCGACCGGCGCAGCGGAGGTCAGTGTGAACTGTCCAGGCGTCCGCGTTGGGACAACACGAACAACAGCGCCATCGACGGGACCACGATCACCAGCGCCGCTGCCGCGACGATCACCAGCGCCCACAGCGTCGGCGCGGGTGCGGCAGCGGCCGCGATCGTCGTGTGGGTACCGAGCAGGTCCGGATACTGGGCCACCCCCCACCCCGCCACGATCGCCGCCACGGCCACGACCGCCAGGGCCTGCAGCAGCCGGGGCGCGCCGCGTCGCAACAAGACCAGCGCGCTCAGCCCGCACACCCCCGAGACCACGACCGGGACGAGCCCCCGGGTCAGCAACCCCTCGAACAGCGTGGGCGAATCGGCGTGCAGCACCGCGATCCCGGCCAGTGCCACCACGCCGACGGCCGCCGCGGTGGCCAGCGACCGGCGCCGGAACCACGTCTCCAGCTCCGGGTCCGCGCGGCGCCGGGCTTCGGCCGTGAGGAAGACCGCCGCGGTGTAGGCGCAGGCCAGCACGGCCAGCACGCCTCCGAGCACCGAAGTGGGGTTCAGCCAACCGGCAACCGGGTCGCCGTTGCCGGACTGCGGGACGCGGCCGGACGCGATCCCGCCGGCCACGGTGCCGAGGAAGAACGGCACGAGCACCGACGAGACGGCGAAGGCGGCACCGGTCACGCGTTGCTGGTCGGTGCGCACCATGACCTTGCGGAAGGCGAATCCGGCGCCGCGCACGACGATGCCGAGTGCTGCCAGCCCGAGCGGCACGTACAGGGTCGTCATGATCGCGGCGAAGGCCACGGGAAAAGCCGTCCACAGCATCACCAGGCAGAAGATCAGCCACACGTGGTTGGCCTCCCACACCGGTGCCAGCGATTCGTCCACCAGGTGCCTCGGGCGGCGCCCCCGCCGCGCACCGCCGGCGGTCAGGTCCCAGAACCCCGCTCCGTAGTCGGCGCCGCCGAGTACCGCGTAGATGACCACTCCGGTGAACAGGGCGACAGCGGCGAAGGTGCTCATGAGTTCCGCTCCGCTGGTGTGGGGGCCGGGCCGTAGGGGACGCGGCCTTCGTCGTCGGTGTCCGCTCCGGCGCTCCGCCAGCGGTCCCGGAGCAGCCGGAGGACGAGGAAGGTGCCGGCCGCGAGCGCGGCGTACAGGGCCAGGGTGGCGGCGAAGAACGGCCAGATGTTGCCGCTGGTGGGCGCCGCGTCGGCGGTCAGCAGGTACCCGACGACCGTCCACGGTTGCCGCCCGACCTCGGTCACCACCCAGCCGGCTTCCAGCGCGGCCACCGCGAAGACACCGCTGACCGCCACGCAGCGCAGGAACCACTTGCCCTCCGGTACCCGGCGGCGCCGCCACCACAGCCAGGCGTACCAGGCGGCCAGTGCGAGCAGGGCGAACCCGATGCCGACCATGACCTGGAAGGCCAGGTGCACGGTGTTGACCAGCCGGTCCGCGGGCCGGACCGGGGCGGGCACCGCGTCGAGCCCGCGGATCTCGGTGTCCGGCGAGAACCCGGCCAGCAGCGAGGCGCCGAGGGGGATCTCCACCCCGTACCGCACCTGGCCGTCGACCAGCACCCCGCCCAGCACCTCCGGAACCCGGGTACTGGTTTCCGGCAGGGCCTCGATCGCGGCGAACTTCGCGGACTCGTCGTCGAACACCTCGCGGGCGGCGATGTCGCCGACGACGATCTGGACCGGTGCGGCCAGCGCCGCGACCGTGAGCGGAATCGCCAGCCCGAGCCGCCGCAGCCGGTCCCGCCGCCCGCGCAGCATGCCCACCGCATAGACACCCGCGATGAGGAACCCCGCCACCATGTACGCGGCGAGCAGCATGTGCACCGCCTCGTACCAGAACGCCCCGTTGAAGAACACCCCCAGCGGGCGGACCTCGGTGACCCGGCCGTCCTGGAGCCGGAAACCCGCCGGCTCGTTCATCCACGCGTTCGCCGCCACGACCGACGACGTGCCCCCGATCCCCGCGAGCACCACCGGGACCCCGGTCCAGAAGTGTGGCCAGGGACGCATCCGCCGCCAGCCGTAGATGTAGATCGCCACGAAGATGGCCTCGACGAAGAAGAACAGGCCCTCGACAGCGAACGGGATACCGAACGCCGCGCCGAACCGGCCCATCAGGCCCGGCCACAACAGCCCCAGCTCGAACGACAGCACCGTGCCCGACACCGCCCCCACCGCGAACAGCACTCCCGCCACCTGCGACCAGCGTCGCGCCAGCAGGAGGGCCTGCTCGTCGCCACGCCGCAGCCCGCGCCAGTTCGCGATGAGCATGATCGCCGTGAACGCCACGCCGAACGGCACCAGGATGATGTGGAACCCCAGCGTGAAGGCCATCATCTGCCGGGCGGGAAGCAACTGGTCCGGTCCGGCCGCCGCGAGAACGGTCTCCATCCACGGGTGCATGCCCCCGGGTTCCCCGCCGCGCCCCGCCCATGCACCGTTCGGGAAAACGACCGGGTGGCCACAGTGGACGGACGATGGCAAGGAAATCGCAAGGTGGTCAACACCGGCGATCCCGCCTGGCAGGACCGAGCCACCCGGGTGCCCTAACGGAACCGCCGGAAGCGGGGCCCGCGGCGGGCTCCGCCGGGCGCGTCCGGGCTGGTCAGCTCCGGGACCAGGCCCCGCAACTCGGTGTCGAAGACCGCGATGTCGTTCTGGAGGCCGACCACCAGGGTGCCGCGTTCGCCGAGGGCGAGGCCCCGGCAGGTGGCGGGGAGGCGGATCTCGTCACGCGGAGTGCCCGTCGTCAGGTCCCAGGTCGTCACCGGGCCGTCGTCCCCGGAGGCGAGGACGACCGGCCGGTTGCCCAGTACCCCCGCCGTCAGGTACTGGAGGTCACGCGCGCCCGTCGGGATGGTGCGCAGCGGCCGCCGCTCGGTCGCGTCCCACACGCGGAGCGCGCCCTCCGGGCCGGTCGTGACGACCACCGGCCTGCCGTTCACGAAGGCGGTGGTCACGGCCGGGGACGAGGCCGGGTCGAGGTTCGCGAGGAGTGCGCCGGTGCCGAGGTCCCACAGACCGGTGATGAACGTGTGGCCGAGGTCGCGGTGCCCGCTCAGCACCACGGCGCACGCCCTGCCGTGCACGCTCAGCAGCGCCACCGCGCACGGCTCGTCCACCGAGTCGCGGCGATCGTCGTCCAGTGCGACCGCCATCGGCCCGGCCACGACCTCACCGGTGGCGAAGTCGTGCAGCCGCAGCACCTTTCCCGCGGACACCAGCGCCACGACCGGCCTGCCGTCCAGCCGCGCGACCGCTCCACTGTGGATAGTCGCGGCGTAGGGCGGTTCGTCCGGGTCGCGGGTGTGCAGTGGCACGACGCTTCCCGTGGCGACGTCGTGGATCCTGGCGAACCCGATCCCCGCGAGCAGCACCAGCGGCCGTCCGCCGGACTCCTCGATCGCGGTGACGTAGGTGAAACCGACCGGGGCGCGCGCGAGGACGCGGCGCGCTTCGAGGTCCCACACGAACGCGGTTTTGTCCAGTCCGGCCGACACCGCGAGCCGGTGCCCGTCGCGGTCGAGCACCGCCAGCTCCAGGATGTGCCGTCCGTGGCCGGGCGCCGGGTCGCCGAGCCGCTGGTCCGCCAGCGTCAGGTCCCACAGCCGCACCGTGCCCTCCCACCCACCGCCGGTCACGGCCACCGGACGGCCGTCGACCTCGGTGACCGCGACGCACTGCGTGCCCTGGGTGTGCCCGGCGAGCCTGCCGAGCAGGCGCCACTCCGGCAGGTCCCACACCAGCAGCGTGGTGTCCTCGTCGTCCGGGCCCGGCTCGTGGTGGCCGGACGAGGTCACCGCGACCGGGCGGCCGTCGAGCTCGGTGACCGCGATGCCGGACACCGACCAGCCGTGGTCGGTCCGCGGCTGCCCGATCGGGCGCCGGGTACGCAGGTCCCACAGCCGCAGCGTGCCGTCGCGGTCGCCGCTCCCGGTGAGCACGACCGGCCGGCCCGCCACCTCGGCCACCGCGACCTGGAACACCGACTCCGGGCCGGGCATCGGGTCGCCGAGTTCCCGCAGCGACCGCAGGTCCCACACCCGCGCGCCCGACGGGCCACCGGTGACCGCGACCGGCGTGCCGTCCAGTTCGGTCACCGCCACGGCGTACATCCGCTCGCCCACCGGGCCGGCCACGAGGTCGTGGGTCCGCAGGTCCCAGACGCGCAACCCCTCTTCGCCCACGGTGATCCACACCGGACGGCCGTCGAGGTCCGTCACCGCGAGACCGTGGACCATGTCGTCGGGCCCGGTTTCCCGCTCGGCCAGCAGGCGCGCCTGCAGCAGGTCCCAGACCTGGACCAGGTTGTCGCCGGCGGCCAGCCCCAGCAAACGGCCGTCGACGGCGGCCAGCGCCAGTTCCGGCGACTGGTAGCTCGACCACGGCAACCCCCTGATGACGCTGCCGATCGGGCGCTGGTCCGCGACGTCCCACAGCCGCGTGCGCCCGCCCTCGCTCCCGCTCAGCGCCACCGCCCTGCCGTCGTGCGTGCCGGCCACGATCGAGCTGACGTTGCCCTGGTCCGTGCGCAACGTGGCGAGCAGCGCGCCGTGCTGACGGGCCCCGGTGGCGAACCGGACGCGCCAGGCCGACGACTCCCGCGCGAACTGCGCCTGCAGATCGGCGGCGCCGAGCCGCGCGGCGTCCAGCGCGAGCACCCGCGCCCGGGCGGGCGGGTCCAGGTGGCGGTGGTCGGCGCTGGAGGCCCGGTAGCAGGCCACCGCCAGGCGACCGCGCGCGGTCGCCGCTTCGGGCAGCACCGCGAGCAGCGGACCCGGCTCGGCGTACACCAGGAAGCCGCCGTCGGCGAGCAGTTCGTCCAGCGCGTCCGCGCGCGCCGCGTGCCCGGCGAGCTGCGCGCGGACGTAGGGATCCGCGTCCTCCCACGCCCGGCGCCCCTCGCGCACCGGCACCGTCTCCCGCAGCGCCTCGAACACCACCCGGTGCGGGGCGCGGACCACGCAGTTCTCCCGCAGGTGCTCGTCGAGGACCTCGTGGTACAACCGGTAGGCCGGGGTGCCGTCGGCGCGCACCGCGGTCTCGATCAGGTACGAGGCCGCGGAGTCGAACACGCGCGAGAGGTCGGCAGCCGTCACCGAATGTCCAGGCGAGAGGGCCTCGGCGAGCCGTGCCCACAGGTCGTTGCGGGGCAGCCCGCCGCCCGCGGCGAACGCCAGCGCGGTGAGCACCCGCTCGACGGTTCCCCGGTCGGGGCCGAACGCGTCGAGGTACTTCTCCATCGCCTCGCCGACGGTCGAGGGCAGTTCCCCGGCCGGGCCGGCACCGGGCACCGGCGTGCCCGGCAGGAGCAGCCAGCGGCTGGTCAGCTGGGCGACGAGGAAGTTGTGCCGGGACCGTTCCGCGACCGCGACGGCGATGTCGCCGAGGCCGGGCGCGTCCCGGTACCGCCCGCCGGTGTCGTCGCCGGCGAGCCGCCGGGCCACGTACTCGGTGATGTCCTCGCGGCGCAGGTACCGGTCCGACTCCAGGTCGACGACCGGCGCCGAGCGGCCCCACACCCGGGCCACCCGGGCCCGCAGGCTCCCGGGCGGCGCGGTGCGCACCCCGACCACGATCCGCGCCACGCCCGCGCCGGCCAGCTCGCTCAGCAGCCGCGCGATCCGCAGCGACTCCTCCACCGTGACGACCTCGTCGAGCGCGTCGCACAGCACCGTCACCGGGCGCCCGGCGGCCTCGCGCCGGTCCCGCAACGCCACCAGCAGCTCCCCGGGATCGGACGCCCGCACGTCCGCCAGCGCGGCGAGCCGCTCCACGACGTCGTCGAGGGTGAGGCCCTTCAGGTGCACGGCCACGTCCACCGCGCCCGGCGCGGGGCGCGGCCCGTCGTCCGCGGTGCTCGCCGCCCACCGCGGGTCCGCGCTCACCAGGATGTGCGCCAGCAGCGCGGACTTGCCGGTGCCCGGCCCGCCCGTGACCACCAGCAGCGGCGGCCCGGTGCCGCCGAGCCAGGCGCAGATCTCGCGGCGGGCCTCGATCCGGCCGGTGAAGTACCAGGCCCCGGTGTCCGACTCGACCTCGGACCCGCGGGCACGCGGCAACCAGTGCGTGCGCAGGGCCGGGTCGTGGTCCAGCCGCCACCCCAGCAGGTCCCGCAGCCACGGCCACGACTCCAGCAGCACGGCGAGCGGGAGCACGGTGGCGCCGTCCGGCCCCGGAACCAGCAGCCCCACGACGGCGTCCGCGTCGCGGTCGAACACCGGGGCGCCGGTGAACCCGGCGTCGGACTGCCACCGCTCCTCGCCGCGACGCACCGCGAACCACTGGCCTCCCGGACCCGCCGCCCCGTCGAGCACACCCGTCGCCGGGGCGATGTCCTCGCCGCCGCCGGGAAACCCGTGCGTGACGAACTCGTGGCCCGCGCACGACGCCGGTGCGGAAAGCGGCGCACCGGGCACCTCGACCGGCTCGGCCAGCTCCAGCACCGTGGCGGCCGGCCCGCGCAGCACCGGCCGGGCCGCGGTGGTGAAGACGCCCGCGAACGGCAGGTCCACCACTGTCCCGGCCTCCGGCAGCGACCCGGGCACCAGGACCCGGCGCGCGTCCAGCAGCACCCCGGCGGGCCCGCCGGGCAGGCGCGCGAGCCACGAGGGCCGCTCGGCGGCACGGCCGCGGACCGACACCGTCCGGCGGTGCGGGAAGTGGACGTGCACGTCGCCGGTGATCGATCCGGCCTGCACCACGGACCCGAGCACGGGCCCGGACACGATGTTGATCGTGCGATCCGGGCGGCGGCCGTCCATGCCTCCATCCTGGCAGACCGGCGTGCTTTGCCGGAACCGCAAGTTTTCGTGCCGGACCGCGGTGCGCGCGGCGAGACTGGGCCCACCCGACGGAAGGAGCCGCCGTGCCCGCCACCCACCGCCGCCGTGACACCCCGCCGCCCCGGAGCGGTACCAGTGAAACCGAAGTGCTGCGCGGATTTCTCGACTACCTCCGCGCCTCGGTCGCCGCCAAGGTCGACGGGGCACCCGAGCCGCAGGCGCGCACCGCCGCGGTGCCGTCCGGCACGAACCTGCTCGGCCTGCTCAACCACCTGACCTTCGTCGAACGCGCGATCTTCCTCGGCGACCACGTCGCCGACTGGCAGGCGACCTTCCGGGCCGCACCGGAGGACAGCGTGCCCGCCGTGGTCGCTCGCTACCGGGAAACGGTCGCGCGCGCGAACGATGTGCTCGACGGGTGCACCGACCCCGGCGCTCCGCTTCCCCGTCCGCGGCCGGGACGGCCCGCGCCCAGCGTCCGCTGGGCGCTCACCCACCTGATCGAGGAGACCGGCAGGCACGCGGGCCACGCGGACATCCTCCGCGAACTGATCGACGGCTCGACCGGGCGCTGACGGCCGGTTCCCTAGGCTGGACCCGTGTTCGACTCGCCCGATTTCGACCTCGCCCCGTACGCGGAGCTGGACAGGCGGCCCCTGGTGCGGCGCACGTTCTGCAGCTGGGAGGACGCGGGCTGGCGGTCGCTGCTCGTGCAGTGCTTTGACCACGTTCCGGAAGCCGAGCACGTCCGGCTGCCCGGGGTGCCCGACCTGCACCTCGTGCTCCACCTCGCCGGTGACGTGGTCATGCGGACCCGCTCCGGCGGCAGACCGGTGCGCCGGGTGCCGGGCACGCTGGAGCTCATGGTTCCCGGCCAGGAAAGCGTGCGCGACTACCGGGCGACGCCGGGGATGCGCACCGTCCAGGTCCACATCCCGTCGGCGACCGTGGCCCGGGCGGCGGCCCGGCTGGGTGGTCCGGCGCCGGACTTCGCCCGGCTTTCGGCCGCGGTGGCGCAGGGTGATCCGGTGGTCGAACACCTCGTCCGGGCACTGCCCTCGGCCGCCGGCGCGGACGACGTCTACGCGGAGTCGGCGGCGGAGTTCCTCACCACGCACCTGCTGACCCTGGGGCGGCACGAACGCCTGCCGGGGCCCGAATCCGCGGCGGTCCGCGCCGGCATCGCCGTGATGCGCGAGCGGCTCGGGGAGCCGTTGACGCTGGCCGACATCGCCGCCGAGGTCCACCTCAGCGTGTACCACTTCGTCCGCGTCTTCCGCGGGGCGACCGGCGAGACGCCCCACCGGTACCTCACCCGGCTCCGGATCGAACGGGCCCGCGAGCTGCTGACCGGCACCGACCTCACGATCGGGCAGATCGCCCGGCGCTGCGGTTTCGTGAGTCCCGGCGCGCTGTCGACGGCCTTCCTGGGGCAGGTCGGCGTCCGCCCGTCGGTGTACCGCAAGAACTGACCGAACCGCGCCAATCCGGCGCATGTCCCGCACCGCACGGGCCGCCTAGTGTGCGGGACATGTTGAGCTACGACGCGACCGCTGTCTCGGCCGCACCTCCCGCCGTCGTGTGGCGCCTGCTCGCCGACGCGCGCACCTGGCCCACCTGGTCGGCGGTGGACAGCCTGGTCGCCGACCGGTCCAGCGGCCTCGATCCCGGCGGCTCCGACCCCGTCGGCGCGGTCCGGGCGTTCCGCACCGGGCGGACGGTGACCGGCGAACGGCTGACGGGTCTCGTCGAAGGGAAGCAGCTGACCTACGAGGACGCGTTCAACCCGACGATCCGCGACTACCGGGCGGTCGTCGACCTCACCCCGACGGCCGACGGCGGCACGACGATCCACTGGCACGGCACCTACCGCGCCCGCTGGGGAATGGGCTGGCTGATGAACCGCGTCATGCGACGCGTGATGCAGCAGATGGCCGACGGCCTCGCCTCCCATGCCCAGACCCTGCCGCCCGAGCCCGCCTGAGGGGCACAGGCACCAGAAGGCGAAGCCGATTGTCCACACCGGACCGGCCAGTCGGCCGGGACGGGCATCCGGCCCCTCAACCGCCCTGCCGCCACCGTTTCGGCGGCATCCCGAACTGGCGGTGGAACGCCCGGCTGAACGCCGACTCCGACGTGTACCCGACGGCCCGCGCGATCTCGGCGATCGGACCGGACCCGGTGCGCAGCAGCTGCGAAGCCCGGTCCAGGCGCACCGTGGCCACGTAGGCGGCGGGCGAGGCGCCGAGCAGCCGCGTGAACCGGGCCGTGAAGGTGGACCGGGACATCGTGGTCATCGCGACCAGCTCACCCAGCGTCCAGGCACGCCCGGGCTCGCGGTGCACGGCGGAGAGCACGGGGCCGATCTCGGGATCGCTCGCCGCGGTCAGCCAGCCCGGTGGCCGGTCGCCATTACCGGCCCACGACCGCAGCGCGTGCACGAAGATCAGGTCCAGGATGCGCGAGACCATCACGGCCGCGCCCGGGCGCTGGGGCCGTATTTCGGCGGCGAGCATCCGCACGCTCACGTCGTGCCACTCCTGACCGCGGCCGCGTAGCGCGATGACGCGGGGCAGCACGGACAACAGGTGCTCGGCCGCGGCCTCCTTGACCGAAAAGGTCCCCGTCAGCCAGCTCGCTTCGCCCGTCAGCCCGTCGCCCGGCTCCAGCGTGTGCCGGTCGCCCCGCGCGAGCAGCAGCACGTCACCGGCGTACACGGTCAGCGCCTCCGGCCGGCCCGCCACCCGCAGCCGCAGGGGGCCTCGCTCCACGAGGTGCACCACGCGCAGGGAGCCCGGCACCTCGACGGCGAATGGCGGCCGTGGCGCGAGCCTGCGCACGGCGCCGCCGCGCAACCGCACGGCGTCCAGGATCTCCGACATCGCGTCGGGTGCCGAGCCGCCGAACAGCTCCAGCCGATCGTCCCTTTTGTCCGTCACGGCCGCATGTCCGATCACACACCTCACGCCGGCGGAAACCGGCCCGCACAACTTACCGCGAAGTAGGCGGGCACCGCGTCCGGACCCACGGGAGACGCGAGCGCCCGGACGAGCGGCACAGAAGCGCGAACACGCGGCACAGAACTGCGGGGTTTTAACCCGAATGGCGGAGTGCGGGCGGCGCGCAAGATCCGATTCACTGACACCGCCACCCCCGCGAGGCACTGCCGCCACTCGGGAAAACCCAGTGACAGCAACACTTTCTCGCATCTCGTGGTTGATCGTCAGGTGAACGACGGATGAAGAATCCGCACCGGCGCTTGTGCTTCGTCTTCCTTGGAAAGAGGTCTCATGCGGGTCGAAGGCCGGCTGAGGATCGCCGCCGCGCACGCCGTGGTTCCCGAGCGCCGCCAGCCCGTGACAGCCGCTCTGGAACGGGGCGTCGTCACGCCGGCCCAGGCACGCGAGTCCAGTGTGGACAGTCTGCCCGTCGCGGAACGCGGCGACACGGCGGAATCCCTGGCGCTCGACGCGGCGCGCGCGGCGCTGGCCCGGTCCGGCGTCCCCGCGAAGGACGTCGCGCTCCTGGTCCACTCGTGGATGGCCGAGACCCCGTCGGACTGGAAGCTCGCTCCGCGGCTGGCACGCTCGCTCGGCGCGACCGAGGCGGTCGCGTTCGGGGTTCGCCAGATGTGCAACGGCGGCGCGATGGGCCTTCAGCTGGCGGTCTCGCAGCTCCTGCTGGAACCCAGGATGACCGGCGCACTGGTGCTGACCTCGGACGCGCTGGGCGAGCAGTCGGTCCGCCGCTGGCAGCTGGGCGAGGCCGGCGCGCCGCTGGGAGACGCGGCCACCGCGCTGGTGCTGTCACGGGACCGCGGGCCGTTTTCGGTGCGGGGCATCGCTTCCCGCTCCTGCACCGAGCAGGAGCTGACCTTTCCCGAGCTCAACCCGATCCTCGCCGGTCCGTCGGCGGCCGAGGCCGGTGCCTCCGGCGCCTTCTCCGGCGAGCTGGTCTTCCGGCTCCGCAAACGGGTCCGCCAAGCCGTCCAGGACGTCTGCGCCGACGCGGACCTGCGGCCGAAGGACCCTCGCCTGAGGACGGTGCTGCTGCCCAGGGTGGACGCGAAGCTGGCGAACATGCTGACCGACGGCGTGCTCCCGCTCGACCGCTCGACCGAGGTCGTGCACCTGGCCGGGAAGACCGGGCACCTGTTCGCCGGCGATCTCGCGGCGAACCTGGCCGATCTGTGGACGGACCGGCCCGCCCCGGGCGAGTACGCGCTGGTTGTCAACATCGGTGGTGGTTTCACCGCGACCTGCCTCCTGGTGCGGGTCGAGGACGAGGACCGAGACGAGAGGTGACCGCTGTGCAGGATCCCCATCGGCAGCCGCGCACGCTGACCGAGCTACTGGCCGGCCTGAGCGCGAGCGAACGGCGCGTGGTGTTCCCCGATGACGACGACGCCGTGCTGCCGCACCGCGACCTGCCGGGCCTGGCCTGTGCGGTCGCGGAACTGTTGCGCGGCAACGGGGTGCGCGACGGCGACGTGGTGGGCATGCTGGTCCCGACGGGTCCGCGGTGGCTGCCCGCGTACTTCGGCGCCGTCGTGGCCGGCGCCGCGGCCAGCGCGCTGCCGCTGCCCCCGATCGTGCTGGACCCCGCCCAGGTGGCGGAACACCTCAAGGCGATCGTCGACGCGGGCCGCATCGGGCACGTGGTGGCGGCGGGCCTCGGCCGGAAGGTCGCGGCCGAGCTGGCGAAGGTGTGCCCTGGGCTGGTCGTGCTCGACGTGACCGACCTGCCGCCCGCGCCGCGGGTGCGCATCCCGGACGTCGACCCGGACTCGCTGGCCGTGGTGCAGTTCAGCTCGGGCAGCACATCGCGCCCGAAGGGGGTGATGCTGTCCCACCGGGCGGTACTCGCCGGGGTGTCGGCCATCAACTCCCACATCGAGACCACCGGCGAGGACGTCCTCGTGCAGTGGGTGCCGCTGTTCCACGACATGGGCGTGGTGGCCCTGTTGTGTTCGCTGCTGACGCCGAACGACGCCCACCTGTTCAGCCCGCTGAGCTTCATCCGGCGGCCCGCGCGGGTGCTCACGCGGATCGCCGAAGCGCGGGGCACGATCGTCACCGGACCCAACTTCTCCTACGACAAGTACGTGTCCGCCGCGGCCGACGCCTTCGGCGACCAGCCGGACGGCGCGCCGCTGAAGACGTGGCGGCTGGCGCTCAACGGGGCCGAGCAGGTGCGGGCGCACACCGTCGAGACCTTCCAGCGGACGTTCGTCCCACTGGGAGCCGCACCGTCCACAATGTACCCGTGCTACGGCATGGCCGAGGCGACACTGGCGGTGACGCTGCCCGTGCTCGGCAGCGAACCGAGGATCCTGGCGGTGGACCGCGACAGCACGCACGTCGGCCGTGCCGTCGAGCTCGTCGGCGCGGACTCCCCGCGCAGCAGGTTGCTGACCAGCGTCGGGGTCCCGGTGCCGGGCATGGCGGTGCGCGTCACCGACGACGCCGGCACGCCCCTGCCGCCGGGAGTGCTGGGCGAGGTGTGCATCCAGGGCCCCGCCGTCACGTCGGGCTACCTGCACAACCCCGAGCACACCGCGCGGACGCTGCGCGAGGGCTGGCTGCGGACCGGCGACCTCGGGTTCTTCGACGACGGCGAGCTGTTCATCGCGGGCCGGGTCAAGGAGATGATCGTCGTCCAGGGCCGCAACTTCTTCCCCGACGACGTCGAGGAACGCGCCCGTCGTGTCGCCGGTGTCCACAAGGGACGGTGCGTGGCGATCGCCGATCCCGTCGCCGAGGGCATCGTCGTGGTGGCCGAGTCGGAGCTGCCCGCCGGGGAGCACGAAGCACTGTCCCGGCGCATCCGGGGCGCGGTGTCCGGCGCGCTCGGGCTCTCGGCGGTGCAGGTGCTCGTCGTTCTTCCCCGGATGCTGCCCCGCACCACCAGCGGGAAATGGCAGCGCGCTCTCGTCCAGCAAACAGTGAAGGAGCACAGTCATGGCTGACCAGACCACCGACCGGCTCGCGCAGGAGCTGCGCGCCGAACTGGCCGCGGTCCTGGAGTGCCGCCCCGACGAGGTCGACCTCGCCGAACGCCTCACCGAGCTGCCCGGCATCGACTCGGCCAAGCTCGTCTCGGTCGTGGTGGCCTGCGAGAAGCGGTGGGAGGTCGCACTGGACGAGGAGGAGCTGTTCGACGTGCGCACCGGCCAGGACCTGTGCGATCTGGTCGCGTACTCCCTTTCGCAGCGGGGCGCGGCGTGAGCGCCCCGGTCCGGCTGGACGACCCCGCCGGGCAGGACGCACTGGAGGCCGCGTACCGGCGGCTGCGCGAGCGCGGCCCCGTCGTGTGCGTGGAGCTGCCCGACGGCCTGCGCACCTGGGTGATCACACGGTACGCCGAAGGCAGGCGGGCGCTGCGGGACCCGCGGTTCATCAAGGACCTGCGCGAGCTGACCGGCCCCGGCCACGGGCTCGGCGGCAACCGGTACGCGGAGGACGTCTACGTGGTGGAAGGCCGCCACATGCTCAACAGCGATGGCGACGAGCACGTCCGGTTGCGCGGGGTCGTGGCCGCGCAACTGTCGGCGCAGGCGGTGGCGGCCAGGGAGCCGGAAATCCGGCGGATCACCGAAGACCTGGTGGACCGCTTCGCCGGGTCGGCGGAACCGGTCGACCTGATGAGCGCCTACGCCCGGCCGGTCCCGGAGATCGTGATGGGCCGGATCCTCGGCCTGCCGGACGAGGTCATGCTCGAAGCGGCCGTGCTCAGCAGGCAGCTGGGGCAGCGGGACGACCCGCTCTCGCCGCCGATGCGCCGGGCCTACAACGACCTGGTCGACCTGATGCGCGTGCACACCCGGACCGCGCCGGACGACGAGCGGACGGTGCTCGCCGCCCTGCACGCGGCGCTGGCGCAGGGCCGCATCACGCGCCGGGAGCTGGTGTCGACCGTGCTGATGCTGATCGGCGCCGGTATCTCGTCCACCGCCATCGCGATCGCCCACGGCGCCGCGACGACGGCCCAGGCCGCGAACACGCTGTGGTCACTGCTCGGGGACGACGAGCAGGCCGGGGCACTGGTGGACGAGCTGCTGCGCCACCACCCGCCGTTCGCCTTCTCGCCGTGGCGCTTCGCCCGGGAGGCCGTGGAGGTCGGCGGGGTGGTCATCCCCGCGGGGGCCGTGGTGTTCGTGCTGCTGGCGGCGGTCAACCGGGACCCCGGCGTCATCGAGGACCCGGACCAGGTGCGCCCCGGGCGGGCGAGCAGGTCCGGCAGCCTGACCTTCGGCCACGGGCCGCACTACTGCATCGGCGCGCACCTGGCCCGCACCGAGATCACCACCGCGCTCGCGACGCTGCACCGCCGGTGCCCGCGGCTGCGCCTGGCCGTCCCGTACGGCGAGACCGAGTGGCAGGGCCTGTTGTTCGACCGCACCCCGGTCGCACTGCCCGTGTACCCCGGGGTAGCCTGAGATGACCGTGGCCCCCGATGCCGGCCGCAGCCTGGGCACGAACCTGACCAGCACCTTCATCCAGGACTCGACCAGGATGGCCGCCGAGCACGGCCCGGTGTTCCGGCGTTCGCTGCACCACCTGGAGTTCACCTTCGTCACCGACCCGGAGCTGGTGGCGGAGCTGTCGGACGAGCAGCGGTTCACCAAGAACGTCCTGCCGAACCTCGACGCGCTGCGCCCCGTGCTCGGCGACGGCCTCATCACCGCGCACACCCACGAGCCGAACTGGCGGGCGGCGCACGAGCTGCTGATGCCGGCGTTCTCCCAGGCCGCGATGCGCCGCTACCACCCGGTGATGCTCGCGGTGACCGGGGAACTGGTCGCGGCGTGGGACCGGGCCGCCGGCGGGGCGCCGGTCGACGTGGCCGCGGACATGACCAAGATGACCCTGGAGGTCATCGGCCGCGCCGGGTTCGGGTACTCCTTCGGCTCCTTCGAGACCGGCCGCACCCACCCTTTCGTGACGGCGCTGAAGGAGTGCATGGTGCACGGTCAGCGCACGGTCACCCGGCCGCCGATCGTGGGCGGTCTGCTCGGCCGCCGGGCCGACGAGCGCAACGCGGAGAACATCGCCTACCTCAACGCGGTGGTGGACGAGGTGATCGACGCGCGCGGCCGGGAAGGGGGCGACGACCTGCTCACCCTGATGCTGGCCGCGGGCACCCTCGACCGCGTCAACATCCGGTACCAGGTCCTCACCTTCCTGGCCGCGGGCTACGAGACGACGGCGACCGCGGCGGCGTTCGCCCTGTACTACCTGGCGAACAACCCGGACGTGCTGGCCGCGGCGCGCGCCGAGGCCGACGCGGTGCTCGGCGGCGAGGTGCCCTCGTTCGAGCAGATCGGGAAGCTGCGCTACCTGCGCCGGGTGGTCGACGAGGCGTTGCGGTTGTGGCCGCCCGCCCCGGGCTACGCGCGGCACGCGCTGGCGGACACCGTGCTCGGCGGGCGCTACCCGATGCGCGCGGGCGAGTCGATGTTCGTGCTGCTGCCGGCGCTGCACCGCCATCCCGTGTGGGGCGAGGATCCCGAGGCCTTCGACCCGGACCGCTTCCTGCCCGAACGGATCCGCCGCCGCCCGGCACACGCGTTCAAGCCGTTCGGCACCGGGCAGCGCGCGTGCATCGGCCGCCAGTTCGCGGTGCACGAGACGCTCGTCGTGGTGAGCACCCTGCTGCACCGGTACGAGCTGGTGCCCGATCCGGACTACCGGCTGCGGGTGCAGGAGCTGATCGCGTTCCGCCCCGCCGGATTCACCCTCGGCCTCCGGCGCCGCTGACCGCGACTGTCCGAAGTGGACCCGCGCCGCCTGGCCGAATTCGTCCGTCACGAGCTGCGGTTGGAGGCCTCGCCACTCTCGCGCAACGTTCAGCTGAGCCGGACGGCCGTCACAAACATCCGCGACTCCCATTTCCCGGGGGTCCAAAGTTGACAGCAGTGAAAGCCCGCGCGAAGGTCTGGAGTTGGCCGCCGTCCAAGGGCTTGCCGCCGTCGTGGAGATGCTGGTGGACCACGGAGCCAGCATCAACCACGTCGAGGGGTGCCGAGGTACAGCGCTGGCTGGCGCTGCGGCAGGTGGGTGGCCCGTCATCGTTCGCATGCTGCTGGACCGCGGCGCCATCCCCGCAGCAAGGGCCCTGGAGCTTGCCGAACGCAACTCTGCCCGCTACCGATCCGATCCCGAACTACTGGCAGGCTTTTCCCAGGTGATCGCCATGCTCAAAGCCGCGGGAGCTTGATCACCACCGAGCCAACTCCTCATCCGGACTCCTCTTTCGAAGCACACACGGATCTCGCGGACGGTCGCGCCGCCGTGCGGTGCCCCTCAGTCGCCAACCGCACCAGAACATCCAGCAGACCCGGCGGGACCGCGCTACCGAACTCCCCGATCCGGTGACCACGGCACTGAGCGACGACGGCATGCGCAAAGCCGCCACCGCTGCGCGCCAGATCGCCGCACTGACCACAGTGGACGAAGCACTGGCCGAGACGCAGTGCTACGACGACCGCGTCTTTCCGGACGGCGGCTTCGGTGACTTCGCCGCGGATGCCGTCCTAACCGTCCACACGGGACCAGAATGCGGTCAGGGCTCGCGCCACCGGGTGCGGGTCCGTCACCGGCCACCAGTGCCCGACATCGGCGAGTTCGGCGATCTCGGCACCGGCGGCCTCGCCTGCGAACCGGTGCTGCGCAGGCGTTCCACTGGCCTGTTCGGCGTCCGCGAGGGCGATCAGGGCCAGGCCGGGCCGCTGTCGCGCCTTCGCCAGGCCGCGGCCCGCGTCGGCCATCACCGGCTGTGCGGCCGACCGCAGCAGCGAGAGCACCGCCCGCCCCATCCCGTCGTCCATTCCCGCGGCCACGCGTTCCGCGGCCGGGCCGGTCATCCCGAGCGCGCGGACGACCTCCAGTCGCTGCGCCAGCGTGCCGCCGTAGAGTTCCTTCACCGAGGCCTCGCCTGCCCCTTCCTGCTGCCACACCTGGGCCCGCGCGTGCCAGACATAGTCCGGGGCGAAGAGGCCGAGTGCGTCCGACGCCCAACTGCGGATCAGATCCGGGCGGGTCATCGCGATCTGGACGACGTGCGCGCCACCCCAGTCGTGGCCGACGAGATCGACGGGTTCCCGGAACTGCTCCAGCCGGGCGGCGAGCCACTCGCGGTAGCCCTCGACGGTGGCGGAGAAGTCGTCCGACGCGGGCACCCCGAAGCCGGGCGGGGACAGCGACACCGCGTCGTCCCGGCCGAGCGCGGAGATCAACGGCCCCCACACGCCACTGCTCTCCGGATTGCCGTGCACGAGCACCAAAGGAACAGGCATCCTCACTCCTAACTTGCGTGTATGTATGCAAGTAAGTGTAGCAGCGGACGGCGTGAGAGACCACTGGCGGAAGCTACGGCATGACAGCGAAGGCCGCGCGCACCGAGCGCGTCGCCTCCCGGATGATGGCGGGGACGTCGCGAACCGGAGGTTGGGCGATGAGTTGCAGCCCGGTCCCGCGGACCAGTGCGACGATCAGCACGGCGGCCGCGGCCGGGTTCGCATCGGGCCGGATGGACCCGTCGGCGATGCCCTGGCGGACCACGTTCGCCAGGAGCTGCCGGAAGTCGGCGTCCCGGCGGGCGAACAGCGGAGCCAGCACGGGGTCGGCCGCGATCGCCTCACCCCACAGTTGCAGGAACGCGCGCGCCGACGGGGTCCGCCGCACCACGTTGCGCAGGTACGCCTCGATGATCCGCACCAGGTGGTCCAGACCGTCCCCCTGATAGGCGGGAACGTCGAACCGCTGCGCCGCGTCGACCACGGCTTCCAACAGCCGTTCCCGGCTGCCGAAGTGGTGGTAGACGATGCCGCGGCTGTACCCGGCGGCTTCCCCGACCTCGGCGAGCGTGACGGCCCGGGACCCGCTGCGCGCGATGAGCGCCATCGCCGCGTCCAGCACGCGCCGCTCGGTCTCGGCGCGTCGTTGCTCCTGCGTTCGCCTGGCCGGGCGATCGGTCATGCGTCGTGCTCCCCTGACTCACCTCGTGGTCAACGAAGTGTGCCACGGCGTCCTCCCGCAGATCTCCCGCCGTCCGGCCTCGACTCGTCAGGCCCCGAGACCCCGCATTGACAGTGGCCGGACCAGGGGTCATCGTCGAGCCCACTACGAGAGGTTCATCGCACCGCACTACACCACCGACGGCCAAGCCGACCTCGCCGTCGGCGCCAGCGCCATCACCGCGGTCGCCGCCGAACTCGACGTCCCCACCGCCCTCGACGCGGCCGGCTTCTACCGCACCACACCCTGAAAAATCGCGGAGCCGGGGATCGCCGACGGCTACCTGGCCGTCTCCGGGTGCGGGAGCCCGGAGACGGCCAGGTGTGATCAGCGCGGTGAGAAGGCGTACAGCTTGTTGTTCTGCGCGCAGTCGTAGGTGCCGTCGTCGCAGAGGCCGAACCAGTAGCCCGAACCCCAGAAGACGGTTCCACCGGTGATCGCGGCGCCGCCGATCACCGCCCCGCCGCTGTGGTAGCGCCAGAGGATCTGCCCGTCACTCGCGTCGAGCGCGAACATCGTGTCCTGGTCGCCCTTCACCCCGCCGGAGTACACCACGCCGTTGGCGGCGCTGAGGAAACTCACGTCGATCGTGCCGTACGGGTCGGTGACCTGCCAGAGCTTCTGGCCCGTCGCGGCGTCGAGCGCCGCCCAGGAGCCACCGTCGATCGTGCTCTTCCTGCCGTCCGCGCCGACGATGTCGTAGCTCTCGTGGTCGTAGTTGCCGACCCCGACGTAGATCCGCCTGCCGTCGGTCGCCGACCCCCACTCCATGCCGCCGAGATCGCTGCCCGGGCCGACCACCGTGTGCCAGATCTCCTTGCCGGTCGCCGGATCGAGCGCCCAGTAGATGCCGCTCTTCTGCCCGATGCCGAGGATCGAGCGGAACCTGCCGCCGGTGTAGACCGTGAACAGGTTCGGGGACGAGCCGAAGTCGTAGTCCGGTCCGCAGATGTCGCAGTCGTCGGTGTCCCCGACGTCGGCGGTCAGGGTCTTGAAGGACCAGTTCACCGCACCGGTCAGCGGGTTCAGCGCCACGACCGCGTCGGTGTAGTTGTCCTCCGGGGCGGCCGCGCAGTCCTGCTGGTTCGGCTGGGTGCACACGCCGTCGGGCACCGTGTAGTTGTTGCCGGTAGTCACGAACAGGTTCCCGGTGACGTGGTCGATGACGAAGTTGCTGCCCCAGACCGAGTTGCCGGTGTAACCGTCGGGAGCCAGGTACCTCTTCCAGAGGACCGCGCCGGTCACGGCGTTCAGCGCCACGACGCTCCCCCGGAACGTGACGTCGTCGTAGTCACCGAACTCGGCGTGACTGGCGACGCCGACGTAGACGGTCGTGCCGTCGACGACCGGCGAAGTGGTGACCATCGCCAGCGGATCGGTGTCGACGACCGTGCTCCACAGCCTGGCGCCGTTGGTGCGGTCGGCGGCCATGACCCGGGCCCCGGTCAAGGGGCCGGTGGACACGCCGTCGCCGAAGATCAGCTCCGGGCCGTACACGGCCGGGCTGGTACGGGAGACGTCACCGGTCACACCGCTGTAGTCGGAGATGTTCTTCTGCCAGCGCACCGCGCCGGTGATCGCGTCCAGCGCGTTCAGCTTGCCGCCGTAGTCGGGGACGAAGACGGTGCCGAGGGAAACCGTCGGGGTGGCCGCGACGTTCCCGCCCAGGGTCGCGACCCAGCGCGGCGCGAGCCGGCCGGCATTGGCCGGGGAAATCACCGTCTCGGTCGCGTTGTAGCGGGTGTTCGCCTGGTTCTGCCCTGCCATCGTCCACTCCGGAACGACGGGGACACCGGTCGCCGTCGCGTTCGCCGTGCTGGCGGTGCCGTCGGGAGTCTGGGTGAGCGCCGCCGCCAGGATCGCGACGGTCAGTGCCGTCCACAAGCGACCAGCTCTTCGTGCGCGGATCATCCGCGTCCTCCTCAGTGGTGGGTCCGGGACTGTGCGAAGCTCAGAGGGCGAGGTAGGCGTGCACGATGCCCATCACGTCGCGCTGGGCCGTCGGTGAGTCGTAGTAGGAGTTGACGGCGAGCCGGTCGCCCGCGTGGACGATCGCGAGCGGGTCACCGGTGCACACGCCCATTGACATGATCGTGTTCATGCCGCCCATCTCCGTGTACTCGGCCACCGAGTCGCACACCGTCGCGTCGTTGTCGGTCAGCGCGACGTGCACCCCGCCGTCGTGCTGGTGGCCGTTGGCGAACACCAGCTTCCCGCTGACGGTGGACGTCCAGCCCCAGCTGTGCACGCTCGGCCCCGCCGGAACGGCGTAGTCCGAGGTGAGACATCCGCCCGCGTCCATCCAGAGCGAGCGGACCGGCGTGGTCGACCCGGCCGGCGCGATCCGGTAGTCGATCGAGACGTAGACGGTCTTCGGTGCCGGGTCGTAGTTCATCAGCTCGGTGATGATCCCCCACCGGTCGGTGGTGCGCACGGGAACGCCGTAGCCGTCCGGGAGTTCCTTGTCCGTCCGCTCGTTGCCCGACGCCCAGAGCCGGTCGGGGTCGGCGGGGCAGACCAGGTCGCGGGCGCTGTTGTTGCCGATGACGAAGTGGTGCAGCATCGGGCCGGTGTCCATGTTCGCGGACGTGCCGTCCGCGTAGACGAGGTCGGGCTTCTCCCCGACGATGTCGCACGAGTCGCACGGCTTCGCGGCCGAACCGAAGGCCGGCAGGTCACCGGGCCGGCCGAATGCGGCGCCGGGAATGGTGTACGGGCCGTACTTCACGGTCACGGTCTGCGCTGCGACGGCGGCGGCCTGGCCGGTGGACGCGGAGGCCGCGACGGCACTGCCCGAGGCGAAGAAGGGCAACACGAGCGCCGCGACGACCGAGACCACGAGGAGGAGTGCTCGGCGCATCTGATCGATCACCTCTTCCGGGAGGTCGAGATCCGCCTTCCTGGCGGGATCGCGTCTTCGAAGCTAGGGCGACTCCCCGGGTCGCAGCATCGGCGGTTCCGCCGGTCGCGGTGGAACCACTCCTCCGGGGACCGAGGGCGGCGGGCCGATGAAGATCCTTTACGCCGCAACGGGTTTCCTGCTGACTCGCCGCGGGCGGCGGCCCCGATGCCGAGGGCTGAAAGCGCTTACTACCCGCGGCCGATTGCCCGCCGGTACCGGGAGCCTCTAGATTCGGAGATCCGGGGTCGCCCGCCGGCCGGGCAGTGAGCGCTCGTGCGGCGGCTCCGTCCGGTCGACCAGCGGTCGCCGTGGCGGCACGGACTTCGCCCGCCCGGTGACATACCAAAGGCGGTCTCGCGCATGAGCGGTGGGCAGCGACTCGAGGCGGCGGCCAGAAACCCGGGTGCGGGCACGGTGTACGCGGCGTGGGAGCGGTTCATCGGGGGTGCGGACGACGTCCGCGGGGTGCGGCCCGAAGTGGCGATCTCCTGGCACCGCTGCCGGGAGCACTACCGCGTCGACCCGAACACCACCGAGGCGCCGGTGGCCGTCGCGGAGGTCGATCACACCCCCGAGCACGACGTGGTGTTCACCGAGCTCGGGTTCCGCGCCGCCGCCGTGGCCCACGAGGTGGCCGTCGCGGGCGGCATCGTGACCGTCGCCGACGCCACGGGCCGCATCGTGGGCGAGTGGGGCGACAGCGCCACTCGCGCCGTGGCGGCCGGCTGCAACCTCGCGCCCTGGTACTGCTGGTCCGAGAGTGCGACGGGCACGAACGGCATGGGCACGGCGCTCGAATCCCACGCCCCCGTCCTCATCCGGGGCCCGGAACACTGGTGCCGGGCGTTCCACGACTGGACGTGCGCGGGTGTCGCGGTGCGCCACGCGGTCACCAGGGAACCCATCGCGGTGCTGAACGTCTCCCGCTGGCGCGGCGAGCTCCCGGCCGCCGCGGGGGCGTGGCTGTCGAACGCGGCCACCCGGACCCAGGCCACGTTGCGCAGGCGCGCCCGCGACAGCGGCACCGAGCTGGTCGCCGCCTACCACGAGGCCAGGGCGCGCTCCACCACGCCGCTCGCCGCGCTGGACACCGCGGGCATGGTGGTGATCGCCGACGACACGGCGAGCGTGCTCCTCGGCGTGCCCGCCTCGGCCCCGGCGATCGATCCCACGGTGCGGTGGAACCCGCGGCTGCCGGAGATGATCAGCGCCGCCCGGTACGCCGGCAGGCAGGCGGCCCGCAACCCGGACTGGACGGGCTCCACCGAGCTGTTCACCCACCTCGCCGACGAGCCGACCCCGGTCAGCATCCGGCCCGTCTTCCTGTCCGGGCACCTGGTCGGCACCCTGGTCCGGTTCGGGATCCGCGACGGCGAGCAGGTCCCGCGGGCCGGCGCCCCCGCGCGCCCCCGGACCCCGCCGCGCCGGGTGGTCGGGACCCGCGACAACCGGATGGTGCTGCTGCCGCTGCCGGAGGTCTGCTTCGCCGAGTCCGACGGGAACGACGTCTGGCTGGCCACTGACCAGGGCCTGCTGCGCGCGGCCCAGCAGGGGCTGGACAAGCTCGACGACGAGCTCGCGGACGCGGGTTTCCTCCGCGTGCACCGCCGGTACCTGGTCAACCTGAGCCGCGTCCGCGAAGTCGAGCGCCGCCTCAA
This sequence comes from Amycolatopsis bartoniae, assembly GCF_014191255.1. GTDB lineage: Bacteria > Actinomycetota > Actinomycetes > Mycobacteriales > Pseudonocardiaceae > Amycolatopsis_E > Amycolatopsis_E bartoniae. The sequence continues at coordinate 265,616 of NZ_JACHWH010000007.1, forward strand.
GGGCGAGCTGTTCCTGGTCATGGACGACCACACGGACAAGATGGTGCCGGTGTCCCGGCGCAACGCGCCCGCCGTGCGCCGGGCGCTGGACATCTGAGGTCCGGAGGAGTCCCGTGCCGGAGAACCCCGACGCCGCGGTCACCACGCCCTACGACCAGCTCGTGGGCGCGCGCCGGGAAACCGGGCGGGGGCTCGACCTGAAGGTCCTGCGGCAGCGGGGCATCGATCCGCTGGGCGAGGACTTCGACTACGCCGCCGCGTTCGCGACCCTCGATCTCGACGCGCTGGCGAAGGACGTCGACGCGGTGCTGACGACTTCCCAGGACTGGTGGCCCGCCGACTTCGGCCACTACGGGCCGCTCGTGCTCCGGATGGCCTGGCACGCTGCCGGTACCTACCGCGTCGAGGACGGGCGCGGCGGCGCGGCCGCGGGCCTGCAGCGCTTCGCACCGCTGGACAGTTGGCCGGACAACCGCAACCTGGACAAGGCGCGCCGGCTGCTGTGGCCGGTGAAGCGCAAGTACGGCCGCAGGATCTCCTGGGCCGACCTGATGGTTTTCGCGGGCAACCGGGCGCTGGAGACGATGGGCCTGCGGACCTTCGGCTTCGCGGGCGGGCGGGAGGAGGTGTGGGAGCCCGACGAGGGCGTCTACTGGGGCCCGGAACGCACCTGGCTCGGCGACGAACGCCACCGCGGCGTGCGCGAGCTGGAGAGACCGCTGGCCGCCACGGAGATGGGGCTCGTCTACGTCGACCCGCAGGGGCCGGGCACCGTGCCGGACCCGCTCGCCGCGGCGAGGGACATCCGCGAGACGTTCCGCCGCATGGCGATGAACGACGAGGAGACCGTCGCCCTGATCGCGGGCGGGCACACCTTCGGCAAGAGCCACGGCGTGGCCGACCCGAACCGCCACCTCGGTCCCGAGCCCGGGGGCGCGCCCGTCGAGGAGCAGGGGCTGGGCTGGCGGAACTCCCACGGCACCGGCAGGGGCGCGGACACCGTCACCAGCGGGCTCGACGGGACCTGGACGCCCACGCCGACCCGGTGGGACACCGGTTTCCTGGAGACCCTGTTCGCCTACGAATGGGACCTCGCGCTCAGTCCCGCCGGCCTGTGGCAGTGGGTGCCGCGCCACGGCGCCGCGACGGTGCCGGACGCCCACGACCCGGCGAAGCGGCACACCCCCACGATGCTCACGACGGACATCGCGTTGCAGGCCGATCCCGGCTACGAGCCGATCGCGCGCCGCTTCCTCGAACACCCGGACCGGTTCGCCGACGCGTTCGCCCGGGCCTGGTTCAAGTTGACGCACCTCGACCTGGGCCCGGTCCAGCGCTACCTCGGGCCGCTGGTGCCCGGCGAGACGCTGCGCTGGCAGGACCCGGTGCCCGCGGTGGACCACGAGCTCGTCGGCGCGGCGGACATCGCGGTGCTCAAGAGCCGGATCCTCGCCTCGGGGCTGCCGGTTTCCCAGCTCGTCGCGACGGCGTGGGCGTCGGCCTCGACGTTCCGGAACAGCGACAAGCGGGGCGGGGCGAACGGCGCCCGGATCCGCCTCGACCCCCAGCGGCACTGGCCGGTCAACGATCCCGGCACGCTGGCGGCCGTGCTGCGCACGCTCGAAGGGATCCGGGCGGGGTTCGCGGGCCGGATCTCGCTCGCCGACCTGATCGTGCTCGCCGGGTGCGCCGCCGTCGAGCAGGCCGCCAGAAGCGCCGGTCACGACGTGACGGTTCCCTTCACACCGGGGCGCTCCGACGCTTCGCAGGAGCAGACCGACGTGGCTTCCTTCGCCGCGCTGGAGCCGGTCGCGGACGGGTTCCGCAACTACCGCGGCGAAGGCGGCCGGCTGCCCTCGGAGTACCTGCTGGCCGACAGGGCGAGCCTGCTGACGCTGAGCGCACCCGAGATGACCGTGCTCGTCGGCGGGCTGCGTGTGCTGGGCGCCAACCACCGGCGGTCCCCGCTCGGCGTGCTCACCCGCGCGCCGGGGACGCTGACGAACGACTTCTTCGTGCACCTCCTGGACGGAACCACGCGGTGGGTGGCGACCGGCCGGGAAACCTACGCGGGTCACGACCGGCGCACCGGCGAGGCGAAGTGGACCGCGAGCCGGGTGGACCTCGTCTTCGCCGCCCACCCCGGACTGCGGGCGCTCGCGGAGGTCTACGCGAGCGCGGACGCGCGGGAGAAGTTCGTGTGCGACTTCGTGGCCGCGTGGCACAAGGTCATGAACCTCGGCCGGTACGACCTGCGGCACCGGCCTGCCACCGGGTACGAACGGTAGCCCGCGGCGCACGAACGGCGGCACGCGCCACCACGCGCCGGGCGGCCCTAAACTCCCACGCCACTGGGAAAACCTTCGACGAGGAAGTGAAGTCGATGACGACCACCTCGCGGGACCGGGCCGACCTGCTGCGCGAATTCGGGCTGGGCGAACAGAACAAGGCGGCGATCGGCCGGCTGCTGGGCACCGGCAACATCGGCGAGGCCACGGAGCTGCCCGACGGCCGGATGACGGCGACGATCCGCATCCAGCCCGACGAAATAGCCTGGGACCCCGCGATCCTCGTGGTGCCGCACGGCGGTGATCTCGAACTGGAGATCATCAACGACGACCAGAACACGCACTGCGCGCTGCTGCCCAGCAACGGCGATCGCAAGTTCCTGTGGCTGGTCAACCATGCCAAGGGCAGAGCGGCACTGAACCTCGACGGCCCCGGCTGCTACTGGTACAGCTCCCCCACCGGCAACGACGAGGGCCGCGGGATGACGGGCGCCATCGTCGTGCTGGGGGACGTACCACCGGAAGCCCGCCTGGACCGTCCCGACCAGCCACGGCCGTAGGACAGGAGCAGCCATGACCGTCGAATACCTCGATGCCGGCGACGCCATCGACCAGGGCACGCTGAGCGGCAAGAACGGGACCGCGCCCGCGGTGGCCGCCGGGGTCACCTACGAACGGATCCTCGACGCCCGGTCGGAGCCGCAGAACTGGCTCACCTACTACGGCACCTACGACGGGCAGCGCTACAGCCCGCTGGACCAGATCAACACCGGGAACGTCCACCGGATCGGGCCCGCGTGGATGTTCCAGGCCGGTGCCAGCGGCATGATCGCCGGCGCGTCGACGTACGCGTTCGAGGCCACCCCGATCGTCGTGGACGGGGTGATGTACCTGTCCGGCTGGGACGGCTGGCTCTGGGCGCTCGACGCGAAGACGGGTCAGGAGCTGTGGCGGTACAAGCACGCGGTCCCCTACGACGTGTCGCTGTGCTGTGGCAACGTGAACCGCGGGGTCGCCGTGGCCAGGGGGAAGGTCTTCATGGTCACCGCGAACGCGCACCTGCTCGCGCTCGACGCCACCACCGGCAAGCGGGTGTGGGACAGGACCTACGGCGACGTGCGGGCGGGCGAGAGCGCCACCCTCGCGCCACTGGTGGTCAAGAACCTGGTCATCGTGGGCAGTTCCGGCGGGGAATTCGGGGTGCGCGGCCATCTGGACGCCTTCGACCTGGACTCCGGGGAGCACGCGTGGCGCTGCTACACCGTGCCCAAGCCCGGTGAGCCCGGCTCGGAAACCTGGCCCGCGGACGGCGAAGCGTGGGCCCGCGGTGGCGCGAACCCCTGGCTCACCGGAACTTTCGACCCGGAGACCAACCTGCTCTACGTGGGCACCGGGAACCCGGCGCCCGACTTCGACGGCGGCGTCCGCGAGGGCGACAACCTCTTCACCGACAGCATCGTCGCGGTGGACGTCGACGCGGGCCGGATCCGCTGGCAACACCAGTGCACGCCGCACGACGTGTGGGACTACGACAGCATCTCCGAGTGCATCCTGTTCGAGTCGGACGGGCGCAGGCTGCTCGCGCACTTCGACAAGAACGGCTACTTCTTCGTGCTGGACCGCACGAACGGCGAGCTGGTCCAGGTCACGCCCTTCGTGGACCGGATCGACTGGGGCGCGATCACCCGCGACGGGAAGGTGACGCCCCGGAAGTACCCCGACAAGGAAGGCGAACCGGTCCACTTCTACCCCGGGCCGGCCGGCGCCAAGGAGTGGACGCACGCCGCGTACAGCCCGCGGACCGGGCTGTTCTACGTGCCGGTGCAGGACGTCGGCGCCACGGCCACCCGGCGGCGCCGGGAGTTCAAGGAGAGCATTCCGTACTGGGGCGCGGGTGTTCAGGTGGACGCCCACGACATGACCGGATCCGTGAGCGCGTTCGACGTCAACGGCGAGGAGAAGTGGCGCTGGCGCAACGAAGTGCCGATGTGCGCGTCGGTGCTGGCCACGGGCGGGGACCTGGTGTTCGCCGGGGAGCCGACCGGGGAGTTCAATGCGCTCGACGCCCGCACCGGGGAACAGCTGTGGCAGTTCCAGTGCGGCAGCGGGCACCACAGCAGCCCCGTCGCGTACTCGGTGGACGGCAGGCAGTTCGTCGCCGTCCCGGTCGGCTGGGGCGGCTGGATCGAGGGCTTCCTCCCCGGCATGCTCGGCGCGGGCCACGGCAGCGCGCTGATCGTCTTCGCCCTTCCCGGCTAGCGGGGAGTCTCCAGGGGCGCCGGGCTTTTCGGGCCCGGCGCCCGTTTTCCGTGCCGTCAGCCGAAAACCAGCGGCAGGACGACGGCCGCGCCGAGGAGGGACAAGCCGCTGAACAGGTCCGGCCGGATGCGGATCGCGCGGGCGGCCACCCGGCCCAGGCACAGCCCGGCGAAGGACATGACCACCGTGACGACCCCGAAGGTCACCGCGGGGACCACGATCGGCACACCGACCAGCCCCAGACCGGTGCCGGCGATGAGGTTGTCCACGCTGAGCGACAGCGGCATGCCGAACAGCGTCACCCACGGGTGGTCCACCTCCTCCGGCTCGGGTTTGCGCAGCGCACCCGCCAGGAGGTACACCCCGTACGCCCCCATCGCGGCGAAGCCCACGTACTCCGCGACCGGATCGACGACCTCCCCGGCGTAGTTCCCCACGAGCCCGCCGAGCAGCGGCGCCAGCGCGTCCCACAGCCCGAACGTGAGCGCGATCTGCACGGCGCGGCGCCGGCCGAACGGGATGGTCCCGATCGCGACCGACGACCGGAAGTTGTCGAGGCTCAGCCCGAACGCCAGTGCGAGAATTCCGAAGTCCACTGTGGACTCCTTCGTCAACGGTGGGGCCGGACGGCGAGAGGCTCGGCGGCGCCCCGTTTCCCGGCCTCCGCCACCGCTTCGGTGATGAGCCGGTGGTCCGGGGAGAGGTGGCAGACCGGGTCCGCGCGGGCGGCGTCCCCGGTGAGCTGGAACGCCTGGCACCGGCAGCCGCCGAAGTCGATCTCGCGGCGCTCGCAGCCGCGGCAGGGGTCCGGCATCCAGCTCGTGCCCCGGAAGCGCTGGAACACCGGCGACTCCGCCCAGATCGCCGCCAGCGCCGCCTCGTGCACGCTCGCCCGGGGCAACCCGAGCGTGTGCGCGGCGAGGCACGGCAGCACGTCGCCGCCGGGCGTCACGATGAGCTGCCGCGCGCCCCAGCCTCCCATGCAGGGCTTGGGATACCTGCTGTAGTAGTCGGGCAGGACGTAGCGGATGTCCAGGCCCGCGCCGGCCCTGGCCGCGCGCAGTTCCTCCTCGGCGTGGTCCAGTTGCGCCCTGCTCGGCAGGAGCGCGGCGCGGTTGCGCCACGCCCAGCCGTAGTACTGGGTGTTGGCCAGTTCGAGGCGATCGGCTGCCAGCTCCTGCGCGCAGGCCACGATTTCGGGGATACGGCCGATGTTCCCCCGGTGCAGGACGACGTTGAGCGTGAGCGGCCAGCCCAGTTCCTTCACCACCCGGGCCGCCTCGATCTTCCGCGCGAACGACGCCGTTCCGGCGATCCGGTCGGACAGCGCGGGCTCGTCGGCCTGGAGGCTGATCTGCACGTGGTCCAGACCAGCGGCGTGCAGCTGTTCCGCACGCGGGCGGGACAGTCCCACCGCGCTGGTCACCAGGTTCGTGTAGAGGCCGAGGTCGTGCGCGCTCGCCACCAGGTCCGCGAGGTCGCGGCGGAGCAGGGGTTCCCCGCCGGAGAAGTGGCACTGGAGGACGCCCAGCCCGGCGGCTTCGGCGAGCACTCGCTGCCACTGCCCGGTACTCAGCTCGTCGCGGTAGCGGGACAACTCGACCGGGTTGGAGCAGTACGCGCAGGCCAGCGGGCAACGGTAGGTGAGTTCGGCCACCAGTCCGAACGGCTCAGCCATCGGCGAGCTCCACCCAGCGCCGGGCGGCCAGGCCCGTGAGGAACCGCGACACCTCGGCCTCGGCGACGTCCCCGTAGCGCTCCCGCAGCGCGGCCAGGATCCCGGCCGCGCTGCGGGCACCGTCGCACAGGGCGAGGACGTCGGCGCCCGTTCCGTTCAGGACCACGACGGTCTCCGGCCCCAGCAGCACGTGCCGGTCCCGCGTGGGGTCGAACCGCAGGCGCACGTGCCGCGCCAGCCTGGGCCTGGCGGCCGGGTCGAGGGTGGTGATCGGCGTTCCCATCGTCATTCCCCGTAGGCGCGGTCGATCGCGTCCAGCATGGCCCACAGCACGTCGCACTTGAACGACAGCGCCGCGACCGCCCGTTCCCGTTCCCCGGCTGACCGGCAGTGCTCGGTGACCACCGTCAGTGCGTGCTCGCTGTCGCGAGGCGCCTGCCGCAGCCGGGCGCGGAAGTACGCCAGTCCCGCGCCGTCGATCCAGGTGTAGTGGCGCTCGAACGCGGCGAGCCGCTGCGCCATCAGGTCCGGTGCGAAGAGCTCGGTCAGCGAGGACGCCACCGCTTCGGTCCACGGCCGGGTGCGCGCGAACGTCACGTAGGCGTCGACCGCGAACCGCACGCCGGGCACCACGTGCCTGCCGTCCTCCACCTCCTCGCGCGTCAGCCCGACGGCCTCTCCCAGGCGCAGCCACGCCTCGATGCCGCCCTCGCCCTCGGCCGTCCCGTCGTGGTCGGTGATGCGCCGCAGCCACTGGCGCCGCACCGCGCGCTCGGGGCAGTTCGCCAGTATCGCGGCGTCCTTGCGGGGGATGTTCTGCTGGTAGTAGAAGCGGTTCGCCACCCAGCCCCGGATCTGGTGCGGGCCGAGGCGGCCGGCGTTCATCGCGACGTGGAAGGGGTGCTGGTCGTGGTACCGCCGCGCGTGGGAGCGCAGCGCCTCGACGAAGCCGTCGGTCCCGGTCACCACAGCCGTCATCGTTTCCGCTCCCTAGATCTCGATTTCGAGCCCGTCCTCCGCGACCTGGACCCCGGACTTCCCGGCCAGCAGCCGTTCCGGTGAGTCGTCCAGCAGGATGGGGTTGGTGTTGTTGACGTGCACGTAGAACTTCCGCTCGGCGGGGATCGACGCGAGCTGCCGGAGACTGCCGTCCGGGCCGTCGATCGGCACGTGCCCCATCGCCCGCGCGGTCTTCCCGGCCAGGCCGAGCGCGATCATTTCGTCGTCGCTCCAGCACGTCCCGTCGACGAGCAGGCACGAGCAGCCCGCCAGCCGGGCGAGCACTTCCGGAGTGAGCCGCTGCACGCCCGGCGCGTAGACAGCGCTGCGGCCGGTGCGCTGGTCGGTCAGGCGGTAGCCCACCACCGTGCCCGTGCCGCCTCCGGTGCCGAAGCGCGAGGCTTTGGTCGTGGGCACGTCGAACGCCCGGTAGGACAGTCCGTCGCCCAGTGCCTCCTCGGCGTCCACGACGACGGGCCGCCACTCGACCGCGCAGTACCGTTCGAGCGTCCGCAGGATCCCCGAACCCGCGTACAGCGCCCGTCGTGTCGCTTCCGTGGCGTGCAGGCGGATACCGCGTCCTTCCCGCAGCAGCAACAGCCCGAGCGTGTGGTCCAGCTCCGCGTCGGTGAGCAGCACCGCTTCGATCGGGCTTTCCCGGCCCTGTCGCGGGTGCAGCGCCGGGAACGCCTCGATCTGGTGACGGATGTCGGGTGACGCGTTGAGCACGAACCACCGGCGGCGGTCGGCGCTGACGGCGACCGAGGACTGCGTCCGGGCCCGGCAGGGCCGGGAGCCGTCGCGGGCGGCGCGGCAGCGGGGACAGTCGCAGTTCCACTGCGGGAAGCCGCCGCCCGCGGCGGAACCCAGCACCCGCAACCACATCTCGCGGGCTCCCGGTCAGTCCTCCGTGCTGCCGAGGTACATCGTCACTTCGGGCGCCACCATGACCTCTTCGAACTCGGGCGCCTGCCACACCTGGCGCGGAGCGGTGTCGGGTTCCATCGCTCCCACCTCCTTCCTGCCGTCCGCATGCGGATCGTGCTCAGCCGAAACGTGATCGACGGGAGCGTAGGAGCGGCCCGATCTTCGGGACAAGGCACGACCGGCCGCCCGCCGTCCGGCGACCGCTCGTTCCCCCTGGAGCACCGCTCGTACCGGGCGCCGCGCCGGCCCGCAAACCCTGGGCACCGGTGGTTCAGTGGGTGTCCTGCACCGTGACGCAGCGTTTCCCGGCTTCGGTCGTCGCGGTGACGACGCCCGTGTAGGGCAGGCCGTTCAGCTTCCCGGTGATGGGCAGGGAGACACCGGGCCCGGACCGGGTCGCCTGGGCCGGGTCGTAGCTGTAGGTCTCCCCCGAACCGAAGACGGCGAACGCCTCGACCCGGCTGCGGTAGCTCGGGCACGCCATGCCGGCGGCGGCGTCCTGATCCTGGGTGTCACCGGAGGACACCTTCCGGAGGAAGGCCTCGATCAACGCCAGCCCGGCGCCCCCGTCGTCCGGAGCAGCCGACGTGGCGCCGGACGCCTGCGGTTCCGCGCTGTCCGGTGCGGAACTCCCGGTCGTGGCCGGAGCGCCGGTACCGGCGAGGGTCCGCTGCGAGCGGTCGACGAGGAAGCCCGGCGCCACGAGCCCGGTGACCAGGAACGCCACCAGCACGACAGCACCGGTACCGAGGCCGAGCCAGAGGCCGGCGCGCGACTTCCGTGGCGGACCGGGCTGCGGGGGCCGGCCCGGGGGCGCGGGTCGGTTCCAGTGGTGACCGGGCGGACCCGGCGGTGGGTAGGTCAAAGTCGTGCACTCCCCCGAAGATCGCAGCGTGGCTCCCGGTTTCCGTTGCCGGACAGCCCGTTCTGCTGGTCGTCGTGATGCTACCCGGACGCGGCGGCCGGCCGCGTTCCCCGAAGGTCCTCTCGGGGACCGGAACCGACGAGGTGGTAGCCGGCCTTGCCGGAGAACTCGGCGGTGAGCGCGAACCTGTCGCCGCGCACCAGCGTGTGGCGCCACTCGACGGGCGTGCCCGCGCTGCTGCCGAGCCGGGAGATGGAGAACGCGGCGGCCTGGTCGTCGCAGCGCAACTGCCGCCGCTCGGCGACCGTCGGGACCACCGCGCGGATCTGCTCGCGGCCGTGGTCCAGCCGCAGCCCGGTGCGCCGGTACAGCTCGGCGTACAGGCCGGTGTGCTGGAAGTCCGCCGCCAGCAACGGTTCCGCGACCGACGCGGGCAACCACACCCGGTCCAGCGCCAGCGGTTCGTCCCCGGCGAGCCGCAGCCGCTCCAGGTACACCAACGGCGCGGCCCCTTCCAGCTCCAGCCTGTCGGCGATCACGGCGTCCGCGCGGACGTCGAGAGTGCGCACGACGCTGTTCTGCTGCAGGCCGGCGGCCTCCACCGCGGAGAAGAGGCTGTACAGCGCGCCGACCGGCTGACTGATCTCCACGGGCGGAGCGACGCGGGGCTGCCGGCCGCGAGCGGCGACGAGCACCCCGTCGGCACGCAGTTGCCGGAGCGCCTGCCGGACGGTCTGCCTGCTGACCCCGTACTCCTCGGCGAGCGCGAGCTCACCGGGGAACCGGGCGGCGAACTCGCCGCCGTCGATCCGTCGCAGCAGCTGCTGCTGCAGCTGCTGCCACAACGGCGCCGCGCCCTCCCGGTCCAGCCGATCGCCCTTCACCACATCGCCTCCGGCTGCTGACCCTACCGAGACCCTGACCTGCGGCGAACCACTTGGCAAATGTCCGTACAACGCTTAACCTAAATGTACGTACATTCAGGAGGTGACGGGGTGCGGGCTCTCAGCGCTGCGCGGCCCGGTTCGCCGGCCGGCGCGGCGCTGCGGCGGGTACCGGGTCTGGCGGTCGCCGTGGCTGTGGCGGCCCTCGCCCTCGCGGCGGGCGAGTTCGTGCCGCTCGTCGGGGGTCCGGTGTTCGGCATCGTGTTCGGCGCGGTCGCCGGTGCGGTCGTGCCGGGGCTGCACGCCGAACGGTGGAGCGCCGGTTACGCGGTCGCGGCCAGGCCCGTGTTGCAGCTTTCGATCGTGGTCCTCGGCACGGGGCTGTCCTTGCGGCAGGTGGTCGCAGTGGGCGGTGGTTCCCTGCCCGTCATGCTCGGCACGCTGACGGTCGCGCTCGGCGGCGCTTGGCTGCTGGGGCGGCTCCTGGGCGTCCGGGGCGCCACCCGGACCCTGATCGGGGTGGGCACCGGCATCTGCGGCGCCTCGGCGATCGCGGCGACCAGTGCCGTCATCCGGCCGAAGCAGGCCGAAATCGCCTACGCGGTGGGCACGATCTTCACCTTCAACATCGCCGCGGTCCTGCTGTTCCCGCCACTGGGACACCTGATGGGCATGAGCCCGCACTCCTTCGGCCTGTGGGCGGGCACGGCGGTCAACGACACGTCATCGGTGGTGGCCGCGTCGTTCGCCTACGGAGGTGACGCCGGGTCCTACGGGATCGTCGTCAAGCTGACCCGCACCCTGACACTCATCCCCATCGTGACCGTGCTGGCGATACTGGCGGCCCGCCGGGAGGCCCCCGACGGCCCGCGTTTCCGCCTGCGGCACCTGCCCTGGCGCAAGATCGTGCCGATGTTCCTGATCGGCTTCCTGGCGGCCGCGGCTCTGGACACGCTGGGCCTGATCCCGGCGTCCTGGCACGCGCCGCTGTCCTGGGCGGGCACCTTCCTGATCACCACAGCGCTCGCCGGGATCGGCCTGTCCCTGCGGCTGGCGGACCTGCGCGCGGCCGGGCACCGTCCCCTGCTGCTCGGCGCGTTCCTGTGGGTGGCCGTCGCGGCTTCCAGCCTCGGCCTGCAGGCGCTCACCGGCGCTCTCTGAGGCATCGCGCACGCCGGAGCAGCAGTCCGCTGTAGACGGTCACCGCGTCGGTCTGCAAGCAGCGCAACGTCGTCGAACGCCAGGCAAGGGTGGCTCTCACAGTACCTGTATCACCAGGCTCTCCCAGACATCCAGGACGCCTGTCAACCTGGAGGCGCGACCGTTTCAGCACATGCTTTCACGGCAGAAGGAACGAAAACCAAATGACGGACAACCATTTCACCACTCACGCGGGCCTTTTCGATCTGAGTGGGAAGTACGCACTTGTCACTGGCGGCACCAGGGGCATCGGGATGATGATAGCGCGCGGCCTTCTGCAGGCGGGCGCCCGCGTCGTCATCAGCTCACGCCAGGCGGACGCGTGCGCCGAGGCACAGCAGCTACTGTCCGAATTCGGTGACGTTCAAGCGATCCCCGCCGACCTGTCCAGGTACGACGAGTGTCAGCGCCTCGCTGATCTCGTCAAGGCCGGCTCGGAACGGCTGGACATCCTCGTCAACAACGCGGGAGCGATGTGGCGCGAGCCGCTGGAGACGTTCCCGCACGAGGCCTGGGACGCGGTGCTCGACCTCAACCTCAAGTCGCCGTTCTGGCTGGTGCAGGCGCTGCTCCCCGCACTGCGCAGGGCGGGCACCGCCGATGATCCCGCGCGGATCATCAACATCGGCAGTATCGCCGCCATCCACGTCGCCGAGTCGCCCAACTACTCGTACGCCAGCAGCAAAGCGGGCCTCCATCAACTCACCAGGGTGCTTGCCAGAGAACTGGGCCCACAGCACGTCACGGTGAACGCGGTAGCCCCAGGACCGTTCCCGTCGCGGATGATGGCGTCCACGCTCGATGCCATCGGCGACAGGATCGCGGCGAAGGCCCCTCTGCGCCGGCTCGGCCGCGACGACGACATGGCAGGTATCGCCGTGTTCCTCGCCAGCCGGGCCGGGTCCTACCTCTCGGGCACCATCATCCCGGTCGACGGGGGCATCGCCACGACCGCAACTGGTACCTAGACGTCGGCGCGAGGCTCTGCCAGCGGCCGATGTGCCCACGCGCTTGAGAGGGTGCGTAGCCGTCGGGGTACCAGCAGAGCCTCCCTCCGCCTGTGGACAGGGCCTACGGTGAAGGGGTGACCACGATCGATCTGCGCACCGAGATCAAGGAGTTCCTGAGCTCGCGTCGCGCGCGGATCACGCCCGAGCGGGCCGGACTGTCCGCCTATGGCGGCAAGCGCCGGGTCAAAGGTTTGCGTCGCGAAGAGGTAGCGCTGCTGGCAGGGGTATCGGTCGACTACTACGTGCGGATGGAGCGCGGCAGCCTCACCGGCGCCTCCGACGGGGTGCTCGACGCGTTGGCCTCTGCCTTGCAACTCGACGAGGCCGAGCGCGATCACCTGTTCCACCTTGCGCGGCAGTCCAGGGCGCCCGGCGGTCCACGCCGCCGGCGACCCGCCGCGACGGTGCGTCCGGCGCTTCAGCAGGTGCTCGACGCCCTCACCGATGCGCCGGCTTGGATTTGCAACGGCCGTTATGACGTGCTGGCCATGAATCACCTTGCCCGTGCGCTGTATTCACCGGTGCTGGCCGACACGCGACGGCCGGCGAACACCGCGCGGTTCGTGTATCTGGATCCCGAAGCGGCAAAAACGTTCTTCGTCGACTACGACCGGATCGTCTGCGATGTGGCCGCGAAGCTACGCATGGAAGCCGGCCGCAATCCGCACGACGAGGAGCTGATCGCCCTGGTCGGTGAATTATCGACGCGCAGTGAACTGTTTCGGCAGCGGTGGGCATCTCAGGACGTTCGGCTCCACCGGTCCGGACGCAAGCGTGTGCACCATCCGGTAGTGGGCCGGCTCGACCTGGACGTCGAGTCGCTGGAGATGCCTGCCGAACCCGGCCTGCTCCTGAACGTCTACACCGCGCCCGCCGGCACGGCGACCGCGGACGGTCTGGCCCTATTGGCCTCGTGGGCGGCCAGCCAGGAGAAGCTGGCGACCGAGACCCAAGCACTCAGCTGATATGCCAACCTTTTCAGTCCGTCCGAGTCAGCGCTGGACGATCGTCGGTCGGGACGCGCCCGCCCCTCAGCCGCCGAGCCGGGTGAGGAGCCACGGGAGCGAGTCCGCGAACGCCCGGCGCCACAGGAAGAAGTCGTGCCCGCCGCCGGGTACGACGACCAGTTCGGCCGACACGCCCGCCGCCTCGGCCAGTGGTTCGAGCCGCCTGATCGCGGCCAGCGGGGCGGGGTCCTGGTCTCCGGTCTCGAACCATCCGCTGAGCTCCGGGTAGCGCTGGTGGGTCAGCAGCCATCCCGGCTCGTGGGACCGGAAGTTTGCGAGCGAGTTGCCGAACAGCGTCGCGATGGTCTCCCCCACCGCGTTGCCGTCGCCCGACCGCGGTCCGGCCAGTCCACTGTAGTCGGCGAACACAGCGAACCGGTCGGAGTGGCGCAGGGCCAGCATGAGCGCGCAGGACCCACCTTCGGACAGACCGGCGACAGCCCAGCGGCGGCCCGGCGGTTGCGTGGAGAACCGGCTGACGACGAAGGCGGGCACGTCCTCGGCCAGGTAGGTCTCCGCGCGCCCCGCCGGGCTGTCCACGCATTCGGTGTCGCGGTCGAACCCCCCGTTGATGTCGGGCATCACCACCACCGGGGCGACTCCGCGGTGACCGGCGGCCCATGCGTCCAATGTAGACGCGGCGCCACCGTCGTCATCCCAGTCGGCGGGCGATCCCGGCGTGCCGTGCAGCAGCACCACCACCGGCAGTTTCGGCCGTGGGTGAGCGAACCACGCGGGCGGCAGGTACACCTGGGCGGCCCTGGCGGGGAAACCCGATGTGCGGCCGGGGATCTCGATGCTGGTCACCATCCCGGACGCCGGGGCCCGGGGAGCATCGACCGCGGCATCCCCGCCCGGCAGCCCCAGCGCCTGGCCGAGGGTGCGGTAGTAGCCGACGGAAGCGTTGACGAACGTCAGCACGTTCACGGCGACCAACAGCAGAGCCACCGAGCCGGCCGCGACGCGCCCGCGGCCGCGGCGGCAACGCGCGACCAGCAGTCCGGCGGGCACCAGTGCGGCCAGGAGCAGGACGCGGACCGGCCACCATCCGGTGAGCGAGAGCCCGGCCAGTGCGTTCACGCGGGCCCTCCGCGTGGCCGGGTCAGCGGGAACAGCACGTTCTGCCGGATCGACCAGCCGGTCAGCCTCATCAGCAGCCGGTCGATGCCGAGAGCGCGGGACCCCACGCCCACGATCAGCCCGCGCTTCCACGCGCCCGGTGCGAGCGTGGCCGGGAAGGCCGGGCGCAACGCGAGCAGGGTGTCGCGTCCGCCGTCCGCGACATCAGTGCACCGGGCTGCACGACCGACATCAGCACGCCGCCGGCCTTGCGGCGGCATCACCTCCCCCGCCTTCACGTGGCGGTGTCCGTCCCGTGCAGACTGCCGGGGTCACCGGTGTCCGGCAGTGGCCACGGCGGCACCACGCCCGGGGTGACCTGGCCGGGCGGGCCGGTGCCGTCGACGGGCTGGCCCAGCTGCGCGTCGAGCCAGCCGAGCACCGCGGGCAGTTCGGCGCGCACGGCGTTGAGGTTGTGCCCGGCGGGCGGCAGCAGCCACGTCGTCAGCTCCACCGGCGGCGCGGCCGCGGCCCGCAACCGGTCCAGCGCGGCCCGTTCGTCGCCCGCGGCGCCGTCCGCGCAGACCAGCAGCCGCACCGGTGCCGGGTGCTCCCGCAGCGTGGCCGACACGTCGTTGGCGTGCCGGATATCGGCGCGGCCGTGGAACAGGTCACCGGTCTCCACGTCCTGCGGGGTCGTGTCGTAGCCGCTCATGCTGACCGCGACGGAGAACCACTGCGGATGCCGCACGGTCAGGTTCAGCGCGCAGTAGCCCCCGGAGGACCAGCCCGCGGCCGCCCAGCCCTCGCGGTCCGAGCGCACGCGCAGCCGGCTCAGCGCCCAGCTGCGGAGGTCGGCGGAGAGGTAGGTGTCGTCCGCGTCCCCACCGACCGCGTCGATGCATTCGGAGTCGTGCGTCAGGCGCGGTTCGCCGTTCGGGTCGGGCACGATCACCACCGTCGGCGGCAGCCGGTGGCTCGCGATCTGCTGGTCCAGCAGGTCGGGCAGCCCGTACAACGTCGCCACCTGCCGCGGTTCGCCGGGGAAGTGCGGAATCCACTCCAGCACCGGGAAGCGGAAGCCCGCCCAGTCCGGCGCGGCGTAGACCGCCGGCAGGTACACGTCGACGTCGCGGGTGATACCCGTCCGGCGGCCGGTCACGGTCAGGTGCAGCAGCGAACCGTGATTGCCCGCCGCCCGGCCTCCCACCGCCGACAGCGTCCGGTCCAGGTCGCGGCCGTCGGGCCCGGCGTCGGCGACGGTGCCCTCCTCCGGGTTCGGCGACGTGCCCAGCAGCGACCCCAGCGTGGGATAGAAGCTTCCCACCGAGTTGACCGCGAGCCCGGAACCCGCCACGACCATGAGCACAGCGAGCACCGTGGTGCCCACCCTGCCCGCGACCCGGTGCCGCCACCGGTCCCACGCCCACGGCACGGCGGCCACGCAGACGAGGGCGAGCACCGCTGCGACGAGGACGACGGGCAGGGTGTCGATGCGGATGGCAGAAGCGTGCACGCGGCCAATGTAGCCAGGACCTGGGAGCTCAATTCCTTGGGGCAGAACGGAAAGCTCATTCAGCGGGTGCTCAGGAAACACCCCGTAACATGGGTGCGGGCGCTCTCCGTCCTTGGCCATGGTCACGACCGCCACGCCGAAGCAGATGCCGACCGAGGCGACGGTGACCACGGCGAACGGCACCACGGCGGCGCCTCTCGTCGGACCGCGCCTCCCGACCATTGAACCCCGGTCATGACTATCCGGAGTAGACAGACGAGTTCTGACGTCCCGCGCCCGCTCGCCCGGAATTTGCCCGCCGCTAACCCACCACCGCCTAGCGTCGGCGGCATGAGCACCACGACACGGCCGCGACGCCCGGGGACCGGGAGCCGGGCGGAGGGCCTCACTGGCTGATTCCTCACGCCACCTCGACCGCTGCCGCCGAACTCCCCACTCGTGAAGCGGCAGCGAAACAAGGTGGGCCGGCGGGGCCGTGCCCCCGTCCCGCCGGCCCACCCCGAAGATCGTCGCGCTCAGGTCGCACTGGCGCGCGAACCGGTGAAGGAGGGTCGATGAGCGGTGGTGCGCTGTTTCTCGCGGTGTTCTTGGCGTGCACGGTGGAGGCGGTCGAGGCGTTGACGATCGTGCTGGCCGCGGGCACGGCACGGGACTGGCGGTCGGCGGGTACCGGCGCCGTCACGGCCCTGGCCGCGCTCGCGGTGCTCGTCGCCGCGCTCGGCCCCGCACTCGCGGTCGTTCCACTGGCAGGCCTGCGGCTCGTCGTCGGAGGCCTGTTGCTCGTCTTCGGCCTGCAGTGGCTGCGCAAGGCGATTCTGCGGGCGAGCGGCCTCAAGGCCGAGCACGACGAAAACGCGGCGTTCGGCAAGGAGGTCGCCGCGGCGAAAACGGCGCCTGCGCAGGCGAAGTCCGGGGTCCGGGACTGGTACGCGTTCACGCTGTCGTTCAAGGGAGTGTTCCTGGAAGGTCTCGAAGTCGCGTTCATCGCCTTGACTTTCGGCAGCAACCAGCACGACGTGCCACTGGCCGCGATCGCCGCGTTGTCCGCGATCGCAGTCGTGGCGGCCGCCGGTTTCGCGGTGCGCGCTCCGCTCGCCCGCGTACCCGAGAACTCGCTGAAGTTCGTCGTGGGAGTGATGCTGACCGCCTTCGGCCTCTACTGGGGCGGCGAGGGAGCCGGCGCGCGGTGGCCGGGATCCGACGCGGCACTGCTCGTACTGGTGCCGGCGGTCGGGCTGTTCGCGCTCGGCCTCGTCGCGGTGCTGCGCACCAGGACATCGGCCACAGCCGAGAGGGGACACCGATGAGCTGGCTCCGGCGGTTTTTCGCGTTCTGCTATGACTTCGTCGTCGGTGATGACTGGCGGGCCGCCGCGGCGGTGGTCGCGGCCCTCTTCGCGACCTACCTCGTCAGTGCCGCCGGCGTACCGTCGTGGTGGATCTTGCCCGGTGCAGTGGTGGTCGTGCTCCCGTTGACCTTGTGGCGCGCGGCACGACGACGACGGTGACCGGCGGCTGTCCTTTTCACGTCGCCACCAGGTCAGGTGGTGCGACTGAGGCGGTGGTGCCCTCGATCACCCGGCGGTAGAGCTGTTCGAAGCGGGTCAGCGTCTCCTCGACGTCGTGTCCCGCGATCAGCTCGGCACTCGCTCGCCCCATCGCGTCTCGTACCGAGCGGTCGCTCAGGACGTCGGCGAGCGTCCTGCTCAGTCCGGCAACGTCGCCGGGGCGGTACAACCAGCCGTTGTGGCCGGGCCGCACCAGGTGCGGCAGCGCCATCGCGTCGGCCGCGACGACCGGCCTGCCCGCCGCCATGGCTTCCATCGTCGCGAGGCTCTGCAGCTCCGCCGTGCCGGGCATGCAGAACACCGCACAGGACTGGTAGGCGCGCACGAGCTCCTCGTCGGTGACGAATCCCCGCAAGGTGACGCGGTCGGCGACACCGAGCCGCGTCGCCAGCTCTGCCAGCCGGTCACGCTCACTGCCGTCCCCCACCAGTTCCACCCTCGCGCCGAGTCCCGCGGGCAGCGAGGCGAATGCCTGGAGCAACTCGTGGACGTTCTTTTCCGCGTCCAGCCTGCCCACGAACAGGATGACCGGAGCACCGGCCGTCACAGTTCCCGCGGACGCGAAGTGGTCACGGTCGACGCCACACGAGATCGCCGTCGCGGCGGCTTTCACCCCGTTCTGCCCCAGCAGCTGTACCGCACGAGGGGTCGGCGCGGTCACCGCGCTCGCGTTCTTGAGCACCCGTGCCAGGTCCCACCACGCGACACGCACGAACAGCCGGTGGGACCACCGCGGGAGCGGACCGTAGCCCAAGAGGTTCTCCGGCATGAAGTGGTTCGTGGCGACGACCGGGACACCCGCGGCGGCCGTGACCCGCACCGCATGCCGCCCGACGACGAAGTGGGCCTGGCTGTGGACGAGGTCGGGCTCGATCGCCGCCAGCAGCGCGGGAACCGATTTCGCGACACGCCAAGGTGCACACACCCGGAAGGTCGGGTGAAAGGGCGTCCGTCTCGCCCCGATCCGGTGTACGACGACACCCTCGGCCGTCTCCGTCAGGTCGTGTTTCGTGGTCGCCGGGCACAGGACGTGCACCTCGTGGCCGCGCGCGGCGAGTCCGGCGGCGAGGCCGTGCGCGAAGTGCGACGCGCCGTTGATGTCGGGCGGATACGTGTCCGCGGCCACCACGATGCGCAGCGGACCGTCGCGGCGACCGGAGCGTGACGCCGGCGGGGCGTCCGGTACCGAGCGTGTGAGCACGACCAGGCCCACGATCGCGGCCGCCGCGGGCAGCGCCCCGGCGGTGAGCAGTGAGCCACTCCCCTCGCCGTAGGCGAAAACTCCGATCAGGACAGCGACAAGGGGGTCGATGATCGTCGTCGTGCCCACCACGACCGCGGACGATCCGGCGGCGTGCGCCTGGTGCACGAACCAGCCACCGGCCGCTGCCGCGAGCACGATTTCCGCGAGCACCAGCGGCAGCAGGCCGCCCGCCTGACCTTCGGCGAGCACGCGGACCAACGCCGACGTGAACCCGAACAGCACCGCCCCGGCACACGCCAGCAGCACACACCTCGTCCGCACGCCCGCGGCCCGCGCGGCCAGTGCCAGCAGCACCGCAGCGACCGGAACCCACTGGGTGACGGCAAGGTCGGGTGTGGCACCGGTGGGCGGGGTGACGGCGGACAGCACGATGAACACCCCCACGCCACCCACCACCAGCGTCATCGCGGCGAGCACTCCAGCGCTGGGCCGCACCTTCGCGAGGACCGCCGTGACCACCAGGTTCAGCACCCCGATCGGTTGCACGACGGTCAGTGGCGCGAACATGAGCGAGACGACGTGCAGGGCCGCCCCCGCCACGAGGAACAGCACGCTCCAGCGCCAGGACGCGACGCGCAGCATCGCGCGTGCTCCCGAGACGCTCAGCACCGGGCCCGAGGTGACCTTCCGGACCGAAGCGTGCTGAAGGTGGTTGGCGACCGCGTAACAGAGAGCCGCCGCGACCGCACATCCGATGGCCGCAATCAGCATGGTCCTCATGGTCACCGACGGTAGGAAGGCCGGGGTTCACGCTCGGTACGCTTCAGGCAAGCCGAAGGCAAAACGTCGGTGCGGACCGCGATCGGGATCGCGCACTGTCCGATGTGGACCAGCGCTCAGTATCTCCCGCGCACAGCGCATTCACAGGTCCGCTTGCCGTGCGTTAACCCTCGCTTGACCGGACTCGGACACTCCGGCTCGTAACGTCGCTTCCGACCCTGCCGAGTGCAGCTTCCAGGACGAGGACGCGATGAACACATCCCACTCCACCCCGCAGGCGAACGGCACGGACGCGGAGGAGATCCCAGCCGGGGCGCAGCGTTGCTCGGACGCCGAGCGTGAACGGACCAGCGCCCACCTGCAGGCGGCGGCGGGCGAAGGACGGTTGGCGATGGACGAGGTCGAAGACCGGCTCGCTAGAACCTACGCCGCGCGCTACCGCCACGAGCTCGAGGCCATCACCGCGGACCTCCCCCGCGACGCAACCCCTGCCGGGTGGGGCGCCGTCCTCGCTCTGGCGGGCCGCCAGCTCCAGGACGATCTGGCGGCACTGACCGGCCGGGCGAACGTTCCGGCGGGACGCCGGAGGACCGTGGTGCTCACGCTCGCGGCGCTGACCATCGTCCTGTTCGCGGTGGCCACGGTCGTCCTCGCGTTGCACGGCATCGTCGGCGACGGGCCCGACCACCACGGCTTCCCCCGCGAATGAAGCGTGCGTGCGCGGTCTGCGAGGTACGGCCTACGCCACGTACCCGCCGCGGCGAAAGATGCCGCACGTTCGGGGTACTGGCGTTACCTCCTCGGTGACCGCAACGGCACCTACCCTGGAGTGATGAGCCACAGCGACCACCGCGCCCAGGTACGCGAGTTCCTCAGCTCGCGGCGTGCCCGGCTCACCCCCGAGCAGGCCGGGCTGCCCGCCTACGGCGGCCACCGCCGGGTGAAGGGGCTGCGGCGGGAAGAGGTCGCGCTGCTGGCCGGGGTGTCGATCGACTACTACGTGCGCATGGAGCGCGGCAACCTTTCCGGCGCGTCGGAAAGCGTGCTCGACGCGCTGGCCCGCGCGTTACAACTGGACGAGGCCGAGCGCGAGCACCTGTTCACCCTCGCCCGCAACGCCGAAGCACCGACACGGCGGCGCCGGACACCGCCGACCACGGTCCGCCCCGCCGTCCAGCAGGTGCTGGACGCCATCAGCGACGCCCCGGCCTGGGTGCGCAACGGCCGCCACGACATCGTCGCCACGAACCGGCTCGGTCGCGCGCTCTACGCCCCGGTGCTCGAAGACCCGCGCAGACCGGCGAACACGACGCGATTCGTCTACCTCTCCCCTGCCGCGCGCGAGTTCTTCGTGGACTGGGACCGCATCGCCAACGACGCCGCCGCGATGCTGCGGCTGGAGGCCGGCCGCAACCCGCACGACCCCGACCTCATCGCGCTCGTGGGTGAGCTGTCGACGCAGAGTGAGCTGTTCCGGCAGCGGTGGGCATCGCAGGACGTGCAGTATCACCGCAGTGGCCAGAAACGCTTGCGTCATCCGATCGTGGGACAACTGGATCTGAATTTCGAGTCGATGCAGCTGCCCTCGGAGCCCGGGTTGACGCTCAACGTCTACACCGCGGCGCCGGACACCCCGACCGCTGACGGGCTGAAGATGCTCGCCAGCTGGGCCGCGACCCAGGACCTCGCCGACGTCGAACCGGCCGCTACCAAACGACAGCAGTAGCCGCCACCTGAGGTGGGGGTACTGGCATTACCGGTAAGGACAGCCCCTGCCGAGCATCCGGTTCACCGCGTTTGATGGGTAGTGACCAGGGAAAACGTCCTGGTCACCGCCTACGACGAGAGTGAGCGATGAAGGCGACGTTGATCTACGGTGCCGGTGACGTACGCGTCGAGACAGTGCCGGACCCCAAGCTGCGCGAGCCGACCGACGCGATCGTGCGCGTGCTGCGCGCGTGCATCTGCGGCAGCGACCTGTGGCCCTACGGGTCCAAGCCGCCCCAGGACCACGGCGACCGGATCGGGCACGAGTTCCTCGGCGTCGTCGAGGACCTCGGCGCCGAGGTGACCGGCCTCAAGCCCGGCGACGTGGTCGTCGCGCCGTTCGTGTGGGCCGACAACACCTGCGACTTCTGCCGCGAGGGCCTGCAGACCTCCTGCCGCCACGGCGGCCAGTGGGGCAGCAACGACGTCGACGGCGGTCAGGGCGAAGCCGTGCGTGTGCCGCAGGCCTCCGGCACGCTGGTCAAGCTGCCCGTGGGCGAGGACTCGGCGCTGTTGCCCTCGCTGCTGAGCCTGTCCGACGTCTTCCCGACTGGCCACCACTGCGCCGTCACCGCCGGGGTCGACGCCCGCACCACGGTCACCGTCATCGGTGATGGCGCGGTCGGGCTGTCCGCGGTGCTGGCGGCCAAGCGGCTCGGCGCCGAGCGGATCGTCCTGATGGGACGGCACACCGCCCGCACCGACCTCGGCCGCGCGTTCGGCGCCACCGACGTCGTCGCCGAACGCGGCGACGAAGGCATCGAGCGCGTCCGCGAGCTGACCGGCGGCGACGGCACCCACACCGTGCTCGAATGCGTCGGGACCAAGCCGGCCATCGAGACCGCTTTCGGCGTCGTGCGCGACGGCGGCACGGTCAGCCGCGTCGGCGTCCCGCAGTACCCGGAGGTTCCGGCCGACTTCGGGGTGTTCTTCCGCAACATCACCCTCACCGGCGGGGTCGCCCCGGCCCGTGCCTACATCGAAGAACTGTTGCCGGACATCCTCGACGGCCGCATCGAGCCGGGAAAGGTGTTCGACCGCACCGTCGGGCTCGACGACGTCCCGGACGGCTACCGGGCCATGGCCGACCGCGACGCGCTGAAGGTGCTGATCCGCCCGTGACCGCGCGCAACCCGGCCCTGGCCGCGGCCCGAGATGACGACGAACTGACGATCGCGTCGCGCCGAGCCGACGGCTCGCTGCGGCCGGCCCGGATCGTCTGGGCCGTCGAGCACGACGGCGCGCTCTACGTGCGTTCGGTCAACGGCCCGGACGCGGCCTGGTACCGCGGCACCCGCACCCGTCACGAAGGACAGGTCACCGCGGGCGGGCACTCCGCCGACGTCACCTTCGTCGACGCCGCCGACGACACCGCGCTCAACGACGCGATCGACCGCGCCTACCGCACCAAGTACCGGCGCTACGCCGCGAACATCCTCGACCACATCACCAGCCCCCGGGCACGGGCCACGACCATCCGGCTCGTGCCCGCACAATCCACAAAGGACTGACCATGCAGTTCCTGCCGAAACCCCCGTCGGCCAAGGGCCCCGCGGAGTGGTTCACCGGTGACGTCCACTTCGACGTCATCGCCCCGGGCACCGAAACCCGCGGCAAGGTCAACGCCGTGCATTTCGCTCCCGGCGCCCGCACCGCCTGGCACCGGCACGTCAACGGCCAGACGTTGCACGTCACCGAAGGCGTCGGCCTGACCCAGTCCCGCGGCGGCGACGTCGTCGAAATCCGGCCCGGCGACACCGTCTGGTGCCCGCCCGGCGAGTGGCACTGGCACGGCGCCGCCCCCGGGCACTTCATGACCCACCTGGCCATCTGGGACGGCCTCGCCGACGGCCAGGACGGCCCGGAAACCGAATGGGGCGAGCACGTCACCGACGCCGAATACCGCGCCCACTCCTCCTGAAAGGCCGTTCATGCCCCAGCGAACCTGGTTCATCACCGGCGTGAACAGCGGCTTCGGCCGCGAACTCACCCAGCAACTGCTCGACCGCGGCGACCGGGTGATCGGCACGGTCCGCGACCGCGCCAAGGTCGCCGACCTGCTCGAACGCCACCCGGACGCCTTTCACGCCGAGGTCCTCGACCTGACCGACACCGCCGCGATCCACGAGGTGATCGACCGGGCTTTCACCGAGGCCGGCCGCGTCGACGTCGTGATCAGCAACGCCGGCTACGGCCTGTTCGGGGCAGCGGAGGAACTCAGCGGCGCCCAGGTCGAGCACATCGTCGCCACCAACCTCACCGGGCCGATCCACCTCATCCGCGGCGCGCTGCCCCACCTGCGCAAGCAAGGCCACGGGCGGATCATCCAGATCTCCTCCTACGGCGGGCAGGTCGCCTTCCCCGGCAACTCCCTCTACCACGCCACCAAATGGGGCATCGAAGGCTTCGCCGAATCCGTCGCCCAGGAGGTCGCGCCGTTCGGCATCGGCGTCACGATCGTCGAACCCGGTGGCGCTCGCACTGAATTCCGTTACGGCAGCGCCCAGGTGGCCGACCTCCTGCCCGCCTACGACAACACCCCGGCCCACGGGTTCCTCGCGATGCTCGACCCGGCGAATGGCCTCGCCCCCGGCGACCCCGCCCGGATGGCCGCCCGCATCATCGAATCCGCCGACCACGACTCGGCGCCGCTCCGCATCGTCCTGGGCTCGCAAGCCCTGCACGTGACGCTGGAAACCCTGCGCACGCGGATCGCGGACTTCGAGACACAGCACGAACTCGCGGCGTCGACCGACCACCTGCCCGGCGACTAGCACGCAGCACCCAGAACTTCTGGAAGGACGACCTACCGATGGCCACAACGGTCACCTCCCCACACGACACGTTCGAGCTCAACAACGGGGTCCGGATTCCCGTGATCGGGCTCGGAGTGTTCCAAACCCCGCCGGAGCAGACCGTGCAGGCAGTCGAGGTCGCCCTGCGGGCCGGCTACCGGCACATCGACACCGCCGCCGCCTACCGCAACGAACGCGAGGTCGGCGAAGGGATCCGCCGCTCCGGTATCCCTCGTGAAGCAGTGTTCGTGGAGACGAAGATCTGGGTCAGCGACTTCGGCTACGACCAGACACTGCACGCGT
The DNA here is from genome assembly GCF_014191255.1 of Amycolatopsis bartoniae. Classification (GTDB taxonomy): domain Bacteria; phylum Actinomycetota; class Actinomycetes; order Mycobacteriales; family Pseudonocardiaceae; genus Amycolatopsis_E; species Amycolatopsis_E bartoniae. The sequence goes on from NZ_JACHWH010000007.1 coordinate 289,724, forward strand.
TCGACAAGGCCACCGCCAAGCTCGGGTTCGACACGATCGACCTGCTGTTGCTGCACCAGCCCGCCGTCGACGCGTTCGACCGCACCATCGGCGCCTACCGGGCGCTGGAGAAGCTCCTCACCGACGGTCGGGTCCGCGCGATCGGGGTCAGCAACTTCACCCCGGCACTGCTGGACCGGCTGCTCGGCGAGGTCGAGGTGGTGCCCGCGGTGAACCAGATCGAGCTGCACCCCTACTTCACCCAGGCCGACACGCAGCGCGCGGATGCCGAGCACGACATCCTCACCCAGGCGTGGTCCCCGATCGGCGGAATCACCTTCTACCGCGGCAACGACGGCGGCCCCGGCAAGAGCACCCTCACCGACCCCACCCTGCGTCAGATCGCCGACCGCTACGGGAAGACCCCCGCGCAGGTCATGCTGCGCTGGCACCTGCAGCAGGGCCGCTCCGCGATCCCGAAGTCCACCGACCCGGCCCGCCTCGCGGAGAACATCGACATTTTCGACTTCACCCTCACCCGTGCGGACCTCGCCGCGATCGACGCGCTCGACACCGGAGTGCGTGGCGGACCCGACCCCGAGCAGCCGCAACCCCGGTTCTTCGACCTCCGCATCCCCGAAGCCACCTCCGAAGGATCACGGTCATGAGCGACGAAATCGCCGTCCTGATCGGCACCGGCAGCATCGGCGTGGCCGTCGCCCGCCGCGCGGCGGTCGGCCGCACCCTGCTGCTGGCCGACTACAACTCCGCCCAGCTGGAGACCACCGCCGACCTGCTCCGCGGTGAAGGTTACGACGTCCGTACCCGGATCACCGATGTCTCCGACCGCGCCGCCGTCACCGCGCTCGCCGACACCGCCGCGGGCCTCGGGCAGGTCGCCCGCGTGGTCCACGCCGCCGGCGTGTCCCCGGTCCAGGCCGGCACGGACCGCGTCGTCCACGTCGACCTGCTCGGCACCGCCTACGTCCTCGACGCCTTCGGTGCCGTGATCGCCCCAGGCGGATCCGGGATCGTGATCGCCAGCATGGCCGGTCACCTGGGGCCCGGATTCGCGCCCGAACTGGAACACGCCCTCGCCTACGCCGGCGTCGACGAACTCGCGGACCTGCCCGCACTCGACCCCGGCACCATCGGAAATTCCGGCGCCGCCTACGTCCTGGCCAAGCGCGCCAACGCACTGCGCGTCCAGGCCGCCGCCATCAGCTGGGGCGAGCGAGGCTCACGCATCAACTGCCTCAGCCCCGGCATCATCTCCACCCCCTTCGCCCGGGACGAGATGACCGGCCCGAACGCCGCCGGCTACCAGGCCATGATCACCACCTCCGCCGCAGGCCGGATGGGCACCCCTGCCGAAGTCGCCGACCTCGCCGCACTCCTGCTGGGCCCCACCGGATCGTTCATCACCGGCACCGACATCCTCATCGACGGCGGCGTCATCGCCGCCCAGAAAGCGGGCAAGCTCTGACCACCCGCAGCTCCGGAACGTCCGGTCAGGGAGCGATCCCCACGCCATCGATGCGGCTTCACGGACGCTCCTGAGCGGCGGTCATGGCCAGCCGGGGCCGGAGCCGGGTGGCGGAGTCCGGTCGGCCGGTTCGGCGGCGATGCCGGTGCACTCCTGGAGGCGGGCGAAGGCATCGTCCGGGGTCGGCGTGGAGTCCGGGGGCAATCCTTGCCTTCCCGGCCAGGCTGGGCGGGCAGGCGGTCGCCGGTGGCCGCGCTGTGCTCGCCGGTTCTGGTCAAGGAACCGCCTTTCCGGAAGTGTCTCATTCGGACAGTTGACGGGTGAAGAAGTCAGTGACCGGCGGCCGTGCATCCGCTCATACCGATGAGCGGATGCGTCCCAGCGCCACGAGGTGACTTTTCGAGGCTGCCGACCGTTCGCCGAGTGATCAGCCCACGGTGACCACTCGCGCCCAGGCAGGTGGCATGTCCGGTGTGTAGCGGGGATCGTTTTCGTTCAATGCAGGCTGCCGGGAGAACAGGCCGACGACCGTCCGGCCGGGTGGTCGTGCCTCGGGCCAGGGGGTCTGACCGTCGGTCAGGGCCACGATGACGTCGGGGCGAGGGCTGCCGCGCAGGGCCTTGGCGAAGCCGGTGCGCAGATCCGTGCCGCCGCCGCCCACCAAGGGGATGCCCTCGGCGCGACACAGCCGATCTGTGACGTGGGCGGCGGCGTCGCACGACAGCACCGAGACGAAATCGCGGCGACCGCCGACAGCGCGGACGATCGCGGCGATTTCGAGTATCGCGCTTCCCAGCTCGGCGTCGCTCACCGAGGCGGAGGTGTCGACGATCACGCAGACGTGAGGTGGTCGTCGCCGCAGGCTCGGCAGGACGGCGCGGGGCAGACTGGGCGATCGGCGCGAGGGCCGGTCGTAGGTGTAGTCCTCACCGACACCGGACATGGCCGAACGGACCGCCGCCCCCAGCAGCTCCCGCCACGGCTGCGGCGGATGGAACGCCTCTTGTGCCCAGCGCTGCCAGCCCTTCGGGACGCTTCCCGGGCTGCCATTGATGCCTTGCGCGACCCTGAACCGGACGGCATCTCGTTCGTGCGCGCTCAGTCCGTGCGCGCCATCGGCGCCCAGGTCCCAGTCGCGCTCCAGCCCGTCGGCGCCGCTGCCACAGTCCAACCAGGCGAATCCGGTGGTGTACGGCCCGAGGCGGAACTGGCGCAGGTAGTCCTCCATCAGCTGCCCCTCGCGCAACCCGAGCAGCGCCGGATCGACGGCGCCCTCGGGCCGTGCCAGCCCGTCGCCGAACACGTCGTCGTTGATTTCGCAGTCCGCGGCGATGTTCATCCGCAGTCGTTCTCCTTGCCCGGTCAGCTCGTGCTTCGCGGCGAACCGGTCGCTGCGCCCGTGATGGTCGCGCAGGAGGTGGGAGACCTCGTGCACCCACACCCCGGCCAGTTCGTCCAACGGGGTGCGGTCCACGAACGCCGGCGAAACGTAGCAGCGCCAGTGGCGGTCCACGGCCATCGTCGGCACCTGCCGTGATTCCACCGTGTGCAAGGCGAACAATGCCGTCGCCAGGTACGGCCGGTTCCGGACGGCGTGCAGCCGGGCGGCGAAGAGCTTCTCCTCGTCCATGATTCCCGGCGTCACCGGTGCTCACCCACGCCGGCCGCGGCCTGGTCCGCCCGCCGCGACAACGACACCGCCCCGGACAGCCTCTCGATCGCCGCCGGCACCTGCCAGTCGTCGCGGCGCAGCGCGGCGAGCGTCGCCGCCGGCACGACCACCAGGTCCGGGGCGCCGGTCTCCAGCGCCCGCACCAACAGCGACCACGCCGCGTTCCAGCGGGACTGCTCCGGCCGCTTGCGCACCGCCTCCACCACCCCGTTGAGCACCGTCTGGCGCAGGTCGCCACGCTCGGGCAGGACCGCCGCCTCGGGATCCGCGAGCAGCATCTCGGGGTCCGGCAGATCCATCCGGTCCAAGCCGGCCAGCAGCTCCAGGTCCGGCCCGTCCCCGACCGCGCCGCGCACCAGCACGGACAACACGTCGCGGGACGCGGCCGCTGCCGCGGCGAAAGCGATCAGGCGCAGGGCCATCTCCCAACTGCGTGGTGAGGGCCACGGGCCGCCGCGGCGCGTTTCGTTCTTCGGCAGTTGGTGCACGAGTTCGGGCCGGGCGGCCAGGAGTCCACAGACCCCCCGGCGGGCGAACGTGACGGCGTCGGGCAGCCGAGCCCGATCTAGCCGCGGCAGCGCCGCCTTCGGCCACGTCCCGCCCAGCCCCCGCACCACGACGTCGTGGTCGTAGGTCCATTGCAGATGGACGAACCGGTTGGCCAGCGGCGGGCTCAGCTCCCAACCGTCGGCCGCGGAGGACCGTGGATTGGCGGCGGCCACGATCCGGGCACCCGGCGGGAGCCGCAGGGCGCCGACCCGTCGTTCGAGCACGACGCGCAACAGCGCGGCCTGGACGGCCGGCGGCGCGGTGGACAGCTCGTCCAGGAACAAGAGCCCCCGGCCGGCCCGGACGAGGCGCACGGCCCAGTCCGGCGGGGCCATCGGCACACCCTGCTTCGCGGGATCATCGCCGATCACCGGCAGGCCGGAGAAGTCGGACGGCTCGTGCACGCTCGCGATCACAGTGGTCAGTGGCAGTTCGAGAGCTTCCGCGAGCTGGTTCAGCGCCGCGGTCTTGCCGATGCCCGGCTCGCCCCACAGCAGCACCGGCAAATCGGCGGACACGGCCAGCGTCAAGGCGTCCAACTGGGTGTCGGCACGCGGCTCGGTCGTCGTGTCGTGCAGCAGGGCCAGCAGATCGGCGGCGACGTCCAGCGGCCGACGATGAGCGGTTTCCGAAGGGATATTCATGGCAGTGGACAGTTTCGATCACCTTGGGGTCGAATCGGAGCCGTGCGTCGGCCAGGCGGGCAAGCAAAGGTCTGTGGGTCAGCGAAGGGCCGCGTCGCGCGGGCGGGCTCGGAGAACGCGCCGCCGGGTGTCCCGTTTGGACGGAGCAGGCCCCAGCCCGGCCAGTCCCGCCCGGTACAGCCCATGAGCCACCCGGCGGCACACTGCCGCCTCCAGCTCGTCGCGCAGGGCGCCGCTGCGCAGGAGCACGTCCGGTCCGAGCAGGCTTTCGACGGTGGCCATGGCGCCGGCGATGTCGCCGTGGTCCAGCCGGGCGCGAACGTCCACGAGACTTTCCGGACGCCGATGTGCCTCGTCGATCGCCCGCAGGCACGGCAGCCCGGTACCGCCCAAGGCGCCCAGCAACTCCTCGCGGCGGATCTCGTCGGGATCGTGGTCCAGTGGGACCAGCACCCCGTTCACCACGGCGATCCGGTGCGTGGCACCACGACACTCGACGAGGCGCGGACCTGCTGAGCCGTCCGGGCTCCGTGCCGCATCGACTGGCCGATCGTCAGGTCGAAGCGCCGACGCGACGAGCGGGTGCAGCCGGTCGAAGTCGATCAACCCGGCATGGAGCAATTGCAGGTCCGGCAACACCCAGGTCGCGGCGTCGGGCAGGACCGGCACCACACGGGCGCAGCCCGCGACCGGCTCACCCGGCGCGTCCGGGTTGAGCATCAGCCGGTGCCGGGCCGTGAGCCGCACGGCGACGACGTCGCCCGCGCGTCCCTCCGCGCGCAGCAGCAGTGCCGCCTCGGCCACCCACCGGTCCACCGCGCAGGCGCCCACCCAGGCAGGGATCCGGTCCCCTGCGAGATCGCTGTCCGAGGGCCAGTGACCGGACCGCTCCCGCAGTTCACCCGTCCTGCGCACGTCCCACAAGTGGCGGTGCAGATCGAGGCGATACCGGCGGTCGGGGCGAGGATGCGGGTGATGTCCCACCCCGCCTCCGTGCCGGGACGGCCCCCACAGTGCGAGGCTGATCCGCTGGCCGGCCTCCGCCCACGCCGGGGGCGTGCGTGCCACGAGGTGTATCTCACCGCCGCTGCCGGCCGTCGAACAGTACCGGGCCAGGGACACCGTGAGACCCGGCCGCAGCAGGCCGTCCGGACCTGTCCTCGGAAAATGCCAGCGAAGCAGGTCAGGAGCCAGATGACGCAGATCGGCGCGGACCTGTGCCGTCAACCAGTTGCCATGGGCGCGGCCCACGGCTCGCAGGTCCAGATCCACGTCGACACGCGCGGCGGCACAGGCCCCGGCCCAGTCGCCCACCGCCCGGCGGGCAGTCGCTGACTCGATCATCGACGGCGGCACGGCGAAATCGCGCACGCGCGCCCAGGAAAGAAGGCGGAAGTTCTCATTCGCAGTCAAGGGGCGCATCAGCACTCACCTTTGGCGAACGGAACCCCCGATCTGCTCGAGTAGGTAATCATCGCGGCAAGCGTAGCAGGTTCGACATCGAGCGGGGCCGGTTCGATGAGCCGCGGGTGCCTTTCTGATCGAAACCACCCTTGCCCGCGAGCTCGGCTTCACCCCCTCGTGCCGAGCGCCTACCGGACGGGCGGGTTTGCGCGCTGGCTGGTGTCACGAGGAGGACCGCCATCAGGACGACTCCCGCCCACATGCGGTCTGCCAGCCGTCCACAAAGGACTCTTGTGCGGTTCGGATCAATGCCCGCGCGCTCGGGCCGTGGGCGGCTTCCACGGCGTTGGCGACGCCTTCGCGGGCGGCGGCGGCGTCATCGGGGGGAAAGCCGTGGAGCCTGGGCGTGATGGCGCTGCGGTAGCCGGCCGACAGCAGCGCTCCGAGCAGCGCGACGCCGAGCGCGGTGCCCGGCAGGACCGCGAGGTAGCCGCCGTCGACGGAAACGAGGGTCGCCAGGAGGGCCAGGCCCACGCCGGTCAGGAAGATGCCCGTTGTCATGGTCGCGCGCGTCCCGGCCCGCTCGGCCAAGCGCGGAGCAAGACCGGAAGTGATCATGGTCAGGCCGGCCATGGGCAACAGCGCCACCGTGGACAGCAGACCCTCCCGCCTGAACCTCGAAGACCACCAGAAGTGCAACCGCGCCACTGGCCAGGCCGCGCTCACGGAAGAGTCCGACATCCGGCAGCGGAGCGCGGTGGCGAAGCTCCCAGACCACGAAACCGACGGTGGCGAGGACACCGACGAGCAGGCTGATGACGGTGCTCGACGCCGCCCAGCCCTTCTCCGGGCCTTGGTGGAGGAACGAGATGAGCCCGACCACGGCGACGAGGGACGCCAGGGAGCCCGCCCCTCATCTCGGCCGCTTGCGCAAAGCTCGCGAGTTCTTGCACGATCCTCTCGCCGACAGCCGTCGCTCTGGTCTTGTGCTGGAATCGTGGCATGGCTCTGGACGAACTCCGCGACCTGCTGAACCGGCATGGCACTCCGGACCTGACCACGGCCATCGAGGGCGTCCGGATCTGCAAGGCCGGCCACGCGGTCTCGCCGGAGCCCTCGATGTCCGGCACCGTGCTCGCGGTCATCGCCCAGGGCCGCAAGCGGCTTGCCGTCGGCGACCGCGTCCACGAGTACGGTCCCGGGCAGTACCTCGTCGCCTCGGTCGACATGCCGGTGACCGGGCATTTCGTCGACGTCGCGCCAGGCCGTCCCGGGCTCGGCTTCGGGATGACCCTGGACCCCGCCGCCGTCGCGGAACTGCTGCTGCAGGCCGGGCCGGGTGACCTGCCCCGCTCGCCTGGCACCGCGCGCCCCGGGATCGCGGTCAGCGACGCCCCGGACGAGCTGCTCGACGCCGTCGTGCGGCTGCTGCGCCTGCTCGACCACCCTCGTGACCGCAACGCCCTGGTCCCGCTGGTCAAGCGCGAGATCCTCTGGCGGTTGCTGACCGGGGAGCAGGGCGACGCCGTGCGCCAGCTCGGCCTCGCCGACAGCAGCCTGACGCACATCGCGCGGGCGGTGCGGTGGATCCGGGAGAACTACGCCCGGCCCTTCCGCGTCGAAGACGCCGCCCGCATCTCCGGGATGAGCGTCTCCGCGTTCCACCGGAACTTCCAGCTCGTGACGGCGATGACCCCGATCCAGTTCCAGAAACACATTCGCCTGCAGACGGCGAGACTGCTGCTGGCGAACCGGCCGAACGACATCACCGGCGTCGGGCACCGCGTCGGCTACGACAACCCGTCCCAGTTCAGCCGGGAGTACCGGCGCCAGTTCGGTGCGCCGCCCAGCCTCGACGCCGGCCGCCTGCGCGGCGCTGCCCCGGTGATGCCGTGACGAAGACGATCGTGCAAGCACACGAGAGGATCTTGCTGGCCCCACGCCGCCGGCGCTGATGTCCTGGAGACACCGGACCGTGCCCACGGATTCCGGGACACCTGCCAGGGAGAGTCATGAAGTACCGCACGCTGGGCCGCACCGGAATCCAGGTCAGTCCCTACGCCCTCGGCGCCATGATGTTCGGCGCCATGGGAAACCCCGACCACGACGAGTCGATCCGGATCATCCACAAGGCACTGGACGCGGGGATCAACTTCGTCGACACCGCCGACGGGTACTCCTTCGGCGAGTCCGAGGAGATCGTCGGCAAGGCGCTCAAGGGTCGCCGCGACGAAGTCGTGCTCGCGACGAAGGTGTTCTTCCCGATGGGCGAGGGCCCCAACCACGGCGGCAGCTCGCGGCGGTGGATCGTCACGGAGGTGGAGAACTCGTTGCGCCGCTTGCAAACCGACCACATCGACCTGTATCAGATCCACCGCCCCGACCCGACGGCCGACATCGAGGAGACGCTGTCCGCGTTGTCCGACCTGATCCACCACGGCAAGGTGCGGGCGATCGGCTCGTCGACCTTCCCCGCCTCGCAGATCGTCGAAGCGCAGTGGGTCGCGGAAAGGCGCGGTCTCGAACGCTTCCGCACCGAACAGCCGCCGTACTCGATCCTCAACCGCGGCATCGAACGCGAGGTGCTGCCGGTCTGCGAACGCTACGGAATGGGCACGCTGGTCTGGAGCCCGCTCGCCCAGGGCATGCTCACCGGCCGGTACCGCAAGGGCAAGCAGGCCGTGCCCCAGCGCTTCCCCGGCATCGCGCAGCCGCACTTCACCGACGAGCGCAAACTCGACGTCGTCGAGCAACTCGTCCCGCTCGCCGAGAAGGCCGGCCTGCCGATGACCCACCTCGCGATGGCGTTCGCGATCGCGCACCCGGGCGTCACCTCGGCGATCATCGGGCCGCGCACGATGGAACAGCTCGACGACCTCCTGGCCGGCGCCGAGACCACCCTGGACGACGAGATCCTCGACCGCATCGACGAGATCGCCCCGCCCGGCACCGACGCCGCCCCCAACGACGCGGCCTACACGCCGCCGCCCGTCTCGGAGGTGCGCCTGCGCCGCCGGCCCGTCGCCGAACGCTCCGCCGCCTGAGCGACCGTCGGCACGAGCCCGGCTTCGGGGACCGCCAGTCCGCTGCTCAGCAGGCGGGCGTCGACCTCGTCGAGGGCCGAGTGGCAGCCCGGCACCGAAAACCGGACTGTCGGCGGACCAGGTGGGGCACGAGCTTGCCTGTCCATCGCAGGGACAGGCACCAGGTGCCGATCGTGGGGAAACTGGTGTCATGAGTACTTCGTCGTCCGGAGCGGGTGCTGCCAGGTCTTCCTCGGCCGAGCTGGGTGCGTTCCTGCGGTCGCGGCGGGCCGCGTTGACCCCGCGGGAGCTGGGTATCGTCCCGTCCTCCGGGGAGCGGCGCCGGGTGCCGGGGCTCCGGCGCGAGGAGCTCGCGGAGCTGGTCGGGGTCAGCACCGCCTACTACACGCGGCTCGAGCGGGGCGAGAGTCATCAGGTGTCGGATGCGCTGCTGGACTCGCTCGCGCGGGTACTGCGGCTGTCCCCCGACGAGCGCGCGCACCTGTACCGGCTGGCGCGGGCGCTGCCGCCGGTGCGGGGAACCGGGCAGGAGGACCAGGTTCGCCGTCCGATCGCGGATCTCGTCGCGGGCAGCCTCGGTGCGGCGGTGCTCGTCGGCCGGCGCACCGACATCCTGGCGGGCAACCCCCTCGGTTACGCGCTGTGGGATCTCACCGCCGCGGAGATCGCCGCCGTGGGCACCCCGGACCCGCCCAACCAGGCCCGGCGGGTCTTCCTCGACCCGGCGGCCCGCCGGCTGTTCGCGGACTGGGAGCGCCAGGCCGAAGACCTCGCCTCCTACCTGCGGCTGGCCACGGCCGAACGCCCCGACGACCTCGCCCTGCACCGGCTCGTCGCCGAACTGGCCGCGGGCAGTCCCGACTTCGCTCGCCTATGGCGCGAGCACCCGGTCCGGGACTGCCTGCACACCGTGCGCCGCTACCGGCATCCGCTCGTCGGCGAACTGGAGCTCGACGAAGAGATCCTCCGCCTGCCCGACGACCCGGGACAACGCCTGATCATCAGCGCCGCCCAGCCCGGGACCCCCTCGGCCGACCGGCTCGCCCTCCTCATCGCCGGCTGACCGAAACCGCACAACAACCAGTTTCACCTGAGGAAGCACAAATGATCGTCGTCTCATCCGCCACCAGCAACACGGGTTCCGCCGTTGCCGACACGCTGCTCGCCGCCGGAGAACAGGTTCGGGTGCTCGGCCGCAGCCGCGACCGGCTTCAGCGCTTCGCGGACCGCGGCGCCGAGGCGGTGGAAGTCCGCACCGACGACCCCGACAGCCTCCGCACGGCCTTCACCGGAGCCCGCGCGGCCTTCGTCATGATCGCACCCGGCTTCATCCCCGACAGCGACGACTTCCCCGCCCACCAGCGGCGCGTGATCGACGCCCACCGGAAAGCGCTCGCCGGTCTCGGCGGTCTCACCCGCGTCGTCAGCCTGAGCGGCTGGGCCGCCAACTACGACGGCGCCCGGGGCCCGGTGTGGGGCCTGCGCCCGCTGGAAGAAGCGCTCGACACCCTGACCGAGATGGAAGTGGTCCACCTGCGGCCCGGGTGGTTCATGGAGAACACCTTCCCGATGATCGACGAGATCCGGGCCACCGGCACCGCCCACGGCCTCATCCCCGCGGACCTCCCCCTCCCGGCCATCGCCACCGCCGACATCGGCGCTGTCGCCGCCGATCTGCTCACCGGTCGCCGCACGGCCGGCACCCGCACGCTCGAACTGCAGGGCCCCCGAGACCGCACCCTCGCCGAGCTCACCGCGGCGGTCGGCACCGCGGTCGGACGACCCGACGCCCGCTACGAACAGATCGATGCCGCCACCCTGCGTGCCGGTCTCCTCGCCGCGGGCTTCTCCCCCCACA
>NZ_JACHWH010000008.1:0-130000 GCF_014191255.1 Amycolatopsis bartoniae
CGCAGGCGCAGCAACCACATCCGCCCACGACTCGCCGCCCGGCGGCCGGTAGTAGAACTTCCCGTGCCGCTGCTTGCGGCGCAGCTCGTCGGGCCAGCGCTCACGCACGCCCTTGGTGGTCAGCAGGTCGAGCACGCCGAGCTCGCGGTCGCGCAACCGCTCGTCGATGGTCACCTGCTCCGGCACCCGCGCGCCCTGGCGCGCGGCCGCGGCAAGCGCTATCCGGGCGGTCTCCGCGGACCGCACGTACGGCGACGCCACGACGACGTCGACCGGATGCCGCACGAGCCAGTCGCCCGCCGCCTCGGCCTGCTGCGCACCCAGCTCCGTCAGCGGCACGTCCGCGTCGCGCTCGGCGATGTCGATCACCTCGCGACCGTCGGACTCCGCCTCCTCCCGCGCCACGTTGCCGGTGCTCTGGCCGTGGCGGAGCAGTCCCACCCATTCCATCCGCGTGCTCACGAACGGGGGACTACCCACCGGGCGGAGATCGTAAAAACGCGCTACCCGCGCTGGTCCTCCGCCGACTCGGCGGACTGCGCCGCCCGCCCGGCCTCCACCACCGTCCAGTTGCCGAGCCCCCCGGCGAACTGGTCGGCGTAGCGCTCCGCGGCCGCCTGCGTCGGAAACCGGATCTCCTGCGGACGCGACCGGTGCATGATCTTGTAAGCCATCCGAACCCCTCCCCTGCGCGACTCTCTCCCTCGCAGCCACCCTAGAACAGGCGTTCGAGCGCGGCAACCCGGCCTCAGGCGAAGTCCCTGCCGACCCGCCGCAGGAAATCCCGCGTCCCCCGCGGGGACAGGGCGGCCTCGCTCGCCCTCGCCCACTGGTCCTCGTAGTGCCGCACGTCGTCCTGCCAGCAGATCTCCTCACCCGTCCTGGTGAAGACGTAGTCGAGGTGCCCCGGCAGCCCGCCGGTCACCCCCGGCAACGCGAGCCGCAGCAACGCGAACCGCTCCAGGATGCCCTTGTGCGAGATCCCGGCCCGGCCGGCACCGGCGGAGAACGGCACCACCTGCACCGTGACGTGCGGGTGCTCGGACAGCTCCAGCAGGAACTCGATCTGCTGCCGCATCACCGCCTCGTCGCCCTGCACCCGGCGCAGCGCCGACTCGCTGAGCACCGTGGCCACGGCCGGTGGCTCGTCGCGGAAGAACACGTTCTGCTGCCGCGCCAGCGTCGCCTGCACGGTGAACTCCTCGTCGGAGCTGGGCCCCTCGACCGCGCGGGGGAACTCGGCCCGCACGTAGGACTCGGAGTGCAGCAGCTCGGGTATCCGCTCGTTGGCGACGTAGCGGATCGACTGCGCGTCCTCCTCCAGGTCGATGAGGCGGCGGTAGGACTCGGAGTAGATCGAGCGGTACCCCTGCCAGCGGCCGCGCTGCGAAAGCCCGGTGTTGAGCAGGCTCGCCAGCTCCCAGTACTCGCCCTCCACGGCGTCGTACACCGCGAGCAGCTCGTACAGGTCCTCCTGCCTGATCCCGGCGTCCGCGCTCTCCAGGCGCGCCAGCTTGTTCTGCACGCTGCCGGCACTGGCCTTCGGCCACACCGCGTGCCCGGCCTCGTGCTGCGTCAGCCGCCGTCGCTCGCGCAGGTACCGCAGCAATGCGGCCAGCTGCAGCTTGCGGCCGGTCGGGGTGCGGGCCACGTCCACGTTTCTCCACCTCTCGCGAGGGGGCGTCATCGCATCCTCGCTCAAAGCGGCGCGGGAATCAAGCCGTGCCAGCATACTCCACTGTGGACAGTGCTACTGGACCGCCTGCGCGGTCAGCGACTGGTACCAGGAGTCCCAGGGGTGGTTGGTCGCCGGGTAGTTCACCAGCGGGTCGGTGGCGAGACCGGCGGAGTCGAAGTCCCAGCCGCGGACGACGTGACCCGCCTTGCGGGCCGCGACGAGGAACGACGAGTCCGTGGCCGCGGCGGCGTAGAAGACCGCGCCCTGCTGGAGTTCCGCGCTGTCGCCGTCCTGGTACTCGTCGAACGCCGTCTGCGGGTACTGGATCCGCGCGCCGGTGACCTTCGGCGTGGAGTAGCGCAGCGTCTGGGCCGGCGTGGCGCCGTCCGCACCGGTCCAGACCAGTACGCCGCCACTCGTCGTCTTGTCGTAGCGGCTGTCGGAGGTCTTCGCGTTGCCGCTCCAGGAAACCGTCGAGCCGCCGACCGTGCCCGTCCACTGCCAGTTCTGGCTGTTGCTCTGGCTCTGGTGGACCTCCCGGACGGTGTTCGCCCCGGTGAACGCAACGGTCGGCGAAACCCCGTTGTCGTACTGGGTGCTCGCGCCCCAGGTGACCTCGCCGTCCGCGCCGAGCTGTCCGACGTGGGACCAGAGCGTGGTGTTGCTCTGCGACTGGTGCACCTCGACGAGCTGACCGTTGTCGTTCAGCGCGATCGCGGGTGTCTTGCCGCTGTCGTACCTGCCGTGCCGCAGCCAGGTGATCCGCCCGTCGGCGCCATAGGTGCCGGTCCAGTACCAGAGCGCGCCGCCGCCGGAGTCATGCACCTCGACGACCTGGCCCTTGCTGTTCACGGCGATCGCCGGGCTCGACCCGGTGTCGCGGCGGTACGCGGCGCGCGTGGTTCCGTTGCCCGACAACAGGGGCAGCACGCGGCCGCGGAGCGAGTCGACGGACGGCATGTTCGCCGGGTACTGCGCGGCGGTCGCGAGGCTGCTGCCGAACACGTCGGTCAGCTCCTGGTCGAGCGCGGCGAGGTTGCCCGCCGCGTACGAGGTGTTGTCGGTGAGGTCGTCCTTGAGGTCGAGCATGACGACGATCGGCGCGTGCGAGGGGTGTGCGTCGGACCAGGTGTCGACCACGCGCAGCCAGTCCCGCAGCGCGTTCGAGGCCGGGTTTCCGTTGTGGTCCACGAGGTTCCCGGGCGAGTCGTGGCCGACGGCGTAGTCGTGCAGCGTGCCGTAGTCGTTGTCGTGGATGTCGAACTCGACGAAGCGGACGCCGTTGTCGAGCTGGTAGGTGATCGAACCCTTGGCGCCGTCGACGTTGCCGGAGTAGCTGTTGTGCGTCGCCTTGAACAGCGCCGAGGCGAACGGGACGTCGGCCGTGGCGGCGGGCGCCGCCACCACGGAGACACCCAGCACGGCGGCGGCCAGTGCGGTCTTGAGTCGGCTCACCCCGGCAGGGTGCCAGCGGAAAGCGCTTTCAGGAAAGCCCTTTCAGCCGGAGTTCAGGCCTGCGCCAGCAGGATTTCCACGAGCTGCCCCGGCGCGGTCACCATCGCGTCGTGGCCGGTGCGCAGTTCCGTGCTGGGCCAGCCGAACTCGGCCACCCACTGCGCGAACGGCAGGCGCTTGTTGGGCAGGCACAGCACAGCGTGGCACGGCACGTTCTCGACGGCGCCGGTGAGGCGGGTCGGCTCACTGAACGTGCGGCGCGGCTGCGGCTGGAGGTTCGCCTCCAGCCACGCGACGTCGGCGGGTTCGGTGACGGCCACCGTGGCCGCCGGCGGCGGGGCGATCATGCCGTCGGTGGTCAGCGAGTCGACCCACTGGACGAACCACTCGGGCGCCCGGCTGTCCATCGAGTCCCCGTCGCGGCCGTACCAGGCGTCGACGAGCACCAGCCGCGCGACGCGTTCGGGCAGCCGGTCGGCCGCCTCGCGTACGACGAAGCCGGAGTAGCTGTGCCCGACGAGCACGACGTCGTCGAGGTCCGCGAGCAGCGCGGCGACCTCGTCGACGTGCGTGCGCAGGCCGATTCCGGGGTCGCCGGTGCTCAGCGTGGGGGTGAACACGCGGTGCCCGCGCTCCCGCAACGGCCCGGCGACCCGCTCCCAGCACCAGCCGCCGTGCCACGCTCCGTGCACCAGCACGTAGTCCGCCATCGTCCCCTCCCCCGAATGAATGTACGTAGCCTAACCTGCGAGCCGGTGCAGGTGGCGGAACCTGAGGTGGCCTCTCGCTCCGGGATCCCCTCCTCATGACCGCCAGGTCACCACGTCGGGGCTGTCCTCGCGAGAGGCCACCTCAGAACCCGCGGCGGTGCCAGTTGACGGCCCGCGGCAAGCGGCTCCGCCGCTCTGAAGAAAGGCCTAACGCGACCAGCGCCCCCGCTCCCGCGGCGATCGCGTCCCCGAACAGGGCCGCCCGGTAGCCGCCGCCGGTGGCGACCACCGTCAGCACCGCGAGGCCCAGTGCGGCGCCGACCTGCCGGGTCGTGTTGACCAGGCCCGCCGCCAGGCCCGCTTCCGCGCCCGTGGTGGCCGCGCCCGTCGCGGCGACGAACGCGACGCCGATGCCCGCCGCCGTCGTGACCATCGGCACCAGCACGTGCGGCACGTAGCTCGCACCCGGCGTGACCAGCGCGAACAGCGCCGCGCCCGCGCCGGTCAGCAGGAGGCCCAGCACCAGCACCGGACCCACCCGCACGAACCGGCCCGCGAGCCGCGAGCACAGCACCAGCGTCACCGCCATCGGCACGAACGCGAAACCCGCCTCGGCCGGGCCGTACCCCAGGACCCGTTGCAGCTGCAGCGTCACGAAGTACCACGTGGACACCATCGTGCAGCCCAGCAGCAGCACCACGAGGTTGGCCAGCACGAGCCGCCCGTCGCGGAACACCCGCAGCGGCAGGACGGGCGCCGCCGAGCGGTGTTCGACGAGCACGAAACCCAGCAGCAGCACGGATCCCACGCCCAGCACCCGGAAATCGTGGTGCACCGTCCCGTACACGAGCGCCATCAACCCGGCCGACGCCGTCACCGCGCCGGGGACGTCGAGCGCCCGGACGCGGCGCGCCTCGCCGGGCAGGACCCGCCGCGCCGCGACGAGCGCCAGCAGCCCCGCGGGAACGTTCACCAGGAACACCCACTGCCACCCGGCGAACTGGGTCAGCAGCCCACCGGTCACGAGGCCGAGCGCGGCCCCGCAGCTACTGGCCGCCGCCCACGCCCCCAGCGCCCGGGCGCGCTCACGCGGGCCGGAAAAGGCCGACGTCAGCACGGCCAGCGTCGCCGGCGCCACGATCGCGTCCCCGAGCCCCTGCAGTGCCCGGGCCGCCACGAGCGTGCCCGCGTCCGGAGCCAGCCCGGCCAGCAACGACGAACCCGCGAACACCGCGAACCCCACCGTCAGCACCGTCCGCGCCGGCCACACGTCCACCGCCCGGCCGCCGAGCAAGAGGAACCCGGCGAGGACGATCGTGTACGCGTTGAGCACCCACTGCAGCCCGGTCGCCGAGAACGCCAGGTCCGCCCCGATCGCCGGAAGCGCGATGTTCACCACCGACACGTCGAGCGCGATCATCAGCTGGCTGAGGCAGCAGAAGGCCAGCACGCGCACGGCTCGAACGTAACGCGGGCGGGAAAGCCCTTGCCACCCCCCGAATTACGCCGCTATCCACGCGGTGGTGTCGATGATCCGCTTGAGCACCTCCCGCCGGGGGGCGACACCGAAACCGGGCCCCGTCGGCACTTTCAGGTGCCCGTCCTCCAGCAGGAACGGTTCGGTGAGGTCCTGCTCGAAGTACCGGTCGGACGCCGAGTTGTCTCCGGGCATGAACCCGGGCAACGCCGCGAGCGCGACGTTCCCCGCCCGCCCGAGCCCGGTCTCCGCCATGCCGCCGCACCACACCGCGATCCCGTTCGCCCGGCACAGGTCGTGGATTCGTCGGCCTTCCAGATAACCGCCGACTCTGCCCGGCTTGATGTTGACAATCCGACATGCCTTCAATCCGACAGCATCCGCCGCAGACTCGGCGGAAAGGATCGTCTCGTCGAGGGCGATCGGGGTGCGGACGAGACGGGCCAGCTCGGCGTGCTGACGCATCTGCTCCTCGCCGAGCGGCTGTTCGAGCAGCTGCAACCCGAACTCGTCGAGCCGCGCGAGGTGCTCGGCGTCGGCGAGCGTGTAGGCGCAGTTGGCGTCCACCTGCAACGGCAGGTCGTCGCCGAACTCGGCGCGCAGCGCCCGCACCGGCTCCACGTCCCAGCCCGGTGCGATCTTGATCTTGATCCGCCGGTAGCCCTCGTTGAGGAACCCGGCCACCACGTCGACGAGCTCCCCCACGGACTGCCGGATGCCGATGGACACCCCCGCGGGCACGCGGTCGCGCGTGGCGCCGAGGTAGTCGGCGAACGACACGCCCCAGCTGCGCAGCTGCGCGTCCAGGACGGCGGCCTCGATCGCGGCCTTCGCCATCCGGTGCCCGCGGATCGGGTGCAGCACCTCGGCCACCGTCTCCGCCGTGACCTCCCCGCGCTCCAGCAACCTGGGCGCCAGGAACCGTTCGAGCACCGTCGCCGCCGCGTCCGCGTATTCCGAGGAATACAACGGATCCGTGGGCGCGACGCATTCGCCCCAGCCGTCGGCGTCCGGGGTCACCGCGCGCACCAGCACCAGGTCCCGCCGGGCCAGGCTGCCGAACGACGTCCGGATCGGGTCGCGCAGGGAGATCGAGGCGCGGACGATTTCGATGCCGTCGAGCTTCACGCTGATTCACCTCTCGATGCCAGGGTAGGAGCCGGAAGCGCGCCCGCGAGGCGGAGTTCTTTCCACCGCCTCAAGCGGAAACCTCCTCCAGCACCCGGCCCCGGCTCTCCGGGCCGAAAGCCAGCACCAGCAACGCGCCGACCGCGAAGCAGCACGCGAACGCGAGGAACGTGCCCGTGTACCCCCACGCGACCAGCACAACGGGCACCAGCAGCGGCCCGGTGATGGCGGAGATCCGGCCCGCCGTGGACGCCGTGCCCATCCCGGTGCCGCGCGTGCGGGTCGGGAACAGCTCGGGCGTGTAGGCGTACAGCGAGGTCGCCACGCCGGTCAGCGCGAACTGCATCACCGCGCCCGCGACGACCACCAGCGTGAACGTGGCCGCGTGACCGTAGGCGAAGGCACCGGCCGCGACGAGCACGAGCGCGCCGCTGAGCACCGCCTTGCGGCCGACGCGATCCATCAGCCAGCCGGTGAGCCAGGCCGCGGGCAGGCCCGCCGCCGAGATCAGCAGTCCGACGAGGATCGACTTGGACACGCTCATCCCCCGGTCCACCAGCAGTTTCCCGACCCACGTCGTGATGCCGTAGAAGGCCAGCATGATCACGAGCCACATCGCCCACGCCAGCAGCGTCCGGCCCGCGTAGCCGGGGGCGAACAGCTCGCGCAGCACGTTGCGGGACGGCTCGCGATCCGGCGCCGGGGCCACCGAAACCGGTTCCGGCAACGGTTTCCCGTACTCCTGCTCGGTCCGGCGCTCGATCTCGCTCAGCACCGCGTCCGCCTCACCCGGACGGCCGTGTGCCGCGTACCACCGCGGCGACTCCGGCACCCGCCGCCGCGCGATGAGGGCGAACAGTGCGGTGAAGAACATCACGACGAACATCGCACGCCAGCCGAAGACCGTGCCCCCCACGGCCACGACGAGCAGCGAAAGGGCGTTGAACGCCACCAGTCCCGCCGCGCCGGCGACCTGCACCCAGCCCGTGAGCCGTGCCCGCCGTCCGGCCGGCATGAACTCCGCGAGCAGCGCGAACGCGACGGGCAGCTCGGCGCCGAGGCCGATGCCGGTGACGATGCGGAACACGAGGAACGACTGCAGGTCCCAGGCGAACGCCGTGAGCAGGCTCGCCGTGCCCCACAACAACATGCTGTTGACCAGCACGAGCCTGCGGCCGAACCGGTCGGCGATCAGCCCGGCGCACGTGGCCCCCACGCCCATCCCGATGAAGCTCGCGCTCGCCGCCCAGGCCGCGGCGCCCTTGCTCAGCCCGAGGTCGGCGCTGATCGGCGCGAGCAGGAACGACAGCATGTTCAGGTCGACGCCGTCGATCATGAAGCAGGTGGCCAGGATGGCGGCGAGCCGTTTCCGGTATCCGGTGAACGGCAGCCGCTCGAAGCGGGCCGCGAGCGCGGCCGACGTGCCCGCTTCATGCTGGGGATCCAACACACTCACCGCTCGAGTCCTTTCGCAGGAGAACACGCGGGAAAAAGGGCCGTGCCGACGGGAGTTAGTGAGGTGTTTCGGGGACGATAGCACCCCGCGCCGATATGTTCCAGCAGGTGAAACAGTCGTATTGACTCGTTCCGAAAAGGCACTTAGTGTTCATCGACGTCGTCCTGCCACCCCTTAACGCACGAGCGAGGAGCTGGAATGGACCGGATCGCGAGCGGTGTCGTCGTCTCCCCGGAGCCGCGGGCCGCCGAGATCGGGGCGGACGTGCTGCGCCGCGGCGGCAACGCCTTCGACGCGGCGGTGGCCACGGCGTTCGCCCAGACCGTGTTCAGCCCCTTCATGTGCGGCCTCGGCGGCTGGGGCCTCGCGACGACGTTCTCCGCGAAAACCGGTGCCAGCGAACACTTCGGCTTTCCCGCGCGGGTCGGTTCGCTGATGCGGCCCGATCTGTGGGCGAACGACATCACCGGCTACACCGACATGTGGCACGTCGCGCTCGTCGAAGGCCATCCGAACCTCGTGGGCTACGGGGCGATCATGACGCCCGGCACGGTCGCCGGGCTCGGCGAGCTGCACCGCGCGCACGGTTCGCTGCCGTGGGCGGAACTGATCGAGCCGAGCGCCGTCGCGAGCGAGGAAGGTTTCCCGATCAGCGAACAGGTCGCGAGCGTCTCGCGCAGTTTCGTCTTTCCCGGGATGCCTTCCGTCGAGGACCACTACTGCTGGTCGCCGCCGGCGAAACAGTTGTGGACCGGTCCGGACGGGAAACTCAAGCAGGCGGGCGAGCCGTTCCGCAATCCCGACCACGCGAAAACCCTGCGGCAGCTGGCCGAACGCGGCGCCGAGGACTTCTACACCGGCGAGCTGGCGGAGGTGATCGCGGAGGACTTCGGACGTAACGGCGCCTTCGTCACCGCGGGCGACCTCAAGGACTACCAGGTGGACGTCGGGCGCCCGCTCGCCGGTTCCTACCGCGGCCACGGGCTGGAATCCGCCGCGCTGCCCAACGGCGGGCTGCTCGTCCTGCACATCCTCAAGGTGCTGGAGCGGTTCGAGCTGGGACGGCTGGAGCACAACGGGCCCGAGCACGCGTTCCTGGTCGGTGGTGCGCTGGCGTGGGCCGGGGTGATCCGCTTCCGCCACCTCGCCGACCCGCGGCACCAGGACGTGCCGGTGGACTGGCTGCTGTCCGACGAGTACACCGACGAGATCGCCGGGCACCTGAACCGCCGCGAGCTGCCGGACCTCGACGTGTTGCACGAGCCCGGCGGCACCACGCACCTGTCGGTCACCGACGCCGAGGGCAACTGCGTCTCGCTGACCCACACGCTGACCATTCCGTCCGGAGTGGTCATTCCCGGTACGGGGTTCACCTGGAACGGCTGCGCGTGCCTGATGGACCCCGAGCCGGGCCGCGTGAACTCGTTGGTACCAGGGCGTTCCCGGGCGAACGCGGCCGCACCGACGATCGTGTTCCGCGACGGCAAGCCGGTGCTGGTGGCCGGTTCTCCCGGCGGTTACTCGATTCCCAGCGCGGTCACGCAGGCGCTGAGCAACGTTCTCGACTTCGGCATGTCGCCGGCGGAGGCCGTGTCCGCGCCCCGGCTGCACTCCGAGGGCAGGCCGGTGTTCGCCGAGGGCCGGTTCTCGCAGCGCACGATCACCGCGCTGCGCGACCGCGGCATGCCGATCGTGCAGAAACCGGCGAACTACCTCGCGTCCTTCGGCCGGGTCCAGCTGATCGCCCTCGAAGACGGCAGGCCGACCGGCGCCGCAGACCCCCGCAACGACGGCGGAATCGCCTGCTACGCCTGAGAGGAGCGACATGCGCCCACCCGGGCCGGACGAGGTGGTCCGGTACGCGAACCGCCTGCGGGTGCGGGTTGCCTGTGACGAGGTGGCCGCCTACCGGGAGGCCGTGACGGCCCACCTCGCGCTGTTCGACCGGCTCGGCGAGTTCCCGCGGACCACGACCGCCCTGCGCCACCCCGCCCGGTCGCCCGGCGAACGGTCCACATCGGACCCGTTCGGAGCGATCGCACGCTGGTGCGAGGTCGCGGGCGACCCCGGTGGTCCGCTCTCCGGAATGACGTTGGGGGTCAAGGACTCCATCGCCGTCGCCGGAGTTCCGGTGACCGACGGCAGCGACCGGCTCCCGTGCCCGGTGCCGCTGGAGGACGCCGTCGTGGTGGAGCGCGCGCTCGCGGCGGGCGCGCACCTCGTCGCCAAGACGAGCCTCGCGGATCTGTCGATGGGCCTCGGTACCGTGAGAAACCCCCACGACACGCGGTTTTCCGCCGGCGGCTCGTCGTCCGGCTCGGCCGCCGCCGTCGCGGGCGGGCTCGTCGACCTCGCGCTCGGCGCCGACCAGGGCGGCAGCATCCGCGTGCCCGCCGCGTGGTGCGGAATCGTCGGGATGAAGCCGACCTTCGGCCTCGTGCCCGCCCACGGGCTCACGCACCTGGAACACAGCCTCGACCACATCGGCCCCATGACGACCACCGTCGCCGACAACGCCCTGCTGCTCCAGGTCATCGCGGGCGGCGACTGGCGCGACCCGGCCACCGATCCCGACCGCACCCCCGAGCACTACCCCGACGCGGCCGGCGAAGGCATCGAGGGGCTGCGCATCGGCGTGGTCGAGGAAGCACTGGCGCACTGCACGCCCGACATGCTGGAGGCGTTCGAGCGCGCACGGCAGGTGCTCGCGGGAGCGGGCGCGAAGCTCGTGCCCGTCTCGGTGCCGTTGTGGCCCGCCGCGTCGGTGGTCGTGCGGGTGCTGACCACGTTCTCGTTCGCCGCGACGGCCGCCACCGGCGGGCACACTCCCGGCGACCTCGCCCGCGTCGACGTCAACGCCGTGGCCACGGCGGGTGTGCACTACGGCGATGGCATGGGGCAACTGCCGTTCGTGCTACGGGCACGCCTGCTCGCGCTGGAACACGTGCGGGAAACCAACCGCGGGGTGCACCTCGCGCACGCCCGCAACCTGCGGCTCGACCTGCGCCGCCAGCTCGACCGGACGCTCGCGGACGTCGACCTGCTGATCACGCCGACCACTCCGGCCGGTCCGGTGCTGCTGGCCCAGGAACCTGCCGCCGACGTCGCGTACAACACGAGCCCGTTCAACCTCAGCGGCCACCCCGCCCTGACCGTGCCCGCCGGGCCGGGCGACTCCGGACTGCCCGCCGGGCTGCAGATCGCCGGGCGCCGGTTCGACGAGCGGACGGTGTACCGCGCCGGGTTCGCGTTCGAGGCGGCGGCCGAGGCCGTGCCGTGGGTCCTCGATCCCGAGGGCGAGGCGGACCTCCTGCCTCAGCCGTCCAGCCGGACCTCGGGGCGGTAGAGGTCGAGCCAGTGGTGCAGGTCGAGGACCTGGTCGAGCCCCGCCCGGGTGCGCCGCGGCACGGTCTCCGGGTCGTACTCGGCGGCGGCGGTCACCCAGCCCGCGTCGACGAGGTCGAACACGGGTAGCCCCGGCTCGGCGAGCAGCTCCTTCGCCTGCTGCTGCAACGCCGCCGCGTACTGAGGGTCCTGTGTGGACGGATACGGATTCTTCTTCCGGTTGGCCACCGACTCGGGCAACACGTGCTTTGTCGCGTGTCGCAACAGGCTCTTTTCCTGTCCGTCGAATGTCTGCAATCCCCAAGGAACATTGTAGACATATTCGACGAGCCGATGGTCGCAGAACGGCACCCGCACCTCCAGCCCGGCGGCCATCGACATGCGGTCCTTGCGGTCGAGCACCATCCGCAGGTACCGCGTCAGGTTGAGGTGCAGCACCGTGCGCATCCGCCGCCGCAAGCCCTCCTCCCCGGGCAGGTGCCCGACGCCCGCGACCGCCGTCGCGTACTGGTCGGCGACGTACTCGGGCAGTTCGAGCGCGTCCAGCACGTCCGGCCGCAGCACCTCGTGCCGGTCCGCGGTCAGCGATCCGGGGAACGCGCGCCACGAAAACTCCTCCGCCCAGCGCGGTGCGTCCTCGTGGTACCAGCGGTAACCGCCGAACACCTCGTCCGCGGACTCCCCGGACAACGCGACGGTGGAGGTCTCCTTGATCGCCTTCGACAGCAAGTACAGCGAGGGGTCGAGGTCGCCGAGCAGCCCCGGCATGTCCCGCGCGGTGATCACCCTCCGGCGCAGCTCCGGATCGGCGAGGTCCCTCGTGTCGAGCAGGATCTCCTCGTGCCGCGGGTGCAGCAGGTCGACGACGTCCCGGATGTAGGGTGCGTCCACGGTGTCCCGCAACGGGTCGGGGCGGAACCGCTCCTCGTGCCCGAGGTAGTTGACCGAAAAGGTGCGCGGCCGTTCCCCTTCCCGCGCAAGGGTTTTCGCGGCCAGCCCGGTGATCGCGCTGGAGTCCAGGCCGCCGGACAGCAGCACGCACCGCGGCACGTCCGCGACCAGCTGCCGCTCCACGATGTCGGTCAGCAGGTCCCGCACGTGCGCGATGGTCTCCTGCCGGTCGTGCTCGTGCTCGCGGGCTTCGAGCCGCCAGTAGGTGCGCGTGCGGATGCCGTCGGCGTCGACGAGGACCAGTGTGCCGGGTTCGACCTCGCGCATTCCGCGCCACAGCGCCCATCCCGGCACGCGGGCGAAGGTGATCAGGTCCCGCAGGCCCGCCGCGTCCACCACGCGCTCGGCGAGCGGGTTGGCCAGTATCGCCTTCGGCTCCGAACCGAACAGCACCCCGTCCGACGTCGGGTAGTAGTAGAACGGCTTTATCCCCATGCGATCCCGCGTCAGCAGCAGCGTCGCGGTGCGCTCGTCCCAGATCGCGAACCCGTACATGCCGTTGAGGCGCGTCACCACGTCCGGGCCCCACTCCAGATAGCCGCGCAGCACCACCTCGGTGTCGCTGCTCGTGGTGAACCGGTGTCCCCGGCCCACCAGTTGTTCGCGCAGCTCGCGGAAGTTGTACGTCTCTCCGATGTAGACGATCACGACCGCGCCGTCCGGGGTCTGCACGGCCATCGGCTGCCGTCCGCCGGCCAGGTCGATGATCGACAGGCGCCGGTGCCCCAGCGCGGCCCGCTCGCCGAGCCAGATCCCGTCGTCGTCCGGCCCGCGGCAGGCCATGGTGCCGCTCATCGCCTCGACGATGTCCCGCTCCGGGCGAAGGTCACGGGCGAACGAGACCCAGCCGGCGATTCCGCACACGTTCGCACTTCC
Organism: Amycolatopsis bartoniae; assembly: GCF_014191255.1. Lineage (GTDB taxonomy): Bacteria > Actinomycetota > Actinomycetes > Mycobacteriales > Pseudonocardiaceae > Amycolatopsis_E > Amycolatopsis_E bartoniae. The sequence continues at coordinate 13,077 of NZ_JACHWH010000008.1, forward strand.
TCCCGCTCAGGCCGTCGCGGCGATGTCGGCGAGCACTTCGGTGATCCGCCGGGTGATTCCTTCGCCCTCCGCCACGGAGAACACCTCGGTGGGGTAGGCCGACATGATCGTCATCCGGCCCTGGAACGTGTAGAAGCCGTGCCACGGGGTGTCCAGCGCGGTACACGGGTAGAGGCGGCTCGTGCCGGTCACCTCCAGGTCCGGCGGGAACTCCATCTCCGGGATCACGGCCATGTTCGTGGTGACCACCGACGACAGCCGCGGGTCGAGGGGCTCGGGCGGGTCCATCGGCGGCCGCATCAACGGCACCTCGTGGGCCTCGATCGCCTTCGTGAGCTGGTCACGGACCTGACGGCCCAGCGGCACCGGATCCTCGTCGCCGCGCACGGTGAGATCGGTCCGGTGCCAGCCGACCAGCCGCGTGGTTTCGAGCTTGCCGACCGGGGCGGTGAGCCGGTGCCGCAGGTTCACGGCCGACATGCACAGCATCGGCCACTCGCCGGGCAGCGGATCCAGGCGCCGGTGGACCAGCAACATGGCGCCGCACAGCAGGCCGTGCACGGTGGTGCCCGCGCGGTGCGCGACCGTCCGCAGGCCCGTCACCACATCCGGATCGAGTATCCGGTCGATCTGGTGGATCGGCTTCACCACGGACGGCGAGGGCCGGTAGTCACAGGGAATGCCGAGCCGTTCGAGCACAGTGGACGGTGGTACGGGCAGCGCGCCGGTTTCCTCCGTGGGAAGCGCGCCCGTGGTGACCAGTCGCGTGTAGCGCGACCACAGCTCGGCGAACAACGCCAGCCAGCTCTGCCCGTCCACGACGAACAGGTAGGTCTGCAGCACGATCGCCCCGCCGGTCGCGTCGGTGACCAGGTTCAGCCGCGCGACCCCGTCGGCCGGGTCCGGCAGCTCCCCGATCTCCTCACGCAGCCGGGCCAGGTCGCCGCGGCGTGCGTGCACCTTCGGCAGGTCGTCGTCCCGCGCTTCGAGGTAGTAGCCGTCACCGTCGTGGCTGATCCGCGCGTTCAGCACCGGATGCCGCACGCACAGCGACTCGTACGCCCGCGCGAGCAGCTTTTCGTCGAGCACGCCCCGGTAGGTGTAGACCTGCGCGGCCTGTTCATGGAGCCACTTCACCTCGATCCGGTCCAGCGGACGCTTGTGGTGCACGCGTGGAACTCCCTTCTGCCAGGGAAAACGCGGTCAGGAGGCGAACTTCAGCAGGCGGCGGGCCCGTTCGAGCATCGGCTTGCCCACCACCTGGCCACGCAGCTGCTGGATCGACCCGTCGGCGGCGGCGTCCAGCACCTCGCGCGCCCACTCCAGCTCGTACTCGCTCGGCGAGAAGATCTGGTTCACCACGGGCACTTGCGACGGGTGCAGGCAGAGCTTGCCGCTGAACCCCATCGACAACGCGTGCCGCGCGTCGTCGGTGATGGCTTCGACACTGCGCAACCGGATGGTCACCCCGTCGATGGGCGGCGGCAGCCGCAGCGCCGCGGACGCCATCACCATGCGTGAGCGCGGGTACGCGAACGCAGTCCGTTCCTCGGGCGCCACGCCGATTTCCGTGCCCAGGTCGGCGTTTCCGAACACCGCGCGCAACACGCCGGGCACGGCGAGCAACGAGTCGACCGCGAGCACCCCGGCCGCGGTCTCGACCAACGGCAGCACCCGCGCGTCGGACGCCAGCCGGGACAGCGCCTCGGCGATCTGGTGCGGCGCGGTCACCTTGGGCAGCATGATCACGACGTCCGGGTGCTCGGCGAGCATCGCGAGATCCTCGTCGTACCACGGGGTGCCGGCCGCGTTCACCCGCACGACCCCGCGCCCGCCACCGGCGAGCCAGGCGTCGATGTGCTCGCGCGCGGCCGGTTTCGACTCCGGCCCCACGGCGTCCTCGATGTCCAGCACGACGACGTCCGCCCCGCTGCCGGCGGCCTTCGCGAACCGGTCGGGACGGTGCCCGGGCACGAAGAGCAGGGAGCGGCTGTGGGCGACGAGCTCGGCGTAGCTGGCCATGGCGGTCCCCTTCACGCGGCGACACCGTCACGTTAGGAGCGCCGCCTCCCCCGCCCAAGGGAGGCGTTTTCGGCTCAGCGGCCGTGCCGGCGGAGGAACTCCTCGGTGCGCCGCACGGCGGCGGCCCGCTCGTCGCCGTTGCGGTCCAGCGCCCGCACCACCGGATCGTCCGGCCCGCGCCGGGCCCGCAACTCGGCCATGCGCTCGTCGAACGACATGTGCGCGCCGTCCGGGCTGGTGGTCATGTCGCAGTACCACAGCGCGTCCCGCACCACGCCGCGCTCGTCCTCGAACTCGGCCAGCTCACCGGAAAGCCCGTTCAGCTCGGCGACGGCCGCCGCTCCCGCGTGGTGCGCGACCAGCGCGCAGACCCGCCGCGGCACGCCGTGGCGCGCGAGGTAGCGGGCCCCGTCGAGCTGGTGGAAGCCGGTGTCCGCGACCTCGGCGGCATACCCGATGTCGTGCAGCCACGCCGACACCACAAGCACCTGGCCCTCGTCCCGCGGCAGCAGCCGGGCGATCTCCGCCGCGCGACCGGCGACGCCCTGGCTGTGCTGCCAGCGGCGCGGCAGCTCGTTTTCGAGCAAGCGCTTGGCCCACGCCGCGGCGTCGGCGACGGCACCGGCCTTGAGCCGCGCCCGGACCAGCCGCTCGACGAGGATCGGCAGGAAGGACGTCACACTGGCGCCGGCGAAGCGCCCGCGCGCGTCCTCCACCCAGCCGTGCAGGAGCTGCGGCGGCACGTCCTGCTCGCGCCGCAGCCGCTCCTCCAGCCGTGCGATCTGCTCGTCGACGAACGACTCGCGCAGCTGTTCCGCCGTCGAACTGCCCATGAACTCAGGTTAAACAGAGATTTCGCTGTCCGCACCGGGTGTGACGATTATCAGGCCGAGGCCCGCGCCCGCTGCTGCTTCTTCTGCTCCTGTTTCCCGCCCTGCTCCGGCTCGCTCCAGTCGATCCGGTACGCGTCCGGACGGTCGACGACGATCTGCGGCCGCCGCCGGGTTCCGTAGTCCCAGAACCAGCTCACGACGGCGCCGATCCGCTCCCGGACGCCCGACATCAGCGCCACGTGCACGCCCAGCCAGGCCAGGAACGCCAGCGGCCCCGCGAAGTGCTGGTGCTTGCTGCCCAGCTCCGCGATCGCCGCGCCGCGGCCGATCATCGCCATGATGCCCTTGTCCCGGTAGACGAACGGCTCGCGCCGCCCGCCACGCAGGTCCGCGAGGATGTTCCGCGCCACCCACTTCCCCGACTGCTGCGCCACCGACCCGAGCTGCGGCAGCTTCTGGCCCTTCGCGTCGGTGATGTTGGCCGAGTCGCCCAGCGCGTACACGCCCTCGAAACCGGGCACCGTCAGCTCCGGGCCCACGTCGATGCGGCCGCCCTTGCCCTGTGGCAGCCCCGAGTCGCCGAGCAGCCCGCGGGCCTTCAGGCCACCGGCCCACACCACGGTCCGCGACGGGATGAACGTGCCGTCCTTCAGCAGCACGCCGTCCTTGCGCACCTCGGTGACGCTCACGCCCAGCTTCAGCTCGACCCCCGCCGCCCGCAGCCGCTCGGCCGCGTACTTGCGGGACTTCTCGCTGAACGGCATCAGGATGTCCGGCAGCATGTCGACCAGGTACACCTTGCCCGAGGCCGCCACCTCCTTCGACAGGTACGCGGGCACGACCTCCCGCATGCTCTCGGCCACCGCGCCCGCCGTCTCGACACCGGTGGCCCCGCCACCGACGATCACCACGTTGAGCGCGCCCTTCTCCACATAGCGGCGATCGCGGTCGGCGGCGTCGAGCGCGCCGAGGAGCCGCGAGCGCAGTCGCGCCGCGTCGTCGAGCGAGTACAGCGGGAAGGCGTGCTCGTCCGCGCCCGGGATGCCGAAGAAGTTGACCTCCGCACCGGTGGCGATCACCAGGATGCGGCCGCGGAACTCCAGCCCGTCGGAGGTGGTGACGGTGCGGGTGCCGGCATCGATCTTCGTCACCTCGGCGGTGGTGACCTTGACGCTGCGGTCGCGGCGGAAGATCGCGCGCAGCGGCCGCGCGACGTCGCGGTTGGCGATCTGGGCGGTGGCGACCTGGTAGATCAGCGGCTGGAACTGGTGGTAGTTGTTCTTGTCGACCAGCAGCACGTCCACGCCGTGCGAGGCGAGTTCCTTCGCGGCGCTCACCCCCGCGAACCCCGCGCCCACGATCACGACCTCGTGCGTCTCCACCATCGTCGCTCCCCTGTCGTCTGACCGGACACGACCCGGCTACCCCCTCCGTCCCGGCTCGACACGTCCCGCCGCGCGTCCGGGGTGCGCTGCGCGCCATACTTTCGCGTGACCGTCGCGCTGGAGCACCGCCGTCCGTGGCCCTGGGCCCTCGTTCCCGTCCTCGCCGCCGCGGCGACGTCGCTGTGGATCGGGCTGAACTTCGACGTGCGCTATGCCTTCGGCGGGCTGCGCGTCGCACCCGAGGGCGTGTACGGCGCGTTCATCCACCGCCCGCTCGCCTACCGGGTGTTCGTCGCGCTGCTGGACCTGCCGACGCGCCTGTTCACCGACCGGACGGGCACGTTCGCGGAGGCCGTGGTCCGGGCCGAGGTGCTCGTCCTGGTCGCGGCCGTCACCGCGCTGGTGTGGTTCGGGCTGCACCGGCGGGAGGTGCGGGGCGCGGGGTTCATCGCGCTGGCGCTGGGCATCGCGCTGGCGCTCGCTCCGAACTGGACCTTCCTCGAACCGGACTGGACGGGTGCGTTGTGGGCGACCGCCGCGTTCGGGGCCGCGTTGCTGCCCAGTCGTTTCGCGGCGCCGCTGGCCGGGCTGTTCGCGGTGCTGTGCGTCGCGACGAAGTTGTCAACCCTGCCGTACGCGGTGATCGCGATCGTGGCGGCCTGCTTGGTGGTCAAGGGGTGGTCGGCCGTGGGGTGGTCGGCCGGGTTCGGCGGGCTTTGGGTCCTGGTGACCTGGCTGTTCCTGCCGACGGAGTGGCAGTGGACGCAGGACATGGCGGGGCTGTTCCCGTACTCGCTGCCCCGGGCGGGGCTGGACCTGGACTGGCGGACGTTCGGCGAGTCGGCCGCGAACCTGCTCGTCGTCTCGCCGATCGTGCTCGCGCTGCCCGCGGCCGCGGTGCGGCGCCCGGTGCCCGCTGCGGGCCGCCCGGTGCCCGCAGGCCCTGACGGCCCGGTGCCCGCGGGCGCGGTTTGGCGGCCGGTGCTCGTTCTGGCCGGTGTCGTGCTGATCGCGGCGGGGGCGCTGGTGCAGGGCGAGGGCTACCTGTACCAGTGGGCGGCGCTGCCCGTCTTCGCCGCGGGAGTGGTCGCGGCGACCCGTTCGGTGGCCGCACTCGTCCCGGCGGCGGTCGGCGGGCTGGCGTCGGCCTTCGTGCTCTACCACCCGGCGGCGTGGCGCAGCGAGCACTTCGCCGCGATCACGGTGGTCTTCCTGGTGATCGCGGCGCTGGGCGTGTTCGCGAACCGGCTGCGCGTGCCGCGGAACTGGGTGCCGTGGGCGGCGATCGCCATGACACTGGCCTTCGGGGCGGCGAACCTGCCGCACGCCGCGTACAGCGTGAACATGGCGCACGCGGCGGAGACGAACACGTCGCTGTTCGGGAAGACGGCGGACCTGCGCACGCGGTTCCTGCAGGCGCGCACGGAGATCGGGCCCGAGACGCCGGTGCTGTACCTGACGTTCGGCGATGTGGACTACCTGCTCGGCAACCCGACCGACTGCCGGTACGCGTCGCCGGTCTGGCTCCAGCGCTCGACGTTCCTGCCGTACGTCCGCGAGCTGGACAGCTACCGTGACAACGTCGGCTGCGTCGAGAACACGCGGGCGTCCTGGCTGGTCCTGGACCACGGGTGGCTCGACCCGGCGAAACTGGAACCAGCGGTGCGAACCCGCCTGACAGCGACCTTCGACTGCACCGCGCCACTGACGGTCACCGACACGATCGAGCTGTGCCCGCGCCGCTGAGCTATTCGTCGTCGCGCAGCCGGGCGCCGCAGCGCGCGCAGGTGACGGCCTCGTCGTCCTCGGCGAAGAGGCCGCATTCGGGACAGACGCGGGCCAGCCAGCAGACCGGATCCCCACCCTCGGTGCGGTGTTCTTCGGCCATGTCCGCAGGATAGAGCAGAGCTAGGCCGAGGCGGGCACGCCGACTGCGCCGACCAGCCGCGGAGCGCCCAGCGACTCCCGCGCCACCCGGCGGAACTCCGCCACCAGGTCGTTGCGCTCACCCTCCCGGGTGGCGACCACCACGCGGGACGGATCGATTCCCTCGACCGGCACCGTGACCAGGTCGTCGCGGAGGAAGAGGCGGCGGTCGCCCGCCGGCAGGAGCACGATCGCCTGGCCTTCCGCGACCGCTTCGAGCTTCTCTTCCAGGCCGTCGATCTGGACGGACGTGACCCGCACCGGGCGGCCGTCCGGGCGGGGTTCCAGGTGCGCGAACGCCTCCCACTCGCTGGTCGCGTTGGGACACGGCACGTGCTTCTCGTCGGCGAGGTCCTCCGGCGTGACCGACGCCCTGCCCGCCAGGCGGTGGAACACGGGCACCACCAGCACCCGCGGCTCCTCGTACAACACGGTCTCCCGCAGCTTGTCCGACGGCGTCGCCAGCGGCGCCCTCGCGACGAGCGCGTCCACCCGGCGCTCCAGCAGCGCCGCGGGCGCAGTGGTCCAGTCCAGGTGCCGGGTGTGGACCTGCGCGTCCGGGTGACGGCGGCGCAGCTCGCGGACGGCGGGCGTGATCACCAGCGCATCGGTGTAACCCACCGTGATGGAGCGCGCCGGGGCGGACGCGCGGGCGACCGACGCGGCCTGGTCGGCCGCGGCCAGCAATGCCCGCGCCTGCGGCAGGAACGCTTCCCCCGCCTCGGTGAGCCGGCTGCCCTGCGGGGTGCGGTCGAACAGCCGGACGCCCAGCTGGTGCTCCAGCCGCTGGATCTGCCTGCTCAGCGACGGCTGCGCGAGGTGCAGCGCCGCGGCGGCCCGCCCGAAGTTCAGGTGCTCCGCGACAACCGTGAAGTACCGCACCAGCCGGAGATCGAAGTCGGGCATGTCCCCAGATTACGCGTCATGCACGGGCGGTATGACGAGGTGCGGAACAGGTCTTGGACGCCTTGGCGCCGTCGAACTTGACTGGAAGTAGTCAAGTACGACGAAAGGATTGTCAACAATGGGCAAGTACGACGGTAGGAATGTCGTCATCACCGGCGGCAGCAGCGGGTTCGGCCTCACCACGGCGGAACGGCTCGTGGCCGGTGGCGCCCGGGTGCTGATCACCGGGCGTACCCAGGAGACCCTCGACGCCGCACGGGCACGACTCGGGGACAACGCGATCGCGGTCCGCAGCGACGCGGCGTCGCTGTCGGACATCGACGAGCTCGCGGACCGGGTGAAGACCGAGTTCGGCACCGTCGACGCGCTGTTCGTGAACGCGGGTGTCAGCGGGTTCGCCCCCTTCGAAGGGACGACCGAGGAGGAGTACGACCGGCTGCTCACGATCAACGCGAAGGGTCCGTACTTCACCGTGCAGAAGCTCGCCCCGCTGCTGAACGAGGGCAGCGGGGTGGTGCTGACCACCTCGGTCGTGAACGTGCTGGGCTACCCGGGCGTGAGCGCGTACGCGGCGAGCAAGGCCGCGCTGCGTTCCATGGCGCGCAGCCTCGCCCGCGAGCTACTGCCGCGGGGCATCCGCGTCAACGCGGTCAGCCCCGGGCCGATCGACACCGGCATCCTGGACAAGCAGCTGCCGAAGGAGGTCGCCGAGCAGACCAAGGCGCACATGCGGGAGAACAACCCGATGCTGCGCTTCGGCAAGCCCGAGGAGATCACGAACGCGGTGCTGTTCCTCGCCTTCGACGCGACCTTCACGACCGGCGCCGAACTGCCCGTGGACGGTGGCGGCACCCAGCTCTGAGGAACCACGCGCACTCCCGCGCCGTCGTAACGGGCCGGAAGGGGAATCCGACTCCTCCCGGGGTTGTCGATCTTGAGGCGGGCGCGTGTGTGGGTGATGTGGGTGGTTTCCGCCGTGGTGCTCGGAGTCGCCGGGTTCGCCGGGGTGCTGCTGCCCCGGCGACGGGCACGCGCCGAGCTCGACCGCACGGCGTGGTCCACGGCACGGGCGGCGGTCGCGATGGCCGAGGTCAGCCGGGACGCGGCCGGTGACGTCGCCGAGGCCGAGCAGCTGCTCGCCCGTGCGGAGCGGATGATCGCCGACGGCGACGGCGCCCGCGCGGCGGAGGCGGCCACCGAGTACGCCCGCCGCGCCGACCGCCTGTGGCGGGAGGCCGCCCGTGACTAGGCGCCGGTGGGAGTGGGTGCGCTGGGGCTGTCTGGCGGCCGCGGTGGTATTCGTCGTGGTGTTCCTCGTCGCGCAGAAGCAGAGCGTCAGCGTCAGCTACGGCCAGGCACCCAAGGCCGAGGACCCGATTCCGGAGGGGTCGGCCGGGGAGCTCAGCGGGGCGACGGTGCCCTCGACCGACGAGATGACCGCACTGGTCCACGCGAACGCGGTGGTGCGGCTGCCCGGGTCGGTCGCGTCCTGGGACGAGCAGCGGGTTCGCGACGCGATCGGCGAAGCGGACCTGCGCATCCTGGTCGCCCCGCCCGGGCTGGACGAGGCCGCCCGCGACCGCGTGAAGGCGGTGGACGACGCGGACCTCGTCGTGCTCGGCACGCAGGTCACGGGCGGCGGCAGCCAGGCGGTGCCCAGCACGTTCGCGGAGTGGCAGGCCCAGTTCGCGACCGGCGACGTCACGGACCTGCTGCTCACGCTGATCGCCAAGAAGTACAACCGGCCTTCGCCGGACGGGGTCGAGGCGGTGCGGTGGCGCCCGCCGAGCGCCGCGGAGCTCGCGCAGGTCACCGGCGCCCTGCGCGGCTCCGGGAAGTACCTCGCGCCCGGCACCACGGTCACCGACATCCCCGCCGGGGCGGCGCAGGCGGCGTTCCCGTCCCCGGCGCTGTACGTGGTCCTGCCGCCGCAACCGTTCGGGCAGCCGTTGCCGCAGTACGGGCCCGCGCTGACCGTGCTGTTCCCCGGCCGCCCGATCGTCGTGGTGTACGGCTCGTGGATCGAGTACGACGGTCCGCAGGCGGCCGACTTCGCCGACGTCGCGGCGGCCGGTTTCTACGGCCAGTTCGGGGACCGGCTCAGCACCTACGCCTACCCGCAGCGCAATGTCCTGGCCGCGTACCTGAACAACGTCGCCGCCGTGCGGTACGCGGGCCTGTTCGACCGGCCGCTGCCGTACGTGCCGTTCGACGCGCTGCGCGTCGCGCTCCCCGTGCTGCCGTGGTTGTTCGCCGCCTGCGCGGCGGTGTTCCTGGTCCTGTCGGCGCGGTCGGCCCGCACGAAGGCGCCCCGGCTCGCCGACGCGGCCACGCACGTCCGGCTGGCCGGGCTGACCGCGCTCGCGATCGAGGTGTCCGGCCTGACCGGCGCGGCGACCGACGCGGCGCTGACCCGCGCGATCACCGCGCTCCAGGCGGCGCGGGACGCGGTGCGGGACCGCCTGCCGGACGACCAGGTCCGGACGTTGCTGGCGGACGCGAGCGGTGAGCTCGACCAGGTGGCGGCGGGCCTTGGCCGGACCGACTACCGTCCGGAGAACTACCTGCGGGGGCGGCTGGCATGAGGGTGTTGCGGTTCTTCACCAGCGTTTTCGGGCTCGCCGTGCTGGGTTGCCTGGTGCTCACGGGCTGGGCGTTGTGGTCCGGCGGGCTCTTCGACGGCCCTGTCGCGCGGGAGGTCCGCGCGTCGTCGCTGTACGTCGCGCCGGGCATCGACGTGGACAAGACGGCGGGCGAGCGGATCCTCGGCAACCGCAGGCTGGTCGTGATCCTGCTGCAACCGGGTTCGGACCTGCGGAAAACGTGCGACGACGTGACGAACGCGGCCGAGGGCAACGTCGTGCTGGTGCTCAGCCCCGGGAAGGACGAGTACGACACCTACGGCTGCGCGCTGCTGCCGGGGCGGGACGACGAGAACTTCGGCAAGGCGTTCGTCGCGGAGTCGGTGATCATCGACGGGATCAACGCGTTCCCGGACCGGCCGCTGGACATGCTGAAGGTGGTGGCCGTCAACTACGACCGCCTGGTGCAGAGCGATCTGGTGCCGGACGGGGCGCGCACGGTGAGCCCGTCGCTGCCCCGGTACCTCGTCGCGGGCGCCGCGGTGGTGGCGGTGCTCGGCGGCGCGGCGGGCATCTACTTCACGGCCCGCCGCGCGGCACGGCTCGCCGCCGAGCGCCAGGAACGCCGCGCCGCGGCGGCCGACGCGCGCAGCGAGCTCAGCGCGAGCGCCGCGGTGCTGGCCCAGCAGCTCATCGACCTCGACGCCCGCTACGCGTCCCTTCCCCGGGAGGACCGCCTGGCGAAGCGGTACCGGGCGCTGGTGGCGGACTACGTCGATCTGCTGGAGGACCCGACTCCCGAGGGCGTGAACGACCTGATCCGCCGCTGCGGCCGCCTGAACCAGGCGCTGGCAGCGTCCGGTTCAGGCTGACCGCGTTCACGTCAACGGCTTGCCCCGCGTCTCCGGCGTCAGGAACGTCGTCACCAGGCCGATCGCCACCAGCACCACGAGGTAGCACGAGAACACCCAGTCCAGCTGGTGCGCGTGCAGCCACGTCAGCACGTACGGCGCCGTCCCGCCGAAGAGCGCCACCATCACCGAGTACGGGACGCCCACCCCGGACGCGCGGACCTCCGTCGGGAACAGCTCGGCGAAGTACGCGGGCATGATGCCGACGAACGCGCCCAGGAAGAACAGCGCCACGCCCATCAGCACCCCGAGCCGGACCGCCGAGTCGTCGATGAGCCCCATCAGCGGGAACGACAGCACCAGGAACGCGATCCCGTACGCGATGAACACCGGTTTGCGGCCGAAGCGGTCGGACAGCTTGCCCCACAGCGGCAGCGTGATCATGAAGAACACGTTCGCCGCCACCGTCGCCCACAGACCGGCCGTCGCGTCGACGCCCTTGCTGTCGATGGCGAAACCGGTGATGCCGACCGCCCAGATGTAGTAGACGACCGTTACTCCCGCGGTGAGCCCGAGGATGCGGGCGAGACTCTTCTTGTTGCGCCCCAACGCACGCAGCAGTTCGCGGGTACTGCGGGTGCTGGCGCCTTCGCGGTACGCCGCGGTTTCCCGGAGCGTCCGCCGCAGGTACAGCCCGACGAGCCCGAGCACGCCGCCGAGCAGGAACGGCAGGCGCCACGCCCAGTCCCGCAACGCCTGCTCGCCGAACAGGCTCGACCCGGCCGCGCCGATCAGCGACGCCAGCACGATGCCCGCCGTGACCGAGAAGTACAGGCTCGTCGCCCACAGGCCGCGGCGCGCGGGCGGCGCGATCTCGGCGACGTAGGTGTACGAAGCCGCGATCTCCCCGCCGTGCGCCAGCCCCTGCAGCAACCGCGCCAGCAGCAGGATCACCGCCGCACCCACGCCGATCGTCGTGTGCGTCGGCGCGACGCCGATCAGCAGGCTGCCCGCGGCCATCATGATCATCGAGGCGGTCAGCGAGAACCGCCGCCCCCGCCGGTCCGCGAGCCAGCCGAAGAAGAACCCGCCCAGCGGGCGCATCAGGAAACCGACCGCGAACACGGCCAATGTGGACAGTAGGGCGCTCGTCGCGTTACCACCGACGAAGAACTGCTTCGCGAAGAAGGGCGCGAAGATGGCATAAACGCTCCAGTCGTACCACTCGAGCGTGTTGCCGATGCCCGCGCCGAACAGTGTGCGGAACTTGCCGGGCACGGGCCCGGCCGGCGCCGTCGCGGGCGCCGAGATGGGAGCCGTCATGGGTCCTCCAGGAACGCTCAGGCGGTGGCGGCCGCGGAACCGGCCACCCGCCCGAACACCAGGCCCCGCAGCACGGACGTGCCGCCGGGATACTTGTCGTGGTAGATGCCGGTGCACTCGCCTGCGGCGTAGAGCCCGGGGATCGGCGCGCCCTGTTCGTCGACGACGCGGGCCTGTGCGTCGGTCTCCAGCCCGCCGAAGGTGAAGACGATCGCGCAGGCCACCGGATACGCCAGCAACGGGGCCTCGTCGACGGGCAGCGCCCAGTTGCTCTTCGGCGGCGTGAGCCCTTCGGTGTGCTTGCCGTCCGGACGGCGCCAGTCGAACTCACCGTCCACAACGGACTTGTTGTAGGCGGCCACGGTCTCGCGAAGACGTGCCACGGGCAGCTCCAGCGCGGCCGCGAGGTCTTCGACGTTCTCGGTGGTGACCGGCTTGCACCCCGTCAACAGGCCGCGTTCGCGGTCGCCGACCAGTTCGAACCTGCGGTCGGTGATGAAGTAGGCGATGCCGCCCGGTTGCGCCCACACCGCCCGCGCCGTGCTCTCGTAGGTCTCGTCGACGGTGCCGCGCCCCTCGTCGAGAAAGCGCTCTCCGAGCTTGTTCACCAGTATCCCGTACGGGAACACCATCACCAGCGCCTCGGGGTTGTCCGCGCGCGGGTCGACCGGTTCGGCGTGGAAGCTGTCCCACTGCCCGCCCCGCTTCGCCCCGGCCGCCAACGCCATGCGGATGCCTTCGCCCTTGTTGAACCTGACCCCGGGCGCGATGGGGATGAGCGTGCTGACGTCCCCCGGCAGCGCCTCACCCAACGCCGCCGGGTCGCCCTCGAACCCGCCCGAGGCGATGATCACCGCGCGGGCGGGCAGCACGTGCTCGCCGTCCGGATCGCTGACCCGGACGCCGGTGACCCGGCCGTCCTCGCCGGTCACCAGGTGCTGCGCCGTGGTGTGGTACCGGAACTCGACGCCGAGCTTCTCCGCGGCCGGCCGCAGCGCGGCCAGCAACGCCTCCCCACCGCCCTGCGGCTGGAGGCGGGGCCGGTTGCTGTTGATGAAGTAGGTCGGCAGACGCCGGAACCGCGCGCCATGGCCCTGGATCCACTCCATCGCCTCGGGCAGGCGCTCGACCAGCGCCTCGACGTACCACGACGGGGTGCGGCCACCGGAGAACCCGACCAATTCGTCCACAAAGGACTTGCTGGGCTCGTAGACGTCGTCCAGGCGCAGGTACGCCGACGTCCACCTCGTGTTGCCACCCGCCTCCAGCGGGCCGGCCCGGTCCACCAGTACGACGGGAGCGCCCTGCTCGGCCGCCGAGACGGCGGCCGAGAGGCCCGCGATGCCCGCGCCGACCACCACGACGGGGTCCGGCGACGTTGCCGATGTCGTCATGCTCTTCTCCTGTGTCAGGCGCGGGGGTTGAACGGGTCCTTGACGCCCTGGCCGGTGTCGACCCAGACGCTCTTCTCCTCGGTGTACTCGCGCAGCGCGTCGGCGCCGTTCTCGCGGCCGAGGCCGCTCTGCTTGTAACCGCCGAACGGGGTGGCGTAGGAGGTCTTGCGGTAGTTGTTGATCCACACCGTTCCCGCGCGGAGCCTGCTCGCGACGCGGTGGGCGCGCTGGACGTTACCGGTCCACACCCCGGCGGCGAGGCCGAACTGGGTGTCGTTGGCGATGCGCACGGCCTCGTCCTCGTCGGAGAAGCGGATCAGCGAGGCGATCGGGCCGAAGACCTCCTCCTGCGCGATGCGCATGTCGTTGGTGACGTCGGCGAACACCGTCGGGCGGACGAACAGGCCGTCGGGGAAGCCGTCGACCTGCGCGGTGGTGCCACCGGCGACGAGCCGCGCCCCGTCGGCCTTCGCGACCTCGATGTAGGACAGCACCTTCTCGTACTGCGGGCGGCACGCGACGGTGCCCATCTCGCTGGCCGGGTTCTGCGGGTCGCCGACCTCGATCGCCTCCGCGCGCCGCGTCAGCTCCTCGACCACCTGGTCGTAAACGGTGTCCTGCACCAGGATCCGGGACCCCGCCATGCAGGTCTGGCCGCTGGCGCCGAAGATCCCGGCGACGAGGCCGTTGACCGCGCTCGTGAGATCGGCGTCGTCGAACACGATGTTGGGCGATTTCCCGCCGAGTTCCAGGGAAACCCGCTTGAGCGTCCGGCCCGCCTGTGCGGCGATGGCCTGCCCGGTGGCGGTGGAACCGGTGAACGCGATCTTGTCCACACCCGGGTGCCCGGTCAGCGCGGTGCCCGAGGGGCTGCCCAGCCCGGTGACGACGTTGAACACGCCCGGCGGCAGGCCGACCTCGGCGGCGAGCTGTGCGAAGCGGATGGCCGAGACCGGCGTGACCTCGGACGGCTTCGCGATCACGGTGTTGCCGGCGGCGAGCGCCGGACCCAGCTTCCACACCAGCAGCAGCAACGGTGAGTTCCACGGCGTGATCGCCGCGACCACGCCGAGCGGCTCGCGCACGGTGTAGTTGAGCATCTGCTGGACGTGCAGGGGGTTCGTGCTGCCGGTCGGCATCTGCGCGAGGCCCGCGTAGTAGTTGAAGTACTCGGGCATGAGCTTGGCCTGCCCGACCATCTCGCGGATCAGCTTGCCGTTCTCGTTGACCTGCAGCTGGGCGATCTCGTCGGCGTTGTCGGCGATGGCCTCGCCGAAGCGGATGAGGAACTTCGCCCGGTCGGCCGCCCGGTGAGCGGGCCAGTCACCCTCCTCGAACGCGCGGCGGGCGCTCTCGACCGCCGCGTCCACGTCCTTGGCCGAGGCGTTGGGCACCTGCGCCCAGACGCGGCCGGTCGCGGGGTTGACCACGTCGAGGTAGTCACCCTCGATCGGGGCCGACTGCTGGTTGTCGATGAACAGGCCGTAGCGGGTGACACCCTCGACTGGGGTGTCCGGCAGGGACTGCGACATGATTGCCTTCCTGGGTCTTCGATGACCCGGCCGACGCTAGATGATTGTCCCACAATCGGTCAACTTCGAGTTTCTGAGCTGCTCTTTCTCGAGTTTGGTCCGATCGTTGTTTGACCTACAATCCGGCAATCACTAGGCTGGCGCCGTGAAGGTGATCCACGCCGCCGCGCCGGTCCGCACCCAGGCGGTCGAGGCCATCCGCGCCGAGATCGTCAGCGGCACGCTGAAGCCGGGACAGCGGCTCGTCGAGCGGGAGCTGTGCGAGCGTCTCGACGTGTCGCGCAACACGGTGCGCGAGGCTTGCCGGCAACTGGAGGCCGAGGGCTTTCTCGTCATCCCGCCGCACAAGGGCCCCACGGTCGCGCAGCTCAGCGACGAGGAGGCCCGGGCGATCTACGAGGTGCGGGAAGCGCTGGAATGCTTCGCCGTGCGGTTGTTCGTGGAGCGGGCGTCGGACGAGACGGTGACCCGGCTGCGGGACGCGCTGGCGAAACTCAAGGCAGCGCACGAGTCCGGGCGCGTGGCCCGGATGCTGAGCACGAAGACCAAGTTCTACGACGTGCTGTACTCGGGCGCGGGCAACGAAGTGCTGCACTCCCAGGCACACTTGCTGCACGGCAGGCTGGCCCAGCTGCGGGCGCGGTCGCTGAGCCACAGCGGCCGCCCGCAGTCCAGCATCGCGGAGATCGAAGAGGTGGTGGCACGCATCGCCGCGCGCGACGCGGACGCGGCGAGCGCGCTGTGGCGCGACCACATCCGCAACGCGGCGGCGACGGCTCTTTCGCGGTGAGCCGGGTGGGCCGCACGGACCCACCCGGCTCACGCCTCGATGGAAGCCACGGCCTCCACGCCGTAGTTCCTGGCGTACCCGTTCTCGACGCCGACGAGCAGCTCGACGACTTCGAAGTACTTGTCCCAGAACGGGGTTTCGCGCAGCGCGTCCACCAGGAGCTGGTACGCCTCGTGGTCCCGCGCCTCCCACACCCACACGTCGGTCACGCGCGCGGAGTAGAACTCAGTGTCGAAGAAGCGCGATCGGACGTCCTTCGCCTTCGCCTTGACCACCGGGAGGACCTCGGTCTCGAACGCCTTCACCCGCTCCCCGACCGACAGCCGCAACCACTCCGGCGTGGTCTTGACCAGCATGAACGCCGTGACGTTCGCCTCGAACTCAGGCATACGCACCGTCCTTGAGGTCGTCGGCCAGGCTCGGGCCGCCCGGTGTCCAGCCCAGCAGCGTCCGCGTCGCCTCGCTGCTCGCCGCCATGTCCGTGCCGAAGAACCTGTTGAGCCACCCGAAGTGCTCCCCCGCCCGCTCCTGCGGAACGGCGACGACGGGCAGGTCGAACGCCCGTCCGATGGCCGTGGCGATGTCGCGCGTCGGAACGCCCGGCTCGGCCGTGGCGTGCAGGATCGTGCGTGCCGGCGCCTTCCTGTCGAGGGCGAGCCGCACGACGCGTCCGGCGTCGTCGCGGTGGATCGCCGCCCAGCGGTGGGTGCCGTCGCCGAGGTACGCCGACTCCCCCTTGGCTCGGGCAACCGCGACGAGCCCGGCCAGGAAACCGTTGTCCCCCTTGCCGTGCACGGTGGGCGCGAAGCGCACGACGACCGTGTTCACTCCCTGCGCGACGAACTCCAGCGCGAGGTTCTCGCTGCCGCCCCGCACGGACTCGACCCCGTGGAACGGGGACGGGTCCTGTTCGGTGGCGACCTTGCCGGGCGCCAGGGAGTGCAGGCCCGCGGCGAGGACGAACGGCCGGTGCGAGCCCGCGAGCGCCTCGGCGATGGCCCGCACCGCGTCGCGCTCGGTCCGGTTGGTCTCCGCCGGGTGGGCCCAGTCGTGCTTGTTCGCGAGGTGGACGACCGCGTCGGCGCCGTCGGCGCCGGCGCGGAGACCGTCGAGGTCGTCCAGGTCTCCGCGCCGCGCGCGGGCGCCCTTCGCCGCGAGCGCGGCGGCGGAGGCTTCGGAGCGCGCGAGGCCAGTGACCTCGTGCCCGGCGTCGAGCAGGTGGTCGACCGCGGCCGAGCCGATCCACCCGGTCGCGCCCGTGATGAAGACGTGCATTTCAGGACTCCTTCTTCTTGGTGAGGGATGGGAGGACGACGAGCCCGCCGAGGACGAGCACCGTCACCCCGATCACCCGCAGTCCGCCGTCTGCGGCGACGACGAACGCGGTGACGACTTCCGGTCCGCGGGCAGGTGCCGCGGCCAGTGCCTGTGCCACGGTGTGCGCACCGCGGAGGTCCGCGGGGAGCGCGGTCGCGAACCGTCCATTGAGGAGGGTGCCGATCACCGCGACGCCGAGAGCGCTGCCGAACTCCCGGGTGGTGGCCTGCAGTCCGGTGCCGACTCCGGCCTGCGCCGGGGGCAGCGATCCCGCGATCACCCCGGAGAGCGTCGGCAGTGCCAGCGTCACCCCGGCTCCCGTCACGACGAGCCAGGCGGCGTAGACGAGGTACGACGTCGTTATGTCGCTTGTTGACAATCCGACTAGACCACTGCCGACAAAAAGAAAAGCGAACAAGAGGACAGTAGGAAGACCGACACGTTGCGCCAGCCGTCCGACGTGCCGGGCGCCGACGATCACCGGCACGGTCAGCGGGATGATCCCGAGCCCGGTCTCCAGCACGCTGAAACCCTTGCCGTACTGCAGGAACGACGCGTTGACGTAGAACAACGCGAACATGCCGAAGAAGATCGCCGTCAGGCCGAGGCACGCGTTGCGCAGGTTCGGCAGGCGGAACAGGCGGGGATCGAGCAGCGGGTGTTCGGCCCTCAGCTCGACGAGCGCCCACGCCACGAACAGCGCGGCGGAGCAGGCGAACCCGGTGACGACCACCGGACTCCCCCAGCCCGCCTCAGGCCCCTGCACGATGCCGAGCAGCAGCGCCACCGACGCGGCGACGAGCAACACCGCGCCGAGCGGGTCGAGGCGGCGGTCGTGACGTGGCGACACCGGCGCGACGCGTCCCACGAACACAGCGAGCACCAGCGCGATCGGCACGACGGCGGCGAACAGCCAGCGCCAGGAGCCGCCCGACAGCACCACCCCACCGCCGACATTGCCGGCGACCCCGCCGATGCCGGTCATCGACGCCCAGGTCGCGATCGTCGCGCCCCTGCGTTCGGCGGGAACGGCGTGCAGCAGGACGGCGAGCGTGTTGGGCAGCACGGCGGCGGCGCCGATCCCGGTCACCGCGCGGCCGGCGAGCAGGAGCATGACGTCCGGCGCCACCGCCGACAGGAGCGCGCCCGCGGCGAACAGCACCAGGCCCGTGAGCAGAACCCCTTTGCGCCCCAGACGATCCCCCGCCGCACCGCCGGGGATCACCAGGCAGGCGAAGAAGATCACGTAGGTGTCGACGATCCACACGAGCACCGGCGCGGACGGATGCAGCGGACTCGCGGCGAGCATCGGCACGGCGAGGTTGATGGCGGCGACCATCCCGACGACGAGCACGACGCACGCGCACATGAGCGTGAGCAAACCGTTGCGCGAGACCACGTTGAGTTGCATGGCTCCGACGCTAGGAGTGCACGATGTCTTCGCGCGACGCAACTTCGGTAAAGACTAGTTGCGTACGATGCAACTGTGCCCGAACAACTGGACCTGAACCTGCTGCGCGTGTTCGACGCCCTGCTGCGGGAAGGCAGCGTCACGGCGGCGGCCGAACGACTCCACCTGTCCATCCCGGCGACGAGCCGCGCGCTGGGCCGGTTGCGGCGGGCGATGGCCGACCCGATCCTGGTGCGCGCGGGCCGCGGCATGGCCCCCACCCCGTTCGCGTTGCGCACCGCGCCACGCGTGCGGTCACTGCTGGACGAGGCGTCGGCGTTGATCAGCGCCGACCGCGAGATCACGGTCGGCGAGCTGGAGCGCACCTTCACGATCCGCATCAACGAC
Organism: Amycolatopsis bartoniae; assembly: GCF_014191255.1. Lineage (GTDB taxonomy): Bacteria > Actinomycetota > Actinomycetes > Mycobacteriales > Pseudonocardiaceae > Amycolatopsis_E > Amycolatopsis_E bartoniae. The sequence goes on from NZ_JACHWH010000008.1 coordinate 31,736, forward strand.
GGCGTCGCGGCGACCCTCGCGGCGACGGCGGTCGAAGCCGTGGCCGCGGCCGCGCCGGGTGTGACCTTGCGCTTCGTCGCGGAGGGCAACGAAAGCACGGAGGCCCTGCGTGACGGTTCGGTGGACCTGGACATCGGCGCGGGTGAACCCGCGGCGCCGGACCTCCGGACGGCGGAGTTGTACCGGGAACGCCTGGTCGGCATCGTGCGCGCGGACAGCCCGCTGGGCCGCCACCGCCGCCCGACGCTGGCGCAGCTGTGCCGGTATCCGCACGTGTCGGCGTCCCGCCGGGGACGCGCTCGCGGCCCTCTCGACGAGATCCTCGAAGCCGAGGGCCTGCGCCGTCACGTCGCGGCCGTCGTGCCCACCTCCGCCGTGGCCGCGTTGCTGGTCGCGTCGAGCCCCTACGTCGGGCTGGTGCCGCAGCGCCTGGCGGAGCAGTACGGCGAGACGCTGGGCATCCGCTGGTTCCCCCTCGCGGCCGACCTGCCGGTGGTCGAGGTCCGCCTGAGCTGGCACGTCCGCCTCGACGCGGACCCGGCGCACCGCTGGCTGCGCGACACGATCCGGGAAGCGCTCAAGGCCTGAGGTCGAACGCCTCGCGCAGGTCGGCCAGCAGCCGCGCATATCCGCTTCCGAACGTGACGACTGCGTGGAACAGGGTCTCGACCGCCGCGGCGAGCGGTTCGTCCGCGGCCGCCGCCCGTAGCGCCGGAAGTGCCGCGTGCTGCTGGGAAATCCGGTCGTGCCGCCCGTCCCAGGAAGCGACAGCGGTCCGCGGCACGCGGGGGTCCGTGTTCAGCAACTGAAACGCCGCGTTGTGGTCGGCGAGAGGCAGCAGTTCCCCGTTCTCCAGCGCCGCCAGCGCCTCCGCGACCCAGTCGAGACCGCTCAGGCTCGCCGCGTCGCACGCCTGCCGGGCCAGCCACCCGGCCACCGCACGCTGGGTCGGCTCGTCGGCGCTCTCGATCGCCTCCACGAGATCCCGATCCAGCCGCAGCAGCGTGAGCCCGCCGTTGACCCTCCGAACACGTTCGCTGGGTATCCGCCCGCCCCACCGCCGCAGCTCGGCCTCCCGCGCCGCCTCCCTGACCGCCGTCTCCCGGGCGAGACGCTCCCGCCGGAGCGTCTCCGCCCGCTGCTCGGGAGCCGGCGGTGGGGGAAGCGTCCGGGCGTGGTCGTGCCAGTACGCCGCCTGCTGGCTGGTCTGGCGGACGACCACATCCGGGGCCGCGGGAGCGGGCCACAGCTGCAGCAGGTACCGGTCCAGCAGCGGTTCCCCGTCGAGCCGCGTGTCCTTGGCGTGCGCCCGGTCCATCCCGGAGGCGCAGTACCGCACGCGGTAGCCGACCGGTTCGAGCGCCAGCGGCCGGACCGCCTCACTCGCCCACTGCACCAGCTGCACCCGGTCGCTCTGCGGCCGGAACGAGACCTCGACGACGTCCTCCCAGTCGTCCCCGACCGGCGGCGGCGCGTCGCACAGCTCGACAGTCACCTCGACGTTACCGGTGTGCAGTCCCGTGGTGAGGAACAACAGCCCCGGCACGGCGGCGCCGCACAACCCGTTGCGCTGACCGCCCCGCGTCTCGGTCAACCCGTGGAAGTAGTCACCCATCCGGCTTTCCACGTAGAAGTGGCTGTAGTGGACGTGCAACTCCCCCTCGAACAGCTTCGCCACAGCCGCAGTCTGCCACTCCCCTCCCGCTACACTTTCCGCATGTCGACGCGCCCCGGGCGCTGGAGTGCGAGCCTGGCGGCCGACCCCTCGCTCGCCCTCGTGCTCGCCGTCCTCGCCTTCGTCCCGTTCGCGGCGAACGTGGGGCCGCAGTTCGGCGATCTGCCCCTGCGCCACGGCGACGCCCTCGGCGTGCTGCTCGCCCTGGGCATGACCCTGCCGCTCGCGGTCCGCACCCGCTGGCCCGCCGCGTGCTTCGGTGTCGTCGCGGCGTGCTTCGTCCTCCACGAGACCCTCGCCTACCCGCCGACGTTCGGCGCGCTGGGCCTGCTCCTCGCCCTCTACACCGTCGCCGCGCACCAGAACCGCGGGCGCTGGGCCGTGGCAGTGGCGAGCACCGCCCTGTACGCCGGCTTCTGCGTCGTCCTCACCCTGCGCGGCTCGCCCGAGCGACTGCCCGACTTCGTGCTGTTCTACCTGGCACTCCTCGTGGGCGCGGGCATCGGCGCGCTCGTCCGCAGCAGGCGGGCGGCCGAGGCCGTGCGCCGCAGGTTCGAGGCGGAGGCCGCCAAGACCGCCGAACGCGCACGCATCGCCCGGGAACTCCACGACGTCGTGACCCACCACGTCACCGCGATGGTCGTGCAGGCGAGCGCCGCCCGCTACCTGATCGGAAACCCGGACCAGGTAGGCGAATCCCTGACCACGATCGGCGATACCGGCCGTCAGGCGCTCAAGGAACTGCGCTCGCTGCTGAAGATCCTCGAAGCCACCGGCGACCAGGGCGAACCGGCGCTGGACGACGTCGCGGACCTCGTGGTCCGGACCAGGCTCGGCGGCCAGCCGGTCGAGCTGGTCGAGGAGGGCGAGCGCACCCCGCTGCCCACCGCCGCGGAGCTCGCGGGCTACCGGGTGGTGCAGGAAGCGCTGACCAACGCCGTGAAGTACGCCGGCGGTCATCGCACCGTCGTCCGCATCGGATACCGCGACGACACGGTCGACATCGAGGTGACCAGCGACGGCACCGGCGACTCCCCCGACCGCAGCCTCTCCGGCGGCCGGGGGCTCACCGGCCTCGAAGAACGCGTGCGGAACGTCGGCGGCGAACTGACCGCGGGTGCCGTACCCGGCGGTGGATTCCGGGTGCACGCCACGATTCCGACGGGGGACGAGCGGTGATCCGCGTACTCATCTGCGAGGACCAGGCGCTCATCCGCGCGGGTTACGCGACGATCTTCAACGCCCAGCCGGACATGGAGGTCGTCGGCGAAGCGGCCGACGGGCCCGCCGGCCTGGCCGCCGCCGAAGAACTCCAGCCGGACGTCATCGTGATGGACATCCAGATGCCGCTCATGGACGGCATCGAGGTGACGCGACGGCTCGCGGGCTCCGGTTCGGCCAACCCCGCGAAGATCCTGGTGATCACGACTTTCAACGTGGATGAATATGTGTACGCGGCGTTGCGTGCCGGGGCCAGCGGTTTCCTGCTCAAGGACGCGCCTCCGGAGGAGCTGGTGAACGGCGTCCGCACCATCGCCCGCGGCGAGTCCCTGCTGGCCCCGGCCGTCACGCGCACCCTGATCGGACAGTTCGCCGAGCGGATCCGGCCCGCCGACGCGGCTTCCGGTGACCAGCCGCTGGCCGTACTGGCCCCGCGCGAGCGCGAGGTGCTCAAGCTCATCGCGAAGGGCTTGTCCAACAAGGAGATCGCGGCCGAACTGGTGCTCAGCATCGAGACCGTGAAGACCTACGTGTCGCGCATCCTGACCAAGCTGGACCTGCGTGACCGGGTCCAGGCCGTCGTCCTCGCCTACCGGACGGGACTGGTCGCCGCTCACGAGTGAGCCTTGGCGCGGAACGGCACCAGCAGGCCCCGGCGCGCGGCCTTGCGGAGCAGGAACACCGCGGGCGTCGCGCAGGTGAGCACAGCGATGAGGCTCGCCTCCGGCCCGAAGCCCCCGCCGGTCAGCAGCGCGGGCCCGGACAGCGCGGTGTTCAGCAGCCCCTGCGCGGTTCCCGAAGCGCCGGACACGGTCGTGCCGAACACCCCGGACTCGAACAGGTTCCAGGCGAAGTGGATGCCGATCGGCAGCCACAGCGAACGGGTGCAGGCGTACGCGGCGCCCAGCATGACCCCGGCCTCGACGGCGATGGAGACGGCGCCCCACAACGTCGCGTTCGCGTTGAGCAGGTGCGTACCGCCGAACAGCACCGCGGACAGCACCAGCGCGGGCCAGGTGCCCGCCCGTTCCTGCGTGATCCGGAAGATCACACCGCGGAACAGCAGCTCCTCGTTGACCGCGGCGCTCGCCATCACGCCGATGCTCGCGAGGAACCCCCAGAACGAGCCGCCGGAGACGTGGTCCCAGCCGCCGAACATCCCGATCAGCAGCATGGTCGCGGCGAAGGCACCGGCGCCGAGCGCCGATCCGCGCAGGAGCCCTGGTTTCGCGTCGGCGCGGGCCAGCTCGGGTACATCCGGCCGCTGCTCGGCGAACCGCGAAAGGCGGGTGTAGCAGAACAAACCGCCCGCCGCAGTGGCCAGGCCGACGACGAGCGAGACGGGTCCGAGGTCGCCCAGCGCGGCGTTCAGGAGGCTCGCGACCACCATCACGGCGATCATGCCGACCAGCAGGATCGGGAAGCGGAACTTGTGGAGTGACTGAGTTTTCATACCGGGAAAGCTAGGCAACTCCGCGGCTCGGAAAATCACCTTGAGAAGGACATCCGGGGGTAGCTTTCAGGAGGGACAAGCACCGTTCTCGCCGAAAGCGCTTTCCTCCCCCCTAGCCAGGCGCCTGTGACACGTACTACTCTCCGGGACTCGTCCGCGCCCCCGAGTCATTCCCCCGTCTCTCTCGTCTCGAGGAATCTCAGCTATGTCGGTACCGAACTCCGCCCGCTCCCGTACGGCCGCGCCGTTGCTCGTGCTGCTGGTCGCCGTGCTGGTCACGGGCGGCGGCTGGACCTGGGTGGTGCTGGAAACCCCCGCCGAGGTGCGGATGCTGGTCGGCGTGGCCGGTGGCGTGCTCGCGCTGCTGCTGTCCGTCGCCGCCGCCCTGCTCGCCCAGCGCGCCGCGCGGCTGCGCCGGGAGCGGGAGCAGATCTCGGCGCTGAACGACGAGCTGGGCCACCTCGTCGACGACCTCCTGCCCGCCGCGGTGCAGCGGCTGCGCAGCGGCGCGTCCGCCGACACCGTCCTGGCCCAGCTACCCAAGCCCCGCAACGAGGCGCACCAGCGACTGCTGCGCACGCTGACCCGCGAGATCAGCGTCGGCGAGCGGCGCCGCGCCGCCGCGATGGCGGCCTGTGGCAACGCGGCGGGCCGCGTGCAGGCGCTGGCCACCAGCATGCTCGCGGACCTGCGTGACATGGAACACCGCTACAGCGAGGACGCGCTCGGGGACCTGCTCAAGATCGACCACAGCACCGCGCAGGCCGGGCGGCTGGCCGACAGCATCGCGGTGCTCACCGGTGCCAGGACCGGCCGCCGCTGGACGAAGCCGATCGTGATGGAGAGCGTCCTGCGTGGCGCGATGGGCCGCATCGGCGCGTACCAGCGCGTGCACGTCCACTCGACCTGCACGTCGGCCGTCGTCGGGTACGCGGCGGAGGACGTCATGCACGCGCTCGCCGAGCTGATGGACAACGCGACGAAGTTCTCCGCTCCTTCGGAAGAGGTCCACGTCTACGTGGAGGAGCTGCACAACGGCGTCGTGATCACCATCGAGGACGGCGGCCTCGGCATGAAGCCGCAGGCGCTCGAACGCGCGAAGGCCGCCATCGCCTCCACCGAGCCGCTCGACCTCGCGCAGCTGTCGGGCACGCGCCTCGGCCTCGCCGTCGTCGGCACGCTGGCCCGCAAGCACCAGCTGCAGGTGTTCTTCCGGCCGTCCTCCCGCGGCGGCACCGGCGTCGTGCTGCGGCTGCCGAACCAGCTGATCACCCAGCCCCGCCAGCGGCCGGCCGAGGCCGCACCGGCGCCGCGGCCCGCGCTCGAAGTACCCGCCGCCCGCCCGGCGAACCACGTCGAGTCCGCGGTGGCCGTGGAGGAGCCCAAGGCCCTGCCGAAGCGCCCGCGCGGCCAGACGTTGAACGCCACCCGGTCGTCGGGCTCGCCATCCGGGCCGTCGTCGAACCGGCCGCGGATGGACTCCGGCGCCCGGTTCGGCGCCTTCCGCCAGGCCCGCGCCAGGAACTCCGAGGGCGGCAAGCCGTCCGACGACAGCGAGTGACACAGAGATTGGAGTGCGGGGGCACCCCCGGAATTTCGATGAACGCAGCAGACGCCAGCCTCGAGTGGCTACTGGAGAACCTGGTGGACGGCACCCCGGGCGCGAACCACGCGCTGGTGCTGTCCAAGGACGGTCTCAAGCTCTGCCACACCCAGCGGCTCTCGGTGGACAAGGCGGACCAGTTGGCCGCGATCGCCGCGGGCGTGCAGTCGCTCGCCCACGGTGCCTCGGTGGAGTTCGGGGACGGCAGCGGCGGGGTGCGCCAGTCGATGACCGAGTTCCACGGCGGGCTGCTGTTCATCGTGGAGGCGGGGGAAGGCGCCCACCTCGCGGTGCTCGCCTCCGACGACGCCGACGTCGGCCTCATCGGGCACAACATGGACGAGCTGGTGGAGCAGATCGGGGCCTTCCTGACCTCGCCGCCCCGGCAGTTCCAGCCCGCGCGCCCGGCATGATCCACCGCGCGGTCGACGACGAGGACCCGGATCGCCTCTACACGGTGACCGGGGGCCGCAGCCGGGCCGCGGACGTCGACCTCGACCTCGTCACGTTGATCGTGAGCGAGGCCGATCCCGTGCCCGGTATGCAGTCGGAGTACGTGAAGGTGCTGCGGACGTGCCGGTTCCCGACCGCGGTCGTGGAGGTCGCCTCCGAGCTGGGGCTGCCCGTGAGCGTCGTGAAGATCCTGCTGGCGGACCTGCTCGCCGACGGCCGGATCTCCGCGCGGCACCCCTCCACGGTGTTCCGCCACGGGTCCGGCCTGCCCGACTCCGAATTCCTGAAGAAGGTGCTCGTTGGACTCAAGAACATCTGACCTGGCCACCCGCACGCCGCTGAGCAGCACCGCGACGGACGGGATCAAGATCGTGATCGTCGGCGGGTTCGGTGTCGGCAAGACGACGATGGTGCGCTCGGTCAGCGAGATCCGCCCACTGTCCACAGAGGAGACGATGACCCAGGCGGGGCTGGGCATCGACTCGAACGCCGGCGCCTACGGCAAGACCACCACCACGGTGGCCTTCGACTTCGGCCGCATCAGCCTGAACGCCGAGATGGTGCTGTACCTGTTCGGCGCGCCCGGGCAGGAGCGGTTCTGGTTCCTGTGGGACAGGTTGTTTTCCGGCACGCTCGGCGCGGTCGTGCTCGTCGACACCCGGCGCGTCGAGGACTCGTGGTACGCCATCGACCGGCTGGAGCACCACGGCACGCCGTTCATCGTGGCGCGCAACAACTTCGAGCCGCCGCAGCACGACCTGGACACGGTGCGCGACGCGCTGACCCTGCCCGACGACGTGCCCCTGATCGACTGTGACGCGCGGGACCGCGAGTCGTCGAAGCGGGTGCTGGTCGGGCTCGTCGACCACCTCTATCGTCTTTCCACCGCACGGGAGACCGCATCATGACCGACAACCCCACTCCCTCGCCGGGGCCGCTGCGGCTGTATGGTCCGCGGTTCCAGCAGGACCCGGCGGCGCTCTACGCGACGATCCGGCGCGAGCACGGCCCGGTGGCGCCGGTGCTGCTCGACGGCGACCTCCCGGCGTGGTTCGTCTCCGGGTATCGCGAGATCCACCAGATCTGTGATGACTCGCAGCTGTTCGCGCGGGACACCCGCCGCTGGAACATGTGGGACCGGGTGCCGGAGGACTGGCCGTTGTTGCCGTACGTGGCGCACAACCCGTCGGTGATGTTCACGGAGGGCCCCGAGCACCGCCGTCGCGCGGGCGCGATCGGGGACGCGCTCAGTGCCGTGGACCAGTTCGAGCTGCGCGCGCACTGCGAGCGGGTGGCGGACCAGCTGATCGACGTGTTCGCGGGCACCGGCGAGGCGGATCTCGTGGCGCAGTACGCCATGCGGATGCCGCTGCTGATGGTCGCGTGGATGTTCGGCTTGCCGGAGCACGAGATCCCGGCGCTGGTGCGGGACATCGCGCTGTCGCTGGACGTCGGGCCCGACGCGATTCCCGCGTACGGCCGGGTGCAGGAGGCGATGGGGCGGCTGGTGGCGGAGAAGCACGATGCGCCCGGTGCGGACCTGCCGTCGCAGCTCATCCAGCACGAGGCGAACCTGTCCGACGAGGAGATCGTGCTGGACCTGCTGGTGGTGGCGGCGGCCGCGCAACAGCCGACAGCCAACTGGATCGGCAACACGATCCGCCTGATGTTGACAGATGAACGTTTCGCGATGACGCTGGCCGGCGGGCGCGGCAGTGTGGGGCAGGCGCTGAACGAGGTGCTGTGGCAGGACACCCCCACGCAGAACTTCATCGGCCGGTTCGCGACCAGGGACACGCAACTGGCCGGGCAGCGGATCCGGACGGGCGACATGCTGGTGCTGGGCCTGGCGGCGGCGAACGCGGACCCGGCGGTGCGGCCGGATTTCGCCGACCAGCACACGGGAAACCAGGCGTACATGTCCTTCGGCCACGGCGAGCACGGTTGTCCGTACCCCGCGCCGGAGGTCGCGCAGGTCATCGCGAAGACGACGGTGGAGGTGCTCCTCGACCGGCTCCCGGACCTGGAACTGGCCGTCCCGGCGGAGGAACTGGTGTGGCACCCGTCGGTCTGGATGCGCGGCCTGGAGCGCCTGCCGGTGGCCTTCACACCGACGTACGTGGCGTCTCAAACCGGGGCGGGGGTTCCGTCGGCCTGGTGAGGCCGGGGTTCGGGGATGCGGAGTGTCGCAAGAAAGCGCTTGCTGACGCCTCCGCGTACCCCCTAACGCCGCTCGTCGAAAAGGGCGCTTTCTGCCCTCCAAGTGGCCCCAGCCGCCGAGAAAGCGGCTTCCTTGCCGCCCGCGCACCCCTGCGAGTGGCGCTGGCCTCCAGGAAGCGCTTTCTTCCACGCCTGGCGCCTCTGCGAGCGGCGCCGCCCGCTGAGAAAGGGCTTTCCGGACTCGTAGCCACACCCCAAGCGACACCACTCCGGGGGAGAAGGCGTTTCTGCGCCCCCATGTGCCCCACCCAAGCCGGGCCGTTGCCGGGACCGGGCCGGTTGCCGGGAAAGCACCTCCGTCCCCTCGATCCATCCCCTAAGCGACACTGCCGGGCGCGAAAACACTCGCCCCACTCCCCATATCCCTCGCCGAGCCCGCGCTGCCCGCCGAGAAAGCGCTTCCATCCACGCATGCCGCTCCTTCAAATGAAGCGACCGCCCAAGAAGCGCTTCCTGGGCTGCCTACCCCCTTCCATCCCCCGTAACCTCGGCGCGAGCAAGCGCTTTCAGACCCAACCATCCGCTCCATCGAGCCACATCGCCTGGAGAAAGCGCTTTCTACGGCCTCCAGCAGCGTCGCGAGCCACGCGCGGCTTTGAAAAAGCGCTTTCCTCACCACGCACCCGTTCAGGCCGGAATCACACCGCCGTCGGGATCCGGGGTGTGAAGGTGATCGGCAGTGTGGCCGGGCCGCGCGTGAACAGGCCCTGCTCCACGGGGCCCGCGCCGTCCGCCAGGCGGGCGTCCGGCATGGCGTCGAGCAGCTGGTTGAGCCCCACCTCGACCTCCGACTTCGCCAGTAGCGCTCCGACGCAGAAGTGGCGGCCCAGTGCGAACGCCAGGTGCCCGGCAGCCGCCGAGAAAGCGGTTTCCTCCGCCAGGTCCGTGCGAAAGACGTCGAACCGGTCGGGGTCGGCGAACCGGCGCGGGTCGCGGTTCGCCGCGCCGATCAGGCAGGTCACCGTGGCGCCCTTGGGCACCGTGCCCGTGCTCAGCTCGACGTCCCGCGCGGGCTGGCGCATGATCATGTGCACCGGCGGCGTGTACCGCAGGGTCTCCGCGAAAGCGCGTGGAATCAGCGACCGGTCCGCAAGCACCGCCTCGAACTGGTCCGGGTGCTCCAGCAGGTTCTTGACCACGCTCGCGATGGCCTTGTCGGTCGTCTCCCCACCGGCGGCGAGCAGCAGGCTGACGAACGCCTTGATGTCCTCGTCGCTCATCGACGTGCCGTCGACCTCGGCCTTGCACAACGTCGACAACAGGTCGTCGCCGAGGTTTTGCCTGCGTTCGCGGATCACCGGAATCATGTACTCGGCCAGCTCGTCCCGCGTGCGCAACCCGTCGGCGGCCACTTCCGGGTCCTGGCTGAGGTTCCCGAGGAACGCGATGATCGACGTGTACCACTTCTGGAAGCGCGCGTGCTCGCTGCGGTCCAGCCCGAGCATGTCCACGATGACGTTGATCGGGAAGTGCCGCGCGAACTCGGAAACCAGGTCGACCTCGCCGCGGTCGCGGAACGAGTCGATGAGCTGACGGGCGTTGCGTTCGATCACCGGCAGGAACTTGCGCTCCAGTTCGCTGCCGCGGAACGCCGGCGCGACGAGCGCCCGGCGCACCGCGTGCTCCCGGCCGCTCATCTGCAGGATCGTCTTGCCATGCACCGGTTCCAGCTGCCAGTTGTAGTTGTCGGTTGTGAAAGCGGGCTCCTTGAAAGCCCGCGCCACGTCCTCGTACCGCGAAACGACGTAACTCTGCGTCGCCTCGTGCCAGAACAACGGCGCGGTGTCCAGCATGACGCGATAAGCCGCATAAGGGTTTTCGGCGAATTCCGGGGAAAGTATGTCAGGTGCTTCGCCTGCCGCGGGCATTACGCTCCCTAGCTCTGCTCAGGAATCGGGCAACCAAGGCTAGACCCGGAAACCGATCGCACTGGGCCGTTGGAACGGATTTCAGCACTATGGTCTAGTTGCCGATCACCCACCGCACAAAGCACTGCTCCGAAAGCATCACCGGATGGTTCATCCGGCCGCGTCCGTCCAGGTGACGGGAAGTTCGTGGACGCCGTAGATGTTCATGTCCGTCCGGAGCCGGACCTCGCTCGCGGGAACGGCGAGTTCGAGCGTCGGGAAGCGGCGCAGCAGACCGGCGAACCCGGCACGCATCTCGATGCGGGCGAGTTGCTGCCCGAGGCACTGGTGGACGCCGTGCCCGAAGGACAGCAGGCCACGGGTTTTGCGGCGGAAGTCCAGCGTGTCCGGGTTTTCGAAGCGCTCCGGATCGCGGTTGGCGGCCAGCAGCGAGACGACCACCGTAGAGCCCTTCGCGATCGTTTCCCCGCCGAGTTCGAGGTCCTCGGTGGCGTAGCGGAAGAAGATGTCGGCCACCGACAGGTACCGCAGCAGTTCCTCGACGGCACCGGGCAGCAGCTCTGGGTCGGCGCGCAGTTCGGTGAGCTGCTCGGGGTGCTCCAACAGCGCGAAGGTGCCCAACGACAGCATGTTCGCGGTGGTCTCGTGCCCCGCGAGCAGCAGCAGGAACGCGATCCCGGTCAGCTCTTCGATGCTGAGGTCGTCCTGGCGCGCCAGGTCGGACAGGATGTCCTCCCCCGGAGTGGCCCGCTTCCGCGTGACCAGCTCGGCGAGGTAGGTGTTCAGCGCGACGTACGCGCCCATCTTCTCCTGGAGCGACTGGTCCTTGACCATGAACTGGGCGGAGTGCGCCTGGAAGGAGTCGCGGTCCGCGTACGGCACGCCGAGCAGCTCGCAGATCACCAGCGAGGGCACGGGCAGCGCGAACTCCTTGACCAGGTCGACCGGCGGGGCCAGCCGCGCCAGGTGATCGAGCTGCCGCTCGACGATGTCGGCGATGTGCTCTTCGAGCTGCTTCATGCGCTTGACCGTGAACGCGCCGGTGAGCCTGCGCCGCAGCCGGCTGTGGTCCGGCGGGTCCATGGCGATGAACATGCCCGGGAGCTGCGGGGACGGTTCGGTGGCGACGGGCATGCCAGGGGTCTCGTACGGCACGTGCACGACGTCGAGGTCCAGCCGCGAGCTGAACCGGGTGTCGGCCATCATCTGCCGCACCGCGTCGTAGCCGGTGACGAGCCAGCCCTCGTGACCGTCCGGGAAGACCAGGGGGCTGACCGGCCGAGCCGCGCGCAGCCGGCTGATCTCGCTGGGCGGGTCGAAGGGGCCGGCGTCACGCTCCATGGGGAGGCCGTTCGGAATGTTGACAATCTGATTCATGGACTTTCCTATCGTCGGCGTGCTGACAACACGATCACCGAACGATCTGACACGCCTCTGACACGGCTCTGACACCGGCGATCCTCGGCGCCGTCACCAGCGGAACCCGCGGTGGCAAAATCGGCGGGTGCAGATCGGGATGCTGGGACCGTTCGAGGTACGCACGGACGACGGCCTCCTGGCCGACGTGCCGGGCGCCCGGTTGCGCGCACTGCTGATCGCCCTCGCGCTCGAACCGGGCCGCGTGGTTCCCAAGGGCACGCTCGTCGACTGGATCTGGGGCGAGCGCCCGCCCGCCGACGCGACCAACGCCCTGCAGCGCCTGGTTTCCCGGCTGCGGAAGGCACTGCCGGAAGGCTCGGTCGAGGGGCAGCCCAACGGCTACCGGTTGGCGGTGCCGCCCGATGAGGTCGACGCCGTGCGGTTCGAACGCCTCGTCGGCGAGGCCCGCGACGACGACGATCCGCGCCGGCTGCGCGAGGCGCTCTCGCTGTGGCGCGGCGCGGCCATGCAGGAGGTCGGCCTGCAGGACAGTGCGGCGTTCGACGCGGCGGTCACCCGGCTCGAGGCTCTGCGCCTGACCGCGCTGGAGGACCGGTTCGACGCGGATCTCCGCCTCGGCCACGGCGCAAAGCTCGTCACGGAGCTGACCGACCTGGTGGCCGCGCACCCGGTACGCGAGCGGCTCGTCGGCGCGTTGATGCGGGCCCTCGTCGCGAGCGGCCGCGACACCGAGGCGCTGCTGGTTTATGAGCGCACGCGGGAAACCCTGGCCGAAGAGCTGGGCGCGGATCCGTCGCCGGAGCTGTCCGCGTTGCACGTCTCGTTGCTGCGCGGCGAGCTGAGGGAGCGGAAGGAAACCCCGAAGACCAACCTGCGCGCCGAGCTGACCAGTTACGTCGGCAAGGACGCCGACGTCGCCGCGGTCCGCGAACTCGTCACCGGGCACCGGCTCACCACGCTGATCGGGCCGGGTGGTTCGGGAAAGACCAGGCTGGCCACGGAAACCGCGCGCACGCTGCTCGACGACCTGCCGGACGGCGTGCGGCTGGTCGAGCTCGCCGCCATCGGTGTCGAGGACGACGTGGCGCAGGCGACGCTCGCCGCGCTCGGCCTGCGTGACGCGTTGCTCGGCGACGTACCGGACGCGGAGCCGACCGACCGGGTCATCGCGGCCGTCCGCGAGCGGGAAATGGTGCTGGTACTGGACAACTGCGAGCACGTGATCGAATCCGCCGCGGCGTTCGCCCACCGCGTGCTCGGCGAGTGCCGCCGGCTGCGGATCCTTGCGACGAGCCGGGAACCGCTCAGCATCACCGGGGAGGCGCTCTGGCCGGTCGCGCCACTGGAACTGCCCGGGGAGAACGCCGACCCGCGCGAGATCGAGTCCTCCCCGGCCGTCAAGCTGCTGCTGGACCGGGCCGCCGCGGTGCGCAAGGAGCTCGGAGCCGACGCCCGCACGTTGGCCACGATGGCGCGCATCTGCGGGGCGCTGGACGGAATGCCGCTGGCCATCGAACTCGCCGCGGCGCGGTTGCGCACCCTGTCCCTCGACCAGCTCGCCGCCAGGCTCGACGACCGGTTCCGCCTGCTGACCGGCGGCAGCCGCACGGCGCTGCCGCGGCACCGGACGCTGCGGGCGGTGATCGACTGGAGCTGGGAGCTGCTCACCGACGCCGAACGCCTTGTGCTGCGCAGGCTTTCGGTGTTCTCCGGCGGGGCGAGTTTGGCAGCGGCCGAGCGGGTCTGCGCCGACGAAACCGCCGAGGAACTGCTGACGGCGTTGACCGAGAAGTCGCTGCTGGTGGTCACCGAAGAGGATTCGGTGCCGCGCTACCGGATGCTCGGCACCATCAAGGAGTACGCCGCGCAGCGCCTCGCGGAGGCGGGCGAATCGGATTCGGCCCGCCGCGCGCACCTCGCGTACTTCACCGAACTCGCCGAAACCGCGGAGCCGCACCTGCGCCGCGCGGAGCAGCTGGAATGGCTCACCACCCTCGAAGCCGAGCACGACAACCTCACGGCCGCCATGCGCGGCGCGCTCGCGGCGGGCGAGGCTACCGAAGCCATGCGGCTCGCGGCGGCCGCCGGCTGGTACTGGTGGTTCGGCGGCCACAAGGTGGAGGGCAACGAGCTGCTCTTGGCGGCCACCGCCGTGCCAGGCGAGGTGCCGGACGAGATCCGGGCCGTGGTCTACGCCTTCGTCTCGATGTTCGTGGTTTCCGGGCGGAGCGACCAGTTCGCGGCTGCGGAGTGGATCCGCAGGGCGGACGAGATCAGCCGGCGAGTGCCGCACTGGCACCCCGCGCTGCGGGTGATGGCTCCGATGGAACACATGCTGCACGGCCCGGACGCGCTCCTGTCCGCGTGGGAACCGCTGATCGACGACGAGGACCCTTGGGTCCGCGGCCTCGCCCGGCTGCAGCACGGCAAGATGCGGATCGTGCTCGGCCACGGCGGACGCGACGTCGACGCCTACTTCGAGAAAGCGCTTACCGACTTCCGGAGCGTCGGCGACCGGTGGGGAATCTCCTTCGCTCTCGCCGAACTGGCGGACCGAATCGCCGTGCGTGGTGAGTTCGCCGCCGCGTGCGAGTACTACGAACAAGCGGTCGCCGTCGTCACCGAGGTTGGGTCCACAGAGGACCTCGTGCGAATGCGGTCGCGGCAGGCACAGTTGTACTGGCTGCTGGGCGACGAGGAGTCGAGTGCGGCGGCGATGGCGGAGGCGCAGCGGTACGCGGGACTGGTCGCCTGGCCGGAGGCGCACGTCGAGCTCGCACTGGCGAAAGCGGAGCTCGCGCGCTGGAGCGGCGATTTCGAGGAGGCGCAACAACAACTCGCCGCCGCGACAGCTGTACTGGGCAGCGACGCCGAGCGGGCGCAGATCCGTGCGGTGACCCACGATTTGCTCGGCTACCTGACCGAGGATCCCGCTGCGGCCCGTGAACACCGGGCCGCGGCGCTGCGGGCGGCGACCGAGGGAGGATATTCGGCTCTGATCGCCCAGGTGCTCGTCGGTGTCGCGGATTTGGCGCTGCGCAACCAACAACACGAGCAGGCCGCGCGGTTGCTCGCGGCGAGCGCCACCGTGCGCGGCCTGCCGGACCATTCCCAGCCGGATTCCGCCCGGATCGAGCAGGCCGCGCGAAGCCGCCTCGGTGACCAGCGGTTCACCGAGGCGACTGCGGAGGGGACGAAGGCGGACTGGCAGGAGCTGGCCGCCGTCACGCTCGCTTCTTGAACGTGGCGCACGCCCACAGGTAACCGACGACGGCGAGACCGGTGCACCAGCCGACGGCGGCGATCGCGTAGCCGGCGGACGGCGTGCCGTTGAGCAGTCCGCGGATGGTTTCGATGATCGGTGTGCAGGGCTGGTACTCGGCGAACTGCCGGAGCCCGGGGCCCATCTTCTCGGCCGGCACGATGGCGCTGCTGAAGAACGGGAGCATGACCAGCGGCACGGCGGCCATCCCCGCGGTTTCCGGGGTCTTGGCGAACAGTCCTAACGCGACGGTGAACCAGCCTGCCGCGACGGCCAGCAGCAGCACGAGACCGCCCACGCCGAGCCAGCCGAGGAAGCTCGCGGACGGGCTGAAGCCCAGCAGGAAGGCCACTCCGAGGATGGCCGCGATGGCGAGCAGGTTGGTGAGCACGCTGGCGATGACGTGCCCGGTGAGCACCGCACCGCGGGAGACGTCCATGACCTTGAACCGGTTGATGATCCCCTTCGTCATGTCGGCGTTCACCGACGTGGCAACGGAACCCAGCCCGTAGCAGACGGCCAGCAGCACCAGTCCCGGTGTCGCGTAGTCGACGTAGTCCACGCCGACGCTGAACGCGTCGCCGAGCATGTACACGAACATCAGCATGACCACGACCGGCATCAGGATCGCGTTGAACACCGACATCGGGTTCCGGGCGATGTGCTTGAAGTTGCGGCGCAGCATCACGATCGAGTGGGCGTTCATTTCGCGAGCACCTCCGTGGGGCGGCCCGTCAGGGCGAGGAAGACGTCATCGAGGTCAGGCGTGTGGACGGAGAGTTCTTCGGCGCTGATCGAGTACTCGTCGAGCCTGTCGAGCAGGGTGCGCAGGGAGTTCGTGCCGCCGTCGCCGGGAACACGCAGGGTCAGCGCCTCGCCGTCGCGCGTGGAGTCGGTGAGCACGCGCGCGGCAGCGTCGAGCTGTGCGGCGTTCGCGAACCGGAGCCGGACGTGCGTGCCGGGAATGCGGCGCTTGAGCTCGTCGGGAGTGCCCTGGGCGACCAGGCGGCCGTGGTCGAGCACCGCAACCCGGTTGGCGAGCTGGTCGGCCTCGTCGAGGTACTGGGTGGTGAGGAAAACGGTCACGCCGTCGGCCACCAGCTCACGGATGATTGTCCACAATGCGCGCCGACTACGTGGGTCAAGTCCTGTTGTAGGCTCGTCCAGAAAGAGGATCCTCGGATTGTTGACAAGCGTCATGGCCAGGTCGAGCTTGCGGCGCATGCCCCCGGAGTAGGTCGAGGCGGGCTTGTCCGCTGCCTCCACGAGGTCGAAGCGCTCCAACAGCCGGGCGACGGTCTGCCGGGTCGCCTTCGCGTGGCCCAGGTCCACCATCAGCTGCAGGTTCTCCCGCCCCGTCAGCAGTTCGTCGACCGCCGCGAACTGCCCGGTGACGCCGATCGCCGCACGCACCGCCTTGGCCTCGGTGACGACGTCGTGCCCGGCGACGCGCACCGTGCCGGCGTCGGCCTTGAGCAACGTCGTGAGCACGTTGATCATCGTCGTCTTGCCGGCCCCGTTCGGCCCGAGCAGTGCGAACACGGCCCCCACCGGAACGTCGAGATCGACCCCGTCGAGCACGGTTCTGTCCTGGTAAACCTTCCGCAGCCCGGAGGCCGCGATCGCTGATTCCGTCATGGGAGCCACTGTCGGCGTACCGCCTGACACCACCCTGACCCCGGCCTGACACGGGACCTGACATCGAGATCAGGTGATCGGGTGCTCCGGAGGTGCGAGGACCCGGTATGCGCATCCGCGGTCATGGGGGAAGTAGTAGTACCTCATGGTGCGGAAGCCTGCCGCGGCCAGCACGTCGAGTGCGGCCCGCAGCAGGATTTTCTCGGCCTCGAACACGTACGACGTCAGCTCGGTACTGCGATCCTGTGAATCCAGGATGTCGTGGTACCGAGCCGAGTCCTGGATCGGCGCGTGCCAGCGCAGGAGGACCCCGTGGGGCTCCATCGACAGGTTCACCTCGACGGAGACACCGGCCGGTCCACCGCCGAACGTGCCGACATCGACCGTGGCGCGGATGCCGACCCGGTCGAGCTCCGCGCGAACCTTCTCCGCCAGGTCCACCCAGGCTGCGACGGCCTCGGCAGGAGGGTCCCAGGGCAACGGCCGTCCGGCCCCTTCGTGGAGCTCGTCGACATCGAGTGGATCCGTCATGAGATGCCCGCGCGACGACCGCGAGTCGCGGGCGCTCCAAGCACGGAGGCGCGCGATCGCCCGCGGGCCCCACGGCGGGGCGCCCGTGGTCATCCACTCGGGCGGGCCTGTGGGCCAGGAGTCGAGTGTCAGCACGCACGCCTGCTGGATGCGGACTCCCAGCGACGGCCACACTGCCCGCAGGTCGTCCAGGTCGGCGCGGCTCAACGCGACACGCAGGAACGTCGCCACGGTGGCATACCGGTCCGGGTCGCTGTCGTCGCCCAGGGCGTCGTCGAGCACCGTCAGCACGCGGAGCCGTTCCGCCGCGTTTATGTCCACATTGGACCGTAGTTCCTCGCCGAGGTGAATGACCCGCATACCTCGCGGCATTTCCGCCTCGTCAGGTCTTTCGAAGTCCTCCGGTGGGTAGCGTGCCCGCCAGTCGCCGTGGAACGCGTCGTCGGCCGCGGCGAGGTGCTGGCTCGCCGCCAGCAGCGCGCTCCACCACCGCGGTACTGGTACTCTCATGCTCTCCTCCTGGCGGAATCATGCGAAGGGCCGCTGCGGCGGGGCCAGCACCCGGTAGGCGCGTCGGCCGCCGAACAGGAAGTCGTACTCCAGCAGGGTCCGGAACCCGGCCGCGGCCAGCACCTCCAACGCCGCTCGCGCCAGCAGACCCCGGACGTCACCGATGTAGTCAGCCAGATATGCCGTCCCGGAGCGGGACTCGGTGAGAGCCCGGTACCGCCGCGATCCGCTGTCCAGGGGGTTCCACTCCAGGAAGACGCCGTAGGGTTCTTCGAGGCTCACCGACAGGCACACCCCCGTCGGCACGGCATCCGCACCGGAGGCGGTCACGGACGCGGGAACTCCGCAGCGCTCCAGCTCGTCCCTGGCCAGCTCGGCGAGCTCCTGCCACGACGCGACGACCTCCGCCGCCGGGACGAATCCCGACTCCGCGAACTGACGGGCCAACGTCACCGGATCCGCCAGCCGCACGACGGGTTTCGCCGGTGCGGGCACCGCGGGCTCCATCCAGTCCGGCACAACTGCGGCGAGCAACGCCAGCTCCTGCCGCACCCGAGGCCCCAGCGACGACCACAATCGCTGCAGTTCGGCCAGCCGAGTGCGCTCGGCAAGAGGTGTCAGAAATGTCAGCGCAGCCGGACGATGAGCCGGGTCTTCGAGCACGTCCTCCAAGACCGCCAGCACTCGAACCCGCTCGGCGGTACCGATTTCGGCAGCGGATGCGAACTCCCGGCCCGCCTCCCCGATCCGCAAGTAGACCTGAGCCTTGTCCACAAAACGAAACTCGCCCAGTTCGGAAACGGTGTCCACGGCCGCAAGGCGCTCGCCGGCCGCCACCACCCGCGGCCACCACTCGGGTACCTGCGTCACCGATCCCCCTCACGACTGCCCGGCGACCCGGACCCTACCGCACGGCGCCTCCGAAAGCCGCTCGCATGGAGGAACTGCGGACGTGCCAACCGTTTCGGTGTCCTCCTGCGGAATGCACGCAGGAAGGCCGGGATGCCCCGGGACGAGCTGGCGCCCCTGCTCGCCGACGCGCTGGTCGTCTCGCCGCTCAACGATACCTGTGGTCCGGCATAGGCTTTCTGTTTCCGGAAAAGGGCAATACCTCGTAGAGAGACCGTCAACTGTCCACCCTGTCGACATCGCGGTGGTCAGAGAGGCGTGGCTGCAACACGGCGGCGAGCTTGAGGAAATGTTTCAACCGCATCAAGCGTGACATCGTGGCGCGGTCCAAGGTCCGCCAAAACGGCCCGAGTCGCATCGCCTCGGCCACCCGTTCCTCGGTAACGTTCGCCAAGACCACCCGAAACAAGCGGTTCGCATCGAATGGTGTCCCGGGCTCGATGACGATGCCGGCCAGCAGACGGTGGTCGGGGGAGAGCGTTTTCTCCAGCTCAGCCCTGAACTTCGCCAGCACGACCTGGACCAGGCCCGACCACGAATTTCCGCCCGCGCCCTCATTCAGCCGACCACCTGATTCCCACCATTCGAGCGCGTCCTTGATGTCGCCGCGACCGATCCTGGCGAGTTCTGATTCCGTCAGAAATGGTTCCACCTTGCCGAGTAGACCAGGGCCACCTATAGCGCAGGCTACAGCCCGAATTGGCAGTCAAGGCCAGAATGGCGCTTCCGTCAGGGCGAAAAGGCGGTCAGCAACCTGCCCAGTCCACCTGCCAAGCTGGGTCCGCGCCCGTAGCATCGCCGCGGTCAATCCCGGACGGTTCGGCGCGACAGGTCGAAATCCGGTTCCGTGAGAAGTGCGGTCGATGAGAAGCTGCCTGCCATGGGCTCGGACTGGTCATGGACGCTGGCGCTACCCGATGGGACGTTGAACGCGGCGACGGTCGAACGACTGCTGGCTCTGGTCGAGACGTTCGGACTGTCGCCACATCGACCGGGCGGCGGGATCAACGGCTTCGACAACTCCCGGGGGCACGAGGGCGAACACCGCGTGCTGGCCTGGGAACAGCTGGTGCACAGCCTTTCCACCGGCTCCTGGAGTACCAACCTGTGGACCCGGTCCGAGGAGGAGGAGGAGGAGGTCTTCGTGACCACCAGGCCCGGCGGCGCGAACGGCTGGGACTTGGTGACACTGTCGCTGGACGCCGTTCACTGCCGGCGGACTCCCACTGCCCAGGCTGAACCGTTCCGGGAACTACACCGGATACTCACCGAACTGTGGATGGCCATCGCGACTGAGACCGGTGCGCTGTTCGGCCGGGTCGAGGACGAGTGGTCATTGGAGCAGATCTGGTCCGAACTGCCCGATCCGTTCTTGGGCGTCACCCCGCCGCCGTTGGGTTCCTGGCCGGACTGGCTAAGCTGGGTGACCTACTTCGATGCCGACCGCTACCGGCTGCTCTCGCCAGTCCTCGGACAGCTGGGCGCCGACGTTCGCCGAACCCGCCATGAGGCAGCAGTCGTCGTGTTGTTGACCGACCCGGGCGCCGTCGATCCCGTGCGGTTCGCTCGACTGCACCACGAATACCGGCGTGCCGTCAGAACCAGCCTGCCGTCTTGACCCAGCAACCCGCCGACGCTCACCAGGGACACTTGACGATCACTCGTAGACCCAGCCCGCGCTGCGCCGCCACCACTATACCGCCCACGAAGGGCACCACCCAGCAGCCGTCACCGCAGAACCAGCTTGACTCCGGTAGTTTTGCGGATTCGCGGACAACCGGTGACGACACCGGTCGAGGAACCTCAAACGTGTGGAGTCCCCTCGAGATCGTTGAGCTGGGCCCGAATCGCACTCACCGCAGTCACGAGTTCCTCGTCAGTCAAATCATCCGGATCACGAAGACGAACGCCGTGCACCGGCACGACCACATCGTTGACCTGCCAACGAAAGTCTGATTAGAGTCCGGATGATCGCGTCCGGTTTCGGGGCCCGGACACCACTCGTCATTCTTCTGTTCTTGGACGTAGGGGAAACCATGCGCTTTCGTGCGCGTTTCATCGCCATCGGTGCTGCCATCGGAGCAGCCGTCATTGCCACCGTGTCCTCAATCGGTGTCTCCTCCGCCGGGGACGCCACCCTCCATCGTCGAGGACCACAGCTATCCGGGGGCCGCGAAAGTTCTCGCAGACCGGGCACTGACGTTGATCAGTGGAGACGGGCACATCATGCTCGCCGACTGCGCGAGCGGCACCGGGTTGCTGCAGGTGCACGCCTACAACTCCGCCGACCACAGCAGCGATCCCAGCCACTACTGCTTCAAGGTCACCGGGTCCAGCGGCTACCTACGTATAGAAGTGCCCTACGCCTACCAGATCCGCGGCGACGACCACACGGTCGAAGCCACCGTCACCATCAACGGTGAGGACAGCACCGTCGCGGTCGCGAAGAACAGCTGGACCGGCATCGGCGAAGGCGCCGGCACCGACCCCGCCACCCTCGTCGAACTCCGCGCATCTTCCTGACCGTTCCCGGCGCACCCGTTCCCCCAACTCCCGTTCCGCTGCGACGTCGCACGCGACACCCACCCTTGCCTGGAGACTTCCATGCCTGCGTTCTCACGAAGACACTTCCGCCGCACCGCCGCCATCATCGCCTTCGGTCTCGCCGTCTCGGCCCCGGCCACCTACGAGTTCGTGGTCAAACTGACCAACGACACCGGCGACTGCAGCGGCGTGCTCACCGCATCGCAATGGGTGCTGACTTCCAGCACCTGCTTTCCCGGCACCGCCCAAATCGGGGCACCTACAACGCCGACGACCGCCACCGTTGGCCGGGCCGACCTCTCCGGCACGACCGATCACGTGGTCAAGGTCGATTCCATCGTGCCCCAGACTGGCCGCTCGCTTGTGCTGGCGCACCTGGCTACCGCGGTTACCGATGTCGACACCCTGACCGTTGGTGCCACCGCGGCGCAGAACGGCGATTCGCTGACCGTCGCGGGCTATGGCCGCACCGCCACCGAATGGGTACCCAATCAGGTTCATACCAGTGTGGTCACCGTCGACGCCACCACCGCCACCACGCTGTCGGTCAACAGCAGCGGCGGGCCCACCACGTGCAAGGGCGATGCTGGCGGCCCCGCTTTACGCGACAACAACGGCACCCCCGAACTCGTCGCGCTCAACCACGCCTCCTGGCAACGTGGTTGCCTCGCGGAAACCGAAACCCGCACCGGCGCAGTGGAGACCCGGGTCGACGACCTCCACGACTCGCTCACCGGGCAGACGAACTCCCCCATCCTCACCCGCTACCTCGCACTCGGCGGTACCGCGTCCTTCCTCGCCGCGCCTGTCGGCGGGGAAACCTCTGTGGCCGGCGGCACCGTCCAGAACTACGAACACGGCGCCCTCTACAACTCCCCCAGCAGCGGCACGCACTACGTCCTCGGCGCCATCCTCGGTCGATACCAGCAAATCGGCGGTCCCGCCGCGATCGGGTTCCCCACCACAGACGAAACCGGAACGCCAGATGGCGTAGGCCGCTACAACCGCTTCAGCCTCGCCTCGGGTGCCTCCATCTACTGGACTCCAAGCACCGGCGCGCACGCCGTCCTAGGCGCCATCCGCGGCAAGTGGGCCGCACTCGGTTGGGAAACCAATCTCGGCTACCCCACCACCGACGAGACCGGCACCGCGGATGGTTTGGCCCGCTACAACGACTTCAGCCGCTCCGACGGCGCCTCCATTTACTGGACCAGCGCCAACGGCGCTCACGCCATCCAAGGTCTCATTCGCGCAAAATGGATAGCCCAAGGTCAAGGAGCGGCCCTCGGCTACCCCACCACAGATGAATCGGTGACGCCAGATGGCGTAGGCCGCTACAACCACTTCAGCCTTGCCTCCGGTGCCTCCATCTACTGGACTCCCAGCACTGGCGCGCACGCCGTCCTAGGCGCCATCCGCGGTACCTGGGCCTCCCTCGGCTGGGAAGCCGGCCGACTCGGCTACCCGGCGAGCGACGAATACGGCATCACGGGCGGTCGACGTAGCGACTTCCAACACGGCTACATCATTTGGACTGCCAGCAACAACACCGTCCAGGCCTTCTACTACTGACCCGGTGTCGCAGGACAGGGTGGCTTCTCCGCGTCTTCCGGACGAGCCTCCCTGTCCTGCTAGGTGTGGAGGACCCCGACGCAGCCGGTCCGGGCACCGCGCTGTGCGCTGCACATGCATCGACAAGCAGGAGGGTCGCCGCTGTGCGGGAAACGCGGTCCGACACACTGCCCGTGATGGATGCTTTGATCGCGTTTCGCGCCCGGGCGAAGTGCCCGCCCCCGGAGCGGCCACGGCGGATCGTCCGCGCGGCGGCGGCCTTCGCGGCGGCCATATTCACCCTCGCGGCGATCCTGATCTCCACCGGGTTGGCCACTGGAACGGTGGTCGGAGCCGCGGACAACGGCGACGGCAGTCGGCTGTACTGCGGGGCAGGCCTGGCGCCGGCCACACCGGGCGGCAATTCGGCGTGGCTGGGCGGCGTGGTGCTGCACTTCGTGCCAGCGGCACGTTGCCCGGACCCGTACCCCTCACTGGCGCAGGTCCTCCTCGACGTCGTGGGCACTGGAAGTGGCGCAGACCTACGGGTGCTCGGCGCGCTCTACGCCCTCGTATTCACGGCAGTAGCCGCGTGCGCTGGATGGGTAGCGACCTCCCGAGGCGTCCGGCGCGCGGTACTGCTGGTCCCGGTGATCATGCCACTGTGGGACTCCGCATTCACCCGAATGCTGATCTCGACCTTCAGCGAACCGGTGGGGCTGCTGGCGGCGTTCACGGTGGCGTGCGGGATCGCCGCAGCGGTGACCCGCCCCGTTGGCTGGGATCGAGCGCTGATGCTGGGGCTGCTCGCCGTCGGGGCCATCGGCGCGGCCTGGGCGAAACCCGCCTATGCGCCGCTGGCCCTGGTTGCCGCAGCAGCCGCCGCGCTGTCGGGTGGCCGACGCGCGTGGCGGGCCAGCGTTGCCACCGCCGCGGGGATCGGCGTCGTGAGTGGGGCGCTGTTCATCCACCTCAGCAGCTTGCAGACCCGACACTATGCAGCGATCAACAGCCATAATCTGGTGTATACGCTCGCGCTGACCGAGATGCCCGGCTCGGCGCCGGCACTCGGTCTGCCCGCGGCGGCGCAGAACGCGGCGGGCAGGGCCTACTACCCGGCGGGCCCGGAGGGAGTACCGGGTGCGGACGTGGTCGCGGCCGCTCCCGGCGCGGTGCGGAACCGGGTGCTTGTCGAGCTCGCCGAGCATCCCGCGGCGATGGTCCGCGCCTTGTCGGTGGCCGTGCAGGCCACAGCCGGCCGGGAACTCTCGTACCTGCCGTCGCGGGCGTGGTCGCCGGGGATGTCGCCGACACCGCTGGGCCAGACGACGGGGGAGCAGGCCGCGGATGCGGCACAGCTTCGGACCTGGCTCGCGGGGCTGCCGGCGCCGTGGTGGCCTGGCACCGTGCTGATCGCCGGCTGCGTGGTAGGGCTGGTGGGGTTACGGCGGGGCCACACCCTTGGGCTCAGGGCGGCGCGGCTGGCGGGCGCGACGGCGGTTGCCGGTCTGGGACTGTCCGCGGCAGCGCTGGCGGACGGGTACTTCGAGATCGCGAAGCACGTGTGGCTGGCCGCATACATGGTGGACGTGACGGCATGGGTACTGGTGGTGGCCGGTGCCGCGGGCGTGTGGACCATGTGCCGACGAGCACGCACATCGCCGGTGAGGCCGCAGGAATGAAACCACGCCGCTGTCTCGCAGGTATGAGCCATATTCGGCGACACCACTGACTTAAAGCGGTTCGCCTTCAAGCAGAATGGACCCGGCCCACAGTCGCTCAGCCGCTGTGCCCGCTCCGTCGCCTACCAGGTCAGAGCCCTGGAAGAACTCCGCGAGAAGCTTCCCAGGCTCGACACACCCGAGCCCCCGGCGATCAAGCGCGATCGCCCCGGCCGCGCCCGTCAACTCGGCCCCGAACAGATCGAGCAGTTGATCGCCGACTACC
Source organism: Amycolatopsis bartoniae (assembly GCF_014191255.1). Classification (GTDB taxonomy): domain Bacteria; phylum Actinomycetota; class Actinomycetes; order Mycobacteriales; family Pseudonocardiaceae; genus Amycolatopsis_E; species Amycolatopsis_E bartoniae. The sequence goes on from NZ_JACHWH010000008.1 coordinate 56,501, forward strand.
GGTCCGGCGCGACTGTGTACGAACTCGGCAACCAGTTCGGCATCGAACGACGAACGGTCAGCACCATCCTCCACCGGCACGGTGTGCCGATGCGCCGCCGCGGCCTCTCGCCTGAACAGGTCGACGACGCCATCCACCTCTACAACCTCGGCTGGTCCCTCGCGCGAGTCAGATCACCTCGGCGTCAACCACACCACCGTGCTCAACAAACTGCGCGAACGCGGCATCCCTACCCGAGACACCCACGGACGCCCGCGCGTCGAAGCAGGTGGTGCCCGATAAGCCAGCCTGCAACTATTCCAACTCGATCAGGTTCGGACGGGTCTTCTGTCGTTCACGCCGTCACCCTGATCATGGGCGTCGTCGTCGGCCTCACCTTCCTGTTCGGCTTCGGCAACGTCCTCAACCTCGCGCTCCGGCTCGGAGTCCCGGTCTGGGTCGCGCCGCTTGTCGCACCTGCGGTCGATCTGTCGATCCTTGGTCTGCTGCTGGGTACTAGGCATCTGGCGCTCGCAGGCGCGTCAGCGGACGTGCTGCGGCCAGCCCGTCGACTCCTGATCTTCGCGAGCGTGGTCACGTCGGCCTTGAACGTGGCCGTCCCGATAGCGGCGGGTGAGTACGGAAAGGTAACTTTCGACGCCGTCGGCCCGCTCCTTTTGATCGGCTGGGCTGAAGTGGGCCCCAGCTTCCTGCAGGCGCTCGGTGACTTCAGTTCTTCGACGGCCACGCGCAGTTGGGATTGGCGCGGGAAGCGGACGCTGCGCATCGAACCGCACATCAGAAGCCGATTTCGGCGGACACGCTTCGTGTTCAATTGGGCGTAGGTGCGACTCAGGCGCGACGGCTGGTCAAGGCCGTGCGCTCCGAGTTCCAGGCTCGAATCGAAGGCGGTCAGCAGCTGAGCGGCGTTCCGCAAGACGGTGGGCGGAGCGAGCCTGTTACCGCCTGATGTACCAGGCCAGCAGCGGTCGCGATCAATGCTGGCTCTTTGTCGTCTGCCACGAGCATGCTCGTAGCAGACGACAGGCTCCTCGCCAACGCGTGATCAGGTTGGCAAAGGCTCAGTGCTGCATCAGGCAACGTTGGGTAGCTAATCGGGCTTGCGGTGGCGACTGCCGATCCGTTCCGTGGTTGCGCCGGGTGGTGAGTCAGCGGTGGTGGCGGTGACCGTATGTCGTCGCGCGGTCCATCATTTTCCGCAGGTTTTCGGGTGCGTTGTAGCCGAAGGTTTGCTCGAACGACTGGTATCCCTCCCTTGAGGATGCAGCGCTGCGTGGCAGCATCTCGGCAGCGAAACCCGAGAAAGCCGACTCGATGTCGTCGGGCGACGCAGCGATTGCCTTTCCGAGTTGGGCGCCGTCGTAGAGGGCCCAGTTCGCTCCGTCTCCGTCCGGAGGTGTCAGGTGCGCGGCGTCACCGATGAGCATGGCTCCCGGCACCCGGTCCCACGTGTGTCCGAGTGGCAGTCCCCAGATCGGTCGGGCGACCGGCATGGTCTCGCCGCTGGTGATCAGTTCCAGGAGTTCGGGAGCCCACCCGTCGCCCAGTTCTGCAGCGAGGTTGGTCAGCGCCTGCTCACGGTCGGAGAAGTCGGTCGAGCTCGTCCACTCGAGCGGCTTCTTCATGACGACATACGTGTGAATCACGTCGTTGGCTTCGCGGTGGCCGAAGATCCCTCGTCCGGGTTCCATCGCCAGCATCGCACCTCGGCCGACCAACGCGGCGCTTCGCTGGTGGCGCGTGTCGACGTCGTGGAGGAAGGTCTCCACCCAGACGGTGCCCAGGTATTCCGGCGAGGCCCCGGAGAGGAATGCCCGTACGCGCGACCAGGCGCCGTCCGCGCCGACCAGGACGTCGGTGTCGACCGTCGAACCGTCGCCGAACGTGACCCGGTACGCCCCGCCGGCGCCGACGGCGTCGATCGAGTCGACCTTGTGGCCCCAGTGGATCGTGCCGTCCGGCAGTGACTCGATGAGGATGCGACGCAGTTCCCCGCGCAGAACTTCGGGGTTGCTCAGCTTTCCGTCGTCGGGGATCTCGCCCACCAGTTCTCCGTCCGGGCTCAGGAACCTCATGGCTTCCGCGCCGAAGTTGATGACCGAGCGGAACTCGTCGAGGAGCCGGCATTCGTCGAGGGCGACCTGGCCGTTGAAGTCGTGGATGTCGAGCTGGCCTCCCTGCGTACGGGACATCGGAGAGGCTTCCGCCTCGTAGATGGTCGAGGGGATGCCGTGGACGTGCAAGACCCGGGCGAGGGTCAACCCGGCCAGGCCGGCTCCGATGATCGTGATCGAGCGGTTCATGTGCTGCTCCCACCTTGTGGTGACCGTCGCGGCGCGTACGACCGACGCCGAAACAACCTGCTGTCGCAAAGTTATTATGCGGCAAAACTATTTTGTGTCAAGTAGTAGTCTGTGCCCCACAACGGAGGGAGCTGGAGATGACCGAGGCCGTGCCGGCCGGGGCCAGCGACGCGTGCACGCGCGTGGTGCAGAGCTTCACCGCGTTCAGCGCTGCGCAGAATGAACTGTCGCGGTTCTTCGCCCGGAGCATGAGCATGCACACGACCGACGCCACCGCGGTCGTACAGATCATCGAAGCGGAGGAGCTCGGCCGTCCACTGACACCCGCACGCCTCGCGGAACGCGTGGGCCTCTCCCCCGGGGCCACTTCGATCCTGCTCGGACGCTTGGAGGAAGCCGGGTACGTGGAGCGCACCAGGGAAGACACCGACCGGCGCATCGTGACCTTGCACTCGACCGCTGCGATCAACGCTGCCGCCGACGCGTTCTTCGATCCTTTGCAGCAGCGGCTCGAGAAAGTGCTCGGCGAGTTCACGGCAGCGCAACTGGACACCGTCGCCCGCGCTGCCGACAAACTGCGAGCCGCAGTGGAGTCCTACCTCGGCGATTCCACACCACCTGCACGGGACTGACCCAAACCCCGTCCCTGAGGCAGTCGCCGGTAGCGGCGGCGAAGGCGCTGGGCCGACGACGGCAACTGGGAACTCCCCGGCGTGCCGCGTCGAGATCGGCAAAACGCCACACGTCCCGTCATCCGCGAAGTCGCCGAGCAATCCGGGCTCGCCGTCACCGACGGCCACCGCGTCGACTGACCGGCCCGCCAAGGCTCGACCTCACGATGGCAACGCGAGTTCCTCAGTCAGCCGTCAAGGCTGGACCGTGGTCGTGTCGCCGCATCGCGTGGTCTGACTCGTTACGCCGGGACCATCCACGACTTCGTGATGCTCAACGCTCTACACGACACGTACGCGGCAAAGGCTGCGATCCGACAGGGCCTCCGGATTCCTCCACACAGCGCTGCATGACGAGGTCGCGAGCCACCGAGGCGCTGACCGCATCAACATGCGCGGTCACCACGACTGGATGGCCAGACATCACAGCGGATCGACGAAGCCGAGCAGCTGTATGTCCCAGGCTGGTCGTCGGCCCGCATCGCTGAGCGGTTCGGAGTGACGACCTCGACCGTCCACAAACGGACTCTTCGACTGGCGTCAGCCGTAACGCATCGGTGTTGATCCGCCCGGTGCGGCAGTGGCCGGGGACGCCGCGCACGCCTGCCACGCCACCGCCGCGCACATCGCGATCGAGCGCGGTGGTCACTACGCGCTCACGGTGAAGGGCAACCAGCCCGGCCTGCTCGCCCAGGTCACCGCCGTGTTGTCGCCGGCCGCGCCGGGCAGCGAGCACCACGTAACCGAAGACCGCGGCCGCGGGCGCGGCCGGATCGTGCGTCGGGCCAACTGGGGTCGCACCCGCCGAGGGCATCGATTTCCCGGTGCGACACAGGTGTTCCGGACCCCTACCCGCCCACAAGTCTCGATGCGGCAGCCGCGGGCTCAGACAGGCCCTGGTCGCTGACAACAACCCTGATCGGGCATCGAATGGATCGCACTACACAACGAAAGCGACTCAATCCGGCATCGCGTGTCCAAAAATAGTCTGTGGACCTTGGGGGAACTTACTACAACACAAAACCCCAGGTAGAAGCCCTGGAGACCCTGCTCCAGAAGCTCCCGGCCCCATCCGCTCCCGCTCCGCCGCCCGCAAACCGGCCGAAACCAGCTCGTGCACGGCAACTCGACGCCGACCAGGTCCAGGAACTCATCGCCGGGTACCAAGCCGGAGCAACCGTGTACGAACTGGGCGACCGGTTCGGCATCGACCGGCGGACGGTCAGCAACATCCTCAAACGACACGACGTGCCGATGCGCCGCCGCGGACTGGTCCCCGAGAAGGTCGACGACGCCATCCACCTTTACAGCCTTGGCTGGTCGCTCGCGCGGGTCGGCGCACACCTGGGCGTCGACCACACGACCGTGCTGGCCAAACTCCGCGAACGTGGCATCCCCACTCGCGACACCCACGGACGACCACGATCATGAACGGCGCGGTCGTCGGCACTGTTCATGTCGCGGGTCGCCTGTGCGAAGCTGGGCTTGTCGCCGCTGGTCGGGGAGGCGAGGACGGCAGTATGTCGAGGTCGGGAAGGAGCCGTTTGTGGCGCTCGAGGGCAATCCCAAAGCTTTGATCGAGACGATCGATGGCGTCCTGGTCCGCTCGTTCGGCGTCCACCCTGACCGTGACCACGACGAGGTATGCGCCCTGGCCACGACCGGTTACGTGGTGTCGTGCTGGCGGAATACCGTTCTCGAGGACATCCATGCCGGCGGGTTTGTCTCCACGGCGCGACGTGGATCGTATGCCCGTGACGGGATCCCAGACCGGGACATGGCCCGGCTCAACGTGGCAACCTGGCTCCAAATCCGACCGCACGTCCATCCAACGGGGATCGATGTCATGGCGGTTCGGGACCTTCTGCGTGACAAGAAGCGGACCATAACGATGAGCGCGAATACGTTCACATGCGGTGACCTATTCGCGGGTACCTGGACGAAGCTGGTATGGCATCTCAACGAGGGCGCGTGGTTGCCGGTTCATCTGGCAGACCGGATGTTCGACGGCGACGAAGCCGCAGCCATGAGGTACTACGCGGTTTGTGGCGGTAACTATGCCTCACATTGGTTCGGCAACCCTTGGTGGGAGGTAGCGATCACGGCCTGGGCCGAGCAGAATCCGCCAGCTCGCGCCGAGGATCTCACCCTTGCCCTGCACGCTCCGAATCAGCTCGATGACGACGCTATCCGGTGGCTGATGAACGCGAATTATGACCGATCGTTCAGGGATGCGATAACGACCTGGAAGCTGGACCGTGGAGTCGACCAGGCTGATCTCGCTGCCGGCCTTTGGTTTCCTCCAGGAGTACCTGAGCTGCCGAAGTACCTTCTGTAGGTTTCTACACCCAGCGTCTGCGCCAAGAAGCTCACGGCCGAAGAGAGCTCCGCTGCTTAGCCGGGTCGGCAGACACCTGACCATCGACCACCACGCTGCTGAGGCGGGTGGGAGCGTGACGTTCCCACCCGCGACGCCCGGACGACCGCGATAGTGAATCCATCGGTCCGCCTCGTTCCAGAGCCTCTCGACACGGGTGGCGCATGGGGTCAGGCGGGCTCACGGTCGAGCTGGGGCCGGGGATCCCGCGTCGGCGGGGGTCCCCAGCCGTCGTCCTGCGGGTTGGTCAGCTCTGACCGAGGATGCCGTTCATTTCGGTGATCTCGGCCTGCTGGGCGGTGATGATCTTTTGCGCCAGCGCTTTGGCTTCGGGGCTGCTGCCCTGGGTGAGTTCGGTGTTGGCCATGTCGATGGCGCCCTGGTGGTGCTGGACCATCATTTGCAGCCACATTCGGTCGAACTCAGCGCCCTGCATGCCTTGCAGTTTGGTCATGTCGGCGTCGCTCATCATGCCGGGCATCGGGTTGCTGCCGCTCATGCCCGGCATGGACTGGCCGTCGGTCATGCCGGGCATGTTCATGCTGCTCGTTGCCGGCGCGGCACCCCAGGTGGACAGCCAGCCGGTCATCTGCTGGATCTCGGGGTCCTGGGCCTTCTGGATGCGATCGGCCAGGTCAATCACCTTGGCGTTGATGGTGCGGCTGGGCACCAATTTGGCCATGGTCACGGCCTGCTGGTGGTGCGGGATCATCTCCTGGGCGAAGGCGACGTCGGCCTGGTTGTGATTGCCCTGCTGGCCGGCGGGCGCGCTGGTCGAGCTGGTCATGGAGGCCATGTCGTGGTCGCTGCTGGTGTTGCCGCTGCAACCGGCGAGCACGGTACCGAGGGTCAGGACGGCCAGCGCCGTCCCGACCAGGGTTTTCCTGGTCATTACTAGGGTCCTCACGTTCTGTTGATGGCTGTGGCACAGGGTTCGGCGTGCCGCGCACACCGGTGGTGGGCGGTACTGGCCCTGTCACAGCCGCAGAACGCAGAGGGACAAGAGAAGACAGCTGGTCGGGCGAGCACGAGGAGGTCCGCGGCCCGCGCTGGTCACTGCGGCACTCGGGGTGTGGTGTCTGGTGGTGTTCTGGCTGTGCTGCCACAGCAGCCACGCGATGGCCAGGCCCGCGAGTGCGACGAGCACGGCCAGGCACAGGTGCAGCGGGTCGTGGCTGTGGCCGGGTGAGTGGCCCGAGCCGCTGTCGACAAGGTGGTCCAGGCAGCACGCCGGTTCGGCTACCGGAATCGCCATGGCCGGACCGGAGACCTCCGGGGAGGCGCTCACCATGGTCATCGCCTGGGCGGGTGCCGAGCCGGGGGCAACCAGGCTGTGCATGCCGATCAGGGCGAACGCGAGCGCGGACAGCAGCGCCCACCGCAGGGTTGCTGAACTCGCCGCGGACACCATGTCTCCACCGTAAGGTCAGCCTCGCCTGGCCGCTTCGGGCGGGTGATCGGTGAAGACCGGCACATCACGAGGTACGGCGCGGCCAGCCGCACGGTTCACGACTGCCTTGCGCGACATGGGGTCTGACTGCCTTTGCGATCCACTGCACTGGATGTCGTTATGGCTGGTGATGGCCGTAGTGGGGGTGGTGGCTGTCGGGCTGCGGCTCGTGCCGGTCATGCCCGCCGTGCTCTTTCGTGTGCCGGCGCGTGACCGCTGTGGTGGTCGTGATCGGTCGCCGAGTCCGGTGAGCCGCCCATCATGGCGAGCATATCCCGGCCGCCGGTCCGGAAGAACCACACGAGCAGGACGGCGGCGAGGATCAGGAAGGCGATGTTGAGCCAGGTCGTGTAGTTCCACGAGATCCCTTCCTCCATCACCATCGCGTTGCGTTCCTTCGGGATGAGACCGGCCGCGCCGAAGAGCAACTCGACGAGGTATCCGGCGCCGACCATGGCGGCGTAGAAGGTGCCGAGCAGCACCAGCGTCATGCGGGTGCCGTAGTACTTCCGGTAGATGTTGAGAATCGGCAGGATCAGCAGGTCGGCGAAGATGAACGCGACCACGCCGCCGAAGCTGATGCCGCCGTTCCACAGCACCGCGGCCAGCGGGACGTTGCCGATCGAGCAGACGAAGGACAGGATCGCCACGATCGGGCCGATGATCGGCCCCACAGCGCCGAGGCCAGCGGGTGGTCGGTGAAGAACAAGGCGCGCCACCAGGATTCGGGCACCCACGCGCCGACGGCCCCGGCGATCAGCAGCCCGATCACCAGGTCCCGCAGGATCGCGGCCCACTCCATGACGAACACGTGCGAGACCGAGGTGAACCCCTTCGGGGAGAACAACCGCCGCCAGAACAAACCCTCGCCCGCGACGGACATGTCCATCGCGGCGTGGCCTTCCATCGACCCGGCCAGTCCCTTCTCGGCCTGCTCGCGCGCCTTCTCGATCAGCCGCTTGCGGACGAAGACCCGGAACAGCACGGCGAGCAGCACGATCATGATCGGGCCGCCGACGAATTCGGCGGCGGTGAACTGCCAGCCCATCAGCAGCGCCATGATGATCCCGAGCTCGACCACCAGGTTGGTGGAGCCGATCTCGAAAGCCATCGCGGCGGTGAAGTTCGCGCCCTTGCGGAACAGAGACCGCGCCAGCGCGACCGCCGCGTAGGAGCACGACGACGAGGCCGCGCCCAGCAGTGAGGCCACCGCGAGCGTGCGCGGCCGGCCATCGCCCATCAGCCGCACGATCGTGGACTTGCGGACCACCGCCTGCACCACGGCGGACAGCAGGAACCCGAGGATCAGCGCCCACAGGATCTCCCAGGTCATCGATCCTGCCAACGCCAGCGCATGCCCGAGCGCCGTCATGGACACCACCCCTTCATACCCCCCATGAGTATTTATCCTGAGCAGAGGTAACTCTCATGCTCCCCGCCGTCACTGTGACCGGCACAACAGGACGTCGAGGCAGGACTGGCCCACCTCTCCGGATGTCTATCCGCCACAGCCACCGCCCTGCTGCGCTCCGGTTCTCGGCGGCGCCCTGCGCCATGCCACGGGACCGGACCTTCGGGGAGATCCGCCGGCGGTTCGGGGTATGCGGGTCCATGCTGCACCGCGCAGACGTGCACGCTCTGCTCACCAAGGCGCTGCGGCACACCGAGGTGCGCACTGGTCATCAGGTCGTCGACGACCGGTGGTATCGGTACGGCCACAGTGGATCTCGTGGTCGCCGCTAACGGATTGCGCTCCCGCAGTATCCGAGTCCGTCGTGTACCGGGATCGAGTTTCTCGGGGGCGGGATCAACGGTTCGGGATCGCGCCGTTGCTCGGGGGCAGGTGTACTGGTTCGCCACCCTGTCGGCACCATCCGGCCGGATGCGTTGCTGCGCCACGACAACTATTCGCTCGAAGGGCCGCTGCCCCGTTACGTGTCTGGCCGGGCGGTGCTGCTCGGTGACGCCGCGCACGCGAGACAGGCACTGGAGGACGCGGCCACCTCTGGCCGGACTCGTCGTCGCGGAGCCCGACGTTCAGTCCGTTGTGGACGCCCCCGACTGGGCGCGGCGGGCACGGACCCAGCGTCTGGTGCGGATGTCGGCTCTGACCAGACGGATTAGGCAACGGCAACATCCGCTGGCCGTCGCCGTCCGCGACGGGCTGGCTCGGCTCATCCCGCCCGCGGCTTACCTGCGTTGGCGGTGACTGACACCTTCTCGCGGACCCCCGGCCCGGTGTGGCTGGTGCCCGAGTCCAGGTAGTCAGACGCGGATGTGCGGAGCCGGATTCGGGCTGATGCGGTCGGCCACCGTGGACCGGAAGTGGGGGCAGCGGGTGAAATCCTCGTGCTCGCACTGCAGCCACGCCCTGGGCGGGGCTGGTTTCCCCGCCGGGCTGCCCGGCTCGGTTGCGGCCGACTCGCAAACGTTGGCCGCAGTTCCTCGATTTCTGCAGACAGCTGCGCCGCCGCCTCCTGGCCGAGAAGCTCTACGCGTGATAGCGACGCCAGGACAGGCGCCACCTGGTAGTCGTGACTCAGGGCTCGCAGACTGGCTGCTGGCAACACAACTACCGCAATAAGAAAGGTGCGTGGCCCGATATCAGAGGCCAAGCAGAAACAGCCGCCCCAGTCGTGGTCGTCACTGGTGCCGGTTCCGGTATTGGCCGCTGGTTCGGATGGCAAGCTTACCGAACCGACCCAGTCCTGCGGGATGTGGACGACGTCAGCCCCGGCTTATCCCCGGCGGTCGTGGACATCGAGGCAGCGACGCTGAACCCTCTCAACCTGAAGATGACCTCAGGCGCCATGCGTGAATTCTTCCCCTGACGTTCCCGTACACGCTGGACACCTACTTCGCGGGCATCATCAGCGCTGTCGGCGCCGATATTTTCCGGTTGTGCGCGGTGTGCACCCCAGGGGTTACCGAGGGCGCGGGATCGATGGCGTTGACCTCGTTGCGGCTAGCCCGGACGGCGCTGAGGCCGAATTCGACTTGCCAGTCAGGTGTGCCCGCTGTGCTGAGCGTTTCGATCTATTCCGAGTCGGTGACCGTGGTGCAGTCGATGGCTTCTGTGCGATTTCGGAGGGGATTTTGTCTATATCGCCCATATGCGTCGCTTCGGGGCCGATGAGCGGTGGTGTGATCCGGTACAGATGGCCTTCGTCGAGGAGAGCAATTGCGGCCCCTCGGCGAGATCCCTGTCGGTTGTCCACGACACCGGACCGTCCTGAGGCAGGGCAATCGTTCCGGTTTCGAGGGCCTGACTGATCTGATACCAGACTGTGCAAGCAACTGCTGAGACGGGTACGAAGAAGCAGCCTCCGAGATGGGGGCAGGGAACTATTTCGCATAGATCTTCGGTCCAGTCAGCCGTCGTCTGCGTGGTCGTATTTCTGTTGCGATGTCATGACGTCGGTGAGATGTTCGATCGACCATTCCTGCAGCGCACGTAGTGGTGCCTGCAGGCTCCGTCCCGCGTCGGTGAGCGCGTATTCGACCCGGACGGGGACTTCGGGGTGGACGGTGCGGCGGACCAGGCCGTCACGTTCCAGGCCACGCAGGGTCTGGGTCAGCATTTTCTGTGATATGCCTTCGATCCGGCGGCGCAGTTCGGAGAACCGGGCATCTCCCTCGGCGAGCACGCCCACGATCAGCACGGTCCAGCGATCGCCGATGCGGTCCAGGATGCGGCGGGTGGGACAGTCGGCGCGGTACGGGCTGCCCAGGATCGTGGGTACGGAATCCGTCGATGTGGTTACCACAAAGTGCCTACTTCCCGTCGGGGACCAACGCTCTTACGGTAATCCGCGTGGGGCGGCACCAGTCAACCCCCAGCAATGAAAGGAATCCCTGCCTTGTCTCGTATCACGGTTATCGGCGGTACCGGCTATGCCGGGTCGGCCATCGTCGAACAGGCCGCGGGTCGGGGCCACCAGGTCACCGCGCTGAGCAACAGTGCGCCCGAGGTGCCCGTCCCTTCCGTCAATTACGTCATGGGCGATGCCACCGACGCCGCCGCCCTGGCGCCGGTCATTGCCGGAGCCGACGTGGTCGTCGCCGCGTTGGCGCCGCGCGGGCCGATGACGGGCGTGTTCCGCGCGGTCAACCGCACCATCGCCGAACTGGCCGACCAGGCCGGCGCGCGGCTGTTCGTCGTCGGCGGCTACTCCTCACTGCGACCGGCGCCCGGGGCGGACCGCTTCGTGACCGATCTGAGCGACGTCCCGGCCGCGGTGCACGACGAAGTCCTGGCCGGTGCCGCGCTCATCATCGAAGACCTGCCGGCGACCCCGGACAGCCTGGACTGGGTATTCGTCAGCCCGGCCTTCCGTTTCGGCGCCCACGCACCGAGCGAACCACTGGGCCGCTACCAGCTCGGTGACGACGTCGCCATCGACCCGAAAACCGGCGGCGTGATCGCGGTCGCCGACTACGCCCTCGGATTCGTCGACCTCATCGAGAAGAACCAACACCACCGCACCCACGTCAACCTCGGCAACCCCACCTGAGCGATTACACGTCGCACCGTCTGTGGAGGCTGCGGGTGATCGGAGTGGCAAACGAAGAAGGGGTCTTGACCATGCACATCTTCATCACCAGAGCGACCGGCTGGACCGGCTCGGCCGCCGTCGACCACCTCCTCGAAGGGGGTCACGAGGTCAACTGTGCCGGTCAGCAGGGTTCGCCGTCAGCCGGGTTTCGACACGGGAAGGACACCCGCGCTGGTCGCGTGCCTGAAAGCTTCGAGGACTTCGCGGGGAGTGTGAGCCCTGGGGCGCGATCGACTCTGGTCAGATCCCAGGTAGGTCGCACCAGGGCGAGATCTCGAAGTCGTCGTGGCCTGGTGCGAGAGTGCCCGCACCGTGGTCGGCGCGGGGCCAGGATGTCACCGCAGGCTGCCCGTGTCGTTCCGGTGAGGGGGCCTAGGCGCAGCGCGGCCGCTTCGATCGTGCCGTCGTAGCCGGCCTCCGACAGGACCGCTGTGGCGCCGGCCAGGATGCGCCGCGCGAGTTGCCCGTCCGGCAGCGGAGCCTGCCGGTCACATGAAAGTGCCTTCTTCACCGGTCGACCGTGACGCCGTTACCGTGATCTCCGAAGGCGAACCGCCCGCAGATCAGTTCGCGGCAATGCGGAAAGCAAATCCTGAGCGCTTCGAGCGCGATGTCAAGACAGGAGTTTCAGATGAACTACAACATTGGCGAAACCCGCGGCAAGGCGACACCCTGGGACTACATTCGCGCGAGAGACGTCGAAAAGATGGGTGACATTCTGCACGACCCGGACGAACAAGCACGCTGGGCTTTGGCATTCCTGGTCGCCGGAGGTTTGCCGTACATGTGGAACGAACTCGCGTCGAACATCCAGGACATCTGCTACGCACTGCTGGAACTAGACGAAGGTGACCGAGTCCTCATCGTTGGCGAGGAAGTCGAATCGTGCGGCTGGAAAAGGGGAGTCGAGGCCCACATCGGCTCGACCGGCTCAATAGACCTCTTCGAAATCATCGAAGAAGGCAACGCGGCCATGTACGCGGGCCGACATGGACGCAACGGCCTGCTCGCGGCCTGGGAATGGACGTACACACACGACACTCCTGACAACACCTACGACGCTATCCTGGTCGCACAAGCCGCTCAACACACCGACGACTGGGTAGAGGCCGGCCAGGAATTCCTGCGGGTCCTCAAACCAGGCAGGCGCATCGTCTCTGCCGAGTCACTTATCCCGGGCGGCGGCGGACTCACTGCCTCCATCGATACGGACATCCAGGTCCAAACATGGTTCGACCGGATCATCAGTCCCTTGCAACTCAAGCTCTCCGAGCTCGGGGCCTACACCGCGGAAGAGATCAAGGACGCGTTCGGTGACGGAGTGGAGCGGCCCGGGACGCTCGAATGGCGAGGTGTGCACGTCTTCTGGGGGCGCAAGCCGCTGCCATCTCAAGCCTCGACCAGCACGACAGCCTGACGTCCTGGCCCGTCGCGAAAGAAGGAGAGGACGTGTCAACGCCCACCAATGCACCGAAGCGGATGCAGCCGAAAGCTGTTCGTCGGGTTGTGACCGGTCACGACGCCACGGGGAAGGCAGTAGTCGTCGATGACGGTCAGTCACCGGACATTGAGGTCATCGAGGACGCGCGAATCGCGATCGCAGACATGTGGCGGATGTCGAGCGTGCCGACTTCCGTAGATGCGTGGGAAAGGCGAGATCCCAGCGCGCCCACGACTATCGTTATAACCGGCGGCCTGAACTTCGCGATCTTGCAATTCGATCCGATCCCGGAGGGCACGGCCATCGACGGCGAGGCGGCGTTCGCAGACGCCCACGTCGAGAACGCTCGGCACCCGGCCATGCATCGGACAGAGACCGTTGATTTCGGCATCGTCATCAGCGGTTCGATCACCCTGCTCCTCGACACGGAGGACGTTACCTTATCCGCTGGTGACGTCGTGATTCAGCGCGGAACCAACCATGCCTGGGAGAACCGAGGCGACGTGCCGTGCCAGATGGCATTTGTGATCGTGGACGCACAGTCCCTTCCGTCAGGAACGTTCAAATGATGCCGCTGCCCTCGTTCGACCTCAAGGAGCCCGGCACTGTGCAATTCACGGCTGAGCGTGCCTTCGATGGCAGGCACCTCACAGCCTTCTGTCTTTCGTTGCGCGACGAATCGAACCGAGCGGCGTACCTGACCGACCCGGATGCCTACATGCAGCGCTACGCGCTCACCGCCGCGGACCGCGACCTCGTACGCGCCCGAGACTGGACTGCCCTGCTGCGCCGTGGCGCCCATCTGCAGGCAGTGCTGAAGCTCTGCGCTACTCACGGCGGAAACCTGTTCGACATTGGAGCACACAACGCCGGCGTGAGCGTGACCGAACTTCTTGCCGCATGCCCGCGGATTGTCTCCGCCGTTCCGGGAAAGGCTTGAGATGGCTCGTATCATCGGCGGACTCGGCATTTCGCATACCCCGTCCATGGGGGTCGAGTTCGATCGAGCAGCCGACAACGGCGCTGTCGCGACCGAGTGGCAACCCTGGTTCGAGGGCACCCGGCCAGCACGGGCGCTCCTTGAACGACTGCGGCCGGATCACCTCGTGATCGTTTACAACGATCATCTCAACCACTTCACCCTCGACGCGTACCCGACGTTCGCCATCGGCGTCGGTAACGGTTTCCCTCAGATGGACGAAGGCTGGGGACTGCGTCCCCTCCCCGAACTCCCCGGTGACCACAGGTGGGGCATCCACCTCACGGAGCAACTCATCGAGCGTGACTTCGACCTCACGGTCTGTCAAGGGCTGGGAGTCGACCACGGCATCTTTTCGTGGCTGCCCTACCTGCTTGAGCCACCGTGGACGGTGCCGATCACTCCGATCGCGGTCAACATGATCCGAGAACCACTGCCACGCCCTCAGCGGCTGGCCGACCTCGGCCTGGCTCTGCGTGCGGCGGTCGAGGCTCATCCGTCCGAAGAGCGCGTACTCATTGTCGCTACGGGCGGTATGTCCCATCAGATCAGCGGAGCAAGATTCGGCATCGCCAACGCTGACTTGGACAAGTGGTTCCTTCAGCAGCTGCCCGCGCATCTCGACGATCTGCTCAAGATCGAGGTGCGGGAACTTCAGCGGCTCGGAGGGACAGAAGCCTCTGAGCTCGCCCTCTGGTATGCCATGCGTGCGGCACTGGGACCGCAGGCGGGAGTCGAGTATTCCTTCTCCAGCTTCCCAAAGATCACCGGTTGTGGGGTGCTGGTGATGACTGAGCCCGAAGAGGCGATCCGATGAGAATCGGTACCGCCTTGCTGAACGGACAACCCGCCGTGGTCGCCGCCGCCAGCGACGACATGGCCGCGGCCGTGCATGCCTTCGACTCGATGGAGACACTCCTGGCCGCGCCCCGCGAGACGGCAAACGCCATCGTCGAAGAGGCGACCGCCTCCGCCCCGCGATTCGCGGTCGCTGAGCTCACCTGGCTCCCTCCCGTCCCTCGCCCTGGAAAGGTTCTCTGCGTCGCGCTGAACAACAGCGCCAACCCGGACCGGATCATCTCTGGCCCCCCGACACCGGCGCTGTTCACGAAGCCCACCACGAGCCTCACCGGGCATGACACTCCGCTGCGACTACGCGCTTCCTACGGGCGCGTGCACCCCGAGCCGGAGTTGGCGGTGGTCATCGGCATCGGCGGGTCCGATATCCCACACGACCGCGCCCTGCGGCATGTGTACGGCTACACGGTGTTCAACGACCTCACCTCACCGACCCTCCGCGCCGAGGACACCTTTCACTACCGCGCCATCCATCCGTCGGATAGCGAACCGGACGGTGTCCGATACGTTGAAAGCTGGGTAACCTACCCGGCGCGTTACAAGGGCTCGGACACATTCGGCCCAACCGGCCCGTGGATCGTCACGGCGGACGAAGTCGCGGACCCACACGCCCTGCGTATTGTCTGTCGGCACAACGGTCAGATCATCACCGATGACAACACCGCTAATCTGCGATTCAGCGTCGCTGAGGTGATCGCATTCGTTTCGTCGTACATGACCCTCGAGACTGGCGACGTCATCGCTATGGGCACCGCGTTGCGCCGCGCGAACTCGGGCGGTGGGGCCGTGCAGAATCTCGACCTCGTCGCGCGCGGCGGAACCGTCGAAGTCGAGATCGAGGGCCTCGGAGTGCTGCGCAACCATGTGGAGCACCGGTGACAGCCAGGTGTGTACCGCCCGCGGAACGCGCAGCGATCGAGGAACTCAATGCTCGCTTCGCCTGGGCTCTCGACCTAGGCGAGTTCGACAACTTGCGACAGGTGTTCACTTCCGAGGCGCGATACGTCAGCGGGGAAAGGATCTATGCGGGTGTCGACGCCATTGTCTCCAGATTCACGGCACGGACAGGACCTCGCACGACCCGGCACGGCTGGAGTAGCCTGACGCTGCAGGCCACGGGCGACAAGATCTACGGCCTCAGCAGCTGGTATACCTTCGCCGCGAACCAGGACGCGCCAATATCGGGAACCGGCGTCTATCTGGTGGCTGATTTCGTCGACATCTACGTCTCCATCGCCGACGTTGGTTGGCGCATTGCCGAGCGGACAATTCACCCTGTATTCAAAGATGAGCGGTTGGCTCCAACATGAATTCGTTCCCTGACCAAGCTGAGGACTCCTTGGCTCGCCTGCGCGACGTGCCCAAGGCGCCGGGTCCGGCGCGCACTGCACTCCTGGGGCCCGAGGAACTGACCGCGGAGCAGGCCGAACTGCACGCCACAATCGCTCACGGTCCCAGAGCCGAACAGACATCGGTCCCCCTGATCGACTGCGAAGGTAGGCTGCTTGGCCCATTCGCTTTGATGCTGCTCGCTCCCGCCGTCGGAGCAGCTGTCCAGCAAGTCGGTGCCGTCCTCCGCACCAGGACTGAGCTCTCACCCCGTTCACGGGAACTTGCGATACTCACCGTGGCGGCGCACCGTCGGTCGAGGTTCGAGTGGGAAGCCCATCAAGGCGCGGCCCTCGAGGCAGGGCTAGAGGTGGCGCAATTACAACAGATTCTGGACGGTGTGATTCCGGACGACCTGAGCGAGGAGGACCGCTGCGTCGTCAGCACCGCGAACGAACTGTTGACGCAAGGCTCACTCGGGGACGCTGACTACGAATCAGCCCTACGCATACTCGGCGAGAAACGGCTCGCCGAACTGATCTGGTTGGTCGGCTACTACAGCATGCTCGCGGTAGCTCTCGCTACGCTGCGGCCGGAATCGTCATGACGGCCTTCGTCGCTCGGGCCGGCACCGGGCTCCTTCGAGGAGACGATGTCGGCGAAGGAGACCCCCTCGTTTTCCTGCACGGCTTCTCACTTGACCGGCGCATGTGGGTTCACCAGACCAGCGCATTGTCGGAGTCCAGGCGAGTCGTGACATACGACCTGCGAGGATTCGGCGAGTCCTCGCCGCCGGAGCCGGTCCGACATCATGCAGACGACCTTATCGAACTGCTGGAGTACCAACAGTTCGATAGACCAGTCGATCTGGTGGGGCTATCGCTGGGAGCGAATGTCGCGCTGGCAGTCGCGGTCATGAGTCCGGAACGCGTACGCCGGCTTGTGCTGGCCTCACCCGGGCTCACCGGCCACAGATGGAGTGAAACTCGTCCCCCGGACGCCGCACTTGCGTATGCGCGCGTGCACAGCGTCGAAGAGACCAAGGAATATTGGCTCCGACATCCGATCTTCGCATCGTTGAATCAGCATCCGGACGCCAGTGACCGGGTTCGTCAGATGATTACTGACTACAGCGGCGAGCATTGGCGGGGCAGACACGTTACGGCCCCTCTGCCATCTGTGATGAGCAGACTCGCCGACACTGCCCTGCCGGTCCTGATCATCAATGGCGAATGGGACGTGCCAGGCTACCTGGACATTGGCAACGTTCTCGTAGAGTCGATTGCGGGCGCCGAGCGAGTAGTTCTCGCGCAGTGCGGTCACATGGCACCGCTGGAACAACCGGAAAAGTTCAATGAGCTTCTCCGGCGATTTCTTGCATAGCAGCGAGACGGGTCGAAGCGCTGCCGTGAGCCGACTGCCGGTCGTACCTCGCGCGGGCCGCCTGAAGATTCCCTCGATGCGTGGCTGCCCAGGCGGCGAGTACCTCCAATGGAACGAGCAACGTGCGACCGAACTCCGTCAGTTCGTACTCGACGCGCGGCGGCAACGTGGCGCAGACGGTACTCCACCCCGACCGCGCGCCGCCCGAGCCGGACGGCTTCCACCAGGATCGTGCCGACACCGCACATCGGATCGAGCACCAGCTCGCCGGGAGGCGTGTAGCGGACAACGGCTGGCGGACGACCTCCGGCAGCATCTTCGCCGGATGCGCGGTCGAGGTCGGCACGTAGTTGTTCTTACGCTGCGTTGCTGGCGAGGACTGCTCGCTGTTCTGTGGGCGCTGCAAGCGAGCGGGCATCACCCAGCGGCTCATCGTCCAGCACACCGTCAACTCCCGAGGCAGCGAATACACCTACTTCTTCTGCCGCAACAAGCAGAACGGCAGCTGCGAAGCCCCGCACATCAACGTCGCCCTCATCGAAGACGCGGTGGAGAACCACTACGCGACGATCCGCTTCAGTGCCCAGTTCGTCGCCACCGTCCGCGCCGAGGTCGCCCGCGCCATCGACGAGCAAGAAGCCTCCGAGCGACTGCTCCACAAACAACCCACCACCGAGTTGAAGTCGCTGGACACCCGCGAAGAGAACCTCATCGAACTGGCGGCCGATTCCACCATCGGACAGGAGAAGATCAGGACCAAGCTCCGCGAGATCGCCCGCCAACGACGACGCCTGACCGAACGGCTCACCACCACGACCGAGAACCTTTCCGACAGCGCCCGGCTCATCGAGGCCGCGCTCACCCTGCTGGAGAACCCCCAAGAGCTCTACCGCCGCTGCGACGAGCAGCAACGTCGGATGCTCAACCAGGCGATCTTCCATAGTCTCTACGTCGATGACGACCAGATCGCCGACCACGGTCTCCGGGAGCCCTTCGCCCAACTGCACGCCGTCCAGAGCGACTGGCAGAGCACCGACGTGACCCTGCCGGAGCCACGAACCGACACTCGGCCCCGACATGCCAACAGGGCCACCTCCCGAAAGGGAGGCAGCCCTGTTGCTACCGACGGTGTCCAGGTCCTACTAGGCAGCGTTGTTTCGGTGCCGTGTTCTGGTAAGACCCCTAAGGTGGAGCTAAGGGGACTCGAACCCCTGACCCCCTCACTGCCAGTGAGGTGCGCTACCAGCTGCGCCATAGCCCCGTGTTGTTGCTGAGAAGTACTCTACAAGAACCCTGCACGAACCTTGCACGGGGGGTCCACAACCACGGGACCCCCCGTGCGGCGAGGTCAGGACTGGCCCACCAGGTTGGTCAGCCAGTTCGCGTCGCTCCAGTTCAGTTGTGTCGTGCCGTGCAGGATGGTCGGCGTGCCCTGGAAGCTCGGGTCCGCCGAGATCTTCGTCAGCGCGTCGTTCAGCTGCTGGTTGTACGTTCCGTTGTTCACGCAGGTGGCGAACTCGGGGGCGGTGATCCCCAGGTCCTTGCCCAGCTGGATGAGCTGCGTGTTGTCGTACCCGCGCTGGCCCTCTTCCGGCTGCTTGGCGAACAGGCTGTCGTGGTAGGCGGTGAACTTGCCCTGGTCCGCGGCGCACAGCGAGGCGTTCTCCGACGCCAGCGAGTAGCCCGGCGGGTCCGAGCGGCTGTTGAGCAGCGGGATCATGTGGTACGTGACCTGCAGGTTCCCCGCCTCGATCTGCTGCTCGATCTGCTGTCCGTAGGCCTTCTGCAACTGCCCGCAGTACGGGCACAGGAAGTCGGCGTAGATGTCGATCTTCGCTTTGGCGTCGTCGCGGCCCGAGACCACCGTGGCGTCGTGGCGCTCGTTCGCCGAGTCCAGTGCGGCGTTCGTCGTCACCGGCGGGATCGCCTGGCCCGCCGTCTGGTTCTTCGACGAGTTCGTCCAGATCACGCCGCCGATGACGAGGGCGGCCAGAACCACCACGGCGACGACCACGACGATCGTCCTCCGGTTGCCGCCCGACGATCCGCGCGCCTGCGCCACCGCCCGTGCGCCCGCCGTCTGCGACTGGCGGCGTTTGCGTGCGGCCCGCTCCGCTCCACCCACTTCTTTCAAATCCTTTCTGCTTCTTGCGCCGGGACCGGCTGCTGCCCGGACCGCAGCCAGCCGTCGACCGCGAACTTCGTCCGGGAACGCGCGATCAGCCAGCCGGCGAGCACGAGGAAGCCCACGTCACGCGCTATTTCCTGGGGGTACTGCGTCTGCCCCGCCGCCACCTGGCCACCGCCACCGAAACAGCCGCAGTCGATGGTGAGCCCGCGGGCCCACGACTGCGACACCCCGGCGATGAACAGCACCAGCAGCACGGCGGAACCGACCGCCGCCGCCCTGGTGAGCAGGCCGGCGAGCAGCAGCACGCCGAGCGCCAGCTCGAACAGCGGCAGCGCGGTGGCCACGGGGTGCACGACGGCGTCGGGCAGCAGCTGGTACGCCTTGACCGCGAGGTACGTCTGACCGGGGTCGGCGAGCTTGATCGACCCCGACGTGAGCCACACCGCGGACAGGCCCAGCCGGACCACCGTCCCGACGGCGTCGAGTACGGGTTGGGAAGGCCGGAACACGCGCTTAGGCTATCGGCGAGTCCTGAGAAACTTGTGAGGTCACGCCGCACGCGCGGGAAGGAGCAGCAGGTGCCGCTCGTTCGGGTGATACTCGCGCTCCTCCTGCTCACCGGCCTCACGGCCTGTTCCTCCGCCGATCCGAACACCCTCCTCGGCAAGGCCGACGACGGGCACCTCACCATCGGCATCCGCTTCGACCAGCCAGGACTCGCCGAGCACACCCTCGACGGCCGGTTCACCGGCTTCGACGTGGACGTCGCCGAGTTCGTCGCCGAGCAGCTCGGCGTGCACCCCTCGGGCATCACCTGGCGCGAGACCACGTCCGCGACCCGGGAGACCGACCTCACGTCCGGCACGGTCGACCTGGTCGTCGCCACCTACTCCATCACCGACCAGCGCAAGCAGGTCATCGCGTTCGCCGGGCCGTACTTCGAGACGGGCCAGGACCTGCTCGTCCGCCGGTCCGACACCGCGATCACCGGGCCGGAGACGCTCAACGGCCGCCGCCTGTGCTCGGTCACCGGCTCCACGCCCGCGCAGGAGGTCAAGAAGCGGTTCGCGCAGGCCGTGCAGCTGGTCGAGTACCCGCGTTACCCGGACTGCGTGACCGCGCTACTCGCCGGACAGGTGGACGCCGTGACCACCGATGGGGTGATCCTCGCCGGTTACGTGACGCAGAACCCCGAGCTGCTCAAGGTCGTCGGCAGGCCGTTCTCCACCGAGCGCTACGGCATCGGCCTGCGCCAGGGCGACCCCCAGGGCCAGGCCGCGCTCGACGACGCGATCCGCAAGATGATCGACACCGGCCGCTGGGCGGAGTCGCTGCGCGTGAACATCGGCCCGTCCGGTTATCCGCTGCCCGCCCCGCCCGCCGTGACCGAACGATGAAGCTGCCCGACCTGCCCGTCCGCGAGGTGCTGGACGAGCTGCACGACGCGCTGACCGCGCACGGCACCGCCGTGCTCGTCGCCCCGCCCGGCACGGGCAAGACCACCGTGGTGCCGCTCTCGCTCGCCGAACGCACCGAAGGCCGGATCGTCGTCGCCGAACCCCGCCGACTCGCCGCGCGGGCGGCGGCGTCGAGGATGGCCGCACTGCTCGGCGAGCGGGTGGGCGAAACCGTCGGCTACAGCGTGCGCGGCGACCGCAAGGTTTCCCAGCGGACGCGCATCGAAGTGGTCACGTCGGGCCTGCTCGTGCGGCGTCTGCAAGGTGATCCGGAGCTGCCGGGGACGAGCACGGTGCTGCTCGACGAGTGCCACGAACGGCACCTCGACGCCGACCTGCTGCTGGCGCTGCTGCTCGACGTGCGCGGCGGGCTGCGGGACGACCTGCGCCTGCTCGCCACGTCCGCCACCGTCGCTTCGGGCCGGCTCGCGGAACTGCTCGGCGACGCGCCCGTGGTCACCGCCCACGCGCGGACGTTTCCCGTCGAGGTCAGTTACCAGCCACCGGCGCGCAACGAGCGCGTCGAGGCGACCGTCGCGAGAGCTGTCCGCACGGCGTTGTCCGAAGTAGACGGTGACGTACTCGCGTTCCTTCCTGGTGCGGGCGAAATCGCGCGGACCGCAGCGTTGCTCGGTGACCTGAACGTCCTGCCGCTGCACGGGCGCCTCTCCCCCGCGCGCCAGGACGCCGCGCTCAGTGCCGGGCCGGAGCGGCGCGTCGTGCTCGCCACAGCGGTCGCCGAATCGAGCCTCACCGTGCCCGGTGTGCGCGCGGTAGTCGACTCCGGGCTGGCCCGCGTGCCGCGCGTGGACCACCGCCGCGGGCTGCCGGGCCTGGCCACCGTCCGCGTGTCGGCCGCCGTCGCCGAACAACGTGCCGGACGCGCGGGCCGCGAGGCGCCGGGCCGGGTGTACCGCTGCTGGGCGCAGTACGAGCAGGCGAGCCTGCCCGCCTATCCCGAACCGGAGATCCGCACCGCGGACCTCGCGCGGCTCACCCTCGAACTCGCCTGCTGGTCCACATCGGACGGTGCCGGACTGTCGTGGTGGGACCCGCCGCCCGTGGGTCCGCTCGAAGCCGGGCAACAACTCCTGCACACGCTCGGCGCGCTGGAAGACGGCAAGGTGACCGAGCGAGGCCGGCGGATGGCCGCGCTCGGCCTGCACCCCCGCCTCGCGCGGGCCCTGCTCGACGGCGCGGAGCGGGTCGGCCCGCAGTCCGCGGCGGAAGTCGTGGCGCTGCTGGACAACGGCGGCACGCTCACGGACGTCGACGCGGAGCTGCGCCGGTTGCGCGACACGCGCGACGAACGCTGGCGCACGGAGGTCCGGCGCCTCTCCCGGCTCGTCCCCGGCGCACCCGAGGCGCCCGACCCCGCGCTGGTCGTTGCCCTGGCGCATCCCGAACGGCTGGCGCGCCGCCGCGAACCGGGCTCTCCGGTGTACCTGATGGCCGGCGGCACGGCAGCGGAACTGCCTCATGGCAGCGGTCTCGGCGACGTGGAATGGCTTGCCGTCGCCGAGGCCACCCGCGATCCCGGCCGCGCGCAGGGTCTCATCCGCCTCGCCGCCCGGGCCGACGCCGAGCTCGCCGTCACGGCCGCACCGAACCTCGTGTCCGAAGTGGACGAAGTACTCTGGGCCGGCGATGTGGTCGCACGCAGGGTCCGCAGGCTCGGCGCGATCGTGCTCAGCGAACGCCCGCTGCGGAACCCGGACCCCGAACTGGTCCGTCAAGCGCTCGCCGACGGACTGCGCAAGGAAGGGCTGAACCTCCTGCCGTGGCCGCCCGAAGCGGTGCGACTGCGTGCACGCCTCGCGTTCCTGCACCACGTCCACGGCGAGCCGTGGCCCAGCATGGCGGACGAGGACCTGCTCGCCACGGCGGAGAACTGGCTCGGCACCGCCCGCCGTCGCGCGGACCTCGCCCGCATCGACACCGTGCAGGCGCTACGAACCCTCCTGCCCTGGCCGGAAGCGGCCCGGCTCGACCAGCTCGCGCCCGACCGGCTCGAAGTCCCGACCGGCTCCCGGATCCGCGTCGACTACGCGGGCGGCGAGCCCGTGCTCGCCGTGAAGCTGCAGGAAACCTTCGGCTGGCTCGCCACCCCACGCGTGTCCGGCGTGCCGGTGGTGCTGCACCTGCTCTCCCCCGCCGGCCGCCCGGCGGCGGTCACGAGCGACCTGGAGTCGTTCTGGCGCAACGGATATCCGTCGGTGCGGGCCGAGCTGCGCGGCCGTTACCCCAAGCACTCCTGGCCGGAGAACCCGCTCACCGCGGCGCCGACCCGGCGCTGACCGGGTCCTCCTCGCAGCCGTCAGCGCGTCGTGGCCGCCGCGAACTCCAGCGCCTGGGGCCACGACACCGCGAACGCCTCGGCGTTGACCGGGTTCCCGTGCCGCCGCCGGTCGGTGTACCCGTGCTCGGCCTGTGGGTAGACGTGCACGATGCTGGCGGCCTCCGCGCGCGTCTGCAACGCGCTCTGCAGGCGTTGGAAGCTTTCGGCCGGCACCAGGTCGTCCTTGCCGGGGTAGCACATCATCACCGGCGCCTTGATGCGCGCGGTGTGCTCGACGGCGTCGGCGGTGTGGTTCGGCGCGGGCGTGCCGGGCACGGTGGGGTGGAAGGCGATGACGTTCGCGAGCCGCTCGTCCCGGCCGCCCAGGATCAGCGCGAACCGGCCGCCGAGGCACCAGCCGACGACGCCGGCCCTGGCGCAGCCCAGCTCGCCGAGCAGGTGGTCGAGCAGCCGGCGCTGCTCGTCGAGGCAGGTCTCGTCGTCGAGCTTCGTCATGCGCTCGTGCAGCTCCTCGAACGAGGTGTCGTCGCTGCTCACGCCGTGCCACGGGTCCCAGGTGAGCGCCGTGATGCCGCGGCGGGCGACCTCGTCGGCCCACTCCCGGATCTGCGCCCCGATTCCCGTGATCATCGGCAGCAGGAGCATGCCCTGCGCGGAGCCGCCCGCGGGCCGGGCGAGGTAGGCGCCGAGCCCGTCGACGGTGGTGGTGGAGGTCTCGATCTCTTTTGCCATGCAGACAACGGTAGTCAGATGAGATGATCGGGAGATGGACGACCGCACGCTCGCCGGGCAGCTCGGCAGCCTGCCGGAGGGCGTCGCCGCGCTCCCGCAGGCGCACCAGCAGGACCTAGCGGACGCGCTGCGGGAGGCCAGACGGCGTCAGGGGCGGGCGCTGGCGCAGGCGGGCAACGACGCGCTGCGGTTCATCCCGGCGCTGCTGCGGCCCGCCGTCCGCCGCGCCATGGGGCTGTAGATGTCGTCCGACGTGGAGATCCGCAAGCTCGCGCGCGTCCTCGGCGCGCCGCCGGAGCGGTTCGCGTACCTGCGGGACGTGCCGGTCGCCGACCTGCGCCTGCTGCGGGACCAGGTGACGAGCGCGTTGTTCGACGCCCACCTCGGCGCGCTGGAACGGATGGCGGGCGCCAGCAAGCTGCTGCCGAGCCCGCTGCTGGCGAAGCTGGCGGAGAAGGTGTTCGGGCCGCTGCTGTCCGCGCGGATCGCGGGGCTGGTCGACGTGAGCCGCGGGGTGGACATCGCGAAGCGGCTGTCGCCGGGGTTCCTCGCGGACGTGGCCGCGGAGCTGGATCCGCGCCGGGCGGCGGGGATCATCGCGGGAATGCCGGCGCCGGTGGTGGTGCGGGTGGCGCGTGAGCTGGCGCGGCGGCAGGACTGGATCACCATCGCGCGCTTCGTGGACACCCTCCCGGAGGCGACGATCGTCGCGAGCCTGGAGGTCATCCCCGAGGGCGCGCTGCCCCGGGTCGCCGAAATGCTCGACGACCCGGCGCGCGTGCACTACATCGAGGACCTGAAGGCCCGCTAAGGGTGTTTCCGAAGCGGCGGAGCCGCTTGCTGTGGGCCGTCAACCGGCACCGCCGCGGGTTCTGAGGCGGTTCCTGGCGAGGACAGCTCCGAAGTGGTGACCTGGCGGTCATGATGAGGAGATCCCGGAGTCAGGGACCGCCTCAGGTTCCGCTACCCGCACCGCCACGCAAGCCACTTTCCACAACATCTCTAAGCGGCGACGATGAGGTAGATGCCGTATCCGACGACGGCGACGCAGATCGCGAAGCACACCACCGCCGTGGTCAGCCCGCTGCCGCCACTCGTTCCACCTTCCCGGGCCGTCGTGCGGGCCGCGAGGCCGCGCACGCCGACGGCGAACAGGCTGGTGAGCACGGCGACCGCGACCAGCGCGATCAGGAACACGCTGCCGAGGGCAGCCCAGTCGATCTTCATGACGCTCCTCAGGCGGCGGCCGGAGCCGGCTCGGGGGCAGGGCCGTTGACGTTGCTCGCGGTCACCGGGTTGCGCCGCGACCACAGGTAGATGACGACCGCCACGACGACCCCGGCCACGCCGACCAGCACGGTGCCGATGCTGCCGCTGCCGGCGACCTCGGCCGCGATCGCACCAACGATGGCGGCCGCGGGCAGCGTGAACAGCCACGCCAGCGCCATCCGGCCCGCGACGCCCCACCGGACCTCGGCGAGCTTCCGGCCGACGCCCGAGCCGATGATCCCGCCCGAGCACACGTGCGTGGTGGACAGCGCGAACCCGAGGTGCGAGGACGCGAGGATCGTCACCGCGGCACTGGTCTCGGCCGCGAAGCCCTGGGGTGTCTGGATTTCGGTGATCTTCTTGCCCATCGTCTGGATGATGCGCCAGCCACCCAGGTAGGTGCCGAGCGCGATCGCGGTGCCGGAGCACAGGATGACCCAGATCGGCGGGGACGACCCGGCCGAGAGCGAGCCGGACGCGATGAGCGTCAGCGTGATCACGCCCATCGTCTTCTGCGCGTCGTTGGTGCCGTGCGCGAGCGAGACCAGCGACGCCGACAGCGCCTGCGCGGTCTTGAACGTCTTGCCCACCACGTCCTGGCGCGCCGACGCGGTGATCCGGTAGACGAGGAACGTACCGACGACCGCGACGACACCGGCGACCAGCGGTGACGCGACGGCGGGGATCAGAATCTTCTCGACCACCGCGGTGAAGTGCACCGCGTCGGCTCCCGACGCGATCCACGTCGCGCCGATCAGGCCGCCGAACAGCGCGTGGGACGAGCTCGACGGCAAACCGAACAGCCAGGTCAGCAGGTTCCAGATGATCGCGCCGACGAGTCCGGCGAACACGACCGTCGGGGTCACCTTCGTGTCGTCGACGATGCCGCCGGAGATGGTCTTGGCCACTTCGATGGACAGGAAGGCGCCCACGAGGTTGAGCACCGCGGAGATGCCGACCGCGACCTTGGGTTTGAGGGCGCCGGTGGCGATGGACGTCGCCATCGCGTTGGCGGTGTCGTGGAAGCCGTTGGTGAAGTCGAAGGCGAGTGCCGCGACGACCACCACGATGACGATGAGTGAGGGGTCCACGTTCCTTGAGGTTACCGACCGAGTGAATCACGAATCCCGTTCGGAGCTGAACATCGGATGAACGCCACACCTCCAAACCGCCCACGTCAGCGGGACTCCTGGGCGATATGCGAGGTTTGTGACCGACGGTGCGTCCAGTACGTGCACGTCTGCCCGGGCGCCCGGCCGGAGGTGACCGACGTCATCCCGTCGTAACGCTCTGGCACCACCCGCCGTCGCCGCCCAGACGGCCTCCTCGACGCTCATCCCCATTTGGAGTACTGCCGTCGCCACGCAGAAGGCCATGGAGGTGGTGTACGAGCTGCCCGGGTTGGCGTTGGTCGCGAGCGCGACGACGGCTCCCGCGTCGAGGAGCCGGCGAGCCGGGGCGAGGGGCTGGCGGGTGGACAGGTCGCAGGCGGGGAGCAGGGTCGCGACGGTGCCGGAGCTCGCGAGCGCGTCCACGTCCGCGTCGGTGAGGTACGTGCAGTGATCGACGCTCGCCGCGCCGTTCCGGACGGCGAGCTGCACGCCCGGCCCCGGGCCGAGCTGGTTGCCGTGCACGCGGAGCCCGAGGCCCTTGTCGCGTGCCGCGCGCAGGACGCGCTCGGACTGGGCCTCGTCGAAGGCACCTTCCTCGCAGAAGACGTCCACCCAGCGCACGGAGTCCCTGACCGCGTCGAGCATCTCGCCGCAGACGAGGTCCACATAGGACTTCCGTTCGGCACCCGGCGGGACCAGGTGCGCGCCCAGGAACGTGACCTCGTCGACGACCTCCGCCGCGATCCGGGCCGACCGTTGTTCGTCCACAACGGACAGTCCGTAGCCGGTCTTGGTCTCCAGGCACGTCGTGCCCTGCCGTGCGGCCTCCTCGACGTGCCGTCGCAGGTTGGCGGCCAGCTCCTCGTCCGACGCGGCCCGCGTGGCCTCGACCGTGACCGCGATTCCTCCGGCGGTGTAAGGCTTTCCGGCCATCCGGGCGGCGAACTCGGCCGTGCGGTCTCCGGCGAAGACGAGGTGCGTGTGGCTGTCCACCCAGCCGGGCAACGCCGCCCGCCCACCGACGTCGACCCGTTCGTCGGCGACAGGAGCACGTCGCGAGTACCCCACCCACGCGACCTGCGTGCCGTCGAGCACCAGCGCCGCATCGCGCAGCGTGCCCAACTCGGGATCGTTGGTGGTCAGCTCGCCGATGCCGTCGATCAGGATCGCCACAGCGCCTCGATTTCTCCCGCCAGTACGGCTTCCGGCCGTTCCACCAGCTGGTGCACCCGGTCGCGGACGACCTCCCGCCCGGCGACGAGCACGTCCGTCACGTCCGCCGCGCTCGCACACAGCAACACGGCCTCGGGTTCGGCACCGGCCGTGCGCACCGAGTTCAGGTCGACTGCCACCAGATCCGCGGGCGCGCCGGGGAACAGGCCCACTTCGCCCCAGCCGAGCGCGTCGTGGTCGGTCGCGGCGGCCAGCAGTTCCGCGCCGGTGAAGCGGCCCCGCGACCGCGCGGCCAGCCGGTCGTTCATCTCCAGTGCTCGCGCCTCCTCGAACGCGTCGACCACCGCCTGGCTGTCGCTGCCGAGGCACAGGCCCACCCCGGCGTCGGCCAGCTGCCGCGCCGGGCCGAGGCCGTCGCCGAGGTCGCGTTCCGTCGTCGGGCAGAAGCACACGCGGGTGCCGGTGCGGGCGAGCGTGCGGATGTCGGCGTCGTCCAGGTGTGTCCCGTGCACGGCGACCGTCCGCGGGCCCAGCACCCCGGTGTCGGCCAGCACCTGCACGGGGCCGCGGCCGTAGTGCGCCACGCAGTCCTGGTTCTCCGCCCGCTGCTCGGACACGTGGACGTGCAGTGGTCCGGACCTTTCCGCCACCGTTGGCAGCTGGTCGGCGGGCACGGCACGCACCGAGTGCACCGCCGCGCCGACGTGCACGAGCCCCTCCGGCCGGAAGCCGTCGACCCGGTTCGCCCACGCCTCGGCGTCGACGTCGCCGAAGCGTTTCTGCCGGTCGTCGAGGGGACGGCCGAAACCGCCGGTGAGGTAGCAGGTGTCGAGCAGCGTCAGGCGGATCCCGGCGTCCGCCGCGGCGCGGGCGAGCGCGTGCCCCATCTCGTTGGGATCGTCGTACGGGCGGCCGGCGGGGCCGTGGTGCAGGTAGTGGAACTCGCCGACGCTCGTGTAGCCGGAAAGCGCCATCTCGGCGTAGACGCCACGCGCGAGGCGGTAGTAGGAGTCGGGGTCGAGCCGGTCGGCGAGGTCGTACATCCGCTCGCGCCAGGTCCAAAACGTTCCGCGCTCGCCCTGCGTCCGCCCGCGCATCGCCCGGTGGAAGGCGTGCGAGTGCCCGTTGGCGAAACCGGGCAGCACGAGTCCACTGAGGACTGTTCCGGTGCGTGGCCGGCCCGGCACCACCTGCGTGAAGGTTCCGTCGACGACCTCCAGCCGGACGGCGTCCACGACCCCGTCCGGCAGCCAGGCCCGCTCGGCCCAGTACGTCGTCATGTCGACAGGTGCCTGAGGACGTCGGCGAGGGCGCGCGCTCCGCGTTCGACGTCGTCGTCCTCCGCGAACTCCTCCGGCGCGTGGCTCACACCGGTCGGGTTGCGGACGTAGAGCATCCCGGCGGGCACGTGCGCGGCGAGGATCGCCGCGTCGTGACCCGCGCCGGTCGGCAGCTCGGGCGCGCCGCCGAGCAGGTCGCGCAACTGCTCGCGGAGGCCGGTGTCGAAGGTCGCCGTGCGGCTGTAGGACTCCTCGGAGATCTTCACCTCGCACCCCTCCTCCGCCGCGGCCCGGCTCGCGGCCTCGGCGATCTCGTCGACGAGCGGGCGCACCCGGTCGTCGCTGGGCACCCGGGCGTCGAGCCAGAGGTCCACAGTGGACGCGATGACGTTGGTGCCGCCGGGTTTCGGGACCAGCCTGCCCACGGTTGCGCGGGCCCCCTCGACCTTCGACGCGAGCCGCCGCGCGGCCGCCACGACAGCCGCGGCGGGCAGCATCGGGTCGTGGCGGTCGGTGATCCGCGTGGCTCCGGCGTGGTTTCCCTGCCCGGTGAACGTGAACCGCCAGCGGCCGTGCGCGATCACGGTGCTGCCGACGGCGAGGGGCGAGCCCAAGTCGACGAGCCCCCGCCCCTGCTCGACGTGCAGTTCGAGGAACGTGCCGATCCGCCCGAGCGCCTCGTCGTCCCGTCCGGGTTCCAGGCCCGCCTGCGCGGTGACCTCGGCGAAGGTCACGCCGTCGGGGTCGCGCAGGGCGAGCGCTCTCGCCGGGTCGATGGCGCCGGTGAGCAGCTGCGAACCGAGGCAGGGCACGCCGAACCGCCCGCCCTCCTCCTCGGCGAACGCGATCACCGCGACCGGGCGGTTCGGCTTTTCGAGCGCTGTCACGGCATCGAGCGCGCTGACCACCCCGAGCGGCCCGTCGAACGCGCCCCCGCCGGGCACGGAGTCGAGGTGGCTACCGGTGACGAACGCGTTCGGCCCCGGTTCGCCGAGCCAGGCCCAGAGGTTGCCGTTGCGGTCGGTCTCGACGTCGAGGCCGCGTCGCCGGGCCTGCTCGGTGAACCACTCCCGCAACTCCCGCTCGGCCGGGTCGAAGAGGTGCCGCGAGTAGCCACCACGCACCCGGTCCCGCCCGACGTCCGCGATCTCACCCAGCAAGCTGACGGCGCTCATCCGACCTCCCTGGCCTCGGTCCCCACGACCACACTCCTGCACACGACCACCACCCACAAGGCCCGCACACCGCCGCGAGCCATCACTCCCCCATCGGCACCCGCAACCCGCGCTCCCGCGCCACCGCACCGGCCCGCTCGTACCCCGCGTCGACGTGCCGCAACACGCCCATCGCCGGGTCGTTCGTCAGCACTCGCTCGATCTTCCGGCCCGCGAGCGCCGTGCCGTCGGCGACGCACACCTGCCCGGCGTGGATCGACCGCCCCATCCCGACCCCGCCGCCGTGGTGGATCGACACCCAGCTCGCCCCGGAAGCCGTGTTCACGAGCGCGTTCAGCAGCGGCCAGTCGGCGATCGCGTCGGACCCGTCGGCCATCGCCTCCGTCTCGCGGTACGGCGACGCCACGCTGCCCGCGTCGAGGTGGTCCCGCCCGATGACCACCGGCGCCGACAGCTCCCCGCTCGCCACCATCTCGTTGAACCGCAACCCCGCGAGGTGCCGTTCCCCGTAGCCGAGCCAGCAGATCCGCGCCGGCAGACCCTGGAACGCCACCCGCTCCCCGGCGAGCCGGATCCACCGCGCGAGCGACTCGTTCTCCGGGAACAGCTCCAGGATCGCGCGATCGGTCGCAGCGATGTCGGCCGGATCACCGGACAGCGCCGCCCACCGGAACGGCCCCTTGCCCTCGCAGAACAACGGCCGGATGTACGCGGGCACGAACCCCGGGAAGTCGAACGCCCGCTCGCAGCCGCCCAGTTTCGCCTCGCCCCGCAACGAGTTGCCGTAGTCGAACACCTCCGCGCCCGCGTCGAGGAAGCCCAGCATCGCGTCCACGTGCTCGGCCATCGACTCGCGCGAACGGTCGGTGAACTCGTCGGGTTTGCGCGCCGCGTAGTCGTGCCAGTCCGCGATGTCCACGCCGACCGGCAGGTACGCGAGCGGGTCGTGTGCCGACGTCTGGTCCGTCACGATGTCGACCTCGACGCCTCTGCGCAACAGCTCGGGCAGGACCTCGGCGGCGTTGCCGATGACGCCGACAGAAAGGGCTTTCCCTTCCTTCTTCGCCTCCGCCACCCGGCGCACCGCATCGTCCACATCGGACGCCAGCTCGTCCAGGTACCGCGTCTCCAGCCGCCGCTTCGCGCGATCCGGGTCGCACTCCACGACCAGCGCGACCCCGTCGTTCATCGTCACCGCCAGCGGCTGCGCGCCGCCCATCCCGCCGAGCCCGGCTGTCACGGTGAGCGTCCCCCGCAGCGATCCGCCGAACCGCTTCGCCGCCACTGCCGCGAAAGTTTCGTACGTGCCCTGCAGAATGCCCTGTGTGCCGATGTAGATCCACGAACCCGCGGTCATCTGCCCGTACATCGTCAGGCCGAGCCGCTCCAGCCGCCGGAACTCCGGCCACGTGGCCCAGTCGCCGACGAGGTTCGAGTTCGCGAGCAGCACCCGCGGCGCCCACTCGTGCGTCCGCAGCACCCCGACCGGCTTGCCGGACTGGACGAGCAGCGTCTCGTCTTCGTCCAAAGTGGTCAAACACCGGGTGATCGCCTCGAAGCTCGCCTGGTTCCGCGCGGCCTTGCCGGTGCCGCCGTACACGACGAGGTCCTCGGGCCGCTCGGCCACGTCGGGGTCGAGGTTGTTGTGGAACATCCGCAGCGCGGCCTCGGTCTGCCAGTTCTTCGCGGTCAGCGTGGACCCGCGGGCAGCTCGCACGATCATGCTTCCTCCAGTGCCTCGAGAACGACCCCTGTCCTGACGAGCTCTTCGACCGCGGCGATTTCCGGCGCCAGATGGCGGTCCGGCCCCGGCCCGCCGACCCTTTCCCGCACGAGGTCGCGCACCGCGGCGGTCACCGGCGCGGGCCGCAGCGGCGCGCGGAGATCCAGTGCCCGTGCCGCGGTCAGCAGCTCGACGGCCAGCACCGTGGTCAGCCCGTCGACGGCGCGGCGCAGCTTCCGCGCGGCCGACCACCCCATCGACACGTGGTCCTCCTGCATGGCGCTGCTGGGAATCGAGTCCACCGACGACGGCACCGCGAGCCGTTTCAGCTCGCTGACCACGGCGGCCTGCGTGTACTGGGCGATCATGTAGCCGGAGTCGACGCCCGGATCGTGCGCGAGGAACGCGGGCAGCCCCTGCGAGCGCGTGATGTCGAGCATCCGGTCGGTGCGACGCTCGGCGATGCTCGCGACGTCGGCGACCGGGATCGCAAGGAAGTCGAGCACGTACGCGAGCGGGGCGCCGTGGAAGTTGCCGTTCGACTCGACCCGGCCATCGGCGAGCACCACCGGGTTGTCGATCGCGGCCGCGAGCTCCCGGTCCGCGACCAGCTCGGCGTGGCTCACGGTGTCGCGCGCCGCGCCGTGCACCTGCGGGGCGCAGCGCAGGGAGTAGGCGTCCTGCACCCGCGTGCAGTCCGGCCCGCGGTGGCTCGCCACGATGCCAGAACCCTGGAGCGCGGCGAACATCCGGCGCGCGGACAGTGCCTGCCCGGGGTGCGGCCGCAGGGCCTGGAGGTCCGGCGCGAACGCGCGGTCGGTGCCCAGCAGGGCTTCCACGCTCATCGCACCGGTGAGGTCGGCGGTGTCGAGCAGCCGGTGCAGGTCGGCGATCGCGAGCACCAGCATGCCGAGCATGCCGTCGGTGCCGTTGGTGAGGGCGAGACCCTCCTTTTCGGCCAGTGTCACCGGTGCGAGTCCGTTGACCCGCAATGCTTCCGCAGCAGGCAGACGATGACCGTCGCGATCGGACACTTCGCCCTCGCCCATCAGCGCGAGCGCGACGGCGGCCAGTGGTGCGAGGTCTCCGGAGCAACCGAGTGAGCCGTACTCGTGCACCACCGGGACCAGTCCCGCGTCGAGCAGCCCCGCCAGCGCGGCCGCGGTCTCGGGCCGCACGCCCGTGTAGCCGGTCGCGAGCGTCCGCAGCCGCAACAGCATCATGGCCCGCACCACCTCGGGTTCCACGGCGGGCCCGGCGCCCGCGGCGTGCGAGCGGATCAACGAGCGTTGCAGCGCGGTGCGGCGATCCGGCGGAATGTGCCGGATGGCGAGCGCGCCGAACCCCGTCGACACGCCGTACACCGGGTCCGCCGCCTCCGCGAGCGAGTCGATGTGCTGCCGGGTCGCGGCGAGGTTCTTCAGCACGGTCTCGCCCAGTTCGACCCGCGCACCCCCGCGCGCGACCGCCACCACCTGTTCCCGGCTCAACGTGCCCGAGTCCACCCGCACCGTGCTTTCCATCCGCCCATTGCACCCGCCGCGGCGGTGGGAAGCACCTCGCGACGGACCGGTTGTGTCTGGTATGCCAGACAGATGGGCGTGAGCAGCGATGTGCCCGCGCTGCGGCGTGGGCTGGCGGTGCTGGGTGCGCTGGCGCGGCGGCCGGGCCCGGCGTCCGCCGCGACGATCGCGCGCGAGCTGGGCCTGCCGCGGTCGACGACGTACCACCTGCTCAGTGAGCTGGAGGCCGCCGGGTTCGTCGTGCACCTGCCCGCGGAGCGCCGCTACGGCCTCGGCATCGCGGCGTTCGAGCTGGGTTCGGCGTACCTGCGGCACGACCCGCTGGAGCGGCTCGCGGGCCCGCTGCTGCGCAGGCTCGTCGACCGCCTCGGGCATCCGGCGCAGCTCGGCGTGCTGCACGGGCACGAGCTGCTGTACCTGCTGAAGGAGCGTCCGGCGCAGCCGGAGACGCTGGTGACCGACGTGGGGGTGCGGCTGCCCGCGCACCTGCCGGCGTCCGGGCGGGCGATGCTGGCGTACCTGCCGCCCGCGCACGTGCGGGCGCTGTTCCCGGGCGCGTTCGTCGACCGGACCGGGCGCGGCCCGCGGACTCTGGCCGAGCTGCGCAAGCTGCTCGCGGCGGAGCGGCGGCGGGGCTGGGCGGTGGAGGACGGGTTCGTGACCGCCGGGTTCGCGTCGGTGGCGCACCCGGTGTTCGACCACGGCGGCCGCCCGATGGCGGCGATCAGCGTGACACTACGGCACCACTGCCCCGACGAGGGCGTGGTGTGCGGGGAGGACTGGCCGGAGATCGCCACCCAGGTGGGTCTCGCGGCCGACGAGCTGACGACCCGGATCGGCGGTCGCCGGGTTCGGGTGGCGGAGCCGGTTGACGGCCCACGGCAAGCGGCTCCGCCGCTCAGTAACCCGATCTAGACGAGGTTCTTGCCCTGCTCCGGCTGGAGGCCGAGCATCTCGAGCAGTTCCGCGCACTCGATCGCGTCGGTCGAGTGCCCCGCCACCGTGCGGGCCGCCTTGCTCTCCTGGACGTCACGGTGGACCTTCTCCTCGGCGCGGACCCCTGCCAGCCAGCCCCGTTCCATGGTGTCCTGGGAGCTTCTTGCATGGCTTACCCGGGCCATCTGGCACCTTCTTCCGACTTCGCGACGCGGTGGCGAATTCACCACACGCACACACAGCATCGCAGGACTTCGCGGAGGCGTCCAGCTGCACTTCGCTCTGTCACAAGAAGGCAACACGGCGGAAAAAACGCGAGCCACGCGCATTGTGGACACGGATCGCGAATCCGATCGGATAGCGGTTCCGCATAACGTAGGATGCCCGCCGTGACATCACGGGGAGAAATGCCACGCCGCGCCGATGCGGCACGCAACCGCGAACACGTGCTCGGAACAGCGAGGGCACAACTCGCGGCGGGGGACGACTCGCTGCAGCTCAACACCATCGCGCGACTGGCCGGAGTCGGGGTCGGCACGGTGTACCGCCATTTTCCGACCCGTCAGTCACTGCTGGAGGCATTGGCCGCGGAACCGCTGGAAGACCTGGTCGAACGCGCGCACGCCGCAGCCTCGCACGGTGATTTCCTGACCGCGCTGCACGACCTCTTACGCTATGCGCTCACTCGAATACTGAGGGAACCGTCGCTGGGCCCGGTGCTCGAAAGTTCAACGAACGACGATCCGGCAGTGGAAAACCTGCGGAACGATTTCGACAAATCGCTGGCCACCCTGCTACGCGGCGCCAAACGCGAAAACCTGGTCCGCAAGGACGTCCGCCCTGCCGACGTCCGCCTCCTCCTGTGCGGCGTCGCCCACGCCCTGCACACAGCCCCACACACCCCAAAACAAACCCGCACCTACCTGCAAATCCTACAATCAGGCCTAACCCCAGCCTGAACAAACCAACCACCACACAACCGGTACCCCACCACCGAACGCAACCACGGCAGGGGGGTCCGGGGGGTTCCCCCCGGCCGGGGTGTGGGGGCTGGGCCCCCACAGGACGCCCGAGAACAAGAACGGCGAGCGCTCTGCGCGAGCACTCGCCGCCCACTTGTGGAGGTGCCGGGAATTGAACCCGGGTCCTCTGGCGCCTCACCAAGGCTTCTCCGTGCGCAGTCCGCTATGCCTCTACTCGGCCCCATCGGTCACGCGAACAAGCCGATGTGACGGGCCCAGCCGCTGTTTGCTTCCCTTCCGGATCCCGCGGCCGGATCCGGAAGGTGAGCCTCCTAGCTGATGCCGGCGAACCGGGACGGAGGCACTCCCGGGCCGACAGACACGCACTCGCTCAGGCGGCGAGGGCGTAGTCGCGCTGACTATTAGTCTTGGCGCTTATTTGGTTACGGCGACGCTTAACGGTGGTCTCTCGCCTGCACCGGCACGCTTCCCTTGAATCAACGTCCAGAGTCGAAACCGTTCACCCCCTTGTCGGTGTTCCACCCAGTCTAACGCCTCCGGCAACTCGGATTGTTCCCCTGGGGTAGGGCGGCCCCCACCTCGGGAACGGCCGGGTTCCCCATGGTCGGGACCACCTGCGGCGGCACATGCTGGTACCCGTCGGAACGCGGGAAGGAACACCATGACGGTCCACGACGGGCGCCGGCCCCATCCCTCGGTCGGGGGAGCCCTGCTCTACCTGCTGCTGAACCTGCCACTGGGCATCGCGGGCTTCACCGCCGTGGTCACGCTCGCCGCGGTCGGGCTGGGCACCGTCGTCGTGTGGGCGGGCCTGCCGGTGCTGGCCCTGCTGGTCCTGGGCGCCCGCGCCGCGGGGAGGTTCGAGCGCGCCCGGGTGCACGCGCTGCTCGGCGCCTACGTCGTCACCCCGTACCGCCCACTGCCGTCGGCGAACTGGCGGCTGCGGTGGCGGGCCCGCGTGCTGGACGGCGCGACCTGGCGGGACATGGGTTACTTCGTGCTGTTGCTGCCGATCGGGCTGGCCGAGTTCGTCATCGTCGTCACGTCCTGGTCCGTCGGGCTCGGCCTGGCCGGCCTGCCGGTGTACTACCGCTGGCTGCCCGGCCACGTGTTCGTCGTGGTCGACGACCACCCGTGGGTCGTGGTCGACTCCGTGGTGAAGGCCCTGCCGTGGGCCGCGGCCGGGCTCGTGGTGCTCGCGCTGGCGGTCGTGCTCACCAGGGCGCTGGGCGCGGGGCACGCGCGCTTCGCCCGGCTGGTGCTCGGCCCGGGGCCGAGGGCGCGGCGGCTGGCCGAGGAAAGCGACGAACAGCCCGTCGGCGCGGTGGCATGATGACCGGTATGGATCGGGTGCCGCTGGAGCAGCCGCGACCCCGGGCCGTCCGCACCATCGTCTACCAGGTCACGGCGGCCGCGCTGCACCTCGCGGAGTTCGTGCTGATCGTCACGGCGCTGCTGGTCGGGCTCGGCACGGTGGTCATCTGGGTGGGTATCCCCATCCTCATGGCCACCACCAGCCTCGTGCGGGGAGCGGGGAACCTGGAGCGCCGGTACGTGCGCCGGATGCTCGACACTCCGCTGCCCCCGGCCGAGCGCGCGCCCGTCGACGGCGGGGTCCTGCGCCGCTGGCGGTACCGGCTGGTCGACCCGACCACCTGGCGCGACCTCGGCTACCTGCTGGTCTCGCTCCCGCTGAGCGTCGTCGAGTTCGCGATCGGCCTGGCGTCGGTGATCCTGCTGCCGATGGCGATCTGGGTCGCGCCGTGGGTCGGCTGGGCGCGGGGTTCGCTCGCGCTCGCCCTGCTGGGGCCGAACCGCGCGAAGCGGCTCGAAGTGAAGGCGCAGCACCTGCAGGCGTCGCGGGCGCGCGGCGTCGACGCGGCCGAAGCGGAGCGGCGGCGCATCGAGCGCGACCTGCACGACGGCGCGCAGCAGCGGCTGGTGTCCGTCGCGATGAGCCTGGGCCGGGCACGCACGAAGTTCGACCGGGACCCGGACGCGGTGCGGGAGCTGATCGCCGAGGCCCACACCGACGCCAAGCTCGCCGTGTCCGAGCTGCGCGACCTGGCCCGCGGGATCTACCCGGCGGTGCTGGGCGACCGCGGTCTCGACGCGGCGTTGTCCGCGCAGGCGGCGAAATCCCCGGTCAAGGTGGACGTGCGGGTCGACGTCGACCCGCGCCCGCCCGCCGCGGTCGAGTCCACCGCGTATTTCATCGTCGGCGAGACGCTGACGAACGTCGCGAAGCACTCCGGCGCCACCGAGGCCGCGGTCAAGGTGTGGCGGGCGGACGAGAAGGTGATCGTCGAGATCACCGACAACGGGCACGGCGGCGCGGAGCTGCGGCCGGGCGGCGGACTGGCCGGGCTCGCCGACCGAGCCGCGACGATCGACGGCGTGCTCACCGTGGTGAGCCCCGCCGGCGGCCCGACCGTGGTCAGGGCCGACCTGCCCTGTGCGTGGTGAACCCCTTGTGAGTGAATAGCCCCCGGAAGGTTTCCGGACTGCTGGGGGTTCGCATGCGGGTGGTGCTCGCCGAGGACGCCGTCCTCCTGCGCGCGGGGGTGCAGCGCCTGCTCGCCGACGAGGACATCGAGACGGCCGCGGCCGTGGACAACGGCGACGACCTGGTGAAGGCGGTCACCGAGCACAAGCCCGACCTGGCGATCGTGGACGTGCGGATGCCGCCGACGTTCACCGACGAGGGCCTGCGGGCCGCGCTCGCCGCGCGGCAAGCCGTGCCCGGGCTGCCCGTGCTGGTGCTGTCGCAGTACGTCGAGGAGAGCTACGCCGTCGAGCTGCTCTCCGGTGGCGCCGGCGGGGTCGGCTACCTGCTCAAGGAGCGGGTCGCGGACGTCGCCGAGTTCCTCGACGCGGTGCGGCGCGTGGCGCGTGGCGGCACCGCGATCGACCCGGAGGTCATCGCCCAGCTGATGGCTCGCGGCCGCCGGAACCCGCTCGACGCGCTGACCCCGCGCGAGTCGGAGGTGCTGGGCCTGATGGCGCAGGGCCTGTCGAACACCGCGATCGGCGGCAAGCTCGTGGTCTCGCAGGGCGCCGTCGAGAAGCACATCGGCAACATCTTCGCGAAGCTCGGCCTGGAGGCCAGCGCCGAGGAACACCGGCGCGTTCGCGCGGTGCTCACCTACCTCGGTCGCGTCTGAAACGGCTACTCCGGGTGTGCCGAACTCACCCGATCCGACGGCGGCGAACCCCCTTCCGCTCCCCTACCATGGGCGGACGTCGCCCGAAAACGACCAGAGGAAGGGGCACGATGACCGAGGTGAGCGTGCGCTTCTTCGGCGGTCCCCTGGACGGCCGGGTCCAGACGCTCGGTGACGCCGAGCCCGTGTCGGGCACCCTGATGCGGCACGTGCACCTGCACGACGGGCCCAAGATCGAGACCCACTACCGCCTCGGCTACACGCCGGAGTCCGGCTGGGAGTACCGGCTGTGCGGCCTGGCCACCGAGGTCGACGAGACGTAGGGGCGGCCCTACCCCCGCCGCTGGCCCGCGCCCGACCCGAAGACGGCGGCTGACCTGGCTGTTCCCGTGCGTCCGCGCGAGCAGGCTCCAGTGCATGCGAACAACCCCCCAGCGGGACACCTTCCTCGACGTCGTGCGCGCCGGCGCGATCATCGCGGTGATCTCCCAGCACTGGCTCATGCCCGTGCTCAGCTACTCCGGCGGGCACCTGGCGACCGGCAACGCACTGGCCACTCCCGGCTGGGCGCCGATCACCTGGCTGTCGAACGTGATGCCGCTCGTGTTCTTCACCGGCGGCGCGGCGAACCTGCTCTCCTTCGACCGGACGACCTCCGCGCGGACGTGGCTCGCCGGGCGCCTCGGCCGCCTGCTGCTGCCGGTGCTGCCGCTGGCCGCGATCTGGCTGGCCGCCCCGGCACTGCTGCGGGACTTCGGCGCGCCGGAACAGCCGGTCGAGGTCGCGGGTGCCATCGCCGGGCAGCTGCTGTGGTTCCTCGGCGTGTACCTGCTGACCGTGCTCGCCACCCCGCTCATGGCCGCTGCCCACCGGCGCTGGGGCCTGGCGGTGCCCGCGGTGCTCGGGCTGGCCGCGGTCGGGGTCGACGTCGTGCGGTTCACCGGCTTCGGGCTGGCCGGTTACGTCAACGCGGTCTTCGTGTGGCTGGCCGTGCACCAGCTCGGGTTCGCCTACGCCGACGGACGGCTGGGTGCGTTGTCCCGGCGGCGGGCCCTGGGCCTCGCGGGAGCCGGGTTCGGGGTCACCGCGCTGGCGGTCGCGTTCGGCCCGTACCCGGTGAGCATGATCGGGATGCCCGGCGCGCCGGTGTCCAACATGAGCCCGCCGTCGGCCGTCCTGCTGAGCCTCGCCGTGGGGCAGATCGGGCTCGCCCTCGCACTGCGCCCGCAGCTGCGCGCGCTCGCCGCCCGTCCGGCGGCCGCCGTCGCCCTGCGTGAGATCGGCCCGCGGTTCATGAGCATCTACCTGTGGCACATGCCGGCGCTGGTGATCGTCACGGGGGTGAGCGTGCTCGGCTTCGGCTACGCCACGCCCGAACCGGGCACGCTGCGCTGGCTGGCCGCCGCGCCGCTGTGGTTCGCCGCCGCCGCGGCCCTGCTCGTCCTGCTGTTGCGGGTGTTCGGCCGGTTCGAGACGCAGAGCAGGCCCGCGGGTCCGCCCGCGCCGACGGCACAGCTCGTCGTGGCCGCCCTGCTGGGCTCGACGGGTCTGCTGGGGCTCGCGGCCCACGGGTTCACCACTCCACCGGGTGGCGGCGTGCTGCAGAGCGCGGTCCCGTGGGCCGTCCTGGTCGGCGTGGGCGCCCTGCTGGCGACGCGGACCCGCGCGGCCGTCAGAGCCTGAGCAGCCGGGCGGGGGTGTCGTGCAGGACGGCACGCAGGAAGTCCTCGCCGAGGCGATCGTCGGCCGCCCAGCCGGCGATCGCCCGCAGCTGTGTGGCGTAGGAGTACGGGATGTTCGGGAAGTCGGTGCCCAGTGCCACGCGGTCGGCGATGCCGGCGAGCCGGTCGGTCCAGTTCGCGGGCAGGGCCATCAGCTTCTCGGTGAACGGCACGCCGACCATCGTGGTGTCGATGTGGACCCGCGGATAGCGCTCGACCAGCTCCAGCGCCACCTCGTAGTCGGGCATCCCGGCGTGTGCGAGCACGGCGACCAGCCGCGGGTGCCGCGCCAGCACCTCACCGAAGACGTCGAGCCCGGTGAACGGCCCCCGCTCCGGCCCGTGCCCGGCGTGCACGACGACAGGCACCCCCGCGTCGGCGATCGCACCCCACACCGGGTCCAGCAGCTCGTCCCTCGGGTCGTACGCGCCGACCTGGACGTGCGACTTGAAGGAGCGGACGTCCGCCCGCAGCAGATCGTCCACATAGGATGCGGCCGACGGCTCGGGGTAGAACGTCCCCGTGCGCACGGCGGCCGGGACCCGCTGCGCGAACTCACCGAGCCAGCCGTTGAGCCACTCCGCCATGCCCGGCTTGTGCGGGTACGCCAGCGGCGCGTAGCGCTGCACGCCGAACGACTCCAGCAACGCGATCCGGTCGTCCTCCTGCTGCCGGTACCAGACCGGCCAGGACACCCCGATCCGCTCCTCGACCTGGTCGAAGTAGGCCCAGACCTTGGTCAGCATCCGCTCGGGCAGGAAGTGCAGGTGCAGGTCGACCAGGCCGTCGAGGCCCAGCGACCGCACCCACTCCGCGATGTCCTCGTCGCGCTGCGGCCCGGTCAACGGCGGCCCTTGAGCGCCCGTCCCATCGCCCGGCCGATCTCGCGCTGGGCGTCCCGCTTCGCGAGCGCCTGGCGCTTGTCGTAGGCCCGCTTGCCCTTCGCGAGCGCGAGCTCGACCTTGACCTTGCCGTCCTTGAAGTACATCGACAGCGGGACCAGGCTCAGCCCGCTCTCCTTGGTCTTGCCGATGAGCTTCTCGATCTCGCCGCGGTGCAGCAGCAGCTTCCGGTGCCTGCGCGCCTCGTGGTTGGTCCACGTGCCGTGCTCGTACTCCGGGATGTGCAGGTTGCGCAGCCAGACCTCGCCGTCGTCGACCGTGGCGAACGAGTCCACCAGAGACGCGCGGCCCGCCCGCAGGCTCTTCACCTCGGTGCCCATCAGCGCGATCCCGGCC
This sequence comes from Amycolatopsis bartoniae, assembly GCF_014191255.1. GTDB lineage: Bacteria > Actinomycetota > Actinomycetes > Mycobacteriales > Pseudonocardiaceae > Amycolatopsis_E > Amycolatopsis_E bartoniae. Next base: position 97,764 of record NZ_JACHWH010000008.1, read on the forward strand.
TCGTAGGTGTCCAGCACCTCGTAGTCGTGCCGAGCCTTGCGGTTCGACACGATCACCTTCTGACCACGTTCTTTGGGCATGACGACCAGTCTAATGTCAGTGTCGAACGTAAAGCCGCAACGTCACATACCCCGTGGTGGCGGAGATGATGATCGACGCCAGCAGCAGCCACGGCGCGGTGACGATGATGTCGAGCACCTCGATCTTCGGGATGATGCCCGAGGTGACGCCGAGGATCTTGTCGAGGAACGCGAACTTCAGCGCGATCAGCCCGGCGATGGCGAGCACCCAGCCGACGATGCCGGTCATCACCGCCTCCAGCAGGAACGGCAGCTGCGTGTACCAGCGGGTGGCGCCGACCAGCCGCATGATGCCGACCTCCGTGCGGCGCGTGAACGCCGAGATCTGCACCGTGTTGGAGATCAGCAGCAGCGCGGCGAGCGCCTGGATCAACGCGATCACGAACGTGCCGTCCCGGACGGCGCCGAGCAGGCCGAAGAACCGGTCGAGGAACTGCTTCTGGTCCTCCACGCGGTCCACGCCGGGGAGCTTGCCGTACTGCTGGACGATGATGTCGCTGCGGCTCGGGTCGTGCAGCTTGATCTGCAGTGACGCGGGCAGCGCCTCGGGGCGCGCGGACTGCACCAGGATCGGGTTGTCCTGGAAGATCTTCTTGAACCGCTCGTAGGCCTGGTCGCGGTTCTCGAACACCACCGACTCGACCGCGGGGTTGTTCTGGACCTGCTGGCGCAGGCTGCGGCACGGGTCCTGCGAGCAGTCCTTGTCGTTCGCGCTGACGTCCTGCGTCAGGTAGATCGACACCTCGACGTCGGCCATGTAGTCGACCTGCATCTTGTCGATCGTCCGCACGATCAGCAGACCGCCGCCGAGCATGCCGAGCGAGACCGCCGTGGTGATGATCATGGCGATGGTCATCGTGACGTTCCGGCGCAGACCGGTGAAGACCTCGCTGAAGACGAAACTTGCGCGCATCGGGGGTGGGTTCCTTGGGTCGGGGGAAGTACCGGGGGCGGGGACTCGGGTAGCGGGGGAACTACCGGCCCACGCCGTAAACGCCGCGGGCGTCGTCGCGGATCACCCGGCCGTACTGCAGCTCGACCACGCGCCGGCGCATCGAGTCCACGATGGAGTGGTCGTGGGTGGCCATGAGCACGGTCGTGCCGGTGCGGTTGATGCGTTCGAGCAGCAGCATGATGTCCTGGCTGGTGTCCGGGTCGAGGTTCCCGGTGGGCTCGTCGGCCAGCAGCACCAGCGGCCGGTTCACGAAGGCCCGCGCGATGGCGACGCGCTGCTGTTCACCACCGGAGAGCTCGTTGGGCATGCGGTCGGCCTTGCCGTCGAGGCCCACCAGCTCTAGCACCTCGGGCACCACCTTGCGGATGGTGTGCTTGGGCTTGCCGATGACCTCGAGCGCGAACGCGACGTTGCCCGCCACGGTCTTGTTGCCGAGCAGCCGGAAGTCCTGGAACACGCAGCCGATGGTCTGCCGCAGCCGGGGGATCCGGCGGCGGGCCATCTTGGCGACGTCGAAGTTGGACACGAACACCCGGCCCTTGGTGGGCACCTCCTCCCGCAGCAGCAGCCGCAGGAAGGTCGACTTCCCGGACCCCGAGGGGCCGATGAGGAAGACGAACTCACCCTTGTCCACGTCGACGGACACGTTCTCGAGTGCGGGACGTGTCGATGTCTTGTACACCTTGGAGACACTGTCGAGCCGGATCACGGTGGGCCATCCTACTGGCAGGCACCGTTAAGCCCGGGTAGGCATCTGTCCCCGGTTCGGAGCAGAGAAGATCACGCGGAGTGATCTCCGGCCTTAAGCGGTGGCGGCCTGCTTGCGCCAGCGGATGCCGGCCTCGAGGAACCCGTCGATCTCGCCGTCGAGGACCGCCGTCGGGTTGCCGACCTCGTACTCGGTGCGCAGGTCCTTGACCATCTGGTACGGGTGCAGCACGTAGGAGCGCATCTGGTTGCCCCAGCTGGAGCCGCCGTCCTTGAGGGCGTCGAGCTCGGCGCGCTCCTCCTCCTTCTTGCGCTGCAGCAGCTTGGCCTGGAGCACCTTCATCGCGGCGGCCTTGTTCTGCAGCTGCGACTTCTCGTTCTGGCACGAGACGACGATGTTGGTGGGCAGGTGCGTGATGCGCACGGCGGAGTCGGTGGTGTTGACGCTCTGGCCGCCGGGGCCGGAGGAGCGGTACACGTCGACGCGGATGTCCTTTTCGGGGATGTCGACGTGGTCGACCTCTTCCACTTCGGGCAGTACCTCGACGTGCGCGAACGACGTCTGGCGGCGGCTCTGGTTGTCGAACGGCGAGATGCGCACGAGCCGGTGGGTGCCCTGTTCCACCGAGAGGGTGCCGTAGACGTACGGCGCGCTCACCTTAAAGGTGGCCGACTTGATGCCGGCCTCTTCGGCGTAGGAGATGTCGTAGACGTCGGTGGGGTAGCCGTGCCGCTCGGCCCAGCGCAGGTACATGCGCATGAGCATCTCGGCCCAGTCGGCGGCGTCGACGCCACCCGCCTCGGACCGGATGGTGACGACGGCGTTGCGGTCGTCGTACTCGCCGGACAGCAGGGTGCGGACCTCGAGCGCGTCGACGTCCTTGGCGAGCTGCGCGAGGTCGGCCTCGGCCTCGCTGCGGCTACCCGCGTCGCCCTCGTCCTCGGCGAGCTCCCAGAGCACTTCGAGGTCGTCGAGGCGCTGGCGCAGCTCGGTGACGCGGCGGAGCTCGGCCTGCTTGTGGGAGAGCTGGCTGGTGACCTTCTGCGCGGCCTCCGGGTCGTCCCACAGGTTGGGCGCCGAGGCCTGCTGCTCCAGGTCGGCGACCTGGGCCCGCAGCGCGTCCAGGTCCATGACGGCCTCGACCTGCGCCAGTTTGCCGGCGAGGTCTTTCAGGTCGGTTTCGAAGTCAGCACTCACAACCCTCAAGGTTACGGCAAGCGCCACGGCCGGTTACGCGGAACCGGCCGTGGCGGGCCGTGCCCGGGGGTCAGGCCTGCGGGATCGCGTCGACCAGCTTGAGCGCGGCCCGCGCGTGCGCCTGGCCGAACTCGGCGACGGCCTTGACGTACGGGTCGTCGGCGGACTTGACCGCGGCCTTGGCGTCGTCGAGCTCCTGGGTGTAGGTCGCCCTGGCCTTGTCGATCAGCGCCGTGCGCTGCTTCGCCGTCAGCGAACCGGCGTGCACGAGCCGCAGGATGAGCGGACTGCGCAGGTGGTCGGGTGCGGCCTCGGAGCCGAGCCACGCCTTGAAGGCCTTCTTGCCCGCGGCGGTGATCGCGTACTGCTGGCTGGAGCGGGGTCCCTGCTTGCCGAGCCGGACGAGCCCTTCTTTGGCGAGCGCGGGCAGCTCCCGGTAGACCTGGCTGCGCGTCACGCTGAAGAAGGCACCGAAGCGCTCCTCGGCGCTCGCGACCAACTGTCCCCCGGTCGCCGGACCGTCCTGGAGCAGACCAAGCAAAGCCGCTGCTGTCGCATTCAGTTCAGACACACGACAACAGTCCCACTTTTCGCCGGATCTGTCCACAGTGGCCTCACGGTCCGTCCACAATGGCCACCGAAATCCGCCATCCGGCCCAACAGCGGATGGTCCACCCGCACGAAACGAGAAAGACCCGGCCCTTCCGGACCGGGTCTCCCTGGTGGTAGCGGGGACAGGATTTGAACCTGCGACCTCTGGGTTATGAGCCCAGCGAGCTACCGAGCTGCTCCACCCCGCGCTGCAAGAACAACTATACACACCCCACTCACCCCCTCACACACACCCCCTCCGTCCACACCAGACCGTCCCACTCAACGCGACCAGCACGCCGCCGGGGGGCAAGGGGGCGGAGCCCCCCAGGGGGTGCAGGGGGCTCGCCCCCTGCCGGGGGTCTGGGGGTTCGACCCCAGGAAATGCGAAGGAGCCCTGCATCCGCGCTTTCTGCGGATACAGGGCTCCCAAGCTCCGTAGCGGGGACAGGATTTGAACCTGCGACCTCTGGGTTATGAGCCCAGCGAGCTACCGAGCTGCTCCACCCCGCGTTGTGGTGACCAGCTTACGCCCCGGTTGCGCCCGGGTGCACGCGGGGTGCCGAACGTCAGCGGCCGGGCACCGACGACGTGGTGGGCGGGGCGCTCGCCTGTGCCGCGTCGTACTCCTTCGCGGCGGCGTCGAGCGCGGCCAGCGCCTCGCCCTGAGCAGCGAAGTTGCCGCTCTGCTGCGCCGCGCGCAGCTGGCTGATGGCGGCCTGGATGTCGGCCACGGCCTTGTCGAGCGCCGGGTTGTCGCCGGTGCCGCCCGCCGGCGCCGACGGGGTGGTCGGCGTGGTCGGCGCGGTGCTCGACGGCGTGCTCGGCGGGCTGGTCGTCGGCTGGGTCGGTGAGGTCGCCGCCTGGTTGGCGCCGTCCCCGAACACCTGTTTCAGCGCGTCGCCGAGGGTGGAGGCGAAGCCGATCTTGGAGCCGTAGGACACCAGTACCCGCGCCAGCTGCGGGTAGCTGTTCTGGTTGCGTTGCTGGATGTAGACGGGTTCGACGTAGAGGAACCCGCCCTCCAGTGGCAGCGTGATCAGGTTGCCGAAGATGACGGTGACGCTCTGGTTGCTGAACAGGGTCCGTTCCTGGGCGAATCGCGAGTCGCTCTGGAACTTGTTCTGCACCTGTACCGGACCGTCGACCTGGCTGTTGCCCGCCGCGGTCGTGGGTAGTCGCAGCACCCGGATGGTGCCGTAGTCCTTCGGGTCGGACGAGACGGACATCCAGGCGGCCAGGTACTGCCGCTGCAGCGCGGTGAGCGAGCTGGTCAGCTGGAACGTCGGGTTGGCCTCCCCCGGCGCCTCCGCGAGCACGTAGTAGCCGGGCTGGTTGGCCAGGCCCGCCGCGTCGAGGTTGGTGCCGCCCTCCTGGGTCGGGTCCTGGGGGACGTTCCAGAAGGTGTTGGTGGTGTAGAACTCCTGCGGGTCGCTCACGTGGTAGCGGGCGAGCAGCTCGCGCTGGACCTTGAACAGGTCCTCCGGGTAGCGGAAGTGCGCGCGCAGGTCGGGCGAGATCTGGGAGCTGGGCTGCACGGTGCCGGGGAAAACGCTTTCCCAGGCCTTCAGCACCGGGTCCTTGTCGTCGACCGAGTACAGCGTGACGGTGCCGTCGAACGCGTCGACGGTGGCCTTCACGGAGTTGCGGATGTAGTTGATGCTGCTGTTGGCCTGCCGCGCGACGCCGGTGAGCGAGTCCTCCGTGGCCTCGCCGAGCTGCGTCTGCTGCGCGTACGGGTAGTTGTTCAGCGTGGTGTAGCCGTCGACGATCCACTCGATCTTGCCGTCCACGACCGCCGGGTACGGGTCGCCGTCGACGGTGAGCCACGGCGCGACCTTCTGCACGCGGTCGCGCGGGTCGCGGTTGTACATGATCTTCGAGCCGTTGCTGATGGCGTCGGAGAACAGGATGTTCCGCTCGCCGTACTTGGCGGCGAAGGCCAGCCGGTTGAACCAGTTGTCGATGGGCACACCGCCGGCGCCGTCGTAGTGGTAGTTGCTGCTGGTGGCGCTGTCGTACTCCGCGGCCTGGCCGCCGACGATCGCGTAGTCGTTGGTGAGCTCGCCGTAGTAGACGCGGGGCTGGGACACGAAGATGCCGGGTGCGTTCGGGTTCGCCGGGTCCAGACCCTTGCCGGTCGGGTTCTGGGTGTCGCTGATCGCCGCGATCGGGTAGCCGCCGTCGCTGTTCGCGTTGCTGACCGCGCGGTCGATGGTGTTCGCCGGCGCGGCGACGAACCCGTTGCCGTGGGTGTAGAAGGTGTGCTTGTTGATCCAGTTGGTCTGGTTGCCGGTCAGGTTCGCGGTGTTGATCTCGCGGGCGGCGACGATGTAGTCCTGCGTCTTGCCGTTCACGTCGTACCGGTCGATGTCCAGCTTCTGGGGGAAGCCGTAGAAGTTCTCCCGGCCCACGCGCTGCGTGAACGTCGGCGCCAGCACGTTCGGGTCGAGCAGCCGGATGTTGGGCACCGTCGTGGTGTCGGCGCTGATCTGCGCCGCGCTGGCCTGCCCGGTGCCGCTGTAGTCCTCGTACTGCACGTTGTTGAGGCCGAACGCGTCCTTCGTGGCCGCCATGTTGCGGCTGATGGAAAGCGCTTCCTTCTGGTTGGCGTTGGGCTTGACCGAGAACTGCTCCAGTACCGCGGGCCACGCCGCGCCGACCAGCACACCGGACAGGATCAGCAGCACGAGCGCGATCGCCGGCAGCTGGATGTTGCGCAGGAACGCGCCCGCGAAGAACGCGACGGCGCAGATCGCCGAGATGCACAGCAGGATCAGCTTGGCGGGCAGCACCGCGTTCAGGTCCGTGTACGTGGCGCCGTCGAACAGCGGGTTGCGGTCGGAGAACAGCAGGTTGTAGCGGTCGAAGAAGTACTCGATGGCCTTGAGCAGCACGAAGATGCCCGCCGTGACCGCCAGCTGCACCCGGGCGGGCCCGGCGAGCTGACCGCCGCGCCCGGCGAGCCGGATGCCGCCGAACAGGTAGTGCGAGATCAGCGCGGCGATGAACGAGATCGTGGTGGCGACGAACAGCCAGCCGAGCAGCCACTGGTAGAAGGGCAGGCTGAACGCGTAGAAGCCGATGTCCTTGCCGAACTCCGGGTCGGTCTGCCCGAAGCTGGTGCCGTGCAGGAACAGCTGCACGCGCTGCCAGTCGCCCTCGCCCGAGGCACCCGCGATGAGGCCGGTGATCACCGGGAGGCCGATGCCGAACAGCCGGATGCGGCCGACGATCGCCGAGCGGTAGCGCGAGAGCGGGTCGTCGGTGCCGGACACGGGCACGAACACCGGGCGGCTGCGGTAGGCGACCCACAGCGTCAGCGCGAGCGTGCCCCCGACCAGGATGCCGATCGCGAAGAACAGCACGATGCGGGTCAGCACCACCGTGCTGAAGACCTCGCGGGCGTGGACCTCGCCGAACCACAGCCAGTTGACGTACGTGTCCAGCAGTCTCGCGCCGAGGAGCAGCGCCAGGATGATCACGGCGGCGAGGATGAGCAGGATCCGGCTGCGGCGGGACAGCTTCGGCAAGCTCACAGGGGGCCGGTTGGCCACTGCACACGCTCCTGTTGTCGCGAGGTCGGTCCGGGAGCGCACGGCGCCCCTGGTCACCTAACTCTACGGAGGGCGTGCTCGGTTCCCCACGCGCCCCGAATCGGACACCGATCGACCGGTCCGGGCTGTTCTTTGACACGATGACCGGATGGTGACACCTGAGAACGGGACCGCCGGGGTGGCGGCGGTGGCCCGTGAGGTCGAGGAGTTCGTGGCGGCCGCGGGCTGGGACCAGCCGGCGCAGCTGTTCGCGCTGGTGCCCACCGAGGAACTGCTGCGGCAGGAGCCGGACCTGGCTGGCCAGCTGGACGCGGCGAGCCCGCTGACGCCGGTCGCGCAGGACGAGCTGCCCGACGGGGACCTGGCCGAGGCGCTGGGCCGGATCGCGTGGCCCGAGGCCGTGGTGGGCTGCGCCGTCGCGCAGGAGATCATCGTGTTGCCGCCGAGCGCGGAGGCCGAGCTGCCGGGCGGCGAGACGACGGACGTCGAGCGGCTGCGCCAGGCCGCGGCCGACCACCCGGACCGCACCGAGGCGCGGCTGGTGGCGGCGGTGCTCCGCGACGGGCCCGCGGCGTGCGTGATGCGCCTGCGCGGTTACGCGGTCTCGCCGGACGACTCGGGCGAAGCGGTCGACGAGGTCATCGAGCACCCCGACCTGGCGCCGAACCTCCTGGAAGCCCTACGGGCGACGCTGGTGCCGTAGCGCCGGTCAGCAGGACGGCGCCGGGCGGCCGGCCTTGAGGTCGTCGAGCGCGGTGAGGGCCGAGTCGAGGGTGGTGACCTTCACGAGCTTGAGCCCGTCGGGCACGGCGGCGGCGGCCTCGGCGCAGTTCTGCGCCGGCGTGAGGAACACGGTCGCCCCGGCCTCGCGGGCTCCGACGACCTTGAAGGAGATGCCGCCGATCGCGCCGACGTTGCCCTTCTCGTCGATCTCCCCGGTGCCCGCGACGTGCTCGCCGGGGACCAGTTCGCCGGGGGTGAGCCGGTCGACGATGGCGAGCGCGAACATCAGCCCTGCCGACGGGCCGCCGACGTCCTGCAGTGACACCTTCACGTCGAACGGCACGTCCGCCCGGTCGACCGGCTGCAGTCCCATGAAGCCCTGCGGCGTGTTCGGGTCGGGGTTCGGGGCGAGCGCGAGGGTGCTCGTGCGGGGCGCGTCGGTGCCGTGCTGGAAGGTGATCGAGACCGTCTGCCCGGGCTTGGTGCCGACGAGCGCGGCGCGCACATCGTCCTCCTGGGTGACCTGCTTGCCGTTGACCGTCAGCAGCCGGTCGCCCGCGGCGAGCACCTTGTCGGCGGGGCTGCCCGCGACGACGTCCTGGGCGAGCACCTTGATCGGGTAGCCGAGGTGGCGCAGGGCCGCGACCTCGGCGTTGCTCTGGGAGTCCTGGAACTCCTTGACGTTCTCCTGCTGGACCTGCTCGTCGCTCTCCCCCGGCTTGAAGTACTCCTCCCGGGGCGCGAGCGCGTAGCGGCCGCTGGCCCAGAGGCCGAGCGCGCCGAACAGGGTGATCTGGTCGTTGAGCGAGACCGTGGTCATGCGCAGCTCGCCGCCCGTGGGGTAGGTCTGCTGGCCACTGATCTGGATGACGGGGGCGCCGTTGACGTCACCGAGGGTGTCGTAGGTGGGGCCGGGGCCGATCGCGACGTAGGGCACGCGGACGAACGCGCCGGTGAGCCCGAAGGCGACGACGAGGAGCGCGCTCAGCAGCACTGTCCAGCCGCGGCGGGTGAGGCGTTTGTTCCCGGTGGTGGCGGGTGTCCGCCGCGTCCGCTTCGCGCTGTCGTCCTCGGCTGTGGCCGGGCCGGCCGCGCTCGCCGGGGTCGCACCTCGACCTGTGGTTTCCTCGCGGGACTCGCTCACGCGGGACAGCGTACGGTGACGGGCACCGGCCGCGGATCACCAGCCCTCGCCGGGCGTGTGCGGTAGTGGCGTGCACCGGGGGTCGGCCGCGTACGGTGGTGTTATGAGCAACCTCCCCTTCGGCTTCGGACTCCCCGATCCGGACAAGCGTGGTGAAAACGAGCCCGGGGGTGGCGGCCAGTCCGGGGCCGACGCCTTCAACCAGCTGGGACAGATGCTCAGCCAGCTGGGTCAGATGCTCAGCCAGGCCGGCAACTCCAGCGGGCCGGTGAACTACGACCTGGCGAAGCAGATCGCGCTGCAGAAGCTGGGCTCGTCCGGCGGTGGCCAGATCGGTTTCACGTCGGGTGGGGACGCCGACACCGCGGTGCGCGACGCCGCGCACCTGGCGGAGCTGTGGCTCGACGCGGCGACCATCCTGCCCGCGGGCGCGAACACCACGGTGGCCTGGGCGCCGCGGGACTGGGTGCAGAAGACGTTGCCCACGTGGCAGCGGTTGTGCGACCCGGTGGCGCAGCAGGTGTCCGGCGCATGGGTGGAGGCGCTGCCCGCGGAGGCGAAGCAGGCGGCGGGGCCGCTGCTGTCGATGGTCGGGCAGATGGGTGGCATGGCGTTCGGCTCGCAGCTGGGCAACGCGCTCGCGCAGCTGGCGTCGGAGGTGCTGACGTCCACCGAGGTGGGGCTGCCGCTCGGCCCGGACGCGACGTCGGCGTTGCTGCCCGCGAACATCGAGAAGTTCACCGAGGGCCTGGAGCTGCCCAACAGCGAAGTGCTGGTGTTCCTCGCCGCGCGGGAGGCCGCGCACCAGCGGCTGTTCACGCACGTGCCGTGGCTGCGGCAGCGGTTGCTGGCGACGGTCGAGGAGTTCGCGCACGGCATCAAGGTGGACACCTCGGCGCTGGAGCAGCTGGCGGGCCAGGTGGACCCGAGCAACCCGGCCAGCATCGAAGAGGCGATGTCCTCGGGTCTGCTGGAGCCGAAGACGACGCCCGAGCAGCAGGCGGCGCTGAGCAGGTTGGAGACGCTGCTCGCGCTGGTCGAGGGCTGGGTGGACGTGGTGGTCGCCGAGGCGGTCGGTGACAGGCTGCCGGGCGCGGGCGCACTGCGCGAGACGCTGCGCCGCAGGCGCGCGACGGGCGGCCCGGCGGAGCAGACCTTCGCGACGCTCGTCGGGCTGGAGCTGAGGCCCCGCCGGATGCGCGCGGCGTCCTCGCTGTGGAAGCTCGTGGGCGACCAGCACGGCACCGAAAAGCGCGACGGCCTCTGGTCGCACCCGGACCTCATGCCGACGGCCGAGGACTTGGACGACCCGCTGGAGTTCAGCGAGCGCCTGGGCGGCCGCTCCGAGATCGACGACTTGGACCCGATCGCCGAGCTGGAGCGCACGGAGCAGGACGAGAAGTCCGCTGAGGCCGCAGGCTCGGCTTCGGGGTCGGACACGGCTTCCGACACCGGCTCGGCTCCCGACTCGGAGCAGGACTCCGACCAGGACGAGGACGGCAAGTCCCACTGACCTGAGCCTCCCTCACGTGGCCGACCCGCCACGTGAGGGAGCCATCCAGGTCCCAGCGGCCAACCACCCCAGCGGCCAACCACCCCGGCGGCCGGCACCCGCCGCCAGACCGGCGACCGACACCAGACGGGTACTCAGCTCACGGCTGCCTAGCGCGACCAAGCGTCTCCCCCTGCCGCAGCTGCTCAGCCCGCACGCATCACTCCATCGCACAACCCGCCCCGGACCCCACTGGCGCTCGATCGACTCCTCGCGCCCGGAGATCCGGCACCTGATCACGCTTCTCGCGGAACCCCGAGCCCACGCGAGGCATCCGGCATACGACCGCCTGATCTCCTGCCAGCGGGACTTCCGGCCCCGCCCCAACCAAAGCCACCCGCGGCGGTCGCGCCAAGGTCACGCCGCAGCCACGTCCGCTCCTCCCGCCTACCCGTCCCAGCCACCGGGCCCTGCTCCTCCCCCGCGCCCCCGGCCACCCGGCCCCGCTCCTCCCACGACGCGTCCGCCGCTACGGCGCGCCCGCCGCTACCGCGCGCCCGCTCCTCCCACACCCCGTCCCGGCCACCAGGACCCGCTCCTCCCCCGCGCCTTCCCAGCCACCAGCACCAGCTGCCCGCCACCCTCACCCGGACAACCAAAGCCGCCCCAAACCTCCGGCCATGAACCACCCTCACCCGGCGCCAGCCAGGCACCCACCCCTCGTCCCGGCCCGAGCCTCCAATCACCGCACCGATCACCCGGCCCCAACCGCCAGCTCCAGCCCCCACCCCCCTGACCGGGCGCGAACCAGAGCCATCCCAGCGCTCACCCCCTACCCATCACTCCTCCCCGTCTGTCTCGCTGATCCCCCAGCCCGCGGCCGCCGACAGCCCCTCCAGGTAGCCCATCGCCCGTTCCGTCTTGGGGTACCGGCGGACCAGCGCCCAGAACTCCGCGTCGTGCCCCGGGACGCGCAGGTGGGCCAGCTCGTGCACGAGCACGTAGTCCAGCACCCACGACGGCACGTCCCGCAGGCGTTCACTCACCCGGATGGTCGCGTCCGCCGGCGTGCACGACGCCCACCGCGTGCGCATCGGCGGCACCCAGCGCACGCTCTTCGGCAGCGCGTCCCGGTCCAGGTACCGCGCCGACAACTGTGCGCACCGCGCCAGCAGCGCCGCGTCGCCCTCGCGCGCCGGCGACGCCCGTCTCGACTCCGCGCGCTGCAGCTTGCGCTCCATCTCCGCGACCCAGTGCCTCTCCTCCGCTCGGCTCATCCTGGCCGGGATGAGCACCACCAACGTGTCCCCGTCGCGGTACGCGGAGACCGTGCTCCGCCGCCGCGCACTCCGCCTGACTTCGACCTTCTGCTGCGGGTTTCTCACCTGCTCGGTGTTGTCCCGTCCCCTCAGCGAGGGCACCCGTGCGTTCGCCACGAGAACCAAGGTAGAGGCACCCACCGACAACTCGGGAGTGTTCGGGCCCAGACAACCGGGGTTGTCCACAATGAATTCTTCCTGTGGATAACTCCTGTGTTCAGCTGGCGATCGCGTAGCCGACCCCTCACTGTGTGTGCCATGACCGACCAAGCGACACGGCTGCCACGCCGTCCCCGCCTGCGGCCTGGCCTGGAGGTATTCGACCGCAGGCCCGGCGAGGTGCAGATCGGGCTGGACCCCCGCCACGCGATGGTGGCGAGCGGCCTGCCGCCCGACCTGGTGCGGATCCTGCACCGCCTCGACGGGCGGCACCGCACCGACGAGCTGTTCGCACTCGCCGACAGCGAACACGGCGACGACCTGCGTCAGCTGCTCACCTCGCTGACCAAGCTCGGGCTCGTCGAGGAGGCGTGGAACCCGGCGGGCCAGCAGCGGACAGCGGGTGAAGTCGGCCTGTGGTCGCTGCGGGGCCGCCAGCCGGGCCACGACGCGTTCACCCGCCGCGCCCACAGCGCGGTCGTCCTGCGCGGCAACGGGCGGCTCACCATCGCGATGGCCACGCTCCTCGCCGCCTCCGGCGTCGGGCACGTCGGGGTCGAGGCCGACGGCGTGGTGACGGAGCAGGACACGGGGAGCGGCTACCTGGAGTCCGACATCGGCAGGCAGCGCCGGGCGGCCGCGGTGGACGCCGTCCGGCGAGCCAACCCGGCGGGCAGGCACGCGCGCCTGCGCCGCGACCGCCAGCCGGAGCTGGTCGTCCTCGCCGACTCGATCGTGCCTGCCCCGGAGGTCATCCAGCTGCTGGTCCACGAGGGTGTTCCGCACCTGCCGGTCCGCGTCCGCGAGGGCCTCGGCATCGTGGGCCCGCTCGTCTACCCGGGCCGCAGCACGTGCATGAGCTGCGCCGACCTGCACCGCAAGTCGATGGACTCCCGGTGGCCGATGGTCGCGGGGCAGCTCGCGGGCCGGAGCCAGAGCGCCGACCTGTGCAGCGTGCAGGCCACCGCGGGCGTCGCCGTGAGCCAGATCCTCCGCGTCCTCGGGCAGGAGGACGGTCCGCCACCCGTCTGGAACGCCACGATCGAGATCGACACGTACGAGGGCACGGTCCAGCACCGCCCGTGGCCGCCGAACCCGGACTGCGCCTGCGGAGCGAGACCGAGCGGGTAGCCCGCCCGACGGCTGCGAGGAGGTTCGATCACGGGGCACAATCGTGCGGTGACGGACTTCGACGACAGCGCCGACCAGGACGGCACCGGCATCCCCCGCCGGACCGCCGCGAGAACAGCGAAACTGGCCAGCCTTCCGCTCGGCATCGCCGGGCGCGCCGTGGGCGGCTGGGGACGCAGGCTGACCGGCCAGAGCGCCGAGGAGGTCAACGCGACGCTGTCCGCCAAGGCCGCCGAGCAGCTGTTCGAGGTGCTGGGCGCGCTCAAGGGCGGCGCGATGAAGTTCGGCCAGGCGCTGAGCGTGTTCGAAGCCGCGGTGCCCGACGAGATGGCGGCGCCCTACCGCGACGCCCTGACCAGGCTGCAGGCCGCCGCGCCCCCGATGTCGAGCAGGCAGACCCACCGGGTGCTGGCGGAGCAGCTGGGCCGTTCGTGGCGCGGCCGGTTCCAGGAGTTCGACGACGAGCCGACGGCCTCGGCGAGCATCGGGCAGGTGCACCGTGCGGTCTGGCACGACGGCCGCGAGGTCGCCGTCAAGGTGCAGTACCCCGGCGCCGACGAGGCGCTGCGCAGCGATCTCCGGCAGCTGCAGCGGTTCAGCAGGCTGTTCCAGGCGTTCGTGCCCGGAACCGACGTCAAGCCCCTGCTGGCGGAGCTCGCGGCGCGGATGGACGAGGAACTGGACTACCGCGGCGAGGCCGACAACCAGCGCGCGTTCGCGAAGGCGTTCGAGGGCGACGACGAGGTCCGCATCCCGCGGGTCGTGGCGAGCGCGCCGAAGACGCTGGTCACAGAGTGGCTCACAGGCACCCCGCTGGCCAAGATCATCGCCGGCGGCGACACCGCGACGCGGAACTCGGTGGGGACCGTGCTTGCCGAGTTCCACTACTCCTCTCCCGCGCGGGCGGGGCTGCTGCACTCCGATCCACACCCCGGCAATTTCCTCCTGCTCGACGACGGGCGGCTCGGGGTGATCGATTTCGGCGCGGTGGCGCGGTTGCCACACGGAATTCCGCGCCAGCTCGGCGAAATGACGCGACTGGCGCTCGAAGGCCGTTCCCAGGAGTTGATGAAGCTGCTGCGGGAAGCGGGCTTCGTGCGGCCGGGCACGGATTTACGGGCCGAGGACGTGCTCGCTTATTTGGCGCCGTTCACCGAGCCATTAGCGAACGAACGATTTCATTTCACCCGCCGGTGGATGCAGCGGCAGGCGCTGCGCCTCGGCGATTCCCGCGGTCAGGACTTCCGCGTCGGCCGCTCGCTGAACCTGCCGCCGGAATACCTCATGATTCACCGCGTCACCGCGGGTTCGACGGGCATCCTTTGTCAACTCGACGCCGAAATACCGGCCCGCGGGATTGTGGAACGGTGGCAACCGGGGTTCGCGGACTGAACCAGTTGTCCACAGGCGCCGCGTTTTCGAACGAAAGCGACCATTCGCTCCGGGGAGTTGTCCACAATTCCCGGATTCGGGTTCCCTGACAGTCGCCGTGCCGTCACGCTGGTGGCATGGCCCGAATGACTTCAGCGGAGCTCTCGGCTCTGGGCGCGGCGGAAACGGACGACGTCACCACGATCGCCCGCCTGCACGCCCAGGGCGTGAGTCCGCACGCCATCGCCTCGCGTTGCCGCGCGGGCGGTCCCTGGCGGCGGCTGCTGCCCGGTGTCGTCCTGCTCGACGAGGGGGAGCCGTCGCGGCGCCAGCAACTGCGCGCCGCCGCGTTCTACGCGGGTGCGGGCGCGCTGGTGAGCGGTATCGACTCGCTGCGCGCGCACGGCATCCGCGTCGCACCGCGGCACCAGGTGCACATGCTCGTGCCGGCCCATCGGCGCATCCACTCCCAGGACTTCGTCCGCCTGGAGCGCACCTCGCGCCTGCCGGAGCCGAACGTGCTGCAGGGGCTGGCCTTCGCTCCGCCGGTCCGCGCCACGCTCGACGTCGCGCGCCGGGAGCGTGACGCGCAGCGCCTTCGCCGCCTGCTGGCCCTGCCGGTCTACTACGGGTTGTGCACGGCGGAGGAGCTGCGGACGGAGCTGGACGCCGGCAACCAGCGCGGGAGCGCGTCGGTGCGGGAGATGCTGCGGAACCTCGGGTCGATGGGTGAGACGTACTTGCAAGGTCTGGCACGCGAGCTGCTCGAAGTGGTGCCGCTGCCGCCCCCGGTGTGGAACGTGACGGTGTGCGACGCGCAGGGCCGCCCCATCGGCGTGGTCGACGCGTGGTGGGACGAGGTGGCGCTGGGCTGGCAGTTCGGTGCGGAGGTCCAGGAAAGCGACCGGCCGAAGCTGAACCACCTGGCGCTCACCGCCGCCGGGGTGGTGCTGGTGCGCACGGCGCCGGACCAGCTGCGCGAACAAGTCCGGCGGATCGCACAGGAACTGACCAGCGCTTTCGCCAACGCGGCGCGAAGACGCCGCCCGAAAGTACGAGCACTGGGTTCCGTCCCGGCGACGGTTTAGGGCGGACGCATGTACCTGTGGTTTCAGACGCCCGGCCTCACGCCGGGCCCGGTCCAGACCAGTACTCGGTCGGCAGCTTGCTCTCGATGTCGCGCACGTGGTCCCGGGCGCAGCGCGGACAGAGCCAGCGCTGCGCGCCATCCTCTCGTTCGGACACCCACGCGAGCAGCACGGCCGGATCCCTTTCCGCCGCCCGCTGCGCGCCGCAGCGGCCGCACGCCTCGGCTGTCACCTGCGTCCCGTGTGGACAGTCCGCGTGCCGAGGACGTAGAGATCGTCACGGTCACCGAGGTAGCCGGCGCCTTCGCTGTCCAGCAGCCGGCGTGCGGCCTCCCGGTCGTCGTCGCTGATGCGCTCCTCGAGCGCCTCGACGAGCCGGGCCACGTGCCTGACCACGAAGCGACGGACGGTTTCCGTGGTGGGCGCAGGGTGTTCCACCAGAGCGCTGAACGACCCGATCTCCCGCAGCCCGGCGCGGCTCAGCGCGGTGGTCCAGCCGTACGGCATGCGGACGCTGCCCTCCATCCCCGCCCGCATCTCGCCGAACCACTGTTCACGAGCGGCCAACAGGCGCCGCTCCAGCCCGGGCGCGCCGACGCCCAGATCCCACGGCAGGGTCTGCAGTTCGAGCCCACCCTCGGCGACGGCCAACACCCCACCAGGCTTCAGCGCGGAAGCGAGGCCGTCGATACCGGCCTGCTGGTCCGGCAGGTGGTGAACCATCGAGGCGGCCCACACCAGATCCGCCTGGGGTACCACCTCCGCCAACGGCTGGGCTGCGACATCAGCAAGCACGGTTTCGATCCGCACCACGGCATTCCCGGGCTCCGACGTGCCACCGCCGCCCTGCGGGCTGCTATCGCAAGAGCCGGAAGGCGCCTCCGTGCCCTGCTGCCCGGAACCCCCACTCGCGGCGGCTCCGTGCCGAGCGCCGGGCAGCGCCTCATCCCCGGCCTGCTGCCGACCCCCGCCTGCTACGTCGGCGGCATCAGTCTCCTGCCGCAAGCTGCCAGCCGCCCCACCACCGCTGACCTCACGCCGAGCACCGCCACTCACCTCAGTGACAGCGCCCTCCTGCCGCAGTCCACCGGCCTCCCGCAAGTCGTCACCAGCCGCACCACCGACGACCTCCCGCCGTCCTCCACCCGCCATCTCAGGGGCAGCAGCCTCCCGCCGCCGCAAGTCGTCGATCGCAGCCTTACTGCCTTCGGCCTCCCGGCGAGCATCATCCGGTACCTCAGTGACAGCAGCTTCCCGCCGCAAGCCGTCAGGCAGCACCTCGCCACCGGCTTCCCGCCGCAAGCCATCGGCCGCTCCACCGCCAACGGCCTCCCGCCCAGCAACGCCACTCACCTCAGTGACAACGCCCTCCCGCCGCGGGTCACCGGCCTCTCGCCCTCGCAAGCTTCCATCCGTCGCACCACCGGCGGCCTCCGGCCAAGCACCGCCCGCCACACCGGCATCCCGCCCCCGCGAGCGGGCAGCCCCCGCACCACCGGCCTCCCCCCGGCCGCCCACCCCAGCCACAGCGGCCGCAGCCGCCTCGGCGGCGACGGTCAGCAGCTCCGGCACAGCGTCCACCAGTACGAGCCTGCCGCCCCCTCGGGAGGCGAGCGCTGCGGCCAGCGCGGCGCTCATGCCGCCCGCTCCCGAGCCGGCGTCGACGATCGTCGCACCGGGTGGGAGTGGCGTGGTCAGGCGGTGGGCGATCTCGGCGAACGCCGCGGCGTGCAACGCGTCGCCGCGACGCAGGTCCGGGATCCTCGCGGCCCAGTCGATGTGGTCATGCGTGTGTGCCGCCATGCGCCCATTCAACACGAACCCACGACGGCGAACGGGGGTGTTCGCCACGAGCATTTCCGTGGCGAACACCCCCGCCGGCACTCAGGAACGGTGGCGGTCGGCGCGCCGGGCCGCCCAGCGGGCCACGCGGTCCCACCGGCGGAATGACCGGTCGCGCCCGCGCGCCTGGTGGGCGCGCATCTCCTGGTGCATCTCCTGTATTCGGACTCTGGCCAGTTCTTCTTGCATCAACATCTCGATGATCTCCTTGGTCTGCACGGGCGTCGAGCTGGGCCGGACGCGCGCCGTGCGCGGCTGTTCGAAGGTGATGGGCTGGGCACTCATGCGGCAGCGCTCCGCTGCTCGCCCGAGTCGCTCCGCTGAAGGGGCTGCTGCTCGGTCGCGGGCTGGTCCACGACCGGGTGCTTCCGCGGACGTCCCCTGGGCCGCTTCCGCGCGACGATCACGCCGCGCTCGAAGATCTCGCCACCCCAGACACCCCACGGCTCCCGCCGGTCGAGCGCACCCGCCAGGCACGACTGCCGGATGGGGCAGTCCGCGCACAGGCGCTTCGCCCGCTCCAGGTCCGCGGGTGACTCCGCGAACCACAGGTCGGCGTCCCCGGACCGGCAGGGCAGGTCCAGACCCGGCGAGACGGCCACGTCGAGCAGGTCACCGACTCCCACTGTGGTGGGTGCGGCGAACTCGGCGGGTAACGCCCCCTCTGACACGAAGGCGATTGCCGATGACATCCCGTTCTCCTTTGTGTAGTAACGGTTTTCGGTTGTGGTGCAAAAACACGAAGGCCGCGGATCCGTGTAACGGTTCCGCGGCCTTCGTGAGCCTCATCCCTGAACGGGTGTCAGGGGCTTCGCTCTCGTCGAGGGGGCGGAACGTGAATCTTCGGCTGCTTGGTGGTCGGCAGATCGGCAGTGCGGACGGCGGCGTTCGTCGCGACGACGACACCGAACACGTCCGTACGCACGAGGGCGAGGTGGCGCAGCCGCGCGGGAGTCCCCGCGGACAGCACACACGCCATGGCCCGGCGCACACCGGTACCGTGCTCTGCCTGAGCGCCCATCGGAGCTGCGCTGGACAGCGTGGTGCCGCGGTTGCCGATCGTCATGTAGATCTCCATCTCCCGGGGCACCTCCTTCCGCTGTCCGCTCATCGCTCGCGACGACGGGCGTTGTCCTTCCGGGCGTTGCTCACCCGGCCTGTGCAGGCTATTGCTCCTGGCCAGGCGGCGGCAACTCATTTTCCCGAGGAATCACCGAACCGACGAAGATCCCGCTCCGCACGGCGGTTCCGCCGCACGAATCACGCCCTCCACGCGGTCAACGCTCACCCTGGATGACGGCGAGGACGTCATCGCCGTACTTCGTCACCTTGCCCGGCCCGATCCCGGAGATCGACACCAGCCCGCCGCGGTCCACCGGCTGCTGCTCGGCGATCGCGAGCAGCGTCGCGTCGGTGAACACCACGAACGGCGGCACCTTCAGCTCTTTCGCCCGCTCCTGGCGCCATTCCTTCAGCCGCTCGAACAGCTCGATGTCCACATTGGACGGACACCGTCGGCAGCGGCCGAGCTTGATCTCCATCGTGTCCAGCAGCGGCCGGTCGCACAACCGGCACCGCGGCTTCGGCCCGCTCTTGCCCGCCTGCGCACGCGGAACCCGCGCCGCCGGGTGTTGCTCCGGCAACAACCCGTACAGGAAACGGCTGCGGCGGCGGTTGCGCCGCCCGCCCGGGTGCCGCGACAACGACCACGACAGCCACAGGTGCTCGCGCGCCCGCGTGACGCCGACGTAGAACAGCCGCCGCTCCTCCTCGATCGCGTTGTCGTCCCCGTCCGCGTGCAGGATCGGCATGGTGCCCTCGGACAACCCGACGAGGAACACCGCGTCCCACTCCAGGCCCTTCGCCGCGTGCAGCGACGCCAGCGTGACGCCCTCGACCGTCGGCGGGTGCTGGGCCGACGCGCGCTGCTCCAGCTCGGCCACGTACCGCGGCAGGTCCGCGCCCTCGACCGTGGCGGCGAGCTCCTCCGCGACCTCGACCAGCGACAGCAGCGCGTCCCACCGCTCCTTCGCCGCGCCACCGGCCGGCGGCTGGTCCGTCAGCCCCACCCGCGAGAGCACCGACCGGACGGCGGTGACCAGCTCGGTCGGCGGCGGATCGGCAGCCGCCGTGCGCAGCGAGACCATCGCCTGGCGCACCTCGCGCCGGTCGAAGAACCGCTCCCCGCCCCGTACCAGGTACGGGACCCCCACCTGGGCCAGCGCCTGCTCGTACCCCTCCGACTGCGCGTTGATCCGGTACAGGATCGCGATCTCGCTCGCGGCCACCCCGGCGTCGAGCAGCGTGCGCACACGGGCCGCGACGGCCGCCGCCTCGGTGGGCTCGTCCTCGAACTCCGCGAACCTCGGCTCCGGCCCCGGCGGCCGCTGCCCGACCAGCCGCAGCCGCGAGCCCGCCGGGCGGTTGCGCGCCGCACCGATCACCTTGTTGGCCAGCTCCACCACCTGCGGCGTCGAGCGGTAGTCGCGTTCGAGCCGCACCACCGTCGCCTCGGGGAAGCGCCGGGTGAACTCCAGCAGCGGGCGCGGGGAGGCGCCGCCGAACGAGTAGATCGTCTGGTTCGCGTCGCCGACCACCGTCAGGTCGTCCCGCCCGCCGAGCCACGCGTCGAGCAGGCGCTGCTGCAGCGGGGTGACGTCCTGGTACTCGTCGACGATGAAGCAGCGGTACCGGTCGCGGAACTCGCGGGCGACCTCCGCGTTCTCCTCCAGCACCGCCGTGGTGTGCAGCAGGAGGTCGTCGAAGTCGAGGACCTGCGCGGAGTTCTTCAGCTTCTCGTACGCCCGGTAGACCTCGGCGACCTGCTGCGGCGCCGCCGGGCTGTCCCGCTGCACCCGCACGGCCGTTGCCGGATAGTCGTCCGGGCTGATGAGCGAAGCCTTGGCCCACTCGATCTCGCTCGCCAGGTCCCGCAGCAGCTCCGCGTCGGTGCCCAGCCCGGCGCGCTGCGCGGCCTGCCCCACCAGGCGCAGCTTGCCTTCGAGCAGGTCCCACAGCCTGTCCCCGACCACCCGCGGCCAGAAGTACCGCAGCTGCCGCCGGGCCGCCGCGTGGAACGTGAGCGCCTGCGCGCCCTCCACGCCGAGCGCCCGCAGCCGGGTGCGCATCTCCCCCGCCGCCCGCGTGGTGAAGGTGACCGCGAGCACCTGTCCCGGCGCGACGTGACCCGAGCTGATCAGGTGCGCGATGCGATGCGTGATCGTGCGCGTCTTCCCCGTGCCCGCGCCCGCGAGCACGCACACCGGCCCCCGCGGGGCGACGGCGGCGGCGCGTTGTTCGGGGTCGAGCCCGTCCAGCAGGCCCGGCCTGTTCGTGCGAGGAGGTGCGTCAACCACGACAGGCATCCTCGCAGAGGGGGCCGACAGATTCCGCGAAGCCCACCCGCCCGTATCCTGGGTCATATGGCGGGAAAGCAGGACAAAGAAGCTGCCAAGCAGGCCAAGCGGGAGAAGCGCGCGGCAGGCAAGGCGCGGCGCGGGCAGATCTTCGAGGCGTTCAAGATGCAGCGCCGGGAGGACAAGGCGCTCATCCCCTGGATGCTCGGCTCCATCCTGGTGGTGGCCGGTGTCGTGTTCGGCATCGGGTTCATCTTCAACCTGCAGTGGGTCCTGCTGCCGCTCGGGATCGTGCTCGGCATCCTGGCCGCGGTGATCATCTTCGGCCGCCGCGTGCAGAAGACGGTCTACACGAAGGCCGAGGGGCAGCCCGGTGCGGCAGGCTGGGCGCTGGACAACATGCGCGGCCGCTGGCGAGTGACGCAGACCGTCGCCGCCACCACGCAGCTCGACGCCGTGCACCGGGTGCTCGGCGCACCCGGCGTCGTCCTCGTCGGCGAGGGCGCTCCGCACCGGGTGCGCAACCTCGTGCAGCAGGAGAAGAAGCGCGTCGCCCGGCTGGTCGGCGACACCCCGATCTACGACATCATCGTGGGCAACGACGAGGGCCAGGTCCCGCTGCGCCGCCTCGGGCCGCACCTGATGAAGCTGCCGCGCAACCTCCGGCCCGCCCAGGTGGACGCGCTCGAGGCCAAGCTCGCGGCGCTCGGCAACCGCGGCGCCGCGATGCCCAAGGGCCCGATGCCGCAGGGCGCGAAGATGCGCAACGTGCAGCGCGCCGCCCGCCGCCGCTGACAGCACACGCGAAGAAGAGGGGACGCCGCCCGGCGTCCCCTCTTCTTCGTTCAGCGCATTCGCACCACGACGGTGCCGGTCAGCCGGTCCAGCCAGCTGCGGCCGTCGACGTTGCGCACCACCGCCGGGATGATCAGGCAGGTCAGCGCGGCCCGCACGACCGCCCGCCACAGCCCCACGATCGCCCCGCCGTCTAGTCGCGCAACCCGGATGCCGGTCACCGCCATGCCGGGCGTGAACCCGGAGAACGACACCGGGACCAGCGTGAGCACCGCCCACACGACGCCGGACCACAGGTTGTAGTTCTCCATCACCTGGGGGTTCTGCCACTCCGGGTGGATGAACAACGACGTCACGAGCGACGCGAGCACCAGGTCGAGCACCAGCGCCAGCAGCCGCGAACCGCCCCCCGCCACCGACCGCGGGCCGCTTTCGGGCAGGCCCAGGCGCTCTCCGCGCCAGCGCGGTGGCTCCTGGTCACCGGTCCCGAGGCCGGTAGGGGAGCCCGACAACCACTCTCCGGTCCATCTCGCCACACCATCAGGGTATGCCACCTGCGGAAATCGGCTCCCTCGCGGGCGGGCGCCCGGATTCGCACCGCCCGTTAACATCCGCGAAACATACGGGTGACGGTCGGGCAACACCGCACTCCTAGCTTGAACCGAAGAGAGTACTGCCCCCGGCAATACAGTTGAAGGAGTTACAGAGGGTGTCCACTACTCCAGAAGATATCCAACGTCTCATCACTGATGAGAACGTGCAGTTTGTCGATGTCAGGTTCTGCGACCTGCCGGGCGTCATGCAGCACTTCACCGTTCCCGCGAAGGCGTTCGACCTGGACGCGTTCGAGGAGGGCCTCGCGTTCGACGGCTCGTCCGTGCGCGGCTTCCAGTCGATCCACGAGTCGGACATGCTCCTGCTGCCCGACCCGGAGACCGCGCGGATCGACCCGTTCCGCAAGGAGAAGACTCTCGCCCTCAACTTCTTCGTGCACGACCCCTTCACCCGCGAGGCGTACAGCCGCGACCCGCGCAACATCGCGCGCAAGGCCGAGCAGTACATCGCCGAGTCGGGCGTGGCGGACACCGTGTTCTTCGGCCCCGAGGCCGAGTTCTACATCTTCGACTCCGTGCGCTTCAACTCCGCCGAGAACGGCACCTTCCACGAGATCGACTCGGTCGAGGGCTGGTGGAACACCGGCCGCGAGGAAGAGGGCGGCAACCGCGGGTACAAGACCAAGTTCAAGGGCGGCTACTTCCCCGTCCCGCCGGTCGACCACTACGCCGACCTGCGTGACGAGATCAGCCTGAACCTGATCAACTCCGGCTTCGAGCTCGAGCGCGCGCACCACGAGGTGGGCACCGCCGGCCAGGCCGAGATCAACTACAAGTTCAACACGCTGCTGCACGCGGCCGACGACCTGATGCTCTTCAAGTACATCGTGAAGAACACCGCGTGGAACGCCGGCAAGACCGCGACCTTCATGCCGAAGCCCCTCTTCGGCGACAACGGCTCGGGTATGCACTGCCACCAGTCGCTGTGGAAGGACGGCCAGCCGCTGTTCTACGACGAGTCCGGTTACGCCGGCCTGTCGGACACCGCGCGTCACTACATCGGCGGCATCCTGGCCCACGCGCCGAGCCTGCTCGCGTTCACCAACCCGACGGTGAACTCGTACCACCGCCTGGTGCCGGGCTACGAGGCGCCGGTCAGCCTGGTGTACTCGCAGCGCAACCGCTCCGCCTGCGTGCGTATCCCGATCACGGGCACCAACGCCAAGGCCAAGCGCATCGAGTTCCGCTGCCCCGACTCGTCGGGCAACCCGTACCTGGCCTTCGCCGCCATGATGATGGCCGGCCTGGACGGCATCAAGAACAAGATCGAGCCTGCGGAGCCGATCGACAAGGACCTGTACGAGCTGCCGCCCGAGGAGGCCAAGGACGTCAAGCAGGTCCCGGCCGACCTGGGCACGGTGCTCGACACCCTCGAAGCCGACCACGACTTCCTCACCGAGGGCGGCGTGTTCACGCCCGACCTGATCGAGACGTGGATCTCGATCAAGCGGGAGACGGAGATCGACCCGCTGCGGCTGCGCCCGCACCCGTACGAGTTCGCGCTTTACTACGACGTGTAAGTCGTAGCGCACCCCGGGACACGCCGGCGGTGAGGAGCGGAAAACGCCCTCGCCGTCGGCGTTTCTTATTTCTCCGGAAGACGACGACGGACGGTTTCGATGCCGGCGAGGAAGAGGTCGACGCCGGCCAGGAACTGCCGGCGGTCGTCGTGCTCGCGCAACCGCGCCGCGGCCTTGTGCAACCGCGGGTACCTGGCGGGGTCGAGCTGCGCCCACTGCACCGCGACCGCCGCGAGGGAAGCCGTCCGGTCCACGTCCTTGGCGGCGCGGGCATTCGCGGCGTTCTGGCCCGCGACGCCGAGGATGTAGTTCACGAGCGCGCCCGCCGAATCGAACAGCGCGTACTCGGGAACGCCGAGCGCTTCGAGTTGCTCGCCAACGCTCTCGTAGATCTCCAGCAGCGCGGGCCGCCACGGTCCGCGGCTGAGCTGCGCCCCGAGCCAGGGGTGCGCGTTTATCGCGTCGAACAGGCTGAGCGCGATCGCGCGCAGCGTCTCCCGCGGCTCGCCCTCCGCGGTCACGTCCGTCATGGCGCGGGCGATGACGGCGTCGGCGGCCGCCGCGAGCAGGTCGTCCTTGTTCGCGACGTGGTGGTAGAGCGCGCCGTACCCGGTGCTCAGCCGGACGGTGAGCGCGCGCAGGGTCAGCGCCTCCTCGCCGCCGGTGTCGAGGATCTGCGTCGCGGCCTCGACGATGACCTCTCTGGACAGGGCGTCGGTGCGCCGCGGGGCCCGCCGAGCCTTGGTCGCCATGAGTCCCAGTCTCGCACGCGCTGTTTTGGATTGACGCTCCAAACTTGTGCTAGCTTGTTGGAGTGCCAATCCAATCCGGTTGGAAGCAAGGTCATGGCGACATCGGTCACGGTCATCGGTGCCGGCCTCGGCGGTCTGGTGCTGGCTCGGGTGCTGCACGTCCGGGGCGTTCCGGTCACGGTCTACGAGGCTGAGCCCTCGCCGACCTCACGCGCGCAGGGCGGGCTGCTCGACATCCACCCCTGGAACGGTCAGCCGGCGCTCGAAGCCGCCGGTCTGATCGAGGAGTTCCGCGGCCTCGTTCTGCCGGGCCGGGAGTCCTACCGGGTTCTCGACCGCGAGGGCACCGTGTGGCTCGACCACCCGGACGAGGGAACGGGCGACCGGCCTGAGGTGCCGCGCGGCGACCTGCGCCGGCTCCTGCTCGACTCGCTTCCGCCCGGCACCGTGCGCTGGGGGCACAAGGTCGGCGGCGTGCGGACCCTCGGCGAAGGCCGCCACGAGGTCGCCTTCGCGGACGGCACCACTGTCACCACGAGCCTGCTGGTCGGCGCGGACGGCGCGTGGTCACGAGTCCGTCCGCTGCTGTCCGGCGCCACTCCCGAGTACGCGGGCGTCTCGACGGTCGAGACCTTCCTGCTCGACAGCGACAGCCGCCATCCCGCGGAGGCCGAGCTGGTGGGCGGCGGGTCACTGATGGCGCTCGCGCCCGGCCGGGTAATCCTGGCGCACCGGGAAAGCGGCGGAACCCTGCACGTGTACGCCCAGCTCGTCGAGCCGGAGAACTGGCTCGACGGTATCGACTTCACCGACCCCGCGACCGCGGCGGCTCGGGTTGTCGAGGAGTTCGACGGCTGGGCTCCCGAGCTCACCGCCTTGATCACCGACGGCGACACTCCGCTGGTCCCGCGCCCGATCTACACCCTGCCGCCCGAACACCGCTGGGGCCGGGTGCCGGGAGTCACCCTGCTCGGCGACGCCGCCCACCTCGCGCCTCCCAACGGCGAAGGCGCCAATTTAGCGATGTACGACGGCGCCGAACTCGGGCGAGCCATCGCCGCGCACCCCGGCGACACCGAAACCGCGCTCGCCGAGTACGAAAAGGCCCTGTTCCCGCGCGCCGCCGCAGCAGCCGCGGAAGGCGCCGACTTCCAGTTGATGTTCGCCGACGACGCACCCCACGGCGTGATCGCGCTGTGGACCGGCGCCTGACCGGTTATTCCGAAGTGGACAGCAGCTTCAGGTCGAACCCCGCGCGCTCGAAGCGGCCACGCGGGTCGTCCACCAGCTTGCGGCGCTCCAGGTCCATCAGGCCGACCGTGACGAGCAGCTCGGCCGACAGCGTGCCATCGAGCTTCACGATCTGCTGCTCCATCTGGAACGTCTTGCCGGTGCCGAACTTGACGTCACACGTGACCTCGACCGTCTCACCGCGCCGGATCTCGCGGCGGTAGCTGATGTTGGACGCGAGCAGCACCGCGGCGATCTTCTGCTCCTCCAAGGCCTTGCTGCCGCGCGCCGCGCGCTCGAATGCCTCCAGGCGGGCCACCTCCGCGTACGAGTGGTACACCGCGTGGTTCAGGTGGCCCAGCGGGTCCAGCTCGTACAGCCGCACCTTGATCTGCATCCGGAAGGGTTCGCGCTCAGTCACCGATCCACTGTAAGTCGAGCATCCGACATTTCGGTTGTGACGTCAGTCCGCGAAGAAGACCCGCTCGACGACGACGTGGGCGCGGCGGGTGGTCCGGCGGTAGAAGTCGAGGAACTCCCCCGGGTCGTCCTCGTCGCTGTAGCCCAGCACGCGCGCGACGGCGGCCAGGTCACGGCCGCTGCTCGGCACCTGGTCGGACGCCTTGCCACGCACGAGCATCGTCGCGTTGCGAACCCGTGTCGCCAGCAGCCACGCCTCCGTCAGGGACTCGGCGTCTTCCGCCGCGACGAGGTCCGCCTCGGCGGCCGCGGCCAGCGCGTTGACCGTCGACGTCGTGCGCAGGGACGGGACCGCGTGCGCGTGCCGCAGCTGCAACAGCTGCACGGCCCACTCGACGTCGGCGAGACCGCCACGGCCCAGCTTCGTGTTCAGCGTCGGGTCGGTCCCGCGCGGAATGCGCTCGGTCTGGACCCTGGCCTTCATCCGCCGCACCTCGCGGACGCGTCCGGCGTCGAGGCCGCCGTCCGGATAGCGGATGGGGTTGATCATCTCGATGAACCGCTCGCCCAGTGCGTCGTCTCCCGCGATGTAGCGGGCCCGGAGCAGGGCCTGCGCTTCCCAGACCTCGCTCCACCTCGCGTAGTACGCGCGGTACGACTCCAGCGTCCGCACCAGCGGACCGCCGCGGCCCTCCGGCCGGAGATCCGCGTCGACCTGCAGCGGCGGGTCCGCACTGGGCTGGCCGAGCATCTGGCGCACGTTCTCCGCGACCGAAGAAGCGAAACGCACCGCTTCACCGTCGTCGACGCCGTCGTTCGCTTCGCACACGAAGAGCACGTCGGCGTCCGAGCCGTACCCGAGCTCCGCGCCGCCCAGCCGCCCCATGCCGATGACGGCGATGTTCGCGGGCTTGCGGCCCAGCTCGGCTTCACGCTTGCGGATGGCCGCGGCGAGCGCGCTCTGCAGGACTGCGACCCACACCCGCGACAGCGCTTCGCACACCCGGCGGACGTCCATCAGTCCCAGGAGGTCCGCGGCCGCGACGCGCAGCATCTCGTGGCGCCGCAATGATCTGGCGGCAGCGACCGCGGCCTTGATCCCCGGCTGACGACGGACCGTGGCGCGCAGCGACTTCGCCACCTCGTCGGGGTCCCGCCCGGCGAGCCGCTCGGGGTCGCCCAGCAGCTGCAGCACCTCCGGCGCCCGGACGAGCAGGTCGGGCACCAGCTTCGACGTGCCGAGCAGAAACGCGAGCCGCTCGACCACGGCTCCTTCGTCCCGCAGCACCCGCAGGTACCAGGGCGTGTCCTCAAGTGCCTCCGACACCTTCCGGTACGCGAGCAGGGCGCCGTCCGGATCGGCGGTGTCGGCGAACAGGTCCAGCAGCACGGGCAGCAGGGCGTGCTGGATGGAGGCCCGGCGGGACACTCCCGCCGTGAGTGCCTTGATGTGCTGGAGCGCGCCGTCCGGCGCCGCGTACCCGAGGGCGGCGAGCCGCCGGGCGGCCTGCTTGGTGGTGAGGCGCAGGGCCTCGGTTGGCACGCTCGCGACGGACTGGAGCAGCGGCCGGTAGAACAGTTTCTCGTGCAACCGGCGGATGCGCTGGGCACAGCGCCGGAAGTCGCCGAGCAGCACGTCGGCTTCGCCGCGGCCGCGCTCGGGGCGCACGCCGATCGATCGCGCCAGTATCCGCAGTTCGGCCGTCTCGGACGCTTCGGGGAACAGGTGGGTGCGGCGCAGCCGCCTCAGCTGGAGCCGGTGCTCGACGGTCCGGAGGAACTCGTAGGCGGTTTCGAGCTCGGCTGCGTCCGCCAGGCCCACGTACCCGCCGGCACCGAGCGCTTCCAGTGCGTCCATTGTGGACGCCGAGCGGAGCTTGGTGTCCACGCGGCCGTGGACGAGCTGCAGGAGCTGCACGGCGAACTCGACGTCACGCAGGCCCCCGCGGCCGAGCTTGAGCTCGCGCTCGGCCAGCTCGGACGGCACGTGCTTCTCCACGCGCCGGCGCATCTGCTGCACGTCCTCGACGAAGTTCTCCCGCTCCGCGGCGGACCACACGACGTCGTCGGCCATCTCGACGTACTGGCGCCCCAGTTCGGCGTCGCCCGCGACCGCGCGCGCCTTGAGCAGGGCCTGGAACTCCCAGGTGCGCGCCCACTTCTGGTAGTAGGCCGTGTGCCCGTCGAGCGTCCGTACGAGGGCGCCGGCCTTGCCCTCGGGACGTAGCGCGGCATCGACCTCGAAGCAGGCGTTGCCGACGACGCGCATGGTGTTGGTCGCGAGCCGGGTGGCGAGCTGGAGGTCACCTTCGCCGACGAAGATGACGTCGACGTCGCTGACGTAGTTCAGCTCCCGCCCACCGCACTTCCCCATGGCGATGACGGCCAGGCGCGTGCCTTCGAGGTCCTTGGACTTCAGTTCGGCGCGGGCCACTTCGAGCCCGGCGACGAGGGCGGCCTCGGCGAGCGCGGTGAGGTTGGCGGTCACCTCCGCGTAGGAGGGCTGTTCGAGCACCGGTTCGACGACGTGGGCGAGGTCGGCGGCCGCGATCTCCAGCAGCAGCCCGCGGTAGCCGGCCCGCAACGCCTGCTCGGCGGCGGTACGGGTCAGCGGCTCGTCCTGGTCCGCGTGAACGGCGGCGAGCAGCTGGTCGGCGAAGCAGTCGGTGTCGGTGCACTTGTCCTGCGCCAAGCGGCGCCACTCCCCTGGCGCGCCCACGAGGAAGTCGGCCAGCGCGCTGGACGTGCCCAACACGGCGACCAGCCGTCCGCGGAAGGCCGCGTTCTGGCAGAGGGCGTCGGAGAGCGCGGGCCAGCCCGCCTCGTCGGCTTCGCGGATCCGGTCGAGACCACGCAGTGCGAGATCCGGGTCGGCGGCACGGGAGAGCGCGGTGAGCACGCCGGTGCTGGACTGGTCGGGCCCGGCGTCGGTCCACCACCCGGCGGCACGCAACTGCTCGTCGGCGCGGTCGTCGGTGAAGCCGTACCGGGCGGGGGACGCAGCCCCTCGTGCTTGCTCAGCCATCAGCTCTCACCGTAGCCGGGGTCAGGCCAGCGGGAGGGTGTTCGGAGCCGGCTCGACCGGCTGGAGCTCCCCGGCGGCGAGCCGGACGAAGCGCGTGGCGAAGGGCTGCCAGGTGTCCGCGATGTCCTGGTGCACCTGGGCGAGGGCCTCGGTCTCGAAGACGCCGGGACGCGCAGTGGCTGCCAGCTCCGGTTCGTCGGCCGCCCACGCCTGGACGACCTCGACCGTGGTCTCGATGTGGAACTGGATGCCGTAGGCACACCGGCCGAGCCGGAAGGCTTGGTTGAGGTACTTCGGAGCGGATGCGAGCAGGACAGCGCTGGCCGGAAGGCGGCGGATCTCGTCGACGTGGAAGTGCAGTACGTCCGGCATGAGCGGCAGGTCCGCGAACAGCGGATCGGTCCAGGCGGCGTCCTTCTTCGAGACGAGGTAAGGCCCGACCTCGGGCCCTTTCTCCCCCGGTGCCACGACGCCTCCGGTCGCCACGGCGAGGAGCTGCGCCCCGAGGCAGATGCCCAGCGTGGGCAGGTTGGTGTGCGCCGCCCGAGCCAGGAGGTTCCGGACGTCCTTGAGCCAGGGATGGTTGTCGTCCTCTTCGGCGTTCATGCCGCCGCCGAGGCAGATCAGGCCTTCGTAGTCGTCGAGACCGGCGGGAAGGCCGTCGGCGAAGGGCCGTCGGACGTCGAGCTCCGCGCCGGCCGCGGTGAGCCATTCTCCGAGAGGGCCGAGGGGGTCGCTCTCGTCGGGTTGGATGACCAGGAGGCGCGGTGCGTTCACGTCGTCCAGGATACGGACCCGGAAATGCCGCGAGGCCCTGGGAAACCCCTTACGGGGTCTCAACCAGGGCCTCGAGGACCTAATTTGAGTTCGGCGGTGTCCTACTCTCCCACACCCTCACGAGTGCAGTACCATCGGCGCTGGCAGGCTTAGCTTCCGGGTTCGGAATGGGACCGGGCGTTTCCCTACCGCCATGACCACCGAAACACTCTGATCACACACCAGACATGTTCCAGCCTCTTCACTTGACTGTGAAACACGTGGCGTGGTGTTTCAGAACCGTAGAGCGGATGCGTAGCAGCTTTGTGGGCAAGTCCTCGGCCTATTAGTACCAGTCAACTCGAAAACACATTACTGTGCGTCCATTTCTGGCCTATCAACCCGGTCGTCTTCCGGGGGCCTTAACCCACATGGGGTGGGAGACCTCATCTTGGAACAGGCTTCCCGCTTAGATGCCTTCAGCGGTTATCCCTTCCGAACGTAGCTAACCAGCCATGCCCCTGGCGGAACAACTGGCATACCAGAGGTTCGTCCGTCCCGGTCCTCTCGTACTAGGGACAGCCTTCCTCAAGTCTCCTACGCGCGCGGCGGATAGGGACCGAACTGTCTCACGACGTTCTAAACCCAGCTCGCGTGCCGCTTTAATGGGCGAACAGCCCAACCCTTGGGACCTACTCCGGCCCCAGGATGCGACGAGCCGACATCGAGGTGCCAAACCATGCCGTCGATATGGACTCTTGGGCAAGATCAGCCTGTTATCCCCGGGGTACCTTTTATCCGTTGAGCGACACCCCTTCCACCAGGAGGTGCCGGATCACTAGTCCCGACTTTCGTCCCTGCTCGACCCGTCAGTCTCACAGTCAAGCTCCCTTGTGCACTTACACTCAACACCTGATTGCCAACCAGGCTGAGGGAACCTTTGGGCGCCTCCGTTACTCTTTAGGAGGCAACCGCCCCAGTTAAACTACCCACCAGGCACTGTCCCTGAACCGGCTCACGGTCCGAGGTTCAGATTCCCAATCCGGCCAGAGTGGTATTTCAACAACGACTCCACCAACACTAGCGTGCCAGCTTCACAGTCTCCCACCTATCCTACACAAACCGAACCGAAAACCAATACCAAGCTATAGTAAAGGTCCCGGGGTCTTTCCGTCCTGCCGCGCGTAACGAGCATCTTTACTCGTAATGCAATTTCGCCGGGCCTGTGGTTGAGACAGCCGGAAAGTCGTTACGCCATTCGTGCAGGTCGGAACTTACCCGACAAGGAATTTCGCTACCTTAGGATGGTTATAGTTACCACCGCCGTTTACTGGCGCTTAAATTCTCAGCTTCACCCCCGAAAGGGTTAACCGGTCCTCTTAACGTTCCAGCACCGGGCAGGCGTCAGTCCATATACCTCGTCTTACGACTTCGCATGGACCTGTGTTTTTAGTAAACAGTCGCTTTCCGCTGGTCTCTGCGGCCAACTCACCCTAGCCCGCAAGAGGCTTCAGGTGCTTCGGCCCCCCTTCTCCCGAAGTTACGGGGGCATTTTGCCGAGTTCCTTAACCACAGTTCACCCGATCGCCTTAGTATTCTCTACCTGACCACCTGTGTCGGTTTGGGGTACGGGCCGCACATGTTCTCGCTAGAGGCTTTTCTCGGCAGCATAGGATCACCCTACTTCACCACAACGGCTACGCATCACGTCTCAGCCTTCACGAGTGACGGATTTGCCTATCACTCGGCCTACACGCTTACACCAGTACAACCACTCACTGGCGGGGCTACCTTCCTGCGTCACCCCATCGCTTGACTACTACACACTCAGGTCCCACGCTCCACCATCTCAACCCGAAGGCCTCAATGGCTTTGGGTGGTTAGTCTCATGCGCCTCGTCAGGGGCGAACATACGCGGGTACGGGAATATCAACCCGTTGTCCATCGACTACGCCTGTCGGCCTCGCCTTAGGTCCCGACTCACCCTGGGCAGATTAACTTGACCCAGGAACCCTTGGTCATCCGGCGGCAGAGGTTCTCACTCTGCATTCGCTACTCATGCCTGCATTCTCACTCCCACACCCTCCACAACTCGCTTACGCGGCTGCTTCGCTGGGCGCAGGACGCTCCCCTACCCACCACACCCTCCGTTAGAAGTATTGGTGTAGTGACACGGCTTCGGCGGTGTGCTTAAGCCCCGCTACATTGTCGGCGCAGGACCACTTGACCAGTGAGCTATTACGCACTCTTTCAAGGGTGGCTGCTTCTAAGCCAACCTCCTGGTTGTCTGGGCAATCCCACATCCTTTCCCACTGAGCACACACTTCGGGGCCTTAGCCGGTGTTCTGGGCTGTTTCCCTCTCGACGACGAAGCTTATCCCCCGCCGTCTCACTGCCACGCTCTCACCCAC
>NZ_JACHWH010000008.1:135000-244476 GCF_014191255.1 Amycolatopsis bartoniae
ACGCGGTCGGTGAACCAGCCGGACGCGATCGTGCCCGCCACGTCGAAGACCCCGACGAGCGCGAGCAGCGAGGCCGCGGTGGTCGGCGGCATGCCGTGCTCGTGCGCGGCGGGCACGAAGTGGGTGCCGACCAGCCCGTTCGTGGACGCGCCGCAAATCGCGAACCCGCCCGCGAGCAGCCAGAACGTCGGCGTCTTCGCGGCCTGTCCCAGCACCTGGAGCGCGCGCCGGGCCGCGCCTGAGGTCGGGGCCGGACGCTCCTCGGCCTCGACAGCGCCATACGCCGTCGTGCCCACGTCCTTCGGGTGGTCGTGCAGGAAGATCAGCGTGATCGGCACGACCGCCAACGCGGCGAAGGCCACCACCAGTGACGCCGTGCGCCAGCCGTCGTGCGCGGCCAGTGCCGCGAGCACCGGCAGGAACACCAGCTGGCCCGCCGCGCCCGCCGCCGTCAGGACGCCGCTGACCAGGCCGCGCTGGCGGACGAACCAGCGTGCGGTGACCGTGGCGACGAAGGCCAGCGCCATCGACCCGGTGCCCAGTCCGACGAGCACTCCCCAGCACAGCAGCAGCTGCCAGCTCGCGGTCATGAACACCGTGAGCCCGCTGCCCGCGGCGACCAGGACGAGCGCGCCGGTGACGACCCGGCGCATGCCCAGCCGCTCCATCAACGCTGCCGCGAACGGCGCGGTCAGCCCGTAGAGCAGGAGGTTGATCGAGACGGCCGCGGAGATCGTGGCGGTGGACCAGCCGAACTCCTCGTGCAGCGGGTCGATCAGGACGCTCGGAGTGGCGCGGAAACCGGCCGCGCCAACGAGGGCGACGAAGGCCGCGAAGGCCACCAGCCAGGCTCGGTGGAGTCGGGTTGTCGTGGTCACGGCACCAGCTTCGGCGATCTCCGAAGGCGTGACGAGTGGCCGAAGCGCCAATATGTGCAAAGATTCGGCCATGCACCGGATCGCCGTGCTCGCCCTGTCCGAGGTGATCGGGTACGACCTCAACATCCCGCCGCAGGTGTTCAACTCCGCCGAGAAGGACGGGAAACGCCTCTACGACGTGCGGATCTGCGGCGTCGACGACCAGCCCGTACGCGTCAGCTACGGCTACTCCGCGCAACTGGAGCACGGGCCAAAGGCGCTCGCGGAGGCCGACACGGTCATCGTGCCGGGCACGCGGGTCGCCGGGCCCCGGCAGGACGGCACGCTCTCCCCCGCACTGGCCGCCGCGCTCGCCCGCATCCGGCCCGGCACCCGGGTGATGTCCATCTGCACGGGTGCGTTCGTGCTGGCCGCCGCCGGTTTCCTCGACGGGCGGCGGGCCACCACCCACTGGGCGCACGCGGAGGCGTTCCGGCGGCTGTACCCCCGCGTCGAGCTGGACGAGGACGTGCTGTTCGTCGACGACGGTGACGTGCTCACCTCGGCCGGGCTGTCCGCCGGGGTGGACCTGTGCCTGCACGTCGTCCGGTCCGATCACGGCAGTGCCGTCGCCAACCAGGCCGCGCGGTACTGCGTGGTACCGCCGTGGCGTGACGGCGGGCAGTCGCAGTTCATCGACCGGCCGCTACCTGGGCCCGACGCCGGCAGCACCGCGGCGA
The DNA here is from genome assembly GCF_014191255.1 of Amycolatopsis bartoniae. Lineage (GTDB taxonomy): Bacteria > Actinomycetota > Actinomycetes > Mycobacteriales > Pseudonocardiaceae > Amycolatopsis_E > Amycolatopsis_E bartoniae. Next base: position 136,598 of record NZ_JACHWH010000008.1, read on the forward strand.
CCAGGACGTGGGCGCTCGAACGGCTCGGCGAACCGCTGGGGCTGGCGGACCTGGCGCGGCACGCGCGGATGAGCGTGCGCACGTTCAGCAGGCGGTTTCGCGCCGAGACCGGACTGTCCGCGCGGGCGTGGCTCAACCAGCAGCGCGTCCTGCACGCACGGCACCTGCTGGAGACGACGAACCTGCCGGTGGACCGGATCGCGGCGGAGTCCGGGCTCGGCACCGCCGCGTCCCTGCGCCAGCACCTCAACGCCGCGATCGGTGTCTCACCACTCGCCTACCGGCGCACCTTCTCCCGCTCCTGACCGGCCCCGCTACGGTAATCGGCATGCTCCGCCGCACTGCGAGTGTCCTCGTGCTGATCCTGGCGCTCGCCTGCGGCTGCGCCGCGTCGCCCGACACGCGTGGCCCGCTGCCCGCCGCGCCCGAACTGGTCACCGCCGCGGCGGGCTCGCTCGGCGGTGTCACCAGCGTGCAGTTCGACTTCAGCGTCAGCGGGATCGTCCCCGGTCTCGACGTGCGCGAGGTGAAGGGCTGGGCGAGCCGCGCGGGCGGGCAGTACGGGTCGGCCGTCGGGCAGGCGGACATGCAGGAGTCGACCAACCGGTTCGAGCTGAGCTACGAGATCACCGGGGACGAGCTGGTGCTGACCGACCAGCACGGCGCGCAGACCCGCGAACCCGTGCCGGCCGAGTACGCGCCGGCCGCCCTGCTGTCGCACGGGCTGCCGAAGCTGCTGACGAGCGCGACCGGGCTCAAGACGGAGACGAAGGAAGACGTCAAGGGCGTCCAGACGTACCGGGTGACCGCGGAACTGAGCAAGGACGCCGTGTCGAGTGTCCTGCCGCAGATCCAGTCGGATGTCGACGTCAAGTTCTGGGTCACGCAGAGCGAGCCGCGCACCCTCGTCCGGGTGTGGATGCAGGTGCCGCCGCGTCAGCCGAACGAGGGCGCCGTGATGCTCGAACTGGGGCTTTCCGGGTTCAACACGCCGCCGAGCGCCACGCCGGAAGGCTAGACCCGGCACCCGTCGAGCAGCAGCCGGACGGTCAGGCGCGCGTCGTACGCCGGGTCGGTCATCTCCGCGCCCGCGGAGATGTCCCCGATCGCGCGGAGCAGCTGGTACGCGCCGATCTCCGCCTTGACCTCGCCCGACTTGCGGGCCGCGGTGAGGATGTCGTCGAGCACCGGCACGAGGCGATCGACGAAGAGCCCGTGCAGGGCGGTGAAACCCTCGGGATCGTTGCGCAGCGCGGCGGCGAGCCCGTGCTTGGTCACCAGGAAGTCGACGAACAGCTCCACCCACTGGCGCAGCGCGGCGAACGGTGACGGCGCTGTCGCCAGCAGCTCGGGACCGGCTTCGGCACAGGCGTCGACCTGGTGCCGGTAGACGGCCGCGACCAGGTCGGCGCGCTTGGGGAAGTGCCGGTAGATCGTGCCCATCCCGACCCCCGCCTCGGCGGCGATGCGGCGCACCGGGGCATCCACTCCGTGCGTGACGAACACCGCCGCGGCGGCGTCGAGCAATGCCCGTTCGTTGCGCCGGGCGTCCGCGCGCTTGGCCGCCTTCGGCTCCTCCGCAGCACTCATGCCGCAACCCCTTCCTCGACAAGCGGAGCAATGTTCCGTATAGTCGGAGCAACGCTCCGGTTAGGAGTGTACGGATCGAGAGAGAGCTTTCCCATGTCTGCACCTGTCAGTGCCGTTCCCGCCCTGACCACCCCGATCGTCAGCGTCAAGCCCGTCGTCCTCACCGCGCCACCCGAGCGCGGCGAGGACCTGCAGGTCCGCCTGTCGGCGCCAGCTTCGGGCAACGGCCTTCCGGTCGTCGTCTTCGCCCACGGTTTCGGCCAGTCGATGTCCTCCTACGACCCGCTGGTCGACTTCTGGGCCGGCAACGGGTTCGTCGTCATCCAGCCCACGTTCCTCGACTCGCTGACCCTCGGCATCGCCCCCACCGACCCGCGGTACCCGGACATCTGGCGCATCCGCGTCCGCGACGTGAAGCAGGTCCTCGACCAGCTCGACCACATCGTCGCCGCCATCCCGGGGCTCAGCGAGCGCATCGACCGCGACCGCATCGCCGTGGCAGGACACTCCTGGGGCGGGCAAACCGTCAGCATGCTCCTCGGCGCACGCGTCGTCGGCCCGGACGGACAGCCCGGCCCCGCGGAAACCGACGCTCGCGTGAAGGCCGGTGTGCTGCTCGCGACGACCGGCTTCGGCGGCGATGACCTGACGCCCTTCGCGGCGGAGAACTTCTCCTTCATGAGCCCCGACTTCGACGCCCTCACCACGCCGAGCCTGGTGGTCGCCGGCGACCACGACCAGTCCCAGCTCTCGACGCGCGGCCCCGACTGGTTCACCGACGTCTACCGGTACAGCCCCGGTGCGCAGAGCCTGCTCACCGTGTTCGGCGCGGAACACTCGCTCGGCGGAATCCACGGCTACAACGCCGCGGACACCACGGACGAGAGCCCCGAACGCGTCGCCCTGATCCGCGAGGCTTCGTGGGCCTACCTCCGCAGCGCGCTCGGGATCGACGACACGGCGTGGAAGCAGGTGCAGGCCGAGCTCGCGGAGAGCACGGACCCGGCCGGGCGCATCGACAACAAGTAGCGGCGTCAAGCCGGACAGCTGGTGTTCGGCGGCGGCAGGGTGCCATCGACGAGGTAGGCCAGTGCGTTGACGTCCACGCACTGGTTCCCGTGCAGGAAGGCCGTGTGCTGCGCGCCTTCGTAGGTCACCAGGCCGCCGCCCATCTCGGCGGCGAGGTCGACGCCCGCCTGGTACGGGGTGGCGGGGTCGTTCCGGGTGGAGATCACCAGCGGCGGCGGCACGCCGGGCAGGAACGGGCGGTGCGGCTGGGAGGTGCTGGGCACCGGCCAGGACGCGCAGACGTCCGGCTCGCCCTCGTCCGGGCGGCCGCCGCCGAGGAACGGGGCCGCGGCGAGCATCCGGTCGTGGACCTCGGTGACGCCGGCGGGATCCTGCACGCGCGGGTTGTCGACGCAGCGGACGGCGTAGTACGCGTCCTGCAGCGAGGAGTAGCGGCCGTCCGGGCCGCGCTCGTAGTAGGAGTCGGCGAGCTGGAGCAGCAGGCTGCCGTCGCCGGACTTCAGCAGGTTCAACGCCGCGTTCAGCGTCGGCCACGACTGCTGGGAGTACATCGCCTCGACGACACCCGTCATCCCGTCGCCGTAGGACAGCGAGCGCGTGCCGGCCCGGGCGGCGTGGGTGAGCAGTGGCTTCGTGAGGTTCTCGAAGGTCTGCACGGCCCGTGCCGGGTCCTGGCCGACCGCACAGCCGCTGTGCTTCGCGCACTCCGCCGCGAACAGGCCGAACGCGCGGGAGAAGCCTTCACCTTGCCCCACCAGGGAATCCGACTCGTCCTCGGTCGGGTCGATCGCGCCGTCGAGCACCATGGCCCGCACTCGCGTGGGGAACGCTTCGGCGTAGCTGTACCCGATCTGCGTGCCGTAGGAGTAGCCGAGGTAGCTCAGCTTGTCGTCGCCGAGTGCGGCCCGCAGGACGTCCAGGTCCTTGACGACGTCCCGGGTGCCGACGTTCGCCAGCATCGCCGCACCGGTGCGTTGCGCGCACTTCGCCGCGAAGTCCCGCGCCTGTGCCGTCCACGCGGCGGCTGACGCGGGCGTGGTGCCGTCGCCCGGCTGCGCCGCGCGTTCGGCGTCGCGTTCGGCGTCCGTCAGGCAGTGCACCCGTGGCTCGCTGGCGCCGACGCCGCGCGGGTCGAAGCCCACGAGGTCGAAGCGCAGGCCGATCGCGTTGTCCGCGACCGTCGGCACCAGGCGGGCCGCCGCCTCCATGCCCGAACCGCCCGGCCCGCCCGGGTTGAGCACCAGCGAGCCGAGGCGGTCCGCCGGATCCGCCGCCTTGTGCCGCAGCACACCGACGGTAATCGTGTCGCCCCGCGGTTTCGCGTAGTCCAGCGGAACCGTCAGCCGGGCGCATTCCACACCGGGCGTGCGGAACGCGTCCTGGCTCTGCTGTCCGGTGGCGTAGGGCGCGCAGTTCCCCCAGGACAGCTTTTGCTCGTAGAACCTGTCGAGCGCGTGGACGTCGGACACCGGGGGCGGCTGGGGCCGGGGCACGACCCGCACCGGTGTGCACGCGATCAGCAGGCACAACAGGAGGCCGAGCACGGCGGGCAGCCGGCAGCGTCGAAAAGGCATCTACCTCATCGTGCCAGGCCGGTCACTGAGCGGCACAGCGCTTCCCGGCAGCCGGGAGCGTGCCGTCGACGAGGTAGTCGGTGCCCACCTGGTCGACACACGAATTCCCTTGCAGGAAAACGGTGTGCTGCGTGCCCTCGAACGTCAGCAGTGCGCCGTTCATCGCCTTCGCGAGGTTCACCCCCGCGTCGTACGGGGTGGCCGGATCATTCGTCGTCGAGATCACCAGCACCGGCGGGACACCGGCGACCTTCGGCTCGTGCGGCTGCGAAGTGTTGGGCACGGGCCAGAACGCGCACGCGTCGAGCGCCGCGCCGTTGGGCCTGCCGTCGTCGAGGAACGGGGCGACCTGGTCGTACCGGTTCTCGGCGTCGAGGATCTCGGCCTTGTCGGTGACCCGCGGGTCGTCGACGCAGCGGACGGCGGTGAAGACGTCCTGCGTGTTGGTGTAGTGGCCGCTCGAATCGCGTTCGTTGTACTGGTCCGCCAGCGCCATGAGCGTGGTGCCGCGGCCGTTCTTCAGCTCGTTGAGGCCGGAGTTGAGCGACTCCCACAGCTGCTGGGAGTACAGGGCCTGGATCGCGCCGAGCGTCGCGTCGTCGAACGTGAGCCTGCGGCCGTCGTCGAGCGTGATGGGGTTGTCGACCAGCGGGCGCACGAGGTCCTGGAACGCCTTGGTGGCGCCGGCGGCGTTCTGCCCCAGCGCGCAGTCCTGGCGCGCGGCGCACCACGCGGCGAACTGGTTGAACGCCACGCCGAAACCGGCGCCCTGCGCGACGAGCGACTCCGTCTCGTCCTGGTTCGGGTCGAGCGCACCGTCGAGGATCATCGCGCGCACGTTGGTCGGGAACTCTTCGGCGTAGGTGTAGCCGATGCGCGTGCCGTAGGAATAGCCCAGGTAGGTCAGCTTCTGCTCGCCCAGCGCGGAACGCAGCACGTCCATGTCCCTGGCGACATCCCGCGTACCGAGGTTGGCGAGCATCTCCGTGCCGTGCTGGGTCCGCTGCACGCACTTGGCGGCGAAGTCCTTCGCCTCGGCCTCCTGCTTCGCGACCCCGGCGGGCGAGCCGTCGGTGTCGAGCTCCTCGCTGCGCTCGGTGTCCCGTTCCTGGTCGGTCAGGCAGGTCACCTCGGGCTCGCTCGCGCCGATCCCCCGCGGGTCGAAGCCCACGAAGTCGAACCGCTTCCCCAGCTCGCTGCCGGAAACCTGCGAGGCGAGGCTCGCTGCGGCAACCATGCCGGAGGCGCCGGGACCGCCCGGGTTGAGCACCAGCGCGCCCATCCGATCACCGCTCGCGGTGTGACGCAGGACACCGAGGGTGATCGTGTCGCCCTGCGGGTTCGCGTAGTCCAGCGGAACGGTCAGCCTCGCGCACTGGAGACCTTTCGTACCAAAGAGGGATCGCGCGTCCTGCGAAGTCGCGTAGGGTGCGCAATCGCCCCAGGTCAAGGGCTGCGCGTAGAACCGGTCCAGACCGGCAGGAACCGGACCGGCCGGACCGCGCTGTTCGGTCACTTCCTGCTGCGGCTGCTGCGTGCCGGTCTGCTCCGAGGTGCAGGCGGCGAGCGGCGTCAGCAGGCAGACACCGAGGAGAACGGCTGCACGCGCGGTTCGCGACCGGGCTCGCTGTAGGAGGGACACGGGCCGATCGTGCCATCCTGGCGGGGAACACCGGACCACCACCACCTCGTTGGCGGGTCGGACAGAGAGAGACAGGAGACCAGGGGTGCCAGCACTGATCACCCGCATGGGCAAGCGGCTGCGCAGGCTCATCGAGCGGCCGGGCAGCGCCGAGCTGAGCCGGTACGAGGCACTGCTGCCCACCATCGGCGAGCTGGAGAGCGAGCTGGCGGAGCTCGACGACGCCGCGCTGACCGAGCGGGCGGGCAAACTGCGGCTCGAAGCGGAGTTCGGCGACACGCAGCTCGTCGAGGTGTGCGCGCTGGGCCGCGAAGCGGCGAAGCGGGCGCTGGGCGAGCGCGCGTTCGACGTGCAGCTGCTGGGCACCATGGGCCTGCTGACCGGACACGTCGTGCAGATGGAGACCGGTGAGGGCAAGACGCTGTCCGGTGCGCTCGCCGCGGCCGGCTTCGCGCTGCAGGGCAAGCGCGTGCACGTCACCACGGTCAACGACTACCTGGCCCGCCGCGACGCCGAGTGGATGCGGCCGGTCTACGACCTGCTCGGCGTGTCGGTGTCCTGGGTCGGCCCGACGCTGACCCGCGACGAGCGCCGCGAGGCGTACTCGCGCGAGGTCACGTACGGCGCGGTCAGCGAGATCGGTTTCGACGTGCTGCGCGACCGCCTGGTCACCCGCGTCGAGGACCTCGTGCAGCCGGAGCCCGAGGTCGCGATCGTCGACGAGGCCGACTCGGTGCTGGTCGACGAGGCGCGCGTGCCGCTGGTGATGGCGGGCTCGGTGGACCACACCGACGCGGACGTCGAGGTGGCGAACGTCGTGCGGCGGCTGCGGCTGGGCCTGCACTACGAGACCGACTCCGACGGGCGCAACGCGTGGCTGACCGCCGCCGGCGCCTCCGTCGTCGAGAAGGCGCTCGGCGGAATCGACCTCTACGACGACTCCGGCGCGGACCGGCTCGCCGCGGTGAACGTCGCGTTGCACGCACACGCGCTGCTCACCCGCGACGTCGACTACCTCGTGCGCGACGGCAAGGTGCAGCTGATCAACGCGTCGCGCGGGCGCGTCGCGGAGCTGCAGCGCTGGCCGGACGGGCTGCAGGCCGCCGTCGAGGCGAAGGAGCAGGTGGCCGCCACCGACCGCGGCGAGATCCTGGACTCGATCACCGTGCAGGCGCTGATGGCCCGCTACCCGCAGGTCGCGGGCATGACCGGGACAGCGGTGGCAGTGGCGGAGCAGCTGCGGGAGTTCTACAAGCTCGAAGTCGCGGTGATCCCGCCGAATACGCCGAACATCCGCACCGACGAGCCCGACCGCATCTACGCGTCCCCGTCGCAGAAGCTGCGCGCGATCGAGGCCGAGATCCGGGAGGTGCACGAGACCGGGCGGCCGATCCTCGTCGGCACGCAGGACGTCGCCGAGTCCGAGGAGCTGGCGGAGAAGCTGGAGAAGGACGGCATGCCGTGCGTCGTCCTCAACGCGCGCAACGACGCCGAAGAGGCGGCGATCATCGCCGAGGCGGGCAAGTACGGCGCGGTCACGGTGTCCACGCAGATGGCGGGCCGCGGTACCGACATCCGCCTCGGCGGCGCCGACGGTGCCGACCGCGAGCGCGTCGCCGAGCTGGGCGGGCTGCACGTGATCGGTACCGCGCGGTACCCGTCGAGCCGGCTCGACGGGCAGCTGCGCGGCCGGTCCGGGCGCCAGGGCGACCCGGGCAGCGCGGTGTTCTTCGCGTCGCTGAACGACGAGCTGGTGCTGTCGAACGCGCCGGACGTGCCGGAGGGCATCCACGCGGACGAGGAGACCGGGCTCATCACCGATCCGGCGGCGCAGCGGCAGATCAACCACGCGCAGCGGGTCGCCGAGGGCGTGCACCTGGAGATCCACCGCAACACGTGGCGCTACACGCGGCTGATCGAGCACCAGCGCGGCGAGCTGCTCAAGCACCGCGACGAGCTGCTGCGCACCGGGCTGGCCGCGGAGAAGCTCAAGGAGGCCGCGCCGAAGCGGTACGAGGAGCTCGCGGAGAAGCTCGACGAAGAGGCGCTGGCGCAGCTGTGCCGGGAGATCATGCTGTTCCACCTGGACGAGCTGTGGTCGGACCACCTGGCGTACCTCACCGACGTGCGCGAGAGCATCCACCTGCGCGCGATCGCGCGGGAGACGCCGCTGGACGAGTTCCACCGGCTCGCGATCCCGGAGTTCCACAAGATCGTGCCCACGATCGAGGAACGCTCGGTGAAGACGTTCGAGGAGGCCGAGGTCGGCGACGACGGCATCGACCTGGGCGCCTCCGGCGTGCGGCGGCCGAGCTCGACGTGGACGTACCTCGTGCACGACAGCCCGTTCGACTCGGACTTCGAGCAGACGCTCAAGCAGGTGCGGAGCCTGATCAAGCGCAAGTAGGTTCGGTCGCGCACATTCCGCTGTGAGGAGCGGGGGTCTGGGCGAGAATGACCTCATGCCGCAACTGAGGATCGCGCTCGCCCAGATCAACGCGACGGTCGGGGACATCGCGGGCAACGCCCAGCTCCACGTCGACTGGGCGAAGAAAGCCGCCGAAGCGGGAGCACACGTGGTGGTGTTCCCCGAGATGTCGCTGACCGGCTACCCGGTCGAGGACCTGACCCTGCGCAAGACGTTCGCGCAGGGGTCCTGCCAGGCCGTCGACGACCTGGCGCGGCGGCTGGTCGACGCCGGGTGCGGCGAGCTGCTCGTGTACGCGGGGTACCTCGACAACGACGAGGTGGGCCCGCGAGACGCGGCCGTCGCCCTGTACGGCGGCGAAGTGGTGGGGCGGCAGTTCAAGCACCACCTGCCGAACTACGGCGTGTTCGACGAGCACCGGTACTTCAAGCCGGGGCAGACGCTCGACGTCGTGCGGCTGCACGGGCTCGACATCGGCATGGTGATCTGCGAGGACATCTGGCAGGACGGCGGGCCGGTGACGGCGCTGGGCGAGGCGGGGGTGGACCTCGTGGTCGCGCCGAACGCGTCGCCGTACGAGCGGTCCAAGGACGACATCCGGCTGCCGCTGGTCGCGCGCCGCGCGGCCGAGGCGCGGGCGCCGCTGGTGTACACGAACCTCGTCGGCGGGCAGGACGACCTGGTGTTCGACGGCGACTCGATCGTGGTCGGCGCGGACGGGTCGCTGCTGGCGCGGGCGCCGCAGTTCGTGGAGCACCTGCTGGTGGTGGACCTGGAGCTGCCGTCGGGCGGCCACAGCGCGGAAGGAACCTTCGAGGGGCTTTCGGTGCGGCGGCGGGTGTTGTCGTCCGAGGCGTTGGCGCCGTACGAGCCTCTGGTGCCGCCGGTTGCGGAGCCGCTGCCGGACGAGGCGGAGGTGTGGTCGGCGCTCGTCGTCGGGTTGCGGGACTACGTGCAGAAGAACGGTTTCCGGTCGGTGATGTTCGGTTTCTCGGGCGGGATCGACTCGGCGGTCACGGCGGCGCTCGCGGCGGACGCGCTGGGGCCGGACGCGGTGTACGGCGTGTCGATGCCGTCGGCGTACTCCTCTTCGCATTCCCGGGAAGACGCGGCGGAGCTGGCGCGGCGGCTCGGGTGCCACTTCCGGACCGAGTCGGTCGAGGACATGGTGCGGGTGTACGTCGAGCAGCTGAAGCTGACCGGGTTGGCGGAGGAGAACATCCAGGCGCGGGTGCGCGGGATGCTGCTGATGTCACTGTCCAACCAGGACGGTCACCTCGTGCTGGCGACGGGCAACAAGACCGAGCTGGCGGTCGGGTACTCGACGATCTACGGGGACGCGGTGGGCGGGTTCGCGCCGATCAAGGACGTGTTCAAGACGCACGTGTGGGAGCTGGCGCGCTGGCGGAACGCGGAGGCGGAGAAGCGCGGCGAGGTGCCGCCGATCCCGGAGAACTCGATCACGAAGCCGCCGTCGGCGGAGCTGCGGCCGGGCCAGCTGGACACCGACTCGCTGCCGGACTACCCGCTGCTGGACGACATCCTGGACGACTACGTCGAGGGCGACCGCGGTTACGCGGACCTGATCGCGGCGGGCTTCGAGGCGGAGACGATCGACCGGGTGATCCGGATGGTCGACCGGGCGGAGTACAAGCGCCGCCAGTACCCGATCGGCACGAAGATCACGTTCAAGGCCTTCGGCCGGGACCGTCGATTGCCGATCACGAACGGCTGGCGTGAGGGGGATCAGCGGTAGGGGTTGTGGGGGCCGGTTCGGCGGGGGCCGGGGGCCGGGGTCGGTTCGGCGGGGTCGGTGGGCCGCCGGGTTGTGACGGCTGGAGCCGCTGGGTCAGGGCCGGGTCCGAGCTCGTGGCGGGCTGGAGCCGCTGGGCCGGGGCGGCTGGACCGGAGTCGGGTGGCGGGCTGGCATCGGTGGGCCGGGACAGGTGGCCGCCGTCGGACTGCCGCGCCGGAGCCGGGTGGCCGGGTGGCCGGGTCGCCGGGCCCAGGGCCGAGCAGGCGGCGGGCTGGCGCCGCTGGGTCGGGGCCGGTTCGGCGGGGTCGGTGGGCCGCCGGGTTGTGACGGCTGGAGCCGCTGGGTCAGGGCCGGGTCCGAGCTCGTGGCGGGCTGGAGCCGCTGGGCCGGGGCCGGACGGCGGGCTGGAGCCGCTGGGCCGGGGCCGGACGGCGGGCTGGCACCGCCGGGCCGGGACAGGTGGCCGCCGTCGGACTGCCGCGCCGGAGCCGGGTGACCGGGGCCCGGCCGCCGGGACCGGGTCGCCGGGCGACCGGGACCGGGTCGCCGGGACCGGGGCCGAGCAGGCGGCGGGCTGGCGCCGCTGGGGCGGAGCCGCTGGACCGGAGTCGGGTGGCGGGCTGGAGCTGCTGAGCCGGAGCAGGTGGTCGCGGTCGGGCCGCCTGGCCATGGCGGGCGGGCGGCGGCAGGGGTCCGGGCCACGGCGTCCGCCATCGAGATGGTGGCCGTTGGTCGCGGTCGAGGTGGTGGGCCGCGACTGCCGCGGTCGGTGGTGGGTATGGGCGGATGGCTGCGGTTGGAGTGATAGCAGGGGCGCGGCCCTCGCGGTGGGGGTGACTGTGGCCGCGGAGGGTGGTTGCGGTCGGTGGCCGACCGGCGCCCGTCCGGTGGCTGCGGTTCGTGGATGGTTGCGGTCGGTTGGGTGAACGGCTGCGGTGAGGTACGGGCTGCGACTGCGGTGGACGCGGCTGAGATCCGAGCTAGCGGCGGCTGATGGGTGGTGGTTGCGGGGTGTAGTTGGTCGACGGCCGCGGTCTGCGAGGGCGGTGGCGGTGGGATCGCGCTCGGTCGTGACGAGACGTGGCGGCGGAAGGGGGCGGCGAGGGTCCCGTCCGGCGGCGGACGCCAGTGGCAGGATGCGCCCGGGTCAGGGGTGGAGTAGTTGGCGTAGGGCGGTGGGGGTGTGGCCGCAGTGGGTGTGAATCGTGCGGGTCAGGTGGGGCTGGTCGGCGAAACCCAGGTCCGCCGCGAGGGTCGCCAGGTTCTGTTCCCCTGCCTCCAGGCGGTCCAGCGCCCGGCCCACCCGGACTCGGTTGCGGTAACGGGTGAGTGAGATTCCCAGCTCCCGGGTGAAGGCGCGGCTCAGGCGGTAGGGCGAAACCTCCAGCAGCTCCGCCAGCGGCAGCAGGCCCTGCGCGGCCGGGTGGTTCTCCAGGATCGCCGTGCGGGCTCGGGCTGCCAGGGCGCGGTCGGTCTTCGACGGAGCGTGTGGCGTGGGCAGGACTTCGGTCAACAGGGCCAGCAGTTGCTCAACCGCGGCGTAGGCGGCGTCGCCGGTGGTGGTTGCTGCCAGGAGCCGCCGGTGGGCCACGTCCGTGCGTGCGTTGACGTAGAGGGTTCGGTTCTCGGGCAATGACTCCCACAGTTCCGGGGCCAGCGTGATGGAAGTGCAGACGTCACCGCCCGCCGGGTGGGCGAAGCACTCCTCGTCACCGGGCAGCGTTACGTAACCGATCGTCCTGTCGACGTCGGTGACCGAACCGGCCGCCCGGCGGCGGAACCGGCCGCGGCGCACCAGAACCAGCCCGTAGCCCGAGCGTTGTTCGGGCGCGGACCAGCCCCGGTGGTCGTCCCGGCACCACACCGTGTGCACGGCGAACTCCGGCCGCACGATCAGTTCCACCGCACTGCGCATGCGCGCAAGCTACGCCCGGGGTACGACAAATCCCGAGCACCGGCGGCCCCGGTGCAAGAATCTTCAATACCCTCGGCAGGGCGACGGGCAGACTGGTCGCCGACACGAACCCCGCTGCGCGGAGTCAGTTCGGCGACGACACTGACCACCGTCGTGAGGGGTTCGAGGACCTCCTTCCTGTCTCGTACCGGAGAATCGAAATGGTCATGACGGCACAGGGCTTCGCGGTCTTCCCGACCGCACTCGGGCACTGCGGCATCGCCTGGGGCGAGCGCGGTGTGATCGGCGTGCGCCTGCCCGATGGCAGCGCGGCGCTGACCCGCGCCCGGCTGCACCTCAACTTCCCGGACGCCACCGAAACGGAACCGCCCGAACACGTCCGGCTCGCGATCGGCGAGATCGTGGCGCTCCTGCGCGGCGAGTCCCGCGACCTCGCGACCATCGAGCTCGACTTCACGGGCGTGCCCGACTTCCACCGCCGGGTCTACGAGATCGCGCGTGCGATCCCGCCCGGCAAGACGCTCACCTACGGCGAAGTGGCGGACCGGCTGGGGCTGCCCGGCTCGGCGCAGGCCGTGGGGCGGGCGTTGGGGCGCAACCCCTTCCCCATCGTCGTGCCGTGCCATCGCGTGCTCGGTGCGAAAGGCGCGATGGTGGGTTTCTCCGCACCTGGAGGTGTGGACACGAAGCGCAGGATGCTCGTGATCGAAGGCGCACGCGCCGAGGAACCGACCTTGTTCTAGGAATGCCCTCCTTTCAGGCTGGCCGGGGTGAACGGCTGTCAGACCGGATCAGGTTTCCAGGGCTTGATCCACGGCGTCTCGGGCCAGCCTTCGGCCGCCGCCATCAGGGGGAAGGCCGTGGCGCCGTCGAGGTGCTCGCGGATGATGTCCGCGTGCCCGGCGTGGCGGGCGGTCTCCTGGATCAGGTGCAGCAGGACCCAGCGGACCGACCACTCGTCGACGTCCGGCGGGAACCACGGCACTCCCTTCGGCACCGGGACCGGCTTACCGAGATCCGGGATGGCGGAGATGACCTCCTCCGTCTCGCGGCCGGCCTGGCGGTACTCGGCGATGACGTCGGCGAGGGTCTCCGAACCGGTCAGCTGGAAGTCGGCGAGGTACTGCTCCGCTCTCTGCTGGAGCGTGCCTTCCGGTCTTCGTTGCAGGACAGTGTCCATCCAGCCGCGCTCGGTGCGCGCGGCATGCTTGATCAGGCCACCGATGCTCAGCGCGCTGCGGCTGGGCACCCGGCGCGCCTGCTCGTCGGTGAGGCCGTGCGCGGCGAGGCTCAGGACGTAGCGCTGCTGGGCGAGGAAGGCGAGCAGGCCGTCGCGCTCGTCGCGGACCGGGCGGACGTTGGTACTCATTTCGGGGCTCCTCTCGGGCGGGTTCGATGGGGACATCTTGGCGAGGGGGTCTGACAATTTGGCCTCTTTTGCTTGTGGGGCAACCCCTTTCGGGCGATAGCGCGCGCTAGTAGGGCTCGCGGGAGGGGCCGTTTTCACCGCCTGGTGTGAAGCTCATCGCAGGCGCTTGGGCGGGCCGGGCGGGCGGTGCGACCCTGGACGTTCCAGATCCACGACCCGGGGACCCGACGAGGGCCTCGAGGGAAGGTTGGTCGACGACGATGTCCACCCCCACTGGTGAGACCGCTGCGCCCTACGGCAACGGCCCACAGCAGAGCGCGCCCGCCAAGAAGGTGCGCATTCCCCACCTCCAGCAGCTGAAGGACCGCGGCGAGCCGTGGCCGATGCTCACGACGTACGACATGTACACGGCGGAACTGTTCGACGAGGCGGGGATTCCCGTGCTGCTCGTCGGTGACTCGGCCGCGAACAACGTGTTCGGCTACGAGACGTCGCTGCCCGTCACCGTCGACGAGCTGCTACCGCTGGTCCGGGCGGTGACCAGGGCCGCCAAGCGCGCGCTCGTGGTCGCCGACCTGCCGTTCGGCTCGTACCAGCTCTCCCCCGAGCAGGCGCTCGCCACCGCCGTCCGGTTCATGAAGGAGGGCCGGGCGCACGCCGTGAAGCTCGAGGGCGGGCGCCGGTTCGCCGCGCACGTCGAGGCGCTGACCAGCGCCGGTGTCCCCGTGATGGGGCACATCGGGTTCACGCCGCAGAGTGAGCACAACCTCGGCGGGTACCGGGTGCAGGGGCGCGGCGAGGCCGGTGAGGCGCTGGTCGCCGACGCGCTCGGGCTGCAGGAGGCCGGGGCGTTCGCGGTGGTGCTCGAGATGGTGCCCGCGGAGGTCGCGAAGCGGGTCACGCACGAGCTGAAGATCCCGACGGTCGGCATCGGCGCCGGGCCGCACTGTGACGCCCAGGTGCTGGTGTGGCAGGACATGGCGGGGTTGCGGCGCGGGAAGGCGCCGCGGTTCGTCAAGCGGTACGCCGACCTGGCCGGTGCGCTGTCCGGGGCCGCGACGGCGTTCGCGGACGAGGTGCGGCGCGGCGAGTTCCCGGCCCCGGAGCACGCCTTCCACTAGCGGTGGAGCGTTTGGTCATTGGCGTTTGAAGCGTTCCGCGAGCTGCGGGTCGTTCTCCCACCACAGGCCGGAGCTGGGTCGTTCCTGCGACTGCTCCTGCTCGTCCAGCTCGCGGTCGATCTTCTCGGCCTGCCGGTCGTCGTCGCGCATCCAGCGGGTGAACAGCGCGCCGACGAACGGCAGGCCGGCGAGGTCGCCGCCGATCCACAGGATTCCGGCGCCCACGATCTGGTCCGTGCGCAGGTCGGGACCCCAGGTGCGGGCGAGCGCGTGGTAGTAGTCCGCCGCCCGCAGCGGGCCCAGCCACAGCACCAGTCCCAGCGCGGCGTCGACGACCACCTCGGCGAAGCTGATGCTGAACGACACCAGGTGGTGGTCCTCCCGCGGCGTCGGGTCCAGCCGCAGGCGCGTCCAGAAGTAGACGAACCCGCAGCAGATCAAACCCAGCCGGACGAGCTCGTCGACGGCGCCGTGGCGCAGGGTCAGCTCGTACAGCGGGGTGAGGTAGATCAGGAACGGCGGCACGATCAGCAGCACCGTGATCACGAGCGGGAACGTGAGCGTCCGCGCGACCGTGCCGCGGCCGAGCCTGCGCAGCCGGTCCGCGAACGGCACCACCGCGAGCACGAGCGTCAGCGGGGCGCCCAGCGCCAGCAGCAGCGGCGTGACCATCAGCAGCACGACCACCTGCAGTGCCCGCACCCAGAACAGCACGTCGTCGTACACGCCGAGGAACGAGCACGTCAGCAGCAGGATCGTGGCCAGCCCGGCGAGGAACGCCGTGGTGCGGCCGCGCGCCCACCCGGGCACGCGCCGCGCGGCGAACAGGTAACCGCCACCCAGGAGCAGGACGAAGACGATCGCCGGGACGTCGGCCGTCCAGGCGGTACACACTCTCCCCCAGGAAAGCGGAACACTCATACCAGGAAATATGCCAGACTACCGATTCCGGCGACCACGCAATACACCGCGAACGGGGTCAGCGTCCGCGTTTCGAAATACGACGTCAGGAATCGGACGGCGATATAAGCCGCAATTCCGGCGACCAGGCTCCCGGCGAGTGCCGGGCCGAGCGACGCGCGGTTCTCCTCGCTGAACAGCGACGGCATCTTGAGCACGCCCGCCGCCAGGATCACCGGCGTGGCGAGGAGGAACGCGAACCGCGCGGAATCCTCGTGGTCGAGGCCGCGGCGCAGCCCCGCGACCATCGTGATGCCGGACCGGCTGATCCCGGGGAACAGGGCCAGGATCTGCGCCGCGCCGATCAGGATCGCCTCGCCGACGCCGAGCTTCGACAGGCGCCGGTCCGACGCCTCCTCGGTGCTGATCGCCCGCATCGGCATGGTGACCTCGGCGGAGAAGTCGATCGTCTGCTCGGCGGCGACGGGCACCGGGGGAACCTTCTGCCGGCTGCGGCCGAACCGCTCGACGGCCAGCAGCACGGCGCCGTTGAGCGCGAGGAAGATCGCGGTGGGCACGGGTTTCCCGAGGAAGTTGCGCAGCGCGCTCTCCAGCAGCAGCCCCGCGATGCCGACGGGGATCGTGGCCAGCACGAGCAGCCACGCCAGGCGCTGGTCGGAGTCGACGACCTGGCGGTCGCGGATCGACGTCCACAGCCCGCGCAGGATGCGCACCCAGTCGCGCCAGAAGAACACGACGAGCGCGATCGCGGTGGCCACGTGCATCGCGACGAGGACCGCCAGGTACGGCGAGTCCTTGCCCATGCTCAGGTCCTGCGCCCACTTCCCCCCGATCCACGCGGGCAGCAGAATGCTGTGCCCGAGACTGGACACTGGGAACAATTCGGACACACCCTGCAGGGCGCCGACGACAATCGCCTCGAAATATGTCACGGCGGACATTGCGGACCTCTCATGGAAGGCAACGCGGAAACCGGGTCGAACGTACCCGACCGATGATGAGCGGACGGCAAAGGCGTCCGTCCGCAATCGGGCGAAGTGGTGCGGTATGGGCGCGATGCCGGGAGTGCCGCGGGCGCGCTTAGAGCCTGCCGCCGCTCGTGGTGTCTCCGGACAGGCGTTGTGCCAGGTAGACCGGGACTGTGGAGACGACCACCAGCACCGCTGCCACCACGTTCACCACCGGGGCCTGGTTGGGGCGGAACAGGTTGTCGAGGATCCAGATCGGCAACGTCTGCTGTCCCGCGCCCAGGGTGAACGTTGTCACGATGATCTCGTCGAAGGACAGGGCGAACGCCAGCAGGCCACCCGCCAGCAGTGCCGAGCGGAGCATCGGGAAGGTCACCAGGCGGAACGTCTGCACGCCGTTCGCGCCCAGGTCCGCCGAGGCCTCCTCCAGGCTGCCACCCAGGCGCCGGAGACGCGCGACCACGTTGTTGAACACCACGACGATGCAGAACGTCGCATGGGCGATGATCGCCGTCAGCAGGCCCAGGTTCAGGCCCAGGATGGTCCGGAAAGCGTTGTTCAGCGCGATTCCCGTGACGATGCCGGGCAGTGCGATGGGCAGGATTATCAACAACGACACCGTATCCCGCCCGAAGAAACGGTGTCGTTGCAACGCGAAAGCCGCCATCGTGCCCAGGACCAGTGCCACCGCCGTCGCCGAGAGGCCCGCCACCAGGCTTGTCCACAGTGCACTCAGAACACCTGCGTTGCCGGCCGCGCGGGACCACCATTCCAGGGTGAAACCCGAAGGGGGCCAGCCGAACGTCGGATCGCTGTTCACGGAGTTCAGCAGCACCACCAGCAATGGTACGTAGATCACCGCCAGGCCGAGCACCAGCGCGGCTCTCATCGCGTGTTTCACAGGTTCTCCAATGCGCCCGTGCGCCGCACGACGGCGAGGTATCCCAGCATGATCACCACCGGCACGAGGGCGACCGTCGCCGCGAAGGGGAGGTTGTTCGCCGCGCCGATGTTGTCGTACACGACGTTTCCCAGCATCTGGCTGGCACCGCCGACGATCTTCACCGTGATGTAGTCGCCCAGCGACAACGAGAACGTGAAGATCGAACCCGCCACGATCGCCGGGAACGTCAGCGGCAGGATCACCGACCAGAACGTGCGGAACGGGCGCGCGCCCAGGTCGCCCGCCGCGTCGAGGAGCGAATCCGGCAGGCGCTCCAGGCCCGCGTAGATCGGCAGGATCATGTACGGCAACCACAGGTACGACAACGTGAGCACCGTCGCCGTGACCCCGTAACCCGGCGTCGACCCGAACGCCCAGCCCCACAAACCGTTACCCGACAACATGACCCGCCACGAGTACGCCTTCACCAGGTAGCTCGCCCACAACGGGGTCATCACCGCGATCACCAGCAACCGCTGGGCGCGTGGGGAGCAGAACCTGGCCATCGCGAACGCCATCGGGAACGCGACCACCGCGTCCACCACCGTCACCAGCACCGCGATTCCCAGCGTGCGCAATGTGATCGTGCGGTACACACCCTCGGTGAACAGTGTGCCGAAGTTGTCCAGCGACCACGAGGTCACCACCTGACCGGTGAACGTGTCCGTGGTCCAGAACGCGGTGACGAACAACGCCGCCAGCGCGCCGAGGTACGCCAGCCCGAGCCACAACAGCGGCGCGGACAGCAGCAGGCCCAGCCGCAGTTTCGGGTTGCGGTGCAGGAAACTCGAAGCGGCGAGGGTCACCGAGGTCACCCCTTGATCTCGGTCCAGGCGCGCGTCCACTCGCCGTAGTCCTTGCACCGGACGTCGGTGCGGCCGTCGACGCACTGTGTGATCGGCGTCGTCCAGTACCAGATCTGCGACGCGTAGGCGGCGTCCCCGGCGTGGTAGGAGTCGCAGAACTTCGGGTCCGACATCTGCGCGCACGCCTTCGAGTTCGCGGGCGCCTCGCCGAAGTACTCCGCCACCTGCGCGTTCGCCTTCGGGCTCACGATGTAGTCCAGCCACTTGTAGGCGCACGTCTTGTGCGCGGACTTCGCCGCCACCATCCACGTGTCCGACCAGCCCGTCGCACCCTCGGACGGCACCGCCGACGCCAACGGCGCGCCCTCGCCCTCGGTGAGGTTCACCGTCACCTGCCACGCCGTGCCGACGACCGAGTCGCCGTTCTTCAGCGCCTGACTCTCCTTGAGGTAGTCCGACCAGTACTCCGACACCAGCGGCCGCTGCTGCTTGAGCAGGTCGACCGCGGCGGCGAACTGCTTGTCGTCCAACGCGTACGGGTTCTTGATGCCCAGGTCCGGGTTGTGCTTCATCAGGTACAGCGCCGCGTCCGCGATGTAGATCGGCGAGTCGTACGCGATCACCTTGCCCTTGTACGGTGAGTTCGGGTCGAACATCACCGACCACGACGTGGGCGCGGGCCGCACCTTGTCGGTGCGCCACGTCAGGACGTTCGCGCCCCAGCCGTGCGGCACGCCGTACGCGACGTTGTTCACGCTGTTCCAGGGCTTGTTCTTGAGGAAGTCGTACACGTCCGCGTAGTTCGGCACGAGCGCGGTGTTGACCGGTTCGACGTCGCCGGACGCGATCAGCCGCAACGACGCGTCGCCGGACGCGGACACCACGTCGTACTGCCCGGTCTTCATCAGGTTCACGGCCTCGTCCGACGTGCCGAACGTCTTGACGTTGACCTGGCAGCCGGTCTGCTGCTCGAAGGGGGTGACCCAGTTGACATTCGGGTCGTTGGAGCCGTCCTCCGCGTACCCGGGCCAGGCCAGCACGTTCAGCGCGCCCTCCGGCTGACCGAGCTGGGCCAGGGGTTCGAGCTTCGGCGGCGTGAAGCCCGTCCCGCCGGACGAGCTCGTGCTGGAGGTGCCACAGGCCGCGACCGCCGTGCCCGCGCACAGCAGCCCGGCGAGCAGGCGCAGTGTCCGGCTCTTACGCATCGGTGTGCTCCTTGTCCTCGGGGATACGGAAGTTGTGCTCGTGCCGCCAGGCGAGGCGGACTCGGCCGTCGGCGAGTTCGGGGGCCGGTTCGGAGTTCTGGCGCACCACGGACAGCTGCCCGCCGGCGTCGAGCGACACCACGTAGCGCACCGTGGCGCCCGCGTAGAACGTGTCGGTCACCGTGCCCGTCGCGCTCACCTCGCCGGGCGCGGCGGGACGGGACAGGTCGGGGTCGAGGCGGATCTTCTCCGGGCGGATGCTGTACACCCCGCTGCGCCCGATCACGGCTTCCGCGCCCCGGCCGGACAACAGGTTCGACGTGCCGACGAACCCGGCGACGAAAGCGCTTGCGGGGTGCTCGTAGACCTCGACCGGGGTGCCGACCTGCTCGACGCGGCCCGCGTTGAACACCGCGATCCGGTCGCTCATGGTGAGCGCCTCGTCCTGGTCGTGCGTGACGAAGACGAACGTGATGCCCACGTCGCGCTGGATCTGCTTCAGCTCCGCCTGCATCGCGTGGCGCAGCTTGAGGTCCAGCGCGCCGAGCGGTTCGTCGAGCAGCAGCACCTTCGGCCGGTTCACCAGCGCGCGGGCGAGCGCGACGCGTTGCCGCTGGCCGCCGGAAAGCTGCGAAGGCTTGCGTGACCCGAAGTCCTCCAGCCGGACCGTCCGCAACGCCTCCTGCGCGCGTTGCCGCCGTTCGGCTCGCGGCACCCGCTTGACGCGCAGCCCGTACTCGACGTTCTGCCGCACGTTCAGGTGCGGGAACAGGGCGTAGTCCTGGAAGACGGTGTTGACGTCGCGCTGGAACGGCGCGAGCCGCGTGACGTCGCGCCCGCCGAGGTCGACCGACCCGGCGGTGGGCTGCTCGAACCCGGCGATCAGGCGCAGCACCGTGGTCTTGCCCGAACCGGACGGCCCGAGCATCGAGAAGAACTCGCCCTCGACGATCTCCAGATCGACCCCGTCGACGGCGGTGACCGGACCGAACTCCTTGCGCAGCCCGGACAACCGGACGGCGGCGATCCCGGCCGGGGCCTGTGGTGCGGTCTGCGGCAGCGAGGGGGCTTGGTTCGGCGACATCACGACCACGCCGTCATGACGTGCTTGACGCGGGTGTAGTCCTCCAGCCCGTACAGCGAGAGATCCTTGCCGTAGCCGGACTTCTTGAACCCGCCGTGCGGCATCTCGGCGACCAGCGGGATGTGCGTGTTGATCCACACGCAGCCGAAGTCGAGCTTCGCGGCCAGGCGCATCGCGCGGGAGTGGTCGCTGGTCCACACCGAAGACGCGAGCCCGTACTGGACGTCGTTCGCGTGGGCCAGCGCCTCGTCCTCGCTTTTGACGCTCTGCACGGTGACCACCGGCCCGAACACCTCGTTCTGCACGATCTCGTCGGTCTGCCGCAGGCCGGAAACCACCGTGGGCGCGTAGAAGAAGCCCTCGTCGCGCGCCCGTTTCCCTCCCGTGTGGACGGTCGCGTGGTCTGGCAACCGGTCGACGAACCCGCTGACCTTCGCCAGCTGGCCGGCGCTGTTGAGCGGTCCGTACGCCACGTCCGGGTCGTCGGGCAGGCCGGTCTTCGTGCCCTCCGCCTGCCGCGTCAGCGCCGCCACGAACTCGTCGGCGACGTCCTGGTGCACGAGGACCCGGGTGGCGGCCGTGCAGTCCTGGCCCGCGTTGAAGTACCCGGCCATCGCGATCGTTTCCGCGGCGGCCTCGAGGTCGGCGTCCGGGAAGACCAGCACCGGGGCCTTGCCGCCGAGCTCCAGGTGCACCCGTTTGACGTCGGCGGCGGCCGCTCCCGCGACCTCGATCCCCGCCCGCACGGACCCGGTGATCGACACCATCGCGGGGATCTCGTGCGCGACGAGCGCGCGCCCGGTGTCCCGATCGCCGCACACGACGTTGAACACGCCCGCGGGCAGGAATTCGGCGGCGATCTCGGCGAGCAGCAGCGTCGAGGCCGGGGTCGTGTCGGACGGCTTGAGCACCACGGTGTTCCCGGCGGCGAGCGCGGGCGCGATCTTCCAGATGGCCATCAGCAGCGGGTAGTTCCACGGCGTCACCTGCGCGCAGACCCCGACGGGCTCGCGGCGGACGAACGACGTGTGCCCCGCCAGGTACTCCCCCGCCGACCGGCCTTCGAGCGCCCGCGCGGCTCCGGCGAAGAACCGCAGCTGGTCGGTGACCATCGGCAGCTCTTCGGTCCTGGTCAGTTCGACCGGCTTGCCGGTGTTCGCGGACTCGACGCGGACGAGCTCGTCGCCGCGGGCTTCGACGGCGTCGGCGAGCTTCAGCAGCGCGAGCTGCCGGTCTCCCGGCGTCGTCCCGCGCCACGACTCGAACGCCGTGGCAGCGGCACGCAGGGCGCGGTCGACGTCCTCGGGTCCACCGACCGACGCCGTGCAGTACGGGCGTCCGGTGACGGGATCGACCACGTCGGCGCTGCGACCGTCCGCGGAGTCCACCTGCTCACCGGCGATGAAGTGCCTGAGCTGAGCCACATCTGCCTCCTGGTTCGGCGGAGATCGGCAAAACATATAAGACCATATTTCATATGACAAGATGGTGAGGCAGGATTGAAACCCGGCGGCACCCGAAAGACGCAAGGAGCGCGATGCGCAAGTCACCCAGCGCGAGATCAGTGCTGTTCGCGCCGCTGGACCAGACCGGAAGGGTCGAAGCGGTGACCCGGCGCCTCGTCGACGCGATCACCCTCGGTCTGCTGGCGGACGAGGAGCAGCTGCCCAGCGAGGCCGAGCTCGCCGGGCAGTTCGGCGTCTCCACGGTGACCGTCCGGGAAGCGCTCATGGCGCTGCGGCAGCAGGGGCTGCTCGAAACCCGGCGCGGGCGCGGCGGCGGCAGCTTCGTGCGCGCGCCGCGGGACGAGAGCAGGCACGCGACGACGTGGCGCGAACGCCTGCGGGAGGTGTCGCTGAGCGAGCTGCGCGACATCGGCGACCACTACGTCGCCATCGCGGGCACGGCCGCGCGGCTGGCCGCCGAGCGAAGCTCCACTGAGGACCTGACGCGGCTCGAACTGGCCGCCGAGGACCTCCGCGGCGCCACGGGCGCCGCGGCATCCCGCGCCGAGCGCCAGTTTCACCTGGAGGTGGCGGCGGCGTCGCAGTCCCCACGATTGACCCAGCAGGAGGTGTGGCTGCAAAGTGAGCAGGGCGCACTCCTCTGGCTGCCGCTCGGGCACGACCCGGACGACACCGCCTGCACCGAACACCGCGCGATCACCGCGGCGATCGGCCAGGCCGACGGGGACCTGGCACGCAAGCTCACCGAGGAACACATCCTGAACACCGTCGACCGGCTGGCAGAGCTGCACCTGGACCTGCTCGGCTCGTGAGCCGCGAGAACAAGGGGCGTGAACGCGTTGACTGGCGACGAGATCGTCGAAGAGGTGTCCGGACTCGTCGAGGCTGTCTTCGAGCGGCTGAAGCCGATCGTCGCGACGGCCGAGACCATCCTGGACCAGCCGGAGGTCCACGCCACCGACCTGGACCGGCTGCGGCCGCGGATCGAGCGGGGGCTCGGCGGCATCGTCGTCGGCGCCGGGTTCATCGCCGCGCCGGACACGCTCGCCGACCAGCGGTTCGGCTTCGAGTGGTGGACCACCACCGCGGACGGGACGCCGACGCAGCTGTTCATCAGCCTGGACCCGAACAGCGAGCGCTTCCTGGACTACACGCGCCAGTCGTGGTTCACCGTGCCCCGCGACACCGGCCGCCGCCACATCACCGGCCCGTACGTCGACTACCTGTGCACCGACACGTACACACTGACCTTCACGATCCCGGTGCGGCGTGACGGGCGCTTCGCCGGTGTCGTCGGCGCGGACGTCGTGGTGCGCGAGCTCGAACGAACGTTGCTGCCCCGGCTGCGCACGCTCGGCGGGCGCGCCGCGCTGGTCAACGCGCAGAGCCGGGTGATCGCGTCGAACAACGCGCGGCAGGCCACCGGCTCGCTCGTGCGAGACCCGGACATCCCGGCGTGGTGGGCTTCGGGCGCGAACGCGCTCCAGTCCGACGGCACGACGTTGCGCCGCTGCGGCGACTCCCCGATCGCGCTGCTGGTCACAACACCGCGCTGAGCTCGGCGTGCGCGGCCACCAGTGAGGGCCCGTACCAGGTCAGATACCGCCCGGACACCAGCACGTAAGGCACGTCCGGGAAGGCTTCCGGGCCGTCCTCGGCGGTGAACTCGTACGGCTCGTCGGGCAGGACCAGCAGGTCCGCCGTGCCGTCGGCGAACCACGAACGCAGCTCGTCCAGCTTCGGGCGGGGATACCGGTCCTCGTGCTCACCGTACACAGTGCACACTCCGAGCCTGTGCAGCACGTCGCCACCGAAGGTGTCCCGGCCGAGGATCACCCACGGTTTGCGCCAGACCGGCACCACCGCCCGCCGCCGGACCGGCCTCGTCTCCCGCCACAGCTCCTCGGCCTCGACGAGCCAGCGTGGTTCGGCCGCCTCGAACACCTGCGTCAGCAGCCGCCGCAGGGAGGCGAGCGCGTGCGGCACGGTCGCGGGCGCCGCCATGACCCACACGGGGAAACCGTTGGCCCGCAGGCGTTCCACGTCCTCCGGGCGGTTCTCCTCCGAGTTCGCCAGCACGAGGTCCGGCCGCAGGTCGAACACCCTGTCCAGCTTCGGGTACTTCGAGCCGCCCACGCGCGGTACGTCCAAATCGGACGGATGCGTGCAGTAGTCCGTCGCGCCCGCGAGCGCTCCCGGCACGGTCGTCGCCACCGCCTCCGTCAACGACGGCACGAGCGACACCACCCGCCGCGGCACCCCGCGCAGCGGCACGTCCTCGCCGAGGTCGTCGAACAGCGTCATGCCAGCCGCTCCAGCAGGACGTCGCCGTGGCACGGCTGCGGCGCGCACCAGCAGCCGAGCGCGCGGCCCTTCAGCTCGTCCAGCCGCGCGAGCAGGTCCGGCCGGCCGTCGAGGTACTCGCGGTAATGCCGGACCATCGCCTCGCGGTCGGTCTTCGCCTCACGCACGAACGGGTTCGCGAAGTCGGACTCGGGCCACGAGTGCCGCGGCCCGGCGTGGCCGATGTAGGTGATCAGGTCGCGTTCGACGAGCCACGGCACGAGGTGCTTGTGCGGCCCGGACTTGCGTACGTTCACCAGCACCGCGTGCCCGGCCGCCACCCGTTCGGCCAGCTCGCGTTCCGCATCGGTCCACTTGTCCACTGTTCACGCCCGTTCGAACGACACCTTGCGCTTCGTCACGTCCACGGCCGTCAGCCGCACGGGAATCCGCTCGCCCTCCGGCAGGTTCGCGCCGGCGCACCGGCCCGTCACCGGCGGGTCCTCCACCAGGATCTCCGCGCGGGCCTCCTCCGCCCGCAGCACCACCGCCTCGAACGTACCGCCGATCCGCTCGGCCAGCAGCCACGCCTCGACCTGGTCGATGCACGCCCGCTCGACGCGCGAGGCCAGGCCGTCCGAGGAGCTCATCAATACCGGCAGCTCGGGCAACGCGGCACGGACCCAGTCCGGCACCGGTCGGCCGGCGGTCACCGCCAGGCACACCTCGGCGGCGAAGCGGTCCACGAGCCGCCGGATCGGCGCGGTCACGTGCGCGTACGGCGCGCCGATGCCCGCGTGCGCGGTCGACGGCGGAAGCCCTCCGGCGAACGAGGTGTAACCGGCGCCACGCAGCAGGCGCGTCGTGCACGTGTAGAGCGCCATCGACTCCGGGCGCTTCGGATCCAGCCCGGCGAGCAGCTCGGCCACGCCCTTCCCTTCGGGCCAGTCGATGCCGAGCGCCTGCGCGGAGCGGCGTAACCAGGCGATGGAGGCCTCATCCGGATCGGGCAGCGTGCGCAGGACGCCGATCCCGGCCTCGATCATGATCGACGCGGCCGCCATCCCGGTCAGCAGCGAGATCTCCGCGTTCCACGCCTCCACGTCGTTGCGTGGGCGCGTGCCCAGCTGCCAGGCGCCCACGTCCCCGGTGACGATCGGCTCGGGCAGCTGCAGCTCGACGGCGCCGCGCTCGACCGCCAGCTGCCGCCGCAGCCTGCCCAGCTCCGGCAACGCGGTGACCGACGGGTGCGCGGTGCCCGTCTCCAGTGCCGCTTGGACGGTCTCGTAGTCGAACTGCTCGACCGACCGCACGAACGCGCGCCGCACCCGGGTCGCGGTCGGCTCGCCGCGCGAGTCCAGGTCGACCGTCCACAGCACCGCGGCCCGGACCTCCCCGGGCAGCAGGCTCGTGGCGCCTTCGGACAGCACGGGCGGGTGCAGCGGGACCGCCCCGTCCGGCAGGTAGATCGTCTGGCCGCGCCGGCGCGCCTCGCGGTCGACCGGGCCGCCGGGGGTGACGAACGCGCCGACGTCCGCGATCGCGTAGTGCACCCGGAATCCGTTCCCGCGGCGGCTGAGCACCATGGCCTGGTCCAGGTCCTTGGCGCCCGGCGGGTCGATGGTCACGAACGGGAGCGCGGTGGCGTCCTCGCGCCCGGCGTCGTCGGGATCGACGGCCTCGGCTTCGGCGAGCACGTCGGCCGGAAAGGACTCCGGCAGGTCGAACTCGGCGCGCAGGTGACCGAAGCCCCCGTCCGCCGAAGGTGGGCCGACCGCCGAGCGAGGCACGTTCCCACCCTAACCCCCGGAACGGGTGTTGATCCCTCGTTCGTGATTGGGCCACCCGGGTGTATCTTGCGCTCCTGATACTGAAAACCACTATCGTTTTCGAAATGGAGTTCGCCGTGAAGGTCGCCTTCGTCGGCAAGGGCGGCAGCGGGAAGACCACGCTGACCTCCCTGTTCGCCGCCTACCTCGCCGCGTCCGGCAAGCCCGTGCTCGCCATCGACGCGGACATCAACCAGCACCTGGCCGTCGCGCTCGGCGCGAGCGAGGAGGAGGCCGCCGCGCTGCCGACGCTCGGCGAGCACCTGCCGCTGATCAAGGACTACCTGCGCGGCGACAACCCGCGGATCGCGAGCGCGGACGCGATGATCAAGACCACCCCGCCGGGGCGCGGTTCACGGCTGGTCCGGCCGTTCGAGAGCAACCCCGTGCTGGACACGTGCTTCCGGGAGGTCGGCGGCGTGCGCCTCGGCGTCACCGGGCGGTTCACCGAGGACGACCTGGGCGTCGCCTGCTACCACTCGAAGGTCGGCGCGGCCGAGCTGCTGCTCAACCACCTGGTGGACGAGCGCGGCGAGTACGTCGTGATGGACATGACCGCGGGCGCCGACGCCTTCGCGTCCGGGCTGTTCACCCGCTTCGACGTGACGTTCCTGGTGTGCGAACCGACGCGCCGCAGCGTCGGCGTGTACCGGCAGTACGCCGACTACGCGCGCGACTTCGGCGTGCGGCTCGCGGTGGTGGGCAACAAGGTCGCCGACGAGGAGGACGTGGCGTTCCTGCGTGACGAGCTCGGCGACGACCTGCTGTGCTGGCTCACCGGCTCGGGCCACGTCCGCGCGGCGGAGCGCGGCCGCGCCCGCCCGGTCACCGCGCTGGAGGAGCACAACCTGACGGCGCTGGCTCACATCTTGTCCACTGTGGACTCGTGCGAGCGCGACTGGGTGCGGTACCACCGGCAGGCGGTGGAGTTCCACCTGCGCAACGCCCGTTCGTGGGCTGGGGCGGACCTGGCGGAGCAGGTCGACCCCGAGTTCGTCCCCGGCCCGCTGGCCGGGGTAACCGAGTGAGAAGGAGAAACCGTTGTCCCTGGACGTACCCGCCGCCCTGCTGGAGCGAGCCGAATCGGGCGAGGTGACGGACGCGGAGTTCGTCGCGTGCGTGCGCGACTCGCTGCCGTACGCGTGGCAGATCATCAGCGAGGTCGCCGCGGGCCTGGACGGCACCGACTTCGCCGACCACGCGACGCCGCCGCCGAGCGAGGCCGAGCGCGGCCAGCTACTGCGGGCGCTGGCGTCGGACGCGATCCGCGGCGGGCTGGAGCGGCACTTCGGGATGAAGCTGGCGTTCCAGAACTGCCACCGCGTCGCGGCCTTCCGCCCGGCCGCCGTGGACAGCGATGCCTACCGGGAGTTCATCTCGCCCGCCGGGCAGCTGCGCAACCAGAGCCCGGAACTGCGGGACTGCTGAGGTTCTGCCCCCGGTCGCGACGGCGGCCGGGGGCGTTCAGCCCAGGCTGTGGACCTCGGCGAAGGACTGCGCTATCAACGCGTGCGGGTCCCGCGACGGGTCCGCCCGCCACTCCCGCGCGGCGCGCTCGAACGCCGCCATGCCGACCTTCGCCGCCAGCAGCGCCAGCGACTCGGACAGACCGCGTTCCCGCAGGGCGTCGGCCATCGCGTGGTTCAGCGCCTCCACCTTGGCCAGCTCGCGCTCCCGCAGCTGCGGCGTGGCCGCGATGACCTTGATCCGCGGCCCGAGGAGAGGCCGGTTGCCCTCGATGATCGGCAGCACCGCGGAAAACGCCTCGCGCAGCACGGCGAGCGGCGGAAGGTCGGCAGGCGCCTCGGCGATCGCCGTCACGAGCGCCTCGCGCAGACCCGCTTCGCCCTCGAAGAACACCTCCCGCTTGTCGGCGAAGTGCCGGAAGAACGTCCGCTCGGTCACGCCTGCCCGCTCGGCGATCTGGGCCGTCGTCGTCGCGTCGTAGCCCCGGTCCAGGTACAGCTCCAGCGCCGCCTCCTGCAGCCGACGCCTCGCTTCCTCTCCGCTCCTGGGCATGTCGCCGATCCTACCTCGTTGTGACAGTTCCTGTCGCTACCGTGGTAGCGTCAGGAACTGTCACAACGAGCAGGAGGCCTTCCCATGAGGACCATCCGATTTCACGAGTACGGCGAGCCCGCGGACGTGCTGCGCCTGGAGGACGCCGCCGCACCCGAACCGGGCCCGGGACGCGTCCGCGTGGCCGTGCACGCCGTCGCCCTGAACCCCGCGGACTGGGCGTTGTGCCGGGGCCTGTTGCCCGGCACGCTGCCGCGCGGCATCGGCCTCGACGTGTCCGGCACCGTCGACGCCGTCGGCGAAGGAGTCACCGATGTCGTTGTGGGAGACCGCGTTCTGGGCAGCGCCGACTACGCGGGCCAGCCGACGGCGGGCGCGGGCGACCAGGCCGTCCTGGACCACTGGGCACTCGTGCCCGACGGGCTGGACCTCACTCAGGCGGCCGCCCTGCCGATGGCGGTGATGACCGCCGCCAACACGCTCGACCTCTTCGGTCTCACCGCCGGCCAGAGCATCCTGATCCACGGTGCGGGCTCGACGATCGGGTACGCCGCAACGCAGATGGCCCTCCTCCGCGGCGCGCGGGTGTACGCCACCGCCGGCGAGACCTACGCGGGCGACCTCGCCGCATTGGGCGCGAAGGTCACGAGCTACGGCGACGGCATGGCCGGGAAACTGATCCTGCTCCCGTGAGCACTCAGTTCCAGTCGGCGTCCTCGGCGTCCGCCTTCTTGGTCCGCTCCCGGGCGATGTCGAGCGCCCGCCGGGCGGTCGCCTCGTCCGGGTACGGGCCGAGGAGGTCGATCGAACGGGAGCGTTCGAGGTGCTCCACCTCGCCGGTCTTCGTGTTGTAGTACCAACCCTGATCGGGGTTCGCGTCCTTCATGGCACGAGCTTCGCATTTCCCCCGGCCGCTGTCATGCCGGTGCGGTTTATGGTTAGTTAGGTTGAGTAACCAACTAGGGGAAGTGGTGGAGCGTGGATCGGCAGGCTCGGGCCGCGATCGCGGTGCGGAACCCTCGGTACAAGTGGATCGCGTTGTCCAACACGACGCTGGGCGTGCTGATCGCGACGATCAACTCCTCCATCCTGTTGATCGCGCTGCCCGACATCTTCCGCGGTGTCCGGATCGATCCGCTCGCGCCCGGCAACACGAGTCTCCTGCTGTGGCTGATCATGGGTTACCTCGTGGTGACCGCGGTGCTCGTGGTGAGCTTCGGCCGCCTCGGTGACATGTACGGCCGCGTCCGGATGTACAACGCCGGGTTCGCCGTGTTCACGGTGTTTTCGATCCTGTTGTCCGTCACCTGGCTGCACGGGACGGCGGGTGCACTGTGGCTGATCGTCATGCGGATCCTGCAGGGCGTCGGCGGCGCGCTGCTGATGGCGAACTCGACGGCGATCATCACCGACGCGTTCCCCGTCGAGCAGCGCGGGCTGGCGCTGGGGCTCAACCAGGTCGCGGGTATCGCCGGGTCGTTCATCGGGCTGGTGCTGGGCGGGCTGCTGGGGCCGGTCGAGTGGCACACGGTGTTCCTGGTGTCGGTGCCGATCGGGGTGTTCGGCACGGTGTGGGCGTACTGGAAACTGCACGACACGGGCGTGCGCAACCCCGCGCGGCTCGACTGGTGGGGCAACCTCACGTTCGCGGTCGGGCTCATCGCGGTGCTCGTCGGGATCACCTACGGCATCCAGCCCTACGCCGGGCACACCATGGGCTGGACCAACCCGTTCGTGCTCGCGATGCTCATCGGCGGCGTGGTGGTGCTCGGCGTCTTCTGCGTGATCGAGACGAAGGTGCCGGACCCGATGTTCCGGCTGCGGCTGTTCCGGATCCGCGCGTTCACGGCGGGCAACCTGGCGAGCCTGCTGGCGTCGCTCGGGCGCGGCGGGCTGCAGTTCATCCTGATCATCTGGCTGCAGGGGATCTGGCTGCCGCGCCACGGTTACAGCTTCGAGTCGACGCCACTGTGGGCGGGCATCTACATGCTGCCCGTGACGGTCGGGTTCCTCGTCGCCGGGCCGCTGTCGGGCTGGCTGTCCGACCGGTTCGGCGCGCGCCCGTTCGCGACGGGTGGCATGGCCATCGCGGCGGTGAGCTTCCTGTGGCTGTTGCTGTTGCCGGTGAACTTCGCGTACTGGCAGTTCGCGTTGGCACTGCTGCTCAACGGGCTGGGCATGGGCCTGTTCGCGTCACCCAACCGCGCCGGGATCATGAACGCTCTGCCGCCGCACCGGCGGGGCGTCGGCGCGGGGATCAGCACGACGTTCCAGAACTCGGCGATGGTTCTGTCGATCGGGATCTTCTTCAGCCTGATGATCACGGGTATCGCGCGGGACCTGCCGTCGACGCTGACGAACGGCCTTGTGGCGCAAGGGGTTCCAGCGTCGAGCGCGGGTGCGCTGGGAGCGCTGCCACCGGTGGCGGTGCTGTTCGCGTCGCTGCTGGGCTACAACCCGCTCGGGACACTGCTGGATCCGAGCGTGCTGCACCAGCTGCCGCAGTCGCGTGTGGACGTCCTGACCGGACGCGAGTTCTTCCCGGACCTGATCTCGGGCCCGTTCGCCACGGGGTTGACGGTGGCGTTCGGGTTCGCGATCGCGGCGTGCCTGGTGGCGGGCGTCGCGTCGTGGCTGCGGGGCGGGAAGTACGTGGCGGAGGAGCCGGTCAGGGACGGTAGCGGTACGGAAGCTCCGTCGGCTGCCCGGTAGGACCGAACCGGGGCTGCTCGCCGTCCTCCGGGTACTCGTCGAACCACCCCCGCTCGGCGGCGGGAATCCCGCGGGGCGGGGTCTCCTCGCCGGACAGCGCGGACTCCACGCGGGACGGCCCCTCGGCGGCGGGCGTGGGGGGCGTTTCGGGCTGGAGGCGGCTGGTCCAGTCGGGCGCCGGAGGCGGAGTCCACGTGGCGACCCGCTTCGGCGCGGGCGCCAGCGGCGGCGCGGGGGGCTGGGGGGTGGCTTCCGGGGCCGGGGGGTGAGGTGCGGTCTCGGGAGCCGCGGCGGCCGGTGGTTGCGCGGCTTCCGGGGCCGAGGCGGCGGGCTGCGGCGCGGTCTCCGAAGCCGGGGGCTGGGGGGCGGTCTCCGGGCTCGGAACGGCCAGTCGCTGGAGTGGGGACTCCGACACCCAGGCGGCCGGTGGCTGGCGCGTGGCTTCCTGAGCCGCGGCGGCCGGTGCCTGGGGGGCGGCCTCCGGAGCCGGGGCAGCCGGAGGCTGGGGGGCAATGGTCTCCGGAGCCGGGGTGGCAGGGGCCTGGAATGCGGCTTCCGAAGCCGCGGCGGCCGGTGGCTGAGAAACGGTGACTTCCGGAGCGGGAGTGGTCGGGGGCTGAGGTGCGGTCTCCGGAGCCGAGGTGGCCGGAAGCTGAGGGGCACCCTCAGCAGCGGCGGGCGGGTGCGGCGTTTCCGGCGCAGGGGCTTCGGCCTCCCCGGCCGGGGGCTGGGTGAACGGTGCCTGCGCTGCGGCCTCCGCGGCAGGAGGCTGGGTGAACGGTGGCTGCGCTGCAGACTCGGCGGGGGGCTGGATGAACGGTGGCTGGGCTTCGGCCTCCCCCGCCGGAGGCTGGGTGACCGGTCGCTGCGCCGCGGCCTCGGCGGGGGGCTGGAGTGGGCCTTCCGAAGCCGGGGCGGCCGGAGGGTGGGGCTGCGCGGCCGGAGCTTCTAATGCCGGAGCCTGGGCGACCGGCTCTCCGGGAGCTTCCGGCGCCGGAGGCTCGGAGTGCGCGACCGGCGGCAGAGGCGAGGCATCCGAGGGCTGGAAGTGCCCCGTGGCCTCGGCGGCGGGCGGCGGAGAGTACGCGGGCGGGGCCGCCGGAGACTCAGCCGCCGAGGACTGGGCCGACGCAGCCTGGGCCGCCGGGGACTCAGCCTGCCGGGACTGGGCCGCCGGGGACTCAGCCGACGCAGCCTGGGCCGTCGGGACCTCAGCCACCGGAGACTGAGCGGCCGAGACCTCAGCCACCGGAGGCTGGGCGGCCGAGACCTCAGCCGACGCAGCCTGGGCCGCCGGGGACTCAGCCGCCGGAGGCTGGGCGGCCGGAGCCCGGAACTCCGCCGTCCCGGGAACCGCCTGCTCCGTCGCCCCCGGGTCGGGAGTCGCTGCGCTCTGGGGTGCAGGAGGTGGCGTGGTGCGCCACACCGGTGCGGGCGGGATGTTCATCGGCACCGCCCTCGCCCGCTGCTGGCCGGGGTCCGCCGGTTGCCTCCGGGCGGTGCTGCGCGGCGGGATCGGGTCCAGCACCGACACCAGGACGCGCGTGTGCTCCGGGTCCTCCACCTTCCGGCCGCTGCGCTCGCGATAGACCATGTCCCCGTCGGCGTCGATCTCCACCAGGTAGCCGGCCTCGGCGAGTTGCTCCTCGTCCAGGTCGACCAGGTTCTCGTACCTCGACGGCACCACCCGGTACACCGGCCACGACAGGTTCCCGTGCGCCTGGTGGAACTGCGCCAGCATCGCCGACATCTGCTGCTGCCACGGCAACGACATGCCCTCAGCCAGCGACCGCGGCAGCACCACGTAGTTCTCGTCCACCCCGGGCCAGCCGGGCGCCAGGTAGTCCGCCAGCGGGGTGCTCGACGCGGGACGCGCGGCCGAGCGCGGCGGCGGAACCGGCGCGCCGAACAGCTCGGCCGGGTCCTTCCCGGTCTTCCGCTTCCCGAATTTCTTAGCCACGAGAACCTCTCCGCCTCTCACACACCCGGCCGCACGGCCTGCGGCACGAGCTCGTTCTCGTCGAACGACACCGAACGGACGTGCACCGGCACGCCGGTCTGCTGGGCCTCCACTATCTTCCCACCGCCCAGGTACATCGCCACATGGTGAATGGTGTTCGGGTTAGACGGGTCGTACGCCCAGAACAGCAGGTCACCGGGCTGTGCACTGCGCACCGGCAGCATCGCGCCGTCGTGGTACTGGTCCCTCGACACCCGGTCGAGCGTGATGCCCGCGGCCTCGTACGCCCGCAGCATCAGGCCCGAGCAGTCGTACGAATCCGGGCCCGTCGCGCCCCACACGTACGGCTTGCCCTGCTCCCCCAGCGCGAACTCGATCGCCGAGGCCGCCGCCCCGTTCGCCGGCAGCGCCAGCCCCACGCTCTGCCCGCAGCCCACCGCGTCACTGACCTGGCCGACGTTCTGCACCAGGTTCGCCGCCATCGGCTCCCAGCGGTGGTAGCGGTCGGGGAACGCCGAGCGCTCCACGTCCTGCGCCGAGTCGCCCGGCCGCTGCCCGTCCCAGTTCGGCACCGACAGCAGCACGTCGTAGAACTTGTTGATCTCGTACGTGACGTCCTGCAGCTGACCGACGGTGCCCCAGCCCATCGACGGGCGCATCTGGAAGATGCCCAGCGAGTCGCGGTCACCGAACGCGAGGTTGCGCAGGCCGGACTCGGTCATGCCCGCCTGGATCGCGATCTGCCACGCCCGCGGCGACAGCCCGCGCTGCTTGCCGATCGCGATGATCTGCGCGACGATCCCCCGCTGCGTGGCGTCGAGCCGGTCGGCCTGCCCCTGCGCCGTCTGCGCGTCACCCGCGTCAGTGGGGCCGATCGCCGCGTCGCAGCTGAGGTTCTGCACCCGCGCCTGCGCGGCCTGCTGGTCGGTGACCACCTTCGCGACGACACCCGTGGTGAACACCGCCGCGAACAACGCGGCGACCACCACGCCGATGATCACCCCGAGCCGCATCGTCAGCTCGCCTGGTCGTAGCCGGTCACGCGCCAGCCCGCGGCGGTCTGCGCGACGGTGATGCTCAGCTGCGGCCCGTCGGTGGGCACGAGCACGAGCACGGAACTCGTGTAGGACTCGGTGACCCGGGGATCACCGGTCAGCCTGGTCGCGGGGATGTTCGCCGGGTCCACTGTGGACATCTGTGGCAGGTACTCGTCGGTGGTGTACGGCCGCAGCCCGTCGAGCCACTGCGCGTTGGTCATGCCCGCCGGGTGCGTGACCCACGCCTGCGCCCACAGCTTCGCGACGTTGAGCGCCTCCGGGTTCGGCGCCGCCGACGTCGGCTGCAGCAGTGGCGCGGTGAGCCGGGAGGACATCGGCGTCGACGTGGTGCCCGCGGGCACCTTTGCCGCCGACGACGCGGGATCGGGCACGCGCGCGGGCGTGACCTTGCTGCCCGCGGGCGACCCGAGCAGCTGCGGCACGGCGATCCCGATCGCGATGATCAGGATCAGCACGGCCACCGCGGTGCCCGCGAGGTGCCGCGGCGAGCGCAGCGGAAAGCCCCACAGGCGCCGGTAGACCGCGGCGCGCCCACGATTCGTCCTGATCGGCATCGCTCACCTCACCGCACGACCTGGTCGGTGTCGCGCACTTCGAGCCCGCGCGACGGGCGGTACAGCACGTGCACCGGCTTGCCGCCCACCAGCTCCGGCTCCACGCGGCGCGGCCGCGGCACGGGCACCCTGGCGGCCTGCGGCGCCGGTTGCAGCCGCGACGGCACCACCACGGAGTCGGCCTGTTCGGTGTCGCCATCGAACACCGGCGACGTGTCGACCCGCCTGCTCGGCTGCGCGACCCAGCCCGCGTCCGCGCGGCGGGTGCTGCCCGGCGGGGCGGAGTACACGTAGTCGTCCGGGCTGCCGCCGGCAGGCGCGTAGCCCGGGTACGCCCCGGCACCACCGCCGCCCGCGGGCAACGCCTGGCGCGGCCGGTTCCCCGGCAGCGCACCCGACCAAGCCGCGGCGGGGCGGGAAGCCATCGAGCCGGAGCCGTCGAGCCGCTGTGAGCTGGCGAAGATCGTCGCCTCCGGGCGGTAACGGCCACCGCCCGCCGTCGCACCGATCGGCCCGCGTGTTTCGAGGTCGCTGTCGTCGGAGTCCCGCACGTTCTGCCAGAACTCGTCCTGCGGCGTCGGGCCCTGCTTGCGGCGGAAGCGCGAGAAGAGACCCGACGGCGCCGGCACACCCGAACCGACCATGCCGACCGACATCTCGACCATCTGCCACAGCCGCCGCACCGGCCGCCCCACGAGGAACAGCAGCACGGTGACCAGGCCCGCCATCGCCATCTGCGTGAGCATCGACAACGCGCTGCCCGCCGCGAAGATCGCCTGCAGCAGCAGCGCGTGCACCCCGGCGAGCACCGCGAGCACGATGAGGTTGAACCCGACCCCGCCCAGCACCTTCGCCACGCGGCGGAGAATGTCGTGGTGCACCAGCGCGACCAGGCCGATGAGCGGCGCCGTGAGCGCGAACAGCCGGATGAGCACCTGCGCCAGGAGCACCGAAGCCTTGGCCAGCAGCTGGAACAGCGCGTACACGATGCTCTGCAGCAACGCCAGGAACCCCGCGCCGGTGCGGCTGCCGCCCTCGCCGGTGAAGTACGGCGTGGCGGTGCCCAGCTGCCCGGCGATGTTCTTGTACGACGCCTTCTTCGCGTCCACGACGGCCTGGTTCGCGTCGTCGCCGTTGCGCACCTGGTCCCACGTGAACGCCTGCGCGTCCAGCAGCGGCCTGCCGAACTGCGTCGCCTGCGAAGCGTCGGGCGCGCCGAACTCCCCGCGCAGCCAGTTGTTGTAGACCACCTGCGTGTGCAGCTCGGTGGGCAGGATCTCGCGGACCACACGGTCACCCGAGTCGTCGACGAACCCGGCCTGGATGTTGGTGGTGGTCTGGACGATCGCCTTGTCGATCGGGTCGAAGTACCGCAGCATCGCGAGCGACGACGCGGCGAGCCACACCGCGCCCAGCCCGTACAGCGCGCGTTTGCTGACCGCGGCCAGGTCGCCGCGCCAGATGTTGCGGAACATCAGGATCGCCAGCAGCAGCGCGGCGATGCCGAACAGCTGCGCGTAGATGTTGTTGTAGACCTTCTCGGCCCCGCTCTTGACCGCGTCGTAGATCGGGTTGAGCAGGCCGCCTTCCATCACCGTGTAGTGCAGCGAGTTGGTGGCGCCGACGATGTTCTTGCCGATGTTGAACAGCTCGTTGCCCGCCCACGTGTCGATGGTCGAGTTCGGGCTGGAGAGCCCGGACAGCGGGCCGCAGTCGGTCTGGAAGACGTACCAGACCATGCCGGCGTAGCTGTAGTCCAGGTACGCGCTGCCGTTCTCGCCGTGCGTCGCGGGCGGGTCGATGGCGCCGACCATGCCCGCGCCGGGGCGTTCGGGCGTGGGCGCCTCACCGCAGGCCGCCGCCGAGGCGGCCGGGGCCGTGGCCACCGCCTGCAGGCCGAGCACCAGCGCGACCATGGCCACCGTCGCCCAGCGGCCGGGTCTTTTGCCGCGGAACCCTCCCCTGCGGAGGAATCCCTTGAACGCGTGCCACCCCCAAGCGCAGGCCAGCACGAATCCCAGCGTCAGGACGGTCGTCATGCGGCGTCCCGGCCATGACCGCCCCGTTTGCCCGCCGTCGCGTGCTCGGCGCCGCCGGGCACGTCCTCGGCGAGGATCTGCTCCTCGGTGAGCCCGACCTCGCGCTCCGCCGCGAGCTCCAGGTCCTCCTCCAGCTCGTCGTCCGGAGGCGGCACGGGCACGTGCGGCTTCTCCTCCTGCTCGGCCTCGCGCGCCGCGCGGTTGTCGGCGGGCAGCGCGTCCTTGGAACCCGGCGTGGTGTCCATGACCGCACGCAGGTGCTCCAGGTGCGGCCCGGAGAAGTCGACGCGGATGCGCTCCACGCCACCGGCACCGTCACCGAAGATGAACTGCCGCGGCTCACGGTCGCGCTCGGCGTCGCGGTGCGCGCCGGGGCGGCGGCCCAGCGCCGCGACGACCTGCTCGTACCCGACGCCGACCGGCACCTTCAGCAGGCGCAACGCGTCGGCCTGCGCCTCGTCGTCGTCGAGGCGGCCGACGAACACCGAGTCCAGCAACGCCACGAAACCCTGGATCTTCAGGAAGTCCGCGGGGATCTGCGACGACAGCAGCACCCGGACGTTCCACTTCCGCGAGTCACGCGCGAACCGGTTCA
Source organism: Amycolatopsis bartoniae (assembly GCF_014191255.1). Classification (GTDB taxonomy): domain Bacteria; phylum Actinomycetota; class Actinomycetes; order Mycobacteriales; family Pseudonocardiaceae; genus Amycolatopsis_E; species Amycolatopsis_E bartoniae. The sequence goes on from NZ_JACHWH010000008.1 coordinate 173,464, forward strand.
TCAGCACGCGCCCCGTCGGCACCTCGGACAGGAAGAACGCCTCGTCGATCCAGACGCCCTTGCGCAGGTCCTTCGGCTTCTCGTACACCGAACGCTGCGTGAGCCACGCGGCGAGGTTCAGCATCTCCACGCCGAGCGCCTCGGCGTCGGTCCAGTGCTCGCGGCCCACGCCGTCCTTGGGCAGGGTCAGGCCCGCCATGGTCAGCACCGTCAGCCGGTCGTCGCGGGTCTCGGAGTACGGGTCGGCGTCGTCCTCCGGGATGAGCAGCGACATGCGCTCGCGCATCTCGTCGAGGAAGTCCGCGACGACGACGGCGTGCTCGTGGTGCTCGCTGGAGTCGCGCCGCAGCGCGTCGATCACCTGCCCGGGGTCGGCGTCGTAGCGGCCGCCGACCGTGCGGACCGCGCGCAGCAGCACGATCCGGCTCTGCGGCATCCGCGCCACCTCGTACGGCAGGATCCCGGTCAGCACGTCGAGGACCAACCGCCGTCGGGTCGCGCCGGCCAGCGCCCGTTCTCGCCGCCACGCCCGCTCGGGGTCGTCCTCGTCCAGGAAGTGCTCCAGCAGCGGCTCCGCCACCACCCGGTAGGGGTTCAGGATGCCGGGTTGTGCATTGAGCAAGTTGATGGGCCGCGCGTACGGCCGCAGCTCCGGCAGGTCGCACAACCTCGACAGCGGGCCCGACGGGTCCAGCAGCGTCCAGTGCGCGCCCGCGCGGATCGTCTTGTAGACGATGCCGCCACCGAGGAACGACTTGCCGCCACCGAGGCCCGCGACCATCGCGGTCAGACCAGAGCCGTCGCGGATCTCCTGCGCCATCCACGGGTCCCACGCCACCGGGCGCCGGGTCGCCGTGACCGTCTCGCCGAGCAGGATGCCCCGCCGGTCGCCGACCTCCGCGGTCGCCGTCGGCACCGCCGCCGCGGCCCACACGACCGAACCCCGGCGCATGTACGCCGAGGACGCGAGCGGCTCGCCCGGGATGAACTCCCGCGCCATCGCGTACTGCGCCTCGGGGTGCTCGATGGCGACCTTCGGCTTGTACAGGTCGAGCAGCTGCTGGGCCAGGCGCAGCGCCTCGCGCTCGGTCTGCCCCGACACCGCCAGCCGCCACCACGAGCGCACCCGCGTGGCCAGCGCGGTGAAGCCCGACGTCATCTCGTCGTCGATCTCCAGCACGCGGGACGCCTGGCGCGCGAGCGACTGCGGTGGCTCCAGCTCGTGCTCGTCGGTGTAGTGCTTGACCTGCGAGCGCACCTTGTTCATCTGGCGCTGCAGCTCACCGGCCACCTCCTCGGGGCGGCGCACGTAGATCCGGGCGGACCACTCCACGGCGGCCGGCAGCCGGTCGGCGTGCTGCACCCACGGGTCGTCGACCTCGGGGATCTGCAGGCCGTGCATCTGCCCCACGGTGAGCACCGCGACGTGCCGCTTCAGCCCGGCGTTCGACCCGGTGCGCCCGCGAACGGTCAGCGTCGGCGCGTACGGCTCGGCGTGGAAGTCCGCGGCGTCGGTGAAGCTCGCGAGGTCCTCCGGCTCCCACTCGGTACCCGGCACGGCGGGCAGGTTCCGCGGCGCGGGCAGCCCCAGCGAGCACGAGCGGTGCATCAGCCAGGACATCTCCTCCGCGTGCACCGGCCGCCCCTCCAGTCCGGAGGAGCCGATGACCTGGTCGAGGTGCTCGACCTCGGAGTCCAGCGCGGTCAGCTCGGCGTCCACGGCCTCGGGCAGGATCTTGCGCAACAGCGGCGCGGCGCTCTCGACCGCGCGGTCCACCATCCGCCGGGTCTGCACCTGGACGCCGATGTAGACCTCCTTCTCGGCCATCGAACGGCCCATGAGCTGCTGCTGCTCGCCGATCAGGTAGTCGTCGAACGACAGCGTGCCCGGCACGTCCTGCGGGCGGCCGACGGCGTTGTGCACGTGCGCCTCGGCCCACATCCGGATCGGGTACGGGCGCGTGGTGACCCGCAGGTGCAGCCAGCGGCCCTGCAGCTCCGCGTACTGCCCGGCGATCGCCGCGATGAGGTCCCGGCGCTGCGAGTCGGACCGGAACGACCAGCGCTGCGGCGCCAGCCGGTACCAGGCGTAGACCTCGTGCCCGGTGCGCAGCAGGTGCCCGTCGATGCTGCGGGCCGCGATGGACGGGGTGTAGCTGGGAATCGCCTGCTCACCCGGCAGTCGCCGGCTTCCCTGGTTCTTCTTCGCGCCCGCCGGGGCGCCACGGCCGCGCTGCGGCTGCCACTCGGTGGCACCGCCCGCGTCGCGCTCCCGGTCCTTCCGGCGACCGAACAACAGCTACCTCCTCGCCGGAGCCGCGCCACGGCGTGCTCGGGACCTGTCAGGGCGTTTGTTCCTTGGCAACGGGCGCTGCGAGCGGACGCGCAGCTTGCCGGCGGTCACCGCACCGCCCTCCCCTCGCGGTTTCTCGCGCGGCGTGTGCAGCTCTCGCAGCCACATCGTGAACACCGCGCCGAGCGGGCGCTCGTGACTGATCTTTCTCGTGATCAGTCTGGTGATCAAGATCGTTGCCACGAACGCCCACGCCGTGGAGAAGAACCCGAACCCGACGCCGAGCTGGCGTTCGACCGTCAGGACCACCAGGAAGACGGCGATGCCGACACCCCACGCGACGTACCTCGCGCGCCAGGGGAACGTGGCCTTCGGGGGGCCGAGCCACACCGCGTCGACCCGGTAGACCTCGTCATCGGTTCGAATCCGCACGGGGTCTCGTCTCAGCCGGTGAACAGGCCGGCGATCCACTCGCCGACGTTCACGCCCAGCCCGCTCACGGCGAGGCCGACGATCGCGAGCGCGATCACCACACCTGCCAGGCGGCGCATGACGCCGGCGTTGTCGCCCTTGCCGCCGCCCAGCCAGAGCAGCAGCAACGCGACGGCCAGCAATACGAGCGGGATAACGTTGTCGAGCATCCACTGCTGGACGCCTCGGGTCTTGATCTCGCCCTCAGCGAGGTGCTGCACAAGCGTCATCATGGTCATCGCGTACTCCCGGGTGCGAGGAGTGTGGTCGGGTGGGTCTCGCCGGGCGGGGCCCACGGGGTGTGGAGCTTGTCCGGTCTGGTCTACATCATGATGGCGTGACTACCGGTAACGGTCAAAGTGCTCTCCGTCGCCGGACAGTCGAACCTCACCAGGCACAGTACGGCCACTCTCCCTGAACTCGTCGCCCTCCATCATCGTTGCAAGGCCGCCCAGGATTAACCCCGTCCACCCGTATTTCGTAGTTTGCGTACGCACTCGCTCGAAATGAGCGTTTCTGCTCACTCTGCGTCCGTAGCACGCGCCGCAGGGACAGTGTGACAGACCCGATCGGTGGCAGTCCCGCTACCCGGCGGTGACGACTTCTCCGCCCTAGTCGATCATGGTCCGTTGCCCACCGGCATGACAGCTCCCCGACTTCATCACTGTCCGTGCAGGTCGGGAGGAAGATTTGGCTCGACCGCCGGAGCGCCGGCGTCGAGAAGGGGACAGGCTGCCCTGTTCGGAGCTAGCCCGCTCCGGGGCGGACAGCCTATCCTTGACGGGCCCGTTCGAGCACCGGTGGCCGCCGGCGCTCAGGGGCAGGGTCAACAGTTGTGCACGCCGCGCCAGACGATGATCGCGGCCTTCGCCAGTGCGATGAGCAACTGGGAGACGGGGCCGGTGTACCGCAGCCAACTCGGTTGCCGGCCCTGCTTCTTCTTGTGGGTCTTGGACATGGTTCCTCCTCTCGCGCCGATTTCGTGAAAAGCTGTCGAAATCCGGACACGTTCAGTCTGAGCCACGTCAGTGGGGCGTGACTACCCGTGACAGCCAAACTGCTCTCTGTTGTCGGGTAGCCGAATTCCACCAGGATGCCGTGGTTCGGGAGGAGGGCTTCCGCGCTGGTCAGGCGCGGCTGGGCGAACATGTTCGGCGGGGAGGCGGGCCGCTGCCCGCCAGCGCCCCGCCACTACTCCGTTCAGGCGCGCGGCGCCGCGAACACACCCGACGGGAAGGCGCCCGCCGCCACCGCGGCCCGGCTCAGCGTGCGGCCCAGTTCGTGCAGCCGGGCCGCCCGGTCGGCGCCGAGGCGTCGCCACGGGGCCACCGCGGAGGCGTTCGTCTGGGTCTCGATGCTCTCCCGCAGCGCGAGGCCCTGCTCGGTGAGCGCGCCGTCCGCGTCCAGGACGCCCTCGGCCTTCAGGTGGTCGCTCTCGGCGTCCCACTCCTCGTCCGACCAGCCTCGCGTCGCCTTGGCGGCCGACGGCAGAAAGCCCTTTCCCGTGGCCGTGTGGGTGATCAGCGCACCCAGGCCGCTCACGCCGTGCCCGACGAGCGCGGCGATGTGCCCGTCACCGCGGTACTCGCGCAGCAACGTGATCGCGTGCCACAGCACCACGTGCGGCTCGGACGGCCACGCCAGCTCCGCGTGGGCCGCGTACAGCGGGCGCCCGTCGCCGGTGCACGCCTCACTCGCCTCCCGGGCCAGCGAAGCCGCTTCGGCGGTCTCGTCGCTCGACACCGCTTCGCCGAGCAGGCGCCGCATCACGGCGTCGGCCACGGCGAAGCGCGTCTCGACGATCTGCGCGGGCGAAGCGAGCGTCCACGCCAGCGGGATGTGCTTCGCGACGAGCGCGGGGTTGAAGTTGTAGAACGTGGCGGCGACGGTGCCCGCGCTCACCGGCCCCATCGGAGCCGAGCGGCTCGCGAAGTACGCCATGCGACCGCGCCGCAGTCCGAGCCCGGACAACAGCTCTTCGGCCTCGGGCGCGAAGTAGATCATCGAGTGCAGGGGGTCAAGGACGCGGTGGCACCGGTGGGCCAGCGCGCGGGCTTCTTCGCTCTCCACGCCGGTACCTTCCCACATCGGGGAAGCGGACGAGTTGGCCTGTAAGCCGGATCCTGTTCCGCGCGCGAAGGCGCGGCGGCGGCCATCCATCTAGACCTGCCGTTGCCGGCAGGTTCGAGCGGCCTACCCGCAGGCTCGGGCGGGCAGCCCTCGAACGCCTGCGCAGGCGCCTGTCGCCAGGCGCCCTCTTGGCCTTGCTCCGGGTGGGGTTTACCGAGCCACCCCGGTCACCCGGGGTGCTGGTGGTCTCTTACACCACCGTTTCACCCTTACCCCGGCTCGGAAGCCGGGGCGGTCTGTTTTCTGTGGCACTGTCCCGCGGGTCGCCCCGGGTTGCCGTTAGCAACCACCCTGCCCTGTGGAGTCCGGACTTTCCTCGAAGGACCCGAAGGCCCCTCGCGACCGCCCGGCCAACTCGTCCGCGCACTCAGGGTAACTTGTCCGGGTGCTGGCGGCGGGCGGGAGTCTGGTTCTGCTCGCCGCCGTCCTCGCGTTCGCCACCGCGCGCCCACGCGGGCTGCCGGAGGCGACGGTCGCGCTGCCCGCCGCGGGGATCGTGCTGCTGCTGGGCTGGGTGCCGCCCGCCGACGCCGGGCACCAGGCGCTGACCATCCTGCCGACGCTCGGGTTCCTCGCCGCGATCCTGCTGCTGGCGCACCTCGCGGACCTCGACGGCGTGTTCACGTGGCTCGGCGCCCGGCTCGCCCGCGCCTGCCGCGGGCGGCCCCGGCGGCTGCTCGTGCTGACCTTCGCGGCCGCGGCGGGCACCACGGCGGTGCTCAGCCTCGACGCCACGGTCGTGCTGCTCACCCCCGTCGTCTTCGCCACGGCGAAACGCCTGGAGCTGCCACCGCGGCCGCACCTCTACGCGTGTGCGCACCTGTCCAACTCGGCCTCGACGCTGCTGCCGGTGTCGAACCTGACGAACCTGCTCGCGTTCTCCGCGTCGGGTCTGAGCTTCGCCGGGTTCACCGCGTTGATGGCGTTGCCGTGGCTGGTGACGATCGCGATCGAGCTGGGGGTGTTCTTCCGGTTCTTCGCGCGCGACCTGACCGGCGAGGCGGGCGCACCCGCGGGCGAGATCCCGCCGACGCCGGTGTTCGCGCTCGTCGTGCTGGCCGTGACGCTGGCGGGGTTCGGCGTGGCGCCGCTGATGCACGTCGAACCGGTGGTGGTCGCCGCGATCGCCGCCGTGGTGCTCGCCGCGCGGGCGCTGTCGGCGCGCCGCGTCCGCGTGCCGACGCTCATCGCGGAGGCGAACCCGCTGCTGTGCCTGTTCGTGCTCGGGCTCGCGGTCGTGGTCGAGGCGGTGTCGCGGCACCTGCTGGGCGAACCGCTGCGCGCGCTCCTGCCGGACACGCCCGGGCTGCCACAGCTGCTGCTCACCGCGGGAGTCGCGGCCGTGCTCGCGAACCTGGTGAACAACCTGCCCGCGACGCTGCTCCTGCTGTCGGTGCTCGGGCCGCATCCCGCGCCCGGCATCCTGCTGGCCGTGCTGCTGGGCGTGAACCTCGGCCCGAACGCCACCTACCTCGGCTCGCTCGCGACGCTGCTGTGGCGGCGGGTACTGCTCGGACAGGGCGAATCCCCGCGCTGGCGGGACTTCCTGCGCTTGGGCACGCTGACCGTGCCCACCACACTCGCCGCGTCGACGGCCGCGCTGTGGCTAGCTCTTCAGCTCAAGTGACAGGTGTCGTTCACGAGCCGCACCGAAGCGTTGCCGTCCGGGTAGAACTCGACGATCGACAGCGACGCGAGGTCCAGGTGCAGCCGGAACAGCAGCGAGGGACCGGCGTCGAGCCCCATGCGCAGCAACGACTTGATCGGCGTCACGTGGCTCACCACGATCACCGTGCGGCCGGCGTGCGTCTCGAACAGCTCGTCGCGGAACGCCAGCACCCGCCGGTGCACGCGCTCGAAGCTCTCGCCGCCCGGCGAAGGCACCGTGAAATCGCGCAGCCAGCGGGAATGCAGCTCGGGATCGCGCTCAGCCGCCTCCGCGAAGGTCAGGCCCTCCCAGTCGCCGAAGTCGGTCTCCAGCAGACCCTGGCGCGTCTCGACACGGCCACCGACCACGTCCGCGACCGCCTGCGCCGTCTGCATCGTGCGGGTCAGCGGGGACGCGAGGATCGGCGTGGGCTCGTCCGCGTCCGCCACGCCGGGCAGCGCCGCGATCCGCTTCGCGGCGGCCGCGGCCTGCTGGCGGCCCAGCTCGGTGAGCGGGACGTCGCCGCGCCCGGAGTACCGGCGGTCGACGGACATCTCGGTCTGCCCGTGCCGCAACAGGAGCAGCCGGGTGGGCTTGCCCTGTGCACCCGTCCAGCGCGCGGGCGAGTTGGCGGGCACCTCGGTGCGGGTCGCGGGCACCTCGGTGCGCTTGCCCGCCTGCGCGTCCATCGCCTCGTTGGCGAGCCGGTCGGCGTGCGAGTTCTGTGCCCGCGGCACCCACTCGTAGCGGACCCGCTCGAACCGCTCCGCCAGCTCGCGCGCCTCCTGCGCGAGCGGCTGCAGCGCGGCGTGCTTGATCTTCCAGCGCCCGGACATCTGCTCCACGACGAGCTTCGAGTCCATCCGGACGTCCACTGTGGACGCTCCGAGCTCCGCCGCGGCGGCCAGCCCCGCGACGAGGCCCTGGTACTCGGCCACGTTGTTCGTGGTGACGCCCAGCCCCTCGGCGCGCTCGGCGAGCACCTCGCCCGTCGCCGCGTCCTTGACCACCGCGCCGTACCCGGCGGGCCCCGGGTTGCCCCGCGAACCGCCGTCGGCCTCGACGACCACGTTCACAGACCGGACTCCAGGGTGCGCACCAGGATCGCGCCGCAGTTCTCGCACTGCACGACCTCGTCCTCGGCCGCCGACTTGATCTCCGAGATGGCCGCGCGGTCGATGTCCAGCTGGCAGGCCCCGCACCGGCGTGCCCGCAGCAGCGCGGCGCCGATGCCCTTGTGCTCGCGGGTGCGCTCGTAGAGCTTGAGCAGCGGCTCCGGGAACCGCGGCAGCAGCTTCGCGCGGTCCTCGTCGCGGCGCGCCTGCGTGGTGTCGAGGTCGAGCACGTTCTCGTCCCGGCGGCGCTGCGCGTCGGCCAGCTCCTGCTGGGCCTTGTCGACCTCCGCACCGGTGCGCTGCGCGTCCAGCTCCAGCGCCTCGCGGCGCTCCATCAGCTCCAGCAGGTCGTCCTCCAGCGCGGCCTGGCGGCGGGCGAGGGTCTCCAGCTCGTGCTGGAGGTCGTTCATCTGCTTGGCCTGGATCGAGCCGGACTCCAGCAGCTTGCGGTCGCGGTCCTCGCGGGCGCGGACGGACTCGATCTCCTTCTCCTGCCGCGCGATCTCGCGGTCGAGGTCCGACGCCGCGGTCTGGGTGGCGACGAGCGCGTCGCGGCGGGAGCGCAGCGTCTTCTCGATCGCGTCGATCTCGGCCAGCTCGGGCAGGGTGCGGCGGCGGTGCTCGACGCGGGACAGCTCGGCGTCCACCTTGGCGAGTTCGAGCAGCTGACGCTGGACGGCGGGGTCTGCCTTCACTGGTTGCGCTCCCTTGAGGTTCGGATGGTCCACGGGTCGGTGCGCCGGGTGGACACGTGGGTCTCGACGTTACCCGCAAACGCCCGGCGCAGGACTGCCGAGGCTTGCTCGCACCACGGCCATTCGCTGGCCCAGTGCGTGAGGCCGACCAGCGCGGGGCCACCCGCGGCGAGGTGCTCGCCCGCGGGGTGGTGCCGCAGGTCCGCGGTCACGTACGCGTCGACGCCGGCCTGCGCCGCGACGGCGAGGTGGCTGTCCCCCGCGCCGCCCGCCACCGCGACCGTCCTGATTGGACGGTCCGGGTCACCGGCGCCGAGCACGCCGGGTTCGGTCTCCGGCAGTGCCTCGGCGACGCGCTGCACGAAGACCGAAAACGGCTCCGGCTCGGGCAGCTCCCCGATGCGGCCGAGGCCGGTGCGCTCGCCGATCGGGTCGAGCGGGCGCAGCACGCGCAGCCCGATGGCCTCGGCGAGGGCGTCGGAGACACCGGGGTCGGCAGAGTCGGCGTTGGTGTGCGCGCAGTACAGGGCGACGCCCTCGCGGATGAGCCGGTGCACCAAGGCGCCCTTGGGGGTGTCGGCCGGCACACCGTGCACGCCGCGCAGCAGCAGCGGATGGTGGGTGACGAGCAGCTGGGCGCCGAGGTCGAGCGCCTCGTCGACGGTCTCGCTGGTCGGGTCGACGCAGATCAGCACAGTTCTGACCGGCTCGGCCGGGTCCCCGCAGACGAGCCCGATCGCGTCCCAGCTCTCCGCGAGCTCGGGCGGGTAGGCGTCCTCCAGTGCGGCGATGACTTCGGCGAGTGCGGGCATGACGGGGATCTTCGCATCCGGCGTCGGCGGGAGTCCGCTGACCCGATCCGGTGACGTCCGGAACTCCGGCCGATTCATGCGCGACCATCGATGGAACGCCGACGATGGGAGCGACCATGGAACACGAGCACGAGGTACCGGCGCCGGGCTGCTGCGGCAACGCCTGCGGGAAGTGCACCGGTCCGGGCTGCGGCTGCTGTTCGAGCTGCGGCTAGCGTCGAGGACGGCCCCTGGCGAACGCTTCGCCAGGGGCTTTCTCGTGCCCGCCGTGGTCCGTGCGAGAAGGTGTGGCCATGAGTTCTCCCACGGACAAGGCGCTGCACGTCTGTTTCGTCTGCTCCGGCAACATCTGCCGCTCCCCGATGGCCGCCATCGTGTTCCGCGACCACCTGGACCGCGAGGGCCTTGGTGACCGGGTGCGCGTCAGCAGCGGCGGCACCGGCCCGTGGCACGTGGGCGAGCCCGCCGACGCCCGCGCGCTGGCGACCCTGCACGCGCACGGCTACGACGACAAGCACATCGCCACGCAGGTCGACGAGGAACACCTGTCCGCCGACCTGCTGCTCGCCGCGGACGCCGGGCACCTGCGCGACCTGCGGCGCCTGCTCGACGACCCGTCCCGCGTGCGCCTGCTGCGCTCGTTCGACCCGGCCGCGCCCGAAGGCGCCGAGGTCCCGGACCCGTACTACGGCGGCGACGAGGGGTTCGACGAGGTGCTGGCGATGATCGAGCGCACGGTCCCGGGCCTGCTGGAATGGGTGCGCGGCGAACTGGGCACACTGCACGCGTGAACGCACGTGAGGCCGTGGAGCGGCTGTACGGCGGCGAAGTGACGGGTGTGCGCCGCGCCGGCGGGGCGATCTTCCTGGTCACCCTGGCGAGCGGCGAGGCCGTGATCGCCAAGGAGGGCGTCGGGCCGGGGGCGACGGCGGCCGAGGCCACGGGCCTGCGCTGGCTCGGCGAATACGGCGACGTGCCCACGCCCAGGGTGCACGGCCACGACGAGCAGTGGCTCGTCATGCAGTACCTCCCGCCCGGCGCGCCGACCGTCGAGGCCGCCGAGGAGTTCGGCCGGGGCCTGGCGAAGCTGCACCTGCGGGGCGCGGACGCGTACGGCTGCCCGCCGCCGGGCGGTCCGGTGGACGCGTGGATGGGCGTCGCGCCGATGCGCAACGAGCCGTGCCCCGACTGGCCGACGTTCTACGCGGAGCACCGCGTCCTGCCGTACGTGCGGGACTGCGTCGACCAGGGCCTGTTCACCACCGACGACGCCGGGCTGTTCGAGAAGCTCGGCGACCGGCTCGGCGAACTCGGCGTGCCCGCCGAACCGCCCGCGCGCATTCACGGCGACCTGTGGAGCGGGAACGTGCACTGGGGCACCGACCGGGTGTGGCTGATCGACCCGGCCGCGCACGGCGGGCACCGCGAGGCGGACCTCGCCATGCTGCAACTGTTCGGTACGTCACTGCTCGGCTCGATCCTCGGCGGCTACGCCGAAGGTGCCGAGGACGAGGGCGCCCCGCTGGCCGAGGGCTGGCGCGACCGCGTGCCGCTGCACCAGCTGTTCCCGCTGCTCATGCACGCGGCGGTGTTCGGCGGCGGCTACGCGCGGCAGGCGTTGTCGGCGGCCCGGTCCTGCCTGCGCTGAACCCCCGGGGCTACCGTGGACGGCGTGCGGTGGAAGTTCCTGCTCAGGCCCAGCTGGCTCGCCCTCGTCGCGGGCGTGCTGATTTTCGCTTTCGCCTGTTTCTGGCTGCTCTCGCCGTGGCAGTTCAGCCGCAACTCCGAGCGCGAGGCCCAGAACTCCGCGGTACAGGCGTCGATGACCGCCCAGCCGAAGCCGCTCGACACCGTGCTCGCGCCGGGCGTCGCGCCGGACCGGAAGACGGAGTGGACGCGCGTCACGATCACCGGCACGTACCTGCCGGAGTACGAGGTGGTCGCGCGGCTGCGAACGGTTCAGGGCGAGCCGGCGTTCGAGGTGCTCACGCCGCTGCGCACCACCACCGGCGAGGTCGTGCTGATCGACCGCGGTTACGTCCAGCCGGGTGAGCACAACTCGGTCCCGCCGTACGCCGCGCCGCCCGCGGGCGTGGTCGACGTCGTGGGGCGGATCCGCCAGGACGAGACGGACCCGAAGAACCGCGACGCGTTCGCCGACGCCTCCACTGGCGGCAAGCTGCAGAGCTACGACGTGGACTCGCGCGTGGTGGCCCGCTCCAGCGGACTGCCCATCCGGCCGGGCTACTTCCAGCTGGACCAGAACACGCCCGGCGTGCTCAACGCCCTGCCGCTCCCCCAGCTCGACGCGGGCCCGTTCTTCTCGTACGCGCTGCAGTGGATCGCGTTCGGCGTGATGGCCCTTGGCGGCCTGGCGTACTTCACCATCCGGGAGCTCAAGCCCGGTGGCGTGCTCGCCGAAATGGGCGAGCGGCAGAAGGAGAAGAAGGCGCGCAAGCGGAAGTCCGTGGCGGAGATTCTCGCTGAGGACGAGGCTAACGAGAGCGGCGAAGACCGGTCAGAAGAGCCAGCACGGCAGAACTGACCGCGGTCAGCAGCCCCACCACCCGGGACAGCTCCACCGCGCGCGTCACGTGCCCGGCGTCCGGGTTGCGGCCGTCGCCGAGCACCGGCAGCTCCGCCACCCCGTCCGGGTACACCGTCCGCCCGCCGAGGCGGATCTCCAGCGCCCCCGCGAAGGCGGCCTCGATGCGGCCCGCGTTCGGGCTCGGGTGCGCCGTCGTGTCGCGGCGCCACGCCCGCCACGCGCCGCTCGCGGACCCGCCGACCACCGGCGCGCCCGTCACGGTGAGCGCGGCGGCGACGCGGGTCGGCACCAGGTTCACCAGCTCGTCGAGCCGGGCGGCGAACCTCGTTCCCCGCAGCACGCTGAGCACCCGCGACACGAGGAGGCCGGGGATGCCGGCGACCGCGCCCCAGAACATGGGTGCCACCACGGAGTCCGAGGTGTGCTGTGCGACGGATTCGACCGACGCCCTCGACAGTCCGATGACGTCGAGCGACTTCGTGGTGCGCGCGTCGAGCCCGGAGAGCGTGTCGCGAGCGGAGTCGAGCTCGCCGTCTTCGAGGTCGCGGGCCAGGGACGTGCCGTCGGCGGCGAGCCCGGCTCCGCCGAGCACCGCCCACGTGGCGACGGCCGTTCCCGCCGCCTGCAGCACGGGACTCCGGCGCGTCGCGCGCTCGACCGCGATCCCCGCGACCACGAGACCGCCGACCAGACCGGCGGTGTAGGCGGGCCGCTTGCCTTCCAGCGCCCCGCAGAAGGCGGCGAGCGGCTCGCCGCGCCCGATCACGCCGTCGGCGGCCGCACCCAGCAGCAGCCCGATGGCTCGCGCCGCACTCACCCCGTGCCCCCCGGTTGTCCGTTTCCGCGGGGGAGGTTACTCGAACTGCTCGGCCACCTCGTCGCGCGCCTGCTCCATGATGCGGCGCATCGCCTCCTCGGCCTCGTCGGCGTTCCCGGCGTCGACCGCGAGCGCGACGCGGACGTGCAGCGCGACGGCTTCGGGCTGGGGTTCCGGCGGCATGAGGCCGTGCTCGGTGCGGCCGGTGAGCACCTGCGCGACGACGTCGGAGAGCTGCGCGAACATCGGGTTCCCCGACGCCGCGAGCACGACGTGGTGGAAGGCGATGTCGTGGTCGAGGAACGCGCCGAGGTCCCGCGCCTTGGCCGTGGTCTGCAGGTGGCTCGCCAGCGCCCGCAGCCGCCCGCGGTCCTCCGGCGTGGCGCGCAGCGCGGCGAACCGGGCGGCGGTGGGCTCGACGGCCCAGCGCAGCTCCATCAGCATCCGCAGCGCCTGCTCCCTGCCGCTGCCGTCGAGCTGCCAGCCGATCAGGCGCGGGTCGAAGTGGTTCCACTCGGCCGGATCCCGCACCGTGACGCCGACCCGGCGCTTGCTGCTGGTCAGGCGCATGACTTCGAGGGACCGCACGACCTCGCGCGCGACCGTCCGCGACGCGCCGTACTGCTCCTGCAGCTGTTCGAGCCGCAGGACCGTGCCTGGGGGGATTTCCCCCGACGCGATCGCGGTACCCAGTTCGTCGAGCACGCGTGCGTGCCTGCCGTCAGCCACGCCGCGAACACTAGAGGACTGATTCGATTAAGTAGTACTTGTGTCTTGAATAAGTAGTACTTTTGCGGTGCACTACTTCGAGGACGAAGAGGTCGGGAGACGAGAGATGACCGTCATCGTGGTGATGGGCGTGGCCGGGTCGGGCAAGACGACTGTCGGCGCCGAGCTGGCCCGGCGCCTCGGCGTCGAGTACGCCGAGGCCGACACCTTTCACCCGGCGGCGAACATCGCGAAGATGTCGGCAGGCCATCCGCTCACCGACGAGGACCGGCAGCCGTGGCTGGCGGCGATCGCCGGCTGGATCCACGCGCACCAGGAGACCGGCGGCGTGGTGTCGTCGTCGGCGCTCAAACGCCGTTACCGCGATGTGCTGCGCAGCGGCGGGGACGTGTGGTTCCTGCACCTGGACGGGCCGCGGGAGCTGATCGCGGACCGGATGCGGAGCCGGTCGGGGCACTTCATGCCGGTGTCCCTTTTGGACTCGCAGCTCGCCGACCTCGAACCACTGGAGAACGACGAGCGCGGGCTCGTGGCCGATATCGCCACTCCGCCCGAGGACATCGTGCGTGCCGCGCTCGACGCACTGGCAAAGGAGCCGAAGTGATCACGCTGGCCGCCGGATGGACCGGGCACGACACCCGGTTGATCGTCGCGACACTCGTCGCGATCGCGCTGATCGTGGTGTTGATCAGCAAGTTCAAGCTGCACGCCTTCCTCGCGCTGATCCTGGGGTCGGGCGCGCTCGGGCTCATCGCCGGGCTGCCGGTCGACAAGTTGCTGAAGAGCTTCTCCAGCGGGGTGGGTTCGACGGTGGCGTCCGTCGGGGTGCTCATCGCGCTGGGCGCCATGATCGGCAAGCTGCTCGCTGATTCCGGTGGGGCGGAACAGATCGTGGACACGATCGTCTCCCGCTCGGGCAGGCGGGCGTTGCCTTGGGCGATGGCGTTGGTGGCGGCGCTGATCGGGTTGCCGATGTTCTTCGAGATCGGGCTCGTGCTGTTGATCCCGATCGTGCTGCTGGTGGTGAAGCGCACCGGGCGGCCGGTGATGCTGGTCGGAATTCCCGCGCTGGCCGGGCTTTCCGTGTTGCACGGCCTGGTGCCGCCCCACCCGGGCCCGCTCGCGGCGGCGGGTGCCCTGAACGCGAACGTCGGGATCGTGCTGGCGTTCGGCCTGCTCGTGGCCATTCCGACGGTGATCATCGCGGGTCCGCTGTTCGGCATGGTGGCGGCCCGCTGGGTGCCGGACGCCGTCGCCCCGGAGCGTCTCGTGCCCGCTGCTCACGAGGAGTCGGCGGAGGTGCGCCGCCCCAGCTTCGGAGCGACGCTGTGCACGGTGCTGCTACCGGTGGTGCTGATGCTGGCGAAAGCGCTCGCGGACATCCTGGCGAAGAGCGGGAGCGAGGTCCGGCGGGTGCTGGACTTCATCGGCGACCCGCTGGTGGCGCTGTTGCTGACGGTGCTGCTGGCCATGTTCACCCTGGGCCGCGCGGCGGGCTTCACGAGGGACCGCCTGTCGTCGACGGTGGGCGATGCGCTGGGGCCCATCGCCGGAATCATCCTGATCGTGGCCGCGGGCGGCGGTTTCAAGCAGACCCTGGTGGACGCCGGCGTAGGGGACGTGATCACCCAACTCGCGACGGGCGCCTCCATCCCGGCACTGTTGTTGGGCTGGCTGGTCGCGGTGGCCATCCGCCTGGCCACCGGCTCTGCCACGGTGGCCACAGTCTCGGCGGCGGGCATCGTTTCGCCGCTGGCAGCCACCCTGGACCCAACCCACAGCGCACTGTTGGTACTGGCCATCGGCGCAGGCTCACTGTTCTTCTCCCACGTGAACGACGCAGGCTTCTGGCTGGTGAAGGAATACTTCGGCCTGTCGGTGGGCCAGACGATCAAAAGCTGGTCGGTAATGGAAACAGTGATCTCAGTGGTGGCAATAGCAATCCTTTTGCCACTAGGCGCACTTTTCTAACGAAACGCGGCAACACAAAGACGCCCGGCACACGCCCGGACCTCCCCCGTCCCCGATCCCCAGCCTCATTAGCGGTTGGCTCGCCGTGTCAAGGGTCGCGCAGCGATCGCGAAGCGACGCCGAAGAAGCTTCTATGTCAAGTGGTGGTGGTCGGTTTGTAGTGCGTGGTAGATGACGTTGGTGAGGTGGCGTTTGAGGGCGCGGATGGCGGCTTTTTTGGTGGCGTGGGGGTGTTGCTGGGTCCAGCGGTCTCGGAATTGCTGGGCGGGTGGGTGGTGGATGAGCTGGATGAGGGCGATGCGGTGCAGGCAGGTGTTGAGTTGCCGGTTCCCGCCGCGGTTGAGCCGGTATTGGGGTGTGTTGGAGGACCAGACCGGGATGGGTGCGGTGCCGGTGTGCATGGCGAACGCGGCGGGGCTGCGGAAACGGGTGATGTCGGCGACTTCCCCGATCAGTTTGGCCGCGGCGAGGACGTTGATTCCCACGATCGCCATCAGGGTGGGTGCGATCGGGGTGACCAGCTCGCTCAGGCGTCGCTCGAGTATCAGGATCTGCTCGGTCAGCCGGGTGATGTCGGCCAGCAGGTCCAAGGCGATGTCGCGGCGGACACTGGCGGGCAGGGCCGCAACCATCCCGGTGAGGGCGTGCTGGCGGCGGCGCCCGGTCAGTGTCCGCGTCCCCTCGTCCAGCCCGGGTGCCAGGTCATGCAGGTGCCAGCGCAGCCGGCAGATCGCGGCGGTGCGGGCCGCCACCACCGTCTCCCGCCGGTCGATCAGCAACCGCAGGTCCAACGCGACCTGATCCAACCTCGCCGCAGGCAAACGCGGTTCACGCAGCGCGGCCCGGGCGATCGCGAGCGCGTCGATCGGGTCGGACTTGCCCCGGGTGCGGGCACTGGCCCGGCACGCGACCATCAGCTTGGGCGGTACCCACACCACCGCCGACCCCATCCCGATCAGCGTGCGCACCAGACGACCCGCCACCGCACGCCCGTCTTCCACCGCCCACCGCCGCTGCCCGAACCGCCCGGCCCACACCCACAACCGCAACACCCCGGCCTCGTCAGCCGCCACCGTCACCTGACCGAGCTTGCGACCCACCTCGTCCACCGCGACCGCGGTATGGGTGTGCTTGTGCGGATCAATCCCAATGACCACCATGGTTCTCGCGTGTCCTTCCACTCCAGGGCAGGCATGCACCCCGGGCCAGGCTGGACGGACACACCTCAGTCGAGTTGATGGATGGCGTCTCGTCCACGCTTCTATCAAGTCACGCCCAGCCGGCCCGGGACCCCGGCCACGCTGGACAATTCTTCGCCAAGCCAACCACCAACACGCAGGTGACAGCGCCCTTGAGAGTCACCACGCAACCGAGGACCAGACCCTAACCGCCACACGACGGCACCAACACCCCACCACTGAGGCGCCCTTGACGCGGTGAGCCAACCGTTAAACGATCAAGGGGATGGGGCGGGGGTGGCCGGGCATTGGAGGGCGCCCGCGCCCGGCCCACAGCAGGTGACCACGCTGGGACGAAAGAGGAAAAGAATGCCTCGCCGGCGGGCAGGCTCCAGGATGATGGGGGCCCAAAGGGATCTCACCTTGGGGTGGGTGGTCGAGTTGAGTGATCATCCCGTCGCCTGCGGTTTGTGCATATCACTTTGAGGACCAGCCGCAAGGTTGGGTAGCTCGGCCGCCGGTGAGCACGAATGTTGCGGCTGCTCCTCAAAGTGATGGTCCTGAATCAGGCGACGGGATGATCACCCAACTCTTGGCTGCGCTTCCCCCGCGTCGCGGTTGTGTAGCTCACGTTCGCCACCGCGACCACTCCCAGGAGCGCTCCCAGCACCGGGTGCCCGGTAACCACCAATGCGACCACAGCCGCTCCGAAGAACACCGCCTTCACCGCCAGCACCCCTACCACCGGCAGCCCGAAACTCGCCCGTGGGGCCGCGAAAAGCCCCCACACCACCGCCGCCACCACGGGTGCTCCGATGCCCAGCACGAACTTCCACACGATCCCGTCACCGGTGGCGAAACCCCAGTACGCCAGCGCCGCCAAGGCCAGTAGTTCCAGCAGGAACGCGAGGCCCTCGTTGACGAGTCTCACTCCGCGTACGCCCACGCTTCCAGCATCACGCGGGCGATCGACGAGTTGCCCGGCAGCATGAGCGTTGACGTGCCGTCACCGATCGGGGTCGGTCTGCCCTCGTTCGCGAAGGCCGCCTGCACGTCCGCGCGGGACACCCACAGCGCCTCTTCGATCTCGCCCTCCGCCGGGTGCAGGGGTTGCGACGAGTCGGCCCGGGCGGTGAAGCCCAGCATGATCGAGCGCGGGAACGGCCAGGGCTGGCTGCCGAGGTACCGGACGTCGCCGACCTCGATCCCGGCCTCCTCCCGGATCTCGCGCGTCACGCAGCCTTCGAGGGACTCCCCCGCTTCGACGAAACCGGCCAGTACCGAGTACCGGCCCTGCGGCCAGATCGGCTGACGCGCCAGCAGCACGCGCTCGCCGTTGACCCCGGCCTCGTCGTGCACCAGACAGATGATCGCCGGGTCCGTGCGCGGGTACTCCTCGTGGCCCTTCGCCTCGCAGCGCGTCGCCCAGCCGAACTGCGTGACCTGCGTCGGGCTGCCGTCGCGGGCGCAGAACCGCGCCCGGCGGTGCCAGTTCCGCAACGCATGCGCGGTGGTGAACAGGCCCGCCGACGTGTCGTCGAGCCGGTCGCCGTAACCACGCAGGTCGACCCACACCTCGCCGTCGGCCTTCGGGTAGCGCTCGGTCAGGCCCCAACTCCCGCGGGACTCCACGACCTCCTGCTCCCCCGCCGGCTCGCCGGGCAGCGTCCAGTAGTCGACGCCCTGCCACTCACCGAGGAACATCGCCTCCTCGGGCGGGGCGTCACCGAAAGAAAGCGCTTTCCGGCACGAGAGCACGCCTTCGTCCTCGCGCACCGGCGTGCGGCCCTGCTCGTCGAGCAGCAGGACCTCGGCCTGCGGCCAGCGGGCCAGCAGGCGCTCCGGGTTGGTGCGCAACGTCTCCTGACGGTCCACAGTGGACCGCGACAGGGTGGGGAGCTTGCCGAGCTGGAACGGGACCGTCATGACGCCGCGGGCTCTCCCACGGTGAACCCGCCGAGCGCGGCGAGCTTCGGCGCGAGGCTGTCCGCGTCGCCGACCACCACACCCGTGAACCGCGTCGGGGCGAAGAAGTCCAGCGCGGCCTGCGCGACCTCCTCCACCGTGACCGCCGCGAGCCGCACCGGGTGCTCCGCCAGCCACTCCGCGCCGAGCCCACCGGCCGCGAGCGCGGACAGCTGGCTGGCCAGCCCCGACTGCGAAGCCGTGGACGTCAGCAGCGAGCCGATCGCGTACTGCCGCACCGACTCGACCTCCTCCGCCGTCGGCGGCACGAGCCCGAGCCTGCCCAGCTCGTAGAAGGTCTCCAGCACGGCGGCGGCGGTGACGTCGTTCGCGGTGTCCGCGTCGACCCCGACCGTGGCCGTGCGGCCGGTGAACTCGAACCCGGAGTGCGCGCTGTACGTGTAACCCTTGTCCTCACGGATGTTCTCCACCAGCCGGGAGGAGAAGTACCCGCCGTAGGTGAGGTTCGCCAGCTGCAGTGCCGGATACCGCGGATCGGTCCGCGGCAGTGCCTGCGCGATCAGCCGGATCTGCGACTGCACCGCGCCCGCGCGCGGCACCAGCAGCACGTCCCCGCCTGCCACCAGCGGCAACGCCGGAAGCACGGACGCGGTGGTGTCCGACTGCCAGCCACCCAACGCCTCTTCCAGCCTGGACACGATCCCGTCCGGATCGAAGTCGCCGACGAGCGTCAGCACCGACCCACGCGGCAGCACCGAAGCGGCGTGCAGCGCGCGCACGGCGTCCGGCGTCACCCGCGCCACGTCCTCGGCCTGCGGCATCTCCCGCGTCACCGGGTGCTCGCCGTAGACGTGCTTGAGCAGCGCCTCGCGGGCGATCACCCGTGGCTGCGTACGCGAAACGGCCAGGCGCTCGACCAGGCGCGCCGACTCGCGGTTCACCTCGTTGTCCACATAGGACGCCGAGGTGAGCACGTCGGCCAGCACCTCGAACAACGTCGGCAGGCCACTGGCGAGCGCGCTGCCGTTGATCGACAGCCGTTCCGGGTCCACCGACGCGTTCAGCTCGCCGCCGATCAGCGCCAGCTCCGTGTCGATCCCGATCCGGTCGCGCCGCCCGGTGCCGGTGAACATCGTCTCGACGAGCACCTCGGCCGTGGCGGCGTGCAGCGGGTCCTCGCCCGCGAACGGGATCCGCAGGCGCAGCTCCACCAGCGGCACGGTCGCCTTGCGGACCGCGAGCACGCGCAGCCCGTTGCCCAGCGTGATGTCCACATGGGACAGATCCGCCGCCGCGCGCTGGTCGCCCAGCTCCGGCACCGGCCGCGGGCCCCGCGGCGTCCGGCCGATCTCCGCCGCGTCGCGATGGGTCGCAGTGCTCACTTGCTCTCCTCCGTGTTGGGCTCGACCAGCAGGACCGCGCGCGAGTCGGGCCGCAGGGCCTTCGCGGCCGCCGAGACGTCCGCGGCGCTGACGGCCGCCATCCGGTCGGCCAGCCGGTAGATCAGGGACGAGTCGCCGTAGAGCAGCTCGAACGCGCCGAGGCCCAGCGTCCGCGACACCAGCCTGTCGTGCTCCGAGTGCAGGCTCGACGCCCAGCGCGCCGTGACCTTCTTCAGCTCCTGCTCGTCCGGCGGCGTCGCGGCGAGCTTCTCCAGCTCCTCGTCGATGGCGGACAGCACCCGCTCCGGCGCGACCTCCGAGGCGTGGATCGCGGTGATCGAGAACGTGTCGGGGTCGCGGGCCTCGAACGGGCCGAACAGCCCGGCGCCCGCACCGATGTCGGTGACCAGCGGCTCGCGGTGCACCAGGCGCTGCTGCAGGCGCGAGCCGTCGCCGTCGGTCAGCACGCCCGCCAGCACGAGGTTGGCCAGGTAGCCGTCGAGCTCGTTGACCGGGTCGGGCATCCGGTAGCCCACGGCGAGCGCGGGCAGCGGCGCGTGCGGGTCCACGTGCGTGTCGCGGACCTCGCCCGAGGGCGGCGGCTCGGCGAACGAGCGCTGCGGTGGCGCGGGCCGGTGCGGCACGTCGCCGAAGTGCTTCTCGATCAGCTCACGCGCCCTGTCCGGCTCCACGTCCCCGGCGACGGTGAGGACCGCGTTCGCCGGGGAGTAGTAGGTGTCGAAGAAGGCCGCGCAGTCGTCCAGGCTCGCCTGCTCCAGGTCGGTGAAGTCACCGTAACCGTTGTGCGCGTTGGGGAACGTGGAGTACAGGACCGGGGGCAGGAGGATCCACGGGAACCCGCCGTAGGGCCGGTTCAGCACGTTGAGCCGAATCTCCTCCTTGACCACGTCGATCTGGTTGGCGAGGTTCTCCCGCGTCAGCTTCGGCGCGCGCATCCGGTCGGCTTCGAGGAACAGCGCGCGCTCCAGCGCCGCCGAGGGCAGGACCTCGTAGTAGTCGGTGTAGTCCGGGTGCGTCGACCCGTTGAACGTGCCGCCGCTGGACTGCACCAGCTTGAAGTGCGCCAGCTTTTCGAGGCTCTCGCTGCCCTGGAACATCAGGTGCTCGAACAGGTGCGCGAACCCGGTGCGCCCCTCCGGCTCCGAGCGGAAGCCCACGTCGTAGTGCACGGAGACGCCGACCACGGGCGCGGTCGGGTCCGGCGCCACCACGACGCGCAGACCGTTGTCCAGGGTGAAGCGCGAGTTCTCGGGCATGCGGCCACTCTACGGCCAACCGGCCCACCCCGGCCGGGGGATCACCGGGCGGGAAGGTGCGCGCCGCGGACGATCTTCGCGTTTTCCGCCGGTGCCCCCGCGCGGACCCTCTATGCTGCGAGGCGCACGCTTCGAAACCTCCGGGAGACCATGCGGCGATGAGCCAACCGCCACCAGGCCACTGGCCGCCGCCGTGGGGTCCGTACCCGCCGCGGCCGCCGATGCCGCCCCCGCCGAAGAAGCACACCGGCGCCGTCGTGGCCGGGGTGCTCGCCGGGGTCGTGGTGCTGGCGGTGACGCTCGTGGTCACGCTGACGGCCGGCTCGTCCGGGTCCAGCACGGCGGCGTCGTCGAACACGATCCCGACGCTGACGTTCTCCTCCACCCCGTCGAGCTCGTCACGGCTGCCGACGTCCCGGAGCACGACCTCCTCGTCGAGCCGGTCCAGTTCGTCGCCGTCACCGACGTCGAGCGAGCCGCGCAAGATCTACACCCTTGCCGACCACCCGCTGCTGGCGAATCCGAACGCCGGGCTCGCCAACGCGCCGTGCGACGTGCCGGGCTGGCCGAGCAGCCCGGCGGCGTCGCAGGCGTTCTTCACCGCGGCCGCGCAGTGCCTCAACGCGCGCTGGGGCCAGGTGCTGAACGCGATGAACCTGCCGTTCCACCCGCCGCAGCTGGAGTTCCCCACCGGTTCGAGCTTCACGAGCGAGTGCGGCACGATCGACGTCGGCGTCACCACCGCGGCGTACTACTGCAAGGACCACCTGTACGTGCCCTACCGCGGGCTGCAGACCGACCAGTACGGCGACAAGCCGGGCGTGTACCTGGCGCTGTTCGCGCACGAATACGGCCACCACGTGCAGGACCTGGTGGGGCTGATGGACGCGGCGTGGGACGTCATCTACGCCGACGGGCAGAACAGCCCGGACGGCCTGGAGATGTCGCGCCGCAAGGAGTTGCAGGCCCAGTGCTTCTCGGGCATGTTCCTCGGCTCGACGGCCAACCACGGCGGCACGGTGACGCAGCAGGTGTTCGACGTGGCGTGGAACGATCAGGAAACCCGCGGCGACAACACGTCCGGCAGTCACGACCACGGCACCAACGCGCACTACGCGGCCTGGTGGCGCAAGGGCGCGGAGAGCGACCGGCTGGCGCAGTGCAACACCTTCGCGGCCCCGTCGAGCGAGGTCAGTTAGGACTGCGTACCGAGCTCGACCGCGCGGTGCACGTCGGCGGCGTAGGCCTCGGGCTGTTCCCAGGCGGCGAAGTGGCCGCCCGCGGGGTGTGCCACGTACTCGCGGACGTTCAGGAACACCTCGGCGTAGCTTCTCGGCTCCGGTTTGGTGTCGTGGGCGAACACCGAGAGCACCGTCGGCGTCTCGATCCGGGCCGGGAGGGCGGCCGGTTCGGTGTAGGTGGCGAACGACGTACCGATCGTGCCGGTGACCCAGTAGGCCGTGACCCAGGTGAGCAGCTCGTCCGGGGTGAAGGCCGATTCGCCGGACCAGGACTCCAGTTTCTCGACGAGCCATGCCGCGAGACCGGCGGGCGAGTCGCCGAGGGCGACGGCGAGCGTGTTCGGCCGCGTCGACTGCTCGGCGATGTACCCGCCATCGGTGCGGAACCACTGCGCCGCCCGGGCGAGGTACGCCGCCGCGTCGGGCGCGAGCCGCGCCGGATCCACCGCGAACGCGTGCTGCGGGGCGACGTTCGTGAGGTGCAGGGAGGCCACCCGGTCTGGGTGTTCGCCCGCGAGGACCTCCGCGACGGCACCACCCACGTCTCCGCCGGACAGGGTGTACCGCGAGTACCCCAGCTCATCGAGGGCGTCCGCGACGACCCGCACGATCCGGTTGACGGACATCCCGGGCGCGGTGAGCGGAGCCGCGAACGGGAAGCCCGGCAACGCGGGAACCACCACGTGCACGTCCGCGAGCAGGGGCAGCACGCGCTCGAACCGCAACACCGAGTCCGGCCAGCCGTGCAGCAGCACGACCACCGGCGCACCGGGATCCGCGGACCGCTGGTGGATCATCCGCAGCTCGGTGTCGCCCGCCCCCGCCGTCACCCACGGGAACGCCCGGATGCGGCGTTCGTGCACGTCCCAGTCGTAGGCGTTCGCCCAGTGTTCGAGCAGGCCGTCGAGGTGGGCGCCGTCGGTGCCGCGCGTGCTGTCGTCGCGCCACGGAGTCGCGACGCGCCGCGTCCGCCGGATTCGTTCCCGCAGTTCAGGTGTCATGTGTACGACCATACACATCAATGTGTATGGTCGTACACATGATTTCCCGTGATGCTGCGGCGACCAGGCAGCGGATCCTGGAACACGCGCGACGGCAGTTCGCCCGGCACGGGTACACGACGGTCACGGTCAAGGGCGTGGCCGACGCGGCCGGGGTGTCGCCCAACCTGATCACGCGCTACTTCGGCGGCAAGGACGGCCTTTTCCTGGCGGCGGCCCGGGTGGAGATCCCGGTCGCGGACTCCATCCACGGCGACCGTGCCGGCCTTGGCGCGCGCCTCGCGGCGAGCATCGTCCAGCGCTGGCTCGGTGCCCACGGGGAGGATCCGCTGCTCGTGCTGCAACGCGCGTCCGGCGAGCGCCCGGAGGCGGCGGAGGCGCTGGCCGCCTTCCTCGACACGAACTCGCTGGAGCCGCTGCACCGCTACCTGCGCGACAGCGGCCTGGCCGACGCGGAGGCCCGTGACCGAGCCGCGGCGATCGACGCCTTCGTGCTCGGGGTCTCGACCCGCCGCCGGATCCTGCGTGCCGAACTGGGCGACCCCGCCGCTCTCGAAGCCTGGCTGGGCGCCACCATCCAACGCCTGGCAGACGGGTTGGGCTAACCGCCGAACGGCCCGGCGGCGCGCCTGCGCCGCTCCGCCAGCACCGCCATCAGATACGCCCACACCGGGGCGCCCGGTGGCACCGGGGCGCCGATCCGCGCCGCGACCTCCTGCGCGAGGCTCTGGCCCAGGTGCTCCCGCGCGTCCTCCCGCAGCGACTGGTAGCGCGCCAGGTACTGCCGCACCGCCAGCGCCAGGTCGTCGGTCAGGCCGGTCAGGTCCAGGCCCGCGGCCCAGGACGCGAGCGGCGGCGGCATCTCGATGTCCGGCGCGGCGACCTCCGGCGCGTGCTCCTGCACCACCACGGTGCCGGCCAGGAAGTCGCCCACCCGCTTCGACTTCTCCGACACCAGCGACACCACCATCGCCACCGCGCCCCACACGAACGCGGGCCCGAAGTCGACCACCGCGCCCGCCAGTCCCCGCGTCAGCGCGTGCCGGAACCGGATCGGCCCGCCGTCGTCCCGCACCACGCGCAGCCCGAACGCCGCCTTGCCCGGCGTCCGCCCGCGGGTGAGCGTCTCGCACAACACCGGATAACCGACGCGCACGAGTACCAGCAGCGACAACAGGATCGCGGCGGCGGCCGCCCCGTCGTCGGGCCCCGCGAAGACCACCACGAGCAGCCCGGCGACCAGGATCACCACCTGGATGATCACGTCGATGGCGAACGCGAGCGCGCGGCTGGCCAGCCGGGCCAGGCGCAGGTCCAGTACCACGGCGTCGCCGGTCACCAGATCGGGTTCGGGATGCACCCGGCAACTGTAGTCTGAGCCGCGTGGACGTCGATCTGTTCGTCGCGGCCCACCGCGCCGAATGGGAGCGGCTGGCCGACCTGCTCGACCGCCGCCGCCTGCGCGGCCCCGAGGCGGACGAGCTGATCACGTTGTACCAGCGCACGGCGACCCACCTGTCGGTCGTGCGGTCGTCGGCGCCCGATCCCGCCCTGCTGTCCCGGCTTTCGTCACTGGTCACCCGCGCCCGTTCCGCCGTCACCGGCACGCACAACCCGGCGTGGCGCGAGGTCGGGCTGTTCTTCGCGCAGCGCTTTCCCGCCGCCGTCTACCGCGCCCGCCGCTGGTGGCTGTCCACCGCGCTGGTCACGATCGTGGTGAGCGCGCTGCTCGCCGCGTGGGTCGCGACCGACGCGCACGTGCGGGCGAGCATCGCCGCGCCGGAGCAGATCCGGCAGCTCACCGAGCCCGGCGGCGAGTTCGAGACGTACTACTCGGCCAACCCGGCGAGCTCGTTCGCCGCGCAGGTGTGGACGAACAACGCGTGGGTCGCGGCGACGTGCCTGTTCTTCGGTGTCCTGCTGGGGCTTCCGGTGCTGTACGCGTTGTGGGCCAACGCGGCGAACGTCGGCGTCAGCGCGGGCCTGATGAGCGCGGCCGGGCGGCTCGACATCTTCTTCGGCCTGATCACCCCGCACGGCCTGCTGGAGCTGACGGCGGTGTTCGTCGCCGCGGGCACCGGGCTGCGGCTGGGCTGGGCGGTGGTCGCCCCGGGCCCGCGCAGCCGTGCGGCGGCGCTGGCGCAGGAGGGGCGCGCGACGGCGGCGATGGCGCTCGGGCTCGCGTGCGTGCTGCTGGTGTCCGGGGTGATCGAGGCTTTCGTGACCCCGTCCGGACTGCCGACGTGGGCGCGGATCGGGATCGGCGCGGTGGCCGAAATCCTGTTCCTGGCGTACGTGTTCGTGCTGGGCAGGCGGGCCGCGCGGGCGGGCGTGACGGGTGACGTGGACGCGCGGTACGGCGGTGACGTGCGGCCCGAGGCCGGCTGAGCGACACACCCGCGGCAGTTGGCCCGGCCGCGGGCGGTGGCGTCGTAGGGTGACGCCATGGGGAAGCGGCCGGCACTGTCCCTGCCCGACGAGACGCACGCCCTGATCGAGGCGCGTGCCGCGGAGGCGGGTGTCTCGGCGCACGCCTGGCTCGTCGCGGCGGTCGAGCGCGAGGCGTTCCGCCAGCTGTGCGAGAAGACCGACAAGTGGTGGCAGGCCCACCCGGACGAGGCGCGGGCCGAGGTCGCCGCGTACCACCGGCGCCAGTCCGAGAGCCGACGTGGTTCTTCGGCCGCGTAGGGGACAGCTCTGGGCGGTCGCGGGCCCGGACCGGCGGCGGGTGCTGGTCTACAGCGGGGACATGTTCAACGACCTCGACGCCGTGCCGTACGTGATCACGATGGACGTCGTCGGCACCCCGGACCCGCTCACGGTGACCACCGGCGAGGGCCTGCACATTTCCTACACGCGACTGGACCACGTGCCGAAGGAGTCACTGGCGGAACAGTTCGGCGAGGTTTCGGCCGAGTTGTTGCAGACGGTGAACACGCGGCTGTTCATGGTGCTCACGACGTCTTGACGGATGTGGTCTGGACCACTTACCCTGAGGTGCCACGGAGGTGGTCGTCATGGGCAAGTGGAAGAACCGGATCGGACTCTGCCTCGCCGCCGCGGTGGCCGCGCTGGGAGTGGCGACTCCCGCGCAGGCGGCGGTGACCGCGCCAGGATCGGCGCCCTATCTCGACATCACGGCCAGTACACCGTCCCTTGTAGACATGGCCAATGCGACGGGGCAGAAGACGGTCACGTTGGCGTTCGTGCTCGCGGACAGCACGGGCTGCAACCCGTCCTGGGGCGGCACGATCCCGTTGGACGACTCCCGGATCTTGAGTGACATCAAGGCGTTCCAGGCCAAGGGCGGTCAGGTGATCGTCGCGACGGGTGGCGCGGCGGGGCCGTACCTGGAGTACACGTGCGGTTCGGCGGACGCGCTGGCGGCGGCGTACCGGAAGATCCTCGACACGGTGGGGACGAACAGCCTGGACGTGGACGTCGAGGCGACGATCCCGCAGGACACGGTGAACGCCGCGTTGAAGACGATCCAGGCCGAGCGCGGCACGACGATCAGCTACACGCCGCGCGTGCAGGGTGATGACTACGGGGTCGACCCGTACTCGCTGCAGGTGCTGCAGAGCGCGGCGTCGCACGGGGTGGATGTGCTGGTGAACCCGATGACGATGGAGTTCGGGACCAGTCGAGCGGACTGGGGAGACGCGGTCATCGCGGCGGCGGAGAGCACGCTGGGGCAGCTGAAGCAGGTCTGGCCGGGCATGTCGGACGCCGACCTCAAGCGGCACCTGGGCGTGACGCCGATGATCGGGCGCAACTACAACGGCAAGATCTTCCAACCGGACGACGCGACGCAGCTGGTGCAGTGGGCGAACTCGAACCACATCGGGCGGCTGGCTTTCTGGTCGGTGGGCCGCGACAACGGCTCCTGCCCCGGTGGCGGAGTTTCGCCGACGTGCAGCAGCATCTCGCAGTCGCAGTACCAGTTCACGAAGACCTTCGAGGGCTTCACGGGCTGATTGGGCGTTCCGCTGGAGGCGGGGCCGGGTGGCGGGCCTCGCCTCCGGTGCTGGCCCGGTGGCTGGGTGAGCCGCCTTGCGGGAGCGGCCGGTGTTGGCTGGGTGCTTACCGCAGGTGGCATGCCCCGCGATCGGCCCGCATCGGCGCCGCTCGGCGGCTAGGAGAGGCGAGCACCCTCCGGCCTGCCGCACTGACCCGCCTGAAAGCGCTTACCGGGCGGGGAGTGCCGGTTCGCGAGCACCAGTGGCAACCGTTCCAGCGTCAGAAAGCGCTTACCGCACCCCAACACCGGCCGCAGGTCCTCGATCAGCGCCGCAGCCATGCCACTTCCCGGCCTGAAAACGCTTACCGAAAGCGTTTTCCCCGCCACTTCAAAGCCGCCCGGTGGCTTTCAGCGCCAGGTACCGGTCCGCGAGTGCCGGGGGCAGCTCCGCGGGCTCCGCGTCCACCACCTCCACCCCCCGCCGGCGCAACAAGCCCGACACGTGCCGACGCTCCGCGAGGCTCCGCTCCGCCGCCGCGGCCTCGTACACCGCCTCCGCGTCGCCTCGGCCTCGCGCCATCTCCGTCAACCGAGGGTCCGTCACCGAGGCCACCACCAACCCGTGCCGTGCCGACAACGCGGGCAGCACCGGCAGCAGACCCTCCTCCAGCGGCGCGGCGTCCAAGCCCGTCAACAACACCACCAACGACCGGTGCGGGGTCCGCCTCAACACCTCGCCCACCAGGCCCCGCGCGTCCGTCTCCACCAACGCCGGTTCGAGCAGCGCCAGCGCGTTCACCAGCGCAGGCACCGATCCGCCACGCACCGACGCCCTCAACTGCCTGTCGTACGCCAACAAGTCGACCCGGTCGCCCGCCCGGGAAGCCAGCGTCGCCAGCAACAGCGCCGCCTCCATCATCGCGTCCAGCCGGGGCTCGTCGCCCACCCTGCCGGCCGACGTGCGGCCCGTGTCCAGCACCAGCAACACGTGCCGGTCCCGCTCCGGCCGCCACGTGCGCACCATGACGTCCCGCGCCCGCGCCGTCGCCCGCCAGTCGATCGAGCGCACGTCATCGCCGACGACGTACTCCCGCAGCGAGTCGAACTCCGTCCCCGCGCCGCGCACGAGCGCCGCCTGCCTGCCGTCCAGCTGCTGCAACCGCGCCAGCCGCGACGGCAGGTGCCGCCGGCTGTGGAACGGCGGCAGCACCCGCACCGCCCACGGCACCCGGTGCGAACCCTGCCGCGCCGCCAAGCCCAGCGGCCCCACCGAACGCACCGTCACCCGGTCCGCCCGCCGTTCCCCACGCCGAGTGGGCCGCAGCTCGAACGAAACGACCCGCGACTCCCCCGCCGGAACCACCAACGCCTGCCGGTCCCGCACCACCCCGGCGCTCGGCGGCCACGCGTCCCGCACCACGCCCCGCACCACGCGGCGGCCCGGATTCGTCACCGCCAGCCGCACCTCGACCGGCTCGCCGAGCCGCGTCGACGTCTCGCCCGAGCGCGTGAATCCCAGCCCCCGCACGCCACCCGCCAGCGCGAGGTCCACCAGCACCAGCACCACCAGCACGGCGAACACCGCGGCCACGCCACCCCACGACGGAACCGCCAGCCCCACCACCACGGCTCCGATGGCGGCCAGCACCCCGACCCGCGCGGTGATCGCCATCAGCGCGGCACGGGCACGGTCGCGAGGACCCGGTCCAGCACGCCGTCCGCGGTCCCGCCTTCGAGCTCGGCCTCCGGGCGCAGGTCCAGCCGGTGCCGCAAAGCCGGGCGTGCCAACGACTTCACGTCGTCCGGCGTCGCGTAGTCCCGGCCCGCCAGCCACGCCCACGCCCGCGTCGCCGCCAGCAACGCCGTCGCGCCACGCGGCGAAACGCCCAGCCGCACCGAAGGCAACGCACGCGTCGCGCGGCACAGGTCGACGATATAGCCCAGCACCTGCGGGTTGACCGCGACCGCGGCCACCGCCGCCCGCGCCGCGGCCAGCTGCGCCGCGCCCGCCACCGGCCGGACCCCGGCCGCTGCCAGGTCACGCGGGTCGAAGCCCTGCGCGTGCCGCGAGAGGATGCCGATCTCGTCCTCCCGCGACGGCGTCGGCACGGTGAGCTTGAGCAGGAACCGGTCCAGCTGCGCCTCCGGCAGCGCGTACGTGCCCTCGTACTCCACCGGGTTCTGGGTCGCGATGACGATGAACGGGTCCGGCAGCGGCCGCGCGCGGCCCTCCACCGACACCTGCCGCTCCTCCATCGCCTCCAGCAGCGCCGACTGCGTCTTCGGCGGGGTGCGGTTGATCTCGTCGGCGAGCAGCAGGTTCGTGAAGACCGGGCCCTCGCGGAAGGAGAACTCGCCGGAGTCGTAGACGATCGAGCCGGTGACGTCGCCGGGCATCAGGTCCGGGGTGAACTGGATCCGCGTGCTGTCGAGGTCCAGCGCCGTCGCGAGGGTGCGCACGAGCAGCGTCTTCGCCACGCCCGGCACGCCTTCGAGCAGCACGTGCCCCCGGCACAGCAACGCGATGATCAACCCGGTGACGGCGGCGTCGTTGCCGACCACCGCTTTGCCGACCTCGGCCCGCAGCGCGAGCAGCGCCTGCCGGGCGTCCACGGCCGCCTCAGTGGTCACGAGATACCTCTCCCTCCAGCCGGTCGAGCTCGTCGGCGAGCCGGACCAGCGACGCGTCGTCCTCCGGAGCCGGACCGTACAGCAGCGGGCCCGCGTCCCGGCCCGTCCTCGCGGTGATCGCGGCGAGCACCGCGGCGGGTTCCGCACCGGCGCCCAGCCCGAGCACCGGGTGCAGCCGCTCCAGTGTCGCCTGGCGCAACAGCCCGGCAGCGTGCGCGGCCGAGCCGGAACGCCGGTACATCCGGGCGCGGCCTTCGGTGGTTTCGGCCGAGCGCACGACCACGGGCAGCGGCTCGGTGACGACCGGCCCGAGCCGGCGGGCCCGCCACAGCACGAACAGCGCGGCCGCGACGCCGAGCTGGATCGCGCCGAACAGCCAGCCCCGCGGCAGCAGGTCGGTGAGCGAACGCTGGGTGAGCCCCGCCGCGGGGTCGCCGGGCGTCGGCACGTACCAGACCAGCGTCGGGTGACGGCCGAGCAGCCGCATCGACAGCGCGGCGTCGCCCTGCTCGTCGAGGCGGTCGTTGGTGAGCGGGGTGCCGTCGCCGAGCAGCGTGGTGGTGCCGGTGATCTGCAGCAGCGACCCGCCGTAGCAGGGCCGGCCGCGCTCGTGCGCCTCGTACTCCAGGCCGCCGAGCATCGCGTTCCCCGCCGCGACGGCGACCGCGACCGTGCAGTCCGGCGAGCGCACGGACGGGTCGTCCTGGCCCTTCACGACGACTCCGGGCAGCAGCAGGTCGAGCGCGTCCTGTCCGGCGCCGACGAACACCGCGTCCGCCGCCCGGCCGCGCAGCTGCGCCAGCCGGGCGGGCTCGACGAGGCTGGAGTCGGTGACGAGCAGCGTCGTGTCGGGGCCGAGCGCGGCCTCGGTGTCGTCGAGCGAGTGCGTCGGCTGGATGTGCACCCCTTGGCGCTCCAGGAGTTTCGCCAGTGCGCGGGAGCCGCCGGGGTCGGCCGAGCCCGGGTCGAGCCCGCCGTGCGTCCCGTCGTCGCGGGCGAGGGTGAGCACCACCGCGCCGAGCACGAGCACCACGGCGATGAACACCGGGGCACGTGCGGCGCGCCAGATCCGACGCGCGTCCGGGGAAACCGAGGTCACGCGGGCACTCCCGGACGCTCCCGCTGGACCTGCTCGTCGAGCGCCGCCAGTCGCCGGTAGTCATCGGCCCCGGCGGGCCGGTCCCCGTAGTGCACGTCGTCGAACAGGCGGGCCGCCGCGATGAGGGCGTCACGGGAGGCGGGCAACCGCGCGCCCGCGTCGCGTGCGGCTTCGTCGACGGTGCGCCCGGAAAGCGCTTCCAGCACGCCGCGCTCCTCCAGTCCGCGCACCAGCGCGCGGAACCGCTCCCGCACGGCCGCGGCGAAGTCCCCCGCCGCGGCCGCCTGCTCGGCGGCCTGCCGGTAGTCGGCCGCCGTGCGCGTGGTGTCCTCGAACACCAGCCCCGGCACGCGCGTGGTGCGGGCGAGCTTGCCGACCCGCAGCCGCACCACGACGGCGATCAGCACGAGCACCGCGAGCAGCACCAGCAACCCGAGCGGCCCGCCGGGCACGGCCGTCGAAGCGGCGTGGAACAGGTCCGCCAGCCGTTCCGCCAGCCAGCGCAGCACCCGGTCGACGAGACCGGGGTCGTTGACGTGGTACTCCGGCCCGCTCAGCTCCGCCTCCGCGGCGCGCTGCGCCGAGTCCCGGTCGATGGTGACCGGGACGTCCACACGCAGCGGCAGGATCACTGCACCGTGCCGGCGGAGCGGGCGAGCTGGATGTCCATGCCTTCCTTGCGCATCCGCTGGTCGATGTACAGCAGCGCGGTCGCGGCGGCGGTGAACGGCCCCACGATCGTCTCCGCGATGACACCGCCGAGTGACGACAGCAGCAGCGAGCCCGCCGACTGGTTCACGGCCTGCGTCGGGTCGCTGCTCAGGCCGACGCCGACGCCGAACGGGATCTCGATGATCGTGCTGATGATCCACGCCGCGATCGCGGTGAGCACCAGGATGCCGAACACGCGCCACCAGCTGCCGGACACCAGCCGCCGCGAGCGCCGCATCGACTCGCCGATCCGGCTCTGCTCCAGCACCAGCGCGGGCGCGGCGAGGCTCAGCAGCGTCCACAGCCAGATGCCCGGGATGACCAGGAAGACCGACGCGATCATGACGATGATCGTGACGAGCACGGTCAGCCCCAGCAGCGGCAGCAGGCGGGGCCGCAGCTCGGTCAGCGCCTCACGGAACGTGACGGGGCGGCCCAGCACGGCGCGGCCGACCACGACGGTGATGAACCCGGCGAGGAACGTGCGGATCAGCAGCGAGATCAGCAGCGACAGGCCCAGCGACGCGGCCAGCCTGCCGAGCAGGTGCCCGAACCAGCGCATCGCCTCTTCCTGCGTGGCGGCGGGACCGAGCTGCTGCACCGTCGAGATGTCGCCCACCGCCCAGTAGCTGACGGCGAAGTCGAGCACCCCGGCGACGACCGCGACCACGGCCGAGACGCCGAAGACGAGCGCGGGGTGGCGGCGCATGGTGGTGACGGCGCCGTCGAGGATCTCGCCGACGGACAGCGGCCGCAGCGGAATCACGCCCGGCTTGCCGTACCCGGCTCCGGGTGGCCGCTGCGCGGGCGGCGGCATCGGCGGCAGGTCGCTGCGTGGCTGGTCCGGGTTGGTCCAGCCCCCGGGCTCACTCATCAGTGCATCTCCAGGTCTCGGTTCTCACGCGCACACTCTCGCAGAGCGCGCCGCGCGCGACCATCTCGGGCACACGGGCATTTCCGAGTCGTGATCTGCGGGTGCTGACTATGCTTGCGCTCGATGACGCACTCGCCGCCGCGCCCCTCCCCGGAAGCTCCGCAGCCGGGCCGACGACACCGCCGCTCGAAGCGGGCTTCGGGCCCGCTGGTGGCGTTCACGCTCAGTGCGGTGGCGGTGCTGCTGGCCGGGCTCGTGGTGTTCGTCGTGGTGAGCCGCACCGGTGGTCACCCGGGTTCGGGCACGTCGGCGGTGTCGGCGTCGCCCACCTCGGTGGATTCGGGCAACGCCGGGTCCGGTGCGGTGGCGGGCGAGAAGATCCTGGAGCTCGCCGACCACCCGATCCTGCAGGATCCGGACGCGGGGTTGCAGAACATCGTGTGCGACCTGCCGGGCTGGCACAGCGACCAGGCCGCGGTGGAGGCGTTCTTCACGGCGGCGGACGAGTGCCTGAACCAGGCGTGGGGCCCGTTCCTGGAGGCGTACCACCTGCCGTTCCTGCCACCGACGCTGCACTTCCCGACGGGCACCAGCTTCACGACCGCGTGCGGCACGATCGCGGTCGGCGTCGCGACGGCGGCGTACTACTGCGACAACAACCTGTACGTGCCGTACCGGGGGCTGCAGATCGACCAGTACGGCGACAACCCGGGCGTCTACCTGGCGCTGATCGCGCACGAGTACGGCCACCACGTGCAGGAGGTGGCCGGGATCATGGACGCGGT
Organism: Amycolatopsis bartoniae; assembly: GCF_014191255.1. Taxonomy (GTDB): domain Bacteria; phylum Actinomycetota; class Actinomycetes; order Mycobacteriales; family Pseudonocardiaceae; genus Amycolatopsis_E; species Amycolatopsis_E bartoniae. The sequence continues at coordinate 206,759 of NZ_JACHWH010000008.1, forward strand.
GTGGCAGCAGATCTACGCGGTCGGCCAGACCACCCCGGCGGGGCTGGAGCTGTCGCGGCGCAAGGAGCTGCAGGCCCAGTGCTTCTCGGGCATGTTCCTGGGCGCGGTGGTCGACCGCGGCGGCTCGGTGACGCGCGAGATGTACGCGAAGGCGTGGCGGGACCAGGACACCCGCGGCGACAACACGTCCGGCAGCAACGACCACGGCACCAACGCCCACTACGCCGCGTGGTGGCGCAAGGGCGCGCAGTACAACCGGATCGCGCAGTGCAACACCTTCTCGGCCCCGTCGAGCGCGGTGTCCTAGCGGCTCAGGCCGCTACGGCCTCCGGGCGGCGGGAGCCGCGCTGCACGAGGAACGCGTAGGCCGCTCCGCTGAGGCAGCTCAGCGCCAGCAGCGCCAGGCCCACCGGGCGGCGCAGGCCGGAGTGGCCCACCACGACGTCGGCCAGGTGCACGTTCACCGTGCCGCTGCCCAGGTCGTCGGGGATCGTGATCTCCACCCGGTCGTTCTTGTCGTGCCCGCAGGCGTCGAGCGAACCAGTGTGCGTCGCGCCTCCCGAGGAGAACTGCACGGTCTCCTTCGGGTCGGCCGCGGTGCAGGCGGCCGGGGTGGTGATGGTGGCCTCGGCCACTGTGCCCCCGCTCGCCGACACCGAGCCGAACAGGCCAGGGCCCGCCCACCAGACCACGACCACGATGGCCACGCCCACCAGGACCGGGACCACCAGGCTCTGCCAGCGCAGGTGATGGGAACTCATGCCCGCCCCGGACGGACTCGCTTGGCGCACTGCACGAAAGCCATGGTTCCAGAGAAACCCCGGGAAGCACAGGCAGAGCCGTGTGGCCCCGATCTATCACTCGTTGTGGTCAGCGGGAGTCACTTTCCGCACATACAGCAGGCGGTCGCCCGGCTCGATGGCGTCCACCTGCGGCGAGTCGACGCGGTGGAGCTGCCCGTCGCGGACGACGCCGAGCACGATGTCACTCAGATGCCGGGGCGAGCCTCCCTCTTCCGAGGGCTCGACAGCACGCTCCGCGATCGCCAGGCCGGATTCGGGGGTCAGCAGGTCCTCGACCATGTCGACCACGACGGGCGTCGAGGTGGCCATGCCGAGCAGCCGTCCGGCGGTCTCGCTCGACACCACCACCTGGTTCGCGCCGGACTGCTTGAGCAGGTGCACGTTCTCCGCCTCGCGCACGGACGCGACGATGTGCGCTTTGGGCGCCATCTCGCGCGCGGTGAGCGTGGCGAGCACGGCGGAGTCGTCCCGGTTCGTCGCGACCACCACCGCCTTGGCGCGCTGCACGCCCGCGACGCGCAGCACGTCCGAGCGGGTCGCCGAGCCGTGCACGGTGACCAGGCCGAGCGCGGCGGCCGCGTCCAGCGCCTGCTGGTCGGTGTCGACGACGACGATCCGGCTGGGCTCGATGTTCTCGTCGCCCAGCAGCGTCTTGACCGACGCCCGGCCCTTCGTGCCGAAGCCGACGACCACCACGTGGTCCCGCACCTTGGACCTCCACTTCTGGATCCGGAACGCCTGCCGCGACCGTTCGGTCAGCACTTCCAGTGTCGTGCCGACCAGGACGATGAGGAACAGCACCCGCAGCGGCGTGATGACGAGGACGTTGATCAGCCGGGCCGACGCGCTGACCGGGGTGATGTCGCCGTAGCCGGTGGTCGAGAGCGAGACGGTGGCGTAGTAGAAGCTGTCCAGCAGGGACAGTCCGTCGCCGTTGACGTCGCGGTAGCCGCCGCGCCCGGCGTAGACGATCAGCACGGCCGCGACGAGCGCGATCAGTGCGTACACGATCCGCTTGGCGATGGACCGCACCGGGCTGAGCGACGGCTCGGGCATCCTGATCATGCCGACGAGCTCGCTCGCTCGTTCAGGGTCACGCACGCCGCGGATCGTAGGGGATGGCCTGACCGCCCGCCACCGCCAGCGGTCGGTCGTGCGGGCCACGTCTCATCCCCCGGACGCGGTCAGCAGCCGATCACCACGACGGGGCTCCGCCGCGGCTCAGCCCTCCGGCACGCTTCGCAGCAGGTCCCGCAGTCCGTCGGCGTCCAGCAGGTCCACCGGGCGCAGCGTCGCATCCTCCCGCACGTAGTGGAAGGCCGCGCGCACCTTCTCCAGCGGCGTGCCCGACAAGGAGGCCCACGCCAGCCGGTACGCCGCCAGCTGCACGCTCAGCGACCGCAGCCGCGCCGGTTCCGGTACCGCGCCGGTCTTCCAGTCCACCACCGTCCAGCCGCCGTCGGGATCGGCGAACACCGCGTCCATCCGGCCGCGCACGAGCACGCCGTCGATCTCCGTGGAGAACGGCACCTCCACCTCGTGCGGCGTCCGCACCGCCCAGCTGCTCGCCTCGAACGCCGCCCGCAGCTCGTCCAGCGCCTCGTCCGGCGCGGCGTCCTCGTCCGCGGCGCCGGGCAGGTCTTCCAGCTCCAGCAGGCGTTCGCCCTCGAACCGCCGCTCCAGCCAGCCGTGGAAAGCCGTGCCACGGCGGGCGAATGTGTTCGGCGGCACTGGCAGCGGCCGCCGCAGCCGCCGGGCGAGCCCGCCCGGGTCGGCGGCCAGCTCCACCAGCTGGCTCACCGACAGGTGCCCCGGCAGCGTCACCTCCTCGCCCGCGCCCGCGTTCGCCGCGCGCTCGGCCAGCAGGACATCGGTGTCGGCGATCCAGCCGTCCGGATCGTCCTGCTCGTCCACGGGTTCGGCGTCCATCGCGGCCAGCACCATCCGCACGCCCTCGGCCACCGCGTCCCGGCGGCCGCCGAGTGGATCCACCGGCCACCGCGCCGTCCGGGACTGTGTGACGAGCGGGTTCTCCTCGTCCTCCGGCGGCTCGTCGGCCCACACCGCGCGCGTGCCGACGCCCATCTCCGCCAGTTCCAGCAGGAAGTCCGACGGTCCCTTGGGGCGCGAGCTGGTCTCGTTCCACCAGTGCCCCGACACGACCAGCGCGTGCTCGGACCGCGTCAGCGCGACGTAGCACAGCCGCCGCTCCTCCTCGGCCTCCCGCTCGGCGAAGCTCTGTTCGTGGATCTCGAAGGCTTCGGTGATCTCCTTGCGGTCCATTCCGGACGACACCTGGAGCTTCGGCAGGTCCTGGGAGTCGCCACGCAGGTGCGCCGGCAGGGAGGTCACCGTCCGCAGCCACGACGACGAGCGGCGCTTGTTCGGGAACACGTCCTTCGACAGGTGCGGCACGGCGACGACCTGCCACTCCAGCCCCTTCGCCGCGTGCGCGGTGAGCACCTGCACGCGGTCCGGCAGCACCTCGACCTCACCCGGGGTCAGCCCGTCCTCGGCGTGCGCGGCGGTCAGCAGATAGTCCACAAAGGACATCAGCGTGGCGTCCGGTGACGTCTCGGCGAAGTCCGCCACCACGTCCGCGAACGCGTCGAGGTGTGCCCGCCCCGCGCCGCCCGGCCGGGCCAGCGACTCGACGTCGAGCAGCATCGTCCGTTCCACGTCCGCGACCAGCTCGGGCAGGGACTGGTCCAAGCGCCGACGCAAACCGGACAGTTCGGCGGCGATCCTGCGGATCCGCTCGTAACCGTCGGCGGAGTACCGCGCCGGGTCGCCCGGGTCGTCCAGCGCATCCACGAGGCCCGTCTGCTCGGCGCGTTCCACGAACAGCTCATCCACAGTGGACTCCGCGGTCGGCGGCGGCGCGGCGATCTCGTTGGCACGCCGCCACAACGCGGCGAGGTCGGACGCCGAGAGGCGCCAGCGTGCTCCGGTCAGCAGCCGGGCGGCCGCGGTGCCCGCGAGCGGGTCGGCCAGCACCCGCAGAGTGGCGACGAGGTCGGCGACCTCGGGCTCGTCGAGCAGCCCACCGAGACCGACGACCTCCACCGGCAGGTCGCGTGCCCGCAGTTCCGCCGCGATCGGCGCCATGTCGGCGCGACGGCGCACGAGCACGGCGGCCGTCGGCGGTGAGCCGTTCGCGTCGAGGTGCGCGAACCAGCGGCGGGCGAGCGCGTCGGCGACCCACTCGCGTTCGGCGCGGATGTCGCGCAGCAGCGCGTATTCGATGTCCGCCGGGCCGGCGCCGTCCCGCGCACGCAGGCGTGCCACGCCCAGGCCGCGCGCCCGCAGCGGTTCGGCCATCCCGTTGGCCAGCGTCAGCACCTCTGGCGGGTTGCGGAAGCTCGTGAGCAGGCCGTACTCCCGCGCCGGGGCGAGGCGATCGCCGTCGCGGCGCGGGAAGTCGGTGGTGAACCGGGGCAGGTTCGCCGCGCTCGCCCCGCGCCAGCCGTAGATGGCCTGTGCCGGGTCGCCGACCGCGGTCACCGGCAGCGGCAGGTTTTCGACACCGCCGAACAGCGAGCGCAGCAGGATGCGCTGGGCGTGCCCGGTGTCCTGGTACTCGTCGAGCAGCACCGCGCCGTACCGGTCACGTTCACCGCCCGCGACCTCGGCGTGGTCGCTCGCCAGCTGCGCCGCCAGCGACATCTGGTCGGCGAAGTCGAGCGCGCCCTCGGCCCGCTTGCGCCGGTGGTAGCTCTCGATGAGCGGGATCAGCGACAGCCGGAACCGTTGTGCGGCGGCGATTTCGCCCAGCGCCTTGGGCAGCGCGGCCCGCTGTCCCTTCGCCCGTGGGGCCGTCTCGATGAGGTCGCACAACCACTTGCTGTAGTCGGCGAGCTGCTGTTCGGTCACCAGGTGCTCGCCCAGCTCCCCCGCGAGCGCCAGCAGCTGCGCCGTCACCGAGGCGGGCACCCGGTCGGTGTCGAGGTCACCGTCCCAAGTGGACACCACGCGGTGCGCGAGCTGCCACGACGACGTCTCCGACAGCAACCGCACGCCGGGCTGGACCGGTAGGCGCAGCCCGTGCTCGGACAGCAGCCGCCCGGCGTACGCGTGGTACGTCAGCACGGTCGGCTCGCCCGCGGCCACCGCGGTGCGCAGCCCGCCGCCGGGGTCGACGCGGTCCAGCAGGCCCGAACCGGCGAGGCGGCGCAGCCGCGCCCGGACACGTTCGGCGAGCTGCCGCGCGGCCTTGCGGGTGAACGTCAGGCCCAGCACGCGTTCCGGCGTCACGACCCCGTTGGCGACGAGCCACACGACGCGGGCGGCCATGGTCTCGGTCTTGCCCGCCCCGGCGCCCGCGACGACGAGGGCGGGCTCGACGGGCGCCGCGATCACGGCTGCCTGTTCGGGCGTGGGCGGGTGGAGTCCGAGCGCGGCGGCCAGCTCGGCCGGGCTGACGCGCGTCATCCGCCGGTCACCTGCCGCCCCTCCGGCCGCAGCGGGCAGGATCCCTTGGCGGGACAGCGATCGCAGTCGACGTTCTCGTTCGCCTGGTACTCCGGCCCGGTCGCGGACTGCGCGACCTCGCGGACCAGCTCCAGCCACCGCTTGCCGCTGTCGTCGTCCAGTGGCGGCTGTTCCCGCTGCGTGGCACCGGTCTTGTTGTGTGACTTCGCGAGGTACACCAGCCGGGCGCCGCCGGGCTGCTTGCCCTCGCCGAAAGCGCCCAGCAGCACCGAAAGCTGGTACGCGGCCAGCTGCGGGTGCAGCTCGGCGTCGCCCGCGCTGACCGGCGTCTTGCCCGTCTTGAGGTCGATGATCACCGGGCGATCGTCCTTGTCGGACTCCAGCCGGTCGACGCGCCCGCGCAGCCGCACGAGCAGCCCGTCGTTACCCACCGGCAGCTCGACCTCGATGTCCTGCTCCACGCCCAGCTGCACCAGCTCCTGGCGGCTGTTCTCCAGCCACGCCAGGAAGTTGCGCACCATCTGCTCGACGCGGTTGCGCTCACGCCGGGAGAACCAGGGGGCGCCGGCGTCGACCTTCGCCCAGGCTTCGTCGAGCGCCTGCCGCAGGCCCTGGTCGTCGAGGCCGTCCGCGGCCGCCTGCGCCAGGCCGTGCACGAGGGTGCCCGTGATCGCGGCGAGCTGCGCCGGGTCGCTGCCGCCGTGCCGCTCGATCAGCCAGCGCAGGGGACACTTCACCAGCGTGTCCACTGTCGACGGCGAGATGCGCACGACGTCGCCCGTGCCGTACAACGGGTCCTCCGACGACACCTCGCCGGTGCCGTACCAGGAGCCGGGATGGGCGCCGGGAACTCCGGCCTCCGCGAGTCGCGCGAGCTGGCGCGCGGCTCGTTCGCGGCGCTCGGGCTCGGTCTTCTCGTCGCACACCGCGCGCCGCAGCTCGCCGACCAGCTCGGCCAGCACGAGGGAGCGGCCCGGCGGCTTCATGCGCGAGTCGGACTCGTCGGAGTTGTTGGGCTCGATGTCGTCGAGGAACCGCGACGGCTGCTCGTCCTCCCCCGCCACCGCGCTCACCAGCAGCGTCCGCCGCGCGCGGCTGGCGGCGACGTAGAACAGCCGTCGCTCCTCCGCCAGGATGGGTGCCGTGGCCGAGACGCCGTCACTGTCCACACCGGACAGCAGGTCCACCAGACGTTCCACGCCCAGCAGGGAGCCCCGCAGCCGCAGGTCCGGCCAGCTGCCTTCCTGCACCCCGGCGACCGCGACCACCGTCCATTCGCGACCGGCGGCACCGTGCGCGGTCAGCAGGGACACGCCCTCGCCCCGCGCCGCGACGGGCGCCAGGCTGTCGCCCGCGATGTTCTGCGAAGACAGGTACTCCGCGAAGGCCGCCACGCTCGCCTTGGGCAGCCGGTCGGCGTAGCGCCCGGCGGCGTGGAACAACGCGACGATGGCGTCGAGGTCGCGGTCGGCCTGCGAACCGAGCGAGCCGCCCCGCGCCGACTGCCGCAGCAGCCGGTTCTGCAGCCCGCTCTCCTTCCACAGCTCCCACAGCACCTGCTCGACGGGCGCGCCCCGGCGGACGGCGTTCGCGGTCACCTGCAGTAGTGCGCCGACGCGCTGGATCGGCGCGGCCTCCGCGGCCGCCAGTCCGGCGAGCTTGTCGTTGTCCAGCAACACTTCCAGCAGCAGCTCGTCACTGGAGCGCTCACCGCCCGCGGCGAGTTCGAGGCGCCGCAGACCGCGGCGCATCCGCCGCAGCGCCAGCGGGTCGGCCCCGCCGAGCGAGGACGACAGCAGCATCTCGGCGAGGTCGACGTCGAGCACGGCGGGGTCCACGGCGATGCGCAGGATCGCCAGCAGCGGCCGCACCGCGGGCTGCTTGGCCAGTGGCAGCTCCTCGGCGGCCGACGCGATCGGCACGCCCGCGGCCCGCAAAGCCCGCTGCAGCACGGGGAACGAGCGGCCCGGCGAACGCACCAGCACCGCCATCTCCGACCACGGCACGCCGTCGTTGAGGTGCGCGCGGCGCAGTTGGTCGGCGACCCAGCTCGCCTCGGCCGACGGCGTGGGCAGCAGCCGGACCTTCACCGCGCCCTCGCCGTCGCCCGGTGTGGGATAGCGGTGGGAGTTGGTGCCCGGCAAGGTGTGGGCGAGGCGCGCGACGGCGGCGTGCACCTCGGGGGTCAGGCGGTGCGCGCGGGTCAGCGTGATCGTGCGGCCGCCGTCGTCGGCGTCGGTCAGCAACGCCGGATCCGCGCCGCGGAAGGAGAACACGGCCTGGTCCGGGTCACCGGCGACGACGAAGTCTTCGGCGGCGGAACCGAGCAGGCGGATGAGCCGGAACTGCAGGTGGTCCAGGTGCTGGGCGTCGTCGACGAACACGTGCCGGATCCGCGCCTGCTCGCGGGCGAGCAGGTCGGGGTCGCCCTCCATCTCCACCAGCGCGCTGGCCACCAGCTCCGCGGCGTCGAGCGCGGGCGCGCCACCGGCGCTGGAGAGGATGGTGACCTCCTCGTACTGGCGCCAGAACACGCCCGCGGCGACCCACTGCGGGCGGTCGGTGCGCCGGCCCAGCTTCACCAGGTCCTCCGGCCCCAGCCCGCGCTCGGCGGCACGCAGGAGCAGGTCGCGCAGCTCCTCGGCGAACCCGGGCACGGCCAGCGCCGGACGCAGCTGCTCCGGCCAGTCGGGCGCGCCCTGCGCCAGGTCGCCGGCGAGCAGTTCACGGACCACCACGTCCTGTTCCGGGCTCGACAACAGCCGGGGCGGCGGGTCGCCGAGGGCGTTGGCCTGCAGGCGCAGCAGGGCGAACGCGTACGAGTGCACCGTGCGGACGATGGGCTCACGGATGGTGCGGCCGTCGGCCCCGGACGTGCTGCGGCGCGTGATGTCGGCGCGCAGCGCGTCGGCGGCCCGGCGGGAGGTGGTGAGCACCAGCAGGCTCTCGGGGTCGGTCCCGGCGTCGATCCGGGCGGCGACGGCCGTGGCCAGCAGCGACGTCTTGCCCGTACCCGGACCGCCGAGGACCCGGACGAAGCCACGGGGCCGTTCGATGACCGCGCGAGCGGCCGGCTCCCACGAGTGCGGGTGCAGCGGTTCGGCGGGACGGCGGACCAGCCGCGCCCGCCGGACCGCCGTCCCGCGCGCGTTCATGCCTGTCAGGAAATCATGCCGGGATGACGTACCCGTGCACCGGCACGCGCGTACTTTTGACGAGTGGACGAACAGCTGCACGAGCGGGTGCGGGATGTGATCGCTTCGGTGCCGCCCGGCCGGGTCGCCACGTACGGCGACATCGCGGCCATCGCGGGTGCGTCCACGCCCCGGCTGGTCGGTCGCGTGCTCCGCGAGGACGGGCACGACCTGCCGTGGCACCGGATCCTGCGTGCGAACGGCACGCCCGCGCCGCACCTGGTGCACCGGCAGCTGGAGCTGTTGCGCGCGGAGGGTGTGCTCGCGGACGGGCAGCGGGTGGACCTGCGGACGTACCGCTGGCGGGTGTGACTCGGACTACTCTTTCCGGGTCGGCAGTCTTAGGTTAGCCTTCCCTTTGTGGTCTTCTCCCTGGCTCAGGTGACGCAGGTGCGCCGGCTCACGCCCCACATGGCCCGGATCAGCCTCGCGGGTGACGAGCTGAGGCGGCTGACGGTGGCCTGCCCCGACGCGTACGTCAAGCTGTTCTTCCCGCGCCCGGGGCAGGAGCGCCCGGTGCTGCCGGAGCTGGCGCGCGACTCGTGGTACCAGTCGTACCTGGCGATGCCGGACGACGTACGGCCGCCGATGCGCACGTACACGGTGCGCGCTCATCGCGGTGCGGAGATCGACATCGACTTCGTGCTGCACGGCGACACCGGTCCGGCGAGCCGGTGGGCGCTGGGCGCGCAGCCGGGGGACACGATCGCGTTGTTCGGTACGGGCGGGTTGCACACTGTTCCGGCGGGCACGGACTGGCAGCTGCTGATCGGCGACGAAACCGCGGTGCCCGCGATCGGCGCCATCCTGGAGCGGCTCGCGCCGGGCACGGTCGCGCGGGTGTACATCGAGGTGGACGACCCCGCGGAGCAGCAGCGCTTCACCACCCTGGGTGACGTGCAGGTGCACTGGGTGCACCGGCAGTCCCGCCCCCACGGCGAGCGGCTGCTGAACGCGGTCCGCCTGGCCGCCCTCCCCGGCGGCACCCCGTACGGCTGGATCTCGGGCGAGGCGGGCATGGTGAAGTTCGCCCGGCGCCACCTGGTGGGCGACCGGGGCTTCCCGAAGAGCGCGATCACCTTCACGGGCTACTGGCGCCGAGGCATCACCCACGACAACCTGGTCTGACGGGCCCCGTCACGCCCCCAGCTCCGCCACCAGCAGCTTCACCAGCGCGCCGAGCCGCTGCCGTTCCGGTTGCAGCGTCGGCACTCCCGCCTCGGTGAGCGGCGCCGCCGTGACCGGGCCGACGCAGGCGCACACCACGTCACCCCGCAGCGCCGCCAGCAGCTCCTCGTACGCGCCGCGCTCCCGCGCGAGGCTCAGCAGGTTCGCCGTCGCCGGGGCGCTCGTGAACGCCAGTGCCTGCACCCGCCCCGACAGCACCCCGTCGAGCAACCGCTGCGCCGGGTCCAGGTCCGCGGGCCACTCCCACCGGTACGGCTGCACCTCGATCACCCGCGCACCCGCCTCCACCAGCCGCTGCGTCTCCGGCAGCACCGACCCGTGCAGCTGCACCGCCACCCGCCTGCCCGCCACCCCCGCCGAGAGCAGGTGCGCGAACAGCTGCCGGTTGCTCTCCTCCGGCGCCGACCACTCCTCTGTCAGCCCGCGCCCGCGCACCGCGCCCTTGCCCTTGGGGCCGCGCGTGAAGATCCGCGCCTCCCGCAGCACGTCGAGCAGCCTGTCCGACACGCCCCAGCCGTCGGCCGCGTCGAGCCAGCCGCGGAAACCGGCGCCTGTCGTCACCGCCAGCACGTCGACTCCGGCGAGCACTTCGTCCGTCGCCGCGCGGAGGTGGTCGTCGTCGGGCAACGGGACGATGTGGATCGTCGGCGCGTGCCGGACCGTGGCGCCGTGCCGTTCCAGCGCCGTGATGAACTCGTCCGCACGCCGCTCCGCGGTCACGCCGATCGTCACGCCGGTGAGGTCACCCATAGCTCGCCCCCATCTTCGCGACCGCGGCCGCCACCTCGGCCCGCAACTCGGGCGGCTCCAGCACCTGCAGCTCAGGCCCGAACCGCAACAGCTCGCCGAGCGCCGGAGCGCCCGGTTCCACCGGTAACTCCACTCGCAACCACCCGTCCTCGTCCGGCTCGTTCCGGCATTCCCGCAGAGCGCGGGCGCCGACCACTCCCAAGTAGAAAGGTACGAGGTCCCGGCCCAGTCGCGACAGACGCACCACGGCGATCCGGGGATACAACCGCCTTTCAAAGCTCTCCGACCACTCCCGCCAGTACGCCGCGAGGTCGAAATCGGACGGTCGCTCGAACCGTTCCCCCAACTCCGGCGCGGAGATCCGTGACACCCGGTACGTCCGCACGCCGTTGCCGGCCCGCGCGGCGAGGTACCAGTTGCCCGCCTTCAGCACCAGCCCCAGCGGTTCCAGCACGCGGTCGACCTCGCTGCCGTCCCACCGCCGGTAACGCGTCGTGAACAGGCGGCACTCCCACACCGCCCGCGCGATCTCCGCGAGGTGTGGCAGGCTCTCGACGCCCCGGAACCAGCCGGGCACGTCGAGCAGGAAGCGCTCGGCGACTTGCCCGGCGCGGTCGCGCAGTTCCTCCGGCAGCGCCGCGTAGAGCTTCAGCTGCGCAGCGGCGAGCACCGTGCCGAGCCCCAGTTCCGCCGCCGCCACGGGCAGTCCGGCGAGCGAAAGCGATTGCGCCTCCTCCTCGGTGAGCCCGGTCAGGCGCGTCCGGTAGCCGCCGACCAGCTGGTACCCGCCCGCGCGGCCGCGATCCGCGTACACCGGCACGCCCGCGGCCGAGAGCGCCTCGATGTCGCGGTACACCGTGCGCACCGACACCTCCAGCTCCGCTGCCAGCTCGTCGGCCGTCATCCGGCCCCGGTTCTGCAACAGCAGCAACACCGACAGCAACCTGCTCGCCCGCATGTTCCCCATTGTCGCCGAAAACCTGACAGAAGATGGCAGGTATGTGCGCGAAGCTGTGCGCATGACCGACACGTTCACCATGAAGAGCTGGGACGAAGCCGTTGTCGACGGGCCCGAGGACGGCCCGCGCTTCGCCCACGCGCACTGCACCTTCTCCTACCGCGGCCGCATCGAGGGCACGTCGGTGTGCGACTACCTGCTGTACTACCCGGGCGAGGGGCCCGGGCTCGGCTTCGAGCGGATCACCGGCAGCGTCGACGGCCGGAAGGGCAGTTTCGTCGTCCGGCACGAGGTAGGTTACGGAGCGGACGGAGTGCGCGGCACGTTCACCGTCGTCCCGGGTTCGGGCACCGGTGAGCTGGCCGGGCTGAGCGGCTCCGGAACGATCGAGGGAGCGAGCGAGACCATGTCGTACACCCTGGACTACCGACTGTGACTTTCGAAGTGGACCGCGAGCAGGTCCTCGCGTACCGGGTGGCGGCGCAGGGCCTGCACCGCACGGAATCCGACGCGGCCCGGCTCGCGGTCTTCGACCTCGGGCTGCAGAGCACGCAGCGTGACACGGCGGCGATCTCGCTGGCCGCCCGGCTGGACGGCCCGGTGCGCGAGGAGTCCTTTGTGGACGACCCGCGTTTCGTGCTCGCCTGGACCCACCGGGGCGCCCCGCACTTCCACCGCGCCGACGAGCTGCCGTCCGTCGTGGCGGCGCTCGTGCCGCTGGAGGAGGCGGATGCGATGGCGCGGATGGGCTGGCAGCGGCGGCAGGTCGAGGCCGCCGGGATGGGCGCGACGGAGGGCCTGTTCGCGGCGGCGCGGGCGGTCCGGAAGGTCGTCCGGAAGCCGATGAGCAAGGGCGCGGTGAGCACGGAGGTCACGAAGCTCGTGCCGCCCGGGTTGTCGTACTGGTGCCGCGGTTGCCAGGCCACGCACATCCTCGAACAGGTCCTCCGGCTGGCCGCGATCCACGGCGGCGCCTGCTTGGTGGCGGGCGAGTTCCCGGCGGTGCTCGCGCCGTTCAAGGGCCGGTTGCCGACGGCGCCGGACGTCGCGGCGGCCGCGTCGGTGGTGCGGAACTACCTGCGCCTGCACGGACCGGCCGGCCCTGGCGAAGCAGCGGGCTTCATCGGCACGACGGCGACGCTGGCGAAGAAGATGTGGCCCGCGGACCTGGTGGAAGTCCGTTACGCGGGCCGGAAAACGTACGTTCCGGCGGCGGAGGCCGACCTGCTGGCGAACCCGCCGGAGCCCGCCGTGGTGCGGTTGCTGCCGCCGTGGGACCCGTTCCTGCAGGCGCGCGACCGGGCGACGCTGGTGCCGGACAAGGCGCGGCAGAAGGAGGTGTGGAAGATCCTCGGCAATCCGGGCGCGCTGCTGGTGGACGGCGAGGTGGCGGGAACGTGGCGCAGCAAGGGAAGCGGGCGGAAGCGCTTGGACTTCACGATCACGCCGTTCGCGCCCCTTCCCCCGGCGGCACGCAAGGCCGCCGAGGAGGAGGCCGAACGGGTGGCGCGGGTGCGGGGGTTCGGGGACCTGCGGATGGTTTGGGCTTAGGTGGCAAGCGCCGTCATTCCGCCGGAAAGAGCAACGACAACGTCACCTCGCGGTTGACCCGCACGTGTTCCAGCGCGCAGGCCCGTGCGCGCTCCGGATCCCCGGACGCGATCGCCTCGTACAGCCGCCGGTGTTCGGCCAGCAGGTCGTCCCAGTGCTCGTTCTGCCCGGTCAGCCACGCCAGCCGCCCCTCCAGCGACTGCATCAGCGTCGACAGCAACCGGTGCCCGGCGACCGCCAGTATCTCGTCGTGGAACCGGTTGTTCGCCGCCGTGATCCGGCTGCCCTTACCGCTCTCCGTGGCGCGCGCGGCCTCCCGCAGCGTTGCCTCCAGCCGTGCCAGCCCCGCCTTCCCCGCGCGCTCCGCCGCCAGCCCGCACGCGAGCACCTCCAGCGCCTCCCGCACGTCGAACAGCTCTTCGACGTCCACTCTGGACAGTTGACGCACCACGACCCGACGCGGCGACGGGGTTTCCAGGAACCCCTCCGACTCCAGCGCGCGGATCGCCTCCCGCACCGGCAGCCGCGACACCCCCAGGTCCTCGGCCAGCTCCCGCTCGACGAGCCGGTCGCCCGGCTTGAGCCGGCCCGAGAGGATCCGGCCACGCAGCTCGTCCACCACCCGCTGCCGCACGACGGCCAGGGGTTTCTGGTTTAACACGAATGCAACCCGCCTCTCCCTTGACCTCCGGCCGCCAGTGTACGACCTTGGGAACACCAAGTTTGGTATCCCAAACCTCCGGAGGCGTCCGTGACCGCCGTCGAGACCGCGACTCAGACCCCACCAGACTCCCGCCTGTACAACGACGACCTCGCGCCCGCCCGTGAGCGGAAGTGGAAGGTCTACGACATCTTCGCGCTGTGGATGTCGGACGTGCACAACCTCGGCAACTACACGTTCGCGGCTGGCCTGTTCGTGCTCGGCCTGTCCGCGTGGCAGGTGTTCACCGCGCTGCTGTTCGGGTTCGTGATCATCTACGTCGGCATGAACCTGATGGGCCGCGTCGGGCAGCGGACGGGCGTGCCGTTCCCCGTGGTGGCCCGGATCAGCTTCGGCACGGCGGGCGCGAACCTGCCGGCCCTGATCCGCGCGGTGATCGCGATCTTCTGGTACGGCATCCAGACCTACCTCGCGTCGGTCGCGATCACGGTGCTGGTGCTCGCCATCGACCCGGGCCTGAAGTCGTGGACCGAGCACGGTTTCCTCGGCCTGCACGCGCTGGGCTGGATCTGTTTCGTGGCGCTGTGGGCGGTCCAGGCGCTGATCCTGACCCGAGGCATGGAGTCGGTGCGGAAGTTCCAGGACTGGTGCGGGCCCGCGATCTGGGTGGTGATGATCGCGCTCGCGGTGTGGATCCTCGCCGCCGGGCACTGGAGCATCTCGTTCACCGAGAGCCCGAAAGCGCTTTCCGGCGGTGAGCAGGTGCGCCAGTGGTTCGGCGCGGCCGGGCTCATCCTCGCCACCTACGGCACGCTCATGCTGAACTTCTGCGACTTCTCCCGGTTCACCCCGGACCAGAAAACGGTGCGGCGCGGCAACTTCTGGGGCCTGCCGATCAACTCCACGGCGTTCGCGCTGCTGTCGGTGATCGTCACCGCGGGCAGCCTCAAGGTGTTCGGCGAGGCGATCACGGACCCGGCGGAACTGCTGGCGAAGGTGCACAACACGCCGGTGCTGATCGTCGGCGCGCTGACGTTCGCGGTGGCCACGATGGGCGTCAACATCGTCGCGAACTTCGTCTCCCCCGCGTACGACCTGGCCAACATCTGGCCGAAGCGGATCAACTTCAGGACCGGCGGGATGATCAGCGCGGTGTTCGCGCTGTGCGTGCTGCCGTGGAAGCTGTACTCCTCGCCCGCGGTGGTGAACTACTTCCTCGGCGGCCTGGGCGCGTTCCTCGGGCCGCTGTTCGGGATCATGATCGTGGACTATTACCTGGTCCGGCGCGGGAAGGTGGACGTCACGGCGTTGTTCGACCCCGCGCCCGGCTCGCCGTACCACTACCGTCGTGGTGTCAACCCGCGTGCGCTCGGCGTGTTCGTGCCGACGGCCGCGCTGACCGCCGTGATCGCGCTGGTGCCGGTGTTCGAGCCGGCGGCGCCGTACTCGTGGTTCATCGGCACTGCCGTGTCCGCGCTCGCGTACTGGGCGGTGGCGCGGAGGTGACCAGGATCCTGGTGACGAACTGCAACACCACCGAGGCGATGACGAAGGAGATCGAGGCAGGCGCCCGTGCTGCGGCAAGCCCCGGAACCGAGATCGTCGCGTTGACGCCGTCGTGGGGGCCGGAGTCGGCGGAGGGCTGGCTGGACAGCTTCCTGTCGGCCGCCGCAGTGCTGGACCTGTTGCGCACCACGGAGGAAACGTTCGACGCGGTCGTGCTCGCGGGGTTCGGTGAGCACGGCCGCGAGGGCGCGCGGGAGCTGCTGGACGTGCCGGTCGTGGACATCACCGAGGCGGCCGCGCACCTGGCGTGTCTGCTGGGCCGTCGCTACGGGGTGGTGACCACTTTGGACCGAACGTGCGGGTTGATCGAGGAGAGCTTGCACGGGGCCGGGGTCGCCGCGCACTGCGTGGGTGTCGTCGGCTCGGGGTTGGGGGTGCTGGAGCTGGCGGACGAGGTGCGCACGGCGTCGGCACTGGTGACGACGGCTCGGCGGGTGCGCGACCGCGGGGCGGAGGTGCTGGTGCTCGGATGCGCGGGGATGACCGGGTTGGACCGGCGGATCAGCGCGGAGCTGGGCATTCCGGTGATCGACGGGGTCGCCGCCGCGGTGCGCTTGGCGGAGTCGTTGGTGGCGTTGGGACTGCACACCAGCCGGGCTGGGTATCCCAAGCCACTGCCGAAGTCCCGGCGGTGGGGTCCGTCCATGATGGACTGACCGCCCGAGTGCTCGTGCTCGGACGGTCAGCCTCCGGTGGATGGGCTCAGAAGGGGCCTCCTGGCCCACCGAAGTCTCCGAAACCGGGGCCGCCACCGAAGAAGTCGTGGTGGTGTCCGCCGAACCCGCCGAGGAGGGTGTCCATCAGCAGTGCCCCGCCCATGCCCGCCGCGCCCGCGACCAGCGCTGTCTTCCACCACGGGGTGCTGTACCAGCCCGCGGGGACCGCGCGGCCGCCGACGGTGCCGCCCGGGTAGTAGTACGGCGTCGCGTCGCCCGGGCGGGGCGAGGCGACGTACTCCTGCCCACCCACCGTCACCTGCCGCCGGGTGTCGATGCTGCCCGTCGCCTGCTGGGGCAGCGCCGGACCCGGGTCGAGGCCCAGTGCGGTCCTCGCCGCGCGGATGTAGTGCAGGCCCTCGACCGCGGTCTGCCCGGCCAGGTGGTACTGCATCGGCGTGCGGGCCTGCGCCAGCTCGACCGAAGCCGCGTTGTGCCGCTCGGCCGCGTCGCCGAGTGCCTGCGTCGCGGCGGCGTTGCCGGTGGCGTCGAGGTTGGTGATGCCCGCCGCGAGCCGGTCGATCCAGCGGCGCGCCTCGGCTTGGGCGTCGGACGGTGCCTCCCGCTGCGGACGCCGGAACGCCATGAACAGGCAGCCGGCGATCACCGCCACGAAGAGGAGGGTGAACAGTCCCATCGGAACCTCCGGGAGAACTCAGGTGGTTTGGCCCTGCCCCTGGTCGGCGGTGCCGGACTGGTCCTGCTGCTGACCGGGGAACCCGCCCATGCCGCCGCCGGGACCGTAGCCACCGGCACCGCCGGGGCCGAACTGGCTCGACGGCGTGCCGGAGCCGGACCCGGTCGAATGCCCAATGACGAACCCGACGCTGCCGCCGACGACGAGCGCCGCGGCCGC
Organism: Amycolatopsis bartoniae; assembly: GCF_014191255.1. Classification (GTDB taxonomy): domain Bacteria; phylum Actinomycetota; class Actinomycetes; order Mycobacteriales; family Pseudonocardiaceae; genus Amycolatopsis_E; species Amycolatopsis_E bartoniae. Next base: position 223,433 of record NZ_JACHWH010000008.1, read on the forward strand.
GAGGATGCTCGCGAGCCCGACGGACAACTTGTTCGCCGGCTTCTTGGCGGGGGGCACACCCGGAACGCCGGGCGGGGCAGGCGGGGTGGGAGTACCGGGCGGAACGGCACTTCCGCCCGGCCATCCCGCGGGCGGGGTGGTGGTCCCGGAGGTTGCGGAAGCTGCCTCGGCCGACGCCGAGCCAGGCCATCCCTCGCCCACTCCACCTCGATCACCGGCTTCCCCGGTCATCCTGGTGCTCGGCACGCGCCGCACCGGGCGCTCCTTGTCGGGCCAGGCCGGTTCCGACACGACGACGGCGGTGGTCGCGTCGGTACCGGTGGAGGAGGCGGGTGGGGCGGGCGGCGCCGTGGGGGCTGCGGTAGCCGTGGCCGCCCCACCCTGTCCGGCCGGTCCGTACTGGGCCGGCCCGCTGGGGGTGGCGAAGCTCTCCGTCTGCGCCTGGCCCTCGCGGGAGGCACGCTGCGCGGGGTCGTACGTCATCGGGTTCTCTCTTCGCGGAAGTCCGGTTGCTGACGAGATCGACCTTCGTCGCCGCGCCTGGGAAACCCGTGTGCGGAACCTACGAGTGAGCTGTGAGTCAGGCGGCGAGCGCGCCCCGGACTGCCTGCCGGTACCGCCGCACCACCAGCTCCACCACTCCCGCGTGGACCCCCAGCGGCGCGGCCACCACGTCGGCCCCCGCCTCGTCCAGCCGGCGCTGGAACAACCCCGGCGCCAGCAGCCACGACGCCACCGCCACCCGCCGCTTCCCGTACGACGCCACCGCCTCCGCCACCGAAGGACTCGCCGTCGCCGCGTAACCGATCCGCACGGGACTGTCCAAAACAGACCCCAGAGCGTCCGCCACGGTACGAACCTCCGCCAACGCCCGCCGGTCACTCGAACCCGCCGCCGCCAGCACCACCGCGTCGCCACGACGGTATCCCGCCGCCACCAGCCGTTCCCGCAACGCGCCGACCAGCTCCGGCGCCGGGCCGAACGCCTCCGTCAGCACGACGTTCCGGTGCCCGCTCGCCTCGATCTGCGCCGGGATGTCCACGCGCACGTGATATCCGGAAGCCAGGAACGCGGGCACGACCACCGCCGGGCCGCGCACCGAGCGCAACACCGAGGTCAAGTCCGGCTGCCGGACGTCCGCGTACGCCACGCGAACCGGTACCCCTACCTCGGCCTGCACCCGCGCCGCGAGCCGGGTGATGACCCGCGGGCCCGCCGGGTCACGCGTGCCGTGCGCCGCCAGCACGATCATCGCGCCACCGCCAGCCGGTAGCCCCGCTTCACGACGGTCTGCACGAGCCGCCCCTCCCCGAGCGCCGTGCGCAACCGGCCAATCGCCGTCTCCACCGCGTGTTCCTCCCCGCCGCCGGGCAACGCCGCCGTCAGCTCCCGCCGCGACACCACTCGCCCGGGCTCCCGTGCCAGCGCCCGCAGCACCGCCATGGGCGCGGGCGGGATCTCACACAGCTGACCGTCCACAATGGCCGCCTGCCCACGCAGCTCGATCTGCCGTCCCGCCGCGCACAACCGCGGCGAGCGGTCCGTCAACGCCTGCCCCACCGTCCTCGCCAGCGCGCCGATCCGCGCCCGGTCCGGCTGCACCGTCGGAATGCCCAGCGCCGCCAGCGGAGCTGCCGTGATCGGCCCGACGCACGCGACCAGCACCCGGTGCGTGAGCGCGTCGACCAGCGCCGCGTGCCGCCCGGTGCGCTTGGCCACCGCCAGCATGCTCGCCGCCGCCGGTGCGCTCGTGAACGGCATCGCGTCTATCCCGCCGTCGAGCACCGCGTCCAGCAACCGGTCCAGCGGGCCCGGGTCGGCGGGCCCCACCCAGCGGTACACGGGTACCTCGATCACCTCGGCCCCGGCCGCCCGCAGCGAGTCCACGAAGTACGGCAGCGGCTCGCCGTGCAGCTGCACCGCGACCCGCTGCCCCGCAACCCCCGAGTCGAGCAGGTGCTGCAACAACTCCGCGTTACTCTCCGACGCGGGTGAGTACTGTTCGGACAGTCCCGCCGCGCGGATCGCCCCGCGCGCCTTCGGTCCACGGGCGAGCAGCGTCGCCTTGTCCAGCCGTTGCAGCAGTTCCTCGCCCAGTCCCCAGCCCTCCGCCGCTTCGATCCAGCCCCGGAAGCCGATGCCGGTGGTCGCGACGACGACGTCCACCGGCTCCTCCAGCAAGCCGGTGGTCGCCGCGTACAGCTCGGTGTCGTCTGCCAACGGCACGATCCGGAGCGCCGGGCCGTACCGCACCGTCGCGCCCTTGCGCACCAGCAGGGCGCCGAGCTCGTCGGCGCGCCGGGCGGCGGTGATGCCCACCGCGAACCCGGCGAGCGGCGGGATCTGGGTCATGGATTGACGTGCACCACCCCGTCGGCGACGTGCACCTCGTACGTGCGGATGGCCACCGACTCGTCGTCGAGGCACACCCCGGTGCGCAGGTCGAACCGCTGCTTGAGCAGGGGCGAGGCCACGAACGGTGCACCGCCCACGTCGCCGACCAACCCTCGCGAGAGCACTGCCGCACGTGCGAACGGGTCTATATTGGACAGTCCATAGAGGTCGCCGCTCGCGGTCAGGAAGATCGCCACCTGCCTGCCGTCCGGCAGCAGGGCCGCGACCCCGCGGCCGGGGATCAGCCGCGCCAGCTCGCACACCACGACCGTCCGCGTCTGCATCGTGGTCATCGGGACACCACCTCCGGTACACCCAGCAGCACGGGAACCTTCTGCTCCCGCTCCGCGCTGAACGAGATCGTCGGATCAGGCGCGCCGGGCGCGTTCACGAAGGACGTGAAACGCGCGAGCTTCTCCGGGTCCTCCAGCACACCGCGCCACTCGTCGGCGTAGTTCTCCACGTGCTTGGCCATCGCCGCGTCGAGCTCCTCGCAGATACCCAGCTTGTCGTCCACGATCACCTCGCGCAGGTGGTCCAGGCCGCCTTCCATCTCCTCGATCCACGGCGCGGTCCGCTGCAGCCGGTCGGCGGTGCGCACGTAGAACATGATGAACCGGTCGATGTACCGGATGAGCGACTCCGAGTCCACATCGGACACCAGCAGTTCGGCGTGCCGAGGGAAGGTGCCGCCGTTCCCGCCGACGTAGAGGTTCCAGCCCTTCTCCGTCGCGATCACGCCGAAGTCCTTTCCCCGCGCTTCGGCGCACTCACGGGCACAACCCGAGACGCCGGCCTTGAGCTTGTGCGGTGACCGCAGGCCGCGGTAGCGCAGCTCCAGTTCCACCGCCATGCCCACGCTGTCCTGCACGCCGTAGCGGCACCACGTCGAGCCGACGCAGGACTTCACCGTGCGCAGCGACTTGCCGTACGCGTGCCCGGACTCCATCCCCGCGTCCACCAGCCGCTTCCAGATGTGCGGCAGCTGGTCGACGGTGGCGCCGAACATGTCGATCCGCTGTCCACCGGTGATCTTGGTGTACAGCCCGAACTCCTCGGCGACCTCGGCGATCACCTTGAGCTTCGCCGGGGTGATCTCGCCACCCGCGATGCGCGGCACCACCGAGTACGTGCCGTTGCGCTGCATGTTGGCGAGGAAGTGGTCGTTGGTGTCCTGCAGGCTCGCCAGCTCGCCGTCGAGGACGTGCACGCCGTCGCGCTCCGTGGTGCCGATCGTGGCGAGGATCGAGGCGACCGCGGGCTTGCAGATCGCGCAACCGGTGCCCGTGCCGTGCTTGGCGATCAGCTCGCCGAACGTGGTGATGCGGGTGGCCTTGATGATCTCGAACAGCTCCCGGCGCGAGTGCGTGAAGTGCTCGCACACCGCCTTCGACTGCACGACCCCGCACGCGTCGAGCAGCTTCGACAGCATCGGCACGCACGAACCACACGTCGTGCCCGCCCGCGTGCAGCCCTTGATCGCGGCGACGCTGTCGCAGCCCTGCGTGCGGATGGCCTCGGTGATCGCGCCCTTGGTCACGTTGTTGCACGAGCAGATCCCGGCCTCGTCGGGCAGCGCGTCGACACCGACCGAACCGGATGCACCCTCCGGAGCGAGCATCGCCGCCGGGTCGGCGGGCAGCGGGCTGCCGACGAGCGGGCGCAGCAGGTTGTACGCGCTCGCGTCGCCGACGAGGATCCCGCCGAGCAGGACTCCGTCCGGGGACACCACGAGCTTCTTGTAGTAGCCCGAAACCGCGTCGGCGAGCACGACCTCCAGCGCGCCTTCGGTGGCGGCGTGCGCGTCGCCGAAGCTCGCCACGTCGACGCCCATCAGCTTCAGCTTCGTCGACAGGTCGGCACCGGGGAACTCGCCGTCCTTGCCCAGCAGCTGCCCGGCGACGAGCTCCGCCATCGTGTACCCGGGCGCGACGAGCCCGTAGCAGCGGCCCTCGACCGCCGCGCACTCGCCGATCGCCCAGATGGCGGGATCGCTGGTGCGGCAGGCCGAATCGACGAGCACCCCACCACGCTCCCCCACGGCGAGCCCGGCTGCACGAGCCAGCTCGTCGCGCGGACGGACCCCGGCGGAGAACACGATCAGGTCGAGGTCCAGCTCGGTGCCGTTGGTGAGGCTCGCCGTCAGCCGGTCGCCGTCCGGCTCGATCTTCGCCGCGGACGTTCCTGTGTGGACGGTCAGGTCCAGCTCGGTGACGAGCTTGCGCAACAGGTTGCCGCCGCCGTCGTCGACCTGGATCGGCATCAGCCGCGGGGCCATCTCGACCACGTGCGGCGAGAGACCCATGTCCCGCAACGCCTTCGCCGCTTCCAGCCCGAGCAGCCCGCCACCGACGACCATCGCCGCCGCACGGCCGCGCTTACGGGCCTTGGCGTTCTCCACCGCCTCGCGGATAGCGTCGAGGTCCTCGATCGTCCGGTACACGAAGCAGCCGGGCAGGTCGTGGCCGGGCACCGGCGGTACGAACGGCTTCGACCCGGTGGCCAGCACGAGCGCGTCGTAGGTTTCGGTGTGCCCGCTCGCGGTGGTGACCGTGCGAGCCTCCCGGTCGACGGCCACCACCGGGTCGCCGAGCCGCAGCTCGACGCCGGTGTGCGCACCGAGGTCGAGTGCCTGCGCGTCCCAGCCGTCCACGTAGGACGTGAGCGCGACCCGGTCGTACGCCGGGCGGGGCTCCTCGCCGAGCACGACGACCCGCCACGTCCCCTCGGTGTCCGCCGCCCGCAGTTCCGCCACGAGCCGGTGTCCCACCATGCCGTGGCCGGCGACGACCAGTGTCCGCGTCATGACTCGTTCCTCCTCACGCAGCTCTTTCAGACCCGGGCCTGGGCCAGGGCCGGCTGCTTTTCACTGACCTCGGACCTGCGCAGGTACACCGCCCAGGTCACGACGAAGCACACCCCGTAGAACACGAGGAACCCGATGAAGGCCGACAACCCGCTCCCCGTGCTCAGGAACGACTGCCGGAACGCCAGGTTGACCAGCAGGCCGCCGAACGCACCGATCGCGCCGGCCAGGCCGATGAGGGCGCCGGAGAGCTTCCGCGCCCGGAGCAGCTCCGCCGCCTCGTCCGCACCGGCGTCGATCGCGGCCTTCGCCTTGGCCTTGAAGATCGCCGGGATCATCTTGTACGTCGACCCGTTGCCGACGCCCGTCAGCACGAACAGCACGACGAACGCGGTGGTGAACAGTCCCAGCGACTTGGCCTCCGAGGCGACGATCAGCACCACCGTCATCGCGGCCATGCCGAGGAAGTTCCAGAACGTGACCCGGCCGCCGCCGATCCGGTCGGACAGCCAGCCGCCGACGGGCCGCGCCAGCGAGCCGAGCAGCGGGCCGAGGAAGGTCACGTACGCGGCCTGCAGCGGGGTGCGACCGAACTGGTTCTGCAGCACCAGGCCGAAGGCGAAGCTGTAGCCGATGAACGAGCCGAAGGTGCCGATGTACAGGAAGGACATCACCCAGCAGTGCGCGTCCTTCATGACCTCGCGCATGCCCTTGCGGTCGTTGCGGACCGACGCGAGGTTGTCCATGAACAACGCGGCACCCGTGGCGGCGAGCACGATCAGCGGGATGTACACGGCCAGCATCAGCCTCGGCGCGCTCGTCCCCGCGGTCGCGATGATCAACAGTCCGACCAGCTGGATGACCGCCACGCCGAGGTTGCCGCCACCGGCGTTCAACCCCAGCGCCATGCCCTTCTTCTTCTCCGGGAAGAAGGCGTTGATGTTCGTCATCGACGAGGCGAAGTTCCCACCACCTACTCCACAAAGGACGGACAGCAGCAGGAACACGCCCAGCGGCGTACCGGGCTTCATCACGAACGCCGCCGTGATCGACGGGATCAGCAGCAGCAACGCGCTGATGATCGTCCAGTTGCGACCACCGAACCTGGCGACCGCGAAGTTGTACGGGATCCGGGCGAACGCGCCGACGAGCGTCGCCGTCGAGGTCAGCAGGAACTTGTCGGCCGCGGACAGGTGGTAGGGCGTGCCCATGAACAGCACCAGCACCGACATCAGGCTCCAGATGGAGAACCCGACGTGCTCGGAGAAGATGGAGAACCACAGGTTGCGGTTGGCCACCTTCCTCCCGGTGGCGGCCCAGAACGTGTCGTCTTCCGGCGTCCAGTGGTCGATCCACCGGCGGCCGCGGGTCGCAGTCGTCATGTTTTCCGCTCCTGTCAGGAAGTTGTCGCGAGCCACTCGGAGATGCCGCACACCGCGTCCCGGCAGCTGCCGCAGCCGGTCGTCGCCCTGGTCGCCGACGCGAGCCCGGCCACGTCGGTGGCCCCGGCACGGAACGCTTCGACCAGGCGCCCCTTCGTCACCGAGTTGCAGCGGCACACGACGGCGGAGGCGGGCAGGTCGGCCGGGCCGCCCGCGACCGACGTGCCCGAAGGCAGCGTGCGGCCGAGCAGGACGGCGAGGCGGTCGGCGGGCACGGGTACCCCGCGGTCGTAGAGCTGGGTGATGGTGGCCGCCGCGTCGGGTGCGCCGAGGAGGATCGCTCCGGTGACGCGGTCTTCGCGGATCACGAGTTTCGTGTAGCGGCCGCCGGTCGGGTCGGCGAGGGAGAGCACCTCGGCGTGCGCGTCGTGCACGTCGGTGTGCGCCTCGCCGAGCGCGGTCAGGTCGACGCCGCGGGCCTTGAGCTTGGTGACCACCTGCGTGCCGCGGTAACGCGCGGCGACGTGGGTGCCGGTGAGCAGGTCGGCGAGCACCGCCGCCTGCTGCCACGCGGGTTCCACCAGCCCGGACACCGTGCCGGGGTGCTGCGCGCAGTCGCCGATCGCGTACACGCGCCCGTCGCTGGTGCGCAGCGAGTCGTCGACGACGACCCCGCGGTCGACCGCCAGCCCGGCGTCCCGGGCCAGTTCGGTCTCCGCCCGCACACCGGCGGAGACCACGACGAGGTCGGCGGCGACCTTGCTGCCGTCGTCGAGCTTGAGGCCGCTGCCCGGCAGGTAGCGGGCAGCGGAGGCGTTGAGCCGGAAGTCGATGCCGTGCGTGCCTAGCAGCCGGGCCAGCACGTGGCCCGCGCCCGCGTCGAGCTGGCGCTCCATGACGTGCCCCGCGGGGTGCACGACGGTGACGAGGTTGCCGCGTCCGGCCAGGCCGCGGGCGGCTTCGAGGCCGAGCAGGCCGCCGCCCAGCACCGCGACCGGCGCCCCGGCCTTCGCCACGTCGAGGATGCGGTCGCAGTCCTCCAGTGTCCGGAAGGTGACCACGCCCGGCGCGGGAGTGCCGTCCTCGCGGGTCAGCCCTTCGACCGGCGGCAACCACGGCTTGCTGCCGGTGGCCAGCACGAGCGCGTCGTAGTCCACAATGGATCCGTCGTCGAGCGTGACGTGCCGCCGCTCGCGGTCGATGCCGGTGGCCCGGACTCCCGTGCGCAGGTCCACGTGGTGCTCGGCCGCCCAGCCGGACTCGTGCAGCCGCACCAGGTCCGCGTGCATGGTTCCCGCGACGACGGCCGAGAGCAGCACGCGGTTGTAGGCGTGGTGCGGCTCTTCGCCGACGATAGTGAGCGCGACGGCGGCGCCTTCCGGGTCGCGGCGGCGGATCTCGTCGGCCAGCCGCGCCCCGGCCATGCCGTACCCGAGCACGACGACCTTGCGCGGAGTCATGCCACCTCCAGCTTGACGGCGCACACCTTGAACTCGGGCATCCGGCTCGTCGGGTCCAGCGCGGGGTTGGTCAGCAGGTTCGCCCGCTGCGCACCCGCGAAGTGGAACGGCAGGAACACGACGTCCGGGCGCATCGAGGAGACGCAGCGCACGCGCGCGGTCATCTCGCCGCGCCGCGACGCGAGCCGCGCCCAGTCGCCTTCGCCCAGGCCACAACGGGAAGCGGTGTCGGGATGCACCTCCACGTACGCCTCCGGCACGACGTCGTTGAGCTCGGCGACCAGCCGTGTCTGCGCGCCGGACTGGTAGTGCTGCAGCACCCGGCCGGTGGTGAGCTGCAAGGGAAACTCCTCGTCCGTGGGCTCGGCGGGGCCGCGGTGCTCGACCGGAACGAACCGCGCGCGCCCGTCGGGGTGCGCGAACCGGTCGAGGAACACTCGCGGGGTTCCTTCGTGTGCTTCGCCGGGAACGGGCCAGTACAGTGCTTCGCCCGCCCGCAGCCGGTCGTAGGTGATGCCGGAGTAGTCGGCGAGGCCGCCCTTCGAGGCCGCGCGGAGTTCGGTGAACACGGTCTCCGCGTCGACGGGAAAGCGTTCCGCCGGCTGGCCGAGCCGCGTCGCGAGCCCTTGCAGGACCTGGAGATCCGTGCGCACCCCCGCGGGCGGCGGGAGCGCGCGACGACGCAGCAGGACGCGGCCTTCGAGGTTGGTCATCGTGCCGCTCTCCTCGGCCCACTGCGTCACCGGCAGCACGACGTCCGCCAGCGCGGCGGTCTCCGACAGCACCAGGTCCGCGACCACCAGTAGGTCCAAAGAGGACAGTCGGTCCGCGACGTGCGCCGAGCGTGGCGCCGACACGACGACATTGCTGCCGAACACCAGCAGCGCCTTCGGCCCGCCTTCCGTGCCCAGCGCGTCGAGCAGCTCGTACGCCGAGCGACCCGGCCCCGGCAGCGACTCCGCGGGAATCCCCCACACTCCCGCGACGTGCTCGCGCGCGGCCGGGTCGTCGATCTTCCGGTAACCGGGCAGCTGGTCGGCCTTCTGGCCGTGCTCCCGGCCACCCTGGCCGTTGCCCTGCCCGGTGAGGCAGCCGTAGCCGGAGCCGCGGCGACCGGGAAGTCCCAGCGCCAGCGCGAGGTTGATCCACGCGCTGACCGTGTCGGAGCCGCTCGCGTGCTGTTCCGTGCCGCGCGCGGTGAGGATGTAGGCGTTGCGCGCCTTGGCGAGTCGCTCGGCGACCTGGCGCTGGTCGGTGGCGGAGACTCCGGTCACGCGCTCGACGCGTTCCGGCCACCACCGCGCGGCGATCCGCCACACCGCGTCGAAACCGTGCGTGCGCTCGTCCACATAGGACCGGTCGACGTGCCCGTCGGCGACCGCGGCGTGCAGGATTCCCAGCGCGAGCGCGAGATCCGTGCCGGGCGCGGGCGCCAGGTGCAGGTTGCCCTGCTCCGCCGTCGGCGTGCGCCGGGGGTCGGCCACGACCAGCCCGCCGACCTCCTTGGCGCGGCGCAGGTGCTGCATGAACGGCGGCATGGTCTCGGCCGGGTTCGAGCCGACGAGCAGCACGGCGTCGGCCTCGGCCAGGTCGGTGAGCGGGAACGGCATCCCGCGGTCCAGCCCGAACGCCCTGTTGCCCGCGGCGGCGGCCGAGGACATGCAGAACCGGCCGTTGTAGTCGACCTGCGAGGTACCCAGCGCGACGCGCGCGAACTTCCCCAGCAGATAGGACTTTTCGTTCGTCAGCCCGCCGCCGCCGAACAACGCGGCCGCGTCCTTGCCGTGGCGCGCCTGGATTTCCGTCACGCGCCGGGCGATCAGGTCGAGCGCGTCGTCCCAGTCCGCGGGCACGAGCTCGCCGTCGACGCGGACGAGCGGCGTAGTGAGCCGCGCGGGCGAGGTGAGCAGGGAGCCGGACGTCCAGCCCTTCTGGCACAGGCCGCCGCCGTTGGTCGGGAACTCACGCGGAGCCACTGTGGTGCCCGTCACGGTCATTCCGCACTGCAGCGCGCAGTACGGGCAGTGGGTCGCGGTTCCGACCTGCTGGTCAGCCGTCAACGTCACGGGACACCTCCTCACCTCGACGCGTACCGACGGTAAGGAGGGCTTGTTACCTGGAAACGTCCGAATGTTTCAGGCGTTTGACATTGCTCGGCAATCGCGGCGGGCAGGTGGTGAGAAGCCGCTGCTCAGAGCAGCTCGCTCACCGCCGCGGCCGCGGCACGCAGGCCGTCGAGCGCGGAAACGGTGGCACGCGGGCGAAGTGAGTGCCCGGCGAGCCGGAACAGCACGGCCCGCAACAACAACTGCGACCACTCGGGCAGATGTGACCAGCGTCGCAGGAAATCCAGATCCGCGCCGCCCCACGCGACAGCGTCCACCGCGGCGACGGCGGCGCCCCATTCGGCGGGGCGGAAGTAGGGCTCGAAGTCGACGATCCCCGGCGGGGCCGGGCCGTCGAACAACACGGCACCGAACAGGTCCCCCGGCACGACCTGGTCCGGCAGCGGCACCGGTCTTCGCGCAACCGCGAGCACCTCGAACCAGCGCCCGCCCCTGCTCTCCTCGACCGGCACGTCCAGCTCGCCCCACGCGATCTTGTCGGCGAGCGCGTCGGGATCCTGGCGGCGGCCGAGGAAGTCCGGCCGGGGCAGCCGGGAGGTGGCCAGCGCGAGCTTCAGCGCGGCCAGCATGGTCTCGTCGTGGCGGTGCTCGGGCTGCCCGGACAGGAACCGGCTCGCCGTCCAGCCGCCGATGATCCACCGCCCGTCGGTGGCGCGCACCGGGCGCGCGATGCGCAGGTCCGGCACCACCAGGCGGCCCAGCACGTTCGCGAGCCACACCGCGCGGGCCTTGTCGGAGACCGGTTTCAGCACCAGGTCACCGCAGCGCCACGCCGAGCTGCCCGGCATCCGCTCCGGCTCCTCCTGCACGCCGAACGCGTTCAGCACGCGCTGCGGGACAGCCGATCCGGACGACACGGAACCGAGGCTACCTGCGGAAAAGGGCGCCCCGGAAGAGTTCCGGGGCGCCCCTTCGTGGTGGTCGGCGTCAGTAGGTCGGCAGGCTCGGGTCGATCTGCTTGGCCCAGGCCAGCACACCGCCGCCGAGGTGGGTGGCGTCCTTGAAGCCCGCGCGGTGCAACGCGGCCAGCGCCTCGGCCGAGCGCGCACCCGACTTGCAGTGCAGCACGATCGGCTTGTCCTGCGGCAGCTCCGAGAGGGCCTCACCGGAGAGGATGCGGTCCTTCGGGATGAGCTTGGCGCCCTTGATGTTCACGATCTCGTACTCGTGCGGCTCGCGGACGTCGATCAGCTCGAAGTTCTCGCCCGCGTCGAACTTGGCCTTCAGCTCGGCGGGGGTGATGGTGTGGTTGCTCGCCGCCTGCTGCGCGTCGTCGCTGACCACACCGCAGAACGCCTCGTAGTCGATCAGCTCGGTGATCTTCGGGGTCTCCGGGTCCTTGCGGATCTTGACCTCGCGGTACTTCATCTCCAGCGCGTCGTAGCTGATCAGACGGCCGAGCAGCGGTTCGCCGATGCCGGTGATGAGCTTGATCGCCTCGGTGACCATGATCGAACCGATCGACGCGCACAGCACGCCGAGCACGCCGCCCTCGGCGCACGACGGCACCATGCCGGGCGGCGGGGCCTCGGGGTAGAGGTCGCGGTAGTTCAGGCCGCGGCCGTTGGGCGCGTTCTCCCAGAACACGCTGACCTGGCCCTCGAAGCGGAAGATCGAGCCCCAGACGTAGGGCTTGTCGAGGATCACCGCGGCGTCGTTGACGAGGTAGCGCGTGGCGAAGTTGTCCGTGCCGTCGAGGATCAGGTCGTACGGCCGGAACACGTCGAGCGCGTTCTCGGTGGTCAGCTGCTCGGTGTGCAGGATGACGTCGACGAACGGGTTGATCTCGGCGATCGACTCCTTCGCGGAGACCGCCTTGGGCTTGCCCACGTCGGACTGGCCGTGGATCACCTGGCGCTGCAGGTTCGACTCGTCGACGACGTCGAAGTCGATCACCCCGAGGGTGCCGACGCCCGCCGCGGCGAGGTACAGCAGGGCCGGGCTGCCGAGGCCGCCCGCGCCGATGACCAGCACCTTGGCGTTCTTCAGCCGCTTCTGCCCGTCCATCCCGACATCCGGGATGATGAGGTGGCGGCTGTAGCGGGCCACCTCTTCCTTGGTGAGCTCGGCGGCCGGCTCGACCAGCGGCGGCAGCGTGCCTGACATCGGGTCCTCCATACTCGCGCGGATCGCGTCCCAACTACCCAGTATCCACAACGCGGGTGAGGTCCCGCGTCTTCCCGGGCGGCGTCCCAGGAAGTGGGAAGGGTAAGGCCGCGACGCGGGACGGGTGGTCGCGCGAACGGCGAAGCGACGAGCGGTCGACTCGCACCTGTCGAGATGCGGCGCCCGTGCAACCCGGGCACCCCGGATCCGGACCGACCGAGCGAGGTACCGGAGCGGCCCTACCGCGAGCCGTGGTCCCACTTCGTCGCCGCGGCCCTCGTTTCGCCCCCGGCTCACCCCGTCGGCGCGGTGTCCCCCAGGTTCAGCACCGGCCAGGCGTTCGGCTTGCACGTCTTCCCGTCGGCGGGCACGGACTTCGAGTTGTAGATGTCCACCTGGTTCAGCTCGGCGACGTAGTTGTTGCTCACCCCGAACGTCTGCTGCATCATCACCGGCGCCGGCGCGCCGTCCTCCTTGCAGCCCACGTGCCCGTTGCCCAGTGCGTGCCCGACCTCGTGGTTGATCGCGTACTGCCGGTACGTGCCCATGTCCGCCCCGAACGCCAGCGCGCCCCGCACCCACCGCGACAGGTTGATGATCACGCTGTGGTGGAAGCCGCGGATGTAGCACGACGTCGGGAACGGGATGCCGAACCCGCACAGGTCCGCGCGCGTCGCGGTGTCCGGCGTGGTCAGCCGCACGCGGAAGTCCGGGTCCGGGTAGCTCGCGTCGACCCGCTGCATGCTCACCTTGCCGGTGCCGATCCAGCTGCGGCTGTCGGACAACGTGGCCTCGACGGTGCGCGCGAACGAGTCGTCACCCGCGTAGCTCGCCGGATCGATGCCGTCCTCGACCTCGACCGTGTAGTGGTACAGCTTCCCCTCGGTACCGGCGCGCTTGCCGCTCGTGCCGTCCGCCGCCAGCGGCACCACGTGCCACGTCATCTTCCCGGCCTGCGTGAACGCACCGCCGTCCGGCAGCGGCGCCGTGGGCACGTTCAGGTTCGCCGGCAGCGCGGGCTTCTCGGCGACGACGTTGTTCCCGAACGCGTTGTCGCCGCCGGTGGCAGCCGGGTCGATCGGCTGCGCCGGCTCGCGCGCGGTGTTGAACACGACGAGCGCGGTGATCACGACGAGGATCGGCAACGCGTACATGCGCCAGCCGTACGCCTTCGCGACGCGCCGCATCCGCCCGCGTTCCCGCCGCGCCCGCCGGGCCTCCTCCGGCGTCTGCTCCAACTGTCCGGGGGTCGCGGGCCGCCACGACGCGCTGAGCGGTTCGGCCGTCGTGCGACGGCGGCGCGGCTCGTACCGGCCGGCCGGATCCCGGCGGGAACGGCGGGCCGAAGACCGCGGTCGCACCCGCTGATCCTCGCTCTGCGCGCCGTTCGTCACCCGGTTCACGGCCCAAGGGTGCCACACCCCCGGTGCACTGCGCACAGCGACTGGTCCACCACACACCGGATTTCTCTCACCCGGATGGCCTACCAGGCGTTCCCCTCCAAGCGCTCCCACATGCCCAAAACCGCCCTCGCAACCGGAACCGGGCGTTCCATCTGAGCCACGTGCCCGGTGCGCGGCAGCACCAGCAGCCGGGCCCGCGGAAGCGCGTTCGCGGTCCGCGCCGCGCGCCGCACGGAGATCACCTTGTCCTGCGTGCCCCACACCACGAGCGACGGCACGCGCACCTGCGGGGCGACGGCCCACAGCGACGCCGCACCCCGCGCGAACCACGTGCGGAAGATGCCGAACGTGCTCGCCGCCATCGCCGCGTTGGCCCACTTGAGCTCCGCGCGCGCGTTGTGCTCCTCGACGAGCTCGTCGAGCCGGTGCGCGGGGAACGCGTCCGGGTCGGCGAAGCACAGCTTGATCACTTGCTCCGCCCTCTCCCGCGCGCTCAGCGACGCCAGCCGCTTGCGCACACCGCGGCCGATCACCGGCAGGTACGCCAGCGCCATCAGCGGGTCCGACAGCCGTCGCGGATCGGGTCTGCGGTCGGGCATCGCGGGCGAGATGAGGGTCAGCGAACGCACCAGCTCCGGCCGCTTCGCCGCGAGCAACAGCACGACCGCGCCGCCCATCGAGTTGCCCAGCAGGTGCACGGGCCCGGCGCCGAGCCCCTCGACGAACCTGCCCAGCTCGTCGGCGTGCTCGTCGAGGCTGAACCGGAACCCCTCGACCGGCTCGGAGAAGCCGAACCCGGGCAGGTCGACGGAGATCCCGGACGCGAACGGGGACAGCAGCGCGGCCAAGTCGGTCCAGTTGGTCGACGAACCGCCCAGGCCGTGTACGTAGACTGCCGTGGCCTCGTCCGAGCCGGGCGTGCGTCGCGTGTGCAGGGACACCCCGCCCGCCGTCTCGATCTCGCCCGGCCAGGGCTTGAGCTGCGGGTCCAGCGCGGGCAACGGGGTCTTGGACAGGGGCACGTGGGTGAGCGGGGAACGTCTGCCGGAACCGGCTTCCCCGGCTCTCTGCACGGTGTCGGTCATTGAACCAGGATGCAACCGCGACCCGGCCTTGGCGACTCAACGGTACCCACGAGTAATCTCGAACGGGTTGATACAGGAGGAAACATGTCGGAAATGGCGCCCGCACAGCAGCGGGGAGTGCGGCTGCCGCGCACCGAGCGGCGGGCCCAGCTGCTCGCGGCCGCGCAGCGCGTCTTCTCCGCGAACGGGTACCACGCCGCGGCGATGGACGAGATCGCCGAGCAGGCCGGGGTGTCCAAGCCCGTGCTGTACCAGCACTTCCCCGGCAAGCTCGACCTCTACATCGCGCTGCTGGAGAGCCACGTGGACGAGCTGGTCGGGCGCGTCGAGGAGGCGCTCGCCTCGACCACGGACAACAAGCTGCGCGTGCACGCCGCCGTCGGCGCGTTCTTCGACTTCGTGAACAACGACGCAGGCGCGTTCCGCATGGTGTTCGAGTCGGACCTGCGGGGCGAGCCCGCCGTGCAGGACGCCGTCGACCGCGCCACGTCGGCGAGCGTCGACGCGATCACCGAGACGATCACCGCCGACGCCGGACTCGACGAGGCGAAGGCGCGCCTGCTCGCGGTCGGGCTGGTCGGGCTGAGCCAGGTCAGTGCCCGGTTCTGGCTGACCCACCACAGCACCATGAGCCGCGAAGAAGCCGTGAACCTCACCGCGACCCTCGCCTGGCGGGGCATCGGCGCCGGCTTCCCCCTGCAGGGGAAGTAGCGGAATTCACTCCCGCGCGGCGTCCACCAGCTGGGTCAGCCGCTTCGCCACCCCGTGCTTGCGCTCATACGGCAGCTCGTGCCCGGCGCCCGGGAACAGCACGAACTCCGCCCCCGGCAGCTCGTCCGCGATGACGCGGGCGTGCGGCACCGGCGTGAGGCGGTCCCGGTCGCCGACCATGATCACGCCCGGCTTGCCCGCCAGCGTCGCCAGCGCCTCACGCCGGTCGTGCCGCGAGATCGAGTCCCGGAAGCCGCCGATGCTGCTGGGGTGCGCGCGCAGCACCTGGTCCGTCATCGCGCGCACGTCGGCCCGCACGGCCTTCTTCCCGAACGCCAGCCACTTCGTCGCGGGCCGCGCCAGCGGCGCCGGGACCGGCGCGGAATCCTTGCCGTACCGGGAAAGCATGCGCGCCAGCGCCTTGTCCGCGCGGATCGCGGCACGCCCCGCCGGGCCACGCAGCCCGAGCGTGAGGCGGTCCATGTTCGAGCACGACGTGGCGATGAACGCGACTCCCGCGACCCGCTCGCGCACCAGTTCCGGATGCCGCTCCGCCAGCTCCATCACCGTCATGCCGCCGAGCGAGTGCCCGGCCAGCACGAGCCGCCCCTCGGGCGCGCGGTCGGCGATCACCTCGGCGAGGTCGTCGGCCAGCTGCGCGATCGTCGCCGTGCCCGGTTTCGCGGGCGCGGACGCGCCGTGCCCGCGGTGGTCGTGGCGCAGCACCCGGACGTCCGTGGGCAGCAGGGGCAGGATCGGCGCCCATTCGGTGTGGTCCTGGGTCCACGCGTGCACCAGCACCAGCGTGACCGGCGCGTTCTCGGGTCCGGTGACGTCGACGTAGAGGGCGGTGCCGTCGGCGGTCACGAAGCGGTGGCGCGTGCCGCGCTGTCCGATCGCCGTCATTTCGCGAGCAGGAACGACTTGTGCCACAGGCTCATACCCGGGGCTCCGACCAGGCCCGACTCCTGCAGGAAGCCCATGATCCGCTCGCCCGCCCACCGGATCGTCTCCTGGAAGTGCGGGTTCGCGAGTGCGGTCTCCCATGCCTCGCGCGGCCGCAGCCCGACGGCCTTGTAGACGCGCGGGTTGATGAGGCTGCGGACGGTTCCGAAGCTCACCGCGGCGATCAGCCAGCGCTGGTAGTACAGCTCGGTCTTCGACAGCTTCGCCATGCCCCGCGTCACCTCCTCGCGGGCGAACGTGACGTGCCGGGCCTCTTCGAGGACGTGGATGCGGTTGACCATGCGCACCAGCGGCTGAACGCGCTCGTCGGCCATGGTCTCGCGCTGCAGCCGGTCGAGGACCTCCTCGGCCACCAGGATCGACCCGTAGAGCGCGGGGCCGTAGCCGATGAACGGCAGCAGCTTGCCGAGCCGGTGCACGATCGGAACCGGCCCGTACGCCTCCGCGCCGGTGCGCTCCACGAACCGCGCGAACATCGTCGAGTGGCGGCACTCGTCGGCGATCTCCGTGAGCGCGTACTGCACGTGCCGGGTCGTCGGGTCGGAGTTGTAGACCTCCTTGAGCAGCAGCTGCATCAGCAGCACCTCGAAGAAGATGCCGTTGCTCGCGATGCTGGCCAGCTCGTGCTTGCCCAGCTCGATGCGCTGCTCGGGGGTCAGCCGGTCCCACAGGTGGGTGCCGTAGAGGGAGCACCGGTGTTCGAGCTGGTACAGGCTGCCGTCCGGAAGCGGGGCACTCCAGTCGATGTCGACCTCGGGGTCGTAGAACTTGTTGGCCGAAGATTTCAGCAGCCGGTCCGCCGTCTTCTCCCGGCCGTCGAGTGCCCGCGTCATCGCGCCCTCCCAGGTTTCTGTAACTCCCGGTAACAGTTACCTTTGGTAGCATGCGTCCCGTGACGGAGCATGTCAAGCGTGGCGGCAAGGCACCCAAGGCGGGCGAGCCCGCGACCGGCGACGCCCGGCGCGACCGGTGGCGCAAGCACCGGGTGGCGCGGCGGGCGGAGTTCGTCGAGGCGGCGCTGAAGGCGCTCGACGAGCACGGCCCCGACCTGGCGATGGAGGACGTCGCGGTCGCCGCGGGCGTCACGAAACCCGTGCTGTACCGGCATTTCGCGGACAAGGCGGACCTGTACCTCGCCCTCGGCCAGCGCGGCACGGAGCTGCTGTTCTCCCGGCTCGTGCCGGCGATCAACTCCGAGCTGGCGCCGGTGCCGCGGATCCGCATGGCGCTGGACGCGTTCTTCACCGTCATCGAGGAGCACCCGAACCTCTACCACCTGCTCGCGCGTGGCTCGTTCCCGGAAAAGGCCGCGGACGCGGACGTGGTGGCGGAGGACAAGGAGCTCATCGCGACCGCGCTGACCGCGTTGCTGGGCGACTACATGCGGATGTTCGGCATGGACTCGGGCGCCGCGGAGCCGTGGGCGTACGGGATCGTCGGCATGGTCCAGAACACCGGTGAGTGGTGGCTGGAGCGCCGCTCGATGAGCCGCGACTCCGTGGTGGAGTACCTGACGCAGATCATCTGGGCCGCGATCGACGGCCTGGCCCGGCAGCAGGGCATCACGATCGACCCGAACCTCCCGCTGGAGGAGAACAAGGTCGTGCAGCTCGCACCCGTGAAGGAGGAGAAGTCGGATGTCGGCTGACGACGAGGACGGCTACACCGGCCCGGCCACGCTCGTGGTGGACGGCGCGGAGTTCGAGGTGCGGGTGGAGCTGCGGGGGCACTTCCAGCCCATCGACGGCTACTACCGCTGGTACGGCCGCATCAGTGCGGACCCCGCGCTGGACGAGCTGCTGGGCGGCCGCAAGAAGCCGGCGGAGATCCGCACGCCGGAAGGCACCGCGCGCGGCGAGGTGTCCGACCCGGACCCGTGGGGCCGCTACCGCCTGCTCGGCACGAGCACACCCCCGTTCCGGGTGCCGACGACGCTGGCCGACCTGACGGGCTGACCCGGGCCCCGAAACGAAACGAGGGTCGTCCCCGCCGCAGCGGGAACGACCCTCGTTCGAGTGAAAAGCCCTACGCGCCGACCGCGAAGCCGACCCGGCGGACGTCCGTCGGCGCGATCTCCACGTAGGCGATGCGGTCGGACGGGACCAGGAACTTGCGCCCCTTCTCGTCCGTGAGGCGGAACACCCCGTCGGCGGCCTTGAGGGCGTCGGCGACCAGCGTCTCGACCTCGTCGGCCGTCTGGCCACTGGACACCACCAGCTCGCGGGGGGAGTCCTTGATGCCGATCTTGACCTCCACAGGTGACCTCCGCCTGTCCGTCGTACGTTCGTCCGGCTCAGGTTATCCGAGCCCGAGCTTCTGCATCCGCTTGGAGTGCCCCTGTTGCAACCGCCGGAACAGCGCCGCGATTCCCGACAGGTCACCCGACCCGGACACGATCAGCTCGGTCAGCCCGTCCCGCTCGGCCGCCACGTACTGCGCCTGCGTGAGCGCCTCCCCCAGCAGCCGCCGTCCCCACAGCGCCAGCTTGTCCCGCGTCTTCGGATCGGCGGCGATCCCGGCGGCGACCTCGCGCTCGGCGAACGCGGAGTGCCCGGTGTCGTCCAGCACCGTCAGCACCAGCTGCTTGGTCTCCTCGTCCAGCCAGCTGCCGACCTCGCGGTAGAAGTCCGCCGCCAGCCCGTCGCCCACGTATGCCTTGACCAGCGACTCCAGCCACGACTTCGGCGCGGTCTTGGCGTGCCACGCGTCGATGTGGTCGACGAACGGCTCCATCGCCTTCTCGACCGGCACCCCGTGCTCGGCGAGGTGCTTCGACAGCAGGTCGTAGTGCCCGATCTCGGCGGCGGCCATCGAGGCCAGCGCCGCCCGGCCCGAAAGAGTGGGGGCGCCGCGGGCGTCCTCCGCCATCCGGTCGAACGCGGACAGCTCCCCGTAGGCGATGACACCGAGCAGGTCGACGACGCCTTCACTGATCTGGGTGGTCACGCCTCGACGATAGCCGCACTGGAAGAGACCAATCTAACGTGGACACGCGGGACCGAAATCCCGAGGCCAGCCGGGTTGCCGGTACAATAGTAGGCGTATGACGGAGCTTCCGCTCCGGCGACAGGGCGCCCGCCCTCGAGGCACAGTGCCTCTCACCTGGGGTGACGCCGCTGCGGGGCGGATATCGGGCCGCATCCCGGCGGCCTGAGGACAACACAGTGTGCGTGCACGCCTTTTGACGGCATTCCCGCCGGCTGACGAATCCCGCGGTCGAGTGCCGAGCCCCTACCAGGCTTGTGCGCGCTGGTACGAGAGAGGCGATCACACTGACCGCGAGCACTTCCCCCAACCGAACAGAGACCGACGCGGTGGCACTGGAGCACAGCGAAAGCGGCGTGCCCGCCACCGACACCTCGCACCCGCTGCGCGCGGAGGCCGAGGTCAAGCCCGAAAACCCGACGTTCGCCGAGTTCGAGGTGCGCCCCGAGATCGTGCGGGCGCTGAACGAGGCCGGCATCGAGCGCACGTTCGCCATCCAGGCCCTGACCCTGCCGCTGGCGCTCGCCGGCGAGGACCTCATCGGCCAGGCCCGCACCGGCATGGGCAAGACGCTGGGCTTCGGCGTTCCGCTGCTGCAGCGCATCACCACTCCGGGTGACGGCACCCCGCAGGCCCTCGTCGTGGTCCCGACCCGTGAGCTGTGCGTCCAGGTCGCCCACGACCTGCAGGACGCGGGCAAGCACCTGGGCATCCGCACGCTGGCGATCTACGGCGGGCGCCCCTACGAGCAGCAGATCGACGCGCTGCGCAAGGGCGTCGACCTGGTCATCGGCACCCCCGGCCGCCTGCTGGACCTGGCCGAGCAGCAGCACCTGGTGCTGGGCAAGGTCCGCGCGCTGGTGCTCGACGAGGCCGACGAGATGCTGGACCTGGGCTTCCTGCCCGACATCGAGCGCATCCTCGGGATGGTGCCGGACGAGCGGCAGACCATGCTGTTCTCGGCGACCATGCCGGGCCCGATCATCACGCTGGCCCGCACGTTCCTGAACCGCCCGACGCACATCCGCGCGGAGGAGAACGACGCGGGCGCGATCCACGAGCGCACCACCCAGTTCGTGTACCGGGCGCACTCGCTCGACAAGCCGGAGCTGCTCGCCCGCGTGCTGCAGGCGAAGGACCGCGGGCTGACCATGGTGTTCACCCGCACGAAGCGCACCGCCCAGAAGGTCGCCGACGACCTCGCCGAGCGCGGGTTCGCCGCGGCCGCGGTGCATGGTGACCTGGGCCAGGGCGCGCGGGAGCAGGCGCTGCGGGCGTTCCGGTCGGGCAAGGTGGACGTGCTGGTGGCCACCGACGTCGCGGCACGCGGCATCGACGTGGACGACGTCACGCACGTGATCAACTACCAGACGCCCGACGATGAGAAGACGTACGTGCACCGCATCGGCCGCACGGGCCGCGCGGGCAAGACGGGTGTCGCGATCACCCTCGTCGACTGGGACGAGGAGGCGCGCTGGAAGCTGATCTCCGACACGCTCGGCCTCGACATCCCGGAGCCGGTGGAGACGTACTCGACGTCGAAGCACCTGTTCAGCGACCTGGACATCCCGGAGGACGCGGGCGGCAGGCTGCCGCTGGGCAAGCGGACGCGGGCCGGGC
>NZ_JACHWH010000009.1 GCF_014191255.1 Amycolatopsis bartoniae
GGCCGTTGATCCAGCGCCCGGGCCCGGCGAGGAACGCGACGATCTCGGCGATGTCGACGGGCTGCCCCAGCCGCTCCAGCGGCGACTCCGCGGCGATGTTGGCGACCAGCTCGTCGCTCTTGCCCTCGAAGAACAGCTCGGTGGCCGTCGGGCCGGGGGCGACCGCGTTGACCGTGATGTCCCGGCCGCGCAGCTCCCGCGCCAGGGTGAGGGTCACTGCCTCGACCGCGCCCTTGCTCGCGCCGTACGCGCTGTAGCCGGGGCGGGAGAACCGCGTGATCGAGCTGGAGAAGTTCACGATCGCGCCGCCCGCCCGCAGCCGCCGCGCGGCCTGCTGGTCCACGACGAACGTGCCGCGCACGTTGGTCCGCAGGACCCGGTCGAGCACGGCCAGGTCGAGCTCGGCCAGTGGCGCCAGCGGCATGATCCCCGCCGCGTGCACCACCACGTCCACCCCGCCGAACCGCTCTTCCGCCTGGTCGAAAACGTTTGCGACCGCCGTCTCGTCCGCGACGTCGCCCTGGGCCGCGATCGCCTGGCCGCCGGCCTGCTCGATCGCCTCGACCGCGGTGTCCGCCTGGGTCTTGTTCCCGGCGAAGTTCACCACGACCGCGTACCCCTCGCGGGCCAGCCGCTCGGCCACCGCCCGGCCGATCCCACGGGAACCGCCGGTCACGATCGCCACTCGTTCGGTGCTCATCCCACTGCCTCCGTAACGTTGATCCAATCAACCGATAGCAACGTTATCACCAGTGTCGTACTTGCGCTACCCCTCGTTCGTATCACCGCTATCCTGGAGGCATGGACGTGCGAACCCAGATGCTCGAAGCCGCGGAGAAGCTGCTCGACGCCTCACCCGACCGGGACATCGCCACCCGCGCGGTGTGCGAGGCGGTCGGAGTCGGGGCACCGGTGCTGTACCGGCTCTTCGGCGACAAGAACGGCCTGCTCAAGGCGGTGGTGGACTACGGGTTCGAGCGTTATCTCGCGGCGAAGCGGGCAGCGGAGGGTTCACCCAATCCAGTGGCCGACCTGCGCAACGGCTGGGACACGCATGTGGCCTTCGCGCTCGCGCATCCCGCGGTCTACCGGCTGATGTACTCCCCCAGTTTCGACGCCGTGCCCGCCGCCGCACAGGAGGCGCTGCGGCTGCTCCTCGAAATACTCGGCCGCTGCGCCGCGGCCGGCCGGCTGCGGACGACGCCGGACGCGGCCGCGCAGGCGATCATGTCGGCGAACATCGGCGTCGCGCTGAACCTCGTCACCCAGCCGGAGACCTACCGCGATCCCGGGCTGTCGCACCGCGTGCGCGACGCCGTCTTCGGCAGCGTGCTCACCGAAACCGCGCCCGCGTCCGAAAACGACGCGAAACTCGCCACTGTCGCGATGCAACTGTCGGCGCTCCTGCCCGAAGAGGACGGTCCGCTCGACGCGCCGGAGACCGCGCTCCTGCGTCACTGGCTCGACCGGATCGCTCGGGAGAGTTGACCGAGCCACTCGATCGCGTGATCGCAATCTCCCTCAATCGGGCGAAAGGGACGCAGTAGAAGCGCATTTTTCCTTCCCCGCTATGGTGATCACGGCGTGCCGTTCCGGTACGTGCACTGGGGGTTCCGGTAGCCGCCCGGGGTTGGGGGAAAGGAACTGGCGTGACACAGGTGGTTGCCGCTTCACCGGAAACGGGGGAGCTACCGGAAGTTCCGGCGCCCGGCCGGCGCTGGGGAGTCCGGCGTGGACCGACACTGTGGACGGCCGTGCTCGCGCTGGTGGTGGGCTTCGGGTTCGTCGCGGTGTCGCTCGCGTGGAACAGCGGGAGGTTGTTCGCGCCACTCGACGACGTCTACATCCACCTTCAGTACGGCCGTCAGCTCGGCACCGGCCAGTTCTTCCGCTTCAACACCGGCGACGACATCAGCGCGGGCGCCAGCAGCATGCTGTACGCGTTCGTGCTCGGCGCGGCGTACGCGATCGGCTTCCACGGCCCGTTCTTCCTCGCGTTCGCCGTGGCGTTCAACGTCGTCTGCTTCGCGATCAGCGCGGCGTTCACGTCCGTGCTGGGGTCCCGGCTCGTGCACCCGGCGGCGGGCGCCTGGGCGGGCGTGCTGGTCGCGGTCAGCGGGCCGCTCGCGTGGGGCGCGGCCAGCGGCATGGAGGTCGGCCTCGTCATGGTGCTGGTCACCGGGCTGCTGGTGGCGTTCACCGCGGAGCAACCGGCGGCGCGCTTCCGCTGGACGCCGCTCGTGGCCGCGTTGCTCGCGCTGGTCCGGCCGGAAGGGCTGATCTTCGCCGGTGCCATCACCTGCGCCGTGCTCTGGACACTGTGGACCCAGCGGAAAGTGACCGTGTGGCGGGTACTGTGGAGCCTGCTGCCCGCCGCCGTCGGGGTGGCGCAGCTGCTGTTCTACCGCCTGGCCACCGGCACCGCGTCGGCGAACGGCGTGCAGTCGAAGTCCCTGCTGCACGACCAGCCGGTGTTCTACTTCGGCCAGTTCGCCGACCGCACCACGCAGACGCTGCGGGACCTGCTGGGCGTCTTCCTCGGGTTCGGCGGGCAGGACTTCACGTTCCCCGGCGGTCTGCTCGTCTTCGCGGCCGGCGCGGCCTTCCTCGCGTCGACGCGGCGATGGCGGCCGCTGCTGATCGCGATACTAGCCGGACTGCTGGGCGTGGTGCTGTCACTGTCCACTTTGAACACCGCGTTGTTCCACGAGCTGCGGTACTTCCAGCCGTTCCTGCCGGTGTTCCTCCTGCTCGTGGTCGCCGGGGTCGCCGGGGCGGCCCGGCTGCTGAGCCGTCCCCGTGCCCGGCGGGTCGCGCTGCATGCCGCGCTCGCCGTGGTGCTGGTCTTCTCCGTCGTGGCGCTGCCGATGTGGTCGGTGCGCTACGCACGGGCCGCCGCGGCGATCCGGGACACCGACGTGTCGTACGCCGCGTGGATCAAGGGAAACCTGCCGCCGGACGCGAACGTGGCGGTGAAGGACGTCGGCGCGGTGGCGTACCTCGGCGGTCACCACGTGGTCGACCTGCTCGGCCTGGGCACCAACGGGCTCGCCGAGGCGGCGAACAACGAGATCGGGTCGCTGTACGAGGCGCTGCGGCACCTGCCGCCGCGGCAGCGGCCGGACTGGTTCGCCACCTACGACACCGGGCCGGGCCCGTCGATGCGGCCGATGAAGGACGCCGGGGTGTTCGTGCAGCCCGCCGAGGCGAGCTTCGACGTGCAGACGCCGCCGGACCTGCGCGGCATCCTCGCGGTGCCCTTCCGGCAGTTCAGTGTCTCCCGCGCGGACTGGAGCCGGGCCGGAAACGCCGACGTGCCACCGGTTTCCGGCGAGCTGCGGGACTACCTCAACGTGGGGTTCCTCGACGACGAGAAGGCCCACGAGTACGACTACCTGCCCGCGCAGAACGGGATGCAGCCGTTCAGCTCGCTCACCCGCGACGGGGAGATCGTCGACAGCGGCCGCCACATCGTCGGTGGTGAGGCGTTCACGATGACGGGCGTGGTGCCGGGCAGGCCCGCGACACTCGCGACGCGGATCGCCATGCACGGCACGGTTCCCGAGGGGAAGGTGTTCGTGAACGGGCTGCCCGCCGGCACGTGGGTGCGTGACAACGGGCAGCCCGGCACGTGGCACACGGCCGAGTTCACGATCCCGGCCGAGCTGGTCACCGGGCCGGAGCTGCGCATCGAAGTGCGCCAGCCCCGGCCGATGCTCAACCCCTACCCCGACTACATCTCCTACGGGTACTGGCTCACCCAGTGACCTACAGCGGATGCACCGGCCCGTGGCTCGTCACCGGTCGCAGGGCGGCCGGGCGGAAAGCCGCGGCCGGCTGGGTGTAACCGTTGATGTGCAACGAAACCGCCCGCAGCGAGCCGGTGTCGCTCGGGGCGACGTCGGCCACCGCGAACGTCCACGTGCCGTCCGCCGGGGTGCCGCTCAGCGCGCCGAACGGCGTCACCGGGCGCCAGGTGCCGGTGAAGGGCGCGCTGGTCCCCGTCACCGTGCTGAACGCGGTGGCGGCGCTGTCGGCGAACACGACCTGGCACAGGTTGTGCCCGTTCGCGCCGTTGCGCTGGAACACCGTGGCCTGCGCACCGGTGGGCGAGGTCAGCGTGCCCACCAGGTCACCGACGTAGGAGTGGTTCAGGCCCACCGCGGCCGAGGTCGCGTCCGTGCCACAGGTGGTGCCGTCGATCGACAGGGACACCTTCGACGCCTGGCCGACGCCGGACACCGGGATCGACACCGAGGCGCCGAGCGGGCTGTTGTCCGGGATCGCCACCGGAGCACCGGTGTAGGCGAAGTCGTGCACGACCGGCGACGGCGTGCCGACCTGGAGCGAGAACGACGTCGTCGTCGGCGAGTACGCCCCGGCGAAGGTGACGCGCGCGTCGAGGACGACCGGCTGTCCCAGTTTCTGGCTCGCCGGGACGGTGACGGTGAAGTCGTTCACGCCCGTCTGGCCTGGGCTGATAGTGCCGTACGCCTTGGCCCGCGGGGTGATCGTGACGCCGGGCGTCGGGCTGGTCAGCACGACACTGGTGGACACCGCGGTGCCGTCACCGGTGTTGGTCACCGGCAGCCGGACGGTGGCCGTGTCGCCGGGGTCGAGCGCCGTCCCGCCGTCGGTGGGCACGACGGACGGCTCCTGCGCCACGACGTACGGCTGCGGGCTGGCGCCGGTGTAGGCCAGCACCTTGTCGGCGAGCAGGATCCCGTTGCCGGTCACGTTGTCCGGCCCCGGTGCCTCGATGTCGACCGCCGTGGCGAGCAGCGCTTCCCGCACGTCCGCCGGTGGCAGTCCGGGGTTGCCGGACAGCACGAGCGCGGCGATCGCGGCGGCGTGCGGCGCCGCCGCGGAGGTGCCGAAGAACGGGCTGAACCCGGTGACGCTCGTCTTCACGCCGTCGGCCGCGGTGATCTCCGGCTTGAACCGGACCTCGCCGCCGGTCGAGGACACGTTGCCCGGGGTGATGGGCGTGCCGTCGGCCTCGTAGAACACGCGCCGAGGACCGTCCGAAGTGAACCGTTCGGCCTTGCTCGCCGAGGAGAACGAGCCGGGGTACGGGCCGGTCGGGTTCGCCGGGTCACCGGGTTCCAGCGCCCTGCCGAACGCCGCCGCGGCCGGGGCCGCCGCGACGCTGAACGCGTCCTTCGCCGCCGAGTGCCCGACCGTCACGCCTGGCGTGTTGTACGCCTTCAGCCCATCCTTGGAGTCGGAGAACCGGCCTCGCAGCGCGGAAAGCGAGAGGTAGCGGTCCTGGCCGGAGTACTTGACGATCGCGAGCCGCAGGCCGCTGCCGCCGAACAGCGGCGTCGACAGGAGCTCGAACGGGTCCTGGGTGCCGTCCTGCACGTCCTGGCTGAAGTCGACGACCGCGCCGGTGGAGTCGAGCAGGTAGAGGTCGTAGTCGTCGGTCGCGGCGCCGAGCGGGTCGGACCAGTGCAGCGTCACCGGAACCGATGCCGACGACGCGTCCGAGATGGGCTCGAAGATCTGCGTGCCGTTCCCGCCCGCGAAGTCGTGCGCGGTGCCCACGAACTTCGCCAGGTGCCGGCCGGAGTCGACGAAGTCGCCCTCCCAGTGGGCCGCGGTGCCGGCGGCGACGTTGCCCTCGTTGCCCGCGGAGGAGAAGTACAGCGCGCCGTCGGCGGTCACGTCGTTCACGGACTGGGCGATGATCCAGTCCTGGAACGGCGACTCCTTGTAGTAGATGACGTCGTCGACGATGACGTCGCAGTGCCGGTCGAAGCGCAGTTTGCGGATGTTGTCGGCGAAGCTGGCGTCGGAGTTGAACGCCGAGGCGAAGCCGAGGGAGGCGTTGGGCGCGAGGTCGTGGATGATCTCCAGCATCGCGGTACCCTCGTCGCCGTCGCCCTCCTGACCGGGGACGACGTCGACCGCGGGCAGTTCGCCCTTGGCCTGGGAGGTCGCGAGCGAGTCGACGCCGTCGGACAGCGCGCACACCTTCACGCCCACCCCGGTGACGCCGTACTCCTGCCGCGCGAGGTCCGCGTTGTGGGCGCGGTCGCCCTCACTGGTGATGGTGGTCGCGGCGGCGCGGGTCTTGGCGGAAACCGCTTTCTGCAGCTCGCCCTGGATGCGGGCCGCCTTCTGCTGCTTGGTCTCGGCGGGCGCGGTCACCGGCGTGGTGAGCTCGTGTTGCGTCATCGCCTGGTCGGCCGCCTCGATGCGCTTCACGTCGGCGCGGGCGGCGATGGCCTCGACGGCGGCGACCGGGACTTCCGCGCGGATGCTGGCGTAGTGGTCGGACACCGCGCGCACGCCCGCGCCGGCCTTGGTGAGCGCGGTGATCAGGTCGGGCGTGACCTTGGTGGCGCGGATGTCCACCAGCGCGGTGCTCCCGGCCTGCGGTTGCAGCTTGGGCAGCGCGTTCGCGTTGAGCCGCCCGGTCTGCAGCTTCTGCCGGACGAGCAGGTTGCTGTCCACTTTGGATTCGGTCTTGGTGGCCCCGGCCTTGATCGCCTGCAGGGCGGCGATCTGGCTCAGTGCGGTGGTGTCCACGGTGTCCGGAGACTGCGCCGCCGCAGCCGTCACGGGGTTCGCCAGGCCGAGCGCGGCGGCCAGGACCGCGACGCAGGCCAGTGCTCTCGCTCTGCGAGTTCGCTGGGAACGGGTTCGATGCACGAGCGTTCCTCCGACTTCAGGCGCGTGCCCCGACTCACGCTGGATCGGCGCCGGTGATCACCGGCTTCAGGACAGCTAAGTCCCGGGAGAAATCGATCAATAGCACCGTTCGGGTGACACAAGGGAGAAATTTTCCGCCCCGCTCCGGAAGTCGTAGTCCGTTCAGCGCAACGGAATTCCCTCCCATCCGCGGTGAGCTGCCCGTTCGGTCTTCGCGGCGGGCTCCGGTTTTTGTCGGTGCCCCCGGCTAGCGTCGGACGCGTGCTGACCACCCTCGCCGTCCAGAACTACCGCTCGCTGCGGGACCTCGTGCTGCCGTTGGCCCGGCTGACCGTCGTCACGGGACCCAACGGGAGCGGGAAGTCGAGCCTCTACCGGGCGTTGCGGTTGCTCGCGGACGCGTCCCGCAACGGCGCCGTCGCGGCGCTCGCGCGTGAGGGCGGGCTGCCCTCGACGCTGTGGGCGGGGCCGGAGAACATCGGGCGCGCGGTGCGGGAAGGACGGTCGCCGGTGGAGGGCACGGTGCGGTCGAAACCGGTGGGCCTGCGGCTCGGGTTCTCCGGGGAGGAGTTCGGGTACGCGCTCGACCTCGGGCTGCCCTCGGTCGAGCCGGACACCACCGCGTTCGCCCTCGATCCGGAGTTCAAACGGGAGTGCCTGTGGTCCGGACCTGTGCTGCGACCGCCGAACCTGCTCGCCGACCGGGGCGGTCCGGGCGTGCGCACCCGGGACGAGACCGGCGGCTGGTCGCCGGAGACGTTCCGGATCGGGCTCACCGACAGCATGCTCAGCGAGTTCGCCGATCCGCGGGCGTGCCCGGAGCTGCTCATCGTGCGTGAGCGGATCCGCTCGTGGCGGTTCTACGACCAGTTCCGCACCGACGCGGACGCGCCCGCCCGGCAGATCCGCATCGGCACGCGTACGCCGGTGCTCGACCACGACGGCGGCGACCTGCCCGCGGCGCTGCGCACGATCCAGGAGTACGGCGACCGGGCGGCCCTGGCCACGGCGATCGACAACGCGTTCCCCCGCTCCCGCGTCGACGTCACCAGCACCGGCGGCCGGTTCGAGCTGCGGTTCTCACAACACGGCCTGCTCCGCCCGCTCGCGGCGGCCGAGCTGTCCGACGGCACCCTGCGCTACCTGCTGTGGGTGGCGGCTTTGCTGAGCCCGCGGCCACCGGAACTGCTGGTGCTGAACGAACCGGAGACCAGCCTGCACCCGGATCTCTTGCCCGCGCTGGCCGCGTTGATCCTGACCGCGGCCCAGCGCACGCAGCTCGTCGTCGTCACACACTCCCGGGTGCTGGTGCGGGCGCTCGAAGAAGCCTCCGTGGTGGAACTGGAAAAGGAGTTCGGCGCGACAGTCCCGGCGGGGCAGGGCGTGCTCGACCGCCCGGCCTGGCACTGGCCGAAGCGCTGAAGGAAGGAAGAGGACGTGAACGTTTCCTGGCGCTGCCGTGCACGGCCTTCTTGGCACACGGACCGACTCTCCTTTGACTGCTCAAACTTCTCATGCTTGCCGACCTGCCTCGCCGTAAGCCATCGGCTGAAAGGGCAATTTGTGACCATCTACTCGCAGCACCAAACCGCGGTGCGCGCGGAGTTCGCTGAATATAGGCAGGGGCGTTTCGGTTCCATAACCGAAGAGCCTGGCACGACAGAACTGAGCGACCAAGATCGGAACTGCTTGGATCGCGTGGAGGAAGGTACCGTCAAGAAGCGCCTCGCGCGGGGGACAGATCGGTACGACGAGTCGATGAGTCGACCTGACAGCCCAGCCGCGGGAGCCGGTGACGGCCAGAGCCGTCTGGCATGGCACCTACGCCGAGCTGCCGACCGGCTCCTTCGGCTCCGGCTCACTCCTCTCCGCGGGCACGATCGCCGTGTTGACGGTGCCCGTCAGGCGTTCGTACGGGGCGCGGTGCTCGGCATCGAGGAGCACCGCCAGCGGCGACCACACCACCACGACCAGCACCGCCACCAGCAGCCCGATCGGGACCAGCAGCTGCTCGGGGTGGGCACGCAGGTTCCAGTCGAGGCCGAGCAGCAGCCACAGCAACCACAACGGCGAGAGCAGGATCGTGTTGCGCACGGCCAGCGAGACCGGCCCGGCGCGACGACCGCTCACGCGACGGACCCGCAGCAGCATCGCGCGCTTGCCGAACGTCGAGCCGGTGAGCGTGGGCACCAGCACGAACCACACGAGCCCGAGGATCACGATCAGCGTGCGCCGGTGTTCGAGGCTCTCCCCGAACAGGGTCAGCAGCCCGAACACGAAGGCGAGCAGCACGGTGAACGCGGCGAGGTCGGTGACCAGCGCGAACAGCCGGCGCGTCACGGTCACCTTGGCCGCGAACCGGCGGCGGTCGCGTTCGTGGTCGAGCTCCGGCAGGATCCGCATGAGCGGTCCGGCCAGCAGCCAGCCCGCCGCGGCGCCCGCGGTGTTGAGGATCATGTCGTCCACGCTGAACAGCCGGTACGGGCACGGGTAGACGAACCACAGTCCGGTCAGCTGGGTCAGCTCGAAGAACAGCGACACGCCGAACCCGATGAGCACCGCGGGCAGGAAGCGCATCCGGTTCGCGTACCGCAGGAAGATCCCGAGCGGGGCCAGCATCACCACGTTGAGCGCGGTGGTCCAGACCGCGGGATTGTGCAGGAGCGCGAGCGGGCCCCAGTGCCCGTGCGCGCGTTGCGCGACCACCTCGACGAAGTAGAACGGGCGCAGCTGCGGGCTGCTCGCGTAGCTGGGCGCGGAGCAGTACGCGCTGCCGTCGGGCAGGGGCACGACGGTCTGCATCGCGATCGCGAGCAGGTAGAAGACGAACGCGTAGAACACGACGGCCGTGCGGCCGCCCGCGCGGCCGCGCCGCCGGTAGCTCACGACGGCGGCGGGGATCATGATGACCAGCGCGACGAGCGGGAACAGCGCGACGGCAGTCGTGACGGGGAGCAGGTACGTGGTGACCACGGGGCGGGAGTACCCCGGGTGGGTTCCCGCCAAGCCACGGTCCTACGGGTTTTCCCCCTCGCCGGCGAGAGCGCGCAGCGCGGGCACCGCGAGCGGGGCCAGCCGCACCGCCGCGGCCACGGAAGCCTCGTCGTAGGCGCCTTCGGCGTCGAGGATCGCGAGCGTGCCCAGCGTCTCCCCCTCGTCCACCACCGGCACGTTGATCACGGCCCCGCAGCCGAGCGAGTCGATCAGCTCGTGGTCGGCGAACACCCCGCGCACCGCCGCCCGGTCGGGCCCGAAGAACGGCTCCTGCCGCACGATGCACTGCTCCAGCCAGCCGCCCTGGATCTCGACGCTCTTCTCGCCGCCGACGGGGTACTGCTCGGGATGGCTGCTGTACACCCGCCGCATCGCGCGCCGCTGCGGCACCCAGGCCAGCACCGTGAACAGCCGCGCCCCGACCTCGGCGCGCACCTTCTCCTCCACTGCGGACAGCTCGGTCATCCAGTCAGCTCCTCATCCCCGGACGGCCAGCGCGCCCGCGAACCACAGTATCCCGACCAGCACCGCCGCGACCGCCAGCGCCGCGGCGTAGTGGCGGCCGCGGGACAGGCCGGGCAGGAACCGCACGGCGGCGGTGGTCGCGACGCCGACCGTGACCGCGATCGGCAGCAGCGCGCGCCAGGCGTGGTCGAACGAGCTCAACGGCAGGTAGGAATCCGCGCCGTACAGGGAAAGGATCAACGCGGGCAGGCCGAGTCCGGCGGCGACCACGGCCGCCATCAGGTTGAACCGGTCCTGCGCCTCGGAGTCCTGCGCGACCGCGAACGCCGACATGCTCGACAGCAGCGAGTGCAGCCGCGAGATCTCCTCCGCCAGCTGCTGGTCGATCACCTCGCAGTGCCGCAACCCCGCGCGGTAGGTGGTCGTCCACGCGGCGCCGTTCCCGCCGCGGTAGGCGTCCTCGTCCCACAGCCAGATCCACATTCCGTCCCGCACGGCTTCCTGCGCCTGGTCCCGCACCCGGCCGAGCGCGGTGGACAGCTCGACGAGCTGCGCCAGCAGCGGGCGCAGGGTGCCGTGGCGACGCTTCGCCAGCAGCTCCGCCAGCTGGCGTTCCAGCTCGTAGCGCAGTCCTCGCACGTGCGCGATCTCGTTGCGCGAGGACTCGGCGATCGCCTTCGCCACCTGGACGACCGCGGCGCGGGGGTCGGCTTCGTCCGGTGGCGGGACCTCCAGTGCGACGACGTGCCCGTCCGAGCCGGATTCGAGGTGCCAGCCGCCGGTCTCGGCCCACACGGCCCGCACGGCCACCGTCACCTCCGGCGCGCCCGCCGCCGACAGCACCCGCGCCTGCCCCGACACGAGGCTGCGCTCCCCCGACTGCCTGCTCAGCCGGACGAACGGCACGGCGAGGAACGCCTCGGCGCCGGAGGCGTCGAACAACTTCCGCTCGACCCCGTCCGCCGCCGCGGCGGCTTCACCGGTGACCGCCGCCAGTACCCGCCCCAGTTCCATGGCAGGAGCATAGGTTCCGGCTCAGGAAGCGCTTTCCCGCACCGGTTCCCGGTCGGTCATCTCGAACTCCGGCGGCGCCTTGCGGAACCCGCGGGTCAGCACGGTCAGGTAGACCAACCCGAGCACGAGCCAGCCGAGCCCGAGGTAGCGGGCGACCGGGCTGAGCTGCGTGAGCAGGTAGACGTCGACCGCCGCCCCGGCCAGCGGCACCAGCACGTGCGTGAAAATCCCCGGTTTCGCACCCGCCCGCCGCTGCCGGACGAAGTACGCGAGCACGCACAGGTTCACCAGCGTGAAGCCGAGGAACGCGCCGAAGTTGATGAACGACGTCGCCGTCTCCACCGACAGGTTCAGCGCCAGCAGCGCGGCCGCGCCGATCAGCAGCAGGTTCGGCACCGGCGTGCGCAGCTTGCGGTGCAGGTGCCCGAAGAACCGCCGCGGCAGCACGCCGTCGCGGCCCATGACGTAGAGCAGCCGGCTGGTGCTGGCCTGGATGGTCAGCCCCGAGGCGAACCCGCCGATGAGCGTGACGACGTTGATGACGTCCGCGAAAGTCTTGCCGCCCACCAGGGTCGACATCGCGTAGCCCGCCGAGGACGGGTCGTCGAACCGGTCGCCGGGGTGCACCCACTGCATCACGAACGACAGGCCCACGAAGATCACGCCGCCGGCGAGCACCGTGAGCACGATCGCTCGCGGGATGGTCCGCCGCGGGTTGCGCGTCTCCTCGCTGAGCGTGCTGACCGCGTCGAACCCGAGGAACGAGTAGGCCGCGATCGCCGCCCCGGCGGAGATCGCCGAGATGCCCGACACCGGGTTCCAGAACGCCGCGCCGGGCGAGGTCGCGGGCCCGGTCGCGAGGTAGTGCACGCAGAAGCCGACCAGCACCACCAGTCCGCTCAGCGTGAGCGCCATGAGGATCCGGTTGACCCGGTCGGCCACCACGAGGCCGAGGACGTTGATGAGGGTGGTGAGCACGATGTTGCCCACCAGCCACACCCACACCGGGACGGCGGGGAACTGCGCGTTGAGGTACACCGACTGGATCAGCCACGCGACCATCGGCAGGAAGAAGTAGTCGAGCAGGATGGCCCATCCGGCGAGGAACCCGACGCGCGCGTCGAGCATCTTGCGCGCGTAGGTGTAGACCGAGCCGGAGACCGGGAACAGCCGCGCCATCTTGCCGTAGCTGAGCGCGGTGAGCAGCATGGCCACGGTGGCGAGCAGGTAACCGCTCGGCGCGGTGCCGTGCGTGGCGACGGCGATGACGCCGAACGTCGAGACCACGATCGCCGGGGCCATGTAGGAAAGTCCGAACACGACCACTCCGGGCAGGGTGAGTCGCGCGGTCAGGCGGGTGTCCTCGGTGTCCTGTGTGGACATTACGGCCTCCTGGGCTGCCAGCGGGCGGGGTCGAGCTTTCCGGAGTACAGCGGGAGGTCCAGCGGCCGCTCGTCCGGCGACCACTGGTCCCACATGCGGTTCAGGCCCGCGGTTCCGTACTCGCGCACGGTGTCCACAGTGGCCAGATCCACCACGTCGGTGAGCACGGTGGTCTCGGCGCCGGTCGCCTCGGCCCGGACGTGCCCCTCGGGGTCGACGAGGAGGCTGCGGCCCAGCCCGTGGGGCGCGGCGGCGTTGACGCTGGCGACGAACACCTGGTTGACGATCGCGTTGGCACGCGCCAGCACCAGCTCCTGCGCGCGGTCCACGGTGGGCGTCTGCACGAAGTTGAGCACGAGCTCGGCGCCCAGCCAGGCCAGGTGCCGGGTGGTTTCGGGGAACCACGCGTCGTAGCAGATGGACAGCCCGATCCGGCCGAAGCCCTCCATCGGGAAGACGACGAACCGGTCGCCCGGCGTGGTCTTCTCGTACGGGCGCCACGGGAAGATCTTGCGGTAGGACGCGACGCGGCGACCTTCCGGCGAGTACACCACGGCGGTGTTGTAGGTCTCACCGTCGTCGCCGCGCTCGTAGACGCTGCCGGGCGCGAGCCACAGGCCGAGGTCGCCCGCCAGTTCGGCGAGGGTCCGGTCGCGCGGGCCGTCGAGCGGCTCGGCGTCCTCCATGCGCTCGCACAGGTGGAGCTCGGGGTGGACGACGAGCCGCACCTGCGGCCGGTCGGCGGCGAGGCGCTGCACGTCGGCGGCGTACTCGTCGAGGGTCCGGGTGGGCGCCTGGACGAGCGCCAGCGGAAGGGGTCTGCTCATGGGAGTCCTCGGAGCCGGGAGAAAGTTAAACGAAATTTAGATAACTAACGGGGCCCTGTCAACGGGTGGTGTCGTTCCCGCGTGCGACGATTCGGACATGCCCCGTCCGCGGAACCAGACCGCCCGCCGTGCCCAGCTGATCGCCGCCGCCGCGCAGGCGGTGCTCCAGCGCGGGGCGGCGCAGGCGCGGCTGCGGGACATCGCGGAGCAGGCGGGGCTCACGCCGGCTTCGGTGCTGTACTACTACCCCGACGTGCACGAGCTGTTCACCGCCGTGCTCGCGCAGGGCAGTGTGACGTACTGCGAGCAGCGGGAACAGGAGATCGCCCGGTTCACGGCAGCGGGTGACCGGCTGCGGGCGTGCATCCGGTCAGGCGTGCCGCGCCCCGGCGAGACGGCGGACGCGAGCCGCGTGCTGTACGAGTTGGCGCCGGTGGTGCTGCGCCACGCCGCAGCGGCCGCGGAGTACAAGCGCTTCATCGACCGGCAGACCGCGCTGTACCAGAAGGTACTCACGGAGGGCGAACACTCGGGCGAGTTCCACCCGGTCGCCGAGGTGGCCGCCCTGGCCCGCGAGTTCGTAGCCCTGGAGGACGGCTACGGCCTGGACGTCCTGACAGGAGCCCTGACCCCGGACGAGGTAGAGCAGCGGTTGCTGCTGCACGCCCGCCTGACACTGAGGCTCGACGCCTGACACCGGCGACGGAGACCAGCGCAACCGAGAGGTAGGACGATCACAACCGTCCTGCCTGGCCAATACCTCGCTGAACCGAGCGCTTCCCTGCCTGACGGCAGCCACCAGACGTAGGACGACCACAACCCCCGCGCCCAGCTCCCCCCGACCCGGACCAGCGCCTCGTCCCCACACAGGAAACGCCACCGCCGTCTCCACCAGCTAGTTGTTGGGGGTCACCGACTTCCCAGCCGACGACACCCACCAGTGGTAGGACGATCACCACCGTCGCATCCAGCTCACCAATCGCACCAACGCCTCACCCTCATAGAGGTAGGACGACCGCCGCCGTCCCACTGACTCGGCACCGGGCATCACCGGTCGAAGCGGTGCATTCCCGGTCCTGCCCCGACCTCACCGATCGGTAGGACGACCTTCCCCTTCCAACCGGCCCGCCGCGACCCGACCGCCCTCACCCAGCCTCGGCAACTCCCGCGCCGGACCTCACTCACCGAATCGGTGCCTCCCTGGCCCCACGTCGACCTCCTCGCCACCAGGTAGGACGACCCTCGCCGATACGCCCGGGGGCACCGTCGCCTCCAGCGTGAAACGCTCGTTGACACAGCGCCAGCTGCTGCGGATCGTGCCTCGGGGCGACTCGTACTCGGCCTCTGCCCACGTCAGGGGGCCCGGCACCGGGGCGATCACGATCCGCTCGTAACCCGGCGCCGCCGAGCGGATGCCGGCCACTCCTTCGATCAGCCAAGCCCCGACGGAGCCGAGCGAGTAGTGGTTGAACGAGTTCATCGCCGCCGACGCGAAGCCCTCCTCATCGGTCCAGCCGTTCCACCGCTCCCAGATCGTCGTCGCCCCGCGGTCGATCGTGTAGCCCCACGACGGGTACGTCCGGTTGGTCAGCAACCGGTGTGCGAGGTCGCCGTACCCGTTCGCCGCGAGGACCGGGCACAGCAGCCCCACCCCCAGGAACCCCGTGGTCAGGTGCCCGCCGTGCCGCTCGATGTTCGCCGCCAGATGCGCGGCGGCGCGCGACCGCAGCTCCTCCGGCACCAGGTCCATGCCCAGCGCAAGCGCGTACCCCGTCTGCGTGTCGCCGGTGACCCGTCCGTCGGCGTCCAGGTGGTCGGCGCGGAACACCTCCACCAGGTCGGCCCGCAGCTTCCGGTACTCCGCCGCGGCCGCCGCTTTTCCCAGCACCTCGGCCATTTCCGCCATCAACGCCGCGTCGTGCGCCCAGTACGCGGCCGCCACCAGGTCTCGCGACGTGTCCTCCCCCGCGGACAACCAGTCGCCGTAGTCGTTGTGCCGCCGGTGCCGCCACCGCAGATCCGGGTTGTTACGCCGGAGAAAGCCCAGATAACTGTCCATTGCGGACCAGTGTCGACGTAGGATGTCCGTGTCCCCATAGGTGCGGTACAGCAGCCACGGCAGGATCACCCCGG
Organism: Amycolatopsis bartoniae; assembly: GCF_014191255.1. GTDB lineage: Bacteria > Actinomycetota > Actinomycetes > Mycobacteriales > Pseudonocardiaceae > Amycolatopsis_E > Amycolatopsis_E bartoniae. The sequence continues at coordinate 15,474 of NZ_JACHWH010000009.1, forward strand.
CGTCGGCCCACGCGGGCGCGCCGTCGCGCGTGGTGGGCACCTTCGGCGCCACGTCCGGGTACACGCCCTCCTCCGACTGCGCGTCCAGCACGTCGTCGAGCCAGCGGGTGAAGAACGCCGACACATCCATGATCAACGCCGCCGTCGGCGCGAACACCTGCGCATCCGCGAGCCAGCCCATGCGCTCGTCGCGCTGCGGGCAGTCCGTCGGCAGGCCGACGACGTTGCCGCGCAGACCCCACTCGATGTTGCTCCACAGCTTGTTCACCAGCTCGTCCGAACACCGGAAGCGCCCGGCTCGCGGCATGTCCGTGTGCAGCACGCGAGCGACCACGTCGGGCGGCGCCGTGCTGCCTTGGATTTCTGCATACCGGAATCCGTGTACGGTAAACCGTGGTTCGTATACTTCGTCGATATCGCCGGCCACGACAATGTCCTCGGCGTCTGCCGTCCGCAGGTTGTCGCGGTACAGCTCCCCCTCGGAAAGCGCTTCCGCGTGCCGCAGCCGCAGAGTCTCCCTCGCCGGGACTCGCACGCGGAGTCGGCCGACCAGGTTCTGTCCGAAGTCGACGATGAACCTGTCCTCGCCCACCCGGTCGATTCGTTGCGCTACAAGCTCTTTCGTAACACGGACAGGTTCCCCCCGATCCGCGACCATCGGCACGCCGTCGTGCTCCCGAGTCAGCACCGCCCGCGAGTCCACAAGAGACACCGAAGCGTCGTACGACTCACCACGCAGGAGATCCGCCCCGCGCACGGGACCGTAGCCCGACACCCAGTGCTCGTCGGTACCCACCACGAACACCCCGTCGACGTGCAGCTCGCAGCGGAACCACGGGTGACGGCCGTAGAGGTTGCCCGGCCGCCGCGGATCGCTGCCGACGAAACCCGAGTACCAGCCGTCGGCGAGCGTCGCGGTCAGCACGTTCTCCCCCGGCCGCAACAGGCGGGTCACGTCGACGACGTGGTACGTCTGACGTTGGACGTAGTCTGTCCAGCCGGGCACCAGCTCGGCATCGTCGACGCGCTCGCCGTTCAGCTCCACCACCGCGAGCCCGCGTGCCGTCACGTACAGCAGAGCGGGTGCCACCTCGGCCGAGAACGTCCTACGTAGTACCGGCGCCGGAGGCATGCCGCGCCGGTTCGTCGGCCCGTACCGGACGGCGGGGTCCACCACGCCGGGGTCGCCGCGGAGGTCGTGCGCGATCCACGGTGCAGTCCAGGTGATCCCCGTGTGCCAAGCAGCGGGCTCGCTCCACGGCCCTGGTTCGCCGTGCTCGTCCCACACGCGCGCCCGCCAGGAGTACGTCCGGGCGGGCTGCAGTTCCGGCCCCGCATAACGGACTTCGAGACTTTGTCCTGAGTGGACGATGCCGGAGTCCCAGTGCCCGTCGACCTGGATCTGGTACGCCGTCTGCTCCCGACTGTCTCCGCTCAGCGCCCACCGCAGCCGCGGGGCCGCGACATCGACGCACGGAATCCCGGCGCGGTGCTCGCAGCGCAGGCCGACCGCGCGCAGGGTCATCCGTCCTCCTCCATGAGTGCCCGGATCCGCCGGACGGCCAGGAACAGGATGATCCCGGCGAGCACAAGCAGCAGGCCCTGCGAACCGAAGTACACCGGCTGCGGCAGCACGGTCTGCAGCTTCACGACCTGCCCCTGGACCGCGCCACCGGTCGCGGTGGACAGGTACCACAGCCCGATCGTCTGCGTGGCGAACCGCGCGGGTGCGAGCTTCGTCGACGCGCTCAGCCCGACCGGCCCGAGGTGCGTCTCGGCGATGCCCTGCAGGAAGAAGAACCCGACGATCCACCACACGAGCGCCTTGTTCCCGCCGGTCGCGGTGGTCGCGGCGAGCCCGAGCAGCAGGAACGACGCGCCGATGAACGTCAGGCTGATGCCGAACTTCGCGGGCGTGGCGGGCTGGCGGCGGCCCATCTTCGCCCAGATCAGCACGAACGCGCTGCCCAGCACGATCATGAACGCGGCGTGCGCGGACTGGAAGAACCCGACCGGCACCTCCCAGCCGAACATGCTGCGGTTGACCTTGTCCTTGATGAACAGGCTCACCGTCGAGCCCGCCTGGTCGTAGACGAGCCAGAACAACGCGGCGGCGGCGAAGAACCAGACGAATGCCGTCAGCCGCGAGCGCTCCGACCGGTCCACGTCCGGCGTGCGGAACATGGCGGCGAAGTACACGATCGGCACCACGATCCCGACGAGGCTCATGATGTTGATCAGCTGCCCGAGGCTGAACCACTTGAGCAGCACGTCGATCACCAGCAGCACCACCGCGACCCCGGACCACAGCGCGGCCTTGCGGGTGAGCCGGCGGCGCTCGTCGGGTGTGGCGGGCTGCGGCGCGACCTTGCCCACGTCGCCGAACTTCCGCCGCCCCACGGCGTACACGGCGAGACCGAGGATCATGCCGATGCCGGCGGCGATGAACGCGACGTGCCAGCTGAACGCCACGGCGAGCGCGCCGGTGACGAACGGCGCGGTGAACCCGCCGATCTGGATCGAGAGGTAGTACAGCGTGAAGCCGGGATCGCGCCGCGGATCGTCGGGCGCATACAGTCCACCGAGGATCGTCGGCACACTCGCTTTGAGCGTGCCGGTGCCGATCGCGATCAGCACGAGCGCGACGTAGGACGTCGGTACCGTCGGAATCGACAGCACCAGGTGCCCGAGCGCGATCGTGCAGCCGCCGACGAACACCGCGCGCTGCGAGCCCCACAGCCGGTCGGCGATCCAGCCGCCGGGCAGCGACAGCATGTAGACGGTCGAGTTGTAGACGGCGTACAGGCTCGCGGCGGTGACCGCGCTGAGGCCCAGCCCGCCTTCCGCGACCGGCGCGGCCATGAACAGCACCAGGATCGCCCGCATGCCGGCGAAGCTGAACCGCTCCCACAGTTCGGTGAAGAACAGGGTGCCGAAGCCGGCGGGCTGGCGCAGGCGCACGCCGGAGGACTCCGTCCGTGGCGCTGCGGTGTCGACGCTGTGGGGCACGGTTCCTCCATTGGACTACGTGCGGACCGGGAAAAGCTGCTGGAGGCACTATGTCTCGTCTACGGTTAACCGTCAACGGTCGATGTTGACCGTCTACACAACCAGCGCCTAGAGTCGGTGCCGGAAATCGCCGCGCCCGCGGTGGTCCGGTACAGGGGGTACGTGATGCAGGTCAGTCCGCTCCGGCAGGCGCCGCTGGGCGAGCAGCTGCTCGAACAGCTGCGGGCCCTCATCGTGCGGGGCGAGCTGGCGCCGGGACAGCACCTGGTCGAAGGCTGGGTGGCCGAGAACTTCGGCGTGAGCCGTGGCCCGGTCCGTGACGCGCTGCGGCAGCTGGAACTCGAAGGACTCGTGGAGACGCGCCGCCGTGGGGTGTTCGTCCGGGGGCTGACCGACGTCGACCTCGTCGAGCTGTACTCGCTGCGGGGCGCGCTGGAAGGGCTCGCGTTCCGCGGCGCCCACGCACGGCGCGGCAAAGCCGACTGGACCCCGATCGAGGAAGCGCTTTCCCGCATGCGCGCCGCCGCCGAGGCCTCGGATCCCGCCACCTTCGCCGCGGCGGACCTCGACTTCCACAGCGCGTTCTACGTGGTGGCGGGCAACAAGCGGCTCGCCGCGACGTGGGCGATGCACCGGCCGATCTTCGCCGCGATGCTGGACGTCACCAACACCCGCGACCGCGACCTGCGCCCGATCGCGTCGGACCACGCCGAGCTCGCCGACGCCCTCCGGTTCGGCACGCTCGAGTACGCGCTCGCCCACCTCGTCGAGCACCTCGACGGCTCGTGTGAGCGCATGCGCGCGGCGCTCGCCGAGCTGACCGAACGCTCAGCCTCCTGACTCCTCCTTCCCGAAAGCAGGCCATGCACGCCGAAGTCCTCGCCGCCGTCCCCACGTTGTTCACCGTTGACGGTGAACTCGACCTCGCCGCGAACGCCCTGCTGTACCGGCGGCTCGCCGGCCGCGTGTCCGGCGTGTTCGTCGCCGGGACCACGGGCGAGTTCCCGGCGCTGGAGCACGGCGAACGGGTGGAGCTGGTCCGCGCCGCGCTGGAGGTCTTCGCTCCGTCCGGGGTGGTCGCGCACGTCGGGGCGGCGAGCACGCGGCAGGCCGTCCGGCTGACGCACGACGTGCGCGTGCTGGGGGTGCGGCGGCTGGCCGCGCTCACTCCGTACTACCTGCCCGCCGACACCGCCGCCGTGCGGCAGCACTTCGGCGCGATCACCGCGGTCGCGGACGGCGCCGAGGTGTACGGCTACCTCTTCCCCGAACGCAGCGGCATCGACGTCACTCCCGCGGAGTTCGCCGGGATAGCGGCGGAGACGGGGTTGGCCGGGGCGAAGTTGAGTGGTGCCGCCGCGGACGCCCTGCCCGCGTTCCGGGCGGCGCTGCCGGACGGCCTGCGGCTGTGGTCGGGCGCGGACGCCGCGCTCGCGTCGGTCGTGCGCGCGGGCGGCGCGGGCGTGGTGTCCGGGCTGTCCGCGGCCGAGCCGGAGCCGTTCACGGCGCTCGCGGCCGCCGTCGCCGCCGGTGACGCCGAGGCGGAACGAGAGGCGCAGGCCCGGGCCGACCAGGTGCTCGCCGCCCTCGGCGGAACCCCGCAGGGCATCAAGGCCGCGCTGCACGCCCAGGGCATCGGCACCGCCACCATGCGCATGCCGGTGACCGAGGCGAGCCCGCTCGCGATGGGGTGAGCGTGGGGAGGATGTCGGTCGCTGATCCGCGCGTTGCCGCCATTCGCGACGGCGTGAGCGGTGGGAGGGCTGAGAGAAGTCGGCTGCCCGCGTAGGCCGATCACCGTCGCTCGCGGTGGCGTGAGTGGCGGTGAGGCCAGGTGAAAGTGGCCGGTCGCGTGGGTCGGTCACCAATCCGCATTCGCGGTGCTCCCACTGCGGTGAAGTGGGTGGCGGTGAGGCCGCGAGAAGACGCCGCTTGCGTTGGCTGGTCACTGATCCGCAGGCCCATCGCCGCCAGCCACGGTGAAGTGAGCGGTGGGAGGACGGGAGAAGGCGGCCGCCGCGGCGGTCGATCACCGATCCGCACGCACGTGCCACCACCCACGGCGGCGTGAGCAGCGGCAAGGTCGGAAGAAGGTGGCCGTCCGCGTGGCCGATCGCCGATCCGCACGTGCGTTGGTGCCGCTCGCGATGGGGTGAGTCGCGGGAGGGCTGGGAGAAGCACCCGCGCGCGGGGGCCGATCACCCAACCGCGCAAGTCACGGCGGGGTGGACGCAAGCGATGGCGCCCAGCCAGAGCAGCACTCGCGGGGGTCCAGTGCAGGAATTCTTGCACAACCACCCTTGACGTGACGGATTCTTGCACCAAGAATCAACTCCGTGCAGAACGACGTCAAGTCCCGCGACCTCGACCGGCGGATTGCTGCTGCCTTGCAGCTCAACGGCAGGGCCGGCTGGAACGTCATCGCGCGGCACGTCGGCGCCAGCGAGTCCACCGTCCTGCGGCGGGCCGCGCAGTTGACCGCGTCCGGACAGTTGCGGGTGATCGGCGTGCTCGACGTGCTGCGCTGCGGCCTCGGCGTGCCGGTGCTCGTGCGCGCCCGCTGTGCTCCCGGCACCGCCGGCGAGGTCGCCGCCGCCTTCGCGGGGCGGCCCGACGCGCGTTACGTGAGCGTGCTCGCCGGTAGCGCCGACTGCGTCGCCGAGTTGGTGCTTCCGTCCTATGAGGACATCGCGGGCATCCAGCTGCACGGACTTCCCGCCGAAGGATCCCTGCTGGAGACGGAAACACTGGCGGTCATGCGTACGTTCCTGTCCAATCACGACTGGAACTCCGGCGAGCTCGACAACACCGCTGTGACCGAGCTGCGCGGCGGGGACACGCGGCCGTTCGAGGAACAGCACTGGGAAAGCCCACCGGAGAAACTGGACGAGCTGGACCTGGCGATCAGCGCCGCACTCGGCGAGGACGGCCGGATGCCCGTCAAGGAGCTGGCGAAACAGGTCGACACGAGCGAGTCCACTGTGTCCCGCCGCATGGATTCCCTGGTGCGCCGCGGCTGTCTGCGCTTCCGTACGCTCGCCGAGCCCTCGTTGCTCGGGTTCGCACTGGAGTTCATGCTCTGGCTGTCCATACTACCGTCCGAACTGGACAAAGCCGGGCAACAACTTGCGGCGCACCCGGCGACGAAGTACCTGTCCGCGACCACCGGCCGGTTCAACGTCGCCGGGCAGATCGTGCTGCGCCACTACGGCGAGCTGTACCGGTACACCACCGACGTCGTCGGCGCACTGCCCGGGCTGCAGGCCGCCGACGTCACGCTGCAGGTGAACACCCTCAAACGCGCCTGGGCACCCACCCCGGCGCCCCGACCGAGTCTGGAGAACGCGTGAGCGAGCAACAACCGTGGCAGTGGGACGAGCCGACCTGGCGGGGGCACGTCGAGCACGTGCGCGCCGGGCGGTCGTTGCGGCCGTCGTCGTGGCCCGGCGGCGCCAAGGTCGCCGTCGCGCTGTCGTTCGACTCCGACCACGAGACGCCCGCGCTGCGTGACGGCGAGGTGCTACCCGGCAAGCTGGCGCAGGGCGAGTTCGGCGCCCGCGTCGGTGTTCCGCGCATCCTCCGGCTGCTCGAACGGTTCTCGGCTCCCGCCTCGTTCTACATGCCTGCCGTGTCGGCACTCCTGCACGAGGGCGAAGCCAGGTCCTATGTAGACCAGGGTCACGAAGTGGCGCTGCACGGCTGGATCCACGAGCGCAACACGAGCTTGTCCGAAAAGGACGAACGCGAGCTGGCATTCCGGGCGGCCGACACCCTGGAGCGGCTGACGGGTGTCCGGCCTGTGGGCATCCGCACGCCGTCGTGGGACTTCTCCGCGCACACGCTGAAGATCACGCAAGAGCTGGGGTTGCGCTACGACTCCTCGCTGATGGCCGACGACGACTGCTACGAACTGCTGGCCGACGGCGAACCCACGGGCGTCGTCGAGCTTCCGGTGGAATGGATCCGCGACGACGCGCCGTACTTCATGATGGACCGGTTCGCGTCGCTGCGGCCCTACACGCCGCCGCGAGGCGTACTGTCGATCTGGCGCGACGAGTTCGACGGCGCCTACGCCGACGGCGGCATCTTCCAGCTCACCATGCACCCGCACATCATCGGGCACCGTTCCCGGATCGCCGTGCTCACGGAACTGCTGGAGTACATCTCCGGGCACGAAGGCGTCTGGTTCGCCACGCACGCGCAGATCGTCGACCACGTGCTGGCGGCGTCATGACGCGCCACGTGCTCGTCACCGGTGCCGGCGGTGGGATCGGAGCCGCGATCGCGGACCGGTTCGCGGCGGACGGTTGCCGGCTGACGTTGTCCGACTACCGTGCCGGCGAACTCGCCTCGACCGCATTGGTTCTGCGCGAAAAGTACGGCACGGAAGTCGTCGAGCTGCCGGGAGATCTCGCCGACGCGAAGTTCGCCGAAGGATTGGTCGGCCGGGCTGGGAAGCTCGACGTGCTCGTGAACGCCGCGGGTATCTACCCGGCGACGTCGTTGCTGGAGATGACCGCGGAGGCGTGGGACCGGGTGCAGGACGTCAACGTGCGGGCAGCGCTGCTCACGACTGTCGCGTTCGGACGGCAGGGCGGTCCGGGTGCGGTGGTGAACATCTCCTCGGGCGCGGCGACGCGGGCCCGTCCCGGCGCGGCGCACTACGCCACGTCGAAGGCGGCACTGGAGATGCTGACGAAGGCGTGTGCGGTCGAACTGGGCGGACAAGGTATCCGGGTCAACGCGGTGAGCCCGGGTTTCGTCACTGTGGACAGTCCGGCGAACCCGGTCACCGAGGAGTACGCGGCCGCGGTGTCGGTGAACCCGTTGGGGCGCCGGGGTTTGCCACCGGACATCGCCGAGGCGGTGCACTGGCTCGCCGGGGAGCACGCGAGCTGGATCACCGGCGCGGTGCTGCGGGTCGACGGCGGATCGACCGCAGGCGCGCCCTCACTGCCGTTGCACTGGAACGGGCACACCGCCGTGCAGGAAGGACACCACCATGGCTGAGTACACGGTCGTCGGCGGCGGCGCGATCGGTGGGACGCTCGCCTTCCACCTGGCGCGCGCCGGACACCGGCTGCTGATCGTGGACGCCGACGCGGCCCACGTGGAGGCGATCCGGTCCAACGGACTCGTCCTGCGGCGCCCGGACGGGGACGAGCGGGTGGCGGTCGAAGCCGTTGTTCCGGACGACGCGCCCGCGGAACTGTGCCAGGTGCTGCTGGCGGTGAAGGCGCAGGCGACCGCGGCAGTGCTGCCGTGGCTCCAGCCGCGCCTGGCACCTGACGGTTTCGTGGTTTCGCTGCAGAACGGGTTGAACGAGCGGTTGATCGCGTCCGTTGTCGGTCCGGAAAGGACAGTCGGTGCATTCGTGAACCTGTTCGCGGACGTCGTCGAGCCGGGGGTGATCCGTGACGGCGGGCAGGGCGCGCTCGTCGTGGGAGAGCCGGACGGGTGGATTTCGGAGCGGGTCGAGCGGGTCGTCGCGGACCTGCAGGCGTGGGGCCCGGCGAAGGCGACGAACAACGTCGAGGGCTACCTGTGGGCGAAGCTCGGCTTCGGTGCGATGCTCACGACGACGGCGCTCGCGGACGCGCCGATGGCCGACCTGATCGACCGGCACCGGCCGCTGATGCACGCGATCACCGAGGAGGTGCTGGCGGTGGCCCTCGCGGGCGGGCGGCGGCTGGAGCCGTTCGACCAGTTCGACCCGGTGGCGTACGTGCCGGGCGCGACCGGCCAGGACGCGGCGACCGACCGGCTGACCGCGTGGCTGCGCACGATGCCGAAGGACCGCAGCGGCATCTGGCGCGACATCGCGGTGCGCCACCGCCCGGTGGAGGTGCACGACCACTACGGTCCGGTGCTCGCGGAGGCAAGCGAACGGGGCGTGGCGGTGCCACTGCTGACCGCGATGCTGACCCGGCTGCGTTCGGTGGAAACCGGCGAGGCGGCGATGTCGGAGGACCACCTGGTGGAGTTGGAGCGGGGGCTGGGTTGAGCGTCCTGGTCGTCAGAGGAAGACGCCGGCGCGGCGAGGTGGGCGGGTCGTCCACCCCACCGCAGGAAGTGCACGACCGGGAACCCCCTATGCCCGCACGGTGAGCGCATCGTCCAGTTCGGACAGTAGGCGGGCCTTCGGGCGGGCGCCTACGAGGGAGCGGATCGGCCGGCCTGCCTGGAACAGGAGCAGCGTCGGCAGGGACATGATCTGGTAGGTGCGCGCGGTGAGGGGGTTCTCGTCGCTGTTGATCTTGCAGACGACCAGCGAACCGGCTCGTTCCACCGCGATCTCCTCCAGCACGGGCGCGATCATGTGGCACGGCGGGCACCACTGCGCCCAGAAGTCGACCAGCACGGGCTGCTCGCTCCGCAGGACTTCCTCGGCGAAGGTCGCGTCGGTGACGGTCAGCATCAGGACTCCTCTTCGGGTTCAACGGAAACTCCGCACGGGCCGGGCGGCCCCGGGAGCGCGTCGGCGAGCTTGGCCAGCAGATCGGCCCGCACCGCGGTCAACCGGTCGATGCAGGCGTTCACCTCGTCGAGCTTGCGCTGGTACACCTCGACCGAGTCGGCGCACGAGTCACCGCGAGGGTGTCCCGCACGCAGGCACTCCACGAACGGCCGCGTGTCGTCCAGGCTCAGACCGGCCGCCTGCAGCGTGAGGATCTCCCGGACCAGCCGGAACTCCTCCTCGCCGTACTCCCGGTAGCCGTTCGCCGCCCGCGGGGCGTCCAGCAGCCCCTGTGACTCGTAGAACCGCAGCGCCCGGGTGGTGGTCCCGGCCCGCCGCGCCAGCTCGCCGATGCGCATGATCCGACCGTAAACCTTGACGTGCACGTCAAGGCAACACCGACTCCACCGCCCGCACGACGACGTCCGCGATCCGGTCCGGCTGCGTGAGCATCGCGAGGTGATCGGCGTTCTCGCGGTACACCGGCCAGCCGCGGCGCGCGGCCTCGTCGGCGAAGAGGTCGTACGTCTCACTCAGCCGGACGTAGGCTGACCGCGACTCCGGGGCCGCGGGCGCCGGTTCCTCGAAGAACGCCAGCGGCAGCCTCGGCACCTCGGCGAAGAACCGGTCCCGCAGCCGCGGCGGCAGGTCCTCGAACGCCTCGCGGGGAAACCATTCGTGCCACGGCGGGAGCCACCCCTCACGCGCCAGGCCGAGCAGCTGCTCGCCCAGGGCGGGCGGCGCGGTCTCGAACCAGCTGCGGCCCGGACGCGGCAGCACCGCGTCCACGAACACCATCCCACGATCACCGTGCTGGGCGATCGCGGGCAGCAGCGCGCCAGCGCCGCTGTGCCCCACCACCACGTCACCCCGGACCGACCGAGCCGCCTCGACGAGCTTCGCGTGGTACGGCGGCCTGTCGGGAAACCCGGAGGGCACGCCCTGCACCGGAAAGCCGCGGCGGCGCAGGACTTCGGCCACCGGCTGCCAGGTGTACGGCCCCACCAGCGGGCTGTGGACGAGCACGAAGGCGGTCAACGGTCACCCGTCACCCGTCGACGGTTGACAGTCGACCGTTGACCGCAGCGGCGAGCCCGCCGCCAGCTGGGCATCAGGCGTCGAAGTCGACGGTCAGGGTGTCCGAGCAGGGCAGCGACTGGCACGTCAGCACGAAGCCGTCGTCCACTTCGGACTTCTCCAGTGCGAAGTTCCGCCGCATGTCGGCCTTTCCGCTGGTGATCTTCGCCCGGCACGTGCCGCACACGCCGCCCTTGCACGCGAACGGCAGGTCCGGCCGCACGCGCTGCGCGCCGTCCAGGATCGGGACGTCCCGCGGCAGGGCCGCCGTCGTGGACCGGCCGTCCAGCACGACCGTGACCTCGCTCGTGACGCCGTCCACGACGGCGTCCTCGTGCCGGACCGGCGCGGGCGGCACGTCGTCGACGTAGAACAGCTCCTGGTGGACCCGCTCCCCCGCCACCCCGGCCCGCAGCAGCAGGTCCCGCGCCTCGGTGACCATGCCGAACGGGCCACACAGCCACCAGTGGTCCACTGTCGTCAGGTCCGGCACCAGCGCCAGCAACGCTTCGAGCTTGCCCGCGTCGAGCCGCCCGGTGAACAGCTCCGCCTCCCGGGGCTCACGCGAGAGCACGTGCACCAGCTCCAGCCGCGCGGGCCAGCGGTCCTTGAGGTCGGCCAGCTCGTCGGCGAACATCACCGAGTCCGTGCGCCGGTTGCCGTAGAACACCGTCGCCGTCGAACCCGGGTCACGCAGCACGGTCCCGGCGATCGACAGCACCGGCGTGATCCCCGACCCCGCGGCGATCATGACGTGCCGCCCCGGCCCTGGCGGCGGCGTGAAGCTGCCGGTGGGTGTGCCGACCTCGATCTCGTCGCCCGGCCGCACATCGCGGACCAGCCACGACGAGAACAACCCGCCCGGCACCTCGCGCACGCCGATGCGCGGCGCGGTGCCTTCGGGCGCGCAGATCGAGTACGACCGGCGCTCCTCCCGGCCGTCGACCGTGCGGCGCAGGGTGAGCGACTGCCCGGCGCGGAACGCGTACGCCCCGGTCAGGTCCGGCGGCACGGCGAAGGTGACGGCCGCGGCGTCGTCGCACAGCCGCTCGACCGCGGTCACGGTGAGCCGGTGGAACTCCGTGCGCACCCGGGTGCTGGTGGTCACCGTCAGATCTCCTTGACGTGCTCGAAGGTCTCCTGGCACGCGCCGCAGCGGCGCAGCGCCTTGCACGCTGTCGGCCCGAACTCCGACAGCAGCCGCGTGTCCGGCGAACCGCAGTGCGGGCACTCAACGCGCTTCGCCGGCGGTGTCAGCGTGAGCGGAATCGGTCCCGATCGACGTGGCGCAGCGCCGGGCGGGGCGATACCGGCCTCGGCGAGCTTGCGGCGGCCGTGCTCGCTGATCCAGTCGCTCGACCAGGCCGGCTGCAGCACCGTGCGGACCTCGACCTCGCGGTAGCCCGCGCCGGACAACGCGTGCACGAGGTCGTCGCGCATGGTGTCCATCGCCGGGCAGCCGGTGTAGGTCGGGGTGATCGACACGATCACCCGTCCGTCCTTCTCGGACACTTCGCGCAGCACGCCCAGGTCGGCGAGGGTCAGCATGGGCAGTTCGGGATCGGTCACCCGCTCGGCGACCGCGCGGGCGGTCACCATGTCGCCTCCGGGTGCGCCCGGGCGACGCTCTGCAGCTCCGCCAGCAGGTAACCCATCGCTTCGGTGTGCACGCCATCGCGGCCCGTCCGCCCGGAAACCCCGGCCCTGCCGGGAATTTCGGGCCGCACGAGGGTCGCGGCGGACAGTACCCGCGCGAGGACGTCGTCGAACTCAGGCCGCACGGTCGAGGGATCGACGCCCACCTCCAGCTCGATCGCGTGCGGGGTGAACAGTTCCTCGACGTACGGCCAGATCCCGTCGAGCCCGGCCTGCATGCGCTCGTGCGAGTACTCCGTGCCATCGCCGAGCCGCACGGCCCACTGTGCGGCGTAGTCGCGGTGGTACGTCAGCTCCTTGACGCCCTTCGCGGCGATCGCCGCCAGCACCGGGTCCGCGGACTCGGTCAACCGGGAGAACAACGAGAGCCGCCAGGTGGCGAACACCAGCAGCACCGCGATCAGCTGACCGAAGTCGCCGCGCTCCAGCTCGGCGAGCCGGACGTTGCGGAACTCGCGCTCCTCGCGGAAGAAGGCGTACGAGTCCTCGGTGCGCCCGGTGACCTTCCCGGCGCGCGCCAGCAGCAGCCGGGCCTGGCCGAGCAGGTCGAGCCCGATGTTGGCGATCGCCACCTCGTCCTCCAGCTCGGGCGCGTTGGTGCACCACTGCTGCAGGCGGTGGGAGAAGATCAGCGCGTCGTCACCGAGCATCAGGCAGTACGCGGCGAGCGCGGCACCGTCTATTTCAGACGGTACCGTGGTGTCCACACCGGACAGCGGATCCTCGAACCCGGTGCCGAACGCCCAGCGGGAGTCGTCGTGTGCCTCGGTGAGCGCTTCGAAAGCGTTGTCGAATGCCATCGGAGCCTCACATGTGCGGAACGTCGTCGGGAATGTCGTAGAACGTCGGATGCCGGTACACCTTGTCGGCGCTCGGCGCGAAGAACGGGTCCTTCTCGTCCGGTGACGACGCGGTGATGTGCGCGGCCTTGACCACCCAGATGCTCACGCCCTCGTTGCGCCGGGTGTAGAGGTCGCGGGCGCTGTGCAGGGCCATTTCGTCGTCCGCCGCGCGCAGGGAACCCACGTGCACGTGGTTGAGCCCGCGCTTGCCCCGCACGAACACCTCGTACAACGGCCAGTCACTCATGCGATGCTCCCTTGCCGCTTAGCCGCGTGCGCGGCGGCCGCTTCCCGGACCCACGCGCCGTCCTCGTGCGCGCGGCGCCGGTGCTCGACGCGCTGCGCGTTGCACGGCCCGTTGCCCGACACCACCTGCTTGAACTCGGCCCAGTCGACCTCGCCGAAGTCGTAGTGCCCGCGTTCGGCGTTCCAGCGCAGGTCCGGGTCCGGCAGCGTCACGCCGAGGATGTCCGCCTGCGGCACGGTCATGTCGACGAACCGCTGGCGCAGCTCGTCGTTGGTGTGCCGCTTGATCCGCCACGCCATGGACTGCGCGGTGTTCGGCGAGTCGGTGTCCGGCGGGCCGAACATCATCAGCGACGGCCACCACCAGCGGTTCACCGCGTCCTGCACCATGTCCCGCTGCGCCTGCGTGCCCTTCATCATCGTCATCAGCAGCTCGTAGCCCTGCCGCTGGTGGAACGACTCCTCCTTGCAGATCCGGATCATCGCCCGCGCGTACGGGCCGTAACTGCTGCGGCACAAGGGAACCTGGTTGCAGATCGCCGCGCCGTCCACGAGCCAGCCGATCACGCCGACGTCGGCGAACGTCAGCGTCGGGTAGTTGAAGATCGACGAGTACTTCTGCTTCCCGTCGATGAGCCGCTCGGTCAGGTCGGTGCGGTCGGCGCCGAGGGTCTCCGTCGCCGAGTACAGGTACAGCCCGTGCCCGGCCTCGTCCTGCACCTTCGCCAGCAGGATCGCCTTGCGCCGCAACGAAGGCGCACGGGTGATCCAGTTGCCCTCCGGCTGCATGCCGATGATCTCCGAGTGCGCGTGCTGCGCCATCATGCGGATCATCGTCTTGCGGTAGCCCTCGGGCACCCAGTCCCGCGGCTCGATCCGCTGGTCCTTTTCCAGGGTGTGCTCGAAGTGTTCTTCCACCATCGCGGTCATGATTTCGCCACCAGTGTCAGCACGTCGTACTTCGCCACGGATTCGCCGTGGGCGTTGGTCACGTCGGCGTCCCAGCGGACCTCGCCGTAGTCCTGGTCGAGCCGCGGGGTGATCTGCTTGCAGGTCAACGTGACCGTCAGCTCGTCGCCCGGCTTGACCGGGGTGAGGAAGCGCAGGTTCTCCAGCCCGTAGTTGGCCAGCACCGGTCCGGGCTCGGGCGAGACGAACAGGCCGGCGGCGAACGACACCACGAGGTAGCCGTGCGCGACGATGCCGCCGAACAACGGGTTCGCGGCCGCCGCCTCGGGGTCGGTGTGCGCGTAGAAGGTGTCGCCGGTGAACTCGGCGAAGTGGTCCACGTCCTCGCGCGTCACGGTGCGCGGCCCGGCGACCACCGAGTCGCCGACCTTCAGCTCCGCCAAGGACTTCCGGAACGGGTGCACGCCCTCGGCACGCGGCGCGCCGGGGACCCAGCGGCCGGTGACCGCCGAGAGCACGGCGGGCGAGCCCTGCACGGCGGTGCGCTGCAGGTGGTGCAGCACGCCCCGGAGGCCGCCCATCTCCTCGCCGCCACCCGCGCGGCCGGGACCGCCGTGCACCAGCGCCGGCAGGGGCGAACCGTGCCCGGTGGACTCCTTCGCGTCGTCGGCGTCGAGCACCAGCAGCCGACCGTGCCAGGGCGCGGCACCGAGGACGACCTCGCGCACGAACTCCTTGTCACCGCTCACGATCGACCCGGCGAGGCTGCCGCCGCCGCGCGCGGCGTAGTCGACGACCTGCTCCGTCGAGGTGTAGGGCAGCAGCGTGGACACCGGCCCGAACGCCTCGACCTCGTGCGGCTCCGCCCGCTCCGGATCACCCTTGAGCAGCACCGGCGAGATGAACGCGCCCCGCTCCGCGTCGGCGTCGACGACCTCGACCTTCTCCGGGTCACCGAACACCACACTGCCCGCGGACAGCAGGGCCTTGAGCGAGCGGCGGACCTCCTCGCGCTGCTCCAGGCTCGCCAGCGCCCCCATCCGCACGCCTTCGCTGGCCGGGTTGCCGATCGTCACCTTCGCGAGCCGTTCGGACGCGGCGGAAGCGACGTCGTCCAGCAGCTCCGCCGGCACGAACGCGCGGCGGATCGCGGTGCACTTCTGCCCCGCCTTCACCGTCATCTCGGTGACCAGCTGCTTGACGAACAGGTCGAACTCCAGCGTGCCCTTGACCGCGTCGGGGCCGAGGATCGAGCAGTTCAGCGAGTCGGCCTCGGCGTTGAACCGGACCGCGTGCCGCACGATCGCCGGATGCGCCCGCAGCTTCTGCGCGGTGGACGCCGATCCGGTGAACGACACCAGGTCCTGCGCGGTCACGTGGTCGAGCAGGTCGCCCACGCTGCCCGCGACGAACTGCAGCGAGCCCTCGGGCAGGATCCCGGACTCGATGATCAGCTCCACCAGCCGCGCGGTCAGGTACGCCGTCTGGCTGGCGGGCTTGACCAGGCTCGGTACCCCGGCGAGGAACGCGGGCGCGAGCTTCTCCAGCGGCCCCCACACCGGGAAGTTGAACGCGTTGATCTGCACCGCGACACCCCGCAACGGGGTCGCGATGTGCTGCCCCAGGAACGTGCCGCCCTTGCTCAGCGGCTCCACCCCGCCCTCGACGTACACCGTGTCGTTGGGCAGCTCCCGCTTGCCCTTCGACGCGTAGCCGAACAACACGCCGATGCCGCCGTCGATGTCGAACTTCGAGTCCCCCAGCGTGGCGCCGGTGCGCGCCGAGAGCGCGTACAGCTCCTCGCGGTGCTCCCGCAGGTGCGACGCCAGCGCCTTGAGCAGCGCCGCCCGCTGGTGGAAGGTCAGCTCCCGCAACGCCGGACCGCCGACCCGCCTGCCGTACTCCAGGGCGGCGGCGAAGTCCACGCCCTTCGAGGACACACGCGCGACCTCCTCGCCGGTCACCGCGTCGTGCAGCGGAACACCCTCGTCCGCGGCGGTGTGCCAGCCGCCGGCGACGTAGCTGCGCAGGAGCGCCATCGGTCCTCCTCGATTAACCAACCGAACGTTCAGGAAGTCATGGTAGCGTCTTGACAAGCGGCGGGCCAGGGGTCAGTTTGATAACCGTCCATTCGGTCAGTAAGGCGGTGTGCGCGTGAACGGTCCGGCGCAGGCGATGTTCGACGACGACCTCGCTTCCAAGTCCCTCGGCATCGAGCTGCTCGAAGCCGCCGACGGGCGGGCCACGGCCCGCATGCGCGTCACGCCCGAGATGGTCAACGGGCACAAGATCGCCCACGGTGGCTACCTCTTCCTGCTCGCCGACACCGCCTTCGCGTGCGCGTGCAACAGCCACGGCCCGGTCACCGTGGCCGCCGGCGCCGAGATCTCCTTCGTCACCAGCGCCCGGCTCGGCGACGAGCTCGTCGCGACGGCCGAGGAGCGCACCCGCTACGGCCGCAACGGGATCTACGACGTCACTGTCCGCCGCGGCGACGAGGTCGTCGCCGAGTTCCGCGGCCGCAGCCGCACCATCGCCCGCTGAGGAGTTTTCGATGACCACCACGCACAGCGAAGTGCCACACGCCAAGCGCCTCGGGGCCGCGCCCGCCGCGGACGACCTCTCGCCCGCGGAGCGAATGAGCGTGGACGAGCTGCGGGCCACCCAGCTCGAACGTCTACAGTGGACGCTCCAGCACGCGTACGAGAACGTGCCCGCCTACCGCCGCAAGTTCGACGAGGCCGGCGTGCACCCCGACGACTGCCGCTCGCTCGAAGACCTCGCGAAGTTCCCGTACACCACCAAGGCCGACCTGCGCGACAACTACCCGTTCGGCATGTTCGCCGTGCCGCCGGAACGGGTCCGCCGCATCCACGCCTCCAGCGGCACCACCGGCCGTCCCACGGTGGTCGGGTACACCGAGGAGGACATCGACACGTGGGCGACCGTGATGGCGCGGTCGATCTTCGCCGCCGGCGGGCGGCCGGGGCACAAGGTGCATGTCGCCTACGGGTACGGGCTGTTCACCGGCGGGCTCGGCGCGCACTACGGCGTGGAGAAGCTCGGCGCCACCGCGATCCCCGCGTCCGGCGGGATGACCGCGCGGCAGGTCCAGATCATCACCGACTTCCGGCCGGAGGTCATCATGGTGACCCCGACGTACATGCTGACGCTGCTCGACGAGTTCGAGCGCCAGGGCATCGACCCGCGCACCAGCTCGCTGAAGGTCGGCATCTTCGGCGCCGAACCGTGGACCGAGCAGATGCGCGCGGAGATCGAACAGCGGCTGGACCTCGACGCGGTGGACATCTACGGGCTGTCGGAGGTGATGGGGCCGGGCGTCGCGCAGGAGTGCGTCGAGACCAAGGACGGCCTGCACATCTGGGAGGACCACTTCTACCCCGAGGTCGTCGACCCGGTCGAGGGGTTCGTGCTGCCCGACGGCGAAACCGGCGAGCTGGTGTTCACGTCGCTGACCAAGCAGGCGCTGCCGATCATCCGGTACCGCACGCGTGACCTCACCGCCCTGCGGCCGGGCACCGCGCGGCCGTCGTACCGGCGGATGGACAAGGTCACCGGCCGCAGCGACGACATGATCATCCTGCGCGGGGTGAACCTGTTCCCCACGCAGATCGAGGAGATCGTGCTCGCCACGCCCGGGCTGGCGCCGCACTTCCAGCTCCGGCTCACCCGCCGCGACCGCATGGACCACCTCACGGTGCTCGTCGAGGCCCGGCCCGACACCCCCGCCGAACGGCGGCCCGCCGCGGCGGCGGAGATCGCGGCCCGCGTCAAGGACGGCGCCGGGGTGAGCGTCGGCGTGGAGGTGCTCGACCCCGACAGCCTGGAGCGCTCGGTCGGCAAGCTGCGGCGCGTGATCGACCAGCGGCCGCGCGACTGACCGGCGGTGGGGATACTGACGGTATGACGACCGCACCGCCCGCACGGGCCGCCAAGCGCGGCAGGCCGGGCTACGACCTCGAGTCACTGCTGGCCGTCGCCGTGAAGCTGTTCAACGAGCGCGGGTACGACGGCACCAGCATGGAGGACCTCTCGCGCAAGCTCGGCATCACGAAGTCCGCGATCTACCACCACGTGCCGAGCAAGCAGGAGCTGCTGCGCCTGTCGGTGAACCGCGCGCTCGACGCGTTGTTCGAGCTGGTGGCGGAGCTGGAGTCGGTCGAGGGCCGGGCGGTGGAGCGGCTGGAGCACCTCGTGCGCGGCAGCGTGGTGGTGCTCGTGGAGCGGCTGCCGTTCGTCACGCTGCTGCTGCGGGTGCGCGGGAACACGAAGGTGGAACGGGACGCGCTCGCCCGGCGCCGCGAGTTCGACCGAATCGTCTCGGAGCTGGTCACACAGGCCGTCGAGGAGGGCGACCTGCGCACGGACATCGACCCGGCGACGGCAGCGCGCCTGCTGTTCGGGATGGTGAACTCGCTCATCGAGTGGTACCGCCCGCGCGGCGGCGCGGGCGCGGACGCGGTGGCGGACGCGGTGGCGTCGATGGCCTTCGACGGCCTGCGCGTGCGGGAGAGCTGAAAACGCCCCGCCCCCGCGTCGCGGGAGCGGGGCGCAGCCGGGCGGTTACTTGTCGAAGACGTTCTTAGCCGCGTCCTTGAGCTTTTCGCCGGCCTGCTTCACGTTGCCCTTGCCCTGATCGGCCTTGCCCTCGGCCTGCCACTGCTCGTTGTCGGTGGCGTTGCCGAGCCCCTCCTTGGCCTTGCCCTTGAGCTCCTCGGTCTTGTTGCTCAGCTTGTCGTCGCTGCTCATGGCGCCTCCTTTCGGGTCGTGGGTCGAATACCCCGACCGGGGGACGGGAAACACGGACAATTTCTTCAGTCAAAACTGGACAGTTTTAGCTGAAGGATTTACCGTGGGTGACATGGCAGACGAAGGCATCGCACCGTCGGCGCTGGCCGCGGCGCAGGAGGTACGGGCGGTGATCGGGCGGGTGCGGCGGCGCATCCGGGAAGCGACGCGCGGTGAGGACCTCACCCCGTCCCAGACCGCCGTGGTCACGCGGCTGGACCGCGACGGGCCGATGTCCGCGAGCGACCTCGCGGCGGCCGAGCGCGTGCGCCCGCAGTCGATGGCGGCGTGGCTCTCCGCGCTCGACGAGCACGGCTGGATCGAGCGGCGGCCCGACCCGGACGACGGCAGGCGCCAGCTGATCTCGCTCAGCGAGACGGGCCGGGCGCAGCTCACCGACGGCCGCCGCGAGCGGTCGGAGTGGCTGGCCCGCGTCCTGAACGACGAGTACAGCGAGCAGGAGCGACAGCAGATCCTCGACGCGATGGCGCTCCTCGACCGGCTCACCCGGTCATGACCGCGCCGTTCGACCGCAGGCTCATCGCGCCGATGGTCCTCGGCACGATCCTCAACCCGGTCAACTCCTCGATGATCGCGGTCGCGCTGGTGCCGATCGGCCTCGCGCTCGGCGCGCCGCCCGGGCAGACCGCGTGGCTGGTGTCGGGGCTGTACCTCGCGACCTCCGTCGGGCAGCCGGTGGTGGGACGGCTCGTCGACACCTACGGCCCGCGCCCATTGTTCCTCGCCGGCACCGCGCTGGCCGGGGTCGCGGGCCTGCTCGGCACGTTGTCACCGTCCCTGCCGGTCCTGGTTGTCGCGCGCGTGCTGCTCGGGTTCGGCACCTGCGCGGGCTATCCCGCCGCGATGTACCTCATCCGCAGCGAAGCGCGCCGCACCGGGCAGGACAGCCCGTCGGGCGTGCTGACGGCGCTCGCCGTGTCCGCGCAGACGGTCGCCGTCGTCGGGCCGACGCTGGGCGGGCTGCTGATCGGCGCGGGTGGCTGGCGCACGGTGTTCGCGATCAACATCCCGCTGTCGGTGGCGTGCGTGGTGCTCGGCGCGCTGCGCCTGCCCCGCACCCCGCGCGAATCCGACCGGCCGCGCCTGGACGTGCCAGGGATCCTGCTGTTCGCGGCGATGCTGACCCTGCTGCTGTTGTTCCTGATGGACCTCAAGGCCGGGCACTGGTACCTGCCGGTGCTGGTCGTCGCGGCGGGCGCGGCGTTCGCCGTGCGGGAGCTGCGCGTGCCCGAACCGTTCCTGGACCTGCGGGTGCTCGGCGGAAACGGCGCGCTGCTGGGCACGTTCGGCCGGACGCTGCTGTCGTTCGTCGTGTCGTACGCCTTCCTCTACGGGTACACGCAGTGGCTGGAGGAGTCGCACCACCTGTCGGCGTCGGCGGCCGGGCTGGTGCTGCTGCCGATGTTCGGCACGGCGATCCTGGTGTCCGCGACGACCGGCCGCCATCCGCAGGTGCGGGGCAAGCTGCTCGTCGGGGCGGTCGTGCTGGTCGTCACGTGCGTGCTGCTGGTGCTGCTGGAGCCCACGACCCCGATCTGGCTGCTGGTGGGCGTGTCCATCGTTTCCGGTGTGCCGCAAGGACTGCTGAGCCTGGCGAACCAGAACGCGTTGTACCACCAGGCGGATCCCGAGCGGATGGGGTCTTCCGCGGGACTGCTGCGCACCTTCACCTACCTCGGCGCGATCGTCGCCTCGGCGGCGAACGGCGCGTTCCTCGCGTCCGGCGCTGACACCTCCGGGCTGCACTCGCTCTCGGAGTTCCTGATCGCGGTCGCCGCCGTACTGCTGGTGGTGACCGTGCTCGACCGGTCCCTGCGCCGCATCGGCGCGGTACGAAAGGAAAGCACGGCATGACACTGACCACTGTGGACGAACGCACCGCGCTGGTGCTGATCGACCTGCAACGCGGCATCGTCGGGATCCCGACGGTCCCGCACTCGCCGGCGGAGGTGGTGTCGCGGGCTTCCGAGCTGGCCGAGGCGTTCCGCGCCCACCGGCTGCCGGTGGTGCTGGTGCGGGTCAGCGCGGCGCCGGACTGGTCGGACGCCGCGCCGGGCCGCACCGAGGCGCGCGGGCACGGCGGGAACTGGCCCGAGGGCTGGGACGAGGTGGTCGACGAGCTGCGGCGGCCCGGCGACATCGTGGTGACGAAGCGGAACTGGGGCGCGTTCTACGGCACGGACCTGGACCTGCAGTTGCGCCGCCGCGGAATGACGCAGATCGTGCTGGGCGGAATCGCGACGAGCGCGGGCGTGGAGTCCACGGCCCGCGCGGCGCACGAGCACGGCTACCACGTGACGCTGGCGACGGACGCGATGGCCGACCGCGACGAGGAGGTGCACCGGCACAGCGTGGAGCGGATCTTCCCGCGTCTCGGGGAAACGGGCACCACGGCGGAAATCCTGGAGCTGCTGGCGAAAACCCGCCCGTGACGGCGGCGGACCGGGTGGTTCACGTCCGAGCCGCCCGGCCCGACACCCCCGGTGCTACCTCCACCCGGCCGCGGCGACATGGATGCCACTGCGGAACTTCGGAATCACAGCAAACCCGCACCCGATGGCGACGGGCTGGGCGGCTCACACCGAGCCGCCCGGCCCACCTCACCGACACCCCCGGTGCTACCTCACCCAGCCGCCACCACACGGGGCGCCACAGCGGAACTTCCGCAACCACAGCAAACCCGCACCCGACGGCGGCGGCCCGGACCGCTCACACCGAGCTGCCCGCCCCCTCACCGACACCCCCGGTGCTACCTCACCCAGCCGCCACCACACGGGCGCCACAGCGGAACTTCGGAATCACAGCAGACCCGCACCCCATGGCGGTGGGCCGAGCCGCTCACACGAGCCGCCCGGCCCACCTCACCGACACCCCCGGTGCTTCCGTGGCGTCACCGCCGTCGCCGCCTCGTCGAGCTGCCAGCCTCCGGGGCGACCGCCACCCTGGCTGGCGAACTCACCTCACTCGGCCGCGGCGAACTGCGACGAGTAGAGCCGGTGGTAGGCGCCGTGCGCGTCGAGCAGCTCCGCGTGCGTGCCCTGCTCCACGATGCGGCCCGACTCCATCACCAGGATCAGGTCGGCGTCGCGGATCGTGGACAGGCGGTGGGCGATCACGAAGCTCGTGCGGGACGAGCGCAGCGCGGCCATCGCGTGTTGCACGAGCGCCTCTGTGCGGGTGTCGACGGAGCTGGTCGCCTCGTCGAGGATCAGCAGCGCCGGCTGCGCGAGGAACGCCCGCGCGATCGTCAGCAGCTGCTTCTCCCCCGCGCTGACGTTGGTGCCCTCGTCGTCGATCACCGTGTCGTAGCCGTCGGGCAGGGTGCGCACGAACCGGTCGACGAAGGTCGCCTTCGCCGCCGCCACGATCTCCTCCTCGGTGGCCTCCGGCCTGCCGTAGGCGATGTTGTCGCGGATCGTGCCGCCGAACAGCCACGTGTCCTGCAGCACCATGCCGATCCGCGAGCGCAGGTCCTCGCGGCGCAGCTGGGTGATGTCCACGCCGTCGAGCGTGATGCGCCCGGAGTTCAGCTCGTAGAACCGCATGATCAGGTTGACCAGCGTGGTCTTCCCGGCGCCGGTGGGCCCGACGATCGCGACCGTGTGCCCCGGTTCCGCCACCAATGACAGGTCCTCGATGAGCGGCTGGTCGGGGCTGTAGGAGAAGCTGACGCCGGAGAACTCGACGCGTCCCCGCGGGTCGGCGATCTCGGCGCTCTCCGCCGGCCCCGGCTCCTGCTCCTCGGCGTCGAGCACCTCGAAGACACGCTCGGCGGACGCGACACCGGACTGCATGAGGTTCGCCATCGACGCGATCTGCGTCAACGGCTGGGTGAACTGCCGCGAGTACTGGATGAACGCCTGCACCTCGCCGAGCGTCAGCGCGCCGGAGGTGATGCGCAGCCCGCCGACCACCGCGACGACGACGTAGCTGAGGTTCGACAGGAACATCATCGCGGGCATGATCAGCCCGGACACGAACTGCGCGCCGCGTGCCGCGTCGAACAGCTCGTCGTTGCGGCGCCGGAACTCCGCCTCGGACTCGCGCTGCCTGCCGAAGACCTTCACCAGCTGGTGCCCGGTGAACGCCTCCTCGATGTGGGCGTTGAGGGCACCGGTGTTGCGCCACTGGGCGATGAACAGCTTCTGCGCGCGCTTGCCGATGAACCCCGTGATGAAGACCGACGCCGGGACCACGGCGAGCGCGATCAGCGACAGCAGCGGGGAGATCGTCAGCATCATGACGATCACGCCGATGACCGTCAGCAACGACGTCATCAGCTGGCTCAGCGTCTGCTGCAGGGTGGAGGAGATGTTGTCGATGTCGTTGGTGACGCGGGAAAGCAGCTCACCGCGCGGCTGGCCGTCGAAGTAGCGCAGGGGCAGCCGGTGCAGCTTCGCCTCGACGTCCGCGCGCAGCCCGAACACCACCCGCTGGACGACGAGGTTCAGCAGGCGGCCCTGCAGCCAGCCGAAGACGGAGCTCGCGACGTAGAACGCCAGCACCCACGTGAGGACGGTACCGAGGCGGCCGAAGTCGATGCCCGCGCCGGGAATGCCACGCAGGTGGCCGAGCACGCCGTCGAAGATGACGTCGGTGGCCTGGCCGAGCAGTTTCGGCCCGGCCACGGTGAACGCCACGCTGATGACGCCCAGCGCGACGACCGCCGCGAAGGGGACGCGCTCGGGCCGCAGCCGGGCGACGAGCCGCCGCGCGGACGGGCCGAAGCTCTTCGCCTTGCTGACGGGCATGGCCATGCCGGGCATGCCACGGCCCATCGGCCCGCCCTGCGGCCGCGGCCCCGCGGGCCGGTTCGCGGTGGTGGTCACGCCGCCTCCCCAGAGGTCGAGTGTCGGTGGATGGTCCCGCCGGGCACGCTTTTCACGCGGATCGGCGGTCGTTGCGGGGTGAGTGCTTCGTTCGGCGCGCTGTCTGGCCGGGATGGCGCTGTCGCGCGCCCGGTGTCGGACTGCCGCCCGCCTGCCGGGGGGCGAGCTGGCCGCTGGCTGAGCGCGGTGGACGCACCGCTTGCAGGGAACGTGATCCACCCGGTACCGCAGGACCACCGTGCTCGCTGGTTCGCCGCGGGTGAAGCTGGCCGCTCGCGGATCGGCGTGTGTTGCGGGGTGAGTGCTTCCTGGGAGCTCAACGCCCTCGGCGCGCCACCGGACCGGGATGGCGCTGTCGCGCGCCCGGTCCCGCCGGGCTGCCGCCCGCCTGCCGCGGGTAGGGCTGGTCGCTGGCCCGCCGCGGTAGACGCACCGCTTGCAGGGAACGCCAACCACCCGATACCGCAGGCCCACCGTGCTCGCTGGTCCGCTGTGGGTCGAGCCGCATTCCCGCCCACCGCCGCGCGTTGCGGGGTGGGTGCTTCGTGGGAGCTCAACGCCCTCGGCGCGACGCCGGGCCGGGATGGCGCTGTCGTGCGCCGGTTGTGGCTGGACTGCCCGCCTGCCGCGGGCACGGCTGGCCGCTGGCTGAGCGCGGTGGACGCACCGCTTGCAGGGAACGTGATCCACCCGGTACCGCAGGCCCACCGTGCTTGCTGGTTCGGCGTGTGTTGCGGGGTGGGTGCTTCGTGGGAGCTCAACGCCCTCGGCGCGACGCCGGGCCGAGATGGCGCTGTCGCACGCCGGTTGTGGCTGGACTGCCGCCCGCCTGCCGCGGGCACGGCTGGCCGCTGGCTGAGCGCGGTGAACGCACCACTTGCACGGAGCGCCAGCCGCCCGGTGCCGCAGGCCCACCGTGCTCGCTGGCCCGTCGCGGGTGGAGTCTCGTTCCCGCCCACCGCCGCGCCTTGCGGGGTGAGTGCTTCGTTCGGCGTGCCGCCGGGCCGGGATGGCGCTGTCGCGCGCCCGGTCCCGCCGGGCTGCCGCCCGCCTGCCGTGGGGCAAGCCGCGTCGATCGGCGGGGGCCGCATGGTGGATGCCCTGCCCGTGCGGGACGGTGCCCGCCCGGGCTCCGGAACCCCGTGCCTCACGCCGCCTCCTCGGGGGTCAGCTGCGAGTGCACGATCTCCTGGTACGTCGGGCACGTGGCGAGCAGCTCGTGGTGTGTGCCGGCGCCCACGATGGAACCGTTGTCCAGCACCAGGATCCGGTCGGCGTCCAGGATCGTGGAGACGCGCTGCGCCACCACGACCACCGCCGCGTCGCGGGTGTGCGGGCGCAGCGCCCGGCGCAGCGCCGCGTCGGTCGCGAGGTCCAGCGCCGAGAACGAGTCGTCGAACAGGTAGACCTCCGGCCGCCGCACGAGAGCCCTGGCGATCGCCAGCCGCTGGCGCTGGCCGCCGGACACGTTGGTGCCGCCCTGGGCGATCGTCGCCTCCAGCCCGCCCGTCATCGCCTCGACGAAATCCTTCGCCTGCGCGATCTCCAGCGCCTCCCACAGCTCCTCGTCGGTCGCGTCCGGATTGCCGTAACGCAGGTTGCTGGCCACCGTGCCGGTGAACAGGTACGCCCGCTGCGGCACCAGCCCGATCCGCTGCCACAGCACGTCCGGGTCGAGCTCCCGCACGTCCACCCCGTCGACGAGCACCTCACCCGCCGTGACGTCGATCAGCCGTGGCACCAGCGACAGCAGCGTGGTCTTGCCCGCGCCGGTGCTGCCGACGATCGCCGTGGTGGTGCCGGCCCGCGCCTGGAACGAGATGTCGCGCAGCACCGGCTCCGCGGCACCGGGGTACCGGAACTCGACGCCGCGGAACTCGACCTGCCCGTGCGCCCGCAGCTCCCGCACCGGCGCGAGCGGCGGGCGCACCGAGGACTCCGTGTCGAGCACCTCGTTGAGCCGCTCCGCGCACACCGCCGCCCGCGGGATCATGATCGAGATGAACGTCGCCATCATCACCGACGCCAGGATCTGCAGCAGGTAGTTCAGGAACGCCGTGAGCGCGCCGATCTGCATCTCCCCCGCGTCGACCCGATGCGAGCCGAACCACAGCACCGCCACGCTGGAGGCGTTGAGGATCAGCATCACCGTCGGGAAGATCAGCGCCTGCAGCCGCCCGACCCGCAACGCGGTGTCCGTCAGCGTGGTGTTGGCCGCGCCGAAACGCTGCGTCTCCGCGCGCTCCCGGACGAACGCGCGCACCACCCGGATGCCCGACAGCTGCTCCCGCAGCACCCGGTTGACCTGGTCGATGCGCTCCTGCATCAGACGGAACTGCGGCACCATCCGCGTGACGATCAACCCGATCGCGATCAGCAGCACCGGCACGCAGACCAGCAGCAGCCAGGACAGCCCCACGTCCTCCCTCAGCGCGAGCACGATGCCCGCGACGCACATGATCGGCGCGGTGACCAGCACCGTGCACACCAGGACCACCAGCAGCTGCACCTGCTGCACGTCGTTGGTGGTGCGCGTGATGAGCGACGGCGCGCCGAACTGCGCGACCTCCCGCGCCGAGAACTGGCCGACCCGCGAGAACACCGCGGCCCGCACGTCGCGGCCGAAGCCCATCGCGGCGCGAGCGCTGAAGAAAACCGCTCCGCCGGAGCAGAGGATCTGCAGTACCGTGACGGTGAGCATCCAGCCGCCGGTCTTCAGGATGTAGCCCGTGTCGCCGCGGACCACGCCGAAGTCGATGATGTCGGCGTTCAGGCTCGGCAGGTAGAGCGACGCCACCGTGCCGATCAGCTGGAGCACGAGCACGATCGTGAGCTCCTGCCGGTACGGCCGCAGGTGCGTGCGCAACAGGCGGATGAGCACGAGATCCCCCATCGGAAACGATCCGTATCTAATATGGGCACAGTAGCCGAGGGAAATAAGATACGCAACGTATTTTAGGGGAGTTCGTGCCGGAGCCGAAGCCACGCCGCCGGGGCAAGGAACTGGAAGACGTCATCCTCGACATCACGTGGGTCGAGCTGGTGGAAGTCGGCTACAACCGGTTGACGATCGAGTCGGTCGCGAAGCGGGCGCGGACGAGCAAACCGGTCATCTACCGCCGCTGGTCGAACCGGGCCGAGCTCGTCCTCGCCGCCTGGGCCCGCCAGACCCCGACCGAAATGGCCGTGCCGATCGACACCGGCAGCCTCCGCGGGGACCTGATCGCCCTGTTCCGCCGCGTCGCCGAACGCGCCAACAGCGTCATGACCGAGGTGATCGCGGGCGTGATGGGTGAAGCCTTCCGCCACCCCGAGGTGGTCGAGCTGCTGCACCAGCGGCTCCGGCAGTCACCGATGTCCTCGACGCTGCAGGCCATCGTGGACCGCGCCGTCGCCCGCGGCGAGCTCGACCCGGTGGAGCTGCCCGCCAGGGTGACGAGGGTGCCGCTCGACCTCATCCGCAACGAGACTCTCCTGTGCCGCGGCCCGATGCCGGAGCAGGCGGTCATCGACCTGGTCGACGAGGTGTACCTGCCGCTGCTGCACGGCCTCGCGGCGCGGTCAGTGGAAGCGGTGCACGACAGCGTGCCCCTTGCCGCGCGCGATGAGCCAGCGGTTCACGGGTGTGGTCAGCACGAACGCCAGGAGCAGTGACCCGGCCAGCGAGCCCCAGAACAGCCCGTCGCCGAGCCCGGCGTCCATCGCGCCCGGCACCGCGACGACCACCGCGTTGTCCACGACCTCCATCACCGCGATCGACACGCTGTCGGCGGCGAGCGCGATCTTGAGCGCGTCCCGGACGCCGACACCCGCGCGCAGCACGCCGCGCATGGTGAGGGCGTAACCGAAGCCGAACGCCAGCACGATCGAGAGCACGACCGTGACCGCGTTGGACAGCCCGGCCGCGGTGCCGATGACCATGCCGAGCACCTCGCCGAGCGCGCAGCCGGTGAGGCAGTGCAACGTGGCCTGTGCCGCGCTCGCCCAGGTCGCCGCGTGTGCGGAGTTATGTGTACCGGAGTCCATCTCTATACCCCCTCCGGGTACACAGTAAGCCGAGACGAACTTCCGCGCAAGTACGGGGTAGGGGTATCTAGGCGATCCGGAAGACGGGGTAGTTCCTCGCGATCTTCACGAACTCGCCGACGGGCGCGACCGGCACGTGGAGCCGGACACCGGGAGCGACGGCCAGGTACTGCCGCGCGCTCCCCTGCCTCGACCTCGACGAGGCGCACCGGTTCGCGGCGGCCGTGCCGGAGCGCCGCCTGTCCCCCGGCCGCGGACGTTGCGCGCCCAGTTCGTGTGCTCGCCGAGTATCGCCACCAGGTAGTGTTCGGCGACGACCACCGGCAGCGAAGCGATGCGACCAGTTTTCCGACATCCCGCCCCCCAGCGCAGGCCGGGCCGAGGGCGCCAGGGTCAGAAGTCCCCGATCCGCCAAGGGGTCGCGGCCTGCGTCAGGCCGATCATGCCCGAGACCAGGCGCATCTGGTCCACGGTACGGATGTCCGCCTCGACCAGGCGCGGCGAGCACACCAGCACCGCGAGCGCCTGCGCCCGCGAGAGCGCGACGTTGAGCCGGTTGCGCGACAGCAGGAAGTCCAGTCCGCGCGGCAGGTCGACGGCCGAGGACGAGGTCATCGTCGCGAGCACCACCGGCGCCTCCTGCCCCTGGAAGCGGTCCACGGTCCCGACGCGCACACCCGGGTGCCCGGCCCGCTCCAGCGCCCTGGCCACCGTGCGCGTCTGCATGTTGTACGGCGCGACGACGAGGATGTCCTCGTCCGCCAGCCGCCGGACACCGTCGTGGTCGGTCCACTTGCGACCGTGCACAGCGGACACCAGCTCGACGACGGCCTCGGCTTCCTCCACGGATCGCGTGGTGTTGCCCCGGTGGTCGACTTCGAGCACGTGCAGCCCGGAGCGGACGCCGTCGATCCCGCGCTGCGCCGTGGACGGGTGGGCGTGCAGCTTTCCCGCGTAGGACAGCCGCGACACCGGCTCGCAGACGTCCGGGTGCATCCGCCGGGTCTGGTCGAGGAAGTAGCCGAGCCCGGGCGGGATCACGTCGGCGTCGCCGAGCAGGTGCCCCAGCGCGGACGCCTCGGCACCGGCGGGATGGGTGCCCTGCACGACCTGGGGCAGCTGCTGCGGATCGCCGAGCAGCACCAGGTTCCGCGCCGCCGTCGACACCGCGAGCGCGTCGGCGAGTGCGAACTGCCCGGCCTCGTCGACGATCAGCACGTCGAACGGCTCGGCCCGCACGGCGGCGTTGGCGAACGTCCACGCGGTGCCGCCGACGAGGTGACCGTCGTCGTGCTCGGTGCGCCACCGCACGAGCGCGTCGTTGGTCCTGGGCTGCTCCCACGGCACATCCGGTTCGGGGGTCTTGCGGGGCCGCTTGGCGCACGGCAGCTCCGGCGCGTTCGCCTTCGCCGCGGCGAGCACGTTCTCCACCGCCTTGTGGCTGTTCGACGTGACGGCGACGGTCCGGCCCGCTCGCACGAGGTGCGCGATGAGGCGGCCGGCGAGGTAGGTCTTGCCCGCTCCCGGCGGTCCCTGCACCGCGAGCGTCGAGCCGTCGAGCGCGTCGACGGCTTCGATGACCGTGCGCACCAGGTCCTCGCCGGGCTCCGGCAACGCGCGGCCACCCCGCAACCGCGGCGGAAGGCGGCGCAGCAGGTCGATTCCGGGATGCGCGGGCAGTTCCGGCAGGCGGTCGACGACGAACTGCGCGAGCTCGGCGACGGCCTCGTCCTTGGGCGAGGGCCGCACGGGACTGCCGGGCAGCACGGCGGACGGCAGGCCGTCCCCGGTCTCGTCGACCTTGCAGCTCTCCTCCAGCGTCAGCTCCTCGGCCGACGCGGCGACCACCCGCGCGTCGCGTGCCGCGCCGTCGTAGCGGAGCCGCACCTGGTCGCCGGACGTGAACGGGTGCGGCCGGTCGGGATCGCACGCGAGCACGAGCGTCCGCTTCGCCGTGCGCGCCCGGCCCGTGGGCGGCACCCACTCCCCCGCGTGCACCGACACCGGCACCGCACACGTCGTGTCCGCCTCCAGCTCCGCGAGCGGCGCGGCGAGCTGGCGGAAGAACTCCCACCACGCCGGGTTGGTCTCGCGGCGGTGGTAGCCGACGCACGCGGCGAGCAGCGCGGCCGCCTCGTCGCCGGTGGCGTTGAGGGCCCTGGTCAGCCCGGCGAGGCGCGCGGCCCGTTCCGCGCGGCGCTCCGCGTCCACCTGGTCCGTCGTGTCGCGCAGCAGAGCGTCCACATCGGACTCGACGGGTGCGGGCGGCGGCTCGATGCCCGCCTTTTCGCGGATCTCGTGCAGGAACTCGAACAACCGCAGGGTGGAGACGCAGTCGTACTCGTTGTAGTCGCTGATCCCGCGCAGCACCTCGGCCGCGTGCTCGCGCTCGCCGAGATCGGTGAGCGTCAGGTACTCCTCGTACGCCTCGATGCTCGACACCGCGGTCTTCACGTCGCCGTCGCGCGCGGACGGCATGTAGAGCGGCTCCAGGTACTTGATCGAGTAGGACCGCTGCGAGACCCGCAAAGCCTTGCGCACCACGGCGTACAGGTCGACGAGCGCGCCCCGGCGCAGCAGGTCGTCGACCTCCTCCTCGCGCGTGCCGTGCAGGGCCGCGAGCCGCTTGAGCGCGGTGACCTCGTAGGGCGCGTAATGGTAGACGTGCGCCCCGGGATCCTCGGCGAGGCGCTGGGTCGCGAAGTCGACGAACCGCTCGAAGGCCCGCTTCTCCTCCGCGCGCGAGTGCGCCCAGAAGGGGATGAACTCACCGTCCGGCGTCACGGCGCCGAACAGGTACTCCAGTCCAGTGCCGCCGAGCGCGTAGGGATCGCCTTCCATGTCGAAGAACACGTCACCGGGACGGGCGGGCGGCAGCGCGGCGAGCGCGTCCGGGTCGACGATCTCGTAGCTGATCTCGCCCGTCTCGTCCTGGCGCACCTGGATCGCCGCCTGGGCCCGCAGGGCGGTGAACGAGCGCGGCGACATGTCCCGCGGCCGGTCCTCGGGCGTCGCGGCGGCGAGCCGGTCGATCGTGCCGAGCCCGGCCGCGGCGAGCTTGCGGCGCTGGTCGGAGCGGATGCCAGCGACGAGCGCGAGGTCGCGGTCGGCTTCGCGGCCTTCGGCGCAGTGCCGGGCGAAACCGCACCCCGCGCACGCCGGGCGTTCGTCCGACCACAGCCGTTCGGGCAGCCGGGCCGGGCGGCCGGCCAGCTTGGCGCGCAACCGGTGCAGCAGCGGCAGGAAGTCGTCGGCGTGCAGCGTCGTGGTGCTGCCGTCGCCCAGCAGCAGGTGCATGTCCGGCCCGGCGGGCCAGCCGCCGCGGCGCAACGCGTCGGCGTACGCGGTGACCTGCAGGACCGCGGCCGGGCGCGCATGCCGGGCCAGCTTCGTGTCGTAGACCTCGTACCGGCCTTCGGCGTCGCGCACCAGGAAGTCCGCGCGGCCGGTGAACTCACCGTCGTCGAACACCGCCTGGTAGACCACCGGCGCGCCCGCTCGCAGGGCGTCCGCGGTCGCGGCGGCGGCCGAGACGCGGTCGTGGTAGTCGATCTCGACGAGCCCCGGCCGCTCCTCGCGGAACCGCGCGAGCGTGGCCTGTTCGTGTGCCTGCCCGTGCTTCACGGCGAGCGCGTCGCCCCCGGCCTCCGGCGTCGGCGCGCCCGGCAGCTTCGCGGCGAACGCCTGCTTGAGGATGCTGCGGTGCTCGCATTCGAGCAGGTCGGCGAGGTCCGAGGGCGTGTGCATCGCCGGGGAGTCTGACACGTTCCCCGGCGCCGATCGGGTCAGGACACGCTGGCGACGGCCAGGAACTCGGTCACGGCTTCGGCCGTCACGAGGTCACGGGTGTTGCGGCCGAGGACCCGCGGTGCCTTGCCCGGCCCCGGGATGACGTGCCCGCCACCCTCGACGGTGTAGAGCATGACCGGCGCCTTGCCGTCCTCGCGGTAGTCGGTGCGGACGGCCGCCGCGGTGCGGCAGGGGCGTCGTCGTCGGAGCGGCGGTGATCCCGTTGCGGGCGGCGTAGTACGCGGCGGTTTCGGGAGCCGGTGCGGGGTCTCGTGCACGAGGCGGATCACGAACTGACCGCCGTTGGAGTAGCCGATCGGAAACGTCCGGCTGGTCCCGGTGTGGGCGGTCACCTCGTCCAGCACGGCTTCGGTGAAGGCGACGTCGTCTTCGGTCCCGAACGTGGTGGCCTTGCGCGGGTCGTTCCAGTGCTTCCGGTGCCCGTCGAGGTACGCGACGACGCCGCGGCCGCCGGCGGTCCCGGCGGCGAACCCGGACGCGGCGCGCACCTGGCGGCCGGTCTGGTTGGAGCCGTGGAAGACGAGGAAGAGCGTGCTGACGGCCGCGCGCAAGCAGCTGCGCGCGACCGGTGAGGCGCCGCCGATGAAGGAGCTGGCGCGACTCGCGGGGGTCGGGGTCGGCACGGTGTACCGGCACTTCCCGACGCAGCAGGCGTTGCTGGAGGCGCTGGGTGTCGACGGGATGCGGCGGTTGGTGGCGGCCTGTGAGGCGGCAGCCGGAAATCCCGATCCGGTGGCCGGGTTCGAGCGGATCACCGAGTTCGTGCTGCGTGGGCAGCTGTCGGATCCCGGCGTGGCAGCCGTGTTGGCCGCAGGACAGGCGTGTGGCGAGGCTTCACCGCTCGCCGCCCGGCTCGGCGCCGCGGTCGACGAGGTGCTGGGCCGGGCGCGGGCCGCGGGCGCGATACGGCCGGAGGTGAGCGCGGACGACATCCGCCGCCTGCTCGTCGGCACCGCGTACGCGCTGCGCCCGGTGCCGGACGAGCCCCGGATCCGGCTGTACCTCACGCTGTTCCTCGACGGACTGCGCCCGCGGGGGAAGACTGGCCGGGTGGCCGATGCGGACCGGCCATGAGTCCGATGCCCGGGTGGGGCAACGGGACGCACACTCGTGCCATCCTGTTCGTCCCGTCCGGCAAGGAGTTCTCGTGTCCGAACACATTTTCATCAGCACCGGCCGCTGAGGCGCCGGCGAGAGGCGGAGTGATGGAGCGCAAGCGGAAGACCCCGGGCAAGCTGCACCCGATCACGGTGGAGCCGACCCCGGCGCGCGTCGTGGTGCGCGCGGCGGGGCGGGTCATCGCCGACACGACGTCGGCGCTGACCCTGCGGGAGTCGGTGTACCCGCCGGTGCAGTACGTCCCGCTCGCCGACGTCGACCCGGAGGTGCTGCGCCCCAGCGCGAAGCAGACGTACTGCCCGTACAAGGGCGAGGCGGGCTACTACAGCATCGCCCTGAAGCGGCCGGACACCGGCGAGACGGAGGAGATCGCCGACGCGGTGTGGACGTACGAGCACCCGTACGAGGCGGTCGAGGCGATCGCGTCACACGTGGCCTTCTACCCGGACCGGGTCGAGATCTCGGTCGAAGACTGACCGGTGGTGGAGGAAGCCATCCACGGCTCCGGCAGCGTCGCGTTCGACGCCGTCACCGTGGTCATCCTTCTCGGCGCGACAGTGTCCGCCGTGCTCGCTCTGGTGCGGCCTGAGGTGTCGTGGCGGTGGCAGATGCGGATGGCCCGCTGGCAGTTCAAGGACCGGAAGAGCCCGGAGCCGTCCGCGGCCGTACTCGTGTTCGCCCGCGTGATCGGGGCGGCGACCCTGGTGGCGGTCGCGCTCCTGGTCTGGCTGACTTTCTTCCGCTAGTTCCCCACGCGTTCGTGACCGATGAACGCGGTCAGCGCGGCCACGACCGCATCGGGCTGCTCGTCCGGAATGAAGTGTCCGGCACGGGGGATGACGACGCCTGTCGCGTTGTCCGCCCAGGGGCTGATGGAGGCGGCCATGTCGGGGATTGAGCCGTGGGAGCTGGAGATTCCCAGGACCGGGACGGTCAAGTGCCGTCGCGCGAGAGCGTCGTGATTCTTGCGCGCGGATTCCGCGGCGTCGCGGTAGTAAGCGAGGGACGCCCGGAGACCGCCCTCCGCCGCGACGGCGGCGGCGTAGTGGTCGATTTCGGTGCCGTCGAACGTGTCCGGGGACAGTGCTTTGACCGTCAGGAACCAGTCGACGTAGTCACGCTCGCGACCGGTGAGCAGTGTCTCGGGAAGATCGGGCACCAGGTGGAACGCGAAGTGCCACGTCTTCCAGGCCCGGTCGGGGTCCGTGGGAACGGCGTCCGGGAGGGTGATCCCGGGGATGCCGGCGTCGAGCAGAGCGACCCCGTGCAGGCGCTCTTCGTAGTTCAGGGCCAGCGAGAAGGCGACCCAGGCCCCGATGTCGTGGGCGACGAGCCAGTACTTCGGCACGTTG
Source organism: Amycolatopsis bartoniae (assembly GCF_014191255.1). GTDB lineage: Bacteria > Actinomycetota > Actinomycetes > Mycobacteriales > Pseudonocardiaceae > Amycolatopsis_E > Amycolatopsis_E bartoniae. The sequence goes on from NZ_JACHWH010000009.1 coordinate 49,636, forward strand.
AGCGCGGTCACCGCGGCCTGGACGCGCGACGCGACGGTGTGCGTGTCGTAGCTGTCGTGAGGGCGGTCGGAGTGGCCTTGTCCGGGCAGGTCGATGGCGATCACGTGGCACCGCTCGGCAAGGCCCGGCATCGCCTTGCGCCAAGCCCACCAGGTCTGCGGGAATCCGGCGAGCAGGACGACGGCAGGGCCGGTCGGCTGACCGCCTTCCACGGCGTGGAGCCGGATGCCGTCCGCGTCGACCCAGCGGTGGGTGAATCCCGCAAGGTCGTGCAGCGGCAAGGAGATCGGGGTCTGCTCGCGTGAGCGGTTCGTGGCAGCGTCGGTCATGTCACGACCCTAACTCATCTTGAACTGTTTGGTTCAAGATAGGATGGGCAGGTCACAACGGCTTGACTGAAGCGAGGTGCCTGCGCGGTGGCCGGGAAGAAGCAGTTCGATGTGGACCTCGTGCTCGACGCGGCGATGGTGCAGTTCTGGCGAGCCGGGTACGCCGACACCTCGGTCGACGACCTGTCCAGGGTGACCGGATTGAACCGCAGTTCCCTCTACTCCTCACTCGGCGACAAGGAGTCGCTCTACCTGCGCTGCCTGGACCGCTACGCCACGCGCTACGGGGAGCGGTACGACCAGGCCCTGTCCAGCGCGCCTGAAGAGCCACTGCGGGCGATAAGGGAGTTCTTCGAAGTCACACTGAGGCGCATCGCCGACCCCGATCTGCCGGACGGATGCCTGGTCGCCCAGACCGCGATGGCGATACCGGTGCTCAGCCCCCGCATCGCCGCACGCGCGACCGAAGCTCTGAGCCTTCAGCGTGCGCGGCTGCGGACCGCCCTGAACGCCGCGAAACTGGCCGACGCCGACGACTTCGCCGTGCACCTCGCGGCGGTCAACCAGTCGCTGGCCGTGATGAGCAGGGCCGGCGCGAGTCCGGAGCAGCTGCAGACGATCGTCGACATCAGCATGAGCGCGCTTTCGCAGGCGCTGCAGGCACGAAGCTAGGGCGGACGAGCGCAACGCCGACCCGAAGTCACCTAGGTGTTCTGTCCGGGGAGGTTAGGTAGGCGGCTGGCGGGTGGGTGGCCTGCGAGTGTGGTGTGGCCGCGGTGGTGATTGTAGGTGTGTAGCCATCGTGGCAGTGCTTCGCGGCGTTCGGCTTCAGATTGGTAGGGCCGGGCGTAGGCCCATTCGTCGAGAAGGGTGCGGTTGAATCGCTCCACCTTTCCATTGGTCTGAGGCCGGTAGGGGCGGGTGCGTTTGTGGGTGATCCCGGTCCTCCGGTCCCCTCGGCAGTCGCTGGGAGCACCGTTCGAAGCTCACCATGCCCCTGGCGGCTCTGACGTTCAGTTCTCCGTGTAGAGCTTGATCAGGCCCGCGGCCGCGTCGTCGTCGAGGTCGTGGAGTTCCGCGCCGATGGAGCCGAACTCCACGCTGCGGGGGAACATGGCTTCCTCGTACTGGGTGAGGGCGGTCTCGATGTCGCCGGGGTGTGCGGCGATGGCCTTGCCGAGCTCGGCCCCGTCGTACATGGCGCTGTTGGCGCCTTCGCCGTTCGGCGTCAGGAGGTGGGCGGCGTCGCCGAGCAGGGTCACCCCGGGCACCCGCTCCCACTTGTGCCCGAGCGGCAGGGCGAAGATGGGGCGCAGAAGCGGCGGGACGTCGCCGTCGGTGATCAGTGCGGTGAGTTCCGGTGCCCACCCGTCGAACTCCTTCGCAATCCGTGCGGCCGCGGCCGCGCTGTCGGCGAAGTCGATGGCGTCGAACCACTCCTGCGACTCGCGGAGTACGACGTAGGTGTGGATGGTCTCGCCCTTCTCCCGGTGGGCCTGGATCCCCTTGCCGCCCGCCCCGGGCGCGGCCATGGAGCCGCTGCCGACGGCGTGTGCGGTCGCCGGGTGTCGGGTGTCGACGTCGAACAGGTAGGTCTCGACGTAGGACATACCGGTGTACTCGGGGGTGGCGTCGGAGAGCAGCGGCCGCACCCGCGACCAGGCGCCGTCAGCTCCGACGAGCAGGCTCGTGGTGACAGTGCCGCCGTCGGCGAAGGTCACCTCGTGGTGCTCCTCGCCCAGGGAACGGGCGCTGACGACTTTGCAGCCCCACTGCACGGCGCCGGCGGGAAGTGAGTCGAGCAGGATCTGGCGCAGGTCACCGCGCTGCACCTCGGGTCGTCCGCCGTTGCCGTCGTCGGGCTTGTCGAGCAGGACGGTCCCGTCGGGGGCGAGGATCCGCATGGCCTGGCGGCCCTGGAGGACGATGCCGCGGAACTCGTCCATCAGGCCGGCCGCCTCGATGGCGAGCTGCCCGTTGTAGTCGTGGATGTCGAGCATCCCGCCCTGCGCGCGGGCCGTCGGCGCGGGCTCGGCTTCGTAGACCGTGGCCGGGATTCCGTGGACGTGCAGGACGCGGGCGAGCGTGAGGCCGCCGAGGCCCGCGCCGATGATCGTCACGTGAGGGGTGTTCATGATGCTCCTGTTCCGGGCAGGATCGGGCGCACGCCGGCGCGGCGCGGACGTGGTGTGAATGCGCGGCGCGGCCACGCGCTGGGTCAGGACGGGGTCGGCTGCGGCAGATCCGCGGCGATTTTCGTGAGCAGGGCCTGCAGGGTGGCCCGTTCCGCCTCGTCCAGCGGGGCCAGGATCGTCTCCTCGACGCCGGTCATCGCGGTGTCGAACCCGGCGATGAGTTCGCTTCCCGCCGGTGTCGCGTAGACGCGTTTGCTGCGCTCGTTGCCGGGGTCCGTGCGCCGCTCGACGAGACCGCGCCGCTCGAGCCCCTGCAGGAGGCTGGACACGCTTGCCGCGCTGGTGCGGCTCATCCGGGCGATGTCCCGCTGGATCGCTCCGGGATTCCGGACCAGGTAGACGAGCGCGGCACTCTGCTCATGACTGAGCCCGCGCTCCCGGATCCAGTCCTCACCGGTTTTCCGCTGCGCCCAGACGATCCAGCGCATCAGGTCAAGGCTGCTGGCCGGTGTCGTTCCCCGCGCATCCATACTCCGGACCCTCAACTGGCCGAGACGATGTGCACCGGCGTCCGGACGCCCCATTCCTCAGCGCCGTCGGCGACGAGGTCGGCGATCCGCTGGTGCCCTTCATCGAGCCGCCCTTCCTGGAGCGCCGGACTCGAGTAGTGGCGGTCGAACGACGCGTCGTCGCGATAGAACTCGAAGGCCCACATGAGGTCGGGGTCTTCGTCCGACCGAGCAAGGACCCAGTCGACCGGGCCGTCCGGGTCACCGTTGAAGTGAAGCTCGTGGCAAGCCTTGAACAGTTCGTCCCCCATTCCGGGCTTCGCCTTGACCTTCAGCACCATTCCCGGCTGCTTCGCATGCATCTCGTACTCCTTCCGATCGACCTAACACTTAGAACGCTAACTGTTAGAAGTCTAAGTGTCAAGCTGGCCGGGCAGGACCTGGACCAAGGCTTTGTCAGACAGTCACCTGATTCCCGTGGTGCACCGCCTCCACGTTGTGGCCGTCGGGGTCCCGGAGGAACACGGCGTAGTAGCCGGGGTGGTACTCGGGCCACTCACGGGGCGCGTGCAGCACCTCCGCCCCGGCCTCGACGGCCGCCTCGTGCACAGCGTGCACAGCGGACCTGTCCGGCGCCCGGAAGGCGACGTGCAGCTCCCGCGTCTCCCCGCCCCCCGCGGCGCTGAGCCAGAACTCCGGCCCGCTTTCGCCGGCCGCGAGGCCGACCACGACACTGTTCCCGGCCGGGAAGCGCACCGCCGCACGCATTCCGATCGGCGCGAAGATCCGAAGGTAGAAGGCGAGCGACGCTTCGACGTCGGCCGCCTGGACACCGAGATGATCGATCATCCCGGCAGGCTAGCGACGCCCTACGACAGTTTCGGCCGTCCTCGCCTCGATCGCCCGCACGACGGCGGCCATGTCGTCCCGGTCGTGGCCCAGCTCCAGCGTTTCCCGGTACAGCGCGTGGCACACGTCCAGCAGCGGTGAGGCCGTCCCCGACTCGCGGGCGGCCTCCGCGATCAGCCGGTTGTTCTCCAGCACGTTCGCGATCGACGCCTGCACCGCGAAGTCCTCGCGCACCAGCTTCGCCCCCTTGACCCGCGAGACGCTGCTCGCCATCGGCCCGGCGTCGAGCACCGCGAGCAGCCGGTCGGAGTCGAGGCCGTGCCGCCGCGCGAAGTGCACCGCCTCGGCGAGACCGGTGACCATGGTGATCAGGAACAGGTTCACCGCCAGCTTCATCAGCAGCGCGTCCGGCACCGGCCCGCACACCACCGTCTCCCGGCACATCGGCGCGAGCAGCGGGCGGACGGCCTCGACAGCGTCCTCCCGCCCCGCCAGCATCGCGACGAGTTCCGCGGCCTCCGCGGGCTTGCGTGAACCGGAGACCGGGGCTTCGACGTAGTTCCCGCCCGCTGCCAGGACATCCGCCTCCAGTGCCCGCGAGTACCCGGGCGAGGTCGTTCCCATGTGGACGATCGTGTGCCCGGAAACGAGTGCGCCGAACCCGGGCGTGCCGCGGCCCAGCACCGAGTCCATCGCCGCCTCGTCGGCGAGCATCACGAGCACCACCCGTGCCCGCTCGAACACCTCAGCGGGGCTCACCGCCGCCTCCGCACCCGCCGCGCGCAGCACCTCGGCCTTGCCCGGCGTCCGGTTCCACACGACCAGCGGGGTGCCCGCGCGCACGAGGTTGAGCGCCATCGGCTCGCCCATCACGCCGAGCCCGAGAAAGCCGACCTTCTCCTTCACAGGCGGAAGTGTATATGACAACTGTCATAAAGTCAGGCGGGAACCTCGCCCTCGATTTCGGCGCGGTCGGTCCCGTGTGCCTTCGGCTTCGGCCGCCCCAGCAGCCCGTAGGCCGCGCCGACCAGCAGGCCGCCGCCGACGAGGTTCCCGAGGCCCACGAACAGCAGGTTCCGGCCGAACGCGCCGATCGTCGCGCCCGGCACGTCCTCGAAGAGGGCGAGGGAGAACGTGGTCATGTTCGCCACCACGTGCTCGAACCCGGACGCGACGAACGCCAGCAGGCACCAGAAGATCACCGCGAGCTTGGCGCCGTCGGACCTCGTCCGCGCCGCCATCCACACGGCCAGGCACACCAGGAAGTTGCACAGCACGCCGCGGAAGAACAACGCGCCCGCGGACTCCGCCACCTTGGTCTTCACCAGGCTCGCCAGCAACGCCGCCCCGGGCGCCGCGTGGCCGGGCGTGGCGCCGATGGACAGCACACCGCCTTCGTGCACGAGCCACGCGAACACGACCGAGCCGAGCAGGTTGCCGGCGAACGAGCCGAGCACGACCCCGGCCGCAGCACCGATCCCGCGACGGCGGGCCAGCACGCCCTGGGTCATCGTCATCATGTTGCCCGTGGACAGCTCGGCCCCGGCGAACACGACCGCGGTCAGCGCGATGCCGAACACGAGGCCCTGCACGAGCTTCGTCCACGGCGAGCTCACCGCGTTGAGGGGGCCGCTGACCTCGATCATCAGCACGACGGCGACCCCGATGAACGCTCCGGCGAGCATCGAGCTGACCAGGTACCGCCCGGGGTGACGCAGGTCGTCGATCTTGCCTTCGGCCACCTCGGCCTGCAGGTCGAGCGCTTCGGACAGGGGAATCGGCACGGGGACTTCCTTTCGGTTCGGCAGGACTACGCCATTCGAACCAGTGCGCCCGTCCGGAAGGTTGTCGCGAGATCAGCAGTGCGTGACCGGACGCGCACTAGCGTCACCCGGCACCGTGAATTACCGCGAATGAGCCGAAAACGGTCAGCGCCAGGCGAAGACGGGCTGTTCCAGACCGTCCACCCTGGTGTGCCTGCCGTGCAGCGCGACCTCGCGGAACTGGAACAACACGGCCGCGGTGGGCGCGTGCACGAGGTGGCCCGCCAGCGGCAGCTGGATCACCGGGCGGTCCGACTCGGGAATGCTCAGGAACCGCGGCTCGGCGTCCAGCTCGGTGAACGGGATGCGGTGCAGCCGCGCCACTTCCGCCGGGTTGGGCACCGGCTCCTGTGGCTCGGTCCGCAGCACCACGGGCGTGATGACGTAACCGGAGCGGGTGGCGTAGTCATCGAGCAGGCCGGCGCACTGTTCGCGGGTGGCGGTGAGGCCCAGCTCCTCGTGCAGCTCGCGCAGTGCCGCCGCGACCGCGTCCTCGCCGTCGTCGAACCCCCCGCCCGGCAGCGCGAACTGGCCGGGGTGGGCTCGCAGCCGCGAGGTGCGGCGGGTGAGCCAGAGGCCGGGACCGTGCTCGTCCTCGGACATCACGATGGCCACCGCGGCCGCCCGCCTGCCGTCGAGCGGCACGCTCACGCGGGGGAACGCCCGCACCTCGGCTTCGGCATCGTCGAGTGCGGTCACGGTTCCGACTCTACGGCTTGCTCCCTGCACCACTACGACGAGCTGGGCCTGGTGACCGCGAGCGAGCGCACGTCGGCGGGCCACCGCCGCTACACGCCGGACGACCTGCGGCGGCTGTACCGGGTGCGCGCGCTGCGGTCACTCGGCCTGTCGCTGGAGGAGGTCGCGGCCGCCCTCGCGCACCCACCGGACCTGCGGGGGCTGCTGACCGAGCAGCTGGCCGCACTGGAAGCGCAGGCCGTCCGGCTCCGGCACGTCATCCACCACGTCGGCGCCCTGCTGCGGCGGCTCGACGACGGTTGCCCCGATGCCCGGCAGTTCCTGGAAACCCTGGAGGTCATGGCCATGTACGAGAACCGAGCGAGCGGGCGAAGACCGCGGCGCGCCAGTTGTGGCAGGACCACAGCACCGGTCTCGCGCGGACGCTGCCGTGGCCCGCCGACCGCCTGCGTGCCCTCGTGTCCTATGTGGACAGCGTGCGCGCTCAGTGAGCGAAAGCCGTGAGGAACCGGTCCCGGAACGCGCTCATCGGCCACACCGGCGCGTCCGGGCCCGGGCGCAGCCCCGGCTGCCAGCCCCAGTCCGAGATCCGGTCCAGCACGGCGGGATCCTTGGCCACGATGCTGATCGGCACGTCGCGGCTGGCGTTCTCGCTGCCGGTGACCGTCGTGTTCGGCTGGTGGTCGCCGAGGAACACCAGCACCAGGTTGTCGTCGCCGTAGGTCCGCACCCAGGAGATCAGCGTGTTCAGCGAGTACTGGATGGAGTCGCCGTAGGCCGCGCGCACCTTCGCCGGATCGGACCAGACGTCGGCGAGCTGCTTGCCCTGCGCGGGCATCGGGCCGAACACCGACCCGTCGCCGACCTCCGGCCAGCCCACCATCCGCGGCAGCGGTGCCCACGGCCAGTGGCTCGACACCAGGTCGATCTCCGCCATCACCGGCGGATGCCCCGCGGGCGCGAGCTCGGCCTGCTGGAACTTCTCCATCGTGTACTGGTCCGGCATCGACGCGTAGGAGAAGGCGGGACCGCGGTATCCGACGTTGCGCCCGTCGTAGAGCTGGCGGTAGCCGTAGAACCGCCCCTCGGGCCAGTCGCCGAAGTCCGACGGCACGTCCGACACCGTGCGCCAGCCCGCGCGACCGAACGCGTTCGCCAGCGTCAGCCGGTCGCCGCTCACCAGGTCGTGGTAGCGCTGCTGGTTGTTCACCCACGTGCCCGACTGCAGCGTGGAATGCGCGAGCCAGCTGCCGCCACCCGTCGTCGAGGACGTCAGGAACCCGCTGCGCGCGTCGTATCCGGCGGCACGCAGGGCGGTGGTACCGGCGTCGAGCACCGCGTTCACCCCGGGCGCGATGTCCGAGTCCTGCACCGCGACCCTGCCGTAGCTCTCGACGAACGTGAACAGCACGTTCTTCCCCCGCAACGCGGTCAGCAGCTGGTCCGGTGGCGTGTTGCGGAAGGCGTCGGCGCCGACCTCCTGCGCGAACGCCTCGCGGTCCTTCAGGTCCGCGCCCACCTGCTTCGCGTCGTGGTACGCCAGCGACGCCGCGGTGCGCGCGGCGATCGGCTCGCCCTGCTCGACCTGCAGGCCGAACACCGCGCACACGACCCAGACCAGCCCGAGCACCGCCGCCACGCGGCCGGTGGTGCGGCGGCGCCCGGCGGCGATGCGGCCCAGCCGGACCGCCGCGAGCGCCATCAGCACCACCACCGCCACGGCCAGCAGGCAGACCCCGACGGCCGCCGCGAGCTCCCCCAGCCGCCCGGCCTCGCCCCGCACCAGGTCCACGGCAGGCGGCAGGAAGCTCCAGTCGAAGACCAGGTTGAACGGCCGGTCGAACGCGACGAAGAAGCCCATGTTCAGCAGCTTCACCAGCAGCACCAGCCCGAGCCCCGCACCGAGGACGGCCAGCGCCACCCGGCGGGCCCGCACCGGCAGCAGGAGCGCGAGGGCCGCGCCCACCAGTGCTTCGCCGGGGATCCGCAGGAACGCCCACAGCGAGAACCGGCTCAGCTGGTCCGGCACGATCAGGGCGAACAGCACCAGCAGGCAGGCCAGCGCGGTGAGCACGCCCGCGGCGATCCGGCGGCGCTTCGACTGCTCGTCGACGGGCTTGTCCACGTCCTGCCCTCGGGGCAGGTGCGAACGCGTCAGCAGGGACAAGGCGGGGTCCTTCCGTGCGGGCCGGATTTCCACCCCGGTACACGGAAGGCACCCCGCCTCGGTTCACCAGTGGTTGGTGCGGCTCAGCAGCTCCTGGACGGTTTGCCGCAGCTCGCTCAGCACCCGGGGCACCACCTGGGCCGGATGCGCACCCGCGCCGACCGGACCCGCCACCGGATACACCTTGTCCTCACCGGGCAACGGCACCGACGGGCAGGTGCTGTTGCCCGGGCGGGAGTTGTCCAGCAGGAACACGTTGACCATGCCGTCGACGCAGGGGTTCGCCGTCAGCGCGTACTGGCCGTGGAACGCCGCGTCGTCGACCGACACGAGCGAGACGCCGGGCGCCGAGCGCACCGCCGCGCTCGCCTGGTCGTACCCGGTCTGCGGGTCGAACTCCCCTTGCACCACCAGGACGTTCGCCGCCACCTGGTGTGGCAGTTGCGGCAGCACGTGCTGGGGGTCCCCGGTCCAGAACCCGCACACCTCGGACAACCCGTAGGCCCACCCGTACAGCGGGTACCGCGGACCCTGGACGTCCGACAGGGCCTTGTACCAGGCCGCGGACCGCGTCGGCTGGTCCCCGCAGGCCACGGCGAACCGCGTCCCGCCCGCCGGCGTCGTCTCCGCGAGCGACTGTCCTTTCGCGACCACCCGGGCGGCGGTGAGCTGCGTGAAGGGCACGCCGAAGGACGCGCGGGACTGCGCGTCGAGCTGGTCGCTCAGCTGCGCGGGCGGGGTCGCCGGGCTGTCGCCGTGCACCGCCTGGGCTCCGGCCACGAACACGAGCAGCGAGAGCATCCACTGGATCTCGCTGCCGTTGCCCGCGAACAGCTGGTCGTAGCTGTCCGGCGAGACGTGCTGCGTCGCGTAGTAGGCGCGGACCTGCTCCCACGTCCGTTTCGCGTCCGCCGCCGTGGGGCCCAGCTGCTCGGGGAACTGCCGCGCCGCCCAGGGCAGGTACACGTCGTCGAACTGCCGCTGGTCGATCACCGGGAAGTCCTCGAAGTCGGCCTGCAGCCTGCCCTGCCAGTTGACGCTGGAGTCCAGGACCACCTTGCCCGTGTGGTCCGGGAACAGCGAGGCGTACTTCGCGCCCAGCCAGGTGCCGTAGGAGTAGCCGAGGTAGTTCAGCTTCTCCTCCCCCAGCAGTGCGCGGATCAGATCCATGTCGTGGGTGGTCTGCCAGGTCGTGATGTACGGGGTCAGCGGATCGGCCTCGCAGGCCCGCGCGACCGCCCGCGGCCTCTGCTGGTGCAGGCGGATGCTGGCGGCCGACCGGTCACGGGCGTCCAGCAGCGTGTCCTGTGGCGAGAGCTGGTCCTGCGGCACCTGGCACACCAGCCCCTGCTGCTCCGGCGCCGTGCCGCCCGCTTCGCCCGTGCCCCGCGGGTCCATCCCGATGAAGTCGTAGGCCTGGTTCACCTGCGGTTCCAGCCCGGCGATCTCCCCGGCCAGCGGACTGCCCTGGCCGCCGGGACCGCCGGGGTTGACCAGGATCGCACCGCGCCGCTGGTCCGCGGTTCCGGTCGCGCGGACGCGGCTGATCGTCACCCGCAGGTCGACGCCCGCGTCCGGATGCGCCCAGTCGCGCGGCACCGTCACCTGCGCGCATTCCGAGGTCTTCGAGCCTTCCGTTGTCTTGAACAGGCAAGGTCCCCAGGCGAGTTGCTGGTGCAGATAGGGGTTGCCGGGAACCGCCGCGAGTGCCGGTGTGCTGCCGGCGACGAGGGTCAGGCTCGCCACGAGCAGACCCGGTCCGAAAAGTTTCGTGCGCACCGTCGTCCTTCCTCCCAGTGATGGCGACGTTCAGTCTGGGAGGGACGGACGGGCAGGCACATCAGTCTTCCGGCCCGGCGGACTCGTTCCCCGGTACGAGATTTTCCACCGGGACTGGTGTGGCGACCGGGTCCTTGGGATGATCCGCGGCGCCATGACGAGTTCACGCGCGAACGTCCCGGCCGGTGTCGGCCGGCGCTGCCTGCAGTACTTCCTCGACGAGATGCTGGTGATGGTCCTGCTTTTCGTGCCGGTGGCGCTGGGGATCATCGCGTTCACCCCGATCGGCCGGAGCACCGTGGCGTTCGTGAAAGGCGTCTTCCTCGGCTACTGTTTCCTGGCCATGCTCGCCGGGATACTGCTGCACACGTGGTGGCCGTGGCGGCACGACGGACAGACACCGGCGATGCGCTGGCTGGGCCTGCGGATCGTGACGACGACGGGCGAACCACCGCCGCTGCGGGCCTACGTGGTCCGCCAGTTCCTGGTCGTCGTCGACGGTTTCGCCTGGGGCCTGGTGGGTGTGGTGCTCATGCTGGCGACGCGCCACCACCAGCGGCTGGGGGACCTGGTGGCCGGGACGCTGGTGGTCCGGACCCGCTAGGACACCACGCGCGACTCCCACGCCCAGATCGCGATCTCCGTGCGGTTGCGCGCCCGCAGTTTCCTTTGCACCGCCGCGAGATGTGTCTTCACCGTCGACAGGGACACCACGAGCGTCTCGCAGATCTCCGCGTTGGTCTGGCCCCGCGCGACCGCCTTGACCACGTCCAGTTCCCGTTGGGTCAGCGGGGTTTCCGGCTTCCGTTGCGCGCCGGGAGACGCCGTGCCGGTGAAGTGCGCGAGCAGCCTCGTGGTGATCGACGGCGAGACGAGCGACTCGCCGTGCGCGGCGGCGTGGATGGCCTCGATCAGCAGCGCCGGGCCGGCGTCCTTGAGCAGGAACCCGACCGCGCCGGACCGCAGCGCCGCGTGGACGTTCTCGTCCAGGCCGAAGGTCGTGACCATCACGACCCGCAGCGGGTCGGCCACGTCGGGCCCGGCGAGCAGGCGCGTGGCCTGCAGTCCGTCCACCCCGGGCATGGCGATGTCCATCAGCGTCACGTCCGGCCGCAGCTGCCGCGCCAGCTCGACGGCCTGCCTGCCGTCGGCGGCTTCGCCCACCACTTCGAGGTCGGGTTCACCGTCCACGATGAGCCGGAAACCGGTCCGCACCAATGCCTGGTCGTCCGCGATCAGTACCCGAACGGGCACACGACACCTCCGCCTCAGCCGGTTTCGGGGCGCAGCGGCAGCCGGGCGCTGACGCGCCAGCGTTGCCCCTGTTCCGGGCCCACCCGTACGGTACCGCCCACGGCGGCGACCCGTTCCGCCATGCCGATCAGCCCGTAGCCCCCTGTCCCCGGCCGGTCGGCCGCGTCGTTGTCCACCTCCAGTACGAGCCAGGGTCCGTCCACCTCCGCCGTCACGGTCACCTCCGTCGCGTTCGGAGCGTGGCGGCGGACGTTCGTGAGTGCCTCGGTGAGCAGCCGGTGCGCGGTGGTGACCACCTCGGGCGCCGCGTCGGCGTGCGCCAGCCCGCCGGGGATCCGCAGCACCACGCCACCGTCGCCGGGGACGGCCTGGTCGATCGCCGCGAGAATCCCGTCGGGCGGCCGGAACAGGTCGGAACCGTCGGTGCGCAACATGCCGACCAGGCGGCGCATCGCGGCCAGCGCCTCGGTCCCGGCCTCCTCGATCTGCTTCAGCGTGGCCGTTTCCCCGCCCTGGCGCTCGGCGATCCGGTGCGCCGCCTGGACGCGCACGACGATGCCGGTGATGTGGTGCGCGACGAGATCGTGCAGCTCACGGGCGAGCCGCAGCCGTTCGCCCGTCCGCACTTCGGCGACGGTGGCGCGGCGGCGCGCGTCGGCGTCCCGCAGCATCAGCCCGGCGGCGAGCGCGGCGCCCCACGACAACGCGGCGAGCGCGGCCAGCAACGTGGCAGGCGAGTCGGGACCGAAGCGAAGTATCGGCGCGAGGGTCACGGCCAGGCCACCCGCGACGGCGAACGCCGCCGCGGACCGGGGCGGCAGCCGGTGGCACGCCGCGCCGACCAGCAGCACGCACGCCAGCGTCTCGGTGCTGCCCGGTTGCGGGGAAAGCCCCTGCCCGGCGGCCAGACTCAGCGCGCTGAGCAGCGTGCCCAGCGCCGACAGCCCGAGCACCCCGCCGGCCAGCGCCGGGATGTGCCCGGGAAACCGCCGCCGCAGCACCGCGAGCACCGCGGCCACCGGGCCGAACCCGGGCGCGAACTGCTGCGCCAGCACGGCGAGCGGTCCCGTGGCGGGCCGTCCCCGCACGAGCAGGACGCTGTCCAGCACGACGAGCACGGCCAGCGCCGACACCTCGGCCAGCACCGGACCGCGCCGTCCGGCCCACTTCGGCCACCACCGCACATCGGGCATGCCCCGATTCTGGCGGTTGCGGGGACGGCGCGCCTCCCACCCCAGTCCGATATTCCACTGTCCTTTGTGGTCTGGGACCACGGAACTTCATACCCGGGTACTACTCCGGTCCACCGGAAAGTCTGATGTGCGCTCAGGGACGCCGCCCGTACGTTCGGGACGACCGGCAGACAACTTGGGGAGTTTCCGTGACTCATTCGGTACCGCAGCTCGCACTGGCGGCGCTGATCGTCGCTCTCGTGGCGGCCTGCGTCCTGTTCGTCGTGGGCGCCGTGGTGAGCGTCCTGCGTGCACCGCTCGCCGCGGGCCTGAAGCTCGTCTGGATCGTGCTCGTCTGCGTCGCGCCGTTCCTCGGCAGCCTGCTGTGGTTCGTCATCGGGAAACGGCACGCGTACGCCACCGGCTGAGCACACGGCTGTGCCGGCCCCCCGCGAAGGGGAGCCGGCACCAGCAGTGTGCGGGTCGTCAGAACCAGTGCGCCCGGCCGCCGACCTTGCGGCCCGTGCCGCCGAGGATCGCCAGCACCGCCCCGATGACCAGGAGCACGATGCCGATGGTCCACAGGATGGAGATGCCGGTCAGCAGACCGACGATGAGAAGGATGACGCCTAGGACGATCATGGGTCACTCTTTCTGTAGGGAGGACCGGCCCGGGCTTCGCGGCCCCTGCCGATTCCTGACCTATTTCCGATGGGGACTGCGTAGCGATACCCGCGTTGATGTTGGGGCAAACCTCGGAAAACCCCATCGCTTCAACAAATGCGCGGCGCCACCGCACGATTGCTCCGGGTAGCCCAATGGCATCACCGGAACGTCGGAACGGGACGAGAAAAAAGTTCCCCTTCGTACACAAGTCATTCACCCGATACCAGTCAGCGATTTCCCATCTTGTCGACAAATGGTTTCGGAAGAAACGCTCTGCGTCACCGGAAGGCGGCGACCATCGTCTCGACGCAGAAGTCGGCGGTGCCGTCGTCGCGCGTGAGTACCACCCCGGTGACGGACAGTGGCGGATCGGTCGGGAGCACCCGGATCCGCTCCGAAGACGTGCCCGTGACCTGTTCCGCGGGCAGCACCGCCCAGCTGGCCGGGTCGGAACCGATCTCGACGAGTGCGTCCTCGACGGTGCCGGTCGGGCGGCCCAACGGGGGATCGGCACCGGCGTTCCGCAGTGCGGTCACCACTGCGTCGTGCAGCGGCGGATCCGCTTCGCGCGGCGGGAGCCGCAGCGCCGAAGCAGAAAGTTCGGCGAGGGACGCGCTTTCCCGCTCGGCCACCGGATGCCGGGCGGCGACCACGACGTGCAGTGGTTCGGACCACGCGGGCAGAACCCGCAACCCTTCCGCGCAGCTCATCCCCCGCGCGAGCGCCAGATCCAGGTCGCCTCGCCGCAACGCCTGCAGCCGCTCCGCCACGGGAAGGTCCACCAGCACCAACTCGAACTCCGGGTGGTGCACTCGCAGGGTGTCGATGGCGCGCCCGAGCCTCGCGGTGAGCCCGCGTGCGGTGCCGATCCGCACTTCCTCCCGAGGCTGCCGCGCCACGGTCCGCACCCGTTCGGCCGCCGTGAGTGCCTCACGCGCCGCGTCGAGCACCCGCTGCCCGGCTTCGGTCAGGCGGACCGTGCGTGGAGACCGGTCGAGCAGCCGGACGCCCAGCTCCCGTTCCAGCCGCGCGATCTGCTGGCTGACCGCGGGCTGCACGATGTTCAACCGCTCGGCCGCCCGCCCGAAGTGCAGCTCCTCGGCCACCGTGACGAAGTACCGCAGGGCCCGTAACTCCATCCGCACCTCCACTGCCTGCGGTGATCACGATAACTGATCGCTGCACGGGGAAGTCCGGTCTGGCTCGGCCGCCGGACGCGCGCTGGACTCGGGGCATGGACATCGGACTCCACCTCATCGCCTCGGGCGCCGTCACCGTCGAACAGCTCAAGGCGGACGCAGCGGAAGCCGTCCGCTCGGACATCCACAGCCTGTGGACGAACCTGCAGCCCGGCGGCTGGGACCCGCTGACCGTGCTGCCCGCGCTGCCGGGCGGGCTGCCGGTCGGCACCGCGGTCGTCCCGACGTACCCGCAGCATCCGGTCAACCTGGCGACGCAGACACTGACCGTGCAGGCACTGAGCGAGGGGCCGCTCACCCTCGGCATCGGTCCCAGCCACGAGAGCGTCATGGCCGGGGAGTACGGGATCCCTTACACCGCACCGGCCCGGCACACCCGCGAGTACCTGGAGGTGTTGCGGCCGTTGCTGCGTGGCGAGCACGTCCGGTACTCCGGGGAGTTCTTCACCGTCGACACGGGACTCGCGATCAAAGCGGCGGAACCGTCGGTACTGGTCGCCGCGCTCGGGCCGCGCATGCTGGAGGTGACCCGCGACCTCGCCGACGGCACCGTCGCGGTGTGGGTGCGGCCGCCGATGGTGGCCGACTACCTCGTGCCGCGCCTGGGCGACGGTCAGCGGATCGCCGTGGTGGTGATGGTCGCGGTGACGGACGAGCCGGACGAGGTGCGCGAACGGATCGCGCGGCAGTACGAGTTGATCAACGACCTTCCGCCGTACCGGGCGATGCTGGACCGCGGCGGGCTCGACGGTCCCGCCGACGCACTGGTCGCCGGTCCCGAAGACGTTGTGGCACGGGAGATCGCGCGCTTCCGGGACGCGGGCGTGACGGACCTGATCGTTTCGCACGTGGGCGCACCGGAGGACCGGGCGCGGACGCTGGACGTGGTCACGTCCGCGATCTGAGACCCCTATTTCGCATCCTGGGAAGCGGAATCTAGGGTGACGCCATGAAACTCGGTGTGATTCCTGGTGACGGCATCGGTGTCGAAGTGACCGCGGAGGCGCTGCGCGTGCTCGACGTGGTGGTGCCCGGCGTGGAGAAGGTCGAATACGACCTCGGCGCGGCGCGCTACCGGCGCACGGGCGAGATCCTGCCGGACTCGGTCCTGCACGAGGTCCGCGGGCACGACGCGATCCTGCTCGGCGCGATCGGCGACCCGTCGGTGCCGCCGGGCGTGCTGGAGCGGGATCTGTTGCTGCGGCTGCGGTTCGAGCTGGACCACTACGTGAACCTGCGTCCGGCGAAGCTGTATCCGGGCGTGCGGACCCCGCTGACAGGTGAGCCCGAGATCGACTTCGTCGTGTACCGGGAAGGCACCGAAGGCCCGTACACCGGCAACGGCGGCGTGCTGCGCCGGGGCACGCCGAACGAGGTGGCGACGGAGGTCAGCGTGAACACGGCCTTCGGCGTGGAACGGGTGGTGCGGGCGGCGTTCGAGCGGGCGCGGTCCCGGCCCCGGAAGCGGTTGACGCTGGTGCACAAGACGAACGTGCTCAGGCACGCGGGCGGGGTGTGGCAGCGGATCGTCAACGAGGTCGCGGCGGAGTTCCCCGACGTGACGGTGGACTACAACCACGTGGACGCGGTGATGATCCACCTGGTGACGCACCCCGAGCGGTACGACGTGATCGTCACGGACAACCTCTTCGGCGACATCGTCACCGACCTGGCGGGCGCCATCTGCGGCGGGATCGGCCTCGCGGCGAGCGCGAACGTCAACCCGGAGCGGCTGTTCCCGTCGATGTTCGAGCCGGTGCACGGTTCCGCGCCCGACATCGCGGGCCAGGACAAGGCCGACCCGACGGCCGCGGTGCTGTCGGTGGCGCTGCTGCTGGAGCACCTGGGAGAAACGGCCGCCGCGGCGCGCATCGAAGCCGCCGTGCGGGCCGACCTGGCCGCCCGCGACCCGGAAAACCCTGGTGGCACAAGGGAAATCGGCGAACGCCTGGCAACGGCCGTCGCATGAGGACCCGGTGTGGCGTGCCCGCGCGGGCACGCCACACCGGCTCAGCCGTCAATGCCAGGACTTGGCCCGCGCGTACTGGTCCGGCCAGCGGACGCCGGCGCCCAGGGCGTGCGCCGCGCGCAGCGGCCAGTGCGGGTCGCGCAGCAGGGCGCGGCCCAGGAACACCGCGTCGGCCGCGCCCGAGGCCACGACCTTCTCCGCGTGCTCCGGCTCGGTGATCATGCCCACCGCCGCGGCGGGCAGGCCCGCCTCCGCGCGGATGCGGTCCGCGAACGGCACCTGGTAGCCCGGCCCGACGGGAATGGAAGCCTTGGGCACGTTGCCGCCCGTGGAGGCGTCGATCAGGTCCACCCCGCGCTCGCGGAGCAGCTTCGCGAGCAGCACCGAGTCCTCGACGGTCCAGCCGCCGTCGACCCAGTCCGTCGCCGACAGCCGGGCGAACAGCGGCACCGCGTCGCCGACCTCGGCCCGCACCGCGTCCGTGATCTCCAGCGCCAGCCGGGCACGCCCCTCGAAGTCGCCGCCGTAGCGGTCCTCGCGGGCGTTCGACAGCGGCGACAGGAACTGGTGCACCAGATATCCGTGCGCGAAGTGCAGCTCCAGCACGTCGAACCCGGCGCCGACCGCACGCCGCGCGGCCGCCGCGAACTGGCCCGGGATCTCGGCGACCTCCTCGGTGCTCAGCGCGTGCGGCGCGACGTACTCGCCGAAAGCCTCCGCCGTGGGCCCGACGGGCGTCCAGCCACCCTCCTCGGGTGGCACGCTGCCGGTCCCCTCCCAGGGCCGCCGGCTCGAACCCTTCCGCCCGGCGTGGGCGAGCTGGATCCCCGTCACCGCGCCCTGTTCGTGCATGAACCGGGTGATGCGGCGCCAGGCGTCCGCTTGCTCGCCGGTCCAGATGCCGGTGTCCTGGGGGCTGATCCGGCCGACCGCGCTGACCGCGGTGGCCTCCGTCATCACCAGCCCGGCGCCACCGACGGCGAACTGCCCGAGGTGCACCAGGTGCCAGTCGCCGGGCAGCCCGTCGGTCGCCGAGTACTGGCACATCGGCGACACCCACACGCGGTTGGGCACGGTGACGGCGCGGACACTGAATGGCTCGAACAGGTAACTCACGTGTCGGGTCAACGCACCACCGCGGCGCGGGCTTCCCCGCCGTGGCCCGTTCCACACGATCCGGGCGCCTGGGCCCGCATCCGTGCAGGTCAGGGCCGGTGCGACCGGTTTTGTCGGACCCCCTCGCTAGCGTGCTGCTCGTGGACCTCACCGCCCCTGCCGCCGTCCTGGCGAACGCGACCACCGAGGCGACCCGGCTCCTGCCCGGGCCCGCGCTCGGTGGTGTCCTGCTGACCGCCACCGGTGACGGGCTGGCGCTCGCCGTCACCGACCGGGAACACGGGCTCCGGCTGTCCCGTGCCGCCCTGGTGCACGAGGACGGCGAGGTGCTGGTGGCGCTCCGGCCACTCGCGGAAACCGTGCGGGCACTGGACGCCGGGCAGGTGCGGCTCACCGTCGAGGGCAGCAGGCTGGCGCTGCGCGCACCCGGAGCGCGCTTCGGCTTGCCGCTGCTGGACAGGGAGCTCCACCCCGGCGTGCCGGAGCCGCCACCGGCGGCGGGTTCGGTGCCCGGGAGCGCTCTGCGTGCCGCGGTCGAAGCCGTGGCCAGCGCGGCTTCCCGGGAGGACGCGCTGCCGATCTTCACCGGCCTCCGGCTGTGGACCGGCGACGGCACGCTGACGTTGCTGGCCACCGACCGGTACCGGATGGCGATGGCGACGCTGGCGTGGTCCGGGGAGCGGCTGGACCTCCTCGCACCGGCGGGCGTGCTGTCCGGGCTCGCGCGGCGGCTGGGCGAGGGGCCGGTCGCGCTGGGCGCGGATTCCGACCGGCTCGGGCTGCGGTGGGACCGGGACTGGCTCGGGACGGCGCTGCTGGCCGTTCCGTTCCCGGACGAGCGGGCGCGGCAGCTGATGCGGGTCGAGCCGTCGGGCGTGGTCGAGCTGGAGGCCGACGCCCTCGCGGCCGCTGTGCGCCGTGCCACTCCGTTCGCGGGTCCGCGCGGCACGGTCACCCTCAGCGCGTGGGACGGGGAGCTGCGCGTGCACAGCAGCGACCCGCACGGCGGGGAGTCGGAGCAGTCCGTCAAGGCGAGCGTGTCCGGCGCCCACGGCGGCTTCGTCTACCAGGCGCGCTACCTGCTCGACGCACTGCGCCCGTTCGGCGGCGGGTCCGTGCGGATCGAGCAGCAGGAGGGGCTGCGGCCGACGGTGTTCACCGGCGGTCCCGGGGAGGGGGTGACGCTGACGTACCTCGTCGTCCCGATGCGGGCCTGACGCCGGGGCTCCGGCCGGGTTACTACCCTGGCTGGAGATCGACGTGAGGAGCAGGGGATGGGTGTCGAGGCCGCCGCGGTGGACGCGGCGTACGAGCGGCTCCGCGAGGTGGTGGCGCAGACTCCGCTGCAACCCCACCAGCGGTTGTCCGCGCGCACGGGGGCCGAGGTGTGGCTCAAGCGCGAGGACCTGCAGGTGGTCCGCTCGTACAAGCTGCGCGGCGCCTACAACCTGCTCGCCCAGCTCGACCGGGAGCAGCGCGACCGCACGGTGGTGTGCGCGAGCGCGGGCAACCACGCCCAGGGTGTCGCGTTCGCGTGCCGGGCGCTGGACCTGCGCGCGCAGATCTTCCTGCCCCGCACCACGCCACGGCAGAAGCGCGCCCGGATCTCGCTGCTTGGCGGCGACCGGGTGGAGACCATCGTCGGCGGCGACACCTACGACGCTGCCTTCGCCGCGGCCCGTGAACAGGCCGAGCGCACGGGTGCCCTGATGGTGCCCGCGTTCGACCACCCCGAAATCATCGCAGGGCAGGGCACGGTCGCGCGGGAGATCGTCGAGCAGCTCGGCCGCGCGCCCGATGTGGTGGTCGTGCCGGTCGGCGGTGGCGGGCTGATCGCCGGGATCACCACGTGGCTGGCCAAGCACCACCCCGCGACGCGGGTGGTGGGCGTCGAGCCCGCGGGCGCGGCGAGCATGGCGGCCGCGGTCGCCGCCGGGGGGCCGGTGGAGCTGGCGCAGCTGGACGGGTTCGTGGACGGTGCCGCGGTCCGCAAGGTCGGCGCGCACACCTACGGGGTGCTCGAAGGGCGTCCGGTCGACCTGCGCGAGGTCGACCCGGGTGTGCTGTGCGAGGAGATGCTGGAGCTGTTCGACGTGGACGGCGTGATCGCCGAGCCCGCCGGCGCGCTCGCCCCCGCGGCGCTGCGCGCGGAAGGTCTGGTGCGGCCGGGCGAAACGGTGGTCGCCGTCGTGTCGGGTGGCAACCACGACGTGAGCCGCTACGCCGAGGTGATGGAGCGCGCGCTGGTTTCGCGCGGGGTGAAGCACTACTTCCTCGTCGAGTTCCCGCAGGAGCCGGGTGCGCTGCGCCGGTTCCTCGACGAGGTCCTCGGCCCGGACGACGACATCACGCTCTTCGAGTACGTCAAGCGCACCAACCGCGAGTTCGGTCCCGCGCTCGTCGGCATCGAGCTCGGCTCGCCCGCCGACCTGGCGCCGTTGCTCGCCCGGCTCGACGCTTCGCCGATCACCGCGCAGAAACTGGCTCCGGGAGATCCGGTTTTCCGGTTCCTCGTCTGAGGCGTGCAACCCGGATCACCCAGGCGGCGTCTGTGGGGCACGATCCTCCACGAACGAAGGAGCCTGGGGTGAGACCTTCTCGTATCGCGGCCGGTTGTGCCGCCGCTGTCGCACTGGCCGCCGTGCCGGGGGTGGCGGCAGCCGCCGCGCCCGCGCCGGTGGCTTACGCCGTCACCACCGCCTATTCGGTGCCCGGCCTGTCCGGAACCGACTACGACACGGCCGCGCACCTGTACCGGTCCCCGGCCGGGCCCGGGACCGCGGGTGTGCGGCCGGGCACGCCGGAGTCGGTGGAAGACACCAGTCGACCGCGACGCTGAGCGACGATGGTTCGCCCAGCGCAACCGTGCGCGCGGACTACCTGCTGGAGTCGCAGAACACCTTGTCCCACAACGATCTGCAGCTCGCGTGGCTGTACCTCGACGACGCGGAGCGCACCGCGGACTGCGCCACGGCGACGGCCCACCGCGAGCGCGGCCCGGTTGTGGGCACGGCAACCCGACCGCGCGCTCACGCAGGTCGCGGTCCCGGCGGCCGGTGCGGCGTACACGGTGCAGGGAGTTCCGTTGCGACTGCCGGAAAACACGATCGAGAACCAGTACCTGCCGCAGTACGCCGACATCACGGTGCGTCCCGTGTCCAGCCCGGCGGACCTCGTCGGTGCACGCGGGGCGGCCGGTGCGGGCTGGCGGGTGGACGTGAACAGCTACACCCTCGCCGGCGACCAGCACCAGAACGAGTTCCACGCAGTGCTGATCCTCGGCGGCGCGGCCTGCCGGGCGTAGCCGCCGACCGAACGGGGAAGCCTGGCGGTCCACTTCGGACCGCCAGGTCTCCTTTCACGCCAAGGACTCCTGCTTGCCCGCGAGCGATGCCTTGGCCAGCACGGCGGATTCGTCGGCGAGGATCTCCGTCAGTCCGGCCTCGATCCCGTCCAGGGCCGAGCGGACGACGTCCACGGGGTCCTTCTTCGGCACGTCCCAGGCCGCCATCATGTCCGTGTCCACGGCTCCCACGACCAGCCCGGACACCTGGGTGCCCTGGCCCGCCAGCTCCAGGCGAACCGCGTTGGTGAGGCTCCATTCCGCCGCCTTCGCCGTGCTGTACGCGCCCGCGCCGTCGTGCGGCATCCACGACAGGGCGGACAGGACGTTCAGGATCGCACCGCCGCCGTTCGCGGCCAGGATCGGAGCGAACGCCCGCACCATGCCGAGGGCGCCGAAGAAGTGCGTCTCCATTTCGAGGCGGATCTTGTCCAGGTCGCCCGTGACGAGGTTCTGGGCGGTCGACACCCCGGCGTTGTTCACCAGCAGGTTCACGTCACCGGCCACGGCCGCGGCGGCCGCGATCGAGTCCGGGTCGGTGACGTCGACCCGCAGCACCTCGACGCCGGGCAGGTCGACACGTTCGGGTGTGCGGGCTGTCGCGTAGACCTTCGCCGCGCCCCGCTGCTTCAGCTGCTGCGCGAAGTGCCTGCCGATGCCACGGTTGGCGCCGGTGACGAGGGCGACGGAACCGGGAATCTCCATTGGCTGTTGCCTCCTGTGTGGTGCGGGAATAACGCGGCCACGCTATGAGCTGACACCGGCGTGAGGAGCAACGAACTGCGAGCCGGATCACAGGGAGGCGGCATGCGGATCGGCGAGCTCGCCGAGAGGTCGGGAGTGAGCGTCCGGTCGCTGCGCTACTACGAGGAACAGCGGCTGCTGGAGGCCGAACGCAGTCCGAACGGGCAACGGCGCTACGACGAGGATGCGGTCCATCGCGTGCAGTTGATCCAGCTGCTGTACCGGGCGGGCGTGCCGAGCCGGACGATCCACGAGTTGCTGCCGTCCATCGAGACCGGGGAGGTGACAGCGGAGCTGCTCGACCGCCTGCTCGCCGAACGCGACCGGATCGACGACCAGCTCGCGACGCTCACCAGCGCCCGGCACCGGCTGCAGAACATCATCTCGCTCGCGATCGACGCCAGGGAAGCCGGAAGGCGCTGCCCGCACTGGCGGTAGCGGCGGGGGCTTTCACCGGAGTGAGGTTCGCGCCGGTCCGGGTCAGCGGCGAGATCGGCAGCCGTCCCGCCCGGGCCGCGCCCTCAAGCCAGGCGCACAATGCCATCCACCACCACCGCCGCAACGCAGCGGCGGTCAAGCCGGATCGCAGAGACATTCACGCCGATTCCCGGACCAGCAGGACATCAGCAGCCCCAGCAGCCATCCCGCCCACGCCACGCACACCCCGAACGCATCCTCAAACACCCGCACAATGCCACCCACCACCGCCACAACGCAGCGACGGTCAAGCCAGGCCGCAGAAAAAAGTTCACGCCGATTCCCGGGCCAGCCGCGAACCCGACAGCCATCCCGCTCACGCCACGCACACCCGGGCCGCGCCCTCAAGCCACCCGCACGATGCCGTCCGCCACCGGCGGGAAGCGGTGCAGCACCTGCGGATCGTGGCCCGGCACGACGATGCCTCCGGGGCCCGCCAGCTCGGTGATGCGGTCGAACGCCGCGTACATCCCCGGCATCGAGTGGATCAGCGGCGCGGGACGGTCGTCTTCGAGGTTCTCGAAGAAGTGGCTCGCGTCCGACGCCAGCACCACCGGGTCCGGCGCTGCGACGCGCACCACCTGCATTCCCGCCGTGTGACCGCCCACGAGGTGCACGCTGATACCCGGCAGGACCTCCTCGTCACCGTCCACAAGCGACAACCGGTCGCTTTCCACCAGCCAGGCCAGCGACTCGGAGTCCAGGAGCCAGCGCTCCCGCTCGATGCGCTTGGCCCACGGGCCCGTCCAGTAGTCCACTTCGGACCGCTGGACGACGAACCGCGCGCCGGGGAAGTCCGCGACCGTGCCGGCGTGGTCGTAGTGCAGGTGGGTGAGCACGACGAGGTCCACGTCCTCCGGCGCCACGCCGAAGTCCCGCAACAACGAGACCGGCGCCCGGTATTCGAGCTCCCCCGCTCGCGACGGGCGCATCCCGGTGTCGACGAGCACCGTGTGCCCCTCGGACTCCACCAGCCACACGAAGTACGCCGTGTCGTGGGGCAGCCCCGAATCCTCGTCGTAGCCGTGGAAGTGCTGCCCCCGCCTGCCCATCCGCCTGCCGTAGCACAGCGCGTGCACCTTCACGCACGCGCCTCCACCCTGCCCGCACCGTCCACACGCGACTCACGCAGTCCCAGTTTCGCCGTCGGCACCTTGTGGGTCTCCCGGCCGGTGAGCACCGCGAGCACGTTCACCACGCACAGCCCCGCCGTGAAGATCGACACCCCGAGCCACGCGCCGCGCCCCGAACCCCCGACCGCCGCGGCGATCGTCGGCAGGAACCCGCTGATCGCGAACCCCACCTGCGTGCCGATCGCGGTGCCCGACAGCCGCACCCGCGCCGGGAACATCTCGCCGTAGAACGCGGGCCACACCGCGCTCGTCATGGTGTAGACGATGCCGAACATCACGATGCCCAGCGCGAAGATCCACACGTAGCTGCCCGCCGAAATCGCGCCGAGGTACGGGAAGATCAGCACCGCGCAGCCCAGCGACCCGCCGACGAACAGCGGCTTGCGCCCGATCCGGTCGGCGAGCGTGGCCCACAACGGGATCGTGATCACCGCGGCGACGTTCGCGAGCACCCCCACCCACAGCATCGGCGTCTTCGACAACCCCACCGTGTTCACGGCGTAGCTCAGCGCGTAGACGGTGAAGATCGTGCTCACCGACGCGATCAGCGCGGCCACGACCACCCGGAGCACGTCCGCCCAGTGGTCGCGGAACAACACGACGAGCGGCAGCTTCGCGACCTCGCCCGCGTTCGCCTCCTGCTCGAACACCGGCGTCTCCTCCAGCGTCCGCCGGATCAGGTAGCCGACCAGCACCATCACCGCGCTGCACCAGAACGGGATCCGCCAGCCCCACGACAGCAGGTCCGCCTGCGGCAGCGCGGCGACGGGCAGGAACACCGCCGTGGCCACGATCTGCCCCGCCTGCGTGCCGCTGAGCGTGAAGCTCGTGTAGTACGCGCGGCGGTTCTCCGGTGCGTGTTCGAGGCTCATCGAGTTCGCGCTCGCCTGCTCACCGCCTGCCGAAAGTCCTTGCAGGAGACGGAGTACGACCAGCAGCACCGGCGCCGCGACGCCGATCGACGCGTAGCTCGGCAGGCAGCCGACCCCGACCGTGCACAGGCCCATGAGCAACAGCGTCAGCACCAGCACGCGCTTGCGGCCGAACCGGTCGCCGAGGTGGCCCAGCAGGACCGCGCCGAGCGGCCGGGTCACGTAACCGACGCCGAACGTGGACAGCGCCAGCAGCGTGCCCGCCGCGGGGGCCGAGGAGGGGAAGAAGATCTTGCCGAACACGAGCGCCGCGGCGGTGCCGTAGATGAAGAAGTCGTAGTACTCCAGGGCGCTGCCGATCCAGGCCGCGAGGGCCGCCTTCCTCGGCTTGCCCACCGTCAGGCCGTCCGGGTGAGGGGTCACGTCCTTCTCCTCCGCGAGTGCGCCATTGCCTCCCGCCGTAACTAACCAGGCGGTTAATTAGCATGGTGCGGGGCGTGCCGAGGTCTTGTCAAGACTCCGGCACGCCCCCGGGCGTTCAGCCCACGTCGATGAGCACCTTGCCGACCACACCCCGTTCCACGGCGGCGTGCGCGTCCGCGGTCCGCTCCAGTGGGAAGCGGTGCAGCGGCAGGCCCGCCTCGTCGCCGACACGCAGGGCGCCGTCCGCGACCGCGGCGCTCACGTCCGCCACGGCGTGCTCCTTGGCCTCCGGCGGCACGGTGTAGACGAACACGAACTGGTAGCGCGCGTTCGCCACCATGTGCGGGCGGATGGTCAGCGTCAGCTCCTCGCCGCCGTTGTTCGCGTAGACCGCGATGGTGCCGTTCGGCGCGAGCACGGCCTGGTTGAGCGCCGCGTTCGGGCCCGGCGCGACCTCGACCACGAGGTCGACGCCGTCCGGGAAGAGCTTTCGGATGGCTTCGGCGGCGTCCTCGGTGCGGTAATTGACCACGTGCCGCGCCCCCGCCGCCGTGGCCAACCGCGCCTTTTCCGGGCTGCTCACGGTGGTCACCACGTCCGCTCCGGCCCACCTGGCCAGTTCGATCGCGGCGTGGCCGACCGCACCGGCGCCGCCGGCGACGAGCACGGAGCGGCCCGCGAGCGCGCCGGGGCTCAGCCTGCTGGGACCGGTCTCGGCGACGGTCAGCGCGCGGTGGGCGGTGAGGGCCGGAATGCCGAGCGACGCGCCGAGGTCGAACGACGCGTCGTCCGGCAGCGGCACGGCCTGGCGCGCGGGCAGCACGACGTACTCCTGCGCGGTCCCGTCGGCCCGCTGCCACTGCGCCTCCCACAGCCAGACGCGCTGCCCGGCTTCGAGCCCGCGCACGTCCGGGCCGACGGCGTCCACTACGCCGGCGCCGTCCTGGTTGGGCACGACCTCGGGAAACGCCGGGCGGTCGGCGCGGCGGTTCTTCCAGTCGGTGGGGTTGACGCCGGACACCGTCACCCGGACCCGTACCTCGCCGGGCCCGGGCTCGGGTGTCGGGCGCTCCGTCAGGCGGAGCACGTCCGGGTCGCCGGTCTTGGTGTAGCTGATCGCCTTCATGTCTGCGTCAACCGACAGCGCGGCGAGGTGTTCCCGAGGCGCCCGGATTGCGTCCGGCCGAGGGTTACGTTATGCATGAGTCATGCATGAAAGGACGGCCAACCTGCTGGGGGCGGCGGCGCTCGCCGTGGCCGATCTCGTGCTCGCCGAGGCGCAGCGGCGGGCCGGGGTGAGCGCGAGCGGCGCGGCGGCGCTGGTGGTGCTGTCGGCGGCGCCGGGGTTGAGCGTGACGGAGCTGGGCAGGCGCGTCGGACTCAGCCAGCCCGCGGCGGCGCGGATGGTCGACTCACTGCAGGCGGCGGACCTGCTGGAACGGCGGCCGGGCCGGGGACGGGAGGTAGCGGTGCACCTGACGGCCCGGGGCGCCACGACGGCCCGGGAGCTGCTCGCCGCGAGGGGCGCCGGGCTGACGGACGTGCTCGGCGCCCTGGAACCGGTGGAGCAGGAGGCGCTCGCGGGGCTGCTCGGGAAGGTGCTCGCGCGGGCCTACGACCGGGTCGGGAACGCGGACCTGCTGTGCCGCCTGTGCGACCGGGGCAGCTGCACCACGGGCGACGTCTGCCCGGTCGGCCAAGCCGAACGCGACCGGCGGGGGTGAGCCCTGTGACCTCCAGCCGAGTCGGGAACGCGAACCTGTCGTGCCGCGCGGCCGCACCAGCCGCACCACAGGTGACGTCTGCGCGGCCGGACCGGCGCCGCATCGACCGCCGCGTCTCCCTCATGAGCCGAGCCGAACGCCACCGACAGGGGTGAGACCGTGGGTGTACTCCTCGCGTTGGCCTCCGCGGTCAGCTACGGGCTCTCCGACTTCGCGGGCGGCCTGCTGTCCCGCCGGGCGTCGTTCGCGGGCATTGCCTTGTGGGGGCAGCTCGGCGGCCTCCTCGTGGCGCTCCTGGCGACCCTCGTCCTGCCTTCACCCGCTGTCACAGCGGCAGACCTCGCCTGGGGCGCGTTGTCCGGCATCGGCACCGGGCTCGGGATGTTGTTCCTCTTCCGCGGGCTCGGCCGGGGCGCGATGAGCGTCGTGGTGCCGTTGAGCGCCGTGGGCGGGGTTTCGCTGCCCGTGCTCGTCGGCGTGGTCTTCCTCGGCGAACGGCCCTCCGCGCTCGCCTGGCTCGGCGTCCTGCTCGCGCTGCCCGCGCTCTGGCTCGTGTCCGGCGGCCGGGCGGGCAAGGGCGTGCCGGACGGCCTGCTCGCCGGAACGGGAATCGCGTTGCAGTACCTCGCTCTCGCCGAAGCCGGCCCCGGCTCGGGCGCTTGGCCCGTCGTCGCCGGGCGCGTTGCCGCCGTCGGCACAATAATGCTCGCCACCCGGCCGAAACCGGCCAGAAAAATCGCCGTTCCCGCGGCCGCCACGGGAGGCGCCGCCGCACTGGCGCTGGTCTGCTACCTCGCCGCCACCCGGCACCAGCTCGTCGTGGTCGCGGTGGTGCTTTCCTCGCTGTACCCGGCGATTCCGGTGCTGCTGGGCCTCACGGTGCTACACGAACGCCTCAGCCGCCGCCAGCTCACCGGCCTCGGCGCGGCAGCCGCGGCGGTCACCTTGCTCGCGGTGGGCTGATATTTCGTCAAAAGATCTCCGCACCGGAAAACCGTTTTCAAACGCACTTTTTCCGCGTTTCTCCCGAAAAGGCCCGGGGTAGTTGAGCGAACACCCAGTCCCCCGAGGAGGAACGATGACAGGACAGACCGGCGATTTCTCCCCACCCCAGGCGCAGCACACCGCGCACGTGGCGGCGGACCAGGCCAAGGAGGTGACGGCCGAAGCCGGCCGCCAGGCGAACGACCTGCTGAACCAGGGCAAGGACCAGCTGCAGGCCCAGGCCCGCACCAGCCAGACGAAGGCCGCGGAGAGCCTGCACGGGCTCGCCGACCAGCTCGAAGGCATGACCGACCAGACCGAACAGCCCGGCGTGGCAAGGGATCTTGTCCGCGAGGCCGCGACGCGCACGCGGAAAGTGGCTTCCTGGCTCGATTCCCGCGAACCAGGCGACCTGCTCGACGAGGTCCGCGGCTTCGCGCGGCGCAAGCCCGGCGTGTTCCTCGCCGGCGCCGCGGTGGCCGGGGTGCTCGTGGGACGCCTGACCCGCGGCGTCGCGCAGTCCGCGAGCAGCGACAGTTCACAGCCACGCCACGCCGCACCACAAGCCACCCCAGCCACTCCACCCCCACCGCAGGCCCCACCGCAGGCCGCCCCGCCCGCGCCTCCCCTGCCCCAGGGCACTCCGCCGCCACCGGTGATGCCGCCGCCCGTCACGCCGACGACGCCGTACGGCACGGGGCCGGCATGAGTACGCCAGGCGGCCCCGGCAACCCGCCCGCGGACGTCTCGGACGCGTCCGTCGGACAGCTGATGAGCAACGTCTCCCGCGACCTGTCGACGTTGCTGCGCCAGGAACTCACCCTCGCCAAGGCGGAGGTCAAGGCCGAGGCCGCGAAGGCGGGCAAGGGCGCGGGAATGCTCGGCGGCGCCGGGTTCGCCGGGTACATGGTGCTGCTGTTCCTGTCGCTGGCCCTGTGGTGGGGCCTGGCGAACGTGATGGACCAGAGCTGGGCGGCGCTCATCGTCGCCGCGCTGTGGGCGATCGCCGCCGCCGTGCTGTTCGCCACCGGACGCCGCAACCTCCGCCGCGTCGAGCCCGTGCCCGAGCGGACGGTCGAAACGCTCAAGGAAGTTCCCGAAACCGTGAGGAGAACGCCGTGACCACCGATCCCGACCAGCTGCGCCGAGAAATCGAGACCACCCAGCGGAATCTCGGCACGGACGTGGACGCCCTCAGCGAGAAGGTCACCCCCGGCCGGATCGTGCAGCGCCGCGTCGGCCGTGCCCGTGGCGCGGTACAGAACCTGCGTGACCGCGTGATGGGCTCCGCGTCGGACGCCTCGGACACCGCGAGCGACAAGGTGCAGTCCGCCACGGGCACCGTCACCGAGGCGGTGCAGGACGCACCGGAGCGCATTCGCCGCGGTACGGAAGGAAATCCGCTCGCCGCCGGGCTCATCGCGTTCGGCGCCGGCTGGCTGGTGTCCTCGCTCGTGCCCGCGAGCAGGCAGGAGCAACGGCTCGCCGGCCAGGTGAAGGACACCGTGCAGGACGCCGCGGGGCCGATCACCGAGCAGCTCGGCTCGGCCGCGCAGGAGGTCAAGGAGAACCTGCGGGAGCCCGCGCAGCAGGCCGTCGAGTCGGTGCGCTCCACCGCGAGCGACGCCGCGTCGACGGTCAAGGACGAAGCGAAGCCGAACCAGTGAGCCACCCGGGGTGAGCCACACCCGCCGTGGCTCACCCCGCCATGCGGTTCGACAACGCGTGCGCCTCCTTCAGCAGCAGCGCACCCAGCTCCGGTCGCCGGTCCGCGCGGAACCGCGATTCGACGCCCGTGAGCGTGAGCGCCCAGTCCGGTTGGCCGGTCCGGCCGAACACCGCGGCCGCCATCCCCCAGCTGCCTTCCACCACGAGGCCGGGGTTCACCGAGTAGCCGCGTTCCCGTGTCTCCGCGAGCCGCTCGCGGACCGCGTCTTCCGCGTGCGCCGGACCCCAGCGTTCGGTGAGGTCGGCGTGCGCGAAGTACTCGTCGATCTCCCGGTCCGGCAGCATCGCGAGCACCACCAGCCCCGCCGACACCACGCCGAGCGGAAACCGCGCACCCTCGTACAGCACGAAGGAGCGGATCGGAAAGGCGCCGTCCTCCCGCAGCAGGCACACGGTCTCCTCGCCCCGCCGGGCCGAGAAGAAAGCGCTTTCTCCCGTGGCCTCGGCCAGCCGGTGGACGCTCGCCCGCGCGTGCCGCGTCACGTCGTAGCGCCGCGCCGCGATCCCGCCGAGCAGGTACAGCTCCGGGCCGAGGTACCACCGCCCGGTCCGCTGGTCGCGGTCGACGTACCCCTCCGCCGCGAGCGCCACGAGCAGGCGGTGCACGGTCGGCCGCGCGAGCCCCGTGGCGCGGGCCAGCTCCGTGGTGGAGGCACCCGCCTCGGGCACCGCGCGCAGCACGGCGCCGACCCGGCCGACGAGCTGCCCCGCTGGATTGCCCATGCACCGAGCCTAGCGTCCACTCAGTGAACGCGAAGACGGAGAACGTCCACCTGACGAGAGATCCTTTGACGAAAACGGCAGGTAGCGCTGCACTTCCGAGGTGTCCACTGATCGAACAAAGGTGTACGAGAGCGCGACCGAGGCGCTGCGGGACGTGCTGACGGACGGGATCACGCTCGCGGTCGGCGGGTTCGGCCTGAGCGGCAACCCGAACGACCTGATCGAAGTCGTGCGCGACTCCGGCGTCCGCGAGCTGACCGTCGTGTCCAACAACATGGGCGTCGACGGCAAGGGCCTCGGGCTGCTGCTGGAGAACCGCCAGGTCCGCAAGGTGATCGCCTCATACGTGGGCGAGAACAAGCTGTTCGCCCAGCAGTACCTCGACGGCGAACTGGAGGTCGAGTTCGCCCCGCAGGGCACGCTCGCCGAGCGCATGCGGGCCGGTGGCGCCGGCATCCCCGCGTTCTACACCGCGACCGGCGTCGGCACGCCCGTCGCCGAGGGCAAACCGCACGCCGAGTTCGACGGCCGCACCTACGTGCAGGAACGCGGCATCGTCGCGGACGTCGCGCTCGTGCACGCCCACACCGCCGACCGGGCGGGGAACCTCGTCTACCGCAAGACCTCGCGGAACTTCAACCCGCTCGTCGCCACGTGCGGGCGCGTGTGCGTGGCCGAGACGGAGGTGCTGCTCGACGGCTACGTGGACCCGGACCTGGTGATCACGCCCGGCGTGTTCGTCGACCGGCTGGTGACCGCGCGCGAGCGGGTCAAGGAGATCGAGAAGCTGACGGTCCGCCCGCGGGCCGGGGCGGAGGCGTGAGCATGGGCTGGAGCAGGGACGAGATGGCCGCCGTCGCGGCGCGGGAGCTGTCGGACGGGGACTACGTCAACCTCGGCATCGGCATTCCGACGCTGGTGGCCAACCACCTCCCCGACGGCGTGCGGGTGACGCTGCAGAGCGAGAACGGGATCCTCGGCATGGGGCCGTTCCCGTTCGAGGGCGAGGAGGACCCCGACCTCATCAACGCGGGCAAGCAGACCGTCACCGTCGTGCCGGGCGCCAGCTTCTTCGACTCCGCCACGTCGTTCGCGATGATCCGCGGTGGGCACGTGGACGTGGCGATCCTCGGCGCGCTGCAGGTCGCGGCGAACGGGGACCTGGCCAACTGGACCGTGCCCGGCGCGCTGGTCAAGGGCATGGGCGGGGCGATGGACCTGGTCGCGGGCACGAAGCGGATCGTCGTGCTCACCGACCACGTCGCGAAGGACGGCAGCCCGAAGCTCGTCGAGCGCTGCACCCTGCCGCTCACCGGCGCGGGCGTGGTGGACCGGATCGTCACCGACCTGGCCGTCCTCGACGTCACGCCCGCCGGGCTGGAGCTGGTCCGGACGGCGCCCGGCGTGTCGGCGGAGGACATCCGCGACCGCACCGGGACACCGGTGCACCTCCCCGCCTGACCTGCGGAAAGTTACGGATAGTCACGCAACGTATAAACGGGTGATCTCCCCCTCTTTTTACTAACTCGAACGTGTAGATGGAGACCGGGTCGTTCTACTAGTAGTGTTTCGTCTGCCCGGGACGGGTGACCTTCCATCTTTCCTGCTCGGGCCCGGGCCCCGCCGTCTCCCCTGCCGGCGGGGCCCGGTCACGAGACCACCCCTCCCGGCCCGGCAAGACCGGTTGCGGGTGGCCATGGGGCTGGGGGATGCTTGAGCTTGATCCAGCTTTTCCCAGGAAGGAAGGAGCCGGCGCGCCTGCACGTGCCGCCGCGGTTTGACTGATTCCGAGCGTCTTGCTCGTCCGTCCCCGGTCGCGACCGATCCGGGGTGGGAACTCGCGCCCTCGCCCGCTCTCGTCGTGGAGCTCGACGGAGCGCTGCGTGCCGTCAACAGATCGGCGCAGCTGCTGCTTCCGGCCGCCCGCGTGGGCGCCGACCTCCGTGACACGGGCCCGGCCTGGCTCGCCGAGGCCCACCGCGACGGCACCCCGTCCGTCGGCTGGGTGGGCGAACGCAGCTTCGAGGCGCACCCGGTGCGCCACGAGGACCACTCCACCACGTGGTGGCTGGTCGAGGACACCGAAGCCCGGCTCGCCCGCGAGGCGCTGCGGGTCGAACGCTCGCGTGCCGAGTTCCTCAGCGAGGCGTCCACGGCGCTGCTCGGCTCACTGAACCTGCACCGCTGCATGGAGGTCGCCGCGTCGCTCGCCGCCGAGCACCTCGCCGACGCCGCGCTCGTGATCGCGCCGGGCCAGCGCCGCCGCTACCCCGTCACGTACTGCGCGCGTGGCGCGGAGCCGGAGCACTCCCTGCTGGAGTTCGACCCCGACGACCTGCCCGGCCTCGGCGAGGCGTTGCAGGGGTTCCCGCCCGTGCCGTCCCGCTGGATCGACCCGGCGAGCGCCCCGGAATGGCTGGTACCGCAGGGTTTCGGCGAGATCGGCGCGATCGTGGTGACCCCGCTGCCCGGGCACGGCGTGCCCGCGGGCGCGCTGGTCCTGCTGCGCCGCGGCGGCCGCCCGGTGTTCAGCGAGGACGAGGAGATCTTCGCGCGCCTGTTCGCCGCCCGCTCCGGCGCGGCGATGTCGGCCGCGCACGTGTTCGCGCAGCAGGCGTCGATCACCGAGACGCTCATGCGCGAGCTGCTGCCGCCGGCGCTGGAACAGGTGTCGGGGGTCGAGTTCGCGGGCGGCTACCGGCCGTCGCAGGACAGCGAGCACGTGGGCGGCGACTTCTACGACGTGCACCCCGGCCCGGACGGCGAGACGCTGGCCGTGCTCGGTGACGTGTGCGGCAAGGGGCTCGAAGCGGCCGTGCTCACCGGCAAGATCCGCAACACGCTGCAGGCGCTGCTGCCGATGGCTGGCGACCACCGGCGCATGCTCGACCTGCTCAACGGGGCACTGGTCAACTCGCACGACACCCGCTTCGTCACGCTCGTGCTGGCCTCCGCGGTGCGCGATCGCGCGGGGGTGCGGCTACGGCTGACCTGCGCCGGTCACCTGCCGCCGCTCGTCGTGCGGGCGAACGGGCAGGTCGAGGAGGCCGAGACGGCGGGCACCCTCATCGGGGTGCTGCCGCAGATCAACACCACCACCGCGGAGGTCACGCTCGGCCCCGGCGAGACGTGCCTGCTCTACACCGACGGGATCACCGAGGCCCGCGGCGGCCCGCTGGGCAACGAGCTGTACGGCGAGGAGCGCCTGCGCCGGGCGCTGACCGAGTGCGGTGGCATGCCCGCCGAAGCCGTGGTGGAGCGCGTGCAGATGCTCGCCTCCCAGTGGGTGGGCAACAATGCTCACGACGACATGGCGGTGCTCGCGATCACCGCGCCGCGCGGTCAGCACCTGACCGCCGTCGGCGGCCACGGACGAGGCAGGTACACGGCATGAGCTCCGCCACGCTGAGCCTGGACACGCTCGGGGCCCACGTCGGCCGCCTGTGGGAGGCGGTGGCGGGTGGTGACGAGTACGCGGCCGGGGAAGCGGTGCTGGACGCGCTCGAAGACGAGGTGGCGCCGGAGTCCGTGCTGCTCGACATGATCGGCTTCGTGCAGCGCAAGGCCGGCGAGGAGTGGGCCGCCAACCGCTTCAGCGTGGCGCAGGAGCACGCGGCCACCGCGATCAACGAGCGCGTGATCGGCACGCTCGTGCACGCCGGGGAGCGCCCGGTGGTCACCCGCGGCCGGATCACGGTGGCGTGCGTGGACGGCGAGTGGCACGCCCTGCCCGCGCGCCTGCTGGCGGAGGTGCTGCGGCTGCGGGGGTTCCGTGTGGACTACCTCGGCGCGCAGGTGCCGTCGCCGCACCTGATCACCCACCTGCACCGCACCGGCCCGGACGCGGTGGCGCTGTCCGGCTCGATCCCGACGCGGCTGCCCACCGCGCACGCGACGATCACCGCCTGCCAGGCGGCGGGCGTGCCGGTGATCGCGGGCGGCGCGGCGTTCGGGCCCGACGGCCGGTACGCGAAGCTGCTCGGCGCCGAGGCCTGGGCGCCCGACGCGCGCGCCGCGGCCGACCGGCTCGCGGAGGCGCCGCTGCCCCGCCCGAAGGCGGGCCACCAGCCGATCGACGACCTGCCGCACCTCGCGGACCAGGAGTTCACGATGATCACCCGCACGTCGGGGCAGCTGGTCAAGGCGATGTACAGCGGGCTGGAGGAGCGCGTCCCCGCGATGCGGGCGTACACCGAGCAGCAGCGGCAGTACACCGCCGAGGACCTCGCGCACATCGTGGAGTTCCTCGCCACCGCCCTCTACACGGGCGACGGGGAGCTGTTCACCGGTTTCCTCACCTGGACCGCGGAGATCCTCGCCGCACGCGGGGTCCCCGCTCTCACGCTGCCGCCCGCGGTGGAGCTGCTGCGCTCCGAGCTGCGTGACTTCCCGCGCGCGGACGGGATGCTCGAGCAGGCGCTCGGGCACCTGCGCGGCAGCCTTGGCCCTGTCCCCGACCACGGAAAGCCCGCATGAGTACACCTCGCCCGCTGACCTGCACCTGGACCCTGCTCGACCCGGCCGCGGCCTGCGTCGCGCTCGAGGGCGACCTCGACTACGACAACGCGGACCAGCTGCTGTACGAGGTCACCGAGCGGCTCGGCACCACCCGAGGGCTGCGGCACGTGCGGCTCGACTGCGGCAGGCTCGGCTTCTGCGACTCCTACGGGCTCTCCACGCTGCTGATGATCCACCGGCGACTGCAGGAGGCGGGCGTGGAGCTGCACTTGGAACACCGGCAGCCGGGCCTGACGCGGCTGCTGCAGCGGACGAACACCCTGACACTCTTCACCGGCCCAGCCAGCGTGGCGCGGGAGCAGTCGGACCCTTCCTGAGGCCGGGCGGGGGTCTTTCCGGCAGGAACGGGAGCCTCACCGGTCACGCGTAGCGGCCACCACAACCACGCCCCACCGGCTCGGCCCGCCAGCGGCCCGAGCCTTCGCGGCCGCACGCCGCCGACCTCACCGGCCCGCGCGACGCCGACCCCCGGACGCGAAACGCCCGCCGGACGACGCCGGCGGGCGGCTGCGCCGCGACGGGCCTTTCCCTCAGGGACGGCCGCGCTTCGGGGTCTGCTCCGCCATACCGTGGCGCAATGGCGTGTTGTTCTCCGGCTTCGTCGCCTCCGCGGCGGGCGACGCGGCGCTGCCGTGCGAAGCGCCCGGTGCGTTCGCCGGGTCGCCCGGGGCGGGCTGGGCGCCTGCCTCCAGCTCCGCCAGGCGGGCCCGCAGCACCTCCAGCACCGCCACGCGGTTGCCGTGCGCGCACTCGTGCTCCACGACCGTCCGCAGCTGCGGTTCCGTCAGCGAGCGGATCCGGTGCCGCAGGCTGCCGAGCGGGATCTGGTCGTAGTCGGGCAGCGGGAGTTCCTCGGCCGGCATGTTTCCTCCTCCTGTCGGCGTCCGCCCGAACCTACCCCCGCGGGCGGCCGCGAAAACCCGCGGCCGCCCGTTTCGCCGGAATGCGCACTCAGGGGTAGCTCACCACGTTGCTGGGCGTGGTCCCCGACGGCGTCACCGCCCCGGTGTCGTTGATGACGTGCGTGATGGTGCCCTGGTAGTTCAGCGACACGGTCAGCAGGCTGTGGAACCGCACGCCGGACGCGTTGGGCACCTCGAACGCGTGGTAGGCGTTCACGGACGGGTTGACGTTGAAGTAGCAGTAACTGCCCAGCCCCCACGCCTCGTGGCTGGTGACACCGCTGCCCACCTTGTACGCGGCGTACCCGTTCACCCCGCTGTTCCACGACGCCTGGTTCGGCACGTCGTACGGCATCTCGTTCTGGAAGAAGATGGTCCGGCCGTTCTGCCCGTTCCAGATCACCTCGTACTTCTGGTAGTGCTCCACGAACAACCCCGTGGCGATCACGTTGTTGCCGTTGACGAGCAACCCCGTGTCAGCGGTGTTGACCGTCCAGCCCACCGTGCCCGCGTTGCCGTGGTCGGCGCGCCAGGCCCAGATGTGGTCGATGATCGTGTCGTTGCTGTTGACCACCAGGCTCGTCGTCGCCTTGCCCGCGACCTGGCCGCCGATCCGGAAGAACACGTCCTGGATGCTCACCGGGTCCGCGGCGTGGCTCGTCGCCGAGCCCTGCGTGCCCACGGTCAGCAGCGCCGACGAGTTCGTGGTGCCCGCGTCGAACAGCAGACCCTTCAGCCGCACACCGTCCACATCGGACACGTGCATGGCGTCGACACCGTTGTCCGGCACCAGAGTCGGGTAGCCGATGCCGAGCACGACCGTGTCCGGGCGGGTGACGTTCAGCGTCTGGCTGAGGTGGTAGACGCCGGGGGTGAAGAACAGGTTGCAGCCCGACGCGAGCGCGTTGTTGATCGACGCCGCGGTGTCGCCGGACTTGACGACGTAGAACTGGCTCATCGGCAGCGACGAGCCCGGCGTGCTGCCGTTCGCCCAGCTCGGCCCGGAGGCGTTGGTGCGCAGGGAAGGCAGGAACACGCGGTACTTCCCGCTGCCGTCGAGGTAGAGGTACGGCACGTCGCGCGAGACGGGCGTGGTGGCCAGCGTCGTCTCCGGCGGGTTCGGGAAGGTGGTGGCCGGCGCGCCGGTGGTGCCCGAGAACACCATGTTCCACACGCCGCCCGCCCAGCTGCCCAGCGCGCTGTCGCGGGTGTACCACTGCTGCTGCGAAACCGACGCCGCCTGGCCGGAGACCTTGGTGTCGGCGACGTACCCGCCGCTGGCCCAGCCGTAGCTCGCCGGGTACAGCTGCAGGTCACCGTGCACGTCGATGCGGCGGAACGGCGCGGCCTG
This sequence comes from Amycolatopsis bartoniae, assembly GCF_014191255.1. Taxonomy (GTDB): domain Bacteria; phylum Actinomycetota; class Actinomycetes; order Mycobacteriales; family Pseudonocardiaceae; genus Amycolatopsis_E; species Amycolatopsis_E bartoniae. Next base: position 86,224 of record NZ_JACHWH010000009.1, read on the forward strand.
CGCCACCGCCCACCGGTCGGCACCGCTGCTCGGGTTGATCGCCAGGTTCTCCGCCGAGCGCCAGAAGTTCTGCGTGGCGTTGCCGGCGTCGGAGGAGTTGAACGCGTCGACCGTGACGTCACCGTTGATGGTCACGTCGTCGGGGTTCTGCCCGAGGCCCGCGACGGAGGTGTAGAAGCCCACGTTGTCGTGCACGGCGTAGGTGCCGGGCTTGAACAGGTGCGCGACGCGGCCGTTGGCGAACTGCGCGCTCTGCGTGTCCTTCTGCGCGTTGAAGTCCGCGTCGAGCTGCGACTGGATGCTCGCCGCCGACATCGACGGGTCGAAGATGCGCACGTTGGAGCCGAAGTCCGGCGTGTCCGACTGCGTCGGGCAGGTCGCGCTGGCCAGGCCGATCGTGTAGGTCGCGCTGGCCACGGCCGAGTTCGCGAGGCCGCTCTTGGTGGCGATGGCCTTGACCGTGGTGGTCTTCGAGACGGTCAGCGGCCCGGAGTACAGCGACGACGACGCGGTGGGCGTCGAACCGTCCACTGTGTACCGGATCTGCGCGCCCGACGTGCCGGTCGAGAGCGTCACCGTCTGCGCTGTCGCGAACGTGCCACCACCCGGGCTGAAGGTCGGCGCGGCGACCGCCGTCGAGCCGGAGCCCTGCGTGTACGTGTAGTGCGGGCTGTCGTACTGCGGGCCGCTCTTCTCGTACGTGAACCAGTACTCCAGCGCGGTGCCGGTGCTCAGCGAGCCCACCGTGTACTGCCACGTGCCGGAGTTGTTCGTCATCCGGATGTTCTGCTGCCCCGTGCCGTTCACGAGGTAGTGCACGTCGACGTACGCGGCGGGCGTCACCGGCGTGAACGAGATCTGCGCCTGGCTGGCGCTCACCTGCGTCACGCTCTGCGTGTAGTCCGTCTCCGCGGCGGCCACGCCGCCGAGCAACAGGGATAGCAGCACGGCCAGCAGCACCGTGCCCAGCCTCCGTGGCATCTTCGCACCTCCGGGTCAGGCCCCCTCAGTGGACCAGACCATAGACCAGCGCTGCGCGGCGCCGACACCTCCATGCAGGTGACATCGGTTCAGAAGCTGTCAGGAAGTGCTTGTGCGGGACGGAACGGACCGGTAGAACTGACGAACACCGGAAGCAACTGGGGAATCGTGCTTCCGACCACTGGGGAGGACCTGTCTTGCGCAGAAAACTGGCACTGCTCCTTGCTGCTGCCCTCATCACGGTGACCAGCGCCCTGACCGGCGCGGGCGTGGCCTCGGCGACCACCGAGACCCTGAGCTCGCCGAGCAACATGGAGGTCTCCGCGACATCGCTGTGCTGGGACATCGGCTCCAACAGCCCGGGTACCACCGTCGTGCTGGCGTCCTGCCACTACGCCGACGACTACACCAGCCAGAAGTGGTACCGGACCACGAACTACACCACGTTCAACATCGTCAACTACAACAACCTGTGCATGGACCTGCCGTCCAACAACGTGGGCGCTCACGTCGTGCTGGCGCCCTGCCACTACGAGGACACCTACACCAGCCAGAAATGGCACCGCACGGGCCAGGGCGGCGGGATCATCGAGAACGGCAACGGGTTGTGCATCGACGTGAGCGCTTTCCGGGCCGGTACTCCGGTCGGGATGAACTACTGCGCCTACAGCGCCGACTACACCAGCCAGCAGTGGCACGGCACCTGGTGAGCCGGGGCCGCCACTAGCCGAGGTACCGCCGGGCCACGACGTCCGGGTACTCCACCGGCCGTCCCTTGTGGACGGACCAAGCCAGGCGCAGGTACTGCGCGTGGGTCCAGGCCAAGGGGGTCGCGGACGCGGTCGGAGTGCCCGGGCGCACCCGCGGGTAGGGCGGGTTGGTGTCCCACACCTGTTCCGGCAGCAGGCCCGTCGGACCGGCGCAGGCGGCGATGTCCCTCAGTCGCCCGGCGGCCGCGGAACGCTTGCCCTGCAACAGTTCGTACTCCCCGCGCTCCCCCGCGAAGATCGGCCACAGCCGCCCGTACGTGCGCTGCACGTCGGGCCGGTTGACGTTCCACGGCTCACCGTTCGCCTGCTCGCCGTAGCCGTCGCCGCTGTAGCGGTGCCAGTGCCGCCCCGAGGGCGTGACCGTCGAGATCCGCGCGTCCACGACGGCGAGGGAGTTCTCCACCACCGGATCGCCCGCGCGTTTGACGCCGAGCCGCACCAGTTCGAGAAACCCGGCGTCCACCACGGCCCGCTGGTCGACCTCGCCGGTGTTGTTGTTGCCCAGGTTGTACGTCGTGCCCGCGTCCGGGTTGCCGTCCTTGGTCAGCCGGACGTAGTACGGCTTCGGCGAGTACGGCCCGGTGTGCGTGACCGTCCAGCCGTCCACCGCCGCCGCCCATTCGTCGGCCTTGGCGGAGTACTTCGTGCCGTCCCGGCCCGCGCGCTGCACCAGGTCCGCCAGGCACACCAGCCCGGCGATCACCGACGCGATCGTCGAGGGCGAGTAGCCGTTCTGCTCCTCCCACCGCTCCTGCTCGGTCCACGGCGCGGTGTGCCCGTCCTTGGTGAACGAGAGCAGGAAGTCCCCGCCCCGCGCCAGCTTGTCGACCGTCGGGCCGTCGTGCCGGTCCAACAGCCAGGCCAGCAGCATCGGCGCGGCCGTCTCGTCCAGCTGGACCGACGTCCAGAACGGCTCACCGCTCACGCGCGTGTTCTGCGCCCAGTGCCCGTCCGGCTGCTGGATGCGCAGCAGGTAGTCCAGCGCACGCCCCGCGGCGGCCCGGTCGCCCGCGGCGAGCAGCCCCGTCGCGATCTGGTACAGGTCGCGCGGCCACACCAGGTGGTACGAGCCGTACTCCGGCGCCAGCGCGCGGTCGAACCCGAACGCCCAGGGCATGCTCGGCGACGCAATGAACGCGCCTGGGTTCCGCTTGTCCTCGCTGGCGGCCAGCGTCACCACCGACGTCGTGTACAACCGCCGGTCAGCCTCCTCCGGCGCGTCGGGCAGGCTTGCCAGATAGCGCTTCCAGCCGGCGCCGTAGGCTGTCGCGACCGCCGGAAAACCTAGTGACAGCGAGGCTTGCGCCGCCCGCACCGCCTCGTCCGGTGACGCGCCGAAGCCCAGCGCGACGAGGTCCCGGGTGCGTGACCGGCCGTCCAGCCGCAACCGCCCCAGCTGCACGACGTTGCCCGGTCCGGCGGTGGCGTAGTGGTGCACGAGCCTGCCGAAGTTCGCGCTCAGCTCGGTCCAGCCGTCGTTGACGCCCGCGTAGCCCACCGTCGACTCAGTGAACCCGCCCGAGGCAAGCACCGCGCTCGCGGTGACCGAGTTCGTCGTCACGAGCGCGCCGCCTCGCGGGAAGGCGCGGTCGGCGGTGCCCTCGCCGCCGAGGGCGGGATCGTGCAGCACGAACAGCCGCAACGGCCGGGTCGCGTGGAACTCGACGTCCAGCAGCACGGTCGCATGGCCGGGATCGGTGACGTAGCGCGTGGTCAGCGTCCAGCCCGTGCCGGTCGCGGTCTGGGTGTAGCCGGGCACGCGCGGATCGGGCAGCTCGGTGCGGTGCGCGACGTCGGACACCCGCTCCACGAACGACTGCCCGTCCGTGACGACCCACTGCGTCTCGCGGCTGGCCGGCGTGCTCAGGTCCGGGTGGTAGACCTCGGACAGCCGACCGCCTTCGAGGGTGAACCACACCGGGCTGGCCGCCGAGCGGGCGGTGCCGAAGCCGAGCTTGTCGGCCGGGGTGAACGTGGTGTCGGCGCCCGGCCCGCCCGGGGCCGCGCCGCCGGACTGCGCGTTCGCCGGCGCCGGTGCCGCGACCGCCGTCGCGCCCACCAGAGCCGCGGCCCGCAGGAACTTCCGCCTCGAAGTCGCCATGGGAGCCAGCCAACTCTCCTCCGCCGCCCGGCTCAACCCGCCATTCGTCGGGGGTCGACCGGCGGCCCGTCCGCGTGCCATCATCGGCCACCGGCACACGGGGGTGTGGATGACTCAGCAGGTCCGGCGGGACAGCGCGCAGCTGCGGCGGGTCGCGGTGGCGAGCGCGATCGGCACGACGATCGAGTGGTACGACTACTTCATCTACAGCACGGCCGCCGCGCTCGTGTTCGGCAAGCTGTTCTTCAGCACGCTCTCCCCCGCGTCCGGCACGCTGGCGGCGTTCGCGACGCTGGGCGTGGGCTTCCTCGCGCGGCCGGTCGGCGGCATCGTGTGGGGCCACTTCGGCGACCGCCTCGGGCGCAAGGCGATGCTCGTGCTTTCGCTGCTGCTGATGGGGATCGCGACCGTCGGCGTCGGGCTGCTGCCGACCTACGGCACCATCGGCGTGCTCGCGCCCGTGCTGCTGCTCGTGCTGCGCCTGCTGCAGGGCCTGTCCGCGGGCGGCGAGTGGGGCGGGGCGGCGCTGATGGCCGTCGAGCACGCACCGGAGCGCCACCGCGGCCGGTACGGCTCGTTCTCGCAGATCGGCGTGCCCGCCGGGCTGATTCTGGCGCAGCTGGTGTTCTTCGTGCTCAACAGCGCGCTGAGCGACGAGCAGTTCCGCGACGGGGGCTGGCGGCTGCCGTTCCTGCTCAGCATCGTGCTCGTGGCGGTCGGGCTGGTGATCCGGCTGCGGATCGCGGAGAGCCCGGTGTTCGCCGCGCTCGAAGCCGAGGCCCGCAGCAGGCGGCCGATGGTCGAGGTGCTGCGGGAGCGGCCGCGCGAGGTGCTCGTCGCGTCGGTGAGCTTCATCGCGAACACCGCGATCGGGTACGTGTTCCTGGCGTACCTGCTCTCGTACGGGACGTCGGTGCTCAAGCTGAGCAACGCGACGATGCTGGTGGTGGTGATCATCGGCAGCGTGACGTGGCTGGCGAGCATCGTGGCATCGGCGGTGTGGTCGGACCACGTCGGGCGGAAACCCGTGTACCTGTGGGGTTCCGTGCTGCTCGTGCTGTGGCCGGTGCCGTTCTTCCTGCTCGTGGACACCCGCCAGCCGGTGCTGCTCGTCGTCGCCGTGATCGTGCTGAACCTCGGGCTCGGCGCGACGTACGGCCCGCAGTCGGCGCTGTACTCGGAGCTGTTCGAGCCCCGCTACCGCTACAGCGGCGCGTCCTTCTCCTACGCGGTGGGCGCCGTGCTCGGCGGCGGGTTCGCGCCGCTGATCGCGACAGCGCTGCGGAACTCGACCGGCACGTCGTTGTCGGTTTCGCTGTACATGGTCGCGGTGGCGCTGATCAGCCTGGGCGCGGTCCTCGCGCTGCGGCAACCACCGCGGACAGCGTCAGAGGCCTGATCCGGACACCGGTACCAGCTCCGCCGCCGGCTGGACGTCCACATAGGACTCGCCGGGCACGAGCACGACTCCACTCACGGGCGCGCCCAGGCGCACGGGGTCCAGATCCGGCGGGATCACCCGCTGGTGGTCGTACCGGGCGACGGCGACGGTGCCGTGCGGGCGTTCCTCGGCGGTGCGCCGGAACCCATCCGGCGAACCCCCGATCGGCTGGCTTCCCTCGCCCGCCGCCGCCCGCGGACGGACGATGCGGTCATGGCACGCGACGAACCGTCCATTGAGGACCACTTCTGGCGGGTCGTGCGCGAGCACGACCTGCCGGACGACCTGGTGGAGTACGGGATCGCGCTCGCCCGCTTCGACCTGGAGGAGCCCGAGGGCAGACTCGGCCCCGACGACCCCCGCGATCCGTGGCTGCTGGCCATGAAGCGGATCCAGGACCAGCTCGGCGGGTGAGCGTCAGCCGAAGCTGTAGAGCACCTCGCGCAGGAACAGGCGGCTTTCGGTGACCGGCAGCGCCGCGGTGGTGGCGCGCCGCCACAGCGTCTCGTAGTGCCGCACGTCGTCGCTTCGCGACAGCTCGTTCCCGGTGCGGGTGAACGCGAAGTCGAGGTGCCCCGGTTCGAGGCCCGGCAGGGTCGGCGCGGCGAGCCTCAGCAGCGCGAACCGCTCCAGGATGCCCGTCTCCTGGATGGCGGTGGTCCGCAGCGGCCGCGGTGCGAACGGCACCACCTGGAGCTGGATGTTGGGCCGCTTCTTCGACAGCGAGATCAGGTGCTCCAGCTGCTCCCGCATCACGGCCTTGTTCCCCTGCACGCGCCGCAGGCACGATTCGCTGAGCACGGCGTGCACCTGCGGCGGCTCGTCGCGGAACAGCACCTGCTCCTGGCGGGCGAACCGCGCCTCGATCGCGGGCGGCGCGAGGGCCGGGGAGCCCTCGCGCACGGCGGCGAACTCGGCCTCCATGTACGACCGGCACTGCAGCAGCTCGGGCACCTGCTCCGTCGCGACGTGCCGGATCAGCAGCGCGTCCTCCTCCAGGTCGATGTAGCGGCGGTACTGCTCGGAGTAGATCGACCGGAAGCCGGACCAGCGGCCGCGCTGGGAGGTGTCGGCCTGCAGCTCCCGCGCCAGGTCGGCGAGCTCCCCGTCGACGACGCCGTACACCGCGAGCAGCTTGTGCAGGTCTTCGGCCTCGATGCCGGTGTCGCCGCTTTCCAGGCGGGCGATCTTGTTCTGCACGCTGCCCGCGCTGGACCGGGGCCAGACCGCGCCACCGGCGTCACGCTGCGTGATGCCCTCGCGCTCCCGCAGGTGGCGCAGCAGCGCGGCCAGCTGGAGCTTGCGTGCGGTGGGAGTGCGAGTCCCGGTAGACAGAGAGTTCACTATCGTCCGCTTCTCCCGGCAGCTGGCTGACTCCGCATTTTCGCCGATCCCCTGCCATCAGGCAAGACAATCGGAGGTGCTCGCATTCGCGTGCCCGGAAGCGATTTCGAGCGACTTCACGCACCTGTCCACAGTGGACCGGATAGGATCGGGGCGTGGTGGAGATCGACAGCGGCGCGCGGTGTCCGTGTGGCTCGGGCGAGAACTACGGAACGTGTTGCGGGCGCCTGCACAGCGGCGAGGCGACGGCGGGCACGGCGGAGCAGCTGATGCGGTCGCGGTTCAGCGCCTTCGCGACGGGTGACGCGGAGTACCTGCTGCGCACGTGGCACCCACGCACCAGGCCGGCGGAGCTCGAACTGCCGCCGGGGCTGCGGTGGACGCGCCTCGACGTGCTCGCGACCTCGGGCGGCAGCCCCTTCCACACCGAGGGCACCGTGGAGTTCCGGGCGCACTACCGGCAGGACGGGCGGCCGGGGTCCCTGCACGAGCTGAGCACCTTCACCCGCGAGGACGGGCAGTGGCTTTACGTGGCGGCGCGGGAATAGTGGCCCGAAGGCCGGGTAGCCGGAGGCATGGCCGAATTCGAACGTGAACGCGAGATGCCCGCCCCGGCCGAGCAGGTGTTCGCCGTGGCCGCCGACGTCGACCGGCTGAACCGGTGGCTGCCGGGGATGATCACCGTGCACCCGGCCGAGCCGCCAGGCCTGGACGTGGACGTGCACGACCCGGACGGCGACCGCGAGGCACCCGGCGTGCTCGGCGCGCGGCGCGACCAGCTGAGGCTGGAGTGGGGCCGGCGCGGCAGCGGCGACTACACCGGCTGGCTGCAGGTGTCGTCCGCCGAGCGGGGCACCAGCTACGCCACGCTGCACCTGTCCTTCCACGGCGACCAGCCCGCGAACCACGGGGGTCATCCGGCCGAGGAAGTGGAGCGGCGGCTCGGCGAGGCACTGGACCAGTTGGCGGAGCTGGTCGCGGCGGGCTGAGCAAAATCCCCCGCACGGGGGAGGTTCAGGGGACGATGGAGTCCACGTACCCGCCGTCCACCCGCACCGCCGCGCCCGTGGTCGCCGACGCCTGCGGCGAGCTGAGGTACACCACGAGGTTCGCGATCTCCTCGGGCTCGATGAGCCGCTGCAGCAGCGACTGCGGCCGGTGCCTGCGCATGAACTCGCGCTGCGCCTCCTCCCACGGCAGGTCGCGGTCCACGAGCTGGTAGACGAACTCCTCCACGCCGCCAGTGTGCGTCGGCCCGGCGATGACGGAGTTGACGGTCACGCCGCTGCCCGCGGCCGCCTTGGCGAACCCGCGCGAGACGCCGAGCAGCGCGGTCTTGGACACGCCGTACTGGATCATCTCGGCGGGGATGACGACGGCCGAGTCGCTGGCGATGTACTGGACGCGGCCCCAGCCGCGGGTCATCATGCCCGGCAGGTAGGTGCGCGTGAGGCGGACCGCCGCGAGCACGTTCACCTCGAAGTAGCGCCGCCACTCCTCGTCGGTGATCTCCAGTGGTTCGGTGGCGCCGAAGATGCCCAGGTTGTTCACGAGGATGTCCACACTGGACAGTCGCTCGGCGAGGGAGCGGGCGCCCTCCTCGGTGGAGACGTCCGCGGCCAGCGGCAACACGTCGGCGCCGTCGACCTCGGCCCGCAGCCGCTCGGCGGCCTTGGTGACGCTCTCCTCGCTGCGGCCGTTGACCGCCACCCGCGCCCCGGCCCGGGCGAGCCCGGCCGCGATGGCCGCCCCGATGCCCTGCGTCGAGCCCGTGACGAGCGCCGTCCTGCCCTGGAGGTCCAGCAGCATGCCCGATTCCCTTCCCGGTAGCCGATTCCACCCCGATGCTAACGCGCCGCGGTGGACACTGTGGACCGATGGGGCTTGTGGCCGGACAGGTCGTTTGCGCGGCCCGCTATTACCTGACTAAAGTCAGAGGATGGACGCGATCCCCGAGGTCAGGCGGTTCAACCGGGCCGTCACGCAGCGCGTGGGCGCGCTTCAGGACGCCTACCTCTCGCGGGACCGGCCGCTCGGCCAGGCGCGGGTGCTGTGGGAGATCGGCTCGGACGGGTGTGATGTGCGGGCGTTGCGGGCGAAGCTGGACCTCGACTCCGGTTACCTGAGCCGGCTGCTGCGGGCGCTGGAGCGGGACGGGCTGGTGGTGGTCGAGCCCAGCGGGGCGGACGCCCGGGTGCGCACGGCGCGGCTGACCGGGCGCGGGCGGGCCGAGCGGGAGACGCTCGACCGGCGGTCGGACGAGCTGGCCGCGTCGATCCTCGCTCCGCTCGGCGAGCGTCAGCGCGTCCGGCTGGTCGCCGCGATGGCGGAGGTCGAACGGCTGCTCACGGCGTCCACTGTGGAGGTCGCGGCGGTCGATCCCACCGGCCCGGAGCGGCAGTCCTGCCTCGCGGCGTACTCCGCGGAGCTGGACGAGCGGTTCGAGGACGGGTTCGAGCTCAGCCGGTCGCTGACGCCCGACCTGGCCGTGATGACGCCGCCGGAGGGGTTGTTCCTCGTCGCGACGCTGCACGGGGAACCGGTGGGCTGCGGCGGGTTCGTCTACCAGGACGGCGGGGACGCGGTGTACCTCAAGCGCATGTGGGTGTCGTCCGCCGTGCGGGGGCTCGGCCTGGGGCGGCGGCTGCTGGCGGAGCTGGAGCGGCACGGGCTGGCCGGCGGGGCCCGGGTGGCGCGGCTGGAGACGAACCGCGCGCTGAAGGAGGCGATCGGGCTGTACCGGGCGGCGGGCTACCGCGAGGTGGCGCCGTTCAACGACGAACCCTACGCCCACCACTGGTTCGAAAAGGAGCTGCGCGGGTAACGAGCGTTCGTGAACTCCGTCGTCGCGTTGCGTCCGCTCAAGCTGGGTGACTTCCTGGTCGTCGTGCCCGCGCTGCGGGCCCTCCGGCGGGCCTGGCCGGAGCACGAGCTGGTGTTCGCCACGAACGAGTGGCTGCGGCCGGTCGTCGAGCTCGCCGGGTGCGTCGACACGCTCCTGCCGACCCACGGCATGCGCCCGCTCGACCCGCGCTTCGCCCGGCCGGACGTGGCGGTCAACCTGCACGGCACCGGCCCGCGCAGCAACGCCGTCCTCGACGCGCTCCGGCCGGGGCGCCGGATCGGTCACTCCGGGCACGGCTGGCCCGGGCCGGAGTGGGTCGACGACATCCACGAACGCGACCGCTGGTGCCGGCTGCTGCGCGCCCACGGCATCGACGCTGATCCCGGCGACTTCCTGCTCCGGCCGCCGCCCGTGCCGAGCCCCGCGCCGGACGCGGTGATCGTCCACCCCGGCGCCGCGTACGGCAGCAAGCGGTGGCCGCTGGACCGGTTCGCCGAGGTGGTGCGGCAGTTGCGTGCCGAGGGTTGTCCCGTGGTGCTGACGGGTTCCGCGGCCGAGCGGGACCTCTGCCTCGAACTCGCCGCCCGCACGCACCTGCCGCCGGAAACGGTGCTGGCAGGCAGTACCGGACTGTCCACATTGGCCGCACTGGTGGCCGGCGCGCGCCTGGTGATCTCCGGTGACACCGGCATCGCGCACCTGGCGTACGCCTACCGCACGCCGACGGTCACGCTGTTCGGCCCGGCGTCCGCGTTCCACTGGGGCCCGCCGGAAGGCCCGCACCGAGCCCTGTCCGCCGACGCGGCACGGCGGGGTGATCCGTTCGCGGAGGACCCGGATCCCGCGCTGCTCGGGGTGAGCAGCGCGGAGGTGATCGCCGCGTCGATGGCGTTGCTGGGCAGCCCGGCGGGGGCGTGATCCGTCCACAGCGGACGGACCACGCCACCCCTCACGGCACCAGGATCGCCCGGCCTCGGATCCGGCCCGCGTCCAGGTCGTCGAGTGCGTCCTGGAAGCGGTCGAGCGGGTACTTCGTCGTGTGGAGCTTCACCCGGCCGCGGGCGGCGAGCACCATCAGCTCGCACAGGTCGGTGTAGCTGCCCACCAGGTTCCCGATGAAGTTGATCTCCGCCGAGATGATGTCGATCGTCGGCACGTCGAGGTTTTCCCCGTAGCCGACCACGTGGTAGTCCCCCGCCTGGCGCAGCATCGCCACGCCGTCGCGCGTCGCGCCGCCCTCGCCGACGAAGTCGAGCACCACCTCGGCGCCCTGCCCGCCCGTCAGGGCCAGCACCTCCTCGACGTGGTCGCCGTCCGCCACGATCCCCGCGTCCGCGCCGATCGACTCGGCCAGCTTCACCGCGTCCGCGTTGCGGTCCACCACGATCAGCTCCGCCGCGGTGATCGCCTTGAGCACCTGGATCCCGATGTGCCCCAGCCCGCCCGCGCCGATCACGACGCACCGCGACCCGGGCGGCAACGCACGTGCCGCCTTCGCTGCCGCGTGGTACGCCGTCAACCCGGCGTCGGCGAGCGCCGCCACGTCCGCGGGCTCCAGCGAGTCGTCGATCTTCACCACGCTGCGTGCCGAAGTCTTCAAGTACTCCGCGTACCCGCCGTGCGTGTCGATACCGGGGAACAGGCTCTGTACACAATGGACGTCGTCGCCCCGGCGGCAGGCCGGGCACAGCCCACAGGTGATCAACGGGTGCACGATCACCTTGTCCCCTTCGGCGACGTTGGTGACCGCACTGCCGACGGCCGCCACCCAGCCCGCGTTCTCGTGGCCGATCGTGTAGGGCAGCTCGACCCCGGACTTCCCGGCCCACTGACCCTCCAGGATGTGCAGATCTGTGCGGCACACCCCGGCCCCGCCGATCTTCACGACCACGTCGAACGGCCCGGTCACCTCCGGCCGCGGCACCTCCGCGGCACGCAACGGCTCGTGGTAACCGACCACCTGGATCGCCTTCATGACGCCTCCTCCGCCAAGTCGTAACGGGTGCGCAGCAGGCCACGGCAGAAGTGCGCGTTGCCCTCGATCGAGATCCGGACCGAACGGGCGAACCGCAGCCGCAGCGGAACCTCCGCACGCGGATACGGCCGGCCGCGGTCGTCGACCAGCACGGGCTCGGCGGGCCCGGTTCCGAAGCCCAGCGCTTCCCGGCGCCGCAGCAGCGCGTGCGTGGCCGGGGCGTCGGGCAGGTCGCCCAGCACGACTTCGTGCAGGTCCTCCTCGGCGCAGTCCTCGTGCGCCCGCAGATAAAACGTCAGCGCGCGCTCCATCGCCGCCGCGTGTGCCTTGCGCCGGAACGTCAACCGCAGCTCGTCGAGGCTCTCCTCGGCCTCGTGACCGAACGTGCCGCGGTAGCCCGCGTCGGCGGCCAGGCCGCGGTTGATCAGGTCGGAGTCGTGGTGGTCGTCGAGGACCACCGTCACCCGCGGCGCCAGCTCCGTTAGCACGTCCTTCGCGTCGGACGCCATCAGGTAGGCGAAGTTCGGCGAGCAGAACGACGACGGCAGTCGCAAGTGGACGGTCAGCTCGCCGTCGGCGTGCTCGACCGACCGCACGAAGCCGAGCTCGGTGATCGGCTCGTCCAGCTCCGGGTCGTACACCGCGTCGAGGGCACGCAGGGCCCTGGTTTCGATGTCCGTCATGCGACCGACACCGCCTGCGTCTCGACCTCCGGCAGCCGCAGCTCCGCCGGTACCTCGATGTCGTACATCTTCGCCGCGTTCAGCCCGAGAATCTTCTTCTTCTGCGCGGTCGTCAGCGGCGCGTACTCGGTCATGTCCTCGGGGATCTGGAAGTCCACGAACGTCTCGACCAGCCACCGCGGCGTCCAGAGCGCGTAGTCGCTGGAGAACTGGATGCGGTCCTCGTCCAGCCAGTACAGCAGCTCGCCGATGATCTGCGCGAAGTACCGTGGCCGGGTGTGCATGAACGGGATCGCGACGGCGAGCCCGGCGTGCACGTTCGGCTCCTGCGTGGCGATCCAGCAGAAGTCCTCCAGCCGCGGCAGCCCGCAGTGCTCCACGACGAAGTTCAGGTCGGTGAAGTCCGTGGCCACGTGGTCCACGTCGGCGACGTCGAACGCGTCGCGGTCCAGCGGCCGGATCGTCGGTCCCTTGTGGACGTGGATGTTGCGGATGCCCACCTCACGGCACACCTCCAGGTACCGGTAGGTCCACGGGTCGTCGAGCTTGTAGCCGCGTGAGTCGCCGTGCCAGTCGGCGGTGTAGAGCTTGACGCCCTTGAGCCCGAAGCGCTCCGCGTCGCGACGCAGCCGGTCGAGCCCGGCTTCCCCGTCGCGCGGATCGAAGTAGTGGTTGTAGGTCAGCTTGTCCGGGTGCGCCTGGGCGAGCGCGAACGCCTCCTCGGTCTGGCCGAACCCGTTGCCGTAGAACTCCCCCAGCCGCGCGGGCTGGAACACGGCGTGGTCGACGTACCCGTCCTCGAACAGGTCCTTCATGAGCCGCTCGCCGCCGTAGTAGAGGTACTCCTCGTACGGCCACAGCTCCGAGGACGGGCTGAGGTTGCGGTGGTAGTCGTAGAAGCAGTCGATGAACTGCTTGCCGTGGATGTTGCGCTGGTTCTCCGGCCGCGCGTCCCACAGTGCGATGTGCGCGTCGACGATGAAGTACTTCTCGCCGTCCTTGGTGTACACGGGGTCCTCCGATGCGTGGCTGCGGTGGCACGTTCGGAAAGCGACGCTAGGGAGCGCGGCCGTCCTACGGGGGCCGTGGCCGTCTCAATTTGAGACAAGTGAGTGACGGGGCGTACGCCGGGTGTTGGGTACCGTGGAAGCCGCGGGCCGCAGTGACGCGACCGGGGAGGTGGTCGGATGGAGCCCGAACGCGGGGTGGCGGTGCCTGCTCGGCTGCGGGCGTCGTGGCAGCGCAGCGAACGGTACGGGGTGCCGCCGGACGAGGTGCAGCCCGTGTTCACCGGCACCTTCGACGACGAGTCCCTGTTCTGCGAGTGCGGCAACGAGGTGCTGCGGGGGCTGCACGAGACGCTCGCGAACGAGCCGGTCAGCCTCATGCTCACCGACAGCGAGGGCTTCGTGCTCAGCCGCCTGTGCAGCGACAACGCGATCCTGCGTTCGCTGGACCGGGTGCACCTCGCGCCCGGCTTCTCCTACGCCGAACGCAACGCGGGCACCAACGGCCTCGGTCTCGCGCTCGCCGACCGCGCCCCGTCGCTGGTCAGCGCCGAGCAGCACTACTGCTCCGGGTTGTGGGGCTACACGTGCGCCGCGGCGCCGGTGCTCGACCCGGCGACCGGTGCCCTGCTGGGCAGCGTCAACCTCACCACGTGGTCGCAGTCGTCGAAGGAGCTGCTGCTGGCGGTCGCGCAGGCCGCGGCGGGCAACACGGCGGCGCTCATGATGGCCCGCGGTTCCGGCCGTCCGGTGCGGCCGGCCCCGCGCGGCGAGGTGTTCCGCGTGTACAGCGACAGGCTGCCCGAGGCGCGGCTACGGCTGTCGCGGGGCTGGCAGGACGCGCTGACCGAGGCGGAGGAAGCGGTCGGGCGCGGGCGCGTGGTCGTGGTGACCGGGGAGCCCGGCGTGGGCAAGACGGTGCTCGCGTCGATGGCCCGGCGGACGGTGCGGCCGCGGGAACGCGTGCTCAACGCGCGCCCGCCCGCCCCGCGGGATGCGGACGCGTGGCTCGCGTTGTGGGCCCCCGAGCTGGGCAAGGACGACACGGGCGTGATCGTCTCCGGGGTCGACGCGCTGCCCGCGTCCGCGGCGGAGGAGCTGGCGCGGGCGCTGGCGGCGGTGCCGCCCGCGGTGCCCGCGCCGTTCGTGCTGACCGCCGCGGACCCGGGCGCGCTGCCGGACGGGCTCGGCGAGCTGGTGGACTCCGTGGTCGAGGTGCCGGCGCTGCGGTACCGCCCGGACGACGTCGAGCCGCTGGCCCGGTCGTTCGCGGGCAGGCGGGAGTTCACGACGGCGGCGTTGCGGGCGCTGCAGGCGTACCAGTGGCCGGGCAACGTGCGGCAGCTGCGGGAGGTCGTCCGTCAGGCGGCGGCGCGCGCGGACGTGATCGACACGCGGCACCTGGCGCCGGAGGTCTTCAGCGGCGCGACCCACCGGCTGACCCGGATGGAGGCGGTGGAGCGGGACGAGATCGTGCGCTGCCTGACGCAGCCGGGCGCGAGCGTCGCGAAGGCGGCGACCCTGCTGGGCATGAGCCGCGCGACGATCTACCGCAAGATCGCCCACTACGACATCAAGGTGCCCGGCCGCGCGCGGTGAGCGTCAGTCCACAGTGGTCAGTCCACAATGGTCACGTCCGCCACCTGGGTCAGGCCCGACACGTTCAGCACCCGCGCCAGTAGCGACGACGCCACGATGCGCAGCTCGTGGTCGTCGGTGTAGGCGAACAGGCTCGTCAGCCCCGAGCTGTCCAGGTACTCCACCCGCGTCAGGTCGACCGTCACCGGGCGCACGTCGCGCGTCGCCAGGTCCAGCGCCGTCCGCAGCTCCTCCACGTTCGTCAGGTCGATCTCACCGGTGAGGGTGAGCACGCGGCCTCCGTCGGGGGCTTCGCCGAGCGAGGTCGTGAACGGCGTGGACATCTACCTGGTCCTCCACTGCAGGGTGACGATGGTGCCGGTGTCGGAGGTGTCGACCACGACCTCCTGCGCGAGGGCCCGCATCATGTCCAGGCCCCGGCCACGCAGGACGTGGTTGTCGGGCGGCGGGATGCGCCACCGGCCGGTGTCGGTGACGACCACGGTCAGCCTCCCTTCGGACAACCGGGCGGTGAGCCCGACGTCCGCGGTCCGGCCGGGGTAGGCGTGTTCGATCGAGTTGGTGACCGCCTCGCCGACGGCCACGAGCACGTCCTGCGCGAGGTGCCGGTCCAGCCCCGCCCCGAGGCACCACTCCCGCAGCGCGCCCCGCATCGGCGCGAGATTCTCCGGGTCCGCGTGCCACGTGCCCGCGAAGTCCGGGATCGACCTGCGGTACAGCAGCAGCGCCACGTCGTCGTCGTAACCCGCGTCGGGCTGCAGGGACCGCATCAGGCGCGACGCGAGGTCCTCCAGGTCCTCCGCGCGCCCCTCCCGGGCGACCTCGGCGGCCCGGTCGATCCCCACGTCGAGCGGCTGGCGCCGGCGCTCCACCAGCCCGTCGGTGTAGAGCAGGAGCACCCCGCCCGACGGGACGACCACCTTGGTCTCCTGCCTCGCCACGTCCGTCCCGACCGCCAGCGGCACGCCGTTCCCCTGTTCCAGGCACCGGACCGCCCCGGCCGCGTCGACCAGGATGCCCGGCGGATGACCGCCGCTGCTGTAGGTCAGCGTGCCGGTCTCCGGATCCAGCACGCCGCAGAACACGGTCGTGCAGGCCGCGCCCGGCACCTGGTCGGCGAACCGGTCCAGCGCGGTGAGCGTGTGCCGCGGGCTGCCCGCCTCCAGCAGCAGTGCCCGGCACGCGCTGCGCAGCTGGCCCATCACCGCGGCCGCGGGCAGCCCGCGGCCCACGCAGTCGCCGACGACGATCCCGGTGCGCCCGTCCGGCAGCGGCACCACGTCGTACCAGTCGCCGCCGACTTCGAGCGGCGGCGTCGCGGGCTCGTAGCGCACCGCGAAACCCGGCGGCAGCTGCGCGGGGCCGAGCACCGAGCGCTGCAGGGCGAGCGCGACCGCGCGCTGCTGGTCCGCGACGTGCGCGCGGCGCAGGGCCTGCGCGAGCGTGCCGCACAGCAGCACCAGCAGCGTCTCGTCCTGCGCGCCGAGCGGACGCGCCGGATCGGGCTCGACCCAGATCGCCAGCTGCCCGTCGGGATGGTCCACAGTGGTCCCCGCGCCCGGATTTCCCTTGGGTTCGAAGGAGTTCCCGGCGTGCAGCGGCGGCAGGGCACGCAGGTCCGCGATCGTCCGGCGCAACGGTTCGGGCAGCTCGTGCCAGTACGTGGCGCGGTTCTCCGTCGACACCACGTCCGGCGCCTTGCCGTCCCGCCACGTCGCGGCCAGCACCCGCCGCGCCCCCCACAGGTCACGCAGGAACTCCAGCGCCTGCTGCACCACGTCGGGCTCCCCGGCCGCGCGGGCGAGGCGCTGGCTCAGCTCCGAGAGAGCGCTTTCCCGCTGCACCGTGTAGCGCTCCGCGGTCACGTCCCGGATCGTGCCGACGACCCGGCGGCGGGCCTGGTCGTCGTACACCGCGTTGAAGTTGAGCGCCGCCCACACCCGGTGCCCGTCGCGGTGGCGCAACGGCAGCACGAAACTGCCCGACGGTTCGGTGCGTGTGAGGGCGAAGGACCCGCGCACCTCGGCGTACGCGGCGGGATCCTGCTGCGGGTCCGGCCACCACGGGTGCTCGGGCTCGTACGGCACGCCCTCGGGGCCGAAGCCGAGCAGGTCGCCGAACGCCGCGTTCACCTCCACCACGGCCCCGTCGGCGTCGCTGACGAAGAACCCCTCCTGCAGCGAGTCGATCAGCGCCGCACGCCAGCGCGTGTGCTGGGTGCGCACGCGCGCGAGCTCCACAGTGGATCGGACGCGGGCGAGGAGCTCGCGGGCGGAAAACGGTTTCACGAGGTAGTCGTCGGCGCCCGCGGCGAGCCCCTCGATCGCCGCCTCCTGCCCCGCCCGCGCGGACAGCAGCAGCATCGGCACACCGGCCGTGCGGGAGTCGGCGCGCAACGCCGACAGCAGGCCGAGCCCGTCCAGGCCCGGCATCATCACGTCGCTCACCAGCAGGTCGGGCGGCTCGCGCAGCGCCGCGGCGAGCGCGGCCTTGCCGTCGGCGACGGCCTGGACCCGGTAGCGCGGCCGGAGCAGGCGGACGAGGTAGTCGCGCATGTCGGCGTTGTCGTCGGCCACGAGCACGTGCGGGCGCCGCTCGCCGGGATGCGGCGCGGCGGCTTCCCCGTTCTCCCCGGTCTCCGCCGTGCCGTCGGGCAGCCACCGCAGGGCCTCCTGCACGAACGGGTCGGCGGTCTCCGCCGTGACCCCGTCCGCGGTGGCCGTGGACACCACCTGCTGGGCGGGCAGGTGCGCCGACCCGAACGGCAGCCGGACCGTGAACACCGTGCCCGCGCCGGGCGTGCTCTCGGCGGTGATCGTGCCGCCGTGCAGGTGCACCAGCTCCCGCACGAGCGCGAGCCCGATCCCGCTGCCCTCGTTCGACCGGGCGCGGACCGACGGGATGCGGTGGAAGCGCTCGAACAGCCGCGGCAGCTCGTTCGCGGCGATGCCGATGCCGGTGTCCGCGATCGTCACGACGGCCTCGCCGTCCGCCTCGCCCACCACGACGCGGATGTCGCCGTCGAAGGTGTACTTGACCGCGTTGGACAGCAGGTTGAGGACCACCTTCTCCCACATCCCGCGGTCGGCGAACACCGGACCGGACAACGGCCGGCAGTCGACCTCGAACCCCAGCCCGGCCTTCTCCACCGCGGCGCGGAACAGGCTCGCCAGCTCCGCGGTGAACCCCGCCAGGTCGACCGGCTCGTAGCGGGCCTGCATGCGGCCCGCCTCGATCCGGGAGAAGTCGAGCAGGTTGTTGACCAGCTTGCCCAGCCGCAGCCCGTTGCGGTGGATGACCTCGACCTCCTCGCGGAGGCTCTCGTCGGCGAGCCGCTCCCGCAGCTCGCCGACCGGGCCGAGGATCAGCGTCAGCGGGGTGCGGAACTCGTGGCTGATGTTGGCGAAGAACCGCGTCTTCGCCTCGTCGAGCGCCACCAGCTCCTCGGCCCGCCGCTGCTGCTCCTGGTAGGCGACGGCGCTGTTGATCAGCGCGGCGGACTGCTGCGCGACCAGGCCGAGGAACGTCCGGTACGACTCGTCGAGCGCGCGGCGCGAGCTGGCCGCCAGCACCATGACCCCGACGGTGTCGGCGCCGGTCTCGCCCTGCAGCGGCAGCACCGCCGCCTCGCCCGGTGGGGCGGTCCAGCCGCCGGCGGGCAGGTCGCCGAAGCGCTCCGCCACGTCCGTCACGAGCCGCGGCTCGCCGTCCCCGAGCACCTCCGCCAGCGGCCAGCCGCCGGGGCCGTCCGGCCGCGGCCGCGGTGCCGGGCCGGTGGCCGCCACCAGCTCCAGCTCGCCGTTCTCGCCGCACAGGTGGATCGCCGCGTACGGCACGTCCTCGGCGGCGCCGCGCAGCACCTCGGCCACCAGCGCACACGCCTCGGGCACGGTCTTCGCAGTTCCCGCGTGCGCGCCCAGCTCACGCAGCCGGGCGAGCCTGCGCTCGCCGATCACGCGCTCGGTGGTTTCGCTGACCGCCGTGAACACGCCGCGGACCGTGCCGTCGTCGTCGTGCAGGGGGCTGTAGGAGTAGGTCCAGTAGGTCTCCTCCCAGTAGCCGTGCCGGTTCATCGGCAGCAGGAGGTCCTCGGACCAGGTGGCCTCGCCGGTGCTCATCACCCCGTCGAGCATCGGGCCGATGATGTGCCAGATCTCGGTCCACACCCGCTCGCCCGGCTTGCCCAGCGCGGGGTGCTTGGTGCCCAGCAGCGGCAGGTACGCGTCGTTGTAGAGGAACCGCAGCTCCTCACCCCACCAGATGATCATGGGGAAACGCGAGGTGAGACAGATCCGCACGGCCGTGCGCAGGGCGGCCGGCCAGGTCTCGGGTGCGCCGAACGGGGAGTCGCCCCAGGCGAAGTTCCGCATCCGGGCCGCCATCCGGCTGGCGCCCGGGAACAGCGCGTCGGGACCGCCGCTCATCGCCACTCCTTTCCGGGTCTGTGACATTACCCGCTCGGGTCATGACCGACCGCGTGTACGCGCACCACCTGGTCGGGTGAGCCCTTTTGCCGTCGTGGCTGATCGCAGTAGGGTGTGGCGCTCCGGGAGGCCGAAGGCGTCCGGCCCGGCGTCCACAGCCGTTCCCGAGAGGAAACCCCCGACAGATGATCACGCTGAAGAAGCTGCCGTTCGGCAAGGTCCGGGTGACCTTCTCCGTCGAGAAGGACCAGTTCCCGGGCGCGACGAGCGTCGTGGGCTGCTTCAACGACTGGACCCCCGGCAGCATCGTGCTGCGCGGCCGGTCCAACGGGCGGAAGTCGGCCTCGGTCACCCTGCCCTCGGGCAGCGTCCTGTCGTTCCGCTACCTGAGCGAGGGCGGCCACTGGAGCGACGACCCGGCCGTGGCCGACCGGGACGACCGCGGCAACCCCCGCATCGCCGTCTGAGATCTTCGGCGCGAGTTCGGCCGCCGTTCGCGCGGCGCCGGTAGGTTGCGGGCCCATGGCTTCCCGTACCGCTGTCACGCTCGCCGCAGGCGCCCTGCTCGCCTGCGGTCTCGCCGCGCCCGCGGCGGCCTCCGCCGCCCCGGCGCGCTCGTGCTCCTCCTGGGTGAACATCGAGTCCTTCTCCGATGCACTCGACAAGACGACCTTCGACAACACGTTCGTGGGTAATCTTTCGGCGCTCGCGGTCGACCGGAACGGCGACCTCACCGCCCTCTCCGACCGGTCGGCACTGTTCACCCTGGACCGCCGGACGAAGCAGCCCACCCGCGTCGTGCCGCTGGCCGACGCGAACGGGCAGGCGCTGGACTCCGAGGGCCTGGCCATCGACCGCGACGGCACGCGCCTCGTCACGTCCGAGGTGGAGCCGTCGATCGGCCGTTACACCCCGGACAGCACGCTGCTGGACCGGCTGCCCGTGCCGGACTCGCTGCGCGTCGCGCCCGCGGGCCGGGCCACGACGAACGCGACCTTCGAGGGCCTCACCCTGCAGCCGGGCGGCCGGACGCTGGTGGCGTCGATGGAGCAGCCGCTGTCCGGCGACCAGGCCGACCTCGTGCGGTTCCAGACCTGGGAGCGGACGCGGGGCGAGTTCGCGCTCGCGGCGCAGTACGGCTACCGCGTCGACGTGGGGCTCGGCGTCGCCGAAGTGACCGCGACGGGTGACGGGCGGCTGCTCGTGCTGGAGCGCGGGTTCACCGCCGGCGTCGGCAACACCATCCGCCTCTACCTCGCCGACCCGCGTGGCGCGACGGACGTCAGCGGCGTGGACACGCTGTCCGCACAGGACGTGCGGCTGGTGCGCAAGACGCCGCTGGCCGACCTGGAGGACTGCCCGTCGCTCGGCGCGACCGCCAAGCAGCCGCAGCTCAACCCGCTGCTGGACAACATCGAGGGGATGGCCGTGCTCGGCACCGCGCCTGGCGGGCGACTGCGAGTGCTGCTGGTGAGCGACGACAACCAGAGCGCCACCCAGATCACCCGGCTGTACTCGCTGAGCGTGGCCCTTCCGCGCCGCTGAGGATTTCCGGGGCGCCACCGCGGGTACTTCCGGACGATGAACCTGCATCGACTGCTGAGCGCCGCCGAACGCGTGCGCGTGCTGGACCGCCCCGCCGGTGCCGTCGCCCGCGGACTGCGCACGCTGCTGCGGAACCCGCGGGTGGACGGCGCCCTGCGCGGCTCGTGGCTGGGGCACCCCGTGCACCCGCTGGTGGTGACGCTGCCGATCGGCGCCTGGACCAGCGCGACCGTGTTCGACCTGGTGCTCGACCGGCCGGACACGGCGCGGCGGCTGCAGGGCCTCGGGCTGGCCGCCACCCCGCCCGCGCTGGTGTTCGGGCTGGCCGACTACTCGGGGCTCGACCCGGTGCAGCGCCGGACGGGCGCGCTGCACGCGGTCGGTAACGTCGTGGCGTCGGGCTGCTACCTCGCGGCGTGGCGGGCGAAGGACCGCACGGCGAACCGGGTGTGGAGCCTGGCGGGCATGCTCGCGATGAGCGTGAGCGGCGCGCTCGGCGGGCACCTGTCCTACGCGCAGGGCGCGGGCGTCCACCGCTGGGAGCCGGTGCCGTTTCAGCGGCGGCCCGCGGTGACCGACCCCGCGGCGGCGGGCTGGGAACCCGCCGCCCGGTAACGGCGGCCGGCCTCGGCGTACCAGCCCAGTGCCAGCACGACGGCGAGCGCGATCTCCACGACGTCCCCGCCGTAGTACATGAGTTCGGCGCCCCGCGGCACGTCGGCGAAGGAGACGTGCGGCGGGGCGCTGAGGTACAGCGTCTTCGCGAGCACGCCGTGGGCCGCCGACGCGGCGACCAGCGTCACGCCCCGCAGGACCAGGCCGTACCTCCGCCGCAGCGGATCGAGCTGCAGCACTGACGCCGTGAACAGGATTCCCGCCACCAGCACGTGGAAATGCACGAGCGCGTGCAGCCACGGGTGCTCGTGCGTGGCGGCGAAGAGCGGCGTCCGGTAGAG
Source organism: Amycolatopsis bartoniae (assembly GCF_014191255.1). Taxonomy (GTDB): domain Bacteria; phylum Actinomycetota; class Actinomycetes; order Mycobacteriales; family Pseudonocardiaceae; genus Amycolatopsis_E; species Amycolatopsis_E bartoniae. The sequence goes on from NZ_JACHWH010000009.1 coordinate 107,895, forward strand.
CACCCACAGGCCGCCGACGTCCAGCAGCGCCGCGACGGGCGGGAACACCAGCCAGCCCGCCGGGCGCGAGTGCACCAGCCGCAACAGGAGCCGCCGCGGACTTCCGGGACGCAGCGCGCGGAACGCGAGCGTGACCGGTCGCCCGAGCACGAACAGCAGCGGTGCCACCATGCCCAGCAGCACGTGCTGTCCCATGTGGACGGTGAACGCCCCGCCGGGCAACGGAGCGAGTGCCGCCGCGGCCACCGACACCGCTCCCCCGCAGAACGCGAAAACCCTTGTCGCGGGCCAGAAATCGCCCCGCAGGCACAGGTGGACCGCCGCCGTCACGTAGGCGACGGCGGCGGCCACCGCGAGCACGGCGAGCGCCGTCACGCCCGGCGCACCAGTACCAACCCGGCGACGATCAGCAGTACGGCGAGCACGTTCCACGTCCAGTCGTACGGCACGAGGTCCACGCCGTAGCGGATCTGGTGCAGCCCCAGCAGCTTGTGCTGGATCGTGCCGTCGTACAGCTGGAACACGCCCGCGCCCAGCAGGATCCCCGCCGTGAAGCGCCGCCACGACAGCGTGCCGCGGCGGCGCAGGTCGGCCATCAGCACCAGCCCGAGCACGACGGCGAACCACCCGAAGGCGTGGAACAACCCGTCCGACACCAGTCCTATGTCCGAAGTGGACTTGTCGTAGAAGTGGTGCCAGTGCAGCAGCTGGTGGAAGACCGTCTCGTCCACGAAGGCCGCGATGCCCACGCCCACCAGCACACCGGACCAGCCGGAGCGGGCCCGGTGCGCCACGGGTGCTTGTGCCATGGTCAGACCCGGGCGGCCGTCCGGCGCGGCACCAGCAGGCCCAGCAGGATCATGCCCACCGCCAGGCCCAGGTGCAGCCAGTTGTCGGCGGTGTTGAGGGGCACGAAGTTCGCCGCGCTCTGGTGGTCGATCACCAGGCCGTAGATCCACAGCACCAGGTAGATCACGCCGCCGGCGATGAGGAAGTTCCGTGCGCCGGCGGGCGTGCGGGACAGCGCGAGCCCCGCGACGCCGAACAGCAGGTGCACGATGTTGTGCAGCACCGACACCGCGAACACGCCGAGCAGCATGGCCATCGAGTCGTGGCCCGCGAACGACATCATGTCGTAGTCCGTGGTCACGCCCGGGATGAACCCGAGGATGCCCACGAGCAGGAACACTCCTCCGACCACCGCCGCGACGATCTGGACCGGCGCCCGGGTGGACGTGGTTGCTGACGAGCTCATGGGACTCCTCCTCGATGGGGATATCAGGTGAGCGGGAGACTTCCCCTCCGCCGCCCGGATACTCCCCGAGTGAGCAGGTTTTTCACCCGGTCCGGCGAGCCCGCAGCACGGAGTCGCCCACGTGCACCTCCCGTCCTTCGCCGTCCTTGGTGACGCGTGGCCTCGTTTCGGCGACTTCGACCTGCCAGCCGTCACCCAGCAGCGCGATCGTCTCGTCGAGCGTGAAGTACAGGTCGAGCGCGTCGGGCCGGTGCACCGCGATGTGCCGCGCGTCGTGGCCCACGATGAGCAGGGTGCCGCCGGGGGCGACCGCCTGCGCGAGGTTCCGGTACGCGGCCGCCTGCGGTTCCCGTGACATGTGCAGGTAGTGCGCGGACACGAGGTCGAACCGGCGTTCCGGCGTCCACGTCGTCACGTCGGCGTGCAGGAACTCGATGTCGAGGTCCGCGTCCTTGGCGTGGGCGGTGGCGCGTTCGAGCGCGGCGGGCACGAAGTCGACGCCCGTCACGCGCCAGCCGTGCGAGGCGAGCCACAGCGCGTCACCACCTTCCCCGCAGCCCGCGTCGAGCGCCGTGCCGGGCGGCAACCCGGTGACCTCGGCGACGAGCTGCGGGTTCGGCTTCCCGCTCCAGACCGTGGGCCGCGAGCGGTAGATCTCTTCGTAGGACTGGTGGTCGGACATCGTCACATCCCGTGTCGTCGGTTGCCGGAGACGGTTTCGGCCAGCACCCGTTCGTTCTCGACGAGGGTGTGTGCTGCCACGGCGCGGTCGGTCTCCTCCTCGATGAGGTCGGCGTTGATCGCCGCGCCCGCACCGAGCCCCGCGGCCGCGGACACGACTACCTGCGCGGACAGGTTCGTGACGTTCCCCGCGACCCACACACCCGGCACGGTGGTCCGTCCCGTCGGATCCGCCGGGACGTAGGTGCCGAGGACCTGCTCGCCGAACTGCTGCTCGACGGGTTCCAGCCCCAGCGAGACCAGCAGCTCGGAGCGGGCGGTGAACCGCGGCGCCACCACGAGCGCCTGCCGGGGCACGACCTCACCGGACTCCAGCCGCACGCCGGTGAGGTGGTCGTCCCGCACCTCCAGCCCGGCCACGGTGCCGTCGACGACGCGGATGCCGCGCGCGGCGAACTTGGTGAGCGTCTCCGCGTCGAAGTCCGGGGCGGTGTGCCGGAACACGATCACGTCTTCGGTCAGCTGGCGCCACAGGAGGGCCTGGTGCCCGGCCAGCGGGCCGGTGGCGAGGATGCCGACCGCCTGGTCACGGGCCTCCCAGCCGTGGCAGTAGGGGCAGTGGAGGACGTCGGTGCCCCAGCGCTGCGCCACGCCGGGGACGGCGGGCAGCTCGTCGACGAGCCCGGTGGTGACGAGCAACCGCCGTGCGCGCACGTGCCGCCCGTCGTCGAGCGTGACGCGGAACCGCTTGTCGGGCAAGGCTTCCGCGCCGGTGGCGGTGGCGGAGACGAACTCGCCGCCGTACCCGGCGACCTCGTCGCGGCCGATTTCGAGCAGCTCGCGCGGCGGGGTGCCCTCGCGGCCGAGGTAGTTGTGGATGCCGGCGGCGGGCGCGTTGCGCGGCTGCCCCGCGTCGACCACGAGGACCGACCGGCGGGAGCGGGTGAGCGCGAGTGCCGCGCCGAGCCCGGCGGCCCCACCGCCGATGACGACTACGTCGTAGGTGTCTCTCATGCCTCGCACTATCCGCACGATCGGCCGAACTGACAAATTCACTTGCCGCTTTGGCAAAACCGGTGGTGGCCGCTGCTAGCGTCGAGGGTGTCGTCCGTCCCTGGAACCGGGAGGAAACCCTTGTCCCGCCTCGGCCTCCGCATTCCCCGCGAACTGCCCGCCCGCCGCGTCACCGACCTCGCCCGCCGGGCCGAGCGAGCCGGGCTCGACGAGGTCTGGATCGTCGAGGACTGCTTCTACGCCGGTGCCATCGCGATCGCCGCCACGGTGCTCTCGGCCACCGAGCACGTCACGGTGGGCATCGGCGTGCTGCCGACCGTCGCACGCAACCCCGCCATCGCCGCCATGGAACTCGCCGCCCTCGCGGACCTGTACCCCGGGCGGCTGATCGCCGGCTTCGGGCACGGCGTGCCCGCGTGGATGCGCCAGATCGGCGCGTACCCCGCGTCCCCGCTCGCCGCGCTCGACGAGACCCTCACCGCGATCCGCCGCCTGCTCGCGGGCGAGGAGGTCACCACCGACGGGCGGCACGTGCACCTGGACGCCGTGCGGCTCGAGTTCCCGCCCGCGGTCGCACCGCCCCTGTTCGCCGGGGTCCGCGGGCCGAAATCCCTCGCCGTGGGCGGAAAAGCGGCCGACGGGACCATCCTCGCCGAGCCCGCGACGCCCGAATACGTCCGCGCCACCAGGGAAATCGTCGGCGAGCGGCACACCATCACCACCTACAACTGGTTCGCCCTCGACGACGATCCCGCGCGTGCCCGGGCCCGCGTGCGCGCGGACCTCGTCGCCGCGCTCACCCCCAGCACCGGGCCGCACCTGCGGCCGTTGCCGTTCGGCGAGGAACTGTTCGCCCTGATCCGCCAGGGCCGCGCGGACGAGCTGCGCGACGAGTGGATCGACCGGCTCACCATCAGCGGGCCGCTGGACCAGTGCGCCGCGCAACGAAAAGCGTTGCACGACGCGGGCAGCGAGTCCGTGGTCCTGCTGCCGCTGCTCGCCGAGCCGCTGGAGGACGCGATCAGCGCGGCGGGCGAGCTCGCGCGGCACGGCGGAACTCCGCCGGTGTCCGGCCCGTCTCCCGTTTGAACACCTGCCCGAAGTGCGACGCGCCGCGGAAACCCCACCGCGCGGCGACCGCGGCGACGGGCACGTCCGCCAGCAGCGGGTCGGCCAGGTCGCGGCGGCAGTGGTCCAGCCGCCGCTCGCGGATCCACGCCCCCACCGTCGTCCCCGTCGGCTCGAACAACACGTGCAACTGCCGCGGGGACACGAAGTGCGCGGCCGCGATCCGCCGCGGGTCCAGCGCCGGGTCGGCCAGGTGCTGCTCGACGTACTCCTGGATCTCCGCCAGCAGTACCTCGTGGCGTTCCGGCGCGCGCCCGGCCAGTTCGGTCCGCACCATCGTGACCACGAGATCCATCACGTGCCGCACCGCGGCCGGACCCGCCGGGCCCAGCGTCTCCAGGTTCCGGTTGAGGCTCAACAGCATTCCCCACACCGCCGCGCGCATCCCCGGCTCGCACTCGAACGCGCGGGCGGTGATCCCGGCAGGCCGGCACGGGCCCAGCCAAGCCTTGGGAAACCGGACGCACGTGGACCGGTAGCCGTCGCCGACGGTCAGCGCGGCGGGCTCGGCCGAGTCGTACAACGCGAACAGCCCGGGCTTGAGCACCGCGACCCGGTCCTGCTGCGCCAGCCGCAGCTCGCCGGACAGCTGCAGCGTCATCACGTAGAACCCGGGCTCCGCCTCGGAAATCGTGGCGCTGTCCCGGTACGCGGCGTGCTTCCCGGACTCCAGGTCGACGAAGTTGACCCCGCCCAGCGAGCGGTTCCTGATCGTGCCGCCGAACGCCCGCGGGGAGTCGCAGTCGAAGCGGAAGCGCAGCACGCTGCGGCGCACGGCGTCGGTCCACGAGCCGAAGGCGACCCTCGGCCCGCCGCACACGGCCAAATCCCCGAACTGGTCGGTCAGTGACGTCATCGTCGATCCCCACCGCCTCGCAGCTGTCGGAGATCACCCCACGGTAGCCGGTCCTGCGCGCGTTCGACAGAGCTCTGCGCCGGAGCGACATGACCGCCACGGGGGCCGCGTTTAGCGTGCGAATCATGGCGGCACCACACCTGAGCGGCGGGTACGAGGTCACCGTGCGGCGGGGCCAGTTCTGGGTTCCGGGCGAGCGGGTGGCCGCCCCGCACGGCACCGTGCAGCGCGCACCGATGTTCGTGCAGTGGGAGGCGCCGCGCGAGGTGACGCACCCGTATCCGCTGGTGCTCGTGCACGGCGGTGGCGGGCAGGGCACCGACTGGCTCGGCACGCCGGACGGGCGGCCCGGCTGGGCGACGCGGTTCGTCGAGGCCGGGTTCGCCGTCTACGTCGTGGACCGCTGCGGGCACGGGCGCTCGCCGTACCACCCGGACGTCGTCGGGCCGATGGGACCACAGCTGCCCTACGAGGCGGCGGCCACGCTGTTCGCGTCGGAGAACACGACGTGGGACACCGACCAGCTGCTGGCGTCGATGGGCCCGCTGCCCGCGGACCTCGCGGCGTCCCAGCGCCTCGACGCCGACCGGTTGTCCCGGCTGCTCGACGTGACCGGTCCCGCGGTGCTGGTCACGCACTCGGCGGGTGGTCCGGTCGGCTGGCTGACCACAGACGCGCGGCCGGACCTCGTGGTGGCGATCGCCGCGATCGAGCCGATGGGCCCGCCGTTCACCGACTTCCCCGGGCTCGGTCCGCTCACGTGGGGGCTCACCAGCGCGGAGATCACCTACGACCCGCCCGCGGTGACGCCCGCCGACGCCGCCGGGCGGCGGATTCCCGCGCTGGCGGGAAAACCGGTGGTGGTCGTCAGCGGTGGCGCGTCCGCGTTCGCCGGGTTCACCCCGCAGATCGTCGAGTTCCTCAACGCCGCGGGCGCGCGGGCCGAGCACCTGCACCTGCCCGACTGCGGCATCACCGGCAACGGCCACGGGCTCGTCTTCGAGAGCAACTCCGACGAGACCGTCGAACCCGTCATCGAGTGGATCACGGCGAAGGAGACCGCATGAGCCTGCACGTGAGCGAGGAGTTCGACCGCGTCTCCGCCCGGCTCGACGAGATCGGCCCGCTGCTGCGGGAGCACGCCGAGAAGGGCGAGGAGCTGGGCAGGCTCACCGACGAGGTGGGACAGGCACTGCACGACAGCGGCGCGTTCAAGATCGGGATCCCGCGCGAGCTGGGCGGGTACGAGTTCTCGCCACGCCAGGTCATCGACACGATCGCCCGCATCGCCTACCACGACGCGTCGGCGGGCTGGGCGTTCATGGCCGTGCAGATGGTCACCGGCTCCACGGCCGCGTACCTCGGCGACGAGGCGGTGGCGGACCTGTACCCCGACGTGCCGGGCGGCCGCTACGCCCTGATGGCGGGGCAGGGCACGCGGCTGGGCAAGGCGGTGTGTGCCGAGGGCGGCTACCGGATCAGCGGGCAGTGGGGTTTCGCGTCCGGCATCTCCCTGGCGACCCACGTCCACACGGCGGCGTTCTGCGAGGAGACCGGGCAGGCGCTGATCTTCACGTTCCCCAAGGAGCAGGCGACGCTCGACGGCAACTGGGACGTCATGGGTCTGCGTGCCACGAACAGCATCGACTACACCTGCGACAACCTGTTCGTGCCGGAGACGCACGTGTTCGAGATGTCCACAATGGACGCGCGGCACGGCGGTGCGGTCTACCGGATGGGGTTGATCAACCTGGCCGGCATCTGCCACACCGGCTGGGCGCTCGGCGTGGGGCGGCGGCTGCTCGACGAGCTGAAAGCCCTGGTGGGGCGCAAGACCGGCACGCCGGGCGCGTCGGTGGACACGGGCCAGTTCCACGCGGAGTACGCGCAGGCGGAGGCGAAGCTGCGGGCCGCGGAGGCGTGGGCGAAGCAGGTGTGGGCCGACAACGAGGCGACGCTCGACGCGGGCGACCTGCTGTCCACGGAACAGGAGACGCTCACGAGGCTGATGCTCAACCACACCACGTGGTCGGTGCACGAGGTGGGGCTGACGGCGTACAAGTGGGGCGGCACGACGGCCCTGCGCCGGGGCGACCTGCAGCGGTACTTCCGCGACCTGCACGCGGGCACGCAGCACGTCACGTCGAGCCCGGTGGTGCTGCAGAACTGCGGCCGGTGGCTGGCCGGACTGGCCCCCGAGGCACGGTGGGTGTTCCTGGAACTGCGAGGCTGAGGGGGTCAGCCCCGGTACCGGGCCGCGGCCTTCGTCGCCACCGAGGCGCCCCGCACGGCGTTCTCCGCCTCCGCGAGCTGCTCCAGCGCCGCCGGGTCGTCGAGACCCGGGACGCACACGACCTCGCCGCTGCGCAGCGCCGCCAGCGAGGCCAGCACGACGTCCTCCGCGGGCATACCGTGCTCGCCGCGCTGTTCCTCCTCGCCCGCGACCGGCTCCAAGCCCGCTGTGAAGTGGAACTCCGTCGCCGTCAGACCCGGGCACAGCACCTGCACCGTCACGCCCGCGTCCGGCCCCAGCTCCGCCGCCAGCGTCCGCGTGAAGGTCACCAGGTACCCCTTCGACCCGGCGTACGTCACCCGCCACGGCAACGGATCCGGCGGCAACCCACCGGAGAAGGCGAGCAGCGAAGCCACGTTCACCAGCGCCCCGCCCCGCGCCCGCAGGCCCGGCAGCGCGGCCCGCGCCAGCGCGGTGGGCGCGGCGACGTTCACGGCCAGCACCCGCTGCAGCAACGCGGGATCGGTCTCGTCGAACGGGCCGTACCCGTTGATGCCCGCGTTGTTCACCAGCAGCGCCACGTCGTCGGCGGCCACGCGCTCCGCGACCCGCGCGACGTCCTCGGGCAGCGCCAGGTCCGCGGACAGCGTCTCGACCTCCACGCCCGCCGACTTCCGCAACTCCGCCGACAGCGCCTCCAGCCGCTGCCCGCGGCGCGCGACCAGCGTCAGCTGCCAGCCCAGCTCGGCCAGCCTGCGCGCGTACTCCGCGCCGATCCCCGACGAAGCGCCGGTGACCACCGCCGTCCGGCCCTCGCCCCGTACCTCGAAACCCATACCGCCCTGCTACCCCCGGCCCGCTCGCCGAAACTAGTGTTTGCCCTTGTCGTGCCCCAGCTTCTTCCCGTGGTCGGCCTCCTGGGCGACCTCCGCGGGAGCCGGCGCGGGCACCGGTGCCGGTGCCGCGGCACGGACCTCCTGCGTGACCGTGACCGGTGGCGGTGGGGGCGCCGCGGGCGCGGTGCGCTCGCTGGTGAGGACGGTGTCCGTGCCGATGAGCAGTCTGTCGAGCGCGATGCGGTGCACCTCGTGGGCGATCGTGCCGTCCTTGAGCTTCAGGTCCAGCACGACGGTGACGGCGGAGCCGTCGGCGTGCGGCGCGCTCGCGGTCACCGTCGCCACCTGCGACCAGTACGCGAGGAAGGCATCCTCGCCCTGCGCGCGCCGCTGCGCCGTGAGCCGTCCCCACGCCTCGCCCGCCTTGCCCGGCAGCAGGGCGTAGTAGTCGGCCACGGCCTTCTCCTGGTCCATGGCGGACGGTGCGGCGGTCGCGGCGACGACGGGCGGAGTCGCGGGCGAGGACTTGTCGAGCACGAGGTACGCGATCATCGCGAACACGGCCAGCGCCCCCGCGATCGCCGCCAGCAACCGCCGCCGGGGCCGCGGCAGCGACAGGGTCACGGGCAGCTCGCGGCCCTGGGCGATGGCACGCAGCTGCGCCGCGGCCTCCTCGGCGGTCGGCCGGTCGACGGCGTCGTGGGCGAGCATCGCGGTCAGCACCGGCGTGAGCGGGCCCGCCTGCCGCGGGGGCCGCAGCTCGCCCGCCGCGATGCGATACAGGACGGCGTAAGGGTTTTCCACGTCCCGGCCGAACGGCGGGGTGCCCTCGACGGCGGTGTAGAGGGTCGCGCCGAGCGAGTACACGTCGGACGCGGGCAGCGGGCGCCTGCCGTGCACGGTCTCCGGCGGCAGGTACGCGGGGGTGCCCGCGACCATCCCGGTCGCGGTGATCGTCGCGTCGCCGGACGCGTGCGCGATCCCGAAGTCGGTGAGCTTCGCGCCCTCGTCGGACAACAGGATGTTGCCCGGCTTGACGTCCCGGTGCACGATCCCGGCCTCGTGCGCCGCGGCCAGCGCGTCGGCGACCTGCGCGCCGATCTCGGCCACCTCCGTCGGCGGCAGCGTGCCGCGCTCGGCGAGCACCTCGGCGAGGCTGTCGGCGGACAGGTACTCCATCACCAGCACCGGCAGCCCGTCGTCCTCCACGACGTCGAAGACCGCGACGGCGTGCGGATGGTGCAGCCGCGCGGCGATCCGGCCCTCGCGCAGCACCCGGTCGCGGAGGTCGCCGGCCTCGTCGACGGGCAGCACCCGTTTGACGGCGACCCGCCGGCCCAGTCGCTCGTCGAACGCCCGCCACACCGAACCCATGGCGCCGGAACCGAGTTCCTGCAACAACCGGTAGCGGCCCGCCACGAGGTCGCCCACCGCGCCCGCCCGCGCAGAGATCACTTGTTCAGGCTAAGGGGTGTCCGCCGATCTCGCCGGGCAACGTCGCGCTAGAGGTTCTCGACCGCCACCGTTTCGAGATCCTCCTCCGGTGGCAAGGGAAAACCGAGGATCTGGCTGTAGAAGCCCAGCTCCGCGCCGAGCGCCCGGCGGATGGTCTCCGCGCGGCGGAACCCGTGCTGCTCGCCCTCGAACAGCAGGTACGCCACCGGAAGCCGCCGCCGGCGCAGCGCCTCGACGATCAGCTCGGACTGGTTCGGCGGCACCACCGCGTCCTCCGCGCCCTGCAGCACCAGCAGCGGGCGCGCGAACGAGCCGACGTGCGAAAGCGGCGAGCGCTCGACGTACACCTTGCGTGCTTCGGGATACGGCCCGATCAGCCCGTCGAGGTAGCGGCTCTCGAACTTGTGGGTGTCGCGGGCGAGTGCTTCGAGGTCGGCGACGCCGTACAGGTCCGTGCCCGCCGCGAACGGCGTGTCCTCGCGGGCGAGAGCGGCGAGCGTCGTGTAGCCCCCGGCGGAACCGCCACGGATCAGCAGCTTCCGCTCGTCGACGCGGCCCTGCTCGGCGAGCCACCGCGCGGCGGCGCGGCAGTCGGCCACGTCCGCCACACCCCACTGCCCTCGCAGCTGCTCGCGGAACGCGCGGCCGAAACCCGTGGAGCCGCGGTAGTTCACGTCCACCACGGCGAACCCGCGGGTGGTCCAGAACTGCACGGCGAGCGAGAGCACCGGCGCCGCCTGTGAGGTCGGGCCGCCGTGGATGAGCACGATCAGCGGCGGCAGCTCGCCCTCGGGCCCGGCGAACTCGGGGTTCGCGGGCGGGTAGAACAGCCCGTGCGCCACGGCGTCCCCGGAGGGGAACGAGATCGCTTCGGGCGCCGAGACGTACGCCGGGTCGAACGGCAGCTTCCGCGGCGGCCGGACGGTCCGGACCTCGCCCTCGGCCGTGACCCGGTACACGCCGGGCTCCTCCGCGGGCGAACCGGCGAGCAGCACCACCTCGTCCGCGCCCGCCGCGCGCACCGCCCCGACAGCGGTGAACGGCAGGTCCGGCACGGTCACGGCTCCGTCCGGCGTGGCGACGGCGAGCCCGTCGTACCCGCCGGACCAGCGGGCGAACACGATCCGCCCGTCCGGCAGCGGCGCGTACCGGGCGCTGCCCAGCGTCCAGGCCGGCACGCCGATCTCGGCGTCGAGCACGACCACCGGGGTCACCGCCTCGCCGGGAGCCCAGCGGTACAGGTTCCACCAGCCGGTGCGGTCGGACAGGAACAGCAGGCTGCCGTCGGCGCGCCAGCGCGGCTCCAGCACCGACTCCCCCGGCCCGCCCGCCACGACGGTGTTCTCGCCGGTGCCGAGGTCCCGCACGGTGAGCACCGTGTCGTCCCACGGCATCGACGGGTGGTCCCACGACACCCAGGCCAGCAGCCGGCCGTCCGGCGAAAAGCGGGGCGAGGCAACGAAGTCCGGACCGCTCACCAGGACCTCGGGCTCGCTGGGCCGGTCGGCGGCTAGGCGCACGATCTCGTTGCGCACGTTGTCCCGCGTGTGCTGCTCGCGCACCGCGACCAGCACGCTCCCACCGGGATGGACGTCGCCATCGGCGAACCGGTCGCCGCGCGGGCTCGCGGGCTCCGGCGTCAGCGGCTCCGGCTCGCCGCCCGCCACCCGGTACAGCCGCTGGTCCGCCCAGTTCGCGAACCACACCACGCCGTCGCGGACCCACCAGTCCCCGCCGCCGTACTCGTGCACCGCCGTCCTGGCGTCGAACCCGCCGGGCAGCAGCTCGGTGAGGGTGCCGTCGGCGGCGCACCGCACGAGCTGGCTGCGGCCGCCTTCGGCCGGCCTGCGCTCGGCCCACACGACCGCGTCGCCGTCCGGCCGCGCGTCGCCGACGCGCACCGCCTGCGCCACCACGAGATCCGCGGTGACCGGCGTGGCCCAGGAACCGTAAGGGGAGATTCGCACGAAGGCCACGCTAGTGGGCCACCCCCGGCGCAGCACCGGAGGTGGCCCACCGGCGTCAGCCGATCCGGTAGGAGTACGGCAGGGCGGCCAGGACCTCGCCGGTGCCGACCTCCGGCAGGCCGGTGAAGCCCGTCGGCAGCGTCGGGACCGTCACGACGTTCAGGTGCCCGGCGAACTGGCCGCGCCCCTGCGGGGTGATCGTCACGGTGAGCGTGACGGTCTGCCCCGGCTGCACGATCACCGGAGTCCCGCCCGTGCCCGCCGGGTCGACGGCCTGGTCGTACGGGTCACCCGTGGACGACGTCACCGCGGGGTCGAAGCCCGCCGTGACCATCGACGCCGTGTAGCTGGCGTGCCCGGCCGGCGCGCCCGCGGGACCGAACGGGCCCAGCTCCTGCACGTCGGCGAACCAGATGCCCTTCGTGACGTAGCCCTTCTTCTCCCCGATCGTCGCGACCGAGACGGTGCTGCCCGCCTGCGCCTGCTTCAGGTCACCGAACACGTCGATACCCGCGGCCGAACCCTGCAGCTCCACCTGCGCCGGCACGCTCGACGACGTGGCGACGGTCAGCCTGCTCGTGTCCGGCGGCACCTCGTAGATCGGCGCGACGCTGGAGTCCTCGGGCAGCGCCACCTCCGTCGAGCCCTGCACCGGCACCGGCTGCAGGGTCTGCGTGGCATTGGTGCGCGCGTCGATCCCGACGGCGATCGGCTCGACACCCGGGTTGCGCACGGTGACCGGCACCGTGACCGGCCGGTTCGCCGCGAGCCTGGCGCCCGAGGGCAGGCCGGGCGCGGACACCGCGACCTGGTCGAAGCTCACCGTGCCGGTGAAGGGCTGTTCGAGCTCCTTGCCGGTGACCGGGTTCTGCACGACGATCACCAGGTGCCAGCGGCCCGGCAGCGGGTTCGCGTCGAGCAGCTGCAGACCCTTGCCCTGGGTGACGGTGGTCGGCGTCGCGAGCGAGATGTTGCTGTTGACGTCGGCCAGCTCGCCGTTCGGGTCCACCAGCACGCCGTCCACGACGGTGCCCGCGTCGGCCAGGCGCACGGCCACGTCGAGGTCGCGCTTGCCCTTCGGCACGTCGAACTCGTAGCTGAACGTCTGCGCCGGGGACACCGCCCGCGCGTTGCCGCCGGTGATGGTGCCGCCAAACTGCCCGCTGCCGTTGCGCGTCGGGATGAGCGCCCGCAGGATCGCCGACAGCGAGGTCCGGTGGCCGTCGGAGCTCGCGAAGGTCACCGAGTAGTCCGCGTCGCCGCCCGAGGACGGGGTCTGCAACGCGATCTTGACCGGCTTCGTCTGGCCCGGCGCCAGCGTCAGCACCGGCGGGGTGACCTGGCCGTACGGCACCGCGCGCTGGGTGTCGGCGGCGAACTGGATGTCCCCGCTGTAGCCCGCCGCGCCCGAGGCCGAGTAGAGCACCGCGGTCCACGTGCCCGCCGCGGGGTCACGAACGTCCACGTTGGCGTAGTTCGCCGTCGCGGCCCCGCCCTGCGGGCGGCTGTTGGCGACGAACGTGCCGTCCGGCGCGAGCAGCGTCAGCCGCACCACGGGCGTGACCGACGTGCCGTTGACGACCTTCGGGCTGCCCTGCCACGCCATCCGCGTCAGCAGGCGCTGCGCTCCGGCGGGCACGCTGAACGTGATCTTCTTGTACGCCCAGTTCGTCCCGTTGTAGTACGGGAAGGTCGGCAGCGTTTTCGCGTCGAACGGGGTGGTCTGCGTCTGCGACGACAGCGGCGCGAAGGTCCTCGTGCCGGTGGCCACCGTCAGCGGCTTGGTGCCCACATTGGACACCTGGACGGTCGCGGTCTGCGTACTGCCCGGCGCGCCTTCGAGGGTGACCTGGTCGGCGGACAGCGTGATGTTCGACGACACACCGGCGGGCGCGCCGCTCGAACCGGGCGCGGTCAGCGCCGCCTCCACCGCCGCACGGGCGTCGAGCAGCCCGGCGCCCTGCTCGTCGGCGGGCAGGCCGAGGTCGCGCGTGGTGCCGGTGATGAGCTGCTTGACCTGCGCCGGGGTCGGCGACGCGCCGTGGTGGGTGCCGCGGTAGGCCTGGATCACCAGTGCCGCCACGCCCGCGGTCAGTGGCGCCGACTCACTGGTGCCGCCGAAGGATTCGAGGTCGGTCGGCTGGGGCACGGTGTGGAAGTTGCGGCATTCCGCGTAGGCCGGGGAGCAGTCGGCCCAGTTGCCCTCGCCGGGCGCGACGAGGTCGATGGTGCGGCCGTTCTGCGTGATGCCCGACGACGACAGCGCGGAGATGTTGTCGTTGACCCACTTCCCGTTGGAGAACGGGAACGCGGCGTACGTCGTCTGCGCGTAGAGCCGGTTGTCCGTGGTCGCGCCGGTGGAAATCACCAGCGGGTCGGTGGCCGGGCTGCCGATGGTGGACGTGATGCCCGCGTCGCCGCTGGAGGCGGTGACGGTGACGCCCGCGGCGACGGCCTGGTCGTTGAACACCTGGAACAGCTCGCGGGAGCTGGCGTCGGGGTACTGGTTCAGCCCGAGCGACTCGTTGAGCACGTCGACGTGGTCCACGGTCACCGCGTAGTCGATGGCCTGCAGGATCGCGGAGTTCGTCGCGGTGGAGCCGAACACGTTGAGCCCCACCAGGCTCGCGCCGGGCGACACGCCCTTGACGACGATGTTGCAGCCCGGCGGCAGCGGGTGGTTCTCGTTGACGAACTTCGACAGGTCGTGCACGACGACGCCCTGCGCGGCGATCGACGAGGCGTCACCGAACGCCTCGGCGCCGCTGTCGGTCGTGTTGGGCCCGTCGCCGGAGAAGTCCTGGTAGTCGACGAACACCTTCGAGCCGTCGGGCCGGATGAAGTCGGGGTAGTTCGGGTCCATGTTGTCGGCCAGGAAGGCGACCTTGACGCCGGAACCGTCGGCGAGCGCGGCGGCACCGGTCGCGTTGATGGACGTGAGCGCTTCCGGCTCCACCAGCGGTTTCGACGGGTCGCTCGGGCAGATCGCACCCGGCGCCGCACCGGCACCCGGCGCGCTCGCCTGGGGCGCGGCGGGATCGGTGCGCGGGGTGGCCGGTTCGGGCAGCGTGACCTTGCTGTCGGGCAGCACCTGCGCGACCGCCGGGTCCTGCGCGAGCTGGGTGGCCTGTGCGGCGGTGACGGTGGCGGCGAAGGCGTTGCCGAGCGTGAAGTGCCGGACGGCGGTGGGCCGCGCGCCGGTGAGCCGGTTCAGCACCGCGTCCTGCGCGGTGGCCGCCTTGTCGTGGCGGGCGCCGGAGGCCGCCTTCGTCGGCGGGGCGTCGGGGAGCTGGTCGTTGAGTACCACGATCACCGACTCCTGCGCGGAGTCGGCGACGGCGGGCGGGCTCGTGCTCAGCTGGGCGGTGCCGGCCAGCGCCAGCCCACCCGCGGCCGCCAGCGCGCACGCGCGGAAGGCTCTCGAGGAACGCCGCATGAGCAGTTCCCCTTTCATGTCGTAGGAAGTTCGCGAATCGCCAAGCCCCGACGAAACCGGGCACGCCGGTTTCCCTGCGCGGGAATTCTGTCCGCGGGAAAGGGCTTTCCGCAATCCGCCGTTGGTCGCGAACATTTCCGGCAATTACGACCAAAGCGGATTCTCGGGAACCGCACCTGCCATGGCAGACTTCCCGCATGACGACACACAAGGTGACGGTGGACGGGCGGCAGCTGGCGTACCGCGAGTCGGCGGGCACGGGCAGGCCGGTGGTGTTCGTGCACGGCAACTCGTCCTCGAAGCGCACCTGGCACGCCCTGCTGGACGGGGACTTCGGCCGCCGCTTCCGCTGCCTCGCCTTCGACCTGCCCGGGCACGGCGAGTCCGAACCCGACCCCTCGGCCTACTCGCTACCGGGCTACGCGGCGAAGCTGCGCGCCTTCGTCCAGGCCACCGGCGCCGAGAACGCCGTCGTGGTCGGGTGGAGCCTGGGCGGGCACATCGCGCTCGAAGCCGCGCCCGCGCTGCCCGGCGCGGCCGGGTTCGCCGTGTTCGGCACGCCGCCGGTCGCCTCGGCCGCGGACCTCGGGACGGCGTTCCTGCCGAACCCGGCGGTGGCCACCGGGTTCACCGCGGACGTCGACGCCGACGCCGCCCGCGCGTACGCGCTGAGCTTCCTCGCCCCCGGTTCGGCGCTCTCGGAAAGCGCTTTCACCGCGGACATCCTCGCCACCGACGGCGCCGCCCGCGCCGGGCTCGGCGAGACCCTGCCCGCCGGCCGGTTCGCCGACGAGGTGGACATCGTCGCGAACCTCACCCGCCCGCTGGCCGTCCTGCACGGCGAGGGCGAGCAGCTGGTGAGCCTGGAGTACCTGCGGGGGCTGACGATCCCGACGCTGTGGCGGGGCGAGGTCCAGCTCGTCCCCGGTGGCCACGCGCCGCACGAGGAAGCGCCTGACCAGTTCGCCGCCACGCTCGCCGCGTTCGTGGCCGACCTGGGCTGAGCGCTCAGCGCACGCTCATCGCCAGCACCGCCACGTCGTCGTCCAGTCCCGCGCCGAAACTGCGCAGCAGCCCGGTGATCGCGTCGACCAGCGCGGGTGCGGTGGTGGGGGCCAGCGCCTTCGTGAACGCGTGCAGCGCTTCCTCGCCGTAGCGCTCGCGCCCGGTCGTGCGGGCCTCGAACAGCCCGTCGGTGTAGAGCAGCAGCGCGTCACCGGGACCGAGGTGCGCCGAGGTGGTGGCGAAGACCGTGTTGGGCAGAATGCCGACCAGCTGCCCGCCCGGGGTGTGCAGCGGCTCCAGGGATCCGTCGGCCCGCAGGACCAGCGCCGGCGGATGGCCGCCGCTGGCGAGCGTGATGTCGCAGCCGTTCTCCCCCGGCACCAGCACGCCGTAGAGCACGGTGCAGAACTGCCCGTACTCCTGCTGCAGCACGGTGTCGAGCGTTTTCAGCACCGCCTCGGGCGCGGAGTCGTGGACCGCGGCGGCCCGCAGCGTGTATCGCGTCAGCGACGTCACGGACGCGGCCTCCGCGCCCTTGCCGCACACGTCGCCGAGGAAGAACCCCCAGCGCCCGGCGGCGAGCGGGAACAGGTCGTAGAAGTCGCCACCGATCTGGTCCGCCGACGCCGGGTGGTAGTACGCCGCGACCTCCAGTCCGGGCGGCGCGGTCAGGTTCGGCGGCAGCAGGCTGCGCTGCAGGGTGGTGACGAGCTGCTGCACGCGGTCGCGTTCGCGGTCGGCGTCCCGGCGGGCCCGCAGCAGCTCGCGCTCGTAGGCCCGCCGGTCGCGCGCCTCGAACAGCGTGGTGCGGATCTGCCTCGGCTCCCCGTCCGGCCCGGCCTTCACCGCGGACGTCGCCAGCACCGGCAGCCGCGACCCGTCGGCGGCGACCAGTTCGAGCGCGACGCCGCCCAGCTCGCCCTGCATCCGCAGCAGGGGCGCGAAGTGCGTCTCGTGGTACAGCTTGCCGCCGACGGTCAGCAGGTCGGCGAACCGCAGCCGCCCCACCACGTCCTCCCGCCGGTACCCGAGCCAGCCCAGCAACCGGGCGTTGATCCTGGTGATCCGCCCGTCGGGGAGCGTGGACAGGTAGCCGCAGGGCGCGTTCTCGTAGAGGTCCTCGGCGCTGTCGTCGAACTCGGGCCCACCCGCGGTCATCGGCTCACTCGGCGGCGAACGCCGCGATCGCCTCCGTCGTCTGCTCCGGAGCGCTCAGCTGCGGACAGTGGCCGACGGCATCGAGGGTGACCAGGCGGCAGCCGGGGATGTGGTCGCGCACGTACGCGCCGACCTCGCGGGGCGCGATGGCGTCGTGCGCGCATTCGATGGCGAGCGAGGGCACCGGCACCTTCGGCAGGTCCGCGCGGTTGTCGGAGAGGAAGGTGGCGCGGGCGAACACGCTCGCGATGTCGGGATCGGTGCGGCAGAAGGCGTTGGTCAGCTCGTCGTTCAGCTCCGGCCGGTCCGGGGTGCCCATGATCACCGGGGCCATCGTCGCGGACCAGCCGAGGTAGTTGCTGTCCAGCGAGTCGAGCAGCTCGTCGATGTCGGCGCGGCTGAACCCGCCCCGGTAGTCGCCGTCGTTCAGGTAGCACGGCGACGGGGTGAGCAGGACCAGCTTCGCGAACCGCTCCGGCGCGGCGATCGTGGCCAGCACGCCGATCATCGCGGACACCGAGTGCCCGACGAACACGACGTCCCGCAGGTCCAGCTCCTCGCACAGCTCCACGACGTCGGCGGCGTACCCGTCCAGGCTCGCGTACCGCCGCGGGTCCCAGGCCGAC
The DNA here is from genome assembly GCF_014191255.1 of Amycolatopsis bartoniae. GTDB lineage: Bacteria > Actinomycetota > Actinomycetes > Mycobacteriales > Pseudonocardiaceae > Amycolatopsis_E > Amycolatopsis_E bartoniae. The sequence continues at coordinate 125,545 of NZ_JACHWH010000009.1, forward strand.
GCATCCGAGCGGCCGGCGCCGACGTGGTCGAACAGCACGACGCGGAACCGCTCGGCCAGCGCGGGCGCCACCAGCCGCCACAGGTGCTGGTCACACCCGAAACCGTGGGCGAGCAGGAGCACCCGCCCGCCGGGGTTGCCGATCGCCACCACGTTGTTCCTGCTGTGCACGTCCACCGGCACATCCTGTCACTGTCGCGCCGCCCTCGCCGCCCCGCGAGACCGGGTTCAGCCGGCGCCGTCGCCGACGCGCTGCTGCTGCGTGTCCCGCCGCACCTGCTGTGCCCGCTCGGTGATCGACCGCACCTGCTCGGCGAGGCCGACGTGCCGGCCTTCGAGGGCGGCGTGCGCTTCCGCGAGCGGTGAGAGCAGGCTCGCCGCGTCGTCGTCGGCCAGCGCCTCCTGCACGCGGTCCTGCGCCCGCTCGTCGAGCCCTTCCAGCGCGCCGATCTGCCCGGCGAGCCGCCGCAGCGAGCCGGAGTTCTGCCGTGCCCACGCCGCCACCGCCCGCTCTCCCGCGCGACGGCTGCGCTCGGCCTCCACCCGCTGCTCGCCGGTGCGGTGCTCAGCGGACGGGCGCAGCCGCAGGTACCGGCGTTCGGCGGCCTGCCTGCTGGTCACGCCCAGCGCCGGCGCGAGCCGCGCCCAGCTCACGCCCTGTTCGCGCGCCGCGCCGATCAACCGGGGCTCCCACTCGGCGAGCTCGTCCCGCAGCCCGCGCAGCACGGTCAGCGCCGCCAGCAGCTCGGCGGGCTCGGTGGACGAGCCGACGGCGGTCTGCACGAGCGCCACCGCTTCGGCGGCCACGGGCAGCTGCGGCGGCAGGCCCAGCCCGCGGAGTTGAGCGAGTGCCGTCTCGTACCCTTCTCCCATTCGTCATCCTCTCGACGACGTCACACTTGTCATCAGATTGACGACATGCTAAATCATGAGGGCGCGCCGACACCAGAGCTGCGAGGAGGAAACGATGTTGCTGCGCACCGGCCCGTTCGACCGGCTCAGCTGGCCCGCCGGCACCTGGTCCCAGCCCGCGTCGATCCCGATGGACGCCTACCGCGCCGACGGCGAGCTGGTCCTCTGCTTCGATCTGCCGGGCCTCACCCGCGACGCGATCGAGCTCGACGTCCAGCACACCGTGCTGACCGTGAAGGCCGAGCGCCGCCCGCCCGTGACGGACGAGAACGCGCGGACGCTGGTCACCGAACGCGTCCTGGGCGTGTTCTCCCGCCAGGTCGTCCTCGGCGAGGGGTTCGACACCGGGCGCACCGCCGCGACCTACGACAACGGGGTGCTGACGGTGCGGATCCCGCTCGCCGGGCAGTCGCCGACCCGCAGGATCCCCATCAGCGGCGGCGAGTCGTGAACCTGGACGTGGCGTGGGAGCGGCAGCGGGACCGCGTGCGGGTCACCGTCACCGGGGAGGTCGACGCGGCCACCGCGCCGCGGCTGCGGGACGCCCTCGTCGCGGCCCGCACCGGGACGGGGCTCAAGTCGCTGGTCGTGGACCTGTCCGGCGTCGGGTTCCTCGACTCGTGCGGGCTCACGGTTCTCGCCGAGGCCCACGAAGCGTGCGAAGCGGCCGGGCAGCGGCTGGAGGTGGTGTGCGCCACCGACGCCGTGCGCCGGCCGCTGTTCGTCACGGGGCTGGACGACGTGCTCACGGTCGTCGACCGCACGCCGGTCGCCGCGTCGTGATCAGGACGGGGAGAAATGCCCGTCGCGGGCGGGCGGCTCCTCGTCCGGGACGGTCTTCGAGGCCTGGTTGCTGGGCCGGTATCCGGTCGCCTCGGCCGCCTCGGCCTTGGCTTCCTCGATCTTCTCCCGCACCGCTTCGAGCTTCTCGTCGCCGGCCGGAGAACGCTGGTCCTGCGCCATGTCGTGCTCCCTCCTGGTCTCCGTCGCGGGCTACCACGCGGTGCCCCCGCCAAACGCTCAGGTCCTGCTGCGGTCCAGCGGGCCCCACTCGCGCGAGCCCTGCTCGTCGACCAGCCGCTGGGCCTCGTGCAGCACGTCGTCGGTGAGCCAGGCCAGTGGCCGGTCGCACTCCACGAGCGGCTCGTTGTCGGGGCCGCGGGCGATCTCGGTGCCCTGGAACACCCAGGGCCGCACGCCGGGCCCGCGCAGCTCGCGCAGGTGCCGGTAGTCGTAGATGCGGCGGGCGAGCCACAGCCGCAGCGGCCGGTCGTCCCACCACGGCTCGACCTTGAGCGGGCTGGCGGACAGCCCGGGCAGTGGCATCCCGGTGAGCGCGTCCCGGCTGGCCTGCGGGCCCGGGCCGCCGGGAGCCAGGTCGGTTTCGGGTCCTTTCGACCAGCGGACGTAGAGGTCGCGCCCGGATTCGGCCTCGAAGAGCTCCACCAACTGGTCCAGAGTGCACACGGTCTTCACGACCGGCCGGGTTCCCCGCCACCCGGGTTTCACTCGGGCGGCGGTGGATACAGTGACAGGCGGACCAGGACTGGGGAACAGGAGAGACAGTGACGCTCACCGTCGAGTGGACGCGGGGCAATGACCTGCTGGTCGTCGCGGCCAGCGGCGAGGTGGACGCGAGTGCCAGCGCCCGGCTGCAGGAGGGCATCGCGGCGGCGCACGCGGCGGACCGGCCGGCCTCGGCGACCCTCGTGCTCGACCTGACCCACGTCGACTTCCTCGACTCCGCGGGCCTGGCCGTGCTGGTGGAGACCGCGAGCGACTGCCACAAGGCGGGGCAGGAGCTGCGGCTGGTCGCCACCACGCGGGCCGTGCTCAACCCGCTCAAGCTCACGGGCCTGGACCAGATCTTCACGATCCTGGACGCCGTCCCGGCCGGTTCCCAGGGCTGAGGCCGCGACCCGCGCCGCCGAGATCATCGGGGCGGTCTCTAAGCTGGATGCGATGCGCAAATACGTCTGGGTTGTCCCGGTGCTGTGCGCCGTGTGGTTGTTCTTCGCCTTCCGCGGGATGTTCACGGCCATGCCGACGCGCCCGCAGATCGACCTCGAGGTCTACCGCTACGGCGTGCAGGCGTGGTGGGACGGCCACGACATGTACGGCACGCTGCCGCCCGTCGCGAACGGCGCCGAGCTGCCGTTCGTGTACCCGCCGTTCGCGGTGCTGGTCCTGAGCCCGCTGGTGCTGCTGCCGTGGGACGCGGCGGTCGTGACGCTGTACGTGCTCAGCACGCTGTGCCTGGCGGTGACGCTGTACCTGGTCGCGCGCACGGCGTGGCCCCCGCTGGGCCGCTTCGGCGGGCTGGTGGTGGCCTCGCTCGCGCTGCCGCTGACGGTGTTCCTGGAGCCGGTCAGCCAGACCTACCAGTTCGGCCAGGTCAGTCTCGTGATGATGGCGCTGGTCGCGGTGGACTGCCTCGCCGGGAAGACGGGCTGGCCGCGCGGTTTCGGCATCGGTCTCGCGGCGGCGCTCAAGCTCACGCCCGCCGCGTTCGTGTTGTTCTTCCTGGTGCGCAAGGACTACCGCTCGGCCGCGCGGGCGGGCATCACGTTCGTCGTCGCGGCGGGGATCGGGTTCATCGCGGACTTCCACGCGTCCGTCGAGTACTGGTTCCAGGGCGGGCTGTCGGGCGGCGGTGTGAGCGGCACGGCGTTCAAGACGAACCAGACCATCGAGGCGGCGCTGGTGCGCACCGGGATGCCGGAGGCCGTCGAGAAGGTCGTGTGGATCGTGGTGATCGTCGCGCTGGTCGCGGTCGTGGCGCTGGCGATGCGCCGCGCCGAGCCTGCGCTCGCGCTGATGGCCAACGCGGGCCTGGCGCTGCTCGTGTCGCCGACGTCGTGGTCGCACTACTACGTGTGGGTGGCGCCCGCGTTGCTCGTGCTGCTCACCTACGGGGTGCGGCGGGCGGTGGACCGGTCGTGGCTCGCGGTGGCGTGGTTCGGGTGGGCGGTGCTCACGACGGTGTTCTTCTACTGGGCGCCGTTCCACACGTTGCCGGACACGGACTTCCCCGTGGTGCACATCCACTGGGACTGGCCGCAGCAGCTGTCCGCGGCCACGTATCCGCTGGTCGGAGTGGCGCTGCTGCTGGCTTTCGCGATCCCGCGGCTGCGCAGGCCCGATGCCGAGCAGCTGTCGCCGGTCAAGCCCGAAGCGCGCCCCGCCGCCGCTGCCAGTCGCTGACGGCGTCGCAGCCCGCGTCGATCTCCGCGCGCAGCAAGGCTCGTTGCTGGTCGAGCAGTTCGGCGCCGAGCACCTTCGTCTCCTCCAGCGCGGCCAGCGCTTCCCACGGCGTGGCGCACAGCTCGCCGACCTGCTCGCCTTCCGGTGGTGGCGCCAGCCCTTCCTCGATCCCCGCGCGGCCGGCCGCGAGCAGCGCCGCCACCACGAGGTGCGGCTGCGCGTCCGCGCCCGCGAACCGGAACTCCAGCCGCCGTCCGGCGCCGGAGCCCGCGACGCGCACCGCCGCTGTCCGGTCGTCCACGCCCCACCGCAGCGCACGTGGCGAGAACGGGCCGGTGCGCAGCCGGACGTAGCTGTTCCACGTCGGCGCCCAGATCGCCGTCAGTGCCCGCGCCTCACGCAGCACCCCGGCCAGGAACGGCTCCAGCGCGGCCGGGGACAGCGACAGGTGCACGTGGCACGAGTTGCCCTGGCCCGTCGCGGGCGCGGCCAGGTAGCTCGCGGTCACCCCGTGCTCGGCGGCCGTGTTCCGCACCACCAGTTGCTGCAGCATCGCGTCGTCACACGCGGCGAGCGCGTCGCGGTGGCGCAGCACGATCTCGTACTGCCCCGGATGGCACTCCCCCCGCGCGGACTCCACCCGCAGCGGTGCGAGTCGCTCACGCAGGTCCCGCAGCAGCGGCCGCAGCCGCTCGGCGCCGCCGAGCGCGTAGTCGACGCCGTGCGGGGTCAGCGGTTCGCCATCGGCGGAGAACGTGACCTCGTGCTCGATGCCCACCGACGGCACGAAGCCGAGCTCCTCCAGCGCCCGCAGCTCGTCGGTCAGCACCTGCCGCGGCGCCACCTCGACCGGCGAGCCGTCGGGCCACTCCACGTCGCAGACGACCGCGAAGACACCGTCCTCCAAGGGAAACACGGTCGCGAGGTCCGGCCGCATGCGCAGATCGCCGTAGCCGCCGAGGTAACGCGACAACGCCTCCACCGGCTCCCGCTCGGGAGTCCACGCGAAGACGTACGTGCACAACCCGTACCCGCGCTCCAGCACTTCCTCCGCCACGAAGTCGCCGGACAGTTCCACGGCCGCGAACCGGGCGTGCGGGTCCGGCACGAGCAGCAGGACACGCGCGTTCTCTGGCAGCGGCAAGGGTTTCCGCTCGGCCAGGCGCCGTGGCCCGAGCGGTCTCACCACGCACCGGCCGGATCGGGCGCGTGCAACGGGTTCGGCACCCGGCCCCACCGCACGTCGAACTCGTCGTCGCGCTCGACCTTGTCGAAGCCCTGGCCCGCCAGGTGCTCGCGGTTGAGCGTCACGCGCTCGACGTCGGGCGCGAACAGGCGGCAGGCGTCGAACCGGTCGGCGACGTCCGGATTGTCCTTGCGGTAGCGGGCGACGACATCCCGGACCAGTGACCAGAAGCGCGGCCGCGGGAAGCCCAGGTCGTCGTGCAGGATCTCCGCCCAGAACCGCAGCTGCCCGGAGAACACGGAGCTGAACAGCGACTGCGCGAGCAGGTGCGCCGGCCAGCGCAGCATCTCCGCCGCGGCCTCCTCGCCGAGCAGCCGGTAGCAGTCCAGCTCTTCGTCGAGCAGGTCCACGCCCTGCGCGAAGTCCTTGATCGCGACCCGCAGCGGGCGGCCGTCGGCGTCCACGATGAGGATCAGGTTCTGGCCGTGCGGGCAGAACCCGACACCGTAAGGCAGGAGCCATTGCAGCAGCGGCGTGAGCAGCAGGTCGAACAGCTTCCCGCACCAATCCTCAGCGGACAGTCCACTCCGGCGGATCAGCTCGGTGAGCACGGAGTTCCCGGGCTGGTCGCGGTACGGCAGCGCGGCGAAGGAAAGCGCTTGCTCGCCGTCGGCCAGCCGCGCCACGAGCGGCTCGCGCCACAGCGCGCCCAGAGTCTCGTGGAACCGGTACGGCAGCTCCTCCAGCGCGCCGAACAGCGGGTGCCGCACCGACACGCTCGCGACCTCGCCGAGCAGCTCGAACCGGTATTGCTTCGACAGCAACGGATCTGCCGCGTCGAGCTGCCGGAGCCAGGTGGTCACGGCCGGTCCGGCGAGCGTCGCCGCGGAGGCGAGGCCGCGGTAGACGAGCGTGTTGCGCACCGAGACGGCGGTCTTCACGTCACGCCGATCGGGCCGGCTGACGTTCGCCAGTGTTCGCACCGTCTGATGTGGACGGTAGTTGTCCCGGCTCTCACCGAGGTCGATGATGGCGCCGCTCGCCAGCTCGCCCGCGTAGAGGGTGCCGAGGATTTCGTCGGCCTGCCAGGGGTGGACCGGTACGAGCACGTAGTCCGCGCCTGCCTTTTCGGCGAACTCGCCCCGCTGGTCCTCGTCGAGTTCCTCGCGCAGCAACGTTTCCTCGTCGAGGCCGGGCACCGCCCGGAACTGCGCGTGGTCCCGGTGCACGGCGAACCAGCGCAGCTTCAGGTCGCTGCCGGACTCCGGGGAGTACCGCTCGCGGTCGCGCGCCGAGAAACCGACGCGGCCCTTGTTCAGCACCAGCCGCGGATGTCCGGTGAGGTGCCCGTCAGCCAGGTTGTAGTCCATCGTGGACAGCTCGGCGGCCGTCGGAGCCCGCCGGAGCCGCGCCGCTTCGTTGGCAACGGTGGACGTCAGCTCGGCCAGCACGTCGGCCAGCCGCAGCCCGGACAGTCCCAGCTGGACACGCGCGTCGACGACGAGCGTGCGTGGATCGTCCGCGGGCTCGGAGTTCCGCGTCGCGCTGCCCGGAGTGACGGTCCAGGAGTCGAAAGCACCGCGCCGGGCACGGAACTCGTAGCGCACGCCGTCGGGCAGCTCCAGGCACCAGGTGTCCGCGTTTCGCGGTTCGGGCCGGAACAGCCCCTCGTAGGACAGTTCGCCGAGCATCTTGTGCACGATCAACGCCCCGGCTTGTCGCCAGGCTTCCGCTTCGCTCGTCATGACGTCTCCTCGCCTGCCAGCCCGAACGTGGTGAAAGCGGTCCGCGACGGGAGGCGGTAGACCTCGCGCCCGCAGACCGAGTTGACGATCGACGCCGCGCGGTACGCGGCGAGCCCGAGGTCCGGCGCGCCGACGCCGTGCGTGTGCCGCTCGGCGTTCTGCACGAAGACCGACCCCGGCACGCCGTCGAGCCGCAACCGGTGGTCCCGCTCGACGACGGGCCTGCCGCGGCCGTCGGTGACCAGCCTGTCCGCCAGCGGACCCAGCAGGTGGTCGATCGGGGTTTCGGTGTAGCCGGTGGCGCACACGACGGCGTCGGTGTGCCACACGGCTTCGGTGCCCTGCTGCTGGTGTCGCAGGCCGAGCGCGATGCGGCCCCCGTCGAGGGCCGCCGAGACCAACTCGACGCCGGGCGTCAGCACGACGTCCGGCCAGCCGCCGATGCTCAGCCGGTACAGCTCCTCGTGGATCGCCGCGATCGTCTTGGCGTCGATTCCCTTGTACAGCTGCCATTGCGCAGGTAGCAGACTGTCGCGAATGGACTCCTCCAGGCCGTGGAAGAACGTCGTGTAGTCCGGGGTGAACTGTTCCAGCCCGAGCTTCGAGTACTCCATCGGCGCGAACGCCCCCGTGCGCGCGATCCAGCGCAGGCCGCCCGGATGGCGCCGGTGGCGCAGCAGGTCGAGGAACACCTCCGCCCCCGACTGCCCGGAGCCCACCACGGTGACACCCGGCGCGGCGAGCAGCCGCTCACGTTCGGTCAGGTAGTCGGCGGAGTGCAGCACCGGCGCCCGCGAAACCAAGGGCCGCAACGGTTCCGGCAGAGACGGGGTGGTGCCCACGCCGAGCACCACATTCTGGGCGGCGATGGTTTCACCGTCGCCCGTGGTGAGCTGGAAAACGCTTTCTGTGGCGTCGATCCCGGTGATCTCCACGCCGAAGTGGCAGGCGTCGAGCTGTCCCGCGGCCCAGCGGCAGTAGTCGTCGTACTCGGTGCGGTCGAGGTGGAACTTCTCCGCGAAGTAGAACGGGAAGAGCCGGTCGTGCGCACGCAGGTAGTTCAAAAAGGACAGTGGATGGGTCGGGTCGGCGAGCGTGACGAGGTCGGCCAGGAACGGCACCTGGATCGTGGCGCCCTCGATCAGCAGGCCGGGATGCCAGCGGAACTCCTTGCGGCGCTCGAACATCCCCGTGCGCAGGCCCGGCACGCGGTCGGCGAGCGCGGCGAGCGACAGGTTGAACGGGCCGATCCCGACGCCGGCCAGGTCCAGCGTCACGAGGCGACCGCCGCGCCACTGCGAGCCGTGGCCACGACGGTGTCGAGCAGGCCACGGTAGTCGGCCGCGGTGGTGTGCGGGTGCAGCAGGGTGAGCTTGAGCCAGACCTCGCCGGGCGGCATGGTGGCGCGGCCGATGATCGCCGTGCCTGCTTCGAGCAGGGTGCGGCGCACCGCGGCGACGTCGCCGGAGACCGGGCGGAACAGGACGGTCGACAGCGTGGGCGGGCCCCAGAGTTCGAGGCCGGCGTGCTGTTCGATGTCGTTCGCGACCTCGCGGGCGGTGTCGCAGCAGTGCTCGACGAGCGCGCCGATGCCCGCCCAGCCGAGCGCGCGCAGGGTGACGGCCATGCGGAACGCGTCCGGGCGGCGGGAGGTGCGCAGCGAGCGGCCGAGCAGGTCGGGCAGGCCGGCTTCGGTGTCGTCGTCGGCGTTGAGGTATTCGGCGGTGATGTCGAGGGCGGCGAGGTCGGCCGCGTCACGGACGGCGAAGAGCCCGGACGCGATGGGCTGCCAGCCGAACTTGTGCAGGTCGAGGGCGATGGAGTCGGCCTCGGCGAGCCCGTCGAGCAGGTGCGCCAGGCGCGGGCTGCACAGCGCGAGGCCGCCGTAGGACGCGTCGACGTGCAGGCGGGCTTGGTGGCTTCGGCAGATCTCGGCGAGGTCGCGCAGCGGGTCGATCTCGCCGGTGTTGGTGGTCCCGGCGGTCGCGGCGACGACGGCGGGACCGGTGCTGTGCAGTACTTCGTCGAGCGCGGCGGGCGAGAGTCGTTCGCCGTCGCACTCGACGACGACCGGCGCGGGCAGGCCGAGCAACCACGCGGCGCGGGCGACGCTGTGGTGGGCGTTGCGTCCGCACACGGGTTGCACGCGCGGGTTCTGCTCGCGGGCGAGCAGCAGGCCGAGCAGGTTGGACTCGGTGCCGCCGGTGGTGACGAGGGCGTCGGGCGCGGGTTCGCCGGGGTAGCACAGGCGAGCGACGGCGCCGAGGAACGCGCGCTCCAGTTCGCTCGCGACGGGCGCCTGGTCCCACGAGTCCATCGACGGGTTGAGCGCCCCGGCAACGACGTCCGCGGCGACGCCCACCGCGAGCGGCGGGCAGTGCAGGTGGGCGGCGCACCAGGGATCGGCCGGGTCGGCGGATCCCGCGGCGAGCAGGGTGGACAGCTCGGAAAGCGCTTTCTCGACACCGACCCCATGCTCCGGCACGAGCGGTTCCAACGCCGCGACACTCGCCGCGACGGGCGCCGGCCCCCCGGCGGGCCCGGGCGCGGCACGCTCGGCCGTGCCGGCTGCCAGGCCGCGCAGGACCAGCGGAATTAGCTTCGCGAGCCGCTCGTGCCCCTGCCGCCCGCCTGCGAGCCCGGGGATATCGCCCACTGATCACTCCTTAGGTATGCCTACGCTAAGCCACTGTACGGATGCGGCCGGTTGGTGGGCAGTCCCCGAGCCCGATTTCCCACCAAAGTGCCCTGTCTGGAGGAACAGTTTCAAGAGCCAAGCACGACTGGAGTAGGGCGAGGCGGGGTTGGGGTTCGCGATGGGGAGGGAAGTGACCAGCGGTTGAGCGGCGGCCGCACTCGCGACGGCAGGCAGCAGGCGGACGGTGGCGGTGGCGGTGGCGGCGCGGGGCGGCGTTGGCCGTGTTAACGGGAGGCAGGGGTTGGACGACTGCGGCGCCCGGTGGCCATGGCAGCGGGCCAGGGCGGTGGCAGTGGGCGGCGGCCGTGGGTGCCACGTGCACAGCAACCCACCTCTCCGCCGGAGGGAACGGTGCGGTTGACCGCAGGTGCTCCTTCCGATCACCAAGACGGTGCGAGGAAGCACTTTCTAGGCCGGGAGATGGGGGCGGTGAAGCCAACACCCATCCACCGGGCCACTCCCGAAGGGCACCGCCCGAGAAAGCGCTTTCCCTCACCGCTCCCGAGGCCGAAGCAGCAGGAGCACAACCACCCCGGACCGCCCCGAACCCCGCCGCCTCACCGCGTCTCACCGGGGTGCCAGCGCCTCCACCTGCTCCGCCGGGTTCCCGCCCGTTGGCAACAGCGCGATGACCGGCGTGTCCAGACCGTTGTCCGCATAGGACTGCAACCGCTCGCGGCAGGCTTCCGGGCTGCCGTGCACTATGAGGTCGTCCACGACCTCGTCCGGGATCGCCGCGTTCGCGCCCTTGCGGTCGCCCGCCGCCCACAGCTCGTGCATCTTGCGCAGCGCCTCGCCGCGGCCGAGCCAGTCGTGGAAGGCTGCGTACACCGGCACCGTCAGATAGCTGCTGATCAGCATGCGCCCCAGCGCCCGCGCGGCCGAAGCGTCCTCCGTCGGGCAGACGAAGATCCGCGCCACCAGCTCGACGTCCGGCCCGATCTCCGCCCGCACCTTCGGCACGTCCGTCGGCGCGAGCCAGTTCGTGATCGCCCCGTCGGCCTCCTTCGCGGCCAGCCTCAGCATGCCCGGCCGCAGCGCCGCCAGCATGATCCGCGGCGCCACCTCGGGCACGCGCTCCAGCTTGAACTTGCTCACCGAGAACGTCTCGTACTCGGCGCTCACCTTCTCCCCCGCCAGCGCCGACCGCAGGAACCGCAACGTGTCGCGCGTCCGCTGGTACGGCTTCGCGAACTCCGCCGCGTTCCAGTTCGACACGATCACCGGCGACGACGTCCCGATGCCCAGCACGAACCGCTCCGGCGCGGCCTCCGCGAGCGCCGCCGCGCTCATCGCCAGCAGCCCCGGCCCCCGCGTATACACCGGCACGATCGCCGTCCCCAGCCGCAGCTGCGGCGCCCACTGCGACGCCAGCAACAACGGCGAGAACGCATCCGCGCCGGCCGTTTCCGCTGACCAGGCGTCCGTGTACCCGAGGTCGGGCAGCCGTTCGATCAGCTCGCGGTGCGCCGTCAGCGGCACCCCCGTCAGCGGGATCGTGATTCCCCAGCGCGTCACCGGCTCAGCTCCTTCTTGATCCACTCGACCTGTACTCGCATCAGGTTCTCCGCGACCGCCTCGGCCTGCGGGGTCATGTGCGTCGCGCCGACCAGCGGCAGGAACGTGTGCGCCCGCCCCGCCGCGAGCAGCGCCGACGACAGCCGCAGCGCGTGCGCGACGAACACGTTGTCGTCGGCCAGCCCGTGCACGATCAGCAGCGAGCGCTCCAACCGTGCAGCGTCGGCGATCAGGGAATTCCGTTCGTACACCTCGGGATCGTCCTGCGGCTTGCCGAGGTAGCGCTCCGTGTAGTGCGTGTCGTACAACGACCAGTCCGTCACCGGCGCCCCCGCCACCGCCGCGTGAAAAACGTCCGGCCGCCGCAACACCGCCAGCGCCGACAGGTAACCGCCGTAGGACCAGCCCCGGATCGCCACGCGTTCGGTGTCCAGATCGGGATGCTCGGCGGCCACCGCGTGCAGGGCGTCCACCTGGTCGGCGAGGGTGACCTCGGCGAGCGACCCCGCGACCTCCTTCTCCCACGCCGGACCGCGACCGGGCGTGCCGCGGCCGTCGGTCACCAGTACCGCGAAACCCTGGTCCGCCAGCCATTGCGAGGTCAAGAACGCGTTGCGGCTCTGCAGCACTCGTTGCGCGTGGGGCCCGCCGTACGGGTCGAGCAGCACCGGCAGCTTCTCGCCCCGCCGGTGCTCGCTCGGAAACAGCAGCGCCGCACGCAGCTTCCGCTCGCCGACGGTCAGCCAGAGCGGTTTCGGCTCCAGGCCGGGATCCTCGGGGTACGACCGCACCTGCGCGACCTGCCGACCGCCGCGCACCACGGAAACCGACGGTCCACTGTGGTCCAGGCTCCACGACGACAACACGGTGACCGCGGCCGTCCCCGCCCCGACGTGCACACCGTCCGAAGTGGACACCCGCTGGACCGGACCCGTGCGGTAGACGTGGATCTGCGTCGGGTCCTCGTCCGACGCGCTGAACAGCACCTCGTCGCCGACGTCGAGCACCGATCGCACCTGCAGCTCCGGCCCGGTGACGGGCTGGCCGTCCACGACGAGCCGGTAGCTGCCGTCCGCCGCGCTCACCCGGACCAGCCGCCCGTCCGGGGTCCACGCCGGCACGCCGGGCACGATCTCGACCCACCGCTCGTCGGTCTCGGTGTGCAGCAGCTTCGTCGCGCCGGTCGCCGGGTCGACGGAGTGGATCTCGAACGTGCGCTGGTCGCGGCTCTGCACCGCCAGCAGCGGCGGGCCACCCGCCGACCAGTGCACCGCCACGAGGTATTCCCAGTCGCCGCGCTCGACGTCCACCCTGGTGCCGTCGAGGTGCACGAAAGCCAGCGACACCGCGACGTTCCGCTCACCCGCGGCCGGATACGCGACGACGTTCGCGGGGTTCTCCGGGTGCGCCGGGTCGGCGATGGTCCACCGCGGCACCCCGGCCCGGTCGCTGCGCTCGACGAGCAGGCTCTGCCCGTCCGGCGCCCACCAGTAGCCGCGGGCCCGGCCCAGCTCCTCGCCCGCGATGAACTCCGCGAGCCCCCACGCGATGTCCTCGCCGTCCTCCTCGACCAGCACGCGGTCCTGCCTGCTGCCGAGGTCGACCACGCGCAGCCGCCGGTCGCGGACGTACGCCACGTGCGTGCCCGCCGGGTTCGGCCGCGGGTCGACGACCGAGCTGCCGACCAGCTCCGTGACCTGCCGGGTCGCGAGGTCGACCGTGAAGAGCTTGCCGGACAACGAGAACGCGGCGATCCGCAGCTCGGCGTCGGTGGCGTAGCCGACCACGCCGCCCGCGCTCTCGCGGCTGCGCTCGCGCCGGGCGCGCTCCTCCGGCGGCAGGTTCTCCTCGCCCGGCAGCAGCTCGGCGGCGTCGACGACCTTCGTCTCGGTGCCGTCGGCGAGATTCAGCTCCCACAGGCTGTTGCGCCGGTCGACGCCGGACTCCGCACGCAGGAACAGCAGCCGCCCGCCGTCGGGCGCGACGCGGAACTCACGGGGCGTGCCGAGGGTGAAGCGCTGGGTACGGGCCTGTTTGCGGAGGAAGGAGAGCTCATCGGTCACGCCCGCACTCTTCCAGACCGGCCGGTATGTTGGCGAGTCCGGCCCGCGACGGCGTTGCGCAACGATCAGCCGCTCCAGGCCGCAAGCACGCAACGAAGTGGTCCTGATCGGTGTGCTTTCCAGCTCTAACCTGTGAAACATGGCCACCGACTTCATCGCGCTCGACGAACGCTGGAGCACGCACAACTACCACCCGCTGCCGGTGGTCATCGCCGGCGGCGAGGGCGCCTGGGTCACCGACACCGAAGGCAGGCGCTACCTGGACTTCCTGTCCGCGTACTCGGCGCTGAACTTCGGGCACCGGCACCCGGCGCTCGTCGCGGCGGCCGTCGAGCAGCTCGGCCGCGTCACGCTCACCTCGCGCGCCTTCCACCACGACCAGCTGGGCCTGTTCTGCGCGGAGCTGGCCGAGCTGACCGGCACCGAAATGGTGCTGCCCATGAACTCCGGCGCCGAAGCCGTCGAGTCCGCGCTCAAGGTCGCGCGCAAGTGGGCCTACGAGGTGAAGGGCATTCCGGACGGGACGGCGGAGATCGTGGTCGCCGGGTCGAACTTCCACGGCCGCACCACGACGATCGTGTCGTTCTCCACCGACGAGACCGCGCGGGCGCACTTCGGCCCGTTCACGCCGGGGTTCGTGGTGGTGAAGTACGGCGACGCGGCGGCGCTGCGGGACGCGATCACCGAGCGGACGGCGGCGGTGCTGCTGGAGCCGGTGCAGGGCGAGGCGGGCGTGATCGTGCCGCCGGACGGGTACCTCGCCGAGGCGCGGCGGCTGTGCGACGAGCACGGCGTGCTGCTGATCGCCGACGAGATCCAGTCCGGGCTCGCCCGCACCGGCACGCTGCTGGCGCTCGATCACGAGCACGTGCGCGCCGACCTCTACACCCTGGGCAAGGCGCTCGGCGGCGGAATCGTGCCGCTGTCGGCGGTCGTCGGGCGGCGGGACGTGCTGGGCGTGCTCAGGCCCGGCGAGCACGGTTCGACGTTCGGCGGGAACCCGCTGGCGTGCGCCGTCGGCCGGGCGGTGGTCCGGCTGCTGTCGACGGGCGAGTTCCAGCAGCGCTCGACCCGCCTCGGCGCGCACCTGCACGGGCGGCTGGCGGAGCTGGTCGGGCGCGGCCTGGCGGAGGTCCGCGGCCGCGGCCTGTGGGCGGGGGTGGACATCACGCCGGGCGGGCCGTCCGGGCGCGAGGCGTCGGAGGTGCTGGCCACGAAAGGCGTGCTGTGCAAGGAAACGCACGGCAACACCCTGCGGATCGCGCCACCGCTGGTGATCAGCGAGGCCGACCTGGACCGCGGCCTCGACGCCATCGCGGAGGTCATCCGGCGTTGATCCGCTGGGTGAGGAACAGCGCGGCGCGGTCGAGCGCCTCGCCGGCTTCGTCGAGCACCCCCGCGAACGACTGGAACACGTGCGGCACGCCGGCGGTGACGTCGAGGATCACGTCCACCCCGGCGGCCCTCGCCCGCGCCGCCATGCGGGTCGCGTCGTCCAGCAGCAGTTCGTTGGTGCCCACCTGGAGCAGCATCGGCGGGAACCCGGTCACGTCGGCGTACACCGCGGGGCTCAGCAACTCCTGGGCCGGGTCCGCCCCCGCGAAGTACATCGCGCCCGTGTACTCCAGGCCCTCGCGCGTGAACAGCGGGTCGATGCCCGCCTTGGTGTCCATGCTCTCGCCCGTCCTGGTGCCGTCGAGCCCCGGCGAGAACGCCACGATCGCGGCGGGCAGCGGCAGGCCGGCGGCACGGGCCGCGAGACAGGTCGTGACGGTGAGACCGCCGCCGGCGGAGTCCCCGGCGAACGCGATGGCCGCCGGGTCCGCACCGGTTTCGAGGAGGGCACGGTAGGCGGCGACGGCGTCCTCGATCGCGGCCGGGAACGGGTGCTCGGGAGCGAGCCGGTAGTCCAGCGAGAACGCCCTGAAACCGGTCCTGGTCACCAGGTTCCCCGTCAGCGACAGCGCGGTCTCCGGCGAGCCGAACACGAAGGAACCGCCGTGGAAGTACAGGATCGTGCCGGGACGCGCCTCGCCCGCCGGTTCGACCAGTAGCGTCCGGTGCCCGCCGAGCGCCGTCTCGCTCGTCCGGATGCCGTCCGGCACGGTCATCGTCGCCATCAGCTCCGCGAAGCCCGCCCGGATCGCCTCGACCGAACGCGGGCCCTCGGGCCGCGGCTCGCGCAGCATCGCGTCGATCTTCTCACGTTGTGCCCTGCTCATGATGCTCCCTGGAAGAAGTAGATTCCGCTACAGTATATTCCGTGGCATATAAGTCAACCTCGTTCTTCGCCGATCTGGTCCGCTGCGAGACGCGCCTGTACAACGCGCTCAACGACCGGCTGCGGGAGCGGCACGGCATCGTCACGTCGCAGTACGAGTTCCTGCACCACCTGCGTGAACACCCGGGAGCACGGGTCGCCGAACTGGCGGCCGAGTTCGCCATCGGGATCGGGGCGACCAGCAAGGGCATGGACCGGCTGGAGCGGCGGGGCTGGGTCGCGCGGCAGCCGAACCCGGCCGACCGCCGGTCGTCGCTGCTGGTGCTAACCGACGAGGGGGCGCGGCTCGCCGACGCCGCCGAGCGGACCTTCACCGAGCGCCTGGCGGAACTGCTCGGCGGCCCGCTCAGCGATGCCCAGCTGTCGCCCGCCGCCCGAGCCCTCTCGCTGCTGCGTACGGCGCTGGAGCGGGACGGGATCGGGACGCCGACCGGTTGACCGGCACGCGTTTCGTTGCCGTCGAACAGGTCCGCCGCTAGCGAACCTGGGGCACCGGTTCCAACAGGGCCGGTGGCACCAGTGGCTTCGCCAGGAGGGCGCCGATCCGGGGGACCTGGTTCGCCACGGTGGTGCTGTGCTGCCGGAAGGCCTCGATCGAAGTGAACTTCTGGATCACCAGCAACGGTCCGCCGGTCTCGCCGTGGCCGCGATGCACGGCGTACTCCAGGCAGCCCGGTTCGGCGCGGATCCGCGGAGCGAGCTCGGCCAGCAACGCGACGAGGTCCTCGTGTCGTCCGTCCTTGGGTTCCATTGTGGACACGGCCACGACCGTGCCGGGGCTGACCGGCTGACCGGTCCGCAGCAGTGCCAGTGTCTCCTCGGCTTCGGCCCGGTCGCCCAGCCGGAACTCCCGGCTGGGCACCTCGGTCGCGGCCGAGGCGGCGACGGCGACCGCGCCGACCTGGCCGGCGCTCACCCAGTCCGGTTCCGCGGCCTCGGCGAGACGGGTACCGACCGGGCCGAGGACCAGTGCGTGGATCCGCTGCGGTCCGTCGAGCTCGGCTTCGGCGACCCGCCGCAACATCAGCAGGGCTGCCTGTTCCATGCTGACCAGGCCGCTGCCGGGGACCGGCGTGAACGCGGAGGCCCCGACGATCAGCGTGTAGCTGCCGCGGCTGCTCAGCTTGGGAAGGAAGGCCCGCAGGACGGCCATGTGCGTGGAGGCCAGCCCGGTGAAGGCGCTCTGCCAGTCGCTCTCGTCGATCTCCCAGAGCGGTTTCCCGGCCCACCAGCCGCCGATCGGCGCCACCACGTCGTCGACGCCGCCCAGCCTGCGCTGCATCTCGTCGGCGAGCTGCGCGGCTCCGGGGAACGTCGTGTAGTCGTGCACCACCAGGTGCAGCCGGTCGTCGGCCGCGTCCCCGAGCACCCGCAGGAACTCGTCCGCTCGCTCCTGGGTGCGGGTCGGGACCACGACGTCCGCGCCGGCGGCGAGGTAGGCGCGGACGACACCCTCGCCCACGGCGCCGGTGCCACCCGGCACGACGACCCGGCGACCGGACAGATCGGGATGGACAGTGCTGTCGGTCATGTGATCGCTCCTTCAAAGAATGTTGGTAACACCAACGTTGGTAGTACCAACATAGCAGAACATGTTGGGAGGACCAACGGTTAGGATGGGCGCATGGCGGCCACCGATCACCCACTGCAACCCCCGGCCCGGCTGCGCGGGCTCGCCAGCTGGCAGGCGAACAAGGTGTCCACGCTGGGCGCCCGGCTGACCGCGCAACGCATGCCGTTGAGCGCCCGCGCCGATTTCGCCGTGCTGGCGGCGCTGGAGGAGTACGGAGCGCTCAGCCAGGCCGAGATCGGCCGCCGCCTCGGCCTCGACCGCAACGACGTCAGCGGCATCCTCACCCGGCTGGAAAGCAGCCACCGGGTCGACCGTCAGGCCGACCCCGCCAACCGGCGCCGCAACCTCGTCACCCTCACCGCCGCCGGACGGCACTACCTCGAAGAACTCCAGCAGCACGCCGACACCGTCCAGGCCGAGCTCCTGGCCGGCCTCGACCCGGCCGAACAGCGGCAACTCCAGTCCCTGCTGGCCAAACTGCTCGACAGCCACGCACCACAACCGGCTTAGGCATCGCGGTGGCCCGATCGAACAGGTCCGCCGCACCCCGCCAGTACCCTGGCGCCGGTGAGGGGACGACTCGGAACGGCCGCCGGCGCGGTGGTCGTCATGCTCGTGCTCGGGGTGTGGCCGCCGGAGGTCCTGCAGCGCGGGCGCGGCGACGGCACCGCGCAGCACGCGCTACTCACCCTGCTCGTCCAGCCGACCGAGCCGTACGTGCTGATCCCGCTCGTCGCCGTCATGGTGGCCGTGTCCGCGCTGCACCGGGACCGCGCGGCGGTGCTGCTCTGCCTCGCCGGGCCGACGGTTCCGCTGGCGCTCAACACGTGGCTGCTCAAACCGCTGTTCGGTCACCACATCGACGGCTACCTCGCCTATCCCAGCGGGCACACCGTCGGCCTCGTCTCCGTGCTCGCCGTGCTGGTGCTGCTGGCCCGGCCCGGCACGGCCCGCGCCACCACCGCGCTCGTCGCGGCCGCAGTCACCACAGCCGCCGGGTTCGGGCTCGTCGGCTTCGGCTACCACTACCCCGTCGACGTCGTCGGCGGGACGTGCTTCGCCGTCGCCGCCGTGCTCACGTTGTCGCTGGCGACGCATCCCGCGCGAGCGCCGTCAGCCGGCTCACCGCGCGCAGGTACTTCTTCCGGTAGCCCCCCTGCAGCATCTCCTCGGTGAACAGCTGCGACAGCGGCTGCCCCGACGCGAGCACCGGGATCGCGCGGTCGTAGAGCCGGTCGGCGAACGCGACCAGCCGCAGCGCGACGTTCTGGTCCGGCGCCGGGTGCACGCCCCGCAGGTGCACCAGCGGCACGCCGTCCACGAGCCGCCCGTACTTCGACGGGTGCAGGCTCGCCAGGTGGTCGCACAGCGCGTCGAAGTCGTCGAGCGACGAGCCCTCGTGCGCGGCGGCGGACTCCGCCAGCGTCGCGTCGTCCACCGGCGGGGGCGGCTCGGGCAGGCCGCGGTGGCGGTAGTCGGGGCCGTCCACGCGGGTGACCGAGAACCGCGAGGACAGGGACTGGATCTCCCGGAGGAAGTCCTCCGCCGCGAACCGGCCTTCGCCGAGCTTGTCGGGCAGCGTGTTCGACGTCGCCGCGACGTACACGCCCGCGTCGGTCAGCTCCCGCAGCAGGCGGCTCACCAGCGTGGTGTCGCCCGGGTCGTCCAGCTCGAACTCGTCGATCGCGAGCAGTTTGTGCTCCGACAGCCGCCGCACCGCCTCGGCGAACCCGACCGCGCCCACCAGGTTGGTCAGCTCGACGAACGTGCCGTACGCCTTGGGGCCCGGCGCCGCGTGCCACGTCGACGCGAGCAGGTGCGTCTTGCCGACGCCGAACCCGCCGTCGAGGTAGAGCCCCTGCTTGCCCTCCGGCTCGCCGCCGCCGCCGAACAGCCCGAAGAACCGCGACTTCTTCCCCGACCCGGCGCCGATGCGTTGCGCGAACGCTTCGCACGACGCGACCGCCTCCGCCTGGCTCGGCTCGTCCGGGTTGGGGATGTAGGTGGAGAACCGGACGGCGTCGAACCGCGGCGGCGGCACGAGCGCCGAGATCAGCTCGTCGGGGCTGATCTCGGGGCGGCGGTCGGTGAGCTGCATGAAAAGAGGGTAGTGGCGGCGCCACACTACGATTCCGGGCATGCGCATGCTGTGGCCGACCCCACTCGACGACGTGACCGACGACGATCTGGAGCGGCTCTACGGCTTCCCTGGCGACCTCGACCGCCCGTGGGTGCAGGTGAACTTCGTGTCCTCCGCCGACGGCGCCGCCACGCTCGACGACCGCTCCGAAGGCCTGTCCTCCCCCGCGGACAAGCGGATCTTCCTGCTCGGCCGCGACCTCGCGGACGTGGTCCTCGTCGGCGCCGGAACCGCCCGTGCCGAGGGGTATCGAGGCGCGCGGACAACGCCGGAACGGCAGGACCGCCGCCGTCGCCTGGGGCTGACCGAGCTGCCGCCGATCGCCGTGGTGAGCGGCAGCGCACGCATCGACCCGGAGTCCTCGCTGTTCACCGACACGAAGGTGCCGCCGATCGTCATCACCACCGCGGCGGCGCCCGAGGACCGGCGCGCGGCGCTCGCCGAGGCGGGGGCGGACGTGATCCTCGCGGGCGACCAGGTGATCGACCTCACCACGGCGCTGAAGGAGCTGAACGCGCGCGGCCTGCGCCGGATCGACTGCGAGGGCGGGCCGCTGCTGTTCGGCGAGCTGATCGCCGCGGGCCTGGTCGACCAGCTGTGCCTCACGGTCGCCCCGGTGCTGGCGGGGGCCGGCGCCCCGCGTATCGCGATGGGCCGCACCGCGGTCGAAGCCGCCCGCCTGGACCTGGCGTCGATCCTCTCCGAGGACGGGTTCCTCATGCTCCGCTACCGGAAGACCGCCTAGGCTGGCGCCATGTCCGCCATCCGGTCCGCGCGCCTGGATCTGGTGGAACTGTCCGAGCGCGCGCTGCGGCTCGTCGTCGAACGGGACGTCGCCGGGCTCGCCGCGGAGCTGGACGCCGACGTGCCCCCGGAGTGGCTCGACATCCTGCCCGCGCAGGAGAACCTCAAGGCGCTGCTCGACGATCCGGCCGAACAACCGTGGCTCTCGCGCGGGATCGTGCTGCGCGAGACCCGCGAGCTGGCCGGTGAGGTCGGCTTCCACCACCGGCCCGACGACCTCGCCGTCGTCGAGATCGGCTACGAGGTGCTGCCCGCCCACCGGCGCCGCGGCATCGCCACCGAGGCCATCCGCGCCCTCACCGACTGGGCGTATTCCACGGGCGAGGCGTCCACCGTCTACGCCACGATCGAGGCCGCCAACACCGCGTCGATCGGCCTGGTCCGCTCGCTCGGCTTCCGCTTCCAGGAGGAGTACCGCGACCCGGTCGCGGGCCCGCTCGTCTTCTACGAAAGCACGCTCCCGCTGTCCCGCTGAGGCAGAATGTCCGGCATGCTGCCGCTGAGCCCACCCATCCAGCCGATGCTCGCGCGCCCGGTCAAGAAGATCCCGGACGAGGCGGGCTGGCTGTTCGAGCCGAAGTGGGACGGCTTCCGCTGCCTCGTCTTCCGCGACGGGGAAGAGGTCACTCTCCAGTCCCGCGCCGGGAAACCGCTGAACCGGTACTTCCCCGAGGTGCTCGCGCAGCTGTCGCAGGTGCTGCCGCAGCAGGTCGTGCTCGACGGCGAGCTCGTCGTCGCCCGCGAAGGGCACCTCGACTTCGACGCGCTCACCGAGCGGATCCACCCCGCCGAAAGCCGCATCACGCTGCTCGCCGAGCAGACGCCGGCCACGTTCGTCGCCTTCGACCTGCTGGCACTCGGCGACGAGTCCTTTGTGGACGAGCCGACGAGCGTGCGCAGGCCCCGGCTGGAGAAACTGACCGCCGAGGGCCTCAACATCACCCCCGCGACGCAGGACCCCGCGACCGCGCGCGAGTGGTTCACCCTGTTCGAAGGCGCCGGGCTCGACGGCGTGATCGGCAAGCCGCTGGACGAGCCGTACACGCCGGGCAAGCGCGTGATGGCGAAGTACAAGCACACCCGCACCGCGGACTGCGTCGTCGCGGGGTTGCGCTGGCACAAGGACTCCGAGCCCGGGGAGAGCGTCGGTTCCCTGCTGCTGGGCCTGTTCGACGACAACGGCGTGCTGCACCACGTCGGCGTCGTCGGTTCCTTCCCCGTCGCCCGCCGCCGCGAGCTGGCCGGGGAGCTGGCCGGGCTGATCACCGACGGCGAGCACCCGTGGCTCGGCGATGCCACCGTCGAGGGGCAGCGCCTGCCCGGCGGCATCACGCGCTGGCGCAGTACCGAGCAGGCGTGGGTGCCGCTGCGCCCGGAACGGGTGGTGGAGGTGGCCTACGAGCACACCGAGGGTGGCCATCCCGCGCGCTTCCGGCACACCGCGCAGTTCGTCCGCTGGCGCCCGGACCGCGAGCCCGCCTCGTGCGGCTACGCGCAGCTGGACGAGCCGGCCCGCTACGACCTGGACGCGGTGTTCAAGGGCGAAGTCCGCGTACCCTGACCCACTTACCCGCTGCTCACCGCGGGCGTGCGAAGGTCGGGGCGCACCGTTGAGAAGTGAGGGGACCCGTCTTGCTCCGCCGGCCTTTCCTGCTGTTGCTCGCCGTGCTCGTGCCGGGCCTGGTCTCGTGCACCGCGGGGCCGTCGCAGCGGCCCGCGGTGGTGGAGAACGACGAGCCGGCCGCGTCGAGCCCGGTGAGCACGGCGCAGACCGTGCCGCTGCCGCCGCTGACCGAGCCGCAGTCGCCGTCGATCACGTGGTCCGACTGCGACGCCCAGACCCGCGCCCGGCTCGACCCGCCCGCGGTGCCGGACTCGCTCCGGTTCAGCTGCGGCGAGGTGCAGTCCGTGCTCGACGCGCCGGACCTGCCGGGCCGCGTGCAGACCCGCATCGCGCTGCTCAGGGCCGGGAACGGGCCGGTCCCGCTGGTGGTGCTCAACGACATCGACGGCGAGAGCGGCACGCAGTACGCCGCGCACCTGGCCGCAGTGCTGCCGCCCGCGCTGCTGCAGCGGTTCTCGCTCGTCGGCGTCGACCGGCGCGGCAGCGGCGACTCCGACCCGGTGGGCTGCGTGCCGAGCGACGTGCGCGGCACGATCCTCGACCAGGATCCCGGCGGCGGCGACCTCGAAACCGTGCTCGACGCGGCGCGCCGGGCGGGCCAGCAGTGCGCGATCGAGCTGGGCAGCACGCAGCAGGCGCTGGACAGCTGGCGCACGGCGGGTGACCTCGACCGCATCCGTGAGGGCCTGGGCGTGCCGAAGCTCAACGTGATCGCCCGCGGCGAGGCTTCCGACGTGCTCGTCGCCTACGCCAACCGCTTCCCCGGCGAGGTCGGGCGCGTCGTGTTCGACGGCATGCCGGACCCGTCGAGCGACTCCGCGACTGTCCTCGGTGACCTGGCGAGCGCGCAGCAGACCACCCTGGAGGCGTTCGCCGCCGACTGCGCCGCCCGCGGCTGCGCGCTCGGCCAGGACGCCGTCGGCGCGGTCACCGCGCTGCTGAACCAGCTGCGGTCGGCCCCGCCCCGGCTCGGCAGCGGCGTGGACTTCGGGCCCGGCGTCGCGCTCAACGCCGTCGTCGCGGGGCTGGCCGAACGCGCGCGCTGGCCGGAGCTGGCCGACGCGATCCAGTCCGCGCGCACCGGCAACCCGACGCCGCTGGCCGCGTTCGTCGCACCGCTGCTCAACGGGTCGCCGCTGGCGCCGTCCCGCCTCGACGCGGCGCTCGCGACCGAGTGCAACGACACCGCCGCCCGGCTGCCCGCCAACCAGATCGCCACGCTCACCGACACCCTGCGGCAGCGTTCGCCGCTGTTCGGCGGGCTGGTCACGCAGCGGCTCGTGTGGTGCCTGCCGTGGCCCGGCCGCACCGACGCCCTGCCGTCACTGGGGGTCGCCGGGCTGCCACCCGTTCTGGTGACGAGCACGAAGACCGATCCGGTGACGCCGGAGCCGGGCACCACCCGCGCCGCGGAGCAGATGCCGACCGCGGTGCGGGTTTCGTGGCAGGGCGCCGGGCACGGCGCGCTGGGTTCGGCCTGCATGGCGGAGGTGGTGCGGGCGTTCCTGGCCGACGGGAAGGTGCCGGCGGAGGGCACCCTCTGCCCCGCCTAGGAGCCCACCCCGGGAGCCGTTACGCTTGGCAGTCGCCATTGGTCAAGTCCCACACTGGGGGTAACCGTGTCGTCATCGGCCGTCGAGGCTCCGGCAACCACGCCGCCGCCGTCGGCCCGCGAGAGACGAGCCGTGCCGGCGACGGCTTTCTGGTCCGTCCTGGTGCTGGGCGTGCTGGCGGGCGCCTGGTACCTCAAGCAGCTGCTCTCGGACATCGGGAACCTCCTGCACCTGCTGGACCTGGGCGTGTACCAGATCGCCGGGCAGCGGGTGCTCGACGGCGTCTCCGTCTACGACACCCCGCTGCTCGGGCACACCCGCGGTGAGTGGGAGTTCGTCTACACCCCGTTCTCGGCGCTGCTGTTCGCGCCGCTGGCGAAGGTCACCGGGGAGGCGTTCAAGTACGTCGGCGGCATCGGCAACTTCCTGGTGCTCGTGGTCGCCGTCTGGTCCGCGCTCGCGCTGCTGAACTACCGCCGCGACCTGCGGCTCGTGGTGTTCAGCGTGCCGATCGCGGCGCTGCTGATGTGGTGCGAGCCGGTGCGCGAGACCATGGCGTTCGGCCAGGTCAACATGGTGCTGATGGCGCTCGTGCTGGTCGACGCGCTGCTGCCGGACTCGTTCCGCGGCAAGGGCGTGCTCACCGGGATCGCGGCCGGGATCAAGCTGACGCCGGCGTTCTTCATCGGGTACTTCCTGTTCACCCGCCGGTGGTGGGCGGCGGCGGTGTCGGCCGTGACGTTCGTGGCCACCGTCGTGCTCGGCTTCCTGGTGCTGCCGCACGACTCGAAGACGTACTGGGCGGGCGCGTTCGCCGACCCGACGCGCGTCGGTGTGCCGGAGAACCCGTCCAACGAGTCGCTGCGCGGCATGTTCGCCCGCGACGTCGGGCTCGCCGGCGGGTGGAAGATCGTCTGGTTCCTCGCCGCGGCGCTGCTGGCGCTGGCCTGCCTGTGGCTCGCGCGGCGGCTGTCGTTCGGCCGCCAGGAGCTGCTCGCGGTGGTGCTGTGCGGCCTGGCGACCACGCTGGTCTCGCCGTACAGCTGGGTCCACCACTGGGTGTGGCTGGGCGCGCTGCTGGTGTGGCTGCTCGACGCCTCGCTGCGGCCGCGGGCCTTCGGGGCGTGGCTCGCGCTGCTGGTCACGGCGTTCGTGGTCTCCGGTGGCGTGCTGGACCTGCTCGGGGCGGACGTGGGCACGGTGCTCGACTTCCCGGACTGGCACGGGCTGGAGATCGTCTACCAGAACGCCTACATCTGGCTGACGGTCCTCGCGTTCGCCGTCGTGGCCGTGCGGTTGAAGAAGCTCACGGCGAGCCGCGAGAAGGAGTCGAGCAGCTCCGCGCGGTCGTAGGTACTGGTGGTCACGAGCACCTCGTCCGCCCCCGCCCGTCGGGCCAACGCGTCCAGCTCCGCCGCCGCCTGCTCGCCGGTGCCGCGGATCTGACCACGCATCGCGTCGGTGAACAAGGCACGCTCGCGGTCGGTCATGTCCAGCGCGAGCACCTCCTCGGCGGGCCGCAGCGGCGGGAACACCCCGTGGGTGCGGGAGTACGCGCTCGCCCAGGCTTCGGGCACCAGCAGCCGTTCGGCCTGCTCGGCGGTCTCGGCCGCGGCGGCGGTCGCCGACAGCACGACGTACGGGTACGGCGACCAGTGCGAGGGGCGGAAGTGCTCGCGGTAGCGGCCGATCGCGTCGAGCATCCGCTGCTCCCCACGCACGGCGCCGATCACGAGCGGCAGGCCCAGCTCGGCGGCGAGGTCCGCGCCCGAGCCGGTGGCCAGCAGAAACGGCGGCACGCGCAGGCCCTCGGCGGGGAAGGCGTGCACGCCGGGGTGCTCGCGCTGGCTGCCGTCGAGGAACCCGAGCAGCTGCCGCACCTGCTCGCCGAACGCCTCGGCGTCCTCCTTGCCGTGCCCCAGCGCGCGCCGCACGCCGCCGGTGAACCCGACCGAGCGGCCCAGCCCCATGTCGATGCGGCCGGGGAACAGCGACTCCAGCACCCCGAACTGCTCGGCGACCACGAGCGGCTGGTGGTTGGGCAGCATGACGCCGCCGGTGCCGACGCGGATGTGCTCGGTGGCCGACGCGACCGCGGCGGCCAGGACGGTGGGCGCCGACCCGGCGACACCTGGCACGCTGTGGTGCTCCGACACCCAGAAGCGGTGGTAGCCCAGCGCTTCGGCCTGCTTCGCGAACTCGACCGTCTCCCGCAACGCGTCCGCGTGGCTCGCGCCCGCGCGCGTGCGTGACCGGTCCAGCACCGAAAGCCTCATGCCTTGGTCAACAGCGGACACCGGGGCGCGGATTCCCGTCAGGAGATGTGCGGCACGACCTCCGCGGCGAGGCGTTCCAGCTGCTCGGCCTGCTCGAACACCGTGGTGAACAGGATCAGTTCCGCGCCCGCGTCCGCCACCTCCTGGACCCCGCGCACGCACTCGGCCGGCGTCCCCGCGACCGCGACGCTTTCCAGGCCGCGCCTGCCGTAGATCGCCGCAAGGCCAGCTGCGATCTGCTCCCGCGCGCGGTCGCCGTCGTCGTCCACGGCGATGTAGATCCGTTTGGCGATCGGGAAATCGGCCCGCTCCTGCCGCACGATCCGCACTTGCTCGGCGAACTTCTCTGTTGTCGTGGAGCCCGCGCCGAAGAAGCCGTCCCCGTGCCGGACGGCGCGGCGCAACGCGTTCGGGTGGCTGCCGCCGAACCACACCGGCGGCCCGGGCTTCTGGAACGGCTTCGGCTCCATCGGCGCGCCCTCCAGCTGCCAGAACCGCCCGTCGAACGTCACCTCGGGCTCGGTCCACAGCGCACGCATCACCTGCAGCCCCTCCAGGAACCGCGCGACGATCGCCTCGCCGGTCACGCCGAACGCGGGAAACGGCCGGGCGCGCCCGCCCGTGCCGATGCCCACCTCGATCCGGCCCAGGCTCAGCTGGTCGAGTGACGACAGGGCCTTCGCCAGGTGCACCGGGTTGTGCAGCGGCGTGACGAACACCGAGCACCCGAGCCGCAGGGTTTCCGTGCACGCGGCCGCGTAGGTCATCGCCTGGAGCGGGGCGATGGTCGGGAGCGTGCCGAAGAACTGCTCCTGCGTCCAGCCGCTGTGGAAGCCGAGCTCCTCGGCGCGCCGGAGGTAGGCGCGGAACGCCACGGGGTCGAACTCCCCGTCGGCGCTGAACTGCGGAATCGAGATCGCGAAGCGCATGATGCCGAACCTAGTCGTTCCGCGCCTTGCCGGGCTGGACGCGCTTGAGCCTCATCGCTGAACGAAGCAAGCCCAGAAGACTGCGGAATCGAGATCGCGAAGCGCATCAGCTCTCCTGGCGGGCCTTGCTCGGCTGCACCCGCTTGGGCTCACCCGGCATCTTCGGGTAGTCCGGCGGATACGGCATCTCACCCAGGCCGTGGTCCCGTTCGTCGCGCTCGTACCACTCCAGCGCGGTCTCCAGGCCGAACGCCGCCGACTCCAGCGCGGTGTGCGGGTCGCCGTGCTCGGCGTACCACTCGGGGACGGTGAGCACGTCGAAGTCGTCCGGGTGGACCTCCGCCAGCTGCTCCCACGTCACCGGCGTCGAGACCGTCGCGCGGGGCGTGCCGCGGACCGACCACGCCGACGCGATCGTGCGGTCGCGCGCGGCCTGGTTGTAGTCCAGGAACACGCGGCCCTGGCGTTCTTCCTTCCACCACGCGATGGTGGCGAGCTTCGGCAGCCGCCGCTCGACCTCGCGGCCCAGCGCGATCACCGCGTGCCGCACGGCGATGAAGTCCCACTCCGGCCGGATCCGGACCCGCACGTGCACCCCGCGCCCGCCGGACGTCTTGGGGTAGCCCGTCATCCCGGCGTCGGCGAGCACCTCGCGCACGGTCTGCGCGACACGCACGGCGTCGTCGAAGCCCGTCTCGTCGGACGGGTCGACGTCGATGCGCAGCTCGTCCGGGTGGTCGACGTCGGAGCGACGGACGGGCCACGGGTGGAAGTCGAAGGTGCCGAGGTTCGCCGCCCACAACGCCACCGCGGGCTCGGTCGGGCACACCTCGTCGGCGGTCCGGCCGGACGGGAAGGTGATCCGCGCGGTCTCCACCCACGGCGGCGCGCCCTTCGGCAGGCGCTTGGCGTAGAAGTACTCGCCGGTGACACCGTCGGGGTAGCGCTTGAGCGTCGTGGGCCGCTCCCCGATCGCCGCGAGCAACGGATCCGCGACGGCGAGGTAGTACTCGGCCACCTGCCGCTTGGTGATCCCGCGCTCGGGGAAGTAGACCTTGTCGGGGCTGGAGACCCGCACGGTCCGCTCCCCCACCTGGTACTCGACCGGTTCGCCGTTCTTGGGCACGGCCTCACCGTAGCCGTGATCGCCCCGAGAGGGCGGACATCAGGACCGCGTCGTGGCGCTTTCGAGCACCTCCAGCGACACGCGGTGCAACCCCGCCGCAGGGGCGGCTCGCCAGCCACCGGCCGAGCGCGATCCGGAACGAGGCCGACTCGTTGTCCGGGTCGACGTCGCTCAGCACGACCTCGCCGAGGTACGTCCCGCTCGCCCGCTGCACCACTGCCCAGTCCGCGCGGTCTTCCTGCAGGGGGCGGCTCGGCAGCCACCAGCCGAGCACGAGCGAGGTGGGGTGCGCCATCCGTTTTCCCGCGTGCAATACCGTGGAGGCCATGTCCCGCCGGACCAAGCTGATCGTCGCGGGTGTCGTGCTCGCCGGGCTCGTCGCCGCGGCCTTCGTGCTGCCCGTGCCCAGCCCGGCGCAGCTGCGCGACTGGGCGGCGGGCGCCGGCTGGGCCACCGCGCTGCTCTTCCTCGCCGCGTACTCGCTGCTCACCGTCGCCCCGATCCCGCGCACCGTCTTCAACCTCGCCGCCGGGCTGCTGCTCGGCCCGGTCGCCGGGATCGCCGTCGCGCTCACCGCCACCGCGATCTCCGGCCTGCTCGGCTTCGGGCTGGCCCGCGTGCTGGGCCGGGACCTCGTTTCCCGGCACCTGCAGCGGAAAGCGGTGCGCACGGTCGACGAACGGCTGGCCGACGGCGGGGTCCTCGCGATCACGTCGCTGCGCCTGATCCCCGTCGTGCCGTTCGCCCCGCTGGGCTACTGCTGCGGCATCCTCTCGGTGCGCCCGCTGCCGTACCTCGTGGGCACGGTGCTCGGCAGCCTGCCGGGCACGGTCGCGGTCGTCGTGCTCGGCGACGCGCTCACCGGCGGCACCCCGCCGGCGCTGCTCGCGTGCTACCTCGGATTCGCGCTGGTGGGAGCCCTCGGAATGATCAAGGTCGTTCGCGGGGCAGCTTACGGAAGCCGCACAAAACAGCCCGCTACACTCGACGCGGTGCGCGGGGAGGGTGTGCGCGCTCGATCTCACCATGAAATGCAGGCAGTTTCCGAGGAGTAGCCGCCATCGAGACCGGTCAGCTGATCGCAGGGCACTATCGCCTCGTCGAGCACGTCGGCAGCGGCGCCATGGGCGTCGTGTGGCGCGCGGTGGACGAGCGCCTCGAACGCGCGGTGGCGGTGAAGCAGATCCTCGCGCAGCCGGGGATGTCCGAAGCCGAGCGCAGCAGCATGCGCCAGCGCGCCATGCGCGAGGCCAAGAACGCCGCGCGGTTCCAGCACCCCAACGCCATCGTCGTGTTCGACGTCGCCGAGCAGGACGGCGATCCGTGCCTCGTCATGGAGTACCTGCCGTCCAAGAGCCTGTCCGCCGTGATCGCCGAGCAGGGCACCCTGCCGCTCGCGCAGGTCGCGAAGGTCGGCCAGCAGGTCGCGTCGGCGATCGTGGCGGCCCACCGCGCGGGCATCGTGCACCGGGACATCAAGCCCGCCAACATCCTCATCGACGAGCACGGCACCGCGAAGATCACCGACTTCGGGATCTCCCGCGCGGCCGGCGACCTCACGCTGACGCAGACGGGCCTCATCGGCGGCACCCCGGCGTACCTCGCGCCGGAGCTGGCGCGTGGTTCCGACCCGTCGCCCGCGTCCGACGTCTTCTCCCTCGGCGCCACCCTGTACCACGCGCTGGAGGGCCAGCCGCCGTACGGCAACAGCACCAACCAGCTCGCGCTGCTGTACACGGCGGCGAACGGGCAGGTGATCCCGCCGCGCCAGTCCGGCAAGGCGACCGCGCTGCTGATGAGCCTCCTGCGTGTCGAGCCGGAGGAGCGGCCGAGCATGGCCGAGGCGCGTGACAGGCTGGCCGCGCTCGCGGCGGGCGAGCCGGACGCCAAGGCGGGCACCAGGGTGTCGCCGCCGCTGTACTCGGCGGGCAGACAGCCGGCCGCGGTGCCCGCGGCCGAAGTCCCGCCCCCGCCCGCGCCCGTCGAGCGGCCGCCGTGGCAGCGCATCAACGCCGCCGTCGCGGCCCCGCCGCAGCAGCGTTCCCCGCGCAACCCGACGGCCGCGTTCATCCCGCCCGAGCGCCCCGCCGGGCAGAGCGGCTCCGCGCAGCAGGGGGCCACGAAGCGCCGCAACGTCATCATCGGCTCCGTCGCCGCGGCCATGGTGGTGCTCGGGGTGGTGCTGTTCTTCGTGCTCAACTCGGGCGACTCCGGCGGCGGCGCGTCCAACGCGCAGGGCGTCGGCGCCGGCACGGGCACGGCCTCGTCGGCGCCGTCGGCGAGCCGGTCCAGCTCGGTCGAGGCCGCGCCGGTGGGCCAGAGCTCCAACAGCGGCTCGGTGAACTACAGCCAGGCCGGTGACCTGGTGGACCGCTACCTCGACCAGATCGGCTCCGAGGGCGCGTGGGACCTGCTCACGCCGGGCGCGCAGGCGGTGTTCGGTTCGCTGCAGGGCTTCCAGTCCTACTGGGCCGAGCACAAGATCCAGTCGTACAGCGCGATCCGCGCCGAGGGCGGCACCAACGCCGACGGCTCGGTGGAGATGTACGTGACGGTCAACGGCAGCCGCATCCACTGGCGGGTGGTGAACACCTCCGCCGGGCTGCGCATCGACGCGAACACCCAGCTGGGGTGATGGCCTACCGTTGACGGTATGGCCGAGAGCGAGCGGAACAGGCGTTTCGAGGACGACCTGGTCGGGCTGGACCCGGAGGACCCCGAAGCGCAGGCGTTCGCCGCGCACCTGGACCGGATGCAGCGCTGCGAGCCGGGGTTCACGATCGAAGCCTCGCTGAGCCGGGTGGAGGACTTCGCCGAGTCGTCGAGCCGGGCCGGTGGCCTGCGCTGGTGGGTCGCCGCGACGATCGTGGTGCTGATCGTGCTGGGTGTGATCGTGGCCTCGTGGGACATCATCGTGCGGGCGATCCAGTGGCTCTCGGCCGGGTAACCTGGGAATCATGAAGCCTGTCACCGGAACCACCCCTCGCGTGGTCAAGTCGGAGCAGGAGTGGCGGGAGGAGCTGAGCCCGGAGGAGTTCGCCGTGCTCCGCCAGGCCGCCACCGAGCGCCCGTTCACCGGGGAGTACACCGACACCAAGACCGAGGGTGTCTACGAGTGCCGTGCCTGCGGGGCGGAGCTGTTCCGCAGCGACACGAAGTTCGAGAGCCACTGCGGCTGGCCGTCGTTCTTCGACCCGGCCGACTCCGACGCCGTTCTGATCCGCGAGGACCGTTCGCTGGGCATGGTCCGCCTGGAGGTGCTGTGCGCGTCCTGCCACAGCCACCTGGGCCATGTGTTCGAGGGCGAGGGCTACCCCACCCCGACCGACCAGCGGTACTGCATCAACTCCATCGCACTGCGCCTCACCCCGGCACAGTGAGTACCGGCCGGGCCGCCGTGCGCGCGGCGGCCCGGCACCCTCAGTTCCAGTCCGGCCGGTCCATCCCCGGCAGCCGCGACCCCGCCATTCCCAGCGGGGCGCCCGGCATCAGGACGTGCGTGATCCGCCCCCACGGGCTGTCCGTCTCCACCAGCAGGTCCGACGGGTCCAGCTCGTCCACGGCACCCTCCTCACGGCCCAGCGAGTCGAGCCAGTGGCCGGTGCGCGCCAGCGACAACCGCACCCGCCGGCTCCCGCCCTCAGTGGCCCCGCGGCGCAGCGCCGTCATGATCGCCGCCGCGGTGAGCCAGCCCGTGCCGTGGTCCAGCGCCTGCGCGGGCAGCGGTCGTGGCTCCTCACCGGCCGCGATACCCGACGCCATCTGCACCAGGCTGTCGAAACCGCGCCGCCCCGCCCACGGGCCCCGCCAGCCGTACGCGTCCAGCTCCGCGACCACGATCCCCGGCCGCGCCCGCGCCAGCCGCTCCGCCGAGAAACCCAGCCGCGCCAACGCGTCCGGCCGGTAGGACTGCAGGAACACGTCCGCCTCGGACACCAGCCGCCACAGCGTGTCGCGGCCCTCGGCCGTGCGCAGATCGACGTGCGCCGACCGCTTTCCCATCCCGAGGTCGACCACGAGCGGCCGCAGCACCGGCTGGTGCGCCGCGCTGATGTGCAGCACCTCCGCGCCGTGCGCGGCCAGCACCCGGCCCGCCGCGGGCCCGGCGATCACGTGCGTCAGCTCCAGCACGCGCACCCCGCCGAGCGGACGGTCCGATGTGGACAGTTCACGAACCGGTGCGGCGCCGAGAAAATCCCACTCCACCAACGGAGCGGCCGCCACCGCCTGCCCCTGCGGCGACGCGAGCCACTCGTCCGGCCGGCGCATCGCCGCCGCCGCACCGCCTGCCGCGACCACCGCTTCCTGCACGTCCCAAGCAGTCCGCGTCGCCACCGCTGCGGCCAGGTCCCGCGTGCCGAGCGCACGGCACGCCGCCTCCGCGTGATGCGGGTAGTTGCAGTGCAGCCGAACCCAGCCGTCCGCGGCCCGGTAGTCGCCGGAAAGCGGTTCCCACAGCGCCGCCGGCGGCTCCCCGTCGACGCGGACGTACCGCTCGCTGCGGAACACCGCCGCCGCGTGCCGGCGGTCGACCGACACCTCACCGGGATCGATCCCCTTGAGCCGCACCAGCTCCGCCGCCGCGAGCGTCGCCGCGGCGACGCTCTGCGCGGCCGCCTCGGTCACCCGGAACGGCCCCGGCAGGACGGACTCCGGGCCGGTCATCGCGACCGGCCGCGGCTCCTCGCCCGTGAGGGCCCGCCAGAGCCCGTCCACCTACGGCAGGGCGGCGATCAGCTCGGCCGGGGGCACGCGGGTGCCGGTGTAGAACGGGACCTCTTCACGCACGTGCCGCCGCGCCTCGCTGCCCCGCAGGTGGCGCATCAGGTCCACGATCCGGTGCAGCTCGTCGGCCTCGAAGGCGAGGATCCACTCGTAGTCACCGAGCGCGAACGACGCCACGGTGTTCGCTCGCACGTCCGGGTAGTCACGCGCCATCTTGCCGTGGTCGGCGAGCATCTTGCGCCGATCCTCGTCGGGCAGCAGGTACCACTCGTAGGAGCGCACGAACGGGTACACGCAGACGTACTTGCGAGCCTCCTCACCGGCCAGGAACGCCGGGACGTGGCTCTTGTTGAACTCCGCGGGCCGGTGCAGCGCGAACTGGCTCCACACCGGCGTCGACACCCGCCCGAGCGGCGTGCGGCGGAAGCCGGTGTAGGCGGCCTGCACCTGTTCGGCCTCCTCGGCGTGCCACCAGATCAGGAAGTCCGCGTCCGCGCGCAGCGCCGACACGTCGTACACGCCGCGCACGACCACGCCCTTGCCCTCCAGGGCGTCCAGGTACTCCGTGGTCTCCCGGGCCGCCTCGCCCCGGTCTTCGGGGAGCCTGCCCGGCTCGACCCGGAACACGGACCAAGCGGTGTAGCGGATGGTGTCGTTGAGCTCGTTGTAGTTCAGGCGCGCCATCTCTTCATGATGGCACTGACCCGCCGGGAAGCGGCCCCGAGGTGATGCGGCTCGCGGCCGCCGTGGCCGTGGCGATGCAGGCGGGCACGCCCACGCCGTGCAGGGCGGCACCCGCGACGGCGAGCCCCGGCACCCGCGCCACCTCCCGTTCGACGCGCGCCACGACGTCGAGGTGCCCGACGCCGTACTGCGGCAGGCCGCCGCCCCAGCGCATGACGTACGTGTCGAGCGGCTCGGCCGTCACGCCGGTCAGCTCCGCGAGATCGGCCCGCACGAGCCGGACCAGCTCCTCGTCGTCCGCCCGCAGCGCGCCCGGTTCGCCGAACCGGCCCACGGAACCACGCACGAACAACGCGCTGTCGCCGAAGTGCGGCCACTTGCGGCTGGAGAACGTGAACGCCTTCGACGCGAGCGGTTCCCCGGCGCTGATGAGCACCCCGGAGGCGTCCGGCACGGCCGCGTCCGGCGGCAGCGCCAGCGCGACCACGGCCATCGACGCGACCTCGACCGAGCCGAGCGCCGACGACGCCGCGGGCGCGACGTCTTCGAGCAGCCGCCGGGCGGCGGGCGCGGGCACGGCGAGCAGCACCGCGTCGACGTCCACGGCCTCGTCGACCAGCTCCAGCCGGAAACCGGCGGGCGTGCGCCGCAGCCCGCGGACGAGCGTGTTGAGCCGGACGTCCGGCTTCGCCAGCTCGACGAGCCGCTCCACCAGGGTGCCCAGCCCTCCGGCGAGCGTGCCGAACACCGGCGCGGCGCTCGGCGAGGCAGGCACCAGCGAGGCGGCGGCCTCGGTGAGCGACCGGGCGCCCTTCTCGATCGCGGAAGCCAGCGCCGGGACTGTCGCCCGCAGGCCGAGCCCGTCCGCCCCACCCGCGTACACGCCGCCGAGCAGCGGATCCACCAGCCGGTCCACGAGCTCGTCACCGAAGCGTTCGCGCAGCAGGGCGCCCAGCGCCACGTCACCGTCGAGCCGGACCGGCGGCAGCCCGGCCTCCGCCTCGACCCGGCGGCGCCCGTCCTCGGAGAGAACTCCGGCCACCGCTTCGGGCGAACCCGGAACACCCATCACGGTGCCGCCCGGCATGCCGACCTGCTGCCCGCCCGCGCGGATCGTGGAGCGGGCCCCGGTCGGATGGGTCAGCCGATCCCCCAGCCCGGTCTCCTTGGCGAGCGCGAGCGCCTCCGGGCGGCGCGCGAGGAACGCCTCCGCGCCCACGTCGTACGGCTGCCCGGCCAGCTCGATCGTCCGCAGCTTGCCGCCGAGGCGGTCGCCGGACTCGAACAGCGTGATCGTCGCCGCGGCACCGAGTTGCCCGCGCAGCCGGTACGCCGCCGTGGCGCCGGAGATCCCGCCGCCGATCACCGCGACGTGCATCACGGCTCCAGCGCGTGCACCAGCTCGACCACCCTGGTCAGCACCTCGGGGTCGGTCCCGGGCAGCACGCCGTGCCCCAGGTTGAAGATGTGCCCCGCCGCGGCGCGGCCCTCGGCGACGACGCGCCGCACCTCGGCCTCGATCACCGGCCACGAAGCGCCCAGCAGCGCCGGGTCGAGGTTGCCCTGCACGGCGGGCGCGGGCGAGCCGTCCGCCGTCAGCCGCCGCACGGCCTCGTCGAGCGGGATCCGCCAGTCGACGCCCACCACGTCGGCGCCCGCCTCGCGCATCGCGGTCAGCAACTCGCCGGTGCCGACGCCGAAGTGGATCCGCGGCACGTCGTACTCCGCCAGCCCGCCGAGCACCTTCGCCGAGTGCGGCAGCACGAACTCGCGGTACTCACGCAGCGACAGCGCACCGGCCCAGGAGTCGAACAGCTGCACCGCGTCCGCCCCGGCGTCCAGCTGGACGCGCAGGAACGTCAGCGCCATGGTCGCGAGCCGGTCGGCCAGCTCGTGCCACAGCCGCGGGTGCGAGCGCATGAGCGCCTTGGTGTGCTCGTAGTTGCGGCTCGGCCCGCCCTCGATGAGGTAGGACGCGAGCGTGAACGGCGCACCGGCGAACCCGATCAGCGGCGTGCCCCCGAGCCGCTCGACCAGCAGCCCCACGCCCTCGGCGACGGCCGCGACCTGCTCCGGTTCGAGCTCCGGCAGCGCCTTGACGTCGTCCGCCGTCCGCACCGGCGAGGCGAGGACAGGGCCGGTGCCGGGCACGATGTCGATCCCGACGCCCGCCGCGAACAGCGGGACGACGATGTCGCTGTACAGGATCGCCGCGTCGACCCCGTGGCGGCGCACGGGCTGCAGCGTGATCTCCGCGAGCATCTCGGGGTCGAAGCACGACTTGAGCATCGGCACGCCCTCGCGCAGCGCGCGGTACTCGGGCAGCGACCGGCCGGCCTGGCGCATGAACCACACCGGCACCCGCGAGGGACGGCCGCCGCGGGCAGCGACCAGCAGGGGCGCTCCGGACAGATCGCGCTGGGCCCGCCGGCGTGAGGGGGCAGAAGTAGACATCGTGTTCATGGTGCCACGCGGGCGGGCGGGGCCCTCCTTCGGCGCGTCTACGCCCCAGGCTCCTTGATCGGTCCTAGAGTCGGCTGAGTGACCGCGATGACGCATGCGCCCGAGCTCTTCCGTGAAGCCGTCGCGGCGCTGCAGGCCGTCCGGCCCCGGCCGGAGATGACCCTCGAGCCCGTGCGCGCTCCGCAGCGGCTGGCTCCGTGGGCGTACGCGCTCAGCTGCGAGACCACCGGACCCGCCGACGTGCCCGCCTCGGGCAGGCTGGTGCTGCTGCACGACCCCGACGGCCAGGAGAACTGGCACGGCGTGCTGCGGCTCGTCGTGTACGTGCGGGCGGAGCTGGATCGCGAGCTGGCCACCGATCCCTTCCTGCCCGCCGTGGGCTGGTCGTGGCTGACCGACGCGCTGGAGCACTCGGGTGCCGAGTGGACCGCGCTGGGCGGTACGGTCACCGAGACGTCGTCGGCCCGCTTCGGCGACATCTCCGGCCCCGCACGCACCGACGACCTCGAACTGCGGGCGTCGTGGACACCCACCGACGGCAACCTCGAACCGCACGGTGAGGCGTTCCTGCAGCTGATGTCCAGCGTCGCCGGCCTTCCCCCGGTCGGGGTCACCCTCTTCGGCCACCGCCAGAGCTCCTAGCCGGAGGCGACTTCCGCCGGTTGTCGCTCTACCGGGTGGTCGCACGCCCTCGCCGTCGGTGAGGGGACCCTTTACTGCGTTCTGATGAACCCTCTCCCCGGACGGGTCGAAGCCGGGTAACTTGGTGCCCGAGCAGATGCACGGTCCGTATGCACGCGCATCCGACGGCCTCCAACTGTGCTCTATCGTGTTCGCTCCGCAAGTCGTTAGCAACCGGCGGTGTATTAACCCGTTTGTGTTACAAGGACACCACTTAGTAACTACTCGATCGGGATAGATACCCGTTCGATCCCCCCGCTCAGCCCTTGAGACGGCTAGAGTGCTCCTTCGACGACACCACTTTCGGTCTAAGGCTGGCGCGGCTGATTGGCCGAAAGTCCCGGTGCCGGTCGGGGGGCACGACCGACTCCAGGGAGGTAGTGACGTGGCTGCCGTCGGCTTATCTCAGGCCGTCAGATCCACGCCAGCCGGTGCTTTGCCGGCGAGCATGGTTCCGCACCCGCGGGAAGAGCTGTTTTCCGTGCTGGTGGTCGATGACCACCCGTTGCTGAGGGAGGCTATTGCCGCACGACTCGCTCAGATGGGAGCGGGCACCGTACACGAGGCTGCCACGGTAGCCGAGGCCAGAGCGCGTGCGAGCGCGACAGGTCCCTGTGACCTGGCGATTCTCGACCTCGGGCTGCCCGATGGTTCGGGCATCGAGCTGGTCACGGAGCTCCGCAACCACGGCTGGCCGCGCATCGTCGTACTGGCGTCCTCGGACGACCCGTACGCCGTGCGGTCGGCGTTCCAGGCGGGCGCCCAGGCGTACCTGCTGAAGTCGGCGTCACCCATGGTGGTGACGGACGGCGTCCGGCGGGTGCTCGAGGGCGGCGTGTACGCGGACCCGAGTGTTGCTCCGGTGCTGGCCACCGGCACGCGGGTTCCCGGCACGGACAACACACCGCGGGAACTGTCCGCGCGCGAGGTGGAGGTTCTCCAGCTCGTGGCGGACGGTCAGTCCAACAAGGAGATCGGCGAGGAGCTCAGCCTCTCCGCGCTCACCGTCAAGTCGCACCTGTCGCGGATCGGGCGCAAGCTCGGCACCGGTGACCGGGCGCAGATGGTGGCGCTGGCGATGCGCGCGGGCGTCATCCGCTGACCTCAGATGAACGCTCTGCGGGACGGGTCCACCAGGCGCGGTCGGCCCGTCCCGTAGGGTGGAAAGCTGTGGAAACCGCAGATCACGACCCGGAGACCGCTGAACCGATCCTGTTGCAGGAGCCGGCGGACGGAACTCCACCCGTGATCTCCGACCCGGTCGAGCTGGCCAGGGCGTGCGAAAAGCTCGCCGCGGGCACCGGCGCGATCGCGGTCGACACCGAACGAGCTTCGGGCTACCGGTACTGGCCCAAGGCCTACCTGGTGCAGCTGCGCCGGGAAGGCGCGGGCACGCTGCTGGTGGACCCGATCGCGCTGGACGGCGAGCTCGAACCGCTGCGGCAGGCGATCAACGGCGAGGAATGGGTGCTGCACGCCGCCTCGCAGGACCTGCCGTGCCTGGCCGAGCTGGGCCTGGCTCCGGCGAGCCTGTTCGACACCGAGCTGGCCGGGCGCCTGGCGGGCCACGAGCGGGTCGCGCTCGGCACGCTTGTCGAGAAGCTGCTGGGCTACCGGCTGGAGAAGGGGCACAGCGCCGCGGACTGGTCGAAGCGGCCGCTGCCCGTGGACTGGCTGAACTACGCCGCCCTCGACGTCGAGCTGCTCGTCCCACTGCGGGAGAAGCTCGAAGCCGAGCTGGCCGCGCAGGGGAAGCTGGAGTGGGCGCGGCAGGAGTTCGAGGCTGTCCGGACGGCGGCCCCGCCCGCGCCGCGCCACGAACCGTGGCGGCGCACGTCCGGCATCCACAAGGTCCGCACCGCACGAGGGCTCGCGGCGGTCCGCGCCCTGTGGGAGGCGCGCGACGAGCTGGCCCGCAAGCGCGACCGCGCGCCCAGCCGGGTGCTGCCGGACAGCGCGATCATCAACGCGGTGCTGTCGGAGCCCAAGAACGTCGCCGAGCTGCAGGCGCTGCCCGTGTTCGGCGGCCGCGTGCAGCGGCGGTACACGGGGAACTGGTTCCGGCACCTGCAGACCGCGCGGGGCCTGCCGCGCGAGCAGCTGCCGAACCCGTCCCAGCCGAACGACGGGCCGCCCCCGGCCAACCGCTGGGCCGACAAGGACCCGGACGCGGCGGCCCGCCTCGCCGCGGCGCGCGCCGCGCTCAACGCGATCGCGGAGCACCACGGGCTGCCGGTGGAGAACCTCCTGCTGCCCGACCTGCTGCGCCGCACCTGCTGGCGCCCGCCCGCGGACCGCTCGCCGGAGGGCGTCGCCGAGGCGTTGCGCGCCGGTGGGGCGCGGCCCTGGCAGATCGAGCTGACCGCCGGGAAGCTGTCGGAGGCGTTGCAGAAGACGGCGGGGAAGTAGCCGCTGCCGGGGGCGGCTTCCGCTCCGGAAACAGTCGCTTCGAGCGTGCGCGGCGGCGTGGAAGTGGCGTGACCCACTCGACCGGGCCACGCCACTGGTTACCCACGGGTAACAAGGGCTATGGTGCGGGAGTACATCTTCCTTTTTCCGTGAGGAGCAACCGTGGCCGCAACACCCCTGGCGCCGTCTGCGCGGGCGGTGCGCACCGTGGCCTTCGTCGACGGGGTCCGCACCCCGTTCGGCAAGGCGGGCGACAAGGGCATCTACGCCAACACCCGGGCCGACGACCTCGTGGTCAAGGTCATCCGCGAGCTGCTGCGCCGGCACCCCGAGCTGCCGCCCGAGCGCGTCGACGACGTCGCCATCGCCGCCACCACCCAGACCGGTGACCAGGGCCTGACCATCGGCCGCACCGCGGCGCTGCTGGCCGGCCTGCCCAAGTCCGTCCCCGGCTTCGCGATCGACCGCATGTGCGCCGGCGCGATGACCGCGGTGACCTCCGTCGCGGGTGGCATCGGCTTCGGCGCCTACGACATCGCGATCGCGGGTGGCGTCGAGCACATGGGCCGCCACCCGATGGGCGAGGGCGTCGACCCGAACCCGCGCATCGTCGCCGACAAGCTGGTCGACCCGACCGCGCTGGTCATGGGCCAGACGGCCGAGAACGTGCACGACCGCTTCCCGGCGATCACCAAGCAGCGCACCGACGAGTATGCCGCGCAGAGCCAGGAGCGCTACGCCGACGCGGTCAAGGCGGGCAAGATCGGCCCCGAGCTGGTGCCCGTCGCGATCCGCAACCCGGAGCTGGGCTGGGGCCTGGCCACCGAGGACGAGCCGCCGCGCCCCGGCACCACCGTCGAGCAGCTGGCGAAGCTCAAGACCCCGTTCCGCCCGCACGGCCGCGTCACCGCGGGCAACGCCGCGGGCCTCAACGACGGCGCGACCGGCGCGATTCTCGCCGACGAGGACACCGCCCGCGAGCTGGGCCTGCCCGTCGGCATGCGGCTGGTCGGCTACTCCTTCGCGGGCGTCGAGCCCGAGGTGATGGGCATCGGCCCGGTGCCCGCCACCGAGAAGCTGCTCGCGCGCACCGGACTGTCCATCGAGGACATCGGGCTGTTCGAGATCAACGAGGCGTTCGCCGTGCAGGTGCTCGCCTTCCTCGACCACTTCGGCCTCGACGCCACGAGCGAGCGCGTGAACCCGTGGGGCGGCGCGATCGCCTGCGGGCACCCGCTGGCGTCCTCCGGCGTGCGGCTGATGACGCAGCTGTCGCGCCAGTTCGCCGAACACCCCGAGGTCCGCTACGGCCTCACCACGATGTGCATCGGCATCGGCATGGGTGGTTCCGTGCTGTGGGAGAACCCGAACTACGACGGGAGCGACAAGTGACCTTCACGGTTGAGCAGGCACAGGCCGCCTTCCCGGACGAGGTGGTGACGAAGGCCGTCACGCGCCTGGTGCGCGTACCTGGGCTGGACAAGCCGGTCGCGCTGGTCACCCTCGACAACGGCCACGACCACACCCGGCCGTCGACGTTCGGGCCGCAGGGCCTGGTGAGCCTCAACGCGGCGCTGGACGAGGCGTTCGCCGCCGAGCCCGCCGCGATCGCCGTCACCGGCAAGCCGTTCATCTTCGCCGTCGGCGCGGACCTGTCCGGCGTCGAGGCGATCTCCGACCCGTCGCTGGCGCGTGAGATCGCCGAGACCGGGCACACCGTGTTCCGCCGCCTGACCGACTCGAAGATCCCGACCTTCGCGTTCGTCAACGGCGCGGTGATGGGCGGCGGGCTGGAGCTGGCCCTGTCGTGCCACTACCGCACGCTGTCGGAGAACACCGCCGCCATCGCGTTCCCCGAGGTGTTCCTCGGCCTGTTCCCGGGCTGGGGCGGCACGCAGCTGCTGCCGAACCTCATCGGCGCGGACGCCGCGGTCACGGTGATCATCGAGAACGCCTTGAACCAGAACAAGATGCTGAACGTCGCGAAGGCGGCGGAGCTGGGCATCGTGGACGAGGTCCTGGGTTCGGCGGACTACCTGGAGCAGTCGCTGCTGTGGCTGGCGAAGGTCGTCAACGGCGAGATCACCGTGCAGCGGCGCGAGATCGACCGCGGCGAGGCGTGGGACAACGCGATCGCGCGTGCTCGGTCCATTGTGGACGGAAAGACGCACGGCGCGTCCCCTGGTGCGACGAAGGCCGTGGAACTGCTGGCACTGGCGAAGAACAACGACCTCGGCGCGGGTTACGCGGCCGAGACCGACGGGCTCGCCGAGCTGCTGATGAGCGACACGCTCCGCGCGGGGCTGTACTCGTTCAACCTCGTCAACAAGCGCGCGAAGCGGCCGGCCGGTGCGCCGGACAAGTCGCTGGCGCGCAAGGTGGGCAAGGTCGGCGTGGTCGGCGCGGGCCTGATGGCGTCGCAGCTGGCGCTGCTGTTCGTGCGGCGGCTCAAGGTGCCGGTGGTGCTCACCGACGTGGACCAGGCGCGCATCGACAAGGGTGTGTCCTATGTGCACGGTGAGATCGACAAACTCCTCGGCAAGAAGCGGGTTTCTCCGGACGAGGCGAACCGACTGAAGGCGCTGGTGTCCGGCTCGCTGGACAAGGCGGCGTTCGCGGACGCGGACTTCGTGATCGAGGCCGTGTTCGAGGAGATGGGCGTCAAGCAGCAGGTGTTCGGCGAGCTGGAGCAGTACGTCTCGCCCGAAGCCATCCTGGCCACCAACACGTCCTCGCTGTCGGTCAGCGAGATGGCGTCGAAGCTGGCGCACCCGGAACGGGTCGTCGGTTTCCACTTCTTCAACCCGGTGGCCGTGCTGCCGCTGCTGGAGATCGTGCGCGGCAAGCGGACGGACGACGCGTCGCTGGCGACGGCGTTCGCGCTGGGCAAGCAGCTGAAGAAGTCCAGTGTGCTGGTGAAGGACGCGCCGGCGTTCGTCGTGAACCGGCTGCTGCTGCGCTTCCTCGGCGAGGTGCTGACGGCGATCGACGAGGGCACGCCGTTCGACGTGGCCGACCACGCGCTCGACCCGCTGGGCCTGCCGATGTCGCCGCTGGTGCTGACGCAGCTCGTGGGCCCGGCGATCGCGCTGCACGTGGGCGAGACGCTGCACGCGGCGTTCCCCGACCGGTTCGGCGTGAGCGAGAACCTCAAGCGGTTCGTCGACTCCGGCAAGACCGCGGTGTGGCAGTGGGATTCGACGGGGCAGCAGACCGTGGACCCGGAGGTTTCGGCGCTCTGGCAGCAGGGTGACAAGCCGTCCACCGAGGAGGAGGTGCGCGAGCGCGCGCTGTCGGCGATCGCCGAGGAGATCCGCATCATGCTCGACGAGGGCGTGGTCGCGGAGGCGCAGGACATCGACCTGTGCCTGATCCTCGGCGCGGGCTGGCCGTTCTGGCTCGGCGGCATCACGCCGTACCTGGACCGCACGGGCATCTCGACGAAGGTGAACGGCAAGCCGTTCCTGGCGCCGGGCGTGGCGTCGGTCCCGGCGTAGTCCCCGGGCGACAGCGGAAGGCCACCCCCACGGTTGGTTGCGGGGGTGGCCTTTTCGCTGCTCAGCGGCGGCGCTCCCACGGGTCTTCCGGGTAGTCGGGGCCGAAGATCTCGTCGTCCTCCTCACGCTCGCGGCGCCAGCGCGCTATCCCTCGTCCGGGTGGGGGCCCTGGCGGTCGCCGGACTCCAGGGTGGCCAGTGCGGCCACGTCCTGGGCGTCCAGCTCGAAGTCGAAGATGTCGATGTTCTCCCGGATGCGCTCCGGTGTCGCGGACTTCGGGATCGCCACCAGGTCCATCTCGATGTGCCACCGCAGCACGACCTGCGCCGGGGTCTTGCCGTGCTTCCGGGCGATCGTGGTGATCACCTGGTGCGACAGCAGCCCGCCCCGGGCGAGCGGGCTCCACGCCTCCGTCACGATCCCGTGGTCGGCGTCGAACTTGCGCAGCTCCGGCTGCTGCAGCGCCGGGTGCAGCTCGACCTGGTCGACCGCCGGCACCACGTCCGTCTCGTCGAGCAGCCGTTGCAGGTGCGGGACCTGGAAGTTCGACACGCCGATCGCGCGGGCGCGGCCGTCCGCCAGGATCTTCTCCAGCGCGCGCCACGTCTCGACGTACAGGTCCCGGCTCGGCTGCGGCCAGTGGATGAGGTACAGGTCCACGTAGTCCAGGCCCAGCTGCGCCAGGCTTCCCTCGAACGCCTTCAGCGCCCGGTCGTAGCCGTGCTCGGTGTTCCACAGCTTGGTGGTGACGAACAGCTCCTCGCGCGGCAGCCCGCACGACCGCACGGCGGCCCCGACACCCCGCTCGTTGCGGTACAGGGTCGCGGTGTCGATGCTGCGGTATCCGGCCTCGATCGCGGTGCGCACCACCTGTTCGACCTCGTCGTCCGGGATCTTGTACACCCCGAAACCGAGGCTGGGCATCTCGACGCCGTTGTTCAACCGCTTGGCAGGAACCATGCCTGCACGATAACTCCGCGCGGCGGTCAGGGCCGGGCGTCGCCCGAGGGCAGCCGCACCGTGACCGACAGACCGCCGCCCACCACGGGTTCCGCCGAGACGCGGCCGCCGTGTGCTTCGACCGCCGCCCGCACGATCGACAACCCGAGCCCCGCGCCCGTGCGCGCCGTGCGCGCGACCCCCGCCCGGCGGAAGGGTTCGAACAGCTCGGCCACCGTGGCCCGGTCCACCAGGCCGCCCGAGGACCGCACGCGCAGCGTGGACCAGCGCTCCCCCGCCTCGGTGGTGACCTCCAGCCAGCCGTGTTCGACGTTGTGCCGCACCGCGTTCTCCAGCAGGTTGCCCGCGATCCGTTCCAGCAGCGCCGGATCGCCGTGCACCGGCGCGGGCGCGGTCGCGAACTTCGCCTGGATGCCCCGCTGGTCGGCCTCGCCGCGCACCGCGCGCCACGCGCTGGACACCAGCGTCACCAGGTCCGTCGGCTCGTCGACCGCGAGCCCCGCGCCGTCGGTCCTCGCCAGCAGCAGCAGGGAGTTGACCAGCTGCCCGGCCCGCTCGGTGGCGTCGCGCACGACGTTGGCCATGCGGCGCAGCTCGGCGGTGTCCGCGTCCGGGTCGGACAACGTGACGTCCAGCTCGGTGCGGATGACCGACAGCGGGGTGCGCAGCTCGTGGCTGGCGTTGGCGACGAAGTGCCGCTGCGCCTCGAACGCCGCCTGCAGCCGGTCGAGCATCGCGTCGAACGTGTGCGCCAGCTCGGCCAGCTCGCCCTTCGAGTCGACCTCGCCGATGCGCTCGCCGAGGGACTCGATGGACAGCCGCTGCGCGGTGCCGGTGATCTCCCGCAGCGGCCGCAGCACGCGCGAGGTGAAGGTCCAGGCGAGGATCGCGGTGGCCGCGACGACGCACAGGAACGCGATGGAACCGAACAACAGCACCTTGTCGCGCGCGTGGTCACGCATGTGCGCGGCCAGCGCCGACGCGTCCACGTCCACGCCGTCGACCCGCACCGCGGTGCCCGGCGGCAGCTCGGGCACGGCCGCGACGGCGTCGCCGACCAGCGTCCACGCGAGCCAGAGCAGCACAAGGCTCACGCCGGCGGCCAGCCCCGTCGCGAGCAGCGTGATGCGCGCCCGCAGGCTGTTCACCGGCGGCAGGGCGCCGCGCGGGCTCACCCCTTCGTCGAACCGGCGTCCGGCACCCGGTATCCCGATCCCACCACGGTCTCGATGATGCCAGGCTCCCCCAGCTTCTTGCGCAGGGTCATCACCGTCACGCGCACGGTGGTGGTGAACGGGTCGGCGTTCTCGTCCCACACCCGCTCCAGCAGCTCCTCGCTGCTGACCACGGCACCCTTGGCCGCCATCAGCACCTCGAGCACGCCGAA
Source organism: Amycolatopsis bartoniae (assembly GCF_014191255.1). Lineage (GTDB taxonomy): Bacteria > Actinomycetota > Actinomycetes > Mycobacteriales > Pseudonocardiaceae > Amycolatopsis_E > Amycolatopsis_E bartoniae. The sequence goes on from NZ_JACHWH010000009.1 coordinate 169,982, forward strand.
CTCCTTGCGGGTCAGCTCGACCGGGCCGCCCGAGCGGCGCACGGTGCGGCGCGCCGGGTCGAGCTCCACGTCACCCGCCGTGAGCAGCGGGGGCGCGGCGGGCGTGGCCCGGCGGCCCAGCGCGCGCACGCGCGCGACCAGCTCGGGGAAGGCGAACGGCTTGGCCAGGTAGTCGTCGGCGCCGAGGGACAGGCCCTCGACCCGGTCGGACACCGTGCCGCTGGCGGTGAGCATGAGGACCCTGGTCAGCTCGCCGGAGGCGACGATCTCCTTGCACAGCTCGTCGCCGGACATGCCGGGCAGGTCGCGGTCGAGCAGCACCACGTCGTAGCGGGTGATGCTTGCCTTCTCGTGCCCGTCGTCGCCGTTGAGCGCGACGTCGACGGCCATGCCCTCGCGGCGCAGCCCGCGGGCGATCGCGTCCGCGAGCGGCTCTTCGTCCTCGACTACCAGAACTCGCACGTCAACCACCGTGCCACAGATACCTGAGAGATGTCTGTGCGGTCCTCACAGGCCGACCGTGACGTAGCGCTGCCCCGCGAAGTTCTCCACCTCGACGCTCGCCACGTCGGCGGGGGCGACGAGCGCGGCGCCGGACAGCTTCGTGCCGTCGTGCTCCCCTGACTCCGACACCAGCCAGCTGCCCGCCTCTTCGCGGGTGCCGTCGCGGCCGACCACGAACAGGCGGCACTTCTGCCCCCGCGGGATTCCGGCGACGGAGGCGTCGAGCCGGACCCACCCCGCGGCGGGCTGCACGGAGACCGTCATCGTCGCACCCGTCCCGGTGTCGGTGGCCGACGCCGTCTTCGTGCCCGCGGGCGCGGCCTGCGCGGAACCCGCGGTGACGCGGCCGACGGCGACCCCGCCGCCCGCGAGCGCCACGGCGACCGCGACCGCGGCGACTCCCGCGACCGTCCGCCGCCGGCGCACCTGCGCCCCGCTCTCCCGCCGGATCCGGTGCAGCGCGCGCTGCAGCAGCAGGTCCCCGCCGTCGGGCGGGCCGTCCAGCACCGCCTCGGGCGGCAGTCCGTCCAGCGCGGCCCGGGTCATCCGCAGTTCCGCCAGTTCCGCCTGGCAGCGCCGGCACGAAGCCAGGTGCTGCTCCATCGCACGCCTCTCCTGCCCGTCCAGTGCGCCGAGCACGTAGGCGCCCAGTGCACGGGACTCGTGCTCCGGACTCGTCATCCGGTGACCTCCGGTATCGCGACCTGACGGCTACCGCCGAAAGTCTGCCGCATCGCCCTGAGCGCGTAGTAAGACCTGGATTTGACCGTTCCCGGCGGCACCCCGAGGGTCTCCGCCGCTTCGGCGACGCTGCGGCCGCGGAAGTAGATCTCGGTCAGCACGTCCCGGTGCTCCGGCGACAACCGCTCCAGAGCGTCGAGCACGACCATGGAGTTCACGACCGAGTCGGCGTGGTCGGCCTGTACGGCCGTGGTGACCGGGGTTTCGGCCACCTCGGCGGGCCGGGCGGACTTGGCGCGGTAGCGGTCGGTGATGATGTTGCGGGTCACCGTCAGCAGCCAGCCGCGCACCGAACCCTTGCCGTTGACGAGCGAGTCGGGGTGCCGCCACGCGCGCACCAGGGTCTCCTGGACGACGTCCTCGGCGGCGGCCCGGTCGTTCGTCAGCCGGGTCGCGTAGGCGAGCAGCGCCCGCCCGTGCTCCTCGTAGAGCGATCGGATCAGTGCCTCGTCGGCGACCGCCGCTCGTTTGCGGGCCCACAGAGCCGGCATCCGGTCACTCCTCGTTGTCTCAGTAGCTCGAGCCGCCCGGGTCCGCGGCGGGCGCGGTACTCGAGGGCGAGCCGGTGGTGGTCAGTGGTTTCTTGCCGTCGGCGACCTTGCAGCCGTTCTGCTCGAGCTCGAACCAGACGCCGTTCACGGCGTGCCCGTTCGCCTGCCCCGCCGCGGTGTCCTTGGCGTAGCGGTAGACCGGCCAGCCGCCGATGGTCACCTGCACGGTGCCGTCGCCGCGGGTGACCTTGCCGACGAGCTTCGGGTCGACGCCGTTGACCTGCACGTCACCTTGTGCGAGCAGTGGCGGCCACGCGGTCGCGCACGCACCGTCGCAGGTGGACTTCGACGGTTTCTTGCTGTCCTTGGTGTAGAGGTAGAGCGTTCTGCCGTTCTGGTCGGTGAGCACCGTGTCCAGCCCGGGGATGTTCGTGGTGTTGATCGCGGTCTGCTGTTCCTGCGTGGTGGCCTTGCCGCCGGTCGGGGTGACCGCGTGCCAGGTGTCGCCGACGTCCTGGCCGTTCGCCTGGCCCGCCGCGGTGTCCTTGGCGTAGCGGTAGACCGGCCAGCCGTTGACCGTGACCTGGGTGCTGCCGTCGCCGCGGGTCAGCGTGCCGACGAGCTTCGGGTCGACGCCTTCGACGTCGACCGTGCCGGTGGCCAGCACCGGCGGCCACGCGGTGGCGCAGGTCCCTTCGCAGGTGGACGCCGGCGGGTTCGCCGTGTCCTTTTCGAACCGGTAGAGCGTGTGCCCGTCCTGGTCGGTGAGCACCTGCCCGAGTCCGGCCACGTCGGCGGCGACCAGCTTGGCCTGCACCGCCACCGCCTGGCGCTGCACGGCGACCGGGGTCGGGGCGGGCGTGGGGGCCGGGCTCGCGCCGGTGGTGGCGCTGCAGGCACCGAGGAGGCCGAGGCCGGCGACGGCCGTGACCGAGAGGACGAGGCGCGCGGACATGGGTGATTCTCCTTAGCTGGGCGGGTTTTCCACTCAGCACACGGTTCCCGGCGCGGTCCGGTTCAGCCGTTTTCCGGCTGTTTCCCGGACCGCGCCGGACTTCCCCGTGTCACTCGTTGCAGGTGCGCCCGGTGTTGATGCAGTTCACGACGCGCCACATGATCCGCTGCGACATCACGTTGGCGAAGTCGTCGTGGTCGGACAGCGGGTTGTGGTGCTCCTCGGGGAAGGAGTCCACTTTGTACTGTCCGGCGACCTGGACGTCGTGCGGGATGTCGTAGGTCAGCGTGACCCGCAGCTGCGGCACCGCCACGAACCCCTTCTGGCAGCGCCCGTTCGCGTCGGGGAACACGATGTGCGTGCGATGGTTGGCGCTGTCGATGTTCTTGCCGTCCCAGCAGCTCGGGAAGTCGTGGATCCGCTCGACCTTGCTGCCCTCGGGGCAGACCGGGTACTTGTCGAGGATCCGGTCCTCCATGCCGGTGCACGTCCACGCTGCCCGCGCGTTGGTCGGGCCGTTGGCGTCCTCCTTGGCGTCACCGGTGAGCACGCGCAGGAACCTCGGCATCGCCCTGACCCTGGTCACCGGGCTGCCGCGGAAGGTGAGCGAAACCGTGGCGGGGCGCTGGATCACGCCGTCGTTGCCGGCGACCTCGTTGTTGTCGCCCTCGGGGCCGGGCAGCTCGCTCGCGCTGCTGCTGGCCGCCGCGCTACTGCTGCTGGTGGCCGCCGCACTGCTGCTGGCCGCCGCGCTCGACGAGGTCGGCGCGGTCGTCGTCGTGGTGGTGGGCTTGCCGCCGCCACCGTGCTTGCCGCCCCAGCCGCGCTTGCGCTGGTTGTCCGCCGCGGCGAGGGTGGCGGCGTTGTCGCTGTTCTGGTCGCCGTTGTCGATGCCGGCGCTGGTGGCGTCCTTCACGCCGCAGGTGGCGAGGTCCTGGCCCTGGCCGAGCTGCTGCCCGGTGGCCTGCTTGATCTTGTCGATGCTGGCCTGGCGCTGTGCCTTGAGCGGCTGGAGCACCTGCTGCTCGGCGGCCTCGTCCGGCGCAGTCGCGAGCTGCTGGTCGGCCGCGGCCGCCTGCTGGTCGAGGTTGCCCAGCTCGGTGTCGACGGTGGCCATCGCCTGGTCGGGCACGGTGTCGAGCTGGCTGGCCACGTCCGGGCAGTCGGTGCGCGGGGTCGCCGCGTCCTCCGCGTCCTGGTCGCTCTGGGCCTCCGCGCTCGTGTCGGCGGCCGCGGCCTGGGACTCGGTGGTCTCCTCCTCGTCCCCGGTGTCGATGCGCACGACCGGCCAGAAGTACGCGGACTGGTCGCCGTTCTTGCAGGTGGTGCCACCGGCCAGCAGGCTCTTGTTGTTCGAGTCGGCGTTGGTGGTGAGGTTGCCGACGTAGTCGTGCAGGTGCTGGGCTCCGTTGTGGATGCCGGGCTGCGCGATGAAGTTGTCGGGGTTGAAGTGCCCGTTCTCGTTCTTTCCGCAGTTCACCGTGAACGTGCCGGTGGACGCGCCTCGCTGGGGTTTGGGGGTCTTGACGTTCGCCGCCACGGTGTTGATGTCGACGAAGAACGCCTTGTCGACCGCGTCGGCACTGGCGGTGCCGGGTTCGCCTGCCGTGGTCGCGACGACGACGCCGCTCGCCGCGAGGGCGAGACCGACGACTCCGGTCGCGATCTTCGTCCGGCGGCTGACGCGATGTCGGCCTTCGGTGCGGGCCATGAACAACTCACCTCGTTCGGGTCTTCACCCCGGGGCGCGCGCAGGGGCAGCTCCCAGGGCAACAGTGGAAATGGTTGGTGACGGAGAAGGCCCCCGAGGCCCGTCACAGAGGTATACGGACGCGAGGCTCAGGTAGTTCAAAACGCGACCTGGCCGTTATTCCGGCGTGATAATCCCTGGTCAGCGAGGGATGGTGGCGAGCAGCTCGCCGTCCGGAGTGCGGATCTCGAAGCGGGCGATCTCCGCCGGGGCGAGTCCGGTGCCGCCCGAGATGCGCAGCGGGTCGGGTGCGCCCGCGCCCGGCACGGTCCAGCTGGAGACGATCTGCTCGGCCCCGGCCCACGGCACGGCGACCAGGAGACAGGTCTTCGGCCCGGTGGCGCCACCGAGCACGAGGTCGACGTTGGAACCCCACGCGGTCGGCTGCACGATCACCTGCGCCTGCAACGACTTCCCGGTCTCCCCGCCCGCGAACATGCTGGCGGTGCCCGGCGCGCTCGACACCGGCGTGCTCGCCGCGACGGGCGCCGGGGCCGCCGTGGGAGCGGAGCCGGAGGGCAGCAGCGCGATGGTGATGAGCGGGCCGGCGAGAATCAGCAGCACCGCGGCCACCGTGGCGATCCGGGTCAGGAGGCGGCGGCGCCGGCGCTGCCGGGCGAGCTCGTCGAACATCCCGCCCAGCGGGCGCGGCTGCGGGATCGGCGGATCAGGCCAGTACTTGGCGACCTCGGCGAGGATTTCCGGCAGGTCGGAGAACTCCAGCAGGTCGAGCTGGCAGTGCGGGCAGTCGAGCAGGTGGGCCTCGAAGACCGCGCTCTCGGTTTCGTCGAGGACCCCGAGGACGTAGGCGGCGATGTCGGTGTGCGCTACCCCTCCCACCGCGCGTCACCCCCGATCTCGTAAGGCCCGCCGCAGCGCGCGTACCGCGTGGTAGATCCGGGACTTGACCGTACCGGGGGGAATGCCGAGGGCGGCCGCGACCTCGTTCACGGTTCGGTCACGGATGTACGTCTGCAGCACGGCTTCCCGCTGTTCCGGGGTGAGGCTGCGCAGTGCGTCGTAGACGACCATCGCCGCGAGCGTCCGGTCCGACTCGTCGGGCACGCCGATGGTGTCGGCGTCCGCCTCCTCGACCTCCTGCGGGCGCGCCTGCCTGCTGCGCCAGCCGTCGATGACGATGCGGCGCGCGACGGTGTACAGCCACGCGCGCAGCATCTCCGGCTCGCGGTCGAGCTTGTCGGCGTTGCGCCAGGCGCGGATCAGCGTCTCCTGCACGACGTCCTCGGCCCACTGGCGGTCGCCCGCGGTCAGGGTCAGGACGAACGCCAGCAGCGGCCGTCCGAACTCCTGGTACAGAGCGGCGGCAAGGTCGTCGGGGCCGTGGTCGGGCTCCGGCTCGACGACGGCTCTCAAAGATCGGCTGTGGCGTCCCACGGGCGACATCTTTACGGTGAACCGGGCAGTAGTCCAGTACCAAAAAATTCGTTCATGTTCTTTTGAACCGCTTCCGCCCACCCGCCGTATCCCCCGGCGAAGGCCCCGCAGCGCTGACCCCCGACAGCGCTTTCACTCCACTGTGGACTCATTCGTCCATAGTGGATCCAACGCGCCCGTACGCAGGTGTTTCACCTGCGTCGGCGCACGCCCTGGCCCCCGACAGGGAAGGAAGTTCCGCTCAGTGATGCACAGAAAACCCCGATCGGCGATACCGCTCGCCGCGGCCGGACTGGCCGTGTTCGCGGTCACCACGGGCTGTGACGTGCCCAGCTCGTACTCCTCCGCCGCAGGTCAGAACGGCATGGCGACCATGGGCACCACCGACACCGGTCCCGCCCTCACCGCCGTGCGCGCGTTCGACCTCGGTCCCGTCGTCGTCGACGGCGGTGGCTACGTCGTCTACCGCTACGACCGCGACACCACCAACCCCTCGAAGTCCACGTGCACCGGCACGTGCGCGCAGCAGTGGAAGCCGGTCCCCGCCAGCGCCACGCAGCACATCACAGGTCTGGACCAGTCTCTGGTCGGCACCTTGACCAGGGACGACGGCACCGACCAGGCGACGTTGAACGGGTGGCCGCTCTACCGCTACACCAAGGACCAGATGCCCGGCGAGACCGCGGGCCAGGGCATGGGTGGCGTGTGGTTCCCCGTCACGCCGCAGGGCGGAAAAGTCCAGACTGCGGCCGATCCCGGGCGGTCCGATGCGTTCGGACTCTGACCGGAAACTCCGCCGCCTGCTGGTATTGCTGGTCGTACTGGTGCTGAGCCAGATGGCGGCACCCGCGATCGCCTCGGCACAGACCGTGACGCTCACCGATCCGGAGAAGGACCTCCTGAACCGGGTGCGCCAGGCGGGTCTGTGGGAGATGCCCGCGGGCGACATGGCCCGCGTGCGCGCGGAAACGCCGCACGTGCGCCAAGTCGGCGAGACGCTCATGGTCGACCACGGCAGGCTCGACGTCGCGGTGCGCGACCTCGCCGCGAAGTACCGGCTGACCCTGCCCGACCAGCCGACCGCCGACCAGCAGAGCTGGCTCGCCGAAATGCGCGGCGCCACGTCGTCGTCGCAGTTCGAGCGGGTGTTCGCCAACCGGCTGCGTGCCGCGCACGGCGTCATCTTCTCGGTGATCGCCGGCGTCCGTGCGGGCACCCGAAACGACGAGATCCGCGCGTTCGCCGCGACCGCGAACCAGGTGGTGCTGCGGCACATCACGCTCCTGGAGAGCACCGGGCTCGTCGACTACGACGCGCTGCCGCAACCGGCACTCGGCTCCACGGCTTCGACGTCCGCGGCGACGGCGCTGAACCTCGGGTCCATGGACGTCCTCACCAGCGTGGTGCTCGGCCTGCTGGTGTGCGGAGCGACGCTGCTCCTGCTGTGGTTCATCCGCAGCTCCGCGAGAAGAAGACATCGATCAGGAGACGACCATGCAGCCAACCGCTCTGCTGAGCGTGCGAAACAGCCGGCGGCCTGAGGAGCGGACGAGATGACGACAGCCGTTCTGGCCCAGGCGACCACCGACGCCGGGCTGCGCAGCGTCGCGCAGCTGTCGGCGCGGATCGCGTACGTGTTCATGTGCCTCACGCTGTGCTGGGGCGTGCTCACCGCCACCGGGTGGGTCCGCAACATCACCGGCCGCAAAGCGTTGCGCGGCAGCCACATGGTGCTGGCGACGCTCACGCTCGCGTTCGGCGTCGTGCATGCCGCGGCGTTCTACTTCCTGTCCGTCGGCGCGTTCTCGGTGGTGCAGCTGACCGTCCCGTTCCTGCCCGGCGGCCTCGCCCGGCACGCGCTCGGGATCATCGGGCTGGAGCTGATGATCGCCATCGCGATCACCGCGAGCACGCACCGGTTCATCGCCTACCGCCGCTGGCTGTGGCTGCACCGCCTGGCGTACCTGGCGATCCCGCTGCTGGCGATCCACTCGTTCTTCGGGGCGATCGCCAACGGCCACCTGGCGGTGCTGTGGCTCGCCGGCATCACGCTGCTGGTCCCGACGCTCACGCTGTCGGTCCTGCGGTTCCTGCCCTCGCGCGCGCTCGAGCGCGTCGGACTCGTCGAGGAGCTCATTTGAAGACGCTCGACCGCTTCCGCGGACCGCGGATCAGCGTGGACAACGACCGGTGCGAGGTCTTCGGGATCTGCGTGTGGGAGGCGCCCGCCCTGTTCCAGCTCGACCGGGACGGCAGGCTGCGCTACCGGCGCCAGCTCCAGGAGGAGGACTTCGAGCAGGCCGCCGCGGCGGCCCGCTGTTGCCCGATGCAGGCCATCGTCCTGAGAGGGATGCAAGATGAGTGATGGAGACAGAATCGTCATCGTCGGCGGCGGGGTCGCCGGCCTGCGCGCGGCCGAACGGCTGCGCGAGCTGGGGTTCGACGGCGAGGTCATCATCGTCGGCGACGAGCGGCGGCGGCCGTACCACCGGCCGATGGTGTCCAAGCAGCTGGTGACCGGGCAGATCCGGCCGATCGACGCGGATCTCAAGCCCTACATCGAGCTGGACGCGCACTGGCGGCTCGGCACCCGCGCGACGCACCTGGACACCAGCCAGCGCGTCGTGCACCTGCCCGGCAAGGAGGAGCTCTGGTACGACGGGCTGATCATCGCGACCGGCGTGGTGCCCCGGCACCTGCCCGGCGCGCCGCGGCACGACCCGCGGGTGCGGGTGCTGCGCACGGTCGAGGACGCGATCTCGCTGCGCCGCGCGCTGACCGCCAGCAGCAAGCCCGCCGTGGTGATCGGCAGCGGGCTGATCGGCTGCGAGTTCGCGGCCAGCATGCGCACGCTCGGCCGGGACGTCACGCTCGTCGGGCACGCGAAGGCGCCGCTGTACCGGTTCGGCCCGCGCGTCGCGCAGGCCGTGGCCGAGACGCACGAGAAGCACCGCGCGGGACTGGCGATGAACTCCGAGGTGCGGCACTGGATCAGCACCAAGGACGCGTTCGGGCTGCACCTGACCAACAACCAGCTCGTCGTGGCCAGCTGCGTGGTGCTGTCGATCGGCAGTGTGCCCGCGGTGGACTGGCTGCGTGGTTCGGGGCTCGACATCTCCGACGGCGTGCTGTGCGACGCGACGCTGTTCGCCGAGGGCGCCGAGGACGTCGTGGTGGCCGGGGACGTCGCGCGCTGGCCGAACCTGCGGTTCGACGAGACGCCCCGGCGCGTCGAGCACTGGATCAACGCGGTGGAGTCCGCGCGGGCCGCGGCGGAGAACCTGATGGCGGGACGGCGGTTGGCCAAGCCGTTCACCCCGCTGCCGCGCGCCTGGTCGAGCATCTACGAGCACCGGCTGCAGATGGCCGGGATGCCCGCGCTCGGCGAGGACACGGTGCAGCTCGACGACGGTGTGACCGGGTTCGTGCGCGGCGGCCAGCTGGTCGGCGCGGCGAGCTGGGACAAGCCGCGCGCGATGCTGCACTGGACCGCGGAGCTCGAACGGCGCCTGCCGGTGCCGGAGTACACGCCGGTCGCCGAGCCGGAGGGCATGGAGCTGAGCGAGGCCGTGTTCTCCGAGGAGGAGTGGCTGACCGTGGGCCAGGGAGTCTGAGGTGGCCGACACCGACACCGGGCCACTGCCCGCGCCCGAGGACGTTCTCGATGCCGTGCGCGGCCACCGGCTCGCGGAGATCCGCCGCGGCCGCGGCCTGACCCAGCACCACCTCGCCGAGAAGATGGGAGTTTCGCAGAGCCACGTCTACGAGATCGAACGCGGGTCGATCGCCGAGCGGGAAGCGCTTTCGCGGTACGCGCTGGCCCTCGGCGGCAGGCTGCGGCAGACGATCCACTTCGACGACGGGGACATCGCCGTGGTCGAGTAAGCGCTTTCTCAGTTGGAGCGGGCAGGTCCTTTCCGGGCCTGCCCGCTCTTTTCGCGTCAGGGGGTCCGGGCGTCGTGCTGCTCGCGGTTGGCGAGCACCTGCCCCATGTTCGCCTGTGCCCAGTGCCGGAGACCGCGTGTCACCTGGTGCAGGGACAGGCCGAGATCGGTCAGCTCGTAGGAGACGGTGACGGGCACGGTGGGAGTGACCGTGCGGGTGAGCAGGCCGTCGCGTTCGAGCGATCGCAGGGTCTGGGTCAGCATCTTCTGGCTCACGCCGGCCAGCCGGCGGGACAGTTCGGAGTACCGCATCGCCTTCGGGCCGTCCCCCGCGCCGGGCTCCGCGGCCGTGTCACCGGCCAGTGCGCACAGGATCAGCACGACCCACTTGTCCGAGATCCGGTCGAGCAGCTGACGGCTGGGGCACACCGCCAGGAACGCGTCGTACTCCACCTTCGCCTGCGCCCGCTGGACCGCCTTCGTCGTCGCCATTCCTGCTCTCCTATAGGTGGGTTACGCACTTCAAGGTGCCTACTTCCCAGCGGGAAGTTCCGCTCCAATACTGGTCCCCGAAGGCCGGCGGCGCCAGCCCCGGCGAAGAACGAAAGGCACCACATTGTCCGCGACACTTCCCGGCGGCACCTGGCTGCTGGGCGACTCGACCGTCACCCGGTTCGGCTACGGCGCCATGCAACTGGCCGGTCCCGGGGTCATGGGACCGCCCGCCAACCACGACGGCGCCCTGGCCGTGCTGCGCGAGGCGGTCGAGGCCGGCATCACCCACATCGACACCAGCGGCGCCTACGGGCCGCGGGTGACGAACGAACTGATCCGCGAGGCGCTGCACCCCTATCCGGAGTCGTTGTTCATCGCCACCAAGGTCGGGGCGAACCGGGACGCGCGAGGCGGCTGGCCCACCGCGCGGCGGCCCGGAGATCTGCGCAAGCAGGTCGAGGAGAACCTGCGGACACTCGGCGTGGAGACGCTCGACCTCGTCAACCTGCGGATGGGTGATGCCACCGGTCCCCAGCCCGGTTCGCTCGCCGAGGCCCTCGGGACGCTCATCGAACTCCAGCAGGAGGGCCTGATCCGGCACCTCGGGGTCAGCAACGTGACGGCCGAGCAGGTCACCGAGGCGCAGGGCATGACGTCGATCGTGTGCGTGCAGAACGGGTACAACCTCGCGTACCGCCACGACGACGACCTCATCGACCGGCTCGCCGCCGAGGACATCGCCTTCGTGCCGTTCTTCCCGCTGGGCGGCTTCTCGCCGCTGCAGTCCGAGACGCTCTCGGCGGTCGCCACCCGGCTGGAGGCGGCGCCGATGTCCGTCGCGCTGGCCTGGCTGTTGCGGCGCTCGCCGAACATCCTGCTCATCCCCGGCACGTCGTCGAGAGCGCACCTGCGCGAGAACATCGCCGGCGCGGGACTTTCCCTTTCCGAGGAGGATTTGAAGGAACTGGACGGCATCGGAAGCTGAGCATGAAAACGGGGCGCCCTCGTCGCGAGGGCGCCCCGTCGGCTCTACTCCGCCGGTTCCGGCTGCGGGTCCGGCACCAGGTTCGCCGCCCACTCGGTCACCCGGCGCGCCACGTCCTGCGCCGTCAGGCCCACCCGCGCGAGCACCTCCTCGCGCGAACCGTGCTCGTGGAACTGCTGCGGCACCGCCAGGTCCCGCAACGGCACGTCGCACTCCGCGTCACGCAGGACGGCCGCCAGCGCGGAGCCGAAACCACCGTGCCGGCCGCTGTCCTCGACCGTCACCACGAGCCGGTGCGCCTTCGCCAGCCCCACCAGCTCCTGCGGCACCGGCACGACCCACCGCGGGTCCACGACCGTCACGCCGATGCCCTGGTCGGCCAGCCGCTCCGCCGCCCGCAGCCCCAGCGGCGCGAACGCCCCGACGGCCACCAGCAGCACGTCGGCGCCGTCCTCGGGCTTGCGCAGCACGTCGACCGTGCCCCGCCGCTCGACGGCGGGCACCGACTCCACGACGCTGCCCTTCGAGAACCGCAGCGCGGTCGGCCCGTCGGACACCGCGACCGCCTCGCGCAGCTCCTCGCGCAGCGTCTGCGCGTCCCGCGGCGCGGCGACCCGGATGCCGGGCACCATGCCCAGCAGCGACAGGTCCCACATGCCGTGGTGGCTCGGCCCGTCCGGACCGGTGATCCCGGCGCGGTCGAGCACCAGCGTGACCGGCTGCCGGTGCAGCGCCACGTCCATCAGCAGCTGGTCGAACGCGCGGTTGAGGAACGTCGAGTACACCGCCACCACGGGGTGCAGCCCGCCCATCGCGAGCCCCGCCGCGGACGTGACCGCGTGCTGCTCGGCGATCCCGACGTCGTACCAGCGGTCGGGATAGCTCTCGGCGAACTTGTCCAGCCCGGTGGAACGCAGCATCGCCGCGGTGATCGCCACCACGTCCTCGCGCTCGCCGCCGATCTTCAGCAGCTCGTCGGCGAACACCGACGTCCAGCTGCGCCCCTTCGGCTTCGGCAGTCCGGTCTCCGGGTCGATCGGGTCGGTCTGGTGCATCTGGTCGGCCTCGTGGTTCACCGCGGGCGGGTAGCCGTGCCCCTTCTCGGTGACCGCGTGCACGACGACCGGGCCGCCGAACGCCTTCGCCGCCTGCAACGCCTTCTCCAGCGCCACGAGGTCGTGCCCGTCCACCGGCCCCAGGTACTTCAGGCCCAGGTCGGAGAACATCATCTGCGGGCTGAGCGCGTCCTTGATGCCGGCCTTCGCGGCGTGCAGCGCGGCGTAGATCGGGCGGCCCACCACCGGCGTGTGCAGCAGCAGCTCCTTGCCGCCGTCGAGCATCCGCTCATAGCCCGGCTGCAGGCGCAGCGACGCCAGGTGCTCGGCGAAACCGCCGATCGTCGGCGAGTAGGAGCGGCCGTTGTCGTTGACCACGATGACGACGGGCCTGCCGGGCTCGGCGGCGATGTTGTTCAGCGCCTCCCAGCACATGCCGCCGGTCAGCGCACCGTCACCGACCACGGCGACGGTGTGCCGTCCGCCACCGGCCAGTTCGAACGCCTTGGACAAACCGTCCACATAGGACAATGCGGTGGAGGCGTGGCTGTTCTCGACGAAGTCGTGCTCGCTCTCGGAGCGGATCGGGTAGCCCGCGACGCCGCCGGTCTGCCGGAGCAGGTCGAACCCGGCCTGCCTGCCGGTGACGATCTTGTGCACGTAGCTCTGGTGGCCGACGTCGAACACGATCGCGTCCCGGGGCGAGTCGAACACCCGGTGCAGCGCCATCGTCAGCTCGACCACGCCCAGGTTCGGCCCCAGATGACCGCCTGAGCGCCGCACCCGGTCGATGAGGAAGTCGCGGATCTCGCCCGCCAGCTGCTCCAACTGGCCCTGCCCCATGCGCTTGAGGTCGGCCGGTCCGTGCACAGACTCCAGCAACGTCACTTTCCACCTCACCTGATCGATCCTGCGACCGTCCGCCCAGTCTACGGAGGAAGGAAACCCCTGCCGCGCGCCGCGCCCCGCCTGACGTCCTCACCTGCGACGAGGCTGGTCCGTCCGTGAGTCAACTCTCACTTGGTCGTGCACCCTACTCGCCCCGGGTGCTCACGGTCGGTGAGCGGACGGCGGGAACCGCCAGCCGTCCGGCACACGTAGGCTTCCGAACCGGTCAAGACGCGAACGGGAGGGCCGATGCCGGACTTCTTCATCGACGGCGAGTGGGTCGCGGCTCACGCCGGCGGGTCGCGCGAGATCCGTTGTCCCGCCGACGGCTCGCTGACCGGGACCGTCGACGAAGGCACCCGGGAGGACACCGAGGCCGCCATCGCCGCCGCGCGCCGGGCCTTCGACGCGGGAGGGTGGCCGTCCACACCGGCCGCCACGCGTGGGGACCTGTTGCTGCGCGTGGCGGATCTCGTCGAGCGGGACCGGGACGCCTACGCCCGCGCGGAGTCGCTCGACACCGGGAAACGCCTGGTGGAGAGCGAGTACGACCTGGCGGACGTCGCCGCGTGCTTCCGGTACTTCGGCAAGCTGGCCGGGCAGCGGGCGGGGCGCGTGGTGGACGCCGGGAGCGACGTCCTGAGCCGGATCGTGTACGAGCCGGTCGGGGTGTGCGGGCTGATCACGCCGTGGAACTACCCGCTGCTGCAGACGGCCTGGAAGGTGGCGCCCGCGCTGGCGGCGGGCAACACCTTCGTGCTCAAGCCCAGCGAGCTGACCCCGCACACGGCGATCCTGCTGATGCGCACGCTGACCGAAGCGGGATTGCCCGCGGGGGTGGCGAACCTGGTGCTGGGGGCCGGACCCGCGGTGGGGGCGCCGCTGGCCGAGCACGTGGACGTGGACCTGGTGTCGTTCACCGGCGGGCCGGCGACGGGCCGCCGGATCGCGGCGAGCGCGGCGGCGACGGTCAAGAAGGTGGCGCTGGAGCTGGGCGGCAAGAACCCGAACGTGGTTTTCGCGGACGCGGACTTCGAGACGGCGGTGGACTACGCGCTGACGGCGGTGTTCCTGCACTCGGGCCAGGTGTGCTCGGCGGGCGCGCGGCTGATCGTGCAGGAGGAGCTGCACGACCGGCTGGTGGACGAGGTGGTGCGGCGGGCGGAGCGGATCCGCCTGGGCGGGCCGTTCGACCCGGACGCGGAGACGGGCCCGTTGATCTCGGCGGCGCACCTGGCGAAGGTGGAGCAGTACGTGGAGCGCGCGGTCGCGGAGGGCGCGGTGCTGCGGACCGGCGGCCGCCGCGCCGAGGACCCGAGGCTCGCGGGCGGGTTCTACTACCTGCCGACCGTCCTCGACGACGTCCGGCAGGGCGGTTTCGCCGTCACGGAGGAGTCGTTCGGGCCGGTCCTGACGGTCGAGACCTTCACCGACGAGAACGACGCGGTCCGCATCGCCAACGACACGCACTACGGCCTGGCAGGTGCGGTGTTCACTTCGGACGCCTCGCGCGCGCAACGGGTCGCGAACCGCCTGCGGCACGGCACGGTGTGGATCAACGACTACCACCCGTACCTCCCGCAGGCCGAGTGGGGCGGCTTCAAGCAGTCGGGCTTCGGCCGGGAGCTGGGCCAGACCGGCCTGGGCGAGTACCAGGAGGCGAAGCACATCTACCAGAACCTGCGCCCACGCCCGTCGGGCTGGTTCCGGGGATGAGCGGTGAGCGGCGGTCTGTCTGTGGCTGATCCGAGCAGTCGCGAGGACCGGAGCGGGGGCACGTGGCGCCGAGTCCCTGGCTGATCCAAGCGGTCGCCGAGAACCGATCGGCGGCTCGCGGCACCGGTCCATGGCGGCTGAGCCGAGCAGCCGCGAGGACCGGAGCCGGGGCACGTGGCGCCCGATCCCCGGCTGATCCGAGTCAGCCGCCGAGGACCGATCGGCGGCTCGCGGCGCCGGTCCATCGCGGCTGAGCCGAGCAGCCGCCACGGATCGCCGGGGGCACGTAGTGGCCGGTCCCCGGCTGATCCGAGACAGCCGCCGAGGACCGGTCGGCGGAACGTGGTGTCCAGTCCGGAGCCACTGATCCGAGACAGTCCCCGAGGGCCGGTGGGCGGCCCGCAGCGGTCTGTCTGCGGCTGATCCGAGCGGTCGCCACGCCGGTCCGGGGCCACGTAGCGCCTGGTCCTTGGGCTGATCGGAACTTGTCGCCGTGGACCGGTTGCGGCACGTGGCGCCAGACCGGGCCGCTGATCCGAGACAGCCGCCGAGACGCGGAGCGGGGGCACCGCTGGGCGGCGCCCCCGCCCGGGCTCAGGCGGTTCGTTCGTTCCTGGTGGCGAGCAGGTCGAGCACGCCCTCCGGCACGTTGTCGCCGAACAGGCTTTCCAGGAGGAAGTCCTCGTCGACGGGGGTTTCCTTGCGGGTGAACATCGACTGCTCGTGCTCGGCGAGGGCGGCCTCGACGTCGCCGGGATGCGCGGCGAGGGCCTTGCCGAGGTCGGCGCCGTCCAGCATGGCCAGGTTGGCGCCTTCACCGTCCGGCGGCGACAGGTGTGCGGCGTCGCCGATCAGCGTCACCCCCGGCACCCGGTCCCAGCGCAGCTGGGTCGGCAGCGCGTAGTGCGGGCGCAGGACCGGCCCGGTGTCGCCGTCGGTGATCAACGCGGTGAGCTCCGGCGCCCAGCCCTCGAACTCCCCCGCGATCCGCTCGGCCGCCGCGGCGGGATCGGCGAAGTCGATGCTCTCGTACCACTCCAGCGGCTTGGTGAGCTCCACATAGGTGTGCAAAGTGCCGCCGCTTTCCCGGTGCGCGCCGATGTGCTTGCCCGACGCGAGAACCATCAGCGTTCCCCCGCCGACCACCTTCGCCTGGACCGGGTGCCGGGTGTCGGCGTCGAACAGGTAGACCTCGATCGACGCGGTCCCGGCGTACTCGGGGACGGCGTCGGTGACCACCGGCCGGACCCGTGACCACGCGCCGTCCGCGCCCACCAGCAGGTCCGTGACCACGGTACCGCCGTCGGCGAAGCTCACCTCGTGGCGCCCCTCGCCGAGCGCGCGGACGCCGCTGACCTTGTGGCCCCACCGGACGGTGCCGGCGGGCAGCGCGTCCAGCAGCATCCGCCGCAGGTCACCGCGCTGCACCTCGGGGCGGCCGCCCGTGCCGTCGTCGGCCTTGTCGAGCACGACCGTCCCGTCCGGCTGCAGGACCCGCATCGCCTGGCGGCCCTCCAGGACGAGGGAACGGAACTCGTCCATCAGCCCCGCCGCCTCGACGGCCAGTTGCCCGTTGTAGTCGTGGATGTCGAGCATCCCGCCCTGCGACCGCGCGCCCGGCGACGGCTCCGCCTCGTGGACCGTGACCGGGAACCCGTGCAGGGACAACACGCGGGCCAGGGTGAGACCACCGAGCCCGGCGCCGATGATCGTGACGGGAGTGCGCATGAATGCTCCTTGGGAGTTCGTTTCGTCCAGCAAGCCCAGGTTGACCCCGCCCACTGGC
Organism: Amycolatopsis bartoniae; assembly: GCF_014191255.1. Classification (GTDB taxonomy): domain Bacteria; phylum Actinomycetota; class Actinomycetes; order Mycobacteriales; family Pseudonocardiaceae; genus Amycolatopsis_E; species Amycolatopsis_E bartoniae. Next base: position 186,627 of record NZ_JACHWH010000009.1, read on the forward strand.
ACGACGCGCACACGACACTGGCACCGGACTGTCAGCCCCTGTCAGGACCGGCGAGTCACCGTCCACAAGAGACAGTCCGTTATGGAGTTCTCACACCGAGAGGCGCCTCCGTTCCAGGGTCAGCTTCGCCTGGTCCGCGGCGGCTCGGCCGGCGTGCCAGCCCTCTCCGTTGCTGACCGTGTGCGTCCTGCGCGCCACCGTGGGAAAGAGCGAGACGAACAGCGCCTCCACCTCCTCGCCGCGCCGCGCCAGGACCGGGAGCAGCCGGGAGTCGGCCACCTCCGCCGTGGCCGTGGTGTCCGCCTCCCGCAGGCGTTCGCCGATGCGCGTGGCGTACGACAGGAGGAACGCGTGCCGGAACGAGCGGGTGCGCGAGCGGCCGCCGCTGCCGACCCGGCTGCCCGCCGCGAGCATCGCCTCGGTGGCCTGGACCAGCAGCGACGTCGCCAGCAGCTCGACGATGTCCAGGTCCACCTCGTGCCCCACCACCGCGAGGAAACCCAGCTTCTCGTACGACACCGCGCGACACCGGTTGGCCGTCGCCACCGCCGTCACCAGTGACGCCTTCGCCGCGAGGTACGGCTCGTCCAGCCAGAACCGCCGCGCCGCGCCGGTGGCCCGCGGCTGAACGAGCGCCTGCTCGAACGAGTACCGGCTCATCAGCTCCTGCGCCTTCGCCGACAGCGCCTCGGCCTCCTCCGGGTACGGCGTCGACTCCGCCTTCGCCAGCAACGCCCGCACCCGCGCCAGCATCTTCTCGTCCACGCCCTCCCGGGACCCCGCGGGCAGAGGCAACTCCGGCAGCGCGGGCAACGTCGCGAGCACCGCCAGCGCCCCGACCGCGTCCGACAGCGCCTGCGTGAAGGTCCGGCCGTGCCGCTCGGCCCACTGCGTCAACCGCGGCCGGTCGCCCTGCCACCACGGCTCGGCACCGACGCGCGCGAGCTGCTCACGCCAGCGCGGATCGAGCGTCGCGGCCGGACGGCGGGAGACCTCCTCCGCCACCGCCTCCCCCGCCAGCGCCGCCGCACGGGCGTCCGCGCGCCGGAGCGTGATGCGGTGCACGTCGTACGGCTGCCACCCGCGCCGCAGCAGCCGGGCAACCACCTCCACCAGCACGAGGTCGGCCGCCGTGGCGACGAGACGCTCCTCGCCGGAGGTCGTCAGCAGCCGCACCACGGACTTCCGGGCCGGGGGCACCGTCGCCGCGTGCAGCAGCAGCGTGGTGACCTCCTCCAGCTCACGCATCCACTACCGCCTTCCGCCGACGCGAACGACCACAGGGTGAGGCTCGCGCACCGGCACGCACCCGGCCGCGACGACCCATGGAGTCCGGTGGCGAACCTCGCCCGGCCACCCACCTCCGCCGCGAACCGAGGCCACCATGCCACGACCGCATCCGCGGCCAGGGCAGGACCACGCCGAGGACCACCCTGAGTACGCGGGCAAACACGCTGAGGATGTTCATGGGAGGCATCATGCCCGGACCCACCGACAGTTTTGAAAACGTCCTGAGACGACCAGTCTATTCGCTTGCTAGACTTTCCTCATGGCCCGCACCGCCCGCACCGTCGACACCCGCCGCAGCATTCTCGATGTCGCTCAGCGGATCATGGCGCGCAAGGGCTACTCCGCGGTCGGCATCAACGAGGTGCTCGCGGAGGCGGGGGTGCCGAAGGGGTCCTTCTACCACTACTTCGCCTCCAAGGACGCCTTCGGCGAAGCGCTCCTGAAGGCCTACTTCGACGAGTACATCGCCGACATGGACCGCGTCCTCAGGCAGCCCGGCCGGTCGGCCGCCGAGCGGCTGGCGGCCTACTGGCAGCAGTGGCGGGAAACGCAGAGCCTCGACGACTGCCAGGGCAAGTGCCTTGCCGTGAAGCTCGGCGCCGAGGTCGCCGACCTGTCGGAATCGATGCGGCTGGCGTTGAAGGAGGGCACCGACGCGATCGTCGACCGCCTGGAGCGCACGATCGCCGAGGGCCTGGCGGACGGGTCGATCACGATCGACGGCGAGCCCCGCGGCACCGCGCAGGCGCTCTACGACATGTGGCTCGGCGCCAGCGTCATGGCCAAGATCCACCGCAGCCTCGCCCCGCTCGACACCGCCACCACCGCCACCGGCCAGCTCCTCGGGCTCTGATCCTGGAAACTCAGAGGGTGCCCTCGTTCTCCTCGGCGGTGATGATCCGCAGGACACCGTCCAAGACCGCGGAAAAACGCCGGCGGGTGTCCTCCCGCAGCGACACGAAGCAGCGGGTGCCCTCCATCCGGTGGTGGGTCAGCCCCGCCTCGCGCAGCGTCTTCATGTGGTGGCTCAGCGTGGAAGGCCCCACGTCCACCTCGAACTCACCGCGCTGGTGCTCCCCGCCGTCGGCCAGGATCTTCATGATCAGCAGGCGGGCGGGATCTCCGAGCGCCGAAAGCACCCGGACGAGCCGGACGTCCCGGAGGTCGGGGTGCTGCGGCCGGTTGGGCATACCGCGATCCTACCGCTTCCTTTGATGTTCGACGAACATCGATGTATGGTCGGCTGACCGAACCCGAGGAGACCACAATGGACTTTCTGGTGCGCATCGACGTCAGCCGTGCCTACGACCTGCCCAGCGAAGAGAGGGCCGACCTGATCGCACGGGAACAGGCCCGGGGGCGCGAGCTGCACGCCGAGGGTGTGCTGCGGAACATCTGGCGAGTGCCCGGCACGCGCGCCAACGTCGGCATCTGGTCCACTCTGGACGCGGACGCACTGGAGGACGCGCTGACGAGCCTGCCGATCCGGCCGTACGCGGAGATAGACGTGACCGCGCTGGCCACGCACGCGATGGTGCGGCAGGATCCCGGCGCCTGGACGTGACCGGAAGCGGGCAGACGTTCGGGCCGGACCGGCACGGTGGCCGGTCCGGCCCGGGCAGTCGTGCGTCAGGCTAGGACGTCACTCCGTTCGGCGGCCAGCCGGATGAGGGCGTCGGCCGCCGGGCCCGAGGAGGCCGGGTTCTGCCCGGTGATCAGCAAACCGTCCTCGACGACGTACGGCTGCCAGTCGCCGGTCTTGGAGTAGCTGCCGCCGAGTCGCTTGAGCTCGTCTTCGACGAGGAAGGGGACGATGTCGGTGAGGGCGACGCCGTCTTCCTCCGAGTTGGCGAACCCGGTGACGTTCCTGCCCTGGACGAGTGGGGTGCCGTCCTCGTTGACGGTGTGGCGCAGCACGCCGGGGGCGTGGCAGACCAGCGCGAGGGGTTTGCCCGAACGCAGGGTGGTCTCGATCAGCCGCGCGGAGTCGGCGTCCTCGGCCAGGTCCCACAGCGGTCCGTGGCCGCCGGGGTAGAAGACGGTGTCGAAGTCCTCGGCCCGCACTGTGTCCAGGCGCGCGGTGGCCGCGAGGGCCGCGGTCGCCTCCGCGTCCGCCTCGAAGCGGCGGGTCTGCTCAGTCTGGAAGTCCGGCTCGTTGCTCTTGGGGTCCAGCGGCGGCCGGCCGCCCTTCGGCGAGGCGAGGGTGATTTCCCAGCCGGCGTCGTGGAAGCGGTAGTAGGGCGCGGCCAGTTCCTCCAGCCAGAAGCCGGTCTTGCGGCCGGTGTTCCCGAGCTCGTCGTGCGAGGTCAGAACGATGAGGACCTTCATGCTATTCTCCTAAAAGTAGACCAGTCGTCTTTAACAGGGTAAAAAGGGGTGTCACTGCCCGAGGAAGGCCAGCAGGGCTTCGTTCACTTCGGCGGCATGGGTCGCGATCAGCCCGTGCGGCGCGCCGTCGATCTCGACGTACCGGGCCGCGGGCAGGGCCTTGGCGAAGCGCCGTCCGGTGGCGTCGATGGGCAGGGTCCGGTCGGCGGTGCCGTGCACGATCAGCGCGGGGACGTCGATGCGGGGAATGTCGGCGCGGAAGTCGGTGGGCCAGGTGAGCGGAGCGGCGGCCGAGGCGATGGCGCCCGAGCCCGCGGCGACGTTCCACGCGTTGCGGACCGCACCCTCACTCACGCGGGTGCCGAGGTTCTCGTCGAGGTTGAAGAAGTCGTCGTAGAACTTGGTGAAGAAGTCGTAGCGGTCCTTCTTGACGGCGTCGGAGACACCCTGGAAGAAGGAGCGGGGTGCCGCGCCGTCGGGGTTGTCCTCGGTGATCTCCAGGAACGGTTCGAGAGAGGCGAGGAACACGGCCTTCGCGACCCGCGCGGAGCCGTACGTGGCGAGGTAGCGGGCGACCTCTCCGGTGCCCATCGAGAAACCGACCAGAACCGTCTCGTTCAGGTCGAGGGTCTCCAGCACGGTGTGCAGGTCGGCGGCGAAGGTGTCGTAGTCGTAACCCGTGGCGGGCTGGCTGGATTTGCCGAAACCACGCCGGTCGTAGGCGATGACCCGGTACCCGGCGTCCAGGAGCGCCACCGTCTGGGCCTCCCACGAGTTGCCGTCCAAGGGGTAGCCGTGGATCAGCACGACCGGCTGACCTGAGCCCTTGTCCTCGTAGTGCAGCTCGATGTCCGCGCTGTTCTCGGTGCCGACCTTGATGCGTCCCACGGTCTTCTTCCCTTCCGGAGCGGGTGCGCTCTCGCTGGGTCATTTCTATACGACTGGTCTACTAGAGTCAAGCCTGCTCGAACAGGGCCCTTGCGGACCGCTGTCTCAGACGGCTTCCAGCAGCGCCACGCACTCCACGTGGTGAGTCATCGGGAACGCGTCGAACGCCCGTAGCTCCGCGAGCCGGTAACCCGAGGCGACGAACGTGGCGAGATCCCGCGCCAGGGCGGCGGGATCGCACGCGACATACAGGACTCTCGCCGGCCCCCGGTCCACAATGGACTCCACGACCGCACGCCCGGCACCCGATCGCGGCGGGTCCAGCACGACGACCTCCGGCCGTCCGCCGAGGTCCCGCAGCACGTCCTCCACCCGGCCGGACCGCCACCGCACCTGCGGCAGGTCGGCGAGCGCCGCCTCGCCGTCGGTGACGGCCCGCCGCCCCGACTCGACAGCCACGACCTCGCCCTCCGGGCCGACCTGCGCCGCCAGCACCGACGCGAACAACCCGACACCGGCGTACAGGTCCCACACCAGCGCGCCGGCCGTCGCCTTCGCCCAGTCGGCGACGACCGCGGCGAACGTGTCCGCCGCCGCGGGATGCACCTGCCAGAACCCGTGCGCGTCGAGCTTCCAGTCCCGCCCGGCCGCGTGCTGCACGGCGACTCCGCCGCTCAGCTGCCGCGCCCGGCGCTTGCCACGCACGACGCTCTGCTCACGCACGTGCGTCTGCCCGTCACCGTCGCGGGTGACTTCGAGCTCCGTTCCCGGCCGCCACCGCCGCGACAGCACACCGTCGAGCGCACCGGGCACCGCGATCGGGCAGTCGTCGAGCGCCACGACCCGGTGACTGTGGTGCGCCCGCAGGCCCGCGCGGCCGTCCCGCCCCGCGACCAGTCGCACGCGGCTGCGCCAGTCCAGCGGGCCGCCGGGAAGCGCTTCCACCTCGACCGGCCGGTCGATGCCCGCGAGTCGCGACAGCTGCTCGGCGACCACCCGCGCCTTCAGCTCCCGCTGGAACTCCGGCTTCGCGTGCTGCCAGTCGCAGCCGCCGCACAGGCCCGGCGCGGCCAGCGGGCACGGCGGTTCCACCCGTTCCGGCGACGCCTGCAACACCCGGACGGCGTCCGCGCGACAGAACGACCCGCCCTTGTCCTCGGTGACCTCGGCGAGCACGACCTCACCGGGCAGCGCGTGCCGCACGAACACCACGCGCCCTTCGACACGCGCGACGCAGTGCCCGCCGTGGGCGACCGGCCCGACCTCCGCTTCGAGCGTCCGGCCCACCCAGTTCACTGGACGCGGTCCCGGCGTTCGGCCGTCGTGTACAGCCCGCGGCGCACGTCGCCGGCGGCGGGACGAGCCCGCTTGAGGCGGCGCACCGCGGCCTCCGACGAGGCCAGCTGCCACGGCACGCTCGCCACGATCACGCCCTGCTGGAACAGCAGCCTTCCCTTGAGCCGCAACGCACTCTGGTTGTGCAGCAGCTGCTCCCACCAGTGCCCGACGACGTACTCGGGGATGAACACGGTGACCACGTTGCGCGGGTTGTCCCCGCGCACCCGCTTCACGTACTCGACGACGGGCTTGGTGATCTCCCGGTACGGCGACTCGAGCACCTTCAGCGGCACCTTGAACCCGCGTTTCTCCCACTCCGCGGTGAGCCGGCGCGTCTCCTCGTCGTCGACGTTCACCGTGACGGCTTCGAGCACGTCGGGGCGGAACGCCTTGGCGTACGACAACGCCCGCAGCGTCGGCAGGTGCAGCTTCGACACCAGTACCACCGCGTGGTTGCGCGAGGGCAGCACACTCGGCTGGTAGCCGTCCACTTCGGACAGTTCCGCCGCCACCCTGTCGTAGTGCCTGCGAATCGCGGTCATCAGCAGGAAGATCGCCACCATCGCGGCGATCGCGATCCACGCGCCGAGCAGGAACTTGGTGATCAGCACGATCACCAGCACCGTGCCGGTGCAGGTCAGGCCCACCGCGTTGACCGTCTGAGAACGGCGCATCCGCCGCCGCGTGTTCGGGTCCGTCTCCCGCGCCAGCAACCGGTTCCAGTGCCGGATCATGCCCGCCTGGCTGACGGTGAACGACACGAACACACCCACGATGTACAGCTGGATCAGCCGGGTGACCTCGGCGTCGAACGCGATGATCAGCACCAGCGCGAACGCGGCCAGGAACAGGATGCCGTTGGAGAACGCCAGCCGGTCGCCGCGCGTGTGCAGCTGCCGAGGCAGGAAGCGGTCCTGCGCGAGGATCGAGCCCAGCACCGGAAAACCGTTGAACGCGGTGTTCGCCGCCAGCAGCAGGATGATGCCGGTGACGAACGAGATGTAGTAGAAGCCCGGCGGGAAGCTCTGGAAGACCGCCTCGGCGATCTGCGTCACGATGGTCTTCTGCTGGTAGCCCGCGGGCGCGCCGATGAGCTGGCGCTCCGGGTCGTCGGCGAACTTGACGCCGGTGATGATCGCGAGCGCGATGATGCCGATCAGCATGGCCACCGCGAGCAGGCCCATCATCAGCAGCGTCGTGGCCGCGTTCTTCGACTTGGGCTTGCGGAAGGCGGGCACGCCGTTGCTGATCGCCTCGACCCCGGTCAGCGCCGCGGCGCCGGAGGAGAACGAGCGCAGGATCAGGAACACGAACGCGAACCCGGCCAGCGACGACTCCTCGTGCAGCTGGAACCCGGAGCTCTCCGCGTGCATCTGCGTGCCGGTGGCGGCCTCGACGAGGCCCCACACCACCATGACCAGAATGCCCCCGATGAACCCGTATGTGGGAATCGCGAACGCTTTGCCCGATTCCCGCACACCGCGGAGGTTCAGCGCGGTCAGCACCGCGACGATCAGCACCGCGAACAGCACCTTGTGCTGGGCGATGAACGGGATCGCCGAGCCGATGTTCGCGACACCGGACGAAGTGGACACTGCGACCGTCAGCACGTAGTCGACGAGCAGTGCGCTGGCCACGGTGAGCCCGAACTTGCCGCCCAGGTTCGTGGTGGCCACCTCGTAGTCACCGCCGCCGCTGGGATAGGCGTGCACGTTCTGCCGGTAGGAGGCGACCACGACGAGCATGACCAGCGCGACGGCCACGCCGATCCACGGCGCGAGGGCGTACGCGGACAGCCCGGCGACGCTCAGGGTCAGGAAGATCTCCTCGGGCGCGTACGCCACGCTGGACAGCGCGTCCGAGGCGAAAATGGGCAGCGCGATGCGCTTCGGGAGCAGTGTGTGGGATAGCCGGTCACTGCGGAACGGACGACCAAGGAGCAGCCGTTTGGCCACGGTCGCGAACTTCGGCACAAGGAAAGAGTAGGGCCGTCCCGCCCAGGATGTTCGGTGAGGGCAGGACTGGGTCACGGTTCACACCGGGTGCGCTGTGGTGCGCGGCCGGACAAGGTAGGTTCTCGCTGGCGTGCAGCGGGTAACCGCTGTCCGGGTGACGCACAGGAGGCAAGCGGGTGCACGTGGTGATCATGGGATGCGGCCGGGTGGGCGCGTCCCTGGCCGCGGCGCTGGAGCGCCTGGGGCACGAGGTCGCGGTGATCGACAAGTCCCAGGACGCGTTCCGGCGGCTGGGCAGCGACTTCCACGGCAGGCAGATCACGGGGATGGGCTTCGACCGCCAGGTCCTGATCGACGCGGGCATCGAGCGGGCGGGCGCTTTCGCCGCGGTCTCCAGCGGCGACAACTCGAACATCATCTCGGCCAGGGTGGCGCGGGAGACGTTCGGCGTGCAGCACGTCGTGGCGCGCATCTACGACCCCAAGCGCGCCGCGGTCTACGAGCGGCTCGGCATCCCGACCGTCGCGACGGTCCCGTGGACCACCGACCGCTTCCTGCGCACGCTCCTGCCGGACGGCGTGGCGTCCGCGTGGCGGGACCCCACGGGCAACGTGGCGATCCTGCAGCTCCCGCTGCACGAGGGCTGGGTCGGCCGGCCGGTGCACGAGCTGCAGGAGTCGACCGGCGCGCGGGTGGCGTTCATCATGCGGTTCGGCACCCCGGTGCTGCCGGACTCCAAGACCGTGCTGCAGGCCGACGACCTCGTCTACGTGGCGGCGCGGTCGGGCACGGTGAGCGACGTGAGCAGCGTCGCGGGGCGCGCTCCTGAGGAGGAGAGCTGATGCGGGTCGCGATCGCCGGGGCGGGTGCCGTGGGGCGCTCGATCGCCCACGAGCTCATCGACGGCGGCCACCAGGTCATGCTGATCGAGCGGCAGTCCCAGCAGTTCGAGCCGGAGACCGTCGAGCAGGCCGACTGGGTGCTGGGCGACGCGTGCGAGGTCTCGACGCTGGAGGAGTCCGGCGTGGACCAGTGCGACGTGGTGATCGCCGCGACGGGGGACGACAAGGTCAACGTGGTGGTCGCGCTGCTGGCGAAGACCGAGTTCGCGGTGCGGCGCGTCGTGGCGCGCGTGAACAACCCCGCGAACGAGTGGCTCTTCACGGAGGCCTGGGGCGTCGACGTCGCCGTGTCGACGCCGCGGATGCTCGCGGCGCTGGTCGAGGAGGCCGTCAGCGTCGGCGACATGGTGCGGCTGATGACGTTCCGGCAGGGCCAGGCGAACCTCGTGGAGCTGACGCTGCCGGCGGAGACGCCGCTGGCGGGCCGCCCGGTGAGCGAGATCGCGCTGCCCCGGGACGCCGCGCTGGTGACGATCCTGCGTGGCGAGCGGGTGATCGTGCCGCAGCCGGAGGACCCGCTGGAGCCCGGCGACGAACTCCTGTTCGTCGCGAACGCCGAGGTGGAAGGCGACGTCCGGGCGGCGCTGGGCTACTGAGCCCGGCCGCACCGGCACGCGAGCCGCTTCCGGAACCGGTCGCTAAGCCTCGTTGGGGCGCTGGCTGTACTTCAGGCGCAGGGCGGCCTCGGTGTCGGCCTTCTCGGTCTCCCGGGCCTCCTGCAGCGCCTTGACGCGCTTGTCGGAGCGGCGCACCGCCCAGACGACCACCAGCAGCGCCAGCGCGTACAGCGGGTAGCCCATCGCGATCTTCGCGAACGCCAGCCAGCCCGTGTGGTCGCTGTCGTACAGCCAGCGCTGCACCACGAACCGCGCGCCGAACACCACCGCGAGCGCGAGCGTGGCGAGGTCGTAGCCGAACCGGGAGGGCTTGTCGCGGCGCCAGTCCGTGCCGGTGCCGTTCACGACGTTCCAGATCACCCCGACGAGTGGCCAGCGCACGACGATGGACAGCAGGAACGCGGCACCGTAGACGAGGCTCGCCCAGATGCCGAACAGGAAGAAGCCCTTCGCCGACCCCGTGCGGTAGGCGATGAACGCGGCGATCGCGACGCCGAACAGGCCGGAGATGGCCGGCTGCAGCGGCTCGCGGCGGACGAGCCGGAGCACGGTGATCGCCACCGCGCTGCCGACCGCGCTCCAGATGCCGGCCTGCAGCCCGAAGAAGGCGTTGACCAGCACGAACACCGCGATCGGCACCGACGAGTAGAGAAGGCCGGACACCCCGCCCATCTGTTCCAGCAGGGTGGGTTCCGGCTTGTCCTCGGTCTTGTGCTCGTCGGTGCCGGCGGGTTCAGTCACAGTGTGGTTACCAACTCAGGAGGTCGTCTGCAGCTCGTAGAACGGGTTGTACAGCACCTTCTGACCGTCGCGCTCGGCCATGCGGCCGCGCACCTTGATCGTCCGTCCGGGCTCGATGCCCGGGATCCGGCGCCGTCCGAGCCAGACTAGCGTCACGCCGTCCGTACCGTCGAACAACTCAGCCCGAAGAGTGGCGGCCTTGTCCTCCGGGCAGAGCTCCACGCTGCGCAGTCTGCCCAGCACGGTGACCTCGTCGCCCGAGCGGCAGTCGCAGGCGCGCTGCGCCCCGACCGCCTCGGACTTCTCGGAGAGGTCGTCGGCGTCGAGCTCGTCGACGTCAGTGGTCAGCTTCTTGACCAACCGGCTGAAATAGCCGCCGTCTTTGGCGGACATAGGCGGTGCTCCTGTTGCTCGGGGCCCCCGACTTGTACGGCCCGTACCTGCTAAACGGTAACGTTGTCGTCTTCGTTCCAGGCAAGGGAAGCCGGTTTGCCGCAAGATCGCAACGTGACGTCCGCTATCCCGGAAACCCGTGCCGTCCTGCTCCCGGGGACGGGTTCCGACGAGATCTTCGTCGCCACTGTTTTCGCAGGTCCAGCGCGTGCTGCGGGGATCGAAGCGGTCACTCCGCGACCACCTTCGGGTGATCAGCTCGCCGTGGGTTTCCTCACCCTGCTCGACTCGCTCGCCGCCGAGACGCCGCTGATCGTCGGCGGCATCTCGTTCGGCGCGCACCTCGCCGCGGAATGGGCCGTGCGCAACCCGGACCGCTGCGCCGGGCTGCTGCTGGCGCTGCCCGCGTGGCACGGCGAGCCCGCCGGCGCCCCCGCCTCGCTGGCCGCGAAGGTCTCAGCGGACCTCGTGGAGCGGGAAGGGCTGGAGAAAGCGCTGTCGCTGTCCGTCGCGGGCGTGGCGCCCTGGCTCGCGGAGGAGCTGACGAGGGCGTGGCGGCGGCACGGAACCGGTCTGGCGGCGGGACTGCGCGTCGCCGCGGACCGCCCCGCGCCCACAGTGGACGAACTACGTGGACTGGACATCCCGGTCGGAATCGCCGCGTGCACCGACGATCCGGTGCACCCGATGGCAGTGGCACGGGAATGGGCCGCGGCGCTGCCCCGCGCCGTGCTGCGCGAAACCACGCTGACCGCGCTGGGCTCCGACCGCGAGTCCCTCGGCAGGGCCGCGGTCGAAGCCTGGCGCGTCTCTCATGCCTCTTGAGCCTGCTGCTGCTCAGCGATGTGCTGCGCCACCGCGTCGGGCAGCGTGATGGGCAGCGGGGACCGCACCGGCATCGGCGCGTCGCCCCGCACGACGATCGTGTCCCGCACGATGTCCCGCAGCACGCCCGGCGCCTCGGCGGCCAGCGACTGCGGGCCGGCGATCACGCCACGCAGCATCCAGCGCGGCCCGTCGACGCCCACGAACCGCAGCGCCACGTCGCCCAGCACGGCCGACAGCTCCAGCCCCCACTCGCCCTGCCCGGAGGTGATCCGCGCGCCGTCCTTGCGCAGCTGCTCACCCAGCTCGGTGGCGACCTCCTCCCACAGCCCGCCCGAACGCGGGGCCGCGTAGGCGCTCACCGTGATCTGTCCCTGCGGCGTGACCACGTGCACCGCCCGCACCCCGCCCGCCGCCGGGTCCATCTCCACCTGGACCTGCGCCCCGTCGGGCACCGGCACGCGCACCGAGCCCAGGTCGATCCGGGGCACCTCGTCCTCGGGGGCGTCGGCCACGTCGAACGGGCCGTCCGTGACGATCGGCTGCGGCTCCTCGTAGTCGTCCTCGAGCTCCTCCGGCTCGGCGGCGGCGTGCCGGCCCCGCCGCTCCTCCTGCTCCGAAGATCGCCGCTTGCGCCCGAAAATGCCCACTACTCCCTCGCTCCTTCCCCAGTCCCGCCGTCCAGCGTGGCATGGCCACCCGTCGATCCGTAACCACCGGCCCCGCGTTCGGACGCGGCCAGCTCGGCGACCTCCACGAACTCGGCGGTCTCCACCCGCTGCACCACGAGCTGCGCGATCCGGTCGCCCCGGGACAGCTTGACCGGCTCCCGCGGATCGTGGTTGACCAGGCACACCCGGATCTCGCCCCGGTAGCCCGCGTCGATCGTGCCCGGTGCGTTGACGACGGACAGCCCGACACGCGCGGCCAGCCCCGACCGGGGATGCACGAACCCCGCGTACCCCTCGGGCAGCGCGATCGCGATCCCGGTGCCGACCACCACCCGTTCGCCGGGCGGCAGCACGACGTCCTCGGTGGTCACGAGATCGGCGCCCGCATCGCCAGGACGGGCGTAGCTGGGCAACGGGACATCCGGATCGAGCCGGGTGAGCAGGACCTGCACGGTGGACACGGGCGGCGAGACTACCCTGAGGGCGTGGGTGAGAGCGCAGGCGCGGCCGGTGCCCGGGTGGACCGGACCGGCGAGAAGGACGGGAAGCGGTACGGCGAACGGCTCTACGTGCCGTGGTGGGGCTGGCCGCTGCCACTGCTGGCGGCCGTGCTGCTGGCCGCGGAGATCCACATGGGTCACCCCGGGGTACTGGCGTGGCTGCCCTACCTGGTGCTGGTGCCGCTGATGGCGGCGTGGCTGCTGACGATGGGCCGCGCGAAGGTGGAGATCGCCGGGGACGAGCTGCGCGTCGGCAAGGCGCACCTGCCGCTGCGGTACGTCGGCGAGGTCGACGTGATCGACCGGGAACACAAGCGCAAGGCGCTGGGGCCGGAGCTCGACCCCGCCGCCTTCGTCGTGCACCGCGGCTGGGTCGGCCCGATCGTCCGGGTACACCTGACCGACCCGGACGACCCCACGCCCTACTGGGTTTTCAGTACTCGTAAGCCCGAGGTCGTGGCCGAGCTACTGCGTTCGCACTAGCCCGGCCGCGCACCGGATCAGGCGCAGTCGCGGCAGATCAGCTGCCCGTCGTGCTCCTCGGCCAGCCGGCTGCGGTGGTGCACCAGGAAGCACACCGAGCAGGTGAACTCGTCGGCCTGCTTCGGCACCACCTTGACGGTCAGGTCCTCACCGGAGAGCCCCGAAAGGTCCGCGCCGGGCAGCTCGAAGTTCTCCGCGGTCGCGTCCTCGTCCACGTCCACGACGCCGGACTGGTTTTCGTTGCGCCGGGCCTTCAGCTCCTCCAACGAGTCTTCGGCCAGCTCGTCGGCTTCGCTGCGGCGCGGAGCGTCGTAGTCGGTCGCCATTGTCCCTCACCCCTGCGATCAGCTTGTCGATATTCGGGCCCACGATGCGCGTCGTGAGCCCTTCGTGCCGCTGGACAACGTTCCAGCGCCCCTGTTTGTGCCCGGCGCCGTAGTGAGGCGGGTCTCTCTGTCGGCAGGTGTTGGGGGACCCTTGACTACGGCCGGAGCCCGCAGAGGGTAGCTCACCAGGTACCCGGACCGGCAACGTGTTAGACGAAGGTCTCTTGACGTCACCCAACAGGGGGAAGAGCATCGCGCGCGAGCCCAGGTGGGGCGACAGGCCGACCCACTCGAACGGAGGTGTCGGCGGTGGTGCACTGTAACGCTTACGCTGATCGGGAACGAAGTCCTGACAGGTGCGGATCGACGGGCTTCTCGGGGAGGGGATGGCGCAGGTGGCGTCGGGGATGGGGTTCGGCAACCGCAGGAAACCGGGCTACCGCAAACGCCGCCCGGCTCCCCTGCTCATCTTCATCGGGGTGATGGGCCTCGTGGCGCTGGTGGTGTGGGTGCGCGCCGTCACCAGCCGCACGGACATCGACGCCCTGCTGCACTGCGAACCGGCACCGGCGCCGGTCGGCGGGGTGACCTACACCGCACTCGGCCACGGCTCGCTCGACGACACCACCCCGCTGCCCCCGGACAAGGTCGCGGTCCGGGTGCTCAACGCCAGCCAGGCCCGCGGGCAGGGCGCGATCACCACGGAGAGCTTGCGCGAGCTCGGTTTCACCCAGATCGCCCCGCCGGACGTCGACCCGGCGTACCCGAACCAGGAGCTCAAGTGCCACGGGCAGCTGCGGTTCGGCGACAACGGCCGCTCCGCCGCCCGCACGCTGAGCCTCGTCCTGCCGTGCGTCGAGCTGATCAGGGACACCCGGGCGGACGCCTCGGTGGACGTGTCGATCGGCAGCAACTTCGGCGACGTGCGGCCGACGGCGCAGGCCCGGCAGGTGCTGCAGCAGCTGCGGGCCTGGTCGGCCGACCACCCCGACGGCGGCAACGAGCAGTCGGCCGCCACCGGCCCGGTGCTCGACCACGACCTACTGGCGAGCGCCCGCGACGTCACCTGCTGAGCCTCAGGCGTCGGCGATCCCGCACTCCAGCAGCACGGCTCGCAGCTCGGCGGCGATAGCCGGTGACGCCGCGTACGTGACCTCCTTGCCCAGCTCCTCGTCCTCACCCGGCAGCGTGACCAGCGCACCCGCCTCCCGCGCCACGAGCGCGCCCGCGGCCCAGTCCCAGGGGCTCAGGCCGTGCTCGACGTACGCGTCCAGCCAGCCCGCCGCCACCGCGCACAGGTCCAGCGACGCCGCCCCGGCCCGCCGGATGTCGCGGACCCGCGGCACCAGCCGGGAGACGACTTCCGCCTGCCGCGCGCGGCGCGCCACGTCGTAGGCGAAGCCGGTACCGACCAGCGTCAGGTCCAGCCGCGCCGGGGACGACACGTGCAGCCGCCGCCCGTCCAGCCACGCGCCGTGGCCGCGAACGGCCGTCCAGCAGCGCCCGCTGACGGGCTCCACGACCGCACCGGCCACCGACACGCCGCCGACCTGTGCGGCGACGGACACGGCGAACCCGGGCAGGCCGTAGAGGAAGTTCACGGTGCCGTCGATCGGGTCGACGACCCACGTCACCCCGTCCCCCGCGCCACCGCCTTCCTCCTCGCCGAGGACGGCGTCCGCCGGCCGCAGCTCGGCCAGCCGTTCCCGGATCAGGCGCTCTGAGGCGCGGTCCACCGCGGTCACGACATCGGTGTCAGTGGACTTGGTGTCGACCTGCACGGTTTCGCCTGTCAACATGGCTTCACGGGCACGGCGCACCAGGTCGGCCGCCTCGCGCGCCACACCGACGGCGGTGTTCCCGAGGTCTTCCGGTTCGAACTCGAAGGCTCCCACACCACCATGTGACCACACCCGGTTAAAGTTCCCCGGACAGGCTTCTGAATCGAGAAGGAAGGGACGGCGCCAATGACGGCGACCCGCGGTTTCGGAATCGACATCGGCGGCAGCGGTATCAAGGGCGCCCTTGTCGACCTGGAAAAGGGCGCGCTCATCGGCGACCGCCTCCGGATCGACACCCCGCGCCCGGCGACGCCGGAGGCCGTGGCCGAGGTGGTGGCGAAGGTGGTGCGCCACTTCGCCTGGGACGGTCCGGTGGGCATCACGCTCCCCGCGGTGATCAAGAAGGGCGTCTCCCAGACCGCCGCGAACATCGACCCGCAGTGGATCGGCACCGACGCGGACGCCCTGTTCGCCGACGTGCTGGACCGCAAGGTCGACGACATCGCGATGCTCAACGACGCCGACGCGGCCGGGATGGCCGAGATCCGCTTCGGCGACCCGGCCGCCCGTCACGGCGTCACCACCCTGCTCACCTTCGGCACCGGCATCGGCAGCGCGGTCTTCCAGGACGGCAAGCTCGTGCCGAACACCGAGTTCGGCCACCTGGAGGTCGACGGGCACGACGCGGAGAAGAAGGCGGCGGCCTCGGTGAAGGACAACGAGGGGCTGACCTACCACCAGTGGGCCAAGCGCGTGAACCGTTACCTGACCGTGCTCGAAAACCTCATCTGGCCGGATTTGTTCATCGTGGGCGGCGGAGTCAGCAAGAAATCCGAGAAGTGGGTTCCACTGCTCGACATCCGCACCAAGGTGGTGGTGGCATCTCTGCAGAACAACGCGGGGATCGTGGGTGCGGCGGCCGCCGCCGTCGAGGGCATCGAGCACTAGGCGTTCGGTCCGGAAAAACCGGACGGAACGATGATCGGCCGCAACGGGCGCGCCCGGCGTCGTTACAATGGAACACGGCCCACGGTCGCGGAGGACAAAACCGCAGGCCGCGGGTACGTTCCCCGAATCTGAGGCGGCCGGGCCCTGACAGTCCGCCCGCCGTGATTGACCGCTGCGAAAGGGCGTACGTGGCAGCCGCAAAAACCGCTACCCGAAGCGGCACGAAGACAACGAGCGCGGAACCCGACGCAGGCGCCGAGGCCGCCGCCACCGAGCAGAGCGGCACCGACGCCAAGAAGCCGGCCGCCCGCAAGACCGCCGCGAAGAAGGGCCCCGCCAAGACCCGCACGCGCAAGGCCGCCACCAAGGGCGAGGACGCGGGCGAGCCCGACGGTCCCGGCGGCGACGAGGACCTGGAGGACGTCGACCTCGAGGCCGACCTCGCCGATCTGGAAGAGGTCGAGGTGGACGTCGTCGACGCCACCGTCAGCGAGGAGGACGACGACTCCGAGGACGAGGAGGCCGACGAGGCGCCCACGGCGCGCGTCGAACGCCCCGCCAAGAGCGGCGGCCCCAAGTCGTCCAACGACCCCGACTTCGTGTGGGACGAGGAGGAGTCCGAGGCCCTGCGCCAGGCGCGCAAGGACGCGGAGCTCACGGCCTCCGCCGACTCCGTGCGGGCGTACCTCAAGCAGATCGGCAAGGTCGCGCTGCTGAACGCCGAGGAGGAGGTGGAGCTCGCCAAGCGCATCGAGGCCGGGCTCTACGCCGCCGAGCGCGTCCGCATCGCCGAGGAGGAGGGCGAGAAGCTCGCCACCCAGATGCGCCGTGACCTGAAGTGGATCATCCGGGACGGCGAGCGGGCCAAGAACCACCTGCTGGAGGCCAACCTCCGGCTGGTCGTGTCGCTGGCCAAGCGCTACACCGGCCGCGGCATGGCGTTCCTGGACCTCATCCAGGAGGGCAACCTCGGCCTGATCCGCGCGGTCGAGAAGTTCGACTACACCAAGGGCTACAAGTTCTCCACGTACGCCACGTGGTGGATCCGCCAGGCCATCACCCGCGCCATGGCCGACCAGGCCCGCACCATCCGCATTCCGGTGCACATGGTCGAGGTGATCAACAAGCTGGGCCGGATCCAGCGCGAGCTGCTCCAGGACCTCGGGCGCGAGCCCACTCCGGAGGAGCTGGCCAAGGAGATGGACATCTCGCCGGAGAAGGTGCTGGAGATCCAGCAGTACGCCCGGGAGCCCATCTCGCTGGACCAGACGATCGGCGACGAGGGCGACTCGCAGCTGGGCGACTTCATCGAGGACAGCGAAGCGGTCGTCGCGGTCGACGCGGTGTCGTTCACCCTGCTGCAGGACCAGCTGCAGTCGGTGCTGCAGACGCTGTCCGAGCGCGAGGCGGGCGTGGTGCGGCTGCGCTTCGGCCTCACCGACGGCCAGCCGCGCACGCTGGACGAGATCGGCCAGGTCTACGGCGTGACCCGCGAGCGGATCCGCCAGATCGAGTCGAAGACGATGTCCAAGCTGCGCCACCCGTCGCGCTCCCAGGTGCTGCGCGATTACCTGGACTGAGTGCCACGTTTCCGGGAGGGCCGCCACGGTTCGCTGTGGCGGCCCTCTCGTCTGTTCCGCCGTGCCCTGCGATCACCTCCGTGATCTTCTAACGTTTCGGGAATGGGCATCACGCGCACCCTGAACGTCGACGACATCCTGGCCAGACAGGACTCCGGTGAGCTCAAGCGGCGCCTGCGCGGCCGCGACCTCGTCGGGTTCGGTGTCGGGATCATCATCGGCACCGGGATCTTCACCCTCGCCGGCGTGGAGGCCAAGACCCACGCGGGGCCCGCCGTCACGCTGTCGTTCGTGATCGGCGCCGTCGTGGCCGGGCTCGCGGCGCTGTGCTACGCCGAGCTGGCCTCCAGCGTGCCGACCGCGGGAAGCGCTTACACCTACGCCTTCGCGACGCTGGGCGAGGTGTTCGCCTGGATCATCGGCTGGGACCTGCTGCTGGAGTTCGCGCTCGGCGCCGCCGTCGTGTCGCGCGGCTGGTCGGGCTACCTGGCGAACCTGCTGGGCCTGCCGTCGCAGTGGTTCGGCGAGGACGCCACCGTCAACGTCGGGGCGGTAGTGATCATCGCTGTGCTGACGGTGGTCGCGGTGCTCGGCATCCGCGAGTCCGCGTGGGCCACCAACGTGCTCGTCATCGTCAAGGTCGCGGTGTGCGTGCTGATCCTGGCCGTGGGTGTGTTCTTCGTCAGAAGCGCCAACCTCACCCCGTTCATCCCGCCCGCACAGCCCGCCTCCGGCGAAAGCAGTGTGCTGCACCAGCCGGTGGTGCAAGCCGGGCTCGGCCTGTCGCAGTCGGTCTACGGCCTCGCCGGCGTGGTGAGCGCCGCGGCCATCGTGTTCTTCGCCTACACCGGTTTCGAGGCGCTGGCGAACCTCGGCGAGGAGACCCGCAACCCGCGCAAGGACCTCCGCGTCGGCATCCTCGGCGCGCTCGGCGTGTGCGCCCTGCTCTACATCGGCGTCTCGATCGTGCTGACCGGCATGGTGCCGTTCACCGACATCGACACCGGCGCCCCGCTCGCGGCCGCGTTCGACTCGGTGGGCCAGCACTGGGTCAGCGCGCTCATCTCGCTGGGCGCGGTCACCGGCCTGACGTCGGTGATGATGGTCGAACTGGTGACGATCGGGCGGATCGGCTTCGCGATGGGGCGCGACGGGCTGCTGCCCAAGGCGCTCGGCACCGCGCACCCGCGCTGGGGCACACCGCACCTGATGACGATCGGCGGCGCGGTGCTCATCGCCGTGCTCGCGGCGTTCGTGCCGATCACGGAACTGTCGGACATGGTGAGCATCGGCGCGCTGTCGGCGATGATCATCGTGGCGGTCGCGGTGCCGGTGCTGCGCAAGCGCCGCCCGGACCTGAACCGGCCGTTCACCGTGCCGTTCTCGCCCGTGCTGCCGATCATCGCCGCGGTCGCGTGCTTCTACCTCATGCTGAACCTGGACGTGATGACCTGGATCCGGTTCGCCGTGTGGCTCGCGCTCGGGCTGCTGATTTACTTCGGCTACGGCAGGCGGCACTCGCGGCTGGCTACGCCCACAGCTCCGTCGTCAACCCCGCGCTCCTGACCAGCCCCTCGGCGGCCGCCCGCTCGCCGTCACGCACGACCAGCAGGAGGCCGCCGGGCGTGGCGAGCCGCTCGCGGCGCAGGGCCGGCACGAGCCGGTCGAGTAGCTGCAGGTGCACTCCCTGGTCCCCCAGTGACGGGTAAGTGTCCACAACGGACACCACGGTGCCACCCGGTCCGTTCCGGGTGCCGCCGAGCAGCACGAAATGCCCGACGTGCCAACGGGAAACCCAGAACGGCGGCAGGCCGCCTTCGAGGTAGTCGTCGAAGGCACGTCGTGGGGTGTCGTGTGCACCGAACTCGGCAGTGTCCACATTGGCCACCACGGCGACGCGGTCCAGCCCGTGCAGGCTTTCGAGCAACGCGCCCACGGCGGCGGCGGCCCAGTTCCCGCTCGCCGGTACGGCTCGAAGCCGTCCCTGAGAAAGCGCTTCCACCGCCTTCGCCACACCGGTCGGCGTCGTACCCGCGGCCGCGGGATCGGCGGCCAGGGGCAGGGAAACCCGGTAGTCGTCCCGGCTCTTCTCCCCCGGCGGCCAGGTGGGCTCCCGATCCGGCGAGAGCCGGACCTCCGCGGCGACCGCGGCCTCGTCCTGGTCCCGCACGGGAACTCCGTGGGCGCGCAGGGCGACCAGGGTCACGAAGGCGCCACACAGGTCGTTCTTCTGCGGCATTTCGGCGCGAGCCTGCGCCACCAGCTCCTGCGCTCCGGGAAACCAGCGCACTCAGTACCGCCACAGGTGCGCGGCGACGATCTCCTCGGTGCCGCGGTCGGCCGCCCAGGCCGCGTCCGAGGCGCGGCAGGCCCGGAACGCGCCCAGGATCTCGTCGCCGAGCGCCTCGGAAACCCGCGTCGAGGCCGCCAGCGCCGCGTCCTGTTCCGCCGGAGTGCTCGGCAGGCGCGCCACTCCGGCACGGCGTTCCTCCGGCCAGGTCCCGGGGTCTTCGGCGATCGGCTCGGGCAGGGTCAGCTTCTCCCGGACGCCCGCGAGCCCCGCGGCGAGGACGACCGACAACGCGAGGTACGGGTTCGCCGAGGCGTCGGACGGCTTCAGCTCGACGTTCGCGTGGCCCGCACCCAGCAGCTCGGTGCCCGGCACGAACCGCAGTGGCGCCTCACGGTTCTCCACACCCCAGAACGCGTACGCGCTCGCGAAGTAGCCGGGACGCAGCCGCATCGTCGACGGCACACTCGGCGCGGTGACGGCGGTCAGCGCGGGCAGGTCCCGCAGCAGCCCGGCGAGGTAGCCGCTGCCTTCGGCGTCCGGCACGCCCGCGAGGAGGTTGCGTCCCCTGCGCCACAAGGAGGTGTGCAGGTGCCAGCCGTTGCCGGCGGCGGCCGGGCTGACGATCGGCGCGAAGCTGACGCGCAACCCGTGGGCATGCGCGGCGGCGTGGATGGTCTGGCGCGCGAGGAGCTGGTCGTCCGCGGCGGAGACCGGGTCGGTGGCGACGA
The DNA here is from genome assembly GCF_014191255.1 of Amycolatopsis bartoniae. GTDB lineage: Bacteria > Actinomycetota > Actinomycetes > Mycobacteriales > Pseudonocardiaceae > Amycolatopsis_E > Amycolatopsis_E bartoniae. Next base: position 207,214 of record NZ_JACHWH010000009.1, read on the forward strand.
GGGACAGTTCAAGCTGGGCAAGGCCGTACTCGGCGTGCAGCTGGTTGACCGCCAGCCCGTTGTCGTCGAAGTCGCGCAACAGCGCGCCGATGAACGGGTCCAGCTCCACGAGGGCGTGCGGGCTGTAGGCGGGACCGCGGTGGCCCGGCGCGGACGCGATGTCCGGGCTGCCGGCGGGCGCGACCGCGAACTCCAGCTCGTAGCCCGCGCGCAGCTCGTAACCGTCCTTGGCGGCCGCGGCCACGTGGCGTTCCAGGAGGCTGCGCTGGCAGTACGGCCACGGCGACCCGTCGGCGGCGACCTGCCGCACCGGCGCCCACGCCAGCGCACGCTGTCCGGCGAGGCGGCGCAGGCGTTCGAGCACCGGCACGAGCCGGATGTCGCCCGACGGCGTCGACAGGCCGGGATGGGCGTAGGTGATCGCGTCGTGGGTGTCGAAGACGGCGAACAACGCGGTGGCACCGACCCCGCGGACGGCCGCGTCGGCGAGGTTCCGGATCGGCACGATCCGTGACCGGGGGATGCCGTTGTTGTCCGCCCAGGCGAGCTGCGCCCCGGTGACTCCGGCGGCTGCCAGGTCCTTCGCCGCGGCGGAGGCTGCCTTCGTCATGAGTTAAGTCTCTCACGCTGTGGGGATCACCCGAATGGGTCTGCGGAGGGTGCGGAGAGTTTCGCCCTGAACGAACAGGCGGGAGCCGAAACCCACCCTCGACGGGGATTGTGCGGGCTCCCGTGATCGTTTCGCGACCTGTTGATCACGGCAAAAGTGCTGGTAGAGACGTTTCCAGGAGGTTTCGGCGTCCTGGATGGCGGGATTGGTTCTACTACATCCGGGGTAAATCACGGTGACGCGAGTCCCACACAGCCGGGAACACTTGCGGCAGGCTCAGCGTCTGCAAGAGTGGAAGCTACGAACACGGAGGAGCCGGCGGCGACCGAGCTACTGGCATCAGGGCCGAAGTGGACGTGCTGGATCGATGGCACCGGGCAACCGGTGCCGGGACGGAGGGAGACCCTCATGACATCGCCGACGCTCACCCGCCCCGAATTGACCGCCGCCGACCGTTGTGACCGGTGCGGTGCCGCAGCACAGGTACGAGCGATCCTTTCCTCCGGTGGCGAGCTGCTCTTCTGCGGCCACCACGCACGTGAATACGAGGGCAAGCTCAAGGAGATGGCGGCGGAGATCCAGCGCTAAGGGAGCTCCACAAGCCGGGAGGCGAGCGCTCGCGGAGGGCGCTCGCCTCTTCTTGTTCCGCGTGTCTTCTGGGGGCGGAGCCCCCAGACCCCGCCCCGGGGGCAAGCCCCCGGACCCCCGCGCGTGGTTGCGTGCGTAGGCGAGCTCGCCTCCGGTGGCGGTTCGCTTTCACCAGGAGCGCAGCGTGACGATCCGCTCCTCCAGTTGTTCCACCGTGGCCATGGCGGTCGGGGGGCCGCCGCAGACGCGGCGCAGCTCGTTGTGGATCGCGCCGTGCGGCTTGTTCGTGCGGTGGTGGTACATGCCCACCAGCGTGTTCAGCTCCTTGCGCAGCGTCGCGATGCGCTCCTGCACCGAACGCGGCCGGGCCGCCTGGGGAGCCTCGGCCGCCTTCTCCGGCTTGCGCCGCTTCGCGTCGGCCAGCTGCTCCTCCTGCCGCTTGCGCAGCAGCGCCCGCACCTGGTCCGGCTCCAGCAGCCCCGGCAGGCCCAGGTACTCCTGCTCCTCCTCGCTGCCGGAGAACACCGCCGTGCCGAACGAGTTGCCGTCGAAGATCACCTGGTCCAGTTCGGCCGAGGCGCCCAGCGACGTGAACGCCTTCTCCTCCTCGCCCGGCTCGTCCTCGGTGCGGTTGGCCTGGGCGAGCAGCTCGTCGTCCCAACCGTCCTTCTCCCGGTGCGGCTTGCCGAGCACGTGGTCGCGCTGCGCCTCCAGCTGGCTCGCCAGCTCCAGCAGCACCGGCACGCTGGGCAGGAACACGCTCGCCGTCTCGCCCTTGCGCCTGGCCCGCACGAACCGGCCGATCGCCTGCGCGAAGAACAGCGGCGTCGAAGCACTCGTCGCGTACACCCCAACAGCCAGCCGCGGCACGTCGACGCCCTCGGACACCATCCGGACGGCCACCAGCCACCGGTCGTCGGACTCGGAGAACTCGCTGATCCGTTTTGTCGCCTTCGGGTCGTCCGACAGCACGACCACCGGGTTCTCCCCCGTCAGGCGCGCCAGGATCCGCGCGTACGCCCGCGCCGACTCCTGGTCGGTGGCGATCACCAGGCCACCCGCGTCCGGGATGCCGCCGCTGCGCAGCTGCTGCAACCGCGTGTCGGCCGCCTGCAACACCGCCGGGATCCACTCGCCACCCGGGTCCAGCGCCGTACGCCACGCCCGCGCCGTCTGCTCCGCCGTCAGCGGCTCGCCCAGCCGGGCCGTGAACTCCTCGCCCGCGTTCGTGCGCCACGACGCCTCACCCGAGTACGCGAGGAACACCACGGGCCGCACGACGCCGTCCGCGAGCGCGTCCGCGTAGCCGTACGAGTGGTCCGGCTTGCTGCGCAGCGCGCCCTCGGCGTCGGGCTCGTAGGTGACGAACGGGATGGGCGAGTCGTCGCTGCGGAACGGGGTACCGGTCAGCGCCAGGCGCCGCACGGCCGGGGTGAACGCCTCCCGGATCGCGTCGCCCCACGACTTCGCGTCACCACCGTGGTGGATCTCGTCGAGGATGACCAGCGTCTTGTAGTTCTCCGTGCGCACCCTGTGCAGCGTCGGATGGGCCGCGACCTGCGCGTACGTGAGCGCGACGCCCTGGTAGTCGCCGGAGGTGGCGCCCTGGCCGTTGCGGTAGTTGGAGTCGATCGCGATGCCCGCGGCGGCCGCCGAGATGGCCCACTGGTGCTTCAGGTGCTCGGTGGGCGTGACGATGGTGACGCGCTCGATCGTGCGGTCGCTGAGCAGCTCGGCCGCGATGCGCAGGCCGAACACCGTCTTGCCCGCGCCCGGGGTCGCGACGGCGAGGAAGTCCTGGGGTTTGGTGGTGAGGTACTTGGTCAGGGCGCGCCGCTGCCAGGCGCGCAGCGGGCGAGGCGTCACGTCCTGCTCGGGCTCGGGCGCGACGAAGATCTCCGTCGCCCCGTTACGCTGGACCGTGTCCGACAAGGATGTCCCCCTCCTCTCGCCGATCCCGGATGCCACATGCGAAAACCCCCACGAAACGGGCCGGCCGCGACGCCGGTGCGGAGTGAGGGCGCTCGGAAGAGACTACCGGTCGCCGTCGCGGCGGGCCGTCATCGGCACGGCCGAGTGGAACACGCCACACCGTTGGCGCGCCAAAAGCGCCCGGATGGACCATGCTTGAGCACGCGATGAGTGAGACTCCCGAACCCCGGCCGCCGCGCAAGAACGCCCGGCGGCTGATCGGCCGGACCTTCACCAAGGCCTGGGACGGCAACCTCTTCTCGGAGTCCGCGGAGGCGGCGTTCTGGCAGACCCTGTCGCTGCCCCCATTGCTGCTCGGCCTGCTCGGCAGCCTCGGGTTCATGGGCGACTGGTTCGGCCAGGGGTTCGTCACCACGGTGCACGACAAGATCATCACATTTTGTGAGCGGGTGTTCACCGGCAACGTGGTCCAGCAGATCATCGAGCCGACCGTCGACGACATCCTCACCATCGGCAAGGGCGAGATCGTCTCCGTCGGGTTCGTGATCTCGCTGTGGGCCGGTTCGTCGGCGATGTCCTCGTTCGTCGACGCGATCACCGTCGCGCACGACCAGTACGGGGTGCGCAACGAGGTGTGGCAGCGGATCTTCGCGCTGCTGCTGTACCTGTGCGGGCTCGTCCTGCTGGTGGTCGGGCTGCCGGTGATCGCCGTCGGGCCGGACGTGCTGGTCGACTTCTTCCCCGACTCCTGGCGCGCGACGCTGTCGACGTGGATCGGCATCGGCTACTACCCGGTGCTGGCGGTGGGCCTGATCCTCGCGCTGGCGACGCTGTACAAGCTCGCCCTGCCGCGGCGGCTGCCCTGGCACCGCGGGCTGCCCGGCGCGGCGCTCGCGATGGTGATCTTCCTGCTGGCCAGCATCGGGCTGCGGATCTACCTCACCTGGATCACCCACACCGGCTACACCTACGGCGCGCTGGCGACACCCATCGCGTGGCTGCTGTTCACATACTTCATCGGGATGGCCGTGGTCAGCGGCGCGTACTTCAACAGCGCGATCCAGGAGCTGTGGCCGGCGAAGCCGACCCGGCGGCAGCGCCGCAAGTGGCGGCGGCTGGAGCTGGAGCGCCGGAACGCGGAACGCGAGGAGCACGGCGCGACCGCCGCGGCTGCCCCGGTGGAGCAGCCGCGGACGGAGTGAGGCGCGGGGTCAGTCCTCCGGGCCGGGGCGCAGGCCCTCGAAGATCTCCTTGCACGCCGGGCACACCGGGGAGCCGGGCTTCGGCGAACGCGTCACCGGAAAGACCTCGCCGCACAGCGCCACCACGTGCGTGCCCATGACCGCGCTCTCGGCGATCTTGTTCTTGCGCACGTAGTGGAAGACCTTCGGCTCGTCGCTGTCGGTGCTGTCGGTGGATTCCGGCCGGGTCTCGACCTCGGGCAGAGTCGTGGTGCTCATGCCTCCATGATGCCGCAGCGCCGGCGGTCCGCGAAGCGACCTGCCACAACCCGCTGGCGGCGCCGCGGGCGGCGTGGCTGAAGATGGACGCCCGTGACCCAGATTTCCCTGTCCGGCGAGGTCGCCGACGCCGTCAACAGCGGCAGGCCGCTCGTCGCGCTCGAAAGCACCATCCTGTCCCACGGCCTGCCGCCCGGCCGCAACCTCGACGTCGCGAAGCGGCTGGAGGAGACCGTTCGCGCCGTGGGCGCCGTGCCGGCGACCATCGCCGTGCTGGACGGCACGCCGACCGTGGGCCTGTCGCCCGCCGAGCTGGAGCGCGTGTGCGCGCCGGACGCGGGGCTGGACAAGCTGTCGCTGCGGGACCTCGGGCCGGCGATCGGGCTGGGCCGCTCCGGCGCGACCACCGTCGCCAGCACGTCCGCGCTCGCGCACCAGGCCGGGATCGGCGTGTTCGCCACCGGCGGTCTCGGCGGCGTGCACCTCGGCGCGCAGGAGTCGTGGGACGTCTCGGCGGACCTCGGCGTGCTGGCCCGCGTGCCGACGCTCGTCGTGTGCTCGGGCGTGAAGTCGGTGCTCGACATCGCGGCCACGCTGGAGGTACTGGAGACGAACTCCGTGCCGGTGCTGGGCTACCGCACCGACGACTTCCCCGCGTTCTACCTGCGCTCGTCCGGCTTCCCCGTGCCGTGGCGGGTCGACGACCCGGCGCAGGCCGCGGCGGTCGTCGCCGCGCACCGGCGGTACTCGGGATCCGGGGTACTGCTGGCGAACCCGATCCCGGCCGAGTCCGAAATGGACGAACGGCTGCACGAGCGGCTGCTGACCGAGGGGCTGCAGCTGGTGCGGGGCAAGGGAGTGCACGGCAAGGACGTCACCCCCGTGCTGCTGGAGCACTTCCACACCGCGAGCGAGGGCGTCAGCCTCGACGCGAACGAGGCACTCGTGCTGTCGAACGCCCGCCTGGCCGCGGAAATCGCCGTGGAGCTCGCGTGAACGTCGTGGTGGTGGTCGGCGACGCCGGCCTGGACGTGATCGCGCGGCACGAGCGGGACATCGTGTGGGGCGGCGACTCGCGGGCCAAGATCCGGCTGACGGGCGGCGGTTCCGGCGCGAACACGGCGTTGTGGCTCGCCGCGACGGGCACCGGCACGACGCTCATGGCACGCGTCGGCGACGACGCCGGCGGCAGGCTGATCCGCTCCGAACTGGAGGCGGCAGGCGTGCGCTGCGCGTTCACGGTCGATCCCGAGGTGGCGACCTGCTGCATCGTGGTGCTCGTCGACCGGGAAGGGCAGCGGAGCATGTTGCCCGACCGCGGCGCCAACGCGCGGTTCTGCCCCGAGGACGTCGACCCGGCGGCGTTCGGCGACGCGACGCACCTGCACCTGTCCGGTTACGTACTGCTCGACCCGTCGTCCCGGCCCGGCGGCCTCGCCTCGCTCGCGGCCGCGCGTGAGGCGGGCCTGACCACGTCGGTCGATCCGCAGGCGGCGGCGCTGCTGACGGATCCCCAGGCGTTCCTCGACGACGTGCGTGGCGTCGACCTGCTGCTGCCCAACACCGACGAGCTGATCGCGTTGACGGGCTCGGCGGAACCGGCCGCGGCGGCGGAGCTGCTGGGCACGGTCGGCGCGGTGGCCGTCACGTCGGGACTGTCCGGGGCGAGCTGGGTGGACGCGGACGGAGTGGTGAGCGTGTCCGCGGACGACTCGGCGTGCGTGGACTCCACCGGCGCGGGCGACGCTTTCAACGCGGGCGTGCTTTCCGCGTGGCTGCAAGGCGAGTCCACAGTGGACGCTCTGCTGGCGGGGACGCGACTGGGCGGGCGGGCCGTGTCGCAGGTGGGCGCGCAGCCGGAGGCCTTCAGCCGTCGATGACGCGGTGTTCGCGGTGCTCCAGCTGCCGGGCCTCGCGCTGGTAGCGGCTGACCTCCTCCGCCTTGCGGGGCGGGCGGTCGTTGGCGATGAGCACCGCGATCCACGGCAGCGGGACCGAGATCACGACGAACAGCAGGGCGAGCCACCAGGTGTGGTAGAAGACGCCGGCCAGGACGAGGCACGGAAAACGCATCCCCATCATCAGCATGTACTTGCGCTTGCGGGTGGCGACTTCTTCCTCGTAGGAGGGGGCGGCCTCGGTGATGAGCACCGGGTCTGCCTCGTCCCCCGAGCCGCGGGACGGACTGTTCACTACGACCACCTCCTGTACCCCCATGCTCCCACTCGCCAGGCCCGTGCGACACCCGGGGAGGTGTCCGATCGGCACGAAAATCAGGCGTCCGCCAGGTACTCCAGCGCCGCCGCCACCAGGGTCTCCACGCCGGCGCGCACGGTGGGGTCCGGCACGGGTGCGAACAGTGACGAGTGGTTCGACGGCACGTCCTGCTCGAAACGGCCCGCCGTGATCGCCGTCAGCACCGTTTCCGGGTCCAGGCCGCCCACCAGCCAGAACACCGACGGCACGCCCGCGGCCCGGCCGAACTCGCTGAAGTCCTCGCTGCCCGTCACCAGTGGCGCCTCCAGCACGTGCTCCGCGCCGACCACCCGGCGGAACACCGACGTCAGCCGCTCGTTCGCCGCGTCGTCGTTGACCGTCACGGGAAAGCTCGCGATGGTCTCGATGTCCGGCGGCTTCGGCGCGCCCGCCGCCTCGGCTTCGGCGCGCACGATCCGTTCGACGGCCGCCAGCACCCTGTCCCGCACCTGCCCGTCGAACGTGCGGATGTTGACCTCCAGCACCGCGTCGTCGGCGATGATGTTGTTCGCCGTGCCCACGTGCAGCTGGCCGACCGTCACCACCGCGGAGTCCGTCGCCGAGATCTCCCGCGACACGATCGTCTGCAGCCGCAGCACCACCGCCGCCGCCATGACCGCCGGGTCGACCGTCGTCTCGGGGCGCGAACCGTGGCCGCCACGCCCGTGCAGGACGATCCTTAGCGCGTCGGTGGCCGCCATGATCACGCCGGGGCGCGTCAGCACCCAGCCCGCCGGCCCCGGCACGACGTGCTGCCCCAGCACCACCGACGGCCGCCCTGCCACGTCGAACAGCCCGTCGCGCAGCATCGCCGCCGCGCCGGCACCCTGCTCCTCCCCCGGCTGGAACACCACGACGAGCGTCCCCCGCCAGGCATCGCGGTCGCCCGCGAGCACGTTCGCCGCGCCGGTCAGCCAGGTCGCGTGCATGTCGTGCCCGCACGCGTGCATCACGCCCGGTACCTCGCTCGCGTAGTCCAGCCCGGTCTTCTCCTCCACCGGCAGCGCGTCGATGTCCGCGCGCAGCATCACCACGGGCCCGTCGCCGTTCCGCAGCACGCCCGCCACCCCGGTGCCGCCGAGGCCGCGGTGCACCTCGTAGCCCGCCGTTTCCAGCCGCCGCGCCAGCTCCGCGGCCGTGCGGTGCTCCTCGAACGAGAGCTCGGGGTGGCGGTGCAGGTCGACGTACAGCTTCCGCAGCTCGGGCAGCAACTCGTCCAGGGCAGTCATCCCGCCATGAGAGCACATGCATGGGAAGATCTCCGCTCGTGACTCCCGAGTTCTCCGACGACCTGTGTGCCCGCCTCCGCGAAGCCTTCCAGCGGACCCAGTACGACGCCGACGGCGTCCTCGCGGTCCTCGGCGGCGCCGCGCACGCCGCCCTCGGCCGCAACGAGCCGGAGCTGGCGTACCGGGCGAGCCGCGACGCCGGAGACCTCGGCACCCTCATCCGGCTGTTCCTCCTCGGCAGCGCGGAGCCCGCGAAGGAGGCCGAGGCCGCTCTCGCGCCCGTACCGCTCGAAGACGCCCTCGCGGTGGGCCTGGTCCGCGGCGACGGCGAGCTGCTGCGAGCCGGTCTCGACGTGCGCCCGCACGGCGACGAGCAGGGCGAGTGGTGGGTCGTCTCGGACCTGGACTCGGAGCTGCTGGGCGGCGAGGTGCCGCCGGAACACGTGCTCGGCGTCGGGCACGCGTCGCTCAGCCTCATCCGCGCGACGGTCCGCCGTCCCGTCGGCACCCTGCTGGACCTCGGCACCGGCTGCGGGGTGCAGGCGCTGCACGCGGCGAGGCACGCCGGACGGGTGACGGCGACCGACCTGTCCGAGCGGGCGCTCGCGCTCGCCGACGCGACCTTCCGGCTCAACGAGCTGGACGTGGAGCTGCTGCGCGGCGAGTGGTTCGCGCCGGTGGCGCGGCGCCGGTTCGACCAGATCGTGTGCAACCCGCCGTTCGTCGTCGGGCCGCCGCGCGTCGACTACACCTACCGCGACTCGGGGCTGGCCGGGGACGACGCGTCCGGTCTCGTCGTGCGGCAGCTGCCGGCGTTCCTCAGCGACGGCGGGGTGGGACAGCTGCTCGCCTCGTGGTTGCACGTCGAGGGCGAGGACTGGGCCGATCGAGTGACGCGGTGGCTTCCGCGGGGCACGGACGCGTGGTTCGTGCAACGCGACGTGGCCGACCCGGGACTGTACGTGGGCACGTGGCTCCGCGATGCGGGGATCGACCCGCGTTCGCCCGAGGGCCGCGCGAAGGCGGGCGCCTGGCTGGACTGGTTCGCCGAGCACAAGGTGCAGGGCGTTGGCTTCGGGTTCGTGACCCTGCGCCGCGCCGAGGTCGACCATCCGACAGTCGTGTGCGAGGACCTGCGCCAGGCCTACGACGACCCGCTGGGCCCCGAGGCGGGCGCGTGGCTCGACCGGGTGACCTGGCTGCGTGAGCACGGCGACGAGCTGCTGGACACGCGGTTCCGCGTGCCGCCGACGGTGCTGCTGGAGAGCGTGGCCGGCCCCGGCGAGGAGGGGTGGGAGACCACCATCCGCCGCCTGCACCGCACCGACGGGCCGGGCTGGCAGCACGAGGTCGACGAGCTGGCGACGGCCCTGCTGGCGGGCTGTCAGGGCGCGCTGCCGCTGTCGGACCTGCTGGAGCTGCTGTCGTTCGCCCACGGCGGTTCGGTCGAAGACCTCGAAGAGGCCGCGTTGCCGATGATCCGGGAGCTGGTGCGGCACGGGATGGTGGAGCCAGCGTGAGGGCGGTGGTGGCCAGGGTCACCGAGGCGAGCGTCACGGTCGACGGTGAGGTCGTCGGTGCGATCGACGAGCCCGGGTTGCTGGTGCTACTCGGCGTGCACCGCGACGACGGTCCGGACGCAACCGTCACGATGGCACGCAAGCTCCACGAGCTGCGGATCCTCGAAAACGAGCAGTCCTGCGCCGACACGGGCGCCCCCCTGCTCGTGGTGAGCCAATTCACGCTTTACGGCGACACGCGCAAGGGACGGCGTCCATCCTGGATCGCCGCTGCCCGTCCGGACACGGCGCGAGGAATTTTCGAGCGAGTCGTCGGTGAACTCCGCGGGCGCGGCGCTCGTGTCAGTACCGGTGTCTTCGGGGCGAAGATGGCCGTGCGGAGCGTGAACGACGGACCGTTCACGGTCCTCGTAGAGGTCTAGACCACCTGAACTCTCAGGGAAACCTCAGGTTTGGTGGAGCAACCGGCACGAGGGCCGTGCGCGTCCTTCTCTCCGAACAGCCGGGAACGTTTTGGGCACCGAAGGCGTTGACCCAGTTATCCGGCCGACAAGCCGGACTCGCGCGCCGGGTTCCACAGGCTCGGCGCACGAGGCACAGCCGGTGTGACGCACCAACGTGTCAGCCCGTGACCGGGGAGGCAAACATGTCAGTACAGACCCTCGAACGGAAGACTCGGCGAACCCGCGAGCGGGTCGTCCCCGAGCCTGCCTCCGAGCCGGCCTTCGACTCCAGCGTACGCGTTCCGCCGAACCTCGACGCCGACCTCGACGCACAGGGCCCCGCCGCGGACCTCGTCCGCGTGTACCTCAACGGCATCGGCAAGACAGCGCTGCTGTCGGCCGCCGACGAGGTGGAGCTGGCCAAGCGCATCGAGGCGGGGGTCTTCGCCCAGCACATGCTCGAAAGCGAGCCGAACCTGTCCGCGGAGCGCCGCGCCGAGCTCCGCGCCCTCATCCGGGACGGGCACCAGGCCAAGAACCACCTGCTGGAGGCCAACCTCCGGCTGGTCGTGTCGCTGGCCAAGCGCTACACCGGCCGGGGGATGCCGCTGCTGGACCTCATCCAGGAGGGGAACCTGGGGCTGATCCGCGCGGTCGAGAAGTTCGACTACTCCAAGGGGTTCAAGTTCTCCACCTACGCGACGTGGTGGATCCGGCAGGCGATCACCCGCGGCATGGCCGACCAGGGCCGCACCATCCGCCTTCCGGTGCACCTCGTCGAGCAGGTGAACAAGCTGGCCCGCATCAAGCGTGACCTGCACCAGCAGCTGGGGCGCGAGGCGACCAACGAGGAGCTGGCGGCGGAGTCCGGCATCGCGGCGGAGAAGGTCGCCGACCTGCTCGACCACGCGCGCGACCCGGTGAGCCTGGACATGCCGGTGGGCACCGAGGAGGACGCCCCGCTGGGCGACTTCATCGAGGACTCCGAGGCCACCGACGCCGAGAGCGCCGTGATCTCGGGCCTGCTGCAGGACGACCTGCGCCGCGTGCTCGCCACGCTCGACGAGCGCGAGCAGGCCGTGATCCGGCTGCGCTACGGCCTCGACGACGGCCAGCCGCGCACGCTCGACCAGATCGGCAAGCACTTCGGACTCTCCCGTGAGCGCGTGCGGCAGATCGAGCGCGAGGTCATGGCGAAACTGCGCCAGGGTGAGCGGGCCGAACGGCTGCGCGCCTACGCCAGCTGATCACCCTGTGAAACCTGCGGTTTACCCAAACGGCAGCGTTGACATATGAGCTAGATCACGAGACGGTCGAAGCAACGCACCCGGGGCCGGCACGTCTCTCCAGGTGTGAGCTTCGCGGGGGGCGTCTCGTGCGCCCGCTCGCTTTCCCCGGAAGGTCGGGTCCGTCGGGGTGGGCCCGGCCTTCCGACTTTTTCAGTCCTGTACTGACTCCGCCAGCTCGGCGAGCTTGTCGAGCGAGGCCCGGAGCTTGTCGGCGGTGGTGGCGCGGGCGCGAACGAGCCGCTTCTGGTCGGTCAGGCGGGACCAGTCGTAGGTGTGCGTCACCCTGGTGCGGCTGTCCCCGGCCGGTTCGAGCTCCCAGCGCCACAGGTGTCCCGGCGGCTCCTGGCCCGGTTCCGACGGGCGCCACGCGATGCGGCGGCCTTCTTCGAACTCCACCACGTGGTTGTGCCGCGTGCCGCCCTGGGTGATCCTCATCGTGAACACCTCGCCCGTGCCGCGCACCCGCTGCCCCGCGGGCGCTTCGGCGAGGTTCTCGTTGCCGTCCCACCCCGGTTGCCGCGCCGGGTCGGCGATCAGCTCGAAGATCCGCTCGGCGCTCGCGGCGATTTCGCGTCGTGCGGCCACGACCTTCTGTGTGTCTGCGGTCACCAGCCGATTCAAACACACCACACGGTCAGCGCCGGGTTTCGCGCGGTAACGTTCCAGGCCACCCGAACCGCCCGCGCAAGGGAGCCGTGCGTTGACCGCCACCACCACCCCGTTCCAGTACACCGACGTGCTGCCGCTCGCCCCGGACACCCACACCGAGTACCGGCTCGTGACGCCGGACGGGGTGCGGGTCGTCGAAGCGGGCGGGCGCACGTTCCTCGAAGTCTCGCCCGAGGCGCTCACCAAGCTGGCCCGCACGGCCATCACCGACATCCAGCACCTGCTGCGCTCGTCGCACCTGGCGCAGCTGCGCGCGATCGTCGACGACCCCGAGGCCAGCGGCAACGACCGGTTCGTCGCGATGGACCTGCTGCGCAACGCCGCGATCTCCGCGGGCGGCGTGCTGCCGATGTGCCAGGACACCGGGACCGCGATCGTGATCGGCAAGCGCAGCGAAGGCGTGCTCACCGGCGGCGACGACGAGCGGGCGCTCGCGCGCGGCGTGTTCGAGGCGTACCAGGAGCTGAACCTGCGGTACTCGCAGATGGCGCCGGTCACGTTCTGGGACGAGAAGAACACCGGGACCAACCTCCCGGCGCAGATCGAGCTGTACCACAAAGATGGCCAGGGCGACCCTTCCTACGAGTTCCTGTTCATGGCCAAGGGCGGCGGCAGCGCGAACAAGACCTTCCTCTACCAGGAGACGAAGGCGGTGCTGAACCCCAAGCGCCTGGCGAAGTTCCTGGACGAGAAGCTGCGCAGCCTCGGCACCGCGGCATGCCCGCCGTACCACCTGGCGATCGTCGTGGGCGGCATGTCGGCCGAGTTCAACCTCAAGGTCGCGAAGCTCGCCTCGGCCCGCTACCTCGACGACCTGCCGACCGAGGGTTCCGAGCTGGGCCACGGGTTCCGCGACCGCGACCTCGAACAGCAGGTGCTGGAGATGACCCGGCAGTTCGGCATCGGCGCCCAGTTCGGCGGCAAGTACTTCTGCCACGACGTGCGTGTCATCCGGCTGCCCCGGCACGGCGCGTCCTGCCCGGTGGGCGTGGCGGTGTCCTGCTCGGCCGACCGCCAGGCGAAGGCGAAGATCACGGCGGACGGCGTGTTCATCGAGCAGCTCGAACGCGACCCGGCGCGCTTCCTGCCGGAGGTCACCGAGGACGACCTGTCCGACGAGGTCGTGCAGGTCGACCTGAACCGGCCGATGGACCAGATCCGCGCCCAGCTGGCGCAGCTGCCGGTCAAGACGCGGCTGTCGCTGACGGGGCCGCTGGTGGTCGCCAGGGACATCGCCCACGCGAAGATCGCGGAGCGGCTCGAAGCGGGCGAGGACATGCCGCAGTACCTGAAGGACCACCCGGTGTACTACGCGGGCCCGGCGAAGACCCCGGAGGGTTACGCGTCCGGCTCGTTCGGCCCGACGACGGCCGGGCGCATGGACTCGTACGTGGCGCAGTTCCAGGCCGCGGGCGGTTCGCTCGTGATGCTGGCGAAGGGCAACCGGTCGAAGCAGGTCACCGCCGCGTGCCAGCAGTACGGCGGCTTCTACCTCGGCTCGATCGGCGGCCCCGCCGCCCGGCTCGCGCAGGACTGCATCAAGCAGGTCGACGTGCTGGAGTACCCGGAGCTGGGCATGGAGGCGGTGTGGAAGATCGAGGTCGAGGACTTCCCGGCGTTCATCGTGATCGACGACAAGGGCAACGACTTCTTCGCCGAGACCTCGGAGCCGGTGCTGCAGATCAGCTTCCGAAGGTGAATGTTCTTGAACGTCGCACACTCGTTTGGTGACCGCTCCTCCTGAAGGGCCCCGGAAGCAGAGCCGGTTCGACGAACTGGTGGCACAGGGAGCCATCCGGGCCGCCGAGCGGAACCTGACGACGAAGGACCTGGACCAGTACACGCGGATCAGCGTCCCCGAGGACGTGGACCCGCTCGCGATCCTGCTGAAGATGCGGGAGCACGAGCGGTGATCTACCTGCTGCGCGACCACAACGAGATCAAGGTGACCGACACCATCCGGGACGCGGCGGCCCGCGTGCCCGGCCTGGTGCGCTCGCTCGACGCCATCCACGTCGCCAGCGCGGAGCAGCTCGGGTCCGAGCTGACCGCGCTGGTCACCTACGACAGCCGGATGGCGGAGGCGGGCCGGAAGGCCGGGTTGCCGGTCGCCATGCCCGGCGTCGAGTGACTACCTGCTGGTATTGACCGCGAACATGCCCGCCAGCCGGTCGAGGGTGGCGTCGATGCCCTGCTTGTTCTTCTTCGGGAAGAAGCTCACGCTGATCAGGAGCGGGATCCGGGCGGTCGACCAGTCGAACGTCTCGGTGACCCTCGTGCCGCCCTCGACCGGTTCCAGCTGCCAGCGCCAGCGGTGGCCGTTGAAGTGCCGCCACGCGATCAGGCGGTTCTCCTCGTACTCCACCACCGTGTTGAGGATCTTGTAGGACGCGCCCATCTTCATGTCCATGCCGAACTTCGAGCCGAGTTCGAGCTTCTCCGGGCCGCCGGGCTGGGCGCCCCGGACGGTGCCGGACCCGTCGAGCAGCGCGTGCTTCGACGGGTCGGTCAGCAGGGCGAAGATCTCCTCGGGCGAGGCCGCGATCGTGCGCGTACCCGAGACCTGGCGCTTTCCCATAGGGGCAGCTTAGTTACTCACCGGTTCTGTTTGAGACTGACGAGGATCACCTTGCGCTGCCCCAGCGGTTCGCTCAGCGGCACCGACACCAGCGGGTAGCGGATGTCCATCGTGCACATCCTGCCCTGCATCGTGGACTGGGTCTCCCGCAGGTTGACCACGATCTGCTGCGCGTTCTCCTGCTGCACCTCGGCGGTGGCCCGGCCGCAGCCGCCCTCCTCCGCGCGGAAGTACAGCGCCTTGCCGTCCGCTGTGACGTACACCTCATGGGAGTAGTCCTGGGGCAGCTTCGACGCGTCGACCTGAGCGGGCGGCACGACGGCGCTCCCCGCGGGCGGGGTCTGCGCGCTGCCCGGCTGCACCGGCAGCGCGGGCGACGGGGTCACCGACGCGGGTGGGGCAGGCGCGGCCCCGGGGGAGACGGTCTCCGGGCGCTGTCCGCACGCGGTCGCGGTGACCAGGACGATTCCGATTCCGGCGAGCAATCCGTTCCACCTCATGCCCGTAGGACGGAACGAGCCCGCCGCGGGGTTGCATGATGTGCGCGTGGAACTGACACGCAGGCTGGGCACGGGTGACGCGGTGGTCCTCGGCCTGGGTTCGATGATCGGCGCGGGTGTGTTCGCCGTGTTCACGCCCGCCGCGCAGGCCGCGAGCACGGGGCTGCTCGCCGGGCTCGCGATCGCCGCGGTGGTCGCCTACTGCAACGCGACGTCCTCGGCCCGGCTGGCCGCGGTGTACCCGTCCTCGGGCGGGACGTACGTGTACGGCCGCGAACGGCTGGGCGAGTTCTGGGGTTACCTGGCGGGCTGGGGTTTCGTGGTCGGCAAGACCGCGAGCTGCGCGGCGATGGCCCTGACCGTCGCCGCGTACGTCGCACCGGTGGGGTGGCAGCCGTACGTCGCCGCGGCCGTCGTGCTCGCGCTCACCGGGCTCAACTACCGCGGCGTGCAGCGGTCGGTGCTCGCGACCCGCGTGATCGTCTCGGTGACGCTGCTCGTGCTCGCCGCGTCGGTGATCGCGATGTTCCTGTCCGGGCGGGATCCCGGCGGACCAAGCGCCTCGTTCTCCCTCGGTGGCGTGCTGCAGTCCGCGGGGCTGCTGTTCTTCGCGTTCGCCGGATACGCGCGCATCGCGACGCTCGGCGAGGAGGTTCGCGATCCGGCACGGACGATTCCGCGGGCGATCCCCATCGCGCTCGGGCTCACCCTCGTTGTCTACGCCGCGGTCGCGGTGGCGCTGCTGTGGCGACTCCGGCCGGAAGGCGTGGCGTCGCTGGCGGATCCGCTCGCGCACGCGGTGCCGCACGGGATGGCGCCGGTGGTCCGCGCGGGAGCGGCGCTGGCCGCGCTCGGATCACTCCTCGCGCTCGTGCTCGGCGTCTCCCGGACGACGTTCGCGATGGCGCGCGACGGGCACCTGCCCCGCGTGCTGGCCGCCGTGCACCCGCGCTTCGGGGTGCCGCACCGGGCCGAACTGGCGGTCGGGCTCGTCGTGGCGGTCCTCGTGCTGCTCACCGACCTGCGCGGCGCGATCGGGTTCTCGTCCTTCGCCGTGCTCACGTACTACGCGATCGCCAACGCCAGTGCGTGGACGCTGCGCCGGTCCGCCGTGCCCGTGGTGGGACTGGCCGGTTGCGTGGTGCTCGCGTTCAGCCTGCCGGTGGCGTCGGTCGTGTCCGGCTGCGCGGTGCTGGCCGCGGGAGTGCTGGCCTACCTCGTCTTTTCCAGGCGCGCCAAGGCTTCCTCGTAACCGCTGAGCAGGTCGGCCATGATCTCCGCGACCGGGCGCACCCGGTCGATGCGGCCGATGATCTGGCCCGCGGGCATGGACACCAGCTCGGGGTCGCCGGCCTCGTGCAGCCGGTTGTGCGCGGGCGAGACGAGCAGGTTCTGCAACGGCATCGGCAGCGGTTTCGGCGCGTCCGGCGCGGTCCACGCCTCGGTCCACCGGGTTTTCAGCAGCCGCGCGGGTTTGCCGGTGTAGATGCGCGTGCGGACGGTGTCCGACGACGTCGCGCGCACCAGCGCGGTCTGCATCGCGACGGAGTTCGGCATCGTCTGCAGGTACTCCTCGGTGGCGAGCCACAGCGAACCCGTCCACACCCCGGCCGCGCCGAGCGCGAGCGCCGCGGCCATCTGCCGTCCCGACCCGATTCCGCCGGCGGCGAGCACGGGCGCGTCCACCGCCTCCGCGATCTCCGGCAGCAGCACCATCGAGCCGATCTCGCCAGTGTGGCCGCCGGCCTCGTATCCTTGCGCCACAACGAAGTCCACGCCGTTGTCCACGTGCCGCCGGGCGTGTTCGGCCTTGCCCGCGAGCGCCGCGACGGGAACGCCGTGTGCGTGCGCCTGCTCGATCACGTCGACCGGCGGCGAGCCGAGCGCGTTGGCGATCAGCTTGATCGGGTGCCGCAGCGCGACCTCGACGTGCGAGCGGGCGACCGAGTGCAGCCAGCCCAGCACACCCGCGCGCTGCTCGGCCTCCGCGGGCAGCTCGGGCACGCCCAGTTCGCGCAGCGTGCGCTCGACGAAAGCCTTGTGCTCCTCGGGAATCAGCTTGTCGAGGTCGACCTGCGTGCCCTCGGTGGGCACCTTCGCGGGCATCACGACGTCGACACCGTACGGCCTGCCCTCGGTGTGCTCGTCCATCCAGTCCAGCACGTGGTCCAGCTCACCGGCGTCGTTGAACCGGACGCAGCCGAGCACCCCGAGCCCGCCCGCCTTGCTGATCGCGGCGGCGACGTGCTCGGACGGGGTGAAACCGATGATCGGGTGCTCGATGCCGAGCGTTTCGCACAGAGCGGTGTGCATGCGGGGTCTCCTACCGGGCTGGCGGGTTTTCGGCCGCGTAGCGCTGGGCCCACGGGTAGTCGGGCTTTCCGCTGGGCGATCGGCCGATCGAGTCGGTGAACCAGATCGTGCGCGGCACCTTGTAGCCGGCGAGTTCGGTGCGGACGTGGGCTTCGATGGCCGCGAGATCGGGTTTCCGGTTCCCGCGCGTCTCGATGATCGCGGCGACCCGCTGGCCGAGCCGCTCGTCGGGCACGCCGATCACGAGCGCGTCGAACACGTCCGGATGCGACTTCAGCGCGCCCTCGACCTCTTCGGGGAACACCTTCTCGCCGCCGGTGTTCACGCACTGGGAACCGCGGCCCAGCAACGTGACCGTGCCGTCTTCCTCGTAGCGGGCGTAGTCGCCGGGCACGACGTAACGAGTTCCGTCGACCTCGACGAAGATCTGCTCGGTCTTCGCGGGGTCCTTGTAGTAGCCCAGCGGCAGGTGACCCCGGCGCGCGATCCGGCCCGTCGCGCCGGGTTCCTTTGGTACGACACGGTTTTCCTCGTCGAGGAGCACCGCGTCCTTGCCGAAGCTGACGCGCGGTCCCGCCGAGTGGTCGGCATCCTTTCCGAACGCGCCGATCCCGGTGAAACCGCTTTCCGACGAGCCGATGGCGTCGGTGAGGAAGACGTTGGGGAACGTCCGCAGGTACTCCTCCTTGACCGACTGGGAGAACAGCGCCGCGTGGCTGGAGACCGCGACGAGCGAGGAGGCGTCGTAGTCGCCGCGGTGGTACGCCTCGATGAGCGGGCGCGCCATCGCGTCACCGACGATCGTGAGCACGTTGACCTTGTGTTCGGCCACGTTGCGCCAGATGTCGTCGGGGTCGAACTGGGGCACGAAGACCACCGTGCCGCCGGCGAACAGCGCGCCGAACGCGGCCCACTGCGCGGCACCGTGGATCAGCGGGGCGGCGGGCAGGCGGACCAGCGCGCCCTGTTTGCCGTTCTCGGCGAGCGTCCACTCGTCGGGGACGTACTCGCCGGTGACGAAGTCGATACCGCCGCCGAGCGCACGCCACACGTCCTCGTGACGCCACACCACGCCTTTGGGGTAGCCGGTGGTGCCGCCGGTGTAGAGCATGTAGATGTCGTCGGAGCTGCGCTCGCCGAAGTCGCGCTCCTCGGCGGCCCCGGCCAGCGCGGTCTCGTACGGGACACCTTCGAAGGACTTGCCGCTGTCGTCCTCGACAACTACAACGTGTTTCAGTTTCGGGGCGTCCGGGCGGACATCGGCGACCATGTCCGCGTAGCGCTGCTCGTGCACCAGCGCGACGAGGTCGGCGTTGGTGAACAGGTAGCGCAGCTCGCCCTGGACGTAGCGGTAGTTGACGTTGATCGCGATGGCGCGCAGCTTGAAGGCCGCGTACATCGCTTCGATCATCTCGATGGAGTTTCGCGAGTACACACCGATGTGGTCGCCCTTGCCGACGCCGTGGGCGGCGAGGTGGTGGGCGAGCCGGTTGGCACGGCGGTCCAGCTCCGCGTACGTGACCCGACGGCCGCCGCACACGACCGCGGGACGATCCGGCACGGCGTCGACGGCGTGCTCGAGCAGATCCGCGATGTTGTAAGCCACTCAGTCAAAGTAGAACATGTTATTGTTTTGGGCAATGGCCCGTGGAGGTGGGGATGACCGAGCCACACGCTCTGGTGGAACAACGCGAGCACACGCTCGTGGTGACGCTCAACCGGCCGCACGCGCGGAACGCGATCAGCGGCGAGATGATGGAGATCCTCGTCGAGGCGTGGAACCGCGTGGACCGTGATCCCTCGATCCGGTCATGCGTGCTCACCGGAGCGGGTGGCGCGTTCTGCGCGGGCGCGGACCTGAAGTCGATGGCCCGCAACTCCCCCGCCGACTCGTACGAGCGCGGCACGTTCGACCCGGGACGCATCGAGGGCCTGCTGAAGGGCCGTCGCCTGACGAAGCCGTTGATCGCGGCGGTCGAGGGCGCGGCGATCGCGGGCGGCACGGAGATCCTGCAGGGCACGGACATCCGGATCGCCGGGGAGAGCGCGAAGTTCGGCGTCTCCGAGGCGCGCTGGGGCCTGTTCCCGATGGGCGGCTCGGCGGTGCGGCTGCCGCGGCAGATCCCGTACACGCTGGCGGCGGAGATCCTGTTGACGGGCAAGCACCTGACCGCGGCGGAGGCGTTGTCGATCGGGCTGATCGGGCGCGTGGTGCCGGACGGGACAGCGCTGGAGCACGCGCTGGAGGTGGCCTCGCGCATTGCGGAGAACGGGCCGCTGGCGGTGCAGGCGATCCTGCGGACGATGCGCGACACGGAGGGCATGCACGAGGAGGAGGCGTTCAAGCTGGAGGCCCAGTACGGCTTGAAGGTCTTCCAGTCCGCCGACGCGAAGGAAGGCCCGAGGGCGTTCGCGGAGAAGCGCAAGCCCCGTTTCGAGGGCCGGTAAGCGAAAGCCGCCACCGTCCAGCGGTGGCGGCTATTTCGTGTGCTCAGATCGCCCGCTCGCGGCCTTCCCAGTAGGGGTCCCGCAGCTTGCGCTTGTACAGCTTGCCGTTCGGGTCGCGGGGCAGCTCCTCGACGTAGTCCACCGACCTGGGCAGCTTGAACTTCGCCAGCCTGCCGCGTGCGTACTCCAGCAGCTCCGCCGTCAGTTCTTCGCTCGGTTCGACGCCCTCGGCCGGCTGCACGACGGCCTTGATCTCCTCGCCCCAGTCCTCGTGCGGCACGCCGAACACCGCGACATCCGCGACCTTCGGGTGCATCACCAGCTCGTTCTCGATCTCCGCCGGGTAGATGTTCACCCCACCGGAGATGATCATGTCGTTCTTGCGGTCGTGCAGGAACAGGTAGCCGTCCTCGTCGAGGTAGCCGACGTCCCCGAGCGTGAACAGGTTCCCGACGCGCGCCTTCTCCGTCTTGGCCTTGTCCTTGTGATACTCGAACGTCGAACTGCCCATGCGCATGTACACCGCGCCCGGCTGCCCCGGCGGCAGCTCGTTGCCGTCGTCGTCGAGGACCTTGACCACCGAACCCGGCCACGGCCGCCCGACCGAGCCCGGCTTGCGCAGCCATTCCTCGCCGCTGATCACGGTGCCGCCACCCTCGGTGGCGGCGTAGTAGTCCGTCACCACCGGGCCCCACCACTCCAGCATCCGCCGCTTGACCTCGGGCGGGCACGGCGCCGCGCCGTGGATCATGTTCCGCAGCGAGGACACGTCGTAGGACTTGCGCACGTCCTCCGGCAGCGCCAGCAGGCGCCGGAACTGCGTGGGCACCATGTGGCTGTGCGTCACGCGGTACCGCTCGATCAGCCGCAGCATCTCCTCCGGGTCCCAGCGGTCCATCAGCACGACGGGATGCCCGAGCTGGATCGAAATCGAGGCGAAGTTGAGCACCGCCGTGTGGTACAGCGGCGAGCCGCACAGGTGCACGTGGTCGTCGAACGGTTCGAGACCGAAGATGCCGAAGAACCAGGCGGACGCGGCGGGCACCTCGTCGGGATCGGCTCCCGTCAGCGGCCGCCGCACCCCCTTGGGCCGCCCGGTCGTCCCCGACGTGTACAGCATCGGCGAACCGGCCGTGCGCCGAGGCGGCCGTCCTTCGCCGCCCGCGCCCAGCTCCCGCACCGAGCGGAAACCGTCGATGCTGCCGACCGCGAAGCGCCCTTCGGTGGGCAACCCCGCTTCGTCGGCCGCGGCGACCGCGGCGTCGGCGAAGCGTTCGTGCGCCAGAAGCGCCTTCGCCCCGCTGTCGGTGAGGATGTACGCGATCTCGTGACCGACGAGGTGCCAGTTGACCATCACGACGTACAGCCCGGACTGGATCGCGGCGAAGTACGCCGCCAGCAGCTCGTGGCTGTTGGGCTGCAGCACCACCACGGCGTCCCCGGTGTCCAGGCCCAGCTCCTGCAGGCCCCGCGCGTAGGCGTCGGCCTTCGCGGCGAGCGTGCCGTAGTCGATCTCCGTGCCGTCCGGGTCGATCACGGCCGTCAGGTCCGGTTTCTCCGCGGCGATGCGCCACAGCCCTGTCGTCATACGTCCGAATCTAGAACGTGTTCCACATAGGGGCAAGTGCGTCTTGCCGCCATTTCGAGAACGTGTTTCACTTTCGGGGTGGCTACCGTGCTGTCAGCTCCGCTCGAAGTCGGCTTCGACTACACGCGTTCGCTCGGGCCGGTGCTCGGGCGCTTCGTCCAGGGTCTGCGGGAACGCCGGATCGAAGGCATCCGCGGCTCGGACGGGCGGGTCCACGTGCCCCCCGTCGAGTACGACCCGGTGACCGCGGCACCCCTCACCGAGTTCGTGCCGGTGGGCGAAGAAGGCACCGTCGTGTCCTGGTCCTGGATGGCGGAACCCCTGGAGGGACAACCGCTTTCGCGTCCGTTCGCATGGGCCCTGGTCAAGCTCGACGGGGCCGACACGCCGATGCTGCATGCCGTCGACGCCGGGTCGCCCGAGAACGTCCACACCGGACAGCGGGTGCGTGTCCGGTGGGCCGACGAGACCGTGGGGCACATCCGCGACCTCGCGTACTTCGTCCCCGTCGGCGCGCCCGACGGCACCGCGCCCGAACCGCCGCCGTCCGCCGAGCGCGACGGCATCGTGATCACCCCGGTGCACCTGCACTACGAGCACTCCGCCTCCCCCGAGGAGAGCCGCTACCTGCGGGCGCTCGCCGACGGACGGCTGATCGGCCAGCGCTGCCCGGCGTGCGGCAAGGTCTACATCCCGCCGCGCGGCGCCTGCCCCGTCGACGGCGTGCCGACCGAGGAAGAGATCGAGCTGCCCGACACCGGCATCGTCACGACGTTCTGCATCGTCAACGTGCCGTTCCTGGGGCAGCGCATCAAGCCGCCGTACGTCGCGGCGTACATCCTGCTCGACGGCGCCGACATCGCGTTCCTGCACCTGGTGCTGGGCTGCGACGCGAGCGAGGTGCGGATGGGGATGCGGGTGCGGGCCTCGTGGAAACCGCGTGAGGAGTGGTGGACGAGCCTGGAGAACATCTCCCACTTCCAGCCGACCGGCGAGCCGGACGCGCCGTACGAGTCCTTCGCCCACCACCTGTGAGAGGTGTTCCGATGCCAGATGTAGCAGTGGTCGCCTTCGCGCAGGCGCCGAACGTCCGCCGCACCCCGGGCACCACGAACGGGGTCGAGATGCTGGTGCCCATCTTCGCCGACGTGTTCTCCCGGACCGGACTGTCCAAGAAGGACATCGGGTTCTGGTGCTCCGGCTCGTCGGACTACCTCGCCGGACGGGCGTTCTCGTTCATCTCGGCGGTGGACGCGATCGGCGCGTTCCCGCCCATCCACGAGTCGCACGTGGAGATGGACGCGGCGTGGGCGCTGTACGAGGCGTGGCTGAAGATCCGCATGGGCGAGGTCGACACCGCGCTCGTGTACGGGTTCGGCAAGTCGTCGGCGGGACAGCTGCGGCGGGTGCTCGCGCTGCAGCTCGACCCGTACACGGTGGCCCCGCTGTGGCCCGACTCGATCAGCATCGCGGCACTGCAGGCGCGGCTGGGGCTCGAAGCCGGGTTGTGGAGCGAGAAGGATCTGGCGGAAGTGGCGGCCCGGCACCGGGACACCGACGCTGCGTCCCTTTTGGACGAACCGTACCTCGCCGATCCCCTGCGGCGGCACGACGTCGCGCCGATCACCGATGGCGCGGCCGTGATCATCCTGGCTTCGGCGTCCCGCGCCAAGGAGTTCACCGAGCGACCGGCGGTGATCACCGGGATCGAGCACCGGGTGGACACGCCCGTGCTCGGCGCGCGGGACCTCACGCGCGCGCCGTCGGCGGAAGCGGCGGCGCGGGCGGCCGGGATCTCCGGTGTCGAGGTCGCCGAGCTGCACGCGCCGTTCACCCATCAGGAGCTGATCCTGCGGGCGTCGCTGGGGCTCGACGACCGGGTCCGGGTCAACCCGTCGGGTGGCGCGCTCGCCGCGAACCCGATGTTCGCGGCGGGCCTGGCGCGCATCGGGCACGCGGCGCAGGAGATCTTCGCCGGGCGCGCCGACCGCGTGCTCGCCCACGCCACGAGTGGTCCCGCGCTGCAACAGAACCTCGTCGCGGTCATGGAAGGACTCGACTGAATGGGCAAGCAACTGGCCGCGGTGCTCGGCACCGGGCAGACCCACCACCGGGCCAAGCGGACCGACGTGTCGATGCCGGGCCTGCTGCGCGAGGCGATCGACCGCGCGATGGCCGACGCGCAGGTGGAGTGGGCCGACATCGACGCGGTGGTGCTCGGCAAGGCGCCGGACCTGTTCGAGGGCGTCATGATGCCGGAGCTGTTCCTGGCGGACTCCCTCGGCGCGACCGGGAAACCGTTGCTGCGCGTGCACACCGCCGGTTCGGTGGGCGGTTCGACGGCGCTGGTGGCGGCGTCGCTCGTGCAGGCGGGAGTGCACCGGCGGGTGCTGACCGTGGCGTACGAGAAGCAGTCCGAGTCGAACGCGATGTGGGCGCTGTCGATCATGCCTCCGTTCAACATGCCGGTCGGCGCGGGCGCGGGCGGGTACTTCGCGCCGCACGTGCGGTCGTACATCCGCCGTTCCGGGGCGCCCGAGCACGTGGGCGCGATCGTGGCGGCGAAGGACCGGCGCAACGGGGCGCTGAACCCGTTCGCGCACCTGCGGCAGGCGGAGATCACGGTGGAGTCGGTGCGGGCGTCGCAGATGCTGTGGGATCCGATCCGTTACGACGAGACGTGCCCTTCGTCGGACGGCGCGTGTGCGATCGTGCTGGGCGACGAGGCGGCCGGTGAGGCTGTCCCCGGTGGTGCGGCGTGGATCCACGCGACGGCGATGCGCACGGAGCCGACGACCTTCGCGGGCCGCGACCAGGTGAACCCGCAGGCGGGCCGCGACGCGGCGGCGGCGCTGTGGCGCGAGGCGGGGATCACCGATCCACTGTCCGAAGTGGACGCGGCGGAGATCTACGTGCCGTTCTCGTGGTTCGAGCCGATGTGGCTGGAGAACCTGGGTTTCACGCCGGAGGGCGAGGGCTGGAAGCTGACGGAGTCGGGGGAAACGGCCCTGGGCGGCCGCCTGCCGGTCAACCCGTCGGGCGGGGTGCTGTCGTCGAACCCGATCGGGGCGTCGGGCATGCTGCGCTTCGCGGAGGCGGCGAAGCAGGTGATGGGCCGCGCGGGCGACTACCAGGTCGACGGCGCCCGGGTGGCACTGGGACACGCCTACGGCGGTGGGTCGCAGTACTTCTCGATGTGGGTGGTGGGCTCGGAGAAGCCCGGGGCTTGAGCGGAGCGGGGCGCTTGGGCGGGGGCGGGGCTCGGGCGGGCCGGGCGCTTGGGCGGGGGCGGGGCTCGGGCGGGCCGGGCGCTTTGGCTGGGCGGGCGCTCGGGCGAAGCCGGTGCTCGGGCTGGGCGGGCGCTCGGGCGAAGCCGGTGCTCGGGCTGGGCGGGCGCTCGGGCGAAGCCGGTGCTCGGGCTGGGCGGGCGCTCGGGCGATGCTTCGGCTCGCGGGGCGTCCTGCCGCCTGCCCGCTCCCGATTCCGGCCGGTATTCCAACCATCTCACCCATCCCCTCGCCCACAGCCCCACGCGGCCCTCTCACCCGCGATGCCGTAGTCACCAGCCCACCTCCTGCCACCCCCCTTCCCCGGCCGCCCTGCCCCACCCCAAGCCACCTCTCCTCCCACCCCTCCCCAGGCCGCCCTGCCCCACCCCAAGCCACCTCTCCTCCCACCCCTCCCCAGGCCACCCGACCCTTCCCCAAGCCACCTCTCCTGCCATCCCTCCCCGAGCCGCCCGGCCCCACCGCCCCTTCCGAACCACCCGGCACCGAGCCCAGCCCCACCCCCACTTCCCGAGCCGCCCGTTTTTGTCGGTGCCCGGTGCGACACTGCTGGGCATGGCCACCTGGCAGGAGTTCTCACGGCAGGCGCCCGGGTTCGCGGAGCGGGTCCGGGCGCGGTTCGACGCTGCCGCAAGTCATGTGCTGGCAACGGTTCGCCGCGACGGCTCACCTCGCGTGAGCGGCAGCGAGGTCCGTTACGCCGGCCCGCACATGTACATCGGCTCGATGCTCGACGCCCGGAAGGCACAGGATCTGCGGCGGGACAGGCGCTTCGCGCTCCACGCCTTTCCGAGCGCCGAGGGCGACGCCAAGGTCGCGGGCGCCGTCGTCGAGGTCACCGACCAGTCCGAGGTTGACGTCGTCCAGGGTGACGTGCAGCCCTGTCACCTGTTCCGTCTCGACCTCACCGAGGCGGTCATGACCGAGGTGGAAGGCAACACGCTCGTGATCACCGTGTGGCACCCCGGCGCGCCACCGGTGCGGTACGAGCGTCCGGACAACGGGCCGGTGGTGCGTATCGAGAGCTGACCACAACTCAACAACGCTCCAGGATCGTGCCGGTGGAGAGGGCTCCGCCCGCACACATCGTGACCAGCGCGGTGCTCGCGTCGAGGCGTTCGAGCTCGTGCAGCGCGGTGGTGATCAGCCGGGCCCCGGTGCAGCCGACGGGATGCCCGAGCGCGATCGCGCCACCGTTCACGTTCACCTTGGCCGGATCCGGCCGGTGCACCTGCTGCCACGACAGGACCACCGACGCGAACGCCTCGTTGACCTCGAACAGGTCCAGGTCCTCGATGCTCATGCCCGCGCGCCGCAGCACGCGTTCGGTCGCCTGGACGGGACCGTCCAGGTGGTAGTAGGGCTCGGCGCCGACGAGCGCCTGCGCCAGGATGCGAGCACGCGGCCGGAGGCCGAGCGCTCGAGCGCGGTCGGCGTCCATGAGCAGCACGGCCGCGGCGCCGTCGGAGATCTGGGACGAGGTGCCCGCGGTGTGCACGCCGCCTTCGAGGACGGGCTTGAGCTTGGCCAGCCCTTCGAGCGTCGTGTCCCGTAGCCCCTGATCCTGGGTGACCAGACGGGTCTCACCCGTCGGCGAGCCGTGCTCGTCCAGCACCGGAGCCTTCACCGGCACGATCTCGCGGTCGAACCGGCCCTGCGCCCACGCCGTGGCGGCCTTCGCCTGCGAGGCGAGGCCGAAGCGGTCGATGTCCTCGCGCGTGAGGCCCCGGCGCTGCGCGATGCGCTCGGCAGCGCCGTACTGGTTGGGCAGGTCGATCGACCAGGAGTCCGGTCGCGGCTGGCCCACGTCCGTACCGCGGTTCGCGCCGAGCGGCACGCGGCTCATCGCCTCGATCCCGCAGGCGACGCCGACGTCGATGGCACCCGCGGCGATGAGCCCTGCCACCAGGTGGGCCGCCTGCTGGGCGCTGCCGCACTGGGCGTCGATCGTCGTCGCTCCGGTCTCCTGCGGCAGCCCGGCGTGCAGCCACGCGGTGCGGGTGACGTTGCCCGCCTGCTCGCCTGCCTGCGTGACGCATCCGCCGATCACCTGCTCGACGGATGCGGGGTCGAGCCCGGCTCGTTCGAGCAGTGCCGCCTGCGCGGTGCCCAGCAGTTCGGCGGCGTGCAGTCCCGAGAGCACGCCGCGGCGCTTCCCGATCGGCGTGCGGACGGCCTCGACGACGACGGGTTCGCCCACGGGAGTCTCCTTTGTCCGGATGAGGCGGCAGACTGCCCTAAAAGTAGAACAAGTTTCAGTTGCAAGCAAGCTCCGCGCAGGTAGAACCCCGTGTCGATCAAGCAGAGCGTGTACCAGTCGGACCAGCGATTCCATGATCCTGATCGAAAAAGTAAACGGGTATCACCGAAAGGCTGTTCTGAGTTAACACCGTATGCTTCAATCGAATCCTAGAACGTGTTCCACGACGACGTGTGGCACCTCGGGAGGTAGCCGTGGCAACACCGATGATCCCCGCCGGCTTCGATTTCACCGATCCCGACCTCTACGCCGAACGCCTGCCACTGGAGGAGTTCGCCGAACTGCGCCGGACCGCTCCGGTCTGGTGGAACTCCCAACCCCACAACACCGCCGGCTTCGGCGACGACGGTTTCTGGGTGGTGACGCGGCTCGAGGACGTGAAGGCGGTTTCCCGCGACAGCGAACTGTTCTCCTCACAGGAGAAGCTGGCGATCATCCGCTTCGACCAGAACATGACTCCCGAGGGCATGGACGCGAACCGCCTGGTGCTGCTGAACATGGACGCCCCGCAGCACACGAAGCTGCGCCGCATCGTGTCGAAGGGCTTCACGCCGCGAGCGATCGGGAAGCTGGAGGACACGCTGCGCGAGCGGGCCGCGCGGATCGTGCACGAGGCGAAACTCAAGGGCTCCGGCGACTTCGTGCAGGACGTGGCGTGCGAGCTGCCGCTGCAGGCGATCGCCGAGCTGATCGGGATTCCGCAGGAGGACCGGCGGAAGATCTTCGACTGGTCGAACCAGATGATCGGCTACGACGACCCGGAGTACGACGTCGAGCCGATCGCCGCGTCGGCGGAACTGGTGGGCTACGCGTGGAACATGGCGGAGGACCGCCGCCGCTGCCCGATGGACGACATCGTCACGAAGCTGATCCACGCGGACGTCGACGGCGAGGCGCTCAACTCGGAGGAGTTCGGGTTCTTCGTGATCCTGCTCGCGGTGGCCGGCAACGAAACCACGCGCAACGCGATCACGCACGGCATGAAGGCCTTCCTCGACCACCCCGACCAGTGGGAACTGTACAAGCAGCAGCGCCCGAAGACGGCCCCGGACGAGATCGTCCGCTGGGCGACGCCCGTCGTGGCGTTCCAGCGCACCGCCACGGCGGACACCGAACTGGGCGGCCAGCACATCCGCCGCGGAGACCGCGTCGGCTTGTTCTACAGCTCGGCCAACTTCGACCCCGAGGTGTTCGACCACCCGGAACGCTTCGACGTCCTCCGGGCCGACAACCCCCACGTCGGGTTCGGGGGCACGGGTTCGCACTACTGCATCGGCGCGAACCTGGCCCGCCTAGAGATCGACCTGATCTTCAACGCCATCGCCGACGAGATGCCCGGCATCCGCGAAGTCGCGCCGCCGCAACGCCTCCGCTCGGGCTGGCTCAACGGGATCAAGCACTACGAGGTGTCGTACACCTGATGTCGTGGCGCTCGCGGCCGGGCCCGAAACTCGGCCGCTGAACCACTTCCTGTCTCGCCACTCGCACGGTTGCTGCTCCGTTCGAGCGCCTTCTCACCACCGCGGTCCCTGCTGCTCCGATCACAGGCAGCCCGATCGCCGGTAGGCGACGATCACCCCGCACCGTCCGGCCTTTCGCTTCCGAACCCACCGATTCGGCCACGGCCCACCATGTCTCGGCGGGACGCGGGCTGGTTTCCGAATTCACGCCGGAACTACTGTCGCGCCTTCGCCTCGTCGTAGCGTTCACGGGCAGCGGCAACCTCGGGAACCTTGCTCTCCACGAAGTCGATCAGTTCCCGCAGCTTCCCCGCTGCCTCCCGCCCGCTCGGCGTGAGGCTGTACTCCACCCGTGGCGGAATGGTCGGCTGGGCCTCGCGGTGCACGAAACCGTCCCGTTCGAGGGCCTGCAAAGTCTGGGCGAGCATCTTTTCGCTCACGCCATCCACCTTGCGCCGCAGCGCGTTGAACCGGACCGGGCCCTCCGCCAGCGCCACGAGTGCCAGCGTGCCCCAGCGGCCGGTGATGTGCTCGAGGATCGTCCGCGAGGAGCAGGCGCGCGCGAACACGTCCGCGACCAGCTGGTCCTGCTCCAGATCCGACACGTCGGAACTCATACCTGTCACGGTACCTCGCGGTTCAGCGGGAGCAATGTGACAGTACTTACCCTTGGTTGGCACTTTCTCAAAGTTAGTACAAACTTGGGCACAGCAACCAAGACCAAGGAGAGCCGCACATGATCGTCGTCACCGGGGCCACCGGCCAGCTGGGCCGTCTCGTCGTCGCGGGCCTGAAGGAGAAGCTGCCCGCTGATCAGGTCGTCGCCGCCGTCCGGTCGCCCGAGAAGGCCCGCGACCTGGGCGTCACCGTTCGCAAGGCGGACTACAACGAGCCCGCCACCCTCGCCGCAGCCTTCGAGGGGGCCGACAAGGTCCTGTTGGTTTCGGGCAGCGAGGTCGGCTCGCGGGTGCCGCAGCACCGGGCCGTCGTCGAGGCCGCCCAGCAGGCCGGCGTCTCGCTGCTGGTCTACACGAGCGCCCCGAAGGCCGACACCAGCCCGCTGATCCTCGCGCCCGAGCACAAGGCCACCGAGGAGATCATCCGCGAGTCCGGCCTGCCGTACGTGTTCCTGCGCAACGGTTGGTACAACGAGAACTACGAGCAGACCGTCCAGCAGGCGGTGCAGACCGGCGGGTTCGTCGGCAGCGCCGGCGAGGGCAGGACGGCGAGCGCCGCCCGCGCGGACTACGCCGCGGCGGCCGTCGCGGTGCTGACCGGCGAAGGTCACGCGAACAAGATCTACGAGTTGTCGGGCGACGTGGCGTGGACGCGCTCCGAGCTGGCCGCGACGATCTCAGAGGTCGCCGGGAAGCCCGTCACCTACACGAATCTGACGCCTGAGCAGCACAAGGCCGCCCTGCTCGAAGCCGGCCTGCCCGAGGGCACGGCGGACTTCGTGGTCGCACTGGACGGCAACACGAGGGACGGTCTCCTGGGCGAGATCACGGACGACCTGCGACAGCTCATCGGCCGTCCCACCACGCCGATCGCGGACACCGTGGCGGAGATCGTGAAGTCCCTCTGAGTCGCGCCCGCTCGGCCCGAGCCCCGCCCGGGCCGAGCGGCGAGATTCGCGGCTCGGGCACCGGCTGCTGAAGGAATGTGTCAAGCCCGGCGCTGAGGCAGTATGCCTCACCGTCGCGCACCGCTGCGACCAGAACGCCCCACCAACCCGGCTCGCACTGCCGAAACCGGCTACGCCCCTCGCTCACGCCCGAAGCCACTCATCGACCGCCCTTCTCCTAGCGGCCGCCGCGTCCCCATTTCGCGCACACCCTACGTGGTCGGGACGCCCGCACCGCCGCAGAGGAGCCCACCCGCCTCTCGCTGTCGGAGTACGACGACACCGTCACCGATGTGCCGCCATGAACCAGCCCGCCGAGCAACGAGCCCGTTCAAGGCCCGCGCCCCCTCACTCCGCGCCGTACACCGGCTCCGGCTCGGGTGCTTCCGCGAGCAGACGCTCCACCACCGGGCCCAGCTCCGCCGGTTCCCACCGATCGCCCTTGTCGACCGCCGCGCCGTGGCGCCAGCCCTGGGCCAGCGACACGCGACCACCGTCCACTTCGAACACCCGGCCCGTCACCCCCGCCGATTCCGTGCTGCCCAGCCACACCACGAGCGGCGACACGTTTTCCGGCGCCATCGCGTCGAACCCCGACTCCGGCACAGCCATGTCGAACGTCGGTTCCGTCATGCGCGTCCGAGCGGCCGGCGCGATCGCGTTCACCGTCACCCCGTAGCGCGCCAGCTCCGCGGCCGCCACGATCGTCAACCCCGCGATCCCCGCCTTCGCCGCCGAGTAGTTGCCCTGACCGACGCTGCCCAGCAGCCCCGCACCCGAACTGGTGTTGATCACCCTCGCCTGCGGTAGCCGTCCCGCCTTCGCCTCGCCACGCCAGTACGCCGCCGCATGCCGCAGTGGCGCGAAATGCCCCTTCAGGTGCACACGGATCACCGCGTCCCACTCGTCCTCGGCGAGATTCACCAGCATCCGGTCCCGCAGGAATCCCGCGTTGTTCACCAGCACGTCCAGCCGCCCGAAGCGCTCCAGCGCGGTGTCGACCAGCCGTTCCGCGCCCGCCCAGTCCGCGACATCGTCGGTGTTCGCGACAGCCTTTCCGCCCAGCGCCTCGATTTCCTCGACCACCTGCTGAGCCGGTCCGGTCGACGCTCCGCTGCCGTCGAGGCCCACGCCGTAGTCGTTCACCACGACCTGCGCCCCTTCCCGCGCGAACGCCAGCGCGTGCGCACGTCCGATCCCCCGACCCGCGCCCGTCACGACAACGACCCGACCCTCGACGATCATGTGCCCTCCCTGAGAAACGCCGGAACCTCGCCGCCGCCGTGCACCTTCAACGTCGCCCCGCTGACGTACGAAGCCAACGGTGAGGCGAGGAACGCCACGCAGGCGCCCACTTCCTCCGGCTCCGCCAACCGTCCTAACGGGACGGTCGAACCGGTCTGCTCGGTGTAATGCAGATCCGCTCGTTCGGTGCGCACCATTCCGACGTCGAGCGAGTTCACCCGCACCTTCGGCGCCCACTCGACCGCGAGGCTCGCCGTGAGGTTGTCGAGTCCCGCTTTCGCAGCGCCGTACGACGCGGTGCCCGGCGAAGCCCGGGTCGCGGACACGCTGCTGATGTTCACGATCACGCCACCGGAATCCTGTTGCTGCATCACAAAGTTCGCCCGCCGCGCGACGAAGAGCGGTGCCAGCAGGTTCAGCTCGACCACCTTCGCGTGAAACCGGACCGACGCCGAGGCCTCCGCGTGCGGCGCCCCGCCGGCGTTGTTGACCAGCACGTCGAGCCGGTCGAAACCCTCGATCAGCCGCTCCACGTCCTCCGGATTCCGCACGTCGCAGCGCACGAACTCCGCACCCTCGACGGGCGTTTCCGGTTCCGTGCGCCCGCAGGCGACCACCCGCGCGCCAGCACGCAGCAGCATCCGTGTGATCCCCGCGCCAACTCCGCGCATGCCGCCGGTCACGAGGACGACCGCGCCGTCGAGCTCCAGGTCCAGCACTGGCGACCTCCGAACCACTATGCGCCCCTCGAGCGTCCTGTTAACCTACCAAGCAAGTGCTAGGTTTGGAAGAAGGCGGCCATGCCCATCACCACGCAGCACCCGCAGCCCGGTATCGCCGTGGTCACGGTGGATGTTCCCCCGGTCAACGCCCTGCCCGTGCGAGGTTGGTTCGACCTGGCCGACGAGGTCACCGCGGCGGGGCGAGACCCCGCGACACACGTGGTGGTCCTCCGCGCCGAGGGCCGCGGCTTCAACGCGGGCGTCGACATCAAGGAAATCCAGCGCGACAAGTCGTTCGACGCGCTGATCGGCGTCAACCACGGTTGTGCCGCCGCCTTCTCCGCCGTCTACGACTGTGCCGTCCCAGTGATCGCCGCAGTGCACGGTTTCTGCCTCGGTGGTGGCGTCGGCCTGGTGGGCAACGCCGACGTGGTGATCGCCGCGGACGACGCGACCTTCGGATTGCCCGAAGTGGACCGTGGCGCCCTCGGCGCGGCGACCCACCTCGCCCGCCTCGTTCCTCAGCACCTCATGCGCGCGCTGTACTACACGGCGAGCACCATCGACGCGCACCAGTTGCACCACCACGGTTCCGTATACGCCGTCGTCCCACGCGAGGAACTCGACGAGACCGCGCTCGACCTCGCGCGAAGCATCGCCGCCAAGGACACCCGGGTAATCCGCGCGGCGAAGCAGGCGATCAACGGCATAGACCCGCAGGCCGTGCACCACAGTTACCGCTTCGAGCAGGGCTTCACCTTCGAGCTCAACCTCGCCGGAGTCTCCGACAGCGCTCGGCAGGCTTTTCTCGAGAAGGGGGCGTGATGGACAAACGGATGACCGCCGACGAGGTGGTGGCACAGTTGTGGGACGGGATGACGCTCGGCATCGGCGGCTGGGGCTCGCGCCGCAAGCCGATGGCGCTCATCCGCGCCATTCTGCGCTCCCCCCTCAAGGATCTGACCATCGTCTCCTACGGTGGTCCCGACGTCGGACTGCTCGCCTCCGCGGGCAAGATCCGGCGGTTGGTGTTCGGTTTCGTGACACTCGATTCAGTTCCTTTCGATCCTTGGTTCAACCGGGCACGAGAAAACGGTGACATCGAGGTGACCGAATACGACGAGGGCGTCTTCGGCACCGGACTTTCCGCCGCCGCGCAACGCCTTCCCTTCCTCCCGACGCGCGCGGGGCTGGGTTCGGACGTCCTGCGCTACAACCCGGAACTGCGCACAATCCGCTCCCCCTACACCGACGAGGAACTGCTGGCAGTGCCCGCGCTGAAGCTCGACGCGTCACTCGTGCACCTCAACCGCGCCGACGCGCGAGGCAATGCCCAGTACCTCGGCCCCGACCCGTACTTCGACGAACTGTTCGCCCTCGCCGCCGATCGGTGTTACGTCTCCACCGAACGGATCGTGGACGAGTTCGACGGCCCCGTGCAGACGCTCCTACTGAACCGCGCGAGCGTGCACGGCGTCGTCGAAACCCCACACGGAGCACACTTCACCACCGCCGCTCCCGACTACGGTCGCGACGAACCCTTCCAGCGCCACTACGCGGCCTCCGCGAAGGATCCCGAGCTGTGGCCGGCCTTCGTCGACCGGTTCCTCTCCGGCGACGAAGCGAGCTACCAGGCCGCCATTGCGGAGTTCGCATGAGCGACGCGACGAGAGCCGAGGTGGCCGTGATCGCCTGCGCCGAACTCTTCCGCGGAGACGGCGAAATCCTGGCGAGCCCCATGGGACTCATCCCGTCGCTCGGTGCGCGGCTCGCCCGGCTCACGTTCGAGCCGGACCTGCTGCTCACCGACGGCGAGGCGTGCCTGGTCACCGACAGCGCTGTCGAGGGCTGGCAGCCGTTCCGCAAGGTGCTCGACACCGTCGTGCCGCACGGCAAGCGGCACGTGGTGATGGGGGCGAACCAGATCGACCGGCACGGCAACCAGAACATCTCGGCGATCGGCGACCACACGCGACCGAAGAAGCAGTTGCTCGGCATGCGGGGCGCGCCGGGCAACACGGTCAACCACCGCACGAGCTACTGGGTGCCGCGACACAGCCGCCGTGTCTTCGTCGACGAGGTGGACGTGGTGTGCGGGGTGGGTTTCGAACGCGCTCGCGATGCTGGGGTAGAACGCTTTCACGACCTGCACCGGGTGGTGACCAACCTCGGCGTGTTGGACCTCCGGCCGGACGGAATCCGGCTCCTGTCGGTGCATCCTGGGGTTTCGGTGGACGACGTGGTCGAGAACACGACGTTCGAGCTCGATGTTACACAGGCGGTGGAGACCCGGCTACCCTCCGCCGAGGAGTTACACCTTCTGCGTGATGTTCTCGATCCGAAGTCGTTGCGGGACAAGGAAGTCCGATGAGGACGGAATTCACGGACTTGACGGGCGTCGAACACCCCGTGGTACAAACAGGTATGGGCTGGGTGGCCGGGCCCCGCCTGGTGTCCGCCACCGCCGAGGCGGGCGCACTGGGAATCCTGGCCTCGGCCACCATGACGTACGAAGAACTCGAAGCGGCGATCAAGGAAACCCGTGCCCGCACGGGAAATCCCTTCGGAGTCAATCTGCGCGCCGACGCGGAGGACGCCGAACGCCGGGTCGACCTGCTCATCCGGGAAGGTGTCCGGGTGGCGTCGTTCGCGCTCGCGCCGAGGCGGGAGCTGATCGCACGCCTGAAGGACGCCGGGGTGGTCGTCGTCCCGTCCGTCGGGGCGGCGAGACACGCCGAGAAGGTCGCGGCGTGGGGCGCGGACGCGGTGATCGTGCAGGGCGGCGAAGGCGGTGGTCACACCGGCGGCGTCGCGACGACGCTCCTGCTGCCATCGGTGCTGAACGCGGTCGACATCCCCGTCGTCGCCGCGGGCGGGTTCTTCGATGGCCGTGGGCTGGCGGCCGCGCTGGCCTACGGGGCGGCGGGCGTGGCCATGGGAACACGCTTCCTGCTCACGCGGGAGAGCACGGTGCCGGACGAGGTCAAGCAGGCCTACCTGCAACGAGGCCTCGGCGACACGGTGGTCACGAGGAAGGTCGACGGGCTGCCGCACCGGGTCCTGCGCACCGAACTGGTCGACGCGCTGGAGCGGTCCGG
>NZ_JACHWH010000010.1 GCF_014191255.1 Amycolatopsis bartoniae
GGTCGCGGGCCCGGGGCCGCAGCTGGCTGTCCGCGCGCTCGTCGCCGCGAGCTTCTTCGGCGGCTTGCACCTGCTCGTCCACGCGTTGTCGCGCCGGTCGCTCGGCGCCGGGGACGTCAAGCTCGCGGGCGCGCTGGGTGGCGTGCTGGGCGCGGCGAGCTGGGGTGCGCTCGGGGTTGCGGCGGTGCTGGCGGCCGTGGTCACCGCCGCCCTCGCACTCACCCGCCGCTGGGGCCGGGGCGTGCCGCACGGTCCGGGCCTGCTCGCGGCCGCGTGCCTGGTGGCGCTGTTCCCGGGAAGAGGTGTGGGCGCTTGATTCCCGCAGGAGGTGACGTGACAGGATCGTGAGGTGTTGCGCTGGATAACCGCAGGTGAATCGCACGGCCCCGCGCTGGCCGCCGTGCTGGAAGGAATGGTGGCCGGGGTCGAGGTCACCACCACCGAGGTGGGCGAGCAACTCGCCCGCCGACGGCTGGGCTTCGGCCGGAGCCCGCGGATGGGTTTCGAGACCGACCACATCGAGTTCCTCGGCGGTGTCCGGCACGGCGTCACCCAGGGCGGCCCCATCGCGGTCCACATCGAGAACGCGGAATGGCCCAAGTGGGACAAGGTGATGGCCGCGGATCCGGTCGACCCGGCCGAGCTCGAGGGCCTCGCGCGGAACGAGCCGCTGACCCGGCCCCGTCCCGGCCACGCGGACCTGCCCGGCATGCAGAAGTACGGCTTCGACGAGGCACGGCCGGTGCTCGAACGCGCCAGCGCGCGGGAGACCGCGTCGCGCACCGCCCTCGGCACCGTGGCGCGGGCCTTCCTGCGGCAGCTGCTCGGCGTGGAGATCATCAGCCACGTGATCTCGATCGGCGGTGCGGTGGCGCCGGAAGGCCCCCTGCCGGGGCCAGGGGATCTCGCCGCCATCGACGAGAGCCCGGTGCGCGCCTTCGGCCAGGAGGCCACCGATGCGATGGTCGCCGAGGTCGACGCGGTGCGAAAGGCGGGTGACACGGTCGGCGGGGTGATCGAGGTGATCGCCTACGGCCTGCCGCCGGGCCTGGGCTCGCACGTGCACTGGGACCGGCGGCTCGACGCGCGGCTCGCGGGTGCGCTGATGGGCGTGCAGGCGATGAAGGGCGTCGAGGTCGGGGACGGGTTCACCACCGCCCGCCGCTGGGGCAGCCAGGCGCACGACGAGATCGACCGCGGCTCCGGCCCGGTCGGGGTGACCCGCCGGTCGAACCGGGCCGGAGGACTGGAGGGAGGCATCACCAACGGCGAACCGGTCCGGGTCCGGGTCGCGATGAAGCCGATCTCCACGGTGCCCAAGGCGTTGTCCACTGTGGACGTCCAGACGGGTGAGCCCGCGGTGGCGATCCACCAGCGGTCCGACGTGTGCGCGGTACCGCGGGCCGGGGTCGTGCTGGAGTCCGTGGTCGCGCTCGTGGTCGCCGATGCCGCGCTGGAGAAGTTCGGCGGTGACTCGCTCGCCGAGACCAAGCGCAACGCCGAGGGCTACCTCAAGGCGCTGGAGGAGCGGTGGTGAAGCCGTGTGTCGTGGTCGCCGGGCCGCCCGGGTCCGGTAAGAGCACGGTCGGGCCGCTGCTCGCCCGGCACCTCGGGGTCGGGTTCCGGGACAGCGACGACGACATCGTCGCGCGGGAGGGCCGGTCCATCGCCGACATCTTCACCGGCGACGGCGAGCCGGCATTCCGCGAGATCGAGGCGGAGGTGATCGCGCAGGCGCTCGCCGAGCACGAAGGGGTGCTGTCCGTCGGGGGTGGCGCGGTACTGGCCCCTGCCACGCAGGAGCGGCTGCGCGGGCATCCGGTGGTGTTCCTCAACGTCGGGTTCGCGACCGGGGTGCAGCGCGTCGGGCTGTCCACCGCGCGTCCGCTGCTGGCCGGGGTCAACCCGCGCGCCACGTACCGGAACCTGCTCGAAGCCCGCCTGCCGGTCTACCGCTCGGTGGCGACCATCGAGGTCGCCACCGACGACCGCACGCCCGAGGAGATCGTGGCCGCCATCGCGGCCGAGCTGACCCAGGAACTGGAGAAGACGCAGTGACCGAGCCCGTGCGGATCCGGGTCGAGACGGGCCACCCCTACGACGTCGTGATCGGGCGCGGGCTGCTCGGCGACCTGACCGACGCGCTGAAGGACGCCTCGAAGATCGCCCTCATCCACCCGCCGACGCTCACCACCACCGCGGAGGCCATCCGCGACGAGCTCAACCAGGCCGGTCTCGACGCGCACCGCGTGGAGATCCCCGACGCGGAGGACGGCAAGGCCCTCACCGTGGCGAGCTTCTGCTGGGAGGTGCTCGGGCGCATCGGGCTCGACCGCCGCGGCGTGGTCGTCGGCCTCGGTGGCGGCGCGGTCACCGACCTCGCCGGGTTCGTCGCGGGCACCTGGATGCGCGGCGTGCGGCTGGTCAACGTGCCCACCACGCTGCTCGGCATGGTCGACGCGGCGGTCGGGGGCAAGACCGGCATCAACACCGAGGCCGGCAAGAACCTCGTCGGCGTCTTCCACGAGCCCAGCGCCGTGCTGGCCGACCTGGCGACGCTGGAGAGCCTGCCGCCCAACGAGCTCGTCGCCGGGATGGCCGAGGTGGTCAAGGCCGGGTTCATCGCCGACCCGGAGATCCTCGACCTCATCGAGGCCGACCCGGCCGCGGCGGTCGACTCCACCGGTGACGTCCTCGGTGAGCTGGTCCGCCGTTCGATCCAGGTGAAGGCCACCGTCGTCGCGGCCGACCTGCGCGAGTCCGACCTGCGGGAGATCCTCAACTACGGGCACACCCTCGGGCACGCGATCGAGCGGCGCGAACGGTACCGGTGGCGCCACGGTGCGGCGGTGAGCGTCGGGCTGGTGTTCGCCGCAGAGCTCGCCCGCCTCGCCGGGCGCCTCGACGACGCGACCGCCGACCGGCACGCGGCGGTCCTGAAGCTGCTGGGCCTGCCCACGAGCTACGACCCGGACGCGCTGCCTCAGTTGCTGGAGACGATGCGCGGCGACAAGAAGACGCGGTCCGGCGTCCTGCGGTTCGTCGTGCTGGACGGTCTCGCCAAGCCCGGGCGTCTCGAAGGGCCAGACCCGGCCCTGCTCGCGGCGGCCTACTCCGCGGTGGCCGGCGAAAAGCCCGCCGAGGGCGGGAGCGTCCTGCTGTGACGGCGGGGCACACGCGGCGGAACGAGGGGAGTGCGCGGTGAAGGTGTTCGTCCTCAATGGACCCAACCTCGGGCGGCTGGGCAAGCGGGAGCCCGCGGTGTACGGCTCGACCACGCACGCGGACCTCGCGGAGCTGTGTGTCAGGACGGGGAACGAGCTGGGCCTGGACGTCGAGGTCCGCCAGACCGACCACGAAGGCGAAATGGTCGGCTGGCTGCACGAGGCCGCGGACGGCGGATTCCCGGTGGTGCTCAATGCCGGGGCCTGGACGCACTACTCGATCGCCGTTCGGGACGCCGCCGCGCAGCTGACCGCTCCGCTGATCGAGCTGCACATCTCGAACGTGCACAGGCGCGAGGAGTTCCGCCACCACAGCGTGCTGTCCGACATCGCGACGGCCGTCATGGCGGGTCTCGGCGTGCCGGGATACGCCCTCGCGCTCCGCTGGCTGGCCGACAACGCCCACTGACCGCGGCCCGCCTGCCGGCGGGTCCACTGTGGATAGTGGGAACCCGGGAATGCCTGCGGGCTCCCGAACGCCGGTGGGGCACACCTCGTCCAGACAGCGAACGGCCGGGCGCCACCACCCGCCGTTCCCCGGAGCGCCTGGGCGGTCTCCTGGCCATCGTCGTGCGGCACGGCCGGCGACCCTTGTCCGCCCAGCGGCATCCGCCCGGGCGAGAACCCCGTCCAGCCGGAAAACCTGCGTCCAACTCGTCACGCACGGGGCCGGGCGTCACCCACGAGGGTTAAGGACCTCCTACACTGACGCAGCCATCGACGGAAGGTCACCACTCCATGCGCGGGTTCCGACAGCGGCAGGCCGCTGCCCTCCTCACCGTTGTGCTCGGCGCGGCCCTCGCCGCCTGCACACCGGGCAACGCGCAGACCCAGGCGGAGGGCGACGGCGGCCTCGGCGGCACCCAGCGCGGCGCGGACGCGAAACCCGCCCAGGTCGCGCTCGCGACCGGCGCGGCCAGACAGAGCGCCGGGGTCGTCGCGGCCGGCGGCCCCGGCGCGCCGTACAACTACGGCCCCAGCGTCATGCTCGACGGCACCACCACGCGCATGTGGTGGTGCAGCCAGTACCCGACCGCAGCCCCGCCCGGGGACGACATCCTCTACGGCGAGTCCGCTTCCCTCGACGGCCCCTTCACCGGCCCCGGCGGCGCTGTCCCGCCCGCCGTGCTCTCCGGCAACCCCGGCCAGTTCGACGGCGTCCACACGTGTGACCCGTCGGTGGTCCGCGTCGACGGCACCTACTACCTCTACTACACCGGCGCCGCCGGTGATCACGCGCTCGGCAACGCCATCGGGCTCGCCACCAGCACCGACGGCCTCACGTGGACGCGCAGCCCTGGCCCGGTCGTCGGTCCGTCCCACGACGTGCACCGCGACAACACCTACGGCGCCGGCCAGCCCTCGGCCGTCTACCTCGACGGCTGGTTCTACCTCATGTTCACCGACACCACCGGCCAGGCCGCGGGCTGGAACGGCGCCGGGCAGTTCGTCCTGCGCGCCAAGGACCCCGCCTTCAGCAACGGCGTGGAATCCTTGACCGCCAAGGGGTTCACCCCGGTCTCCGGCACGAGCACCCCGCGCGCCGTCTCGCTGGTCGACGCCTTCAGCGCGGACCTCGAGTGGGTCGACGGCCTCGACGCCTTCGCCATCGCCCACGAGACGGAGAACGGCACCACCCTCACCTTCTGGAACCGCGACTTCACCGCCCACCCCTACCGCGAGGTCGTCATCCCCGGCGCCTGGCGGGAAGGCCCCGGCCTGGTCCGCCGCCCCGACGGGCACGCCCCGGCGTCGGCCACCGACCCGTGCGGGCGGATCCCGTTCGACGTCGTCCGCGCGACCAGCCTCGGCGAGGCCAACGCGCCCACCGACCTCAAGCACTTCGGCCTCGACGTCACCGGCGTCAACGCCTGCGCCACCCGGGACCGCGCGATCGGCGTGCTCGACGGGTTCGCGATGCCCTCGCCCGTGCGCACGATGGACCTGGTGGCGGACGGCAAGCTCGTCCGCGTCGACCGCCGGTCCGTCGCCGTGCAGCTCGCGAACCACGTGCTCGACCAGCGCCTCGACGCCCTCGACGGCGTCCCGGTGTCCGCGCACCTGACGGCCGGTGCCCCCGCCGTGCAGGCCACCGGGCTCGGCCTCGGGCTGGTGCTCGACGGCGGGAACCTCTGGCTCGTGCACCCCGCCACGGTCGCCACCCTCAACGGCTCGCCCGTGAAGACCGTCAGCGCGGCCGAATGGCGCGCCTACCCGGAAGCCGGCACGCTCGGCCGCTGACGCCTACTCGCGCCGCGGCGTCGGCGACGGCGTGCGGCGCCGTCGCGGCGAGGGGGAGGGGCGGCGCCGCGGACGCTCGGCAGCGGGCTCACCAGAGTCCCCAGCGGGCTCGACAGAGTCAACAGACTCAACAGGCTCGACAGGGTTCGCGGCTTCCGGCCGGGTGAGCCGCCCGCCGGCGAGCAGGCCGAGCCCCGCCGGAACGAGCACCAGCAGCGCGGTGAACGCGGCGCCACCGGTGAGCGCGGGCTGCAGCTCCGCGGTCCCTGCCTGGTCCACGAAGATGCCGCGGCCGATCACGTACAGCACGCCCGAGCCCAGCCCGGCGACGAGCGACGCGATGAGCCAGGTGCGCCCGGCGTCCTCCCGGCGCAGCCACGCGTCGACCGCGCTCCAGAGGGCCGCCGCGCCGACCAGCAGCGCGATCACGACGATCCGCACGGTGAGCAGGCCCGTGGGGTTGTAGACCGTCGCCTTCGCCAGTGCCGTGTCCGCGATGGCGTGCAGGAACGCCATCGCGAGTCCTCGCGTCAACCAGGGCCGCATCGTGCCACTGTAAGGCAACCCGTGAGTAAGTAAGGTGAGGCCGTGCCCGATCGCCATGCCACCCGCCGGGACGCGCTGCGTGCCCTGCTCCGCGAGGCCGGTGCCGACGGCCTGCTCGTCACCGACCTGCTCAACATCCGCTACCTGACCGGCTTCACCGGCTCCAACGCCGCGCTTCTGCTACACGGCGACGGCGAAGACGGGACGCTGTTCTGCACCGACGGCCGGTACGTCACGCAGGCGGCGGCGGAGGTGCCCGACCTCGAACACGTCATCGACCGCGACAGCGCGGCGGCGCTCGCCAAGCGCGCCCGGGGCCGCACGGGGTTCGAGAGCCAGCACGTGAGCGTCGAGCAG
Organism: Amycolatopsis bartoniae; assembly: GCF_014191255.1. GTDB lineage: Bacteria > Actinomycetota > Actinomycetes > Mycobacteriales > Pseudonocardiaceae > Amycolatopsis_E > Amycolatopsis_E bartoniae. The sequence continues at coordinate 6,369 of NZ_JACHWH010000010.1, forward strand.
TACGAGGTCTTCACCACCACGGCGCAGGACGCCGACCTCGTGCGCGCACCCGGTCTAGTCGAACGGCTGCGGCTGATCAAGGACGAGGACGAGATCGACGCCGTGCGCCGGGCGTGCGCCGCCGCCGACGCCGCGCTCGCCGAGCTGCTGGAGCGCGGCGGCATCCGGCCCGGTCGCACCGAGCGGGAGATCGCGCGGGACCTGGAGAACCTGATGCTGGACCACGGTTCGGCGGCGCCCTCCTTCGACTCGATCGTGGCGGCCGGCGTCAACTCCGCGATTCCGCACCACCGCCCGGCCGCCGACGTGCTGCGGCAGGGGGACTTCCTCAAGCTCGACTTCGGGGCGACCGTCGACGGCTACCACTCCGACATGACCCGCACGCTCGTGCTCGGCGAGCCGGCGGACTGGCAGCGCGAGCTGTACGAGCTGGTGCGCCGCGCCCAGGTGGCGGGCACCGGGGCGGTACGGCCGGGGGCCCGGACGGCGGACGTCGACCGGGCCGCACGCGAGGTGATCGAGCAGGCCGGGCACGGCGAGGAGTTCTCGCACGGCCTCGGTCACGGGGTGGGACTGGAAATCCACGAGGCGCCCAGTCTGGCGAAGAAGGGCGACGGTACACTGTCCGTCGGTATGACGGTCACCGTCGAGCCAGGCGTCTACCTCGCCGGCCGTGGTGGCGTCCGCATCGAGGACACGCTGGTCGTGCGGGACACGGTTCCCGAACTCCTCACCCTGAGCAGCAAGGACCTCGTGGTCGTCTAGCGGCGGCCACGACTCGACAGACAACAGGAGAACTGGACAACCCGTGGCCACCACCAACGACCTGAAGAACGGCCTGGTGCTCAACCTCGACGGCCAGCTGTGGTCCGTCGTCAGCTTCCAGCACGTGAAGCCGGGCAAGGGCGGCGCCTTCGTGCGCACCACCCTCAAGCACGTGCTGTCCGGCAAGGTGGTGGACAAGACGTTCAACGCCGGCACCAAGGTGGAGACCGCGACCGTCGACCGCCGGAACATGACGTACCTGTACAACGACGGCGCCGACTTCGTGTTCATGGACGGCGAGACGTTCGACCAGATCACCGTGCCGCGCGAGACAGTCGGCGACGCCGCGAACTACCTGCTGGAGAACACCGAGGCGCAGGTCGCGGTGCACGAGGGCGTCCCGCTGTACGTCGAGCTGCCCACCTCGGTCGAGCTGGTCATCCAGCACACCGACCCGGGCCTGCAGGGCGACCGCTCCACCGGCGGCACCAAGCCCGCGACCCTGGAGACCGGCGCGGAGATCCAGGTCCCGCTGTTCGTCACCACGGGCGAGAAGGTCAAGGTGGACACCCGCGACGGGCGGTACCTGGGCAGGGTCTCGTCTTGAGTGCTCCCACTTCGCGGCGCGGCGGCTCTCCGAGCCGCCGCGCTTTGCGCAGGCGAGCCGTCGAGATGCTCTACGAAGCCGCGCAGCGTTCCCTCGATCCGGTGACGCTGCTGGCGGACCGGGTCGGTTCGATCGAGGTGGACCCGGTCGGGGACTACACGATCTCGCTCGTGGAGGGCGTCACGAAGCACCGCGAGCGGATCGACGAGCTGCTCGCGGAACACGCGCAGGGCTGGACGCTCGACCGCATGCCGCCGGTGGACCTGGCCGTGCTGCGCGTCGGGGTCTACGAGCTGCTGTGGTCGGCGGACGTGCCCGACCCGGTGGCCATCGACGAGGCGGTCGGCCTGGCCAAGGAGCTCTCGACCGACGACTCGCCCCGTTTCGTCAACGGCGTGCTCGGCCGGATCGGCAACATCGCCGACCGCCTGCGCGCCGTCCTCTAGGCCGGTCTTTCGAGGAGGGCGGGGCGAACTTCCCCGCCCTCCTCTCAGTCTTCTTTCGCGGGGCGGGCTTCGGGTGGCAGCACGCCCCAGTCGATGAGCTGCTCGGTCAGCTCGCCGGGGGTCATGTCGTAGATGATCGCCAGCGACCGCAGGTCCTCGGTGCGGATGGACAGCACCTTGCCGTTGTAGTCGCCGCGCTGGCTCTGGATCGTCGCGGCGTAGCGGGCCAGCGGTCCGACCTTCTCCGCGGGCAGCTGCTGCAGCCGCTCCAGGTTGATGACGATCTTGGTGGCGGGCTCGGCACCGGAGGGCACCCGGCCCTCGGGCAGCAGCTCGACCACGGGCACGCCGTAGAAGTCGGCGAGCTCGGCGAGCTTCTGGACGGTGACCGCCCGGTCCCCGCGTTCGTAGGACCCGACCACGACCGCCTTCCAGCGGCCGCCGGACTTCTGCTCGACCCCGTGCAGGGACAGCCCCTGCTGCTGGCGGATCCCGCGGAGCTTGGCCCCGAGCGCCTTGGCGTAATCGCCCATCTGGTGGTTCTCCGTTTCCTCGCCCAGCCGGTCGGGAGGACCGCCGTGGGACTGCTGCGCTGAATACTCAGAGTAATGGTTACGCATTGTCGTCACCAGGTCAAGCAAAGGCTTCCCCGGGAAGGAGGCGTACCACCCCGCGAGGACAGCAGGCCGCCTTGTTATTGTCGTATGGATTCCCTGGCCAAGCAGGGGGTCGACGTCCTTTAAGGACCCGTCCGGTGAGGCGGGGAAGGAGTCTGCCGTGGCGTCACGCCCTCGTGGCGCGGCGGAGCCGGGTGGCGAGCGCGAGCTGCTCTCGTCCGGCGATGTCGCGCGCACCATCGCCCGAATGGCCCATCAGGTCATCGAGAAGACCGCGCTGGGTGCCGATTCGGGTGAACTTCCGGTGCTGCTCGGAATTCCCACCCGGGGCACCCCGCTGGCCGGCCGGCTCGCCGGCCGCATCGCCGAGTTCGCCGGGGTCCGCCCGCCCGCCGGCGCCCTCGACATCACCCTCTACCGCGACGACCTGCGCCGCAGGCCCACGCGCCCGCTCGCCGCGACGCAGGTGCCCGACACCGGCATCGACGACCGGATCGTGGTCCTGGTCGACGACGTGCTCTTCTCCGGCCGCACCGTCCGCGCGGCGCTCGACGCCCTGCGCGACCACGGCCGTCCCCGCGCCGTGCAGCTCGCCGTCCTCGTCGACCGCGGGCACCGCGAGTTCCCGATCCGCGCCGACTACGTGGGCAAGAACGTGCCCACGTCGCGTTCGGAAGAGGTGCAGGTGCTGGTGTCCGAGATCGACGGGCGGGACGCGGTGATCCTGCGGGGGAAGGGGGAGAACGCGTGAAGCACCTGCTGGCGACCGAAGGCCTCGACCCGGAACTGGCCACCGCCGTGCTCGACACCGCGGACGAGCTGAAGAAGACACTGCTCGGCCGCGAGGTGCGCAAGCTGCCCACGCTGCGCGGCCGCACGGTCGTCACGATGTTCTACGAGAACTCCACGCGCACCCGGGTCTCGTTCGAGATCGCGGGCAAGTGGATGAGCGCGGATGTGATCAACGTCTCCTCCAGTGGCTCCTCGGTGAGCAAGGGGGAGTCGCTGCGGGACACCGCGCTCACGCTCGCCGCCGCCGGCGCCGACTGCGTGATCGTCCGGCATCCCGCCTCCGGCGCCGCGCACCGGCTGGCCGGGTGGCTCGCCGAAGCGGGCACGGCCGTGGTCAACGCGGGGGACGGGATGCACGAGCACCCGACGCAGGCGCTGCTCGACGCCGCGACGCTGCGCGAGCGGCTGGGCACGCTGTCCGGCAGGCGGGTCGCGATCGTCGGCGACGTGCTGCACAGCCGCGTCGCCCGCTCGAACATCCACCTGCTCACCGCGCTCGGCGCCGAGGTCGTGCTGGTCGCGCCGCCCACGCTGCTGCCCGCCGGGGTGGCCGGCCTGCCGGTGACGGTGTCGCACGAGCTGGACGCCGAGCTGCCGGGCGTGGACGCCGTGATGATGCTGCGCGTGCAGGCCGAGCGGATGACCGGCGGGTTCTTCCCGTCGGCACGCGAGTACTCGATCGCCTACGGGCTCAGCGAGAAGCGGCTGGAACTGCTGCCCGAGCACGCGGTCGTGCTGCACCCCGGCCCGATGCTGCGCGGCATGGAGATCGCGTCGGCGGTCGCCGACGCGCCCTCGGCGGCGATCACCGAACAGGTCCGCAACGGGGTGCACGTCCGCATGGCGGTCCTGTACCACCTGCTGGCGGGGGAGGAAGAGAAGTGACTCTGCTCATCAGGGGTGCCCGGCTCTACGGCGAGGGCGAGCCGGTCGACGTCCTGGTCGACAACGGCGTGATCAGTGAAATCAGCCCGGCGATCGGATCCGGCTCCGAGGACGTCGAGGTGGTCGACGCGGGCGGGCAGGTGCTGCTGCCCGGGTTCGTCGACCTGCACACCCACCTGCGGGAGCCCGGCCGCGAGGACGCCGAGACCGTCGAGTCGGGGTCGGCCGCGGCCGCGCTCGGCGGGTACACCGCCGTCTTCGCGATGGCCAACACCGATCCGGTCGCGGACAACGCGGTCGTGGTCGAGCACGTGTGGCGTCGCGGCCGCGAGACCGGGCTGGTCGACGTGCACCCGGTCGGCGCGGTGACCGCCGGGCTCAAGGGCGAGAAGCTCGCCGAGCTGGGCACGATGGCCAAGTCCGCGGCCGGGGTGCGCGTGTTCTCCGACGACGGGCACTGCGTCGCCGACCCGCTGCTGATGCGCCGGGCGCTGGAGTACTCGACGGCGCTGGACGTGGTGATCGCCCAGCACGCCGAGGAGCCGCGCCTCACCATCGGTGCCCAGGCACACGAAGGCGAGAACGCCTCGCGGCTCGGGTACGCGGGCTGGCCCGCCTCGGCGGAGGAGTCGATCGTCGCCCGTGACTGCCTGCTCGCCCAGCACGCCGGAGCGCGGCTGCACATCTGCCACGTCTCCACGGCGGGCACCGTCGACGTGCTGCGCTGGGCGAAGGATCGCGGAACGCGGGTCTCCGCCGAGGTCACCCCGCACCACCTGCTGCTGACCGACGAGCGACTGGCCACCTACGACCCGGTGAACAAGGTCAACCCGCCACTGCGCACCGCGGGTGACGCCGCGCGCCTGCGGGCCGCGCTCGCCGAGGGCGTCCTCGACTGCGTCGCCACCGACCACGCCCCGCACGCGGTGCAGGACAAGGACTGCGAGTGGGCCGCGGCCCGGCCGGGGATGCTCGGCCTGCAGACGGCGCTGTCGGTGGTCACCGAGACGATGGTCCGCACGGGCCTGCTCGACTGGCGCGGTGTCGCCCGCGTGATGAGCGAGCGCCCGGCGGAGATCGCCGGGCTGGCCGACCAGGGCCGCCCGCTGGAGGTGGGGGAGCCGGCGAACCTGACGCTGGTCGACCCGGACGCGGAGTGGACGGTCCGGGGCGCGGAGCTGGCGAGCATCGCCGCCAACACCCCGTACGAGGGCATGCGGCTGCCGGGCGTGGTGACCCTCACGCTGCTGCGCGGGCAGATCACGGCACGGGAAGGGAAAATTGTCTGATGGAACGTTTCGTCCTGGTGCTGATCGTGCTCGCCGTGTTCGCGCTCGCCCTCTGGGGCATGCGGGTGGGCTGGCGACGACGAGCGCGTTCGCAGAGCGTTCTCGTCCCGCCGTTCCCGCAGGTGCCCGACGAGCCCGGTGAGCTGCTGCTGCCGGAGGCGCCGGGCCTGTACGTGAGCACCACGACGGCGGGCAACTGGCAGGACCGCATCGTCACGCGCGGCATGGGGCTGCGCGGCCGCGCGGTGCTGCGCCGCTACGCCGGCGGGGTCGAGGTGGACCGGGCGGGCGCGCCCGGGTTCTGGATCCCGAACGACGCCGTCGTCGGCGTCCGGCGCGGCAGCGCGATCGCCGGGAAGGTGATGGGCAGCGACAGCCTGCTGATCCTCACCTGGCGGCTCGGCGACGTGGAGCTCGACACCGGGTTCCGCGGCGACGACCACGGGGTCTACGAGCAGTGGACCGAGAGCTTGGGGCACGAGATCAAGGGAGGGGCCCAGTGAACGCGAAGACACCGGCCGCGCTGGTACTGGAGGACGGCCGGGTGTTCCGCGGCTCGGCCTATGGGGCACAGGGGCGCACACTCGGCGAGGCGGTGTTCTGCACCGGCATGACGGGGTATCAGGAGACGCTGACCGACCCGTCGTACCACCGGCAGATCGTGGTGCAGACGGCGCCGCAGATCGGGAACACGGGCTGGAACGACGAGGACGACGAGTCGGCGCGCATCTGGGTGTCCGGTTACGTGGTGCGGGACCCGGCACGGACGCCGTCGAACTGGCGCTCGCGGCGGACGCTGGACGAGGAGCTGTCGCGGCAGGGCGTGGTCGGGATCTCGGGCGTGGACACCCGCTCGCTGACCCGGCATCTGCGGGAGCGGGGCGCGATGCGCGCCGGGGTGTTCTCCGGGGACGCCTTCGCCGACGAGGCCGCGATGGTGGACCAGGTCCTGGCGAGCCCGCCGATGAAGGGCGCCGACCTGGCGGGCGAGGTCACGACGCCGCAGCCATACGTGGTGCAGGCGCAGGGCGAGCGGCGGTTCCGCGTCGCGGCACTCGACCTGGGGATCAAGTCGAACACGCCGCGGCAGATGACGCAGCGCGGGATCGAGGTGCACGTGCTGCCGGCGGCGAGCACGATCGACGACCTGCTGGCGGTGGAGCCGGACGGGGTGTTCCTGTCCAACGGCCCCGGCGACCCGGAGACGCAGACCGAGGCGATCGCGCTGACCCAGGAGGCGCTGCGCCGCGAGATCCCGTTGTTCGGGATCTGCTTCGGCAACCAGATCCTCGGCCGTGCCCTGGGTCTGGGCACGTACAAGATGCGCTACGGCCACCGCGGGATCAACATCCCGGTGATCGACGTCGAGACCCGCCGCGTGGCGATCACGGCGCAGAACCACGGGTTCGCCCTGGAGGGCGAGCCGGGGCAGACCTTCGACTCGCCGTTCGGCACCGCGAAGATCAGCCACTACTGCCCCAACGACGACACCGTGGAAGGCGTGCGCTGCGCTGACGTGCCCGCCTTCTCGGTGCAGTACCACCCCGAGGCCGCGGCAGGCCCGCACGATGCCGCGCCGTTGTTCGACGAGTTCGTGACTCTGATGGAGAAGAAGAGCCAGTAATGCCCAAACGCACTGACATCGAGCACGTCCTCGTCATCGGGTCCGGTCCGATCGTGATCGGGCAGGCCGCGGAGTTCGACTATTCCGGCACGCAGGCGTGCCGGGTGTTGCGGCAGGAGGGTTTGCGGGTCTCGCTGGTGAATTCGAACCCGGCGACGATCATGACGGATCCGGAGTTCGCGGATGCGACCTATATCGAGCCGGTGACGCCGGATTTCGTGGAGAAGGTCATCGCCGCCGAACGCCCCGACGCGCTGCTGGCCACGTTGGGTGGCCAGACGGCGCTCAACACCGCGGTGGCCCTGCATGAGCGGGGGGTGCTGGAGAAGTACGGCGTCGAGTTGATCGGCGCGGATATCGACGCGATTCAGCGGGGGGAGGATCGGCAGAAGTTCAAGGACATCGTGCGCGCCATCGGCGGGGACGTGCCGCGCAGCCGGGTGTGTCATTCGATGGACGAGGTGCGTGACACCGTCGCCGAACTCGGCCTGCCGGTGGTGATCCGCCCGTCGTTCACCATGGGCGGGCTCGGCTCGGGCATGGCGCACACCGACGACGAGCTGGAACGCCTCGCCTCGGTGGGGTTGGCGGAGTCCCCGGTCACGGAGGTGTTGATCGAGGAGTCGGTGCTGGGCTGGAAGGAGTACGAGCTGGAGTTGATGCGGGATCGCCGGGATAACGTGGTGGTGATCTGCTCGATCGAGAACGTGGACGCGATGGGCGTGCACACCGGGGATTCGGTCACCGTCGCCCCCGCGATGACGCTGACCGACCGGGAATACCAGCACATGCGGGATGTGGGGATCGCGGTGCTGCGGGCGGTCGGGGTGGACACCGGCGGCTGCAACATCCAGTTCGCGATCAACCCCGACGACGGGCGGATGGTCGTGATCGAGATGAACCCGCGGGTGTCCCGCTCCAGTGCCCTGGCGTCGAAGGCGACCGGGTTCCCGATCGCGAAGATCGCGGCGAAGCTGGCCATCGGCTACACCCTGGATGAGATCCGCAACGACATCACCGGTGAGACCCCGGCCTCCTTTGAACCGGCCCTGGACTATGTGGTGGTCAAGGTGCCCCGGTTCGCGTTCGAGAAGTTCCCCGGGGCCGACCCGGAACTGACCACGACGATGAAGAGCGTCGGCGAGGCGATGGCGATCGGCCGCAGCTTCCCCGAGGCGCTGGGCAAGGCCCTGCGGTCGATCGACACCCAAGCCGCCGGATTCTGGACCCGTCCCGACCCGGAGGGTGCGACGCTGGAGAACACCCTCGAAGCGCTGCGCACCCCGCACGACGGCCGCCTGTACGCGGTCGAGCGGGCGTTGCGGCTGGGTGCGACGGTGCAGCAGGTGCACGAGGCCAGCGGGCTCGACCCGTGGTTCATCGACCAGATCGCCCTGATCGGCGAGGTCGGCGCCCAGGTTCGCGACGCCGCCGTGCTGGACGCGGACCTGCTGCGGGTAGCGAAGCGCACCGGCCTGTCGGACCAGCAGATCGCCGCGCTGCGGCCGGAGTTGGCCGGGGAGGACGGCGTCCGCACGCTGCGCCACAGGCTCGGGGTGCGGCCGGTGTTCAAGACCGTAGACACCTGTGCCGCGGAGTTCGCCGCGAAGACGCCGTACCACTACTCCGCCTACGAGTCCGACCCCGACGCGGAGTCCGAGGTCACCGCCCAGAGCGACAAGCCCAAGGTGCTCATCCTGGGCTCGGGCCCCAACCGCATCGGGCAGGGCATCGAGTTCGACTACTCCTGCGTCCACGCCGCCATGGCACTGCGCGACGCCGGCTACGAAGCCGTGATGATCAACTGCAACCCCGAAACCGTCTCGACCGACTACGACACCTCCGACCGCCTCTACTTCGAACCGCTGACCTTCGAGGACGTGCTCGAAGTGGTCAACGCCGAGCGCGAATCGGGCACGGTCGCCGGGGTGATCGTGCAGCTCGGCGGCCAGACGCCGCTGAAGCTGGCGAAGCGCCTCGCCGACGCGGGCGTGCCGATCGTGGGCACCCCGCCGGAGGCCATCCACCTGGCCGAGGACCGCGGCGCGTTCGGCGAGGTGCTCGGCGACGCCGGGCTGCCCGCGCCGAAGTACGGCACCGCGACGTCGTTCGAGGGCGCCAAGCGGGTCGCCGACGAGATCGGCTACCCGGTGCTGGTCCGCCCGTCCTACGTGCTCGGCGGGCGCGGCATGGAGATCGTCTACGACGAAGCCTCCCTCGCCGGGTACATCCGCCGCGCCACGGAGGTCAGCCCCGAGCACCCCGTGCTCGTGGACCGCTTCCTCGACGACGCCATCGAAATCGACGTCGACGCCCTGTTCGACGGCGAGGAGCTCTACCTCGGCGGCGTCATGGAACACATCGAGGAAGCCGGGATCCACTCCGGTGACTCCTCCTGCGCCCTGCCGCCGATCACGCTGGGCCGCCAGGACGTCGAGACCGTGCGGGCCTCCACCGAGGCGATCGCCCGCGGCGTGGGCGTGCGTGGCCTGCTCAACGTGCAGTACGCCCTCAAGGACGACGTGCTGTACGTGCTGGAAGCCAACCCGCGCGCGTCCCGGACTGTGCCGTTCGTGTCCAAGGCCACCGGCGTGCAGCTGGCCAAGGCCGCGTCGCTGATCATGACCGGGACCAGCATCAAGGAGCTGCGCGAGCGCGGTTTGCTGCCCGCCGAGGGCGACGGCGGGCACCTGCCCGCAGACGCGCCGGTGGCGGTCAAGGAGGCCGTGCTGCCCTTCCACCGCTTCCGCACGCCGGAGGGCAAGGGTGTGGACTCGCTGCTCGGGCCGGAGATGAAGTCCACCGGCGAGGTCATGGGTGTGGACACCTCGTTCGGCGAGGCGTTCGCGAAGTCCCAGGCCGGGGCGTACGGCTCGCTGCCCACCTCGGGCCGGGTGTTCGTGTCGGTCGCGAACCGGGACAAGCGCTCGCTCGTGTTCCCCGTCAAGCGCCTCGCCGACCTCGGGTTCGAGATCCTCGCGACCTCGGGTACCGCGGAGGTGCTGCGGCGCAACGGCGTGGCCTGCACCGAGGTGCGCAAGCATACGGAAGACGCAGCGGGGTCTCCGGTCTCCGGCCCCAACATCGTGGACGTGATCCTGGACGGCGGCGTGGACATGGTCATCAACACGCCCTACGGCAACAGCGGGCCGCGGATCGACGGCTACGAGATCCGCACGGCCGCGGTGTCGCGCGACATCCCCTGCATCACCACGGTGCAGGGCGCCGCGGCCGCCGTGCACGGCATCGAGGCCCTGATCCGCGGCGACATCGGGGTCCGCTCGCTGCAGGACCTGCAGGCGGCCCTGCGGGCGCACGGATGAGCGGTCCCACCGGCGGCTCCGCTGCTCCGTTCGGGCGAAGGCTGACGGAAAAGATCGCCGTCCGCGGGCCGTTGTGCGCGGGCATCGACCCGCATCCGGGCCTGCTGGACGCGTGGGGACTGGACGCCACGGCCGCCGGGCTGGAGAAGTTCGCGCTCTCGGCGGTCGAGGCGCTGGCCCCCGAGGTGGCCGTGGTCAAGCCCCAGTCGGCGTTCTTCGAGGCCTTCGGGGCCCCGGGGATCGCCGTCCTGGAGCGGGTGGTCACCGAGGCCCGGCTGGCCGGCGCGCTCGTCCTGCTGGACGTCAAGCGGGGCGACATCGGCTCCACGATGGGCGCGTACACCGCTGCGTACCTGAACGGTCACAGCGCGCTCGCGGCGGACGCCGTGACGGTCTCGCCGTACCTCGGGTTCGGCGCCCTCGTGCCCGCGATCGAGGCCGCCCGCGCGGAGGGCAGGGGCGTGTTCGTGCTCGCCCGCACCTCCAACCCGGAGGCGGGCGAGCTGCAGAACGCCTTGCTGCGCAACGGAAAGACCGTGGCCCAGTCCATAGTGGACCAGGTCGCGGCCCTGAACGCGGGCGCCGCGCCGCTCGGGGACGTCGGCGTGGTCGTCGGCGCCACTGTGGCCCCCGGCGAGCTGGACCTGAGCGCGCTCAACGGGCCCGTCCTGGCACCCGGTTTCGGGGCCCAGGGAGCGACCGTGGGTGATCTTCGTGCGCTGTTCGGGGCCGGCCTGCGGGGCGTGCTCCCGGCATCGTCGAGGGACCTCCTGAGGCGTGGCCCGGACCCCGCGGCGCTGCGCGCGGGAGTCCGCGAAGTTCGGCAATCATTGGATGAATGAGGGTTAATATCAGGCCCCTGACCGCGCACTCAGCGGCCACCCCCGCATTGTGGCGGGTGCCCGGGGGTGGGTACCGTCGCGTCACCCACCCGGAATTTTGAGTACTACGGAGGAAAACGTGGCACTTCCCCAGCTGACCGAGGAACAGCGCAAGGCAGCGCTGGAGAAGGCTGCTGCCGCTCGTCGTGCCCGTGCCGAGCTCAAGGAACGCCTCAAGCGGGGCGGCACCACCCTGACCGACGTGCTCAAGCAGGCCGACGAGGACGAGGTCCTCGGCAAGATGAAGGTCTCCGCCCTGCTCGAGGCTCTCCCCGGCGTCGGCAAGGTGCGCGCCCAGCAGACCATGGAGCGCCTGGAGATCGCGCCGAGCCGCCGGCTCCGCGGCCTTGGCGACCGGCAGCGCAAGGCGCTGCTGGCCGAGTTCAGCGGCGAGTGAGCCGGTCAGGCGACGACCACGTGGTAGCGGCCGGTGCTCCCGCCGGCCGGGCGACGGACGGTGAGCCGGTCCGGGGGCAGCGCCCCCGGCGCCGGCTCACCGTCGTCTCGGGTCCTTCCGGAGTCGGCAAGTCCAGCGTGGTCGGTGAGCTGCGACGGCTGAACCCGGACATCTACTTCAGCGTTTCGGTCACCACCCGGCCCCCGCGGCCGGGCGAGGTCGACGGCGAGCACTACCACTTCGTCGACCGGGCCGTGTTCGACAAGATGGTCCGGGCGGGCGAGCTGCTGGAGCACGCCGAGTTCACCGGCAACTGCTACGGCACCCCCCGCGAGCCCGTCGAGCGGGCGCTGGCCGAGGGCAGGCCCGCGGTGCTGGAGATCGAGCTGCAGGGCGCGCGGCAGGTCCGCGAGGCGATGCCCGACGCACGGCTGGTCATGCTGATGCCGCCGTCGTGGGACGAGCTGGTCGGCAGGCTGACCGGCCGGGGCACCGAGGCGCAGGCCGCGGTGGAGGCCCGGCTGGCCGAGGCGGAGCGCGAGCTGGCGGCCGCGGGGGAGTTCGACGCCCGTGTCGTCAACGCCGACGTCCGGGAGGCCGCGCGTGAGTTGTTAGACTTGATGGACACGGACTTCGAATCGATTCGGGAGCAACACGAGTGACCGCAGCGCTGGGTACCCATGGTGAAGAGCTCGAAGGCATCACCAACCCGCCGATCGACGACCTGCTGGCGAAGGTCAGTTCCAAGTACGCGCTGGTGATCTACGCCGCCAAGCGTGCCCGCCAGATCAACGACTACTACGCCCAGCTCGGCGAGGGCCTGCTGGAGTACGTCGGCCCGCTCGTCGAGCCGGGCCCGCGCGAGAAGCCGCTGTCCATCGCCCTGCGCGAGATCCACGGCGGCCTGCTCGAGCACACCGAAGGTGAGTGACAAGCCCCGCGTCGTCCTGGGCGTGGGCGGCGGTATTGCCGCCTACAAGGCCTGTGAGGTGCTGCGCGGGCTGACCGAGTCCGGTCACGACGTCCGCGTGGTGCCCACGGAGGCCGCGCTGAACTTCGTCGGCGCGGCCACCTTCGAAGCGCTGTCCGGGCACCCGGTGCACACGGGTGTGTTCACCGAGGTGCCCGAGGTGCAGCACGTGCGCGTGGGCAAGGAAGCCGACCTGGTTCTGGTCGTGCCCGCCACCGCCGACCTGCTGGCCCGCGCGGCGCACGGCCTGGCCGGGGACCTGCTCACCAACACCCTGCTCACCGCCCGGTGCCCGGTCGCGTTCTTCCCGGCCATGCACACCGAGATGTGGGAGCACCCCGCCACGCGCGACAACGTGGCGCTGCTGCGTGCGCGCGGCACCTTTGTCGCCGAGCCCGCCTCGGGCCGGCTGACCGGCGTGGACACCGGCAAGGGCCGGCTGCCCGACCCGGCCGACATCGTCGACCTCGCCCGGCTGCTGCTGGCCCGGCGGGACGCACTGCCCCGCGACCTCGAAGGGCTGCGGGTGGTCGTGTCCGCGGGCGGCACCCGCGAGCCGCTCGACCCCGTCCGCTACCTCGGCAACCGCTCCTCGGGCAAGCAGGGCTACGCGCTCGCCCGCGTCGCCGCGCAGCGCGGCGCCGAGGTCACCCTGGTCGCCGGGCACACCGTGGTGCTGCCCGAGCCCCCGGGAGTGACGATCACCCGCGTGTCCACTGCGGAGGAGATGCGCGTCGCGGTGCGCGAGAGCGCCGCGAGCGCCGACATCGTGGTCATGGCCGCGGCCGTCGCGGACTTCCGCCCCGCCGGGCGCGCGGAGTACAAGATCAAGAAGTCCGACGACCAGCCCGATCCCACGATCGTGCTGGAGCGCAACGCCGACATCCTCGCCGAGCTGGTCGCCGCCCGCACCCCCGGCCAGGTGGTGGTCGGGTTCGCGGCCGAGACCGGTGACGAGCACGGCTCGGTGCTCGACCACGCCCGCGCGAAGCTCAAGCGCAAGGGCTGCGACCTGCTCGTGGTGAACGCCGTCGGCGACGGCCGCGCGTTCGAGGTCGAGGACAACGCGGGCTGGCTGCTCGCGGCGGATGGCGAGGAACGTCCGATTCCGCTCGGGTCGAAATCACAGCTGGCGGCCACAGTGTGGGACGCGGTGGCACACTTCCATCAGTACTCGAGGTCGCCTGGTTAGGCTGGACCCGGTTTCCGACCGATGGATGGGAAGTGACGAGCACCGTGACCGATTCGACGCGCAGGTTGTTCACGTCGGAGTCCGTGACCGAGGGGCATCCGGACAAGATCTGCGATGCGATCAGTGATTCGGTGCTGGACGCGTTGTTGGAGAAGGATCCGCGTAGCCGGGTTGCGGTGGAGACGCTGATCACCACGGGTCAGGTGCATGTGGCGGGTGAGGTCACCACCGAGGCGTATGCGGATATTCCGACGATCGTGCGGGAGAAGATCCTCGACATCGGTTACGACTCCTCGGCCAAGGGCTTCGACGGGAACTCCTGTGGCGTGAACGTGGCGATCGGTGCCCAGTCGCCGGATATCGCGCAGGGCGTGAACACCGCGTACGAGTCGCGGTTGGAGTCGGCGCTGGACGAGCTCGACCGCCAGGGCGCGGGGGATCAGGGGTTGATGTTCGGTTACGCGTGTTCGGACACCCCGGAGCTGATGCCACTGCCGATCGCGTTGGCGCACCGGCTGTCGCAGCGGTTGACCCGGGTGCGCAAGGACGGCGTGCTGCCGTATTTGCGTCCGGATGGCAAGACGCAGGTGACGATCGAGTACGCCGGGGATCAGCCGGTGCGCCTGGACACCGTGGTGCTGTCGACCCAGCACGCGGAGGGCATTGACCTGGAGGCGATGCTGGGGGTGGATATCCGGGAGCAGGTGGTGTCGCCGGAGTTGGCGGGGCTGGAGCTGGACACGACGGATGTGCGGTTGCTGGTGAACCCCACCGGTCGGTTCGTGATCGGTGGTCCGATGGGGGACGCGGGGTTGACCGGGCGGAAGATCATCGTGGACACCTATGGCGGGATGGCTCGTCATGGTGGTGGTGCGTTCTCGGGCAAGGATCCGTCGAAGGTGGATCGCTCGGCGGCGTATGCGATGCGGTGGGTGGCGAAGAACGTGGTGGCGGCGGGGTTGGCGACGCGGGTGGAGGTGCAGGTGGCGTACGCGATCGGGAAGGCGGCGCCGGTGGGGTTGTTCGTGGAGACGTTCGGGACGGAGACGGTGGATCCGTCGAAGATCCAGTCGGCGATCACGCAGGTGTTCGATCTGCGTCCGGCGGCGATCATCCGGGATCTGGATCTGTTGCGTCCGATCTACGCGCAGACCGCCTCCTACGGGCATTTCGGCCGTCCGGAGCTGTCCCTGCCGTGGGAGAACACCGACCGCGCCGACGCGCTGCGCAGCGTCGCCGGTGCCTGAGGGCACCGAAACCACCCCCCTCTGGGACCTGCCCCAGGCGAAACCACGCCCCGCGGGCAGGCCCAAGGCGGCCCGCAAGGGCCAGCAGCAGCCCGCCGCGACCGACCCGATCGCCCGGATCGTCGTGGACGTGCCGCTCGCGCACCTCGACCGGACCTTCGACTACCAGGTGCCCGACAAGCTCGACGCGGACGCCGTGCCCGGCTGCCGGGTGCGGGTCCGCTTCGCCGGGCAGCTGGTCGACGGGTTCCTCATCGAGCGCGCCGCCACGACCGAGCACACCGGGCGGCTGGTGTTCCTGGAACGCGTGACCTCCAGCGAACCGGTGCTGAGCCCCGGGCTCGCGGCGCTCGCCCGCACCGTGGCGCAGCGCTACGGCGGCACGATGATCGACGTGCTGCGGCTGGCGCTTCCACCGCGGCACGCCAAGGCCGAGGGCGAACCGCCCCGGCCGCGCGCCGAGGTGCCTGCCGCGCCCGCGCAGACGGGGTGGAGTCGCTACCAGCGGGGTGAGGCGTTTCTCGAAGCTCTGCGCGGCAACCGGCAGGCGCACGCCGTGTGGCAGGCGCTGCCGGGCGAGGACTGGCCGGCCCGGCTCGCGGAGGCGGCCGCCGTCGTCGCCGCGAACGGACGCGGCGCGGTGCTCGTGGTGCCCGACCAGCGGGATCTCGCGCGGGTGCACGCGGCCTGCGTGGCGTTGTCCGGGGACGAAGCGGTGGTCGCGCTGTCGGCGGAGCTGGGGCCCGCCGAACGGTACCGGCGGTGGCTCGCGGTGTCGCGCGGTTCGGTGCCGATCGTGGTCGGCACCAGGGCGACGATGTTCGCGCCGGTGACCGATCCCGGGTTGTACGTGGTGTGGGACGACGGGGACGACCTGCACGTGGACCCGCACATGCCGTATCCGCAGGTGCGGGACGTGCTGACCCTGCGGGCGCACGCGGACTCCGCGTCGCTCGTGGTGGCCGGGTTCGCCCGCACGGCGGAGGCGCAGCTGCTGGTCGAGACCGGCTGGGCGCATCCCGTCGTCGCGTCGCGCGAGGAGCTGCGCAAGGCCGCGCCCCGCGTGACGCCGGTGGGGGAGGACTTCGACGTGGCGCGGGACGAAGCGGCCCGCGCGGCCCGATTGCCGTCGGTCGCGTTCGAGGCGGCGCGTCAGGCGCTGTCGGCGGGCGCGCCGGTGCTGGTGCAGGTGCCGCGGCGCGGGTACGTGCCCGCGCTGGCGTGTGCGCAGTGCCGGACTCCGGCGCACTGCCGCCGGTGCGCGGGCCCGCTCGCGCTGGGGGGCGGCCCGGGGAACCCGCCGGCGTGCCGGTGGTGCGGGGCGCCGGAGGGAAACTTCCGGTGCCAGGCGTGTGGTTCGCCGCGGCTGCGGGCGATGGTGGTGGGGTCGAAGCGGACGGCGGAGGAGCTGGGCCGGGCGTTTCCCGGCGTGCCGGTGCGGACCTCGGGGGCGCAGGAGGTGCTCGCCACGGTGCCGGGCAAGCCGGCGCTGGTGGTGTGCACGCCGGGCGCGGAACCGGTCGCGGAAGGCGGATACGGGGCGGCGCTGCTGCTGGACGGCTGGGCGTTGCTGGGGCGCCAGGACCTGCGGGCGGCGGAGGAGACGCTGCGCCGGTGGATGGCGGCCGCGGCGCTGGTGCGCCCGTCGGCGGCGGGCGGCCGGATCGTCGTCGGCGCCGAGGCGGGGCTGACCGCGGTGCAGGCGCTGGTGCGGTGGGACCCGGCGTGGCACGCGGAGCGGGAGCTGGCGGAGCGGCGGGAGCTGGGCTTCCCGCCGGCCGTGCGGATGGCGAGCCTGGAGGGCACCCCGGAAGCGGTGGCGGCGCTGCTCGGCGAGCTGGCGCTGCCGGAGTCGGGGGAGGTCCTGGGCCCGGTGCCGTTGACGGAACCGGACGAGGACGGCCGCAGCGAGCGGGAGCGAGCCCTGGTGCGCGTCCCCCGCTCGGACGGCCGCGCGCTAGCCGCGGCGCTGGCCGCGGCGCAGGCGCAACGCGTGGCGCGCAAGGAACCCGAGCCGGTGCGCATCCAGCTGGACCCGCTGGAGCTGATCTAGCTTCGACCGTCGGGAGCGGGGGAAGCGCGGCCCCATAGACTGGTCCGCGATGTTCACCCACCTGCAAACCCACCGGGCCTGTTGATGCGCCTGGTGTTCGCCGGCACCCCCGAACCCGCGGTGCCCTCCCTGCGCGCCCTCCTCGAGTCGTCGCGTCATGACGTCGTCGCGGTCGTCACGCGGCCCGACGCGCCTGCCGGGCGGGGACGCAAGCTCGTGCGCTCGCCCGTCGGGGCGCTCGCCGACGAGCACGGCATCGAGGTGCTCACCCCCGAGAAGGCCGGGGCGCCCGAGTTTCTCGACCGGCTGCGCGAGCTCGCCCCCGACGCCTGCCCCGTCGTCGCGTACGGCGCGCTGCTGCCCCAGCGCACCCTCGACATCCCCGCCCGCGGCTGGGTGAACCTGCACTTCTCGCTGCTCCCCGCCTGGCGCGGCGCCGCCCCCGTGCAGGCCGCCGTCCGCGCGGGCGACGAGATCACCGGCGCGTCGACCTTCCAGATCGTCAAGGAGCTCGACGCCGGGCCCGTCTACGGCGTGGTCACCGAACCCATCGGCCCCACCGACACCGCCGGCGCGCTCCTCGGCAGGCTCGCCGAGTCCGGCGCCCGCCTGCTGGTGTCCACAATGGACGGCATCGAGGACGGTACGCTGAGCGCGGTCCCGCAATCCGAGGACGGCGTCACCTACGCACCCAAGGTCACGGTCGACGACGCGCGGGTGTCCTTCGCCGACCCCGCCGCCGCGGTGGACCGGCTCGTGCGCGCGGTGACCCCCGACCCCGGGGCGTGGACGGAGTTCCGCGGCGAGCGGCTGAAGCTGGGCCCGGTGACCCTCACCGGCGAGACCGGCCTGGCGCCCGGCGAGCTGCGCGTCGAGCGCAAGCGTGTCCTGGCCGGCACCGCCACGCAGGCGGTCGCCCTCGGCGAGGTGCAGGCGCAGGGCAAGAAACGGATGGCGGCCACCGACTGGGCGCGCGGTACGAGGATCGAGCAAGGAGAGCGCCTGTCATGAGCCCCGAACGTGAACGACGGCCGTCGCGGCCCTCGCGGGGCCGTCCCGCGCCACGCAAGCAGGGCCCGCGCCGCCCGCCGCCCTACGAGGACCCGGCCCGCCGCGTCGCCTTCGAGGTGCTGCGCGCGGTCCGCGAGCGCGACGCCTACGCCAACCTCGTACTGCCCGAGCTGCTCCGCGAACGCCGCCTCGACGGCCGGGACGCGGCGCTCGCCACCGAGCTCGCCTACGGCACCTCGCGCGCGCAGGGGCTGCTGGACGTGGTCCTCGCCGCCAACAGCGAGCGCCCACTGGACAAAGTGGACGGTGTGGTGCTCGACTGCCTGCGGCTGGGCGCCTACCAGCTGCTGCGCACCCGGGTCCCCGAACACGCCGCGGTGGACTCCATGGTGAACCTGGCCCGGCTGGAGGGCGGCTCGCACGTCGCGGGCTTCGTCAACGCCGTGCTGCGCAAGGTGTCCGAAAAGGACGAAGCGGCCTGGCTGGACGAGCTGGCGCCCGACCCCGAGACCGACTCGATCGGCAACCTGGCGCTGCGCACCGCGCACCCGCGCTGGGTCGCCCGTGCGTTCGCCGAGGCGCTGGGGGACAAGGGACCCGAGCTGAAGGCCGCGCTCGAAGCCGACGACAGCCGCCCGGAGGTGCACCTCGTGGCGCGGCCCGGCGAGATCAGCGCCGACGAGCTGGCCGCCATCACCGGTGGCGACGTCGCGCCGTACTCGCCCTATGGGGTGCACCTGCCCGCCGGATCGGGTGACCCCGGCAACGCCGAGCCCATCCGCGAGCGGCTCGCCGCCGTGCAGGACGAGGGCAGCCAGCTGTGCGCGATCGCGCTCACCAAGGCGCCGCTCGACGGCCGCGACGAGCGGTGGCTGGACCTGTGCGCGGGCCCCGGCGGCAAGGCCGCCCTGCTCGGCGCGCTCGCGAAGCTGTCCGGCGGCACGGTCGACGCCGTCGAGCAGGCGCCCCACCGCGCGCGGCTCGTGGAGCAGGCCACCGAAGGGCTGCCGGTGACGGTGCACGTCGGCGACGGGCGGGAGCCGGAGCTCGAACCGGGCTTCGACCGCGTGCTCGTCGACGCGCCGTGCAGCGGGCTCGGTTCGCTGCGCCGCCGCCCGGAGGCGCGCTGGCGCCGCAAGCCGTCCGACGTGGCGGACCTGACGAAGCTGCAGGGGCAGCTTCTCGCGTCCGCGCTCGAACTGGTGCGCCCGGGCGGCGTGGTGGCGTACGTCGTGTGCTCGCCGCACCTGGCCGAGACCGAGGGCGTCGTCGGCGACGCCGCCCGGCGGGCCAAGGCCGAGGTGCTCGACGCGCGTGAGTTCTTCCCTGGCGTCCCGCAGCTGGGTGACGGGCCGTACGTGCAGCTGTGGCCGCACCGGCACGGCACCGACGCCATGTTCTGCGCGCTGCTGCGGCGGCCGTGAGGGTCCTCGGGCTCGTCGCCAGCTCGTGCGGCGGACTGGACACCCGGTTCCGCACCGAGCTGGCGCAGCCGGCGGCCGAGCGCGGCTGGCGGCTCGCGATCACCCTGACCCCCACCGCCGCCCGCTGGCTCGCCTCCACCGGCGAGCTGGCGCGGCTGCAGGAGCTGACCGACCTGGAGGTGCGCAGCGAGTCCCGCCTGCCGGGGCAGCCGCGCCCGCACCCCGACCCCGACGTGTTCCTGTTCGCCCCCGCCAGCGCGAACTCGGTGGCGAAACTGGCGCTGGGCCTGGCCGACAACCAGGCGCTCACCGTGCTCGGCGACGTCCTCGCCGATCCGCGCGTGCACGTCTCCGTCGCCTACCAGGTGAGCCCCGCGCGCCTGCGCCACCCGGCGTGGGGCGCGCACGTCGGGGCCCTGACCTCGGCCGGAGCCGCCGTGTCCCGCCTGGCGGACCCGTGGTCGACGGCACTGACCGCGCTACCGGACTGACCTCTACACTGCGTAACCGTGGAATCCCGTCCTCTCATCGCCCCGAGCATCCTGTCCGCCGACTTCGCCCGGCTGGGCGAGGAAGTCCAGGCCGTGGCCGGCCCCGGGGAGACGCGGGCCGACTGGGTGCACGTGGACGTCATGGACGCCCACTTCGTGCCGAACCTGACGCTGGGCCTGCCGGTCGTGCAGTCCCTGCGCAAGGCCACCGACCTGCCGCTGGACTGCCACCTGATGATCGAGGACCCGGACCGCTGGGCGATCGGCTACGCGGAGGCGGGCGCCTACAACGTCACGGTGCACGTCGAGGCCGCCAAGGACCCGGTCAGGATCGCGAAGGACCTGCGGGCCGCGGGCGCCAAGGCGGGGCTGTCGATCAAACCGGGCACGCCGCTGGAAGACCACCTCGACACGCTCAAGCACTACGACACGCTGCTGGTGATGTCGGTCGAGCCGGGCTTCGGCGGCCAGTCGTTCATCCCCGAGGTGCTGGACAAGGTCCGCACCGCGCGGCGGCTGGTCGACACCGGGCACCTGAAGGTGCTGGTGGAGATCGACGGCGGGATCAACGCCGACACCATCGAGCAGGCCGCCGAGGCCGGCGTCGACTGCTTCGTCGCCGGCTCCGCCGTCTACGGCGCCGAAGACCCGGGCAAGGCCGTCGCCGCCCTGCGCGACCGCGCCGCCCACGCCCGACACTGAAAGACTCAAGAGGAGGCGCCCGATGTTCACCGGCATCGTCGAGGAGCTCGGCGAGATCACCGCGGTGGAGCAGCTGCCCAATGCCGCCCGGCTCACCGTCCGCGGGCCGGTGGTCACGTCGGACGCCAAGCACGGCGACTCGATCGCCGTCAGCGGCGTCTGCCTCACTGTCGTGGAGGTGACCTCCGCGCAGGAGTTCACCGTGGATGTGGTGCACGAGACGCTGCGGCGTTCCCGGCTGGCGAAGATCGCCGTCGGCGACCGGGTCAACCTGGAGCGCGCCACGGCCGTCGGCGACCGGCTCGGCGGGCACATCATGCAGGGCCACGTCGACGGCACCGGCGTGTTCCTCTCCCGCGACGACAACGGCCTGACCCGGTTCGCGCTGCCCGCGCACCTCGCGCGCTACGTCGTGGAGAAGGGCTCGATCGCGGTGGACGGGATCTCGCTCACCGTGGCGAGTGTGACGAACGACGAGTTCACGGTCGCCCTCATCCCCACCACACTGGAGTTGACGACGCTGGGCCGCGCCGAACCGGGCGACCTGGTCAACCTCGAGGTCGACGTGGTGGCGAAGTACGTGGAGAAGCTGGCCACGGCCCACCTGTCCGGCCCCGCGGCGCACAATGGAGTCAGGGCCGAGGAGGACGCGTGACAGCAGGGACGCCGTGTGGCGCCGGGGTGCCGGTGGACGCCGCGGGAATCGAGCGGGCCATCGCGGACATCGCGGCCGGCAGGCCGGTGGTGGTCGTCGACGACGAGGACCGCGAGAACGAGGGCGACCTGATCTTCGCGGCCGAGAAGGCCACGCCGGAGCTGATGGCCTTCATGGTGCGCTACACCTCGGGCTACGTGTGCGCCGCGCTCACCGAGGCCGACTGCGACCGCCTCGACCTGCCGCCGATGTACCACACGAACCAGGACGCGCGGGGCACCGCGTACGCGGTCACGGTGGACGCTGCCTCGGGCATTTCCACCGGCATCTCTGCGGCCGACCGGGCCAACACCGTGCGCGTGCTCGCCGACCCGGATTCCAAGCCCGCCGACCTGCGTCGGCCCGGGCACGTGGTGCCGCTGCGCGCGAAGGAGGGCGGCGTGCTGCGCCGGCCGGGGCACACCGAGGCGGCGGTGGACCTCGCCCGGCTGGCGGGCCTGCAGCCCGCGGGCGTGCTGTGCGAGATCGTCTCCCAGAAGGACGAGGGGGACATGGCGCGCCGCGAGGAGCTGCAGGTGTTCGCCTCCGACCACGACCTGCAGATCATCACGATCCCGGACCTGATCGCCTACCGGCGCCGCCACGAGAAGCAGGTCGAGCGCGTGGCCGAGGCCCGCATCCCGCTCGCCGCGGGCACGTTCCGCGCGGTCGGCTACGACAGCCTGCTCGACGGCATCGAGCACGTCGCGTTCGTCTACGGCGACATCGGCGACGGCGAGGACATTCTCGTGCGGGTGCACTCGGAGTGCCTGACCGGCGACGTGTTCGGCTCGCTGCGCTGCGACTGCGGCCCGCAGCTGGACGCGGCGCTGCAGGCGGTCGCCGACGAGGGCCGTGGCGTGGTGCTCTACATCCGCGGGCACGAGGGCCGCGGCATCGGCCTGCTGCACAAGCTGCAGGCGTACCAGCTGCAGGACCTCGGCGCCGACACGGTGGACGCGAACCTCGCGCTCGGCGTGCCCGCCGACGCCCGCGACTACGGCACGGGCGCGCAGATCCTGTGCGACCTGGGCGTGCGCTCGATGCGGCTGCTGACCAACAACCCGGCCAAGCGGGTCGGGCTGGAGGGCTACGGGCTGAAGGTGACCGGCCGCGTGCCGCTGCCGATCTCGCCGAACCCGGAGAACCTGCGGTACCTGCGCACCAAGCGTGACCGGATGGGGCACGACCTGGCGAATCTCGAAGAGTTCGACCAGGTGGGTGCCGACGTGGCGAAGAACGGGAACGGTTCATGAGTGGCGAGGGGCGGCCCGAGGTCGAGCTCGACCTGAGCGAGTGCGAGAACCTGCGCCTCGCGATCGTCGCGACGCGCTGGCACGCGAAGATCACCGACAGCCTGCTGGAACGGGCGATCGCCACGGCGCGCGAGGCGCACCTCAAGGAGGAGCCGACGGTCGTGCGGGTCGCGGGCGCGGTCGAGCTGCCCGTGGTCGCCCAGGCGCTGGCGCGCCAGCACGACGCGGTGGTCGCGCTGGGCGTGGTGATCCGTGGCGGCACACCGCATTTCGAGTACGTGTGCGACGCGGTGACGGCGGGGCTTACCAGGGTCGCGCTCGACGAGGGCACGCCGGTGGGCAACGGGGTGCTCACGTGCGAGACCGAGCAGCAGGCGCTGGACCGCGCGGGGCTGCCCGGGTCGAAGGAGGACAAGGGCCGCGAGGCGACGCAGGCGGCGCTGGACACCGCGTACCAGCTGCGCTCGCTTCGGCAGCCGTGGACGGATCGGAAGTTCGTGTGAGCACCGTGACCGACGAGGAAACCGTCGTCATCCGACCCCGCAGGGCGACCTGGGTTTCGGTCGTGCTGGCGGCGTTCCTGCTCGTCGCGTTCGTCGTGGTGGCCGTGCTGCTGCGCTCGTCCAACACCGGCGTGATCTTCGAGACGTCCGACCAGATCGCCATGGTCGGCATCGGGGTGGTGCTGGCGTGCGGCGCGCTGCTGTTCGCGACGCCGCGGGTGCGAGCGGACGCCCAGGGCGTCGAGGTGCGCAACGTCATCCTGCTGACCAAGCGCTACACCTGGCTCGAAGTGATCGCGGTGAGCTTCCCCGACGGCGCGTCCTTCGCGCGGCTGGAGCTGCCGGAGGACGAGTACCTCGGGGTGCTCGCGATCCAGTCGGTGGACCGCGACCACGCCGTCGAAGCCGTGCGGACCCTGCGCCGCCTCCACAAGCAGGCCTGGGCCGACCAGCCGTGACGGCCTTCCCCGCCGAGCGGACCGCCATCGTCACCGGTGGCGCGTCCCGGCGGGGGATCGGCCGGGCCACCGCGGACCGGCTCGCCGCGCAGGGCTGGCACGTCGCGGTGTTCGACGTCGACACTTCGGGGGCCGAGGAGGTCGCCCGCTCGCTGACCGAACACCATGGCGTGCGGGCTCTGGGGATCGGGGTGGACCTCGCGGTGCCGCACGAGATCGAGGCGGCGGTTGCGCGGGTCGAGGAGGAGCTGCCGCAGGTCGTCGGCCTGGCCAACGTCGCGGGCGTCGCGTCGCCGGTCCCGTTCTTCGAGCTGGACCTGGCGGAGTGGGACCGCGTGTTCGACCTCGACATCCGCGGGCTTTTCGTGCTGACGCAACGGGTCGCGCGCACGATGGTCGCGCACGGCGTGGGCCGGGTGGTGAGCGTGTCGTCGGTGTCCGCGCAGCGCGGCGGCGGCACCTACAGCAGGGTCTCGTACTCGGCGGCGAAGGCCGCGGTGCTGGGCTTCACGCGGGCGCTGGCGCGGGAGATCGGGGAGCACGGGGTGACCGTCAACGCCGTCGCGCCGGGCCCCATCGACACCGACATCATGGGCGGCACCCTGAGCGAGGAACGCAAGCGCGAGCTGATCCGCGACCTGCCCGCGGGCCGCGTCGGCACCCCCGCCGACGTGGCGGCCACCATCGCGTTCCTGCTGAGCGAAGAAGCGGGCTTCATCACCGGCGCCACGTACAACGTCGACGGCGGCCTCCACATGCACTAGCTGTGCTGCCGGGCGGGCGGCGTGGGCCGGCCGAGAGTCGCTTTCGATTCGTCGACCAGTCCGGTGAGGCGCGAGACCTCGATATCGGTCAGCCGTTCGGCGACCTCGGAGGCTTCGATGTTGGACCGGAGGTGGCCGGGACTGCTCGTGCCGGGGATGACGACCACGGAGGGGGAGCGGCGCAGCAGCCAGGCCAGTGCGATTTGGGCCGGTGTGGCGCCCAGGCGTGCTGCCGGGCCGGTCAGCTCCTGGTGGTCGCTGAGCCGTCCGGCGGCCAGCGGGAAGTAGGGGACGAAGAGGATGCCCTGGGCCTCGCAGTCGGCGAGGACCTGGACGCCGCTGCGGTCGAGCAGGTTGAAGCGGTTCTGCACCGCCGCGATGGGGGTCGTCCGCTGGGCACGTGCCAGCATCTGCGGGGACGCGCCGGAGAGCCCGATGCGGCGGACCAGTCCCTGGTCGCGCAGTTCGACGAGCGCGTCGAGCGACTCCTCCAGCGGCACGTCCTGGTGTGCGCCGGGGGTGTCACCGGCGAGCCGGAGGTAGGTCAGCTCGCTCGCGTCCGTTCTCAGGTCGGTCAGTGCCTCGTGGACCTGCCGGCGGACCGTCTCCGGGCGGCCGTCGACGATCCAGGACCTGTCCGGCCCGCGCTCCGCGCCCACCTTGTTGCCCACGACCACGCCCTCGGGGACCGGTCCCAGAGCCTGCCCGATCAGCTGGTTCACCGTCCGCGGACCGTAGGCGTTCGCGGTGTCGAAGAAGGTCACGCCCAGTTCCACGGCCAGGCGCAGCACCCGCCGCGCCGCCTCCGGGTCGTCCGGGAAGCCCCAGACCCCCGCGCCCGCGAGCTGCATGGCGCCGTATCCCACACGATTCACCGCATCCTCCTGCGTATCACTGTTACAGAGCGAAGCGTATCACTGTATGAACCAGTGATACGCCTTATGGCGTAGCATTGCAACCGTGGACGATGCGAAGAGCCGCACCCGCCGGCGGATCCTGGAAGTGGCGGCCGAACTTCTGGAACGGGATGGTGGCCAGGCGCTCTCGACCCGCGCCGTAGCGGCGGCGGCGGGTATCCGGGCCGCCTCCCTGTACCAGCTCTTCGGCGACAAGGACGGACTCCTTTCGGCGCTGGCCGTCCACGCCTTCGACCTTTACCTGGCGCGGAAGCAGACCTTGTCGTCGAGCGGAGACCCGGTCGAGGACATGCGCCGCGGATGGGACATGCACGTCGACTTCGGCCTGCGGCACCCCGCCTTCTACGTCCTGATGTACGGCACCGACAGGCCGGGCCGCCGCCCGCCCGCCGCGCAGGAGGCTCAGGAACTCCTCATGACGTTCCTCGGCCGCGCCGCCGCCGAGGGCCGGCTCCGGGTGCCGCCTGTCCTGGCCGCCCACCTCGTTCTGGCGGCGGTGACCGGCGTCACGCTCTCCCTGATCGGTGTCCCCGAGAGCGACCGCGACCCGGAGGTCTCACCACGCATGCGGGAAGCACTCATCGACGCCCTGACCACCGACACGAGCCCAGCCCCGGAGCCCACTCTCGCCGCTCGCGCTCTCACGCTCGATGCCACTCTCGGCGAAGCGGATCCGGCGACCGTCCCGCTCCGCCCCGTCGAGACCGCACTCCTGCGCGACTGGCTGCAGCAGCTCGCCCGATAGGGCGCGGGTGCTCGAAGGCGGGACGCTAGATGTGTTGTTCGGGGAGGTTGGTTGCGCGGCTGGCGGGGGTGTGGCCGTTGATGCCCGTGTGGGGTCGGCCTTCGGCACGGCCCAGCACCTGGTGCCCGCCACCATCGGGGATACGACCGAGTTTCTTGACATCGACGTGCACCAGCTCGCCCGGGTGCTGCCGTTCGTAGCGGCGGACCGGCTCGCCGGTCGCACGGTCACACGCAGCCAGGACCGGCACGCCGTGGTGGCGCAGGATCGCGTGCGCGGTCGACGGTGCGATTCCGGCACGCACGGCGAGGCGGACCGGGCCGATCTTGTGCTCCCGGCGTAGCGCCACGACCAGAGCCTCCACGTCAGTGGAGGTGCGGTTCGGGCTGTGGTGCGGCCGGCTGGAGCGATCGGTCATCCCCGCCACGCCGCGGGCGCGGTAACCGCCCGGCCCAGCGAGCCGCGGTCGTGTGCGAGACCTCGAACCGTTCCGCCGCACGGCGCAAAGCCCAGCCCTCCTCCACGACACACCGCGCCAGCCGCAGCCCTGCCCAACGGCGTCAAAGGAGCGTTACGGTGGACCATCGACGACCTCCGGACATCGGTGCGTGTTGTGGCGACCCACACCGAACCCAGAGGTCCTCACCCATATCAAGATCATCCAAGCCGTGTCAGCCCATCACCAACGTCCTCGGACAACACACCTAGAGCGTCAGGTCCACCACCACGGGCGCGTGGTCCGACGGGCCCTTGCCCTTGCGCGCCTCGCGGTCCACGTACGCGTCGTTCACCGCGTCCGCGAAGGAAGCGTTGGCGTACACCAGATCGATGCGCATCCCGTGGTTGTTCGGGAACGCCAGCTGCCGGTAGTCCCAGTACGTGTAGGGCTTGTCGTACTTCAGCGCGCGCGGCACGACGTCCCGCAGGCCCGCCTCGCGCAGGGCCGCCAGCGCCGCGCGTTCCGGCTCCGTCACGTGCGTCGACTCGGTGAACAGGCTGATGTCCCACACGTCGTCGTCGGCGGGCGCGATGTTGAAGTCACCCAGCACGGCGAACGGCCGCTCCGGCGCCGACTCCGCGACCGCCGTGGCCCGCAGCGCCTCCAGCCAGCGCAGCTTGTACGCGTAGTGCGGATGGCCGGGCTCGCGCCCGTTCGGCACGTACACCGACCACACCCGCACGCCGCCGCACGTGGCGCCCACCGCGCGGGGCTCGGCGGCGTCGTCGTACGTCGGCTCGTCCACCAGGCCGCGGCGGACGTCCTCCAGCCCCACGCGCGACAGGACCGCCACGCCGTTCCACCGGCCGAGGCCGTACGCCGCCACCTCGAAGCCGAGGTCGCGCACCTCCGGCGGGAACGCCTCGGTGGCGCACTTGAGCTCCTGCAGGCACACCACGTCCGGCTTCGCGGACTCCAGCCAGGCGAGCAGCCGCGGCAGCCGGGCCGTGACCGAGTTGACGTTCCAGGTGGCGACACGCATGCGCCGAGGATGGCACATCAGCCGAACAGGTGAGCGGGGTGGCGTTCCGGATGCGGCCCGACGGGCCCGAACCTAAAGTCGCGATACTCCGTCCGGCCCTGAAATCGAGGTTTCATGCGGATTCCCGCTCTCGCCGCCGCGCTCGTCGCGTTCGCCGGCCTGTTCGTGCCCGCCACCGCCGCGGCCGACGACGCCTGCGGCGGCCGCCCGCCCGTCGTCCTGCTGCACGGGCTCGGTGGCAACGGGCCGGGGAACTTCCTGTTCCTGCAGCCCCGCCTGAAGGACGCCGGCTACTGCGCCTTCACGTTCACCTACGGGCAGCCGCTGCCCGCCGTGCCTGTCGGCGGTCTCACCGCGATCGAGGACTCGTCCCGCCAGATCGCCGCCTTCATCGACCGCGTGCGCAAGGAAACGGGCTCGGCGGAAGTCGACCTCGTCGGGCATTCCGAAGGCGCTTTCCAGGCGCTGTACGTGCCGAAGGTGCTCGGCTACGCCCACCGGATCCGCCGCGTCGTCGCGCTCGCGCCGCCCACGCACGGGACCGACGTCTCCCGGCTCGTCACCCTCGCCGACCGGATTGGCGTGCGCTCCACGCTCGACCGGCTCCTCACCACCGTGGGCTGCGCGGCCTGCCCGCAGCTGCTGCCCGGCGGCTCGGCCGTCGAGACCCTGACCGCGGGACCGATCGCGCAGCCGGGCGTGCGCTACACGATCATCGCCTCGCGCACCGACCTCGACGTCACCCCGCACGAGACCTCGTTCGTCCGGGAACCGGGCGTGCGCAACCTCTTCGTGCAGGACGTCTGCCCGCACGACCCGGTGGGCCACGTGGGTCTCGCGTTCGACAGCGGGGTCGCCGACATGATCGGCAACGCGCTCGACCCGCGGCACGCGTCGCCGGTGCGATGCACAATCGGTCCGCCGGCCTGAGAGGCGGGGGTGCGCGGAACTGTCGGAGGGGAGCCATAGGCTGGGGACGTGGCTGACCCGTCCACCTACCGACCCGCTCCGGGGAGCATCCCCGACCAACCCGGCGTGTACAAGTTCCGCGACGCGACGAAGCGGGTCATCTACGTCGGCAAGGCCAAGAGCCTGCGCAGCCGGCTGAACTCCTACTTCGCCGACCTGTCCGGGCTGCACCCGCGCACGCGGCAGATGGTCACCACCGCCGCGAGCGTCGAGTGGACGGTGGTCGGCACCGAGGTCGAGGCGCTCCAGCTCGAGTACAACTGGATCAAGGAGTTCGACCCCCGCTTCAACGTCCGCTACCGCGACGACAAGTCGTACCCGGTGCTGGCGGTCACGCTGAACGAGGAGTTCCCGCGCCTGCACGTCTACCGCGGCGCCCGCAAGAAGGGCGTGCGCTACTTCGGCCCGTACGCGCACGCGTGGGCGATCCGCGAGACGCTCGACCTGCTGCTGCGCGTGTTCCCGGCGCGCACGTGCTCCGCGGGTGTCTTCCGGCGCCACACCCAGATCGGCCGCCCCTGCCTGCTCGGCTACATCGACAAGTGCTCGGCGCCGTGTGTGGGCCGCGTGACCGCCGAGCAGCACCGGTCGATCGTCGAGGACTTCTGCGACTTTCTCGCGGGCCGCACGGACGTCATGATCCGCCGCCTGGAGAAGGAGATGGCGGAGGCGTCGGAACAGCTGGAGTTCGAGCGCGCCGCCCGGCTGCGCGACGACCTGGGCGCGCTGCGCCGCGCGATGGAGAAACAGGCCGTGGTGCTCGGCGACGGCACGGACGCCGACGTGGTCGCGTTCGCGCACGACGAGCTCGAAGCGGCGGTGCAGGTCTTCCACGTGCGCGGCGGGCGGGTCCGCGGCCAGCGCGGCTGGGTGATCGACAAGGTCGAAGAGATGGCCGTGCGCGACCTGGTGGACCAGTTCCTCACGCAGTTCTACGGCGAGCAGGTCGAGCTGGCCGAGCAGACCGCCGAGGCCGGTTCGCCCGTGCCGCGCGAGGTGCTCGTGCCGGAGCTGCCCAGCGACGCCGACGCGATCAGCGAATGGCTCTCGGACCTGCGCGGGTCTCGCGTG
The DNA here is from genome assembly GCF_014191255.1 of Amycolatopsis bartoniae. Taxonomy (GTDB): domain Bacteria; phylum Actinomycetota; class Actinomycetes; order Mycobacteriales; family Pseudonocardiaceae; genus Amycolatopsis_E; species Amycolatopsis_E bartoniae. Next base: position 35,943 of record NZ_JACHWH010000010.1, read on the forward strand.
CAGCTGCGGGTGCCGCAGCGCGGGGACAAGCGCGCGCTCGCGGAAACGGTGCAGCGCAACGCCGAAGAGGCGTTCCAGCAGCACAAGCTGCGCCGGGCGGGCGACCTGACGGCGCGCTCGGCGGCGCTCGCGGAGCTGCAGGAGCAGCTCGGCCTCGACAGCGCGCCGCTGCGCATCGAGTGCATCGACATCAGCCACATCCAGGGCAGTGACGTCGTCGCGTCGCTCGTGGTGTTCGAGGACGGCGTGCCGCGCAAGTCCGAGTACCGCCGGTTCGCGCTGCGCGAGGCGGCCACCGAGGGCGACGTGGCCTCGATCGCCGAGGTCGTGCGGCGGCGTTTTCACCGCTACCTCAAAGAGAACGAGGAAGCGGCCGCCGGGAGCAAGCCCGGCATCGACCCGGAGACGGGGCGGCCGCGCAAGTTCGCGTACCCGCCGAACCTGCTCGTGGTCGACGGCGCGGGCCCGCAGGCCACCGCGGCCGCGGACGTGCTCGCGGAGCTGGGCATCACCGACATCGCCGTGGTGGGGCTGGCCAAGCGCCTGGAGGAGGTGTGGCTGCCCGCCGACCCGGACCCGGTGATCCTGCCGCGCACCGCCGAGTCGCTGTACCTGCTGCAGCGGGTGCGCGACGAGGCCCACCGTTTCGCGATCCGCTACCACCGCGAGAAGCGCTCCAAGCGCGTCCAGGTGTCCGCTTTGGACGGTGTGCCGGGGCTGGGGCAGACCCGCCGCGCCGCGCTGATCAAGCACTTCGGCTCGGTGAAGAAGCTGCGCCAGGCGGGCGTGGACGAGATCGCGCAGGTACCAGGGGTGGGCAGGCGCACGGCCGAGGCCGTGGTCGCGGCACTGCAAGCAGGGGAGAGGGAGTCATGACCGAGAACGAGGGGCACAAACCGGGGATCGAGGTCGCGGTCGTCACCGGGTTGTCCGGCGCCGGGCGCAGCACCGCGGCCAAGTGCCTGGAGGACCTGGGCTGGTTCGTGGTGGACAACCTGCCGCCCGAGCTGATCGCCACCATGGTCGAGCTGGGGGTGCAGGCCAGGGGCGCGGTCACCAGGGTGGCCGTCGTGATGGACGTGCGCTCGCGCGCGTTCACCGACGACCTGGCCTCGGTGATCAAGGACCTCGACGCGAGCGGGTACAAGCCGCGCGTGCTGTTCCTGGAGGCGACGGACGCGGTGCTGGTGCGCCGGTTCGAGCAGGTGCGCCGCAGCCACCCGATGCAGGGCGAGGGGCGGCTGGTCGACGGCATCGCCGCGGAGCGCGTGCTGCTGGCGCCGCTGCGCGAGGAGGCCGACCTCGTGCTGGAGACGTCCGCGCTGTCGGTGCACGACCTGCGCGCGAAGATCGAGGACGCGTTCGGCTCCGAGTCGTCCACACAGACCCGGGTCACCGTGTTGTCCTTCGGCTACAAGTACGGTCTGCCGATGGACGCCGACCTCGTGATGGACGTGCGGTTCCTGCCGAACCCGTTCTGGATCCCGGAGTTGCGCGACCACACCGGTCTCGACGCCGAGGTGCGCAACTACGTGCTCTCGCAGGAGGGCGCGGAGGAGTTCCTCGACCGCTACCACCAGCTGCTGCGGCTGATCGGGGCCGGCTACAAGCGCGAGGGCAAGCGCTACCTCACGCTCGCCATCGGCTGCACGGGCGGGAAGCACCGGAGCGTGGCCATCTCCGAGGAACTGGCCCGATCTTTGTCCAATGAGGACGGAATGGCGGTGAAGGTGATCCACCGGGACCTGGGACGCGAGTGACCCCGCGGGCGGTTGCACTCGGCGGTGGCCACGGGCTGCAGGCGACGCTGACCGCGCTGCGGCGCGTCACCACGGACATCACCGCCGTCGTCACGGTCGCCGACGACGGCGGCTCTTCGGGGCGGCTGCGCCGCGAGCTCGGGCTGCTGCCGCCCGGCGACCTGCGGCAGGCGCTGGCGGCGCTCGCGGACGCCGAGCACGGCGAGACGCTGTGGGCGGAGCTGTTCCAGCACCGCTTCGGCGGCAACGGCGCGCTCACCGGGCACGCGGTCGGCAACCTCGTGCTGGCCGGGCTGTTCGAGGTGCTCGGCGATCCGGTGGCCGCGCTCGACGAGGCGCGGCGGCTGCTCGGCGTGTCCGGCCGGGTGCTGCCGATGTCGTGTGAGCCGCTCGACATCGAGGCCGAGGTCACCGGGCTGAGCAACGACGGCGAACCGCGCACGATCAGGGGACAGGTGGCGGTCGCGAGCACGCCGGGCAGGGTGCGGCGCATCGAGCTGCGCACGCGGCGGCCGGACGGGGTGCCCGCCGCGTGCCCCGAAGCGGTGGACGCGGTGCTGGGCGCGGACGTGGTGTTCCTCGGTCCGGGGTCGTGGTTCACCAGCGTGCTGCCGCACCTGCTGGTGCCCGGGCTGCACGACGCGCTGGTCCGCACGGAGGCGCGGAAGGTGGTGATCCTCAACCTCATTCCGCAGCCCGGCGAGACGGCGGGCTTCTCACCCGAACGGCACCTGCACGTACTCTTCCAGCACGCGCCCGAGCTGAGGGTGGACGTCGTGATCGCGGACCGGGAGTCCGTGCCGGCGCCGGCGCGGCTGCGGGACGCGGCCGCGCAGCTGGGGGCGCGGGCGCTGCTCGCGGACGTGGCTGACCCGAACGTGCAGGGTTTGCACGATCCGGATGCGCTCGCGGCGTGTGTGCGGGAGGCTCTCGGTCGCCGTGTGGCGGACGGCCGGGACGGTGAAGGAAGCAGGGAGGGGCCATGGCGATGACCGCCGCGGTGAAGGACGAGCTGAGCCGGTTGCAGATCACGAAGACCGGGCCGCGTCGCGCGGAGGTCGCGTCGATGCTGCGGTTCGCGGGCGGGCTGCACATCGTGGGGGGCAAGGTCGTGGTGGAGGCCGAGCTGGACACGGGTTCGGTGGCGCGCAGGCTTCGCCGGGAGATCCACGAGCTGTACGGGCACCACTCGGACGTGCACGTGCTGTCGGCGGGCGGGTTGCGCAAGACCACGCGGTACCTGGTGCGCGTGGTGAAGGACGGCGAGGGGCTGGCCCGCCAGACGGGCCTGATCGACAACCGCGGCCGTCCCGTGCGCGGGCTGCCCGCCGCGGTGGTGTCCGGTGGCGTCGCGGACGCGGAAGCCGCGTGGCGCGGGGCGTTCCTGGCGCACGGCTCGCTCACCGAGCCGGGCCGCTCGTCCTCGCTGGAGGTCACCTGCCCGGGTCCGGAGGCCGCGCTGGCCCTCGTCGGCGCCGCGCGGCGGCTGGGCATCCAGGCCAAGTCGCGGGAGGTCCGCGGCGCCGACCGGGTGGTGGTGCGCGACGGTGACGCGATCGGCGCGCTGCTGACCCGCCTCGGCGCGCACACCAGCGTGCTGCAGTGGGAGGAGCGCCGGATGCGCCGGGAGGTGCGTGCGACGGCGAACCGGCTGGCGAACTTCGACGACGCGAACCTGCGCCGCTCGGCGCGGGCCGCGGTCGCGGCCGCCGCGCGGGTCGAGCGGGCACTGGACATCCTCGGTGACACCGCGCCCGACCACCTGCTCGCCGCGGGCAGGCTGCGGCTGTCCAACCGGCAGGCGTCGCTGGAGGAGCTGGGCCAGCTGTCGGACCCGCCGATGACGAAGGACGCGGTGGCCGGCCGCATCCGGCGGCTGCTGGCGATGGCGGACAAGCGGGCGAAGGACCTCGACATTCCCGACACCGAGTCGGCGGTCACGGCCGAGATGCTGGAGGAGCAGACCTGACCGGGCTTTGTGGCTCCGGTGTTACCGGCGCCGCGGCGGTGACAGGGAGCCGTAACGTGGCGGTTGCATCGCGGCATGGCGGGTGAAACCCGCCCTGTGGACTCTGAACGGGCGGATCTTGCCACGTCCGGTTCGGGGAAGGGGACTCTCGTGCGGTTGAACAGCGTGAACGAGAAGGCGGAGCTGAAGGTCTCCGCCGACGTGGGCAGCTGGCTCCCGCGGCGCAGCAGCCGCGCCGCGGACTGGCGGCGCGAGGACCTGCTGGCCGCCAAGCGCGGCACCACCGTCAGCGTCGTGATCCCGGCGCGCGACGAGGAGGAGACCGTCGGCGACATCGTCCGGACCATCCGCCGGGACCTGGTCGAGGCCGTCCCGCTGGTCGACGAGGTGCTGGTGGTGGACTCGCGGTCCCAGGACGCCACCGCGCGCGTGGCAGCGGAGGCCGGGGCGGCGGTCGTCGCGCAGGACTCGGTCCTGCCGGCGCTGCCGGGTCTCGCGGGCAAGGGCGAAGCGCTGTGGAAGGGGCTCGCCTCGACCAGCGGTGACCTCGTGGTCTTCGTCGACGGCGACCTGTACGACTTCACCAGCGACTACGTCACCGGGCTGCTCGGCCCGCTGCTGACCGACGAGTCGGTGGCCTACGTCAAGGGCTTCTACCACCGGCCGCTGGTCGGCTCGGGCGGCACCGACGCCGACGGCGGCGGGCGGGTGACCGAGCTGGTCGCGCGGCCGCTGCTCAACATGTTCTGGCCGGAGCTGGCAGGGTTCGTGCAGCCGCTGGCCGGGGAGTACGCGGGCCGGCGCGAGGTGCTGGAGAGCATCCCGTTCGTCGTGAACTACGGCGTCGAGGTGGGGCACCTGATCGACATCCTGGAGTCGCGCGGGCTGGACGCGCTGGCGCAGGTGGACCTCGGCAAGCGGACCCACCGGCACCAGTCGACGCAGGCGCTCGGACGCATGTCGGGGCAGATCATGCAGACGCTGTTCGATCGCCTGGCGCACTACGGGCGCCTGGTGTCGGCCCAGCCCCCGGCGACGCTGCTGGCGCAGTTCCGCCGCGGCGAGTCGGGGCACGGCGTCGAGCGGGAGATGGTGCTGACCGACGTGTCGTGCCGGCAGCGCCCGCCGCTGGCCGAGGTGCTGGCCGACCTGCGGGAGATCGCCTAGGCGGCGTCGTGGAAGACGAGGCCGAGGGTGTGCCGGCGGCCGGTGCGGACGGTGCTCACGCCGTGCCGCACCGGGGCCGCTGACCATCCTCGGGCCGAGCGCACGGGCCGGTCGCGGGTGGTGAAGATCAGCGCGTGGCCCTGCGGCAGCACGGTCGACGTGCCGCGGGACTGGGCGCGTGGCCGCTGTTCGACGAGCAGGAACTCGCCGCCGGTGTGGTCTGCGCCCGGTTCGTCGAGCCCGAACACCACCTGCAGCGGGAACACCAGGTCCCCGTACAGGTCGCGGTGCAGCGCGTTCCAGTCGCCGGGGCCGTAGCGGAGCAGGATCGGCGTCGGCCGGGTCTGGCCCGCCTCGTGGCACTGCGCCAGCCACTCGCCGAGGTCGTCCGGCCAGGGCGCCGGGCGGCGCAGCCGCGCCGCCCAGTCCCGCGCGATCGGCAGCAGGAGCGGGTAGAACGCGGCGCGCAGCGCGGCGACCGGCTCGGGCAGCGGGTAGGAGAAGTAGCGGTACTGCCCCGAGCCGAACCGGTAGCGCGCGAGGTCGATGGTCGCGCGGAACCGGTCCGGTTCGTCGTACAGCGCCGAGAGCTCGCGGCACCCGGCGGGGGAGAGCAACTGCGGGGTCAGGGCGCACCCGTGCTCGTCGAGTTCGGCGGCGAGTGCGCTCCAGCCGAGTTCGTCCGGCTTCACGACGGCCAGTCTGCGCGGGCCGGACGTGACCCGCTGGCGGAAATCAGCCGGCCAGGTCCCCGTGCGCGACCACCTTGGTGATCTTCGCGCGCACGAGGAGCTCACCGGGTACGGCGTTGCGCCTGCCGAACTCCTCCGCCCGGTCCTCGCCCATGTAGCGGGCGCCGATGGCGGTGGACCAGGGCAGCATCTCGCCGAGGTCCTCGCTGAGGCTCGCGATCGCGGTGAACTGCACGTACGAGTACGGCGGCTCCTGGTCGTCGACGGTGATCGACAGACGCGGGTCCCGGCGCAGCGCCCGGCCCTTCACCGTGTCCGCGCCCGTGTTGAAGATCAGCTCGTCGCCGGCGGCGGTCTCGTTGAGGACGAACCAGACCGGGGTGACGTGGGGTGAGCCGTCCGCGCGGACGACCGCCGCCTTGCCGGTCCGCGTGCCCTCGCTCGCGAACTTCCACCACTCGTCCCTGCTCATCTCGTGCATGCCCCGAACCTAACCGATTCCGGATCACCTAGTCTCAAGCGCTGTGCGTGAAGCGGACCTGATCAGCGGCGGGCTGGTGGACGAGGGCCTGGCCCGGCGGCTCAAGGCGCTCGCCTGCACCGCGCCGCTGCACGACCTGGACGCGCGCAAGGCGAAGCTCGACTGGGCCGACGCCACCGTCTACCAGATGGCCGAGATCGCGCTGCACACCATTGACCAGGTCACCATCGCGATGGACTTCGACACCGGCGCCGGCCACGAGGACGTCGTGCGCCGCCTGCAGCCGTTCATCGCCGCGCAGGCGCCCGGGCGCGGCGCCGACGAACACGTCCGGGTGGCGCGCTGGGTGCTCGACAACCTGATCAACGTCGGCACCGCCGACCGCGGGTTCCGCCGCGTGTACGGCAGCGTCGACGAGAGCGGGGTGTACCGCCGCCGGGCGTTCGACTTCAAGCTGCTGGTCGAGCTGGCCGCGCCGGACGGCGAGGTGTACCTGCGGGCCAGCGACGAGGCGATCAACGTGCTCGTCGGCGCGCTGGACACCGACGTCGAGTCCGCGCAGATCGCCGCCGAGGTGAAGCTGGAGAACCTGATCAGCCGCGGGCGGCTGGCCGACGCGAAGCTCGCCGCCGAGCAGGCCCGTTACCGCACGGTCCAGTACGGCGAGACCCTGCGTGTGAAGCTGGACGCGACGCGGCGGGACGTCCGCGCGGTCGACTGGGCCGAGGAGATGCCCGAGCTGCTCGACGCCGCGCTGTCGCACATCGAGGCCCGTTTCCGCGCGGAGAACGCGATCCTGCGCAACATCACCCGGGCGCGGGACGAGGCCGAGGACCCCGACCACAAGCGCCGCGCCGCGGAGCTGGTCGACATCGTGAGCGACTGCATCAGCAGGCACACGCAGCTGCAGTCGCGGCTGCAGGCGGCGGGGGCGATCTTCCGCGCCGAGCAGGACCGCCAGCAGTTCTCCGGCCCGCCGCAGCGCGCGACGATCGACCTGTTCGGGCAGCTGCTGGTGCCGACGCTGGAGCTGCCGATCGCCGACGCCGTCGCCCCGGCCGAGCGCTTCTTCTCCGCCGTGGCGGGCACCGACGTGCCGACGGTGCCGTCGCTGCCGTCGCTGGTGTCGCTGCTGCTGCGCCCGGCGCCCGAGCGGGAGGAGCTGGTCGGCGAGGTGCCCGAGCCGGAGCTCGTCCCGTCCGAGTCGAGCGACTACTACAGTGACGAGCAGTGGCGGCGCGCCGACGAGCTGCTGGACCTGCCGGAGGTGCCGCGGCGGCTGTCCGGCCTGCTGGCCGAGGCCCGCGAGCTCGACCCGCAGCTGGCCCGCCTGGTCGCGTTGCGCGCGCTGCACTCGTACAGTCCGGAGGTCGGTGCGGCCGTCCGGCAGGGGGACGACCGCGCGTTGCTGGCGGTCGACGACGGCACGCTGCTGGAGGATCCGGAGTTCGGGGGCGCGGACCTGCTGCTGGCCACCGCGCGGATCGAGCGCCAGGACAACGAGGAGGGGGTGGCATGAGCACGGCTGACGTGGAGTCGGCGGCGCGGCTCGTTTCGTACGGGATGCGGCCGAAGCAGCTGCCCGGGCGTGACGTCGTGTACGCCGACCTCGTGCGCCGCTACCGCGAGGACAGCGCTTTCAAGCAGCTCACCAACTCGGTCGCGGCGGGGCTGGGGCTGATGGTGTTGGACGTGAGCACGCAGGCGGGCGCGGTGCTCGCCGCCACCGACGAGTCCGTGTTCGAGATCAAGATGGACTCCTACGCGCGGCAAAGCAAGATCCGCGAACGCCGCGACACCGAGAAGGTGCTGCACGGGCTGGTGCACCTGGCCACCGCGGCGCTCGGCTATCCGCGCCCGGACGATCTGGCCAACGACACCTACATCGGCCGCGTGAGCGTCGAGCAGGTGGACAGCGTGGTGCGCGAGGCGTGCCGCATCCTCGACGAGCGTGCGGCGAAGGCCGAGCGCAACAACGACCCGCTGTCGGACGCGCCGGAGCTCGAGCAGGCCTGGCGGGCGTACGCGCGCCGCCCGGCCGCCGCGGCGACGAAGGACGGCAGGCTCGCGTCGGACACCACGCGGGGCATGGTGTCGCGAGCGCTGCGGTTCCTCGCCGACCAGGGGTTCCTGGTGCAGGTGAGCGGCGAGCAGGGCGGCACGTACCGCACCACGCCGCGCTACCAGGTGCAGGTGCGCGAACTGGCCGCGGACAGCGCGTTCGAGGAGCTGCTGGAACTGGGTGTCGTCGCGGTGGGGGATTCCGCAGGCACCCTCCGCCCGTCCATTTCGGACACTCTGTAGGGGGAGCATGTACGAGCTTTCGCGAGTGCGCCTGCATTCGGTCGGCCCGGCGGGCGCGCGGTACCAGGACGTGCTGCTCGACTTCAGCGGCGTCGGGCCGCTGGTCAAGGCGCCGGCACAGGACGCGCTGTTCACCGCGGGCATCCACTCCGCCGAGCAGGGCCTGCCGCGGCGGCCGTCGCCGGCGAGCGTGTTGTTCCTGGAGAACGGCGGCGGCAAGTCGGTGCTGATCAAGCTGATCTTCTCCGTCATGCTGCCCGGCCGCCGCCAGGTCGTGGGCACCACGAACACCCGCGTGCTGGAGAAGTTCGTCGCCGCCAAGGACGTCTCGCACGTGGTGCTGGAGTGGCAGCACACCGAGACCGGGCAGCGGATCATCACCGGCAAGGTGTCGGAGTGGCGCGGGCACGTGGTGTCCAACGACCCGGCGAACCTCGTCGACTCGTGGTTCTGCTTCCGGCCCAGCGCCACCACCGGGCTGGAGACGCTGCCGTTCAGCGCGGACGGCAGGCTGCTCACGATGTCCGCGTTCCAGGAACGGCTCGACGAAGCGCACCGCGCCGAGCCGGAGCTGGAGCTGTCCTGGACCCGCCGCCACCACGAGTGGACCGAGCGGCTCGACCAGCTCGGTCTCGACACCGAGCTGTTCCGCTACCAGCGGGCGATGAACGCGGGCGAGGGCGAGGCGGCCGACGCGTTCGCCTTCACCTCCGACGAGGCGTTCGCCGAGTTCCTGCTCAAGGCCGTCATCCCCGAGGACGACCCGCGCGACCTCGCCGACGTGGTGCAGACGTACGCGCACAACCTCGGCCAGCGCGGCGAACTGATCGCCGAGCGGGACTTCGTCGCGGGCGCGCTCGACCTGCTCACGCCGCTGGTCGAGGAGGAGTCGCTGGCCGCGGCCTCCCGCAAGCTCGCCGTCGCGGCGCGCTCGGACGCGCAGGCGTTCGCCGGGTCCGTGATCGCGCGCCGCGAGCTGGAGTCCGAGCGGCTGTCCGGCCTGGCCGCATACGTCGACGAGACGCGGGACGCGGAGAAGCTCGCCGAGGGCGACCACCGCCGGCTGGCGGCCGTCGTGACGGAACTGCGCCGGGTGGTGGCCGAGCTGCGGCTCGCCCGCGCCACCGAGGACAAGCAGCGCCTGGACGGCGAGCTGGCCGAGGCGCGACGGACGGCCGAGGCGTGGCGGGAGACCGGCACCGTCCTCGCGCACGTCAACGCGATGCGCAAGGCCGCCGACATCCGGGCGCTGGTGGGGGAACGGGAACAGACCGCCAAACCCGCGCTGGAGGCCAAGAACGCCGCCGCGAACGCGCTCGCCCGAGGGCTGCTCGCGCTGGCGCGCGAAGCCGGGGAACAGGCGCAGGCGGCGGAAGAACGCACCGCGGCGGCGCGCGACGAGGCCGCCGCCGCCCAGGACCAGCGCGACCGGGCCACGAGCACGGCGGCCCGGTACCGCGCCGAGGAAGCCCAGCTCACCGGCCGGGTCGAGGAGGTCAGGGCGCAGGTGCAGCAGGCCGTGCGCGACGGCCTCCTCACCGACGGCACCCAGGTCGCGGCCGCGGCGCAGGAAGCCCGCAGCCGGGGGGAGAACGCCGCGAGCGAGCTGATCTCCCGCGAGGCCGAGCTGGAGCGGGTGGCCGAGGAGCACGCCGAGGCCCAGCAGGCCCTGCACGCCGCGCAGCAGCGTGCGGCCGCCGCGCAGAGCCGCGCCGACAACGCCGCGAACGAGCTGGCGAAGGCCCACCGCCGCACGGACAGCCTCGCCGCGCACCCGCGGCTGCTGGAGCTGCTCGGCGGGGACACCGTGCAGCTGGAGACCGACACCCCCGCGCTGCTGACGCGGCTGCGTGAGGCCCGGTCCACCGCGGAGCGCGAGCAGACCGCGCTGCGCATGGCGGAGTCGGCCGACGAGCGGGCGCTCACCGCGCTCGGCGACGGGGGGCTGCTGCCCGCGCCGCCCGAGGTGCAGGCGGCACTCGACGTACTGGAGGCCGCGGGGATCACCGCGTGGTCCGGGTGGCGCTACCTGTCCACAATGGACGCCAAGGCGCGTGAACGGGTGCTGGCGGAACTGCCGCACCTCGTCGGCGGGGTGCTGGTCAACGACCCGGCGCAGCTGACGCGGGCCCGCGCCGCGCTCGCCGACGCCAAGCTCCTGCCGAGCGTCGTGGTGCCCGTGGGCACGACGGCGGCCGTCCGGGGCGAGGGCAGCGCGCCCGGCGTCGAGTTCCTGGTACCGCCGAACCCCGCGATGTACGACGAGGACGCCGCCGACACCGAGCGGCAGGCCATCCTCGCGCGGCATGCGCGCCGCCAGAAGCAGCTGGAGGCGCTGAGCACGGCGATCGGCGATGACGCGGCGCTCGAATGGAAGCTCACCGCGTGGCGGGAGGACTATCCGCCGGGTGCGCTCGCGACCCTCGCCGAGGAAGCCGAGCACGCGGCGACCGAGTTCGCCGAGGCCCAGGAGGCCGTGACGGCGGCCGAACGCGAGCTGGCGGAGACGGCCGCCCGGCGCGCGCGGCTGCGTGAGGCGATCCCGGCGCTGCGGGCCGAGGCACGCACGGGGGAGGAGCGGTCCCGCCGGCTCGGCGAACTGGCCGAGCGGGTCGCGCGGATTCCACAGTGGACGGAGGAGGCCGGGCGGGCGCGGGAGGTCGTGGCCCGCGCCGAGGCCGAAGCGGAGCAGGCGGGCACCAAGGCGGCCCGCGCCCGCGAGGAGGCCGCCGAGGAACAACGGACGGCCGACGGGCACCGCCGGACGGTCAGCAGCGCCCGCGCCGAACTCGCCGAGGTGCCCGGCGGCGGCGGAGTGTCCGAAGAGGACCCGGCGCCGAAGGAACCCGTGGACGCGCTGCGCCGCGCCTTCGCCTCCGCGAGCGAGGCGTATGCGAAGGTCGAGGTGGGCAGCGACCTGCGGGCGGAGCTGGACCAGGCGGAGTCCGCCGAGTCGGGCGCCCGCGCGGCGCTCGAAGCGCTGGACCCGGCCGTGCGCGAGCAGGCCGCCCGGTTGCTGGAAACCGCCGACGGTTCCGACGCCGCCACCCGCGCGGCGGCCCTGGCCCGCGCGGGCCGGGCGGTCGCCGCGCTGGAGGCCGAGCACAGCGAGGCGATCGGCGCGGTCGCCACCACCAAGGCCGAGCTGGACCAGCTGCCCCGGCAGAACGTGCCGCTCGAGACCCGCCCCCGCGACATCGAGCACGGCCGCGAACTGATCGACGAGGCCGGCCAGGAGGCGAGCGCCGCCGCCCGTGCGTGGGAGGAGGCGCAGGCCCGCCGGGCGGAGGCCGAGCGCGCCGCCGACCAGGCGAACGCCTCGGCCGCCGGGTTCCGGCTGCTCGCGGAGTCGATGGCCCACCTCGCGCCGGAGGGCGAGCCGGAAACGGTGTTCGACGGGGACGTGGACGCCGCCCAGCACCGGTACCGCCGGTTCACCGCCGCGCTGACCGAGGCCGAGGCCGCGGTGGACCAGGCCGAGAAACGGGTCCGCGCCGCCGCCGACGCGCTCGCCCAGTACGCGACCGACAAGCGGTTCGAGAGCCTGTCCAGCCCGGTGCGGCAGCAGATCATCTCGGTGCGCCGCGACAGCCTGCCCGCCAGCGCGGCCGAGTGGGCGAAGGCGCTGCGCCCGCGCCTGCGCACGCTCACCGACGACCTCGCGCAGATCGACCGCCACCGCTCCGGCATCGTGGCGCGGCTGCAGGGCATGGTCGAGGGTGCGCTGCGGATGCTGCGCTCGGCCCAGCGGCTCTCGCGGCTGCCCGAGGGGCTCGGCGACTGGTCCGGGCAGGAGTTCCTGCGCATCCGGTTCGCCGACCCGGAGGACGCCGAGCTGGTCGAGGCGCTCGGGCAGGTGGTCGACGAGGCGGCCGCCGGGAAGACGAGCGACGGCCGGGACGTCAAACGCGACGGCATGTCGCTCGTGCTGCGCGGGGTGCGGGCCGCCGTGCCCAAGGGCTTCCGGGTGGACATGCTCAAGCCGGACTCGGTGCTGCGCACGGAACGGCAGCGGGTGTCGGAGATCCGCGACGTGTTCTCCGGCGGCCAGCAGCTGACGGCGGCGATCATCCTGTACTGCACGCTCGCCGCGCTGCGCGCCAACAACCGGGGCAAGCTGCGCAACCGCCATTCCGGGGTGCTGTTCCTGGACAACCCGATCGGCCGCGCGTCGGCGGGCTACCTGCTGGAGCTGCAGCGCGTCGTCGCCGAGGCGCTCGGCGTGCAGCTGATCTACACCACGGGCCTGTTCGACGCGGGCGCGCTGTCGGAGTTCCCGCTGATCATCCGCCTGCGCAACGACGCCGACCTGCGGGCGGGACGCAAGTACCTGTCGGTCGACGCGACGATCCGCAACCACCTCGACGAGCTCGCCGAACCGGACGGCACGTCCCACCTGTCGGCGACACGCCTGTTCAGCAGGACCGGCGACTAGCACCGCGGTCGCGCTCCGTGCGGAAGGCGCGCCGGGATCTGCTCGACCCGGTGCCCCTCACATGTGCCCCAAGGAGTGACTCCGGCGGTAACGGGCGAACTTTGCCGTACTCCCACCGCAGTGGGTTACTTTCGTCCCTCCACAGGGGACGGACGCCGCGACGGTGCGTGATCATCGGCGGAATCGCCGGCGGAACTACACCCGCACGGTACTCATCCGGAAAGGGGGCCTGTGCAATTCGTGAATGCGGCTCGGATCCGCCGCGTTAACTCCTTCGGATGGACGCCGCGTGAATTTCGGCTCGATTGGGTAAGGAATTGCAGGCAGACAGCCCCACTCTTTCGAGGAGCCCACAATGCAGAACCGATTCGCGCGATTCATCTCGGTCCTCGTCGCCGGCGGCGTCCTGACGCTGACCGGTGCCGGTATGGCCAGCGCGGCGACGCCGGCAGGCAGCGGCACGTCGAGCACCGAGAGCGCCGCCGCGCAGGTCCAGACCTCGCGCGACAACCTGGTCAACGACGCCAAGGCCGGCAACGCGCCCGCGGCGCGCAGTGAGCTGACCCAGCTCGAGCCGCTGCTGTCGGACCTGGCGACCAGCGACCGCTACTCCATCCAGGCCGACACCCGGCAGACCGCGGCCACCGCGCACGACGAGGCGGTCCAGGCCGCGGACAAGATCGCGCAGCTGCCCGCGGACCAGACCGCCCGCCAGGACGTGCCGCCCGTCGCGACGCTGCTCGACGCGCTCCTGCAGCGCGTGCTGCTGAGCCTGTCGGCGCTGCTCGCCGGCCTGCTCGGCTGACCGCCCCCGGGCGGCCAGCACCGGATGGTGTACCGGCCGCGGATCCGTGCCCGAGCGGATCCGCGGCCGGACCGGTCCGCCCACGCCGTACGACATCCGAAATCACGTGCAAAGGAGCCCGATGTTCCGCGCCGGTCTCGCGGTCTTCGCCGGAATGGTCCTCACCGCCGCGCTCGCGGTGGCACCCGCGACCGCGGATCAGGTGCGCGCGGCGAGATTCGAACCGGTGTGCGGCGGGAAATACGCCCGGGTCGCCTGCCAGGTGCAGAAACTCGTCGGCGGCTCCTACCAGGCGCCGATGGGCTGGGGTGCGACGGATCTCCAGGCGTCGCACGGCATTCCGGCGACCTCCCCGCACACGGGCACCATCGCGATCATCGACGTCGGCGCGTATCCGACGCTCGAGAACGACCTCGCGGTCTACCGGCAGCAGTACGGGCTGCCGCCGTGCGCGAGCAGCACCGGCTGTTTCCGGCAGATCGACTACAAGGGCGGCCCGGCGTTGCCGCCGTCGCCGGGGGCCGACGGCCCGTCGATCGACGAGCAGATCGCCGTGGAGACCTCGCTCGACGTGGACATGGCCTCGGCGGCGTGCCCCGGCTGCCGCATCCTCGAGGTGCAGATCCCCGTGTCGGAGGTGCCGACCAGCGACGGCTCCGGCGCGGTCAACTACGACGGGTACGCCGCGGCGTTCGGCACAGCGGTCCAGACCGCGGTCGCGAACGGCGCGAACTCCATCAGCATCAGCTACGGCCTGCCCGGGAGCGACTCGATGGTCCGCGGCCCGGTCGCCGCGCAGCTCGCCCAGCGGGGCGTCGCGATCGTCGCGTCCAGCGGGGACAATGGTTTCCAGGCCACGCAGTTCCTGTGGCCGCAGGCGCTGCCCACGGTCACGGCCGTCGGCGGCACCGAACTGGTCAAGCAGGGCAACACCTACAGCGAGGGCGCGTGGGACGGGGCCGGGTCCAGCTGCGTGCCCGGTGCCGCGGCGGCTCCGGGCCAACCGGGCGACGTCACGGCGTTGTGCGGCGGTGCCCGTACCGCGGTGGACGTCTCCGCCGTCGCCGACAACCTCGCGATCTACACGACCTACAGCCCGTCGAGCAAGCATTCGCTCGGCTGGACCATCGTGGCCGGCACGAGCGCGTCCGCGCCGTTCATCGCCGGGGTGTACGCCGCGAGCGGCGACCTGCGGGCCGTCGACGGGCCGAACCTGCTGTACCGCGCCGGGGCGGGCGCGTTCAACGACGTCATCTCCGGCACCAACGGCGGCGTCAGCAACGGCCGGTGCCTGCCACCGGGCCTCGGCTCGTCGACCACCTTCGACGGCCGCCTGTGCGGCGCGGGCCCGGGCTGGGACGGACCCACCGGGCTCGGCAGCCCCAAGGGCCTGCTGCCGCTGTAGGCACGCGCTCGCGAAGCGGGTCAGCCGCGCCGCAGCTTGGCGAGCATCAGCGTCGGGTCGTTCCCGGCCAGGTTGGCGCCGTTGGTCACGTAGACCCGGTCGCCCCGCACCGCGACCGCCGTGGTGCCCTGCAGGCCGTCGCCGGCGTCCAGCAGGGTCTCGTGCGTGCCGTCCGCGCTGACTCGCACGAGCTCGCCGGCCTCGTTGACCGCGGCGAAGATTTCGGTGCCCCGGCCGGTGAAGTCGAAGTCGTCGATGCCCGCAAGACCGGTGGCCCGGACCTCGGCGTGACCGGAGCCGCCGTCCGGGAGCAGCGGGATGCGGACGAGGGTGCCGCGGTCGGAGTTGCTCGCCCACACCGCGCCGTCGTGGATCTTCAGGCCGTTGGCGCCCAGGAAGCCGTCGGGCGCCAGCGCCGGGTCCGCGGACCACACGGTGGCCGGGCCGCCGCCCAGCGGGGCCTGCCAGATGCGCCCGCCGGCGGAGTCGGTGACCAGGAAGCGGTGCCGCGCGCCGTCGACGACCAGCGCGTTCAGCATGGTGTCGGCGGGCATCGGCACGACGAGCCGGGGCTGCCCGGAGCGCCCGAGCTGCCAGATCCCGGTCTGCCCGGCCTGTCCGGTGGAGTAGAGGAAGTACAGGTCGCCGCTGCCGGTCCGGGCGACGCCGGTGACCACGGGAATTCCGACGACCGGGGTGCTGCCGCCGCCCGGAGGCAGCGGCATGGTGGCGAGGACCTGGACGCGTCCGTCCGGTGCGACCCGCACCACCTGGCGGGCGGGGATCATGCCGATGACCGCGCCACCGTCGGGTTCCGGCGCGATGCTTTCGGCGGCCTGGCCCGCGGCCCGGTCGAAGTGGGCGAGGACTCGCACGTCGGCCAGGCGGGTCCCGGCGGGGTGCGCGAGGGCCGCGGGAGCGGTGCCCACGGTGAGCAGGGCGGCGAGGCCGAGCGTGACGGCACGCCGTGGCAGGTGCGGGGACATCGTTGCCTTTCCGTGGTGAGGGCAGGACGAGACGCGGTGGCCCGCGCGGGCCACCGGAAAGGGAGGTCGCGGACGCCTAGCCCGGCAGGTGCCGGGCACCGGTCCCGGACGGGGTGAACCGTTCCTGGCCGAGCACGGCCAGCAGCTCCAGCTGCGAGACGGCGGCGCTGCCCGGCGCGGGGGAGTACACGATCAGGCGCTGGTCCTGCCTGGCCGTCGCCAGGATGTCGAAGTCCAGCTCGATGATCCCGACCGCGGGGTGCAGGATGCGCTTGCGGTCGCTGCGCCGGACCGCGACGTCGTGCCGGGCCCACAGCCCGGCGAACTCCGCGCTCCGCGCGCGCAACGCCGCGACCAGCTCGCGTGCCAGTGGATCGGCCGGGCGGGCCGCGAGGGCCGCCCGCAGGTCCTCCACCTGCGCCCGGCTCTCGTGTTCGTGATCTTCGGCGGGATAGCGCCGGCGGAGGGCCGGATCGGTGAACCACCGGTAGGTGCAGCTGCGGGCGAGGCCGCGGAACCCGGTCTGCGGCCCCAGCAGCGCGTCCGCCATCGGGTTCCGGGCGAGGACGACGTTGAGGTCGGAGGCGACCAGTGCGGGCAGGCCAGGCAACCCGTCGAGGAGCCGGAGGAGACCGCGGCCGACGTGCTCGTCGCCACCGGTGCGGGGCGGCGCCTGGTGACCGGCGAGGCGGAAGAGGTGGTCGCGTTCGTCGGCCGTCAGCCGCAGCGCGCGGGCCAGCGCGGTGAGCACCGCGACCGACGGATGCGGGCCGCGTCCCTGTTCGAGCCGGGCGTAGTAGTCCGGCGACATGCCGGCGAGCCGGGCGACCTCGAAGCGGCGAAGCCCCGGCGTCCGGCGCCGGCCGCCCGCCGCGACACCGACATCCGCGGGCTGGAGCAGCGCACGCCGGCGCCGGAGGAAGTCCGCGAGATCGTTCCGTTCCACCTCCTCAGCATGATCCGCCCGGCGCGGCACAACCAGGACTCGCCGGTACCACCCTCGGCGGGCGGCCGTCAGTCCCGGCGCCCGGTGAGCGCGATGCCCACGCCGAGACCGATCATCACCGCGCCGCCGGTGCCGCCGATCAGCGCGAGCCGCCGCGGGGAGCGCGCGAACCACGAGCGCGCCGCACCGGCGACGAGCGCCCAGGCGCTGTCGGACAGCACGGCGATCGCGGGCAGGCAGACGCCCAGCAGCAGCACCTGCAGCGGGACCCGCCCGGCCGACGGCGTGACGAACTGCGGCAGCACCGCGGCCAGGAACACGATCGACTTCGGGTTCGCGAGACCCACGACGAACCCGTCGCGCAGTACCCGCAGCGTCCGGCCCGGCGTGGTGGGCACCGCGGCGGAGAGGGCGTCCGCCAGCCCGCGGCGGTGCCGGATCGCCTGCACGCCCAGGTACACCAGGTAGCCCGCCCCGGCCAGCTTGATCACCGTGAACACGGCCGCGGAGGTCCGCACGAGCACGCCGAGCCCGAACGCCACCGCGACCACCTGCGTGTACACGCCCGCGGCGTTGCCGGCCACGGTGAGCAGCGCGTCGCGGCGCCCGACGGTGAGCGCGCGGCTGATGGTGAACAGCACGCTCGGCCCTGGCACGACGATCATGACGAACACCAGCGCGGCGAACGCCGCGAAAGCACCGGGGGACACCATGACCCGACGGTAGCCGCCGCCGCGCGTCCTGCCGAGCGGTTTTTGTCGGTGAGTGCTGGTACGAAGAGCCGGTGAGCACGCGGATGACCACCGGGCAGCGCCGCGCCCGGCTGATGACCCGGCACCTGCTGGCCGCCCCGGCCACGGACGTGACCGAGGTGGCGGAAAGCCTGGTGGCGCTGCACGCCACCGACCCGGCGACGGTGCACCTGTCGGTGGCGGCGCGGCTGCGCAAGCCGGTGACGGCCGAGCACGCGCTGTACGAGGAACGCACGCTGGTGCGGATGCTGGGCATGCGGCGCACGGTGTTCGTCGTTCCCGCCGCCCTGGCGCCGGTCGTGCAGGCGGCGTGCGCCGACGACATCGCCCGCAAGCAGCGGAAGCTGCTGCTGCAGCACCTGGCCACGGCGGAGCTGGACACCGACCTGGACCGCTGGCTCGCCGAGGTCGAGGAGGGCGCTTTCGCGGCACTGTGCAAGCGGGGTGCCGCCCACGCGCAGCAGCTCGCGGACGACGAACCCAGGCTGCGCACGCAAATCCTGATGTCGCAAGGAAAACCGTACGAAGCGCGGACCTACGTCACCAACCGGGTGCTGTTCCTGCTCGCCGCGCAGGGGCGCATCGTGCGCGGCCGCCCGCGGGGCTCGTGGCTGTCCACCCAGTACTCCTGGGTGCCCGCCGACTCGTGGCTGCCGGGCGGGATTCCGGCACTGCCCGCGGAGGAGGCCCGCGTCGAACTGGCCCGGCGGTGGCTGCGCGCGTTCGGCCCGGCCACGGTCGAGGACCTCAAGTGGTGGACCGGCTGGACGGCGACCCAGGTGAAGAAGGCGCTCACGGTGCTCGCTCCCGCCGAGGTGGACATCGACGGCAGGCCCGCCATCGTGCTGCCCGGCGACGTGGAACCGGTGACGGCGCCCGAGCCTGCCGCCGCGCTGCTGCCCGCGCTCGACCCGACGCCGATGGGCTGGCTGGGGCGCGACTGGTACCTCGGCGCGCACCAGGCGGAGTTGTTCGACCGCACCGGAAACATCGGCCCCACCGTGTGGTGGGACGGGCGCATCGTCGGTGGCTGGGCGCAGCGCCCGGACGGCGAGATCGCCTACCGCTTGCTGGAGGACGCCGGCGCCGACGCGGAGGCGGCGATCGCGCGGAAGGCGGACCAGTTGCGCGAGTGGCTCGGTGCCGTCCGGATCGCCCCGAAATTCCGCACTCCGGTGGAGCAGGCGCTGCTTACTTGATCGATTCCCCTGGTGGTGGACATCTCGTCGGTCCCTGTGAGTCGGCGCAGGCCAGCACGCTAGGGTGAGCTTCGAGCCCGAAGATGTGTAGCCCGGTCACGGGGCCGGGTCGGACCCGAGGAGAGACGAGCAGTGACTGTTCGCGTAGGTGTCAACGGCTTCGGCCGGATCGGCCGCAACTTCTTCCGCGCGGTGCAGGCGGCGGGCCACGACATCGAGGTGGTGGCGTTCAACGACCTCGGTGACGTCAAGACCATGGCGCAGCTGCTCAAGTACGACAGCGTGCTGGGCCGCTACCCCGAGGAGATCTCGGTCAGCGACGAGGGCATCATCGTCGGCGGCAAGACCGTCAAGGCGCTCGCCGAGCGCGACCCGGCCAACCTGCCCTGGGGCGACCTGGGCGTGGACGTCGTGGTCGAGTCCACCGGCTTCTTCACCAACGCCGACGCCGCGAAGGCGCACATCGCCGGCGGCGCCAAGAAGGTCATCATCTCCGCGCCGGCCAAGGGCGAGGACCTGACCGTCGTGCTGGGCGTCAACGACCAGCTCTACGACGGCTCGCAGACGATCATCTCGAACGCGTCCTGCACCACCAACTGCCTCGGCCCGCTCGCCAAGGTCCTGCAGGATGCCTTCGGCATCGAAAAGGGCCTGATGACCACCATCCACGCCTACACGCAGGACCAGAACCTGCAGGACGGCCCGCACAAGGACCCGCGCCGCGCCCGCGCCGCCGCGCTGAACGTGGTGCCCACCTCCACCGGTGCGGCCAAGGCGATCGGCCTCGTGCTGCCGGAGCTGAACGGCAAGCTGGACGGCTACTCGATGCGCGTGCCCGTGCCCACCGGCTCGATCACCGACCTCACGGTCGACCTGACGAAGAAGGCTTCCGTCGAGGAGATCAACGCGGCGTACCAGGCCGCCGCCGACGGTCCGCTCAAGGGCATCCTGCGCTACAGCGTCGACCCGATCGTCTCCTCCGACATCGTCAACGACCCGGCCTCGTGCATCTTCGACGCGCCGCTGACGAAGGTCATCGACAACCAGGTCAAGGTGTTCGGCTGGTACGACAACGAGTGGGGCTACTCCAACCGCCTGGCGGACCTGGTGAAGCTCGTCGGCTCGAAGCTGTCCTGAGGCCATGGCCGTCAAGACACTCGAAGACCTCCTGGCCGAAGGTGTCGCCGGACGGCGCGTGCTGGTCCGCTCGGACCTGAACGTGCCGCTCGACGGCGACACCATCACCGACGACGGCCGGGTGCGTGCCGCGCTGCCGACGATCCGCCGCCTGGCCGAGGCCGGCGCGCGGGTGGTCGTCGCGGCCCACCTCGGCCGCCCGAAGGGCGCCCCGGAGCCGAAGTACTCGCTCAAGCCGGTCGCGCACCGGCTCGGCGAGCTGCTCGGCGCCGAGGTCGCGCTGGCCGCCGACGTGGTCGGTGACAGCGCCAAGGCCGTCGCGGGCTCGCTGGCCGACGGCCAGGTCGCGCTGCTGGAGAACGTGCGGTTCGACCCGCGCGAAACCAGCAAGGACTCCGCCGAGCGGGACGAGCTGGCGCACGAGTTCGCCGCTCTCGTCGGCGAGGACGGCGCGTTCGTCTCCGACGGGTTCGGCGTCGTGCACCGCAAGCAGGCGTCGGTCTACGACGTCGCCCGCACCCTGCCCGCCTACGCGGGTGGCCTGGTGCTCGCCGAGCTGGAAGTGCTCGGCAAGCTCATCGGCGAGCCGGAGCGGCCGTACACCGTGGTGCTGGGCGGGTCGAAGGTCTCCGACAAGCTCGCGGTGATCGAGGCCCTGCTGCCGAAGGTCGACCAGCTGCTCATCGGCGGCGGGATGGCGTTCACGTTCCTCGCCGCGCAGGGCCACTCCGTGGGTTCGTCGCTGCTGGAGCAGGACTTCGTCGAGACCGCGCGCAAGCTGCTGGAGACCGACGGCGACAAGATCGTCGTCCCGGTCGACGTCGTGGTGGCGGACAGGTTCGCCGCCGACGCCGCCACGGACACGGTCGCGGCCGACGCGATCCCGGACGGCTGGATGGGCCTGGACATCGGCCCGCGCACGGTCGAGTCCTTCGCGGCCGCGGTCGCCAAGGCGAAGACGGTGTTCTGGAACGGCCCCGCCGGCGTGTTCGAGATGGCGCCGTTCGCGGCGGGCACCCGTGGCGTCGCGCAGGCGATCGCGGACTCGGACTCGTTCAGCGTGGTCGGCGGCGGTGACTCGGCCGCGGCGGTCCGGCTGCTCGGCCTGCCGGAGGACGGTTTCTCGCACATCTCCACCGGCGGCGGTGCTTCGCTGGAGTACCTGGAGGGCAAGGAACTGCCCGGCGTCGCCGTGCTGGACGAGGAGGGCTGATGGCGCGCAAGACGCTGGTCGCCGGCAACTGGAAGATGAACCTCAACCACCTCGAGGCCATCGCGCTGGCGCAGAAGATCGCGTTCTCCCTGCCGGAGAAGTACTACGCGAAAGTCGATGTCGCCCTACTCCCTCCCTTTACGGACATCCGCAGCATCCAGACCCTCGTCGACGGCGACAAGCTCCTGTTCACCTACGGTGCGCAGGACCTGTCGCCGCACGACTCGGGCGCGTACACCGGGGACATCTCCGGCCCGATGCTCGCGAAGCTGGGCTGCCAGTACGTCACGGTGGGTCACTCCGAGCGGCGCGAGTACCACCACGAGGACGACGAGCTGGTCAACAAGAAGGTCCGCGCGGCGATCAAGCACGGCATCAAGCCGATCCTGTGCGTCGGCGAGCCGCTCGAGGTGCGTGAGGCGGGCGGCCACGTCGACCACGGCTGCGACCAGCTGCTGGCCGGGCTCAAGGGCCTCAAGGCCGAGCAGGTCGCGGAGCAGGTCGTGGTCGCGTACGAGCCGGTGTGGGCGATCGGCACCGGCCGGGTCGCGACCCAGGCCGACGCCGAGGAGGTCTGCAAGGCGCTGCGCGCCACGCTCGCGGAGAAGTACGGCGCGGACGTGGCCGACAAGGTCCGCATCCTCTACGGCGGCTCGGTGAAGTCGAACAACATCGCCGAGCTGGTGGCGTGCGACAACATCGACGGTGCGCTGGTCGGCGGGGCGAGCCTGCAGGCCGACGAGTTCACCAAGCTGTGCGCGCTCGCGGCCGGGGGACCGCTGCCGTGACCCTTGCGGGCGGCGAGTAGTCTGGCAACCTCAGACCGTCACACGATCAGGGAACACCTTTCGCGGTGCCGTACGATCGGGCCACCCGCCCGGCAGGTCGTCCGGCGCTCCGAGGACCACAGAGGATGAGATGAAGCTGTTCCTGCAAATCCTGTTGATCGCCTCCAGCGTGCTGCTGGTGATCGCGGTACTGCTGCACCGTGGGCGCGGTGGCGGGTTGTCCTCGCTGTTCGGCGGCGGGATGCAGTCGAGTCTCGCGGGGTCGAGCGTGGCCGAGAAGAACCTCGACCGGATCACCCTGCTGCTCGGTGCCGTGTGGCTGATCAGCATCGTGGGCCTCGGCCTGCTGCTGAAGGTCTGAGTGCACGGGCGTGCCTATGGGGGGCGCGCCGCCTATCACCCTGTGAGGATTCATGGTTGGCGGTAACGCGATTCGAGGCACCAGGGTCGGTGCCGGTCCTTCCGGCGAATCCGAGCGCGGCGAGTCCGCGCCGCGGCGCCGGGTCTCCTACTGGTGTGCGAACGGGCACGAGTCGCGTCCGTCGTTCGCGATGGACGCGGAGGTTCCCGAGGAGTGGGACTGCCCGCGCTGCGGACTGCCCGGTGGGCAGGACGCCAAGAACCCGCCGGCGGCACCGAGGACCGAGCCGTACAAGACCCACCTGGCGTACGTGAAGGAGCGGCGCAGCGACGCCGACGGTGAGGCGATCCTCGCCGAGGCGCTCGAACGGCTGCGTCAGCGGCGCCAGATCTGAGTCGGAGGAGTCCCGTACGCAGGGGGCCGGTTTTCCCCAGGAAACCGGCCCCCTCGTCATGTCAGGACTTCACCGGGTAGATCGCCCTGACCCGGAAGCCGCCGTCGTCGGTGGATGTGGTCTCGAAGCTGCCGCCGAGCAGCCGGGCGCGTTCCGCGAGGCCGGTCAGGCCGTGGCCGCCCGAGGGCAGCGTGGTAGCGGGCCGGCACGGGCTGTCGTTGCGCACCTCGATGTTCAGCGCGTCCCCGTCGCCCAGGATCAGGATCGTGGCGCGGGCGCCGGGCGCGTGCTTGCGGACGTTCGTCAGGCACTCCTGCACCGTCCGGTAGGCGGCGGCGGACACCTTCGCGGGCAGCTGGTCCGGCACGCTGTCCACGGTGAGCTGCACCGGCACCTCGCAGTCGCGCACGAGCTGGTCGAGCTCGCCGATCCCGGGCTGCGGCCCGTCGTCGGCGGCGCCGGAGCGCAGCACGCCGACCAGGGAGCGCAGCTCTTCGAGCGTGCGGGTGGACAGCTGGCGGATGACCCGAGCGGTCTCCTGCGCGTCGGCGGAGCCACCGGCCGCGAGCACCCCGGCCTGCATGGCGATGAGCGTGATGTCGTGGGACACGACGTCGTGCATCTCGCGGGCGAGCCGGGCGCGTTCCTCGTTGCGCACCGCGTCGTCACGCAGCCGCTGCTCGCGGTCGCGGCTCGCGGCCAGCTCGCCGAGCTTCTGCGACAGCTGGGCCCGCGCCCCGATGAGCAGGCCGATGGCGATGGGCATCCCGGCGACGAGCACGCCGTAGATGCCGTCGAGCACGTGCTCGCGCCAGCTCAGCTGGGCGAAGTCCGACAGCGGCCACTGGATGAACCGGCACGCCCACACCAGCGCCGCGCCCACCCAGACCTGCCAGTGCGTCTGCCTGCGGGTGGCCAGCATGCCCAGGGCGATCATCGCGGCGAGCTGCGACCAGCCGGTCAGGAAGCCCGGCACGGTGCCGAGGACGACGGCGAACGGCAGCCACCGCCGTGCGGCGAGCGCCAGGCAGGCGAACGCCGAGAGGTAGATCGAGTACGGTTCCGCCTTCTCGGGGATCACCAGCCACACGTCGAGCGCCGCCAGCAGGATGGCGGCGGCGTCGACCGCGAGCGGTGCCCAGGTGGTGCGTCGCGTCAGCACTTCCCAGAGCGCGCCCGCGCGTGCTCGCCCGGCTGTCTTGTTCCCGCTGACCGGAATGCGGATGGAGAGTCCGTCAGTGCTCATGGAATCGGCCCTCACTCGTCTCGTGGACTTGACGGTGAGATGCGCGGAAGGGCGCGTCGGGACGCACGCCGGGGAATTTATGTGCGGATGCTAACGAGGAACTGTGTGCCGGGCGTGAACTTTCACCGGCTGTCACGGAAATCCGCACGGCGGACGCGCTCCGAAGGGCCTATGGTGCAGACCAATGCGCCAGAGGCCCTCCGGGGTCAGGCCGTGGGCGGCTGGTACACGTGGGACAGCTTGCCCGCCGCCGCGCGGTCGAGCAGCCACAGGGTGCGCCGCCTGCCGCGGGCACCCGCGACCGGCAGCTGCACCTCGCCCGCGCCGGACAGCGCGAGCGCCACCGCGTCCGCCTTCGCCTCGCCGGTGGTCAGCAGCCACACGTCGTGCGCCCGGCGGATCGCGGGCAGCGTCAGCGAAACCCGCGTCGGCGGCGGCTTCGGGCAGTTGCGCACCGCCACCACCGAGCGCTCGGTCTCGTAGACCGCCGGGGACTCGGGGAACACCGACGCGGTGTGCCCCTCGCCGCCCAGGCCCAGCAGCATGATGTCGAACCCCGGCACGTCGCCGTGGTCCTCCGGCCGTGCGTGGGCGGCCAGCACCCGGGCGTAGGCGTCGGCGGCCGCGTCGACGTCGTCGCCGAACTCGCCGTCCGACGCCGCCATCGCGTGCACCCGCTTCGGGTCGACGGGCACGTGGTCGAGCAGGGCCTCGCGGGCCTGCTTCTCGTTGCGCTCGTCGTCGTCCGCGGGCACGAACCGCTCGTCGCCCCAGTACAGGTCCAGCCGCGACCAGTCCACCGCGTCCCGCGCGGGGGAGCGGCGGAGCTGGTCGAGCACCGCGATGCCGGTGCTGCCGCCGGTGAGCACGAGCGACGCCGAGCCCTGGGCGGCCTGCAGGTCCACCAGCCGGGTCACCAGGCGCGCGGCGGCGGCCGCGGCGAGGAGCTCCGGATTGGCGTAGACCACCACCTCGGACTCGCTCATGAGGTGGCGGCCTTCGCGGGCTTCTTGCCGTTCTTCGGCTTGCCGTTGCCCTTCGCGGCCGGCGCCTTCACCGCACCCGTCGCGAGCTTGTCCAGCCCCTGCAGCGCGGCCTCGTAGACCTCGTCCGGGTCGAGCCGCCGCAGCTCCTCGATCAGGCAGTCCTTGGTGCTGCGCCGGTGCAGCGCGATGCGCCGCGTCGGCTGGCCCGGCTGGGTCAGCGTGCCGATCTTGCCGTCGGGCCGGTGCAGCTCGATGACGCCCGAGCGCCGCTCCAGCTGGACCGACACCATGCCCTGCGCGTTGGGCACCTTGGTCCGCTTCACCGGGATCTTGAGGTACTCGGCGAGCCAGCCCGCGAGCAGCTCGGTGGACGGCGAGTCGGCCTCGCCGGTCACCGTGGCCCCGGTGATCGCCTCGTACGGCGGCAGGTCGAGCGCCGCGACCAGCTGGGCGCGCCAGTTGGTCAGCCGCGTCCACGCCAGGTCGGTGTCGCCCGGCGTGTAGGCCTTGCGGCGCGTGGTCAGCGCGCGGATCGGGTTCTTCTCCGCCGCCGAGTCGGTGATCCGCCGCTGCGCGAGCAGGCCGATCGGGTCCTCCGCCGGCGACTTCGGGCCCGCGCTGGGCCACCAGGTGACGATCGGCGCATCCGGCAGCAGCAGCGGCACCACCGCGCTCTGGCCCTGGGCCGCGAGCGGGCCGTAGAGCCGCAGCACGACGACCTCGCTGGCCCCGGCGTCGCCGCCGATGCGGATCTGGCCGTCGATGCGGGCCGCCGCCGTGCGGGACCCGCGGGCGATCACGATGACCCGGCACGGGTGCTCCCGGCTGGCCTCGTTCGCCGCGTCGATGTGCGCCTCCAGGTGCTCGCCGTCGTCGTCGACGATCACCAGGGTGAGCACGCGGCCCAGGGCGACGGCGCCGCCCTGCTCCCGCAGCTCGACGAGCTTGCGGTTGACCTGCGAGGTGGTGGTCGAGGGCAGATCGATGATCACGGACGCCTCCAGTTCCGGCCCGAGCGGGCGAGCACCTCGTCAGCGGACGCGGGACCCCAGCTGCCCGGCGGGTACGGCTCGGGCGCGCCCTGCTTGGCCCAGTGCTCCAGGATCGGGTCGAGGATCTGCCAGGACAGCTCGACCTCCTCGTTCACCGGGAACAGCGACGGCTCGCCGAGCAGCACGTCGAGGATCAGCCGCTCGTACGCCTCGGGGGAGGACTCGGTGAACGCGTGGCCGTAGCCGAAGTCCATCGTGACGTCGCGGACCTCCATGGTGGTGCCCG
Organism: Amycolatopsis bartoniae; assembly: GCF_014191255.1. Taxonomy (GTDB): domain Bacteria; phylum Actinomycetota; class Actinomycetes; order Mycobacteriales; family Pseudonocardiaceae; genus Amycolatopsis_E; species Amycolatopsis_E bartoniae. The sequence continues at coordinate 62,247 of NZ_JACHWH010000010.1, forward strand.
GGACCTTCGAGCCGAACCGCATCGTCACGCCCTCGTCCGGCTGCACCCGGATGACCAGCGCGTTCTGCCCCAGCTCCTCGGTGGAGGTGTAGTCGAACGGCAGGTGCGGGGCGCGCTTGAACATCACCGCGATCTCGGTGACGCGGCGGCCCAGCCGCTTGCCGGTGCGCAGGTAGAACGGCACCCCCGCCCAGCGGCGGTTCTGCACCTCCAGCGTCACCGCGGCGTAGGTCTCGGTGGTCGAGTCCTTCGCGAACCCGGCCTCCTGCAGCAGGCCCGGCACCTTCTTGCCGCCCTGCCAGCCGCCGGCGTACTGCCCGCGCGCGGTGGTCTCGTCGAACGGCTGCGCGGGCTTGATCGCCCGCAGCACCTTGATCTTCTCCGCCCGCAGCGCGTTCGGCTCGAACGACAGCGGCTCCTCCATCGCGGTGAAGGCGAGCAGCTGCAGCAGGTGGTTCTGGATCACGTCGCGCGCCGCGCCGATGCCGTCGTAGTAGCCCGCGCGGCCGCCGAGACCGATGTCCTCGGCCATGGTGATCTGCACGTGGTCGACGTAGTTGGCGTTCCAGATCGGCTCGAACAGCTGGTTCGCGAAGCGCAGCGCCAGGATGTTCTGCACCGTCTCCTTGCCGAGGTAGTGGTCGATGCGGAACACCGACTCCTCGGGGAAGACGTCGTTGACGATCGCGTTGAGCTCCTTGGCGCTGGCCAGGTCGTGCCCGAACGGCTTCTCGATCACGACGCGGCGCCACGACTGGTCGTCGCCCTGCGCCAGGCCGGACCGGGCCAGTTGCTTGGTCACGACGGGGAAGGCGCCGGGCGGGATCGACAGGTAGAACGCCGCGTTCCCGCCGGTGCCGCGCTCGCTGTCCAGCTCGCGCACGGTCTGCGCGAGCCGGTCGAACGCCTCGTCGTCGTCGAAGGAGCCCTGCACGAACCGGATGCCCTCGGCGAGCCGGTGCCAGACCGACTCGCGGAACGGGGTGCGGGCGTGCTCGGCGACCGCGTCGTGCACGAGCTGCCCGAAGTCCTCGTTCTCCCAGTCACGCCGGGCGAACCCGACCAGGGAGAAACCGGCGGGCAGCAGGCCGCGGTTGGCCAGGTCGTAGATGGCGGGCATCAGCTTCTTGCGCGACAGGTCACCCGTGACACCGAAGATGACCATGCTCGACGGCCCCGCGATCCGGGGCAGGCGTTTGTCGCGAGGGTCCCGCAGCGGGTTGCTCCACTGCTCCATCACCGTTCGCTGACCTCCTGTACAGCGCGGACGAGTTGGGCCAGGCCGGCGGCCCGGTCGGTCAGGTGCAGCCGCAGCACCGGCCGCCCGTGCTCGGCGAGCACCTGGCCGTCGCCCAGTGCCTGGGCGTGCTGCAGCTTGCCGAGCGTGTAGGGCCGGTCCGGCACCTCGAGGTCCTGCTCGGCCGCGCCGGTGACCTGCAGGAAGATGCCGTTCTGGTGGCCGCCCTTGTGGTACTGCCCGGTGGAGTGCAGGAACCGCGGGCCCCACCCGAAGGTGGTCTGCAGGCCGGTGCGCTTCGCCAGCTCCGGCCGCAGCAGCGCCGCGGACGCGTCGTCGAGCCGGTCGAGGTACGCCTGCACCGCGAGGTACCCGCCCTCGGGCGCGGTCGCGAAGAACGACCGCAGAACGTCCACCAGGTCGCCGTCGGTGCGCACGCCCTCGGGCGCGAACACCTCGACCGCGTCGTCCACAGTGGACGGCTGCTCGCCGCCTTCGAGCGCGGCCGGGTTGTCCAGCAGCGACCGGGCCGCCTTCTTGGCGGCCTCGACGTCGGGCTGGTCGAACGGATTGATCTCCAGCAGGCGCCCGGCGACCGCGGTCGCGAACTCCCACAGCAGGAACTGCGCGCCCAGCGGGCCCTCGGTGGTGATCTTCGCGGCGCCCACCGCGGGGCCGATCGCGACCGGGGTCGCGTCCGGCCCGGCGTCGGCGAAACCGGGCGCCGTGGGGCCGTCCACCGCCACCGGCAGGAGGCCGGTGCCCTGCTTGCCGGTGGACTCGGCGATCAGCTGCTCGGCCCAGTCGGGGAAGCCGGTGATGCCCGAACCGGTGTCGGCGAGCACCACCTTCTCCGCGCCGTCGGCGTGCGCCGCGGCCCAGGCCGCGCCGAGCCGCAGCGCCGGGTTGTCCGCGCTGTCCTCGCCGAGAACCTGGGCCGCCGCGGCGGCCTGGTCCAGCAGCCGGGCGACGTCGGCGCCCGCGAGGCCCGCGGGCACCAGCCCGAACGCGGTGAGCGCCGAGTAGCGGCCGCCCACGTGCGGGTCGGCCAGGAACACCTTGCGGTAGCCCTCGTTTTCGGCCAGCTCCGCCAGCGGCGAGCCCGGGTCGGTGACGACGACGATGCGCCGCGCCGCGTCGATCCCCGCCTCGGTGAACGCCTTGGCGAAGATGCGGCGGTGGCTGTCGGTCTCCACCGTGCCGCCGGACTTCGACGACACGACGACGACGGTGCGCTCCAGGTCGCCCGCCAGTGCGTCGGCCACCTGGCCGGGGTCGGTGGTGTCGAGCACCGTCAGCGCCACGCCCTCGGTGCTCGTGATCACCTCCGGCGCCAGCGAGGAACCGCCCATGCCGGCGAGCACGACGCGGTCGACGCCCTCGCCGTTCAGCTCCTCGCGCAGCGCCTCGATCTCGCCGATCAGCGGCCGCGAGCTCTTGTGCAGCGTGGTCCACGACAGCCGGATCGACGCCTCGGACTCCGCGTCGGGACCCCACAGCGTGGGGTCCTGCGCCGCGAGCTTCGAGGCGACCTGGTCGGCCACCAGTTTGTCGACCAGCGGCGCGGCCTTCGCCGCGAGACCGTCGTCGACGATCGTGACAGTGGTTCCGTCGCCCGCCATGGTCAGTTCTTCGCCTTCCCGAGCTGGCCCTCGACGGTGTCGAGCAGCTCCTGCCAGGACTTCTCGAACTTCTCCACGCCCTCGTCCTCGAGCGTGCGGAACACGTCGGGGATGTCGATGCCGGCGGCCGAGAGCTTGTCGAAGACCTCCTGGGCCTGCCCGGCGGTGCCGGTGACCTTGTCGCCGTCGATCTCGGCCTGCTCGGCCACCGCGTCCAGCGTCTTCTCCGGCATGGTGTTCACCGTGTTGGGGACCACCAGCTGGTCGACGTAGCGCGTGGGGGAGTACTGCGGGTCCTTCACGCCGGTGGAGGCCCACAGCGGCCGCTGCGCGTTGGCGCCGGAAGCGGCCAGCGCACTCCACCGTTCACCGGCGAACAGCTCCTCGTACGCCGCGTACGCGAGGCGCGCGTTGGCGATGGCGGCCTCACCGCGCAGCGCCTTGGCCTCGTCGGTGCCGAGGGCGTCGAGGCGCTTGTCGACCTCGGTGTCCACCCGGGACACGAAGAACGAGGCCACGGACTGGATGCCGCGCAGGTCGTGGCCGTTGGCCTTGGCCTGCTCCAGGCCGGCGAAGAACGCCTCGATCACCTTGCGGTAGCGCTCGACGGAGAAGATCAGCGTGACGTTGACGCTGATGCCCTCGGCGAGCGTGCGGGTGATCGCGGGCAGGCCCTCCTCGGTGGCCGGGATCTTGATGAGGACGTTCGGCCGGTCCACGGTCTTCCACAGGTCCTGCGCCTCGGCCGCGGTCTTCTCCGCGTCCTTGGCCAGCCGCGGGTCGACCTCGATCGACACGCGGCCGTCCACGCCGTTGGTGGCGGTGTAGACGTCGCGGAACAGGTCCGCGGCGTTGCGCACGTCGGTGGTGGTCAGCTCGCGCACGGTCGCGTGCAGGTCGGCGCCGCGGGCGGCGAGCTCGCGCACCTGCTCGTCGTAGGCCTCGCCATGCGACAGGGCGTTCGCGAAGATGGTCGGGTTGGTCGTGACCCCGACCACGTGCTTGTCGCGGATCAGCGCCGCGAGGTTGCCGGTGTTCAGCCGCTCACGCGAGAGGTCGTCGAGCCAGATCGAAACACCGGCGGCGGACAGCTGAGCAAGTCGGTCGCTGCTCATGACGGTCATCCCCTTCTGGGTTCAGGAGTTCTTGGTCTTGGCGAGCGAGCTGCGCGCGGCGTCGACCACGGCGTCGGCGGTGAACCCGAACTCGCGGAACAGGGTCTGGTAGTCGGCCGAGGCACCGTAGTGCTCGATCGACACGATCTGCCCGGCGTCGCCGACCCAGCGGTACCAGGGCTGGGCGATGCCCGCCTCGACCGCGACGCGGGCCTTGACACCGGACGGGAGCACGGACTCCCGGTAGTCCTCGTCCTGCGCCTCGAACCACTCCACACACGGCATGGAGACCACCCGGGTTCGAACACCGTCCGCTTCGAGGGCCTTGCGGGCCTCGACGGCCAGCTGGACCTCCGAACCGGTGCCGATCAGGATCACTTCGGGCTCACCCTCGGACGCGTCGGCGAGCACGTAGCCGCCCTTGGCGACCGCGTCGATCGTGGAGCCTTCGAGCACCGGCACGTTCTGGCGCGTCAGCACCAGCCCGGACGGGTGGTGCTTGTCGTTCAGCGCGGCCTTCCAGGCGCCCGCGGTCTCGTTCGCGTCGGCCGGGCGGACCACGTTCAGGCCCGGGATGGCGCGGGTCGCGGCGAGGTGCTCGATCGGCTGGTGCGTCGGGCCGTCCTCGCCGAGGCCGATCGAGTCGTGCGTCCACACGTAGATCACCGGCACGTGCATCAGCGCGGCCAGGCGCACCGGCGGGCGCATGTAGTCGCTGAAGGTGAAGAACGTGGCGCCGTAGGGCCGGGTGCCACCGTGCAGCGCGATGCCGTTGAGGATCGAGCCCATCGCGTGCTCGCGGACGCCGAAGTGCAGCGTGCGGCCGTAGGGGTTGGCCTGCCACATGTCCGTGGAGGCCTTCTCCGGGCCGAACGAGTCGGCGCCCTTCATCGTGGTGTTGTTGCTCTCGGCCAGGTCGGCCGAACCGCCCCACAGCTCGGGCAGGACGTCGGCCAGCGAGTTGAGCACCTCACCGGAGGCCTTGCGGGTGGCGATGCCCTTGGCGTCCGGCTCCCACGTGGGCAGCTTGTCGGCCCAGCCGTCGGGCAGCGTGCGGGTGCTCAGGCGGTCGGCCAGCGCCTTGCGCTCCGGGTTGGCCGCGGCCCAGGCGTCGTAGCGCTCCTGCCACTCGGCGCGCCACTGCTTGCCGCGGTCGAGCGCCTTGCGGGTGTTGGCGAGCACCTCGTCCTCGATCACGAAGCTGCGCTCCGGGTCGAAGCCGAGGATCTCCTTGACCGCGGCGACCTCCTCGGCGCCCAGCGCGGCGCCGTGTGCCTTGCCGGTGTTCATCTTCTTGGGCGCCGGATAGCCGATGACCGTGCGCAGCAGGATGAACGAGGGCCGCGGGTCGGCCTTGGCCGCCTTGATGGCCTCCTCGATCGCGACGACGTCCTCGCCGCCCTCGACGACCTGGACGTGCCAGCCGTACGCCTCGTAGCGCTTCGCGGTGTCCTCCGACAGCGCGATGGTGGTGTCGTCCTCGATCGAGATCTTGTTGTCGTCGTAGAAGACGATGAGGTTGCCCAGCTCCTGGCGGCCCGCGAGGGACGAGGCCTCGGAGGTGACGCCCTCCTCGATGTCGCCGTCGGAGGCGATCACGTAGATGTGGTGGTCGAACAGGCTTTCGCCGGGCGCGGCGTCGGGGTCGAGCAGGCCGCGCTCGCGGCGGGCGGCCATCGCCATGCCCACGGCGTTGGCCAGGCCCTGGCCCAGCGGGCCGGTGGTGACCTCGACGCCCTTGGTGTGCTGGTACTCGGGGTGACCCGGGGTCTTCGAGCCCCACTTGCGCAGCTGCTTGAGGTCCTCCATCTCCAGGCCGTACCCGGCGAGGAACAGCTGGATGTAGAGGGTCAGGCTGGAGTGCCCGGCCGAGAGGACGAAGCGGTCACGCGCCGGCCACTCCGGGTCGGCCGGGTCGTGCCGCATCTGGCGCTGGAAGAGCGTGTAGGCCAGCGGGGCCAGGCTCATCGCGGTGCCGGGGTGGCCACTGCCACAGTTCTCCACGGCGTCCGCCGCCAGCACACGGATGGTGTCCACGGCGCGGGTGTCGAGGTCGGTCCAGTCGGCGGGCACGTTCCGCCGGAGCAGAGGATTGTTCTCGCTGGTAGAGGCGGTTTCGGACACTGAACTCGGACTCCCGGTGCTCGTCGTTTGGTCGGTTTCGTCACTTGGCGTGTTCGCGCGCGCAGGTGCCTACCTATCTCAATCGATCCCGAAGGGACGATATTCCTGGTTGGAGGCCATGCGCGCCCGAGCGCCAGCGCCTTTCGAGGGCAGCCTAGTAGGTCGGGTACCCGGCCCGCTGAAGTGCGACACACCGGGGTGGCGCAACCCCCGGCCTGCGTACGGGGGAACCCCGCGACTACGATCAGTTGCGGTGTCCCGCCCGTGCGCGGGCACCATCCCGAACCGACCCAGGGAGCGAAATTGTCGTTGGTGAACGCTGCGCACGGCCGCAGTGACCGCACCAGCGCCGACCACCCCGAAGGCGAACCGCCCGCCGGTGGCCTGCGGCGGCTGACCGGCCGCGCGGCCGCCTACCTCGCGCTGACCAAGCCGCAGGTCATCGAGCTGCTGCTGGTCACCACCATCCCCGCGATGTTCCTCGCGGCCCGCACCATCCCGTCGCCGTGGCTGATCCTGGCCACCCTGGTCGGCGGGGCGATGGCGGCCGGCAGCGCCAACACGCTCAACTGCGTGATCGACGCCGACATCGACAAGGTGATGAACCGGACCAAGCGGCGCCCGCTCGTGCGCGACTCGGTGCCGCGGCGCAACGCGCTGGTGTTCGGCCTCGTGCTCGGCGCCGGGTCGTTCGTGATGCTGTACTTCACGGTCAACCTGCTGGCCGCGGTGCTCGCGATCGCGACGATCCTGTTCTACATCTTCGTGTACACCCTCGGCCTCAAGCGCCGCACCGCGCAGAACGTGGTGTGGGGCGGCGCGGCGGGCTGCATGCCGGTGGTCATCGGCTGGGCCGCCGTCACCGGCACGGTGCAGTGGCCCGCGTTCGTGATGTTCGGCGTGATCTTCTTCTGGACGCCGCCCCACACCTGGGCGCTGGGCATGAAGTACCGCGAGGACTACGAGCGCGCCGGGGTGCCGATGCTGCCGGTCGTCGCGACGGCCGAGCACGTGGCCCGCCAGATCGTCATCTACTCGTGGGTGATGGTCGGCTGGACGCTGCTCCTGCTGCCCGTGACCAGCTGGCTGTACGCCACGTTCGCCGTACTGGCGGGTGGCTGGTTCCTCTTCTACGCGCACTCGCTGCAGCGCCAGGTGCGCCGCGGCGTCGAGACCAGGCCGATGGCGTTGTTCCACCGCTCGAACACCTACCTGATGGTGGTGTTCTGCGCCCTCGCCGTCGACTCCGCCATCGGGCTCCCCACCCTCGGCCTGCCCTTCTGACATCTGGAGGCAGACCGGCAAACCGCCGTCCCGGGAATTCCCGGGCGGGTAGGGTCGTTGGTTCGCAGGCTGACCATCCATCCTCAGACCGAAGGCGGGTTGCTCTTGTCCGTGTCCCCACAACGGGAACCCGACAGCGCAAGAGATCTCGCGGCGGAGCAGGACTACGTGTCGCTGCTCTACCGCAAGCTGGACACCGAACGGGAGACCGCGCAGCGGCGGCTGGCCGCGGCGCTGCACCAGCGGGGCAGTGCGCCGCAGGCGCTGACCGAGCGGGACGTGGCCACCACCACGTACTCCGAACGGCTCGCGCAGCTCGGTTCCGTCGAGCAGGGGCTGTGCTTCGGCCGCCTGGACTTCCAGGAGGGCGAGACCGCGTACGTCGGCAGGCTCGGCCTGTTCGACGAGGACGGCGACTACGAGCCGCTGTTGCTCGACTGGCGGGCGCCCGCCGCGCGCCCGTTCTACCTCGCCACCGCCGCGTCCCCCGAAGGGGTGCGCCGGCGGCGGCACATCCGCACCCTGAGCCGCAAGGTCGTCGCCCTCGACGACGAGATCCTCGACCTGCGGGCGGCCGACCAGGGCCAGGACCTGGGCCTGGCGGGGGAAGCCGCGCTGCTGGCCGCGCTGGAGCGCCGCCGCACGGGTGAGATGAGTGACATCGTCGCCACCATCCAGGCCGAGCAGGACCGGATCATCCGCGACGAGCTGGGCGGCGTGCTGGTGGTCCAGGGCGGGCCCGGCACCGGCAAGACCGCCGTCGCGCTGCACCGCGCCGCGTACCTGCTCTACACCTACCGCCAGCAGCTCGCGACGCGCGGCGTGCTGGTGGTAGGTCCCAACAGCACGTTCCTGCGCTACATCGGCCAGGTGCTGCCGTCGCTGGGCGAGACCGGTGTGCTGCTGTCCACTGTGGACCAGTTGTTCCCCGGCGTGCGCGCCACCGGCGAGGACACGCGGGAGGCCGCGGAGATCAAGGGTCGCGCGGTCATGGTCGACGTCCTGACCGCCGCCGTCGCCGACCGGCAGCAGGTGCCCGACGAGGTGCTGGAGGTCGAGTTCGAGGACGGGATCCTCGAACTGGACCGCGAGACGTGCGAGCGGGCCCGCGCGAAGGCGCGCGCCACGCGGCGGCCGCACAACCTCGCCCGCCGCGTGTTCCTCGACCAGTTGCTGGACGCCCTCGCCGAGCGCGCCGCCGGGCAGCTGGAGGTGGATCTGTTCGCGGGCGTGCCGGAGATCCCGCTGGACGAGGGGGAGTCCGCGGACGCGGAGGTGCTCGACGCGGGCGACCACGCCGACATCCGGGCCGAGCTGGCCGCCTCGGGCAAGGTCCTCGCGGCGCTGGACGCCCTGTGGCCCAAGCTCACCCCGCAACGGCTGCTGCGCACCCTGTTCGCGTCACCCGGACGGCTCGCGTCCGCCGCACACGGCCACCTGACCGAGGCGGAGCAGGCGCACCTGGTCCGGCCGCCGAAGTCCCGGTGGACGCCCGCCGACGTGCCCCTGCTCGACGAGCTGGCCGAGCTGCTCGGCGTGGACGACACCGAGGAGCGCGCGGAGCGGGAACGCCGCGAACGGGAGGAGCGCGCGTACGCCGAGGGCGTGCTGGACATCCTCGAACAGGACGAGGAGCTCGCCGACGAGGAGTTCCTCCGGGTGGGCGACATCCTCGACGCCGAGCTGTTCGCCGAGCGCCAGCAGGCCCGCAGCGAGCTGACCGCCGCCGAGCGCGCCGCCCGCGACCGCCGCTGGACGTTCGGGCACGTCATCGTCGACGAGGCGCAGGAACTGTCGCCGCTCGCCTGGCGGCTGCTGATGCGCCGGTGCCCCAGCCGGTCGATGACGCTCGTCGGCGACGTCGCCCAGACGGGCGCCCCGGCGGGCGCGTCGTCGTGGGCCGAGATGCTCGCCCCTTACGTGGAGGACCGCTGGCGGCTGCGCGAGCTGACCGTGAACTACCGCACCCCGGCCGAGATCATGGACCTCGCTGCCGGGGCACTCGCCCGGGTGAACCCGGAGCTGCGGGCGCCGACGTCGGTGCGGGAAAGCGGGACCGAGCCGTGGCAGCGGCCCCTCGCGGGCGCGTCGCTGCCTTCGCTCGTCGAGGAGGAGCTGCGGGCCGCCGACGGCGGCACGGTCGCGGTGCTGTGCCCCGCCGCGCGGTTCGCCGCACTGCGCGCGGAGCTGCCGCAGGACGAGCGGTTGTCGCTGCTCACCGTCGACGAGGCCAAGGGCCTGGAGTTCGACGGGGTGCTGGTGGTGGCGCCGGAGGAGGTCGTCGCGGCCTCCCCGCGCGGGTGGAACGACCTGTACGTGGCACTGACCCGCGCCACGAAGAGACTCGGCGTCGTCTACACCGAGCGCGCGCTCGAACCACTCGTGGGTGCCGGATAAGGACTGGTCAACGGGTCGTTAAGGTGAGCGCCATGCGTAACGCTGGCAAGATCGTGATCGGGGTGGCCGCCGCGCTCGCCCTCGCTGCCTGCTCCAACAGCCAGGAGCCCTCGTCGGTCCCGCCCGGGGACGGCCCGACCTATCCGGCGCCGAACCCGGCCGGCGTGTCGTCGGCCGCGCAGCCCTCGGCGCAGCAGCAGCGCGAGTGCACCGTGGACGACGTCAAGGTCACGGGTGCGTTCGGGGCCAAGCCGACCGTCACCATCCCGGACACCTGCGCCGCGCCGACGAAGCTGCTGACCAAGGACCTCACGCCCGGCACCGGTGCCGCGGCGAAGGCAGGCAGCCAGCTGCAGGTCGACTACGACCTCGTCACGTGGTCGGACAAGGTCGACCAGCAGAACTCCTTCGGCACCGGCGGCTTTCCGGTGACCCTCGGTGAGGGCAGCGTGATCCAGGGCTGGGAAGAGGGCCTGGTGGGCGTCAAGCAGGGCGGGCGCCGGCTGCTGGTCATCCCGCCGGACAAGGGCTACGGCGCGCAGGGCAACCAGTCGATCAAGCCGAACGAGACGCTCGTGTTCGTGGTCGACGCCGTCAAGGTCACCGGCTGAGTCCCGTGCGGCTGCGCGGAGCGGTGGCGGTGGTGACGGGCGCGTCGTCCGGCATCGGCACTGCCACCGCGCTCCGGCTGCACCAGGCCGGGGCGCGGCTGGTCCTGCACGGCCGGGACACCGCCCGGCTGACGGCGCTCGCCGAGCGCACCGGCGGCAGGGTGGTGACCGGCGACCTGGCCGACGTCGCGGGGATCCCGGCGCTCGCGGAGGAGATCCGGAGCCGGTTCGGGACCGTCGACGTGCTGGTCAACAACGCCGGCGTCGGCTGGGCGGGGCGGTTCGGCGAGATGACGGCGCAGGACGTGCGCCGCGTCGTCGACGTGAACCTCACCGCTCCGGTCGAACTGACGCGCGCGCTGCTGCCTGACCTGCTGGACCGGCCGGCGGCGAGCGTGGTCTTCGTGACCTCGATCGCCGGCCGGACGGCGGTGGCGGGGGAGGCGCTCTACTCGGCGGTCAAGGCCGGGCTGGACGTGTTCGCGGAGAGCCTGCGCTTCGAGCTGGCGGCGAGCGCGGTGGACATCGGCGTCGTGGTTCCGGGTGTCGTCGACACCGAGTTCTTCGCCCGGCGCGGGAAGCCGTACGAACGCCGCTCCCCGCGCCCGATCTCCGCCCTGCGGGTGGCTGACGCGGTGGTGCGCGTGGCGGCCGGCGGCCGGGCCGAGCAGTACGTTCCCCGCTGGCTGCGCTGGCCGGTGCTCGTGCGGGGGATGGTGCCCGGCGTGTACCGTCTGCTGGCGACCCGATTCGGTGGTTCCGGCTAGTTCGCCGGAATCTTTTCTGCCTGGGGAGCGCTGCACTCGGTGTGTTGATCCCGGTCCTGCTCGGCTTCGCGGCCGCGTTCCTGTTCGCCGCCTCCGCGGCGCTGCAGCGCAGCGCGGTGCTCGTCGTGGCCGACGCCGACACCGAGCACCGGGCGGCCCAGCACCGCGTCCCCATCCTGTGGCTGATCCGCAGGCTCGTCCGCCAGCGGGTGTGGCTCGCCGGGTGGGCCACGAACCTGCTCGGGTTCCTCAGCCAGGCCACCGCACTGCACTTCGGCTCCATCGCGCTGGTCCAGCCCCTGCTGGTGACCCAGCTGCTGTTCGCGCTGCCGATGGCGTCGGCGGTGATCCGGCAGTGGCCCTCGGCGCGGGACTGGCTCGCCGCGGTCGCGATCAGCGGCGGGGTCGCGCTCTTCCTGGCCGTCGAGGGAGCCGCGCCACTGGACGGTTCGCCCGACCGGGGGAGGCTCGTCGTCGCGGTCCTCGTGGCCGCCGCGGTCGTGGTGGTCCTCGTGCAGCTCGCCCAGGGCCGCGGGCCGCTCGCGCACAGCGCGCTCATCGCCAGCGCCGCCGGCATGTGCTACGCGATCAGCGCGGCGCTGATGAAGCTCACCACCGACGACCTGCTCGTCCGCGGCGTGCTGGCCACCGCGATCGACTGGCCGGGCTACGCGCTCGCCCTGTCCACCCTCACCGGCCTGCTGCTGGGCCAGCAGGCATACGGCTCGGGTTCGCTCTCGGCCGCCATCGCGGTCATGTCGATCGTCAACCCGGCCGTCAGCTACGTGCTCGGCATGCTCGCCTTCCACGCCACGCTGTCCACCGCGCCCGGCCCGCTCGCCGCGTCGGCGGGTGCCGCGGTGCTGCTGGTGGCGGGGGTCTTCGGGCTCGCGCACTCGCCCACCGTGCAACGGGAGACGACCCGGACCGCAACACACGGCGTTTACCCCGGCGCCGGTACCGTGCCCGGCAAAGTTGCGACCTCCCCGCCGCCGCCGGACACTTGGGCACAGGAGTGATCTGAACCCGTGAAGCACGCACCCGCGCATCCCGAGCGCCACCTGGTGATCGAGATCCCGCACCTGAGGAGCACCCTGGCGCGGGCGCTCGTTCTCGCCCTCGAGACCGTCGTCGTCCCGAGCGTGCTGCTGGCCGTCCTGCTGCACTTCGCCGGGCTCGTGCCCGCGCTGTGCGCCGTGCTGGGCTGGTCGGTGTTCGTGATCGGCGCCCGCAGGCTGCTGCGCCGGGACCTGCCCCGGACCCTGCTGCTGTGCACCGGGATGCTCGTCAGCCGCGCCTGCGTCGCGCTCATCACCTCCAGCGCCGTCGTGTACGTGCTGCAGCCCGCGCTCGGCTCGGTGCTGATGTTCCTGGTCTTCGTGGGCAGCGCGATCATGGGCCGCCCCATCACCGCCCGGCTGGCCCGCGACTTCGTGCGGCTGCCCGCCGAGCTGTTCGCGCACCGCACGGTGAACCGGGTGTTCGTCGAGGTGGCGCTGCTGTGGGGTGGTTCACGGCTGATCGACGCCGCGATGACCATCGGCTTCCTGCACTGGGGCGTCGAGGCCGGGCTGTTCTCGCGCGGCGTGCTCAGCGGCCTGCTCACGGCGCTGACCATCGCGGTGTGCGCGGGCCACGGCTGGCGCAAGCTGCGCCGCGTGCCCGGGCTGACGCTGCGGATGGGCTGGCGTTCCCCGGCCGCGCCCGCCGCCGGCTGACCGAGCGCCGCCCCGCGCTCCCGTGCTATATCACGGAGTGTGCTCACAGCCGGGTCGTCAACCAACTCCTCGTTAACAGTCGGGTACCGCCAGGAAGCCGTCACGCGGCCGCGCTGGTGGGGTGAGCTCCTCGCCGGGCTCGCGCTGTTCGCGGTCTACCTGCTGATCGAGGCGAAACCGCTGCCCTCTCGCGAGGTGCGGGCGCTGGACAACGGCGACGCAATCCTGGGCTTCGAGCGCTTCCTGCACCTGGACTTCGAGCTGCCGCTCAACCGGTGGCTGGCCGGGCAGGACTGGCTGCGCACCGCGGCGAACTACGAGTACGCGGTCACCTACATCGCCAGCGCGCTGATCCTGCTGGTGTGGGTCTACGCCCGCCACCCCGGTCACTACCGGCAGGTGCGCAACTCCTTCGCCTGGGTGAACCTGCTCGCGCTGGCCTGCTTCTGGCTGTTTCCCGTCGCGCCGCCCCGGATGCTCGACGGCGCGGGCTTCGTCGACACCGTGCGCCTGGGCCACACGTGGGGCTCGTGGGGATCGCCGATGGTCGAGAACGCGAACCAGCTCGCCGCGATGCCGTCGCTGCACGTGGGCTGGGCGCTGTGGGTGTCGGTGGTGCTCGCCCGGATCTCCGGCGGCCGCCTGGTGCAGGTGGTCAGCGCGGTGCACGTGCTCGTGACGCTCGCGGTGATCCTCGCGACGGGCAACCACTACTGGCTCGACGCGGCCGGTGCTGTCGTCGTGGTGGTGGCTGCTGTCATGATCGCGGACGTGGCGAGACGAGACAGCGACCGCATCCCCGCGTCCGACGCGTTCTTCCTGCACGTCGAGAGCCCGCAAGCGCCGCAGCACGTCGGCGGGCTCATCCTGCTCGACACCTCCCGGGCGGGCACGGTGCCCACGCACGAGCTGGCGGTGGCGACCATCACCGCGAAGCTCGCGCAGCGCCCGGAGTTCCGCAAGAAGCTCGCACCGCCGACCCGCTGGCGGCCGTGGCGCTGGGTCGAGGCGGCGAGCCTCGACTGGTCCTGGCACGTGCCGGTGTTCGACCTGAGCCGCGACGGGCGCCCCGGCGGCATGTCCGCGTTGCACGCGCTGGTCGCCGAGCTGGCCGGGCAGCAGCTGCCGCGCGACCGGCCGCTGTGGCGGTTCTGCGTGGTGACCGGCGTAGAGGAGGATGTCGCCGCCGTCGTCTCGCTGGTGCACCACTCGGTCGCCGACGGCATCGGCACGATCAACCTGATGCTCGACGTGTTCGACTCGCCGGACCTGACCTCCGCGCTGGGCGAGGTCAAGCGGCCGGGGCGGCTCAAGCAGCTGGCCGGCGGCATCGCGGGGATCGCGCAGCTGGCGACCGACGCGCGGCCGGAGGGGCGGCTGGTCACGTCGGACTCCTCCGCGCGCGAGTTCGGCAGCCTGAAGCTCGACCTGGAGGAGGTCCGGGGGCTCGCGCGGCGGCGCGGGGCCCGGGTGACCGACGTGCTGCTGGCCGGGACCGCGTCGGCGTTGCGGCGGGTCGCGAAGGGGCCGCTGCCGTCGAAGCTGCTGGCGTCGGTGCCGCTGATGGCGGCCGAGCCGCGGGCGGGCATGGCGGGCAACGTGACGGCCGCGGTGATGGTCGAGGTGCCGATGGGGGAGATGCCGGAGACCGAGCGCCTCGCGGCGGTCGCGAAGGCGAGCTCCCGGCTGCGCGGCGGCACGCGGGCGATCGCGTCGCGGTTCGTGCAGCACACGGTGGCGAACCTGATGCCGCCGTGGTTCCACGCGTGGTTCGCGCGCACCGTCTACGGCGGCCGGTTCTTCCACGGCACGGTGTCGAACATGCCGGGTGCGACGTGGCAGGTGAACTTCGGCGGCTATCCGCTGATCACGGCGTTCCCGATCATCCCGATCGCGCCGGGGACGCCGTTCGTGGTGGGTGTGCTGGGCTGGTACGGCTCGTTCTCGATGACGGTGGCCACCGACCCGGCGTTCGTCCCCGACGCCGGCGAGTTCCTCGACGAGTTCCGCAAGACCCTCGACGAGTACGCGTGAGCTAGTTCCGCTCGGGGATGCCCCAGGCCAGGGCGAGGGTGAGGCGGCGGCGGTTGTCCGGCTCGTCCAGGCTCTCGCCGAACAGCTCCCGCAGCTGGGTGAGCCGGTAGCGGACGGTCTGCGGGTGGATGTGCAGCTCCTCGGCCACCGCGCGCCGGTCGCCGAGGTGGCGCAGCCACGACGCGAGGGTCTCGCACAGCCGCTGCCGGGTCACCGGGCCGAGCTCGTCGAGCGGGGCCAGGCACTGCGTGCGGAACGCGTCGAGCAGCCGCGCGTCGCGGTGCACGATGATGGAGTCCAGGTGCTCGTCGACGAACACCGGGTCGTCCTCCAGCACGTGCGTGCGCCGCAGCTGCACGGCCACCTCGGCGACCCGCATGCTCGCCGGCAGGTGTTCCAGCGCTACGGCGTGCCCCACGACGGCGCCCGCGCCGCGCAGCGCCGACGCGAGGCGCTCGCGCCGTTGCGGGCCGTCGGGGTCGGGGACGATCGCGCCCACCAGCCGCTGCCGCCGCACGTGCAGGCACGACTGGTCCAGCCGGGCCAGCAGCGCCACGCCGACGGGGTTGTCGGGCTCGACGAGCACCACCGCCGCCTCGCGGGGCAGCGGCCAGTCCACGCGCGCCGCGGCCGCCCGGACGGCGTTGGAGTCCGATCGGTCGGACAGCAGCATGTTGCCCAGCTCGTCGCGCAGCCGCTCCCGCGCGGCGGCGGCCTCGGACTGCTCCAGCACGTAGCCGCGGGCCGACGCCGAGGAGAGCTGGTCGATGAAGATGAAGACCGCCTCCGCGAGGGAGGCGAACACATCGGACGGGACACCCACCTCCAGCGCCACCTCGGCCACGTGGTGCCACGCGACACGGGCGCCGATCTGGTAGGCCGACAGCAGGCTGGTCAGGTCCCGGCCCTGCTGCCACTGCGCGCGGCCGATCTCCTCGAACAGCGGCTGCTCGCTCAGCTGCTCGGGCGGCGGGTCCGACACGCCCGGGAGTTCGGTGATGTCCCATTTCGCCATTTTCATCAGACGGTGCAGGAACATGTTCGCCGAGACGAGGACCTCGTCCCGTTCCGTGACGATGAAGTCGGCGTAGTCCGGCCAGTCGTGGCTCAGCAGACGGGTGACGTCGTCGAGCATCCGGGGCAGTCGTTCGGCGGTCGCGGCCGCGAGTTCCTCCAGTTTCGCGTCCGCTGGGTCAGCTCTTCTGCCTACTTCCACCGGCAACCTCCACCCTTACGTCTCAATCCATCCTTCGAACGGGTTAAGACTGTCCGCTCGTGACAACCCGGCCTTCCCGGAATTTGTTTCCTGTGCGAAGAACCTCGGCCCCTCCCCGATGGATTATGGGCCGATGACATCAGCACCTCCAGGTTCCGACACGGTCGGCGACCCCGTGCTGCCTCCGCAGCCACCGGGCCGGGTGGCTGAGCTGGACCGGAAGCGCGGCGCGGAGAACTTCCCGGTCGCGCTCCGGATACTGCCGCGTGCGCTCCGCCGCGACCTGACCGCGCTCTACGACGTCGCGCGGGTGATCGACGACCTCGGCGACGAGTACGAAGGCGACCGGATCGCGGCCCTGACCTCGTTCCGGAAGGACCTCGCGCGCGCCTGGCAGGGCGAACCCGAGGAGCCGGTGCTGCGCCGCCTCGTCCCGACGATCCGGGCACGTGATCTCGACCACGAGCCGTTCGACCGGCTCCTGCGGGCCAACCTGCAGGACCAGGAGGTCACCCGCTACGCCACGCAGGCCGACCTCGCGCGGTACTGCACCCTGTCGGCCGACCCGGTCGGGCGGATCGTGCTGCGGATCTTCGGGGTGCGCTCCACCGAGGCCGAGCGCCTGTCGGACCTGGTGTGCACGGCGCTGCAGCTGATCGAGCACTGCCAGGACGTCGCGGAGGACCGGCGGGCGGGCCGGATCTACCTGCCGCGGGAGGACCTCGACGCGTTCGGCGTCACCGAAACCGACCTCGACGCCGACCGGGCGAACGTCGCCGTGCGGCGCTGCGTGGCCGCCCAGGTGCAGAAAGCACTCGATCAGTTGACCGAAGGTGCGGCGCTGGTCGGGCTGCTGCAAGGTTGGGCGCGCCTGGCCATCGCCGGATACGTCGCCGGTGGCCTCGCGACCGTCGACGCGCTCCGCCGCGCGAACTGGGACGTCCTCGCGGCGACACCCCGGCCACGCAAGCGGGACGTGCTGATCCACCTTTCGAAGCTGCTGGTGCGGGGAGGCCGCCGTTGACCGAGATCGATGCCGCCTATGCGGAGTGCGCGCGGATCACGAGGACCGAGGCCCGCAACTTCTACTACGGGATCCGCCTGCTGACCCGCGGCCGCCGCGCGGCGCTCTGCGCGGTGTACGCGCTGGCCCGGCGGGTGGACGACATCGGCGACGGCGACCTGCCGATCGAGGAGAAGGCGGTCCGGCTGGAGGAGGTCCGCAAGTCGCTGGCCACCCTCGACACCGCGACCGACCCGGTGCTGGTCGCGGTGGCCGACGCCGCGAAGCGCTACCCGGTCCCACTCGGCGCCTTCGACGAGCTGCTCGACGGGGTCTGGATGGACATCGAGGGCCGCAGCTACGCCACCTTCGAGGACCTGACCGAGTACTGCCGGTGCGTCGCGGGCTCGATCGGGCGGCTGTGCCTCGGGGTGTTCGGCAGCAGGCCGCACCCGGACGCCGCCCGCTACGCCGACTCCCTCGGCATCGCGCTGCAGCAGACGAACATCCTGCGCGACATCCGCGAGGACCTCACCAACGGCCGGGTGTACCTGCCGCAGCAGGAGCTGGACGCGTTCGGCGTCGAGCTGAAGCTGGACGAGCAGGGCAGGCTGGCCGACCCGGACGGGGGCCTGACCGCGCTGATCCGGCACAGCGCCGCCCGTGCGCGCGAGTGGTACGCCGACGGCCTGCGCCTGGCGCCGCTGCTCGACCGCCGCAGCGGCGCGTGCTGCCTCGCCATGGCGGGCATCTACCGGCAGCTGCTCGAACGCATCAACGAGCGGCCGTCCCTCGTGTTCGATCGCCGGCTTTCGCTGTCCGGCCGGGAGAAGCTGGGAGTGGCGGCGCGGGCGCTGTCGGGGCGGCTGTCGTGACCATCAGGGTGGCCGTGCTGGGCGGCGGTCTCGCCGGCATCACCGCGGCCCTGCGCTGCGCGGACGCCGGTCTCGACGTCACCCTGCTGGAGTCGAAGGGGCACCTCGGCGGGCTGACGCACTCGTTCCGCCGCGGCGAGCTGGACGTGGACAACGGCCAGCACGTGTTCCTCCGCTGCTGCACGTCCTACGTGGAGCTGCTGCGCCGGCTCGGGGTGCTGGACAAGGTGTTCCTGCAGCCCAGGCTCGCCATCCAGGTCCGCTCACCGCGACTGCGGGAACCGGTGTGGCTGCGCCGCAACGGGTTGCCCGCGCCGCTGCACCTGGCCGACTCCGTGCTGAAGTACAAGCCGCTGCCGGTGGCCGACCGGCTCAAGTTCGCGAGCGCGGCGTTCGCGCTGAAGGGCGTGGACCGGGACTCGGCCGCGGCCGACGCGCAGTCCTTCGGGGACTGGCTGCGCCGGCACGGCCAGAGCGACGCGGCCATCGGGAAGCTGTGGGACCTGGTGGGCATCGCGACGCTCAACGCGCCCGCCACCGGCGCTTCGCTCGCACTGGCCGCGACGGTGTTCCAGGTCGGGCTGCTCACCGACGCCGCGGCCGCCGACATCGGCTGGTCGAAGGTGCCGCTGCGCGAGCTGCACGGCGAACCGGCCAAGGCGCGGCTGACCGAGGCGGGCGCGCAGGTGCTGCTCGGCACCAAGGCCACCGCTCTCACCCGGGTCGAGGGCGGCTGGCGGATCACGGCGGGGGAGACGGAGTTCGTCGCCGACCGCGTGGTGCTCGCCGTGCCGCCGGAAGTGGCCGAGCGGCTGCTGCCACCCGGAAGCGTGCGGCTGCCCGAGGGGTGGGCGCGGCGCCTCGGCAGCTCGCCGATCGTCAACGCTCATCTCGTCCTCGACCGGAAGGTGCTGGACCAGCCGTTCTTCGCCGCCGTCGACTCCCCGCTGCAGTGGGTGTTCGACCGCACCACGCAGTCCGGTGTGGACGGTGGCCAGTGCCTGGCCGTCTCGCTGTCCGCGGCCGACGACCTGATCGACGTGCCGGTGCGGGAGATCCGGGAGCGGATCCTGCCCGAGCTGCGGCGGGTGCTGCCCGCGGCGGCGACCGCCCACGTGCGCGACTTCTTCGTCACCCGCGAGCGGCACGCGACCTTCCGTCCCACGCCCGGCACCGCGGCCCTGCGCCCGCAGACCCGGACGGCGGCGGATGGGATCGTGCTCGCCGGGGCGTGGACCGCCACCGGGTGGCCCGCGACGATGGAAGGCGCGGTGCGCAGCGGCGACGCCGCGGCCCGTGCCCTGCTCACCCCAGGACCCGCCCTCGACGAACCGACTTCGCCCGAAGGTAAGGACATCCGATGACCGCTGTACTCGACTCCCTGCACCAGGGCAAACAGGCGACGCTGCCCGCGATGCGCGCGGCACTGGACCGGCTGGACCCCACCAGCCGGTCGATCGCCTACTACCACCTGGGCTGGACCGACCTCGACGGCAACCCGACCGACGGCGGCGGCAAGGCCGTGCGGCCCGCGCTCGCCCTGCTGTCGGCGGAGGCGGCGGGCGCCGAGCCGTCGGTGGGCCTGCCCGGCGCGGTGGCCGTCGAGCTGGTGCACAACTTCTCGCTGCTGCACGACGACCTGATGGACGGCGACACCGAGCGCCGCCACCGCCCGACGGTGTGGGCGGTCCGCGGTGCGGCGAGCGCGATCCTCACCGGCGACGCGATGCTGTCGCTGGCGCAGGAGGTGCTGCTCGACGGCGAGGGCCCGGGCGCCGTCGCCGCGGCGCGCCTGCTGGCCGACGCCACGAACGAGCTGATCCGCGGCCAGGTGCTCGACGTGTCCTTCGAGCAGCGCAACGACGTGGGCCTCGACGAGTGCCTCGACATGGCGGCGGGCAAGACCGGCGCGCTGCTGTCGGCCAGCACGGCGATCGGCGCGGTGCTGGCCGGGGCCCCGCAACCGGTCGTGGACGCGCTCGCCGGGTTCGGCGCCGACCTGGGGCTGGCCTTCCAGCTCGTCGACGACGTGCTCGGCATCTGGGGCGAGACCGCGGTCACCGGCAAGCCGGTGTACTCCGACCTGCGGGCGCGCAAGAAGAGCCTGCCCGTCACCTACGCCATCACCCACGGCGGCGCGCTCGGCCGCGAGCTGGCCGACTGGCTGGCGCACGCCGAGGCGCCGGGGGAGGAGTCGGTGCGCCGCGCCGCGGAGCTGGTCGAGCAGGCCGGCGGGCGCAAGTGGGCACTCGACGAGGCCTACCGCCGGATGGCCGCGGGCAGGCAGAAGCTCGAGGACGCCGGAATTCCCGACCACGCGCGGGAGGAGCTGCTGTCGCTCGCGCAGTTCATCGTCACGAGGGAGGCCTGATGACGCAACTCGCCGAAACACCCACCGCACTGCGCAGCCCGGCCGACGCGCTCGGGCGCGCGGTCGCGCACCTGAAGGGGCTGCAGGAGGACGGCGGCTGGTGGAAGGGCGAGCTGGAAACCAACGTCACGATGGACGCCGAGGACCTGCTGCTGCGGGAGTTCCTCGGCATCCGCACCGCGGCCGAGACCGAGGAGGCCGCGCGGTGGATCCGGTCCCAGCAGCGGGAGGACGGCACCTGGGCGACGTTCTACGGCGGCCCCGGCGAGCTGTCCACGACGGTCGAGGCGTGGGTCGCGCTGCGGCTGGCCGGTGACCCGGTCGAGGCGCCGCACATGCGGGCCGCGCAGGAGTTCGTGCTGGCGAACGGCGGGCTGGAGGCGACCCGCGTGTTCACCCGCATCTGGCTCGCGCTGTTCGGGCTGTGGTCGTGGGACGACCTGCCGAACATGCCGCCAGAGCTGATCTTCCTGCCGTCGTGGTTCCCGCTCAACGTCTACGACTGGGGCTGCTGGGCGCGCCAGACCGTGGTGCCGCTGACCATCGTCTCCACGCTCAGGCCGGTGCGCCCGCTGCCCGTCGGCGTGGACGAGCTGCGCACGGGGGTGCGGCCGCGCAAGGAGCGCAGGCCGTGGACGTGGTCCGGCGCGTTCGAGTACCTCGACAAGGCGCTGCACACGTACGCGAAGCTGCCGGTGAAGCCGCTGCGGGGGCTGGCGATGCGCACGGCCGCGGAGTGGATCCTCGCGCGGCAGGAGGCGGACGGGTCGTGGGGCGGCATCCAGCCGCCGTGGGTGTACTCGCTGCTGGCGCTGCACCTGCTGGGCTATTCGTTCGAGCACCCGGCGGTGAAGGCCGGGTTCGCGGGCCTCGACGGGTTCATCATCCGGGAGGAGACCCCGGACGGCTGGGTACGCAGGCTGGAGGCGTGCCAGTCGCCGGTGTGGGACACCGGGCTGGCGATGACGGCGCTGCACGACGCGGGCGTGCCGGCCGACGACCCGGCGCTGCTCAAGGCGGCGGACTGGCTGCTGGGCGAGGAGGTCCGCGTGCCCGGCGACTGGGCGGTCAAGCGGCCCGCGACCCCGCCAGGCGGCTGGGCGTTCGAGTTCGCCAACGACATCTACCCCGACACCGACGACACCGCCGAGGTGGTGCTCGCGCTGCGGCGCACCGCGCACCCGGACCGGCCGCGGGTGAAGGAGGCCATCGACCGGGCCGTGGTGTGGCTGCAGGGGATGCAGTCCCGCGACGGCGGCTGGGGCGCGTTCGACGCGGACAACACGCGGGAGCTGACGACCAAGCTGCCGTTCTGCGACTTCGGCGCGGTGATCGACCCGCCGTCGGCCGACGTCACCGCGCACATCGTGGAGATGATGGCCGCCGAGGGGCTCGCGAACAGCCCCGAGTGCCGCCGCGGGGTGAAGTGGCTGCTCGACGCCCAAGAGGACGACGGGTCCTGGTTCGGGCGGTGGGGCGCCAACCACCTCTACGGCACGGGCGCGGCGGTGCCCGCGCTGGTCGCGGCCGGGGTGTCGCCCGGCGACCCGGCGGTGCGCCGGGCGGTGAAGTGGCTGGAGTCGTGCCAGAACCCCGACGGGGGCTGGGGCGAGGACCTGCGGTCCTACCGGGACCCGGCGTGGATCGGCAAGGGCGACTCGACCGCGTCGCAGACCGCGTGGGCGCTGCTCGCGCTGCTGGCGGCGGGGGAGCGCGAGTCGGCGATGGTCAAGCGCGGCGTGCGCTGGCTGGTGGAGACGCAGCGGGCGGACGGGACGTGGGACGAGCCGCAGTTCACCGGCACCGGCTTCCCGGGTGACTTCTACATCAACTACCACCTGTACCGGCTGGTGTTCCCGGTCTCGGCGCTGGGTCGATACGTGGAGTCGGCGTGAGTGGTGTGGTGTGCGCGCCGATGCACCTGGAGGCCGCGGCGTTGCGGGCTCCCGGGGTGCGGGTGCTGCACACGGGCATGGGCCCGCGCCGCGCGGCCGAGTCCGCGCGGCGGTTCACCGGCACTACGCCCGTCCTCGTCGCCGGTATCGCGGGCGGCGTCACGGACTCGGTGCGGCCCGGTGACCTCGTGGTGGCCACGGAGATCGATGGCCCGGACGGTCCCGTGCCGCTGCGGTCGGCGCCGCTGCTGGCCGGTGCGTTGCGGCGGCTCGGCCTGACCGTCCACACCGGACCCGTCGCGTCGGCGGAGTCGCTGGTGGACGGCACCGAGCGCGAGGGGTACGCCGCGCGCGGCGCGCTGGCGGTGGACATGGAGTCGGCGCAGTTCGCCACCGTGCCGGGTCCGCTGGCGGTGGTGCGGGCCATTGTGGACACCCCGGAACACCCGTTGTGGCGGCCGGGCACGGTCCGGCGCGGGCTCACCGGGCTGCGGTCGCTGCGTGCGGCCGCACCGGCGCTGCGCGAGTGGTGCGAGGCGGCGGGCCGCGGGGAGATCCTGCGGGCCAGTCCCCGGTCGTTCTGCGCGGGCGTGGACCGGGCGATCGAGATCGTGGAGCGGGCGCTGGAGCGGTACGGCGCGCCCGTGTACGTGCGGCGCCAGATCGTGCACAACATCCACGTCGTGCGGCGCCTGGAGGACATGGGCGCGGTGTTCGTCCAGGAGGTGGACGAGGTGCCCGCCGGGGCGACGACGGTGCTCGCCGCACACGGGGTGGCGCCGTCGGTGCGCCAGGCCGCGGCGGCGAAGGACCTGCGGGTGATCGACGCGACCTGCCCGCTGGTCACCAAGGTGCACAACGAGGTGCGCCGGTACAGCTCGCGCGGGGACACGGTCCTGCTCATCGGCCACTCCGACCACGAAGAGGTCGAGGGCACGGTCGGTGAGGCGCCGGAGCAGGTGGTCGTCGTCGAGGACGCGTCCGCGGCCCGGCACGTGCGGGTGCGCGACCCGGAGAAGGTCGCGTACGCGATGCAGACGACTCTGGCGGTCGACGAGGCCGAGGAGATCGCGTCCGTGCTGCGCGAGAGGTTTCCCGCGATGTCGGCGCCCCGGCGCGACGACATCTGTTACGCCACCACGAACCGGCAGCGGGCGGTGCGGGCGGTCGCCGACTCCGCCGACCTGGTGCTCGTGGTCGGTTCGGCGAACTCGTCGAACTCGAAGCGGCTGGTCGAGGTGGCGCGGCGCCAGGGCCCGCCCGCCCACCTGGTCGACGACGTGTCCGAGGTGGACATGCGCTGGCTGGCGGGAGCGCGGCGGGTGGGGATCACGGCGGGGGCCTCGGCGCCGCCGCACCTGGTGGAAGAGCTGACCCGGTGCCTGGCGGGGCTCGGCCGCACGACCGTGCGGGACAGCCAGGTGGCCGACGAAGACATCCGATTCACGTTACCTCGAGAGGTGGGGTAGATCATGGCCATGCCGTTGCGCCAGTCCATCCGGCTGGGAGCTTATCTGGCCAAGCAGAAGCTGCAGCGCAAGGACAAGTACGCGGTGCTGGTGGAGCTGGAACCGTTGTTCGCGTGCAACCTCAAGTGCGGTGGCTGCGGCAAGATCCAGCAGCCCGCGCACCTGCTCAAGCAGCGGATGCCGGTGCAGCAGGCCGTCGGCGCGGTCGAGGAGAGCGGCGCGCCGATGGTGTCCATCGCCGGCGGTGAACCGCTGATGCACCCGCAGATCCACGAGATCACGCGCATCCTGCTGGAGCGCGGGAAGATCGTGTTCCTGTGCACGAACGCGCTGCTGCTGCCCAAGCACATCGACAAGTTCAAGCCGCACCGCAACTTCTCGTGGATGGTGCACATCGACGGCCTGGAGGAGAAGCACGACGCCTCGGTGCGCAAGGAGGGCGGTTTCCAGGCGGCGGTCGACGCGATCAGGCTCGCCAAGCAAAAGGGCTTCCGGGTGATGACGAACACGACGTTCTTCAACACCGACACCCCGCAGGACGTCATCGACGTGCTGGACTACCTCAACGACGAGGTCGGCGTGGACAACATGCAGCTCTCGCCGGGCTACGCGTACGAGAAGGCGCCGGACCAGGAGCACTTCCTCGGCGTGCAGCAGACGCGCGAGCTGTTCTCGAAGGCGTTCGGCGACGGCCGCCGCAAGAAGTGGCGGCTCAACCACTCGCCCCTGTTCCTCGACTTCATCGAGGGCAAGCGCGACTTCGAGTGCACGCCGTGGGGCATCCCGTCGTACTCGCTGCTGGGCTGGCAGCGCCCGTGCTACCTGCTCGACGACGGCTACGCGAAGACCTTCCGCGAGCTGATCGAGGAGACGGAGTGGGACAAGTTCGGCCGCGGCAAGGACCCCCGCTGCGCGAACTGCATGGCCCACTGCGGTTACGAGCCGACGGCCGTCATCGCGACGACGAGCAGCCTGAAGGAGACGATCAGGGCGGCGGTGGGGGCGTAAGCCGGTTCGGAACAAACTTGAGAGTTGGGTGGTCATCCCGTCGCCTGAACTCGCACCATCACTTTGAGCCAGGCCCGCAACATCCGCTGCCCACCGGCGGCCGAACTACGCAACCTTGCGGGTCTGGGTCAAAGTGATATGCACAAACCGCAGGCGACGGGATGACCACACGACTCGACCACGCTGCCAAGGTGAGATCCCTTGGGGCCCATCATCCTGGAGCCTGCCCGCCGGCGAGGCATTCTTTTGATCTTTCGTCCCAGCGTGGTCACCTGCGGTGGGCCGGGCGCGGGCGCCCTCCACTGCCCGGCCACCCCCGCCCCTCTCCCTTGATCGTTTAACGGTTGGCTCACCGCGTCAAGGGCGCCTGCGGCGTCGCTTCGCGATCGCTGCGCGACCCTTGACCCGGCGAGCCAACCGCTAATGAGGCTGGGGACCGGGGACGGGGGAGGTCCGGGCGTGTGCCGGGCCTGTTTTGCTGCCTCTGTCCGTTTTTACGGCAGTAGCAGGAGCTTTCCCGTTGTCTTCCGGCCCTGTAGGTCTTCGTGTGCTTGCCGGGCGTTTGCCAGGGGGTAGCGGTGTCCGATTCGGACGTGGAGTGAACCGTCCCGCACGGCGCTGAAGAGTTCCCTTGCTCGCCAGTCCAGTTCCTCGCGCGTCCGGACATAGTGGACGCTCGTGGGGCGGGTCAGGTACACCGAACCGCTGCGGTTGAGGACTTGCGGGTCCACCGGGGGGACCGGGCCGCTCGATGCGCCGAACAGTGCCAGCACTCCGCGGACTCGCAGGCTGGCGAGGCTTCCGTCGAAGGTCGTCTTTCCGACACCGTCGTAGACGACCGCCACGCCCTCGCCGTCCGTGAGTTCGCGGGTTTCCTCGGCGAAGTCGACCTGGTCGTACCGGATCACCTCGTCGGCGCCGGCTTCGCGCGCCAGGTTTTCCTTCTCCTCAGTGGACACCGTGCCGATCACCCGTGCGCCCCTGGCCTTCGCCAGCTGCGTCAGCAACAGGCCCACACCACCGGCCGCCGCGTGGATCAGGACCGCGTCGCCCTTCTGGACCTCGTACGTCGAGCGCACCAGGTAGTGTGCCGTGACGCCCTGCAACATCAGCGCCGCCGCCGTCTCGTCCGGGACGCCCTCCGGCACGTGGACGGCGACGCGGGCGGAAACCCGTGCCTGGCTCGCGTAGCTGCCGAGGTTCCCCTGCCACGCCACCCGGTCACCGGCCGCGAAACCCGTCACGTCCGGGCCGGCGGACACCACCGTGCCCGCGCCCTCCATGCCCAGCGTCGCCGGCAGCTCCAGGGGATAGAGCCCGCTGCGGTGGTAGGTGTCGATGTAGTTCACCCCGGCCGCGCGTACGTCCACGAGCAGCTCGCCCGGGCCTGGGTCCCCGACCTCCACCTCATCGGCTTCGAGCACTTCCGGGCCGCCCGTCCGGTGGATCCGCACTGCCGTGGGCATGAGTACTCCTCGTCTCCTTCGCCTGCCTGCACCGCACCCCGAGTCTAGGATGCTGGACGTGGCTGAAGAGACCGAAAAGACCCCGGACCCGACCGCGAAGCAGCTCGCCGCTGCCCGGAAGTTCGTCGCCGAGCACGGCAAGCCCAGCAAGGGCGTGGTGGAGAACATCGGCCGCGCCGGGGCGCGTGTCGTGCTGGTGGGGGCCGACGGCGCGCTCGGCGACATCGTGGTGCCCGCGACCGGCACCGGCGAGGCGCTCGTCGAGGCCGTCGAGGACCTCGAACCCGCCGAGTGGGACGCCGCGACCGTCAACGCCGTCAAGATCGGGCCCGCGCACCGGCACCGGATGGCCGGGCCCGCCGGGCGCCGTTCCTGAAAGCCGGCGGATCCTCGGGTTGGCGGGCCCACCCGTCAACCCGAGGATGATCCGCTACGCGGGGGTGACCCGCTTGGCCGCGATGCGCTCAGGCTTCGGCCACCGGACGTCGCGCGCCCAGTGCAGCTTCTCGAACATCCAGATCACCCGCGCCGACACGTCCAGCTGACCGCGCAGCACGCCGTGCCGCGCGCACGTCGGGTCGGCGTGGTGGGAGTTGTGCCAGGACTCGCCCATCGACAGGATGGCCAGCGGCCAGAAGTTCGCCGCCTTGTCGCGGCTCGCGAACGGGCGGTCGCCGACCATGTGGCAGATCGAGTTCACCGACCACGTCACGTGATGCAGGAACGCGATGCGCACCAGCCCGGCCCAGAAGAACGCCGTCACCGCGCCCTGCCACGACCAGCTGAGCAGCCCGCCCAGCACCCCGGGCAGCACGAGGCTCAGCGTGATCCACAGCCAGAAGTACCGGTTCACCACGCGCAGGTCACGGTCGGCCACGAGGTCGGGGGCGAAGCGGTCGTAGTTGGTGACCTCCCGCTGGAACATCCAGCCCATGTGCGCGTGCCAGAACCCGCGCAGCAGCGCCGCCGGCGAGGTGCCGAACAGCCACGGGGAGTGCGGGTCGCCGTCGCGGTCGGCGAACGCGTGGTGGCGCCGGTGGCTCGCGACCCAGAAGATCACCGAGCCCTGCACCGCCATGCTGCCGGCGATCGCGAGCGCCACCCGCAGCGGGCGGGCGGCCTTGAACGCGCCGTGCGTGAAGTACCGGTGGTAGCCGACGGTCACGCCGAGGGTGGCGAGCACGTAGAACACCACGGCGAGCACGAGGTCGAGCCACGTCAGCCCCCAGCCCCATGCCAATGGCAGGGCGGCGAGCAGCGCGACGAACGGGATCAGCAGGAAGGCCTTCAGCACGATCATCTGCCCGGCCGTGCGCCGGTGGGAAATCAGGGGTTTCGCGCCGGTGCGGACGTCAGTGGCACTCATGGAACTGCTACCTCACTCCGGTTGCGGCGGGGTCCGGCCCCCGCCGCCGTGAGCGTAACGTGCCCGGCTGGCGCGCACACCGCTACGGCGTTACGGCCGGGTAGCCACTGGCCGTCACCGCGTCGCGCCCGGCGGAGGCGCCGGAAACCGGCGGCAGCCCGCGATCGCGGGCGCCGCACCACAACGCGCCCGTCGCCACGATCACGAGCGCCGAGCCGAGGACGTGCAGCGAGACCAGCGCCTCCGGCACACCCAGCGCGTACTGCACGACGCCGAGGATGCCCTGCGCGACCGCCACCAGCCAGACCGCGCCGTAGCGCCGCCACAGCCGGTGCGAGGCGCCGGTGCGCAGCAGCGTCAGCCCGAACACGGCGAGGACGACCAGGTACACCACGAGGATTCCGCTGTGGACGCGCGCCAGCGTCTCGATCGGAGCGTCGAGGCGGTGGGTCTGCGTGTCACCGCCGTGCGGACCCGCGCCGGTGACCGTGGTGCCCGCGACGAGGATCGCCCACATCAGGACCACGAGCGCGACGAGGAACGTCCGGGCGATCGGCGGCACCAGCCAGCGCGGCCGCTCGTCGCCCTCGGTGAAGGCGTGCAGCAGCAGGGTGGCCAGCCAGATCAGGGGGGTGGAGGCGAGGAAGTGGATCGCGACGGTCCACCACTCCAGCTTGGCGAGCACCGTCATCCCGCCGACGACGGCCTGCAGCACGACGCCGCCGGGCATCGTCCAGGCGAGCGCGAGGAGACGCTTGCGGGGCGTGTCGAGGTGCACGCGCCAGGCGGTGAACACGGCCAGCACGGCCACCAGGATGACCACGCCGGTGAGCAGGCGGTTGCTGAACTCGATCCACTGGTGGATCCCGTGCAGCTCGTCGTGCGCGACGGGCACCATGCTGCCGGGCTGGCACTGCGGCCACGTGGCGCAGCCGAGGCCGGAGCCGGTGACCCGGACGACCGACCCGGTGACGCCGATCCCGGCCTGCGCGACGATCGCGGCGATGCCGACGGCCTTCCGAGCGGCGGGCGAGGGAAGCGGAAGCCGGGCGACGAGCGAGTTCAGAACCACGATCCGAGGATAGGCGTGGGACCAAGGTCCCGCGGACACCGGCCCGTCAGGTCAGCCGGGTGGTGCGGGTGGCCACCGCGCCCGCGACCGCGCCCCAGCAGAGCAGCACCACGACCGGCTCCCAGGCGAGCGTGCCACCGACCAACGCCTGACGCAGGCCCTCGGCGAGCGCGCCCGACGGCAGCAGCTCCACGACAGCGGCGACACCGCCCGGAAGCGCCGACGGGGCCAGCAGGATCCCGCCCGCGAGCAGCAGCACGAACCACACGATGTTCGCCAGCGCCAGCACCGCCTCGGCGCGCAGCGAGCCGCCCAGCAGGACGCCCAGCGCGCCGAAGCTCAGGGTGCCGAGCACGAGCAGCAGCACGGCCTCCGCGACCCCGGGCCCGGACGGCGACCAGCCCAGGACCGCCGCGACCACGCCGAGCACGACGACCTGCAGCAGCACCACGACGAGCGCCGCCACGATCCGGCCCGCCACGAGCAGCCAGCGCGGCAGCGCGGTGGCCGACAGCCGCTTGAGCACGCCGTAGCGCCGGTCGAAACCGAGGGCGATCGCCTGCCCGGTGAACGCCGACGACATCACCGCGAGCGCGAAGATCCGCGGCGTCACCCAGTCCACCTTGGACACGGAACCGAGGTCGCCCTGCGGCAGGATGTCCAGCAGCGTCAGGCCGATCAGCAGCGCGAGCGGGATCAGCAGGGTCAGCAGGATCTGCTCGCCGTGGCGCAGCGTGAGGCTCGTCTCGACCTTCGCGTGCGTGAGCAGCATCCTCGTCCGGCTGCCCGCGCCCGGCTTCGGCGTGAACGTGCCCGGGGCGAACGTGGTCATGACCGCAGCTCCCGTCCGGTGAGCTCGAGGAAGACCTCTTCCAGGTCCCGCTTGCCCACGTGCAGCTCCTCCGCGAGCACCCCTTGCTGCGCGCACCACGACGTGACGGTGGAGACCACCTGCGGGTCCACCAGGCCGAGCACGTGGTAGCTGCCCGGCGCCGGCTCGTGCACGTGGTAACCCTCGGGCAGGGCCGCGGTGAGCAAAGTCGTGTCGAGGCCGGGCCGGGCCTTGAACCGCAGCTGCGCGGCCTCGCCCTCCTCGGCGGTCAGCGCGCTCGGCGTGCCCTCGGCGATGACGCGGCCGTCGTCGACGATCACCACGTCGTCGGCCAGCGCCTCGGCCTCCTCCATCAGGTGGGTGGTGAGCAGGATGCTCACGCCGTCCGAGCGCAGCGCGCCGAGCAGGTCCCACACCAGGCGGCGGGCCTGCGGGTCCATGCCCGCGGTCGGCTCGTCGAGGAACACCAGCTCCGGGCGCCCGACGAGCGCGCACGCGAGCGACAGGCGCTGCTGCTGACCGCCGGACAGGCGCTTGAACGGGGTGCGGCGCGCCGAGGACAGCCCGAGGACGTCCAGCAGCCACGCGGGATCCAGCGGCTCGGCGGCGCACGAGGCGACCAGGCCGAGCATTTCCCCGGCCCGCACGCCCGGATACGCCCCGCCGCCCTGCGGCATCACGCCGATGCGCGGGCGCAGCGCGCGGCCCTCGCGCACGGGGTCCAGGCCGAGCACGCGGACGCAGCCCGAGTCGGGGCGGCGGAAGCCTTCGCAGATCTCGACCGTGGTGGTCTTCCCGGCGCCGTTGGGGCCCAGCAGGGCGAGCAGGCGGCCACGGTGCATCTTCAGGTCAAGGCCGTCGACGGCGGTCTTCGGGCCGTACTTCTTCACCAGCCCGGTGATCTCGACGGCAGGGGTGCTCACGACAAGTAAGCCTACGACCCCACGAGAACGCACTGTGTCAAGGGCTTGCGTGGCCCGGATCTCAGGCGGGCTTCGCGTCGCGCTTCAGCAGCATCGGTGCCGCGCGGCGGACGACCAGCAGGGCGACCAGGATCACGATGATGCCCGCCGCGTAGGCCTGGAGCGGGACGAACGACCGGCCGTCGAACGTGCTGCCCGGCGGGGAGGCGGCGAAGGCGAGCACCGCGCTCACGATCGTCGCCGCGATGCGGAAGCGCGACGTGCCCGCCGCGGCGGCCAGCGGGATCACCGCCCACAGCAGCCACCACGGCTGCATCGCCACGTGCAGCATCATGAACGCGCCCAGCGACACGCCCAGCCCGATGATCGGCCGGTAGCGCCAGCGGAAGCTGTCCCACAGGAACTTCAGCGTGATCAGCGCCGCCACCACCGTGCCCGCCGTCTGCACGATCGACACCAGCGAGTCGGTGTGGTTGCCCAGGCCCAGCGCGATGCCCAGCACCCCGCCGAGGTTCGCCAGCTCCGCCGTCGGCGAGATCCAGCTGCGCACCAGGCCCGGCGTGCCCAGCGCGCCGACCCAGCCGAAGCCCAGGCCGGTGCCGTAGCAGAGCGCGACGAGCACCACCGCGAACACGCCGGTCATCAGCGCACCGGCCCGCAGCAGGTCGGTGAGCCTGCCGTACCAGCGCCGCGCGATCATCACCCCGAAGAACCCGAGCGCGATCAACGCGTTGATCTTGATCGCGGCACCGAGGGTGATCACCACCGCGCCCAGCACGATGAACAGCAGCTCCCCGCGCGCGAGCGGCGGCGGAGCGTCCGTCGGCCCGCGCACCGGCATCCGCCGCAGGCCCAGCTCCAGCCCGGCGACCATCAGCCCGATGCCCAGCGCCTCGTTGTGCGCCCCGGCGACCAGGTGGAACAACACGAGCGGGTTGGCCGCGCCCAGCCACAGCGCGGTCGCGGGCTCGACGCCGAACCGGCGCGCCAGCCGCGGCAGCGCCCAGATGATGAGCACCACGCCGACCAGCGCGAGCGCCCGCTGCAGCAGCACCCCGGCCACGATGTTGTCGCCCACGAGCCCCGAGATGAAGCTGCCCAGCTTGAGGAACAACGGACCGTACGGCGCGGGCGTCTCGCGCCACATGTTCGACACACCGCTGGTCAGCGGGTCGCCGACGCCCAGCGCCTGCGCCGGGCCGAGGGAGTACGGGTCCATCCCGCGGTGCACGATCTCGCTCTGGGCGAGGTAGCTGTAGACGTCGCGGGAGAACAGCGGCGGCACGACCATCAGCGGCGTCAGCCACATCACGAGCGTGCGCGTGACCTGCGCGCGGCTCACCAGCCGGGCGCGACCCGGACGGGCGAACCGGCCGAGCATCAGCCAGCCGAGGACGAGCATGCCCATTCCGGTGAACGCGATCGCCAGCGACACCGTCGGGATCCGCGCGAACAGCCGCAGGACCGGGATGTCCTGCACGGGGTTGAGCACCGGCGCGGCGCCCGCGCCGAGCGAGCCGAGCGCGAGGAAGAGGGCCCCGATCGTGCCGAAGCGCCGGATCACGTCCAGCGCCTTCAGCTCCTGGTCTTCGAGGGGGCCCGGCGCCGGCGGGCGGAACGCCGACGCGGCAGACCGCTGTCCGGTGTCCGGCTCGCCAACTACCACCCGTAGAGACTATCGAGCAGGTGAAGAGAGGCCTGTGAAGGGCTTCACCGAGCTTTCCGGTGACCCCGGTCACTGCTGGGTGATCCATCTTTGCCAGGCGGCACGAAATACGACACACTTGTGTTGTGAAAAACGACGGCACACCGCAGGAGCCCGGTGCTCCCGGTGGCGCCGTGCCCGCCCAGGCGACGGTAGAGGGGCGGACGCGGCACACCGTGGCCCGCCTCCTGCTGGAAGAAGGCCCGATGACCGCGGTCGTGGTCGCGGACCGCCTGGGCATCAGCCCGACGGCGGTGCGGCGTCACCTCGACGCCCTGCTGGCCGACGGCGAGGCCGAGACCAGGGACGCGCCCCGGCGCGGCCCGCGCGGGCGTGGCCGCCCGGCCAAGCTCTTCCTGCTCACCGAAGCGGGACGGGCGCGGTTCGGGCACGCCTACGACGACCTCGCCGTGTCCGCGATCCGGTTCCTCGCCGAGCACGCGGGCGAGGACGCGGTCCGCGCCTTCGCGGAGCGCCGGGTCGCCTCACTGGTCGAACCGCACCAGGACGCGGTCACCGAGCCGGGGGAACCGGCGCGGCGGGCCGAGGCCCTGGCGGCGGCGCTGACCAGGGAGGGTTACGCTGCGTCGACCCGTCAGGTCGGCAGCGGCGAACAGCTGTGCCAGCACCACTGCCCGGTCGCCCACGTCGCAGCTGAGTTCCCGCAGCTGTGCGAGGCGGAGACCGAGGCTTTCGCCAGGCTGCTCGGCACCCACGTGCAGCGACTGGCGACCATCGCACGCGGTGACTCCGTGTGCACGACACACGTCCCGGCGGAGAGCCCGGCGGGACAACGAGCACGAACTCCGGATGGAGGAAGCGCATGACTGCCGCTGCCGAGCAGCGCAATCCCGCCACGCCGATGACCCAGGAAGAGACCATCGACTCCCTGGGCAAGTACGCGTTCGGCTGGGCGGACCCCGACGCCGCGGGTGCCAGCGCCCGCCGCGGGCTCAACGAGGACGTCGTCACCGACATCTCCGCGAAGAAGTCCGAGCCCGAGTGGATGCGCGAGGCACGACTGAAGGCCCTCAAGCTGTTCGAGCGCAAGCCGATGCCGAACTGGGGCGCCGACCTGTCCGGGATCGACTTCGACAACATCAAGTACTTCGTCCGCTCCACCGAGAAGCAGGCGGCGAGCTGGGACGAGCTGCCCGAGGACATCAAGAACACCTACGACAAGCTGGGCATCCCGGAGGCGGAGAAGCAGCGCCTGATCGCCGGCGTCGCGGCCCAGTACGAGTCCGAGGTCGTCTACCACCAGATCCGCGAGGACCTGGAGTCCCAGGGCGTGCTGTTCCTCGACACCGACACCGCGCTCAAGGAGCACCCGGAGCTGTTCCGGGAGTACTTCGGCTCGGTCATCCCGGCCGGGGACAACAAGTTCTCCGCGCTGAACACCGCCGTGTGGTCGGGTGGCTCGTTCATCTACGTGCCGAAGGGCGTGCACGTGGACATCCCGCTGCAGGCCTACTTCCGGATCAACACCGAGAACATGGGCCAGTTCGAGCGGACCCTGATCATCGTCGACGAGGGTGCCTACGTGCACTACGTCGAGGGCTGCACCGCGCCGATCTACAAGTCCGACTCGCTGCACTCGGCCGTCGTGGAGATCATCGTCAAGAAGGGCGGCCGCTGCCGCTACACGACGATCCAGAACTGGTCGAACAACGTCTACAACCTCGTCACCAAGCGCGCCAAGTGCGAAGAGGGCGCGACGATGGAGTGGATCGACGGCAACATCGGCTCCAAGGTGACCATGAAGTACCCGTCGGTCTTCCTGATGGGCGAGCACGCCAAGGGCGAGGTGCTGTCGGTCGCGTTCGCGGGCGAGGGCCAGCACCAGGACGCCGGCGCGAAGATGGAGCACCTGGCGCCGCACACCTCCTCGACGATCGTGTCGAAGTCGGTGGCGCGCGGCGGTGGCCGCACCTCCTACCGCGGCCTGGTGCGGGTCGCGAAGCGGGCGCACCACTCGCGCTCCACGGTGAAGTGCGACGCGCTGCTGGTGGACAACATCTCGCGCTCGGACACCTACCCCTACGTCGACATCCGCAACGACGACGTGTCCATGGGGCACGAGGCGACGGTGTCGAAGGTGAGCGAGGACCAGCTGTTCTACCTGATGTCGCGCGGCCTCACCGAGGACGAGGCGATGGCCATGGTGGTGCGCGGGTTCGTCGAGCCCATCGCGCGCGAGCTGCCGATGGAGTACGCGCTCGAGCTCAACCGCCTGATCGAACTGCAGATGGAAGGGGCCGTCGGCTGACATGACGGTGGCAAGCAACAACGTCTCGGAAGCAGCGGAGGCGGTCGTCCCGGCCGCCTCCCGCGCCGAGCGGTTCACCGGCTACGACGTCGAGGCGTTCGAGGTGCCGGGCGGGCGCGAGGAGAACTGGCGCTTCACCCCGATGAAGCGCCTGCGCGGCCTGCACGACGGCTCCGCGGTCGCCGACGGCGAGATCAAGGTGGACGTCGACGGCGCGCCGGAGGTGCGCGTCGAGACCGTCGGCCGCGAGGACTCCCGCCTCGGCCAGGCCGGGGTACCGAGCGACCGGGTCGCGGCGCAGGCGTACTCGTCGTTCACCTCGGCCACGGTCGTCACGGTGCCGAAGGAGACGCGCGCGTCGAAGGCCACCGTGCTGCGGCTGACCGGCCCGGGCGAGGGCCACGTCGCGTACGGGCACGTGCAGGTGCGCGCGGAGGCGTACGCCGAGGCCGCGGTCGTGCTCGACCACGTCGGCTCGGGCACGTACGCCGACAACGTCGAGTTCCTGCTCGGTGAGGGCGCGAAGCTGACGGTCGTGTCGGTGCAGGACTGGGCCGACGACGCGGTGCACGTCTCCGAGCAGCACCTCAAGCTCGGCAAGGACGCGACGCTCAGGCACATCGTGGTCACCCTGGGTGGCGACGTCGTGCGCGTCTCGCCGACCGCGACGTTCACCGACAAGGGCGGCGACGTCGAGATGCTCGGGCTGTACTTCGCCGACGCGGGGCAGCACCAGGAGCACCGGCTGTTCGTGGACCACGCGGTGCCGAACTGCAAGTCGAACGTCATGTACAAGGGCGCGCTGCAGGGCGAGGACGCCCACGCCGTGTGGATCGGCGACGTGCTGATCCGCGCTGCGGCCGAGGGCACCGACACCTACGAGCTCAACCGCAACCTGGTGCTGACCGAGGGCGCGCGCGCCGACTCGGTGCCGAACCTGGAGATCGAGACCGGTGAGATCGCCGGCGCGGGGCACGCGAGCGCGACGGGAAGGTTCGACGACGAGCAGTTGTTCTACCTGCAGTCGCGCGGGATCGAGGAGGAGTCGGCGCGGCGGCTGGTCGTCCGCGGGTTCTTCCACGAGATCCTGATGAAGATCGACATCCCCGAGGTGCGGGAACGCCTCGAGGCGGCGATCGAGACCGAGCTCCAAGCCGTCGGCGGCTGACCTCCTCCACCACGAAGGACGAAAGAACTCTCATGGCCACACTGGAAATCAAGGATCTGCACGCCGCCGTCACCACCGACGAGGGCAGCAAGGAGATCCTCAAGGGCGTCAACCTGACGATCCGCTCGGGCGAGACCCACGCGATCATGGGCCCCAACGGCTCGGGCAAGTCGACCCTGTCGTACGCGATCGCCGGGCACCCCAAGTACGAGGTGACCTCGGGCGAGGTGCTGCTGGACGGCGAGAGCGTGCTCGACATGACGGTGGACGAGCGCGCGCGGGCCGGACTGTTCCTCGCGATGCAGTACCCGGTCGAGGTGCCGGGCGTGTCGATGTCGAACTTCCTGCGCACCGCCGCCACCGCCGTCCGCGGCGAGGCGCCGAAGCTGCGCCACTGGGTCAAGGAAGTCAAGGACGAGATGGCCAAGCTGGAGATCCCGGCCGAGTTCGCCGAGCGCAGCGTCAACGAGGGCTTCTCCGGTGGCGAGAAGAAGCGCCACGAGATCCTACAGCTGGCGCTGCTCAAGCCGAAGATCGCGATCCTCGACGAGACCGACTCGGGCCTGGACGTCGACGCGCTGCGGATCGTCTCCGAGGGCGTCAACGACTACAAGGCGAACAGCGAGGTCGGCGTCATGCTGATCACCCACTACACCCGGATCCTGCGCCACATCACCCCGGACTTCGTGCACGTGTTCGCGGGGGGCCGGGTCGTCGAGTCGGGCGGCAAGGAGCTGGCCGACGAGCTGGAGGAGAACGGCTACGTCAAGTACGTCGGCAAGCAGGAGCCCGCTGCCGTCTGAAGCCGCAACCCGAACTGACACCAGGAAAGGAGTTGGCGCGATGACCACCACCACGGCCAACACGCCTTTGGACGTCGCTGCGGTACGCGCCGACTTCCCCATCCTGTCGCGCACGGTCCGCGACGGGAAACCCTTGGTGTACCTCGACTCCGGCGCGACCTCGCAGCGGCCGGTGCAGGTGCTCGACGCCGAGCGCCGGTTCCTGGAGACCTCCAACGCGGCGGTGCACCGCGGGGCGCACCAGCTGGCGGAGGAGGCCACCGACGCCTACGAGTACGCCAGGGCGCGGACGGCCGAGTTCGTCGGGGCCGACCAGGGCGAGCTGGTCTTCACCAAGAACGCCACCGAGGGCATCAACCTCGTCGCGTACGCGATGAGCAACGCGGCGACGGCGGGCCCGGAGGCGGAGCGCTTTCGCATCGGTCCCGGTGACGAGATCGTCATCACCGCGATGGAGCACCACGCGAACCTCGTGCCGTGGCAGCAGCTGTGCCAGCGGACCGGGGCCACGCTGCGCTGGTTCGACCTGACCGACGGGTTCCGGCTGGATCTGTCCAACCTGGACGAACTGGTGACCGAGCGGACGAAGATCGTCGCGTTCGTGCACCAGTCCAACGTGCTGGGCACGGTCAACCCGGTCGCGCCGATCGTGGCGCGGGCGAAGGAGGTCGGGGCGCTCACGCTGCTGGACGCGTGCCAGTCGGTGCCGCACTTCCCGGTGGACTTCCACGCGCTGGGCGTGGACTTCGCGGTGTTCTCGGGGCACAAGATGCTGGCGCCGTCCGGCATCGGCGTGCTCTACGGCCGCCGCGAGCTGCTCGAGGCGATGCCGCCGTTCCTCACCGGTGGGTCGATGATCGAGCTGGTCACGCTGGAACGCACCACGTTCGCGCCGCCGCCGCAGAAGTTCGAGGCGGGGGTGCCGATGACGTCGCAGGCCGTGGGCCTGGGCGCGGCGGTGGACTACCTGTCCGCGATCGGCATGGACCGGATCGAGGCGCACGAGGCCACGCTCACCGCGGCCGCGGTCGCCGGGC
This sequence comes from Amycolatopsis bartoniae, assembly GCF_014191255.1. Taxonomy (GTDB): domain Bacteria; phylum Actinomycetota; class Actinomycetes; order Mycobacteriales; family Pseudonocardiaceae; genus Amycolatopsis_E; species Amycolatopsis_E bartoniae. Next base: position 99,634 of record NZ_JACHWH010000010.1, read on the forward strand.
TGGCGGAGATCGACGGGGTGCGGCTGATCGGGCCGTCGGAGTCGGCGGACCGCGGCGCGACGATCGCGTTCGTGATCGACGGCGTGCACCCGCACGACGCCGGCCAGGTGCTCGACAGCCTCGGCATCGCGGTGCGGGTGGGACACCACTGCGCGTGGCCGCTGCACCGGGTGTGCCAGGTGCCCGCCACCGTGCGCGCCACGTTCTACCTCTACAACGACCTGTCCGAAGTGGACGCACTGGTGAACGGGGTGCGCGAGGCGCAGAAGTTCTTCGGGGTGGCGTGATGAATCTGGAGAGCATGTACCAGGAGATCATCCTGGACCACTACAAGAACCCGCACGGGCGCGGCCTGCGTGACCCGTACGACGGCGAGTCGTTCCAGGTCAACCCGACCTGCGGCGACGAGGTGACGCTGCGGCTGAAGCTCGACGGCGAGAAGGTCGCCGACGTCTCCTACGAGGGGCAGGGCTGTTCGATCAGCCAGGCGTCCACCTCCGTGCTGACCGACCTGGTGGTCGGGCGGCCGGTGGGGGAGGCGCTCAAGACGATGGACGCGTTCGTCGAGCTGATGCAGGGCCGCGGCCAGGTGGAGCCGGACGAGGACGTGCTGGAGGACGCCGTCGCCTTCGCCGGGGTCGCGAAGTACCCGGCGCGGGTCAAGTGCGCACTGCTGGGCTGGATGGCGTTCAAGGACGCGCTGGTGAAGAGCGAGGGAGCGAAGGCATGAGCGACGAGACGCAGACCCGTGAGGGCCGCACGGCCGCCGACCTGCCCGAGCAGGCGCAGCCCGCAGCCGACCTGGCCAAGGTCGAGGACATCGAGGAGGCCATGCGCGACGTGGTCGACCCCGAGCTCGGCATCAACGTCGTCGACCTCGGCCTGGTCTACGACATCCGCGTGGAGCCGGACAACACGGCGACGCTGGACATGACGCTGACGTCGGCGGCCTGCCCGCTGACCGACGTGATCGAGGACCAGACGGCGTCGGTGCTGGTCGGCAGCGGCGCGGTGGTGAAGGACTTCCGCATCAACTGGGTGTGGATGCCGCCGTGGGGGCCGGAGAAGATCACCGAGGACGGCCGCGAGCAGCTGCGCGCCCTCGGCTTCACGGTCTGACGATCAAGGCCCCTCTCCGGAGGGGCTTTTTTCGTGCCGCCCGCCGTATAACGACCTATACGGCGCGGCTTCCGACTTTCGACGGTACTGGTGCGCTCCGGTTTCCCCCTATCGTCTTGCCCTGCAAGGGATTTCCCCACAGCAAGGACGGTGAGGGCATGAGGCGCAGTCGGGTGCTCGCGGGCGTGCTGGCGGCGGCGGTTCCGTTCGGGGTGCAGCTCGTGGTGGACACGAGCGCGCACGCCGCGCAGGTGACCACCTTGTACTACAGCTCCTCCGGCGCGCCGGACTACGTCACGCAGATCGACCAGGCGGCGGCGAACTGGAACAACGCGGTCACGGACGTGCGGCTGGTGAAGGGCGGCTCGGCCACCATCGTCTTCCACGAGACCAACGACGGGCAGGGCTCCTACACGAGCACCGACGGCCACGGGCACGGGCAGATCTACCTCGACCGCCAGCAGGTCGCCGAGGGCTTCGCGCCCACGCGCATCGCCGCGCACGAGCTCGGGCACAACCTCGGCCTGCCGGACGACTACTCCGGCCCGTGCTCGGAGGTGATGTCCGGGCACGGTCCCGGCACGTCGTGCACCAACGCGGTGCCGAGCGCGGCCGAGGCGGCGCAGGTGCAGCGGGACTGGGCGAACGCGTTCGCCGCCGTGGGCGGAGTGCGTCAGGCGGAGTGACCCAGCGCGGCGTGCGGCCCGGCGACGCGGCGGCCGCGCAGGACCTCCACGCGGTCGGTGTCGGGCCTGCCGAGCACCCAGCTCGACCCTGGTACCGCCTTCGCGCGCTTCTTCAGCGGGGCGAGCCGGCGGGAGGCCTCGCGGTAGGAGGAGATCGTCGCGGTGGCGCAGACCAGCGTCGCGAGTGAGACGGTGACCGGTATGCCCTCGGCCGACCACGGGGTGTCCAGCAGCGCCGCCGCGATGGTGCCGATCTCGTCGACGTCGCAGGCGATGAGGAAGTCGTCACCTCCGACGTGGCTCACCGTGGTGCGCCTCAGCCGGGACGCGAGGTCGGTGAGGGTGCGCCCGAGCGCGCGGATCAGGTCGTCGCCCGCCGCGAAGCCGGCGTTGTCGTTGACCGTCTTGAACGAGTCGATGTCCACCCAGGCGGTCACGAACGGTTCGCGGCACGCGATGCGCCGGTCGATGTCGCGGGCGACGCTGTCGCTGCCGGGCAGGCGCGTGAGCGGGTTGAGCGCCGCGGCCTCTTCGACCTTCGCCTCGGCGACGCCGCGCACGACCTCGGTCACGAGCACCACGCCGAGGCAGCGGCCGTGCTCGTCGACCACGACCACGTCGTCGCCCGTGCGGCCCCAGTCCGCGTCGGTGACGAGCTCCAGCAGTTCGAGCGCGGCCGCGTCGGCCGCGATGACGTGGGGCGCGTCGGCGAGCCGCGCCGCCGGGCGCTTCGCGTGCAGGGCGTGGCCGTAGGGCCCGGTGACCGAGACCAGGAACCGCGTCCGGTCGACCGACCACTGTGGACGGTTGTGCTCGTCGACGCCGACGATGCCGGACGGCCCGTCCGCCGCCGCCAGCGCCGTGCGCACGTCGTCACAGGTCGCGGTGGCGGGCAGGGTGCTGGCCGGGCGGAGGAAGTCACGCACCCGGGGCGCCCGCGGCGGCCCCGGCACGAGCCGCTCGCCGGGTTCGGGCGTGGCGGGGGTGAGCAGCTGGGACCAGTTGACGCCGTCGGCGGCCGGAGCGAACAGGTTGCCCTGCGCGATCCGCACCCCCAGTCTCCGCACGGCGGTCAGCTGTTCCTCGGTCTCGATCCCGGTCGCGACCAGCCGGGTGTTCGTGCGGGCGGTGTAGTGCAGCAGCGACTCCACGACCGCGACCGACGCGGCGTCGCCGGGCAGCCCGCGCAGCACGCTGCGGTCGAGCTTGAGCACGTCGACGGGGGCGGCGGCGAGCAGCGCGAACGGCAGGTCCGCGCGGCCGAGCCCGTCGAGCGCGAGCCGGAAGCCCAGCTCGGCGAGCCGCCGCAGGCCGGCCAGCAGCTGCTCGGGCCACACGTGCGTGAACGGCGGCCCGATCTCCAGCACCACCTCGCGCGGGCGGCGGCCGACCTGCGCCAGTGCGTCGAGCAGCGGGCCGAACGCCTCCTCCGGGGCGGCCGCGGTGGGCGCGGTCAGGTTGAGGTGCAGCGGGAGCAGGGTCTCGTGGTCGGCCTCGGCCCGGGCGGCCGCCGCGGCGAGGCTGACGTCCACCTCGGGCAGGCGGTCGTCGCGGCGGGCGCGGTCGAGCAGGTCGGCCACCGAGCCGCGGCCGGGCCGGGCGAGGGCTTCGAGCGCGACGAGACCGCCGGTGTGCAGGCTGTACAACGGCTGGAAGGCGAACCGGACGCTGTTGGAGGATTCGCGCACCTCACGATCGTCGCCGGTGGGAGGCGGTTTCTCCAGAGTTGTCGGCTGATGTTCACCCTGGGTTCGCCGGGGCGGTCGGCCCGGCACCTCGGCTACGGTTACCGCCATGCAAGATCTCCGCACCCGCCGCCGGGACGACGCGGCGGAGGCCGCCAGCTCCCGGTCGGACCTGGCGGACAACCCGTTCCGCGCCGACCGGGACCGGATCGTGGTGTCGCCGTTCTTCGCCCGCCTCGGCGGCGTGACCCAGGTGGTCAGCGCCGCGGGCTCCGGGCTGCTGCACAACCGGCTCACGCACAGCCTCAAGGTCGCCCAGGTCGCCGGGGTGATCAGCGACCGGCTGCTCGCCTCGGCCGACAGCGCCGAGCTGCTGGGCAAGCTCGGCGGGCTCGACCGGGACGTCGCCGAGGCCGCGTCGCTGGCCCACGACCTGGGCCACCCGCCGTTCGGCCACCTCGGCGAGCAGGTGCTCGACCGCATCGCCCGCCACCGCTTCGGCCTCGCCGACGGGTTCGAGGGCAACGCGCAGACGTTCCGCATCCTCACCACCACCGACGTGCGCGGGCCGTCGGCGGTCGGGCTCGACCTGACCGCCGCCGTGCGCGCGGCGGTGCTGAAGTACCCGTGGGCGCGGCTGCACCGGCCGGACCCGCACCCGTCCACCATGCCGAACCCGCCGCGCGGCGCGGCCGAGCCCGCCGACGCGCCGGGCACCGGGTCGAGCAAGTTCTCGGCCTACTCCACCGAGCTGGAGGACGTGGCGCAGGCGCGGGAGCCGTATGCCGGGGTCATCGAGCCGTGGCAGCAGACCGTCGAGGCGTCGGTGATGGACACCGCCGACGACATCGCCTACGCCATCCACGACCTGCAGGACTTCCACCGGATCGGCGTGCTGCAGTACGCGCCGGTGGCCACCGAACTGGGGCAGTGGCTCGCGAACGCGGTCGAGCTGGCCGGGCTGGACGACGCCACGCTCGCCTCGCAGACCCGGCGGCCCGGCCGCTCGCTGGAGCAGCTGCGGCGGCGCATGCACGTGCGCGACTCGTGGATCGTCGACGACGACGCCTTCGCCGAGGCGGTGGCGCGCGTGCGGGCGGAGCTGGTGGACGGGCTGCTCGCCACCGGGTTCGACGGCTCCATCGAGGCCGAGCAGGCGATCGCGGCGTTCTCCGACCGCTGGACGAACCGCCTCGTCGGCGGGGTGGTCGTGCTGGAGTCGCCCACCAGCCGGTCGGGGCACGTGACACTGCGGACGGCGCAGTGGCACGAGGTGCAGGTGCTCAAGTTCGTGCACCGCCGGTTCGTGCTGCTGCGGCCCGAACTGGCGCTGCACCAGCGCGGCCAGGCGAGCCTGGTCACCACCCTGGTGGACGCGCTGGACTCGTGGCTCGGTGACCGGGACGAGGAGTCGCGGCTGCCCCGGCGCCTGCACGACCTCGTCGAGCTCTCCCACGCCGAGTTCGCCGAGCTCGCCGGGTCCGCCCCGGAACTGCTGGTGGGGGCGACGGGGGAGCCGGTCGCCGGAGCCGACGCGATCCGCGGCCTGGCCCGGGGCCGCGCGGTGATCGACTTCGTGTCATCGCTGACCGACCGGCAGGCGGTGTCCCTGCTGGAGGCCCTCTCCGGCCGGTCTTCGCAGCCGTGGTCGGACTCGTTCGTGCTGTGAACAGGGTGCGCGAGCTCCCCGGCGGCCGGGTGGTGGAGGTGCCACCGGAACGCCTCGCCGGCTGGTTCGACCGGTTCGCCGCGCGCAACGGCGGTCTCCGTGAGACGACCGCGAGCGCGACGGAGGTCGTGGTGACCGCGCGCAACGGCACCACCGCGACCGCCGTGGTGCCGTTCCCGCCGCTCGCCGGGTCCGGGCCGCCCACGGTGCGGCTGGGGATCCACGCCAAGCGTCCCCGCCGCGTCGGGCTGGTGCTCGTGCGCCTCGGCGCGCACAGCGTCGGGATCGCCGAGGGTGCCAGGGTGCTCGTCTCGCGCACCGACCGGCACCACGTCCAGGCGCGCTCGGCGGCGGGCGGCTGGTCGCAGCACCGGTTCGCGCGGCGGCGGGAGGACCAGGCCCGCCAGGCCCTGCGGGACGCGGCGGACGACGTGCACGACGTGCTCGTGCCGCGGGCGGGGGAGCTGGCGGCGGTGGTGCTGGGCGGCGACCGGCACGCGCTGGCGCAACTGCGTGCCGATGCTCGTCTCGGGCCGGTGTTCTCCCTCGCGGTGGACCGGGTCCTCGACGTCACCGAGCCGCGGCGCGCGGTGCTCGACGAGGCCGCGCGGCGGGCGCGTGACGTGGAGATCTTCGTCCGGGAGCCGTGAGCCCGCCCACCGGCGGGAAAAGCGGTGGCCCCGGCTCGCTACACTGGAGCCGTGGGGTTCGTGGAGATTCTGCTGGAGTAGCGCTCCAGCCCGGCCGGGTGCCGGGCCGTCGAAGCCTGCCTTCATCCACCCCCGTTCCCGGGAGTTTCCCTTGATCACGGCCACCGGCCTCGAGCTGCGCGCCGGCTCGCGCATCCTGCTCGCCGACACCACCCTCCGCATCCAGCCCGGCGACCGCATCGGTCTCGTCGGCCGCAACGGCGCGGGCAAGACGACCACGCTGAAGGTGCTCGCCGGCGAGGGCGAGCCCTACGCGGGCGAGGTCCGCCACGGCAGCGAGATCGGCTACCTGCCGCAGGACCCGCGCGAAGGCGACCTGTCCGTCGTCTCGAAGGACAGGGTGCTGTCCGCCCGCGGGCTCGACGCGCTGCTGCGTGACATGGAAAAGGCGCAGACCGCCATGTCGGAGCTCGTCGACGAGGACGCGCGGGACAAGGCGATTCGCCGTTACGGTCGATTGGAAGAACGGTTCGCGGCGCTCGGCGGATACGCCGCGGAAAGCGAAGCTGCGCGGATTTGCGCGAATCTCGGTCTCGCCGAGCGAATTCTCGCGCAGCCTTTGCGTACTTTGTCCGGTGGACAACGCCGACGGGTGGAACTGGCGCGAATCCTGTTCGCCGCTTCCGACGTCGGTGCCTCCGGCCGTTCCGACACGATCCTGCTGCTGGACGAGCCCACCAACCACCTCGACGCCGACTCGATCAACTGGCTGCGCGGCTTCCTCAAGTCCCACGACGGCGGTCTCGTGGTGATCAGCCACGACGTCGAGCTGCTCGGCGAGGTGGTCAACAAGGTGTGGTTCCTCGACGCGACGCGCGGCGAGCTCGACCACTACAACATGGACTGGAAGCGGTACCTCGAAGCGCGCGCGACGGACGAGAAGCGCCGCCGCCGCGAGCGGGCGAACGCGGAGAAGAAGGCCGCCGCGCTGCAGCAGCAGGCGGCGAAGCTCGGCGCCAAGGCCACCAAGGCGGTCGCGGCGAAGAACATGGCGCGCCGCGCCGAGCAGATGCTGGCGAACCTGGACGAGACGCGCCAGGCCGACAAGGTCGCGCACATCAAGTTCCCGGCTCCGGCGCCGTGCGGGCGCACGCCGCTGACCGCCGAGGGACTGTCCAAATCGTACGGTTCGCTGGAGATCTTCACCGGCGTCGACCTCGCGATCGACCGCGGCTCGAAGGTCGTGGTGCTGGGCCTGAACGGCGCGGGCAAGACGACGCTGCTGCGGCTGCTGGGCGGGATGGAGAAGCCCGACACCGGGCAGGTCGTGGCGGGGCACGGGATGCGGCTGGGCTACTACGCGCAGGAGCACGAGACGCTCGACCACGACGCCAGCGTGTGGGAGAACATCCGCCACCTCGCGCCGGACACCGGCGCACAGGAGCTGCGGAACCTGCTGGGCTCGTTCCTGTTCACCGGCGAGCAGCTCGACCAGCCGACGGGCACGCTGTCGGGCGGGGAGAAGACCCGGCTGGCGCTGGCGGGTCTGGTGTCCAGCGCGGCGAACGTACTGCTGCTGGACGAGCCCACCAACAACCTGGACCCGGCCAGCCGCGCGCAGGTGCTCCAGGCGCTGCGCAGCTACACGGGCGCGGTCGTGCTGGTGACCCACGACCCGGGCGCGGTCGAGGCGCTCGAACCCGAGCGCGTGATCCTGCTGCCCGACGGCACCGAGGACCACTGGTCCGCCGAGTACCTCGAACTGGTGCAGCTCGCCTGAGCGCCCGCGCCCCCGGCTCCGCCGCCCCTTCCGGGTGGCGGAGCTTTTTTTCGTCCGGCCCGCTGCCCGCTCGATAGTCGAGCGCGCAGCGTGGGTGACCGGTCGCCAACAATAACCCGCGGCGCCGAAATCTCCGCGAGGATTGTTAGTTGTTGTAGGCAACCACACTGAAATGGCCCAATATCGGCCGTTTCCAAGGTTTTTTTCGCTCGTCGCCTGGCATTCGGACGCGCGGTGTTCGATCATTGCCCTTGCGGGGCCGCGCCGAGGCCCCGAACACTGTCGAGGAAGGCGGAAAGACGTGGCTGACCTGAAGAAGGGCGCGCGCATCACCGGCAACACCCGTGACAAGCTGGCCGCTGACCTGAAGAAGAAATACGAGAAGGGGGCCAGTATTCGAGCCCTCGCGGAGTCGACGGGCCGGTCCTACGGTTTCGTCCACCGCGTGCTTTCGGAATCGGGCGTTCAGCTCCGCGGGCGGGGTGGCGCTACTCGCGTGAAGAAGAAGTAGTACCAGTAGCCCGGTCCCGGTCCTCCGCGCGGCGGAAGCACAGCATCGCGCCCAGCAGCACGAGCGGGTACACCAGATAGCCGTACCGCGTGGCCGGAGTGAGCAGGGTGAAAGCCCCGAGTCCCACGGCGATCCGCAGCATGGCGTCCGAGCCCAGGACAGGCGGCCGGCGCACGAGCCAGACCCCGATCGCGAGCGCGGCCGCACCCAGCAGCACGAACGCCAAGACCTTCCCCGCGGCCGAAGTACTCGCGATGAGGTGACCGGGCAGCGGACTCGCCGCGGGGGAGCGGACCACCCCGAGCCCCGCCGGGAACCGCAGCACGTGCTCGGTGAACGCGGCCGGGTCGACCAGCAGCACGGGCACGGTGAGCACCGCGCCCGCCACCACCAGCGTGACCAGGAACCGGGCCAGCGCACGGGAACCGAGCCGGGCCGCGACGAGCACCGCGAGCACCACGGCGGCGGGGGCCACGATCAGCTTGGCGCTGACCACGGCGGCCAGTACCACCGCGGACAGCACCGGCCGGTCCCGTGCGGCCAGGGCTCCGGCGACGAGCAGGAGCCCGACGATCGCCAGGTCCGGCCCGGCCACCGACCACGTGAGCGCGGTGAGCGGACAGGCGACGGCGAGCTGCACCGCGCGCACCGGCACCCGGGGACGGCCCAGCAACCGCAGCGTGAGCCACACGCACACGCACGCGGTCAGGGCGAACACGAGCCGGGCGTCGGTGAGCGCGTCGGCCACCGGGCTGCCGCCGAACACCGCGCGCGGCAGCCCGAACACGGCCATGACGGGCCCGTACGGGGTGTAGTCGTTGACCTCGGGCGGCCGGCCGAGCGCGGTGATGTCCACATAGGGCGTGCCGTGCTCCAGCAGCAGCTTCGCGGAGCGTTCGATCACCCACACCTCGGGCTGGGCGCTCCACGAGAACGGCGTGATCAGCCAGTCCACGCCCGTCAGCCTGCGCACCACCAGCACGGCCAGCGGCACGAGCATCGCGAACAGCACGATCAGGCCGAGGCCGAGGCGCCGCGAGTGCCACCGGCCCGGCCGGCGCGGCTGCGTCCACAGCCAGGCCGTGTGCGCGGCCGCCAGCCCGTAGCCGACCGCGGCGAACCCGCCCCACACGCGGAACCCGTAGAACTCCGAGGTGAACGCGGTCACCGCGGCGTAGGCCAGGCAGGCGAGGTAGAACAGCAGGTCCAGCGCGAGCGGCGAGACCGCCGGACGGGTGCGCGCGGCACGCCGGGGCAACGCTTCGACACCCATGACCAGGAAGGTTACCGTGCGCCGGGAAAATGCCGGGACGCCTCGGGAAGCTTGTGCGAAGCTCTGGCGTTGTCCAGGACATCTGTGACCGGAACCTCGACCAACCTGGAGGTTCTGGCCGAGGCTGGAGGGCGCTGTGGACAACACCTGGTCTTTGCTGAGCTCGGCGATGCGCCGTGAGGACGCACCGCGCGGGCTGGCGCCCGGCACGGTCGGGCGCGTGGCGCGCTTCGCCCGGCCGTACTGGCGCAGCCTCGCGGTCTTCCTCGTGCTGACGGTCGTCTCGGCCGTCATCGCCGTCAGCACCCCGCTGCTGGCGGGCAAGGTCGTCGACACCATCGTCGGCGGGCACCAGGCCGGGCTGGTGATCGGCCTCGCGGTGATCGTCGCCGTGCTCGCGGTCGCCGACGCCGGGTTCGGGCTGGTCGAACGCTGGCAGTCGGCGCGGATCGGCGAGGGGCTGATCCTCGACCTGCGGCGCGCGGTGTTCGAGCACGTGCAGCGCCTGCCGATCGCGTTCTTCACCCGCACGCGCACCGGCGCGCTCGTCAGCCGCCTCAACAACGACGTCATCGGCGCGCAGCGCACCTTCACCGCGACACTGTCCGGGCTCGTCACCAACGTGATCCAGCTGGTGCTCTCGCTCGCGGTGATGCTGACGCTGTCGTGGCAGGTCACCGTGCTCGCGTTGGTGCTGCTGCCGGTGTTCGTGCTGCCCGCGCGCCGGATGGGCCGCCGGATGGCGTCGCTGCAACGCGAGTCGGCCCAGCTCAACGCCGGTATGACGACCCAGATGACCGAACGGTTCTCCGCGCCCGGCGCGACGCTGGTGAAGCTGTTCGGCCACCCCCGGCAGGAGGCCGACGACTTCGGTGCCCGCGCCGGGCGCGTGCGCGACATCGGCGTGCGCACCGCGATGCTGACGCGGTGGTTCATGACGAGCCTGACGCTGGTCTCCGCGCTCGCGCAGGCGCTGGTGTACGGGCTGGGCGGGTGGCTCGCGATCCGCGGGCAGCTGCAGCCCGGCACGGTCGTCGCGCTCGCGCTGCTGCTGACCCGGCTGTACAGCCCCCTGACGGCGCTCGCGAACGTGCGCGTGGACGTGATGACGGCGCTGGTGTCGTTCGAGCGGGTCTTCGAGGTGCTCGACCTGAAGCCGATGATCACCGAGAAGCCGGACGCCCGCGCGGTGCCCGCGGGCGGGGTGTCGGTGGAGTTCGCGGACGTCCGGTTCGCGTACCCGGCGCCGGAGAAGTACTCGCTGGCGTCGCTGGAGGACGTGTCCACTCTGGACAGCCGGGGCGGCGAGGAGGTGCTGCACGGGATCAGCTTCCGCGCCGAGCCCGGGCAGATGGTCGCGCTGGTCGGACCTTCCGGCGCGGGCAAGTCGACGATCGCCACGCTGCTGCCGCGGCTCTACGACGTGGACTCCGGCGCGGTCCGGCTGTCCGATGTGGACGTTCGTGACCTGAGCTTCGCCTCGATCCGGGAGACCGTCGGCGTGGTCACGCAGGACGGGCACCTGTTCCACGACACGATCCGCGCCAACCTCACCTACGCCCGCCCGGGCGCGGACGACGACGAGATCTGGGACGCGCTGGACCGCGCGCGGCTCGGGGACCTGGTGCACCGGCTGCCCGACGGGCTCGACACGGTGGTGGGGGAGCGGGGCTACCGCCTGTCCGGCGGCGAACGGCAGCGGCTCACGATCGCCCGGCTGCTGCTCGCGCAGCCCCGGGTGATCGTGCTCGACGAGGCGACCGCGCACCTGGACTCGGAGTCCGAGGCCGCCGTCGGCGAGGCGCTCACGCACGCGCTCGCCGGACGGACGGCACTCGTCATCGCGCACCGGCTGTCGACGGTCCGCGCCGCCGACCAGATCCTGGTGGTGGAGGACGGCGAGATCGTCGAACGCGGCACGCACGAGGAGCTGCTCGCCGCGGAAGGCCGCTACGCCGACCTCTACCACACCCAGTTCGCGGAGGAACCCGCCGCGGCTTAGGCCAGCGCGGGAACCCGCGGCTGGTAGCGGGCGAACAGGGCGGCGTTGGCCTCGTCGCCGCCCTGGACGTTCGAGCTGCGCCACAGCGGCGCGTCCTCGACCAGGGTGACCACCTTCGCCAGCACGGCGTTCCACAGGTAGGCGTTGAGGATCGTCGACAGCGCGGCGGTGCGCGGCTCCTCGGGCGGGAAGCTCGCGTCGCCCGGGCGCACGCCGGTGTCGAGCACGACGTCCGCCTCCTCGATCAGCGTGCTGCCGGCCCGCCTCGGCGCGGCGGCGACCGAGGCGCGCGAGCTGACGGCGATCACCGGGGCGCCCGCGGCGCGCGCGGCCCGCGCCAGCTCCACCGGGTACGGGTTGACGCCGGAGGTGGAGAACACGACCAGCGCGTCGTCCGGCCCCGGGGCCGCGGGGGCGAGAACCTCCGCGGCCAGGCCGCCGCGCCGCTCGGCCGACGTGCTCGACTGCGCGCCGTGCAGGGGGAGCAGCTGCGGGTGGTACAGCGGGTACACGCAGGCCAGGCCGCCCGCGCGGTAGAACGTCTCCGCCACGGCGGCCAGCGAGTGCCCCGCACCCGCCGTGAAGACCAGCCCGTCGGCCCGAATGGTCTTGACCACCAGGTCCGCGGCCCGCGCGACCTGCTCGGCGTTGTTCGTCTCGGCGGCACGCACCGCGTCAGTCACCAGATCTGAGATCACGCGCGAAACCCTATCGGGAACAATCACCGCCGTGGGCAGAGAATCCGGCATCCGGGCAGTCACCCTCGTCCTGCACGGCGGGGCCGAGACGGGCCTCGCGCCAGTGCGCCCGTGGAGCCCCGCGTACCTGCGGATGGTGCCGATCGCCCGGGCGGTCGCGACGGCGACCGCCCGGTACGGCGTCGAGGTCCGGCTGCTGCGCAACCGGGTGCGCGGCTGGAACTCCCCGCAGCTGCACCCGGTGTCCGACGCGCGGCACGCGCTGGAGCGGATCCACGCGGAGCGGCCGGGGGTGCCGGTGTTCCTCGTCGGGCATTCGATGGGCGGCCGGGTGGCGCTGCGGGTCGCCGACGATCCGGCCGTGACGTCGGTGTGCGCGCTCGCGCCCTGGACGCCCGCGGGGGAGCCGGTGGAACCCGTGCGAGGCCGGGACGTGGTGCTCGCGCACGGCACGCTGGACCGGATCACCGAGCCCGCCGAGTCCTTCGCGTACGCCCGGCGAGCGCAGGCCGTCGCGGCGCGGTTGCTGCGGTTCGAGCTGATGTCCGAGTCCCACGCGATGCTGCTGCGCGCGCCCGCGTGGCACCGGCTGGTGCGCCGGTTCGTGCTGGACGCGCTCGGCGTCACCCCGCTGCCGGAGTGGGACAAGGTGCCGGAACAGCGGCTGCGGCTGCCGGCTTAGCGGCGCGCACAACCCTTTCGGGGAGTCGGACGTCCCAGGATGCGGGGTTTGCGGTTCACTAGGAGCCCGCAGGCGAAGATCGGGGTGGATGCGATGACCTACGGCGGGAACTACGGCGGCGGCTACGAGCGCCCGCGGCCGCGTGGTCCGCGGCAGCACCAGTCGGCGCAGATGCTGCCCGTGCCCGGTCAGGGCGGCCAGGGCCCGACACGGCCGATGTCCCGGCGCGCCGCGGCCCCGCCCCCGCCGCCACCGCAGACGCCGTACGAGCGCCAGCCCCTGCCCGGGCGGCCGCGCCGCCGGCGCCGCATCAGCATCCCGAAGGTGCTGCTGTGCCTGGTGCTGCTGTTCGTCGTGTTCGTCGCCGGGGTGTGGATCTACCTCGACAGCTCGATCAACCGGGTCGACGCGCTCGCCGACTACGACGGGCGGCCGGCGGCGGCGTCGGGCACGAACTGGCTGATCGTCGGCTCCGACAGCCGCGACGGGCTCACGACGGAGCAGGAGCAGCAGCTGGCCACCGGCGACAGCGCCGCGGCGGGCGGCGGCTCGCGCACCGACACGATCATGATCGCGCACCTGCCGGACAACGACACCAAGCCGACGCTGCTGAGCCTGCCGCGCGACTCGCAAGTGAGCATTCCCGGGCACGGCAAGGGCAAGATCAACTCGGCGTACTCGATCGGTGGTCCCGCGCTGCTGGCCAAGACCGTCGAGCAGGCCACCGGACTGCGCATGGACCACTACGCGGAGATCGGCTTCGGCGGGTTCGCGAACATCGTCGACGCGATCGGCGGCGTCGACATGTGCGTCCCGACGGAGATGCACGACGACTACACCAACATCACGATCCCGGCGGGCTGCCAGACGCTCGACGGCGCGCACGCGCTGGGTTTCGTGCGGATGCGCCACAGCGAGGCGACGCCGCGGTCGGACCTGGACCGGGTGGAGAACCAGCGGAAGTTCATCGGCGCGCTGGTGAGCCAGATCGCGACGGCGGGCACCCTGCTCAACCCGTTCCACTTCTTCCCGCTGCTCTCGGCGGCGCCGGACGCGCTGACCATGGCCGACGGCGACCACCTGCACAACCTGGTCGCGATGGCGTGGGCGATGCGCGGCATCTCCGACGGCGGCGTGGTCACCACCACCGTGCCGGTCACGTCGGCGTCGGCGGAGAACTGGGACAAGACGAAGTCCAAGCAGCTGTTCGACGCCCTGCGCGGGGACACCCAGATCCCGGACAGCGCGCTGATGAACTAAATGCGGTGCGCTCCGGTGGGCCGGTCGGGCACCATCGGAGCATGATCGAGCCCGCGACCGAGCTGACCGACGGGGTAGTGCTGCTGCGCCGCTGGCGTGCCGACGACCTGGAGCCGCTGCTGCATGTCGTGCAGGACTCGCTGGCGCACCTGGAGCCGTTCATGCCGTGGGCGGTCGGCGGGTACAGCCAGGACGACGGGGTGCGGTTCCTGCGTGACGCCGAGCGCCAGTGGTCTGCCGGGGAGGCGTTCGACTACGCCAACGTCGGCGCGGACGGTGAGATCCTGGGCGCGGCGAGCCTCATGACGCGGCTCGGTCCCGGCGCGTTCGAGATCGGGTACTGGATCGGCCGCAGGCACACCGGCCACGGTCTGGTGACCCGGGCGGCGGCGCTGCTGACCACGGAAGCCTTCCGGCTGGGCCGTGAGCGCGTGGAGATCCGGCACGACCAGGCGAACGTCCGCAGCGGCCTGGTGCCGCAGCGGCTGGGCTTCACGCGCTCCGGCACCGCCCCGGCGGAACTCCCGGGCGGCACGGCGAGCACCGGCGTGCACGTCCACTGGCGCATGACGGCGGAGGTGTGGGCGAGCCGGGACAGCGGTGCGGCAGGCACCGTGCCCGGGGCCGCGGGGCGGGGCCGCTAGCGCGCGTGCCGTTCGATCAGCTCGTCCACCTCGTCGTCGGTGGCGGACGTGGCGATGAACGGGCCGCGGGCGGCGAGCACCCCGTGGGCACGCAGCCGTTCGGCGTGCTCCGTCGTCAGCACGCCCTCCGCGCCGATGCGCAGCTTCAGTTCGCGGGCCCGGACGATGAGCTGGTCCAGCGTCCGCGCGGCGATCTCGTCCTCGCCGTCCGCGAGCGCGTCCACCACCGGGCCGCTGAGCACGGCGTGCTCCACCTTCAGCTCGTGCTTCGGGATCAGCTCCAGGTCGGCCGACCCGCTCACCGTCAGCACCAGTTTCGCGCCGAGGTCCGAGAGCACCGACAGCGACTCCAGCACCTCGCCGCGCGGGTCGAGCAGGGACCCGCTGTCCGTGCACAGCCGCAGCGTTTTCGCGGGCAGGTGGTGCTCGTCGAGCTGGTCCTTGACCAGCCGCACCAGGTCGGGGTCGATCGCGAGCCGCCGCGGTAGTCGGACGCAGACGTCAGGGGCCGCGTCGCCGTAGCGCTCCCGCCAGCGGGCCGCGGCCGCGAGCGACTGGGTCAGCAGCCACTTGCCGAGCGGGATCGTCATGCCGGTGGTGTCGGCGAGCGGGTAGAACTCGCTGGAGTCCAGCTCGCCCAGCTGGCGGTGGTGCCAGCGCAGCCCGGCGTTGACGGCGGCCAGCTCGCCGTGGTCGGCGAGCTTGACCGTCGGCTGGTAGATGAGCGAGAACTCGCCGTTCTCCAGGGCACCGGCGATCTCCGCACCGAGCCGGTACCGGGCGCGGTCGCGGGCGTCGAGCTCGGGGTCGAACAGCATCCACTGCGCCTTGCCCGCCTCCTTCGCCCGGTGCAGGGCGATCTCGGCGGCGCGCTGCAGGTCCTCGGGCCCGCCGTCGCCGACGTCGCGCACGACGATGCCGACGCTGGCGCTCACGCCGATCCCGTGGTCGCCGATGTAGATCGGCTCGCCGAGCTCCTCCAGCGCCTGCTCGACGAGCCCGATCACGTCGCTCGGGTTCAGCTTGCCGCGCAACAGAATGCCGAACCCGTCGCCGGAGAGCCGGGCGACGAGCGTGTCCGGGCCGGCGAAGACCTCCTTGAGCTTGCGGGCGATGCCGCGCAGGACCTGGTCGCCCACGCCGGCGCCGAGCCCGTCGTTGATGACCTTGAACCCGTCGATGTCCAGGTACACCATGGCGATCTGGTCGCGGGCGGACGGGCTGAGCGCGGATTCCAGCAGCGTGTTGAAGCGGGAGCCGTTGGACAGGCCGGTGAGCGCGTCGTGCACGCTCTGGTGGCGCAGGGTCTCCTGCAGGGAGTGGACCTCACCGGCGTCCAGCACCATCAGCACGGGGAACGTCGAGCCCGGGCGGTCGCCGGGCAGCGTGGTGAGCGTGACGTCGGCCCAGGTGCCCGCATCGTCGGCGTGGATCAGCTGGAGGCGTTCGCGGTGCTGCTCGGAGTCGGTCTCTTCGAGCTCTTCGAGGCCGTTGCGCAGGCCTTCGACGTCCCGGCGGGAGAACCCGAGCTCCGTGAGGTGCCGGCCGAGCAGCTCTTCGGGCTTGTAGCCGAGGAGCGCGCCGAGCGCCGCGTTCACCTCGACGATCTGTCCGGCGGGGTCGGCGAGCGCGATGCCCATCGGCGAGGTGGAGTAGAGCGCGCTGAACCGCCGGATGGCCGCCTCCCGCGCCGCCTCGACCGGCTGCACCACGTCGCGGACGACGTCGTGCAGCAGCTCCTCCAGCCGGTCGGCGGAAAGACCTACCCCATCCGTGTGAGCGAGCTGCGCCGCCCACCGTCGGACGGCTTCTCCCAAGCCTGGCGCCCCACCAGGTTCCGGCACGCTTCACCTCTTGTTGAACGGACAAAGGCCAGGTCAGCCGCAGTGCGCACGCCGCAGCGCCCGCACCGGACCTCCTCCGGCCCTGAGTGATGCCACGCCATCACCTGCCGTCGGCACTGTCTACCGGCTGAACGAGTGATGATCAGTGTAGATGTGGTCACTTCGCGTGATGATCCGCCCCACCGCGGTGTAGAGCAGGGCAGGTCGAGAAGGCAGGAACGCGGCAATGCACCAGAAGGGCCAGGACCACCGCCCGGATCTCCCCCGCCCCTCGTCCCCAGCTGCACTTGGCGGTTGACTCGGCGGGTCAAGGGTCGCGCAGCGATCGCGAAGCGACGCCGAAGGCGCCCTTGAGGCGGCGAGGCAACCGTCGAACACTCAACGGCGAGGGGCGGGGGTGGGCCGGGCAAGGAGGGCGGCCACGCCCGGCCCACATCGAGCGACCCACTGCGAAACGAGCGGTCAGCGTCGCTCCAACGTCACCGGCAACCCGTCCACCGGAACGGGCAGGGAGACGTAGTCCCACCGCATCCGGTACTGCTCCGGGACCGACCAGCGGTACGCGCGCAGCAGCTCGTGCAGCACGGCCTTCACCTCGAACGTCCCGAAGTGCAGGCCGATGCACTTGTGCGCGCCGCCGCCGAAGGGCATCCACGCGTAGCGGTGCGAGCGGTCCTCCCGGCGGCCCTCGGCGAAGCGCTCCGGGTCGAACTCGTGCGGGTTGGTCCAGTGGTCGGGCGAGAAGTGGTTGGTGTTGGGCGAAACGCTCACGAGCGTGCCCGCCGGGACGTAGTGGCCCAGCACCGCGACGTCCCGCAGCGCCTTGCGCGGCAGTGACGGGACCGGCGCCGTGAGCCGCAGGGACTCCTTGATCACCAGGTCCAGCGTCTTCAGCTCGTCGAGCGCCGCGAGGTCCGGCAGGTCGTCGCCCAGCGCCAGGGACTCCGCACGCGCCCGTTCCTGCCACTCGGGGTGCTTCGCCAGGTGGTAGGCCGCCGCCGTGCTGGTGATCGTCGTCGTGTCGTGGGCGGCCATCATCAGGAAGATCATGTGGTTGACGACGTCCTCGTCGCTGAACTGCTCGCCGTCCTCGCCCGTCGCGTGGCACAGCGCGGAGAACAGGTCGTCCCCGCGGGAACGGCGTTTCGCGGGCAGGTTCTCCGAGAAGTACTGCTCCAGCGTGCGGCGGCCCGCGAGCCCCGCCGCCCAGCGCCCGCCGGGCACCGGGAAGCGCACGAGGGCCGTCGCCGCACGGACCGAGTCCACGAACGCCCGGTTGATCCGCGCCGCGTTGTCGCCGCTCGGCATGCCCATGAACACGCGCGTCGCGACGTCGAGCGTCAGCCGCTTGAGCGCCCAGTACAGCCGGGGCCTCCCGCTGGCGCCCCAGCTGCCGACGCCCTCGCGCAGCGCCGGGCCCCACTGCCGCGCGTAGCTGGCCAGCCGGTCCCGCGTGAACGCCTCCTGCATGATCCGCCGGTGCAGGTGGTGCTCCTCGAAGTCCAGCAGCATCAGCCCGCGGTGGAAGAACCGCTCGATGAGGAAGTGCCAGCCCTCCTGCGAGAACACCTTGTCCTTGTTCACCAGCGCGAACTGCGTCGCCTCCGGCCCGCCGAGCACGACGAACCGCGTGCCGAGCGAGCCCATCCACGACACCGGCCCGAACGTCTCGTACCGCTGCAGCGCGAAGTCCACGCCGAACCGCATCGAGTCGAAGGTGTGCCCGATGAGCGGTGGCCCGTCGTCGCCGAGCACCGGGGCCAGCCCGCTGCCGGGCGGCGGCGAGGCGAGCTCCTTGACGGGCCACCGCTTGCCCAGCAGCCGCCGGTCGACGGCCGCGGGCAGCGGGAGCGAGGTGAGGGGCGGAACCCGGTCGCGGATCGTCACGATGCCTCCTTGCACGTGTCGAGCTGATCCCAGGTTGCCGCCCCTCGCCCCAACTGGCAAGCCCCGTTGTCAGTCCCAGTCGAGCGAGCCGCCGGTCTGGTACTCCGTCACCCGGGTCTCGAAGAAGTTCTTCTCCTTCTTCAGGTCCATGGCTTCCGACATCCAGGGGAAGGGGTTGCCGGTCTCCCCGAAGATCGGGGCGAGCCCGATCTGCTGGGCGCGCCGGTCGGTGATGAAGTGCATGTACTGCTCGCACTGCGCGGCCGAGAGCCCCAGCATCCCGCGCGGCATGGTGTCACGGGCGTAGGCGACCTCCAGCTCGCACGCCTCGACGAGCATCCCGCGGACCTCGGCCTGGAACTCCGGCGTCCACAGGTGCGGGTTCTCGATCTTGATCTGGTTGATGCAGTCGATGCCGAAGTTCAGGTGGATCGACTCGTCGCGCAGGATGTACTGGTACTGCTCGGCGATGCCCACCATCTTGTTGCGCCGCCCGAGCGAGAGGATCTGCGCGAACCCGGTGTAGAACCACATGCCCTCGAACACGACGTAGAACGCCACGAGGTCACGCAGGAAGTCCTGGTCGTCGGTCGCGCCGGTTTCCAGGTTCTGCGTGTACTTCAGCGCCCACGCGTCCTTCGCGGTGATCGACGGGACCTCCCGGTACATGTTGAACAGCTCGCCCTCGACGAGGCCGAGGCTTTCGCAGATGTACTGGAAGGTGTGCGTGTGCACGGCTTCCTCGAACGCCTGGCGCAGCAGGTACTGGCGGCACTCGGGGTTGGTGATGCGCCGGTAGACCGCGAGCACGAGATTGTTGGCCACCAGCGATTCGGCTGTCGCGAAGAACCCGAGGTTCCGCTTGAGCATCGCGCGTTCGTCCTCGGTCAGGCCGCCGGGGGACTTCCACAGCGCGAGGTCGGCCTGCATCGAGACCTCGGTGGGCATCCAGGAGTTGCTGCAGCCGGCGAGGTACTTCTCCCACGCCCAGTGGTACTTCAGCGGCAGCAGCTGGTTGACGTCCGCGCGGGCGTTGAGCATCGCCTTGTCGTCGATGCTCACGCGGGCGGCGCCGCTGTCGATCAGGGGGCTCACGCTGGTCACTGGCAGGCCTCGCAGTCGGGGTCGTCGATGCGGCAGGCGGCCGGTTCCGGTGCGGCGACCGGAACGGCCGGGACGGCGTTGAGCTTGCCGTCGGTGCCGCGCAGGGTGCTCTTCTCCACGCTGGTGGCGGCGCGGGCGCGCAGGTAGTAGGTGGTCTTGAGGCCCTTGTGCCAGGCGTAGCGGTAGAGCTCGTCGAGCTTGCGGCCGCTGGGCGCGTCCACGTACAGGTTGAGCGACTGGGCCTGGTCGATCCACTTCTGCCGCCGCGACGCCGCGTCCACGAGCCACTTCGGGTCGATCTCGAACGCGGTGGCGTAGCGGCGCTTGAGGTCCCCGGGTACGCGGTCGATCTGTCCGAGGCTGCCGTCGAAGTACTTCAGGTCCGAGACCATCGCCTCGTCCCACAGGCCGCGGGCCTTGAGGTCGCGCACCAGGTGCGGGTTGACGACGGTGAAGTCGCCGGACATGTTGGACTTGACGTACAGGTTCTGGAACTGCGGTTCGATCGACTGGCCGACGCCGCAGATGTTGGAGATGGTCGCGGTGGGGGCGATCGCCATGACGTTGGAGTTGCGCATCCCGTTGATGCGCACCCGTTCCCGCAGCGCATCCCAGTCCATTGTGGACGAGTAGTCGACGTCGAGCGAGTCGCCCTGGCGGGCCGCGGCGAGCAGGCGCAGGGAGTCGATCGGCAGGATGCCCTGGCTCCACAGGGAACCGTCGAAGGACTCGTACCGGCCGCGCTCGGCGGCGAGGTCCGAAGACGCGGAGATAGCGTAGTAGCTCAGGTGTTCCATGCTGCGGTCGGCGAACTCGACGGCTTCCGGGCTCGCGACCGGGAGCCCGAGCTCGAACAACGCGTCCTGGAAGCCCATGAGGCCCAGGCCGATCGGGCGGTGGCGCAGGTTGGAGCGGCGCGCCTCGGGGATGGTGTAGAAGTTGATGTCGATGACGTTGTCGAGCATCCGGACCGCGGTGCGGACGGTGCGTTCCAGCTTCGCGGTGTCCAGGCCGTCCGGCGTGACGTGCCGGAGCAGGTTCACGGACCCGAGGTTGCAGACGGCGACCTCCCCGGTGCTGGTGTTGAGCGTGATCTCGGTGCACAGGTTCGAGGAGTGGACCACGCCCGCGTGCTGCTGCGGGGAGCGCAGGTTGCACGGGTCCTTGAAGGTGATCCACGGGTGGCCGGTCTCGAACAACATCGTCAGCATGCGGCGCCACAGCTCCACCGCGCGCACCCGGCGGAACACCTTGATCTCCCCGCGGTCGGCGGCGGCCTCGTACTCGCGGTAGCGCTCGGCGAACGCGGTGCCGTAGAGGTCGTGCAGGTCGGGCGTCTCGTCGGGGGAGAAGAGGGTCCACGGGGCGTCGGCCTCGACGCGGCGGAGGAACTCGTCGGGCACCCAGTTGGCGGTGTTCATGTCGTGCGTGCGGCGCCGGTCGTCGCCGGTGTTCTTGCGCAGGTCGAGGAACTCCTCGACGTCGATGTGCCAGGTCTCCAGGTACGCGCAGGCGGCGCCCTTGCGTTTCCCGCCCTGGTTCACCGCCACCGCGGTGTCGTTCGCGATCTTCAGGAACGGCACCACCCCCTGGGACTTGCCGTTCGTGCCCTTGATGTGCGCGCCGAGGCCGCGGACCGGGGTCCAGTCGTTGCCCAGGCCGCCCGAGTACTTCGCCAGCAGGGCGTTGTTCTTGTAGGACTGGAAGATCGAGTCCAGCTCGTCGTCGACCGTGGTCAGGAAGCAGGAGGACAGCTGCGGGCGCGTGGTGCCGGAGTTGAACAGCGTCGGCGTCGAGGCCATGAAGTCGAATGACGAGAGCAGCTCATAGAACTCTATCGCGCGCCTTTCCCGGTCCTGCTCGCGCAGCGCCAGGCCCATCGCCACCCGCATGAAGAACGCCTGTGGCAGCTCGAACCGCGTGCCGTCGTGGTGCAGGAAGTATCGGTCGTACAGCGTCTGCAGGCCCAGGAAGCCGAAGTCGAGGTCGCGCTCCGGGCGGATCGCCGCCGTGATCTTCTTGAGGTTGAACTTCGCCAACTCGGGGTCCACCAGCTCCAGCTCGATCGCGCGCGCCAGGTAGTCGCGGAAGTAGCCGGGGTAGTTCAGCTCGTCGTGGCCGGCCAGCCGGGGCTCGCCCGCCAGGTACGTGAGCGCCTCGCCGCGCAGCTTGTCCAGCAGCAGGCGGGCCGTGACGTACGAGTAGTTCGGCTCCCGCTCCACCAGCGTGCGGGCGGCCAGGATCTGCGCCGTCGCCAGCTCTTCCGCGGTGATCCCGTCGTAGAGGTTGCGGCGTGTCTCGGCCAGCACCGGCTCCGCCGACACGTCGTCGATCCCGGCCACCGCCTCGGCGACGACGTGCTCGACGCGCGCCCAGTCGACGTGCTCGGCCGCGTCCTGGACCGCGGGCTTCTCGCGGGCCTTCGCCCGCTCCTCGCGGTAGAGGACGTACGCGCGGGCGACCTTGTGGTGCCCGCCGCGCATCAGCGCGAGCTCGACCTGGTCCTGGATCTGCTCGACGTGCAGCGCGGGCTCGGGTCCGGCGTAGCGCAGCAGCGACGTCTCGACCTGCGTCGTCAGCTCGGCCACGACGTGGTGGACGCGCGAGGACGCCGCGGCGCCGTCGCCTTCGACCGCGAGGAAGGCCTTGGTCAGGGCGACCGAGATCTTGTTCGCGTCGAAGGGCGACACGGTGGCGTCGCGGCGGATGACCTGCACGGCGGCGCGCACCGGCCGTGAGGTGGTCTCCACAGACATGCATCACTCCAAAAAAGGGCGCGGGGGATCGGCACGCCGCCCGGCGGACGACGTGCTGGAGGACAAGGCTTCACCGGGCCGCCAGCTCGGGGGCGCCGGTGATCCAGAGACTACATCTAGGGGTATCGCTCCGCATGGACCCCAATATGCGGGCGTGTCGGCGAGTCGTGCTAGCTCATCGGCGAGCAAAACAATCAAGCGTGCTTGATTTTTCCGGCCGCCGGTGCCAGGCTCCTCGCAGGCGCGAGGAGGCGAATGCGGTGGTGGACCTGCGACCGATCCTGGATGACCTGGCGGCCGAGAGCCAGGCGCTCGACGACGTCGTGGCGGAGGCCGACTGGGCCACGCCGACCCCGGCCGAGGGCTGGACGATCGCCCATCAGATCGGGCACCTCGCGTGGACCGACGCGAAGGCGCTGCTGGCGGTGCGGACTCCGGACGACTTCGGCGAGGAGGTCAAGCGGGCGCTGGCGGGCGGCGAGGGTTACATCGACGCCGCGGCGGCCGACGAGGCGGCCAAGCCTCGCGACGAGCTGTTGCGGGAGTGGCGCACCGGCCGGGAAGCGCTTTCCGCCGCGCTCGGCTCGGCGCCGCCGGGCACGAAGTTCCCGTGGTACGGCCCGCCGATGAGTGCGGCGTCGATGGCGACGGCGCGGTTGATGGAAACCTGGGCGCACGCGCAGGACGTCTACGACGCTCTCGGTCTCCCGCACGAGCCGACCGACCGGATCCGGCACATCGCCCGGTTCGGTGTCCGCACCAGGGACTTCGCGTTCGCGGTGCACTCGCTCGCGCCGCCGCAGGCCGAGTTCCGGGTCGAGCTGCGGGCACCGGACGGTACACTGTGGACATACGGACCGGAGGACGCCGAGCAGCGCGTCACGGGCAGCGCGGCCGGCTTCTGCCTCGTGGTCACGCAGCGCCGCCATCCCGCCGACACCGACGTGCGGGCCACCGGTGCCGACGCGGTGAAGTGGCTGGAGATCGCCCAGGCCTTCGCGGGACCGCCCGGAAGCGGCCGGAAGGCGGGGCAGTTCGCATGACCCTGCGCATCGGCAACGCGTCGGGCTTCTACGGCGACCGCTTCTCGGCGGTCCGCGAGATGCTCACCGGCGGCCCGCTCGACTTCCTGACCGGCGACTACCTCGCCGAGCTGACCATGCTGATCCTCGGCCGTGACCGGCTGAAGGACGCCAACCGCGGCTACGCCAGGACCTTCCTGCGCCAGCTGGAGGAAAACCTCGGCCTGGCCCGGGAAAAGGGCGTCCGGATCGTCACCAACGCGGGCGGGCTCAACCCGGCCGGGCTGGCGGACGCGATCCGGGAGCTGGCCGGCAAGCTCGGTCTCGACGTCGCGGTGGCGCACGTCGAGGGCGACGAGCTGCTGCCGTCCGCCGAACGGCTCGGGCTCGGAAAGCCCTTGACTGCCAATGCCTATCTCGGCGCCTGGGGCATCGTCGAGTGCCTGAACGCGGGCGCGGACGTGGTGGTGACCGGGCGGGTCACCGACGCGTCGCTGGTCGTCGGGCCCGCCGCCGCGCACTACGGCTGGCGCCGCGACGACTA
This sequence comes from Amycolatopsis bartoniae, assembly GCF_014191255.1. GTDB lineage: Bacteria > Actinomycetota > Actinomycetes > Mycobacteriales > Pseudonocardiaceae > Amycolatopsis_E > Amycolatopsis_E bartoniae. Next base: position 123,450 of record NZ_JACHWH010000010.1, read on the forward strand.
CGACCGGCTCGCCGGCGCCGTGGTGGCCGGGCACGTCATCGAGTGCGGCGCGCAGGCCACCGGCGGCAACTACGCGTTCTTCACCGAGCACGACCTGGGCACGCCCGGCTTCCCGATCGCGGAGGTCGAGGCCGACGGGTCCAGCGTCATCACCAAGCACCCGGGCACCGGGGGAACGGTCACGGTCGGCACCGTCACCGCGCAGCTGCTGTACGAGATCGCGGGTCCGCGCTACGCCGGGCCGGACGTCACGGCCCGCTTCGACACCATCGGCGTCGAGCAGGACGGCCCGGACCGCGTGCGCATCAGCGGTGCGAAGGGCGAACCGCCACCGCCCACCCTCAAGGTGTGCCTGAACTCCCTCGGCGGCTTCCGCAACGAGACGACCTTCGTGCTCACCGGGCTGGACATCGACGCCAAGGCCGCGCTGGTGCGGGAACAGCTGGAAACGGCGCTCAAGGACCGGCCGCCCGCGGAGATCCGCTGGACGCTGGCGCGGACCGACCGTGCGGACGCCGGGACCGAGCAGGAGGCCAGCGCACTGCTGCACTGCGCGGTCAAGGACGGCGACCCGAAGGTGGCGGGCCGGGCTTTCAGCGGCGCGGCGATCGAGCTGGCGCTCGCCAGCTACCCCGGGTTCCACGTCACCGCGCCGCCGTCCGACGCCTCACCATACGGAATCTACACGGCGTCCTATGTGGATGCCTCCGAAGTGGACCACATCGCAGTACTGCCCGACGGGACAAGGGGTTCCGTACCGCACGCTGACGAGACAAAGCCACTGTCCGAAGTGGAGGAGCCAACGCTGCCGGAGCCGTACACCGGGGCAACGAGGACAGCGCCGCTGGGCACCGTGCTCGGCGCCCGCAGTGGCGACAAGGGTGGCGACGCGAACCTGGGCGTCTGGGTGCGGACCGACGAACAGTGGCGCTGGCTCGCTCACGCCCTCACCGTGGCGGAGTTCCAGCGGCTGCTGCCGGAGACCGCGTCGCTTGAGGTGCGGCGGTACGCGCTGCCGAACCTGCGGGCGCTCAACTTCGTGGTTTCCGGGCTGCTGGGCGAAGGCGTCGCCTCGCAGGCGAGGTTCGACCCGCAGGCCAAGGCGCTCGGCGAATGGCTGCGGGCGCGGCACGCGGAGGTGCCGGCGTGATCGACACCCCGGAACGCGCGGAACTGCGCAAGACCGTCCGCCGGTTCGTCGAGGCGGAGGTGCTGCCGCACCTCGACGAGTGGGAGCGCGCCGGTGAGCTGCCGCGCGAGCTGCACCGCAAGGCCGGGAAGATCGGCCTGCTCGGAGTGTCCTTTCCGGAGGAAGCCGGCGGTGGTGGCGGGAACTACCTCGACGCGCTCGTCGTGGCCGAGGAGATCCTGTACGCGGGCGGCTCGGGCGGGCTCGTCGCGTCTCTGCTGACCAACGGGATCGCGCTGCCGCACCTGGTCGCCGCCGGAAACCGGGAGCAGCTCGACCGGTGGGTGCGCCCGACGCTCGACGGTGAGCTGATCGGCTCGCTCGCGATCACCGAGCCCGACGGTGGTTCCGACGTCGCCGGAATCCGCACGACCGCTCGGCGGGAGGGCGATCACTACGTCGTGAACGGGGCGAAGACCTTCATCACCTCCGGATGCCGCGCGGACTTCGTGACCACCGCCGTACGCACGGGCGGCCCCGGCGCCCACGGCATCTCGCTGCTGGTGGTCGAGCGCGGCACACCCGGGTTCACCGTGACCCGCAAGCTGGAGAAGATGGGCTGGCACTGCTCCGACACCGCCGAACTGTCCTATGTGGACGTCCGGGTGCCGGTGGCGAACCTGGTGGGCGAGGAGAACACCGGGTTCATCCAGATCGCCACGCAGTTCGTCGTCGAACGCCTGTCGCTCGCCGTGCAGGCCTACGCGACCGCGCAGCGGGCGCTGGACCTCACGCTCGGGTGGTGCCGCCTGCGGGAGACCTTCGGGCGCCCGCTGATCTCCCGGCAGGTCGTGCAGCACAAGGTCACCGACATGGCGCGCCGCACCGACCTCGCGCGGGTCTACACGCGACACGTCGCGGAACGGTACGTCGCGGGCGAGGAGGTCATCGCCGAGGCGTGCTTCGCCAAGAACAGCGCCGTCGAGGCCGCGGAGTGGGTCGTGAACGAGGCGGTGCAGCTGCACGGCGGTCTGGGCTACATGCGCGAGTCCGAAGTGGAGCGGCACTACCGCGACGTCCGCATCCTCGGCATCGGCGGCGGCACCAACGAGATCCTCACCGGACTGGCCGCGAAACGATTGGGGTACACCGCTTGAGCGTCATCAGGTCAGGAGTGGACACCGCGAGCGAGGAGTTCGCGGCGAACCGTGAGGCGATGCTGGCCAAGCTCGCCGAACTGGAGACGGAGCACGCCAAGGCCATCGCGGGCGGCGGCGAGAAATACGTGGCGCGCCACCGCAAACGCGGGAAGCTGCTCGCCCGCGAACGGATCGAGCTGCTGCTGGACGAGGACTCGCCGTTCCTGGAGCTGTCCCCGCTCGCCGCGTGGGGCACCGACTACCACGTCGGCGGCAGCGTGGTCACCGGCATCGGCACGGTCGAGGGCGTCGAGTGCATGATCGTCGCCAACGATCCGACCGTGAAGGGCGGCGCGAGCAACCCGTCCAGCCTCAAGAAGGGCCTGCGGGCCGCGGAGATCGCCGCGGAGAACCGGTTGCCGACGATCAACCTCGTCGAATCCGGCGGCGCGGACCTGCCCACGCAGAAGGAGATCTTCATCCCGGGCGGGCGGACCTTCCGCAACCTCACGAACTCCTCGGCCGCGCGCATCCCGACCATCGCGCTGGTGTTCGGCAACTCCACCGCGGGCGGCGCGTACCTGCCGGGCATGTCGGACTACGTGGTGATGGTCAAGGAACGCGCGAAGGTGTTCCTCGGTGGCCCGCCGCTGGTGAAGATGGCGACGGGGGAGGAGTCGGACGACGAGTCCCTCGGCGGCGCCGAGATGCACGCCCGCACGTCGGGCCTCGCCGACTACCTCGCGCAGGACGAGGAGGACGCGATCCGGCTCGGGCGCAGCATCGTGAAGCGGCTCAACTGGCACAAGCAGGGCCCGGCCCCGAAACCGGACTACGACGAACCGCTGCACGACCCGGCCGACCTGCTCGGCGTCGTGCCCGGAGACCTCAAGGTGCCGTTCGACCCGCGCGAGGTGATCGCCCGCGTCGTCGACGGTTCCGACTTCGACGAGTTCAAACCGCTGTACGGCCCGAGCCTCGTCACCGGCTGGGCGAGCCTGCACGGCTACCCGGTCGGCATCCTGGCCAACGCGCAGGGCGTGCTGTTCAGCGAGGAGTCGCAGAAGGCCACGCAGTTCATCCAGCTGGCCAACCAGTCCGACACGCCGCTGATCTTCCTGCACAACACCACCGGCTACATGGTCGGCCGCGAGTACGAGCAGGGCGGCATCATCAAGCACGGCGCGATGATGATCAACGCGGTGTCCAACTCGAAGGTGCCGCACCTGTCGGTGCTCATGGGCGCCTCCTACGGCGCCGGGCACTACGGCATGTGCGGCCGGGCGTACGGGCCGCGGTTCCTGTTCGCCTGGCCCAGCGCGAAGTCCGCGGTGATGGGGCCGCAGCAGCTGGCCGGGGTGCTGTCGATCGTGGCCCGGGCCGCCGCCGCGAACCGCGGGCAGGCCTACGACGAAGACGGCGACAAGGCCATGCGGGCCATGGTGGAGCAGCAGATCGAGGCCGAGTCGATGCCGATGTTCCTGTCCGGCATGCTCTACGACGACGGCATCATCGACCCGCGCGACACCAGGACGGTACTGGGGCTGAGCCTGTCCGCCATCCACAATGGACCAGTCAGGGGCGCCGAGGGCTTCGGCGTCTTCCGGATGTGAGGCGCGAGTGATCACCACGATTCTGGTCGCGAACCGGGGCGAGATCGCCCGCCGCGTGTTCCGCACCTGCACCGAGCTGGGCATCGGCCGCGCCGCGGTGTTCTCCGACCCCGACGCCGGTTCGCCGCACGTGCGGGAGGCGGACGCCGCCGTCCGGCTGCCGGGCGACGCGCCGTCGGACACCTACCTGCGCGCCGACCTGCTGGTCGAGGCCGCGAAGGCGACCGGCGCCGACGCCGTGCACCCGGGCTACGGCTTCCTGTCGGAGAACGCCGCGTTCGCGCGTGCCGTCCTCGACGCGGGGCTCACGTGGATCGGCCCGCCGCCCGCCGCGATCGAGGCCATGGGGTCCAAAGTGGAGGCCAAGCGGATCATGGCCGACGCCGGGGTGCCCGTACTGTCCGAATTGGACCCGGACGCCGTCACCGAAGCCGACCTGCCGGTGCTGATCAAGGCTTCGGCCGGAGGCGGCGGCCGCGGGATGCGTGTCGTGCGGGAGCTGGGTGAGCTGGCGGACGCCGTGCGCAGCGCCCAGGCGGAGGCCGAATCCGCTTTCGGTGACCCGACGGTGTTCTGCGAGCGTTACCTGGAGACCGGGCGGCACATCGAGGTGCAGGTGCTCGCCGACACGGCCGGTACCGTGTGGACGGTCGGCGAACGGGAGTGCTCCATCCAGCGGCGGCACCAGAAGGTCATCGAGGAAGCGCCTTCCCCGCTCGTCGGCGCCGAGATGCGCGCCGCGTTGTTCGACGCAGCCCGCAAGGCCGCGCAGGCCATCGAGTACGTCGGCGCGGGCACCGTCGAGTTCCTCGCCACGAACGACGGGCAGTTCTTCTTCCTGGAGATGAACACGCGCCTGCAGGTCGAGCACCCGGTCACCGAGCTGGTCGCCGGGCTCGACCTGGTGGCCTGGCAGATCCGCGTCGCCGAAGGCACGCCGCTGCCGCCCGAGCCGCCCGCGCCGAACGGGCACGCCATCGAGGTGCGCCTGTACGCCGAGGATCCCGCGGCGGACTGGCAGCCGCAGACCGGCACGCTGCACCACTTCGCCGTGCCCGGGGACGTGCGGGTCGACAGCGGGGTCGCCGACGGGTCGGTGATCGGCGTGCACTACGACCCGATGCTCGCGAAGGTCATCGCCTGGGCGCCGGACCGCGCCGGGGCCGCGCGCAAGCTGGCCGGTGCCCTCGCCGGAGCGGAGATCCACGGCGTGCGCACCAACCGCGACCTGCTCGTGAACGTCCTGCGGCACCCGGAGTTCCTGGCCGGGGACATCGACACCGCGTTCTTCACCCGCCACGGGCTGGAAGCGCTCGCGAAGCCGCTGGGCGACGAGCGGCTCGCCGCGGTCGCGGCCGCCTTCGCCGACGCCGCCGCGAACCGCGTGGGGCAGCGGATTCCCGGCGGCTGGCGCAACGTCCGCTCCGCCCCGCAACGCAAGCGGTACACGGCCGGGGACACCGAGTACGAGGTCGCGTACTCCGACAGCCGCGTCGAGGGCGAGGACATCACGCTCGTGTCGGCCACGCCGGATCACGTCGTACTCGACGTCGGCGGCGTGCACCGGAACTTCGCCGTCGCCCGGTATCCCGGGCTGGTGTGCGTCGGGCCGGTGTCGCTCACGCCGGTACCGCGGTTCACCGAACCGGGTTCGGCGCTCGCGGCGGGCTCGCTCGTCGCGCCGATGCCGGGCACCGTGCTGCGGATCGCCGTCGAGGCGGGCGCCACCGTGTCGGCGGGCGAACCCCTGCTGTGGCTGGAAGCGATGAAGATGGAACACCGGATCACCGCGCCGTCGGACGGCGTGGTCGCGGAGCTGCCCGTGTCCGTGGGGCAACAGGTCGAAGTGGGCGCCGTGCTGGCCGTAGTGAAGGAGCCGCAATGAGTTTCACCGAATCCGAGGAGCGGCAGGCACTGCGCAAGGCCGTCGCCGAACTGGGCCGCAGCTACGGTCACGAGTACTACGCGAAGCTCGCCCGCAGCGGCGGGCACACCACCGAGCTGTGGGACGAGGCCGGGCGGCTGGGCTACCTCGGCGTGGCCGTGCCCGAGGAGTACGGCGGCGGCGGAGCGGGGATCGGCGACCTCGCCGCGGTGTGCGAGGAGCTCTGCGCCGCCGGCACGCCGATGCTGCTGATGGTGGTGTCCCCGGCGATCTGCGCGACGGTGATCGCCCGCTACGGCACCGACGAGCAGAAGAGCCGGTGGCTGCCGCGGTTCGCCACCGGCGAGGTGCGGATGTCGTTCGCCATCACCGAGCCCGACGCCGGGTCGAACTCGCACCGCATCACCACCACCGCTCGCCGCGACGGCGGGGACTGGGTGCTGAACGGGCGGAAGGTGTTCATCTCGGGCGTCGACGAGGCCGAGGCCGTGCTGGTGGTCGGGCGCACGGAGGACGCGAAGACGGGCAAGCTCAAGCCCGCGTTGTTCGTCGTGCCGACCGGGACACCCGGCTTCGAGTACCGGCAGATCGAGATGGACCTCGTCTCGGCGGACAAGCAGTTCGGCCTGTTCCTCGACGACGTCCGGCTGCCCTACGACGCGCTGGTCGGGTCCGAGGACGCCGCGCTGGCGCAACTGTTCGCGGGGCTCAACCCCGAGCGCATCATGGCCGCGTCGTTCTCCACCGGCATCGCCCGGTACGCGCTGGACAAGGGCGTGGAGTACGCGAAGCAGCGCAGCGTGTGGGGCGCGCCGATCGGCAGCCACCAGGGGCTCGCGCACCCGCTCGCGCAGGTGAAGATCGAGGTGGAGCTGGCGCGCCTGATGACCCAGAAGGCCGCCGCGCTGTACGACGGGGGCGACGACTTCGGCGCGGGCGAGGCGGCGAACATGGCGAAGTACGCCGGGGCGGAGGCCGCGATCAAGGCGGTGGACACGGCGATCCAGGCCCACGGCGGCAACGGCCTGGCCTCGGAGTACGGCCTGGGTACGCTGCTCGGGGCCGTGCGGGTGGGCCGCATCGCCCCGGTGAGCAGGGAGATGGTGCTCAACTTCGTCGCCCAGCACACCCTCGGCCTGCCCAAGTCCTATTAGGAGGCACCACTGAGCACCCCCGCGCGCGAGCCCCGGCAGGAGCGCAGCCGCACGACGCGGCGGCGGCTGATCGACGCCGCCGTCGAGTGCCTCGGCGAGCTGGGCTGGAGCGGGACCACCGTCGCGGTCATCGCGCAGCGCGCGGGGGTGTCCCGGGGGGCCGCCCAGCACCACTTCCGCACCCGCGAGGACCTGGTGACCGCGGCCGTGGAGTACCTCGGTGAGGTGCAGGTCACCCAGTTGCGGGAACAGGCGGAGGAGCTGCCGGCGGGCGAGTCACGCATCGAGACCGTCGTCGACATGCTCCTCAACCTCTACACCGGGCCCATGTTCCGCGCCGCGCTGCACCTGTGGATCGCCGCGTCCACCGACGAGGGGCTGCGGGCGGTCCTGGTGCCGCTGGAGGCCCGCGTCGGCCGCGAGGCGCACCGCGTCGCGGTGGAACTGCTCGGCGTGGCGGAGACGCAGGGCGGCGTCCGCGAGATGGTCCAGGCCACCCTCGACCTCGCCCGCGGCCTGGGGCTCGCGAACCTGCTCTCCGACGACACCCGCCGCCGCGCCAAGATCATCCGACAGTGGGCACGCGTGCTGGGTTCGGCCCTGCCGGAACCGGGTAGCGCTGAAGAGCGTCCGAATGAACGCGAAACAACGGGCGTGGCGCGCTAACACTGATGGAGCAGCGCGCGATAACTTAGAGCAACAAGAGTTTTTGTCCGAGGGGGCGATACCCATGGCCGACGACCTGTCCCATCGCGCACTGGCGATGCTGCGAGCCGTGGCGGAAGGCCGAGCTGTCCTGTCCCGCAGCTGCGAGCCGGACCTGTTCATCGACGGCGTGCCGTGCTGCGACCAGATGACCGCGCACGCCCTGGCGCACGGCGGCTATGTCGCCGCCGGCCCGGACGGGCGCACCGCCGAGCTGACGGACGCCGGCCGCGCCGTGCTCTCGGTGACGCTGGTCGCCTGAGTAGCCGAACCGCAACCAAGATCGGCGTAACGCTAGATCATCTTCCGGCGACATCCCGGTCGCCGCTGGCACGGCGCACGTACCGGAAGGTGAGAAGACGATGGGGATCTTCGGCAGGAGCAGGGCGGAACAGACGATTCAGGCGCCCGGAGCCCGGGACGTCCCGAAGCTCAACCCGATGTGGTTCGCCGATCAGCTCGAACGCGCCGGCAAACCGCTCACCACCGCCAACGGCGCGGCCGTCGCGGGCCTGGTCGGCGCCACCCTGGCGCTCAGCGCGCAGCGGTGGCTCGACGTCGTCGGCACGCCTGAGATCCGTCAGCGCTGGGACAGCCTGTTCGGCGCCGCCGATCCGGACGCGTCGGCGCGGCTGACCCGGCCGGACCGGATGATCGACTTCCTGTGGGCCGTGAGCCCGCGCCTGCACCCGGGCCTGCGCGAGTTCCCGGACACCATGGTGCCCACCGTCCAGGCCAGGCTCGCGGAGTTCGGGCCGGAGCTGCCCGAGGACCTCGGGAGCGACACCTAGTCCGAGGTGCCGATGTCCTCGAACCACAGCTCGGGGCGCTCGGCGATGAACTCCGTCATCAGCGCCACGCAGGCCGGGTCGTCGAGCAGCGTGATCGCCACCCCGTGCTCCGCCAGCCACTCGTGACCGCCGGAGAAGGTGGTCGCCTCGCCGATCACCACGTGCGGGATCGCGAACTGCCGCACCAGGCCGCTGCAGTACCAGCACGGCGAGAGCGTCGTGACCATGACTGTGTCGCGGTAGTGCGGGCGGCGCCCGGCGTTGCGGAAGGCGGCGGTCTCCGCGTGCATCGACGGGTCGTCGTCCTGCACGCGGCGGTTGTGCCCGCGCCCCAGCAGCTCACCGTCCACTGTGAACAGTGCGGCGCCGATCGGCACACCGCCCTCGTCCTTGCCGAGCACGGCTTCCTCACGGGCGACGGCGAGCAGCCGGGCGGGGTCGAGATCCATGACTCCCACCCTAGAGCAGGAACTTCCGCAGGTCGGCCACCAGCAGGTCCGGCTGCTCCATCGCCGGGAAGTGCCCGCCCCGGTCGTGCTCGGTCCACCACACGACGTTCTCGGTGCGCTCGGCGAAGCGGCGCAGCGGCAGCGCGAGGTCCTTCGGGAACACCGACACGCCGGTGGGCACGGGGGAGGGCTCGCGCGGGGTCCGCCAGTGCGCCGCCGACTCCTGGTACAGCCGCGCGGACGAGCCCGCGGTGCCGGTGAGCCAGTAGACCATCACGTTCGTCAGCAGCTGATCGCGGTCGACGGCGTCCTCGGGCGCGTCCGTGGAGTCGGTCCAGTCGTGGAACTTCTCCACGATCCACGCGAGCTGGCCGACGGGGGAGTCGTGCAGCGCGTAGGCCAGTGTCTGCGGCCGCTGCGACTGCAGGACCGAGTAGCCGGACAGCTCCCGCTGGTACCGGCGGCGCGAGTCCAGCCGGCGCTGTTCGTCCTCGGTCAGCTCCTCGCCGTCGACGCCGCCGCCGGGCAGCATGGTGAGGTGCACCGCGGTGACGTGCCCGGCGTCGAGGCGTCCCAGCTCGCGGGTGACGAGGGCGCCCCAGTCCCCGCCGTGCGCCGCGTACCGGTCGTAGCCCAAGCGCCGCATCAGCTCGGCCCAGGCGCGGGCGATGCGCAGCACGTCCCAGCCCGCCTCGGTGGTCGGGCCGGAGAAGCCGTAGCCGGGCAGCGACGGGACGACGAGGTGGAAGTCCGCCGACAGCGGTTCGAGCACCCGCAGGAACTCCACCACCGACCCGGGCCAGCCGTGGGTCAGCACCAGCGGCCGCGCGTCCGGCTTCGCCGAGCGGACGTGCAGGAAGTGCACGCGCTGCCCGTCGATCTCCGTCGTGAACTGCGGGAACTCGTTGAGCCGCCGCTCGTGCCGGCGCCAGTCGTAGTCGTGGCGCCAGTAGCGGGCGAGCTCCTGGAGGTAGGCCAGCGGCACGCCGGAGCCCCAGCCCGCGCCCGGCAGCTCGTCCGGCCAGCGGGTGAGGTCGAGGCGGGCGTGCAGGTCGTCGAGCCGGTCCTGGGGGATCTCGATGCGGAAGGCGTCCATGCCTCTACGGTAACGGCGGCCACCAGAGGTTACCGACCGCTTAGTATGTGCGGTACGGTGTGCGGCGTGGCGGTGGTGCTCCCGGGAGGGTCAGACGGTGGCGCCGAGCATGCGCAGCACGAGGTCGCCGTACTCACGGCCCAGCGCCTTCGGCGTCTTGCCCGCGCGGTCGCTGTACCAGCGCGCCACGTCCACACCCAGCGACAGCACGGCGCGTGCCGCGGTGCGCAGGTCGGTCACGGTGAACTCGCCCGCCTTCACGCCCTCGGCGATCACGTCGCGGACCAGGTGCTCGATGCGGCGGCGCAGGTCCGCGACCACCGCGTACTGCTGTTCCGGCAGCGCCTGCAGCTCGTACTGCACGACGCGGGCCACGGTGTGCCGCCGCGCGTGCCAGGCCACGAAGTCCTCGACGATGCTGCGCATCCGCTGGCGGGGGCTGTCGGCGCGCCCGGCCACGCTTTCGACGAGGATGAGCGTCTGCTCGTGCCCGCTCTTGCTGATGGCGAACAGCAGCGCCGCCTTCGACGGGAAGTGCACGTACAGCGCGGCGGGGCTCATGCCCGCGGCCGCGGCGATGTCGCGGGTCGTCGTGGCGTGGTAGCCACGCTCGGCGAAGGACTCGACAGCGGCGAGCATGAGCCGGCGCGCGGCGTCGGGCTGGACGTCGGGCCACAGTTCGGCGGACAGGGTCACGCTCGCATCCTTCCAGGATCGGACCGTGCCTAGTGTAAGCGGGCGCTTAGCCCAGCTCCGGAGTGGAACAGGAGACCGTCAGTGAACTCTCTCAAGGACCGCGTCGCGATCGTGACGGGGGCGAGCCGGGGCATCGGTCTCGCCATCGCCCAGGAACTCGTGCAGCGCGGCGCGAAGGTGTGCATCACCGCCCGCAAGCCCGAGCCGCTCGCGGAGGCGGTCAACGTGCTCGGCGGCCCGGACGTCGCGATCGCCGTGCCCGGCAAGGCCGACGACGCCGCGCACCAGCAGGAGGCCGTCGCGAAGACGGTCGAGACCTTCGGCAGGCTCGACATGCTGGTGAACAACACCGGCATCAACCCGGTGTTCGGGCCGATCACCGACGTCGACCCCGGCGCCGCGGCCAAGATCTTCGCGGTGAACGTGCTCGCGCCGCTGTCGTGGGTGAAGCTCGCGCGCGACGCGTGGATGGGCGAGCACGGCGGCTCCGTCGTCAACGTGGCTTCCATCGCCGGGCTGCGGGCCTCGCTGGGCATCGGCATGTACGGCGTGAGCAAGGCGGCGCTGATCCGGCTCACCATGGAGCTGGCCGCCGAGCTGGGCCCGAAGATCCGCGTGAACGCCGTGGCGCCCGCGGTGGTGAAGACGCAGTTCGCGACCGCCCTGTACGAGGGCCGCGAGGAGGAGGTGGCCTCGCACTACCCCCTCAAGCGGCTCGGCGTGCCGGAGGACATCGCCGGCGCCGTGGCGTTCCTGCTGTCGGAGGAGTCGGGCTGGATCACCGGGCAGACGCTGACCCTCGACGGCGGCGTGACGCTGGGCGGTGGCCTGTGACCACACAGCTGCGGGGTGCGGGCGTCGTCATCACCGGAGGCGGCGGCGGGATCGGCGGCGCGCTGGCGCGGCGGTTCGCGGCCGAGGGCGCGCGGATCGTCGTCGCCGACCTGGACGGGGACGCGGCCGCGAAGGTGGCCGAGGAGGTCGGCGGCGCGTCGATCGCGGTCGACGCCGCGTCCGAGGCCGGGGTCGAGGAGCTGATCACCGCCGCGCGCGGCGAGCTGGGCGCGATCGACCTGTTCTGCGCCAACGCGGGGATCGCACCGCACGGCGGGGCCGACACGCCCGAGGACGTGTGGGCGAAGGCGTGGGACGTGAACGTGATGGCGCACGTGCGGGCGGCGAAGCTGCTGCTGCCGGACTGGCTGGAGCGCGGCCGCGGGCACTTCCTCGCCACTGTGTCGGCCGCGGGCCTGCTCACCATCCTCGGCTCGGCGCCGTACGCGGTGACCAAGCACGGCGCGCTCGCGTTCGCCGAATGGCTGAGCGCCACCTACCGGCACCGGGGGATCACCGTGCAGGCGATCTGCCCGCAGGGCGTGCGCACGAACATGCTCGCCGGCACGGGCGCCGCGGGCGACTTCATCATGGGCGCGACGGCGATCGAGCCCGGGCAGGTGGCCGACACCGTGATGGACGCCTTCGCGGACGGGCGCTTCCTGATCCTGCCGCACCCGGAGGTCGCGGACTACTACGCGGCGCGCGCCACGCAGACCGACCGCTGGCTGGCGGGCATGAACAAGCTGCAGCGGAAGGTGGAAGAGGCGACCGGGCAGTGATTCCGGCGACCCCGGCGATCCCGGTGACCAGCGCGGAACCCGCCACGGCTGCCTGCCGGGCGGGTGCGCCGCGCTAGCCTTGATCCATGGTCCGCCCCGCCGCCGAGGACTCGGTGCCGCGCCGCCTGCTCGCGGCCGCGACGAAGCTGTTCGCGCAGCAGGGGTACGACCGCACGTCCGTGCAGGAGATCGTCGCCGCGGCCGGGGTCACCAAGGGCGCGATGTACCACTACTTCGGCTCCAAGGACGACCTGCTGTCGGAGATCTACGGCCGCGTGCTGCGGCTGCAGACCGAGCAGCTGGAGAAGGTGGCGGCCACCGAGGCGCCGGTGGCCGAGCGGCTGCGCCGGGCCGCGCAGGACGTCGTGGTCAGCACGATCGAGAACCTCGACGACATGACCATCTTCCTGCAGTCGGTGCACCTGCTGGCGCCGGAGAAGAGCCGCGCGGTGCGGGCCGAGCGGCGCCGCTACCACGAGCGGTTCCGCGCCCTGGTCGAGGAGGGCCAGCGCGCGGGGGAGTTCCGCGCCGACAAGCCCGCCGACATCGTCGTGGACTTCTTCTTCGGCTCGGTGCACCACCTGGGCGCGTGGTACCGCAGCGGCGGGCGGCTCTCGGCGCGTGAGGTGGGGGAGCACTACGCCGACCTGCTGCTGGCGGGGCTCCGTCCCTGAAGGCCAGGGGCGGAGCCCCGGGCGTCAGGCCGGCAGGTCCACCAGCGCGGCCAGCGCGGCGCGGTGCCGTCCCGGCGTGCCGAGCGCGAGCTCGTCGCTCTTGGCGCGCTTGAGGTACAGGTGCGCCGGGTGCTCCCACGTCATGCCGATGCCGCCGTGCAGCTGGATGGCTTCCTCGGCCGCGTGCACGGCGACCGCCGCACACGTCGACTGCGCCACCGCCACGGCGATCGGCACGTCCTCGCCGGTCGCCAGCGAGTCGGCGGCGTGCCGCGCCGCCGCGCGGGCGGTGACCAGCTCCAGGTACAGGTCGGCCAGGCGGTGCTTGAGCGCCTGGAACGAGCCGACCGGCCTGCCGAACTGGTAACGCTGCTTGACGTAGGCCACCGTCTCGTCGAGGCACCACTGCGCCACCCCGAGCTGCTCCGACGCGAGCAGCCCGGCGCCGGTCAGCAGCGCCCGCTCCAGCGCGGCCGCGGCCCGGTCCGGACCGGCCAGCAGCTGCCCGCGCACGCCGTCGAGCGTGACGTCCGCGAGCCGTCGCGTCAGGTCGAGCGACGTGGTCTCGGCGGCCAGCGCGCCTTGCACCGCATACAGTTCCGGGCCGTCCGGGCCCGTCGCCGGCACGATCAGCACGTCGGCCACGGACGCGTCCGCGACCAGGCCGATCCGTCCACTGAGGACACCGTCACGCGCCTGCACCGTCTCCGGGAACGGTGCGCCCGGCCACGTGGTCAGCGGCACCGCGAGCGCCCCGGTGCGTTCCCCGCCCGCGAGCGCGCGCAGCAGACCGGCCACAGTGGACTCACCGGTGTCGCAGGCGAGCAGCGCCGACGTGGCGAGCACCGCGCTGCCCAGGAACGGCACCGGCACCACCGCGCGGCCCAGCTCCTCCAGCACCACGGCCAGCTCGCGGGCCGACGCGCCCTGCCCGCCCAGCTCCTCGGGCACCGCGAGGCCCGCGGTGCCCAGCTCGGCGGTCAGCGTGCGCCACAGCTTCAGGTCGTAGGGCTCGGTGCTCTCGGTCCGCCGGAGCACGGACGCGGCGTCCGCGCGGTCGCCGAACAGGTCGCGGACGCTGGCCCGCAGGTCCTCCTCGACCTCGGAGTAGAGAAGATCGCTCACCGCGGCAGGTCCTTCCAGGCGACGTCCTTGTCGACGCGGGGTTCCGAAGGCAGGCCGAGCACGCGCTCGGCGATGATGTTGCGCAGCACCTCGGAGGTGCCACCCTCGATGGAGTTGCCCTTGGCCCGCAGGTAGCGGTAGCCGGGCTCGCGGCCGATCATGTCGACGCGCTCGGGGCGGCGCATCGTCCAGTCGTCGTAGCGCAGCCCGTCCTCACCGGCCAGCTCCACCTCCAGCCCCGTCAGGGCCTGCTGCAGCCGCGCGAACGCGAGCTTCATCGCCGAACCCTCCGGGCCGGGCGCGCCCACCGCGAGCTGCTGGCGCAGCCGCTGCCCGGCGAGCCGGGCGGCTTCGGAGTCCACCCACAGCCGCAGCAGCCGCTCGTGCAGGTCCGGCGTGCGCAGCTCGGGGTGCTCGCGCCACGTCTTGGCCACCATGCCGAGCAGGCCGCCCTCGCGCGGCATCGCGTTGCCGCCGATCGCGACGCGCTCGTTCATCAGGGTGGTCTGCGCGACCTTCCAGCCCTCGCCGACCGCGCCGAGCCGGTTGGCGTCGGGCAGCCGCACGTTCGACAGGAACACCTCGTTGAACTCGGCCTCGCCGGTGAGCTGCCGTAGCGGCCGCACGTCCACGCCCGGGTCGGTCATGTCGCAGATGAAGTACGTCATGCCCTGGTGCTTCGGCACGTCCGGGTCGGTGCGCGTGACGAGGATGGCGAAGCGGGCGATGTGCGCGACCGACGTCCACACCTTCTGCCCGTTGACCACCCAGTCGTCACCGTCGCGCACGGCACGCGTGCCGAGCGCGGCGAGGTCGGATCCGGCGCCCGGCTCGGAGAACAGCTGGCACCACACCTCCTCGCCGGTCCACAGTGGACGCAGGTAGCGCTGCTTCTGTTCCTCGGTGCCGAACCGCAGGATCGTCGGCGCCGCCATGCCCAGCCCGATGCCGATGCGGCGCGGGTTGTTGTCCGGCGCCCCGGCCTTCGCGAACTCGGTCTCCACCACGGTCTGCAGCTCGCGCGGCGCGTCGAGCCCGCCCAGGCCCTGGGGGTAGTGCACCCAGGCGAGCCCGGCGTCGAAGCGCGCCCGCAGGAACTCCAGCCGGTCGCTCGTCTTCGGGTCGTGCGCGGAAAGGAACTCCGCGACCCTGCTTCGCAGGTCTTCCGCGGTCGTCACTGGGCCTCCCGGTACTTCTTCAGCTCACGGTGCGCCAGCGAGCGCTTGTGCACCTCGTCGGGCCCGTCGGCGAAGCGCAGCGTGCGGATGCCCGCCCACATCTCCGCCAACGGGAAGTCCTGCGACAGCCCGCCCGCGCCGTGGGCCTGGATCGCCTTGTCCAGGATCCACTCGACGGTCTTGGGGGTCGCGATCTTGATCGACTGGATTTCGGTGTGCGCGCCGCGGTTGCCGATGGTGTCCATCAGCCAGGCGGTCTTGAGCACCAGCAGCCGCAACTGCTCGATCTTCACCCGCGATTCGGCGATCCAGTCCTGCACCACGCCCTGCTCGGCGATCGGCTTGCCGAATGTGCTGCGCGAGAGGGTGCGCCGGCACATCAGTTCGATCGCGCGCTCGGCGATGCCGATCGAGCGCATGCAGTGGTGGATCCGGCCCGGCCCCAGCCGTGCCTGCGCGATGGCGAACCCGGCGCCCTCCTCCACCAGCAGGTTCTCCGCCGGCACGCGGGCCTCGTCGAAGATCACCTCGGCGTGCCCGCCGTGGGAGCTGTCGTCGTAGCCGAAGACCTTCATGCCGCGCTTGACCGTCACCCCGGGGGTGTCGCGTGGCACCAGGATCTGGCTCTGCTGGCGGTGCGGCTCGGCGCCGGGGTCGGTCTTGCCCATCACGATGAAGATCGTGCAGTTCGGGTTCATCGCCCCGGTGATGTACCACTTGCGGCCGGTGATGACGTAGGAGTCGCCGTCACGGCGGATGCTGGTGGCGATGTTGCGCGCGTCGGAGGAGGCCACGTCGGGTTCGGTCATCGCGAACGCCGAGCGGATCTGCCCGTCCAGCAACGGCTGCAGCCACTGCTTGCGCTGGGCTTCGGTGCCGAACTGCGCCAGCACCTCCATGTTCCCGGTGTCCGGCGCCGCGCAGTTGAGCGCGATCGGCGCCAGGTGCGGGCTGCGCCCGGTGATCTCCGCCAGCGGCGCGTACTGCACGTTGCTCAGCCCCGCGCCGTGCTCCCCGGGCAGGAACAGGTTCCACAACCCACGCCGGCGGGCCTCGGCCTTCAGCTCCTCCACCACCGGCGGCGGTGACCACGGGTTCTCCCGCTCGGCCAGCTGCTCCTCGAACACCGGCTCGGCGGGGTAGATGTGGGAGTCCATGAAATCGAGCAGCCGCACACGCAGCTCCTCGGTCCGTGCGTCGAACGCGAAGTCCATGTCAGTCCTTCAGTGTTTCGTTGCCGAGCGCCACGAGCGGCCCGACGGCCTCGCCGATCTGGTCGAAACCGGCGCCGACGGTCTGGCCCTGGCTGAAGCGGTAGTAGATGCCTTCCAGAATCACCGCGAGCTTGAAGAACGCGAAGCCGACGTACCAGTTGAGCGCGGAGATGTCCCGGCCGGACCGGGAGGCGTAGCGGGCCACCACCTCGTCGGTGGTGGGATAGCCGGGGGCGGTGCTGACGTTGGAGACGATGCTGAGGTCGATCTTGCCGCGTTCGGCGTACGCGACCAGCAGGGCGAGGTCGGTGAGCGGGTCGCCGAGCGTGGACATCTCCCAGTCCAGCACCGCCGTGATCCGGTCCTCGCCGTTCACCAGCACGTTGTCCAGCCGGTAGTCGCCGTGCACGATGGCCGGCGCGCCCGACGCCGGCAGGTGCCGGGCCAGCCGCTCGTGCAGCCGGTCCACGCCCTCGATGTCCCGGCTGCGCGAGGCGTCGAGCTGCTTCTTCCACCGGCGCAGCTGCCGCTCCAGGAACCCTTCCGGGCGCCCGAAATCGGCCAGCCCCACGGCTTCCGGGTCCACCGCGTGCAGGTCGACGAGCGTGTCGACGAGCGCGTTCGCGATGCCGGCCGTCCGCTCCGGGCCGAGCACCTCCAGCTCGGCCGCGGAACGGTACGGGGTGCCGTCGACGAACGCCATGACGTAGAACGACGCGCCGAGGACACCGGTGTCCTGGCACAGCGTGACGGTGGCGGGCACCGGGACCGGCGTGCCGCGCAGCGCGCTGATCACCCGGTGCTCGCGCGCCATGTCGTGCGCGGTCGGCAGGACGTGACCCAGCGGCGGGCGGCGGACCACCCAGCGGGAGCGGCCATCGCTCACGAGGTAGGTCAGGTTGGACCGGCCGCCCTCCACGACCTGCCCGGTCAGCGGTCCCGCGACCAGGCCGGGCGCCTGCTCGTCGAGGTGCGCGCGCAACCGGGCGAGATCCAGGCCCGGTGGGTCTTGCTGGGTCACGGATGGCCTCCTTGCCTGAAAGTACCGACCAGTCGGTATGTCCTACGGTAGCGGCAGCGGGCCGCGGGGTTTCAGGCGAGCAGGCGCACGACGAACTCGGCCACGCACGCGGGCTTGGCCTCGCCGTCGATCTCCACCGTCCACCGGACCACGGCCTGCTTGCCGCCCGGCACGTCGGTCACCTCGGCGAGCTCCGCGCTGCCGCGCACCTTCGCGCCGACCCTCACCGGCTGCGGGAACCGCACCTTGTTCAGGCCGTAGTTGATGCCCATCTTCAGGCCGTCGACGCGGTAGGTCTCGGAGCCGAGGACCGGCAGCAGGGACAGCGTGAGGAACCCGTGTGCGATGGGGCCGCCGAAGGGACCCTGGTTCGCCTTCTCGACGTCGACGTGGATCCACTGGTGGTCACCCGTGGCGTCGGCGAACGTGTTGACCTGGTCCTGGGTGACGGTGTGCCACTCACTGGTGCCCAGCTGCTCGCCGACGGCGGCGGTGAACTCGTCCAGGCTGGAAAAGACACGCATGGCCTCAGTCCTTCGGTCCGCCGGCGACGTAGATGACCTGGCCGGAGACGAACCCGGCGCCCTCGCTGACCAGGAACGAGACCGTGTGCGCGATGTCGTCCGGCGTGCCCACGCGCTGCACCGGAATCTGCTGCGCCGCGCCCTTCTTGAAGTCCTCGAACGGAATGCCGAGGCGCTCGGCGGTGGCCGCGGTCATGTCCGTGGCGATGAAGCCCGGGGCGATCGCGTTGGCCGTGACGTTGAACTTGCCCAGCTCGATCGCGAGGGTCTTGGTGAAGCCCTGCATGCCCGCCTTCGCGGCCGAGTAGTTGACCTGGCCGCGGTTGCCGAGCGCGGACGTGCTGGACAGGTTCACGATCCGGCCCCACTTCTGGGCGGTCATGTGCTTCTGCACGGCGCGGGTCATGAGGAACGAGCCGCGCAGGTGCACGTTCAGCACCGAGTCCCAGTCCTCGTCGGTCATCTTGAAGATCAGGTTGTCGCGCGTGATGCCGGCGTTGTTCACCAGCACGGTCGGCGGCCCGAGCTCCTCGGCGACCTTCGCGACGGCCGCCTCGACCTGCTCGGTGTTGCTGACGTCGAGGCCGACCCCGACGGCGCGGCCACCGCCCGAGGCGAGGTCCTCGGCGCCGGACTTGACGGCCGAGGAGTCCAGGTCCAGCAGGCCCACGGCGAACCCGTCGGCCGACAGCCTCCTGGCGACGGCGGCGCCGATACCGCGGCCGGCGCCGGTGACGATCGCTACGCGGGAGTGGGATTCGGTCACGTGCTTCCTCCTCGACGGTGAGAGCTAAGCGAGCGCTTAGAAAGCTACCGGTCCGGGACCGTGGTGAACACCTCTGTAATCCAAGTCACTCACGGTGAGCGTAGTAGCGGGACGGCGAGTGTCGCGACCGCGAGCAGGTCGGTGAGCGCCATCAGCCGCTGCACGAGTCCGAGCGGCACGAACGTCCACCACGGGCCGCCACCCGACAGCATGACCACGACGCCGGTGAGGATCAACGCGAACCAGCCCAGCGAGGTGAGCGCGAGGACACGCGCGACCCACAGCCAGGGGGTGTCGTCACCGAAGACGCGGCCGGACGCCAGCAGCAGGCCGACGGGCAGGCACACGAACCCGACGACGCTCGCGACGCGGTGCACGGTGCCGCCCGCACTCGGCCCGACCGCCCAGTTCGTCTTGGGAAACGCGACGATCACCAGCAGGCTCACCGTCCACACCGCACCGGCCAGCAGCGCGCTCGCCGGCAGCGTCCGGCGCAGGGCGTGCACGGCGAACAGCACGGCCGAGCCGAGCGCGACGAGCACCAGCGCGAGGTTGAAGATCCACTTGTTGGTGCTCAGGCCGTACTCGCTGATCGTGCGGCGCAGCGGGCTGATCTCGTTGGTGGGCGGCAGGAACTGCAGCAGCAGCACGAGCAGCGCCCCGGCGGCGATCGCGACGACGCCACCCACGCCGAGCAGGCCCGGAGCGCGGGCGGGGGAGACGGGGAAGCTCATGATCCGATGGTACGGACGGCGCGTCGGCGGGCCGTGTGCTCCAGAATCGGGACCGTGCTCGTCTGGTACGTCAGCTACGGCTCGAACATGAACGCCGCGCGGTTCGGCTGTTACCTCTCCGGCGGGATGCCGGACGGCGGCCGGCTCGCGTTTCCGGGCTGCCGCAACCCGGAATGGCCGCTCCGCTCGCTCGGCTGCGAGCTGCCCGGTGGCATCTACTTCGCCACGGAATCCCTGACGTGGGGCGGCGGCCGGGCGTTCTACGACCCGGCGCTGCCCGGCACCGCGGCGGCGCGGGCGTACCTGATCACGGCGGGGCAGTTCTCCGACGTCGTGGCGCAGGAGATGTACCGGGAGCCGGGGGCGGACCTGGACCTGACCGCGGCGCTGGCGACGGGCCGCGCGACTCTGGGGCCCGGCCGCTACGAGACCCTGGTGTGCGCGGGCGAGCTGGACGGGCATCCGCTGCTGACGTTCACCGCGCCGTGGGAGTGGACCGACGTCGAGCTGCTCGCCCCGTCGGCGCCGTACCTGCGGATGCTGGCGAGCGGGCTGTGCGAGGCGCACGGCTGGGACCGCGCGCGGGCGGCGGCGTACCTCGCGGCGCGGCCGGGTGCGGCGGGGACCTGGACGGCGGAGGGCATTCTGGCGGTCGTCTAGGCTTTCCCTTATGGAGCAGCGGGTACTGGGGCGGACCGGCCGGAGCGTGTCGGTGATCGGGCTGGGCACGTGGCAGCTCGGCGCGGACTGGGGAGACGTCAGCACCGAGGACGCGCACGCGGTGCTGGACGCTGCGGTCGAGGCCGGGGTGACGTTCTTCGACACCGCCGACGTGTACGGCGACGGGCGCAGCGAGCAGGTGATCGGGGAGTACCTGCGGGAGAACCCCGGCATCTTCGTGGCCACGAAGATGGGCCGCCGCGCGAGCCTGGATCCCGCGAACTACACGGTGGACAACTTCCGCGCGTGGACCGACCGGTCGCGGGCGAACCTCGGCGTCGACACCCTGGACCTCGTGCAGCTGCACTGCCCGCCGACGGCGGTGTACTCGTCGGACGAGGTGTTCGACGCGCTGGACACCCTGGTGGCGGAGAAGCGGATCGCGGCGTACGGCGTGAGCGTCGAGACGTGCGACGAGGCGCTGACGGCGATCGCCCGGCCGGGCACGGCGAGCGTGCAGATCATCCTCAACCCGTTCCGGCTCAAGCCGCTGGAGCGCGTGTTGCCCGCGGCGGCCGATGCCGGGGTCGGGATCATCGCGCGGGTGCCGCTGGCGTCGGGCCTGCTGTCGGGGCGGTACACGAAGGACACGGTCTTCGCGGCGAACGACCACCGCACGTTCAACCGCCACGGCGAGGCGTTCGACCAGGGCGAGACGTTCTCGGGGGTGGACTTCGCGACGGGTGTGGAGGCGGCGGCGGAGTTCGCGTCGCTGGCGCCGGAGGGGGCGACCCCCGCGCAGACGGCGCTGCGGTGGATCGTCCAGCAACCCGGCGTCACGTCGGTCATCCCCGGAGCCCGCTCACCGGAACAGGCGAGGGCGAACGCCTCGGCGGCGGCACTGGCCCCGCTGCCCGGCGAAACCCTGGACGCGGTGCGGTCCCTGTACGACCGGCGGATCCGGGCACAGGTCCACGACCGCTGGTAAGGGGCGCGGTGGCGGCCGCGTCCCGCGCCGCTGGCGGCGGGCGGAGGTAACGGGCGTCAGGAGCGGTCGGTCGCCGCGATCACGCGGGCCAGTGCGGTGTGCAGCTGCTCCAGCTCGGCGACGTCCATGCCGAGCTCCTCGACCACCCGGTACGGGATCTTCTCCGCCTCCTTGCGGAACTCCCGGCCGGCGTCGGTCAGCTCCACCACCAGCGCCCGCTCGTCGGCGCGGTTGCGTTCGCGCGTGACGTACCCCAGCGCCTCCAGCCGCTTCAGCAGCGGGGACAGCGTGGCCGGCTCGGCGCGCAGCGTCTCGCACAGGTCCTTCACCGTGCGCGGCGCCCTGTCCCACAACGCGAGCAGCACCAGGTACTGCGGGTGCGTCAGCCCGAACGGCTTCAGCAGCGGGCGGTAGATCGCGATCACGCTGCGGGAGGCCACCGACAGCGCGAAGCACACCTGCCGGTCCAGCGCCAGGGGGTCCTCGCCGAGGTCGATCGTCGCCATCGTCACTTCCGCTCAATTGATTAGCACGCTAAGAGTTAGTCTACTATCGGCAGCGTGAGACAACGACCGAACCCCGTGCAGTGGCTCTGGTACGCGCTCGGCGGCCGGCTGCCCGAGCGGTGCCGCGAATGGGTCCTGCACGACACCACCTCCCGCACCTGGGTGCTGCGGCACGCGGCGCGCTCGACGGTTCTGGTCGGGCCCCTGATGCTGGTGTGGCTGCTGCTCCCGGCGCCGATCGGGCTGCGGCTCGCGCTCGTGCTGATGGCCGCGCTGGTGGGCTACTTCTACTCGTTCGTGTACATGGAGGAAGCCGCCGAGAACCGCCTCGCCAAGCACGGCTACCCCCGCGGCACCGGCAAGCGGGTCCGCAAGGAGGCCACCGCCGAGGAGGACGAGGCCGCGCGCCAGCGGTACATCGCCCGGTACCGCACGCCGCTGGAGTGACGCCGGTGGACGACACCGAGCCGGTCCGGGCGGAGGACGGGTGTCGCTTGTGGACGGACGACACCGGTCACGGGAAACCGCTGATCCTCTGTCACGGCGGCCCGGGTCTGTGGGACATGTTCGGTGCTGTCGCAACGGTTCTGTCCGCCCGGATGCGGGTGATCCGCTGGGACCAGCGGGGTTGCGGGCGCTCGGAGCGCCGCGAGGCCGAGGACAGGGAACTCGCGGTGTTGCAGTGGTCCGCGGACTTCGCCGACCCGGCCACGGCGCGCGGCTACGCGGAACAGCTGGCCGACCCGTGGTTCGGGATCAACTACGAGTGCAATGCGGCGATCACCGCGGAAGAACGACAGGTGTGGCGGGAAACCGAGCTGGTCACCGCTTGCCGGGGGCTCGCGGTTCCGACGCTGATCGTGGACGGCGCCCAGGACATCCGGCCGCGCTGGGCGGTGGACTCGTTGCAGGAGGCGCTGCCGTCGGCGACGCGGGTGGTGCTGCCTCACGCGGGTCACGTCCCGTGGCTGGAAGCGCCGGACGAGTTCCGTACGGCGGTGGTGAATTTCCTCTGCCCGGCCTAGGTCTCCGCGCCGAGTAGCCGTTCCAGCAGCCTCGGGTCGCCGGGCCAGGCCGCGAGCAGCACGTCGCGGGGCACGCGGCGCCCGGCGTAGCGGAGGGCGAGCGCGACCACGACGATGTCGTCGAGCGGGCCGATCACCGGGAGGAACTCGGGGATCAGGTCGATCGGGGAGAGCACCCACAGCGCGGCGAACCCGATAACGGCCTTCGCCCGCCGGGGCACGCGGGGATCGCGGCGCAACCGCCGCGCGGCGACCACGCAGTCGGGCAGGAACCGCGCCAGCTCCCGCGGCAGACCGGGTGGCAGGGTGCGGGCGAGCAGGAGCAGCACGGCCCACGACGCGACCACCACGGCCACGGTGACCAGAACGGCCTGAAGCCAGCCGGGCATCCTTCCAGCGTAGTCAGCCCGGGCAGCCACTCAGGCAGGTGACCGCCCAGCCGCTCGCCAGTAACCCACTGGCCACTCGGGAGGCAGTCGCTCAGCCGGTCAGCCCCGGCACCGGGAGCGCCGGGCTACCCCGCTCGTCGCTTCGGCGTGCACGGCGTGCAGGATCTGCCGCGCGACGAGGCGGGCCGCGGGTTTGACGCGGTGCCAGTACACCTCCGCCCAGCGGCGGGCCACCGCGTCCCGCACGGTGAGCCGCGTCTCGAAGGTCAGCAGGCTTTGATCCCGGTCGCACGGCAGCACGCGGAACGCGAGCGCGACCGTTCCGCTGCGGGGCCTGGCGTACGTGCGGAACCCGTCGCGCGTGACGTCGTCCCACCTTGGCGTCGGGGTCCAGAACCGGCCGGCGGCGCCGAGCACCAGCTCCCTTCCCGGGCGTTCGCCCAGCAGCACCCAGCGGGCGCCGAGCAGGATCTCCTCGAACGCGGGGACGTCCTCATACGGCCGCAGCCGGACCGGCAGGCCGCGCGCCCACGTCAGCGCCCGCAGCGCGGGCGAGCGCAGGTCACCTCCGCGCACCTGGCCCGCCACCGCGTAGGTGGCGGCGGGCGGAGCCGTCACCAGCAGGTGCTCCGCGAACCCGAAGTCGCCGTCCGGGGCGTAGTGGTCGAGCAAGTCGCCCTCCCTCGATGGTCGTCCGGACTCCCCGACCGTAGAACGGTTCCACGCGGCGCGGGTGCGGTGTTTGGTCCCGCGGAACGGGGACCAAGGACATCTATCCCGCGTCCCGGCGGCGCGGGAGGGTGAGGGCATGGCGGACACAACGGCACGGCGGGCGGTCCTGGCGGGCGTCGACGGCTCGGTCTCCGCGCTGCACGCGACCCGGTGGGCCGCGCGCGAGGCCGGGCAGCGGCACGCGCCGTTGCACCTGCTGCACGCCTGCGCCCTGCCGCCGCTGGGCCCGCACGCCGACACGGGCACCGAGGCGGGCCTGCTGGAGGCACTGGTCGAGCAGGGACACCGCTGGCTGCGGCAGGCGAAGGCCGAGGCGCGCGACACCGGCGGCGAGGTGAAGCTGCGCACCGAACTGCGCGTCGGGCCTGCCGCGGCGGAGCTGGTCGAGGAGTCGGCGTACGCGCTGGTGGTCGTGCTCGGTTCGCGCGGTCTCGGCGGGTTCCGCGGCATGCTGGCCGGTTCCGTGTCCTCCGGCGTCTGCGCACACGCCCACGGGCCGGTCGTTGTCGTGCGCGGGCGGCTGCCCGGCAAACCCCCGCCCGAGGACGGCCCGGTGGTCGTCGGCGTCGACGGGTCCGAGGCCGGCGACACCGCGGTCGCGTTCGCCTTCGAGGAGGCCGCGCACCGGCGGGTGCCGCTGGTCGCCGTGCACACGTGGGTGGACCTGTCGGTGGCCGAGACCTGGTCGGCGCTGCCGTTCGACATCGACTGGGGCGCGGTGGCCGACGACGAGCGGCGGCTGCTGGCCGAGCGGATGGCCGGGTGGCGGGAGAAGTACCCCGACGTGCCGGTGCGCCAGGAGGTCGTGCGGGACCGGCCGGTGCGCGGGCTGCTGGCGTGCGCGGAGGAGGCGCAGCTGATCGTCGTCGGCTCCCGCGGCCGGCACGTGCCGCGCGGCATGGGGCTGGGCTCGACCAGCCAGGCCCTGCTGCACCACAGCGGCTGCCCGGTCGCCGTGGTCCGCTGACCGGTCAGGACACCGGGGCGCTCCACACGAGCTTCGTGCCCCCGGTGTCGAGACCGCCGGCGTGGAAGGTCCCGCCCGCCTGCGCGGCCCGCGTGGCGAGGTTGTGCAGACCACTGCGCGCGACGGTCGCGGGCAGGCCGGCGCCGTCGTCGGTGACGTCGATGACGAGGTCGTCGGCGACGGAGATCGTGACCGTGACGGTCTGCGCGCGGGCGTGCCGGACGACGTTGCTCACGGCTTCGCGCACCACCGCCTCGGCGTGTTCGGCGAGCGGCGCCGAGACGACGCCGAGTGGACCGGAGACCCGCACCGTGGACCGCAGCGGCGACTCCGCGGTCAGCTCGGCGATGATCTCGTGCAGCCGCCGCCGCAGCTGGGTGGTGCCGTGCATCCCGCCGTGCAGGTCGAAGATCGCGGTGCGGATCTCGGCGACGATGTTCTGCACGTCGTCGACCGCCTCCGACAGGCGCTGCTGGATGTCGGGGGAGCGGGTGCGCAGGCGGGTGCTCTGCAGCGCGAGGCCGTGCGCGAACAGCCGCTGGATGACGTGGTCGTGCAGGTCGCGGGCGATGCGGTCGCGGTCGGCGAGCACTTCGAGCTCGTAGAGGCGGCGCTGGTCATCGGCCAGCTGGAGGGCGAGCGCGGCCTGGTCGGCGAAAGACGCGGCCAGGGGCAGCTGGTCCTCGGCGAACGGTTCGGCCCCTGTCCGACGCAGTGCCACGAGGACGCCGGAGACGGTGTCGGCGGACGCGCGCAGCGGGAGCACGAGCGCGGGCCCGAACTCCTCGTCGAGGTCGCGGTCCAGTGCGTAGCGCAGCCGCGGGGTCCGGACCGGGGCCGCGGCGCGGAACGCCTCGCCGCAGCTGGAGCCGTCGACGGGGATCGGACGGCCGCGCAGCCCGTCGGAGTCCAGGCCCACGCTGACGGTGATCACCAGGTTGGCCACCTCGTCGGCGGGCAGCTCCGGGTCCTCCGGCCGCGCGACGAACGTGTAGTCGGCGCCGGTCAGCTTCAGCGTCCGGTCCGCGATGAGGTCGAGCACGTCCACGGGCAGCGCGCGGGAGAGCAGCTCCGCGCGGATCTCGCTGGTGGCCTCCTGCCACCGCTGGCGCAGCCGCGCCTCCTCGTACAGCCGGGCGTTCTCGACCGCGATGCCGGCGGCCGCCGCGAGCGCCTGCACGACGACCTCGTCGTCCTCGGTGAACGGCTGGCCGCCGGCCTTCTCGGTGAGGTAGAGGTTGCCGAACACCTTGTCTCGCACCGGGACCGGCACGCCGAGGAACGACCGCATGGGCGGGTGCCGGGCCGGGAAGCCGGACGACGCGGGGTGCTGCGACAGGTCGGCGATCCGGATCGGCTTGGGCTGCTCGATCAGCAGGCCGAGCAGCCCGTGGCCCTCGGGGAGGTGGCCGATCTGGGCGCGCGTCTCCTCGTCGATGCCCTCGTAGACGAACTCGGCAAGCCCGACGCCGTCGGCGTTGAGGACCCCCAGCGCGCCGTAGCGGCAGTCCACCAGCTCGATCGCGGCGTGCACGATCCGGCGCAGCGTCGCGTCCAGCTCCAGCCCGCTGGCGACGGCCAGCATGGCCTCAAGGAGCCCGGCCATCTGGTCGCGCGCCCCGACCAGCTGCTCGACGCGGTCCTGGACCTCGACGAGCAGCTCCCGCAGCCGCAGCTGGGAGAGTGTGCCCCGCAGCGAGGGGCCTGCCTCGCCGGACAAGGGCACCTCGACAGCCATACCGCCCAGCTTCGCACCACGCCGCGGGAAAGACCAGGGGAAACGCCCCGCGTGCCCCACGCGGCGCGGCACCGAAAGAGGCTTTCTTCCCTATCGGCGTTCCGCCAATTGCGGCAGGATGGACGCCCGGTCCGAGATCGAGGGGGGCGGCCGCCCGCGACCGCGCCGCCGCGGCCGGGCGAGACCCGTTCCGGAAGGGATGAGCGGGAAGTGGATCGCGACCGGGCGATGCGGGTCTGGGCCGCCGTGGCGCGCTGCGCGCGGGAACGGGACGAGCACGTGTCCTCGCGGCACGCGTGCCTCGCCTGTGTGAAAGCGCTTTCACTGCGCGGCGCGGGACTGGTGCTGGCCGGCGGGGTCGGCAAGCTGGAGCCCGTCTACGCCACGGGGGCCGAGGCCGGTGGCGTCACCGACCTGCAGCTCACCCTCGGCGAAGGCCCTGGCGTGGACGCGGCCGAGTCCGGCGCGCCCGTGGTGGTCGGGGACCTCGGCGCGGACGGCAGCGTCCGCCGCTGGCCGTCCTTCGCCCCGCAGGCGGCGCGGCACGGCGTGCGCGCGATGTACAGCGTGCCGCTGGCGCTGGGCGCGCTACGGCTGGGAGTGCTCGACCTGCACCGCGGGGAGCCGGGCGAACCCGACACCGACGAGCTGCTCGACGCCGTGGTGTACGCCGACACGGCGTTGATGCTGGTGCTCGACGACCTGGGTGACCTGCCCGTGACGTCCGGGGGCGACGAGTTCCTCGACGCGTACCCGGCGCTGTGGCGGGCGGAGGTCCACCAGGCCGCCGGGATGGTCTCGGTCCAGCTGGGCGTGCCGGTGCTGGAGGCGCTGGTGCGCCTGCGGGCGCACGCCTACCGCCGGGGCAGGCCGCTCGCCGAGGTCGCGCGTGCCGTGGTGGAGCGGCGGCTGCGCCTGCCGGGCGCTCACTGACGTGGTTCGGACCTTTCGGGCACCGGCGTCAGCTCGCCCGTCAACCGCGCGATCACGACGCGGACACCGACGGCGAAATCGACCGTACCGCCCGAAATCCGCGGCAGCGGGTCGGGCCGGTCCGCCGCCACCAGCGGCCGGGCCAGGCCGAGCCCGGTGACGGTCCAGCCCGCGAGCGCGGGCAGGCCCCGGTGGGTCACGGTGACGGTGACCGTGCGGCCGGCCGCGGCGCGCACGAGCGCCCGGTCGCCGGGCACCAGGAAGTCGCCGTTGTCGAGCACGAAACACCGCAGCGTCACCGGTTCCCGCCCGTCGACCGACAGGAGCGCGGGCCGGTAGCGCTCGGGCGAGCGGACCAGCTTGACGCACTCGTCGTGCGACAGCGCTCTGGTGGCCACACCACTCCTCGCCGGGCCGAGGTCCACAGTGGACGGCGGAATGGGCGCCGTCCCCCATGACGGAACTTAGCGCCTCGGCGCCGGGGCGCGCTATGCCCTCCCGGGAAGCGGACGGGGGTGGGGCTGCTACACGTCCTCCGTCACGTACGGGCCGAGGTCGGCGGCCAGCTCGGCGGAGGTGCGCGTCAGCACGAGGGTGCGCGGCGGGAGCTGCTCGCCCGCCCGCAGGCGCGTCAGGAACCGGGCCACGGCACGGGGTTCGGCGACCACCGAGCCGCCGAGGTGTGCGAGCGTGAGGTCCTCGCCCGACGGCGTCTCCAGCACAGCCGACCAGCCGCGGTCCTCGTGCCACAGCAGCGCGACGTCGCAGTCGAGGTGACCGGGCAGCCGGGTGTCGAGCGCGATGTAGGCGCTCAGCGGGGTGCCGGTGTCGACCGAGCACGACTCCCAGCCGGTGCCGACGGCGGTGCTGACGGCACGGACGTAGGCGCGCAGCCCGCAGTCGAGGGCGAAGTCGAGGTCGAGGTGGGGATCGGAAGCGAGGGTCACGGGCGGCAGCTTCTTTCGCGACGAGCCGGCGCCGTCCTCCTGGGACGCGGCCGGCGATGCGGCCAAACGATCAAGGACTTCCCGGCCCGGGTGAGGCGCAAACGTGCCCTCTGTCACGTGCGGGAAAACCGGCGGACAACGCGGGCGCGGCGCGGCAGACTGGCCCCTCGTGATCGGGAACGGGAAGGACGGCTGGCGGCGCCTGCAGGCGGTGGCGATCTCGGCGTCGACAGCGGAGGGGCTCACGCTCGCGGTCCTGCCGCTGCTCGCGGTGTCGATCACGACGGACCCGCGGGAGGTGTCGTGGGTCAACGTGGCCGGGCAGTCGCCGTGGCTGCTGTTCTCGCTCTTCGCCGGGGTGCTCATCGACCGCGTGCGCCGCACCACCGTGCTCGCGTGGGCGTTCGGCATCGAGGTCGTGGCCACCCTGGCACTGGGCACCACCGGGTCGGCGCACCTGCTGAGCCTGCCGCTGCTGATGGTGGTGGCCTTCGTGCTCACCTCCGCGCAGGTGCTCGGCGACGGGGCGAGCGGGGCGCTCGTGCCCGAGGTCGTGCCGCCGGACCGGCTCACCGCGGCCAACACGCGCCTCCAGTTGATCGACCGGGGTGTGGTGCAGTTCGTCGTGCCGCCGGTGACGGGGTGGCTCGTCGCCGTCGGCGCCGGACTGCCCGCGTGGGTGGCGTGCGTGGCCGCCGCGCTCGCGCTGCTGCTCGTCCGCGGAATCCCCTCGGCGCCGGTCGTGCCGTCGCAGGCGCATCCACTGCGCGACCTGCGCGAAGGGCTGCGTTACCTCGTGCGGACCCCGCTGCTGCGGTCGATCACGGTCACCGTCGCGCTCGGCTCGTTCGCGGCGAGCGCGGACAACTCGATGCTCGTGCTGTACGCGACGCAGGTGCTGCACCTCGGGCCGGTCGGCTACGGCGCGCTGCTCGCCTGCCTGGCGGCGGGCTGGATCCTGTCGTCGTTCGTGGTGCACCGGATCGTCGCGCGGTTCGGCTACTCGTGGTCGATGCGGGTCAGCCAGACCCTGGCGGCGGTGACCAGCCTGCTGATCGCGGTCGTGCCGCCGTGGCCGGTGGTGGTGGGTGCCGTGCTGCTGTTCACGACCGCGGTGGTGCTGGTGTGGAACGTGTGCTCGCAGTCGAGCCGCCAGCGGTTCACCCCGCGTGCCCTGCTGGGGCGCGTGCTGACGAGCCACCGCGCGCTCGCGTGGGGGCTCACGCCGCTCGGCGCGCTGGCCGGCGGGCTCGTCGCCGCGCACTGGAGCCTGCGGGGCGTGTGGTTCCTGGGCGCGGTGATCCACGGCATCGGCGCGGTGATCGTGTGGCGCTCACTCTCGCCCGCCGCGTTCCGCGAAGCCGAGGCCGCGGAGGCGGCGGGCGCGTCGTGAGTCCTACAGGTGCGGGCCCAGCAGGGACAGGTCGGCCGGGCCCAGCCGGTCCGACGCCGTCCGGGCCTGGTGCCAGTACGGGTACAGCAGCGGCGGGGCGCTGACCGCGTCCAGCCGCTTGCGATCCTCTTCGGACAGTCGCAGCCCGGCGGCGCCGAGGTTGTCCGCGAGCTGCTCCTCGGTGCGGGCACCGACCACGAGGGAGGTCACGCCGGGCCTGCCGAGCAGGTAGGCGAGCGCGACCTGCGCCGGGGACACCTCGTGCGCCCCGGCGATCGACACCAGCTCCTCGATGGTGTCGTAGAGCTTGTCCTCGTCCCGCACCGGCGGCTCGTTCCAGTCGGTCAGGTGCCGCGAACCCTCCGGCGCCTCCTGGCCGCGCCGGTACTTGCCCGACAGCAGGCCACCGGCCAGCGGGCTCCACACGAGGATGCCCAGCCCCTGGTCCAGCGAGATCGGCACCAGCTCGTACTCCGCCTCGCGCGCCTGCAGCGAGTAGTAGACCTGCTGGCTGACGAACCGGGGGAACCCGTGCTTCTCGGCCGTGGCGAGCGCCTTCATCAGGTGCCAGCCGGAGTAGTTCGACGCCCCCACGTAGCGCACCTTGCCCGCGCGCACGAGGTCGTCGAGCGCGGAAAGCGTTTCCTCCAGCGGCGTGAGGCCGTCCCACTCGTGCAGCTGGTACAGGTCGATGTGGTCGGTGCCGAGCCGGCGCAGGCTCGCCTCGCACTCGCGCACGAGGTGATGGCGCGACAGCCCCGCGTCGTTCGGCCCGTCACCCATCGGCATCCGCGCCTTGGTGGCGATCAGCGTGCGGTCCCAGCGCCCGGCCAGCACCTGCCCGACGATCTCCTCCGACACCCCGCCCGAGTACACGTTCGCCGTGTCGACGAGGTTGACCCCGGCGTCCAGGCAGCGGTCCACCTGCCGCCGCGCGTCCTCGACGCCGGTGGTGCCGACCTTGCTGAAGTTGCCGCGCCCGCCGAAGGTCATCGTGCCCATGGTGAGCACGGAGACCTTCAGCCCGGAACGGCCCAGTTGGCGATACTCCATGATCCGACAGTAGCCGTCAGCGACCCCGGAGGCGGGGCACGGCCAGGCCGACCACGGCGAGCACGATCAGTGCGACGGCCGCGACGGCGGCGATGATCGTGAACACGGGGACGCGGGCGTCCTGCGTGCTCAGCTGCCAGATGTCGGAGGCGAGCAGCAGCACGCCCACGAGCAGGAAGAGCAGGCAGCTGTTACGGGTGGCCGGGACGAAGCGGAACCGGGTCCTCTCGCTCATTCCATCTCCCTCGATCGGTGTAAAACGGAGTTACCCGGCCGGGTGACGGAGGAAACGGACACATGTCCGTAAGGGCACGCCGCGTGCCCGGTGTTCTCCCGGACGGGCGTCAGGTGCGCAACACGGCCGCCGCCGAGAGACCGAGCGACAGGGGCACGGCGAGCGCGATCCCGGAGACCAGCAGCAGGACCAGGCACACCACCAGCAGGTCGGGCCCGTGCCCGACCTGCCACAGCAGCCCCGCCGGCACGAGGATGCCCGCCACCGCCGTGGTCCCGAGGTTCCCGTAGTCCACTCCTGCCCTGGTGGCGGTGCGGACCACCGCCGCCGCGGCCACCACCAGCGCCGTCACGCCGGCCGCCGACACCGAAACGCCGAGCGCGACGGCCAGCCCCTCCCAGAGCGCGAGGAAGAGCACGAGCACGGCGGCGGCCGTGGCCCGCACCTCCCGGTCGCCGCGGCCGATCCACCGGCGCAGCCCGGGGGAGCGGGTCAGCTCCGCGAGCGCCGACGCGAAGGGCAGCGCCGCGCAGTAGCCGCCGAGGCCCAGCCACCAGGCGGGATCCACCGCTGGGAACAGGGCGTGGGCGAGCGCGACGGCCGCTGCGAGCAGCCCCGCCGTAGGCAGCGACCGGCGCCGGGACAGGATCACCGCGAGGGCGAACCGCGCCACGACCGCGTGCCCGGCGAGCGCACCCGGCCAGCGCACGGGCTGCCCCGCGGGCAGCAGGGCGAGGACGTCGAGGAACGTCAGCGCGGTCCGGCGCACGAGCCGTTCCCGGTAGCGGCGCACGAGCTCGGCCCGTCCCGACCGGACGGCGGGCGCGGCGGCCGCGAGCGTCCCCGCGGCGACGGTCGCGAAGGCCGTGATTTCCA
This sequence comes from Amycolatopsis bartoniae, assembly GCF_014191255.1. Classification (GTDB taxonomy): domain Bacteria; phylum Actinomycetota; class Actinomycetes; order Mycobacteriales; family Pseudonocardiaceae; genus Amycolatopsis_E; species Amycolatopsis_E bartoniae. Next base: position 155,401 of record NZ_JACHWH010000010.1, read on the forward strand.
GCACGGGCCATGAGAACCCGAGCAGTGTCCCGGTGGCCAGCACGACGTACGCGGCCGCCCCGAACCGCCCCAGCCAGGCGAGGAGCAGGCGGCGGCGCAGCAGCGCGGGGCGGGAGCCGTCGAAGTCCGCCCACGTCAGTTGCGCCGGGTCTGCCCACGCAAAACCCTTGTGCAGCACCGACCGCGTGGCCAGGAGCAGGCCCAGCCCCAGGACGGCGAGGCCGCCCCACGACGGCGCCGGATGCGTCCCGAGCAGCTGCGCGCGCAGCTCGGCGGTGTGGGACAACGGGATGCTCAGGAACCCCGCGACGAGCGCCCCGCCGAGCACCCAGGCGGCGAGGTCCCCGGAGGAGCGCTTCACGACAGCTCCAGGGCTGGGCTGGGGGTGCCTGTCGGCGGCCGGTGGCTCGCCACCGCGGAGGCGCCTCCGGGCAGGGGCGCCGCACGGCGGCTTCACGACAACTCCAACACGGCACTGGCCACCCCGTCGGCCAAGGGCTGGTGGTGACTGGCAACCACGACGGACGCCCCTTCGGTGAGGCTGCCGCGGATCAGTTCCGTCACCCACCGGCGTCCGGCGGCGTCCAGGGCTTGCTCCGGCTCGTCGAGCAGCAGCACCTCGTGCGGGCGGGCCACGGCCGCGAGCAGCAGCAGCCGCCGGCGCTGGCCCGCGGACAGCTGCCCCGCGGGCACGTCCGCGCGGTGGTCCAGACCTGCCCACGCCAGCAGCTCGACCGGATCGGCCATCCGCCCCGGGAAGGACCGCACGAGCAGGTCCAGGTGCTGGCGCGCGGTCAGCTCGGCGAACAGCGCGGAGTCGTCCAGCAGCACCGAAACGCGGCGGCGGAAGGCCACCGACCGTTCGTCCGGGGGCGCGCCGCCGATCGCGACCTGCCCGTCGTCCGGTGGCCGGATCCCATAGAGACAGTGCAGCAACGTCGACTTGCCGGACCCGTTCGTGCCGCGCAGCACGAGACACCCGCCCTGACCGACCGCGAAATCCAGCCCGCGGAACAACCATCCGCCTCCGGCCGCGACACCGAGGCCGTCCGCCACAATCATCACGCCGCGTTCAACTCCGCCCACGCGCACCGGGTTCCCCGCCGCGCGAAGGGGTAGCCCGGGGACCATGTTGAGGAGCGCGGTGTGGCAGGGCCTGGTCGCCGGAGCGGCGGGCACGGCCGTGATGACGGTGGCGGAGAAGATCGAGCAGCGGTTCACCGGCCGCCCGGACTCGCAGGTGCCCGGGGCGGTGCTCGCGCGGCTGACCGGCGGCCGGCTGCGGACCACGCTGCTCATGCACTTCGGGCAGGGCGCCCTCGTGGGCGGGGTCCGCGCGCTGATGGCGAACGCCGGGCTGCGCGGTCCGGTCGCGTCGGCGATGTTCACCGTGGTCCGGCTCAGCACCGACCAGATCCTGGAGAACGCCACCGGTGTCGGTGCGCCACCGCAGACGTGGCCGCGCTCGGAGCTGCTCGTCGACCTGCTGCACAAGACGGTCTACGGCTTCGCGACCGGTGCGGTGGCGGACGCGCTCGCGGCCCGCCGCGGTCCCGGCCCCGGGCAGCGGCACGCGGCGGAGCGACCGGGCAGGCGGTCCGGAAGGGAATAGCCAGCACTTCCGCCGCGCTCTACCCGGTACCCGGAGGTGCTGAGTGGGAGGTGCGGGATGTCGGGAGGCGGCCGGCGGAAGACGCTGGCGACCAGGTGCGGACGGCGGATCACGGTCAGCCGGGCCGAGCTGCCCGAGGTGCCCACCGGCTGGGTGGCGGTGCGGATCTCCTCCGGCCGCGACGACGGGCACGTGGAGTGGGTGAGCCTGTCCCGCGCGGAGGCCGCCGCGCTCGGGGAAGCGTTGCTGGAGCAGGCCCGCCCCCTCTGAGGCCGTCCGCTGTGGACAGTCTCAGAGGGGGCGCCGAGGTTCAGGCGTCGATCTGCTTCGGCTCGTCCGAGCGGCTCTCGATCGAGATCCGGCGCGGCTTGGCCTGCTCCGCGACCGGGATGCGCAGGGTCAGCACACCGGCCTCGTAGCTGGCGGCGATGTGCTCGGTGTCGAGGGAGTCGCCGAGGAACAGCTGGCGGGAGAACACCCCCAGCGGGCGCTCGGAGACCTGCATCTCGACATCGCCCTCGTGCGCCGGACGGCGCTCCGCCTTGACGGTCAGCACGTTGCGCTCGACGTCCAGCTCGATGGCGTCGGGGGTCAGGCCGGGCAGGTCGAAGGACACCACGAACTCGTCACCGGCGCGGTAGGCGTCCATCGGCATCGAGGTCGGGCGCGACCAGGTGCCGGGGGCGCCGAACACCTGGGAGGCGAGCCGGTCCAGTTCGCGGAACGGGTCGGTGCGCATCAACATTTTCTGTCCCTCCTCGTCGTTCTCTCTGTCAACGCGCACCACCAGTATAAGAAGTCGTCGTTGTGATGACAAGTGAAATGTCGTCCTCAGGATGACGATCTTCGGCTTGTATAACGACCTATACGGCGGGCTTCGGAATCGCCTCGTCCTTGGCGAGCAGGGGAGCGTCGACCTCGACGGTCTCCGGATACTTGATGCCCGCGCCGGTGTTGAGCACCACCACCTCGTCCGCCTCGCCGAGCCGGCCCGACTCCCGCAACCGGTCCACGGCGGCGAAACAGGCGGCGCCCTCGGGACAGACGAAAGCGCCGTCGAGCTCGGCGAGCCGGCGCTGCGCGGCCAGCAGCTCGTCGTCGGTGACCGCGATCGCCGTGCCTTCGGTGGTGTAGACCGCGTCCAGCACGAGGAAGTCGCCCAGCGCCTTGGGCACGGTGATGCCGAACGCGACCGTCCGGGCGTCGGGGAACGGCTCGCTCTCCCGCGCGCCGCGCTCGAACGCCTCGACGATCGGGGCGCAGCCGGCGGCCTGCACCGCGACGAGCCGGGGCAGTTTCCCGTCCAGCCAGCCCAGCTCCTGCAGCTCCCGGATCGCCTTGAAGATGCCGATGATCCCGACGCCGCCGCCGGTGGGGTACAGGATCACGTCGGGCACGCGCCAGCCGAGCTGCTCGGCGATCTCGTACCCCATCGTCTTCTTGCCCTCGATGCGGTAGGGCTCCTTGAGCGTGGACACCTCCTGGTAGCCGTCCCGCCCGGCGACCGCGGCGGCGACGAGCTTGCCCGCGTCGCCGATGAGACCGTCCACGCGGTACAGCTCCGCGCCGCTGGCCTGGCACTCCTTCATCGTGATCACCGGGGCGTCGGCGGGCATCGCGATGAGGTTCTTGAGTCCGGCGCGCGCCGCGTACAGCGCCCAGGCCGCGCCCGCGTTCCCGTTGGTGGGCATGGCGATTCCCCGCACCCCCAGCTCGGCCGCCCGTGACACGCCCACCGCGGCGCCGCGGGCCTTGAACGAACCGGTCGGGACCAGGCCCTCGTCCTTCATCAGCAGCCGGGGCACTCCGGCGCGCCTGCCGTAGCCCGGCATCGGCAGCAGCGGGGTCATGCCTTCGCCGAGGGTCACGACGTGCCCTGGGGAGCGGACCGGCAGGACCTCGTGGTAGCGCCAGAGGTTCGGCTCACGCGCCGCGATGTCCCGCGGCGTCACGGTTTCCCGCACGCGGTCGAGGTCGTACCGCGCCAGCAGCGGCGCCCCGGCGGGGGAGGTGCCCTGGACGACGTCGGCGTCGAGCCGCTCGCCGGTCCGCGAGCAGTCGAGGTGGCTGAGGAATGAGAAGGTCATGACCCGATCTTCCTCACTTCGGAACACCACGGCCCGCTCGTCCGCTGTCCGGACGGTAACCGGCGAAGGAGGACACATGCGGCACAGGGGAATACCGGCACGGCGAGCGGTCCGGGGGTTCAACACCGCCATCCTGGCGTTGCGCTCGTCGCGGTGCTGGGGTGCGCGGATCCGGCGGCACCTCACCGTCGTGACGTACACCGGGCGGCGCTCGGGACGGGTCTTCAGCACTCCCGTGGGGTTCCGCCGCAGCGGCGACACCGTCACGATCGGCGTGCGCCTGCCCGGCGCGAAGTCGTGGTGGCGCAACTTCACCGGCGACGGGGGGCCGCTCACGCTCGAACTGGACGGTGCCGACCGGATGGGCCACGCCGTGGCCCGGCGGGACGCGAAGGGCCGGGTCTCCGTCGTCGTGCGGCTGACCTGACGACTCAGGCGCGCGCCAGCACCTCGGCCAGGACCTCGCGGTGCGTGGGCTTGGCCTCGTCGTAGCGGCGGCGACCGGCGGCGGTGAGGTTGACGAACACGCCGCGCCGGTCGTCCTCGCACAGCGACCGCTCCACCAGGCCCTCGCGCTCCATGCGGGCGACCAGGCGGGAGGTCGCGCTCTGGCTGAGGTGCACCACCTCGGTCAGTTCGGTGCCGCGGCATTTCCGGTCGGCCGTGGCGAGCTGTTCGAGCGCCTCGAACTCGGTGACGCCGATGCCGTGCCGCTCCTGCAGCCGGGCCTCCAGCGCGCCGGACACGGCCGCGTGGAGCGCCTGCAGGTCGTGCCACTGCCGCACCAGGCCCCGTTCGGCTACGTCGCTCACGATCGCACCTTAGCATGCACGTGAATCTTATGCAAACACATTAAATCCCCTTGCATTAGATGCGTGTGCATGTAGTCTCGTCCGCATGAGACCGACAGCTCCTCTGTCCACCTCCTCCACCCACTGGGACGCCCGCCTCTGGGGCGTCCTGCTGACCGTGTCCACCGTCGTCGGCCTCGACGCGCTCGACGTGTCGATGGTCGGCGTCGCGCTGCCCGCCATCCGGGCCGACCTGGGCCTGTCGACGAGCGCGCTGCAATGGGTCGTCAGCGGCTACGTCCTCGGCTACGGCGGGCTGCTCCTGCTCGGCGGCCGGGCGGCCGACCTGCTGGGCCGCCGCCGCGTGTTCCTCGTCGCGGTCACCGTCTTCGCCTTCGCGTCCCTGCTCGGTGGCCTCGTCGACAGCGGCGCGCTGCTCATCGCCACCCGGTTCGTCAAGGGCCTCGCGGCGGCGTTCACCGCGCCCGCGGCGCTGTCGATCATCACCACGACGTTCCACGAGGGCCCCGCCCGCAACCGGGCGATCAGCATCTTCGCCGTGTTCGGCGCGAGCGGGTACTCCGCGGGACTGGTGTTCTCCGGCCTGCTGACCGAGGTCGGCTGGCGGTGGACCTTCCTGCTCCCGGTGCCGGTCGCGCTCGCCGCGCTCGCGTTCGGCAGCAGGCTCATCCCGGCCTACCGGGCCGAGCGCACGGGCGGCGGCTACGACCTGCCCGGGGCGATCACCGGTGCCGCCGGCTCACTGCTGCTGGTGTTCGCGGTGGTCGAAGCGCCCGAGGTCGGCTGGGCGGCTCCGCGCACGCTGGTGTCGTTCGTGGTCGCCGCGGCCCTGCTGGCAGCGTTCGTCCTGATCGAGAGGCGCAGCCGGAACCCGTTGCTGCGCCTGGGCATCCTGCGCTCGGGGCCGTTGGCGCGGGCGAACCTCGGCGGCGCGCTGTTCTTCGGCGCGTACATCGGGTTCCAGTTCGTGGTGATGCTGTACCTGCAGTCCGTGCTGGGCTGGTCGGCGCTGCAGACCGCGCTCGGATTCCTGCCCGCGGCGCTGATCGTCGCGTTCGCGTCGCCGCGGATCGAGCCGCTGATCGACCGCGTCGGCACGCCGCGCACGATCCTCGCCGGGGTGGTCGCGCACGTCGCGGGCTACGCGCTGTTCCTGCGCGTCGACGAGCACTCCGGCTACGCGGGGTCGGTGCTGCCCAGCATGATCCTGCTCGGCATCGGCTTCACGCTGGCGTTCTCGTCGCTCAACATCCAGGCCACGACGGGGATCGGCGACGACGAGCAGGGGCTCGCCGGTGGCCTGCTCAACACCTCGCTGCAGGTCGGCGGCGCGATCGGGCTCGCGGTGGTGACGGCCGTGCTCACGGCGAACGGCGGCGCGGACGCGTCGGCGGCGAGCCTGCTCACCGGGCTGCGCCCGGCGCTGAGCGTGGTCACCGGGATCGCGGTGCTCGGCCTGCTGGTGGCGATCTCCGGGGTGGTCCGCCGCCGGCGGGCGGCAGCGCCCGTGCCCGCGGTCGCCGTGGACGAACTCGTCTAGACCGGGTCAGTGGCTCCCGCTCAGCTCACCGGTGAGGCGCTCGTGCATCGCGGCACTGGCGGAGTTGAGCCCGGTGATCCGCACGGACTTGCCGCGCGCGGCGTACTTCTCGCCGATCGTGTCGAGCGCGGCGACCGTGGACGCGTCCCACACGTGCGATCCGGACAGGTCGATGACGACACTGTCCGGATCTCCCGCGTAGTCGAACCGGGACACCAGGTCGTTGCTGGAGGCGAAGAACAGCTGCCCGCTCACCGAGTACACGACCTCGGTGCCGTCCGTGACCGACGTGACCCGCGCCAGGTGCGCCACGCGCCGGGCGAAGATCACCATCGCGAGGACGGTGCCGGCGACGACCCCGATCGCGAGGTTGCCGGTCGCGACCACCACCGCCACCGTGACGACCATGACCGTGATCTCCCCGGCGGGCATCCGCTTCAGCGTCGCCGGGGCCACCGAATGCCAGTCGAACGTGCCGAACGCGACCAGCACCATCACCGCGACCAGCGCGGCCATCGGGATCCGCGCCACGACCGGCCCGAAGACCAGGCACAGGATGAGCAGGAACGCCCCGGCGAGGAACGTGGACAGCCGGGTGCGCGCGCCCGCCACCCGCACGTTGATCATCGTCTGCCCGATCATGGCGCAGCCGCCCATTCCGCCGAACAGGCCCGTGACGACGTTCGCCACGCCTTGGCCGATCGACTCGCGCGTCTTGTTCGAGCGGGTGTCGGTGATGTCGTCGACCAGCTTGGCCGTCATCAGCGACTCCATGAGGCCCACCAGTGCGAAGGCGACCGCGTACGGGCCGATGGTGGTGAGCGTGCCGACGGTGAACGGCACGTCCGGCAGCCCGGGCACCGGCAGTGACGACGGCAGCGCACCCTTGTCGCCGACGGTCGGCACCGCGATGCCGGCGCCGATCGTGACGGCGGTCAGCGCGACGATGGACACCAGTGGCGCGGGCACGGCCTTCGTCAGCCTCGGCAGCAGCACCATCAGCACCAGCCCCGCGGCGAACAGCGGGTACACCGGCCACGGCACGCCGACCAGGTTGGGCACCTGCGCCAGGAAGATCAGGATCGCCAGCGCGTTGACGAAGCCGACCATCACGCTGCGCGGCACGAACCGCATCAGCTTCGCCACGCCGAGCGCCCCGAGCACGATCTGCACGAGACCGCCGAGGAGCACCGTCGCGACCAGGTAGCCGAACCCGTGCTCGCGGGAGAGCGGGGCGACCACGAGCGCGATGGCGCCGGTCGCGGCCGAGATCATCGCCGGGCGCCCGCCCACGATCGCGATGACCACCGCCATCGTGAACGAGGCGAACAGGCCCACGGCGGGGCTGACGCCGGCGATGACCGAGAACGAGATCGCCTCGGGGATCAGGGCCAGCGCGACGACGAGTCCGGCGAGGACCTCGGTGCGCGCGACGCGGGGCGAGAGCCACGAGGGCCGGGTGAAGGGCAGTGACAAGGGAAGACCTATCCGGGAAGCGCGGGGACTGCGGGCGGCGCGTGCGGACACGCCGGTGTCACCTTCACGCTCGCCGTAACCCTACCCTTACGTGAGGGGAGGGTTGCCGTCGAGGTGCGCGCGCAGGGTGGCCGCGAACTCCTCGGCGATGCCGAGCTTCTTGCGCAGCTCGTCCCGGGAGCGCTCGGCGGCCTCGGTGAACTCCGCCAGGCGCCCGCGCGGGTCGGCGACCTCCGGATCACCCGGGAGCGGGTCGAGGATGGCCAGCAGCTCTCGCATCTCGTCGAGCTGGAACCCGAGCGGCTTCATCCGCATGATCAGCCGCAGCCGGTCGACCTCCGCCTCCCGGTACAGCCGGAAGCCGCCCTGGCTGCGGGCGCTGGGCACGACGAGGCCGACTTCCTCGTAGTACCGGATCGTGCGCAGCGACAGGCCGGTGCGCTCGGCGACCTGGCCGATCTGCAGCTGCCCGTCCACGCGGACCCACGGTAGTGCACCGCCGGTCGGACTGGCCCGTTCGGGCGGAAGTAAACGTGAGGGACTTTCGTGATTGCGGCGGCCCCGCGTACCGTTCCGGTCCGCACGATGCCGTGTCCCGCCGCGTCGAAGGAGCGTGCTCATGCGCCGGTCAGCCCGGAAGCGGATCGTGGGAGCCCTGCTCGCCGCCGTCACCGCCGTCGCCGTGGTGACCTCGCCCGCCGAGGCCGCGCCTCCCGCGGACTACTGCGGCGGCCAGTGCAACGACATCCTGCCGCCCGGCGAGAACGGCAACGCGACGCTGGCGGACATCCTCGGCAACAAGTTGTTCGGCACCCGCCCGGCCCACACCGACGATCAGCTCGGCCCGTACGCGGCGCTGGCAAACGACTACCAGTCGGTCACGAACGACACGATCGACCAGTACTTCAACTCCTCGGCTTTCGGTGTGCCGCCGGACCAGGTGGCCAGCAGCATCCAGCCACGCTCGGACGTCAGCATCGTCCGCGACAAGGCGACCGGCGTCCCGCACGTCTACGGCACCACCCGGTCGGGCACGGAGTTCGGCGCCGGGTACGCGGCGGCGCAGGACCGGCTGTGGCTCATGGACCTGTTCCGCCACGTCGGGCGCGGGCAGCTGACCAGCTTCGCCGGCGGGGCCGAGGGCAACCGGCAGCTGGAGCAGACGTTCTGGGCCGCCGCCCCGTACACCGAGCAGGACCTGCAGGACCAGGTGAACCGCATCGCGGCGAGCGGGCCGGCGGGGGCGCAGGCACTCACCGACATCAACGCCTACCTCGACGGGGTGAACACCTACATCCGCCAGGCGTACCAGGGCCGTTACTTCCCGGGGGAGTACGTGCTCACCGGGCACGTCGACGCGATCACCAACGCCGGGTCGATCGACCCGTTCCAGGCGACCGACCTCATCGCGATCGCCGGGGTCGTCGGCGCGCTGTTCGGCACCGGAGGTGGCGGCGAAGTCCAGTCGGCGCTGGTGAAGCAGGCCGCGGAGGCGAAGTACGGCCCGGCGCTGGGGGAGCAGGTGTGGCAGTCCTTCCGGGAGGAGAACGATCCCGAAGCCACGCTGACGGTGCACAGTGGACAGTCCTTCCCGTACGCCGCCAGTCCCGCGAACCCCGAGGGAGTCGCGCTGCCGGACGCCGGGTCGGTGCGGCCCCAGCAGGAGGTCTACGACCCGACCGGCTCGGCGGTCACCAACGCGAAGGCGCCGGTCGCGGCACCGGCGTCGCTCGCGCCGGCGAAGGGGATCTTCGACAACGGCGTGTTGCCGGGAAACCTGTTGTCGGACAAGCACGGCATGTCGAACGCGCTCGTGGTGTCGGGTCAGCACACCGACGACGGGCACCCGCTCGCCGTGTTCGGCCCGCAGACCGGCTACTTCGCGCCCCAGCTGCTGATGCTGGAGGAGCTGCAGGGGCCGGGGATCAGCGCCCGCGGGGTTTCCTTCGCGGGCACCAACTTCTACGTGCAGCTGGGCCGGGGTCAGGACTACGCGTGGAGCGCCACCTCCGCGTCACAGGACATCACCGACACCTTCGCGCTGCAGCTGTGCAACCCGGACGGCTCGGCACCGGGTCCGGATTCGACGTCCTATGTGGACAACGGGCAGTGCGTGCCCATGGAACCGCTGGAGGTGAGGAACTCGTGGAAACCGACCATCGCTGACACCACCGCGGCCGGGTCGTACCGGCTCGTCGAGTACCGGACGCGCTACGGGCTCGTGCAGTACCGGGCCACGGTCGGCGGGAAGCCGGTGGCGTACGCGGCGCAGCGCTCCACCTACCGGCACGAGGCCGACTCGATCCTCGGCTTCCAGAAGTTCAACGACCCCGCGCAGATGGGCACGGCGGCGCAGTTCGAGGCCGCGGCCGCGGACATCAACTACACCTTCAACTGGTTCTACGTGAACTCGTCGGAAAGCGCTTACTACAATTCCGGGTGGAACCCCGTCCGGCCATCCACTGTGGACCCGAACCTGCCGGTGCTCGCCGACCCGCGGTACGAGTGGCTCGGCTGGGACCCGGCGCTCAACACCTCGCAGCGGACGCCGGACTCCGCGCACCCGAGCTCGGTGGACCAGGACTACTACGTGTCCTGGAACAACAAGCAGGCGCGGGACTACACGTCGGCGGGGTTCGGCGAGGCGAGCGTGCACCGCGTCGACCTGCTCGACTCCCGGCTTTCGGCCCTCGTGGCGCGCGGGAACGTGAGCCGGGCGGACGTCGTGCGGGCGATGGAGGACGCGGCGGTGACCGACCTGCGCGGCGAGGACGTGCTGCCGACGCTGCTGCGGGTGATCGACACCCGGCCCGTCACCGATCCCGCGCAGGCGGCGGCCGTGAGCCAGCTGCGGACGTGGCTGGCGCACGGGGCGAAGCGCGTCGAGACGTCGCCGGGCAGCAGGACCTACGCCGACGCCACGGCCATCCAGGTGATGGACGCGTGGTGGCCGCTGCTGGTGCAGGCCGAGTTCCAGCCGGCGATGGGTAACGACCTGTTCACCGCGCTGGTCGGCGCCCTGCAGATCAACGAGTCCCCGTCGAACGGCCAGACCGGCCCGACGAGCGGGGGAGCGTCGGCCAACGAGTCGGCGCCACACCGCGGCTCGGCCTTCCAGCACGGCTGGTGGTCCTATGTGGACAAGGACCTGCGGGCGGTGCTGGGGGAGCCGGTGGCGGGCGGGCTGGCGCAGCCGTACTGCGGCGGCGGGAACCTCGCGGCGTGCCGGACGGCACTGCTGGCGAGCCTCGCGCAGGCGGCGGCCGAGCCCGCGACCACGGTGTACCCGGCCGACGACAACTGTTCGGCGGGGCAGCAGTGGTGCGCGGACTCGATCGTGCAGCGCCCGATGGGCGGCATCACCGACCCGGCGATCGGCTGGCAGAACCGGCCGACGTTCCAGCAGGTGGTGCAGTTCACCGGCCACCGGTGAGGGAGTCAGGAGTCTTCGCGGTCGTCCTCGCCGCCGGCACTGTCGTCGCTGCCGGGCGGACCGAAGCCGTCGGCCGTGTTGGGTGCTCCCTGCCCGGGATCGGCGGCGGCGATGCGTTCCTCGCCGAGGTGCGGGTCCGGTTCGAACGGTGAGGTCGTCATGGGCGCGGGAGTACCCCGCGGTCGGCGGATCATGCCGTATAACGACCTATACGGTGGTGCTTCACAGCGAATTTTCAGCGTGGCCGCAGGTTTCGTTCAGCCTTCCGGCTCAAGATCACCGCAGGGAAGCGGAGGGAGCAGGATGGGGAAGGACGAACCGCGGCCGGAAGCCCACGACCCGGCAGCGGCGAAGGAACCACACGCGGAGAACTCGGCCGGGGCATCGCAGACGGGGAACGCCGCCAGCACGCCGCAGCCCGGCGAGGCAGCGGCGACGCCCCAAGTCGGTGCGCCGTGGCCGGGGCAGCCCTGGACGCCTCCGCCGGGCTGGCAGGCCACCGCGCCGCCGAAGCGGGGGGCGCGGGTCGCCGTCACCGTGGTCGCGGTCGTGGCCGCGTTGCTGGTCGGCGGGGTGGGCGGGTTCGCCATCGGGCACGCCACGGCCGGGAACAGCGGCGCAGGTCAGCACCAGTTCCGGGAGCGCCCTAACGGCGGGTACGGCTTCCCCGGCTTCCCCGGGCGCACGAACGGGCAGAACCAGGGCGGCAGCAACACCTGACGGGCATCACCGGACGACGATGGTCCGGCCTTCCCACGGCACGAGCTCCCCGATGACCGGCGCGCCGGGGATCTCTCCGGCAATGAGCAGCCCGCCGGAGGTCTGGGCGTCCGCGAGCAGGAGGGCCTCGTCCTCGCTCACCGCCGACAGGTCGACGTGCGGGGCTACCCAGTCGAGGTTGCGCCGGGTGCCGCCGCTCACGTAGCCCGCCGCCAGTGCCTCCCGTGCACCCTCCACATAGGACACCGCTGTCGAGTCGAGCACCGCCGTCACACCGCTCGCCCTCGCGAGCTTGTGCAGGTGCCCCAGCAGCCCGAAGCCCGTCACGTCCGTCGCGCACTCCACCCCGGCCGCGAGCGCCGCGCGCGCCGCCGCGGCGTTGAGCGTCGTCATCACCTCGATGGCCTCCGGAAAGCGCTCTCCGGTGGCCTTGTGCCTGCTGTTGAGCACGCCGATCCCCAGCGGCTTCGTCAGCGACAGCGGCACGCCGGGTTTGCCCGAATCGTTGCGCAGCAACCGTTCCGGGTCGGCGATACCGGTGACCGCGAGCCCGTACTTCGGCTCCGGGTCGTCGACGCTGTGCCCGCCGGCGAGGTGGCAGCCCGCGGCCGCGCACACGTCGAGCCCGCCCCGCAGCGTCTCGGCCGCCAGCTCGAACGGCAGCACCTCCCGTGGCCAGCCGAGCAGGTTCACCGCGACCACCGGCCGGCCGCCCATCGCGTACACGTCGGAAAGTGCGTTCGTCGCGGCGATCCGCCCCCAGTCGTAGGGATCGTCCACCACCGGGGTGAAGAAGTCCGTGGTCGCGATCAGCGCCGTCCCGCCCTCGATCCGCACCGCCGCCGCGTCGTCGCCGTCGTCGAGGCCCACCAGCAGCTCGCCGGCGGGGTCCCGCGGGCGCGCGGCGACGAGGCCGCGGACCACGTCCTCCAGCTCACCGGGCGGGATCTTGCACGCGCAGCCGCCGCCGTGGGCGTACTGGGTCAGTCGGTAGGCCATGCGCCCATGCTGCCCCCGCCCGGTTCGCACGGCAGCGGCAGGCTTGCCATGATGGTCGCCATGCTCCCCGGGACCGGCCGTGGGTGACCCGCGGCGGCGGGTACCCCGCACCGACGTGCTGCTCACGCACCCGCGCCTCGCCGAGGCCGAGCGCGTACTCGGCCGTGCGCTCGTGAAATCCGTGATCGCCCAGGCGCAGCAGCGGGCACGCGCGGGGGAGATCGAGCCGGAGCAGGTCGCCGAGCACGCGGTCGCCGCGCTGCCCCCGACGGCGGCGAGCCTGCGGCCCGTGGTCAACGCGACCGGCGTCGTCGTGCACACCAACCTCGGGCGCGCCCCGTTGTCGCGGGCGGCGCTCGACGCGGTGGTCACCGCGGGCCGCGCGACGGACGTCGAGTTCGACCTCGCCACCGGCCGCCGCGCCCGCCGCGGCCGGGGCGCGCTGGTGGCGCTGGCCCGCGCGGTGCCGGCCGCGGGCGGCGTGCACGTCGTCAACAACAACGCGGCCGCCCTGCTGCTGACGGCGCTGACTCTGGCGCCCGGCAAGGAGATCGTGCTCAGCCGGGGCGAGCTGGTCGAGATCGGCGACGGGTTCCGCATCCCCGAGCTGCTGGAGTCGGCGGGCTCGCGGTTGCGCGAGGTCGGCACCACCAACCGCACGAGCCTGCGCGACTACGCGGACGCTCTCGGCCCGGAAACCGGTTTCGTGCTCAAGATCCACCCGTCCAACTTCCAGGTCACCGGGTTCACCTCCGCGGTGGAGGTCGCCGAGCTGGCGAAGCTCGAAGTCCCGCTCGTGGTGGACATCGGCTCCGGCCTGCTCGCGCCCCATCCCGTCCTGCCGGACGAACCCGACGCCGCCACGGTGCTGCGCGACGGCGCGGACCTCGTGACGGCGAGCGGCGACAAGCTCCTCGGCGGGCCGCAGGCCGGGCTGCTGTTCGGGGACGCGGGCCTCATCGAGCGCCTGCGGCGGCATCCCGCCGCGCGCGCCCTGCGCGTGGACAAGTTGACCCTCGCCGCGCTCGAAGCGACCGTCGCGGGCCCGCCACCACCGGTCGCCCAGGCGCTGACGGGCGACGTGGCCGGGCTGCGGGCGCGGGCGCGGCGGCTGGCCGAACGGCTGCCGGAGGCGCGTGCCGTGGACTGCGTCGCGGCCGTCGGGGGCGGTGGCGCGCCGGGCGTGGAGCTGCCCAGTGCGGGCGTGAGCCTGCCGGAGGCGTACGCCGCCGCCCTGCGCACGGGCACACCGCCGGTCGTCGGGCGGCTGGAGGGCGGCCGCTGCGTGCTGGACCTGCGCACGGTGGCGCCGGAGGAGGACGAGCTGCTCGTGACGGCGGTGCTGGCGTGTTCGTCGTAGCCACCGCCGGGCACGTCGACCACGGCAAGTCCACGCTCGTGCACCGGCTCACCGGGATGTGGCCCGACCGGCTCGCGGAGGAGCAGCGGCGGGGCCTGACGATCGATCTCGGCTTCGCCTGGACGGAGCTGGCCGGGCGGCAGCTCGCGTTCGTCGACGTGCCGGGGCACGAGCGGTTCGTCGCGAACATGCTCGCCGGCGTCGGCCCGGTGCCGGCGGTGCTGTTCGTCGTCGCGGCCACCGAAGGCTGGATGCCGCAGTCCGAGGAGCACCTCGCCGCCCTGGACGCGCTCGGCGTCCGGCAGGCGTTGCTGGTGATCAGCAAGGCGGACCTGGCAGATCCGGCGCGCGCGATCGCGCAGGCGCGGGAACGGTTCGCCGCCACGTCCATGGCCGATCCGCCGGTCGTGCTCGGCACCGACCTCGACCAGGTGCGCGCGGAGCTGGTCGCGCTGGTGGACCGGCTGCCGCAGCCGGAACGGGACGCCGACGTGCGGCTGTGGGTCGACCGGTCCTTCACCGTCCGCGGCGCGGGCACCGTGGTCACCGGAACGCTGGCGGCCGGGACGATCGCCGTCGGCGACGAGCTGGAGCACGCCGGGCGCCGCGTCACCGTCCGCGGGCTCCAGTCTCTGGGCGAGGACCGCACGGAGGTCGGCGCCGTCGCCCGCGTCGCCGTGAACCTGCGTGGTGTGGAGCGCCAGCGCATCGTCCGCGGCGACACGGTGCGGACCCCGGGCGCGTGGCTGGACACCACGGAGGCCGACGTCGCGCTGCGGGCGGCGGGGGAGCTGCACCGGGAACTGGTGCTGCACCTGGGATCCGCGGCCGTCCCCGTGCACGTCCGTCCACTGGGGACGGTCGCCGCGCGGCTGCGCCTGGCCCGGCCGCTGCCGCTGCGCGTCGGTGACGTCGGCCTGCTGCGCGATCCGGGGGAGCACCGCATCGCCGCCGGGTTCGAGGTGCTCGACGTGCGGCCGCCGCGGCTGCGCCGCCGCGGCGCGGCGCAGGCCCGGGCCGAGGAGCTGGCCACCGGGCGCGTGCGGCCGCCCGACTACGCCCGGGCGGCCGAGCTGAAAGCCATGGGGCTGCCCGGAACCGGGCAGCGCGTGGGGGAGTGGGTCGTCGATCCGGACTGGTGGGCCGCGCGGCGGGAAAGCGCTGTCTCCGCCGTGCGCCGGTGGGCCGCCGAGCACGACGTCGCGGCCGGTATGCCGCTGGAGTCGCTGCGGCAGGAGGTGGGCCTGCCTGCCGCCGAACTGGTCCCGAAGCTGCTGGCGGGCACCGCACTGAAGGTTGCCGAAGGGCTGGTGCGCCCGCCCGGCACCGGCCTGCCCGCGCGGGTGGACAAGGCTGTGCGGACGGTCGAGGAGTGGCTCGCCGCCGAGCCGTTCCGCGCTCCCGAGGCCGACGAGCTGAGCGACCTGAAGCTCGGCCCCCGCGAGCTCGCCGCCGCGGTGCGCGCCGGACGGCTCACCCGCATCGCCGACGGTGTCGTGCTCGGGCCCGACGCGGTCGAGCGCGCCGCGGAGGTGCTCGCGACGCTGCCGCAGCCGTTCACGGTCAGCGAAGCCCGCCGGGCGCTGGGCACCACGCGGCGCATCGCCGTGCCGCTGCTGGAGCAGCTCGACGCCCGGAGAATCACCCGCCGGGGCGACGACGGCACGCGGACGCTGGTCGTTGCGAAACCCTGAGTGCCGGGGTTTGATCAGGACACCGGCAGGGTAGTTCGTGCCGGGCTCGGAACGGAGGGACGGAGATGGACATCGGGAAGTGGATCCGGTCGTGGCCGGTCTACCGGCAGGTGACCGGACCCGACGCGCTGGGCCGCGGCAAGGCCGCCCAGTCCGCGCGCTCCGCCGGGCTCACGCCCCGCACCGCGTCCGCCGACTCCGTGGCGCACTCCGTCTGTCCTTTTTGCGCGGTCGGCTGCGCGCAGAAGGTGTACGTCCGGGACGGGAAGGTCGTCCAGATCGAGGGCAACCCGGACAGCCCGATCTCACGCGGGCGCCTGTGCCCCAAGGGTTCCGCGAGCAAGCAGCTGGTCACCGGCCCGCAGCGCCAGACGAAGGTGCGCTACCGCGCGCCCTACGCCACCGAGTGGCAGGAGCTCGACCTCGACACGGCGATGGACATGGTCGCCGACCGGGTGCTCGACGCGCGGCGCCGGGGCTGGCAGGAGCGCGACGGCGACGGGAACCGGCTGCGGCGCACGATGGGCATCGCCAGCCTCGGCGGCGCCACGCTGGACAACGAAGAGAACTACCTGATCAAGAAGCTCTTCACGGCGATGGGCGCGGTGCAGATCGAGAACCAGGCCCGTATTTGACACTCCGCCACGGTTCCCGGTCTGGGAGCCTCCTTCGGTCGCGGTGGCGCGACGGACTACCAGCAGGACCTCGTCAACTCCGACTTCGTCGTCATCATGGGCTCGAACATGGCCGAAGCCCATCCGGTGGGGTTCCAGTGGGTGATGGAGGCCAAGGCGCGCGGCGCGCAGGTGGTGCACATCGACCCGCGGTTCACGCGCACGAGCGCGGTCGCCGACCGGCACGTGCCGCTGCGCGCGGGCACGGACATCGCGTTCCTCGGCGGGGTGATCAACTACATCCTGTCGAACGAGCTGGACTTCCGGGAGTACGTCACCGCCTACACCAACGCGTCGTTCCTCGTGGACGAGCGGTACCAGGACGCCGAGGACCTCGACGGGCTGTTCAGCGGGTACGACCACGACTCCGCGTCCTACGACCCGGCGTCGTGGCACTACGAGCACACGCACTCGGGTGGGCGCGGCGGTTCGGGCGCGAAGGAGCGCGGCGCCCCGGACCAGCTCGGTTCCGGTGGCGCGCCGATCGAAGGCGCCGGCGACATCGCCGCCGACCCGACGCTGCAGCACCCGCGCTGCGTCTACCAGATCCTCAAGCGGCACTACGCCCGCTACACCCCGGAGATGGTCGAGCGCGTGTGCGGCGTGCCCGCCGAGCACTTCCTGGAGATCGCCCGCGCGTGGACGGAGAACTCCGGCCGTGAGCGCACCGCGGCGCTGGTCTACAGCGTGGGCTGGACGCAGCACTCGATGGGCGCGCAGTTCATCCGCGCCGGGTCGATCATCCAGCTGCTGCTGGGCAACATCGGCCGCCCCGGCGGCGGGGTGTTCGCGCTGCGCGGGCACGCGAGCATCCAGGGCTCGACCGACGTGCCGACGCTGTTCAACCTGCTGCCCGGCTACCTCGCGATGCCCGAGGCGGGCCAGGCCACGCTGGAGGACTACCTCGGCAAGATCACCAGCCAGAACCAGAAGGGCTTCTGGCACAAGGCCGACACGTACATGGTGTCGCTGCTGAAGGAGTACTGGGGCGAGCACGCCACCGCCGAGAACGACTACTGCTTCGACTACCTGCCGCGGATCAACGGCGACCACGGCACGTACCGCACGGTCATGGACATGGTCGACGGCAAGGTGTCCGGCTACTTCCTGCTGGGCCAGAACCCGGCCGTCGGGTCGGCGCACGGGCGGCTGCAGCGCCTCGGCATGGCGAACCTCGACTGGCTGGTCGTGCGCGACCTGGTGATGATCGAGAGCGCCACGTTCTGGAAGGACGGGCCGGAGACCGAGACCGGGGAGATCACCCCGGAGACCTGCCGGACCGAGGTGTTCTTCTTCCCCGCCGCGTCGCACGTGGAGAAGGCGGGCACGTTCACCCAGACCCAGCGGATGCTGCAGTGGCGGGAGAAGGCCGTCGAACCGCCGGGCGACGCGCGCTCGGAGCTGTGGTTCACCTACCACCTCGGCCGCAAGCTCCGGGAGAAGCTGGCCGGGTCCACCGACGAGCGCGACCGCCCGCTGCTGGACCTGGCGTGGGACTACGAGATGGAGGGCGACGAGCCGTCCGGCGAGGACGTGCTGCGGCGGATGAACGGCGTCGACCTCACCACGGGCCGCGCGGTCAACGGCTACACCGAGCTGAAGGCCGACGGCAGCACCGCGTGTGGCTGCTGGATCTACAGCGGCGTGTACGCGGACGAGGTCAACCAGGCCGCGCGCCGCAAACCGCACACCGAGCAGGGGCCGTACGAGTCGGAGTGGGGCTGGACCTGGCCGATGAACCGCCGGGTGCTCTACAACCGGGCCTCGGCCGACCCGCAGGGCCGCCCGTGGAGCGAGCGCAAGAAGCTCGTCTGGTGGGACGCGGAGAAGGGCGAGTGGACCGGGCACGACGTGCCGGACTTCGAGAAGACGAAGGCGCCGGACTACCGCCCGCCCGAGGACGCGGTGGGCGTCGAGGCGCTGCGCGGGGACGACGCGTTCATCATGCAGGCCGACGGCAAGGCGTGGCTGTTCGCGCCCAACGGCGTCCTCGACGGGCCGCTGCCCACGCACTACGAGCCGCACGAGTCGCCGGTGCGCAACGCGTTGTACAAGCAGCAGGGCAGCCCGGTGCGCAAGGTGTACGGGCGGTGGGACAACCCGTCCAACCCGTCGCCGCCGGAGGCGCACGCCGAGGTGTTCCCGTTCGTGTTCACCGCGGCGCGGCTCACCGAGCACCACACGGCGGGCGGGATGAGCAGGCAGCTGCCGTACCTGGCGGAGCTGCAGCCGGCGCTGTTCGTGGAGGTGTCGCCGGAGCTGGCGGCCGAGCGCGGGCTGGCGCACCTGGACTGGGCGCACGTGATCACCAGCCGCACGGCGGTGGACGCACGCGTGTTCGTCACCGACCGGATGACGCCGCTGCGGATCGAGGACCGCGTGGTGCACCAGATCTGGATGCCCTACCACTGGGGGCACACCGGGCTGGTGGACGGCGACGTGGTGAACGACCTGCTCGGCGTGGTGGTCGACCCGAACGTGTTCATCCAGGAGAGCAAGGTCGCCACGTGCGACATCCAGCCGGGGCGGCGCCCGCGCGGGCCCGCGCTGCTGGAGTACGTCGCCGAGTACCGGCACCGGGCCGGCATCACGCCGGAGACCGGTACGCACATCGACACGACGCACCCGGATCCTACTTCGCACATGGAGCCGGAATGAGTGACAACAGCTTGTACGGGCCGCTGGAGGATCCCGCGGGCAACGCCGGGTACGACGAGCACCCGCCGCGCGTGGGGTTCTTCACCGACACCTCGGTGTGCATCGGCTGCAAGGCGTGCGAGGTGGCGTGCAAGGAGTGGAACCTCGTGCCCGAGGACGGGTTCAACCTGCTCGGGATGTCGTTCGACAACACCGGCATGCTCGGCGCGGACTCGTGGCGGCACGTGGCGTTCGTCGAGCAGGCCCGGCCGCTGGGCGCGCAGGACCCGGGCCTGGACGGGCTGCCCACCGGACCTTCCGGAAGCCGGCGGTCCGCGGACACGGTCGCGTCGGCGATCGAGCTGGCCGAGCGCGGCGGCGGGGACCTCGGCACGAAGCCGGTGGAGCTGGGGATCCCGAAGTTCGAGCGGCCGGGCGACGGCACCGGCGCGGAGAGCAGGCAGGACTTCCGCTGGCTGATGAGCTCCGACGTGTGCAAGCACTGCACGCACGCGGGCTGCCTCGACGTGTGCCCCACCGGCGCGTTGTTCCGCACGGAGTTCGGCACGGTGGTCGTGCAGCAGGACATCTGCAACGGCTGCGGCTACTGCGTGTCCGGCTGCCCGTACGGCGTGATCGACCGGCGCGAGGACGACGGGCGCGCGTGGAAGTGCACGCTGTGCTACGACCGCCTGCGTGACGGGCTCGAACCGGCGTGCGCCAAGGCGTGCCCGACGGACTCCATCCAGTTCGGCCCGCTCGACGAGCTGCGCGAGCGCGCGGCGCAGCGGGTCGAGCAGCTGCACGAGCGCGGCGTGCCCGAGGCGCGGCTGTACGGTCACGACCCGGACGACGGCGTGGGCGGCGACGGCGCGTTCTTCCTGCTGCTGGACGAGCCGGAGGTGTACGGGCTGCCGCCGGACCCGGTGGTGCCGACGCGGGACGCGCCGGCGATGTGGAAGTTCGCCGGGATGGCGGCGTCGGCGTTCGTCGCCGCCGCGGTGTCGGCGTTCCTGGGGCGGGGAAGGCGATGACGGACGGCAAGGACCCGCTGCTGCGGGAGCTGCGCAGTGACGCGCAGGCGAGGGACATCCACGCGCAGATGTTCGGGCGTGGCGGCACGCGCGAGCAGCCGGCGGTGCCGAAGGCGGAGTTCCGCTCGTACTACGGGCGCGCGGTGCTCAAGTCGCCCGTGTGGGAGTGGAAGATCGCGGCGTACCTGTTCGCGGGCGGGCTGTCCGCGGGGTCGGCGATGCTGGGCGCCGGGGCGGACCTGACCGGGCGGCCAGGGCTGCGGCGCGTGGGCCGGGTCGGGGCGCTGGGCAGCATCGCGGCGAGCATGTACTTCCTGGTCGCCGACCTGGGGCGGCCGGAGCGGTTCCACCACATGCTGCGGGTGGCGAAGCCGAGCTCGCCGATGAGCGTGGGCACGTGGATCCTCGTCGCGTACGGTCCGGGCGCGGGGCTGAGCGGGGTGGCGGAGCTGATGCCGCGCGCGCTGCGGCGCACGTGGGCGGGCAAGGTGCTGGAGAAGGCGGCGCGCCCGGCGGGCCTGTCGGCGGCGGCGTTCGCGCCCGGCGTCGCGTCCTACACGGCGGTGCTGCTGTCGCAGACGGCGGTCCCGGCGTGGCACGAGGCGCACGAGTACCTGCCGTTCGTGTTCACCGGCTCGGCCGCGGCGAGTGGCGGCGGGCTGGGGATGCTGCTGGCGCGGCCCGGGGAGGCGGGCCCGGCCCGGCGGCTGGCGGCGGTGGGCGCGGGGCTGGAGGTCGTCGCGTCGCGGCTGCTGGAGCGGCGGCTGGGCCTGAGCGCGGAGGCGTACACGACGGGCAAGGCGCACCGGCTGCGGAAGTGGGCGGAGTACCTGACGGTCGGTGGGGCACTGGGCACGCTGGTGTCCGGCCGCAGCCGCCCGGCGGCGATGGTGTCCGGGCTGGCGCTGCTGACGGGCAGCGCGCTGCAGCGGTTCGGCGTCTTCGAGGCGGGCGTGGAGTCGACCCGCGACCCGAAGTACGTGGTGGTGCCGCAACGCGAACGCCTGGAGGCGGGCCGCCCGGCGCGGGGCGATGACCGTCCTGGCCCGCAGTTCCCGCGCGTGGTGTCGGCGGTGCGCGGCGTGCGGGCGGCGGTGGCGCGGAAGCTGCGCTGACGGCCGGGCTCAGGGTTTGACCGCGACGCCCGCCCGGTAGTACATCCGCGACGGCTGGTCCTCCCACCAGGGCTCCCCTTCGGGCAGGCCGCGCGTGTCCTCGTCCCACCACGGCTCCTGGGAGCGGTCGGCGTGGGGCCGCCACAGACCGGTCCACTCCAGGCCGGGTTCGAGCAGCGGCCAGCCGCCGAAGAACTCCAGGAACTCCTCGTCCGTGCGCAGGTAGCTGGGGCTCGCCGTGGTCCCGTACTCGCGCGTGACCTCCTGCAGCGCGTCGTCCTCCGGGACGTCCGGCACGTGCGTGAGCACCAGCAGGCTGCCCGGCGCGATCTTGTCGCGGTACACCGACATCGGCACGTCCGGCCGGTCCTCCGGGAACATGAAGTGCAGGAGCGCCGTGACCAGCAGGCAGGTGGGCCGCTCCGGGTCGATGAGGCCGGTGGCGCGGATGCTGCGCCACAGCGCCCCGTGGTTGAAGAAGTCACCCAGCACCGCCTGGTGCCGCTCCGGGTCGGCGGTGCTCGCCAGCAGGATCTCCGAATGCGCGTGGGCGATCAGCTCGTTGTCGACGTAGACCACGCGGGCCTTGAGGTCGGGGGCGAGGCGGTCGGCGATCTCGTGCGGCTGGCTCTGGGTGGGCAGCCCGGCGCCGAGGTCGATGAACTGGTCGATGCCCCGCTCCAGTGCGGTCTCCACGACGCGGCCGACGAAACGGCGGTTCTCGCGCATCGCCCGGCGCAGGTCCGGCATCGTGGCCAGCTGCCGGTCGCCGAACTCGCGGTCGATCGCGTAGTTGTTCGGCCCCTTGCCCCCGAGCATGTAGTCGTAGATGCGCGCCGAACTGGGCCGGTCCAGGTGCAGGCGCAGACTGTCGGCCCGTTCGGTGTCCCCACTCATCCTTGATCCCTTCGCCGGAGTTCCCGGCTAGTGTCCTCCTGGGCGGGAAAACCGACGCGAGGAGGGCTGGCCAGTGGCGCGCAAGGTGATCCTGGACGTGGACACCGGGACCGACGACGCGGTGGCGATCATGCTCGCCGCCGGGCTGCCGGAGCTCGACGTGCTCGGCGTGACGACGGTGCACGGCAACGCGCCGCTGGTGCACACCACCGACAACACCCTGCGCGTGCTCGACCGGATCGGCCGGCCGGACATCGGCGTGCACCCCGGCCTGTCGCGCCCGCTCGTGCGGCCGGGTTTCCCGGGGCAGAAGCACTTCGAGCGCGATTCGCGGCGCGACATGCACGGCACCACGCTGCCCCTGCCGGAAGCCCGCAGCGCGCCGAGCGACGTGTCGGCCGTCGAGTTCCTGCTGCACACCCTGCGCACGACCACCGAACGCGTGACGCTCGTGCCGGTCGCGCCGCTGGGCAACATCGCCACCGTGGTGGCGATCGACCCGTCGGTGCGGGACGCGGTGGAGGAGGTCGTGATCATGGGCGGCGCGCACGCGTACGGCAACGTCACGCCGTCGGCGGAGTTCAACGTGTGGGCGGATCCGGAGGCCGCGGCCGCCGTGTTCGGCGCGGGGTTCGAGCGGCTGACCCTCGTTCCGCTCGACGCGACCCACCAGGCCCTGATCACGCGCGAGGACTGCGCGGAGCTCGACGCCCTCGGCACGCCCGCCGGTACCGCGGCCGCGAAGCTGATCACGCGCCGGATCGACGCCTACACCGCCGGCAGCGGGGTCGCGATCCCGGACGCGGCGCCGGTGCACGACGCCGTCTGCGTGGCGTACCTCGTGCGGCCCGAGGTGATCACCACGCGCCCGGCGCGGGTGGAGGTCGAGACCAGTGGCGAGCTGACCGTGGGGCGCACGGTCATGGACGTGCGCCCCAACGCCACCGGCACTCCCAACGCGAACGTGGCCTTCGGCGCCGACGGGCGGATCCTGGCCCGCCTGCTGAAGGACGTCTTCGCCACCGGGCCATGCGGCGACTGAGCGGGGTCCTGGCGGCGGTTCTCCTCACCGCGGCGTGCACGACCGCCACCGCCCCGGTACCCGCGCCCGTTCCGGCGGCGCCGCCCGACCCCGGCTTCACCGTCGTGGCCAGCGGCGACGTGCTGATCCACCCCGCGCTCACCGAACAGGCCACAAAGGACGGTAGTGGCACGCGGGACTACCGGCCGGAGCTCGCCGGGATCCGTGACGTCGTCAGCCGGGCCGATCTCGCGATCTGCCACCTGGAGACGCCGCTGGCGGCCGCGGGCGGCCCGTTCCGCGGCTATCCGGACTTCAGCGCGCCGCCCGAGATCGCCACGGCGCTGGCCGCCACCGGCTACGACGACTGCTCGACCGCCTCCAACCACACCCTCGACCAGGGCACCGCGGGCGTCCAGCGGACACTCGACGCGCTCGACGCCGCGGGCGTGCGGCACACCGGTTCCGCCCGCAGCGAGCAGGAGGCGGCGACCCCGCTCGTGCTCGACGTGCACGGGGTGAAGGTCGCGCACGTGTCGTTCACCTTCGGTTTCAACGGCCGGACCGTGCCCGCGGACCGGCCGTGGGTCGCGAACACCCTCGACGCCCGCGCGGTGCTCGCCGCCGCCCGCGCGGCGAAGGCGGCCGGGGCGCAGGTGGTGATCGCGAGCCTGCACTGGGGCGTGGAGTACCGGCAGGAGCCCACCGAGGACCAGCGGCGCATCGCGCGGCAGCTGCTCGCGGACCCGGCGGTGGACCTGATCATCGGGCACCACGCGCACGTCGTGCAGCCGTTCGAGCGGATCGGCGGGAAGTGGGTCGCCTACGGCCTCGGCAACTCGATCGCCCGCCACGACGAGCCGCGCGGCACCACCGAGGAGGGCGCGATCGCCCGGTTTCACTTCACGCCGTCGGGCTCGGGCTGGACCGTCGACCGCGCGGAGTACGTGCCGACGGTGATCGACCTCGGGCCGCCGATCCGGCTGCGCACCGCGCGGGACGCCGGAGCCGACCCGGCCCGCACCGACGAGGTCGTGTTCAGCAGGGGAGCACGGGAGGCGGGCCTGACCCGCGCCGCGGGTTAGCCCGCGCTTCATCGCGTCCCGCAGGCCGCCGTGTGCAGGTCCTCCAGCGCCCCGAACACGTGGTCGTGGCGCTGCCAGTACAGCCACTGGGCGGCTTCGCGCGCGAGCCCGTCCAGCCGTTCGCGCACCGGGACGTCCAGCTCGTGCCCGAGGCCCGGGTGCAGGGTGGTGACGACGCCTTCGCAGCGGTCCGCGGCCGTCAGCAGGGGAGTGCTCTGCACGGCGTGGAGGCCGGCGGACAGCAGCAGTTCCCGCACGCTCCCGCCGTCGAACAGCGGATCGTCCCCGGCGTCCTCGCTGGTGACCCGGCTGTGCTGGTGCAGGGCGCGCACGCAGGTGGACTCTTCGCGGTCCACGTGGGCGAAGCGGGCGGCGAACTCCTCGCCGAGGCCCCGGTGGGCTGCCAGGCACAGCCCTTCGCCCTCGGTGAGCTGGGTGTAGCCGGCCGTCGCACCGGTGCACGCCAGCGCCGCGTAGAGGAGGTGGTGCAGCACGGCGGCCGGGGTCGCGACGTGCCGGGCCGGGGCGAAACCGAGCGGCGGCGCGGGTTTCCGCACCGCCGGGGTCAGCCACACCTCGCCTGCCGGGCGCGGCAGCTCGACGAGCGCCTTCGCCAGCACCTGCATCCTGACGTTGTGGCGCTGCGACGTACGCCGCAACAGCTGGAACGCGGCGTCCATCTCGGCCATCCGGTAACGCTCCTGCAGCACGCCGAGGGCGCGGGCGATCACCGGGCGGCTGGCGAGCTTCGCGCGCAGGTCCTGCACCTCCAGCCGCAGCCGCCGCAGCTGCTCGCCGGGGCTTTCGCCGTCCTGGCGCGGCAGGGCACCGTCCACGGCGTCCAGGCTGAGGTAGGTGTCCAGGACGTCGGTGGCGTGCGCGGACCGCAGCACCCGCTGCGCGTACCCGGTGCCGGTGACCACGCGCAGCCGACGGCCGGTGCCGGCGAGCGCGTCCGCGACGGACTTCAGCAGCCGGATGCCGGCCACGCTGAGCAGCCGGACGCCGGTGAGGTCGATGACCGGGTCGGGGACGCCGGTGACCAGCCGCAGCAGCCGCACCTCGAACGCCGGGTGCGCGCTGACGTCGAGCTCCCCGGTGACCAGGACGACCGTGCGGCCGCCGGTGCGGACCGGTGTCGCCGACCAGGCGGCACCCTGGATCCGGACGGGCTCGGCGGACGGTTCGAGCACTGCGCGCCTCCCAGGGGCCGGGTGCGTCCCTCCACCCTCGCGCAGCGGGCGCCGGGGATCGAGCAGGGGCGGAATCCGGCGGTTGCACGGGGGCCGGCCGGGGTATGCGCGTGCCGTGCCGCACAGACCACCGCCCGCCACGGCGGGTTCCAGTACCTGGACCGACGAGGACGGTGTCCGGCAGCCGCGGGGCGACGTGCACGCGTGGGTGCCGGGCACCAACCAGACCCTGTGCGGCGTGCCGCTGCACCGGGCGCGGCTCGCGCGGTTCCCGCACGTGCTGTGGGTGGACGCGCTGTGGCTGGCCGACACACGGGACGAGGGGATCTCACCGTGCCGCCGGTGCACCGCCGCGGCGGGCGGGCGCGGGGGAGCGCGCCGCTGGACGCGGGTGAACCCGCGTCCGTGACAGAGCCGGTTGCGGTCGTTCCGGCCGGTCCGTAGGGTCGAGGGGACTTGTGCGGCCGGAGAGCCCACCGTCTACAACGGACAGGAGCGGCCATCATCTCTTCCCGGGAGTTCCCCCATCCGTCGCCGGCGGGCGGCCGGGCCGCGTTGGCGGTCACGACGATCCGAGGGCCGGGCGGGATCACCCGGGTGCTGGCCGCGGGCGAGATCGACTGGGCCAGCGTCGGTTCGCTCGACCGGGCGCTCGAACACGAGCCCGCCTCCGACACCACCGCGCTGATCGTGGACCTCGCGCGCGTGTCGTTCTGCTCCTCGTGTGGCCTGCACCTGCTGACCAGCCTGCGCCAGCGCGCGAAGGCCGCCCCGGTCCCGCTGGAACTGGTGGTGGACACGGTGGTCGTGGGCCGGGTGCTGGAGGCTTCGGGGCTGTGGTCGCTGTTCTCGATCCACACCGACCACGACTCGGCGCTGGCCAAGCTGACCGCGAGTGGCCGCTGACGAGTTGCGCGGCGCCGCCGCCCGCGTGAGGCTGGACCCGGTGGTGACAGGTTCGACGACACAGTCCCCGGCCCGCGCGGGCGCCCGCGGCTGGACAGCGGTGGTGCTCCTGGCGGCCGCGTTCGCGGTGGCGATGCTCGGCACGACGCTCCCGACCCCGCTGTACCCCGACTACCAGCGCCTCTTCGGCTTCGGCGAGCTGATGACCACGGTCGTCTTCGCGACCTACGCCGTCGGGGTCGCCGCGGCGCTGCTGGCGTTCGGCCGGTGGTCCGACCAGCTCGGGCGGCGGCCGATGCTGCTGGCCGGGCTCGCGTTGTCGGCCGTGTCCGCGCTCGTGTTCACCTTCGCCGGCTCGACGGCGTGGCTGTTCCCCGGGCGCGTGCTCTCCGGCCTGTCCGCGGGGATCTTCACCGGCACCGCCACGGCGGCCGTGGTCGACGTCGCCCCGGCGCACGGGCGCGCCCGTGCGAGCCTCGTCGCGGCGGCGGCGAACATGGGCGGCCTCGGGCTCGGCCCGCTGCTGGCGGGCGTGCTCGCCGAGTACGCCCCGGACCGGCTTCGCCTGTGCTACCTCGTGGATCTCGGGCTGGTGGTGCTCGCCGTGGTCGCTGTCCTGCTCGTCGCCGAACCCGTCGAGCGGGCCCGGCACCCCCGGCTCGGGCCGCAGAAGATCGCCGTGCCCGCCGAGATGCGCGGCGCGTTCGTCCGTGCCGGGATCGCCGGGTTCGCGGGGTTCGCCGTGCTGGGCCTGTTCACCGCCGTGTCCCCGGCCTTCCTCGGCACCGTCCTGCACCACACCGACCGCGCGCTCGTCGGGGTGGTGGTGCTCGCGTTGTTCGCCGCGTCCACGGCGGGCCAGGTGCTGTCCGCGCGGCTCGGCGAACGGCCCGCGATGGTCACCGGCTGCGCGGGGCTCATCGCGGGCATGGCGCTGATCGGCGTGAGCCTGCCGCTGGCGTCGTTGCCCGTGCTGCTCGCCGGTGCCGTCGTCGCGGGGCTGGGGCAGGGGATGGGGTTCCGCGCCGGGCTGACCGCGCTGACCGCCGCCGCGCCCGCCGGGCAGCGCGGCGAGCTCACCTCGTCCTACTTCCTCGTGCTGTACGTCGGGATCACGCTGCCGGTGATCGGCGTCGGAGCCGCCACCACGGCGTTCGGGCTCGTGCGTTCGGGCGTGGTGTTCGCCGCCGGGGTCGCCGTGCTCGCCGCGGTCGCGCTCGTGCTGCTGCTACGGCGTACCGGCTCCCGCTGAGTCCTCTTCCTCCTCGGCTTCCCTGGCGGCGGCCTCCTTGGCCTCGGCCGCGGCCTGCTGGTCCGGCAGGGGCCGCGCGTTGCGGGGCCGCAGCGCGTTGACGTCGTGCGGGTCCAGCTCGTTCGGGTCGCGCAGCAGCGAGCCGATGGCGGACTTGAGCACCGCGAGGATCGGCACCGCGAGCAGCGCGCCGGTGATCCCGGAGACCTCGACGCCCACGGCGATCGCGAGCACCACGGCGAGCGGGTGCAGCCGCACCGCGCGCCCGAGCAGGAACGGCTGCAGCACGTGGCTTTCCAGCTGCATCACGCCGATCAGGATCGCCAGCACGATGAGCGCGGCGACGAACCCCTTGGCCACCAGCGCGATCAGCACCGCCACCGCGCCGCTGGCGACGGCGCCGATGATCGGGACGAACGCGCCGATGAAGATCAGCGCGGCCAGCGGCACCGCGAGCGGCACGCCGACGATCCAGATCCCGACGCCGATGCAGATCGCGTCCACGCACGCTACCGCCACGGTGGCGCGCACGTAGCTCACCAGCGAGGCGAACCCGCGCCGCCCGGCGACGTCCGCCTGGTCGCGCACCTCGTGCGGCACGATGCGCAGCAGGAACGACCACACCTGCGGCCCGCTGTAGAGGAAGAAGATCAGCGTGAACAGCGCCAGCAGCGCCTGGGTCAGGATGGTGCCGATTGTGGTGGCCGTGCTCAGCGCACGGCTGGCCAGCTCGGCGGAGTTGCCGTTGATCGCGCCGATCGTCTTGTTCAGCATCTGCTGCAGCTGGTCGTGCGACAGGTGCAGCGGGCCGCGCTGCAGCCAGTCGTTGATGCGCGCGAGGCTCGCCGAGATCTGCTCCTGCAGCTGCGGCAGGCTCGCGGTGAGCGTGGTGATCACCAGCGTCAGCACCCCGCCGACGACGATGAGCCCGACGACGATCGCGATCAGCGTGGCGAGGCCGCGCGGCACGTGCCAGCGCACCAGGCGGCCCACGAGCGGCGCGAACAACGCCGAGACCAGCAGGGCGATGCCGACCGGGATGGCCACCGCGGACAGGTAGCCGAGGATGTAGAAGATCACCCCGATCGCGGCGATGATCAGCAGGAAGCGCCAGCTCAGCGCGGCGGCTACGCGCATGCGCCACGGCACCGACCGCGCGGCGTCACTCCGCACGGTCGTCCGCCGTGCCTGGCCGTCCCCGACCGTCATCGTCCACCTCCGTTTGTGCCCCCGAGCGGGTGACCTCTTTCTACCCGCTTCACTCTGCCTCTACTCGGCGTCACAGGCAGGCAGGAACACGGCGGAGCGTACCGGTCGGAGTACCTTCACCCGCATGGATCACTCCGAGGAGCGGGGAGAGCACCTGCACGACCTGGTCGCCGCCCTGGACTACTCGATGTTCGTCGTGACCACCGCCGCCGGCGATCAGCGGGCCGGGTGCCTGGTGGGGTTCGCGGCCCAGTGCAGCATCTCGCCGTTCCGGTTCATGGTGTGGCTGTCGAAGAAGAACCACACCTACGAGGTCGCCCGCGGCGCCACCACCCTCGCCGTGCACACGCTGTCACGGCGGGAGCGCGAACTGGCCCGGCTGTTCGGCTCGCACACCGGGTGGGAGGAGGACAAGTTCCCGCGCTGCTCGTGGCGGCCCGGACCGGACGGGGTGCCGCTGCTGGACGACTGCCCCGGGCTGTTCACCGGCGAGATCCTGGACCGGCACGACACGGGCGACCACGTGGGCTTCCTCCTGCGGCCCACCTCCGCCGTCGTGCGCTCGGCCGCCCGGCCACCGCTCACCTTCCAGGACGTGCGGGACTTCGAGCCCGGCAACGCCGCCTGACCGGTTTCGGGCCCCGACCACCCGGGTAGGCGACGGGAAGTCCGGCCCGCGCCGGAGGCCGGCTCACAGGAGGTGAGGCTGGAGATGACCAAGGCACGCGACATCATGACCCGCGACCCGAAGTGCGTGCGGTCGAGCGACACGGTGCTCGACGCCGCGCGGCTGATGGCGGACCTCGGGGTCGGCGCGCTGCCGATCTGCGGGGAGGACGACCGGCTCAAGGGCATGCTCACCGACCGCGACATCGTGGTGAAGGTTCTCGCCGAGGGCAAGGACCCGCGCGCGCTGCGCGCCGGGGAGCTGGCCCAGGGCGAGGTGGTGACGATCGGCGCCGACGACGAGGCGCCGGAGGTCTTCCGGACCATGGCGCAGCACCAGGTGCGGCGGCTGCCCGTGATCGACGGCCACGACCTCGTCGGCATCGTCGCGCAGGCCGACGTGGCCCGCGCGCTGGACGACCCGCAGGTCGGCGACCTGCTCGAAGCGCTGTCCCAGGGCTGAGTCAGGGAAGGACGCGGCTCGTCACGTACGCGGCGAGCGCGCCCCACACCGCGCCGGCGAGGACGTCGGACGGCCAGTGCACCCGGGTCCGCACGCGGGAGTAGGCGACCGCCAGCGCCACCGGCGCGGCGAGGACCGCGAGCGGAGGGGCCTGCAACGCGGCCGCGGTGGTGAAGGCCGCGGCCGCGCTCGCGTGGGCGGACGGCAGCGCGGGAGAGGTTGGGGACTCCGGCAGGGCGCGGCGGGCGGGGGAGTTCGCGGCCGGGGGACGGCGGCGCAGCGCGACCCGGCCGAGCAGGTGCGCGGACGGCGTGGCGAGGGCGAGCGCCGCGGCGGCGTGCAGTCCGGCCCGCCGGGACCGGCCGGGCACGACGGTCAGTGCGGCCGCGGCGGCCCACCACAGCAGACCGCCGCGGGTGGCGAGGCTCAGTCGCACCAGCCAGCGCGCCGGGGCCCGGTCTGGGAGCGTTTCCGAGACCCAGCCGTGTTCGAGCCGGTTCAACCGGTGCAGGGGGCGCTTCAGCCATTTCCGTGCCACGCCCCGAGCTACCCCGGTCCGGGCGGCGGAAACCCTTCCGGCGCATGGACTTCGGTGCGCTGGGTACTGCCCGGGCATGCTCGACTGGTCGCAGATCCTCGAACCGAACACGCACCCGCTGGAGATCCTCGTCCGGGGCAGCAGCATGTACCTGGGGCTGTTCGTGTTGCTGCGGGTGATCCTGAAGCGCGAGAGCGGGACGACCGGGGTCACCGACCTGCTCGTGGTGGTGCTGATCGCCGACGCCGCGCAGAACGGGATGGCGGGGCAGTACCAGTCCATTTCGGACGGGCTGCTGCTGGTGGCGGTGATCATCGGCTGGTCGTTCCTGCTGAACTGGGTCGCGGTGCACTGGCGGTGGGCGGAGCGGCTCGTGCGCCCTCGCCCGCTACCGCTCGTGCGGGACGGCGTGCTGTTGCGGCGCAACATGCGGCACGAGCTGATCACCGAGGCCGAGCTGCGCGCGCAGCTGCGGGAGCAGGGGATCGCGCACCTGGAGGACGTGCACGAGGTCCGCATGGAGGCGGACGGGCAGTTCAGCGTGATCCCGTGCGAGCAGGCGAAGGACCAGCACCGGCCCAGGAATCCGCGGAGCAAGCAGAGGGTGTGAGGCGGGACCGGTCCACAGTGGAGCGCAGGGCTCGTTACCGGCGGGCCAGCCAGGTCACCAGGCCCGCCAGTGCGCCGGTGCCGAGGACGCCCAGCAGGCCGTGGTGTTGGGAGGCCCAGACCTGCGGGCTGCGGGCCGCGGCGCGGTCGTCGAACTCGCCGTGCGCGCCGAAGTCGGTGTCGTCGTCGGCGGGGGACCACAGGTTCGCCGGTTGTCGCGGGTCGCGGGGCTGGTCCGTCTGCTGCGACTCGAAGCCCGTGCGCGCGAGGTAGCGGTCGAGCAGGCCGGGGATCACCTTGTCCCCCAGCAGGGTGCCGACGGTGCTCGCCCCGACCCAGTACTCGCGGCGCTGCGGGTGGTCGGCCGCGTACACGATCGCGTCGGCGGCGACCTCGGGCTGGTAGATCGGCGGCACCGGCTGCGCCTGCTTCGGCAGCCGTGAAAGCACCCAGCCGAACTGCGGGGTGTTGACCGCGGGCAGCTGCACCATCGTGACGTGCACCCCGGCCTTGTCGTGCAGCAGTTCCGCGCGCAGCGCCTCGTGCATTCCCTGGATGGCGTGCTTCGCGCCGCTGTACGCGGTCTGCAGCGGGATGCCGCGGTAGGCCATCGCCGAGCCGACGTGCACGATCGCGCCCCGCCGGCGCGGCAGCATCCGGTCGAGGGCGGCGCGGGTGCCGTGCATGTAGCCGAGGTAGGTGACCTCCGTGACGCGCTTGTACTCCTCGGGCTCGATGTCGGTGAACCGCGCGAAGACGGAGGTGAACGCGACGTTGACCCACACGTCGATCGGCCCGAGCTCCTCCTCGACCCGCCCGGCGGCGGCGTCCACGGCGGCGAAGTCGGCGGTGTCGACGGGCAGCGCCAGTGCGTCGATCTCCTTCGCCACCGCCCGCAGGCCTTCCTCGCCCCGGGCCAGCACCGCGACCCGGTCCCCGCGGGCGGCGAACGCCCGTGCCGTCGCCCGCCCGACGCCCCCGGTGGCTCCCGTCACCACGACCACGCGACCGCTCATCCGTCCTCCCGTCCCACTGCCGGAACCCCGCTGTCCGTGCGGCGGTTACCCGGTCCCGGCGGCGCCAATCAGGGGAGGAGAGGATGCAACGACCCTGAGACGGTTTGGGCGGTCGCACGGGGGACGGCGCGGCGGCCGGTCACGCGACAGCCTGTGGGGTGGCTGCTGGGCTGGGCCGCCTCCGGCGACGTAGGCCGAGAGCTGAACAGAGCCGAGCCGGAGAAGCTGCAACAGCTCTACGAAGCCCTCGACCTGGAGATGGTCTACCAACATGAAGAACGGGCGGTGGATGTCTCCAGCCGTCCCGCCCGTAGGGTTTGTGCCGGTGTCCGAGGGGGAGTTGCACACTAACCACACGGTTTAACCTGCGACATTGATGCGACAGGCCCCAACGGCACGCACCACTGCGCCCCGCCCTGCCTGGCAACCATGTAGGGATGCCGCAGGCTCAACCGGCGTGAGGTGCACTCGTATGCGCCAACCAGACGCTCGGGCGACTCGGCGACGTTCGCGCGCGACTCGTTGCAGGCAGACATCGTCAACTTCCCGTGTGTCCAGTAGCAGTTGAGGGGCAGCTGGCGATAGATCGCTATGCGCGCATTGGCAGTAGTCGCCGGGATGATCACCGCGTCGACCAGAACAAGCAGGACTCCTGGTGGGGAGTGTGGGGCCAGTGGGTAGGTGCGGTCAGCTCAATTGCAGCAGCGGCCGTTGCTGTCGCCATCGCCTACCTGGGCTGGAAGAAGTCGGACGAGCATGCGGCTAAGAGGTCCTAACGGAATGATCTTGGTGTGGTTCACTGTCTCCTGCTGTTGATCTTGTGGTGGGAGGTTGTTGGTGGCGCAGCGCAGGCCGTGGGAGTCGAGGACGGGCTGTGGGAGTTGATCGAGCCTCTGTTGCCCAAGGTCGAGCGCCGGTTTCGTTATCCCGGGCGCAAGTGGTTGGATGACCGGCGTGCGTTGTGCGGGATCCTGTTCGTGCTGTACACGGGGATGCCGTGGGAGTTCCTGCCGC
This sequence comes from Amycolatopsis bartoniae, assembly GCF_014191255.1. Lineage (GTDB taxonomy): Bacteria > Actinomycetota > Actinomycetes > Mycobacteriales > Pseudonocardiaceae > Amycolatopsis_E > Amycolatopsis_E bartoniae. The sequence continues at coordinate 188,463 of NZ_JACHWH010000010.1, forward strand.
AGGAGCTGGGATACGGGTCGGGGATGACGTGCTGGCGTCGGTTGCGGGACTTGACCGAAGCCGGAGTGTGGCAGCAGTTGCACGAGCTGCTGCTGGCCAGGCTCAACGCGCCCGGGCTGCTCGACTGGTCCCGGGCGGCGATCGACGGTTCGCCTGTCCGGGCGCTCAAAGGGGGCCGAAAACCGGGCCCAGCCCGGTTGACCGCGCCCGTACCGGCTCCAAACACCATGTGATCACTGAAGGCGGCGGTATCCCGCTCGCGGTGAGGTTGACCGGCGGCCGCAACGACATCACCCAGCTCGCCCCGCTGCTTGAGGCCATCCCGCCGGTGCGAGGCCGACGTGGCCGGCCCCGCCGTCGCCCGGACACGCTCTACGCCGACCGCGCCTACGATTTCGACAAGCACCGCGACCTCCTGCGCGCCAGGGGCATCGCTTCGCCCGCCGCGGCATCGAACAGGGCTCCGGGCTTGGTTTTCATCGCTGGGTCGTCGAGCAAACCATTGCCCTGCTGCACTGGTTCCGCCGCCTGCGCACCCGCTGGGAAATCCGCGACGACATCCACCACGCCTTCCTCAGCACCGCCTGCAGCATCATCTGCTGGCGCCGGCTCAAAAAACACTCATCTGTTAGGACCTCTTAGGTGCCAACTCGCTCGTTGCCTCGAGATGGCCAGCAGATGCTGTAGCACCGCGCACCTGACTCACGAGCGCGCTTGTCGGCCTGCCGTTCGACGAGGTCGTCCAGGTCGCGCTGACGCCCGTCGCCTACACCGTCGGCACCGACTTCAGGCCCACCCACCGCGCCCCCGGTGGAGGAGTTCCTGCACTGGGACCGGTGGTGAGCCCGCTCAGGCCACCCACTCCTTGAGGCGACGCACCAGCTCGGTGGCGTCATCGCCGACGGGGGTCACCTGGAGGTTGGTCACGCCCGATTCACGGAAGGCCTCGATCCGTTCCTTGACGTACGATGCCGGGCCGACGAGGTTGACCCGTTCCAGCAGCTCGAGCGGTACGGTGGCCTCGGCCTCCTGCTTCTTGCCATCGAGGTAGAGCTCCTGGATCCGCCGGGCCTCGTCCTCGTAGCCGTACTGACGAATGAGGTCGTTGTAGGAGTTCTTGCCGCGACCGCCCATGCCGCCGATGAAGAGGGCGAACATCGGACGGACGAGGTCGAGGACACCCTTCACGTGTTCTCCGATGGCCACCACGCCACCGGCCACGATCTCCAGCGGCGCGAGATCCGCGGAGCGCGCGGCCGCGCCGGCGGCGAGCGCGTCGCCCCATACCTGAGCGGCGTCCTCGGGCGAGTAGAGGAACGGCAGCCAGCCGTCGGCGTACGACGCGGCGCCCTCGACCGACTTCGGGCCCAGGGCGGCGAGGTAGATCGGGACCGAGGGACGCGGCGGCCTGCTCATCAGCTTGAGCGGCTTGCCAAGGCTCCCGGGGAGCGGCACCTGGAAGGACGGGCCGTCGTGCTCGACCGGCTCACGGCGCAGGGCGGCGCGCGTGATCTCCACGACCTCCTTGGTCCGACCGACGGGCCGGGCGTAGGGCACGCCGTGCCAGCCCTCGACGACCTGCGGTCCGGAGGCACCCAGGCCGAGGACGGCGCGGCCGCCGGAGACGCTGTCGAGGCCCGCCGCGGTCTGGGCGAGCAGGGTCGGCGTGCGGGAGTAGACGTTGAGGATCGCCGACCCGATCTCGACGGTCGAGGTGCGCGCCGCGAGGTAGCCCATCAGCGTCGGGGAGTCGAAGCCGTAGCCCTCCCCGACCCACACCATGTCGAGCCCGGCGGCCTCGAAGGCAGCGACCTGCTCGGCGGCCACCCGCGGATCACCGCCGAAGGTCAGCATGGTCGACAGCCTCACGACCGGGTCCCCTCCGGCGCGGGAGCCGCGGAGTCGAAACTGGCGCCCATCCCGACGCTGGCGCCTCCGTCGACCGGGGTCACCGTGCCGGTCACGAACCTCGAGCCCGGTGAGACCAGCGTGGCGACCAGGTCCGCGAACTCCCGGGGTGCGCCGATGCGTCCCAGCGGCGCCGTGCTCCCCAGCCGCTCCTTGGACAGCTCGGGCTGACGCTCGATGGTCTTGGCGAGCAGCGGCGTGTCGAAGTAGCCGGCCAGCAGCGTGTTGACGCTGATGTTCTGCGCACCGACCTCGAGTGCGAGGGTCTGCGCGTAGCCGATCACCGCCGACCACACCGTCGTCGGCGCGGCCATGCCGACCGCGGGACGCCGGGCGACCGCCGACACGACGTTGAGGATGCTGCCGCCCTCGGCCGTCATGTGCGGCAGCGTGGCCCGCACGGACCTGACGACGTAGAAGAAGTGCCGTTCGAAGGCCTGCAGCCAGACCTCGTCGGTGAGCTCGGAGATCCGCCGGATCGGCGGTCCGCCGTCGTTGGTCACCAGCACGTGGACGGCGTCCCCGAACCGCTCCAGCGTGGAAGCGGTCACCCCCTCCAAATCCGCAGCGCTCGAGCAGTCGGCGGTCAGGCCGAGGACCCGCTCCTCGCCGTACCTCTCGGCGAGCTGCCTCTCCGCTGCGGCGACCTTCTCCGCGCGCCGTGCGAAGAAGGCGACGTGGGCGCCCTCAGCCAGGAGGCGCTCGGCGATCGCGAAGCCGAGCCCGTCGCTACCGCCACCGACGATGGCGACCTTGCCCGTCAGTCCGAGGTCCATCACGCCACCCCGATCTCGGCGAGGAAGGCCTCGGCATTGCCCGTGAAGACGTCGTCGAGGACGTCAGCCGGATAGCCCTGCTCGCGCCACTCGGCGACCAGCCGCTCGTGGCTGAGCATCGGGTAGTCGGCGCCGAAGAAGACACGCTTGCGCAGCCGCTTCCCGATCTCACGCTTGAGCTCGCCGGGGAAGTAGCGCGGGGACCAACCGTGGAGCTCCATCCAGACGTTTCCCTTGTGCAGGGCCGTCGCGATCATCTCCGACTGCCAGGGCCAGGCCACCCGGCCCGCGATCACGTTGAGGTCTGGGTGGCGCGCGGCCACCCGATCGACGTACCGCGGGTGGCTGCCCTCCAGGGTGATGCCCATGCCGCCGCGGGTGCCGGCGCCGGTCGCCGACATCCCGACGTGCACCAGGACGGGACGGCCGGCCTCGCGGCACAGGTTCAGGCAGGCCTCCCAGCCCGGTTCGTCCGGCGTGCCGGCCGGTGTGAACGAGTGCACGGCCAGTCCGATCAGCCCGGGTCCGTCGCTGAGGCAGCGCTCCAGCTCCTTGACGTGGGCCGGCTGCGTGGGATCGATGCCGATCCAGTGGCCGAGGACGACGTCGGGGTGCCGGCGCGCGAAGTCGAAGGCGTAGTCGTGCTGCTCCCGGACGGCGCCGACCTCCATCGTGTAGGTGAAGGCGAAGTCCAGCATCACCCGGGCGTTCGCCGTACGGAACTGCTCGGCCTGCTCCTCGTCGCTGACGAAGCTCATGCCCCACTTGAAGTAGCCCCGCAGCGCTTCGCGGTCTGCCGCGGTCTCATACGGACTGCCTCGCCACCCTCGTTCGGTGCCCCAGTGGGAGTGGAAGTCGATCAGGCGGGGGGTCGTGTCTGTGCTCAACGCCGAGCGCCTTTCCTGGATGCCGCGGGTCTGATGGGTTTGACGGGTCAGTGGACGTTGCGCGTCGAGTCGCGCCAATAGGGAGCCCGCAGTGACTTCTTGTCGACCTTCCCGACAGCCGTCTGGGGCAGTGAGTCGACGACCACGACCTCCTTGGGCGCGTACATCGAGCCCTTGACCTGCTTGACGAAGGCCTGGAGCGCGGGCACGTCGATCTCCTGCCCGGAGCGGGCCACCACGAATGCGGTGACGGTCTCGCCCCACCGCTCGTCGGGTACGCCGATGACCGCGGCCGAGCTCACCGACGGATGGCCGGTCAGGGCCGCCTCGACCTCGCTGGCGTAGATGTTGAAGCCGCCGGAGACGATCATGTCCTTCTTGCGGTCCACGATGTAGAGCAGGCCCTCGTCATCCTGGCGAGCGAGGTCGCCGGTGTGGAGCCAGCCGTTCTTGAGTGCCTCGTCGGTCTGTTCGGGCAGGTTCCGATAGCCGAGCATGACCCCGCGGTTGCGCATGACGATCTCGCCGACCTCGCCCACGGGCACGTCGTGGCCGTCGTCGTCGACCAGCCGGATGCGGTTGGCGAGAACCGGCCGGCCGCAG
>NZ_JACHWH010000011.1 GCF_014191255.1 Amycolatopsis bartoniae
TCGGTGTCGAAGTGCGGCGCGTACAGGGCCCGGCCGAGGAGGTTGGCCGCCACCAGATCCTGGTTGGCGTTGTGCACGATCGCCGGCACCGCCATGTTGTCCAGCACCCGCTGCACCGAGGTGCGCACCCGCTGGGGCACCGGCTCCCTCCGGGGCGCGCGGGAGGCGGCGGGCGCGGTGCGCGCCAGGTCGAACAGGTACTCGCGCTCGACGTCGTTGAGCAACAGCGCCCGGGCGATGGCGTTGAGCACGCTCTCCGACGCGCCACGGATGTTGCCGCGCTCCAGCCGCGTGTAGTAATCGAGGCTGACCCCGGCCAGCAGAGCCACCTCTTCACGGCGCAAACCCGGGACGCGCCGCTCCTCGCCGAGATCGGGAAGACCCACCTGCCGCGGGGTGACGTTCGCGCGGCGGGAGACCAGGAACTCCCGCACCTCGTCCTTCGTGCTCATGAACCCACGTTAAGTCCCGTCCGGCACCGGGTGGGGGGTTGGGTCAGAACCCCCCCCACCCGGTGGCAGGACACGCCCGGCTAGCGTCAGGCGGCGAGTGTGGTGGTGTCGATCACGAACCGGTACCGCACGTCCGAAGCCAGAACCCGGTCCCACGCCTGGTTGATCTGGTCCGCGGCGATGATCTCGACCTCGGGGGCGATGCCGTGCCCGGCGCAGTAGTCGAGCATCTCCTGCGTCTCGGCGATACCCCCGATCATCGAACCGGCGTAGGAGCGCCGTCCGCCGATCAACGACATCACGTGCAGGTCCAGCGGCTCGCCCGGGGCACCGACATTGACCAGGGCACCGTCCACGGCCAGCAGCCCGAGGAACGCGTCCACGTCGATCGGCGCGCTGACGGTGTTGAGGATCAGGTCGAACCGCCCGGCCAGGGCCTGGAACGTCTCGGGGTCGCTGGTCGCGTGGTAGTGGTCGGCGCCGAGCCGCAGCCCGTCCTCGCGCTTGCCCAGCGTCCGGGACAGCACGGTCACCTCGGCTCCCATGGCGTGGGCGAACTTCACGGCCAGATGGCCCAGCCCGCCCATCCCCACGATCGCGACCTTCCGCCCCGGGCCGGCACCCCAGCGCTTGAGCGGCGAATAGGTGGTGATGCCCGCACACAGCAGCGGGGCGGCCTTCTCGAACGGGATCGCGTCGGGAATGCGCAGCACGAAGTCCTCGTCGACGACGACCCCGGTGGAGTAGCCGCCCTGGGTGACCGTGCCGTCCCGGTCGGTCCCCGCGTAGGTGGCGATCATGCCCTCGACGCAGTACTGCTCGTCCCCGGCCTGGCAGTGGGCACACTTACCGCAGGAGCCGACCATGCAGCCCACGCCCACCCGGTCGCCCGCCCGGTAACGGGTCACCTCCGAGCCGACCTCGGCGACCACACCGGCGATCTCGTGCCCCACCGTCAGCGGATACGGCTGCGGCCCCCAGTCGCCACGGACGGTGTGGATATCGGAATGGCAGACACCGGCCCACCGGATGTCGATGCGCACATCCTTCGGGCCGACCTCACGCCGCTCGACCGTCCCCGGCACCAGCGGCTCGGTGGCGGAACGCGCGACATAGGCGTGCACAGAAGTCATGGGATTTCGGATTCCTTCACAGATGGGATGATCTTTCAGCGCGACGCGGGCACAACCCAGCCCCGGCAACACCCAGTCAACCCGTCCTCCCATCCGCGCGGGAGGTTCTCCCAAGCCCCCTCACGTGCACGGAAGCGCCGGTAACGTCGCCACCGGTATCGGCACAGTCAGAAATTCCCGGGGGCAGGTGGCCGAGTCGCAGGTCGATCCCCGGTGACGAGGATGCGCGCCATGTCCCGCTCCCGCCGTCCACAACGGACACTTTCAGGGCGCCTTCCTGCACGCACTGGCGGAATGATCCGGGGTGCAGCTCCATCAAGGTGCTGCTGACGGCGTAGCCGGGACGTCGTGCCGACCGCGGCGGGCACCGGGACCGTCCACGGGCATTCGTGGCGTTCGGGAGGAGCACTGAACACCACATCGGGTGCGTTTCCTCGCCACGGCGAAGGAGCCCGCGGCGCCCGGCCCCTACCCGGGGAGCGCGGCCAGCGCCTTTTCGATGGCCTCCACGATCTCGAGCGGCGTGTGGCTCAACGGATCCCGCAGCCGGCGGCCGGGCGTCCACCGGGTGGAGCGGCGGAAGGCGGCGGCCCGGCCGGGATCGATCGAGCTGATCGCTCCCAGGACGGCCCGGTACGCCTCGACGTCGTCGACGATCGTGGCGAGGTCGCTGTCGAGCCCCAGCCCGGTCCGCGTGCGACGCGGGCGCGGGTGGCTCTCGGTCCAGGTGTGGGTTCCGCTGCCCACTTCGTGTTCGGCGCCGGACGGCAGACGGACGCACGCCCTGGTGTTGGGTGGGACCTCGATCTCGAAGCGAACCAGGTCGTTCGAGCGGCACCACCCGGCCGACGCCCGCCCGTACGGGGTGTCGTGCCACGCGAAAGCGTCGTCGAGCGTGTCGAGCAGGGTGGGGGCGACCCGAATGCGCCGGTAGCCGGGTTCCGCGGGTGCGAGACCGGCCACGCACCGGTGCAGCCAGTCCGCGACCGCACCGAGCGCGTAGTGGTTGAACGACGTCATCTGACCGGGGTTGATCGTGCCGTCTTCCAGCATCGAGTCCCAGCGCTCCCAGATGGTGGTGGCGCCCATCCTCACCGGATACAGCCACGACGGGCACTCGGTCTGGAGCAACAGCCGCGACGCCGCGTCCACGTGCCCGGTCGCCGTGAGCGCGTCACAGATGATCGGCGTGCCGACGAAGCCAGTGGCGATGTGGTACCCGTAGGCCCGGACGAGGTGCCGCAGCCGCTCCCCCATCGCGGCTTTCCGTTCGCCGTCGACGAGGCCGAAGACGATCGCGAGGGCGTAGGCCGTCGGTGCGTCCGACATCATCCGGCCCGAGGGCGTGACGTAGGTCCGGCGGAACTCCTCGGCGATCCTCGCCGCGAGGTCGCCGTACCGGCGGGCATCTTCGTCGCGACCCAGTATCCGGGCGGCCTGCGCGGTGAGGTCGGCCGAGCGGTGGAAGTAGGCCGTCGCCACCAGTCCGGCGTCGGTCTTGGCCTGGCCGGGCTGGTCCGGCGGGGCGTCCGGGTCGAGCCAGTCGCCGAACTGGACACCGCTCTCCCACAGCAACTTGCCGTCCGTGCGGTCCGTGACGGTGTCCACCCAGGCCGCCATGGCTTCGAAACAGGTCGCGATGGCGTCGTGATCGCCGAAGCGCTCCCGAAGGACGGTGGGCACGACGGTGATCACGTCACCCCAGGCCGCGACCGGCTCCAGTTGCCCGGGCACCTGCGGGATGACGGCGGGCACCGTCATCGGGACGACGCCCTTCGCCGCTCGCTGCTCGAGCATGACGTCCTCAAGCCACGAGCGCAGGAACGCGTCGCAGTCGTAGAGGAACGACGCGGTCGGGGCGAAGACCTGGAGGTCGCCGGTCCAGCCGAGACGCTCGTCGCGCTGAGGACAGTCGGTCGGGATCGACAGGAAGTTCCCGCGCATCCCCCACACCACGTTGTCGTGGAACTGCTGCAGCAGCGGGTGCGAGGTGGTGAACCCGCCGGTGCGCCGCATGTCCGTGTGGACGACCGCGGCCGAGACCGCGGCGGGCGAGAGCTCGCCTGGCCAGTTCTCGACTTCGACGTACCGGAAGCCGTGGAACGTCCAGCGGGGCTCCCAGGTCTCCTCGCCCTCGCCGCGGAGGGTGTACCGGTCGGTGGCCGCGGCGTTGCGCAGTGGCCGGGTGCCGAGCTCCCCGCGCTCCAGCACTTCGGCGTGCCGCAGGGTGACGGTGTGCCCGCGCGGCCCCGAGACGGTGAGCCTCACCCACCCGACGAGGTTCTGCCCGAAGTCGAGCACCGTCTTGCCCGACGGCGTGGTGAGCACCTCGGCCACTTCGCGGCGCTCGATCACGCGCACCGGCGGGCCTGACCGGGGTTCCGGCCGCACGTCCGGGACCTCCACCAGCACGACCGGGCGCCAGTCGTCGCCGCTCCGCCGCGCGTCGTAGGTCTCGCCCTGATAGATGCTTGCCGCGACGACCGGGCCCGGGGACCACTGCCAATCCTCGCCGGTGACGACCGTGGTGCTGGTGCCGTCCTCGTATTCGATCACCAGCTGCGCCGCCGCGGCGGGATTGCCTTCGTAGAAGCGTCGTGCCGCGTCGCGGAACCCGAAGTCCTCGGTGTACCAACCACCGGCGAGCTCGATCCCGATCGTGTTGGTTCCCTGACGCAGGTGCGCGGTCACGTCGTTGACGTCGTACAGCAGCCGCCACTGGTAGCTCGTCCACCCCGGCTTCAGTACCGCGTCGTCGACCGCCGAGCCGTTGAGGCGGACGTCGTAGGCGCCGAACGCCGTCGCGTAGAGGAAGGCCCGCCGGACACCGCCGTGCACGTCGAAGGTGGCGCGCAGCAGATGCGGTTCGTCCGAACCGGACCCGACGAACCGCGCGCGCCACTCGCCCGATTCGAGGAACCCCGCCGTCACCTCGGCCGGTTCACTCCACGGCGAAACCGACCCGTCGACGCCCTCGACCCGCACCCGGACCGCGACGGTTTCCCGTGGCCGCAACGGAGCGAACGGCCACTCGACGAAGACCGACTCGTCCCCGTCGAGCGACGCGGTCACCCTCGCCTCCGCGGTGACGAGCTCGATCTCCGCCCTCGCCTGAAGCCAGTTCTCCGTCCGCGACAACGTTTTCCACGTCAGCCGCGGAGCCGGGGTGGCGGTGAAGGGCTCGCCGGAGCCGATGCGGACGACGGGGCCGGTCGTCATCACAGAGCCTCCTTGGTGGTGAGGTCGGTGGTCCGGTCAGCCGACTGCGGTGCGGTGCTGCGCCGGCGGCGGAGGATCACCGCGCCCACGCCGCCCGACAGCACGGCGAACGCGGCCAGCAGGAAGTACAGACCACTCGGGCTCCACCCGATCAGCGCGGGCGTGACGAGCGCGAAGCCGGCCGCGATGAAGCGGGCGATGGCGATGGTGAAGCCCTGCACCGTCGCGCGGGCGTTGACCGGGAACGACTCCTGCGTCCAGATCTTGTACAGCGCCTCACCGATGAACGGGAAAGCGACGTTGTAGAGGACCAGGGCGGCGATCATCGCCGGCAGCACGACGCCGCCGGTGACGGCGATGAGCAGCTGACAGGCGACGAAGACGACCACGCCGAAGGCGAAGAACCGGCTGCGCCACTTCGTGTCCGCGATGCGGGTGAACACGATCGTGCCGACCAGCCCGATCAGGGTGGTCCCGAACGACAGGCCGGTGGCCACCGTCTGCGTCGTACCACCGACCGTGACGAGGAAGTAGGTCTTGAAGGACCCGAAGGTGTTCGCCACGAGGGTGAAGAACAGGTAGAACAGCGCCGTCAGGGCGATCAGGACCAGCGACGTCCGGTCGCGGAGCAGGCCGGCCAGCGGTACGGCCTTGGCGGGGTCGACGCCCGCCGTCGCGTGCCGGGCCCGCGCCTCCTCCTCGAGCCGCTGGAAGGGCGGGTAGAAGGCGCGGAACACGAAGGTCGCGACCGCCAGCACCGCGAGCAGGCCGAAGATCAAGCTGATGCCGGGACCGCCCAGCCCGGAGACCGCGAACCCCAGCAGGGTCGCCACCACCACCCCGATCGTCCACATCACGTGGGTGAAGGCGACGAGCCGTCCCTGAGTGCCCTCTGGCGCACGCTCGGAGAGCACCGCCAGCGAGGTCGGCAGGTCGGCACCGGCGGCGATGCCCAGCACGATCACCCCGGCCACCAGCACGGACGCGTTCGGAGCCAGCGCGATGGCCGCCGCCGCGGCCGCGTAGAGCAGGATCGTCAGCGAGAACATGCGGCCCCGGCCGACCAGGTCGGCCAGCCGTCCACCGGCCAGCGAGCCAACGGCGATGAACAGCGTCAAGGCCGAGCCCAGCACCCCCACGGTCCAGACGTCCAGGTCGAACGCCTTCTTCCACAGGGCCAGGCCCAGCCCGACGGAGATGATCGCGCCCGAGTCGAGGAACGAGGCCATGCCCGCGGCGACCGCGAGCGTCCAATGCCGGGCGTCCAGCCCGGTAGGCGGCTTGGCGGTGTCGGCCATGAGGTCTCCTTCTTCGTCGAAGCAGTGTGCCGCTCAGTGGTAATACGTTTTACCTCTGGGCGTAGGCATCACATCACATGGCCTCCCGCCACTGTCAAGACCGAGGAGGCGCGAGAGGTAAAACGATTTAAGTCAGGGTTGAACCGTCGAGGCCCGCACGACCAGCTCGGGGGAGAACTCCAGCTGCGGCCGGGGCAGGTCAACCCCGTCGGCCGAGCCGAGGGCGTCGATTTCGGCGAAGAGCAGGTCGGCCACCGCGGTCCCCAGCTCCGCGTGAGGCGTCCGGATGGTCGTGAGCGGCACGATCGTGGACCGGGCGAACTCGATGTCGTCGTAGCCGACCACCGCGATGTCGGCCGGCACGCTGACGACCTCCGAGGACACGAAAGCCTGGACGACGCCGATGGCCAGCAGGTCGTTGGCGCAGAACAACGCGTCGGGGCGCTCGGCTGCCGGCCGTCGCGCGATCGCGTCCGCGCAGGCCATGCCGGCCTCCACCGAACGCTCCGGCACGGGGATGATTTCCAGGGTGACGCCGGGCGCCGAGCGCACCGCCGACAGCGCACCGTTCAGCCGGTCGGCCACCTGCTTCAGCTCCAGCGAGGAGGAGACGAACCCGATGCGCTTGCGTCCCTGCTCGATCAGATGGGTCGCCGCGAGCTTCCCGCCGGCCACGTGGTCGATCGACACCGACGCCTGCTCGGGCGATTCGGCGCGGCGGGCGCTGAGCACGCTCGCGATGCCGAAGGACCGCATCCGGGCCAGCTCGGCCTCCACGTTGCCGACCGGCGCGATGATGACCCCGCTGACCAGCTGCTTGGCGAACAGTTGCAGGTAGCTGCGCTCACGCTGCTCGGAGCCGGTGTCGTTGGCCATCAGCATGTACATGCCCTCCGCCGACACCCGCTGTTCGATCGCCGCGGCGATCTCGGGCGTGGTCGCTCCGGCGAGTTCGAAGGCGATGTAGCCGATCACCGGGCTGACGCCGGTCCGGAGGGTGCGGGCGGCGTCGTTCGGCATGAACCCGAGTGCGTCGACCGCCTGCTGGATTCGTTGCCTCGTCGCATCGGAGAGCTTGCGCGGCTTGTGGAAGTAGTTGGACACCGAAGCGGGCGAGACCCTGGCCAGCTCGGCGACGTCGCGAATCGTGACCCTGTTCAGCCGACCGTTCCTCTCCCGCACGCCGTACCCCGCCGCCCATGTTAGTGCAGACGCGGGAACCGCGATTCCGCCGCTGACCAGGGCTGACTCCGGGGCTCGCGGCCGGTATCGGACAAATGCTTGCCCAGCTCGCCATCGCGTCCGCAAGATGCCCTTCTGGCCGGGTCCCCCAGCCGCCCCACAGACCCTCCACTCGAAGAGGAGAGGAAGGCACTTGAATTGAAACGTTTACCTTCAGGAGAGCGAGCCGTCTGGCGACCGTCGGAGTGCTCGCTGTCCTCACTCCCGTTCTCGCCACCACCCCGGTTCAGGCAGCTCAAGGGCTGAACACCGCGGCCTGGAAGTCCTATGTGCTCGGGCCGTCGACCTCCGACGTCCACGCGGTACGAGCCAAGGGACGGGGCGACGTCAAGCATCCCCAGACCCTGGTGAGTTCCCACGGGCCGGCGACGACGCTCACGACCGTGGCGGGCGGGACGCCCGCTTCGGCGTTGCTGGACTTCGGCAAGGAGGTCGGTGGCACGCCCTACCTCGACCTCACCCGGATCAGCGGCGCGCCCACACTCACCCTGGTCACCGCCGAAGCCCGCCAGTACATCCGCACCCCGGCCGCGACGACCGTCCCGTCCGCGGTGCCCGCCGGTACGACACAGATCCCGCTGGCCTCCACGGCAAACCTCGAAACCGGCAACACGATCACCTTCACCCCTACCGGGGGAACTCCGGTCACGAGCACCATCACGGGTTTCGACACCACTGCCCGGACCGTGACGGTCAAGCCCGCGCTGACCGCGAACCTCCCGGCGGGCACGGCCGTCACGACGTCACCGGGCGCGCCGAGCTCGGACGAGTCCCGCGGTCTCGCCGGTGTCGGCGGCCCGGACACCTTCCAGCCCACCGCGCCCGGCCGGCTGACCGGCGGTTTCCACGGCGGCTTCCGGTTCGCGCTGCTCACCCTCTCCACCCCCGGCAGCGTCAGCCTCACCTCGCTGGGCGTGGACTTCCAGGCGTTCCGCGCGACGCCGGCCGACTACCGAGGCTGGTTCCTCTCCAGCGACGACCAGCTCAACCGGATGTGGTACTCCGGCGCCTACACACTGCAGATGGACCTCAAGGCACCCGGGCTCAACGGCCTGCCCGACGCGCGGATCTACGACGGCGCCAAACGCGACCGCAGCATCTGGACCGGTGACCTGCTCGTCCAGATCCCCACCCTGCTCACCAGCCTCGGCGACGCCGGTGCGCCCTACGTGAAATCGTCGCTCGACACGCTGCTGGCGACCCAGCGGGCCGACGGCGCCTTCCCCGGCTCCCCGGACTTCGCCAAACGCACCAACCCAGCGGGCTCGCCGCTCTTCTACTCCGACAACTACTCCGGCTACGGGCTGCGCGCCTTCGTCGACTACTACCGCTACACCGGCGACAAGGCCTACATCACGGCAGCGCTTCCCGCACTGCGCAAGGAACTCGCCTACAACGACAGCTTCCTCAACGCCGACCATCTGGTCGTGTCGAACGACCGCGACTACTGGCAGGCGACCCAGACCGGCGAAGTCACCAAGTACAGCATCGACTACTACCTCGTCCTGCGGGAGATGTCCTGGCTGGAGCGCACGGCCGGTTCCCCGGCGCTGGCCGATGGCAACGACGCCAAGGCCGACGCCATCAAGACCGCGGTGATGAGCAAGCTGTGGAACCCGACGCTCGGCGCGTACGGGCAAAGCAGCGCCAAGCCCGATGTCGTCGTCGAGGACGCCAACGCCCTGGCGCTCCAGTACGGGTTCGTCCCCGCCGGGCAGGAAGCGAGGGTCCTCGCCGCGCTGAAGACGCTCTGGACCCCGTACGGCGCCATCATGGGCCCTGGCCTGCAGGACCCGACCGGGCACACGATCGAACCGTTCGGCAACGGCATGGAGACGGCCGGCCGGTTCGCGACCGGCGACACCGCCGGGGCGCTGGATCTCCTGCGGCGCACCTGGGGTCCCATGGTGGACAAGCAGAACCCGCTCTACACGGGCGCGTTCTGGGAGTTCAAGAACAGCACCGGCGGCGTCAACCGCGCCACGGCCAGCCTCGCGCACGGCTGGGCCGCGTCACCATCCGTCCAGCTGACCGAACAGCTGCTCGGGGTCAAGCCGGTCGGTGCCGGCTACCAGACCTGGAGCATCGCGCCGAACCCCGGCACGGTGCGCTCGGCCGCCGGAGCCGTCCCGACCGCCTACGGGACCATCAGGACACAGTGGACCAACGATCGCGGGCGTTTCACACTCACCGTGCAGGCGCCCGCGAACACCTCGGGCACCATCACGGTCCCCGTCGGCCGCGGCTCGGTGGTCATGATCAACGGCCGTGACGCCGGTCCCGGGGCGAAGTCGGCCGGCAGTTCCGTGACGCTGAACGTCTCGGGCGGCACCTACGAGATCACCGTTTCCCAGCACTGACCGGTCCCCTGCGAGAAAGCGGCGCCGAGGGAACTCCTCGGCGCCGCTCTCGTCCGGGTCACGACAACGTGATACGACCCCGCAGCGGAAGGTCGGCCGACGAAGTCCCCACACCGACGGTGTAGTCCCCCGGCACGACCGTCCACCCGGTACTCGAGTTCAGCCAGACCGCGAGCTCGTCCCGGGGCACGTCGAGAGTCACCGTCGTACGCTGCCCGGGGTTGAGGGTCACCTTCGAGAAGGCCTTCAGCTGCTGAGCCGGTTCCTGCGCCGCGTCCGGCGCGGCGACGTAGAGCTGGACGACCTCCGAACCGGCCCGGCGTCCGGTGTTCGTGACCGACACCGAAGCCCGCAGCCCGCCTGGTGCCGGGGACACGCGCAGGTCGTCGAGCCGGAAGGTCGTGTACGACAACCCGAACCCGAACGGGAACAGCGGCTTCTCCCCCGACTGCTGGTACCAGCGGTAGCCCACCGCCAAGCCCTCGTCATAGAAGACATGGACCCCGTCACCCGGGAACTCGACACCCGTCTTGGCCGGACCTTGTTGGTCGGTCGCCGGGAACGTCTCGGGCAGCCGGCCGCCCGGCTCCGCGTCCCCGAACAGCATCGCCGCCACCGCGTTTCCCTGCTCCTGCCCCGCATACCAGTTCGCGATGACGCCCTTCACACTCCCCAGCCACGGCATCAGCACCGCACCCGAGGTGTTCAGCACGACCACCGTCCGAGGGCTCGCCGCGGCGACCGCAGCGACGAGTTCGTTCTGGTCGGCCGGCAGCGCGAGCGTCGAGCGGTCCATACCCTCGCTGGTGACGTCGGAAAGAACCACCACGGCCACCTCCGCCGCACGGGCGGCGGCCGCCGCCTCCTGGTGCAGCTGGTCGTACCCGGCCTGGGATCCGAGCACCAGGGAGGTGCGCGGGGCACGCCCGCCGACCGGCGCGGCCGCGACGTACGTCAGCTCGATGGCGTGGTCGCCCGCGGTCAGGGTCACGAACGCGTTCTGGACGGACTCGCGGCCCGGCAGGTAGGTCAGCACGACCTTGCCGTCGATGCTCAACGTCGTCAGCCCGCCGGCGGTGAGGCTGAACCGGTAGCGCCCGGCGGTGTCAGCGTGGAACGTTCCGGTGTACCGCGCCGACCACCCGTCCGTCTGGCTCGTCACGGGCGCCGGTGCCGCCGTGACGTTCAGGTTCGGGACCGTCTCGGTGCCCAGCGGGTCACCGGTCAGGTCCGTCGACGCGTAGTACGTGGCGGTCAGCCCGGGGCCGAACGCCGAGGCGGGGACAACCGGCAACGCGCCGATCCCGAGCGTCCCGCGCGCGTACGTCACCGGGATCGCCCCGGCCCGGGCCCGGATCCCGGCCAGCGGGGTCACGACCGGGCCGTTCGAGGTGACGCTGCCGGAGCCGCCGCCGTGGGTTTGGGCGCCCGCGTCGGCGGCGCCGCCGATGACCGCGATGCCGCGCGGCCGCGCGAACGGCAGGACACCGTCGTTCTTGAGCAGCACGCTGCCCTCGACGCCGATCCGGCGCGCCAGGTCGAGATGCGCCGGCGTGGAGACCACGGTGTCGACGACGGTTTCCGGATCGGGCAGCGGGTGGTCGAACAACCCGACGCGGATCATCGGCGTGAGCACCTGGGTGACCATGGTGTCGAGCTGGGCCTGGCTGACGCTGCCGTTCCCCACCGCCGCCTTGGGCGCGTCGCCGAGGTACGTGCCGCCGGGCATCTCGGTGTCCGAACCCGCCTTGGCGGTCTGGACGGTGCTGTGGGTCCCGCCCCAGTCCGACATGACCCAGCCGTCGTAGCCCCACGCGTCGCGCAGCGTGTCCTGCACGTTGACCCGGTTCTCCTGCGCCCAGGTCCCGTTGACCTTGTTGTAGGAGGTCATGACGGCCCCGGTCTGGCCCTGCTGGACCGCGGCGCGGAAGCCCGGGAAGTAGATCTCCTGCAAGGCGCGCTCGGACACGACGACATCGATCGAGTTGCGCAGGGTCTCCTGGTTGTTGGCCGCGAAGTGCTTCACCGTCGAGATCACGTGGTTGGACTGGATGCCGCGGATCGTCGCGGCCGCGAGCCGGCCGTTCAGGAACGGGTCTTCCGTGTAGGTCTCGAACGAGCGGCCCCAGTGCGGCACCCGGAGGATGTTGATGCACGGCGCCAGGGCGACGTTGTGCCCTTTGGCGGCCTGCTCGGCGCCGTAGGCCTTGCCGTAGTCCTCCGCCGTGCCCGGGTTCCACGTCGCGGCCAGCGCTTTGGAGTCCGGCCATTGGGTGACTCCCGTGGACCCGTTTCCGACCCCGCTGGGTCCGTCGGCCAGCCGGAGCGCCGGAATACCGAGGCGGGTGTTGGCGGGGATGTGGCCGGTGAAGCCTCTGGTGGCGGGAATGCCGTGGCAGTAGGCGATCTTTTCGTCGAGCGTCATCCGGGACACCAGCTGCCGGGCCCGCTTGACGGCGGCCTGCGCTTCAGCGGACGCCACGGGCACCGCGCGAAGCGAGCCACCAGGCGGCGCGGCCTCCGCCAGGCCGGTGGGCGTCACGGCCACGACGCCCGCCGCGGCCACGCCCGCTCCTGTGAACTGCAACATCGACCGACGGGTGACATCCATCTGCACACTCCTTCGTGTGTGGGATCAGGCGTGGGTCTTCCAGAACAGCCGTTCGGCCCGGTCCGGATCGTCGACGATCTTGCAGTCGGCGTCGAGCCACATCGTGGACCGGTTCTTTGGCGTATAAGCAGGCCAGGCTGGTGCGTCCGTCGCAATCGGACGGTCATGGTGAGCGAAGCCCGCCCACAGCGCGCTCATGTGCCGTGCGGTCGCCGCCTGTCCTGGCGGGCCCTCGGTGATGTTGGCGAATTTCAGGGGGATGTCCGACGCGTGCGGTGAGCCGATGGGGAAATCGGTGCCGGGCACCAGGGTCGGGTTCTTGTAGGCGAGCTGGTACATGAACACCGGGGCCGCGTGCTGTGCCGCTTTGGCCTCCGCGATCTTGATCGAGTCACGCCAGATGGGCGAGGTGGTGATCGCGAAGTAGAGCTGCGCCGGCGTGGCGTCGGGCCGCGACTTGTGGAAGGTGTCGATGATCTCGTCCAGCTCGGCGCCCTGGTACGTTGTGCTCAGCTCCCGGCGCAGGCCGGCCTCGTCGATGCGGAAGATGTCCGGCGGCCCGGAAAGACTGAAGAACACCATCTCGTCGCGGCAGGTGCCACACATCAGCGGTTTGGCCGCCGAGAAGGGCGCGGCGCCGTGGGCGAACGGGTGCCGCGGGATGACGTGGCCGTCGACGAAAGCACCGAAACCGGGAAGCGGGCCGGGATCGCCCCAGGGTGCGACGCCGTTCGCGGCCTCGGACTGCTGGATTTCGAGCAGTCTTGTAGCCGGAATCTCGTGCAGCCGGGGAATGTCCGATGTGGTCATTCCCAGCAGCTCCAGCGTGCGCCTCGCCCGGGCGGTGGCGCCTTCGCGGGTGGGGAAGCGCAGCGGCGCGGCGCTCTCGATCGAAGCCTTGCGGAACAGCGGCACGGCGGCCGGCATGGTGTAGACGGCCGCGGTCTTGGCGCCGCCACCGCTCTCACCCCAGACCATGATGTTGTCGGGGTCTCCCCCGAAGTTCTCGATGTTCTCCCTGGTCCAGCGCAGCGCCGCGAGGATGTCCAGCATCCCCTGGTTGGCGGCGTAATCCCGGCCGGCGAGGTCGCCGAGGAACAGGTAGCCGAGCAGGCCGAGCCGATGGTTGGACTCGACCACCACCACGTCGTAGAGCTGCGCCAGATGGGTGCCGTCCTGCCCGGTGGCGGAGCCGGAGCCGATCATGTAACCACCGCCGTGGTTGTAGAACATCACCGGCCGCCGCCCGCGGTCGGCGGCCGGGGTCCAGATGTTGAGGTAGAGGCAGTCTTCGGAGGGGGCCGGCATCCGGCCGTTGCCGTTCGGGCCCATCTCGTTGCCCGCCACCTGGAACGCCGGGTTCGGAAAGCTCACCGCGTCGCGCACGCCGTGCCAGCTTCGGGGCGGCTTCGGGGCCTTGAACCGTAGTTCGCCGAGCGGCGGCGTGGCGTAGGGCACGCCGAGGAACTTCACGATGCCGTCCTCCCGCCTCCCCCGCACCCTGCCGTAGCGGGTCGCCGCCTCGGTTGTCCTCGTCGAGGCGAGTGCCGGGACGGGCATGCTCATCCCGGCGATCACGGACAACGATCCGCCGATCATCGTTCTGCGGGTAATCCTCGAACTCTCCATTCGGACCTCCTCTTTGAGGCGTGGCGATCAGATCGAGGTCGTGAAGGTGTACTGGCCGGCGCCGACGGTGTGCGCGGCCGAGCTGCCGGGGAGGTGCACGGTCGCGGTCGCGCCGGGCGGCACGGTGACCTCCAACTGGAACCGGTGCGCGGACTTCGTCCAGCTGCTGCTGACCGTCCCGAACGGAGTGCGGTAGCTGCCTGCCGCGTGGGTCAGGTCGCCGACGAGCGCCGGAGCGATCTCCAGAGCGCGGTAGCCGACCGAGCCCGGAGCCTGCCGGATTCCGGCGACGCCGCCGACGAACCACGCGTCGACCTCACCGAGGAAGTGGTGGTTCTGTGAGCCGCCGCCGTCGAGGCTTTCCGACAACGTGGTGTGACCGCTGGCGATCAGGTAGCCGTAGCCCGGTGAGGTCGGGTTGACGACCATGTCGTAGAGGACGTCGTTGCGGTTCCCCGCTTGCAGGGCCCGGAAGAGCGGGCCGAGCGCGACCGAGCCGGTGGTGATGTGGTTGCCCGCCTTGCGCACCGACGCGACGAGCCGGTCGAGCACCGCGGCGCGGTCGGCGGGCGCGACCAGACCCGCGTCCAGAGCCATCGCGTTGGATGCTTCGCTGTCGCTGCCGTAGAAGACACCGGTCGCGTCGACGTGCCGGAAGCGGGCGGTGAACTCGGCGGCGAGCTGTCCGGCCAGAGCCGTGTACTTGGTCTGGTCGGCGGTCTTGCGCAGAACCTGAGCGATGCTCGCCATGTCGTGGGCGGCGGTGTAGTAGCCGGCGGTGATGGCCAGCTGCATCGGCGTGGTGTTGTCGGTCGCGGACCAGTCGCCCAGGCCGGGGATGTCGCCGTTGTTGGCGGCCTTGTTCGCGGCCTCGTAGTCCAGCCAGGCCACCATGTTGTCGTAGTACGTCGCCATGGTGCGGGTGTCGCCGTAGGTCTGGTAGAGCTGCCACGGGATGCGGACGATCGCGCCGCCCCAGTTGACCTCGTCGAGGAACTCGATGGTGCCCTGCGGGTACTGCAGCTTGGTGGGAAGGACGCGGTGGAACTCCGGGGCGATGTTGGCGATCAGTCCCGGTGATTCGTCGCCCGGCTGCCGTTGCGCGGTGGCCATGTTGCGCACGAGCTGCGGCTGGAAGGCCGACATGTCGTAGTCGGTGAGCAGCGCGTCGATGTTGTGCAGGTTGTCGCCGGTGTACGGGCCTTTTTCCCGGTCCGGGCAGTCGGTCAGGACCGACATCATGTTGCTCTGGATCGACCGCTCGGTGATGGCGTGGATCTGGTTGAGCAGGTCGCTGGACGAGGTGAACTCACTCGCGCTCGGGTTCGCCGCGTGGATGACGTCCATGGTCACCGTGTCCTTGGCCGGCGCGGTACGCAGACCACTCACCTGCAGATACCGGTAGCCGCTGTAGGTGAACTGCGGATGCCACTTCTCGACGCCGTGCCCGGAAAGGGTGTAGCGGTAGGCGATCTGGCTGCCGGGTTTCGCACCTGTGCTGCTGATGTCCAGCGTGCCGTCGGCGGCGAGCTTCTCGGCGGGGATCATGGTGACGGTGTCGCCGGCCTGCCCGGCGACCGACAGGCTGGGCCAGCCGGAGCGGTTCGCACCGAAGTCGAGGATGTAGGAGCCGTCGGCGAGCTTGCGGATGTCCGTGGGCCGCACGGTTTCCGCGACAGTGACCGGCGGGCGCGGGTTCGCGCGCAGCGGCGTCGTGTCCCGTGGCGTGGTGGTCTGGGACAGCTTGACGACGCTTGCCTGCTGCCAGTCCGTACCGTTTCCGCGGCGGGCGTCGTATTCCTCACCACTCCACCACGACGAGAACGTCGTCGGCCCCAGCGCGGTGCGCCACGTGCCATCACTCGAAACGACGTCGCGGCGCCCATCCTGGTAGGTGACTTCGAGCTGGGCGATGACCTTGGGCTCGCCGTACACCGTGTACTGCTCCAGGGTGTTGCCGAAGAAGTACCGGCCCGGCGTCTTCACCCGCTGGTAGGTGCCGCTGCCCGTCTCCAGGCCGATCGTGTTCGTCCCCGGCCGCAGCGCCCGAGTCAGGTCGTAGGTGCGGTAGTCGACCTCGGCGGAGTACGTGGTCTGCCCCGGTTCGAGGACCGCGTCCCCCACGGGACGTCCGTTCAGCGTAGCGGCGTACATCCCGAGCCCGGTCGTATAGAGGCGCGCCTGCTTGACCGGCCCGCGCACGGAGAACGCCTTGCCGAACACCGGCAGCGGCGTCTCCTTGCCGTCCGGCTGCGTGTAGTCGTACGACGGGTTCTCGATCCAGCGGGCCGACCAGTCGGCCGCGGACAGCAGCCCCATCTCCCAGCTCGACTGCGCGCTCCACGGCGAGACGCGCCCGGCGGCGTCCCAGATCCGGACCTGCCACCGGACGTGGTCGCGGGCGTGCAGGGCGGGGCCGCCGTAGGCGATGTTCGAGGTGTCGGCCGAGCGGACCTTCCCACTGTCCCAGAGCTCACGCGGCCGGGACGGGGTGTCGAGGGTCGCGCGGACCTCATAGGCGGCTTGCCCCGGCGCCGGCGGAAGCCAGCTCAGCAGCGGCTTGGCCGCGTCGATCCCGATCGGCTCGACGAGGTTCTCCGTCCGCAGCGCGGTCGGCTGCCCGAGGTGGCCGCCGCCCGGTGCGGCGGTGGCCGCCGGCCCGGACACGGCCAGCAGCACCGCGGTCAAGAGGGTGAGCAGGGGGCGCCGGTGGTTCATCGGCTGTCCTTTCGGCACGACAAGGGGTCACGCGTTCGAGCTCGGAGCCGACGCTGATGTTCCACAGCGACGGTTGGCAGGAGGGGCGATTGAAACGATTTATAAGTGCCAGATCTCAACGCGCACAGCAGCTCCTGAAAAGGTCTGCGGGGAAGCAGCCCCGATTCGGTAATGAATCGTTTTACCTCGCGTTGAGGCTACGAGGGTTCTCCCTGACGAACAAGAGGTTGTCCGACTCCGGACACGCCGGCTCCGCCACTCGGGCCGCCCCCGCCGTACCACCCACGCCGAGCCACCGTCGGGACGACAGGATGGGAACCTGTGCCCCCTTGCTCCCCACATCGGACTGAATGATTTTCGCCAGCAAGGCCGGGACGGCAGGCTGCTGCCCGAGATCGCGGAGGCGTTCCGTCATTGAGGGGACGGCTTGCCGCCCGGCCGCCGGTGCAGCAGGTCGAACCGGGACCACATGGCCTCCGCGGCTTCGATCGACCTGCCGGTCCTGGCGGGGTCCACCGCCGCCAGCTGTGCCACGATCGCCTGGGCCAGCGCGATCCCACCGGTCAGCGACGGGAAGAACGTCACGCCCTCGGCGGGCACGATCAGCACCCGCTCCGCCGCCTCCGCCAGCGCTGGGCTCGCCGCGTCCGTGATCGCGAAGACCCGGGCGCCCCGGTCGTGTGCCTCGTTCGCCGCCAGCACCGTGCTCTCGTACAACCGCCAGAAGCTGATCGCCACGAAGGCGTCGTCGGCGGTCAGCTTCGCCGTGGCGTTCGCCAGTTCGGCGTCGCCCGCCGTGATCGCGTGCACGTCGTACCCGGCGAGCCGCGCGTTGTGGGCGAAGGCGATGCCCACCGCGGCGTAACTGCCGTCCGCGATCACCACCGTGCGCCTCGCGGCGGCGATCGCCTCCGCGACCTCGCGGATCTCCGCCTCGTCGAACCGACGGTTCAGCAGCGCGAGCCCGTCGAGGTCCCGGCGCAGCGCGGCCGACGCGGGTGAGCCGACGCCGTGGTGCTCCTCGGCGACCTCGGGCGCACTCAGCGACGACAGGTACCGCGCACGCAGTTCCTGTTGCAGCGCGGGCCATCCCGCGAACCCGAGTGCCTGCGCGGTCCTGGTCACCGTCGCGACGTTGACCCCCGCGAGCCGGGCCAGGTCCGCCGTGGAGCCGAACGACGCCTCACGCGGACGCGAGACCAGCACCTCCACCACCGCGGCCGACTTCGGGCGCAGCCCGCGCCCGGGCACGCGCGCGCGTAGCCACTCCTCGAACCCGTCGAGGTTCCTCCTGTCCGCCACCCGCGCACCGTATCCCACTGTTACAAGCATGCAAAGCGTATTGCAGTTTCGCGAATCTGCAGGATACGTTGTCGGAACTCCTGGTGGTCCCCTTCCGGAAGGCGTTGGGATGACGCTCCTGGCACGACTCGACCGGCTGCCGCTGGCCCGGCCGCACTACCTCCTGCTGCTCGTCGGCGGGCTCGGGTACACGTTCGACGGCATGGACTCCGCCGTCGTCGCGTTCCTGCTGCCCGGCGTGAAGTCGGTGTGGCAGCTCAGCAACGGCGAGCTGGGGTTGATCGGCTCCGCGACCCCGTTCGGCTTCCTCTTCGGCGCGATCGCGGCCGGCCTGCTCGGCGACCGCGTCGGCCGCAAGAAGGTCATGATGTACGCGCTGGCGTTCTACGCGGTGTTCTCCGTGATCGCCGCGTTCTCCCCGAACTACGAGATCTTCCTGGTCTCCCGCGTGCTCGCCGGTGCGGGTGCCGGCGCGGAGAGCGCGATCATCGCCCCGTTCCTGTCGGAGTTCGTGCCCGCGAAACGCCGTGGCTGGTTCGTCGGCGCGCTCGCGGGGTTCTTCTCGTTCGGGTTCGTCGCCGCCGCGGTCATCGGCCGGTTCGTCGTGTCGGCCGTGCCCGAGGGCTGGCGCGTGGCACAGGTGATCACCGCGCTGCCGATCGTGCTCCTGCTGTGGTGGCGCCGTTCCCTGCCGGAATCGCCGCGGTTCCTGCTCGCGCAGGGCCGTACCGCCGAGGCAGAACAGGTGGTCGCGCGGTTGGAGCGGGCCGTCGAAAAAGCCACGAAGGCACCGTTACCGCCCGTGCCGGAGGCCGCGGTCCAGCCGATGACCGAGACCCCGAAGGTCAACCTGCTCACCGCGCTGAAGTTCCTCTGGAGCCCGGCGATGGCCCGGCGCACGGCGGTGATCTGGGCCGTCTGGTTCGTCATCACCTTTTCGTACTACGGCTTCTTCTCGTGGATTCCGACCCTGCTCGTGGAACGCGGGATCACGGTGACGAAGAGCTTCGAGTTCTCGATCATCATTTACGTCGCACAGGTGCCGGGCTACTTCTCCGCCGCATGGCTGTCCGAGCGCCTCGACCGCAAGCACACGATCGCGCTGTATCTCACCGGCTCGGCGGTAAGCGCTTTCTGGCTGAGCCAGATGAACGCGCCGTGGTCGATCACGCTCGCCGGTGCGGTGCTGTCGTTCTTCCTCAACGGCACCTACGCCGGGGTGTACTCGTACACCCCGGAGGTGTTCCCGACGTGGATCCGCGCCACCGGGACCGGGTTGTCGAGTGCGTTCGGCCGAGTCGGCAGCATCCTCGCGCCGACGATCATCGGCGTGTTCGCCGCGAGCCTCGGGTTCGGCGGCGTGTTCGGCCTCACCACCGCGGTACTGGTGCTGGGCGTGTTGTGCGTGGTGGTCTTCGGGTTGTCCACCGCGGGCCGCTCGCTGGAGGAACTGACCGAGTCCGGCGCACCCGTCGCCGTCACGAAGGAGCTGAACAAGTGACCGAACTGTCCACTGTGGAGGAAAAGGTGCGGGCCGAGATCGGTGCGCGGCTGTTCACCGTGCTGGCCTGGGTTCCCGAGCGGCGCACCATGCGCCGGGTTCACACGAGCCACCCCGAGCAGTACCCGGTCGGCGGGGAGAAAAGCGTCGAGATCACCGGTGGCTGGCTGGAGCGGTGCATCGTCCGGCAGGAGCCGTTCTTCGGGCCGGACCTGGCGTCGGTGCGCGAGGTGTTCGCCGACCACGAGCTGATCGACTCGCTCGGCTGCGGCGCGGTGATCAACGTGCCGGTGGTCGACGGGGGCGAGACGTTGGGCGCGCTCGCCATCCTCGACGCGGAGGGCGCCTACGACGAGGCGTCCGTCGAAGCAGCGGTGAAACTCGCGCCGTTGGCTGTGGCCGCCCTGCGGGAGCTGCGATGAACCTGCTGCTGCGCAACGCATTGTTGCTCGACCCGGAGACCGGCGAGTACACCGAGGGCGACCTGCGGTGCGCCGACGGCCGGATCGTCGAGACCGGCCGGGGGCTCACCGCGGACGTCCGCACCGAGGACCTGCGTGGCGCCGTCGTGCTGCCCGGCCTGATCGACGCACACGTGCACGTCACGGCGTCCACCGCGGATCTCGGCTCGCTGCCGTCGACCGCACCGTCCTATGTGGCCCTGCAGAGCGCGCGGACGATGAACGGGATGCTGTCCCGCGGGTTCACCACGGTGCGGGACGCGTCGGGCGCGGACTACGGTCTCGCCGACGCACAGGCCGAAGGGCTGTTCCGCGGGCCGCGGCTGTTGTTCTGCGGGCGGGCGCTGAGCCAGACCGGCGGGCACGGCGACAACCGGAGCCGCGGCACCCACCGGCACGACGACCACCCGTGCTGCGCCGGCCTCGGCCGCATCGCCGACGGGGTGGACGCCGTGCGGGCCGCCGCGCGGGACGAGCTGCGCAAGGGCGCGCACCACATCAAGGTCATGGCTTCGGGTGGCGTCGCGTCGCCGACCGACCGCATCGACTCCACGCAGTACTCGGCGGAGGAGATGCGTGCGGTGGTGGAGGAGGCGGAGGCGGCGAACCGGTACGTCGCCGCGCACGCCTACACCGCACGGGCCGTGAACCGCGCGCTGGAGCTGGGTGTCCGTTCGATCGAGCACGGGAACCTGCTGGACGACCGCAGCGTGGAGCTGTTCCGCGAGCACGACGCGTTCCTCGTGCCCACGCTCGTGACCTATTGGGCGCTCAAGGAGGAGGGGCGCGAGTTCGGGCTGCCGGAGGCGAGCTGGCGGAAGGTGGACGAGGTGCTCGGCGCCGGGCTGGCGGCGCTGGAGCGAGCCGCGCGTGGCGGCGTGAAACTGGTGTACGGCACGGATCTGCTCGGCGGGATGCACCGGCACCAGAACACGGAGTTCCGTCTGCGTGCGGAGGTCCAGACCCCGCTGGAGGTGCTCCGCTCCGCGACGACGGTGGCGGCGGAGCTGGTGAACCTGAGCGGCGAGATCGGCACCCTGCGCCCCGGCGCACACGCCGACCTGCTCGTCGTCGAGGGCGATCCGCTGGCGGACATCGGCGTCCTCGCCGACCCACAGCACATCCGGCATGTCGTGCAGGGCGGGGAAGTCGTGGGGTGACCCGCCACGGCGGGATGCTCGTGCTCGCCGGCTGGTGCCTGACACAGGCCGGGTTCGCCGCGACGACGATGGGGTTGCGGGCACTGCTCGCCGAAGCGATCTCGACCAGGGTCGGCGTGCCGGCGGTGGTCGCACTCGGCACCGACACCGCGGTGGTCCTGGTACTGCGCGACCAGGTACGCACCGAACGGATCCGGATCGTGCGACGCGAGGCCGAACTACTACCCGGGCTTCAGACCAGCGCGCCCTGGAGGAGTTCCGCGACCCGTCGTCGGATCTCGGGGGTGTCCAGGCCCCGCACGGTCAGCGTGGTGCGGCGGCGCAGGACGTCGTCGGGCTCGCACGCCCATTCCCGCTCGATCGCGTACACCACCTGGGCCCAGATGTCGGGTCCGCCGGGGTGCACTCGTTCGAGCAGGGCGGGGTTTTCGAGCCCGAGCGCCAGCAGTTCGTGGCTCACCGAGCCGTAGTGCCGCGCCAGGTGGGCGGCCACGTCCCCCGGCAGCTCCGGTGCGGCACGCAGCAGCACGTGTTCCACCGCCTCGGGGCTCGCCGCACCGGGCAGCGGCGCGTTGACCGGGCCGGGCGCGGCCTGGGGCAGCCGTGTGCGCAGGTGCGCGAGCACCTTCCGGCCGATGTCGCGGAACGTGGTCCACTTGCCGCCCGCGATGCTGATCATGCCGCCGCGCCCGACGCTGACCACGGTCTCGCGCTTGGCGTGCTGGGTGTCGCCCTCGCCGCCGGGCAGCACGCGCAGTCCCGCGAAGGAGTACACGATGTCGGACCGGCGCAGGTGCTCCTCCCCGATCGACAGCCCGGCCTCGCCGAGGATCTGGTCCACGTCGGCGTCCGTCGGACGGACATCGGCCGGGTCGCCCCGGTACTCCTCGTCCGTGGTGCCCAGCAGCAGCTGCCCCTCCCACGGGATCGCGAAGGACACCCGGCCCCCGTCGAGCGGGGTCGTGACCGCGGCGTCCCACGTGCCGTGCCGCCGCAGCACCAGGTGCGTGCCCTTGGACAGCCGCATGCTCGGCCGTGCCGCCGGGTCCTCCAGCCGCCGCAGGTGGTCGACCCACGGCCCGGCGGCGTTGACGACCACCTCGGCGTCGATTCCGAACTCGTTGCCGGACAACGTGTTCCGAACGTCCACACCGGACACCCGGCCCCCCGTGGTGCGCAGGCCGAGCACCTCGGCGTGGTTGAGCAGCACGGCACCGGACTCCGCGGCGGCCCGCGCCGTGGTGACCGCGAGCCGGGCGTCGTTCATCTGGTGGTCGTGGTAGATCCCGCACGCCGTCAGCGCGCCGGCACGCAGGCCCGACACGTACTGCTGCGCCCGCCCGGGAGAGATGACGTGCCCGATGCCGTCGGCGAACCCGGACAACGCCGTGTAGGCGAGCATCCCGGCGCCGATCGTCACCGGCCCGTGCGGGCCACCGCGGCGCAGTGCCACGAGGAACGGCAACGGGCGCACGTGGTGCGGGGCCACCGTGGTGCCGAGCGCACGGCGTTCACGGTGGTTCTCCCGCACCAGCTTGACGTTGCCCATCGCCAGGTACCGCAGGCCGCCGTGCACGAGCTTCGACGACGCGCTGGAGGTGGCCGAGGCGAAGTCGCCCTTCTCGACCACCGCCACGCGCAGCCCGGCCCTGGCGGCTTCCCAGGCGGTGGCCAGTCCGACGATGCCGCCACCGATCACCAGCACGTCGAACCGGCCGGTGGTCAGCAGCTCCGTGGTCCGGGCCCGGTGCCCGGCAAGGGATTCGTGCACGTGTCCTACTTCCTTCGCTTCCGTCAGTCCGCGTCGATCCAGCCGACCGTGCGGGAAACCGCCTTCTTCCAGCCCGCGTAGCCCTCAGCCCGCTGCTCGTCGCTCCACGTGGGCTCCCAGCGGCGGTCCTCCTGCCAGTTCTGCTCCAGCTCGTCCGTGGAGCCCCAGAAACCGACCGACAAACCGGCGGCGTAGGCGGCGCCGAGCGCGGTGGTCTCGGCGACCACCGGCCGCGACACCGGCACGCCCAGGATGTCCGCCTGCAGCTGCATGCACAGCTGGTTCGCGGTCACCCCACCGTCCACCCGCAGCACCTCCAGCTCGACGCCGGAGTCCGCGGTCATCGCCTCGACCACGTCGCGGCTCTGGTAGCAGATCGCCTCCAGCGTCGCGCGGGCCACATGGGCGTTGGTGCTGTAACGGGACAGGCCCAGCAGCGCGCCGCGAGCGTCGGAACGCCAGTACGGCGCGAACAGGCCCGAGAACGCCGGGACGAAGTAGACGCCACCGTTGTCGCCGACCTGGCTCGCCAGCGCTTCGCTCTGCGCGGCACCGCTGATGATGCCCAGCTGGTCGCGCAGCCACTGCACGGCCGAGCCGGTGACGGCGATCGAGCCTTCCAGCGCGTAGACCGGCTTCTCCTCACCGAACTGGTAGGCCACCGTGGTGAGCAGCCCGTGCTGCGAGCGCACCAGCTCGTGGCCGGTGTTGAGCAGCAGGAAGTTGCCGGTGCCGTAGGTGTTCTTGGCCTCGCCGGGCCGGAAGCACAGCTGGCCGACGGTCGCCGCCTGCTGGTCGCCGAGCACCCCCGCCAGCTTCACCTCGCCGCCGAACGGCCCGTTCGCGCGGGTCACGCCGTGCAGCTCGGGGTTACCGGACGGAAGGATGAACGGCAGCATCTGGCGCGGGATGCCGAAGAAGGACAGCAGCTCGTCGTCCCAGTCCCACGTCTCCAGGTTCATCAGCATCGTGCGGCTGGCGTTGGTGGGATCGGTGATGTGCACCCCGCCGTCGACGCCGCCGGTGAGGTGCCACAGCAGCCAGGTGTCCATCGTGCCGAAGATCGCGTCGCCCGCCTCGGCCGCGGCCCGCACGCCGTCGACGTTCTCCAGGATCCACTGCAGCTTGCCCGCCGAGAAGTACGTCGCGGGCGGCAGGCCCGCCTTCTGCCGGATCACGTCCCCGCGGCCGTCCGCGTCGAGCGCGGCGGCGATGCGGTCGGTGCGCGTGTCCTGCCAGACGATCGCGTTGGTGTAGGGCCGGCCGGTGTGCCGGTTCCACACCACGGTCGTCTCGCGCTGGTTGGTGATGCCGACCGCCGCGAGGTCGCTCGCCCGCAGGTTCCCCTTGGTGAGCGCGCTTTCGACGACCGCGCGGGTGCGTTCCCAGATCTCGGTCGGGTTGTGCTCGACCCAGCCGGGCCGCGGCAGGATCTGGTCGTGCTCCAGCTGGTGCCGCACGATCTCATTGCCCCCGTGGTCGAAGACCATGAACCGGGTGCTGGTCGTGCCCTGGTCGATCGCGCCGACGAACTCGCCCATTGTCGTCACCTTCCTGTTCAGGCCGTGTTTCAGGCGTTGGCCTCGACGGGGATCCGCCCGGGCTCGCCCGCCCCGGCGGTGGGGAGGAACCGGCCGACGAGCAGCCGGTAGAGACCGACGCCGACGACGCCGCCGATCAGGGGGCCGACGATCGGCACCCAGAAGTAGAGATCGCCGTACTGGTCGTGCCACGCGCCGTGGTAACCGGTGAGGAAGGACGCGAGGCGAGGGCCGAAGTCACGGGCGGGGTTGATCGCGTACCCGGCGTCGGTGCCCCACGCCATGCCGATGCCCACGACGACGGCGCCGACGACGATCGGCGAGGCCCACTGCGGCGGCACGAGGTTGCGCACGTCGGTGATCGCGGCGATGAGGAACAGCAGGATCGCGGTGCCGATGATCTGGTCGCGCAGCGCGCCGAGGTCGCTCACGGGCAGTGTGCCGTTGCCCGGCAGGGTCGAGAACACGCCCTGGGTCTTGATGGTGTGCCCCGGGTCGGCGGCCGACAGGACCTCGCCGTAGTTCCACCGCACCAACAGGGCCGCGACGAACGCGCCCGCGGTCTGGGCGAGCACGTACGGGGCCACCTTGCGCCAGGAGAAGTCGCGGAACACCGCCAGCGCCACCGTCACCGCGGGGTTGAGATGCCCGCCGCTGATGCGGGCCGAGACGAACACGCCGAGCACCACGCCGAGGCCCCAGGCCCACGCGATGCTGTCGTGACCGCCGATGCCCGCGGCCGCGACCTGCGCGACCACGCCGACACCGAACAGGATCAGGATCATGGTGCCGGCGAACTCCGCCAGCACCTCGCCGGCGAGCCCGCCGGCCTTGAGACGCTCCATTGCCACCTCCGAACCCAGTCCCGCCACGCCACCGGGGCGGGTGCCGGGGACGTTAAGAAGCGATCGGGAGGGCGACAACGGGCGTCGTTCGACATCGTCGAACGCTCGGTCCCGCTCGCGCAAGCCACGCCGGGCCGGACGGCTGCTCGGGGCTCGGAAGAGACGGTCGGCATTGTCGAACGGCAAGGGCTAAGGTTCGCCTCGTGCCGGGCCCCATCCAGTCCATCGAACGCGCCGCCGCGATCCTGCGGCTGCTCGCGCGCGGGTCCGGGCGGCTCGGGCTCGCCGACATCGCCGCCGGCCTCGGGCTCGCGAAGGGCACGGCACACGGGCTGCTGCGCACCCTGCAGGGCGTGGGCTTCGTGCACCAGGATCCCGTGTCCGGCAAGTATTCGCTCGGCGACGCGTTGTCGCACCTCGGTCCCGGCTACCTCGACGCCAACGACCTCCGCTCGCGCGCGAGCAACTGGGCCGACGCGCTGGCCGCCCGCAGCGGGGAAGCCGTGCGGCTCGGCGTGCCGGGCGAGGGCAGCGTGCTGGTGGTGCACCACGTGTTCCGGCCGGACGACACGCAGCAGTCGCTCGACGTCGGCAGTTCCCAGCCGCTGCACGCGACCGCGCTCGGCAAGGTCCTGCTCGCCTTCGACGCCGACCTCGCCCGGACCGTGCTGTCCGGTGCGCCCGAGCCCTACACCCGCCGCACCCTCACGGCCGGCCCGGCACTGGCGGCCGCGCTGGCGCGGATCCGCGAGGCGGACTGGGCGGCGGAGGTGGAGGAGTTCGTGCCCGGTGAAGCCGGCGTCGCCGCGCCGGTCCGCTCGTTCGGCGGGCTCGTCGTCGGCGCCATCGGCATCACCGGCGCGGTCGACCGGCTCTGCGACACCCGCGGCCGCCCGCGCCCCGTGCTCGTGCGTAGCGTCCTGGACGCGGCACTCGCGGTGAGCCGCGATCTGGAGACAGAGCGTTAGCGGAAGCCGGTGACCGGTGTCCACCACGCCGGGAACGGTGTCCCCACCGTTAACCTCTGGTCATGAACCGGCCGGAGGTCCGCTGATGCCCGCGCACCACGTGATGGCGATCGACCAGGGCACGACGTCCACCCGCTGCCTGGTGTTCGACCAGCGGGCCCGGCTCGTCGCCGTCGTGCAGCGCGAGCACCGGCAGCACTTCCCGCGGCCCGGCTGGGTCGAGCACGACGCCACCGAGATCTGGCGCAACGTCGACCGGATCGTGCCGCAGGCGTTGCGGGAGGCCGGGATCGACGCGGGCCAGGTGGCGGGGCTCGGCATCGCCAACCAGCGGGAAACCACCGTGTTGTGGGACCGGCACACGGGTGTTCCCGTCGGCCACGCCGTGGTGTGGCAGGACACCCGCACCGAGGACCTCGTCCGCGCGCTGTCGGCGCTGCCCGGTGCCGAGCGGGTCCGGGAACGCAGCGGGCTGCCGCTCGCGACGTACTTCTCCGCACCCAAGGTCCGCTGGCTGCTCGATCACACCCCGGGCCTGCGCGAGCGCGCCGAACGCGGCGACGTGCTGTTCGGCACCATGGAGAGCTGGCTGATCTGGAACCTGACCGGCGGTGCCGACGGCGGCAGCCACGTCACCGACGTCACCAACGCCAGCCGCACCCTGCTGATGAACCTGTCCACATTGGACTGGGATGACGACCTGCTGGCGTTCTTCGGCGTCCCGCGCGCGATGCTGCCGGAGATCCAGCCATCGGCGCGGGAGCACGGCGTCACCCGCCGGGTCGTGCCCGGGCTGCGGATCGCCGCGGCGCTCGGCGACCAGCAGGCGGCGTTGTTCGGCCAGACGTGCTTCGACGCGGGCGAGGCCAAGTGCACCTACGGCACGGGCAGCTTCCTGCTCATGAACACCGGCACGGAACCGGTGTCCTCGCGGCACGGACTGCTGACCACGGTCGCGTTCCAGCTCGACGCCGAGCCCGCGCACTACGCGCTGGAAGGCTCGATCGCGGTCACCGGCTCGCTCGTGCAGTGGTTCCGCGACGCGCTGGGGCTCATCCGCACGGCGCCGGAGATCGAAACCCTCGCCAGGACGGTGGACGACAACGGCGGCTGCTACATCGTGCCCGCCTTCGCGGGGTTGTTCGCCCCGCACTGGCGCAGCGAGGCACGGGGCATCGTCGTCGGGCTGACCTCCTACGTGACGAAGGGCCATCTCGCCCGCGCGGTGCTGGAGGCGACGGCGTGGCAGACCCGTGAGGTCGTCGAGGCCATGAACGCCGATTCCGGGCTGACGGCGAAGGCGCTCAAAGTGGACGGTGGGATGACGCCGGACCACCTGCTGATGCAGCTCATCGCGGACGTGCTGGACGTGCCGGTGATGCGCCCGATGCTCGCCGAGACGGTGTCCGTCGGCGCCGCCTACGCCGCGGGGCTGGCCGTCGGGCTGTGGCCGGACCTGCGGGGGCTGCGCCGCAACTGGCACCGCGCGGCGCAGTGGCTGCCGCAGATGCCCGCCGCCCGCCGCGACGCGGAGTACGCGAACTGGCGGCACGCCGTGCGGCTGAGCATCGACTGGGGCAACCGGGCCACGCGCGGCTGAAGCCCGCGCACCGCTCACCCACCCGCTCGGCGAGCTGGGTCGCTGACGGGCCGGCCGTTGATGTTCGGCCCGCGAGCGGCCGGTCGCACGGCCAGGCGGGCGCGCCGGTGTTCAGCGATCGGCGGGTGCCGTACCTGCACGCGGTACGCGCGCCCCTGCCGGAGATCCCGCTCGTGCCCGGCGGCGGCGTCACGCTGTTCGTCTGAGCTCAGACGATGATCACCCGGCGACCGCGCGTGTGACCGGCCTGGCTGTCGACGTGCGCGGCCGCGGCGTCGGCGAGCGCGTACGACTTCTCGACGGGGATGTGCAGCTTTCCCTGTGAGATGAGACGGGCCGCGTCGGCGAGCGCGTCCGGCACGCTCCCGGCGACGCCGGAAAACCGGACCCCGGCGTCCTCGGCACCGCGGTCGGCGGTGGTGAGCACCTTCCCCGCGTCCCCGGTCAGCTCGACGAGCTCGCGCAGCACGCCCGAACCGGCCAGGTCGAGCGCCGCGTCGACGTGGCCGAGCTGCCGCACGCGCTCGACCCAGCCCTCGCCGTAGGTCGTGGCGAGGGCACCCAGGCCACGCAGGTAGTCCTGGTTCGCGGCACCGGCCGTGCCGATCACGGTGATCCCGCGCTCGCGGGCGATCTGCAGCACCGCCGATCCGACACCGCCGGACGCGCCGTTGACCAGCAGCGTCTGCCCGCTCTCCACGCCAACCTCACGCAGGATGCGCAGCGCGGTCTCCACCACCGAGGGGTATCCGGCGGCCTCTTCGAACGTCAGCCCCCCGGGCATGCGGGCCCACGCCGTCAGCACGGCGAACTCCGCGTACGTGCTCGAACCTTCACCGAACACGGCGTCGCCGACCGCGATCCCGTCGACGCCGTCGCCGACCTCGTCCACGACTCCGGCGGCGTCCAGCCCGATCCCGGCGGGCAGCTCCATCGGCTGGAACTGGCCCTCACGGATCCTCCAGTCGACGGGGTTCACACCGGCCGCCCGCACGGCGATGCGTACCTGACCGGGACCCGCGTGGGGCTCCTCCACCTCCACCAGCCGCAGCACCTCGGGACCGCCGAACTCGGCGAAGCTCACTCTCTTCATGCCCTCGACCATAGCACTAACAGTTAGTGTTTTAAAACGATTAGGGTTTCGTAGTTGGTAGCATCAACTCATGACCGCCCCGCCCGGACGCCGCGAGCGCAAGAAGGCCGCGACCCGCCAGAAGATCGCCGACACCGCACTGCGGCTCTTCCTGGAACGCGGGTACGACGAGGTGGGCATCCGCGAGGTGGCCGCCGAAGCCGACGTGGCCGTCACCACGGTCTTCTCGCACTTCGCCTCGAAAGAGGCCCTGGTGTTCGAGCGGAACGAGGACTTCGAGCAACGCCTCGCGCGGGCGGTCACGGACCGGGCCCCACACGAACCACTCATCCCGGCACTGCGCCGCGAGATCCTGGTGATGGTGCGGCACTGCGCGACGGGCGACGCCGCCCCGATCTGGCGCATGGTGGACGAATCCCCCACGCTGCGGCAGTACGAGGAGTCGATGCGGTTGCGGCACGCGAACTCGCTGGCCGCGGCCATCGCCACCGAGCTGGAGCTGGCACAGCCCACGACGTTCTGCCGGACGATCGCGAGGTTCGTGGTCGATTCCCACTCGCTCGCCCGCGAGGCGCCGGATCCGGAGGCCGCGGTGGACGAGATCTTCCGGATGATCGAGGCGGCCTGGAAGGCGGGCGGGCCCGCACACACGTGAAGGATCCGCCCTCCGCTGTCAGGCGCCGTACGGGTCCGCAGGCGGCGCTGATCTCCGCGTGCGAGGACTGCCCGGAGCGGGCCAGCTGGCCGAGCACCTGCCTCGCCCAGATGACCGGCAGGTGCGCGGCGGCCAGCCACAGAACCTCCTCCTGCGACTCGGCTGGCCGCTTATTCCACCGAATCACCGCACCCATAACTCACACCCTGCACTGGTCAACTCGGCGACGAGCCAGGGACTGTCAGCGATCGCCGTAGTGCATGGCGAGCGTGTTCAACGCGTGCGAAATGACCCTGTCGAGGTACCGCGCGGGCGATCCGGGCGACGAGTTCCGGTGGCCGGCTGGGTGACGCACGCGAGGATTCACGGATCACGCTCGGCCGCCACCAGACGGTCGCATTTCACCTCCAGTTCGCGGCTCCCTCCGTCACATCGCGCGCTGCTGAGAGGGACGCAGGTGCCCCATCCGCTCCTGCTTGGTCCGCAAGTAGCGCAGATTGCACGGGTTCTCGGCGAAAGGCACCGCGACCCGCTCGACTACCTCGAGGCCGTGATCGTGGAGCCCGCGGAACTTGGCGGGGTTGTTCGTGATCAGCCGAAGCCGGCGGATGCCGAGGTCGGCCAGGATCTGCGCGCCGGTGTCGTAGCCGCGCGAGTCGACGGGCAGGCCTTGCACGAGGTTCGCCTCGACCGTGTCGAGCCCCTTCTCCTGCAACGCATAGGCACGGATCTTGTGCGCCAGCCCGATGCCGCGCCCCTCGTGTCCTCGCAAGTAGACGATCGCACCGCAGCCTTCGTCGGAAACCGCCCGGAGAGCGTGCTCCAGCTGCGCACCACAGTCGCACCGCAGCGAGCCGATGAGGTCGCCAGTCAGGCATTCGCTGTGGACCCGGACGAGCGCTCCCGCCGCCGACCGTCCCGCGGCCGCGACGTCACCCCGCACGATGGCAAGGTGTTCGGCGCCGTCCAGCGTGGAACGGTATGCCACGGCCCGAAAATCACCGAACACCGTGGGAAGGGCCGCCGTCGCGACCCGCTCGACCAAACGCTCGGTGACGCGGCGGAAACGGACGAGATCCGCGATGGCCAAGATCGGCAGCCCGTGCTCCTCGGCGAAAGCCCGCAACTGCGCTCCGCGCGACATCGAACCGTCCGGTGCCACGATCTCGCCGATCACTGCGGCGGGAACCCGACCGGTCAGCTTCATCAGGTCGATCGCCGCCTCCGTGTGTCCCGCCCGGGCGAGCACCCCGCCGTCCCGCGCCTGCAGCGGGAAAATGTGCCCGGGCCGGCGAAGATCCGCCGGCCGAGTCGCCGGGTCGGCCAGCGCGCGCACCGTCCGTGCCCGGTCCGCCGCGGAGACGCCCGTTCCGCTGTCGACGTGATCGGTGGTGACGGTGAACGCCGTCGCGTGTGATTCACTGTTGTCACCGACCATCTGCGGCAGGCGCAGTTGTGCCGCTCGTTCCGCGGTGATCGGGATCGAACTTCTCGGGGGTCGGATCGTACGGATAGCTGAAAATCTCGAAAAGCCACGACTTGACCACGTGCTGCTCCGTCCACTTTGACATTCGCATTGCTGTTGCGCGCATCGCGGTGCTGAACCGGATGAGGTGCTTGTCACGTTAAGGCGGAGCGGTCCGGCGCGGCGAGCCACTAGCCGCACAGGTCTGGCCATTTTTCGCACCGGCTCGTGCCGGTCAGGCGACCAGCGCCCGCAATTCCTCACGGATCGCCGTGAACGTGTCCAGGTTCCGCTCAACCGGGCTGATCGCGAGACTCAGGGTCCTGCGCCGGTCGAGCACCAACCGCACGAGGCTGTCGATGTCGCGCGCCGGTGCACCACGGAAGCCGTGGAGCAGAGGGGCTACCCGGAGGCGGTGGATGGCCTCGCGCACCAGCTCAGAAGTGAGCGGTGGGATGAGCAGCCCCACGCTCATCTCGAGCCCGCCGTCGAGGCACGGCTCGACCAGGAGCCCGCCCGCACTTCGGCCTCGTCGCCGATGCCCCACGCTCGCTTCCGCTTGACATTGACACTGATGTAAGAGTTTAGCGTGATGATTCGAGAGCGAAATCGCTGAGGAACGGAATCATCATGAAGGTCTTCATCACCGGCGGGACGGGCTATCTCGGTACCGTCCTCGTCGAGCACCTCGTCACGGCCGGACACGACGTGGCAGCCCTTGCCCGCTCGGACGCCAGCGCCGCCCGCCTGCACGAGGCGGGTGCCACACCTGTGGCCGGGTCGCTCAGCGACACCGCCGTCCTCACCGGCGCCGCGGCCACCGCCGATGCCGTCATTCACGCGGCGGTCGACTACACGATGACCGACCAATCGACGGCCAGGGAGCTGGCCGCGGTCACGGCGCTGGTCGACGGCGCCGCGTCCGGGACTGCCCGCAAGCCGTTCGTCTTCACCAGCACCGGGCTGGTCTACGGGTTCGAGGAGGACCAGGACAGGTCGGAAGATGCTGTTCTGCCGCAGGTCAGCGCACAGCCGGTGAAGGTCGCCGCGGAACGCATCGTCCGCGGCGAGGCGGGCATCCGCGGCATCGTGTTCCGCGCCGGGCTGATCTTCGGCCGCGGTGGCTCCGCGGTGCTGGGCGGACTGATCCAGTCCGCCCAGCACACCGGCACATCAAGCTACGTCGGAGACGGGCAGAACGCATGGACCCCCGTCCACGTCGACGACCTCGCCGAGGTGTACGTCGCGGCGCTCGAACACCCGGTCGCCGGCATCTACAACGCTGTCGGCGCCGTGCCGTTCACGTTCCGGGCACTCGCCGAAGCGATCGCAGACCTGACCGGGACGCCGGTGGCATCCGTACCGCTCGAAGTCGCGGAACAGAACTTCGGACCCGCCGCCCGCATCCTGACGACCACGAGCCGCCTCGATGCCTCCAAAGCCCGCGACACCTTCGGCTGGAGTCCCACGCCGCGATCACTGATCGACGATGTCCGTTCCGGCTCCTACACCAACGCCGCCGCGAAATGAGTCCGAGCCTGCAGAGCCGACTGCTCGCCGGCGCCATGACGCTCATGCGTGCTCGAGAGCAGTTCAACCCGAAGAAATTCACCAAGGAGCCGAGCACGGCGGCCCAGTATTCGCCGCCGCCGTCCGTCGAGAAGAGGGTAACCATAACGCGGAGCACGTTCCGCGACTGGCCGGTATTCACGCTCGCGCCGGAGACGCCCTCCGGGAAGCAAGCCCTGTACCTGCATGGCGGGGCGTGGGCAGCGGAGATCCAGGCCGGGCACTGGAACCTCATCGCCGACCTCGTCGTCCGCACCTCGCGGACCTTCGTCGTACCGATCTTCCCCCTCGTTCCAGCGGTCACCCACCGGGACATCACTCCGGTTCTGACGGACCTGTGGGGGGCGATCGCAGGAGAGGTGCCGACGGCACTCGTCGGCGACTCGGCGGGAGCGACAATGGCCCTGAACCTGCTTGTCGCCCTCCCCGAGGGCGCCCCCGCGCCGGATGTGACAGTGCTGCTGTCCCCGACGTTCGATCTCACGTTCGCGAATCCAGAAAGCGCCCGCATCGCCCCCCGCGATCCGCTGCTGAAGCTCGACTACATCCGCGCTCTCGCCGCCAGCTATGCGGGCCCCGACGGGCCCGACAGCGAACTGGTCAGCCCCGTTCACGCCCGGGTCGACCACCTCGGCGCGATCACTGTCTTCACCGGCACCAGGGACCTCCTGAACCCGGATGCTCACCGCTACGCCGACCTCGCCCGAGACGCCCCCGGCACGCAGGTGACCATTGAAGAGACCGCCGATATGGTGCACGACTGGATGTTGATGCCGATCCCCGAAGCGAAAACGACCCGTGCCCACATCGCCCGCCTCCTGCGATAGACAGCAGCCGGGCGAGGCACAGCCGGCGCCACTGCAGGGCATTCGGCGACCGGTGCCGGTGGACCTGCGGGACGGCAGGCGAGCCCTCAGCCGAGATCTGGAAACCGTGAAGCAGCCTGACCGCCGGCAGGGCCCTGCCGGTGTCCTGCAGAGGAAGCAGCATCGCCCCGTTTCGCGCATGGCGATACCCACGTCGGAAGGACATCCATGAAGATCGGTATCACGCTGCCCAACCTGACGGGCGAAACACGGGAGATCCCCCGCTGGGCGGCCGCGGCCGAAGAGGCCGGTTTTGCCACGTTGGGCACGGCGGGCCGCTTCGCCTACCCGGCGGTCAGCGACACCGTGTCACTTGCCGCGGCCGCCGCGGTGACGGAGCGGATCGAGTTGGTCAGCCACATCCTGATCGCCCCGAGTTGGCCGGCGGCCCTGCTGGCCAAGGAAGTCGCCGGGATCGACGCGGTGTCGGGCGGACGGCTGACGCTCGGCATCGGAGTGGGAGTCCGCCCGGACGACTTCGTGGTGCCCGGGCATGGGGTGGACGGGCGTGGCAAGCGCCTGGACGCCGATCTTCACCTCTACCGCAGTGTCTGGCGCGGTGAACCGGTCGCGCACGGCGAGAACCCGGCGGTACCCGCTGGGACCCGCCAGATTCCGCTGCTGTTCGGCGCACAGAGCGAGCCGGCACTGCGGCGGGCCGCGCGCGAAGGCGAAGGCGTCATAGGTCCGACGGTTCCGGCCGCGATGGTGGGCTCCGTGTTCGACGCAGCCCGCGCTGCGTGGTCCGCCGCGGGACGAACCAGTCCGCCACGGCTCGTGGGACTTGCTTACTTCGGGTTCGGTGACGTCGAACAGTCACGCGCGGCGGTGCGCGACTACTACTCCTCCCACACCCTCACGGCACCCGTCGCGGACATGGTCGCGGACAGCGTGTCAGTCGGAGCGACAGAGGTCCGGAAGACGGTCCAGGTGTTCCAGGACATGGGAGCGGACGATCTCGTCTTCCTGCCGACCGAGGGTGGCATCGACGCCCTGGCCCGACTGGCCGGCGCTGTGCTGTAACCTCGCCCCGTCGCGCGGTAGCGGTCCTGATCGCGCCATATCTCAGGCAGGGACGCGACAGCTGCCCGTGCGGCGCGGCGCGGGCCTTGGCCGGTCGGCCTCGAAGGGCGATGACCGCGACGCGTAAAGACGCGCCTGACCCGGCCGAACCCGAGCATTGCGGAGCCGGATGCTGCCCGGATCCTGAGGCCGCCGACGCACACCCCAGCAGCTACTGGAAGCGGATCGACAAGCACTGGGGCGAACGCCGGACGGGCCTCGCCGCTTTCATGCGGAGGCGCCGCGGCGTCGCCCCCCGATCAGCAGGCTGACCAACGTCTCTGGAGATCACAACCAGAACAGCGCGACGTCACTCCAGACGTGCACCCCTCAGATCGTCTAGCATTCGGGCTCAATCACATGTGATGTGACCCCGAGGTGCGAGATGCGGATCGAAGCGGTACTTCCGCCATGGCCACGAACGTTCCTCCTGATTCCGTCGAGGCCGATCTGGTACGTGAGCGAGCGGTGACGGCGATGCAGGTGCTGCGTGAACTCATCCCCTGGGAGGGGTACGCCCTCTCAGCCTGGGACGCCGTGTCAGGAACCCACCGCCACGTCACACTGGCGAGCGAGGGTTACTCCACGCGGGTCCAGGCCCACATGAACGACGCCTTCGTCCAGGAGAATCCCGGTTTTCAGCTCTTGCACACCCGCGTACCCCACGCGCTGAGGTGGTCCGACCTCGCCCGTGATTGGCAGGTCGAGTTCTCCAAGACCTTCTCCGCGGAAGCGGTCCTGATCCCGGCGGGATTCAAAGAGGGCGCGACGATGTGCCTGCGGCTCCCGGACGGTCGCTACACCGGAGCGCTGCACATCAGCTGGGCACGTCCGCACGACGCCAGCGACGAGGCACGACGCACGATCGAGGGCTTCCGGCCACTACTCGCGCAGGCGTGTGACCTGCTGAGCGCGCTCCCGGCCGAGCAGCAGGTGGGTCCCGACGCCCACGCAGTGGTCATCTCCCCCACGGGGACCGTCTCGCAGATGCCCGGGCGATCGGCCGGACCGGTTCTCCTGGAGCACATGCCCAACCGTGTGCTCCACGACCTGGCTATGCGTGGCTCGGTTCGCCGGCGCTATCTGTGGGCAGGCCCGAAGGGGAGCTGTCACCGTATCGAAGTCATCCCGTGCCGCGGTCAGGCCACCCTGATCAGCGAGGAACAGATCCCGTGGCCCTTCGACCTCAGCCCCCGGGAGGCCCAGATCCTGCACCTGGTGGCACAAGGATTCTCCAATCCGCGGATCGCCGGGGAGCTCTTCATCAGTCCGCGCACGGTCTCCACCCATGTCGAGCACCTGCTCGACAAGCTCGCATGCGAGTCGCGAGCGCGGCTCGCGGCGATCGCGGCCGGCGCCGACCTTGTTCTCCTCAACGCCACGGACGCCTGAGGGTCTTCACGGACCGCCCAGCTGTGCACCTCGGACATCCTGTTCGACTTCTGACGGAATGACGAACCAGTCGCCGGCGACCACCCCGTAGAAATCGCGGTGAGAATCGCGCCAACCGTCAGCTCATCGCGGCAGCGGTCCGGAGCAGGGTCGCCTCCGAGCCGGGCGGCCCGACCAGTTGGAGCCCTATCGGCAGCCCGTCAGCATGACCGACCGGTACCGACATGGCTGGGAGCCCGAGAACGCTCCACGGGCTCGTCAGCGACAGAAGGGCCGCGCGGATGTCGACGGGGTGGCCATCGATCTTTCCGGCACGCGCACCCACAACCGGCGCGGGCATCGGCGTCGTCGGCAAGGCCAGGAAGTCGTAAGTGTCGAAGAGGTCGCTCACGACCGCCCGGACACGCTCACGAACGGCCAGAGCCGCCGACCACGATGTGACGGTGACGGTGGCGCCGGCGAGCAGGCGATCGCGGACCTCGGCGTCGTACAACTCGGGGTTCGACTCGAGCCGATCACGATGTACGGCGAAGGCCTCGCGTCCCTGGATGACCGCATAGGCCGACCGGAGCTGTTCTGCCTCGGGCAGGACCACCTCGCCAGTGACAAGGCCATCCACGCGGCCCCGGACGGCGCCGACGACCTCCTGCGACGTCGGGTGCAGCAGCCCGGGCAGCACCCAGCCGAGACGTGGCGCCGGGGCGTCGGCGCGCGGTGCATTGGTCGAGTGTGCCGTGCTGAGCGCGGCCCAGAGCACCGCCGCGTCCTCGGCGCTGCGCGCCATGACGCCCACTGTGTCGAGTGAGGCCGAAAGGGGTAGCACACCCTTGGTGCTGAGAGCGCCGTAGGTCGGCCTCAGTCCCACGATGCCGCATAAGGCAGCGGGGATGCGTGCTGATCCACCCGTGTCCGTGCCGAGCGCCAGCGGGACGATGCCTGCCGCGATCGCCGCGGCCGATCCGCTGCTCGAGCCCCCGGCCATGTGGTCAACGGCATGGGGATTGCGCGTGGGGCCGCTGGCGGCACGGTCTCCGGTCGGACCGTTGGCGAACTCGTGGGTGGCGGTCTTGCCCACGATGACAGCACCGGCATCTCGAAGACGGCGAACGCACGCAGCGTCGGTGGATGCGAGGTGGTCGCGACGGTGGCGGGACCCGGCCGTGGTCGGGAGACCGCGCACGTCAATCATGTCCTTGACCGCAACCGGCACGCCATGGAGAGGCCCTCGGACCAATCCGCTCGCGAGCTCACGGTCGGCCTGGCGTGCCGCGTCGCGTGCCCCGCGTTCGTCCAACGTGACGAAGGCGTTCACGCGGGGCTCCCACCGTGCGGCGGCGCTCAAGGACTCCTCGACCAGTTCGATCGACGACACCCGCCGGGCGCGCAGGTCGGAGCCGAGCTGTCGCAGGTCGAGCTCAGCGAAACGCCCCGCGCCAGTGGCGAGGGATTCGGCTCCAGTGGTGGACGACACGGGACTCCTTCGTGACCGGGCGGCATCGCGACTCTAGCGAGCCCGGAGAGCCAGGCCGAGGCCTCAAACCCCGAATACGTCAGCTGACCGATGCCCCTCGATCGAGCCCATTCCTACGCTCGAAGTCTCGACACCAGGAATTCACGCCCTGGTCGACCAAGTGAGGTTTCATGGAACGCAGGAAGGACGAACAGCGGCGTCCGGGCACAGTGCTGTTCGGCGCCTTGTTCGCGCTGGTCTACGCGGTCGCACTGGCGCCGCCGGTGTACATCACGCTCTCCCGGCAACATGGGATGTTGCTCTCAATCCCAGCGTCGGTCTGGTACATGCTCCTGGTCTCCGCGGCCGCGATCGCCGTGACCTACGGGCTCTGGCTGCTCGAGCGCCGGCGGGGGGTGCTGGACTGATGATCATCACCTTCGGCTCCCTGGCGCTGTTCTTTGCCGTCGTCGTCGGTGTACTGCACACCACCAAGCGACGGCGCGCCGCCGCCGCATCCTTCAGCGACTACGCAGTAGGGGAGCGCTCTTTCTCCAGTTGGTTCGTGTCGATGGCCTACACCAACTCGTGGTGGCCCGGATCGACGTTCACCGCAGTTTTCGGCCTGATGGTGGCCAGCGGTCTGGTCGGTCTGTACTTCCTGGTCTACTCCGTCCTCGGCGTCCTGGCGATGTACTTCATCGCACGCCCGGTCTGGAAGTGGGGCAAGCAGTTCGACCTGCGTACCCAGGCGGATCTGCTGGCTCTGCGCTACAACAGTCCCGCGCTCAAGCTCGTGGCCAGCGCTGTCAGCGTCGTCGCGCTCCTCCCGTGGCTCATCCTGGGTCTGATCGCCATGGGCGCCGTCATCCAGTGGGCGTCGCTGGGACACCTCTCGGTCGCCGACTCGATCCTGATCGGCATCCTCGTTCTCGTCGTCCGCCAGTTCTGGACCGTGCAGATGGGCATGCGCGGACTGATCGTGACCGACATGGTCCAGGGGATCGTGGCCTATCTGGGCTCGGCCGTCCTCTGCCTGGGTCTGCTCTTCTTCTACTTCCACGGTCTTTCGAACCTCAACCGCCTGAGCGAGAGCCAGCTCAGCCTGCCCGGCTTCGGATCCGAGAACGGCGGCTTCTACTACTTCGGCATCGTCGCGGCCGGCATCATCGGCAGCTTGTGCTGGCCCATGATCTTCACCCGTATCTACACCGCGGCCAGCGTGCAGGAAGTCAAGAAGGGATCCCTGCAGACCATGGTCATCGGCTTCGGGTTCTTCGTGCTACTCGTCGCAGTTGCGCTATGCGCGGCACCCCTTCCCTTCGCTGCGAAGGAGCCCGTTTCGGCGTTCTTCGCGGTCTCGCAGGATGCCGGCGGCACGTGGCTGCTCGCGTGCTCATTGGTCGTCGTCTTCGCGGCCGGCATGGGCTTCGTCGACGGCGTCACCCAGGCCATCGGCACCCAGGTCGCCAACGACATCGTCGGGGTCATCCGCCCGCTGCGTGACAAGCAGGAGCTCTACCTGGCCAAGGCCGCCATGGGAGTGAGCGCGATCATCGCCGCCGTCATCGCCTACCGGATCTACGACTCCCCCAACCTGGCAGGCGTCACGCAGCTGGCCTACCAAGCGATCATCCAACTGGCCGTTCCGATCTTCGGCGGACTCGTGTGGCGCCGCGGCACCAAGGCAGGAGCGATCACAGGACTCTTGACAGGCGCCTTGGTGGCGCTCGTGCTGACGGTGCCCTACATGAACGCCGGTGGTGCCGTTCCCTGGCTGAGCGGCCTCGGTTCCGGACTGGTGGGCCTGGTCGCCAACCTGGCTGTGTTCGTCGCCGTCAGCATCGCCCGCCCGGACGACGCCCCAGAGCGTCACCGGGTCGACCAGCTCTTCCGAGCGGCGCGATCACGTACCGCGTCTCCGGGACCTGTCACCAGCCCGCTCCCCGACCCCGCCTGAGCCCTGACCCCGCACAACAGGAGACACGACGCATGAGCACCATCGAGCACACCATCGACGTCCCGCACCTCGGGGGTTCGGTGATCGGTGCGACCTTCGGCAGGCCTTACGATCCTGAACTGCCCACGCTGGTCATGATCAACTCTTACACCACCTCCGCCGACCTGTACCGGCCGCAGTTCGCGGACCCGGCGCTGAACGGGGTGGTGAATCTCCTCGCCCTCGAGCCATTCGGGCACGGCCGCACCCGAGCGGGGTACGAGCACTTCACCTACTGGGACAGCGCGACCGCCAACCTCCAGGCGCTCGCCGCCCTGGGCATCAGCGAGGCATTCGTGCTGGGGACCTCCCAGGGCGGCTGGATCGCCGTCCGCATGGCATTGATGGCGCCCCAGGTCGTCAAAGGGCTGATCCCGCTGGGCACGTCGCTCGACACCGAGAGCCAGCGCACCCGCG
The DNA here is from genome assembly GCF_014191255.1 of Amycolatopsis bartoniae. Taxonomy (GTDB): domain Bacteria; phylum Actinomycetota; class Actinomycetes; order Mycobacteriales; family Pseudonocardiaceae; genus Amycolatopsis_E; species Amycolatopsis_E bartoniae. Next base: position 39,780 of record NZ_JACHWH010000011.1, read on the forward strand.
ACCTCGGTTGCTGGGACGGTCCGGGGTTCTGCACACCCTTCATCGACGCATTCGCCGATTCGGTCGATTCTGATTGGGTGGTGCCGGACCAGTTCGTGGACGACACCTTCGACGCGGCACTCGGCGGTCTGACCCACGACGAGCGCAAATTCTGGCTCACGACATATCGGAGGAATTACGCCGGAGACGCCGGCCGGCACCGCCTTCGCCTGTGCACGATCAACCTGCGCGATCGCGACGGTCTCCACGGCCGGTTGGATGAGGTGCGACCGCCGGTGCTGTGGCTGCACGGCACCGCCGACCAGGTCTACTCGATCGCCAACGCCGAAGAGGAGATCAAACTCCTCACGCGCTCGGCCGACGCCCACCTCGAGGTGATCGACGGCGGCCACCACTTCCTGAGTGCTTCGAAGCCTGATCAGGTGAATGCGGCCGCCGCCAAGTTCATCGCGAGGTGGGCATGACGAGCGCACACGTCGCCGGCCAGGCCCCGAGGACCGACCGCGAGGGAGCCAACGAGCCGGCGGTCGCGGCCATGCTGGCTGTCGACCCGATCCTGGTCGATGTCGCCCCCGCGCTCGAAGCCCTGCCGGGCATGACGCCGCACACGATCCTCGTCTCGGGAGCGCCGCTGGAGTGGGGGCAGTACACCGGTGGTCAGCGTCGGGCGGTCCTCGGAGCGGCCGTGTTCGAGGGGCTCGCCGACTCGCTTGCGGAGGCCGACGCCTTGCTGCACGAGGGGAAGATCATCGTCCGGCCCTGCCATGACTACGGCTGCGTCGGCTCCGTCACGGGCGTCACCTCGGCCTCCATGCCGGTGTGGGTTGTGGAGGATCCGGTCACCGGCGGTCGCGGGCACTGCCTGCTCTACGAGGGCAGCGAGCGTCAACGCCTGACCTACGGAGTCTGGAACGACGCAGTGCAGCGACGCCTGACCTGGTTGCGAGAGGTCTTGGCTCCGCAACTGTCGGCAGGTCTGCGGCATGTCGGTGGGCTGCGGCTGAGCCCCATCATCCGCCGCGCTCTGGGCATGGGGGATGACCTGCACAGCCGCAACACCGCCGCTACCGCCGTCCTGTATCAACAGTTGAGCGGACCGGTCCTCGACGCCAACGGGCTCGGCGCTGCTACCCGTGAGGTTCTCGACTTCCTTCGTCAGAACGACTTGTTCTTCCTCCACGTCGCCATGGCGACGGGCAAGTGCATCGCTGATCGCGCAGCAGGGATGGTGGGGAGCACCATCGTGACTGCCATGACGCTCAACGAGCGGCAGTTCGCGATTCGCACCGCCGGCACCGGACGACGCTGGTTCCGGGCGCCGATTCCCCCGCTACGGGCGAAGTTGTTCGACGGCCTCAGGCCCGAGGACACGGCGTTCATGGGCGGCGAAAGTCTCATTACCGAGACGGTCGGCCTGGGCGGCATGGCTGCAGCCGCGGCCTTCTCCCTCCAGGACTACAGCGGCGGTTCGGTCGATCACATGGTGCAGACGACGAACGCGATGTACGACATCACGCACGCCGAACATCCGACATGGAAGATTCCGTACCTAGCCTTCCGAGGCGTCCCGTTCGGGATCGACGCGGCACAGGTAGCCGCGTCCGGCATCACGCCGAGCATTCACATGGGCGCAGCACTCCGCGAGGGTGGTCACGCTGGCGCGGGGCTCCTGATCGCGCCGGTCGAACCGTTCCAGGACGCGGTCAAAGCATTGCGCGAAACGGGACTCGGTCGAAGACCGTGATCTCGGACGCTGCCGGCGAGGTGCGAGTCGAGGTTCCGCGGGATGAGCAAGGACCAGATCGTCGCGGCCATCTGCGAGCAGGCGACCCACATGCTGCCCGCCGAGCTGACGGCCGAGTCCGCGCACGACTTCCTCCAGCACATCCGCACCCTGGCGCGCGAGGAGGACCACGCCCGGCTGGTCGCCCAGATCTACGCCGAGGCCGCCGTCTCCCCCGCCCTCGCGGCCCTGGTCCAGCGCCAGCTCGAGGACCTGCGCCAGGCGGTCGCCGCGCTTCTGCCGCATCGCAAATCCGCCGACGCGGAACGGGTCGCCGAAGTGTTCGTGGCCCTCTGCCACGCCTACACCCAGCAACTCGCCGTCCGCGGCGATCCCGACCCGGCCCCCTACACCGCGGCGCTGATGGCGATCATCGAGTGTGACGAAGGGGCCGCGGGCCACCGAGGTTTCCGAAAAACGCCGGCGTGCCCCACACCCGCCTCGCGGTGCGGTGTGGCGGCAACCGGTGCACAGCGAATTCAGGGCAGCATGGCGAGCCAGATGCCGCTGCACACGTCGCTGACGTGAGAAAGGCTCGCCTCGGTGTCGCTTTGCACGGAGGCTCGATAGAAATTGCGCTCGGTCATCCAGCAGAGCGCGGAGGCCACCTCGTGCGCTGAAGACGGACCGTCGTCCGGCAGCCCTGCTCGGCGGAGAACGTCGCTCATCACCGCGATGTATCGATCCACAGTGTCGTTCCACATGACCCCGATGTCCGGGATGACGGCGCCCAGCTCGACAGCGGCCCGCATGACTCTGCCATGCCTGCGCCAGGATCCCTCGACACCGCGCATGGCTCGGAGGATGCTCTCGCGCGGATCCGATGTCGTGCCGGCAGCGGTGGATTCCGCGTCCTCGGCGAGCTCGCCGACTGTTCGACGCACGAGCGCTGTCAGCACGTCCTGTTTGGAGGCGAAGTAGAAGTACAAAGCGTTGCGGGTGATTCCCGCGCCGCGCGCGATCGACTCCACCGTCATGCCCTCGAGCGTCTCGGTCTCGAGCTGTGCCTCGGCGGCGTCGAGGATCGCTTGCTCCCGCAGGTCACCTTTGCGAGGCGTTACGCGGCGCCGTCGGCGGGTGGATGAATCTGCGCTCGTCACGCGATCCATCCTAGTGGTCACCGCGTCCGTGCCCGTTCATCAATGCGGCGATCCGGCGATCACCGCACCTCCAGCACGATCTTGCCGAGAGCACCGCGGCGGTCGAGGGTGCGCAGGGCCTCGGCAGCGTCAGAGAGCGGGAAGCGGTGCCCCAGGGCCGGCGAGAATGCGCCGGACTCCAGATGCGGCCGGATCTCCGCCCACTGTTCGGCGAGGTAGGCGGGTCTGGGGAGCCAGTAGGCTCCCCACCCGACTCCGACGGCCGACACGTTGTTGAGCAGCAGCCGGTTGAGGCGGACGGTCGGGATCTCGCCTCCGGTGAAGCCGATGACGAGGAGCCTGCCCTCGGCGCGCAGGCTGCGAAGGGAGTCGGTGACGCGGTCGCCGCCGACCGGGTCGACCACGAGGTCGACGCCCGCGCCGCCGGTGATGTCGGCGACGGCCGCCCGGAAGTCGCCGGCGTCGACCGCGTGGTGAGCGCCGGCGCGCAGGGCGAGTTCACGCTTGTCGTCGCTGGACGCCACGGCGATGACGGTGGCCCCGTACGCCCCGGCGACCTGGATGGCGGCGGTACCGATGCCGCCGGCGGCTCCGTGGACGAGCACCGATTCCCCGGCCTGCAGCCGGCCGCGGCGCAGAAGGCCGAAATGCATGGTGAGGTAGTTCATGGGAATGCCCGCGGCGGCGGCGAAGGACACGTTCGCGGGCAGCGGGAAGACGGCGTGGGCGGGAACGGCCACCTGCTCGGCCCAGCCGCCGTAGACGCTGACCCCGGCCACGCGGTCTCCGGTGTGGAAACCCGACTCCGCTGGAGCGGAGTGGACCACGCCGGCGACCTCGGAGCCGGGGACGAACGGGTAATTCGGCTTCATCTGGTACTGCCCGCGGCTGAGCAGCAGGTCAGGGTAGGTGACGCCGGCCGCGTGCACGTCGATGACGACGTCCGCGCCCGGATCGGGAGCCGGCACCTCGGTCAGTACGGCCGCGCCGGGCCCGTCGGGGGAAGCGATCCTGATCGCGTACAAGGCGTTCCCTTCAAGCTGGTGAGTGGGTCAGACCACGGTGCGCATCGGCCGGCCGCGCCACGTCACGGCGTCAGCGAGCGCCGTCACGACATCGACCTCGCCGGCGCCGCGGTCGGCATAGGCCCGGTGCAGGTTCGGCACGAGCCGTTCATTGTCGGCCCAGCCGGAGAAGCGGCCCAGGTCGGCGGCCACGGCGACCTCCAGGGGCTCTTTGCCGTTCTGGATGCCTTCTGCCGCGAGCGCCTGGATCAGGCGGTAGTACTCCTCGTGGTCGGCCAGCACGCGGTCGAGATCGGGTCCGCTGATGACCGGTCCGTGGCCGGGGACGATCTGCGTCGCGCCGAACCCGGTGAGCCACTCGAGCGACCGGAGGGCGCCGTCGACGCTCCCCATGAACACCAGTGGGGTGAGCCCGTTGAACAGGAGGTCGCCGGTGAACAGGACGCCTTCGTCGGGGATCCACGCGACCCCGTCTCCGGTGGTGTGAGCCGGATATCCGGGGTGCCGGAGCTCGACACGCAGGTTGCCGGCGTCGAGAGTGAGGTCGTCGGTGAATTCGACCTCGGGAACGCGGCGGGTGACCTCGCCCCAGTTCGGCACGGGCTCCCACAACGGGGGGCACCCGTCGATGACCGGATCCGTGCGCAGGTAGTCGCACATCGCACGCTGCCCGATCAGCATCGTGTCCGCAGGCAGGAGCGAGTTGCCGTACGTGTGGTCGCCGTGGGCGTGCGTGTTGAACGCCCATCGGATCGGGGTTCCCACGTTGTCGCCCACGGCAGCCAGGAACGCCCGGGTCCGGGTCGCGGTGGCGCACGTGTCGACGATGCACAGGCCGCGCTCGCCGGCGACCGCTCCCGCGTTGTTGACCCACCAGGTCCCGTCCGCCTGGATCCAGGCCCACACCCGGTCGGTGAGCCGGACGAGTTCCGCTCCGCTGACATCGTGGTCGGCGTTCACTGCGCTACCTCCGTGCGGCGTGCCGCGGCGATGGCCGCGTAGTGGTCGATGAGGGACGGGTCGTCGAGGCTGCCCGCGCTGGCGACGTGCTCCGGCGCGGCGCCTTGGAAGAGCCTCTTGACCGGGACCTCGATCCGCTTCCCCGTGCGGGTACGCGGGATGCCGGGGACCGCGAGGATCTCGTCCGGGACGTGCCGGCGGCTGGCGCTGTCCGCGATCACCCGGCTGATCGTCTCGCGCAGCTCGTCGTCCAGTTCGGCGCCGTCCGCCAGCTGCACGAACAACGGCATCCAGTACTTTCCGTCGTCCAGTTCCACGCCGATCATCATCGAGTCGGCGATCTGCGGGATCCGGGTGAGCGCGGCGTACACGTCGGCGGTGCCCATGCGAACGCCGCCCCGGTTGAGGGTGGAGTCCGAGCGCCCGGACACGATCGCCGTGCCTCGTTCGGTGATTTCGACCCAGTCGCCGTGTCGCCAGACGCCCGGGTACGTGGAGAAGTACGCGTCCCGGTAACGACTGCCGTCAGGGTCGTTCCAGAAGTACAACGGCATGGTCGGCATGGGTGCGGTGATGACGAGCTCACCGTCCCGGCCCACCACGGGTTTGCCGTCGTCGTCGAAGGACGCCACGGCGACCCCGAGCATGGGGCCGGACAGTTCGCCTGCCCACACGGGAAGCAGGGGGCTTCCGCCGAAAAACCCGCTGGCGACGTCGGTGCCTCCGGTGGAGGACACCAGCTGGGGATGCCGGCCGACGGCGTCGTAGACCCACTTCGCGGTCGCGGCCGGCAGCGGGGATCCGGTCGAGCCGATGAAGCGCACCCGGGACAGGTCGTACTCGCGGCCCGGCTCAAGCCCTCGCGCCGCGCAGCTGGTGAGGTAGCCCGCGCTGGTTCCGAGGTGGGTGAGGCCCCACTGCGCGGCATGAGCCCATTGCACGTCGAGATCCGGATAGGTCGGGCTCCCGTCGTAGACGACTGCCGTGGCGCCGGTCAGCATCGAGGAGACGACCACGTTCCACATCATCCAGGAGGTCGAGGTGTACCAGTAGAAGACGTCGCCGGGCCTGAGGTCGTTCTGCAGGACGAGCATCTTGTACTGCTCGAGCAGCATGCCGCCGTGGCCGTGCACGATGCCCTTCGGAATGCCCGTGGTGCCGGAGGAGAACAGGATCCACAGTGGATGGTCGAACGGGAGGGAGACGCAGGAAAGCGGCTCGTTGCCGCCGATGACGTCGTGCCACCTGTGCAACGCGACCCCGTCCCGGACGTCGGGGGCCGGGTGAGATTCCCCGCGGCCGACCCAGATGCACGCCCGCACGGTGGGGAGCTCGCCCAGGACCTGCAGCGCGGCCGCGGTCCGGTCGTGGAGCTTTCCGCCGAAGTGGTAGCCGTCCGCCGCGATCAGGACCTTCGGTTCGGTCTGCGCGAGGCGGTCCAGGACGCTTCGCACGCCGAACTCGGGCGCACACATCGTCCACACCGCTCCGATCGAGGCCGTAGCGAGGAACGCGATGACCGCGTGCTCGGTGTTGGGCAGGTAAGCCGCGACCCGGTCCCCCTCACCCACGCCCATCCGGCGCAGCGAGGCGGCAAGTGCGCCGACCTGGCGTCGAAGGTCGGCGCCGGTGAGCTCGACGACCGCGCCGGATTCGGTGCGCGCGACCAAGGCCGGTTGGTCGTCGTCGTGGGCCGCCAGGATGCGTTCGGCGAAGTTCACCCGGACGGCGGGGAACCAGACAGCACCCGGCATCGCCGCGTCCACCAGCGCATCCTCCGGTGCGACGCCCCTCGCTACGTCGAAGTACTCGGCGACGTCGGCCCAGAACGCAGCCAGGTTGTCCACCGACCACTGCCACAGTTCGGCGTAAGAGCCGAACGAGACGCCATGCCGCCGGCCGAGCCAGGCTGCGAACTCGGCGAGACGGCTTCCCGCACCACCATCGGGGGGCGACCACAGCAGCTCAGCCGACGCCGTGGAGTCGTGCGTCATCTCTTTCCCTTCCTCGTCCATCCTCTGTCACTTGATCGCCACCGCGCTGACCGGAGCTCCGGCGGCGCCGGTCAGCGGCAAAGGCGATGCGACGAACATGAACTCGTAGACGCCGTCGGCGGCGCAGTCCGCCGCGAGCGCGTCGAGATCGAACATCTCGCCGAACGCGATTCCGGTGTGCACCAGCGAGACCACGTGAAGCGGCTGGTAGACCCCGATTTCGTTCGGCCGTACCTCCACGCCCCAGGTGTCGGCCGCGATCGCGGCGACACCCTGCCGGTGCAGCCAGGGTGCGGTGTGCAGGGACAGCCCCGGCGCCGGTCCGCCGGCGTAGTCGCCCCAGCGGCCACGCCGCTCGCCGAGGAAACCCGTGCGGAGCACCAGCGCGTCGCCCGGCTGGACTGCCAGGGAGTGGGCGGCGAGGAACTCCTCGAGGTGGGCGACGGACACCGCGTATCCGGGCTCCAGTGCGGCGCCACCGCGCAGTTGGGGCAGGTCCACGAGAACGCCGCGCGTGACGATTCGCCCGGCGTAGTTCTCGATGCCGTTGGATCGGCTGCCGGCGGAGGTGGACTCCGCCGCGGATCGCCCGTTGTACATCTTGCCGTCCCAGAAGATGTGCGACAGCGAGTCCCACTGGGTCCCGGCCTGGTTCGCCATGATGACGATGTCGTCGGAATAGCCGAACCCCTTCGACGTACCCCCTCCGGGGAGGAAGTCCTGAGTGCCCGCAAGGTAATCCAGGCCCGTCGCCGTGGTCACCAGCTGCGGGTTGGACCGCAGGGAGCCGTCTTGCGGGCCGGTGTTGTCGTAGGGCATCGTGAGCGACACCGTCCGTCCCGCCTTCACCAGAGCGGCCGCGCGACAGATCGCGTCCGCGTCGATGAGGTTGACCGCACCGATCTCGTCGTCCTCGCCCCACCGCCCCCAGTTGGTGCACTGCTCGATGTAGCTGCGCAGCAGTTCGAGGTCCTCGGCCGGCGCGGGACCCGCGCTCGCGAAGTCGCCCATGCCGGTCAGCCCGCCAGGTTGGCGAGCGCCAGCGCGGTCGTTTCGTCGAAGCCCTCGGCCGGAGTCGCGGGGAACGGCCCCCCAGCGGACCGAATCCGTTCGAGCACCCGGCTCGCGGACTCGTCGGCTTCGGCGAGAAGCTTGGGGAGGTCGTGACCGACCAGCACCCCGTCTCGCTTGACGAAGTTGCCGGCGACCAGGACGTGGCGGACGTCGGACGGCGTGGTCTGGAAGATCACCGTGCCGGGCGCGTCGACGACGGGATGCTGCCCGATGCCAGGACCACCCACGACCATCAGGTCGGCTTGTTTGCCGACCGTGATGCTGCCGACGACATCGCCGAGGCCGCAGGCTTCGGCACCGTTGACGGTCGACCACTCGAGCGCCTGCAGCGCCGTGGTGGTGACTCGTTCCACGTCCTTGCCTGCGAGGTTCAGGTGCTCGGTGTCGGCCCACCGCTTGAAGGCGATACCCAGGCGGGCCTGGCTTGCCAGGTCGCCCGAGTTCAGCGACACGACATCGCACGACAGCGTCGGCTTGACGCCGAACTCCTCGCACTTCGCGAACACCGGGCGCCCCATGCCCATGTTGAGCTCGGTCTCGACGGAGATGGACACTTTCGCTCCCGCGTCGGCCAGCTGACGCCACTGGTCGTCGGTGAGTGCGTTGCAGTGAATGTGCACCTGGTCGGGGCCGAGCAAACCGGCACGGGCGATCTCGTCGAAACCCGAGGGCATCTGCCAGACGCAGGCCATGTGGGTGGCGATGAGGGCGTCGTGGGCGCGGGCCAGCTCGATCTCGGTGCGCGTGTTCGAGAACGGCACGAGGCCGAGTTCGTTGAGCGCGACACCGAGCGTGACCAGACCGTCGCCGCTGAAGTAGGTGCCGGCGATACGCTCGAAGTCCCTCACCCGTGCGGCGTGATCGGCGAAGTGCGGCGGCGCGTAGGGGCTGCTCTCGAAGAAGCCGTAGCAGAACTTGGCACGGACACCCGACTCCCGCAGCCCGGTCACCGCTGCGTCGGAGTGCTCGGGGGTGTTGTTGCAGTGGGAGAAGTCCAGGACGGTGGTGACTCCGGCGTTCAGCGCCTCGAGCGCGCCGAGCTTGTTGCCCAGGTGCACGTCCTCAGGAGTGTAGGACGGAGAGACGGCGAGGCGGATGCCGTAGAAGTAGTCGGCCAGCGTCCAGTCGGCGCAGATCGCGCGCATCTGGGTCTGCCAGGTGTGACGGTGGGTGTCCACCATGCCCGGCGCCAGCACGTGGCCCCGGATGTCGACGATGTCGGCGTCCTCGACGTCGAGGTGGGGGGCGACGGCCGCGATGACGCCGTCTTCGATGAGGACGTCGCCTTCGGGAAGGACACCGGTCGCGGGGTCCATGGTGATGATCTGCGCTCCGCGCAGCACAATTCGAGTGGTCATGGTCTTCCGAATCCGTTCTGGCTGGGTGGACCCCGGGACGAAGGCCGGGGTGGAGGTCAGACGAGGATGAGGCCACCGTCGAGCGTGAGACCTTGCCCGGTCATGCCGCCCGCGGCCGGCGAAGCCAGGTAGCCGATGAGCTGTGCGACCTCATCGGGCTGAAGCAGCCGGCCGAGGGGAACCCGGCTCAGCAGGCCGGGGATGACCGCACTCTCCGGCACGCCCAGCTGCGTTGCCCAGAGCGGGACAGCCTGCTGGACCATTTCGGTGTCGACGAAGCCCGGGCACACGGCGTTCACGGTGATTCCGGTGCCCGCGGTCTCCAGGGCCAGGCACCGGGTCAGGCCGAGGAGCGCGTGCTTGGTGGCGTTGTAGGGGCTCTGCAGCTTGCTGCCGTACTTGGCAGCCGTGGACGCGACGTTGATGACGCGGCCCCAGCCCTGGTCGCGCATGTGGGGAAGCACCGCACGGGCGAGACGGACGGCGCCGAGGACGTTGACCTCGTAGAGCCGCCGCCAGTCGTCGTCGGAGAGGTCCTCGAACCGTCCTACGGCACTCTGTCCGGTGGCGTAGACGAGCACGTCGACCGGGCCAAGTCCTTCGGTCACCTCATCGAGTACCCGCTGGGCGGAGTCCGGGTCGGTGACATCCGCGGCGACAACGTGCGCCTCGGCTCCCGTCGCGCGCACCTGGTCGGCGACGCCGTGCAGGCTCGCCGCGGTCCGGGCCGAGACCGCGACCCGTGCACCGCGCGCGGCGAGAGCCGTCGCAGCCGACGCACCGATGCCACGACTCGCACCGACGACGAGGGCGCATCGGCCGCTGAGATCGGCGACGGGGGTGGGGGCACTCATACGCGAGTCCTTTCACGTGACGACGGTGTCACAGCGACGACAATGCTAGACGCAACGTCGAGCAATGTCTACGTACTATCGTTTTTTTTGGACTCGACGTCGACTAGCGAGTGCAGGGCGAGCCGGCCCGAGGGTGCCGGGACGGCAGGTGCGAGTCGGCCGTCGAAGGCGATCTCGAAAGCGTTGAGTGCGAGTTTCGGCGGGGCTGCGCCGGCCGAGGCGTTTGCGAGGCCGGTTGTTGAGTTCGGCAGCCACGAGCTCGAGGTAGTCGGGGTGGTAGCCGGACAGGTCGGTGAACTTCGGAAAGTACTGGCGGAGAAGGCCGTTGGTGTTTTCGTTCGTGCTGCGCTGCCAGGCGAGTGCGGGTCGCGGAAATAGATGTCCAGCTTCGGCGGGACGTACTCGAACCACCTGCGGGCGGTAGCCGCCGTCGGTCACATCCTCGGCTTCGACACGGTCGGGGTGGTGAGCCGGACGTCGTGGCAGCGCTGGCCGAGCACTTCGGCACCTGCTACGTCATGCCGGAGGGCGGCAGCAACGCTCTCGGCGTGCGCGGCTGCGCCGAACTGCCGACGGAGATTGAGGCGAACCTCGACGTCATCTGTTGCGCCTGCGGTACGGGTGCGACGCCGGCCGGGATCGCCGACGGACTGACCGGCACCCGGCGGGCACTGGGTTTCGCCGTCCTCAAGGGCGGTCGGTTCCTGGATGATGAGGTGCGGCGGCTCCAGCGCGAAGCCTTTGGCCGCGCGACCAGCAACTGGGCGATGGATGACGGCTTTCACTTCGGCGGCTACGCCAAGCGCACGCCATCACACTCGACTGGGTGTACGAGGCCAAGATGATGTACGGCCTGTTCAACCGCATCGCCTCCGGTGCGTTCGCAGCCGGAACAATCATCGTGGCGGTCTTGAGCTGAGCTGTTAATGCTTGAGATCACAAGTGTGAAACCAGCATCGCGCTCGCGGCGCGGATGCCTCGCGGATCTGCCACCTGAGGCGTAGAGCGTCCGCGAACGGTTGACAACGCTCTGGGGAAAGATACTGAAATCAAGCCTTCCGGGCGGCCTATCCCCTTGGGTACGCAATCTTTTCGGCCGATCGGCGGCGCGGCGGTACCCCGGTCCCGCGTGACCGTCGCGAGGTGCCACACGACCAACCGCCCCGCTGCCGGCCGTCTGGAACGTGCACTACAACTACCATCGACCACACACCGCCGCTGGAGAACAGCCACCCGCCTCCCGACTCCAGCGTCACCAACATCATGGCCACATACAGCTAGCCGATCGAGCACCAGGCCGGGCGTGATCGATCGTCATGACGACGATCGCCGTGGGCAGCGAAAGCTTCACTGCTCGCTCCTGCGGGGACAACTTCCCTTCCGGGTCGACCTGCTTGTGAAACCGATCCACAGCCGCCTTGCGCGCCGCCGCGGTGCGGGCAGCCCGGTCTTGGGTGTTCGCCCACGACACATGCGCGGCGATCTGCGCGCGCAGCCGACGCTGCTCAGGTGTCAACTCATTCGAAACCATGCTTCGAGCACAGCACAACGGTGTCACCCCGCACCCACTGTCACGCTCACACCGCGGCAACTCCGTCCGAGCAGAGGACGCGCCGTGCGGGGGCCCAATGCTCCGAACAGGACACCCGCACAGCACATGGTTCACCAGCGCTCGCCACCCAACAGGGGCACGCCGTCAGACGCGATCCCCGAGCCGCATGCTGCGGAAGAACTGCTGCACCGACTTGGACTCTGGATAGTTCCCCGCCAGCAACGACCGATCCCACTCCTGCACATACGACCGCCACACCGGCGCCGAGGGCCGCGGTAGACCCCCTTCAGTCAAACCGGAAGAACAGTCACGAGACCACGAAAAAGCGGGCCCTCACAGCTCTGAGCTGCGAGAACCCGCTTCGCCGTCGGGACGACAGGGTTTGAACCGGAGGCCCGCGACGAACGTGGCCAGTCCTCTCGCCAATTCCACCGGGGCACGTTCTGCGGCATGAGCGGAGTAGGTAACCGCGCGTCCGTCCCGATAGCCGAGCAGCAACCGGGGCCGACAAGCTGGCGCGCACGGACGTTCACGAATCCACTCGTGCCGCTGCCAGGGCGCGCAGGGTGTGGAGCAGGACGTGCGTCAGGTTGTAGATCACCGCGCCCGGGGGTGCGGTCTTGGCCTGTTCCGCGCTTCCCACGATGCTCACCATCGGCTTGCGCGCCCGCTCCGCGGCTCGCGCGACGCGCTGCGTCGCTTCTGCCACAAGGGGTTCGGCCGCGCCGCCGGTCAGGCCCATCGCCACCGAAAGGTCGGCGGGGCCCACGAGGACCGCGTCGACCCCGGGCACCGACAGGATTTCGGGTACCGCGGTGCACCCTGCCGGTGTCTCGATCATCGGCACGACGATCGTGGTCTCCTCGGCCTTTTCCAGGTGCTCGGTGATGCTGTGCGCGCCGAACCGGCCGGCCCTGCTGTAGGTCGCGAAGCCCCGCTCGCCCAGTGGCGGGTAGTGCGCTGCCGCGACCACCGCCCGGGCCTGGGCAGCGGTGTCGACATGCGGCGCGATCACCCCGTCCGCGCCGAGGTCGAGCACTCGCAGCACGAGCGCTGGCTCGGCCGCGCCGACTCGCACCAACACGCCGAGGCCGTGGGCCTGTGCCGCCACCACGTGCTGCTGCAACGGAACCAGGTCGGCGGGCCCGTGTTCGCAGTCGAACACCACGAAGTCGAGTCCCGCCACCCCGGCCATCTCGACGAGCGTCTCCGATGGCAGCCGCAAAAGCCCGCCGAGCAGTCGTTCCCCGGACCGCAGGCGCTGCTTCAGCGTGGTCATCGCGCCACCATCCCCGCGGACAGGTCGATGTCGGCCGCGCACAGCCCCGGCATCCGCAGCATCGCGAGGACCGCCGCCGCCACTTCCGGTTCCGTGACCATCCGGCCCAGTGCCGCCCGCCCCACGAACGCCCGCTCCGCCTCGGTGCGGCTCACCCCCGTGCGCTCGGCCTCCAGCCGGAAATTGCGGTCCATCCGCGGCCCCTCGACCGGCCCCGGCGACAGTGAGTTGACCGACACCCCGAGCGGCCCGACCTCCCCCGCCAGCGTCGCCGTCAGGCCGATGACCGCCATCTTCGACGCGCAGTACGGCGTGCGCCGCAGCAGCGGTCGCTTCCCGCTCACCGACGCGATGTTGATGACGTCGCCCGCCCCGCGCGCGACCATCGCCGGGAGGAACGCGCGGCACACCAGGTACATCCCGCGGACGTTGACGGCGAAGACGTCGTCCCACTCCTGCGGCTCGACCTCGACCAGCGGCTTGACCGGTCCCGCGACCCCGGCGTTGTTGACCAGCACCGAGATCTCTTCGTCCGCCAGCTCGCCGGCCAGCGCGGCGACCGAGGCGGGATCGGCGACGTCGCACACGGCGGCCCGGCCCGGGCCCGGCAACCGGGCCACCGTCTCGTCCAGACTGGACTGCCGCCGCCCGGTCACCACCACCCGCACGCCCTCGCGCGACAACGCCACGGCGATCGCCCGGCCCAGACCGTTGCCGCCGCCCGTGACCAGCGCTGTCCGCCCCCTCATGCCGGGTTCCACGACAGCTCACCGCGGCGGAACTCCGCCGCCCGCACGTCGCCGGAGCGCGCGTGGCCCTCGAACAGCTCCACCCGCGCCGCGCGCCCGCACACCTCGCCGAGCCGCACGCTGGACTCGCTGCTCGTCACCTCCTGGTAGGTGACCGTCTTGAGGTACTTGCCGACCCAGAGCCCGCCGGTGTAGCGGGCGGCGCCGCGCGTGGGCAGGACGTGGTTGGTGCCGATCACCTTGTCCCCGTAGGACACGCACGTGCCCGGCCCGAGGAACAGTGCCCCGTAGTCGCGCATCTTGTCCAGCGCCTGCCGTGGCTGCTCGGTGAGGACCTGGACGTGCTCGAACGCGTAGGTGTCGGCCAGCGCGAACGCCTCGTCGAGGGAATCGACCACGTGGACCTCGCCGTGGTCGCACCACGCCGGCTCGGCGAAGTCGCGGGTGGGCATGCCGGGCAGCAACGCCTCGACGTGGTCGAGCACCTCCCTGGCGACGTCCTCCGAGGTCGTGATCAGCACCGCCGGGGAATCCGGCCCGTGCTCGGCCTGCGACAACAGGTCCACGGCGACGACGAACGGGTCTGCCGTGTGGTCGGCCACGATCAGCACCTCGGTCGGCCCGGCGAACAGGTCGATCCCCACCTCGCCGAACAGCTGCCGCTTGGCCTCGGCGACGTAGGCGTTGCCCGGTCCGGCGATCAGGTCGACCCGCCCCACGGTCTCCGTGCCGACGGCCAGCGCGGCCACCGCCTGCACCCCGCCCAGCAGGTAGATCTCGTCGGCGCCGGCGAGGTGCATGGCGGCGACGGTGGCCTCGGGGACCTCACCGCGGATCGGCGGCGTGCAGGCGGCCACCCTGGGTACCCCGGCGACCTTCGCGGTCACGATCGTCATGTGCGCCGACGCGGTGAGCGGGTACCGGCCACCGGGGACGTATGCGCCCGCAGCGGATACCGGCACGTGCTTTTGTCCCAAATGGACACCCGGCAGGGTCTCCACCTCGAACTCGTGCAACGAATCCCGCTGGTGCCGGGCGAAGGTGCGCACCTGGTCCTGCACGAACCGGATGTCGTCGAGCACCTGTGCGGGAACCCTGGCAACGATCTCCTCGACCTGTTCGGCGGAGAGGCGGAACGACTCGGGTGACCACGAGTCGAACTTCGCCGAGTAGTCGCGGACCGCGGCGTCACCGCGTTCCCGGATGTCGGCGATGATCGCGCGGACACGGTCGGCGACGCCGGCCCGCCCGGCCCGCTCGGCGGGGACGGCGGATTTCAGGACCTTGGGCATGGGATCTCCTTCATCGGATGAAACGCAACCAGTCGCGCAGCACCTCGGCCGCGGCGGCGGGTTCCTCGAGCGTCAGCAGGTGCCCGGATTTCGGGAGCACCCGCAGGGTGGGGTTGGCCGCCTGCGCGGCGATGGCGTGGTGGAACGACGGCGGGCACAACACGTCCCGTGCGCCGCACAGCACCAGGACCGGGCAGGACAGCCCTGCGATCGCGGGGTGGAAATCGCGCCGGGTGGCCTGGGCAGCGAGCTGCGCGCGGAACGTGTCCGGCCCGATCCGCCGCGCCATGACCAGAAAACGCTGGTACAAAGCCGGATCCGGATCGGCGAACATGGTCGGCAGGATCCGCCCGGCAGCTTCCTCGAAGCCACCCTCCGCGGTGAGCCGGTCCAGCTCCGCCCAGCCGGCCAGCTGCTCCGAAGACGGCGCGCCGGCATTGGTCGACACCGCGCAGAACCCGGCCAGCCGCTCGGGTGTCCGCCGGGCGACCTCGAACCCGGCGATGGCGCCGAGACTGACTCCGACGAGCACGAACGGTCCGTCCACAGCGGACAGGATCTGCTCGGCCATGCCGCCGATCGAGGGCGCGGTGATCTCGGCGTGCACCACCGGCCCCGGCACGTCGACACCGCTCCAGAGGCCCGCGTCGCACAGCATCCCGGGCACCAGCACCACCGGCGGTGACGTCATCGCGCGCGGGGCAGCAGGTGGTACGGCGCGAGATAGCCGTTGTGGTCCAGGCCGACACCGGCGTCGGCGGCCGCCTTGACGACCTCCTCATCCCACTCCAGCCGGACGCGCCCGTCACCGCCGTTGACGACGAGCAGGGTCGCCGTCTCACCGGACACGTTGCGGACGCTGCGCCACGCACCGCGCGGCACGGACAGCATGTCCCACGGGCCGAGGCGCACGCTGACCTCGTCGTGCCGGTTGAGCGTGACCTCCCATTCGCCGTCCTTCACCATGAGGACCTGCGTCTCGTCGTGGCGGTGGAGCAGCAGGCCCTCTCCCGGCTCAGCGCGCAGCCACGCGACGTTGTGCCCGTGCGGGTTGTAGATGCGCGGTTCCTGGTCGCGGTCCTCGGTCATGCCGAAGCCGATCACCGTGGCCAGCTCGGCGCGTCCGCCCGGCAGCACGCTCCCCAGCAGCGCGCGGGCGGACCATCGCAGATCGCCGGTGGCAGCCACCCGCCGCCGCAGCTTCGCCACGTCGTAGGAGGGCAGGGCCGCGATGTCGGCGGGGGCCATCGGCTGGACCAGCTCGGCCGGGTCGGGAACCTCGTCGCCCGCGACGGTGTCGATGAGCCGGTTGTCCGCGCCGAGGTACAGGCCGTGGCCCTCGGCCTCCCGCAACACGGACGGGCCCCAGATGATCCCGCCGGTGTCGTCGTGCCCGAGCACCGTGAACAGCCAGCCGTCGTCGGGGCCAACGTTCGTGAAGCCCCGGAAGATCCACGTCGGGATCGAGGCGATGTCGCCCTCGCGCAGCACCAGCTCGCCCTCGTCGCCGTCCGCACCCCACCGCAGCAGGAACTCGCCGCGGAAGCACAGGAACACCTCGGCCGTGAAGTGCAGATGCAGATTGTTCGTGATGCCGTGCGGCATCGCCGCGGCGCCGATGCTGAACCCGTGGGGCTCGCGCAGGTTCACCACCTGGTCCGGGTTCTGCGTCACCCCCGGGCCGATCATCGAGTAGTTCTCCTTGCGGTCCGATCCCGGTGTCCGGCAGTCGATGAACGCCTGGTTGCAGGACACGAAATCGGTGCGGCGGATCGTGCGGCGGCGCAGCTCCTCGTCGGTGACCATGGCACCCCTTCGCTGAAATCGGTTGTACATACGTATGCATACCATCACTGCGCACACCCGTGTGTCAAGGACGACCGACTGCGGTTTCCGCTAGGATGCGTATGCACGAGCCACGCGCCGGAAGGGCAGCCGATGACGATCACGAGCCATGACGTGGCCCGGCTCGCCGGGGTGTCCCAGCCGACCGTCTCCCGGGCGCTGCGCGGGGACCACCGGGTTTCGGAGGCCACCCGCGCGCGGGTGCGCGCGGCGGCCGAGGCGCTCGGCTACGTGCCCAGCGAAGCGGGCCGGAGCCTCTCGACGCGCTCGACGCGCCGCATCGGAGTGGTCGTCACCGACCTGACCAACCCGTTCTACCCACACCTGATCGGCCCGCTGCACGACGAACTCGAACAGCACGGCTACCGGATGATGCTGTTCACCGAGCGCAGCGAGACGGCGCTGGAGACCGAGCGCCTGCTCGACCGCTCGATCGACGGCGTCGTGCTCACCACCGCGGTGATCGGGTCTCCCCTGCCCGCCGAGCTCACCCGCCGCGGCCTGCCGTTCGTCTTCCTCAACCGGGAGACGGGCAACGACAAGGCCGACGCGGCGGTGGTCGACAACGAGGCCGGCGGCCGGCTCGTCGCCGAGGAACTCGTGCGCCTCGGCCACACCGATGTCGCCCTGATCGGCGGTCCCGCGGACACCACCACGGGGCGCGACCGGGAGCTGGGATTCCGGGTCGGGCTGTCCGAGGCCGGGGTCGGGCTGCCCCGGCACCGGGTGCGCCGCGGGCCGTTCGACCAGGGCACCGGCTACCAGGGACTGCTCGACATGCTGGCGGAGGGACCGTGTCCCACCGCGGTCTTCTGCGGCAACGACGTGATCGCGATCGGTGTGCTGAACGCGGCGCGGCGGCGGGGTCTGTCGGTGCCCGGCGACCTGACCGTCATCGGGTTCGACGACCTGCCGATGGCCTCCTGGGAGACCTTCGACCTCACCACCGTTCGCCACGACCTCGACGGGATGGCGCAGGCCGCGGCGGACCTGCTGGTCGAACGCCTGTCCGGGAAGGCGCCGGACACCCCGCGCCGGGTCACGTTCGCTCCGGCACTGGTACCGAGGGGGACGCACGCCACCTCGACGCGGTGAGCGCGCCGCCGTACAGCGGCAACGGGATCGGTTCGTCGTCCTCGCGCAGCTGCTCCCACGGCTTCGTGACGCCAAAGCTGCCGTGGCGGCGCACGGCGGTCACCACGTCCAGGTCGATCACGGCCGTGAGCACCTCCTCGGTGCCGCCGGGCAGCTCGGCCAGGACCTGCCCTTCGGGTCCGGTCAGCACGGAGTGGCCGACGCCGGTCGGACCTGCCGCGTTGACGCTCGCGACGAACACCTGGTTGACGATCGCGTTGGCACGGGCCAGGACGACCTCCTGAGCGCGGTCGGCGGTGTCGGTCCGGACCACGTTGAGCACGAGCTCGGCCCCGAGCCAGGCCAGGTGCCGGGTGGTCTCGGGGAACCACGCGTCGTAGCAGACGGACAGCCCGACGCGGCCCACGCCCGGGATGGGGAACACCACGAACTCGCGGCCCGGCCGGAACGGTTCGTGGGGCCGCCACGGGAAGACCTTGCGGTAGGACGCGGCCAGTTCCCCCTCCGGTGAATACACGACGGCCGTGTCGTAGACGTGGCCGTCGTCGCCGAGCTCGGCGACACTGCCCGGGCACAGCCACAACCCCAGGTCCCCGGCGAGTTCGGCGAAGTACCGGTGACGGGGGCCGTCGGTGAGCGGTTCCGCGCTGTCCACATCGGACTCCGCGGTCAGGTGCAGCTCCGGGTAGGCCAGCAGCCGGGTCCCCGGGAACCGGTGCACCGTCGCGCTGGCGTGCGCGGCGAACCCCGCCAAGTCGCGTCCGGCGGAAACCTGGGCGAGCGCCAGGGTGAGCGGCCGTCCCATCACACCTCCTGCGGGGCTAGCCGCCGCGTGCGCAGGACGGCCGTCGCGCGGTGGGCGGCCATGCCCTCCGAAGCCGAGATGACCTCGACGGCGTCGGCCAGAACGGGCGTGGCCTCGCGGGCGACCCGCTGGTAGGTCAGCGGCCGGAGGAACCGCGACACGGACAGCCCGGCGCTGTGCCGCGCGCCGCCGGCGGTGGGCAGCACGTGGTTGGTCCCGGCCATGCCCTTGTCGGAGTAGGCGACGGTGCTCCACGCGCCGAGGAACAGCGATCCGTAGGCGGTGAGGTGCTCGTGGTACCAGTCGTCGTCGGCGGTCTGGATCTCCAGGTGTTCGGGGGCGAGGTCGTCCATCAGCGCCGCCGCGGTCTCGCGGTCGGCCGCCACCGTGATCGAGCCGTGGTCGCGCCACGCGGGGCCGGCGATCGACGCGGTGGCCAGGGTCGCGAGCTGTCGGTCGGCCTCCGCGGCGACCGCGGTCGCCAGCTCGGCGCTCGTCGTGATCAGCGCCGCGGGCGAGTCCGGGCCGTGCTCGGCCTGACCGAGCAGGTCGGCCGCGACGAGTTCGGGGTCGGCGGTCTCGTCGGCGATGACGGCGACCTCGGAGGGCCCCGCGAGCAGGTCGATCGCGACCGTGCCGAAGAGCTGGCGCTTGGCCTCCGCCACGAACGCGTTGCCCGCGCCGACCAGCATGTCCACCGGTGCGTCGCCGACCAGGCCGTAGGCCATCGCCGCGAGCGCCTGCACCCCGCCGAGCAGGAAGACCCGGTCCACTCCGGACACGTACGCGGCGTACAGCACGGCGGGGTTGGGACCGCCGTCCGGCTGCGGCGGCGTGCACGCGACGACCGACGGGACCCCGGCCGCCTTGGCGACGTTGACGGTCATGAAAGCGCTTGCGGTCAGCGGGAAACGGCCCGCGGGCAGGTAGGCGCCGACGCGCTGCACCGGCACGTAGCGGTACCCGGCGACCACGCCGGGTTCGAGCTCGACCTCCAGGTCCTTCAGCGCGGCGCGGGACGCCTCCGCGAAGGCCCTGGTGCGGGCGGCACCGAGCTCGATCGCCTCGCGCAGGTCGTCCGGCAGCGACGACCCGCTGCGGCGCATCTCCTCGCGCGAGATCTCCAGCGGCCTGCCGTCGTACCCGTCGAGCTCGGCGGCGTAGCGGGTCACGGCCGCGAGCCCGTCGGCGCGGATCTGCCCGAGCATGCGGGTCACCGTCTCGATGACCCCGGGATCGCGCTGGGCCGGCGCTCCCCCGGCCGCGGGTGCCTTGACGGCCGTGAACCGGCCGGCGAATCGACGCTGGGTGGCTTCGGTGAAGTACATGCCCCGAAAACTAATTCCGCTCCTGCCACGGGACAACCTTGTCTTGCATTGAGCAACCTATAGCATTTCCTTGTGACTCTGACGCAGTTGCGAGCGCTCGTGGCGGCCGCCGAACTCGGTTCCTTCACCGCCGCCGGGAACGCGCTCGGGTACAGCCAGGCGGCCATCTCGGAACTGGTGCGCCGCCTGGAGGAGGAATGCGGCCTGCAGCTGTTCCACCGGGGCGGGCGGCGGCTCACGCTGACCGTCGCCGGGACCCAGCTGCTGCCGCATGCGCAGCAGACCGTCAGCGCGGCGCAGAACGCCGAGGACACGGTCAAGGCGGTGCGCGGGCTGACCGGCGGGGTGGCGTCGTTCGGCCTGTTCCGCAACGCGGACTTCTACCTGCTCGCCGAGCTGGGTGAACGCTTCGCCACCGCGCACCCGGACGTGCGCGTCCGCCTGGTCGGGGTCAACGCCGCGCTCGTCGCCGAAGCCGTCGCGGCCGGGGACCTGGAGGCGGGCATAGTCGTCCTCCCGGTCACCCCCACCGGACTGGAGACCACCCCGCTCGCGCGCGACGAAGTCCTCTACGTGTCAGCGGATCCGGCGCACGTGGCCGCACCGGTGGACATCGAAACGCTGGCCGCGCGGCGGCTCGTCCTCTACGACGCGCACGTGGGGTGGGCGGACCCGGACCGGTTGCAGCTGGCCGAGCGGGCCCAGCACGCCGGGGTGCGACTCGACCCGTTCATCGAGGTCGAGCAGGCCCAGGCCGCGCTGCACCTGGTGGCCCGCGGGCTGGGTGACACGTTCCTGTCCCGCGCGGTGGCGCAGCGGCTCCTCCGCACGGAGGGCCTGCGCCTGCACACCACGACCTTCGACCCGCCGCTGCACAACACGTTCGCGCTCGTGCGGCGGCAGCACACCCGGCTCTCCCCCGCCACCGCGGAGCTCGCGCGGCTCGCCGTGGACCTGTTGCTGCGCAACACGATGCTCGAACACCGGCGGCCCCTGCCCGTGCAGGAGCCGCCGGTGCCGTGAAGCGGTCAGCGGGCGAACTTGTCCGCGGACAGGTCGCTGCGGTAGGTCTCCTTCATGAACACCGTGATCACCACCAGTGCCAGCACCGCGGCCACCGCGAGGTAGACCCACACGGCGTAGATCGTGCCGAACGACGACACCAGCAGGGTCGCGATGAACGGCGTGATGCCCATGAAGATCGAGAACGAGCTGTTGTAGGCGATCGAGCTGGCGCTGAACCGCGTGCGGGTGGCGAACAGCTCGGCCGCGCAAACCGTGACGATGCCGGTGAGGAAGAACTCCGGGATGATGTAGATCAGCTGACTGACCACCGCTCCGGCGAAGGTGGCCGACTGTCCCACCCAGAACGCCAGCGGCACCAGGACGATGCAGCACAGCGCGCCGGTGATCAGCATCGGCTTGCGCCCGATGCGGTCGGAGATCGCACCGGCGAGCGGCACCAGCGGGATCAGCACGGCGACCGAGATCATGTTGGACAGCCAGGCCGCCGACTTCGGCAGGCCGAGGGTGTCGGACAGGTACTCCGGGTAGAAGGTGACCCAGGTGTAGGACAGGATCGCGAGCATGATCGAGGCGCCGCAGAACACCAGGATCGGCCGCCACTGCGACTTCAGCGCCTCGCGGAACGGGGCCGCGACCACGTCCGTCCCCTGCTCGGTCGCGGCGAGGAACTCCGGCGACTCGGAGATCCGGCTCCGCAGCCACATCGCGATCAGGCTCATCGGCAGCACGGCCAGGAACGGGATCCGCCAGCCCCAGCTGTGCAGTGCGGCGTCGCTGAGCACGGCGCTCATCAGCGCGGCCACCCCGGCACCGGCGAGGATGCCGAAGAAGCAGCTGTTGGACGCGAACGAGGTGTAGTACGCGCGGCGGCGCGGTTCCGCCCACTCGACCACGAACGCGACCGCGCCGACGTACTCACCGCCCGCGACCATCCCCTGCACGACCCGCAGCACCAGCAGCAGCAGCGGCGCGGCCAGGCCGATCTGACTGTAGGGAGGCAGGACGCCGATCGCGGCCGTGGACACGCCCATGAACACGACCGTCCACAGCAGCACGCGCTTGCGGCCGAACCGGTCTCCCCACCGGCCGAGGACACTGCCGCCGAGCGGCCGGACGAGGCACGCGATCGCGATCACCGCGTAGGCGCTCAGCACGCTGGCGGTGTGGTCGCTCGCCGGAAAGAACGACGAGGCGAGGACGGGTGCCATGTAGCCGTACAACCCGTAGTCGAACTGCTCGACGAAGTTGCCGATGCTGCCTGCGACGATCGCGCGGCGGATCACCCTTCGACGTCCGGCCGCATCTGCGGGCGCGGCTGTGGTCGGCGCGACGGTGGACATGACACCTCCATTGTGCCACGACGGCGCGAGCCGTCTGCATACGTATGGAAAGCAACATAGGTCGGCGCTCACTCACGGGTCAAGACGCAGATCACAGCGAGGCGAGCGGTCTTGCCGCCCAGAATGCATACGGATACAGTGCGAGGATCCTGCCCGTGTCCCGAAAGGTCAGCCACATGCCACTCGATCCGGTCGCCTACCAGCCCTACGAGGACCCGGACGACTTCATCCGCGAAGTGACCGACCGGATCTGGGTCCAGCGCGACATCTCCTACATCACCGACAACTACGAACCGGACTCGATTGTCCACGGTGGTCTCGGGACCGTCGTCGGGAGAGACGGTGTCATCGAAGGCAGCCTGATGCGGATCGCCCAGGTGCCGCAGCACGTGGGCCAGGCCGAGGACGTCGTCTGGGAGGCCCGCGGGGACGACGCCTTCCTCAGCTCGCACCTCGTCTTCTCCAGCGACACCCACATCGTGGGCGGCGTGCCGACGCCGATCCGCAAGCGCACCATCGCCAACTGCCTCTACCGGCGGGGACGGATGGTCGAGGAGTGGGTCGTGCGCGACGACCTCGCCGACTGCCTGCAGCTCGGCCTCGACCCCGCCGAGGTCGCGCGCGGCCTGCGGTTCCGGGGCTACGAAGGCTCGATGACCCGGCCTGCACCCGCCGATGTCCTGGCCGCGGGCGACAGCGGGCCGCGCCCGGACGACCACCGGCCCGAGTGCGAGATGGTGCTGGAGTTCATCGAGGAGGTGTGGAACGCGCGGCGCCTGCACAAGGTCACCGACTACATGCACCGCGACCTGTTCCTGCACACCATCGGCGACCGCACGGTGCTGCGGCCCGACGGCTACCAGCGGGACCTGCTCACCCAGGTCGCGCCGTTCCCGGACGCGCGGTTCGAGGTGCGCGACGTCCAGACCCACCACGCCGAACGCTACGCCGGGCTGCGCGTCGCGGTGCTGTGGGTCATGAAGGGCTCCTACCGCGGCGTCCCCGAATTCGGTCCCCTCACCGGAGGGCAGGTCGACCTGATCGGGGTGTCGCAGTTCCTCGTCCAGAACGGGCGGATCGTCCGGGAGGTCCGGGTGTACGACCAGATCGCGCTGCGGGCCCAGATCAACAGCCACGAGAGCTCGTTCGCCGACACCAACATCTACTGACCCGCCGGAGGAGAACGATCATGGTGTTGTCGAGGCGGTCCTTCGTGCTCGGCACCGGCGCGGCGCTCGCAGGCGCGGCGCTGTTGCCGGCCACCCCGGCGTCGGCCGCGTCCCGCTCGTCGTCCTGGCTGGCCGACGCCGTGCTCTACCAGGTCTACCCGCAGAGCTTCGCCGACACCGGCGGCGACGGCATCGGAGACCTGGCAGGCATCATCGACCACCTCGACCACCTGCGGTGGCTCGGGGTGGACACGGTGTGGGTGAACCCGGTCTTCCCGTCGCCGTTCACCGACGCCGGCTACGACATCTCCGACTACGTGAGCGTCCACCCGCGCTACGGCGACGAGGAGGACGTCTCGCGGCTGGTGGAGGCCGCCCGGCGCCGGGGCATCCGCGTGCTGTTCGACCTCGTCGCGGGTCACACGTCCGACCAGCACCGGTGGTTCCTGAACTCGCTGCGCGACCCCGCCGACGACCGCTACATCTGGGCCACGCCGGACCAGCTGCCCGCCGGCGGGCCGCTGCCCGAGCAGTTCGTCGCCTCGCCGGGACCGCGCCCCGGCGCGTTCCGGATGAACTACTACGCCACGCAACCCGCCATCAACTACGGCTACGCGCGCCAGAACGCGGACGAACCGTGGCGCGAGCCCGTCGACGCCGACGGGCCGCGCGCGAACCGCGCCGCGATTCGGTCCATTGTGGACCACTGGTTGCGGCTGGGGATTTCCGGCTTCCGGTGTGACATGGCCGCGACGCTGGTCAAGGACGACCCGGGCTGGGTGGAGACCGGCAAGCTGTGGGGTGAGCTGCGGTCCTGGATGGACCGTCGCCATCCCGGCACCGTCCTCATTTCGGAGTGGGGCGACCCGGCGACCTCGGTGCCTGCCGGGTTCGACGGCGACTTCTACCTGCCCGTCAACGGTCCCGGCGACGGCGCGCCGTGGCGCTCGTTGTGGCGCGACGACCCGTACTTCGACGCGTCCGGCACCGGCACCGCGAAGACCTTCGTCGACGCGTGGACCGCCGCGACAAAGGCCATCGGCAGCGGCGGGCACACGATCATGCCGATCGCCAACCACGACAGCGCGACGCGGCTCAACAACGGGATCCGCACGCCCGAACAGTTCCCGGCGGCGTGGACATTCCTGCTGACGTGGCCGACCGTGCCCACGATCTACTACGGGGAGGAGATCGGCATGCGCGCGGTCGAGGGCCTGCCCGACGTCGAAGGCAGCGCCGGGCGGCAGAACAACCGCACGCCGATGCAGTGGAACTCCGGTCCCAACGCGGGGTTCTCCTCCGCGCCCGCGGAGGAGCTCTACATCCCGCTCGACCCCGACCCGGCCCGGCCGACGGTCGAGCAGCAGCTCGGCGATCCGGACTCACTGCTGCATTTCGTCCGCCGCCTCCTCGCCCTGCGCAAGCGCCATCCGGAACTCGGCACGCGGACAGCCGTACAGGTCTTCGACGACGGCTACCCGCTGACCTACCTGCGCGGCGACCGTTTCCTCGTCACGGTCAACCCCCGCCGGGACACGGCAACGACGTCCGTACCGGATGCCAGGCTCCGCCACGCACGGATGGCCGAGGGCAGGGGTGTCCGAATCGAGGGCGCGACGGTCACCGTCGAGGGCTTTGGTTACGCCGTGCTCGATCTGGGGCGCTGAACACAGCCGCAGGGCGTCGGCGGCCCGGCGAACCAGCGACCTCCCGGCTCGGCACCAGCCCCTTCCGGTACTGGGCCTCCGTTCCAGTCGCCTATTCCCGCCGCATCGCCGGCTGGTCCATCAACAATCACATGCGCACCGAACTGGTGATCGACGCACTCGGCATGGCCACCCTACGTCGCACACCCGAATCCGGCAACACTATCCTGCATTCCGACCACGGATCGCAATTCACCGCCTGGGCGTTCGGGCAACGACTCCGCGCCGCCGGAATCCTGCCCTCCATGGGCAGCGTCGGTGACTGTTACGACAATTCCATGATGGAATCCTTCTGGGGAGCACTCCAACTCGAAGTACTCGACACAAAAATATGGAAGACCCGCGATAAACTTGTTACCGCGATCTTCGAATGGATAGGATGCTGGTACAATCGGGAACGCCGACACTCCCGCGTCGGAATGCTCAGCCCGGCCGAGTTTGAAGTCCGCAACCCCGAGCGACCGACACCAAACGACGAGCGCTGACGCCACACCCCACGTGTCCGACGAACTGGGCCAACCTCAATCTGCGTGCGGTCAAGGACTGCTACTCCAACAAGATCGTCGGATACTCCATCGCCTCGCACATGCGGGCCTCACTTGCCGTCTCGGCGCTGCGCAACGCGATCGCGTTGCGCGACCCGAGCGGTGCCGTGGTCCACTCCGATCGCGACCCTCAGTTCCGGTCGGCCGCCTACCGGCACCTGTTGCGCGGCCACGGGCTGGCCGGGTCGATGGGGCGGGTCGGTGCCTGTGTGGTGATAACGCCGCGGTGGAGTCGTTCTTTTCGTTGCTGTAGAAGAATGTTCTCGATATCCAGCGGTGGCGCACCCGGGAGGAACTCCGGTTAGCGATCGTGTCCTGGATCGAGACGAAGTACCACCGCAAACGTCGGCAACGCGCCCCGGGCAAGCTCACCCCGGTCGAGTTTGAGACCATCTACACAACCGCACCAACGGCCTGAGAAACAGTCAGCTCCAGTGTCAACCGAAGTCTGGGCAGACCCCACGGTGCCGTCCCCCCACCCTGCGGCCGCGACTTGAACTCAGGAATCAGCGACTCGACCAACGCCCACAACTCATCCGGCACCAACCGCAATGACAATCGATCAACCACGACTCAAGATCATCGCAGAAGATCAGTCGATCGCCACGTAACACACTCTCTAAAGCGACGTTTGAAGCGTTCAGGTACGCATCGATTCGCCTTGCATCCCAGAAACAAACCGGCTGGCCCCCAGCGGAATGCTGGTCCGGAAAGACCCGTCGAGAGGTCCCTTTCGATCACGAATACTCAGCTATCGGTCGGCCGTGAACGTCATGACGTCCGGCGCTGCTGAACCTTCGAACCATGTTGTGATGAGTAGCTACCCGTGGCGGATGTCTTTCGAGCCGCGACGCTCGGCCCACACGCCTTGTTCCTGCCGAAGATAGGGAGGAATGCACCATTTCGGCCGACTAAACCATGTCACTGTGAGTTGCAGGAAAACACCCACGGCGGTAACGCCTACCAAAGATATCGCTGCAAGCAGGATTGGGCCGTTCATTCGCGCTGTTCCAAAGAGCAACATTGGTACGCTGACCGCGAGTGCTGTCACTCCTAATGTAAATGGAAGCCAACCCCGTAGAAGGCCACGGCAAACATCATTGCCGAATGGAATTACGAGCATCTGTTTTATTACTCGCTCAAAGTACTCACGACTACGCCACAGGCGATAACTGCGCCAGCAGCAGAACAGTGCGGCCGACTCGAGGTACACTAAGATCAGAATAGTCACTATCACGAGCGTATCCTACCAGTGGAAGATGCGCCGGACCGCTGAGACGCCGGCGTTTAGCACGTTATTTACGCCCACGCCGACGGCTGCCCCGACCAGGGCGCCGACACCTGCGCCGATGATGGTGCCAACTCCTGGCGCTATTGCAGTTCCGATGGTCGCCCCCAGGGATAGGCCGGCCAACGTGGAGGTATACGAGACGGCCGTGTTCAATACGGCCTCGCCGACGCCGATGGCCACCGCTTTACCTGGAGATTCACCATCATCGAGTGCGCTGTCAATATCACCCCAAGCTGATAACGCCGCGCCTACGCCCAGCAAGAACCTCCCGCCCCACTTAACCTCGCCGCTCCGCCCTAGTCTTCCCAGGTTTTTCAGAAGTGGGTTGTTGCGGAGGGCATTCATAGTTCTTGCGCCATCCGAACTGCCCGCTCGAAGCGCGTTTGAAGCCTTGGTGGTTTGTTGCCCTACGGCTTCGATCGCCCCGTTGACTGCGCCTGCCGCTGCGGCAGCCAGATTTCCGTCGGTGCACCCGTTCTTTAGTGGAATGTCGTTGTTTCCGCAGACTAGAGAGCTATCGGTGGGGGCCGCTGAGAGTAGCTCTTTCATTAGCTCTTGCCAGTTATAGTTGAGCGTCGTGATGTCATCGTCCGGCTGAGGCGCCCTCCCAGTGGTGGTGGGGCGAGACCCTTGCCTCGGCTTATCCGCAGCGGGCTCTTGGGGGGCGCCTCCAGAGTTGCCGGACCAGGATCCTCCGTAGTAGTCGTTGCGGCATTGGACGTCGGGGCAGTCGGGGTTTACCAGAGGCTCTAGACCTGTGGGATCGCTTTGTGTGGTGGGGTTGTTGGCGGCGTAGTCGTAGCCGCCCATTTGGGTGGGTGAGGCTGCCTCGAACACCGGGTCGGCGGAGAGGAAGCGCCCGGTAACGGCGTCGTATTCGCGAGCACCGAGGTTCTCGAGGTTGGTGATTGTGTCGGGAGTGCCGTCGACGAACCCCTTGTTCCCGGCGGGCCAAGTGGTTGGTGTGGCGCCTCGAGTTTGGCCGAAGGGAAGGTACTGACGGCGGGTGACGGCGTAGGTGTCGGAGTCGATCGCGAGCAGGTCGGTGCTCTGCCGGTCGGGTATCAGGTATTGCGGCGTGCCTGAATTACCGTTGGGCAGCGACGACCGCGCGGCGACGATTTGTCCGCCGATGGAGTAAAAGCGGGTAGCGGTGAGAACGTTGGTGGTGGTGTTCAGCACGATCTGTTCGTCGCCCGCGAAGAGGGTGGTTTGGCCCGGGTCGCGGCGCACGATCGGGTTACCATCGGCGTCATAGACGTAGCTGGTCATGCCGTTGGTAGTGGCGTCGGTCGCGAGCTTGCCCTGGTCGGTCCAGGTCAGGGTTTGGTTGCCGGTAGCTCCTCCACTGATCGAGGTTGTGTCGCCGGAGGCGTCGTAGGTGTAGCTACCGATGTTCGCTCCGGCTTGGGGGCCAGTCGCGGTGGTCGAGGTGAGCGTGTGTGGTTGGTCCGTGGAGGATCCGGCCGCGGGGTAGTTGTAGGTCGTGGTGGTGTCGTTGGAGGTGGTGCCGGTGACGTCGTGATCGGTTTGGGTGAGCCGGTCGCCGGCGGCGTCGTAGGTCCAAGACTGCCAGTACGGGGTCGGGCCACCGACGCTGGGCGAGTTGCCGGGCGTCGGTGTCGCCGAGCAGCCGTCAATGCCGGTCCAGGCCTGGCTGAGGCGCTGGGCGTAGTCGTAGGTAAAGCATTGCGTGTCGGTGGTGGCGCCACCGTTCTGAGCGTCGGTGACCGAGGTGACCAGGCCTGCTCCTGGTGAGACGGGCCCATTCGAGTAACTGTAGGTGGTGTCGTCGACTGCCGTTGATTGGTGGGAGTCGGTGGCGGTGGCCTCAGTTAATTTTTGTGTTTGCTGGTCGTATTTGAGGGTGAGCCAGACGTTCCCGGCGGTGGCCGGAAAGGTGTACTGCAGGGGTTTGCCGTAGTGGTCGTAGCCGACGGCGCTGACGTAGATGCTGGCGATATCGCCGGTGGAGCTCAGCGATACCGGTTCGCCGAATTCGTCGGATCCCACTTCGGTGGCTTCTTGTCCGAGACCGCCGACTGCGGCGTCGTTTTCGCCGTTGAGGCGGCCGGTGAAGCTGTAGCCGTAGTAGGTGGTGACGCCGCCGGCGGGGAGTAGGGCGGCATCGGTTCCGGTGAGGGTGGTGGTGACTCCGATCGGCTCGGCGAAACTGGTGTAGCCGATGACGGTCTGGGTGTAGGTGTCGCCGCCGGAGAACGCGGTGGTGGTGTCGGGGTAGCCGACGGCTTGGCTGTCGTAACCCCAGGTGGCGATCATCGTCGAGCTGGATTTCGCCGCGCCACCGGTGGAGTTGTAGGTGTCGGTTTTGCGCCCGTCGTTGTCGTAGTCAATGGTGACCTGTTTACCTCGACCGTCGGTCGTGGTTTTCAACAATCCAGCTGCATCGTAGGTATTTGCTGTTGTTCCTGTGTCGGGGTCGACGGCCCGGGTTTGGTTACCGGGCAGGTCATAACCGTAGCTCCAGGTGTTGCCGGCCGGATCGGTAACGGCGGCTTGCTTGTTCGCCGGCGTGTAGGAGTATTGGGTGGCGGAGTAGTCCGAAGCGGGATCGTGGATCGGGTCCGTGGGGACATCGGCGTGGTACTGGTATAGGTCGGTGGTGTTACCTCGAGCGTCGGTGAAGGTGGTTGTGGCAGTCCCACCCGCTGGGGGCACGGTGGTGGTCCAGTTGCCGCCGTAGGTGTAGGTGGTTTGCCAGGTGGAGTTGCCATTGGAGTAGGCGATGTCGGCTGTTTTGCGTCCGGCGGCGTCGTAGGAGTAGGCGGTGGCGGAGGGTACTTTGCCTGCCTGGGCTTGCACGTAGGTGGGTGCGACGGGGTTGCTGTCGAGGTAGGGGTCGGTGCTCGCTGATTTCCAGCCGTCGGTGTTGTAGGTGGTGTCGGTTATGGTGCGTTCGTTGTCGGGGGTTTGAGTTTGGGTTTCTCGTTCGCGCAGGAGTGCGTCGTAAAAGGTTTCGCTGACCCGATAGGTGACGTCGTCGTTTTCGGTGTAGGTGTCGACAATCGATGGTGCACTGTCGGACACGGTGTAGGTGTACTTCAGGCTTGGTGCACCACTGGTGGCCGAGTTGCCCGGCTTGTACACGGCCGTGAGCCGACCGAGGGCGTCGTACTGCTCCGTGGTCACGTATTGGGCGGGGTCGACGATGCGGGTGGGGAGCTCGCGCAACGCGTCGTAGGTGGTCTTGGTGGTGTGTCCGAGCGGGTCGGTCACGTTGACCCCGGTAGGTTCGGCTCCGGTTGTCGGGATGTAAACGGTGGCGGTTTTGTGGTTGTCCGCGTTGGTCGATGTCAGGGTGCGCCCGTATTGGTCGTAGGTTGCGCTGGTGGTGGCATAGGTCCAGGCAGCGGTGGAGCCGGTTCCGGTGCTCGAGATCGCGTCCTGGGTCTGGGTTGCATCGCCTTTGGTGGGCGGGGTGTTCCAGGCTTGGCTGTCGTAGGAGGTCTTCTTGTCTGAGACCGCATTCTGTGGGTAGGTGGGGGTGGTCGTGCAGGGGATGGATACGGTGAGCACTTCGGAGGGCTTGTTGAGGATCCAGGCGGTGGTGTTGTCCGCGTAGGTTGTGCTGCTACATAGGTGTTGACTGGCGATCGAGACGTCGCCGAGGTCGTTCGTGCGGGTGACGCGACCATAGGCATCGTGGGTGTAGTCGGTCTCGGTTTCCCTCGTGGTGCCACTGGCCAGGGGGGTGTACACGCGCTTGTCGGTATTGCCGACGAGGAACGCTTGCAACGCGGGCAGACCGCTGCCCATGGCGTGGGTGGCGGTGGCGATGGAGGTCCAGGGACTGGTGATCATGTCGGAGACGATGTTTGCCACCGCCGAGTCTCCGTTATAGACGACGGTTTCGTAGGTCATACCCGTGAACTGGTCCGAGTCCACTGAAGCGGGATCACCGTGGACGTCCTGCACGGCGGCGGACCGGGTTCCGTTGTTCGGCAGTGTGTCGCCGTTCATGCCGCGGAAGTAGGCGTAGTAGGTGTTGGTGACCGGGTCCGGCGCGGTGCCGGTGGACACGGTCATGCCGGAGAACCCGCGCCACTGGTCCCAGGTTCGTTGATTGACCGGGGTGGTCGGGGTGAGTGGCGAGTCGTTGTAGTGCCAGGCGGCCACGCCGGCCGGAGTGTAACGGGTTTCGATGTCGTCGTTTGAGCCGCCGGTGGGGTCGTGCTCGGTGACGGAGTCGACGATGTATTTGTTGAACCAATCCAGTGTTGGGGTGGTTGCCCCGGCCGGGGTCCAGTAGTCGGGGAAGCACAGCATGCCGTTGGCGGATGGTTCGGCGGGCACGTTTGCCGGGGTGCAGGCGGGTGTGGACCCGAATGCGAGCGTGTAGTCGACTGTGATGGTTTCGCCGGTTTCGGTGGTGATGGTCTGGATCCGGTTGCGGGTGATCCACGGGAGCCCGCTGCTGAGGTTTACTCGGTTGTTCTCGGCGACGGGGCTGAAGCTGACGGGCGGTAGCGTGATTGGCGTAGTCGATCCTCCGCCCGTCGTGTCCTGTCCGGTCTGTCGGATGGTGTTGAGCCAGAGGGCGGGCTTGGTGTTCGGGTCGCTGACGGGTGGCAGCGAGTGCGTGAGTGCCCAGGAATCGACGAGCGTTTCGGTAGTGCCGACCAGGGCGTAGGTTTGGATCGAGCCCAGGGCGTTCTCGGTCCAGAACGAGGGACTTTGTGCCGAACACGACGCGCCGGACGCGCAGTTGAGGTCGAAGGGCACGTCGGGCCAGCTTGAGGAGTTCGCGGTCGTCTCGGATGATGCCGCACAGCCACTGGTCGTGTTGCAACGGCCGGTGACGTTGAAGACGACCTTAGCGGCGGGGGAGGTAGTGTATACCGCGCCAGCTTGTTGTCCGTACTGGATCGAGGTCAGGTAACCACCGCGGGTGTAGCCGGATGCGGCGGTTGCGGTGGTCCCGAGATCCGCGGCGTAGAAGTTGTTTTCCTTGTTGTAGAAATAGGACACGACGTCGGAGTGAGGGTCGACGACGTAGTCGAGGTTCCACCTGTAGGCCAGCTGACAGAAGGACTGCGCGAAGCTGGTGTTGTAGCAGCCGGCCGGTTCGTCGGCTGATGATGAGGTGGAGTAGACCGGTTCGGTCCACACGGAATTCGTCTGCGCGTTGCCTGTGACGTACCCAGGAAGCTGGTTGAGACCGAAGTAGTACTGGGTGCCGTCCGAAGCGGTAACGATGAAGTACTCGCCACCCTGAGAGCCGTTTACTCCACCCGTTTTGTACTCAACGCGTTCGTTCGAGTCGTTCTGTGGGTGATACCTGCCCGTGGTGTCATCCTTGACCAGCGTGGTGGTCTTTCCGGCGAGCGACAACGTCACAACATTGTTGGCGGTCCAGCAGTTGTCCCACGTCTGGGTTGACCCGGTCGGGTTCTGATGGCAGGTCTGGTAAGACCGTTCGATATAGCCGGGGCTGTAGTCCCAGCCGTCACCGAGCCAGGACGCCTGGTTGTTCGTCGACGAAGTCAGACCGTCGACGACTTGGGAATCGTACGACAGTGCGACCTGCGGTTTCAGGCCACCAGGCACGTCCGGCACGCTGATGGGGTACGACCAGGTGAATGCGTCCGCAGAACCTCCGGCCTGCCAGGATCCGGAGGGCTTCAGCGAGGTCGCCGTGAAGTTGCCGCCGCTGCCGGAGGGCGAGGAGGTTGCGGCCACCAATACATTTGCCGCGCTCGCGGACTTTGGGAAGGCCGCGGTGCTCGTGCCTGGCAAAGCGACATCTGCGGCGACTGTTCCATCGTGCGTGTCGGTGGTAGAGGCGAGGGAAGTCTGGGTGCGGCAGGCGGGCACTGCGGGGGTAGTCAACGCACAGGCGGGCAAGGTGACAAGGTGTAGCCGGGATGCCCAGTCTCCGCCGAACGCGTCAGCGAACTGCGAGTAGCCGAGCGTCAGACGAACCGTCCCGGTGTCAGGTGCCTGGTCGGTCCGGTCGACCGACAGGATGAGCCCGTTGACGCCGGCTGCGGTTGCGGCGTCGCGCGGAGCCGCCGCTACGTGGGCGCTGGCCGGTGTCGCAGTCGGCGTTTTCGCGTGTGGGCCAGCCGTGCCCGGTTTCGGGACAACGGGTGCGAGCCACACCGGTAACGTACCGGCTCTTACCGCGCCTGCTCCGGCTGCCGCTGGAGCAGGCGCGGCATGGCCTGCGGCGGATAGGCTGACATCTGCGTTGCCGGTGGGCCAAGTTACGGGCGCGGCTTTCCACTGGGGGACCGGCTTCGGCTGCTGGTAATGGCTGACCACCGGCGCCACGGGCGTCGTCTTGTCCTTGGCCACGGACGGAGCGGAGACGTTGGGTTTGCCCGCCTGTGGTGTGGCGTCTGCTTGGGGCGCGAGGGCTGCGGTGAGGCCGGCGAGGAGAGCGAAGATGGCCAAGAAATGGCCGGCGGAGAAACGGTGTCTCCGCCGGCCGGCAAATCCAGCATGCTGGGTTCTGATTCTGATTCTGGTTCTGGACACACGTCTGCCCGCAGCGAACATCGAACCGCCCCTTTCGCCCAGGGGGTCACGAGTGGAATCCCCCAGTCAGAGAACATCCGCAACCGGCCGAAAGACGCAGGGCGGTCAGTAGAAGACAGTAAACATCAACAACCCCACACCACAGCATCCATTAGAGTGACACCAAACCGCTCCAGTATGCCGAACAGACCAGAGCAGACGACTAAACAGCGCAATGATAAGCGGCGACTGATGCCCGCTTTACAATCATTTTTCACTATGACCTTTTTGTCGTGACTTCCTTTGCTTTCCATCCGGGCGTGTGTCGAATACTCTCGCCAAGCCACGCGTCCTACGTGGACGGTCGCGTCGGCGGATTCCCCCGGTAGTGCTGTCGAGGCCGGGGACGGGCACCGGCAATGTGGTCACCGGCCGATCGAGGGTGTGGGGAGTGCAATCGTGACAACCAGGCTTTTTCCGTCGCGCAGAACTGCCGTCGGTTTCCTGCTCGTGATGGCTCTGACCGTCGGTTTCCTAGGTGCAGCAAGGGCACCGCAAGCGGCGGCGACGGGGGCCGGGTCGGCTTACGTGCCGGTGACTCCGGCGCGACTGCTGGACACGCGCACCGCCGGCCCTGGTGGTTCCGACCTACCGCTCGGAGAAGGCGCCACACTCTCGCTGCAGGTGGCCGGACGGGACGGGTTGCCGTCCGATCCCAGTCAGCTCACCTCAGTGGTCCTGAACGTCACGATCGTGAATCCCACGGCTAGCAGCTTCCTGACACTGTACCCGGACGGCTCCACCCGCCCGATCACCACGAACCTGAACTTCACGGCGGGACAGACCACAGCGAACATGGCGATCGTCCCTGTGTCGACCGCGAACGGCACCGTCGCGGTCTACAACAAGAACGGGACGACCGACCTTCTCGTCGATGTGGCCGGCTACTACACCCCGGCCGCCGCCGGGGCGAGCACCTACGACACAGTCGCTTCCACGAGGATCCTGGACACCCGGAACGGCACAGGCGAAACCAACGGCACACCCGCTCCGGTTGGTGTGGGCGCCACCCTCCCGGTGACGGTCGAAGGCGTCGCGGGAGTACCGACCACGGGGGTTACCGCTGTGGTGCTGAACCTCACCTCGGCCGGCTCCACCCTGGGCAGTTTCCTGACGGCCTATCCCGACGGCACGACCCGGCCGAGCACCTCGAGTCTGGACTTCGCCGCGGGCGAGACGGCCGCCAACCTCGTGATCGTTCCCTTGCCCGCCAACACTACCCAGATCGACATCTACAATCGCAACGGCACGACCGACGTGGTCGCCGACCTGTTCGGGTACTACACATCCGGCACGGGCGCTACCTTTGTGCCAGTGTCACCGACCAGGATGCTGGACACGCGAACCGCGGGTACGGGTGGCATCGACGCGCCACTCAGCGCGAACACCCCGCTGAAACTACAGATCACGGGCGTCGACGGAGTTCCGGCGGATTCGTCCTCGGTCACCGTGACCGCAGTCGTTTTGCACCTGACCGTTGTCAACCCCACCGACGCCAGCTTCCTGACCGCGTATCCCGACGGCACCGGCCGGCCCATTACGTCGAACCTCAACTTCTCCTCCGGTCAACTCATCTCCAATCTCGTGATCGCCTCCGTCGGCCCGGATGGCGCGGTCGACGTGGTCAACAAATTCGGCACCACTGACCTGGTAGTCGATATATCCGGCTATTACAGCTCTTGAGCGTTTGCGCATGAACCGTCGGCCGGAATGTTCAGATTCGGGTTGTTTGGGCGGTTTGGTGTCACTCTAATGGATGCTGTGGTGTGGGGTTGTTGATGTTTACTGTCTTCTACTGACCGCCCTGCGTCTTTCGGCCGGTTGCGGATGTTCTCTGACTGGGGGATTCCACTCGTGACCCCCTGGGCGAAAGGGGCGGTTCGATGTTCGCTGCGGGCAGACGTGTGTCCAGAACCAGAATCAGAACCCAGCATGCTGGATTTGCCGGCCGGCGGAGACACCGTTTCTCCGCCGGCCATTTCTTGGCCATCTTCGCTCTCCTCGCCGGCCTCACCGCAGCCCTCGCGCCCCAAGCAGACGCCACACCGCTAAACCCGAGCGGAACCGGCCGGCTCGAAGCATCGGGGCAGCCGGCGCCTGCCCCAGCAACACCGTCGACCAGCCCCAACCCGTCGGCGACCGCCAGCCCCGCACAGGAAACGGCGATGGACGCTGCAGCCGCGACGGCTCGCTCGTCGGGGAAGAGCACGCCGGTGGATGCCCTGACCACGGAAACCCAGCAAGTCACCGCTGACGCCAAGGGCGGGTTCACACTCACCGAGAACCTCGGTCCGGTCCGCACCCGCCAGCAAGGGAAATGGGTTCCGCTCGACCTGACCTTGCACCCCAACGGCAACGGGACATTCTCGCCGACCGCCACCGCCTATGGAACCGTGACCTTCTCGGGCGGCGGCACGACGCCCTTGGCAACCACGACCTCCGGCGGCACAACCTTCTCCGTGTCCTGGCCTTCACCGTTACCCTCGCCTACCGTTCGTGGTGACCAAGCTACCTACCCGGCGGTCTACCCCGGCGTGGATCTGGTGGTGAACGCGAACGCGGCGGGCGGGTTCTCCGATGTCCTGGTCGTACATGACGCCGCAGCAGCGAAGAATC
The DNA here is from genome assembly GCF_014191255.1 of Amycolatopsis bartoniae. Taxonomy (GTDB): domain Bacteria; phylum Actinomycetota; class Actinomycetes; order Mycobacteriales; family Pseudonocardiaceae; genus Amycolatopsis_E; species Amycolatopsis_E bartoniae. Next base: position 76,106 of record NZ_JACHWH010000011.1, read on the forward strand.
CGGCGCTCGCCCATCTCACGCTGCCGGTGGACGTCAGAGGTGGCCGCCTCGCTTCCACGACCGCAGGTGGACTCAGGCTCACGCCCCAAAACCCCGGTCGCAGCCTGATCGGTGAAACACCGGCCGTCTGGGACTCCAATCAAGCGCTGCCGTCCGCACCGGTGGCGCCCAATGCGAAGCCGTCCACTCCGGTTGCCGCGGACCCGTCCGACGTGCATCACGCGGGTCTTGTCGCCCACACCTCGCCAATGCCGATTCGACTGACCACGTCCGAGGTCGGACTGACTCCCGACCCGAAGGTCCTTAACGGGCCCAACACCGTATACCCGGTCTACATCGATCCCTCGGTGCAGTGGCAGGACACGGCCGGCGCCGGCCTGGGTTATGCCGAAGTCAAGCAAGGCGGGGTGTGTCACGGCACCTCGTTCTACAACGGCGCCAGCACCGACGGTGAGCCTATGGGCGTCGGCTACAACGGCTGGCCCTCGACTCCGCTGTGCATCGGTATCGAACGGACGTATTACCAGTGGCAACTGCCGACCGGCCTGCTCGCCGGCGCGGTCATCAACCAAGCCACAGTCACCACCGCGAAGGAATACTCTTCGTCCTGCGTAACCACAAGGGACTATCTGCACCTGGCCGGGGCGCTGCCGACCGTGAACGGAGCCCCCTACGTGTCCTGGGACAATCAGCAAGGCCCCGGTCCGGTCGTCGGGTTCGTGGACTTCGGGCCCGCCTTCAACCCGGACTATTGCTCGACTGCCCCACGCGCGGTATACGGCGGCTTCGACGTGACGGGCTGGATCGATCCCCGCTGGCCGACTGCCACGTTTTCGCTCACTGGAGACGAATCCCTCAACCGCGACAATTTCGCCCGCTTCGCCCCGAGCGTCGACAGCGTCAACATTATTCAACCTGCGCTGGACATCAAATTCAATCGCCCGCCCAACACGCCGTTACCGGTCAAGGCTTTCTCCGGTTCGAACAACGTCGGCTGCAACACCAATCCCACTGGGCCGTACCCCTACATGGGCAAGACGATGGTGAACAACGCCCCAGCGCTGGTTGCCAACATCAGCGACCCGGACAACAACGTGGTGCAGGCCAAGTTCCAGTACTGGGTCTCCGGCAGTTCCACCATGAACACTGCCAGCTCGCCGGATCTATCGTCGGGCAGCAACGCGATGGTGTCACTGAGTCAATCCTTTGTTTCCGGCTTGTCGAATGGGCAGGTCGTCAATTGGAACGTGTCCACCTTCGACGGCCAATTATGGAGCCCGTGGTCCGCGACCTGCCATTTCACGGCGGAACCGACCGCGCCTACGGAACCGGCGATCGCGTCAGCCGACGGGACGTACCAAAGCACAGAAGCCGGCCAGACTGCGGCTACCACACCTCCGGCCGACCGGTGGTTGCTCAACGACGGCAACGCTTCACCTACCGCCGCGGACACAGCCAAGACCAATCCGTCCACACTCACCGGTAATGCCGTGGCCTGGTCACAAGATCCGACCGAGGGCGAGGTGTTGGCTTTTGGCGACGAGACGGGGTATGCGGTGACGAAGACCTCGGCCGTGAACACCGCCGCCTCGTTCTCGGTGTCTGCGTGGGTAAAGCTGACCAGCACCCGCGCCTACTACACCGCCGTCGGTCAGGGTGGCACGAACATGGGCGGGTTCTACCTGCAATACAACAAGAATCTGAATGCGTGGGCGTTCGTGCTCCCTGGCAGTGACTCGACCTCCGCCCCGCAGTTCATCGCGCACGACACCAAAGCACCGACATTGGGTGCCTGGACGAATCTGGTGGGCACCTTCGACGCCACATCCCGGACGGTGAGTCTCTACGTCAACGGCGTGCTCGTCGGCACGGCCACTGGCGCCACGCCGTGGAGCGCCACAGGACCGTTGACCATCGGGGGAGTCCAGCTCACCGGGGGCGCGGCGAACAACTTATTCAACGGCTCGATCAGCGACGTACAAGTCTACTCCACCGCATTGCCCGCCAGTGATGCCGCCGTGATCAAGACTCCGATCCGAACGTTCACCGGCAGTGCGCAGGCCGGCACTCCGGGCACGTTCACGCTGTCCACGCCCAGCTCGAACGCAACCGAGATCGTTTATGGCGTTGATCAGGCTCCGTCCACCAGCAGCCCGCCCGCTTCCCAGATCGCGTCCAACTTCACCGGGGGGACCGCCGCCGTGCCGGCCGGACGCTGGAAACTCGCCGACGGCACCGGCACGACTGCCACCGACACCGGCGGCGCGCACAACGCGACCTTGTCCGCGACCGGCGCGAGCTGGGTGCAAGACGCCAGCCGCAACAGCCAGGTGCTGGCGTTGAACGGCTCGGCCGGCGACGCTGCCACCGCAGGCCCGGTGATCACCACCAACGCCTCCTACTCCGTCTCGGCCTGGGTCAAGCTGGCCGATACCAACAACTACTACACAGCGTTGAGCCAGGCCGGTCGTAACGTAGGCGGGTTCTACCTGCAATACAACAAGAACCTCAACGCGTGGGCGATCGTCGTCCCGGCATCCGACTCCACCAGCGCGAGCCAGTTCATCGTGCACGCCAGTGCCGCTCCCACGGTCAACAAGTGGACCAATCTGGCGGCCACCGTGGACGGCAGCAATGGCACGATCACCCTCTACATCAACGGTGTCGCTGCCGGGACCGTCACCGACACCTCGCTGTGGAACGCCACCGGGCCGCTCACCATCGGCGCGGTCACCCCGACCGGTGCGGCGGCCGGGAACTTCTTCGCCGGCGACATCGCCGACGTCCAGGTTTACGGCCGCGCCCTGACCGCGACCGAAGTCGCCGGCATGTACGCGACCGTCACAGTGACGCTCACACCGCACGCGCCTGGCCCACACACCCTCTACGCCTACGCCGAAGACGCCGCCGGCGACATCTCCGGGTTCAGCACCAACGCCTACCACTTCCAGGCCATCGGAGATCCCGCCGACACCACAACCTGCATCAGCTGGTCGACATGCCTGGGCTCCAGGTACGGCAACGCCGCAGCGCACACGGGCACCACCAGCACGGGCGCAGGGGCGGACGGAACCAACAGCATCTCCTCCGCCGATCTGCAGGCCGCTGGATGGTCTCCGAACGGCACGATCACCGTCGACGGAGCCACGTTCGCTCTGCCGAACTTCGGCAACGGCTCGGACAATATCCTGTCCGCCAACCAAACCCTTAGCACGCCGTTCGGTCCGGGCCCGCTCACGCAGGCCGGCACCACCTCACTGGTGTTCCTAGCGACGTCCACGGCCGACACGACGCCGAACCCAGGCGGATCGGGCCGGTGCCCCTCGTCAGCGAGCTCATCCGCCCCCTTTGTCCCCAGTGGCACAGCCGAGGCAGGCACCTACATGTTCAGCGGCACTAACCCCGCGGAACTGTGCGTGCCCACCGGTACCATCAGCTACAGCACCGGCACCCCCCAGACCTTCGCCCTCAGCGTCCCGGACTGGCTCAACGGGCCGCAGTCACTGGCGGCTGTCACGCTCCCGCATCTGAATACACCGACCGGTCAGGACAGTAGCAAGCACCCGAAGATCTACGCGGTATCCGTCCCTCTCAAACCGGGCGCGACCGCGCCGGTGAACATCACATCGATCACCCTGCCCGACGTGTCGAGCCACGCCGACGCGGGCAGCCAGGCCCTGCACATCTTCGGCATGGCCCTGCGCAACACCACCACAGCCAATGCCCCGTCCGGCCAGACCTGGACCGCCGGCTGGGCCAGCCCGACCGAAGGCAACTACAACTTCAACGGCGCAGCGATCAACAACCAGACCTATCGCATAGCCCTGAAACCGACCCTGTCCGGCGACAGCGTGCGCATTAAACTCGACAACGCCCTGGGCACCAGCCCACTGAACATCGGGTCCGCCACTATCGCCCTCGCCGCCACCCCCGGCGTCCCCACCGCCACCCCAGTCGCCGGCACCACAACCACCCTCACGTTCAGTGGTAACCCCACCACGACCATCCCCGAAGGGGGGATGGTCTACTCCGACCCTGTCACCGGACTCCACGTCACTGCCGGCCAGTACGTCCTGGTCTCCTTCTGGCTCAACAACCCCACGACCATCCCCTACCTACCCGAACACACCTGGTCCGACACCGCCTGGGAATACACCGCCCCCGCCAGCACCACCAGCCACGCCGCCGACACCAGCGGCAGCGCCTTCACCGGCACCAACGGGGCATTCAGCAACCTGGTTACCGGTCTGGACATCGCTACCTCCGGCACACCCACGCAGGCCGTGCTCGGTGACAACCTCATCGACCCGACCCAGCCCAACGCAAATGCCAACATCCAAGTGGATTTGGCCGCCAACCTGAGCACGGCAGAGCCCACAGCGCCTGCCGCGTACGGCAGCATCGGCGAAGGCATCGAAGCCAACCAAATCACCGTGGACAACCCGGAAACCTTCAACGGCGGAGCCGTCGGCGGCCCCTCGGCCCTGTCTCGCATCGACCGCGACATCCTCGACCAACCCGGCATCACCACCGTCATCCTCAACGAAGGACTCGAGGACGTCCTGCACAATCCGGGGCCACAAGGCGCCAGCACCATCAAAGCCGCCTACGAACAGCTCATCGCCTACCTCAGCGCCTATCACATCAAGGTCATCGCGGTCACGCTCACGCCCTGCGCGGGCTATACCGGAGGGGGCGCGAACGACCCCTGTACGACCGGAACCGGCGGTGTCGACGATGCCCGTAAAACGGTCAACAGTTCCATTCGGAACCGTGATAACGGGCTTATCAGCTTCGTCATTGACGCCGACCAGGTAATCGGGCAGGCAGTGAACGACCCCGACTCTGATCCCGTTCCACTCAACCCCGATGCCACCACCACGGACAAAGCCAACCTCACCCCGGCCGGATACGCTGCACTCACCTCTGCCTACATGGGCCCGCAACACACATGGGCGCTCGACGACGCCCGCATAGGCGGCACCGACACCGATGCCGCCGACAGTATCGCCGGTACCAAAACTCCCTACATGGCCAACAACGATCTCACCGTCACCTCACAAGACGCCAACCTGTCCGCATCGGGCGCGACCTGGATCACCGACTCCACTGGCAGGAACGCGCTCGGCCTTGACGGAGCGGGCGACGCCATCACCAGCGGGCCGGTGGTGGACACGACCCACAGCTTCACTATCTCGGTCTGGGCCTACCTGACTGGCAGCGCCCTACCCGCTTCCGACACCGACATCGTCTCCCAAGACGGCACCAACACCAGCGCCGCCACACTCCAATACGTCGCCGCCGACGGGAAATGGGCATTCACCATGTCCACCGGCGACGCTCCCGGCTCCACCCAGCTACGCGCACTTTCCCAGTTCGCCCCGACCCTCAACACCTGGACCCACCTCGTCGGCATCTACAACGGCAACACTCACACCCTCGCCCTTTACGTCAACGCCGCCGCCAACGGCACGACCACTTGGCCCGCCGGCACCAATCCGTGGGCACCAACGGGCCCCCTCACCATCGGCGCCGACACCCAAACAACCGACACCGGTCAAACAGCAAACCACTACTTCACCGGAAACCTCAGTGACATCCAGACCTGGAACTACGCACTCAGCCCAGACCAGACCAACGCCCTGTACCAACAAATCCAACAACTACAGCAATGACCCCGCTGGCAAAGACAGGGCGCAGTTCAGGACGAGCTGATGTGGGACTGCGCAACTTCCGGCGTAGCCCCCGATCACAGAAGTGCACCTGATGACCGACATGATGTCTGACGTGGGTGACGCTGAGAACTCGAAACCCGAGACCGGTCCGGACGACCGACTCGTCGAGCAGTTGGTCAACCGCGCCGAGGTCGGCGGGCAGTTGAGCGGTGGGGGCCTGGGTGCGATCCTCACCCCAATGCGAAACCACGAAACGACGCTGAGCCCCTTGCAATGCCGGACACCGTCGAGCAGTTGTATCCGCTGCTTGCCGGTCTCTCGACTCCCGCTGAAGCGCTGTACGTATCGGAGGGTGTGTCAGAACAAGTGTGTAAGCCGTGGCCCTGACAGGGTGGCGGGGAGGTGATCTCCCCGCCGTCCGGAAGGGCACGATGACGTGACCGATGCAGGAACAACGACGACAAGGAACACGCTACGGCTCGGGCAACTCTCGTGACGGCCGGACGTCCAAGACCGTGCTGACCGACATCGGCCCGGTCGACATCACCGTCCCACGTGATCGCAACGGCACCTTCGAGCCGGCGATCGTGCGTAAGCGCCAGCGCCGTCTGGACGGGCTCAACGACGCGATCATCTCGCTGTATGCCCGCGGGATGACCGTGCGCGATATCCAGGCCCACCTCACCGACATCTACGGGGTCGAGGTTTCACCCGACCTGATCTCCAAGGTCACCGGCGCGGTCACCGACTGGGCCAATCGGCCGTTCGGTTCGAGCTGGGCCGTCCTGTTCGTCGACGCGCTCTGGGTCAAGATCCGCGACGGTCAGGTGTCCAATCGGCCGGTCTATGTGGTCGTGGGGGTCGACTTCGACGGCGCCAAACACGTCCTGGGCATGTGGATCGGCAAAGACGGCGAGGGCCCCAAATATTGGATGAACGTGCTGGCGGAGCTGAAAACCCGCGGCGTGACTGAGGTGTGTTTCGTCTGCTGCGACGGCCTGTCTGGGCTACCCGAGGCCATCACCACCGTCTGGCCCGCCGCGATCGTGCAGACCTGCATCGTGCACCTGATCCGGGCCTCGATGTGCTACTCCTCGAAGAAACAGATTGCCCAGGTCACCGCCGGGTTGCGGCCGATCTACCAGGCACTGACGCTGGACGCCGCGGCCGAGGCGCTGGATGAGCTGGAGTCGGGCGAGATTGGCCGCCGCTACCCGGCAACCCCGCGTGCAACCGCGGCGCCTTCCCATCCGAGCGAGCAGCCCTGAAAACGCTCTACCTCACGATCCGTACGACGACACGACCCGACGGAGCCATCGGCATCACCCGCTCCAACGGCTGGAAAGCTACCCTCAACGCATTCGCCATCCAGTTCGGCGACCGCATCAACATCGACAAGTAGGCCACGGCCCTACACAGTTGATCTGACAGTCCCGCGACCCGCGTCAGGAGGTCGCGCAGGTAGCGGTGTTCGGGGTCGTGCTCGTACGTCGGATGCCACCAGCACGTGGGCCTCGATGCCGAGCATCCGCATCTGCCGCGCGGCCGGGGTCGATGCAGTCGGCCCGTGGTAGGTGACGACCCACGGCATCGCGCGGAGCTGGTCGACCGTGAGCCTGGCGCCGATCCCGGGGTTGCCCGCAGCGGCGACCAGGCAGACCCGCTCATCACGGTAGAGGTCCTGGTGCGGGAGCCCGTCGACGAACGCGTGCGGCAGGACGAGCAGGTCGATGCCGATCAGTGCGTGCGCCGCGTTGTCGAAGGCCCGCAGCAGGGCCGGCACCGGGAACCTGTGCTACTGACGCTGGCCGGTGACAGGCTGGGCTTGGGACTTCTGTAGCAGCCTCTCATACGGGGTTTGTCCGCCGAGGCCGCCGTGGGGGCGGTGGTAGTTGCAGTAGTCCTCCCATTCTTTGAGCTTTGTCGTTGAACACCCCGGCGTCGTCGATGACCACGCCGTCGAGGAGCCGGTAGAACTCTTCGGCGTCGATGCGATGAGAGCGCTCGACTTTGCCGTTGGGCCGCGGTGTGGCGGGGCGGATGTAGGTGTGGCCGATGCCCTTGTCGAGCACGTGCCAGTGAAACGCGGTCTGGAACTCGGCGCCGTTGTCAGTCTGGATCTTCTCGACCTGGAAGGGCAGCCGGGACAGGATGTAGTCCAGGAACTGGATCGCGGTCTTCTGGTCCGAGCGGGGGTAGATCCGCAGCACCCGCAGGCGGGTGCAGTCGTCGATGGCGGTGTGCTGGTAGTAGCGTTTGCGCCGGGTAATTCCGGTGGTGATGGGTTCGATGAACTTGACATCGATCTGGACGTGGTGGCCGGGGCGTTGCTTCTCGTAGCGCTTCCAGCGCTGCTGATGTCGCTTGTAGCGCTGCGAGGCCGGCAGCCGGTTCATGCCCAGTCGCTTGAGGATCCGCCACACACCCGACTGGCTGATGGCGACGTTGTGGTAACGCTGCAGGTACATCGCGATCTTCAGCGGGCCGAAGTGGTAGTGCTGGCGCAGGTGGATGATCTTGCCGACCACCTCCGGATGGGTCACGTTCGGGCTGTGCATCGGGGCACTCGAGCGGTTCTTGAGTCCCTCCAGCCCGTGTTCCTCGTAACGGCGTTTCCAGCGGTAGAAGATGCTGCGGCTGATGCCGTAGTAGCGGCAGGTCGCCGCCACATTGCCGCTGACCTCCTTGGCGCGCCGTAACACGGCCAGACGCCGATTCGCGCGCCTGACCAGGTCCTTCTCACTCCACACACGCTCAGCCATAGGACCTCCCTTGCTCAGGAGCCCAGACTGTCGACAACCTCCGTCAGTAGCACACACCTGAAGTGCTGGAAAATTCTCCGCGACTACCGTCGCGCTGCCAGCACACTGGCCGACACCGTCTCCGGAATCGCTCACCTCCACAACATCACAATCACCGGCTGACAACCCCAACAGGGACAACCCCAAGACCAGTTACGAGACATCCCCTTGCCGGTGATCTTCCTGAGTGGCGGAAAACGGCGGTTCGGTGTCTCCGCCGCTGGTGCCGTGGCCGGCTTGCCTCGGAGAGACGTCATCGCCACCCGCAGCGCGCATCGCCAACTGTGTCACTCCCGCGGCGGCGGCCGTGGCACCGTCGGCGATCAACGTGGACTCATACCCATCATTCCGGTCTCTTCGGTCGTTACATGCGGCTACAAAGAACCCGCACCAGCCAAAGAGTCACCAGCCGAGTTCCCGACAGTCGACACGAGTGAACGCCCGGGGGTCGTCCGTCAGCGCACCATTGTTCGCGCCAACTCGCGGCCGGCTTCAACCAGTTCGACCTCCACCGGAGTCACCGCTTCCACTTCGACACCGGCGCGAAACAGCATCGCGATACTGATCTCAAGGAAACCACGGGCGATACGGAGGTAACCACCATTTCGGACTACAGCACTGTCCAGCGCCGCCCGGATGAACGAGGCCAAACCCTCCGGATCGACGTAGTGGTCGTCCGGAGTCCCACCTGGACTCTGTTCGACGATCCAGCTGTCCGGATCCGGGAAATCGGGATTCTGCGCGAAGATGAGCCGAGCCATGCCAACATAGGTCCGCCCAGTCTTGTTTCCCGGGTTCCACAGATTTCCTCGCACACCCCGCAAGGAAAACGACACACTCACTACTCGAACTCCAATCTCAGATCAATACCGGGATTGTACTGCTTCCCTTCTTCAAAGGCTTCTTCGATTGCCGCTCGCAGTTCAGGTTGCACCCCGGGTGTCGTCATCCGGTAGATGATCGGCGCATCTCTGTACTCAGCCAACTCCGGAGCGATCTCCCGAGCCTCGATATACTTCCAGATCTTGTTCGTTACGTTGTCCGCGGACCAGCCGACAGGGTCGGGAGCAGTTGTGGCCGACTTCCGTTCCACGAGAGCGCCGTTCTCGACCAGGTCGATATCGGTGATCTCCTTACCGGTACCGGGGTCGTGAACAGGGATTTCCTCCTGTCCCTCGACGCTCCCGGGGTGCTTCGCGAGTTTAGCGACGTCGTCGGCGGCGCCTTCGAGGCCGTCCATGGTCATGGCCAGGCCGCCGAGCAGTGCGCTGATACCCGCGGCCGCTTCGGGGCCGCCGGTGAAGGCGCATGCGATGAGTCCGCCCAGACCGCCGATCACTCCACCAGGGATGGCTCCGATGCCGAGTTCCGGAGCCCCTGCCGCGGCCCCGATCGCGACGCCGCCAGCGATCTCCTCGCCGCAGGCGGCGAGCCCGGACGCCGTTTGGGCGGCACCGGCCAGTGTGAGCGAACAACTCTGGGCCACACCAGAACAAGTCCTCGCGATCGCCCTGCAAGCCATCACCCACGAGTTCCAGGCCCTGCTCGACGAATCCCTTGCCGCACAGCGGGAGCCGCCACCGATCGACACCCACGTCGCGGCGAACCTGGTGCTGTCCATGCTGACGACGGTCTACCGGTGGCACGAACCCGGCGGCCCGGTCACCCCGGAACAGCTCACCGAGCAGATCGCCCTGCTGCTCAAGGGACTGCTCCCCTGACGGGTCCCTGGACCTGGCCGCCATCTCGAACGACGGCTGGCGCCACGGCGACGACTACCTGACCCTCAACGTCTGGGCTCCCACGCGCCCCGCCGACCGCGCCTCCTTCACCGCTCCGGCGCGGTGACCGTCGCGATCAACTGCCGCTTCGGCGTCGAGGGGTTCCTGCCCATCGACGGGGCGCCGACCAACCTCGGCCTCCGGGACATGATCGCGGCCATGCGGTGGGTCCAGCGCAACATCGGCCGGTTCGGCGGCTCAACCCAGGGCTGCGCGGGGGCACGGTCTGGTGCGCCGCGCTCACCGACCTCGCCTTCCGGTTCCCCGCCCGCCAGTTCGCCGAAGCCCACCAGATCCGCAGCCACGTCTACGACTTCGACTGGGCCTCGCCCGCGCTGGGCGGGAGCCTGGGCATCACGCGCGGCGTCGGCATCGCGTTCACCTTCGACAACCTCGCCACCATCACCGGGCCCAAGCGGGTCGGCGACGAGGTGCCCCCGCAGGAGACCGCGACGGGTTCTTCACCGCGATGAAGCAGCGTTGTCCGGACCGCGTCAACCCCTGGGCGATCCGGCTCGGCGCCCTGCGGCTGTCCGAAAACTGAGTCCCTCCGTGGACGGGGCGAAGCCCGGGAAGCTGTCCTCGCGCTTGCTCAGCCAGTACGAAATGCGAGTGGGCGCCTGGGCGTAGGGATCGGACACGCCCAGTTTGCGCGCCGCGTCCAAGGGCCAGTTCGGGTTGTAGAGCAGCTCCCGCCCCAGCGCGACCAGGTCCGCCTGCCCGTTCTCGACGATGGACTGGGCCTGCGTGGCGTGGACGATGTGCCCGACCGCCATCGTCGGAAGTCCGGTCCGGGTGCGGATCTGCTCCGCGTACGGCACCTGGTAGCCGTAATCCGGCGTCACACCTGGCGAAGGCCGCCCGACGATCCCTCCCGAACTGCAGTCGACGACGTCGACTCCGCGGATCCCGAGCTCCCGCACCAGTTCCACGGTCTGGTCGATGCTCCACTCGACGTCCACGCACGAAAGGCGGACGAACAACGCCTTGCGGTCCGGCCAGACGTTCCGGACGCGGTCGACGATCTCGACGAGGAAGCGGAAGCGGTTCTCCGTGGAGCCGCCGTAACGGTCCGCCCGCCGGTTCGCCAGCGGCGAGAGGAAACTGTGGATCAGGTAGCCGTGGGCCGCCTGCAGTTCGAGGACTTCGTAACCGGCTTCGTCGGCGCGCCGGGCGGCGTTCGCGAACGCCGCCACGGTGTCTTCGATGTCGGCGGGCGTCATTTCGACGGGAGTGGCGAACCCGTCGGGGCCGAGGGGAATCGCGCTGGGCGCGAGCACCGGCCACCCGGCGGACGGCGGCGGGGTGCGCGCGTCCCAGGGCGGGTTCCGGCGTCCCTTGCGCCCGGCGTGGATGAGCTGGATGCCCGGCACGGCGCCGCCGGCCCTGACGACGTCCACGAGCCGCGCGTGCAGCGGGACCACGCTGTCGTCCCAGATGCCGAGGTCGCCCACGGTTCCCCGGCCCCGCCGGTCCACCGTCGTCCCCTCCACCACGACCAGCCCGGCACCCCCTTCGGCGAGCCGTCCGTAATGGACGGTGTGCGTCGGCGTCGGTTTCCCGTCCTTTCCGGCGTACTGCCACATCGGCGACACGACGACCCGGTTCGGCAACCGGACGCCGCGGATTTCGATCGGACTGAAGAGGGTTGCCGGCATCCCGCCACTCCTTCGATGGGCGATTGACACACCCGGTCAGCGTGTCTACCGTCATGCTACTCATCGATACGTCGTACCGCATAGTGGCACGAGGAGCAGACATGACGACGACTGGCCGGGTTGTGGAGAACCGCGAGGTCCAGCGGCCGCACGAGACGTCCATCCGGTACTCGATCAGCGGACCACCCGAGGGGCCTGCCGTCGTCCTGATCCACGGCTGGGCGTGCCACCGCGGGGACTTCGACGCGCTGACCGGGTTCCTGCCCGGCGGGTACCGCGTGATCGCCGTCGATCTCGCCGAGCACGGCGAATCCCGTTCGTCGCGCGAGAACTGGACGATCGAGGAGTTCGCCCGCGACGTCGTCTCGGTGCTCGACGCCGAATCGGTGACCGACTGCGTCGTCGCCGGGCATTCGCTCGGCGGTGCGGTGGCGGTCGAAACCGCCCGGCTGCGCCCCGGCGCGGTCCGGCACGTCATCGCCCTCGACGCCCTGCACTACCTCTTCCTGTTCGGCGCCCTGGACGAGGAGCAGGCCGAAGGGCTGCTGCAGCCGCTGCGGACGGATTTCGCCGGGCTCGTGCGCAGCATGGTGGAGGCGGGCTCGCCGCCGGACACCGATCCGGCACTGAAGGAAGCGCACTTCGGGAAGATGGTGGCGGTGCGCCAGCCCGCGGGCACCCGGGCGTTCGAGGGCCTCGTCGCCTGGGACATGGACGAGGCGCTGAGCGCTGTGCGGCAGCCGATCACCGTGTTCGGCGTACGGGACCTGGTCACCCGGGAAGCCCTCGACCACCTCTCGGGCCGCGCCGAGGTGGTGCTCGTCGACCTGGGCAGCCACCACTTCCCCGTGGAGTCGCCGGAGGCGACGGCCGGGCTGATCGCCGGTGTCCTGAACGCCTAGCCGGTCAGCTGGACGAGATCAGCCGGCTGATCTCGTCCGCGGCCGCGACGACCAGTCGCGCGAGCTCCCGCTCCCGTGAGGGGTCGTACCGCATCTCCGGGATGCTCAACGTGACCGCCGCGATGGGCCGCCCCGCCGAGTTGGTGATCGCCGCGCCGAGGGACGCCACCTGCGGGCGGTACCACGACGACATGTTCAGGGCGTAGCCGCGCTCGGCGGTCCGGGCGATCTCGTGGCGCATCTCGTCGGGCGCGAGCAGCGGCGCGCCCTCGAACTCGCGGGGCTCGGCCCGCAGGATCTCCTCGACCTCGGCCGGTTCGAGCCGCGCGAGGACCGCCACTCCCCCGGAGCTCGCGCCGAGCGGCACGCGCGTGCCGATCTCCATGAAGACGCGGACGAGCTGCTTGCCGTCCTCCCGCGCGACGATCAGGTACTCCTCGCCGTCGCGCAGGCCGAGGAGGACCGTCTCGCTCGTCTCGGCGGCCAGCTCCTGGATGACCGGCTTCGCCAGTTCGCGCAGGTCCTGCTCGCCCGCGCTGCGCAGGCCCAGCACGAGCGCCTTCATCGTGAGGCCCCACCGCGCGTGCTCCCGGTCCACGATCCGGAGCCAGTGGGCCTGCTTGAGGGTGACCAGGCACCGCTGCACGGAGCTCTTCGGAATGCCCGTGACCCGGGACAGTTCCGAGACGCCGATCGGCTGGCGCACAGCGACCTCTTCGAAGACGCGAAGCGTGCTCAGCACGCTGTTCATCGACCGGATGCTGCCGGCGGGCCTGTCCGCACCCGCCAGGTCGCCGCCCTCTTCCGCTGTGCCCATGGGGCCACGACCGTACCACCAGACGCTGGCTGTACCTCATCCCGGCACGGTCGTGCTTTACATCGGAATAAACTTCGGACTACTCTGCGGCACAGCGTGCCACATCACGGAACGGAGTACGCATGGATCTGACTGTCGTGGGCGACGTCGTCGTTTCGGGGTGGCCACGCCGTCCCGAAACCGCTCCTTCGGGCCCCGGCGCTTCGGCCTTCGGACTCCTGCGGGGCGGGGACCTGACGATCGGAAACCTCGAAGTGCCGCTCACCGGGCGCGGGCAGCGCGCGGAGAAGCTCGTCGCCATGCGGGCCCCGGCTTCGGGGGCCGCGGAACTGGCCGCCTTCGGGTTCGACCTGGTGTCCCTGGCGATGAACCACGCGATGGACTACGGCGCCGACGGGATGCGCGACACCGTCCGGGCGCTGGACGCCGCGGGGATCGGGCACGCGGGCTTCGGCGAGACGCGTGCCGAGGCGACGCGGGCCCGGGTGGTCTCGGCCGGCGGGGAAAGCCTGGCGTTCTTCAGCTTCTGCTGCGCGCTGCCGCTGGGGTTCAACGCGACCGCGGACCGCGCCGGCATCGCCCCCATCCGGGTGCGCCAGCAGTTCGAGTACGACAGCGGCTTCCTGGACGAAACCCCGGGCACGCCGCCCTTCGTGCATTCCACCGCCCACGAGCCGGACGTCCGGGTGGCGGAAGAACTGGTGCGGGAAGCCAAGCGACACCAGGATTTCGTCGTCATCGCGCTGCACTGGGGCGTCCCGCACTGCTACCTGCCGGCGGCGCAGGGCCCGCTGGCCCAGTACCAGCAGCCGCTGGCCCGGCGCCTGGTCGAGGCGGGTGCGGACCTCGTGATCGGGCACCACCCCCACTGCCTGCACCCCGTGGAGTTCCACCGCGACGGGCTGATCCTGTACTCGACGGGCAACTTCGTCTTCGACTGGTGCGACGGCTGGAACGCGGAGTCGATGGTGCCGAAGGAGGACGCCCACCCGTGGGCGCCCTACCGGCCGGCCCTGGTGCAGGGCCCGTGGTTCGAAAGCGCCGTGTTCCGCATCGGCCTGGGCGGCGCGCACGGGCCCACCCTCCGCCTCGACCCGATCGAGCTCGATGCCGACAGCCAGCCGATCCTCCCGCGGCCCGAGGTCGCCGCGTCGATCCTCGCGCGGGTCGCGAAGGCGTCCAGGGACCTGGATCCGTCCATTGTGGTCGATGCGGACGGCACCGTGCGGCCTGGCCGGCGCTGAGCGAAAGGAGCAGTTCCCGATGTACCACCCCGCTGCCGCGAAACCCGCGGACTACGAGTCCTTCCCCTACCTCCGCCGTGGCACCGACTTCCCCGCCGTCGAGCTGTCCGATCCGAGCGCCCGCCGGAGCCGCTTCACCGCGGAGGCGGACGAGGACCGGATCGAGCGCCTGCTCGCCGAGAACGTGACGATCAGTTTCCACGACCACCCGCAGCTGCTGCCCGCCGACGTGGCGGACATGCCCGCCTTCCTGCGCTCCAAGCACGAGTTCACCGCCTTCACCGAGCTGCGCCGCTCCGGGCTGACCGCGGTCTTCGACAACTGGTTCGGCGTCATCGGCAGCACGCGCCGCGCGGGCTGGAAGTGGGACGACCTGATCACGACGCTGGGCCTGCGGCTCGCGGACCTCGCCCACCAGGACGGCGCCGTCGTCGCCCGCACCGTGCGGGACATCCTCGACGCGAAGCGCGACGGCCACGTCGCGTTCGTGCTGGGCACCGAGTCCGCGGGAATGATCGAGAACGACCTTGACCGCATCGACGTCCTTTATGGACTGGGCATCCGGCAGATGGGGCTGGTCTACGCGGAGACGAACACGCTCGGCAGCGGGCAGAAGGAGCAGCACGACGGCGGCCTGACCGCCTTCGGCCGGCGTGCGGTCGAGCGCATGAACGCCGTGGGCATGCTCATCGACGTCTCCCACGCGAGCGACCGCACGTCCCTGGACGCCATCGAGGCCTCGGTCAAGCCCGTCGCGATCACGCACGCCGGCGCGCGGGCGGTCTGGCCGATCACGCGAATGAAACCCGACGACGTGCTCAGGGCCTGCGCGGAGCGGGGCGGCGTGCTGGGCATCGAAGCGGCCCCGCACACCACCGTGTCCTACGACCACCGTGCGCAGTCGATCGAGTCGGTGATGGACCACTTCACCTACGCCGTCGAGCTGATGGGCATCGAGCACGTCGCGTTCGGCCCGGACACGCTCTACGGCGACCACGCCTCCTTCCAGAAGGCCATCGGCGACGTGATCGGCTCCTCCCGCGTGTTCGACGCGGGCGACCTGGAGTGGGAGCGGGTCAGCCACGTCGACGGGCTCGAGAACCCCACCGAGAACTTCCGCAACATCGCCGGCTGGCTCGTCGAGCACGGGTACCGCGACGACGAGATCGCCGCCGTGCTCGGCGGCAACATCCTGCGACTGCTGAACGAGGTGTGGCGATGACCGGCATCAGGGACCGCATCGAAGGCGAGTTCGCCGCGAACCTCGACCGCGTCCTCACGCTGTCGCCCGCCATCAACGCCGACCCGGAGCCGGCGTTCGAGGAGCACCGGACGTCGGCGGCCATCGTCGACGTTCTCGCGCGGCACGGGTTCTCGGTCGAGCATCCGGTCGCGGACCTGTCCACGGCGTTCGTGGCCACGGCGGGTTCCGGTGACCTGGTCTTCGGCATCTGCGCCGAGATGGACGCGCTGCCCGGCATCGGGCACGGCTGCGGGCACAACGCGATCGCCGCGGCGGCCGTGGGAGCGGCACTGGCGCTGGCGCCGTTCGCCGCCGAGCTCGGGCTGACGCTCAAGGTCTTCGGCACGCCGGCGGAGGAACGGGGTACCGGCAAGGAGATCATGGTCCAGCGCGGCGTCTTCGCCGGGACGCACGCGGCGATGATGGTGCACCCGTCGCTGAAGGACGTCGTCAACCCGCAGTTCCGGGCCTCGCGGTCCTGGCGCGTCGACTACACCGGCCGCGGTGGCCACGCGTCGCGCCCGTGGAACGCGCTCAACGCCGCCGATGCCGTGGTGGTCGCGCAGACCGCCCTCGGGCTGTTGCGGCAGCAGCTGCGCGACGGCGTGCGGGTCCACTGCGTCGTGCAGGGAGCCGGAACCGCGGTCAACGTCATCCCCGACCGCGCCACCGCCGAGTGCATGATCCGCTGCGACACCCTCGACGAGGTCGACGAGGTGTGGGAGCGGGTCCGGAAGTGCTTCGAGGCCGGTGCGGTCGCGGCCGGAACCGGCGTGGACTTCACGACCCAGCCCTCGCTGTACCGCGAGTTCCGGCACGACCCGGACCTGGCCTCGCTGTTCCAGGACAACGCGGAGAGCCTGGGCCGCACGTTCCCCGACTACCCGGACAAGCTCTTCGGCTCCACCGACATGGGCAACGTCTCCCAGATCCTGCCCGCGCTCCACCCGATGCTGTCCTTCGACCTTCCGCCGGAGGACGGGAACCACACCGCCGCCTTCGCCACCGCGGCCGGGGGCGGGGAAGGCGACCGGTTCGTGCGCGACGGTGGCCTCGCGATGGCGCTCACGATCGCGGACGTGGCGCGGTCCGGACCGGTCCGCGCCCGGCTGACGGCTTCCGGGAACTGAGAGGGAACGACCATGGACGACACCCGGACCAGCACGGCCCAGGGGAACGACGTCGAACGGGGCAGCCGCCGGGCGATCCTCGCCGGGAGCGTCGGCAACGCCGTCGAGTTCATCGACTGGGCGGTGTACACGACGTTCTCGTCCGTCTTCGCGCACCACTTCTTCCCGCCGGGCAACGACAGCGCCGCGCTGCTGTCCACTTTGGCCATCTTCGCCGTCGGGTTCGTCGTCCGGCCCGTCGGCGCCGCGGTCATGGGCGCCTACGCGGACCGGCACGGCCGCAAGAAGGGCCTCGTGCTCACCATCGGCCTGATGGCGGCGGCGACGTTCGTCATCGGCGTCTCGCCGTCCTACGCCCAGGTCGGGCTCGCGGCGCCGGTCATCCTCGTGGTGGCCCGCATCGCACAGGGGTTCGCCGCGGGAGGCGAGTTCGGCTCGGCGTCGGCGTTCCTCGTGGAGTCCGCGGGCCCCGGGCGGCGCGCGTTCGCGGGCTCGTGGCAGCAGGTTTCGGTGGGCGTCGGCATCCTCATCGCCTCGGGCACGGGGGCGCTCGTCACGTCGGCGCTGCCGCGGCAGGCGGTCGACAGCTGGGGCTGGCGCCTGGCGTTCGTGGTGGCCTCACTGTTCGGGCTCGCCGGACTGTGGCTGCGCCGCTCGGTGAAGGAAACGGCTTCGTTCCGCCACGCTCGCAGTCAGCGCAACGTGCTGGGCACAATGCTCCGCAAGCACCCGAAGGCAGCGCTGCGCGTGTTCGGGCTGAACATCGCCGGGGTCGTGCTCTACAACATGTGGCTGACATACCTGCCCACCTACGCGACCGTGGCCACGCACATCCCGCTCAGCCGGGCGCTGCTCGCCAACGTCATCGGGCTCGTCGTCTTCGTGGTCCTCCTGCCGTTCGCCGGGCTGCTGTCCGACCGGATCGGCCGCAAGCCCACGCTGACGGCGTTCGCGGGCGGGTTCCTGGTGCTGTCGTGGCCCGCCTTCCGGCTCCTCGACGGCGGTTTCCTGCCGTTGCTGGCCGTGCAGGTCACCGGGCTGGTCCTGCTGCTGGGCTACTCGGCCAACGTCGCGGCGATCATGGCGGAGCAGTTCCCGCCGGAGGTCCGCGCGACCGGCATCGGCCTGCCCTACGCCCTGTCGGTCGCCGTGTTCGGCGGCACCGTCCCGTACCTGACGACGTGGCTGACCACCAGCGGGCGCGGGGGGTGGGTGTGGTTGTACTGCGCGATCGCGGCCGCGATCGGCCTGGTCATCTACCTGACCATGCCGGAGACGAAGGACAGGCGGATCGGCTGACGGCTCAGCCGATCGACAGCACCACCTTGCCGAATCGGTCCGGGCTGACCAGACGCTCCTGGGCGGCCGCCGCTTCGGCCAGGGGGAACACCGAGTCGACGACCGGGCGCACCGTGCCCGCGGCGAGCAGGGCCAGCACCTCGGGAACCTCGCGCAGGTTTCCGGTGTGCGCGCCGCGGAAGTCGATTTCGTGGCGGTACAGGCTGTACAGGTCGATCTCGGCGCGCGGGCCCGGGTGCGAGCCCATGCCGATCAGCCTGCCGCCGGGGCGCAGCGAGCGGATGGACTCCTGGACCGGTCGCGCCGCCCGCCGAGTTGTGGACGAGGTCGGCGCCCCGCCCTGCCGCCAGGCGATGGCTGGATCTTTGAACGGCATCGGCACTCCGGGGCTGTTCCGTTGCCCGCGTTGGTCGCACGCTCGTTCCAGGTGCTCTTTCCGGTCCTCGGCCGGCTCCTGCTCGAATCGCCGAAGCTGCAGTTCGCGACCAAACCCGTCGCCGCACCGGAACGGATCACCATCCCGACCCGGCACGGCACCATTCCCGCGTTGCTGCACTCACCGGTGCCCGAGGACATCGTCGCCCGGTACCTGGCCAGCGAAGTGGGTTGCTACGTCGTCCTTCCCGACTACGACGTCAGCCCGCAGGTCCGGTTCCCCGTGGCCGAACAGGAGTGCTACGGCGCCTACCGGTGGCTCCTCGACCGAGCCCGGGACAGGGGGGCTGGGACCGGAACCGGATCTCGATCGGCGGAGCCAGCGCGAGCGCGAAGCTCGCGTTGAGCGTGCTCGTCCTGGCCCTGCGGAACGGGACGCCCACGCCGGTGGCGGCCAGCCTTGAGTACGGGGCGGCGGACTTCTCCCTGCCCGACGAAAGCCGCACCTCCCCGCGGAAGGTGCCCATCATCGGCCCTTGGCTGCTGAGGATGATCCGCGAGACCTACCTCGTCGGTGCCGACCTGACCGATCCGGTCGTGTCCCCTGCCAAGTACCCGGCACCGGGCGACTTCCCGTCGTTGCTCGTCCTCACCGGCGGCCTCGACACCCTGCGCCACGACATGCGCGCGTTCGCCGAGAACGCCCGCGCGCACGGCGCGCGGGTCACCCACCACGAGTTCCCCGGCGCCGACCACGCCTTCACCCACTACAAGCCCCTCGCCACAGCGCGTACGGCGATCGAGATGATCGCCGACCACCTCCGCACCGCCTACGACACCGGCGCCGGTGGGGGAACCGGACGTGAACCCGGCACGGAAGCCCCGTGATCTCGACCCCTCACTCGCGGGCCGTGTCCTCGGCCTGGTAGACCACCACCGTCCTCAAAGGACAGAGGACTCCCGGTCACCCCGGCTGGATGTACTCGAACACCGCGCCGACGCCGTGACGGGCGATCATGCGGACGCCGAAGGGCGCGCTGCGGTTGTTCACCCAGAGCCTGGCCCTCGAACTCGCCGCGGAAGGCATCCGGGGTCAACGGAGTCGCACCGTCCTGTATGGACACCTCGCTGGTGCGGCAGTGCCGGGAGGGTCGGCAAGCTCACCGGCCGTCCGCTTCTGCGGTCGGGATCGCGTCAGCTGCTCCTCGGCGGGCTGGCCGTGGTGGTCACGTTCGGCATCGGCGGGCTCGTCGGCGCCCCGGCGGCCTGACCCGGCTTCTAGGCCGGTGTGCCCGTCCGGTCGGTTCCGGCCTCCGGCAGCGGTACGGACGGGTCGGCCAGCCGGTCGACGTCGACCGTGGTGCCGGAGCGGATGAGGGCTTTGATCGGGTCTGTGACGTCCCAGACGTTGACGTTCATGCCCGCGACGACTTTGCCGTCCTTGAGCCAGAAGGCGATGAACTCGCGGGCTTCGACGTCGCCGCGGAAGACGACGCGGTCGTAGCCCTCGTTGTGGCCGAGGTACTCCATCCCGAGGTCGTACTGGTCGGTGTAGAAGTACGGCAGCTCGTCGTAGACCTCGTCCGTGCCGAGCATCCCGGCGGCCGCGACGGCCGGCTGTTTCAGCGCGTTCGCCCAGTGCTCCACCCGGATCGGGTGGCGCAGGAACGGGTGGTCGGCGTTGGCGACGTCGCCGGCGGCGAAGATGTCCGGGTCGCTGGTGCGCAGGTGGGCATCGACACGGATCCCGTTGTCCACGAGCAACCCGGCGGCTTCGGCCAGCGCCGTGTTCGGAACCGCGCCGATGCCGACGAGGACGGCGTCGGCGTCGAGGCGCGTACCATCGGCGAGTTTCACGTGCGTCGCGCTCGCTTCCGCCACTTTCACCCCGAGCCGGAGGTCGACGCCGTGTGCGGTGTGCAGGTCCGCGAACACCCGGGCGGCTTCCGGTCCGAGGGCGGGCAGCAGCGGCAGCTCGAGGGCCTCCAGCACGGTGACCTCCAGGCCGGCCTGGCGCGCCGCCGCGGCCACCTCAAGACCGATCCACCCGGCACCGACCACGGCGAGCCGCGACCCGCTCTCCAGAACCTGCCGCAGCCGCTCGGTGTCGCCGAAACGACGCAGCTGCAACGTGCCCTGCGCGCCCGGCAGCGCGCGGGGTTCGGCACCGGTGGCCAGCAGGAGCTTGGCGTAGCCGACGCGGCTGCCGTCGCCGAGCACGACCTCGTGGGCCGCGCGGTCCACGCCCGCCACCTGGGTGCCGAGCCGCAGGTCGACGTCGTGGTCGGCGTACCAGCTTTGGGGGTGGACGAACGCGCTCTCGCGCTCGGCTTTGCCGGTGAGGATGTCCTTGGACAGCGGGGGCCGCTCGTAGGGGCGGTGGTGCTCGTCGCCGAGCAGGATGAGCTGCCCGTCGAAGCCTTTCTTCCGCAACGCCTCGGCGGCTTTCGCGCCGGCCAGGCCGGCTCCGATGATCACGAACGTCGGCGATACCACTGGTGAGCTCCTCGAAGGTTTCGGGTGGGGTGCGGATCGGGCGGAAGTCAGCTGCCGATGCCCAGGGCGGCGAGCAGGACGAGCACGACGGTGGCGACGGCGACCAGTCCGTGCGCGCCGACCACGGCGACCGGGAAGTGCTGCTCGGGGGCCGCGTCTGCGCTCGCCGCGGTCGCGGTGCGGGTGCGGTAGCCGGGGATCCACCGGGCCAGCATGGTGAAGCCCAGCAAGGCGACCGGTACGAGCAGGATGAACGCGATCCACGCGAGCGTCGTGCCGCCGGCGATCAGGTAGATGATCCACAGGACCAGTCCGACCGCGGCGAGGGCGAAGTGCCCGAAGATCAGTCCCGGGGAGAACCGGCTGCGTTCGGGCTTGCGGGTGCCGCCCTTGGCGACCCAGGTGCCCAGCATGACGAAACCGCCGACGGCGGTGACCAGCCAAGCGATCAGCGCGGCGATGTCCATGAAAACTCTCCTCGATGTGGTGGTGGGAACGGAATGGTTCAGGCGGCGTGACGGGTCGCGTAGCCCTCGGCCTGGGTGGATTCGGCGGCGACACGGACGCCGTAGTGGTAGGCCAGCTTGCCGCCGAGGTAGCCGGACGCGGCGAGCGCGACGAGTGCGGCCGCTGACAGCACCAGCGGGCCGATCCCGACCGGACCGGCTCCGGCCGAGGCCGCGCGGCGCCAGAAGAAGCCGACGACGTAGGCCGCGGTGACCACGAGGTTGAGGCTCATGTGCGTCAGCCCGGTGCGGAACGCCGGCGTGCCGGTGGGGATGGCCAGCAGGTCGAGGGTGCCGATCAGAGCCGCGGCGAGCGCGCCGATCACCCCGATCGCGATGAGCCACACCGAGCCCCGCGCCAGGAAACCGGGGTCGCCGACGATCCGCGAACCGATGTCGAACACCAGGCTGGAGACCCAGGCACCGATGGGAACGGTGACCAGGATCGGGTGGAAGGGGTGCCCGTACGGGCCGGCCAGCGCGGCGCTCACCGGCTGCTTCGCCTGTTCGAGTTCGTGCGTCATGGTGGACCACTCCTTTTCGCCAGCGAAGTTTGGTCTTATTACCGGTGGCGGTCAAGTGGAGCAGGTAAGCGGTACCCGTTTGGAGTTACATCCACGGATGTTGGTGTTAGCCTGCTGCCATGGACCAGGAGCCGATCAGCGCGCTCGCCGCGCTGGACGATCCGCTGCGGCGCGGGATGTACAGCCACATCCGCCAGACCCGGCACCCGGTCACCCGCGACGAGGCCGCCGAAGCGGTCGGGATCTCCCGCAAGCTGGCCGCGTTCCACCTCGACAAGCTGGTCGATGCCGGATTGCTGCGGACGCGCTACGAGTTCGTCGGCGGGATCCGCAAGGTCGGACGCGCCCCCAAGGTCTACGAGCCGTCCGACCTCGAAGTGCAGGTGAGCATCCCGCCGCGCCAGCACGACGTCCTCGCCGAAATCCTGCTGGACGCCGTCCTCGACGAAGGCGACGGTGAGACCGCACGCGACTCGGCACTGCGCGCCGCCCGCCGCCACGGCGAGACGCTCGGCGCAGCGGAACGCGGCGCGGTCCGGCCCGGACGCCTCGGCACCGAGCGCGCCCTGACCCTCACCTCCGCGATCGTCGAACGCCACGGCTTCGAACCGGACCGGGAAACCCCGGCGTGCCTGCGGCTACGCAACTGCCCGTTCCATCCACTGGCCGCCAAGGCTCCCGACCTCGTGTGCGGCATCAACCTGGCCTTCCTCAGCGGTGTGCTCAACGGTATCCAGGCCCCCACCGTCGAAGCCGTCCTCGATCCTCGTGCCGGCGAATGCTGCGTGGAACTCCGCTCCGCCACGCCCAGTGATGACTCGGCTTCTGCGTAAGGCAGTCGAGGCCGGCGGAACGGATTTCCCAAGCTGAGCTGGTCGACCGTCGCCTACCGGGCCGCGCTCTCAGCCACGAGTTCTGCGCGGGTCTGGACCGCGAGCCGGCACCCGGCAGGCAGGACAACGCAGATGGGTCAGAACTCGATGTCCAGCGCCACGACCTGTCCCGGAACCAGAGGCTGGAGCTCGCCGTGGCTGTGGGATGGGCAGTAGGGTTCGCCGCGTGCTCGGTGATGTCGGTCAACCACGTCACGTTCGGCGCGGGAGCGGTGAAGTCGCGGCGGATGAGGTCGTCGTGCACCGGCGGCCCCGCCGGACGGGAGCGGCCTTTCTTTGTGGTGTGCAGTGAGAAGATCTTTTGCCTGGAGCAGATCCGCCACACCCGGTTCTCCGAGGCGGTGAACCCGCGACGGGCGAGTTCGTCAGCGATGAACCGTATCGGTCGGCCGGGTCGTCGGCGTGGATCTCGAGGGCGGCGTTGATCAGGGGTGCGTCGTCCCAGTCCCGCTGAGAGAATGGGGCGGCGCGCCACTGGTAGTAGGCCTGCCGGGAGATGCCAGGTGGGCCGCGGCCTTGCGCAGGACCTCGTTCTCCTGCTCCAGCAGCCGGTTGCGCTTGCGCAACTCCCGCAGCTCAGCGGACTCCTCCCGGGTCACGCCGGGCCGGATGCCGTCCTTGATGTCGGCGGCGGGGCAGACCCGGAACCTGCATGGCTGCCTCGGGTCGACCGCACAACTCAGGCCTGTTCGAGTAGGGCCACAAACGACAACATCCCGATCGGTAGCCCCTCGACCTGACGAACCGCAGGTCAGAGATGCTGCAGGGGCCCCTCACTGCCAGTAAGGTGCATTGAGCGCTGTACTAGCCCGCAACGGCCTGGACACGGTGGAGCGCTGTGCACGAATGAGGGGGTCGGCTGCGTTTGGGCACAAGCGACTGCTCGCCTACGGCGGCTCGGCACAGGCTCGGCGTAATAGTGGGCAGAGGATTATTCATCGAGGGGCGTTGGGCCGCGGCGACAGTCTCTGCATTTGCGGGCTTGAGAGGCTGCGGCGGACGCGAACGGCCAGCGGCACCTCCCGGGCCACTGATTCCTTTCCATTGCGATCCGCCCGATGTGCATCAAAGTACTTGCGCTGGAAAGACCATATTTTGACAGGCCGACCTCGATTGAGCGCACTCAGCCTGTCAGCGCGCTGGCGCGGGCGACGGACGAACGCGTTGTGATGCCCCTTACGGGGTGTTCTTCTTGCGCCTCGCTCTGGCTTGGCGCTGCGCAAGGCCAGAGCGAGGAAGTAGGCCTTGCGGGCGGAGTCGGCACGCAAGGCCCGCTCCTCGGGCGGCAGGGTTCCGTCCGGGTCGACCTGTTTGTGGAACCGGTCCTCTGCTGCCTTGCGGGCCGCCGCGGTGCGGGCCGTGCGGTCGTCGGTGTTCGCCTACGAGGCGTGAGCGGCGATCTGCGCACGGAGCCGGCGCTGCTCGGGAGTTAACTCGTCAGAGGCCATGGGTCGAGCACAGCACAGCGGTGTCACCGGCCCATGCGCTGACCTGCGGAAACAGAGAATTTGGTGCTCAGGGTGGGTACGTTGAGCTCAACTCAAGCAGTTTGAGCCCATCTGCGGAACAGTCACCGCTCCAGTTTCGCTCCGGCTCCTTCGCCCCAGGTCCGCCGCTTCTGACCCGTGCTGCAGCAACGCAAATCTGTTGCCGAGCAGGTGGAGGGAATACTTGATGCACACCCTCTTGCCGGGGTCCTGACCTCGATGCCCGGCATCGGAGTCAGGACCGCAGCCCGCATCCTGCTCGAGATCGGCGACGCTTCCAACTTCGCCTCCTCGGGACATCTCGTGGCTTACGCCGGCATCGCCCCGGTCACCCGCAGCTCCGCCACCAGCATCAAGGGCGAGCATCCTGCCCGCACCGGCAACCGCCAGCTCAAACGCGCCTTCTTCCTCGCCGCGTTCGCCGCCCTCATCTGCCTCGCCCGACGCCGCTGCGACGTCCTCTGCGCCATGCTCCGCAACCGAACCCACGACCGACACCCCGAGCCAGCTCCCACGACGGCAGTCGCGTGACAAACCCGTAGGGGCACCCCCGGGGTGCGCGGAACCGTGAGTCATGAAGTCCTTTTCTGGGAGTTCGATGGCGTGAGGCCCGCCGCTTCCAGGTCGGCCCAGAAGTCGTCCGGAATGGGCCGGCCGGCGATCGCGATATTCCTTCGAACTTCGGCCGCCGATCGGTTACCGACGACGACCGCGGCGACGGCCGGGTGACGGACCGGGTAGGTCAGCGCCGCGGCGGCGAGGTCGACATCGTGCACCCGGCACAAGTCCACGATGCGGGCTACCCGATTTTGGACTTCTGGCGTCGGTTTGCCGTAGTCGTAGGTCGCGTCGGGGTCTCCTGTGGCCAATATCCCCGTGTTGAATGGTGAGGCGATCACCACCGAGTGGCCGGACTCGAGACAGTAAGGCAGCAACTCGTGTAGTGGTTCGTGGTTGAGCAAGGTGTAGGACCCCGCCATGATGAATCCGTCAACCGCCGCGTTTCGGGCGATCGACAGACACACGTCCGGTTGCCGCGAAGACACCCCTATCGCCCGGATCATGCCCTCGTCCCGGAGCTGCGCGAGCGTGGGCAGACATTCGTCGAGCACGAGAGCGAGAACGTCGTCGAACTGGTCGCCGTGCATCTCCCGGTCGACGTCGTGGGCATACACGATGTCGACGCGGTCCGTTCCCAGGCGTTCGAGGCTGCGGGACACGGACTCCCGTGTCGCTGAAGCGGAGAAGTCGAACTGGCGAGCGGAGTGCAGATCCACCGCCTCCGGCCGGTTGGGCAGTCGCCCGACCTTGGTCGATATGACCAGTTCGTTCCGCTCGTGACGGCGGACGAAGCGTCCGAGCCGCCGCTCGCTCTCCCCGCTCAGATACAGCGGGGCCGTGTCGAAATCCCGTACTCCGTGTTGCCAGGCCGCCTCGAGCATTTCATCGAAGGCGCGCTCGCCGTCCCGGTTCGACTGGGTGCCGGCCCCGACCCCGAGCCAGCCTAGGGTGACGCTCGTCCGCCCGAAAGAGGTCCGGGCTTGTGTGCCGATCACTGTCACGCTCCACCTCGAAAAGTTGTCCGGTTCGGCTGCTGCGGCCCGCGATGGCCGTGTCGCCAGTGTCGGCTGCCGCAGCCTGGTTCCCCTGCGTGATACGTCATCCGGGCATCGCCGACATGTACGGGATATCGCCATGCCCACTCGCCCCTGGCGATCGATACCGCTGAGGTCTCAGAACAGTCCGATCGGTATATCACCACACTCCAGCGACGAAGCCTCGACGAATCTGGTCTCCAGCAACGTCGCACGGAAGGACGCCGAATGCGCTACGGATATGCCACGGTCGGGCTGCCCACGCTCGACCCCGCGGAGGCCATTGCCGCGGCAGCGGAGGCCGGATATGCGGGCCTCGAATGGAAGGTCGGCGAGGCACCGCACGCGATCGGCAGCAGCGCCGAGACCTTCCTGGTCGGAAACCGCACCACGTTATCCCTGGATCCCGCGGACGGCAGGCGGGTCGCTCGGCTGAGCGCAGCCGCGGGACTCTCGGTGATCGGTCTCAGCCCCTATGTGCGCAGCGGCGACTTGTCTGGTTTGGACAAGGTGCTGGCCGTCGCAGAAGCTTCGGGAGCGCCGCAGATCCGGCTGCAGGGCCCTCGGTTCGAGCCGGGTGGTCCGGACTACCACGAGCTTTCCGCCCATTTCCTCGCCTTTCTCACCGACGCCGCCGAACACGCCATCCGGGCCGGCGTGCGGCTCGTCGTCGAGATCCATCAGCACACCTTGTTTCCCAGTGCGTCGCTGGCACAACGGCTGGTCTCGCAGTTCGACCCCACCAGGGTCGGCGTCATCTACGACGTGGGGAACATGGTGTTCGAGGGCTACGAAGACTATCGGATCGGTACCGCCTTGCTCGGGCCGTATCTGCACCACGTCCACCTGAAGAACGCCGTCTTCCGGCCAGTGGACGGCAGGGGTCCAGTGCGGGTGCACCGTCCAAGGTGGAGCCCTCTGGATGACGGCGTGGTCGACGTGCCGGGGGTGCTCGCGTATCTGGACGAGATCGGGTACGAGGGCTGGGTGTCGCTGGAGGATCTCAGTACCGTGCGCGATCCAGTGGAAACGCTGCGCTACAACGCGAGCGTGCTGTCTGCTTGCGGGGCACCGGGTTGGTCCGTGCCAGTGGCCGGCTGACAACGGAGGACCAAGATGAAAACCCGATCTGTGACGGTCGCCGACGGAGTCGACTTGTTCTGCACCGACAGCGGAGACAGTGCCGGCGCTGGGGCGCGCCCCGTCGTGCTCGTGCACGGCTGGCTCTGCGACTCCGACGACTGGATCCACCTGATTCCCCTGCTCACGCCTCATACCCGGGTCATCACCGTCGACCTGCGCGGCCACGGACGGTCGACCATCGCTCCCTCGGGTTACGGCCCGGCGGTCTTCGCCGACGACGTCGCCACGGTCATGCGCGCGCTCGGCGTCTCGAACGCCGTGGTCGCCGGACATTCGGCTGGGGCGGAGGTGGGAGTGCTCGTCGGCGACCGCCATCCGGATCTGGTGGCCGGCCTGGTCGCCATCGATCCGGTATACGCGCTCCCGCCGGAGCGCCGCGCGGGGTTCGAGGCGCGTGCGAAGAAATTATCCGAACCCGGGGCGGCCGCGCTCGCGGCGGCCCATTTCGCCTTGATCGAAGGGCCGCACACGCCAGCCTACCTCCGGGAATGGCACCAACGAAGGCCGTTCGCGATCGCGCCGCACGTCATGGTGGAAACCTCCCGGGCCTTCGCACTGGGGCCTGACAGCATCCGGCTGCGTCCTGGGGCCGACGTCGTACTCCTCCGCAGGAGGGTGCCGGTGTTCGCCGTCTATCGGGACGCGGCACAGGCCGCGCTCGACCAGGCTCTGAGCCCGCACCCGGCCAGCGAAATCCACACCTGGCCCGACGCCGGGCATTGGCTGCACCAGGAAGATCCGGTCCGCTTCCACCGGGAGCTCTGCCGCTGGCTGGCACGACTCGATCGCTGAACACCGAGAGGACTCAGGTATCGCATCGGTCCGATCGGCATATGGCGAGCCGCCAGGCCGATCCGCTTGATCGATAGTCGGAACACACCGCGAGCACCAACCCGCAGACACCGAATCTCCCGATCGCACGCCCACAGTCCGGACAAGGAGGTCCACATGGACACTACGGAATCCACCACGAGCACCACGCCCCAACCGGCGGAGACAACGTTACCCAGGCCATCCGGCTACCGCTGGATGATCCTGTTCCTGTGCTGGCTGGCCTTCACCGTCATCTACGTCAACCGCACCGCCTGGTCGGTGGTGGCCGTCAGCGCCTCGCACTCGCTCCGGCTGTCCGTCGCCGAACTCGGGATCTTCGCCACGGCGATGTCCATCGGCTACGTCGTCACGAACATTCCCGGCGGTGTCGTCGCCGATCTGATCGGCGGCCGCACCGCCGTCGGAATCTCGCTGGTCGCCGCCGGCATCCTCACTTTCGTGTTCGGCACCGTCACCAACCTCGCCCTGGGCGTCGTAGTCCAGGTCCTCATCGGCCTCGTCAGCGGCGCCGACGTGGCCTCCTTCACCAAGCTCCTCAGCCGCTGGTTCCCGCTGCGGGAACGCGGCACAGCCTTTGGCCTCTACATCACCTCGACAGCGGTCGGGGGTGTGCTCGCCAACGCCACCATTCCCAGCCTCATGGCCAAACTGAGCTGGAACGGCGTCTACTTCGTACTCGGCCTGCTGTCCGTCGCGACCGGCATCCTTTGTTGGACGTTTCTGCGGAACGAACCACCCCGCGAGGTCGCGCCCATGCCGGAACCGGCCAAGTCACGGGGCAGCCGGCCGAGTGTGGCCATGATACTGAAAAACCGCAACCTCATCTCGCTTTCCGCCGCCGGCTTTGGCATGCAGTGGGGCACACTCGGCTTCCTGGCCTGGGGCAACTCACTGATGGTCAAGGCATTCGGGCTGCCAACCGGGAAGGCGGCCCTCGTCATGGTCGTGGTCAGCACCACCGCGATCGGCATCAAACCCCTGGTGGGCTTCCTGTCCGACCGTGTCCGCGGCACCCGCAAGACCCATCTCATGGTCCTCAGCGGCTACTTCGTCCTGATCCTCATCGTATTCGGGCTTCTTCACAGCTACACCGCGATGCTCGCCTTCGCACCACTTCTCGGCGTCGGCGTCTACGGCTACACCGTCCTCACGAACTCGACCGTTCCCCAATACGCCGACCCGCGTCACGTCGGGAGCGCGTTCGGATTCGCCAACACGTCGTGGCAACTGGGCGGCGTGTTCGCGCCCATCGCCGTCGGCGCGGTCTTCGGTGCCACGGGATCACTCCTGCTCGCTCTCAGCGTGCTGGCGATCGGCCCGCTGCTCGGCGTCATCCTCCTTCTGCCGATCCGGGAAAAGCCCGAACCGGTGGCGGATGGACATGGCTTCGCCGGGAGCGGGAATCACGCCATAGAATGATCGGGCGGCGGAGTTAAGGAGCGAAGGTGGAACTGCGGCATCTGACCTACTTTCTCGCTCTAGCCGAACACCGGCACTTCGGCCGGGCCGCAGCCGCCGTCGGGATCAAGCAGCCGCCGTTCTCCCAGCAGATCAAGCAACTCGAGCAGGAGCTGGGTGTGGAGCTGGTGGAACGGTTGCCGGGCGGATCCGAGCTGACCGAGGCGGGCCGCACTTTCGCCGAGCACGCACGTGCGGTTCACGCCGCTGTGGAGCGCGCTCGTGCGGAAACCCTCCGTGCGGCGCGCGGAGAGCTGGGCCGGATCGAGATCGCCGCCCTGGCTTCCTCATTCACCAAAATTCTGCCTCGCATCCTGCGCGTGCTGCGCACCCGCAGGCCGGATCTCGTTGTCCACCCGGTCGAGTATTCCCGCACGGCTGCCGGGGTGCGTGCGGTGCTGGAGGGCACCGCTGACATCGCCTTCGGGCGTCCTCCGCTCTCCAACGGCCGGGAGACCGGCAAGCTGCTGGCACTGCCCCTGATGACCGAGCGGACGATGCTGGTGCTGCCCCGAGGACATCCACTGGACAACGAGCCGGCCGTCCACATCTCGGCGCTGGTCCACCAGCAGTTCGTCCTGACGCCGCTGGAGGAACGCTTCCCGCGCTACCTCCACCTTGCTTGCGCCGCCGCCGGCTTCGAGCCGGCGATCGCGGGCACCGTGCAGGGGATCCACACAGTGGTGGGAATGGTGGCATCCGGGCTGGGCATCGCCGTCGCTCCCGAAAGCGCGGTCGTGCCCGGACGTCTCGACGTCGTCTTCCGGCCGATTGCGCCGACCGTCCCAGCCCCTCCGTTGAGCCTGGTCTGGCGTGCGGACGACTCGCGTGCCTCCACCGCGGCCTTCTGGCAACTGGTCCAGGAAGTGCTCGAAATCGAGGCGACACCGGTTTCCGAACAGGAATTCGACCGCCGCTACCTCACCGCACTCCGAGAACGGCAGGGAGCCGGCTGAAGCCCTCGCCAGGAGGATCGAGCTCAGCGATGGCTCCGCTCACCCATGACCTTACACAGGCAGCAGGGCACCCAGACGAGCGACAGCGGCGGCATGATCCCGAGGCGGTACGAATTGACGTTTGCGGGCTTGTTCAGCAGATACTGGTGGCTCGTATCGGCTATCCGGAGCGATGGGGCGCCATAGCGCTGGAATCGTTCCACATCATCGCCCACCATCGCCGCCGGCGAGGCGTGGGCCCAGCGGCCGGCGGAGGCTGCTTGCCGAACAACGTCTTCAGCTGTGGCAACGACACCATCGCCTCTGGCCCGCTACGAATGGGCAAGATGCAGCCATGACAGCAGCACGGCGTGCCAGAGCTGGATGCTGGATCACGACCGACCGCCACTGCGCCGGACATGGTGACGAACGGCGGAAGCGAGAGCTGACCACCGCTGTTGACGAGTTCGACCCAACTATCGGTGGCTCCGTGCCGGCGTCGGCGAGTCCCGTACCGAACCTCTGAAGTTGCCAGGGCCGGGTCGTTTCTGGTGCCCTCGTTCCTCATCACCCTGCTCGAGGCTTTCCTCGAGACCCACGAGCATCCGCACGTGTTCGTCACCGCCGAACACCAGTTGCTGCGGCGCTCGAACTTCTCGCGAAGGGCGATGCGCCCCGCCGCCTCGCCTCCGAAGTCGAAGCCCGCATCCTCGACACACTCCAGCAGTGCTGGCTCGACGCCCTCGCCAACCTCCACGGCGCGGTCACACCCAAGCCACTCCTGCTAGCCGCCCGACCCACCGCAAGGGGCCCGCCTTCTCGTGCTCCATCCACGACCGCCTCGCCGACCGCCGGAACCGGCGGAAACTGGCCCCTGCGGCATCCAGCCACCCCGAACCGCCCCAACGCCGCTACGGCGACGACAGCCGCCCGCAACGGCGCCGTGCTGCTCTCAGCCGACGCGAACCAAACCGGGTTCAGGCAGCTTCAGGACAGTCGCCAGCGGTTCCTGGAGGAGCCGGTCTGAACGCGACCCCATAAGCCCTGGTGTCAAAACTTTCCGTGATCGGCTCCTGATTCGCTCCCGCTCACCCCTGTTGATCATGAAAACGGGCCTCACCCCGAGACACACCACGAGCACGAAAAGCCCGCTGACCTGGGGCTTCCACCCAGAGCCAATGGGCTTCTCCTATCGACCTGGCGTAGTCGCCGATTCACGTCCAGCATCGTCCGCATCCACCGCAAGCAACTCGGCTCGGTATGGCGCAAGCTCGACCCCGGACAACAAGCCCTGGCGGTGCTGGTCTACCTGCTACGTCAACGAGACCGTGGAACTGCTGGCCGCGCGGGCTCCGAAGCTGCGCACGGCCAAGCGCGACGGCCTGGCCTACGTGATCATCGACGGCACGCTGATCCCGATCGATCGCGTCGCCGCCGACCGGCCCTTCTCGCCGGACGGCACGGTCCTGTGGGTCTCCGGTGCCCTGCCCGGCAGCACTCACGACACCGCTGCCGCCCGGATCTGGCAGATTCCCGCCGCGCTGCGCGATGCCGGGCTCATCGCGCTGGGCGACAAGGACTACCACGGTCCTGCGCAAGCTCCGCTGCTGTCCCCGACGCGCCGGGCAACTCGCCAAGGCTATCCACGTCCTACAGAACTACGAGATCACCGCAGGGCGAAAAAGGCGAGCCCGAGCCGCCGCCGAGGCGATCGCGCGCTCCACCACCGCGATCATCGTCACCAATGTCGTCATCGCGGTGCCCACCGAGGTTTGCTGCCGGGGAGCACTGCCGCCTCCAGCGCAGCAATCTTCGCGCTCGCGCACGGGATCGAACCTGTGTTGTCGTGCGAAGGTGGCCAACCGGTGAGCGGACGGTCGCGGACGCTCGATGCGCCCGCGCCGCCCTGTTTCATCTCATCTGCTCACCGAGTTCTCCCTCAGAAACCGTCGCCAGACTGAGCTGCACACCGCACGTCGTGCGCGGGCCGGTCCCCGGTCACGAGAAAGTTCGTCACCGCCGTGTTGCCGCACTGGTTGGGCCCCAGGTATACGCCGTGGCCGCCTTGGTCGACGGTCACCATCCTGGCACGCTCGCCGAACGCCGAGCGCAGCTCGAGGGCGTTCACCAACGGCGTTCCCGGGTCGCGTTCGTTCTGCACCATCAGCACGTTGGCCGGACCGCGACCGGTGATCCGCACTGGCGGCTCCTTCGGGGGCGCCCAATAGGCGCACGCCGAGATGTTCGCCGTGGCCGCGCCGAGCAGCGGGTACCGGATGCGGTCGACTGCCACGTTCACCTGGTACGTCCCCACCGAACGCGGCCACGCCGAGTCTCCGCAGATGACCGCGAACCGGGACGCGAAGGTGTTCTCGATCGAGCCTGTCTCGGTCGGCACCTGAGGCGCGCGCCCTTGGTCGAGGGCCTGCCAGTCCTCGCCCAGTCGAGTCAGGTCCGTCGTGTACAGACCGCTGAACGTCAAGCTGCGGAAGATCGAGCCTGTCACGTCCGCCACCGGGGCACGGTCCAGGCGCGCCGCCAGCTCGTGGAACTTGGCCGTCACCTCGGCCGGCGTGCGGCCGAGGCCGTACTCCGGATGCGCCGCGGCGAACTTCGCGAAGTCCGGGAAGCGGTCTTCCATGCCCCGGGCGAAGGCGCGCATCGCCGTGATGTCGTAACCGCCCGGGCCGAGATTGCTGTCCAGCACGATGCGGTCGCTGCGGTCAGGGAACATCGTCGTGTACACCGCGCCCAGGTATGTGCCGTAGGACGCACCGAGGTAGGACACCGTGGGTTCACCGAGCGCCGCTCGGATGCGGTCCATGTCCCGCGCGGTGTTGGCCGTGGTGACATACGGCAGCATCGGACCGGTGGCGGCATCCCGGCACTGCTGTGCCTCGGTTTTCGCGATCTTCGCCTGCTTGACGACGTCAGCCGGGCCATCGGCGTAGGGCAGGTTGCCGATCGCCAGCTGCGCCGGGGTCAGGTCGCACGTCACCGGCGTGCTGCGACCGACGCCCCGCGGATCGAAACCGATGACGTCGTAGGCGTCCAGTACGCTCTGCGGCAGGTTCACGTACTTCAGCACCTGCGGGTAGTCCAGACCTTCACCGCCAGGACCGCCGGGGTTCGTGAACAGCACGCCCCGCCGCTTCTCCGGGTGTTTGCTCGGCAGGCGCGACACGGCGATGTCGATGGTCCGTCCGCCAGGGTCGCCGTAGTCCAGTGGCACCTTCATCGTCGTGCACTGGATGTCGGGGACGGGGAAGGCGCCTGCAGGACACGGCCCCCAGGCGAGGCTGGTCGCAGCGGACGCAGGGGACAACCCCGTCACGCCGAACACAGCGGCGGCGGCGGCGAGCAGGATCTTGCGCATCGGTATTCCTTTCT
Source organism: Amycolatopsis bartoniae (assembly GCF_014191255.1). Lineage (GTDB taxonomy): Bacteria > Actinomycetota > Actinomycetes > Mycobacteriales > Pseudonocardiaceae > Amycolatopsis_E > Amycolatopsis_E bartoniae. The sequence goes on from NZ_JACHWH010000011.1 coordinate 110,292, forward strand.
CGGTGCGCCGCCGGACAGCGGCGCGGTTCCTAGCGGAAGAGCCGCTTGGCCAGCGCGACGGCGATGACGAACCCAGCCAGCGTCGGGCCGAACAGGCCCAGCGAATCGGTGAGCGGCTCGCGGCCGGAGAGCTACCCGACCTTGGTGGTGGCCTTGCGGGTCAGGTCGACGACGCCGAGCACGCGCCCGACGTCGGCGGCGCGGTCGCGCGGGTCCTTCCCGAACACGCGCACAGCGCCGCGGGGAAGCCGCCGTAGGTGAGGGTGAGGCGGTCGACGTCGATGACGGGTGTCGTGGACATGCTCCGATTCCAGCGGGATCGGCGCGAGCCCGGCAGTGTGGCGACGTCACCCCGATGCATGACGCAGTGTCACTGGTGCGCCGCGCCGAGGTCGATACGCTCGGCCCCGTGGAGGTACCGACGATCGCGCGCAGGAGCTCCTGGACCGGCGGGGCGGTCCAGCAACGGCTGCGCCGGCTCAACCTGATCACCACGGTCCCGCCGCTCGCGATCGTCGGCGTGCTGCTCCTGCTGACCGCCCGGACCTGGTGGCACGTCGTCATCCAGGTGATCGGGCTGGTCGCCGCGCTGGCGACCGCCGAACGCTGGACGGCTGGGGACTACCTGCGCGTCGCGCGGCCCAGCTTCGCCGTCACCGCGGTCGTCTGGCTGGCCGGGTCGTTGACCGACGACCCGGCAACGTTCTTCGGCCTGTCGGCGGTGGGATCGTTCCTCGTCCCGCCGCTGCCGCGCCGGCGGCTCGCGGCGCTGGCCGGGTTCACCGCGCTGGTCGCCGTCCTGGGCGCGGCGAACGTGCTGGTGCACGACGACCGCGTCGGGCCCCGGCTGATCCAGTACGCCGCCGTCCCCGCGGTCGCAGTGCTGCTGGCGACCGGGTTCATGTTCGCCAGCCAGCGGTTCTTCGACCTGATCGCCGAGCTGGAGCAGTCGCGCGAGCGGGAGGCTGAGCTGGCCGTGACGCGGGAACGGGTGCGCTTCGCCGGCGACCTGCACGACATCCAGGGGCACACGCTGCACGTGGTGAAGCTGAAAACCGCCCTCGCCGAGAAGCTGCTGGACAGCGACCTCGACCGGGCGCGCGCGGAGCTGGCGGAGGTGCGCAGCCTGGTCGGCGACACGATCGTCCAGACCAAGGAGCTCGCTCACGCGCAGCGGCGGCTGAACCTCTCGGCCGAGCTGGAGAACGCGAAGAACCTGTTCGAAGCGGCGGGCATCCACGTGCACGTCGAGCGGGAGTCCGAAGTGGACGCGCGGGCGGGCGAGCTGCTCGGCCAGGTCCTGCGCGAGACGACGACCAACATCCTGCGTCACGCCGAGGCCCGCCAGGTGCGGATCACGCTGTCGCGGTCCGGTATCGAGATCGTCAACGACGGCGCGGCCGAGGACGGCGAGCCCGAGCTGAGCGGGCTTTCGGCGTTGCGCCACCGCTTGGCCGAGCACGGCGGCGAGCTACGGGTGTCGCGTACGGACGGCCGCTTCCGGACGGCGGCGGCGTTCCCGGCGTGGCGGACGGGGAAGGGCGGCCGATGACCACCGTGGTGCTCGCTGACGACGAAGCCCTGTTGCGCAAGGCACTGGCGGCGCTGCTGCCGCTCGAGGGCGAGATCACCGTGCTCGCCGAGGCCGAGGACGGCGAGCAGGCGGTGGCCGCCACGCTGCAGCACCGTCCGGATGTGCTCGTCATCGATCTGGAAATGCCCACTGTGGACGGTCTTGGCGCGGTGGCCGACATCCGGCGCGCACGGCCGGAGCAGGTGATCCTGATGCTGACCCGGCACGCCCGGCCCGGCGTGCTGCGGAAGGCGCTGAAGCTGGGCGTGCAGGGGTTCGTGAGCAAGGCGGCGGAGCCGGCGCACATCACGTCGGTGATCCGGACCCTGCACGCGGGCAAGCGCTGGATCGACCCGGACGTCTCGGCGCTGGCGGTGGTGGACGACTGTCCGCTGACCGACCGCGAGATCGACGTCCTGCGCGCGACGCGGGAGGGGTTTTCGGTGGCGGAGATCGCGGGCCGGCTGCACCTGGCCGAGGGCACGGTCCGCAACTACCTGTCCAACGCGATGCAGAAGACCCAGACCCGCACCCGCCACGAAGCGGCCCGCTACGCCCGCGAACACGACTGGCTCTAGTGAGCTTTTTTCGCCCTGCGGTGATCTCGTAGTTCTGTAGGACGTGGATAGCCTTGGCGTCGCCGCCCTGACAACCCACCATAAGGGCCCGCCCCCGAAGGGAACGGCGGGCCCTTGTCATGCCCCACCACAACCGCCTCGCCGACCGCCCAAACCGGCCCCTGCGGCACCCAGACACCCCAGGACTGTTGCCAGCGGTTCCTGGAGGAGCCGATCCGAAGGCGACCCCAGAAGCCCTGGGGTCAAAACTTTCCATAATCGGCTCCTGATTCGCTCCTACCCGTCCTTGTTGATCATGAAACCGAGACACACCCTCGAACGCGAAAAAGCCCGCTGACCTGGGCTTCCACCCAGAGCCAACGGGCTCTTCAGACCGTCGGGACGACAGGATTTGAACCTGCGACCCCTTGACCCCCGTGTCGCCCGGCCAATGCGCTGACCTGGGGAAACAGAGAAATCAGTGCTCGCGATAGGTACGCTGGAGTCGACTCAGCACGTTCAGCCCATCTGCGGACCAGTCACCGCTCCAGTTTCGCTCCGGCTCCTTCGCCCCAAGCTCGCCGATTCCGACCCCCTCACCGCCAGTGAGGTTCGGACCACTCCCCTACCTGCTGAAACCGAGAAATCGCAGGTAAAACGGCGACGTTCAGTGCAGTTCGCTGCCGTTGAACGTCGTGGTGCGCGCCGCCGTGCCCCAGGGGTACCGCCAACAGCTCAACGAACCGGTCGGCGGCATCCGTGTGGCTGCGGTCGGCGTGACTGATGACTCGGGAACCTACAGGAGGCCGTTGATCCGATTGAACAGGTGCTGGAAGCGTTCGCGGGTGGATTCGTCGATCGAGTCAAGGAGGGTGCCTGGGGATCGCATGAGGTGGTTCGCGGGCTGGTAGTGGTCGAAACGACCGCCGTGCGCGGCTTCGACCTGCTTGATGATCCGGCCGCCGCCGTTGAGCATCGACTTGGTGAACTTGCCGACCTTCGCCGCGCCGAGCAGCTTCAGGTACCACCCGACGTCAAACAGATCTTCGATGTCAGCCTCGCCGGTGCCGGTGATCTCGGTCAGGTAGATGAGTCGACGGTCGTCTAGCAGGCCTCGACTGGCGAGCTGGGCGATTCGCTGGTTTCCACCAGCGGCGACGTCCATCAGGACCGCGACATCGAGATCGCTACCGCCGAGCAGTGAGACGAACGCCGGTACTTTATCCAGCCCGCCGACTGGGGTGATGGTCCAGCGTGGGTCGAGCGGGGTGCCGCCCGCGCGACGGATCACGTCGCTCATGACGGTCAGGTAGACGACGTCGGAGGGGCCTTCGACCAGCAGTTGGTGCGGACCGATCACCAACGTCTGGGTCATGTCGACACCGAGCGCGCCGAGCAGCGGGAAGACGGTTTCGGGGCGTGCTTTCCAGATGTCCTGGCTGATCTTGGTCCCGTCGTTGTTGATGTCTTCCACGGTCCGGCAGCGCTCGAGCTTGGTCGGCTGGATCATGAACAGCGAGTGGGTGCTGTAGATGACTTGGTGGTGCGGGGCGAGCTGCTCATCGATGTAGCGCAGCAGGTCGGCCTGGGCTTTGGCGTGCAGGTTCAGGCCCGGCTCGTCGAGCAGGATGATCCGGCGCTCAGGGTTGCCGGTGTACTCGGAGAAGGCGGCCAGGAACGAGAAGAACCAGATGAAGCCCTTCGACCTACCGGCCATACCGAGGGTGACCCGGTGTTTGCCGTTCTTGATCCGGATGTGGAGCCACGGCTCGGTGTACTGCGGGGCCTGCGGCGTCGGTTTCGGCTTGAATTCGATGTCGAGCTCAACGGACAGGTCCGGGTTCTGTGTCCAGTACTCAAAGAGCTGGTCGGTCAGCTCGTTCGCCGCAGCCTCGAGCGCGGCCTTGCGGCTTTCGTAAGAGTCCTCGGTGAACTCGTCAGACTCGACGCCGGCCAGCCGCAGCAACGACAGGGCGGTGCGCTCCTCCGCGTCGAGCTCGTCCTCGGCCACCTTCTGCAGCCGCTCGATCGACACGCTGCCAGGGAGCACGTTGTACTCGTCGAAGTACTGAAACTTCGGCAGCCGCCGGTGTAAGACGTTCCTGATCTCTGCGTCGAGGTCGCGCTCGTCCAGCTCGGCGGCCAACTGCACCGCGGCCTCGGCGCCTTCATCCGCGCGCAGCGCGGCGACGAGCTGAGCGACGGTGGTAGGGACGCCGTAGCGGCTGACGTCGAGGCCCGCCTTCGTAACGAGGTGCCGTGCGGCACCCAGGCCATTGGTGGTCCGCGAGTCCTCGTACCAGGTCGAGTTGTTGTTGTACTTGCGCTTGACATACAGCTTGTCGGACGTGAGCGCGTCGGGACCGAACTGCTCGGTGACGGCGTCAATGTCGGCCTGTTCCAGCTGGAATGTGACCTTGACCGGCTCGGCCTTGGAGATGGTGGCCTTATCCCGGGCCCGGAAGCGGCGCGGGTAGTCCCGCAGCTCGTCGAAGTCGGTCGGGTGGCCACTGGGTAGGGGGTTGAGGCGGTAGAGCGCTTCGAGTCCAGCTGTTTTGCCGGACTCGTTCTTTCCGACCAGGGCAGTGACGTCTCCGTTGATCGCGAACTCGGTGGAGTCCGTGATGCTCTTGAACTTGGTGATGTGGGCGGACAGCAGGCGCACCGACGTGTTCTCCCTCTCTAGCTTATAGATGGTGACGATGGCTGCCCCGACCAGCGGTGCATGACTTTACGCCATCGGCGGGCGGGCGCTGCGCATCTAGGTGGACGTGTCCGGGTCTCGAGTCGGCGGCGCCGGCCGCGCCGGCGCGTGGTGGCTGTCTTTGCCGTGGATCCGCCAGCCGCCGCCCGACGGTCCGCACCGAGATGGTGATGCCCTCGGCGATCAGCTCGGTGGTGATCCGGCTGGCGGAGTACTTCCGTCGCCGGCGTACCTGCTCGATCCGAGCCACGACCTCGGCGGGGCGTAGCGGTGGGCTGGTGGTGCGGGACACTCGGATGGTCGAGCAGGTCGGTCTCGCCGTGGCGGCGCCAGCGGTTGACCCACTTCGATGCGCATTGGCGGGGAGATGCCCATCTCGGCGGCGACGCGGGCGATGGGGCAAGTCTGGCAACGCGCGACGAGCCGGCGACGGCCCCCGACCGACAACGGAGCGTTACGAAAGACCCGTCCCTCGTCTCAGGCTCCGTCAGCCGACACCAACGTCATGACCGGGTCTATCTCACGAACGGTGTTTCTGGCGTCGTTGATCAGTAGGTTTCGGCGGTCGGCCAGCGATCACCGAAGGTGATGGCGAACGCGTTGATCACGGGTTTCCAGCGCATTGTCCATCGGGCGCGTCCTGTCCCGCTCGGATCCAGGCTGCGGGTCACAAGATACAGGCATTTCAACGCTGCCTGTTCGGTGGGGAAATGGCCGCGTGCCCGCACGGCACGGCGGTAGCGGGCATTCAGCAACTCGATCGCGTTGGTGGAACAGATCATGCGACGAATCTCGACGTCGTAGTCGAGGAAGGGAATGAACTCCTCCCACGCGTTTCGCCACAACCTGATCAGTGCCGGATACTTGCGTCCCCATTTCTCCGCAAGTTCAGCGTCGGGACTGGCTGAGGTGTAGATCAGTCTTACATCACGCTTGAGTGCGTCCAGTGCTGCCGCGCGACGAGCCGGAACGTATTGCGAACAAGGTGGACAATGCAGGTGTGGACCAGCGTGCTCGGCCAGACGTTCGAGACAACCTCGGGGAGCCCTTCCAGACCGTCGCAGACGAGGAAGAACACGTCGGTGACGCCGCGGTTCTTCAACTCGACCAGCACACTCATCCAGAACTTCGCCCCCTCGCCACCGGCACCCATCCACAGACCCAGCACGTCCTTATGGCCGTCCACAGTGACTCCGATCGCGCCGTAGACGGGCCCGTTGGCGACCTGCCCGTCACGCACCTTGACCACGATCGCGTCGATGAACACGGCGGCGTACACCGAGTCGATTCTTCTCATGTCCGAGATGCTCGGTCATCTCCTCGTTCAGCGCCGTTTCCAGCACCTTCTTGTTGAACAGCTTCAACAGCCCATCAGGACCGGTCAGCTCCAGCCCACGGGCCTTCGCCTCGGCCACCATCCCCGCCGCAGCGGCCTGCTCCGGCGACCGTTGCCGCGCCGGCTTCTTCCCACTCTTACCGGGATCCATAGGGTCAGATGTCATCCTTACCGTGATCGGTAGGTGTCCCGGAGCAGCCCATATGCTCTCCGGCACCCAGGGTGCCGGGTATGGCTTTGATGTCACCGCCGCCGATGGCCTTGAGTGATTGGCCGCCCGGCACCCCGCGACGACTCGACCGCTCATTGGGATGCGCGACGTGGATCGCTGTGTAAGGACGCGACGGCGAGGTCGTCTGTTGGGCCGTGACCGCGACATCATTCGAGCTGGAGGTGACCGTGCCCGAACTGTGGGCCGGAATCGACGCAGGCAAATCACATCACCATTGCGTCGTGCTGGACGCCGACGGGAAACGACGGCTGTCCCGGCGAGTCGCCAACGACGAGACGGCGCTGCTGGAACTCATCGCCAACGTCGCCGAACTCGCCGGCGACGACGCCACAACCTGGGCGATCGATCTCAACAGCGGAGGCGCAGCGCTGCTGCTGGCACTGCTGGTCAACCACGATCAGCGCCTGCTCTACATTCCCGGCCGCACCGTCTACCACGCGGCAGCCAGTTACCGCGGAGACGGCAAGACCGATGCCAAGGACGCCGCGATCATCGCCGACCAGGCCCGCATGCGCCGCGACTTGCAACCGTTGAGGCCAGGCGATGACATCAGTGTCGACCTGCGGATCCTGACCGCTCGCCGCACCGACCTGATCTGCGACCGCACCCGAACGATCAACCGGCTGCGAACGCAACTGCTCGAATACTTCCCCGCTCTTGAGCGAGCTTTCGATTACAGCGCCAGCAAAGCCGCGCTCACTTTGCTGACCGGCTATCAAACGCCCGAAGCGCTGCGGCGGATCGGGCACTCCCGACTGGAAACGTGGCTACGCAACAGGAAAGTCCGCAACGCTGCGGCCGTCGCGGCAACCGCGATCGAGGCTGCGGCAGCACAACACACGACGTTGCCCGGCCAACGGCTCGCTGCTGATATGGTCATCAGGCTGGCGAAGGCGGTGATCGCTCTCAACGAGGAAATCGCCGAGATCGACACCCTGATCGAGAGTCGGTTCCGCCAGCACCGACACGCCGAGATCATCTTGAGCCTGCCCGGATTCGGCCCATTGCTCGGTGCCGAGTTCCTTGCCTCAACCGGCGGCGACATGACCCCGTTCGGCACCGCCAACCGTCTCGCGGGCGTCGCCGGGCTCGCGCCCGCACCCCACGATTCTGGACGCATCAGCGGCAACCTGCGCCGACCACGACGCTACGACCGGCGTCTGCTGCGCGCCTTCTACCTCTCGGCACTGGCCAGCATCCGCTGGTGCGCCGCGTCGAAAGCCTACTACGACCGCAAGAGAGCCGAAGGGAAACGGCACACCCAAGCCGTCATCGCGCTCGCGCGCCGACGACTCAACGTGCTCTGGGCCATGCTGCGTGACAACACGCAATACCACGCCGAACCCGCGCCACTTACCGCTTGACAACATCATTGGGAATCACTCACAGTGCCCATCCCCGCCGAACCTCAGCCCGGCGTGTCGGGCCAGAAACACCGATCTTGAAGCAGTCCCAAGATCCCGGGGGTTCGGCGTAGGGAGGATACGGCGGGGCCGCCATCCGCCTACTCTGCGTTTGCCTCGGCGGACAACTTGACTGCTCTGGTGCAAGCTTGGTCAACGACTCCGGCCCAGCACTGATCGGCGACGGCCTGCAAGTCGATCGCCGCGTGGCGGCGGGTGTCTCCGTGTTCTTCGAGCAAGTCGCGGGAGCGCGCGACCGCGATCGGGTCGTAGTCGGCGTAGACCACGCGGGCACCCTAGGCTTGACTTCGTCGGCGACCTCGTGTGCGTGCCGCATCGTCGGCAAGCCCGATCCGTTCTCGATGGACTGGGGCGATGCCCTTCCCGATGCGATACCGGACCATGCGGTGCAGGAATACCCGGTTGGCCTTGGCGATCTGTCGCAGTTCGGGAGATTCGCCGAGGACGGCGTCGCCGAAGTCGCGATCGACGGTCCACGACGCCTCACCCTCGCGGATCTTTTGATCCGGCTTCCCACGACCACCGTTGCAGAGCCCACCACGCTTCGAACGCGACCGCGTCGAGGCTCAGGTCGCGCCCAGTCATCGTCTCGAACTTGCGAAGCCGGTAGCGCAGCGTGTTCGGGTGCACGCAGAGTCGCGTCGCGGCGTCGCGCACGTTGCGGTTCGCCGCGAGATAGGCCCTGACCGATTCCCGCAGCTGCTTGCCTCCGTCTGTTTCGGACTCCGTGGGCGCTATGTAGCGCTCCACCAGCAACGCACCGACGTCGTCGGCTGATGCCACGGCCAGCCGAAGAGACAGCCTCTCCGCTGTCAACAAACCCGACATACCAAAAGCCAGCCCCACGTCGAGGACCTGGCTGGCGCACCGGAAGGAGATCGGGAGGTCGGCGAGATCGACGGCCGGACCGACAGCCACCGCCAGCCGCTCGGGAATCACGGGCGGAGTCGCGACGACACCGGCGACGTCCCCCTCGAAGATGCCGATCAAGGAGGGCGCACGGCGAGTCGTCCTGGCCACGAGTTCGGTCATGGTGCGCAGCCCCTGCTCCGCGGTGGCCCGGGCGCGCAAGGTGACGTAGGAGATGCCGACCGGAAGTCCGTATGTAGCGCACAGGGCGTGGTGATTTGGCCCGGTGGCACCGGTGAGCAGGGCGTGGAGGAAGTTGAACCGCTGCCGCTCGTCATGGCGAGCGAGGTTGAGTTCCTCGTCGCGATGCACCGCGGCCAGCCGCAACGTCACGACATCCGTCACTTCCCACAGTGCATTCACACCACGCAGAGTCTCGCCGCTGTCCAACCCGAACTCCACGGCCCACCGCGTGAAGTAGGTGCGCAAGATGCTGATGGACAGTCGGTAGGCGTGCAGCGCGTTCTCGATCGGCACTCCCGAGCGGACACGCTCGCGGACGATCCAGGCCTCCTCGATCATGTCGTCCTCGCCCGGTCCCCTGCCCTCACGCAAAGCCCTGGCGACGCGCGCGTGGTTGCGCAGAGCCGACTGCACGAGTGACTCGTGGGGGACCAGCCGGTAGTCCGCGATCCTGCGATGGACAGCGTCCGCTGTTTCCGCTGCGATAGCCGCGGCGTGGTCGGACATCGTGTGCAGCACCCGCTCCAAGACGGGGTTCAGCAAGGCCGTGTTGTCTGGGTCCTGCACTCGATGCGCCTCTCCTGCCGGTCGTGTGCCGAGGGCAGCCTCAGGGGGCGACTGTGGATACGACTTGGTCGCGACGCCCAATCGAAGACGAATTCTAGCACTCAACAGGCGGTTCATCGTTTGGCGTTTGTTCGCGCGGACAATTCGGCGGGCTGACTGTTTGGCCGACGGGCCGTTGTCGTCGCCCCCCTGCCGAGAGCAGAGTGACAGCCATCGCGCCGTACCCGGAGCAATCCGGGGAGTCTGCGGCACATCCAGTCGAACCGCCCACATCGTGGTGGACAGGAGGCATCGTCGTGGACGCTTCTTCGCCATCGACCCCACCAGCCGTTCTCAGCACGGCGACTCACAACCGGGCGGTGCAGCGACGGGCGACCGTCGGTGCAGTCGCCGGCAACTTCGTCGAGTGGTACGACTTCTTCGTCTACGGCTCACTCGCCGCAGTGATCGGACCGCTCTTCTTCCCCGCCGCGGATCCTACGACCTCGCTGCTCACGGCCTTCGCCGTCTACGGCGCCGCGTTCGTCGCCCGCCCGATCGGCGCGCTGGTGTTCGGCAACCTCGGCGACCGCATCGGCCGCCGAATCACCCTGTCCGCGGTGATCCTGGTGATGTCGGGGGCCTCGTTCCTGATCGGACTGCTGCCGACCTACGCCGCTGCCGGACCCCTCGCCGCGGTCCTGCTGGTCGCGCTTCGCCTCATTCAGGGCTTCTCCGCCGGCGGTGAATTCGGTGGGGCCGCCTCATTCGTCGTCGAGTACGCGCCACCGAACCGGCGTGGCCTCTACGGATCCTGGATCACCGTGGGCTTCGGCGCCGGCCTGGCCTTCGGAGCGATCGTCGGGGCCGCGGTCTCGTCGATCTTGAGCCCGGAGCAGATGTCGAGCTGGGGCTGGCGGATCCCATTCCTGGTGGCGCTGCCCCTCGGTTTCATCGGGCTCTACCTGCGCCTCCGGCTGGAGGAGACGCCCCACTTCGAGGCGGTGAAGTCCGAGCGGAAGGACGTGCGGACCCCGATCCTGTTCGTGATCCGCACGTATCCGAGGGAGATCGTCGTGGGGCTCGGCGTGCTGGTCGCGTCGTCCCTGCCCACCTACATCTTCTATGTCTACGTGCCGTCCTACCTCGCGGTCACCAAGACCACCACACTGCGCGAGGCTCTGACGCTCACCGTGATCAGCCTGCTGGTCTATGTGGCGTTGCTGCCGATCATGGGCAGGCTGTCCGACTCCGTCGGACGCAGGCCGATGCTCATCGGCGGTGCGACCGCCCAGATCGTCGTCGGCTACCCATGCTTCTGGTTGCTCAACCAGCACAGCTTCGGGCTGGCGCTGACCGCGTTCGTGCTGTTCGCCGTGGCCGCGGCACCGCTGAACTCCCAGCTGGCCGTGTTCTCCTCCGAGATGTTTCCGACCGTCGTGCGTTACGGCGGCGTCTCGATCATCTACACCTTCGCCAACATGGTCTTCGGCGGCGGCACCCCGTTGTTGATGACGTGGCTGACCGCCGCCACCCGCAACCCGATCGTGCCGGGTTACTTCATCGTGGGCGCGGGCGTCATCTCCCTGCTGTCGGCCCTGGCGCTGCGAGAGACCTACCGCAAGCCTCTCGCCGACGCCTGACCCACGCGAATCCCCCTGATCCATAAGGAGGCCCTCGATGACGACTGTCGATTCCACGACAGTGTCAACACAGCAGTCGAGCACCGTCGTGCGCAAGCTCGACGTTCTGGCGGCCAAGGAGTCGCTCCGGGATGTGCTCCATCGCTACGCCCGTGGCGCCGACCGAGCCGACATCGAGCTGTTCAAGTCCTGCTGCCACCCCGACGCGACTGACTGCCACTGGTCCTCCAACGGCAACGCGCACGAGTTCGCCGGCCGGGTCGCTGCCCGCGAGCGCAACCGGAACCGGTAGGAGCGCGCTGTGACGATACTGCCTTTCGGCGACCGCGGGCTCGGCGCCGTCCTGCTCGACCAGGCCGAACGAACTCCCGACGCCCCTTTCCTGCTGTTCGAGAGCGACGGCTCAACAACGACCTACACCTACGCCGAGACGGTCGCGCTCGCCCGCCGGGGGCAGTCCGTGCTCGCCGGGGCCGGCGTCCGGGGTGGTGAACGCTTCGCGATCGCCACCCGCAACCGCCCCGAGTTCTTCGCCTGCTGGTTCGGGGCTGCGTTGAGCGGTTCGGTCATCGTTCCGGTGAATCCGGGTAGCACCCCCGACGAGCTGGACTTCGTCCTGGGACATGCGGACTGCCGGATGGTCGTCCTGGAACAGGACGCCGACGATCTCGCGGAGACTGCGACTCTCGCGGGTGTCCCGATCATCCGCACCGGCGCCGACTTCGACGGACGCTCCGGCGACGAGGTCACCGCTGAGCCTGTCGACCCGCGGAACCCACTGTCGATCATGTACACGTCAGGGAGCACCAGCCGCCCGAAGGGAGTGGTCGTCACTCACGCCAACTACCTGCACGCCGGCACGGTGATCGCCGAAAACCTGCGGATGCGGCCCGCGGACCGATGGCTCGTGGTGCTGCCCGTCTTCCACGCCAACGCCCAGTACTACTCGGTGATGTCGAGCCTGGTCACCGGAGCCTCAGCCGCGGTGATGGAAAGGTTCTCGGCGTCTCGCTGGGCGGCGCAGGCGCGCCGCCACAAAGCGACCCTGGGCAGCCTCTTCGCCGCACCCATGCGCATGATCCTCTCTCAGCCCCGAGACCCGGCCGACGCGGACAACGATCTGCGCGAGGTGTGTTTCGCGCAGAATCTCACTCCCGACGAGCTCAAGGAGTTCGAGGAGCGCTACGCGACTGGGCTGCTGCAGATGTACGGGATGACCGAGACCATCGCGCCTCCGACAATGAATCCGCTCGACCGGCGCAGGGACAACGCGACGATAGGGGCGCCGCTGAGCGGGAGCCGCTTGCGCGTGGTGACCGGAGACGGTGTCGACGCCGCTGTGGGCGAGGTGGGCGAGTTGCTCGTCGGCGGCGAGCCGGGAATCACGCTGATGGCGGGCTACCACGACAACCCCGAGGCCACGAAAGCGATGATCCGCGACGGCTGGCTGCATACCGGTGACATCGTGCGTGTGGAACAGCACGGGTTCCTCCGGTTCCACGACCGCGCGCGAGACGTGATCAAGCGTGGCGGGGAGGTCGTCGCCGCCGCCGAGGTGGAACGGGTGGTCGAGACGCATCCCGCCGTCGCCGAGTCCGCGGCCGTCGGCATTCCGGACGACATGCTCGACGAAGCGTTCAAGGTGGTCGTAGCCTTACGACCGGGACATGCGGTCACCGAGGCCGAGCTGCTCGAGCACTGCCGAACACATCTCGCGTCGTTCAAGGTGCCCTCGGTCGTGGAGTTCGTCGACGCGCTGCCCCGCACGTCGGTCGGGAAGGTCCGCAAGGGCCTGCTCCGCGCCAATGTCCTGACGGAGCCGCAATCATGACGGCCCTCGGCGCGAGCGTCCTCACGACCGGTTCCGGGAAGCTGACGGGACTCCTCGAACCGGACGGAAGCCATCTGTTCGACGCGATACCGTACGCCGCCCCACCGGTCGGCAAGCTGAGGTTCGCACCGCCCGCGCCCCCACTGCCCTGGTCCGGCGTCCGGCCGGTCTCAGGACCGGGGCCGGCGGCGCCCCAGCGGCAGACGTTCGCGGTCGTCGGCGAGGTCTACCGCTCCAGGCTGCCGCAAAGCGAGGACTGTCTCACCCTGTCGGTGCGGACTCCCTCCCCCGGCCGGTCCGGGCTGCCGGTGTTCGTGTGGATCCACGGTGGCGGGTTCGCCCTCGGGTCCGGCGGCGACCCCCTCTACCGCGGTGGTGGGCTGAGCCGGCACGGCCTGGTCGAGGTCAACGTCAACTACCGGCTCGGGGCGCTCGGATTCGCCGCGTTGGCCGAGCCCTCCGCGGCAGGCTCGGCCAACGCCGCTCTGCTCGATGTCATCGCATCCCTGCGTTGGGTGCGTGAGGAGATCACCGCCTTCGGCGGAGACCCCGACAACGTCACCCTGGCCGGTCACTCGGCGGGAGCGATGATCGTGGCGTGCCTGCTCGCCTCGCCGCATGCGCGCGGCCTGGTGCACAGGGCGGTCATCGCCTCCCCGGGTGCGCCCTACGCGGTGTCGTGGGACTCCGCGGTGGAGGTGACCCGTCGGATGGCCGACGGGCTCGGGATTCCCCGCGACTCGCCCGGGGCGCTTCGCGCGGTCCCCCTGAGCAGCCTGCTGGACGCGCAGACCCAGCTCAGCGACGAGGCCTTTGCGGGCTCCATGCGAGAGTTCTTCGGCGGAGCGTCCATGGCTTTCAACCCGGTTATCGACGGCGACGTGCTCCCGGAAGATCCGCTCAGTGCGCTCGCCCAGGGCGCCGCCGCGGAGATACCGCTGCTGGTGGGCAACACACGCGACGAAGCCGTTCTGCACCTCGAGACGGCGATCGCAGCGGCTGCACACGATCCTGCCCTGGCCCGAGGGTTGCTCGCTGGCGTTCTGGAGCGCTTCGGGCCGCTCGGCCCCGCCATCGAGTCGACCTACCGTCGGCTTTACCCGCAGGCGCCGAACGAACGGCTCGCCGCCGCCGTCCTGGGCGATGCGGCGCTGCGCTACCCGGCGTTCGCGCTTGCCCGCGCGGCGGCGGACCATTCCCCCGTCTTCTGCTACCGCTTTGACCAGCCCACGATCCGCGACGGTCGACCGATCGGCGCGGTGCACGGGGCCGAGCTGCCGTACCTGTTCGACACCGGCGACACAGAGGCGGGCCAGCACCTGGCCGGCGAGGTCGACGCCGCCCTCGCCGAGCAGATGCGGGCGACATGGGCCGCATTCGCCGCGAACGGACGACCCCGGCCACCCAAGGGCGAGTGGCCGCGCCACAGCGCCCGACAGCCGCAGACGCTGGCCATATCCACCAGCGGCTTCTCACCTGTGACCGAACCGCCGGAGCCACTCGCCGGGCTCTGGCTCGGCGCGGCCTGACGGGCCGCACCCGATTCCCACGACCGGAGGTACACATGCGCTGGGCCACATTCGCGACAGAGACCGGAGAACGAGTCGGCGCCGTCGACGGCGGCACAATCCACGCCCTGCCGCCTGGCGAGACCCTGCTCGACCATCTGCGACAGGGGACACTGCCCGCCACTCTGGACGAGGCCGCAGGCCGAAGCACCGACACCGTCGCGCTGAATGACGTGCGGCTCCTCGCCCCGATCCCTCGCCCTCCGTCGATGCGGGACTCCCTGTGCTACCTGCAGCACATGCGCAACGCCATGGCGGCACGGGGCGTCACCGAGGACCTACCCGACATCTGGTACGACATCCCCGCGTTCTACTTCGCCGGACCCGCCAGCGTCGTCGGCCCCTACGAGGACGTGACCATCGCCCCGGGGAGCACCTGGTTCGACTTCGAGCTGGAGATCGCCGCCGTGATCGGCGGCACCGGCCGCGACCTCGCACCCCACCAGGCCCAGGAGCTGATCGCCGGGTACACGCTCTACTGCGACTGGAGCGCCCGCGACCTGCAGGCACTCGACCGCGGGCTCGGCATCGGACAGGCCAAGGGCAAAGACGCGGGCACCACCCTCGGCCCCTTTCTGGTGACCCCGGACGAGCTGCCCGACCACGCCTTCGATTCGCCTTTCGACATCGAGGTGAGGGCCTCGGTCAACGGCGTACTGGTGGGCAGCGGCACCACCGGAAAGATGGACTGGACCTACGGCGAGGTGCTGTCCTACGCCTCCCGCGGCATCCCCCTCGAGCCGGGCGACGTGATCGCGACCGGCACGATCCCGACCTGCACCTTGATCGAACACTTCAACGCGCTCGAACCCGACGCGCCCACGTTTCCTGGCTGGCTCGCCCCCGGTGACGTCGTCGAACTGACCGCCGCGGGGATCGGGACCACTAGACAGCGGGTCGTCGCAGGCGTCGATCCCTGGCCACTCGCCCCGCGCCCCCGAGCCTGACCCACACCGAAAGGAGAAACAGCACATGACCGACATCGAGGGACGCCTCGCCGCACTCGAGGCAGAGGTCACCGAGCTCCGCGACCGGGAGTCGATCCGAGACGTACTGCACCGCTACTGCCGGGGCGTGGACCGACTCGACACCGAGATCATGAAATCCTGCTACCACGAGGACGCCTACGACACCCACTGGTTCGCCAACGGCCCGGCCCACCCGTTCAGCGACTGGGTCATCGCCGAAGTCCTGCCGCATGCCCGCACCACGGTGCACTCCATCGCGAACCCGATCATCGAGCTGAAGGGCTCGCGAGCCTTCGTCGAGAGCCACGTGCACGTGCTCCACGAGATCGTCGAGCCCGGCGTCGAGCCTGAGAAGGAGGTCATCCACCAGCTCACTGAGTGCCGCTATCTCGATCTGTTCGAGAAGCGCGACGGCGAATGGAAAATCTTCTATCGGCACGTCGTCCGGGACAACCTGCAGAACTTCCGAGTGCCCGCCGACGACCCGGGACGGGTGCCCGAAGCCCTCGGCCGACGCGACAAGAGCGACCCCGTCTACGCCGGTTTCGACCTCCTCTCCCGGCGGCCCGACGACGTGAGAGTCAACTTCTTCGAGCCCTGGCTTGCCGGATCGTCCGACTGAGCGAGTACGGGCACACGTCTCTGGTAGAGGCGACTTAGACCAACTCGTCCAGCGAGTGGTCGGACCGGAACGTGTCTCGAGACGACCGCCGAGCCGTCTCCTTCGAAGCCCAAGGAGACGGCTCGGAGCCATGCACGGAGGCTAATTCACCGGCCGGTTGGCCCGCTCGACGGAGCTGTCGCGTCAGGGAGAAGCCGTGCTCTATGACCGACCCATCGGCTGGCCCACCGGCGTCACTGTCGTGCGCGGACCGTATACCGCCGTTCCGACGATCCCCGCCGCACCCGCGCAAGCCCAGCTCGACCATTGGAAGGACCTGCCATGAGCACCAAGGAACGCATTGACGCTCTCCTCGCCGCCGCCGTCAAGGACGGCGTCGCTCCGGGCGTGGTCGCGGTCGCGGCGACCGCCGACGAGGTCATCTACCGGGGGGCCGTCGGCACCGGCGGAAACGGTCCGCTCAGCCCCGACTCGGTGGTGTACATCGCGTCGATGACCAAGCTGCTTACCGCCATCGCGGCCCTGCAGCAGGTCGAGAAGGGCACGCTTACGCTCGACGCCCCGATCGCGACCGTGCTCCCCGAGCTCACCGAACTGCAGGTCCTGGAGGGCTACGACGCGGACGGCGCGGAGATCGCGCGCCCGGCGAAGTCCCAACCCACGCTGCGCCAGCTGCTCACGCACACCGGCGGCTTCGCCTACAACTTCTGGAACGAACGGATCGACCGCTACACCCGTGAGCATGATGTACCGACCATCGTCGCCAGCCGCGAGCTGACTCTGTTTAACCCGCTGGTCGCCGATCCCGGCACCGAATGGAACTACGGCCACCACCTGGAGTGGGTCGGCAAGGCTGTGGAGCGCGTTAGCGGGCTGAACCTTGAGGACTACCTCCGGCAGAACGTCTTCGGGCCGTTGCAGCTGACCGGATCCGGCTTCGTGCTTGGCGAGCGCCGCGAGCGACTCGCCTCAATGAACGTCCGCACCGAGGACGGGGGCACCACGCCAATCGATCTCGTGATCGACCAGGAGCCCGAGTTCTACATGGGCGGCGGCGGTCTCTACAGCACCCCGGAGGACTACCTGACCGTCCTGCGCATGCTGTTGAACGGCGGCACCCTCGGCGGAGTCACGATCCTGTCGCAGAAGACGATCGAGGAGGCCCGAGACAACCACATCGGCGAGCTGACGGTCGGCCGGCTGGTGACGACCGATCCCGCCTCGACCTTTGATGTGGAGTTCCTCCCCGGCACCACCAAGAAGTGGAGCCTGCTTGGGATGTACAACGTCGAAGACACCCCCGGCGGCCGTTCGGCGGGCAGCCTCTTCTGGGCGGGCCTGTCGAACACCTTCTTCTGGGTGGACTGGACCCGGGGTCACGCCGGCGCGCTGTTCACCCAGATGCTGCCGTTCGCCGATCCCCGCATCCTCGCCGTATTCGACGAGTTCGAGGACGCCGTGCGCGAGCTCTAAGACTGCCATCCTGGTGCGGTGTCTCGTGGAGGCCTACGAGACACCCCACCATCGTTTGGAATTCGGCCCCGGCCATGGCGCTGATCGGGTGCCTGGTCTACCTGACCCTGCCGAAGACGGGCCCACGAGCCGCTGCGCTGAGCCGCCCGGACACGCACCACCGCGAGAGAACGAGAGAGGTGACCATGATGAGCACCCCAGTCTGGATCGCAGGCGTCGGTATGACGCCCTTCGGGATCCACAAGAACAAGTCAGTCAACGACCTGGCCCGCTGGGCCATCGAGGACGCGGCGCGCGACGCCGGTGCCGCCCTGAGCGATGTCGACGCCGCGTTCTTCGGCTCAGCGACCCAGGGCTTCCTTCAGGGCCAGGCCATGATCGGCGGAGAGCTCGCCCTGCGAGAGGCCGGCCTGCAGGGGATCCCGGTGTTCAACGTCGAGAACGCCTGCGCCACCGGTGCTAGCGCCTTCGCCCTGGCAGTCAACCACATCCGCGCCGAAGCCGGCGACATCGCGCTCGTCGTCGGCGTCGAGAAGATGCACATCGACAATCCCGACCGATCGATGGCCGTGTTCGACACCGCCTACGACGTCTCCGATCCCGAGGCCCTGGCACGCACGCTCAAGGAGCTCGGCGGCGACCTCGACGAGCCCGACCTCGGCCGCCGCTCGATCTTCATGGACATCTACGCGGCCATGGCCCGCAACCACATGCGCCTCTACGGAACAACTCCCGAGCAGATCGCCGCCGTCTCGGCCAAGAACCACGCGCACGCCGTCGGCAACCCGCGGGCGCACTACCGCAAGCTGATGACCGTCGAGCAGGTGCTGGGCGCGCGCAAGCTCTCCCACCCCCTGACGGTCCCGATGTGCGCCCCACTGACCGACGGTGCCGCTGCGGTCGTGCTTTGCAACAAGGCGGGGCTGCGCCGCCTCGGCGCCGAGAGGCCGGTCCGAGTGCTCGCCGCCGTCGTCGGTACGGGCACCGACCGTGACATCACCACGTTCGAGGGGCACCTGAGCGGGCGGGTGTCCACCCGCGCGTACGCGGCAGCCGGGCTGGGGCCCTCCGATGTCGACGTCGCTGAAGTGCACGACGCCACTGCCTTCGCCGAAGTGCTTCAAACCGAGCAGCTGGGCCTGATACCTCCCGGCGAGGGCGGCCCGGCCGCCGCGCGCGGCGAGACGACGCTCGGCGGCCGGATCCCGATCAACCCCTCCGGCGGCCTGGAGTCCAAGGGCCACCCCATCGGCGCGAGCGGCCTCGGGCAGATCTTCGAGCTGACCGAGCAGCTGCGCGGCAGCGCGACCGACCGTCAGGTGGACGGCGCACGTGTCGCCCTCGCCGAGAACGGCGGCGGGTTCCATCGCGGCGAGGAGGCGGTCACATCGGTCGTCATCCTTGGAAAGGACTGAGACCCTCCATGGCCATCATCGACTTCTTCGACCGCGGGCGGCTACTCAACCCGCACGGGATCGCCTACCGCAGCGTCGGCAGCGTGTGGACCTTCGACGAGGCGTACGCCCTGTCCTGCCGTATCGCACACTCGCTGCACCGCACCGGCGTGCGCACCGAGACCAAGGTCGCCGTCCTCTCCCCCAACGACCCGCTGGCCTGGATCTGCGTACTGGGTATCTGGCGGGCGGGCGCGACCTGGGTGCCGCTCAACCCGAGCCACCCGGTCGAAGACAACGTCGTTCTCCTAGACCGCCTCGACGTCGAGGTCATCATCTACGCCCCTGCACTGACCGAGCAGGTGGCGCAGCTGCGGCCCCGGCTGCCCGACGTGACCACCTGGGTTGCCCTCGGCGAGGGCACCGAGGACCCGGTACTCGCCGACTGGACGGCGGGGATGCCCGAGACGACTCCCGAGATCACCTACGACATGGACGACGTCGTCGCAATCGCGCCGACGGGCGGTACCACCGGCACGCCTAAGGGTGTGATGAACACCCACCGCAGCTTCTCCACCATGGTGGCGCACCAGCTGATGGCGCTGACCTACCCGGCCGACGCCCCTGTCGTGAACCTGGCCGCCGCCCCGATGACCCACACCGCGGGACTGTTCAGCCTGCAGGCCAGCTCCCGCGGCGGGACGGTCGTGGTGATCCCCGGAGCCAACGCCGACGCCGTCCTCGATGCTATCGAGGAGCACGGGGTCACCGAGCTGTTCCTGCCGCCCACCGTGATCTACCGGATCCTCGAGCGCCTCGAGCACCGCTTCGCGGACACCGGGTCGCTGCGCTACCTGATGTATGCGGCGGCCCCGATGTCGGTGGACAAGCTGCGCCTGGGCATCGAGCGGCTGGGCCCGGTCTTCGTCGAGTGTTACGGCCAGATGGAGGCGCCGGCGGCGATCAGCTTTCTGCGCCCTGACGAGCACTTCGTGGACGGCACCATCGCACCGGCATCCCGACTGTCGTCGTGCGGACGCCCATACCCGCTGATCACCGTGGCAATCAAGGACCCCGCGACCGGCGAGGACATCGGCCGGGGCCGGACCGGGGAGGTCTGCGTCCGCGGCGACCTGCTTATGAAGGGCTACTACAAGGACCCCGAGCGGACCGCCGAGACCATCGTCGACGGCTGGCTGCACACTGGCGACCTCGGCTTGCTCGACGAGCAGGGCTTCCTGCGCCTGACCGACCGCAGACGAGATCTGATCATCTCGGGCGGCTTCAACGTCTACCCGGGCGAGGTGGAGCAGGTGCTGTGGGGGCACCCGGCCGTCCGCGACTGCGCGGTGGTTGGCGCCCCGCACGAAGACTGGGGTGAGATGGTCACCGCGGTGGTGGAGCTCAACAACGGCATGACCGTCGACGAGGCCGAGCTGATCGCCCTCTGTCGCGCCCAGCTGGGCCCCGTCCGCACGCCCAAGCAGGTCTTCTTCGTCGACCACCTCCCTCGCAGCGCCAACGGCAAGGTACTGAAAAAGGACGTCCCCGCGGCCTTCTGGGCGAACCACGGCACGAGGATCTGACAACTTGAACGAGCTCACCGACAAGATCGCTGCCGTGATCCTGGTCAACGGTGCCAGTGTCGGCGTCGGATCCGCCGCCGTCCAGTTCGCCGTCGAGCGAGGCACCACCGTCATCGGTGTCGCTGGACCGTCCAACCAGAACTATCTGGTCTCGCTCGGCGCCATCCCCGCCACCTACGGTCCCGGCCACGTGGAGCGAGTCCGCGCGCGGGCTCGTACCGGCATCGACGCCACCGTGGATATCGCCGGCTCCGGGGTGATCCCCGAACTCGTTGCCCTGACCGGCGATCCGTGCCGAGTCGTGTCCATTGCCGACTTAAGCGCCCCCGAGCACGGCGCACGCGTGTCCACCGGCTTCGGACGACAAAACCCGCGCCCTCCACGAAGGCGCGCGCCTGGCCGAGGCCGGGCGGCTCACCCTGCCCGTCACACGAACCTTCCCCTGACGCAGACGGCAGCCGCCCACGTCGTGAACGCGACCGGCCACGTCCGTGGCCGCATCGTCATCACCGTGCCCTGAACGCCAGAAAAGGCCGACAATGCCCATCACGCTCATCAACCGCTTCTCCCGTGCCGCCGGACAAGGAGAAGGAGTTCATCAAGACCTGGCACGGTACTATCGACCACATCACCACCGCGCCCGGCTTCATCCAGGCCCGCCTGCGCCGCAACACCGGCCTCAACGACACCACTTCCCTGTACGTCAATGTGGCCCTGTGGGAGGACGTCGAGTCCTATCGTGCCGCTTTTCGTGACTTCACCCCGGGCAGGGCAACGCATCCCGGATCTGTCAAACAAGCGGTGTAACTCGGGTTTGAAGGAACTACTTGCGCCCAGCAGCCAGGCGGCCGTCGAAGGCGATCTTCGAACGCGTTCAACGCGGGCTTCCATCGCATCGTCCACCGTTTGCGACCTGTGCCGGTCGGGTCCAGGCTCCTGATCGCCATGTAGACGCATGTCAGCGCGGCTTAGAGCGCGTCTCATTTGGCGATTTTCTTGTAGCAGGTGATGGTTGCGCCGAGGGTGAGGAAGGCGAGGTAGTGGCTGGGTTTGCTTTCGTAGCGGATGGCGAGTCGGTAGTAGCCGGTCAGCCAGGCGATCGTTCTCTCGATGACCCATCGGTGTCGGCCGAGTTTCTCGCCTGATTCGATGCCTTTGCGGGCGATGCGCGGGATGATCCGGCGCTGGCGGAGCCAGTCGCGCAGGGCGGGGATGTCGTATGCCTTGTCGGCGTGGAGCTTGGCCGGTTTCCGTCGTCGTGGTCCCCGGCGGGAGCGGATGGCGGGGATCGCGTTGACCAGGGGTTTGAGTGCGTGGCTGTCGTGGGTGTTGGCCGCGGAGACGGCGATACTCAGGGGCAGGCCGGTCCGGTCGGACAGGGCGTGGATCTTCGAGCCGGGTTTGCCGCGATCAACCGGGTTCGGTCCGGTCAGCCCGCCCCTTTTTTGGCCCTGATGGAGGCTCCGTCGAGGACCGCGCGGGACCAGTCGATGAGGCCCTGGCTGCCGAGTTCGTCCAGCACCGCGTGGTATATCTGTCGCCACAGTCCGGCCTCGGTCCATTCGGCGAAGGTCCGATGTGCCGTGGGAACGGTCACCCCGAACGACGGTGGCAGGTGCCGCCAGGCGCAGCCGCTGGTCAACACGAACACGATCGCCGTGAATACCGCCCGCGGATCCGTACGGGAGCGCCCACCACCCTGCGGACGCTACTTCGCCGACGGAATCAAGGGCTCCACCAACGCCCACAACTCGTCGGGCACCAACCGTTGCGACAGCGAGTCAATCACGACACAAGATCATCCCAGCATCACCGACAAGATCCAAACGAGACACGCTCTAAACACCATCCAGTCAAGCGGGCCTGACTTCCTTCTCTCGCCACACCAATGTTAGTCGGTCGCGATCCGAGTCGTCATCGTCCCTGCCCCATTCGGTACACGGCCGTCGCCGTTTCATTCACACCGTCGACTCCGCTGAGGTTGAACTGCTGAGCCACGACGAACCGCCGCACAGCGAAGAGCTGCGGCGCAGGAATCGGGGCCACGACCTCCGGCGGCATGCCCCACCCCTTGGGCGGGTGGACCGCGGCCGCCGCACCGCAGGAAGCCATCTCCGCCACCGGCTACCAGACGCCTGACGCGCTGCGACGGATCGGGTAGGTTCGGCTCGAAACGTGGCTGCGCAACCGGAAAGTCCGCAACTCAGCTGCTGTCGCCGCAATCGCGATCGGGGCCGGCGCAGCGCAACACGCGGCCTTGCCCGGCCAACGGCTCGCTGCCGTCATGGTCATCCGGCTGGCCGGCGCGGTGATCGCTCTCAACAAGGAAATCGCCGAGATCGACACCGTTTTCGAGAACCGGTTCCGCCAGCAGCGATACGCGGAGATCATCCTGAGCCTGCCCGCTCCTCGGTGCGGAATCACCGCGCCGGTCGTTGCGGTACCGTCCGACGATGGCCGACGCGCCGAAGGAGACCGGCCGCCGGGGTCCCGCACCCACCGGGCGGCCGACGATGCGCGACGTCGCGACGGCGGCGGCGGTCAGCGTGAAGACCGTCTCCAGGGTCGTGCACAACTACCCTTTCATCAGCGACGACGTCCGCAGACGAGTCCAAGCCGAAATCCGCCGTCTCGGATTCCGGCCCAACGGGTATGCCGTGGGCTTGCGCCGGACCGACCGGACCGGCGGCGGTATCGGGGTCCTCGCCGCGGACCTCGCCGACCCCTTCTACGCGGCGATGATCAGCGCCATCGAAGAAGTCAGCACCGCGCGGTCGTTCACCACGCTCGTGGCCGGTTCGGGTGAGGATCCCGCCCGTGAACGCGCGCTGCTGACCTCGTTCGTCGAACGCCGGCTCGATGGGCTCGTGGTCGTCTCAGCCGACCACGAGCACGAGCACCTGCGCCCCTACCTCGACATCGGGACCCGAATCGTCTTCGCCGACCGGCCACCGCGACGGCTGCCAGTGGACTGCGTCCTGGCCGGGCACGCGGACGGAGCCGCGCAGGCGGTGCGGCACCTGCTCGGGCAGGGGCACACCGCCATCGCCTACGTGGGTCACTCCCCCGCGGTCCACACAGCGGCCGAACGCCTGCGAGGCTTTCGCGCCGAACTGGGTGCGGCCGGACTCGAGCCGCACGCCGTCCGCACCGACGCGACCGACTCGGCCGCGGCGTTCCGGGTGACCGCCGAACTGCTCGCCGCCGGCACCGCCCCTACCGCGATCTTCGCCGACAACCCCCGGCTCGTCGGCGGGGTGGCCCGGGCCATCGCGACATCCCGCGCGCCGAGGACGGCGTTGGTCGCCTTCGACGACTCCGAACTGGCCGAGGTCCTCGGCGTCACCGTGGTCGCCCAGGACGTCCGGGAGCTGGGCGGCGAGGCCGCGCGGCTGTTGTTCGCCCGCCTCGACGGCGAACGGTCACGCCCGCGGCAACTGGTCCTGCCGACCACGCTCATCCCCCGCGGCTCAGGAGAAGGTCTCGGCGTAGCCCTGCGCTGACCGGCTCTTCCCAGCCGGTCCGGCAGGCCTTCCTGATTTCTCGTTGGCCGGGTTTCTGTCCTGCTCGGAACGTTGACAACGCTGACAAGCGCATCTGACACTGACTGTCGATGCCAACGTTGTCACCCCAGCGGGCCGACTCGCCGGGCCGATCCACCGAGGAGCCCGCCGTGGCCGTTGCCCGCCACCGCCTGCTGGCCGTCACCGCGGCGGCCACGATCGTCTCGAGCATGCTCGCCCCGACACCGGCCGACGCGGCCGAGTCGTCCTTCCGGACGTCGTTCGAGACCGGAGATCCCGCGTTGTCCTGGGAAAGCACTCCCGAACCGGGCGCGCACGACGTGGTCGCGGGCGCGTCGCTGCCCGCGGCAGCCGACCCGGCAGCGGCGACGGGCGACGGGACCACGCCCGCAGCCGCGGTCGACCACGACCCCGCCACCGGCTGGCAGGTGCCCGCCACCCGGGGCACCCTGACCTTGGCGCTGAAGGCCACGACTGCCGTCGTCACTTACACCCTGACCTCGGCCCGGGACAACCCGGCAAGCGACCCGCGGACCTGGAGCCTGCAAGGCTCGGCCGACGGGACGCACTGGCAGGCCGTCGACGACCGGCGCGACCAGGACTTCAGCCAACGGGGCCAGACCCGGGTCTTCGCCGTCGCGCACCCGGGCGCGTACCGCCACTACCGGCTCGACGTTTCGGCCAACCACGGCGACACCAGCCTCCAGCTCGCCGAAATCGCTTTGGGCGGCGCAGGCGGCACTCCCGGGATGACCGCGGAACTCGGCGACGGTCCCGCGGCCGGCCCGACCGTCAAACCGCACCAGGGCTTCAGCGGCACGCATTCCCTGCATTACGAGGGCTGGCAAACCGGCGCCGGCGGGACCGTCACCGACCGGCTCTACGACGTCCAGGTGCCGGTGCGACGCACCACGCGACTGTCGTACGTCATCTTCCCCGAGTTCACCGGAAACGACACCACCTACCCGAGTACCTACGCCGCCGTGGACCTCCAGTTCACCGACGGCTCGAAGCTCAGCGGCCTGCCGTTCACCGACCAGAACGGCGTCCGGCTCACCGCGCAGGCACAGGGTGCGGCGAAAACCCTCCACACCGGACAGTGGAACCAGGTGACCGCCGACCTCGGCGCCTTCGCGGCAGGCAAGACCGTCGCGCGGATCCAGCTCACCTGGGCCGGACCGGGCGACCGCGCGCACTTCGCCGGCTGGATCGACGACCTCGCCATCGAGGACGGTCCGCCCGGGTCGTGCGCCGACCGGCACGTCACCGAGTGCGCCGTGACCACCCGCGGCACCAACTCCTCCGGCGATTACTCGCGCGGCGCCACCATCCCGGCCACCGCGCTACCGCACGGCTTCAACTTCTGGACGCCGATGACCGACGCGTCCTCCACCGGCACGCTCTACCAGTACTCCCGCGACAACACCCCGGCCGGACGGCCCGCCCTGCAAGCATTTGCGGTCAGCCACGAGCCCAGCCCGTGGGTCGGCGACCACCAGACGTTCCAGGTCATGCCGTCCACTTCGGACATCCCGGCGAACGCCGACCGCGCGGGGCGGGCCCTCACCTTCGATCACAGCGCCGAGTCGGCTCGCCCCGACCGCTACGGCGTCACCTTCGACAACGGCCTCAGCACCGAGGTGACCCCCACCGACCACGCCGCCGTCTTCCGGTTCCGCTTCCCCGCCGGCGGCGACAGCCTGATCTTCGACAACGTCGACGGCCGCTCGGGCGTCACCGTCGACCGCGCGGCCGGGGTGGTCACCGGGTTCTCCGACGTCAGCGGCTTCTGGGGCGCGCCGCGGATGTTCGTCTACGCGACCTTCGACCACCCGATGACCGCATCCGGGCCGCTGACCGGAGGCGGCGGTGCCGCGGCCTACGCGGGCTTCGGACTCGGCGCCGATCGAACCTTGACCATGCGGATCGCGACGTCGTTCCTCAGCGTCGAGCAGGCCAAGCACAACCTCGAGCTGGAGGTCGGCACCCGCGGCTTCGACCAGGTCCGCGCCGATGCCCAGCGGACCTGGGACAAGCAGCTCGGCGTGATCACCGTCGACGGTGCGACCGAGGATCAGCTGACCACGCTCTACTCGAGCCTCTACCGGCTCAACCTCTACCCGAACGAGCTGGCCGAGAACACCGGCAGCGCCCAGCGCCCCGACTACCGCTACGCCAGCCCCTACTCCCCCAGCGCCGGCCAGAACACGCCGACAACCACCGGGTCTTCCGTGAAGCAGGGCCGCCCGTACGCCAACGAGGGTTTCTGGGACACCTACCGCAGCGCGTGGTCGCTGAACTCGCTGCTCTACCCGAGCCTGACCGGGCAGATGATCGACGGGTTCGTGCAGCAGTACCGCGACGGTGGCTGGCTCGGCCAGTGGACCGCGCCCGGCTACCTCGGCTTCAGCGGCACCAGCTCCGACGTCGCGATCGCCGACGCCTACCTGCGCGGCGTCACGAACTTCGATGTCGCCTCGGCCTACGAAGCCGCGGTGAAGGACGCGATGGTGCCCTCGGCCGGCCTCACTGGCCGACCGGACGTCCAGCACACGACATTTCTCGGTTACACACCGGCCGAAACGGGCTCGAGCGCGTCGGTGTCGCTGGAGGACTGGATCGCCGACTACGGCATCGCGCAGATGTCGCTCAAGCTCTACGACACCGCGAAACCGAACGACCCGAAGCGCGACGAATACCTGACCAACTACCACTACTTCCTCGACCGCTCCGCCGGCTACGCCAAGATCTTCGAACCCGGCACCGGGTTCTTCCAGCCGAAGAACACCACGGGCGAGTGGGCCCACGCACCCGGGACGTACAACCCGCTCGACTGGAACGCCGGCGACTACACCGAAGGCGACGGCTGGACGTACGCGTTCTCCGTGCCACAGGACGGCGACGGCCTCGCCGGCCTCTATGGCGGCCGCGCCGGGCTGGCCCGCAAGCTCGACCAGTTCTTCGCGACACCCGAGACCGCACAGTACGGCGGGGGCTGGGGCGGCCCGTACCACGAGATGTTCGAAGCCCGCGACGACCAGTTCGGTCAGTGGGCCTACAACGACCAGCCCTCGATGCACGTTCCGTACATGTACGACTACGTCGGGCAGCCGTCGAAGACCGCCGGCCTCGTCCGGTCGATGCTGGCGCGGTCGTTCACCGGCAGCGGGATCGGGCAGGGCTACCCCGGCGACGAGGACAACGGCTCGATGTCGGCGTTCTACGTCATGAACGCCCTCGGTTTCTACCCGCTGCAGAGCGGCTCGCCGACCTTCGCGGTCGGCTCGCCGCTCTACGACAGGGCGACCCTGCACCTGGAGAACGGCCGCACGCTCACCATCACCGCGTTCGGCAACTCCGCACGCAACGTCTACGTGCAGGCGATGTTCGTCAACGGCCGCCCGACGAGCCACACCTGGGTCGACCACGACGACCTCGCGCGCGGCGGGCGGATCGACTTCGTGATGGGCCCGCGGCCGTCGCTCTGGGGCACCGGGCCCCAGGACGCTCCCCCGTCCGCGAACGCCGATCCGCAGACGGACTTCGCCGCGCCGGGCACCACGACGACCGCCGCGGTCGTGGACAACACGTCCGCCACCGTGGCGGACCTGCCCGCGACCGGCGGGAGCGTCGGCTTCACACTCCCGGCGGCGCACCAGGTCGAGCAGTACACCGTCACCGCCGGAAGCGCCGAGGGGGCCGACCCCGCGTCGTGGACGCTGTCCGGCTCGACGGACGGTATCCAGTGGACCGTGCTCGACCGGCGTCAGGACCAGAAGTTCGCCTGGCGTAACGAAACCCGCGTGTTCACGCCGTCGAAGAGCGGCGCCTACCGGTACTACCGGCTCGACCTCGCCGCCGCGCCGGGCGCCGCGAAGACGTCCGTCGCCGAACTCGAACTGCTCGGGCACCGCTGACCACGGAAAGGACCGGCTCATGCTCCCTCGCCGCACTCTTGCGCTGTGCGCCGCCGTCACCACCACACTCGCCCTCGCCGCACCGGCCGCCGCAGCCGACCGTCCACTGAGGATCGTCGGCGCCCGTGCCGACACCGCGCTCACCCAGCGCTGGCAGGACTTCGGCCGCCGCCCCGGCGTCGGCTGGGCCGCGGCCGACGGCACCTACTCGACGCCGCTGCCCTCTGGACTGGTCGCGTGGCTGTTCAACGACACCTTCTTCGGGCCGGTGCGCGCCGACGACAGCCTGCCCGAGTCGGCACCGTTCACGCACAACTCCGCCGTGCTGTCCACACCGGACGCCAAACACCTGCTGACGACCATCGCCCCCGGCCTGCCGAAGCACCCGCAGTCGCTCGTCGGGCCCACGCCGCAGAGCCCGGGCACCCCCAACGACCACTGGTACTGGAACGGCGACGGCATCGTCGACGGCGGCGAGCTGCAGGTGATCGAGTTCGAGCAGGCGCCGACCGACGACCCGCCGCCGTTCAACTTCGCCTGGACGCGCACGAAACTGGCAACCCTCGACCCGTTCACGTTCCGGCTGGAGAAGCTCACCGACCTGCCCTCGGCCGGCGGCGTCCAGTGGGGCACCGAGCTGATGCGCGACGGCGCGTGGACCTACATCTACGGCGTCGAAGGCGACGG
This sequence comes from Amycolatopsis bartoniae, assembly GCF_014191255.1. GTDB lineage: Bacteria > Actinomycetota > Actinomycetes > Mycobacteriales > Pseudonocardiaceae > Amycolatopsis_E > Amycolatopsis_E bartoniae. Next base: position 138,969 of record NZ_JACHWH010000011.1, read on the forward strand.
CTTCACGAAGTACCTACACCTCGCCCGCGCCCCACTCGGGCGGCTCGCCGGGCCCTGGCAGTTCCGCACCACGAACGGCTGGTCCGCCGACCCCGCGACGTCGGCGCGGTTGCTCGGCAACGTCGGCAGCTCCTTCGGCGTCACGCCGGTCGGCGGCGAATACCTGCTCACGACGTTCGACTCGGGCCTGACCGACACCATCCACGCCTACCACGCGAGCAGCCCGGTGGGTCCGTTCACCGGCGGCGAGACGGTGTACACCGCACCAGAGGCCGGAAACGGCCGCTACACCTACAACGTCGCCGCGCACCCGGAGATCAGCCCGCCCGGGCATCTCGTCATCTCCTACAACACCAACAGCGAAAACCTCGCCGACCTCTACGCGAACATCGACAACAACCGCCCCCGGTTCGTCGACCTCCAGCTCTCCCGATAAGGAGTTCCGCCTCGTGAGCGACGTTTCCCGCCGCCGGTTCCTCCAGTCCAACGCCGTCCTGCTCGCAGGGCTGGGCCTCCCGGCCGCGCTGCCCGAACCCGCCGGCGCACAGGAGACGGCGACCGACCTCGCGCGCTACCGGCCGGTGTCGGTGTCGTCGACCGCGTACGCACCGACGCCGGCCTGGTTCGCCGTCGACGGGCTGGCCGAGACCGGCGTCCGCGGCTCCGGCTGGCGCGCCGGCGGAGGCGACCCGCAGTGGCTCGCCGTCGACCTGCAGGCGCCGTGCACCGTCGAGTCCGTGGTGCTGGTGTTCGAGGCGACCGCCACCGACCCGGCGTTCGTCCCGGCGCCGGGCATCAATCCGTTCCTCGACACCACCGGGTGGGAGGTGCTCTCCAGCAGCGCGGTCGCGTTCGGACTGGACGTCTCCACCGACGGCCGCGCGTGGCGGACCGTGCACGAGGCCACCGGCAGCCCGGGCGGCCGCGTGGCGGTCACCCTGGACCAGCCCGTCACCGCGCGGTGGGTGCGGCTCACCGCGAAGCAGCAGGCGAACGCGAACCCGCTCGGTGTCAACGCCTTCGAGGTCTACGGCCGCGCCGCCCACCCGCGCCCGCCCGCCACCGGGTGGACCGACTGGGGAAACCACCCCCGCGCTGCGCCCGCGCTGGTCACCGCGGACGACGGCACCGTCGCACTGGAATCGGGCTGGGCGCTGACCATGGACTCGCGCGTGACCGCCGACGGTCCCGCGCTCGCCCGCGCCGGTGTCGACACCTCGACGTGGCTGCCCGCGACCGTACCCGGCACCGTGCACACCTCGCTGGTCGAGCAGGGCAAGCTGCCCGAGCCGACGGCCGGGTTCGGTAACATGCGCGCGCCGGAAGCGCTGTCGCGGCACAGCTGGTGGTACCGCCGCGAGTTCACGCTCCCCCACGGGTTCGACGCGAGCCGCCGCGTCTGGCTGGAGTTCGACGGCATCGACCACCACGCGGAGGTCTGGGTCGACGGGACGCGCGCCGGCTCGCTGACCCACCCGGTGGCGCGGGCCGCCTTCGACGTCACCGCGGCCCTGCGCGGGCACGGCGAGCACGCGCTGGCCGTGCGGATCGACCCGATGCCGCACCCGGGCAACCCCGGCGACAAGGGCCCGGACGGCGTGTCGACGCTGAACTCCAACGCCGAGCAGAAGGACCTCCCGGGCTACATCTCGATCAGCGGCTGGGACTGGATGCCGGGCGTCCGGGACCGCGGCGCGGGCATCTGGAACCACGTCCGGCTGCGCTCGACCGGTGACGTCGTGCTCGGTGAACCCCGCGTCGACACCAGGCTGCCGAACCTCCCCGACACCTCGGTCGCCGAGGTGACGGTGGTCGTCCCGGTGCGCAACGCCTCGGCGGTGGCCTGCGCGGTCACCGTCACCGGTGAGCTGGCGGGCGCACGGGTCAGCCGCCGCGTCGACCTCGCGGGCGGCGCTTCGGCCGACGTCACGTTCAGCCCGGCGACCGACCCGGCGCTGCGGCTGCGCCGGCCGGAACTGTGGTGGCCCAACGGTTACGGCGAGGCGAAGCTGCACCCGCTGGTCACGACGGCCGTCGTCGACGGCCGCGTCAGCGACCGCCGCACGGTACGCACGGGCCTGCGGCAGTTCGGCTACACCGCGACCCAGCCGATCGTCGTCGACCCGGCCACCGGCCACTCCCCGCCGCAGACGGTCGAGTTCGACCGGACCACCGCGCGGTACGTGCGGATCCAGGGCGGGAAGCGCGCGACGGGGTACGGGATCTCACTGTGGACCCTGTCCGTTGTGGACGGTACTGGTCCCGACCTGGCACAGGGAAAGACCGCGACCGCGTCGTCGGAGGACAACGGGAACGACACCGCGCCCAACGCCGTCGACGGGCGCGACGACACACGCTGGTCGTCGGGGTACTCCGACAACCAGTGGATCCAGGTCGACCTCGGCGCGCAGACGGCTTTCGACCGCGTCGTACTCACCTGGGAGACCGCGTACGCGCTGACGTTCACCGTGCAGGTGTCCGACGACGGCAGCGCGTGGCGCGACGTCAAGCAGGTCAGCAACGCCGGCACCCCGCTGCAGATCAGCGTCAACGGTGTGCGCGTGTTCGCCAAGGGCGGCAACTGGGGCTTCGACGAGCTGCTGCGCCGCGTGCTCCCGCACCGCATGGCCGACACCGTCGCACTGCACCGCGACATGAACTTCACGATGATCCGCAACTGGGTCGGCTCCAGCAACCGGGAAGAGTTCTTCGCCGCCTGCGACGAAAACGGGATCCTGGTGTGGAACGACTTCTGGGCGGGAGACGCGATCTTCCCGCCCGACAACGACGTTTTCCTGACCATCGCCGCGGACACCGTTGTGCGTTACCGGCACCACCCGTCGATCGCGGTGTGGTGCGCCACCAACGAAAGCGACCCGCCCGCGGCCATGGACGCCGGGCTGCGCGCCCTGCTCGCGCGGGCGCAGCCCGAGCTGTGGTACCAGGGCAACTCGGCGGGCGGCGTCGTCACCGGGCACGGGCCGTACTCCTGGATCGACCCGGTCCGCTACTTCGACGGCGACACGTACTCGATCGGCAGCTACGGCTTCCACACCGAGATCGGCCTGCCGACCGTGCCGGTCGCGGAAAGCATGCGGAGCCTCGCGGACGACCAGCCGGCCTGGCCGATCGGGACGGTGTGGTTCCACCACGACTGGTGCACCCGCGGCGGTCAGGACCCCGACACCTACCGCGCCGCGATCGAGGACCGCTTCGGCACGGCGACCTCGCTCGAGGACTTCTGCGCCAAGGCGCAACTGGTCAACTACGAAAGCATGCGCGCCATCTTCGAGGCCTACAACGCGGCCCTGTGGGACGACGCGTCCGGCGTCCTGCTGTGGATGTCGCACCCGGCCCACCACAGCACGGTCTGGCAGACCTACGACTACGACCTCGACACCAACGGCAGCTTCCACGGCGCCCGTAAGGGCTGCGAACCCCTGCACATCCAGGCCCGCCTCTCGGACTGGCAGGTGCACGCGGTCAACCAGACCGCGCACGCCCTCGACGGCGCCACGGTGCACGCGGAGCTGACCGACCTGCGCGGCCGTTCCCTCGGCGTCCCGATGAGCACCCCGGTGTCGGTGCCCGCCTCATCGGTCGCGGCGGCGTTCACCGTGCCCTTCGGCACGGCCCTGCCCGCCCTTCACCTGCTGCGCCTGCGGCTCGTCGCCCACGACGGCACCGAACTTTCCCGCAACGTCTACTGGCGCTACCGGACACCGGCCGACGCCCGGGAACTGACCCGGACGGCCACCGACATCACCCTGCACGCCAGCCCGGTGCACCACGACGGCGACCGCGACGAGGCCGTGGTGACGGTGCGGAACACCGGCCGCGTGGTCACCGCGGGCCTGCGCGTCTCGGCCGTCGACGGGGCGAGCGGCCGGCGGGTGCTGCCGCTGCGCTCCAGCGACAACTACCTGTGGCTGCTCCCCGGCGAAACGACCGCGGTGACGGTCTCCTGGCCCCGCCGCGCCCTTTCGTCCGGACGGCCGCGCTTCGTGGTGGAGGGGCTCAACGTCCCGCGTCGTACGACCTGAAGGGCGGCGGAATCCGCCGGCGCGAGGAGGTGAACACCCCGGGCAGGGCGAGGACCCGGACCGGGGCGTCCACGAGCACGATTTCCCGCCGCCGCCCCTGAAGAGCGGGAGCGGGGTCAGGTGTCGCAGCCGCGAGGCCGGCGCAGGCAAATCGAGTTCCAGTTCCTGACCAACAGCCGCCACACCCTCTACGGACTGCTCGACGCCTGCCAGGTCCCCGAACACCTGGGCCTGCGCGTGCCGGGCAGCCTCGACAAACTCGACAAATGGGAAGACATCTGGGCCGCAACCGCCTCCCAGGCCACCGGTATCACCTACACCGACGACGACCTGCTCTGGCTACGCGAGCACGCCGGCTCCTACGTCGTGGAAACCACCGAAGCCGGACGCTTCCACCTACCGGCTCTACCACCAAGCCATCGCCAAGGTTCTGGAGACCCGGGTACCCCGCACGCCAGAGGGCCACCGCGACTGGAACCGTGCCGATCGCTACACCCTGCGCCACCTCGCCACCCACGCAAGCCAGCTCGACGCCCTGATCACCGACGCCGACTAGCTCGTGCACGCAGACCCCGACAAGCCTCTACCCGCGCTGCACCAGACCAACCCAGAGACCGCGCCCTCGCCGCCGCCGTGTATCGCGGCTCCGCGGTTCTCCGCCGCCACCTCCCGGCACCACGACGCCGCCAAGTTCTCGCCACCGACGCAGCCCGCTTCCAGGCATCCCGACTCCAACACGACCTGTCCGTCCTGCTTACGTGGCAACCACGCTGGGCGACCGGACGGCAGACCGACCACACACTCCACATCACTTTCGCGGGCCACACCGGCGAGGTGGACGTCGTGACGTGCGACATCGTCGACGACCGGCCGGTCACGGTCACCGCCAGCAGGGACGACACGGCGCGGACGGGGGATCTGGCCACCGGCAACGACTTCACCGTCTTCGACATTCGAGATATCGGTTGCCTAGCAACGGGGCCTGGTGGTGACCTGATCATCTCGACCGCATGGGATTTGGTCGTCCTCGATCGTTGCGCCGAACGTCGATCCCGATGGGGCAGCAGCCGAGGCCGATGCACTTTCGACTACTGATCGTCGAGCGAGTCTCGCTGCCTGATGTCTCGCATGCGGGAACAGAAGTCAGCTGTTGGGGTCACTGTGGCTGGGTACAGCTTCGTCACGCGTAGCGCGGCTAAGAGACCGACCCGCAGGTCGGTCCGGCCGAGGGGCAAGGGAGTCGGAGAGATCGGCATCGTCGGAGTGACCGCGGCCATCACCAACACCGTCTTCAACGCCCGGGGATCCGGGTCAGGGACCTCCCCGCCCTACCGGACCGGATGTCGGCGGCACTCAATGCGGTCCCCCGCAGGGTGTCCTGAGCGCCGTCGTGCTCTCACCGCTGAGCCGCGGCGCCCTGCCTCAGCACGTGCCACAGCACTCTGGGACGCGCGAGTGAGCTCGGCGGGTCGAGCAATCCCATGACCCGGGCGAACTGCGCCCCGACCACGTCGTCGCGAGTGGCGGCGGTGATCACCCTGTTCAGGACCGCCGCCTGCAGCCGGGCGGCGCCGGTGCGCGATGGCGCCGACCGGCGGGCGCCCAGCTGCCACGGGCCCGCCACGAGACGGGCCGCGGCGGAGAAGAACCGCCGGGACAGGTCGTGCCGTCCGCGGGCGAGGCACTGTCGCAGCGCGACCGCCTCCATCGCCGCGATGGTCATGCCCTGGCCGTTCACCGGGTTGAGGCTGCACAGGGCGTCGCCCGTCACGAGCAGGCCGTCCGGGAAACGGTGCAGCCGCTCGTAGCGCCGCCATACCGCGGCAGGGAACCGGTAGGACGCGATCGCCTCGAGCGGCTCGGCTGCCAGTACCGAACGGACCAGGTCGGGCGGGGCCGCGGTGGCGACGAAGTCGGCGAAGCCGCGTTCGTCCGTCGGCGGTCTGTTGCCGGGCCCGTACCCGGTGAGGGTCAGCACGTGCCGGCCACCCTCGACGGCGAGCAGCACCATGCTCCGCGGAATGCTGTTGATGTCGCCGCCGACCAGACGCCCGGCTCTTTCGGCGCCCTCCGGGGTCAGCCGGATCATCCGGCTCGCGTACGCCACGTCGAGACTCACCCGGTCTTCTTCCGGCTGCTGGTATCCGAGTTCTCGCAGCCAGGCGGGAGTGCGCCCGCTCCGGCCCATCGCGTCGACGACGAGGTCGGCCGGGAGGGTTTCTTCGCCGCCGGGCTCGTGCCGGACGATCCGCACGCCGGTGACCCGGGCTTCGTCGAACGCGAGACCGGCGATGTCGGTGTCCGTCAGGAGGCGCACCCCGTCGCCGCCGAGCAACCGTCGGCGCAGGTGGGCTTCGTAACGCGGGTAGGCCGCCTGAACGGCCTCCGCGCCGATCGGCACCTGGGGCAGTTCCCTTCCGGCGAGGTAGAAGCGGTACCCCGTGAGCACGTCGGCCACCACGGCACCGTCCGTGGCCAGCTCGCGCAGGATGCCGGGGAAGATCTCTTCCATGGCCAGTGCACCGCCCGGCAACAGGTTGTGCGCGTGCCTTCCGTGCGACGTCCCGCGCCGGTGCTGGTCCGGCGCGGGGGCCGGGTCGCGATCGATCACCGTGACCTGCCGGTAGAACCCGGTCAGCGCGCCGGCCGTGACCAGGCCGGCGAATCCTCCGCCGAGCACGACGGCGTGTCCCTGTCGCATTGCTGTTTCTCCTCCTCGGACCGCTCTCGAGGTGGATACTCTACGGATCTTCGACGGCGAGCCACGCACTGTCAGTGCGTGGCTGGTGTCCGGCAGGGAAGAGATTCCGGAGATCGCCTGTGCGCACTGACAGAATGAGACGTGGACAGCCGCACCCGGAATCGAGCCGGACTGGCGAGTTTCTGCGCCGCCGCCGCTAGTCGGCGGTGGTGGCGGTGACGACACCGGCGACACTCCCGAACCGGTCCACCACTACTCACGAGTCCCGCACGCCGGGCTCGTGCTCAGCGGGTGATCCCCGTGTGCCCCAGGGAGTAGCGGCCCGGCTGGGGCCAGACGCACAGCCCGTGTGGTTCGTTTCCGACCGGGATCTTGCGGATGAGCGAGCCGTCCTTCGTGGAGATCACGTAGACGGCCCGGTCGTAGCGGCCGGAGAGCCACAGCTGGTTGCCGTCGGCGGTCACGTTGCCCATGTCCGGGCTGCCGCCGCCGGGCAGGCGCCACTTGGTGACGGCCGCCCCGGTGTAGGCGTCGAGCACGCTGACGCTGCCCTCGTGCCGGTTCGTGACGTAGAGCTGTTTCGCGTCCCGGGACAGGTAGAGGCCGTGCGCGCCCATGCCGGTCGCGATGAACCGCAGCACCTTGGTGGCCGCGCCGTCGAGCACCCACACGCCGTTGGCGTCGGAGTCGGCGATGTAGTACACCGAGCCGTCCGGAGCGAGCTTGATGTCCTGCGGCCCCATGTGGGTGTGTCGCTGGGGCATCGGGATCTCGCGCAGCACCTTGTGCGACGCGACGTCGACCACCACGACCGCACCCGCGAACTCGCAGGTGAACACCGCGGTGCGCCCGTCCGCGGAGAAGTCGGCGTGGTCGATCCCGGCGCAGCCGGGAACCGCCGTCACGTCACGCTGCCGCCAGGTGTGCGGGTCGTACCAAACCAGTTCGCGCCGGGCCTCCGCGACGGAGATCGCGTACGCGCCATCCGGTGTGAAGTACATGTTGTAGGGGTCGCTGACCGGGATCGGTTTGCCCGGTAGGCCGGTGCGCGGATCGAACGGCAGCAGGTGGTCACCCTTGTCGTCGGTCGCGTACAGGGTGTTCATGTCGTAGGCCGGCACGACGTGCTGGATCTCCTTGCCCGCCGGGTACTTGCCGACCACCGCGAAGGTGGCGGGGTCGATCACCCAGACGTCGCCGGAGCGGTCGTGCGGCACGTACACCAGCGGCCGCGCCGCCTTCGCGGCGGCCGAGAGCATGTTCGCGCCGGAGTCCGCATCGACGTTGTGCGCGTCGGCGACCGGCGGCATACCAGGCAGGCCGGCGGCGGACGCGGGGCTCGCCGGACGCGCCGACGGCGGAGGTGCCGAGGCCGGTGGTGACGCCGTGCAGGCCACGAGCAGCACGCCCGCCAGCACGACCGGCAGCAGACCACGGTTGATCAAGGCGCACTCCTTCACGCGAAGAGCTGGGTCGCGGTGACCGGCCGCAAGCCGCGCTCAGCGAGGTCGGCCAGCACGCCGGGCAACGCGGTCACCGTCGCGGGATGCCCGAGGTGCATGCTGACCACGCTGCCCGCCCGTGCCGCGGCCACCGCGCGCCGGATGCGGTCCGGCGCCGGATCCGTCCAGTCCAGCGAATCCACGTCGTAGGACAACACGCGCTCGTAACCCGCTTTGCCCGCTTCGGCGAGCTCGGTGTCGGTCGCGTACTGGCCTTGCGATTGGCGGAAGAAGGTCCCCGGGCCGCCGGTGAGCCTGGCCAGCTCGTCGCGGCAGCGCTCGATCTCGGTCAGCATCGGGTTCACCGGCATCCGCGCCAGGTCCCCGTGGCTCCACGTGTGGTTGCCGATCTCGTGGCCGCCGTCGCGCACCATCCGGATGCCGTCCGGGGTGCTCGCCAGCCAGGTACCCACCGCGAGGACGGTGACCCGCGCGTCGTGCTGGGCCAGGACGTCGAGCACCCGCCGGGTGATCGAGAGGTCTCCGGCACCGTGGAAGGTGAGCGCCACCTCCGGACGACCGGACTCGGAGCGGACGAGCTGCTGGGCGGGACCAGACGGCCGCGGCGCGGTCGTGGTCGCGCTGGTCGCGCTGGTCGTGGCGCTCGGCGGTGGGACGGGCGCCGCCGATGGCGATTGCCGCGGGGCCGCCTGGCAGCCCGCGAGCGCGGCCCCGAGCCCGAGCCCGAGCGCGCCACGCCGCGCGATTTCCCGTCGCACCATCTGCCTCCTCAGCCGGGAATGGCGCACATCCTGTCACGACCGTCCGGGAGTTTCACGGCGACGCCAAGGTTGTGCCCGAAAAGTATGGTCGTGACCGAAAAGTCGCGTCGCTACTCGTCACCACCGATATCCACAAAGGACACAGCAGCCGAGCGTGCTCGCCGGTCAGGAAGCGCAGGCCGACGTCGAGACCGGTGGTGTCGACGCTGCTGGCGCTTCTGCCGGTCGCTCGTTGAGCAGTAGAACTCGTCGAAGTTCCGGAGAATGTTGCGGGCCAGGCCGAGGGCTTCATGCGGCGCGAGCCCGGTCGGCCATCTCGGCCGCCCGCAGAACGTTGTGAATGGCGTTGACCTGGAGAAAGCAGTCAGGCACCCGCTCGAACTGGTTGTAGGGTTCGCGAATGCGGCGGGCCTGAGCGGCTACTGCGGTCACGTACCGATCGGCGAACTGCACAGCCACGTTGGCGCAGCCACTGCGGCGGCCACGGTCGCGAGACGGCGGGCTGGTCGGAACTGCCGGTGACCGTGATCGCGGAGTTGCCGTTGGTCGTGGTCTCGTTGCCGACCACGGTGACGTGTTGCGGTCTCCGGCACGAAGGCGATCAACCCGGCGATCAGCTCAGGTCGGCGGGCAGGTGAGGCTCACCGGCGAGCCCGCCCAACAGGTGCTGACCGGAGTGTTCGGAGAACGTTCGTTCACGCCCCCCACCGAGACGAAGACCGGTCAGAGCTGACACGCCCAGGACGTCAACGGAGCAATCATCCAGATGAAGGTCGTTACGCAGCAGGTTCGGCGAGCTGATCGAGGGCTGTGCCCGGCTCGGTGAGTGTCAGCGACGCGTCAACCACGTTCATCCGTCGCGTGGGCGCCGCTCCGCGCTGGTGCCGGCGGATGCCTCGCAGACGGCCTTGCCAGCAGTACGTTCCCGCCACGGTGGCGAGCCCGCCGGCCGCGATCGCGGCCGGGAGCAGCCCCTGTTCGAGCACCAGCGTTTCTGCCACGTCAGCCGCGAAGATGACCACCACTATGGCGATCGTCCAGGCGCGGCCGGACGGGTACTGCCAGGTCACTATGCCCACATTCACGCCGCTGACGCGGGCCAGGGTGTAGTGGGCCAGGAGGAACACCACGATGGCGAGCAGGCTGCCTCCGATGCCGGGCACCGATGAGGTAATGGGATCCGATCGGCATCGCGAAGGCCACGGCCCACCCGAAGGCCATCACCGCGAAGTACCACCACGGTGTCTTCAGGCGGCTTGCCAGCCGCGGAAGGTCGTTACGCAGCAGGTTCGGCGAGCTGATCAGGGCCGGTGCCCGGCTCGGGCCGTGCGGTACAACACCGGTACCACCTCAGTGATCTTCGGTGTCTTACGCCCATGGCGGCAGGATCGCCCAGGAGAAGCGCCGCCGCTGCCCGGTCTCGGGATCGATGCGCTTGTCGTTGACCCGCGGCGGGGTCACCTCGACAGTGCCTGTGCTCGTCGCTTGCCGGTGACCGTGCCGGTCACGGAACTCCCCCTCGGCGACAACCACCGGCGATCAGCGAGGAATCGGGGGCGCGCAGTGGTCAACTGCTCAACCGGGACGATCCGGCCACGCGAAACACGCCCGGTCCGCACCGCCCCCATCGAGGCCGTTTCTCTCAGCATCCTCACAGCGACCGTGGTGGACGGTGCGGTCGGCGGCGTACGAGAGGATGAGATGGCAGCTGACAGCGACACGCGGCGGGAGTCCGGCGCCCCGGCGCAGCCGGACCACCTGGACCGGCTGCGCGCCGTCCGCGCGGAACTACTCCACCTCGAGGAACTGCTCTGCCGCGGCGAACACCCCGTCTCGCACGCGATCGGCGACACCGCCCACCGGGTGCCCGCCTGGCTGCGCGTCACGAGGGGTGAACAGCGATGGGCCGTGACATTGGCGATCGCACTGGCGGTGACGCTGCAACTGGTGTTGCCGGACCGGCTGGCGTTCCGGCCACACTGGCTGCTGCCCGGCCTCGAGATCGGGCTGGTGGTGACGCTCATCGGCCTCAACCCGGTCCGGATCTCCCGCGACCACCCGTGGCTGCGGCCGCTGTCGGTTTCGCTGATCGCCTTGATCAGCGTGGCCAATGCCTGGTCGGCGGCCCTGCTCGTGGTGGACCTGCTGGCGGCGCGCGCCGGTGAGGAACCCGCGCCGCTGCTGGGCAGTGGCGGCGCGATCTGGCTGCCCAACGTGATCGCGTTCGCCCTGTGGTACTGGGAATGCGACCGCGGCGGGCCCGTCTCCCGCGCGCAGGGCAGGCGGCCGCGGGCGGACTTCCGTTTCCCCCAGATGGAAGACCCCGGCGGGCACTTCGAGTGGGAACCGCACTTCCTGGACTACTTCTACCTGTCGTTCACCAACGCCACCGCGTTCAGCCCCACCGACGTCATGCCGATGTCCCGCTGGGCGAAGATGGTGATGCTCGGCCAATCCGCGATCTCACTCGTGACCCTCGCCGTCGTCATCTCCCGCGCGGTCAGCCTGTTCAAATGACCACCCCACGCGTCTCCGTATGAAACCAACCGTCGTTTGCACCGTCCTGGCGATGATCGCCGCCCTCGTCACGGCGTGCGGCAACCATGCCGATCGCGCCAGCGAGAGCGAAGAGGCGACACCGACGACACCGTTGGCCGGCACCGTGTCGACGACAAGCATTCCGGCCGCCTCGTCCGGGTTCGCGGCCCGCGACGCGCACCTGTACCTGCCGCCCGGGTACCGCCCCGGGCAGCAACAGCGGTTACCGGTCCTGATCATGCTCGCCGGTGTGCCGGGTGACACCGGCGACTGGTTCACCAACGCCGATCTGCAGCCCGAACTGGACGCCTTCGCCACCCAGCACGGAGGGCGCGCGCCCATCGTGGTCGCGCCGGACGACACGGGCACCGGCGACGAGGACCTGCTGTGCATGGACAGCCCCAAAGCCAAGCTGGACACCTACCTCAGCCAGGACGTGCCCCAGTGGATCACCCAGCACCTCGCCGCCGACCCGGACACCCACCACTGGGCGGTCGGCGGTCTGTCCTACGGCGGCACCTGCGCCTACGAGCTCGCGGTACGCCACCCCGCGCTGTTTCCCACCTTCCTCGACTTCTCCGGTGAGAAACACCCGATGCACGACACCGTCGCCAGCGCGGTCGACGACGTCTTCGACGGCGACAGCGCCGCCTACCGCCGCCAGGATCCGCTGGCGATTCTCGCCACCAGGACCTTCCCCGGCTCGGCCGGGGTGATCGCCGTCGGCGACGACGACGAGCCCTACACCTCCGAACAGCAGATCGTGCTCGAAGCCTGCCGCCGCGCCGGAATGCAGGTCGAGTGGCGGGAACTGCCCGGCGGTCACGACTGGAGCCTGTGGGCCGAGTTCTTCCGGCAAGCCCTGCCCTGGCTGGCCCAGCGCTTGAGCCTGGACCGACCGGCCCGATGAAGCTCGCAGTCCCGGGTGACCCGACCATCCCGGCTGACGTCGCGCGGCACGTCCGCGAGCTCGGCCCACTGGAGTCGCCCCTGATCTGGGCCACGTTCACCGCCGCGGCTGCCGTGCTCGTGATCGCCGGGGCTCGCTTCCGGCATCGCAAACGCGTGCGCCGCCGCGCGGTCGTCGCCGCGCTGTGCTGCGTGCTGCTCGCCTCCGTCACCGCGCTCAACAGCTACGTCGGATACGTCCGCACCGTCACCGATCTCGCCCGCCTGCTCGAACACGGCGGTGGGCCGGTCCGGGCCCTCGGGCTGGCGCTCGACGATGACAAGGACCGGACCCCTGAGGACGACCCCCACCGCAAAGGCGGCCGGGGCGTGGACGTCCCCGTCGGGCCGGACTCCGTCACCGTCGAGCAGGTGGACCTCCCGGACCCGCCCGACGCCATCCCCTCGGGGAGGACCTACGTCCTCCTGCCCCCGGGCTACAGCGACCCGGCCAACAGCGACCTCCGCTACCCCGTCGTCTACCTCGTCCACGGCTACCCCTACGGAGGCCCGGAAGACTGGCTGCGCCCGGGTGACGCGCCCACGACCCTGCACCTGCTCTACCACGACCGGGCGCTCACACCCATGATCGTCGTCAGCGTCGACCTCACCGCCGGACAACCCAGCCGCGACTGGGAGGGCCTCGACGTGCCCGGCGGGCCACAACTGGAGACCTACCTCACGCACACCGTCGTCACCCAGATCGACCAGCGCTACCGCACCATCCCCGACCGCGCCCACCGCGCCCTCGGCGGCATGTCCGGCGGCGCCTTCGCCGCGCTCAACACCGGCCTGCACCACACCGGCCAGTTCAGCGTGCTCCTGCTCACCCTGCCCTACGACGAACTCGGCGACGACGCCGACCTGCTCGGCGGCGACCCACGGCTGATCGCCGCCAACACCCCCCGCGACTACCTGGCCACACTCACCTTCGCCGGCCCGGTCGCCGTCCTGCTCACCGCAGGCACAGGCGCCCCCACGGACGTCGCCACCGCCCAGCGGATCGCCGCCGCCCTCCACGCGCGCGGGCAGACCGCGGTCGTGCACGTCGAGCACGGCTACAACCACACCTGGCACACGGCCCGCGCGACCCTGCCCTACCTGCTGACGTTCGCCGACCAGGCGTTCCCCCACAGCGGCACGCCCCCGCCACCTTCGACCTCGGCAGGGCGCCGCGGTGGCGGCTCCGCGCTCGGCGGGCTGCCGACGACGCCCCATGTGTGTGTACGCGAGAGAGCAGCGGCCGTTCCGGCTCCGTACCGGCCGGCCGTGTACTCGATCAACTCGACCTCGCGGGCACACCAGTCCAGTCCGGAGACCTCGTAGCGGTCGACGAGGACGGGATCATCGTCGCCCCGTCGAGTCACCAGCCGCATGGCTCTCCAACGGGAGACGGGCACGACCGAACCCCGTTCGCGGTCTACTGCGGCCTGGCCGGCCTCGCCGGCCTGCTCTGGCTGACCCTAAGGTGAGGCATGGGCACGGGACTGCGGAATCTCGCTGGCGGCGCGGTGGTCGCGGCCGCACTGGTCGCGGCCGCCTGCACGGGTGGCGGAGCGCCCGCGCCGAGCAGCCCCGCGCCGGCTCCGCCGTCGACCCGCGCGACCGGGCCCGAGGCCGGCACGCCGGGCTGGGAGCTCACCCACCCCGGGCCCGAGCACGCGATCGAGGGGTTCGCCGACCACACCTCCGTGGCACCCGGTCAGGACGTCCGCCTTTTCGTGAACACGACGGCCGTGCGGTTCACGGTGACGGCCTACCGGATGGGCGCCTACACCGGTTCCGACGCGAAACAGGTGTGGCAGTCGGCTCCCCAGCCGGGCCGGAAGCAGCCGCAGCCGGAGGTACAGGCACCGACCAGCACCGTCACCGCACCCTGGCAGCCGTCGCTGACCGTGCCGACCCGGGACTGGCAGCCCGGCGACTACCTGTTCCGGCTGGACGGGGACAACGGAGCCCAGCAGTTCGTGCCGCTCACCGTGCGCACTCCCTCGAACGCGGGAAAGATCATCATCGTCAACGCGGTGACGACCTGGCAGGCCTACAACCAGTGGGGCGGCTACAGCCTCTACAGCTCGCCCAACGGTTCGAAGGCCGCCCGGTCGCGGGCGGTCTCGTTCGACCGGCCGTACCAGGCGAAGGACATGCAGGGGGCGGGGGACTTCCTGTACTTCGAGCTGCCGCTGCTGCTCTTCGCCGAACGGGCCGGGCTGCCGCTGGGCTACGCCACCGACGTGGACCTGCACGCCGACCCGCACCTGGCCGACGGTGCCGCGGCGATCGTGACCCTGGGCCACGACGAGTACTGGTCCACCGCAATGCGTCGCAACACCACCGCCGCTCGCGACCACGGCGTCAACCTGGCCTTCCTCGGCGGTAACGAGATCTACCGGCACATCCGGTTCCAGCCCACCGCGCTGGGCCCCGACCGGCTGGAGGTCGACTTCAAGTCCTTCACCGACGACCCCGACCACGTGACGGATCCGCTCGAGGCGACCCCGGAATGGCGTTCACCACCGTTCCCGCGCCCGGAAAGCGTGCTGCTGGGCGATTTCTACCACTGCAACCCGGTGCACGCCGACCTGCGGGCCGTGGACGACACGAACTGGCTGCTCACCGGTATCGTCCAGAACGGACAGCAACTGCCCGGTCTGGTCGGCAACGAGTACGAGCGCGTCGACCTGTCGGTGCCCACGCCACGGCCGATCGAGGTGCTGTTCCACTCACCGCTGACCTGCGGCGGCCGAGCCGACTTCGCCGACACCAGCTACTACACGACGCCCAGCGGTGCTGCCGTGTTCGCCGCCGGCACGCAGTACTGGATCTGCGCGCTGGGTCCCGGCTGCGAAGCCGACCACGACGACAAAAACGCCGGCAAGGCCATCAGCGACATCACGCTGCGGCTCCTGCGCGCCTACGCCGCCGGGCCCGCCGGGCGAGCCCACCCGGCCACGGACAACCTCGCCGCACTCGGCGTGCCGGGCGCGAATCCGAACCCGGTCCCCTCGGTGCCCCCCGACAACTCCACGACACGGTGAGACTCGTTCAGTCGTGCGATTTCGCAGCGGACGGCCACGGACGCGAGCGCGGCGGCTGCCATCGCACGGCGAGATCGTCCAGGTTCTGGATGTCCTGGTCGAAATACGCGCGGTAGGACACATCGCGCGTGTCGCCGCCCTGTTCGTCGCCCCCGATCACGCTGACCACGGTGCCGTTCCCGGTCGCCGGTCGGGCTCGGTGAGCCAGGGCCCGCCCGGGAAGGGCGCCTCGGGTAACCTGCAGCGTGCGTCACTCGTAGACGTCGATGAGGACTTCCTGGCCCGCGCGGGTGAGCAGGATCCCATGGCGCTCATTGTCGCGGCGTCCGTGGTCGAGGCCGAGGCCACAGCGGCGGAACCCATTGAGCACGAACTGGTCGACCACCAAGGGATGGAATTCCTCCGCCAGATCCAGCGCCAGGCCGAAGTAGTCGAGCCGCGGTGTCCGCGCTGTGCAGGTCCAGCTGGTCGATGTACGGGCTGACGAGACCGCTGACGTGACTGTCTAGAATGGACACGCTCTGGTGCAGGTCCGTCACGCCGGAGTGGTCGAGCGAGCCCAGGCTGTGGTCCGCGGCGGGCAGGTGCGCGCCGACGCTGTCGGCGGTGTGGGGCAGCGAGCTGACGACGTCACCCGACGCACACAGACCTCCCGCAGATCAGGAACACGAGTCGAGTGGACTCGGCGAACGGCACTGTAACCGTTCCACGCCTGCGATGGCAGCGAGGGCAACAACCTGGGGCGGGCACTTTTCGTTTCGCTTGGTCGGAAAATCTCTGACGGAGGTGGATTGTGCGGATCGGTAGGCTTTGTCGTCGCGGTCGGCAAGCGTGCCTAGTTGTCGCGTCGACGGTTCTTCCTCTTCTGTCCGTTTCGCCGGTAGTTGCTTTGTCACGCTGCTCCGGTTGGTGCTGGCGG
This sequence comes from Amycolatopsis bartoniae, assembly GCF_014191255.1. Classification (GTDB taxonomy): domain Bacteria; phylum Actinomycetota; class Actinomycetes; order Mycobacteriales; family Pseudonocardiaceae; genus Amycolatopsis_E; species Amycolatopsis_E bartoniae. Next base: position 155,380 of record NZ_JACHWH010000011.1, read on the forward strand.
TCGCGTTGGCTGCCGGTGGAATCGAGGCGGTGACTCCTTCACCTGCCCGGGCTGCGGCGCCGGTCGATCACCATGTCGATGTGCGGACGTTGCCGCTGCTGCCCGCTGGGAGGGCGGTGGATCCGGCGTCGGCTCCGGCGAAACCGGCGGGCGACTTCGCTCCGCTGGCGACGCGCAGCGGGCAGGGCGGGGGTGATTCGCGGTTCCGGGCTGGGCAGTCGCGGCTGGTGGCGGGGTCGCAGGCGCAGTACAGCGAGGACTACGTCAATCCCGACGGGACTCGAACGCGGAAGTTGTCGAACGAACCGCTGAACGTGCAGGACACCCAGGGCGCCTGCCACCCGGTCGACCCGTCCGTCTCGGTGGATCCGGGCAGCAAGCGCGCCAAGACCGGATGGCATCCGCTGGCCCCGAGTTTCGCCGCGACGGCGAATGATCCGGCACTGGTGTCGGTCGCGGTGGGGCAGGATCAGGCGAGCCTCGCGCTGCAGGGCGCGAGCGCCGCGGCGGCGAAGACCACCACATCCACGGTCACCTACCCGGGTGCGCTGCCCGGCACCGACCTGACCTACACCACCTCGGCCGGCGCGGTGAAGGAAGCTCTCACCTTGGCGAGTGCCCCTGCCCAGGGTCGGTGGACCTTCACGCTCGCCACGCACGGTCTGACTCCGGTGCTGGCCCAAGGCGGCTCGATTCAGCTGCAGAACGCGGGAAAGCAGACCGAGGTCGTGATTCCGGCGCCGGAGGTGTGGGACTCGGCCGGGAACAACGGCCAATCCGCCCCGGCCCAGACCGGCGGCAGCTACACCCTCACCCCGGCCGGGCAGGGCTGGACTGTGACGGTGGCCGTGGACGACGCGTGGCTGCACGACCCGAAGCGTGTCTACCCGGTCACGGCGGACCCGACGCTGACCTACAGTCCGTCCACGCAGAACTGGTACAAGTCCGACGGCGCCTCCGGCACCGACACCGTCGTGAAGGTCGGCAACTCCCAAGCCGGTACCAACGGCGGCGACACCTACCTGCGCACCATCACCCAGTTCCCACTGTCCACTCTGGCCGGAAAGAACGTGGTCGGTTCCCGGGTGGACGTGAACTGGGAGAACTCGGCCCCGCAGTCGCACACCAGCTACAACATCGACCTCTACCACGCCACAGGACAGTCGTTCAACCAGACACCCGGCGCGGAGTACCTCGCCCACGGCGTCATCGGGGACTTCGGCTCCCTGCAAGGAATCCCGGCCACAACCACCGGAACACCGGACGGATTGACGAACTTCCTGCGCGGGGTGGTGTCGTCGAGCAACTGGGGTGCGCTGTTCGGGTTCGTCGGGCAGGAAACCGCAGGGAAGTACACCTACAAACGCGTCACGGCCTCGCTGCTGGTGGACTACGGCTCGGCACCGACCTCGCCGAGCATCAGCGCCCCGGCGGATCAATCGGTGCTGACCAGCACCACCCCGACGTTGACGGTCAACCCCGCTACCGACGCCGACGGCGAAGCGATCACCTACTGCTTCACGATCGCCACGCGCATCGGTGACCACGGGCCCGCACCGACCGACACGATGGGCCCGGTGACGGTGAACCTGGCCAACGGCAACGCCAGTTTGTCGACCTCGTCGTTGTCCTACCACACCGTGGATGGTAGTCAGGCGTTGTCGTTCACCTACAACTCCCAGGCCACCGACGAACACGGCCTGACCGCCTCTTACCTGGTCACGATCTGGTGGGCATGCGGACAGCACGATACCTCCGTAGTGCTTGCGTCCAAGACCACGCCGAGGCCGACCGAAAACGTGAGCACGCCGGGCAAGAGGTCCGCGACGCAGTCGCCGTGGACCGGCAGGTGAGCAAGCAGAAACACCCCGGGCCACCGCGACTGACGCACCCGACACGATCACCATTTTGGCACCTACGCGCAGAATCCCCAGCTTGGTCGGCGAAGCCCCGTTACCTTCTTCGTGGCTACTGATCAAGGAGTGACCGCTGGCCAACCGCCGAGACCTAGTGATCACCAACGCCAGAAGCACCGATCACGAGACAGTCCCCGGAGCCGCCCCCGCCCCAGTCCATCGCGGACGGATCATTGTGGTCCACATGACGTTTCCGCCAATGTCACATAGCGGAGTAGTCTCGGCGAAGGTTCGTATCGCTCGCGTCGGCTGACTGGACCGATGTGTCGTGACGGCGGGCGCTAGGTTTCACGGCGGGAGCCGACCAGCAGGAGGCAGAGCACGGCGACCGCGGCGGCGACGCCGGCGACGATGAGCTTCGGGTCGAAGGTGGTCGTGGTGGTGGGTGCAGCGCTGGCCGCGACCACGTTGCCGCCTGTGCTCGGTGGGGCCGATTCCTCGGTCGGCACGACGGCGGCGGGCATGGACGTCGCGATGGCCGGTTGCTGGCGCGCAACCGGTTGTTGTTGCGCTGCTGAGGATCGCGCGGCGGTAGCCTGCTTCTGTTGTGCGGTGGCCTTCGGAGCGCTGGCCACCGCGGGGGCACTCGCCACCGCCGGGAGCACGGTCAGAGTGGCTCGCATGTCCGGGTGGATCGAGCAGTAGTAGGAGTAGCTGCCCGCGGTGGTGAAGGTATAACTGAAACTCTGCCCGGTGGACAGCATCGGGCTTTTGATCGCGACCGGTGCACTGGTGGTGGTCACGTCGTGCGGGGCCTGGTCGTGGTTGGTCCACGTCACGGTGTCCCCGACGTGCACGGTCAACGTGGACGGGGAGAAGGCGTAGCTCTGCATCATCACCGCTTGGGTGGCGGCCTGCGCCGGTGGCGCGAGCGCGAAGGCACCGAACATCGCCAGCAGCGCCGCCAGCACCAGCCTCATCGGGTGAACTCCGCGGCCAGCTCCACGTGTATCGGCCGTTCGGCGATCACCTGCGCCGCCCAATAGCCGGTTTCCAGTGGCCGTCGCGGTGGTGGCAGTACTCCGCGTACCCACAGCACGACCGCGAGCTCGTCCACGTGGGCCAGTTCGCCGCGGAGCCGTAGATCGCGCACCACGTCGAGCACCTCCAGTTTGCCGGTCACCTCGACCGACCAGTCCTCGGTCACCGACATGTCCGTGCTGTGGAAGCGGAGTGCGGGATAGTCCGCCGCGCATAGTGCTCCTTCGCTGGTGAGTGTGCGCGCGAGCCCGAAAACATTGGTGCGCAGGGAACGGGCGTCAAGATCGAGGGACAGGCCCGGGTGTTCGCCGAGCACGAGATGCCCGCGGGTGCAGGCGAGGCGGCCGCGCAGCACCGGCTGGCGCAGCAGGTGGATGGTGGGTTCGAGCACGAACCGGGACGGGTCGGCCTGGTACCGGCCGGGCAGCGGCAGTTTCTCGAACGGCTCGACGGCGAGCTCCGCGGTCGCGTCCATCGGGAACCTCCTCGGGATGGGAGATGGCCCGGCCGACCGTTCCTCGGCCGGGCCACCGCGTTGGCCGGAACTACCGTTGCGTCAGCAGGTCGCCTGGTTCATCAGCGGGGTGAGCACCTGCTCCAGCCAGACCGTGTGGGTCTTGATGTACTGGTCCAGGTTCAGCGCGTCGGTGACCTGCTGACCCAGCGAGGTCTCCAGGTGCGCGGACTTCACGTGGTTCAGGATCGGCGTGAGCGTGTCGGTGACCAGCTTGTCCGCCGAACCGTCCAGCACCGGTTGCAACACTTGTTCCAGCCACACCGTGTGCGTCTTGATGTACTGGTCGAGGTTGAGGATGTCAGCCACCTGCTGTCCGGGCGAGGTCTCCAGATGCGCGGACTTGACGTGGGCGAAGATCGGCTGCAGCACGCTGGTGGGGATGCATTCGGTGGTGCCGCCGCTGGTGGTCGAGGGCATCGACATCGACGAAGACGCCGAACCGGAGCCAGAGCTGGATGGCATCGACATCGACGTCGTCGGCTCCGAACTACCGGTCGGCGTGCTCGTCGTCGGCAGGCTCGACCCGCCACCGCTACCACTGCCGGTGACCGTCACCGTGGCCTTCATGTCCGGGTGCACGGCGCAGTAGTAGGAGTACGTGCCGGCCTGGGTGAAGGTGTAGGTGTAGGTCTGACCCTGCGCCAGGTTCGGCGACGCGAACTTGACCGGGCCATCGCTCACCGTCACCGTATGCGGCGCGGTGTCTTCGTTGGTCCAGGTCACGGTGTCACCGACGGCAATGCTCAGCGCCGCCGGCGAGTACGCGTAGTTCTTGATCTCCACCTGCACGGTCCGCGCCGTCTCGGCTTTTTCCATGCTGTCATAGAGCGCGACGCCGATCGGGTTGTCCCGCACCACCTGCGGCAGCGCCGCCTGCTCGGTGCCGGTGCCCGAGCTCATGCTGGCGAAGCTGAACAGCACGCCCGCCAGCGCCACCACGGCCACGCCGAGCAGTAGGACAGACTTGCGTGAGCGCCTCGGCTCGGTCGGGGATTCGGTGTCCACTATGGGTATTTCCTTTCCTCGGGGGAACGGTCAGCGGCCAGGGCTGGCCGTGACGAGCAGGCTCGCCGCGACGAGCACGACGATGACGAGCACCGTTTCGGCGGCGACGGAATAGACGAAAGGACGGACGGTTCCGTGCTGGCCGCGCAGGACGACGGCGAAGTCGAGCCGCCGGTTCACCCAGCTGCGGCTGCCCTGCGCGATCAGCAGCACCACCAGCAGCACCGCGATCTTGACCAGCAGGGTGTGCCCGTAGTCGGTGTCGAAGAGCTTCGCCACCGAGCCGAGCGTCTGCCAGGTCAGCACCACCCCGGCGGCGACGATGAGCAGCACCGAACCCATGGCCAGCCTGGAGTAGCGCGGCAGCACCGTCGCCAGCTCATCGGCCCGGCGCCGGGACAGGACACCGAACAGCAGCATCGCCAGCCCACCGAGCCACGCGCAGATGCCCAGAACGTGCAGGAAATCCGCGATCTGCGCGAGCAGCGGGCGCGCGCTTTCCGAGGCGTGCCCGGTCATTCCGGTGGTGCGCACCAGGCCGAACCCGATCGCGGCGAGCCCGGTGCGCCAGGACATCGAGCCCGCGGCGGACCGGCCGCGCTGCAACAGTTGCGCGAGCACCACCCCGCCGAGCAGCCAGAGCAGCGTCCTGGCGAACCAGATCTGTCCGAAGTGGACGTCGAGCACCTGTGAGATCAAATCCCAGTCCAGGAAGTCGCTTGGCGGCCGCTGAGCTATCCAGGCACCTTCGAGACCGACCGCCGCCACAGTACCGAGGAAACCGAGCACCCACCCGACGACCACGATCTTCCGGGCCCCACTTTGATCCGCGCCGCCCTTCCACAGGCAGGCAAGGAACAGCAGCCCGCCGAGGAACAGTGTCATGCCGAAGTAGTCGACCGCGCGGACGGCGATGTAGAGCGCCTTCGCCGGCGTGAGGTCCATCAGCCACCGACCTTCGGGGGCGCCAGCGCCGGCAGGGCGGCCGTGAGCGGGGCCGTCGGGTCGGTCCCGGTAGCGGTGGCGGCGGTGGTCGGGGCGCAGTAGCCCGTCACCGCGTACAGCAGCGTGTTCAACGTGCCGGGGCTGCTTCCGTCCGGGCTCTGCGTCAGGCCGAGCGTGCCGGTCAGTGTGCCGACCACCGGCAACTCGCCTACTAGGGTGTTCGCGGTGTCGGCGAGTTGTTGCCCCGCCCCGGGCAGACAAGCCACCGGCAGCGTGGGGACCGTCGGGTCGGTGGGCGTGACCGGGGTGGCGGGATCGGCCGGCCCGACCGGGGAGGTGGAGACCGGGCCCGGCTCGGTCGACGCGGTCACCACCGGCACCGTCGCGGTGTCGCCGCCGGTCACCGGCTCACCGGCCGAGACCGGGATGTCGGCGGGGATGGCCGCGGGCAACTCGGTGCCGGGCATGGTCATCGCCGGTACCGAAGCCTGCGGCAACTGTCCATCCGGGACGGAGGTGCCCGGGCTCGCCGCAGCCGGAGCACCCGCCGCCTGCGCGTTCGTGGTCGACGTTTTCAGCCCGAGTCCGGACGCGAACCCGACGATCACCACCACGCCACCGACCAGCAGGGCCGCGACGAGATGTTCACGACGTACCGAGAGTTCCACTGCCACCAGTCACTTCCTCGAATTCCGTGAAGCTGGGAAGAAATTCGCCCGGCAGTAGCCCGTTAGGTCTACGCCTGCCAACGGGGGACGATCAGACCAGTCGCCATGTTTCCGGCGTTTACCGTTTCGTGAAGCAGCGGTAAATTGGCGCACCCCCTCGACCCGAGGCCGCGGTGAGCACCAGGCTCACGTCACCCGTACGAGTGACGAATCTGTCCGGTGTGGACCGTCGATCCGCGCGATCCCGGTCGCCGATCGGGCCGCTGGCGTTCCGGCGGTGAGCACCTGTTCATTCGTTCTTTACAGCCGACCGCTTGCCTGGCTCGTACGCCGCACTAGAGTCCGAACGACCGGGGACGACTGGGAGTTCCCCATTTCGGGACGGAAGAAAACGTTGTCGCGTAACCGAAATCTGCTGATGAGGGGCTCAGTCCTCACCTTCACGCTGGCCGTTCTGCTGGTCGCCGGAATGCGGGCGGCCGACGCCCACGACGTCCTGGAGTCCAGCAACCCACCCGCCGGCGGTCAACTCTCCACCGCACCGTCCACGGTGGAGCTAAGTTTCAACGCACCCGTGGAGCCCGGCTTCAACGAACTCGTTGTGACCGGACCCGACAAGACGTCACACTGGGAGGCCGGGCCCGCCACCGTTGCCGCGGAGACAATCTCCGCACCGCTGCGCCCGCTCGGCCCCGCCGGCGACTACACCGTGACCTACCACATCGTCTCCGAGGACGGCCATCCCGTCTCCGGGTCCTACACCTTCCACCTGACCGTCGCCGGAGACGGCACCCCAGCCCCCGCCACCCAAGCCCAGGCCAATCCCGCGGCAGCAGGACAGCCCGCGGTCGCCGACGCCACACCCGACGCCACCGTCCCGGTGTGGGTCTGGATCGCCGCCGCGATCGTGCTACTCGGCGCCGGTGCCCTGGTCGCACGGCGAATCGCCCGGTGAGCACAACGTCGGCGCGGCCGGCGAACAGCACGTTATCAATTTCGATCGCCCGAAGTCGGTGCCGAGGCCCTTATGGACATTCCTGCACAGTCCTGGCGCGACCGTGTCGTGGGTGAGTCCAGTACCGTGGGTACCGGCCACTACCAACTCGCCGTAGTCCGGTGCCTGATCACCATAACGCTCAGGGGTGTGCGCCGGGCCCTGCTCTGGGCCCGTATCGACGGCGGCACCGGCACCGCCGTGCTTGATGATCAGGTGATCCGGCAGATCGAGCTGCTGCTGGATGTCGACTCGCTGCATACTGGCGTTCCGTTCCTGGCGCGGTGGCTGTGCGGCACGGAGCGGCTCGATGCGGCTCACCATCCCCATATCCGCATCGACGCCGTGTCGTCCTCGTGCTCCTGGGCCGACACCGTTGTGCTCGACGGCACGTTCGAGATCCGCGGGCGGCGACACCAACTGCACCTCGACGGAGAACTGACCCGGTTCGGCGACCGGGCCGTGGCGTGGCTGAACTGCGACCTACCCCATCAGGCCAGGCACTCCCGCCCGCGACACTGGCCGACGCGTCACAGGCTGCGCATCCAGCTCATTGCCGAGCTCATCCGTCCGCCGCCGCGGTGATCTTGGCCAGTGCCCAGCCGTTCGGTTTACGGAACAATCGCACTTGCCGCGTTGATCCGCAACCGGCGCTACATCCTGCCCTCTCTCGCGGCGAGGCCGGTCCCCGCGACGATTCAGCGCGCAGGTAGAACACGAAGAACCCGAGCAGCACGAACCCCAGCAACAACGGGACCCGGCCGCGGGAATGACAAACGCGCCCACTGACGCGATCGTGAGAAACCCCGGCTCCGCCCGGTACGCCCAGCCCAGCGCCAGCTCCCGCGCTGTCTTTCCGGTGAGCTTCTTCGCGATGCCCAACCCAACCAGCACCACCATCGCCGGCCCGGTGCGGAACGCCGTTTTGCTGCCCGCCGAGGTCCTCGACGGATTCGCCCGCTGCGCGCTCAACGAGGTCGCCGTGCAAGACGCCCGGCCCGGGCAGGCCCAGCTTCTCGTCGGATCGGCACGGATCCGGCCAACCAGCGTCCTCGGCAGTGGGCGTGGCAGTCGACATCGAGGACATCAGCTACTACGGCCATGACGCGTCGGCCTGGCTGCGGGTATCGCCTGACGGCCGCCCGTCACGGCGCGGTTGGCCGGCGACGCGCTGCCGAACCCGTGGCCCGACCTGAAAGCCACCGTCGCGGGCACCTGCCTCGCCTACCCCCTCGAGACCTGACCCGCCTGCCGAAATTCGCCCACCGGCCGGCCAGCGGGCCGTCGCAGGCGAAGCCGCGTCGGTGCCTCGGCTGGGCCATCGTGGTCCGTCAACGGTCCAGGCTCCAGCCGGTTGCGGACGCACGGTGGCAGGTTGTCGGCACGTCGATCATCCTGATCTCGAGCAAGGTCAACCGGTGGGCCCTGCTCGGTCTGGTCGCCGCCCAGTTCGCACTCCCCGCCCAGACCGCCCGCGACGTCCTGACGGCAATCTAAGCCGCGATAGCCCTCGCGGCACTCGTCCGCAACCGCCGGTACATCCTGGCAACACTTCTGGCGCCGTTCCGCCGTGCACGCGACGACGATCGCGGCGGCGACGAGCACGAAACCCGCGGCCGGCCGGCCACCGCCGCGACGGCCCAGTGACCACAGCGGCAAAGACGATGGACGACGTTCGTCAACGCACCCGTGCGTGGTGAGCAGTTGAGCCGGGTTCAGCGTCGCCACATCCGGTTTCTCGGCAAGCATCTTCGGTTCGCGCGGGCGGATATCGAGGCCATCGCCGAGATGAGCGCTATTCCGGCTTGAGTTTTGACGAACACGGAGCGTCCATAAGTTCGTCAATAACATGTAGCACCCATAACGGCGGGATTGAGAAATGGCCTTCGTGGAGAAGACCGGGAAGAATGCATGGCGGGTACGGTACTGGAGGGACGACGGCACCCACGGCTCCCTCACCGGTTTCACCGACGAAACCACCGCACCGAACAAAGCCCAAGAGATCGACGCCGACCAGCGGCGAGGGAAGTTCGTCGATCCGGACGCCGGCAAGGTCCTGGTCAGCGAGTGGGCGGTGTCATGGTTCGACTCGATCGACGTCGCACCCACTACCCTGGGCCCATCACGAACAACCACATCCTGCCGCGCTGGGGCACCACCGGCCTCAACGCCATCTCCAACCTGCAAGTCCGCTCGTGGGCCAAGAAACTCCGCGGACAGGGCTACGCGACCTCAACCGTAGCGACGATCGTGAAGATCCTGACCATGATGCTCGCCGACGCCGCCGACGAAGAACTCCTCCCGGCCAACCCGATCCGGCCCCACCGCCGAGGCCGCCGCCAGCACCAACGGCGACACGAACAACTCTGGGCCACACCAGACCAAGTCGTCGCGATCGCCCTGCAAGCCATCGCCCTCGCCGGGCTCTGGGCCGGAATCCTGATCAGCACCGCCGCCTGGACCGGCGCCCGCTGAGGCGACCTCGCCGGACTCCAGCGCATCAACACCCACCTCGACGACGGCGTCCTCGTGATCGACCCCGACATCGGCGCCCTGCACGAAATCAACGGCCACTTCGAATTAGGGCCACCGAAAACCGCCGCCTCTGCCCGCACTATCAGCCTGCCCCCCTTCCTGATCCAACTTCTGGCCGCCTATCTGGACACACACCAGCACCCGCACGTGTTCGTCACCGCCGAACAGCAACTGCTGCGTCGCTCCAACTTCGCCCGCCGCGCGATGCGCCCCGCCGCCGACGGGAACCTCGACACCGTGCGGCCACGCGTCCGGGTGCAGCCGATCGTGCCCGGACTGCACTTCCACGGCCTGCGCCACGGCCACAAAACCTGGATGATCGCCGACGGCATCCCCGAGGTCGGCCAAGCACGCCGCCTCGGCCACGGCATCCCCAACGAGATCCGCGAGATCTACTCCCATGTCTCGCCCGAGGTCGAAGCCCGCCTGCTCGACGCCCTGCAGCAACGCTGGATCAACGCCCTCGCCACGGTGCGTGCGAGCGAGGGCCCCGCCATCCCGCCGCCTCTGCTGCTCGCCGCCTGACACCCCACCACCACGGCGCCGTCAGCAGTCCGCAACCGCGCCGAACCGTCCTCAACCGACAGCAACCGAAACCGGTTTAGGCAGGTTCGCCGCCGTTGACGGCAGTTGCCAGAGGAGTGAAACCCGCGGCGGCAACGAGACACACCGCGAACACGAAAAAGCCCGCTGACCTGGGCTTTCACCCCAAGCCAACGGGCTCTTCAGACCGTCGGGACGACAGGATTTGAACCTGCGACCCCTCGACCCCCAGTGTCGCCCGCCGAATACCCTGACCTGGCGAAACAGAGAAATCAGTGTTCACGACCGGTACGTTGGGCTCACCTGAAGCACGTTCAGGTTATCTGCGGAACAGTTACTGCTCCAGTTTCGCTCCGGCTCCTTCGCGCCAAGCTCGCCGCTTCTGACGCCCTCACTGCCAGCGAGATTCAGACACGTCTTCTACCTGCACAAACGGAGAAACCGCAGGAAAAACGGTGTCGTTCAGCGCAGTTCGCTGCCGTTGAACGTCGTGTGTGCAAAATCAGCCCACCGCATGGCGACCACTGCGTTGCCGCCGTCGGCGTGGGGACGCAACACCTCCAGAGCAACAGTTTCCGCTACGCGGGCCGCCAGCACTGGGACGCGATCGCGAAGGCCCTCAAACCCGTCTGCACCGCCCCACCGAGGCGGCCGCCCGGGAGCGGTTCACCGAGTTCGCCGAGACCTGGGCCCTCCATACCCGGCCATTGTCAAGTTGTGGGACCACGCGTGGGCCGAGTTCGTGCCGTTCCTGGCGTTCGACCCCGAGATCCGGCGGGTGATCTGCTCGACCAACGCGATCGAGATCGTCAACGCCCGCACCCGCCGCGCCATGAAGGCCCGCGGACACTTCCCCAACGAGCAAGCCGCGCAGCCGGGGCCGCACGCGGCGAGCGCGCGGGCAGAATGGCGGAGTGGACTCGTTCGACGCCGCCGTCGAGGCGCTGCGGCTTCTGCGGCATGAGGCCTACTACAGCGACCGCGTGGACTGGCCGGTCGTGGAACGCCAGGTGCTGAACCGGGCGAAGGCCGGCGCTCCGCTCGCACACGCGCTCCGATCGGCGTTCCTGGGGCTCGGCGACCGGCACAGCCACCTGCGCGTGCCCCGCGACCGGGCGTCGGCGGCGCCGGTGCTGCCGGAGGGACACGCTCTGCGCGGAAACCTCGGATACCTGCGTCTCCCGCCGATCTCGGTCGGCGATCAGGAAGACGGCAGGACCTACGTGCGCACGGCCTGGGAAGCCCAGCGGTGCCTCATCGGGGCCGTTGGGTGGGTCCTCGACCTGCGCGGCAACAACGGCGGCACGATCCATCCCATGCTCGCCGCCGCAGGCCCGCTGCTCGGTCCGGACACGTTCCTGTCCTACCGCCGCCGAAACGGGTGGGGCGCCCGGTTCACCTACCGGCCGGGCGTGTTGCTCGCGTCCGGCAGACCCGTTCTGGAGGTGCCCGGGCCACCGCCCGACGCGAGCGGCAGTCCCGTGGTCGTGCTGCAGGACCAGCGGACGGCCAGCGCCGGCGAGGGGGTGGCCATCGCGTTCCGCGGCCGGGAGGCGACCCGCAGCTTCGGCACCCCCACCGCCGGTGCTCCGACCGGCACCCTCGCCCATCCGCTCCCCGACGGCTCGACACTGGTCGTCGCCGTGGCAGTGGCTGTGGACCGCCTCAACCGGGAATACGCCGACGCGCTCACTCCGGACGGGCAGAGCGCGCAGCCATTGCACCGGGCCATCGCCTGGCTCGCGGATCGGTGACGGGCGACCTGCGGCAGGCTCTCTTGTCGACCTTGCCCAGCGCCGTCAAGGGCAGCCGGTCGACGAAGTCCACGAACGCCGGTTCGTACAGCGCACCGAGCCGCTCCCGCACGAGCAGCCTCAGCCGGCGAGCCAGATCCGGGTCCTCTGCCGCGACCACGAACGCCCGGATCACCTCGCCGAGCCGGTCGTCCGGGTATCCGACCACCGCGGCCTGCCGGACCCTGGGATGTGCCAGGAGCACGTCTTCGACGAGCCGGGAGTACACAGTGGTCGCGTGCCGCCCCGTGATCACCACGTCCTTGATCCGGTCGACGACGTGGAGGAATCCGTCGTGGTCGAGGAAACCGACGTCCCCGGTGCGGAACCAGCCGTCGGGTGAAGCCGGTTCGACGCCGGCCGCGTTCCAGTACCCCCACATGACCATCGGGCCCCGCACCCGGATCTCACCCGGCTTCCCCGCGGGCTGCTCGTGGCCGCCGTCGTCGCAGATCCGCACGTTCACAAAGGGGAGCGGCCGTCCGCACGACGACAGCCGACCGGGAATCGCCGGATCGTGCCCGGCCGGTCCCAGCGCGGCGACCATGCCCGTCTCGACCGAGCCGTAGATCTGTTGCAGCACCGGCCCCAACAGGTTCAGGGCCTGTTCGAGCCGCGCCGTGGCCGTGCACGAGCCGCCGTAGGTCACGCAGCGCAGCGTGCTCAGGTCGGTGTGCGCCGACGCGGGGTGGTCGAGCAGTTCGTACAGCAGCGGCGGCATCAGGAACGTGGAGTTGATCCGGTTCCGTTCGATCGCCGCCAGCACCGAGTCCGCGGTGAACTCCGGCATCGTCACGACCGTTCCTCCGCGCAGCAACGCGAGCAGGATGCCGAGCTGACCGCTCGCGTGCCCGACCGGCAGGCACGCGAGGTGCCGGTGCGCGTTGCCCCGCGACATGGCGGCCATCCGCCGGACGGTCTCGTAGAAGCCGTGTCCGTGCAGCACGAGCTTCGGCCGTCCGGTCGTGCCGCCGGTGTAGAACACCGTGCGCACGTCACCCGCCTCGCCGACCGCATCGGACGGCAGCTCCGGTGCCCGCGCAGCCGCCTCGAGCAGATCGGGGTGCGTGGACTCCCCCAGGGTCAGGACGTGCGCTCGGGGCAGGTGAGCGCACAGGGACGCGCCGCGCGCGGCGAACCGCTCGGTGTCGTACACGAACGCGGAAACACCGGCCAGCCGCAGGAAGGCTGCCTGCTCGGCAGCCGCCACGCCCGTCGACAGCCAGACCGCGCGCGCACCGAGCAGGTGCAGTGCGAACTGCAGCAGCGTGGTCTCCGGCCGGTTCCCCGCGAGCACCGCGACCCCGTCGCCCCGACCGACACCGTGTGCGTGCAGCGCCGAAGCCAGCCGTACGACCAACGCACGGGCCTGCTCGAAGGTCATCGAGCCGGCCGGGCCGCGGAACGCCTCCGCCTCGCCCAGCTCGGCGAACCGGCCGAGCAGCAGGCGGACGTAGCTCGGCCGCCCGTTCACCGGGGTGCGCACGGCAACCGCTTGATCCCGTTGATGAAGCTCGACACCAGCCGTTCGGGCGTCCCTGTCGCGTGCACCTCGGGCAGGGTGCGCAGGAGCTTCCCGAACAGGGCGGTCATCTCGGTCCTGGCCAGGTGGGCACCGAGGCAGAAGTGCGGCCCCGGTCCGCCGAACGCCACGTGCGGGTTGGGCCTGCGAGCCACGTCGAACTCGTCCGGCCGGAAGAAGACCGCCTCGTCGCGGTTGGCCGACCGGTAGTACAGCCGCACGCGCTCACCTGCCCGAAGGGTCCGCCCCCGCAGCTTGTGGTCTCGGGTGAGCTGCCGCGCCATGTAGTTGACCGGGGAGGCGCACCGCACGACCTCCTCGACGGCCGTGGCCCCGTACTGATCGAAGTCGCGCTGGAGCAGTACCCGCTGCCCGGGGTTGTTCGTGAGCAGCACCAGCCCTCCCGAGATGGCGTGGCGGGTCGTCTCGTTGCCCGCGACGAGCAGGAGGATGAAGAAGGACCCGATCTCGGCGGCCGTGAGCCGGTCGCCGTCGCGGCCGGGACCGGTGAGCAGGGAGATGAGGTCGTCACCGGGCTGTCGTCGCCGGTGGGCGGCGAGGTCCTGCGCGAGCGCGTGCAGGTCGCGCACCGCCCCGAGCAGGACTCCGGCCGCTTGTCCGGGATCCGGGACGTAGTCCGGGTCCACGCCGGACAGAGCGGTGTTCGACCGCTCCAGCACGAAAGGCCGGTGCCGCTCGGGCACACCGACCAGCTCGCAGATCACCTCGAGCGGCATCGGCGCGGCCACGTGCGCCACGAAGTCGCAGGGCCCGGCGGCGGCCAGCTCTGCCACCAGCCGCTCCGCGGTGGTGGAGATGTAGGACCTCAGGCGAGCGACCAGTTTCGGCGTGAACGCGCGGGACACCACCGTGCGGAGGCGTGCGTGCCGCGGGTCGTCCATGTTGATCATCGAACCGAAGTACTCGGCGAAGCCGGCCGGCGTGCGCGGGGTGGCGCCTTCCCCGGCGGAGGAGAAGACCTCGGGATGCCGGCTTGCTTCGACGACATCGGAGTGCCGGACCAGTGCGTAGAAGGTGTTCTCCGTCCCACCGGGTCGCGGCATCTCCCGGTAGCCGGCCGGGTGGGCCAGTGCCCGCAACCGCCGGAACGCCGCGTCCCGCTCGGCCACGGGACGACGCCAGAAGGCGAGGTCGGACAGGTCGGTCCCCGCGGCGATGCCCGCCCCGGTCACCGCTGCCCCACCTTCTCCCGCAGCCGGAAGAAGTTCCCCCGGTCGACGACGAGGAGGAACACGTCCCAGTACCGGCCGCCGAAGTACTCGTGCTCCCGCAGCACGCCCTCGATCTCCGCGTAGCCCCGGTCCAACAGCGCCCGGTACTGGGCGAAGCTGTACTCGATGGACCGCAGGTACAGCTTCCGCAGGGGCAGCACCGCGAACAGGTAGTCGGCGAACAGCACCGCCGCGTTGACCCCCACGCCGCTGCCCGCGTGCCTCGCGTCGATCACGACGCCCAGGTGCGTGTGCCCATTGCTGTAGTTGATGTCGTAGGCGACGAGGTAGCCGAACGGCTCGCCGGTGGTGACGTCTTCCGCGATGTAGGGGATGATGTTGGGCCGGTTGAGGTTGGTCCGCACCGTCTCGAGCGTGGGAGTGCGGCCGCGGAAGATCCAGCGGTAGGAGATCTCGTCGTCGCCGAACAGCTGCCACAGGAACGGCACGTCGTCGTTCCCGGCGGGCCGGATGCGGGTCGCGCTGTTCTGCCGGCGTAGCGGTGTCAGATCGGGCGTTTCGGTTTGCGGTGGCGCCGAAAAGAGCGAGGTCATGCGGGCTTCCTTTCTCGCGGGACGAGCGGGTCGGCGTCGATCCGCCGCTGGGTCCTGAACAGCGCTGCGTAGTAGCCGTCGCGCGCGGTCAGCTCGTCGTGCCGGCCGCGCTCCACGAACCGGCCGTCACGCAGGACGAGGATTTCGTCGGCCTTCATCACGGTGGACAGGCGGTGAGCGACGACGACGAGCACCCGGCCGGGCTTCGCCGCCAGCAGGTCGCGCTGGATCCGCTCGTCCATCACGGCGTCGAGGTGGGACGTCGCCTCGTCCAGTACCACGACGTCGGCACCGCAGAGGAGCGCGCGGGCGAGTGAAATCCGCTGCTTCTGGCCGCCGGAAAGGCGGAAGCCCCGCTCACCGACGATGGTCCGGTAGCCCTGCGGCAGCTCGGCTATGGTCTCGTCGATCCCCGCCGCGGCGCACGCGCGGGCCACCTCGTCCGCCGAGGCGTCCGGGCGCCCGTGCCGGATGTTGTCCACAATGGACCCGCTGAACAGGAACGCCTCCTGGCTGACCAGACCGACACGGCCGCGGACGAGCACTGGGGGGAGGTCGGCGAGATCAGCACCGAAGAGGCGTACCGTCCCGCCGATGGGCCGGAACAGCCCCGCCAGCAGGTATCCGATGCTGGTCTTGCCCGCACCCGACTCGCCGACGATCGCGATGCGGTCGCCGGGCCGGGCGCGAAGGCTCACGTCGCGCAGGATCCACGGCGTGCAGCCGCCGGTGATCACCGGCAGCAGGTCGCCGTCGCCGTCCCCGGGACGCACCTCCGGATACCGGAACCACACCCGGTCGAGCTCGACGACGGCCCGTTCGTCCGCGCGCTCCCGCGTGCCGGGCGCCGGTCCGGCTCCCGGCACGGTTTCCGGCGTCTCGAAGTACGCCTTCAGCCTGCCCAGCGCCACGGCCGAGCCCAGGATCTGCATCCGGGTCCGGGCCAGCCGGGTAACGGGCTGGTAGCTCTGGCCCGCGTACTGGGCCAGAGCTACCAGGGTGCCCAGCTGGAGCTGTCCCTGGATCGCCTGCCTGCCGCCGAGGTACAGCACCGCGAGGATGCCCAGCCCGCTGCTGATCGCGAGGATCCCGTAGTAGGCCCGGCTGAGCACGGCCGCCCTGATCCCGTACCGCCACACGGCGTGGGATCGGCGGCCGAACGCGGCGGCCTCCCGCGCCGGCTCGCCGGAGGTCCGGATGAACAACGCTCCCCCGGCGTTGAGCCGCTCCACCACGAACGAGGTCAGCTGCGCGTTCGCGCCGAGCTGCCGTCGGGACTGTTCGGCGATCCGCGGCGCGAACCAGCGGTCCGCCAGCACCACGAACGGCATCACCGCGAGCACGACCAGCGAGATGACCGGGCTCAGCCACAGCATGATCCCCAGGGTCACGGCGAACCCGATCACCGACGCGCCGGCCGAGCCACTGCTCTGCAGGATGCGCTGCGCGGTGCGGATGTCGACGGTGAGCCTGCTGGCCAGGCTCCCGCTGCGGCTGTGCACGAAGAACGCGAAGGGCAGGCGCAGCGTCTTGGCGAAGAACCGCTCGCGCAGCGCTAGCCCGAGCCCCTCGGTGATTCGCGACTGCAGCCACTGGTCCGCGACGCCGGCGACGGCCAGCAGGAGGTAGACCAGCGCGCCGAGCCCCACGACCAGCGCGAGGTCCCGGAAGTCGCGCCCGGGCAGCACACTGTCCAGCAGCATGCGCACCAGCAACGGCGGCACGGCCCCGAGCAGTCCCAGCGCGACACCGGACAGCTGCTTGCCGACGAACCGCCAGCGGTCTGTTGTGGACAAGACCGACCAGGCGAAGCGGAATGCCTGGTACTGCGTGAAAGAGCCCTCGCCGGAAGCCGTCATCGGCTTTCTTCCCGCACCGGCTGCCGGGTCGTCCGCAGCGTCCGGTCGTGGGCACGCCGCAGCGTCGAGTAGGTGACGACCTCCCAGAAAGTGGGCTTGTGCACGAACAGCCGGTTCGCGTGCATGTGCAGCAGGCTGGAGACGACGGCCGACAACACCTCGGGTGCGAGCAGCGTCCGCAGCCGCTCGGTGACGGGTGTGATCCGGCGCGCCCACTCGTCCACGGCGGGGTCGGCAGCCGGGACGAGCCGGGCCCGGTCGAACCGGCCCGCCTCGACTGGGGCGCTGTCCGCTCCGTGCCGGGCCGCACGCGCCTTCTCCAGCCCCGACACCAGCCGCCGCCGCTCCTCGAGCGGGAACCCGGCACCCTCCAGCAGGCGGTCCATCGCGGCCACGGCAGTACCGAGCCTGCTCATTTCGCCGACGCGGTTGAGCCCGACTGCGAGGTCGCTGTCTGCGGCGAAAACGTGTTCCGCCAGGACGAGCCCCCGTGGACCGCCGTAGCGGTCGCTCTCCGGCCGGTACTCGTCCACGACCGACCGGTCCCAGTAGCGGTCGAGCTCGTCGAGGGTCCGCCACAGCTCGGGCAGGAACTCGCCCCACAGCTCGCGGGGCCGGCCCCGGAACCGCAACCGCAGGTGGTGGTCGGGATCGGCGTAGCGAACGAAGAACCACCGGCGCACCACGCCAGCCTCCCGCGCGGACCCGATCAGCGGGGCGGCCGCCGCGAGCAGGTCGTCGAGCCGCTCCGGGCGGCCGTAGAGCTTGACCGAGGCCCAGGGCGAACCGGGACCGTACCGCGGCAGGGGCCCGTGGGGGACCCTGCCGCGGACGGACCGGACCGCCCGGTGTTTCCGCGGTGCGGCCGGGGCCGAGGGCCGGTGGAACGGCAGGACCAGTTCCGCGGCGCGCAGGTCCGGTGCCGACGTCTGCCAGCCGTCCGGTTGGGGCCAGGGCTCCTGCACCACGACGCGGGATTCGCCCTTGCCCAGCTCCCGCCGCAGGATCTGGAGCCCTCGCGCGGAGGCGGTGTCGACCAGCAGCTGGTTCTCCCCCGCGCCGGCGGCGAGGAAGCGCGGCAGCTCCGAGGCCCCGGTTCCGCAGCGGCACCGCGCTTCGAGGGCGTCCACCGTCTCCGGGCCGAGGCTCCACTGCCGCGGGGCCAGGACGACGTCGCCGGCCGTGATCCGCGGCAGCACCGGCAGACGCGACCAGGAGCGCCACGACCAGTGCCGTGGCTGGGTGGCCTGACCGGACAGCAGCGTGAGGAAGGTCGCCATCGGGTAGGTGCAGCGGTGGGGCACCACCGCGGACGCCACGCTGGGCAGCACCCGGCGGCCCAGGCGTTCGCTGAAGACGCGGATCTCCCCGTCGGCCACCCGGATCACGAGGTCGTCGACGGGCAGGGACACGAGCGGACGGCCGAACACGTCACTGCCGCGGGCCGGCGGGCCGAAGTCGACGACGACCTGGCGCAGCGGCGGCCGCTGCGCGATGTTGTGCGAGCGGCCAAGGCAGGGGCACCGGATCTCGACGCGGACCAGGTCCCCTTCGCCGGACTCCTCGGCGGCGACAAACCGGCGCAGCACCTCGAGGAGGTCGTCGCTGAGGGACCCGAACCGGCCGATCAGCTGCAACCCCGCGCTGAAGTTGCGGAGGTGGAACGGCTGCGGGCTGTCGCGCACGGGTGCCGATCTGACGAACGCGACGAACGCCGGCGGCAGCTGGGCGGACGCCTCCTTCAGCTCCGCCTTCGAAAGCAACGGCAGGACGTCGACCTCCGGCCCGCGCTCGAGCAGTCCCAGCGTTTCGACCGTCCTGGTCCAGGCGGGCGGGTCCTCGGCGGTCCTCGGTTTGCCAGGGCTCGTCGCGGCCGTGACGTCGAAACCGCTGCCGGGCAGGAAGAGCTCGGCCAGGCGCACCGTGTGCGAGTCGCTGTAACGATCGGTGTACCAGCGGGTCACTGCGCCCAGCACCATGCTCGTCGCCACCGGGTTGATGGCCGCGAGCGCGCTGCACGCGGTGAGGACGGCGTTCTCGGCCGGAAGCCGGTCCGGTACCGGAGCGGCGAGGACGGCGTCCACGTGCAGATCGGGCGGGCCGTGCAGCTTCGCCAGTGCGGCGCGCAGCTCCCGGTAGCGGTGTGGCTCGACCGGCCGGTCGGCCGGGGTGCGGGCGAGCAGGTCCTCGACCTCGGACAGCTCTCCCGCCACCGTCCGCCACCCGGCCCACGTCGCGTCGCCGCGTGCCGCCAGGTCCCGGACGGTGTCCCGCAGCACCTGCCACGGAGCCGGCGCGGTCTCGACCTCCGCCAGCTCCGTCACCAGCACTCCGTGCCGGATCATGTCCAGCACGAAGCGCGCGGCGCTTTCGGGTGCGCAGCCGGCTTCGGCAGCTACGAGCGCGACCACCTCGCGAGCGGGGCGGAACGAACCACACTGGGCGAGCACCGACCGCATGAGCGGCACGTGCCGCGTCACAGCCAGGCCGCTGCCCGAGTTCTCGTCGCGGCGGAGCACGATCAGCTCGCGCTGCCGCGAGTACACCGAGCGGCTGGCTGCCACGCACAAATCGAGCAGCGCGTCGTCCTCGGCGGCGAGTTCGCCGCACAGCGCGGCGCACCACGACGCGCTCGGCCGGATCACCCGCCGGATCACCCCGAGCCCCGCCGTCCGTGGCTCTCCACCGGCACCCACGACGCCGACTCCGGCGAAGACCCCGAGCGGGGTCGGCCGGTACCGGCACCGCAGACCGTACCGGTGGAGCGCGTCCAGGAACCGTTTCGCCTTCGCCGGGCTGGCGGTCCCGCCGAGGAACCGGTCGACCTCGGCGCTCAGCGCCGGTGAGGCGACCTCGATCGCCTCGCGCACCAGCGGGTCGTCCAGCACCACGGCCACGGCCTGCCGGTCGTCGCGATCGCAGGCGGCCAGGAGCCGGTCGGCGAGACCGGGATCGATCAGCGACAGCCGCGCGACCACGGCCGATGCGACGTGGTGACGGCCGCCCGGCACCGCCGCCCGGCGCCGCAGCGGAGTAACCGAGGAGGGATCTGTCAGGAGAGGCATAGCACCATGTCCCATCGAGGTTCGCTGTCGCTCAGCGCGGCGTGCAGGGTGAGCGCGACTCCGGCCGCGCCCCGCAGGAAACCGGCGCCGAGTTCCGGTCCGCCCGGGCGGACCACGCCGAGCAGTGCCCGCGCGAGGTCCGCGAAGCGCTGCTGCCGGGTCGTGTTGTAGAGCCGGCAGGCCAGGAGCAGGAGGCCGGCGACTCCGTGGCAGATGCCGGGTTCCATCCGCGGCTCCTCGGCCAGCCCTCTTTCCAGCGCCCGGGCGGCGATCCCGGGCCACTCGCCGGAGGCGAGCCCTGCCGAGACCGCGGCGAGTGCCAGGGCACTCGCAGCGCCGCAGTCGCCGTAGCACCACGCCTGGTTGGTGCCGTACTGCACCCCGCGCTCCCCGGTGAAGGTCGGGAACCGCGGCCGGCCGGGAGCCGGCGCGGGCAACGCGGCTCGCGAGCGAGCCAGGTGACCGGCGGCCGCACGGAACCGCCTGCGCTCGGCCTCGAAGCGCGCGAGGCAGGCCGCCGCGCCGGGAATGCCGTGCGCAACCCCCCAGTCGTGGTAGAACTCGCCCGCCACGTGGGGAGGACGGCGCCGGTACCCCGACCGCGGGGTCCGCCAGGTTCCGGGCGCGTCCTGGTTCGCGGCCAGCCAGGAGGCCGCGGCCTCGGCCAGGCTCGGGTCCCCGCAGGTCCGGGCGAGCAGCCGCCCGAGCACCAGGACTCCCGTCGTTCCGAAGACGAGATCGAAGTGCGACGGCGCATCCGGCTCCATGCTCGCGGCCATGCGGCTCGCGGCGGCGGTGACGCCGGGAACCGTCCGTGGTGCGCAGTCCGCGAGTGTCCACAGTAGACCTGAGTGGCCGGTCAGCAACGAGACGTGGTACTCCGGCGAACGCTCGAGGAAGCGCCAGAGCGCGACGATGCTCGCCTCCCGGACCTCCGCCGCCCGGCCGCCGTCCGCGCCCATCGGTGCGGCCGTGACCGTGTCCGCCAGGACCGCAATTCCCGCCAGACCGCCGCTGAGCGCCACCTCCCCGAGCCGCCGACTGTCCTCCGGCCTGCCGAGTAATTCTTCGGCGTGCCCCAGGGCTTCGGCGACGAGCGAGCGGTAGAGACCGAGCGCGCCGGGCCACTCACGCGTGGCGCCGACCGGAAGCCAAGTTCCTCCAGCCGTCGCGCCTTCCGTACTCATCGGCCCTCGGCCAGCTCGACGACCTGCTCCGCCGGACCCCGCCGAAAACGCCAGGAATGCCCGTCGCCACGCGGACCACCCGGCGGGCCCAGCCGCAGCCGGTACTGGCCGAGCGCGGGGCGGCCGCAGGAGTGCCAGTGCTCGACTGCCTTCCGCAGCCGGTCCGCCGCCGAGTGCGCGGTGCCACCGACGTAGAGGCTGGTGCCGCACAGCAGTGCCGCTCCTTCCGTGGCAGGGAGTCCGAGCCCCGCGACCAGCTTGCGACCGAGGCTGCCGCCGCTGAGCCGGACCGCCCTGGCGTCCGGCACGTCGAGACCGGCGAAGAAGAACAGATCGGCGAGCCGGTCCGGCTCGACACCGAGGTCCTCCTCGGCAACGGCCTCAGCCGCGGGCAGCCGGACCGCTTCATACGGGGGAACATCGCCGCCCAGTCCGGCACCCGTCGCGCCCATGAAGTTGGCCGGCCCGGCGAGGCGGCCTGTCCACGATCCTCGCCGCGGCTCGGGCACCAGCTCGGTCAAGGGGTAGGTCGCGCCGTGGGAGAGCGGAACGAGTGCACGGCCTCCACCGCTGAGTTGGTCCCACCAGGTACCGGGCACGACGCGGCAACCCGCCGTCGCGACGAGCCGGTCGTACGGCGCCCCGGGGAGGTGGCCGTCGGCGCCGTCACCGCCGACCACGTCGACGGTCGTGAACCCCAGTGCGCCGAGCCGTTCCGCGGCGGTGGCAGCGAGCTCGGAGTCCGTCTCGATCGTGACGACGTGCCCGCTCGCACCTGCCAGCCGGGCCAGCAACGCCGCGTTGTACCCGGTGCCGGTACCGATCTCCAGCACCCGCATGCCTTCCTCTACGGCGAGCG
>NZ_JACHWH010000012.1 GCF_014191255.1 Amycolatopsis bartoniae
TCATCGGCACCGCCGTGCCCGGCACCGGGCTCCCCACGACCGTGGTCACAGCAGGTCCTGGATGTCCCCGGCGATCGTGTCGGCCTCCGGGCCCACCACGACCTGCACGACCGACCCCATCTTCATGACCCCGTGGGCACCGGCCTTCTTCAGCGCCGCCTCGTCCACCACGGAGCCGTCCTCCAGCTCGCACCGCAGGCGCGTGATGCAGCCTTCGATGTCGATGATGTTCCCGGCGCCACCGAGCGCCGCGAGGATCTTTTCCGGCCTGTCGTCGGCCATCGCGGCCTCCTTCTCTCTTCGTCGAACACGTTCCCGTAACGGTGGTTGACACCCCAACGGTAGGCGGAGCATTCTGCCCCATCAAGAAATGGTCTAGACCGGAACGTACCACTTTCGGAGCCGGGAGCGAGCCCGGTGACGAAGCCGGAACACAGGGAGGTGGCGACCGTGGGCACGCTCGAAGTCGCCGCCGACCGGGTGGTGGACGGCCCCACGCCGAAACACGCCCAGCTGCGGGAGATCCTGCGCCGCGCGATCGAGCAGGAGCTGCCGCCCGGCTCCCCCATCCCGTCCGAGCGGGAGCTCGCCGAGCGCTACGGCGTCTCGCGGCTCACCGTGCGGTCGGCGATCGGGAAGCTGGTCGAGGAGGGCCTGCTCACCCGCGCGCGGGGCAAGGGCACCTTCACCGCGGCGCGGCGGATGGAGCTGCAGCTGTACCTCATGTCGTTCACCGTGGACATGCGGCGGCGCGGGCTCGTACCCACCACCGACGTGCTCGACCGGGCGGTCGACGTGCCGCCGGTGCCCACCGCGAACGCACTCGGCCTCGGCGCGGGCCGGGCGGCCTACCGGCTGTCCCGGCTGCGGCGGGCCGACGGCGTGCCGCTCGCGCTCGAACGCGGCTGGTACCACCCCGGACCGGTGCCCGGGCTGCTCGACCTGGACCTTTCCCAGTCCCTGTACGAGCTGCTCGCCCGGCACTACGACCTCCGCTTCGACCAGGCGAGGCAGACCGTCTGGTCCGAAGCGGCGGACCGGGAAACCGCGAAGTTGCTGGGCATCCGCACCGGCGACCCGCTTCTGGTGTTCCGCCGGATCTCCACCACCAAGGGAGAGCCGGTCGAGGACATCACCTCCTGGTACCGGGGCGACCGGTACCAGGTGACCATGGATCTGGACCCGACACTCCCCGCCGAACACGGAGGTATGCCGTGAGTACCACCACCGCCGAAGGAACGACCAGAGGGAAGGGCAGGGGTGTCGCCGGGCTGCAGCGCTTCGGCCGCAGCCTGATGCTGCCCATCGCCACGCTGCCGGCCGCCGGCCTGCTGAGCCGGCTCGGGCAGGACGACCTGCTCGGCCGCTGGGACGCGACCAAGAAGGTCGCGGCCGTCCTCGCCGCCGCGGGCGGGGGGCTCTTCGACTGGCTCCCGCTGCTGTTCGCGGTGGGCATCGCGGTCGGCTTCGCCCGCCGGGGCGACGGGTCGACCGGCGTCGCCGCCGTCGTCGGTTTCGTCGTGTTCAACAAGGTCGTCCAGGTGTTCGCGCCGATCAGCGACCTGGAGGGCTTCAAGGAAGGCTGGTACCTGCAGCCGATCAAGTGGCCCTACAGCGTGCTGGGCGGCGTGATCGTCGGCCTCGTGACGGCGGTGCTGTGGCAGCGGTTCCACCGCATCAAGCTCCCCCCGTACCTGGCGTTCTTCGGCGGCCGCCGGTTCGTGCCGATCATCAACGCGCTCGCCCTGCTGGTCCTCGGTGTCATCTTCGGCCTGATCTTCCCCGCCGTCGACAGCGTCATCCAGCACGCGGGCAACGCGGTGACCGGCGCGCCGATCGTCGGTGGCGGTGTCTACGGCCTGCTCAACCGCCTGCTCCTGCCGATCGGCCTGCACCAGCTGATCAACGTGCCGGTGTGGTTCATCTTCAAGGGCGGCGACATCACCAACTTCTTCAACGGTGACCCGAACGCGGGCGCGTTCACCACGGGCTTCTTCCCGATCTTCATGTTCGCCCTGCCCGCGGCGGCGCTCGCGATCTGGCACACCGCCCGGCCGGAGCAGAAGAAGGTGGTCGGCGGCATCATGATCGCCGCCGCGCTGACCTCGTTCCTCACCGGTGTCACGGAGCCGATCGAGTTCGCGTTCATGTTCGTGGCGTGGCCGCTGTACCTGATCCACGCGGTGCTCACCGGGCTGTCGCTGGCGATCTGCAACGCGCTCGGCATCCACCTGAGCTTCTCGTTCTCCGCGGGAGCGATCGACTACCTGCTGAACTTCAGCGCTCCGGCGGCCGCGAAGGCGTGGTTGCTGATCCCGATCGGGCTGGTCTACGCGGTGATCTACTACTTCGTGTTCCGCTGGGTCATCACGAAGTGGAACCTGCGCACCCCCGGCCGCGAGGAGGAGGGCGCGGAGGTCGTCGACACCACCAAGGTCTGACGCTCACCCCGGCGGCCCGGTGCGGATTCCCGCGCCGGGCCGTCGTCGTAGGGTGACGGGGTGGAAAGCCTGCGCGGGATCGAGGACTGGCCGGTGGACAACGCCGCCGCGGCGGTGGTGGCCGCCGACGGCACGCTGCTGGGAAGCCACGGCGACGACGGAAGGCAGTACCGGCTCGCGTCGGTCACCAAGCTGCTGACCGCCTACACCGCGCACATCGCGATCGAAGAGGGCGTCGTCGAGCTGGACACGCCCGCAGGGCCGCCCGGCTCGACAATCCGGCACCTGCTCGCGCACACCTCGGGGCTGGCGTTCAACGAGCACCGCGCGATGGCGGAACCGGGCACGCGGCGGCTGTACTCCAACGCCGGGTTCGAGGAGCTGGCGGACGCGCTCGCCGAGCACTCCGGAATCCCGTTCGCCGAGTACCAGTCCGAGGCGCTGTTCGTGCCGCTGGCCATGGGCGCCACGAAGCTCGACGGTTCCCCCGCCGCCGGTGCCGTCTCGTGCCTGCGCGACCTCGTCGCGTTCGCCGCCGAACTGCAGGCGCCCACGCTGCTCGACCCGGTGACGCTCGGCGCGGCCACCGAGGTCGCCTTCCCGGGGCTCAACGGCGTGCTGCCCGGGTTCGGGCACCAGAAACCGAACGACTGGGGGCTGGGCTTCGAACTGCGTGATTCCAAAACCCCGCATTGGACGGGTTCGGCGTCCTCTCCGCGCACGTTCGGCCATTTCGGCCAGTCGGGCACCTTCCTCTGGGTGGATCCGGTCGCCCGGGTGGCGTGCGTCGCGCTCACCGACCGTGCTTTCGGGCCGTGGGCGGCGCAGGTCTGGCCGCCGTTCACCGATCGGGTGCTCGCGGAACTAACGGCGTGACCCGTTCGGGGCCGCTTTCCTTTTTCGCGACTTTAGTCGGATCCGCACGGGTTACCAGGGCGGATAGTTTTTCCTGCACTGCGCCTTTTCCGCGCACGTCCCCCGACCCCGCGGAGGTTTTCCCGTCATGCGCTTTTCCCGGTTGCGCCGCGCCCTGGTGGGCTTTGGCGTGCTCGCGACAGCGGTGGCCACGCTGGCCACCGGCTCGGCCCAGGCCGCCACGCCGTTCGTCGTCGGCGGCCAGAACGCGGCACAGGGCCAGTTCCCGTGGATGGTGCGGCTGTCGATGGGCTGCGGCGGCGCGCTCGTCGCGTCGAAGGTGGTGCTGACCGCCGCGCACTGCGTCAGCGGCACGGGCAGCAACACGAGCATCACCGCCACCATCGGCAAGGTGGACCTGCAGGGCAGCGGCGGCCAGTCGATCCGCTCGACCTACGTCTACCGCAGCCCGCAGTACGCCAGCACCGGCGCGCAGGACTGGGCGCTGATCGAGCTGGCCTCCGCGCCGCCGGCGCCGCTGCTGACGATCGCCGCGCAGGGGCAGACGTCGCTCAACACCGGCAACTTCACGATCATGGGCTGGGGCGCCACCACCGAGGGCGGCGGCCAGTCGCGCTACCTCAAGTACGCAGGAGTGCCGTTCGTGTCGGACGCGTCGTGCCAGCAGTCCTACGGCAGCGACCTGCAGCCCGCCTACGAGCTGTGCGCCGGGTACCCGCAAGGCGGCGTGGACACCTGCCAGGGTGACTCCGGCGGCCCGATGGTGAAGCAGGACTCGGCCGGCAACTGGATCGAGGTCGGCATCGTCAGCTGGGGCCAGGGCTGCGCCGAACCGGGCTACCCCGGCGTCTACGGCGAGGTGCAGTCGTTCTCGAACAACATCAAGGCCCGGATCAGCTCCAGCGGCACGATCGTCAGGTAGCGCTCATCACCCGCACCGGGCTGCCTGCCCGCCAGGCGGCGATGTCCTCGACCGCGTCGCGGAAGAAGATCTCGTACACGTCCCGGGTCACGTAGCCCAGGTGCGGGGTGAGGGTCACGTTGTCCAGCGTCCGCAACGGATGGTCGGCGGGAAGCGGTTCGACGTCGAACACGTCGAGCGCCGCCCCGCCGATCTCCTTGCGGCGCAAGACGTCCAGCAGCGCGGTCTCGTCGACGATGGGGCCGCGCGAAGTGTTGACCAGCAACGCGTCCGGCTTCATCAGCGCCAGCTCGGCCGCCCCGACCAGACCGCGGGTGCGCTTGCTGAGCACGAGGTGCACCGACAGCACGTCTGCGCGGGCGAACAACTCCTCCTTCGCCACCGCCGTCACACCGTGTTCCGCGGCGCGCTCGGGGGTGAGGTTCTGGCTCCAGGCGATCGTCTCCATGCCGAACGCCTGCCCGACCTTCGCGACCCGGGACCCGAGGCGGCCCAGCCCGAGCAGGCCCAGCGTCCGGCCGTGCAGCGGGACGCCGACGGTGCTCTGCCAGCGGCCTTCGCGCATCGCGGGCAGCTCGGTACCGAGGTGCCGGCAAGCCGCGAGGATCAGCGCCCACGTGTGCTCCGCCGTCGGGTGCGAGAGGTAGCCCGTACCGCAGACGACGATGCCGTGCTCCTCGGCGGCCTTCAGGTCGATCGCGGCGTTGCGCTGTCCGGTGCTGACCAGCAGCTTGAGGTCGGTCAGCCGGGCGAGCAGCTCGGCGGGGAACCGGGTGCGCTCGCGCATGGCCACCACCACCTCGGCTCCGGCCAGGCGCCGCACCAGCTCGTCCTGGTCGCCGAGGTACGAGGTGACCACGTCGAGCTCCGCGCCGAGGGAGTCCCAGTCGGCGAAGTCCCGGGCCACGTCCTGGTAGTCGTCGAGGATGGCGATCTTCACCCGCTCGACGGTACCCGCACGGTTCAGGCGATGGGCAGCGGCAGCACGCTGCCGGTCG
Organism: Amycolatopsis bartoniae; assembly: GCF_014191255.1. GTDB lineage: Bacteria > Actinomycetota > Actinomycetes > Mycobacteriales > Pseudonocardiaceae > Amycolatopsis_E > Amycolatopsis_E bartoniae. The sequence goes on from NZ_JACHWH010000012.1 coordinate 5,238, forward strand.
CCTCGCGCAGGGCGGCCCGCATCTCGGCGCGGGGAGCCGGGTGGCCGGTGAAGTGCTCGACCTGCCCGAAAGCCTGGTGCAGCAACATGTCCAGCCCGGTGGCGATCCGCCCGCCGCGGGCGGCCGCCGCTTCGGCCAGCGGCGTCGGCCACGGGTGGTAGATCACGTCGAGCAGGCACGGCGCGGCCGCGAGCTCCGCCGCCACGTCCACCACCGCCGCCGGGGGCACGGTGTTCACCAGCACGGACACGTCCGCGACGAGCTTGCCGAAGTCCACTTCGGACCAAGTGAGCACCTCGGCCCCGACACCGGCGCGCTCCGCCGCGGCCACCGCTTCCCCCGCCCGCGCGGGGTCGCGCACCACGAGCCGCACGCGGGTCACGCCCAGCTCGGCGAACGCCACCACGGCCGCGGCCGCTGTGCCGCCCGCGCCGAGGACCACTCCCGTCGAGCCCGCCCCGGCGGCGAAACCGCCCGCCCCGCACAACGCGCCCACCACGCCGTCGACGTCCGTGCAGTCGGCGAACCAGCCCGAATCCCGTGGCACCAGGGTGTTCGCCGCTCCCGCCGCGACCGCGCGCGGGCTCGCCCGCGCCGCGAACTCCAGTGCGGCCCGCTTGCCCGGCATCGTCACCGACAGCCCGGCCCACTCCGGCCCGAGCCCGGACACGAACCCCGGCAGCCCCGCGGCGTCCACCTCGATCCGCTCGTAGCTCCAGCCGGGCAGGCCGAGCGCGCGGTAGGCGGCCTCGTGCAGGACGGGCGAGAGCGAGTGCGCGACCGGTTTGCCCAGCACGGCTGCTCTAGTACGCGCCACGCTGCCTCGCGAGGTCCTTGTTCTGGTTGTGCTCGGCCAGCGTGGAAGCGAAGCAGGACAGCCCGTTCTTCTCGCACTTGACGAAGAACAGCCAGTTGCCCTCCGTGGGCTTCAGCGCGGCCGCGATCGCGTCGGAGCTCGGCGAGCCGATCGGCGTCGGTGGCAGGCCCGTCACGAAGTAGGTGTTGTAGACGCCGGGACGCTGGCGGTCGGCGTCGGTGGTGGTCACGACCGGCTTGTCGAGCAGGTAGTTCACCGTCGAGTCCAGCTGCAGCCGCTGGTTCTGCGCGAGCCGGTTGTAGATGACGCGGGAGATCTTCCCGAAATCCTGGCTCACGCCCTCGCGCTCCACGAGCGAGGCGATGGTCAGGATCTGGTACGGGTTCTCCCCCTGCACCGACGAGGACGCCGCCAGCCCCGCGGACTGGATCTTCGTCGCCGAGCTCTTGAGCACGAACCCGAGCAGGTCCTGCGCGTTCCAGCCGGGCTTCACGTCGTACACGCCGGGCGCGACCAGACCCTCGATGCGCCGCGCGTCGGTGCCCTTGGCCGCGACGGAGGCCGCCCAGTCGGGCACGCCCATCGCGGCGAGGTCGGCCGTCGCCGCGGTCTTGCGCAGCTCGTCGGGCGACACGCACGTGCTCTGCCCGTTCAGGTCCGCGCACGACGCCTTCGACAGCAGGCTGAACACGCCCGGCGTCACCGAGCCGTCGGGCTGGGTGACGTCGTCGAGCTGCGTGCCCGCGCGCACCTGCAGCACGCCCACGCGGGCCTGCGCGGACGTCAGCTTCGCGACCGCCGCCGCGCCGGACATCTTCGTCTTCATGACGTAGTAGCCCGGCTGCAGGCTCAGCACCTTCGAGTTGTCCTCGCTGGCCTTGACGAACGCCTTCGCGCTCGCGACCACGCCGGCCTTCGTCAGCTCGCTGCCGATGGCGTTCGTCGAGTCGCCCTGGCCGATCTCGACGAGGACGTCGGAGTCGCCGGAACCGTCGTAGTCGTCGTAGCCGAAGACCTGGTCGATGCCGTACCAGGCGCCGCCGCCGATGAGCGCGATCACCGCGAGGGCGGCCACCCAGCGGAACAGCTTGCGCCCCCGCTTGGTACGCCGCGGCGGCTCGCCGGCGTCCTCCGGCGGTTCGAGGTACTCCGGCTCCGCCCGGTCGTCCTCGGCGTAGTCGTCCTCGTAGCCCTCTTCGTCCTCGTAGTCCTCGGCGTAGTCCTCTTCGTCCTCGTAGAAGTCGTAGTCCTCGACGGGGATGACGTCGGTGGGGCTGTCGTCCGGCGGGATCTGCCTCGGCCGGGGCGGCAGCCGGCGCGGCGGCTCGGGGCGGTCGTCGAACAGGTCGAGGCCGGAGTCGTACCCCCGCGGGCGGCCGACCGGCGGGCGCCGCACCGGCGGCGGCTCGGGCGGCATCGGCCGTTCCTGCGGCCGCAGGCGCTCCGGCGGCATCGACCGCTCGCGCGGGAGCGAGCGCTCCTGGGGCACCGGCCGCTCCTGCGGCACGGGACGGGCGTGGCGCGGTGGCTGGTTGCGTTGCGGCGGGGGCGGCGGCGGGCCGGGGCGGCGCCTGCGGCCCCCGGGCGGGAGCGGCGGAAGCTCGTGGCTCACGATCGCCCCTCCCGAGCAAGGTAGGCAGCCCGGCCGTCCAGCCAGCCCTGCAGGATTTCCACCGCGGCGGCCTGGTCCACCACCGCGCGCTGCTTGCGTCCCTTCACGCCGCGCTGCGACAGCATGCGGGCAGCGCTGACCGTGGTCAAGCGTTCGTCGGCCAACCGTACCGGGACCGGAGTGATCATCGCGGCGAGCTTTCCGGCGTAGGCAACGGCGGTCTGCGCGGCCGGGCCGTGCCGGTCCGCGAGCGTCCTGGGCAGCCCCACGATCACCTCCACCACCTCGTGCTCGGTGACGAACCGGGCGAGCTGGTGCACGTCGCTGTCGCTGTGCTCATCACGGGCCAGGGTAACGAGCGGGGACGCGAGCACGGGGGCGGGATCGCTGAGCGCGACCCCCACCCGGACCGAGCCGACGTCCACCGCGAGGCGGCGGCCGGCCCCGGGATCGGACTCCCCGGGCCGGTCCGCGGCGGGGGCCGTCACCCGGCGGCGACCGCGGCCCGCAGCGCGGCGATCGCCTGCCCGATCCCGGCGGGGTCGGTGCCGCCGCCCTGGGCCATGTCCGGCTTGCCGCCGCCGCGGCCGCCGATCGCGGCCGCGAACGAGGGCACCAGCTTGCCCGCCGCGAAGCCCTTGTCGCGGGCCTCGGCGGTGGTGGCCACCACGAAGCTCAGCTTCTCGCCCTGCGGCGCGAACAACGCGACGATGCCCGGACGTGAACCCAGCCGGGCGCGCACCTCGCCCGCCAGCGACCGCAGCGCGCCCGCGTCGATGTCGCCGTCGAGCCGCTCCGCGACCAGGGCCACACCGTTGACGTCCTGTGCCTTGTCCGCGAGCGAGCCCGCCGAGCCGAGCACCTGCTGGGTGCGCAGCTGCTGGATCTCCTTCTCGGCGTTGCGCAGCCGGGTCAGCACGTCGTCGATCCGGGACGGCAGCTGGTCGCTGGGCACCTTGAAGGTGCTCGCCAGCTGCGAGACCAGCAGCTGCTCCTTGCGCACGTGCTTGAGCGCGTCGGTGCCCACCAGCGCCTCGACGCGGTGCACGCCCGAGCCGATGGACGAGTCGCCGACGAGCTTGACCAGGCCCAGCTCGCCGATGCGGCCCACGTGCGTGCCACCGCACAGCTCACGCGAGTAGTCGCCCATGTCGACCACGCGCACGTCGTTGCCGTACTTCTCGCCGAACAGCGCGACCGCGCCCAGTTCGAGCGCCTTGTCCTTGGTGGTGACGTAGGTCTGCACCTCGACGTCGTTCTGGAGGTAGTCGTTGACCTCCTCCTCGACCTCGGTGAGCACGTCGGCGGACACCGGCCCCGGCGTGGTGAAGTCGAACCGCATGCGGCCCGGCGAGTTCAGCGAGCCCGCCTGCGCCGCGCGCCTGCCGTAGGCGCCGCGCACGGCCGCGTGCACGAGGTGCGTGGCCGAGTGCGAGCGCGCGATGGAGCCTCGGCGGGTCTCGTCGACCGAGCCGGTGACCTCGGTGTCCAGCCCGATCTCGCCCTCGGTGACCTCGACCCGGTGCACCCACAGGCCCGGCACGATCTTCTGCACGTCGAGGACCTTCGCCTCGCCGCCGTTCCCGACGAGCACACCGGTGTCGGCGACCTGGCCGCCGCTCTCGGCGTAGAACGGGGTGCGGTCCAGCACCAGCTCGGCCTTGTCACCGGCGCGGACGCTGCGCACGCCCTGCCCGTCCTTGAGCAGGCCGATGACCTTCGCACTCGCCTGCAGGTCGGTGTAGCCGAGGAAGTCCGTCTCGCCGTGGCGCTCCAGCAGCTCCCGGTACACCGACAGGTCGCCGTGGCCCTTCTTGCGGGCCGCCGCGTCCGCCTTGGCGCGCTGGCGCTGCTCCTCCATCAGCGTGCGGAAACCGTCCTCGTCGACCTCCAGGCCCTGCTCGGAGGCCATCTCCAGGGTCAGGTCGATCGGGAAGCCGTAGGTGTCGTGCAGCTGGAAGGCGCGGTCGCCGGCCAGGACGTTGCCGCCCGCCTTCTTCGTCTCCTCCGCCGCCAGGTCGAAGATCCGCGACCCGCTGGTGAGGGTCTGCAGGAACGTCTCCTCCTCGACCCGCACGACCTCTCTGATCCGGTCGAAGTCCCGCGCGATCTCCGGGTACGACGGCGCCATCGCGTCGCGCACCACCGCGGCGAACTCCGGCAGCACCGGCTCGTGCACGCCGAGCAGCCGGACCGACCGCACGATGCGGCGCAGCAGGCGGCGCAGCACGTAGCCGCGCGCCTCGTTGCCCGGGGTGACGCCGTCGCCGATCAGCATCACGCCGGAACGGGCGTGGTCGGCGATGACGCGGAAGCGCACGTCGTCGATGTGGTTCGCGCCGTAGCGGCGGCCGGAGAACTCCTCGGCCTTGGCGATGACCGGGCGCACCAGGTCGGTCTCGTAGACGTTCTCGACGCCCTGCAGCAGGTACGCGACCCGCTCGATGCCCATGCCGGTGTCGATGTTCTTCTTCGGCAGCTCGCCGACGACCTGCCCGCCCTTCTTGGGGCTCACGTCGCCGCGCACGTCCTGCATGAAGACGAGGTTCCAGATCTCCAGGTACCGGTCCTCGTCCATCGCCGGGCCGCCCTCGCGGCCGTGCTCGGGACCCCGGTCGTAGTAGATCTCGGAGCAGGGACCGCCCGGGCCGGGCACGCCCATGTCCCAGTAGTTGTCCTCGGCGCCGCGGACCTGGATGCGGGACTCGGGGATGTCGGTGGCCTTGCGCCACAGCGCGGTGGTCTCCGCGTCGTGCTCGTAGACCGTGGCCCACAGCCGGGACGGGTCGAGTCCGAGGCCGCCTTCGGCCTGCGGCTTCGTGATGAACTCCCACGCCAGGGAGATGGCGCCTTCCTTGAAGTAGTCGCCGAAGGAGAAGTTCCCGGCCATCTGGAAGAACGTGTTGTGCCGGGTGGTCTTGCCGACCTCGTCGATGTCGCCGGTGCGCACGCACTTCTGAATGCTGGTGGCGCGCGGGAACGGCGGCGGGACCTCACCGAGGAAGTACGGCTTGAACTGCACCATGCCCGCGTTGACGAACAGCAGCGTCGGGTCGTCGAGGATGAGGGACGCGCTGGGCACCCTGCTGTGGCCGTTGCGCTCGAAGTGCTCGAGGAACCGCTTGCTGATCTCGTGTGTTTCCACTGGTTTTTTCCTTGAGGCCGGGGCGGCAGGCGCTGGTGCGCCGCGCCGGGAGGTTCGGGGTGCGGCGACGGCGGAGAGCGCGCGGGAAGGTCAGCTCTCCGCCCGGCGCGCTCGCGCCGGGCGCGGGCGCACCGCGTGCCGCCCGTCGGACGGGCGCGCGGCCGGCACGCCCGACCGCTGCTCCACCATGTCCCGCAACTCCTGCTCCCGCTCGGTCATCCCGGCGCGGATGTCGGCGCCGAACGACCCGATCGCGCCGGCCAGCTCCTGCACGGCGTCACCGAGGTTCGAGGCCAGCCCGGCGGGCGTGGCCTGGCGAACCGTCCGGCCCGCCTTGCGGGTGGCCGCGACACCGGCCGCGACACCCACCCCCAGCCAGAATAGCCGCTTCATGACCGGTTGCTCCCCTTGCGGCCGCGGCGCGAGTGGCGGCCCTCGGCGTCGCCCTTGGCCTTGCGGCGGGCACGAATGGCCTTGCTCACGCCGTAGGACAGCGCGGCGGTCTTGACCAGCGGGCCGCCCAGCGTCGCGGTGAAGACCGACGAGAGCGCCGAGACGTTGCCGCTGACCGCCTGCGCGTTCGAGGTGATCCCGTCGACCCGCTCGAGCTGGGTGTTGACGTGGGTGATCGTCTCGTTGGCGCCCAGCAGGATCGGGTCGGAGTTCTCGTGCGCCTTGCGGATGGCGACGGTGGCCTCGTCCAGCGTCCGGCCGAGCTTGAGCAGCGGGACCGCCAGCAGCAGCACCAACAGCACGAATGCACCAGCGGCGATCAGCGCGGCGATCTGCCCTGCCGACACAGGCCCTCCTTCAAGCAACGGCGTGAATGCCGGTCAGGCTACCGTGCGGCCCCCGCCCCGGCAGGGCTACCCCTGCCGCGTGCCGCGGTGCAGCACCGCCATGTCCTGTTCGCCGTGCCCGGCCTCGATCGCGGCCTCCAGGTGCGCGAGCGCCGCGCGCACGCTGCCGAGGTCGAGCGGGCCTGCGGCGTCGAGGACCAGCCGCGCGTCCTTGGCGGCGTGCTCGGCCGAGAAGGACAGGGGGAACTCGCCGGAGATCATCGCGCCGCCCTTCGCGTGCGCGTACGGCGAATCGAGCGCACCGCCGGAAATGGCGTCGAGGAACAGCTTCGGGTCCAGGCCCAGCTGTTGCGCGAGGGCCACGCTCTCGGCGGTCGCGTTGGTCAGCGCGAGCACCCACGCGTTGGCGACCAGCTTGAGCCTGCTGCCGTTGCCCGCCGGGCCGAGCCAGAGCGTACGGGCGCCGATCGCGTCGAACACCGGGGCGCAACGCTCACGCTGTTCCTCAGGGCCGGAGGCGAGCACGACGAGTTTGCCCTGCTCGGCGGGCTGTTTGGTGCCCAGCACGGGCGCGTCGACGAAGGCGACACCGGCCTTTTCGGCGAGCGCGGCGAGCTTTCCGGTCCACTCCACGCCGACGGTGCTGGCCTGGATCCACACCGGACTGCCGGTCAGCGCGCGCTCGGCGACCTCGTGCACGGCGGGCCCGTCGGAGAGCATCGTGAGCACGAAGTCGGCGTCCGCCACGGCTTCCCGGGGCTCATCGACGACCTCGACGCCGCGCCCGGCGAGCAGCTCGGCCTTCTCCCGGCTGCGGTTCCACGCCCGCACGGTCAGGCCCGCGGCGGCGAGGTTCGCCGCCATCGGGCCGCCCATGATCCCGGTGCCGAGCACGGCGACAGTGGTCCCGGTCATGCGCAGTCCTCCTCGCTCGTGGTTCGAGACCCGGCTTTCCCTCCGCACGCCACGCGCAAACGGCTCACTCGCCCCGCACCGTCCGGCGCAGCTTCGGCACCCGGTCGGCGAGCGTGCGCTCGGCGCCGCGCTGCGTCGGCTGGTAGTAGTCCCGGCCGACCAGCTCGTCCGGCGGGTACTGCTGCGGCAGCACCCCTTCCGGCACGTCGTGCGGGTACCGGTAGCCCTGGGCGTTGCCGAGCTTGGCCGCGCCCGCGTAGTGCCCGTCGCGCAGGTGCGGCGGGACGGTGCCGATCCGCCCGGCCCGCACGTCGGCCAGCGCGCTGTCGATGCCCGTCACCACGGCGTTCGACTTCGGCGCCGTGGCCAGGTGGATCGTGGCCTGGGCGAGCGCGAGACGGCCTTCGGGCATGCCGATGAACTGCACGGCGTGCGCGGCGGCGACGGCGGCCTGCAGCGCCGTGGGGTCGGCCAGCCCGATGTCCTCGCTCGCGTGCACGACGAGCCTGCGGGCGAGGAACCGCGGGTCCTCCCCCGCCTCGATCATCCGCGCCAGGTAGTGCAGCGCGGCGTCCACATCGGACCCGCGGATGGACTTGATGAACGCGCTGATGACGTCGTAGTGCTGGTCGCCGTCGCGGTCGTAGCGCACCGCCGCCTTGTCCACAGTGGACTCGACGGTGGCGAGGTCGATGGTGCGGTGCTCGGTGGCCGCCGCCGCGTCCGCGGCCGCCTCCAGCGCGGTCAGCGCCCGGCGGGCGTCCCCGGAGGCGAGGCGCACCAGGTGTTCCCGGGCCTCCTCGGTGAGCTCCAGCTCACCGCCGAGCCCGCGCTCGTCGGTCAGCGCCCGGGTGATCAGCTCGCGCACGTCGTCGTCGGTCAGCGGCCGCAGCTGCAGCACCAGCGAGCGCGACAGCAGCGGCGAGACGACCGAGAACGACGGGTTCTCCGTGGTGGCGGCCACCAGCAGCACCGTGCGGTCCTCGACCGCGCCCAGCAGCGCGTCCTGCTGGGTCTTGGAGAACCGGTGCACCTCGTCGATGAACAGCACGGTGTTCTCCGCGTTGTACAGCCGGCGGCGCCGGGCCTCTTCGATGACCCCGCGCACTTCCTTGACCCCGGCCGAAAGCGCCGACAGCGCCACGAACCGCCGGCCGGTGGCGGTGGAGACGAGGTTGGCCAGCGTGGTCTTGCCCGTGCCGGGCGGCCCGTAGAGCAGGACCGACGCCGGGGCCGCGCCTTCGACGAGCCGCCGCAGCGGCGCGCCCTCGCGCAGCAGGTGCTGCTGGCCCACCACCTCGTCCAGCGTCCGCGGCCGCATCCGCACCGCGAGCGGGCTGCCCGGCGGCGGCGCGGACGGCTCCCGTGGCGCCTCCACCGGGTCGGGGCGCTCGAGATCCGGGTTCACGGTGAAGAGTTCGTCCTGCACCCTTCCACGTTAGTCGGCAGGTCCGACAAACCCTTCACGCCTGCGGGCTCACCGCGGGCAGCTCGGCGGGCTCCGGCACCTCGACGATCTGGCCGTCGCGCCAGGCGAGGTACGTCTCCTTCGCCGACGCGGCCAGAATGCCCGCCGCGTACGGCAGCAGGTCCCGGCCCCGCCGCCACAGCCACGGGAGGCCCTTCACCACGAGCCAGCCGACGTGGTCGACCGTCCGCGGCCGGATCCCGCCGGAGCACACCAGGCTCACCGGCTCGGCGACCGCGATGCCGGCCGCCGCGAGCAGCCCCGTCAGCCCGGCGGCGAGCATCCGGTGCCCCAGCTCCGAGGGGTGCAGCCGGTCCACGCTCCACGCCGACAGGTCGTAGGCGCCGGGCATGCTGCCCAGGTCCAGGCACGGCACGCCGTGGTGGCGCACCACGCCGTCGATCGCGGCGTTCAGCTCGTCGATGCGGGCCTTCAGCGCCCGGTACAGCGGCCCGGGCAGCCGGAACACCTTGCCGTGGTCGTGGAAGCGCACCGGCACCACCACCGTGCCCAGCGCGCGCAGGGTGGTGACGACGTGGTCGAGGTCGGCCGCCATGTCGACCGGGTCGAAGTCCGAGCGCAGGGTGTCGTTCATGCCGACGATCACCAGCGCCACGTCGGGCCGGTGCGCGACGGCGGCGGGCAGCTGGTCGTAGCGCACGCAGCGCATCCGGGCACCGGTGACGGCCGCGTTCAGGTAGCCGTCCGCGGGCACGGCCAGCGCCTGTGCCACGAACGGGCCGACGCCGCGCCAGCCGCGGCCGGGCACGGGGTCGCCGAGGCCCACGGCGGTGGAGTCACCGAGCACGGCCAGGCGCCGCACCCGTCGGGGAGTCAGTTCGGTCGGGAGGATCGGCTCGCTCACGCCTGTAGACACTCGGGCACGCAGGCTCACCCGCGGTGAGCGCAGGGTAACGAGGCCGGGACCTTCTACCGAAATGCTGGGTACAGCGGCAGTTCCAGGCCGGGGCCATGGCGCGCGTCGAGCGCGGCGGCGACCGCGTGGGCGTGCGCGGCGATCTCGTCCACCCCCAGCCGCTCCGCCTCCGCGGCCAGGTTCCGCCACCACGTGACGAGCGCCGCCGCCCGGCCGCCGGGACCGGCGAGCACGGTCCACGTGCTCACCCAGACCAGCAGCACCTGGTGGTCGAGCAGGTGCGCGAACAGCACGTCGGGGTCGCCCAGCCCGGGCCACACCCCGGTCACCTCGGACCGCCACGCGGCGACCATCGCCTCGCTCATGCCCGGCGGCAGCGCCATCGGCTCGGGGCACGTCGCGAACGGCACCCGCAGGTGCGCGGCGTCGACGAGCGCGTTGCGCACCCGGCCGCGCTCGAAGTCCAGGAACCGCACGCCGCCGCTGGTGACGAGGTTGTTGTCGGGGCTGAGGTCGACCGGGCTGAACGCGCGGTAGGCCAGCGACCGGGCCCGCTCCCCCGCCGTTTCGGCGAACCGGCACACCACGTCCGGCGTGGTGACGCCCAGGTGCTCTTCCAGCAGCGCGGGCAGCTGCGCGCACGCCGTGAGCGGGGTGCTGTCCTCGTGCTTGACCGGGCCGCCGAGGCGGCGCAGCAGCGCGTCGAAGTCGGCCTCGCGGCCCGCGGTGGTGGCGTGCATCCGGCCCAGCGAGCGCGCCCACGACAGCAGCGCCCGCTCGGCGGCGCGGGCGTCGCGGCCGAGCAGCTTGTCCCGCAGTGTCGGCGCGTGGCCGAGGTCGTCGATCACCAGGACGCGGCGGGCGCCGTCGTGCGCCAGCAGCTCCGGGCACATCCGCTCCTCGGCGGGCAGCGCGGTGAACAGCTGGTAGCTGACCGCCTCCTGCGCGAACGGATCGGGCGCACCCTGCGGCGCGGGCTGCGGGTAGTGCTTGATGACCAGGGTGCGGGGCAGGCCGAACGGCGAAGACGCGATCTTCGCCCGGACCACCGTGGCCGGGCCGCTGCCCGGGAGCTCCTCCGGGCCGACGAGCGCGATCGCGCTGCCGAAGCGGTGTTCGAGCACCGCCTCACCGGCCGCGACCGCCGCCGCGACAGCCGGGTCCACGGGGACCTCGGCGCCTGCTGAGCCTTCTTCGGAAGTGTCCACGGTCATCGTCTTCGACCCTACTAGTGGCCGGGAGGCCAACTCCACCACCATTTCAACCAGCGGACCCCGGCCCGACCCGTCCCCGCGGCCCGCGGCGGCGCACGGCGAGGACCACCGACGCCGCGACGACGATGCCGGCCAGGTTCACCGCGAGCTGCGCCACGGAATGCCACGAGCGCGTCCAGTCGCCGGTGACGGCCGCGACGGCGGCGTATCCGGCCGCGGGGACCGTGGTGACCGAGATGAACACGCCCACCAGCGCGGCCGACTTCGCCGACGTCATCGCGAGCATCCCGGCGGCACCGGCGAGCAGCGCCACGATCAGCGAGTACCACCCGACCTCGTACACGAAGTCGACCTGGGGCCGCGCCCCGCCCCGGAACTCGCCGACGTCGAGCAGCCCGACGGCCACGCTCAGCAGCGTCACCAGCGCCGTGACCACCATCGCCACCGGGAAGCCGACGCCCAGCGCGAACCCGGCCCGGCGCATCAGGTCGCCGCGGCGCAGCACGAAGCCGACCGCGAGCGCCGCCAGCGGCCCGAACTCCGGCCCCACCACCATCGCGCCGACGATCGTGACCGGGGAGTCGGTGATCACGCCGACCGACGCCAGCAGGCACGCGATCGTCAGGAAGGCCAGGAAGGTGACGTTGAGCTGCGACTCCTCCCCGGTGCGGCTGAGCAGCTCCTCCCAGACCACGGCGTTGGCGCCCTCGCCCGGTGCGGCCTCCTCGGCGCGTTCGGCCGCGTCGGACAGCGCCGTGTCCAGCGCTTCCAGCGTGATGGCGCCGTCGTGGTCGAGGCCGAGCCCGCAGAGCAGTTCGAGGACCTCGTCGGCCGCTTCCCGCGCTATGTCCGCTTCGACGAGGTCACCGGCCGGCTCGACGGCGGCGCCCCGGTGCACGACGAGGTGCGCCGTGCCCGGGTGCGACCGCAGCCGCGCCACCGCCTCGTCGGTGTCCTCCGCCGGGCTGATCACCCGCAGGTGCAGCACCTAGCTCTCCCGGGCCTCCGGCTTGACCTGCGGCTTCGCGTCGATGCCCGCCTCCTTGCGCTGCTGCGCCGTGATCGGCGCGGGCGCGCCGGTGAGCGGGTCGTAGCCGCCGCCGGTCTTCGGGAAGGCGATCACGTCACGCAGCGAGTCGGCCTTGGCCAGCAGCATCACGATGCGGTCCCAGCCGAACGCGATACCGCCGTGCGGCGGGGCGCCGAACTGGAAGGCGTCGAGCAGGAAGCCGAACTTCTCCTGCGCCTCCTCCTCCGACAGGCCCATCACCTCGAAGACGCGCTTCTGCACGTCGGCGCGGTGGATACGGATGGAGCCGCCGCCGATCTCGTTGCCGTTGCAGACGATGTCGTAGGCGTAGGCCAGCGCGTTGCCCGGGTCCTGCTCGAACTTGTCGATCCACTCCGGGTTGGGCGAGGTGAACGCGTGGTGCACGGCGGTCCACTTGCCCGAGCCGACGGCCACGTCGTCGCCGATCTCCTCGACCGGCGCGAACAGCGGCGCGTCCACGACCCACACGAACGACCACTCGTCCTCGTCGATCAGGCCCAGCCGGTGCCCGATCTCCACCCGCGCGGCGCCGAGCAGCGCCCGGGCGCCGCTGGGCGTGCCGGCGCCGAAGAACACGCAGTCGCCGGGCTTCGCGCCGACCGCCTCCGCGAGGCCCGCGCGCTCGGACTCGGAGATGTTCTTCGCGACCGGGCCGGACAGGGTGCCGTCCTCGGCGATCAGCACGTACGCCAGGCCCCGCGCGCCGCGCTGCTTGGCCCACTCCTGCCACGCGTCGAGCTGGCGGCGCGGCTGGCTGCCGCCGCCGGGCATCACGACCGCGCCGACGTAGGGCGCCTGGAACACGCGGAACGGGGTGTCGGCGAAGTAGTCGGTGAGGTCGGTGAGCTCGAGGCCGAAGCGCAGGTCCGGCTTGTCGGTGCCGTACTTGGCCATCGCGTCGGCGTAGGTCATCCGGGTGATCGGGCGGGGCACCTCGTGCCCGATGAGCTTCCACAGCGCGGCGACGATGTCCTCGCCGACCTTGATGACGTCGTCCTGCTCGACGAAGCTCATCTCGATGTCGAGCTGGGTGAACTCGGGCTGCCGGTCGGCGCGGAAGTCCTCGTCCCGGTAGCAGCGCGCGATCTGGTAGTACCGCTCCATACCGCCGACCATGAGCAGCTGCTTGAACAGCTGCGGCGACTGCGGCAGCGCGTACCACGAGCCCGGCTTGAGGCGGGCCGGGACGACGAAGTCACGCGCGCCCTCGGGCGTCGAGCGGGTCATGGTGGGGGTCTCGATCTCGACGAAGTCCTGCGCGTGCAGGGTTTCGCGCGCGACGCGGTTGGCCTCGCTGCGCAGCCGCATCGCGGCGGCCGGGCCGGAGCGGCGCAGGTCGAGGTAGCGGTACTTGAGCCGCACCTCCTCGCCGACGTCGACGCGGTCGTCGATGGGGAACGGCAGCACCGCCGCCTCGGACAGCACCTCCAGCCCGGTGGCGAGCACCTCGATCCCGCCGGTGGGGATGTCGGGGTTCTCGTTGCCCTCGGGGCGCTTCGACACCTCGCCGGTGACCCGGACGCAGAACTCCGAGCGCAGCTGGTGGGCGCGCTCGGCCATCTCGCCCTCGCGGAAGACGACCTGCGCGACCCCGCTGGCGTCCCGCAGATCGATGAAGATCACCCCGCCGTGATCGCGCCGCCGGGCGACCCACCCGGTGAGCGTGACGATCTGGCCGGCGTGCCCGGCACGCAGGGTGCCGGCGTCGTGGGTGCGAAGCACTGCGGTTGCTCTCCTTGGAAGGCACGGAACTAGCAGGGGATTTGCTGTCCGTCAAGGCTAACGAACGCACCCGCGGCGGCCGTCGGCAGGTTTCACCTACAGCAGCTTCATCTGCTCCGGCACCGCGGCCACCTCCGGCTCCCGCGGCTCCGGCACCCGGTGCGAGGCCGCACCCCGATCCCGCGCGAAACCGTGCCGCCGCAGCAGCGGGCCCACCCGCGCGGCCAGCTGGCGCTGGTAACGCCCGCCTGCGTAGCTGCCCCGGCCGTAGATCTCGCGGTAGCGCTCCACCAGGTGCGGGTGCTCCCGCGCGAGCCACTGCGCGTACCACTCGCGCGCGCCGGGGCGCAGGTGCAGCGCGAGCACCGTCGCACTCGTCGCGCCCGCGTCGGCCACCGCGGCGAGCAGCTCGTCCAGCTGCTCCACCGAGTCGGTCAGGCCGGGCAGCACCGGCGCCACCATGACGCCACACGGCAGCCCCGCGTCCCGCAGCCGCCGCACCAGTTCGAGCCGCGCCTGCGGGCTCGGGGTGCCCGGCTCGACGCGGCGCTGCAGCTCCCGGTCCAGCAGCGCGATGGACACGCCGAGCCCGACCTCGACCTCCGCGGACACCGACCGCAGCAGCGGGATGTCGCGGCTGAGCGTGGTGCCCTTGGTGAGGATCGAGAACGGCGTGCCCGACCCCGCGAAGGCCCGGATGATGCCCGGCATCAGCTGGTACCGGCCCTCCGCCCGCTGGTACGGGTCGGTGTTGGTGCCCATCGCTACGTGCTCGCGCCGCCACGACGGGCGCCGCAGCTGCGCGGCCAGCACCTCGGGCGCGTTGACCTTGACCACGACCTGCGTGTCGAAGTCCCGGCCCGCGTCGAACTCCAGGTACGTGTGCGTGCCGCGGGCGAAGCAGTAGGCGCACGCGTGGCTGCACCCGCGGTACGGGTTGACGGTCCAGGAGAACGGCACGGCCGAGCGGCCTGGCACCCGGTTGAGCACCGAGCGCGCCCGCACCTCGTGGAACGTCACGCCGGCGAACTCCGGCGACCGGACCGAGCGCACCAGCCCGTCGAGCCCCACCAGGGCCTGCTGCGGGTCGGTGCCCGCTCGTTGACTGTCCCACCTCATGCCCGTCAGTCGAACATGCGTTCGACTACGCTGTCAAGGCACCAGCACGACGGCGGCGGGCCCGCTCGTCCTCGCGGCCAGCTCCAGCGCCGCGCCGGGATCGTCGAGACCGACCCGGTGGATCTCCAGCGCCCCGAGGTCGATCAGTCCGCTCGCCACGAGGTGCCACACGGTCAGCACCGTGGCGGGCGAGGCCATCCACGAGCCGCGGACGGTGAGGCGGCGGCGCATCAGCTGCCCGTACGGCAACGGCAGGTCCTGGCGCACGCCGCCGATCAGCACGAGACTTCCGCCGTCGCGCACCGCTCCGAACCCCGCGAGCGTCGGCCCGGGGCCGGGGACCGGGCCGAGCGCGTCGAGCACGACATCGGCGGGCCCGCCCGCGGCGAGGATCGCCGCCGCGTCGCCGTTCCCGGTCAACCGCACGGGAAGCACGCGGTGGTCGAGGGCCTTCAGTCCGTCGAGGACAGTCGCATTGCGACCGACCGCGACCACGCGGGACGCGCCGCGGGCCAGCGCCACCAACACCGCGGCCGTGCCCAGCTGTCCCGTCGCGCCCAGCACCACCACCGAGTCCCCGGCCCGCTGTCCCGCGCGCTCCAGCCCCTCCGCCGCGATCGAGAGCCACGGCAGGAAGGCGAGCCGTTCCGGCGGATGCCCGTCGGCGCCCGGCAGGCGGATGAGAACCTCCTTGGGGCACAACGCTTGTTCGGCCGACATCCCGTCCCGCCAGACCGCCTGCATCGCGCGCGTCCGCTCCGTCGCGACCCCGCGCCCGCCGACCCCGGTCCAGCCGACGAGGATCTCCTCGGGCGCGTCCGCCGCTCCGGTGGACAGCAGCGCGGTCGCCACGACGAGGTCACCCGGCTCGACGTTGAACACGTCGTCCGCGACGGCGCGCACGCGCCCGATTCCCGCCGCACCGAGCACGAGCGGCGTCGGGAGATCGCCCCGCGCCCCCTGCGTCAATGCGGCGGTGTACGCGGGGATGTGCACCGCCAGCACGTCGACGACCGCGCCCCCGCCCCGCACCCGGGGTTCCGGCACCTCGCCGAGCCGCAGTGGTTTTCCCGCCTCGTCCAAGATCCAAGCTCGCATGTCCCCGAGTCTCGGCGGGACGGGAGGACCGAACCAGAATCGGCTTATGCTGGAACCGGAGGTACCAGTGTCCCAGCCCGACGCCCGGCGCGAACTGGGCGCGTTCCTGCGCAGCAGGCGCGCCCGCATCACCCCCGCCGACGCGGGCCTGCCGCGGACCGGACGGCGCCGCACCCCGGGCCTGCGGCGCGAGGAGCTGGCGCTGCTCGCCGGCATCAGCGCGACCTGGTACACCTACCTCGAACAGGGGCGGGACGTGCGCCCGTCGGACCAGGTGCTGGGGGCGCTCGCGCGGGCGTTGCGGCTCAGCGATCCGGAACGCGACCACCTGTTCCGGCTGGCGAACGGCGAGCGGACGCCCCAGGAACCTGCCCCCGGGCAGGCCGCGGCCGTGCCCCTGCTGCTGCAGCCGAACCCCGCATACCTCACCGGTCCCCGCTACGACGTGCTCGGCTGGAACCCCGCGGCGGCGGAGCTGTTCCCGGGCATCGACGCGGCGCCGAACCTCGCCCGCTGGGTGTTCACCAGTCCCTTCGCCCGTGACGTGCTGACGGACTGGGAGCTCGTCGCGCGGGGGCTGCTCGCCCGCCTGCGGGCCGCGGCGGGCCGGCATCCCGGTGACCCCCTTTTCGCCGCGCTCGTCCGCGAGCTGCGGGCGGCCAGCCCGGAGGCGGACGCCTGGTGGCCGCGTTACGACATCCAGGCGGCGCAGGCCGGGACGAAGCGCGTGCGCCATCCGCGGCTGGGCCCGCTGACGCTGGCGCACTCCGCCTTCCACCCGGCGGGACAGCCCGAGCACACGCTGGTGGTCTACGCCCTGCCTTGACATGCAACCTGGAGGTTGCCTATTCTCGGCCGCGTGCCCGAACTGGACGCGGTGTTCCGCGCACTGGCCGATCCGAGCCGCCGCCTGCTGCTCGACCGGCTGAACGAGCGCGGCGGGCAGAGCCTGAGCGAGCTGTGCTCGGGCCTCGACCTGACGCGGCAGGCGGTGACGAAACACCTGGCCGTGCTGGAGGCGGCCGGGCTGGTCACCACCGAGCGGCGGGGCAGGGAGAAGCTGCACCACCTCAACGCCGCGCCCATCGCGGAGCTGTCCGCGCGCTGGATCAGCTCCTACCACCGCGAGCGCGCCCACGCGCTCGCGGACCTGAAACGAGCTTTGGAGGACCAGCCGATGAACCGCACCGAATTCCGGTACGTGACCTACATCCGCACCACACCGGAGCAGCTCTGGCGTGCCCTGACCGAGCCGGAGTTCACCCGGCGGTACTGGGGTGCCGAGCTCAAGTCGGACTGGCAGCCGGGCTCGCCGCTGCTGTGGCGCGAGGGCGACGGCGAGTTCGAGGACCTCGACCAGGTGGTGCTGGAGGCCGACCCGCCGTGGCTGCTGTCCTACAGCTGGCACACCTACCAGCCGCAGCACGCGGAGCTGTTCGGCTGGAGCGCGGAGAAGCTGGCCGAGCTGCGGCAGGAGAAGCGGTCGAAGGTGACGTTCCGGATCGAGCCCGCCGGGGAGACGGTGAAGCTCACCGTGCGCCATGACGGCTTCGACACGGAGACCGAGATGCTCAAGGCCCTCAGCGGGGGGTGGCCGGCGATCCTGTCGAACCTCAAGACGCTGCTGGAGACCGGCGAACCGCTGCCCGAAGCGAAGCCGGCGAAGGGGTCCGCCGAGGCCCTGGCGGAGCGTTAACCGGCGCGTTCGACCAGCTCCCGCAGCAGTGCGACCACCTCCCCGGGGCTGAACTCCAGCGCGTTCTCCCCCACCGTCACTTCGAAGCTGCACCGCGACGGGTCCGGCGACGACCGCACCCGCAGGAAAAGCTGCACCCCCTGTTCCTCGATCAGCTGCTCGCCCGCGCGCTCCGCGGCCGCGCGCGGCACAGGCAGGTGGACGTGGAACAGCGGGGTCTGCGGCGGATCGGGGAAGACCCGGGCCACGCCGTCCGCGTTGATCGCCGCGGCCAGCGCCACCGCGTGGTCCCGGAACTCCGCCATCCGCGGCACGAGGGCGTCCAGTCCCGCGAGGGCCCCGAGCGCCAGTGGCCACGCGTCGGGGATCGCCCCGCCGAGGCGGCGGCGCCACACCCCCGCCTCGGCGACGAGGTCCGCGCCGCCCGCCAGCACCGCCCCGCGCGTGCCCTGGATCCCCTTGTACAGCGACACGTACACCGAGTCGAACAACCCCGCGATCTCGGCGAACGGGCGCCCGTAGTACGGCTGCGCCTCCCACAGCCGCGCCCCGTCGAGATGCGCCGCCGCCCCGCGGGACCGCGCGAGCGCGACCTGTTCGGTCAGGTCCGCCCACTCCGGCAGCACCCCGCCGAGGTCACGCTGCGGCAGCTCCCACACCATCGCCGCGAGCGGCTCCGCCACCGCGGCCAGGTCCGCCGTGCGCAGCAGCTCGTGGCGGTCCCCGATCGCGTGGAAGCGCAGCCCGTGCACGGCGTTGTAGCCCTGCAGCTCCCAGGAGTCCAGGTGCAGCTGCGGGTGCCCGCCGAACGCCCGCCGGCCGCGGCGCTCGGCGTGCACGTGCAGCACGGCCTGCTGCGCCATCGTGCCCGTGGGGAAGAACAGCGCCGCCTCCGTGCCCAGCAGCCCGGCGATCCGCTCCTCCAGGCGCGCCACCGGTTCCTCGGGCAGCGTGTCCTCGTCCACCTGCGCGAGCCACTCCCGCAGCAGGGCCGCCGGCCTGCGGCGGATCGGGGCGTGCAGGGCGAGCGAGCGCTGGATGCCGGTCATGCCCTGATCCTGCCAGTGACCTCCGACAGTTCCGGCTTTCCGGCCAGCGGAAGGTGCCCTGGGCAGCGGGCTCCGGGCTGGCGACACTGGCCGCGAAGCCCGAGCCGACGCAGGAGTGGAGCGCCGTGAGTTTTCTCGACGACGAGGAGTGGACCGGCCGGATCTGGACCGGCAGCTGGGAACGCGGGACGGGTGGGACCGCGCCGGTGGTCGAGCCCGCGACGGGCGGCGAGCTGGGCCGCGTCGGGCTCGCGTCGCCCGAGGACGTGGCCTCGGCGGCCGCCCGCGCCGCCGAGGCGCAGCGGGCATGGTCCGCGACGCCGTTCCAGGAGCGGGCCGCGATCCTGCGCCGTGCCGGGGACCTGTGGCAGGAGCACGCCGACGAGCTGCGCACGTGGCTCGTGCGCGAGGCCGGCAGCGTCCGGGGCAAGGCGGACTTCGAACTGCACGTCGCCGCGCAGGAGTGCTACGAGGCCGCCGCGCTGCCGTCGCACGCGACCGGTGAGCTGCTGCCGAGCGAGGCGCCGCGGCTGAGCATGGTCCGGCGGGTGCCCGCGGGCGTGGTCGGCGTGATCTCCCCCTTCAACGCCCCGCTGATCCTGTCCATCCGCTCGGTCGCGCCCGCGCTCGCGCTGGGCAACACCGTGCTGCTCAAGCCCGATCCCCGCACCGCCGTGTGCGGCGGGGTGGCGCTGGCCCGTGTCTTCGAGGAGGCCGGGCTGCCCGCCGGGGTGCTGCAGGTGCTGCCCGGCGGCGCGGACACCGGCGCCGCGCTCGTCACCGACCCGCACGTGCGCGTCATCTCGTTCACCGGCTCGACGGCCGCGGGCCGGTCGGTGGGCGAGCTGGCCGGGCGCCACCTCAAGCGGGCGCACCTGGAGCTGGGCGGCAACTCGGCGCTGATCGTGCTGGAGGACGCGGACCTGGAGGAGGCGATGGGCGCCGCCGCGTGGGGTTCGTTCTTCCACCAGGGCCAGATCTGCATGACCACCGGACGGCACCTGGTGCACGCGTCGCTGTACGACGAGTACGTCGAGCGGCTCGCGGACAAGGCCGACGCGCTGGCCGTGGGCGATCCCGCCACCGAGGACGTCGCCCTCGGCCCGATCATCGACTCCGTGCAGCGGGACAAGATCCACACCCTGGTCACCGCCAGCGTCGACGCGGGCGCCAAGCTCATGGCGGGCGGCACGTACCGGGACCTCTTCTACCGCGCGACGGTCCTGGCCGACGCCGGCCCGTCCGTGCCCGCGTACGACCAGGAGGTGTTCGGCCCGGTCGCGCCGGTGACGAAGTTCAGCACGCTCGACGAGGCGGTGCAGCTGGCCTCGGACAGCGAGTACGGCCTGTCGCTGGGCATCCTGACCGCCGATGTCCACAGTGGACTCCGGCTGGCCGACCGGATCCCGACCGGGATCGCGCACGTCAACGACCAGACCGTGAACGACGAGGCGCTCGCCCCGTTCGGCGGCGTCGCCGCGTCGGGCACCGGTTCGCGCTTCGGCGGCCCGGCGGCGAACATCGAGGCGTTCACCGAGACCCGCTGGGTCACCGCGCGCGGCGACGTGGCGAGCTACCCGTTCTGAGGCCCGCTCAGCCGACGACCCGGTCGACGAAGCACCAGCGCCAGTCCTCACCGGGCTCGTAGCTGCGGATCACCGGGTGCTCGGTGTCGTGGTAGTGCTTGCTCGCGTGCCGCCGCGGGGAGGAGTCGCAGCACCCGACGTGCCCGCACTCCAGGCACAGCCGCAGGTGCACCCACGTGGTGCCCTCGCGCAGGCAGTCCTCGCAGCCCTCGGCGTCGGAAGTGGCGTCGCCGGGGTGGGTCAGGTGGTCGCACGAACCGGCGGTGCTCGCCGGGGTGCGCAGCTCCAGGCCGTCGGCGCGGGCGGCGTCGTCTTGCGGTTCCAACATGGACTCCTCGATGTCCAGGGTGTCGAGCACGCGCCGCAACACCTCGTCGTCGACCGTGCCGCGGTCGCGGGCGGTGAGCAGCACCTCGCGCTCGGCCGTCAGCATCTCCGCCCGCAGCCGCCGGTAGGCCGCGCTCGGGGTCTCCCGGAGGTTACTGCCGTAGCCGAGCCGTTCCCAGGCCGAGTCCGAGCGGTAGGTCTGCTTGTCCTCCAGCCGGGCGATGACGTCGGCGGGGTCGTCGGGGGTGCGCACCTCCTGCAGGCGGGCGAGCCCGGCCTGCGTCATGTCGTGCAGCAGGGCCGCCTGCTGCAGCGCGTCCTCGCCCGGGTCCGGCGCGGGCAGGTCGAGGCGGCGCACCAGCCGCGGCAGCGTGGTGCCCTGCAGCATCAGCGTGCCCGCCACCACGACGAACGCGGCGAGCACGAGCACCCCGCGTTCCGGGGTGTCGGCGGGCAGCACGAACGCGGCGGCGAGCGTCACCACGCCCCGCATGCCCGCCCAGCCGATGGCCGCCGAGTAGGACCACGGCAGGTCCCACGCGGGCAGCAGGCGGCGCGCGAGCGCCGTGGCGAACACCCACACGATGCGGCTGAGGATCGTCACCAGCAGCACGCACGCGCAGACGCCGAGGATCGCCCAGGCCGAGAGCCTGCTGTCGGCGACCTCGCCGATGATCCGGCGCAGCTGCAGGCCGATGAGCAGGAAGACGACGTTCTCCAGCAGGAACTGGATGGTGCGCCAGTTGATCCGGCTCGCCAGCCGGGCCGGGCCGGGCAGCGTCCGCGGCATCTGCTGGCCCAGCACGAGCCCGGCGACCACGACCGCCAGCACGCCCGAGCCGTGCAGCGCCTCGGCGGCCAGGTAGGCCACGAACGGCACCACGAACGACCAGGCGGTGTCGAACACCGGGTCGAGCAGCCGGCGCCGCAGCTGCACCGCGAGCCAGCCGACCAGCAGGCCCACGACGAGCCCGCCCACGGCCGCGAGCAGGAAGTCCAGCCCGACCTGCCACATCGCGACGGAACCGGCGATGGCCGCGATCGCCGTGCGCAGCGCCACCAGCGCGGCGGCGTCGTTGAGCAGGCTCTCCCCTTCGAGGATGCGCACCACCTGGCGCGGCATGCCCACCCGGCGCGCGACGGCGCTGGCGGCGACGGCGTCCGGCGGCGCCACGACCGCGCCGAGCGCGAGCCCGGCGGCGAGCGGCAGGCCCGGGATGACCAGCCACGTGGCCAGTCCCACGGCGAACGTGGTGAAGACGACGAGCCCCACCGACAGCAGGCCGATCGGCGTCCGGTTGGCCCGGATCTCGACCAGCGACGTGGTGAGCGCGGACGCGTACAGCAGTGGCGGGAGCAGCCCGACCAGCACGAGCTCGGGGTCGAGGTGGTAGTCGGGCATGCCCGGGACGAACGACGCGGCGACCCCGAAGACGATCAGGCACAGCGGCGGGGACCAGTCGAACCGGCGCGCGATCCCGGTGACGGTCAGTACCGCCACGACGAGGCCCACGATCTGGATGGCTAGGTGCATTCGGCCCGTTCCGGGGTGTTCGGAGGAGGAAAAGGCCTCCATGACGAGGAGTACTGCCGGGGCGTGACTCCGGACAATGATGATATCCGCCCCGTTCCCGCCGAGGAGCCGCCGTGCTGTGCTCGTCCGTCCTGCCGTGGACCCGGCGCGCGCTGCCCGCGATGACGGCGGACCTGCGGCGGCTCGTGGAGCTGGAGACCCCGAGCGAGGACAAACCGCTGCTCGACACCGCGGCCACGGCGCTCACCCGCTGGGTCGCCGCCCGGCTCGGCCCGGGTGTGGCGGGCAGGCGGCACCACGGAGGCGACCACGGCGACGTGCTGGAGGTCACCTGTCCCGGTTCGGCGCCGGGGCACGTGCTGCTGTTGTGCCACTACGACACGGTGTGGCCGGCGGGCACGCTGGCGGGCTGGCCGTTCCGGGCGGAGCGGGGCCGGGCGAGCGGGCCGGGTACCTTCGACATGAAGCTCGGCGTCGTGCAGGCGGTGTGGGCGCTGCGGTGCGCGCACGAGCTGGGGCTGGCGGTGCCCACCGTGCGGCTGCTGCTGACCGGGGACGAGGAGATCGGCAGCCCGGTCGGCCGCGCGCACATCGAGCGGCTCAGCGCCGGGGCACTCGCGACGCTCGTGTTCGAGGCATCGCTGGACGGGGCTTTGAAGACGGGCCGCAAGGGCGTCGGGTTGTTCGACGTGACGGTGCTCGGGGTCGAGGCGCACGCCGGGCTCGAACCGGCGGCCGGGGTGAGCGCGATCCACCAGCTGGCGGAGCTGATCCCGGCGATCACCGCGCTCGGCGACGAGGACCGGGGCACCACGGTGAACGTCGGGCTGGTGCGCGGCGGCACCGCGCTGAACGTGGTCGCCGGTCAGGCCGGCTGCGGGATCGACGTCCGCGTCGCGCAGCCCGGCGAGACCGCCCGCCTCGACGCGGGGTTCGCCGCGCTGCGCACGTCCGACCCACGGGCCCGGCTGACCGTGCGCGGCGAGTGGAACCGGCCGCCGATGGTGCCGAACGAGGCCACCCGGCGGCTGTTCGCCCTGGCCGCCGGCGTCGGCGCGGAGCTGGGGCTGGCGCTGTCGGAGGTGTCGGTGGGCGGGGCGAGCGACGCGAACTTCGTGTCCGCGCTGGACCGCCCGGTGCTCGACGGCCTGGGCGCCCTCGGCGGCGGCGCCCACGCCCGGCACGAGCACGTGCTGCTCGACCAGGTCCCCGTACGGACGGCGCTGGTCACCGGGCTGCTCACCGCGCTCGCGCCGACGTAGCCGGAAGCCCGCTGGACGGGGTGCCTACGCTGGGGCGCATGTCCGCCGAACCGGCCGCGCCCGGAGAACTCGACTACCTCTCGTTCGTCGACTACGCCATCGCGCGGACCACGGCCGAACTGCCCGCCGTCGACCCCGTCGCGATGCGGCTCGGGCTGACCCTGCACCGGCTGACCAGCGCGCTCGTCTACGACTGGGAGTCGACCGTGCACCGGCCGCGCGGCTGGAGCTGGGGCGGGTTCCGCGTGCTGTTCGCGCTGTGGCTGGCCGGGCCGATGGAGGCCAAACGCGTCGCGCAGCTGTCCGGGATGAGCCGCGCCGCGGTGTCGGCGCTGGTGAACACCCTGGAACGGGACGGGCTGGTGTCCCGGACGCCGGCCGAGCACGACCGCCGCGCCGTGCTGCTGTCGCTCACCGACTCCGGGCACGACGCGATCACCAGCGCCTACGTCGCCCACAACGAACGCGAACAGGCCTGGGCGAACGCGCTCACCGAGTCCGAGCAGACCGTCCTCATCGGACTGCTGGAGAAGCTCACCACCAGCTCGGCCGCCACCGAGGCCAAGCGGCGCTTCTGAAAGCCCTACCG
Source organism: Amycolatopsis bartoniae (assembly GCF_014191255.1). GTDB lineage: Bacteria > Actinomycetota > Actinomycetes > Mycobacteriales > Pseudonocardiaceae > Amycolatopsis_E > Amycolatopsis_E bartoniae. The sequence goes on from NZ_JACHWH010000012.1 coordinate 29,119, forward strand.
CGCCAGCGCCGCCTCGATCGCGGACACGACCTCCGGCGACCCGGGCTCGGTGCGCGGGCGGAACCGGGCCAGCACCTCGCCGTCGCCGGTGACGAGGAACTTCTCGAAGTTCCACTGCACGTCGCCCGCCTCCCCCTCGGCGTCCGGCGTGCGCACCAGCTCCTCGTACAGCGGGTGCCGCCCCTCCCCGTTCACCTCGACCTTCTCGAACATCGGGAACGTGACGCCGTAGGTGGCCGAGCAGAACTGGGCGATCTCCTCCGCCGTACCCGGCTCCTGCCCGGCGAACTGGTTGCACGGGAAGCCCGCGACCGAAAACCCCTTGTCGCCGTAGCGTTCCTGCAGCCGCTCCAGCCCGGTGTACTGCGGGGTCAGACCGCAGCGCGAAGCCACGTTGACCACCAGCAGGACACGGCGGCCGAGGCCGCCGAGGGTCGCCGGTTCCCCGGACAGCGTGCGCAGTGGAAGATCACCGAGTGCCATGCCGCCATCCTGCCTCAGCGGCGGCCGGCTCCGCCAACCTCCCGCTCAGTCCGCCGAGCGCGGCCCCGGCACCGTGGTCAGGCCCTCGGTGGGCTTGAGGCCCAGCGCGTCGAGCAGCAGGGCGCAGTCGTCGGCGTCCGCCGCGGCCGAGGCGATCGCCCGCACCGCGCGGCGCCGCTCGTCGCGCACCGCCGCGCTGTCCTCGAAGACGTCGTGCGGCGCGATCACCGTGAAGCCGTTGTCTCGCATTCGTTCCCCTCCGCCTGGTCGCCGAGCCCGTGTAACACCCGGGCACCCGGGGTAGCCGGACACCGGAGAAAGGAGCGGTAATGAGCTACTCCCCCGACCCGGTCCGCGCCGACGGCCCCGCCGTCGTCACCGAAGGTACCCTCGACGGGCCGATCGTGCTGGTGCTCGACCCGGCGGGCGAGGCCAAGCACGACGGCCTGCCCGCGACGTGGCGCGACCAGCTGGACAACTGGCGGGTGATCTGGTGCCGCGTGCCCGCCGAGGGTGGCCTGACCGAGGCCGGCGAGATCCTGACCGACCCGCCGGGCTCCGGCAAGGTGCACGTGGTGACGAGCGGTCCGTGCGCCGACGAGGCACTGCGGCTGGCCGAGGCGCACCCGGATTCGGTGCGCTCGGTGCTGCTGGTCGACCCCGGCGCGTCCGGCTACGTCGAGTCCGGCCACGGTGACGCCGCCGACGAGCACTGGAGCCAGGAGACCGAGCAGCGGCGCTGGGCACTCACCCGGTCCGGGGTGGACGTGCGGATCGTCGCGCACAGCACGGGCGGTCCGCGGGACCGCATCCCCGCCCCGCTGCCGCTGGGCCACCCGGACGTGGTCGCCGGTATCCAGCAGTCCATCGCCGAACTCGGCTGAGAACGACCCCGAGGAGTGTCCGTGACCGATCCCGTCGATATCGAGCAACCCGTCGAAGACGTGCTGGAGCAGCGTCAGGACGTCACCGCGGTGGGCCCGGAGCCCGGCGTGCCCACCGAGGCCGATCCCGCCGACGTGGCCGACCAGCAGCGACCCGTGCCGCTCGACGAGGAGGAGCGCGAGTACGGCTGAGCACGCGCGCGAAGGCGGCGCCGGTCCCCGTGGGGGCCGGCGCCGTTTTCGTCCCTCGAAAGGACGCGTTGACACCCGTTCGAGGGAGGACGAGCATTTGTTGGGTTCTGTTGGCTTCACCGCCGAACCCAACACCGGGGTGTCTGATGTCGTTCACTTCTCGTCTGCTCGCACTCCTGTCGGCCGGTCTGCTCGCGGCGGGAACGGTGTCCGCCCCGGCCGTGGCGGCGGTCCCGGCCGCGCCGCCACGCAGCAGCGACTTCGACTCCGGGTGGCAGTTCTCGCTCGTCAACACCACCGGCGCGGACGCTCCCGAGCCGGCGCCGGGCGACCGGTCGTGGCGGCCGGTGACGCTGCCGCACGACTGGAGCATCGGGCTGGACCCCGTGCAGAACGCGACAACCACCGCGGGCACCGGGTTCCTGCCCGGCGGCCTCGGCTGGTACCGCAAGACCTTCACCCTGCCGCGGTCGCTCGCGGGCAAACAGCTGTCGATCGAGTTCGACGGCGTGTACATGGACTCGACGGTGTACTTCAACGGCCAGGCGGTGGGCAGCCACGCCTACGGCTACACGGGCTTCGCCGTCGACCTCACCGCGCTCGCGCACACCGACGGCCACGCCCCGAACACGCTCGACGTGAAGGTGCGCAACCAGGTGCCGAGCAGCCGCTGGTACTCCGGCAGCGGGATCTACCGGGACGTGCACCTCGTCGTCACCGACCCGGCGCACATCACCCGCCACGGCACGTACGTCACCACCCCGGACCTGGCGAACACCGTCAAGGCCGGATACGGGACCGTGCACGTCGACACCACGACCACCGGCGCCGCCGGGGCGACGCTCACCACGACGGTCCGCGACGCCCGCGGGCGCGCGATGGCCACGCGGAGCGTGCCGGTGAGCGGGGACACCACCGGCACCGACCTGCGCGTGGCGCACCCGGCGCTGTGGTCCACCGACTCGCCCGTGCGGTACACAGTGGACAGTCAGCTTTCGGTGCGTGGCAAGGTGGTCGACAGCGTCTCCACGCCGTTCGGCTTCCGCTGGACCACCTTCGACCCCCAGCACGGCTTCTTCCTCAACGGCAGGGCGATGAAGCTGCAGGGCGTCAACCTGCACCACGACCTCGGCGCCCTCGGGTCCGCCACCGACTACGGCGCTGTCCTGCGGCAGCTGGAAATCATGAAGAGCATGGGCGTGAACGCCCTGCGCACCTCCCACAACCCGCCCTCGCCGCAGGTGATCGAGGCGTGCGAGCAGCTCGGCATCGTGATGATGGTCGAGGCGTTCGACACGTGGCGCACGCCGAAGGTGCAGTACGACTACGGCCGGTTCTTCGACGCCGACAGTGACGCCGACATCGCCGAGATGGTCAACTCGGCGAAGAACTCCCCCGCCGTCGTCCTGTGGTCCATCGGCAACGAGATCCCGGACTCCACGTCGGTGTCCATCGGGGTGCCGATCGCGCGGCGGCTCATCGCGGACGTGCGGGCGCTCGACCCGACGCGGCCGATCGTGATGGGCTCGGACAAGTACCGCTCGGTGCCCGCCGATGGTTCGGCGCAGGACCAGATCCTGCGGATGCTCGACGGGATCGGCCTGAACTACAACACCGCCGCGTCGGTCGACGCGCTGCACGCGAAGTACCCGGACAAGTTCCTCTTCGAGTCCGAGTCCTCCTCGGAGACGTCCACGCGCGGCGTGTACGACAGCCCGGACCAGCTCAACAGCGGCGAGAACTACACGCCCGGCAAGCGCGGCGCGTCCTCCTACGACAACAACCTCGCGTCGTGGACCTACAGCGGCGAGTACGGGTTGAAGAAGGACCGCGACCGCGAGTACTTCGCGGGGCAGTTCCTGTGGTCGGGCATGGACTACCTCGGCGAGCCCACCCCGTACGACAACGTCTTCCCCGTGAAGTCCTCGTTCTTCGGTGCCGTCGACACGGCGGGTTTCGCCAAGGACCAGTACTGGTTGTTCCGCAGCCAGTGGACCACCGACCCGATGGTGCACCTGCTGCCGATGGACTGGACCGACCACAAGCCGGGCGAGCCGGTGACGGTCTGGGCCTACAGCAACGCCGACACCGTCGAGCTGTTCCTGAACGGGAAGTCGCTCGGCACGCGGTCGTTCGACACGAAGACGACCACGTACGGCAAGCGGTACCTGGAGACCACGGAGGCGACCGGCGACGACAAGACCGTCACCAGCGGCCCGTATCCCGGCAGCTACACGAGCCCGAACGGCAGCGCGGGGCACCTGCACCTGACGTGGACGGTGCCGTTCGCGCCGGGCGAACTGGTGGCGGTCGCGAAACGCGGCGGCAAGGAGGTGTCGCGGGACGTGCTCACCACCGCGGGCAGGCCGGACCACGTGCGGCTGAGCACCCAGCGATACGGCTCGCTGTCGTTCGTCACCGCGGACGTGGTGGACGCGCGCGGGGTGCTGGTGCCCGACGCCGCGAACGAGCTGACCTTCCACGTATCGGGCGGCCAGTTGCTGGGGACGGACAACGGGCAGCAGGAAAGCGCGGAGAACTACCAGTCGCGGTCGCGGGCGGCGTTCCACGGCAAGGCGCTGGCCATCGTCCGGGGCGACGCGCGGGTGACCGTCACGTCGCCGGGGCTCGGCGCGCCGGATCCCGGGCCCGTCGGCGCCGACGCGAGCTTCTCCGGCGCGGCCGACACGGTGCCGGCCGCGATGCTCGACGGGGACCTGGCCACCGGCTGGTCGAACTACTACCGCAAGGACCCGACGGCCCTGCTGCCCGCGGTCAGCCGCCCGCACGCGAGTGACTGGGTTTCGGTCGGGTGGTCCGCACCACGGCCGGTGTCGAGCGCGGATCTCCTGTTCACCACGGGCGGTATGAACGGCCTCCCGTCGGCCATCGCAGTGTCCTATTGGGACGGTCGTCGCTACGTGCCGGTGCGGGACCTGCGGGTCACGTGGGCGACGGCGTCCAACTCGCCGACGCACGTCACCTTCGCGCCGGTGTCGACCACGCGGCTGAGGTTCGACCTGACCAGCGGGGGGACTTTCCTGCGCATCGCGGAGCTGGAATCCTCGTGACGTGAGCGCATACGTGATCTCCGAATCGGAAGTGCTGGACGAGGAAGCGGCGGTCCGCTACCGGGCCATCGCCGCGCAGGCGATCGAGCAGTACGGCGGCCGGTACGTCGTGCGGGGCGCCGTACCGGAAGCCGTCGAAGGCGAGTGGCCCGCCCGGCGGCGGCTCATCATCGTGGAGTTCCCGAGCCTGGAGCAGGCCCGCACCTGGTACGAGTCGCCGGAGTACGCCGAGGCGCGGAAGATCGCCGACACGGCGATGGACCGCAGCCTGACCTTCGTCGAGGGGCTGCCGGGCTGATCCGTGTTAGCGTCGCCAGGGTGGACCTGATCACCCTGCGCCGTGACGTGCACGCCCATCCGGAACCCGCGTTCTGCGAGCTGCGGACCGCCGCGCTCGTGCTCTCCCGCCTGCGTGAGCTGCCGGTGCGGGTGCGCACGGGCGCGCTGCGGCTGGACGGGATCCCGGCGTATCCGGACCGCGCGACGCTCGACCGCTTCGCCGGGCTGGCCGTCGAGTCCGGCGCCGACGAGGCGGACGTGACCCGGCTGGCGGCCGAGGGCACGGCGATCGTGGCGGAGCTCGAAGGCGACCGGCCCGGGCCGACGTGGGCGCTGCGGTTCGACATGGACGCGCTGCCGGTCACCGAGGCGTCCGACGGCGGCCATTTCCCCGCGGCGCAAGGGTTCCGGTCCGCCTACGAGGGGTTCATGCACGCCTGCGGGCACGACGGGCACGTCGCGATCGGGCTCGCGCTCGCGGAGCGCCTGGCCGGCCGCGACTTCCCCGGCACGGTGCGGTTCCTGTTCCAGCCCGCGGAGGAGGGCGGCCGCGGGGCGCGGGCGATGCTCGGCGCGGACGTCGTGGCCGGGGTGGACCGGTTCGCCGCCGTGCACCTCGGGCTCGACCTGCCGGCGGGGGTGGTGGCCGCGGGCATCACCGGGATCTTCGCGACGACCAAGCTGCGCGCCCGCTTCACCGGCACCGCGTCGCACGCCGCCGCGGCGCCGCAGGACGGGCGCAACGCGCTGCTCGCCGCCGCCACGGCGGTGCTCGGCGTTCACGGACTGCCCCGGTTCTCGACCGCCGACACCCGCGTCAACGTCGGCACGCTGCGTGCCGACGGGAACGTCAACATCGTGCCCGCGCTGGCCGAGCTGACGTGCGAGGCGCGGTCGAAGGACGGCGCGGTCAACGCGGACCTGACCGAGCGCGTCAAGCAGGTCCTGCGCGGGGCGGCGCTGTCTCAGGGCGTCGACGTGGACATCGAGGAGACGGGCGGCTCGACGTCGCTGGACTGCGACGGCGAACTGCTCGACGCGGTGCTCGCGGCGGCGGAGGCCACCGGGCACGAAGCGGTGCGGCTGCACGAGATGGGCGGCAGCGACGACGCGAGCCTGTTCGCCGAGGCCGTGCAGCGCTCGGGCGGGCTGGCGACGTACATCGTGGTCGGCGGCGGCAACCCGGCGCCACACCACAACCCGCGCTTCGACGTGGACGAGGTGGCCCTGCCCGTGGCGGTCGACGTGCTCGAAGCCCTCGTCAGGCGCGGGGCGGCAGCGCCGGGTCGGTGACGATCGCGCCCGGGTGCGCGATCACCTTCGCCGCGACGACGTGCCCCGCCGCGGCGGCCTCCACGGCGTCGGCTCCGGAGAGCCGGGCGGCGAGGTAGCCGGCGTTGAAGGCGTCCCCGGCAGCTGTGGTGTCCTTTGTGGACTCGACGGTGACCGCGGGGACCAGGCGCGGCGCCGTCCCGTCCCACACCACGCAGCCGTTGCCGCCGTCCTTGACCACGACGTCCGGAATTCCCAGGCCCCGCAAGCGTTCGACCGAGGCCACCGGGGAGTCGTCGCCGAAGAGCGCGTGCTCGTCGGAGAACGTGGGCGTGGCGATGCTGGTCAGCTCCCAGGTCCGCCGCACCGCCTCCCGCGCCTCGTCGGCGGACGCCCAGCCGGCGGGGCGGTAGTTGCTGTCGAACACCACGTGCGCGCCCCGTTCGCGCGCCGCGGCCAGCCCGGCCCACAGCCGCTCCCGCGCCCGCGCGGTCAGCAGCTGCACCGTGATCGCCGACAGGTAGAGCACGTCGTACCCCGACAGGTCCGGGTCGTGGTCGCCGTCGAACAGGCGCCGCGCCGGGGACTCCGAGCGGTAGTAGGTGAAGCTGCGCTCCCCGTTCTCGTCCGTGCGCACGAGGTACAGCCCGGGCTGGGTGCCCGGCACGCGGTCGGTGAGCGCGGTGCCGATGCCCTCGGCCCGCATGGCGCCGAGGATGCCGGCGCTGTACTCGTCGTCACCGAGGCGGGTGAGGTAGTCCACCTCGACGGCCTCGGGCGGCGTCAGGCGCGCCAGGTACACCGCGGTGTTGAAGGTGTCCCCCGCGTAGCCGAGCGACAGCGTCCGCCCGCCCGTGTGCGTGAGCTCGATCATGCACTCGCCGACGGCGAGCACTCGGGTCACCCTCGGCTGTTCCGGAAACCGCGACACCTCATAGGTATAGCGGTTTGGCCGGGGAGCCGAGCGCCTCGGGGGTCTCCCAGTCGATCCCGGGGACGTCGACGTACAGCTCGATCTCGTTGCCGTCCGGGTCCGCGATGTAGAGGCTGTGCGTGGCGGTGTGGTCGCTCATGCCCAGCACCGGCGTGCCGGTCTCCGCCAGCTTCGCCAGCGCCGCACGCAGCTCGTCGTCCGTGGTGCCGATCTTCAGGCCGAAGTGGTACAGCCCGACGCGGCGGCCCTCGGGCAGGGCGGCCGCGTCCTCGCCGACCTCGATGAGCAGCAACTCGTGGTGCGTGCGCCCGGACGGGGCGTTGAACGCGGCGAAGGGCTTGCGGTCGAGCTCACCGCCGTCGCCCGGCGCGGGCAGGATCTGCCGCCAGCCGAGCACGTCGCGGTAGAACCGGACCGAGCGCTCGATGTCCCGCACGTACAGCACGAGGTGCCCGAGCTCCTGAACCTGCACCGCACACCTCCGGTTGAATTTGAATCTTCAACCGAAGCATACCCGTCAGGCCGCGTCGTGGTCCGCTTCGATGACGGAAGCGAGCTCGCTCAGCGCGGACTCCGCCTCGGGCCCCTCCGCGCGCAGGACGACCTCGTCCCCGCCGCGCGCGCCCAGGCCCATCACCGACAGCAGGCTGCGGGCGTCGACCGGGTCGCCGTCACCGACTCCGATGGTCACGGGCACCGGCTGCGCGGCCGCGGCCTTGACGAACAGGGCGGCCGGGCGGGCGTGCAGGCCCACCGACGAACCGACGATCACCCGGCGTTCCGGCATGACGACACTCCTCTGAAGACGTTCTGGTTTCCGCCGACGATAGCCGAGGGAGCCGTAAAGGTCTAGACCACACTTTCCCGGCGGGCCGACCGGTACTACCGTCGGGGGATGATCGGCATAGTGCACCCGGGCGCGATGGGCGCCGCCGTCGCGAAGCTGCTGGACTCCGCGGCGTGGGCGTCGGACGGGCGGAGCGAGGAGACCCGGCGCCGCGCGGAGGGGTTGGTGGACCTGGGCTCGGTCGAACGGCTGAAGGCGGAGTGCCCGGTGGTGCTGTCGGTGTGCCCGCCGCACGCGGCGGTGGAGACGGCGCGGCTGTTCCGGGACTACGAGGGGCTGTACGCGGACCTGAACGCGGTGAGCCCGGCGACGGCCGCGGAGATCGGCGGGCTGGTGCCGCGGTTCGTGGACGGCGGGATCGTGGGCCCTCCCCCGCGGCGGGCGGGGACGACGCGGCTGTACCTGTCGGGCGAGGAGGCGCCGGCGGTGGCGGCCTTGTTCGAGGGGTCGGTGCTCCAGCCGCGGCTGGTGGGCGACGCGTCGGCGGTGAAGATGCTGTACGCGAGCTGGACGAAGGGCACGACGGCGCTGCTGCTGGCCATCCGGGCGGCGGCGCGGTCGCTCGGGGTGGAGGCGGACGTGCTCGCCGAGTGGCGGCTGAGCCAGCCGGACCTGCCGGAGCGCTCGGAGCGCGCGGCGCGGCTCGGGCTGGACCGCGGCTGGCGGTGGGCGTTCGAACTGGAGGAGACGGGCCGCACCCTGGCCGCCACGGGACTCCCGGAGGGTTTCGGAGCCGCGGCGGCGGAGGTGTACCGCCGCCTGCCCCGGAGCGCCGGAGAGGGCGACGGACTGGCGGAGGCGCTGGGGTTTCTGGTGGGGGGTTGAGGGTGAGGTGCTCGCGGGCAGGCGGAGGCTGCGCGCCGGACTCGCGGGGGATGGTGGGTGTGGGGGCGCCGGGGTTGCGGGTGCAGGCTGAGCCGCCGCGGTCAGCACCATCGCCCCCGCACTCACGCACGGCGGCGGCTACGGAAGCGCTCGTTCCGGGCGAGGGCTGACTCGCCGCGCTCACCGCCATCGCACCCCGCACCCGCGGGGGGCGGTGGCTGCGAAGGCGCCGGGGTCGCGGGCGAAGACTGAGCGCCGCGCTCAGCAGCACTCGCGCACGGCGGCGGCTACGGAAGCGCTCGTTCCGGGCGAGGGCTGAGTCGCCGCGCTCACCGCCATCACCCCCGTACTCGCGCAGGGCTGTGGCTGCGACGGCGCCCAGGTTTCGGGCGAAGGTCGAGTCGCCGCGCTCACCGCCATCGCACCCTGCACCCGCCCGGGGTGGTGGCCGCGAAGGCGCCGGGGTCGCGGGTCGCGCCGGAGGCAGCCGCGGAAGCGCCGGGATTCGGGTCGAGCCGCCTTCACCGCCGTCGCCCCCGCACCCGCGCCGGGGTGGCCGCCCCGCGGAAGCGCCACCGTCCCCCGCGGGCGCCAGCCACCGCGCTCACCGTGGCCCGTCCTGACGCGCCGCTCTTGCGGCTACCTCCTCGTAGCTCACCGCGTCCGCGCCGGGGTGGTTGCCCGCCGCGATGGCGTGCGCCGTGGCCACTGCCGCGTCGAGGGCCGCCCGGAACAGCAGCGAGCCACAGCTCAGCCTGGCCACCCCCAGCTCCGCGAGGCGCTCGTAGCCCGGCCCCGCGGGCGAGTACAGCACGTTCACCGGCACCCCCACCGCGGCGACGAGCGAGGCGATCACCCGCTCGTCCGTCAGGCCCGGTACGAACACGCCGTCCGCACCGGCGTCCACATAGGACTCGCAGCGGGAAAGCGCTTCCCGGTCCGCGTCCGCCGCTCCGAGCCAGTGCGTGTCGGTGCGGGCGTTGACGAACAGGCCACTCGTCCGCGCCGCCGCGATCAGCTCCCGCTGCCGCCCCACGTCACCCAGGCCGTCCTCCAGGTTCACCCCCACCGCCCCCAGCCCCGCCAGCTCCGCGACCAGCTCGGCCAGCTCCTCGGGCGGCAGCCCGAACCCCGCCTCGATGTCCACCGTCAGCAGGCACTCCAGCCCCGACAGCCGCCGCGCGAGGGTGAGTGTTTCGGCGCGCGTCGCGCCCGTGCCGTCGGGCAGCCCGGCCGCCGCGGCGACGCCCAGGCTCGTCGTGCCGACCGCCCGGAACCCCGCCGCGACGAGCGCCGCCGCCGAAGCGTGGTCCCACGCGTTCGGCAGCAGCAACGGCCGCGGACCCCGGTGCAGCGCGGCAAATTCTGCAGAACTCATGCCCGTCACGCTAGGCGCGGGACGTGTCGGCGGCGGCCGACATCCGGCCGCTACGGCTTCAGCTTCAGCACCCGCACCGCGTTGTCCTTGAGGATCTTGGGGCGCACGTGCGGCTTCATGTCGAGCTTCGCGAAGTCGGCCAGCCACCGGTCCGGGGTGATCAGCGGGTAGTCCGACCCGAACAGCACCTTGTCCTGCAGCAACGAGTTCGCGTAGCGCACCAGCTGCGGCGGGAAGTACTTCGGCGACCAGCCCGACAGGTCGATGTGGACGTTCGGCTTGTGCGTGGCGACCGCCAGCGCCTCGTCCTGCCACGGGAACGACGGGTGGGCCATGATGATCGTGAGGTCGGGGAACTTCACCGCCACCTCGTCGAGCAGGATCGGGTTGGACAGCGCCAGCCGGATGCCCCCGCCGCCCCGCATGTTCGCGCCGATCCCCGTCTGTCCGGTGTGGAACAACGCCGGAATCCCGTACTCCTGCGCCACTTCCAGCAGCGGGTCGGCGGTGCCGTCATCCGGCGCGAAGCCCTGGATGCTCGGGTGGAACTTCAGCCCGCGCACGCCGTGGTCCTCCACCAGCCGCCGCAGCCGCCGGGCGCCGGCGCGGCCCTTGTGCGGGTCGACGCTGGCGAACGGGATCAGCACGTCGGAGTGCTTCGCCGCGCCCTCGGCGATCTCCTCGTTCGACAGCGCCGGATGCCCGGTGAAGTTCTCGATGTCGACCGAGAACACGACCGCGCCCATGCGCCGCTGCCGGTAGTACTCCGCGATCTCGTCGAGCGTCGGCCGCTTCGCGTCGGCCCCGAAGTGCTCCGACGCCGCCTCGGCGAACTCCCCGGGCAGCGACAGGTGCCCGTGCGCGTCGATCTCGACGTGGACGTGCACGTCGATCGCTTCGAGCTGTTCGATGTCCACGGTAGTAGGTGTAGTCCTCAATCGTTGATAATGTCAATCGTTGTAGCTCTCACGGACCGAGGAGGAGCCATCGCCACGCTCGATTCCGACGCGGGGTTCCTGCTGGCGCGTGCCGGCGGGCGGGCGATCCGCGCGCTCAACCGGGCGCTGGAGCCGTTCGGCCTGCGCAGCAGGCACTACACGGTGCTGCTGGCGGCCGCCGAGCACGGCGGGCTGTCGCAGCGCGAGCTGGGCGACCTGCTGGGCGTCGACCCCAGCGCGGTCGTCGCGCTGGTGGACGACCTGCAGCGCGCGGGCCTCGTGCGCCGCGACCCGCACCCGGACGACCGCCGCACCCGGCTGGTGGTGCTCACCGAGGCCGGCACCGAGGTCTTCGGCCGCGCCGCCGAACTGGCCGCGAAGGTCGAGGACGAGACCCTCGGCCCGCTCGGCCCGGACGAGCGAGCCGCCCTCCTCGGCCTGCTGCGCCGCGTCGCCCGGTGACGCCGGTGACCACCTCCCACACCGGCATCAGCGACGTGGGGCCGCCGGACAAGGCCCCGGCCTGACGCTGCGTGGGCGGTGCGACAGGGATCACGTCAACTTGATCAGTGACCCGGATCGCCGGAACGAGGGAAAATCCGTTAGCATAGGTCAACTAATTTTCGCGCAATGCAGTCAACGGCGACATGACCTTCCCTGGTTGGAGTGATGGAAGTGCAGTCTGCCCAGCAGACGGTGGACGCACCGGTGGAGAAGCACCGGCACAAGCACACGTGGACGGTCGACGAGCTCGGTCCGCGGTACAAGTGGATCGCACTGTCGAACACCACGCTCGGCATGCTCATGGCCACGATCAACTCCTCGATCGTGCTCATCGCGCTGCCGGACATCTTCCGCGGCATCCACATCAACCCGCTGGAGTCGAGCAACACCAGCTACCTGCTGTGGATGATGATGGGCTTCCTCGTCGTCACCGCCGTGCTGGTGGTGGGCTTCGGGCGCCTCGGCGACATGTTCGGCCGCGTCCGGATGTACAACCTGGGGTTCGCCGTGTTCGCGGTCTCCTCGGTGTTGCTGGCCGTGACATGGATGGACGGGGCCACGGCGGCCATCTGGCTCATCGGCTGGCGTGTCGTGCAGGGCATCGGCGGCGCGTTCCTGATGGCGAACTCCAGCGCGATCCTCACCGACGCCTTCCCCGCCAAGCAGCGCGGGCTCGCGCTGGGCATCAACGGTGTCGCGGCGATCGCGGGCTCGTTCCTCGGCCTCGTGATCGGCGGCCTGCTCGGGCCGGTGCAGTGGCACCTGGTCTTCCTCGTGTCCGTGCCGTTCGGCGTGTTCGGCACCATCTGGGCGTTCCTGAAGCTGCGCGACACCAGTGAGCGCCGCCCCGCGAAGATGGACTGGTGGGGCAACCTGACCTTCGCGGTCGGCCTCATCGCCGTGCTCGTCGGCATCACCTACGGCATCCAGCCCTACGGCAGCCACACCATGGGCTGGACGAGCCCGATGGTGCTGTCCTGCCTCATCGGCGGCGTGCTCGTGCTGATCATCTTCGCCGTCATCGAGACCAGGGTCGCCAACCCGCTGTTCAACCTGAGCCTGTTCAAGATCCGCGCGTTCAGCTTCGGCAACGCGGCGAACCTGGCGGCCTCGCTCGGCCGCGGTGGCCTGCAGTTCATGCTGATCATCTGGCTGCAGGGCATCTGGCTGCCCCAGCACGGCTACAGCTTCGAGCAGACCCCGCTGTGGGCCGGTATCTACATGCTGCCGATGACCGTCGGCTTCCTGGTGGCCGCGCCGGTCTCCGGCGTGATCACCGACCGCATCGGCGGCAGGCTGCTGGCCACCGTCGGCATGGTCGCCACCGCGGTCAGCTTCCTGCTCCTGCTGATCCTGCCGGTGGACTTCAACTACTGGGCCTTCGCGGCGATCCTGCTGCTCAACGGCCTGGGCATGGGCCTGTTCTCCTCGCCGAACCGGGCCGACGTGATGAACAGCCTGCCACCCACCTCGCGCGGCGCGGGCGCCGGCATGACCGCCACCTTCCAGAACTCGGCGATGGTGCTCTCGATCGGCTTCTTCTTCAGCCTGATGATCGCGGGCCTGTCCGACTCCCTGCCCGGCACGCTGAACCAGGGCCTCACCGCGCACGGCGTGCCCGCCGACGCCGCCGCCGGGATCGCCGCGCTGCCGCCGGTCGGCGTGCTGTTCGCCGCGTTCCTCGGCTACAACCCGATCCAGCAGCTGCTGGGCCCGGTGCTCAACCAGCTGCCCGCCGACCAGGCGTCGTTCCTCACCGGCCGCAGCTTCTTCCCGAACCTGATCTCGGCGCCGTTCTCCGACGGGCTCACCGCCGCGTTCTGGTTCGCGATCATCGTGTGCCTCGTCGGCGCGGTCGCGTCGTGGTTCGTCGGCAAGCCGAAGCCCCTCGCGGCGACCGTGCCCCAAGAGTCGGTGGGCTCGGAGCTCGCGGCCGAGGGCGGCGAGCTGGTCAACATCCTCCCGGACGACACCCCCACGGCCGTGCTGCAGCGCCCGCGCCGCGCGGTGGGCAGGCCCGGGGAGATCAGCGGGACCCTGCGCACCAACAGCGGTGCCCCGATCGCCGGCGCGGTCATCACGGTGACCGGCGCGGACGGCATGCAGGTCGGCCGCGCGCGGGCCGGCCAGACGGGCGCCTACGCGCTCGACGGCGTGCGGCCGGGGACCTACACGCTGATCGTGACCGCCCCCGGCTTCCAGCCCGCCGCCGCCTCGGTGACGGTCAACGGGCTCGGCGCGGTGCACGACTTCGTGCTCCTCGGCGGCGGGGTCGTCGCCGGCACCGTGCACCGCTCCGGCGGCACGCCGGTGGAGGGCACCGCGGTGCTCGCCACCGACGGCACCGGGCAGGTCGTCGGCCAGGCCACCACGGCCCACGACGGCAAGTTCCTGCTCACCGGGCTGCCCGCGGGCGAGGTCACGATCACGGCGAACGTCGACGGGCACCGCCCGCACGCGGTCACCGTGCTCGCCGGCGCGGCCGAGCCCGCCGACGTGGAACTGCTCGTCGAGGCCGTGGGCGTGCTGCACGGCACGGTCACCGGACCCGACGGGCTCGGCCTGGCCAACGCGACCGTGACGATCAGCGACAGCCAGGGGCGCACCGTGGCCACCACGCTCACCGACGACGAGGGGCACTACGAGCTGCACGACCTCGAACCGGGCGAGTACACGGTCGTCACGAGCCTGTACGAGCCCGCGGTGCGGCAGGTGGACCTGAACACCGGCGAGACCACGACCGTGGACGTCGACCTCGCCTCCGGCGCCCGGGCGGACGCGGCGTCATGACCGAGTCCGGCATCCCGCAGCAGACCCGGTACGGCATCGAGGTTTCGGGGCGGGTCGCCGACGTGGACGGGGCGCCGGTGCCCGGCGCCGCCGTCACGCTCGTCGACGCCGCCGGGCGGCAGACCGGCCGCACCACCGCCGACGACGGCGGCCGGTTCCGCCTGGCCGCCCCGGGCATGGGCTCGTACGTACTCATCACGTCCGCGCCCGCGCATCAGCCCGAGGCCACCACCGTCACCGTCACCGGCTCCCCCGTGCGCCTGGAGATCGCGTTGCGCGGCTCGGGCGGGCTGCGCGGTGTGGTGCGGGCCGCGGTGACCGGCGTGCCGATCATGGGCGCGGCGGTCACGCTGACCGACTCGCGCGGCGACGTCGTGGACTCCCGGCTGTCCGGGCCGGGTGGCGACTACGCCTTCACCTCGCTCCCGCCGGGAACGTACGTGCTGGCCGTCAACGCGGCCGGCTACCGCCCCGCCGCGCTCGCCGTCACCACGGGCGAAACCGGGGCGGCGCAGCAGGACGTCGAACTGCCCGACGGCGCGGTCCTGCACGGCTCGGTGAGCCTGCCGGAAGGGCCGCGCCCGGCCGTGTCGGTCACGCTGCTCGACGAGGGCGGGCACGTGGTGCGCACGACGTACGCCGACGAGTCGGGGCGGTACGCCTTCCACGACCTCGACCCTGGTACGTATACGGTGGTGGCCACCAGCTATTCGCCGTCGCGCACCGTGGTGCGCGTCGTCGACGGTGCACGGACGCAGCACGACGTGCAGCTGGTGTAAGCGCTTACTCCGTGTGCCGTAAGTAGTTTCGGCGTCTACGCTGCGTAGATATTCCGTCACGGACTGGACACGGCGGCCACTCTCTGATTGCATGATGCAGCCCGGAGGGGCGGGCGGGGGAAGCCCCGCGCCGGGTGTCAGAGACCCGTAATGCGACAAGAAAGCAGTGGGAGTACATGGCTACGCGGGCTCGGGAACTGCTCATCCGTTCACGAGCGCTCCTGGAGCGCTCCCGTGAGGCGGCGGCCCAGTTCCTCAACACCCCCCACCCACCACCACCCCGGCCGCCGCGCGTGCTCGAGGCACCGGCCCCGGAGCGGCACGAGCCCGCCGCGGCGGGCGAGACGCTCGCCGCGATCTGCGCGAACGTCGCGCTGCGCGACCTCAACCTGGTCGACTCCCTGCTCTCGCAGCTGGAGGAGATGGAGGCCAGGGAGGAGGACACCGACCGGCTCGCCGAGCTCTACAGCCTCGACCACCTGGCCACCCGGCTGCGGCGCAACGCGGAGAACCTGCGTGTGCTCGCCGGCCGCGACGCCAGCGATTCGACGTCGGACACGTCGTCGCTCGTCGACGTGGTCCGCGCGGGCATGTCGTCGATCGACCACTACTCCCGGGTCACCATCGGCCGGGTCGTGTCGCTCGGCGTCGTGGGCTTCGCGTCGGAGGACCTGAGCCGGCTGCTGGCCGAGCTGCTCGACAACGCCACCAAGTCCTCGCCGCCCAACGCGCCCGTGCGGGTCAGCGCGCACCTCACCGAGCAGGGCAGCGTGCTCATGCGCATCGAGGACGAGGGCATCGGCCTGCCGCCGGAGCGGCTGCACGAGCTCAACGAGCGGCTGTCGGACGCGCCGGTGCTCGACGACTCCGCGGTGCGCCACATGGGCCTCGCCGTCGTGCGGCGCCTGGCCGTGCGGCACGACCTGCGCGTGTGGCTGGACCGCCGCGTCCCGCACGGCACCACCGCCTCGGTGCTGCTGCCCGCCGCCGTCGTCAGCGAGCTGCCCGAGGCCAGCTGGTCCGGCGCGCAGACGGTGATCTTCCCGTCCACGGGCGGGAACGACGGGGCGAGCTCGTTCGTGCCCGAGGCGCCCGCCCGCCCGGCCACGTCGGGCCTGCCGCGGCGCTCCGCGACCGTCACCGAGGAGCGGGCGCCGGTGCCCCCGTCGCCGCGGCCCCGTCCCCCGGCCGAGCCGACGATCGGCGGCACCACGGCCAGCGGCCTGCCGCGCCGGGTGTCGCAGAGCATCAAGGCACCCAACGGGCACCAGGCCGCCACCCCCGCCCCACCGCCGGCCGACCCCGAGGCCGAGCGCAAGGCCGGGCACGACAAGCTGCTCGCCGACCTCGGCGCCTTCTCCGACGGGGAGCGGGCCGCCAGGCAGGACCAGCGGCAGGACCAGCGCGACACGGACGCAGACGAGGACAAGCAGCAGTGACCGACGGCAAACACCGGCAGCCCGACCAGGACTTCACCTGGCTGATCAACGACTTCGTCCGCAAGGTGCACGGCGTCAGCCACGCCCTGATCATGTCCTCCGACGGGTTCCCCCTCACCGCGTCGGACGCGATGACCACCACCGAGAGCGAGCAGCTCGCCGCCATCGCCAGCGGCCTGCTCAGCCTCGCGGGCAACAGCGCCAGCCTGTTCAACAAGGGCACCTGCGAGCAGATCATCATCCGGCTGTCCCAGGGCTACTTCCTGTTCATGGGCATCGACAGCGGGGCCGGGCTGGCCGTGCTGACCGGACCCGACTGCGACATGAAGGTCGTCGCGTACGAGATGACCCAGTTCGTGACCAGCGCGGGGCACGCGCTGACACCCGAGACGCGCGCCGACCTCAGGCGCGTGCTCACCGCACGCCGCCCGATCGGCTGACCCGGCAAGGAAGTGATCACGATGTCCCAAGATCCGGGGCGGGGACAGGCGACGGTGAAGAAGCCGCGCAGCAAGCGCATCCGCCCGTACACGCTCACCGGTGGCCGCACCAGAGGCCGCCACCAGCTGCTGGTGGAGACGCTGATCTCGGTGCCGCGCTACGATCCGGCGCTGGCCGACAAGCTGATGCCCGAGTCGAAGGCGCTCTACGAACGCGCCCGCTCGCAGGTCTCGATCGCCGAGCTGTCGTCGCTGCTGGGCATCCCGCTGGGTGTGGTGCGGGTGCTCGTCAGCGACCTGGCGGCACAGGGCGCGGTCTTCATCCACCCCACCGCACACGCGTACCACCACGACCGGAACGTGCTCGAGAGGATCCTCAATGGACTCAAGCAGCTCCCCGTCTGAGCCCGGCGCGCTCACGATCTCCGCGAAGATCGTGGTGGCCGGTGGCTTCGGCGTCGGGAAGACGACCTTCGTCGGGTCGGTGTCCGAGGTCCCCCCGCTCAACACCGAGGCTTGGATGACCGAAGCGAGCGAGGGCGTCGACGACCTGCCCCCCGACGGCACCAAGACCACCACCACCGTCGCGATGGACTTCGGCCGGATCTCGCTGTACGACGACCTCGTGCTGTACCTGTTCGGCACGCCGGGGCAGGCGCGGTTCTGGTTCCTGTGGGACGACCTGTCCCGCGGGGCGCTCGGCGCCATCGTGCTCGTCGACACCCGGCGGCTCGACCAGTCCTTCGCCGCCATCAACTACTTCGAGAACGACTCGGAGCTGCCGTTCATCGTCGCGGTCAACCTGTTCGACGGCGAGCTCGGCCACGACCTCGACGAGGTCCGCGAGGCGCTCGCGCTGCGCCCGGAGATCCCGCTGATCACGTGCGACGCGCGCAAGCCCGCGTCCACCGCGGCCGCGTTGCAGGAGCTCGTGTCGTACACGCTGTCGCTGGCAGAGGTCTCGGAGTCCGGGAGGGTGCGCGCCCATGCGTAAGGTCCTGATCGTCGGTGCGGGCCAGTCCGGCCTCCAGCTCGCGCTGACGTTGCGGGAGCACGACTACGACGTCACCGTCATGTCCGCCCGCACGCCGGAGGAGATCCGGCGCGGCAAGGTGATGTCCACGCAGGCGATGTTCCACACCGCCCTGCAGCACGAACGCGACCACGGGCTGAACCTGTGGGAGGAGCAGACCGTCAACATCGACGGGCTCGGCGTCACGCTCGGGGACCCCGAGGGCAACCCGGCGCTGAACTGGTTCGGGCTGCTGGACCACTACGCGCAGTCGGTGGACCAGCGGGTGAAGATGGCGGGCTGGCTGGACCTGCTGGAGCAGCGCGGCGGCAAGGTCGTCATCCACGGCGTCACCACCGCCGACCTCGACCGGCTGCCCGAGCACTACGACCTGGTGATCGTGGCCGCGGGCAAGGGCGAGCTGGTGCAGCTGTTCGACCGCGACCCGTCGCGTTCGCCGTACACGAAGCCGCAGCGCGCGCTGTCGCTGGTGTACGCGCACGGCGTGGGCCGAAGGCCCGAGCACCCGGAGCACGCGGGCGTGCGGTTCAACATCGCGCCCGGGGTCGGTGAGCTGTTCATGATCCCGGCGTTCACGCTGAGCGGCAACTGCGACATCCTGTTCTTCGAAGGGATTCCGGGCGGTCCGCTGGACTGCTTCGCCGACCAGCCCGAGCCCGGCGAGTTCTTCGACCGGCTCCTTTCGCTGATCCGCCAGTACTTCCCGTGGGAGTACGAGCGCTGCCGCGGGGCGGAGCTGACCGACTCGAAGGCGACGCTCGCCGGCGGGTACACCCCCGTGGTGCGCCATCCGGTGGGCGAGCTGCCGTCGGGCGCGGCCGTGCTCGGGATGGCCGACGTGGTAGTGGCCAACGACCCGATCACCGGGCAGGGCTCCAACAACGCGTCGAAGTGCGCGGCGTCCTATTTGGACAGCATTCTGTCCCACGGGGACAAGCCGTTCGACCGCGCGTGGATGCAGGCCACGTTCGACCGCTACTGGGACGATGCCCAGTGGGCCACGGTCTGGACCAACGCGATGCTCCAGCCGCCGCCCCCGCACGTGCAGCAGATCCTCGGTGCGGCGCAGGCGAACCCCGTGGTGGCACGGCGGTTCGTCAACGGCTTCTCCGACCCCAGCGACTACCGGCACTGGCTGCTGGACCCGGCGAAGACCGAGGAGTACCTGGCGAGCGTGAGCAGCTCTTCCTGACGACCGGCGGTAGCGATAAGATCACTGCCGATCTGCCGGAAAGGGCTTTCTGATGCGTAGGATCCTGATCGTCGGTGCGGGCCAGTCCGGGCTCCAGCTGGCGCTCACGTTGCGGGACCACGACTACGACGTCACGCTGATGTCGGCGAAGACACCGGACGAGATCCGGGCCGGCTGGGTCACCTCGACCCAGTGCATGTTCGCCGACTCGCTGGCCATCGAGCGCAAGCACGGGCTGAACCTGTGGGACGACGTCGCGCCGTTCGCCGGCGGCCAGGGCTTCTCGATGGGCCAGCCGGACGGCACACGCGTGCTGAACTGGATGGGCAAGTGGGAGGCCGGGCCCGCGCAGTCGGTGGACCAGCGGGTGAAGATGTCCACCTGGCTGGAGCTGCTGGAGGAGCGCGGCGGCAACGTGATCACCCACGGGGTGACCACGGCGGACCTGAACTCGCTGGCGCGCATGTACGACCTGGTGATCGTGGCCGCGGGCAAGGGCGAGCTGGTGCAGCTGTTCGACCGCGACCCGTCGCGTTCGCCGTTCACCAAGCCGCAGCGGGCGCTGTCGGTGTCCTATGTGCACGGTGTCCGGTCGCGGCCGGAGACACCCGGCGCGGTGGACGTGTGGGTGAACGTGGTGCCGGGGATCGGCGAGCACATCAGCATCCCGGGCTACACCCTGTCCGGGCCGTGCCAGATCCTCTACATGTCCGGCATCCCGGGCGGGCCGTTCGACGCGTTCGCCGACCGGCCCTCGCCGGACGAGCTGCTGCGACGGCAGCTGGAGCTGTTCAAGCAGTACATGCCGTGGGAGTACGAGCGCTACCGCGACGCGGAGCTGACCGACCCGAAGGGGGTGCTCACCGGAGGCTACCCGCCGGTGGTGCGGCACCCGGTGGGCGAGCTGCCGTCGGGCGGGCTCGTGCTCGGCATGGCCGACGTGGTGGTGGCCAACGACCCGATCACCGGGCAGGGCGCCAACAACGCGGCCAAGTGCGCGGAGTCGTACCTGGGCAGCATCCTGGCGCACGGCGACAAGCCGTTCGACCGGGACTTCATGCAGGCCACGTTCGACAAGTACTGGGAGTACGCGCAGCACGTCACGCGGCTGACCAACACCATGCTGCTGCCGCCGCCGGAGCACATCCAGAAGATCCTCGGCGCGGCGCAGGAGCACGAGCAGGTCGCGAACCGCTTCGCCAACGGCTACAACAACCCGCCGGACATGGCGGACTGGTTCTTCGACGCGGACAAGGCGGAGGCGTACCTGGCGAGCGTGGCCTGATTCCGTCTCGGCGGTTGAAGCGGCGGAGCCGCTTGCTGTGGGCCCTCAACCGGCACCGCTGCGGGTTCTCAGCGGTCTTCTCGCGAGGACAGCGCCTCCGTGGTGACCTGGCGGTCATGAGGAGGCGATCCCGGAGCGAGAAGGCCGCTGAGGTTCCGCCACCCGCACCGCTACGCAAGCCCTGACTGGTGCATCTTCATCTTCAGCGCGGCGCGTACATGATGACGGCGACGCCGGCGAGGCAGAGCAGGGCGCCGAGGACGTCGAAGCGGTCCGGCCGGTAGCCGTCGGCGAGCACGCCCCAGGCGAGCGACCCAGCGACGAACACCCCGCCGTACGCGGCGAGGATCCGGCCGAAGTGCGCGTCGGGCTGCAGGGTCGCCACGAACCCGTACACGCCGAGCGCGAGCACCCCGGCGCCGATCCAGGCCCAGCCGCGGTGCTCGCGCACGCCCTGCCACACCAGCCACGCCCCGCCGATCTCGAACACCGCCGCGAGCACGAACAGCACCATCGACCGAGCCACCGTCACGCCCGGTATCTTCCCAGCACCTTCTCAGGGTTTTCACGGTCGCCC
Organism: Amycolatopsis bartoniae; assembly: GCF_014191255.1. Lineage (GTDB taxonomy): Bacteria > Actinomycetota > Actinomycetes > Mycobacteriales > Pseudonocardiaceae > Amycolatopsis_E > Amycolatopsis_E bartoniae. The sequence continues at coordinate 50,261 of NZ_JACHWH010000012.1, forward strand.
CGAAGGCGGTTCTCAGGCCCCGCGGGTTTCCTGGTGCCATGAGCTACTACCCGCCGCCTCCGCCGCAGCGCACCGCGGGCCCGCTGCGCACGCTCGGCCTCGTGCTGGGCGCCCTCGCGCTGACCCTGCTCGTCGGCGCCGGGTTCTTCGTCGGCAGCCTGCACCACACGTCCTCGAACCGCTCGCTCGGCCTCGCCCCGGACAGCGGGACCAGCCAGAACACCGGCACCAGCGTGCAGTCCCTCGACGCCGGCGCGGTCGCCGAGAAGGTCGACCCTGGCCTGGTCGACGTCAACACCACGCTGGGCTACCAGAACGCGCAGGCCGCGGGCACCGGCATGGTGCTCACGGCCGACGGGATCGTGCTCACCAACAACCACGTCGTGGAGGGCGCGACCAGCATCTCGGTCACCGACATCGGCAACGGGAAGACCTACCAGGCGACCGTGCTCGGCTACGACCGCACCGAGGACGTCGCGGTGCTGCAGCTGAAGGGCGCCTCCGGCCTCAAGACCATCACCGCCGCGGACTCGTCGAAGGTCGCCGTCGGGGACGCGGTCGTCGGGATCGGGAACGCGGGCGGCACCGGCGGCACGCCGAGCGTCGCGGCGGGCACCGTGACCGCACTGGACCAGTCCATCACCGCGAGCGACGAGTCGAGCGGCAGCTCCGAACAGCTCGAAGGGCTGATCCAGGTCAACGCGAACATCCAGTCCGGTGACTCCGGTGGCGCGCTGGCGAACAGCAACGGCCAGGTGGTCGGCATGAACACCGCCGCCTCCACCGGCTACCAGTTCGGCGGCGGGCGCGCGGGCCACCGTGGCGAGCAAAGCCAGCAGCAGAGCCAGAGCGCCGGCGCCACGGGCTACGCGATCCCGATCAACCAGGCGCTGGGCATCGCCACGCAGATCGAGGCGGGCAACGCCTCGAACACCGTGCACATCGGCAGCTCGGCCTTCCTCGGGGTGTCGGTCACCGACTCACAGGAGGGCGCCGTCGTCCAGCAGGTCGTGTCCGGCGCGCCCGCCGAAGAGGCCGGGCTGGCCGCGGGCGACGTCCTCACCGGGATCAACGGCAAGACCGTCGACTCGGCCACCACGCTGACCACGCTCATGGACGGCTTCCACCCCGGCGACAAGGTGACGCTCACGTGGACCGACCAGAGCGGCGCCGCGCAGAGCGGCACGGTGACGCTCGCCGACGGCCCGGTGGGCTGAGCGCGCATCGAAGCCCGGCCCGGGGGTATGCGGAAGCCATGACGCACACCGCACCCCTCCCCCAGGACCAGGCGGGCCGGCCGCGGACGGCCATCGTCACCGGCTCGGACTCCGGCATCGGCCGCGCGATCGCCGCCGCCCTCGGGGGCGGCGGCGTCGACGTGGGCATCACCTACCACTCCGACGCCGACGGCGCCCGGGACACGGCCGAGGAGGTCCGGCGGCTCGGCGCCCGCGCCGAGGTCCGCCACCTCGACCTCACCGACCTGCCTGCCGCGGCCGCCGCGGTCGACGAGCTCGCCGACGCGCTCGGCGGGGTCGACGTGCTGGTCAACTGCGCGGGCACCGGCACCCGCACGCCCGCGCTGGAGATGGACTTCGCCACGTGGCGCCAGGTGATCGACGTCGACCTGCACGGCGCTTTCCTGTGCGCGCAACGGGCCGCCCGCCGGATGATCGACGCCGGACGGGGCGGCCGGATCGTCAACATCACCAGCGTTCACGAGCACGCACCACGCGTCGGCGCCGCGCCCTACTGCGCGGCGAAGGCCGGGGTGGGCATGCTGACCAAGGTCCTCGCGCTCGAACTGGCCGAGCACGGCATCACGGTGAACTCCGTGGCGCCCGGCGAGATCTCCACGCCGATGACGGGACAGACCGACGCCGACCCGAGCGACCAGAAACGTCCGGGCGTGCCCCTGGGCCGCACGGGTGACGCGCGCGAAGTGGCCGCCGTGGTCGCGTTCCTCACCAGCCCGGCGGCGAGCTACGTCACCGGCGCGTCCTACGTCGTCGACGGCGGGATGCTGCTGATGGGACCGCAGGGCGCGAGCGGACTGCCGGACGACTCCTGGCGCGAGGGCTGACAGCGCAAGATTGGAGAAGACTCCCGCTCCCCCGCCGCCTAACGTGGACGCACCAGCGGCGGAAGGAACGGCCATGACGGGTGTACGGGTGCTGGTCGGCACGCGCAAGGGTGCGTTCGTGCTGACCTCCGACGGCACGCGGCGGCAGTGGCAGGTCGAAGGCCCCCACTTCGCGGGCTGGGAGGTGTACCACTTCACCGGCTCTCCCGCCGATCCGCAGCGGTTGTTCGCCTCGCAGTCCACGAGCTGGTTCGGGCAGCTGATCCAGCGCTCGGACGACGGCGGGCGGACGTGGCGGCCGGTGGGCAACACGTTCACCTACGAGGGCACACCCGGCACCCACCAGTGGTACGACGGCACCCCGCACCCGTGGGAGTTCGCCCGCGTGTGGCACCTCGAACCCTCGCCCACCGATCCGGACCTGGTGTACGCCGGCGTGGAGGACGCCGCGCTGTTCCGGTCCGTCGACGGTGCGCAGTCCTGGCAGGAGCTGCCGGGGCTGCGCACCCACGGCTCGGGGCCCTCGTGGCAGCCGGGCGCGGGCGGGATGTGCCTGCACACCATCAAGCTGGACCCGGCCAACCCGGAGCGGATCTACGCGGCGATCTCGGCGGCGGGCGCGTTCCGCAGCGACGACACCGGCAAGACGTGGCAGGCGATCAACCACGGGCTGCGCTCGGAGGGCATTCCGGACCCGGACGCCGAGGTGGGGCACTGCGTGCACCGGCTCGCCCAGCACCCGGCGCGGCCGGACACGCTGTACATGCAGAAGCACTGGGACGTGATGCGCACCGACGACGCCGGGGAGAACTGGCGCGAGATCAGCGGGGACCTGCCGACGGACTTCGGGTTCGCGATCGACGTGCACGCGCACGACCCGGACACCGTGTACGTGGTGCCGATCAAGAGCGACTCCGAGCACTTCCCGCCGGACGGGCGGCTGCGCGTGTACCGCAGCCGCCGCGGCGGCGACGAGTGGGAGCCGCTCGCGAACGGGCTGCCACAGGAACACTGCTACGTCAACGTGCTGCGGGACGCGATGGCCGTGGACCGCCTCGACGACTGCGGGGTGTACTTCGGCACCACCGGCGGGCAGGTGTACGGCTCGGCCGACGGCGGGGACAGCTGGGCGCCGATCGTGCGGGACCTGCCCGCGGTCCTGTCGGTCGAAGTCCAGACGCTGCCGTGATCCGCGTCCACCTGCCCGCGCACCTGCGCACGCTCGCGCGGATCGACGGCGAGGTGGGGCTGGAGCTGGCCGGTCCGGTGACGCAGCGGGCCGTGCTCGACGCGCTGGAGGCGCGGTACCCCGCGTTGCGCGGGACGATCCGCGACCAGCGCACGCACCGGCGCCGGGCCTTCGTGCGGTTCTTCGCGTGCGAGCAGGACCTGTCGCACGAGCCGCCGGACGCTCCCCTGCCCGAGCGCGTGGTCAGCGGGGATGAGCCCTTCCTCGTCGTGGGCGCCATGGCGGGCGGCTGAAATAAACTGGGGTCGTGGCGAGACCCAGCAGCACAGTGGTGGTCGTGGCGGGCGAAGGCGCGGCGGAGATCCTGCCGCGGCTGGACGGGCTGGCGAACGTCCGCGCCGCGCCCGCCGGGAACGCCGAGGACGCGAGCCGCCTAGTGGCGCAGTCGCACGCCGCGTACGTGGTGCACGACGCCGACCCGCTGGCGGACGTCGCGGCGGCGTGGGCGGGGTTCTTCGACCGGCAGGACCCGGCGGGCACGCTGGAGGTCGCGGTCGAGGCCGCGCTTGCCGGGCTGCGGTGGGGAACCGTGCAGCTACCGGACTACTACGTCGTGCTCGACCCGGAATCCCTTCCGGCGACGCGGAAACACTGGTGGCTCGGCGTGCTCGCGGGTGTCTCCCCGAGCCGCGTGATCCCGGCGCGGGCGAGCGCGGGCGCGGTGGCGGACGTGCTGTCGCGGCTGCCGTCGGGACGGTGGTGGCCGGAGCCGCCGGACGAGTGGCTGCGGGGACTGGGCCGGGCGGTGCCGGATCGTGTGGGCGTACCGGGCTCCGCCTGAGGTTTGTACGCGTTTTGTGCGGGCGGTCCCGACGATGAGGCCGCCCGGGGGAACCTCCCGGGCCTTTCCACGAAGGGATCCCGCTATGAGACTCCGGACCGTGGCCGGCGCGTGCGTCGCGCTGCTGGCCCCGTTCGTCACCCTGGCCGCCCCGGCGGCGCCCGCGCAGGCGGCGGTGTCGAACACCGTGATCTTCCAGGAGAACACCGACGGGCACGACTGCTATCGCATCCCGTCCATCGTGAAGGCGAAGAACGGCGATCTCCTCGCGTTCGCCGAGGCCCGCAACGGCGGTGCGAGCTTCTGCAACGACCTGGGCGAGATCGACCTGGTCATGAAGCGGTCCACCGACGGCGGCAAGACGTGGGGCGCGCAGCAGACGGTCATCAAGGCGAACGGCGACACCAAGGGCAACCCGGCCCCGATCGTGATCCCGTCGACGGGCCGGATCGTGCTGCTGTCGACGATGCAGTGCTACACGAACCCGTCGTGCGGCCGGATTCCGCGCGTGCAGTGGAGTGACGACAACGGCGCGACGTGGAACGCGCCGAAGGTCCTGACCACCGAGCTGGGTTTCGCGTCGGCACCCGGCTGGCTGGCGACGGGCCCGGCGCACGGCCTGGTGCTCACCCGGGGGGAGCACGCAGGGCGGCTGGTCGCCGGGATGAGCTACAAGATCGGCTCGCAGAACTCGGGTTCGATCATCTACAGCGACGACCAGGGCGTGACGTGGCACCGCGGGGCGACGGACTCCCCGGCCACCACGGCGCTGAACCCGCAGGAGATCAGCCTCGTCGAACTGGCCGACGGCCGCATCTACGCGGCGGCGCGCAATGACGCCAACGACGACAACAAGTGCCTCGACGACGGCACGAAGAACCGGGCGTACGCCATCAGTTCCGATGGTGGTGCCACGTTCTCGCAGAAGTTCACCTACGAGCCGGACCTGATCACGCCGGTCGTGCAGAGCTCGGTGGTGCGGATGAGCGCGACCGACCAGGGCGGGGCGTACGACCGGATCCTGTTCGCCGGTCCGTCCACTTGCGACCGTCGCAAGGAGCTGGTGGTGCACTCGTCGTTCGACGAAGGCGGGAACTGGACGAGCAAGGGCAGCAGCGTCCTGGTGTGGGACCAGGATGCGGCATACTCGGACATGGTGCAGCTGAGCCAAAGTTCGGTCGGCGTGATGTACGAGGCGGGCCCCGAGTACAACGCGAGCGCCTCCATCCGGTATTCGGTGGTGACGGAAGCGATGCTGGGCGCCCCGGCCTGCGGGGCGGGTTACAGTGTGATCGACCAGCAGGCCCTGGGCACGGCGGGCACGGTTTACCTGTCCTACAACGCTTCGACGGGCAAGAACTGCGTGTCCACGATGAAGAAGACGAGTGTCGGTACGCCGAGCGCCACGTCAGCGTTCCTCCAGGTCGAGGACGGTACGCGCGTCACGGACTCGGGCAACTTCTCCTACTACGCGGGCCCGGTGACCGCCGGCGCGGCCGGCAAGTGCGTCCAATGGGGCGGCAGCGCAGGAACGAACAGCTACACCAGCCCAATGGAACACTGCGGCTAACACCACGCACACAAAGCCCGCCACACAACGCCGTGTGGCGGGCTTTCCCTTTCACCCCATCTGGCACCCGGCAACGCGATAACCCTGACCACTACCCAGACCTCCCCCGTCCCCGATCCCCAGCCGCCTTAGCAGTTGACTCGCCGTGATGCTCCTATGGTTGTCAAGGGGTGTTTGTGCTGGTGGTGGGGTTGGTGAGGGTGTTGTAGATTTCGCGGGCGATGTAGCGTTTGAGGCAGCGGATGATGTCTTTGTTGGTGAGTCCTTGGTGGGTGCGGCGTTGTTGGTAGTCGCGGGTGCGGGGGTCCCAGCGCAGTCGGGATAGCGTGATGCGGTAGAGGGCGGCGTTGGCTTGGCGGTCGCCGCCGCGGTTGAGTCGGTGCCGGTGGGTGTGTCCGGAGGAGGCGGGGATCGGGGCTACTCCGCAGAGATGGGCGAACGCGGCTTCTGAGTGCAGGCGGTCGGGGTTATCCCCGGCGGTGACCAGCAACTGGCCCGCGCAGTCCGGGCCGACTCCCGGTAGCTGCAGCAAAGCGGGGTTGATCCGTTCCACCAGAGCGGTCGCGACCTGGTCCAGTGCGGTGATCTCACCGCAGAGATGGTGATGACGGCGAGCGAGGTGATACAACGCCAGCCGGGTCGCTGTGGCGGGGTCGCCGATGTGGGCGGGGTCGGTCAGCTGCGCTGGATCCTCTCCGGCGCAGACGGCGATCACGCGGGCGGGGGCCAGTCCCCGCAGCTGGCTGCGCAGTGGTTCTGGGGCGGTGACCAGCAGCGTGTGGATCTGGTTGAGCACGATCGCGCGAGCAGCCACCGCCGAGCGGCGCGCCACCCGCACCGCCCGCAACGCTTCGGTCGCGCCGGCCCGGTCCTTCGGTGTGCTGACCCGGGTACCGTCCTGCGACAGGACCGCACGGGCGGCGTTTTCGGCGTCGAACGGATCAGACTTCCCGCGGACGCGCCGGGCACGCCGGTCCGGGCGGGCGACCTCCAGCACGGTGATTCCGTGACCGGCCAGAGAGCGGGCCAGGCCGGCGCCATAGGCACCGGTGCCTTCCACCCCCACCCGCGACAGCGGCCCGAATCCCCGCAACCACGCCAGCACCCGCGCATAACCGTCCTGCGTCGCGGGAAACTCCGCCGTGCCCAGCAACCGCCCCCGCGCATCCAGCACCGCCGCGGTGTGGGTATCACGATGGGTGTCCACCCCGCCCACCACACCGCCACCGCTGTCATCCATCGCCGACTGTGTCATCGTGGTCATGGCCATCCTGTTCTCCAGCAGGGCATGGGGCCACGCACACCGGCGGGGTGGTCGGACAGGACAATGACGGGTCGCCTGCGGCAACAGGCTCCTATGAAGTCACACCACCCCGCACGGTGCACGCGCGTGAACACCCACCCAGGACGGGACAAATCCCAGCCAGGACACCACCATCAGTCAGTCAAGGGTCGGGTCACCACCCCAGACAGGCGATCACACACCCATCATCCTCACTGTCAAGGGTCGCGCAGCGATCGCGAAGCGACGCCGAAGGCGCCCTTGACGCGGTGGGGCAACTGTTGAACGCTCGGCGGGAGGGGTGGGGGTGGTCGGGTGAGGAGGGCGGCCACGCCCGGCCCACAACGGGCGACCCACCGTGGGACGAAAGACAAGAGATCAAAGAGCGGGCAGGCTCCAGGATGAGCCCGGAAAGCCCTCCTCCCGCTACCCGGAAGGAGGGCTTTCACCAAACCTCAACAGTGCGGTGCCACCGGCTCATCCGACCCGGTGTACAGATAGCTGTCCGACACGTAGTGCCCTGGCCCGATCCGGTCCCAGATCACGCTCGTTCCGTACGTCCCGGTGACCGAGTCACCCTCCACATAGCACTCGATGGTCACCTTGGCGTAGTTCGCCGCCAGGCCCTTGATGCTCGCGCTGGTGCTCGCCGACGACCGCACGTTCATCGGGTCGCCCGCGGTCTTCACCGTGCCCGTCGGACCGGAGCCGGTCCACAGGTAGGTCACGTTGACCCAGCCGTTGTCCGACAGTTGCAGCCCGTCCAGGAAGGTGCCGTCCCCCAGGTCGATGCCCGCCGGGTTCGCGACCTTGCGGCCGAACTCGTCCTTGCCGCCGTTGTAGCCGTCCTGGTAGGCGGCCTGCGCCTCCGGCTTGCCCTGCGGCAGGTCCGTCCACGACTGGCGGTTCGCGTTCCAGTAGTCGTCCTTGGTGTTCCACGGCCCGACGTCCCACACGGGCGTGTACTCGCACCGGCTGCCGTCGGTCTTGCACACCCGCACCGTGTAGTCGCCCGTTGCCTTCGGGGCCAGGCCGCGGCCCGAAGGCAACGCCACGAAGTGGTCCCGGCTGGCGATCACGTGACCGTTCGCGGTGGTACCGCCGGTCAGGCCCTCACGGGTGGCGAAAACCTTGTACGTCAACGGGGTCGCGGCCGCGGCGGCCCTCAGCTGCGGGGCCTCGTCGGCGGTGAGTTCCACACCGGTGACCGCCGAGCCCGGGTCGGCCTCGACCCGCACCTGCACGGTCGACACGTCGGCGGGCAGCACGGCCGCGCCGCCGCTCGCGGGTGTCCATTCCGTCCAGTCCTGCCCGCCGAGCTTGCCGCGCACGTCCACCTCGAAGGCGCCGGTGCCCTGGGTTCCGGCGACGACGCGGTTCACCCGCCGGTCCAGTTTCCGCTCCGGCAACACCAGGTAGCCGGCCTCCGGACCGGACGCCCGCAGCGCACCCCCGGCGTAGGCGACCCCGGCGTCGTCACCGTCCACAGTCGACAGATCGGCCTGCCAGCTCGTCCCGCCGGACGGCGCGGCCTGCGCGGGCACGGCGGCGAACGCCGGCGGCAGGGCCAGCGCCGCCGCGACGGCCAGTGCGATTCTTCGGTTCTTCCCGGTCACGTCTGAGTTTCCCTTCGGCTGGGGCATCGGGTCGTTACCCGCCGAAGTCTCAGAAATCCCTGTACACGATTCATACAATCGGGTCGTGCCCGAGTTGTTCACACCGTTCCGCCTCGACGTGCCCGAAGCGCAGCTGGCGGACCTGCGCGAACGCCTGCGCCGCACCCGCTGGCCCGACCGCGAGCCCGTCGCGGACTGGTCGCAGGGCGTGCCGCTGGCGTACGTCCAGGACCTGTGCCGCTACTGGGCCGAGGAGTACGACTGGCGCGTCACCGAGGCCCGCCTGAACGCGCTTCCCCAGTACCGCACGGAGATCGACGGGCTCGGCATCCACTTCGTGCACCTGCGCTCCCCACACCCGGACGCGCTGCCGCTCGTGCTCACCAACGGCTGGCCCGGCTCGCTCATCGAGTACCTCGACGTCCTCGAACCGCTCACGAACCCGCCCGATCCGGCCGACGCGTTCCACCTCGTCCTGCCGACGCTGCCCGGCTACGGTTTCAGCGACAAGCCCGCCACCACCGGCTGGGGAGTGCAGCGCATCGCCCGCGCCTGGGCGGAGCTGATGGCCCGCCTCGGCTACGAGCGCTACGGCGCGCAGGGCAGCGACTGGGGCACGAGCGTCAGCACGGCCCTCGGCCAGCAGGACGCCGCGCACCTGGCCGGGATCCACGTGATGCCGCCGATCGCCGCCCCCGACCCGGCGACCTTCGACGACCTCACCGACGCCGAACGCGCCGGCCTCGACGCGCTCCAGCACGCCGCGCGGTACGAGTCCGGTTACTCCGCCGAGCAGTCCACCAAGCCGCAGACCCTCGGCTACGGGCTCGTCGACTCCCCCGCCGCGTTGTGCGCGTGGATCGTGGAGAAGTACCGCTCGTGGACCGAGCGGCCGGACGACGTGCTCACGCGCGACCGCCTGCTGGACAACGTGATGCTGTACTGGCTGCCCGGCACGGGCGCGTCCTCGGCGAGGTTGTACTGGGAGAGCTTCCGCCAGGTGTCGGACTGGTTCACCCGCGCGGCCGAGGACACGGTGCCGGTGCCGACCGGCTGCACGGTCTTCCCGCGGGAGGTGCCGCGCCCGTCCCGCCGGTGGGCCGGCCGGCGCTATCCGGACATCCGCTGGTGGCACGAACCGGACCGCGGCGGGCACTTCGCCGCGCTGGAGGAACCGGAGCTGTTCGCCGGGGAGCTGCGCTCGTTCTTCCGCCTGGTGCGCTGAGCATCCAGCCGTCGTGGCGTGCATGGACGCGCGCCTCGACGTCTACGGCATGCTCACCTTCACCGACGACGGGTTCCGCCAGGCGATCCAGGACGAGACGGGGATCAAACCGGCGTGGGCGGCGGAGGCGTTCGACGACCTGGAAACCGATGTGCGCCAGTCGGTAGCGCGCATCAAGGCCAGCCCGTTCATCCCCAGGAAGGACTCCGTCCGCGGCTTCGTCTTCGACGTCGCCACCGGCAAGCTCAACGAAGTCGCCTGAACCTCACCAGTCCGCCAGCACCGCCTCGAACGCCAGCTCGGCGGCGCCCAGCAGCTTGGCGTCGGAACCCAGCGCCGACGTGACCACCCGGGTGCCGCCGAGGGCGCGGCTCACCAGGCTGCGCTCGCGCACGATCTCCTCCACCCGCGTCACCACCGGAACGGGCAGGGCCGCGAACAGGTCACCGAGCACCACCAGCTGCGGGCACAGCAGGTTCACGACGTTCCCGAGGCCGAGCGCGAGCCACTCGACGAACCCGTCCAGCCGGTCCAGCGCCCCTTCGCCGCGCGCGTCCAGCGCCCGCAGCTCCGCGATGATGGCCCCGACGGGCGTGTCCTCCTCGATCCCCAGCGCCCGGCACAGCGCGCGCTCGCCGACCTCGGTCTCCCAGCAGCCGTGCGCCCCGCAGTAGCAGGGCAGGCCGCCGGGCTTCACGACCATGTGGCCGACCTCGCCGATATGGTGCCCTCCCGCGCCGCGCAACGACCGGCCGTTGGAGATCACCCCGCCGCCGACACCGACGTCCGCGCCGATGTACACCACGTCGTCGCCGCGCCGGGCGGCTCCGCGCAGGTACTCGGCCAGCGCGCCCAGCTCGGCGTCGTTGCCCATGTGCACGGGCAGCTTCAGCGCGTGCGACAGCCATGCCCCGAGCGGCACGTCGCTCCAGTGCAGGTTCGGCGCCTCGTGCACGAACCCGTCGGAGCGGCGCACCACGCCGGGCACGGACACGCCGACCGCGACCGGGCCGACCTCCTGCTCGGCGACCAGCGGGCCCACGTAGTCCATGATCTTCGTGAAGACCTCGCGGGGCTCGTTGCTGCCGCGCACGCGCCAGCTGTCGCGCCCGAGGATCTGCCCGCCGATGCCGACGAGCGCCATCGCCGCGCGCTCGACGCGGATGTCGATCGCCAGCACCACCGCGGCCTGCGGCTGCGGCAGCACCAGCAGCGACGGACGGCCCGCCCCGCTGCGCTGGGCGGGCACCCGTTCCTCGACCACCCCGTCCTCGGCGAGGCCGTCCACCAATGCCTTGATGGTGCTGCGGTTGAGCCCCAGCGCCGTCGCGAGCGTGGCCCTGGTGGAAGGCCCGTCGACGTGGAGGCGGCGCAGCAGGGCCGCCCGGTTGTGGCGACGGACGTCGTCCGGGCGCGTCCCGGAGGTCGAAGTCGTCGTCACCTAGGGCTTCCCTGCTGCTGTCGTCTCCTCTTCGGCCGCCACCGAATCTAGCGTGCCGCCGCGGCGCGCCTGCGGGACAGCGCGTCCACGGCCGCCGCGACCAGCAGCACGAGTCCGGTGATGATGTTGACCGTGTCCGCCTGGTACCCGAGCAGGCCGAGTCCGTTCTGGACGGTGGCGAGCACGAGACCACCGATGACGGCGTCGCGGATGCGGCCGCGGCCGCCGAACAGCGAGGTGCCACCGATGACCGCCGCGCCGACCGCGAACAGCAGCGTGTTGCCGTTACCGGCGTTGCCGTCCACCGAACCGACCTTGGAGCTGTAGACGATCGCACCGATCGCCGCCACCGACGAGCAGATCACGAACACGCTCATCCGGATCTTGTCGACCTTCACCCCGGCGCGGCGCGCGGCCTCCTTGTTGCCGCCGACCGCGTAGACGTGCCGCCCGTAGCGGGTGCGGTCGAGCACGAACGTGCCGGCGACCAGCAGCACCAGGATGATCGGCACCACCCACGGCACACCGGCGATCGTGGTCAGGTCCGGGTTCGGCGAGCGGTTCACCGTCAGCAGGTACGTCGCCACGGCGCCCAGCACCACGACCGCGCCGACCTTGATCGCGATCAGCGTGGTCGGCTGCGCGACCAGGCCGTTGCGCAGCCGCGAGAAGTGCCGGAACAGCACCACGATCGCGTAGCCGCCGCCCGCCACGACGAACAGCAGCCAGCTGGCCAGCGTGCCGAGGTTGCCGTTGGCCACGTCGTACAGCACCTTGCTGTCGCGGATGGTGATCGTGCCGCCCTCGCCGACGAGCGCCAGCACGACGCCGTACCACGCGATGAACAACGCCAGCGTCACGACGAACGACGGGATGCCGATCTTGGACACGAGCGCGCCGGTGATGGAGCCGATCACGGTGCCGACCGTGATCGCCAGGACGATCTCGATCCACGGGTTGCTCGTGAACCCGACGAGCAGCACGATCAGCGCCACCGCCGACAGCGCCGCGCCGATCCAGATCCGCATCCAGGCGCACAGCGCGATCGCGACCACGGCCCCGATGACGAAGCCGTAGAACATCGTCGGGCCCATGGTGCCGAGCAGGTTGCCGTGTTGCGTCCAGTGCAGCGCGAGGATGGAGGCGCACACTCCGGACGCGGTACCCGCCGACAGGTCGATCTCGCCGAGCAGCAGCACCGGCACGATGCCCATCGCGATGATGGTCTGCCCGCCGCCCTGCGCGAACAGGTTGGCGATGTTGTTCAGGGTCAGGAAGGAGTCCGACAGGCTCGTGAACACCACGACGAGCACGAGCAGGCCCAGCAGCGCGGGCACCGCGCCGAGCTCGCCGCCGCGCAGCCGGCGGAAGTAGTCGCCGATCGCCTCGGACGTGGTGCGCGAGGTGGTGTCGATCCCGAAGTCGGCGATCGCCGCGTCGGGCTCGGAAGACTTGGTGGGTGTCTCGGTCATTTCGTTCCCTCGCTACACAGCCGCGACTTCGGGCCGGGCCAGGCCGAGCTCGCCCGACCGGCCGGCGGTGATCAGCTCGACCACCTGGTTGTTGGTGACGTCCTTGGTCGCCACGTCGGCGGCGAGCCGGCCGAGGTAGAGCACCGCGATGCGGTCGGCGACCTCGAACACGTCGTTCATGTTGTGGCTGATCAGGACCACGCCGAGGCCCTGCTCGGCCAGCCGCCGCACCAGGTCGAGCACCTGGCGCGTCTGGGCCACGCCCAGCGCGGCGGTGGGCTCGTCGAGCAGCACCACCTTGCTGTTCCACAGCACGGCCTTGGCGATGGCGACGGTCTGGCGCTGGCCACCGGACAGCGACGCGACCGGCGTGCGCACCGACTTCACCGTGCGGACCGACAGCGAGGCCAGGGTCTTGCGCGCGTCGAGCTCCATCGACGCCTCGTCGAGCAGTCCCCTGGCCGTGCGCTCGCGGCCGAGGAACATGTTCTGCACGATGTCCAGGTTGTCGGCGAGCGCGAGGTCCTGGTAGACGACCTCGATGCCCAGCGCGGCGGCCTCGCGCGGGTTGTGGATCTGCACGGACTCGCCGTTGAACAGCACTTCACCGCTGTCGATGCCGTGGATGCCCGCGATGCACTTGACGAGCGTCGACTTGCCGGCACCGTTGTCGCCGACGAGCGCGGTCACCTCCCCCGGGCGCACCGTCAGGTCCACGTCGTGCAGCACGTGGACCGGGCCGAAACTCTTGTTCACACCGCGCAGCGCGAGGATCGGCTCGTTCACCGCGGTACCTCCACATCGTTGGGGGCAGCACTGCGGGGAAGCACCGTTCCCGGCACTTCCCCGCAGTCGCTGCGAGGGTCAGGAAATACCCAGCTGGGTGCAGGCCGCGGCGACCTCGGCCGTGCAGACCTCACTGGCCTTCACGTAGCCCTGGTCGACCACGAGCTTGACGTTCTGCTTCGTGATCGTCTGCGGCTGGAGCAGCACCGACTTGACGGTACGGTTGTTCTTCGGGTCCGACGAGGACGCCGTGGCGATCTTGTCGGCGCTCGCGGTGTCGCCCTTGACCAGCGCGGCGGCCAGCTGCGCGGCGGCGTCGGCCTCCTGCTGGATCGGCTTGAACACCGTCGAGTACTGGGTGCCCGCGAGGATCGCGGTCAGGCCCGCGGCGCTGGCGTCCTGCCCGGTCACCGGGACCTTGCCGGCGAGGCCGTTCTTCTGCAGCACCGTGATGATGGCGCCGGCGAGGCCGTCGTTGGCCGCGAGCACGCCGTCCACCTTGCCCCCGTTGGCCGAGAGCAGCTGCTCGAAGGTCTGGCCGCCCTTCTGGTTGTCCCAGCCGTCGATGGCCTGGCTGGCGACCTTCTTCAGCGCGCCCGAGGTGTAGAGCGGGCCGACGATGTTCTCCTGCCCGTTGTGGAACAGGGTCGCGTTGTTGTCCGTCGGCGAGCCCTCGATCTCGATGACCTGCGCGCCCTGCTTGCCCTTCAGCGCGTCCGCGAGCGCCTGGCCCTGCAGCTCGCCGACCTTCGTGTTGTCGAAGCTGACGTAGTAGTTGGCGCTGCCGCCCAGGTTGAGCCGGTCGTAGTCGATGACCGGGACGCCCTGCTGCGCGGCCTTCTGCTCCACCGTCGCGCCGACGTCCCCGCTCGGCGCGGCGATGATCAGGGCCTTGACGCCCTGGCTCAGCATGCTGTCGGCGTACTGCGAGAACTTCTGGTTGTCACCCTGCGCGTTCTCGATGATCGGGCTCAGGCCCGCCTTCGTCAGCGCGGCCTGCAGCATGGGCTGGTCGAACCCGGCCCACCGGGCGGAAGTCGCGGTCTCCGGGAGGATGACGCCCACCTTCGGGCCGCCGTTCGAGCTTCCGCCCTGGTCACCGCTGCCCGAGCCGCCGCTGGAACTGTTCGCCCCGCAGGCCGTCAGCGCCAGGGCCACGCCCGTCCCGGCGGCCAGCAGGGCAAGGGTCTTTCTCCGCTTCATTGCGTCCCCTAGGGAAATGTTGTGGTCGGCAACATTTGAATGTTGTGTGCGACAACATACGTCCCGGAGGCCGGTGTGCGGAAGATTTCTAGATCGATTCAGACGCGAAGAGTGTTCACGTTCTGGTAACAGTCCCCCGATCGGACCGGAACCGGGCGGTGCGCAGGGGCGATGGGGTCCCGAGCGTGACCAGAAGGGCACGCGCCGCAGCGGAACCGCTCTTGGACGGCGGCCGGTGCCGGACGCGAGACTGGGAGCATGTTCCAGACGCGTCCCACGTTGCAGGGCACCTTCGGCATGGTCTCGTCCACCCACTGGCTCGCCTCGGCCACCGCCATGGCGGTGCTCGAGGACGGCGGGAACGCCTACGACGCGGCCGTGGCCGCCGCCTTCGTGCTGCACGTCGCCGAGCCGCACCTCAACGGGCCCGGCGGCGAGGTCCCGATCCTCCTGGCGCCCGCCGGGCAGCCCCCGCGCGTGCTGTGCGGGCAGGGCCCGGCCCCGGCCGGTGCGGCCATCGAGCACTACACCTCGCTCGGCCTCGACCTCGTGCCCGGCACTGGCCCGCTGGCGGCCGCGGTGCCCGGCGCGGTCGACGCGTGGCTGCTGCTGTTGCGCGACCACGGCACGAAGTCCCTGCGCGAGGTGCTGCGCTACGCCATCGGATACGCCGAGCACGGGGTGCCGGCGGTCGAGCGCATCGGCGCGACGATCGACACCGTCCGTGAGCTGTTCGAGACCGAGTGGACCACCTCCGCCGAGGTCTACCTGCCCGGCGGCAGGGCACCCGCGCCGGGCGAGCTGCTGAAGAACCCGGCGCTCGCGCGGACGTGGCAGCGGCTGCTCACAGAGGCCGAGGCCGCGGGCGGCGACCGGGAGCACCAGATCGAGGCGGCACGCAGGACGTGGCGCGAGGGCTTCGTCGCCGAGGCGATCGCCGGGTTCGCCGCGAAGTCCACTATGGACACTTCCGGCGAGCGGCACGCGGGCACCCTCACCGGGGACGACCTCGCCGCGTTTTCCGCCACCTACGAGGATCCCGTCACCTACGACTGGCACGGCTGGACGATCGCGAAGGCCGGGCTGTGGAGCCAGGGACCGGTGTTCCTGCAGCAGCTCGCGCTCCTGCCCGGCGAGCTGGACTACGCCACACCGGACTACTACCACACGCTCGTCGAGGGCACGAAGCTCGCGATGGCCGACCGCGAAGCCTGGTACGGCGACAGCGCGGACGTCTCGCTGGAGACGCTGCTTTCCCCCGCCTACAACGAATCCCGGCGCAGGCTGATCGGCGAGTACGCCTCGCGCGAGCTGCGCCCGGGCAGCCCGGACGGCCGGGAGCCACGGCTGAGCGAGCACGCCCGGTTCGTCGCCGCGGGCGGCGAGATCCGCACCCCGGCCGGCGCGGGCGAACCGACCGTGGCCGAGAACGGCGCGACGCGCGGCGACACGTGCCACGTCGACGTCGTGGACCGCTGGGGCAACATGGTGGCCGCCACGCCGAGCGGCGGCTGGCTGCAGTCCAACCCCGTGATCCCGGGACTCGGCTTCCCGCTCGGCACCCGCTTGCAGATGGCCTGGCTCGACCCCGGGCTGCCGAACTCCCTGGCACCGGGGAAGCGCCCGCGCACCACGCTGAGCCCGTCGCTCGCCCTGCGTGACGGCGTGCCGGTGCTGGCGTTCGGCACTCCCGGCGGCGACCAGCAGGACCAGTGGAACCTGCACTTCTTCCTCGCCGTGGCGCTGCGCGGAAAGGTGCGCGGCGGGCTCGACCTGCAGGGCGCGATCGACGCGCCGAACTGGCACACCGACAGCTTCCCCGGCTCGTTCTACCCGCGGGGCATGGTGCCCGGCGGGGTGACCGTGGAATCGCGGATCGGTGACGACGTGATCGGCGCGCTGCGTGGCCGCGGACACGACGTGACGGTGGGCGACGCCTGGTCCGAAGGCCGGTTGTGCGCGGTGGCGCGGGATCCGGAGACCGGCGTGCTCGCGGCCGCCGCGAACCCCCGCGGCATGCAGGGCTACGCCGCCGGGCGGTGACCGCGGGGCACAGCGGCCGGGAGGGCGTCCCGGCCGCTGGCTCCCCTCACGCCGCCTGCAGGCCCCGCTGCCCCGCCTGCAGGACGAACGACCTGTCCGTCGACACCGTGACCTTCGCCGGGTCGGGCTCCAGCACACTGGACACGACCCGGAAGTCGGCCTTCAGCTGCCCCGGCGTCGCGGTGACCCGGACGTACCCGCGCTTGTTCTGGCAGTACTTGATGTGCGGGTTGTTGGCGAGCCACGCCGAGGACGGTGCCGTGGCGTCGGTGTAGGTCGAGACCGACGTGGCCACCAGCTCCGAGCCGACGATCGGGCCGGAGTGATCGAAGTAGTCCTGGCGCAGGTCGGCCGCCCAGTGCCGGTGCACGTCGCCGGTGAGCACGACGGGGTTCGGCACGCCCCGGTCGACCCAGCCCTGCGTGATCCGGTTGCGGGAAGCCTCGTAGCCGTCCCAGGAGTCGGGATCGTCGCAGGTGGACTTGTCGCCGTCGCCGTCGCGCTGGGCGAAGAACACCTGCTGCCCCAGGAAGTCCCACGTCGCGGGGTGGGTGCCGAAGGCGTTGAGCAGCCACTGCTCCTGCGCGCTGCCGGTGATCGTGCGGCTGGTGTCCCGGTAGACGGTGCACGCGGTGCCGGTCGCCTGCGCGCTGCGGTACTGGCGCGTGTCGAGCATGTGGAAGCGCGCGAGGTTCCCCCACAGGAACTGCCGGTACAACTGGATGGTGCTGCCGCTGGGCTTGGCGGTCGAGCGGATCGGCATGTGCTCGTAGAACGCCTGGAACCCGGCGGCCTTGCGCGCCGCGCTGGCGGGGCTCGTGGTCCCGTTCCAGTTGTTCATGACCTCGTGGTCGTCGAACACGACGAGCCACGGCGCCGCGGCGTGCGCGGCCTGCAGGTTCGCGTCGGTCTTGTGCTGGCCGTGCCGGGCGCGGTAGATCGCGAGCGTCGTGGTGTCGTCGGGCACCGCGAGCCCGCGTGCCTTGAGGCTCGCCGCCTGCCCGGAGGGCTTCTCGTAGATGTAGTCGCCGAGGAACAGCACGAGGTCCGGATCGTCGGCGACGATGCCGCGGTGGGCGTGGTAGAAGCCCTCCTCCCAGTGCTGGCAGGAGCCGAAGCAGTACTTCAGCTGGCTGACCGCCGCGCCCGCCGCGGGCGCGGTGCGCGTCCGGCCGACCGGTGAGATGTACCCGGCGCTGCGGAAGCGGTAGAAGTACTCGCGTGCCGGTTCCAGCCCGGCCGGTTCGACGTGCACGCTGTGTGCCGCCGCCCGCGTCGTCGACACGGTGCCGCTCTGCACGATCGAGGTGAACGCCTCGTCGTTCGCGACCTCCCAGGCGACGTCGTAGGTGGCGTCGGGCATTCCGCCGAAGCCGTCGGGGTTCAGCGGCGCCGGCGCGAGCCGGGTCCACAGCACGACGCTGTCCGGCAGCGGGTCACCGGAGGCGACGCCCAGCTGGAACGGGTCGTGGATGGCGGGGGCGGCGGCCGCGGTGCGGGCGGCCGCCCAGGACGGCAGCGAGGCCGTCGCGGCGACGGTCGCGGTGGCGAGCCCGCCGAGCAGGACGGACCTGCGGTTGACCTGACCCATGGGTGCGTTCTCCTTCGTCGGTCAGGCGGCGTAGTCGGTCAGGCCGCCGCTGCAGTTCTGGAGAGTGGGAGTGGCGGAGTAGTCCGCGACGCAGACCTTGTAGTAGATCCAGTCGCCGGAGCCGGCTCCCGTCGCGCGGTCGGTGTTCGTGCCCGAGCCGCCGGAGTTCCAGGCGTAGAACGGGCCCGCGCCGCCGGCGAGCCAGTAGGCGACGACGGCCGACTTGCCGTCGGCTTCCTTGTCGTAGACCAGGAAGTGCGCGTCGGAGGCCCGGAACTGCCCCTCCCCCGCGCAGGAGCCGGAGCTGCACTCGGCGCTGCCGCTGCCGACCCCGCAGTCGGGCGCGACCCGGCCGTCCGAGCCGGTCTTGACGTAGCCGTCGGACAGGTAGCCGCCCAGCGCGGGCACGTAGTCCCACAGGGTGGTGGTGCCGAGCGGGCCCGCGACGGAGGTGCCCGTCGTCTGGCAGTCGATCGCCACCGTCGTCCCGTTGGCGACCGTGCGCACCGCGGTCGCGCTCGTGCTGGGCGCCCGCCGCACGGTGAGCGGGTCGCCGGCGGTCTGTACGGTGCCGCTCACCGCCGCGCCCGCGGGCAGGGCTCCGGCGAGCAGCACCCCCGCGGCGGCCACCACGACCGCCGCCGTTCTCCCGGCCGTCCGCCGGATCTGTGCACGCGTCATGCCGGAGAAGGTTCCGGCAACCGTGTACACGAACCGTACAAACGATTTCCCATGTCAATTCCCCGCATCACTGTGCGCAATGCCGGAATTCGACGCTCGGTGAGCGTTGCCCGCGGCCACACCGGAATGCGGACTGGTGACTTTTTCCCAGTGCCCGCAAGGTCTTGAATGCAAATTGCGACCCGATTACGCTGTTCCGCGAGTCGCCCGAACCGGCACACTTTTCCGCTCCCACCGGCACGAAGGGAATCAAGATCCACTGTGGACACGGCTCGGCTGCGCAGCAGCTGGAACACGGTCGCGGGTTTCGGCGGCGGCGTACCGTTGTTCTTCTATTCGACCTTGTTCCTCACCCATCCGCACCTGCGCGAGATGTTTCCGGCGGGCATGTCCGCCCAGCGGGACAAGCTGGTGCGGGCGCTGGGGCGGGTCGTCGCCTCGGTCGACGACCTGGAGTCCGCGGTCCCGTTCCTGCAGCAGCTGGGCCGCGACCACCGCAAGTTCTCCGTGACGCCGGACCACTACCCGGCGGTCGGGCAGGCGCTGCTCACGACGCTGGAGCACTTCCTGGCCGATGACTGGACCCCGGAGCTCGCCGAAGACTGGACAGCCGCCTACAAGCTCGTCGCCGACGTCATGGTGGCCGCGGCCCGCGAGGGTGCGCACACCGCGCCGCCCTGGTGGAACGCGGAGGTCGTGCGGCACGAGCGGCGCGGCCTCGACATCGCGGTGCTCACGCTGCGGACCGACCGGCCGCTGCGGTACCGGCCGGGGCAGAGCGTCGCGGTGGAAACCGCGCTGCGGCCCCGGATCTGGCGGTACTTCTCCCCGGCGAACGCGCCGCGGGAGGACAACCTGCTGGAGCTGCACGTCCGCATGGTCGACGGCGGGGCGGTCAGCTCCGCGCTCGTCCAGGCGGTCGGGCCGGGCGACGTGCTGCGGCTGGGCTCACCGGTCGGTTCGCGGCTCACGCTCGACCACGCCCAGGACGTCGTGCTGATCTCGGGGGGCACCGGGCTCGCGCCGTTCAAGGCGCTGCTCGGCCAGATCGCCGACGAGTCCTTCCCCCGCCGGGCGCACCTGTTCACGGGTGCCCGCACGGCACGCGAACTGTACGACCTGCCGGCGCTGCAAGCGCTTTCCGCGGCGCAGCCGCGGCTGCGGGTGACCCCGGTCGTCTCGGACGACCCGCGGTTCCCCGGCCCGCGCGGCGAGGCCGGCGAGATCGCCCTGCGCCACGGGCCGTGGCACGACCAGGAGGTGTACGTGTGCGGTTCACCGGCGATGGTGACCACGACGCGCGGCCTCCTGCGGGACGCGGGCGTCGACGCCGAACGCGTGCGGTGGGAGGACTTCTCCGGTTACCAGGACCCGGTGGAGACCGGGATCGGCTTCTTGACGAGGGGATAAGGACTACCCGGCATGACACTGCAGGCCGACGACCAGCGGCAGCCCGCCGCCCGGCGGATCCTCACCCCCGAACGGATCCGCAGCATCACCTTCAGCAAGTCCCCGCTGGGCCGGCGCGGGATCGACCCGGACGAGGTGGAACTGTTCCGGCACCGGCTCGCCGAGGAGATCGCCGCGGGCGAGGCGGAGAACATGCGCCTGCGCGCGGAGGTCGAGCGGCTGCGCGACTGGTACCGCAGCCACGGCGAGAACGTGGACCCCGTGCTGCTGCCGCGGCAGGTCGACGTCGAGGCCGTGGCGCTGCTGTCCGAGGCGCAGCTGCAGGCGGAGGCGTACATCGCGCAGGCGGAGGCGCACTGCCGGAGGCTGACCGGGGACGCGCGCCGCCAGGCGATGACGTTGCTGCGGGACGCCGAGCAGCGCGCGGAGGTCGCGGCGCAGGACGCGGTGCGGGTGTACCGCGCCGAGGCGGGGCAGCACCACGCTGCGGAGGTCGAGGAGCTGGAACGCCGCCTGGCCTGGCTGCGCGCGTTCTGCCACGCGGTGCAGGTCCAGCTGCACGCGGCGTCCGACGCGTTCGCGCAGGAGATCGACAAGCTCACCCAGTTCACCCCACCCGACCGGAGGCAGCCATGACGAGCATCTACGAGCAGATCGGCGGACAGGAGGCCATCAGTGCCGTGGTGGAGGACTTCTACGACCGCGTGCTCGCCGACGAGGACCTGAAGGTGTTCTTCGCGGGCGCCAACCTGCCGCGCCTGAAGGGCAGGCAGGTGGAGTTCTTCGCGGGGGCGCTCGGCGGGCCGGACCTGTACGAGGGCCAGAGCATGAAGGAGGCCCACCGCGGGCGCGGCATCGGGCAGGCCCAGTTCGACCGGGTGGCCGGGCTGCTGGCGGAGTCCCTGCGGGACGCGGGCGTCCCGCGGGAGCTGGTGACCCAGATCCTCACGGCGGTTGCCCCCCTGGCGGCGGACATCGTGTCACCGGGTCTGGCGGGGCGGCGGGTGTGACGGGGCGGCGGGAGGCCGGGGGTCGGCAGCACGGTTGAACCGCTGATCCCTGCAGCCTGAGGTCGCGGATACCCAGGAGGTTCAGGCCACTTCCCCCTTGCCGGTCTCCGGTGGACACCGCGAGTTCCGGCCCGCCTCCGCCCGTTCCCGCCGCAGGCCCAGCCCTCCCGACCCCTCCGCCCTGTCGGCAGCCCTCCGGCGGCTCAGGTCGCGTCGCACTGGCCCTCGACCCGCTCTCCGCCGCAGCCCCAAGCCCCGCCACCTCGACCCCTCGGCCCTGCCCACGCCACTCCGACGGCTCACGTCACTCGCCCACGCCCTGTTCCTCGCCACAGCTCAAGCCCAGCCACCTCGGCCTTGCCCGCGCCCCGTTCCCGCCGCAGCCTCGCTCTCGGCGCTCGGTCGACTCCCGCCACGTTCCCCGCCGCAGCCCACGCCCCGTTCCCGCCGCAGGCCCAGCCCACGCCCCATTCCCGCCGCAGCCTCGCTCTCGGCGCTCGGCCGACTCCCGCCACGTTCCCCAGCCTCTCCCGGGCACGCAGGACCGCCGGTGGCCTCGCCTCAGGCCGGGCCGTCGAGCAGTCCGGCGTCGGCGAGCAGGGTGTCCACTGTGGACTGTTCGCGGTCGTCGAGGGGCTGCATCGGCAGGCTCGTCGTGCCGGAGGCGAGGATCCCGCGGGCGACGAGCGCGTGCTTGAAGGCGCCGATCGCGGAGGCGTACGGCCCCACGCGCGTCCCGCCCACCTCGACCATCCGGAAGAGTGCCCGCAGCCTGCGCTGCTCCGCCGCGGCGGCGACCCAGTCACCCCGGCGGGCGGCTTCGTAGAGGCGGACGTAGCCGTGCGGGTCGACGTTGCCCAGCCCCGGCACCAGCCCGTGCGAACCGAGGAACAGGGCGACGTCGGCCATCGTCTCGGAGCCGGTGAACACGCGGAAGTCCGTGTCACCGGTCAGTTCGAGCACGGTGCGGGAACCGTCGAGGTCACCGCTGGAGTCCTTGAGCCCGTCGAGCGTCCCGTCGGCGGCGAGCTCCGCGACGACCTCGGGTGGGAGCTTGGCGTGCACCGACCCCGGGATGTCGTAGGCCACCAGCGGCAGGTCGACGGCGGCCCGGATGGCGCGGAAGTGGCCGGGGAACTCGACCGGCGCGGTGGGTGCGTAGAACGGCGCGGTCGCGACGAGGGCCTGCGCGCCGTGCTCCTTCGAGGCACGGGCGTGGCCGATGACGCGGGCCGTGGTGGTGTCGACGATCCCGGCGAGCACGGGCACCTGCCCGGCCACGGCACCGGCGACGACGTCCAACGTCCGGTAGCGCACCTCGTCCGGGAGGTACGCCACCTCGCCCGTGGAGCCGGTGACGAACAGCCCGTGCACCCCGGCGTCGAGCAGGAACCCGACGAGCCGCTCCAGTGAGGGCACGTCCAGGTCACGCTCCGGCGTGAGGGGCGTGCACAAGGGCGGGACGACTCCGTGGTCCAGGACAGGGGCAGGCATGGAACTCCGATCGTTGACGAGGTGACATAGGACGTTGGACGTCCTATGTCCAGGCTAGGCGCCTCGCCCGACTCGGGTCAAGACGGCCCCATCCGCTCTCGCCCGAGGCGCGATTTCCGGAAAGGGAAAATGTCGACCACCCGGCCGGGGGAGAAATCAATCGGGTCGCCAATTGCGATCGAAGCAGGAACGCGCCCTCCGGCGGTTCGCAATGCGAACAATCGGAACAGCGTGAAATAGCAGAATTACCAGAGCCGCTACCTTGGAAAAGCTCCCTGCAGCAAATTGCAGCGACCAGCGAATGGGCGTCAATGTCACGGCGCACCGCCACTCGCGATCAATTCGAGCCCCGGCGGCCGACGCCGGGTGGCAGGCGAGCCGGGCGGCGGCTGGGCGAGTTGGCCGGAGGCTGGCGACGCCCGGCTGCCGCTGGCTACGCCCGACTGGATCCGCCTGCGGTGGGCTGGTTTCGGCTCCGGCGAAGTAGGCCCGGCAGCAATGGCGAGGCCGGGACTTCCGCTGACAGGCCCGGCTGCCGCAGGCTGGGTGCGGCCGCGACTGGCCAGCCTCGACTCCGGCTGGCCAGGCCAGGCAGCAGCCACGTGACGCACGCGACCGCTAGCCGGATCCCGCTGCGGGCTGCCTAGATCACGCCGCAGCCAGGCCCAACTCCGACTGGCCAGGCCAGGCAGCAGCCACGTGACGCGCACGACCGCTAGCCGGATCCCGCTGCGGGGCTGCCAGATCACGCCGCGGCCCAGACCCGGCTCCGGCCAACCGAGGCGAAGTCATCCGACGGCCGAGCCAAGCCCGCCGCCCCCCGGCCGCCCACCAAACCCACCCGAACCCCCGACCCCGGCTCACCCCGCCTCGATGCGTCTCCGGATCTCGTCGAAGTGGCGGCTCACCGCCTGGCCGATCGCGGCCGCGTCACCGCCGGCGATGGCCGCCAGGATGTCCTCGTGCTTGGCGACCAGGCCTTCCGGGCGGGAGGTGGGGGCGCCGATCAGCGACTCGGTCTGCCGGTACACGTCCCAGAACAACCGGATCAGCTCCAGCGCCAGCTCGTTGCCCGCCGCTTCGCCGATGAGCTCGTGGAAGCGCCGGTCGGCGGCCGCCGCGGTGGCCGGGTCCGCCATCCGGTCCACGCACTCCCCCAGCTCCGCCAGCAGCTTCCCGTCCCCCACCGCCCGGCACGCCAGCTCCGTCTCCAGGATCTGCCGCACCTCCAGCAGATCACTGAGCCCCCGCAGGTCGTCCCGCGAGCGGGTCCTCGTCCGGAACAGCAGCGACGGGCTCAGCGCCGCCATGCTGGCATCCCCCACGAACGTCCCGTACCCGTGCCGGATCTCCACGATCCCCAGCGCCTGCAACGTCCGCAGCGCCTCCCGCACCGAGTTCCGCGCCACGCCGAACTCCTCCATCAGCCGCGGCTCCGGCGGCAGCGGGTCGCCGGCCCGCAGCCGGCGGCGGTCGATCAGCTCGATGATGGAGTCGACCAGCTCCTGGCTGCGTGTGGTGCGCACTCTTGCCCTCGCTTCGACGTGTGAGCTAGCGTACTGGCGCATCATACGACGTCCAACGTCCTACCAATTCCTCGACGAAGAGGTGACCATGAGCACCACCCCCGTCCCCTGGTACCGGCAGCTCGGCCCGGGCCAGTGGAAGGCGTTCAGCTCGGCCTGGCTGGGCTACCTGCTCGACGGCTTCGACTTCGTGATCATCACGCTGGTCCTGACCGAGATCCGCGCCGAGTTCCACCTGTCGCTCGCCGCCGCCGCGACGCTCGTCTCGGCGGCGTTCGTGTCGCGCTGGTTCGGCGGCCTCGCCCTCGGCGCCTTCGGCGACCGCTTCGGCCGCCGCCCCGCCATGATCCTCAGCATCTGCTGCTACGCCGTCGGCACCGCGCTGTGCGGGTTCGCCTGGAGCTACTGGGCGCTGTTCGCCTTCCGCGCGGTCGTCGGCATCGGCATGGCGGGCGAGTACGGCTCCAGCAGCACGTACGTCCTGGAGAGCTGGCCGAAACACCTGCGCAACCGCGCGAGCGGCTTCCTGCTGTCGGCCTACCCGATCGGCACGATCCTCGCCGCCCGCGCCTACGACCTCGTCGTCCCCCACCTCGGCTGGCGCTGGCTGTTCTGGATCGGGATCATCCCGGTGCTCGTCGCGCTGTGGCTGCGCCGCGCCCTGCCCGAAGCGCACGACTGGACCGAGCAGGTGGCCACCCGCGCCGAGGGCAGCACCAGCGCCACCGTCCTGCTCGACCGCCGCTGGACCGCCGCCAACGTGGTCATCGGGGTCGTCATCGCGGTCAGCCTCGTGCTGATCTTCTCCGGCCACGCGGGCTCGCTGTACCCGCTGTACATCGCGTTGTGCGTGCTCGGTTTCGTCGCGTTCGCGGTGCAGGTCAGCGGCCGCTCCTGGGCGATGGCCGTGGCACTCATGGCGACGGTGTTCTGCGCCTTCCTGTACTCGTGGCCGATCCAGTCCCTGCTGCCGACCTACCTCAAGACCGACCTGCACTACAACGCGGGCCAGGTCGCGAACGCGCTCACGTGGGCCGGCCTCGGCTACGCCCTCGGCTCGTGCCTGGCGGGCTCGCTCGGCGACCGGTTCGGCACGCGGACCACCTACGTCGGCGGCCTCGTGCTGTCGCTGGTGTTCGTGTTCCCCGCGTTCGCCCTCGGCGGGGCCGGGATCGTCGCGGTGTGGGTGCTGCTGTTCGCCCTGCAGGCCACCAGCTCGGGCATCTCCGGCCTGCTGCCGAAGTACATCGGCGACCACTTCCCCGTCCGGGTGCGGGCCGCGAGCCTCGGGTTCACCTACAACGTCGGCGCCCTCGGCGGCGCGGTCGCCCCGCTCGCCGGGGCCCAGGTGTCGGCGCACATCGGGCTCGGCCCCGCGCTGATCTGGCTGGCCGGCGGCCTGACGCTGGTCACGGCGCTGCTGGTCGGGTTCAACGTGCCGGCCCGGCTCGCCCGGGAGCGCCGCGAGCAGGGCGCCGCCGCAGGGTGAAGCCCAGCAGCGCACCCACGAGGAACCCGGCGACGTGCGCGGCGTAGGCGACCGAACCCGCCTGCGCCGTGCCGTAGCCGGTCGCGTAGAACGCCTGCAGCACGAACCACATGCCGAGCATCAGCCACGCCGGCACGCGCAGCGGCAGGAAGAACAGCACCGGGATCAGGCCCCACACCCGGGCCCGCGGGTAGATCACGAGGTACGCGCCGAGCACGCCCGCGATCGCCCCGGACGCGCCGACGAGCGGCTGCGTGGACGACGGGTCGGTCAGCGCGAAACCGTAGCCCGCGGCGTACCCGCACACCAGGTAGAACAGCAGGAACCGCACGCGGCCCAGCCGGTCCTCGATGTTGTTGCCGAAGATCGCGAGGAACAGCATGTTGCCCAGCAGGTGCGTCCAGCTGGAGTGCAGGAACATCGCCGTCAGCACCGACAGCACGGGCGACTTCGCGTAGCCGGGCGGGCCGAGCAGGCAGCCCGCGCCCTGTGGGGTCAGCACCGCGCGGCCGGTCGGCACGAGGGCGGGTTCCTGGTTGCGCAGCAGCTCGCGCGGCACGGCGCCCCAGCGCTCCACGAACGCCTGCAGGTCGCACAGCTGCGCGGCGGAGGTGTGCCCGACGAGGGTGTGCGCGGCGGACGGCATCAGCAGGAACACGACCACGTTGGCCGCGACCAGGGCGTAGGTCAGCCACGGGGTGCGGCGCAGCGGGTTGACGTCGTGGACGGGGATCACGCACCAGGGATACCCCATGGGAGCGCGGGTAGCATTCTCTGCGTGCGCGAGATCGCCGTTTTCAGCGGTAGTGCCCATCCCGAGCTGGCCGAGGAGATCTGTGCGAACCTCGGCGTCGAGCTGCATCCCGTCAGCGTCCGCCGGTTCGCCAACGACTGCCTCGAGGTGCAGCTGCAGGCGAACTGCCGCGAGCGCGACGTGTTCCTCATCCAGCCGATCGTCGCGCCGGTGCAGGAGCACCTGGTCGAGCTGCTGCTGATGCTCGACGCGGCGCGCGGGGCGTCGGCCGGGCGCACGACGGTGGTCATGCCGCACTACGCGTACGCGCGCTCGGACAAGAAGGACGCGCCGCGCATCTCGATCGGCGGCCGGCTGGTGGCGGACCTGCTGGTGACCGCGGGCGCGAACCGGGTGCTCGCGATGACGCTGCACTCGCCGCAGGTGCACGGCTTCTTCAGCATCCCGGTCGACCACCTGCACGCGCTGCGTGAGCTGGCCGGGCACTTCCGCCGGTACGACCTGAGCAACACCACCGTCGTCTCGCCCGACCTCGGCAACGCCAAGCCCGCGTCGCACTTCGCGCGGTTGCTCGGCGTGCCGGTGGCGGCGGGCGCGAAGGAGCGGTTCGCCGACGACCGGGTGGCGATCAGCTCGATCATCGGTGACGTCGCCGGCCGGGACGTGATCGTGCTCGACGACGAGATCGCGCGGGGCAGCACGGTGCTGGAGGTGCTGGCGCGGCTGCGGGAGCTGGGCGCACGGTCGGTCCGGGTGGCGTGCACGCACGGGCTGTTCTCCGACGGCGCCCTCAAGCGGATCGGCGACCAGCCGGACGTGCTGGAGATCGTGTGCACCAACACGGTCCCGGTGGAGCCGGACGAGGTGGCGCCGAAGCTCACGGTGCTGTCGATCGCGCCCGCGCTGGCGGAGGCGATGCGCCGCATCCACAACGGCGAGTCGGTGAGCGCGTTGTTCGACGCGCAGTGAGCGCTCAGGCCAGCCGCTGGCGGCTGAGGAAGTCCCACATCACCGTCGCCGCCGCGGCTTGGTCTCCCACGGGCGTCGTGTAGGGGGCCGAGGTGTGGGTGGCGACCGGCCAGTAGTGCGTCAGTCCTGAGTAGACACCCGAGGCCAGTTCGGTGCCCCCGCGGCACCCGGTCCACGTCGTGAGGGTCAGCGGGCCCGTGTGCCGCACGACCGGGGTTCCCGTGCAGCCGTTGCGGCGCTGCCACTGCGCGACGGCGTCGTTCAGGGCCGCGACCGCGCTCGGCGAGTTGTGCTCGGTGCGCACGTACGGATCCGCCGTGCCCGCCGTCAGCAGAGCCGAAACCGGTTGCCCCGCCGGGCAGGCGGCCAGCGGGACGGCGCCGTAGGTCGCGAGACCGGCGAAAAGCCCCGGATGCCCGCAAACCTCCTCGAACGACAGCTTCGCCCCATTGCTGTACCCCACGAGATAAATGCGACGCCGATCGCTGTCGAAATACTGCGAGGCGTCCGAAACGAGCTGCGTGAGAAAGGCCGTGTCGTGCACGCCTTGCCGGCCCGCCACCCCGCAGCAGCCGTGTCCGGCGTTCCACGACTCGGAGATCCCGAGTGGATAGACGAGGTTCACCAGCCCGCGCTCGGCGTAGGGCAGGAACCCGGTCCTGGTGGACTCCTGCTGCGCCGTGATGCCCCGCCCGTGCAGCACGATCAGCAACGGAAGTCCCTTGTGCCGCAAGGAAGACCCGATGGCGAGGTACGTCCGCTTCGTCCCGTCCACGGTGAGCTGGCGCGACACCGTGGTGGTGCCCGCCGTGACCGCCGGCCGCGCCGTCGCCGAATGCCCCGGCGTGCCACCGGCGGCCGGGGAGGCACACGCCGCCAGAACGAACGCCACGAGAACGGGGAACAACCGTCGCATTTGTCCTGTTGCCCGCCGGAAGCGCTGGTGACGCACCGATTCCATGGTCCGGAGTGTCCCTCGCGCGCCGCGAAGAAGGCGTAAGAACGTTCAACTTCTCAGGTGTCTCTCAGAACGCTGCCAGCGGGCACCTAGGAAC
Source organism: Amycolatopsis bartoniae (assembly GCF_014191255.1). Taxonomy (GTDB): domain Bacteria; phylum Actinomycetota; class Actinomycetes; order Mycobacteriales; family Pseudonocardiaceae; genus Amycolatopsis_E; species Amycolatopsis_E bartoniae. Next base: position 78,991 of record NZ_JACHWH010000012.1, read on the forward strand.
GATGACCAGACTCGCCCGTGTTCGACGAGAAAGCGTGTGTGGAGGGCTTCATGGCGATTGTGTCCCGGTTACTGTCCACCCGGGCACGCGAGCAGGCGGAGTCCCTCGCGTTCCTCTCCGGGGAGGACGAGCGGGCACTGACCTGGCGCGCGGTGGCGGAGCACGCCACGCGGTGGCCCGGGATCGCCGAGCCCGGCAGCCGCGTCGGGCTGGTCGTCGCCGATCCGCTGGCCTTCACCGCCGCGTACCTCGGCTGCCTCGCCGCGGGACTGACGGCCGCGCCCGTCGACCCGCGCCTGACACCCGCGGAGCTGTCCGCCACCCTGGCCCGGCTGCGGGTCGACGTGCTCGCCACCGACCAGCCGGACGCCATTCACGCCGAGCTCGACACCGTGCTCGTGGACCTCGCCGGACCACGGCGGATCTGGTCCGCCACCACGGCGAACCGGCCCAGCGACGCCGCCGCGCTGCGGCCCGCGGTCCTGCTCACCAGCTCCGGCACCACCGGGCGCCCCAAGGGCATTCCGCTCACCGAGTGGCAGCTGCTGCACGCCGCCGGGCGCGTCGCCCGGCACCACGGCTTCGTCCCCGGTGAGCGCGGCTACACACCGCTGCCGCTGTTCCACGTCAACGCTCAGGTGATGGGCCTGCTCGCGACCGTGGTGAGCGGCGCCTCCCTGGTGATCGACCGGCGTTTCGACGCCGGGGAGTACTGGTCGCGCGTCGAGCGGCACCGGCCCACCTGGCTCAACGCCGTCCCGGCGGTCCTCGCCTCGCTCGCCACGCGCCCGGCGCCGCCGTCATGGCTCGCCGAGCGGATCCGCTTCGCCCGCTCGGCCTCCGCGCCGCTGCCGCCCGCCACCGCCGCGGCCTTCGCCGCGCACACCGGCGTCGGGGTGCTGGAGACCTACGGCATGTCCGAGGCCGCCGGGCAGATCACCGCGAACCCCCTCGACCCGGCGCGGCGCCGCGCGGGGTCGGTGGGCCTGCCCGTCGAGCTGGAGCTGGTCGTCGCCGGTCCGGACGGCGCCGAGGTCGCACCTGGCGAGGAGGGCGAGGTACTGCTGCGCGGGCCGCAGATCGTGAGCGAGTACCTGGAGCTCGACGAGCACGCGCCCGAGCGCACGCGGCCCGCGCGCGCCGCGGACGGCTGGCTGCGCACCGGGGACGTCGGCGTCCGCGACGAGGCCGGGTTCCTGCGCCTGGCCGGGCGCGCGGACGACGTGATCAACCGCGGCGGCGAGAAGATCTACCCGCAGGAAGTGGAGAACGTGCTGCTCGCGCACCCCGGTGTGGCCGCGGTCGCGGTGGTCGGCGCCCCGCACGAGCGCCTCGGGCAGGTGCCCGTCGCGTTCGTGACCACGCGCGGCCCGGACGCCGAGGCGCTGCGCCGGTCCCTGACCGTCTGGTGCGAGCAGCGGCTCGCCCGCTACAAGCGGCCCGCCGTCGTCGAGGTCACCGACGCGCTGCCCACCGGGCCCACCGGCAAGGTGCTGCGCCGGGCCCTGCGGGCGGAGCTGGCGGGCAACCGGTGAGCGGACGCGGCGAACATCTGCACTACGTCGACGTCGTCCGCGTGCTCACCGTGGGGCTCGTCATCGGCACGCACGTGCTGGCGCTCGCGCCGGTGGAGCCGACGGTGCTCGACGGCGCGCTCGGCATGGTCTTCCACGTCAGCCGCGAGGTGTTCTTCCTGCTCACCGCGTTCGTGCTGACCTACAGCACGGGGCGGAAGAAGGTGCGGTGGCCGCGGTTCTGGCGGCGGCGGTTCCTGTTCGTCGCCGTGCCGTACCTCGTGTGGACGGTGCTGTACTTCTTCGCCAACGGCGCGCCGTTCCTCGGGGCGAACCTGGTGCAGCAGCTGCTCACCGGCACCGCGCGCTACCACCTGTACTTCCTGCTCGTCTCGATGCAGATCTACCTGGTGTTCCCCCTGGTCCGCGCGCTGCTGCGGGCCACGCAGCGGTGGCACGGCGCACTGCTGGCGGTAGCCGCGGCCTTTCAGCTGACGTTCGCCTACGCCGTCCAGCAGAACTGGGACCTCGGCCCGCTGTCGGGCTGGGTGCACGCGCCGGACGCGCTGCTGCCCAGCTACCTCGGCTACGTGCTGGCGGGCGCGATCGCCGCCTGGCACCGGGAGGCGCTCGTCGCGTGGACGCGGCAGCACGTCCGGACCGTCTTCGCCGGCTGCGCGGCCCTGGTCGCGCTGAGCGTCGTCGTCTACCTGGTGCACGTCGACGTCCTCGGGCAGCCGCCGCTGCAGGCGAGCATGGTGTTCCAGCCGGTGGTGGCGGCCGAAAGCGTCGCGGTCGCGTGGGCGTTCCTCGCCGCCGGGCTGCTGTGGCAGGAAACCAGCCGCCCCGGCGAGAAGGTCGTGCGCGCCACCTCGGACGCGTCCTTCGGCATCTACCTGCTGCACCCGCTCGTGCTGCAGGGCGCGTTGCTCGGGGCCACCGCCGCCGGGCTGGTCGATTTCGCCCAGACCGTGCCGAACGCCGTGGTGCTCGCGGTGCTCGTGCTGGTGCTGCTGCCCCTGCTCTACCTCGTGTCCGGGCTGGTGACCGCCGCCGCCCGGCGCACACCGGTGAGCCTCGCGCTCACCGGCCGGGCCCGGGCGCGCCGCGCCCGGCCCGTTCCCGCCCGGCCGCGCGAAGACCTCGCGCTCGCGAACTCAGGAGGAGCCCGATGACCCGCACCACGATGATGATCGACCCGGGACTGCCGACGGGCCTGTTCACCGACGTGATCGCCAGCCACGGCGAGTACGTCGGCCTGGTCAAGTTCGGCTGGGGCACCGCGCTGGTCACGAAGCAGCTGGACCACAAGATCGCCGTGCTGCGGGAGGCCGGGATCGGGTTCTACTTCGGCGGCACGCTGTTCGAGTGGTACCTCGTGCAGGACCGCCTCGGCGAGTACCTGTCGCTCGTCGAGCGCACCGGCGCCACGCACATCGAGGTGTCCAACGGCACGATCCCGCTGGACCAGCACGGCAAGGCCGCGTGCGTGCGGCGGATGGCGCAGCACCGGCCGGTGCTCTCGGAGGTCGGCTACAAGGACGCGGACCGCTCCGCGCGCCTCACCCCCGGCGACTGGGTGGGCGCGATCCGCGAGGACCTCGACGCCGGCGCGGAGCTGGTGATCACCGAGACCCGCGAGAGCGGCCGCAGCGGGATGGCCCGCCCGGACGGGCACCTGCGTGACGACGTGCTGCGCGCCGTGCTGGCACGGGTGGACGCCACCCGCCTGCTGTTCGAGGCGCCCACCAAGGACCTGCAGGTGGAGCTGATCCGCGCGATCGGCCCGGAGGTCAACCTCGGCAACATCGCCGCGGCCGACCTCGTCGGCGTCGAGACCCTGCGCCGGGGACTGCGCGGCGACACGCTGCTGCAGCTCACCCCGTGTGCCGGCGGAGTTCCCGTGCCCCGCGCGGTGTCCGTCGCCTGAAACAGTCCACAAAGGAGAGACCGGAATGCGCAACACCCACGACGCCTGCCACATCGCGGTGCCCGCGAAGGACCTCGACGAGGCGGTGCAGTTCTACGTCTTCGGGCTCGGCGCGAAACTCGCCCGCCGCTACGACGACCGCGTGACCTTCGACTTCTTCGGCGACCAGCTGGTGTGCCACCTGTCCGACGACGTGCCGGACGAGCCGGTGATGTACCCGCGGCACTTCGGCGTCAGCTTCGCCGCCGCCGAGGACTTCGACCGGCTGCTGCGGCTGGTGGAGCACCGCAAGCTGCCCGTGCTGGCGGGACCGGCGGTGCGGTTCGAGGGCACCGCCGAGCAGCACCGCACGATCGCGCTCGTCGACCCGTCCAACAACGTGCTGGAGTTCAAGAACTACGACGACCCGCGGCTGCAGTTCTGATGCCCGTGCTCCACCTGGTGCGCCACGGCGAGAGCGAGTGGAACCTCGCCGGCCGGGTGCAGGGGCAGTCGGCCGAGGCGGGCTCGCTCACCGCGCGCGGGCTGCGGCAGGCCGCGCAGGCCGCCCGCCTGCTCGCCGAGCGGTACCCGGACATCGACGCGATCTTCAGCAGCGACCTGCCGCGCGCCCGCGAGACCGCCGAGGTGATCGCGAGCGTGCTCGGCCTGCCCGTGCGCACCGACCCGTGCCTGCGCGAGCAGCACCTGGGCTGCCTGGAGGGGCGGCGGTTCGCCGACCCGCTCGGCGAGGGCACGGTGCAGGACGCCGTCGAACGGCTGTGGCGCGAACCCTGGCGGCGGCCCGGCGACGGCGAGAGCATCACCGACCTCTACGAGCGCGTCCACGCCACGCTGGACCGGTACGCGGCCGGACCGGGTCGCGAGGTGGTGCTCGTGGCGCACGGCGGTCCCGTCCGCGTGGCCACGACCAGCGCCGATCCGCGGCGGCGGGAACCCGTGCCGAGGGTGACTGTGGGCAACGCGACGGTGACCACGGTGGACCGTTCCCGCTGTTGCTGAACAGACACACTCGCCCGGCACCGGCTATGGGAAAGTTACCGCGATGTCGTTCGAGTCGGGAAGCAGAGCGGGGTACCTGGTGGGTGCCGCCGTGGCCGCGGCGGTCGCCGTGGCGGCCGGGCTGCTCACCAGCCAGGGCGCGCTGCCCGCGGCCGCCGGGTGGACCGTCGAGGTGGTCGCCGCGGCGGTGACCGGCCTGCTGGCGCTGCTCGCGTTCCTGCCCCGGCGACGCGGACAGCGTGCCGAGCCGCCGCCCGTCGCGGCGGTCCCGGCGCGGCCGGACCTCGGTGGTACGGGGGCGATTCCCATCCTGCGCATCAGTGAGCTGGACCCGGTCCGGCTGGGCGTGCACCCCGCGTGGAAGCTGCCGGGCGGCGCGCCGATGCCGCCGTACGTGCCGCGCACCGCCGACGCCGAGCTGGACCGCCTGCTCGCCCGCGGCGGGCTCGTCCTCGTGCAGGGCGACGCGGCGGCGGGCAAGACGCGCACGGCGTACGAAGCGGTGCTGCGCAACGCTTCTCGCCTCGGCTGGGAGACCGTGGTCGTGCCCGCCGACGCGGACGCGCTGCGCGAGCTGGCGCGCACGCCGCCGCGGCGGACGGTGGTGTGGCTCGACGACCTGGAGCGCTACCTGGCGACCGACAGCCTCGACGACTCGCTGCTGACGGACCTGTGCACGCGTGGTCCTTCGGACACCGTCGTGCTGGCCACGCTGCGCACGCGGGCGCGCGTGGCGCTGGGCGTCGACACCGACGGCCCGGGCGGGCGGTCACGGCGGGTGCTGACCCGGACGACGCCGATCGAGCTGCCCCGCAGGCTCGACCGCACGGAAACCGCGGCGGCGCACCGGTTCCGCACCGACGCGCGGATCGCGGGCGCCCTCGTCGACGAGAGCGGCGCGGGGCTGGGCGAGCACATCGCGGCCGGCCCGGCCGCGCTGCACCGCTGGCGGTCCGGGCGCGACGGCGAGAACGAGGCGGGGGCGGCGCTGGTCAGCGCGGCGGTCGACCTGCGCCGGGCCGGTTACCTGGACCCGGTGCCGCTGGACTGGCTGGTGTCGCTGCACGGCCGCTACCTGTCGGGCCGCTACCGCAGCCGCTTCGGCGAGACGGACCTGGCGGCGGCGCTGGAGTGGGCGTCGCAGCCGGTGCGCGGCGCCAGCTCGTGCCTGATGCGGGCGGGCGCGGACCGGTACCTGGCGTTCGACTACCTGGTGGACTCGGCCGATCCGGCCGTGCCGGTGCCGGACGAGGTGTGGGGGCTGCTGCTGGGCGCCCACCTGCTGACGGCCGACCAGGCGTTCCGCGTCGCGCGGGCGGCCGTGGGCTTCGGGCGGCTGGCGGACGCGGGCAGGCTGTGGACGCGGCTGGCGGAGCAGGGCGACCAGTACGCGCTGTTCAACCTGGGCTGGGCCGCGCAGACCTCGGGGAACCAGGCGGGCGCGGAGCAGTGGTACCTGCGGGCGGCGCAGGCGGGCAGCAGCTGGGCGATGTCCAACCTGGGCACGCTGGCCGAGAACCGGGGCGACGTGCGGATGGCCGAGCTGTGGTACCAGCGGGCCGCGGAGGCCGGGGACACCACGGGCATGACGAACCTGGGCGGCTTGTTCGCGCAGACCGGCCGGATCGACGACGCCCGCGAGGCGTACCGGCGGGCGGCGTCGGCGGGTGACCCGAACGGGTTGCGCAAGGAGGCCGTGCTGGAGCTGCTGCACGGCGACCGGCAGCGGGGCGCGGCGCTGCTGCGGAAGGTGGCGCTGTCCGGGGATCCGGCGGCGGTGCGGCTGATGGGCCTGCTGTCGCGGACGGAGGAGGGCGAGCACCGGCCGGACGTCGAGGCGCTGCGGCGGCTGGCGGCGGAGATGGGCGACAGCCAGGCGGCGCTCGACCTGGCGCGGAACCTGTGGAACCAGGGCGACCTCGACGCGGCGGAGACGTGGTTCCGGCGCGCGGCGGAGACCGAGAACGGGCCGGTGGCGGAGTTCGGCCTGGCGGTGCTGCTGGAGCAGCGGGGGCAGGCCGGGGAGGCCGAGCAGTGGTACCGGCGCTCGGCGGAGCACGGCCTGCCCGAGGCGATGCTGAACCTGGGCACGCTGCTGCAGGACAGGGGCGCCTACGACGACGCCGAGCGGTGGTACCACCGGGCACTGTCGGCCGGGCACCTGCCGGCGGAGGTCAACCTGGGCGCGCTGCACTGGCGGCGCGGCAACCTCGAAGAGGGCCGCGCGTGGTACCAGCGGGCCGCCGAGCGGGGCGACGAACTCGCCCGGCAGGCACTGGAGAACCTCCAGCTGCGCGGCTGAGGTGGTGTGCTCTTTCTGAGCGGCGGAGCCGCTCGCCGTGGGGCCGCCAACTCGCACTCTGCTGCCGAATTCTGAGGCGGCCTCTCGCGAGGACAGCGCCTCCGTGGTGACCTGGCGGTCATGAGGAGGCGATCCCGGAGTGAGAGGCCGCCTCAGGTTCCGCTACCTGCACCGCCACGCAAGCCATTCCCGGCACAGTCTCTAAGCTCCCTTCATGGCGAAGTACTTCGATGTGCACCCGGAGAACCCGCAGCGCCGCGCGATCGACCAGGTGGTCGGGATCGTGCGGGACGGCGGGCTGATCGCGTACCCGACCGACTCGTGCTTCGCCCTCGGGTGCCAGCTCGGCAACAAGGACGGGATCGACCGGATCCGCGCCGTGCGCCGCCTCGACGACCGGCACCACTTCACGCTGGTGTGCCGCGACTTCGCCCAGCTCGGCCAGTTCGTGCACGTGAACAACGCCGTCTTCCGCGCCATCAAGGCCGCCACGCCCGGCAGCTACACCTTCATCCTCCCGGCCACGAAGGAGGTGCCGCGCCGCCTGCTGCACCCGAAGAAGAAGACCGTGGGCGTGCGGATCCCCGACCACCTCGTCGCACAGGAGCTCGTCGCCGCGCTCGGGGAGCCGCTGCTGTCCAGCACGCTGCTGCTGCCCGACCGGGAGGAGCCGCTCACCCAGGGCTGGGAGATCAAGGACGAGCTGGACCACGTGCTGGACGCCGTGATCGACTCCGGTGACTGCGGCACCGAGCCGACCACGGTCGTCGACTTCTCCGAGGACGAGCCGGAGATCATCCGCCGCGGCGCGGGAGATCCGGCTCGCTTCGAGTCCTGAATGGACGGTCAGGCCAGCTGCGGGTAGAGCCCCGCCAGGTCACCGGACAGCTTCGACCGCACGTGGCGGCTGGCGTCGTCGGCGATCACCTCGAACAGTCCCCGCTCGACGCCGTCGAGAGCCTGCGCCGCCACGGTGGCCGGGTCCACCTTCGGGCCGTCGACGTGCGCCGCCATGTCGGTCTCCATGTACCCCACGTGCAGCGCCGTGACCTGCGTGCCCTGGTCCCGCAACTCCAGGCGCAGCGCGTTGGTGAGCTGCAGCGCGGCGGCCTTGGCCGCGGAGTAGGCGGCGGCCCGCGGCACGGTGAGCCAGGACAGGACCGACAGCACGTTCAGCACCGCGCCACCGCCGCCCCGGGCCAGGACCGGCGCGAACGCCCGCGCCATGGCGAGCGTGCCGAAGTAGTGCGTCTCCATCTCCAGCCGCACGTCGCCGAGGTTCCCGTGCAACGCGGACGCGCCCGTGCTCACCCCGGCGTTGTTGATCAGCAGCGTCACGTCCCCCGCCTGCTCCGCGGCGGCCCGCACCGAGGCCGGGTCCGTGATGTCGAGCGCGAGCGGCACGACGCCCGGCAGGTCGACCGACTCCGGCCTGCGTGCCGCCGCGTACACCTTCGCCGCGCCCCGCTCCAGCAGCGTGGCGGCGAAGTGCCGGCCCAGCCCCCGGTTCGCGCCCGTGACCAGCGCGACCGATCCCTTGATCTCCATGAGTCCTCCTCTGGCTTGTATTTTTCAAGCTAGCCAGCTGAGTTTCAAAAGGCAAGGTAGAGTGGCTCGCATGACACCCCGGCTCGACGAGGACTCCCCGGCCTGCTCGATCGAGCGGTCGCTGACGGTGCTGGGTGAGCGCTGGACGCCGTTGATCCTGCGCGAGCTGTTCTTCGGGTTCGTGCGTTTCGCGGACATCCAGCAGCGCCTCGGCATCGCCACGAACCTGCTGACCACGCGGCTCGCGACGCTCGTCGACGCGGGCGTGGTGGAGAAGCGGCCCTACCGCGAGGCGGGCGCGCGGACCCGGTACGAATACCACCTCACCGGCGCCGGGCGGGACGCGCTGGTGGTGCTCGGCGCGCTCCAGCAGTGGGGCGACCGGCACCTGCCGCGCGCGTCGGGGCCGTCGTTGAGACGCCGCGACCGGCGCACCGGCGCACCGCTCGACGTGACCTTCACCGGCCCGGACGGTCGGGCGGTGCCCCTCGACGAGGTGGAGTTCACCTCCCCCGCCGGCCGCTGACCGGTGGTGAAAACCGCCTCCGGGCGGTCAGTTCAGCGTGGGGTTGGACGGCAGGCAGACCGCCAGGCGCGACCACGGCGCGGGCGCCCGCCCGGGGGTCCGCGACGGCAGCGTCAGGTAGGCCCACGCGGTCATCCCCTGCTCGCGGTAGGTGAGGCCCCAGCCCGCGGAACCCTGCGGGCCGCCGCCGTCCATGAACGACGGGCGGGTGGGCGGCATCAGCTCCGGGCCGGCCACGTCGATGCGCAGGTAGTCCGGGTCGGCGCCGCGGACCAGGCAGACCTCGATGGGGAACTTCCCGTCCGCGTCGGGCGCGCTGCACACATCGTCGACGAACAGCAGGACGCTGACGACCATTTCGGCCGGGCAGTCGAACAGGAGCCCGCAGATCGCGTTGCGGAGCCGGTCCAGATCGGGCAGCGCGGTGACGCGCCGCCACACGATCTGCTCTCCACAGGGGCGTTCGAACGCCATGTCCGGTCCTCCGCTGTCGGTCTCAACGGTCAGCTCGGGCGAGTACCCCTTTTCCGGGGCGTAAAACCACACCTTCGGCGGAGAAGCTGGCGTGCCGGTCGCGCGTCGGCGAGACTGAGCCGATGACCGACCGGACCGCCCCGCCGAGAGGCGATGCCGGGGACTCCGACCTCGCGCTTCCCGAGGTGCTGAGCGACATCGTGCGCACGATCGAGCCCGAGCCGGACGTCGAGCGCACTGTCCAGCGTATCGTGACCGCGGCCGTGGACACGGTCCCCGGGGTCGAGAACGCGGGCGTCTCCCTGCTCGCGCGGGGCGAGGTCCGGTCCGTGAGCCCCACCAGCCCGGTGGTGGCGCGGCTCGACGCGCTGCAGCACGAGCTGCGCGAGGGTCCCTGCGTCGGCGCGGTGTTCGACGAGCCGGTCTTCCGCACCGGGAACATCGGGGCCGACTCGCGGTGGCCCCGCTTCGGGGCGGCGGCGAACGAGCTCGGCATCCGTTCGATGCTCAGCGTGCGGCTGTTCACCGGCTCGGCCAACCTGGGCGCGCTCAACCTCTACGCGAGCGCCCGCGCCGCGTTCGACGACGATGCGGTGCAGCTGGCCGGCCTGTTCGCCGCGCACGCGGCGGTGGCGCTCGCGGGGTCGGCGCGGCAGGAGCAGCTGCGGGAGGCGCTGCGCACCCGGGACACGATCGCCACGGCGAAGGGCATTCTCATGCAACGTCACTCGATCGGCGACGACGAGGCGTTCCACCTGCTGGTCAAGGTCTCCCAGCGCGCCAACCGGAAGCTGCACGACGTCGCGAGCTGGCTCGTGCAGGAGGTCACGCGCGGCGCGTGAGCCGCCCGCGGGCGGGTATGCCCGCGTCAGGAGCGAGTCGGGCAGGGACACTCCACGGATTCTGCGGGCCCGGTTCCGGCCCCTCAAGCGGGACGATTTCGACCGGCGCCCGGGGTCCTTCGGGCCGCCCCGCGGTGCACCGCCCGGACGAGCTGCACACGTCCTAGCCCGGGCGGCGTCTTCGGCGGGCGGGTCAGACCTGCCCGTAGCCACCGTCGACCTGGTAGTCGGCGCCGTTGACGTGGGAGGCCGCGTCCGACGCGACGAAGGCGATCACGGCGGCGACCTCCTCCGCCGTACCGGCCCGGGTCATCGGCGTGCCTTCCCCCATCTTCGCGAAGAACGCCCCGCGCTGCTCCGCGTCTCCGGCGAGCCGCGCGATGGCGGGCGTGTCCGTGGGGCCGGGGCTCACGACGTTCACCCGGATCCCGCGCGGCGTGAGTTCCAGCGCCCAAGTGCGGGCCAGGGCGCGGACCGCGGCCTTGGACGCGGCGTAGACACTGCGCCCACGCGACGCCTTGTGCGCGGCCATCGAACCGGTCAGCACGACGGCACCTCCGTCGGCCAGCAGGGGCAGCGCCTGCTGGACCGTCATGATCGTCCCGGTCACGTTGACGTCGAAAGTCGTCGTGACGATCTCCCGCGTGATCTCGCCCAGCGGCGCGGTGCCGATCGCGGCAGCGTTGGTGACAAGCACGTCGAGCCGTCCGCTGCGCTGCCGGACCTGGGTGAAGAGCCGGCCGAGGTCCTCGGCGGAGGACGAGTCGGCCGGGACGCCGACGACGTCGCCCGGGATGCGCGAGGCGGCGGCCGACAGCCGGTCACGGTCGCGGCCCGTGATGTAGACGGTGCCGCCGGCCCCCGCGATCTCGTGCGCGGTGGCGAAGCCGATCCCGGCGCTGCCACCGGTGACGACCGCGACCTTGTCGTGGAAAGCGTTGCTCATGTGGACTCTCAGCTCTTTCTTCCGGAAAACACCAGCGCTTCGAGCCTGCGCCCATCCCGGTACCAGAGCTGAGAGCCCGCTGATACTGGTATCGACAGCACCCGGCAGGCACCGCGCGGCTCAGGCATGGTGGATTCATGACGACGACCGGCCGCCGGCCCGAGCTGAGCGCGTTCCTGCGCTCACGGCGTGCGCGGGTCACCCCGGACCAGGTCGGAATGCCGCCCGGAGCGCGGCGGCGCACTCCCGGGCTCCGGCGGGAAGAAGTCGCCCAGCTGGCCGGGGTCGGCGTGACCTGGTACACCTGGCTGGAGCAGGGCCGGCCCATCAACGCCAGCGCCCACGTGCTCGGCGCGATCGCCCGCACGCTGCGCCTGGACGCCGCCGAGCGCGAGCACCTCTACCGGCTGGCAGAAGTCCCGCCGCCCGCGGCCGACGCCGAGGCGCCGGCCGAAGTCCCCGGCGACCTCGACACGATCCTGCGGGCCCTGGACCCGCTGCCCGCCATGGTCGTCAATGCTCGTACGGACGTCCTGCGCTGGAACCGGGCCTACGCCGCCCTGCACCCCGGCCTGGTCAGCGCGCCGAGCGGCGAGCGCAACACGATCTGGAACCTGTTCGCGGTGTCCCCGGCGCACACCCACATCGCCAACCGGGACGAGCAGGCCCCCGAAGCCGTGGCCACCTTCCGCTACCGCTACAGCCGGCACCTCGACGAACCGCACTGGCAGGGCTTCGTCGCCCGCCTGTGCAGCGCGAGCCCGCTCTTCGCCGGGCTCTGGGCCACCCACGACGTGGCCGCACCGCGCCTGTGCGACAAACGCTACGACATACCGGCAGTCGGAGAGATCGCTCTCCGCTCCACCGGCATGGACCTGACCGACCACCCCGGCCTCCGGCTCGTCGTCCACACCCCGGCCGACGAGCGCAGCCGCCAGCACCTCGACCGGATCCTCCGCCAGGGATGAGACGTACCCGGTCCGGCTCAGGCCACGTCTTCGGCGTCGGCCAGCCTTTCCAGCACCAGCTCGGAGATCTCGGTGAGCGCCCGGACCTGTTCGGGTGTCAGCGCGTCGAACACCAGGCGGCGGACCTCGTCGACGTGGCGGGGCGCGGCCTTCTCGATGGCGGCCCGGCCCTCGGCGGTGAGCACGATGAACGCCCCGCGCGCGTCCGACGGGCATTCCTCGCGCGCGACGAGCCCCCGCTTCTGCATCCGCGCGACGTGGTGGGACACGCGGCTCTTCTCCCACTGCAGGGCGCGGGCCAGCTCGACCACCCGCACCCGCTCCTCCGGGGTGTCCGTCAGCTGCACCAGCACCGCGAAGTCCGCGTGCGACAGGTCCGAGTCGGCCTGCATCCGCTTGCCGAGGTGCGCGGTCAGCCGCGCCTGCATGGCGATGTAGGCGCGCCACGCGCGCTGCTCGGCGTCGGTGAGCCAGCGAGTTCCCGTCACGCGATCAAGTGTACGGGAATAGTTGACACGTCACCGAGGTTGGGACAGGCTGGATGACACGTCACCAATCCGGAAGGGACACCATGACCACCCCCACGCAGTACGCGCAGCTGACCGGCACCTACACCCTCGACCCCACGCACACCCGCATCGGGTTCGTCGCGCGGCACGCGATGGTGACCAAGGTCCGCGGCGCGTTCAACGAGTTCACCGGCACCGCGCAGATCGACGGGGAGAACCCGGAGCGTTCCAGCGCGACCGTGACGATCGAGGCGAAGAGCATCGACACGCGCAACGCCGACCGCGACGCGCACCTGCGCAGCAACGACTTCCTGCAGATGGACGAGCACCCGCAGATCACGTTCCGGTCCACCTCGGTGAAGCAGACCGGCGAGGACACCTTCGACGTGACCGGCGACCTGACCATCAAGGGCGTGACCAAGGCGGTCACCATCCCGTTCAGCTACGAGGGCACCGCGCAGGACCCGTTCGGCAACACGCGCGTGGGCTTCGAGGGCTCCGTGGTGATCAACCGGAAGGACTTCGGGATCACCTGGAACGCGGCGCTCGAAACCGGCGGCGTGCTGGTGAGCGACAAGGTCACCCTGGAGTTCGAGGTCTCGGCCGTGAAGAACGCCTGACGCGACCAACGTGAGGAAAGCCCCCGCCGCGGCGGGGGCTTTCTCCGTGGTGGGGGTGGGGTGACGGCTTGAGAGGTGGCTCAGCAGCAGGGAACCGGCGCGGGCGCGGTGCGCGCCGCGACCGTGGTGCGCCGCCGGACGCGGTGGGTTGGGGGCGCCGCGGCCGGCCCCAGCAGGTGCCACTCGCGGCGGCCGTGCCACAGCCGCCCAGTCGCGGCCGCGGCAAGGTGCCGGTCGCGCGGAAGCGCCCCGTCAGCCAGCCCCTCCAGCAGCACCACCGGCCGCGAGGAGTCACCCCCCGCGGCCGGTCGCCCGCCTACGCCGCGGCCGTCGTGAGCGCTCGCTTCGTCAGCACCCGCGCCAGGTGCTCGCGGTACTCGGCGCTCGCGTGGGGTTCCGAGACCGGGCTGGCGCCCTCCGCGGCCAGGGCCGCCGCCTCGGCGATCGGGGCTCCCGACGCCAGCGCCTCCTCCGTCGCGGTGGCTCGGATCGGCGTGCCCGCCATGTTCACCAGGCCCACCTTCCCGCCCACGACGGCGACTCCCACGATGGCCCAGTCGATCGAGCGGCGGGTGAACTTCTCGAATGCCCACCCCAGCCCGGTCTGCGCCGGCACTCGCACCTCGGTCACCAGCTCGTCCGGCTCCAGCGGGGTCGTGAACGGGCCCAGGAAGAACTCCCCCGCCGGGATCTCCCGCTCCCCCCGCGGCCCGCGCACGACGAGCACCCCGTCGGACGCGAGCAGCGCCGCCGGCAGGTCCGCCGCCGCGTCGGCGTGCGCCAGCGAGCCGCCGATGGTGCCGCGGTGGCGCACCTGCGGGTCGCCGATCGCGCCCGCCACGTGCGCCAGCAGCGGGGCGTGCTCGCGCAGCACCTCGTCGGAGTGCAGGTCGTGATAGCGCGACAGCGCGCCGATCGCGACCGTGCCGTCCTCGACGCGCACGTACCGCAGCTCGTCGAGCGGCGCGACGTCCACCAGCAGCTCCGGCGTGGCGAACCGCAGCTTCATCAGCGGCAACAGGGAATGCCCGCCCGCGAGGACCTTCGCGTCCTCGCCGTGCTCGGCCAGGACGGCCAGCGCCTCGTCCACAGTGGACACCCGGCGGTAGGTGAACGAAGCCGGGATCACCGGTCCACCTCCTGTCCCGACGCCTCGATCACGGCGTTGACGATGTTGTGGTAACCCGTGCAGCGGCACAGGTTCCCCTCCAGCCCCTCGCGCACCTGCTCGCGCGTGGGCTTCGGGTTCTCGGCCAGGAGCGACACCGACGCCATGATCATGCCCGGCGTGCAGAACCCGCACTGCAGCCCGTGCTGCTCGCGGAACGCCCGCTGCACCGGGTGCAGCTCGCCGTCACCGGGGGCGAGCCCCTCGACGGTGGTGACCCGGTGCCCGTCGGCCTGCGCCGCGAGCACCGTGCAGGACTTGACCGACTCGCCGTCGAGCAGCACCGTGCACGCCCCGCAGGACGTGGTGTCACAGCCGATGTTGGTGCCCGTCAGGCCCGCGTTCTCCCGCAGGTAGTGCACCAGCAGCGTGCGGTCCTCGACCTCCTCGGCCACCGTCTCGCCGTTGACCTCGATGGAGACCTTCACTTCGCCTCACCTTTCCCAGAAAGCGCTTCCCACACCCGCTGCGGGGTCGTGGGCATGTCCAGGTGGCGCACGCCCAGGTGCGCCAGCGCGTCGACCACGGCGTTGTGCACCGCGGGGGTCGAACCGATCGTCGCGGCCTCGCCGATCCCCTTGACGCCCAGGGGGTTGCGGTCCGTCGGCGTCTCCGAGTCGACGAGCTCGAAGTCCGGCAGCTCGGTGGCCGTGACGAACGAGTAGTCCGCCAGCGTGGCCGTGGTCGGGTTGCCGTCCTCGTCGTAGCTCATGACCTCCAGCAGGGCCTGCGCGATGCCCTGCCCGAGCCCGCCGTGCCGCTGCCCGCGGAACACCAGCGGGTTGACGATCGGGCCCGCGTCGTCGGCCGCGATGATCCGCTTCACCACGACCTTGCCGGTCTCGGTGTCCACCTCCACCACCGCCAGGTGCGCGCCGAACGGGAACGTCGGCGTGCCCGTGCCGAACCACACGTCCGCCGACAGCGCGCCCTCCTCGGCGCGGGCGGCCAGCCGCACCCAGTCGACCGAACCGCTCGCCGGCGCGCCCCGGACCTGCCACACGCCCTCGTCGACGTTGAGCTCCAGGTCCTCCGGCGACGCCTCCAGCATGTCCGCGGCGATCTCGCGGGCGTTGGCGAGCACGCGGTCGGCGGCCTGGCGGACCGCGGAACCGCCGAGCTGCAGGGAACGCGAGCCGAAGGTGCCGATGGCCTTGGGGATCTCGTCGGTGTCGCCGTGCTTGACGGTGATCCGGTCCATCGGGATGCCGAGCTGGTCGGACAGCAGCATCGCGAGCGACGTGTGCAGGCCCTGCCCGTGCGGCGAGCTGCCGGTGTACGCGGTGACCGTGCCGTCGGGGTTGATGTCCACCCGCCCGCTCTCGCCGCCGCCGTCACCACCGGTGATCTCGACATACGTGGCGAGGCCCAGCCCGAGCGCCACCGGGTCGCCCGCCTCGCGTCGCCGCCGCTGTTCCGCCCGCAGGTCCGCGTAACCGGCGGCCTCCAGCACCTGGTCGAGCGCCTTGGCGTACTCGCCGCTGTCGTAGTTCGCGCCGGACTTGGTGGTGTACGGGAACTCCTCGGGCCGGATGAAGTTGACCCGGCGCACCTCGGCGGGATCCATCCCGATCTCGGTGGCGAACAGGTCCATCGCCCGCTCGATCGCGGCGGTCGCCTCCGGCCTGCCCGCGCCGCGGTAGGCGGCGATCGGCGTGGTGTTGGTGACCACGCCGCGGCTGCGGGTCTCGATCTTCGGGAAGTGGTAGACGCCCGAGGCCATCAGCTCGGTGAGCGTCGGCAGGAACAGCGTCCGCGGATAGGCCCCGGCGTCCTGCACCACGTCCAGGCGGAACACCTCGACGGTGCCGTCGCGGCGGCCGCCGATCGTCACGGTGTTCTGCTGGGCGCGCCCGTGCGTCATCGACGTCAGGTTCTCGCTGCGCGTCTCGCTCCACCGCACGGGGCGCCCGGCGCGCCGCGCGGCCCAGCCGAGCACGATGGGCTCGGGATCGGCCCCGATCTTGGCGCCGAAGCCGCCGCCGACGTCGGGCGCGACCACGCGCACGCGGTCCTCGCCGATGCCGAGACCGGCGGCGATCGCCATCCGGCCGAGCTGCGCGTTCTGCGTGGACAGCCACGCCGTGAGCCGCCCGTCCTCGCCCCACGCGAGCGCCGCGCCCCGCACCTCCAGCGGCGCCGGGGCGACGCGCTGGTTCACGATCGTCCGCGTCACCACGACTTCGCAGCCGGCGAAGGAGTCTTCCGGGAACTCGCTCATCCCGTTGACCTGCATGACGTTGCTGCCGTTGTCCGGGTACAGCACGGTCTCGCCCGCCAGCGCGGCGTCGATGCTCGCGACCGCGTCCAGCGGGTCGTAGTCGACGTCGACGAGCTCGGCGGCGTCCGCGAGCTGGTAGCGCTGCTCGGTGAGCACGAGCGCGACCGGCTCGCCGACGTAGCGCACGACCTCGCTCGCGAGCCACGGCTCCACCACCGGGCCGGCCTGCCGCGGCCCGAGATCCAGGTCCGCCGCGGTGTACACGGCGACGACACCGGGCGCTTCGAGCGCGGCGGAGGTGTCGATCGACGCGATGCGCGCGTGCGCGATGGGACTGCGCACGAACACCGCGTGCACCGCTCCGGTGAGCGCGGGCTCACGCAGGTCCTCGACGTACGTGCCGCCTGTGGTGATCAGCTTCTGGTCCTCGACGCGGACCACCCTGGTACCGACGATGCTCAACTCTGGGCCTCCATCAGATGCGTACGGCGAAGATCATGCCCCACGTGTCGCCCAACTTACTCCGGCTGCCGCGTACTTCCGCCGGGCGGAAACCGTTCAGGCCGCGAACGCCTGCCACGCGAGGCTCGCGGCCAGCCCGAGCCCGGCCAGTCCGATCGCGATGCGCAGCGGGGTCGCGGGCAGCCGCCGCACGACAGCGGGGCCGATCCACGAGCCGAGCACGGATCCCAGGCACAGCGCCACCACCGCGAGCCAGTCGACCTTGCCGGTGAAGGCGAAGACCACGGCGGCGACGAGGTTCGCCGCTCCCGTCGCGATGTTCTTCGCCGCGTTGGACCGCGCGAGCGACTGCGCCCACACCGTCGACAGCAGCGCGAGCATCAGAACTCCCGCCGCCGCACCGAAATAGCCGCCGTAGATGGCGA
The DNA here is from genome assembly GCF_014191255.1 of Amycolatopsis bartoniae. Taxonomy (GTDB): domain Bacteria; phylum Actinomycetota; class Actinomycetes; order Mycobacteriales; family Pseudonocardiaceae; genus Amycolatopsis_E; species Amycolatopsis_E bartoniae. The sequence continues at coordinate 96,448 of NZ_JACHWH010000012.1, forward strand.
CAGCGAACGCCGCGGCACCCGCGAGCGGGCCAAGTCCGTGGCCGTCGGCGCGTTCGGCGTACTTCCGCAGACGCGGACCGAGGAACAGCAGAACCGACGCACCCGCGATGAGGAACGGCACGATGAAGGTGAACGTGCCGGACGGCGTCCACAACAGCAGCGCCGCCCCGACCGCGCCGCCGGCCGCGGTGATCGCGCACAGCGTTTTCAGCGAAGAGCGCTGCCCCGCCAGTTCCGGCCGGGAGCCCGCCGCCGCGCCGACGGTGGTGCCGAGCATCGCGATGGTGTTGGTGACGTTGGCGGACACCGGCGACAGCCCGACGGCCAGCAGCGCCGGATAGGAGACCAGCGACGCGAGCCCCGCGATGGACCCGGTGAGCCCGGCACCCACACCGGCGAGCAGCAGGAACACCAGGGACAACGGGTCGGAGATCACCCGGGGATTGTCGCCCGCCGCCGGTCCCCGGCCCGCCGGTGGACCGTCCGGCAGTGGGCCGCGTCACGCACCGGGGTTTCCCCTTCCCGGACAAACGGCACTGGGCCGAACAGGGTAATGCGGGCGCAGGTCGGAAAATACCTACCCAGGTCTCTTGAAGGTCTGGACCACTGCGCCCATACTTTGTTCCCGCTCACAACAAACGAGCAGATGAGAGGCAGTGATGTCGATGAAGACAACCACCCGCCTGTCCCGTCTCCTGCGACTCGGCGTGCCGGCGCTCGCCGTCGCCGCCCTGCTGGTGGCGCCCGGCAACGCCAGTGCCGCCACGGTGTTCAGCGACGACTTCGACGGCCCCGCCGGAGCCGCCGCGGACGCCTCGAAGTGGACCAACGAGACCGGCGACAACGTCAACAACCACGAGCTGCAGTGGTACACGCCGGGCGCGCAGAACGCCGCGCTCGACGGCCAGGGCCACCTGGTGATCACCGCCCGCCAGGAGGGCGGCCACACCTGCTGGTACGGCGCCTGCACCTACACCTCCGCGCGGCTCAACACCGCGGGCAAGTTCACCCAGACCTACGGGCACTTCGAGGCCCGCATGAAGCTGCCGCGCGGCCAGGGCATGTGGCCGGCGTTCTGGGCACTGGGCAACGACATCGGCTCCAACGGCTGGCCGAACTGCGGCGAGATCGACTTCATGGAGAACGTCGGGTACGAGCCGAACACCGTGCACGGCACCATCCACGGCCCGGGCTACTCGGGCTCGGGCGGCATCGGCGCGGCCTACAACGGGCCGAACTTCTCCGACGACTTCCACACCTACGCCGTGGACTGGTCGCCGAACAGCATCAAGTGGTACGTCGACGGGAACCTGTACCAGACCAGGACCCCGGCGGACCTGAACGGCAACCGGTGGGTGTTCGACCACCCGTTCTTCATCATCCTCAACCTCGCCGTCGGCGGGGACTGGCCGGGCAGCCCGAACAGCAGCACGCAGTTCCCGCAGCAGCTCGTCGTGGACTACGTGCACGTGACGGCCTGACGCCCTCGTCCCGGGCGCCGGTGCGCGGACCGGCGCCCGGGACCTTCCGCACGACAGTAGAACGTGTTCTAATTCGGGGCATGCGCCACGGCATCGTCCTGTTCACCAGTGATCGCGGCATCACCCCGGCCGAAGCGGCGAAAACCGCCGAAGAGGCCGGGTTCTCCTCGTTCGCGGTCCCGGAGCACACCCACATCCCCGTCCGCCGCGACGCCCCGCACCCGCGGACCGGCGACGCGTCCCTGCCCGACGACCGCTACCGCCGCACGCTCGACCCGTGGGTGTCGCTCGCGATGGCCGCCGCCACGACCACGCGGATCCGGCTCACCACGGCCGTCGCGCTGCCCGTCGAGCACGACCCGATCACGCTGGCGAAGACCATCGCCTCGCTCGACCACCTCTCCGGCGGCCGGGTCACGCTCGGCGTCGGGTTCGGCTGGAACACCGACGAACTGGCCGACCACGGCGTGCCGCGCGGGAAGCGCCGCACCGTCCTGCGCGAGTACCTCGAAGCGATGCGTACATTGTGGACGGACGAGGAAGCCTCCTACGCCGGGGAGTTCGTCGAGTTCGGCCCGAGCTGGTCGTGGCCGAAGCCGGCGGGGCCGGTCCCGGTGGTCGTCGGCGCGGCGGGCACGGAGAAGACGTTCCGCTGGCTCGCGCGCTCGGCCGACGGATGGCTCACCACCCCGATGGAAGGCGAGATCGACGCCAAGATCGCGTTGCTGCGCCGGTGCTGGCACGAGGCCGGGCGCGAGGGATCACCGGAGATCACCGTGCTCGCGGGCAAACCCGAGCCGGAAACACTGGCGCGTTACGAAGATCTGGGCGTCACGGAAGTCCTTTTCGGACTTCCCGACCGGCCCGCCGAGGACGTCGTCTCCTACCTCGGCAGGCTGGCCGGGAAGCTCGGCCTTCACTCCGAAGCCTGCTCCGCGAGCGGCAGCAGCACCTGAAACCGGGTGTCGCCGGGCTCGGAGCGCACCCGCAGGTCGCCGTGGTGGCGTTCGACCACGATGCGCCACGAGATGTCCAGGCCCAGTCCGGTGCCCTCCCCCACCGGTTTGGTGGTGAAGAACGGCTCGAAGATCCGCTGCCGGTCCTCGGCCGGGATGCCGGGCCCGGTGTCGCCGATCTCGACGCACACCTGGTCCTCGTACAGCGTGGTGTGGACGGTCAGCGTGCCGCTGCCGCCCATCGCGCCGACGGCGTTGTCGATCAGGTTGGTCCACACCTGGTTCAGCTCGCCCGGATAGGCCGGGACCTCGGGCAGCGTGCGGTCGTAGTCCTTGACCACGCGGATGTCCGGGCCGATCTTGCTGGCGAGCATCACGAGCGTGGAGTCGAGCCCGTCGTGCACATCGATCCACTGGTGCGGCGCGCGGTCCATCTGCGAGTACTGCTTCGCCGCGCCGACGAGCGCCGAGATGCGCGTGGTGGAGTCCTCGATCTCGCCCATCAGCATCTCGGTCTCCAGCGCGTACGCCAGCCACCGCACGGCGCTGTCGATCAGCTCGTCGCCGACCGACTCCAGCACCTCGTCGAGGTTCTCCCCCGTCAGCCCCGCGCCGACGAAGATCGGCGCCAGGTCCCAGCCCTGTTCCAGGCCGTGCTCGTCGAGCCAGTCGGCGATCTCGTCCTCGCGGTCGGACTGCTGCATCGCGGTGAGCGGTGGCGCCGAGGCGACCCGCTTGACCAGCTGCTCCTGCACCTCGATGAGCTGGTCGAGCAGGGTCGGGTCGATGTCCTTCTTGGCCAGGATCGCGAGCTTGTGCCGCATGCCCGCGACCCGCTCCCGCAGCGCGGCCGTCGCCCGCACCGCGGCCGCGGCGGGGTTGTTCAGCTCGTGCGTCAGGCCCGCCGACACCTGGCCCAGCGCCAGCAGGCGGCGACGCTGGCCGATCAGCGCGTCGGAGTTGCGCCAGCCGAGGTACGAGCCCTCCAAAAGGTGCGTGGCCATGGGGAACCACCGGCGGAACTGCCCGGCGAACTCCTTCGCGGGCAGGGTCAGGAACGTCAGGTCACTCAGCGCGTAGACCGACGCCCCGTACCGCTGCTGGTCCTGCCCGTAGAAGAACTGCGTCGCCCCGCAGTAGGCGCCCCGCTGGTCGGAGCGGGTGGTCTCCACCTCGCCGCCGGAGTCCTGTTTGGTCATCCGCAGCGCACCGGACAGCAGCACGTAGAAGCAGGTGGCCTCGTCGCCCTCGCTGATCACCTTGACGCCGCCGGGATAGTGCTCCACGGAGGCGTGGCCGAGGATCCAGTCGAGCTGCTCGTCGGTGAGGCTCGTGAACAGGAACAGCTCCCGCAGGAACTCCCGGGTCAGAACTGGCTCTGTCATTGCTGCTCCAAATACCGGTGCACCAGCGTCACGGCCATGGCGCCCTCGCCGACGGCGGAGGCGACCCGCTTCACCGACTGCGAACGCACGTCCCCGGCGACGAACACGCCCGGGATCGAGGACTCCAGGTGGTGCGGGTCGCGGTCGAGCGGCCAGCCCGGCGGCCGCCTGCCCTCGACCACGAGGTCCGGGCCGGTGCACACGAACCCGTGCCGGTCACGGATCACGTCGTCGCCGAGCCACTCCGTGCGCGGCGCCGCGCCGATGAACACGAAGAGGTGGCTTGCCGCCACGGTCTCCCGCGCGCCGTGCTGGTCGCACAGCGTCAGCTTCTCCAGGTGGTCCTCGCCGTGCACCCCGACGACCGTGGTGTGCGTGCGTACGTGGACGTTCTCGATCTGGTCGAGCTGCTCGATGAGGTAGTGCGACATCGACGCCCGCAGCGACTCGCCGCGCACCAGGATCGTGACCTCGCTGGCGTAGCGGGAGAAGAACACGGCCGCCTGCCCCGCCGAGTTCGCCCCGCCGACGATGTAGACGTGCTGGCCGGTGCACTCCCCGGCCTCGGTGGCCGCGGAGCCGTAGTAGACACCGCGCCCGGTCAGCTCGGCGCAGCCGTCGGCCTCCAGCGCCCGGTAGGACACGCCGGTGGCGAGCACGACCGCGTGCGCGCTCAGCTCGGTGCCGTCGCCGAACTTGATCACCCGGGCGGAGCCGCGCGCCTCCAGGCCGACGACGTCGCGGGTGGTGAGCACCTCGGCGCCGAACTTCTGGGCCTGGCGGCGGGCGCGGTCGGTCAGCTGCGCGCCGGAGACCCCGTCCGGGAAGCCGAGGTAGTTCTCGATGCGGGAGCTCTGCCCGGCCTGGCCGCCGGTCGCCTTGCGCTCGACGAGCACCGTGCGCAGCCCCTCCGACGCCCCGTACACCGCGGCGCCCAGCCCCGCGGGCCCGCCGCCGACGACGATGAGGTCGTAGAACTCCTCCGCCGGGCGGGTGGACAGGCCGACCGCGTTGGCGATCTCCTCCCCGGACGGCTTGCGCAGCACCGTGCCGTCCGGCGTGACGAGCACCGGGATCTCCTCGGCGGTCGCGTCGGCCGCCTCCAGCAGGCGCGCCGCCTCCGGCTCGTCCACGGAGTACCAGCGGTAGGGCACGGAGTTGCGGGCCAGGAAGTCGCGGACCTGGTAAGAGGGCGCCGACCAGCGGTGGCCGACGATCTTGGTCTCCTCGACGGGCCGGTCACCCGCCGCGCGCCAGGCGTCGACGAGCGCGTCGACCACCGGGTACAGCTTCTCCTCGGGCGGGTCCCACGGCTTGAGCAGGTAGTGGTCGACGTCGACGACGTTGATCGCCTGGATCGCGGCGTCGGTGTCGGCGTAGGCGGTCAGCAGCGCGCGGCGCGCGTGCGGGAACAGATCCATGGCCTGTTCCAGGAAGGAGATGCCGTCCATGTGCGGCATCCGGTAGTCGGCGAGGATCGCGGCGACCGCGTCGCCGCGGAGCTTGATCTCGCGCAGGGCGTCGAGCGCGTCGGCGCCGGAACCGGCGCGGACCACGCGGTAGTCCTGGCCGTAGCGACGGCGGAGGTCGCGCGCGACCGAGCGGGACACGGCGGGGTCGTCGTCGACCGTCATCAGGATGGGCTGGCTCACGGGGAAACCCTACGGCCCTGACCTGCTCTAGTCGATCGTGTGTCCCCCGTTGACGGTGATGCGTTCGCCGTTGACGAACGACGCGGCGTCGGAAGCGAGGAAGCACACCGCGGCGGCGACCTCCTCGGGACGCCCGAAGCGGCGCAACGGCACCTCACCGGTGTAGGCGCGCCGGTCGTCCTCGCTCACGTCGGCGTGCCGCTCGACGGGGATCCAGCCGGGGGCCACCAGGTTGACGGTGATGCCGTGCGGGCCGAGCTCCCGCGCCCAGCTGCGGGTGAGCCCGAGCTGCGCGCCCTTCGCGGCGAGGTACGCCGACACGCGGGGCAGGCCGCGCTCGAAGATGTCCGAGCCGATCTGGATGACCCGGCCTCCCCCGGCGGCCTTCATGCCGGGCAGCACCGCCTGCACGAGCAGGGTCGGGCTCTTGACGAAGAACTCGAGCTGGTCGAGGTGGTCCCGCCAGGTGAGCTGGTCGAGCGGGATCTCGGGCTGCGGCCCGGTGGCGTTGGGCACGAGCACGGCGACCGGCCCGAGCGCGCCTTCGACGTCTTCGACGAGCTGCCGGACGCCGTCCTCGTCGGTGACGTCGGCGGCGAAGGCCTGTGCCTGGCCGCCATGGTGACGGATCTCGTCGACGACCCGCCGCGCACCGGCGGCGTCGGACCGGTAGTTGACGGCGACGGCCCAGCCTTCCGCGGCCAGCGCACGGGAGATCGCGGCCCCGAGCCCACGGGAGGCTCCGGTCACGAGGGCGGTACCACGGGTCATCGGGCCTCCTGGTCGGTGGTGGCACCGACCCTACTGTTCACCGCCTCCAGGACGCGGCCCGTGGTGCGCGGGCCGAACAGGCCGACGTCCACCACGACCAGGACCATCGCCGCCGCGACCACCGTGAACAGGACTCCCGCGCCCGCGGAGTTCAGCAGCGGCAGCAGCACGAACGGCAGCACACCGCTCGCCAGCCGCGACAGGGCGTACGTGCCGCTCGTCGCCGTGCCGCGCAGGGCCGTCGGGAAGATCTCGGCCTGGTAGATGTGGAACGCGTTGGAGAACAGGTTGCTCGCCGTGGTGTAGAGGAAGCCGCAGGCGACGATCAGCCAGCTCGCCGACGCCAGCCCGAACGCGATGCCGAACACCGCCATCAGCACCGCCGAGCCGAGCACGAGGAACTTCCGCTCCACGCGTTCCACGAGTGGCAGCGACACCGCCGAGCCGATCGGGTAGCCGAGGTACGTCAGTGCCGTGAACAGCAGCGACTGCACGACCGGAAAGCCCTTGGCCACCAGCACGATCGGCGCGAGCGTGCCGAACCCGTAGTAGCCCATGGTCTGCAGGACGTGGAACACCGCCATCATCGCGGTCCGGCGCCGGTAGGGCGGCACGAACAGCTCCCGCAGCCGGCCGCTTTCCGCGGGCACCACGGGGTTTTCCACCGGCTCGGGCAGCTCGCCCGCGTCCCGCTCGAAGCGCGCCACGATCTCCTCGGCCTCGCGCTCGCGTCCGACCGCGGCCAGCCAGCGCGGCGACTCCGGCAGCCTCGTCCGCAGCGCGAACACGATCAGCGAACCCAGCGCGCCCAGCACGAACATCCAGCGCCAGCCGTCGAAACCCAGCGGCGCCTCGGGCACCAGCCACCGGCCGAGGAAGCCCGCGGCGGGCACGCCGAGGAACGCCAGCGTGTACGCCCAGGCGGTGTAGCGGCCGCGGTGCTTCGGCGGCAGCAGGTCGCCGAGGTAGGTGTCCGACACCGGTGGCTCGGCGCCGATGCCGAGCCCGGCGAGGAACCGCATGACCACGAGCATCACCGGGCCGGTGCTGAACGCGGCCAGCAGCGAGAACAGCGAGTACGTGCCGAGGCTCAGCAGGAACGCGCGGCGGCGGCCCAGCCGGTCGGCGATGCGGCCGAAGGCGACGGCGCCGACGAACATGCCGAGGAACGCCGAGGCCAGCAGCAGCGCGAGCTCCGACTTGCCGAGGTGGAAGTGCTTCTCCAGCACGCTGCCGAGCACGCCCGCGAGGAAGATCTCGTAGAGGTCGAAGAACAGCCCCAGCCCGATCGCGACCGTGGCGACCCGGTGCCGCCGGGTGACCGGCAGGCGGTCCATCCTCGCCGCGATCGTCATCGACCCGCTCCATTCCCAGATACCGGGACAGCACTCCTGCCCCCTGGGAGCCTAACGGGGAGGCAGCGCGGGGAGCAATTGCCTCACCGGCAGGGAAACCGGCGAAGTCACAACGCGCGCGTGCGCCCGCCGTCGACCGGGATCATCGCGCCGGTCAGGTAGGACGCGGCCGGCGACAGCACGAACGCGGCGACCCGGCCGAACTCCGCGGGCTCGGCGACGCGGCCGAGCGGGATCGCCGACGTGCTGGGGGTGCCCAGCTCGCGCATCCGGCCGGTCGCGGTGAGCCCGGGCAGCAGCGCGTTGACGCGGATGCCCTTCGGGCCCAGCTCCCCCGCCAGCGACTTCGCGACCATCGCCAGGCCCGGCCGCAACCCGTTGGAGAGGGCCAGGTCCGGGATCGGCTCCCGGACCGAAGTGGACAGCACGAACGCGATCGCGCCACCGGATTCCAGCCGGGCGGCGGCCGTGCGGGCGAGCCGCACGCTGCCGAGGAACACGGACTCGAAGGCGCCGCGCCAGTCGTCGTCGGCCATCTCCAGCACCGCACCCGGTGGCGGGCCGCCGACACTGACGAGCAGCCCGTCGAGGCGCCCGAACCGGGACAGCGCCGCGGCGACGAGCCGTTCGGCCGCTCCGGGATCGGCGTTGTCCGCGCAAACCCCTTCGGCACTGGCGGCACCGAGCGACTCCACGGCTCCCGCCAAGCGCTCCTGGTCCCGCCCGCTGAGCACGACGCGCGCCCCGTCGGCCACCAGCTCCTTCGCGGTGGCGAAACCGAGCCCCGCACTGCCGCCGGTGACCAGGAAAACCCGCTCCCGCAACCCGAGATCCATACCCCGCCCCTCCGTGTGCCGCTGGGAAGGACGATAGCCGGGAGAACGGCAAGTGGCTCCCGGCGCGGGGGGACAAGGGAGCCCGCAGCCGGGAGCACTCGCCTGCCGCGGCGCCCCGAGGGGGGAGTCCGGACGCCGGGCGGGACGGATCGTGCCGGTATTTGCGGCACGTCGTGCCCCGTAGTCGCCGGTCCGGGGCCGCTCGTTACAGCGGGGGCTTCCGTCCTGTTTGTCGGTTGTTTACGGTTCGGAGGTGACGGAACGAAGACCGGTGGCAGTGGTGGCCGGAGCGACGGGCGGGATCGGCCGCGCGGTGGTGGCGCGGCTGGCCCGGCTCGGATACCTCGTGTGGCCCACCGGGCGCGACGGGACCGCCGTGAAAGCGCTTTCAGCGGAGCTGCCACACGCGGTTCCCTGGCCCTTCGACCTCGGCAACGGGCCCCCCGTCGTCCCACCCGAACTGACCGAGGTGGACGTGCTCGTCCACGCGGCCGGGCTGTTCGAGTCCGGCGTGGTGGACGAGACGCCCGCCGACCGGTGGCGGCGCGTGTTCGACGTGAACCTGTTCGGCGTGGTGGACCTGACGCGTGCCCTGCTGCCCGCGCTGCGCCGCGCCCGCGGGCGCGTCATCGTGATCAACTCGACCGTCGTGCGTGGTTCTCCCGCCGGGCGCGCCGCGTACGCCGCGAGCAAGGAGGCGCTGCGGGTGTTCACCGAGGCCCTGCACCAGGAGGAGCTCGGCACCGGCGTCCGCGTGACGGCCCTGTACCCGGGTCGTGTCGCGACCGCGATGCAGCGTGAGGTCCGGCGACGCGAGGGCGGCCCGTACGAACCGGAGCGCTACCTCGCGCCGGAAACCGTGGCCGCCGCGGTCGCGTCCGTCCTCGGCACGTCCGGGGAAGCGCACCTCACGGAACTGGTGCTGCACCCCGCCCGCGGGCCTCAGAGCAGCTGACCCACCCGGGAAAGCGCTTCCCGGACGTTCGCCTCACTCGCCTCGGCCAGCGCGTCCGGCAACGACAGCCACCGCAACTCGGCGCCGGGCCGCTCCGGGCGCACCGCGTCCGGCTGCCCCGTGGCGAGGACGAACCGCAGATCCGCGTGCTCGTGCGCCGGTTCCGCGCCCTTCGCGGGCACCGGCACGACGGCCACCTGCAGCAGGGCCTCGCCGGGCCACGGCACGAGGTCCGTCAGGCCCGTCTCCTCCTGCCCCTCCCGCAGCGCGACGCCGAGCGGCTCCCGTTCCCCCGGCTCGCCGTGCCCGCCGACCTGCAGCCACGCCTGCTGCCGCGCGTGCCACCGCAACAGGACCCGGCCGCTGTCCGGGTGCACGACGAACGCGGACGCGGTGACGTGCAAGGGAAGCCGTCGTGACCAAGGGTCCTTTTCGGACGATGCCAGCGCACGGATCCTGGCGACGTCCCGGGCCTCCTCCTCGGTCTTCGCGCGGTAGGAGGCCAGCAGCTCGGCGACGGTCATGCCGCGCAGCCTAGCCGGGGAAGTCGAACCGGTACCCCTGGGAAACGAACCACGGCAGCAGCTGGTTCAGCGCCTCGACGGTCTGGACCCGCTTCCCGCCGCCGTCGTGCAGCAGGACGACCGCGCCGGGCCGGACCGCCTGCTGCACCCCGGCGACGATCTGCGGCGTGCCCGGCAGTGTCCAGTCGCGGGAGTCGACGCTCCACGCCAGCGACTTCATGTTCTGCCGGGCCGCGACCGCGCTCAGCGGGGCGGACCAGTTCCCGCCCGGGGCGCGGAAGTACGGCACCGCCACGTCGGTCCCGGCGGCGACCTGCAGTTCGGACCAGCAGCCGGCGATCTCGGCGGTCATCCGCTGTTCGCTGCGGCCCGGCAGCTGCTCGTCGTGGCTGAGGGTGTGGTCGCACAGGCGCATCCCCCGTTCGACGACCGCGCGCACGAGCTCGGGGTGCCGCGTGACGTTGGCGCCGATCATGCAGAACGTCGCGACCGCGCCGGCGCGGGTGAGGGCGTCCAGGATCTGCGGCGTGTACGTGGGGTCGGGGCCGTCGTCGAAGGTGAGCGCGACGAACCGGCCCTGCCGCGCGGTGGTGCGGACGAGGTCGCCCCCGACCGGCGGCGGTGCTTCGCCCGGCGGTGGGGTGGGCAGGGACTGCGCGGCCGGAACCGGGGTGGGCGCACCCTCGGCCGAGTGGAACAGCGAGACCGTCCCGGCGACGGCCAGCACGACCACGCCGAGCAGCACGGCCCAGCGGTAACAGTAGGGCGGGCGCAGCACCCGATACGGCATTTCGCCTCCAGCACGGACACCGAAACGAAGTCAGCTTGTCGACTCGGGCTGCACGATAGGGTGAGACCACGGGAAATCGGGGGAACCGCGCCGGAGTTTCGGTCGCGTCGCGTGATCGGCTTCGTTCAGTCGGCCGGTGCCGAGCGCCCGCCCGAGGTAGCGGGCACTGAGCGCGGCGAAGAGGTACGCCTGGATCACCTGAGCGTCAGCGGGTCCAGGAAGAACCGGGCGGAAGCCCGGAAATCATTTCCGGGACAGCGCGACCCAGTGGAGCTTTTCCTGCTCCCGGCGCGGCAGCCCGGCCACCACGAGGTCGTAGGAGTCCTCGACCATCTCCCGCACGAGCTGGTCCGGCACGGAACCGTCGAGCACGATGCTGTTCCAGTGCCGCTTGTTGAGGTGGTAGCCGCCGGTGATCGCGGGGAACTGCAGGCGCAGCTGCACCGCGACGTCGGGATCGCACTTGAGGCTGACCCGCAGCGGACTGCTGTCCAGCGGGCTGAGGGCGAACATCTTGCCCGCGACCTTGAAGACGCTGTTGCCCTCGCCGAAGGGGAACTCCTCATGGGCCCCGGGCATGGCGAGACAACAACGCTTCAGCTCAGCAGGCGTCATCCGGCAAGCCTAACCCGGTTTCCGGACCAGGCCGGTGAAGCCCGCGACGAACAGGGTCAGGAACGCCCAGCCCAGTGCCTGCAGCAGCCACGTCGCCGCGAGGAGGGCGCCTCCCGCCCCCGTCGGCGACACCTGGCAACGCTGCTGCGCGTCGGTTTTCACCAAGGGGGTCACGGTGTTCAGCGCGAGGCCCACCTGCTCCACCAGTGAGCACGTGCCCTCCTGGCCCGCGCGCACGACCAGGCCCGCGGGCCCCCCGACGCCCGCCACCAGCAGCACCGCCGCCACCACGACGCCCGCCCACCACAGCAGCGCGACGGCCGGCCGGTAGCCGTAACCCACGGTCAGGCCCGTGATCCGGTGCCACAGCCTGCCGCCGAACGGGAGGCTGCCCCGGCGCAGCAGGTCTCGTTGCCGCGCCAGGTGGACCCGCCGCACGTCACGCTCGTTGCCCGCCGCGCGATGGCCCTCGGCGAGCTGCAGGTAGGGCTGGCTGGAGTAGTGCGAAGTGCGGTGCGCCAGCAGGTCCAGCCACTCGCCGAGGTTCCCCTTGCGCGGCACGCCGGTGTAGGTCAGGCCGTCCAGGTTCACCAGGCCCTGGGCGAACGACGCCGACAGCTGCACGGTGCCCGTGACGTGCACCTGCCCGAGGTTCAGCACCAGGTCTGCGGGCTCCGCGGCGAACGCGTGCCCGCCCTCGCCCGCGAACCGGCCGCCGATCCGCGCACCCACCAGCCGCACGGTGCCGTTCTCGTGCCTGCCCTCCGCGTGGAATCCCTGGTTCAGCATCAGGTTGCTGCGGGTGCGCAGGTAGTCGCCGACGAGCGTCGGGCCGTCCGGGTTCACCAGCCACGCGCCGCTGAGGTTCAGCTGCCCGCCCAGCCGCGCCCCGGACAGCCGGACCGTGCCGAGCGGGCCGCCACCCTCGGCGCGGAACCCGCGGTTGAGGAACACCCCCGCGCCGATGCCGAGGTTGTTGCCGTGGAAGGCCGGGGACTCCGGTTCGGTGTTCACCAGCCGGCTGCCGGACAGGTCGACCACCGTGCCGACCTCCGCCGCGGCGAGGTTCACCGTGCCGTCGGTGCTCGCGCAGCTCAGGTGCACGCCGACCAGCAGCAAAGCCCGCTCGAACCGGGCCTCCACCGCGACCACGTTCCGCCCCTTGAGCCCGGACAAGTCCACAGTGGACATCCGCGCGCCGCTGAGTACGACGCTGTCGTCCGTGTGGCAGTCCACCAGGTGCAGCGGCAGCTTCGTCTCGACCCCCGACAGGTCGAGACCTCCGCTCAGTTCGGCGTTGCGCAGCCGCACGCCGCGTGGATCCGGGCCGTCGCCGGGCCACTCGAAGCGGCCGAGCAGCATCCGCCGGATCACCTCGCCGCGCACCGGTTCTCCCCCGGCGTCGCACCACTCCCCCGCGGCGGCCGCCTCCGCGAGCCGGCGTTCGGTTTCGGTGATCACGTCGTCCACCCGGGCACCCTACGGCCTTTCCGCCCCCGGCGGGAGCGGAATCCGGGAACGCCCCGGGGCCGCTTCCGGGAGTCGTCGGAAGCGGCCCCGGGGGCTTCCCTCACTGGAACGGGGCGAGTTCCACGGTGAAGGAAGTCGGTGCGGTGTCCTGGATGTAGGACGCGAACCCGGCCACGTCGTCGAACGCGAAGCCGTACGCCTTGCCGTCCGCGCTGTTCTCGTGCAGCAGGCGGGCGTAGTGGTTGGTCACCGACTCCCGGTAGAACGTGCCCGGGTCGGTCGCGGGCTGGTTCGGCTGGCTCAGCAGCGTCGAGCGGTTGAGCCCGGCCGCCAGCACCGCGGCCACCGGCCCGGTCACCCCGTCGTTCGGGGCGGCGAGCGCGCCGTCGCAGAACAGCACGTCCCGCGTGCTGGGCTTGGCGAACGGCGCGACCCCGCCGTCGAACTGGAACGTACCGCCCGACACGCGGCCGGTGCGGGTGCCCCCGTTCACCGAGACCGTGAGCGGGGTCGAGGCGTACTTCTGCCACACCGCGTCGATCGCGGAGTCGAAGTACGTCGCCGGGAACAGCCCGGCCTCGATCCCGTGCCCCGGCGCGATGATCCGCAGGTCGTCCACGACGAGCGAGGCGAACTCCGGCACCTGCGCGAGGCCGCGGAAGATCGCGTCGCGCCCGCCGGGCACGAGCCCGCCGGTGCTCTGCGTCGCCGACCCGGTCAGCGTGATCGCCAGCGGGACGGAGAACATGTCGACCATCGTGGTGTTGCAGAACATCCCGGCGCTGTTGTGGGTGAACTCCACGAAGTCGTGCAGCACGCCGTAACTGGGGTCGCTCGACACCCAGCCCGCGGGGTACTGCAGCGCCGCGTTCCCCGCGCCGTCGGTGACCACCTTGAACTTCAGCTTCTCCCCGAGGGAGAAGTAGACGCGGCCGGACATGTCGGCGGGGATCGTCAGCTTGGTGTCCCCGTCCCCGGCCAGCGGTATCGACAGGTCCGCGAACCCGTCGGAACCGTTGTCGGAGGCGGAAACCTGCTGCTTGGTGCCGTCCGCCCGGACGTACACCTGCTTGCCGCTGACCAGGTCCGTGCCGACGACGTAGCACCAGATCTGGCCGTTGGCGTAGCGGTAGGTGTGGTTGACGACGGTCATGGGCAGGGTCGCGCCCGCGGCCTGCGCGCCGCGGCCGGAGGTCTGCGCCGCGATCGCGGCGGCGCCGATCGGGGCGCCGACGAGGGCGACCGCCATCCCCTGCAGGAACGAACGTCGGGTGGGCATTGGCGCTCCTCTCGCTCAGAAGGTCCCGAAGGCCCTGGTGAAGTCCAGCGGCTGCTGGTCGATGCTGCTGCAGGTGGCCTGCGCGTAGCCCGCCGGCCCGCCCGGGCAGGGCTGGTCGCGGGTGGCCGACCACATGGCGAGCCACGCGAGGTCCTTGCCCACAGCGAACTGCGCGAGCTGGGTCGCGTCGGCGACGGTGAAGACCTCGGTCGCGGTGTCGTTGACGCCGATCATCGGGGTGACCGCGACGTGGTGCCACGCGTCGGCGTCCGACAGCCCGAGCACGTCCTTGATCTGCGCCTGGGTGGCGGTGGCGGCGTCGATGGCGAACTGGCCCATCCGGCCGGCCGGGTTGGGGGCCGCGCCGTCGCCGTAGTCCATCGCCATGACGTTGACGGAGTTCACGTCGACCCCGTTGGCCTTGGCGTTCTGCACCAGGTTCACGCCGTCCTGCGTCAGGCCGCTGGGCAGCACCGGCAGGGTGAAGGACACGTCGAGCGGGGTGCCCGAGGCGGCCGCCTGCTGCTGCAGCTGCGCGATGGCCTGGGCGCGGCGGGTGTTGGCCGCGACGTCGCCGAGCGCGCCGCCCTCGATGTCGAAGTCCACCTTGGACAGTCCGTAGGTGCTGATCACCTTGCCGTAGGCCGCGGCGAGCGAGGACACGTCGGAGCACGCCTGCGCCAGCTCGGTGCCGTTGGCGCCGCCGAACGAGACCCGGACGTCACCGCCCAGCTGCCGCAGCTGCCCGATCTGGCCCGGCACGCCGTCGGTGTTCAGGTCGCTGACGCCGCCCCACTTCGGGGTGCAGCCGCCGCCGGAGAGGACGAACGCGAGCGTGAAGTCCTTGACGCCGGTGGCGTTCGCGGTGGAGATCAGGTCGTAGGGCGGGTAGAGCGAGGTGTCCACGTAGGGCGCGAACCGGCCGGAGGCGTCCGTCGCCGGGTGGCTCGTGCTGGTGGTGCTCGACGGCGGTGCGGTGGTCTTCGTCGTCGGCGGCGCGGTGGTCGTGGTCGGCGCCTGCGTGGTCGTGGTGGTCACAGGCGGCGAAGACGTGGTGGGCGCCGTACCGGGGGTGGTGCAGTCGGCACCGTTGATGCGGCACTCGGTGGGGTCCGCGGTGCCGCTGACGACGAAGCCGACGTCGACGGAGCCGTCGGCGGGCAGCGTGGGCTGCCAGGCGGGCGGGGTGACGGTGACCTGCTGCCCGGAGACGGTGTACGAGGCGTTCCACAGCGAGGTGACCTTCGCACCGGCCGGGAGGGTGAAGGTGAGCTTCCAGGCGCTGTCCTGGCCGCTGGGGTTGCTCACCTGGTACTGCGCCGAGTAGCCGGTGCTCCAGTCGCCGGTCTTGACGTAGACCGCGCTGGGGCCCGCGGCGCTGGCCGTGCCGGGGATCGCGGCGAACGCGACTCCGCCCGCGATCGCGAGGGCCGCCGCCGCGCCGGAGATCAACGTGCGCCGGCGGCGGTGCCGGCCGTTGGGGGACGACATCGGGGAATTACCTCCTTGGGGACGAGCTGACGCCGGGACGCTAGTGCGCTTCCGGCGTGCTCCGGCCCGACCTCAGGGAGGGCGAAAGGTCTCTTAAGGGCCCGTTAAGGCGGCGGGGCCGAATGCCCTACGAGGCCTTCGACAACGCTCTCGCCGTGCGCAGGCGCAGGCGGATGTCCGCACCGCCGCGGGAGGTGCGGCCGATGGTCAGCTCGCCGCCCGTCGACTCGGCCACCCGGCGCGCGATGTCCAGGCCCAGGCCCGTCGAACCCGCTCCCCCGGCGCCCTCGCCCCGCCGCAGCGCGGCTTCCGGGTCGGGGATACCGGGACCCGAGTCGTAGACCCGGATCGTCACCGCGTAGTCCGTCGTGCGCACGTCCACGCCGAACGAAACACCCTCGTCGGTGTGGCGGAACACGTTGCCCAGCACCGCATCCAGCGCGTTCGCGAGGTCGGCCCGCGACACCGGCACCAGCGCGCTGCGGCCAGTCCCGTCCACCCGCCAGCGCCGCCCCTGGTCCTCCGCCAGCGCCGACCAGAAGTCGGTCCGGTCACGCACCACGTCCGCCGCGTCGCAGCCGAGCACCACGGTCTCGTCCTCGCGGCGGCCGCGGGCGGCGCGGATGATCTGGTCCACCTCGTGCTCCAGCCGCGCCACCGCGAGCCTCGCCTGGTCCGCGCTCTCCGACTCGCCCAGCGCGGCCGTGTTCAGCCGCAGCACCGTGAGCGGGGTGCGCAGGCGGTGGGACAGGTCGGCGGCCAGTTCCCGTTCGCTGGCCAGCAACTGCCGGACCCGTTCCGCCATCGCGTTGAACGCCGCCGCCGCTTCACGCAGCTCGGGTGGCGCGTCGGCGTCCGCCGCCGGGGCGCGCGCGTCGAGATCACCCGAGCCCAGGTCCCGCGCCGCCGCCGCGAGCCGCCGCGCGGCGCCGACGATCCGCGTGCCGAGGCGGTCCGCGACCAGCACCGAGATCAGCACCAGCGCGGCCGCGACGCCGCTCAGCACCAGCCACGCCGTCGTCACGCCCGCGGACAACGCGGCCTCCGGCACGAACACCTCGACGAGCGCGATGCGGGCGTTGTCCACCGCGACCGGTTGCAGCAACGCGTATCCGCCGGGAACTTCGACGGTCGCGGACCGCCCGCTGGCCGTCGCCGCCGCGAGCTGCGCCGCGTCGGCCCGGCCGGTGCCGAGCACGCTGGTGCCGCCGCCGGCGTCGGGCACGTGCACCGCGACCAGCCCGTCCGTGCCCGCCTTCGTGCTGGCCAGCGCCCGTTGCAACGCCGCGTGGTCGGTGGTGATCGCCAGCGCGGGCCCCAGCTCCGCCGCCTGCCGCTCCGCCGCGCTGAACGCGCGGTCGTGCGCGGTTTCCTGCACCATCATGCCCAGCGGCACCAGGAAAGCCAGCGCCACCATGGTGGTCACCGCGACGGCGACCTTCGCCAGCGCCCACCTCATGGCGCCTCGATCTTCACACCGACTCCCCGGACCGTGTGCAGGTAACGGGGTTTCGCCGCGGTCTCCCCGAGTTTGCGGCGCAGCCACGACAGGTGCACGTCGATCGTCTGGTCCCCGCCGTACGCCTGCTGCCACACCGCGGCCAGCAGTTCCTTGCGCGGCACCACGACTCCCGGCCGGCCGGCGAGGAACGCCAGCAGGTCGAACTCCCGGCGCGTCAGCTCCAGCGGCCTGCCCTCCAGGGTCGCCTCGCGGCGGTGCGGGTCGACGACGAGCCCGCCGACGCGCAGCACCGGCGACGTGCCCGCGCCGCCTGCCCGCCGCAGCACGGCGGCGATGCGGGCGTTGAGGTGCTCGGGAGAAAACGGTTTCACCAGGTAGTCGTCGGCGCCGCTGTTGAGCAGCCGCACGATCCCGGTCTCGTCGTCGCGCGCCGTCGCGACCACCACCGGCACGTCGGTCACCCCGCGCAGCATCCGCAGCGCCTCGCCGCCGTCGAGGTCGGGCAGGCCCAGGTCGAGCACCACGAGATCACAGCCGACCTGCGTCACCTCGCGCAGCGCGTCCAGCGCCGCGCCCACGCTGCGCACCGCGTGCCCGGCGTCCGACAGGTGCCGGACGAGGGCGGCCCGCACGAACGCGTCGTCTTCGACCACGAGAACTGTCGCCATAGCGCGCTACCGTACGCACCGTGTTGAGTCGAGCGCTGCTCCGCGTCGCCGCCTGGGCGGCCGCCACCCTGCTGGCCATGGCGATGTCGTGGTTCGGTGTGCACAGCGTGCTGTCGTCGGACGCGTTCGGTGACGCGCCGCAGGCGATCCCGGTCGCCGCACCCACCCCGTCGCTCACGCCGACGCTCGCCCCGCCCACCAGCCTCACGCTGCCCCCCACCACGTCTTCGCCGTCCTCCCGCACCACGTCGTCCGCTCCGCCCTCGTCGTCCTCGCCGGCGAGCACCAGCCAGGCCGACGCGGACGTGCGCAGCTACCAGCTGACCGGCGGGCGCGTGGTGCTGGAACTCGGTGCCACGTCGGCGAAACTTGTGTCCGCGACACCGGAGACGGGCTGGCAGGTGCAGGCGTGGCAGGCCGACGGCTGGCTGCGCGTGGACTTCAGCCGCGACGGCACCACGTCGTCGTGCTTCGTCACCTGGAACGGCCACCCGCCGACGGTCCAGACCACGTGAAAGCGGGGCGGGAAAACGCTTCCCGCCCCGCTTCGCGCGCCTGCGTCAGCAGGTGCCGTTGTCGGTCCAGACGCCCGCCGCGCCGCCCGGGGTGTCCCCGTAGGTCCACCACTTCGCGGTCCAGCTGTGTCCGTTGTAGGAAACGACCGCGCCGCCGTTGTACGCGGTGGTGGCACTCCACGCGGCCGGGCAGCTGCCGTTGCCCGGCGGGGTGGTGGTCGGCGGCGTGCTCGTCGGCGGGGTGGTGGTCACCGGCGGCGTCGCGCCCGCGAACTTCGCGGTGTACTTCGTGAAGTCCCAGTCGTTCTGCGAGACGTTGCTGCACACGCCGTTGTCGGTGGTCGTGGTGCAGGGGCGGTCGCGGTTGACCGACCAGTACGTGAACCGGCCGAGGCCGTGGCTCGTGGCGTAGTCGAGCACGGTCTGGAAGTCGGACTGGTAGAAGTACTCGCCGGCGTCGCTCTTGCCGTTCATGCCCGAGAAGCCTTCGTGGGCGTAGGCGGTCGCGCTGTCCCAGCCGAGGTGGCTCATGAGCAGGGAGTGGAAGGCCTCCAGCGCGGAGGTCTGGCTGGCGGCGCCGTTGAACCCGCCGTCGAACGGCATGATCGAGAAGTTGTTCGGCGTGAAGCCGAGGTTCTTGGACTTGTCCAGCAGCTGCGTGCCGAACCAGCCGGTGCCCGCGGACGTGCCAGGCATGGTCACCGACACGAACAGCCCGGAGTTGTTGCGCTGCAGGATCTGGGCGGCGCCGAGCTCGTTGTTGATCGCGGCGTCGTTCTCGTACTCCGGCTCTTCGAGGTCGAAGTCGATCGCGTGCAGGCCGTACTTGTCGATGACCTGCTGGTAGGCGGCGGCGGTCGCGTCGGGGGTGCCGCAGGTCTGGCCGAGCTTGGTGCCGCCGTAGCCGCCGACGGACACCGAGACGTCGCCGCCGGCGCCACGGATCCTGCTGATCACCCCGGCGACGGCGGTGTCGGAGGACACCGCGGAGGTGCCGTCCCAGGTGGGGGTGCAGCCGCCGCCGTTGGGGGCGAGGATGAAGGCGAGCTGGAAGGCCTTCTGCCCGGTGGCGGCCATGACGGTCGTCGGGTCGGGCGGGTTGTTGCTCTGCGGCATCAGGTAGGGCGCGGAGGCGTACCAGTTGCTGGCAAGCGCGGCGGTGCCCACGGCGGCGGACGCGCCGGCGTGCGTGACGAGCGTGAGGGCGGTGCCGGCGACCACCGCCGCGGCGGCGAGGGTCGAGGCGAGTTTTCGGGGATGCACGGGGTCCTCCTCGGAATCGGAAGGCTTTCCCGTAATGTGGACTAGACCAATGGTTCCGGTCAATACTTTGGACTGGACCACCCGCCGCGGCCCGACTTTGGTCGGGATCCGGGCATTCCGGCGCTTCCTCGCGGGCGGCGTTTTCCGGCCCCGGCAAGCCGCGTGCCCCGAGGCGAAGATCCGGGGCGTCCTCCGGGGAGTTCCGGATGCGCCGTCGTCCGGCGGCCGGGATCGTGGAGTCATGCCGAACACGACGACACTCGCCCGTTCCCGCACCGACCGCGTCATCGCCGGCGTGTGCGCCGGGCTCGCCGAGCGCATCGGGTGGCGGCCCACGACCATGCGGCTGCTGTTCGTGGTCTCCTGCCTGCTGCCCGGGCCGCAGTTCCTCGTCTACCTGGTGTTGTGGGTGATCATGCCGAAGGCGCCGCGCTGAGTCCTGCTAACCTCGCCGGGTGAGCCGTTGCGCCTGGTCACTGGGCTCGGAGCTGATGACCGCCTACCACGACACCGAGTGGGGCCGCCCGAACCACGACGACCGGTACCTGTTCGAGCTGCTGCTGCTCGAAGGCGCCCAGGCCGGGCTGTCGTGGTCGACCGTGCTGAACAAGCGGGAGAACTACCGCCGCGCGCTCGACGGCTTCGACTTCCACCGGATCGCGGGCTACGGCCAGGCGAAGCTCGACGAGCTGCGCGCCGATCCGGGCATCGTGCGCAACCGGCTGAAGATCGAGTCGACGGTGAAGAACGCGCGGGCGTTCCTGGCCGTGCGCGAGGAGTTCGGGACGTTCGACGCCTACCTGTGGCAGTGGGTGGACGGCACCCCGGTGGTCACCCACCGGCCGCCGGCCGAACCCCTGCCGCCGAGCACCGAGCTGTCCGACCGCGTCTCGAAGGACCTCAAACGCCGCGGCTTCACGTTCGTCGGCACGACGATCGTGTACTCCTACCTCCAGGCGACGGGCGTGGTGGACGACCACGTCAAGGGCTGCCCGGCCATCGCCTGAGATCTCAGCAGCGCCAGATCCAGCTCGGCCGCTCGTAGCGCACCCGCAGGCCCGCACGCCGCAGGTTCCGCAGCGACCGGTTCCCGGGCTCAGCTCCGGTCTCCGCCACCAGGGAACGACTCCCGGACGCCGCGGCCCGCGCCGCCAGCAGGGCCGACTGCGCTCCGCGACCACGGTGACCCGGAAGTGTGGCGGCACCGGCCAGCTCGCCCATCTCGCCCGAGACGTGCAGGAGAGCACCGGCCACCAGCTCGCGCCCGTCCCAGGCCCCCAGTGCCACGAACCGCGGGTGTCCCGCCGCCGGAGCCCACAGCGGGGCGAGCACTTCCGGCAGCTCGTAGGCGGCGCACACCGCCGCCGACCAAGCGCCGGCCTCTCGCGGTGCGATCTCGGTGACGCGCAAGGCGGTCCTGGCCGGTGGCACGTCCTCGGCCCGCCCGGCCAGTTTCAACGCCACGGGCCCGGGTGCGAGCGCCTGCGCGGCGACGATCTCCGCCATGTCGTCCGGGACGACCTCGGGCGCCAGCTGGATCCTCCCTTGCGGAACGCCCTGAGCCCGCCAGAACGCGGTGATCTCTCCGACCACCGCGCGGGTGACCGGACCGGCGAAGCCGAGACCGACCGCCCTGCTCCAGTAACGCGTCGGGTCCGCTCGTACCGCCGTCACCACGCCGCCACCGAGGTGTGCCGTGGCGATGCCGAGTTCCCGGCGCACCCGGCGCGGCTGTGCCTCCAGCAGCTCCCCCGCCGCGGCGGCCTCCGCCAGTTCCAGCACGTGTCCAGCGTCTCATGGCACTGAACTACGGGATGACGACCTCCTGGTCGGTGCGCGCCACCGCCGCCAGCTCCCCCGCCGTCGAGCGCGGGGTCACGCCGGCGGTGATCCACCGCTCCAGCAGCAGCGCCACCTTCGCCCGCATCTCCGTGCGCAGCCGCCGGAACGAGTCCTCCGGGTCGGCGCCCACGTGTCCCAGCAGCAGCCACCACGCCCACGCCGCCGCGCCCGCGTTCGCCACGAAGTCCGGGATCACCGGAATCCCCCGCGCGGCGAGCATGGCCTCCGCCTCCGGGGTGGTGGCCGCGTTCGCCGCCTCCACGACGACCTTCGCCCGCACGTCGACCGTGTTGTCCGGCGTGATCGCGTACGAGATGGCCGCGGGCACGAGGATGTCCGCCTCGACCCCGATCACGGCACCCCGCGGCAGCCGCTCGACGCCCGCCGGCACGCGGGAGCGGTCGATCTCGCCGAACTCGTCGCGCAGCTCCAGCAGCGCCGGGACGTCGAGGCCCGCCGGGTCGTACAGGGTGCCCGCCGCGTCGGCGACCGCCACCACGCGCAGACCCGCCTCGTGCAGGTACCACGCGGCACCGCCGCCCATCGTGCCGATGCCCTGGATCGCGACCGTCGTCGCGCCCGGCACCCAGCCCCACGCGCTCGCCGCGCCGAAGCACGCCTGCGCGACGCCGTATCCGCCGATCACGTCGCCCAGCAGGCCGCCGGGGACGGGCGTGGCGAGCCCCGCGCGCACCCGGCGCAGCGTGCGCTCCGGGTCGGCGGCCCTGCTGATCGCCGCGTGGTAGGACTGCTGCAGGCCCAGCCGCGCGAAGACCTCGTCGATGAGGTGCTGCGGCACGCCGAGGTCCTCCGCCGTCACCCAGTGGTCGTCGAGCCACGGGCGCATCGCCGAGCAGAACCGTTCCAGGACGCCCACCGCGCGCGGGTCCTTCGGGTCGAAGTCGATGCCGCCCTTCGCGCCGCCCACGGGCAGGTCGAACGCCGCGGTCTTGGCGGCCATGCCGCGCGCGAGGTCCTCGACCTCGCCGATCGTGCAGCCGGCCCGCATCCGCGTGCCGCCGGTCGCGAGCCCGGAGACCAGGGTGTGCACGACGAGGTAGCCGTGTGCGCCCGTCACCGGGTCGGTCCAGGTCAGCCGCAGCAACGGCTCGGTCCGCCGCGGCGTGAGCTCACCGCTCGTGCTCTGCCCCGGGTCCTGCATCGTGGTCATCCGACCCCGCCTTCCCAGCCGCTCGCCCTGTTCGCCGGGCCGGGCGGGCGCAGCAGGGCAGCACGCGACAGCGCGCCACTCGACTGGGGAACCCCGGGCTGCCTCCGCCCGGCCGATGGCTCCAGAGTGCGGTCGGCGTGGGCCGGGCGTCCAGTTAGGGATCATGCACGGTTCCGTTCACGCTTCCTGCACAGCCGCGCGGGGCCACTTAACCTTGACGCCATGGAGCTTTCGCTGCACCGGTTGCGGATGCTTCGGGAGCTGCGGCGCCGCGGCACGGTCACCGCGGCCGCGGCCTCCCTGCACTACACCGCCTCCGCCGTCTCGCAACAGCTCGCGCAGCTCGAACGGGACGTCGGCGCGAAGCTCATCGAACGGCTCGGCAGGCGGGTGCAGCTGACCGAGCTGGGCATGGTGCTCACCGACCACGCCGAGGAGATCCTCAAGGCCGCCGAGCGCGCCACGATGGCACTGGAGGAGGCCCAGGGCGGGGTGACCGCGCGGCTGACCGCCGGGGTGTGGGCGTCGGTCGCGTCGGGCCTGCTGCCGTTCGCGCTCACGGCGCTCGCCGCCGAGCACCCGGGCATCGAGGTCCGCACCAAGGAGCTGGCGCCCGAGGACACCGCGGGCGCGGTCCGCGACGGCAGCCTCGACTTCTCCTTCGTCATCGAGTACTCCGACTACCCGATGCCGTGGGACCCGGCGCTGACGAAGGTCGTGATCGCGGTCGAACGCATGCACGCGGCGGTTCCGGCGGGCACGGTGCCCGCGAGCACCGTGCGGATGATCGAGCTCGCCGAGCACCCGTGGATCCTCGCCGGGCCCCGGTCGCACTTCGGCCGCGCCGTGCGGCTCGCGTGCCAGCGGCACGGGTTCGAGCCGCGGATCGTGCACGAGGTCGGCGAGCAGGCGACCGCGCTGGCGATGGTCGGCGCCGGGCTGGGCGTGACGCTGGTGTCGGACCTGGGGCTGACGCTGCGGCCGCCCGGCCTCGACGTCGTGGCGCTCACCGAGCCGGTGCTGCGGACGGTGTCGATCGCGCACCGCACGTCGAGCGCGAGCCGCCCGTCGTTGCAGCTGGTCATCGACGCGGTGCGGGCCGCCGCCGCGGCGAAGGGCCTCGGCGCGGGCGCGCCCCTGCCGTAAGCCCTGGGGAAAACCCGACGTGGCTGTCGGTGGTGGGTGGTAGGAAGACGGGGTGACTTCCGAAGATCCGTTCACCGACCTCGACGGCTACGTCGCGCTGCCCAGGGCGGCCGGGCTGGCCCTGTCCCCGGACGGGCGCCGCCTCGTCGTGGGCGTGTCCGCGCTCGACGCGGGGAAGACCAGGTACACCTCCGCCCTGTGGGAGGTCGACCCCGCGGGCGAGCGTCCCGCACGCAGGTTGACGCGCAGCAAGGAGGGCGAGTCCGGCGCGGCGTTCACCCGGGACGGTGACCTGTTGTTCGTGTCGTCGCGGCCGGTGCCCGACGCCGAGGAGGAGGGCGACGCGCCGCGCGCGTTGTGGCGTCAGCCCGCGGCGGGCGGGGACGCGGAGGTGCTCGCGGCGCCACCCGGCGGGGTGCACGGAGTCGTCGTGGCGCGTGAAGCGGGCACGGTGGTGTTCGCCTCGCCGATGCTGCCCTCGGCGGCCGACGCGGAGCGGGACCGCGAGCTGCGCCGGGAACGCAAGGACGGCAAGGTCTCCGCGATCCTGCACGAGGAGTACCCCGTCCGGTTCTGGGACCACGACCTCGGCCCGGCGCGCAACCGGTTGCTGGCCGGGAAACCGGGCGACGAGCCGCGTGACCTGACGGGGCACGCCGGGCGCGCGCTCGACGACGAGTCGACGTGGGACGTGTCGCCGGACGGCGGCACGGTCGCGGCGTCGTGGATGGTGGCGGAGCCGGGCGGTTCGCAGCGCTCCACGCTCGTCGCGATCGACGTCGCCACCGGTGAACGCCGCGTGCTGGCCGACGACGCCGGGCACGAGTACACCGAGCCGCGCTTCTCCCCCGACGGCAGCCGGATCGCGGTGGTCGTGCAGGCCAAGTCCACCCCGGCGAAGGCCGGTGACGCCTGGCTGGCCGTGCTGCCCGCCGACGGCGGTGAGCCGCAAGCGCTCACGGCGGGCTGGGACCGCTGGCCGCACGACGCGCGGTGGCTGCCGGACGGCAGTGCCCTGGTCGTGACGGCCGACGACCAGGGGAACGCGCCGCTGTGGCGGGTCGACGCCACCACGGGCGAGGTGACGCGCCTGACGGAGCGGGGCGCGTTCAGCGACGTGCAGGTCTCGCCGGACGGCCGGTGGGCGTACGCGTTGCGGTCCTTTGTGGACAGCCCGCCCGCGCCGTACCGGGTGGCGCTGGACGGGAGTGCCGTGGAGGCGCTGCCCGGGCCGGTGCCGGAGGTGACGGTGCCGGGCCGCGTCGAGGAGGTCACCACCACGGCCGCGGACGGCGCGAAACTGCGGGCGTGGCTGGCGCTGCCGCACGACGCGGGCCCCGGCTCGCCCGCGCCGCTGCTGCTGTGGATCCACGGTGGCCCGCTGGGGTCGTGGAACGCGTGGCAGTGGCGGTGGAACCCGTGGCTCGCGGTGGCCCAGGGCTACGCCGTGCTGCTGCCGGATCCGGCCATCTCGACCGGCTACGGCCTGGACTTCATCCAGCGCGGCTGGGGCGAGTGGGGCGGCGCGCCCTACACCGACCTGATGGCGATCACCGACGCGGCGGTCGAGCGGGCCGATGTGGACGAGACGCGCGCGGCCGCGATGGGCGGTTCTTTCGGCGGCTACATGGCCAACTGGGTGGCCGGGCACACCGGCCGCTTCCGGGCGATCGTCACGCACGCCTCGCTGTGGTCGATGGACCAGTTCGGCCCGACCACGGACGCCGCCTACTACTGGACGCGGGACATGACCCAGGAGGCGGCGGCGCGCAACTCGCCGAACGCCTTCGCGGACCGCATCACCACCCCGATGCTCGTCATCCACGGCGACAAGGACTACCGCGTGCCGATCGGCGAGGGCCTGCGCCTGTGGTGGGACCTGGTGTCCCGCTCGGCGGCCGAGGACGGCACCACGCCGCACAAGTTCCTGTACTTCCCGGACGAGAACCACTGGATCCTCACGCCGAACCACGTGAAGGTCTGGTACTCGACGGTGCTCGCGTTCCTGGCACACCACGTGCTCGGGCAGGAGTGGCAGCGCCCGGAGCTCCTCGGCTGAGGAGGCCGGGCACCCGATCTTGACACCGGCCCGCCTCCTGGGTTAGCACTCTAAAGGGGAGAGTGCTAACTGAACACAGTCGGCTGAGGAGGCAGCTTGAGCAGCACGCACCGTCCTGCGTGGAACGCCCGGCCTGTTCCGCACACCGCCGTGCGACCGGCAGACGACACCGGCCCGTTGCGCGTGGCCCTCGTCGTCCCGCCCTACTTCGACATCCCACCCCACGCCTACGGCGGGGTCGAGGCCGTGGTGGCCGACCTCGCCGACGCGCTCGTCGCCCGCGGGCACTCGGTCACCCTCGTCGGGGCCGGCCGGCCCGGCACCCGCGCCCGCTTCGTCCCCGTGTGGGACCGCACGGTCCCCGAGCTGCTGGGCGAGCCCTACCCGGAGGTCATGCACGCCATCGCCGCGCGCCGGGCCGTGCAGCGGCTCGCCGCGACCGAGGGGCTCGACGTCGTCCACGACCACACGCTGGCCGGGCCGCTCAACGCGCCCGCGTACGGCGTGCCCACCGTCGTCACCGTGCACGGGCCGGTCGGCCCCGACATGGAGCGCTACTACCGCGAGCTGGGCGACGACGTGCACCTGGTGGCGATCAGCGACCGGCAGCGCGAGCTGGCGCCGGGTCTGAACTGGACCGCGACCGTCCACAACGGACTGCGGCTCGCGGACTGGCCGTTCCGGGCCGAGAAGGACGACTACGCGCTGTTCCTCGGCCGCTTCCACCCGGACAAGGCGCCGCATCTGGCGCTGGAGGCCGCGCACGCCGCCGGGCTGCGGCTCGTGCTCGCGGGCAAGTGCGCGGAGCCCGTCGAGAAGGAGTACTTCGAGCGCGAGGTCAAGCCCCGCCTCACCGCGACCGACCACGTGTTCGGCGTCGCCGACGCCGACGCCAAGCGGGAGCTGCTCGCGAACGCCCGCTGCCTGCTGTTCCCCATCCAGTGGGAGGAGCCGTTCGGCATGGTCATGATCGAAGCGATGGCCTGTGGCACCCCCGTGGTGGCGCTGCGCTCGGGCGCGGTGCCCGAGGTGGTCGTCGACGGGGTCACCGGGCTGGTCCTCGACGACCCGGCCGGGCTGCCGCGAGCGCTGCACGACGTGCGCGACCTCGACCCCGCCGCGTGCCGGGCGCACGTCGCCGCCCACTTCGACGTGCGCGGCCTCGGCGCGGGCTACGAGCGGGCCTACCGGCGGGCCGTCGAGGTGAGCACGCTGCGGCGCGACTACGCCGGGCTCGACTCGGCGCTCGACCGCGCCTACAACCGGTTCGACTCGGGCGGTTCGCAGCTGCAGGCGTCGGGAGAGCGGGCGTGACCCCCGCGGCCTTGAACGCCGGGGAACCGGTGCCGGTCACCGCCGCGGGCGGCACGGCCACGCTCGTCGAGGGCAGCACGTTCTGCCTGTCCGACACCAGCGGGGACATCCGCCCCGGCACCTCGCACGGGTTGTTCTTCCGCGACGCGCGGCTGATCTCGCGGTGGGAGCTGCGGCTCGACGGGCAGCCCCCGCACCCGCTGTCGGTGCTGTCGTCCGAGGCGTTCGCGGCGCGGTTCGTGCTGCGCCGCAACCCGAAGCCGGGCCAGGCGGACAGCACGCTGCTGCTCGTGCGGGAACGGCTCGTCGGCGACGGGCTGCGGGAGACGATCACGCTGCGGAACCTGGGTCGCGAGAACACCGTCGCGACACTCACCCTGCACGTCGACGCGGATTTCTCCGACCTGTTCGCGGTCAAGGAGGGCCGTCCGGCGCACGGTGGCGCGGACGCGACGGTCGCCGGGTCGGAACTGCTGCTGCGGGACCGGTCCGACGGTTCGCGCGGCCTGTCGGTCAGCGCGAGCGCGGAACCGCTCGCGGGACCGGGCGTGCTGAACTGGCGCGTCGTCGTGCCCGCGCGCGGCGAGTGGTCCACCGAGATCGTCGTGCAGCCCACGGTCGGAAACCGCCGGGTGCGGCCGCAGTTCGACCGCGGTGAGGAGGTGGACCGCAGCGGCCCGGCCCGCAAGATCCGGGCCTGGCGGGACGTGAGCACGGCCGTCACGGCGGAGGACCCGGTGCTCACGCAGGTGCTGCACCGGACCGAGAGCGACCTGGGAGCGTTGCAGATCCACGACAGCAGCCAGGACGGCAGGCCGTTCGTCGCGGCGGGCGCGCCGTGGTTCATGACGTTGTTCGGCCGGGACAGCCTGCTCACGGCGTGGATGGCGCTCCCGCTCGACGTGGGTCTCGCGCTCGGCACGCTCGAAACACTCGCCGCGTTGCAGGGCAAGCGGGTCGACCCGCTGACCGAGGAGGAGCCGGGACGGATCCTGCACGAGCTGCGGCTGGGCCCGGACAGCGACCAGGTGCTCGGCGGCAGCCACTACTACGGCACGGTGGACGCGACGCCGCTGTTCGTGATGCTGCTGGCGGAGTGCTGGCGCTGGGGTGCCGACGAGGCCGGGGTGCGGGCGCTGCTGCCGGCCGCTGACGCGGCCCTGGCCTGGCTGGAGGAGTACGGCGACCGCGACGGGGACGGGTTCGTCGAGTACCGGCGGGCCACCGACCGGGGACTGCTCAACCAGGGCTGGAAGGACAGCTTCGACGGCATCAACGACGCGGCCGGGCGGCTCGCGACCACCCCGGTAGCGCTGTGCGAGGTGCAGGGCTACGCCTACGCGGCCTACGTCGCGCGGGCGGAGCTGGCGGAGGCGTTCAATGACCCGGCGACCGCGGCGCGGTGCCGCGAACGGGCGGAGACGCTGCGCGCGCGGTTCGCCGAGACGTTCTGGCTGCCCGAACAGGGCTGGTACGCGGTGGCGCTCGACGGGCGCAAGCAGCCGCTCGACGCGCTGACCAGCAACACCGCGCACTGCCTCTGGTCGGGCATCGCGACCGACGAGCACGCGGCGGTGCTCGTCGAACGGCTTTCGGGCCAGGAGATGGACAGCGGGTTCGGGCTGCGGACGCTGTCGTCGGCGATGGGCGCGTACAACCCGATGAGCTACCACAACGGTTCGGTGTGGCCGCATGACACGGCGATCGCGGTGGCCGGGCTGCTGCGCTACGCGCACCTGCCGGGTGCGGTGGACCTCGCGCAGCGCCTGGCGACGGGGCTGCTGGACGCGGCGGCGTCGTTCGGCGGCCGCCTGCCGGAGTTGTTCTGCGGGTTCTCCCGCGACGAGTTCAGCCCGCCGGTCCCCTACCCCACCTCGTGCTCACCGCAGGCGTGGGCCAGCGCGGCACCGCTGCTGCTGGTGCGTGCGTTCCTGGGGCTCGAACCACACGTGCCGCGGCGGAGCCTGACGGTGCGGCCGCACCTGCCCGGCCGCTGGGGCCGGCTGAGCCTGACGGACCTGCGGCTGGGCGGGGTGACGGTGCACGTGGAGGCCGACCGCGAGGTGGCGAAGGTCCGCGGGCTGCCCGAAGGGTGGGAGCTGCACGGCGTGGAGTGACCGCGGAGCCCGGAACCGCTTGGCACGGCGGGAAAATCCCCGTGGTCTGGACCCTGCCGGGGCTGCTGTGGCTCCGGTGGGGGTCACCCGACGTGGTGGACCCGAGTTGCACCGGTTTTCCGCTGCCGGTAGGCCCGGGTATTCCCTTGCCACCGGAAAGCAAGGGAGGAAAGGGAAATGCGACGGATTACCACAGCGGTGGCTGCTTTCGCCCTGGCCACGGGAACTCTGCTGGGCGTGACCGGGACGGCGTCGGCCGCCCCCACGTCGGTGTCGGTGGACATGTGCGTCGGCGGCGGGGGGACGCTCCTGTACAACGGCGAAGGCGCGGCGCTGTCCTGCTGGGGCGGCTGGTTCAACGGCATGCCGGTCAACGTCTGACCGGGTCGTGCGGCACTGCTCCCGGAACGGGCGCGGTGCCGCACCCCGGTCACACCACCAGTTCCGCGAACCGCCGCTTCATCGTGGCCAGCACCTCGTCGCCGGGGGTGGCCCACACGTCGGCGTTGAACAGTTCCACCTCGATGTCCCCGCGGTACCCGGCCGCGTGCACCGCCTCGGTGAACGGGCGGAAGTCCACGTGGCCGTCGCCCATCATGCCGCGGCCGAGCAGCACGTCGGCGGGCAGCGGGGTCAGGAAGTCGCACACCTGGTAGGCCGCGATCCGCTCGCCCGCCCGCCCGATCTGGGCGAAGACCTCCGGGTCCCACCAGAGGTGGAAGGTGTCCACCACCACCCCGACCTGAGCGGCGGGAAACCGCTCCGCCCAGTCCAGCGCCTGGCGCAGGGTCGAGAGCACCGCGCGGTCGGCGCAGTACATCGGGTGCAGCGCCTCCAGCCCCAGCCGCACCCCGCGTTCACCCGCGTACGGGGCCAGCTCGGCGAGGGCGTCGAGCACCCGCTGCCGGGCGCCGGGCAGGTCCTTCGAGCCGGGCGGCAGGCCGCCGACCACCAGCACCAGGCACGGCGCGCCGAGCGTGGCGGCTTCGTCGATCGCGCGGCGGTTGTCGTCGAGCGCCGCGGGCTCGCCGGTGGTGAGGAAGCCGCCGCGGCACAGCGAGGACACGCGCAGACCGGCGTCGGCGACCAGTTTCGCCACCGCCGCGAGCCCGGTTTCGGCGACCGGCTCGCGCCACAGCCCGATCGCGGGCACGCCCGCGCGCACGCAGCCGTCCACCGCCTCGGCGACGGACCAGTTCTTCGTCGTCATCTGGTTGAGGGAAAGTCGTTCCAGTCCCGTCATCGCGCCAGTCCCGTCACGGTCCGGAAGGCCGCCATCCGGGCGGCGGCCAGGTCGGGGTCGGGCAGCAGCCCCAGCTCGCCGGCCAGCCGGTAGGCCTGGTCGAGGTGGACCGCGGACCGGCCGCTCTGCAGCCCGCCGACCATCGTGAACCCCCGCTGGTGCCCGGAAAGCCAGGCCAGGAAGGCGATCCCGGTCTTGTAGTAGTACGTCGGCGCGGCGAACAGGTGCCGTGCGAGGGGAACCGTGGGTGCCAGGATCCGGTCGTACCCCGCCACGTCACCGGCGTCGAGCCGCTCCAGCGCCGCCGACGCCGCCGGGGCGATCGCGGCGAACACCCCGAGCAGTGCGTCGCTGTGGCCTGTCTCGTCGCCGCGGATCAGCTCCGGGTAGTGGAAATCGTCGCCGGTGTACAGCCGCACGCCCGGTGGCAGCGCGCGGCGGAACCGGACTTCGTGCCCGGCGTCCAGCAGCGACACCTTCACCCCGTCCACTTTGGCCGGATGTGCGCGGATCAGCGCGAGGAGCGACTCCGTGGCCCGGTCAAGGTCTTTCGCGCCCCAGTAGCCCGCGAGCGCCGGGTCGAACATCGGGCCGAGCCAGTGCAGGATCACCGGCTCCGCGACCTGGCCGAGCACCTTCCCGTACACCTCGTGGTAGTCCTCCGGACCGGACGCCACCCGCGCGAGCTGCCTGCTGGCCATGAGGATCACCCGCGCACCCGCGGTCTCCACCACCTCCACCTGGTCGAGGTAGGCGCGGGTCACCTCGTCCACAGTGGACGCCTCCGGAGCGTGGTCGGTTCCGGCGCCGGCGGCGATCAGACCGCCGCAGGAGGCGGCTTCGGCCGCGGAACGGCGGATCAGCTCGCGGGTGGCCGCCCAGTCCAGGCCCATCCCCCGCTGCGCGGTGTCCATCGCCTCGGCGACGCCGAGCCCGCAGGACCACAGGTGCCGCCGGAACGCGAGCGTCGAGTCCCAGTCGACCACGGCGGGCGCACCGGGAGCGTTGTCCGCCTGCGGATCGGCGGCGACGTGCGCGGCGGCGTAGGCGATGCGTGATTTCACAGCGTCAGCTCCTCCAGTTCGACCCGGCGGCCCGTCTCCGACGAGCGCAGCCCCGCCTCCGCCAGCCGGATGCCGCGGGCCCCGGCCAGGAAGTCGTAGGAGTACGGCGCGCCCTCCACCACGTGGCGCACGAACTCCTCCCACTGCACCTTGAACCCGTTGCCGAACTCCTCGTTGTCCGGAACCTCCTGCCACAGTGAGCGGAAGTCGTACGCGGCGGGCAGATCCGGGTTCCACACCGGTTTCGGCGTCGCGGACCGGTGCTGCACGCGGCAGTGGCGCAGCCCGGCCACCGCGCTGCCCTCGGTGCCGTCCACCTGGAACTCGACGAGCTCGTCCCGGTCGACCCGCACGCACCAGGAGGAGTTGATCTGCGCGACGATCCCGCCCGCGAGCTCGAAGATGCCGTACGCCGCGTCGTCCGCGGTCGCCCGGTACGGCCTGCCCTGTTCGTCCCAGCGGGTGCCGACGTGCGTGACGGCCTTGGCGGTGACCGCCTCCACGGGCGCGAACAGGTTCTCCAGCACGTAGTTCCAGTGGCAGAACATGTCCGTCACGATGCCGCCGCCGTCCTCGGCGCGGTAGTTCCACGACGGACGCTGGGCCGGCTGCCAGTCCCCTTCGAACACCCAGTAGCCGAACTCCCCGCGCACGGACAGGATCCGGCCGAAGAACCCGCCGTCGACGAGGCGTTTGAGCTTGCGCAGCCCGGGCAGGTACAGCTTGTCGTGCACGACCCCGTTCCTGATCCCGGCCGCGGTCGCGCGCCGGGACAGTTCGAGCGCGCCGGAAACGCTTTCGGAAAGCGGTTTCTCGGTGTAGACGTGCTTGCCCGCCTCGATCGCGGCCAGGACGGACTTCTGGCGGACCTGAGTGAGCTGGGCGTCGAAGTACACGTCGATGCCGGGATCGGCGAGCGTGGCCGCCAGGTCCGTGGACCAGCGGGAAATCCCGTGCCGTCGCGCGATGTCGGCGAGCTTGGTCTCGTCACGGCCCACCAGTACCGGTTCGAGCTGGACCGTGCGGCCGTCGGAGAGGCGCACCCCGCCCTGCTCCCGGATGGCGAGCACCGACCGCAGCAGGTGCTGGAAATACCCCATCCGGCCGGTCACTCCGTTCATCGCGACACCGAGCCGTTCGCTCATGACATCCTCTCCGAGGGGGAAAGCGTTTTCCGGGAGGCCCCGGGAATCACGTACGCTGCCAGGGTGACCACTGACGTGACGCTCTTCGACGTGGCCAGAGCGGCGGGAGTCTCCCCCGCCACCGCATCCCGGGTGCTCAACGGCAGCACACGCGTCGTCGGGGCGGAGCTGCGGGAGCGCGTGCTGAGCACCGCGGCCGAGCTGAACTACACGCCGAACGCCGCCGCGCAGGCGATGGTGCGCGGGCGGCTGAACGTGGTGGGCGTGGTGGTGCACGACATCGCCGACCCGTACTTCTCGACGGTCGCGTCCGGGGTGATGAGCGAGGCGGAGAAGGCCGGGCTCGTGGTGGCCGTGTCCAGCACCCGGCACCGGCCGGACCGCGAGGCCGAGTACGTCGCGGCCTTCCGCCGGCAGCGGGCGCGGGCGGTGGTCCTGATCGGCAGCAGGACGACGGACCGCGGCTCACGGGACCGGCTCCGCGAGGAGATCGAGCGGTTCGAGGCGGGCGGCGGCCGGGTGGCGGCCGTGACCCAGCGCAGGCTCGGCGTGGACACCGTGGTGGTGGAGAACCGGGCCGGGGCGCACGCGCTCGCGGAGTCGCTGGTGGGGCTGCGGTACCGGCGCTTCGCGGTGCTCGCCGGACCGTCCACTTTGGTCACCGCGCAGGACAGGCTGGCCGGGTTCCGCGCCGGGCTCGCGAAGCACCGGGTGACGCTCGCCGAACGGAACGTAGTGCACGGGGAGTTCACCCGCGACGGCGGCTACCGCGCGATGGAGGAGCTGCTGGCCGCGAAGCGGGACGTGCAGTGCGTGTTCGCGGTGAACGACGTGATGGCGGTCGGGGCGATGGCGGCGCTGCACGACCACGGCATCGCGTTGCCGGACGGGATGGCGGTGGCCGGGTTCGACGACATCGCGACCCTGCGCGACGTCGTACCCCGGCTCACCACGGTCCGCATCGACCTGGCCGGTATCGGCGAGACCGCGCTGAACCTCGTGCTCGGCGAGCCCGGCACCCCGCCCCGGGTGCGGCGGGCGCGCGGCGAGGTGGTCCTGCGGGAGAGCACCCCCGCCCGGTAGGTCGCGCACGTCGGCACGCAGGTGCACGACGAGGGGCCGCCCGGGCGTGAGCGGCAGCGGACGGTCCCAGGCCAGGGCGGAGCCGACGCCGAAGTACTCGCTCGTGCGCACGAACCACGGGTCCGCCGTGACCTGGGACAGGGTCACCGACCATTCCGGACCGATCGCGGCCAGCCGGTCCGCCCTGGCGCCGTTGGGCACGGACACCACCGGCCGCGGCACGGCGGGGAAGCGCCAGAAGAACCCGCCGTAGCCCGCACCCGCCCGGCCGTTGCTGCCGGGGCTCGCCAGCCGCAGGGGCCGGGTGGCGGTGAGCACGCTGCGCCAGTCCAGCGTCCAGCCGCCGTCGGACGGCAGGGCGCGCACCGTGCGTTCCTCGGTCAGCAGGACGCCGCCCCGCGCGTCGCACCAGGTGAGCCCGTCCCGGATTCCGCCGCATTCCAGGCGTGCTTCACCCCGCACCACACCGAGTTCGCCGGGGACGTAGCCGCGACCGGCCACATAGGTCGGTCCGCCCCACAGGTTCACACCGTCCACATCGGGCAGTGCCAGCCCGGCGCCGCGGTGCCACGGGTGGTCGGCGGGGTGCTCGT
Source organism: Amycolatopsis bartoniae (assembly GCF_014191255.1). Classification (GTDB taxonomy): domain Bacteria; phylum Actinomycetota; class Actinomycetes; order Mycobacteriales; family Pseudonocardiaceae; genus Amycolatopsis_E; species Amycolatopsis_E bartoniae. Next base: position 130,693 of record NZ_JACHWH010000012.1, read on the forward strand.
CGGTCAGCACCGCCCCGCCCAGGGTGCGGACGGGGTGGAGCGCGGGCCTGCCGACGATGCCCCGCGCCGGGTCGTCGGCGTCCTCGCCGTAGCGGGCGACCTCGATGCCGTGCACGAACAGGGCCGTCATCGCAGCTCCCGGAAGGTCGCCAGCCGCTCGGCGGCCTGCGTCACCAGCGCCTCGACCCCGGGCAGCACCACCCGCTCTCCCTCCCGCCGCAGGTACGCGTCGGGCACGCGGGACGGCTCGGGCGCGGTCCGCACGGCCTCCAGCACCCGCATGAACCCACCCGTGGAGTCCACATCGGACTGTAATCCCACAGACGGGTCGTCCAGGTGTGCCAGCAGGTTCCGCAGCGGGGACACCCGCTCGTACCGCCGCGTGTGGCCGTCCATGGTGAGCAGGTCCTCGGTGTAGACCAGTTCCGCGCGGCCACGGCTGCCGTGCACCACCAGCACCGGCTCGGACTCCCGCTCGGCACACAGGGTCACCGCGACCACGACCGTGGTGCCGCGGGCGGTCCGCAGGCGCAGGCACGAGGTGTCGTCGGCCTCGATGTCCCGGCAGCGCCACAGCTCGACCTCGCACGAGACCACGTCGTCCACGCCGGTGCTGCCGTCCACCGCGAGCGCGGTGGCGACGGCGTGGGCGAAGGGGTTGGTCAGCGCCCCGTCGACGACCGGGTGGCCGTCGAGCACCCGCCGTCCCGCCCACGGCGCCCGCCGGTAGTACTCGTCGGTCCTCGACCAGGCGCCGGAGACGCCGATCCCGCGCACCGAACCCAGCTCCCCGTCGCGGACCGCGGCCGCGAGCCTCGTCACCGCGGCCGAACCCAGGCTCTGGAACCCGATCTGGCAGGCCAGCCCGCGGTCGGCGACCGCCTTCCGCAACGCGTGCCAGCTGCTCAGCAGCGGCCCGGGCGGCTTTTCGAGCATCAGGTGCGCTCCGGCGTCGAGCACGGCGGCGGCCAGCTCGGCGTGCGTGTGGATCGGCGTGGCCACGACGCCGAGGTCCGGCCGGGTCGCGGCCAGCAGCGCGGGCAGATCCGCGGCGACCGGCCGGTTTCCGATCAGGCGCCGGGCCTCCTCGTCCAGCTCGGCGATCTCGCACACCCCGGCGAGCTCCACCAGCCCCGCCCGCTCCAGCTCCGCGATCTCCCGCAGGTACGAACGGCCGTAGCCGCCCGCCCCGGCGAGCACCACCCGCCGGGTCATCCGAGCCGCCGGGGCACGGCGACCGCCGCGAGCAGGAGCAGGCCCGGAGCGATCACGACGAACGCCGGTGCCTGCGTGACGACGACGGCGAGCACGACCACGGCCACCGCGAGCATCGCGCTGCCCAGCGGGTCCCGCACCGTCAGCTCGCCGCCCCGCGCGGCCGCTTCCCGCCACGACCGGTCCGGCGCCCAGGACACCACCGTCCGCAGGCCCGCGACGATCACGGTGGCCAGCACGGCGCCCAGCAGCCAGCCGAACGGGCGGCCGCCCGGCACACGGGCGAGCACCGCGAGCACGTCCAGCCCGCCGACGACCAGCAGCCCGAGCGGGGCGAGCGCCGCGAGCGGGTTCCGCACCGCCGCCCCGAACAACCGCAGGTACCGGGCGACCGACGGGGTCCGGTCGGCGCGGACGAGGTCGGTCAGCAGCACCGCGCCCGCCGCACCGGCGGCCGGGGCGGTGAGCAGGGGCAGCGACGTCACCGTCACGAGGACGCCGATCAGCAGCACCTCGGACAGCAGCACCAGTGGGCGGACGGTGTTCATCCGCGCAACCCCGTCGTGGCGGCGCCGTCCACCAGGAACCGCTGGAAGGCCAGGAAGAACAGCCCGATCGGCACCAGCGCGAGCACCGACATCGCGAACATCGGCCCGAACGCGGACTGGGTGGTCTGGTCCACGAAGGTCTGCAGCGCGAGCGGCAGGGTGAACGTGGACGGGTCGTTGAGGTAGATCAGCTGCGTGAAGAAGTCGTTCCAGGTCCAGATGAACGTGAAGATCGCGGTGGTGATCATCGCGGGCCGCAGCAGCGGGGCGATCACGTACCGGAACGTCCGAAGTGGACCGCAGCCGTCGATGGTGGCGGCCTCGTCCAGCTCGCGCGGCAGCGTCCGGACGAACTGCACCATGAGGAACACGAAGAACGCGTCGGTGGCCAGGAACTTCGGCAGCACCAGCGGCCAGAACGTGTTGACCATCCCCAGCTGCTGGAAGATGACGTACTGCGGGATCAGCACGACGTGCTGGGGCAGCATGATCGTGGAGATCATGAACGCGAACAGCGGGCCGCGGCCCCGGAAGTGCAGCCGCCCGAAGGCGTAGCCGGCGAGCGCGCAGGACACCACGTTGCCGAGCACCGCGCCGCCGGAGACCAGCAGCGAGTTGCCGAAGTAGTGCCACACGCCGTAGCCCGCGACACCGTTGAACACCTCGGCGTAGTTGCCGCCCGTGGGGTGCGACGGCAGCAGCGCCAGCGTCGAGACCACTTCCTCCGCGGGCTTGAACGACGTGGACACCAGCCAGATGACCGGGTACAGCAGCACGACCAGGATGAGGACCATCAGCACGTGCCACAGCAGCGGTTTCGTCCGGTTCATCGCGCCTCCTCCCCCGCGTAGAACACGAACCTGCGGGCGCCGCGGAAGAGCAGGGCGGTGATGATCGCGACGGCCACGAGCAGCACCCACGCCATCGCCGACGCGTAGCCCATCCGGAAGTCGGTGAACCCGCGCTGGTAGAGGTAGATGGTGTAGAGCAGCGTCGAGTCGCTGGGCCCGCCGCGGCCGCTGCTCACCACGAACGCGCCGGTGAACGCCTGGAACGCGTGGATGGTCTCCAGCACCAGGTTGAACAGCAGCACCGGCGAGAGCATCGGCAGCGTCACCGAGCGGAACCGCCGCATCGCACCGGCCCCGTCGAGCTCCGCCGCCTCGTACAGCTCCCGCGGCACCTGCTTGAGCCCGGCGAGGAAGATCACCATCGGCGCGCCGAACTGCCACACCGCCAGCGCCACCACGGTCAGCAGCGCGTACTGCGGCTGGTCCACCCAGCCGCCGGTGTGGATGCCGAACGCGGCGAGAACGCGGTCCATCGTGCCGTCGGTGGCGAACATCGCGCGCCAGACGAGTGCCACGCTCACGCTCGCGCCGAGCAGCGACGGGGCGTAGAACGCCGAACGGTAGAGCCCGGTGCCGCGCCGGGCACGGTTCAGCAGCAGCGCCACCGCGAGCGCCAGCACCAGCTTGAGCGGCACCGACAGCAGCACGTAGCGCGCCGTGACGCCGACCGCGTGCCAGAACCGGTCGTCGGCGGTGAACATGGTGACGTAGTTGCCGAAGCCGACCCACCGCGGCGGGTCGAACAGGTCGTAGTCGGTGAACGACAGGTACAGCGACGCGACCATCGGCCCGAGGGTCAGCAGCAGCACCCCGGCGAACCACGGGGTCAGGAACAGGTAGGCCGCGCCCTGCCGCTCACGGCGCGGCCGCCGGGCGGGGGCCACGGCCCGGTCGCCGGGCGGCGCGGGCGGGCTGAGCACCGAGTGGGTCATGGTCACCTCCCTTCCCGCGGCGCGGCCGGTACGGTCACTTGTTCAGCGACTGCTGGGCCGACTGGACCACGCGCGCGGCGCCGTCGGCCACGCTGATCCGGCCGAAGATCACGTCGTCGTAGGTGCGCTGGAAGTCGCGCTTCACCGCGGCCGAGCCGCTGGGCCACAGGCCGGTGGCCGAGCGCGCCCGGTCGGCGACGGAGGCCTCGTAGTCGCAGACCGCCTTGTCACCGCCCTGCGCCGCGGCGCACACGCGCCGCCGGATCTGCTGGTTGGCCGGCAGGCCGCGGGTGGTGCCGAGCACCTGCCCGGCACCCGGGTCGTTGATCAGGAAGTTCAGCAGCCGCACCGCCGCGTCCTTGTGCGCGGAGCGCTGCGTGACCGCGAACGTCACCGGCGGCATGGCGGCCATCCCAGACTCGGCGCTGTCCGTGGGCAGCGGCGCGGCCTTGATCGTGGGACCGTAGGAGGACAGGTACGCGGTGAGGCTGGAGTCGTAGTTGATCTCCGACGCGGACTTCTTCGTCACCAGGCCGGAGTTCTGCATTGAACCGTCCATTTTGGTCGTCACCGTGGCCGGGGTGACCGCGGCGCGCTGGCGCAGCCCGCCGGTGAGGTTCCAGAACTGCGCCAGGTCGGCGGCGGTGAAACCGAGCCCGCCGTCGTCGGTGTAGAGCTGCTTGCCGTGCTGGTGCAGCCAGGACTCGAACCAGTCGACCGCCCAGCCGAAGTCGGTGGTGCCCGCCGTGCCGCTGGTGCCGATCCTGGCCATCGCGTCACCGAACTGCTCCCAGGTCCAGTTCTGCCCCGGGCCGGTGGGCGGGGTGACCCCGGCGCGGGCGAACACCGCGGGGTCGTAGGCGACCATCTGGGTGGTCTGCCCGCCGGGGATCGAGTACTGGGCGCCGTCGATCTTGCCGCCGGCGAGCAGTTCCGGCGCCACCTGGCTGACGTCGAGCTCCTTGCCGACCGACGAGGTGAGGTCCGCGAGCGCGTGCCGGTGCTGGTACTCGCCGAGCGTCGCGCGGTCGAGCTGGATCAGATCCGGCGCGGCACCGCCGGCGACCTGCGTGGACAGCTTCTGCAGGTACGCGTCGTAGGCGCCGTACTCGGTCTCCACCTTGATGCCGGGGTTGGCGGCCATGAACTTCTGCACCGCGGCGTTGGTGGCCTTGGCCCGGTCCTCGTTGCCCCACCAGACGAACCGGATCGTGGTCTGCCCGCCGCTGCCGGCACCACCGCCGCACGCGGCGAGCGGACCGGCCAGCGCCAGCACGAGCGCCGCGGCCAGCCCCCTGCTCCCCAGCCGGAAACCCCGTCCGCCCATCGCAGTGCTCCCTTCGGCGGCCGTGTGCCGGCCGGCTACCGGTCGTCGTCGAATCGGTGTGGCCGAACGGTAGGGCGGCCGCTTCGACGACGTCAACCCTGTGTCCACGCATAACGCGCTGACCTGCTGGAACGCGTTTTCCCGGTAGGCCGTACGGCGGAATCGGGATAGCGCTTTCCCGCGAGCCTTGACAACGCCTCCCGGCCGGAGCTTGAATCGTTTCGGTCCGCGTCCGGCCCGCGCACCTCTGGAGAGCGGAGGCCAAGGATGTCCTCGAAGTTCCCGGTCAGCCGACGTGGTTTTCTCGGTGGCGTGGCCGCCACCGCGGTGTTGTCGCAGCTGGACCTTCCGGCCGGCGCGGCGGAAAGCGCTTCCGTGGATCTGCACTGGCTCGACGGGCCGCCCGCGGCGAGCACGGGCAGCGCGTTCGGCGTGCCGTGGCCGCGCGGGGTGCTCGCGAAGGACACCGCGCTGGCGCTGACCGCGGGCGACGGCACGCCCGTTCCGGTGCAGTCCTGGCCGCTGGCGTGCTGGCCCGACGGGACGGTCAAGTGGTCCGGGCACGCGGTGTCCGAAGGCGCCCGTGCGGCCACTTTCCGCCTCACCGCGGGAAAACCGGCAGCGCCCGCGGCGCCCGTCACGGTGCGCCGCGCGGGTCAGGACGTCGTGCTCGCCAACGGCACCGTCGAGGTCCGGGTCGCGACCGGTGGTACCACGGTTCTGCGGTCGCTGCGGCGGGGAACTCGCGTCACCGCGCAGGACGGGACGCTCGTGCTGCGCCTGCAGGACCAGCCGGACGACGGCCGCCCCGAGGACTGGACTGGGGTGGTGGAGCACGTCGAGGTCGAGCAGTCCGGACCGGTGCGGGCGGTGGTGAAGGCGACCGGCCGCTACCGCCACGGTGGCCGCGCGATCCTGCCGTGGACGCTGCGGATCTATCTCGGTGAGGGTGCCGAATCGATTCGCCTGGTGCACAGCTTCCTCTGGGACGCCGACGAGAACCGGGACTTCGTGCGCGGGCTCGGGCTGCGGCTCTCGGTGCCGATGACCGACGAGCCGCACAACCGGCACATCCGTTTCGGCACCGTCTCGGGTGGAGTGTGGGGCGAGCCGGTCCGGGTGCTCACCGGGCTGCGGCGCGACCCCGGTGCGGCCGTGCGCAAGGCGCAGGTCGACGGCACCGCCACCCCGCCCGTCGCCGAATGGAGCCAGCAGGTCCGCGACGGCTACCAGCAGCTGGCGCTGTGGAACGACTTCACGCTGTTCCAGGAGTCGTCCCGGCACTACGCGGTGTGGAAGCGCACCAGCGGGCGGAGCAGCTGGCTCAAGCACGCCGGCCGCGGGGATCGCGCGTCCGGTTTCGGGTACGCGGGCGGCGTGAGCGGTGGGCTGGGCTTCGGGATGCGCGACTTCTGGCAGCGCTTTCCGCGGTCGCTGGACGTCCGGGACGCGGCGAGTGGCACCGCCACCGTCACGCTCTGGTCGTACTCGCCGCTGGCCCCGGCCATGGACCTGCGGACCTACGACACCGTCGCGCACGGGCTCGATCTGTCTTATGAGGACGTCCAAGCGGGATTCGCCACCCCGCAGGGCATGGTCCGCTCCACGGAGATGACCCTGTGGGCGCTGGCGGCGACCCCGGCCCGTGCCACCATCGCCGCACTGTCGACCACGCAGACCGCTCCCCCGCAGCTCGTGGCGGCACCGGAGACCTACCACGCCGCCGGGGTGTTCGGCCGCTGGAGTCTGCGCGACCGCAGCACCCCGGCGCGGGCCGCGCTGGAGGACTCGATCGACCGCGACGTCGCCTTCTACGCTGGGCAGGCCGACCAGCGGGAGTGGTACGGCTTCTGGCACTACGGCGACGTGATGCACACCTACGACGCCGACCGTCACGAGTGGCGTTACGACGTCGGCGGCTACGCGTGGGACAACGCGGAGCTCGGCACCGACGCGCTGCTGTGGTACGCGTTCCTGCGCTCCGGTGACCCGCGGACGTTCCGGCTCGCCCGCGCCATGACGCAGCACGTGTCCGAAGTGGACACCCACCACAGTGGCCGGTTCGCCGGGCTGGGTTCGCGGCACGCGGTGGTGCACTGGGGCGACGGCGCGAAGGAGGCCCGCGTCGGCGAATCCTTCACCAAACGGTTCTGCTACTACCTCACCGCGGACGAGCTGCTGGGCGACCTGATCCGCGCGTCGCTGCAGGCCGACGAGACACTGCGCACAGTGGACCCGCTGCGCGAGGTACTCCCGCCCCAGACGGCGGCCCCGGCCCGCGTCCGCATCGGGCCGGACTGGTACGCGCTCGTGAGCAACTGGCTCACCGAGTGGGAACGCACCGGTGACGTGCGCTGGCGCGACCGGATCGTCACCGGGATGCGGGACATCGCGACCTTCCCGGCCGGGCTGTTCACCGGCGAGGCCGGCGGTGCCGTGGGCTTCGACCCCGCGACCGGGCACCTGGTGAACCTGGGCAAGGGCGACTTCGACGGCGGCTACAACCTGGCGATGGCGTTCCTCGGCGAGCAGATCCTGTGGGAGGCGCTGGACCTGGTCGACGTGCCCGAGTTCCGGCGGACCTACCTGGACTTCGCCCGCTACGTGCAGGCGCCGTCGGCGGAGAAGATTGCCCGCTACGGCCGGGACTTCAATCCGCAGGTGTTCAAGACGATCTACTCCCGCGTCACCGCCTGGGCGGGTGAGCAGCTCGGCGACCCGGCGCTGCGCAAGCGCGGCTGGGACCAGTTCACCTCGGATCCGGCCGGGCAGCCGTGGCCCGCGCCCGTTCCCGTGGCGGGCACCGGCATCGAGGAGATCCCCAAGGGCGACTTCGCCACCAACGACGCCGCCCAGCGCGGCCTCGCGATCATCTCGCTGCTCGCCGTCGCGCCCCAGGAGGCACCGTGAGGTTCCGACGCCTGCTCGCGCTCCTGCTCGCCGCGCTCACCACGGTCGCGCTCGCCGTGGCACCGGCACCGGCCGCACACGCGGCCCGGCCACCGCGGCACCAGGTGAGCTTCGACCAGTACTCGGTCCTGCTGGACGGGCACCGGCAGTTCCTCTGGTCCGGCGAGTTCCACCCCTACCGGCTGCCGAGCCCGGACCTGTGGCTGGACGTGCTGCAGAAGATGAAGGCCAGCGGCTACAACGCGGTCTCGATCTACTTCGACTGGAACTACCACTCCCCCGCGCCCGGCGTCTACGACTTCACCGGCGTGCGGGACATGGACCGCGTGCTCGACCTCGCGCAGCAGGCAGGTCTCTACGTGATCGCGCGGCCCGGACCGTACATCAACGCGGAGGTCACCGGGGGCGGCTTCCCCGGCTGGCTGTCCACACAGGACGGTCGGGCCCGCAGCGACGCGCCGGACTACCTGGCGGCCGCCGACGAGTGGCTCGGGCACATCGATGAGATCCTGGCGCGGCACCAGTTCACCGACGGCACCGGGCCGGTGATCCTGTACCAGATCGAGAACGAGCTGGCCGCCACCGGCACCTCGCAGCAGAACTACCTCGCCCACCTCTACGACAAGGTGCGGGCCGACGGGATCAGCGTCCCGATCTTCCACAACGACAAGGGCCGCAACGGGATCTGGGTGCCCGCGAACTCCGGGGTGCCGGGAACCGTGCCGGGCAAGGTGGACCTGTACGCCTTCGACGGCTACCCCGGCGGCACCTGCCACACGGACGCGACGCCGGGCAGCCCGAGCGTCGCGCCGGACTGGGGCATCTACGGCCCCGGCGGGGCGAAGGGCGGCGCGAGCGCGTCGCCGAACACGCCGGGTTTCGCGGCCGAGTTCGGCGGCGGCTGGTTCGACTACTGGGGCAGCAACGGGACGTACCCGTGCACCGCCGTGCGGCAGGGCCCGGGCTACGAGCGGGTGTTCTACGGCACGAACATCGCGAACCGGCTGACGGTGCAGAACTTCTACATGACCTTCGGCGGCACGTCGTGGGGCTGGCTGCCCGCGCCCGTGGTGTACAGCTCCTACGACTACGGCGCCGCGATCGACGAGGCGAGGCAGCTGCGGCCCAAGGCGGCGACGATGAAGGAGCTGGGCTACTTCCTGCAGGCCGTGCCGCCGGTGACCAAAGTGGACAAAGGCGACCCGGTCACGCCGTCCTCGCCCGCGGTGAAGGTGTACCACAACGTCAACCCGGACACGGGAACGCACTTCTACATCCCCGTGCACAACCCGTCGAACCTGACGACGGACGACACGTTCACGTTCCCGGTGTCCACAAGCGACGGAAACTACACGGTCTCGTCGCGGCTGAACGGGCAGGACGCCAAGCAGCTCGTGGCGGACTTCGACCTCGCGGGCCAGCACCTGGTGTACTCGACGTCGGAGATCATGACCGCCGTGGACGGAACGGTGCTGCTGCACGGGCGGCCGGGCGAGTCCGGCGAGACCGTCCTGCGGTACGCGCAGCGTCCGCGCGTCGACGTGCTGTCCGGGAACGTGCAGGTGACGTGGAACGGCGGCGACCTGCGGCTCGACTACGTCCACCAGGGTCTCGCGCGGGTGCGGATCAGCGGGGGCGGGCGGGCACCGGTCACGCTGCTCCTGGCGGACGACGCGACCGCGGACACGTTCTGGCGCCAGGACACCTCGGCCGGGCCGGTGCTGGTCCGCGGGCCCGAACTGGTGCGGACCGCGTCGTCCCAGGGCCCGGTGCTGGCGTTGACCGGCGACACGCGCGAGGCCAGTGGCCTGGAGGTGTTCGGGCCCGGCGCGATCGTGCTGTGGAACGGGCGGTGGGTGCCGACCGTGCCCACGCCGTCCGGCAGCAGGCAGGCCCTCGTGCGGTTGCCCGGGGCGCAGCCGGTCTCGCTGCCCGCGCTGACCGGCTGGAAGTCGGCGCCCGGCTCACCCGAGTCGGCGCCCGCGTACGACGACAGCGCGTGGCAGGTGGCCGATCACACCAGCACGAACAGCACCACGCCGCCGCCGTCCGGGCAGCCGGTCCTCACCGCGGACGACTACGGCTTCCACACCGGCGACGTCTGGTACCGCGGGCGCTACACGGGCACGACGGGTGAGCAGGTGTCGCTCACGTACGGCGGTGGGGGCGCCGGGATGGTGCAGGCCTGGCTGGACGGGCGGTACCTGGGGCAGAACGTGCTGCCCACCGGGGTCTCGTCGCCGCCGACGACGGGCACGGCGACGTTCGCGGTGCCGCCGGAGCTGCGTGGCGACGGCCCGCACGTGCTGTCGGTGATGGTGCGCGACGACTCGCACAACGAGGACGGCGGGGTGAACGACGCCCACAAGGAGGGGCGCGGGCTGATCTCCGCTTCGGTCGCCGCGACGTGGCGCATCCAGGGCGGGGTCCCGGATCCCGTGCGCGGGCCGCTGAACAACGGCGGCCTGGCGGGCGAACGCGAAGGCTGGACGCTGCCCGGCTATCCGGACGCGTCGTGGGCGGACGCGACGGTGCCCACTGCCTCGGCCGCGCCGGGCACCACGTGGTACCGCACGACGTTCGACCTCGGCGTGCCCCGCGGCGAGGACGCCTCGCTGGGGCTGACGATCGGCGACCCGTCGGTGCCGCGTTCGGGAGGACATTACCGGGTGCTGGTGTTCCTCAACGGGTGGAACCTGGGCCAGTACGTCGCGGACGTCGGGCCGCAACACACTTTCGTGCTCCCCACGGGGATCCTCGACCCGTCCGGCCGCAATACGCTCGCACTGGCGGTGACGAGCGACGGCGGCGCGGGGAACGGCCTGGAGCAGGTGACGCTGACGAACCTGGGTACGGTCCGCGGTGGGGTCGAGGTGCGGCCGGTGGCATCGCCGGGCTACCACTGACGGCGGCCGGTGGGGCACAACCCTTGCGCCCCACCGGAACCCGCCGAAGCGGCAGTCCCGTCAGAACTGCCCCGTCGAGTACGGGCCCCGCTGTTCGAGGTTCGGGCTCACCTTCGGCTGGCGGCCCTCCTGTCCCGGCACCGGCGTGGTCGTCGGCTCGCGGAGTTCCGCGTCCACCTCCGACTCCCGCGCCCGCGGGTCGGGCACCGCCGCCGCGCCGTTGATCAGCGCCGTGCGGGCGTTGAGGTCCTCGACCACCCGCTCCTCCCGGCGCCGCGCGAACACGCCCAGCGTGATGGCGTGCGCGACCGCCAGCGTGAGCAGGTACACGCCGAGCCGCCCCATGATCGCGGGCATCGAGTCGCCGCCCGGGAAGTGCACCGTGGAGATCAGCGCCAGCGCCCCGAGCACGACGAGGTGGAACAGCGCCGTGATGAGCACCGTCATCGCCGACGCCGCCCCCGGGTCCTCGCGCTCCTGGTCGAGGTAGCCGCGCCCGCTGCGGTAGATGATCTGGCCGTCGACCGCGGCCATGAGGATGCCGACCACCAGGAAAACCGTGTAGCTGTCCGTACCCATGCCGGACCTCCCTCCCGTACTCCTGGCGTACCCGCCCCCGCACCTCCTCGCGCCCCACCTCCGGGTGAAAAAGGGACGGAGGCCGCGCCCCGCAGGGCACGGCCTCCGTCTCTACTGGACTACTTGCCGCTGCTGTACAACGCGGCCACGTCCGCGTCGGACAGTGCGCGGTCGTACAGGTGCACCTGGTCCACCGCCCCGTCGAGGTAGTCGACCGGGTTGCCGCCGTACTGCCCGCGGCCGATCACGGTGTGCCCGGTGGACGCCTCGCCGAGGCACACGCTCTTCGTCGCCGCCTGCTGGCCGTCGACGTACAGCTTGAGCGTGCCCGACGCCGCGTCCCGCACGCCGACGAGGTGGTACCAGCGGTTCGGCTCCGGCGTGACGGACGCCAGCGCCCGCGTGCCCACGAAGCTGAACGCCAGCTTGTGGTCCGCGCCCGAGTACTGCAGGTAGAACGCGCTGTGGTCCCCGCCGTCCTGGCTCACCACGGTCTGGAAGCCGTCGCCGACGGAGTTGAACTTCACCCACGCCGCCACGCTGTAGCTGCCCTCGGTGTTGAGCAGCGCCGCGCCGGTGTCGGCGTACTGGCCGGAACCGTTGGTGGCCAAGGCGGAACCGCTCTTGCCCGCGGTCCACGACGCCCCGCCGACGAGCGTCGCGTCGTGGTCGCCGACGGCGTCCTGCGCGACCGTGCCGGTGTTCTCGTCGAACGGGTACGCCGCGATGCCGTCGATGCCCGGCGTTCCGGCGGGCACCTGCGGACCGGCCGCCGGCTGCCCCGTCGCGCCCTTGATCACCGCGAGGTTCGCCGCCCGCACGGCCGCGAAGTCCATCTTCTTCACCTGCCGGTCGTAGGTGAGGAAGCCGTTGACCTCCTTTTCGACGTCGGTCGTCTGCGTGTACACCCCGGCGGACACGCCACACTGCTGGGCGACGAGCAACAACCGTTGCTGCAGCTGGGCGTAACGCGCGGTGAGCGTGGCGCTGTCCGGTTCCATCTCGTAGGCGAAGCTGCCCGACGGGTCGAACTGGTGGCCGTCGACCTTCAGCCCGAGCCCGCCGTACTCGCCGTCGACCGCGGCCCGCGTACCGGTCTGCATCGGGGTGCCGGGACCGGTGTAGGTGTGGTCGTCGTAGATGTCACCGCGCCCGCTGTCCGGTTCGGACCGGCAGCAGTTCACGCCGGACTCGGCGTCCACGAGCCGCGTCGGGTCCCAGGACTTGACCTCGTCGGCGATGCGGCCCACGTCGTAGTCGCCCCAGCCCTCGTTGAACGGCACCCACGTGACGATCGACGGGAAGCTCGAGTGCTGATCGATCATCCGGTGCAGCTCCGACTCGAAGTTGACCTGCGAGGCCGGGGACGGCTCGATGTCGTCCTTCATCGCCGGCATGTCCTGCCACACCAGCAGCCCGAGCTTGTCGGCGTAGTAGTACCAGCGGTCCGGCTCCACCTTGATGTGCTTGCGCACCATGTTGAAGCCGAGCGCCTTCTCCTGCTCCAGGTCGTACTTCAGCGCCGCGTCGGTGGGCGCGGTGTAGATGCCGTCGGGCCAGAAACCCTGGTCCAGCGGGCCGATCTGCATCACGAACTTGCCGTTGAGCAGCATCCGTTCCTTGCCGTCGGCGGTCTTGCCCACGCTGATCGAGCGCATGCCGAAGTAGGAGCCGACCTCGTCGCCGCCGGACAGCTTCACCTTGATGTCGTAGAGGAACGGGTCGTCCGGTGACCACAGGTGCGGGTTGCGCAGCGTCAGCTTCAACGGCTGGTTCGCGTCGCCGCTGACGTGCCCGACGACGCGCCCGTGGTCGTACGCCGTGGCTTCCACGCGCTGGCGCACCGGTCCGCCGACCACCGCGTTGACGGTGACCGAGCTGGTGGCCAGGTCCGGGGTGAGGTCGAGCCGGTCGATGTGCGCGGAGGCCACCGGCTCCATCCACACGGTCTGCCAGATGCCGGAGGTGGGCGTGTAGAAGATGCCGTCACCGGGGGTGCGCTGCTTGCCCAGCGGCTGGCCGCCCTGGTCGTTCGGGTCGGTGACGCCGACGACGATCTCCTGGTCACGGTTCGTGGTCAGCGCGTCGGTGACGTCCACGGTGAACGCGTCGTAACCGCCGGTGTGGTGGGCGACGGTGCGGCCGTTGACGATGATCGTCGCGTCGTAGTCCACGGCCTGGAAGTGCAGCAGCAGGCGCTGGCCGCGGCCGACCTGCCAGTCACGCGGCACCTGGAACGTGCGCCGGTACCACATCTGCGTCTCGTGCCGCATGATGCCCGACAGCGCGGACTCCACGGGATACGGCACGAGGATGCGTTCGGGCAGGCTCTTCCCGACGGGTGCCGCCTGGCCGGGGTCGGCCTTGGCGAACTCCCAGACGCCGTTGAGGTTCTGCCAGCGGTCCCGCGTCAGCTGCGGGCGCGGGTACTCCGGCAGCGCGTTGGTCGGCGAGACCTGGTTGGTCCAGGGTGTGGTCAGTGGGGGTGTGAGTCGTTGCCATTGCGGGGTGGGCGCGGCACTCGCGGCGGGGACCGCGAGCCCGAGCACGGCGGCGGCGATCGCGGCCACCAGCGCCGCCCAGCGGGGACGGGACATTACGGGGTTACCTCCTCCAATTGACGTGCAGGAGATTCAGGAGCGACGGCGTGCGAGCAGTCGCTGGACGATGACCACGACGAGCAGGAACGCGCCGCTCACCACGGTCTGGTAGTTGGAGTCCAGGGTGCCGACCTGGTTGATCACGTTCTGGATCAGCGTGCGCAGCAGCACCCCGACCAGCGTGCCCACGACGGTGCCGGCCCCGCCGGTCAGCAGGGTGCCGCCGATGACGACCACCGAGATCGCGTCCAGCTCGGTGCCGACGCCGAGCACGGTCACGCCCGACTGCAGGTACGCGGCGGTGAGCAGGCCGGCCACCCCGGCGAGCGCGCCGCTGAGCGTGTAGAGCGTGATCTTCGTGCGGGCCACCGGCAGTCCCATGAGGACGGCCGACTGCTCCGCGCCGCCGAGGGCGAACACCGCCTGCCCGAACCGGGTCCGCCGCAGCAGGACCCCGCCGAGCGCGAACAGCACCAGCGCGATCCACACCGGCACGCCGATCCCGAGGATCGTGCCCTGTCCCAGTTGCAGGAACGCCGAGCCACCGTCCACTTTGTACGTCGTCGAGCCCTCGCTGGTGATCGCGAGCAGCAGGCCGCGGGCGAACAGCAGCGAGGCGAGCGTGACGATGAACGGCGCCATGCCGGTGCGCGCGATGAGCAACCCGTTGACGAGCCCGATCAGCGAGCACACCACGAGCGGCAGCAGGATCGCCACGACGAGCCCGTACCGGCTGCCGTACGCGGCCAGCACGCCGCCGAGCGCGTACACCGACCCGACCGACAGGTCGATACCGCCGGAGATGATCACGAACGTCATGCCGAGCGCGATCACCGCGAGGAACGAGCTCTGCAGCGCGAGGTCACGCAGGTTGTCCGCGGACCCGAAGCGGGGGAACGCGAACCACGCCACGACGATCCCGAGGACGAGCACCACGGCGGCGCCCTGGCGCTGCAACACCCCGGCGAACGCCGCGTTACGGGCGGAGGGGGCGGACAGTGCGGACGGTGCGGTCATCGGCTGCTCCGCTCTCGCGCGACGTAGACCGCGACGACGATGATGGCCGCCTGGACCATCTGCGCGGTCGAGTCCGGCAGGTCGTGCTTGATCAGGGTGGCGTGCACGAGCTGCATGAGCAGCGCCCCGAACACCGTGCCGAGCACCCGCACCCGGCCGCCGGTCAGCGGCGTGCCGCCGACGACCACCGCGGTGATCGCGGACAGCTCCATCAGCAGGCCCAGGTCGTTGGGGTCGCTCGCGCCGAGGCGCGCCGTGGACAGCACGCCGGCGAGCGCGGCCAGCGCCCCGGACACGACGTAGACCCCGACCAGCACGCGCCGCACCGGCAACCCGGCCAGCGTGCTCGCCGCCCGGTTGCCGCCGATCGCGACCAGCTGCCTGCCGAACGTCGTGCGCTGCACGAGCAGCCCGGCGAGCACGGCGACGACGGCGGCCACGAGGACCATGGTGGGGATGCCGAGCACGTCGCCCGTGCCCAGCGCGAGGAAGTCCTGGTTGTGCAGCTGGACCAGCTGGCCGTGGGCGATCACCAGCGCCAGGCCGCGGCCGCCGACCAGCAGCGCGAGCGTGGCGATGATCGGCTGGATGCCCAGGTACGCCACGAGCACCCCGCTGAACAGCCCCGACACGATGCCCGCGAGCACGGCGACCAGGAGGGCCGTGAAGGGTCCCGCCCCGAGGTAGAGCGGGATCAGCGCGGCCGCGATCGACATGACCGAGCCGACCGACAGGTCGATCCCCTCGGTGCCGATCACCAGTGCCATGCCGAGCGCGACGATGCACACCGGCGCGGCCTGCACCAGCTGCGTGCGGAAGTTGGCGGCGGACACGAAGTTGTCGGTGAACACGACGTTGAACAGCAGCAGGACGACCACCGCGAGGTACACGCCGTAGTTCTGCAGCCAGGCTGCCGTCCGGGCGCGGTTCGGCGCGGTGAGGGTGGCGCTAGCCATCGGAACCGCCCTCCGCGATCGAGGCCAGGACGTTGTCCTCCGAGATGGCGTCCCCGGTCAGCTCGTCGACCACCTTGCCGTCGCGCAGTACGACGACCCGGTCGGCGCCGTCGACCAGCTCGTCCAGCTCGGACGAGATCAGCAGCACGCCCAGTCCCTCCTGTGCGAGTTCGTCGATGAGGGCCTGCACCTCGGCCTTCGCCCCGACGTCGATGCCGCGGGTCGGCTCGTCCAGCAGCAGCACGCGCGGGCCGGTGGCGAGCCACCGGGCGAGCAGCACCTTCTGCTGGTTGCCGCCCGACAGCTCGGCGACCTTCTGGTCAGGGCTGGACGCCTTGATGCGCAGGCGTTCCATGAACGTGCGGACGATCCGGTCCTGTTTGGACTTCGACACGAGCCCGAACGGTGACAGGCGCGGCAGCGCGGCGAGCGCGATGTTCTCCCGCACGGACAGGTTCGGAATGATGCCGTCGGTCTTGCGGTCCTCGGCGAGCAGCGCCACGCCGGCCCGCATCGCCGCCGCGACCCGGCCGCGCCGCAGCGGCTTTCCCGCCACCACCACGGTCCCGCCGTCGAGCGGGAACGCGCCGACCAGGGCTCGCGCGGTCTCGCTGCGGCCGGAGCCGAGCAGCCCGGCCAGCCCCACGACCTCGCCCGGCCGGATGCTCAGCGAGACGTCCCGCAGCTTGCGCATCCCGCGCAGGTTCTCCGCGCGCAGCACGGGTTCCCGCTCGACGTCGTGCTCCTCACCGAACGCCGTGACGCCCTCTTCCCTGATCCTGCTGACCTCCCGGCCGAGCATGAGCGAGACCAGTTCCAGCCGCGGCAGCTCCGCCAGTGGTCCACTGTGGACGACCCGGCCGTCGCGCAGCACGGTGACCCGCTCGCACACCCGGTACAGCTCGTCCATGCGGTGGCTGACGTAGAGGATCGCGATGCCCTGCTCGTGCAGCCGGGCGAGCACCTCGAACAGCTTCTCGACCTCGCGCGGCTCCAGCGACGACGTCGGCTCGTCCATGATGACGACCTTCGCCTCCGTGGACACCGCCCGGGCCAGCGCGACCATCTGCTGCGCGCCGACGCCGAGCGTGTGCAGCGGGCGCCGGACGTCCTCGGTGATGCCGTAGTCCACGAGCAGTGCCCTGGCCTCGGCGTTCATCCGCCGCCAGTCGACCAGCCCCGCCCGCGTGCGCGGCTCGCGGCCGAGGAACACGTTGCCCGCGATGCTCATCAGCGGAACGAGGTTGACCTCCTGGTAGATCGTGGAGATCCCGGCCCGCTGGGCCTCGGCGGGCCGGCGGAACACCACCGGCTCGCCGAGGTGGCGCACCTCGCCCGCGTCCGGCCGGTGCACGCCGGTGAGCACCTTGATCAGCGTGGACTTGCCCGCGCCGTTCTCGCCCACCAGCGCGTGCACCTCGCCGGGCCGCAGCGCGAAGCTGACGTCGTCGAGCGCGAGGGTGCCGGGGAACCGCTTGGTCACCCCGGCCACCTCCAGCACCGGTGCCGTCGTCTTCTGCACGTCGGTGGCCGCCGTCATCAGTACGCGTTCCCGACCTTCTGGGCCGCGTTCGTCTCGTCGTAGGAGTCGTCACTGATCACGATGCTCGCCGGGATCGGCTGGCCGTCCTCGAACTGCTGCAGCGTCTGGAACGCGAGCGGGCCGAACCGCGGGTTGGACTCGATGACCGCGTTGTAGCTGCCGTCGGCGATGAGCTGCACCGCGTTGCGGGTGCCGTCGACGGAGACCACCTTGACGTCCTTGCCCGGGGTCTTGCCCGCGGTGCGCAGCGCGTTGACGGCGCCGATGCCCATCTCGTCGTTCTCCGCGTACACCGCGGTGAGGTCGGGGTGGCTCTGGATCAGCTGCTCCATCACCGCCTGGCCCTTCGAGCGGTCGAAGTCGCCGGTCTGCTCGGCCACCACGCTGAGCCCGGACGTCTTGGCCAGCTCGTCCTTGAAGCCCTGCGTGCGGTCGGTGGTCACGTTGTTGCCCGACGAGCCGAGCAGGATCGCGACCTTGCCGCTGCCGCCGGTGACGCGGGCCATCTCCTGCGCGGCACGCTGGCCCTGCTTCACGAAGTCGGAGCCGATGAAGGTCAGGTAGTCGGTGCACGGCTGCGAGGTCACCTTGCGGTCGACGGTGACCACCGGCACCTTCTTCGCCTTCGCCGCGTCGAGCGCGGGCTGCAGCCCGTCGGAGTTCAGCGGCGCGACGACGAGCAGCTGGGCGCCGCGGTCGAGCAGCGACTTGATGTCGCTGATCTGCTTGTTCAGGTCGCTCTGGGCGTTGGTGGTGAGCAGGTGGTCGGCGGGGATGCCGAGCTTGGCGGCCTCGTCGCGGATCGACTGCGTCTCGGCGATCCGGAACGGGTTGGCCTCCTTCTCCGACTGGGAGAAGCCGATGATCGCGGTCTTCGGGTCGATCTTGGGATAGCCGGTCTGGGTCAGCGTGCAGCCCCCGCTCGTCGGCGCCGTCGAGGCCGCGGACGCGGCGGGGCCGCTGCCGGAGGACTGCGCGGCGGGGGTCTCTTCGCGGCTGGTGCAGGCGGCGAGGGTGAGCGCGGCGGCGGCCGCGGTGACCAGGACCAGTCGGGGACTGCGGGACAGGGACACGGGTACTCCTCGGGCAGCTTCGTCGGGGCCCGCTCCATTCGGGTGACTTGGATCACCCGGGGAGCCTGCGCTAGTTTTACATCGTTGGAACAACGTTGTAAACCGGCCGGACGACTACTGTTCGGACGTCGGCGACGCGAAGGGACCGCCCGTGGCCGTGACACTCAAGGACGTCGCCCGGCTCGCCGGAGTGTCGGTGAAGACGGTGTCGAACGTCGTCAACGGCTACGCGTTCGTCAAGCCGGAGAACCGCCGCCGCGTGGAGGAGGCGCTGGCCGCCACCGGGTACCGGCCCAACCTCGGGGCGCGGAACCTGCGCCGCGGCCGCACCGGGTTCCTGGCGCTGATGGTGCCGGAGCTGAACATCCCGTACTTCGGCGAGCTGGCGGGTCTCGTGCTGACCGCGGCGCAGAAGCTCGGCTGGAGTGTCCTCATCGAACAGACACAAGGGACTCGCGAGCGGGAACGGGAGACGCTCGCGTCCCTCGGCCCGCACCTCGTGGACGGCGCTCTGGTGCATCCCGAGGCGTTGCGCGCGGGTGACTTCCGGGACGCCGCGGGCGGAATTCCCCTGGTACTGCTGGGTGAGCACGCGGTGGACGTGCCCATCGACCGGGTGGCCATCGACAACGTGCTGGCCGCGCGGACGGCGGTGGCGCACCTGGCGGGGCTCGGGCGGCGGCGCATCGCCGCGATCGGCCGCAACCCCGCGCGTGGCACGAGCGAGCAGCGCATGGCGGGCTACCGGGAAGCGCTTTCCGATGCCCATCTGTCCTATGTGGAGGAGCTGGTGGCCCCGGCGGAGAAGTACCACCGGGCGTACGGCGCGGCGGCCATGCAGGCACTGCTGGACCTGCCCGAGCCGCCGGACGCGGTGTTCTGCTTCAACGACCTCCTGGCGATCGGGGCCCTGCGCGCGGTGGCGGAGCGCGGGCTGCGGGTGCCCGGCGACGTGGCCATCGTGGGTTTCGACAACAACGAGGAAAGCGCTTTCAGCGTGCCCGCGCTGACCACGATCGCCCCGGACAAGGCGGCGCTCGCCGAGGCCGCGATCGACCTCGTGTGCCGCCGCATCACCGGCGAGACCGCCACGCCGCCACAGACCGTGCAGACACCGTTCGCACTGGAGGTCCGGGAGAGCACGACGGGCTGACCCGTTCGGCGGTGTCCTGCCCTCCCCCGCCTTGAGGACCCTGGCCCGATGGGCACACGCAAGCTCGACCGCGGCACCCCGGCCTCGACCTGCCCGGTCACCCGCGCGCACGACGGCACGTGGCAGGTCCGCGGCTACGACGAGGCCCGCGAACTGCTGCGCAGCACCGAAACCCGGCAGGCGGGCCTCGGCGTGGAGACCGTCTCGAAACTGCCCCGGCGGGTCCGCCGCCCGGTGCTCTACCGCGACGGGCCGGAGCACCGCGAGGACCGGCGGCAGACCGCGCGGTTCTTCACGCCCCGTCGCGTCGACGAGCACTACCGGCCGATCATGGTCGAGATCGCCGAGCGGGAGGTGGCCGGGCTGCGCGCGGCGGGCCGCGCCGAGCTGTCCGACCTGAGCTTCGCCCTGGCGATCGACGTCGTCCGCGCGGTCCTCGGCCTCACCGCGAGCAGGCCGGGCATCCGGCGGCGGCTGGAGCGGTTCTTCCCCGAGAAGTTCGGCCGCCCGGGATTCACCAGCCTGCACGGGCTGTACTGGACGTTCCGCCAGAACGCCAACTGGCTGCGCATCTACCTCGCCGACGTGCGCCCGGCGCTGCGCGCGCGGCGCCGGGAGCCGCGGGACGACCTGATCTCGCACCTGCTCGCCCAGGGCTGCACCGCGGCCGAGGTCCTCGGCGAGTGCCTGACGTTCGCCGCCGCCGGCATGGTCACCACGCGTGAGTTCGTCTGCGTCGCCGCGTGGCACCTCACGAGCGACCCCGCGCTCCTCGCCCGCTACCGCGCCGCCGGCGAGCCCGAGCGGCTGGCGATCCTGCACGAGATCCTCCGCCTGGAGCCGGTGATCGCCCGGATCACCCGCCGCACCACGGCCCCGCTGACGCTCGGCGACGTGGCCGTGCCCCCGGGTGAGCGGGTGGAGGTGCTCGTCGACGAGGCGAACACCGACCCGGCCGCCGTCGGCGAGCAGCCCCTCACCCTGCGCCCGGACCGCACCGTCCCGAACCCCGCCGGACTGTCCTTCGGGGACGGGCCGCATCGGTGCCCGGGCGCGCCGATCGCGATCCTGGAGACCGACGTCCTGCTCACCCGGCTGTTCGCGCTCGACGGGTTCCGGCTCGAAGGCGAACCGCGCGTGACCCACCGGGAGGAGATCAGCGGCTACGAAATCCGCGGCCTGGCCGCCGTCACCGGTCCCGCACCTCCAGCAGCCGCACCGGGCCCAGCAGCCCGGACGCCACCGGCTGCCAGTTCTGCGGAGCCGCCCCCGACCGCCAGCTCATGAAGAAGTTCGTCTTGAGCTGGCCTCGCTGAGCCAGGTCACGCACCTTGTTCGCGGCGAGGTTGGTGACGTCGAGCTCCAGCACGTTGCGGCCCTCCCGCAGCGCCCGGCCGACGGGTAGCCGGAACGGCAGCGACCAGGCGGTGCCCAGGTCGCGGCCGTTGAGCCGGACCCGTGCGCTCTCCCGCACGTCCCCGAGGTCGAGCAGCCAGTCGCGCCCGGCGTCGGCACGGGTGACGGGAAACTCCAGGCGGTAGTTCCCGGTGCCGGAGAAAGCGCTTTCACCCAAGTCCGGCCATGACTTCAGGTCGGTCAGCTCGTGCGTGGCGCCGGCCAGCCGAAGCGTCCACGTCCCCTGCACGGGCACCTCGCGCCCGGTCGGCACCACCGCGGACAGCACGGGCGCGGTGATCCGGCGGCGGTCGAAGGTGCGCAGAATGATCGACTCGCCGGGTTCGAGGTTCACCCGGACCTGCTGCTGCCCGCGGACCCGCCGGACGGGCGCGAGGCCGTTCGTGTCGTGCAGCGGGTCGAGTGCACCGACCGATACGGCGTCGGCGCCGAGCGGGAACCAGCCGTCCACGCGGTTCGCGGTGGCGTTGACGAGGAAGTAGTGCCGTCCCTCGTCGTGCCGCCGCCGCAGCACGCGCAACCCGGTGTCGGCAAGGGGTTCACGCACCGCTCCGGCGTGGGTGAGCGCCTTGTCGAGGTTCGCGTCATCGGTCACGACCGCCGCGCGACGACGCAGCACGGACTTCAGCGACGCCAGCGTCCGGCGGCGCTCGTCGAGCGAGGCGAGGCCGGGCACGTCGGCGGGCAGGTCCCCGGCGAACACCACGGCGGCGCCCGCGGCGGCCAGGTCGCGCAGCTTGCGCACGGTGTCCAGCGGCATCAGCCGGGCACCGGGCACGACGACGACCGAGTACCGGCTCTGTCCATTGCGGACTCCGGAGCGGTCGGCGCGGAACTCCGCGAGCTGCCGGTCGGACACCCAGTCGAACTGCCAGCCGCGGGTTTCCAGCCCCTCGGCCACCTTTCCGGCGCCCGTCGGATGGTTGTAGATCCACGCGCCCTGCCACGTGAAGTCCGGCGTCAGCTCGGGGTTCTCGGCGCCCGAGCCGAGGCCCGCGTCCGGCTGCGCCCACAGGTCGTGCTGCGGCCAGTAGACGAGCACGTCGTTGTCGTGCGCCCCGTCCTGCAGCACCGACTGGCAGCGCGTGATGTAGCCGGTCAGCTCGCTCACGTCGGACCAGATCGTGTTGGCGGGCTTGAGTTCCGTGGCCGCGTAGAACGAGAAGCCCGGCCACGGCGCGTCTTCGGGCGAGTAGGCGGTGCCGTGGAAGACGACGTGGTTGACCCCGGCGGCGAACAGCAGGTCCACGGTGGGCTTCGCCTGCGACAGCGACACGTGGTAGTGCTCGTCGCGCCAGGTCAGGGTTTCCGCACCGACCAGCGGTTTTCCACGCAGATGCGCCGGGGACGCGGCGAACCGCCAGGACAGCGAGCGCGGCGGCAGACCGGTGCCCGCGCCCTGCCGCAGCCCCGGGATCGGGACGATCTCGCCGCCGGTGTACTCGGTTTCCGGGATGTCCGCGGCGCCGTAGATGTCGAGCAGGTTCGCCGGGGAGCCGTGGGCCTGGTTGCGGGTGAGCCAGCCGCGTTGCGCGCTCCACCGCGCCCACGGCTGGGCGAAGCGGCCGAGGAACAGGTCGGAGAACGTCTCGCGCACGTCCGACAGCACGCGGGCGCGCGTGTCGGCGTCCCCGGCGCCACTGAAGATCTCGGGCAGGTGCGGGACGAGGTCGTAGCCGCGCAGCTTCGCGAAGTCCTCGATCGCGGTGCTGGTCCAGTCCATTCGCTCCAGCTCGAACGAGTCGTGGAACAGCGCACGGATTCCCTTCCGGGCGCCGATCGCGCCGCCGAAGTGGTCGAGGTGGTGCTGGATCGCGCCGGCGGCGAAGTAGTCGGCCAGCAGCCCCTTGCCGCCCGGCCCGGCCCGTTCGACGCGCTTGAGCACGAGGCCGCTGAACACCGCGGTCAGCTGCCAGTTCCCGGCGGGCGCGGTCCAGTCGAGGGTGCCGTCGGCCCGGACGGCGGCGGTGAGGTCGAGTGTGTTGCCGCTGCCGGTTTCCCTCGCCACGAGTGCGGCCAGTGGCGGGTCCGGCACGGGGTCCATCGGGGGGCGCAGGTCGGGGCGGGACAGCTTCTCCTCGTCGACGAGCCCGGGGTGCGGCGGCTGGACCGTGCGCACCGGTTCGGCCAGTCGCTGCCCGCCGCTCAGTGCCCACTGCCCGACCAGCGCGCGCCCGGCGCTGAGCTGCGGGGAGATCCAGGGGCCGCCGAACGTCCAGCCCGAGCCGGTGGTCAGGTCGACGCCGAGGCCGTGCTCGCGGGCGTGCCGGATAGTGGCGTCGAGCGCGGCGAGCCACTGCGGGCTCAGGTAGGGCAGGACCCGGTCCTCGTAGCCCTGCGCCTCGTAGATGGGCTGGACCTCGACGCCGCCGAAGCCTGCGTTCGCGAACTCGCTCAGGTGCCGGGCCAGTCCTTCGTCGGTGACCGCACTGCCGAGCCACCACCAGCGGGTCCACGGCCGCGTCTGGGCGCTGACGGCACCCCACCCGAGCGCGGCTGCTTCGGCTGCTTCGGAGGCCGCGGCCTCCGGGACGGTCCCGAAGAGCCGCCCGCCCGCCGCGGCCACCGCCACCACCATCGAACCGCGCAGCACATCCCGCCGGCGCATCATCGCAGCACTCCTCGTCGAGTCGGTCAGCTTTCCGTCCGACGTTTTCAAGAAGTCGGCGCGATGGGCAACGAATTGACCGGAACCGGCCAGGACCCGGCCGCCGAACGCGGCGGGGCGGTCCCGGTGGCAGCGGCGGCGATCGCGGCGGCGATGGCGGGATCACGACCAAGCCGCCGGTCACCGCCAGACCACCGGTCACCGCCGGGCGGCCGCCGTCACCGCTCCTCCGGCCAGTCCGCCAGCTGGTCACTGATCTCGCGGTCGTCGGCCACCCGGTCCCGCTCGTCCGCCCTGCGGTCGCGGTCATCCGCCACGCGGTCGCGGTCGTCGGCCACCCGGTCGCGTTCGTCGGCCGTCTCTTCGCGGTCGTCGGCCACCTGCTCGCGCTCGTCCATCGCGCTCTCCCGCCGGTCGGCCGCCGCTTCGCGGTGGCCAGCCCGCCGCTCCACCGCCTCCGTGTGCTCGACCCGGCGGAATTCCTCCTCCGAAGCGGCCATCTCCGCATCGATCCGGGCCTGGTCGTCACCGGCCGAGTGGGTCATGTGCCCAGCTTGGCACGGCGCCTCACCTCACGCGCCTGCCGATGATGCGCCACGGCCTCATCCGCCAGCCCCAGCGCCGCGGCGAGGTCACCGAGGTAGTGCGCCACCGGCCGGAGCGTCAGCAGCCCGCTTCCGGCCCCGGCCAGTTCGTTCGCGGCCGGCAGGAGTTCGCGGTAGAGCCGGGCCATCGCGTCGCGGTCCCCGAGCTCGACGGCGGCGACTGCGTGCAGGCACGTGCGGGCCTCGTAGAGCAGGTCCCGCGGCGAGTCCGGGATCTCCACCGCACGAGCCTCCGCACGCCGCCCCGCGCCGAGCAGCACGAGCGGACGGCACCACGGCTCGTACGCCCCGAAGTCGCCGTCCTCAGGCAACCGTCCTTGCGCGACCTCCTGGCACAGTAAGGCGAACGGCCCGATCCCATTGTCCACACCGGACATTCCTGTGCCGGAAAGCCGTGCCGCCGCGGCCCGGTACGCGGCCTCGGCGGGCTGCCCGGCCGCCGAGGCGCGCAACGCGCGGTACCACTGCACGAACGGCGCCACGAGCGGAATGCCGTAGTCCTCACCCAGCCGCGCCACCGCGGCCGCGTGCTCGTCGGCCGCGGTGAACGCGGCGAGCGCCGAGTGCGCCTGCACCAGCACGAGCCGCGCGAGCACCTCGAACGTCACCAGCCCGTGCCGCGTGGCCAGCGCGAGCAGCTCCTCGCCGAGCCGCTGCCTTTCCGGAGCGAGACCCGCGGTCTCGAACGACTGCATGAACCGCGCGTTGAGCGCGAACGCCAGCACCGAAGGGTCGCCCAGTTCCCGCGCCAGTTCCTCGGCCTGCCGGGCGGCGTCGCGCGCCCGCGCTCCCCCGGCGTTGCGCAGTTCCAGCGCGATCGTCGCCAGCAACCTGCTGCGGGCGGCGGTTTCGGTGTCCGGCAACGCTTCGAGGGTCCGCCCGGCGACCTCCGCGATTCGCCGGGCCAGCTCCGGGTCGTCGGGCTCGGTCCAGACCGCGGGCACGTCGAACGCGGCGAGCACCCGGGCGGTGAGCGCGGGATCGCCGAGCCGCTCGGCTTGTGTGAGGGCCTCCGCCCGGTACCGGCGTGCTTCGGCGAGCCCGCCCGCCACGGCGAGCGCGCGGACCAGGCCGGTGACGAGGTCCAGCCGCGTGCGCACGTCGCCGTCGCCGTGGGCGTCCAGCGCGGCCCGCCACCACCGGGCCGCCTCGTGCGGCGCGAACCGCGCCTCCGCCTGCTCGGCCGCGGCCTTGGCGTAGCGGACGGCGCGGGAATCCCCGGCGAGCAGGAAGTGGTGCGCGAGCGCTTCGACGTCCCGAGGCCGCAGCCGCTCGATCGCCGCCCCCAGCTCGGCGTGCCACCGGACGCGGCGGACGGGTGAGACGTCCTGGTACAGCGTGTCGCGCACCAGGTCGTGGGCGAACCGGGCACCGTCGACGAGAAACCCTTGCCGCGTCGCGGTTTCCACGGCGTCCAGCACGTCCTCGCCGGTGACGGCCGTGAGCACCGGCAGGTCGACGTCACCGGCGACGGCGGCCAGCCGCAGCACCCGTTGCGCGGCGTCGGGCAGCTTCGCGACGCGGTAGCGCACGAGGTCACGCACGCCGGGCGGGACCGCCGCGAGCCCGGCCGGGCCTTCGGCCTCGAACAGCCGGGCCAGCTCCCGGACGAAGAACGGGTTGCCGCCGCTGCGGCGGTGGATTCCCGCGGCGGTGTCCGCGTCGACACCGCGTCCCGTCGCCAGGCGGACGACTCCGGCCACCGCCTCGCGCGACAGCCCGCCGAGGTAGATCCGCGTGGGCTCGATCCGGGCAGCACGGCCCAGAAACGCCGTCAGGTTCGCCGACACGTCCGTGGTGCGGTACGTCGCGACCACCAGAACCGGCACCGGCTCCGCGACCACCGACGTGAGCAACGCGAGCGTCTCCTCCCCCGCCCAGTGCAGGTCGTCGAGCACCAGCGCCAGCGGCGCCCGCCGGGCGACGCGCGCGAGGTGCGCGGCGACCGCGCGGTGCCAGGAGAACCGCGCCGCGACCGGATCACCGCCCGGCGCGGGTTCGGGCGCGCCGAGGGTGTCCAGGATCCGCGTCCACGGCCACGCGGCCGGCACGCCTTCGTGCTCGGGACTGCCGCCCCACGCGGTGGTCCAGCCCTGCGCGGCCAGGCGCGCCGTCACGGTCTCGGCGAGCGCCGTCTTGCCCGCTCCGGCTTCGCCACTGACGAGTACCAGCCCGAGCCGCCGCCGCGCGGCCACCGCCGCGGCCGCGTCGAGGACCTGCGCCAACTCCTCCTCGCGGCCGACCAGCGCAGGCACGGCGGGCCGGGCCGGGGACAGCCGGGGCGCCTGCGTGAGGATGTCGGACTCCAGTTCGCGCAGGTTCGTCCCCGGGTCCACGCCCAGTTCCTCCGCCAGCACCCGCCGGGCCCGGCGCAACGCGGCCAGCGCGTCGCCCTGCCGCCCGGCGCGGTACAGCGCGAGGGCCAGCAGCCGCCACGCGTCCTCGCGCCAGGGTTGCGTGCTGGTGTGGTTTTCCAGGTCCGGCACGGCTTCCGCGGCCCGCCCCAGCGCGAGCAACGCCTCCGCGCGGCGCTCCCGCGCGAGCAGCCGCAGCTCGTCCAGGCGCGAGATCTCACCCCACGCCCACGGCTCGTCGGCGACGTCGGCGTACGCGGGACCGCGCCACAGAGCGAGCGCTTCGTCCGCCCGGGTCAGTGCGTCGTCGGCCCGGCCGGCGGCGAGCAGGTCCGCCAGCTCCCCCACCGCCGCCTCGAACTGCCAGGCGTCCACCGACTCCGGCATCAGCGCGTAGCCCGGGCCTTCGGTGACGAGCAGCCGCGCGGGCGTGCGCGGGGCGCGGCCGGGTTCGAGCGCCCGGCGCAGCGCGGACACGAACGTCTGCAGCGCCGCCGTCGCGCCGTCCGGCGGGGATTCCCACAGGTCGTCGACGAGCCGGGCGGACGGCACCACGCGGCCACGCGCGACCAGCAGCCGGGCCAGCACTGCGCGATGCCGCGGCCCCTTGAGGTCGACCGGGCCGTGCTCGTCCTCGGCTCGCAAGGGGCCGAGCACCCCGAACCGCACCGACGGCATCTCCCCTCCTCGCCGGGCACTGTACGCGGCCGCTCAGCGCGTGCTCAGTGAGCGCTCAGTGGGCCGCGCGACGCTGGGGGCAGCCAAGGAGAAAGGTTCTGACATGCGCATTCCCGGTTTCGACTACCAGCGGGTTCCCGTCGCCGACGGCGTGGCGCTGAACGTGGCGGTCGCGGGTTCCGGCTCGCCCGTCGTGCTCCTGCACGGGTTTCCGCAGACCCACCTGATGTGGCGGCACGTCGCCGCCGACCTCGCCGTCGACCACACCGTGCTGTGCCCCGACCTGCGTGGCTACGGCGACAGCGACAAGCCGGCCGATACCGGCGAGACGTACTCGAAGCGCACCATGGCCGCCGACGTCGTGGCGCTCGCCCGCGCGTTCGGGCACGACCGGTTCGCCCTCGCCGGGCACGACCGCGGTGCGCTCGTCGCGATCCGAGCGGGGCTTGATCACCCGGACGTGGTCACCCACCTGGCGTCGCTCGACGTGCTGCCGACGCTCGACACGTGGGACGTGATGCACGGCGTGGGCGGGGCGGTCGGGTTCCACCTGTACCTCATGGCGCAGCCGCCCGGGCTGCCGGAGCGGATGATCGGCGCGGTGCCGGACGAGTTCTTCGGCTACTTCCTCGACGCGTGGATCCAGCGGCCGGAGGCCATTCCCGCGGACGTGCGCGCGGCCTACCTGGCGGCTTCGCGCGATGCCGTGCCGTCGATCGTCGCGGACTACCGCGCTTCGTCCACAGTGGACGTCGAACACGACACAGCAGACCGCCGGGCGGGGAACGTGCTGCGCATGCCCGTCACGGTGCTGCAGCAGGACTGGGGTGCGACGCTGGGTTTCGACGCCGCGGCGCGGTGGCGGGCGTGGGCCCCGGACCTGGCGCACGAGACGGTGACCGCCGGGCACTTCATGGCGGAGGAGGCGCCCGCCGAGGTGATCAAGACGCTGCGCGACCTGCTGACCCGCTGAACGCGGGGACGGCGCGCCGGGCACACCGGTCGCACACCGGATCCGGCTGCCAGGCACGAGCCTGGGCCCGCAGGTTCCGCCGGACGACCCGGCGGGGCAGGCGGGCGCCGCTCGCGTCGTGGCGCGGCGTGCCGAACACCCGCAGCCGCCGCTGGACGCGTCCGCAGGCGCAGACCGTCCGGCGGTAGCTCCGGTACACCACGATCGCCTTCATCCCCGGCCCCCTTCTGGTCGCCGTCCGCAGTCGGGATACCCGTTCCGGCGGCGGTCAAGATCACCAGGACGGCTGGTTCAGGCGCCGGGGGACAAACCCGGCAGCAACTCCGCCAGCCGGGCCGCCTCCGGACCCAGCGTCAGCGTCCGTCCGTCGGCGTCCACCGCCACTACGCCGTCCGCGCGCAGCCGTGCCAGGATCGCGTGGCCCAGTGCGCCGCCGAGATGTGGACGGCGCAGTGTGCGGTCGAGGCAGCTCGTGGCGAGCTTCCGCCGCGAGCCCGCCACCTCCGCGACCTCGACGCCGAACCGGGCCAGCACCGCACCCGCCGCGGGGCCGGGTGCCAGCACGTCGCTGTCGGCCTCGCGGCGCAGCGCGCCCTCGGCCAGCAGGTGGTCGAGCAGCGCGACGCCGAGCCTGCCCGCCGCGTGGTCGTAGCAGAGCCGTTCCGGCGGGGCGGCCGGGCTCGGCAGCGGCAGGGCGCCTCCGGCGTAGTCGGCCAGCGCGTCCAGGACCGCGGTGACCGCCGGGTCCTTGAGCCGGTACGTCACGTGGCGGCCCGCCTGCTCGCCGGCCACCAACCCGGCCTGGCGCAGCTTCGCGAGGTGGTTGCCGAGACGGGCGGGCGTGACCCCGAGGACGTCGGCGAGCTGTGTCATGCCGTGCGGCCCCTCGTGCGCGAGCAGCTGCAGCACCGTCAGGCGGATCGGGTCGGCCAGCTCACGGGCGAGCGCGGTCACCGTGGCGACCACCGGCTGCTCGGCGCTGGTCCATCCGGGCGAGTTCACAACAACGACCTTACACCTTTCACGAATACGTGATAGATGTCGGTGGATGCTCCGCCGCTACTGGCACGACCAGATCCCGCCACCCGGCCCGTTCCGGGCGCTGGCGCTCGGCGTGCTCGTCACGACCGCGGGCAAGGGCGCCTGGTTCACCACGTGGGCGGTCTACTTCACGACCGCCGCCGGGCTGCCCGTGCCGGTGGTCGGGCTGGGGCTGATGCTCGCGGGCGGCGCCGGGCTCCTCGCCGCGACGCCGGTCGGTGCGCTGGCCGACCGCCTCGGGCCGCGGACCCTGCTGATCACACTGGTCGCCGTCGAAGGCGTCTCCATGGCGGCGTTCGTGTTCGCGTCGCACCTCGCGGTGTTCCTGGTGGCCGCGCTGGTGAACACGACGGCCGACCGCGCCGTCACGGGCCTGAGCACCGCCTACGTCGCCCAGCTCGCGGACGAGCGGAGCAGGCTCGGGCATCTGGCGCGGCAACGGGTCGCGAGCCACCTCGGCTACACGCTCGGCGCGGCGGCGGGCGCGGTGTGCCTCACCCTGCACACGGCCGCGGCTTTCCACGTCCTGATCGCCGTCAACACCGCGACCTCACTGGGGTACGCCGTCCTGCTCACGCGCGTGCCGTCCGTCCGCCCCGCCCCAGCGCCCGCGCAGAAGCTCGCCCGCGACCCGGCGTTCCTCGCCGTCGCCGTCACCACCGGGCTGCTGTCGCTCTGCTGGGGCCTGGTCTCGACCGCGTTGCCGCTGTGGCTCGTGCGCGGGACGGACCTGCCCGCCGGGCTCGCGGGCGTGGTGGTGATGGTCAACTCGTTCGGCGTGGCGCTGCTGCAGGTCCCCGCCGGGCGCGGGTGCACGAGCCCCCGCCGCTCGGCGGCGCGCGCCGTCTGGTCGGGCGCGGCGCTGGCCGTGGCGTGCCTGCTGTTCGCGGCGACGGCGGGCGGCAGCGGCGCGGTCGCGATCGGTCTCGTGCTGCTCGCCGCGGCCGCGCACCTGGCGGGTGAGCTGTGGTTCATCGCCGCCCGCTGGGCGCTCACGCTCGACCTCACCCCGCCCGGCGCGACCGGGCGCTACCAGGGGCTCACCACGAGCGCGGAGGCCGGCGCGCAGATGCTCAGCCCGGCGGTGATGGCCCTGCTCGTCGGCACGTGGGGTCTGCCGGGCTGGTTCGCCCTCGCCGCGCTGTTCCTCGCCGCGGGCACGCTCACGGTTCCGGCCACGCGCTGGGCGCTGCGGACGCGGCCCACCGATCGAGCAGGATCGGCAGCCCCGTGAACTTCCAGAAGTGCAGGGAGACGTGCCCGTCGCTCATCCCGGACCCGACGCGGAACTGCGGCAGGTACACGCTCGCCGACTCCGCCACCGGCCCGTCCAGGCTCGCCCCCGTCACCTCGGTGAAGGTCCGCTCGAACAGCGTCCGCGCGGCGAACTGGTTTCCCGGCGGTTCCTGACCCCGCAACCGGTCCCGCATCGCTTCCCACACGTGGGGGTCGCCCCGCAGCCCCCAGCGCAGGGGCGGGCGGGCGAACAGCTCGTCCAGGCTCACGCGGGGAACGGTAGCTCAGCCGGCGCCGAAGTTCTGGTCCACCTCGTCGGCCAGTGCGTCCAGCGCCCGCCGCGCCAGGTCCTCGTCGCCCGCGCAGTCCAGCCGCAGCGTGGCGGTGCTCGCGCCCGCGCCTCCGGCGTCGACGTGCAGCTCGCCGCTGCCGCCGGACCAGGTGAACCGCAGCCGCGGCGGTTCGGTGTCGAGCCGGACGTCCCCGGCGCCCAGCACGTCGGTCAGCCAGGCCTTGGCCCGCGCGGGATCGGCCGCGGTGTTCAGGACGATGTCGGGTTCGGCGTCGAGGCCGCGGTTCGCTTCGTAGACGGTCACGCGCCAGGCGTACCCCTCAGGCGTGCGCGGTGAACGTCCAGTCGCCGGACCCGACCTCGCGCACCTCGCCCGACAGCGGTACGACGACCCTCGCGGTCGTGTTCGCGGGCACGGTCACGTCCAGGCGCAGGGAGTCGCCGTGGCGCTGCCAGTGCGTGCGGACCTCGCCCTGCGGAGTGCGGTAGCTCGCGGACACGTCGGTCAGCGTGCCCACCACCGCGGGCGCGATCTCCAGGTGCCGGTAGCCGACGTCGCCGTCCGCCTGCCGGATCCCGCCGAGCCCCGCGGTGAACCACTCGTCGATCGCGCCGAGCATGAAGTGGTTCTGCGACGCGTTGCCCGCCAGGCCGTCCCACGCCTCGCCCAGCGACGTCGACCCGCTCAGCACCTGGGCGCCGTAGCTGGGCGCGGTCCGCTGGGTGGCGATGTCGTACACCACGTCGTCACGCCCGGCGGCGGACAGCACGTCGATCACCGCGGGGAGCCCGATCTCGCCGACGTCGAGGTGGTTGCCCTTCGCGCGGATGTTCGCGATCAGGTGGGCGAGCACGGCGTCGTGCTGGTCCGCGGGCACCACGCCGAGGTCGAGGGCGAGCGCGTCGCCGGTCTGGTTGCCCGAGGCGTAGGTGTGGTTCGCCGCGTCGAGGTACTTCGCGTTGAACGCTTTCGTGATCTCGCCGGCGCGCTGCCGGTAGGCGGCCGCGTCCGCGGGTTCGCCGAGCACGTCGGCGATCTGCGCCATGGTCCGGGTCAGCCGGAGGTAGCCGTAGGTGGCGGTGTACCCGCGGGGCGTGCTGGTGTCGATCCCGATCCAGTCGCCGAGCCCGCCGTCCAGCAGCCCGCCGCTCGCCTTACCGTCCAGATAGGACAGATAACGGCGCATGTTCGGGTAGTAGGTCGACAGCACGCCCTGGTCGGCGTACGTCCGGTACAGCAGCCACGGCGCGAGGACGAGCGTGCCGCCCCAGTTCGCGTCGTCGCGATACCCGGCGTCCCACTCGGTGAACTCGGTGTACTCCGGGGCGATGTCGGGCACCAGACCGCTCGGTGTCTGCGCGTCCGCCATGTCCCGCAACAGCTTCCGGTAGTACGCCTGCACGTCGTAGCCGCGGGAGACGGTGCCGAACACGAGGCTGTCCTGCTCCAGCCAGCCCAGCTTCTCGCGGTGCGGGCAGTCGGTGAGGATCGAGTACATGTTGCTCTGCACCGAGCGGTCGATGATCCGGTGGATGCCGTCGAGCAGGTCGTCGGAGGAGTCGAACGACCCCACGGCGTGGTTGGTGGTGCGCAGCACGATCGCGCTCGCCGCCGGTGGCGCCGGCAGGCCGGTGACCTCCAGGTAGCGGAAGCCGTGGTAGGTGTACCGCGGGTGCCAGGTAAGCGCTTTCCCGGCCAGCGTCACGCTGTCCCACACGGGTCCGCGGAACCCGCTCTGCGTGATCGTGCCGTCGGCGTTGAGCTTCTCGGCCGGGCGCAGCTCCACGCGCGTCCCGGCGGCGCCGTCGAGCCGCAGCTGCGGCCAGCCCGCGACGTTGGTGCCGAAGTCCAGCACGTACTCACCCGGCCGCGGCTGGGTCACCGCGACGACGGGCAGGGTGTCCACCGGCTCGACCGGCGGCGCGGTGCGGCCCACGATCTTCGCCGTGGGCAACGGGTTTCCAGTGACCACGACGGGCTGCCAGGTGCCGGCGCCCGCGCGTGCCCAGTCCGGCGTCTCGCGGCGCGCGTCGTAGTCCTCCCCGCCGTACCAGTTGGAGAACGTGGTGGCCCCCAGACCGGTCTGCCAGCTGCCGTCGGTCGCGATTGTCTCGGTGCGCCCGTCGGTGTAGCGGACTTGCAGCTGCGCCAGCAGTCGCGGGTTGGCGTAGTGGTTGTTCACGTACTGGTAGCGGCTGGGCGCGTCCGGCGTGTCGTGCACGTCGAAGTCGCCCGGCCCCAGCTCGACGGCGATCCGGTTGCGGCCGTTGTCCAGCAACGAGGTCACGTCGTACGTGGACGCCACCACCTGTTCCCGGAAGTCGGTGTTCGGCGGCTCCAGCACGGCCTTGCTCACCGCGGCGCCGTTGACCTCCGCGTCGTACAGGCCGGAACCGGTGATGAACAGCCGGGCGCTCGCGACCCGGCCACGCAGCGCGAAGTCCTTGACGAACCGGGGCAGCGCGGCGGGCTGGCTGCGCAGCGCCGACGGCGGCGCCTGCCTGCTCACCTTCTTGACGGTGGTGAACGAGGAGTCCGTGGCGACGGAGACCTGGTAGTCCCGCGGGTAGTCCGCGGTGCGGGCGAACTGGTCGGTCACGTCGGTACGCGGGTACAGGCGCAGCTGGTCGAACGTGCGGACGGCGCCGAGGTCGAGCTGCAGCCGGATCGGGTGCGCGGTGACGTCGATGCCCGGGTGCGCGGGGCTGCGGTAACCGCGTGGCGCCTGGTCGGACAGCTCCTGGCCGTCGGTGAGGAAGCCCGGGTCCCACTCCCCCGCCGCGGGATCGGACTCGGAGGTGGTGACGGTGGCGCCGCGCGCGAGGTTCACCGCCGGATCGGTCCTGGTGCCGACCTCGATCTCCGCGAGCGCCAGGCGGGCCTGCCGGTCCGCGGCGGCCGGGTCGGTGGTGGCGCCTTCGAGGAACGACACGTCGATCCGCACGTACCGGCCGGTCTGCGAGCCGAGGTCGACGGTGATCGGGTGCGCGGCGGCCCGCTCCCAGTCGGGGTTGCCGATCCACTGCGCCTGCCAGTCGCGCAGGCCGGGCTCGAAGAACGCCGGAGCGCTCCACGCGGACGCCCTGCCGCGTTCGTCCCACACCCGGACCTGCCACGTCACGCGGCTGCCCGCGGCGACGGGCTTTCCGGCGTAGTCGACGCCGGTGTTGGCCGACGAGGCGACCTTGCCGGTGTCCCACAGGTCCGGACTGCCGAGCCGCCGCGGGTCGGAGGCGGCGCGGATCTCGTACGCGGTCTGGGCAGCGTCACGGCCCTGCGAGGCGAACTGCCAGCTCAGGTCCGGGGTGGTGTCCTCCAGCCCGATGGGGTCGGTCATGCCCGCGGCCCGCAACAGCCGCGCGGACAGCGAACCGGGCGTGGCTGCCGCGGGCGCGGCGAGCGAGAGAACGAGCGCGGCGGCGAGTGCCAGTACCGCGGTGTGACGTCCGGACACCGTTGTCCCCTCCTGTCGGAACTGGCCTGGACCATGACAGTTCTTCACGAGGAGGCGCAAGAAAGGTGTCCGGAACCGGCCAGCCTCACCGGCATCGAACCCGCCTGGCGGGAGGATGCCGGGCATGGCTCCGCTTCCGCAGCTCGCCGACCGGCTCGGCGCGCGCCTGTACGTGTCCGTCGGCAGGCTCAGCAAGGCTTTGCGCAGACAGGAGCCGGGCTGCCTGCCGCAGGGCGAGGTGTCGGCGCTGGCGACGCTGGAGCGGGAGGGCCCGATGCGGCTGGGCGAGCTGGCGACGCGGGAGGCGGTGAGCGCGCCGAGCATGTCGCGGATCGTGGCGGCCCTCGTCGACAGCGGTCACGCCCGGCGCGAACGCGACCCGCAGGACGGCCGTGCGGCGCTGGTCGCGATCACCCCCCAGGGCACCGCGGTGGTGCGGGAGGCGTGGCTGACCAAGGCGGCGGAGCTGCGGCGCCGGATCGAGCGGCTCGCCCCCGAGGACCGGGCCGCGCTGCGGAAGATGATCCCGGCCCTGGAGGCGTTGTCCTCCTGCGCGGAGTGAGCCTCACTTCCGCCAGGTGACGGCCTTCGAGCTCGCCGAGTCGTAGGGCTTCTGCGTGTACGTCAGCGACGTCACCGGGTCCGAGGAGGTGCCGAAGTACAGCCGGCACCCCTCGAAGGTCGCGCCCTTCGCGGCGAACTCCTCCGGGGCGAAGGCCAGATCCTCGCAGCCGCTGACGCTGTGGTCGGCCATCCCGAGCAGCGTGCCGGGGAAACCGCCGCTGCGGGTGCTCACGTTGAGGATCGGCGCGTAGACGCCCGTGAAGTTGGCGCCGTCGAGGTTCGTCAGCGTCTCGTGCACGAAGAAGAACATCTTCCCGCGCAGCTTCGCCTTGTCCTCGTCCTTCAGCGGCAGCTGGTCGATGTCGGCGTCCGGCGCGGGCTTGGTCTCGACCGTCACGCTCAGCCCCAGCAGCCCCTTGTCGTACTGGCTGTAGAACGGGACCACCGCCTGCTCGCCGAACTTCAGCTTCGTGCCGGGCTTCGTGGTGCGGTCGGTCAGCTCCAGTACGGGCGTCACCGTCGCGTACGGCCGCGCCGTGGTGGTCGGCGCGGTGCTCGGCGGCGGCGTGGTCACACCCGGCGCCGGGGTGGCACCCTCGGTGGTCGCGGTGCAGCCGGCGACCGCGAAAACCGCGGCCAGGACGGCGAAACGTCTGAACGGGCGCGTGCCCATGCTGGTCCCCCAGGTGTGATGTGATCGACTGCGGGAATAGTAGAAGGCGCCGGGTGGCTTGTCCCCACCGACCGCCACCACCGGAGGACCCCATGCCGAAGCCCTCGGAACCGTTGCGGAAGCTGGGCTTCCTCACGATCGGCTTGTTCGACCCCGGCGACCCGCGGCGCGGGCACGAGTCCACGCTGGAGGTCATCCAGCTGGGTGAGCGGCTGGGGTTCGACAGCGCGTGGGTCCGCCACCGGCACCTGCAGTACGGGATCTCGTCGCCGGTCGCGGTGCTCGCAGCGGCGTCGCAGCGCACGAGCCGGATCGAGCTGGGTACCGCGGTGATCCCGCTCGGCTGGGAGAACCCGCTGCGGCTGGCCGAGGACCTGGCGACGGTGGACCTGCTCTCCGGTGGCCGCCTCAACCCCGGTCTCAGCGTCGGGCCGCCCATGCACTACGACCGCGTGCGCCCCGCGCTGTACCCGGACACCGGTGACGCCGAGGACTTCGGCTACGAACGGATGCGGCGGCTGCTCGGCTTCGTGCGCGGCGAGCCCGCCACGGACTTCAGCGGCACCGAGGGGTTCGAGGTGTTCTCCGACCGCGTGCAGCCGCACTCCCCCGGCCTCGGGCGGCGGCTGTGGTACGGCGGGGGCAGCCTGCGCTCGGCCCGGTGGGCGGGTGAGCAGGGGATGAACTTCCTCACCAGCAGCGTGGTCAAGGCCGAGGAGTCCGAGGACTTCGAGGAGATCCAGCTCTCGCACGTGCGCGCGTTCCGCGCCGCCCACCCGGACGGCGAGCGGGCGCGGGTCTCGCAGGGCCTCGTGGTGATCCCGACGGACTCGGCGTCACCCGGGCAGCGGGCGAAGTACGAGGCGTACGTCGACAAGCGCACGCCCCGCACGGCGTCGCCGCAGGGCCCGGCGCGGATGCTGTTCGCGCGGGACCTGGTGGGCACGTCGGAGGAGATCGCCGAGCGGCTCTACGCGCACGCCGCGTTCCGCGAGATCGACGAGGTCGCGTTCGCGCTCCCGTTCACCTTCGAGCACGACGACTACGTGCAGATCCTGACCGACCTGGCCACCCGTCTCGGCCCGGCGCTCGGCTGGCAGCCGCGGGGTTAGCAGACGCTGTCGGTCGGCTGGGGGTTGGTGAGCCCGAACAGCGGCCGCAGCTTCAGCCCGATCCAGGTGCCGCCCAGGGCGAACGCGCCCCACAGCCACCCGTGCAGGCTGCCCGTCGAGATGCCCGCCAGGTAGGCCCCGATGTTGCAGCCGCCGGACAGGCGGGCGCCGATGCCCATCAGGATTCCGCCCAGCACGGCCGCGATCGCGGTCCGCCACGGGATCTCCGCCCGGATCTTCCACGCTCCCGCCGCCGCGGCGGCCACCGCTGCCCCGAGGATGATCCCGAGGTCGGTGAGGCTGGTCTTGTCCGTCCACACCGGACCGGCGAGGGACCTGGCGTTGCTCGTGCTCTGCCAGAACTCCCACGTCTCCGGGTGCAGCCCGAACAGCTGCAGCAGCTTGGCGCCCCACAGCGCGAACGCGAACGTCACGCCCCAGGTGCCGCCGGACACCAGCACCACCGCCGCCGCCAGCACCGCCAGCACGACCGCGCCCACCAGCAGCGGCCACGAACCACGCAGCACCCGGGCGGCGCCGTGCGCCGTCGGCACCGCGTCGACCGGCGGCGGGGTGCGCCGCTTCTGCACCACCCGCGTCACCGCGGCCACCAGGACCAGCACGGCGATCGTGACCGCCCACGAACCCCACCAGCCCACGTGGTCGGCGAGCAGGAACCCCGAAACCTGCGGCCAGCCGGTGAAGACCGGGTACGCCCACGTGTAGAACACCGAGCCCACGACGAACCCGCCCAGCGTGAGCACGATCGTCGACTGCCCGGCGCCCACCGCGAACAACGTGCCCGAGGCGCATGCCCCGCCCAGCTGCATGCCGACCCCGAACAGGGCCGCGCCCGCGAACAGCGCCAGCCCGATCGGGCCCGCCGAGATCTTCGGCGTGGCACCGAAAAGCCCCGTGCCGGTGCCCGCGATCAACGCGATGAGCGTGGCCGCGGTGCCCAGCAGCACGGTGTGGGCTCGCAGGCCGGCGCCGTTGCCGACCGCGATCAACTGCCGCCACGCGGAGGTGAACCCGAACCGCGAGTGGAACAGCGCCAGCCCCACGAACAGCCCGAGCACCAGGAGGATGCCGTACTTCCCGCCGTAGGACGCCCACACGTACGCGCTCAGCCCGGTCCCGAGCACCGCGGCGATCACCAGCGGCACGACCTTCACCGGCTCCTCGGGCCGCGGCACGGGAGCGGCGCACGAGGTCGGGGACGGGGACAGGAACCCACCGGCGGGCTGCCGGTCGGCGACAGCGGACATGGACACTCCAGACGAGACGGGGGAAGATCACCTACCAGGTTAAGGTCCGGCCGGCACCTGTCCCACTATCTGGTCACGCGCAGCCGCTGGACGACGAGCGCGGTCGCCGCCAGCACCCCGAGCACGGCCGCGTACACCAGCGCGGTCGGCCGTAGCCCGAACGCGGTCGCGGCGAACCCGGCGACCACGGCGGGCACGCTGAACGCGAGGTACGAGATCACGTACGCGACGGCGAACAGCTCGCCACGCTCGGCGGGAGCGGAAATCCGCGCCAGAGTCCCGAAACTCGCCAGCGCGGAGGCGCCGAACCCGACCCCCGCCACGACGGTGCCGACGATGCCCAGCGCGACGAGGCCCGCCGCGATCCCCGCGAAGGTGAGCACGAGCCCGGCGGTGAGCAGCGCCGCGCCGACGCCGAGCGTCCACTGGACGGGACGGGTGCGCAGCAGGAACGTGGCGAGCGCGCCGGTGCCGCACAGCAGGGTGACGACGAGTCCGCCGATGAGGTGGTTCGTCAGCCCGAACAACCCCGAGGCGATCGACGGGCCGAGCGACAGGTACAGCCCGCCCAGCGACCAGCTCGCGAGCAGGATCGGGACCAGCGCGAAGAAGTCGGCCCGCAGCCGCTGCGGCACGCCGAGCCGGGGCTGCAGGGACCGCAGGCCACCGGGACGGCGGCCGGACGTCTCGGGCATCGCGGCGACGATGAGGGCCGCGAGGACCATGCCGGCCAGCAGCACCACGTACACCAGGTGCGTCGGCGCGGGCGCGAACTGCACGAGCGCGCCGCAGCCGAGCGCGCCGAGCGCGAGGCCGGTGGTGGGCGCGATGCCGTTCACCACCCCGGCGCGGCCGGGCGCGTGCGGCGGGTCGAGGTCCACGAGCGTGGCGGCCATCGCCGTCATCGCGGCGCCGGTCGCGATGCCCTGCACCAGCCGGGCGGCGAACAGCACCGGAACGTCCCCGGCGACGAGGAACAACACGAGCGATGTCGCTTCGAGTGCGATCGCCGCGCCGAGCACGGGACGGCGGCCGACGTGGTCGGAAAGCGCGCCGAGCACCAGCAGTGACGCGATCAGCCCCACCACGTACACCGCGAAGACCGCGGTGAGCGTGGTGGCGGAGAAGTGCCAGTTCTGCTGGTAGACGACGTAGAGCGGGGACGGCGCGCTGGACGCGGCCATGAACAGCACGAAGATCGCCGCGACGGCGGCGAAGGCGAAGCCGCGGGGCAGGCGTCTGGGCAGGACGTCGGCCACGGGTGCCGCGACGGCGACGGATTCGGACACGTTCCCTCCTCAAAAGCAACGATCAATGCGTTAGACCACCATAGCGTAAACGCAACGATCGGTGCGATACTGGTTTCATGCCCGCTTCTCCCCCTGCGACCCGGCCCGGCGGACGGTCCGCGCGCGTGCGCGCGTCCGTGCACCGCGCGGTCGAAGAGCTCCTGTCCGAACAACCCGCCGAGGAGGTGACGCTGCCACTGATCGCCACGCGCGCCGGTGTCCACCCGACGACGGTGTACCGCCGCTGGGGGTCGCTCGCGGACCTGCTCAGCGAGGTCGCGTCGAGCCGCTTCAGCGGGGACATCGTGGTGCCGGACACCGGGGACGTGCGGGAGGACCTGGAGCGGTGGGCCACGGCGGTGGCGACCGACCTGGCCGACCCGGACACGCTGGCGATCATGCGGGCCGCGCTCGGCGCCGGGCCGGACGGCGGCTGCGCCTGCACCGCGGACCGGCACGCCCAGCTGGAGGCGATCCTCGAACGGGAGCGCTCGCGGGGCGGGCGGACGCCCAGTGTCGAGGAGGCTTCGGACGGGCTGCTCGGGCCGCTCTACTACCGGGCGTTGTTCACGCAGCTGCCGGTGACGGCGGAGTGGGTGCGGGGCCTGGTGCGGAAACTGCTGTCTTGACCTGGAGTGTGGTCGAGGTCCCAGACTGAGGGTGATGGACATGCACGTGATCGAGACGGACGGGCCGGAGCTGCGGGTCAGGCACGTGCCCCCGCCCACCCCCGGCAGGGGCGAAGTGGTGATCGAAGTCGCGGCGGCGGGCGTGCTGGCCGGAGACCTGGACGGGGTGGCTGCCGGCGGGGGTGGAGGGCCGGTGACGCTGGCGGCGGGGAGTCCGGAGCGCGGGGTGGTGGCGGCCGCGGGGGTTTCCGTCGCGGGCGGCAGGGCGGCGGGAACCGTGATCGCGGGCACGGAGGAAATCCCCGTCACTGGCGCACCTTCCCCGGCGGCCCCGTTCGTCCCGGGCAGCGGCGTGGCGGGGCGAATCACGGCGGTCGGCGAGGGGGTGCCCGGCGAATGGCTGGGCAGGCGGGTTCTGTCCGAAGTGGATGGTGGCTACGCGGACCGGGTCGTGGCACGGGTGCCAGGGCTGATCGGCATTCCGGACGAGGTGCACGAGCACGAGGCGATGGCCCTGCTGCACGAAGGCAGCATCGCACTCGCCGTGTTCGAGGCGGCCGCGGTCGAGGCGGGTGAGTCGGTGCTGGTGCTGCCCGCCTCGGACGCGGTGGGCAGCCTGCTGGTCCAGCTCGCCCTCGACGCCGGGGCGCGGGTCGTCGGCGCCGCGCGCGGGCCGGGGAGGATGCAGCTGGTGCGGGACCTCGGGGCGGAGCTGGTCGTCGACCACGGAGAGCCCGGCTGGCCGGAGCAGGTCGGTTCGGTGGACGTCCTCTTCGAGGGCGAACCGTCCACTTTCGACGGTGCCGGACGCCGGTTCTCCGTCCAGGGCAGGCATGGCGACCGGCCGCGGGTCGAGCGGATACTGCGCGCGGCCGCCGAAGGCCGCGTCACGCCGCTCATCGGGCAGACCTACCCGCTCGTCCGCGCCGCGGAGGCCCACGCCGCACTGGCGGCCCGCCGCTCGGTGGGGAAGACCCTGCTCATCCCCTGACCCCCCAGCTCGCCGCCCACCGCCGGGGCATCCAGCTCCGGCGGCGACCGATGCCAGCGATCAGCCGCCACACACCGCCGCCGGGTGCCGGACAGTGTCAGCCGCAATGGAGGTCCCCGGTCACGGCCATTCCGGCCAGGACGCCAGGTCGGCCGTTCCCGGCCCGGCGTCGAGTCCCGGGCACCGTGCCAGGCCAACCGCTTCCGGCGCGACCGCCGAAACTCGGGCAGCCCCGGCCGCGACCGGCCGAATCACCCGCCCGTCGCGAAGACCAGGATCCGGGCAGCTCGGACTGCAATCAGCCCGCCGCGACCGGCGGCTTCCACCAACCCCCGCCGGGGGTCAGCCGATCCCCACCGGGATCCGGGACTCCGCCGCGGGCTCCGGCTCCGCCTGGGGGCGTTCGCTGTCGAAGCGGCTGAACTCGAACCGCACGTCGCCGTCGCGGGTGACCGGGTTGACCACGCCCGCCGTCTCCACCGTTGCCAGCTGGGCGAGCAGCCGCGCCAGTGCGTCGGGCGCCTGGCGGGGTTCGCGGTCCACCTGGGCCAGCGTGCGGTGCAGGTTCGTGAGGTTCCAGCTGTCCGCCGTGCCGTGGCCCGACGGCGCCGCGACCGAGATCGTCACCAGCCACCGGCCCGGCTTGCCCGCCAGCGCCGGCGTGCGGTGATTGCCGATGCCGATCACCTGGTCGGCGCGCACGAGCCCGTCCCCGAGCGTCCGGATCCACACGTTCTCCAGCCCCATCTCACTCCTCCTGTCGACCATCCGTGCCGGAACGCGTACCCAGCCGGCGCCGCAGCTCCTGGTTCTCCGCCTGCGACCGGGCGAGCTGGTCCTCCAGCCGCACGATCCGGTCGGCCGCCGCGAGCGTCATGCCGCTGTCGAACAGCTCACGCACGCGCGCGGCCAGGCGTAGCTGACGGCGCGAGTAGCGGCGGTGGCCGCCACTGGAGCGGTGCGCCTGGACGACCTCCGCCGCGTCGAGGCTCCGCAGGAACGCCGGCTGCACGTCCAGCGCCTCCGCGGCCTGCCCCATGGTCCACGCGGGATAGTCCTCGTCGTCCAGCTTGTCCACACCCACAAATCTATGTTATCTCCACCCGTTGATCGACTCAATCTCCAGTGGCGACTGGAGATTCAGCACTGCCGCCGACCTCGTGCAGAACTGACCGAACTCCTCAGTAGGGCGAAATCCCCTAACCCCCTATCGGGTGAGGGCGTTACTCCAGGTGGCACTCAG
This sequence comes from Amycolatopsis bartoniae, assembly GCF_014191255.1. Classification (GTDB taxonomy): domain Bacteria; phylum Actinomycetota; class Actinomycetes; order Mycobacteriales; family Pseudonocardiaceae; genus Amycolatopsis_E; species Amycolatopsis_E bartoniae. The sequence continues at coordinate 172,730 of NZ_JACHWH010000012.1, forward strand.
GGGTCCGATCCCCGATGCCCAGGGAAATGATCTTCCCTAGGTTCAGCTAGGTCGTGCGGTAGGCCGCACGCATCCTCACTGTCCGGAACCACCTGTGGAGACTGCGTTGTCCCAGCCCATCCAGACCCTGCACGAGTTCGTGCTGTCCCTCGTGTCCGACGGCGCCAGCCAGTCGGCCTTCCTCTCCGACCCCCAGGCGGTCCTGGCCGGCGCGGGCCTGTCCGACATCACCGCGGGCGACGTGCAGGAGGTCACCGCCCTGGTCGTCGACCACGCCCCGGCGCCGGTGGCCGACGCCGTCGAGGCCGCGCTCGCCGCGCTGCCCGCCGACGGCCCGGACGACCTGGGCTGCGCGATCGAGCACCTGAAGTGCGTCGCCACCACCGTCCCCGCGGGCCTCGGCTCGCTCGCCACCGCCACCTCGGCCTCCGCCGACGGCTTCGCCGGCAGCGCCGCCTACACCGGTTCGCACCTCGACGCGACCCTCGCGGGCGCGGCGAGCACCGGGGGCGTCAGCCTCGCCGGTGACGTCGTCTCCGACGTCGCGCAGCTGTCCGGTTCGGTCGCCGCGGGCGGCGACTCGCTCGCCGCGTCGCTCACCGGCGGCGCGGGCGACGCCACGTTCGCCGGTGCGCTCGCCGCCGGTGACGGCGCGGTCGCCGCGGCCGCGCAGTCGGTGTCGCCGCTGGGCACCTACGCGCTGGCCACCGACGGCCTGTCGCTGCCGGACCTCGGTTCGGCCGGTGACCTGGGCTCCAGCCTCGACGCCCACGCACTGGGCGACACCTCACCCGTCGTCGACGCCGCGTCGGGCTACACCGACAGCATCGGCTCGTTCGCCGCCGGGACCGTGTCCGACGGATCCACGGCCGTGGCCGGCTACCTCTCCCCCGCGGGCAGCCAGGTCGCGGGCGCCGTCGCGCAGGGTGGCTCCGAGGTCGCGCAGCACCTCGACAGCGGCACCGCCGCGGTCTCCGGCGCGCTGTCCCACGTGCCGGCCGTGCCGGCGCCGAACCTGCCGGTCAGCCTGCCCACCGACCTGCCGGTGCACGTCACCGCCGAGCTGCCGCACTCGCTGCCGGACGTGACCCACCTGCCCGACGCCGCCCACGACGTGGTCGCGACGGCGCAGTCGGCCACCTCCGGCGTGGTCGCGCACAGCCCGGTCGCCGACCTCGGCTCGCTGGGTCACACCGCGGCGCTGCCGGACCTCGGCGACGCGCTGCACACCGACCTGCCCCTGGGTCACTGACCGGCGGCGGAACCGGGTCCCGCCGCCGGGGCCCGGTTCCGCCCTTCCGGTGCTTCGCGATCA
>NZ_JACHWH010000013.1 GCF_014191255.1 Amycolatopsis bartoniae
AACATCCACGTTCCGTTCGTGGTCGGCGCGGTCGCGGTCGTCCTGGGCATCGTCGCGCTCTCCACCGGGCACCGTCAGCTCAGTGCCGCGGACGGGCAGATGGCCGCGGGGGACGAGAGCGTCGAGCCCACCGAAGAGGAGATCGCGGGCGAGGTGGCCGACGAATTCGGCGGCGCCCCGGGCGCGATCGACGACGAGTTGCACCACGAGCACGCCCGGCACCGGACGCACCCGGCGTCCTGACGCGGGCTCTCCGGCCACGGCGTCGTCCGGCGGGCAGAACCGGCCGGACGGCGCCGTTTCCATGCGGGGGCAGACCGGGCTCAGCCCAGGAAGGGCAGATCGCGGTCGGCCGTTGCCAGGCGCTGCCGTAGCTCGTGCTTGCGCATCTTGCCGGTGGGGGTGCGGGGCAGCTCGTCGGTGAAACGGATGTCGCGGGGGACCTTGTAACCCGCCAGCTTCGTGCGGGCGAATGCCATGAGCTCGGCACCGGACGGCGGTCCTGCGGGATCCTCGGGCTGCACGACGGCGACGACGCGTTCGCCCATCTCGTCGTCGGGCAGGCCCAGGACGGCGACGTCCGCGACCGCCGGGTGCGTGAGGAGGACGTCTTCGATCTCGCGGGGATAGATGTTGACGCCGCCCGAGATGATCAGGTGGGTTCGCCGGTCGCTCAGGAAGAGGTAGCCGTCCTCGTCGAGGTAGCCGGCGTCGCCGACGGTGGCGGCGCCGCGCGCGTCGCGGATGGCAGCGGTCTTGCCGGGGTCGCCGTGGTAGGAGAACTCGCGTGCCCCGGCGAACCAGACCGTGCCGACCTCGCCGGCAGGCAGCTCGCGACCGTCGTCGTCGGTGATGAACGGCCGTCCCAACAGCGGTCTGCCGACGGAGCCCGGTTTGCGCAGCCACTCCTCGGAGGTGATGGAGGTGGCGCCGATGGCCTCCGTGCTGGAGTAGTACTCGAACAGGATCGGCCCCCACCACTCGATCATCGCGCGCTTCACCTCGACCGGGCAAGGCGCGGCGGCGTGCACGGCATGGCGAAGGCTCGACAGGTCGTACTTCTCGCGGACCTCGGCGGGGAGCTTCAGCAGGCGGGCGAACATGGTCGGCACCCATTGGCTGTGGGTGACGCGATGCCGCTCGATCGCCGCGAGCGCGAGCTCCGCGTCGAAGCGTTCGAGAACCACCACGGTGCCGCCGCTGCGGTGCGCGCTCAGGGACCAGCCGAGCGGGGCGGCGTGGTACAGCGGCGCGGGGGACAGGTAGACGTCGCCGGCGGTGAAGCCGAGCAGCTCGCGCAGCCAGCGGCCCGCGGTCTCGGGGTACGTGCCGATCGGGCCGCCGGGCAGGGGACGCTGGATGCCCTTGGGACGGCCCGTGGTTCCCGAGGAGTAGAGCATGAAGTCGCCTTCGGACTGGTCCGGGATGGGGCCGTCCGGTTGCGATGACGCTGCGGACTCGTAGTTCTCCCAGCCCTGGCTGGGGTTTCCGAGCATGAGCCGGCCTGCGGGCGCGGGCGCGGGATCGGCCAGCGCGGTGGTGGCCAGGTCCGCGAGCGTGTCGCTCGCGATGACGAGCTGAGCGCCGCTGTCACGGACGATGTACGTCGCTTCGTCCGGCGTCAGGTGCGTATTGACGCCGACGTAGTACAGCCCGGCGCGCTGGGCGCCCCACGCCAGCTCCAGGAACTCGGCGCGGTTCTCGACGAGGATCGCCACGCGGTCGCCCTGTGTCAGGCCGCGTTCCCGGAACAGGTGCGCGGCCTGGTTGGAACGGGCTTCCAGCTCGGCGTAGGTGACGACCGTGCCGGACGGCTCGGCGATGATGGCCGCCTGCGCCGGATCGGCGCCGGCGAACGGGGTCCCGGGCGTCACTGCTCGTGCCGTCATGCCGCCACGGTATCCCTATTCTTCGACGCGGATTGCCAGCGCGGGACACAAAGCCGCGGCCTCGCGGACCTCGCCGACGCGCTCGGCCGGCGGGTTTTCCTGCAGCAGCACGACGGTTCCGTCTTCGTCGTTCTGATCGAACACACCTGCCGCGGCCAGTACACACTGGCCCGAGCCGACGCACGCGTCCTGGTCGACGGTCACCTTCACTGGCTGCCTCCTCCGTGCGGAATAATAGGACACTATATACCTGGCGGCAAGAAGACGTTGCCGGACAAGGAGGTCGATGCCCGTGAACGGGACTGAGGCCGCGCGGCTGTCGCTGCGCGGAACGGTCGGAGCGACGATGATCGCGCACGGGGTCAAGCACGCGCGCTCGCTCAAGGGGACCGCCGGCTGGTTCTCGTCGATCGGGTTCCGGAAGCCGGAGCTCCAGGCGGCCGCAAGCGCCGCGGGCGCGATCGGCGCGGGCACTGCGCTGATCGCGGGCGCGGTGACGCCACTCGCCGGCGCGGCTGTCGTGGGGACGATGGCCGTCGCTGCGCGGTCCGTCCACGTCCGCAACGGGTTCTTCGTCACCAGCGAGGGCTACGAGTACGTGCTCGACCTCGCGGCGGCGTCGGTCGCGCTCGGCGCGCTGGTCCCGGGTGTTTCAGCGTCGATCGTGGCCTCGGACGGTTCCCGCGGTGGGCCGGGATTCGTGGTGCGCTGATCACGGCCGGGCTCGGACTCGGCGCGGCCGCGGCCCAGCTCGGCGCCTTCTGGCGTGATCCGGGCAGATCCGAGCGACCAGTCCGTCACTTGCTCAGCGCTTGTACGGTGCGCGACGGGCTGGGCCGGCCGAGCTCGCCGGCGAGCCAGTTGCTCGTCTCCACGAGCTTGCCGAGGTCCACTCCGGTGTGAATGCCGAGACCGTCGAGCTGCCACAACAGATCCTCGGTGGCGAGGTTGCCGGTCGCGGACCCGGCGAAGGGACAACCGCCCAGGCCACCGGCGGAGGCGTCGACCGTGGTGATGCCGTGGCGTAGCGCGATGAGCGTGTTCGCGAGTGCCTGGCCGTAGGTGTCGTGGAAGTGCACGGCCAGCTGGTCGGTGCGGATCTCGTGGTGGCGCAGCGCGTCCAGCAGCGCGACGACCCGGCCGGGGGTGGCGACGCCGATGGTGTCGCCGAGGCTCAATTCGGTACAGCCCAGTTCCAGCAGCCGGGCGGCCACCGGCACGACCTGCTCCGGTGCGACCTCGCCCTCCCACGGGTCGCCCCAGCACATCGACACGTAACCACGCACGGCCAGGCCCGCCTCGCGCGCCCGCGCCACGACGGGGGCGAACATCTCCAGCGACTCACCGACAGTGCGGTTCAGGTTCGCCTTGGCGAAGCTCTCGGTGGCCGAGGCGAAGACGGCGATCTCGGTGACGCCGAGGTCGAGCGCCCGTTCCAGGCCGCGCAGGTTCGGAACCAGTACGGGATACCGCACCCCGTCCCGGCGATCCAGGCGGCGCAGCACCTCCTCGGCGTCGGCGAGCTGCGGAACCCACTTCGGGTGCACCGTGCTCGTGGCCTCGATGATCGTGTGCCCCGCGTCGGCGAGCCGCTCGATCAGCTCGACCTTCACCGCCGTGGGGATCGATGTCTTCTCGTTCTGCAAGCCGTCGCGCGGACCGACCTCGCAAATCGTGACATGACTGGGGAGTTCCGCTAACGGAGTCGCGCCGTAGAAGTCCACGTTTTCATTATGAGACTGCTACTGTGTGCGGGACAGTCATGTGACCGAAGTCATCGCCGAATTCTCGAAGCGCTGGAGACAATACGATGTCCTCTCGACGTGGAATCGGAAAAGGATGGAAACGGCATGGCTCAGCTGGCTGGCAGGACGCTGCTCATCTCCGGCGGCAGTCGCGGAATCGGTGAGGCCATCGCCGTGCGCGCGGCCCGTGACGGCGCGAATGTCGCCCTCATCGCCAAGACCGCCGAACCGCATCCGGTGCTGCCGGGCACGATCTATACGGCGGCGGAGGCGATCGAAGCAGCGGGCGGGACGGCGCTCCCCATCGTCGGCGACATCCGCGACGACGCCACGGTCGCGGCCGCCGTCGAACAGACGGCGAAACGCTTCGGGGGCATCGACATCGTCGTCAACAACGCCAGCGCGATCGACCTGACGCCGACCGAGTCGGTGTCGATGAAGAAGTACGACCTGATGCAGGACATCAACGCCCGCGGCAGCTTCCTGCTGACGAAGCAGGCGATCCCGTACCTGAAGGAGTCGTCGCACGGCCGCGTGCTGACGCTTTCCCCGCCGATCCGGCTGGAGCCCGAGTGGTTCGCCGAGGGCCATCTCGCCTACACGATCGCGAAGTACTCGATGAGCCTCACGACCGTGGGCCTGGCCGTCGAGTTGAAGCCGTACGGCGTCGGGGTCAATTCGCTGTGGCCGCGGACGATGATCGCGACCGCCGCCGTGCGCAATGTCGTCGGTGCGGAATTGGTCGAGCGCAGCCGGAAGCCGGAGATCATGGCCGACGCGGCGTACGCCGTTCTCACCAAACCGGCCGACGTGACCGGCAATTTCTTCGTTGACCAGGACGTGCTCGCCGCGGAAGGCGTCACCGATTTCTCGAAATACCGGATCTCGGGCGCGGAAAACGAGCTCGAAGCCGATCTGTGGATGGATCCGATGAAGTGACCGGACGCCGGCCGGGGCGGCACGACCCGGCCGGCCGCCGCCGTGTGACGCCTCACGTCACAGGGAGTCGGCGATGGTCCGGAGGATCTTCGCCGTCCCGGCCGGGTCGGTGCACATCACCTGGTGGGGTGCGCCCTCGATGTCGATGACGGTCACCGGCCAGGGCAGGTTCGCGATCATCTGGTTCTGGGCCTGCGGTGCGAGTCCACGGTCTTCGCCGAGACGGACGTACCAGATGGGAACCTGGGGCAACCGCGCGGTGCGCATCGGCGCCCGGAGCGGTACGGAGGGCTCGGGAACGGACCGGTCGAGGACGGCCTTCCCGGTCTGCCCGTCTCCATTGAACAGTGCTTGTGTCATTCCTTCGCGGTTGTCGGGCCAGAACCCGCCGTCCGCGGCGAACAGTGTCTCCGCGTGCTGCCCGGCCAGCGACTCGGCCATGCTCTGCCCGTCCGCGGGGACGATCGAGGAGATGTAGACCAGCGCGGCGACCCGGTCGGGATGGGTCACGGCGAAGTCGGTGGCCGTGATCCCGCCGAGCGAGTGCGACACGATGATCGCGCGCTCGACCCCGGCCGCGTCGAGGGCGCCGCGCAGGTCGGCGACCCACTGGTCCAGTGTGATGGAGCCGAAGTTGGCGGGGTCGCCGTCACGGCCGGCGAGGTCGACGGTGACGGCGGGGCGGTCGAGTTCGGCTCGCAGGTCGTCCCAGACGAAGGCTGCCTGGCAGCCACCGTGGACCAGTGCGAAGGGCGGATGCGTCATTGCTTCTCCCATGTTGCGGTGGAACGTGGTTTCGCCGTCTCAGACCACCTCGATCAGCACGGCTCCCGCCTGGCCGCCGCCGGCGCACATCGCCGCGACCGCCAGCCCGCCACCGGCGCCGTGCAGCTGGTGCGCCAGCGTCGTGAGCATGCGCGCACCGGACGCGGCGACCGGATGCCCGAGACTGCACCCGCTGCCCCGGGTGTTGACCAGCTCGTCGTCGATGCCGAGCTCACGGCAGGCCACGATCGGCACCACCGCGAACGCCTCGTTGATCTCCCACAACGCGATGTCCGACACCGTGCGCCCGGTGCGCTCCAGCAGTTTGCGCACGGCGAGCGGCGTCCCGAGGCCGGTGCGGGCGGGGTCGATGCCGATGGACGCCCAGCCGCGGATGTAGGCGAGCGGCCGCAAATCGTGTTCCCGCAGCACGTTCTCGTTCACGATCGTCAACGCCGCCGCCGCGTCGTTGACCCCGCTGGAGTTGCCCGCGGTGATCGAGAACCCGGCGATCTCCGGGTGCAGCGGTTTGAGTGACGCGAGCTTTTCGAGCGTGGTGGTGCGGCGGGGGTGCTCGTCGGTGTCGAAGTGCACCTGGTGCCCGTCCTTGCGGACGTCGAGCGGCACGATCTCGTCCTTGAACGCGCCCGCGTCGATCGCCGCGATGGCGTGCTGGTGGCTGCGCAGCGCCCATTCGTCCTGTTCCTCGCGGCTGACGCCCGCCAGGTGCGCGGTGTTCCACCCGACGGTGATGGACATGTCGCGGTTCGGCGCCTCCGGTGAATCCGGGTGCGACGGCGAGAGCCAGTCCTCGGCGTATTCGTCCGTGCCCGGGATCCGCCAGCGCATCCCCGGCGCGGTCGAGCTGGACTGGACTCCGCCCGCGACGACGGCGTCGTCCATGCCGGCCAGCACGGACCCGGCCCCGATCGACACGGCCGCGAGCCCGCCGGCGCAGTGCCGGTTCACGGCCTGGCCGGCCGCCCCGGTGAGCCCGAGCGAAACGGCGGTGTGCCGGGCGATGTCGCCGCCACCGTAGCCGGACTCCGCGAGCACGACGTCGTCGATCTTTTCGGCGGGCAGGCCACTTCTGTGCACGGCCTCGGACACGGCCGCCTGGGCCAGGTCGTAGGCGCTGGTATCGGTGAGCGTGCCCTTGCGGGCGGTCCCGATGGGCGTCCGCACGGCGCTGACGATCACGGCTTCCGGCATGGGTTTCCCCTTCCTCGTTCGCTAAGTAGGATACTATTTATCGACGTTCTTATCCAGGGAGGCAACGTTGTCGGACGAGGTTCTCGTCGAACGCCGTGGCGCGGTCCAGCTGATCACGATCAACCGGCCGCACGCGAAGAACGCGCTCGACGCGGCGGTGGGCAAAGGGGTCGCGGCGGCTATCGACGAGCTGGACGCCACGGACGAACTGTTCGTCGGGGTACTCACCGGCACGGGAGGCAACTTCTCGTCGGGAATGGACCTGAAAGCCTTCCTGCGTGGGGAAAAACCGTCGATCGAGGGCCGCGGGCTGTGCGGGATCACGCAGACGCCCCCACGCAAGCCGCTGATCGGTGCGGTCGAGGGGTGGGCGCTGGCGGGCGGGTTCGAGCTGCTGCTCGCGTGCGACCTCGTCGTCGCGGCACGCACGGCGCGTTTCGGCGTGCCCGAGGTGAAGCGTTCACTCGTGGCCGGTGCGGGCGCGGCGGTGCACCTGTCGCGCCGGCTGCCGCTGGCGATCGCGCTCGAACTGCTGCTGACCGGCGAGCCGATCGGAGCCGAGCGTGCCGCCGAGATCGGACTGGTCAACCGGCTCACCGACGAGGGGGGCGCGCTGGACGGCGCACTCGAACTCGCCGGAACGATCGCGGCGAACGGTCCACTGGCCGTGGCCGCCACCAAGCAGATCGCCCGGTCCAGCGGTGACTGGACGCTCGAACAGGCGTGGCAACGACAGTCGGAGATCATCGCGCCGGTGTTCGCCTCCGAGGACGCGAAGGAGGGCGCGACCGCGTTCGCCGAGAAGCGTGCTCCGGTCTGGAAGAACCGCTGACACGCCGGTCTGCCGCCCCTTCGCGGAGGGGCGGCAGCCGGGGACTACTTGGGTCCGAAGCGCTGCGCCCCGTCGAGCCGGATGACCTCGCCGTTGAGGTAGTCGTTCTCCACGATGCTCGCGACCAGGTGGGCGTACTCCGCGGGCCGCCCCATCCGCTTGGGGAACGGCACGGCCTTGCCCCATTTCTCCTGGGCCTCCTGCTCGTCCATCCTGAACGCCGGGGTGAAGAACGTGCCGGGTGCGATGGTCATCACCCGGATCCCCAGCGGCGAGAGGTCGCGCGCGGCGACCAGCCCGATGCCCACCACGCCACTCTTGGCGGCGGCGTAGTCGATCTGCCCGATCTGGCCTTCGAAGGCCGCGATGCTCGCGGTGTTCACGACCACGCCCCGCGTGCCGGACTCGTTCGGCTCGCCGGTACCCATGCGTGCCGCGGCGAGCCGGAGCACGTTGAACGTGCCCGCCAGGTACACCTCGAGTGTCCGTTTGAAACCGGCGAAGTCGGCCGGCTTGCCCTCGCGGTTCACGACCCGCTGCCGTGAGCTGGGCGCGCCGTGCGCGTTCACGGCGATCCGCAGTGGGCCCAGTTCCGACGCGGCGTCGACCGCGGCCTGGACGCTGTCCTCGTCGGTCACATCCGTCACGGCGACCGCCACCGACGGCCCCAGCTCGTCGGCCAGTGCCTTCGCCTTCTGCTCGGCCAGGTCGGCGATCACCACCCTGGCGCCCGCGCCCGCGAGCCTGCGCACCGTGGCCTCACCCAGGCCGCCGGCGCCACCCGTGACGATCGCGGCGCTTCCTGCGATCTCCATGTGTTCTCCTCCAACAGCTTTCACCGGACCGTGCGGTCACGGCACTCACCGGCGTTCGACCGGAATCCTTTTGACGGTCGCGTAGGCTTCGTCGTTCACCCGCCACGCTTCGGCGAGCGCCCGGTTTGGTCAGCTCGTTGACCAGGCCCACCTCGTGCGCCCGCACCGCGTTGATCGGGTCGCCGGTGAGGGCGGCGAAGATCGCGTGCCGGATCTTGGGCAGCCCGAAGGACGCATCCCTCGCCGCCACGACGAGATCGCACGCGAGCGCCAGTTCCATGCCACCGCCGACCGCATGCCCCTCGATGGCGGTGAGGAGCGGCTTCTTTCGCTGCCGCCGCGTGACGCTGCCGAAGCCGTGTTCGTCGGACACCGGCCGGCGCGCACCCAGATCGGCCCCGGCACAGAAGGTTCCGCCCGCGCCGGTCAGCACTCCCGTGAGGAGGCCGGTCGAGGTCATCGTCAGTCCTGATCCGGCGGCGTGAGCTGGATCGTGGCCGCGAAGTCCTTGAGGTCGGCCAATGCCGTCCGCGAGCTGCGCCACGGGGCGACGACCACGCGGTCGACCCCGGCGGCGCCCCACGCGGCGAGATGGTCCTCGGTGGACACTTCGCCGCCCACGGTGATGTGGAAAGGCTCTTCCGAACGGCCCGCGGTGGCGCGCATCAACCGGAGCGTCTCGATCCGTCCCGCGGCGCTCGCGGGGGTGTGGCCACCGCGTCCCATCCAGCCGTCACCCAGCCGTGCCGCGCGCAGCAAGGCGGCAGACGACTCGCCGCCCACCAGAACGGGCGGGCCGCCGAGCTGGACCGGTTTCGGCTCGAAGCCCACTGCCGGAAAACGCCAGAACCGGCCCTCGTGCCGGACGGTTTCCTCGCGCCACAGCCTGCGGCAGACCTCGATCGCCTCGTCGAGGCGCGCACCCCGGTCCACGGCGGAGATCCCGGCCGCGTCCCACTCCGCGGTGAGCCAGCCCGCGCCGACGCCCAGCAGTGCGCGGCCGTCGCTGACCTGGTCGAGGGTGGCCAGCGCCCGCGCGGAGGCGAACGGGTGCCGCAGGCCCAGCAGGAACACGTAGGTGCCGAGGCGGACGTGCCGGGTGAGGCCCGCGAGGTAGTGGCAGTAGCCGACCGCGTCGTACAGCGGCGTGTCCGGCTTCATCCGCCAGGATTCCCCGCCGAGCCCCTCGGCCTGCCCGGCCGGGGCGACGAGGTGGTCGGACAGCAGGACCGCGCCGAACCCCAGCTCGTCGGCGAGGCACGCGGCGTCCCGCCAGACCCCGGGGTTCAGCCGGCCGAGCGTGATGGCCAGTTCGGGTTTCACAGGCACGGGTTGAGACCTCCGGCGACGGTGAGGACCTGGCCGGAGATGTTGCGGGCGTCCGGCCCCAGCAGGAACCGCACGGCCCCGGCGATGTCCTCGGGCGAGTTCGGGCGGCCCAGCGGGTTGCGAGTCGCCCACTCGGCCGCGGTGGGGAAGCCGGGCAGGTCCGCGGCGAAGGTGACCGTGCCGCCGGGCGCGATGACGTTCGCGGTGACGTCGTACGGGCCGACCTGGGTCGCGACCGAGCGGATGAAGGAGACGAGTGCCGCCTTCGCCGCCGCGTAGTGCGCGTGATCGGGCGATCCGGCCCAGCTGGTCGAGCCGATCGCGACGATCCGGCCACGTCGCCGCGCCATCATGTCGGGCAGCACCGCCTGCACGCAGTGGAAGATCGAGTCCGCGTTGACGGCCATGGTGCGTGCCCACTCGGCGGGCGTGATCGACCAGACGGGGTTCTTCACCGGGCCCTTGATGCCGCCCGCCACGTGGACCAGGCCGGCGACCGCTGCCCACTGTTCGTGGGCGGCCGCGGTCAACGCCTGCGCGCCCTCCACGGTGCTGATGTCGGCGGTCACGGTGGCGACCCGGGCGCCCGCCTCCCGCGCGTCCTTCGCGACAGGCAGGAGCGAGCCCTCGCGGCGGTCGTTGAGCACCAGGTCGTAGCCCTCGGCGGCGAGCGTGGCGGCAACGGCGCTGCCCATCAGGCCGCCCGCTCCCGTGATCACCACGCAGGGTCGTGCATCCATCTCGGATCTCCTATCGGCCGAGCAGGGCGAGGATCGCCTGCCGGTCGGCCTTCATCGCGGCGGTGCGCGGCAACGCGTCCACCACGGCCACCTGGGCCGGGACCTTGAACGGCTCCAGCCGCTCGCGCACCCAGCCGCGCAGGTCCTCGCCCGTGACCTTGTCCTTCGTGGACAGTTCGACGGCCGCGACGGGAACCTGGCCGAGGCGCGGGTCGTCCGCGGGCACCACGGCCGCGTCCCGCACGTCCGGATGCGTGCGCAGCGCGGCGGCGACCTCGTCGGGGTCGATCTTGAAGCCGCCGCGGTTGATGGCCCCGTCCACGCGGCCCTCGATCCACAGGAATCCGTCGTCGTCCACGCGCGCGAGATCGCTGGTGCGGACCCAGCCCTTGTCCTCGCGGCCGGCGGAGCGCACCTCCAGCACGCCCTGCTCGCCGTTCGGCACGGCCTCCCCGGTCTCCGGCGAGACGACCCGGACCTCGACCCCGGGGTGCACGCGACCGACCGCGCCGCGTTTGTCCGCCCCGTGTGCCTTGTGGTCCTTCAAGGTCCAGCTGGCGATGCCCTGGAACTCCGTGGCGCCGTAGGCGCGCAGCACCGGTACCCCGAACCGCGCCTCGAACTGTTCGGCGACCTCCGCCGGCAACGGCGCCGAGCCGGCGCGTACCGCCTTCAGCGAAGAAAGCCAGTCGGCCGGGACGTCCGAGTCGAGCAGCATCTTGACCGCGGCCGGGGGCAGCCCCGTGGTGACGACCTGGTTTTCGCGGACAGCCTTCGCCCACGGCACGGGTTCGAACCTGGGGAGGACGACGAGCCGCCTGCCCTGCGCGAGCGTGGTGCACACCGTCTGCAACGCGCTGGTGTGTGCCAGCGACAACATCTGGATGGTCACGCCGGACCGCAACGCGGCCCGCACGGGAGCACCGTCCTTGCTGTGGTGGCGTTCCACGGCATCGATCGACGCGGACAGTGCGGGGTAGCTCAGCTCGATCCGCTTCGGCGGCCCCGTCGTGCCGCTGGACTTCAGGCTCACCGCGACATCGCCGGTCAGCACGGCGAACCCGGGAGCCGGGCGGCGCCGCACCCCCAGCCGAGCGGCGCCGCCGCGGCTGACCGCGATGCCGACGAGCCCCGAGGACTCGATGGACTCACGCACTCCGGGGCGCAGCAGGTCTGTCTCGGTGGCGAGGACGGCTGCCGGGCGCTTCTCGGCGATCTCCTCGGCGAGCGCCTTGTCCGGCTGCAGGTCGTGGAGCGTGAACACGACCCGGTGCTCGGCCAGCAACGCCACGAAGACCTCGATGACCTCCGGACTGTTGCGGCAGATCACCCCGATCGCGGCCTCGGGCGGGATCTCGGCGAGCAGGTCGTGCAGGGTCCCGCGCAGCCGCGCGATGTCGCCCCAGGTGTCCCAGACCCCGTCGGCGCCCACTGCCGGGGTGTCGGCGCCGAGGGTGAGCAGTTCGCCGAACCGCTGTGTGATGTCCATGTTCACCGGAGGCCCTTCGTGGCGTCGAGTGCCGTGTCGATCAGCTGGGGGACGATCCACTCGAACTCGGCCTGGTGGGCGTTCCCGCCGTCCCCGCGCACGTGTTTGGCGTAGCCGCCTTCCAGGACGACGGCGAGCTTGAACAGCGCCAATGCCTGGTAGTAGCCGAGGTTCGCGACGTCCTCGCCGGAGGCGCGCGCGTAGCGTTCGACCACCTCGTCGCGCGTGGGCATGCCCGCACGCTGGGTGACCCACGAGCGGCCGGGCGGGACCGCTGCCGGTTGCTCGCCCGCGTGCGCCCACAGCCCGACGAACCAGCCAAGGTCCAGCATCGGGTCGCCGATCGTCGCCTGCTCCCAGTCGACCACCGCGGTCACCCCGCCGTTCTCGGCCAGCACGTTGGCGAAGGTGAAGTCACCGTGCATCAGCCCGGTCCGGTAGCGCGCCGGGCGGTGCTCTTCGAGCCAGCGGGCCAGCTCGTCCACGCCCGGCAGCGGCCGGATCCGGTACTGCTCCAGCTGACTGGTCCACCGGCCGACCTGGCGCTCCAGAAACCCGTCCGGGCGGCCGAAACCGCCGAGCCCGGCGGCTTCCCAGTCCACCGCGCCGATCGCGGCGAGCGTGTCGACCGTGCGAAGCGCCAGCTCACGCACCTCGGCCTCGGGCAGGGCGGGGGAGTCCCAGCGCAGGTTGAAGCCCGGCACGAGCTCCATGATCAGGAACGGCCCGCCCAGCGGGGACGACTCGTCACCGTGCAGCAGCGGCCGGGGGTGGGGGACCGCTGTGCCGGCGAGAGCGCGCAGCAGCCGCCACTCGCGTCCGACGTCGTGCGCGCTCTTGGACACCTTGCGCCGCGGCGGAATGCGCAGCACGAGCGGGCCGCGGTCGGTGTCGAGGCGGTACATGCGGTTGGACGCGCCGACGGAAATGGGGGTGATGGCCGTCAGCTCCACCGGCCCGTCCGGGTGTCCGGAAAGGACGGTTGCCAGATTGGCGGGATCGGTGGCGGGGTCGACCCGTTCGTCAACGCTCACCGAAATCCCAGCCCTCTCCGTTCTCGTACGAACGCAGGATGCGGGTGGCGACGCGCTGGACGTGCACTTCGTCCGGGCCGTCGACGACGCGGCCGAAGCGCGCCTCGCGGTACATCGCCTCCAGTGGCAGCAGGTTCGACATGCCCTCGGCGCCCCAGACCTGCATCGCGCGGTCGATCACGTTGTGCACGGTCTGTGCACAATGGACCTTCACCGAGCTGAGCTCGACCCGCGCCTGGTCTCCGGAGTCCAGCTTCGCCGCCGCGTCGAGCACGAGGAGCCTGCTGGCCTTGAGCTCCTGGTAGGAGTCGAAGACGAACTTCTGCACGAGCTGCTTGCGCGCCAGTGGTTCGCCCTTGAGCGTGCGGCTGTTGGCGCGCTCGCAGAGGTAGTCGAACGCGCGCTGCGCCGAGCCGAGCCAGCGCATGCAGTGGAAGATCCGGCCGGGGCCGAGGCGCTGCTGCGCGAGCTTGAACCCGTCACCGCGGCCGCCGATGATGTTCGCGGCGGGCACGCGCGCGTTGTCGAACTCGATCTCGAAGTGGCCGGACATCACGCCGCGCATGCCCATCACCTCGATGTCGCGCACGAGGTCGTAGCCGGGCGTGTCCCGCTCGACGAGGATCATGCTGAACGCCTCGTGCGCCGGGGCGTCGGGCTCGGTGCGGGCCATCACGATCGTCGCGGCGGAGCGGTCGGCGGCGCTGATGAACCACTTGCGCCCGGTGAGCACCCACTCGTCGTTCTCAAGGCGGGCGGTGGTGGTGAACTGGGTCGGGTCGGAGCTGGAGACGCCGGGTTCGGTCATCGCGAACGCGAGCCGCAGATCTCCCGCCACCGAAGGAAGAACCCACCGTTCGCGCTGCTCGTCGGTGGCCACCGGGTCGAGCATCAGCACGGTCTGCAGCGTCGTGGTGCCGAAGACCTGCGTCGCGGGCTCGGAGCGGCCGATGACCTCGTTGACGTACGCGTAGTCCAGCATGGACAGTCCGCCACCGCCGAGATGCCGGGGGTGGCCGAGCGCCCACAGCCCGTCGGACTTGGCCTTCTCCTCGAGCTCGCGCAGGACGTCGCGGCCCTGCTCGCCGCCGCCGAGCAGCGTCTGCTCGGCCGGGTACACGTGCGTTTCCAGGAAGTCGAGCACGCGCCGGCGTATCGGGCGCACCGATTCCGGGACTTCGAAGCTCATCGTCGATCCTTTCGCAGCCGGAGAGCCCGGTCAGACCTGCCACCGCGGAGGACGCCGCTCCGCGAACGCCCTCGGGCCCTCCTGGGCGTCGGGATGGTGGTCGGCGTGCGCGCGCAACAGGACGAAGCCGCGGCGCAGCGCCTCGTGGTGGGGGAGTGACAGCGACTCCAGAACCGCCTGCCTGCTGATCGCGATCGCCTCGGGGCTGCCCTCGGCGACCATCGCGGCCAGCTCGGCCGCGCGCTTGCGCAGGTCCGCCGCGGGGACGACCTCGGTGACCAGCCCGATCGCCTCGGCGCGCTCGGCCGTGATCCGCTCGCCCTTGCCGACCAGCACCATGCGCATGAGATGACCCAGCGGCACCGTGCGGGACAGCCCGATCGGCTCCAGCGCCGACACCTGGCCGACGTTGACGTGCGGGTCGAGGAACGTCGCCGAGTCCGCGGCGATCGCGAAGTCGCAGTCACTGACGAAATGCAGCCCCGCGCCCGCGCACACGCCGTTGACAGCGCAGATCGTCGGTTTGCGGATGCCGGCCTGGACCGGGGTGAAGTTGTTCTCGCGGTCGTAGTCGCTCGTGCGGTTGCGCGAGGTGTCGGCGACGGTCGAGACGTCGGCGCCCGAGCAGAACGCGCGGTCGCCGGCACCGGTCACCACGGCGACGCGCAGCTGCGGGTCCGCGTCGTAGGCGAGCCAGACCTGGTGCAGTTCCTGTTGCATGAGCGGCGAGAGCGCGTTCAACCGGTCGGGCCGGTTCAGCTCGACCGTCGCGACCGGACCGTCCACGGTGACGTCAAGGGTCTCCCACGGCCCCGTCACCGGGTGTTCGCCGGTCGTCATCACGCCTCGATCCGGCGCGGCTTGAACGAGGACCGCGGGAACGTGCCCGCCTCGACCGTCGACGCCGAGACTGGCACCCCGAGAACGCCGCTGACCGTGCTCTCGATCGTCTTCGCGTCCCGCTCGGATTCCACGCGCAGTTGCAGCGTGTCCGTTTCGCCGGGAGTCACCCGGAACTCCGGCGCGCCGAGCTCCTCCAGCGCCAGCTGCACGTCGATCGGCAGGATCTGCTTGCCGGCCACCACGGCCGCGTCCGCGCCGCGGCCCCAGAACGTGTAGCGCGGACCGGTCTCCCCGCAGGGGCACGGCTCCGTGCTGACGCTGACGATGTCTTCGAGGTCGTAGCGCAGCGCGAAGGCATCGAGTCCGAACGCCGACACGACAAGGTGCCCACGCTCGCCCGGCGCGACCTCGCGGCCGGTTTCCGGGTCGCACACCTGCACCACGTGGTGGCTCGGCGACACGTGCAGCCCGGTGTGGAACCGGCAGTCGCTGCTGGTGAAGCCGGGCAGCTCCGACGCGCCGCTGAGGTTGTGCAGCCGGACGCCGTACGCGTTCTCGATCCGCTTGCGCGGCACCTCGAACTGGCAGGAGGCCTCGCTCAGCAGCAGGATCGCGCCGTCCATGATCTCGGCCAGGTCGTAGCCCAGGTTCACCGCGACGCGGTCGTAGGTCTGCAGCTGCGAGCCGGTCAGCATGTACCCGGTGGGCTTGAGCAGCCGCCACAGCTCGATGTGGTCGGCGGCCACGTCGTCGGTGAACGGTGGGCCCGCGGGGATCTCGGTGATGTCCAGGTCGTAGTAGTCCCGTCCGCCCAGCACGGCCGACGGGTACAGGCCCGCGGGCCAGCTGTGCGCGAACCGGCCACCGGGGCGCAGTCCGATGCGCCACAGGTAGCGCAGCCGGGTCGCGAGCATCTCGTCGAGATCGTGCTTGGTGAAGAACGTGTAGAACGGCTTGCCGGTGGTGCCGGTGGACCGGCCGAGCCGGATCGCGTCCTCGAGCCCGACCGTGCGGTGCGTGCCCCACGGCGGGTTCGCCGCCTCGTCGGCGCGGAAGTCGTTCTTCGTCACGCGCGGGATGTCGTCGAGCGAAGGCACCTTTCCGGCACTCAGACCGGCCGACTCGTAACGCTGCTTGTAGAACTCGATCGGCTGCTGCCAGACCCGCTCCCACTCACGCGCGAGCCCTTCTTCGGCCAGCTTGGCCAGCTGCGGTTCGGGCACCGTCTGCGCGGCCTCGTCCCACAGTTCGCGCTCGGTCGTCGCCGTCGACGTCATGAATTTCCTTCCGTTTCGTGCTTCAGGCACCGCGTTGGATGTCCCGCCAGGGCAGCTTGTTGTCGGAGAACGGATCCTTGGGCAGGCCCAGTGTTCGTTCCGCGAGGTTGTTGCGGTGCACTTCGGAGGTCCCGCCCCCGATCGTGTCACCGCGGCTGCGCAGGTAGCCGAACACGATCCGCTCGGCCTCCGCGTCGCCGGGCTCCTGCGCCAGCCCCCGCTCGCCCAGCAGCCGCAGGAATGCCTGCTGCAGCCGCTGGTTGTGCTCCGAGGACATGATCTTGATGAGGCCGGGGTCGGTCGCCCGCCCGCCGAGAGCGCGGTTCCGCTTGTTCGTCACGCGGAGCACGGTGTTCTCGACGACCAGCTGCGCCACGGTGTCCGCGACGAGCGGGTCGTCGATCGGCCGGCGCCCGTCCTGCTCGCGGCAGGCCAGCTCCAGCAGTCGTTCGACCGACGAGCCGCTCGTGCGCTCGCGGACCCCGGAGCCGGCGCCCGACAGCATGCGGCGTTCGTGCGCGAGGACGGTGCGCGCGACCGGCCAGCCCTGACCGGGCTCGCCGATCCGGTTCTCGTCGGAGACCAGCGCCGCGTCGAGGAAGACCTCGTTGAACTCGGCCTCGCCATTGATCTTCCGCAGCGGCCGGACGAGCACGCCCTCCTGGTCCATCGGCAGCGCGAACGCCGTGATGCCCTGGTGTTTGGGGACGTCCGGATCGGTGCGCGCGAGGAGGATGCCCATCTGCGCCTCGTGGGCGAAGCTGCTCCAGATCTTCTGCCCGGTCACCCGCCAGCCGTTGGCCACGGGAACGGCGCGCGTGGACAGTCCCGCGAGGTCGGAACCGGCGCCGGGCTCGCTGAACAGCTGGCACCACGTGTCGGTGTTGTCGGCGATGCGAGGCAGCAGCCTGCGGCACTGCTCCGGGGTGCCCCACTCCATCAGCGTCGGCGCGGCGAGCGCGATCCCGACGACGTTAAGGACGGTGAGCCGGCAGGCGGCCAGTTCGGCCTGCACGACGCGCGCGAGCGTGTCGCCCACACCGAGGCCGCCGTACTCCACCGGCCAGGAAGGCACGACGAGTCCGGAGCGCCCGAGTACCGGATACCACTCCCGGTACTGCTCGGGCGTCCGGATCTCGTGCAGCCGGTTGAGGTCGCCGTCTCGTGCGGCCCGGAGCCATTCGCCGGGGACGTGCCGCTCGACCCAGTCCCGGACGGCGTCGAGCAACCGCGCTTCGTCACCGTCTTGTGCGGCGGCCGTCAGTTCGGGATCGGGCGGCACGGCGTCGGGGCTCGGATCTGGTTCGTGCATCACATCGCCCATTATTAGGATCCTAATTAGGTGCTGTCAACGACGCGTGGTCAGCCCAACACGGCGGACACGTCGATCGCCTGACCGCCGAACTGCGGGTTGTACGCGCCGTCGCGGTACTCCCACGAGTAGTTCGAGGTGGCGAACACCCGCGGGTAGGAACCGCCGCGCTGCTTGGTGAAGTCGAACTTCTGCGGGAAGCCCTCGACGCTCACGTCGGAGGCGGACTGCATCGCCTTCAGCAGGCTGGCGGCGTCGTAGGCGTTCGCCTTCGCCGCGACCTGCTTGACCACCTGGACACCGGACCACGCGAGCAGGGACTGGTCGCTCTTCGTCCCGTTCGGGCTGTACTTCGCCATGTCGGCGAGGAAGGCCGGCGTGATCTTCTCGTCCGGGATCGGAACGCTGCCCGAGACATGGACCCCGTTGGCCGCCGCACCGAGGGACTTCGCGAGCGCGTCGGGGAAGGCGGCCACGGGGGTGTAGACCGGCATGTCCGGCCTGCTGCTCTGCCGCAGCGCGCCGACCACCTTGGCGACCGCCGCGGGCTGCTCCGCCACGAGCAGGCAGTCGGCGCCGGACGAGGCGGCCTGCGACACCGGCGCCGAGAAGTCGGTCGACGTGCCCACCTGCTTGATCACCTGCTGCACGGGCGCGCCCCCGGCGGCGGCACCCGCTGTCATCGCCTTCGTGGTCTCCTCGGTGGCGGCCGCGGTGTCACGCAGCAGCACCGTGGACTTGCAGCCGGACTTGCCCGCGATCATCCCGGCGCCGCCGTAGTCGAGCGGGTTGCCGCCGGAGATGGGGAAGGAGATCTTGCTGGTGAAGTCCGGCTGGGTCAACGGAGTGCCGCCGATGGCCGGAATGTTCGCCGCTTCGAGGAGCGGGACGTACGACGCGGCGTAGAGCGAGACCGGGTTGATGACAGCGGTGTAACCCTCCTGCGCCGCCTTGCGGCCGCAGGTGCCCGCCACGTTCGGGTCACCCTGATCGTTGCAGGTGTCGACCTGGATCTTGTGGCCGTTGACGCCACCGGTGGCGTTGATGGACTGCGCCGCGGCCTGCGCGCCGTCCGCGATCTCGGGGAAGGAGAAGGCGGTGGCCTGCAGCTGGCTGATGACGAGCAGCTTGATGGTCCCGTCCCCGGAACCACCACCCGAGCCACTGGAACCGGGTCCGTTGTTGCTGCACGCGACCGTCCCGAACAGCACGGCCGCACCCACGAGCGCGGCCGATCGGCGAAGCTTCATGTTCACTCCCTTGGGAACTGAAGAGATGGGGATCGCCCGCGCAGACGCGGGCCGGGAAAGATGGGCTATACGGTATCCCAGAAGCGAGCAGGAGCAAGAGTTTCCTGCCGCCGGTGCTCGGTCTTGAGGTCGGATAGGTGCCGTATTAGGATCCTATAGACCAGGACAGTGATGTCCCGGGTGGATGCACGACGCAGATCGGAGCACGCTGACGTGTCGAGCCCAATCGTGGCCGGGGAATGGGACTACGTGGTCGTCGGGGCCGGTTCGGCGGGCTGCGTGCTCGCCGAGCGGCTGTCGGAGTCGCCGGGGAACCGCGTGCTGGTGCTCGAGGCAGGCGGACGTGACCTGAACCCGATGGTGCATCTGCCCGTCGGCCTCTACCGGTTGCCGCGTTCGGTGGACTGGAACTACTTCGGCGAGCCCGACGAGTCGCTCGACGGGCGGGTCGACCGGTGGTTGGCCGGGAAGATCGTCGGCGGCGGCAGTTCCGTCAACGGCATGGTCTGGGTGCGCGGCGATCCGGCCGACTTCGACGAGTGGGCGCGGCTCGGTGCCACCGGCTGGGACTATTCGTCGGTGCTGCCGTACTTCCGGCGGTCGGAGACGTATGCCGGCGGCGGCGACGCCTACCGGGGCGACCGGGGGCCGCAGCACGTCGCGCAGGTCGCCGTCGAGCATCGGCTCAATGACGCGTTCCTGACCGCGGCGACGCAAGCGGGTTTGCCGTTCAACACCGACTACAACGGCGCCGCGCAGCACGGTGCCTCCCGGACGCAGCTGTCGCAGCGCCGCGGGCTGCGAGCGAGCACCGCGCGCGGCTATCTGGCGCAGGCGTGGCGGCGGTCCAACTGCACGGTGCGGACGCACGCCACCGTGACCCGCGTGCTGTTCGAGGGCACGCGCGCCGTCGGGGTCGAGGTGCTGCAAAAGGGACGCCGGGTCGAGGTGCGCGCGGCGCGTGAGGTGATCCTCAGCGCGGGGGCGATCGCGTCGCCGAAGCTGCTGATGCTGTCGGGCGTCGGCCCGGCCGCCCGGTTGCGGGCGCACGGGATCGACGTCGTGGCCGACGTGCCGGGTGTGGGGGAGAACCTCAGCGAGCACGCCTGCCTGCCGATCACGTTCGACGTCAACATCCCCAGTCTCGTACAGGAAGCCACGCCCTGGGGTTTCGTCCGGCACGGCGCGCGGTTCGTCGCCACCGGCCGTGGCGCGGCCACGGCTTCCGCGGCGCAGGCGCTCGTGTTCGGCACCTACGACGGGCGCCCGGGCCGCACCGATGTGGAGATCATGTTCGCCCCGTTCAGCATGGCCAAGCCCTCGGCGGGCGCGAAGGGACACGACATGCACGCGATGAAGCTCGCTGGCACCCCGATGGCCCGCGCGCTTGTGTGTCCCGTCCACCCGCACGGACGCGGCCGGATCTCCTTGCGCTCGGCGAGTTTCTCGGACCCGCCGGTGATCTCGCGTCCGCTCCTGGGTGACGCGCGGGACGCGAAGCAGCTGGTCGAAGCGGTGCGGTTCGCGCGGGAAATCGTCGACGCACCGGCATTCCGCAAGCATGTGAACGTGGAGGTGCTACCGGGGCCGGACGCGAAGTCCGATGAAGACATCCTCGCCGTGGCGCGGCGAACCGTGTACGGCGGGCAGCACGCGTCGGGCACGTGCCGGATGGGCAGCGACGACGAAGCGGTGGTCTCCCCCGAGTTGGCGGTGCGCGGGGTGAGTGGCCTGCGAGTCGCGGACGCTTCGGTGATGCCGAGCCTCACGAGCGGCAACACGAACGCGCCCGTGATCATGATCGGCGAGCGCGCGGCGGACTTCGCGTTGAATGCGAGCGTGGGGGCGTGAGCGAGGAACTGGTTCGCTACCAGCGAGAAGGGCAGACGGGGCTGCTGGTCCTCGACGCACCGCACCGCAACGCGCTGACGCCGGAGTTCGCCGACGCCGTGGTGCGGCAGCTGCGATGCGCCGAGGCGGATCCGGACTTGACGGCCGTGGTGCTGATTTCCGCCGGGCCCGCCTTCTGCAGTGGCGCGGACCTCGGGATGCTCAAGTCGGTGGGCGCGGACCCGCTGGCGGAGGACAACTTCGACGGGATCGGCCGGATCTACGGCATGTTCGAGCGCCTGCGTGACGCACGCCTGCCGACGATAGCGGCGATCAACGGAGGGGTCGCGGGCGCCGGGCTGAACCTGGCGCTGGCATGTGACCTGCGCATCGCCGCCGATGACGTGCGGCTGATCGGTTTCGGCCGGGCCGGGGTGCATCCGGGTGGCGGCCACCTCGCGATGGTGACCCGGAAGCTGGTGCCCGCCACCGATGCGGCGCTGGCGTTGTTCGGCCAGGAGATCCGGGCGGACCGCGCCGTGTCGAGCGGGTTCGCGTGGGACGTCGTGGCCGCGGAGGAGCTGCGGAAGCGGGCGCTGGAGATCGCCGGGGCGGCCGGTACCGATGGCGCGCTGGCGCGCATGCTGGTGCGGACGTACCGCGCCGTGGAGGAGACGCAGCCGAACCCGCGCGCCGCGGTGCTGATGGAGCGCGCGGCGCAGGTGTGGAGCATGCAACGCCGCGTGCGGTGACGATCGGGGCAGTCGAGGTACGGACGGAGGAAGGGCCGGCAACCGCGACGCGGTTGCCGGCCCTTCCTCCGTCACATCACGCCGCTGCCGGATCGTTGATCGTGTGGTACTCGAGGAACTCGTCGATGCCTTCGGCACCGAACTCCCGGCCAATGCCGCTGCCCTTGACCCCGCCGAAGGGCGCCGCCGGGTTGTTCACGTAGCCGTTGATGGTGAACGTGCCGGACTCCACCCGCGCCGCGACGTACTCGGCACGGGCGCGGTCCGGCGTGAACACCGCCCCGTGCAGCCCGTACTTCGAGTCGTTCGCGATGGCGATCGCGTCGTCGTCCGTGCCGTCGTAGGGGAGCACCGACAGGACCGGGCCGAAGATCTCCTCCTGTGCGATCCGCATGTCGTTGCGCACGTCCGCGAACACCGTCGGCTCGACGAAATAGCCCTTCGGCAGGTGCGCGGGACGGCCGCCGCCGTGCACGAGCCGCGCTCCCTCGGACTTCCCGATCCCGATGTAAGCCTCGACCCGGTTCCGCTGGGCGGCCGTCGCGAGCGGGCCGATCTGGGTGGCCTGGTCCAGCGGGTCGCCGACGACCATGTTCTTCGCCGCCTGCGCCATCGCCTCCACGACCTCGTCGTACCGCGACCGGTGCACCACGAGCCGCGTCAGCGCCGTGCACGCCTGGCCCGTGTTGTAGAACGATCCGGCCACCAGCGCGGGCACGAGCGTCTCGATGTCGACGTCGTCGAGTGCGATCGCGGCCGACTTCCCGCCCAGCTCCAGGCTGACCCGCTTCAGCTGCTCACCGCACACCGCGGCGATCTTGCGGCCCGAGTCGGTGCTGCCGGTGAAGCTGACCTTGTTGACGCCCGGGTGCGCCACGAGGTGCGCGCCCGCCTCCCGCCCGGCGGGAACCACGCTCAGCACGCCCTCGGGGAGATCCGCCTCGGCGGCGGCCTCCGCGAGCACGTAGCCGCTGAGCGGGGTGTTGTCCGCAGGCTTGGCGATGACGGAACACCCGGCCAGCAGCGCGGGCGCGACCTTGACCGCGGACAGGAAGAACGGCCCGTTCCACGGGGAGATCGCCGCGGCGACCCCGACCCCTTCCCGCCGCACCAGCGCCGGCCCGGCAGGCCCGGTCCGGCGCTCCTCGAACACGATCCGGTCCAGTGCGTCCACAAAGGACCGGATGAGGCCGATGGCACCCCGCTGGCTTCGGGCGGACAGCGCCATCGGCTGCCCCATTTCGAGCGTCACGCGACGGGCGATGTCGTCCGCGCGGGAGTCGAGAACTTCGGCGAGCCGCAGCACTTTCCTGCCGCGTTCGGCGGGGTAGAGGTCGCGCCAGGTGCGGCGATCCCAGGCCGCCCGCGCCGAGCTGACCGCCGCGTCGATGTCGGCCTCGGTCGCCTCCGGGATGACGGCGACCGCTTCCTCGGTGGCCGGCGAGATGATCTCGACCGTGCCGTCGCCCGCCGGCGCGACCCAGTGCCCGCCGATGAAGAACTCGTCGTACTCGTATTCGTACACGTCAGCGCTCGGGGTGCACTTCGTAGATCGAGCCGTCCGGCTCGTGGTACTCGCCCGTCGCGTAGCTCTTGCGCAGGCTGCCGATGTACATCTTGTCGCCGACGAACGTGAAGCTGGTCGAACCGCCCTGCAGGCCCTCCGCGAAGACCTCGGTGTTGCCGTCGAGGTCCGTCGCCAGGATCTTGGCGTCGTAGGGCAGCGCCTCGTCCTGGATCTTGGTGGTGTGCATGGCGTTGGTGGTGCCCTCGTCCGCGGAGAACAGGTAGCCGCCGTACCTGCCGAAGCTCTCCGGCGCGATCGCGGTGTTCGTGCCGTAGGTGACACCCTCGATGGGCGTCGGGTCGAACTCGCCGGCCCGCGTGAGGCGGAAGTACTCCAGCTGGAACCGCTTCGCCGCGCGCTCGGTGTAGCTGGTGCCGCGCGGGCCGGCCACGATGAGCTCGCCGGCGTGCTTGCCCCAGTGCGGGGGAGCGTAGAACACCAGCAGCGGCATGATGGTCTGTTCGAGCGTCGGCGGGCCGAGGGTGATGAACGGTTCCACGTCCCCGTCGGCCGAGATCCGGTACACGGTGCAGTTCATCATCGACTGCGCGAAGAAGTAGCCCTCGTGCTCGCTGCCCTTCTCGCCGAAGCAGCCGGGCATCATCGCGCCCGGGATGCCGTCACCGATGGTGCCGGTGTGGGGCAGCTTCGCGAAGACCTCGACCTGCGTGCTGCCCGGTGCCAGCCGGTAGAGGAAGTGCTGGTGGTGCGCACCCGCGCGGCCGGGCTTGCTCTGTCCGGCGATGAACACGTGCCCGCCCCACTTGCCGAAGTGGTCGGGGGCGAGCTTCGGGCGCAGGAACGAGCCCGCGCCACCCTCGCCGGGGGCGATGATGGTGCGCAGCGTGTCGTCGTGCCGCAGCTCGTAGAGCGCGCCGTGCCCGGCGTCCGGGTCCCAGCCCGGCTCCCGCTGCCCGCCGATGTCGCTGACGATCAGGCCGTCCTCGGTGGGCCAGCACAGCTGCGGGTCGTACAGCGGGCCGCCGGCCGGGATGACCTCGCGGGCGGTGTAGCCCTCGGGCACGGTCATCCGGAACTCGCACTGTGCTCGCAGCCACGAGTAGTCCTGGCCGTCGCGGGTGTCGGTGGTCAAACTACTTACCTCCCATTGTCAGTGGCACCGCAGGTGCAGGTGCGCGGGTGAAGTGAACGGCGACGGTCGAACTCCGCGAAGACGCCGGGCCTCGCCAAGGGGTTCGAGGCGTCGTTCCGTGTCTCCATGGATGGCCTTCCGACGGCTTCCGAGGAAGAACTGACAAGTAGGATACTATAAATGCGCAGCCAGAACCAGGAAACCGACCGGGGGTGCGGCAGGGGTCTTGCCGCGGCGCACTTGATGAGTTAAACAGGGTCCTATAAGTCCTCACTCAACGATGCGAGCCGTCCGCGGCTGGAGGCAGGAGGATCATGTCCGAGCTCCCGAAGATCATCTCCGTTGACGACCACGTGGTGGAGCCGCCGACGCTGTGGCAGGAACGGCTGCCCGCGAAACACCGCGCCGAGGGTCCCCACGTCGAGCGCCGCAAAGGGCAGGTCGCGGTCGAGAACGGCAAGACGGTGTTCCGGGAAGGAGCCGACGGTCCGCACAGCGGCTGGTCCGATGTCTGGGTGTACCAGGACATGGCGTGGCCGCTGCACGCCGGCTACGCCCAATACGGCGTCGCCAAGGAGTCGCGCGAACCGGTGGTCTACGACGAGATCCACCCCGGCTGCTGGAACCAGGACGCGCGGCTGGCCGCGATGGACTCGAACCACAACGAAGCCTCGCTGTGCTTCCCGACCGTGCCGCGTTTCTGCGGGCAGACGTTCCTCGAACGTGAGGACAAGGAGCTCGCGCTGCTGTGCGTGCGGGCCTACAACGACTGGACGATCGACGAGTGGTGCGGCGGCGCGGGCAAGGGCCGGCTCATCCCGGTCACGCTGATCCCGTTGTGGGACGTCCAGCTCGCGGCCGAGGAGGTCCGCCGCTGCGCGGACAAGGGCGCGCACGCGATCGCGTTCTCCGAGGCGCCGCACGCGCTCGGGCTGCCCAGTGTCCACTCGGACTACTGGGAGCCGTTGTGGCAGGCGTGCAACGAGACCGAGACGACGGTCAACATGCACATCGGCTCGTCCTCGCGGATGCCCTCGACCTCGGCGGACGCGCCGCAGATGGTCGGCGTCACGCTCAACACCCAGAACTCGATCCACGCCGTGACGGACTGGATCTGGTCGGGGGTGTTCGTGCGGCACCCGAAGCTGAAGATCGCGCTGAGCGAGGGCCAGGTCGGGTGGATGCCGTTCTACTACGAGCGGATGGACAGCATCTGGAAGCGCGCGCACCTCTACGACGCCACGCTCAAGGAGCGCATGCCGGAGCCCCCGAGCAGCTACGGCCGCGGACACGTGTACGGCTGCATCTTCGATGATGTGACCGGCCTGCGGCAGCGTGAGTACATCGGGATGAACCAGATCATGCTCGAGATCGATTTCCCGCACTCCGACAGCACTTACCCGCACACGCGGAAGGTGGTCGAGGACCTCTGCCACGAGGCGGGCCTGACCGACGACGAGGCCCGGCTGCTCGTCCGCGGCAGCGCGATCGAGTGCTTCGGCTTGGAGCGGTTCGGGATCGCCTCCTGACGGACCGATCCCCGCCGCGTCAATGTTCTGCATGCCCGGCTTGGCCGCGGAGGACGTGCTGACCGGCATCAACAGCCGTCCGAGTCCAGGCACTCGGACCAGCACACCTTGCCAGGGAGTCGATGATGACCACTAACACGCTCACAGCGCAGCTACCCGGACTGCGGGACAGAGACACCTTCTTCGCCGGGGGCCGGTGGGTGGAAGCCCACGGCGACACGATCTTCCCGGTCGTGAACCCGGCGACGGAGGAAGAGGTCGCGCGGGTGCGCGAGGTGTCGGGGGCGGACGTCGACTTCGCCGTCGGCACGGCCCGCAGCGCCTTCGACGAGGGCCCGTGGCCCACGTGGAGCGGCGAGCGCCGGGCCGAGGCGATCGACGCGCTGGCCGACGGCCTCGAGCGGAGGCTGCCGGAGATCTCCGCGCTGGCGACGATCGAGGTCGGGGTGCCGTCCGCGTTCGGCAACGGCCAGGGCCGGGCAGTCGCGTTGCTGCGGTACTACGCCGGGCAGGCGCGCTCGTTCCCGTTCCGCACCGACCGGGTGCGGCCGGACGGCGGGACGACCCGGGTGCTGCGTGAGCCCGCTGGTGTGGTGGCGGCGATCGCGCCCTGGAACGGGCCGTTGTCCGTCGCCGCGCTGAAGCTCGGCCCGGCGCTCGCCAGCGGGTGCACGGCCGCGCTGAAGCTCGGCCCGGCGCTCGCCAGCGGGTGCACGGCCGTGCTGAAGCCGGCTCCCGAGACCCCGTTGACCACGTACGTGCTGGCCGAGGTCGTCCAGGAGCTCGTCGAGGCGGGGACCCTGCCCGAGGGTGTGGTGAGCGTGCTCGCCGCCGGTCGTGAGATCGGTGCGACCCTGGTGGCGCACCCCGGCGTCGACAAGATCACCTTCACCGGGAGCACGGCGGCCGGGAAGCGTGTCATGGCCATCGGCGCGGAGCGCATCGCCCGGGTGACCCTGGAGCTCGGCGGTAAGTCCGCGGCCATCATCGCGGACGACGCTCCGCTGGCGGATGTGCTGCCCAGCCTGGTTCCCGGTGGTTGCGGAAACACCGGCCAGATGTGTTTCGCCCTGACCCGGGTCCTGGTTTCCGAGGCCCGGCACGACGAGTTCGTCGACGCGATGGGCGCCGCGCTGTCCGCGCTGAAGGTCGGCGACCCCACCGACCCGGCGACCACCATCGGCCCGCTCGCGTTGGAGCGGCAGCGGGACCGGGTCGAAAGCTACCTCGCGCTCGCGCGCGAGGAGGGCGCCACGGTCGCGGTCGGCGGCGGGCGGCCGGCGGGCCTGCCCAAGGGGTTCTACTTCGAGCCGACGCTCCTCACGAACGTCCGCAGCGACATGCGGATCGCGCAGGAGGAGATCTTCGGCCCGGTGATCAGCGTGCTGACCTACCGGGATCTCGACGACGCCGTCGCGATCGCCAACGACTCCATCTACGGCCTCTCGGGCTCGGTGTACACCGCCGATGTCGAGCGTGGGTACGAGATCGCGAGGCGGGTCCGGACCGGCACGATTTCGGTCAACGGAGCCGTATTCGACACCACGGTGCCGTTCGGCGGGTACAAGCAGTCGGGCACCGGCCGCGAGGGCGGCCCCGAGGGCATGGAGCCGTTCCTGGAGTATAAATCGGTGCACATGCCGGCTTGACGGGTGAAGGGCCCCGGGGTCTCGGCCCCGGGGCCCTTTCGTCAGCGTCCGGCCAGCGCCAGTGCGCCCTCGAAAGCGTCCACGCCGAACGGCATGATCGAGACCACCGGCAGCGTGACCCCGGCTTCGCGGTACTGCCGCAGCCCTTCGCGGCACTGCTCGGGTGTTCCGTGTACGACCAGCCCGTCGACCAGCTCGTCGGGCACCGCCGCGGCGGCCTCGTCGCGACGGCCGTCGTGCCACGCCCGCCAGACCGGTTCGAGCTGGTCCGCATGACCGAGCCAGCGCTGGAACTCCGCATAGCCCGGCACGCTGAGGTAGCGCGCTATCAACGGTTTCACGGACGTGCGAACCAGTTCGGCGTCCGGGTTGGGACACACCATGATCCGGTCCACGACCGTCCCGGAGCCACCGGCGTCACGGTAGGTCTGGACCACCTGCCGGACATCGGCGGGGGACACCCAGTTGGTCATCACCCCGTCCGCGTGCCGGGCCGCGAGGCGGATCATGCCCTCGCGCAGTGCGGCCAGCACGACCGGCGGCGCCGCGGCGGGCTTGCGACCCAGCCTGATGCCCCGCACTTGCAGGGTTTCGCCGTCCAGGTCGGTGCGCTCGCCGGCCAGCGCGGACCGCAGCACCCGCAGGACGTCACGCGCCCGCTGGTACGGCTTCACGTACGGCACCGAGTTCCAGCGCTCCACGAACACCGCGGACGAGACACCGACGC
The DNA here is from genome assembly GCF_014191255.1 of Amycolatopsis bartoniae. Lineage (GTDB taxonomy): Bacteria > Actinomycetota > Actinomycetes > Mycobacteriales > Pseudonocardiaceae > Amycolatopsis_E > Amycolatopsis_E bartoniae. Next base: position 27,808 of record NZ_JACHWH010000013.1, read on the forward strand.
CGATGGTGGCGCGGCCGGGCGCCGCCTCCGCCAGTGCGGCGGCGGTCTGCGCGAGCAGCCCCGGGCCGCGCGTGAACACCGACGCCACACCCGTGCCGACGTTGAGCCGGGGCTCCCAGGCGGCGGCGAGGACGAGGGGGGTGAACGCGTCGGTGCCGGCGCTCTCGATGCTCCACACGTCGGTGTAGCCGGCGTCGGCCAGAGCGCGGTAGAGGCCGCGGTGGGCTTCGAGCGGGGCGTCGAACGGCACCGTCACGCCGAGACGCTGAGCGGGCGAGGAAAGTTCGGACTCCATTGACACGCGGGTATAGTATCCTAATTAGGGCTCCGAGGTCGAGGCACGGTGAGGCGGGGAATGAATCCCTACGTCGAGACAGACGAACAGAAGCTCCTTCGCAGCACGGTTCACGAGGCGTTGGCCGACGCGAATCCGATAGCCGAGGCACGCGCGCACGCGGACGACGCGGACGGGTTCGACCGCGCCTGCTGGCGCGCGCTCGCCGCCGACATGGAGCTGGCGGGCCTGCTCGTGCCCGCGGCGCACGGCGGGGTGGACGCGAGCATGCGCGAGGTCGGCATCGTGCTCGAGGAGATGGGCCGGTTCGTCTACCCCGGCCCGTTCCTCGCCGCCGCGGTGCTCGCCCCGCTGGTGCTGCGCGCGGCCGACCAGGACGTCGCGAAGCACCTCGAAGCCGTTGCCGCGGGGGAGATCTACACCGTCACGGGACTCCACCGCGGTGCCGAACCACGGTTGTGGCCGGACACCGTCACGGCGGAGCAGACCGCGGACGGCTGGGTCCTCGACGGGCGGGCCACCGGCGTACTGCACGGCGAAGCCGCGAGTGTGCTGCTGGTGGTCGCCCGCGCGGAGGCGGGGCTGGGAGTCTGGGCCGTGAACGCCGAGACCACCGGGCACCGCGCCCGGCGGCTGGGCACGCTCGACCTCACGCGCCGGCAGTCGGAGCACGCCTTCGAGCGCGCGACCGCGGAACTGGTCCTCAGCCCTGGTACCGGTACCGGAGCGCTGTCCGAGGCGGCCGTGCTCGCGGCGGTCGCCCTGAGCGCCGAGCAGGTGGGATCGAGCAAGCAGCTGCTGGAGAACACGTTGGAGCACCTGCGTTCCCGGTACCAGTTCGGCCGGCCCATCGGCTCATTCCAAGCGCTGAAACACCGGTGTGCCGACATGGCTGTCGCACTGGAGGGCGCGATCGCCGTCTCCGCCGAAGCCATCGACGCGGCGGTGTCCACTATGGACGGCGAGTCCGACGTGGAGCTGGTCCGCGCGGCCGCGGTCGCCGGAGCGCATTGCTCTCAGGCGTTCCTCGGCATCGCGTCGTCCGCGTTGCAGCTGCACGGCGGCACCGGGATGGCGTGGGAGCACGACTCGCACCTGTACTTCCGGCGCGCCACGGCTTCCGAGGCGCTGTTCGGGACCCCGCAGGACCATCGCCGGTCCCTGCTCGCCGCCGTGACGGCCGCCCGGTGACGAGCGGGCCGCTGAGCGCCGTGCGGGTGCTCGAGTTCGCGGGCAAGGGCCCGGTGCCGTTCGCGGCGATGGTGCTGGCGGGTCTCGGCGCGGACGTGCTGCGGATCGACCGGCTGCCCCGGCCCCGCCGGCACGCCGACTACCGCCCCGAGACCGACCTGCTGCAGCTCGGGCGCCCGTCGGTGGCGCTGGACCTGCGCTCCGCCGACGGGCTCGCACTCGCGAAAGACCTGCTGCGGCGGGCGGACGTCCTGGTGGAGGGTTACCGGCCCGGGGTGATGGAACGCCTCGGGCTCGGGCCCGCCGAGGTCGCCGGCCTGAATCCCGGGCTCGTGTACGGGCGCGCCACCGGCTGGGGCCAGAGCGGCCCGCTGGCGGCCGCCGCCGGGCACGACATCAACTACCTCGCGCTGTCCGGCGTGCTGCACCTGCTCGGCCGCGCGGGGGAGCCGCCGACGCCCCCGGCGAACCTGCTGGCCGACTTCGGTGGCGGGGGGATGCTGCTCGCGATGGGCGTGCTCGCGGGGCTGGCCGGCCGCTCGGCGTCCGGCCGCGGCACGGTGGTCGACGCGGCCATGCTCGACGGCGCGACGCAGCTGGCGACGCTGCTGTTCGGGCTGCGCGCGGGCGGGATGTGGTCGGACGAGCGCGGCACCAACCTGCTCGACACGGGCGCGCCGTACTACGACGTCTACCGCACCGCGGACGACGGGTGGATCGCTGTGGGCGCCGTCGAGCCGGTGTTCTTCGAGCGCCTCGTCACGACACTGGGGCTGCGGGACGACCCGGCCTGCGCGTCGCCCGCCGACCGCGCGACGTGGCCCGCGATGCGTGCGCGGTTCACCGAGGTCTTCGGGATGCGGACGCGCGACGAGTGGGTGAAAGTCTTCGCGGGTGTGGACGCCTGCGTGACCCCGGTGCTGACCCCGGAGGAAGCGGCGGCGCATCCGCACAACCAGGCGCGGGGACTGTACCGGGAGAACGCCGGAGTCCTGCATCCCGCCGTGGCCCCCCGGTTCGCGCACCTGGGCGAGGACACCGCCGAAGCCGAAGTGTCCGCGGTGTCCGCAGTGGACATTCTGGCGGCCTTGCGTGCCTGGGGTGTGCCGGATTCCAGGCTTGACGAGCTTCAGGCGTCGGGCTCCGTGGAACCCGGCGCCTGAAGCCTTCTCGTCAGTCGTGCGGCCGGTACGGCGGCAGCTGCACCGGGCCGCTCTTGCGCGACGGCAGCAGGATCGTCGCCGAGCCACGGATGTTCTCCTGCCCGCGCTGGTTCGTGCCGGTCAGCGACAGCTCCACCAGCGGGCCGAGGACGTCGTCGACGCGGTGCTCGGTGATCGCCGCCGTGATCCACGTCGTGTCCCCGACGTAGTTGAACCTCCGGAACTCGCCGCGCACCCGGTACACCCAGCCGTCGTCGCCCGCGAAGTTCGTGCAGTAGTGCACCAGCCACATCCAGCGGACGGGGCCGATGTCGTATGACGCCGGCACCCCGATGCTGCGCGCCGTGTCGTCCTCCCAGTGGATCCGCATGATCGCGTCCCACGAGCCGAAGTCGTTGCGGCTGTAGAAACCACGCAGCCGCTTGCGGTTCTCCCGCGCCATGCGCAGCGGCGGGCAGCCGTAGCCGTACCAGCCCGCACCCATGAAGAAGTTGATGAGATCGGTGACCGTGAACGGGCCCTTCACCATCTTCGGCAACGCCTCGTCCGGGCGCACGTCCTCGTGGAACAGCGTGTCGCTGCCACGGATGAACTCGTTGTCGTACGCGGCGTCGATCTCCTCGATCTGCTCGTCGGTGTAGTGCGCCCGCTCGTCCTTGGCGTACTTGTGCTCCTTCGTCACCGGCTTGCGCTCGGCGTGCACGTACCACGGCCGCCGCACCGCGTACGTGTCCCCGGCCTCGTCCCACCAACGGTGCTCGTTGGTGACGATGACCGAGCGGCCCGCGAACTCCGAGACCTTGTCCTCTACCCGCGCCACCGTGCCCGACTTCGACAACGTGACCCCGGGCGTCACCGGCTTGTAGAACCAGCCCTCGTGCCCGGCGTTGAACAGGTGCACGCCCCGCAGTGCGCGCCGCGTCTCCGCCAGCTCCTCCGGCACCTCGGGGGAGCGGTCGACACCCATCGTCCATTCGAAACCCGGGGGTGCCACCAGCCCGCCCCAGCGGGACTTGGCGGCGTGGGCCGGATCGGAGTAGAGCGGGTTGATGTCGCCGTAGCCGTGGGCGAACTGCCGGATGCTGTCAGCGGTGGCCTCGCTGTTCCACGGCCACGTCACGTATCCGGTGCGCAGCGTCGGGTTCGGGTACCCGATACGCCGGCGCATCATCTCCACGGACTCGTCGGTGATCTTCCCGTGGATGAGGCTGTCTGTCACTGGCACTCCGTTCTACAGTCCGGTGAGGTCGAGCGCCGTCACCGAATGGCTGCCCTTCGCGACGCTCACGTCGGGCACGAGCAGTGCGGGTTCGCCGTCGAGGAACGGCGGGTAGCACACGTTCACGTCCGCCGGGTTCGCGACCGTTTCCGCGCCCTCGAACGTCAGGATCTCATGCCCGGTGGCGGAGATGACGTGGATCTGGCCCAGCGTCGGGCTCGTCGCGATGACCGTGCCGCGCCGGGTGACGCCGATCCCGTCGAGCACCCGGAGCTCGCCGCCGAGCTGGTTGTGCAGCGGCGCCGGAAGCCGGCCCGCGGCGAAGTCCTCGTCCAGGATGCGGAAGACGGCACCGCCTTCGGGATCCTTGGCGTAGCAGCTGACGACGTGGATCGTACCGTCTGCTTTGGACGAAGCGACGCCGTTGATCCAGTTCTCCGGCAGCTCGACCCGCTGTACGGCGTCGGCCGCGCCCGGCCTGCCGTTCGCGAGGTCGTCGAGACTGCTGTTCGGGATCCTGTACACCGCCGGCGGTGTCGGGAACGGCAGCGCGCCCTTCGGGTTCCCGTTGGGAATGTCCGAAACGTAGAGGTTCCCGTCCGGGTCGAATGCGAGCCCGTTGGGCTGGTTGACCGGATTGAACTTCTCCGCCAGCGCCGACCCCGCCCACAGCGGAATCGGGGGCAGCTTCTCGCCGGTCGACGGGTCGTAGGTCAGCGCCTGCTGGCGCACCTGCGCCGGGTCGGTGACGAGCGTGGCGCCGTCCGCCGTGACCGGCTCCCCGCCCGAAGCGGCGAACACCGTGCCGGCTGGGAAGATCTCCGTGGCCACCGGCAGCACGTCGAGGCCCAGGTTCGCGGTGCACCCGGTGACCAGGTGCAGCTCGTCGAGGTGCAGACCCTTCTCGTCCAGACGCAGCCTGCTGGCGAACGCCTCGCCCTGGCGGTAGACCCCGCCGCGGCCGTCCCGGTACGCCGGCAGGCCGAACGTGATGGCGGCGTTGGAGACGACGACCGTTTCGCCGTCCGGGAGCAGGTCCGCGCTCTCCGGGTTGGTCAGTCCGGCGACCCTGCCGAGGACCGCGACTTCACGGTGCTGCATGACTTTCCTTTCAGCCGGTTACCCGCCGACCATACCCCCGCGGCCATGTACAGGATACTATTAGTGGACGAGGTATTCGCCGGATCGTGTCCGAGGAAGGGGCGTCACCAGTGCCAGCTGACGAAATCCGCCGCAATTCAGGGTGTCCCGTGAACCTGCCCGCGGAGCTCGTCCGCGACTACGACCACGTGTCGGGGCCGGAGATCATGGACTTCCCGCCCGCCGCCGCCGACAGGATGCGCGACGCCGGGCCCGCCTTCTGGAGCACGGCGCACGGTGGTTTCTGGGTCGTCACCCGGTTCGAGGACGCACGTGCCGCCTTCCAGGACCCCGAGCTCTTTCCGCAGTGGGGCCGGGGGATGCCGGAGAACCCGTTCAGCCGCACGTACATCCCGCTGAACCTGAACCCGCCGGAGCACCACGCGTACCGCAAGGCGCTGGTCCCGCTGCTGTCGCCGCGCCGGGTGCGCGCGCTCGAAGAAGTCGTACGCGAGACCGCGCGCCGCCAGCTCGCGAAGATCGGCCCGAAGGGTGAATGCGAGTTCGTCGAGGATTTCGCCATGACGTTGCCCGCGGCCATGTTCTGCGGCCTGCTCGGGCTCCCGCTCGACGAGTTTTCGGTCTTCGCCGACATGGCCTTCGACCTGATCTACGCGCCCGCGAAGGTCGGGCGCGAGGAGGGCATGGAGGCGGCGAAGGCGCACCGCGCCCGCGCCAACAAGAAGATCGAAGACTTCATGCGCGACCTGCTGGCCCGCCGCAAGGAGGAGCCCGGCGACGACATGATCAGCTTCCTGCTCGGGCAGCAGGTCCACGACCGGCCACTGACCGACGAGGAGGTGTTCAACATCTCGACGCTGATGTTCTTCGCGGGCACCGACTCCACGGGCTCGGCTATCGCCTACTCGTTCGCGTTCCTCGCTCAGCACCCGGAGCACCGGCAGCAGCTCCTCGACGACCCGTCGATCGCGCCGCGGGCGGCCGACGAACTGTTGCGCTACCACGGTTTCCACCACATCACCCGCCAGGTCTCCCGCGACACCGAGTTCGCCGGCGTGCCCATGCGCAAGGGTGACGTGGTGCTCCTGCCCACCGGCGGCGCGAACCGCGACCCGGAGCAGTTCGAGGACCCGAACACGGTCGACTTCTCGCGCAAGGCTTCGCACCATCTGACGTTCGGTGCGGGCCCGCACCGGTGTGTCGGCGCGCCGCTCGCGACGCTGGAGCTGAAGGTCGCGCTGGAGGAGGTGCACAAGGTGATCACCGACTACCGCATCGGTGACGCGGGGATCGAGTACGTCAGCGGGCAGAGCAAGACGATCCCGCAGCGGCTGCCGATGGTCTACACCCCGGTGAGCAGCTCCGTGGACGCGGCTCGGTGACCCAGCTGCTCGCGGGCGTCCGCGTCGTCGAGGTCGCGGTGCTGCTCAACGGTTCCACCGCCTCCATGCACCTCGCCGACCTCGGCGCGGACGTGATCAAGGTGGAGAGCCCGGCGCCCGGGGACTACCTGCGGTTCGGGCACACCGGACATCTGCACGCGCAGGTGAACAAGGGCAAGCGCAGCGTAGTGCTCGACCTCAAGAGCGAGGCGGGCCGCGAGGCGCTCGGCCGGCTGGTGAGCACGGCGGACGTCTTCGTCACCAATGTGCTCGGCCCGTCGCTGGCGAGCCTCGGCATCACCTACGAACAGCTGCGCGCCCACCGCGAAGACCTGGTGTACTGCCAGGTCACGGGGTTCGGCGGCACCGGCCCGTACGCGCCGGTCCCCGCGCACGGGCAGATGATGGACGCGGTCGCGGGGACGATACCCACCGAGACCGGCCCCGACGGGCTGGCCCGGATGGCGCGTCCGCCGGCCGTGCGCAGCGGGAGCCTGTCGGTGGCCGGCGAGGCCACCTCGATGTCGGCGGTGTTCGCGGCGTTCCACATCTGCGCCGCGCTGGCGCATCGCGCGCGGACGGGGCGCGGGTGCGTCATCGACGTGTCCGCCGCGGACGCGGCGTTCGCGAGCGCGTGGACCTCCGTCGTGTCGCGGCTGAACCTGCCCGAGGAACGGCAGTGGTGGCTGCGTCCGGATGCCGGCGAGCACGGCGCGCGGTACCAGGTGTACCTGGCGGCCGACGGGCGTTATCTCATGTTCTGCCCGGAGGAGCGCAAGTTCTGGGAGCGGTTCTGCCTGTTGGCCGACCGCCCGGACCTGCTGGAGCGCACCAGCGGGTACGAGCTGCGCGCGGAGATCCAGCGGATCATCGGCGCGCGCGGCAGCGCGGAGTGGATGAAGCTCGCCATCGAGCACCGGCTGCCGCTGGCCCCGGTGAACGACGGGGTGGCGGAGGTCGCCGCCGACCCGCAGGTCCGCTCCCGCGGCGTTCTGCAGACGTTTCCCGGCCCGGACGGCCGCGACTACACCGGGGTGCGCCAGCCCGCGCTGATCGACGGGCAGGCGTGCGAGCCGCCTTCGCCCGCACCGGCGCTGGGCGAGCACACCCGGGAAGTGCTCGCGGAGCTCGGCTACGACGAGGCCCGGCAAAGCGTTTTCGCGATGCGCGCCGAGCCGGCCGACGGGTACATCATCGCCGACGCCCAGGGCGCCGACGAGGGTTCGGGATCCTGATCTGCGAGCGGAGGTTTGCCCGATGGAACAAAGGAGTCCGGTTCCCGGCGGCGATGAGCCGGCGAACCGGCGGCCGGCGCGGAACGTGAATTACAATCGCCGGATGCCAAGCCGAAACGCCGCGACCGTGACCACCCGAGAATCGGGTCCCGACGACTCCAAGAAGCTCGCCGAACGCGTCGCGGCGGCGATCGAGCACAAGATCGCCGACATGGGCTGGCCGGTGGGCCAGTGGATCGGCTCCGAACCGGAGCTGCTGGCCGAGTTCGGAGTCAGCCGGGTCGTCTTCCGCCAGGCCGTGAGCCTGCTGGAGCACCACTCGATCGCGGAGATGCGGCGCGGCCCGCTCGGCGGTCTCACGGTGACGGCGCCCGACGGAGTGTCGGTCGTGCGTAGCGCGGCGCTCAACCTTCGCTACAACGACGCGACGCCGCAGGACGTGTTCGAGGCGCGTGTCGCGCTCGAACTGAAGTGCGTCGAGCTGGCGGCCGAGCGCATCGACGAGGACGGCATCGCGAAGCTGCGGGCGTCGCTGGCGAGCGAGGCCGAACACCAGCGCAGCGACAAGCCCTTGGGCAGCCATGACATCCACCGCACCATCGCGGAGCTGACCGGCAACCCGGCCATGCGGCTGTTCATCGACGTCCTCACCCAGCTGTCGGTGTCCGACCGGCCGGAGAACCTGAACCAGCAGCAGCAGCGAGGCCGTACCGTGGTGCACGCGCACGAGCGCATCGTGGACGCGATCATTTCCGGAGACGTCGCGGTGGCCCGGCACCGGATGCTCGCCCACCTGAGGGCCATCGCGAAGTTCATCGACGCCGGCGAAAAAGCCCATGCGAAGAAGAAGGCCGCGGTGGCCGGACCGAAACGGGCGCCGCGCGCGAAGGCGAAGTAGCCGCAGAGATCCGAGCACCGCGGGTTCTCTGCTGTACGAAGGTTTTCAGCCCGCGGCCAGCATCTCCGCCGCGGACAGCTCGCGGTGCCAGGCCGCGCTGCCGAGCAGTGCCTCGTCCAGCTGTGCGCGCTTGAACACCAGATGGCACACGTGCTCCCACGTGTACCCGATGCCGCCGTGCACCTGGATCGCGTCCCCGGCGACGCTGAGGTAGCCCTCCAGTGTGTACGCGGTGGTGAGCGCGGCGGTGCGCGGATCCTGCTCGCCGACGGCCGTCGCGGCGTGCTCCGCTGCCGCCGACATCGCCTCGACGAGCACGAACATGTCGGCCAGCTTGTGCTTGACCGCCTGGAAGGAGCCGATCGGACGGCCGAACTGGACACGCTGCTTCGCGTACTCGACAGCCGTTTCGTGGATCATCCGCGCACCGCCCGCGGCATCGGCGGCCAATGCGGCCCCCGCACGCCGGTACAGCTCCTCGATGGTCGCCGCCGCTTCGGCCCCCTCGGCCAGGATCGCGTCCGCGCCGACGGTCACGCCGTCCAGGCCGATCCTGCTCAGGCGGCGCGTGCGGTCGTGGACGAGCGTGGCTTCGCGCCGCAGCGAGCCGGGGCCGGCCACCACCAGCAGCGGGCCGTCCGGCCCGTCCGCGGCGACGACGACCACGTCGGCGAACTCCGTGTCGAGCACGTAACCGGCCGATCCCGACAGTTCGAAACCTTGACTGGACCGCGCGGCCCGGACACCGGGTGCGCCCGCGCGGCCGTCCTCACCGGTCAGCGCCACCGTGCCGATCCGGCCTGCGGCGAGCTGCGGCAACCAGCGCGTGGACAGCGGATGACCGGCGTGCGCGGCGAAGGCCGAGGCCGCGAGCACCGCGCTCGACAGGAAGGGCACCGCCGCGAGCGCGGCCCCGAGCTCCTCGCCGACCGCCCGGACCGCGGCCGGCCCGGCGTCGAGCCCGCCGTGCTCCTCGGGTACCACGAGCGCCGCCACCCCGACGTCGGTGGCCAGCGTGTGCCACAGTTCGAGGTCGGCGCCGGGCCCGTTCTCGGTGACGCGGCGGACGGACTCGATGCCGCCACGTCGTTCGAGGACGCTCCGCACGCTGGCGCGCAGATCCGCGAGGTCCTGGTCGGTAGGTGTGGTCACCGTGGCTCCTTCGGCAGGCCGAGCACGCGCTCGCCGATGATGTTCCGCTGGATTTCGCTGGTCCCGGCCGAGATGGTCCAGGTCCACGACCTGATGTGGTCGAGCATCCAGTCACCGGAGGTGTACGACAGGTCGTTCTTGCGCCGCGGGTCGAGCTGCGCGGACAGGCCTTGGCTGCGGACGCCGAACGCGGTGAGCTGCTGCAGCAGCTGACTGAAGAAGAGCTTGAGGATGGACCCGCGCGCGCCGGGGTCGCGTCCCTCGGCCACGGCACCGAGCACGCGGTCGTTGAGCGCGCCGAAGGCCTCGATCGCGCCGGCGAGCTCGGCCAGCCGCTGCCGGAAGGCGGAGTCCTCGGCCAGCGGCCGCCCGTCGGGGGCCGGTGTCGTCTTCGACTCGCGGACGAGCTGGGCGAGCAGCTCGGTGAGGCCGGCGTGCACTTCGATCATCTGCGCGTAGCGCTCGGTGGTGAGCGTGGTCTGCGCGATGCGCCAGCCGTTGTTCTCCTCGCCGACGAGCATGCTGGCGGGGATCCGGACGTCGTTGAGGAAGACCTCGGCGAACTCGTGCGCACCGGTGGCCTGCCGGATCGGCCGGACGGTGATGCCGGGGCTGCGCATGTCCATGATGAACAGCGAGATGCCCTTGTGCTTGGGCGCGTCCGGATCCGTGCGGGCGAGCAGCAGGCACCAGCGTGCGTGCAAACCCATGCTGGACCAGATCTTCTGGCCGTTGACGACGTAGTAGTCGCCTTCACGCCGGGCCTTCGTACGCAGCGAGGCGAGGTCGGAACCCGCCTCGGGCTCGGAAAACCCTTGGCACCACACGTCTCCTTCGAGGATACCGGCCAGCAGTCGTTGCTGCTCCGGCGTCCCGTGCTGCATCAGCGTCGCCGCCGCGTGCCCCAGGGAGATCGCGAGATACCGCGGGCGGGGCGCGCCGGCGCGGCTCAGCTCCTGCTGGATGATCAACTGCTCGGCGACCCCCGCGCCTTCGCCGCCGAAGCGGGCAGGCCAGTGCGGCACGAGCAGGCCGCCCGAGTGCAGTTTCCTCGCCCAGTCGCGGTAGAAGGCCAGCACCTGCGACTCGTCGGCGTACGGGAGCTTCTCCGCCCAGCCGGACGGGGTGTGCTCCGCCAGCCAGGAACGCACCCGTTCACGGTAGGCGGCCACGCTCTCGCTCATGTCCCGCTTCCTCGACCCACGCTGGCCTCCGTTCGTGCTGGCCGTTCCCGGCACCGACTGTATAGTATCCTAATCAGTGTCCCGCGGGAACGGAGTGCGATGTCCGCCAAGACCAGGGTCCTGATCACGGGGTGTGCCACGGGGATCGGCCGGGCCGCGGCGATCGAGCTGACGAGGCGCGGGTACGAGGTCGTGGCCACGGCCCGGAATCCGGCGGTGCTGGCCGATCTCGCGGTCGCGGAGCGGCATCGGCTGGACGTCACGAGTGACGAGCAGGTCGCGGATCTCGTCAACCGCACCGCACCTGTCGACGTGCTGATCAACAACGCCGGGGTCGGTGTGCACGGTCCCTTGGAGGCGATCCCGCTCACCGAGATCGAGCGCGTGTTCGCCACCAACCTGTTCGGTGCGCTGCGGGTGACCAAGGCACTGCTGCCGGGGTTCCGCGAGCGCGGTGGTGCCACGATCGTCAACATCAGCTCGCCCGCCGGGCGTGCCACCCGTCCGCTGACGGGCACGTACGGCGGGTCGAAGGCCGCGCTCGAGCTGATGTCCGAGTCGCTGTCGTTCGAGTTGGAGCCGACCGGGGCGCGGGTGATCCTGGTGGAGCCCGGCGCGGTTTCCAGCGCGTTCGGGGCGAGCCGCGGCCGGTACACGCTGGACGTCGAGCCGTACCGGACCATCGTGGCCCAGTGGGCGGGCGTGCTCGCGAATTCACGGCGGAACTCGGCCAGTACGCCCGAAGAGGTGGCCGCCGTCGTGGCCGACGTGCTGGAGACGGAAAAACGGCCGTTCAGCAGGCATCCCGTCGGCGCGGAGGCGGCCGCGCTGCTGCGGCAGCGCGCGGAGTGCGACGACGACGCCTATCGCGAGCGGGTGTGGGGGAAGCTTCGCGGCGGGTCTTGACACCCGCCGCAAGTAGGATCCTAATAGTGCAATCCCGGGTGCGAACGCATCCGCTGGGTGAGTGGGGAATGGCGGACCATGGTTGCTTCGCAGATCTTGTCGCTGGGTGACGTCGCACGGGAACACCGGCGCAGCAGGCCGGAACTCCCGGCGGTCGTCGACGGTGACGTCCGGCTGAGCTATCGCGAGCTGGATACGCGGGCCAACCGCGTCGCCTCGGCGCTGCGGGCCCGCGGCGTGGAGCGGGGCTCACGGGTCGTGTGGTTCGGGCAGAACTCCTTCAAGCTCCTCGAACTGATCGTGGCGGCGTCGAAGGCGGGCGCGGTCGTCGTTCCGCTCAACTGGCGGGAGCATCCGGCGTCGCTCGCCGGTGCGCTGGCCGACGCGGACCCGCGGATGGTGTTCTGGCAGGACGAGGAGATCGGCGAGACGGTCGGGAAGGTCCGTGCCTCCGCCGCGGAAGGCGCGACGTGGATCCAGGCGGACGCCGCGGAGTACGACGAGTTCGTCGCCTCCGGGACCGACACCGACGACGAAGAGCCAGTGCGCCACGACGAGCCCGTCCTCGGTATCTACACCGCGACGAAGGACAACGGGCTCACCGCCGCGCTGCTGAGCCACCTCGGGATCTTCGTGGAGTCGCTCGCGGTCGGGCGCGCCAACGAGATCTCGGACGCCACGGTGTTCCTCAACTCCGGCCCGATGTTCCACATGGGCACCCTCGTCTCGACCCTCGCGACCTTCCACCACGGCGGGACCAACGTGTTCCTCCGGCGCGTGGAGCCGCTCGCGTTGTGCGAGCTGATCGAGCAGGAACGCTGCGACCGTGCTTTTCTCACCCCGCCGACCGTCGCGGCCATGCGTGAAATCGTGGCGGAGAGGCAGTTCGACCTCAGCAGCCTGTGGCCGGGCCTCGAACCCGGGCAATGGCACAGTGTCACGCCGAGTCTCAACCCCACCACGGGGCGCAGCGGTTCCTACGGCCAGTCCGAGATCGCGGGCCTGGGTACGTTCGCCGGGCTCGGCCGCGCGCCCGGCTCGCCGTTCGGCCGTCCACTCCCGACGGTGCAGGTGCGCATCCTCGATCCCGAGGGCCGCGAATGTGAGCCCGGTCAGGTGGGGGAGCTGGTCTTCCGCGGCCCGACCGTCACCGTCGGCTTCCTGGGCCGCCCGGACCTCGACGAGAAGCGGTTTCGTAACGGCTGGCTGCACAGCGGCGACCTCGGCCTGCGCGAGATCGACGGCTCGATCCGCTTCGTCGCCCCGATGGGACGGCTGATCAAGTCGGCGTCGGAGAACATCCACCCCGCGGACGTCGAACGCTGCCTGGCCGGACACCCCGCGGTGAAAGAGGTTTGCGTCATCGGTGTCCCGGACACGCACTGGGGCCAGGTCGTGAAGGCGCTCGTCGTCCCCGTGGACGGGGCCACGCCGACGCTGGAGGAGCTGGCCGGTTTCGCGCGGGAACGCATCGCCTCGTTCAAGAAGCCCCGCCTGCTCCAGATCGTCGACGCGATCCCGCGCGGGCCCGGCGGGCAGGTCGACCGCGCCGCGGCCGATGAGCTCGGCGGCGGGGGCGGCTATCCCGGTGAGCACTCCGGGAGCGCGGGCCACGTCGCGGTGCGCCAGTAGAAACCCTTTGTCCCACGAGCAGGAGCACGCCAATGAAGACGAATGCTGCCGTATTGTGGAAGATCGGTGACAAGTGGTCCGTCGAGGAGGTCGACGTCGCCCCGCCGGGGCCGGGTGAGCTCACCCTCCAGGTGCACGCGGCGGGCCTGTGCCACAGCGACGACCACAACGTCACCGGTGACATGGCCGCGCCGATGCCCGTCGTCGGCGGGCACGAAGGCACCGGAGAGGTCGTCGAGGTCGGCCCTGGGGTCGACCGGTACAAGCCGGGTGACCGGGTGCTCACCTTCCCGATGCCCGCTTGCGGTCGCTGCCGGTTCTGCTCGCAGGGCCGCAGCTGGCTGTGCGACCTGAGCGCGCGCACGATGTCCGCGACGTCCAGGGGCGACCGGTACCCGTTCAGCAAGAACGGCCAGGGGATCGGCGCCTTCACCCAGCTCGGGGTGTTCAGCGAGTACACCACCGTCAGCGAGGCGCAGGTGTTCCCGTTGCCCGACGACATCGCCTACGAACCGGCGGCGCTCGTCGGCTGCGGGGTGAGCACCGGGTACGGCGCCGCGGTCCGCGCGGGCGGCGTCCGGCCCGGCGACACGGTGGTGGTCATCGGTGCCGGCGGTGTCGGCATGGCGGCGGTGCAGGGCGCGGTGGTCGCGGGCGCGTCGTCCGTGCTGGCCGTCGACCCGGTCATGTTCAAACGCGCCGAGGCCGTGCGGTTCGGCGCCACCCACACCTCGGCGGGCCTCGCCGAGGCGGCCGAGACGCTGCGGGAGCTGACGTGGGGCCGGATGGCCGACGTGGCCATCGTGACCGTGGGCGTGATGCACGGCGAGTGGCTCGACGAGATGGCCGGCCTGATCTCGAAGGGCGGCAAGATCGTCATGACCTCGGTCACGCCCGTCGCGGAGACCACCTCCTCCTTCTCCCTCACCCCGTTCGCGATGTCCGGCAAATCGCTGATCGGCAACCTGGCCGGGTTCACCAACCCGCTCGCCGACTTCGAGGAGCTGTGGCGGCTGCACCGCGCGGGCCGGTTCGAGCTGGCCGGGATGGTCACGAACACCTACCGGCTCGACCAGATCAACGAGGGTTACGCGGACATGCACGCGGGCAACAACGTGCGTGGCGTGGTCGTGTTCGGCTGAGGGGCAGGTCGTGACCACTCTCCTGCAGTTCGTGATCCTCGGCCTGTGCACCGGTGCCCTGTACGCGCTCTCCGCGCTGGGCATGGTGATCGTGTACCGGGGTTCCCAGGTGATCAATTTCGCGCACGCCGCCATCGGGGTCGCGGGTGCCTATGGTTTCTACGAGCTCCACGACGTGCGGCACCTGCCGTTCTTCGCCGCGTTCGTGCCCGCGATCCTGCTCTGCGCGGTTCTGGGTGTGCTCGTGCAGTTCGGCATCATGCGGCCCCTGCAGAACAGCTCACCGCTGGTGCAGATCCTCGGCACGCTCGGCGTGCTCGCGGTGATCCAGGGCGCGCTCGCGTTGCGGTACAAGCAGCAGACCATCGCGGTGACCTCCTCGTTGCCGCGTGACCCGGTGACGTTGGGCGGCATCAGCGTGGGCGCGGACCGCCTGCTGATCCTGCTCGTCGTGGTGGTCGTCGCCGTCCTGCTCGCGTGGCTCTACGCGAGGACACCGTTCGGGCGGGCGACCTCCGCGGTGGCCGAGGACCGCACCAGCGCCGCGTACCTCGGGTACTCGCCCAACGCGATCGCCGGGGCCAACTGGGCCGTCGGCTCGATGCTCGCCGGCACGGCCGCGATCCTGCTCGCGCCCATCACCGGCCTGCAGACGAATCAGCTCACGCTGCTGCTTGTGCCCGCGCTCGCCGCCGCGGTCGTGGGCCGGCTGCGGTCCTTCCCGATCACGGTGGGCGCGGGGCTGCTGATCGGCGCGGTGCAGGCGGTGCTGGGCCGTTACGCCAACGCCGTCGACTGGGGTTCGGCCGTCCCGTTCGTGCTCGTGCTCGTCGTGCTGCTGTTGCGCGGCAGCCGGATCCCCGGGCGCGGGCACGTCGAGCTGCGGCTGCCGGCGGTCGGCACCGGGCGGATCAGGCCGGTCACGGTGATCGTGCTGGCCGTGCTCGCGATCGTGGTGCTGCAGGTGCTGCCGGTCGGCTGGGTCGACGGCGCCATCACCACGGTCGCGACCGGCGTGATGATCCTGTCCGTCGTGGTGGTGACCGGATACGGCGGGCAGGTGTCGCTGGCCCAGGTCGTGCTCGGCGGTATCGGCGCCTGGGTCGCGGGACGCCTGGTGGCGGCCATGGGACTCGGGTTCGGCCCGGCGCTGGTGCTCGGAGTGCTCGCGGCGCTTCCCGTCGGGATCATCGTCGGCCTCCCGGCGCTGAGAACGCGTGGCGCCAACCTGGCGGTGATCACGCTCGCGTTCGGGGTCGCCGTTGAGGCGCTGCTGTTCAACTCGGCGCCGCTCACCGGTGGGGACGTCGGCACGCAGGTCGGGTTCATCTCGCTGTTCGGGATCAAGCTCGACACGATCTTCAACCCGCGCAACTACGCCACGTTCTGCGTGGTGGCCTTCGCGGTGTGCGGGCTCGCGGTCGCGAACCTCCGGCGAGGCAAGGCCGGACGACGGCTGCTCGCGGTACGCGCCAACGAACGCGCGGCCGCGGCGGCGGGCGTCAACACCACGGCGGCGAAGCTCTATGCCTTCTCGGTCGGCGCGATGATCGCCTCCCTGGGCGGAATCCTGCTGGCGTTCCGCGACTCGTCGATCGTCTACTACAACATCCAGGCCTTCCACTCGGTCGACGTGCTCGGCTACGCCGTCTTCGGTGGTGTCGGCTACGTGGCCGGCCCGCTCGTCGGCGGGATCCTGCAGCCGGGCGGGTTCGGCACCAACATCGGGAACCTGTTCTCCCCGGCGGTGCAGGACTATCTGCCGATCATCGGCGGGGCGCTGCTCATCCTGACGCTGCTGACGCAGCAGAACGGCGTCGTCCACCTGGAGGCCCGTCGTTGGGGCCGCTGGCTCGACGCGGCCGGCTCCTGGCTGCGCCGGCGCCGCACGCGCCCGGTCGTGCTGCCCGACGAAGACCCGTCCGTCCCGCGAGTACAGCCGAAAACCCTTCGCACGGAGGAGCTTTCGGTGACGTTCGGCAGCACGACCGTCCTCAACGGACTTTCCATGGAAGTCGCACCCGGGCAGGTCGTCGGGCTGATCGGGCCGAACGGCGCCGGCAAGACCACGGCCATCGACGCGATCACCGGGTTCGTCCAGCCGTCCGCGGGGCGGGTCCTGCTCGGCGAAGACGACCTGACCCGGCAGCCGCCGCGGCGCCGCGCGGAGGCCGGGCTGGCGCGGTCCTTCCAGCAGCTGGAGCTGTTCGAGGACATGACGTTGTTCGAGAACCTGCTGGTGGTCAGCGAAAGCCGGTCCTGGTCGTCCTACGTCAAGGATCTCTTCTGGCCGGGCACGCCGAAGCTGAGCCCGGCGGCCGCGGCGGCGGTGCGGATGTTCGGGCTGTCCGAGGATCTGCACCGCAAACCGACCGAGCTGTCCTACGGCCGCCGCCGGCTGGCCGCCATCGCACGGGCCATCGCGGCGGAACCGTCGGTGATCCTGCTCGACGAGCCCGCCGCGGGGCTGAGCCAGCACGAGAGCGCGGAGCTCGAGCACCTGCTGCGCTATCTCGCCGACGAGCGCGGCATGGGCGTGCTGCTGATCGAGCACGACGTGGACCTGGTGATGGCCAGCTGCGACACGGTCACCGCGATCGTGTTCGGCACCGAGATCGTCTCCGGCACGCCCGAAGAGGTGCGACGCGACGCCACCCTCATCGAGGCCTACCTCGGCCGGCCCGTCGGCGTCGACGTCGAAATGGAGGACCGATGAGCGCGCTGCTCGAGGCCAGAAGCCTGTCGGCCGGGTACCACGGGACCGCCGTGGTACACGAGCTGGACCTCCGGGTGGAGCCCGGCGAGGTGGTACTTCTGCTGGGCGCCAACGGCGCGGGCAAGACCACGACCATGCACACCCTGGCGGGCGGCCTGCCGTCGCTGGGCGGCGAAATCCTGATCGAGGGCGAACCGGTGCGCGGCCCGGCGCACCGGCGGTGCCGCAAGCAGGTCGGGTTCGTCACCGAGGAACGGATGATCTTCGGCTCGATGTCGGTCGAGGACAACCTGAAGCTCGGCCGCGGTGGTCTCGGGCCGGCACTGGAGCTGATGCCGGAGCTCGAGAAGTTCCTGCGCCGCAAGGCCGGGCTCCTGTCCGGCGGTGAGCAGCAGATGCTGGCGCTGGGCCGTGCGCTGGCGGCGGGCCCACGGGTGCTGCTGGCCGACGAGTTGTCCTTCGGCCTGGCGCCGCTGATCGTGCAGCGTCTGCTCGAGGTCGTCCGCAAGGCGGCCGACGACGGTCTCGGTGCGCTGCTGGTGGAGCAGCACGTCCGGCAGGCCATGACGATCGCCGACCGGATCTACGTCCTGCGCCGCGGCCGCGTGATCCTGCAGGGCACGGCGGACGAGATGCGGGGAAGGCTCTCGGAGATCGAGGACAGCTACCTGTCCGGCGCCGCCGCCTGACCGTGCCCGGCCGGTGTCACTTCCGGCCGGGCACCGTCACGTCAGCTCGTCAGTTGCTCTTCGCGCTCGTGCTGTCGCGTGTGGACGAACCCGCGGTAACCGTTCGCGGCGACGTCCGCGCAGACCTGGCCGTAGACGTTGAGGCCGCCGACGTAGGGCATGAAGATTCTCGGCTTGCCCGGGATGTTGGCGCCCATGTACCACGAGGCGGCCTGCGGGTAGAGCGTGCTGTGCGCGACCTCGTTGACGTGCCCGACCCACTGGTCCTCGGCAGCCCGGTCGGGCTCGGTCGCGGCGATCCCGTCCGCGCGCAGCTTCGCCACGTACCCCGCGATCCACTCGACGTGCTGCTCGATCGCACACACCATGTTGGACAGTACCGAGGGGCTGCCCGGACCGGTGACGATGAACAGGTTCGGAAAGCCCGCACTCGCGATGCCGAGGTACGTGCGCGGCCCGTCCCGCCACTTGTCACGCAGTTTCAGTCCGTCCTTGCCCCGGATGTCGATCCGGTTGAGCGGGCCGGTCATGGCGTCGTAGCCGGTGGCGAAGACGATCACGTCCACCACCGTGTGGTCCCCGCCCACGGTCACGCCGTCGCGGGTGATCCGCTCGATCGGCCGGTCCTTCACGCTCACCAGCGTCACGTTGTCCCTGTTGAACGTGGCATAGTAGTCGGTGTCGACGCAGATCCGTTTGGTGCCGATGGGATAGTCGGTCGGTTCGAGCAGCGCCGCCACTTCGGGGTCCTCGACGATTTCGTGGATGCGTTCCCGGACGAACTCGGCGGCGATGTCGTTGGCCGTCCGGTCGGTGAGGCAGTCCGCGAAGGTCCCCATGTACCCGGGACCGCCCTTCGCCCAGCGTTCCTCGAGCGCGCGCCGCTGCTGTTCGGTGGTGAGGTCGGCGGCCTTGCCGGCGGGCGGGGCCTGCAGCGAGCCACCGGCGGTCTGCCGCTGCTGCGCCCGGATCTCGGGGTACCGCGCCTTGACATCGGCGATCTCCTCCTCGCTGAGGGGCCGGTTGCGGGCGGGGAGCGAGAAGTTCGGCGTCCGCTGGAACACCGTGAGGTGCGCTGCCTGTTTGGCGATCTCGGGGATGGCCTGGATGCCGGACGAGCCGGTGCCGATGACGGCGACCCGCTTGCCGGTGAAGTCCACGCCTTCGTGCGGCCAGTGGCCGGTGTGGTAGACCTCGCCGGCGAACTCCTCCAGGCCGGGGAACTCCGGCACCTGTGCCGCTGAGAGGCAGCCGACGGCGCTGACGACCCAGCGGGCGGAGACGGTTTCACCGTCGTCGAGCCCGACCTCCCAGCGGGAGCCGGCCTCCTGCCACGTCGCGGAAACGACCCGGGTGCGGAACCGGATGTCGCGGCGCAGGTCGTGGCGCTGCGCGACGTACTGGGCGTAGGCGAGGATTTCCGGCTGTGTCGCGAACCGTTCGCTCCACGTCCACGACTGGTCGAGCTCGGGGTCGAACGAGTAGGAGTAGTAGATGCTCTCGGCGTCGCAGCGCGCGCCGGGGTAGCGGTTCCAGTACCAGGTGCCGCCGACGTCGTCCCCGGTCTCGTACACCACGACGGACAGCCCGAGGTCGTCCCGTAGCTTCTTGAGCGCGTACAGACCCGCGAACCCCGCGCCGATGACGACGGCGTCGTAAGTGTTGCTCATTCAGTCACCTCCGCGATCCCGTCGACAGCGAAGTCCATTCCGTCCTTCGCGCCGGGCAGGATGTTGACCACCGAAAAGAACCCGTGCATCTGCCCCTCGAAAAGCTTGCTGCGCACCGGAACCCCTGCCGCCACCAGCGGGCTGGCGTCGGTCTCGCCGCGCCGCTCGACCGGGATGTAGTGGTCCCATAACCAGATCATGGTTTCCCGGGTGAGCATCGTCTGGTTCTCCGGCGCGAGGTACGACGCGGTGTCGAAGTTCGCGTCGGTCACCGGGTAGGCGAGCAGCTGCAGCGCGATCCGCGGCCCGGACCGGGCCTTCGCGCGCTGAGCCAGGACGGCGGCGAGGTTGCCGCCCGCGCTGTCGCCCGCGAGGATCAGCGGAACTTCCGCCCCCGCGAGCTTTTCACGGTTCTGGTCGGCCCACGCGGTGGCAAGCCACGCGTCCTCGACCGCGGTGGGGTAAGGATTCTCGGGCGCCTTGCGGTAGTCCACCAACACCACCGTGCACCCGGTGCGGGCCGCCAGCTGCCGGCCGAGCGTGTCGAACCCGTCGATGTTCCCGGTGACCCAGCCGCCGTCATGGAAGTACACGATGACCCCCTTCGCGGTTGCTCCGGGCTTGAGGATCCTGATCCGGAACTTGCCGCCGTCGCCCTCCAGGTACTCGTCCGCCACGGTGTGCATCTGTGGACCGGGGCCGATGAGTTCGGTGAGCCTTTCGCCCCGTTGTCGTGCTCCGGGCGGTTCCATCTCGTGGAGCGGTTTTCCGCCCGCCTCCGCCATCTGCTGCAGGAACACGGTTGTCGCGTGATCCAGGGCCATGACTGGGTTCCTTCCGGTCGACCGCGGACCTCGTCGTCGCGGTTACCCAAAGGTTGCGGTGTGCCCGGGAGCGAGGTCACTGGTCAAATGGCGCGTTCCGGTAGCCAAATGGACTGTGCGGCGGGAGCAGCTGGTGGGTCTCCCGCAGCCGCCGCAGGGTGAGGGCCATGAACAGGCGGGTGCGGCCGTAGCTGTCCGAGAGGCTGAACCCGAGTCCCCGTTCGGCCTGCGCCACCCGGTGCGCGACCGAGTTGTGATGGGCGCGCAGAGTACGGGCCGCTTGCCGGATCGAGCCGGCGGACACGACGACGTCGAGCGTCTCCAGCATCGGGAGGCCGCCGGACTGCAGGACCGCGTCCAGCGCATGGAGATCGGAGATCCGGGCCAGGTGGTCCGGAGTCAGCGCTTCGGCGAGCACCTCGTAGCCGTGCACCATCTCCGTCCGCACCACCGCGCCCTCCTCCGCGCGGTAAGGGCCACTGTCGTGGGTGCTGGGCTGGCTGAACCGGAACGCGGCTTCAGCCTCCCGGCAGGCACGCGGGGCGTCGGCGGTGGGGTGGACGCCGCTGATGCCCGCCTGGACGCCACGCGGTACGTCGATACGGTCGATGTCGTCGAGCCCCTGGCACAGCAGCAGAAGCGTGCGTGGCTTTTCCCAGCAGGTCGTGCGCGCGCCCTGGGCTTCGAGTCCCTCGGTGAAGGCGCGCAACGCTTCTTTCGGCCCTGCGGCGACGACCACCCGGACACGCGTGGAGGGACCGAGGGCGAGATGGCGGAGCGCGGCGTCGCGCACCATCGGGCGCACGTCCGGGTCGACGAGCAAGGCAACCGCGGTGGAGCTGGTGAGGCGGGGGCCGAACGGGCGTTCGGCGTCGAGTCGCAGCCGTACGGTGAGCGCGAGCCGGTCGAGGATCGCGTGGTCCTCGTCGGTGAGGTCACGTCCGATCGCGACGAGCACGTTGTGCCGGTCGAGGACGAGCGCGGTTTCTTGGGGCCAGGTCGTACTCAGCCGGTCCCCGGTGGCCACCGTCACGGTGGCCCCGGCGTCCGCCGGCCGCACTCCGATGGTGCGGCCGGTCCAGCGGGCGGTCTCGCGCACGATCGTTCCCACATCGGCGTGGGAGGTCAGCAGGTCGTCGAAGAACCGGATGACCCGATCGGGGTAGGACGGCGCGGCGTCGCGATCGGCCATCGGAAGATCCTAGCGAAAGTCTCCGCGTGCACGCCGTGCGCGCCGTGCCGGACCGATGGGGTCCGGGTCGGAACCGCCAGGCGACCACCGAGAGTAATAGGATCCTGTAAGAGATCCTTACGAGAAGGGAGTCCGGCGATGAAGGCGTACCGCCTGTATGGCGACCACGACGGCCGGCTGGTGGACGTGCCGGTTCCGTCACCGAAGGCCGGTGAGGTGCTGGTCAAGGTCGCCGCCACCGGGGTGTGCGGTTCGGACGTGCACAGCCTGGAGAACGCGGGACGTTACGGGTATCCGCTGCCGCACACCCTCGGTCACGAGACGACCGGCTGGGTCGAGACGCTGGGAGACGGGGTGTCCGGATTCGAGCCGGGGCAGCCGGTTGCGCTGTACTCGTTGCTGTCGTGCGGGAAGTGCGGCAATTGTGCGCGCGGCTACGCGAACTTGTGCCGGACGGGATTCGCGGCTCCGCTGGGCGGCGCTGTGGACGGGGGCATGGCGGAGTACGTCGTGGCACCCGCCGCAACCTCGTGCCGTTGGGCGATCTCGACCCGGTGGTCGCGGCCCCGCTCACCGACGCGGGAAAGACGAGTCACAACGCCGTAAGCGTGGCCAAGGACCGGCTGGGTGAGGGGTCGGTCTGCGTGGTCGTGGGTATCGGCGGCATCGGGCACGTCGCGCTGCAGGTTCTTCGCGCCATCACCCGGGCGCGTGTCATCGCGGTGGACACGGACCCGGACCGGCTCGGCTACGCTCGCGAGCTCGGCGCAGGGGAGACGGTGCAGTCGGGTCCGGGCGCCCGTGAGCGGATCGCCGAGCTGTGCGACGGGATGGGAGCGGACGTGGTGTTCGACTTCGTCGGTCTGTCCCAGACGGTGGAGCTGGCGTGCGGAGTCGTCGCGGCCGGCGGCAAGATCGTCATGGTCGGACTGGGAGATGGCGTGGTGCCGGTCAAACTGGGCGGCGTGCTACCGCAGCAGGTCGAGGTGGTGGTGCCGCTCGCGGGCGGGAAACCGAACCTGGAAGCCGTGCTCGAACTCGCGCGCAAGGGCGAGGTCACGGCGAAGGTCACCACGTTCCCGCTCGCGGAAGTGGCCGACGTGGTGCGCCGGGTCCACGAGGGGAAGGTGCTCGGCCGCGCTGTACTGGTTCCCTGACCGGGCTGGCGTCCCACAAAAATAGGATACTGTAAACGTCGTGGTGCGTGAAACGGCGAATTCGGTGGTGAGCAAGCGGATTCTGCTGACCGGCTGCGGATCCGGGATGGGACGGCCGCGGCGGTGGAGTTCATCGGCCGGGGACACGAAGTCATCGTGGGACCGTCGCGGCCGACCTCGCCCGGGTTCGCGAAGCCGTCGGGCCCGTCGATGTGCTGGTGAGCAACGCCGGTATCGGCCTGCTGCGCCCGGTCGAGCCGGCCGACGCCGATTCCGTCCGGCGCGCCTTCGAGGTCAATGTCCTGGCGCACTGACGATGAGCCAGGCGTTCCTGCCCGCCATACGGGAGCGGGGGAGCGGGCGCATCCTCGCGGTCTCCTCGGTCGCGGGGCGACGGGTGGGACCGACGACCGGGATCTATGCCGCGATCAAGCACGCGCTCGAGGCGGTACTGGAAGCACTCCGCTACGAGGTGCGCCTGTTCGGTGTGGACGTGGTCGTCGTGGAACCGGGCCGGGTCGACACCGAGTCCGGCAAACACCGGCTCGCGGGTTCCGTCCCCGTCGGGAAGCCCTACGAGGACCTCGTACGGCGAGCGGGGCGCTCCACCGGGGACGCGACCGCCCAGCCGGTGACCGAGGTCGCGGCCGTGATAGCGGACGCCGTCGACGCCGATACCCCACCGTTCCGGTGGGCCACCTCCGCCGAAGCGTCCGCGATGATCGATCAGCGGCGCACGCTGTCCGACGAGAAGTACGAGGAGCTGGTGATGCGGGGCCTGCGCACGACGGAGGAGGCGACCGCGTGACGCACTTTCGCCGCCTGTTCGAGCCGTTCCACGACGACCTTGTCATCCCCGCACTCCGGGAGCGGGCCCAGGTCGTCCAGGCCGAGGGGGCACGCTGCTTCGCCCGGCTCGCGCACGGCGGCGGATCACAGCACTGGCCGGTGATGGCGCCTCCGCTCGGGCCGTCGAACGTTCCCGACCCCTACGACGGGCACGTTCCGCACCAGCTCACCGACGAGCAGATCGAGGGGCTCATCGTCGCCTTCGCCCACGGACAAGGGGGAGGCAGCGTCGAGAACCGTGCCCGGTTCCTGCGCGAGATCCTCGCCGCGGCGCGCGAGCTGGTGGGCGATGAGTCCGTGAGGACGGCGGGAACATCGACGACCGCACGGACCGCGGCCGCCGCCTCGGCGTTGTAGGCGGGCTGGCGGTACCGGGGACTGACGTACGCACCGTTGAACCCGTCCGCGAGACCCGAGTAACTGCCACCGCTGACGCTGATGTAGGCCTCCTGGGAGGCCACCAGCCCGGCCACTTCCACGGCATCCTCGACGCTCAGCCCGCGCCCGTGATGAGGCGCTCGGGTCCTCGTACGCCGAGGACGAGTGGCGGGAGCGGCTGGCGACGCCGTTCGTGACCGCCCACCGTCTGTCCGATGTGGTCGCCGTCGTCGGCGCCGGATGATCTCCGAGAGCAACGGAACGGCCCTGCGCGACCTCGTTCCTTCCGATCACCCTAACAAGGCTCGAACGACTCCATGATGTGCGAAACCCGCTCCTCGATTCGCTGTCGCGAGCCAGGGTTGGTGAACACGTAGAAGCTGTTGTTCTGGATCGCGTGAAAGACCTTTTCTGCGACCACGTCAGGAGAGAGGTGCGTCGTGGGAGTCCCGATCGCCCGAGCGCCCCAGTCCGCCTGATCGCCGTCGGCGCCTGTCTGGGCCTGCTGGCTGGCCACGATGTTCGTCTCGACCGGGCCCGGACAGACCATTGTCACACTGATGGAGGACTGCCGAGCGGCGAGCTGCAGCCGCAAGGCCTCCGTCAGCGCCACAACGGCATGCTTGCTCGCGTTGTACTGCGGAACGACAGGGCTGACTGTGAAGCCTCCCATCGACGCGGTGTTCACGATGTGCGCCCTGCGGCCTGCGGCGAGCAAACGGGGTACGAATGCGCGAATCCCGTGCACAACGCCGAGGAAATTGACCGACAGGACTCGCGTCCACTCCGCGAGGGGAATCTCCCAGAGCGGATCGCCCATCGGGCCGAGAGTTCCTGCGTTGTTGCACACGACATCGACCTGACCGAACTCCGACCAGACAAAGTCGGCGAGCGAGACGACGGCGTCTTCGTCAGCCACATTGGTCACCTTGATCGTGCAACGATCCGCCCCGATCAGGTCCTGGGTCTCGCGAAGACCCTTCTCCTGGATGTCCGCGATCACGACATGCATGCCCGCCGTGGCGAACCGCTTGGCAAGACTGCGGCCGATACCACTGCCGGCACCGGTTATCACCGCGACCTTGAAGTCTGAATCGGCATACATCGTTGTTCTCCTCTGCTTCGCGGAACCGGAGTTCGTTGCGGCAAGGCGCCGCGATCGCCGTGGGGCGCGCGGCTGCAGCTCTCTTCCGTTGCTCATAATGAGGATAGCGTGATCGGTGTTCGCGATTTGATCCGGAACTCTTTCTGTTTCACTTCCCAACAATACGTCGGCGCGATCCGGACCTCGCAGTCATTCGACAGAGCAAGCAGCAACGAAATGCCTTTACCTTGTGACCCGCAGCCTCGATCCCGCCGGGACCGGGGCAGTACTGGTCGAGAACGCCGAAACACCGTTCGCAGTGCGGGCCCAGCCACGCCATCGGTCGGAACACGTGGACCTTCGAGCCGGTCTTACCGCGAGCGACCGGGCTGGGCCCGGTCATGGCCCCCAGCCTTGGTCCACTCGGCGAGCCGGCGGTGCGCGATGCTACCGTTGGTTGATCATGCCGATGCTCCTGCGAGATCCACGGGAGACTTGGTCTGAAGGCGTGATCGGTATCAGCTGATCTCGATCTCGGCCCCTGCCTGGCGGGCCCGTACGTTCGCTGGTGGCGACGATCGCCTTCCTGTCGATCTTCATGATCGCGCTGTGTGCCAATCCGTTGTGCGACGTGATCCGTGCCCCAGCCGCCGGGTCAGCAGTACTTTGTGGACACGAGCAGACCTCCACGATCGGATGATGTGGTTTCGTTCGTCGAAGCCGTCAGACGCCGATGCGCTGAGCCAGCGCTTCGCGGTGGGCGAAGGCGTCGCCGAGGAAGACCTCGGACGAGCGGGCGCGCTTGTAGTACAGGTGCGCCGGCACCTCCCAGGTGAAGCCCATGCCGCCGTGGAACTGGATGTTCTGGTGGGCGGCGGTGACGAACGCTTCGCTGCAGTACGCCTTGGCCAGCGACGCGGCGACGGGCAGTTCGTCGTTGTCCTGCGCCGCGGCGTCGAGCGCGTAGTACGCTGCCGACCTGGCCGATTCGACCTCGATCAGGACGTCGGCGGCCATGTGCTTGAGCGCCTGGAACGCGCCGATCACCTGTCCGAACTGGACCCGGGTCTTCAGGTACTCGACTGACATGTCCAGCGCGGCTTGCGCACCGCCGGTCTGCTCGGCCGCCAGTGCGACCGCGGCGAAGTCCAGCACTCGCCGGAGCACGGGGCCGCCACCGCCCTCGGCTCCGATCAGCCGCGCGGGCGTGGTGTCGAACTCGACGACGGCGAGCTTTCGCGTTTCGTCGAGCGTGATCGACGGCCGCCTGCTCACCCCGGCGGCCGCCGGGTCGACGGCGAACAACGAGATGCCGCTGGCGGTGCGGGCGGGCACGATGATGAGGTTGGCGGTGAGGCCGTCGAGCACGAAGTGCTTGGCGCCGCTGAGTGTCCAGCCGTCGGGGGTGTGGGTGGCCGGCACCGTGATGCCACTTTCGTCCCAGCGTCCGTCCTCTTCGGTCAGTGCGACGGTGGCGATCAGGCTGCCGTCGGCGATCGCGGGCAGGTACTGCTGCTTCGCTTCCTCGTCGCCTGACTCGAGCAGGGTGGTCGCCGCGAGCACGACGGTGGAGAAGAACGGCGCGCACAGCAGGGCCCGGCCCATCTCCTCGAGCACGATGCCGAGCTCTGTCCAGCCGGCCCCTTGGCCGCCGTACTGCTCGGGGATCGCCAGGCCCTGCAAGCCGACCTCGCGGGCCATCTGTGTCCACACGGCCGGGTCGTAGCCCTCGTCGGTGGCCATCAGGCGACGCACTTCGGATTCGGGCGACTTGTCGCGCAAGTAGTCCCGGACGAGCTCACGCAGTTGCTGCTGGTCTTCGGTGAACGATCCGAACACGGTGGTCCTCCTATTTTCCGTCCGGGCGGGCGGTGCCGCCCTTGCGCACGTCGCGGAACGGCACGCCCCGGTCGGGTTCGTACCCCTTGGGCAGGCCGAGGATGCGCTCGCTGATGATGTTGCGCTGGATCTGGTCGGTGCCGCCGCCGATGGAGTTGATGAACGACCACATCATCTGGTGGTCGACCTCGTAGGCGGCCTTGTCGGCGGGGTCGTACAGCATTCCGCGCGCGCCGATGAGCCGGAACTTCAGCGCCCACGATTCGTGCAGGATGCGCGACTTCGCCAGCTTGCCCAGCGAAGCCAGCGAGGATCCGCCGCCGGCTTCGATCTCCTTCTTCGCCCGGACCGCGTTCCAGTCGTTCACCAGCCGCCACGAGTGGATGCGCATGATGTCCTGCCGGACCGCTTCGTCGCCGAGCTTCCCGGCGGCGCGGGCCGCTTCGATCAGGTCCTCGGACGCGGTGAAGATCGGCGCCCGGCCGTCTTCCGCGCGCCCGCGAGCGCCGAGGTCGAAGCCCATCGTGCGGCGTTCTTCCTTCAGCGCGGTCTGCAGGACGCGCCAGCCGTCGTCCAGTTTGCCGATGAGGGTGCCGGCGGGGATGCGGACGTCGGTGAGGAAGACCTCGTTGAAGTCCGATTCGCCGGTCATCTGCTTGATGGGGCGTACCTCGATGCCGGGGAGGTCCATCGGGATGATGAAGAAGCTGATCCCGGCGTGCTTGGGCACGTCCCAGTTCGTCCGGGCGAGCAGCAGCGCGAACTGGGCCTCGTGGCCGCCGGTGGTCCAGATCTTCTGCCCGTTGACGACGAACTCGTCGCCGTCACGCTCGGCGCGGGTCTGCAACCCGGCCAGATCCGAGCCGTTGCCCGGCTCGCTGTAGAGCAGGCATCCGCGGGTCAGCTCGCCGGACAGCAATTTCGGCAGAATGTCGCGTTTGAGCTCGGCCGAGCCGAATTCGACGATCGTGTTGCCGGCGAGCGCGGTGAAGCCGCGGGTCTCGACCGCCGCCCCCGGTGCCCCGACGGCGGCGAACTCCGCGGCCACCGTCTTCGCGTCCGCGCGGGACAGCCCGCGCCCGAACGCGTCCCGCGGCCAGCTCGGGGCGGCCCAGCCGGCTTCGACCACACGGCGCCGCCAGTCGGCGTCATCGGTGCCGTGCCAGTTGTCGGCCAGCCAGGCACGCACCTCTTCGGCGAGCCCGCCGGCTGTCCGCTCCTGTTCGGTGGTCATAGCGTGGTCCTCTCGATCGCGGTGAAGTACGGAATGGTTTCGTCGCCGGCTTCGGCGAATGCGACCTGGACGCGCAGTCCGAGGAGGTCGGCGTCCGGGTCGACGCCGTCGAGGGCCGTCCACCACCACGGGCCTTCGTCGAGCTCGACGATGCCGACGGGGTGCCGGCTGGTGGTGCCGTCGGCCTGGCGCCGGTGCACGACCGACCAGCTGACGACGGTGCCGGTACCGGCGGCGGGCACGTGCTGGTAGCGATCGGGATCGATGGTGGCGTCGAACTGCGGCGCGAGTAGCGCGCCCGTCTGTGTGTCGCGCACGAGCAGGAACTGTTCCCGCGCGGTCCCGTCGAGGAAAGCCGCGGTCGCCGCGTCGCGGCGCACCGGAATTCCGAGCATGGTCTCCCCCTCAGTCGTCGGTGCCGAGGATCAGCGTCGAGTGGTAGTCGAGAACCCCGCCATTGCCCGAGACGAGCACGCGATCGTGCCGCTCGACCTGGCGGTCACCACCTTGGCCGCGGGCTTGGACGACGCCTTCGTGCACTGGCGTCATGCCCCACATGTAGAAGGCGCTCAGCTCGCCGCCGCCGGTGTTGACCTTCAGCTTGCCGCCGGGGCCGAGCATCCCCGGTTCGGACAGCGCCGGGCCGCCTTCGCCCTTGGGCACGAAGCCGTAGTCCTCCAACGTGAGCAGGGCGGTGAAGGTGTAGCAGTCGTAGACCTCGACGACGTCGATCTCGTCGAGCGTGACTCCGGCCATCTTGAGTGCCCGCGGGCCGGCCGAGGCGGCTCCGCTGACGAGGCCGAAGTCGTCGTTGCGGAGCCCGGCGTTCCCCGGGTGTGCCTGCGCCCAGCCCAGTACCCGCACCGGAGGCTGCCGCAGTGCGCGAGCGCGGTCGAGCGAGGTGACGATGACGGCGACCCCGCCGTTGCTGACGAGGCAGCAGTCGTACAGGTGGAACGGTTCCGCGATGTAGCGGCTGGCGTGGTACTCCTCCAGCGTCAGCGGGGTTCCGTAGAACTGCGCGATCGGGTTGAGCTGCGCCCACTCCCGCTGCGCCACCGCGATGTGCCCGAAGTGGTCCTGCGTCGTGCCGTACTTCTTCATGTGGCGGCGGGCCGCCAGCGCGTACATGGTGTTGGCCGAGGAGATCCCGTTCGCGGCCGTGATCCCGCGCCAGCCCGTGGGCACCGACCTGGCCGCGTAGGACTCCGACACCCGGGTCTTGTCCTTGAGCGGGTCGTCGGCCCACACGACGGCGATGGTGTCGGCCATGCCGGACTGTACGGCCATCGACGCGTACTGGATCATCTGCGCGGCCGTCGAACCGTAGCCCTGCATGTAGGTCAGCAGCTTGAGATCGGTGAGGCCGAGGTCACCTTGCAGGTGGATCCCCATCGAATCGGTGACGCCACCGGACATGAGCAGCCCGTCGACGTCGGTCAGCTCCAGCCCCGCGTCGTGGACGGCGAGGCGGACCGCCTCGGCGGCGAACTGTGGCGCGGTCCGGCCGTAGACCTTGCCTTGGGCGGTGATGCCCAGACCGGCGATCGCCGGCTCCCTGAACGACATGGTGGTCCCTCTACTTTCCCTGCCACCGCGGCGCGCGTTTTTCGGCGAAGGCCCGCATGCCCTCCTGGGCGTCGGCGCTGGTGATGACGTTCTTGCCTTCGGCTTGCGAGCGCTCCCAGTCCGGCTGCTCGGCCACGACGGCGCCGTCGGTGATGCCGCGGGCGATGCGCTTGCTCGCCTGCACCGCCACCGGGGCGTTGGCCATGATCCGGCCGGCCAGCTCGAAGGCCGCGTCCAGCAGCTGCCCGGCCGGCACCACCCGGTTGACCAAGCCCAGCTCCAAGGCTCGTCGCGCGGAGATCGGCTCACCGGTCAGGATCGCTTCCATCGCGACCTTGGCCGGGATCTGCCGGCCCAGGCGGAACGCCCCGCCGGCGCCGGCGTAGATGCCGCGCTTCACCTCGGGAAGGCCGAAGGACGCGGTGTCCACGGCGACCGCGAGGTCGCTGGCCAGCACGATCTCCGTGCCACCGCCGAGGGCGAAACCGTTGACGGCGGCGATGACCGGCTTGGAGATCGCGTGCCGCACGAACCCGGCGAAGCCCCATCGTTCGACGCGAGGATCGTCGAGGTGGATGCCGGCCGCGGCTTCCTTGAGGTCCTGCCCCGCGCAGAAAGACTTCTCGCCAGCGCCGGTGACGATCACGACCCACACGTCGGTCTGGTCTTCCGCGTAGTCCAGTGCTTCGCCGATCCCGAGGGCGACCTGCGTGTTGACGGCGTTGCGGGCGTCCGGGCGGTTGATCGTCACGAGCAGGACGTGCCCGTGCAGCTCGACCCGGACGGCGTCGCCGCCGGCGGTCGGCACGGCGGTCGCCGTCACGGGATCGGTCATGGCTTCCTCACTTCGTTGTGCTTCACGCGCTCTGCCATCCACGTTCGCACCATTCGGGCAGCGCGTAAACGATCAGCCCGCTCACGACCACGTGAGCCGTTGGGAAACGCACCGGTGTCGTGATCTGTGATGTACAGCAACACAGCTGCCGCGCCAACATCGGTTGCAGGACAGCTCATCCCGACCATTCAGATGTCCTCATGGGACACCGGGTGTCCGCATCGCGTCCACCGACAAGGAGGTTGGTCTTGACCGACAACACCCCCAGCTACGACCCGCCGCTGCTCGGGGTCCAGGTGGTCGATCTCGTGTCCGGTCCCATGCAGGCCGTCGGCCGGCACCTCCTGGACCTCGGCGCCTCCGTGCACCGAGTGCGGCTGAGCGGCGTGACCAGCGACGCCGGCTTCGGACCCGTCGTCGACGGTGTGGCGCTCGGCAGCGTGCTCGCCACCCGCGGCGCCACGGAGTCGGCGCTCACTCCGGACTCGCAGAGCTGGCAGGACCTGCTCGCGGGCGCCGACCTGCTCATCGAGAACACGGCGCCGGGAAGTGCGGCGGAAAGCAGGCTCGACGTCGAGGCGATCCGCCGGGCGCACCCGTCCCTGGTGATCCTGTCGATCAGCGACTTCGGCCGTGGCAACGCGTTCAGCACCTGGCAGGCCACCTCACCGGTCTTCCACGCACTGACCAGCGAACTGTCGCGCTCCGGCCTGCCCGGCCGGCCGCCGCTCATCCCGCCCGCCGAGCTGCCTTACGACGTCGCGGCGGCTCAGGCCGTGTTCCAGCTGCTGAGCCTCTACCTCGACCGGCTGCGCACCGGAGCCGGAAACCGGATCGACTTCTCCGTCCTCGACGGCGCGATGCAGACGCTCGATCCCGCCTACGGCATGGCCGGCAGCGCCGCGGCCGGCGTCCCGCCCAGCCAGGCGCCCCGCGGCCGGACCGACGAGCGGTACAGGTACCCCATCATCCCGTGCAAAGACGGGTTCGCCCGCATCTGCATACTGGCCAAGCGCCAGTGGCGCGGCATGTTCGAATGGCTGGGCAGGCCCGAGGAATTCGCCGACGCGAAGTACGACAACCTCATGGTCCGGTTCAGTTCGCCGACGCTGCTGCCCGCGATCGCCCGCCTCTTCGCCGACAAGACCCGTGCCGAACTCGAACAGCAAGGCCAGGAACACGGCGTTCCCACCGCCGCCGTCCTGACGCTGGACGAAGCGCTGCAAACCGAACAGATCAAGGCACGGGCGTTCCTGCGCGACGTCGAACTCGCCCCGGGCGTCACCAGGCCGGTCCCAGCCGGTGTCGTCGAGATCGACGGCGCCCGTGCGTGGGCCGACAACGTCCCCGCCGCCCCTGCACCGAGCCGCACGGTGGAGCGCACCGGCGGTCGCCCCAGCGGCCTTCCGCTCTCGGGACTGCGGATCCTCGACCTCGGGGTCATCGTGGTCGGCGGCGACACCGGCCGCCTCTTCGGCGATCTCGGCGCCGATGTCATCAAGGTCGAGAACTCCGCCTTTCCGGACGGCGCCCGCGCCGCGCAAGGCGCGACCGGAATGGCGGCCGGCTTCGCCTCCGGGCACCGCAACAAGCGCAGTATCGGAATCAACCTGCGCGATCCCGAAGGCCACCGGCTCGTGCGCGAGCTCGCCCGGTCCGCCGACATCGTCCTGACGAACTTCAAGCCGGGAGTGATCAACTCTCTCGGCCTCGACTACGCCTCGCTCCAGGACGTCAACCCCGGCCTCGTCGTCGTCGACAGCTCGGCGTTCGGCCCGACCGGCCCCTGGGCCAGGCGTCTCGGCTACGGCCCGCTCGTCCGGGCCGCCGCCGGCTGCACCGACCAGTGGGTCTACCCGGGCGAACCGGGCAGCTTCAGTGATGCCGTCACCGTCTACCCGGACCACGTCTGCGCCCGGGTCGGCGCCTTCGCCGCGCTCGCCCTGCTCATCCGGCGCCGGCGGACCGGACGCGGTGGCTCGGTCAGCGTCGCTCAGTCCGAGGTGATGCTCAGCCACTTCGCCACGAAGATCGCCGCCGGTGCACGCGCGGACCGGCCCGAGCACGACGCGCCATGGGGCCTGTTCCCCGCCGCGGGCGACGACGAATGGGTGGCGGTGACCATCCGTGGCAACGCGGACTGGAACGCACTGTGTTCGGTGATCGACCGGCCCGACCTGTCGGCCGACCCGTCGCTCGCCGACGCCGCCGGCCGGGACGCCCAACGTGACCGCGTCGACGGAGCGGTCGCGGCGTGGACCGCGCTGCACTCTCCTGCCGATGCGATGGCCGCCCTGCAGGCCGCCGGCGTCCCGGCCGGCGCGATGCTGCGTGGAATCGACCTGCCTGAGTGGGACTACTACCGCGCACGCCGGTCCTTCCGCGACGAGCCCCACCCGCTCAGCCCGGAGCCCTATGTGCTGGAAAACGTGCAGATCCACGCCGACGGAATCACCGATCCGCCACTGCGGCCCGCGCCCCTGCTCGGTGAGCAGACCTACGAGATCGCCCGGGAACTGCTGGACCTCGACACCACCCAGGTCGACGATTTCGTACGGCGGGGAGTGCTCGAAGCCAACACCGCGCGGGTCGAGCCGGCGTCGGGCGGCGTCACGGCCGACGCGGGCTGAACCGGCCTATGATCGGTGACAGTGAGTCACCGAGGACACGTGGGACGGCCAGATGGAGATCGACTTCACCCGCCTGAAGTACTTCCTGGCGGTCGCGGACGAACTGCACTTCAAGCGCGCCGCCGAGCGGCTGCACATCACGCCACCGCCGCTGAGCAAGCAGATCAAGCTGCTCGAACGCGAGCTCGGCGGCGCGCTGTTCGAACGCGACTACCACGAGGTCCGCCTGACGCCCCTCGGCGAAGCACTGGTCGAACCGGTCCGGCGGATCCTCGAACAGGTAGCCGAACTGAAGGTCACCGCCGACACCGTCATCAAGCAGGTCGCACCGCTGCGCGTCGGCGCCACCGCTTACGCCCCGTCGGACCTGGTCAACGCGTTCGAAGACGCCGTGGCGGGCCTGACTTCGACTCCGACCGTCTTCAGCATCCCCGGTTCCGCGGCCGAGGTGGCCGCCCACCTCGTCGCGGGGCACCTCGACCTGGGCTTGATCCACCTGCCGCCGACCGACGAACGCATCGACTACCGCGTCATCGCCAGGTACCGCAGCGGCATCGCGGTGCGCAGCGACGACCCGCTGGCCGAAAAGGACCTCATCGTCCTCGACGACCTGCGCGACCGGGAGGTCGCCGTCGACTTCGCCGGCGCCAACCCGTTCATCCTGGCCCAGCTGACCCGCCGGCTCACCGCCCGCGGGATCACCAAGCTCGTCCAAGCCAGCCCGACCGGAAGGGGCAGCGAGATCGAGGTCGCCGCGCAGGTCCGTTCGCGCCACCTGGTCGTGCTGATCAGCTACGCGCCGACTTCCTTCCTCGGCCGGGTGTTCTCGCCGCCGGAGTTCACGCTCATCCCGATCGACGAAGACAGCTGGGAGCCCGGCGAGCTGGCCATCGCGTGGGCACGCGAGCGACGCAGGCAGCACGTCGCTCTCGAGCCGGCCATCGAGGAGCTGGCGGCGGCCTTCCACACACCGTGACCGGCCACCTTTCCCGGGCGGCGGCGTAGCCGTTTCAGTTCGAAAATCCGCCGCCGTTCGCCGCGCCGGTGATGCGGCGGAGGCGAGCTACCTGGAAGGCGTGGAGTCGGGTGCTCAGCCTCGCGGTTCAGACCGGCTGGCGGCCCGCTTGTTCGGACCGGCACTCGAAGCCCTCGTAGTTCTTCTGCGCCACCTCGTCGATCTCCGTCTGGTAGAGGGCGTTGCCGCCGAGGTAGGGCATGAAGACTCGCGGTTTGCCGGGGATGTTCGCGCCCATGTACCACGAGTCCGTTTGCGGCCAGAGGGTCTCGTTGGCCGTGTCGGTGCAGTGCTGGGTCCAGCGAGCCTGGGCCTCCAGGTCGGCCTCGATGCGGTCGACGTGCTGCTCCTGGAGATGTTCG
Source organism: Amycolatopsis bartoniae (assembly GCF_014191255.1). Classification (GTDB taxonomy): domain Bacteria; phylum Actinomycetota; class Actinomycetes; order Mycobacteriales; family Pseudonocardiaceae; genus Amycolatopsis_E; species Amycolatopsis_E bartoniae. Next base: position 62,351 of record NZ_JACHWH010000013.1, read on the forward strand.
AGCAGTGTGGTCAGCCAGTTGACGTGCTGCTCGATGGAGTTGATGACGTTGCTGAGGACCGAGGGGCTGCCCGGGCCGGTCAGCATGAACAGGTTGGGGAAACCATGTGCGGCGATCCCGAGGTACGTCTGGGGTCCAGACGCCCATGCGTCTTGCAGCTTGCGTCCCTCGACGCCTTCGATGTTGAGGCCGAAGAGCGGACCGGTCATCGCGTCGAAGCCGGTCGCGAAGACGATGACGTCCGCCTCGATCAGCTTGCCGCTGGCCGACACGACGCCTTCCGGGGTGATGCGGTCGATGGGATCGGCGCGGATGTCCTCCAGGGTCACGTTGGGCCGGTTGAACGTCTCGTAGTACCCCGTGTCGACGATCTGGCGCTTGGTGCCGATGGGGTAGCGCGGCATGAGCTTCTCGGCCGTCTCCGGGTCCTTGACGATGGACCGGATCTTGCGCCGGACGAACTCCGCCGCTTCCTCGTTGGCCGCCGGATCGGTCATCGTGTCGAGGTAACCGAAGGGGAAGGCGCCGGCGGCGCTCTGCCAGAGCTGCTCGAAGAAGGCTTCGCGCTCCTCGGGGCTGTCGTCGAAGGTCTTCTTGGTGCCGAAGATCTCCCACAGCCGGCGGGTCTTCGCGGTGTCGCCGAGCTGCGCCGTCATCTGCTGCATGCGCTCGAGCGAGGCGTCGACGACCTCGGGGGTGAGTGGTACGTTCCAGGCCGGGATGGTGAACTGCGGGGTTCGCTGCAGGACCGTGAGGTGAGCGGCGGTCTGCGCGATCACCGGTGCGGCCTGCACCCCGGAGGACCCCGTCCCGATCTGGACGACCCGCTTGCCGCTGAAGTCGACCTCGCGCTCCCGCGGCCACCGGCCGGTGTGGAACCAGTCGCCGCGGAAGGTGTTCAGGCCGGGGATGTCGGGGACCTGCGAGTCGGACAGGCAGCCCACCGCGGAGATCAGGAAGCGGGCGCGGACCCGGTGGCCCCGGTCGGTCTCGACGACCCACTGCCGGGCCGGCTCGTCCCAGGCCGCGCGGGTGACCGCCGTGTCGAACCGGATGTCGCGGCGCAGGTCGTAGCGCTCGGCGACGTGGCGGGCGTAGTCGAGGATGGCGGGCTGGCGGGAGAACCGCTCGGGCCAGCGGTACTGGTAGTCGCTCCGCAGCTCCGGGTCGAAGGCGTAGTTGTAGACGAGGCTCTCGGCGTCGCACCGGGCGCCGGGGTAGGTGTTCCAGTACCACGTCCCGCCGACGTCGGACCCCCGCTCGAAGACCACGGTGGACAGACCGAGCTGGCGCACTCGGTGGAGCATGTACATGCCGGCGAACCCGGCTCCGACGACGATCGTGTCGTACTCGTCGGCGATCGCGCCGGTGTCCGGCGTCGAGGTCTCAGCGGAGGCCATGTCGAGTTCTCCCCCTCATTCCGCGGTGTGCCGCAGGACGAACTGCCCGATCCGGTCGACGCCCTGCTGGGCCTCGGGGTAGAGCGGGAAGAGCTGGTAGCAGTGGAACAGCCCCGGTTCGGGCTGGTACTCGACGACGCCACCGGCCGCCTTGACCTTGTCGACCAGGCGCTCGGCGTCGGAGAGCAGGACTTCGGCGGTGCCGACCTGGACCAGCAGCGGCGGCAGTCCCGACAGGTCGGCATTGAGCGGGCTGATGAGTGGATCGGCCGGGTCGTGGTCGCCGGTGTAGAGGCCGGCCCACAGTCGCAGGGTGTCCACGTCGAGGATCGGCTCCTCGTCCACCTTGCTGGTGATCGTCTTCCCGGACAGGGTCAGGTCGGTCCACGGCGACAGGGCGACCCCGGCCGCCGGCAGGGGCACGCCGCGGTCGCGCAGGGCCACCAGCGTGGCGACCGTGAGGCCGCCACCGGCCGAGTCGCCGGCGATGGTGATCCGGGCCGGGACGAATCCCTCGTCGAGGAGGAACCGGTACGCGCCGACCGCGTCGTCCACGGCGGCCGGGTGGGGAGCCTCCGGCGCCATGCGGTAGTCGAGCACCACGACCCGGGCCTTCGCCGCGCGGGCGATCCGGGCGGCCAGCTCGCGGTGGGACAGGACGCTGCCCACCACGTAGCCACCACCGTGCAGGTACAGCACCGCACGGTCGGGCTCGGACTCAGGCACCTCCACCCACAGCGCAGGCACTCCGGCCACGGTCACCGACTCGGTTTTCGCATCCGCGGGCAGAGGGGCCATCGAGGAGATCATCTGACCGGACTGCTCGCGCTGTTCCTGGTAGCTCAGCCCGGCTGTGTCGGCAGGCGGCTGGGTGCGGAACTGCTCGATGACGGCGAGCGCCTCGGGACTGGGCATCTGTACTCCTCCACGTTGAGGGTGCCGATCGCAAGCGGGGTTCCCCGGCAAGTCAAGAATTGTCAGAGCGTCAGTGTGCTGACGGAGTGTCTAAATATGACGCTAAGACGTGTCGAGGGGCGCGTCAAGGCCCTGTTCGGTCCGGATCCGAGCCTCGGCAAGCGGGCGAAACGTCGGATACCGCGACGTCGGCGGTCGCAGTCGCGTGACCGGCCGCCCTTGTTGTTGCCGGTGCACGACGGTTGGGTCGGTTACGCGAGGCGGCCGGCCGCGATGTGCCGGCTTGCCTTTTGGTCGTGAGGACCCACTGTCACCGGGCGGCGTCGCCGGCGAGGACCGCGTGCCAGTGTTCGGCGAGCTTCCTGATCGCCCGCTCCCGGTCGACTTCGAGGCCGCGGATGATCCAGAGGTACAGGAAGCGCTGGAGCTCGGCGACGAACAAGATGAGTTCGAGTTCGAGGTCGTCGTCCCACTTGAGCACGGAGCCGACCACCTCGAGCCGCTGCCAGCGCGCGATGGTGCTTTTGACGGTCTGGACGACATCCTCGCGGAACTCGGGTTCGACGGCCTCCGCCTGGTGCATCGTGCCCAACAGCTGCTTGTGCTGTTCGTAGAGTTCGACGTAAGCGCTCAGCCAGCTCTCAAGGGCATCGAAGGTCGCCTGGTCGAGCTCCTCGAACCGCTTCCACAGCTCCTCGAGGCCATCGTCGAACTCCCGCAGGCAGTCGCGGAGGATCTTCGCTTTTCCCGTGTAGTAGAGGTAGAACGTCGCTCTGCTGGTGCCGGCTCCGGCGCTGATGTCGTCGACGGTCACGTCCGCGTAGTGCTTCGACGCGAAGACCTCGGTGGCGGCGGCGACGAGACGGCTGCGGGTGAGCTCGCGCTTGGCGTCGCGCAGCGACGGCTGACCCGGCGTGTTCGTCGGCCGACTCGGCGTGCTCATGCGTACGTGCTCCTCCGCGGCCCTGCGTCGATGACTGCACCCCACAGTCTGTCAGGTGGCCTGCGTGGACGAGCGGGCGTGGCAATCCCGTCACCGGTCGCGGCGAGGTCGCGGGTGCCGCGCGTGCGCCATGACCGCGCAGGGCAACGGCGCCTGCGCCGCGGTGTACGCGGTGAAGGCGGTCCGCGGAATGCTCTGGCGCGCGCGTTCTGCGGGCCCGCACCGGTCGGTTAGGGACGGCTCGCGGGTGGTGGCGGCGTGATGTGGAGGAGCGCGTTGCTGGCGCGCTGGCCAGATCGGGAACAAGCACACCTATTGCCGGGTGAGTGCCGCACCGATGTTGTGATGTGTCCCGTGTTCACTGAATGAGGGTGGCATGAAGATCTCCGAGGCCGTAGCCGAAGTGGCGTTCGACCCAGGTGAGTGTGCCGCAGCCAGTGGGTGGAGATGCCCTGGTTGGCGCGGCGGTGGCCGACGGTCGGCGGGGTTCGGCCACGCGGCGCGCCGGGCCGGGCGATCCGCAGCAGCCGTGCTCCGTATTCCGGTGTCGGGATGAGTTCGAAGACGTGACAGGACGGAAGATGTCGCACGGCCTGTCGATCGGTTCGAGCGCGTGCTCGGGAGCCGCGACGTCGATGTGGACCAGCGGGAAGGGGTGTCACAACCCGCGGTTCGGTGATCGGTTCGTCGTGTACCGGGCTGGGAGGGCTCGACCTCGGAGTCGCCGCTGTCTCGGCGGCGGCTCGCCTGGTACTCCGAGGTGGATCCCGGAGGTGCCGTCGAGCCGGTCGAGGTGCTCACCGCCGGGCGCCCTGCCAGGACGTGGGCCGGAGGCCGACGTATCCTCCTCCGGGTGTGCGCAGCGCCGCGTTCGGGCATTCCTGACCGCTCCGAAATGGACGAGGTCCGGCTGGTCGAGTTCTTCGACGAGCTGATCGAGCGCGGCGCCGGGCCGGCGGAGATCCTGGAGGCTGCGGCCGGGTTCGCCGGCTGCACGATCGGTTTGCGCACCACCGACGGCGTCTTCGACCACGTGTGCGAGGCGGATGAACGGGGTGGCCGGCACCGCCTGTCCCGGGAGCTCAGCACCGGGGACGAGGTGTGGCTGGCGCGACCGGGAGGGACGACCCCGCTGGACGAGCTACTGCTCAGGCGGCTGTCGGTCGCGTGTGCCGTGGCCTTGCGTCACCTGCGGTCATGTTTGCCGAAGGTCGCTGACCCCGCGCTGGTCGAACTCGTCGTGGGGGACACCGCGGGAGAGCCGGAACGGGCCCGTGCTCTCGCCCTGCTGGGCTACTCGGCCGTGACGCCGTTGCGGGTGGTGGCGATCGTGGGCGAGGCCGACGACGTGCGGCAGGTGATCCGGGACCTGGGGGACGTGCACGCCACCACGCTCGGATCGGTCCACGTGGTGGTGACGGCCCAGGAGATCCCCGAGGACCTCGCCGTCCCGGTGGGCACGCGGATTTCCATCGGGCCCCGGCTGCCCGGCATGCGCGCACCGCGTTCGTGGCGGGCGGCCAGGACCTGTTTGCGCTTCGCCGTACCCAGTACCCATCGGTCCCCGCCGTACTCGAAGGAAGAAGCCGCTGTCGTCGACGCGACGAGCGTGGGCTGTTTCGCCCTGCTGGCGGAGCACCTGACGGCCGATGCCATCGCCGAGACCACGGAGGTCGAGGTACTGGACCGGCTGGCCGCCGAGCCCGGCGGGCCCGAGATGCTGCGCACCCTGGAGGCCGTGGCGGCGACCGAGTCGCTGCGCCGCGCCGCCGCCTCGCTCCACATGCACCACAATTCGGTGGGTGCGCGCGTCGCGCGGGCGGAGCAATTGCTCGGCTTCGAGATCACGCAGCCGTACGGGCGCGTGCGCATGATGTTCGCGCTGATCCTGAGGCGCCTGCGCGACTCGGATCACCCGTGACGCTCGCCGAATGGCGGGAATCGGCGGGAAACCTCGCGCCAGGTGACCGGTGACTGCGGTCACAAACGTACCCATCCTGGAACGAGCGCTGGTCAGCGGTGGCGATCGCCGTGGCGCTCCGCAGGAATGAGGACGACAGGCATGGCGCTGGACGAGGCGACGACGATGTTCCTTGCTCAGATGGCCGGAAGCGGCAGGAAACCGATCCACGAAATGGAACCCGGCGAAGCGCGTGAGTCGGGGCCGATGATGATCCAGCTCTACGGGCCCGGACCCGACATGGCACGGGTCGTGAACGAGCGGCTGAACACCACCGACGGCAACGACTTCGCGGTGCGCGTGCTCGTTCCTTCCGCGGCCCCGGCCGGTCTCGTCGTCTACTACCACGGCGGCGGCTGGGTACTCGGCGACATCGACCAGTTCGACACACTTGGGCGGCAGCTCGCCGCGCGGACGGGCTGCGCCGTGGTGCTGGTGGACTATCGCAAGGCCCCGGAACACCCGTATCCGGCCGCCGTGGAAGACGCGTGGCAGGCGCTGAACTGGGCGCACGAGCAGATGACCGGCATCGCCGGCGCGACCGTGCCGCTGATCGTCGCCGGTGACTCGGCGGGCGGCAACCTCGCGGCGGTCATGGCGCACCGGGCGCGGGACCGCTCGGGCCCGGACCTGGCCCTCCAGGTGCTGGTCTACCCCGTCACCGCGGCCGACTTCGACACGGCCTCGTATCTCGCGCCCGAGAACCAGCTGATGCTCAGCCGCGACAGCATGATCTGGTTCTGGAACCATTACGCGGCGCCCGGGCGTCGCGGTGAGACAGAGGCGAGCCCGTTGCGGGCACCCGATTTCACCGGCTTGCCGCCCGCCGTGGTGCTCGTGGCGGAGCATGATCCGTTGCGGGACGAGGGGGAGGCCTACGCCGCCGCGCTCGAAGCGGCCGGTGTCCCGGTGCGCAAGCGCCTGTTCGACGCGCAGATGCACGGCTTCTTCTCGATGGTGAACGTCTTGCCGGGGAGCGCCGCCGCGATGGACTACGTGGCGGGCGAAATCACCGCGGTGACCGGTGCCGGGGTGATGCGCTGATGGACACCACCACGACCGACTACGACGTGTGCGTCATCGGCGCCGGTTTCGCCGGGATGTACATGCTGAAGAAGCTGCGAGAACTCGGGCTCCGCACACACGTGTTCGAGCGGGGCGACGACGTGGGGGGAACCTGGTACTGGAACCGGTACCCCGGTGCCCGCTGCGACGTCGAAAGCCTGTTCTACTGCTATTCCTTCGACGACGAGCTGCAGCAGGAGTGGACCTGGTCCGAGCGTTACCCGGCGCAGCCGGAAATCCTCGCCTACTGCAGGCACGTCGCCGATCGGTACGACCTGCGCCGCGACATCTCGTTCGGCACGCCCGTCGAGTCGGTCGTCTACGACGAGGTGGCCGGGCTCTGGAACCTTCGCACCGGCGCGGGGCAGCGGGTACGCGCCCGCTGGGTGATCACCGCTGTGGGATGCCTGTCGGCTTCGCAAGTGCCGCGGTTCCCGGGACTGGACGACTTCCGCGGCCAGTGGTTCCACACGGGACAGTGGCCGCACGAGCCGGTCGACTTCGTCGGACAGCGTGTCGCGGTGATCGGTACCGGTTCCTCGGGCATCCAGGCGATCCCGGCGATCGCGCGGACGGCGCGGCAGCTCACCGTCTTTCAGCGCACGCCCAACTTCAGCGTCCCCGCGCACAACGGTCCGCTCGACCCCGGCACACAGGAGCGGGTGAAGGCGGAGTACGCGAAACTGCGGGCCGAGGCGCGGGTCTCGCCCGGCGGCACGATCGCCCACCCCACCGGGAAGAAGGCCCTCGACCTCGGTGAGGACGAGCGTCGTGCGGAGCTGGACCGCCGCTGGGCGGACGGTGGCTCCGCGTTCCTGTCGGCGTTCGCGGACACGATGGTGGACGAGGCGGCGAACCGGATCTCCGCCGACTACGTTCGCGACCAGATCCGGCGGATCGTGAAGGACCCGGCCACGGCGGAGCTGCTGTGTCCGCGGGACCATCCGATCGGCAGCAAGCGGATCTGCGTCGACACGGGGTACTACGAGACGTACAACCGCGACAACGTCCGGCTGGTCGACGTCCGGGCGAACCCTATCGAGCGGATCACCGAACACGGGGTGCGCGTCGGAGGTGTCGATCACGAGGTGGACGCCATCGTGTTCGCCACCGGGTACGACGCGATGACCGGGCCGCTGACCCGGTTGAACATCCGTGGCGTGGGCGGGCAGTCTCTCGCGGACTCCTGGTCCGAAGGCCCCCGGACGTACCTCGGGCTCGCGGTGCCGGGATTTCCCAACCTCTTCACGATCACGGGACCGGGCAGTCCCTCGGTGCTCAGCAACATGGTCGTTTCGATCGAGCAGCACGTCGAGTGGATCGCCGGCCACCTCGACCACCTGCGGCGCAACGACCTTCGCCGATCGGAGGCCGACCCGGAGGCCGCCAGGCAGTGGACGGAGCACGTCGACGAGGTGGCCAGGCACACCCTGTACCCGCAGGCCGCCTCGTGGTACATGGGCGCCAACGTGCCCGGCAAGCCACGTGTCTTCATGCCTTATGTCGGCGGTGTCGGGGCTTATCGCGAGATCTGCGATGGGGTAGCGGCCGAGGGGTACAAGGGGTTCCAGCTGTCCCGCTGAACAACGCACGGCGAACCCGGCGGAGTCCGCTCCGCCGGGTTCGCCGCATCACCGGCAGGGTGATCCGGTCACGAGTTCGTCCCCGGATCCGGTGAGCCCGGCCGGTTCGGCCAGCGGGTTCTCGCGGCCACCGGCCAGCTGCCGGGCGATCTCGGCGGCCGGTCGGAGGACGGCGCAACGGGCTGTCCCGGGTTCTCCGGGCGTCGTGCCAGGCGCTGCCGCCGAGCCGGCGGGCAATTTTGCCGGTGCGGATGCCGGCGGCGCGAACTCCGGGTGAGCACCATCGTGGTGATCCCGGTGCGCCCGGTCGACGACGTGCGGTGGGGGAATGCCGAGTGCGGTGGCGATCGGGGAGACGCGGTGGAAGAAGGCGACGTCGAGCCACCTCGGCGCCGAAGGCGCCACCGGGCCTGACCGGGGACACGGCGCGGCCCGCCCGGGTCAGGAGCGGCCTGCGGCCGAAACCTCCTCGCGGCGGGCGAGGGCGATGATCGAAGCGAGGGTCGGCAGCCAGCGGCGCCGGGCGTCGGGCGGCACCACCCAGCGGCTCCGCGCGCGGAGCACGCCGGACGCGGGAACCGGGACCCAGGCCGGACAGCCCAGGACTTCCACCCCGGACAGCATTCCCTCCCAGCCGGGCACGTAGCCGTTGGCGTCGGCCAGGAAAACCCAGCTCGGCGCGGAGTCGAGCTCCAGCACCGGTCCGGTTTCCCCGAATCCGCGGAGCACGGCCGCCAGTGGCGGACCGAGCCGGGCCGGCACCGCGGCTCCCACGATGCCGCCGCCCAGCCGCAGCCAGACCTGGTCTCCGCGTGGTTCCACGTGCCGGCCCAGGCGTGCCCGGTAGTCCGCAATGGACCAGGACGGCGCCCCGGCGGAGGCAGTGTTCGGCCGCCGCCGGGGCGCCGTCCGGTCGTCTTTCATGGCACCCGCCTTCCCGGGTCAGGATGTCCGGCGCGGCGTGAACACCAGGGGCAGCACTCTCGGCTGGACCTTGCTCTGGCCGCCGACGTACTCGATGTCCCGGCCTTCGGGCAGCCGGTAGTCCGGGATAGTCGCGTTGAACTCCTCCAGCGCCACCTTCAGCTGCAGCCGGGCCAGCGGGGCCCCGAGGCAGCGGTGGACGCCCGTGCCGAACGTGAGGTTGCTGCCGGCGTCGCGGTCGAAGTCGACCTCGCCCGGGTTCGGGAAGGCCTCCGGGTCGTGGTTGGCCCCGCCGGTGTGCACCAGGATCCGGTCGCCGGTCTTCAGCTGTACGCCCGCGATCTCGACGTCGTGCGCGACGTCCCGGACGTTGTGGTGGAAGCCGTGGACGCGGATCAGTTCCTCGGCGGCGGTGGGGATCGACGACGGATCGTCGATCAGGCGCTGCCGGTGGCCGGGGTGCTTGGCGAGGAACGCCATCGAGTAGGCGATCATCGAACCGGTGGAGTCGGTCCCGGCGAAGAACAGCAGCGAGGCGATGCTCAGGATCTCGTCGTCGGTGAGCGGGCGGCCCTCCATCTCGGCCTCGACGAGGAAGCTGATGATGTCGTCACCGGTCTGCTCGCGCCGCTGCGCGATCACCTCCGTGATGATGCTTTCGATCTTCTCGACGACCTTCCGGCGGAACTCCAGCCCGGCCTCGCGGCCCTGCGTGCGCCGGATGTGCTCGGCACCGAAGACCAGGTCGTTGGACAGCTTGTTGAACCCGGGGAAGTTCTCCTTCGGCAGGCCCAGCAGCACGCAGTAGGTCGCCGCGGGCAGCGGGAGGGCGAAGTCGCTCATGAACTCGCACTCACCCTGCGGCGCGATCTCGGCCAGCCGCTCGTGGGCGGTCTCCCGGATGATCGGCTCCAGGGCCTTCAGCCGCCTTGGCGAGAACATGGTCATCAGCACCTTGCGGTACTTGTGGTGGTCGGGCGGGTTCAGCCGGAGCGGGATGTGGGTGCGGCCCGTCCAGTTGGGGGTGATCGTGCCCCACTGCGGGAAGGACTCGTAGTCCTGCATGGCCTGCTTGATGTCGGCGTAGCGCGTGAACACCCAGAAGCCGCCCCCGAAGGGCGTGTAGAAGACGCGCTTGTCCCGGAACGCGTCCAGCGCCGCCGGGGGGAACGCCATGACCTCGGGCCCGTTCTGCGGATCGTAGTCCACGACAAGGCCGGGTGGGACGTGCGCGGGAATGGACGTGGTCTCGGACGTCGCCTGCGAAGTCGTCACTGGTGTTGCTCCCTTTCTCGGCTGTGAGTCCGCCGGACGCTGCGTTGGCGGTGCGCAGCGGCAGCACCAGTGCAGCAAGAATAAGGATACTGATACAAGAGCCGAAATTCCAGTGTTGCCCCACGGGTCATCACGCTGAGAGGGAGCCCTCTTCCCCTCCGGTAGCTATAAAGGATACTCTTTAGGAGCGAGTATTCGACATTGCGAGGTTGCCTGTGACAACGACGAAGTCCGAGTCCTTCGGCCGGATCACCGACGAGGCCATCGAGAGGTTCCGGAGCAAGCTCGACGTGCCCTACGGGCGGCCGAAGCCCCCGCACAACCTGGAGGCGCACGCCGACACCATCAGGCACTTCGCCTGGGCCTACGGCGACGACAACCCCTTGTACAACGACCCGTCCTACGGCGATGCCACGCGGTGGGGCGGCATGATCGCGCCCCCGCTCTACCTGCTCACCATGGGCGAGGACGAGGTGGGACCGCTACCCGCCGACGTGCGAGCGCGCTCCAAGGGCGCGCTGGCCGGTGTCCACCTCTTCAACTCCGGCACGGAGATCCAGTTCTACCGGCCGATCCGGCCCGGCGACCGGATCGCCGAGACGGTCCGCCTGGTCGACGTCCAGGAGAAGGTGTCACGGTTCGGTGGCGGCAAGAGCGTCATCAGCTACAACGAGCACACCTACCAGAACCGGGAGACCCGCGAGGTCTACGCGGTCCGGCTGAGCTGGTACGTCCACACCGAGCGCGAGTCCTCGCGCAAGGCCAACCGGGAAGGCACGATCCAGCCGCCGTCCTACGACGCCGAGCAGATCGAGGAGATCACGGCGAAGGTGCTGGCGGAGAAGCCCCGCGGCGCCGATCCCCGGTGGTGGGAGGACGTCGCCGTGGGCGATGTCGTCGGTCCGCTGCACAAGGGGCCGCTGACGCTCAGCGACGTCGTCTGCTTCCACATCGGCCTCGGCACGGGCGGCGACTACGGCTGGGGCCCCCTGCGCCTGGCGGCCAAGCGCCGCCAGGAGATGCCGGGCTTCTACACGCGCAATGCCTATGGTGCCTGGGACGTGGTGCAGCGGGTCCACTGGGACGAGGAGTGGGCCCGCTCCATCGGTGCCCAGCGGCCCTACGACTACGGTCAGACCCGGCAGATGTGGCTGGCCCACCTGCTGACCGACTGGATGGGGGACGACGGCTGGCTGTCGAGCCTGCGGCTGGAGCTGCGCCGGTTCAACTACATCGGTGATCTCTCCACCGTCCAGGGGACGGTCGTCGAGAAGCCGCGGCCCGGCGTAGTGCGGATCGCGCTGTCGATCGTCAACCAGGACGAGGTAGAGACCACCAAGGGGGAGGCCACGGTGTTCCTGCCGACACGCGAGCAGCCCCAGCCGGAACTGCCCGTACCGCCGGCGGTGCCCGAGAGCGTCGCGCGTGCCCAGCGCGAGCGTGGCCGCGCGGCTGACCGCAAGCGTCCGTGACCTCGGCCCCGCCGCCCGTCCAGCTGGGCATCACGCTGGGCCGGCTGAACCCGGCGGCCTGGGAAGGGGCGGCCGTCCTCGCCGACCGGCTCGGCTTCGAGTCGGTCTGGATGTCGGACCACCTCGCGATCCCGTACCGGCTCGACGGACAGCTGGCGGGTGCCCGGGCGGAGGACAAGCTCGCCCCGGGAACTCCGCTCTTCGACCCGCCGAGCTACCTGTCCTTCCTCGCCGGCCGGACCAGCCGGGTCAAGCTGGGGACGCTCGTCTACCTGCTCGGGCTTCGGCACCCGTTCGTGAGCGCGCGCGGATTCGCCACCCTCGACACGGTGTCGCGCGGCCGTGCGCTCGCCGGTGTCGGCGCGGGATGGCTGCGCAGCGAATTCGAGGTCGCGGGCATCGATCCCGCCGCCCGCGGCCGCCTGCTCGACGAGGCGATCGGCGTGGTCCGCCGGTTGTGGACCGACGAGGCCGTCGCGTCCGACGGTCCCTTCTTCCCCTTCGAGGCGGTGGGCTTCGAGCCCAAGCCGGCGCGGCCGATACCGATCCTCGTCGGCGGCGAGTCGCGCCGAGCGCTCGCGCGTGCCGCCGAGCACGGGGACGGCTGGCTGGGGATGAGCCACGATCCGGCGTCGGCCAAATCCCGGGTCGAGGAACTCCGGGAGTTGCGAGCGCGTGGCCGGCGGGCCGGCGAGCCGTTCACGATCACGGTGCTTGCCCGGGATCCCGGCCCCGGGGATCTGGACGCCTACGCCCTGGCCGGGGTCGACCGGGTGATCGTGGCGCCCTGGCGCTCGTCGCGGACCGCCGAGGAGGATCTGCGGGCCTACGCCGCGCACGTGGCTCTCGGTGCCTGATGCGGCCAAGATTCAACTAGGGATACTCTTCAGCGGATATTTCGCGGACCGGAGGTGACGCCGTGGAAACGCCCGAATGGTTCCGGGACGCGCTCGCGACCCCGTGCTCGACGTACGAGGTGGAATCCGGCGGTGTCCGCATCGCGGTGCGCGCCTGGGGGCCCGAGGATGCGGCCGGGGTCGTCCTCGTCCATGGCGGGGCGGCGCATTCGCGGTGGTGGGACCACATCGCGCCGATGCTGGGTGTGGAGTACCGCATCATCGCGGTCGACCTGTCCGGGCACGGTGACAGCGGCCGGCGCCCCGCCTACGAACTCTCGTGCTGGGCGCGTGAGGTCGTGGACGCGGTGGAGGCCGCGCGGATGGCGCCACGTCCGGTCGTCGTCGGCCACAGCATGGGTGGCTGGGTCGCGCTGACGGTCGGCGCCGAGCACGACGGGGCGGTCGGCGGAGTCGTCGTGATCGATTCGCCGGTGCGCGAGCGCAGCCCCGAGGAGGTCGCGGCGGCGAGCAGACGGGCCTTCGGTCCGCTGCGGACCTATGCGGACCGGGAGCACGCGCTGGCCCGGTTCCACACCGTGCCGGAGCAGGAGGGCAACCTGCCCTTCGTGATGCGGCACGTCGCGGCCCACTCGCTCCGGGACACCGGCGAGGGCTGGACCTGGAAGTTCGATCCCGCGATCTTCGCCCAGCCGCGCCCCCGCCCGGAGATGCTGGGCAAGGTCGCGTCTCGGGTCGCGCTGCTGCGCGCCGAGCGTGGCCTGGTCACGCCCGCGATCGGGGCCCAGATGTACGAGCTGCTCGGGCGCGCGGCCCCGGTGATCGAGCTGCCGCTCGCCGGTCACCACCCGATGCTCGACCAGCCCCTCTCGCTGATCACGGCGATCCGCACGTTGCTCGCCGACTGGGAGCACTCGGCGCCCCGTCCCCGGTGCTTCTGACCCGCACGGGGGGCCGGGGTCACGGCTGGTGAGGATCTGGTGGTGTCCCTTGCCACCGAGTGGCAAATAGAGGACACTCATTCCGGAAACAGAGTGGTTTCACGGGAGGAGCAACGGTGCTGGCGATGACGAAGAGTCGCGACGCCTGCCGGCGGTGGCCCCGAACGGAAGTGCCGCGATGATCCGGTTCATCGCGTGGCGGCTGGCCGGGATGGTGCCGATCATCCTGCTCGTCACGCTCGTGTCGTTCCTGCTGCTCGAGCTGGTCCCCGGCGACCCGGCCCGGGTCATCGCCGGTGATTTCGCGACGCCGGACCAGATCGAGGCCACCAGGGTCGCGCTCGGGCTGGACCGCAACGTGGTCGTGCGGTACTTCGCTTACCTCGGCGACATAGTGACCGGCTCGTTCGGGAACTCCGTCGTGCTCCAGCCCGGCCGTGGTGCGATGGAGCTGATCCTGCAGGCGCTGCCGGTGACGCTCTCGCTCACGGTCGTCGCGCTGGTGATCGCGGTGGTCATCGCCGTGCCGCTGGGCGTGGCCGCCGCTCTGCGCCGCGGCACCTGGGTGGACCACGTGCTGACCGGGCTCACCTCGCTGTCGCTGGCGCTGCCGCCCTTCGTCATCGGGCCGCTGCTCGTGACGATCCTGGCCGTCGCGTACAAGTTGTTCCCCGCGGTCGGCTACCAGCCCCTGTCCCAGGGATTCACCGTGTGGCTGAGCTACCTGTTCCTGCCGGCGCTGGCGATCGCCGTCAACCCGATCGCCGAGATCGCCCGGCAGATCCGCGGATCGCTCATCGACGTGCTGGACCAGAGCTACATCCGCACCGCGAACGCCAAGGGGCTCAGCACGACCCGGGTCATCGGCAAGCACGCGATCAAGAACGCGGCCATCCCGGCGGTGACCGTGCTCGGCCTGCAGGTCACCCGCGTCATCGGCGGCACCGTCGTGGTCGAGATCGTCTTCGCGATGCCAGGGATCGGCGCGCTCGCGGTGAACTCCGTGCTCGCCAGCGATTTCCCCGTGGTGCAGGCGCTCGTGCTGTTCAGCGCCCTCGCCGTGCTCGCCACCAACCTCCTGGTCGACCTGACCTACGGGTACTTCGACCCGCGGCTACGAAAGGGCTGACCGCGATGACCGCCACGATCGACCCGGCGCGGGCCACGGAGGCCCCGCCGCCCCGCAGGCGCCGGCGGTTCCGCACCGCCCGGATGCTGCTCTCCGAACGCCGTACCCGGGTGGTGCTGGTGCTGCTCGTCGTGCTGGTACTGGCCGCGGTCCTCGGGCCGCTGCTGACCCCGTACGGGGAGAATCAGCAGGATCTGATGAACCGGCTCCAGACGCCCGGCGGAGGTCATCTGCTGGGAACCGACAGCCTGGGCCGCGACATCCTGACGTTGCTGTTCGCGGGCACCCGGCTGAGTCTGCTCGCCGGGTTGCTCGCGGTGGGCACCGCCGTCGTGCTGGGAGTGCCGGCCGGATTGCTCGCCGGCTACCGGGGCGGCGCGTTCGGCGCGATCAGCAACACGGTCTCGGACACGTTGCTCAGCCTGCCTCCGCTGATCCTCGCCCTGGCCATCGTGGGCGCCTACGGCGGCGGTGTCGTCCCGGCGATGCTGGCGGTCGGCGTCACGCTGGCGCCGCGGTTCTACCGCGTCACCCGCGGTGTCGCCGCTTCGGTGTCCAAGGACAGCTTCGTCGAGGCCGCGCGGTCCATCGGGTGCACCACGCCGCGGATCCTCGGCCGGCACGTCTTCGCCAACGCGGTGGCGCCGATCCTGGTCCAGGTGACGTTCTCGATCGGCCTGGCGATCATCGCGGAGGCCAGCCTGAGCTTCCTGGGACTGGGTGCCCAGCCCCCCGCGGTCAGCCTCGGCACGATGGCGCGGGACGCCTTCACCCACATCCGGGAGCTCGCGTTCCCGATCTTCCCGCCGTGCATCGTCATCGCGGTGATCGTGTTCCTGTTCTCGTCCCTCGGCGACGGTCTGCGGGACGCCATCGTCTCGGGAGGCCGGCGGTCATGACCGTGATCCAGGAGCCGGCCGCCGGCACCACGACGGCGCTGCTGGCCGTCCGCGACCTCTCGGTCGGCGTCCGCAGGGGGCGCACCCTGGTCCCGATCCTCGACTCCGTCAGCTTCACCGTGCGCGCCGGCGAGATGGTCGGCCTGGTCGGCGAGTCCGGCTCGGGCAAGACCGTGAGCTCGCTGGCCGCGATGGGCCTCCTGCCGCGTTCCCTCGAAGTGTCGGGCGGGGCCATCGAGTTCGAGGGGCGGGACCTGCTGGCGATGGATCGCAAGCAGATCCGGGGACTGCGGGGCGCCGAGCTTTCGATGATCTTCCAGGACGCCCTGCGCTGCCTCAACCCCGCCTTCACGATCGGCGACCAGATCGCCGAACCGCTGCGGGTGCACCGCGGCATGAGCCGGTCACAGGCACACGCCCGCGCCGTCGAGTTGCTCGAACTCGTCGAGATCCCGCGGGCGCGCGAGCGCGCGAGCGCGTACCCCCACCAGCTCAGCGGCGGGATGTGCCAGCGCGTGATGATCGCCATCGCGCTCGCGTGCTCACCGAAGCTGCTGATCGCCGACGAGCCCACCACCGCGCTGGACGTCACCGTTCAGAAGCAGGTGCTCAGGCTGCTGGACCGGATCCAGCGGGAGATGAACCTCGGCGTCCTGTTCATCACCCACGACCTCGGTGTCGTCACCGAGATCTGCCACCGCACCGCGGTGATGTACGCGGGGCAGATCGTCGAGGAGGGTCCCACCGAGGAGCTCTTCCGCCGGCCGCGCCACCCCTACACGCACGGGTTGATCTCCTCGATCCCGCGGAGGGGTGAGGAGGCCCGCAGGTTCGGCTCGATCCCCGGCACGGTCCCCAGGGCCGGGCATTGGCCCACCGGGTGCCATTTCTCCAGCCGGTGCCCGCATGCCCAGGAGGGCCGTTGCGACACGGCCCCGGTCCCGCTGGACGTGGCCGGACCCGCGGGGCCCGACGATCCCGTTCCCCACCGGGTCCGCTGTGTCCGGGCCGGGGAGCTCAGCCTGGAGGGAGTCGCATGAGTGAGACCGTGCTGACCGCCACCGACCTCACGAAGACCTACACGAGCGGCCGGTTCGGACGGCGGCAGACCGTGCACGCCGTGCGCGGGGTCGACTTCACGGTCGGCAAGGGGGAGACCGTCGCAGTCGTCGGGGAGTCCGGTGCGGGCAAGTCGACTGTCGGCCGGCTCGTCCTCCGGCTGATCGAGCCGGACGGGGGCACCGTCGTGTTCGAGGACATCGACGTGCGCGGGCTGTCCCGGCGGGACCTGCGCCGGGTGCGCCCGCGGATGCAGATGGTCTTCCAGGATCCGTTCTCCTCGCTCGACCCGACGATGACGATCGCCGATTCCATTGTGGAACCCTTGCTCGTGCACGGCGGCACCACCGCGGCGCAGCGCCAGGCCCGGGCGGCGGAACTCCTCGTCCGGGTCGGCCTGGACCCCGAGTTCGGCGAGCGCCTCCCGCGCGAGCTCTCCGGCGGACAGCTCCAGCGGGTGGCCATCGCCCGCGCGATCTCCACGAACCCGTCACTGATCGTGTGTGACGAGCCGGTCGCCGCGCTCGACCTGTCCATCCGGGGCCAGATCCTCAACCTGCTCGTCGGCCTGCAGGCGGAGACGGGCGTGTCCTACCTGTTCATCTCGCACGATCTGTCGGTGGTCGAGCACTTCGCCCACCGGGTGGCGGTCATGTACGCCGGTCAGGTCGTCGAGAGCGGCCCGACGCACGAGGTGTTCGACTCGCCCCGGCACCCGTACACCCAGGCGCTGCTCGCGGCGGTGCCGCGTCCGGACTTCGGACCACGGGACGGCGAGGCCGACAGCCTGGTCAAGGGCGAGCGGCTCCAGGAGGCGCAGATCGGGAGCGGCTGCGCCTACCGCAACCGCTGTCCGGTGGCGATGGCCGTGTGCGAGACGTCCAATCCGGCTCTCGCCACGGGTGACCACCGGGTGGCTTGCCATTTCGCCAGTGAGGAGGCGCCGGGTCCGGGACACGGCGTTCTCCCGCCATCGGACCAGCGGAGGGCCGGATGACCGGGGCAATCGAGGAGTATTCGTGCGACCTGCTGGTCGCCGGGGCGGGGATCGCGGGCCTGACCGCCGCCGGAGCCGCCGCCGCCAAGGGTATGCGCGTCGTCGTGGTGGAGAAGGCCGACCACGTCGGCGGCTCCGCGGTGCTGTCCGGCGGCTTCGTGTGGCGGCCCGAGTCCTACGAGGTCCTGCGTGCCGGCAACCCGGACGGGGATCCGGAACTGGGCCGGGTGCTGGTCGACGGCCATGCCGACGCCATCGCCTGGATCGCCTCGCTCGGTGTCGAGATGTCCGAGGAACGGCGGTCGTCCAACATGGGCGGGATCGGGCACCTGGTCGACATCCTCGGCTACGTCAACGCCGCCCGCCGGCTCGTGGAGAAGGTGGGCGGGGCCGTGCTGCTCGAAGCGGAGGTCGAGCGGCTGGTGATCGAGGACGGCGCGGTCACCGGAGGGGTCGTCGTCGACCGGGACGGCCGGACTCGCGTCCGTGCGCCGTGGACGGTGCTCGCCACGGGCGGTTTCCAGGGTGATCCCGAACTGCGCCGGCAGTTCATCGGAGAGCAGGCGGCGCAGATGCTGGTGCGCTCCAACCCGTGCAGTGACGGCGCCGGGTTGCGGCTGGGCCGGTCGGCGGGCGGTGCGCTCTCCGCGGGCATGTCGGGTTTCTACGGGCACGTCATGGCCTACCCGTTGTCGAAACCGTTGGTGCCGGGCGATTTCCTGCGGCTGGCGCAGTCCTTCTACAGCGTGTGGGGGATCATGCTGGGACCCGACGGCCGGCGGTTCACCGACGAGTCGCTCGGCCACTACCGCAATTCCCAGGCGCTCGTGCGGTTACCGGGTGCCCGGGCGGTGATCGTGGCGGACGAGGTGACGCGCCGGACCAACGCCACCACGACGCCGCTCAAGGGCGTCGAGGCGACCGACCTGCCGCGCGAGGCGGAGCGGGAGGGCGCCCACGTCGTCTACGCGGACACGATCGGCGAGCTGGCCGGGAAGATCGCGGCGTGGGGGTACGACGCCGCGGGCGTCGTCCGGTCGGTGGCGGAGTTCAACGCCGGGCTGGCCGGCGATCCGGAGGCGCTCACCCCGGCCCGGCGGACGAACCGGCGCCCCATCGCCGAACCCCCGTTCTTCGCGAGCGAATGTCAGCCGGCGATCACCTTCACCCACGGCGGCGTGCGCATCGACACCGAAGCACGGGTACTCGGCGAGAACGGAGAGCCGGTCCCGGGTCTGCTCGCGGCCGGCGCCGACGGCGCCGGCGTCTACGACGGGGGCTACGCCGGCGGCCTGTCCCTCGGTGCCGTGTTCGGGCTCAGGGCGGCGGCGACCGCCGCCTCGTCGCCCGGCTGACCGGCAGTGCGTCCACGGCGAAGGGCTCGGAGCCGCCCGGCTCCGAGCCCTTCGCCGTCCGGGGTCAGCTCTCCTGGGTGAGCCAGGGGTCGCGCGGCATGCCCAGTACCCGTTCGGCGATGACGTTGTGCTGGATCTCGCTGGTCCCGCCGGCGATCGTCGACGCCCGCGAGCGCAGGTAGCCGAACACCCACTTGCCGCGGTCGGGGGCGAGGGCGGAGCCGCGGTCGAGCAGGCCGGCCGCTCCCGAGAGGTCCATCGCGAGCTCGTGGAGCTGCTTCTCCTGCTCCTGCCCGAACGCCTTCATGATCGCGCCTTCCGGCCCGGGCTCGCCCGAGGACTGGACGCTGGCGATGTTGCGCAGGCCGTGCAACCGGATGAGCTCGCTGGCGATCCACTTGCGCGCCAGCGCGCTGCGCACCTCGGGACGGTCGGCGGGGCGCCTGCCGAGCGGGCCGGTGCGGCGGGCGAGGTCGACGACCTTGTCCAGGGTCCGGCGGAACCCGATCTGCGAGGCCAGGAACTGCGTGTAGCGCTCGTGGTTGAGGGTGGTGCGGGTGACGCCCCAGCCACCGTGCAACGGCCCCACGACGTGGGTGAGGGGGATCCGCACGGAGTCGAGGAAGACGTCGTTGATGTCGTGCTCGCGGCAGATCCGCTCGATCGGCCGCACGGTCACCCCGGGCGCGTCCATCGGGATGAGGACGAACGACAGGCCCTCGTGCTTGGGCGCGTCCGGGTCGGTGCGCACGAGCGCGAACATCCACTGCGCGTAGTGGCCCCCGGTGTTCCACGTCTTCTGGCCTTCGATGACCATTTCGTCGCCCTCGATGCGGCCCCGGGTGCGCAGCCCGGCCAGGTCGGAACCGGCGCCGGGCTCGGAGAAGCCTTCGCACCAGATCTCCTCGCCGACGAGCATCGGCCGCAGGAAGCGCTCTCGCTGCCAGTCGGTGCCGTGCCGGATGATCGTCGGCCCGCACAGGTTGAGGCCGATGTGCCCGAGCGGGCGCGGCACGCCGCGCCGGGCGAGCTCGGCGTGGTAGGCGATCTGCTGGTCCATGGTCGCGCCACGGCCGCCGAACTCGGCGGGCCAGTGGATCGCGATCCAGCGGTCCTCCGCCATGCGGCGTTGGAGGTCGCGGATGAACTCGCGGCGGGGCTCCGCGCCCTTCGGCATCCGGAACGCGGGGGTGCCCCAGCCCTCGGGGAGGTTGGCGTCGAGCCATGCGGACAGCTCCGCGCGGAACTCGCCGGTGCTCTGGGCGGATGTGCTGGTCACCTCGGTCATCGGGTCGCTCCTCCGGGGATGGGCTCGTCGAGCAGCGCCGCCGCGATCACGTCGAGGTGTTCGGCCGTGTCGCCGTACAGGAGCTGTCCGGATTTGGCGCGGCGCAGATAGAGGTGGATGTCGTGCTCGAAGGTGCAGCCGATGCCGCCGTGGATCTGCAGCGCGTCGGCCGCGACCTGGGTGGCGCTTTCCGACGCGACGGCCTTCGCCATCGCCACGTAGAGTCCGGCATCTTCACCGCCGGAGAGCTGCCAGGCGGCCCCGTAGCAGGCCGACCGCGCGTTCTCGACCAGGACGAGCATGTCGGCCAGCTTGTGCTTGATGGCCTGGAAGGCGCCGATGGGGTGACCGAACTGCCGGCGGGTCAGGGCGTACTCGGCGGCGATCCGCAGCGCTCGTTCCGCGACCCCCGTGGACTCGGCGGCCACGAGCAGGGTGGCCAGTGCGCTCGCCGCGGAGATCGCTTCGTCCGCGTCGTGCACCAGCACCGGGACGGCGGGAGTGCGGGAGAAGCCGACCTGCGCCAGGCCCGCGGTCGGGTCGATCGCGGGCAACGGCGTCGTGGTGACCCCTGGTGCGTCGAGTTCGACCGCGAGCACGGCCGGGGTGCCGTTCGTCGTGTGCGCGACGACCAGCAGGGTCTGCGCCCAGGCGCCGCCGGGAACGATCGCGACCTCCCCGTCGACCGTCCAGCCCTCGTCCCCGGCGGCCGCCTTCACGTCGACCCCGCCGCCGGTGGCGGCCGGAAGGGCTGCCACGGTGATCCGGCCTTCGATGACCTGCTCCAGCAGATGGGCCGCGGCGGGTTCGGTACCGCGGGACAGCAGCGAGGTGGCCGCGGCGACGCCGGTGAACGGGACGGGCGCGACGGCCCGGCCGAGTTCCTCCGCGACCAGCATCTGCTCGATCGCGGTGGAGGTCAGCTCGTACTGGGGGAGGTCGAGGCCGAGTGCGCCGAGGCCGACGTCGTTCAGTGCCGCCCACAGCGCTCGCGCCTGCGCCGGTGCCTCCTCCGTGAAGGCGCTGCGCGGTGCGGCCCGTGCCGCGAGCAGGCGACGCACGCTCTGCTGCAGCCCGACCTGCTCCGCGGTGAGTTGGAATTCCATCTTCCCTCCACATAGAGGATACTAAATAGGTGAGATGCCGACTATCGTAGAGCCAAGTACCGGGTAAAGGCGAGAGGATGACGGAGATGAACACGGCCGGAGTGGCACAAAATGATACTCTTTTCGCCGTGACGGAGGGAGTGGCGGAGCGGCCCGTAGCCGTGGTGACCGCGGCGGGCGGGCCGATGGGGGCGGCGATCGCGCGGCGCCTCGCAGCCACCCACGCGCTGGTCCTCAACGACCGGTCGGCCGACCGGCTCGCCACCACGGCGGAGGCGTTGTGCGCCGACGGCGCCACCGTCGTCACCGTCGCCGGCGACGTGTCGGAGCGGGCCACCGCGGTCGCTCTCCGCGAGAACGCCGTTGCCCGGTGGGGCAGGCTCGACGCTCTGGTGAACGTGGCCGGCGGGGTCAAGGGCCCGTTGAACCAGCCCATCCTGGACATCACCGACGACCAGTGGTCCCGCACCCTCGACATCAACCTGACGTCGGCGTTCCGGTGCCTGCAGGAGGCCGCGCGCGTCATGGTGGGCGCCGGTGGCGGCCGGATCGTCAACATCGGCTCCACGTCATGGGCGGGCTCGCCCGACCGCGCCCATTACGCGGCGGCGAAGGCCGGACTGGTGGCGCTGACCCGGTCGGCGGCCACGCAACTGGGGCCGCACGGGATCACGGTGAACGTGATCGTGCTCGGCGCCACGACGACGACCGTGGTGGACCGGCCGGACGGGACCTGGGTGCAGGACTGGGCGGCGCACAACCCCCTCGGGCGGCCCAACACGGTGGACGACGTCGCCGACGCGGTGGAGTTCCTGCTCGGGGCGGGCAGCCGGAACATCAGCGGCCAGGCGCTCACCGTGGCCGGCGGCCTCAACCCGTCGTTGTGACCGCGGCACACCTGGGATCCTCGGATAGGAGTACACAATGGACTTGATCGGCCCTTGGGAGACCCTCGACGTCGAGGCCGGCAAGGGAGGTGTCGTCGTCGTCCGGCTGAACCGCCCGGAGCGCATGAACGCCATCTCGCCGGTCATGCTGGAGGAGCTGGCCCGGTTCTGGCCCGCCTTCGACGCCGACCCGGACGCGCGGGTCGCGGTGGTCACCGGGGCGGGGGAGCGGGCATTCTGCTCCGGGGCCGACGTGGGCACGGTCGCTGACCGCTCCCGGGCGCGGACCGGGATCTTCGAGCGGGAGAACCGCTTCACACCGCTGCAGAACAAGGTCCGCAAGCCGTCGATCTGCGCGGTCAACGGTGTGTGCGCGGGCGGTGGGCTGCACTTCGTCGCGGACACCGACTTCACGATCGCCGCCGATTCCGCCACGTTCC
The DNA here is from genome assembly GCF_014191255.1 of Amycolatopsis bartoniae. Lineage (GTDB taxonomy): Bacteria > Actinomycetota > Actinomycetes > Mycobacteriales > Pseudonocardiaceae > Amycolatopsis_E > Amycolatopsis_E bartoniae. The sequence goes on from NZ_JACHWH010000013.1 coordinate 84,846, forward strand.
TGGACCCCCACGTGTCGGTGGGCCAGGTCAGCGCGATCGAAACGATCGTGCTCTCGCGCCGCGTCCCGCACCAGGCCGTGATGCGGATGATGCTGCTCGGGCGGGCGGAGCGGATCGACGCCCGGCGCGCCCTCGAGATGGGCCTGGTGACGGAGGTCGTCCCGGCCGCACAGCTCCAGGAGCGCGCGCTGGAGCTGGCGCGGGCGATCGCGGCGGGGTCGCCCGCGGCGATCGCGGCGAGCCGGCAGGTGGTGTGGGACGCGCTGGATCGTCCGCTGCACGACGCGCTACGGATCGCCTGGCCGGTCCTGCGGGCCCACGGCGATCATCACCCGGACGCCCAGGAGGGGCCGAAGGCCTTCTTCGAGAAGCGGCCGCCGGAGTGGGCCTGATCGGGGCGCGGCGCCCGGCGGCGACTGTCCTCGGTGGACGGTGAGCTACCGGGCGCCCTTGCGGGCCACGAATGCCCGGGCCCCCTCCCGGAACTCGGGGCTCGCTTTGACCGCGGCGTAGGCCTCCTGCGTGAGCGCCCAGGCGTCGTCCTCCGCCAGGCCCGCCGACTCGTCGATGACCCGTTTGCTCTGGCGGACCGACTCCGGGGCGTTGGCCGCGATCCGTTCGGCGATCGCCACCGCGGTCTCCAGTGCCTTGCCGGGTCCCGTCAGCTCGTTCACCAGCCCCAGCTGGTGGGCCCGCTCCGCGTCGATCGGCTCGCCGGTCAGCGCCAGCTGCATCGCGACCTTCCGGCCGAGCACGGAGGCGCTGCGGTAGAGCCCGCCCTCCGCGGCGAGCACCGCGCGGCGCACCTCGGGCAGACCGAACCGGGCGTCCCGGGCCGCCACCACGATGTCGCACGCCAGGACCAGTTCCATTCCGCCGCCCAGCGCGTTGCCTTCCGCCGCGGCGATGAGGGGTTTGGTCCGGCGGCGCCGCGTGAGGCCGGCGAAGCCGTTGTCGTCCACCACCCGTTCACCGGCCAGGCGTGCCCGGAGATCCGCTCCCGAGCAGAACGTGCCACCGGCGCCGGTCAGTACTCCGGCGCGGAGTTCGGGCGCGGACTCCAGGCGCTCGACCGCGGCGCGCACGCCCACCAGGACCGCGTGGTCGACCGCGTTGTGGACATGGGGACGGTCGATCGTGATGACCAGAACCGGGCCGATGGCGCGCGTTGTCGTCGGTGACACAAACTAAGTATACTCATTTTTTCGCTGTCGAAGCCAAGGAGGTCCAGCTCATGCGGAGTCGTCGCGTGCTCATCACCGGATGTTCGAGCGGGGTGGGGCGCGCGAGCGCGATCCACCTCGCGGCCCGCGGCCACGAGGTGATCGCCACCGCGCTCAAGATCGAGTCGATCGCCGACCTCGACGTCGCGCTCGCCCTCGAACTCGACGTCACGGACCCGGACTCGGTCGCCGCCGCCGCAGAGAAGGCCGGCCCGGTCGACGTCCTCGTCAACAACGCCGGACGGGGCCTGCGCGCGCCGGTCGAGCTCGTGGGCGACGAGGCGCTCCGCACCCTGTGGGAGACCAACGTGCTCGGCCCCGTGCGGACGGTGCGGGCGTTCCTCCCCGCGATGCGGGAGCGGGGCGCGGGGCGCATCGTCAACGTCTCGTCGGTGGCCGGGCGGCGCGCCATGCCGCTGACGGGGCACTACGCGGCGAGCAAGCACGCGCTGGAGGCGCTGAGCGAGTCGTTGCGGTTCGAGGTGCGCGATTTCGGGATCGACGTCGTACTGGTGGAACCCGGCGCGGTGAAGTCCGATTTCAGCGCGAAGCGGCTGGCCGCCGACATCGCTCCCGGGCCCTACGCCGAGGTGGCCGCGCGGGCCACGGCCCAGGCCGCGGCCAACGCTCCCGCGCAGACCTCCGAGGAGGTCGCCGAGGTCGTGGCGCGCGCGGTCGAGGCGGAGCGCGTCCCGCTGCGGATGCCGACGTCGGAGGCGGTCGCCGGGATGATCCGCGAACGGACCGGGCGGACGGACGACGACTTCGAGGAGTGGGTCACCCGCGGGTGACCCGGGGGCCGGCCCGGCCGGATACCGGACCGGCCCACCCGGTCAGCTCCCGGCGGGTTCGACGACGAAGATCGAACCGTCCGGCTCGTGGTACTCGCCGGTGGAGTAACTCTTCCGCGAGGAGGCGGCGACCAGGCGGTTCCCGGCGAACACCAGCGTCGTGCTGCCGCCCTGGATGCCGTCGACGAACACGTGCTCACTGCCGTCCGGCGCGATGCGGAGGATGCGCGCATCGTAGGGCAGCGGCTTGGCGTTGAGCTCGTTGATCGACGCGTGCAGCAGGTTGGTCGACCCTTCGTCGACGGTGAACATGTGCCCGGCGTACGGGCCGAACCCCTCGGGGGCGATCGGCCCCGCACGCCACTGCATGCCGGTGACCGGGTGCACCGAGCGGTCGCTGTCGTCGATCCGCCAGTACTGGAGGTCGGTCTTGGCTTCGCCGTGTTCGAGGTAGGTCGTCGCGCGCGTCGCGATGATCACCTCGCCCGCGACGTCCCGCCACTGCGAGTGGTCGGGCGCGACGAAGGTCAGGAACGGCATCATGGGCCGCTCCACCAACGGCGGGGCCATCACCAGGTACGGCTCGGCGTTGCCGTCGGGGTCGATGCGGTACACGACGCAGTTGACCAGCGACTGGCAGAACAGGTAGCCCTCGTGCGGGCTCCCCTTCGGGCCGAAGGTCCCGGTCATTCCCGCGCCGGGAACGCCGCCGCCGACCGGTCCGTGGTGTGGCAGGTCCGCGAACGCGTGCGGGATCCCGTCGGCGGGGTCCATGCGATAGAGCCGGTGTCCCTTGTGTGCCCCGACGCGCCCGGACTCGGCCTGGGCGATGAAGAACAGGTGCCCGCCCCAGCCGCCGAACCACGGCGGCGCCTGCTCCGGCCGCAGCGGCGCGGTCACGCCGTGCATCCCGGGGGGCGAGATCGTCTCGAGACGGTCGTCGGCGGTGAACCGGTAGATGGCACCGTGGCCGGCGGTCGGGTCGAACCCGCGTTCGGGCTGTCCGCCGATGTCGCTCAGGACGACCGCGCCGTCCTCGGTGGCGAAGCGCAGCTGGGGGTCGTACAGCCATTCCCCGACCCCGATGGCCTCGCGGACGCGGTAGCGCTCGTCGTGGACCTCGGCGCGGAACTCGCAGTCGGCACGCAGCTGGGAAAAGTCCTCGGTGACCGATGTGGTGCTCAACGTGTGCCCTTCCTTTCGCCTGGTGGCCGGTCAGCTCGCGACCCGGCGCGGCTTGAACGTCGAGCGCGGGAGGCTGCCCACGGGCACCGACTCGGCCTTCACCGGTACTCCGAGGTCCTCGCGGAGGATCCCTTCGACCCGTCGCGCCGACTGCTCGTCCTCGGTCTCCACCTTGAGCCGGACTTCGCCGCCCTGCCCGGGGCGCAACTGGAACTCGGGCGAGCCGTGGGGGAACAGCGCCAGCTGGATGTCGATCGGCAGCACCATTTTCCCGTCGACCTCGGCGCGGTCCGCGCCGCGGCCGAGGAACGTGTACCGCTGGCCGGTTTCACCGCACGGGCAGGGCTCGTCGGTGGCGGCGACGATGTCCTCCACGTCGTAGCGGAGGTAGAACGCGTCGAGGTCGTAGGAGTTGATCACCAGGTGGCCGCGCTCGCCCGTCGGTACCTCCTTGCCGGTCACCGGGTCGACGACCTGGATCCAGTGATGCCCCATCGGGACGTGCATCCCGGTGTGGAAGCGGCAGTCGTTGATCGAGTAGCCCGGGATCTCCGAGGCTCCGGTGATGTTGTGCAGCCGGACGCCGTAGGTCTGTTCGAACTGCCGTCGCGGCTCTTCGAACTGGTAGAGCGCCTCGACGATCAGCAGCGACGCCTCGTTGAACAGCTTGCGCAGGTCCAGCCCGTGCTCCGCGGCGGCGTTTTCGTAGATCTGCACCTGGGAGCCGGTCAGCATGAAACCGGTCGGCGAGAGCAGCTGCCACAGATCGAGATGCATCTCGATGTCCTTGTCGGTGCTGGGCAGGCCGCAGGGGATCTCCATGATCCCGAGCTTGAGGAAGTCGCGTCCGGCCAGCACACCCGTGGAGTAGAGCCCGGTCGGCCAGCTGTGCGCGAACCTCCCGCCGGGGCGCATGCCGACGCGCCACAGGTACTGGAGCCGCACGTCGATGGCGACGGCCATGTCCCGTTCGGTCCACAGCACCAGCCACGGCTTGCCGGTGGTTCCGGTGGACGTCCCGACGCGCCGGGCCTGTTCCAGCTGCACCGACCGGTGCGTGCCGAACGGCGGGTTGGCCTGCACGTCCGCCCGCAGGTCGTTCTTGGTGGTGCGGGGGATTTCGTCCAGGGGTGGCAGTTGGCCCGGTTCCAGACCGGCCTCGCGGTAGCGGTTGCTGTAGTAGGGATTGCTCCAGACCCGGTCCCATTCACCCTGCAGTCCGGCGAACGCGCGCCGGCGGTTCTCTTCTGGAGCCAGCGTCTGCGCCTCGGCGTCGTACAGCTCGCGGTCCCCGTTCGGTTCGGTCACCCGTGGTCCTCCTCGACTGTGGCTTGACCCGTTGTTCATTTTGAGGATACTAATTAGCGGTCGGGATTGAAAGCAATGCTCATCGGGAGGAGTGCGGTAATGGGGCCGTTCGGAGACGCGTCGACGATCACACTGGGAGACGTGCTCCGGGAACACCGCCGCAGTCGAGGAGGGCTGACGGCGGCGGTCGATCACGCCGTGCGCCTGTCCTATGCGGAGTTCGACCACCGTGTCAACAAGCTCGCCAACGCCCTCGCCGCGCACGGTGCCGGCCAGGGCGAGCGTGTCCTGTGGCTGGGACAGAACTCGTTCCGGCTGCTGGAGCTGCTCGGCGCCTGCGCCAAGCTGGGCGCCGCGGTGATCCCGGTCAACTGGCGGCAGTCCGCCGACGAGCTCGCTTTCGTCATCGACGACGTCGCCGCGCGGGTGGTCGTCTGGCAGGACGCGGAGATCGGCGCGACCGTCCAGGCGGCCCGGGAGCAGGCCGCGAGTGCGGACAGCTCGCTGTGGGTGCGCCACGACGCCACCGGACCGGGCAGCTACGAAGAGCTCCTGGAGTCCGGGGACGCGGCCGACCCGGAGGTCGACGTGGATCCCGCGAGCCCCGTGCTCGGCATCTACACCGCGGCGTTCGAGGGACGCCCGCACGCCGCGATGCTCTCGCACTGGTCCGCGCTGATCGAGGGCCTGGTCGTCGGGCGCATCGCGGAACTGAGCGATGCCACGGTGTTCCTCAACTCGGGACCCATGTTCCACCTGGGCACGCTCATGACCACGCTGGCGACGCTCGTGCACGGCGGGACGAACGTCGTCGTCGCCCGGGTCGACCCCGAGGAGATGTGCGCGGTCATCGAAGCCGAACGGTGCAACCGGGCCTTCGTCATGGCGCCCACCCTCGAGGCCATCCGCGAGATCAACGCCGGCGGCCGCTTCGACCTCACCAGCCTCTGGCCCGACCCGGACCCCGCCACCTGGACGATGTGCACGCCCAGCGCCAACCCGGCCACCGGGCGAGCAGGCGGCTACGGGCAGTCCGAGGTGTCCGGCCTCATCACCAGCTACGGGCTCGGCCGCAAGACCGACTCCATCTACGGCAGGCCCGCGCCGTTGAGCCAGGTGCGCATCGTGGACGACACCGGCGCGGACGTGCCCGACGGGGAGACCGGCGAGATCATCTGCCGCGGCCCGGTCGTCATGACCGGTTACCTGCACCGCGACGAACTCAACGCGCAGCGCAGGCGCGATGGCTGGCACTACACCGGGGACCTGGGCAAGCGCGCCCCGGACGGGTCGATCCAGTTCGTCGGGCCAAAGCTGCGGATGATCAAGTCCGCCTCGGAGAACATCTACCCGTTCGAGGTCGAACGCTGCCTCACCGCGCATCCCGGTGTCGCCGCGGCGTGCGTCATCGGCGTGCCGGACGAGCGCTGGACCCAGTCGGTCAAGGCCGTGGTCGTGCGAGCCGAGGGCAGCACCGTCACCGCCGAGGAGCTCGTCGAGCACTGCCGGTCGTCGATCGCCTCGTACAAGAAGCCCCGGGAGGTCGTGTTCGTCGGCTCGTTGCCGAAACAGGCCAACGGGCAGGTGGACCGCGACCGCGTCGACGCCGAGCACGGGGGCGGTGGCTATCCGGGACAGGTGTCCAGTGGCAGGCGGGACGTGCCACTGCGCGCCGGCGCCCGGTGAACCGCATCAACGAGAGGAGCGAGGCGTGTCGGAGCTGACCGAGGTCGAGGTACTGGGCAGGATCGACGGGTTCACCAACCCGGAGAGCGCGGAGATGCTGCCCGACGGGGAAACGATCGTCGTCTCGAACGCGGCGATCACACTCGTGCCGTCCTTCCGCGGCGGCAAGGGACTGACCTACCGGCAGGGCGAGTCCTACGTCAGCACGGTCCGGTTCACCGGCGACGGTCTGGAACCGGTCGCCGAACGGCTGATCGAGGGACTGACCGGAACCCTCGGCACGGACGTGCTGCGGCAGGGGACCGCCACCTATCCCGCCGGCACCGTGTTCGCCGCCTCCGGCGGCAAGCCGATCACGGCGGACGGTGAGACAGTCCTGCCCGACGGACCGGACGTCCGGCCGCAGGTACTGGCCTACAACCCGCTGACGGGGGAGAAACTCCCGCCGCTGCCGCTGTGGCAGGGCTCGGTCGTCGCCGGCGCGTTCAACGCGTTCGAGCAGCCGAACGGCCTCGCCGTGGGCCTCAACGGCGACGTCTACGTGTCCGACATCCCCAACACCAACCCCGCCGGCGCGCTGCCGCCACCGGTGGACGCCGCGGTCTACCGCATCCCGCACTCCTCGCTCGACGCGATCGCCGCCGGCGACCCGGCCGCGGCGGGCACGATCCAGCGGGTGGTCATGATGCCGGGCTGGGTCAACGGCGTGACCGTGGCGCCTGCCGACGGTTCGGTGTGGGCGGTGAGCTGCGAGGCGCAGTGCCCGGTCGGCGGCGGTGCGTACCAGCTGCTGCCCGAGAACTTCGTCTCCGGTGAGCAGCCCGCACCCCGCTTCCGCGATCTCGGTGGTCCGCCCGGCGGCTTCCTCGACGGCATTTCGGTGACCCGGCGCGGCGCGGTCGTCGTCAGCAACCCCGCCCTCGCCGAGATCTACGTGCTGCGCCCGGACGGCACCCGGACCCAGCTGGAGTTCGAGGGCGCGGACGGGATCGGCAGCCCCGCCGACATCAACGTCTGCTACCCCAAGGCGCTCGACGGCGAGCCCGCGCTGCTCGTGCCCGACGTCAGTGCCCGCGGCGGCACCCACACCCTGACCCTGCTCGATCTGAGCGGGTACTGAGAGATCCGGAGACCTTCGCGTGTTCACCATCCCCGAGAGCGTCCGGCCGATCCGGGACCGGGTGTCCCGGTTCATCGACGACCACCTGATCCCCGTCGAGCTGGAGCTCGGCCACGGCGGCCCGCCCGCCCGGACCCTGCTGAAGGAGATCGAGGAGAAGGCCAAGGCCGAGGGCCTCTACGCCATCGGCCACCCCGCGCACCTCGGCGGCGGCGGCCTGTCCATGCTGGACTACGCCTACGTCAACGAGGTGATCGGCCGGTGCGAACCGGCCCAGCAGGCGCTGGGCACGGTCTCGCTCCAGACCGTCGTCATGCTCGACCCCGTGGCGACCGAGGAGCAGCGCGAGCGCTGGGTGCGGCCGGCCACCATGGGTGAACTGCGGATCGCCTTCGCGGTCACCGAGCCGGGGGTGGCGAGCGCGGACCCGACGGGGCTGCGGACCACGGCGCGGCTCGAGGGCGACGAGTGGGTGCTCAACGGGCGCAAGTGGTTCATCAGTGCCGCCGACCGGGCCGCGGTGACCATCGTGATGGCCAAGACCGATCCGGACGCGCCGCCGCACCGGCAGTTCAGCATGATCCTCGTGCCCACCGGCACCCCCGGGTACACGGTGGGCGAGGAGCTGCAGGTGATGGGCCTGCGCTCGGTGTTGTCCGGGCACTACGAGGTCGAACTGGACAACGTCCGGGTCCCGAAGGAGAACCTCATCGGCGGGCGCGGCGACGGCTTCGTGCTGGCGCAGCAGCGCCTCGGCCCGGGTCGCATCTACCACTGCATGCGCTGGCTGGGCGTCGCGCAGCGGGCGTTCGACTACCTGTGCGCACGCGCGAACGAGCGCCTGCTCGGCGGAGCGCCGCTCGGGGACAAACAGTTCGTGCAGGAGTGGATCTTCGACTCCTACCACCAGATCGCCGCCAACCGCTACCTGGTGCTCGACGCGGCCGCCAAGGTCGATCGCGGTGAGCAGGCCCGCGTCGAACTGTCCGCCATCAAGGTGTCCTGCGCGAAGATGGTCAACGAGGTCCTGGACCGGGCGATGCAGGTCCACGGCGCCGAGGGGCTGACCGACCGGCTGCCGCTGGAACTGATGTTCCGCGAGGCGCGCTACGGACGGATCGTCGACGGGCCGGACGAGGCGCACAAGCAGCGCGTCGCCCGCACGATCCTGCGTTCGTACCGCGAGGGCGACGGCTGGGACTTCGGCGCGCGGGGTGAATGACGTGGTGTCGGTGCGGCGCGCGATCGGCCTGACCATTCCCATCGCGGGTGGTGGTCTCGCCGGCCTGCCGGACGTCGTCGCGACCGCGGCGGAGGCGGGGATCACCGAGGTCTGGTCCTCGGAGTCCAACGGCGCGGACGCCTTCACGCCGCTCGCCGTCGCCGCCACGGCCGGCCGGCGGGTGCGGCTGGGCACCGGGGTCGCGGGATATCTGACCCGCGGTCCCGCGCTGCTCGCGCAGTCCGCCGCGGCGCTGGCCGAGCTCGCACCCGGCCGGACCGCGATCGGGATCGGATCCTCGTCGTATCCGATGGTGCAGGGGTGGAACGGAATCCCGTTCGACCGGCGCGTGGCGCGGGCTCGCGACACCGTGACGTTCCTGCGGCAGGCCTTCGCGGGCGGCACCGTGCGGGGCCCGTTCGAGACCATCACCACCCGCGGCTTCCGGCTGGCCCGGGTCCCCGGAGAACCGCCACCCGTGCTGGTGGCGGCGCTCGGGCCGCGCATGGTCGAGCTGGGCCTCGAACACGCCGACGGCGTCGTGGTCAACTGGCTGTCACCATCCGATGTGGATGGTCTGCTCGGCGGACGGCGGGACCGCGAGGTCGTGTGCCGCATCATGGTCTGCCCGGCCACCGACCCGCAGCGGTTGCGGGACGGCCTGCGACCGCTGTTCGCCGGATACCTGAGCGTGCCGACGTACGCGGCCTTCCAGCGCCGGCTCGGCCGGGGCGAGCTGCTCGAACCGATGTGGCGCGCCTGGGCGGCCGGCGACCGTGCGGAAGCGGCGCGGTGCGTGCCCGACGAGGTGATCGACGACCTCGTCGTGCACGGCGAGGTCGCGGCCTGCCGGGACCGGCTGCGGTCCTATCTGGACGCCGGGGTGACCTCGGCAGTACTGGCGATCGTCGGGCCCGATGGTGGTCCGGCGGCGCCGCCGTGGCCGGAGCTCCGGGAGATGGTGGCCGGCCTGGCCGCGCCGGCGCGCGAGAACGTGGGGAGCAGCAGGTGAGTGGTCACACCACCGTCGGATCCGGGCAGCGCGAGGTCGGCCGGGACGAACTTCCCGTCCCGGCGCTGGAGGGGCACCTGTCGAAGGTGCTCGGCCGGCCGTTCCGGGTGGACGCCGCCACGCGGCTGACCGCCGGCGCCTCCAACAAGATGTACGTCCTGCGGGACACCGGCGGCGAGGAGGTCATCCTGCGCGTCCCGCCGCGGGTGAAGACGTCGAAGTCCGCACACGACATCGGGCGCGAATACCGCGTGCTGCGTGCGCTGGACGGCACCGGTGTCCCCCATCCGGCCGTCTACGACCTGTGCACGGACACCAGCCTGCTCGGCGTGCCGTTCCTGGTCGTGCAACGGGTGCGCGGGTTCCACCTGGAGCTGCCGCTGGACCCGCCCTACCCGCTGGACCCCGCCACCCTGCACACGCTGGTCATGTCCTATGTGGACACGCTCGCCGCGATCGGCGAGGTCGACTGGCGGGCCGCCGGGCTGGCGGACTTCGGCAGGCCGGACGGTTTCCTGTCCCGCCAGGTCGACCGGTGGCTGTCCCAGCTGGAGGGTTACCGCAACCGGCCACTGCCGCATCTGGAGCTGGTCACGTCGTGGTTGCGCGCCAACCAGCCGGCGGACCAGGCACCCGGCCTGTTGCACGGGGACTACCAGTTCCTCAACGTGCTGTTCGCACCCGAGCCGGGCGGCGGGGTGGCCGCGGTGGTCGACTGGGAACAGGCCACCATCGGCGACCCCCTCATCGACCTCGGCTGGGTGCTCGGGCTCTGGGCCGAGGCGGGGGAGCGCTCCGCGGTGTCCGGGGACGCCCCGTGGATCACCCAGGAGCCGGGCATGCCGGCCAGAGCCGAGATCCTCGACCGGTACGCGCGCACCTCCAGCCGTGATCTCGGCGCCGTCGGCTACTACCAGGTGCTGGCCCTGTTCAAGCTCGCCTGCATCCTCGAAGGCTCGTACGCCAAGGCTCTGCGGTCCGAAAGCGACATCACCCGCCACCTGGAGTTCGGGGAGATGGTGCCCAGGTTGCTCGCCGACGCCGCCGCCATCGCGCGGGGCGAACGCCGCTAGCCGCCTCGACGGCATCTCACACACGTAGCAGCAGAGGAGTGGTGGCCGACGATGGCTATCGACGTGAACAAGGCGGTCGGCGCGAGCGCCGGCAGCGCGAAGACCACGTGGTCGGAGCGCGACGTGGTGCTCTATCAGCTCGGTCTGGGCGCGGGCGCGGACCCGTTGTCCGAACGCGAGCTGGCGTATGTGCTCGAAGACCGGTTGCGGGTTCTGCCCAGCTACGCGGTGATTCCCGGCTCCGAGGGGGTTCGCGGGCTGACGGACGTGCCGGGCCTGGAGTTCGACCACACGAAGATGCTGCACGGCGAGCACGAGATCGAGCTGTTCGAGCCGTTGCCCACGGCCACGACGGTGTCCACCGAGGGCCGGGTCGCCGCGATCTACGACAAGGGCAGCGCCGCGCTGACCGTCCTGGAGGCCACGTCCACCGCGGAGGACGGCCGGCCGCTGTTCGTCAACCGGTTCTCGTTGTTCATGCGCGGAGCCGGTGGTTTCGGCGGGCCCAAGAGCCCGCCCGCCGAGGGCGGGCCGTTGCCGCGGCGGGCGCCGGACGTGGTGGTGCCGGTGCCGACCCTGCCGCAGCAGGCGTTGCTGTACCGGCTCAACGGGGACGTCAACCCCGTGCACAGTGATCCGCTGGTCGCGGCGAAGGCGGGCTTCGACCGGCCCATCCTGCACGGCCTGTGCACCTTCGGGATCGTCTGCAAGGCCGCGGTCGACGGGGTACTGGGCGGCGACACCGCACGGGTGCGCCGCTTCCGGGCCCGGTTCGCCGGGGTCGTCTTCCCCGGCGAGACGATCACCGTCCGCTGCTGGCGAGAGGGGACGGTCGTGCGGGTTCTCGCCCGGGTCGACGACCGCGACGCCGACGCACTGACCAACGGCATCCTCGAGGTGACCGGGGAGGAGACGGCATGACCGCGAAAGCACCGGGCGAGGACGCCGAGCTCGCGGCCTACCGGGCCCGCGTGCGGGCGTGGCTGGCCGAGCACACGCCCGAGGACTGGGCGGAGAAGCTGCCCTACGCCGACGAGACCGAGGTGCTCGAGTTCTACCGGACCTGGGCTCGCGAACTGCACTCCGCCGGCCTGCTCGTGCCGCAGTGGCCGGAGCGGTTCGGCGGTTCCGGGGCCGGGCTCGCCCAGCAGGTGGTCCTGCAGCAGGAGATGAGCCGGGCCGGGGCGCCGCGCCCGCGGTACCTCGCGATCTCGCTCGGGCACGCCGCGGCGACCCTGATGGAGCACGGCAGCCCGGAACAGCAGAAGCTCCTGGACGGCATCCTCGAAGGCGATGTGTGGTGCCAGGGGTTCTCCGAGCCGGGTGCGGGATCCGACCTGGCCTCGCTGCGCACCCGCGCGGTGCGCGAAGGCGACTACTACGTCGTGAACGGACAGAAGATCTGGTCGAGCATGGGCCTCTACGCCCGCTGGGGCCTCCTGCTCGCCCGGACCGACCCGGACGCGCCGAAGCACCGGGGGATCAGCCTGTTCATCCTCGACATGCGGGCACCCGGCGTCGAGGTCCGCCCGATCCGGCAGGCCACCGGCGCGCACGAGTTCGCCGAGGTGTTCCTCACCGACGTGCGGATCCCGGCCTCGATGCTGGTCGGCAAGGAGAACGAGGGCTGGCGGCTGGCCCAGACCACCTTGGCCACCGAGCGCTACGCGCAGATGGTCGAGCTGCACGCCGGGCTCGAGGAACTGCTCGCCCTGCTGGTCCGGCAGGCGCGCACGCTGCGCGCCGCCGACGGCGGGCCGCTGGTGGAGGACCCGGAGTTCCGGCAGCGCCTCGCCGCCTTCGCCGGTGAGGTCGAGGTGCTGGGCCTGATCAACGACCGGGTGCTCGGCGACATCAGCGCGGGCCGCGACCCCGGCGCGCGGGGGTCGATCCTCAAGCTCTACTTCAGCCGGCTGCTCCAGCGGCTCACGGCGTTCGGAGTGCGCAGCAACGGTCTGGCGGCACACGTCGACCCGCGGCGCAAGAACGACCTCAGCTACACCTCCGGCGACTGGATGCTCGACCACATCCGCTCGTGGACGTGGACGATCGCCGCCGGCAGCAACGAGATCCAGCGCAACATCATCGGCGAGCGCGTGCTCGGCCTGCCCCGGGAGCCACGATGACCACCACCCGTGAGGAACTGTCCGACCTGCGCGCGAGCCTGCGCGCGATGCTGGAACGGCGCTGCGCGTCGGAACGGGTCCGGGAGGTCGCCGAGTCGGCCCCCGGGGTCGACCTCGATCTGTGGGCACTGCTGGCGCGGGACATGGGGGTCCCGGCGATGACGGTGCCCGAGGAGTCCGGCGGTATCGGTGCGGGACCCGAGGCCGTCGCGGTCGTGGCCGAGGAACTGGGCAGGGCGCTCGCGCCGGTCCCGTTCTTCTCCAGCGCCGTGCTCGCGACCACCGCCTTCACCCGGGCGGGCGGTCCCCGGGCCGCCGAGTGGCTGCCCAGGCTCGCGGAGGGGGCCATCGGCACGGTCGCCGTGACGGGCGCCGACGGTGTTCCCGGCGTCGACCGGCTGGACGTGCGGGCGACGGTGTCGGGTGAGCGGATCGTGCTCGACGGCACGGCCGGTTTCGTTCCCGATGCGGAGGTCGCGGAGGTGCTCGTGGTCGCCGCGCGGAGCGAGCACGGGCCGGTCGTCGCGGCCGTCGAGCCGGGCGCTGTCGTGGTGGAGCCGGTGGTGGTGCACGATCGGACGCGCCGGCTGAGCACCGTGCGGCTGACCGAGGTCTCCGTGCCCCGCGCGGATGTGCTGGCCGAGGGTGACTCCGCGGTGGCGTTGCTGGCGGCGGTGTACCGGCACGGCGCGGCAGCGCTGGCCGCCGACGCGGCAGGCGGCGCGCGCCGGCTGCACGAGATGGCGGTCCAGTACGCCAAGGACCGGGTGCAGTTCGACCGTCCCATCGGCTCGTTCCAGGCCGTGAAGCACAAGCTCGCGGACATGTACGTGCTCGTCGAGGGTGCCGCCGCCGCGGCCGGGGGCGCGGCGGAAGCGGCCGCCGGGGACGACGAGCGCGCGCTGGCGCTCACCGCGTCGTTCGCGGTCGAGGCCTACACCGAGGTCGCCGGGGACGCGATCCAGGTGCACGGTGGCATCGGCTACACGTGGGAGCACGACTGTCACCTGTTCTTCAAACGTGCTCAGCTGGACGAGGCACTGTTCGGCAGTGCCGCCTGGCTGCGGGCCAGGGCGGCGGAAGCGCTGACGGCGGTCTGAATCCGGGACGGCGAAAGGGAGGGCGGCCGGTTCGGTCGCCCTCCCTTTCGTTTCTCGTTCAGTGGCTTCGCAGGCGGCGCTGCATGCTCCACACCTGGGGAGCCCGCTCGAGCAGGACCGCGGCCCGTGGGGTGGGACGGGTCTCGCCGACCGCGCGGTAGGTCCGGGTCACCGCCCTGGTGAGCTCTCCGTCGGTGCCGGCAGCGGCGGCGAGCGCCAGGGCGGCCGGCAGCAGCTCGTCGCGGGGGACGACCTGCCAGGCGAAACCCGCGGCCAGAGCTTGTTCGGCGCGCATCTCCTGGTTGAACAACGCGATCGCCGCGCCCGCTCCGGTGTGCAGGTGCCGGGCGAGCATCGCGAGGTGGCCGCCGCCGGGGTGCACGCCGGCGCGGCCGAACCCGATCAGTCTCAGGTCGTCGGACACGATGCGCAGGTCACAGGCGAGCGGCAGGTTCAGCCCGGCCCCCACCAGGGTGCCGTTGACGGCGGCCAGGGTCGGGATCCTGGCCTCGCGCAGCCGCTCGAAGAGCCCGTAGATCCGGCCGATACCGGCGAAGTTCTCGTCCGCGAGAGGGTCGGCGCCCACGCGCGTGAGCATGTCGAGGTCGGCGCCACTGCAGAAACTGGGCCCTGCCGAGGCCAGCACGAGGGAGGTCACCTCGGGGTCGGCCTCGGCCTGCTCCAGGCCGCCGACGATCGCGTCGGCGAACTCGGGGGTGAGGGCGTTGCGGTGGGGCGCGTCCAGCAGGACGAGCCCGCTGGTCCCCTCGCGGCGGTATTCGACTCCGGTGTCGGTCATGGTCCCGCCTCTCTCACTCACCGAGCCAGTCGTCGAGCACCGCGGCGGTGTCGGCGCCGACCTCGGAGCACGGCCGGGCACTCTGCCCCGGCCGCGTGCCGCTGTCCATCCAGCGGATCGGGGACAGGACGTTGGGCACGGTGCCCCGCCAGTTCCGCTCGATCAAGCCACGGGCCTCGGTGTGCGCGGCTCCCGCCAGGTCGTCCGGTGTCTGGACGATGCCGCCGGGCACGTCCCAGTCGATGAAGCGCTGCAGCCACTCGTCGGCCGTCGCCGACCGGAAGATCTTGTCGAGCTCGTCCCGCAGCGTCAGGTCCCCGTAGTCCACGGCGTTCCCCCCGGCGGCCGACCAGCGTTCCAGCAGGTCCTCGCGGCCGAGTCCGCGGCAGAACTGCTCGAAGAACTTCTGCTCGATCGCGCACAGGACGACGTCCCGGTCGTCCGACGAGCGGTAGATCGCGTACAGGGACCATTCGCCCATCTCGTTGGGCCGCGGCGCGTTGCGGGCGGCGCGGTAGGCGATCGCGGCGCGGCTCATCTCGGCCGCGGCATCCCAGCAGGAGATGTCGATCCAGGCGCCGCGCCCGGTCGTCCGCGCGGCGAACAGGGCGGCGATGGTGGCGGTGGCGGCCGCGTTGGCGCCGCCCTCGCCGCTGATGCTGGAGACCGGTCCGCCGTCGGCGAAATGGGTGCGGTCCGGGTCGCGCCGTACGATGGCCGTCCCGGCGAGGGCGTCCATGCTGTAGCCGTGCGAGGGCAGCGTCGCCAGTGGGCCGGTCTGGCCGAAGCCCGAGATCGAGCAGATGACGAGTTCGGGACGGCGGCGGCGCATCTCCGCGAAGTCGACGCCCATCTCCAGGAACCGTCCGGGCTGGGACACCTCGACGATCGCGTCGGCCTTGTCGGCCAGGCGGAAGAAGGTCTCGCGGTCTTCGGTGCGGCGGAGGTCGAGGGCGACGCTGCGCTTGCCCCGGTTGAGGGTCAGGTGGTGGAAGGACTGGTCGCCGTCCATCGGGGGGATGCGGCGCAGGTAGTCGCCGCTGCCCGGCATCTCGACCTTCACGACCTCGGCGCCGAGGTCCGCGAGCACGCGGGTGGCGAGGTCGCCGGGGATCAGCTTGGCCAGGTCCAGCACGCGTACGCCGGCAAGGGGGAGATAGGCGCGGGAATCGTCGTCAACCACGAGATGAGTATACTATAAATCGCATCGTGCGTGTCGAGAGAGGAGGTCGCCGTGGACGTGTCCGCCCGGATCGGCGAAGTGATGGCCCTGGATCCCGCGGTCCCCGTCGTGCAGTACGAAGGACGGTGGAGCACGTGGGGCGAGGTGCGCGCCATCGCCCAGGCGCTCGAGGAACGCCTCGCCGGCGTGCCGCGGTCCACGCCGATCGCGCTGATCACCCGCAACCGGCCCGGCGTCGTCGCCGCGATCCTGGGTCTGCTGGCCGCACGGCGGCACTGCCTCACGATCAACGGCATGCACCCGGACACCGCTGTGCTGGACGAGCTGGACCACCTGCGGCCGGCGACAGTGATCGCCTGTGCGGAGGACTGGGAGCGCGCGGGCCTCACCGAGCGCGTCGCCCAGATCGGCGCCACCGGACTGCGGATCGGCGACGATCTGTCCGGTGTGGACGAAGTCGTGGCCCGTCCGGCGGGCTCGCCGCCGCCCGCGGCAGGCGAACCCGGCGTGGCGATCAGCCTGCAGACGAGCGGCACCACCGGTCCGCCCAAGCGCATCGCGATGACCTACGCCAATATCGACGCCTCGGTCACCGGCGTGCTCAAGCACTACGGTTCGCCCGATCAAGAGCCGCCGGCCGCGTTGCGCCCGGGGGTGGCGGTCCAGATGCTCCCGCTGGGCCACACCAGCGCTCTGCTCGCGCTGTGCGTGATGGCCGTCGAGGGCAGGCGGATGGTGCTGCTGGACCGTTTCGAGCCCTGGGCGTGGGCGACCGCCGTGCGCGACCACAAGATCGCGGTGTCGGGGATGCCGCCCGCGGCCATCCGGATGGTGCTCGACGCCAAGATCCCGGCGGACTGGCTCACCTCCCTGCGTGCGGTGCGGGCCGGTACCGCCCCGCTGGACCAGGCGCTCGCCGACGAGTTCACCCGCACCTACGACATCCCGGTCATCCAGGCCTACGGGGCCACCGAATTCCAGGGCGTGGCCAGCTGGACGCTGCGCGACTACAAGAAATTCGGTTCCGCCAAGCGGGGCAGCGTCGGGCGGGCGCACCCGGGCGTGGACCTGCGCGTCGTGTCGCCCGAGGACGGCACGCCCCTGCCCGTCGACACCACCGGCGTGCTGGAGGTGCGCTCGAAGCAGAGCGCCGGTGCCCGCACCGACGACTGGATCCGGACCAGCGACCTCGCCCGCATCGACGCGGACGGCTTCCTGTTCATCGAGGGGCGCACCGACGACGTCATCAACCGCGGCGGTTTCAAGGTCGACGCGTCCGAGGTCGCGGGCGTGCTCACCGCCCACCCCGGGGTCGGGTCGGCCGTCGTGGTCGGGGCGCCGGACCGCCGCCTCGGCGCCGTACCGGTCGCCCTGGTCACGCCGTCGGGCGAGGCCGAACTCCCGTCCGAGGACGAACTGCGCGACTGGGTCCGCACCCGGCTGGAGGCCTACAAGGTCCCGGTGCGCGTGACCGCGGTGCCCGAGTTGCCGCGCAACGCCACCATGAAGGTCGGGGTGCGCGAAGTCCTGGAGCTCGTCGGCTGGGGAGGCGAGCGGGAGTGACGCCGACGGAAACCGGCCCGCGCCAAGCCTTCCTCTCGACGTGGGCGGCGGAGCGGCCGGACCGGCCGGCCGTCGTCATGACCGGGACCGGCGAGACCCTGACCTACCGGCAGCTGGACGAGCGGTCCAACCGCTTCGCCCATGCGCTGCGTGCCGCGGGCGCCACCCGCGGCACGCACATCGCCTACTTGCTGGAGAACTCGCCCCGCGTCTTCGAAGTGGTCTGGGGCGCGTATCGCGCCGGCTGTTACTACACGCCCGTCAACACGCGCTTCACCGCCGACGAGGTCGCGTATGTCGTCCGGGACTCGGGTGCCGTGGTGCTGGTCGCCTCGGCGCGGTTCCGCGACGTCGCGGAAAAGGTCGCCGAGCGTGTGCCGGGGCTGCGGCTGTGCCTGGCCACCGGCGGCGTCATCGGCGGGTACGAGTCGTACGACGAGGTGCTGCGCCGGTTTCCGGCCACCCCGGTGGCCGACGAGTCACCCGGCTGCCGGATGCTCTACTCCTCGGGCACCACCGGACAGCCCAAGGGCGTCAAACGGCCACTGCCGTCCGGTTCGCTCGACGCCACCGACCCGTGGCTGACCACCCAGGCGCGGCTCTACGGATGGACCGGTGACACCCGCTATCTGTGTCCCGCGCCGCTCTACCACGGCGCCGGCCTGTGGTGGACGACCGCGATGCACCGGCTCGGCGCCACGGCGTACGTGATGGAAAAGTTCGATGCGACAGCGTTCCTGGAGACCGTCCAGCGGCACCGGATCACCTGCACGCAGCTCGTACCGACGATGTTCGTGCGGCTCCTGCGCCTGCCGGAGGAGGTTCGCGCCGCCTTCGACGTGTCCAGCCTGACCTCCGCGATTCACGCGGCCGCGCCCTGCCCCGTCGAGGTGAAGCAGGCGATGATCGACTGGTGGGGACCGATCGTGTACGAGTACTTCGCCGCCACCGAGGGCAACGGGAGCACGTCCATCACGACCGGGGAATGGCTGCGCCACAAGGGTTCGGTCGGGAAAGCCGTCGTGGGGATCCCGCACATCGTGGGCCCGGACGGAACCGAGCTACCCCCCGGCGAGGTCGGGCTGGTCTATTTCGAGTCCACCACCGGTGAGGTGTTCGAGTACCACAACGACCCGGACAAGACCCGGGCTTCCCGGCTGGACACCTGGTCGACCACGGGAGACATGGGATACCTCGACGCCGGGGGTTACCTGTACCTCACCGACCGAAGCTCGCACATGATCATCTCGGGCGGGGTCAACATCTACCCGCAGGAGGCGGAGAACGTTCTCGCCACCCACGACGCGGTGGACGACGTCGCCGTGATCGGCGTACCCGACCCGGAGTTCGGCGAGCAGGTCAAGGCCGTTGTGGTGCCCCGGCCCGGGGTGGCGGCCGGGCCGGAGCTGGAGGTCGCGCTCGTGGCCTGGTGCCGGGACCGGCTGGCCCACTACAAATGCCCGAAGTCGGTCGACTTCGTCGACGCGCTTCCCCGCGGGGACAACGGCAAACTCTACAAACTCCAGCTTCGCAAGGCCTACTGGGAGGGCCGCTCCTCCGTGATCCGCTGAGCACTGGCCCCTCGTAGTCCTGTGCTGCATCGCCAGTCGTCCTCGGGCGGACCCCGAGGACGACTGGGCACCGGTTGCCGGGCGGCGCCGGGGCTCCGCGTCTCTTGACAGAGTCCTGGATCACAGTGAAGAGTATCCTTAATTAGTCGTAACCCCGAGGAGCGGCAATGGAGCAGCAGCGGGACGACAGCGGCCTCGGTCCGGTCGGCACCGACCCGGACCGTTTGAAGGTGCTCGACATCGGGACATTGGTCGGCGGTCCGTTCGCCGCGGCGATCCTCGGTGACCTCGGCGCCGAGGTGATCAAGGTCGAGCCCCCGGGCCGGGGTGATTTCATCCGTTCGATCGGGCACGGCAAGCCCGGCAACTCCTGGCACTGGCAGGTGCACGGGCGCAACAAGCGTTCGATCACGCTCGACCTGCGGCGCCCGGAGGGGCAGGCGGTGCTGCGCCGGCTGGTCGGCTGGGCGGACGTCCTGGTCGAGAACATGCGCCCGGGCACCATGTCGGGCTGGGGGCTCGGCTACCCGGACCTGTCCGCGATCAACCCCCGTCTGGTGTACCTCAGCGTGTCCGGGTGGGGTCAGAGCGGGCCCTACTCCGAACAGCCCTCCTACGAGTTCGCGGCCGCGGCATTCGCCGGGCTGACCTACGTCACCGGCTTCCCGGACCGTCCGCCGGTGCTCCCTGGTGTCGCGATCATGGACCACACCTCGGCGATGTTCGGCGTCATCGGCGTGCTGGAAGCGATCCGCCGTCGTGAGGCCGCCGGCCCGCACGGCCGCGGGGCACACATCGACGTCGCCCTCTACGAGCCGGCGATCCGCATGGCCAACGAGCTCATCGCCTCCTACAGCGTCACCGGGCGGCCGCACGAGCGCGAGGGCAGCATCCCGTCGGGCAGCGCGGATCCGCACATCTCCTACGGATACGTGTACGAGACCGCCGACCGACGCTACATCGCCTGTTTCTCGTCCACCCGAGCGCAGTTCGAGCGCCTGGTGACGCTGATCGGACGGCCCGATTTCGCGACCGACTCCCGGCTCGCGACCGAGAAACAGCGGCTCTACACGGGTTTCCCGATCGTGGACGAGGTGCTGCGTGCGTGGATCCGGGAGCGGAAGCTGGACGAGGTGCTGGCGGCGCTGCGGAAGGCCGAGGTGGCGTGCGCGGCGGTCAACGGGCCGGCGGAGATCATCGCCGACGAGCACGTCGTCGCCCGCGGCAACCTCGTCGAGCTCGACGACGGCGAGGGCGGGAAGACGGTGGTGCAGGCCCCCATCCCGCGGTTCGACGGCGAGGTGCCGCCGGTGCGGTGGCCGGCGCAGAAGCTCGGCGCCTCCAACGACGCCGTCTACCGCGGCCTGCTCGGCATGTCCGACGCGGAGATCGAGACCCTGCGTGATGCGGGAGTGATCTGAGGCGCGGCCGATTGCCGCACCACGTGTCCATGAGGAGTGCGCACCGCTCACGCCGTCGATGAGGGCGCGGCGCGCTCCCTCATGCCCACCGGTCGCCTCCACGGGCGAGTCAGGAGGACGAGGAATGAGAGCCTACCGTCCGCGGCGGCACGGCGGACGACCTGACGAGCCACCTCGTGCGCGCCTCGGAGCCCCCTGCTCTCGACGACCACGAGGTGCTGTCCCTCCAGGTCGCGGTGCTGTTCGGAGGCGTGGGCACCACGGCCGAGGCGATCGCCAGCTCGCTGCTCCGCCTGCAGCACGATGCCGCCCTCCGCGCTCGTCTCGCCGAGGGATCGCCTCGGCGCGGATGGTGGCCCGGGACACCGGGCCCGGCGGCCAGCGGCCGCACGGAGGACAGCGGATCCTGCTGCTGCTGGGTTCGGCGAACCGGGATGCCCAGCGGTTCGAGCAGCCCGGCACCGTCCTGCCCGACCGGGAGCGGCGACGGCACGGGGCAAGTGGCTTGCCCGGCTCGAACCCACCACGACGTCGCGCGCCTCCGTCCGGCGGTTCCCGGACTACCGGATCGACGAGACCGCGGCGGTTCCCTGTGCCGTGCAGTCGATCCACGCCGGGTGGCTCGGCATGCCCGCCGTTGTCGAAGCGAGTTGACCAGCCCGGACAGTACGCGGTGCTGCGGCGTCTCCGACGCGCGTCAGCGCCTGGACAAGGGAGTCGAGGGTATGAGCAAACAATGGCTACTGGTCGCCGGACTGTGTTTCGCGACCGTGGTGTGCGACGGATACGACCTGGCGGTCTATGGCGCGACCGTGCCCAGCCTGCTCGATTACAAGCCGTGGGGCATGGACGCGGCGACGGCGGGCGCCATCGGTAGTGGCGCGGTCGCCGGGATGTTGATCGGGGCGCTGCTGGCCGGGGTGGTCACCGACCTGATCGGGCGGCGGCGGATGCTGCTGTTCAGCGCGTCGTTGTTCTCGGTGTGCATGGGTCTGTGCGCGATCGCGCCGGGGCCGGCCGTGTTCGGTGTGTGCCGCGCGTTGTGCGGTCTCGGGCTCGGCGGCGTGATGCCGATCGCGGTCGCGCTCACCATCGAGTTCGCTCCGCACACCAGGCGCAACTTCGCGGTGGCGGTGATGAACACCGGCTACGGCGTCGGCATGATCCTGGGCGCGGTGGTGTCGATCGCGCTGGTGCAGTCGGCCGGGTTCCGGGTGATCTACGCGATCGGCGTCATTCCGCTGGTCGTGCTGGCACCCGTGGCGTGGCGCTGGCTGCCCGAGTCGCCGGCCTACCTGGCGGCGAAGGGCCGGACGGAGGAAGCCGGTGCGATCGCGCGGCGGTTCGGCATACCCGTGCCGCAGGCGCCCGAGGCGGCCCGGCGAGCGCGTTTGTCGGCTCTGTTGCGCCGCCCGCAGTTGCGGCCACTGGTGGTGTTCGCCATGGCGGGCTTGCTGGCGCAGATCCTTGCCTACGGGCTCAACACCTGGCTGCCCGAGATCATGCGGCATGCCGGCTACCCCCTCGGGTCCGCGTTGGCCATGTTGCTGACCATGTCGGCGGGAGCGGTCGTCGGCGACCTGGTACTGGGCAGGCTGGCCGACCGCTTCGGCGGCCAGCGTGTCCTGGTCGTCGGTTTCGGCATCGCGGTGTTGTCGTTGCTGCTGCTTTCGGTCGATCCCCCGGTCTGGTTGCTCTACGCCGGTCTGGTGCTGGCGGGGATCGGAACCCAGGGCACCATCAGCCTGCTCAACAGCCACTCGGCCACCCGGTTCGACCCCAGCGTCCGTGGTTCCGCGCTCGGCGCGATGATGGGGGTGGCCAAGGTCGGCGGTGTGGTGGCACCCCTGATCGGCGGCTGGATCGTCGGTGCCGGCCTGGACATGGCTTGGAGCTTCTACGTCTTCGTGCTCCCCGCGGCGGTCGGTGTCGTCGTCGTGATGCTCGACCGGGCGCGGCAGCGGGTCCCGGCCAGGGTTCTCGCACCGCAACCGGTGGAGAAGAACTGAGGTCCGGACGGCGCCACCGCTCCGCACAGCGTGATCAGCCGGTGCGGAGCGGTGGCTCGTTCCGGGTGACCGCCGACCCGTGACAGAGCCTCGGACCGGCCGTTACCGGGCGCTGGTCAGCACGTGATCGGCGGCCTTCTCACCGATCATGATCGTCGCGGCGTTGGTGTTGCCGCTGGGCAGCGTGGGCATGACCGAGGCATCCGCGACCCGCAGCCCGTCGACGCCGGTGACCTTGAGCCCGGGGTCGACGACAGCCTCGGGGCCGGACCCCATTCGGCAGGTTCCGGCGGCGTGCTGCCCGCCGTAGCTGGTCCGCTTGATCACCTCGGCGAGCTCCTCGTCGCTCTGCGCAGAAGGGCCGGGGGAGACCTCCGCGCGGAGGTACTTGCGGAACGCCGGCGCCGCCGTGACCCTCCGCATGAAGCGGAAGACCTCGACCATCGCCTGCAGGTCGCGCGGATCGCCGTACATCGGGCGGTCGATGCGGGGCGGTGCCAGGGGATCGGCGGACCGCAACGTGATGCTGCCGCGGCCGTGCGGGTGCACCGGGCAGAGCAGGGCGCGACCCACCGCGTTCTTCGCCAGCTGCATGGCGTGGACGTCGTGCCCGTCGCCCTTCTTCCGTTTGGCCTTGCCGTGCTCGAAGCCGAACGGCGCGAACATGACCTCGAAGTCGGTGCGGGTGCTCTCCGGGGAGAAGGTGCCGAACAGCATCGCCTGGGCCGCCGTGGCGGTCGCGCCGCCCTGCCCGCGCAGCACGAAGTCCAGCCCGTGCCGGACGAACCCCCACGCGTGCAGTTCCTGGTTGAGGCTGGGGACGTTGACCTCGAACGACATCGGCGCGCAGGCGTGCTCCTGGAGGTTGCGGCCCACGCCGGGCACGTCCGCGAGCACCGGGACGCCGTGCTCGCGCAGGTGGTCCGCCGGCCCGATCCCGGAGAGCATCAGCAGGCGCGGGCTGGCGATCGCGCCGGCGCTGAGCACGACCTCGCCGGCGCAACGGACCTGCGTCACGGTGTTCCCGCGGCGGACTTCCACGCCCGCCGCGCGTCCGCCTTCGACGAGCACGCGCAGCACCTGCGCGTGCGTCCAGACCGTGCAGTTGCGGCGCCGCCGGGCGCGGGCGAGGTGGCCCCGCGCGGTGCTCCACCGGAGGCCGCGCCGCTGGGACACCTGTGTCCGCGCCGCGCCGATCTGGCGTTCGCCGTTGTAGTCCGGGTTGAACGGCAGACCTGCCTGGGTCGCGGCCATCAGGAAGGCGTCGTTGAGCGGGTGCCGCACGCCGACCGGCGCCACGTGCTGCGGACCGGTGCCGCCGCGGAAGCGGTCACTGCCACCGCGGTAGGTCTCGGCTCGCCGGAAGTAGGGCAGCACGTCGGCGTATCCCCACCCCGTGGCGCCGAGTTTCTCCCACTCGTCGAAATCCGCCGGGTCACCGCGGACCCAGATCATCCCGTTGACGGAGCTGCTGCCGCCGAGCACCTTGCCCGCGGCCCACTTGTCGGTACGGCCGCCGAGCGAGGCGTCGGGCTCGGCGCTGTAGTTCCAGTCCAGACCGCGGGGCATGCGGTAGAGGCCGACCGGCAGCTGCACCATCGGGTGCAGGTCGGACCCGCCCGCCTCCAGCACCAGTACCCGGTTGCCCGGTGACTCCGACAACCGGTCCGCGAGTACGCAGCCCGCCGAACCGGCACCGACGACGATGTAATCCCATTCCTGGTGGACTGTCACGATTTCTCCGATCGCGATGCGGGGAGCGGCTCAGGAGGAGGCGCGCGGGTCGTTGATCGTCCGGTACTCGAGGAACTCCCCGAGCCCTTCCGGTCCGAACTCGCGGCCGAGTCCGCTGGCCTTGAGCCCGCCGAAGGGCGCGGCGGTGTTGGTCAGGTAGCCGTTGATCGTGAAGGTGCCGCTCTCGACACGCCGGGCGACCGCGAGCGCGCGCTCCGGGTCGGCGGTGAACACCGCGCCGTGCAGGCCGTAGTCCGAGTCGTTGGCGATGGCGACGGCCGCTTCGTCGCCACCGTCGAACGGGATCACCGACAGGACGGGCCCGAAGATCTCCTCCTGCGCGACGCGCATGGAGTTGTCCACGCCGGTGAAGACGGTCGGCTCGACGTACCACCCGCGGGGCAGGTCGGCCGGCCGTCCGCCGCCGCACGCGACCGTGGCGCCTTCGGCGCGCCCGGCCTCGATGTAGCTCTCCACCCGCGCGCGCTGCGTGGCCGAGGCCATCGGGCCGATCTGGGTCTTCGGATCGGCCGGATCGCCGACGACGAGCCCCTTGACCCCGTCGATGAGCGCGTCCACCACCTCGTCATGGCGGGACCTGTGCACGACCAGCCGGGTCAGCGCGTTGCACGCC
The DNA here is from genome assembly GCF_014191255.1 of Amycolatopsis bartoniae. GTDB lineage: Bacteria > Actinomycetota > Actinomycetes > Mycobacteriales > Pseudonocardiaceae > Amycolatopsis_E > Amycolatopsis_E bartoniae. Next base: position 109,606 of record NZ_JACHWH010000013.1, read on the forward strand.
TGACCGCTGTTGTAGAACGACCCGGCGAGCAGTGCCGGCACCAGCACGTCCACCTCGACGTCGTCGAGGGCGAGTGCCGCAGACTTGCCCCCGAGCTCGAGGCTCACCCGCTTGAGGTGCTCGCCGCAGGTGGCGGCGATCCGGCGGCCCGCGGCCGTGCTGCCCGTGAACGTCACCTTGTCGATCCCCGGGTGGGCGACGAGGTGCTGCCCGGCGTCGCGGTCGGCGGGCAGGATGCTCACGACCCCGTCGGGAATGCCGGCCCGCTGGAGCAGCTCGCCGAGCACGAACCCGGTCAGCGGGGTCTCCACGGCCGGTTTGGCCACGACCGAACACCCGGTCAGCAGCGCCGGGACGACCTTGACCAGGGACAGGAACAGCGGCCCGTTCCACGGCGAGATCGCGGCCACCACACCGACCGGCTCCCGCAGGATCCACGCCGGCCCGCGCGGACCCGGCCTGCGCTCTTCGAGCGTCAGCTTCTCGTAGGCGTCGGCGAACGAGCGGACGAGGCCGATGGCCCCGGCCTGGCTGCCCTTCGACATCGTGATCGGGGAGCCCATTTCGCTCGTGACGCGCTGGGCCAGGTCGTCGGCGTGCTCCGCGAGCAGGTCGGCCAGCCGGCGGACCGCCGAGATCCGCTCGTCCGGTGGGGCGTCGCGCCACGCCCGCCGCCGCCACGACTCCCGCGCGGCGTCGACGGCTCGGTCCACGTCGGCGGCGGTGACGCGGGGGATCCGCGCGACGACCTCCTCGGTCGTGGGGGAGACGACCTCGACCTTCTCGGGGCTCGCGGGTTCGGTCCAGCGGCCGCCGATCAGGATCCGGTCGTAGTCATATCCAGGCACTGCGCTTCCTCGATTCTTCGCCGGTCTGCCCGGCCGGGAGACGGTTCGGCCGGGGCTCAGACGTCCCACTCGACGGGGATCGTCGACGGGTTGCGGAAGGTGGAGCCCTCGATGGTCAGCGGGCCGCGGCCGGCCGGGAGACGCACTCCCGGGAGCCGGTCCAGCACCGCGTTCATCGCGAGCGTGATCTCCGTCCGGGCCACGTGCATGCCGATGCAGAGGTGGGCGCCGAAGCCGAAGGCGAGGTGGCCGCGAGGCTTGCGGCGGATGTCGAAGCGGTGTGGGTCCTCGTAGCGCGCCGGATCCCGGTTCGCGGCGGCGATGCACAGGTTGATGCCCGAGCCCGCCGGGATGTGCACGCCGTCGATTTCGACGTCGGCCTTGGTGAGGCGGTAGTTGAACTGGGTGGGAGACTCCCAGCGCAGAGCCTCTTCGACCGCCTGGGGCAGCAGGGTGCGGTTGTGACGCAGCAGGTCGAGCTGCTCCGGGTCGTTGAGCAGGCCGACCAGGAGCGAGCCGAGACCACGGGTGGTCGTTTCCCCGCCCGCCACGAGCAGCACGCGCAGGAACGCCAGGATCTCGTCGTCGGTGAGCGGGTGCTCGCCGTCGACCCGGGCGTCGATCAGCACGTCGACGGTGGTGTTCCCGGGTTCGCGCCGGCGCCGGTCGATCACCTCGCCGAACAGTCCGGCCAGACGTCGCGAGGCGGCGCCGGCGATGTCGGGGCGGGTCTTGACGAGCTGGAGCCCCACGGCGAGCCGGGTGAACTCCCCGAGCAGCCCGGTGTCGAGGCCGATGATCTCGTGCACGACCCGGATGGGCAGCCAGAGTGCGAACTCCCGCATCAGGTCCGCTGAACCACGTTGGGCGAACTGGGCGAAGACCTCCTGGACCACCGGGTCGACGATCTCGTCCCGCCAGCGGGTGAACTGCTTCTTGGTGAAGGCCTCGGTCAGCAGCCGGCGCAGCCGGGTGTGCTCGGGCGGGTCGAACGTGATGAGGCTGTTCCCCTGGACGCGCCCGACGGTTTCCTGCAGCACGGTCGAGCTGAAGATCTCCGGGTGGCGGTAGGCCTGCGCGCAGGCGTCGTGGCTGAGGAAGGTGAAGACCTTCCTGTCGCTGTCGCCCGCCGCGTTCGCCATCGAGTACGGCAGCTGGAATACGTCGGTGAGCACGTCACCCCGGTAGACCGAGCCCTGCCCGCGTAGTTCGTCATAGATCGGGTGCGGGTCGTGGAGCGAGTCGTCGGACGTCTTCAGCGCCTTCTCGTACTCCGCGTCGAGGTCGTGGTCGCGGTACGTGGCCCACGGGGCGGGGCCCGGCGCGGCGGTTGCTGCGGACACTTCACTCTCCCTTGAGTGACGTCGGTCGAAGCACCTTACAAAAGTATCCTCTTTTTCACCAGGACTGTGCTTGGCGCAGGACGTGACGAACGCGCCCCGGCTCGCGATGGAGGCCGTGCGCAGCCGCCGTCCCGGCGCCACAGGGAGGGATCACCGTGCGCGTCGGTAACCGTTGTGCGCGGGCAGATGGTGGCCGGCCGGACGCCGTGGTCACGGACCACGGCGTCCGGCGGTAGCCCGCACCTGTCACACGCTCACGCCGCGACCTTCATCAGCGTGCGGACGTCGGCCGGGTTGAGGACGTCACTCATCGGCATCTTGTCGGTTCCGACGACGTCGGCGGCGGCGATGTAGGTGTTGGGCACCCCGCAGATGACGACGTGCACCGGCTGCGCGACGAGGTCGCGGGAGACCGCCTCGAGCGCCTCCGTCCGTTGTGGACTTCCCAGCGGTGGCTGCCCGGCGGCCGCGAGCAGGCCGGCCAGCTGCGGCGAAGCCCCTCCGGGCGCGTCCGGGCCGGCGTAGTTGAGCTGGAGCTGCAGTAGCGGGTCCACCTCGGCGTTGACCTGCTGCAGCAGCGCGGCGAAGTGGCCGGACCGGAACTCCGGCCTGGCCGAGCGGCCGTCGATGGAGTTGATCCGCATCGTCACGCCGATCTCGGCGAGCTGCGGCTGCAGCGCTGCCGCGAGCGTGGCGGCCGCGGTCCCGTTGGCCACCACGGTGGGCAGGACGAGCCCCGGTGCCCGTGCCGCGATGGTCGCCCGGGCCTGCGCGACGTCGGGGCCGCCCGCCGGTGCGTTGTCGAGGTGGCCGGGGCCGGCGGCGAGCGGCTGGACGGACGGCGGGCACATCCCGCCCAGCAAGGAGTTGTTCAGCAGGTTCCGGTCGATGGCCGCGCTCAGTGCCTGGCGGACCTGCGGGTCGTCGAGCGGCTTGACGCGGGTGTCGAGGTTCAGGGCGAACACCGACCGGGTCGGCACCTGGGTGACCCGGTAGGCGGGGTCGCTCTGGAACTGCTTGATCTCCGCGGCGGCGTCGAGGTTGACGAAGGCCCAGTCGATCTCACCCGACCGCAGGGCGTTGAGCCGGGTCGACGTCGTCGGAATCGCGACGACGTCGAAACCGGCGGCCCGCGGGCCGCGGTCCCAGTAGCCGTCGTAGCGGGTGAAGGACACGCGGTCCTGGCCTGCCCGGTCGAGCCGGTACGGACCGGAGCCGACGGGCTCGGTGCCCAGCCGGCCGAACGCCGACGGCGCCGCGATCGAGAGCGCGACACTGGTGAGCTCGGCGGGCAGCGCGGGGTCGGGGGCGGCGAGGTCGAGGACCACCGCGGTGCCCTCGGCGCGGACCGCGGTCACGCCCGCGAGGCGAGACGAGGCGACCGCCTTGCCGCTGGTGCGTGCTCGTTCCAGGTTCGCCACCACCGCCGCGGCGTCGATCGGCGAACCGTCCTGGAAGGTCGCGCCCGGGCGGATGTCCAGGCGGACCGAGCGGCCGTCAGCGGAGACGGTGTAGCCCGTCGCGAGCTGGGGGACGATCTCGCCGTTCGCGCCGACCGTCAGCAGACGGTCGTAGAGCAGCGAGAAGTACATGTTGTCCGCGACCTCGTTCACGGTGGCGATCGGGTCCCATTGGCTGGCCGGCACGCTCATGGCGACGGTGACGCGCGCGGCCGGGTCGCCGTCGCGTGCCGTCCCGGTGCCGCTCTCGGTAGCGGGCACGCAGGCGGCGAGCACCGCGACCAGCAGGCCGGCGAGTGCGGCCCGCGCGAGCCCGGAATACCGGGCGGACGTCGTTGTCACGAAATCGGTCCTCCTTTACTGACGCCCCTCATGGCGCTAATTTAGGGTACTCATCTTGGAGTCCAGGAGGAAGCCCGATGCCACCAGAGGACACTGGAGTCCCGGCGCAGCTCGACGGCCTGCGTGTGCTGGACCTGTCGAACTACACGCCCGGTCCGTTCGCGACGCAGATCCTGGCCGATCTCGGCGCGACGGTGCTCAAGGTGGAGCGGCCTCCGCATGGCGATCTGGAACGGCTGTCGGTGCCGGAGTACTTCCGGGCCTACAACCGGGGCAAGCACTCGATCGCACTCGACCTGCGCGACCCCGGCGACCGCGCCGAGCTGCACAAACTCGCCGCGGAGGCAGACGTGGTCGTGGAAGGGTTCCGGCCCGGCGTCGCCGAGCGGATCGGCGCCGGGTTCGCGGAACTGGGCCGGCTGAACCCCCGGCTGGTCTACGTCTCGCTCCCCGGTGTTCCGGCCGCGTCCCCGTTCGCGCACGACCGGGCCCACGACTCGGAGTTCCAGTCGCGCGTCGGAGCGCTGGCGGTGCTGGCGGGCGAGGGCGGGCCCACCTACGACGTGCCCTACCCGGTGTCGGACTACGCGGCCGGGATGTACGCCACGATCGGCATCCTCGCGGCGCTCGCCCGGCCGGCGGGAGCGCCCGTCCGGATCGAAGCCCCGTGCTTTTCCGCGGCGCTGGCGTGGATGTACCCCATGCTGTGCCGGCTCGTGCACCCGGTCGGCACGCCGTCGCGAGGACGGATGCCGGGGGTCGGCGTCTTCGTCACCTCCGACGGCCGCCACCTCACGATGTCGACCATCGAGGACCGGGGCTGGGTGGAACTGTGCCGCGCGATCGGGCGCCCCGACGTGGCCGACGATCCCGGGTTGGCCACGCTGGCCCAGCGCAAGGAGCGGTTCGGCGAGCTCGACGACATGTTGCGGTCCGCGATCGCGGCGCGTCCGCTGGCCCACTGGGAGACCGTGCTCCGGGACCACGAGGTGTCGGTCGGGCCGGTGCGGACGCCGCACGAGGCGCTAGAGGACGAACTGGTCCGGTCGCTGGGGATGCTGCACGAAGGCGAGGAACCCGGATCCGCGCCGGCGCTCGGGTTGCCGCTGAACGGTCTGCGGTCCGTGGTCCACCGCCACGTGCCCGCCATCGACGAAGACGGCGACGCCGTGCGGGCGGACGGCTGGACGGCGCTCGGCCGCGGATAGCCGGGACCCTTCACGGCATGTAGGAACCGCCGTTGACGTGCACGGTGCTCCCGGTCGTGTAGGCGGCTGACGGGAGGCACAGCGTGGCCACGGCGACCGCGATTTCCCCGACCCGGCCGAACCGCGGCACGACCGACCCCAGCCGGCGCGTCTGCGCGGCCTGGTCCTCGGGATCGGGCCACTTGGCCTCGACCGCGGGTGTGGCGGTCAGGCCCGGGGCGACGCAGTTGACGGTCACCCCGCGCTGCCCGACCTCGGCGGCGACGGACCGGGTGAACCCGGTGATGCCCGCCTTGGCCGCCGCGTACGGCGTCAGTCCCGGCCCGGGGTCCCAGGCCGCCGAGGAGGTGATGTTGACGATCCGGCCCCAGCCCGCCGCGAGCATCGACGGCAGTACCGCGCGGGTCACGTGCATCGTGCCGTAGAGGTGGGTCCGCACGACGAGGTCCCAGTCCGCGTCGGTGAGGCCGGTGACCGGGCCGCGGGGGCCCGGCACGCCGGCGGCGTTGACGGCGATGTCGAGGCGGCCGTACCGGTCCAGGACCGCCGTGACCGCCGCGCCGACCTCCACCGGATCGACGACGGAGGCGGCGACCCCGGTCAGCTCCGCGCCGGTCGTGCCGGAAAGGCGGCGGGCGGCGTCCGCGGGCCCGGCTTGCGCGTGGTCCAGCACGACGACCGCGGCGCCACGGCGGGCGAGTTCCGCCGCGGCGCCGCCACCGATGCCACCGGCACCGCCGGTGACCAGCGCGACCCGGCCCGTCAAATCGTCCACACAGGACATCACAACCTCCGAATACCGGGAAGAAAAAGGAATACCAAGAAGGATCGAGGCGAGGGACATGAGCAGAAGGCTCGACGACCAGGTCGTGCTGATCACCGGTTCGACCCACGGGATCGGCAGGCGGATGGCGGAGCTGTTCGCGCACGAGGGCGCACGGGTCGTGGTGACCGGCCGCAGCCGCGACGCGGGTGCGGAGCTGGAGCGGACGATCACCGAAGCGGGCGGACAGGCGTTGTACGTACCGATGGACATCACGGTCGAGGAGGACGTGCGGGGCGCGGTCCGCGCCGGGGTCGAGCGTTTCGGCAAGCTGACCGCGCTGGTCAACAACGCGGCGTGGGTGCAGGGCCGGTGGAAAGTGGACGGCCCGGTCACCGAGATAGCGCTCGCCGACTGGGAACAGATCTTCCGCGTGAACACCACCGGGACCTTCCTCGCGAGCAAGTACGCGCTGCCCGAGATCGTGCGCTCGGGCGGCGGTTCCGTGGTCCACATCGCGTCGACCGCGGCGATGCAGGGGCGCGCCGGCCTCGACGCCTACACCGCCAGCAAGGGGGCCATGGTCAGCCTGACCCGGTCGATGGCGGCCTACTATTCGCGGTATTCGGTGCGGGTGAACTGCCTGGTGTCGGGTTTCGTGGACACCGGCGAGCCGGCGATCCGGGCGATGCTGGACGATCCGCAGTTCGGCCCGATGATCCGCAAGTACTACCAGGGCCGGGTCGGCACTCCGTCGGACATCGCCTACACCGCCGCGCACCTCGTGTCGGACCAGGCCGGGTTCATCACCGGCGCGATCGTTCCCGTCGACGGCGGCGCCACCGGACTGTCCCACATGGACCGTCAGGTGGCGGACATGCCCGGGTTCCCGAGCGGTGCGGAGGTCGACACCGACGCCGCGGACCGGTTGTCGACGGCGGGTGCGGAGGTGAACCCGTCCTGAGGCCGGAACAGGGGTGTGCCTGGCGAGCGGATCGCTCGCCAGGCACACCCGCCGGAGCCTCAGTTCGTCAGGCCGAGGGTGCGGATGTCGGGGTTGAGCGTGATCGAGCTCCACGGCATCTGGTCCAGGCCGACGAGTTTGGCGGTGCCGGCGAAGAGGTTCGGGATGCTGCACACGTGGACATGGACCGGTTCGGCGATCACGGCCCGGCTGAACTGCTCCAGTGCCGCGGTGCGTTCCGGCGAGCCGATGGGGGCCGCGATGGCCTGCCGGGCGCGGGCGGTGATCTCCGGCGAGGCGCCGCCCGGGCTGTCCAGGCCGAGGAAGTTGTTCTCCAGGGTCAGCGCCGGGTCCAGCTCGCCATTGATCTGGTGGACCATCAGATCCGGTTTGCCACTGCGGAAGATCCCGCGCGCGTCGTTCTGGTTGACACCGTTGATCCGGAGATTGATGCCGGCCTTCGCCAGCTGCGCCTGGATCGCCGGTGCCAGCGTCTGGGACAGCCCGGCGGCCAGGAAGATCCCGTCGAGGGTGAGCCCGGTGGCGCCGGCGGCGGCCAGCAGCTGCTTCGCCTTCTCCGGGTCGTAGGGATATTGCTGCTCGGCGCCGTCGATGTGCCCGGGGCCGGTCGGGAACGGCTGGACCGCGGGCTGGCACAGGCCGCCCACCAGGGCGCTGAGGGCGTTGCGGTCCACGGCGTAGTTCAGGGCGCGACGGACGTCCGGGTTGTCCAGGGGCGCGTGCGTGGTGTTCAGGTACAGCGTGAACACCGATTGCGTCGGCTTGGTCAGTACCTGGTAGGCGGGGTCGGACTGGAATCCCTTGGTGTCGGCGTAGAGGTTGATCTGTGCGTTCGCCCCGTCGATCTGGCCGCTGCGCAGCGCGTTCATCCGGGCGGGACCGTCCGGGATGGACAGGAGCTCGAGCCGGGCGGCCTTGGCGGCCCCCGGATCCCAGTAGCCGTCGAAGCGCTCGTAGACCGCGCGGTTGGCCGACTGGGAGACGAACTTGTAGGGCCCCGAGCCGACCGGTGCGGTGGCCAGTGTGGCGAAGGCGGCCGGGCTCGCCATGCCGAGAACGGGGCTGGCCAGTGCGGCGGGCAGGCTGGGGTAGGGCGCCGAAACGGTGAACGTCACGGTGGCGGGACCGGTGGCCTGAACTCCGGTGACCGGGCCGAGCTTGGCCTTCAGCAAACCGTTGGCCGAGCGGGCCGCCAGCGCGCGTTCGAGGTTGGCGACGACGGCGGCGCTGTCGATCGGCGCGCCGTCGTGGAAGCGCGCACCGGGGCGGAGGGTGAAGGCCCAGGACAGCTTGTCGGGGGACTCCGCCCACCGTTCGGCGAGCCGGGGCACGAGGCCGCCGTTCTGGTCGACCCCGGTGAGCCCGTCGTACAGGGCGCCGAAGTAGGTGACGTCGCCGATCTCGTTGCGGGAGGCGATCGGGTCGAACTGGACCGGTGGGTTCGCGATCGAGAAGCGGACCGTCGCGGCGCGGTTCACCTCCCCGCCCGCGGTGGTCGCCGGCCGGCCGGCTCCGGCGCACGCGGTCAGGCTCGCCGCGGTCAGTGCGGCGGTCAGGATGGCCGTGAGGCGCGACGTTCTGGACAACATCGTTGTTCTCCTCGTCGAAGGGGTGGGGAACTGGGCTGCGGGTCAGCCGTGAGCGCTCGCGGCTTGGGTGTTCGCGGGTTCGCCGGACACCGCTGTGACGTCCGGACGGGCCTTCCAGAAGTAGTTGTGCACCCCGGCGGCGCTGGCGGTCCGCCGGAACGTCATGCGCACCGGCATGCCGACGACCACGTCGCCGGGGTCGACGTCGGTCAGTTCGCAGATCAACCGTCCGCCGCCGGCGAAGTCGACCACGGCGGCGATCACCGGCGGGCTCGGGGAGAACGCGAGGTGATCGATCGAGAAGGTGACGACCCGGCCGCCGCGTTCGGCGAGCGGGTGGGGCTGCTGGGTGTCGACCGCTCCACAGCGGACGCACACGTGCTCCGCGGGGATGTTCACGGTGTCGCAGGCCGAGCACCGGCCGGCGACGAGACCGTATTTGTAGGGCGTCGCGCGGTGCGCGGGCGGCGCGGCGGTCGGCTGGGGGTCGGGCCGGCGCGGTGGTTCCCGGACGAGGTGGCCACGCCAGGTCAGGAATGTCCCGTAGGAGACGGGCGCGCCTCCCTCGAGCTGGGAGGCGACCGTGACCGGGGCCCGGTGGTCCGGGAGAGCGGCGGTGGTGCGCAGGACCAGGCAGGACGCCCCGTCGCCGAGGACGACCAGCACGACGACCTCGCCGGCGCCGGCCCGGTCCAGGACGTCGGCGAGCAGGAGGCCGGCCTGCGCGGTGCCAGGGTTGCCGGCCCGGGTGACGAGCGTGTCGGTCACCGCCTCGCGGCGTGCGCCGGCCCTGGCCGCCACCGCCCGCGCCGCCCGCTGGTGGAGACCGGTGACGATGAGGTGGTCGACGGCGCCGATCTCCACCCCCGCCTCCCGCAGGGCACGGCGGAGCACATCGAGGCCGTGATCGGTGTAAGGACCTTCGGCGAACCGTTCCTCCCAGACGTGCGATGCCGGCTCACCAGGCACCCGCCAGCGGTCGAAGAGCTCGTCGGTGGTCCACGCCGTCGCGAGCACCTCCGCCAGTGCGGGCCGGTCCGGCCGCGGTGGTGCGAGCACGAAGGCCGCCGCCGCGTCACCGCCGCTCCGCTCGTCGGCCCCGCCGGGCAGGCCGCCGCGGAGATCCGACAGCACGGCCAGCGTGGGCCCCGGGCTGGTGGCCGCGGTCGCCAGCGCGGCCGCTCCCGCCCGTGCCGATCCGATCAGGTCCATGGCCAGAGCGGAACCGGGGAGCCGGAGCGCGGCGTGCGCCGCGGCGGCGTTGGTCCGGTCCAGGTACGGGGGTTCGCCGATCGCGAGGAGGAGGCTGCCGATCTCGTCCCGGGGAAAGCCGGCGAGGGCGGCACGGCCCGCCTCGACGGCCATGGAGGTGGTGTCCTCGTCGTACCCCGCTACGGTGCGCCGCCCACGTCCGCCCGGCGTGCCGAGCACGGCTCCGATGTCGGTGAGGTCGAGCCGATGGTGGGGCAGGTAGGACCCGTAGGCCACGAGTGCGTTCACGTCACGCTCCGCTGATCGCCGGAGTAAGGGCAATTAGAGTATACGAAATTATGGACACTAGCCAAGGATCTCGGTGGTAAGTCCAGGATTTCTCGGTCTGACTTCCCTAGTGGGGGGTAGATGAGTATCTTTAAATCATGTCTGCGCGAAGCATCCGAGACGCGGCCGCCATCGTCGGCATGGGCCTGACCCAGTTCGGCGAGCTCTGGGATCGCGGCCCCGAAGACCTCATCGTCGAGGCCGCGCTCGCCGCGGTCGAAGATGCGGGGATGACCCTGTCCGACGTGGATGCCTTCTGGCTGGGCACCCGCGCGACGGGCATGAGCGGGCTCACGCTCAGCCGTCCCCTCAAGCTCGCCGGCCGGCCGGTCACCCGGGTCGAGAATTTCTGCGCCACGGGTTCCGAGGCGTTCCGCAACGCCTCCTACGCCGTCGCCGCCGGTGCCTACGACGTGGTCATGGCGCTGGGCGTGGAGAAGATGAAGGACGCGGGCACGTCCGGCCTGGTGCCGGTCCCGGTGCCCGAGGATGGCACGCGTACCGAGCTCACCGGCCCGGCCTACTTCAGCCTGCTCGTGCCCGCCTATGCCGAACGCCACGGCGTGTCGCGGGAGGAGCTGCGGCGCGTCCTCACCCACATCGCCGCCAAGAACCACTTCAACGGCGCGCGCAACGCCAAAGCCCAGTTCCGCAAGGAGGTCGCGGCCGAGACGATCGAGCGGTCCCCCCGCGTCGCCGGCGACCTGCGGGTGTTCGACTGCTCCGGGGTCAGCGACGGCGCCGCGGCCGCGGTGATCGTCCGGGGCGAGGACGCGCCGTCCCGGCGGCCCGATCCCCTGTACGTCAAGGGTCTGGCGCTCGTCGCGGGCGACGGGTCCGGTCAGCGGGACACGGAGTACGACTTCACGACCTTCCCGGAGGTCGTGGCGGCGGGACAGCAGGCTTACGCGCAGGCCGGGGTCGAGGATCCGGCCCGGGAGCTCGCACTCGCCGAGGTACACGACTGCTTCACCCCGACCGAGCTGGTGCTCATGGAGGACCTCGGGTTCTCCGCCCGTGGCTCGGCCTGGAAGGACGTCCTCGCCGGACGGTTCGACCTGCACGGTGACCTGGCGGTGAACCCGGACGGGGGCCTCAAGAGCTTCGGGCACCCGGTGGGCGCGTCCGGGCTGCGGATGCTCTACGAGTGCTGGCTCCAGCTGCGCGGCGCCGCTCCCGCGGAACGGCAGATCGATCTGCGCGGGCGCACGCTCGGGCTGACCCACAACCTCGGTGGTCCGCCGGGGGACTGCGTCTCGTTCGTCTCGGTCGTCGGCACGCGACGGGACTGACCGTGCACACGCCAGGTCCGGGTACCCCGCCGCTGCGCGGCGTTCGCGTGCTCGAGCACGGGTCGAAGGGCCCCTCGCAGTTCGGGGCGATGGTGCTGGCCGATCTGGGCGCTGACGTGATCCGGGTCGACCGGCTCACCGCACTGGACCGGCCGCTCGCCGGGTACGACCCGCGGCTCGACCTGCTCAACCGCGGTCGCCGGTCGATCGCGCTGGACCTGCGGCATGAGTCCGGCGCGGATCTCCTGCTGCGGCTCGTGCGGTCGTCGGACGCCGTCATCGATCCGTTCCGCCCGGGTGTGACGAGCCGGCTGGGGGCCGGGCCGGAGGAGTGTCTCGCGGCGAACCCCGGCCTGGTGTACGCGCGGATGACGGGCTGGGGGGAAGACGGGCCGTACGCGCGGACGGCCGGTCACGACATCAACTTCCTCGCCGCGTCCGGGGTTCTCGACCTGATCGGCCGCGCGGACGGCGGGCCGGTCCCGCCGCTGAACCTCGTGGGGGACTTCGGGGGCGGCGGGATGCTGCTGGCGATCTCGGTGCTGGCCGGCGTCTTCGCGTCCCGGGCGGGCGCCGGCGGGCAGGTCGTCGACGTCGCGATGCTCGACGCGTCCGCGCTGCTGGCCACCGTGGTCCATACGCTGCGGGCGATGGACTCGTGGGGGCCGCGCGGGACGAACCTGCTCGACACCGGGGCGCCCTACTACGACGTCTACGAGACCGCCGACGGCGGGTACGTCAGCGTCGGCGCCATGGAGCGCACGTTCTACGAGGAGTTGCTGCGCGGCGTCGGACTGGACGGCGACCCGGCCATGCTCGCCGCGCACCAGGACCGGACACTGTGGACCGAGGCGAAGAAGCGGCTGGCCGAGGCTTTCCGCACCCGGACCCGGGACGAGTGGGCGGCGGAGTTCGCCGGGCGGGACGCCTGCGTCGAGCCGGTGCTGAACCTGGACGAAGCCACCGAGCACCCGCAGGTGCGGCACCGCGGGATCTACGAGCCGCGGTTCGGGGTCCCGCAACCCGCGCCGGCGCCCCGGTTCACCGCGACGCCGTCGTCGGTGCGCCGCCCGCCGCCGCTGCCCGGGGAGCACACGGACGAGATCCTGGAGGGGCTCGGCCTGTCCGCCGCGGAGCGGGAGGAACTCGCCGCGGCCGGAGTGCTGCGCACCGGCGGCCCGACGCGCTGAGCACCCGGGCCACCGGCGGCCGGTCAGTCGGCCGGATGCAGGCCGGGAAGCGCGGCGCTGTGCTCCCCGGACGTACCGGGTCGCGCGAGGTAGCGGCTCATCGCCACCAGGTGGCTCTGCATGCGGTGGCGCGCGAGCGCCACGTCGCCGGCGACGATGGCCTCCACGATCCGGTCGTGGGCGTGGCGGACGTGGCGGCCGCGCTCGCGCACCTCCTCGACTCCTTCAGTGCGCGGCGGCACGGTCAGCTTCGTGAGGACCTCCAGGAACAGCCGCATCGCGGGGTTGCCCGTGAGGTCGGCGATGACGAGGTGGATGTCGTGGGTGCCCAGCCGGTCCGAGGCCTGGATCGCCGCCTCCTGGTCGAGGGTCGCGCGCAGGAGCCGGATGCCGTCTTCGTCGATGTTCTCCGTCGCCAGCTCGACGATCTTGAGCTCGAGCGCCGACCGCGCCTCGAACACGTCGCGTGGGCTCGCGTGGTCGAACTGCAGGTGCAGCGCGGCCGCCCGGACGACCGAGGACGTGTTCGGGGTGGTCACCACCAGCCCGCCACCCGGCCCACGGCGCATGCGCGCCACCGAGTGGTGTTCGAGCAAACGGACGGCCTCGCGGAAGATGGCCCGGCTGATCCCGAACTCGGCGAGCAGGTCGGGCTCCGATCCGATGACCTCGCCGACGGGCCAGCCGAGCTCGACGATCTTGTCCTCGAGCCGGCGCGCGACCTGCTCGGCGAGCTTGCTCGGGGCGGATTCGAGGGCAGGCACGTCCGGGCGGGGGAGTGCCGGGACCGGGGCCACGGAGGATGAGTCGCTCGCCATAACAGAACAGTATATTCATAATTTGGTGATCGTGGACATCACTCGGCGAATCATCGACAGGTTGAGTCGGGGTAGCTAGTTAAGTATACTGAATTGACCAAAGTCTTGAGGAGGTCGAAGCATGGGAAGTCTCGACGGGCGGGTCGCCGTGGTGACGGGCGCGGGGCGTGGCCTCGGAGCGGCGCACGCGAAGCTGCTGGCGCGAGAGGGTGCCCGGGTGGTGGTCAACGACCTCCAGCGCGGCTCGGAGCACCCCGCGGCGGACGTCGTCGAGGAGATCAGGGCGGCCGGGGGCGAGGCGGTCGCGAGCGGGCACGACATCACCGAATGGGAATCCGGCCGCGCGCTCGTCGAGCTGGCCGTCTCCTCGTTCGGCCGGCTCGACGTGCTGGTCAACAACGCGGGCGCGCTCCGTGACCAGTTCCTGGTGAACATGAGCGAAGAGGACTGGGACTTCGTCACCCGGGTGAACCTGAAGGGCCACTTCGTGCCCACGAGGTGGGCGGCGTCCTACTGGCGGGACCGCGCCAAGGCGGGTGAGGAGATCCGTGCCTCGGTGGTCCACACCTCGTCGAGCTCGGGACTCTTCGGCAACCCCGGACAGGCCAACTACATCGCCGCGAAAGCGGGCGTGGGCATGTTCTCGCAGGCCGTCGCCACCGAGCTCGAGCGGTACGGAGTCCGGTCGAACTGCATCGTGCCGGCCGCCCGCACCCGCCTGACCGAGGCGGTGCCCTCGGTGAAGAAGCTGATGGCCGCACCCGAGGACGACGGCGCCTTCGACGTGTACGACCCGGCCAACGTCTCGCCGGTCGTGGCCTACCTGGCGACGGCGGACTGCCCGATCACCGGCGGCACGTTCTACGTGCGCGGCGGGCACGTCACCGTCGTGGAGTCGTGGAGCCGGGGCCCGGCGCTCGACCGTGACGCGCGGTGGACGGTCGGCGAACTGGCCCAGGAACTGCCCGGCCTGGTGGCCAAGGTGCAGTCCGCCCGGTAAGGGCTTCCGGGGCTGGGCGAGACCGAGGGGCTCGCCCAGCCCCCCTGTGTCGGCCTCAGCCCCGGTGCGTCGGCGTGGCGCGGTTCCCGCCGCTTGCGGCTACCAGATTGAGCAGGTCGGCCAGCTGCCCGGGACGGCTCATCATCACGTTGTGCCCGGCGTCGATCTCGGTCACGGCCGATTCGTGCGGGAGATTGGCGATCATCTGTTCCTGCATCGCAGGCGGGACGGCGTTGTCCCGGGTGAGCCGGACGTAGGTCGTCGGGACGGCAGGTAATCCATCGTGGGTGAACGGCTCCGAGATCGGTCCCATGGGCTCGCGCCGGAGCCGGGCGTACAGGGCCTCCGCCTCGTCCGGTACGTCGTTCGCCAGCAGTGTCCGGACAGCCTCGATCGGGGGCACGCCGAACTGGCCCGTCTCGTCGAGGAGACTGTCGCGATGCGCGCCGCGGGCGATGAGCTCGGCGGGCGTCTGGCCTTCGGCCGGTACCAATGCCGAGACCAGGATGAGGTGCGCGAGCCGGTCGCCCAGGACCTTCGCCGCGTTGAGGGCGGTGACGCCGCCGAGGGAATGCGCCACGAGGACCACCCGGTCCGTCGGCAGGGTGTTGATCTGGCCGAGCGCGCCGCGGGTCCACTCGGCGGACGTGATGCCGCGCAGGGTGGCGGGATCGCCTTCCCGGCCGGGCAGGTCGATCGCGACGGCCGGCGCCTCCAGCAACGGCACGACGCGCTCCCAGCACCACGATCCGTGGAACCCGCCGTGCTGGAGCGCGAAGCCCGGCATCCGGTTGTGCTCAGTCATCCCTACCTTCTTTCTTGGGTGACCCGGGCCAGTCGTAGGGTCTGGGCTCCCAGGGGCGGCGGGTGTGGCTTTCAGTCATCTGCCGTTGGTGTGGCTTCCTCCGATTGGCCGCCCGCCGCCTCCGTGACGACTCGGCCGCTGATTGAGAATTGCGACCCGATCGCTGCGTAGGGATAGGCCGGCGAGGTCGTCTGCGGGACAACATGCTGGTCATGGCAGGCAGATGCGAGTGGAACGTGCATGGGCCGGGGTGGACATCGGCAAGGAACACCACCACGTCGTGGTGATCGATGTCGAGGGCAACCGGAAACTGTCGCGGCGGGTGCGCAACGACGAGACCACATTGCTGGAACTGATCAGCCAGGTCACCGCGTTGGCCAACGAGGTGCGCTGGGCCGTCGACGTCAGCACCGGTGGCGCCGCGTTGCTGCTGGCGCTGCTGGTCGCGCACGGCCAGCAGGTGTGCTACCTGTCGGGCAACCAAGTCCACCGCGCCGCCGACGGCTACCGGGGCGAGGGCAAGACCGACGCGAAAGACGCCGCGATCATCGCCGACCAAGCCCGGATGCGCCGAGACCTGAGCCCGCTGCGCGTCGACGACGAACTGATCGTGGAACTGCGGATGCTGGTCGCCCGCCGCCGTGATCTGACCGGTGACCGGGTCCGCCTGGTCAACCGGCTGCACGAGCAACTGCTGGGCATCAGCCCGGCCCTGGAACGTGTGTTGGATCTGACCAACCGCGGGCCACTGGTCCTGCTCACCCGCGTCCAGACACCAGCCACCATCCGCCAACTCGGCACAGCAGGACTCGAAGAATGGCTGCGCTCGCAGAAGGTTCGCAGCGCCACCACGCTGGCCACCACAGTCGTGGCAGCGGCCGAGTCCCACCACACCACGCTGCCCGGCGAGCAACTGGCCGCGCAGCTGGTCACAGACATGGCGAAGGGAGTGATCGCCCTCGATGAACAGCTCACACA
>NZ_JACHWH010000014.1 GCF_014191255.1 Amycolatopsis bartoniae
CCCGGGCGAATGCGTGAACTGGCGGAGCGGAGCGACCGGCAGGGCGACGGCAAAAAGCGGCCCATCCACCTCGGTGACCGGACCGAGCACGACGAGCGGATGAGGACGGGCGGGAGTGACGCCGAAAAACCCTCGTTCCTGGGCGACGGGAAAGACGGCCAGTCCCTGGCATTCCTGGGCGAGGACATCGAGTCCGCCTATCAGGAGCTGGTGCACGGCGATTCCGGGTTCGCCCATTACGCGAAGCAGTACGAATACGCCGGTTGAGTGCGGGCCGCCCGAGCTGTCCACCGCGAAGTGCTGTACGTCCCGCCCGATCACAGGTGAAGATTGGGCTGCGCGAGTTTTTCGGAAACGCCATTCCTGGTCGGTGAAGGAGCTTCCACTCGGTATGGATCACGGTATCGGCGAGCTCGCCCCCCTCGTACAGCCGACGGCGAACTACATGATGAGGACGCACTGCGATCCGCATGCGGACATGTTCGCCCTCAGGGCGCTCGGCCCGCTGATCCGGATAGCCGGGAACGCCTCCACCCAGCTGGGCACGGGCTACGTCTGGCAGGCGCTGGGTTACGACGTGGTGCGGAAGATCCTCGGTGACCACGAGAACTTCACGACCCGGCCGCGACTGTCCGAAGCGGAATCACTCAGCGGCGAAGACGTACCACTGGCGCCGGAGTTCGTCGGGCAGATCTCGACCTACGATCCCCCCGAGCACACCCGCCTGCGGCGGATGCTCACACCGGAGTTCACGGCCCGCCGGATCCGCCGGCTGGAGCCCGCGATCCAGGGCCTCATCGAGGATCGCCTCGACGTGCTGGAGGCCGCGGGGCCGCCCGCGGACGTCCAGGTGCTGTTCGCCGACCCGGTCGGCGGCGGGGTGCTGTGCGAGCTGCTCGGCATCCCGCGCGACGACCGGCGCGAGTTCGTCCGGCGCGTCCGGCAGAACGTCAACCTCAGCCGCGGGTACAAGGCCAGGGCGGCCGACAGCGCCGCGTTCAACCGGTACCTGAGCGGCCTCATCGCCCGGCAGCGCAAGGACCCCGACGAGGGGTTCCTCGGCATGCTCCTGCGGGAACACGGGGACGAGGTCACGGACGAGGAACTGAAGGGCCTGTGCACGGCGCTGATCCTCGGTGGTGTCGAGACCGTCGCCGGGATGATCGGCTTCGGGGTGCTCGCGCTGCTGGACCACCCCGATCAGCGGCAGTTGCTCTTCGCCGGCCGCGAGCAGGCGGACCGCCTGGTCGGCGAACTGCTGCGGTACCTCTCGCCGGTGCAGCAGCCCAACCCGCGGCTGGCCGTCAAGGACGTGGTGGTCGACGGCCAGCTGATCAAGGCGGGGGAGTACGTGCTGTGCTCGATCCTGATGGCCAACCGGGATGCGGCACTGACGCCGGATCCCAACGTCCTCGACGCGCACCGCGAGCCGGTCTCGGACGTCGGTTTCGGGCACGGCATCCACTACTGCGTGGGCGCGGCGGTGGCGCGGACCATGCTGCGCCTGGCGTACCAGAGCCTGTGGCTCCGGTTCCCCGGGCTGCGGCTGGCTGTCCCCGTCGAGGAAGTCAAGCTCCGCAACGCGTTCATCGACTGCCCGGACCAGTTGCCGGTCACCTGGTAGAGGAATGTGAGGAGATTTCAGTGGAAGAGTTCGATGTCGTGGTGGCGGGTGGCGGACCGGGCGGTTCGACCGTGGCGGCTCTGGTGGCCCTGCAGGGCCATCGGGTTCTGGTCCTGGAGAAGGAGGTCTTTCCCCGGTACCAGATCGGTGAGTCGCTGCTGCCTTCCACGGTGCACGGCGTGTGCCGGCTGCTCGGTGTGGCGGACGAGCTGGCGAACGCGGGGTTCCCGGTGAAGCGGGGCGGGACGTTCCGCTGGGGCGCCCGTCCGGAGCCGTGGACGTTCTCCTTCGCCGTCTCCCCGCGGATCACCGGTTCGACGTCGTTCGCCTACCAGGTCGAGCGTTCGCGGTTCGACGAGATCCTGCTGAACAACGCCAAGCGCAAGGGCGCGGTGGTGCGGGAGGGGTGCACGGTCACCGGTGTGCTGGAAGCGGAGGGACGCGTCACCGGGGTGCACTACACCGATCCCGGCGGCGACCGGCACGAGGTGTCCGCGAAGTTCGTGATCGACGCTTCGGGCAACAAGAGCCGGCTGTACTCCACCGTCGGCGGCACGCGGAACTACTCGGAGTTCTTCCGCAGCCTGGCCCTGTTCGGCTACTTCTCGGGCGGCAAGCGGCTGCCGGCCCCGTACTCGGGCAACATCCTCAGTGTCGCGTTCGACAGCGGCTGGTTCTGGTACATCCCGCTGAGCGACACGCTGACCAGCGTCGGCGCGGTGGTGCGCCGGGAGGACGCCGAGAAGATCCAGGGTGACCAGGAGAAGGCGCTCAACGCCCTGATCGCCGAGTGCCCGATGATTTCGGACTACCTTTCCGGCGCGCAACGGATCACAGCGGGCAAGTACGGGGAGATCCGGGTGCGCAAGGACTATTCCTACCACCAGACGGTCTTCTGGCGGCCCGGGATGATCCTCGTCGGCGACGCCGCCTGCTTCGTGGATCCCGTGTTCTCCTCCGGGGTGCACCTGGCGACCTACAGCGGCCTGCTGGCGGCCCGGTCGATCAACAGCGTGCTCGCCGGGGACGTGGACGAGAAGACCGCGCTGACCGAGTTCGAGGCGCGGTACCGCCGCGAGTACGGGGTGTTCTACGAGTTCCTCACGTCGTTCTACCAGATGAACGTGAACGAGGAGTCGTACTTCTGGCAGGCCAAGAAGGTCACGAACAACCAGCACACCGAGATCGAGTCGTTCGTGGACCTGGTCGGCGGGGTCTCCTCCGGTGAGGCCGCGCTGACGCCGTCGGACCGGATCCTCGAGCGCAGCGCCGAGTTCGCCGAGGCGGTGGACCGGATGGCCGGCGCCGACGACGGCAGCATGGTGCCGCTGTACAAGTCGCACGTGATCAGGCAGGCGATGCAGGAGGGCGGCCAGGTGCAGATGACGGCGGCCCTCGGCGAAGACGCCGAGCCCGAGACGCCGTTGTTCCCCGGGGGGTTGGTGACCTCACCCGACGGGATGAAATGGCTGCCCCACCACCCGGCATGACGCCGCACGCCGATCAGACCCGGCCGGCCGTCCGCAACACCGAAACCAGCTCACCAGCCCGGACAGAACCGTTGTGGAACAACGGTTCGGCACAACCTCTTGTGACCACAGTGGACATAGTGGTGCCCGTCCACAACGAGGTCCGGGCGTTGCCCGGCTGCGTGCGGGTGCTCGACGAGTTCCTCGGGAAGGAGTTCCCGTTTCCCGCCACGATCACGATCGTGGACAACGCGAGCACGGACGGGACGTTCGACCTCGCGCGGCGGCTCGCCGGGGAGTACGGGCGGGTCAGCGCGGTGCGGCTGGAGCGGAAGGGGCGGGGCCACGCGCTGCGGGAGGCGTGGCGCGCGTCGGAGGCGGACATCCTGGTGTACATGGACGTCGACCTCTCGACGGGCCTGAACGCGTTGCTGCCGCTGGTGACCCCGCTCGTGAACGGTCATTCGGATCTCGCCGTCGGGTCGCGGCTGGCGCCGGGAGCGCGGACGGTCCGCGGCCCGAAGCGGGAGCTCATCTCCCGCGCCTACAACGCGGTGATCCGCTGGACGCACGGCGCGCGGTTCTCGGACGCGCAGTGCGGGTTCAAGGCGGCGCGGGCCGAAGTGGTGCGGCCGTTGCTGGACCGGGTCGAGGACGACGCGTGGTTCTTCGACACCGAGCTGCTGTTGCTGGCCGAGCACAACGGGTTGCGCATCCACGAGGTGCCGGTGGACTGGGTGGAGGACGTCGACACCCGGGTCGACGTGGTGGCGACCGTCCGCGACGACCTCCGCGGGCTGCTGCGCGTGGCGCGGGCGAAGGCCGCGGGCACCGCACTGGTACCCGGGCTGCCCCGGCGGCCGGAGCCGCGTGCCGAGCACCCGGACGCGGTGGCCGCCACGGCGAAGCCGGGGCTGCCCTGGCAGCTTCTCTCGTTCGCGGTGGTCGGTGTGCTGTCGACGATCGCCAACCTGGTGGTGTACGCGGTGCTGCGCCAGTGGATGCCGATCCTCGTGGCGAACTTGGTGGCGCTGGTGTTGTGCACCCTGTTCAACACCGAGGCGAACCGGCGCTTCACCTTCTTCGGCCGCCGCGGCAACGCCGAACGGGACCACCTGAAGGGGCTGGTCGTGTTCGGGTTGTACTACGCGTTCACGTCGGTGGCGTTGCTGGGGCTGCACGCGTTCGCCGCCGCCCCGCCGCCGGCGCTGGAGGTGGTGGTACTGGCCGCCGCGTCGCTCATCGGCACGGTGGGGCGGTTCCTGCTGCTGCGTGGCTGGGTTTTCGCCGACCATTCCCGACAAGGAGGAACGTTGTCCACGAAGGCGTCCGGCACCGCCGGTGTCCCGGTGACCCACGAAACCGCGTCGCCTTCGCGCGTCCCGCGGCGGTGGCAGCCGTGGGCGCTGGGCGTGCTCTGCGCGGCCGCCGCGGTGCTGTATGCGTGGAACATCGCCGACGGCCACCTCGGCAACAGCTTCTACTCCGCCGCGGTGAAGTCGATGTCGTCGAGCTTCACGAACTCCCTGTTCGGCGCGTTCGACGCGTACCCGGTGTCCACAGTGGACAAGCCACCGATGAGCCTGTGGCCGCAGGTGGTGTCGGTGCTGGTCTTCGGCTTCCACGGCTGGGCGCTGCTGCTCCCGCAGGTGGTCGAAGGGGTGGCCGCGGTGCTGCTGCTGCACCGGACGGTGCGCCGGTGGGCGGGGGAGAACGTGGCGTTGCTCGCCGCGCTGATCCTCACGCTGACGCCCGTCACGGTGGCCATCGACCGCGACAACAACCCGGACACTCTGCTGGTGCTGCTGCTCGTGGCCGCCGCGTACGCGCTGACCCGGTCGTTGCAGTCCGGGCAGAGCGGGTCACGCACGCGGTGGTTGCTGTGGTGCGCGTTCTTCCTCGGCTGCGGATTCCTCACCAAGATGCTGGCGGCGTGGATGGTCGTCCCCGGTTTCGCCGTCGCCTCCCTGCTGGGCAGCGCGGCACCGGCCAGGCGGCGGATCCTGGACGTGCTGGCCGCGGCGGGCGTGCTCGTCGTGTCGTCGTTCTGGTGGGTCGCGCTTGTGGACCTGTGGCCGGGGCGGAAGCCGTACGTCGGCGGCAGCACCGACGGCACGGCGAAGGAGCTCGTCCTCGGCCACGACGGGTTCGGCCGGGTACTCGGCGAAGGGGGCAAGACCGGGATCGGCCGGATGTTCGGTGCCGATGCCGGCGGGCAGATCAGCTGGCTGCTGCCACTCGCCCTGCTGGTCCTGGTCGTGTCCGGCGTCCTGGGTGTCCGGGCGATGGTGCGCGGGCGGCCCGTGGACCGGTTCTCCGGGGCCGTCTGGGTGCTGTGGGGCAGCTGGCTCGTGGTCACCGCTCTGGTGTTCAGCTACGCGCACGGCATGTGGCACTCGTACTACACGACGGCGCTGGCGCCGCCGATCGCCGCGATCGTCGCGGCCGGGCTGGCGCGGTTCTGGCGGCTCTACCGGGCGGGGGAGGGTTCCGGGTGGTCGCTGCTCCCGCTCGGGCTCGCGGTGACGGGGGCGTGGGCGTTCGTGCTGACTTCCCGTGACACCGGCTACTTCGGCTGGACGCGGTGGGTCGTTCTCGCGGTCACGGTGGTCGCGGTGGCCGGGCTCGTCGTGACCCGTCTCGCGGCTACGGACCGGGCACCGGGACGACCGGTGCTCGCGCGCGGCCTGGCCGTCGCGGGACTGGTCGCGGTGCTGCTGACGCCCGGGGTGTGGTCCGTGGCGACGGCGACCGACGGTGCGGATCCCGGCACCATTCCCGCCGCGGGGCCCGGCATGTCCGGCGTGTCCGGCGGCGGCCGCGTCGCCGCGGGCAGGCAGGCACAGCCCGCGGGCGGGGAACGCGGCGGAACGGCGATGGGGGGTGACACGGCGGAGCTCACCGCCGGCCAGCGGAAGATCCTCGGCTACGCAAGGGAACACAGCGCCGGCGCGGCGATCACCCTCGCCGTCGACGGCGACGCCATGGCGGCCGCCCCGTACATCATCGGCGCGACGGGTGGCGAAGTCGTCATCGGGATGGGCGGATTCGTGGGAACCGACAACTCCCCGTCCGTCGACCAGCTGCGGACGTGGGTCGCCGACGGCACGCTGAGGTTCGTCGTCAGCTCCGCGCCGTCCGGCGAGGGCACGCAGGCCGGTGGCGTCGCGCGGGACCGCACGTCGTGGATCGAGGAGCACTGCTCCGAAGTGGACCCCAGCCGGTACGGCGGCACCGCCGCCTCCGGGACGACCCTGCGCGAATGCCGCGCCTGACCGCCCATCCAGCCCGCACGTAGGGGAGTAGGACATGGATTCTCGTCTCAGCCGCCGGTCGATGCTGCGCGCCGCGGGTGCCGCGGGGCTGGCCGCCGCGGGCGGGCTCGTCACGCGGGGGAGTGCGCTGGCCGACGAGGTCGCCGCGCCGCGGATGACGGTGCTGCGCAAGGAACCCGGCACCATGGCCGGGGAGATCTTCTTCACCTGGTACGGCCTTTCCGGTCAGCCGTTCGCCCCCAACGGCCTCGAGATCGCCGACGCCGCCGGGACGCCGCTCTGGGCGAACTCGTCGACCGCACTCGCGTTCTTCCACTTCCAGCAGGTGCGCTACCGCGGGCGCACCGTGCTCGCCTGGTTCCAGGGCTCGGCGGGCTCCGGTGGTGGCGGGTTCGCCGCGCTGGGACCCTCCTGGGTGCTGACCGAGCGCGACCACACCCCCATCACGGCGGTCGGGCCGTCCGGCGTCTTCGTGCCGGACCTGCACGAACAGCGGATGGCCGGGCCGGACACCGCGCTGATCGCCTCCTTCGAGACGATCACCGCCGACCTGTCCGGGATCGGCGGACCGGTGGACGGCCAGCTCGTCAAGAGCTACGCGAACGTGGTCGACATCGCCTCCGGCACCGTGTTGTGGCGCTGGAACTCGCTCGACCACGTCCCGCTCACCGAAAGCTACGCCCCGGCCCCCACCTCACCCGACCGGCCCCACGACTACTTCCACATCAACTCGATCAGCCGCACGCCGGACGGTCACCTGCTCGTCTCCGGGCGGAACACCAGCGCCCTGTACAAGGTGCACCGGAGCACCGGCGAGGTGATCTGGCGCCTCGGCGGCAAGTCCAGCTCGTTCTCCGTCCCCGAGGACGCGGTGTTCGGCTTCCAGCACCACGCGGACTTCGAGAACCCGCACACCATCAGGCTGTTCGACAACGGCAGCAGCGAGTACGCCACCCTGCACCCCACGCGGGTGGTGTGGCTCCGCGTCGACGAGAAGCGCAGGACCGTCTCGCTCGCGGACAGCATGAGCATCCCGGGCATCGCCCAGTCGACCGCGCTGGGCAGCGCGCAGCGGCTGCCGAACGGCAACGTGTTCGTCGACTGGGGCCGGAACAAGCGCCTGTCGGAGTTCTCCCCGCAGGGCCGCCTGCTGTTCGACGCCATGCTGCCGAGCCCGTGCTACCGCGCCTTCAAGTACGCCCAGTGCTGAGTCGCGTTGGCGGTAAATGGAAAGGAAATCCGCAGATGAGCGAACCGCTCGACTCCACCGAGGTGTACCGCCGTTTCCAGCTGATCGCCAACGGACCCGCCCTGTTCAACGCGGTGGTCTCCGGCATCGAGCTGAACATCTTCGACTTCCTGGCCGAGCGCGGCGGCGCCGACGCGAGGGAGATCGGCGCCTTCACTGGCATGGAGCCGCACAAGCTCCGGGTGCTGATGCTCGGCCTGACCACCACCGGCCTGGTCGAGAAGCGGGGCATCGACTACGTGAACCACCCGGTCGCGGCCGAGCTGCTCGGCAAGAACGGCCCGGAGAGCTGGCGGCACATCCTGCTCAGCTGGAAGACCCTCTACTACCCGGCGTTCGCCAGGATGACCGCCGCGTTGTCCGCCGGTACCAACGACGCCCTCGACGCCATCGCCGGCTCGGAACCCACGCTGTACGAGCGGCTCGGCCACGACGCGGAGCTGGCCCGGATCTTCTACTCGGCGATGTCGGCGTTCTCGCTGCAGACGATGCCGGGGTTGCTGGAGCACCTGGACGTGCGGTCCACCCGGCACCTGCTCGACGTCGGCGGCGGCGACGGCACCACGTCGGCGTGCCTGGTGCAGGCCAACCCCGGCCTCACCGTGACGCTGCTCGACCTGCCGAGCATCGTGGCACTGGCGCAGCAGCGGATGCCCGACGTCGGCGACAGGGTCGCACTGCTCCCGGCCGACATCCTGCACGACCCGTTCCCGGCCGGCGCCGACCACGCCCTGTTCAGCCACGTCCTGGACACCTTCTCGGCCGAGCAGTCCGTCATGTTGCTGGCCAAGGCGTACGACGTGCTGCCGTCCGGCGGGAGGATCTCGATCTACGGGTTCGCGGCCGCGGACGACGAGACCGGCGGCCCGCTCGCCGCCCGGCTTTCGTTGTACCTCAACATCCTGGCCACCGGGCGCGGGATGGCCTGGCCGGCCGCCGAGGCCGTGGCGTGGCTCAAGTCGGTCGGCTGCGTCGACATCCGGTCGGCCGAGGTGCCGTACGAGCACGCGCTGGTGTCCGGCACCAAACCCTGAAACCGGCATCGTCCACTCCTTGCGCATTCCGGACATCTGTGCCCGGTCGTAGCCTTTCCCGGTGAACAGCCGCATAGTGCGGTCCTGGGGAGGAGTTCGACATGTTCGCGCGTTTCGCTGTTGTCGCCGCCGCGCTGCTCGTGTCCGCGACGTCCGCGGTCGCTCCCGTCGCCGAGGAGCGGGCCGGCTGCGACTGGACGCAATGGGGCCAGAACGCCGCGCACACCGGGCAGCTGTGCACCGGGGGAGAGCGTGACCTGCGGTTGGTCACACACCTGGTGGTCGATCCCTTCGCGGCGCAGGAGGCCGCCGAGTCCACTTCCGGGAGCTACCTCCCGGTGCACCTTCCCGCGCCGCTCACGGATGGGGACGGGAACGTGTTCGTGGTGCGGAAGGGCGGATCGTACGTCGGCTGCGACCCGCCCGGCTCGGGCCGGCCCGCGCCCTGCGGGAACGACATCGGCAACCTGGAGCGGGAGACGTGGTCGCTGCAGGCACTGCACTGGCAGCGCGGGCAGCTGGTTCCCCAGTGGACGTTCACTTCGGACTGGAAGCCCAGCCGGATCTTCGGAAAGGAGAGCCTGTTCCAGTCCGCGATGAGCGAGGACTTCGTCTACGTGCCCGGCGCGGGCGGGACCGTCTTCCAGCTCGCCAAGAGCAGCGGCCGGGTGGTGGCGCGGATCAATCCGTTCGGTGCCACCGTCGACCCGGTGGCGTTCGCCTCCGGCGGGCTCACGCTCGACGCGCACGGCACCCTGTTCTACGACGTGGTGAAGAGCGAGCCGACGTCGGACGGGCTGGAGGACGGGCACGGCTGGCTCGTGCGGGTCTCCCGGGACCGGAAGATCACCACGGCCGACTACCGCACCCTCGTGCCCGGTGCGCCCCGGCCCACGGACCTGTGTTACCAGGAGTTCACGGGGCAACGGCCGTTCCCGCCGCCACCGCAACCCGACGGCTCGCCGACACTGCCCGGGCAGCTGCCGTGCCTGTCGCAGCGTGCCGCGCTCAGTTCCGCCCCGGCGGTCGGCCCGGACGGCACCATCTTCACCATCAGCCGGGCGCACGACGCCCGCGGCGGGCGGAACTACGGCTACGTGGTCGCACTGAACCCCGACCTCACCCTGAAATGGGCCACGTCGCTGCGGGGCATCCTCGACGACGGCTGCGGCGTGCTCGTCCCCTACGGCGACGACCCGAACGACTGCCGCCCGGGCGCGGCACCGCTCGGTGTCGACCCGTACACCAACCTGCCGCCGGCCGCCGGTGTGGACGACAGCAGCTCGGCGTCACCGGTCGCGCTGCCCGACGGCAGCGTCGTCTACGGGACGCGCAACGTCTACAACGGACTCCGCGGGCACCTCATGAAGTTCGACCGCACTGGCCATTACCTGGCCAACTTCGACTACGGCTGGGACATCACGCCGGGCGTGGCCCCCCACGACGGCACGTACTCGCTGTACATCAAGAACAACGACTACTTCTCCGACGGGCCGTACGACGTCACCCGGCTCGACGCCGGCCTGGTCAAGGAGTGGTCGTACACCAACACCGAGACCAGGACCTGCGAACGGCTTCCGGACGGCACCGTGAGCTGCGTCGACGAGGGGAACCACCCGAACGGCTTCGAATGGTGCATCAGCGCACCGGCCGTCGACCGGGACGGCACCGTCTACGGCCTGTCCCAGGACGGCAACCTCTACGTCGTCGACAGCCAGGGCCACCAGCGCGAGAAGGTGTTCCTGTCCAAGACCATCGCATCGGCCTACACGCCCGTGTCGCTCGACTCCCGCGGCCGGGTGTACGCGCAGAACAACGGCGAGCTCTACGTCCTCGGGAGTGGATGACGTGGCCGCCGTCGACAGGCGTGCTTTCCTGCTGGCCGCCGCGGGCGTCGCGGGACTCGCCGGTTGCACGGCGAGTCCCGCGACGCCCGCCGTGCCCAGGCCCCGGGTGGTGGACCACCAGCCCGGCGTGGTGACCCCGCCGGCGGCCGAGACCGGGTTCGTGGCGTTCGACGCGGTGGCACGGGACAGGGCAGGGCTCGCCGAAGCCCTCCGCGCGCTGAGTGCACCGGTGGCCGGGTCGTCCGTGACGATCGCCGCGGGGGCCTCGCTCTTCGACGGCAGGTTCGGCGTCGAGCGCCCGCGACGGCTGACC
The DNA here is from genome assembly GCF_014191255.1 of Amycolatopsis bartoniae. GTDB lineage: Bacteria > Actinomycetota > Actinomycetes > Mycobacteriales > Pseudonocardiaceae > Amycolatopsis_E > Amycolatopsis_E bartoniae. The sequence goes on from NZ_JACHWH010000014.1 coordinate 10,812, forward strand.
CCGATGCCGTCCTTCCCGGGCGACGTGCTGGATCCCCGGTGGTGCCACGGTGACCTGCTCGTCCAGGTCGGTGCGGACACCCGGGAGCGACTGGAGGCGGTGCTGGCCAGGCGGTTCCCGAACCTCACCCCGCGGTGGCGGCTGGCCGGTACGCACGGGCAACGCAACCTGCTCGGTTTCGCGGAAGGCGCGGGAAACCCGGACGCGACGAACACCGCGCTGATGGACCGGTGCGTGTGGGTTCAGCCGGGCGACGACGAACCGGCTTGGTGCACCGGTGGCACGTACCAGGTCGTGCGGCTGATCCGGGTGGCCGTGGCGGCCTGGAACGCGGAGCCGGCCGGAGTCCAGGAGCGGGTCATCGGGCGGCACAAGGACACCGGAGCGCCGCTCGGCGAGTCCATTGAGGACGATGGGTTCCTCTTTGCGGCCGACCCCGGCGGCGAGGTCGTCCCACTCGACGCCCACATCCGCCGCGCCTATCCGCACACCGGAGGGGAACGCCGGATCCTGCGCCATGGTCACTCCTACCGCCGGACCGGCACGGACACGGGCCAGATCTTCGTCTGTTTCCAGCGTGACGTGGAGCTCGGCTTCGCCACGGTCCAGCGCAGGCTCGCCGGTGAGGCGCTTCAGAAGTACCTGCTGCCGTTCGGCGGTGGCTACTACTTCGTGCTGCCCGGCGGAGGCGGCTTCGCCGGCGAGGTCATGCTGGCGTGACGTGTTTGGACTGCACCGTTCGCGGCCCCTTGCTTGCTAGGCTGGATTCATGTCGAGACAATGGCAGCTCCTGGCCCTCGAGTTCGACCAGATCCGGGATCTTCGGACCGACGAGGAAATCGCGGAAAGTCTCGCCCAGGAGAATCCGCTGTGGCTGCGGATCTCGAACTTCTTCCAGCGGCATCTGTCGGTGTTGCGGCACCTGCCGCCGGGGCAGCTCGTGTTGTGGAAACTGGAGCACTGGGGCAACAGCACGACGTACGACCGGGTGCCGACGTCTCCCGGTACGCAGCCGATGTCCTACACCAAGGAACTGCTGGACCTCGGGCACCGGATACATCCGTACACGTTCACGGAACGGAATCGCCTGCTGCTGCACGAGGACATTCCGCTGCTCTGCGACCTCGACGTCGGTCTCGTTCCCATAGCCCAGAAAACGCCGGCCGAAGACGCGTCCGGCGCCACGCTGCGGGCTCGCCTGAACCTCGGTCCCTCGGACACGCTGCTGGGCGCGGGGGGCATGCTGCACCCGGCCAAGGGCATCGACGAGATCGCCGTGTGGTTCCTCCGCACCGTGCGCGATCCGGGCACGCATCTCTTCTGCTGTGTCATCCCCAGCGAACCCGGCCTGACCGAGGACGTCGTCCGGCGGCGCTGGGAGCGGGCGGCCGGGGTGGAGACGTCCGACCGGATCCACATCCACGTCGGCCGGTACCGCCAGTGGGAGTGGATGTGTTCCTTCTACCAGGCGATCGACGTCATGCTGGTGAACTCGGTCAGCGATTCCTGGGGACGCATGCTTTCCGAAGCCGTCGGGCTCGGCGTGCCCACTCTCACCCGGCGAGCCGAATGCGCCACGAACGACATCTTCCCCGATCTCGTTTTCGTGGACGACTTCGAGAGCCTTTCGCGCGAGGATTTCCGCGTCCTCGTCGACGAGGCACGCGATCGCGCGCCGCGTCTCGCGCGCTACGCCGACACGCACTACGCGGCGCCCTTGGTGGAGGAGAAGTTCCTCGAAATGCTCCGGGCGTGGACGCCGCCGGAGCGGTTGCCCGAGTTCGACCGGCTGGCGCGGCAGCCGGAGCAGCGCCGACTCGTCAGGTCGATGCTCGACCGCTGAAACCGTCTTCCCCGCCGTAGCACGCCCGGAGGTGCCGAGTGTCCGAAGTGCTCGCTGATCTTCCGTCGCCGTCCCGGGACCCCCTCCCCGAACGCGGGTCCCCCCGCTGGGCGGTGTGGCGTTCCCCGGCGGACCAGCCGCGGTGGGCCCGGCCGGTGCTGCTGGGCATCGCGGCGGTCGCGCTGGTGCTCTACGCCTGGAACCTGCCCCGGCTCAGCTTCCCCGCGATGCTGTACTCGAACGTCGCCAACAGCATGGCCGAGAGCTGGAAAGCGTTCTTCTACGGCACCGTGGATCCGCAGGCGACATACGCACTCGACAAGCTGGCCGGGGCGTTCGTGCCGCAGGCCATCTCGGTCCGGATCTTCGGCCTGCACCCGTGGTCGCTGGCGCTGCCGCAGGTGATCTGGGGCGTGCTCTCGGTGCTGGTGCTGTACCGGGTCGTGCGGCGGTGGGCGGGCGTGGTGCCCGGTCTGCTGGCCGCCGGCATCTTCGCCCTCACCCCCGTCGCCGCGTCGATGTTCGGCCACACCATGGCCGACGGCGCGCTGGTGCTGTGCCTGGTGCTGGCCGCCGACGCGTACCAGCGGGCCGTCCTGGAGGGACGGCTGCGGTCGCTGGTGTGGGCCGGGGTGTGGGTCGGGGTGGGGTTCCAGACCAAGATGCTGCAGGCGTGGATGATCCTGCCCGCGCTGGCGGCCGGCTACCTGCTGACCGCGCCGATCGGGCTGCGCCGCCGGCTGAAGCACCTGGCGGTCGCGGGGGTGGTGATGCTGGCGGTGTCGTTGTCGTGGGTCGCGCTCTACACCTTCACCCCCGCCGGTGAGCGGCCCCACATCAGTGGCAGCACGAACGACAGCGCCGCCGCGATGGTGTTCGGGTACAACGGGCTCTCGCGGGTGGGCATCGACCTGCCCGGCGCCGAGAAGTTCACCGGCCCGAGGGCCGACCCGACCATGCCGACCCTGCTCGACATCCACCCCGCCATGGACGGAAATCCGTGGCAGGACCCGACGAAGGTGGAGACCAGGGAGAACCCGAGGGGCTGGAACAAGCTGTTCGACGGCTACTTCGGCGTCGGGGTCGGCTGGCTGTACCCGCTCGCGTTGCTGGCCCTCGTCTGGGGGCTGTGGCGGTGGCGCCGGGCCGACCGTGCCGATCCGGTGCGCGGCGGGGTGCTCATGTGGGGGGTGTGGCTGCTGACCTTCGTCTTCGTGTTCAGCGTGGCCACTGTCCCGCACACGGCGTACGTGGCGTCGCTCGCGCCGGCGGTCGCCGCCCTGTCCGGCTTCGGCATCGTGCTGTCGTGGCGGGCGTTCCGGCGCGGCGGCAGGCAGGCGTGGCTGTTGCCGGCCGCGATCGCGGCCGAGCTGGCCTGGACGGCCTGGCTGTGGTCCGACTTCCCGCACTTCCTGCCGTGGCTGCTGTGGGGCGCGCTCGCGCTCGGTGCGGCCGCCCTCGTCGTGCTGGTGCTGGTGCGAGCGGGCCGGAACGCCCCCGCCGCACTGGTCACGGCCGCGCTCACCGCCGGTGTCGCGGCCATGCTGGTCGCGCCCGCCACGTACGCCGTCTCCGTGCTCGACCCGGACTACTCCGGCAATTCCGTCGACGCCAACGCCGGGCCGGCGTCCGGCAAGGGGCAAACCGTTCCGGTGTCAGGGAAAACGCCGGTGAGACCGGCGCCGGGCAAACCAGGCGCGGGCGGCTGATCCGCAGTTGCCCGCCGCACCACCGCCCGGCCTGCCGCCGGGCGGTGGTGCCGCGTGTCAGGGGAGGCGCGCCGTGATGAGCGCGGCGAGCCGGGCGACGCCCTCCTCGATCAGCTCCGGCGTGAGCAGGCTGATCGACAGCCGGAGCTGGTGGAACCCGTCCTTGCCGCCGTAGAAGTGGTGCATCGGGGTGAACAGCACGCCGTGGTCGCGGGCGGAGTGCTCCAGCAGCGCGTCGTCGACGGCGAACGGCACGGTGACCGTGATGAAGAACCCGCCCGTCGGGGTGTTCCAGGAGACTCCGGGGCACCCGCCGAGCCGCCGCCCGAGTGCGGCGAGCGTGAGGTGGAGGTTGCGCTGGTAGATCGCGGTCTCCCGGGCGTTGGCCCTGGTCAGGCTGAAGTCGTTGAGGAGGAGCTTGCCGGCGATCACCGCCTGCGCGATGGGGGAGGTGTTCACCGTGAGCATGCCCTTGAGCTTCGACAGCTGGTCGGCGAGCAGCCCGCCCCCGGCCACGGGCTGGTCCGCCACGACGTAGCCGACCCGGGCACCGGGCATGCCGGTCTTGGCGAAGGAGCCGAAGTAGAGCACGCTCGCCGACTGGTCGAGCGCCTTCAGCGTGGGCAGGCGTTCCGTCCCGAAGAGCCCGTACGCGTTGTCCTCCAGCAGCAGGATGCCGTTCTCCGCGGCGACTTCGAGGAGCCGGTGGCGGGCGGGCAGGTCCATGCTCGTGCCGGTGGGGTTGGCGAAGTTCGGGGTCACGTAACAGGCCCGCACCCGCTTGCCCTGCTCGTCGGCGCGTTTCAGTTGCAGGACCAGGTCTTCGGGGTCGATGCCGTGCTCGGTCGACCGGACCGGCCAGACGGGGGTGTCGGTGAGCAGCGCCGCCCCGGTCAGGCCGACGTAGGTGGGGGCGGGGGCGAGCAGCACGTCCCGCTCGTCGGCCCGCAGCGTGCGCAGCGCCAGGAACATGGCCTCCTGGCAGCCCACGGTGACCACCACGGACTCGGGCGCGACGTCGATGTGCTCGTCCTCGGCGAGGTTGCGGGCGACGAGATCCGTGATGACACCCTTCGTGGTGCCGTACTGGAAGAGCGTGCGGGTGACCGCGGCCTCGTCCATTCCCCGGTCCCGGCGCAGGTGCTCGCAGTAGGCGTCGAGGTATTCGTGGATGAGCCGGATGTCGAAGAATTCTTCGTACGGCCGGCCGGCCGCCATGGAAATGGCGAGCGGATAGGTTTCGACCAACTCGTTCAGCAAATTCATCGACGCGATGGCCGGATCGGTGAGTGACCCGTGGAGCGTTTCCGCGCTCAGGGAGCTGGACAGGACGTCAGGATCCATGAATACTGAGATTTCCTTGTCCTGCCAGGGGTGTCAAGCAGGATCGGTGGACGCGGTGTCCAGTGGACGGTGTTGCCGCGCATTCATCTCGTCGCCATTCTGGGGCCAAGCCCAGAACCCATTTCCCATGGAGGAGTGCCTTGACTCCAGCAACGACTTCCCAGAATTTCGAGCTCGACCACGTGCGGATGTACGTGGAGAATCTCGAGGTGGCTGCGTTCGGCTGGGTGGACAGGTACGATTTCGCCGTCGCGGGCACCAGCCGGTCGGCGGACCACCGCAGCGTCACCCTGCGGCAGGGGCCGATGACGCTGGTGCTGACCGAGCCGACGTCGGACCACCACGCGGGGGCCGTCTACCTGCAGACGCACGGCGAGGGAGTGGCCGACATCGCGTTCGGCACCCCGGACGTGGCCGGCGCCTTCGAGGCCGCGGTGCGGGCCGGGGCGCAGCCCGTGCGCGAGCCGGAGCGGCACGCGGCGGAGCCGGGTGAGCCGGTCGTCACGGCCACCGTCGGCGGTTTCGGCGACGTCGTGCACACGCTGGTCCAGCGCGACGCGCCCGCCCCCGCGCCCGTGAGCCGGGGCAGGCGGGAGGCGGGACTGCTCGGGATGGACCACTTCGCGGTCTGCCTGGACGCGGGCGACCTCGAACCCACGGTGGCCTTCTACGAGCGGGCGTTCGGGTTCCGGCAGATCTTCGAGGAGCACATCGTGGTCGGCGCCCAGGCCATGAACTCCACGGTGGTGCAGAGCGCACCGGGAACGGTGACCTTCACCCTGATCGAGCCCGACCGCAGCGCCGACCCCGGCCAGATCGACGACTTCGTCAAGGAGCACCACGGTCCCGGCGTCCAGCACATCGCCTTCACCAGTGAGGACGCGGTGCGCGCGGTCAAGGTGCTGTCGGAGCGCGGGGTGGAGTTCCTCAACACCCCCGAGACCTACTACGACCTGCTCGGCGAGCGCCTCGAACTGGCGACGCACACGCTGGACGACCTGCGGGCGACGAACGTCCTCGCCGACGCGGACCACGGCGGTCAGCTGTTCCAGATCTTCACCGCGTCCACCCACCCGCGCCGGACCCTCTTCTTCGAAGTCATCGAGCGGCAGGGGGCGGAGACCTTCGGCAGCTCCAACATCAAGGCCCTGTACGAGGCCGTGGAGCTGGAACGGACCGGGCAGAGCGAGCTCGGCGTCCAGCGATGATCGACAGCGGCGGCCTCCGTGGTGTCCAACCACGGAGGCCGTCAGTTGGACGGTGCCGCACCCGGGCGGCACGCGGCGACCGATAGGAGATCGACATGTCAGGCAGATCGGGTTCTGGAAGGGGTTGCCGGTGTTGTCGCGCCTGAGAAAAGTGCTCGCGGCCGGGGCCGTCGTCGTCCTGGCGGCCACGCTGGCGAGCAGTGCTTCGGCCGCGGAACCGGCCGCGCAATGGTTCACCGGCAACGGTGACTGGGCCACGTGGCAGAAGGATCTCGCCGGTTCGCGGTTCGCCTCGGCCGAGCACCGCATCAACCCCGGCAACGTCGGGAACCTGAAGCTGAAGTGGGCGTTCGTCTATCCGCAGGTCGGCGCGATGGCGCGCAGCGAGCCCGCGGTCGTCGGCGACACGGTCTACTTCGGTGGCACGGACGGGAAGTTCTACGCCCGCGACGCCCGGACCGGCGCCGCGAAGTGGGAGTTCGACCTGACGACCGTCAACCCCGACACGCGCCCGGTCGTGTGGGACGCGCCGGCGGTGTCCGACGGCAAGGTCTTCTTCGGCGACGCGGCTGGCTACTTCTACGCGCTCGACGTCCGCACCGGTGCGCTGCGGTGGTCGGCCCGCATCGACACGACCCCGTACGCCGGCGTCACCAGCTCGCCGATAGTCTACAATGGACGTGTCTACGTCGGTGTGTCCAGTACCGAGAACATCGTCGACCGGGACTACCCGTGCTGCACGTTCCGCGGCCACCTCGACTCGCTCGACGTGAACACCGGTGAGCTGAAATGGCGGTACTACACGGTGCCGCAGCCGCAGTTGACCGGGACTTGGCCGAGTGGCGCGGCGAAGTACGAGCCGTCGGGTGCCGGGGTGTGGAGTTCGCCGGTGATCGATCCGCGGACCGGCACCCTCTACGTCGGCACCGGCCAGAACTACACCGGCAGCGGCGGCGACTTCGACACCCTGCTGGCCCTGGACGCGCGCAGCGGCGCGGTGCGGTGGAAGAACCAGGTGACCCACGCCGACACGTGGCGGACCGAATGCACCCAGCCGAATCCCGACGGCTACTGCCCGGGCCTCGCCGACGGCACCGCGCTGGACTACGACATCGGCGCGACCCCGAACATCTTCCGCGTCGGTGACCGCACGCTGGTCGGTGTCGGCCAGAAGTCGGGCGTCTACCACGTGTTCGACGCGCGCACCGGCGAGGTCGTGTGGCGCCGCCAGCTCGGCGTGCCGGAGGGGCCCGGCGGTGGCGGCGACATGGGCATCCTGTGGGGTTCCAGCTACGACGGCCAACGGCTGTACATCTCCACGTACCAGGCCAAGCCGGGGACGCTGTTCGCGGTGAACCCGGTCAACGGCGACGTGTTGTGGCAGACCCCGAACCCGGCGGACGGCTGCACCACCGGTGGCGCGGCACAGTATCCCGGCGTCTGCTCCCTGTCAGAGGGAGCGGCCGCGACCAGCAGTCCCGGCCTCGTCTGGGAGGGTTCGAGCGACGGCAAGCTGCGGGCGTACGACTCCGCGACGGGTCGCGTGCTGTGGACGTACGACACGATCCAGACCTTCACCGGCGTCAACGGGGTCGAGGGCATGGGCAGCACGATCTCCGGAACCGGCGGTGGCGCGGTCGTCTCCCACGGGATGGTCTACGTGCAGTCGGGTTACCTCCCCGGATACGGGATGGGACAGCGGCGCGTGCTGCTGGCGTTCGGCCTGTGACACGCCGGGGATGCCCGCCCGCGAGGGTGGACGTCCCCGGACGTCCCGTGAAGGAGGACGATGTTTCTCTCGGCCGGTGCGCCGATCGCCCCGATCGCCGCGCACAGTCTCCTGATCTTCCTGCTCCAGGTCGGCCTGCTGCTCCTGCTCGCCGTCGCCCTCGGCCGGCTGGCGGGCAGGCTCGGGATGCCCGTGGTCGTCGGCGAGCTGTTCGTCGGGGCGGTGCTCGGACCGTCCTTTTTGGCCTGGGCCGCGCCGGGGCTGCACGACTGGCTGTTCCCGGCCGTCGTCGAGCAGTACCACCTGCTCGACGCCGTCGGGCAGATCGGCGTCGTGCTGCTGGTCGGGTTCACCGGGATGCACCTGGACATGAAGCTGGTCCGCCGCCGCGGCGTCACGGCCGCCGGGGTGAGCCTCGGCGGCCTGGTCGTCCCGCTGGGCCTCGGGATCGGCGCGGGTTACGTCCTGCCGAGGGTGCTGGTGCCGGACGGCACGGACAGCACGGTCTTCGCGTTGTTCCTCGGGGTCGCGATGTGCGTCAGTGCCATCCCGGTCATCGCGAAGACCCTGATCGACATGAAACTGCTGCACCGCAACGTCGGGCAGCTCACGCTCACCGCGGGCATGATCGACGACGCGGTCGGCTGGTTCATGCTGTCGGTCGTCAGCGCGATGGCGGTCCACGCGGCGACCACCGGCACCGTGCTCGTGTCGCTGGCCTACCTGTTCGCGATCATCGCCTTCGCACTGACCCTGGGCCGCCCGCTGGTCCGGGGTGCGCTGCGGGTCGCCGGGAAGTCCGGCGACTCCGGCCTCACCATCGCCACCGCGACGGTGCTGATCCTGCTCGCCGGAGCGGGCACGCAGGCGCTGGGCCTGGAGGCGGTCTTCGGCGCGTTCGTCTGCGGCATCCTGATCGGCACGGCCGCCAAGGTGGACCTCGCGAAGCTCGCCCCGCTGCGCACCGTGGTGCTGTCGGGGTTCGCGCCGATCTTCTTCGCCACGGCCGGGCTGCGCATGGACCTCACCGCGCTGGTCCGCCCGCAGGTGCTGCTCACCGGGCTGGCGGTGCTGGTCCTCGCCATCGCCGGCAAGTTCGCCGGCGCGTACGCCGGTGCGCGGCTGAGCGGCCTGAACAAGTGGGAGGGGATGGCGCTCGGCGCGGGGCTGAACTCGCGCGGCGTCATCGAGGTCGTCGTGGCCATGGTGGGTCTGCGGCTGGGCATCCTCAGCGTGGCGGTCTACACCATCGTCATCCTCGTCGCGATCGTCACCTCGCTGATGGCGCCGCCGATCCTGCGGTTCGCCATGTCCAAAGTGGAGCAGACCGCCGAGGAACAGGTGCGGGAGAACGAGCACCGGGCGTGGAGCGCGCCACCGGCGACGAGTCAGGACGAGCAGCGATCCGCGCAACCGTAGTCGCATCGACATACGCGGTGACCGGTGGGAAGCTCGACGTGCTACTTCTGGAGGGGTTGGTCGTGGTGTCACGCTTGAGAAAACTGCTCGCGACCGGGTTCGCCCTCGTGCTGGCCGTTACGCTGGCCAGTGGTGCTTCGGCGGCCGAGCGGTTCACCGGTGACGGTGACTGGGCCACGTGGCAGAAGGATCTCGCCGGTTCGCGGTTCGCCTCGGCCGAGCACCGCATCAACCCCGGCAACGTCGGGAACCTGAAGCTGAAGTGGGCCTTCGTCTACCCGGAGGTCCGCGCGCAGAACCGCAGCGAGCCGGCTGTCGCCGGCGACGCGATCTACTTCGGTGGCCCGGACGGCAAGTTCTACGCCCGCGATGCCCGGACGGGCGCCGCGAAGTGGGAGTTCGACCTGACGTCCGTCGACCCCGCGGGCACCGCGATCGTGCGGGACGGGCCGGCGGTGTCCGGCGGCAGAGTCTTCTTCGGTGACGCGCGGGGCTACCTGTACGCGCTCGACGCCCGTACCGGCACGCTGACGTGGGCGACCCGTATCGACCCGGACCCGTCCGCCGTCGTCTCCAGCGCGCCGATCGTCTACAAAGGACGCATCTACGTCGGCGTTTCCAGCAACGAAAACCGGGGCGGCGAGAACTACCCGTGCTGCAGGTTCCGTGGTCATCTCGACTCGCTCGACGTGAACACCGGTGAGCTGAAATGGCGGTACTACACGGTGCCGCAGCCGCAGCAGACCGGCACTTGGCCGAGTGGCGCGGCGAAGTACGAGCCGTCGGGCGCGGGTGTGTGGAGCTCACCGGTGATCGACGCGCGGACCGGCACGCTGTACGTCGGCACTGGCCAGAACTATTCCGGCAGCGGTGGCGATTTCGACACCCTGTTGGCTCTGGACGCGGGCACCGGCGGGGTGCGGTGGAAGAACCAGGTCACCAAGTCCGACACGTGGCGGGTCTTGTGCATGGACCCGGACGCGGAGGGCTACTGCCCGGGGCTCGCCGACGGCACCGCGCTGGACTACGACATCGGTGCCACGCCGAACGTCTTCCGGGTCGGTGACCGCACGCTGGTCGGCGTCGGCCAGAAGTCGGGCGTCTACCACATGTTCGACGCGCGCACCGGCCAGGTCGTGTGGCGCCGCCAGCTCGGGGTGCCGGACCCGCCCGGGGGCATCGGCCAGGGCGGTCTCCAGTGGGGTTCCAGCTACGACGGCGAACGGCTCTACGTCTCGTCGTACCGCGCCGACCCGGGGACGCTGTTCGCGGTGAACCCGGTCAACGGCGACGTGGTGTGGCAGACGCCGAACCCGGCGGACGGCTGCACCACCGGTGGCGCGGCGCAGTACCCCGGCAGCTGCAGCCTGGAACACGGGCCCGCCGCGACCAGCAGTCCCGGTCTCGTCTGGGAGGGTTCGAGCGACGGCAAGCTGCGGGCGTACGACTCCGCGACGGGTCGCGTGCTGTGGACGTACGACACGATCCAGACCTTCACCGGCGTCAACGGGGTCGAGGGCATGGGCAGCGCGATCTCGGGCGCCGGTGGTGGCGCGGTGGTCGCGCACGGAATGGTCTACGTGCAGTCGGGCTACCTGGGATATCCGACGGACACGGGAAGCGTGCTGCTGGCATTCGGCAGGTGAGTTTTTGCATCCGCGAAAGGAGAGATTCATGGGCACGACCCGCATCAGGCAGGTACTCCGCAGCAAGCTCAGGACCTGGGGGTGGATGTACCGATGACGACGAGCATCGCGTCCGCCGAGGAGCTGTCCGTCCTCACCGGACTCACCGAGATCACCGGTTTCGCCGGCGTGGGCACCGCCGTGTCCGCCACCTCCTACTCCCAGACCGAGCTGCTGGACCTCCTCGGCATCGCCGATCCGAAGGTCCGCTCGGTCTTCCTGAACAGCGCGATCGAGCGGCGTTTCCTGACGCTGCCGCCCGAGGGGCCGGGCGGCGAACGGGTACCCGAACCGCAGGGCGACCTGCTGGACAAGCACAAGAAGACCGCCGTCGACATGGGGTGCCGGGCACTTGAGAACTGCCTGGGCTCGGCGGGAGCGAGCCTGTCCGACCTGCGGCACCTGTGCTGCGTCACCTCCACCGGCTTTCTCACTCCCGGCCTGAGCGCGCTGATCATCCGCGAACTGGGCATCGACCCGCACTGCAGCCGCTCCGACATCGTGGGCATGGGGTGCAACGCGGGCCTGAACGCGCTCAACGTGGTCGCGGGCTGGTCGGCGGCGCACCCGGGTGAGCTCGGCGTCGTCCTGTGCAGCGAAGCGTGTTCCGCCGCCTACGTTCTCGACGGCACGATGCGGACGGCGGTGGTCAACAGCCTCTTCGGCGACGGGGCCGCCGCCCTCGCCGTCGTCTCCGGTGGCGGGCGGGTGGCCGGGCCGCGCGTGCTGAAGTTCGCGAGCTACCTCATCACCGAGGCGATGGACGCGATGCGCTACGACTGGGACCGCGCCCAGGACCGGTTCAGCTTCTTCCTCGACCCGCAGATCCCTTACGTCGTCGGGGCGCACGCCGAAACCGTCCTCGACCGGCTGCTGTCCGGGACGGGGCTGCGCCGCAGCGACATCGCCCACTGGCTGGTGCACTCCGGCGGCAAGAAGGTGATCGACGCCGTGGTGGTCAACCTCGGCCTGAGCCGGCACGACGTCCGCCACACCACCGGTGTGCTGCGCGACTACGGAAACCTTTCCAGCGGCTCCTTCCTGTTCTCCTACGAGCGGCTCGCCGCGGAAGGCGTGACCCGGCACGGCGACTACGGCGTGCTCATGACCATGGGGCCCGGCTCCTCGATCGAAATGGCGTTGATCCAATGGTGAACGGGGAACTGGTGCTGCGCATCGACGGCACGCGCCCGCTTTCGGCCGCGTCGGTCGAAGAGGTGGACGACCTCTGCGACCGCGCGGAGGACGACCGGGACAACGGCCTGGTCACGGTGCACGTCACCGGTGTCCCGCCCGCGGGCTGGGCGAAGGAGCTGACGGTCGGCCTGGTCTCCAAGTGGGAACGGGTGGTGCGCCGGTTCGAGCGGCTCGGCCGGGTCACGGTGGCCGTGGCCTCCGGCGACTGCGCCGGCACGGCACTGGACCTCCTGCTCGCCGCCGACATCCGGATAGCCGCGCCAGGCACCCGGTTGCTGCTCGCGCGCGTCGGGGGCGCCACCTGGCCCGGGATGACCGTGCACCGGCTCACCCGGCAGGCCGGGGCGGCCGGTGTCCGGCGGGCCGTGTTGCTCGGCGTGCCGATCGACACCGGCCGGGCGCTCGCGCTCACCCTGGTCGACGAGGTGTCCGAGGACCCGGCGGCGACACTGGCCGAACTGGCCGAGACGGCCGGTGCCCTGAGTGGCGCTGATCTGGCCATCCGCAGGCAGCTGATCTTCGAAGCCGGTTCGACCGCGTTCGAGGACGCGCTCGGTGCGCACCTGGCCGCCGCGGACCGGGTCCTGCGACGGGAAACCGTGTCGTGACAACGGAAATCCTCACCGGGAGCCGCGCGGCGCTGGCGGAGGCGGCCCGGCGGGTGGACGACCTGCTCGCCGAGCTGCCGCTGCCTCCCGCCCGGACTGCCGCGCAGCGCGAGGCCGCGGCCGTGGCGCTGGACGAGGTCAGGGCGATGCGCGCGGAGTACATGGAGGCGCACGCCGAGGAGCTCTACGCGGAGCTGACCGACGGCCGCACCCGGTACCTGCGCCTCGACGAACTGGTCCGGACCGCCGCCCGGGTCTGTCCCGGCCTGGTGCCCACGGACGAGCAGATGGCGGCCGAACGCGCGCGGCCGCAGGCGGAGAAGGAAGGGCGCGAGATCGACCAGGGCATCTTCCTGCGCGGAGTCCTGCGTGCCCCGAAGGCCGGCCCGCACCTGCTCGACGCCATGCTCCGGCCCACTCCCCGGGCACTGGAGCTGCTTCCGGAGTTCGCCGGCACCGGCCTCGTCGAGATGGCGGCTGTCCGCCTGGAACGCCGCGACGGCGTCGCGCACCTGACCCTGTGCCGCGACGACTGCCTGAACGCCGAGGACGCCCAGCAGGTCGACGACCTGGAGACCGCGGTCGACCTGACGCTGCTCGACCCGTCCGTCCGGATCGGACTGCTGCGGGGCGGCGAGATGAGCCATCCCCGCTACCGGGGGCGGCGGGTGTTCTGCGCGGGCATCAACCTCAAGAAGCTGAGCTCGGGCGGCATCCCGCTCGTCGGTTTCCTGCTGCGGCGGGAGCTGGGCTACCTCCACAAGATCGTGCGCGGCGTGCGCACCGAGGGCTCGTGGCACTCCCGGTTCACCGACAAGCCCTGGGTGGCGGCCGTCGACTCGTTCGCCATCGGCGGCGGGGCGCAGCTCCTCCTGGTGTTCGACCACGTGCTGGCGGCCTCCGACGCCTATTTCAGCCTGCCCGCGGCGCAGGAGGGGATCATCCCCGGCGCGTCGAACTTCCGGCTCACCCGGTTCACCGGGCCGCGGGTGGCCCGGCAGGTGATCCTCGGCGGGCGCCGGATCCGCGCGGACGAGCCGGACGCGCGGTTCCTCGTGGACGAGGTCGTCCCGCCGGAGCAGCTGGACGAGGCGATCGACGCCGCGCTCGCCCGTCTCGACGGGGACGCCGTGCTCGCCAACCGGCGCATGATGAACCTGGCCGAGGAACCGCCGGGGGAGTTCGCCCGGTACCTGGCCGAGTTCGCCCTGCAGCAGGCGCTGCGCATCTACGGCGCGGATGTGCTCGGCAAGGTCGGCAGGTTCGCGGCGAGGCAAGCATGAGCGTGCGGTACGAGAAGAAGGACCACGTCGCGTACGTGACGATGGACCGGCCGGACGTGCTCAACGCGATGAACCGGCGGATGCACGAGGAGCTGGCCGGGATCTGGGACGACGTCGAGGCCGACGACGACGTCCGGGTGGTGGTGCTGACGGGAGCGGGCAACCGCGCGTTCTCCGTCGGGCAGGACCTCAAGGAACGCGCGCTGCTGAACGACGCGGGCGTGGCGGCCTCGACGTTCGGCAGCCGGGGGCAGCCGGGGCATCCCCGGCTGACCGACCGGTTCACCCTCGCCAAGCCGGTGGTCGCCCGGGTGCACGGCTACGCGCTGGGCGGCGGTTTCGAGCTGGTGCTCGCCTGCGATCTCGTCATCGCCTCCGAGGACGCGGTGTTCGGCCTGCCGGAGGTGCGGCTCGGCCTGATTCCCGGCGCGGGCGGGGTGTTCCGCCTGCCGCGGCAGCTGCCGCAGAAGGTGGCGATGGGCCACCTGCTGACGGGGCGCCGGATGGACGCGGCGACGGCGCTGCGCTACGGGCTGGTGAACGAGGTCGTGCCGCGGGCCGAGCTGGACCGGTGCGTCGAGGAGTGGACGGACGACCTCGTGCGCGCGGCCCCGTTGTCGGTCCGCGCGATCAAGGAGGCCGCGTTGCGCTCGCTCGACCTTCCGCTGGAGGAGGCGTTCACCACCGCGTACCCGTGGGAGGAGCGCCGGCGGCGGAGCAAGGACGCGATCGAGGGCGTCCGTGCCTTCACCGAGCACCGGGATCCGGTCTGGACAGGCGATTAGCGCCGAAGATGGAGTGGTGACCGAACAGCCGAGCCGAGCAGAGCGACTTCTCCCCGTCCGCCGACAGAAACCCTGGATATCCGTGATGACAACCACCGCGGCCGAGCTCGACAACCGGCGCATCGGCCACCTGGTTCCCCTGGTCACCCCCGCCCTGCTGCACCACGAACTGCCGCTCGGCGCGCCCGCGGCCGACACGGTGCGCCGCGGCCGCGAGCACGTCGTCGGCATCCTCGACGGGACGGACGACCGGCTGCTCGTGATCGCCGGGCCGTGCTCCATCCACGACCCCGCCGCGGCGCTCGACTACGCCGACCAGCTCGCCACCCTCGCCGGCCGGCTCGCCGACGACCTGCTGATCGTGATGCGCGTGTACTTCGAGAAACCCCGCACGCTCGGCGGCTGGAAGGGGCTCATCAACGACCCGCACCTCGACGACACCGGCGACGTCAACCACGGCCTGCGCGTCGCCCGGCACCTGCTGCTGGAGCTGGCCGAACGGAGGCTGCCCGCCGCGTGCGAATGGCTCGACACCACCATTCCCGCGTATCTCGCCGACACCGTCTCGTGGGGCGCGATCGGCGCGCGCACGGTGGAAAGCCAGAACCACCGGATGCTGGCCAGCGGCCTGTCGATGCCCGTCGGCTTCAAGAACCGCCGCGACGGCGACATCACCGTCGCCATCGACGCGATCCGCGCCGCCGCGGCACGCCACGTCGTGCCCGGCGTCGACCCCAGCGGCCTGCCCGCCATCCTGCACACCCTCGGCAACCCCGACTGCCACCTGGTGCTGCGGGGCGGGAACACCGCGCCCAACCACGGCCCCGCGTCCGTCCACACGGCACTCGCCGCGCTCCAGGCCGCGGGCCTGCCCCGCCGGGTCGTGATCGACGCCAGCCACGACAACAGCCGCAAGGACCACCGCAGGCAGCCCGTCGTGGCCGACGAGATCGCCGAGCAGCTCAGGGCCGGCCAGACCGGCATCGCCGGCGTGATGCTCGAATCCAACCTCCTGGCCGGGCGCCAGGACCTGCGCCCCGGCCGTCCGCTTACCTACGGCCAGTCCATCACCGATGCCTGCATCGACCTCACCACCACCCGGGCCGTGCTCGGCACCCTCGCCGCCGCGACCGCCGCGCGGCGCCGCTCCGGCAGGCGGGCGGTGGACAGGGGCGGCGAACGCGGCGCCGAAGCTACCCTGAGACCCGTGCGCACCGGCACCCGAGGAGGACCGAACCGTTGAGGGGAAACAGAAACCGTCCGTCCTCTGTGGACGCTGTGGACTCGTCGGGCGGGGGAGGGCCGGCATGCTGATGACGACGGAGTACGGCGTCCGGCTGTCCTACCACGACCGGGGCGACGGCCCGGCCGTCCTGCTGCTGACCGGCACCGGGGCGCCGAGCTCGGTGTGGGACCTGCACCAGGTGCCCGCGCTGCGTGCCGCCGGGTTCCGGGTGATCAGCCTGGACAACCGCGGGATCCCGCCCAGCGACGAGGGCGCGGACGGGTTCACCGTCGGCGACCTGGTCGCGGACGTGGCCGCCCTGATCGGCCACCTCGGCGTGGCGCCGTGCCGCGTGGTCGGCACGTCGATGGGCGCGTACGTCGCGCAGGAGCTGGCGCTGGCCCGCCCGGACCTGCTGGAGGCGGTCGTGCTGATGGCCGCCTGCGGCCGGAGCAGCCTCGTGCAGCGGGTGCTCGCGCAGGGGGAGGCGGAGCTGATCGAGCGGGGGACCGAGCTGCCGGCCGGTTACGCCGCGGCCGTTCGCGCGCTGCACAACCTGAGCCCCGCGACGCTCGCCGACGACGACCTGACCGCCGACTGGCTCGACCTGTTCACCGCGACGGAGAAGTGGGGCCCGGGCGTGCGGGCGCAGCTGCTGCTGAGCGCGCTGCCCGACCGCCTCGGCGCCTACCGCGCGATCGAGGTGCCGTGTCACGTCGTCTCGTTCGAGCACGACCTGGTGGCACCCCCGGCGGCCGGGCGGGAGCTGGCCGCCGCCATCCCCGGCGCGACGCACCGCACGATCCCCGGGTGCGGGCACTTCGGATACCTGGAGCACCCGGACGCGGTGAACCGCGAGCTGCTCGGGTTCCTCCGCGCCGGGTCCGGCGCGCGGCTGGAGGAGAGCGCATGAGGACTGCTTGCAGGTCCGGAGAGGAGGCGGCATGACCGGCTCGATCGTGTCGCCGGGGCACGCCGTGCCCGCGGCGGGCACCACGCCCGCGTTGTTCGAGGCGACCGCCGCCGCGGTGCCGGACCGGCCCGCCGTGGCGATGGGGACCACCACGCTGACCTACGCCGAGCTGAACGCGGAGGCCAACCGGCTCGCGCGCCGCCTCGTGGCGCACGGGGTCGGGCCGGAGCGGCTGGTGGCGCTGGTGATGCCGCGGTCGATCGAGTTCGTGATCGCGATGCTGGCCGTGCACAAGGCCGGCGGGGCGTACGTGCCCGTCGACCCGGACTACCCGGAGGAACGCCGGCGGCACATGCTGGACCACACCGCGGCGCAGTGCCTGCTGTGCCTGCCCGGACAGGACGTGACCGGCGCCCCGGTCGTGCTGAGCGTGGTGCGCGAGGCCGCCGGGTCCGAGCCGGACCTCGACGACCGCGACCGGCTCGGCCCGCTGCTGCCCGGCCATCCCGCGTACGTCATCTACACCTCGGGCTCGACCGGGCAGCCGAAGGGCGTGGTGGTCACGCACCAGGGGATACCGAACCTCGCGGCCGACTACGTGCGCCGCCAGCGGCTGCGGCCGGACAGCAGGCTGCTGGCCTTCGCGTCGCCCAGTTTCGACGCCGCCGTCGCCGAGTTCTGGCCGATGTGGCTGGCCGGTGGCTGCCTGGTGCTGGCTCCGGCGCCGGAGCTGATCCCGGGGGAGCCGCTGGCCCGGCTGGTGCGGCAGCAGGAGATCTCCCACGTCACGCTGCCGCCGTCCGCGCTGGCGCCGCTGGAGGAGGCCGGTGGCCTGCCGGCGGGGTTGACGCTCCTGGTCGCGGGCGAGGCGTGCCCGGCCCCGGTCGCGCGCCGCTGGGCCGCGGGGCGGATCATGATCAACGCCTACGGCCCGACCGAGGCCACGGTCGCGGTCACCGCGAGCGACCCGCTGACCGGCGAAGGCACGCCCCCGATCGGACGGCCGATCGCCGGCGTCCGCACGTACGTCCTGGACGACCGGCTGCGGCCCGTCCCGGACGGGGAGGTGGGCGAGCTGTACTCCGCGGGCCCCGGCCTGGCCCGCGGCTACCTCCGCGGGCCGGCGGCGACCGCGCAGCGGTTCCTGCCGAACCCGTTCGGCGCTCCGGGGGAGCGCATGTACCGCACCGGCGACCGGGTGTGCGTGCGGCCGGACGGGCAGCTCGTCTTCGCCGGCCGCGTCGACGACCAGCTGAAAGTCCGCGGCCACCGGATCGAGCCGGGCGAGGTCGAATCCGCGCTGCTCGCGGTGGACGGCGTGGCCCAGGCGGTCGTGACCGAGCACGAGAACAGGCTCGTCGCCTACGTGGTCGGCACGGCGGGCGCGCGGGTGGCGGCCGAGGACCTCCTGCCGCCGCTGCGCGAGCGGCTGCCCGCGTACCTGGTGCCCGACGTGGTGGTCGGCCTGCCGAGGCTGCCGACCTCGCCGAACGGCAAGGTCGACCGGGCCGCGCTGCCCGCGCCCGAGGAGGAGAGCGCCGGGCGCGTGCCGGCGGGGCGGGCGCCGAGCACGCCCACCGAGGTCCTCCTGGCCGCGTTGTTCGCCGAGGTGCTCGGGGTCGGCAGCGTCGGCGTCGAGGACAGCTTCTTCGAGATCGGCGGCCACTCGCTGCTCGCCACCAAGGTGGTGGGCCGCATCCGCGACAGCCTCAAGATCCGGCTGCGGGTGCAGGCGTTCTTCAACGCGCCGACCGTGGCACAGCTGGCCAAGGTGCTCGACGACGCACTGACCTGACCGGGAGACCCTCCATGCGGCCCACCGTCGCCCACGCCGATCTCGGCGACCCCGACCTGTACACGACACTGGAGCGGCACACCCGCTGGCGCGAGCTCGCCGCCGAGGACGCGCTGGTGTGGAGCGAGCCCGGCAGCTCGCCCGCCGGCTTCTGGTCGGTGTTCTCGCACCGGTCGTGCGCCGCGGTCCTCGCGCCTTCGGCGCCGTTCACCTCCGAGTACGGGATGATGATCGGGTTCGACCGCGACCACCCGGACACCTCGGGCGGCCGGATGATGGTGGTCAGCGAGCACGAGCAGCACCGCAGGCTGCGCAAGCTGGTCGGGCCGCTGCTGTCGAGGGCAGCCGCGGGGAAGCTGGCGGAGCGGGTGCGGACCGAGGTGCACGGCGTGCTGGACCGGGTGCTCGACGGCGGCGTGTGCGACGTGGCCGCGGCCGTGGGCCCGCGCGTTCCCGCCGCCGTCGTGTGCGACATCCTCGGCGTGCCCGCGGCGGACCAGGACCTGCTCATTGACCTGACCAACCACGCGTTCGGCGGGGCGGACGAGCTGTACGACGGGATGACCCCGCGCCAGGCACATACCGAGATCCTCGTCTACTTCGACGAGCTGATCGCCGCGCGCCGCGAGCGCCCCGGCGACGACCTGGTCAGCACGCTCGTCACCGACGACGCCCTCACCACCGACGACGTGCTGCTCAACTGCGACAACGTGCTGATCGGTGGCAACGAGACCACCCGGCACGCCAT
Organism: Amycolatopsis bartoniae; assembly: GCF_014191255.1. Taxonomy (GTDB): domain Bacteria; phylum Actinomycetota; class Actinomycetes; order Mycobacteriales; family Pseudonocardiaceae; genus Amycolatopsis_E; species Amycolatopsis_E bartoniae. The sequence continues at coordinate 30,303 of NZ_JACHWH010000014.1, forward strand.
CACCGGCGCCGTGCACGCGCTCGCCACCGTGCCCGGCCTGCCGGCCCAGCTGCGGGACGGGAGCGCCGACGTGGACACCGTCGTGGAGGAGGTGCTGCGCTGGACCTCGCCCGCGATGCACGTGCTGCGGGTGACCACGGACGAGGTCACCCTGGGCGGCCGTGACCTGCCGCCCGGCACCCCGGTGGTCGCGTGGCTGCCCGCCGCCAACCGGGACCCCGCCGAGTTCGACGACCCCGGCGCGTTCCGCCCCGGGCGGAAACCCAACCGGCACATCACGTTCGGTCACGGGATGCACCACTGCCTCGGGTCCGCGCTCGCGCGGATCGAGCTGTCGGTGGTGCTGCGGGAGCTGGCGGCGCGGGTTTCGCGGGTGGAGCTGGTGGCCGATCCGACGTGGTTGCGGGCGATCGTCGTGCAGGGCTACCGCGAGCTTCCGGTGCGCTTCACGGGGCGTTGACGGCCCGGACGCCGGGCTTTTCCGGAGCCCGCGAAATGACCGTGCGGGAGCCTACCAGCTGGTAACATATCGTCGGCGTATCCCAAACCCGATAGGTGCCGACAACACCGCGCTGCCTAGACTGCCGGGCATGAACCACCGTGAGCCAGCACGAACGGCAGCCCGTCACAGGGGGTCGGCGTCCTCGTCCGCCCCGGTCGCCTCGAAGACGGGCATCACGGTTTACGGCTGCGGGCAGGACGAAGCGGTCCTGTTCCAGGAGATGGCGCCCCGCTTCGGCATCGAGCCGGTCATCACCGAGGCGGCGGTGTCCGAAGCCAACGTCGAGCTGGCGCTGGGCAACCGGTGCATCAGCATCGGGCACAAGACGCGGGTCACCAACGCCACCCTGCTCGCGCTGAGCCGGGCGGGCGTGCGGTACGTGTCCACCAGGAGCATCGGGTACAACCACATCGACGTGGAGTACGCGGAGAGCGTCGGGATCGTGGTCGGGAACGTCGCCTACTCGCCCGACAGCGTGGCCGACTACACGCTGATGCTGATGCTGATGGTGGTGCGGGACGCGAAGTCCATCGTCCGGCGCACGGACGCGCACGACTACCGGCTGAACGAGGTGCGCGGGAAGGAACTGCGCGACCTCACCGTCGGCGTGGTCGGCACGGGACGCATCGGCGCGGCGGTCATCGACCGGCTGCGGGGCTTCGGCTGCCGCATCCTGGCCTACGACACCCGCCCCGGCACGTCCGCGGAGTACGTTCCCCTCGACGAGCTGCTGCGGCGCAGCGACATCGTCTCGCTGCACACCCCGCTCACCACGGACACCTACCACCTCCTGGACGGCCGCAGCATCGGGCTGATGAAGCACGGCGCGTTCGTCATCAACACCGGGCGCGGCCCGCTCATCGACACCGAGGAGCTGGTGTCGGCGCTGGAGAGCGGCAAGCTGGGCGGCGCGGCGCTGGACGTCGTCGAGGGGGAGGAGGGGATCTTCTACGCCGACTGCCGGGACAAGCCCCTCGGCAACAAGCCGCTGCTGCGGCTGCAGCAGATGCCGAACGCGCTCGTCAGCCCGCACACCGCGTACTACACCGACCACGCGCTGAGCGACACCATCGAGAACACCATCATCAACTGCCTCGAATTCGAGAAGGAGAAACTGGCGTGGACAAGCTGAAGATCGGGATCCTGTTCGGCGGCAGCGGCGAGGAACATCCCGTCTCCGTCAAGTCCGCGCGGGAGGTCGCCAAGAACCTCGACACCGCCAAGTACGAGCCGTACTACATCGGGATCACGCAGAGCGGGGCCTGGACGCTCTGCGACGGCCCCGGCGAGGGCTGGGAGAACGGGGCCCGCCCGGTCGTGCTGTCGCCGGACCGGAACACGCACGGCCTGCTCGTCCTCGAAGACGGCAAGTACGAGACGATCCGGCTGGACGTGATCTTCCCCGTCCTGCACGGCAACCAGGGCGAGGACGGCGCGCCGCAGGGGCTGTTCGAGCTGTCGGGCATCCCGTACGTCGGCTGCGACATCCAGAGCTCCGCGCTGTGCATGGACAAGTCGCTGGCCTACACCGTGGTCAAGAGCGCGGGGATCGCGACGCCGAACTTCTGGACCTTCCAGGCGGACGAGAAGGTCGACCTCGACCAGTTCCCGTACCCCGTCTTCGTGAAGCCGGCGCGTTCGGGCTCGTCCTTCGGTGTCAGCAAGGTGAGCGGCAAGGAGGAGTTCGCCGCCGCGGTCGAGACGGCGCGGCAGTACGACTCGAAGATCCTGGTCGAGGAGGCGGTCGTCGCCAGTGAGATCGGGTGCTCGGTGCTGGGCAACGACGGCGAGCTCACCGTGGGCGAGGTCGACCAGATCAACCTGACCCACGGCTTCTTCCGCATCCACCAGGAGGAGTCGCCGGAGACCGGGTCCGAGAACTCGACGTTCACCGTTCCCGCGGACATCCCGGCGGAGTCGCGTGAGCTCGTGCAGACGACCGCGAAGGCCATCTACCGCGCGCTGGGCTGTCGCGGGCTCGCGCGCGTGGACCTGTTCCTGAAGAAGGACGGCAGCGTGGTGCTCAACGAGGTCAACACGCTGCCCGGCCTGACCTCCTACAGCCGTTACCCGCGGATGATGGCCGCCGCCGGCCTGCCGATGGGCGAAGTGATCGACCGGGTCGTGTCGCTGGCGCTGACGGGGAAGTGACGATGGAGGAGGGTTTCGTCTTCGTCGACGAGCTCGTCCCCGGAGTCCGCTGGGACGCCAAGTACGCCACGTGGGACAACTTCACCGGGAAACCGGTGGACGGGTACCTGGTGAACCGGATCGTCGGCACGACGGAGTTGTGCGCCGCACTGGCCCGGGCGCGGGACGAGGCCGCGGCCCGGGGCTTCGGCCTCCTCCTCTGGGACGGCTACCGCCCGCAGCGCGCCGTGGACAACTTCATGCGCTGGGCTGAGCAGCCCGAGGACGGGCGCACGAAGGCGCGGCACTACCCGAACATCACCCGGCCCGAGATGTTCGAAAAGGGCTACGTGGCCGCGAAGTCCGGGCACAGCCGGGGTGGCACGGTGGACCTGACGATCTACCACCTGGACACCGGCGAGCTCGCTGCCATGGGCGGGGACCACGACCTGATGGACGTGGTGTCCCACCACGGGGCGGACGGCATCACGGAAACCGAGGCGGCGAACCGCGAGCACCTGCGTGCCGTCATGGAGGCCAGCGGGTTCACCGCCTACGCCTACGAGTGGTGGCACTACACCCTGAAGGACGAGCCCCACCCGGACACGTACTTCGATTTCCCGATCGAGTAGTCCCGGTGGCCTGCCTCCCGCCGGGGGCAGGCCACCACCGGGCGTCAGCCGTCGAGGTGGGGTGGGGCGCCGGGGAGTTCCACCGTCACGCGGAGCCCTCCGGCGGTTCGTGGCGTGATGGTGATCGTGCCGTCGTGTGCCTGGGCGATGCTCTTGACGATCGCCAGCCCCAGGCCGACTCCCGCGTGGTCGCCGCGGAGGCGTTTCGTGCCGCGCTGGAACGGTTCGGTGAGGGTCGAGACCAGCTTCGGGGGGAGCTTCTCGCCGGTGTTCTCGACGGTCAGCGCGGCGAACCCGGAGCGGAACGCAGTACCGACCCGCACCGTGCCGTTCTCCGGTACATTGTGGACGATCGCGTTGTGCACGAGGTTCGTGGTCATCTGCAACAGCAGCGCGTGTGACCCGATGGTGGGCGTGAGCTCCCCGGACGTTTCGATGGCGAGCCCGTGCTTCTCCGCCAGCGGGAGCAGCGTTTCGGCGACCTCCTCCGCGATCAGGGACAGGTCGACGAGCTCCCGCGTGAAGGACCGCTGGTCGGTGCGGCTGAGCAGGAGCAGCGCCTCGGTGAGGTCGATCGCCCGGGCGTTGACGGCGTGCAGGCGGTCGACGAGCACGCCGGCGCCGAGCGCCGGGTCGTTGCGGGCCACGTCGAGGAGGGTCTGGGTGATCGCCAGCGGGGTGCGCAGCTCGTGGGAGGCGTTGGCGGCGAACCGCTGCTGCTCGGCGAGCTGGGCTTCGAGCCGGGCGAGCATGGTGTCGAAGACGTCGGCCAGCTCGCGGAACTCGTCCCGGCGGCCCTGCATCCGGATCCGGTGGGACAGCGACCCGTTCGCCGCCAGGCGGGCGGCGTCGGTGATCCGGGACAGCGGGGCGAGCATGTGCCCGGCGAGGATCCAGCCGCCGAGGAGACCGAACGCCAGCAGGAACGTCAGCGCCGCGCCGACCGCCGGGGTGAAGCTGCGCAGGAGGAAGTGCTGGCCGGGGTAGAGCCCGACCGGCGTCCGGATCGCGTTGCCGCCGGGCACGTACCGCAGCAGGAACACCCACACCACGGCCAGCATCAGCACGCCGGCCACCATGAGGAACCCGGCGTAGCTGAGGGTGAACTTGAGGCGGACACTCATCCCGGGTGTGTTAGCCACGGTCTCCTGCCTCGTCTCGGATGTCCGGATCGATGCGGTAGCCGGCGCCCGGGACGGTGGCGATGATCCAGGGCTCACCGAGCCGTTTGCGCAGGGCCGAGACGGTGATGCGCACGGCGTTGGTGAACGGGTCGGCGTTCTCGTCCCACGCCCGTTCCAGCAGTTCCTCGGCGCTGACCACCCCGCCCTCCGCGGCGACCAGCACTTCGAGCACCGCGAACTGCTTGCGGGTGAGCGCGACGTAGCGGTCGTCGCGGTAGACCTCGCGGCGGAACGGGTCCAGCCGCAGGCCCGCGATCTCCCGCACGGGCGGCCTGCTGTAGGCGCGCCTGCGGTCGAGGGCCCGGAGCCTGAGCACGAGCTCGCGGAGCTCGAACGGTTTGGTGAGGTAGTCGTCGGCGCCGAGCCCGAACCCGGAGGCCTTGTCGTCGAGCCGGTCGGCGGCGGTGAGCATGAGGATCGGCATGCCGCTGCCGGAGGCCACGATGCGCCGCGCGATCTCGTCCCCGGTGGGCCCGGGCACGTCCCGGTCGAGGACGGCGATGTCGTAGCCGTTGACGCTCAGCAGTTTCAGCGCGGTGTCCCCGTCCCCGGCGATGTCCGCGGCGATCGCCTCGAGACGCAGCCCGTCGCGGATGGCTTCCGCCATGAAGGGCTCGTCCTCGACGATCAGCACACGCATGGCCCCGATGCTACGAGGCGGGGGATATCAGGGGCATATCGAAAAGCACCAGGGGTGACGGGGTGTATAACGCCCTATGCACGCGCGCTTTCGCCGGATTCTACCAGGGCAGCTCCCCGTTCTCGTCCTGGAAGGTGCCGGTCGGGCCGTCCTCGCCGAGGGTCGCCAGGCGCACGACGGCGCGGGCACTCTCCTCCGGCGGCCGTCCGATCCCGAAGGCCGCGGTCAGGTCGGTGGCCGTGGTGCCGGGTTCGAGGGCGTTGAACCTGATGCCGGGATGGGCCTTGGCGTACTGGACCGTGAGCATGGTGGCGGCCGCCTTGGACGCGGAGTAGAGCGCGAGCGGCAGGTGGAACTCGGGCCGCTCCGGGTTGGTCACCGCCCAGAACGATCCCGCACTGCTCGAAACCGTGACCACCGTGGGGTTCGAGGACTTGCGCAGCCAGGGGAGCGCCGCCTCGGTGACACGCACGATTCCGACCGCGTTGGTGTCGAAGACCCGCAGGGCGGTGGGGCCGTCGAGGCCCTCGTTCCCGAGGATGCCCGCGTTGTTCACCAGGACGTCGAGGCGCCCCTCGGCCGCGCCGATCGTCGCCAGCGCAGTGTTCACCGAGGCGTCGTCGGTCACGTCGAGCTGCACGAACCGGGCGCCGAGCGTCGCCGCCGCCTTCTCGCCGCGCTCGACGTCACGCGCTCCGATGTAGACAGTGTGTCCCAGCGTCTGGAGTTGCCTGGCTGTCTCGAAACCGATGCCCTTGTTGGCTCCGGTGATCAGGGTGACGGTCATGGGTTCCCTTCCGACTTTCGCATCGATCGATGCAGAATTCGACTGTAGCAGGTTCTGCATCGATCACTTCAGAAGGTGAGCCGCGTCGTCAGAAGGGTGGCCAGTGGCGCAGGGCGGCGTCGGCCAGGTCCTGCAGTTCGCCGCGGCCGACCCCGCTCGCGGCCTGCACGGCGATGCCGTACGACAAGGTCGTGACGTACCGCGCGAGCAGCCCGGCATCGGTGTCCGCGGGCAGGTTGCCCTCGTCGACGGCGCGCTGGAACCGTGCGCGGACGCGGGAGTAGCCGCTGTCGCGCCACTCGACGAGCAGGTCGCGCGCGCCACGGCCGGCCTCGCCGGTGGCCAGTGCGCCCTGCACGCCCAGGCAGCCGTGCGGACCTGCCGGGCGGGTGGTGGTGCGGACGGTGCCGGCGATGATCGCGGTGGCCACACCGAGCGCGGTGGGCTCGTCCAGCGCCCGGTTCAGGTACGCGCTCGGGCCTTCGGTGTAGCGCTCCAGCGCCTTGCGGAACAGCTCTTCCTTGTTGCCGAAGGTGGCGTACATGCTGGTGGTGGAGATGCCCATCGCGCTGGTCAAGGTGGCTAGGCTGGCCCCCTCGTAGCCGTGCTCCCAGAAGACCAGCAGCGCGCGCTCGAGCGCTTCGTCCGGGTCGAACGCCCGGGGCCGGCCGGTCGGGCGGCGTTGTCTCGTCTCCACCCCGTTCAGCCTACCGTTGTGCAGCGATCGGTGCGGAACCTGCTCAGATCTCCGCCATGCGCTTGATCAGGATTTCCTTGCTTCGATCGGGTGTTTCGGCGTCGACGGTGAGGCGGTCGAAAGCGCGGCCGTAGAGTTCGAGTTCGTCGGGCTTTTCCAGGTAGCTGGCGCCGTTGAGGTGTTCGAGGTAGGCGATGTTGGGTAGTTCGGGTTCGGCGAACTGCAGCAGAGAGAAAGCGCTTTCCACGGCGTAGCCGGACATGTCGAACGGCACGATCTGCAGCGAGATGGTGGGCAGCTTGATCACCTCGAGCAGGTGTTCCAGCTGCTCTTTGAGCACGGCCATGCCGCCGACCGGGCGGTGCAGCACGGCCTCGTCGAGCACCGCCCACAGCCGGGGTGGCTTGGGGCCGGTGAGCAGTTTCTGGCGGCGCATGCGGATGGCGACGCGGCCCTCGATGGTGGGGTCGGGGTTGTCCGGGTTGCCGCGGGAGATCACGGCGCGGGCGTAGGACTCGGTCTGCACCAGGCCGGGCACGAACATCAGCTCGTAGGTGCGGATGCGGGTGGCGGCTTCTTCCAGGCCGATGTAGTTGTCGAACCAGGTGGGCAGGGTGTCGTTGAAGCTGCGCCACCAGCCGGGCCGGTTGGCCTGCTTGACCATCTCCACGGCCCACTCGCGCTCGGCTGGGTCGTGCACCCCGTACATGGTCAGCAGGTCGACCACGTCGCGTTCCTTGCAGCCGACGCGCCCGAGTTCCATGCGGGAGATCTTCGACTCCGAGGCGCGGATCTCCCAGGCGGCCTGTGCCCGGGTGACCCCGGCGGCCTCCCGCAACCGGCGCAGCTGGGTTCCGAGGATCATCCGCCGCGCCGTGGGGCCGGTGCCGGAATCCGGGGCTTCCGGGTCGGTGGTGTCCATGCTGGGTGTCCGTCCTGGCCGTGGTGCCGCGAGAAGGGGCCACCCAGTATGCCTCAGGGGGACGGCGCCGGCTCGGCGTGCCCGGTCACTTGTAGAAGCCCGACAGCAGCCAGGGGCTGGGCTCGTGGTCGCCGTGGTAGGTGCATTCGTAGGTGTACCAGTCGCCCTCGTTCACGTGGTAGTCGCCGCGGACCTCGCAGAGCCCCTCCTCCGTCCACCAGGAGTCGTCGACCCACCCCGAGGCCGACGCGGTGGCGGGCACCAGCCCGATCGCGGCGGCGGCGACGGCCCCGGCGATTCCGGCACGCGCAAGCAGACGCTTCATCCGTTTTCCCCCAGAAATTCCCCAGTGTCCGCCGGGACGTCCTCCCGGCTGACGCCAGTCTAGCCGGAAGATCCGGCCGAGGCCGATCGTCACGAGCCTTCAGCCGACCCGCAGCTCGGTGTCGCCGACGGTGACCACGTCGCCGCGGACGAGCTGGCGGCCTCGGCGGTCCTCGGGCTCGCCGTTGACCCGGACGTCGCCGTTCTCCAGCAGTGTCCGGGCGTCGGAACCGACGTCGACCACGTTGGCGAGCTTCAGGAACTGACCGAGCCGGATGGAGGCGGTACTGACGACGACATCACGCATTCCGCCATCATCCCTCGCCCGGCTCCCCGCCGGGCACGCGCCGCACCGTGAGGACGTGGCCCTCGCCCGCGAGCGTGGCGAAACGCCGCAAGCCCGGCGGCAGGAACTGCCTGCCCTCCGGTGCCCGGTGCACCCGCACGTCGTCCACCTCGTAGCGCCGGCCGCGGTGGACGACCGCCCCGCCGTTCGCCGCGACCAGGTTGCGCACCCAGTCGGACTCCAGGCCGTAGCCGATGAGGAAGGCGAAACCGTGCGCCGTCGGGAACACGCGCGCGGGCGTGCGGTGGACACGCCCGGACCTGCGGCCGGTGTGCTCGATGATCGCGTGCGACCGCAGCCGCCCCGCCCACCGGCGCACGGCCGGGTTCGTGACGCGGCGGTTGAGGCGGGCGAACAGGCGTGGGGCGTGCATGTCCCCGAGTATCCGCCGCGGCGGGTGAAGAATGCCCGATAGGCCATGCGCCCGCGGCTTCCTCGTGAAACGTGACAGCGCACGGCGGAATCCCCGTGGCACCATGACGTCGTGCCCGAACCCGTCGTGGACCTGCGTGACCCGGCCGTCCTCGCCGACCCCCTGCGCGGCTACGACCGCGTTCTCGCCGAGTCGCCGGTCTGCTGGGCCCGGCTGCCGGGCGGCGAGGAGGGGTGGCTCGTCACGCGGAACGAGGACGTCCGCGCCGTGCTCGCCGATCCGGCCGTGTGACCCCGGGCGCGAGGCAGTGCAGCTCCTTCGCGTACGGCGCGCCGAAGCGCGTGCCGAACCCGGCGCAGGGCAGGACGACCGAAACATCAGGGGTGGGCACGGACGCACTATGCATCGGCCGGTCCCCGGAGGGTGGACGATCGGGCCGAACTGGTGGCCGGCGTTGCCCGGGAAGACAGCACGCGATGCCGGAACCGGCGCCGGCCGCGTACCTGCTGTCGACGTACGGGACGCGTGGCGACGTCGAACCGCTGGTGGCACTCGCGGTGCGGTTGCGGGCGCTCGGTGCCGGCGTGCGGATGTGCGTGCCGCCCGACGAGGAGTTCGCGCACCGGCTGGCCGGTCCCGGCATACCGCTGGTGCCGCTCGGGCCGCCGATGCGGGAGCTGATGGGCGGCACGGCTCCCTTGTCGGCCGCGGAGCTGTCGCGGTACCGGACCGAGCTGGTCGACGCGCAGTTCGCCGTGCTCCCCGAGGCGGCCGAGGGCTGCGACGTGCTGGTGGTGGCGGGCCTGGCGCAGGTCGGCGCGCGGTCCGTGGCCGAGGCCGCGGGCCTGCACTACGTCTACGTGACCTACGCGGCGGTCAACCTGCCGTCGCCGCACCACGCGCCGCCGCCGCGGCCGGGCTGGCCCGAGTCGGCGGCCACCGACAACCGGACGCTGTGGGAATCCGACGCCCGCAACGTGAACGCGCAGTTCGCCGAGACGCTCAACGGGCACCGGGCCGCGCTCGGCCTGCCCCCGGTGCACGACGTCCGGGACCACGTTTACAGCGATCGGCCGTGGCTGGCGGCGGATCCGGTGCTGGGCCCGTGGCCGCGGACGCCGGGCCTCGACGTGGTCCAGACCGGTGCCTGGACCCTGCCGGACGAACGCCCGCTCCCGGCCGAGCTGGTGGCGTTCCTGGCCGCGGGCGCGCCACCGGTCTACGTCGGCTTCGGCAGCGCGCGCCCGTCGCCGGACATCGGCCACCGGGCCGTCGAGGCGATCCGCGCGCACGGGCAGCGTGTCCTCGTCTCCCGCGGCTGGGCGGACCTGGACCTCGCCGACGGCCGGGACGACCTGTTCGCGATCGGAGAGGTCAACCAGCAGCGGCTGTTTCCCCGGGTGGCGGCCGTGGTGCACCACGGCGGCGCGGGCACGACGCAGACAGCCGCCCGGGCGGGCGTGCCGCAGGTGGTGATCCCGCTTCCGGTGTCGGACAACCCTTACTGGGCCGGGCGGGTGGCGGCCGCGGGCGCCGGGGCGGCACTGCACGGTCCCACCACCGAAGCCCTGCGCGGCGCGGTCGAAACGGTACTGGCGCCCGAAACCCGGGCGCGGGCGAAAGCGCTGGGCGCCCGGATGCGCACCGACGGCGCGGACCTCGCGGCGGAACAACTCGCGCAAAGTCCGTATTTCTCGGTGTAAAACGATTGGCGATCTACGGCTGCGGAAAATGCGCGACCCGGGTGTCGGGCCAGGGCGGAGACACCCACCGGACCGGGAGGTCCAGTGGACTCAGCTCGTCACCGGCGGGAGGTCGTCGCCTCGGCCTGCCAGCGGCGCCTCGCCCTGGCGAGGCTCGACCACTCCTGGTAGCCCAGCCGCCGGGCGATCTCGTACCGCGGGACCGCCGGGTCGCGCAGCAGGTTCTCCGCGACGCTCCGCCGCACCTCGGCGAGGACCGCGCGGAAGGTCGTCCCCTCGTGTTCGAGGTGCCGCCGCAACGTGCGCGGGGCGTAGTGCAGCCGCTCGGCGACCTCCTCCAGGGTGAGGTCCAGCGCGCTCTGGTCGAGCAGGTATGCCCGGACCCTGGCCGCGACACCGGTGCGGTGCAGCCGCTCGGCGCGGATCCGCTCGCACTGGGCGAGCATCAGCTGCGCGGTGTGCCGGTTCGCCATCGGCGGCACCTGGTCGAGGTAGGCCTCGTCGAACACGAGCTCGGTGCGCGGCCGGGACCCGGACACCGGCACCCGGAAGTGGTCCCAGTACACCGCGGGCCGCCGGGCCTCGTCGACGGCGAACGCCAGCCGCACCTCGCGCAGCGGCACCGTGTTGGCACCTGGGAAGATCTCGCGCTGCATCTGGACGGTGGCGGCGACGTCGCGTTCGACGACGAACCGCCGGACGTCGGCGGGCACGTCGTCGGCCGTCAGGGCCAGTACGTAGCGCCGGTGGTCGGCGACCTGCGCGGCCATCGTGGAGAAGGCGAAGGTCAGCAGCGCGTACTGCAGGCCCTTCTCGGTGATCTCCCGCACCGACGCGCACGCCGCGAGCAGGTAACCGAAGTAGCCGTACGCGGTCAGGTGGTAGTGCCGGCCCAGTTCGACGCCGAGCCCGGGGCGGTCGCCGAACGCGGCGACCAGGTTGCGGATCACCGCGATCTCCTGCTGCGCCTCGATGAGCGCGTGCGGATCGGCCAGGGTGGCGGCGTCGATGTGGGATCCGCGAAGCAACGCCGCGGGGGAGACCCCGCCCCGCGCGGCCCAGTCGCAGAGGATCGAGACACCCACCGTCGTGCGCGGGTGGTCCCAGGAATCGGTGATGGCGGCGATCACCCGGTTCGACCTGTCCGTGGCCGGCGAGCTGTCACGGGCAGCGGCGCCGGGATCCATCTGGCCAGTTTCGCCGACCCGCGCAAGACCGTCAATCGCCGCCGGTCCCGGCAGGTCGTGGCCGCTTTCCGGGCGGGGAGAGCACCGGGGTGACTGGCCGGAACGGCCGGGTTGTGGCCGGGAATGCGCTAGGGCCGCCGTGCCCGGTGCTCCTACGTTGGACGGATCCCCCTGTCCACCGAAGTGCGGGAGGCGACATGAAGGTGAAGGCAGCCGTCCTCGAAGAGATCGGCACCCCCTGGCGGATCTCCGAGGTCGAGCTCGGCGACCCGGTGGCCGGCGAGGTCCAGGTGCGCCTGGCCGCCTCCGGGCTGTGCCACTCGGACGCGCACATCCAGTCGGGCGCCAGCCCGCTGCCGTTCCTGCCCGTGGTCGGCGGGCACGAAGGCGCCGGCGTGGTCACGAAGGTCGGGCCGGGCGTGCGCGGCCTCGCCGAAGGCGACCACGTGGTGCTGGCCTTCATCCCCGCCTGCGGTACCTGCCCCGCGTGCGCGTCCGGTCTGCAGAACCTCTGCGACGAGGGCGCCGGCCTGCTGACCGGGCAGGCGATCGCGGACGGGAGCTACCGGGTCACCAGGGACGGGAAGCCGGTCATCCAGATGTGCCTGCTCGGCACCTTCTCGCCCTACGTCACCGTCCACCAGGCGTCGGTGGTCAAGATCGAGCAGGACGTGCCGCTGGACAAGGCCGCCCTGCTCGGCTGCGGCGTGTCCACCGGCTGGGGGTCCGCGACCGAGATCGGCGGCACCAGGCCCGGGGACACCGTGGTGGTGATGGGCATCGGCGGGGTCGGTGTCAACGCCGTCCAGGGCGCGGCGTTCGCGGGCGCGCGGTTCGTCGTCGCGATCGACCCCGTGGAGTTCAAGCGCAAGAAGGCACTCGAACTCGGCGCCACCCACGCATACTCCTCCGTGGCGGAGGCCGCCGCCGAGCTGCCGGACCTCACCTGGGGCAGGCTCGCGCACACCGTGATCATCACCGTCGGCGAGATCAAGGGCGAGCACATCCAGCAGGCGCTCGGGCTGACCGCCAAGGGCGGCCAGGTCGTGGTCACGGGCATGGGCGACTTCCGCGACCTGAACGTGGACCTCAACCTGTTCGAGCTGACGCTGCTGCAGAAACGCGTCCAGGGAGCGGTGTTCGGCGGGGTGGGGCCGCGCACCCAGATCCCGAAGCTGCTGAACCTCTACCGGTCGGGCCGGCTGCGGCTGGACGAGCTGATCACCACGACGTACCGCCTGGAGGACATCAACCAGGGCTACCAGGACCTGGCCGACGGGAGGAACCTCCGGGGCGTCGTCCACTATTCGGACGCGGACTACTGAGATGCCACTGGAACCGGTTTCGAGTGCGTTCCTGGCCCAGCTGGCCGAGCAGCGCAACCCGCCCATCCACGAGTCCACGCCCGCGATCGCCCGGCTGAGCGGGCCCGTCTTCGCCGGGATGAGCGGCCCGGGACCCGCCGTCGGCTCGGTCCGCGACCTCAAGCTCGACGGCCAGGGCGGGCGGTTCCGCGTGCGCGTCCTGCGTCCGGAGGGGGAGCCGCGGGCGATCATCGTGTACTTCCACGGCGGCGGCTGGGTTCTCGGGGACATCGACCTGCAGTACGACCACCTGGGCCGGGTGCTGGCGAACCTGACGCGCTCGACCGTCGTGCTCGTCAACTACCGCAAGGCGCCGGAACACCCTTTCCCGGCCGCCGTCGAGGACGCCTACACCGGGTTGACCTGGGCCGCCGAGCACGCCGCCGAGCTGGCGGCGGACGGCGCGCCGCTGGTCGTCGCCGGGGACAGTGCCGGTGGCAACCTCGCCGCCGTGACGGCGTTGCGGGCGCGCGACAAGGCGGGCCCGAGGATCGGCTACCAGGCGCTGGTCTATCCCGTCACCGACTGCGACGCCGAGCGTCCCTCGTACCTCGCCGCCGAGAACCAGCTGCTGCTGGGCAGGGACACGATGCTCTGGTTCTGGCACCACTACCTGCCCGACGAGCGGGCGCGCAAGCACCCGGACGCCGCACCGCTGCGTGCCGCCGACCACACGGGACTGCCTCCCGCGCTGGTGTACGTCGCCGAGTACGACCCGCTGCACGACGAGGGCGTGGCCTACGCGGAGGCACTGCGGGCCGCGGGCGTGCGGGTCGAGCTGGAGGAGGCCAAGGGACAGATGCACGGCTACTTCCAGATGGTGAACATCCTCCCCGGCGCACTGGAGGGCGTCCGGGTGGTGGCCGGCCACATCGGCAGGTTCGTCGCCGAGCACGGCAAGGAGGTGTGAGGGATGCCCGACCACGACGCGGTCGTCATCGGTGCCGGGTTCTCCGGTCTGTACCAGCTGAAGCGCCTGCGGGAGCTGGGCCTGGACACGTGGGTCGCCGAGGCGGGCGGCGACGTCGGCGGCACGTGGTACTGGAACCGCTACCCGGGCGCGCGCTGCGACATCGAGTCGCTCGAATACTCGTACTCCTTCGACCCGGCACTGGAGCAGGAGTGGGAGTGGAGTGAGCGGTACGCCGCGCAACCGGAGATCCTGGCCTACCTCCAGCACGTCGCCGAGCGCTACGACCTGCGCCGCGACATCAGCTTCGGCACCCGCGTCGACGAGCTGGACTGGGACGACGTCCGTGCACAGTGGACGGTGACCACCGACGACGGCGCGTCCCGCACGGCGCGGTACGTCATCGCGGCGACCGGCTGCCTGTCGATACCGTCGCGCCCGGAGTTCGAGGGCATGGCGGACTTCACCGGCGAGGTGTACTGGACGTCGAGCTGGCCGCACGAGGGCGTCGACCTGGCGGGCAAGCGCGTCGCGGTCATCGGCACCGGTTCGTCCGGACTCCAGACGATCACGGCCATCGCACCGGTCGTCGACCGGCTCACCGTGTTCCAGCGGACGCCGAGCTACGCCGTGCCCGCCCACAACGGACCGGTCGCCGAGCGGCTCTCCGCGCTCCGGCCGCGGTACCGCGACTTCCGCGAGGAGAGCCGGTCGACGCGGGCCGGTTTCCACTGCGACGAGGAGAACACCGGCTTCTACGTCGACACCGGCCCGGAGCGGGTGCGCAGCGAGCTCGAACGGCGCTGGCTCGACGGCGGGCTGTGCTACACGCAGGCGTTTCGCGACATCCTGCGGGACGCGGACGCCAACGAGGCGGCGGCGGAGTACGTGCGTGAGCAGATCCGGCGCCGGGTCGCCGACCCCGGGCTCGCCGAACGGCTGACCCCGCGCTCGTACCCGATCGGCACGAAGCGGATGTGCGTGGACACCGGCTACTTCGAGGTCTACAACCAGGACAACGTGTCGCTTGTGGACATCAACGCCGAACCGATCCGGCGGCTGACCGGGTGCGGGATCCTGGCGGGCGAGACCGAGCACGAGGTCGACGTGGTCGTGTTCGCGACGGGGTTCGACGCGATGACCGGGGCGCTGAACGCGATGGAGATCCGCAACGGCGAGCGGACGCTGCGAGAGAAGTGGGCCGCCGGGCCGCGGACGTACCTCGGTCTCATGTCCGCGGGCTTCCCGAACCTGTTCCTGATCACCGGTCCGCAGAGCCCGTCGGTGCTCTCGAACATGCTGACCTCCATCGAGTACCACGTCGACTGGGTCACCCGCGCTGTCGTGCACCTGCGCGCGAAGGGGCTGCGGCGCATGGAGCCGGACCCCGAGGCCGAGGAGAACTGGGTGAACGCCACCAACGACCTCGCGGACCTCACCCTGATGCCGCGGGCGGCGTCCTGGTACATGGGCGCGAACATCCCCGGCAAGCGGCGCGTGTTCCTCCCGTTCGCCGGCGGCGTGGGCACGTACCGGCAGATCGCCGACGGCGTGGCGATCGCCCACTACCACGGCTTCGAGCTGACCTGACGTCCGACGGCGGTGGGCCGGGTTACGGCGGTGCGGCGAGTGCCTCCAGGTCCCGCCATCTGAATCGATAAAGCAGCTCGCGGGCCTGCTCCTCCTCGACACCTGCGTCATGCCGCGTCCCACCGCGTCCCGGTGCGGCTATCGTGGGACCCATGACGGCTCAGGTTTCCGGCACCCCGCAGCCGGAAGGGCATTCGCTCCTGCCTGGTGCGTCGCCCCGCGCGATCCGGGCGGCGCTGCTGCCGGAGGACCAGGTGCGGTTCGACGCGGCTTACGCCGAGGCGCTGGACGTCGCGCGTGAGCGGCTGGACCTGGCCCGGCTGTTCGACGTGCTGGAGCAGTGGCGCCGCAACGCGGTGCTGCAGCGCGACCCGCACAGGTTCCGGGCAGTGGCCCGGCGGGCGGCCGAACTGCGCACGGGGGAGCCGGTGCCGGAGGACGAGCCGCTGGAGATCACCCGCGCCAAGGCCGGACTCTAGCCCCCGCCGGTGTACCGGATCGTCGTCGACGAGCGCGTCCAGGCCCAGCTCGCCGCTCTGCCCGTCGACGCGCTCAGCGCGTACCTGGAACTGCGCAGCACACTGGAAACGGTGCCGCACAACGGCCGCCCGCTGAACCCCGCGGTCCCGGACGGCGTGCTGACCTTCACGTTCGGCCCCCACCGCGAAGGACTCGTGTACTACCTCGTCCTGGAGTTCGACGAGCGGGTCGAGGTCCTCGACGTCCAGTGGCTGGGCTGAGCCGCCGGTTCAGTCGTCCGCTGTGCGTCGGCAGGATTCCCGTTCCACCAGCGAGACCGGCACCACCGTGCGGCGCCGGAACCGCCTGGCGGGGTGGGCGAGGCGGTCGAAGATCCGCTCGGCGGCCAGTGCGCCGAGCGTGCCGGGATCCTGGTCGACGACCGTCACGGCGGGTTCGAGCAGGTCCGCCATCGGGAAGTCGCCGAACGACAGCAGTGCCAGGCCGGTCCCCCGCACCGCGGGGAACAGCGCCATGCTGGCTCTGTCGTTCGAGGAGAACACCGCCGTCGGCGGGTCGGCGAGGGTGCGCAACCCCGTCACCGCCTCAGCGGCCGACGGGCGGTCCCAGACATCCAGGACGACGAGATCGCCGTCCCCGTCGATGCCGTGCTGTTCGAGGGCGGCGTGATAGCCCTCCAGCCGGCGCACCGTCGGTTTCGTGAGCGCGTCGCCGGCGAAGGCGATCCGGCGGTGCCCGTGTCCGATCAGGTGTGCTGTCGCCGCGAATGCCCCGCCGTGGTCGTCCTGGGTGAACGAGTCGGCGGTGAACTTCGCCGGTGACCGGTCGACGAAGACGATGGGCGTCCGGCCGGACCAGGGCCGCAGGTAGGACTGCTCGGTCGTGACCGGCGCGAGGATCAGGCCGCTGAGCGACTGACCGAGCGCGGCCGTCACGATCTCCGGTTCGCGGTGCGCGTCGGTGCCGATGCTCGTGACGCTGACCGACATGCCGTGTGCCGCGGCGACGGTACCGACGGCCTTCGCGATGGACGCGAAGTACGGGTCGACGAGATCCGGCACGACGAGGCCGACGATCGGCGCCCGCCCCGCGCGGAAGGTCGTCGCCAGGGTGTTGGGGATGTAGTCGAGCTCGCGCAGCGCGGCTTCGACGCGCGCGCGGGTCTCCGGCAGGACATGCGGGTCGTCGTTGAACACGCGCGACACCGTTTTGAGGCTGACCCCCGCCAGTTCGGCGACGTCCCGCATGGTGGCCATGAACCCGTCCTCCTCCCGTCCGTCATGACACCGGTGTCACACGAGCAGCCTAACCCAGCTTGACACCGGTGTCATCGGGGCATCTACTGGTTTCCGTCCCGTTGATCCACGCGAAGGAGAACCTTTCATGGCCAGCCATGCTCCGGTCGCCGTCGAGCAGCCGGTTCTCGATGACCTGCGGGCACGTCTCCGTGCCTACCGGCGGGTGGCCGTGCCGCCCGGTTTCGGCTGGGAGCGCGGAGTCGACGCGGACTACCTGGCCGAGCTGATCACCTACTGGGCCGAGGCCTACGACTGGCGGGAACACGAAGCCCGGATCCGGGACCTGCCGTGGGTCCTCACGGGCACCGGCGGCACGCCCGTCCGGGCGGTCCACCTGCGCGCCCCGGACGCCGACGCGACACCGGTACTGCTGCTGCACGGCTGGCCCGACTCGATCCTGCGGTTCGAGAAGGTCCTGCCGCTGCTGTCGGATCTGCACCTGGTCGTCCCGGCGCTGCCCGGTTTTCCGTTCGCCGCGACGGTTGCCGGCCGGGGCCTGTCGGCGGCCGCGATGGCGGAAGCGGTCGCCGGCGCCATGGCCGAGCTGGGGTACGACCGCTACGTCGTCTCGGCCGGCGACGTGGGGTGCGACGTGGCCGAAGCGCTCGCCGCCGCGCATCCCGAGCGGGTCGCCGCCCTGCACCTGACCGACGTGTCGCAGTTCCACTTCCTGGCCGGCCCGCCCCAGGACCTTTCCGAAGCCGAACGCGCCTACGTCCGGTACGGCCACCACTGGCAGGCGACCGAAGGCGGCTACATGCACGAGCAGTCCACGAAACCGCACACCCTGGCCGTGGGTCTCGGCGACTCGCCCGCGGGCACGGCCGCGTGGATCCTCGAGAAACTGCGCACGTGGACCGACTGCGGCGGCGACGTGGAGAGCGTCTTCACCCGCGACGAGCTGCTCACGTGGATCACCGCCTACTGGGTCAGCGGCGCCATCGGCACCTCCTTCAGTCCCTATGTGGAGGCCGCACCCGGACCGACGGGGCGGATCACCGCACCGGCGGCCTTCACGATCTTCCCGAAGGACCTCGTCAACGCCCCCCGCGAGTTCGCCGCCCGCTTCTTCGACGTGCGCTCCTGGACCGAACACACCGCCGGCGGCCACTTCGCCGCCTGGGAACGCCCGTCGGACTTCGCCGCCGGCGTGCGGACGGCGGTGGACCTCGCGTAGCGCCGCGGCGCTCCTCGCAGGTTTCATGGGAGCACGGACTCAAAGGGGGCGCCGGGGCCAGACATCCCTGGAACGCCCCGTCCTGGCCGGGATTCCTGCCCCCGCGTTTCTCCGCGTGGGGATCGGTACCGGCCGGGTGCGACGCCGAACTCGCGCTTGAACGCGTGCGAGAACGCGAACGGGGAGGCGTAGCCGACACGTCGCGCGACGGCCGCCAGCCCCAGGTCGGTCTCCTGCAGCAGGCGGGCCGCGAGCGTCATCCGCCACTGCGTCAGGTAGGTCATCGGGGCCTGCCCGACCAGGTCCGTGAACTTCCGGGTGAGCGTGGTGCGCGAGAGGCCGGCCTCCGCGGCCAGGTCCTCGATCCGCCAAGGCCGGTCCGGCGCGCCGTGCATCGCTTCGAGCACCGCGGTGATGCCACGGTCCCGCAGTGCGCGCGACCATCCCAGATCGCCGTGATCGTCGAGCCAGGCGCGGATCAGGTACACGAGCAGCACGTCGAGCAGGCCGGCGAGCGCCGCGTCCCGGCCCGGGCGTTCCGTCGTCGTCTCGGCGGCGAGGAGGTCGAGCGCCGCGCGGAGGCGGCCGTGGTCGCCGGTGTGGGCGGGCAGGTGCACCACGTCCGGGAGCGTGGTCAGCAACGGATGGGGCCTTCGCCGGTCCAGCCGGTACTTCCCGCACAGCAGCTCGACGTTCCCCGCCCGATCCGCCACCGCGGTTTCGAACGGCGCCGGGCGGGGCGCGACCCGCGACTCGGACAGCACGTGACCGTGGCCGGCGGGCAGGAGCACGGCGTCTCCGGGGCCGAGCTGCAGGGGGTCCCGCCCGTCCCTGTGCAGCCAGCCCGAACCCCGCAGGACCACGTGGAAGCCCGCACCGTCGTACGGCGCGAACCGGTACGACCACGGGGAGCCGATACACATCCGGTTCGTCGAGGGCTGCCCCGTGCGCATGACCCGGATGACGTCGCTGAGGAGGTCCACGGCCCGCATCCTCTCACCCGTCACGTGGGCCGGACACGTATGCACACGGGCCGATCAACCATTCATCGGCTCACTCGACGTGCTTAGCCTGACGACATGACTGATTTCCAGGTTGGCGCCGTCGAGGTGACGAAGGTGCCGGAATGGACGGGCGAAATCGCGCCGGCGCGCTTCATCATCCCCGGCAGCAGCCCCGAGGTGTGGCGGGACAACGAAGCCTGGCTCGCCCCCGATCACTGGCACCCGGACACGGACGCCTACCACGCCGCCGTGCAGACCTGGGTGCTGCGCAGCGAGGGCAAGACCGTCCTCGTGGACACCGGGGTGGGCAACGACCGCGACCGGCCGCAGATCCCGCTGTTCGACCACCTGCACACCGGCTTCCTGCACCGGCTCGCCGCCGCCGGGGTCCGGCCGGAGGACGTGGACGTCGTCATCAACACCCACATCCACTACGACCACGTCGGCTGGAACACCCTCGGCGGCGAGCAGGGCTGGGAACCGGCGTTCCCGAACGCGACCTACCTCATCCCGGCCGTGGACGCGCGCTACTTCGCGCCCGAGAACGCCGGCCGCCGCCCGGCTCCCCGCGACGACCACGAACGCCTGCGCCGGCGGGGGAGTCTGCTCGTCTACGCCGACAGCGTCGCGCCGGTGCTCGGCAGGGCCACCCTGTGGGAGGACGCCTACCGGGTGGACGCCAACCTCTCGCTCGAACCGGCTCCCGGGCACACGCCCGGATCATCCGTGCTGCGCGTGCGTTCGGGCGGTGACAAGGCCGTGTTCGTGGGCGACATCCTGCACAGTCCGGTGCAGATCCTGGAACCGGCCCACAACAGCTGCTTCTGCGAGGACCGCGAGCAGGCGGCAGCCACCCGCCGCCGCGTGCTCGAACAGGCCGCGGACGAGGGGGAGATCGTGGTCCCCGCGCACTTCGCGGGTGCGGGCGCGGTCGAGGTGCGGCGCGACGGCAGCCGCTTCCGGGTGCGGCGGTGGGTCGGTGCGGAGGACAACGGCTGTTGAGTGCGGCGCCGGCTCCGCGAAGGACGCGCCGACGACGACGACGGCGGACGCGGCTTCGCCCGGCTCCACGCGGCTCCGGCCGCCGCGCTGACCCGCGCACCGGTAGCCCGGCGCCGGTGCCGGGGCAGCCACTACTCTCCTCCCGTGATCGACGTCCGACGCAGTGCGGATCGGTGGTGGCGTCTGGATGTCACGGTCCGGGACGTGCCGCTCGCGCTGGTGCTGTTCCTGGCTTCGCTGGTTCCCGCACTGCAGAACAACGGCACGCGGCTCGGGGACGTGCCGGACCGTCCCCTGGACGCGCTGGGCATCGCCGTGGTGGCCGTCGAATGCCTTCCGCTGATCATCCGGAGGCTCCTGCCGGCCGCCTGCCTCGCGCTGGTGTCGCTCGGTTTCGCCCTCGACCAGCTGGGTGGCTACCACGCGGTGGCGGGGACCGCGCTGCCGCTCGCGCTGATCAGCGCCGGGGTCCACCTGGACCGGTGGCGGTGGACGACGGTGGTCCTGGCTTCGGTGGCGTACGTCCCGCTGGCCATCGCCCTCGCCCGCACCGAGGCGACCGAAGGCGTGACCGGGTTCGTGTCGTTCTACCTGGCCCTGGTTCTCGTCTGGGGGGCCGGGAGCCGGCTGCGCCAGTCCCGTGCCGCAGAGGCGGCACGCCGCCTCCACGCCGCCGAGACCGCCCGCATCGCGGAACGCACCCGTATCGCCCGGGAACTGCACGACGTCGTGAGCCATCACGTGACGGCGATGGTCGTGCAGGCCGAGGCGGCGCGGTACCTGACCGGCTCCCCTGAGCGCCTCGACGAAGCGCTGTCCGCCATCACCGGCTCCGGCCGGCGGGCCATCACTGACCTGCGGCACCTGCTCGAACTGCTCGACCCCCAGCCCGGCACCGAACCGCGGAGCCCGTCCGCGGGTGACCTGCGCACCCTCGTGGAGCAGGCCCGGCAAGCCGGCCAGCCGGTGGAGTACACCGAGGAAGGCAGCCGGAGCGAGGCGCCCGGCAGCGCCGAGGCCACCGCGTACCGGGTCGTGCAGGAGGCCTTGACGAACGCGCTCAAGCACGCCCACGGCAGCCGCACCACTGTCCTCGTGCGCCACGGGCACCGGGAGATCACGGTGGAGGTCGCCACGGACAGCGCGGGTTCGCCCACCGCTTCGGTCGGCGGCAGCGGACGGGGCCTGGCCGGGCTCCGCGAACGGGTCGGCGTGCTCGGCGGCGAGTTCCGGACCGGCCGGCAGGACGACGGCGGGTTCGTCGTGCTGGCCCGCATTCCCGGGGGCAGCGCGTCATGACCGCGCCGGTCCGTGTCCTGGTGTGCGACGACCAGGCGTTGATCCGCACCGGGTTCACGACGATCATCGATGCCCAGCCCGACCTCGAGGTGGCCGGCGAGTGCGGCGACGGCCGCACCGCCGTCGAGCTCGCCCGCCGGCTGCGGCCGGACGTCGTGGTGATGGACGTGCGGATGCCGGTCGTCGACGGCATCGAGGCGACCCGCCTGCTGGCCGGTGCCGGGGTGGCCGAGCCGGTGAAGGTGCTCGTGGTGACCACGTTCAACCTCGACGAGTACGTCTACGAGGCACTGCGCGCCGGAGCCAGCGGATTCCTCGTCAAGGACGCCCCGCCGGGACAGCTGCTGCACGGCATCCGGACCGTCGCCACGGGTGCCGCGTTGCTGGCGCCGGAAGTGACCCGCCAGCTCGTCGGCCGGTACGCCGCCCGGATCCGGCCGGCGCCCAGCACCGCCGGCGAGACCATGCTGACACCGCGCGAGCGGGAAGTCCTGCACCTCATCGCCGACGGCCTGTCCAACAGCGAGATCGCCGCGACGATGGTGCTCAGCCACGAGACCGTCAAGACCTACGTCTCCCGGATCCTCGCCAAGCTCGACCTGCGCGACCGCGTCCAGGCCGTCGTCTACGCCTACCGGCACGGCCTGGTGAGCTGATCGCGCCATCCGCGCAGCCCGGGCGGGCTTGTCCCCCGTGCGAGCTACCCGCAAGTGTCCACTCCGTGGGGATGATCGAGCGCCCGCCGATCTTCTAGCGTGCGAGGCGCCCTGAGCGCCCGGGGCGCGAATCCGGATCGGCCGACGTAGCAACCCTCACTGGAGAACCGATGTTCCGCAATGTCAAGTCAACCGCCCTCGCCGCACTGTTCTGCGCCGTGGCCGCGCCGGTGCTGGCCGGGTGCGACGAGAGCTCGGAGGCGGACGCCCCGGCGGCTGCCGGCACGAGTCAGGAGCTGGTCTCCGGCACGGCGAAGATCACCGTCGAAGGCCGTTCCGTGAACGTGTCCTGTTCGGGCACCGCGGCCGAAGACCAGCCGGTCGTCGTCCTGCTGGCCGGACTCGGTGATGGTCTGGACAAGCTGGCCGCTTTCCAGCAGACGCTGAGCGAGAAGGGCCGGGTCTGTTCCTACGACCGGCTCGGCGAAGGCGCGAGCGACCAGCCGGACGGGCCGCAGACCTTCGACAGCACCGGCAAGATCCTCACCGGGGTGCTGGACCGCGTCGCCGGTCAGCGCCCGGTGGTGCTGGCCGGGCATTCCCTGGGCGGGCTGATCGCCGCCCGCTACGCGCCCGCCCACCGCGACCGGGTCGCGGGGCTGGTCCTGATGGACGCCACCCCGGCGACCATCATCGGCGACACCGCGGCGGCGATTCCGGAGTCGGCCACCGGGCAGGCGGGCGAGCTGCGCGCGCAGAGCCTCGCGGTCTACCGGGGCGAGAACCCGGAGCTGCTGACCATGCAGGACGGGGAGGTGGGTTACGCCGGGGACATCCCGGTGGAGGTGATCCGGCACGGGCAGCCCTACCTCGCCGCGATTCCGGAGTACGGCCCCGCGCTGGAGAAGGCATGGGCCGACGGAGAGGACAAGTGGCTCGACCTGTCCAGCCGCAGCAACCCGGTCACCGCGACCGCCAGCGGCCACTACATCTACGTCGACCAGCCCGATGTCGCCGTGCAGGCCGTCCGGAGCGTGACCACCGAAGCCGGCGAATAGCCCCGCCCCGCGGGGAGTCCTCAGTCCCGAGCCGGCTGGTGTTCGTCGAGGTAGCGGCCGGCCAGCAGGTCGACCCGGCGCCGGTCGGCGTCCGGGACGGCCGACGGGTCGGACAGGATCGCCTGTGCCAGCGCGTCGTGGCAGTCGCAGTGGCGGGCGGGTGGCGAGGTGTCCACATAGGACGTGATCGCCTGCTTCGCGGCGGCCACGTTCCGGCGCATCACCTCGGCCACGAGGTCGGCCGTGACGCTTTCCTCGCCCTGGCGCCAGCAGTCGTAGTCGGTGACGAGCGCGATGGTCGCCAGGCAGATGCCCGCTTCCCTGGCCAGTTTGGCCTCCGGCGCCGCCGTCATGCCGATGACGTCCATGCCCCAGGAACGGTAGAGCCCCGACTCGGCGCGGGTGGAGAACTGCGGCCCTTCGATGCACACGTACGTCCCCCCGTCGTGCGACACGGTTCCCGGCACGGTGCGGACGGCGTCGAGCACGAGCCGGCGCAGCCGCGGGCAGTACGGGTCCGCGAACGGCAGATGCGCCACCAGGCCGCTGGAGAAGAACGACGAGGTCCGGCCGCCCCGGGTGAGGTCGACGAGCTGGTCGGGCACGACGAGCTCGCCGGGGCGTAGTTCGTCGCGCAGGCTGCCCACCGCGCTGACACTCAGGATCTCGGTCACGCCGAGGTACTTCATCGCGTAGATGTTGGCGGCCGCGGGAACCGCGGACGGCGGATGCTGGTGCCGGCGTCCGTGCCGGGAAAGGAACGCCACCCGTCTGCCGCGCAGACCGCCGACCACGATCCTGTCGCTCGGCTCGCCGAACGGGGTGGAAAGCCGGTATTCGCTGGGCTCCTCCAGTGCGGAGAAATCGTAGAGACCGCTGCCGCCGATGATCCCTGTTTCGGCTTCGCTGTGTCTCGGGGCCATGGTCGTCACGTCCCTTGGGTCGCTGCCGGGAAAGAAGAAGCTGCGGTCAGTCTAATGACCGCGTGCGCGGGAGGAATGTGCCGTTCCGCTCGTCGCCGGCAAGCCGAAGGTGACATTTTCCCGTTTTCCCGTTCCTCGTCCGCGACCCTGTCCCTACCGTGAATTCCGTGGTTCTTCCGGAGAACGGAGCAAAACGTGTCGAGCAGATTTTCCCACCGGGTCGCCGATCTTTCCCTGGCCGGTTTCGGTCGCAAGGAGATCGAGCTCGCCGAGACCGAGATGCCGGGCCTGATGGCGCTGCGCGCGGAATACGGTGCGGCACAGCCGCTCGCGGGCGCGCGCATCACCGGGTCGCTGCACATGACCGTGCAGACGGCGGTCCTGATCGAGACCCTCACCGCGCTCGGCGCCCGCGTGCGGTGGGCCAGCTGCAACATCTTCTCCACACAGGACCACGCGGCGGCCGCCGTCGTGGCCGGGCGGGACGGCACACCCGGGCGGCCCGCGGGCGTGCCGGTGTTCGCGTGGAAGGGAGAAACCCTCGACGAGTACTGGTGGGCGCTCGAGCAGGCCCTGACCTGGCCGGCCGGCGAGGGCCCGAACATGCTGCTCGACGACGGCGGAGACGCGACCATGCTGGTGCACAAGGCAGCCGAGGCCGAGAAGGCGGGCGAGGTGCCCGAGCCCGCGGCGGGCGACTCGGCGGAGTACGCCGTGGTGCTGGAGCTGCTGCGCGAGTCGCTCGTGGAGCGGCCCGGCAAGTGGACCGCGATCGCGGGCGGCATCCGCGGGGTCACCGAGGAGACCACCACCGGGGTGCACCGGCTGTACCGGATGCGGGACACCGGCGTCCTGCGGTTCCCGGCGATCAACGTCAACGACTCGGTCACCAAGTCCAAGTTCGACAACCGCTACGGGTGCCGGCACTCGCTGGTGGACGGCCTCAACCGGGCGACCGACGTGCTGATCGGCGGCAAGGTCGCGGTGGTGTGCGGGTACGGCGACGTCGGCAAGGGCTGCACGGAGTCGTTGCGGGGGCAGGGCGCGCGGGTGGTCGTGGTGGAGATCGACCCGATCTGCGCGCTGCAGGCCGCGATGGACGGGTTCCAGGTCGCGACGATCGACGAGGTCGTGGGCACCGGCGACATCTTCGTCACGGCGACCGGCAACGTCGACGTGCTCACGGTGGACCACCTGGCCCGCATGAAGCACCAGGCGATCGTGGGCAACATCGGTCATTTCGACAACGAGATCGACGTGGCCGGGCTCGCCGCGGTCGACGGCATCGTGCGCACGACGATCAAACCGCAGGTCGACGAGTGGCGGTTCCCGGACGGGCACGCGGTGCTCGTGCTTTCGGAGGGACGGCTGCTGAACCTGGGCAACGCCACCGGGCACCCGTCGTTCGTGATGAGCAACAGCTTCACGAACCAGACCATCGCCCAGATCGAGCTGTTCACGCACGGTGAGCGGTATCCGCTGGGGGTGCACACCCTGGCCAAGCACCTGGACGAGAAGGTGGCGAGGCTGCACCTGGACGCCCTCGGCGCCCGGCTGAGCACCCTGACCCCCGCCCAGGCGGAGTACCTCGGCGTGCCGGTCGGCGGTCCGTACAAACCCGACCACTACCGGTACTAAAGGCCCGCCCGGTGCCCTAGCCGGCCGGGCGGAAGGCGATCGCCCGGCCGGGGGCGCCGGTGCCGCCTTCCAGGCGCAGCGGCAGGAAGCAGAACCACGCGCCGCGGGCAGGCAGGGCGTCCAGCGCGGTCAGGCATTCGACGAACACCATGCCGCCACCGAGGCCCGTGGCGTGGGCGGGCCGCGGGTCGTGGGCGGCGCCGATCGACGGGGCGTCCGTGCCGGCGCAGCGGACCCCGCGCGACAGCAGCAGCTCGACGGTCGCCGCGTCGGGCGCGGGCCAGCCGGGGCGGCGTTCGGTGAGCACCACCTCGCGCAGGTAGCCGTCGCCGTCGGTGCCCCGGCGGTACGCGGCGTCCCAGCCCGTCCGGAACAGCACCACGTCGCCCGGCCGCAGTTCGCCGTGCGCGGTCTCCCATTCCGCCAGCACCCGGGGCGGAACCAGCGGGCTCCTGCCCGGGTCCACTTCGGACAGACCGCTGACGTCGACCACCGCGGCCGGGCCCATCAGCTGACCGAGCGGCACCTGCGCGGCGGTGACCGCGCCCAGCTCGCCCGCGCCCGGCAGCCCGCTGCCCGGCGGGGGCACGAAATGACACGGCGCGTCGAAATGGGTGCCGGTGTGTTCGTCCAGCGCCATCCACCTCGTCGCGTACGGGCCGCGGCTGTACACGGAGCCCGAGGGCCGCCGCTCGGTGGTGAACCAGTTCCCGGTCTTGTGCTGGAACGGCTGGTGGGTGGGCCAGTGACAGGGCAAGTCCTCGGCCAGCGGCACGGACAGGTCGAGCACCTCGAACCCGGCGAACGGATCTGTCATCTCAGCTCAGCCGTTCCAGCCGCACGGTTTTCCCGTGCTCGATCTCCAGCCGCACCGCGCCGAGGACCGTCTCGCCGGTGGCGAGGCCGGGCACCCCGAACGCGAACGGGTTCCCCGAACCGCGCATGCCGTCGACGAAAAGGCCGGGGTCGAAACCCTGCACCCCGCCGGCGGGACCGGTCATGCCCACGTCCGTCACGAACGCTGTCCCGCCGGGGAGGATGTGCAGTGGCAGCGTGGCTTCGTGCGTGTGCGTGCCCAGCACGGCGGCCGCCTCGCCGTCGACCGTCCGCGCGAAGATCTGCTTCTCCAGCACGTGGTCGCCGTGGTAGTCGACGATCACCGTGCCCCGCCGGTCGGCGTCCCGCCAGCCTTCGAACGCGGGCCGGAACCTCCCGGCGGTGGCCCTGACCGTCTTCATCGCACAGGCGTCGGCGAGGTTGAGCACGGTGACCGGCTCACCCGCCACGTCGAGCGTCAGCGAGCCACGGCCGGGTACGCCCGGCGCGAGGTTGAACGGCCGCAGGACCCGCGGATTGTCCAGTGCCCGCACCGAATCCGGGCTGTCCCACGAGTGGTTTCCGCCGGTGATGACGTCCACCCCGCCCGCCAGCAGTGCGTCGGCCTGCCATTCCGTCAGGCCGAGCCCGTCGGGTGCGCAGTTCTCCGCGTTCGCGATCACCAGGTCGGCCCGGTGTTCGTCACGCAGGGAACCGAGTCGTTTTCCCAGGTACTCGGTGGCCTGCTGGCCGACGATGTCCCCGAAGAACAACACGATCACGGGCTGCCGCCTCTCCTCGGAATTGCCGGTCCGCCATTGTCTCCGCATTCCGCTCGCGCCGGGAAGGCGCGGAACGAGACAACGCGACTGCGACCATCGGCACAGCGCGCTGCGCCCTCGGGCCCGAACCGCGACGTGGCCTTGTGACCGGGCAATGGGGCCGATTACCGTGCCGGACAGGCAGTTTTCGCCATTACCCCACCATTTTCCGGGAGTACTCTTCATGGCCACGACCAAACGACCTGTTCTCGCTTTCATGAGCGACCTCGGTATCACCGACGACTCCGTCGCGCAGTGCAAGGGGCTCATGCTCAGCATCTGCCCGGACGTGACCATCGTCGACGTCTGCCACACCATGACGCCGTGGGACGTCGAGGAGGGCGCCCGCTACATCGTCGACCTGCCCCGGTTCTTCCCCGAGGGCACGGTGTTCGCCACCACGACCTACCCGGCGACCGGCACCGGCACCCGCTCGGTCGCGCTGCGCATCAAGCAGGCCGCCAAGGGCGGCGCCCGCGGCCAGTGGGCCGGTTCGGGCGCGGGTTTCGAACGCGCCGAGGGGTCTTATATCTACATCGCGCCCAACAACGGCCTGCTCACGTCCGTGATCGAGGAGCACGGATACCTGGAAGCGTACGAGGTCAGCTCCACCGAAGTGATCCCCGAGCAGCCCGAGCCGACGTTCTACAGCCGGGAGATGGTGGCGGTGCCCTCGGCGCACCTGGCGGCCGGTTTCCCGCTGGAGAAGGTGGGCCGGAAGCTCGCGGACGACGAGATCGTCCGGTTCGACCGGCCCAAGCCCGTACAGGACGAGGACGGCGACCTCGTGGGCGTGGTGACCACCATCGATCACCCGTTCGGCAACGTGTGGACCAACATCCACCGCGAGGACCTGGAAAAGGCGGGCGTGGGCTACGGCACGGAGCTGACGATCACGCTCGACGAGGTGCTGCCGTTCCGGTTGCCGCTCAGCCCCACCTTCGCCGACGCGGGCCCGATCGGTTCGCCGGTGGCCTACCTGTCCAGCCGCGGATATCTCGCGCTGGCGCGCAACGCGGCGAGCCTCGCCTACCCGTACAACATCCAGGCCGGCATCCCGGTCCGCGTGCACGTCGCCTGAGCCGTCAGCCGGACCGAAGGGGGAAGGCCCATGTCGATCCCGTCCGGGGAGCTGGCTCGTCTTCTGGTGGCGATCGCCGTCCTGCTCGTCGTCGCGCACGCGGCCGGGCGGGTGTTCGCGGTGCTGCGCCAGCCACCGGTGATCGGTGAGATCCTCGGCGGGCTGCTGCTCGGCCCGAGTGTGCTGGGCCTGATCGCGCCGGACGCGGCGAAGGGGCTCTTCCCCGCGTCCGGCGTGACCCCGGTCGGGCTGGGCGTGCTCGCCGAACTCGGCCTGCTGATGCTGATGTTCCTGTCCGGGCGCGAGGTGCTGGGCGCGCGGACCGCCACCCGGCGGCGTACCGTGGCCGCGGTGGCGGTGAGCGGGCTGGTCATCCCGCTCGGCGCCGGTCTCGCGAGTACCCGGCTGGTGGACCTCACGGCGTTTTCCGGGCCGCACGGCACGGAACTGACCGTCGCGCTGGTGTTCGGCATCGGCGTGGCGGTCACCAGTATCCCGGTGATCTCCCGGATCATGCTCGACCTGGACCTGCTGGGCACCAGGTTCGCCAGGATCGTGCTGTCGGTGGCGCTGCTGGAGGACGTCGTGCTCTACGTGGCGCTGGCCGTGATCCTGGGCCTGGCGCAGGGCAGCGCGGGTTCGGTGTTCGGGCTGTGGTCGCTGACCGGCGAAACCGGTACCGGGCTCACCACGGCGTACTACGTGGTGGCGAGCCTGGTGTTCTTCGCGGTGTTCATGCCGTTGGGCCGCCCGTTGTTCGGGTTGTTCGCCCGCAGCAGGTTCAACTTCCTGGAACGGCGCAGCCCGACCGCTTTCCGGCTGACCTTCCTGCTGGCCCTGGTGCTGGTGTGCGTGTTCCTGGGCATCAACCCGATCTTCGGCGCGGTACTGGCGGGCTTCGCCGCGGCGGGGGCGGACGCGGCGGAAGAGGACAGCGTCCGCCGGGCCGAGGCGGACCGGGCCTGGGACGCGCTGAAGAAGGTGTCGATGGCGCTGTTCGTGCCGTTGTACTTCGCCGGTGTCGGGCTGCAGCTGGACCTGGTGCACCACCTGTCCATCGGGTTCTTCGTCGCCTACCTGCTGCTGGCCTGTGGCACCAAGTCGGCCAGCGTCTGGCTGGGCGCACGGCTGGCGGGGGAGCGGCCGCGGGTGGCCACCGACCTCGCCGTCGCGCTCAACGCCCGGGGCGGGCCGGGCATCGTGCTGGCCACCGTGACCCGTTCCGCCGGGGTGATCGGCGAGGACCTCTTCACGGTCCTGGTCGTCCTGTCCATTGTCACCTCCCAGATCGCCGGGCTGTGGCTGCAGCACGCCGGGGTGGGAGCAGCCGAGACCGAACCGAGCGGAGGCGGGAATGTCGAACTTGTTCGAGGGAAGGGACCGGGCCCCGATGCGGGCGCACCTGCGGGCGATCGGGTTCTCCGCGACGGACCTGGCCCGGCCGGTCGTGGGGGTGGCGCATTCGTGGATCGGGACCATGCCGTGCAATTTCACGCACCGCCGCCTCGCTCAGGCGGTGGCGCGCGGGGTCCGCGAGGCGGGCGGCACCCCGATGGAGATCAACACGATCGCGATCTCCGACGTCGCCACGATGGGCAGTGAGGGGATGAAGACCTCGCTGGTGAGCAGGGAGGTGATCGCCGACTCGATCGAGCTCGTGGCGCTGGGACACCAGCTGGACGCGCTGGTCACGATCGTGGGCTGCGACAAGACCATTCCGGCGGCGGCGATGGCGCACGCGCGGCTGAACATCCCCGGCGTCATCGTCTACTCCGGCTCCATCCTGCCCGGCGAATGGCGCGGTTCGCCGGTCACGGTCGCGTCGGTGTTCGAGGCGGTGGGCGCACACGCGGCGGGACGACTGTCCGATGTGGACCTGGCGGAGCTCGAAGCATCCGCCTGTCCCGGCGCGGGTGCCTGCGGCGGGCAGTACACCGCCAACACCATGGCGATGGCGCTGGAGTTCCTCGGCCTGTCGCCACTGGGATCCGCCGGCCCGCCCGCGCTGGACCCGCGCCGGGAACGGGTGGCGGCCGAGGCCGGCCGCCTCGTGCTGGACGTGCTCGCCGACGGCCGGACGCCGGACCGCATCCTGACGCCGGGCGCGTTCGCCAACGCGATCGCCGCGGGCGCGGCGACCGCCGGTTCGACCAACCTGGTGCTGCATCTGCTCGCGCTCGCGCGGGAGGCCGGAGTTCCGCTGGAGCTGGGCGATTTCGACGCCATCAGCGCGCGCACGCCGGTGATCGCCGACCTGATGCCGCACGGCCGGTACACCGCCGTCGACCTGGACCGGGCGGGCGGCAGCCGCCTGGTGGCGAGCCGCCTCGCCGAAGCCGGGCTCCTCGACACCGGGCAGCTCACGGTGACCGGCCGTTCGCTGGGCGAGGAGGCGGCGGGGGCCCGGGAGCAGCCGGGCCAGGACGTGGTCGTCCCGGTGTCGCGGCCGCTGGAGCCGCAGGGCGGGCTCGTCGTGCTGCACGGGAACCTCGCGCCCGAGGGCTGTGTCGTGAAGGTCGCCGGGTTGTCCCGGCTGCGGCACACCGGTCCGGCGCGGGTGTTCGAGCGCGAGGAGACGGCGATGAGCGCCGTCCAGTCCGGCGGGATCGCCGCCGGGGACGTCGTGGTGATCCGCGGTGAGGGACCGCGGGGCGGGCCGGGCATGCGCGAGATGCTCGGGGTGACGGCGGCGCTGGTCGGGCGCGGGCTCGGTGACCGCGTCGCGCTGCTGACCGACGGCCGGTTTTCCGGTGCCACCAGGGGGTTGATGGCCGGGCACGTCGCACCGGAGGCCGCCGCGGGCGGGCCGATCGGACTGCTGCGCGACGGGGATCCGGTCACCTTCGACGTCCGGGAGCGCACGTTGCGGGTGGAGCTGACGGCGGCGGAGCTGGCGGCACGGACCGGCGAGTGGCGTCCCCTGGAGGATCGCTACCGGACCGGCGTGATGGCGAAGTACCGCGCCCTGGTGGGGTCCGCTTCGGACGGTGCGGTGCTCACCGTGCCGGAGAAGGTGCGGCCGTGACCGGCCCGCTCGCCGGACTGTCCTGTGTGGTCACGGGCGCGGCTTCGGGCATCGGCCGGGCGACCGCGGAACGGTTCGCGGCCGAAGGCGCCTCGCTCGTGCTGACCGACATCGACGACGAGGGTCTGGCGAAGGTGCTGCCCGGCCGCGACGTGGTCCGGGTCGCCGGAGACGTCGCCGAACCCGCCGACGCCGCCGCGATGGTCGACGGCGCCGTCGGAACCTACGGGCGGCTCGACGTCCTCGTCGCGAACGCCGGGATCATCCCGATGGCCGACGTGGTCGCCACGAGCGTGGCCGACTGGGACGCGGTGCTGCGCGTCGACGGCCGCGGCATGTTCCTGACGTGCAAGTACGCCGTCGAGCACATGAAGGACAGCGGCGGCGGCTCGATCGTGTGCGTCTCCTCGATCTCCGGCGTCGCCGGGCAGCGGGGGCAGGCGGCGTACGGCCCGGCCAAGTTCGTCGCGTCGGGACTGGCCAAGCACCTGGCCGTCGAATGGGCGGCACACGGGATCCGGGTGAACGCGGTCGCACCCGGCACCATCCGCACCGAACGGGTTCGCCGGCTGGCCGGCGAACCCGGCGGCTCCGGCTACCTCGCCGCGATGGAGCGGATGCATCCGCTCGGCAGGCTCGGTGAGCCCGCCGAAGTGGCCGCCGCGATCGCGTTCCTCGCCGGGCGCGACGCCTCGTTCGTCACCGGTGTGGTTCTTCCGGTCGACGGCGGCTATCTCGCGCAGTGACCGGCGTCTTCGGCCCGCGGCACGCCGTGCCGCGGGTTCCCGTCATGCCCGCCGCCGGACCGGCCAGGAATCGCGCAGTACCCGGAACGTGGCAGTGCGGTTACGACCTCCCGGCATTGTGGGCGCCGGTTTCCCGGGCGCACACTGGGTTCCAAGTAGTTGCCGAGGCCGCCGCACCGGCGTGGTTCCCACGCGAAGCGGACGCTGCCTTTCGTGGCATTTCTGCCCGAACCTTGAGGAGACCGGTGTGCCTGAACGCCTGTTCACTTCCGAATCGGTGACCGAAGGTCATCCCGACAAGCTCGCCGACCGGATCAGCGACGCCATCGTCGACGCGGCACTGGCCGCCGATCCCGCGGCCCGGGTGGCCGTCGAAACCCTGACCACCACCGGCCTGGTGCACGTGGCCGGCGAGATGAGCCGGCTACCACCGGACGTGCCCGGGCTGGTGCGCGAAACCGTGCTCGACGTCGGTTACGACTCGGCGCGCAAGGGGTTCGACGGTGCCGCCTGCGGGGTACAGGTGTCCGTCGGCGGCCAGTCGCCCGACATCGCCCAGGGAGTCGAGCGGTCCCTGGAGGCCCGGGACCACACCGCGGCGGGCGAGCTCGACCGGCAGGGCGCGGGCGATCAGGGCATGATGTTCGGCTTCGCGTGCCGTGAGACGCCGGAGCTGATGCCGCTGCCGATCCTGCTCGCGCACCGGCTGGCCGAGGGGCTGGCGCGGGTGCGCCGCAGCGGCGAGCTGCCGTTCCTCGGCCCGGACGGCAAGACGCAGGTCACCATCGCCTACGCCGACGGCCGCCCCCGGCGGCTGGACACCGTGGTGGTCTCGGCGCAGCACGACGCGGGCGTGGATGTGGAGCGGACCCTCGCGCCCGCGGTGGAACGGCTGGTGGTGCGCCCGGAGCTGGAGCGGCTGGAGCTGGCGGGCGAGCGGGTCCGGTTGCTGGTCAACCCGACCGGCCGGTTCGAGCGCGGCGGCCCGGCCGCCGACACCGGGGTCACCGGGCGCAAGATCATCATCGACACCTATGGCGGCATGGCCCGCCACGGTGGCGGCGCGTTCTCCGGGAAGGACCCGTCGAAGGTGGACCGGTCCGCCGCGTACGCCTTGCGCTGGGTGGCGAAGAACGTCGTCGCGGCCGAGCTCGCCGCGCGCTGTGAGATCCAGGTCGCCTACGCCATCGGCGCGGCGGCGCCGGTCTCGCTCATGATCGACTGCTTCGGCACCGAAAAGGTGCCCGTCGACCGGATCCAGGCCGCGGTGACGGCGGTGTTCGACCTCCGCCCGGCCGCGATCATCCGCGATCTCGGCCTGCGCCGCCCGATCTACCGGGAAACCGCCGCATACGGGCATTTCGGCCGTGCCGAGGGGAAGTTCCCGTGGGAGCGCACGGACCGGGTGGACGCGTTGCTGACCGCGCTCGAGGCGTGAGCCGCCATGACCTTCCCCCGGCCCTTCCTCGTCCCCGCCGACCCCGCCGAGCAGCTCGCCCGTGACGTCGTGGCCCGGCTGCGCCCCTACCCCGACTTCCCGGAACCGGGCGTGCTGTTCCAGGACCTCTGCCCGGTGTTCGCCGACCCCGCGTTGCTGAACCGGGTGGTTTCCGCCGTGCTCGCCCGGTATTCGGGCGCCTTCGACGTGGTACTGGGCGTCGAGGCGCGAGGGTTCGTGCTCGCCACGGCCATCGCCCAGCTCAGCGGGCGTCCGCTCGTCCTCGCCCGCAAACCGGGCAAGTTGCCGGGACGCCTGCATCAGGTGCGGTATTCGCTGGAGTACGGCGATGCCGCACTCCAGACGCAGCAGGACGCGTTTCCGCGCGGAGCCAGGGTGCTGCTCGTGGACGACGTGCTCGCCACCGGCGGCACACTGGAGGCCGCCGCGAAGCTGGTTGCGCTGGGCGGTGGGCTGGTCGCCGGGTACGCGGTGGTGGTGACGATCGCACCGCTCGGCGGGCCCGCCCGCCTGTCCGCCTTGCCCGCGTTCAGTGTGCTCACCCTTTCGGGCGGCGGCGAAACGCCGGGCTAGCGGAGTCCGTTCGTACCAACCGTCTCTCGCCGTCCGCGTCGGCGGTTCGGCCCAGCGGGGGCACGCCTTTCGCAGGCTGCCGTCCCTTCTTCCAAGGGCTACGCTTGTCCGTCCACAGTGTTGTGGCTCCGCCGGCGCGGCCACCGATTCCGCCGCTGCCCGGGTTCCCTGCGGCCCCGAGGCGAAGGCAAGTGCCCGAATTCTCGTGAGGGGCTGCGTCCATGAATGATTCCGGCAACGAGATCAGTGTCTTCGTCGTCGACAGACACCGGTTGTTCCGGCAGGGAATCATCCAGATCCTGTCGGTGGAGGACGACATCCGGGTGGTGGGCGAGTGCGGCCTCGGCAAGGACGCGGTGGCGCTGGTGGGCCGGGTCCGGCCGGACGTGGTGCTGCTCGACAGCGACCGCAGCGGGGCACGCGCGGCGGGCATGGTGCGCGGGCTGCTGGTCACCTCACCCGGCTCGAAGGTGGTCGTGGTGACGGTGCACGACGACCCGCGGCTGGTCGGCACCCTCATCGCCGCCGGCGCGAACGCCTACGTGCTCAAGGACGCGACCCGGGAGGAGCTGCTGACAACCTTGCGCAGCGTGCACCGGGACGCGGGGCACGTGGTGGTGTCGGTGCCGCGCGAGACGCTCACCGGGATGCACGAGCTCGACCGCACGCTGTTGTCCAGGCGGGAGAAGGAGGTGCTGGCGCTCGTCGCCGGCGGGATGCGGAACTCCGAGATCGCCAGCGAGCTGTACATCTCCGAGGGCACGGTGAAACGCCATCTCACCAACGCCTACACGAAGCTGGGCGCCGAATCGCGCATCAACGCCGTGAAGAAGGCGATCTCGCTCGGCATCGTGTCCGTCAACGACCTGTTCGAAGCGAACGAGGAGGTTCTCGACGAGTGAGCGCCGAACGGCCCGCGGCCAGCCCGGCGGCCAGCCGCGGCGCCAGTTCCGCGGTCGCTCGCGGGCCGTAGGTGCGGGACAACCGCGCCAGCAGTTCCGCGCCGTCCAGCTCGTAGTCCGCGGTGCCCCGCGTTTCCAGCACGGTGGTGGCGACCGCGCAGCCGAGCCGGGCGGCGCCGGTGTAGGGCAGGCCCCAGCCGCGTGCGGCGAGGAACCCAGCGCGGAAGCCGTCTCCGGCGCCGGTGGGGTCGAGCACCGCGCCGGCCACGGCGGGCACCTCGATGGCAGTCCCGGCCGGCACGTCGATGCGCACGCCGGCCGCACCCAGCGTCGTGATCCAGACGCCCACCCGGCGCCGCACGTCCGCCTCGCCCCAGCCCGTTTTGCGCAGCAGCAGCGCGTGTTCGTACTCGTTGGTGAACAGGTAGCGGGCACCGTCGACCAGCCGCCGGATCGCGGGGCCGTCCAGCAGCGCCAGCTGCTGCGAGGGATCGGCCGCGAACGCCAGGTCCAGGCCACGGCAGCATTCGGTGTGCCGCAGCATCGCCTCGGCGTCGTCCGGCCCGATCACCAC
The DNA here is from genome assembly GCF_014191255.1 of Amycolatopsis bartoniae. Lineage (GTDB taxonomy): Bacteria > Actinomycetota > Actinomycetes > Mycobacteriales > Pseudonocardiaceae > Amycolatopsis_E > Amycolatopsis_E bartoniae. Next base: position 66,126 of record NZ_JACHWH010000014.1, read on the forward strand.
GAGATCGACGCGGCCCGCGCGGGCGAGCACGTGTTCGAGCTCGATCCGCCGCGCCGAGGTCATCGCCCCGGGGTGGAACGACGCGATCTGGTTCTGTTCCCGGTCGGTGGTGCACCAGAACCGTGCGGTGTGGGCCTCTTCGTCCACCAGCACCCCCGCGGTGTCCACCCCGGCCGCCTCCAGCCACGCGCGGTACTCCCCGAAGTCGTGCCCGGCCGCGGCGACCAGCAACGGCCGCTGCCCCAGCCTGCCCAGGCCCGCGGTGATGTTGGCCGCGACCCCGCCGTAGCGCACGTCGAGCCTGTTCACCAGGAACGACAAGGAGATCCGGTCGAGCGCGCCGTCGATCAGCTGCTCGCCGAACGAGCCGGGGAAGGTGGCGAGGTGGTCGATCGCCACCGAGCCGGTCACCGCTGTCCGCATGGCGTCATCGTCGCGCCGCGGCCGCGCCGCGCGCATCGGTCGGAGGGTGTAACGCGAACTGTCACCGAGGGCCCGATTCGCGGAGTCCGTGTTTCCGTGCGAAATGGCGATGTCATTTCCCGGAAAGGGAAGTCATGTATCGGGTCGATGACGCGAACGGGCTACCAACAAGGTCGTACCCTGTTTCCGGAAGGAAAACTCTTGCGAGCGGGTGTCGCTTGTGTGATACTTCGACGGCTGGGGTGTCGACCTTTGTGGGAAAATGCGGTGATGATTTCTCGCGTTACCCGCGCCGTGTGAAACGCCATCCCGGGAAAAATTCTTGGTGGTACCACGGATACCTGCGGAAGAGACGGGCCCATGACGGAGGACACCGACAGGATCAGGGTGGCCGTGATCGACGGCCAGCGGCTGTTCCGGCTGGGGATGATCGGGCTGCTGGCCGCCGAACCGGACATCGAGGTGGTCGGCGGGAGCGCTCCCGGCCCTGCCGCCGGCGCGCTGGTCGGCCGCACGCGCCCGGAGGTCGTCCTGCTGGAGACCGAGCTCGGCTCGGCCGGCTCCGCGCAGGGCATGCGCGTCCTGCTCACGGCCTCGCCGCGGTCCAAGCTGGTGGTCGTGACCAGCCGGTACGACGCCCGTCTCGCCGCCGCCGGGGCGCACGGGTACGTGCTGCGCAGTGCCGGCCGGGACGAGCTGCTGGTGGCCGTGCGTGCCGCGCACCGCGGTTCCGGGCGGGTACTGGTGTCGGTCTCGCGCGAGACCTTCACCCAGCTCGGCCGCGCGCCCGGTGCGCTGCTGTCCCGGCGGGAACGGGAGGTGATGGTGCTGGTCGCGGTCGGTATGCGCAACTCACAGATAGCGAATCGGCTCTACATCTCCGAGGGCACCGTCAAACGGCATCTGACGAATGCCTACCTGAAACTGGGCGCCGCCTCCCGGATGGCGGCGGTGAAGAAAGCGCTTTCGCTGGGCATCGTCTCCTATGGCGATCTGGAGAATTCCGAAACCGGATAGGCGGCCGGCCTCGGACACATTTCCCGAAAAAAAGGGGAGGAGTACCGTGCGGGGACAGGCGATGCGATTGACCGTGCTGGTCGGGGACGATCTGTGGCACCACCGGCCCGTCGCCCACGAGATCGTGCACCGCGCGCGTGAGGCGGGGCTCGCGGGCGCGACGGTGTTCCGTGCCGTGGAAGGCTACGGCGCCGGGTCGCGGATCCACACCCTGCGCCTGCTCTCGCTGGCGGACGGGATAGCGAACCTGGTGATGATCGTGGACACCGAGGAGCGGGTGCGCGAGTTCGTGCCGCGGCTCGACGGGTTGTTCGTGGACGGTCTGGTGCTGCTCGAACCGGTGGAGGTCGTGGTGCCGGCGCCGCCGCGGCCGCGGGTGTGATGCGACCTTCGGCGAAGGCCGGTACGACCGTCCGGCCGGGAAACCGCGCTCCTGGTCGGACGCCCCGGGGGCAGCGGGCCCGTTAGCTTCGGATGGCCCCCGTGAAGGAGACCGAAGCCGTGAAGAACCTGATGAGCACGCAGCAGCCGAGCGGAATGCCGGTGCACAAGTACGCCCGCTACGAGCCGTTCTCGTTGCGGGACCGGACCTGGCCGGACAAGGTGCCGGCGAAGGCGCCGATCTGGGCGAGCGTCGACCTGCGGGACGGGAACCAGGCGCTCATCGACCCGATGGGCATCGACCGCAAGCGCAGGCTCTACGACCACCTGATCGCGCTGGGGTTCAAGGAGATCGAGGTCGGTTTCCCGCTCTCGTGCGAGGCGGACTGGCAGTTCACCCGGCACGTCATCGAACAGGACCTGATTCCCGACGACGTGACGATCCAGGTGATGAGCCCCATCCGCGACGGCATGATCGAGCGGACCGCCGAGGCCGTCAAGGGCGCGCCGCGGGCGATCCTCCAGATCTACAACCCCACCTCGGCCATCCAGCGCCGCGTCGTGTTCCGCAAGAGCAGGGCGGAGATCAAGGCCCTGGCGTTGCGGGGAGCCGAGACGGCGCTGCGGCTGCGGGACAGCCTGCCCGGCACCGAGATCCAGCTGCAGTACGCGGCCGAGTCGTTCAGCCAGACCGAGCCGGAGTTCGCGCTGGAGGTGTGCAACGCCGTGCTCCAGTTGTGGCGCCCGGTGGCGGCCGACCGGACGAGGATCGTGCTGCCGACCACTGTGGAGTGCTACCCGCCGCACGAGTTCGCCGACCGGATCGAGTGGATCGACCGCAACCTCGCCTACCGCGACGAAGTCATCCTGTCGCTGCATCCGCACAACGACCGGGGCAGCGGGGTCGCGGCCACCGAGCTGGGGCTGCTGGCCGGGGCCGAGCGGGTGGAGGGCACCCTGTTCGGCAACGGCGAGCGGGCCGGCAACGTCTGCCTGGTGACGCTGGCGATGAACCTGTTCTCCCAGGGCATCGACCCCGAGCTGGATCTGTCCGATCTGGACGGTTCACGACGGCTGGTCGAGGAGTGCAACCAGCTGCCGGTTTCGGTGCGCCATCCGTGGGCCGGTGACTTCGTCTACACCTCGTTCGCCGGTTCCCACCAGGACGCGATCGACAAGGGCGTCCTGGCGCGCGCCGAGTCCGGGCAGGAGAGGTGGGAGGTGCCGTACCTGCCGATCGACCCGGCGGACGTGGCTCGCGAGTACCGCCCGCTGGTGCGGATCAACCGGCAGTCCGGCAAGGGCGGGATCGCCCACCTGCTACGCGCCGGGCACGGCCTGGACCTGCCGCGGCGCCTGCAGATCGAGTTCGCCGCGCTGGTGCAGGCCCACGCCGAGCACGTGGGCGAGATCAGCCCCGGGCAGCTCTGGGCGTGGTTCCGGGAGCAGTACCTGACCGGAACGGGGCCGGACGACGTGGGCGAAGTCCTGAGCAGCCACACACATCAGCGTCCCGACGGGTCGTTCGCCGGCTACGCGGAACTGCGGGTGGGGACGAAAACGCGCTGGGGCGTGGGTTTCGGCGCCACCGCCGAGGAAGCGCTCGCGGCTGCCCGCCGGTCCGCGGCCGGACGGCTCGCCGGCGAGGAGGCGTGATGGGCACCCCGGTGAAGTCCCTGCGGGCGACAGCGGCACCGCTGCGGCGCAGCGATGTGGACACCGACCAGATCATCCCGGCGGAGTTCTGCAAACGGCTCGGCCGGACGGGCTACGAGGACACGCTGTTCTTCCGCTGGCGGGACGAGCCCTGGTACCCGTTGGGCAAACCGCCCTACGCGGACGCCGGGGTGCTGCTCGCCGGTCCTCGCTTCGGCGTGGGCTCCTCGCGCGAACACGCCGTGTGGGCGTTGCGGGACTTCGGTTTCCGGGCGGTCATCGCCTCCTCGTTCGGCGACATCTTCCGCTCCAACGCGACCAAGAACGGCCTGCTCACCGCGCAGGCGGACGAGGACTTCGTGCGCGCGCTGCAGGACCTGGCCGAGCACGCGCCGGACACCGTGGTGACGGTGGACCTGGAGGCGACCGAGATCCGCGCCGGAGACCTCCGTGGTGGCTTCCGGATCGGCGCCTACGCGCGCTGGCAGCTGCTGAACGGGTTCGACGACATCGACCTCGTGCTCAGCCACGAGCGCGAGATCGAAGCCCACGAGCGGCGGCGCACACCGGTGCTGCCTTCGCTCGGGGACGAGGCATCGTGGTGACCGCCCGGCTGTCCAGCCACACCTATCTCGACGCCGATCCGGGCGGGCGCACCATCCCGTTCGGCGGCAACAGCGTGCAGCACGGCACCGCGGTGTTCGACGGAATCCGGTGCTACCGCACGAGTTCCGGGCCCGCCCTGTTCAGGCCGCGGGACCACGTCCGGCGGCTGCTGTCCTCGGCCAGGGCACTGGGCATCGAGCACCGGTACTCGTTCGAGGACCTGCTGACGGCGGTCGGCCGGGCGGCGTCCGAAAGCGGTCTCGGCGACAGCTACGTGCGGCCGGTGCTGTTCGCGCCTGAACCGTATCTCGGGGTGGACCTGAGCGCGTTCCGGTTCACCCTCGGCGTCGAGGTGTGGCCGGTGCCGCCCGTGAGCCGCGCGGAAGCCCGCCTCACCGTGTCGCCGTGGCGCCGGCCCGCGACGTCGTCCTTTCCGCCCACGGTCAAGGCGACCGGCACGTACGCGGTGTCCGCGCTGGCGAAGACGCGCGCGGTCGCCGCGGGTTTCGACGACGCGATCCAGCTCGACGCGCTGTCCGGCCGGGTCGCGGAGGCCACCATCGCCAACGTCTTCCTCGTGCGGGACGGCCGTCTGCTCACCCCCTGGCCGGAGGACGCCCTGCTGCCGGGCATCACCCGTGACAGCGTGCTGAGCCTGGCCGCCGCGCTCGGCATCGAGGCCCGCGAGGGGCCGGTCGAGGTCACCGAGCTGGCAGGCGCGGACGAGGTGTTCCTGACCGGGACGGCGAGTGAGCTGGTGGGCGTCCGCTCGATCGACGAGTGGCACTTTCCGGGCCGGGGCCCGGTGTTCGCCGAACTAGCCCGCGCCTTCCGGGACGCTGTCACCGGGCGGCGGTTCGGTGAGCTCGGCTGGTGCGTGCCCGTCGCGGAAAGCGCCGCGCTCGGCTGAGACCGCCTGCTCGCGCAGCAGCCCGAGCACCGTGGCCAGCGTGGGCGACCGCTCGGTACCGGCCCGGACGGCCGCGTAGATCATCCGGCCCGCGCCGGGGTTCGACAGCGGGCGCACGGCGACGCCCGCCGGCGGATGCGCCAGCGCCAGCCGCGGTACGAGCGCGACACCGGCCCCGGCGGCCACCAGGGTCATCACCCCGGTCCACTCGTTCACCCGGTGCCGGAAGTCCGGGGTGAAACCCGCCATCGCGCACGCACCCGCCACGACCTGGGCGCACGGCCCCCCGCCGGCTCCCGCGATCCACGGCTGCCCGCTCGCCGCCGCGAGGTCCACTTCGGACACCGAAGCCAGCGGGTGTCCCGCGGGCACGGCGAGCATCAGCGGGTCGAACAGCAGGTCCTCGCGGTGGTACCGGGAATCGGTGCGTGGCGGGCCGCCCGGGTGATCCACCGTGACCACCACGTCCAGCGTCGCGGCGTCGAGCCGGGCGAAACACCCTGGCGACTCGATCTCCTCGACGCGCAGCCGGATTCCCGGCCGCTGGCGCGCCAGCGTGGCGAGCACGGGACCGGCGAGGGCGTGGATGGCCGACGCGAAGGCGCCGAGCGTGGCCCGCCCGGCGTAACCGTTGCCGTGTGCGACGAGGTCCGCCCTGGCCTGCGCCAGCTGGCTGTCGATGACGGCCGCGTGTTCGAGCAGCAGGTGCGCCTGCTCGGTGAGCCGGACCTGCCGCCCGTGCCGGATCAGCAGCGGCGCCTGGAAGTCCCGCGAGAGCCTGGTGAGCTGCTGGGACACCGCCGACGGGGTCAGGTGCAGCGCTTCGGCCACCGCGGCGATGGTGCCGCGGTCGTGGAGCTCCTGGAGCAGCTTGAGCTTGCGGACATCAACCATTAAGTAGAAGCTTACGGTTTTCGGCAAAGAAGTCTAGCTGGACTTCGCAGTCGGGGTTCGCGAGGCTGAAGGCATGGATCTCGCGCGTCAGCTGGTCTTCTCCGGATCACCGTTCGAGAGCGCGGTCGGCTACGCCCGCGCCGTGCGCGTCGGGCCACTGGTGTACGTCTCGGGCACCACCGCCGCGGGAAAAGACGCGGGCGAACAGGCCGCGGAAGTGCTGCGGCGCATCGGATCGGCGCTGGCCGAGGCGGGTGCGGCACCGGAGGACGTGGTCCGCACGCGGGTGTACCTGACCGACATGGCGCACTTCTCCGACGTCGGCCGGGCGCACGCGGAGGTTTTCGGCGACGTCCGCCCGGCGACGGCCGTGGTCGAGGTCGCGGCACTCGCGGCGCCGGAGCTCCTGGTGGAGATCGAGGCGGACGCGGTGATCGGCGGCGCGTGGCCGGAGTGACGCCGCGGGCGGACGCCCTGCCCCGGGGGCGGTTGCGCTTCACCGGGCTCGCGTTCGCGCTCGGCGTGCTCATCCTCGGCACGAACCTGCCGAGCCCGCTCTACGCCGTGTACGGCCACCGGTTCGGGTTCTCCCCGCTCACCATCACGATGCTGGTGTCGGTCTACGTCGCGGTGCTCGTGCCCGCGCTGCTGGTGTGCGGGTCGCTGGCGGACTCGGCGGGGCTGCGGCGCGTCGTGGTGCCCGCGATCGCCGCCGCGGCCCTGGGGGCGGTCCTCTTCGCGGTGGCCGGCGGGACGGGCTGGCTGTTCGCCGCGCGGTCCGTGCAGGGGCTCGCGGTCGGTGCCGCCTCGGGGCCGCTCACGGCCGCACTGGTCGCCACCGAGCCGGCGGGCAACCAGGCACGGGCCTCGCTGCTGGGTTCGCTGATGACCACCTGCGGAGCGGGCCTCGGCCCGGTGCTCGCGGGCGGGCTCGCCCAGTACGCGCCGGCGCCGCTGGTGTTGTGCTACCTGCTGGAACTCGGCCTGCTCGCCGTCGCGCTGGGAGTCGTCGCCCCGCTGCGGGGCGGCGGGCGCGGCCGGGCCAGGATGCGGCTGCCCCGGATCCCGGCGGAGATCCGGACGCCGTTCGCGGTGGCGGGGGCGGTGAGCTTCCTCGCCTGGGCGGTGGCCTACATCGTGCTCGGTCTCGTTCCGTCCTATGTGGAGGGTGCCGTGCACAGTGGCAACCTGCTGCTCGGCGGTGGGGCGGCCGGAATGCTGCTGCTGTGCGCCGCCGTCGCGCAGGTCGCGTTCGCCCGGTGGCCGCCGGTGCGGACGATGCCGGCGGGGCTCGTGCTGCTGGTGCTCGGGCTGGTGGGGCTCGTCGCGGCCGGGCTGCTGTCGTCGGTGCCGCTGCTGCTGGGCACCGTCGCGGTCACCGGGATCGGGCAGGGGCTGGCGTTCATGGGCGCGTTGCGCCGGGTCAACGGCCTCGCGCCGCCGGCGGAGCGGGCCGGGGTGGCGTCGGCCTTCTACGTCGTGACCTACCTGGGTGGCGGTGGCCCGGTGATCGTGGTGGGGCTGCTCGCCATCCCGCTGGGGCTGGTGCCCGCGGTGCAGCTCGCCGCGGGCGTGCTCGCACTCGCCTGCCTCGCGGTACTGGTGGCGGTGCGCAGGTCCGAGTACACGTAGGTCGTAGGCATGGTGCACGCTTCGGGCGATGCGCCGTGCCCCCGCGGTGACGAGACTCGACGCATGCTCTCCTCACCTCGCGTCGCCGTGATCACCGGGGCCCGTCAGGGCATCGGCCGCCGGATCGCGGAGAAGCTCGCGTTCGACCGCTGGGCCGTGGCGCTCGTCGACCGGGTGGACCCGGCCGCGACGCTGGATTCCGTGCGGGACAAGGGCGGCGAAGCGGCCGCGTTCCGCTGCGACGTGTCCGACGAGCGCGCCGTCGGCGAACTGGCCGAGGCGGTGCACGCCCGGTTCGGCGACGTGGAGGCGCTGGTCAACAACGCCGGAATCAGCCTGATCGCGCCCGCCGAGGACACCACCGCCGAGCAGTGGCGCCGGGTCCTCGACGTGAACCTCACCGCCCCTTTTCTGCTGTGCCGCGCGTTCTCCGGGCCGATGCTGCACCGCCGCAGCGGCAGCATCGTGAACATCGCCTCGATCTGCGGGCTGCGCGCAGTGCCGGATCGTGTGGCCTACAACGCTTCCAAACACGGACTGGTCGGGCTCACCCGCAGTCTCGCCGTCGAGTGGGGCGGCCGCGGGGTGCGCGCGAACGCCGTCTGCCCGTCGTGGGTGGCCACCGAGATGGACGCCGCGGACAAGGCCGGTGGGGCCTACACCGACAGCGACATCACCGATCGCGTCCCGCTCGCCCGCTTCGCGTCCCCGGACGACATCGCCGAAGCTGTCGCGTTTCTGGCCGACGCCGGGCGAAGCGGCTACGTCAACGGCACGGCCTTGTCCGTCGACGGCGGCTGGCACACCGACGCGAGCTGGCGTGCCCTGCGACTCGCGAAGCGCTGAAGGAGGCGACCATGGGCCTGACGATGGCCGAGAAGATCCGGCGCGCGCATCTCGTCCGCGCCGGCGAGGACGACGGCCCCGACCTGCTCTACGTCGACCTGCACCTGATGCACGAGATGACCAGCCCCCAGGCGTTCGACGGGCTGCGCGCGGCGGGCCGCCGGGTCCGGCGCCCGGACCTGACGCTCGCGACCGAGGACCACAACGTCCCCACCACCACGCCGCACCTGCCGATCGCCGACCCGGTGTCCAGGGCGCAGCTGGAGACCCTGCGGCGCAACTGTGCCGAGTTCGGGGTGCGGCTGTACCCGCTGGGTTCCGCGGAGCAGGGCATCGTGCACGTCATCGGGCCGCAGCTCGGACTCAGCCAGCCCGGGATGACGATCCTGTGCGGCGACAGCCACACCAGCACGCACGGGGCGTTCGGCGCGCTCGCGTTCGGCATCGGCACGAGCGAGGTGGAGCTGGTGCTGGCCACCCAGACCCTGCCGGTGCACCCGTTCCGCACGATGGCCGTCACCGTCACCGGGCGGCTCGGCGACGGGGTGAGCGCGAAGGACCTCGCGCTGGCGGTGATCGCGACCATGGGCACCGGGGGCGGGCAGGGGCACGTGCTGGAGTACCGGGGGAGCGCGATCACCGCACTGTCCATGGAGGCGCGGATGACCCTGTGCAACATGTCGATCGAGGCGAGCGCCCGCGCCGGCATGATCGCACCCGACGAAGTCACCTTCGACTACCTCCGGGGCAGGAAGTACGCCCCGCGGGACTGGGAGCGCGCGGTCGAAGGCTGGGAAGCCCTGCGCACGGACGAGGACGCCGTGTTCGACAAGGAGGTGGTGCTCGACGCGGCCGCTGTCAGTCCCTTCGTCACCTGGGGCACCAACCCGGGTCAGGGCGTGCCGCTGGACGCTGCGGTGCCGGACCCTTCGGCCTTCGCGGACGAGGCGGAACGGACTGCCGCGAGCAACGCGTTGCGCTACATGGGTCTCGAACCCGGCACGCCGATGCGGGCGGTGCCGATCGACACGGTGTTCGTCGGTTCCTGCACGAACGGGCGCATCGAAGACCTGCGTGCGGCCGCGGAAGTGCTGCGCGGCCGCCGGGTCGCCGACTCCGTCGAGATGCTCGTCGTACCCGGCTCGGCGAGGGTCAAGGAGCAGGCGGAGGACGAGGGCCTCGACGACGTCTTCACGCGTGCCGGTGCGCAGTGGCGGTCCGCGGGCTGCTCCATGTGCATCGGGGTCAACCCCGACCGCGTCGCTCCCGGCAGACGCAGCGCGTCCACGTCCAACCGCAACTTCGAGGGCAGGCAGGGCCCGGCCGCGCGCACCCACCTGGTGTCGCCGGCGGTCGCGGCCGCCACCGCCGTGCTGGGGCACCTGGCCGGGCCCGCGGACCTGTCGTGACGATCGTGCTGCTGCCCGGCGACGGCATCGGGCCGGAAGTGGTCGCCTCCGCGGTCGAGGTGCTCGCCGGGGTGGGGGAGTTCGACTTCGCCGAGTTCCCGTTCGGCGCCGACGCGATCGAGCGGTGCGGCACCCCGCTGCCTGCCGAGGCGCTGACCGGATGCCGGTCGGCCGAGGCGGTGCTCGCCGGTGCGGTCGGGACCGCGGCTCACACGACGACGCCGGGTTCGGGGCTGTTGCGGCTGCGGGCCGAGCTGGGCCTGTACGCGAACCTCCGTCCCGTGCGGGCGTGGCTCGAAGGGCTCGGGCCGCTGCGGCCGGACGTCGTCGCCGGGGCGGACCTGGTGATCGTCCGGGAACTCACGGGCGGTCTCTACGTCGGTGCGGCCGGCCGGTCCGCGGAAGGCGCCTACGACACCTGTGCCTACACGGCGGGTGAGATCGAGCGCGTCGCGCGGGTCGCGTTCCGGCTCGCGCAGGAGCGGCGGGGACGCGTGACGTCGGTGGACAAGGCGAACGTGCTGGAGACCTCCCGGCTCTGGCGGGAGACCGTGACCGGGCTCGGCCAGGACAAGTTTCCCGGGGTGGAACTGGAACATCTCCTCGTCGATTCGGCCGCGCTCGCGCTCGTGAGCGACCCGCGCCGCTTCGACGTCGTCGTCACCGAGAACCTGTTCGGCGACATCCTCAGCGACGAAGCCGCCGCGATCGCCGGCTCGCTGGGGCTGCTGCCCAGCGCGTCACTCGGCGACACCGCGGGCGGCCTGTTCGAACCGGTCCACGGCTCGGCACCGGACATCGCCGGCCTCGGCATCGCCAACCCTTGCGCGGCCATCCTTTCCGCCGCACTCCTGCTGCGGTACGCGCTGTACCGGGACCCCGAAGCGGCGGCGATCGAGGCCGCGGTGGCCCGAACCCTGCGGGACGGCATCAGAACCCCGGACCTGGGCGGCACAGCGACGACGGCCGAGGTGACGCGCGCGGTACTGGCCGGTCTCTGACCGGCGGCGGGCGCGCCGCACGCCGGTCCTCTTCGTCGCACGCTACGGAAACCGCCCCGGGTGCTTGTGCGGCTCGACGAAGCGGTGCGGTGTGGTGCGGGGCTACCTTCGCCCGATGGTGAACCTGGCGGAAACCAAGCAGTGGCTGGCGGACCGGTTCGCCGGGCTCGTGGCCGAACACGGCGTGCCCGGCGCGGCGGTCGCGGTGTCGGTCGGCGGTGAGGTCGCCGACGCCGCCGCCGGGGTGCTCAACACCGCCACCGGTGTCGAGGCCACCCCCGACTCCCTGTTCCAGGTCGGTTCCATCACCAAGGTCTGGACCACCACGCTCGCGATGCAGCTCGCCGACGAGGGGCTGCTCGACCTCGACGTGCCCGTGCGCGGCTACCTGCCGGACTTCCGTCTCGGCGACGAGACCGCGGCGGCGACCATCACGGTGCGGCAGCTGATGTGCCACACCGCCGGCTTCGAGGGCGACCTGTTCACCGACACCGGCAGGGGTGACGACTGCGTCGAGAAGTACGTCGCCACCCTCGGCGACGTCGCGCAGCTGTTCCCGCCCGGGCGGATGTTCTCCTACAACAACGCGGGGTTCTGCGTGCTCGGCCGGATCGTCGAGGTCCTGCGCGGCAAGCCGTTCGACACCTGCCTGCGTGAGCACCTGTTCACCCCGCTCGGGCTGACACACGCGGCCACCAGCGCCGACGAGGCGATCCTGCACCGGGCCGCCGTCGGGCACCTGGACGTCGGCGGCGAGCAACGGCCCGCGCCGATCTGGTCGCTCGTGCGCTCCAACGGGCCCGCCGGGTCCGCGCTCGCGATGCGGCCCCGCGACCTGCTCGCGTTCGCGCAGGCACACCTCGACGGCGGCGGCGAAATCCTCGGCGCGAGCTCCGTGAAGACCATGCGGGAACGGCAGGTCACGCTTCCGCCACTCGGCCTCATGGGCACCTCCTGGGGCCTGGGCTGGGAGATCTACGACCAGCCCGGCGGCACGATCCTCGGCCACGACGGTGGCACCATCGGCCAGGCCGCGTTCCTGCGCGTGGTGCCCGACCGCGGCGTCGCGATCGCGCTGCTCACCAACGGCGGTGACCCGATCTCGCTCTACGCCGACGTCTACGGCCACCTGCTGCCCGCGCTCACCGGGATCGACCGCCCGCCGTTCCCGGTACCGCCCGCCGAACCGGAGCCGTTCGACGCGAGCCGGTACACCGGCACCTACTCGTGCGAGGTCGTCGACGTCACCGTGAGTCAGGACGACGACGGGCGGGTGTGGCTCGCGCAGACCCCCAAGGGGGTGCTCGCCGAGCTGAGTGAGGCCGACCGCGCGGAGCTGGTCCGCCTCGACGGCGACACGCTGATCACCCGCGAGCCGCGGCACGGCCTGCACCAGCCGCACGTGTTCCTCGGCGACGACGGCAGCGGGCGCGCCGAGTTCGTCCACAGTGGACGAGTGATCCGCCGGGAGGCACGATGAAGACAGTTCTGCCACTCGTGGGGACCGGCGTGCTCGCGCTGGCCCTCGCCGCGTGCGGCGGGGGGAACGCGGGCGGTGGCGCCGTCGTGGACGGCGGGACGTTCACCTTCGTCCTCGGCGCCGACCCCGGCAACCTCGACCCGCACCTGACCACGCTGTCGACGACGCTGCAGGTGGACAAGTTCCTCTACGACTCGCTGGTGAACGTCGACGCGACGGGCGCGCCGACGGCGGGGCTCGCCGCGAAGTGGGAGGGCGACACCACCAAGGCGACCTACACCCTGCGGCCCGGCGTCACCTGCGGCGACGGCACCCCGGTGACCGCGAGCCAGGTCGCCGACAACATCAACTTCGTCGGCGATCCCGCGAACGCGGCCGCGCTGCTCGGGATCGACGTGCCCGCGGGCGCGAAGGCCACCGCCGACGACGCCGCCGGCACGGTCAGCGTCACCGCGCCCTCCGCCGACGCGTTCCTGGTGCACAACGTCGGCGAGCTGCCGATCGTGTGCGCGAAGGGAATGAAGGACCGCAACCTGCTCAAGCAGGGCTCCGACGGCACCGGCCTGTACACGCTGACCGAAGCGGTGTCCAGCGACCACTACACGCTCACGCGGCGCAAGGACTACGCGTGGGGCCCCGGCGACTGGAAGCCCGACACCCGCGGCCTGCCCGACACCGTGGTGCTGCGGGTGGTCCCCAACGAGACAACGGCCGCCAACCTGCTGGTGTCCAAAGAGGTCAACGCCGCGCAGATCCTGGGCCAGGACCGGCAGCGGCTCAAGGCGAGTGGAGTGTCCGAAAAGGACAGCGAGTCGCCGTTCGGTGAGCTGTGGTTCAACCAGAAGGCCGGCCTGCCGGGTGCCGACGAGACCGTGCGGCGCGCGCTGACCCAGGCGCTCGACCTCACACAGCTCGGCCAGGTGCTGACCGGCGGCACGGGCAAACCGGCCACCAGCCTCGTCGCCCCGGGCCTGGGGCCCTGCAACGGCACCACCATCGGCCCGCTGCCCGTACACGACGTGACCGCGGCGAAGGCTGCACTGGACGCGGCGGGCTGGACGCCCGGCCCGGACGGCGTCCGCGTCAAGAACGGCCAGCGGCTCGCCCTGAGCTTCTACTACCCGACGAGCATCGGCAGCGGGATGCAGGCCGGGGCCGAACTGGTCCAGCAGCAGTGGAACGCGGTCGGCGCACAGGTCGACGTCAAGGGCATGACCGACACCGAGAGCGCGCAGATCCTCGGTGGCGAAGGCACATGGCACGCCATGCTGCTGCCGCTGTCGGTCATCCTGCCGACCCAGCTCGTGCCGTTCCTGTCGGGACCGGCGGCACCGCAGGGCAACAACTTCGCGTCGATCCAGAACCCCGCCTACACCGCGGTCGTGCAGCAGGCGTCGGCGATCGCCGGTGCCGACGGCTGCGCGAAGTGGGGTGAAGGCGACCGGGCGGTGGTGCAACGGCTCGACGTCGTGCCGTTCGTCAACACCGTGCGGCCGATCTTCAGCCAGGGCAGCACGTTCGACCTGACCGAGGGCAGCATCGCGCCGTCGTCGATCCGGATGCTCGGCTGAGCGCGGAACCCGGAAGGAGCAGCCGGTGACCACCGTCGACGCAGCCGCCCGCAGGCTGCCCGCCGAGGCGCCCTGGGTGCGGTTCGCGCTGCGCCGGGCCGGGCGCCTGCTGGTGTCGGTCTGGGTGCTGCTGACCGCCGCCTTCGGCATGATCCACCTGATCCCGGGCGATCCGGTGCGGGCGGCGCTGGGCCCCACGGCCTCGCCCGAGCTGGTGCGGGCCCGGCGTTCGGCGCTCGGGCTCGACGATCCGCTGTGGCAGCAGTACCTGCACTACCTGGGCAACCTGTCCGGCGGCCGGTTCGGCGTGTCGATGAGTTCGGGTCTGCCGGTCTCGAAGGTGATCGGGGACCGGTTGCCCGCGACGCTGGAGATCGCCGGGTACGCGTTCCTGCTCGCGCTCGCGGTGGCGATCCCGGTGGGGGTGGGCATGGCGGTGCTGACGCGCGGCGGCCGGCACCGGCACGCCGAGCTGGCCTTCACCACCACGAGCGTGGTGCTGGCGGCGATCCCGGAGTTCCTGATCGCGGTGGCGCTGGTGTTCGTGTTCGGGGTCAGCCTCGGCTGGGCGCCGGTGGCCGGCCGGTCCGGTCCGGGGTCGTACGTGCTGCCGGTGGTGGCGCTCGCGGCGGGCCCGGCGGCCGTGCTGGCGCGGCTCGTGCGGGTCGAGATGCTCGCGGTGCTGCGGGCCGACTACATCCGCACCGCGCGGGCCAAGCGGCTGCCGTCGTGGCTGGTGTATCTGCGGCACGCGCTGCCGAACGCGCTGACCTCGACGCTGACCCTCGGCGGCCTCCTGCTGAGCGCGATGGTGGCGGGCACGGTGCTGGTGGAGAACGTCTTCGCGTGGCCGGGACTGGGCAGCACGATCGTGCAGTCGATCCTCGCCAAGGACTACCCGGTCGTGCAGGGGGTGGTGCTCGTCTACGGGCTCGGCGTGCTGCTGGTGAACCTCGCGGTCGACGTCGCGCTCGCGCTGCTCGACCCCCGCTCGACGATCAGGGAGAGCTGACAGCGTGCGCGCGAAGTGGAGCGGGGTGCTGCGCAGCCCGGTCGGGGCGAGCGCGGCGGTGGTGCTGTGCGCGGTGCTCGTGCTCGCGGTGCTGGCGCCGCTGCTGTGGTCGGACCGGGCGGGCGCCGTGGACACCGGGCAGATCCTGCAGGGCTCGTCGGCGCGGCACTGGATGGGCACCGACGGCCTGGGCCGCGACGTGTTCTACCGGGTCCTGGTCGCGACGCGGCTGTCGGTGGAGCTCGCGCTCGCCGCGACGGCGATCGGGGTCGTCGCGGGGCTGGTGCTCGGCACCGCGCCGGTGCTGTTCGGCGCGCGCGTGGGCCGGTTCGTGCACGGGGTGGTGTCGATCGCCGTCGCGTTCCCCGGGCTGCTGCTGGCGTTGTTCTTCGCGGTGATCTTCGGGGTCGGCACGTCCGGCGGCGTGCTGGCGATCGGCCTGGCCGCCGCACCGGGGTTCGCGCGGCTCACCCAGACCCTCGTCGCCCGCGTGAGCGCGCTGGACTACGTGGCGGCCGCGCGGATCGCCGGGGTCGGCCGCGTGCGGCTGCTGCTGCGGCACGTGCTGCCCAACATCGGCGAACCGCTCGTGGTCAACGCGACCATCGCGGCGGGCGGCGCGCTGCTCTCGTTCGCCGGGCTGTCGTTCCTCGGCCTCGGCGTGCAGGCACCGGACTACGACTGGGGACGGCTGCTCGGCGAGGGGCTCAACAGCCTGTACGTGCACCCCGGCGCGGCGCTCGCGCCGACGGTCGCCGTGGTGGTCGCCGGGCTCGCCTTCAACCTGTTCGGCGAGGCGATCGCGAAGGGACTCGGGCAGCACGGTCCACAATGGACCGGAACAACCGGTGAGCCGGACAGCACCGCCGCGGTGCCCGGCAGCGGGGACACGGAACCGGTGCTCGCCGTCGAAGGGCTGCGCGTCAGCTTCCCCGGGCCGGACGGCCCGGTCACACCGGTGCGCGAGGTGAGCTTCACCCTCGCCCGCGGCGAATGCGTCGGCGTGGTGGGGGAGTCGGGCTCGGGCAAGAGCCTGACCGCGCTCGCGGTCGCGCAGCTGGTCGAGGATCCGGGACGGGTGCACGCCCGCCGGCTGGAGTTCCTGGGGACCAGCCTGCCCGGCCGCGGCGAGCGCGCCGTCCGGCAACTGCTCGGCACCTCGTTCGCGATGGTGTTCCAGGACCCGATGACGTCGTTCAACCCGACCCAGCGCATCGGCGCGCAGCTCGCCGAGGTCGCGCGCCGGCACCAGGGCATGGGACGGCGGCAGGCGTTCGCCCGCGCGGTCGACCGGCTGCGCGCGGTCCGGGTACCGGCCGCGGAGCGGCGCACGCGCCAGTTCCCGCACGAGTTCTCGGGCGGGATGCGGCAGCGGGCGATGATCGGGATGGGGCTGATGGGTGCGCCCGCGTTGATCGTCGCCGACGAGCCGACCACCGCGCTCGACGTCACCGTGCAGCGGCAGGTCCTGCGGCTGCTGCTGCGGGTCCGCGAGGCGGGCGACGTCGCGATCCTGCTGATCAGCCACGACATCACGGTAGTCGGGCAGATCTGCGGGCGGGTGCTGGTGATGTACGCGGGACGGATCGTGGAGGACCTGCCCGCCGCCGAACTGCGCACCGCGGCACGCCACCCCTACACGCGGGCGCTGCTCGCCGCGGTGCCGGACATGACCACCGACCGCGACCGGCCGCTGGCCGTGATCCCCGGCCGGCCCGCCGAACCCGGCGCGCTGCCGCCCGGCTGCGCCTTCGCGCCGCGCTGCCCGTTCGCCGACGAGCAGTGCACGCGCGAGGACCCGCCGCTGGTGGCCGACGGGCACGGCCGGCGGGTCGCGTGCTGGCACGCCGAGGACATCGCACCGTCGCGGCAGAGCGCGGTGCGGGTGGGGGAGCCGGGATGAGCACACTGACCTTCGAGCACGTCACCGTCCGCTACGGCGGGCGGCACCGGGGCCTGACCGCCGTCGACGGGGTGGACCTGACCGTGCCGGACGGCGCGACCGTGGGGCTGGTGGGCGAGTCCGGCTCCGGCAAGTCCACTTTGGCCAGAGCCGCCGTCGGGCTCACGCCCGTCACCGGGGGCCGCGTGCTGCTCGACGGACGCCCGCTGCGGCGGCGCGGGCCGGTGCGGATGGTGTTCCAGGACCCGTACTCCTCGCTCGACCCGCGGATGACGATCGGCGCCTCGCTCGCCGAAGCGCTGCCGCGTGGCACGCGCCACCGCCGGGACGAGGTGGGCGGGCTGCTGGAGCTCGTGGGCCTCGACCCGGACCGGGCCGCGATGCTGCCCGCGCAGCTGTCGGGCGGGCAACGGCAGCGGGTCGCGCTGGCGCGCGCACTGGCGGGACGGCCGCAGGTCGTGATCGCCGACGAGATCACCTCCGCGCTCGACGTGTCCATCCAGGGCACCGTGCTCAACCTGGTCCGCGACCTGCAGCGGCGGATGCGGCTGTCGATGCTGTTCATCTCCCACGACCTCGCCGTCGTGCGCTACGTCAGCGATCTGATCGCCGTCATGTACCTCGGCCGGATCGTCGAGTACGGGCCCGCCGGCGACGTGCTGCGCGATCCCCAGCACCCCTACACCCGCGAGCTGCTCGCCGCGGCCGAAGCGGTCGCACTGTCCGAACCGGACGCCGTGGCCGACACCGAGCCCGCCGACCCGCACCACCCGCCGCCCGGGTGCCGGTTCCACCCGCGCTGCCCGATCGGCCCGCTCGTGCACCCCGGCCGGGGGATCTGCCGGGAGGCGGAGCCCGCGGGCGAGGGGCACCGCCACCACGCGGCGTGCCACTTCGCCGCCACCCCCGAACTCGTGTCCTGACCCGATCCCACAAGGAGAAACCGGTGACCCGACGTCTGCGCATCGAAGACCTCGCCGCTCTGGCGGTGCCGGAACAGCCGGCCCTGTCCCCGGACGGCACCGAGGTGCTCTACGTGCTGCGCACCTGCGACCGCGACGCCGACGAGAACGTGTACACGCTCTGGCGGGCCGGCCTCGACGGCGCTGACGCGCGGCCGCTGACGCGCGGTCGCGCCGACACCGCCCCGGCGTGGTCGCCGGACGGCACGCGGGTGGCGTTCCTGCGGGACGGGAACGTGTGGCTGCTGCCGCGCGACGGCGGGGAGGCCGAACAGCTCACCTCGCTGCCGCTGGGGGCTGGCGCGCCGGTGTGGTGCCCGGACGGTTCGGCGCTGGCCTTCGCCGCCCCCGTGGATCGCGAAGGCACCCCGGCGAACGCGCCGATGGCCGCCGGGCGGCTCGACTACCAGGCCGACGGCACCGGGTGGCTGCGCGGCGTCCGCAGGCACCTGCACGTGCTCGACCTGGAAACCCGCGAGTGCCGCCAGGTCACCGACGGCGACTGGCACGCCGGCGACCCGGCGTGGTCGCCGGACGGGACCCGGCTCGCGTTCTCCGCCGCGACCGCGCCTGATCGCGACGTCCGCCCGCGGGTGCCCGTGCACGTCCTGGACGTCACCGATCCCGCGGCCCGGCCGCGGCTGGTGGCGCTGTCCGGCGGCGTCGGCGGCCCGGTCACGTGGACCGCCGACGGCTCGGCGCTGCTGGTCGTCGGCCACCCCGGCGAGCCGAGGGGACACGCGCGGCTGCTGCGGATCCCGCTCGGCGGCGGGGAACCCGCCGACCTCACCGGATCGCTGGACCGCAACGTCATGCCGGGCGGCCCCGGCTACCCGGGCGCCGTCCCGCGCCTGATCGCCGGCGGCACCGAGGTGCTGTTCTGCGCGCGCGAGCGCGGCTGCACCCACCTGTACTCGGTGCCGGTCGACGGCGGCGCGCCGCGTCCGGTCCTCACCGGCGCGGGACGCGTGGTGTCGGGCCTGTCGGTCTCGGGGAGCACGGCGGTGTTCGTGCTCCTCACCCCGGCCTCCTATGGGGAGCTCGTCCGGCTCGACCTCTCGACGGGCACCGAGACCGTCCTCACCGGACACGGCGCGGAACTGTCCGATGTGGACCTGTTCGTCAAGGAGGAGCGGGAGTTCCGCATCTCCGAAGGCACGGTCGTGCAGGGCTGGCTGCTCCGGGACCCGGCGGTCACCGGGCCCGCGCCGCTGCTGCTGGACATCCACGGCGGCCCGCACAACGCGTGGCACGGCGGGGCCGAGGACGTGCGCCACTACCAGCAGGAGCTGGTGGCGAGGGGCTGGGTGGTGCTGACTGTCAACTCCCGTGGCAGCGACGGCTACGGCGAGGAGTTCTTCACCGCCGTGGACTCCGCGTGGGGGACGGCGGACGCGAAAGACTTCCTCGAACCGCTAGACGCGCTCGTCGCGGAAGGCGTCGCCGACCCGGAGCGCCTCGCCGTCGCCGGCTACAGCTACGGCGGGTTCATGACGTGCTTCCTCACCGGCCGCGACGACCGCTTCGCCGCCGCCGTCGCCGGCGGGGTCGTCGCCGATCTCACCAGCCTGGCGGGCACGTCGGACGAGGGGCACTTCCTCTCCGAGTTCGAACTCGGCGCGCTGCCGTGGGAGGACCCTGCGCGCTACGCCGCGATGTCGCCGTTCTCCCGCGTGGACCAGGTCCGCACCCCCACGCTGGTCGTGCACGGCGCCGACGACCTGCTCTGCCCGGCCGGCCAGGCGCAGCAGTGGTTCAGCGCGCTGCGCGAGCGCGGCGTGCCTGCCCGGCTCGTGCTCTACCCGGGCGCACCGCACGAGTTCGTGCTCGACGGCAGACCGTCGCACCGGATCGACTTCAACGAGCGCGTCGTGGAGTGGGTCGAGCAGTACGCGAACCACCGCGGGCCCCGTATCGACGCCGCGCACTGGCAGCGGCGCCTGGCCGTGCTCGCCGAGCGGCACCACGTGCCCGGTGCGGCGCTGGGGATCCTGCGCCTGCGTCCCGGTCGGGAGGACGAGCTGGCCGAGGCGGCCCACGGGGTGCTCAACGTGGACACCGGCGTCCAGGCCACGACGGACTCGGTGTTCCAGATCGGCTCCATCTCGAAGGTCTGGACCACTACGGTCGTCATGCGGCTCGTCGACGAGGGACTGCTGGATCTCGACGCGCCGGTCGCCGACGTGCTGCCCGAGCTGCGGCTGTCCGATCCGGACGTCACGAAACAGGTCACGGTGCGGCACCTGCTGACCCACACCAGCGGTATCGACGGCGACGTGTTCACCGACACCGGCCGCGGTGACGACTGCCTGGAGAAGTACGTGGCGCTGCTCGCGGACGTGGCGCAGAACCACCCGCTCGGGGTCACGTGGTCCTATTGCAACTCCGGTTTCTCGCTCGTGGGCCGGGTGATCGAGAAGCTCACCGGGTCCACTTGGGACGCCGCGATGCGCGAGCGCCTGTTCACCCCGCTCGGCCTGCGGCACACCGGCACGCTGCCGGAAGAGGCGCTGCTGCACCGGGCGGCCACGGGACACACCGGCACGACCGAACCCGTGCGGGCACCGGTCTGGACCCTGCCGCGCTCCGCCGGCCCCGCCGGGCTCATCAACGCCACCACCGCCGACGTGCTCGCGTTCGCGCGGCTGCACCTGACCGGCGGCGTGGCCGCGGACGGCACACGGCTGCTGAGCGAGGAAAGCGCCGCCGCGATGGCCGCCAATCAGGTGGACCTGCCGGACAAGCACACGCTCGCCGAGTCGTGGGGGCTGGGCTGGTTCCGGCTCGACTGGGGCGGGCGCCGGCTGATCGGCCACGACGGCAACACCATCGGCCAGGCCGCGTTCCTGCGGCTGCTGCCCGACGCGGGGCTGGCGGTCACCCTGCTCACCAACGGCGGCAACGGCCGCGACCTCTACCAGGACCTCTACCGCGAGATCTTCGCCGAGCTGGCCGGTGTCGAGATGCCGAGCCCGCTCGAACCACCGGCCGAGCCCGTGCCCACCGACATCACGCCGCACCTCGGCACGTACGAACGGGCGAGCGTGCGGATGGAGGTGCTCACCGGCGACGACGGGCCCAGGCTGCGCTCGACGGTCACCGGCATGCTCGCCGACCTGGTCCCCGACCCCGTCGAGGAGCACGACCTCGTCGCCGTGGCCGAGAACCTGTACGTGGTCAAGGACCCGGAGAGCCGGACGTGGGTGCCGGTGACCTTCTACACGCTGCCGGGCGGTGAGCGGTACGTGCACCACGGCGTGCGTGCCACCCCGAAGGTGTCCTGACGTGGGCAGAACGACCGGCGCGGCGCTGCTCGGCCCACCCGCCGCGGAGGCCGCGCTCCGCGCCGCCGGGTCGGCCGGGGTGACCGTCCGCGAGATCTCCGACCTCGGCGGGTGCGAAGCGGTGTACGACCTGTTCGACCGGATCTGGCGGCCCGACCCGCGGAACCCGCCGGTCACCACCGAGCTGATGCGCGCGCTGACCAAGGCGGGCAACTACGTCGCGGGCGCCTACGCCGGCACGGAGCTGATCGGCGCGTGCGTCGGCTTCTTCGGCACACCCGCAGCGGAGGTGCTGCACAGCCACATCGCCGGAGTCGCGCCGGGGAGGGCGGGCCGCCGCGTCGGGCTCGCGCTGAAGCTGCACCAGCGCGCCTGGGCACTGCGGCGGGGGATCTCGGCCATCGAGTGGACCTTCGACCCGCTGGTGAGCCGCAACGCCTACTTCAACCTCGCGAAGCTGGGTGCTGCCGTCACCGAGTACCTGCCCAACTTCTACGGCGGGATGCGCGACGGCATCAACGGCGGCGACGAGACCGACCGCCTGCTCGTGGACTGGCGGCTGGACGCGCCGGCGGTGCTCACGGCGTGCGCCGGCACACCGGTCGTGTGGTCGGCCGAGGCCGAGCGCGCGCGGGGAGCGGCCGTGGCGCTGGGACGAGCGGGGGACGAGATGCCAGTGCCGGGCACGATGGCGGGGAACGTGCTGCTCGTGGCCGTGCCGCGGGACATCGAGAAGCTGCGCGCGACCGATCCCGGCCGCGCGACGGAATGGCGGGCCGCGGTGCGCGAGACGCTCGGCGCGTTGCTCGGCGGTGGGGCCCGCATCGCGGGCTTCGACCGGTCCGGGTGGTACGTGGTCACGCGCGACGTGGCCGGGGAGGATGCGCGATGAAACTGACGGGACTGGAACTGCGCCGGGTCGAGATGCCGCTCGTGGCCCCGTTCCGGACGTCGTTCGGCACGCAGACGACGCGGGACATCCTCCTGCTGCGGGCGGTCACCGACGACGCCGAGGGCTGGGGGGAGTGCGTGACACTGGCCGATCCGCGCTACTCCCCGGAGTACGTCGACGCCGCGGCCGACGTGCTGCGGCGGTTCCTGGTGCCGGCGCTCGCGGCGCGCGAGCACCTCGACGCGTACGCGGTCGGGCCCGCGCTGGCGCCGTTCAAGGGCCACCGGATGGCCAAGGCGGCGCTGGAGATGGCGGTGCTGGACGCGGAGCTGCGGGCCCTCGGCCGCCCGCTCGCGCGGGAGCTCGGCGCGGTGCGCGACCGGGTGCCGTGCGGGGTCTCGGTGGGGATCATGGGCTCGGTGGGCGAGCTGCTCGACGCCGTCGGCGGCTACCTCGACGCCGGGTACGTGCGGATCAAGCTCAAGATCGAGCCGGGCTGGGACGTCGAGCCGGTGCGGGCGGTGCGGGAGCGGTTCGGCGACGACGTGCTCCTGCAGGTCGACGCCAACACCGCCTACACCCTCGCCGACGCCCGCCACCTGGCCCGCCTCGACCCGTTCGACCTGCTGCTGATCGAGCAGCCGCTGCCGGAGGAGGACGTGCTCGGTCACGCCGAGCTGGCCAGGACCGTGCGCACGCCGATCTGCCTCGACGAGTCGGTCACCTCGGCGAAGTCCGCGGCGGACGCGATCACGCTCGGCGCCTGCCGGATCGTCAACGTGAAGCCGGGCCGCGTCGGCGGGTACCTCGAAGCGCGGCGGATCGCCGACGTCTGCGCGGCCCACGACGTGCCGGTGTGGTGCGGCGGGATGCTGGAGTCGGGACTGGGCCGGGCGGCGAACGTCGCGCTCGCGGCGCTGCCGAACTTCACGCTGCCCGGCGACACCTCCGCCTCCGGCCGCTACTACCGCACCGACCTCACCGCCCCGTTCGTGCTGGCCGACGGGCACCTCCCGGTGCCGGCCGCGCCGGGCATCGGCGTCGACCCGATTCCGGAGGTGCTGGACGAGGTCACCACGTCGGTCGAATGGCTGTCCTGGTGACTCCGTTCGTCTGCCCGGACGAACACGACGGCTGATTCCGTGCCTCGCGACGAACTAGGCTGGCCGCCCGGCTCCTAGCTTCGGGAGGTGCTCGTTCCCGTGAACCTGCGTCCGCAAGCCAGCCTCGGCCGCGTGCTCGACGACCTGGGCGAGACCCTGCTGGAACTCGTCGCGGGCCGCCGCGACACCGCCGGGGACATCGGGGGTGTGGCGATCCACGACCCGCTGGAAGAGCCCGTCCTGCCCCAGCACGCGCTCGTGCTGGGGGTCGGGCTGAGCGAGCCGGGGGAGGTGGTGCGGTTGCTGCGCGTGCTCGGCCGCCACGACGTGGCGGCGCTCGTGCTGCGGGCGCCGGTCGCGGTGACCGGCGAGATCTCCGCCGCCGTCGAGGAGACCGGCGTGGCGCTGCTCGGGCTCACCCGCGGCGCGTCGTGGGCGCAGCTGGCGGCGATGCTGCGGTCCCTGCTCGCGGAGGGTGACGTCGGCGAGGCCGGCCCGGAGACGCTGGCGGGCCTGCCCTCGGGTGACCTGTTCGCGGTGGCCAACGCCGTCGCGGCGCTGATCGACGCGCCGGTGACCATCGAGGACCGCCGCTCCCGCGTCCTGGCGTTCTCGGGCAGGCAGGACGAGGCCGACGCGTCGCGCGTCGAGACGATCCTCGGCCGCCAGGTGCCCGAGCGCTTCGCCAGGATGCTCACCGAACGCGGGGTGTTCCGGGAGCTGTACCGCAGCGACCGCACCGTCTACTTCGGACTCCCCGAGCAGGCGGTGGACGGGCTGTCGCTGCCCAGGGTCGCGGTCGCGGTGCGCGCGGGCGACGAGGTGCTGGGCTCGATCTGGGCGGCGGTGCGGGAACCGCTCAGCGCGGACCGCGACGCCGCGCTGCGGGACGCCGCACCGCTGGTGGCGCTGCACATGCTGCGGATCAGGGCCGGTGCGGACGTCGAGCGCCGGCTGCGCGCCGACCTGGTGAGCACGGCGCTGGAGGGCGGGTCCGGCGCGCGGGAGGCGCTCACCCGGTTGGGCCTGGCCGACCAGCCGGTCGTCGTACTGGCCCTGGCCGTGCTGGACGAGGACGAGCACGACGCCGGGCTGGCCACGGAACGCCAGCGGATCAGCGACGGGCTCTCGATGCACCTGATCGCGGTGCACCCGCGGTGCGCGGCGGCGCTCGTCGGCGACGTGGCGTACGGGCTGGTGCCGGTCGCGCGCACCGGGGACCCCGAACAGCGCGCGGTGCGCATCGCCTCGGACTTCCTCGACCGCGTGGGGGAGCGGGTGCGGGTGGTGGCGGGAATCGGCCCGGTCGCGCAGGACATCTCGGGACTCGCCGCAGCGCGGGCGAGCGCGGACCGCGCGCTGCGGGTGCTCCGCTCGGGCCGGGCCGGCGGCCGCCGGGTCGCCCGCCTGGCGGACGTGCACGTCGAGGCGCTGCTGCTGGAGCTGCGGGACCTGGTGACCGCGAGGGGTGACGGGCCGACCGGCGCGGTGGCCCGCCTGTTCGCCTACGACGAGCAGCACGGTACCCGGCTCGTCGAGACGTTGCGTGCGTGGCTCGACGCCTTCGGGGACGTGATCGCGGCCTCCTCGGCGCTCTACGTGCACCCCAACACCTTCCGCTACCGCTTGCGCCGGCTGGCCGAAGTGGGTGGTCTCGACCTCGCCGACCCGGAGGCCCGCTTCGCGGCGATGCTGCAGCTCCGGGTCGTCGCGCCACCGCGAAGCGTATAACGACCTATACGAAGCTTGATCATTAAGGTGGACAGCGAAGCCCCGGGGCCGGTCTCGGCGCATTGACCAGATGGTGTGTGGCATGAACGACGACGTCGAGCAGAACGATCCGATGGCCGTGCTGGAAGGGCAGGTCTGGGCGCTCGCGGCAGTGGTCGCGACCTTGCGGGAGGCCGCGGCGGGCTCGCTGGAGGCGGCCCTGGCCGCGGATCCGGCGCGTACCGCCGTGCTGGAGGCCGCGGGCGTGGTGCGCCGCGAGGGGAGTGACCTGGTCGCCGCTCCCGCGATGCGGGTCGGTTCCGCCTCTGCCAACGCCGCCTCCGCTCGGCTCAGCTCGATGCGGCAGGCGGTCGCCGCCGCCGGTGGCGAGGCCCCGGCGGGGTGGGACGCGCAGAGCGACGACGTCCTGCTCGATCAGGGGCGTGCCTCCGCGGGCACCGGTCACGCGCTCGCCACCCGTCTCGTGCCTTCCCTGCCGGGGCTGGCCGAACGGCTGGCCGTCGCCGGAAGCCGTGTGTTGGACATCGGCACCGGGACCGGGGCGCTGGCCGTTGCGCTGGCCCAGGATCTTCCGCACGCCCACGTGACCGGGATCGACAGCCTGGAGCGGGCGATCCGGCTGGCCCGCCGGGAACTGGAGGGGGCCGGACCCGCCGCCGACCGGATCGAGCTGCGGCACCAGGACGTCGTCGAGTTGCGGGAGCGGGATTTCTACGACCTGGTCTGGTTGCCCGCGCCGTTTCTCTCGGACGAGGTGTTGCGGGCGTGTCTGCCGCTTGTGGCGGCCGCTCTCACCGAGGGGGGATGGCTGGTGGCCGGTACCAACCCGGCACCGCGGGAGCCGTTGCTCGCGGCGGTGGCGAACTGGACGGCGGCGCGCAACGGCGGCAGTGCCCTGACCGCGGAGCGGATGACCGAGACGCTGGGCGACCTCGGGTTCCAGGACCTGCGCCGGATTCCCACGGTGCCGGGCGGCCCGGTGTTCGTGGCCGGCCGTCGCCCTAGCCGCCCCGCGTCCTGACCGCGCAGCGGGGGACAAGTTGGGCCACTTTCGGAGCGGCCGCCTGGGGTGTGGGTGGGCAGACTGGTTCGGTATGAGCGTGAGGGATGGTTCGGGGCTTGCGGAGTTTCTGAGCACCTGCCGAGCGCGGGTGAGCCCGGAGCAGGTGGGTTTGGGGCAGGAGTCCGCACGCCGTCGGGTGCCGGGTTTGCGGCGGGAGGAGCTGGCGCGGCTGGCGGGGGTCAGTGTGGACTATTACACGCGGCTGGAGCAGGGTCGTAGTCGTAGCGCGTCGGCCGAGGTGCTGGATGCGCTGGCGGTGGCGTTGCGGCTGGACGAGGCCGAGCGGCAGCACCTGTTCGACCTGGCCCGTCCCGAACCCGCCCGGCGCCAGCGCCGCGCACGCCCGCAGCGGGTGGATCCGGCGACCCTGCGGTTGATCGAGACGCTCGACGAGGTGCACTGCCCGGCTTTCGTGCTGGGCCGGCGGTTGGACGTGCTGGCGCACAACCGGTTGGCCGGGGCGTTGATCACCGAGTTCCGTGCGTTGCCCGCGTCGCGGCGTAACCAGGCCCGGTTTGTGTTCCTCGATCCGCACGCGCGGGAGTTGTATGCCGATTGGGCGAGGGTGGCGTCGGACACGGTGGCGATGCTGCGGCTGGACGCCGGGCGCTACCCGCACGATCCGCAGTTGTCGGCTCTGGTTGGGGAGTTGTCCATCCATTCGGAGGAGTTCCGCAGGTGGTGGCCGGATCATAAGGTGCATCGGCGCGCCACTGGGACGAAGGCCTACCGCCACCCGCTGGTTGGTGAGCTCACCGTGGAGTATCAGGCCCTGCATCCGGCGGGTGACCGGGATCAGACCTTGTTCGTCTACACCACGGAACCGGGTTCGGCGTCGGACACCTCGTTGCGGTTGCTGGCCCACTGGCATGACCAGGAACAGCGCGACGTCTCGGTCGACACCCACTGAGACCTCCCAGGGTGGCCCGGTTTGTTCCGGCCCGAGCTGGACCTTTCCGCGATCGGCCTGCCGGGAGGACCTCGTGGTCGCCAGTTCGGTCAGCGACATCCAGCGGATCGCCACCGAGCTCGTGAACATCGCCGGAGTCAGGCACACCGACACGACCCTGATCGTCAACACGGTCGTCCCTTACCGCGTGTGGCCGCTGCTGGACCGGCACACGTCGGCCAAGGGATGGGGACGCTCCACCCCGCCGCCGCGGTGACGTAGGTGGCGCGCCCCGGTGCCAGGTCAGCGCCGGCGGGTCTTGACGGCGGCCTGGTCCACGACGGAGGCGTCGCGGTACTTGAGGATCCCTTCGACGCCGAGCAGGAAGGTTTCGCAGATCGGCGCCGGGTCGGAGAGGCAGCCCGCGGCCATCGCGCCGTCGCGGAGCATGACGAAGTGCCGGGCGTGGGGCTCGGGTTCGGTCTCGCCGGTCTCGGCCATCAGCTCGGTGATCGTGTCGAGGAACCACTGCCGGTGGTTCAGGACGGCTTGGTGGACCGGGTGGTCGGGGGCGGGGTACTCGGCGGCCGCGTTGAGGAACGCGCACCCGCGGAACCCGTCGGAGCGGATACCGTCGGTGATCGTCTCGGCGACGGCCCGGACCGTGTCGGCCGGGGAGTGCCCGGCGCGGCGAGCGGCCTCGACCTGGGCCCGGATCTGTGCGTCCGCCCCGGTCAGGTAGGCGACGACCAGGTCGTCCTTGCTGGGGAAGTGCCGGTAGAGCGTGGCACGCGTCACGCTCGCCTCGGCGACGATCCGGTCGATGCCGACCGAATGGAGCCCCTCGGCGTAGAAGAGCCGGCTGGCTGTGCCCAGTAGCCGGGCACGTGCTTCGGACACCTGGTCACCTGCTTTCTGGTCGGCCTCCAGTATACAGGGAGAACGTTCGGTCTGATAGTCGCCGGTGAACGGCCCTCACGACTCGATGATCGCCATCAGTGCCGCGGTGTAGGGGGCCGGGTCGAGATCGCCGCGGACGGCGAGTTGCTGGGTGTAGCCGTGGCAGAGGGCCACGAATGCTTCGGCGGCCCGTTCCGCGGCGGCGGGTGCGTGGTGGGGCAGGAGTGCGGCGACCGCCTGGCGCAGGTCCTCGAGCTGGCGCTGGACGAGGGCTGCGAGGGCGGGGGAGACGGCGGCCTCGGCGTAGATCTGGGCGACCAGCCGGGCGTGGTCCTCCTCGCGCGCCAGGGTGCGGATGTGCTGGAGGAAGTCGTGCGCGGACTCGGCCGTCAGCTCGGCGGGCAGCGCGTGGGTCGCCTGCTCGCAGATGGCCGCGACGATCTGGTCCTTGCTCTCGAAGTACCGGTAGATCGATCCCACGGAGAGGCCGGAGGCCTCGACGAGATCGGTCATGGACGTCCGCGCGAAACCGTGGGTGGCGAAGCGGGCGCGGGCCGCGTCGAGGATCTGCTGACGGCGGGCGTCGAGATGGGCTTGGCTGACTCGTGGCATAAAGAATGACCGCTCATTTTTGATGATAGTGTCATAACCGTACCCCACAGCCCAAGCCCCAGGAGACTTCGTGCGCTACCAGACCTTCGGAAGACAGAGCGGGCTGCGGGTTTCGGAGTACGTGCTGGGCACCGCCAACTTCGGGTCGGCGCCGGCCGCTGCCGGCCTGGCCGGCGCCAAGGCGATCTTCGAGGCCTTCGTCGCCGCCGGTGGCACCACGTTCGACGTCTCGAACGTCTACCACAACGGCGAGGCCGAGACCGTCCTGGGCGACCTGCTCGGCCGCGAGCGCGACGAGTTCGTGGTGATCACCAAGTACACCGGGAGCCGGCAGGCCCGGATCCGGCCGGGGACCACCGGCAACAGCCGCAAGACCATGATCCGCTCCCTGGAGGAGAGCCTGCGGCGCTTGAAGACCGACTACGTCGACGTCTTCATGCCGCACCTCCCGGACGGGGTGACCCCGATGCCGGAGATCCTGGCCGGCTTGGCGGACCTGGTCCAGGCGGGCAAGATCCGTTACGCCGGACTGTCGAACTTCCCGGCCTGGCGGGTCGCGGGCGCCGCGGTCAGGTCGGAGCTGAGCGGGCACGCGCCGCTGGCCGGGATCCAGACCGAGTACAGCCTGGCCGAGCGCTCCGCGGACCGGGAACTCCTGCCGATGGCGCAGGCCCACGGGCTGGGGGTCGTCCTGTACTCCCCGCTCGCAGGCGGGCTGCTGACCGGGAAGTACCGGCGCGGCGGGCAGGGGCGGCTCAGCGCACGGGCCGCGACGACTGCCGTCGAGAGCGGGCAACGCACCGCCGTGCTCGACGCTGTCCTGGCTGTCGCCGAGGAGACCGGGACAGGTCCGGTCCAGGTCGCGCTGGCCTGGCTCCGCCGGCGAGCCGCGCGGGCCACGACTTCGATGATCCCCGTCGTGGGACCCCGCACCCCGGCCCACCTGGAGGGCTACCTCGACGCCCTGGACGTCGAGCTCAACGAGGAGCACTACCGGCTGTTGGACGAGGCCAGCGCGATCCGGCTGGGCACGCCCCACGAAGACGTGGCGGCCGCCTTGGCCCACGGCATCGATGGCGATCGGAGCCTCCTCGACGCCCCGATCGTGCCCGTGATCTGACCGGGCCCGTCACCCCCCCCGCACCTCACATCACCTGGAGTACCCGTGTCCGCTGCGCACATCGCCGCGATCAACCTCGAATGCACCGACCCCGTCACCCTGGCCCGCTTCTGGGCCGGCCTGCTCGACAGCGAGGTGGCGGTGGAGACCCCGGGCTTCTGCGCGGTCAAGGCCGGCCCGCTCTACCTCGGCGCGGTCCGGGTGGCGGATCACCGGCCACCGACCTGGCCGTCGGCCGAGCGGCCGCAACAGCTGCACCTCGACCTCGCCGTGGAAGACCTCGACACCACCGAGCGCGAAGCGATCCGGCTCGGTGCCACCAAGGAAACGCACCAACCCGACCCGGAACGCTTCCGGGTGCTTCGCGACCCGGCCGGCCATCCCTTCTGCCTGCGGGCTTGACGCATTCAGCGGGTTCGCCCAGGTGTCCGATCTCAGGCCGGGGGAGTCGAAGACGCGGCGAGGTCGAGGGCGATGTCGGTGATCATGTCCTCCTGGCCGCCGACCATGCCGCGGCGCCCCGCTTCGACGAGGATCGCTCGGGTGTCGAGGTGATAGCGCGCCGCGGCGGCTTCGGCGTGGCGGAGGAAGCTGGAGTACACGCCGGCGTAGCCGAGGCTCAGGGTTTCGCGGTCGACGCGGACTTCGCGGTCCTGCAACGGGCGCACCAGGTCGTCCGCGGCGTCCATGAGCGGGAACAGGTCGCAGCCGTGGTCCCAGCCCATCAGGTCGGCCACCGCGATGAACGCTTCGAGGGGGCAGTTGCCCGCTCCGGCGCCCTGCCCGGCGAGGGAGGCGTCCACCCGGACCGCGCCGTTCTCGACCGCGACCACGCTGTTGGCGACGCCGAGGGCGAGGTTGTGGTGGGCGTGGATGCCGATCTGCGTCTCCGCGTCGAGGACGTCCCGGTAGGCGCGGACCCGGTCGCGGACGCCGTCCATGGTGAGGCGGCCGCCGGAGTCGGTGACGTAGACGCACCCGGCGCCGTAGGACTCCATGAGCTTGGCCTGCTTCGCGAGCTCCTGGGGCTCCGCCATATGGGACATCATGAGGAACCCGGCGACGTCCATCCCCAGTTCGCGGGCGGCGCCGATGTGCTGCGCGGAGATGTCGGCCTCGGTGCAGTGCGTGGCGACGCGGACCGAGCGGATGCCGAGGCGGTGGGCCTGGCGCAGGTCGTGCAGGGTGCCGATGCCGGGCAGGAGCAGGGTGGTGGGGATGGCGTTGCGGGTGACGTCGCAGACGGCTTCGATCCATTCCCAGTCGGTGTGCGCGCCGACGCCGTAGTTGATGCTGGAGCCGGACAGGCCGTCGCCGTGGGCGATTTCGATGGCGGCGACGCCGGCCGCGTCGAGCGCGGCGGCGATCGACCGCGCCTGCTCGACGGTGTAGCGGTGGCGGATGGCGTGCATGCCGTCACGCAGGGTGACGTCCTGGATGTACAGCCCGGTCATCGGAGTGCCTCCTGGTGGGCGGCGATGCGTTCGGCGGTCCGCAGGGCCGCCGAGGTCATGATGTCGAGGTTGCCTGCGTAGGCGGGCAGGTAGTGCGCGGCCCCTTCGACTTCGAGGAACACCGACACCTTGACCACCTCGCCCGCGGGGGCCAGCCGGTGCAGGGGGTCGTCGGCGGCCACCGTCTCGAACTGGACCTTCTGCTTGAGCCGGTAGCCGGGCACGTAGGCCTGCACCCGCCCGACCATCTCTTCGACCGACGCGGTGACGGCTTCGGTGTCCACATCGGACACCAGACAGTGGACGGTGTCGCGCATGATCAGCGGGGGCTCGGCCGGGTTGAGGACGATGATCGCCTTGCCGCGGGCGGCGCCGCCGACCTTTTCGATCGCGGACGCGGTGGTCTCGGTGAACTCGTCGATGTTGGCGCGCGTCCCCGGGCCCGCCGAGCGCGAGGAGATGGACGCGATGATCTCGCCGTAGTGCACCGGCGTCACCGCGCCGACCGCGGCGACGATGGGAATCGTGGCCTGCCCGCCGCAGGTGACCATGTTGACGTTGGGGGCGTCGAGGTGTTCGCCGAGGTTGACCGGCGGGACGACGTAGGGCCCGAGGGCGGCGGGAGTGAGGTCGATGACGGTGCGGCCGAGGGCGCGCAGGACCTCGTCGTGGTGGCGGTGCGCGCCCGCGGAGGTGGCGTCGAAGACGAACTGGACGCCGGCGAACTCGTCGAGCCGCACGAGGCCCTCGACGCCTTCGTGCGTGGTGGCGACCTTGAGGCGGCGGGCCCGGGCGAGCCCGTCGGAGCCGGGGTCGATCCCGGCCATGGCCGCGATGTCGAGGTGTTCGGACAGGCGCAGGACCTTGATCATCAGGTCGGTGCCGATGTTGCCCGAACCGATGATCGCGACTTTTGTGCTCATGCGGCTTCCCCTTCGAAGCTGATCGTGACGTCGCCGAGCCCGGAGATCCGGGCGGTGAACACGTCGCCGGGCGCGGCGGGGACCATCGGGCCGAGCGCCCCGGTGAGGACGATGTCGCCGGCGCGCAGGGGATCCCCGCGGCGGGCGAGGGTGGTGGCGAGCCAGGCGGCGGCGTTGAGCGGGTCGCCGAGGCAGTCCCGGCCGGTGCCCTGCGAAACGAGTTCGGTGCCGCGGTGGAGCCGCATCTCGACGTCGGCCGGTTCCACGGCGTCGAGCGCCTCGCGGGTGTCGCCGAGGACGAACAGGCCGGAGGAGGCGTTGTCGGCGATCGTGTCGACGATGGTGATGTCCCAGCCGGCGACGCGGCTGTCCACGATCTCCAGGGCCGGTGCGAGGAACGCCGTCGCCGCGCGGACGTCGGCGACCGAGCAGCCGGGACCGGGGAGGTCGGCGCCGAGGATCAACGCGATCTCGGCCTCCACCTTCGGCTGCAGCAGCCGTCCGGCCGCAACGGTCCCGTCGTGGTCGAGGGCCATGTCGGAGAACAGTGCCCCGTAGTCGGGCTGGTCGACGCCCAGCTGACGTTGCACGGCCGGTGACGTGAGGCCGATCTTGCGTCCGACCAGGCGGTGCCCGGCCGCGAGTACACGCTCGGTGTGCAGGCGCTGGACGTCGTAGGCGGCGTCGAGGTCGCCGTCGGCGAAGAGGTCGCGGACCGGCGGGCAGGGGGTGCCGGTGCGGGCCGCGGTGGCCAGCAACTCCGCAGCCTTGTGGACGTCGGCGCTCATGGGGAACTACCTCCGGAGGGGGTTGACGATGGGTCGGATAGTGGCCGGGAAGACCCCGCTGTGCCAAAGTTTGTTCCGTGACACGGAACAACGCGGACGGGAACATGCTGGACAAATCGGTGACGCTCTTGAACGTCTACCGTCCGGACGGCGGCAAGTTCCGTCTCACGGAACTCGCGGCGAGGGCCGGGCTGAGCAAGACGACGACGTTCCGCCTGGTCGGCGACCTCGTCCGCCTCGGCCTGCTGGAGCGCGAGGGGGAGTGGTACCGGCTGGGCGGCACGCTGTTCGAGCTGGGCTCGCTGGTGCCGCGCCGCCAAGACCTGCGCGAGATCGCGCTGCCGTTCCTGCAGGACCTCTTCGAGGGCACCCGCCAGACCGTCCACTTCGGAATCCGCGACGACCGCGACGTGGTGTACCTGGAACGCATCCACGGCCACGACGCCGTCCCGCTGCCGTCCCGGATCGGCGGCAGGCTGCCGCTCACGTGCACCGCGATCGGCAAGGCGCTGCTCGCGTTCTCCGGCCCCGGGCTCGCGGACGAGATCCTCGCCGGACCGCTGCCCCGGCTGACGCCCTTCTCGATCACCGATCCGGTCCGGCTGCGCACGGCCCTGGAACAGACTCAGGTGTCCGGACTCGCGTACGAGGAACAGGAAGCCGCGCCCGGTGTCAGCTGCATCGCCGCCCCCGTGTTCTCCGGCGCGGTCGCCGTCGCGGCCCTGTCCGTGGCGGTCCCGCGTGAACAGTTCCGGCCGGCCCACCTCGCCCCGGCGGTGCGAACGGCCGCGCTGGGATTGTCGCGGACGCTGCGGCAGCCACCCAGGAAGGACTGACGCCTAGCCGGTGCACACCGAGTGCACCGCGGTGCCGAGCGCTCGGCGGTGCAGGGCGTCCAGCCGGTCCAGGACCACCGCCGAACCGGCGGCCAGGGTGAGCTGGACGGTGCACGACCGGGAATCGGCACGAACGTCCACAGTGGCCTGCAGTTGGCCCAGCAGCGCCGTGGTCAGCTGGTCGAGCCGGGTGCGGATCTGCCCGAGGTCCGGGCGCGTGGTGGGCGCCTCGTCCGGGTGGGCCGTCCAGCGGTCGAACAACCCCCGCTGCACCACCTTGCTCGCGGTGATCTGGTCGCGGAAGAACGCGGCCGCCACCTCCGGGTCCAGCCCGAGCGCCGTGGCCTGGCCGCGCACCTGGTCCAGGACCTGCTGCTCCCGGGCGGGGTCGTCGATCGGCGAGCCGGTGCCGAACTTCGACGCCGCCACGTCGTCGCTCACGCGCAGGCGTTCGACGACGAGATCCGTCAGCGGACCGAGCCTGCCGAACGCCTCGTTCGCCACCGGTGCGGATTCGGACTTCACCGGGGCCTGCGCGGCCACCGCCGCGGGAACGGTGACCGACATCGTGCCGGCCACCGTCAGGGCGGTGACGGCGACGCCACGGGCCATCTTCCTGCTGGTACTCAACTTCTTGCCTCGCATTTCCGTCCTTGCCCCGCGCTGGGCGCGGGTGCCGAAGTTCTGGATGTAGCGATCACTCTACCCACGGTTGCTCCGTAGCGGGGGAGAACGTTCGGTATTGACGTCGGCCCCGGCAGGATGCATGATGGTTCGAGATAGAACGTTCGGTATCGCGCCTGACGCGTGATCGAGAAGGGACTCCCCATGAGCGGCAAACCTCTGTACCTCGGCATCGCCACCTCCACCGGCGACGGCAGGGCGGGCGGCCAGGCGCGGTCCGATGACGGCCTGCTCGACATCACCCTGGCGATCCCCAAGGAGATGGGTGGCCCCGGCGGCGCGACCAACCCGGAGCAGCTGTTCGCGGCGGGCTGGGCCTCGTGCTTCCACTCCGCGCTCAAGGCCGTCGCGGCGCAGCGGAAGACCAAGATCACCGAGTCCGCCGTCGTGGCCGAGGTGCAGGTGCACCCGACGCCGGAAGGCGGGTTCAGCCTCAGTGCCGCGCTGCACGTCGAACTGTCCGGTGTGGACCAGGCGGCGGCCGACCAGCTCGTCGAAGCCGCCCACGCGATCTGCCCGTACTCCAACGCGACCCGCGGCAACATCCCGGTGACCGTCGACGCGACCGTCGCCTGACCCCCGCCGGCCGGGCTGACGCGCACGTCGGTCCGGCCGGACCCGGGCCGTTTCCGCCGCCCGCGATCTCGTGGCCCCCGCGCGCCCGGTGGGGGAGCGGCACCGGGGCGGACCTATCATGGCCCCATGGTGAGGGATTCCGGCTCCGCGCCGGCTGCTGCCGGGGTGAGCAGCCGAGAGGCGATCTTGAACGCGGCTCACGCCCTCGTCAGCGAAAAGGGTTACGACGGCATGGCCATCTCGGACCTGTGCGCGCAGTCCGGGCTTCCGGCGAGCTCGATCTACTACCACTTCGGCAACAAGCTGGGTGTCCTCGCGGCGCTCCTCGAGCGCACTTTCGAAGAGCTGCACGCGTTGTTCCCGAACCCGTCCTCGTTCGACGGCAGGGCGCCGCTCGACCGGTTCGAAGCGTGGTTCTCGGCGGCCTGCGCGTCCCTCGACCGCAGGCCGGACTACCTCCGGCTCCTGGTGGCCATCAGCGTCGGTCCGCAGAAGGATGCCGACGCGATCCAGGCGACGGTGCGCCGCATCCGCGACTACGCCCACGCGTCCTGGGTGGACGCGCTCACCCCGATCTTCGCCCCGCACGGTGGCAAGAACAACGAAGCCCTCGTTCAGCAGCTGGCCGTCCTCGGGCGCGCGCTGACGGACGGGCTGTCGGTGGCCAACAGCTTCGACGGCGCGAGCTACAGCTCGCAGGTCGCCTCCTTCGTCTCCCTGGTCCGCGGACTGGCGGAGCAGCGGGCGGCGGCGAAGCGCAAGCGCTGACCCAGGTCCGAGCGGCCTTGCCAACACTTCCGCCCGTTGTATAGTGAGCGCTACATACAGACGGATGAGGATGGCACAGTGACGAGCACCTTGGATGTCGGAGACGC
Organism: Amycolatopsis bartoniae; assembly: GCF_014191255.1. Classification (GTDB taxonomy): domain Bacteria; phylum Actinomycetota; class Actinomycetes; order Mycobacteriales; family Pseudonocardiaceae; genus Amycolatopsis_E; species Amycolatopsis_E bartoniae. Next base: position 101,559 of record NZ_JACHWH010000014.1, read on the forward strand.
GCGGCTGGCCTACACGGAGGCCGGTTCGGGCAGCCCGGTCGTGTGGCTGCACGGCTCGGGGCCGGGCGCCACGGGGATGAGCAACTTCGGCGGGAACCTGCCCGCCTTCGAGGACTACCGGAACATCGTGGTGGATCTGCCCGGCTGGGGGGAGTCCCCGCGGCCGGAAACGGACGAGCCGCTGATCTTCCACGCCGCCGACCGGGTGTGCCGCGCCATGACGGCGCTCGGGATCGAGCGGGCCCACCTGGTCGGCAACTCCTACGGGGGCGCGGTGGCCATGCGGATCGCGATGCGCTACCCGGAGCGCGTGGACCGCGTCGTGCTCATGGCGCCGGGTGGGGTCCTCCCGTCGGACGCGCCGCCCTGGCCCGCCGGGCTCGAACGCCTTTTCGGTTACATGGCCGCGGAAAGGCCCTCCCGCGAGGCCATGGCCGAGTTCGTCCGGCTGATGGTCTACGACGAGTCGCTGGCGACCGAGGCGCTCATCGACGAGCGCTACGAGTCGAGCCTGCGGGCCCATCCCGAGCTGCCGATCCCCCCGAACTTCGGCGACCTGACGCCCGACCTGGGCCGGATCGCCGCCCCCACCCTGCTCCTGTGGGGCCGCGAAGACCAGACCGTGCCCCTGGCCTGGGCGCCCAGGATCCTCGCCGGGATCCCGAACGCGGAGCTGCGGGTGCTGCCGCACTGCCGGCACTGGGTCCAGTACGAGCGTGCGCCCGAGTTCAACCACATCGTCCGTGAATTTCTGCAGGGCGGCGCGGCCGCCGCGTTGGAGGGATGACCGCCGTGGGCATCAGGAAGCTGGGCTACGTCGGTCTCGACGTCACCGACGTCGACGCGTGGACCGACCTGCTCGGGCGCACGCTGGGCGTCGGGGTCACCCACGCCAAGTCCGGCACGGACGAGATCGCCCTCGCCGAGCTCGACGAGTTCAAGTACCGCCTCGCGCTGTACCCGTCCACCGAGGACCGGCCGCGCGAGCTGGGGTGGATCGTCGATTCCCCCTGGGAGTTGGACAGGCTTACCCAGAAGCTGACGGACGCCGGGTTCGCCGTGACGGACGGCTCGGCGGAGGAGAAGGAGCTGCGTGGCGCCACGCAGCTGCGCTGGTTCACCGACCCGGTCGGCTACCGCGTGGAGCTGGCGGTCGGGGAAGCCAAGGTGCGCCTCGGCCCCGACCGCCCGGCCGGCGGGCCCGGCGTCACCGGCCTCGGGCACTTCGTGCTGGCCAGTCCCAAGCTCGGGGAACTTCGCGAGCTCTACGAGTCGGTGCTCGAATTCCAGCTGACCGACTACCGTGCCCCCGGCCTGTACTTCTTCCGCTGCAACCGCAGCCACCACAGCATCGCTCTCGCGAACGCCGAAACCGCGGCTATTCACCACCTGGAGTTCGAACACGGTTCGCTCGACGACGTGGGGCGGGCCTACGACCGGGCCAAGGCCCACGACGTGCCGATCTCGATCAGCCTCGGCAGGCACATGAACGACAAGGCGATCTCCTTCTACGTCCGCAATCCCAGCGGGTTCCACCTGGAAATCGGCTGCGGCGGCATCGAGGTCGGCGACGACTGGGTCCCGCACGACTTCGGGCGCTCGGACGAGTGGGGACACCACCACGCCGACGCGAACCCCTTCGCGTCCCCGAAGTCATGACCGCGCCCGGACTTTCCGGTCGCCGCGCCGTGGTCACCGGCGCGGCGAGCGGGATCGGCGCCGCGGTGGCGGCCCGGCTCGCCGGGCTCGGCGCCCACGTCGTGGTCTGTGACATCGACGCCGAGGGCGCGGCGCGGACGGCCGAGCAGATCGGTGGCGAGGCCCTGGCGATCGACCTGAGCCGGACCGCGGAGCTGGCCGAGCGGGAGTTCGACGCCGACATCCTGGTGAACAACGCCGGAGTCCAGCACGTCGCGCCCGTCGAGCGGTTCGACCCCGGCCGGTTCGCGTTCATGCTGCGGCTGATGCTGGAAGCGCCGTTCCTGCTGAGCCGGGCCGTTCTCCCGGGCATGTACGAGCGCGGCTGGGGCCGGATCGTCCACATCGCCAGCGTCCACGGCTTGCGGGCCAGTGCTTACAAGTCCGCCTACGTCAGCGCGAAGCACGGTCTGCTGGGCTTGTCGAAGGTCATCGCACTGGAGGGCGCCGCCAGTGGCGTGACCAGCAACTGCGTGTGTCCCGGGTACGTGCGCACGCCGCTGGTCGAGAACCAGCTGGCCGACCAGGCGGCGGTGCACCAGCTGAGTACCGGCGAAGTGCTGTCGGAGGTGCTGCTGGCGAGGTCGGCGGTGAAACGCCTCATCGAGCCGGACGAGGTCGCCGGCGCGGTGGCGTACCTGTGCTCGCCCGAGGCGACGTCCATCACCGGCGCCGAACTGGTGCTCGATGGGGGCTGGAGCGCCTCCTGACCGGGCGCGGTCGGCGTATAGAACGTTCGGTCTTGACCAGCCAGGCGGCGGACGTTACGGTACGGGCTGTATCGAGCGTTCTCTGCAGATTCACGCGGGTGGAACCACCGCGAAGAAGCTCGACCTGGGCGCCGGAACTGTCTGAAGCGAATGGACGGAAGAGGCTTCGATGAGCACGGTGCAGTTCAAACGGTTGCCGCGGCTGGCGGGACCGAAGTCGCCGGGCGGTGAGGTGCACCTGGAGCCGCCGCCCGAGGTGCCGCGCACGATTCCCGGCAACGTGGTGCAGAAGCTGCTGCCGGTCGTCATGATCGTCGCTTCGCTGGGGCTGCTGGTCTTTCTGTTCCAGGGCGGCAACCGGAACCCGTTGACGATCGCACTGGGGGCCACGACCCTCCTCGGCACGCTGGGTGTGGTGGGAACCGGCGGTGGCAAGTCCGGTGGGGCGAAGAAGGCGGAGATGAACGAGGACCGCAAGGACTACCTGCGGTATCTCGGTCAGATGCGGGAGCGCGCCCGGGAGGCGATGGCGGATCAGCGGGCGGCACTGGAGTGGGTGCATCCGGATCCGCAGGCGTTGTGGTCGTTGGCGGCGAGTCGGCGGATGTGGGAGCGGCGTCAGAGCGATCAGGATTTTCTGCATTTGCGGGTGGGGCGTAGTTCGCATCGGTTGGCGACGCGGTTGGTGCCGCCGCAGACGGGGCCGGTGGAGGAGTTGGAGCCGATCGCGACCCTGGCGTTGCGGCGGTTTGTGCGGGCGCATTCGATCGTGCCGGATTTGCCGACGCAGATCACGTTGCGGGGGTTCGCGGCGGTGAGTGTGCAGGGGGATCGTGAGCTGACCCGGGGGTTGACCCGGGCGATGCTGGCGCAGTTGGTGACGTTCCACAGTTGCGATGACGTGCTGATCGCGATCGCGACGGCGGGGCGGGCGAAGGCGGAGTGGGAGTGGGCGAAGTGGCTGCCGCATGTGCAGCATCCGGAGCTGTCGGACGGGATTGGCCAGTTGCGGATGATGGCGGGGTCGTTGCAGCAGATCGAGGATTGGCTGGACGGGGAGTTGCGGGACCGGCCGCGGTTCTCGCGTAACGCCACCCCGAATCCGGATCAGCCGCATGTGGTGATCGTGATCGATGACGCGGAGGTGACCCGCGAGGAGCAGATCATCCTGGAAGAGGGCCTGGTCGGGGTCACCCTGATCGACCTGTCGGACTCGCTGGGGAATCTGGCGGCGCGGCGCGGGTTGCGCCTGGTGGTGGAACCGACCCGGGTGGGGGCGCGTAGCGCGGGTGGGGTGGAGTGGTTCGGTAAGCCGGACACGCTCAGTGTGGTGGAGTGTGAGGCGCTGGCGCGCAAGCTGGCGCCGTTTCGGGTGGGGTCGGCGGCGGAGGAGGCCAGCGCGGACGAGCCGCTGCTGTCGAACCCGACGCTGCTGGAGTTGCTCGGCATTCCCGGGGATCCGATGACGTTCGATGTGCAGCAGGCGTGGCGCCCGCGCCCGGTGCGCGACCGTTACCGGGTGCCGTTCGGGGTGGGGGAGTTCGGGCAGGCGGTGGAGTTGGACATCAAGGAAGCCGCGATGGAGGGCATGGGCCCGCACGGGCTGTGTATCGGGGCGACCGGGTCGGGCAAGTCGGAGTTCCTGCGCACCCTGGTGCTCGGGTTGCTGGCGACGCATTCGTCCACCGCGTTGAACATGATCCTGGTGGACTTCAAGGGGGGCGCCACGTTCCTGGGGTTGGACAAGGCCCCGCATGTGGCGGCGACGATCACCAACCTCGCCGGTGACCTGACGCTGGTGGATCGGATGAAGGACGCGATCGCGGGGGAGGTGGCGCGCCGGCAGGAGGTGCTGGCGAAGGGTAATTACAAGAACGTCTGGGATTACGAGAAGGCCCGGGAGAACGGGGCCGACCTCGACCCGTTGCCCGCGTTGTTCATCTGCATCGACGAATTCTCCGAGATGTTGACGGCGAAGCCGGATTTCATCGACATTTTCCTGCAGATCGGCCGCGTCGGCCGCTCGTTGCAGATGCACATGCTGCTGGCCTCGCAGCGGCTGGAGGAGGGCAAGCTGCGGGGGTTGGACACGTTCCTGTCGTACCGGATCGGGTTGAAGACGTTTTCCGCGGCCGAGTCCCGCGCGGCGATCGGGGTGCCGGATGCGTTCGAGCTGCCCTCGATTCCGGGGTCGGGGTATTTGAAGTACGACACCTCCACCATGGTCCGGTTCAAAGCCTCGTATGTGTCAGGTCCCTACCGCCCGGCGGGGATTCAGGCGGCGGGGCCGGTGTCGAGTGTGGTGCGGGCGGACAAGCGTCCGCAGTTGTTCGTGCCGGACTTCGTGGAACTGCCCGCCGAGCCGGAGCCGGAACCGGTGGCGATCGCGGCGCCGGTGAGCAAGCAGTCCGAGGAGGTCAGCGAGCCCACCGAGCTGGAAGTGATCGTGGAGCGGCTGGTGGGGCAGGGGCCGCCGGCGCACGAGGTGTGGTTGCCGCCGCTGGACGAGCCGAACTCGCTGGACACCCTGTTGCCGAACCTGAACCCGACCGAGGAGCGGGGGTTGTCGCCGGTGGGGTTTTTCGGGAACGGGAAGTTGCAGGTGCCGATCGGGATCGTGGACCGGCCCTTCGAACAGCGCCGTGACCCGCTGTGGGCGGACTTCTCCGGTGCCGCCGGGCACGGGGTGGTGGTGGGGGGTCCGCAGTCGGGTAAGTCGACCCTGCTGCGCACGCTGATCATGTCGCTGGCGTTGGCGAACACCCCGGAGGAGGTGCAGTTCTACTGTGTCGACCTCGGCGGCGGCACCCTGGCCGGGCTCGCCGGGCTACCGCATGTGGGTGGGGTGGCGGTGGCGCGGCGGGAGCCGGACAAGGCGCGGCGGATCATCGCGGAGTTGAACACGCTGGCGAACGAGCGGGAAGGCCGTTTCGGGGCGCTGGGTGTGGACTCGATGGCCGATTTCCGTAATCGCAAGCGCCGGGGGGAGATCACCGGCGAGCAGGACCCGTTCGGGGATGTGTTCCTCGTGGTGGACGGGTGGCGGGCGATCCGGGACGATTTCGACGAGCTGGAACCGCAGATCACCGCGCTCGCCCAGCGGGGGCTGACCTACGGCATCCACGTGGTGATCACCGCCAGCCGGTGGGCCGACATCCGCCCGGCGATCAAGGACATGCTCGGCACCCGCTTCGAGTTGCGGTTGGGGGACCCGAGTGAGTCCGACATCGACCGCCGCGTGGCGGTGAACGTGCCCGAGGGGCGGCCCGGGCGCGGGTTGACCCGGGACAAGCTGCACATGCTCACCGGGCTCCCGCGGATCGATGGCAGCAGTGATGCCGAGACCCTCGCCACCGGGGTGACCGACGCGGTCGCCAAGATCGCCGGGGCGTGGCGGGGACGCAGCGCGCCGCAGGTGCGGCTGCTCCCCGAAACCGTGTCCTACGACGAAGTGCTATCGATGGACAAACAACGCCACACCAAACTCGTGCCGATCGGGATCAACGAGGACGCGCTGGCCCCGGTATATCTGGACTTCGACGCCGACCCGCACTTCTTCGCGTTCGCCGACGGCGAGTCGGGCAAAACGAACCTGCTACGCCAGATCGCCCGCGGTATCACCGAGCGCTACACCGCCAAAGAAGCGGTGATCGTGCTGGTCGACTACCGGCGCACCATGCTCGGCTTCGTCGAGGGCGCCCACCTGCTCGGCTACGCCGTCTCCGCCAACCAGCTGGACGGGATGATCAAGGACATCCACGGCTCCATGACCCGGCGGCTGCCCGGCCCGGACGTCACCCAGGAACAGTTGCGCAACCGCTCCTGGTGGAAAGGCCCCGAACTGTTCATCCTGGTCGATGACTACGACCTGGTCGCCACCCAAACCAGCAACCCCCTCAAACCACTCTCGGAATTCCTGGCCCAAGCCAAAGACGTCGGACTGCACCTCATCGTCGCCCGCCGCACCGGCGGCGCCTCGCGCGCCTCCTACGACCCCATCATCGGCAAACTCAAAGAAATCGCCGCACCCGGCCTGGTCATGAACGGCAGCAAAGACGAAGGCGCCCTCATCGGCAACGTCAAACCCAGCCTCATGCCCCCCGGCCGCGGCATCCTCGTCAGCCGCAAGGTCGGCAAACAACTCATGCAGGTCTCGTGGATCCAGCCGGACTAGGCACCGGCCACTGTGGATCGTCCACCCCGGATTCCCCTGGTCGCTGAATCCTTGACGCCGGCCATCGGACTGTAGCCAACGGGTCTTTGGAGTTGTAGAGTGAGCGTTACATACAACACAGGACGTGCCCGGCCGCCGCAACGAAGCGAGGTTCCCTTGAACGTTCTCGAACAGGTCAAGCACTCACCGATGAGCCGCGCTCAGGTGAGAGCGGTCGCACTGTGCCTCGTGATCAACTTGATCGACGGGTTCGACCTCCTGGTGACGTCCTTCGTCGGCCCGCCGATCACCCGGGAGTGGGGGCTGTCCCCTTCGTCGGTGGGCGTGCTGCTCAGTGGCGGGCTGGCCGGGATGGCCATCGGCGGGCTCCTCCTCGCCCCGCTGGCCGACCGGGCCGGACGCCGGCGGCTCACGCTCGGCTGCGTCGCCCTGGCCTCGTTGGGCATGCTCGCCGCCGCCCTTTCGCAGGACTTCGGTCAGCTGCTGGCCTGCCGGGTGGTGACGGGTGCGGCCGTGGGCGCGATGGCGGCCAGTCTGCCGGTGCTCACCTCCGAGTACGCGAACCACCGGCGCAGGGGCCTGGTGGTCGCGTTGATCACCACCGGGTACGGCCTGGGGTCGGTCATCGCCGGGATCGCCTCGACCCTGCTCCTGAGCTCGTTCGGGTGGCGCTCGGTCTTCGTCTTCGGTTGCGTCGTCACGGCGATCCTCTTCGCGGTGGCACTGCGGTACCTGCCCGAGTCGATGGACTACCTCGTCGCACGCCGGCCGCGGCACGCGCTGGACAAGCTGAACCGGATTCTCGCCTCGATGGGCCGCGCCCCCGTCGCGGACCTGCCCGCTGTGCCATCGGCGGCGACGTCGCGCAAGGTGGTCCTCGACTCGTTGTTCCGCGGGAGCAACGCTGTCCGGACCGTGCTGGTCTGGGTGGCGTTCGTCGCGGCGCAGCTGATGTTCTACTTCGCCAGCTCCTGGACGCCCAGCCTGCTGCTGAAGGCGGGCATGTCCAGCCAGCAGGGCATCAGCGGCGGTGTGCTCCTGAGCCTCGGCGGCGTGACGGGCGCGGTCCTGCTGGGGTTGCTGGTGTCCCGCGTCGGACCGCGGCGGCTGACCGCGGCCTACTTCGGCATCGGTGCCCTCGCGCTCATCCTGTTCTCCTTCTCGCTCGGCACGCTGGCGACCGCACTGGTCGCGGCGGTGCTCGTCGGGTTGTTCCTCAACGGGACGGTCACCGGGATCAACGTCATCGTGCCGGATCTCTACCCGGCGGAAGCCCGCGCGACCGCCCTCGGCCTGGCGGTCGCCGTGAGCAGGCTCGGTGCCGTCCTGGCGCCCCTGGCCGCCGGCTTCCTGCTGCAGGCGGGCTGGACCCCGGGCTCGATGTTCCGGATCTTCGCGATCCCCGGGGTGATCGGCGCCGTCGCGACGCTCCTGCTCGCCCGGTTCGGGCGCGCGTCCCGGAACTCTCCGGCCCGGCCCGAAACCGCCGAGAAAGAGGTGGCCGAAGCATGAGCAGCCCGCTGATCGACGTGGACCGCACCGCGGTGCTGGTCATCGACATGCAGAACGACTTCGTCGAGGAGGGCGCACCACTGGAGTTCCCGGAAGGGCGGCGCGTGATCCCCGCGATCCGGCAGGTGCTCGACGCGGCACGCGGCCGGAAGATGCCGGTCCTCCACGCCGCGCATGTCCACCGTCCTGGCGGGGCCGACCTGGGCGTCCACCGCGAGCTGTATCCGCCGGTGGCGGCGGGGGAGGCCCTGGTCGACGGCGAGCGCGGGGCGGAGATCCATTCCGGGCTCACCCCGCTTCCGGGGGAACCCGTGATCAAGAAGCACCGCTACAACGCCTTCTACGCCACCGACCTGGAGATCATCCTGCGCGGGCTCGGCGTGGAGACGGTGGTGCTCACCGGGATGACGACCGAGTGCTGTGTGCTGGGAACGGCCCGTGGTGCCTTGGAACGCGGGTTCCGCTCCCTGGTGGTCTCCGACGCGTGCGCGTCCTGTGACTACCCGGACCTCGGGGCCGGTCCCATGCCGGCCGCGGAGATGCACCTGGCCGCGTTGCGGGTGATGTCCTTGACCTCGTCGCAGCTGATCAGTACCGCCGAGTTCCTCGCGCGGCTGCCCTGACCAGCGACCCGACGTACGATCCTTTGAGGAGGCTCCAGGTGCCGGCCACATCAGATCTCGTGCTGCTCCACGGCGGCGGGCCAGGCGTCGACGCCGCGAGCAACTGGGCGAGCGTGCGCGCCAGGCTCGCGGGCGGGTTCCGCTGCCTGGCCCCCGACCTCCTCGGGTTCGGCACGCGGATCGCCGGAACGGACGGGATCGAGGGGCCGCGCGCCTGGGCGCTGGCGCGGGCACGGCAGATCGTGGACATCCTCGATCGTCAGGGCCTCGAACGCGTGCACGTCGTCGGCAACTCGGCCGCGGGCGGCGCGGCGGCGCTGGCCCTCCTGGCCCTCGCACCCGAGCGGATCGACCGCGCGGTCGTCATGGGGGGAGCAGGCACCGGCCCGCTGCCACGCACGGTGCCCTTCTACGACGACCCGACCGAGCAGTCCATGCGGGCCACGCTCGCCCGGCTGGTCGCCGACGAGAGCGTCCACAGTGGACTCCTCGACGAGCTCGCCGGGGTCCGGTTGCGGCAGGCCCTGCGCCCCGGCGCCGAACGGGCCTTCCGGTCCATGTTCGCCGACGTGGCAGGCGGGCCGCCGCCCGTCGATCTCACGAAGATCGTCAACCCGGTGCTCGCCCTGCACGGGGAGCGGGACCGGGTTTCGCCGGTCGAGGTTTCCGAGCGCCTCGCCGCCGCGGTGCCCGGCGCCCGCCTCGAAGTGGTGGCCGGGGCCGGGCACTGGATCCACGTCGACCGGCCGGACGAGTTCTGCACCCTGGTCGAGGAGTTCCTGAACGCATGACACCGCACAGTGAAGACCCGGTCGACGTCCTGGTCGTCGGCGCCGGGCCCGCCGGTCTGACCCTCGCCATCGACCTCGCGCAGCGCGGCGTGCCCTGCCACGTGGTGGAGGCGACCGAACAACGGGGCGTCAACCCGCGGTGCAACACCACCTCCGCGCGCTCGATGGAGATCTTCCGGCGGCTCGGAGTGGCCGACGAGATCCGGCGATCCGGGCTGCCCGAGGACTACCCCACCTCGATCCAGTACCGGACCACCTTGTGCGGCGAGGAGATCTTCCGCATCGACCTGCCGTCCGCTCGTGACGTCCTGGCCGGTGCGGGCAAGGAGACCTGGCCGACGCCGGAGCCGCAGCACCGGATCTCGCAGCTGTACCTCGAACCCATCCTGGAGCGGCACGCGAGCCGGCTGCCCGGGCTGACCCTCGAACGTGGCACCCGGCTGGTCGAGCTTCGCCAGCACGACGACCACGTCGAGGCGGTCGTGGAGACCGCCGGGGCCCGTCGCACGCTGCGCTGCGCGTACGTGGTCGGCTGCGACGGCGCCCACAGCACCGTCCGCCGTCAGCTGGGCGTCCGGTACGAAGGCGTCGACGCGATCCAGCGGTTCGTGTCGACGTTCGTCCGCTCGCCCGAGCTGGGGCGGCTCGCCGCCCGCGACCGGGCCTGGACGTACTGGACCTACGGCCGCCGGACCGCTTCGCTGATCGCGATCGACGGGGAATCGTTGTGGCTCAACCACGTCGCGTTCGCCCCCGAGCACGACACCGAGGGCGAGGACCCGGAACAGCTGCTGCGCGAGTCGGTGGGGCGGCCCGTCGAGCACGAGGTGCTCGGCGTGGTGCGCTGGACCGGCCGCCGGCTGGTCGCCCAGCGGTACCGCGCCGGCCGGGTGTTCCTGGCCGGCGACGCCGCCCACATCTGGATCCCCGTCGGAGGATTCGGCATGAACGCCGGCATCCAGGACGCGGCGACGCTGGGCTGGATGCTGGCCGCGGTGCACCACGGGTGGGCGCCTCCGGAGCTGCTGGACGCCTACGAACTGGAGCGCAAACCGGTCGGCGAGCAGTTCGCCACCGCGGTCGGCGCCCAGGCCCGCACGTCGTTCGCGGACGTCTCGTCGGACATCCACCTGCCCGGCCCGGACGGCGAGCGGGCCCGCGCGGAGTTCGCCGCGCGGCTCGCCGTCACCGAGCCACGCCGGTATTCGCCCGACGGCTTCAGCTTCGGCTACCACTACGCGGGCTCGCCGCTGGTGGTCGGCGGCGAGGACCAGTCCGAGATCACCATGGGCGACTACCAGCAGCGCGCACAACCCGGGTTCCGGCTGCCACACACCTGGCTCGACGACGGGCGGTCGGTGCTCGACGTCCTCGGCCCCGGTTTCACCCTGCTGCGGACCGACCCGGGCGCCGACGTGACACCGTGGACCGCGGCGGCCGGTGAGCTGGGGATTCCCCTCGCCGTGGCCGACCTGCCCGCACGGTGGCCCGACCGCTATCCCGCGGCACTTCTGCTCGTGCGCCCGGACCAGCACGTCGCCTGGCTGGGTGGGGCGGACGCGCGTCCCGGCGAGCTTCTGCACACAGTCACCGGGCGCGTCACCGCCCACCAGCGGTAAGGATCACAGGAGAAACGCAATGCCATACGCACTGGGCATCGACGTCGGCGGCACCTTCACCGACGCGGTCGCCTCCGACGGCGCCGGCCGGATCGTGTCGGCCAAGACGCCGACGACCCCGCCGAACCGCGAGGCCGGGGTCATGCGCGCGATCGAGGATCTCGCCGCTGAGCTGGGTATCGACGTCGGCGAGCTGCTCTCGCAGACCGACTACATCGCCCACGGCACCACCGCTTCGATCAACGCCCTGGTCCAGGGACAGGTGGCCGACGTGGGGCTCATCGCCACCAAGGGCCACCGGGACGCGATCTACATCATGAACGCCGAGGGCCGCACCCTCGGCCGGTCCGCGCACGAAATCCAGGACACGCTCCGGCAGCGCAAGCCCGCGCCGCTGATCCCGAAGTACCGCGCCCTGGAGGTCACCGAGCGGATCGACCACGCGGGCAAGGTCCTGGTCCCGCTCGACGAGGACGAGGTCCGCCGCGTCGCACAGTCCCTTGTGGACCAGGGTGTCGAGGCGATCGCGGTCTGCCTGCTGTGGTCGTTCAAGAACGCGGCGCACGAACAGCGCGTCCGCGAGCTGATCCACGAGATCGCCCCGGACCTGTACGTCACGCTGTCCTCGGAGGTCAGTCCCCGCATCCGCGAGTTCGCGCGGACCTCCACGACGATCATGAACGCCCAGATCGGCCCGCGGCTGCGCACCTACCTGCTGCCGCTGCAGAAGCAGCTGGAGGAGGGCGGCCTCAAGGGGCCGCTGCTGGTGATGCAGAGCGAGGGCGGCACGATCACCGCCGACCGGGCGCCGGAGCACGCCATCACCACGGTGGGGTCCGTGCTCTCCGGCGGGGTCGTCGGCGGGATGCGCCTGGCCGGGCAGCTGGGCCACCGCAACGTCATCACCACCGATGTCGGCGGCACGACGTTCCTCGCCGGACTGATCGTCGACGGCGAGCCGGTCATGGCGCCGGGCTCCGTCGTGAACCAGTTCCCCATCAACGCGGCGACGATCCGCGTGCACACCATCGGCTCGGGTGGCGGGGCGCTCGCCTCCGTCGACGAGGGCGGGAACCTGCGGCTCGGCCCGCAGAGCGCCGAAGCCGTGCCCGGTCCGGCCTGCTACGGCAACGGCGGGACGCGGCCGACGAACACCGACGCCAACCTGGTGCTCGGCATCCTGAGCGAGCGCGGGCTGCTCGGCGGCCGGAAGCCGCTGCGGATGGACCTGGCGCGGGAGGCGATCCGCGAGCACGTCGCCGAGCCGCTCGGGCTCACCGTCGAGGAAGCCGCCATCGCCATCCACGAGGTGCAGAACGCGCAGGCGGGCGACCTCCTGCGCCGCGCCGTCGTGCAGGCCGGCTACGACCCCCGCGACTTCGTCGCCTACGCCTTCGGCGGTGCCGGACCGGCCCACTGCGCGGGGTACTGCCAGGACCTGGGGGTGAGCGAGGTCGTCGTGCCGCTCGGTCCCGTCGCGTCGGCCTTCTCGGCGTACGGGCTCGCGGCCTCGGACGTCGCGTTGAGCGCGGAGCTGTCCGATCCGTCGTCGTTCCCGGTCGACCACACGGTGCTCGAATCCCACTTCGCCCGGCTGGAGGCCGACCTGCAGCGTGCGCTGGAGGCGCAGAAGGTGAAGTTCCACGACGTGTCCCTGCACCGCGAGATCGACCTGCGCTACTCGATGCAGGTCACCGAGCTCGCGACGGCCGTACCGGACACGAAGTTCACCGAGCGCACCGGCGAGGAGATCCTGGAGCGCTTCGAGGAGCAGTACGAGCGCATCAACGGCAGCGGCGCCGGCTACCGCGAAGCCGGCGTGCAGGCGATCACCTACCGCGTGCGCGCCAGGGCCGGGCTCGGGTTCCCCGTCGCGCTGCCGGAAGTCCCGGTGGCCGACGGCCCCGACCCGCGGGAGGCCCTGCTCGGCGAACGTTCCGTCTGCCTCGACTCGCAGCTCGGCTTCGTGCCGACTCCGGTCTACGACTACGCCCGGCTGCGCGCGGGCCACGAACTCGTCGGGCCGGCCATCGTCGACGTCCCGACCACCGTGGTCGTGGTCCCCGCCGGCGTCACCGGCCGCGTCGACCACCTCGGCAACCTCGTACTGCGCTACCAGTGAGGACGACATGACATCCAGGATTCCCGGGGCGGACGAGTTCACCAGCCGCCCCATGCCCCGCGAGGAGCTGCTGCGGCAGATCTCGCCTGCCCTGCCGCTGCACCAGGTCGGCGACACCGACGTCGACGCCCTGACCTACGAGGTCGTCCGGCACCGCCTCTGGGCGATCACCCAGGAGATGGGGGAGACGCTGCGGCGCATGTCGGGCTCGCACGTCGTCACCGAGTCCAACGACTTCAACTTCTCCATCTGCGACGAGCTCGGCGAACAGGTCCAGGTCGGCACCTACAACATCGGCCTCATCGGCTCGATGGACCTGGCCATCACCTGGACCCTGCGCCACCGCAGCGACAACCCCGGTATCGCCGAGGGCGACATGTTCCTGTGCAACGACCCGTGGATCGGCGGCGGGCTGCACCAGAACGACGCCGCGATCCTCGCGCCGATCTTCCACGACGGCAAGCTGTTCGGCTGGACGACGGCCATCGCGCACCAGGTCGACCTGGGCGGGCCGCGGCCGGGCTCCTTCAGCCCGTCGGCGCAGGACGTGTTCGGCGAGGCGGTCCCGACACCGCCGATGAAGGTCGTGCGCTCCGGCGTGCTGCAGCGCGACGTCGCCGACGCCTGGGTCCGCCGGTCTCGGCTCCCGCACCTGGTGGGCCTCGACCTGCGGGCCAAGATCGCGGCCAACAAGAACGCGGCCGAGCAGATCCTGCGGCTCATCACCAAGTACGGCGCCGACACCGTCAAGGCCGTGATGCACCGGATGATGGACGACGCCGAACGCCGGCTGCGGGCCAAGCTCGAAACGCTGCCCGACGGGACCTGGTCCGCGGTCGGCTACCAGGAGCAGTCGCAGACCGGCGACCGTGGCCTGCACGCCATCAAGGTCGCGATGACGAAGGAAGCCGACCGGCTCGTCTTCGACTTCCGCGGCACCGCCGGGCAGACCGGCATCATCAACTGTCCCTACCCGGGGCTGCGGGCCGGGATCGTTTTCACGATGCTGCCGCTGCTGGCCGGCGACATCCCGTGGGCCGCGGGCGGGCTGATGCGCTGCTTCGAGATCATCACCGACGAGGACACCATCACGAACGCGTCCTTCCCGGCCGCGGTCGGCAAGGGCCCCTTCGGGCCGGCCTGGGGATCGGGCAACCTGGTCGCCGAGGTGCTCGCCAAGATGCTGGACGCCGAACCGGACCACCGCACCGACGTGCAGTCCATCTGCAACGGCACCACCGACCTCTGCGTAGTGTCCGGTGTGGACACCCGCGGTGGTGGCAGCAAGGGTTTCGTGTCACCGGTCTTCGACGTCATGGCGGGCGGCTACGGCGCCCAGGTGTACCACGACGGCGTCGACACCGGCGGCCGGTTGATCATCCCCTCGGCGCGGGCACCGGACGTCGAGATGACCGAGTACCTCTACCCGCTCGTGGCGCTGTGGCGGCGTGAACAGACCGACTCCGGCGGGCCGGGCCGGCAGCGGGGCGGGATGAGCGGCTCGGTCTGCTACGTCCAGCACCCGGACCAGAGCGGAACGATGTCGCTGGTCGTCTCCGGCACCGGCAAGGTCGCGAACCAGAACGTCGGCCTGGCCGGCGGTTATCCGGGCAACTCGCAGCTGGACCTCGTGGTGCGCGGGATCGACCTGCCGCAGCTCGACGGAGCGGTCGCCATTCCCGGCGACCTCGGGGAGCTGGGCGGCGAGGTGGAGGTGCTGCCGTGCGAAGGTGAGTCGAATCTGGGCCCCGGCGATGCGCTTTACCTGCACTGGCAGGCCGGTGGCGGGTACGGCGACCCGCTGCTCCGCTCGCCGGAAAGCGTGCGCGAGGACGTGGTGCAGGTTCGGGTGTCGCGCCAGGCGGCGCGGGATGTCTACGGCGTCGTGCTCCGCGAAGACGGCGAAGTGGACGTGACCGCGACCGGCGAAGCGCGCCGGGCGTTGCGGCAGCGGCGCGCCTCCGACGCCGAACTTCCCGGCCCGCGCTTCGCGCTGACGGGCACACCGGACCTGGGCCAGGTGCGCCGGCTCGACGACAACCTCGCCGTCCGGGAATCGCCGGCGGGCGGGACGGTGCTGTGTGTCCACTGTGGAACCGAGATCGGGCCGCTGGCCGGGGGCGAGTTCGTCACGGCACTGGCTCGCCGCGACGTGCCACCCACCGAAGCGGGCCCCCACATCTGGCACGATCCGGAGGAGTACGTCGACGCCGAGATCGTCTTCCGGCAGCTGCTCTGCCCCGGCTGCCTGACCGCGGTCCACTCCCGGGTCGTCCCGGTGGATCACCCGCTGCCCGCCGACGAATACCGGAGCTGGGCGTGAGGTCGCACCCCTGACCCGGAACGCGGTTCGGTGGCTCGGCCCGGCTCCCGCGAGCCGGAGCCGGACCACCGTTGATCGCCGCGCGACGGACCGCCCTCCCGTCGCGCGGTTTCCCTGAAACCCCGGCCGCCGCAGGCCACCGCGGTGGCCGGGGTTTCCCCTTCGGGACCCGAGCCCGTTCGTGCTGTGTCACCTGAATGCCCCGGAAAGCATCACAGAGAGAACGTTCGGTCTTGACAAGACGCCTCCGGTCGGTCAAGCTGACTGAGATAGAACGTTCGGTCTTGCTTCGGGGGTTTCCCCGGTCTTGAAGGGATCAAGGTGACTACTGTCGACTCGCCCGCCGCAGGTGGGCTCGCGCCGGCCCTGCGCCGGTTGTACTTCGTGCGGTTCGCGTTCGCCATCGTGTGGGCGGTCCTGGTGTTCCTGACGACCAAGTCGGGTCTGGGGGCGGTCGGCGTCGTCCTGGTCGTCGTGTACCCGCTGTTCGACGTGGCGTCGGCCATTGTGGACATTCGCTCGTCGAAGGGTTCCGGCTCGGTTCGCGGTCTGTACGTGAACATCGCCATCAGCGTGCTCGCCACCATCGGCGTCGGCATCGCCTCGGCTTCCGGGGTGCCGGGGGTGCTGCGGGTGTGGGGTGCCTGGGCGATCGTGGCCGGGCTGGTCCAGCTGATCGTGGCGGTCGTCCGCCGCAAGATGGGCGGCCAGTGGCCGATGATCCTCAGTGGCGGCATCTCCGTGCTGGCCGGTGCCAACTTCGTCATCGGCGCCTCCGGGGCGAACCCGTCGCTGACCAATGTGGCCGGTTACGCGGTCCTCGGTGGGATCTTCTTCCTCGTCTCGGCGATCCGGCTCGGCCGCGCCGCCAAGGGGAAATGACATGACCACCTACGACGTCGTCGTCATCGGCGCGGGCCCGGTGGGGGAGAACGTCGCCGACCGGCTCGTCCAGGGCGGCCTGACCGCCGCGATCGTCGAGCGGGAGCTGGTCGGCGGGGAATGCTCCTACTGGGCCTGCATGCCGACCAAGGCGCTGCTGCGCAGCGGCGCGGCGCTGCGGG
The DNA here is from genome assembly GCF_014191255.1 of Amycolatopsis bartoniae. Lineage (GTDB taxonomy): Bacteria > Actinomycetota > Actinomycetes > Mycobacteriales > Pseudonocardiaceae > Amycolatopsis_E > Amycolatopsis_E bartoniae. Next base: position 118,195 of record NZ_JACHWH010000014.1, read on the forward strand.
CGGCCCGGCAGGTGCCCGGCGCCCGGGAGGCGGTGACGGGCGACCTCGACGTGGCGGCCGTGCTCCGCCGTCGCGACTCCTTCGCGTCGAACTGGCAGGACGACGGACAGGTGTCCTGGCTCGAATCCGTGGGCGTGCCGCTGTACCGCGGACACGGCCGGATCGGTGCCGACCGGGTCGTCGAGGTGACCGCCGCCGACGGCACCACCACGACGCTGACCGCGCGTTACGCGGTCGTCGTCGCGACCGGCAGCGGCGCGCTGGTCCCGGACATCGAGGGCCTGCGCGAGGCGGCACCGTGGACGAGCCGCGAAACCGTCGCGGCGAAGGAGGTTCCGGCCCGCCTGGCCATCATCGGGGGCGGGGTGGTGGCTTCGGAGATGGCGACCGCCTTCAGCGAGCTGGGGTCGTCGGTGACGATGCTGGCCCGTGACGGCGTACTGCACCTCCAGGAGCCGTTCGTCGGCGAGCAGGTCGCGGAGTCGTTGCGGGACAAGGGCGTTTCGGTGCGCGTCGGCGCCGAGGCCGGGTCCGTCAAACGCAACGACGACGGCACGGTGTCCCTCACGCTCACCGACGGCGAGCAGCTCGACGCGGACGAGCTGCTCGTCGCGATCGGGCGGACGCCGAACACCCAGGACCTGGGACTGGAGACCGTCGGCCTGAAGCCGGGCGCCTGGCTCACGGTCGACGACACGATGCGGGTCCTCGGGGAGGACGGCGCCCCGGTCGGCGACGGGTGGCTCTACGCCGCCGGTGACGTCAACCGGCGCGTGCTGCTGACCCATCAGGGCAAGTACCAGGCGCGCGCCGTGGGCGACGTCATCGTGGCGCGCGCGAAGGGGGAACCGGCCGACGACGGCCCGTGGGGCCGGCACGCGGCGACCGCCGACGAGCGCGCCGTGCCGCAGGTGGTGTTCACCGACCCGGAGATCGCGTCCGTGGGACTGACCGCGGCCGCCGCCGAGGCCGCGGGGCTGCGGACCCGGGTGGTCGACTACGACCTGGCCGCCACCGCCGGTTCCTCGCTGCACGCCGAGGGCTACCGCGGGCACGCCCGGATGGTCGTCGACGAGGACCGCAAGGTGATCGTCGGCTTCACCCTGGTGGGCCCGGACGTCGCGGAAATGCTGCACGCGGCGACGATCGCCGTGGTCGGCGAGGTGCCGCTGGACCGGCTCTGGCACGCGGTCCCGGCCTTTCCCACCGTCAGCGAGGTGTGGCTGCGGCTGCTCGAAGCCTACGGCCGCTGACCCGTCCCGGCTGGTGTCCCGGCCCCGCCGCGATCCGGCGGGGCGGGACCCCAGCACGCTTCTCCTCCCCGGAAGGGGTTCCTCTGCCATGCGTTTTCCCCTCTCCCGCCTCGCCGTCGCCGGCGTCACGGCACTCGCCCTGTTCGCCACCGCCGTGTCGGCCACGGCGTCGGCCACCGGTGCCCACGACGACGCCCCGAAGCCGACCATCGTGCTCGTCCACGGAGCGTGGGCGGACTCGTCGAGCTGGGATCCGGTCATCGAGCGGCTGCGTCACGACGGCTATCCCGTTCGTGCCATCGCCGACCCGTTGCAAGGCCTGACCAGCGACACCGCTTACGTCACCAGCTATCTGTCCACTATCGACGGTCCCAAGGTGCTGGTCGGGCATTCCTACGGCGGCGCGGTCATCACCAACGCCGCCACCGCCGTCGCGGGTGTCAAGTCGCTCGTCTACATCGCCGGGTTCATCCCGGCCAAGGGGGAGACCGTCGGCGAGCTCGCCGCGAAGTCGGTGCCGCCGCTGCCGCTGATCTCCACCGAGGTTCCCGGCGGCACGGAAGTCGTCATCGACCCCGCGCAGTTCCGGGCGGCGTTCGCCGGTGACCTCGATCCGAGCGCCGCCGCCGACCTCGCCACGACGCAGCGGCCCGCCAACACCAGGGCCGTCACCGACGCCAGCGTCACCGAGGGCTTCCGCACCATTCCCTCCTGGGCCCTCGTCACTCGTCAGGACCACGCCATCAGTCCCGACGTGCAGCGCTTCATGACCACCCGGGCCCACGCCCGCACCACTGAGGTCGACGCCTCGCACGCCGTCATGCTCAGCCGTCCCGACGCGGTCACCGGTCTCATCGAGCAAGCCGCCCGGTGAGACCGATGACCGTCGAGGACGAAACCACCGCCCGCGCCGCGGGCGCGCCGATGACCCACCGGCAGATCCTGCAGGCCCTGTCCGGGCTGTACCTCGGCATCTTCGTGGCGATCCTGTCGTCGACGATCGTGACGAACGCGCTGCCGACGATCGTCGCCGACCTGCACGCCGGGCAGAGCGTCTACACCTGGGTGATCACCGCGACGCTGCTGTCCACGACGGTGTCCAGCCCGGTCTGGGGCAAACTGGCCGACCTGGTCAGCAAGAAGCTGCTCATCCAGGCCAGTCTCGTCATCTTCACCGCGGGCTCGGTGCTGTCCGGGCTGTCCTCCGGCGCGGGGCTGCTCATCGCGGCGCGCGTGGTGCAGGGCATCGGCGCGGGCGGGCTGCTCGCGCTGATCCAGGTGATCATCGCGACGATGATCCCGCCGCGGGAGCTGGGCCGCTACTCCGGCTATTTCGGTGCCGTGTTCGCGGTGGGCACCAGCGCCGGGCCGCTCATCGGCGGGCTCATCGTCGACACCAGCTGGCTGGGCTGGCGCTGGTGCTTCTTCGTCGGCGCGCCCTTCGCGGTCGTCGCGCTGATCGTGCTGCAGAAGACCCTGAACCTGCCCGTCGTCAAGGGTTCGGTGAAGGTCGACTGGGCGGGCGCGGCGTTGCTGACGGGCGCCGCGTCGCTCCTGCTGATCTGGGTGACGCTCGCCGGCAGTGACTACGCGTGGTTCTCCTGGCAGACCGGGGCCATGCTCGGCGGCGCTCTGGTGCTCTCGCTCGCGTTCGTCGCCGTCGAACGGCGTGCCCACGCTCCCGTACTGCCCCTGTGGCTGTTCCGCACCCGTACCGTCGTGCTCGCGATCACCGCCGGTCTCGCCATCGGTGTCGCCCTCTACTCGGCGACGACCTACCTGAGCCAGTACTTCCAGCTGGCCCAGGGCGAGTCACCGACGATGGCGGGCATCCTCGCGCTGCCGCAGATCCTCGGTCTCGCGCTCGCCTCCACCGTCGCCGGCCGGATCATCACCGTCACCGGCCGCTGGAAGCCGTTTCTCGTCGGCGGTACCGTGCTGATCGCCGCTGGGCTCGCGCTGCTCGGGTTCACCCGGCACGACACACCGTACTGGTACCTCGCCCTCGCGATGGGGCTGCTCGGCCTGGGGCTCGGCACCACGTTGCAGAACCTGGTCCTCGCCGTCCAGAACGAGGTGAGCCCGGCCGAGCTCGGAGTGGCCAGCTCCTCGGTCTCGTTCTTCCGCACGCTCGGTGGCACGCTCGGTGTCTCGGCCTTCGGGGCCGTCCTGGCCGGCGAGGTGGGCCACCTCGTCACCGGCGGGCTGGCGAAGCTCGGCATCCCGGTCACCGCCGGCGGGGTGTCCCTGTCGCGGCCGGCAGAGCTGGCCGCGCCGGTCCGGGCCGTGGTCGAGGACGCGTACGGGCAGGCCACCGGCACCATCTTCCGGTACGCGTTGCCGCTGGCGCTGGTCGCGCTGGTGTGCGTCCTGTTCATCCGGGAAGTGCCCCTGCGCACCTCCAACGCTGTGGTCACCGGGCAGGAGGAACGGTTGTGATGACGTTCGACGAGGACATGATCGCGGGCCTGGCACGGGAATTCGCCGTTTTCGTGCGGCAGGACCGGACGGCTTCGGGACAGCTCGGCCGGAGGTCGCATCCGGAGTTCACGGTCAGCGAGTACGGTTTGCTGGCGCACCTGGCCGAGCGCGGCCCGCGCCGCCCGACGGAGCTCGCCTGTCACGCCGGGGTGACTCCTCCGTCGGTTTCGCGTCAGCTGCAACACCTGGAGACGCTGGGGTTCGTCGAACGCCTTCAGGCGCTGGACGACGGCCGGGCGTGCCTGGTAGCGCTCACCGACAAGGGCCGCCGCCGCGCGGCGGAGGTCCAGGCCGCCCGCAGCCGGCGGCTGCGGGAACTGCTCGAGTCCTGGCCCGAGCACGACGTGCACACCTTGGCCGAACTGCTGGCGAGGTTCAACAGCGACGCCGCCAAACCTTCGCGGCGGTGCAGCAGGGCCGGCGAAGTCGGAGCGTGAAGAGACCACTGTGGACGAACACCCGGCATCGCGTCTGCCGGGATCCCCGGGTCCGGATCGGACGGATGCCGGTGCACCTGGCCCCGGCCTCGGAGAAACCGGACAGTGCGGTGCCCGCGAGTCAGGGCTGCTCGCCCGCGAGAGCGACTGCGCGTGTCTCGGGCACTCCCAGCGTCAGCAGGCTGGTGATCGTCGCTGCGCGGGAGCCGGGGATCCCGGCCGAGCGGTCGCTGTCCGCGATGGTGAACACGACGCCGTAGGCCAGCTGGCTGAGCAGGCCCGCGGGCAGGTGCTGTGCGAACACGTCGCGGTCCTGGCCGCGTTGCACGAGGTCGGCGAGGAGCTCGTCGAGTGGCCCGAGCAGGCCGTGGATCGCCTCGCCGTATTCGCCGCGGCGCAGCGCCAGCAGCACCCGGTAGCGGTGGGCCACCGGCCAGACGCGGGCGACGAATCCCGCCCACGCCGCGTCCGGTTCCGGGTCGGTGGCGGTGGCGTCGGTGAGCACGGCTGTCATCTCGGTGACGGCGCGTTCGGTGAGTGTCCGGACCAGGTCGAGGCGCGAGGGGAAATGGCCGTAGACCGTGCGACGGACGACCCCGGCGGCGGAGGCGATGTCCCCCATCCCGGCGTCGGGGTTTTCTCCCAGCACCTGGAGGGCGACGTCGAGGATGCGGTCGCGTGTCTCGTTCATCGAGCGCGCACGGGAGGACTCGGTGGGCACGGCACCATTGTTGCACACCGGTGTGCAATGAAGTACGTTGCACACCGGTGTGCAACGAAGAGCCGCACCGTGTTTCGAGTTCAGGAGAAGAAGTCCATGACCGCACCGACACCGGCCCTCGTCCGCCCGTTCACCGTCTCGATCCCGGATTCGGCGATCGACGACGTGAGGCAGCGACTGGCCAGAACCCGATGGCCGGATCCGGAAACGGTGGGCGACTGGTCGCAGGGGGTTCGCGTGGAGAACGCCCGGGCCCTGGTCGACTACTGGGAGCGCGGCTACGACTGGCGGCGGTTCGAGTCCGAGCTCAATCGCTTCCCCCAGTTCCTGACCGAGATCGACGGGCTGGACATCCACTTCCTCCACGTCAGGTCACCGAATCCCGGCGCGATGCCGCTGATCCTCACGCACGGCTGGCCCGGCTCGGTCGTCGATTTCCTGAAGCTGATCGGCCCGCTGACCGATCCCGTGGCGTTCGGCGGGAACGCCGCCGATGCGTTCGACGTCGTGGTCCCGTCACTGCCCGGGTTCGGGTTCTCCCAGAAACCCACGCGGACCGGGTGGACCGTGTCGCGCATCGCGAGCGCGTGGGTGGAGCTCATGAAGCGTCTTGGCTACCGCGAATGGGCCGCGCACGGCGGCGA
>NZ_JACHWH010000015.1 GCF_014191255.1 Amycolatopsis bartoniae
CCCAAGACGGCCACCGCCGATCCCCGGCTGCCGGGGACGATCTACACGGCCGCGGCGGAGATCGAAGCGGCCGGCGGGAAGGCCTGCCCCGTCGTGGGCGACGTCCGGCGCGACGAGTCGGTGGCGGCAGCGGTGGAGGCGGCGATCGCCCAGTTCGGCGGGATCGACATCTGCGTGAACAACGCCAGTGCGATCTCGCTGGAGGGCACCCTCGACCTCACCCCGAAGCGGTTCGACCTGATGCAGGCGGTCAACGTCCGTGGCACGTGGGCGCTGACCCGGGCTTGCCTGCCCCACCTGCGCAAGAGCCGCGGCGCGCACGTGCTCACGCTGTCTCCGCCGCTCAACCTCAACCCGCGCTGGCTCGGCGCCTACCCCGCGTACACGCTGTCGAAGTACGGGATGACGATGCTCACCCTGGGCTGGGCGGCGGAGTTTGCCGGCCAGGGGATCGCCTTCAACTGTCTGTGGCCCCAGACGCTGATCGACACCGCGGCGGTGCGCAACGTGGTCGCCGGCGCGGAAGGTGCCGCACGAGCGCGGTCGCCGAAGATAATGGCCGACGCCGCGATCGCGATGCTCACACAGGACCCGCGCACCTACACCGGCCGGTGCGAGGTCGACGCCGCCGTTGTCGCCGCGGCCGGAGTCGAGGACCTGACCATCTACGGTGGCGGCGAGAATCCGGAACGAGACCTGTTCCTGGACGACTGACCGGTGAGGCTGGTCGCCGCATCCGGAGACTCCGGCGCGCACCGGACACTGTGGACGGTCATCGCGGCGATGGCGATGGCATCCGGGCCTCGCATCGAGAACCGGTTCCTGACGGAGATCGGGGCCGCGTGATGTGACGCAGAAATCACCACATCGCCGGCCTGCCGACCTAGGCTCGGCGCAATGGCACTCGGCTGGTGAGGTGTGGATGAGCGTGGACAGGGTCGTTCTGCTGGAGGGCGCACGGACGCCGGTGGGGAGTTTCGGCGGGGCGTTGAAGGACGTGCCGGCGCACGAACTCGGTGCGACAGCGGCGAAGGCGGCGCTGGAACGCGCCGGGGTGGGTGCGAGCGACATCGGTGAGGTCGTCATGGGCTGCATCGGGCAGGTGGGCCCGGACGCCTACAACGCCCGCCGGGTGGCGCTGGCCGCCGGGTTGCCGGTGGAAACGCCGGCCTACACGGTGAACCGGCTGTGCGGGTCGGGTCTGCAGGCGATCTGGTCGGCGGCGATGCAGTTGCGGTGGGGCGGCGTGGAGTTCGCCCTCGCGGGCGGGGACGAGTCGATGAGCCGGATGCCGTTCTACGACTTCGGCGCCCGGTCCGGCTACCGGCTCGGCGACCGGACACTGGCCGATGGCACGGTGATGATGCTGACCGACCCGTTCCACAATGTCCACATGGGAGTGACGGCGGAGAACGTCGCCCGCCGGTACGGGGTGTCGCGCCAGGAACAGGACGAGTTCGCCCTGCTGTCCCAGCAGCGGGCGGCGGCGGTGGCGGCGAAGGAGGCGTTCGCGGAGGAGATCACGCCGGTCGAGGTGGGTGGCCGCCGCCCGGTGACGGTGACCGAGGACGAGCACCCCAAGCCGGGCACCACCGTGGAGGCGCTGGCGAAGCTGCGGCCGGCGTTCGAGAAGGACGGCACGGTCACCGCGGGCAACGCTTCCGGGATCAACGACGGCGCCGCGGCCGTGGTGCTGACCCGCGAGTCGGTGGCCGCCGAGCGCGGGCTGACCGGGCTGGTCGCGCTGGAATCCGTGGCGACCGCGGCGATCGAGCCGGAGCTGATGGGGTACGCGCCGGTGCCGGCGCTGGAGAAGCTGTTCGCGCAGACCGGGCTCACGCCGGGTGATGTGGACGTGGTCGAGCTGAACGAGGCGTTCGCGTCGCAGGCGGTGGCGGTGATCCGTGATGCCGGGCTGGATCCGGAGAAGACCAACCCCTACGGCGGGGCCATCGCCCTCGGTCACCCCGTCGGGGCCACCGGCGCGATCCTCACCTTGCGGGCGGCCAAGCACCTGGTCCGCAACGACCTGGAGCTGGGCGTGGTGACCATGTGCATCGGTGGCGGGCAGGCGCTGGCCGCGCTGCTGCGAAGGGTCGCCTGATGGTGCGGTTCGAGGTCGAGGGTGGGGTCGGCCGGATCACGCTGAACCGTCCGAGCGTGTCGAACGCGGTCGACCTGCCGACCGCTCAGGCGTTCGGCGAAGCGGTCACAGCGGCGGCCGACGACGAAGACGTGCGGGTGATCCTGTTGGCTGGTGCGGGGCCGCGGTTCTGCGGCGGCGGGGACGTGCGGTCGTTCCTGGCCGCGTCCGATCCGGCGAACTACCTGCATGAGCTGGCCACCCTGTTCGAGTCGCAGCTGCGTCGGATGTCCGAGCTGCCCAAGCCGGTGATCGCGGGAGTCCAGGGTGCGGTTGCCGGGGCCGGTCTGGCGTTCGTGCTCAACGCCGACGTGGTGGTGGCCGCGCGGTCGACGAAGTTCCGCATGGCCTACTCCGGTATCGGCCTCACCCCGGACTGCGGCGTGTCCTACCTGCTGCCCCGTGCGATCGGTACGCAACGCGCCCTGGAGTTCGCGCTGACCGGGCGAACGCTCACGGCCGAGGACGCCCGGGCGTGGGGTCTGGTCACCGAGGTCACCGACGACGACGCCGTGACCCGGCGGGCCGGCGAACTGGCCGAAGCACTCGCCGCCGGACCAGCCTTGGCGCTCGGCCAGGCCAAGCGCCTGATCAGGTCGTCCTTCGGCGAGGGACGCGCGCAGAGCGCGGCCGACGAGGCCCGGACCATCGCCGCCGCGGTGACGACGGACGAGGCGCAGAAGCTGATCCGGCGTTTCGTCGCCGGGTGACCGGCAGCCGGGGGGTGGCGGCCTCCGCCGCCGCCCCCCCGGTCTGCTCGTCAGCGGTTCGTCATGTGCACCGACTTGGTTTCGGTGTACGCGGCGAGGCCCTCGGGGCCGCCTTCGCGGCCGATTCCGGAGTATTTGAAACCACCGAACGGGACCGTGGTGTCGAAGATGGCTCCGTTGACCGTGATCGTTCCGGTGCGGACGCGCCGGGCCAGTTCGAAACCGCGTTCGTGATCGGCGGTGTAGATCGAACCGGCCAGGCCGTACCGCGAGTCGTTGGCGATGCGGAGCGCCTCGTCGATGTCGCGGTAGGTGATGACACTGACGACCGGTCCGAAGATCTCCTCCTGGGCCACCCGCATCGAGTTGGCGACACCGTCGAGCAGGGTCGGTTCGATGTAGTACCCCTTGTCGAATCCCCGCGGCCTGCCGCCGCCGAGCACGACCCGCGCGCCTTCCTCACGTGCCAGGGCGAGGTAGCCCTCCACGCGTGCGCGGTGCTGTCCGGAGACGAGGGGACCGGTCGTCGTCGCCGGATCGGCAGGGTCTCCGACGACCAGCGACGAGAGTCCGGCCCGCAATGCCTCGACGATCTCGTCGTGCCGGCTCTCGGGCACCAGGACGCGGGTGAGGGCGAAGCACATCTGACCGGTGTTGCCGCACGACATCGGGATCAGGCTCGTCAGCGCGGCCGCCAGGTCGGCGTCCTCCGCGATGATCGCCGCCGACTTCCCGCCGAGCTCCAGGGTCAGCCTGGCCACGCGCTCGCTCGCCGCGGCCATGATGTTCTGGCCCGCCACCGTGCTGCCGGTAAAGCTGATCTTGTCGACCTGAGGGTGGGCCACCATCGCCTGCCCGATCTCGCGGCCGCCGGTGATCACGCTCACCACCCCCTCCGGGAGGTCGCCGGCCGCCACGGCCTCGGCCACGGCCTCGGCGAGCACGTACGTGGTGAGCGGAGTCTCCGGCGCGGACTTGAGCAGTATCGTGCACCCCGCGGCAAGAGCGGGCCCGAGCTTGAGCGCCGCCACGGCGAGCGGGCCGTTCCACGGCGCGATCGCGGCGACCACGCCGACCGGCTCCTGGACGATGCGTGTCGTGCCGCCGTCCGGGCGTTTCCGGTCCGTCCGGAACGGAAAGGAGCGAGCCTGGTCCGCGTAGTAGCGGAGGAAGCTGACGGCGCGCTCCACGCTGGAGTCCGCGAAGGCGATCGGCATCCCGCCTTCCTGTGTCGCCAGGGCGCTCAGCTCTGCCGCGCGTGCCTGCAGACCGTCGGCCAAGGCGTCGATCGCCCTGGCGCGCTGCTCGGGCGACGACGAAGGCCAAGGTCCGTCGTCGAATGCCTCGCGTGCGTGCTGGATCGCTCGATCCACGTCCGCAACGGAGGGTTCTCGGACGCGAGCGATGACCTGTTCGGTCGCGGGGTTGATGACGTCGATCAGCGTGTCACCCGTGGCCGCCACCCACGTGCCGCCGAGGAGGATCTGCTCACGGTCGATCACGTCGGCCTGCTCGGGCGCTGGGGACGTTGCGGTCATCGTCGGACTCCCGTCGTTGGAAACTCGACACGGTCACGCAGGGTCTCACCGGCATGCGTCTCCGTGAAATGAATGAGTGTACTCAGTAAGGGTAACGGGGTGTCACCATCCTGAGAACCCATTGCGTGAGACCGTCAACGATGCCCTGTTCCGACGGGTGGCTGAGGAGTGTCCGCCCGCGGGTAGGAGCCGAGGTTGCGGACGTGGGCGCCCCGTCGCCGCAGCGCGGCGAGTGCCTCGCCGACCGCCGGTTCCTCCACGTGGCCGGCGCAGTCGAGGTGGAACCAGTAGTTCCCGGGCCGGTTCCTGACCGGCCGCGACTCGATGCGGGTCAGGTCGATGTCGCGCAGCGCGAACTCGCGGAGGAGGGTCACGAGCGACCCGGGCCGGTTCTCCACAGCGAGAGCGAGGGTGGTGCGGTCGCGGCCGGTCGGCGCCGGCGTGACGCCCAGGCGGGCGACCAGGGCGAACCGGGTGACGGCGCCCGGGTGGTCGGCGATGTCGTGGACCAGGATCTCGAGGCCGTGCTCGCGGGCGGCGAGTGGTGACGACACGGCGGCGTCGACTTCGCCACGGGCTACCTGTGCGGCTCCCTCCGAGGTGGAGGACGCGATCCGGACTTCGGCCGCCGGCAGGTGTGTGGTGATCCAGTCGCGGGTCTGCGCGATGCCGTGACTGTGCGAAGCCACCGCGCGGATGCCCTCTGTGGTGGTTCCGGGACGGACGATCAGGGCGAAACGCACGGCGAGCACCGCCTCCCGGATGATCGCCAGTGGTGGGTCCTCGGTCAGTCCGTCGAGCACGGGTGGTACGGCGCCCTCGACGCTGTTCTCCAGGGGAACGCAGCCGGCGTCGACCAGCCCCTCGCGTACCGCGGCCAGCACCGCGGGACTCCCGTGCAGGGGCACGAGGTCCGCCACCGCGGACTCGGCGGGCTCCAGCATCGCGACCAGCGCCTGCCCGGTGAACGTGCCCGGGGGGCCGAGGAAACCGAGACGGCGCAACGGCCGCTCGTCCCGCGTGGTGCTGCTCACGGATGGAGTCCTTTCGGTCCGGCGTCTCGCGCTTCCGGGGCGGAATCACCCAGTGCTTGTGCGTAGCCCAAATAGAGGATACTTTAAACTTCGGCGGAGATGTGCCGCTCCCCCCGCCGGGGAAGTGGTGCTCCGGTCACCCGCTACCACGGCGGATCTCTGCCGACACGTACTCGCCGTTCACCTGCAACGAAGGAGCGTGAATCGGGCGTGCGAAGACTTACGACCTTGAGCCGGCGACAGGCGACTCGGAGGGGAAGCGCGGTCGTGGCTGCGATCGTCGCGCTGACTCTCTCGGCATGCGCCGGGGTGACGGGCGGGCAGGGCCCCGGCCGGCTGGAGCCGGACCCGAACGCCACCATCCGGTGGGCCATCTCGGTGCCGCCCATCCAGATGGATCCGATGGTGGCCAAGGCGGAGCTGACCCACATCACCTACGACACGCTCATCTTCGACGGCCTCACGACCGTCGACAGCAACGGCCACATCAGCCCCCGCCTGGCCGAGAGCTGGGCCGAGGCCCCCGACCGTGCCTCCTGGACGGTCACGCTCCGCCGGGGCGCGGTCTTCCATGACGGCAACCCGATCGACGCCCAGTCGGTGGCCGCGAACCTCAACCGCGCCCTGCAGTTGCGGGACAGCACGCCGGTACTGGCCAACAAGTTGAGCGGATGGTCGAAGGCCGAGGTCGTCGATGGCCGGACGGTGCGCATACTCCTCAATACCCCGGACCCGGCCGTGCCCGCGAAACTCGCCAGTCCGAACCTCTTGATCGGCAGCCCGGCGGCGTTCGGCACCATGGGGACCCAACCGGTCGGCTCGGGGCCCTACCGGTTCGTTTCCCGCACCGCGGATCGCGTCACCTACGAGCGGTTCGACCGGTACTGGGACCCGGGGGTGGCGAAGGCCGCGCGCGTCGAGGTGCTGGCGATCCCGGACGGCGCCGCCCGGATGAACGCGCTGCGCGCCGGCCAGATCGACGGGACCCTCGCACAGGTCAACCTGCACGCCGACATCGCGTCGTTCCGCGGCGACCCGACAGTCCAGGTGCTGGAGAAACCGACGCAGAGCGTCGCCGCGATCTTCCTCAACACGAGCCGGGCGCCGCTCGACGCGGTCGAGGTGCGGAGGGCGCTCAACTACGCGGTCGACCGGCAGAGCCTGAGCACGAATCTGCTCGGCGGCCTGTGCCGCCCGACCTCGCAGCCGTTCCCGGACGGGCCGGGTCACGTGGCGGGTCTCGACGATGCCTACCCCCACGACCCGGCGCGCGCCCGGCAACTGCTGTCGCAGGCTCGCCGGGATGGGGCCGGCATCGACGCGATCTTCTATCAGGCCGGTCTTTCCGGGGCGCTCGCCCCCGCCCTCCAGGCCCAGCTCGCCGAGGCGGGCATCGACCTGCGGCTCACCGCGATGAACCCGAACGACTCACGTCCGACCTTCCGCAGCGGCCGCGTCCCGGCGCTGGTCGAGCAGATCCTCCCGGACGCCGACCCGTCGTTGACGGTCCAGAGTTTCCTGCGCTTGGACAACCCGGGCGGGCCGAGCGCCGAGATGTCGGCGCTGGGACAGGCCGTCCTCGACGCGCCGATCGGTACCGCTCAGCAGGAGCAGGCGCTTGAGGCTTTCAACTCGTACCTGGTCGAGAATCCGGTGGGTGTGCCCATCTGCGCGATCCCGAACTTCTTCGTGGCCTCGAACCGCGTCACGGGGCTCGCCGACATGCCGTGGAGCACGGTGAGCGGCAACACCGACATCCGGGGCCTGGGTAAGGCGTAACGACAATCGAAAGGAGACTCGCGATGAAGGTTCCGGCAGCAGTGCTGTGGGAGCGGAACAGCCCGTGGAAGGTCGAGGAGATCGAACTGGGCGAGCCCGGCCCCGGGGAGGTGCTGGTCCAGCTCAAGGCTTCGGGCATCTGCCACTCCGATGACCACGGCGTCACCGGTGACATCCCGATGCCCCTGCCGCAGGTCGGCGGCCACGAGGGCGCCGGCGTCGTGCTCGAGGTGGGTGAGGGGGTGTCCCGGGTACGTCCCGGTGACCACGTCGTCCTCTCCGCCATCCCCGCCTGTGGCAACTGCCGCTGGTGCATCTCCGGGCGCGCGAACCTGTGCGACCTCGGGCGCCGGGCGGTGGCCCCGGCGGCGGGCGAGCAGGTTCCCTCGCGGCGCGCGGGGGAACAGACCCTGTCGGCACTGTGCCAGCTCGGAACCTTCGCGTCCCACGCGGTGGTGAGTGAGCTGCAGGCGGTGCGGATCGACGACGACGTCCCGCTGGACGTCGCCGCGCTCATCGGGTGCGGCGTGACCACCGGCGTGCTCGGCGCGATCCGCGTCGCGGAGGTGCTCCCCGGAGACGTCGTGGTGGTGCAGGGTGTCGGCGGCATCGGGATCAACGCGGTGCAAGGTGCCCGGATCGCCGGCGCGTCGACGATCGTCGCGGTGGACCCGGTCGAGCGGAAGCGGAACTGGGCCCTGGAGTTCGGCGCGACCCACGTGGCCGCGGACATGGACGAAGCGACCGCACTGGTCGCCGACCTCACCCGCGGTGTGATGGCGGACAAGGCGATTCTGTGCGTCGGCGTGGCGCACGGCGAGCACCTCGGCCCGCTGGTCGGGATCATCTCGAAGGGCGGCAGGGTGGTCGTCACCTCGATCACGCCCGTCACGGAGACGGCGATGACGTTCTCGCTGTTCGACTTCGCGATGAGCAACAAGGAACTCCGCGGGCACGTCTACGGTGCGGCCAACCCGGTCGCGGATTTCCCGCGCATCATCGAGATGTACCGCCGGGGTCAGCTGCGGCTCGACGAGCTGATCACCACCCGCTACCCGCTTTCGGAGGTCAACGCCGGGTTCGCCGACATGCACGGCGGCCGGAACCTGCGAGGTCTGCTGGAGCTGTAGCGATCGGGAGTGGCCGGGTCGCCGCCGGAGGTGCCGTCGCCGGCCTGGTAAGTGGTGGTCCCCCCAACGCTCCGGTTCGTCGAGCCCGGTCTTTCAGACCATCGACGCCCTCGTCGTCGTAGCGGTGTTTCCACCGGTAGAACACGGTGCGGCTGCTGCCGTGATACCGGCAGGCCGCCGCGACGTTGCCACTGACCTCCTCGGCATGCCTCCGTCAGTTTGGGACCAATCCCGGGAGCTCAACCGGTCAGCCACGAACGGGAACCCCCGAGTGGGCTGCCGTGAGGAGCGCGTCGAGGTCGTCGTGAGCCGGGGTGCGGGGGTTCGCGTACGGCTGCGCGAGAACCTGCTCGATGACCTCGGGTAGGTCGGCCTCGCGCAGCCCGAGCTCGGCCAGTGACCGGGGCGCGCCCACCGCGGTCGCGAGGTCGGCCAGGGCGCGGGCCGGGTGGGCGGTCTCCAGCGCCCGGGACAGGGCGGCGTGGGCGGCCGGTGCGGCGGGCAGGTTGAAGGCCGCCACGTGGGGGAGCACCACGGCGTGCGTCGGCGCGTGCGGCAGGTCGAAGGTGCCGCCCAGGACGTGGCAGAGCTTGTGGTGCAGCGACATCGTGGTCGCCCCCAGGCAGGCGCCGCACAGCCAGGCGCCGCGCAGGGCCTCCGACCGCGCGTCGCGGTCCGACGGATCGGCGGTGATGGCGGGCAGGGCCGCGGCCAGGCACCGGATGCCCTCTTCGGCGAACAGCCCGATCACCGGTGATGTGTCGGGCGCGTAGAGGGACTCCACCGCGTGGGCGAGCGCGTTGATCCCGCTGGTACCGGACAGGACAGCCGGCAGGCTCGTGGTCAGGTCGGGGTCGTAGAGCACGCTCCGGGGCAGGACGGCGGGATCGCGGCCGGTGCGTTTCCGGCCGGCCTCGGTGATGCCCCAGACCGGTGTCATCTCGGAACCGGAGTAGGTCGTGGGTACGGCGACGACCGGCAGGCCGGTCTCGAGGGCGATCGCCTTGCCGAGCCCGATGGTCGACCCACCACCGATCGCGACGCAGCCATCCGCGTCCACCTCCCGGGCGTGGCTCTGTCCGGCGGCCGCGACCTCGGCGGGGACGTGCATCCGGGCGCCCGCGAACACGCCGGCCGCCCGGTCGCCGAGCAGGCCGGCGACGCGGTCGGCCAGCGCGCGCTGGTTCGGCGTGGTCAGCACCAGGAGCCGGTGCAGACCGAGTTCGGAGACCTCGGCGTGCAGGTCGGCAAGCCGCCCGGGACCGAAGACCACCCGCATGGGCAGCGCCTCGTAGGTGAACGCGCCGGCCGTCACGCCCGCTCCTCGAGCACGATGTCGAACTGCGCGTGGACGAAGGGCGCCGTGACCCCGAAGGTCGCCGCGGCCTCGGCGTCGTCCGATTCGGCGAAATCCACCAGCAGGCTCTGCTTGACCGCGAACACGGCGTCGGAGTCGATGTAGGGGCTGCCCGCGACGAAGGCGTGGGTGGTGAGTTCTTCGTATCCGGGTGCGGTGACGAGGAAATGGACGTGGGCGGGGCGGTACGGGTGCCGCTTCGTCGCGCCCAGCAGCCGCCCGACCGGGCCGTCGGTGGGAATGGGGTAGTGGCTGGGCACGACGCTGCGGAACCAGTACCGGCCCTGGTCGTCGGCGGTGAACAAGCCACGGCCGTTGCCCGCGGGCTGCACGTCCGGCTGCTGGACGTCGTAGAAGCCCTCCTCGTTGCACTGCCACACGTCCAGCTCGGCGCCGGGCACCGGCTCACCGCCGGTCCCGAGAACGCGGCCGGACACCACGCAGGGCCGCGGCCCGCCCAGGAGGTCGATCGAGTCGCCGAGGGCGCGGCGGGGGGACTCGGTCATGTGGAACGGTCCGAGCACGGTGCTGTCGGTCCCGGTCTGCTGCGCGTTCATCGTCTCGACCAGCATCGACACGCCGAGCACATCGGACAGCAGGATGAACTCCTGCCGGGTGTCGGTGCAGGTCTGGCCGACCTCGGTGAGGAACTCGACGGCCTGGTTCCACTCGGCCAGGGACGGGCGGACCTCTCGCACGAAGTCGTGCAGGTGCCGGGTCAGGCTTTCCAGGACGCCGCGCAGGCGGGCGTCGGGTGTGTTCCGGAAGCTGTCCACCACCGTCGGGGTGGCGGTTTCCACGGAGAAGTCCATGGGGTGGTGCCTTTCTCGGATCGGGTGGTCGCGGCGCCTACTCGGCCACGTCGGCCGCTTCGAAGTGGCGCACCTGTGGCGCGCCGTCGAAGTAGTGTGCGACGTGCTCGGCGAACCGGCGTCCCGCCTCGCTGCCGGGGAAGGTCTCGAGGTGGTCGGCCAGGGTTCGCCAGGTGACCTTGAGCAGGTAGGAGGAGGGGTGCTCGGCGTCGCGGAACAGACCGGCCGAGACGCAGCCGTGTGCGCCCGTGAGGATCGGCCTCCCCTTCTCGAACGCCTGCTCGAACGCGTCCTCCCGTCCGGGGAGGATCCGGAGGTAGGCGTACTCGACGATCATGCAAGGCTCCTCTTTCGTCGGGGGTGTTGGCCGAACCTAGATCCCGGTGCTGCCTGGGACGAGCCGCTTCGTGTCGGACACCGGCCGGATCGCGAAAGGGACAGGGTTCGCTTCGCGGCCGGTGAGTGCGCGAACCGGCTTGCGACGCCCACCGGCACTCCTAGCGTGGGCACAACGGGCGAGTTTGACAGCACCCCTCCGCCCGAAGACCATGACAGTGGCGTCTGATCAGCGCAAAGGGGCGCACATGCACAGCACGGAGATGACCGCGCTGCGGTCCACCCTCCTCCCGGAGGGCAGCGACGGACCGGCCACCCCGCGAGGTTTTCGCGAGTTGTGCCACGCCGCGCCGTTCGAGGTGTTCCGGGAGCGGCTCAACGAGGTGTTCTACCCGGCCCGTGTCACGCCGGCCGGCCGGGCGGAGGGGGAGCTGCCCCTGTCCCGGCTCAGTGCCACGCGGCTGGAACACCTGACGCTCGGCCTGGTCCGGTTCGGGGTGGAAACCACCGTCGATCCGGGGGCGCTCGGTGCCTACCACGTGAACGTCCCGCTCTCAGGTGTCGTGGCCACCCAGTGCGGACGACAGGAGATGACGGCCGTTCCCGGCCGCGCCGCCGTCTTCACGCCACGGGAGCACACCTTCCTGCCGCGCTGGGGCGAGGACGCCATGCAGCTGTGCGTCAAGATCTCCCGCCGCGTGCTGGAGGAGGAGCTCGAAGCGGTGCTCGGCCACCCCGTGGGCTCCTGGGTCCGCTTCGCGCTCGATCTCGACGTCACACGTGGGGCGGGCAAGAGCTGGCTCGACACACTGGGTCTGCTGCTGTCCGAACTCGGCAACCCCGACAGCCTGGTGCACCGGTCCGACCGGCACCGGGAGTACCTGGAGCGGATGGTCATCGGCGGGCTCGTGCTGGCGCAGCACCACGACTACGCGAGCGAGCTGCGCGATCCGGCTCCGCCGGCCCGTCCGCGCACCATCAAACGCGTGGTCGAGGCGGTCGACTCCGCGCCGGAGAAGCCCTGGTCGCTGGGTGAGCTGGCGCAGCTGGCCGGCGTGAGCGGACGCCGGCTGCAGCAGGGTTTCCGGGAGCACCTGGGCATGTCCCCCAGTGCGTACGTGCGCGCTGTCCGCCTGGACCGCGCGCACGGTGAGCTCGTCACCGGTGCTGCCTCGGTCGCGGATGTCGCCCACCGGTGGGGCTTCGTCAACCTCGGGCGGTTCGCGCAGGCGTACCGGGAGCGGTTCGGCGAGGCGCCGTCGGCGACTCTGCGCCGCGCCCGTTAGCGGGCGAGCGGAGCGTCCACTTCGGACGAACCGCGTTTCGCGATACGGCCATCCCGCGTCGCGATCAGGGCAGACAGGCCGGAAAATCCGCCTACCGTTGCTGCTACCCCGCCCCGAGGAGCGGGTGACGTCAACGAAGATGAGCGGAGACCTTGCCATGACCGCATTGATGGGTTCGCCGTCGCTGAACGAGGCGACCGCCCCCGACACCGGAATCATCGCCCGCGCCACCGCGCTGATCCCGCTGATCGAACAGCACGCGGAAGCCGGTTCCGAACAGCGCCGGGTCGTGCCCGAGGTGATGCGGGCCCTCGAGGAAGCCGAGCTGCTGAAGATCATGGTGCCGCGGCGCCTCGGCGGGCTCGGCGCCAACCTGCGGACTGCGATGGAGACCATCGCGGAGATCGGCCACGGGGACGGGTCGACGGCGTGGGCGGCCGCGCTGCTGAACGTGTGCACCTGGTTCGCGACGACGTTCTCCGACCAGGCGCAGGAGGAGGTGTTCGGCGCGGACCCGAACGCCCATGCCTGCGGCATCTTCTCCCCGCCGCTGAAGTCCGAGCGCGTCGACGGGGGCTACCTGGTCAGCGGCCGCTGGGCGTACGCGTCGGGTTCCTTCGCGGCGACGTGGGGCACGCTGGGGATCAAACTCGACGTGCCGGAGGGGCAGAACCCCATGGCACTGGCACTGATCCCGGCGAGCGCCTGGCGGATCGAGCCGACCTGGTTCGTCGCCGGCATGAAGGGATCGGGCAGCGACACCATCGTCGTCGAGGACCACTTCGTGCCCGACCACCGGATCCAGAGCTTCCAGGACATGGTGGAGGGCCGCTACGCGACCTCCCACAAGCCGGACGAGCAGAACTCGAACATGGCTTTCATCCCGGTGGCCGCGCTGATCCTGGTCGCCGCCCAGCTCGGCCTGGCGCGGCACGCCATGGACGTGACGCTGGCGAAGCTGCCGCCGAAGAACGTGGCCTACACCTTCTACACCAACGCGCGGAACTCGACGATCCACCAGGTCGACGTCGCCGAGGCGGCCACCCGGTTCGACCAGGCGGAGCTGCTGATGCAGCGGGCCACGGCCGATGTGGACGGTGCGGCCGCCGCCCGCGTCCTGCTGGACCGGCTCACCCGGGGCCGGGTCCGGATGGACACCGGCATCATCGGTGAGCTCGTCAAGGACGGTATCGACCGGCTGATGTCGGCCAACGGTGCGTCTTCATTCGCCGACGCCAACGTGCTCAGCCGCGTCTGGCGGGACTCGGAGATCGCCGGCCGGCACGCGCTGGTGATGCCGCAGGTGGGCAAGGAAGCGTACGGCCGCCTGCTCCTGGGCGCGGACGAGCCGCTGAACATCGACGTCTGACCGGGCGACCGTCGGACCAGGGAGGTGAGGTCATCGTGATTCCGGTCGAACCGGGCGATGGGGACCCGCGGGTGCTGCGCCAGGCGTTCGGTAGCTTTCCCAGCGGGGTGATCGCGGTCTGCGCCCTGCACCAGGGCGCACCGGCCGGGATGGCGGTCAGCTCGTTCACCTCGGTGTCCTTGGCGCCTCCGCTGGTGTCGGTGTGTGTGCAGAACACCTCCGCCACCTGGCCCAAGCTGCGGGAGCGCCGGCGCCTCGGCGTCAGCGTGCTGGCCGAAGACCAGGACCGGGCGTGCCGTGCCCTGTCCAGCAAGGACGGCGACCGGTTCGCGAACGTGGACTGGTACGCCGGGGACGACGACGCGGTTTTCGTGCGAGGCGCGGCGGCGTGGTTCGGCTGCTCGGTCGAAGACGAGCTGCCTGCCGGTGACCACGTGATCGTGCTGCTGCGCATCCACGCTCTGGCCACCGAGCCGGACGTGGCGCCGCTGGTGTTCCACGGCAGCCGCTTCCGCCGTCTCGACGATCGCGGCGACCTGGTGGTCTCGCCGTGAGCGTGGCATCGCCGCCCGCGGTGCTGGACCCGGCCGCCGGCCGGGTCCAGCACACCCTCCGGGCCCTCGCGGCGGGCGAACCGATCGTCCTCGTCGACGATGTGCGGCGCGACGGCGAAGGTGCTCTGGTCCTGCCGGCCGAGGCGGCGACACCGCATTGGATCGCCCTCCTCGTGCAGCACACGACCGGCTTCCTCCGGGTAGCGATGGAGGAGGCCGCGTGCGACCGGCTCGAGCTCCCGTTGATGCGGTGCGACCGCATCGACCGCTTCGGCAGCGCGCTGTGCGTGACCGTCGACGGAGCGGATGTCGGTACGGGTATTTCGGCGAGCGCCCGGGCGCGGACGATCAAGGCGCTCGCCCGGCCGGACGCGCACCCGGATGAGTTCATCCGTCCCGGGCACGTCGTGCCCGTGCGCGCGCGGGACGGCGGGTTGTTCGCGCGGGAGGGGCGGGCCGAGGCCGTCGTGGACCTGATGCGCCTGGCCGCTCTGGCTCCCGCGGGCGTGTTCAGCGAGATCGTGGTGTCCGAGCTGACGGGGGAGATCGCGCGGGGCGGCGAACCGGCGCGGTTCGCCGCCGAACACGAGCTGGCGTGTGTGTCCATTTCGGACTTTGCAGGCCACCGGCGCCGGGTGGATCCACAGCCGGTCCGGACCGGCGACACTCCCGTGGGCGACGCCTTTTCCGGGGTACGGCTCGTGTCCTACCGCGACATCGCCGACGAGACCGGCCACCTGGCGATCGTCGCCGGCGATCCCCGGGACGCACCGGTCGTCGTGCATCGCGAGTGCGTCAACGGCAACGTGCTGGGACTGTCCACCTGCGACTGCGGACTCCGGTGGCGCAGCGCCGTCGAATCGGTCGTCCGGTCCGGGCGGGGCATCGCGATCTCGATCCGCCTGCCGGGCGCGTCACCGGCCTGCCCCGCCTGCGATCACGGGACCGACCCCAGGGTGGCGGTGGTGGCCGAGCGGATCGTCCAGGACCTGCGGGGGTGATCAGCCGGGCTCACCCGGGACGGCGGCCAGGCGGCCTCGGTGACGTCGAGCTGCCGGTACTGCGCGGCGCCGGTGACCACGACGACCTTGCCGGCAACGAGCCCGGTCATCGCGTGCGCTTGCGCGGCCGCGGCCGCGCCGCACGCACCGGGGGCAGCTCAGCGCCGGTGATGATGGTGTTGCGGATGGTGCCGATGCCTTCGGCAGTCATCTCCACGACGTCGCCGGGTGCCAGTGGCGGGATCTCCCGGCCGCGGCCCCACAGCTCGGCCAGGCAGCCGCCGTTGCCGCAGGTTCCGGACCCGAGCACGTCTCCGGCCCGTACCCAGGTGCCGCGCGAGGCGTAGGAAATCAGCTCCTCGAACGGCCAGCCCATGTTGGACAACAGGTCCTGGCCGATCTCCGTGCCGTTGACCGACACTCGCAGGTCCAGCTCCAGGAATCCCTCACTGTCGCGATAGGACTCCAGCTCGTCCGCGGTCACCAGCCACGGCCCGAGCGTCGTGGCGGAGTCCTTTCCCTTGGCAGGGCCGAGATTCACCTTCATTTCGCGCCGCTGCAGGTCGCGGGCGGACCAGTCGTTGAGCACCGTGTAGCCGAAGATCTCGACTTCGTCCGGCGCCAGCGACGACCCGTCCCGCCCGACCACGGCCGCGACCTCCAGTTCGAAGTCGAAGAGCCGTGAGCCCGGCGGTACCGGCACGTCGTCGAACGCGCCGAGCAGAGCGTAGGGGTTGGTGAAGTAGAACGTGGGTGCCTCGTACCACTCAGGCACGACCCCGGAGCCGCCGGAGACGCTGGCGACCACGCCTTCCACGTGTTCCTCGAACGCGACGAAGTCCCGCACGGTCGGCGGTGCCAGCGGCGGCAGCAACCGCACTGCCTCCAGCGGCACCACCGGTCCACTGAGGACCGCGGCACCGGCCTCCAGTGCCGCGGAGAGCCCGGCCCGCACCAGGTCGAGCACCGTCACCTCCGGCGGCAGCGGGTGGATGCCGTCGCCCACCACCACACCGGCCCGCGCCGCTCCTTCGACGGTGTAGGTCGCGAAACGCATGTCGCCCTCCTCAGATCACTTGACCGCGATGGGGTTCACCGGGGCGCCCACGGCGCCCGTGACGGGCAGGGGAGCGGCGGCGAGGAAGAACTCGTAGACGCCGTCGCTGGCGCAGTCGTCGGCGAGGGCGTCGAGGTCCCACATCTCGCCGAGGAACAGTCCGATGTGCGGGATGCACACCTGGTGCAGCGGCTGGAAGGCGACGTCAAACTCGTTCGGACGGACCTCGAAGCCCCAGGTGTCGGTGGCGATCCCGGCGATCTCGGTGTCGTGCAGCCAGTCCGCCGTGGTGAACGACAGTCCGGGCGCCGGGCCACCGGCGTAGTCGCCCCAGCCCCGGCCTTCGGCGACGTCGCGACGGGCGCGGGTGAGCTGGCCGGTCCGTACCAGCAGCAGGTCGCCCCGGCCGGCGCGGGAACTTTCGCCCTGCGCCGAGATGGTCGCCTGGATGTGGTCGACGGTGATGGCGAACCCGTCGGGCAGCTCGCCGTCCTGCCCGACGGCGCGGCCGACGTCGAGCAGCACTCCGCGTCCGGCGATGCGGCCGGCGACGGTTTCGATCCCCGTCAGCCGGTCACCTTCGCTGGTCACGACGGTGGAGGCCCGCCGGCCGTTGTAGGCGATGCCGTGGTCGAAGATGTGGCCCAGCCCGTCCCACTGGGTCGAGGCCTGCAGCGGCATGTGGATGACGTCGTCGGCGCCGCCCAATCCGTGCGGGAACTCCGGTGGGCCGAACTCGGCGTCGAGACCCGAGGAGAGCATCGTGTGCACGGGGTTGGTCCGGCGCCGCCAGCCCTTCTGCGGCCCTTCGGCGTCGAAGCGCTGCGCGAGGGAGAAGGCGGCGCCGCGGCGGACGAGCGCCGCGCCCTCACGCCGCTTGGCGTCGTCGAGGAAGTTCAGCGTGCCCAGCACGTCGTCCTCGCCCCACCGCCCCCAGTTCGAACAACGCTTCGCCGCGGCGGCGATCGCGCCCTCCGGGTCGGTGCGGTCCGGTTCCACGGGGCTCATGCCGGGTTCCGTCCGATGAAGAACTCCCGGAAGGGGTCCATGCTGGGGTTGAGGCCGGCGTCGAGGAGTCCCTTGCGCAGTGCGGTCATCTGCGCGTCGTGGATGCGCTGGGTGGGCTGACGCAGCGGGCCGCCGTTGTAACCCTGCAGCCACCCCTGGAACTTCCAGGCCTGACGGTTGAGAAAGGCGCCACCGTGCAGCGCGCCGGCCAGGCCGGACTTGATCTTGCGCGCGGGATGCAGCTGCCAGTAGATCTCGGCGGCCTCGTCGTACTTGCCGTCGCGCAACAGCCGCATGACCCGCGGGATCGTCGGACCGTAGTACTCGTGGTCGCTGGTGGCAGACAGCTGGATCGGCATGACCTGGGACAGCGGGATGAGCTCGCCTTCGATGGGCATGGAGATGACCACCTCGTCGCCGAAGAGGCGGTGGCACTCGATGACGCTCTGGATACTCGGGAACCCGCCCTCGGCCTTGATCACCGCGATGTTCGGGCAGTCGTCGATCAGTCTGCGGATCAGCCGGGCGGGGATGTCGGAAGGGTGGATGCGGGGGCTGAATCCCCACAGGTACATCGGGAACAGGATGACCGCGAGGTTCGTGGCGTCGCAGACGGCCTTGGTGTAGTCGTAGATGTCCTGTTCGGACTCCGGGTAGAAGTTCGGCGGATAGGAGAGCAGCACGAGGTCGGCGCCGGCGTCCTCGGCGCCGCGCACGGCCTCGATGTTCTGCTCGAGGTTGCTCCAGCTGCCGTGGTGCACGAGGACGAATTCGCTTCCCGCCTCGTCGCGCGCGATGCGGAGGAAGTCGAGGTACTCGGGCAGGGTGATGCTGATCTCGGAGACGCCGAGGGTGCCGAGGAAGCCGTGCTGCTGGGCCAGTGCGACATCGTGCCGGATGGCCTTCTCGTTGATGCCGCGTAGGTCGGCGGTGAACGACGGAATGGTGCAGTTGATGGCGCCCACGAGCTTTTCGCGGGCCCAGTCCCGGGCCTCGGCGCGGGTGTAGGGGGGCATGATCGATCCTTTCCGTGTCGGCTGGGGAGTTCAGGAAGCTCCTGCGCCTTCCCAGGCCAGGTACTTCATCTCCAGGTATTCGTCGATGCCGTGGACGGAGCCTTCGCGCCCCAGCCCGGACTGCTTGATCCCGCCGAACGGCGCGATCTCAGTGGAGATCAGGCCGGTGTTGATCCCCACCATGCCGGCTTCCAGCGCCGCGGAGACCCGCCACGTGCGTTCGGCGTCCCGCGTGAACAGGTATGCGGCCAAGCCGAATTCGGTGTCGTTGGCCGCCGCGACTGCCTCGGCTTCGTCGGTGAACCGGATCAGGGGCAGGACGGGACCGAAGGTTTCCTCGCGGGTGACTGCCATCCGCGTGGTGACCCCGCTCAGCACGGTCGGCTGGAAGAACAGGCCGCCCCGGGAGTGGCGGGTGCCGCCGCAGAGCACTTCGGCACCGTGTGCGGTCGCGTCGGCGATGTGTTCTTCGACCTTGGCCACGGCGGGGGGATCGATCAGGGGCCCGATCTGCACGTCCGCCTCGAACCCGTCGCCGACGACGAGTTCGCGGACCCGGCGCGTCACCTCTTCGGCGAAGCGGTCGTAGATCCCGGCCTGGACGTAGACCCGGTTGGCGCCGATGCACGACTCACCACTGTTGCGATACTTGGCTGTGAGCACGCCCGCGACGGCGGTGTCGAGGTCGGCGTCATCGAAGACGAGAACCGGGGCGTTGCCGCCGAGCTCCATCGAGGTCTTCTTCACCGTCTCGGCGGACTGCGCGAGGAGCAGCCGCCCGACCTCGGTGGAACCGGTGAAGGTGAGCTTCCGGACGAGCGGATTTCCGGTCAGCTCGGCGCCGATCTCCCGGGGGTCGCCGGTCACCACGTTGAACACGCCCGCCGGCACGCCCGCCCGCTCGGCCAGTTCGGCCAGTGCCAGTGCCGTCAACGGGGTCTGCTCGGCGGGCTTGACGACCATCGTGCACCCCGCGGCCAGCGCGGGGGCCGCCTTGCGGGTGATCATCGCCGCGGGGAAGTTCCACGGCGTGATCGCCGCGCAGACCCCGGCCGGTTCCCGGATGACGACGACCCGGCGGGAGGCCTGCGGGCCGGGGAAGACATCGCCGCGGACCCGTTTCGCCTCCTCCGCGAACCATTCGAGGAACGAGGCCGCGTACGCCACTTCGCCCCGCGCTTCGGCAAGGGGCTTGCCCTCTTCGAGCGTGATCAGCCGCGCGAGGTCCTCGGTGGCGGCCTTCACGAGGTCGTACCACCGCCGCAGCACCCTGGCTCGCTCGGCAGCCGCGGTGGCCCGCCAGGCCGGCAACGCGCGGTGGGCCGCCGCGACGGCCTCGGCGGCCTGAGCCCGGCTCAGGGCCGGGATGTCGGTGATCCGCTCACCGGTGGCGGGATTGCCGACCACGAGGTGCCCGGCCTCGCCGTGCTTGACCCAGGCACCGTCCACATAGGAGGCGGTGCGCAGCAGCGCCGGATCCGCCAAGCCGGGTGCGGGGCTCAGCTGTGTCATCGAACGTTCCTCACTTCTGGATGGGGGAAATGCCGATCGGCAGTTCGGTGCCGATGCCGAGCCGCTGTGCGTTGCGCACGCACATGCCCGCCACGGCAAGGTCCTGCACCGCCGCGCCGACGGACTTGTAGAGGACGATCTGGTCGTCTCCAGTGCGTCCGGGATGACGCCCGGCGACCAGATCGGCCAGTGCGGTCACACGCGAGGTGGGGTCCACGCCCTCGGCGCGGGCGGCGAGCAGGTCCCCCGTGTCGTTCAGCACCTCGTCGACCATGTCCGCGACGAGCACCTCGGCCCGTGCGATCACTTCGGTGTCCACTTCCCGCTGTTCCGGCAAGGTGGACCCGATCGACACGACCGTCGTTCCCGGCCTGAGCCACTGTCCGAGCAGAGTCGGGGATTCGTCCCGGGAACGGGCGGCGCAGACGACCAGTGAGGCCCCGCTCACCGCGGCTTCAGGCGTGTCGGCCGGCGTGACGGGCAGGCCGCTCAGTGCCGACCTGAACCGCGCCCGGCTCTCCGCCCGTGGGCTGTAGACCTGAACGGACTTCAGTTCCCGGATCGCGGAGAGTGCGTGCACGTGGTTCTTCGCCTCGAACCCGGATCCGATCACCGCTACGCTCAC
This sequence comes from Amycolatopsis bartoniae, assembly GCF_014191255.1. GTDB lineage: Bacteria > Actinomycetota > Actinomycetes > Mycobacteriales > Pseudonocardiaceae > Amycolatopsis_E > Amycolatopsis_E bartoniae. The sequence continues at coordinate 20,268 of NZ_JACHWH010000015.1, forward strand.
CGGCCCGGGCGCGGTCAGCAGATCCGCGGCCAGCGCCGAGGTCGCCGCGGTCCGGTAGCCCGTGACGGAATGCCCGTTCATGAGGGCGACGAGCTCGGCGGAGTGCTGGTCGAACAGCGGAATGAGGTAGGAGGCGCGGCGCGTGCCCAGGGCGGCGGCGATGAGCTTGGCTCCCATGAGACCGTCGGATGCCGCTCCACTGAGGACCCGGAGCCAGCTGTTGTCCCCCCTGGCCATGAGCCGCGCGGGATAGCGCGTGTCGTCGACCGGCCCGGCGTAAGCGTTGCGCAGCGCCGTGATCGCCAGCTTCCAGTCGAACGCCGCGCGCACGGCGTTGTCGTCGAGGAGGAGCGTCACGCCGCTGCCCCCTGCTCGGATCGGATCAGCCGGTAGACCTGGGAGCGCAGCTCGACGAACTTCGCCGTTTCCTTGGTCTCGACCTGGTCGCGGTCCCGGCCGAGGTCGACCGGGACGACCGCGGTCACCGTGGTCGGTGCGCCGGAGAGCACCACCACGCGGTCGGCCAGGTACACCGCCTCGTCGATGTCGTGGGTGACGAGCAGGAACGTGATGTCCAGGCGGTCGCGCAGGCCGAGGACGAGGTCCTCCAGCTCGGCGCGGGTCTGGGCGTCCACCGAGGCGAACGGTTCGTCCATCACCAGGATGCGCGGGCTGAAGGCGAGCGCGCGCGCGATCGCGACGCGTTGCTGCATCCCGCCGGACAGCTGCCAGGGGTAGAGCGGGCCGGCGTCCGCGAGCCCGACCGAGGCCAGTGCCTCGTCCGCGCGGCGCCGCCGCTCCGCTGCGCGGATTCCCTTGCTACGCAGGGGGAGACCGATGTTCCCGCGGACCGTCAGCCAGGGCAGGAGCGACCGGCTGTAGTCCTGGAACACCAGGGCCAGGTCCTCCGGCGGACCGGTGACCGGAGAACCGCTCAGCTCCACCGTTCCGCGGTCCGGGGTCAGGAGCCCGGACACACAGCGCAGCAGCGTGGTCTTGCCGGCGCCGGAAGGACCGACGACGGTGAGGAAGTCCCCGGTGCCGGCGCTGAAGCCGACATCGGCGAGCACCTGTTTGCTGCCGTAGCTCTTGTTCAGCCCGCTGACGTCGAGGAGGGGAGTGGTCATTCGGACCTGTCCTTCCGGGTGAGGGAGTGGCGCCAGGCCAGGACCTTCCGGTCCACCAGCTGGAGAGCCAGGTTCAGCAGGTAGCCGAGGATGCCGAGCAGGACCATCCCGGCCCACATGTCGCCGATCGCGAACTGACGCTGGGCCTGCAGGATGAAGTGGCCGACCCCGGACGAGGAGCCGTACAGCTCGCTGGCGAGCAGCAGGATGACCGCGACGGACAGACTCGCCCGCAGCCCCACGAAGATCTGCGGGGCGGCACCGGGCAGCACGATGTGTGCGATCCGGTGCCGCCACGAGACGCGGTAGGAGCGAGCCACGTCCCACACGGTCGGGTCGATGCCGCGGACTCCGTCGATCGTGTTGAGCAGGATCGGCCACAGGGCGCCCAAGAAGATGACCGCGACCTTCATCGACGAGCCGATGCCCAGCAGACCGATGGCCAGCGGGAGCAGTGCGGTGGCCGGCAGCGCGCGGAGGAACTGCAGGACCGGGTTCACCGTTTCCCGGATCCACCGCGTCAGCCCCAGCAGGACACCCAGCGCCACCCCGGCGAGGACGGCCACCAGGTAGCCGCCGAGGAGATTGCCGAGGCTGGGCAGGAAATCACTGGCGAACCGGTCGAACAACCACACCTCGTGGAAGCGCTCGAGGATGATCGACAGCGGGGGGAAGAAGTAGGACGTGGTGTGCTGCGAGGACCACCACCACACCAGCACCAGCACCACGGGGAGGGTGAACTCCCACGCGGCCAGCCGCCCCAGCCGGGCGAGGCGGGACCTGATCATCGTGCCTCCCGCCGGTGCGCCGGGTGCCACCGCAGCAGCGCGCGCTCGATCCTGCTGAACAGCGCGTTGATGACCACGCCGAGGACGCCGGCCACGAAGATCCAGGCGTACATCGCGGGCAGGTCACCCCCGAGTTCGGTCACCGCGATCTCCTGCCCGATACCCGGCGCCGGGATGAGGAGTTCGGCGGACAGCGACAGCAGCAGGCTGACCGACGCCGCGATCCGGACCCCCGTGGCGAGGTAGGCGGCCGCGCCGGGGACGACCAGGAACAGGAGGCGGTGGTGCCACCGGACCCGGTACGACCGGCAGGTCTCGCTCGCCACGGGGTCCACCGCGTGCACCCCGTGGGCGGTTTGCAGCAGGATCGGCCACGTCGAGGCGAACACCACCAGCAGCAGGGTGCTCCCGATGCCGGAACCGTAGAGGAGCACCGCCAGCGGGACGAGCGCGAGCGACGGGATCGTGCGCAGGAAGTCGACCGTGAAACGCGTCAGCCGCTCCATGACCGGCGAGACACCCAGCACCAGGCCGGCGGCAACGCCGATCGCAGTCGCCACGAGGAGGCCGAGGGCCCAGGCTGCCAGGGTTTGCAGGACTGGGCCCACGAGCCGTCCGTCGCCGATCATGTCGACGAGGGTCGGTGCCACCCGGCTGGGCGCGGGCAGCGAACCCGGTTGTCCGAGCCGCACCGCCAGCTCCCACAGCGCGAGGACGGCGGCGACGAAACCGATCTTGGCCGGCCACCGGGTGCCCGCCAGACGCGCGAAGGTGTACCTCGTCGTCGTCCGCGGGGGATCGATCGTTCTCGCGGTCATCGGTGCCAGACCATCCCCTCGACGGAGGGGACCGACTTGAGGAAGCCCTGCTGAACCATGGCGCCGGCGATCCTGGTGAACGTGGCCTCGTCCACCGCGGAGCGATACGCGGGCAGGTGTGCTGCCGCGAGGGCCTGCGGCGACAGGGTGGTGAACCCCGTGGCCGAGGCGCGGGCTTCGTCCGGGTGCGCGGCCGCGTACTCCACGGCGCGCGTCATGGCAGTGGTGAACTTGGCCGCCGCGTCGGCGTTCTGCTGCAGGTAGGGCTGCACGCCGATCCAGAGCAGCCCGGTGACCCCGGGCAGGGCGGTCGAGTAGGGATAGGTCACCGGGCGCAGGCCTTGCGAGGTGGCCTGACCGAGGAACGGATCGGCGAACAGCGCGGCGTCCACCCGCCCGTCCCGCACCCCCGCGAGCATCTCGGGGTAGGGGATCTCCACGAACTTCACCGAGGCGGGGTCCACGCCCGCTTTGGTCAGGGCGAGGCGGGTGGCCAGCTCCGGCATCGAGCGCAACCCGACGATGGCGATGGTGGCTCCAGTGAGGTCGGCGGTGCGCTGGAACCGGCTGTTCGGCGCTACGAGCAGCACCGAGCCGTCGTCCTTCGGATCGCTGACGTAGACGTCGTTGCCGGCGACGGCCGCGACCGGCAGGCCCTGACTCTTGGCGGTGATCGCCGGGACGGCGGACACGAGCGCGTACTGCAGCTCGCCGTTCATGAGCGAGGGAATGGCGGTCGCCGCGGCCTGGATGACCTTCGGTTCGACGGCGAGGCCGGCGTCTTTGAAGAACCCGTGCTGGATGCCCAGGTAGAGCGGAGCCGCGTTGAGCAGCGGCGTGACGCCAACGGTGACGGGGATGAGCCCGTCGCTGCGGGCAGCCGGACCGGAGCCGGCCCCGGCTCCGCAGCCGGTGACGAGGAGGACAGCGGCCACGGTACTGGCGATCACCTTGGTCCATCGTCTGCGAGACATGAAACACCCGCCTCTCTGCGTGTGCTTGGTCGGACGCGGCGAAGCGCGTTCTCGCTGGATATTAAACATTGGATATTGGATAATCAACGATGCCCGTCTCCTCCCGCCTGGCTCGCGGGCCCGGAAACCACGGCGTGGGAGACTGGTCCAGTCCGAGAACTACCGGCAGGTGAGGTATGTCACCCATTCATCAGCGCGTGGCCGATACGGTGTTCGAGCAGCTTCACGAGCGGATCGTCACCGGCGAGCTCGCCCCGGGAGACCGGATAGACCCCACCGAGGTCGCGGATTCCCTGGGGGTCAGCCGGACACCGGTGCGGGAGGCGATTCTCCGGCTCGAGGGTCAGGGGCTCGTGGAACGACTGCCCTACCGCGGTGTGGTCGTGGCCGGCATCGACCTGACGGCCGCCGAGGACGTGGCGGCCATGCGCATTCACCTCGAGACGCTGGCCGTCCGGACGGCGGTCCCGCGGCTGACGGACGAAGACCTCGCCCGGATGCGCCGGGTCAACGACGAAATCCGGGAGGCGGTGCGGGGAGCGGATGCGCAGAACTCGTTCCGGTCTCTCAACCGCGCCTTCCACGAGACGCTGTACCGCGCCGCGGGGTCCGGCACGCTGCTCAGGCTGGTGCAGGACCTCTCGGCGCAGGCGGAACGCTTCCGGCTGCACTTCGACGTCCGGCAGGGGCGTGCGATCGAGGACCACGACCGCATCCTGGACGCCTGCGATGCCCGGGACCCGGCGGCCGCCGTGGCGGCCACACGCGCGCACATCCTCGGCGCGCACCTGCTGATGATGCCCGAGGACTACACGGTGCCGCCCGGCTCCGCGCTCGACGTCGCGCTCCGGGAAAGCGGCGCACCGGCCACGACAGCCGGTCGGGCCGGCCGGGTCGCCGCGGGCTGATCCGTACGACCCGTGGGAGTGGTGGTGCTGGGCGAGACCAGTGCGGCCACCACGGGGGATTCATTCCCGGAGGGTGGGCAGGGGCCGCTGGCCGGGGTGGAGCCGGTTGGCTCGGCGGTGACGAGGTCGGCGGGGTCGACGCCGAGGCGGGACAGCAGCACCCGGGCCGCTTCGAGTTCTTGCGGGCACGTTCACGATCAGGGTAGCTGAAATCCGCTGGAGCCCAACACGTGGTCAATTGCCAATGATCGTCCCGCTGGTGTGATACGGAGCGAGCCCGCGCAGCCGGCGGCCGAGCCGGCGTGATCAGCCGCTTCTGACGACTTCGGTCCAGGGCGTGTTCTTCGCGATCAGAGCCCTGGCCTGGCGCGTGGCACGGATCCTGTTGACACCGACCGCCGCGCGCACCGCGCCGTTTCTGTTGTAGAGCGCCAGCAGCGAGCGCTCGTCACTGCTGCCCTCGGTCACCGCGAAGCCCTCCGCCCCACGGGGAAGGCCGTGGATCTGGATCTTCAGGTCGTACTGGTCGGACCAGATGTAGGGGATCGGCGTGAACGGCTTGCGCTCGTCACCGGCGAGGATGTTGCGGGCCACGGCCATGCCCTGTTCCGCCGCGTTGGTCCGGTGTTCGATGCGCAGCCGTTCGCCGAAGCCGACGTGCTCCCAGGAAGCCACGTCCCCCGCGGCCCAGACCCCGGGCGCGGCCTGGCAGTACCGGTCGCACACCACGCCGTTCCCGGTTTCGACACCGCTGCCGGCCAGCCAGTCCACAGTGGGCACCGACCCGATCGCCACCAGAACCGCGTCCGCGTGGACGGCCCTGCCGTCGGCCAGTCGTACCCCATGGGTGCGGCCGCCGTCGACGAGGAGTTCCCGCACCCCGGTCCCCGCGAGGACCTTCACCCCGTGCGCCAGGTGCACGTCCAGCAGCATCGAGCCGAGCTCCGGCCCGAGCACGTCGGCGAGCGGAGCCGGGATGTCCGACACCAGCGTCACTTCCGTGCCCCCGAGCGTGGCGACGGAGGCGGCCTCCGCGCCGAGGAAGCCGGCTCCGACGACGACCAGGCGCTGGGCCATCTGCAGCTGCTCGCGGAGGGCGAAGGCGTCGTCCAGCGTGCGCAGGACGTGCACTCCGGCGATTCCCCCGGTTCCCGGTAAGCGGCGCGCCCGGGCGCCGGTGGCGATGACCAGCTCGTCGTAGTCCGCGGCGGTCTCGTCGGACAACCGGACCCGGCGTGCCTGGTCGTCCAGTCCGGTCGCGCGCACGCCCAGGCGCAGGTCCAGGCCCAGCGCGTCGATCGCGGCCGGTTGGCGCAGCCATGCCCGTTCCCGCGGCCATTTGCCCGACAGGATCTCCTTCGACAGCGGTGGCCGGTCGTACGGGAGGTGCTTTTCCTCGCCGATCATCGTGATGCGGCCGGTGAATCCCTCACGACGCAGCGTTTCCGCGACCGAAAGCCCGGCCACCGAGGCGCCGGCGATCACTACGCTCTCCGGGGTTTTCATCGCCCGTGCGGACCCGCGCCGACGTATTGTTCCTGGTCCAGTTCGATTTTCATGACGACCCCTTTCCGGGCGAGACCGGCTTCGGTTGGGGCGGGCGCCAGAACGCCGCGAGCTGTCCGGCGGCGCCCGCCAGCCCCAGCCCTGCGGCCGCCACAGCGACCAGGCCACCGCGCAGCTTCCGGTCGAGTCCCAGCGCGCGATCCACGCTGAACCGGCCGGGGCCGAGCCCGGCCAGCGCCACCGAGGCCGCCGCGAGGTTCAGGACGTATTCGTAGCCTTCGCCGGTGATGAAGAACCCGTTGGGGGCGTGCACGGTCTTCGCCGCGACACCCATGGTGCCGACCACCGCGGCTGCTGCGAGCGGCGTGCCCGCTCCGGTGAGCAACGCCGCGCCTGCGCCGGTCTCGACCACCGCGCTGGCCACCGCCTGCACCATGGGCCGGCGGAAGCCGATCGAACCGAACCAGCCGGCGGTGCCCTCCAGGCTGCGGCCGTGCTTGAGCCCGTGGGCGATCATCGTTCCGCCGACCACTCCACGCAGGAGCAGGCGGGCGACCTCCCTTCCGGCCGCTTCGTCCCGCCTCGTGCCTCGCACAGCGTTCTCCTCCCGGTTGCTTCATCGAATTCGTGTCCGGTCTGGACGCCCACACCGGACGCCGCGATGCCGGCGAGCCGCGGTCAGTCGAAGCGGCTCGCGATGGCGGTGATGGCCGCGAGAGTGGGCAGCCACCGGTTCCGCGGGTCCGGTGGCCTCACCCAGCGGCTCGGCCGGCCGGCCGAGCCCGCCGCGGGCAGGGGAATCGACGCGGGGCAGCTCAGCACTTCCACAGTGGACAGTGGTAGGTGGCATCCCGGCACGTCGTCGTTCGCGTCGGCGAGGAAGACCCAGCGCTGTTCGTGGGCCAGCTCCAGCACCGGTGAGGGCTGGTCAGACCGGCTGAGCGCCATGACCACCAGTGGGCCGAGGTAGGCGGGCACGGAGGCGCCGACGACGCCGTTGCCCGTGCGCAGCCACGGCTGCCCGTCCCGCCATTCGACCTCCCAGCCGAGCAGCGTGCGGTAGGCGCTGGGGTACCACGGCGTCCGCTGCTCGACGGTCTCGGAGGTCATTTCGCGCTCGTGCCGGAAGCGCCGCCCTTGCGGAACCGGGCCGCCCGCTCGGCGAACTCGGGCCCGGTGAGCAGGGTCCCTTGCACCGCGCCGAGCGTGGCCAGCTCTGGGCCGAGCCCATCGGCGATGGTGCGCCGCAGCGCTGCCTTGCTGCGGGCCAGCGCGACCGGCGGCAACGCCGCCAGCTGCTTGCCGAGCTCGAACGCGCGAGCCATGAGCTCGTGCGGCTCGGCCACCTCGTGCACGAGGTTCCACCGCTCCGCGGTGACCGCGTCGATCGTGCGGCCGGTGAGCACCAGTTCGGTCGCACGGGCACCGCCGGTGAGGCGGGTGAGCCACTGCGCCCCGCCCATGCCGGGAACCAGTCCGACGTTGATCCAGGAGCTGGCGAACTGGGCCGAGGACGCGGCGATGCGGAAGTCGCACACGGCCGCGAGGTCGAGCCCCGCGCCGAGCGCGGCCCCGTTCACCGCCGCGATCACCGGAACGGGGGACTCCGAGATCGCCGACACCAGCCGGTGGAACCGGCCGTAGATGGACTCGCTCACCGCCAGTGCGCCCTCGTCGGCCACCGCCGAGAGATCCGTGAGGTCGCCGCCCGCGCAGAAGACCGGCGGGGCGCCGGTGATCACGATTGCCCGCGCCTGGTCGGCGGGAGCGGTCTCGATCACGTCGCCGAGCGCGGTGACGAGCGCGACCGTCAGCGCGTTGCGGCGAGCCGGCCGGTTCAGGGTGACGACCAGCGTCTCGTCCACGCGCTCGGTCAGCAGGTGGTCGGCTTCGACCGGCATGAGCCCTCCCTGACGATCAGTTCAATGACTGTATAAGCGTACAACAAGTCAGGAATTCCGGCCGAGCTGGTTGTGCCGGGCGTAGATCTCCGTCGCGGTGCGGGCGATGTCCTCGGGGACCTGTGGCAGCGGCACCGGGCCGGTGTCCCGGCTCGGCAGCGCGATGGTCGCGGTGGCCGGGCAGGTGACCTCGCCGCGCTGGGACGTTCCGCGCAGCTCGACGTCCACGACGCGGCGGGGACCGTCCTGCCGCTTGCCGACGATCTCCCCGGTGAAGATGTGCGTGTCGCCGACGTAGTTGAACTTCCGCATCTGGCTGGACTGGTGCAGCAACCAGGCGTCGTCGCCCATCCAGTCGGTGAGGTAATGCGAGAGCCAGCAGTCCCGCAGCACGCCGTAGTCGTAAGCCATCGGGACTCCGACCGACTGCGCCCACTCGTTGTCCCAGTGCACCCGCTGCGCCACGTCGGGCACGCCCTGGGCGTTGTTCACGTAGAACGCCGGGATCCGCTTCCGGTTCTGGTAGCCGAGCCGTGCCGCGCTCGGTGCGTACGGGGTGAAGCCGTAGCCGCCGGCGTGGAACAGGATCAGGTCGGTGCCCGTCAGCGGTCCCTTGACCATCTTGCCGAGGGAGTCGCCGATGTGGACGTCCTCCCAGTACCGGGGTTCGGCCCCGCGGGGGCCTTCGGCGGCGTAGATCTCGTCGATCTCGGCGATGTCCTCGGCGGTGTAGGTCGCGGGCTTGATCTCGTCGTACTTGCCCGTCTTCTTCGCCTTCTCGCGGTCGGTGTGGATCGCGATGACGCGGGCGATCGAGACCACCTCCCCGCGCTGGTTCATCCGCACGTGACGCCGGGTGATGATGACCGAGCGGCCGGCGAACTCCGAGGGCTTGACCTCCACGTTCTCGAAGCCTTGGAACGTGTACAGCCGGTCGCCGGGGAAGACCGGCCGGAACCACTCCCAGCTGCTGCCCGAGACGAAAACGTGGATGCCGCGGAACGACGGCCGCCGCCGGCCGGCGGGAAGGGGGTCGGCTCGGAGTGCCTCGTTCACGGCGACGCCCGTCATGGGTGCCCCGATCTGGCTTCCCCAGCGGGTGCCCGCGCCGTACTCGGCGTCGGTGTAGAGCGGGTTGTCGTCGCCGTAGCCTCGAGCGAAGTTGCGCAGCACGTCCGGTGTGGCCGTCGCGAAGTGCTCGCGCTGAGTTGTCGGGTAGTAGAACCCGACGAGGTCCTTCGCGCGGGCGATGTCCTCTTCGCGGATGCGATCCGGTTGCTGGGAGGTCTCAGTGGCCGGGCTTGTGCTCATCGCTGCTCCAGTGTCGTCGAGGGGGAGCGTTCCGGCGTCAGTGCAGTCGTTGACGCCGTGTAAAAAGAACGTCCCCGGGTGACCAGTCATTTGACAAGATATGCTGGGGTGATGAAAACGCGTTCAACCGCCGCCGACCTTTTCGGCGACGCCGGCGCAGGTGGGGGCGACGGAACTCCGGTGAAGCGCCGCTCCCTGCGCGAAGAGCAGAAAGAGATGACGCGCCAGAAGCTCATCGAGGCGTCGAAGGACGTCTTCGAGCGGAAGGGATACGCCAAGGCCACGATCGACGACATCGTCGAGACCGCGGGCGCCAGCAGGGGCACCTTCTATCTGTACTTCAAGAGCAAGGGGGAGGTCGCCGCCGAACTCACCGCCGAGTACACCCGCGAGGTGGAGGAGCTGCTCGCCGACGTGGGCGAACGGGTGGACCCGGATCGTGCCGCGATCAAGCGCTGGGTCGAAGCGTACCTGAGGTTGTTCGCGCGGCACGAATCCAGCATCCGGGCTTGGATGCAGGCCGAGAGCACCGAGCGGGAACTGCGCGCGGTCAGCGACGAGCGCCTTGCCACGTTCGTCAGCCACCTGACCTCCTGGATCAACGAAACCCGCCGGCGCAACGGTCTGGAGGAGCCGGTGAAGGCTTCGCGCAGCCGCGCGATCGTCCTGCTCACCCAGCTCGAGCGGTTCTGCTACTTCTCTGTCGTCCGCGGGATGCGCGTCGACAAGCGCAGCGCGGTCGAGTCGCTCGTCGATTTCTGGGAGCTGACCCTGCGTGGCGAGGTGACCGGCTCCGCGTCCACCAAGGGCTGAGCCCCCGAGCCGCGCCGCGACGGCACGGCGACGGCCGGCAGTTCCGGGTACCCATTCCCGGGCCTGCCGGCCTTTTTCGTACCCGGACTCCCCGGTCCGTCCGGTCGTCGTCGTTCCGGCCACGTCTCGGCACGCTAGCCGACAGAGTGACTAATGTATAGACTCTCCATCATCGAAATTTGATACTTGGGAGTGGTGATCGGCAATGAAGGTCAAGGTGGACTACGACCTCTGCGAGAGCAACGGTCTCTGTGTCATGGCGGCGCCGGACGTGTTCGACCTGCGCGATGATGACCAGCTGTACCTCCTGGACGAGACGCCGGGCGAGTCCCGGCGCGGCGCCGTCGAGGACGCCGTTCAGGTCTGTCCGAAGCAGGCGCTGCGGATCGAGGGCTAGCGCCAAGGGATGTACGTGACATCTCGATGACAGTGCGTCTAGTCTGTTGCTAGAGCGTTCAGTACCAGGATGGAGGCCGCGTGGCGGACGAACTGCGCATGTTGGTGGACAAGGATGAGATCCGGGAGCTGTCCGCCCGGTACAACCGCGCCGCGGACAATCAGCGGCTCGAGGACTTTCTCGGCACGTTCACGCCCGAGGGTGTCTTCGAGGTCGCGGACGGGCCGAAGGCCGAGGGCACCGACGCGATCCGGAAGCTGATGGGCAAGGCCGTCTACGGCAGCGTGCACATGACCCTCGACTCGGTCATCGAGATCGACGGCGACGTCGCGACGCAGACGGCCACTCTGCTGATGGGGCACCGCCGCGACGACCGAGCGAGCTCGACAGTGGTGACCACCGGCCTGTACCAGGACAAACTCGTCCGTACGCCGGACGGGTGGCGCTTCACCCACCGGCTCGTGTCGACCGACCTGACCTTCCGACGGGTCAACAAGACGTTCATCGCGCTGACCAAGGCCGAAATCCCCGAGGTTTGAGCGGCGAGTCCGGGCAACTTCAGAACTTCCCCAACGGAGAGGTAGCGGTGGCGAGCAGCACGAGCTTCTACGACGAGGCGCTCCAGACGATGACGCGCGAGGACCGGCGGGCACTGCAGGACGAGCGCCTGGCCGAGGCTTCGGAGCGGATCTACGGCCTGCCGATCCCGTTCTTCCGCCGCAGGCTGGAGGAGGCGGGTATCGGCCCGGGGGAGCTGTCGCTGGCGAACCTGTCGTCGGTGCGTCCTTTCGTCAAGGCGGACCTGCGTCGGAGCGAGGCCGAGCACCCGCCGTTCGGCGACTACCGCGGTGCCGCCGTCATGGACTGCGTACGGGTGGCGCAGACGACCGGCACGACGGGCAAGCCCACGGTGCTCTTCTGGACCCCGCGCGACCTCGAGGTCGAGTACAACGCGTATGCCCGCAACCAGTGGCGGCAGGGCTACAAGCCCGGCGAGACGATCATGGTCACCGCGCACCCGGGCTACCTCAACAACGGGGAGCCGATGAACCGCGCCGCCGCCGAGCGGTACGGGTTCCTCTGCGTCTCGATCGGCCCGCCCACCGACGACGCGAGCATCGAACCCGCCCTGCGGCTGCTTTCCCTGCTCAAGCCGAACCGGTACGTGGTACTCGGGCCGGCGCTGCAGCGTCTCAACGAGGCCGCCGTCAAGTTCGGCTACGACCCGGCCGAGGACCTGAAGCTCCCGCCGCCGGATGACTCGATCGCGTTCCAGTGGCGGCAGATCTCGGCCGGCGCCGACGCCTTCTCGTATCTGGGCACAGAATGCTCGGAGCAGGCCGGTGCGCACCTCAACGAGGACCTGGCCGTGGTCGAGGTGCTGGACCCGGTCACCTACGAGCCGGTCCCGCCGGGCGAGCGCGGCAACCTCGTGATCACCACGCTGGGGCGCGACAGCCTGGTCGTCCGGTACGACATCGGTGACGTCATTCGCGTCGATGAGGCGCAGTGCCCGTGCGGCGAGACCACGCGGCGCGGTTTCTACGACGGCCGGCGCAGTGACGTCGTCAACGTCGGCGGAACACAGGTGATGCCCATCGACGTGGCTATCGAGCTGGCGAAGGACGACGACCTGGGCCGCCCTGGACCGGTGTACCAGCTGGTGCGCCGCGGGGAAACGCAGAAGCGCCTGGAGATCCGCGCCGAGGGCGACGGCGGCGGCCACAATGCGGAGCTGCTGCTGGAGGAGAAGCTCGGGGTCGATGTCGAGATCACCGTCCTGCCCCGCGGAACCATGGCGAGGGCGTCGTACAAGCCGTCACTCGTGGCCGACGAGCAGTGATGGGCTGGGCGGCGCTCGCGAACCTGGTGCGGGACAGGGGAGAGCAGCGGCCGGACGGTGTGGCCGTGTACACACCGTCCGGTGACCGCACCACCTGGGGCGAGCTGGCCACGGCCTCGTCCGCCGTGACGGCCGCGTGCCTTTCCGCGGCCGGTCGCCCCGCCCGGATCGGGGTCTGGATCCCCAACGGGCCGCTGTTCGGCGCCGGACTGTTCGGCGCGTGGCAGTCCGGCGCCACCGCCGCGGTGATCAGCAGCCTCGCTTCCCCGGCCGAGGCGGTCCGGCTCGCCGGGGCCGCCGGGGTCGACGTCGTGGTGACCACCTCCAACCGGGCCGCGCACTTCCCGGATCTGCCTGTCGTCGCCGTGGATTCCCTTGGTACGGCTGAGGAACCGGCCACGGTGGACCCGGCTGCCGAAGCGCTCCTGCTGTTCACCTCCGGGACCACGGGGGTGCCCAAGGGCATCGTGCACCGGGGTGAGGCGCTGGTGTCGTCGATCGACGGGATGCTGACCAGCTCCGGCATCGAGCCGGGGCCCCGATCGCTGGCGGACGAGGACCGGCGGCCGAACGTAGCGCTCACCCCGCTCTCCCACACCTCCGGGCTGATGGGCCTGCTGTTCGCCTGGTGGGCGGGCAAGCCGGTGGTGGTGTTCGAACGCTTCGACGCCGCGTCGCTCGACGCGGTGGTCGCCGAGCACAAGGTGCGGACGCTGCGTCTCGTCCCCGCCATGGTGTTCGACCTCGTGCACGCGCCCGCGCAGGTGCGCCTGGCCGGGGTCCGGTACGCGACCGTCGGTTCCGCGGCACTTTCCCGTTCGCTGGCGGCAAGATTCGAAGAACGTTACGGGTTCCCGCTCCTGTCGAACTACGGCCAGACCGAGGCGATGGGCGGTATCGCCGCGGAGCGTCTCGAAGATGTCCGCGCCGGGCGCCGCCCGCCGGGGTCCGTGGGGCGCGCATTGCCCGGTGTGCACATCCGCATCCTGGACACCGCAACCGGGCGGGAGGCCGCCGCGGGGGAGGTCGGGGAGATCACCGTCAGCTCCCCGCAGGTGATGCGCCGGTACGCCGGTGACGAGGCCGCGCCGGTAGATCCGGACGGTTTCCTGCACACGGGAGACCTGGGCTCGGTCGACGAGGACGGGATCCTGTCCGTGGCCGGGCGGGTGAAGGACCTCATCGTCTCCGGCGGGTTCAACATTTACCCGGCCGAGGTCGAGGACGTGCTCGAACACGCGCCGGGCGTGGCCGCGGCCGCGGTCGCGGGTGTGCCCGACGACCGGCTCGGTGAGCGCATGCTGGCCGTGGTCGTGCCGTCCGGCGAGAGCGTGCCGGAACCCGGGGCGCTGCACGCCTGGGTTCGCGACCGGCTCGCGCCCTACAAATCCCCCCGGGGCTACCTGGCGCTTCCGGAGTTGCCCCGGACGCAGCACGGGAAGCTGGACCGCCGAGCGCTGGCGAAGCTGGTCGCCGACCGTGCCGGCGAGTTCGTGATTCCGGCGAAGGCGCCCACCGAATCGAAGGAGATGCCGAGATGAGGCTGTTGGACGGGAAGGTCGTCTTCGTCACTGGCGGTGCGCGCGGGCAAGGCCGCGCACACGCGCTGGTCAGCGCGAGAGCGGGCGCGAAGGTCGTGGTGGTGGACGTCGTCGACCAGCTTTCGAGTGTGCCCTACGCGATGGCGAAGCCGGAGGACCTGGACGAGACGGTCGCGCTCGTCGAGAAGGAAGGCGGTGAGGCGCTGGCGGTCCGGGCGGACGTGCGGTCGCAGGAGCAGCTGGACGCCGCGGTCGCGGCGGCACTGGAGAAGTTCGGGCGGATCGACTCGCTGATCGCCAACGCGGGAATCTGGACGATGGCCCCGTACTGGGAGCTCTCCGAGGAGATGTGGTCGCAGACGATCGAGACCAATCTTGCCGGGATCTGGCGTTCGGCGAAGGCCGTCACGCCGCACATGATCGAACGGGGCACCGGTTCCATCGTCGTCATCTCTTCGGTGAACGGCATCGAGCCGGGGTTGAACTACGCTCACTACACGTCCGCCAAGAGCGGCGCGCTGGGGCTGATGAAGGTCATCGCGCTCGAGGGCGGCAGGCACGGCATCCGGTGCAACGCCATCTGTCCCGGCGCGATCCGCACGCCGATGTCGAGTCACCAGGCGGCCTGGGACATGATGGCGGGGCACCCGGGCGGCACCGAGGCGGACATGATCCAGGGCGGCTACCACTACAGCGCGCTGAAGGCGACCAGCTTCCTGGAGCCGGAACGCGTGGCCGAGACGGCGCTCTACCTCAACTCGGACCTGGCGAGCTCGGTCACCGGTGTGACCATCCCGGTGGACGCGGGGCACCTGCTGCTCGCCGGGATCAACACGGATCCGGTGACCTCCTGACAGTGGCGCGACTTGCGAAAGAGCACCAACGGCTGTGGAGATCGGAGGAGAACCGATTTCCACAGCCGTTTTCGTTGCCGGACAGCAGCTCGGCTCCGACTGGCTACCGTGGCGACTGACATCGCAGGTGAGCAATGATACAGTCAATGAACTAAGCGTCAGTAACTGCCAGATAGTTATCGCACCGCTGTCAACCCCGATCGGACGGAGCTTTCGATGGCGCAAGACGTCCCCCTGCCACGCCTCGACGTGATGTCGGACGAGTTCAACGCCGACCCGCACGGCTATCTGCGGCAGGTCCGGAGCGACAACCCGGTGGCGCGGAACATCTACGGGATGCCGGTGCTGCTGGCCCATGCCGACGTGCTGTCGATACTCAACAGCCCCCAGGTGTGCAACGACTACGCGCAGTCGTTCGCCAAGCTGGGCGTGACCGACGGTCCGTTCGCGGAGTTCCACCTCGGCACGATCCTGCACAAGGACGGTCCCGACCACACGCGGCTGCGCAAGCTCGTGATGCACGCGTTCACCCCGCGAGCGGTCGCGCGGATGAAGGAGCCGGTGCGGGAGCTGTGCGTCAACCTCGTGGACGAGATCGGCGACGGCGGCGAGGTGGACTTCATCCACGAGTTCGCGCATCAGCTGCCCGTGCAGGTCATCTGTGACGTGCTGGGCATCCCGCGCGCCGACCACCACACCTTCGACACCTGGGTGACCGACCTCAACGCCATGTTTTCCGAAGAGCTGGGCGCGGAGGGCCGGCGGACGGCGGAGGCCGCGGTCGTCAATCTCTACTCCTACCTGGAAGGGCTGATCGCCGAACGCCGTCGCGATCTCGGCGACGACATGCTGAGCACACTGATCGCCGCGGAGGAGGACGGCGACCGGCTGAGCCACGACGACCTGCTGCGGATGGTCGTGCTCCTCATGCACGGCGGGCACGACACCACCCGCTCCGCGCTGATGATCATGATGGCCACCCTCGCCGAGAACCAGGAGCTGCAGTCCCGGCTGCGTGCGGACCGGACTCTGGTGCGCCCCGCGATCGAGGAGATCCTGCGGCTGGAGCCGATTCTGCCGTGGCTGATGCGCAAGGCCAGGACCGACCTGGATCTCGGCGGTGGGGCGGTCGCGCACGAGGGAGAGATGGTGCAGATCTCCCTGCTCGCCGCGAACCGCGACCCGGACGTGTTCACCTGCCCCGACGAGTTTCGGCTGGACCGGGAAGGCCCCTCGCACGTGACGTTCGGCCGTGGTGCGCATTTCTGCCCGGGGAACGCCCTGGCCCGTCTCGAGTTGTCGGAGGCGTTGAACGTCTTGCTGGACCGGTGGAAGCGGTGGGAGTTCCGGGACGGGGTACGGCCCAAGTGGATTCCGCTGTCGAGCATCCGGGCTTTCGAATCGTTGCACTTGTCGTTCGAAGTGGCCTGACCGGTTTCCGGTCCGACCGGTCGCTCTGGTCGCCGCACCGCCCCGGCACGCGGGTGCCGGGGCGGTGCGGGGTTCGAGGCGAAGCGGCAACCCTGCGCTAAGGCCTGTCCTCAAAGCCAGATGAGCAGTGTGGCGAGGTCGATCATGCTCCGGTAGGAGGTGGCGACCTGGTCGAAGGCGGGTGGGCGGCCACCGGCCCGGCCGCGGCGCAGCCGGTTGGCTTGCTGGTCACGGCGTTCGGGAATGGCCGCCGGGATGTGCCGTTGGCGCAGGTAAGAACGGATGGCTCGGCTGGAGTAGCCCTTGTCCGCCAGAATCCGGCTCGGCCGGGTCGGCGGACGGCCGGGACCGGGCCGGCGGAACTTCACCGCTGCCATGACCTGGGTGAAGATGGTGCAGTCGTTGACATTGCCGCCGGTCAAGACCACCGACAGAGGCCGCCCATGGCCGGCACAGGCCAGGTGGATCTTGGTAGTGGGTCCACCACGGGACCGCCCGATGGCATGATCACCTGGCTCGCTGTGCCCGCCGCACGAGTGTGCATCCCCCTGTGGGGGACGCGGTCATGCGACGGGCGCCGGCAGCGTGCTGATGGGCCCGCACGATGCCGGAGTCGACCGAGACCTCGCGGTCGAGTTCGTCGATCGCTTCGGCGATCACCCGGACCTGCGCTACCAGAGCGGACAGAGTGCCGGTGCGTGACCAGCGCCAGAACCGGTTGTACACCGTCGTCCACGGCCCATAGCGTTCGGGCAGGTCACGCCACGCCACCCCGGTCTTAGCCTTGAACAACATCCCGTTGACCACCCGGCGGTCATCCACCCGCGGACGCCCCTTCGCACCCGACACCGGAAGCAACGGCTGGATGACCTGCCACTGCTCATCAGTCAGCTCATGCCTACGCACCACGACCGAAGATCAAATCAGATCAACCACGCCAGCTTTCAGGACAGGCGCTAAGGAGACACGCTCTCTGCCGGCGAGTGCACGGTCCACTGTGCCAACCGCAAACCGCCGTCCACCGGGAGCGACACCCCCGTGACATAGCGAGCCGCGTCGCTCAGCAGGAACAGGGACGGGCCGGCGATCTCCGCCTCCGTGCCGAGCCGGCCCAGCGCGGTGGCCGACTCCATGCGGGCCCGGATGCCGCCCTGCTCCCACAGTTCGTCGGTGCCCTCGGACGGGAACGGACCCGGGCCGATGGTGTTGAGCCGGATCCCGTAACGTCCCCATTCCCTCGCGGCGGAACGGACGAACCCCTCCACGCCGGCCTTCGACGCGCTCGAGTGCGCCACTCCGGGGGTCTCACGGGACGCGAGCGCGCTCGTGACCGCGACGCAGGCACCGGGCAGCCCGGCGCCGATCAGCGGCTCGGCCCAGCGGTGGATCACGTGGAAGGCGCCGACGAGCGAGGACTGCACCACGTGGGCGAAACCCTCGGGCGTGATGTCCTCGGCGAGTGAACCGTAGGCCGCCGCCGCCGAGTGGTACAGCAGCTGCGCCGGGCCGCCGTCCTCCTCGATCGTCCGAAAAGCCGCGGCAACCGTCTCCGCGGCACGGATGTCGCACGTGACCGGGACGATCCTGCCCGGCAGGCCGGCGCCGCGCCGGACGGTTTCCTCGAGCCGCGCCACACGGCGGCCGAGCACGTAGACACCGGTGCCGGTGGCGGCGATCGCGAGTGCGACCGAGCGGCCGATGCCCGACCCGCCGCCGGTCACGACCACGCGATCGTAAGCCGGTGTCAACGTGAATTCCTTTGGTGCCACGGATCCTCCTTGATTCGGTCACCCGGAAAGGACGAAGCGGACGACACCGCGCCGCCGCTCGCGAGTCAGCAACCGCGGCGCGCTGACGGACAAGCCGCTGCCGAGGACGGAGCCCAGCACGAGCCGCCCGCCGGGGTGCGGCGACCGCCTGGCCTGGTCGGTGAAGTGGAAGACGGCGCCGGCCCGGACCGCGGCGGCGATGCAGCCGCGGGGATCGAGCACGGGCGCCGCCGTGGCCGGGCCGGTCAGCGTGGGGTGGCCGCCACACGCAACGTCGCCAGGTTGTTGGTGCCGAAGGAGTTCCGTTCCACGGCCTCGATCAGCCGCAGGTCGCGGTAGCGCTCCAGAAGTACTTCCAGGCCGATCGGCAGCTCCTGGCGTGCCAGCGGGGCGCCGACGCAGTGGTGGATGCCCGCCGCGAACGACAGGTGCGGGTTGGGTTTGCGGCCGATGTCGAAGGCGTCCGGGTCGGTGAACACGTCCTCGTCCCGGTTGGCCGAGTGCATGATGATGCCGACCTGCTCGCCTTCCTCGACCACGTGGCCCGCCAGTTCGGTGCGGTGCAGCGCGATCCGCTTCTGCGTCGAGACCGGCGGATCGAACCGCAGGATTTCCTCGACCGCAGAGTCCAGCAGGTCAGGGTCCGCCTGCAGCCGGCCAAGCTGGTCACGGTGCGTGAGCAGGGCGTGCACGCCGTTGCACAGGGCGCTGGCCGTCGTCTCGAACCCGCCCGCCAGCAAGATGGCGATGGCGCCCACGATCTCGCCGTGTGACAGCTCGCCGGTGTCCTCGGCCGCCAGGATCCCGTCGATGAATTCGCCCTCGGGTGCCACTCGCCGGGCAGCGACGAAGTCCTCGATGTAGTCGAACAGCGGCCGCGCGGCGCGGTAGACCCCGTCGATCAGCCGCACGTCGTAGTCGGCGGCGATCTGCAGCAGCCAGGCCGCGACCTTCGGGTCGTCGTCGGACGGCAGCCCGGTCAGCTCCGCGACCATGCGGATCGGCACCGCGTACGCGTAGTCGGTGACCAGGTCGAACTCTGTCCTGCCACCGAGCTGGTCGAGCTGATGCTCGAACAGTGCCCGGATCTTCTCCCGCTGGGCCAGCGAGTTGCGGCGGCCGAACAGCTTGTCGAACAGCTTCCGGATGCGCGTGTGGTCCGGGGGATCGATCTCGTCCATGAAGCGGTGTTCGAAGATCCGGCGGGTTTCCTGTGCGGCCGCCGGGTCGCTGCGCTCCAGCTCCTGGAACCGCAGCGACCGCAGCGGGTCGTTGCCCCAGGTCCTCGCGTCGCGGAAGATCTGGCCGCATTCCGCGTGGCGGAAGAACGTGAGTCCCAGCCCGGGCACCGGGTGGCTGGGGTTCTCCCGCCGGAACACCGCGTAGTAGGCGTCGGGGTCCGTGACGAGCCGGGGGTCGGTGACGTCGAAGACCGGTGGCGTGGCGGTCACGTCAGTCCCGCCGGGGCGCGGTGACCGCGGCCGAGTCGTGACAGCAGTCGGGCACTTCCTCGGTGAGCCCGTCGCGCACGGGTGCGGAGCTCGGGGAAGGGCAGCACCGCGCGCTCATCGTCGATCGGGAGGTGGACGTTGGGCCGCAGTGCGAATTCGCCACTGGCCCCGACCCGCTCGCACGGCTTCTGGGCGGTCTCGGTGTCACCGCTGCCGAAGGCGATCCGGAACTTCTCAGCGATCTCCGCCGCTGGTGCGCTCATGCGGGGTACCTTTCGTCTACGCTGACGATATGTATAGGAAGATGACGCGAAGGCTACTCGTTGACCCTCCATACTGTCTATGCTCAGGGTGACGAGGAAGTCGAACGATGGTCGCCCGGCGGGCGACCCGGATCGGAGGAGCAAGGTGGGAGCGGCACAACGCCTGGCGGGAAAGATCGCCATCGTGACGGGAGCAGCCGGTGGGATCGGCAAGGAGCACGCCAAGCGGTTCGCCGACGAGGGAGCGTCGGTCGTGGCGCTGGACATCGACGAGCAGGGCGCCGAGTCCACCGCGAAGGAGCTGCCGGCCGGCGGCGACCAGCGGCACCTCGGTGGCCGGGTGGACATCTCGTCGCTGGCCAGCTGCCAGGACGCGGCCGACCGCGTCGTCGCCGAGTTCGGCCGCATCGACGCGCTGGTGAACAACGCCGCGATCTATGCGAACATCGACCACAAGCGGGCCGACGAGGAGTACCTGGACCAGGTGCTGTCGGTCAACATGCTCGGCCCGTGGCGGATGTCGAAGGCCGTCGTCCCGGCGATGATGTCCCAGAACTCCGGGCGCATCATCAACCAGTCGTCCGACGCGGCACTGATGTACCACGTGTCGCGCAAGCCCGAGACGCTGCCGAACTTCGCCTACGCGTGGTCGAAGTACAGCGTCAACGGCCTCACCAAGTTCATGGCGGGCGTGCTGGGCGGCTACAACATCACCGTCAACTGCATCTCGCCGGGGATGACGATGACCGAAGCGACCCAGCAGGCCGTTTCGCCGCGGATGGCGGAACGCCTCAACGCGAGCACCCCGCTGGGGCGTGCCATGGAGCCGCAGGAGATCGCGGCCGCGGCCCTGTTCCTGGCCTCCGACGACGCGAAGGGCATCACCGGGCAGATCCTGTATGTCAACGGCGGCGCCGTCATGCCCTGAGCGCATCAGCAAACCGTTCCCATCAAAGGAGATGGCAGATGGCCGACAACCTCGCTGTGCTGCGCCGGTTCTATGAGCTGGCCGCGGCGGGCTACGAACCGGGCACGAAGATGCCGGAGGAGATCTTCGACCTGCTGCACCCCGACCTCGTGACTCGTGAGCCCGAGTCGCTGCCCTACGGCGGCACCTACCACGGGATCGAAGGCTGGCAGGAGCTGTACGCCAAGACCGCCGAGTTCTGGGACTTCGACTCGATGCAGCCGGCGGAGTACGTGTGCCAGGGCGACTACGTCGTGGCACTCAACCGCATCGTCGGGCGTGTCCGCGCCACCGGGAAGTTCCTCGACATGCCGCTGATCGCGGTGTGGAAGTTCGAGAACGGCCGGATCCGCTCCACCGACGTCATCCCGTTCGACGCGCACGCCATCCTGGAGGCCTCGAAGCCCTGACCCCAGGGGCAACGGGAACGGGGCCCCGGCGGCAAGTGCCGCCGGGGCCCCGTTCCCGTCGGTGCTCAGTCGTAGGTGATGAGGCCGCGGATGTTCGCCCCGGAATGCATCGCCTGGTAGCCCTCGTTGATCTGGTCCAGCGAGTAGCGGGTGGTGATCATCTCGTCGAGCTTGAGCAGGCCGGACCGGTAAAGCTCGATCAGGCGGCGGAAGTCCTCCGCCGGATTGGCCTCCCCGAAGACGTGGCCGTAGATCCGCTTGTTCGACATCGCCAGGTCGAACAGCGACACGGTGGCCGTGGTCTCCGCGATCGGTGCCACGGACGTGATCACGGCCTTGCCACCCTTGGAGGTCAGGCCCATGACCGGGCCCAGCAGGTCGCCGTGCAGCACGCCGACGGTGACGATGACGACATCGGCCATCACACCGCGGGTCAGATCGCGCACGAGCTCGGTGGCCTCGTCGACGGACGCGGCGGTGTGCGTGGCGCCCACGGTGAGCGCGAACTCGCGGCGGAACTGCAGCGGCTCGACGGCGACGACGGTGCCGGCCCCGGCGATCCGGGCACCCTGCACGGCGCTCGTGCCCACCCCGCCGACACCCACGACGACGACCACGTCACCGGGTTTGACGTCGGCGACCTTCGTGGCGGCGCCGAAACCGGTCGTGACCCCGCAGCCGATGAGCGCGGCGGTCTGCAGTGGGATGTCCTCGGGGATCTTCACGACCTGGGTCTCGGACACGGTGGTGTGCGTGGCGAAGGTGCCCAGCTGGACGTACGCCCCGATGTTCTCGCCGTTCAGCCGGCGGCGGTAGGTGCCGTCGGGCGCGTACCCGGTGAGCGCGAAGGCGCCGTCGTCGCACAGGTTCGCGCGCCCGGACACACACCAGCGGCACTCCCCGCAGTTGGGTACCGGGTGCAGCAGGACGTGGTCGCCTTCCTTCAGCGCCGTGACCTGCGACCCGATCTCCGTGACCACGCCCGCGCCCTCGTGCCCGCCGATGATCGGGAAGGGACACGGCACGTCGCCGGTCACGGAGTGGTCGTCGGAGTGGCACAGGCCCGAGGCCGCCAGCTTGACGGTCACCTCGTGCGGGTTGGGCGGGTCGAGCTCGATCTCCTCGATCCGGTAGTCGTCCTTGACCCCGAACAGGACCGCGGCGGGAATCTTCATGTATTTGCCCTTCTTCGTCTTCGTTGACGGTCAGAGGCGGAGCAGAACGGACTTGGTTTCGGTGTAGGTGTCGATCGAGGCGCTGCCGAACTCGCGGCCGTAGCCGGACTGCTTGTAGCCGCCGAACGGGAAGCTCGGCATCAGGTCGCCGTAGGTGTTGACCCACACGATGCCCGAGCGGATGCCGGCCGCGAGGCGGTGCGCGCGGGACACGTCCCGGGTCCATACGCCGGCCCCCAGCCCGTACTCCGAGTCGTTCGCCAGCCGCAGCGCCTCCTCCTCGTCGTCGAAGGGGATCACCGAGACCACCGGCCCGAAGATCTCCTCGCGGGCGATGCGCATCGAGTTCGACACGTTCGCGAAGATCGTCGGCGCCACGAAGTAGCCGGTCTCGCCGATCCGCTCGCCGCCGGCGACGAGCTCGGCGCCCTCGTCGACGCCGATCTTGATGTAGGACCGGACGCGGTCCAGCTGCTCGGCCGACACGAGCGGGCCGAGCTGCGACGCCGGGTCGAACCCGCCGCCGACGGTCATCGCGCCGGACGCGGCGACGAGCCGCTGGACGAACTCGTCATGGATGGACCGCTCGACGAACAGCCGGGTCCCGGCGTAGCAGACCTGGCCCGAGTTGGCGAACGCCGCCATCAGCGAGCCGCCGGTGGCCGCGTCGAGGTCCGCGTCCGCGCAGACGATGTTCGGGCTCTTGCCGCCGAGTTCGAGCGTCACCCGCTTCATCGTCTCGGCCGCCTTGACCTGGATCAGGCGCCCCGTGGCGGTGGAACCGGTGAAGGAGATCTTGTCGACGTCCGGGTGGCTCACCAGCGCCGAACCGACGGTCGGCCCGTCTCCGTGCACGACGTTCACGACGCCGGGCGGGATGCCCGCCTCGACGCACAGCTCCGCCAGCCGCACGGCACTGAGCGGTGTCTGCTCGGCGGGCTTGAGCACGACGGTGTTCCCGCACGCGAGCGCGGGAACGACCTTGTTGATCGCCACGCTGACCGGCGCGTTCCACGGCGTGATGCCCGCGCACACCCCGACCGGCTCGCGGCTGGAGTAGCTGAAGTACTCGCCCGGCACGGGGTTGAGCGTGCCCTCGATCTTGGTCGGCCAGCCCGCGTAGTACCGGAGGGTGTCGATGGCGAAGCCCACCGCGTACTGGGCGAAAGCCAGCGGCATGCCGTTGTCCAGCGTGTCGAGCTCGCTCAGCTGCTGGAGGTCGCGCTCCATCAACTCGCCCAGCTCGTGCAGCACCTTCTCCTTCCGGGCCGGCGGCAGCGAACGCCAGCGGCCGTCGTCGAAGGCCGTCCGCGCCGCGGCCACGGCGTCGGCGACGTCGTCCGCGCCCGCGGCGGGGAACTCGGCGATGGTGTTTTCGGTCGCGGGGTCGACGACAGCCAGCCCCTCACCGCGGCCGGCCGTGAAGTCGCCGTCGATGAGATTTCGCATCGGCTGGTTCAGGAAGCTCTGTGTCTCGGCGGAAAGCGCTACGGTAGGCGTCATTGCCTCTCCTGCTCTGTCCTCGATGGATGTTCGCGCGGGCTTGGTCAGGTGGTGCGGTTGATCTGGATCTTCGCCTTGACCCGGTCCCAGGTCTGCGGGCCGTTGCCCCGTTCACGCAGCTCCACCTTCCGGATCTTCGCGGTCGGGGTCTTGGGCAGCTCGTCGACGAGATCGACGAACCGCGGGACGGCGAAGTAGGGGAGCTCTCGGGCCATGTGCAGCACCAGCTCGTCCGGTGCGACGGTCTTGCCGGGCTGGGGCACGACGTAGACCTTCACCTCGATGTCACCCTCGATGTCGCCCGGCACCGAGACACAGGCGATCTCCTGCACACCGGGGAACGAAAGGCCGCTGCTCTCGACCTCGAAGCTCGAGATGTTCTCCCCGCGGCGGCGCAGCGAGTCGGTGATGCGGTCGCTGAAGTAGAGCTGCCCGTCCGGTTCACGCACGACCGCGTCGCCGGTGTGGTACCAGCCGTTGCGCCACGCCTTCGCCGTCGCCTCGGGCCGGCCCCAGTACTCGGTCATGAGCTCCCACGGGCGGTCCGACCGGACGACGAGCTCGCCCGGGGTGCCGTCCGGAACCGGGATGTCGTGCTCGTCGACGACGCGGACGTCGAGGCCCGCGCGAGGCACGCCCAGGGCCTTCGTGTTGGGCGTGGGGTCGTTGAGGATCGTGACCGCGCCGGTCTCGGTGGGGCCGTAGCAGACGAAGATGTTCTCCAGTCCGAACCGGCGCATGAAACCCTCCGGGTCGCCCACCATCGGGGTGACCAGGATCCGCCGCAGCGGGTTGTCCGCATCGTCGGGTTTCTCCGGCTGGGCCAGGAGCATCCCGGCCATCGTGCCGACGAGGAAGCTGTGCGTCGCCCCCGTCTCCCGCGCGATGTCGAGGTACCGCGACGCGCTGAAGACTTCGCGCCGCACCACGCGGGCGCCGGCGGACCAGAACCCGAAGGTCGGCGCCTGGCCCGAGGTGTGGAACATCGGCAGGTCAGCCAGCAGACAGTCGGTGGGCAGCACGTACTTGTTGAACGGCTCGTGCGCGGTCATCGCCGCGCACAGGTTGCTGGTGAGCGCCCCCTTCGACGGGCCCGTGGTGCCCGACGTGTAGTTGATGTAGATCGGGTCCCACGGTTCGAGCGGGCGGTCCAGCGACGGTGCCCTGCGGTCACCGCCGGCCAGCTCGGCGCCGAGCAGACGCCGCAGCCGCACGTCGACCTGCTCCAGCCGGGGGGCCAGGTTCTCGTCGGTGATGATCAGCTCGGCGCGGGAGTCCTGGCAGACGTGCGCGAGGAACTTGCCCTTCGCGGCCGAGTTGACCGGAACCACGATCGCGCCGAGGAACGCGACGCCGAGCCACGCGCGGATCCAGTCCGGGCCGTTCGGCAGGAAGATCAAGACGGTGTCACCCCGGCGTACCCCGCGCGCGGCCAGTACGTTCGCGGCGGCGTACCCGTGGTGCACCAGTTCCCCGTAGGACCACCGTTCACCGTCTTCGAAGCGGATCGCCTCTTTGTCCCCGATTTCGGCGGCCTGGTGTTCGAGCATCGTCCGGAGAACGATCTCGTGGGGGTGACTCGGTACCCGGTTGACAGGACTGCCTACGCCGGACTGTGTCAATTCAAGGCCCAACGCCCCTCCTCGAACGAAGCGCAGCTACGCTGACGCGCTGTACGGTGATTAGTCAGAAGACTAGAGTTTGTTTCCACTGTTCGTCTACGGGCAATTTCGGACCGAGCGCGCTCAACTCCCACGCGTCGGCCAGCGACTCGAGGACACCACCCTCGTCGATCTCCCACTTCCGGACAAGCATGAAGTAGGCCAGGCGTTCGAGCTGCGTCACCAGCAGAACGGCTATGCTGCGGGAGATCTCGTCCGGCTCCGGGAAACCCGCGCGACGGCGGTTGTCGCCGATCCAGGTGGTGAGGCGGCTGAGGAATCTCTCCAGCCGCTGGTCACTCACCGTGCGCAGACCGCGCTCGATGCTCTCGGCCTGCATCCATGCCCGGATGCTCGAACGATGGCGGGAGAACAAGGCGAAGTACGCTTCGAGCCACGCCTTGACCTTGTCGCGGTCGGGGGCGGACTGCTGCGTGAGACCGGCCAACAACGCTTCGGCTTCGAGCGTGTACTCCGCGATCAGCTCCGCGGCGACCTCGCACTTGTTCCGGAAGTACAGGTAGTACGTACCCCTGCTCGCGCCCGCCACCGCGACTATGTCATCGATGCTCGTGCCGGCGTAGCCCTTGCTGCCGAAGACCTTCTTGGCCGCGGCGACCAGCCTGCGCCGCGTCAGCTCCTTCTGCTCGGCGCGGAGCGACCGCGGGCGGCGCGTGCCAGAGGTACCTGCCATCGTCGATCTCCACCGCTTTGCTCGGGCGGGCCGCGCCGGTTCGGCCGCACATCCGGAAAATCACGGACCGGAACGCCGGGTTGCGTCCCGGCAACCTCAAACGACGACCGGAACCTTGGCCCAGCCGACGATGTTGCCCGATGGTGCCCGCTCGAGCCCCGATTCGTCGACGGTGTAGTCGGGGAACCTCGCGAGGAACTCCTCGATCCCGATTTTCGCCTGCATGCGGGCGAGGTGGGCGCCGATGCACAGGTGGATGCCGAACCCGAAGGCCACGTGCCGCTGGATCTTGCGGTGGATGTCGAACCGGTCGGGATTGTCGAACTGCCGCTCGTCCCGGTTGGCCGCCGCGGTGATGAGCACGACGCGCTCACCCTCCGGGATCGTCGTGCCGTGCACTTCCACTGGCCGGGTGGTCCACCGGCCCTGGTAGTGCGCGGGCCCGCTGTGCCGCAGTGCCTCCTCGACCGCGTTCGGCACGAGGCTCGGGTCCTCCAGGAGCTCCTTGCGCTGATCCGGGTGCTCGGCCAGCAGTAGCAGCGTGTTCGGGATGTTCTTCGCCGACGTGTCGCCGCCGGCCGAGACGAGCAGCCAGCAGAACCCGAGCAGCTCGTCGTCGGTGAGGTCGCGGAGACGACCGTCCTCTTCGGTCAGTCGCGAGGAGATCAGCTGGGACAGGAAGCCGTCGTCGGGCTTGCGCCGCCGTTCCTTGATCAGGTCCCGGAAGTACGCCTGGACCTCACGCAGCGCGCTGCGGGCGCTCTGCGGCAGCTCGGGGCCGTCGCGGAAAAAGCCCGCGTGGAACAGCTCCTTGACGCGGACGCGGTCCTGCGCCGGAACCCCGAACAGTTCGCAGAACAGTTCGTTGGGCAGCAGGAAGCTGTACTCCTTGACGATGTCGAAACCGCCGGAGCCGACCAGCGGGTCGAGGTACTGCCGCGTGGTCGACCGGATCCAGTCGGTGAGCTCGCGGATACGCCGCGGGGTGAAGGCGGCGCTGACCAGGCTGCGCAACCCGCGGTGGTAGGGCGGGTCCGACTGGATCATCATCGGCAGCGGCTTGTCGAACCGCTCGATCGTGACACCCTGTGCGGACGAGTAGGTCCGCCAGTCGACCAGTCCCGCGAGGACGTCGTCGAAGCGCGAGAGTGCCCAGAACTTCAGACGGTCGTTGTAGTAGACCGGGTGCTCGTCTCGCAGCCAGCGGTAGGTCGGGAACGGGTCCCGCTGGATCGTCGGCGAGTAGGGATCGTATTCCATCGGGCAATCTCCACTGCTGGGGCGGCCAACTTCGCTATACGAGCGGTTCGTTTACTGACACAGTATATACTGAGATCCCTTGTGGAGGCGAGGATGCACCACGCGAGCAAAGGGATGTGCGGATGACGGAATGGTTGAGCGGCGGCCGCTGTCGGATGGCGGGCGCGCGTACCTGCACGACTATCCGACCCACGATTTCGATCGCGTGATGGCGGTCAACACGCGTGGGGCGTACCTCGTCCGGCGGCACGGCCTGAGGCTGTTGCTCGGCGCCGGGGGGAACACCGCGTCGACCCGCCGGGATGATCCCCGGCCCCAAGTCCGGCGCGTACGCGATGAGCGAGGGCGGCCCGCGGCTGCGGACGATCCTCGAGTGTCAGATCCCGCAGGAACGGCTGGGGCGGCGCCCCGAGGACGTGGCGAACCTCGTGTCGTTCCTCGTCTCGGACGAGTCGTCGTTCAGCACCGGGCGGTCGTCGCCGCGGCTTCGCGGTCGCGGCGACGAACCGGCGTCAGCGGACGCGGTACTCCAGCCGCTTGCCCGACCTGAGCTTGGCGACGCCTTCGGCCACCGCGTCGGGGTCGTTGCCGATCGTGGGGTAGACGATCGCGTGGTCGAGCCCGCCCGCCCACACGGAGTGCAACGCCGTCCAGACGCCGCGGACCGAGCCCTGGACCGCCCGCGGCGAGGCCTCGGCGATCTTCCCGGCCAGCGAGTGCGCCTCGTCCATGAGCTCGTCCTGGGCGAGTACGTCGGACACCAGCCCGAGTGCGAGCGCCCTGTCCGGGCCGATGCGCTCGTGGTTGCCGAGCAGCACCATGCGCATCACCTCGCTGTAGGGCATCCGGGCCAGTGCGCCGATGGGCTCGCAGGTGGAAGCGAGGTGGTAGGTCAGGTGCGGGTCGAAGAACGTGGCGTTCTCGCTGCAGATGACGATGTCGGCCTCGTTGAGGAAGTAGAACGCCCCGCCGGCGGCGAGTCCGTTTACCGCCAGCACGACGGGCTTCCAGCAGCTGTTCGACTTCGGTCCGAGCTTGCGCCGGCCGGCGTCCTCACGGTTCCACACGTTGGGCGTGTCGGTGATGCTCTGGGCGCGGTCGACCCCGGAGCAGAACGCCCGTCCCGCACCGGTCAGCACCGCGACGTGGACGTCGTCGTCGTAGCGGATGTCCTGCCAGGCGTGCGAGACCTCGTCCAGCATCTTCGGCGTGAAGGCGTTCAGCCGCTCCGGCCGGTTCAGGGTCAAGGTGGCGATGTGGTCCTTCTTCTCCAGCTTGATCGTCTCGTACACGCGCACTCTCCTCGTCGCCGGCCGGGTCTCGTCGAAAATACTAGACGCATTGTTGAGTGGATGGCTATGGAGTACGGTGATTGAGTAATCGTCCAGCGGCGGTGGGAGCTTGAGTGGCTGACGCGTTGAAGGGCCAGGTCGCGATCGTGACCGGCGGCGGCACGGGACTGGGCCGCGGTATCGCGGTCGAACTGGCCAAGGAAGGGGCACACGTCGTCGTCGCGTCACGGGGCCTGGAACATCTGAAGGACGGCGTGTCCGCGATCGAGCAGGCGGGCGGAACCGCTTCGGCCCACCAGGTCGACGTCCGCGACGCGGACGCGGTGCAGGCGATGGTCGACACGACCGTCCGGGAGCACGGGCGGCTCGACATCCTGGTCAACAACGCCGCGGGCAACTTCGTGCTGCCGGCCGAGGAGTACACACCGAACGGCTGGCGGACCATCGTCGACATCGTGGTCAACGGCACCTTCCTGTGCTCGTGGGCCGCCGGGCGGCACTGGATCGAGGCCCAGCACCCGGGCGCGATCCTGAACGTGGTCTCGACCCACATCTACAGCGGCTGCCCGGGCCTCGCGGCCTCGGCGGCATCGAAGGCGGCGGTCGCGAACCTCACCCAGACCCTCGCGGTCGAGTGGGGCGCGTACGGCATCCGGGTCAACGGGCTGGCGCCGGGCGTCTTCCCGAACCCGACCGTGCAGGCGCAGATGCACCCCGAGGAGTCCATTGAGGACGCGTACGCGCGCGCGGCGAAGGTCGTGCCGCTGGGCCGCGCCGGCGAGGTGTGGGAGCTGGGCCGCGCCGCGGTGTTCCTTTGCGGCCCGGACGGCGCGTACGTCAGCGGGCACACCCTCGTGATGGACGGCGCCAACTGGCTGCGGCGCGGGCACCTCACGCCGGAATACAAGACGGTGCCGCAGCAGATCGCGGAGCGCGGGATGCCCAAGCGGGAGAAGCGCTGACGTGGAACTGCGACCGAGCGACAAGGAAAAGGACTTCGAGCTCCGGCTGCGGGCCTGGCTCGGCGACGTCCTGCCCGACTTCGCCGACCGTCCGGACTTCAACGACTCGCCGGCGCGCCGCGAGTTCGACCAGCGCTGGCAGCAGGCCATGCACAAGGCCGGCTGGGCCGGCGTCTCGTGGCCGAAGGAGTTCGGCGGTCTCGGCGCGACGCTGATCGAGCAGCTGGTCTACCACGAGGTGACCGCCGAGCTCGACGCGCCGCAGCCGGGCCTCAACTTCGTGGGTCTCTACCACGCGGGGCCGACGATCATGCGGGTCGGCACGCCCGAGCAGCGGAGCCGGTGGCTGCCGGCGATTCTGCGCGGCGACCAGATGTGGTGCCAGGGCTTCAGCGAACCCGAGGCGGGGTCCGACCTTGCGGGCATCCGCTGCCGGGCCCGCGTCGAGGGTGACCACCTGGTGGTCAACGGCTCGAAGATCTGGAACAGCAACGCCCACGTGGCCGACGTCGGCGAGCTGATCGTCCGTACCGGCGCGCAGGAGGATCGTCACCGCGGCCTGACCTACCTCGTCGTCGACATGGACACCCCCGGCATCACGATCCGCAACATCGTGCAGATCGACGGGTGCCCGGAATTCAACGAAGTCTTCTTCGACGACGTGCGGGTCCCGCTCGCCAACGTGCTCGGCCAGGTCGGCGAGGGCTGGAAGGTCGCGATGACCACCCTGGGCTTCGAGCGTTCCACCGCGTTCGCCGACCGGGAGCTGCGCCTGCGGCAACGGGTGCGGATGGTCGCGCGACTGCTGGAACGCTACGGCGCCGGCGTGTCCGCGTGGCAGGAGCTGGGCGAATGCGCCGCGGAGGTCTCGTCGTTGCGGTCGATGGTCTACCGCGAGCTGTCCAAACTGGCGGCCGGCGCCGACCCCGGGTCCGAGGGCTCGCGGCTGAAGCTGTTCTTCGCCGAACTGGACCAGCGGATCGGGCGCCTTGTGACGGACGTGCTGGGCGCCGAGGTCACCGCCTACGACGAGGTGCCCGGGGAGTGGACGGCCCGGTATCTGCGCACGTTGTCGTCGTCGATCGCGGCCGGTGCCTCGCAAATCCAGCGCAACATCGTCGGGGAGCGGGTGCTCGGGCTGCCCCGTGAGGGAGGCAAGCGGTGAATCTGGAATACGACGACCTGGAGCGGCAGCTCGCCCAGTCCGTCCGCGAGTTCTGCGACGACCGCTTCGACCGTGGCACGCTGCGCAAGTTCGCCGACGGCGGCGAGCGGCCGTCGAAGGCCTTCTGGAAGCAGGCCGCCGATCAGGGCTGGTTCTCCCTGCGAGTGCCCGAGGAAGCCGGTGGCGCGGGCCTGTCGATGGTGCACGCGAGTCTGCTGTTCCTCGAGATCGGGCGTGCGCTGGTCACGGGCCCGCTGCTGTGGACCCACCTGGCGGCCACCCACTTGCGGGAGGACAAGTACGCGGGCGCCGCGGATGGGACGCTCGTCGTCGCGGGTGCCGTGCGCGTCGAAGGACGCCCGCTGCTGGTCGAAGACCTCGACGTGGCCGACGTGGTTCTCGTGGTGGCAGGCGACGAGGTCGTGGCCGCGCCCGCCGCGCAGCTGAAAGCCAAGCCGCGCAAGAGTTTCGACCCGACGCGGACGCTGTCCGAGATCACCGGTCTCGGCACCGCGGAAAGGGCGGGCGGCCCGGAGCTGGCCCGCGCACTGCGGCTGGAGGGCGCGGGCCTGACCGCGGCGGCCGCCGCCGGGGGAGCGGCCGCCGTCACCGGGCTCGCCGTCGAGCACGCCAAGGCACGCACGCAGTTCGGCAGGCCCCTCGGCAGTTTCCAAGCGGTCAAGCACCTGTGCGCGGAGATGTCGGTCGCGGCGCACGCCGCGGAGTCCTCCGCGCTGTGGGCCGCTTTGCACGCGGCCGAGAACGGGCTCGAGTCCTCCGCGCAGGAGATCCACATGGCGTGGCTCGTCGCCACGAAGCGGTTCCTCGCGAACTCGCGCACGGCGGTCCAGGTGTTCGGCGCGCTCGGCTACACGTGGGAGGCCGACGTGCACCTCTACCTCAAGCGCGCGCACGCGCTGAGCACCTCGTTCGGCTCCGCCCCGCAAGTCGCGCTCGGGATCGGCCAGTCGCTGCTGGCGGCAGGGGGGACGGCGTGAGCGCGGAGAACCGTCCGGCACTCGTGACCGGGGGAGCGGGCTGGATCGGGAGCGCGCTGTCGCAGGCACTGGCCGCCGCCGGCCACCCCGTGGCCATCGGGTACTCCTCGGGCGAGCAGCGGGCGGCCGCACTGGCGGAGAAGATCGCCGCCGACGGGGGCGTCGCGATCCCGGTGGCGTTCGACCTGTCCGGCCGCGACACGATCCGCAGTGGCCTTGCCGAGGTCCGCGAGCGGCTCGGCCAGGTTTCCGTGGTCGTCAACAACGCGGGCGTGAACGTCGGCAAG
The DNA here is from genome assembly GCF_014191255.1 of Amycolatopsis bartoniae. Classification (GTDB taxonomy): domain Bacteria; phylum Actinomycetota; class Actinomycetes; order Mycobacteriales; family Pseudonocardiaceae; genus Amycolatopsis_E; species Amycolatopsis_E bartoniae. The sequence continues at coordinate 52,337 of NZ_JACHWH010000015.1, forward strand.
ACCGTCGTGCGGCACACGGCCGCCGAGTGGGAGCGGCTGATCCAGGTCAACCTCACCGGCCCGGCGTTCCTGGTCCGCGAGTGCCTGCCCGCGATGTTCGAGGCCGGCTGGGGCCGCGTGGTCAACATCAGCTCCGCCGCGGGCCAGACGCCGTTCCTCGCGGCGGGCCCCTACGGCGCGAGCAAGGCCGGGCTGAACATGTTCACCCGTGTCGTCGCGCTGGAGGTCGCCAACAAGGGCGTGACCTCCAACGCCCTGTCTCCCGGTGTCGTGGCCAGCGACATGCTGACCAGGCACGGCGACGCGATCCTCGACCTGAACGTGCAGGCGCAGTCGCTGAAACGCCCGATCGAGCCCGGCGAGATCGCGGCCGCGCTCGCGTTTCTCGTCAGTGACGAGGCGGCCGCGGTCAACGGGCACGTCCTTGCGATCGACGGCGGCGGCCCGACGTTCCTGCCGCGGCTGCCGAAGAAACAGGACCGCACGGGCGGAAGGAGCGCGCCATGACCCGCGTCGCACTGGTGACCGGCGGGGCCGGCGGCATCGGGAGCGCGATCACCCGCGCGCTGGCCGCGGACGGGCTGGCGGTGGCCGTCACGTTCGCCTCGAAACCGGGCCGGGCCGACAAGCTGGTCGACGAGCTGCGCCGCGGAGGCGGGCGGGCCGTCGCCCTCCGCTGCGACGTCGGTGACGCGGCCTCGGTCGACGAGTGCGTGTCCGCCGTGGAGTCCGAGCTGGGGGCGCCACAGGTGCTCGTGAACAACGCGGGCGTCCGCGCGGTGGGCGCGAGCCACCGCTTCACCGACGAGGACTGGGACGCGAGCATCGCGACGAACCTCACCGGTGTCTTCGCGATGACCACGCGGCTGCTTCCCGCCATGGCGTCCAGTGGCTGGGGCCGCGTCATCAGCATCAGCTCACCCGCGGGGGCGATCCCGATGCCGGGCTCGGCCCTCTACGGCGTGAGCAAGGCCGGGGTGAACCAGCTGTCCCGGGTGCTCGCCCAGGAGGTCGCGCCCGACGGAGTCACCGTCAACGTCGTGGCTCCCGGGATCGTCCTCACCGACATGACGTCCGGGATGGGTGAGCACCTGCAGAACAGCATGTCGGCCCAGTCCAACCCCCGGACGGTCGAACCGGAGGAGGTCGCCGCCGTCGTGGCGTTCCTCGCCCGGGACGAGGCCGCCATGGTCAACGGACAGGTCATCGCCGTCGACGGCGGCGGCCCGCTCGCCGTTCCCAGGCCACGACCGCGCAAGGCGCGTCAATCAGCCACATCCGAAGGAAAGCGGGGATGAGCGTGTACGAAGAACCCGACCTGTTCGTCGACGGCCGGTGGGTACCGGCGACGGGTGGCGCCATCACGGTCGAGAATCCGGCGACCGAGGAGCGGATCGGTACTGTCGGCGGTGCGAGCGAGTCCGATATGGACACCGCGGTTTCCGCCGCTCGCAAGGCTTTCGACGACGGCCCGTGGCCGCGCATGGCGCCCCGCGAGCGCAGCGCCGCCCTGTTCCGGCTGGCCGACGCGCTCGGCCGCAGGCGCGATGAGATCACGGAGCGGCTGGTCACCGACGTCGGCACGCCGGTGTCGCTGACCCGAGGCCTGCAGCTCGCGCGCCCACTGGAGCACTGGCGCTACCTGGCGGAGATGGCCGGCCGCCGCGACGACGAGCCGGTTCCCCCGGTCCCCGTCACGAACGTCCCCGGTGTGGTCGTCCGCGAGCCGGTGGGCGTGGTGGCCGGCTTGTGCGCCTACAACTTCCCGTTCCTCATCGCGACGTGGAAGCTCGGCGCCGCACTCGCCGCGGGCTGCACAGTCGTCTACAAGCCGAACGAGATCGCGCCGCTCATCTCGTACGAACTGGCTCGTGCCGCGGAAGAGGCCGAGCTGCCACCGGGGGTGCTCAACCTCGTCGTCGGTGACGGGCCGCACATCGGGGCGGGCCTCGTCGCCCACCACGGCGTGGACGCCGTGTCGTTCACCGGCTCGGTGCCGGTCGGCCGCTCGGTGCTGCGGGCCGGCGCGGCGAGCTTCAAGCGTGTCGTGCTGGAGCTGGGCGGCAAGTCGCCCGCCATCGTTCTCGACGACGCGAACATCGACGGCATCGTGCCCGCCCTCGTGGGTGGCTTCGTGGTCAACGCGGGCCAGTCCTGCGGCGCGACCACCCGCATCATCGTCGCCGAGTCGCGGTACGACGAAGTGGTCGACAAGGTCTCGGCCGCGGTGGAGGCGACGGTCGTCGGCGACCCCGCGGATCCCAAGACCCAGGTGGGCCCGCTGATCAGCGCCGCACAGCGCGAACGGGTCGAGGCGCACCTGGCGACGGCGGATGACGACGGCGCGAAGGTCGTCGTCGGCGGTGCGCGCCACCCCGGGTTCGGCCGCGGCTACTACTTCCAGCCGACCGTCGTGCTCGCCGACAACAAGGCCCACCTCGCGCAGGAGGAGATCTTCGGCCCGGTCGTCACCATCATCAAGGCCAAGGACGACGACGACGCCGTCGCGATCGCCAACGACTCCCGCTTCGGCCTCGCCGGCGTGGTGTACGGGCGCAAGCGCGCCCGTGCGATGGGGGTCGCCCGCAGGATCCGGGCCGGCAACGTCGGCGTGAACACCGGCGTCTTCAACCAGGCCGCGCCGATCGGCGGGTACAAGGAGAGCGGGCTCGGCCGGGAGGGCGGCCCGTGGGGCATCGACGAGTTCTGCGAGCTCAAGCTCCTGTCGTGGAACTGAGGCATCCGATGGGCACAGACAAGGTCCTCCGCACCGAGCGCGACCACATCACGGTGCTGACGATCAACCGGCCCGAGGTCCGCAACGCCGTCGACGTCGAGACGGCACGGACGCTCAACGACCACTTCGACGAGCTGGAGCAGGACCCGTCGGTCCGCGCGGTCGTGCTGACCGGTGCGGGCGGCAAGTCCTTCTGCGCCGGGATGGACGTGCGGGCCGCCGCGAGCGAAGGCTCCGACGGGCACCTGAAGATCTCCGGCGGATTCGCCGGGATCACCCGGCGCGACTTCCCGAAGCCGCTGATCGCCGCGGTGAACGGCACCGCGCTGGGCGGCGGGTTCGAGGTCGTGCTCGCGTGCGATCTCGTCGTCGCCGCCGAGCACGCGATGTTCGGGCTGCCGGAGGTCCGCCTCGGCAGGCTCGCCGGTGGCGGCGGGCTGCTCCGGCTGGCCCGGCTGATCCCCGCTCCGCTGGCGCTGCAGATGGCGATGACCGCGGAGCCGGTCGGCGCCCGGCGGGCGTACGAACTGGGCCTGGTGAACGCGGTCGTCCCGGCGGACGACCTGCTCACCGAGGCGACCGGGCTCGCCGCGAAGATCGCCCGCCAGGCGCCGCTCGCGGTCGCCGGCTCGAAGCGGGTCATCAAGGAGACCGCCGACCTCCCGCTGCGGGACGCGTGGCGGCTCAACCACGAGATCGCGCGCGAGGTGCGTGACTCGAAGGACGCGGCGGAGGGTCTGCGGGCCTTCTCCGAGCGTCGCGACCCGGTGTGGACGAACTCGTAACGCGGTGGAGGGCCGGGTATGAACAGTGGTGTCGAGGATACTGGAGAGCTGACCGCGCCTCGGGAGTGGCAGTACTGCTCGGGGTGCAGGCCGCAGGGCGCCTGCCGCGTCGGGCTGGTGCGCTGGCTGGAGGAGGACGGCTCGGTGAGCGGCCGGATCACCTTCGCCAAGGACGTCGAAGGCGGCCCGGGTGTGATCCACGGCGGGTACGCCGCGGTCGTGTTCGACGAGCTGCTGGGCACCGCCACCACCGGCCCCGCCGGCGTACCGGTCGCGGTCACCAAATCGCTCACGGTGCACTACCGCAGGCCCATCCCCATCGAGCAGCCCATCGTGCTGCGGGCCTGGCGCGTGCGCACCCTCGGCCGGGACATGCTCATCGACGGCGAGATGCGGCTGGCGTCGAGTGGCGCGCTGCTCGCGACGGCGGAGTCGGTGTTCACCGCGGTGACCGACCGGCATTTCCAGCGTCACCAGGAATGGCTCGCTCAGCAGCGGCCCGCATAAACGGTGTACTGCCGCGAATTCGATGACGTAATGTACAGTGAGAATACGACTCGTTACAAGGGAGGGCCGAAATGCCGCTGCAGCCCCACATGAAGATGCTCTCGACGGACGATCACCTCATCGAGCATCCCCGGGTCTGGCAGGACCGGCTGCCGGAGAAGTACAAGGAGATGGGTCCCCGCGTCGTGGAGGAACCCAGCTCCTCGGGTAAGCCCAAGCAGGTGTGGCACTACGCGAACCAGCGCTACCCCTCGCTGGGCCTGAACGCCGTGGCGGGCAAGGCACCGGAGGACTGGGGCGTCGACCCGGTACGCTTCGACGAGATGATCCCCGGGTGCTACGACCCGAAGGCCCGCCTGGTGGACATGGACCTCGACGGGGTGTGGGCCCAGCTGTGCTTCCCGTCGCTGCCCGGCTTCTCCGGGACGATGTTCCTGCGGCGCGGTGACGACGGTCTCCGTGAGGCCTGCATCCAGGCCTACAACGACTTCGTGCTCGACGAGTGGTGCGCCACGGACCCGAGCCGCTACATCCCGGCGGTCATTCTCCCGCTGTGGGACATCGAGAAGTCGGTCGCCGAGGTGCAGCGGACCGTCGCGAAGGGCGCGAAGGCCATCTGTTTCACCGAGAACCCGGTCCCGCGCGGGCTCCCGTCGTTCCACACCAACCACTGGGACCGCCTCTTCGCCGCCGTGCAGGAGGCCGACACGCCGCTGGTCGTGCACTTCGGAAGCTCGGGTTCGGCGCCGAACACCGCGCCTGAAATGCCGATGGCCACGATGATCACGCTGTTCGGGACCAACTCGATGTCGGCTACGGCAGACCTGCTGTTCAGTCCCACCCTGCACAAGTTCCCGAAGCTGAAGTTCGGGCTGTCGGAGGGCGGCATCGGCTGGATCCCGTACATCCTCGAGCGCGCCGACGCGACGTGGAAGAAGCACCGCTTCTACCAGAACATCAACCAGGACGTGCTGCCGTCGGACTTGTTCCGCAGGCACTTCCACGGTTGCTTCATCGAGGACGACTTCGGTCTGGAGAACCGCGACGCGATCGGTGTCGACCTGATCACGTGGGAGTCGGACTACCCGCACTCGGACTCGAACTGGCCCAACAGCCGCAAGCTGGCCGAGGAGCAGTTCAAGAACGTCCCCGACGAGGACACCCACAAGATCGTGGAGCTGAACGTGCGGCGGCTCTACAACTTCTACTGAGCGTGGAGCGGAACTACGCCGAACGGATGAACGACCGGACGGGGAAGAAGGACCTCACGATCTTTCACTACTACTACAACCCGTCCGCGGACAGCGCGGCCTTCGCCGCGGTTTCTGGCGGCCGGGATGGGGCGCGATGCGGGCGACCTGCGGTAGCGGAGGCAAGCAGCAGGATGTCCGAAAACGGCCGACTACGTGGCGATCATCCGCTTGTGGCAGAAGTACGCGCACGCGGTCGACACGAAGAACTGGCAGACCGCCGCGGGGTGTTTCCAGGGCGGCATGGAACTACTGAAGGTTTCCGGGAACAGAAGGGATCTCCCGTGGTGGAGCGTAAAGATCTGGCCGACTGGGCGGATCAGGACCTGTTGACCCGTGACGAAGCGGGTGAGCGGATCGACGAGGAGATCTCGCTCGCGGAGGAGAAGCTCGCCGGGCTGGGGCCGGACGGCACCGGGCGGAAAGAGCTGGAGCAGCGGCTGAGCGTGCTGCGTGAGGTCCGCCGGTCCTACTCGGCCGAGTGATTTCTGAACCATCGTGAAACCGAGGCGACCTACCGCAGAAGTCTCGCCCAGGGCCGGAGGCGATCGCCGGGTGCGAGGAGCACCTACGTCATCGCCGGTCACACCGCCGCCGGCGGAGGGTCGTCACGGTCTCGAGCAAGGAGGCACATGCGTGCTTGGCAGTTCGTGGCGGTAGGAAAGTCGTTGGAGTGCAGGGAAGTTCCGGAGCCTCGTGCGGGCACGGGCGAGGTCGTGGTCGACGTCAGAGCGGCCGGCCTCTGCCACACCGATGTCGGGACGATGGAAGGCGCGCTCGAAGGACTGCTGGACCACGTGCCGATGACGATCGGCCACGAGATCGCCGGTGTGATCAGCGAGGTCGGTTCCGGCGTGAGCCAGTGGACCGTGGGCGACAGAGTCGTGATTCCCGCTGTGATGGGCGGAGCGGGCTCGGGCCGCGACGGCGGTTTCGCCGGCAAGGTGATCGGCCTGGCGGACGAGCTCGTGGCCATTCCGGACGGTGTGTCGTTCGCCGAGGCGGCCGCCGCGACGGACGCGGGGATGACCTCGTACAAGGCGGTCCGCGTGGCGGGCGTCGGCGCGGGCACCAAGCTCGGCGTGGTCGGGCTCGGCGGCCTGGGCATGGTGGGTGCGCGGATCGCGTTGCTCAAGGGCGCCGAGGTGTACGCGGCCGAGCTCAAGGAAGAGGTGTGGGACAAGGCGAAGGCCGTCGGCGTCACGGCATGCGCGCGCTCGATCACCGAGTTCGCGGACGCCGGTCTCGACGTGATCATCGACTTCGCGGGAGCCGACACCACGAAGGACGCGATCGAAACCGTGCGGCCCGGTGGCCGCGTGGTGCAGATCGGGGTCTTCCGTGCCACCGGTGAGCTACCGGTCCTCACGCTGGTGATGAAGGAGGTCGAGCTCCTGGGCTCCAACTCCGGCACGCACGAGGACGTCACCGGCTACCTCGGGCTGGTCGCCGCGGGCAAGCTCGACGGCGGGCTCGGCACCATTTCGTTCGACGAGATCGGCGAGGGCATGGATCGGCTCCGCCGGGGCGAAGTGTCCGGCCGGCTCGTCGCACTAGTCTGAAGCCCGGTCCGAAAACCCCTGCTGCGCAGGCGAAAGCGCGGTGCACCTTGCTGGGTGCACCGCGCTTTCGCTTGTCCCTGCTGCTGTCGCCGGGTTGTGACCATTGACACCCTTGAGGCGCTGTGATTAGCGTCATCGTCGAATCTTGAACAAGTGGTCAATAGATGACGACTTGTCGTAAGAAATGAGGAACGATGAACCGGCTATCGGGAAAGTCCATTGTGGTCACCGGCGCCGCACAGGGACTCGGGCGTAGTTGTGCGTTCCGGGTGGCCGAGGAGGGTGCGGCTGTCGCGGTGGCCGACATCGACGGCGAGGGCGCTGCGAACGCCGCCCGGGACATCGCCGGCGCCACTGGGGCCAAGACCGTCGCCATCACGGTGGATGTGTCCATGGCCGCCGACGCGGAACGGATGACCGCCGAGGTCGTGGCGGCGTTCGGGAAGCTGGACGGCGCGGTGAACAACGCCGGGATCAGTGGCCCGCCGAGGGTCCGGCTCGCCGACTACGAGCCCGCCGACTTCGAGCGCGTCGTCGCGCTCAACCTCACCGGCACCTTCCTCTGCCTCAAGTACGAGATCGCCGCGATGCTCGGCACCGGTGGCGGCTCGATCGTCAACGTCTCCAGCGTGGGAGGCCTTATCGGAGCCGGAGGTTCGTCGGCCTACATCAGCTCCAAGCACGCGGTGCTGGGGCTGACCAAGGACGCCGCGATCGACTACGGCAAGGACGGGATCCGGGTCAACGCGTTGTGCCCCGGTTCCATGCTCACGCCGATGGCCGCCGCCTGGTACGAGAGCCATCCCGAGGACAGGGAGACGTTCGCGGCGATGACGCCGCTCAACCGGGTGGCGACTCCGGACGAGGTGTCGCACGCCGTGGTCTACCTGCTCAGTGACGAGTCGACCTACACGACCGGGCACGCCCTCGCCACCGACGGTGGCGCGGCGGCCTGGTGACCGGTGCCCGCCCGGCTCCCGCCGCGTTCTTTCCCGTTGTGACCAAGGAGGTTCACGTCCTCATGACCCAGATTTCCGCCCGCCCGCGGGTCGCCCCCGAAGACCCTTCGTTCTTCACCGGTGACCTGCGCGAGGCCGTCCGGTGGCTGCACGCCGAGGAGCCCGTTCATCTCCGTGACCCGCGTCCTGCCTATCCCCGGGAGTTCTGGGTGGTCTCGCGGATGGAGGACGTACGCCGGGTGCTGCGCAGTCCGGCCGAGTTCACCAGCACCCAGGGGACCCTGCTGGCGTTCCGTTCGGCCGATCCCGAAGAGCTCCCGAAGGACGACAGCCGTTTCCTCACCCAGCACGTCATGTGGATGGACCCGCCGGACCATTCACGGCACCGGAAGCTGATCAGCCCGCATCTGGCGATGAAGCAGGTCAACTCGTTCGAGCCGTGGATCCGCGACATCGTCCGGGAGCGCCTGGCCGCCGCCGGTGACGGGCAGGTCGTCGACTTCGTCCAGCTGATCGCCGCCGCGGTGCCCTGCTACGTGATGTGCGAGCTGCTCGGCGCGGACCGTCGCCACGAGCAGAAGTTCCACGAGTGGACGCACGCGGTCTTCATGGGCACCGAGATCGGTGGCGAGAGCCCCGTGCCCGCGATGGTGGAGATGTACGACTTCTTCGAGGAGCGCCTCGAAGAGCGGCGGCAGAGCCCGGGCCGTGACCTGCTCACGACGCTGGTCCAGGCGCAGCTCGACGGTGACTCCCTGACCCCGGCCGAGGAACTGATGTGGAGCTGGACGCTGCTGTCCGCCGGCAACCACACGACCCGCGACCTGATCGCGGGCGGGATGCTGGCCCTGCTGGAGAACCCCGCCGAGTTCGACCGGTTGCGGGCCGATCACTCACTCGTCCGCGACGCGGTCGAGGAGATGCTGCGGTACGTCTCGGTCGCGCGCTACAACATGCGCACGGCGCTCACCGATGTCGAGCTGCACGGCCAGGTCATCAAGGCGGGAGACCCCGTGTATGCGGCGTACTGGGCGGCGAACCGCGACGAGAGCGTGTTCGACGACCCGTACCGCTTCGACGTCGCGCGGCCCAACGCGCGCGAGCACATGGCCTTCGGTTACGGCCCGCATCTGTGCATCGGCGCCCAGCTGGCCCGCCTGGAGACGCGGATCGTGTTCGAGGAGCTGCTCGACCGTTTCCCGCGCACCGAACTGGCCGGTGAGCCGGAGAAGATGGACAGCGTGATGGTGAACTGCGTGTCCGGCCTGCCCGTGCGGTTGCGTGCGTGATGGCCGCGACGGTGCAGGACGAGCTGGAGATCACCCGGCTGCTGGCGCGCTACAACCGCTACTTCGACCGTGGACGGGTCCACGACGCGGCGGAGCTGTTCGTGGCGGACGGCGTCCTCGACGGGGTGGAGGGCGTCCAGTCCGGCAAGGCCGCGATCTCCTCGTACATGGCCTCGTTCTGGACGAACGAGGCGTGGTCGGCGGCGCACGGCGGCCAGCACATCATGTCCAATGTGGACATCGAGTTCACGTCCGGGGACAGCGCCGAGGTGTTCTCCTCGCTGGCGTTCGTTGCCCCCGCTGGGCAGGGGTGGACGATCCTGTTCGCCGGGAGCAACAGCGACCAGGTGGTGCGCACCCCCGAAGGCTGGCGGTTCGCCGTCCGGCGGATCCGGGTCGGACCGGTCGAGAACGAGGGCGAGCAGGCGTGAGTGGAAGCGGTGTGTCCCGTTCCGCCCGGACGGGACACACCGCTCTTTCAGCGCCCGCGGAACTCCGGTTGACGACCCTCGGCTCTGGCTGCCTTGCCTTCGCGGTAGTCCTCGGACGCGAAGAGCAGCGCCTGCGCGAGGTTTTCCTGCCGCAGCGCCGAAGCGTGGGCCTCGCGGTCGAGGTCGTCGATGATCTGGCGGGCAAGGCGAACCGCCAGCGGGCTGCGTGAGGCGATGAGCGACGCCACCTGCCACGCTTCGTCGTCGAGCCGTTCGGGCGGCACGACCCGCGAGACGATCCCGGCGGTCAGGGCCTCCTCGGCGGTCAGCGTGCGGCCGGTCAGCACCAGGTCCTTCACCATGCCCGGGCCGGCGAGCGCCCGCAGCCGCGAGACGCCGCCGGTGTCGGGCACGAGCCCGTGCCCGACCTCCGGCAGCGCCATCTTGGCGTCGGTCGCGGCGATCCGGACGTCGCAGTGCAGGGCGCGTTCGAACGAGCCGCCCAGCACCCAGCCCTTGAGCGCGGCGATCACCGGCACCGGCATCGTCGAGATCAGCGTGATGTTTTTCTGGAACTTGGCGACGAACTCCAGGTCCGTTTCCCCGCCGGGGCGGCCGCCGAGCGCCTTGGTGTCGCGCCCGGAGGAGAAGGACTTCCCTTCGCCACGGAGGATGACCGCGCGCAGGCCAGGCCTTTCGTGCAGCTCGCGCAGGATGTCGGTGAATGCGTAGGCGACGTCGTTGTCCACCGCGTTGTGCCGCTCGGGCCGGTTGAAGCTCACGGTGGCGATGTGGTCGCGTACGCCGAGCAGGACGAGCGGGCGGGTCCCGGTCACGGCCGGATTCGGGTCGGTCATGAAAGCCTTTTCTGTCAAGGGGTTTCCGCGGTTCAGCACTCGACGAGCACGGCGCCGGCCTGGCCGCCACCGGCGCACATGGCGGCGACTCCGAGGCCGCCACCACGCCGGCGCAGATCGTGGACGAGCGTCGTCAGCATGCGCGCGCCCGACGCGGCTGTCGGATGGCCGATGCTGCACCCGCTGCCGTGGATGTTGACCTTCTCCTCATCGAGGGCGAGCTCGCGACAAGCGGCGACCGGCACCGAGGCGAACGCCTCGTTGATCTCCCACAGTGCGATGTCCTTTGTGGTCAACCCCGTGCGGCGCAGTACCTTCGGGATGACGTCGAGGACGGCGGAACCGGTCCGCTCCGGGGGAACGGCCGTCCAGGCCCAGCCGCGCACGCGACCGAACGGTGTGCCGCCATAGGACCTGGCGGTGTCCGCGTTGCCGAGTACGAGCGCGGCGGCCGCGTCGTTGACTCCGCTGGAGTTGCCCGCGGTGATGGAGAAGCCCTCGATCTCTGGGTGCAACGGTTTCAGGGACGCCAGCTTCTCCAGCGTCGAATCCCGGCGCGGATGCTCGTCGACGGCGAACTCGGTGATCGAGCCGTCGGGGAGGATGGCCTTGACGGGCACGATCTCCTCGGCGAACGTGCCGTCGTCGATCGCGGCCACCGCCCGCCGGTGCGAGCGGTAGGCCCAGCGGTCCATCTCCTCCCGGCTGATCCCGATGGCCTGCGCGGTGTTCCAGCCGACCGTGATCGTCATGTCCCAGTTGGGCGCCGTGGGGGAGTCGGGGTGGGTGGGGCTCCACCACGGTTCGAGGTACTCCTCGGTGCCCGGCACGCGCCAGCGTTGCACCGGCGCGGTCGAGGAGGACTGGACCCCGCCCGCGATGACCACGTCGTCCATGCCGGCGATGATCGAGCCCGCCGCGTTCGCCACGGAGGTGAGCGAGCCCGCGCAGTGCCGGTTCACGGCCTGCCCGCCGACGTTGACGAGTCCCGCTTCGATCGCGGCGTGGCGCGCGATGTCCCCGCCGCCGTAGTAGGACTCGGCGAACACGACGTCGTCGAACCGTTCCGGTTCGAGGCCGGACCGGGTGCGGGCGGCGTCGACCGCGACGCGCGCGAGCTCCAGCGCGCTCGTGTCGCGCAGAGTTCCCTTGTGTGCTGTGCCGACCGCCGTGCGCACGGCGCTGAGGATCCAGGCCTCCGCCATCGGTTCCCGCCTTCCTCGTGGTCTGCTCGTCCGACGCGAAAAACACAGCGCCAGAGACTGACTAACCCGACTATTCTATGTACGCTCAGTTCAGTCAACAGATGGGAGGTCGGCGGAAGATGCGCATCGAAGGTGGCTCCGCGATCGTGACGGGTGGGGCCGGCGGGCTGGGTTCGGCGAGCGTCCGGCGGCTGGCCGGGGCCGGTGCGTCGGTGGTGATCGCGGACCTGGACGAGGACCGGGGCAAGGCCCTCGCCGGCGAACTGGGGCCGAAGGTGATCTTCGTGCGCACCGACGTCACCGACGAGGACGACGTGCGGCGGGCGGTCGACGCGGCCGCGGAACTGGGCCCGGTGCGGGTGTCGGTCTGCGTGCACAGCGGCCCCGTGGCGAAGGCCAGGGTCGTCAACCGCAAGGGAGCGACCTACCCGCTGGAGACGTTCCGGCGCACCACCGAGATCTACCTCGTCGGCACCTTCTCGCTCATGCAGAAGGCTGCTGCGGCGATGGCCGGAGCGCCCGAGCTGGACTCCGGCCTGCGTGGCGTGGTGATCAACACCGCGAGCATCGCGGCGTTCGAGGGCCAGGTGGGACAGTCGGACTATTCGGCCGCGAAGGGCGGTGTGGTGTCGCTCGGCCTCGTCGGCGCACGCGACCTCGCGCCACTCGGGATCCGCGTCATGACGATCGCGCCCGGGACGTTCTTCACGCCGGCCTACCGGATGGCGGAGGAAGAGGCACAGGCCAAATGGGGGCCCGGCATCCCCGCGCCGAAACGGATGGGGTCGGCCGACGAGTACGCGAAGCTGGTCATGCAGATCGTCGACAACGACTACCTGAACGGCGAAGTCATCCGCATCGACGGGGCGCAGCGCTTCAGCTGATCCGGTGCCGGATGCGACGAAACGAAGGAGTTTCACGGTGGGAACCGATCTGCGCACGGCGCGCTCGATCCACGCACTGACCCTCGGCGACATCGCCGAAAACAACGCGCGCCGCTTCGGTGACGCCACCGCGGTCGAGGACGAGGACAGCGTCTGGACGCACGCCGGACTCGCGCAGCAGGCCGGCGAGCTGGCCGCGGGGCTCGCTGCCCGGGGTGTCGCGCGCGGCGACGTCGTCGCCTGGACAGGGGGCAACTCGGCCTGGTTGCCGGTCGCGCTGCTCGCCGCGGGCAGATTGGGCGCGGCACTGGCGCCGCTGCACGCGAAGTCGACCGATGCCGAGCGCGAGGACCAGCTCGCCCAGCTCGGCCCGCGGGTGGTCCTCGACGGGCCTGGCGCGGCGGCCGCGCTGTGCGACGGGCGGACCCCGCCCGAGGACCAGGCGCTCGAGGACGAGCCGGTCCTCGTGATCGGTACCGGAGCGTTCGACGGGCGGCAGCGGTGGGCGCAGCTGACCCACCGCGGGCTCATCCTGCAGTCACTGCTGCTGTCCGCCCGCGACCAGCTCTCACCGCGTGAGGTCTACCTGGCATCCGGTCCGCTCGCCCATGTCGGGACGTTCCAGTACGTCCTCGCGCACTGGCTGGTGGGCGCGCGGACCGTGGTCCTGCCGCGCATGGAGCCGAAACAGTTCGCCGAACTGGTCGACCGGCTCGGGGTGACCGGCGCGTACCTCGTGCCCGCGTCGGTGCCCCAGATCGTGGCGGCCGCCGAGGAGCGGGGACTGAAGCTCTCGACGTTGCGCACGCCCGCCTTGTCCGGCAGCGAAATCCTGGACCGCTGGACGGCCATGACGTCGCGTCCGGTCTGGGCGGGGGAGTCGCTGGGCACGTCCACGGGCTACGGGCAGACCGAGGTCACCGGCCTGGTGACCAGCGTCGCGCTCGGCACCGGCGCGCCGGTGGGCAACGTCGGCTGGCCACAGCACGTGGCGCCGGTCCGGGTCGTGCGGCCCGGCACCCTCGAGGAGGCCGATCCCGGCGAGGTCGGCGAGGTCGTCGTACGCGGCCCCCTCGTCATGGCCGGGTACCGGGGCGACGACATGACGCGGCGCTGGGAGGGCGGCTGGCACCACACCACGGACCTCGGCGTCCGCGAAGCGGACGGTTCGCTCTCGTTCGCCGGCACGTCCACGAACATGGTCAAGAGCGGCGGCGAGAACGTCTACCCGGCCGAGGTGGAGCGAATCCTGCTCGGACACGAGGGCGTACGGGCCGTCTGCGTCGTGGGCGTCGAGGACGCCCAGTGGGGCAGCCGGATCGCCGCCGCGGTGGCCGGTGAGGTCACGGAAGCCGCGCTGGAGGAGTTCGCGCGTGAACGGCTGGCGAGCCACAAACGGCCGCGGCTGTGGGAAGTCGTCGACGAGCTGCCGAAATCGGCGGGCCGCGTGGACCGGGCCGCGGTGGCGAAGTTGTTCACGAACGGAGGTTGACCGGATGTCCGCTCTCAATGACGAGGTGAACATCTACCTCACGCCGGGCGACCCTCGCCGGGCAGAGATCTCGCAGGATCCGTACCCCTTCTACGAGCGACTGCGCGCGCACGACCCGGTCTATCGCAGCGACCAGTCGCTGTGGCTCATCACGAGCTGGGACGAGGCGAGTCAGTTCGCGAAGGAAGAGTGCTTCAGCCGTGACCCGCTCGCGCTGACGCCCCCGGCTGCTCGCGCGCAAGCGTGGGAATCGCTGCCGCTGGCGACGCGGGTCTTCCTCAGCGGCATGATGTTCCGGGACGATCCCGAACATGCGCGGCTGCGGCGCCTGGTGCACAAGGCGTTCACCCCGGCACGCGTCCGGCAGTCGCAGGCGAGCATCGAACAGACCGCACGCGACCTGCTGGAGCCCCTTCGCGAACGCGAGACGTTCGACTTCGTGTCCGAGTTCGCCGTGCACCTGCCCACCCAGGTGATCTGTCGCGTCATGGGGATGTCGGCGAGCACCACCGAGGCGTTCGTCCGGTGGACGGAGGGAATGCTCGACATCCAGGAGCCGGGAGACCATCCGGAGTCGCTGCTGCGGGAGGCCGACCGCAAGGCGCAGGAGTGCCTGGACGCCTTCACCGGGATCTTCGCGGCACGGCGTAGGCAGCCGACCGACGACCTGATCTCCGACCTGGTCGCCGCCAACGCTGCCGACGACGAGCCGATGACGGACGAGCAACTCGTCGGACAGTGCATCCTGCTGCACACCGGCGGACACGAGACCACGGCCTACGTGCTCGCCAACGGGGTGATCGCCTTCGACCGGTTTCCCGGGCAGCGGGCGCTGGTGCGGTCCGATCCGAGCTTGGTCCCGCGGGCGATCGAGGAGATCCTCCGGTACGACTCGTCGGGCCGCCAGCTGTACGCGCGCACGGCGGTTGCCGACGTCCCGATCGGCGATCACGTCATCCCCCGCGGTGAGCGTGTGACCGCCATCATCGGTGCGGTGAACCGCGACCCGCGCAAGTTCGAACGCCCCGGAGTGTTCGACATCATGCGGCCCGACGCGGGCAGGCACCTGGCATTCGGCGCCGGGCCCACGTTCTGCGCGGGCGCGCATCTCGCCCGCGCCGAGCTGGAAACGGCTTTCCGGCTGCTGTCCACGCAGTTCCCCCCGCTGCGAGTCGTGGACGACGAAGTGGCCTACATCGACACCGCGCTCAAACGCGCGCCGGAACGGCTGACCGTCGCCTGGGACCGCTGACTCGCACGTCAGGTGCGCAGACCGACTGAATGGAGATGTCATGGTGCAGGTTTCCGGAGGTCCCGCGACGGTACCCGGGCTGGCGGACCGGACCGTATTGGTCACCGGCGCGGGCGGGCTCCCGTACTGGGGTGCGGGCCGGGCGCTGGCGCGTGCCTTCGGCGGGGCGGGTGCACGCGTGGTGGCGGTCGACGTCGCCGCCGACACGCTGCACGAGACCGTCGACCTGATCACCAAGGACGGGGGCACGGCCACCGCGGTCGTCGCCGACCTGTCCACCCCGGACGGCGTCGAACAGGCCGTCGCCGGTGCCGAAGCGGCGTACGGACCCGTGCAGGTGCTCATCAACCACGCCGGGATCGGCAGCTTCACGTCGGTCACCGAGTCCAGCGTGGACGAGTGGAACCGGGTACTGGCGGTCAACCTGTCGGCGCCGTTCCTGCTGAGCAAACGAGTCCTGCCCTCGATGGTCGAGGCGGGCCGCGGGGTCATCGTGAACACCGTCTCCATCGCCGGGTTCCAAGGTGCGCGCGGCGGTGTCGCCTACACCTGCACCAAGCACGCGATGGTGGGCCTCACGAAGCACATCGCGGTGGCCTACCGCGACTCGGGCATCCGGTGCGTCGGCGTGGCGCCGGGGTCGATCCGGTCCGCGGACCCGGACGCGCCCCAGCCGCCCGGGCCGCCCGCGGGCGGCTGGCTCGCCGGCTGGGGCCCCAGCATCCAGGCGACCAACACGCACAAGGGCACCCCGGACGAGGTCGCGCGGGTGCATCTTTTCCTCGCCTCGGATGCGGCGAGCTTCGTCAACGGTTCGGTCGTCACGGTCGACGGCGGCTGGACCGCGGCATGATCGGCGCCGGCCAGGCCGTGATCCGGGATATTCTGGACCACTGGGCCGCCCGGACGCCGACTGCCGCGGCGGTCGATCTCGGAGACGGCGGCTGGACCTTCGCCGACGCGCGGACGAACGCGGTACGCGCGGCGAATATCCTTGCGGCACAAGGAGTTCGCCAGGGCGACCGCGTCCTGGTCATGCTCGGCAACGGGCCTGGCTGGCTCCGGGCGTGGTGGGGCACGTCCTTCCTGGGCGCCGTCGTGGTGCCCGTCAACACAGCCGCCCGCGGCACGGCTCTCGCCGACGTCGTGAAGGAGGCCGACGCCGTCCTCGCCGTCACGGAACCGCCCTACGCCGGGAGGCTGGCCGAGGTGGCCCCCGGCCTGCCGCGCCTGGACCCCGGCGCGCTGGTGGACGGCGATGCGGAGGAGCCGCCGCTGACCCGGTCCATCGAGGTGTGGGATCCGCACGCCATCGTGTACACCTCCGGTACGACCGGCCGGGCGAAGGGTGCCGTCACGACCTTCCTGGCCGCCTACTACCAGGGCCTGCATCACCGGCACCGCACCGGTCCCGAGGACGTGTTCCTCGCGGATCTGCCGCTGTTCCATGTGGGCGGGATGAACACGGTCTTCCTCCCGCTCAGCACGGGCGCGCGCTCGGTGCTGCGGCCCCGGTTCACCGCCTCCCGGTATCTCGACGTCGTCCGCGAGGCCGCAGTGACGATGAGCGTCCTCGTCGGCTCGATGGTGAACTTCCTCGCCGCCCAGCCACCGAAGCCCGACGACGCGGACAACCCGCTGCGGTACGTCAGTGCCAACCCGCCGCCGCCGGACCCGCTGGCGTTCATGCGCCGTTACGGGCTCGAGGACATCGTCGGGTCCTTCTCGATGACCGAGGCGCCCGCGGTGCTGGCGACCCAGCCGGGACGGACGAAGTGGACGAGCTGCGGACGCCCGCACGAGATCACCGAGGTGCGGCTCGTGGACGAGCACGACCTGCCGGTGCCGGTGGGGGAGCCGGGCGAGCTGATCATCCGCTCCGCGGTGCCGTGGGTGATCACGACGGAGTACCACGGGCGCCCGGAGGAGACGGCGCGGGCGTGGCGCAACGGCTGGTTCCACACCGGGGACCTGATGCGTGTCGACGAGGACGGCGACTACTACTTCATCGACCGCAAGAAGGACAGTCTGCGCCGCCGGGGCGAGAACATCTCCAGCCTGGAGGTGGAACGGGAGGTCCTGAGCCACCCGGCCGTCGCCGAGGCGGCGTGCGTCGGCGTGCCGGACGAGCACGGCGACCAGGACGTGCTGGTGTTCGTGACCTCGAGCGGGACGGCGGATCCCGACCCCGCCGAGCTGGTGGAGCACCTGCGCACCCGGCTGGCCTACTTCGCCGTCCCGCGCTACGTGGAGGTCGTCGAGTCCATGCCGCGCACGCGCAGCAACAAGATCGAGAAGTATCTGCTCCGCGCCCGGGGCACCGGCCCCGCGACCTGGGACCGGCTGGCCGCCGGGATCGAGATCACCCGCGAAGACTGAGCGAAGAGCGCGCCGGCACCTTCCGGGGACGGATGCCGGCGCCCCGCTCCGGGCTACGTCCGGTTGTGCACCTTCTCCACCCAGGTCTCGTCCAGAATGGACTTGCCGTTCTCGGCGCGGCGCACCACCAGGTACTCTCCGCGGTAGCCGCGGCGCTCCCAGGGGCCGAACGAGATGTAGGTGCCGGGCGCGCCCGCGGCGGCGGGCAGCCGGCGGACCCGCTCGATACCCTTCGTGACCGCGGACGGCGCCATGTACTTGAGCCGGGCCAGCGCCTCCACCATCACGCGCGCCATGTCGTAGCCGCAGGGGAACATGGCGTTGTTGGGGCGCTTGCCGTACCGCTTCTCGTAGCGGTCGAGCAGGCTTTGGTAGTGCGGGTTGCGCTCGTCGAACTGGTCCAGGCCGGCCCAGCCGTCGAGCGCCCTCGCCCAGCGCTCACCCATCGCCGCCGTGACGAAGGCGCTGGACATGACCTTCACCTCGGGCTCCCAGCCCGCCTTCTCCAGGGCGGGGTTGAGCTTGGTGTTGTTGTGCCCCAAGCCCCAGTACGCCAGGCACTGCGCGCCGGATCGCTTGAGCCGCTCGAACTCCGCTGCGATGTGGTCGAGGTCGTCGGCCTGCGCGATCGAGGTCGACAGCGCGACCACCTCGACACCACGCTGCGGGGCGTTGTCGAGGAAGTAGTCCATGTACTCGTAGCCGATCGCGTTGTTCTCGGCGACGAGCGCGACGGTGGTGATCCCCTTGGCGGCCAGCCAGTCCAGCGCGACCGGTGGCTCGTCGGGCAGGTTCCCCTGCTGGCAGACGAAGACCTCCGGGCCGCCCACGTGTTCGCTGCCGCACATCGAGATGTAGGGCACGTGCAGCTTCTCCACCTCGGACTGCACAGCCAGCGAGTCATCGGTCTTCATCGGGCCGATGACGCCCAGCACGTGCTCCTTTTCGACCAGCTCGCGGTACACGGCCTGGCCGGAGTACGCCGACTGGTAGGGGTGGCCGTAGAGCTCCTTGCGCACGATCTCCACCGACCGCGAAATACGCCGCGACGCGTACGCCTCGTCGAACGCGAGTTCCATCGCCCGCACCCAGTCGTCGGCCAGGTCACCCGCGATACCGGGGAAGTCGTTGATGACTCCGATCCGGTACGGGTGGAGGTCGAAGGGGCGCAGCTCGGGCGGGTCGACCGGCATACCGTCCTTGGTCGCCATAGCGCTCTCTTTCCGTGCGAGAGTGGTCCAGATTCACTGATGGACACTACACTGGATGAACACACCGTCAAACGTTTCGAGCCCTGTACAGTGTGTGTAATGATTGATGCACTGTATCGCGCGCGACGAATGGAGTTCTCCTTGTCTGCATCGCTCACCGGCGAGCTGGCCGAGCACTTCCGGCAGCGGACCGCCGACGGCGTGGTCCTCGGCGAGGCCCCGGCGTTCTGGGGGTTCGCCGGCCGCATGTTCGGCGGTTACAGTGCCGCCGCGACCTTGCTGGGTGCGGCGTCGTTCGCGCCGGAGAACAGCGCGGTCCTCTCCGCGAACCTCGTCTTCATCTCGCCTTGCACTGTCGGGCCCTACCGGGTCGAGACGACCGACGCGCGCGTCGGCCGGGCGAGCAGCGTCGTGTGCGCCCACCTGACGCAGGACGGTGAGAGCCGCGTCGCGTTGTCCGCCTGGTTCGTCCGGCCCGACCGACTGCCGCCGGGATCGCGCCACGGAAGCCCGGTCCGCCCGCCGGCCGAACCGGTCCCCAGCTGGCGGGACACCAAGAACGCGTTCGATGCGGCCTACGCGCGCAGCGTGGTCAACTTCCCCGGCGACCGTCCGGGATTCACCACGCTCGAAGGTGACGTGGAGCTGTGGATCAAGCTCCGGGACCCGTGGCAGATGAGCTCGTTGCTCGCCCGGCAGGCGTGTGACGTGATGCTCGCCGACGCGCACCTCGCCGAGTCCGTCGTGGAGTCGGCGCGGGCCGACCGGAGCCGGTCGTTCAGTCTTGATCTCAGCCTGCGCTGGTGGGGGACCGGTGAACACGACCCGGCCGGCGACGCGTGGCAGCTGCTGCGGGTCGGCCGGCAGGCCGGCGAGCGCGTCGGGCTGGCGTCGGCGTCGTTGCTCGACGCGTCGGGCAGGCGGCGGGCGGACGTCCAGCAGCACGTCTCGATCGGGCCTAAGCGGACCGGGGAAGACGATGGCTGAGCCTGCGGACACCTCGCGACCAGTGCGGGGGTCACGACCGGACGGGGCGGAACCACCGGCGAAACCACTGCCCCAGCCGTCGCTGGAGAGCGCCGGGTTCTGGGCCTCCGGCGCGGACGGGACGCTGCGGGTCAAGCACTGCCACGCCTGCGGGCGCTGGTTCCATCCGCCGCTGCCGATCTGCGTGCACTGCCGCAGCGACGACGTCGCCCTCGACCCGGTCTCCGGCCGGGCGACCGTCGTGGCGGTGACCGTTACCCACCAGCCGTGGTTGCCCGCGTTCCCCCCGCCCTACGCCGTCGCGATCGTCGCGCTGGCGGAGGACGACGCGGCCAGGCTCACCACCAACGTCGTGGGCTGTGCGCCGGAGGACGTGCGGATCGGGATGCGCGTGCGCGTCCGGTTCGAACAGCATGGCGGCATCTGGCTGCCGCTGTTCGAACCCGACCCGGAGCGCTTGGATCCCGGCCCGCTGCCGGAACCGCGCGACGTCTCGGCCGAGCTGCGCAGGCTCCCGAAGCCGAAGCGGTTCGAGGACAAGGTCGCGCTCACCGGGGTCGCCCAGTCCCGTACCGGACGCAGGCTCATGGCCGACCCACTCGCGCTCACCGTCGAGGCGTGCCGCGCTGCGGTGGCCGACGCCGGGCTCGAGCTCGACGACATCGACGGCCTGTCCACGTACCCGGGCATCTCGCCCTACGCCGGGCTGACCGAGGGCGGCGTCATGGCAGTCTCGGAGGCGCTGCAGATCCGGCCGACGTGGCTCAACGGCGCGGGTGAGGTGCCGGGGCAGTCCGGGTCGATCATCACCGCGATGCTCGCCGTCGCGTCCGGCTTGTGCCGGCACGTCCTGTGCTTCCGGACGGTGTGGGAATCTTCCCTCACCGCGATGCAACGCTCCGGCGCCTGGGAGACCCCGGTGGCGCGGGCCACCGGCACCTACGAGTGGCGGCTGCCCTTCGGTGCCTCGTCGGCCGCGCAATGGATCGGCATGCACGCTTCGCATTACCTGCACCGCTATGGCGTCGGGCGCGAGGCGCTGGGCGCGATCGCGGTTACGGCGCGGAACGGTGCACGCCGCAACCCGGACGCGGTGTTCCGCGACCCGCTCACGATGGACGACTACCTGTCCGCACGGATGATCAGCACCCCCTTCGGGCTGTATGACTGCGACGTTCCGGTGGACGGGGCCATCGCGGTCGTCGTCTCGGCGATCGACACGGTCGCGGACCTGCCGTCGAGGCCGGTGCTCGTCGAAGCGGTCGGGACGAAGGTGCTGGAGCGGCTGTCGTGGGATCAGGACACGCTGACCCACCTGCCACAGGCACTCGGGCCGTCGGCGCACCTGTGGACCCGCACGGACCTCACGCCCGCCGATGTCGACGTCGCGTTGCTCTACGACGGCTTCACGTTCAACGCCCTGTCCTGGCTGGAACGACTGGGCTTCTGCGGACTCGGCGAGGCCACGGACTTCATCGCGGGCGGCAAGACGATCGCCCTCGACGGGGAGCTACCGCTCAACCCGCACGGCGGCCAGCTGTCCGCCGGCCGGATGCACGGCTACGGCTTCACCCGCGAGGCGATGCTGCAACTGCGCGGCGAGGCCGGTGACCGGCAGGTGCCGGACGCGCGCGTCGCGGTGGTGACCAACGGTGGTGGCGTCCCGTCCGGGGCGATTCTCCTGCGGAAGGCGACATGACGGACGAACGAGAAGCCGTGCGGTTCGGGGAGTTCCTCGACCGCGAGCTGGGCCCGTTCCTCGCGGAGCACCCGGACGTCAAGGCCTTCGAGACGAAACGCGCGTGGCAGCGGCTCATGGCGGACCACCGGTGGGTCGGGCTCTCGTGGCCCGAGCGGGACGGTGGCCGCGGCCTCGACATCCGGGCGCGGGTGGCGTGCGAGGCGCTGGCCGCCCGGCGCGGGGCGCCCTCGATCGCCGGGGTGCTGGGGGTCAACAACATCGGGCCGACCATCGCCCACTGGGGCACCGACGAGCAGCGCGCGCACCTGCCGTCGATCCTGTCCGGCGCGGAGATCTGGTGCCAGGGCTTCAGCGAGCCCGAGGCCGGGTCGGACCTGCGCGACCTGCGCAGCAAGGCGGTGCGGACAGGTGGCGGCTGGCGGCTGCGTGGCCAGAAGGTGTGGACCTCCTCGGCGACGGACGCGACTTGGTGCGCGCTGCTGGCGAGAGCCGTCGATGGGGAGGAAGACCTGGGCATCACGTGTTTCCTGGTGCCACTCGACCGGCCCGGCGTCACGGTGCGCGGACTGCGGCAGCTGACCGGGGACAGCGAGTTCGGCGAGCTGTTCTTCGATGACGTCGAGCTGACCGAGGCGGACCGGCTCGGCCCCGCCGGGCAGGGCTGGAAGGTCGCGAACACCACGCTCGGCCACGAACGCGCGAACACCGTCGGCCTCATCAGTGAGCTCGTCGCCTCGATCGGCACGCTCGCAGGGAAGGCACGCGGACGCACGCTGCGAGCCCAGGAACGGGACGAGCTCATCGGCTGCTTCGAGGAAGGACAACTGCTTCACCTCGTCGCGTTGCGCCTGCTCGCGGACGCTGAGGCCGGAACCGCTCCCGGCGCCGAGCCGTCCCTGCTCAAGCTCGGCTGGAGCCGGGGCAGGCAACGCGCCGCGCGGCTCGGCTACCAGCTCGACGGCCCGCAAGCGTGGGAAGGGGAGGCACTCCCGCCCGCGGTGTGGGAGTACCTGCGTTCGCGGGGTTCGACCATCGCCGCGGGGACATCGGAAATCATCCTCAACATCCTGGCCGAGCGCGTGCTGGGGATGCCGAGGGAACGGAAGGCCACCCGATGAACGAACTGTCGGTCGAGGAGTCGGTGGACTTCCGCACCACCCCCGAGCTCGCCGAACTGGCGCAGATCGTGCGCGGGTTCCTGGACAAGCACGCGCCCGTCACGGTTCCCGGCGAGCCGACGCCCTACGACGCGAAGGTGTGGCGCTTGGCGTGCGACCAGCTCGAACTGGCCGCGCTGGCGCTCCCGGAACGGTACGGGGGAGCGGGGTTCGGCGTCACCGAGCAAGCGGTTGCCGCGAGCGAGATGGGCCGCGCGCTGCTGGCCTCCCCGTACTTCGCCAGTGTCGTGCTCGCCGCCAACACGCTACTGGTGTCGGGTGACGACGAGGTGTGTGCGGAGGTTCTGCCCGGCCTCGCGCGCGGGACCACGACGGCGGCAGTGGCCTGGCAGCCGTGCGATAAGACCATTGTGGACGGTGAAGTCCGGCTCAGTGGCAGTATGGATGCGGTGCTCGACGGTGCCACCGCTGATTTCGTCGTGGTGCCCGCCGACAGCAGCCTGTACCTCGTCGACACCCGCTCGGCCGATGTCGGGCGGACAGCACTGTCGGGTCTGGACTGGACGCGGCCGCATGCGGCGCTGGAGCTGGACGGCGTTCCGGCACGCCCCTTCGGCACACCGGGTGCCGCGACCGGGGTACTGCGGGACGTTCGCCGCCTCGCGACGGTCGTACTGGCCGCCGAGCAGGCCGGCGCCGGCGAGCGCGTGCTGGAGATGACGGTCGAGTACTCGCTCGACCGGGTGCAGTTCGGCCGTCCCATCGGGAGCTTCCAGGCCATCAAGCACAAGTGCGCCGAGTTGCTGGTGCGGCTGCGGTGCGCGCGGGCGGCGGTCGACTACGCGGCGAAGGTCGCGGACGTGCGGCCGGACGCGCTGGAACTCGCGGCGGCGCTGGCGGGCAGCAGCGCGACGAACGCGTTCCTGACCACGTGCCTGGACAGCATCCAGATCCACGGTGGCGTCGGGTTCACCTGGGAGCACCGGGCGCACCTCTACCTGCGGCGGGCGTTGAGTAGCGAGCGGCTGCTCGGCGACCCCGCCCGCCACGCCGAGACGCTCGGCCGCCTGCTCGGAGTCTGAGCGTCTCGGCGCTGGGGAGACGGGGCGGGCAGCGGGTCACCCGCCCCGTCTCCCCGGCGGGGTCAAGCCTGGAGCAGGAATCCCTTGTAGCCACTGCCCGCCACGTCGTCGCAGATGCCGCGGTAGACGTCCACGCCGCCGAGGTAGGGCATGAACACGCGCGGCTTGCCCGGAACGTTCGCACCGAGGTACCAGGACGCGGCCTTCGGGTAGAGCGTCGCGGAGGCGACCTCGTTGACGTGGCCGACCCACTGGTCCTCGGCGTCCTTGGCGGCCTCGGCCCGGGTGAAACCCTTGTCCCGCAGGTATTCGAGGTAGTCGGCGATCCAGTCGACGTGCTGCTCGATCGACACGATCATGTTGCTCAGCACGGAAGGGCTGCCGGGCCCGGTGATGATGAACAGGTTCGGGAAACCGGCGGTGGCCACCCCGAGGTAGGTCCGCGGCCCGGCCGACCACTTGTCACGCAGCGGTTGTCCGTCGGTGCCGCGGATGTCGATGCGGTTGAGCGGGCCGGTCATGGCGTCGTAGCCGGTGGCGAACACGATCGCGTCGAACTCGTACTCGGTGCCGCCCGCGCGGATTCCAGTGCGGGTGATGGTTTCGAGCGGGTCCGTACGCAGGTCGACGAGATGGACGTTGGGACGGTTGTAGGTGGCGTAGTAGTCGGTATCGACGCAGATGCGCTTCGCGCCGAGGGGGTAGTCCCGCGGGCTGAGCTTCTCCGCGGTCTCCGGGTCCCGCACGATCTCCCGGATCTTGCCGCGCACGTAGTCCGCCGAAACCTCGTTGGCCTCCACGTCCAGCATGGTGTCGGTGAACGCGGCGACGAAGGCCGCCCCGCCGTTCTCCCAGCGCCGGTCCAGCTCGGCGCGGCGCTCGTCTTCGGGCACGGCGAACACACCCTTGCCAGTGGTCTCGGCGAGCACGCCGGACGAGCTCATCCGGGCTTCGGCGCGCAATCGTGGGTAGTCCGCCTTCACCTTCGCCTGCTCGGCCGGATCCAGCGGGCGGTTCCGCGCCGGGATGCTGTAGTTGGGCGTCCGCTGGAAAACGGTCACGTCTTCGGCGTTGCGCGCGATGGCCGGAATGGCCTGGATGCCCGATGAGCCGGTGCCGACGACGGCGACGCGCTTGCCGGTGAAGTCGACGCCCTCGTGCGGCCATCGTCCGGTGTGGTAGGTCTCGCCGCGGAAGGCGTCCAGCCCGGGAAACTCAGGCACCCTGGCTGCGGAGAGGCAGCCGACGGCGCTGATGAGGTAACGCGCGGTGACCTCCCCGCCGGTCGTGGTGCGCACCGTCCACAGGCCGGTGTCGTCGCTGTAGACGGCGGATTCGACAGTGGTGGAGAAGGAGATGTCGGCGCGCAGGTTGTAGCGGTCGGCGACGTGCCGGCAGTAGCGCAGGATCTCCTCCTGCGCCGGGTAGCGCTCGCTCCATTCCCATTCCTGCTGCAGTTCCTCGTCGAAGCTGTAGCAGTAGTAGAGGCTCTCCACATCGCAACGGGCGCCGGGGTAGCGGTTCCAGTACCAGGTGCCGCCGACGTCGTCGCCGGTTTCGAAGACGTGGGTGGTGAAACCGGCGTCGCGCAGCCGTTTGAGCATGTACATGCCGGCGAACCCGGCCCCGATCACACAAGCGTCGAAGTCGTAGTCGGTCATCTTGTCTCCCCTCAGCGTCCGGCGGTGTCGTCGCGCAGGTGCCCGGTGATCTCCGTGGCGACGAAGTCGATGCCGGCCGCGCTGCCCGGCAGGATGTTGACCATCGTGAAGAAGCCGTGCATCTGCCCGGCGAACTGCCGGTGGTGCACCGGCACCCCGGCGGCTTCCAGCGCCGCGGCGTAAGCCTGGCCTTCGTCACGGAGCGGGTCGTGTTCGGCGGTGATCACCACCGCGGGCGGTAGCCCGGACAGGTCGTCGGCGCGCAGCGGGCTCACTTCGGGTTCGGTGCGGCGAGCGGGCTCGGCGTAGTGGTTCCAGAACCAGATCATGGTGTCGCGGCTGAGCAACAGCTGGTTCTGCGGGTCCACGTACGAGGGACGGTCGAAGTCGGCGTCGGTGACCGGATAGATCAACACCTGGAGCGCGATGTCCGGGCCGTTCCGTGTCGCGGCTCGCTGTGCCATCACCGCCGCGAGGTTGCCGCCCGCGGAGTCTCCGGCGACGATCAGCGGCAGGGTGCGTCCCGCGGTCGAGGCGAGATTGTCGTGTGCCCAGTTCAGGGCCTGCCAGGCGTCCTCGACGGCGGCGGGGTAGGGGTGTTCGGGGGCTTTGCGGTAGTTCACCAGAACGACGGCGCAGCCGGTCCGGTCCGCGAGTACCTTGCCGAGGGTGTCGAACTGGTCGATGTCGCCGATCACCCAGCCGCCGCCGTGGTAGTAGACGACGACGCCGGCGGGCGAGTCGCCGGGTACCAGGACGCGTATCCCGAGCACGCCGCCGTCGGCGGTGGCCAGTGTCCTCTCCTCGGTCCGCGCCATTTCGGGCCCGGCTCCCATCAGCTCCTCCGGCAGCGCGCTGGCCTTCCGCGCGGTGACCGGGTCGAGTTCGTGGAGGGGACTGCCGCCCGCGGCGGACATCTGCGCGAGGAACGACTGTGTTGCCTCGTCCAGTGCCATAGGTTTCCTCATTCTCTGCTGCGTTCCCCGGTGCGTCGTCGAGCCGGGTAAGATCCAGCATGAGACGACCTGTGACGCCAGTCACTGGACAGCTGGTCCGCTCTGCAGGGGATCTGCGCGCCAATCGGACCGTCACAGCGGCGGTGCTTCGGAGTCGCGGAGCCTGCGGAGGACGAGCGCGAGCATGAGGCGGACCCGCCCGTAGGGTGCGGTGACATCGAACCCGAGCATGCGCTGGGCCCGGCCGACGCGCAGCCGCACCGAGTTGTGGTGCAGGTGCAGCATGGCCGCGGCCTTCCGCAACGACTCGGTCGCGGCCACCACCTCCAGCAGGCGCAGCATCTCGT
The DNA here is from genome assembly GCF_014191255.1 of Amycolatopsis bartoniae. Taxonomy (GTDB): domain Bacteria; phylum Actinomycetota; class Actinomycetes; order Mycobacteriales; family Pseudonocardiaceae; genus Amycolatopsis_E; species Amycolatopsis_E bartoniae. The sequence continues at coordinate 78,990 of NZ_JACHWH010000015.1, forward strand.
CCCCGCCGGGCTCCGCGGCGAGCGCGTCCAGCACCGGCACCTCGCCGGCCTCCGAGATCGCTTCGACGGGCAGGTAACGAGCCAGCAGCGTGAAGCAGCCGACGTCGTCGATATCGGTGATCACCGCTTCCTCCGGTGAATAGGGCGGCGACTCGTGGGTGCTGGGGAGCGTGAACCTCAGCAGAGCGCGTGCCGCACGCCAGGACCGCGGGGCTTCGAGGCCCGCGAGCCGGGGCCCCACCGCGATGTGCGTACCGACGGGGACCGCCAGGTCGGCGGGCACCTCGAGCGGGGTGGTCAGAATGTGCAGCCGGCCGAGCCCGGCGAGGTGAGTCCCGCCGGTACGGCCACCGAGGCGTTCCGCGACCGTGTGGGCGCTCTTCTCGTCGGCCATCATCGCCAGCACACGGAGCGGCGCCGACGGTTCGTAGCCGAGCAGCTTCAGCGCGCGCGAGCGGTCCACCTCGTCAGCGGTCCCGTTGACGACGAGCTCGACCAGCGCCGGGTCGCCGAGGACCGGTGGCTCCCACCGGGCGCGGCCGAGCACGATCCGGCATGTCGCGGCGAGCCGGTCGAGCAACACCGCGTCCAGCGCCGAAACGCGGCCGCCGCGCGTCAACCACACCTCGGCGCCGGACGGCAATCGGTGTGTGATCGTCTCGGCGGGCCCGGCCTGCCGCGCGCGGGGTGCTGATTCGCTGCACAGTACCTGTTCGGCTAAGCGGAAACCGACGGCACAACCGCCGAATTCCGCGGTTTCGCGGATCACCGTCGCGAGATCGGCGCATTCTTCGAGCAGCCGGTCGAAATGATCCACGATCCGCAGCACACCGGGGTCCTCTGAGCTCATGGGGGCCTCCACCTCGTCGTGGCAGTCACCGGCATCACGCGTCGCTTCGACGATAGCCCGCGGCGGTCTTTGGTATAAGAGGTGTCAGCGCGTGACGCAGTGTTCAATAACCTGGTGGTCGAGTACCGTGTCGAAAACGGCGTGGGGGACCAGTTCCAGGAAGCGTGCCGCGTCATCCGTGCTCAGTACGCCGGATTCGCCGCCGCGCACCAGTAAGGCGGGCACACGCAGCGACGAGGCCGCGGCGCCGGGCCGGGCGGATCGATCGGCGGATTGCGCTGCACCGCGTGGTTTTCCGGTGTGCGAAACCCGGTTGCCGCGTTCCCGCGCATGAACGATGCGACGACCCGGATCGCGTCGCGGGTGAACCGATCGAAACCGTAGACGTGGCCCTGGACTGACCGTCACTGGGTGACAAAGTGTCCTCACGGTTCTGGACCGGCCGGCCGACGACGATGGAGGCAGTCAGGCCGAGGATTCGACGTATGGTCGGTGCGGCAGCTGTGCTGCTGGCGACCGTCGCGGCCGTACGGCCACCCGGCACGGAGGCCGCCGCACGAACGTGGGGGATGACCGGGTTCCGGTAGCGCTCGCGCCCGGCCTGCCCACGGCCCAGGCGGTGGCCGTCCGGCTCTGCGTACCTGGCGGTGACACCCCGGATCTGGCGCCGCTACTCGTGCCCGGCGCGACGTACGACTCGAGCTACTGGGACTTTCCGGTCAAGCGGAATTCCTAGCGGACTTCATGAACGCCCACGGTCGGGTGACCATCACGTTCGAGCGGCTCACCGCCCGGCGAGCTCGCGACCTTCCCGACCGCCATGGCGGGCGTGCAGTCCGACCTGAGCGTGGCGCCGGTGCTGCTCGCGCAGGGCAGTGGGGGAGCGCATCTTCCATTGCGCCATCGGGCCGTGCGCGACCGCCGGGGGAGTGGCCCTTGCCGAGAGACCGCGGTATCCCGTCGCGCGCTCGGTCACGCCGTTCGCCCTGGCTGGCAGCGGGCACGACCTCGACCTCGCGCCGAACGCCCCGGAGTTCTTCGCCCGGGCCCTGCGGTGGATCGACGAGACCGTGAGCCTCCGCCAGGTGTAGCGAGGGGCTGGCGTCTCGTTCGGAAAGTACCGGGGGCGCGGGGGTTCCGTGCCCGCGTCCTCCCGCGCTGAACACCCTCCCGAAAGGACGGATCGATGACGATCACCGTGGACGGCAAGCAAAAGGTGCACGAGCTCACCGACGCCATGACGGAGCGGCCGTTCGTACCCGCGGGCTTCCCGGCGTCGTACGTCGGGAAGGAGGCCATCGTCGGTGGGATGCCGAACATGCCCGGCCCTTCGAGTGCTTCACCGCACGTGACGTCGAGGCGTTCGCCACCGACGAGGAGGAGAACTACTTCGTGGAGTGGACGGGCCGTTCGGTGCTGCGCGGCAACGGTGGCGCCTACGACCACCACTATGTGCGTGGTGAAGGCGCGGGACGACAAGGTGACGCTCCGGCGGGAATACTGGGACGCCAGGGTGGCCGAGCGGGCCTTCGCCGGTGTCGAGTCCTAGTCTTCGCAACAGATCTCACAGATCTGACAGATCTACAGAGAGGAGCCGGGGCCATGCGCGCCATCGGTCTGGACACTTTCGGAGGGCCTGAGGTCCTGCGGGCCTTCGACCTCCCGGTCCCCGCGGTCGGTCCCGGCGAGATCCGGATCCGGGTGGCGGCCGCGACGGTCAACCCGGCCGACCTCGTGTTCCGGGCGGGAGCCCGGTCCGATGCCCTAGGCACCCGGACGCCGCCGCACGTCCCGGGTATGGAGGCGGCGGGCACCGTCGGCGCGGCCGGTGAGGGCGTGCCCTTCGCCCCCGGTGACCGCGTCATGGCGATCGTCTCGCCGTTCGACTCGCCGACCGGGGCCTACGCGGAACAGGTCGTCGTGCCCGCGGAGCAGGCGGTCGTGATCCCGGCGGACCTCGACTTCGCCGGCGCAGCGACCCTGCCGATGAACGGGATGACGGCGGCGCTCGCACTGGAGGCACTTGGCCTTGAGAAGGGCGCGACGCTCGGGGTGACGGGAGCGGCCGGGGCGGTGGGCGGGCTGGTGGTCCAGCTCGCCCGCGCGGCAGGGCTGGTGGTCCTCGCCGACGCCGCGCCCGCGGACGCCGAGCGGGTGCGGGCGCTGGGCGCCGACCACGTCGTAGAGCGCGGGGATGCGGTCGCCGCGCACCTGCGCGCCGTCCAGCCTGACGGGGTGGACGGGCTCGTCGACTGCGCGGTGCAGGACGAGCTGGTGGACGCCGCGATCCGGGACGGCGGGGCCCTGGCCTGCGTGCGGCCCCGGCGGACTTCGCCGGGTCGCGGGATCGAACGGCACCACGTGCTCGTCACCCGCGATCGCGGCCGCAGCGACCTGCTGGAGCGGGTGCGCGACCTGGCCGCCGCCGGGGCGCTGCGCCCGCTCGACACACGCGTGCGGGACGCGGCGGAGGCGAGCGCGGCGCACGACGAGCTGGCGCGGGGCGGGGTGCGGGGCCGGATCGTGCTGCGGTTCTGAGCGGTGCGGCTCGTCGCACGGAGAAGAACAAGATGGAGATCCCGGTCGAGGTCCACGACCGGCCGTTCGGACGCGCTCATCACCGTCGTGGAACGCAAGACCCGGGCACGGTCCTGGTCCGCCCCGCCGCCGCCCCCAGCGCGCCCAACGGGCGGCGACACCCGAAAGCTGAAACGCGGTTCACCTTTTGGCGAACTGGCGGCCTTCCGGCGGTATCCTTTCGGGGTGACAGCAGGCAATCAGGTGCGAGGTCCCTACGCGAAGACCGCTGGGCGCGTGGAGCACATCCTCGACGCGACCGCGGAGCTGTTCGCTGCCTCGGGGTACCGGGCCGCCACGATGAAGGACATCGCGCAGCGGGCCGGCCGGATGGGATCCCGAAGGGACCGGCACGTTCTCCCGTGAGGTGCTGGCATCGCCGGGCACGAAGGTGCGAGTACAGCACACCGTCACCTACAGCGAGCCCGGCACCTACACGGCCGGTCTCAAGGTCGAATCCAACCGCGAGGGCAGCAGTGGCCCCTTCTGGCAGGTCGAGAACATCGGTCGCATCAAGGTGATCGTCACCCCCTGACGATCCACCCCAGGGCGGCGCCGGTTTCCGGCGCCGCCTTCTCCATGCCCCGAGGCAGCACCGAATACGCTCGGCTCGGAAGCTGCTGAGTCGGCGCACTGGTAGAAATAGCCGTGGTCCTCGGCGAGTGTGTCGACCCGCTATGGGCAAGGTCAGGTAGGACCCGTCGGGGCCACCCATGCTCACCGAGCAAGGACCAGACCCGCCGCAGCCCCGCACTCGGGCCAGCCTGGCGGTGCCGGTCCTGGGTTCCGAGTTCAGGCCCTTCCCAGCCCCGGCCGGTCCCGCGCTCTCAGCGGATCACCGCTTGGAGCTGTGCGGCACGTGCCTGGACGCCGGCGCCGTTCGGGGTGCAGAACTCCGTCACCATCGCCAGGAACCACTCGGACGCCGCAGCGGGCGCAGCGGTCACGTCCGGACTGGACTCGACCCTGATCCGGCGGGGCCGGGTTCGTCAAACGACGGCGCGATGGCGTTGAGCTCTCGCCGGGACGTGCCGAATCTCGCCGGGGGGACGACGCGGTACTGCCCCGCACAGCGTCCGAGGGAAAGCTGTGGCGGCCGGAGATCGCCTTGACCAGGGGTTTGCGCGTATCCGCAGGGGGTGGGTCCCGCCGTTGGTGAGCGGCGGGACCCACCCCTTTGGTCGTGGCGATCAGGGCGGTGGGACGATCACCGCCCGTCCTTGTGGGGGTGAGCCTCGACCACTTCGATGGCGAAGGTCTCGAGTGTGATGGTGCCTTGCAGGCCGTAGGGTGCCACTGCCCCGGCGACGGTGTTGGCGGCGGGCAGGTTGGGGTAGCCCAGCGCCCTCATCTGGTTGCGCAGCGAGCTCGATACTTCGAGCTTGATCGTGTTGGTGCCGGCTTTCAGGGCGGAGCTGACATCGATGCGTCCGGTGATGAAGTCGTAGCCGGGGATCTTCTGCCCGTTGACCCAGACCTGGGCCAGTGCGCCGCCGGTGGAGCCGATGTTCAGGTAGGCACCGTGGGAAGCGTTCCACGTGCGGGGCAAACCGAATGTGGTGGTGTATGTGCCGACACCCGATACCGACGCCGGATCCTGGGCGGTGAACGTCATTTCGTTCCAGGGGATGAGCCTGGTCGTGCCCACGTCGATGTCGGTCTTCTTCGTCGTGTAGTAGACCTCCTTGGTGGTGTAACCCTGACGAACTTCGGTCAGGGTCTTCTTGTCGCCCGGTGTCCAGCTGTTGAGTATGAGGTTCCATGGTGCGTCGGTCAGGTCGACGTCGGCCGGTACGGTGATCTTCTTGGTCACGGTGGAGCCGTTGGCCAGTGTGGCGGTGTACGTGCCCGATTCAGTGGCGAGGAGGGCCGCGCCGTCGGCGGTCACGACGCTCTGCGGCGCGTTGGTGCTTCGCAGGGGGGCGGCAGTCTTGGTTCTGAGGTCCAGTGCGATCACCGTGGTTTCTCCGGGCGCGAGAGTCACGTCGAACGAGGTCCGTCCGCCGGAGGTGGTGTACGTGGCCAGTGCCTCGATGTCGCCTGACCAGGTGTTGATGCGATGGGGTTTGCCGACCGCGTCGACACTGATGGTCGTCGTGGCGGTTTTGGCGTCGATCGGCGTGTTGTTGTAGTCGCCCCGCTTGTCCATGTAGTTGTACGCCCACAGGTACACCGTGTCCTGGGTCCTGCGCATGGCCGTCAGGACGGTCTGGTTCGGCTTCGCGTATTCAGCTCGGGGGCGTACCCCGAGTCGCTGCAGAGCGCCGTACACGCCGGTCTTGCCGTAGTAGTACGTCGTCTCGTAGTCCGCGGCTCCCGGATCGGGTACCGTCGCGCTCTGCGGGACGTTCGCGTTGACCATTCTCACGTTCGGAAGTTTTTCCAGGCGCGCCATCACCTTGGCCAGGTCCGCGTCGGTGCCTTCGTTGCCGAGGGTGTGGACTGCCGCCTGGGCGTTCAGGTAGTTCCTGGTCGAGCTCAACGTCTCGGTCAAACCGTTGACGATGACCACGGGCAGCCCCTGCCGGGCCAGGTCGTAGACTGCCTGGGCGCTCTTCAGCCGGATGGAGTCCTGGTAGATGACGACTGCCTGGTATCCGACGTTTTCGGGAATCAAGCCCTCGGTTCTGCTGTAACGGACACTCCGGCCTTCCAGGATTTCCGGCGCGAAGTAGTCGTAGGTGTAGCCGTTGTCCTGCAGTTCCAGATCCTTGAAGTACGCCGCCTTGCGGTGCCGCATGTTGTCGATCGCGGGCGCACCGTTGTTGTAGGCGTAGTCGGTGCGCAACACCGCCAGGTCGATCTGCGGCTTGCCCTGTTGCAGCACCGCTTGGGTCCGGGCGATCATCGCCATGTAGTCGGCGTACTGCGTGGACTCCGGCTGGCGCGGACCCCACCGTTCCGAGAACCGGGCGTACATGCCTTCGTGGCCCGGCCAGTACGTGCCGTTCCAGGGGTCCGACGGGTTACTGGAGTCGGCGCCCGAAATGCTGGAGTAGCCGTGGAACACGGTGTGGCTGATCCCGGAGGCGAACTGGGTGTTCATGATCTGCATGAACCGGTCCTGCGGCCAGGTGTAGTTGTTCCCGCTGATCGCCCCGGTCTCGCTGGAGTAACGCAGCCCGTGAGTGTGAGCGGCGCCCGCCAGTGACCGGTGCGCGTCCAGCTGGTTCCCGAACTCGAGTGATTCGGTCTCCACGTAGTCCACCGCTTGGGCCGGCGTGGTGATCTCGTAGTTCACGCCGTAGGAGATCTCCGCCCGCAACTTCATGTTCATCTCGTCGTGCAGGTAGGCCCGCAACGGCTTGAGAACGTTGTCGGTGTACATTTCGGTGATCGTCTGGAAGAAGTCGTTGCGAACCTTGTTCACCCGCACCTGGTCGGAGCCGGTGGTCGCGAACGAAGTGTCCCGTGCCCGGGAACCCAGCCGGATGATGTGCGGCAGATACGGTTCGAGGCTGTACCCACGGCGTTTCCGGAACTCGCTCAGGAGCGTGGAGCCCCAGAATTCACCGCCGTTGGAGTTGCTGGTGGAGATTTCCAGTGAGTCCATGTACATCTCGCCGCGACCGTTTTCGATGATGGCGGTCTTCAGCTCGTGGTCGTTGAACACCTCGTTCCGGTAGTAGTCGATGAAGTCCTGCATGCCGGCCGGGTCGATGTAGTTGATCGTCACGTTCTGCGTGGCCGAGGGCGTCGGTGCCTGGCCGGTGGCCTGCATCCAGAACGCGTAGACGTCCCAGGTTCCGGTGTCCGCAGGCGGCGTCCAGTTCAGGGAGTAGGCGGCTTTGCCGGTGGGGTCCTTCATCGTGCTCTGGGTGACCGGGGCGCCGTTGAGGGTGACGTTTCCGGTCAGTACCACCGACTTGTCGGTGTAGCTCATGGTGCCGGAGATGCTGCCGTCAGCGGTGACCGTGCCGGTGTTGTTCTCCGCCCGTTGTATCGCGACCACAGCGATCAGGTCCTGGCGTACGGGTCCGGCCACTGTCATCGCGGAGCGCTTCAGCGTGCCGCTGAACGCGGTCCCGCCGGTGGCGGTCTGGATGGCGTAGCCCAGTGCCTTGCCGGCTCCGTCGTCGTCGAACTTCAGGTTCTCGATGGGCAGGTTCGCGTTCGCCCAGTGCGTACCGCTGGTCATGGAGAAGCCCATGCCGTACTTGTTGGCTTCCTGGATGATGAGCTTCGTGTCGTTCTTCCACTCGTCGGACCCCCAGCTGTAGATCTGCTGGGGAGTCTTTCCCGTGGTGTTGGTGACGAAGACCGTGTCGCTGAGGTTGCTGTCCACATTGGGCTCGGGCATGCAGACGATCTCCACCGAGCCGATACCCATGTCGTGCAGGGTCTTCATGTCGGCCTTGATGGTCGCGTCGGTGTGCAGCCCTTCGGCCAGCCACCACCTCGTGCCCGGCCGGTACTTGCCCTCGGGATTGTCCAACAGGGCGTGCTGCGCCTGGATGAACCTGTCGGCGATGCTCGCCGGCGAAGCAGCGGCAGAGCCGGCGCCGACCACACCTGAGAGTGCCAGCGCCATGCCGGCACCACCGCTGATCTTGAGGAAATCTCGCCGGTCGAAACCGGGTCTGCTGTTTTCCATCAGTCCTCCTGGGACAAGGCGGGGAACGGTTCTTGCTTCTGTGTCCGAACGTCACTGTCGACGGCGCGGCCGCCACCCGCGCGCATGGCTGCACCGAGGGGCGGATCGCCGCTCAGTCAGGCAGACAGAGGACTTTTCCCCGTGGCGACGCCTAGAGCGCCAGCCGCGAGCAGCGCCCACGCATCGCTTGCGGGCATTGATCGGCCGTCGACGACACGAGGGTGGGGACGGACGCGTGGTGCACCAGATTTGCTGCCGTCGCCCGGCTGCGCTTGCGGCCATGGATCCGCGAGAGCGGGTTGGCGCGCCTTCCGCCGATGCGGTGCAGCATCGTTCGTGCCGTACGCGGTCACTGGCCTCTCCGTTGAGGACGCAAGGATTTAAACGTTTCAAGCTGGCGCACCCAGTCTTCAACGCGCACGCGATCGTTGTCAAGCGCCAAACGTCGCCTTCGCGCGCCGGAATCGGTTCAGGATCCGGAACTCAACCACCGTTCACAGCGACCTCCCCGCGATCTGAGATGCCAGGACACCCACGCTTGGCTGCGATTTCGCCGAACCGTCGGACTCGGCACCCAGAGCCCGGAGGCGATCGATGTGCCGCACGCCGCGAACAGTGATCGCTGGTACGCGAACCTGCCGCCGGCTGCCGGGGAGGTGTCCGGTTTCCGGGCGCAGGCTCAGCTGTGCTCGGACGGCAGTCCGCTGCCGTCCGTGGTGATGCTGCGTGCCAGCCGATCGGCGTGGCTGCGGATGGCGCCGGCGAGATCGAGCCGGCCCTCGGTGAGGACCCATTGCAGCTGCAGTCCGTCGCTGACCGCGATGCATTCCCTCGCCAGGGCATCGCAGTCGAGATCCGCGTGCACGTCACCGGTGCTCACGCTGAAGCGGAAGCGCTCGGCGATGGCTGCCACCACGTTCTCGTACTGTCGCGAGTAGAGGGTGTGCGCAGCGCTGGATGGCTCGGCCGCCTCGGACATCAGGTGCACGAAGAGCTCGATCAGCCCGGGCCGGCTGAGGTACCGGCGGGTGGCTTCGACCATCCTTGCCAGCGTCGCGACCGCGCCGGCCTGGGGGTCGGCCTGTTCCCACCATTGGTCCGCGTCGGACATGCGGTGTTGCACGACAGCCAGGAGCAGGTGCTGCTTGCTGGGAAAGTGGTGCAGCAGGCCGCTGTCGGTGATTTCGGCGTCTTCGGCGATCTGTGCCATCGACGTGCGGCGGTAGCCGTCCCGGGCGAACCGGTCCGCCGCGGTTTCGACGATTTTGGCCCGGCGGACGACTCCCACCTTGTACGCGCCCCGGCGCCCTCGGCTGACCATGGGGACACGGTAGCGCGGGGCCTCTCACCCTCGCCGGACCGGCGAGGGCGAGGGTGAGAGGCCCGGTGGGTCAGGTCGTGCGGTTGTAGGGCACGAGGGTGACCGGGCCCAGCAACCCGTAGTCCTGGCGCGCGTTACCGCCGAAGAGGTCCGGCCTGCTGACCCGGAGCCGGTTGTTGAGGGTGGTGCCGACCTGGATCACGAGCGTGTTCTTCCCGTTCCGGAGCCGGTTTCCGAGATCGAGCACCGGATTGAACACGTTGACCGGTGGCAGTAGCTCACCGTTGAGCGTCACGCGGGCGGTATCGAAGACGGCACCAAGGCTCAGCCGAACGCCGGCGGCGCGCGTGAAGGTCGATGGCAGTGGGAACGTGGTGGTGTAGGTGCCGATGCCCGACACGTCCGCGAGCTCGTCGAGGGAGCTCCAGGCGGTGAGTTGCGTGAGCTGGAGATCGTGCACGGTCTTCGTCGTCTGTGTGGCCGTGGCACCGGGTCGCCAGTCCTCGACCTGGAGTGACCAGGAGGTGAGGGTGAGTGAAGGTCCCGAGTCGGTCTGCACCGGTCCGGCCTGCCCGGCGGGGCGCACGACGAGCACCGTCGCTTCGTCCGGTACCAATTGGACGGATACCTGTGTCCGTCCGTTCGCCCGGGTGCTCGGGAGTGCCGCCGCGTCGCCTGTCCACGGGTCGTATCGGTAGACGACGCCGCTGCCGGCCAGTGACACGGTCTGGTTGGTCGCCGCGGCGCCCGCGTTGTGCAAGTAGTAGTAGTGGGTCGCGCCGTCGGCGCGGTGCACCGACAACAGGTCGGTCCCAGAGCTGGGGTGAAAGTCGGGGACTATTCCCGCGCGGGACAGCGCGGCGGCGACATCGGCCTCTGTGGACACCTTGAGGACGGTCCGCTGGGCGAGGAGCTGGCGGATGACATCGGCGAGTTCCTCGTCTTCCGATGCTGCCCGGTAGTAGCCGGGCGTTGCGGCCGGGATGTCGCCGATGACGACGACGGTCAGGCCGCGGCGTGCGAAGTCCAGCAGTGTCTTCGCGGTGGTCACCGGCATCGTAGTCTGGTTGTTCAGCACGAGCGCGCGGTACGCGGGTCCGCCCGGAACGAGTACTTTGTTGCTGACCCGGGCTTGGGGGAGTGCCAGCGCGCCGTGGCTGAGGAACTGGTAGGCGTAGCCCGCGCGGCGAAGTCCGGTGTCGGTGAAAAAGGGCGCGTCGGCGGACGCGTTGAACTCCTGGTGATAGATGGCGATGTCGACGCGGGGTGTGCCGGTGCGCAGGACGGCTTGGAGACGCCCGAGGTATGCGGAGACGTCGGTGGCGTGGGTCCAGGACGGCTGACGTGGCCCCCAGGCTTCGGCGAAGCTGATCGAACCGCCGAACAGCGGGCTGAACGCGGCGAAGCCGGGCCATTGCGCGCCGGGCGCGTCGGAGTAGGCGAAACCGTGGATGACGGCCTGGTTCACCCCGGCCGCGTAGTTGGCGCCCAGTGTGGTGGCGAGTTTCTTCCAGGTGGTGTTGTATGCGCCGTTGAAAAAGGCCCCTGCTTCGTCCGACAGGAGGGGCCGTCCGCCCAGGGCGCCACCACCGGCCAGTGCGCGGAAGCTGTCGAGGTCGCTGAAGCCCAGGGACTCCCCTTCGGGTATGTCGGTGCGTGCGGCCGCGAGGATCGAGTCGACGCTGGCGCCGTAGGGCTGGTTGCGGAACTGCAGCCCCAGGGAGTTGCACCACGCCTTGAGCTTGAGCACGCGATTGTCGAGGAACAGATCGCTGAGCGTCTGCTGGTAGTCGAAGCGCACCCGGCTGGTCACCGTGTCGCCGTAGGAGAACGACGTCCCGATCAGCAGCGGGAGGTACGGCGTGAGGTCGTAACCGCGCCGCCGGGCGAATTCGGCGGGCAGGCTGGGTGTCCAGTGCGCGGTGGTCTTGAGTTCCAGCGAGTCCTCGAAGACGGCCCCGCCGACCTGGCGGAGCAGACCTCGGATCTCGGCCGTCAGCAGGTCCCTGTCCCAGTAGTCGATGACGGCTCGCGCGCCGTCCGGCCCGAAATGGTCCACGACGTAGGACTGCGGCGAGGTCACCGGCGATGCGTCGCCGGTTTTCTTGGCGTCGTACATGTTCACGATCTGGCCGGTACCCCGGGTCCACAGCGCGACCAACGCCCACGAGCCGCCCTGCGGCGCGGTCCAACGCAGCCTGCCGTTGTCTACAGTGGACGTCAGGTTCGTCACCGACCTCTCGTCCAACTTGATCACTTCGTCTGCCACCGTGCTGCCTTCCTGTAGGCGCGCGGCAAGGACGGCGTGCAGTACCGGTGTGACGACGGGGCTCGGATTGCCGGTCGTGACGCCGCTGGGAGCCTTGGCGGGGGCCGGTAGCGCGCTGTCGAAAGTGGCACCGGCGGCGACAGCCGCCACCCCGTGGATGAGTTCTTTCGCGGAACCTTTGCCGTCCGGGGTCAGCCCGGGGATCGCGGACGGCCAGTGCGGGCCGATCGTCAGATCCGCGGTCAGGCCCCGTTTCTTCGCGGTGCGCAGTGCGGTGACGACAGCGGAGTTCCAGCGGGGCGTGCCCCAGCCGTACCGCACCGGGTCGATCGTCTCGTCGCCGGTGCCGCTGACGCTGTCCCACACGTCCGCGATCTCGAAGCCACCGAAACCGGCGTCCGCCATCGCCTCGACCTCGGCGGCGATCTCGGTGTTGTCGACCAGCGCGCCAGGCCACCACCACCGGAACTTCGGACGCGCGACGAGGGCGGGGTTGCGGAACCAGGCCGGCACGCCGTTGCCGTTGCCCGCCGCCGCGACGGCGCTGCTGAATGCGGTGCCACCGAACGTCCCGGCGGCGACGACCGCCCCGGCTGCCTGCAGGAAGCGTCTGCGCGATGGGGTGCTGGACATGGGGGCCTCTCCGTTGAGTACCAGTGGATTAAATCGTTTCAATCGTCAGGTCTGCTGATCCGCCGAACGTTTTCCGGGCGGTGGGAACATGGTCGAGGACGAAAAACGGATACACCAGGTTTTTGAGCGGTGATGTGGGCCACATCTCTGTGGGCGCGTCGGTCGGTTGCTGGACTGCCCGGCCCGGGGTCGGGGTCGGGGCAGGGCCGCGGCATTCTCGGACCGGCCTGCGGACGTTGTCGGGCTAAGGGATGTCTCGTAACCCGGTGTCGGTCCAGCCCGGCGGATAGTTGATCATGTTGTTGTGGTGCAGGCGATCACGGCGTCTCGGGCGGAGTGGATTGCCCTGTTCACCGGTCTGGAGCCGGGACAGTTCCGGAAACTGGTGCGGCTGGTCGCGAAGCGGGGCGGTGACAAGAGCGCGGACGGGCGCCCGGACCGGCCCTGGGCGTTGCCGCTGGCCGACCGGGTGCGGCTGGTCGCGATCTACTGGCGGACGAATCTGACGATGCGGCAGATCGGGGCCGTGTTCGGGGTGGCGCATTCCTCGGCGCATCGGGTCATTGACCCAATCGGACCGCTGCTGGCGCTGGCCCCGGTCCGTAAACGCCGCGTCGACTCCGTGGCGATCGTGGACGGCACCCTGGTCCCCACCCGGGATCACTGGCCGGCCACCCCGTCGAAGAACTACCGCTACTCGACCAACGTGCAGGCCATCGACGCCAACACCCGGCTGGTGATCGCCACCGGTGACCCCCAACCGGGCAGCCGCAACGACTGCACCGTTTACCGCGACTTCCGGCATCGCCGAGCAACTCGCCGACCGGCCGGTCATGGCCGATGGTGGATACCAAGGCAATCCCGACGTCGTCATGCCCTACCACAAACCCCCAAGATCCGCGCTCGCGTCGAGCACGTCCTGTCCCGGATAAAAAAACCCCAAAATCCTCCGCGACTACCGCCGCGCCGCGAGCACCCTCGCCGACACAGTCTCGGGAATCGCGCCGCTCCACAACATCCTCCTCACCGCAACACCAGCCCCGCCAACCACAACACCAGTTACGAGACGTCCCTTAGGCCCCGAAGGAAGCATCTACAAGTGCATCAGCTTCGTCGGGCGTCCCGAGTTCTCCGTCGGGTCGGTGCTCGAGGACGACTATGACAGGGCTGCATACGACGACCAGATGAACGTGTACAAGCGCACCGAAGAGTGTTTCAGCGAACGGTGTTCCTACCTGCCGGTGTGCGGTGGCGGCTGCGCCTACGGCCGAGCCGGATTCTGGCGGACAAGGGCTACTCCAGCCGAGCCGTCCGTTCTTACCTGCGCCGACGGCACATCCCGGCGACCATTCCCCGAACGCCGTGACCAGCAAGCCAACCGGCTGCGCCGCGGCCGGGCCGGTGGCCGCCCACCCGCCTTCGACCAGGTCGCCTACCGGCGCCGCAACATCGTCGAACGCTGCTTCAACCGCCTCAAACAGTTCCGCGCCATCGCCACCCGCTTCGACAAGACCACCACCTCCTACCGGAGCATGATCGACCTCGCCACACTGCTCATCTGGCTTTGAGGACAGGCCCTAGTGGTGGAACCGGGATCCACCGCGGCAACCCGAAGGCGTTTTCCCACTCACGGTGCCGCCCGAGGGGAATGCGATCATCGAATTCATGCATGTGCCACAGGTGCTCCACCCCCAGGAGGGTGCCGGGGCGCCAGCCGAGCGCGGCGACGACGGCACGATCAGCGATCCGGCCCCGGCAGTCCAGCCTGGACAGTCCGTACACGACATCGTTCGTGCGTGGTGCCGGCAAGGTCGGTAGCGGCAGAACCCGGCGGCCCGCTATCTGAATCGGGATCTTCGCCCGCGCAGCAGCGGACGGGACGGCCAGGGGAGTGATGACGGGGCCGGTCACGATGACCACCGCCGGAAAGCACGAAGCCGCGGCTCAGAGGCCACGGCGTGGTGTTGAAGTGCCTTCTGGCACTGATACGTCAGATGTGGCACGGTTGCCACGAAACTGTGTCCGAGGGGGACTCGAGCGCCGTTTCGTGGCATCCATGGACGGGATGCGTGTTCATGCGAGCAACTATATTTGAATTCCAGCGCAATTGCAAGTGATATATTCGGCTCGCGCGAAACTGGCGTACAGTCCGCAAAGATTATGCGACGGGTAATGAAGTTCGATTCATTGTGTTTGCATGCGGGATTGCATGAGGAGCTGTCATACGCGCCCGAACAGCCGCGTGTCGATGCGAGGTAGCCGACGACGGGCTCCTGGTGTGCGTTCGAGTCCACGGGGCGGCACGTCCTGCATTCACACCAGGTTCCAGGCTCGACGAGGGGGTGCGTGACCTGGTCCTTCGTATTCGTCTGCGGTTGAACTCGCAATGTTGATTTGAGGAATGTACGCGGTAAGTCACCGGCGAGGTCCGTACAGTATTCAATCGAAATTCCGTCCGCGGTTGACTGCGACTTTCCGCGGCTGTCTGGTTCGACCGGCGCCGCCGTTACCGTGGTGTGCACGCTGTGCCTGTGCGGATTTCCCGATGAACGTGTCGCCATCGCGGAGATGTACCGGGTGGCGCGGCCCGGCGGCAGGTTGCTCCTGCTCGATCACATCGGCAGCCACCACAAGCTGATCTGGTGGGGCCACCGGCTGCTGGAGAAGCTGATGGTTCGGATGCTGGGCGACTATCAGACCCGCCGACCACTACCGCTGGTGAAGGAAGCCGGCTTCATCGTGGAACGGGCGGAACGCCTCAAGGCGGGCACTGTGGAACGCCTCAGCGCGCGCAAACCCACCGGTGTCGCTGACTGAGCAGCGACGTCTCCCGCGCGACGCGGGCGGGCATGGTCAGGTGGCGACCGGGAGGTCGGCCAGCCGCCATTCGAGCATCCCGTCGGCCAGCCGGCGGGCCGCTCGTCCGTGCGCGGTGAGCAGTCGCACGGCGTCATGTGCGAGCACGCAGTACGCGCCGCGGCAGTAGGCGACGATCTCCTGATCGAGCGGGAGTTCGGCCAACCTCTCCGCGAGCTGCTCCACGGGAATCGACACCGCTCCGGGGATGTGCCCGGCGACGTACTCCTCGACAGGCCGCACATCGATCACCATGGCCCGCCCCGAGTCGACGCGCCGCAGCAGTTCCTCGCGGGTGACCTGGTCGGTGTCCGGTCCGAGGTAGGCGTCGCGGGCGGCCTGCACCTCGGCCAGGTGTTCGCTGGCCACGCTGCGCACCAGTGCGTAGAGCGCGGCGACATCGGCACCGGCGAGTCGGTAGTAGATCTTGGTGCCCTCCCGGCGCGTGGCCACCAGGTTGGCCCGTTTGAGGGTCTGCAGATGCGCCGAGGCCGTGGTCAGCCCGAGTTCCGCGGCTCGTGCGAGTGCCTCCACCGTCCGCTCGCCCTGGGCGAGCAGGTCGAGTAGTTCCAGGCGCTTGCCGCTGCTCATCGCCTTGCCGACCTGAGCGAACAGGTCGAACAAGGCACTCTTCGCGTCGCGGTCACCCATGTTTCTCCAATCATCTCTGGAATAGTGTAGAACAGAGGCGTAGTCCCCGGCGGTGCGGAGTCAAGGAGGAGCCGATGAGCACGATCGACGTGGTTCCGTTCGTCGACGAAGGGCTAGGCAACTCGGCCTACCTGGTCGATCTCGGCGACGGCCGGGCGATGGTGGTCGACGTCAGCCTCGACCTGCGCGCGACCTTGCACGCCGCGCAACGGCGTGGGCTGACTATGGCGTTCGCCGCCGACACGCACCTCCACGCGGACTTCCTGTCCGGCGCCCGGCAGCTGTCGTCGGCTGAGGGCACGCGGGTGCTGGCCTCGGCGACCGGGCACCGCGAGTTCACCCACAGCGGCTTACGCGATGGCGACGAGGTCGACCTGGGTGGCCTGCGACTGCGGGCCCTGGGCACGCCGGGCCACACCCACGAGCATCTGTCGTTCCTGCTGCTGGACAGTGACCGTCCCATCGGGGTGTTCACTGGTGGTTCCCTGCTGGTGGGCTCCGCGGCCCGCACCGACCTTGTCTCACCCGAGCAGACCGAAGCATTGGCCCGCGCCCAGTACGCCTCACTGCAACGGCTCGCGGCCCTGCCGGACGAGGTGGCGGTGTGGCCCACTCACGGCGCCGGATCGTTCTGCTCGGCCCCGCCCGGCACCGACCGGGTCAGCACCATCGGCGAGGAGAAGGCCACCAACCCATTGCTGAACGCCGAGGACGAGGACAGTTTCGTGGCCGCACTGCTCGGATCGCTGGGCAGTTTCCCGCCCTACTTCCTGCGGCTGGGCGAGATTAACCGCCGCGGGCCCGCCATCCTCGACCGAACCCCAGAGCTGGCGGCGCTCGACGTCGTCAGCGTGCGGGCGATGCTCGCCGAGGGCGCCCAGTTGGTCGACGTGCGGCCCGTGCCGGAGTTCGCCGCTGCGCATGTACCGGGCGCGTTGTCCATCCCGCTGCGGCCGGTGTTCGCGTCCTGGCTCGGCTGGCTCGCCCCGCACGACCGGTCGCTGATCATCCTGCGCGGACCCGACCAGGACCCGGCCGAGATCGTCTGGCAGGCCACCAAGATCGGCTACACCAACCTCGTTGGCGAACTCACCGGCGGCATCGACGCCTGGACCGTCGCGGGCGATGCCACCACCACTACTCGACTGGTTGGTCCTGACGAGGTTGCGGGCCCGGTACTGGACATCCGGCAAACCCCGGAGTTCGCCGCCGGGCATCTGCCCGACGCCCTGCATCTCGAACTCGGCGACCTGCTCCGCCGCGCCGATGAGGTGCCGAGCGAACCGCTGGTGGTGATGTGCGGCCACGGGGAACGCGCGATGGGCGCGGCGAGTCTGCTCGAACAGGCCGGCCATCGGGACCTCGCCGTGCTGACGGGCGGCCCGGAGGACTGGGCGGCAGCGACCGGCCGGCATTTGGAGACCGGGCTGTGACCCGCGTCGACGCGAGCCTGCGGCTGGGCATCCGCGCCAACCTGGCCCAGTTCAGCCTCCTCGTCACGGTCAACGCGCTGGTTGGCGGAGTGCTCGGGCAGGAACGGACCGTGCTGCCGCTTCTGGCCGAGCAGACCTTTCACCTGACCGGCTACACGTTCCTGCTGACCTACGTGCTGGCCTTCGGCGTCACCAAGGCCGCTAGCAACTACTTCGCGGGGACCTGGTCGGACCGCTTCGGCCGCAAACCCGTCCTGCTCGCCGGGTGGCTCGTCGCGATCCCGGTCCCCGTGATGCTGATCTGGGCACCCTCGTGGGGCTGGGTCGTGGCCGCCAACGTGCTGCTCGGCATCAACCAGGGACTGACCTGGTCCACCACCGTGATCATGAAGATCGACCTCGCCGGACCCGCCCGCCGCGGCCTGGCGATGGGCCTCAACGAAGCCGCGGGCTACCTCGCCGTCGCCGCCACCGCCGTGACCACCGGCTACCTCGCCGCGCACTTCGGGCTGTGCCCTGCCCCGTTCCTGCTCGGAGCTGCCTACGTCGCGCTGGGCCTCGGGTTGTCCGGGCTCGTCGTGCACGAGACCCGAGAGCACGCCCGACTGGAAGCCACCCAGCACACCGCCCGCACCGACGGCCGCCACGACCACCTGCACGCAGAGCTGACCAACCGGCAGGTCTTCGGCCACACCGGCCTGCGCGAGCCCGCCCTGTCGGCTGCCAGCCAAGCGGGGATGGTCAACAACCTCAACGACGGTCTCGCCTGGGGCCTGTTCCCGATCCTGTTCGCGACCGCCGGGCTCTCGGTCTCGCGCATCGGGATTCTCGCCGCGGTCTACCCCGCGGTCTGGGGCGCCGGGCAACTGATCACTGGGTCGCTGTCGGACCGGTGGGGCCGCAAGCAGCTCATCACCGCGGGCATGCTCGTCCAGGCCGCAGCGCTCGCTCTGGTCGCGCTCGCGGACACCTTCACCCTATGGCTGGTGGCCGCCATCTTCCTCGGCGCCGGCACCGCCATGGTCTACCCGACGCTGCTCGCCGCGATCGGCGACGTCGCCCACCCAGCATGGCGCGCTCGCGCGGTCGGCGTCTATCGGCTTTGGCGCGACGGTGGCTTCGCGGTCGGCGCACTGCTCGCCGGCATCGTCGCCGACCTATGGGGCCTGCGCGCCGCCGTCTGGGTCGTCGCCGTGCTCACCGCCGCGTCCGGAGTCATCGTCGCGGTCCGGATGTACGAGACCCACCCGAAAACCCACCGCCCCAACCCTGTCGCCGCGTCGGAGAAAGGCGTCTTGTGACCGTCCCCAGCGGACTTGCCGAAGGTCCGATCTACCTCGACTACAACGCCACCACACCGATCGACCCCACTGTCACCGAGGCGATGCAGCCCTACCTGAGCACCGCGTTCGGCAACCCATCCAGCGACCACCACTACGGCCACGGCCCCCGCGCCGCACTGGACCAGGCCCGCGCCCAGGTTGCAACGCTGATCGGGGCGAGCGGCGGCCGGATCGTGTTCACCGGGTCCGGCTCCGAAACCGACAACCTCGCCATCCGCGGCACAGTCCTCGGCGCCGGACGCGAACGGCCGCACGTGATCACCCAGCGCACTGAGCATCCCGCGGTGCTGCAGGTATGTACGGCCCTTCAACGCTGGCACGGCGCGGAAGTGACCTACTTGCCCGTCGACGGCTCCGGCCTGGTCGATCCCGCCGCATTGGCTGCCGCGATCACCGCCCGCACAGTGCTGGTGTCGATCATGGCAGCCAACAACGAAACCGGTGCGCTGCAACCGATCGCAGACCTCGCCCGGATCACTCATGAGCGCGGCGCGCTGTTCCACAGTGACGCCGCCCAGATGGTCGGAAAGCTCCCCTTCGACGTTACGACGGCGGACGTGGATCTGCTGACCGTGGTGGGGCACAAGATGTACGCGCCCAAAGGCATCGCCGCGCTGTACGTACGCTCGGGTGTCCCGCTGGAACCCGTCGTGTATGGCGGCGGGCAGGAACACGGCCTGCGCGCGGGCACCGAGAACGTCGCCCTCGCCGTCGCACTGGGCACCGCCGCCGAGCTGGCGAGCGACGATCTCGCCGTGGGCAACCAGCACCGCGTGCAGAAACTGCGAGATCACCTCCACGATCGGCTCGCGACTGGCCTGCCCGACCGTGTGCTGCTCAACGGGCCCATGGCAGCACGTCTGCCGAACACCCTCAACCTCAGCATCCTCCACGCCACCGGACACCAACTGCTCGCCGCACTACCGGGCATCGCCGCGTCGACCGGCTCGGCCTGCCACAGCGGCACCCACGAACCCTCACCAGTGCTGACCGCGATGGGTTTGGATACCGACCGCGGCCTGTCTGCGTTACGGCTGTCCCTGGGCCGCTGGAGCACCACCGACGACATCGACCGTGCCGCCGACCAGATCATCACGGCCGCCAGGTAACGACGGAACACCGACGCCCCAACGGAAAGCAGGAGATAGATGACCGAGGCGAAGCCGAAGTCTGAACAGCCAGCGCGCCGAGCTGTCCACCCGCTGCGTGCACGCCGGAGACATCCGCGACCCCCAGGGCGCCATCCACCCTCCGCTGTACGGGCACTCCACGTTCGCCTTCGACTCCACCACCGACCTGCTCGACGTCGTCGAGCGCCGCACCGAGGGCAACCTCTACACCCGCTACGGCCTCAACCCCACCATCCGTTCCCTGGAACGCAAACTCGCCGACCTCGAAGACGCCGAAGCCGCCTTGGCCTTCGGCTCCGGCATGGCAACCGAAGCCGCAATCTTCCTGTCCCACATCAAAACCGGTGAGCACATCGTGTGCCGGGGCAGGTCAACCGGGCCTTCGCGGAGGCGGCCGAAGGCACACTGAAGGGCTTGCCGCCGCTACACCGAGCAGCCGATCGTGTCCCGTGACATCGTCGGGGACCCGGCGTCGTGCGTGTTCGACGCAAGCCTGACCAAGGCCGAGGGTGATTTGGTCAAGGTCTTCGGCTGGTATGACAACGAGTGGGGCTGCACCCACCGCACACTCGACCTCGTCGAGGCTCGTCGCCGGACGACTCGGCTGAGGACCGTGTCAGCTCCCGGGGTGTCCGGGCCAGGATGGCCCGGTAGGTGCGGAACTTCGCCCGGCTCGCGGTGTCGGTCGTCACCACGGACGCCGCGACGGGTGCGGCCGGGCGCGATTAGCCGGGCTGGCTGAGACCGTCGAGAGTCTGTACGAGGCGCAGGCTGAGAAGCGCGAGGAACCGGCGGTATTGGCGGCTCGCCGGGTGGTCGAGGAGTGCGACCAGGCGTTGGCGCGCCATCGGGCGGCCTTGGAAGCGGGGGCGGACCCGCAGCTGGTGACCCGCTGGATGGCAGAGACCCAGGCCCGGCGCGCGGAGGCACTTACCAAGACTCGGGTGAGCATCCGACCGTCACGGCTGTCCCGGGACGAAATCCGGCAGCTCATCAAAGACCTGGGCGACATCCGCCAAGCCCTGACCCTCGCGGACCCGGGGGACAAGGCAGAGGTTTACCAGCAGCTGGGCCTGCAGCTGGTCTACTACCCGGGTAAACGAACTGTGCGGGCCGAGACGAATCTCGACCCGCACAGTTGGGGTTATGGGAAGTGTCCGAGGGGGGAGTTGCACACTAACCACACGCCTGCCGTTGTCTACCTAATGACGCGGTCGAGGCTGTGGGCGGGCCGGTTCCTGGCGAGGTCACTACCGGGCGGCAACGGACGGCCCCGCTCCTTCTGACCTGCGGCATCTTTACGGGTGGAAACACGGCAAGCGACGGTGTGTTCTCTGCGCGGTGTTCCAGTAAGTGGCGCCCCGTGTGTGGCTTCGCAATCCAGTTCTCCCCAGCGTGCATGATGTTCGCATGCCAAAGGATGCGGCCCACGATCGGGAAGACGAGTGTCTCAAACTGGTGTGTGCAGCGCTGTCCAATCCTTCCAGATCACTCGCCATCGAAGACAGGCCCGATCGTGCAGGCCAGGTGCGCGACTTGACAGTCGACGCCCTGATACGCGTCATCGAGGATGGCTACGACGCTGCGTGGGCGGCTGACGTGTGCCTTGCCTCGCGGAGTTTCGACCCGAAGCTGCCTGCTGCCATGAATCAGCTGCGCGAGATCCTCCTGCCACCGCTTAGTGACCTCGCAGCACGGGCAGGCCACCATGTCAGCTTGAGTTGCCGTGCGTACGTCCGGTTGCCAGGAGTGTCTCGGAACGAGTGGCGGCGGATGCTGAACGGTTATGTGCGCAACGTGTACGACCGGGCTGTCATGGCCCTGGTCCGGCCCGACAAAGAGTGGTACGACCATGAAGTAGGCATCTACTGGCACCCTGACAGCTCCGACTTTGACGTCGAACCTGTACGCCTTCAGTTCTACGACCCGTTCAGAATGGAGGGCTTTCGCTTCTCGCGTGCCGTACCGCTGAAGTTGACCAAGCAACTGAAGCGAGCCCATGATGCGGGGTACCCAACACTTCTGATTCTCGACCAGAAACCGCCAAGTTACGTCACCTGGCTTAGTAACACTTGCCCTGATCCGCATGAACTCGGCGAAGCAATGGCATTTCTGGTTGGCCGACACAGAGCAAGCCTTTCCGCCTGTGTGCTTGTTGACCACGATGATTCAGTGCATGAGATTTACCGTCATGTGCGCAAGACCATAAACGTTCTTGCGCACTAACCCTAACGCTTAGCTGAGGCTGATTAAGCGCGTTTCTTCAGGCCAAGGCATCCACCTACCCTCGTGCAACACGGTCTAACCGCAAAACTGTCGGAGGTCGTTGGCAGTCTGAACACCGCACCGCAGAAGGAAAACTGTTATCTCTGCGCGGTCAAGGACGCCTGTTCCAACCGGATCGTGGGTTACTCCATCGACTCCCGGATGAAGTCCCGTCTCGCTGTCACCGCGCTCACCAACGCCCTCGCCCGCCGCAGCGGGGTTGCTGGCTGCGTGGTGCACACCGACCGCGGATCGCACTTTCGATCCAGGAAGTTCGTCCGTGCGCTCGCGCGTCACGGCCTGACCGGCTCGGTGGGCCAGGTCGGCGCCGCGGGAGACAACGCCGCCATGAAAAGCTTCTTCGCGTTGCTGCAGAACAACGTTCTTAACCGGCGCACCTGGTCCACCCGACCCGAACTCCGCACCGCGATCGTCACCTGGACTGAACACACCTACCACCGCCGCAGCCGGCCAGACCGCCCTCGGTCGATTGACCCCCATCGAATACGAAACATCACGACCACGCCAGCCAGCCAGGCCGCGTGACCACAACTGTCACTAATCGTGCAGCAGACTGGCCGTCGCCCTTCTGCGTCATGATGCCCGATTCGAGCAACGGCCCACTTGTTGGTTGGTTACAGGACGGCGGACGGGCACTCAGTGGATTATCGGGTGATGTCTCTACCCTGTCGGAATGCAGCACCTGCCTTCAGCCCAGACAGCGACCGTTGGTGTGGCGCACGTCCGGTTGCGCGTCGAACGAGATCTGGGCTGGCTCTTCCGAGAACAGTCGACCGGTGACCACGGCGTGGATGCCCAGGTCGAGATCGTCGAAGACGGGCGGGCCACCGGCCGTGTCCTGGCGCTCCAGATCAAGTCCGGCGCGAGCTTCTTCAGTTCGCCTGCAGAGAACGGCTGGTGGTTCCGGCCGAAGCCCCGGCATATCGAGTACTGGCTGCACCACACCCTCCCGGTAGTCGTCGTCCTTTGGAACCCCGCCAACAACACCTGCCACTGGCAGGAAGTCTCCCCGGCCACCCTGGTCAAGGGCCCCCAGGGCGGCACGAGGCTCTTGGTACCCAGTAGCCAGCGACTCGAGGCGGACGGCGCGGAAGCATTGCGCCAGCTCACCTCGAACGCACCTTCGAGCCGGCGTCGCCGACCCCGGCTGTCGAGCGCATCGGCCGCCGATCCTCGGCTTTGGCCTATGGCCCGCGATGTCACGTTAACCGAACTCGGTGTCCACCGAGCCGCCCCTCTGGACGGGCAGGACATCGCCACCCCTTACGTGCAGCGTGACCTGGAACGGGAGCTGCGGACGCTGCTGCGGACGGTGAAGGACAACGGCGGCTTCATCGTCATCGCAGGTGAGTCGGGAGCGGGCAAGAGTCGACTGGCTGCGGAGGTGGTCCAGGATCTGATGGGCGACCACCTTCTGAGCATCCCAGAAACAGCCGAACAGCTCGGGGCCGTCGGCGCGGCGATCGACCAGGTCCCCGAGACGGCTGTGCTCTGGCTGGACGACCTGGACCGCTTCCTCAGCCCGGCCGGCCTGACCTCGGCGGTGCTCGATCAGCTGCTGGGCCGCCGGATGATCATCGTCGCGACGTTGCGGGCCGGCCGCCGCATCGACCGCTCGGGGATTGGCGCGGCGAAGAGCCCAGAGGCGAGGTTGCTCGAACGAGCCACGACGGTTCACCTGGACCGGGTCTGGTCCGCGGACGAAGTGGCGCTCGCCGGGGAGACCGATGATGCCCGGCTCGCCGACGCCGCCGACGTAGCCGGCAGCTACGGCATCGCGGAATACCTGGCAGCCGGGCCGCAGATCGTGGCCGCGCACCGCGACGCCTGGGCACCCGATCACCAACCCCGAGCCGCTGCCTTGATCGCCGCGGCGGTAGACTTCGCCCGCGCGGGCCTGTTCGGCGCCCTGCCGGTGGAGCTACTGGCAGAGGCCCACGATTACTACCTGGACCAGCGAGGTGGCCGACGGCTCCGGCCGGAATCCTTCGACCGGGCGATCGCTTGGGCGGCGGCTCTCCGTTGCGGGACGACGAGCCCTCTTCAACCGGGCGACGACGACCGAACCTACCAGGCATTCGACTACCTCGTGGATCACGCCGAGGCGGCAGACACGGCCGTGCCGGATGTAGTCTGGCGATCGGCGCTGGCCTTCACCAAGGACAAACCGGCCCGGCATTTCATCGTTGGACTTACCGCTTGGCGGCTCGGCTTCGCGGAACCGGCATACACCTCATGGCGCTACCTCGCTGAGGAAGGTTATGGGCCAGGGTTATTCTGGCTCGGGCTCTTCTACGAGCACAACGGCCGTGTAGATAAGGCCGAGGAGTATTTCCACCGGGCCGTCGAAGCCGGTGATCTGCACGGCGCGCAAGCATTGGCCAGGCTTTGCGCCGAACGAGAAGAGATCCGCGAGGCGGAGTCCTGGTACGAGAAGGCCGCGGACGCCGGCATCTTCCCCGCCGCTGGGCTACGGGCCCAACTACACCGCGATCGCGGTGAATGGCAGCAAGCGGTGTACTGGTTCGTCCGCGAGTTCGAGGCTGGCGACACCCTCGACGCCCTCCATATGGCCGCCGAGGTGTGCAGCAGCGTCGGTCGTCCGGACCTCGCGGCGGGCTGGTATGACGCCGCCCTCGAAGTGGGCAGCATCGAAGCCATCCACATGGCCGCCAATTTCGCCTATTTCCAGCAGGATTGGAGGCGCCTCGAGCGCCTCTGCGAGGCACTGCGGGAAAGTTCGGCGGTCGACGGCCGGGGTGCTGTCGAGGCAGACCAGCTGATCGGGATGATGCTCCGCGACCAGGGTGACCTCGCCGGCGCCGAAGTGGCCTTACGCAGAGCCCACGACGCTGGCGATGACAGGGCGTCAATGAGTTTGTCGTCCCTGCTAACTGACCAAGGCCGCCAGGACGAAGCAGACGAAGTGGTGCAGCACATCTCCATCCAAACAGGAGACGGCCGCGTCTTGAAGTGGCACGAGTACTTGGCCGAAGCCGCGGCCGACGAAAAGCCGGAGCCAGCGACTCAGTGACCCAGGACGTAGTTGGCGACCGCGAAGGCCAGGTTGAGAATACCGACCGGAACAAGATGATAAATCTGTCAAGAATTAACAATTAGTCAGATTCCCGCGGCAATCACGCCAATCGTCCTGCCGGACGGGTTGTTGATCCGGGTCGACATGCTTCTGGTGATAGAGCGTCGGCCGCGGGAGAGTTAGCGGTGAGCAGTATGGGCATGTTCGAGTCTTCGGCAGGGCGCGGCCCAGACAGTGAGCCTTTTTCAACTTCCCGTCTTGGTAGCGCTGTGAAGGACCGTCACGGCCTTGACCAGGCTGGTGATCCGGGTGGTGCTGCACCGGAGCTTGCGCAGGAGACGCCAGCCCTTCAGGGCTGCGTTGGCCTGCTCGCCGGCGGCCCGGATCCGGGTGTGGGAGCCGGTTGACCGCCTGTTGGCCTGCGGAGAGATTCGCCCACCGACCCCAGTAGGGCACGCGGACGGTGCCGCCGGCGCCGCGGTGGCCCTTGTCGGCCCAGCAGCGGATGTCGGCGGCGGTCAACGCCTCGATAATGCCGGGGGGACGGGCGGCCTTGATGTCGTGCACTGCGCCGGGCAGGGCGGGCGAGGCCCACAGCAGACGGCCGAGCGGATCGGCCAGGACCTGCACGTTCATCCCGTGTTCGCGGTGCTTTCCGGAGTAGAAGGGGCGGTCGGCGGCGATCCGGTCGATCGGCAGGAGCGTGCCGTCCAGGATCACCAAGGCGATCCGCCGGGCCTGCCGGATCGCGTCGGCCAACGTGGGGCGAGCGCGGCAAGCAGGTCGATTGCGTCGCGGATGTCGCGGTAGGCAGTGGCCACGCCGATCCCGAAACTGGCGGCGAGGCGTGCGTAGGTATCCCCGCAGCGCAGGTGCGCGAGCACGAGCAGGGCCTGGCGGTACACCGGTAGCCTGCGCCACCCAGTGCCTCGTTCGCGGCGACGCCGTTGCAGGTGCCCGGCGAGGAACCGCAGGTGCGAACTGGACAGGTCAATCGCGGACGGGTAGACAAGCATGGCCAAGCTCCTGGTCGAGCGAGTGATCTTGGTCGTGAACTCCTCTACCAGGAGTTTCGCCACATTCAGCACGTGGGGACCGACAAACTCCAGCCTGTCGCAACCAGGTTGGGAAGTGCTCACTGCCGGACGGGGGATGTTCCGGGCGCGATACTGGCCTTCATGACTCCAGCGAACCGCCCGGACACAGTCCACTTGAGGGCGTTCACCGAGGCCGACCTCGCCTTTCTCGACCGCCTCTGTACGGATCCCGATGCGCTCGGCGAGTTCGAGTGGCCCGGATTCGGTGATCCGAGGGCACGCCGCAAGCGATGGGAGATCGACGGGTACATCTCCGCCGAGTCCGCGGCGGTGGCGATCGCGCGGCCCGACGACACGGTTATCGGCATCGCCACCTGGAAGCCCCGCGGCTTCCCCTCGGGTGTCACCTACGAGATCGGCGTGGGGGTGCTCCCCGAGCATCGTGGACAGGGGGTGGGCACGATGGCGCAGAAGCTGCTTGTGGACTACCTGTTCGGCCGCACGACTGCGAACAGAATCGAGGCCCTCACCAATGGCGGTAACCTCGGCGAGCAGAAAGCCCTCGAACGCCTGGGGTTCCGCCGGGAAGGGGTCATGCGCGGCAGGTCCTTCCACCACGGCGAGTATGTCGATGTGCTCGTCTACGGTCTGCTCCGCTCAGAGCATTGTCCCGGAACGCCATGAGCGCTCCTCCCACCCTGTTCAAAGTGAGGTTGGAAAAGGCTCCTCGGCAGGCGGCGGTCGATGGTGTGAAGAGCACCGGTTTGTGGAGTCACCGGGTGGTCCGTCGGTCGAGGAGATCGTCCGGGAGGAGACGGAAAGGGTGAAAGACGATCTGCTCGAGGCGGTGCAGGGCTGGTTGACCCCCTACGACCTGCCGACCGGAGTGGCCGGTCTGGAGATCGGGCGGCAGTGGGAGGCCGTCGGTGCACACGGTGAAGATCAGCGGGTTGTACCGGCTCTACCAGAGCCGCAGCGCTGCGTCCAGATCGAAGTCGCCGCTCTCCCGTGCACGGTCCTCGAGCACTCGTGAAATCTCGCTCCATACGTGGTGGGTCACGAACCCTCGTAGCGTCCCGCGGTGCATCTCTGTGACGAGCGATGAATCCCGATGGCGGTGGGTCGCAGCCACGATGTCGGAAGTGAGCGCGGAAGCGCCCAGGATCGCCGAGCGGGCCGGCCGTCGTCCGAACGATACGGCCGTCAGCGAGGAGGCTGCTGGCTCAGGTTTCATGGAACGAGCGTAGCTATCGGGTACGACAGTTGGCCGCGTTGCGGTCGTCCAAATCGCGACCGTTAGGGCAGCTCAATGAAGGGCAGTCCGACGGCGGCGAGTTTGGTTTGCATGTTGATGTCGCTGGTCGCGACGTACAGTGCGGATCCCGGATGGCCGGACTGTAGCAACAAAGTGGAGGCAATGAACCGATCGTCGGGCACGGTCAGATCGAGCCAGGAGGGAAGCCGGTCGTTGCGTGGCTCGATGTGCTCGAACACAGCCCACACATCGCCGGCGACGCGAACACCGTCTCGGACGTTTCCGTTGGATCGCAGGCCCTTGAGTCGCTTCTCCGCGCGCTTTGCCGCTTCGCGTAGGTCCTGGTTCCGACCGCCTCGCTTGAGGTCATCGATCTCGCGGAGCACGACCGGGAGCAGGTGCGCCATGTACCTCGAGCCGAGCGCGCCGACGTGTGCGGCAAGATCTGGGTTGTCGATGAGTGTGTTGGTGTCGACCGTGAGCCGGGTCGGGTAGTCGTCGACTGGCAGCAGATCGGTCAAATGGCGGAGGTCGGCGACGACATCGTCGAGTTGTTGGATGGCCTGTTCGAGAGTGGAGGGGACGCCGTGCGCTCCACTCTTCCGAACCAGCCATGCCTCCAGAAGCCCGATGTTCTTGTCGAGCCGGTCGCCAACAGTTGGAGTCGGATGCGGGAAAAGCAGTCGGTACCGCGGCTCCCAGTCACGGACTCGGCGCAGCAGCGTCATTCGATCGCCCTCGAGGACGTCCGAACTCGGCGCCCATCCCCGGCTTGCGAAGCCAACGAAGACTGCGAAGCTGCTGCGGCTGCTGCGGTTCGGATCGATGTTGATGATCGAGGATGCCGACAGGATTTCTGAGTACGCGGAATGAATGTCGTCCAGCTCGGCTAGCAAGCGCCGCACATAAGACTCAGGCGCTTGTCGGTTCGTCGTCGGCATGGTTCTCCTCCTGGACGGCCGACGTGGCGGCGTCGGATAGTCGGTATCGCACGCGACGGTCGAGGGTGGTCACCGCATGGTAGGTGTGGTCCCCCTGCGTGCGACGCTCGATCGTGATGGGGTCGGTCAGCCATGCTTCGACGTGTCCGAGTTCGATCCGCTGGGGGCCGATCTGGGTGAACAAGGGCACGGTGACTGCGAATGTGCCTTCCGGCACGACGGTGTCGGTGGAGAGTTCGACGATGAGGCAGTGGCCTTCCGGGTATCGCCGGGCGGCTTCGTGGCCGCTGAGGATCGCCGCTACGAAGTGCCA
>NZ_JACHWH010000016.1 GCF_014191255.1 Amycolatopsis bartoniae
TCAGGAAGCCCGACAGCTCCGTCGCGGCGCCGAACACGTACAGCCAGAACCCGAGCATCGTCAGCCGGGGCGCGGCCACGTTCGGTGCGCCGACCTGCAACGGCACCAGGTACAGCCCGATCGCGATCGCCAGCGGCGTGATGACGAGGTAGATCATGCCGGAGCCGTGCATCGTGAACAGCTCGTCGTAGGTCTCGTTGCTGATCCACTGTTCGTCCGGTTGCGCCAGCTTGGCCCGCATGACCAGCGCGAAGGCACCGAACGCGAAGAACAGCACCAGCGCCACGGCGGTCATCAGCAACGCGATGCGCTTGTGGTCGGTGGTGCTCAGCCAGGTCCGCGCCGGCTCCGGACGGCTGACGACCGCTCTCGGCTCGGTCGCCGTCACGCCTGTCCTCCCTGGGCCAGCCACTGCTGGTACTGCTGTGGCGACACCACCCGCACCCAGAAATGCATCTCGGTGTGGTAGGAGCCGCAGAACTCGGCGCACCGGCCGAGCCACTGACCCTCATGATCGAACGTGAGCGTCACCGCGTTGGTGTGGTCGGGAAAGGCGTCGACCTTCACCCGCAGGTCCGGGATCCAGAACGAGTGCTGGACGTCGCTGGAGCTGATGTTCAGCTGGACCGGTTCACCCGCCGGGACCACCAGCGTCGGCAGGTCGGTGTTCCGGTCGCCGCAACTGCCGGTGACCGACTTCTCCGGTTCGTGGTATTGGAAGCGCCAGCACCACTGGAAGGCATCCACGTCGACGCGCGCCGCCGGGGGTGTCGTCGCGGACTCGGGCTTCACCTGAGCGCTCAGGTCGTTGTTGGCCGAGGCACTGACGTAGGCGATGGCTCCCGCGATCGCAGCCAGCACCACGGCGTAACCGATCTCCACGACGGGGTGAGAGCTGCGGCGGCGCGTGTCACCCGACCGTTTGCGGCTCAGCAACAGTGCCAGCGCGACGGCGATCCCGACCAGCACGAAGACGATGCCCGCCACCAGCCCCTCGAAGCTGATCATGCGCTGGAATGCGTCGCGGAACTCCACGCCGGCCCTCCGGTTCGTGATCACATGCCGCACAGGACAAGTTTTGCGTAGGCCAAAGATAGCGGTGATACTGAGCATCGGCAGTGCGAGACAGGGACGGGAGAAGCGATGGCCACCCGGAAGCAGGTGCGGGACCTCCTCGCCTCGGGCCTGGACTTCGCCGAGATCGGTCGGCGGCTCGGAATTCCGCCCGGTCTCGCCCATCTCGTCGGTACCGGCCTGCCCGCGGACGGCTCGGACGCGCCGAGCCCCGAAGAGCGGCGCAGCCGCGGCCTTCCTCCCACGGCACAGGACCTGGTCAACCCCCCGCACGAGAACCCGACGAGCCGCGAAACGGTGCACCGCTGGATCGGCGAACGGGTACGCGCCGACGCGCAGATGCGCGCCGCGGGAAAGGAGAGCTGAGCGATGGGCCTGACTCG
Organism: Amycolatopsis bartoniae; assembly: GCF_014191255.1. Taxonomy (GTDB): domain Bacteria; phylum Actinomycetota; class Actinomycetes; order Mycobacteriales; family Pseudonocardiaceae; genus Amycolatopsis_E; species Amycolatopsis_E bartoniae. The sequence continues at coordinate 1,458 of NZ_JACHWH010000016.1, forward strand.
ACGGATCCGCGACTGGCCGGTCTACCGGCAACTGGCCGAAAAGGATCTCACCGGCCGTGGTGCCGCGGCGAAGAGCCGGATCAGCCTGGAGCTCACCCCGCGCACCACCGGCGCGGACAAGGTCGTCAAGTCCGTCTGCCCCTACTGCGCGGTCGGTTGCGGGCAGAACGTCTACGTGGAGAACGACAAGGTCACCCAGATCGAGGGTGACCCGGACTCCCCCGTCAGCCGCGGCCGGCTGTGCCCGAAGGGCTCGGCGAGCCTGCAGCTGACCACCGGTTCGGCCCGGCAGCACCAGGTGCTCTACCGGCGGCCGTACGGCACGGAGTGGGAGCCGCTGGATCTGGACACCGCGATGGACATGATCGCCGAGCGCACCATCGCCGCGCGGGCGAAGGGCTGGCAGTGGGAGGTCGACGGGGCACGCACCCGGCGCACGCTCGGGATCGCGAGCCTCGGCGGCGCGACGCTGGACAACGAAGAGAACTACCTGATCAAGAAGTTGTTCACCGCGCTGGGCGCGGTGCAGATCGAGAACCAGGCCCGTATTTGACACTCCGCCACGGTTCCCAGTCTGGGAACCTCCTTCGGTCGCGGCGGGGCCACGACGTTCCAGCAGGACCTGCAGAACTCCGACTGCATCCTCATCGAGGGCTCGAACATGGCCGAGTGCCATCCGGTCGGGTTCCAGTGGGTGATGGAGGCCAAGGCGCGGGGCGCGAAGGTGATCCACGTCGACCCGCGGTTCACCCGGACGAGCGCACTCGCGGACATCCATGTGCCGCTGCGCGCCGGGACGGACATCGTGTTCCTCGGCGGGATCGTCAACCACGTGCTGCGCGAGGAGCGCTACTTCCGGGAGTACCTGCTCGCCTACACCAACGCGGCCACGATCATCGCCGAGGAGTTCGCCGACACCGAGGACCTCGACGGGGTCTTCTCGGGCCTGGACCGCGAGAACCGCAGCTACGACACCGAGACCTGGCAGTACGACGGCGCCGAGGTGCAGGCCGCGTCCGGCCAGCGGGACCAGGAGTGGAACCGGCGCACCGGTAAGGGCGCCTCGGTGAGCCAGGCGGGCCGCGGGGAGGCCCACGGCTCGGGCGGTGCCGAGATCCAGTCCGAGCCGCAGGTCGATCTCACGCTGGAGCACCCGCGGTGCGTGTTCCAGATCCTCAGGCGGCACTTCGCCCGCTACACCCCGGAGATGGTGGAGCAGATCTGCGGCGTTCCGCAGGACACCTTCCGGCAGGTGTGCGAGCTGCTGGCGGAGAACTCCGGACGCGAGCGCACCACGGCCTTCGCCTATGCCGTCGGGTGGACGCAGCACACCGTCGGTGTGCAGTACATCCGTACGGCGGCCATTCTGCAGACGCTGCTGGGCAACATCGGCCGGCCCGGCGGGGGCATTCTCGCGCTGCGCGGGCACGCGTCGATCCAGGGTTCGACGGACATCCCGACGCTGTTCAACCTGCTGCCCGGCTACATCCCGATGCCTCACGCGCACACGAACGAGGACCTGGACACGTTCGTGCAGGCCGAAGGCACCCGGAAGGGCTACTGGGGCAACCTGCGGTCGTACCTGGTGAGCCTGCTCAAGGCCTACTGGGGTCCCGCGGCCCGCCCGGACAACGACTTCTGCTTCGACTACCTGCCCCGGCTCACCGGCAGCCACAGCACCTACGAGACGGTGCTGGCGCAGCTGGAAGGCAAGTGCAAGGGCTACTTCCTGCTCGGCGAGAACCCGGCGGTCGGCTCGGGGAACGCGAAGATGCAGCGCCTGGGCATGGCGAACCTCGACTGGCTGGTGGTACGGGACTTCTCCCTCATCGAAAGCGCGACCTGGTGGAAGGACGGGCCGGAGATCGAAAGCGGGGAGCTGCGCACCGAGGACATCGCCACCGAGGTCTTCTTCCTGCCCGCCGCCGCGCACACCGAAAAGGACGGCAGCTTCACCAACACCCAGCGCATGCTGCAATGGCACCACCAGGCGGTCGAGCCGTCCGGCGACGCCCGCAGCGAGCTGTGGTTCACCTACCACCTCGGCCGCAAGATCCGCGAAAAGCTGCTGTCGGCGACGATGGACGAGTCCACATCGGACGAGCAGCGCGAGCGCGACCGGCCGGTGCTCGAACTGACGTGGGACTACCCCACCAAGGGCCCGCTGGACGAGCCGGAGGCCGAGGCCGTACTGGCCGAGATCAACGGCTGGAACGCCAAGGCCGAGCCGCTGTCCAGTTACGAACAGCTCAAGGACGACGGCTCGACCGCGTCCGGCTGCTGGATCTACTGTGGTGTCTACTCCGGCGGCGTCAACCAGGCCGCGCGGCGGAAGCCGGGCGGCGAGCAGAACTGGGTCGCCCCGGAGTGGGGCTGGGCCTGGCCCGCGAACCGCCGCATCCTCTACAACCGCGCCTCCGCCGACCCCGACGGCAAGCCGTGGAGCGAGCGCAAGGCGCTCGTGTGGTGGGATGCCGAGCAGGGCAAGTGGACCGGCCACGACGTGCCTGACTTCAAGGTCACGAAACCGCCGGACTTCCGGCCCGGCGAGGACGCCACCGGACCGGACGCACTGACCGGCACGGACGCGTTCATCATGCAGGCCGACGGCAAGGCGTGGCTGTACGTCCCGGCGGGGCTCACCGACGGTCCGCTGCCGACGCACTACGAACCGCAGGACTCGCCGTTCGACAACCTGCTGTATCCGCAGCAGCGCAACCCGGTCCGCCAGGTGCTGCCACACGAGCACAACCGCTTCCAGCCCAGCGGCACCGAGCCGGGCGCGGAGGTGTTCCCGTTCGTGCTCACCACCTACCGGCTCACCGAGCACCACACCGCGGGCGGGATGAGCCGCTGGCAGCCCTACCTCGCGGAGCTGCAACCGGAGTTGTTCTGCGAGATCTCGCCGGAGCTGGCGCGCGAACGCGGCCTGGAGCACCTGGGCTGGGCCACGATCGTCACCGCGCGCGCCGCGATCGAGGCGCGGGTCCTGGTCACCGACCGGGTGACGCCGCTGAAGATCCAGGGCCGGACGCTGCACCAGGTGGGGCTGCCGTACCACTGGGGCCCGAACGGGCTGACCACCGGCGACGCCGCCAACGAGCTGATCTCGCTCAGCCTGGACCCCAACAGCCACATCCAGGAGACGAAGGCCGCGGCGTGCGACATCCGGCCGGGCCGCCGCCCGCGGGGCCCGCGCCGGGTCGAGCTGGTGCGGGACTACCAGCGGCGCGCCGGGATCACCGCCGAGACCGGAACGGAGATGTGAGATGACCACGACCGATCCCGCCTCGGCCACCGGCTACCGCGACCACCCGCCGCGCATGGGGTTCTTCACCGACACCAGCGTGTGCATCGGCTGCAAGGCCTGCGAGGTCGCGTGCAAGGAGTGGAACGCCATTCCCGAGGACGGCATCGCTCTGTCCGGTATGTCCTACGACAACACCGTGGGGCTCGGTGCGGACACGTGGCGGCACGTCGCGTTCATCGAGCAACGCAAACCCCTCGCCCGGCAGGATCCCGGGCTGTACCACGACGTCGACGTGCTCGCGATGGCCGGCGCGGAGTCCTCTCCGGACTTCCGCTGGCTGATGGCCTCCGACGTGTGCAAGCACTGCACCGAAGCCGCCTGCCTGGACGTGTGTCCCACCGGCTCGCTGTTCCGCACCGAACTCGGCACCGTGGTGGTGCAGGAGGACATCTGCAACGGCTGCGGCTACTGCATCCCCGCCTGCCCCTACGGCGTCATCGACCAGCGCAAGGACGACGGCCGCGCCTGGAAGTGCACCCTGTGCTACGACCGCGTCGGCCAGGGTCAGGAACCCGCCTGCGCCAAGGCTTGCCCGACCGACTCCATCCAGTTCGGGCCGCTCGACGAGCTGCGCGAGCGCGCGCAGGGCCGCGTCCGGCAGCTGCGGGACGCCGGAGTCACCGACGCCCGCCTCTACGGCGAGGACCCCGGCGACGGCGTGGGCGGTGACGGCGCGTTCTTCCTGCTCCTGGACGAACCCGAGGTCTACGGCCTGCCCCCGGACCCCGAGGTCACCACCCGCGACCTGCCGGCGATGTGGCGGCACGTGGCCACCGCCGCCGCCACCCTCGCCGGCGGCGCACTGGCCGCGTTCCTTGGCACGACACTCGGAAGGCGGAAATGAACGCACGTCCTGGACGCGAAGCGCTCACCGGCGTCGCCACCGGCCGCCGGCGCGAACGCGGCGAGCAGCCGATGGTGCCGGATGCCGAATTCACCTCCTACTACGGCAAACCCGTCATCAACGCGCCCGTCTGGCACTCCCCCGACATCCCGGGCTACCTGTTCCTCGGCGGCCTGGCAGGAGCCTCATCGCTGCTGGGCGCCGGAGCGCAGGCCACGGACCGGAAGGCACTCGCGCTGGCGGCCAAGACCGGGGCGTTCGGCGCGATCAGCCTCTCGCTCGCCGCGCTCGTGCACGACCTCGGCCGCCCCGCCCGGTTCCTGAACATGCTGCGGGTACTGAAGGTGACCTCCCCGATGAACGTCGGCTCCTGGCTGCTCGCCGCGTACGGGCCGCTCGCCGGAGCCGCCGCGTTCTCCGCCGTGACCGGCAAGCTGCCCCGGATCGGCGCGCTGGCCACGGCCGGTTCGGCCACGCTGGGCCCCGCCGTCGCCGCCTACACCGCCGCGCTCGTCAGTGACACGGCCGTGCCCGCCTGGCACGACGGGTACCGCGAGATGCCGTACGTCTTCGTCGGTTCGGGCGCGAGTGCCGCGGGCGGTCTCGGTCTCCTCGCCGCACCCGGCCCGGAAAGCGCTCCCGCGCGGAACCTCGCCGTGCTCGGGGCCGCGCTCGAGATCGGCATGCTCAAGCGGATGGAGCACCGCCTGGGCATGGTCGCCGAGCCCTACCACACCGGCAAGGGCGGCAAGTACCTGCGCGCCGCCGAAATCCTGTCGGCCGCCGGGGTCACCGGCGCGGTGTTCGGCCGGGGCCTGGTGCGACGGTTGTCCGGAGCCGCGCTCATCGCCGCCTCCGCCGCGACCCGCTGGGGCATCTTCCACGCGGGCAGGGACTCCGCGAACGACCCGAAGTACACCGTCGTCCCGCAGCGGCAACGGCTGCGGGATCGCGCGACCTCCCGATGACGGAGTCCACTACCCGGGTGAGCTCCGCGGCGCGTTTGCACTGTGCAGGTTTTTGCGGCATCTTTACAGGCAGGAGTGCCGGGAAGTCTGGTCGGCGGCCCGTTCCGACCGGAGCGGGTTCTTCGCCGACGCCTGGAGCTCACTCGTGGTACTCGTTCTCGCGTTCGGCGTCGTCCTGCTGCTGAGCGTGTCGTTGTCCGGGCTCGCGGCCCGGACCGTGCTCTCGACCGCGCTGCTGTTCCTGCTCGCCGGGGCCCTGATCGGCCAGGGCGGCCTGGGCCTGATCACGGTCCATCCCGCGGATCCGCTGGTCACCTCGCTCGCCGACCTCGCGCTGTTCACCGTGCTGTTCACGGACGGCCAGCGTGCGAACCTGCCCGCGCTCCGGGAGAACTGGCGGCTCTCCGGCCGGGCCCTGGGCCTCGGGATGCCGCTCACGATGGCGGGCATCGCGATACCCGCGCACTTCCTCACCGGCCTCGACTGGCCCACGGCGTTCCTGCTCGGCGCGATCCTGTCCCCCACCGACCCGGTGTTCGCCTCGGCCATCGTGGGCCGCTCCGACGTCCCGTTGCGACTGCGCAGGCTGCTCAACGTCGAGTCCGGACTCAACGACGGGCTGGCACTGCCGTTCGTCCTGATCTTCCTCGCCACGGCGAGCCACGAGCACTCGCACCTGGGCATCGTCGCGCTCGAACTGGTCGGTGGCCTGGCCCTCGGCATCGTCGTGCCGCTCGTGGTCGCGCTGGCCTGGCGGTTGCGGATCCTCACCGCCGAACCGCGCCTGCAGGCACTCGGCCCGCTGGCGATCGCGGTGCTGCTCTACGCGACCTGCCACCTCACCGGCGCCAACCCCTACCTCGCGGCGTTCGCGGCCGGATCAGCGCTGGCGACCGTCGACAAGACCGCGGCCGAGTGCTTCGAGCCGTTCGGCGACCTGCTGTCCGAGATCACCAAGTTCGCCGCGCTGCTCGTCTTCGGCGCACTCATCACCGTCGACCGGCTCTCGCACCTCACCTTCGGCGGCTGGGGCCTCGCGGTGCTGGCGATCCTGCTCGTCCGCCCGGCCGCTCTGCTGCTGTCGTTGCTGCGCACCCCGTTGACCCGGCAGGAGCGAGTGACCGCCGCATGGTTCGGCCCGAAGGGATTCGCGTCGGTGGTGTACGGCCTGCTGGCGCTGCAGTCCGGCATCCCCGGCAGCGAGACCGTGTTCGACCTCGTGGCGGTCACCATCGCGCTGTCGATCGTGCTGCACTCCTCGACCGATGTGCCCGTGGCCCGCGCGCTCCGGGTCGAGCCGCCCGACAACCTGCCCGGGGGCCGTACCGGCAGCGACGACCTCCAGGCGAACGAAAGGAGCTGAACGTGCCGCAGGCTTGGCCGCGGGCAATACTCTGGACTCATGCACGCGAAGCAGATGGCCGAGGAGTTCCCGGCCGTCGACATCGACTCGGACGCGCTGGCCGCGGCCCGGCTGCTGGCCGAGCACGGGCTGCAGGGCCTCGTCGTCACCAAGGGGCCGGGCTGCCCGCACGCCGTCCTGCCCGCGGCCTCGGTCGTGGCGTTCCTGGTACCGCGCTACATCCAGGACGACCCTTCCCTGGCGGGCGTGCTGTCGGAGTCGGCCGCCGACCGGATCGCGGAGAAACTCGCCGGCCGCACGGTCCGGGAGCTGCTGCCCGACCACCCGCCGGAGCTGCCGGTGGTCCAGAGCGACGACACCGTCGTCGAAGTCGCGGCCACGATGGCCCGGTTGCGCTGCCCGCTGGTCGCCGTCCTCGAATCCGGCGAGCTCATCGGAGTGATCACCGCACCCCGGCTGCTGGAGCACGCCCTGCGCTGACCGGAGGGGCGCGGTGAGCGCGGCGATCGCGATCGCCGTCTTCGTGGTGGCTTACGCGTTCATCGCGACCGAGAAGATCCCCAAGATGGTGGCCGCGCTGGTCGGGGCAGGCGTCATCCTGGCCATCGGGGTCGTGGGTTCGGACGAGGCGTTCTACTCCCGGGACACCGGGATCGACTGGGACGTCATCTTCCTGCTGCTCGGCATGATGATCATCGTCGGCATCCTGCGCAAGACCGGCGTGTTCGAGTACACCGCCATCTGGGCCGCGAAACGCGCCCAGGGTTCCCCGCTGCGAGTCCTGCTCCTCCTCGTCCTGATCACCGCGCTCGCCTCCGCCTTCCTCGACAACGTCACCACCGTGCTGCTCATCGCCCCGGTCACGCTGCTGGTGTGCGACCGGCTCGACACCAGCCCGGTCGCGTTCCTCATCGCCGAGGTGTTCGCGTCCAACATCGGCGGCGCGGCGACGCTCATCGGGGACCCGCCGAACATCATCATCGGCAGCCGCGGGGGCCTGACCTTCAACGACTTCCTGGTCAACGTCGCCCCGATCGTGCTACTCGAAGTCGCCGCGCTCGCCCTGGTGCTGCCCTGGCTCTTCCGCGGCTCCTTCACCACCGACCCCGCCCGTGCCGCCGAGATCATGGCTCTCGACGAACGCGAGGCCATCCGGGACCCGAAACTGCTGATCAAGAGCGGCGTCGTGCTCGCCGCGGTCTTCACCGGTTTCGTCGGCCACTCGGTCTTCCACCTCGCACCGTCGGTCGTCGCGCTCGTCGGCGCGGGTCTGCTGGTCCTGATCTCCGGCACGCGGCCGGACGAGTACCTGGCCGGGGTCGAATGGGAAACGCTGCTGTTCTTCGCCGGGCTGTTCGTGATGATCGGAGCACTCATCCACACCGGGGTGATCGACCACCTCGCCCGGCTCGCCGCCGACGCCACCGGCGGCAACGCCCTCCTCGCGACGATGCTGATCCTGTTCGTCTCCGCGCTGCTGTCCGGCGTCGTCGACAACATCCCTTACGTGGCCACGATGAGCCCCCTGGTCGCCGGGCTCGCCGCCGACCTGCCGAACCAGACCCACGCCCAGGCCCTGTGGTGGTCGCTCGCCCTGGGCGCGGACTTCGGCGGCAACCTCACCGCCATCGGCGCCAGCGCGAACGTGGTGGTGCTCGGCATCGCGCTGCGGGCCGGTCACCCCATCTCGTTCTGGGAGTTCACCCGCAAGGGTGCCGTGGTCACCGCAGTCACCGTTCTGCTGGCCGCGCCTTACTTGTGGCTGCGGTACCACGTTCTGGCCTGACAACTGTCGCACTGTGCTCATGCGTCATGGGTCGCCGGGACCGGGCTGCCGTGGCGAAGCAGTCCGGTCCCGGCGTGGGGCGCTGCCGTCAGTGTCCCCATCGGAAGCAGCGCTCGAACCAGATGATTCCCGAGAGTTCGCCGCCCGCACCTGACGATTTCCTGACGTCCACGGCGGCGCCGTCCCGGAGGTGGCTGCTCCGCGTCCTGCCCGCGAAGTCCGGCCCCCTCGGCGCAGCGGCTGGCGGGACAGGACACTAGTTCGTCGCGTACAGCTGGGTGACCGCGTCGACCAGGTCACTCAAACCGTGCGCTTGGTGGCCGCGCCACCACGCGAGCCGCACGGGAATCCGGGGACCGTCCTTGATCGGCCGGTAGCTCACCCCCGGGCGCGGGTGGTGGTGCGCGGTGGCCTCGGCAGTGGTTCCCACGCCGCGCCCGGCGGCAATGGCGTCGAGCCAGCTGTCGACGTCGTTCGACTCGACGAATTGCGGGGTTTGCTCGGCCCCCTGCCAGAGGCGGCCGCTGGTGGTCCCGGCCCGGGGATCGATGATGACAGTGCGGCCGGCGATCTCGGCCATGCTCAGCCGGCGCCGGCGCGCCCATTGCGGATCGTCGGAGGCGAACGCGACCAGCCGGCGTTCCAGCCCGACCACGAGCGAGTCGAACTGCTTCTCGTCGACCGGCCTCCGCACGATCGCCACGTCGCACACGCCCTCGGCCAGGCCGGCCGTAGGCGAGTTGTGCCGGACCAGCTCCAGTTCGATCGCATCATGCCGCTGAGCCCAGTTCCGTTGCAGGCGCGCGGTGTGCTTTCCCAGCGCCGCCCACGCGTACCCCAGCCGCAGGACGCCGTGCCGGGAGCTCAGGAACTCGGTGAACCTCTCCGCCTCGGCCAGCACCCGCCGGGCATGGGGCAGGAGCAGTTGCCCGGTACTGGTGAGCTCACACCCTTGAGGCACCCGCCACAAGAGCCTGTCGCCGACAGTCTTCTCCAAGGCCGCGATCGTGCGCGAAACCGCTGCCTGCGAGACGAACAACCGCGCCGCGGCTTCCGTGAACGACCCCGCCTCGGCGGCCGCGACGAAAAACCGCAGCTCTCGAAGACTCCATTCCATAACCGAAGCGTATGGCAGGGCCGGAACATGCACTAGGTCATGAACGGGTGCGGACCTACCGTCGTCGTATGGACACCCGCTGCAGGACACGTGCGCACCACGCGCCCGCCGGGCGGCAGCTCTCCGCCGCGACGGCGACTCCGGGCCAGCGCGGCACTGGTATCGCGATGATGCTCGCCAGCTCCGTGTCGAACCAGGCCGGCGCCGCACTGGGGGCGATGGCGTTCCCGGCCATCGGTCCGGTCGGCGTTGTCGCCGTCCGTCAGTTCGTGACCGCACTCGTCTTGACGCCGATCGTGCGGCCAAGGCTCCGCGGACTGCGCGGCGACCAGTGGCGGCCGATTCTCGGCCTGGTGCTCGTGTTCAGCGTGATGAACCTCAGCCTGTACACGGCGGTCGAGCGCATCGGGCTGGGCTTGGCCGTCACCCTCGAGTTCCTCGGCCCGCTCACCGTCGCCATCGCCAGCTCGCGACGGGCGCTCGACATCGCCTGCGCCGTTCTGGCCGGAGCCGGCGTCGTGGTGCTGACCGATCCGGGCCCGACCTCCGACGTCGTCGGCATCGCACTGGCTCTCCTCGCGGCGCTGGCCTGGGGTTCTTACGTCCTGCTCAACCGCACGCTCGGCCAGCGCCTTCCCGGGTTGCAAGGAACCGCGGTGGCCGGCCTCGTCACCTCGGCCGCCTGGGCACCGATCGCAGTGGTCTGGTTCGCGTTCCACACCCCCACCGCGGCGGCCATGGCACTCGCTGTCGCGTGCGGGTTGTTGTCCTCGATCGTGCCCTACGTCACCGACCTGCTCGCCCTGCGGCGGGTGCCCGCCCAGATGTTCGGCACCTTCACCAGCGTCAACCCGGTCTGGGCGGCACTGGCGGGCTGGCTCCTGCTCCACCAGGCGCTCCACCTCGACGAATGGATCGGCATCGGGTTGATCGTCGTCAGCAACGTGGTCGTGTCCGCGCCAGGATTCGCCGCGTCCCAGCGACAGGTGCGAGCCAAGCCGCCTCAGGATGCCCAGAACGAAGGCCAGGCAAGTTCACGCCCCGACTTGCCGGCACTGCCGGAGTCGCGGTAGACGGTGCAGTCGTTGCGGTTGCCGGGTGGTGGGTCGCGGTGGCGATGACCAGGCGAGTGCCGAGGTCGATCCGGCGAGATCCCGAACAGCGCCGATCTGGCGCATGGTCAGGTTCGTCCGCCAATACACTGCTACCAGCAGCACCCGGTCGGCCAGCGGCAACGCCCACTGCCTCTCCGGTCGCCCATCTGCGATCCGGATTGGCGCGGGGCGATCAGGGTGGAATTTCGCGTCGAAGGAATCAGGCCCTGGTGGCGTTCGCCGCGATGGCGTCGGCGATCCGGGTCCACGCGGCCTCGGGCAGGTCGTGTCCCATGCCCGGGATCACCAGCAACTCGGCGCCGGGGACCGCTTCAGCCGTGGCGCGTCCACCGCTCACCCCGACCAGCGGATCGCTGTCGCCGTGGATGACAACAGTCGGAACGTCGACAGCACGCAGGTCCTCGGTGCGGTCCTCAGCGGTCGCGTTGGCCGCGATCTGGCGGAACGTTCCGGCCGGGTGGAAGGCGCGGTCGTACTTGGCGGCGGCGCGGCGCGCCAGCTCCTCGTCCGCGGTCTCCAGGCCGGGCGAGCCGATGAGCCGGTAAAGAGCGACCTCCGCGGCGATGGCCGCCTCGCGGTCGGCACCGGGCACGGGCACCGCGGCGGCGGGGTTGTCGAGGCTGGTTCCGCCGACGGCGGGATCGCTCGTGGTCGACATGATCGAGGCGAGGCTGGCCACCCTTTCGGGACTGTCGATGGCGAGTTGTTGCGCGATACCGCCACCCATCGAGGCGCCCACCAGATGGACACGGGGCAGGTCAAGAGTGTCGAGCAGGCCGGCGGTATCGGCCACCAGGTCGGAAAACCGGTAGCGCGCGGTGGAGAGATCGCCCGCGAGCAGCCGGTTCAGGTCGACATCGCCGAGCTCGTCGAACCAGGTGGACAGGCCGACGTCGCGGTTGTCGAACCGGATCACGTGGAAGCCACGTGCTGCGAGGAGCTCGCAGAACCCGTCGGGCCACCCGAGGAGTTGTTCTCCCACACCGTGGATCAGCAGCATCGCTGGATCAGCGGGATCGCCGGTTGTTTCGTAGCAGAGCTCGATGTTGTTGGAGCGCGCGAAAGGCATGTCAGTTCCTTTGTCCAAAGTATTCGGCGGTGAAGGGGTAATGGCGCGAATGCCGAAGCCGCCGTCCTTGCCGGTCGTCCGCGATGCCTGATCTCCCCTCATGCTGCCCGGAGGATCCGGACCGCGAGATCGAGGACGACGGACGCCGCGGCGCGGACGTCACCCTGGGGGCGGTGCGGGTGGATGGTGTCCGCCCGGTTCCACCGATCTGCGTGCACGTACCAATCGACCGGATTCGTCGGCTCGCCGACGAGGGTCGCGCGGACCTCGCTGAGCCACCGCGCCCAGCGGGAGCGGTAGTAGTCGCCCACGAGACCGGCCCAGGACCGGTTCGCGTACTCGGCCAGAACCGTCGAGTCTTCGTATCCCCAGGAAGTCAGGATTCGCTTGGCCTCCATGACGAGGTAGCCGCGTTCGTCCTCCGTACCACCCCACGCGCGGGCGTCGGCCAGCCAGCGGCCGAGCAGGAAATGCTCGTTCGTGCCGAGCACGGCGTCCTGCGCGTCGATCAGGTCGAGCAGGCGCCGCACGGCCGTGTCGTAGGCCTGGAGGTCGCACGCCCGTGCCGCGGCCTCGATCTGGCGCAGCGCCGTCCGGGCAACATCGTCCGCCACCTGGCGCGCCAGATCGACCAGGTCATAGGACAACCCCGGGGTGTCCAGCCGCTCCGCGGCGTCGAGCAACGCCCGCAGCGCCGGGATCAGGGCGCCGTCCGGATACGCGGCCGCGCGCGGACCCACCAGGCTGGCCTGATTCGCGTCCAGGCTCGGCACGGCCGCGATCACCGAGTCGGTGCTGGCGTACGGCGACGCGACTTCGGACATGGCGTCCGCCAGCTGGTCGATCATCGCCGAGAAGGCGGGCACACCACGAACATCCGCGGCGTCGACCGGCAGACCAGCCAACGCCTGCGCGGTCTCGGCGGGCAGGCGCCCGCTCTTGTCGTGCCGCCACGGTCCGTAGGCCGTCCGCAGCAAGACCCGCCACGCCTCGTCGGCCCGCGCGTCGGCCGCGCCGTACCGGGACGTGGTCCACTCGCGCACCCACGCGCCGAGGTCCACGGGCTCCGTCGCCCAGGTGAGGTCGTGGAACAGGTCCCACAGCACCGGGTTGTTCGCCACGCCTTCAGCCATGTCGGCGAGTCCGACCAGCCCGGGTGGCCGGGTGCGGTCCCGCCAGCGGCGTGGGAGGGCGGCGACGTCCGCCAGGTCACCGTAGAGCGTGGTCCGGCCGCCGTAGTTGGGCAGGATACCGAGCACCCAGTCCGGCCCGCCGAACCCATCTTCGCGGTGGTCCTCACCGGTGAGGTCGATGACCAGGACGCGGTCGGTCCCGACGGCCTCGAGCAACTCGCGACGCGGGTTACCGCCCCAGGCCTGCATGACCCACGTGGCGCCCGGGTCGGCGGCCGTCATCGCCCGCCGCACGCCGCGCGCCGCCGCACCGAGGTCGGTGCCTCCGGTGTGCCCACCCTCGTGGACCAGGTCCACCGCCCACATTCCGGTGGCGCCGAACGCGGCACGCTGCTCGGCGTAGAACATCGCCGCGACCGCGGCGTAGGCGTCGGTGGTCGAGTCGAGCCAGTCGGGCCGCACCGGCCCCACGACGTCCTTGAACCAGCGGCCTTGGGGAACCGTCCTGGCACCGGCCCAGTGCGCGGTGAAGCCAGGCGGCACCGTGCCGCTGAACCCCGGCAGCACCGGGACGATGTCGAGCGCCCGCATCCGCTCGATCACCCGCCGCGCCAGCGCGGCCCGATCGTGGACGAGGGTCCTGGTCGTGCCGCGGCCGAAGCTCTGAATGTTGTTCAGCCACAGCCACGGTTGGTGCGACGGCGGTCCAAGCCACCGCAAGAGCTCCTCCTCCTCGTACCCGCACCGCAGGAAAGTTTCGAGGTACACCAGTTCCTGGCCGACCGTGAGGTGCGCCGCGGTCACCCCGGCGGCCGCCAGCAGATCGATCTCGTGTTCCCACTGCGCCCAGTCGTAGTACGGCGTCGTGTATCCGCCGACGGTCAGGTTGTAGGCGATCCGGCGGCCGATCGCCGCGTTCCCGGAAACCTCCGCGCCGTCCGGCAGGTCGCGGTCGACCGGCCGGGTCCCGAGCCGCGACACGTGGGCCACACCGGTCCGGCGGGCGTATGCCGCGTAGCCGGCGACCGCCGCGCCGGCACCGGACGCGGTGACGGTCAGCACGCCACCGGCGGATCGGACCCGGAATCCGTCGTCGACCTCCGGGGCGAGGCGGACCCGGACGGCAGACGCGGGCAACCCGCTGAGCCTGCGGATCGCGGCATCGGCGGGCTTGCTCCCGGTCATGCGATCTCCCCACGGGCAGGGCGCTCGGACACGACAACCGGACGGACCCGCAGGACCGCGACGGACCCGAGCAGGGCAATGGCACCGCCGATGAGGAACAGCGCCGGATAGCCGCCGAGGGTCGTCACCGCGAGCGACGCGACGAACGGGGCGACAACCTGGGGTGCGGTCAGTGCGATGTGGAACACGCCGAGGTCGCGGCCACCGTCACCGCTTTCCGGCAGCACCAGGGTGGCCAGCGCCAGATCGACCCCGAGGTAGAGGCCCAGCGCGAGCCCGCTCAGCGCGGTGCAGACCAGGAACCCCGTCCACGTCGGCCATCCCAGCGGCACTAGCAAGGCCACCGACAGCAGCACCGACGACGCGAGCACGAAGCCACGATGCCTTCCGTAGCGGTCCACCAGCGGGCCGGCGACGGCCGTGCCCACCGTGACGAACACCAGGCTGATCGTCAGTGCGGTGGCCACGCCGTCGGCCGCGGTCGACCCGGGCGGCGGATCGATGAAGTCCTGCAGGATGTAGAGGCTGAACCCGTTGACCATGGTGTAGCCCAGGTAGAGCACCGCCCGGGAGAGAAAACCCAGCGATAGTCGCGAAACCGGAGGCTCGCGAACGTCCTTCGCAAGTCCGCGCGCACGGTCCGCAGCTCACCCGGCGAAGCGTGCCGCGCTTCCCGAGCCAGCCACGCCGAGACCGCGGCGGCGAGCGCGAAAGCCACCGCCAGCACCACGTAGCCGAGCAGTACGGAGTCCACCAAAAACGCGCCGAGCTGAACTCCAAGCACACTCCCGACCGGCAGGCCCAGACCTTGCACGGTACTGGCAAGGCCATGGCGGCGCGGCGGGATCCGATCCGGGATCATCGCCAGGACCACGTTGAGCCCGACGTTCACGGTGCCCTGGACCAGGAACCAGCCCACGAGCAGTCCGGCGACCGAGCCCGCGGCGCCGAGCAGCAGCAACGAAGCCGCCGTCGCCAGGCCCCCGAACAGGATCCACGGCGTCCGCCGTCCCCAGCGGCTGCGCGTGCGGTCCGAAAGCAACCCCACGACCGGCGGCACCGCCAGCGACGCGATCGCGCTGACGCCGGTTACGAGGGCCAGCGCGGAAGGCGCCCCGTCCCCGGCGACGAGCCGGACCTGGCTCGGCAACAGCACCGACAAGACGCCGCCAATGGCGGCGTAGCCGAAGACGTTGATCACGAACATCGACGCCAGCAACGGCCCGATGCGGGTCACGGCTTCGTTCGGCCGCGCATGTCGTAAAGGCATGTCAGTGTCCAAAAGCTCGGGTTCGGGAGGTGGCCCGGCGCTCGTGCACAACGTCTGTGTCGTCGAGCAGGACCGACACGAAACCGCGCCCTTCGGATACCGAACGTTCTCCTCTTTCAACAATGGCATGAGCGATGCCGCAACGTCAAGACTGAACGTTCTAGTCACCCAAGAGCCACCATGCCGACCCCGCCCCGACGGCGCGAACTCGTGTGCGGCGACGGAAAAACCGAGGTGCACAGCCTGCTACCTGAACCGGTATGCTCTGTATCGATCGCTACATCCAGGTGTCTCACACTTCCCTTGAGGGCGGCACATGCGGATCCTTTCCTTCAAACCCGGGCACGACGGCGCCGTCGCGTTCCTCGACGAGGGCCGGCTGGTGTTTTCCCTGGAGAGCGAGAAGGACTCCTACCCCCGATACGGCGACATCACCCCCGCCGTGGTCGCCGAGGCCATGGAACTCTGCGACGCTCTGCCGGACGTCATCTGCCTCGGTGGCTGGGTCAAGGGCTACAACGTCAACGAGCGTCCCATCGGCGCCGGCTACTACGGCTGGCAGGACAACAGCGTCCGGCACGGCACCACCAAGGTGTTCGGCAAGCAGGTCAAGACGTTCACGTCGAGCCACGAACGATCCCACCTGATGTCCGCCTACGGCATGTCGCCCTTCGTGAACGAACGGCCGTGCTACGGACTGGTGTGGGAAGGCTACATCGGCTCCTTCTACGAATACGGCCCCCGCGGCGAGGTCACTCTGATCCAGGAAGTGATGCGGGAAGCCGGGATCAAGTACCAGTACCTGTTCTCGCTCGCCGATCCGACCACGACGACCGACTTCGGCGGCTTCCGGTTCTCCAACGCGGGCAAGTTGATGGCGCTGGCGGCCTTCGGCGCGCCGGACCGGGTGGGACCGGAGGGCAGAGCGCTCATCG
Source organism: Amycolatopsis bartoniae (assembly GCF_014191255.1). Classification (GTDB taxonomy): domain Bacteria; phylum Actinomycetota; class Actinomycetes; order Mycobacteriales; family Pseudonocardiaceae; genus Amycolatopsis_E; species Amycolatopsis_E bartoniae. The sequence continues at coordinate 17,553 of NZ_JACHWH010000016.1, forward strand.
AGTTCATCCTCGACCAGCGGGACATCCTGCAGACGGTGCCGAAGGCGAACCTCGCCGACTCCCCCTACCACGACATCGGCGTGCGTTCTCCCGAGTTCACAGACCTGGCCGCGGCACATTCCCAGCGGATCTTCGAACAGTTCCACGACGTCGCCGCACGGAAACTGACGAAGGGCTACCCCTTGATCATCTCCGGGGGCTGCGGCCTCAACTGTGATTGGAACAGCCAGTGGCGGGAGAGTGGACTGTTCGAAGACGTCTTCATCCCCCCGGTTCCCAACGACGCCGGCTCCGCGCTCGGCACCGCCGTGGACGCGCAGCGCCACTTCACCGGCGACGCGCGGATCGAATGGGACCCCTACGCCGGCGCGGAATTCCGCCACGACCTCGACCGGCCGGGCGCCCGGTTCGAACACGATCCGTCCGGCCTGGACGGAGCCGCCCGGGTGCTGGCCGACGGCGGGATCATCGCCTGGGTGCAAGGCCGGTGCGAGATCGGGCCCCGCGCACTGGGGAACCGGTCGATCCTCGCGTCCGCGAGCGTGCCCGACATGCAGGCGCGGCTGAACCACGTCAAGGGCCGCGAAGACTACCGGCCCATCGCCCCGGTGTGCCGGGCCGAAGACGTCGAGGAGTTCTTCCACTGGTCCGCGCCCAGCCCGTACATGTTGCATTTCCAGAAAGTTCGGGATCCCCGGCGATTGCCCGCGGTGACCCATGTCGACGGCACGGCACGCACCCAGACGGTCACCGCCGAGGAGAACGCCGCCCTGCACGACTTGCTGGGCCGGTTCGGGACACTGTCCGGAGTACCCGTGCTGTGCAACACGTCCCTGAACTTCAACGGGACCGGCTTCATCAACCGCACCTCGGACCTGGTCGACTACGTACTGACCCGGGACTTGGCCGGGTTCTGGCTCGACGGCTCCTTCTACCGGACACGGAAGACCGGCAACAGGTAGGAGTCGCGACACAGGTGGAGCCGGCAAAACGCCCGAGCGGACCGAAAACCCGCATCATCGCTCCCCCGGTCGCTGCGGCAACGGTGTCGATCCGGTGGCAGGCGTCTTCCGGCCCCAGCCGGAACCCGCTCAACGTCCCGGCCAAGTACACCTAAGCGCCCCAGCCGGCCTGGGTGCCGCCGACGCGGTCGGCGACGATGCCGGCGGCGTAGCCCGAGTCCGCATAGGCGCGCATGGGGTCCTCGGGGAGACCCCGGGACGCGCGCCACTCGGCGAGGGCGGGGCGCACATCCGTCTGGAAGGCGTCCATCAGGATGGTGTTGGCAGTGAGCACGTCGCCGACGGCCTGAGCCGCCGACAGCGCGTCGCGATCGACGAGAAGGGCTCGCGCCGTCATCTCCTGCACGTTGAGCACGCTGCGGATCTGCCCGGGGATCTTGTCTTCGATGTTGTGGCACTGGTCGAGCATGAACACGGTGCCGGGGCCGGCGTAGCCGCCGCCACGGATGACCTCGACGAGGATGCGGAACAGCTGGAAGGGGTCTGCCGCCCCGACGATGAGGTCGTCATCGGCGTAGAAGCGGCTGTTGAAGTCGAAAGCGCCGAGTTTCCCGAGCCGCAGCAGCTGCATCACGATGAACTCGATGTTGGTGCCCGGGGCGTGGTGACCGGTGTCGAGACAGACCATCGCCTTCGGCCCGAGCGCGGTGACCTGGGCGTAGCTGGTGCCCCAGTCGGGAACGTCGGTGTGGTAGAACGCGGGCTCGAAGAACTTGTACTCCAGCACCATGCGCTGGTCACCGCCCAGACGCGCGTAGATCTTCTCCAGCGAGTCGGCGAGGCGGTCCTGGCGGGCGCGCATGTCGTCCTGGCCGGGGTAGTTGGTGCCGTCCGCGAGCCAGATCTTCAGGTCGCGAGACCCGGTCTGGTCCATGATGTCGATGCACTCGAAGTGGTGATCGATCGCCTTCTGCCTGATCCGGTCATCGGAGTGCGTGACCGAGCCGAGCTTGTAGTCCTCGTCCTGGAACGTGTTCGAGTTGATCGTGCCCAGCGTCACGCCGTTCTCCTCGGCGTGCTTCGCCAGCGCGCCGTAGTCCTCGACCCTGTCCCACGGGATGTGCAGCGCCACCGTCGGCGCCAGCCCGGTGTGCTTGTGCACCTGCGCCGCATCGGCGACCTTCTCGAACGGATTCCGTGGCACCCCCCGCTGCGGGAACACGCGGAACCGCGTACCTGAGTTGCCGAACGCCCACGAGGGCAGCTCGATGGCGAGCTTCGAAAGCCGGTCGGCGACCGGGCTGAGGATGGTCATGCGCATCTCCGTGTGAATCGTTTCGGTGGAAGATCGAGCGTGGGACGTGAAGCGCGTCTCTTCGAGGCGATGAGGTAAAGAGGTCGAGCGAAAGCACCAGGACCGCGCTGCCGGCCCAGCCGATCACCTGCAGGATGACGCCGGTCATCGATCACCCGGAGACCGGCTCCCCGATCACCCGTGACGAAGTACCGCCCACGACGGCTCGAGCCGATGCCAGATGAGTTCGGTGGTCTCGAGAGTCCGCGCGGCACTCTCCAGATCGGACCGATTGTCGGCGAGGCCCGCCACCACGTCCCGGAAATGGTGCAGGGCGGGGACGAACCCCAGCACGGTCCAGCTGGAGTTCGACGACGTCGGCAGGGTGTAGTTGGGGCGCCGGACCTCCGCCGGACGATCGGCCGGGCGATACGTGCAGGTGTCGACGTTGTCGACCTGCACGGCGTCCCCTTGCCCGTAGACCTCGACGAACTCACCCCGGTGCGTGAAGGAGGCCGTCGTGCAGAAGTCGAACGAGCAGGCCGCACCTCCCTCGGCCCGGGCGACGACACTCACGCTGAGGCCGACGGCCGGCACGACGTTCAGGACGGCGGAGATCTCGTCCAGCTCACCCACGAGGTACCGCGCGAGATCGATCATGTGTACCGGGTTGTCGATCAGGTAGTGGCGAAGATCGGCGAGGTACTCGTCGAAGCGGCCCATCGCGAACGTGAAGTGCGCCAAGGAAGGCGAGCCGAATCCCGCGGAACCGATCACCTCCCGGGCACTCTGGTACGCCGGTGCGAACCGCTTCATGTAGCCGACGACGACCTCGGTCCGCGCCTCGGCGGCGAGCACGGCGAGATCCCGGAGCTCGGAAGCGCGCTGCCCGCCCGGTTTCTCGCAGAAGACGGGCATCCGGGCCTCGATGCAGCGGGCGAGGATCGGCCGGTAGGCGGCTGGTGGGACGGCCACCACCACGCCGTCGAGTCCGCCCGCCGCGAGCATGTCCTCGACCGAGGTGTGGTGCCTGCCGGCACCCCAGCGTCCGGCAGTGCTCGCCGCGGACGCCGGCGTCCTGGCGCAGACCGCGACGAGATCGAACCCGGCCTCGAGGATCGACGGGTACAGGGCGTTGTTCGCGTGCCGGCCCGCGCCCACCACACCGACCCTCACGACGCGCTGGTCCGATCCCCTTGCAGGAGCTGATCGATGCGGCTCGCGGCCTCGCCGAAGACCTCCGCCAGGCCATCCGGCTGCTCGTACGCCCGCACGATGGCCGCCGACCACAGGCTCGCGACATCGAGGTACTCCGGCATGGGAGTGGGCAGCACCCGGGCGGTCGTACGGAGGATCTCGAGGCTGTTGTCACCGAAACCGTTCCACCGGGAGGCGGCGGCGCGGAACGCGTCATCGTCCCAAGTGCTCTGCCGCGTCGGGTTCATGTTCCCCTCCAGCGCCGCCCGCGCGAGAAAGGCCGGAGAGCTGGCCCATTCGATGAACCTCCAGGCACCGGCCTTGTCGCGGGAGGCGCTGTTCATCACCAGCGACCAGGTCCACATGTTCGCCTCTCGCTCACCGCCGGGTCCCAGCGGCGGCCTGGTGTACGCGACCCGCCCGCGAACCGCCGAGCCGGCTCCCTCGAAAAAGGCGACGTAGTGGTCGGAGTCGACGATCATGCCGTACCGGCCGGCCGCGAAGTCGCGGGCGACGTCGAGCCAGTGGCCGCCGGGGAACCGCGCCGGCCCGGACGCCCTCGCCGCCGTGAGGAAGTCCCGGGTCGCGGCGAGCACTGCCGGACTGGCCAGCGCGCTGCGGCCCGCGTCGTCGAAGTCCGTCGCGCCGTACGACCACACCTGGGTCGCGTAGCCGGTGTACATCGTGTGCCAGGTGTCGGTTCCGCGCTGCGCGAATCCGCGGACGCCGGGCACGCTTTCCGCGATCCGCGCGGCAGCGGCGAAGTACTCCTCCCACGTCGCCGGCGGCTCGCTGAGACCTGCCTGCTCCAGCACGTCCGGCAGGTACGCCAGGTTGTAGGTCTCCCAGTTGACCGGGATCTCCAGCAAGGGACCGGATCCGAGGGAGTCGCCACGCCGCCCCGTCCAGCGGTTGCCGGCCAGCAGGGACGGCAGGAAGTCGTCCGGCCGGTAGTCGTCGCCGCACGAGTCGAGGTACGAGTCGAGGGGTTCGACGATGCCCTCGCCGGCGAGCTTCCACATCGAGACGGGTCCCGACATGAACACATCCGGCGCGGACTCCCCGCGAAGCCGGCTGCGCAGCGCGTCGAGCGTATTCGTGACGTAATCCGTTTCGGGAATGATCTCGAGCGCCACGGAGTCCCCCGTGAGCTCCTCGTACTCGCTGACGTGCCGCGCGAGAGTGGCGACATACGCGTCGTTGTCGGGGCCGATGAAGCGGACCACGTTCTGATGTCTCCTTCGAATGCTTCGGCATTGGTGCCGAGAGGAACGGTGGAGGGAGGTCGGTGCACGCCGGTCGTCAGACCGAGAACCGGCGGCGCGCACGTTCATGGAGTACCGCGACGATTTCGTAAAGCACGATCACGGTCACCGTCACGACGACCACGTCGGCCCAGAGCCGGGTGTAGTCGAAGGTCGAGGTGGCGGTCGTCATGGCCTCCGATATCCCGTTTCCGGTGACGAGCCACTCGGCCACCAGCGCACCGAAGAGCGCGAGCGGGATGCTGATCCGCGCCGCGTTGAGGATTCCCGGCACGGCTCCGGGGATCCTGACGAAGCGCAGAACCGCCCATCGGCCGCCGCTGTAGACGCTGACGACGTCGATCGTCGAGCGCGACCGCTCCTCGAGCGCGGTGACGATCACGATCATCGCCGGGAAGAAGACCACCAGGAGTCCGGTGACGACGATGAACGCGGCCCCTCGGCCGCAGATGGCCACGAGCAGCGGGATGAACGCGATCTGCGGCACGCACTGCGAGGCGATGAGGAGCGGGAGACCCAGCCGCAGCAGGACCGGGAAGCTCACGAGCACGCAGCCGGCAATGAACGCGGCGACCATCCCGGCCGTGAAGATCATGCCGGTGTCGCGCATCGTGAGGAGCCAGTCCGAGACCAGGGCCTCGCGGTGCGCGGCCGCAGCGCGATGGCTGGTCAGGTAGTTCAGGACGGCCACGGGGGACTTGAACACCAGCCGGCTCGCGCCGCCGAACAGGACCAGCCCCACCCAGATCACGATCAACGCGATCACCGGGGTGAGCAGCTCGATCACCGTCCGAAGAGGACCGGTGCCTGGCGCGCCCGTGGTGGCGGCCTGGCCCTCCACGGGATCCACGTGCAGCCGGCGACCGACAGCCGTGATCGCCCCGTAGAGAACACCGCCGATCAGGGTGGCGACGATGGCCACGCCCCAGGTCTGGGCGGTCTGCAACTTCTGCTGGCTCACGACGAGCGCGACTCCCAGGCCGTGGTCGGCACCGCTGAACTCTGCTACCAGCGCTCCCAGCAGCGCCCCGGGACCGGCGATGCGCATGCCGGCGATGATGTTGGGCAGAGCCGAGCGGAGCCCGACCTTCAGCAGGATCTGCAGCCGGCCGCCGCCCGCGACATGCACGATCGCGGCCGTGTCCGCCGGGGTGGCGCGAAGCCCGGCCAGGACGCCGATGAGCATCGGGAAGAACGAAAAGAGGACCGCCATCGTGATCCGTGTCGGCGGCCCGGAGCCTTCGAGGCTCGAGATGAGCGGGAGCAGCGCCGGCAGGGGAAGGCAGTAGATCGCGAGGGCGATGCGTGACACGGAACGTTCGAGGAGACCGGTCAGCGACCCCACCGCGCCGAACACGAGGCTGATCACCAGGGCGATCGCGAAGCCCTCGAGTGCCGTGACCACCGTGGGGGCGGCGTTGCCGAGGTAGTAGGAGACGTTCGAGATCAGATCGTCGATCACGCTCACCGGCGTCGGCACGGAGCCGGCAGGGAGAAGGCCCGACGCCGCCACGACCCACCACAACGCGATGGCGAGCGCGAATCCTCCGACTGTCCACACGGGACGCGGGATCTGCCGTACCGGACGAGTCCGGCCGCGCGCGATCAGCGAGGTCTCCGGTCCGGCGGCGGCCTGGATCGTCTGCGTGGTCTCCAGGCGTGTCATGTCAGGCGCTCCCCACGGCGGCCGGCTGAGCCGAATCGTCCTCGAACAGAAGCTGGCTGAGCTCGTCGACGAGGTGATGGAACTCCGGGCTCCGCATCATTTCCGGCACGCGGGGGCGAGGCAGGTCGATGGGAACGATGCGCAGGATGCGACCGGGACGCGGCGTCATGACGACGACGACGTCGGACAGGAAGATCGCCTCCGAGATCCCGTGCGTGACGAGCAAGGTCGTCGATGGCCGCTCGGTCCAGATCCGCTGGAGCTCGAGGTTCAGCCGTTGCCGGGTCATGTCGTCGAGCGCTCCGAACGGCTCGTCGAGCAGCAGGATCTCGGGTTCGAAGGCCAGGGCGCGCGCGATCGAGACGCGCTGCCGCATGCCCCCCGAGAGCTGGCTGGGGCGAGCCTTTTCGAACCCCCGGAGACCCACCAGATCGACGATCTCCTGAATGGCCGCCTGCCCGGGTCGTCGTCCGGCGACTTCGAGCGGCAGACTGATGTTGTCCGTCACGGTCCGCCACGGCAGCAGCGCGGAGTCCTGGAACGCCACGCCCAGCCGGCCCCGCTTGCGCACGACGGACGGATTCTCCCCCCTGATCTCGACTGTTCCGCTGCTCGGGCGGTCGAGATCGGCGAGGAGACGCAGGATCGTCGACTTCCCGCACCCGGAGCGCCCGATCAAGCTCACGAACTGGCTCTCCGCCACCGTCAAGCTGACACCGCCGAGCGCGTCGACGCGCTGTCGCCTCGTCATGAAGGTCTTGGTCACGTCGTCGAGCTGAATCCCCGCGGTCGCAGCCATTCGGTCCCTCCTTCTGTTCTGTGGTCAGTGCTGGAAGTTGCCGACAATGAGAACTTCCGCCGTTTCGCCGCCCACCAGCTGCCAGCGGTGTGCGATGTCGCCGTCGTGGTTCAGCGCGTCACCCGGACCCAGTTCGATCGGGTCCCTTCCCTCGAACTCGACACGGAGCTGGCCGCGGATGACATAGACGAAGTCCTCGCCGTCGTGCGTGAACCAGTCCTGCGGCGGATCCGACGGGGTGATCAGATAGCGATGCGCCTTCAGCCGGCGGCCGGGGCCGCCTCGCGTCAGGAGCCTCGGCCGCTGGGCGTCCTCGCGCTGCGCTGCGGGCATCTCCTGGCCCGTTCCGGCGCGGGTCACCATGATCGAGGCCGAGCTCACGGGGAGAAGTCCGTTCGGTGTCGTCCCCAGCACTTCGGCGAGCCGGTAGAGGCGGGGCAGACTGATGGAGGACTGCCCCTTCTCCACCTGCGTGATGAACGAGGCGGAGACGCCCAGCCGAGCGGCGAGCTCCTTGCCCGTCATGCCCAGTTCGCGACGCCGGCGCCGCACGGCGGCGCCGACGTCGCGGGCGAAAGCATCCGTCGCGCCGTCGGAGGCGCTCGGCTTCATCGGTCCGGGGGTGGGTTCTTCGGTGCTCACGACAGCGTCTTGAGTTCCGGGTGTTCCTGGTAGACCGCGGTGAGCAGGGAGAGATCGAACAGATCCGCCGCCGTCGTGTGGACGCCGCTCAGCGCCAAGGTCCTGACCGTCGCCTGCTGCAGTTCGTCGGTGACGGTGAAGATGCCGTTCTTTTCGGTGTCGGCCGTCTTCATCAGGACGATTTCGGCTTCGTTGCACCCCAGCTGGTTGTCCAGCGAGAACTTCAAGGACTTCCCGTAGTTGTCCACCGCCAGGCTTGCGCCCTCCTTCGGATCGGCGATGTTGTCGCGCCAACCCATGATGTCGGCCCGCAACGCCGCCTTGAGCAGGTCCGCGGACTCGGAGATCTGGTCCGTGGACGCGACGTAGGTCTGGGTGACGGTGGACCAGTTGAATTCCGCGAACATCATCACGGCCGGCTCGTGCCCGGACTGCTGGAGACTGATCGGTGAGTTCGTCGAGTAGTCCAGGATCCCGTCCACCTGACCGGCGACGAGCGGGGCCGGGTCGTACTGGAACGGGACGATCGTCACCTCGCTCGCCGTGACTCCGTTGACATCGAGGAAGGCCTGCATGAAAGGCTTGTCGGCGTCGGCGACGGCGATCGTCTTCCCCTTCAGGTCGGCGGGTGTCTTCAGCGGTTTGCCGGCCAGCGAGACGATGCAGCGCGGATCCTCCTGGTACATCGCGCCGATGATCCGGAACGAGGCACCGTTCGCGTTGGCTCCGACGATCTCCGTCGGCGACGACACCCCGAACTGCGCCGACCCGTTGGCCAGTTGTGTCAGCACGGAGACCGCCGACGGGCCTCCGGGGATGAACTTGACCGACGTGAAGCCGACCTGCTTGTAGTACCCCTTCGTGTCAGCAACGTACGAACCCGCCTGCGTGACGTCGTACAGCCAGGAGAAGGCGTAGTTGAGCTCTCCCAGACCTCCGTCCGCGGTGCCACCCGAACCCGAGTTCGCCGGCGTGCCGCAGGCGGCGAGCGCGAATCCGGCGGTCGTGGCGAGGCCGAGCCTCAGCATTCCGCGACGCGACATCGTGCCGCGGGAGAGGTCCAGTTGATCGGTCATGGCCTTCGTCCCTACTGGTTGTCGGCGCCATAGGCGACCGGGCGGAGACGCTCGAGCTCGGCAGTGAACTCGGCGCGGAGGCGTCCGACGGTGGCGTCGTCCGCGAAGCTGGCATCGATACCCGCCAGCGCGTACTTCTCGGCGTCCTCGACTGTCCATTCGAGATGGACGGCCGCGTCGATGAAGTCCTCGTGCAGCTCCGGGCCGATGAGGGCCGGGTCGTCGGAGTTGAGGCACATGTTGAGCCCGGCGGCAGCCATGGCCGCGACATCGCGCCGCCGGCCTTCGACCTCGAGCTCGGGGTAGTCGATGAACCAGCACGCCGAATACGGGATCTGCGAGGCCACGGTCCGGGCGAGCAGCGCGGGGTCGAGCAAGGCCGCGTACCCGTGGTCGATGCGATCCACCCCGAGGAGGTCCAGGCACTCGACCATCTCGGTGAAGTCGCCGTGCTCGCCGGCGTGCGCGGTGAGCTTGAGGCCCGCGGCGCGCGCGAGGTCGTAGGCCGCGACGAACTCTGCCGGCCGTCCAGCTTTTTCGTCGCCGTCGAGCCCGATGGCGACGACCTCGGGGTGGGGGTGTGCGAGTACGTCGCGGACGAGGTTCAGCGCAGCCTCGCCGCCGAACTGACGGTTGATCGCGACCACGATCCGCGAGACGACGCCGGCCTCTTCCTGGGCTGCACGCGCCCCGGCGAGGATCCCGCCCACCATCTCGTCGTAGGTCAGTCCGGGATGGTTCTGCGGGTTGAAGGCGATCTCGCGATATCGAAGACCTCCCTCGGCCGCCGTCACGAGGCTCTCGTACGTGACGGCCTCGAAGTCGCCGGCCGTCTGCATCGACCTGCACACGGCGAGGTAGATCTCAAGACCTTCGTCGAAGTTCAGGAAGCGATAGCGGTCGCCCCCGTCCCGAGCTCCGGCGGGGAGAGCGACGCCGTGTCGCTCGGCGAGACGGACCGCTGTCTTCGGCGGGACACACCCCTCCAGGTGGCAGTGGACCTCGGCCTTCGGCAGCGCGCGGAGGTAGTCCGCGCTCAGACGGCGCCGGACGATCGATCCCGTCGGGTTGGGCACTGCGCTCACACCGTCTCCTCTTCTTCAAGGTGCAGTGAGATTAAGTGGCACTGAATTCTTTGTCAATGAAACGATTTAACCTAGTCTCGGTGCGAGCAGTGGGTTCCCGTCTCCGTGGAGTGCCGAGCCCGCTGGGTACCGAATCACCAGCTCGGCACGAATGAAGCCAGGCTTAACCGCCAGCTCAGCAGCCGCCGGGTCGCCCGGCGATTCCGGCCAGGCAGGCGCGGATCATCAGGCGTCCCGAGCGGTGCAGGTGAACTGACTGTTGGCGGCACGTTACCAGATCTGACCGACAGGTTGGTAGGTCTGTTATCGGCGCTGCCGGAAGTCTCCGGGAGCAGCACCGGAGAGCTACAGGTGAGCCGCGATACTTCCTCGAAGCAGCTCGTCGAACAACGCGACTCCGGCCTCGACGTCGATCTCGCCGGGGTCCTCGAGCCACTGCATCTCCAGGCCCTCGATCACCGCCAGCAGTAGCGCGGCCAGTAGTCGCGGATCGACGTCCGACCTGAGCTCTCCACGAGCCGCAGACGCCTCGAGAGCCGTCGTCATCGCAGCCCGCAGGCGACGCGAGCGGCGCACCAGCCAGTCGTGAGCGGGGTGTTCCGGATCCACGGCCTCGGCTCTGAGGGCATGAGCGAGGAGAATCAGATCGCGCTGGCCGAGGATGCGGCGCAGTCGCGCCCGCACCCCGGCGATCAAGGTCGCCACCGAGTCGGCCACGGCGTCCTCGTCCAGCGCCAACTCGGCGTCGCGTTCGTCCAGCAGAGCGGTGAGGATCGCTTGCTTGTTGGCGAAATGGTGCAGCACGCCGGCGCGTGACAGCTCCGAACGTCGAGCAATCGCGTCGACCGTCGCGGCGCGAAATCCGCGGGCAGCGAAGACGGCGTGTGCGGCGTCCAGGATCCGCCGACGAGCGAATTCCCCATCGCTCAGAGAGGAATGCGTGCGTGCCATGGCGTCCAGAGTAGCGCCAGGCGGGCGGCCACCCCGGTCCCTCTCGGATCCGGACCCACGTGGTCGACGGTGCCGGCGACCCGGTCACCCGGGCGAGCGGCTGTTCGGCCGGTCCTGCCCGGACCTGATCCTCGTTGAGGTCCACGAGAAACAGGCAAAGCCCGATTACCCTCCAAGACCCTAGAAAGTGGCCAGTAGTCCACCGTCGACGGGGAGAATGGCGCCCGAGATGTAGGAGTCCTCATCCGACGCAAGAAAGGTGATGGCGGCCGCGACCTCCTCCGGAGTGCCTATTCTTCGCGCGGGAATCGCCGGTTCCAGAGACGCGAGAAGGTCCGCATCGTCGTCGTGCAGCGGGGTACGGATCGTCCCCAGGTCCACGGCATTGACCCGGATAGCCGGCGCGAACTCGGCGGCCCACGTCCGGGTGAAGGACGCCACCGCGGCTTTCGCCCCTCCGAAGGCGCTCACTCCCGGGAAGCCGCGATGGGCGGATATCGCGAGCACGTTGATCACTGCACCGTTTCCCTTCTCCGTCATCGCGGGAGCGAGAGCGGCCGTGAGAAGAAACGGTGCGCGCGTGTTCAGTGCGAAGAGTTTATCGTATTCATGGGGTGTATCGCGTCCACTGACGACCACGAAAACTCCTTGGCGCGCCAGCGCAACTGCGGTCGCTTGACCGATCCCACTGGTCGATCCGGCCACCAGGGCCGTGCGCCTGCTGTCGTTCATGATCCACGTATAGCACCAAATCAACCCTTCGCGGTTCTTCCCGATCCGGCTTTCAACGTGGCCCAGCAAACCCGTTCCCTGTCATGTCCCCAAATCCGGCGCGCCAACGGTCGATGATCCGCTCCACCGCCGGACACCGGAAATCGTCTTTTCGGAAGCCAGCTCCTGGACCCGCTCCGCCAGCCGCAGCAACCGGTCGTGCCACTGCTCACCAGGTACTCGGCTTCGGCCAACATGTTCCGCGCCGGCCAGCGGCGCCGCGACGTCGGCACGAGCGCGCCTGCCACCCGGGGAGGAGCATCACCGGACTGGAGCACGACACCCGCACAAGCCCGCGTGCGCGGCCAGCACCGGCACCTTGGCACGCGCTTTGGCAAGCAGAGCGTCAACCGCCTGCGGCGCAAGATGAACCGGCGTCATCAGCAAACCCTCCCCCCTCCCCCGGCTCGAGGCCCGCACTCTCGCTTGACAGATCGTTAGGTACCTAGCTATATTTGCTAGGTGGCTAACAATCCGGTGGATCCCGAACACCAGTCCGCGGGCGCCTGGGCGAAGAAGTACTACTTCGCGACCCGGGTCGTGATGGAAGCCGTCCTGCGCCCGTACGGCGTCGGGCCCACGCAGTGGTACGTCATGCACCAGCTCATGACCGTGGGGCCGACGTCACAACGCGACCTCGCACGCATGCTCCAGATCGAGCGCGCGACGCTCACGGGCGTCGTGGCCGCCCTGGTCCGCAAGGGCCTGGTCGAACAGAAGCCTGATGCCACCGATCAGCGCCAGAAGGTGCTGAACGCCACCCCCGCCGGTGCCGCGCTCTGGCAAGAGCTGCCCGACCCGATCGCCCTCATTCTCGAGACGGCTTTCGACGGCATCGCACAAGCCGAGATCGACACGACCGCCCGCGTGCTGCGCGAGGCGACCGGCAAGCTCACCGCCCTCTTTCCGAAGGGAAACGAATCATGACCGTCCTCATCACCGGCGGAACCGGCCTCGTCGGCACACGCCTGCTCCGGCGTCTCGTGGACGCGGGCATCGACTGCCGCGCGATCGTGCGCCCCGGCAAGGAACTCCCGGCGGGCGTGACACCCATCGAGGGCGACCTGCTCGACCCCGCGACACTGCCGAAGGCCGTCGAAGGCGTCTCCGCCGTCATCCACCTCGCCGCGGTCCTGCGCACCCCCGACCCCGCTTTGATCGAACGGGTGAACGTCGGGGGCACGAAGAACCTCATCGAGGCGGTCCAGGCCCACGCTCCCGAAGCGCGCGTCATCATGGCCAGCACCAACCTCGTCTACAACGACGACCTCTCGCGACCGGCCCGCGAAGAGGACCCGGCCAACGCGCAGCAGCCCTATCCGGCGACCAAGATCATCGCGGAGCGGCTCCTGCGCGAAAGCGGACTGACCTGGACCGTCCTGCGGTTCCCCTTCGTCTACGGCGACCGCGACGGCCACCTGGAATCCGCACCGCAGCTGCTGGGCTCCTGGGGCTGGCACCCCGCGGCGACGATGAGCCTCATCCACCACCGCGACATCGCGACCGCGATGCGGCTCGCCCTGACCGGCACCATGGACAACCAGGTCGTCAACCTCGCCGACGACGCTCCGACCTCGGTCTACGAGATCGCCCGCATCGTCGGAGCGGAATACAAGGAATCCGCCGAACCCCTGGCAAACCCGTGGAAGGGGCACGTCGACGCGACCCTCGCCCGCGAACTCGGATTCCGGCCGCTCGTGCGAAGCGTCCACCAGGCAGCCGCCGAAGACGCGTTGTAACGACGCGGCGTTCTCACGCTACTACAGGTTGGCTATAGCATGTGGCCAAACTCGCGCCGCTCGACGATCGCGGCGCCGGACCGCAAGGAGCCGCGCAGTGACCGACTCGGCCGGGAACCCCCTGTCGTCCCTTGAGCGACACGAGTCTCTCGCCGATCGGGCGTACCAGCAGATCCGCGAAAGCATCGCCAGCGGAGCCCTCGCCCCCGGCCAGAAGGTCACCGAGCGCAACCTGGCCTTCCTGCTCGGCGTGAGCCCCACCCCGGTCCGGGAGGCGCTGCGCCGGCTCGAGCAGGAGCACCTGATCGAACGCCACTCGGCGCGCTCGCTCGCCGTCGCCCAGCACTCCACGGAGACGATCCAGGAGCTGCTCTACGCCGAATCGTTGTTGCGCGGCGCACTGGCTCGGTTCGCCGCACAGAAGATCACCGACGACCAGGTCGACGAGCTGGCCCGGATCGTCGACGAATTGGCCCGGTCCGGGACTGACCCCGAAGTCGCTCAGCAGGCCGCCGACCGCTTCGACGCCGTGCTCCGCCGGGCCGCGGCCAATGCCTCCCTCGACTCCCTGGCGTCGAGCGCCGGCGTGTTCGGGCGGGCACGCCGCATCCGGCTGATCGAGCAGTGGTCCCCCGAAGAGCGAATGACCCGCCTCCAGATCCATCGCGAGATCGTCGACGCCCTCCGTGCCCGGGACGCCGATCGCGTCGAACTGCTGACGCGCGAGCAGCTCGAGTCGTCCCGGCGTCTGCTGCTCAGCGCCGACCTCGACTGATTCGCCTCTTGACAACAAACCCTCGGTCGACTTCTATTTGCTATAGCATCTCGCAGATACCACAGTGCAAGGAGACGCCTGTGACCTACTCACCGCTGAGCAAGGACCTGGCTTGGTTGCCCGCCGACCTGGAGGACCAGAGCCGATGGATCTACCGGCTCACTCCCGCGGACATCAAGGACATCGAGAACGCGCTCGCCGCGTCCAAGGCCGCCGGGGCCACGATCGAGACACTGACCAAGGAGACGTTCCCCCTCGACATCTTCGACGACGCGCTGGCCCTCACCCTCGATCGGCTGGAGAACGACCTCGGCCTGTTCGTGCTCCGGGGCCTGCCCGTCGAGCGGTTCACCAAGGACGAGCTGCGGTTGATCTACTGGGGCATCGGCCTGCACATGGGCACCGCGCGCTCGCAGAGTTTCAAGGGCGACGTGCTCGGTGACGTCCGGGACTTCGGCCAGTCCGCCGTCACCCAGACCGGCCGGGGGTACATGTCGCGCGAGGGCCTGGGCTTCCACACCGACAGCGCCGACATCGTCGCGCTGTTCGTGCTGCGGACGGCCAAGAGCGGCGGGCGGAGCCTGTTCTGCAGCTCGGTGGCCGTCGCCGACGAGATCGCCCGTACCCGCCCCGACCTGTTCGAGGTGCTGCAGCAGCCCTTCTACCACTCCTGGAAGGGCTCCGAGCGGCCCGGCGAGAAGCCGTACTACCGACAGCCGATCTTCAGCATCGAAGACGGCCGCTTCTCCTCGCGCTGGGTCGCGCCGCACATCTGGTCGGCTCAGGAGTTCGAAGACGTGCCGCCGCTGACCGACGCGCAGACCGAGGCGATGAAGCTGCTGATCTCACTCAACGACGACCCGCGGTTCCACACCTCGATGATGTTCGAGCCCGGCGACTTCCAGTTCCTCAACAACCACGTGGTCTACCACGCACGGACGGAGTTCGAGGACTGGGAAGACGAAGACCGCAAGCGGCACCTGCTGCGGCTGTGGCTGGCTCCTGCCAACTCGCGTCCCCTGAGCGAGGGCATGCGGGAGTTCTACGGCGACGTCCGGCCCGGCGTCCCCCGCGGCGGATTCCCTGCGCGCGTCGACGATCCCGTCTTCGTCACCCAGGACCAGAAGGCCTGAGCGTGCCGACCAACACCGAGACGACCGCCGAGGCCACCGTCGCGATCCTGCCCGCGCTGGCCGGGCGGATCAGCGCGTACCGGATCGAGGACCTCGACGACCACGCCCGCCGGCTCGTCCGCACGGCGTTCACCGACACCCTGGGCGTTGCCCTCGCCGGCTCCGGATTCGCCGGGATCACCGCGATCCGCACGGCCGCCGGAATCGCGGCGAGCGAGAACGGGAGCCTCGTGCTCGGCACCGCCGAGCGCGTCCCCGCCCTGGACGCCGGGCTCCTCAACGGTGTCGCCGCGCACGCCCTGGACTTCGACGACGGCAACTCGGCCCTGGGCGGGCACCCCTCGGCGATGCTCGTGCCCGCGCTCCTCGCCCTCGGCGAGGAGACCGGCGCGTCGGCGCCGGACGTCGCCGTCGCCTACGCGGCCGGCTATGAGGTGATGATCCGGCTGGCGTACGGGCTGAACCCGGCGCACTACCAACGCGGCTGGCACCCGACCTCGACCATCGGCGTCATCGGAATCGCGGCGGCGGCCGCGCGGCTGCTCCGGCTGTCCGCGGAACGCACCGCGATCGCGATGGCGGTCGCGGTGTCCCACGCGGCGGGAGTGAAGGCGAACTTCGGCACGATGACCAAGTCCCTGCACGTCGGGCAGGCGGTTCGCAACGGCATCCTCGCCGCCAAGCTCGCGGCGGCGGGCTACACGGCCAACCCCGGCGCGCTCGAACACCGGCAAGGCTTCCTCGCCGTCTACAATGGACACGGCGACTTCGACTCCGGGCGAATCGTCGCCGGGCTTTCCGGGCCGCCGCTGGCCTGCTCCGAGCACAACCCGATCAAGCTCTACGCCTGCTGCCACAGCACCCACGGCGCGATCGAGGCGGCCCGGGAGATCCGCCGCTCGCCGGGCTTCGACGCGGGCCGCGTCGAAGCCGTCGAGATCACCGTGGATCCGAATCGCCTGCCGCACACCGACCGCCCGGTGCTGACCGAAGCCCTGTCGGGAAAGTTCAGCCTGCAGTACGTGACGTCCCGGGCTCTGCTCACCGGAACCGTCGCGTTGGCGGACTTCGACGGCGACGCCCATCACGACCCCGCCACCCTCGCGCTGATGAGCCGGGTTCGGGTGATGCCGGCCGCTCCCGGTGGCCGGAGCAACTCGTTCACCGCGACCGTCCGAATCAGACAGTTCGACGGGACCGTGTTCACCGCGACACGCGGTCCGCACGGTTCTGAAAGCGACACGCCGGTCGACCCGTCCCTGCTCCGGCAGAAGTTCACGGACTGCGCCGGGCGGGTGCTGCCCGCGGACCGGGTGACCGCGCTGAGCGAGGCGCTGCTGCAGTTCCCCGACACCGGCACCACCGTGCGCGAGCTCATGCGGCTCGCCGAAGTCCACCGTCCCACCGAAGCGAGGGTGACACCATGACCGACCCGATCCGGGTGCTCTTCCCGGTGGGCATGCTGGGCGGTGGCTTTCCGCCCGAGACCGTGACCCGCGGCATCGAACTCGGTGCCGACATCATCGCCGTCGACGGCGGCTCCACCGACTCCGGCCCCCACTACCTGGGGACCGCGACGGCCAAGACCGCCCGGGCCGCCGTCGAACGGGACCTGCGGGTGCTCGTGCCCGCGGCGCACGACGCGAACATTCCCCTCGTCGTCGGATCCTGCGGCACCTCGGGATGCGACGCCGGTGTCGAGTGGATCTACGAGATCGTCCAGCGGATCTGCGCCGACCTGGGGATCAGCCGGCGAATCGCCAGGGTCTACAGCGAACAGGACCCCGCCCGGATCGCCGATCTGCTCGCGCAGGGCCGGGTGCACCCCCTCGGTACGGCCGAGCCGCTGCGGCAGGAGACCGTGGCCCGGTGCCGGCACATCGTCGGGCTGATGGGACACGAACCGCTCGCCGACGCGCTCCGCGACGGCGCGGAGATCGTCCTCGCCGGCCGCTCCACCGACACGGCACTGGCGGCGGTGCTGCCCTTGCTGCGCGGGCTGCCCGCGGGCCCCGCGTGGCACGCGGCGAAGATCGCCGAGTGCGGCGGCCTCTGCACCGAAAACCCCAGGGCTGGTGGCGTCCTGGTGACCGTCGACGACACCGGCTTCACCGTGGAGCCGCTCGCGGTGCACGCCCGGTGCACCACGCGCAGCGTCGCCGCACACATGCTGTACGAGAACGCCGACCCCTTCCGGCTCCGCGAGCCGGCCGGCACGCTGAACACGAGCGACGCCGTCTACACGGCGCTCGACGAGCGCCGGGTGCGGGTCGAGGGCTCCCGGTTCGAGCCGGCCGAGCAGCAGACCATCAAGCTGGAAGGCGCCGCCTCGACGGGTTTCCAGGCTCAGCTGATCACCGGTATCCGCGACCCGGAGATCCTCGGCAGGCTCGACGACTGGTGCCGGCGACTGATCGCCTACCTCGACAAGCACGTTCCCTCGACCTTCGGGCTGGCTCCCGGGGAGTACGACTATTCGCTGCGCCGTTTCGGCCACGACGCCGTACTGGGTGCGGCCGAGCCCGAACGGGGCACCCCACCCCGCGAGGTCGGCCTCGTGCTCACCGTGACCGCCCCGGACCAGGCCACGGCCGACGACCTGGCGAAGTTCGCCAACCCGATGATGTTGCACCTCCCGCTCGACGACGACAGCCCCTTCCCGACGTTCGCGTTCATCGACTCCCCCGCGGAGACCGCGCGGGGCGAGTCCTTCGAGTTCGTGCTGCAGCACGTGGTCGACGTGGCCGACGAGCGAGACCTGTTCCGGACCGTTCATTCGGAGGTGGGAGCGTGACCCGGCTTCGAGACATCGCGACACACGTCCGCTCGAAGAACGCGGGCCCGTTCTGGCTGACCGTCGACGTCTTCCTGCCCGACCGCGCTTCCTTCGACCGGGCGGTGGCCTCCGGCCTCACCGACCGGGCGGTGGTCGGCCGGACCTACGACGTCGACCCCGCGACCGTGCTCGTCTTCCCCGTCCCCGGCCTGCACGTCGTCAAGGTCTCGTTCCCGCGGCCCACCACGCAGGGCGCCCGCGACGACCGCGACATGCACGGCGGTCAGCAGTTCGTCCCCCTGCTCGACCTGGCCGTCTGAGCCCCGGAGAGCCACTTTCGAACCGGCGGCGCCACCATCGCCCGGCCGGCCGGCCCCCATTCCTCAACGAGGAGGATTCTCGTGGACGTTCCCTCTGCCCCTGCGACACCCGGAACCCGCGGCGCGGACCTCATCGCCCGGTTCGACCGGCTCCCCCGGATGACCCGGCCCCACTGGAGATGGCTGCCGCTGCTCGGTCTGCTGTCCTTCGGCGACACCACCGACAACAGCGTGCTCGCCTACGCCGCCCCGGCGATGCGCCGGGACTGGGGGCTGTCGATCTCCCAGATCGGCAACCTGACGTCGTTGTCGCTCCTGGGTTCGTTCGTCGGGGCCCTCGTCGGGGGCCGGCTGGCCGACCGGTTCGGCCGGAAGCGGATCATCATCGCCGGGACGCTGCTCTACTCCGTCTCCTCCATCCTGTGCGGGCTCGCCCCGAACTTGGGGGTCCTGGGCCTGTTCCGGGTCCTGTCAGGCCTCGGGATCCAGGCTGTCATCGGCGTACTCAGCGTCTACGTGGCGGAGATGTACCCCACCAGGGTCCGAGGGCGCAGTCAGGCGGCCGTGCTGGGGGTGGGTCTGCTGGGGGTGCCGTTCGCCGCGGTGACCGCCAAACTGATCATCCCGCTCGACCCGCAGGCCTGGCGCTGGGTGTTCGTCGTCGGCGCGGTGGGCCTCGTCCCCGCCATCCTTGGCATGTTCCTGCTGCCGGAGTCCGTCCGCTGGCTGATCGCCGGCGGCCGCGACGAGAGGGCCTCCCGCATCGTGTCCGGTCTGGAAGCGCGCTACTCCGGCGAACTGCCACCGCCGGTGCTCACCGCCCCGTCGGCGCCGCCCGCACGCGGCAAGACGGCGGAGCTCTTCACCGGGTCCCAGCGCCGCATCACGATCGTCACGGCGCTGACGCTGGTGTTCGGCATCGTCGCGTTCTACGGGTTCAATTCCTGGGTGCCGACCCTGCTCGCCGAGCGCGGCCACTCGACCGACACCGCGCTGACCATCACGACGATCCTTTCCATCGCACCGCCGTTCGGTGCGCTCGCCGGCATGCTGGTGACCGACCGCTGGGAGCGCCGCCACGTCCTCGCCGCCACCTCCCTCACCATCGCGCTACTGATGGCGGTCTTCGCCTTCACCGACGCGCTCTGGCCCACCATCGTCGTCGGATTCCTCATCACGATGTTCCTGCAGTCGAACGCGGTCACGATCTACGCCTACCTTCCGGAGGTCTTCCCCACCACGCTCCGCGGATTCGGCGCGGGCCTGTCCAACGGGGCCGGGCGGCTGGCGGGCGTCGGCGGCGCCGCGCTCGTCGCGGCGATCTACGGCGTGGCGGGGTTCGTCGGCGTCTTCCTGACCACAGCTCTGTTCTCCCTGGCCACGGCGGTGGTCATCGGCCTGTTCGGCGAGAACACCCGCAACCGCTCGCTGCGCTGATGCCGGTTCGGGGCGTCAGTCATCGAGCCGGTCGGCCATGCGTTCCGCCATCATGATCGTCGCCAGGTTCGTGTTCGCTCGGGGCACCGAGGGGAAAACGGAGGCATCGACCACCCGCAGCCCTTCGGTTCCCAGGACTCGGCATGAGGAGTCGACGACCGTGTCGGCGGCGTCGGGCGCACCCATCCGGCACGTGCTCGTGCCGTGCTGGGCGTCTGCGACGGTGGACAGAAGATGATCGTCCAGAGCCCGGTCACTCGACAGCGCGTCGAACAACGGCTGGTTGCTCTCCCGCAGCGGATGGGACAACAGACGGGAAACGTCGTCGTGGCCGGCAAGCTCGACGACGGTGCGGACGCCCTCGCGCAGTACCGACAGGTCGCGTTCGTCGGAGAGCATCCGTTCGTTGATCCGCGGCTGGACGGTCGGGTCGGTCGAGACGAGAGTGAGGTCACCGCGCGAGTGGACCTTGTTCAGGATGACGCCGAACGCCCCCGCCCGTGTCCCGGCATCACCGGCGGCCATGGCCCAGACGTCCTGGTTGAGTGCGATGAGAAGCAGGTCGTTCGCATGCGTTCCGCCGGCGCTCGACCACCGTACACAGATGTTGGTGTGCCGATCGTGCGGGGACGAGACGGCGTGTGCGGACAGCAACGGCAAGGAGAGCAGGGCGATCGGATGATCCTGCATAGCGAGTCCGACCGGGAGATCCTGCCGCACCTCGATCCCCAGGGCCCGCAGTCGCCGAGCGGGCCCGACGCCCGAACGCATCAGCACGGCTGGCGAGTGGACCGCTCCCGCGCTGAGTACGACCTCGTCCGCGTGCTCAAGGACAGGGCGCCCGTCGACGACCACGCGGACGCCGACGGCGCGTCGCCCCTCGAAGACCACCCTGTCCACGAGGGCGTCACCGCGGACGGTGAGGTTCTCCACGTCACGTACGGGCTCGAGATAACCGTCATTGACGCTGACCCGCCGGCCCCCGCGCGAGTTGATCGGATAGGGAGACACGCCGAAGGCACCTGGTGCGTTGACGTCCGCCTCCCATGGGAAGCCCGCGGCGAGAGCTGATTCGACCAGCGCGCGGTCCACCGAGCCCCAGGCTTCCTCCGGGGCGCGGTGGATGGGGGTCGGGCCGCCGCGGCCGTGATAGGGCAGGTCTCCGAACACTTCGTCGTCCTCGAGCCTGACGAAGTACGGCAGGACGTCGTGGGGCGCCCACCCCTCGCAGCCGAGCCGAGACCAGTCCTCGAAGTCCTCCATCGGGGGCCGGATCGCGATCTGCCCGTTGACGACCGAGCTGCCTCCGACTCCCCGACCGCGCGCATACAGAAGGGGCGGCTGCTTGTCGGTCCGTGAGGAGGTCACGTCCCACCAGAGCATCTCCGAGACAGTGCGGTCCAACAGGCCGGCCATCGGGTTCGGTGACCGCCACGCTTCCGGCAGTTCCGCCGAGCGACGGTCAGGGCCGGCCTCGAGCAACAGCACACGCCTGCCCCGGGCGGCGGCACGAGCCGCCAGCACCGAACCGGCCGTGCCCGCACCCACCACGATGACGTCCCAGGTGGACTTCCGCATCTGTGTACTCCCGAGAACTCGTGCTGCCCCAAGCCTGGAGCTTACGTTCCGCGCCGCGCTCGAAACGGGCGGCTCAAGATCGCTTGAATCCAGACTCAGAACGAGGTGGACGTCGGCCGCTATTCGCGAGTTCCGATTTCCGGGCGGCCCGAGACCGCCATCGAGCCGAGAATCCGCAGGGCCTCCGCCGATTTCGAGCCCGGCTCGGCCAGGTAGGTGACCAGCATCTGGTCGGGCGCACCAGGCGTCGCCCAGGCGATGTAGGACAGGTCGATGTCCCCGACATCCGGGTGCCGCATGAGGTTGACCCCGGTGGTCTTCTCGAAGACGTGGTGCTCGGCCCACAGCCGCCGGAACGTCTCGCTTCGGACAGCCAGTTCCCCGACCAGCGCGGCCAGTCGAGGGTTGCCGGGGTCTTCGCCCGCGGTCTTCCGCAGGATGCCGACGGTGCCGCGTGCCGACGCCTCCCAATCCCGGTGCCGGGCCGCGATCTCCTCGTCGAGGAACAACAGCCACGCCGAGTTCCGTTCGGCTTCGGGCAGGGCCGCGTAGTCGGTGAAGACCGCACACGCGAGGGGGTTCCAGCCGATCACCTGCATCGTGCGAGTCATGACCAGTGCCGGCACGGTGAGGGTCTCCAGGAACTGGCGCGTCAAGTCGGGCATGCGGTCCTTGACCGCGCGCCGGGCGGGGCGCGGCCGGGGACGTGCCAGGTCGTACAGGTGGGCGCGTTGGGTGTCGTCGAGCAGGAGGACGCGGGCGAGGGAATCGAGCAGGGATTCGGTGGGGCGGCCACCGCGGCCCTGTTCGAGCCGCACGTAGTAGTCCGTCGACACGCCGACGAGGGCGGCCAGTTCCTCGCGGCGCAGCCCTGGCACCCGGCGTCGACCGGTGTCCGGTATTCCCGCCGAGCCCGGCGACACGGCGGCCCTTCGAGCTTGTAAGAACTCCCCCAGCTCGGACTTCCAGTCGCCAGGCGTGCTCGCGGTCATTTCGTTAGTCTGCCACCGGGAACACGAGGTCGGGTGGTCCTACGAGTACCCAGGCTCGCCGGTACCCAGGTCGGGCGACCCCCGGTACCTACCGGCCCTGAATGGATGTTCGCGGGTCCTCCAACCTCGAAGCATGGCTTCTGATCCACCTGCGCCGGCGATCTCGGCGACTGCGACTCGAGCGTCGATCGGCGCCGTCCTTCTCGCTTCCTTTTTCCTGCCGTTCGCCGTGACGGGACCGGCGATCGTCCTGCCCGACATGGCGGCCGGCCTGAACGCTTCGTCGGCCGGCACCCAGTGGGTGCAGAACTCCTACAACGCGATCTTCGCCGCGACCGTGCTCGCCACCGGCAGCCTGGCGGACCGCTTCGGGCGGCGGCTCGTGTTGCGTATCGGCATCGCGACGTTCGGGCTGGCGATGGCGCTCATCGCGGTCTCGTCCGACATCCTGGTCATCGACGTGCTGCGAGGCGTCCAGGGTCTGGCCGCCGGCGCCACGGTCTCCGCCGGCTCGGCCGTGCTCGCGCACGCCACCTCGGGCGCGCGGCGAGTTCGCGTGTTCGGCTTGCTCGGCGCCAGTTTCGGTGGCGGCACCGCCGCCGGCCCCCTGGTCGCCGGCGCACTCGCTCCGCTGGGCTGGCGAGCGATCTTCGTGGTGATCGCACTCGGAGCCGCCATCGCCTTCGTCGCTTCCCGGTACACACAAGCCTCCAGCGACCCGTCCGCGCCTCGCCCGGACCTGCCCGGCATGGCCTGTTTCGGTGGCGCGCTGCTCGTGCTGTCCCTCGGGTTCATCCAGGCCGGCGAGGCCGGGTGGTCGAACGTGTGGACTCTGCTGGCGTTCGCGGCGACGATCCTTCTGCTCGGCGCGTTCGTCCTGGTCGAGCTCCGCGGCAGCCAGCCGATGTTCGACGTCCGCTTGTTCCGCCGTCCTGCCTTCACGGCGCTGATGTGCCTGCCGTTCTCGGTGACGTTCGGTTTGGCCGCGTTGAACGTGTTCCTTCCCGTGTTCCTGCAGAGCGGCGGCGCCAGCCCGTGGCGAGCCGCGGTCGAGCTGACGCCACTCGAGATCCCGGTGCTGCTGGTGCCGTTGGCGGCCCGATGGCTGACGTCCCGGTGGTCGATGCGGACCTTGCTGGTCGCCGGTCCGGTCCTGATCGCCGGGGGAAGTTGCGGGCTGGTCGTGGTGGATCGCGGTACCTCGACGTGGGTTTCCGCACTGCCCCTCCTGCTCTTCGGCGTCGGCGTCGGCATGGCCTTCTCGGTGATGGACAACGCCGCTGTCAGCACGGTCCCCGTGGACAAGGCCGGATCGGCGGCGGGAATGTTCAACACGATGCGGATCACCGGCGAGTCGCTCGCCGTGGCGGCCACCGCCGCGGTGCTCATCTCGGTCACCGCCGCCCGCACCTCGACCACGCAAGCGGTCGCGGCGGTCCAAGGCCGGCACGTGCCGGTGACCACCGGACACGCGTTCGCCGACGCACTGCACGTCGTCGTCATCGGCCTGGGCGTGCTCGCACTCGTCGGCGCCATTCTGACCGGCTGGGCGTTGCGCCGATCCCACGACACCGAAGCCGACGAAATGCGCGCGGGAACGCGATGACCGGCAGTTCCAGGAGACAGCACATGACAAAGGACCACCAGTCAGGGACACGTGGTTCCGCCATCGTCGTCGGAGCCTCGCTGGCCGGACTGATGAGCGCACTGGCCCTGTCCCGCATCGGGCTGCGGGTGACGATGCTGGAGCGCTCGACCCGGAAGGTCCGGACGGGCGCCGCCCTGCCCGTGAGCGACGGGCTGCTGGAGCGCCTGACGGGCCGGCGCTCGCCCGACGGGAAAGACATCCTCCCGTCGGGCGGCCAGGCCTGGGCGGACGTGCACGCCGGCCTCAGCTCCGCCGCACAGGCCGACCCCGGTATCTCCCTCCGGTCGCCGGTGCGAGTGACCGATGTGGGCCAGGACGAGCGATCGGCGTGGGTCGTCACCGACGACGGCGAGTTCGTGCGCGCGGATCTCGTCGTCGGGGCCGACGGACACGCGAGCGTCGTCCGTCGCCACGTCGTCCCCGAGGCGCCCGACGCGACCTTCTCCGGATACGTGATCTGGCTGGGGCTGGTCGACGAACGCGAGATCCGGTCCCGCCCGTGGCCGTCGGACCTCGCGATCCTCTACGAACGGGACTACTGCCTCAACGCCTACTACCTGCCGGGAGCGGACGGATCCGTCGCCCAGGGCAGGCGGCGAATCGGCTGGGGATGGTACGACTCCGGTCGCAACGACCTTCTGCGCGCCCGCGGAGCCGTGATCGACGATGTTGTCCAGCGCACGCTCCGAGCGGCCGACGTGCCCGACGCGACCTTCGACGAACTTGCCGACGAGGCACGGGAAATCTGGCCCAGCCCGTGGCGGGAAGCCATCGTCGACTGCATCGGCCGGCGAGCGGTGATCGGCACGCCGATCGGCGAGTACCTGCCGCACCGACTCGTTTCCGGGCGTGTGTGCCTTGTCGGTGACGCTGCCCATCTGCCCTCACCGATGACCGGCAGCGGCTTCGACGCCTCGGCGCAAGACGCCCTCGCCCTCGCCGAGGCGCTCGGCGGCAACGGGAACCGGGGCAGCATTTCCGATGCACTGCACCGCTACGAGGCGGCGCGGCTCGATGCGGCTCGGCGACTCGTCCGCTCGGGTCAGAGCTTCAACAACTCGTTCGCGCCCCGTGGCGCCGCACAATGAGCGGACCGCGCCCGCGATGCCGCACGGGTCGCGAGCGCGCTCCACCGGCATCGCCCGGCGCGCCACCGGCGACAAGGGCCGCTCCGCCTCATGCCACACCACAACGTGCTGGAGCCGTATCGGAAGAGCTCATTTCGACCTCTGTCCGGCCTCCGCCCGTCGGCGGAGCACCGCCCGCTGCACCTTGCCGCTTGGTGTCTTCGGCAGCTCCGCCACGAAATGCACCCGCCGTGGATACGCGTGCGCCCCATATCGCTTCCGCACCAGGTCCTGGAGCTCCCCGGCCAGTTCGCCGGGAGGCTCGATCCCCGCTCGCAGCACGACGAAAGCCTCGATCACCTCGCCACGGAGGTCGTCGGCAGCCGCGACACAGGCGGCCTCGGCAACCACGGGATGACTGATGAGCACCGACTCGACATCGAAGGGACCGATGCGGTAACCGGCCATGATGATGACGTCGTCGTCACGGGACGAGAAATAGAAAAAGCCCTCCTCGTCGCGCTGGGCGACGTCGCCCGTCAGGTACCAGCGGCGATCTGCGCTGAACCGCTCCGCGGTGGCCTCCGGACGATCCAGATACCCCTCGAACCACATCAGCGGGCTCGCGGACACATCGATGGCCAGCCGGCCGAGCCGGCCCGCGCCGAGCACCTCGTCCCGATCACCGAGAAGTATCTCGGTCGTCCAGCCAGGCAGCGCCCGTCCCATGCTCCCCGGTCTTATTTCCCCGGAAACAGACGGGTGATGGTGATTGCCGAGGACCATCCCGAGCTCGGTCTGGCCGTAATGGTCGTGAATGGCCGCGCCGAGCACCTTTCGCGACCATTCCACCACGTCCGGATTGAGCGGCTCGCCCGCGCTCGACACACGCCGCAGAGCCGGCGTCCCGCCGCCGAGGCGGGACGAGGCACGCAGGGCTCGGAAGACCGTGGGTGCCGCGGCGAAATTGGTCACGCCGTACTCGCTGAGGATCCGCCAGGTGTCCTCGGCCGTGAACTTGCCGGCAACCAACATCGAGCACCGGCCCAGCAGCAGCGGCGCGACGATCGCGTAATACAGGCCATAAGCCCAGCCGGGGTCGGCCGCGTTCCAGTAGATGTCGTCACCCGAGACGCCCAGCCCGTAAGTGAAGTAGCACTCGAACGACGCGAGTGCCCGGACTGGCACCGCAACCCCCTTGGGACTACCAGTGGTTCCCGAGGTGTACAGCACCATCATGGTGCCGTCCGGCCCCACCGCGACAGGGGCGGCGCCGGGGGGAAAGCCGATCAGATCGGCGAACCGGACGTCCTTGCCGCCGACGACCTCAGCCGTGTTCACGACCGTCCACGACGGCTGTGGCCCCAACTCGACGCCGGGTTCGAGCTTGTGGCGTTCCGGCTCGTCGCACACGACCACCTTCGCGTTCGCCTGACGGAGGCGATCACCTATCGCACCCGCGCCGAAGGCGGTGAACAGGGGCAGATACACCGCGCCAAGCCGCCAGATGGCGAGCTGTGTCGTGACCAGATCCACACCTTTGGACATCAGAGTCGCGACACGATCCCCACGGCCGACCCCGAGTGACGCCAGGCCGGCCGCAAGGCGCTCGGAGCGCTCCCGGAGCCGGCCGAACGTCAGGCCGAACGCCGAACAGTCCCGGGTGATCACCTTGAACGCCAAGGAATCCGCGTCATGTCGATCGCACAGCAGCTCCGCGACACAGGCACCGGGGAGACCGGACGGGTGATCACGGAACTCGTCGCCAACCATCTCTCGGCTACTTCGATGGGACGATCGCGGCAAGGAGGTACGACGCCCGGCTACCGCCGCCGTACAGGGTCACCTCGTTGTCGTAGACGGCTGCCGGCCGACGGAGCGGGTCGACGTGCGGCCAGATCGAGGAACCACGCAACTCCAGGCCCGACTTGCCCCACATGACCGGCTCACGGCCGTGATCGAAATCGACACCCGCGACCATCAGACCGAGCCGGTAACCCCGTGGTACGACGATGCTCGTGGGCCAGATTTCGACATCGAGCTCATAGACCTTGCCGGGGAAGAGCGGCTTCACGGTGTCGTGGCTGAGGTAGGGGCGGAACGGGAGACTCTTCGACTCGTCCAGCTTCCGCTGCGAAGCCCGCAACCAGCCGTTCGTGACGGGGACCTGCGGGTCCGCCATCCCGTGGAAAAGGACCTCTTGCCCGTGCGGGTCGAACAGCCTGAGGCTGAGGAAGAAGTCCGCGTCCGTGGTGGAGGAGGAAGCCCACAGCTTGACCGCTTGCGGACCGAGGATCTCCGTGTCGCGCTCCATCGCGGGTGTGAGGAACGTGAGGCCCTTCTTGCTGAACCCCTGGTAGCTCGCGCTCTGCTCACCGGGCGGCTTCTCGGTCAGCTCGAGGTTCCCGACATCGAGGTACAGTTTCGTCCATTCGGTGCGCGCCAGCGGCCACTCGTTTTCGGCGCGCTGTTCCAGCACCTCGTCCCGCGCACTGCGGATATCGAGCCGCACCTTTGGCTGGGTCCGCGCGAAATCCCCCTCGCCCTTGAGCACGTGGTCGAAGAACCGTCGCTGCAGTTCGACACCCTCGTTCGTGTACATCCCCGCGAACGTGCCCTGGGATTGACGTATCACCAGCCACTTCTGCGTGGACGCGGCATGCAGGAAACCCTCGGAGTTGCCCCGCAGGTGAACGCCCACCGAGCCCCAGCTGCCCACCGACAGAAGCGGAACTTCGATCTTGTCCCACTGTGCCCTTCGCTGGTCGTAGAAGCCGTCGTCGAGCGGATGCTCCATCACCTGCACGTACGGGTCCACGATGTTGGCGTCCAGTTCCTCCTGGGACAGCTCCACGTCACCCGAGATCAGCGTGCCGGTGAACTGGTTGCGGTATCCGCGCGACCCCAGCCCGTGCTGAACGGACCTCACCTGCGAATCCGACCAGCTTCGGTAGAACGTCGAGGGAATCCCGCCGTGATAGCTGAGCCCGCGGAGCATGTCGTTCCACGCCTCCCAGGCGATCATCCCGGCATGGTGCGGCGGCTGGAGACCGGCGACAAGCCACTGGGACACGGCAAGGTAGGACATTCCCATCGTCCCGATCTTGCCGGTGGACCACGGCTGCGCCGCTGCCCATTCGATCGCGTGGTAATAGTCCTGCGCCTCCCGCGGCGAGAAACTGTTCACCACACCCGGTGACCGTCCGATGCCACGGGCGTCCACAACCACGACCGCGTAGCCGTGTGGCACCCATTTCTCGGGGTCCACCGCCTCGAAGGAGATGTATTTCCCCGACGTGTCCTGGGCGAGTTCGGGCGCGATCTCGAGTGCGTTTTCCCAGGCGTCCGGGTAACCCTGGCAGAAAGGCAGATCCTTCGCGTAATTCGTGACCGCGAGGACCACGGGATACACACCCTCCGCGGGCGGCAGGAACACGTTGGCACGCAACACGATGCCGTCATCCATCGGAATCGGCTCGTCGTGCAGGATCCTCATCTCGACTGCCGGCTCTGGCCCCTGATCCATTTGTTTCCCTTCTCGAACTTCGACTCAGCTGTCGGTGCGCAACGCCGCTTGCTCGGCAGCGAGGCGTTCTTTCACCAGCTGCCGAAGGACGACCTTCTGAACCTTTCCGCTGGCCGTCTTCGGTAGCGACTCGACCAGTTCCAGCCGCTCGGGGAACTTCTGGCGCGCGGTGTCGGTGGACTCCAGGTGGCGGACGAGGTCGTCGAGGTCGAGCCTGGCGCCAGGGCGGGCCACGACGAAGGCGCACGCCTTCTCAGTGAGGACCCTGTCGGGCATCGCGACAACGGCGACCTCCCGGATGGCCGGATGTTCGCCGAGGATCTCCTCGACCTCTTTCGCGCTGATGTTCTCGCCGCCGCGGAGGATGATGTCCTTCGTGCGGCCCGTGATGCGGACATGGCCCTCGGCATCGATGACGGCCTGGTCACCGGTGCTGATCCAGCCGTCCGGGCCGATCGTGGCCTCGGTTTCCGACACGTCCAGATAGCCGAGGAATGCCTCCGGGCCACGCACGTACAGATCCCCGGCCACCCCCGGCGGAGCCACCGTGCCGCCATCCGTCAGGACGCGTGCTTCGGCAGCTCCGAGGATCTGCCCGTCGGTGGTCGCACGGCGCTCCACAGAGTCACCGGGGCCACCCGCGGACAGCGTCGGAAACTCGGTCGACCCGTACGCGCGCACCGCGACACATTTCAGTTTCTCGTCGGCAAGCCGGATCAGCTGTGGCGGCACGTCCGCCCCACCACACACGAAACAGCGCAACGAACTCCCGGCGCCGTTCTCCGGCTCGGCCTCGACGAGGCCGCTGAGGAACGGCGTGGCGCCCACGGTGAATGTGCAGTTCTCGGTTCTGATGAGGTCGCGCCCCCGTTCGGGCCGCCATTGGTCGAGCAGGACGACCTTCGTCCGCAGCGCCACCGGAAGGTGGATCCCGTAGAGCAAGCCCGAAATGTGCGTCACCGGCGACGGCATGAACACCGAGTCCCGATCGGACAGTGAGTATCGCTCGATCATGGTCCGGTTCTCGTACACGAGGCTGTTGTGACTGTGCACGACGCCTTTGGGCCGGGACTCCGTGCCGGACGTGTACAGCAGCAGGACGGGATCGTCCGCGGACCTCACCACGACCTGTTCGTCCGGCACATTCGGCCCCGTCGACGGTGCCCCCTCGCCGAGTAGGCCGTCGAACGTCAGCGCCTGGTCTCGCGCACCCCGCACCACCACCATCGTCTCGAGAGTGGCCACCTCTGCACAGAGCCTGCTCGCCAGAGCCGCATGATCGAATCCCCGGTAGGTCGAAGGGACGAACACGATCTTCGAGCGTGCCTGCCGCAGCATGAACCGCAGCTCCCGCTGCCGCAGGATCGGGACGAGGGGATTGCTGATCGCACCGATCCGGATCGTGGCGAAATGGACGACCGACGCCTCCCACCAGTTCGGAAGCTGGAACGAGACGACATCACCGGGCCCGATTCCCCGGCCACGCATGGCGTTCGCCAGGCTCTCGACCCGGCGGAACAGGTTCCCGTACGTCAGCCGCTGTGCACCGTCGACGATGGCCGTCCGCGAACCGCATGCGGCCGCCGCCTGTTCGAGCTGCCGATCCAGCATCTCATCGGTCAAATGACCCTGTTCGGCGTAGGTTCTCCGGGCGCTCGTCTGCCCCGTCGGCAGCGCGATCATCGACTGGCCGACGAGCGACGAGTCGGCAGATCCTGGAGGTGGGGCAGGACCTTGTCGACGAAGTTGCCGTGATACTCGGCAGCCTGTTCCCACGTCATCCCCGGGCGTGTCGCGATCAGCAGGAACTGGTCGGGAGCCCGCTTCTCGTGGGTGGCGCGGAACTCGGCAATCGCCTCCTCCGGCGTCATGAAGGTCTTCCGCAGATCGAGACCCGTGATCAATCCCTTGTCGCCGCCGTGGCGGAGGCTCTCGTCCGAGTACACGTGGATCGACGGCCGCGACTCCCAGGTCAAGCAGTATTCGACCGCGTCACCGTGAAGTGCGGCCGCACGCTCCGGGTCGTCGGTGACAAAACACTGTCCGAACACCGAGATGGTCACATCGTCGGGGTCGCGTTCGTGGCGGGCGCACACGTTCTGCCACATGGGCAACCAGGCGTCCCACCGCTCCTTCGAGGTCAGGCCGTCGAAGAAGCCGCCGGGTCCGCCCACATCGAACCCCATGCGTGCCACGCGATCGGCCGACTGCTCACTCACCCCGACGACCTGCATGCCAGGACACGGTTTCTGCAGGGGCTTCGGGGTTATCGTGATGTGCTTGCCCTGGTACCGCTTTCCCTCGTAGTCGAAGGGCTCATCTTCCGTCCAGCAGCGGTGCAGCAGCTCGAGCCCCTCTTCCAGGAGGCTCGGCCGGTGCTTCGTGTTCACGCCGAGCATCTCCATCTCGACGTCCCACGGCGAGCCGACCTGCCCCAGCCCCAATGCCTTCAGCCGGCCCCCGGAAATGATGTCGACGAATGCCAGCCGCTCGGCCAGCATGACCGGGTGGTAATAGGGCAACTGGATGATGTTCGTGCCGAGTGACACCCGGCTGGTCCGCTCCGCCGCCATGACCAGCGATTCCACGATATGGGGATTGAAGCCGTCGACATCCCCGTGATGCTCGCCAAAACTGATGATGTCCACACCCCGGCGCTCCATCTCGGCGATGTGCTCGAAGCCTTCCCGGTAGAACTGCTGCCATGGTGTGAACCACTCCGGGCGAGGCGGGTTGCGCCAATCGTACAACAGGCCGAACTCGATCATTTACCTCTCCACTCCCTTGTAGAGTCGCCGGGCTACCAGAGCGCGAACTCCGTGCCGACGAGAAGGTTCCCCAGCTCTGTCGCTATCGCACGCTGGTCGCCGTAGAGACCCTGCAGTCCGAGAGCGTGCACATGCCACCGATGAAGCGGGAACTCACGCGTGAAAGCGATGCCGCCGTGTACTTGCAGGGCACCCTCCCCCACCGCACGACCCACCTCGGCCGCGATCGCCTTGGCCGTCGCGGCGTCGACATAGCGGCGGGAAGGTTCCGAATACCATGAGCCGAGGCCCTGCTCACATGCCGCCTCCAAAGTCGTCTGCTTGGTCGCCAGGCCCGCCAGGAGATGCTGAATGGACTGGAACGCTCCGATCGGCCTGCCGAACTGCTCCCGTTCCTTCGCATAGAGGACTGCGCGATCCAACATGTGTCGCGCATTCCCTGCCGTTTCACACGCGAACAACAGGCGTGCGGCATCACGCAGTTCGGCGATACCGGCCGCCGCACGTGCCCTGTCTTCCGGACAGTCCTCGAAGAGCGGCTCGAACTCCGCGCCGTCGAAACCGACCGACGCGCATTCGACATACGGGTCGAACGAGTGACGACGGTGGAGGGTCAGCCCCGTCGCGGCCACATCGGCCAGTACGAGCGTGGGTTCCGGGTCCTCGACGACGACCAGGAGATGGTCGACGACCCCACCGAGCCGTACCAGATCCACCGCCCCGAAGAGCCGGCCGTTGCGGACAGCCGGCCTGGTGCCCGCGGCCTGGCCGCCGGCCGCGCCGTCAGCCAGCGAGATTCTCGTCCGGCCGGCGATGAGGTTCGACAAGTGCTCCGCTCTGGTTGCCCGGCTCACCACGAGCGGTGCCGCCACGGCGTTGTCGAAAACCGGACCCGGGACCAGGTATCTGCCCACGGCGGTGAAGACCCCCGCCATGTCCTGGAGCCCCAGGCCAAGTCCGCCGAGGTTGCGCGGGAGCATGACGTCCAACCAGCCCGCGTCGACCAGCGAGGTCCACAGCGACTCGCTCCATCCCGACTGTTCCAGCTCTTCGCGAATCGGGGCGCGGGCCAGCTGGGCTTCCAGCAACTCCACGGCCGCGGTCTCGAACTCCCTGGCAAAGTCATTTCCAGAAATCTCGATCACCTCGCCCTGGGAAGTCCGAGCAGCCGTTCCGCGACGATCGTCAGCTGAATCTGCTCGGAGCCGCCGTAGACAGAGGCGGCGCGACCGTGCAGGTAGTCCTTGACAATCTGCGCTCCGTCGAGCGATGTGCCGCGGGTGAGGGGGGCCGCTCGATGCGAACCCAGCAGATCCAGTGCCGTGCCGAACAGCTGCTGCTCGCCCTTCGCGAGAGCCAGCTTGTCGACCGAGTCC
This sequence comes from Amycolatopsis bartoniae, assembly GCF_014191255.1. Classification (GTDB taxonomy): domain Bacteria; phylum Actinomycetota; class Actinomycetes; order Mycobacteriales; family Pseudonocardiaceae; genus Amycolatopsis_E; species Amycolatopsis_E bartoniae. The sequence continues at coordinate 50,396 of NZ_JACHWH010000016.1, forward strand.
AGCGGAGAAGGTACCTCCGCGTTTCGTGCTCGCCGCACGGCGCGACGCGAAAGTGCCGACAGGCCACTCAAGGTGACGTAGGCGGTGCCGATTTCCGCGGCCACGTCGGAGCCCGAACCTTCCCGGCGAATCGCGTCCAGCAGATTCCGGTAGGAGACCTCGAGCTCGGCACGACGCCGCAGCGCGTATCCGCTGCGCTCGTGGCCCAGGGTGTGCATCGCCAGTTCCCATCCGCCGTGGAGAGGTCCCAACAGGTTCGAGCGCGGAACCCGGACGTCTTCGAAGAACACCTCGCAGAACTCGGCGTCGCCGGTGATCTGGGTGATCGGGCGAACGGTGACCCCCGGCGCGTGCATGTCCACCAGCAGGTAGCTGATGCCCTTGTGCTTGGGCCGATCAGGATCTGTCCGGGCGAGCACGGCGCACCAATCGCTGTCGTCCGCCCAGCTGGTCCAGATCTTCTGACCCGTGAGCACGAACCCGTCGTCTTCGACGACAGCGCGTGTGCGCAGAGATGCCAGGTCCGAGCCGGCATCGGGTTCCGAGAAACCCTGACACCAGGTCTCCGCGCCCGACAACAGTGGTTCGGCAAAGCGCTCCAGCTGCTGCCTGGTCCCATACCTGAGCAGGGTCGGCCCGACGACATGCAAGCCGATCGCCCCGAAGGGCTGGGGAGCCCCGGCACGGGCGGACTCCTCGATGAAGATCAGGGCGTGTTCGAGCGAAAGTCCCTGTCCGCCATGTTCCGATGGCCAGTCGATGCCCACCCAGCCCGATCGGTACAGGGTGCTGTGCCACTCCCGGAGTGCGCCGGTCCGAAGCCGGTAATCCTGCGGAAGCGGGGGCGGCGCGAAGTCCGCGAGCCAGGTTCGCGCGCTGTTCCGATATGCCTCCAGCGCCTGCGGCTCGACCGAGGCAGGGGACGTCATGTGACCTGCCCGAACTCGGGCGGGCGGCGTTCGAGCAAGGCGCGGACGGCCTCCTGGGAGTCCGGGTGCCCGGAGAACTCCCTGGTCAGTCCTTGCTCGTAGGTGTACCCCGCCTTGAGGTCCATGGTCTCGATCTCCTTGAGAGATCGCTTCGCCATCCGGATCGCGGCGCCGCTGTGGCGCACTATCCGCTTCGCCCAGCCAAGTGCGGTCTCGATCAGGTCCTCCGGCGGGCACACGTCGACGATCCCGCCCAGCGCCCGGGCAGCCGTCGCGGGCAGGGGGTCCCCGGTGAGATACAGGCACCTGACCCACGGCTGCGGCACCAGACGGGCGAGATGCCGGGCTCCCCCCATCACTCCGACGCCGATCTCGGGGGTGCCGATGCGCGCGTCGTCGGCGGCGATCACGAAGTCGCAGGACGCCGCGATCGCCAGCCCGGTACCCACCGCCGTGCCGTTGACCGCTCCGACGACCGGGACGGCGCAATCCTGGATTGCGAAGAAGGCCGTACGGACGACCTTCATCCGGGCATCGGCGTTGTCCGGAGTCAACGTCGCGAACTCGCCGAGGTCGTTTCCACCGCAAAAGTGCTTACCCGCCCCCGACAGCACGACGGCGTCGGCGAGCTCATCGGCGGTGGAGAAGAACTCGGTGATCTCGCGATACATCTCCTGCGTCACGGCGTTCACCGGAGGACGGTTGAGCAGAACGGTCGCGATCCTGTCCGCGACGGTGACTTTCAGATATTTCAAGCCGGTCATCGTGCACGCCTCACGCGTTTTCGAAGGACGGCGTCAACTTGCTCTTGAACCACTCTGCCGTGTGAGCCGCGGCGACGTTCGTGTCACGACGGTCCGAGTAGAGACTCATGTGCCCCGCGGCAGGGAGCACCTTGAGCGACTTGTCAGGCGACGGGATGCGGTTGAACGCATCGACTTCGAGGTCGACCGAGGTGATGTTGTCACCCGAGACGACGATCATCATCACAGAGCGCTCGACGATCCTTGGCAGGTAGGGAAAAACGCTGTAGGTGAGGAGGTGCTGCGTGGACTCGGTGGTACTCCAGTGCTCGTGCAGTGGCGCTTCCGTCTCCTTGAGCACCTTGAACACTTCGTACGCCTGCGGATAAGGCCAGGTCGGCCGGTCCTCGTGCGGTGCCGGCGACGACATGGCTTTCGTGCCACCCTTTCCGTCGAAACGGTCCCGAAGATCCTGGAGGAGGTCGTTCTCGAGCAGCCGAAAGTCGATCTCACCGTGGCAGCGTTTCAGGGTGGTATACCCGTCGACGACAGGGAGCACGGACACGAAGGCCTTGAGGCGCGGCTCGATCGCCGCCAGGATCAGGACGTGACCGCCGCTGTAGGAGATGCCGAACGCGCCCAGCGCATTCTCGTCGACCTCGTCCAGCCGCTCCGCGAAGGTCACGGCGTTCCGGTAGTCCTGGATCTGGGCCCACGGATCGATGTGCTGCCTGCGCTCTCCCCCGCTCTCTCCGAAGCCGCGGTAGTCGAAAGCCAGGAACTGTACGTCGTCCCGCCCGACGATCCGGGCAACGTGCGGGAGCACGATCTCCTTGGTGTAACACCAGCCGCCGGCACCGATCACCGTCGGCAATGGACCCTCGCGGCCGTCCGGCCGGTAGAAGGTACCGACGATCGTGTCTCCCTCGCTTTGAAACTCGATCCTCCGCTCCAACACATTGTCCCTTCAGGCGCTGTTCTCGGATGAGTGTCGATTCGGGGCGCTGAGGCCCGCGCTGAAGAAAGAATAAGCGCGCTGAAAGGGGTACGCGTGTCTCATCAATGGACACGAAGGCTCACCGGCGGCGACCGGGCACCGGGGTCAGGCGTGATCGGCCCTCTGGTTACACCAGATCCAGCACGACCAGGCGCCGGTAGAGCGTCGCCCTCGAGATCCCGAGATCGGCCGCGGCGGCCTTCTTGTTGCCGTTCGCGGCCTGCAGTGCCGCGATGACCGCGTCCCGCTCGACCTGTTCCAGCCTCGTCAGCGCCCTTTTGTGCCTCGGCGTTCTGAACTGCAAAGGCAGGTCAGCGACCCGGATCCGAGCGCCGTCACCGGCCCGGCGGGCCGCGTTGACGATGCGCTCGAGTTGACGGATGTTTCCGGGCCAGTCGAATGAGGACAGCGTTCGCTTGACCGCGTCATCGACACGAAGGCCGGCGGATCCCGTGGTGCCGGCAATGGTCGCGACAAGTTCCGGGATGTCCTCGGGCCGGTCGCGTAGCGGAGGCACCTCGAGCACATGAGGAAAGCGTGCGGCCAGCGATGCGGGCGCGGTGGGACGACGTGCGTCGATGGCGAACGTCCCGATGATCCACGCCTGATCGCCGAGACCGTCCATCCAGGAACAAAGCGCCGCGAGCGCGGGCTCGTCGGCTTTGTCCAGGTGTGTCAGTACCAGTGGCGCAGCGCTGTTCGCGGCTCGTGCGGCGATTTCGGCGAGCCAGGAGCTTGGCGATCGGCTGACGACCCCGCTGAGGTCAACAGCCGATTCCACGGTGCCGCTCGCGACCGCCGAGAGCCGTTGCGCACAGGTGAGCTTCCCCGTGCCCGGCTCGCCGATGAGCAGCGTGTGCTGCCTGGTCTCCCACGCGTGGGCGGCTTCCCGCACAAACCGTCGCCACACCGCGCTCTTCCCCGGCAACGTCTCCGACAGCCGCGAGTCCGCGGGCCGGCGAGTACGCCGGGACGACTCGGCCTCGGCCGTGCGCAGCTGCACAACCGCGCCCGCCAGACTGTCCGCGGTCTCGATCTTCTGGATCGTGGCGTAGACCGGCAGATCACCCTCGCGGAGGACGACCTTCCGCCGGCCGTCCGCCAGCGCACGTTCGATCTTCTCCTGCAGCAACTGCCGATCGACACCGACCAGGAGGTCGGTCGCCAGCGGATTGGCGATCAGCAGGCGATCGTTCACGGCGATGATCGGACGACGGTAACCGCGCCGATCCGCTCGGAGATAGCCGTCGAGCAGTGCCCGATCGGCTGCGGCATAGCCCGAGAGCAGGCGTGTCCCGATCTCACTGGCCGCACGGATGGCGAGCGGCATCATGAGTTCGGAGGCATCCTTCGTCGCGGACACGAAGTCGATCGCTCCCTCCAGCGTCCCGGAGACGGGGTGGATGATCGGCGCTCCGAACGCGGAGAGATCGCGGTAGACCTCGGAGAAGTGCTCCGCGCCCCGGACGGCGACGGGGTGTTGTTCCTCGAGGACCGTGCCCAGCGCCGTGGTCCCGGCGAGTTGCTCACCGCAGTCGTAGCCGGGTGCCGCGGCCACGCTGTCGAGCGCGACGAGCAGGCGCCGGGCACTCGCCCATCGCCCCACCAGCTGGCCCTGGGCATCGGTCACGAGCACCGCGACGGCGTCGGTATGCATCTCGGCGAATATCGGTTCGACCACGCCGCGTACCGCACGAAGGAACGCACTGTCCGGATCCACCTGACCACGGTGAGGAAGCTCGATCGGGCCCGCGGGGTTGACGCCGGCGGCCTTGCACCGCGTCCACGAGCGCAGGATCGTGTCCCGAACGCTACCGTCCGCGCCCTCGCCGGCCAGGAATCGCCGACGAGCCAGCTCGATGGTTCGCTGCTGGGTAGCCACTCTCGCCATAGATACCCCCCGCAGACCCTCGTTGGCCTGTCTCAGGTCTCGAACTCCACCGTCGTGTGACGACTGTCGGATGCTAACCGGCAGCAGCCACTCTCGACCACACGAGCACCGGCAGGATCAGAGGCGGGGCTTCGGTTCGCCGCTCGTCGTCCATTTGTCGTCGACCACGGAGAACTGCTGGATGACCGGCGCCATCGCCGCCTTGTTCTCCGCCGTCGCCGGGCCCATCCCGCCTGAGGCGACCAAGCCGCCATCGACGATCAGGTTCTGGCCGGTCACCCAGGACGCCTGGGGCGACACCAGGAAGAGCGCGGCGTTGGCGATGTCGTCCGGCTCACCCAGCCTCGGCACCAGCGTGCCGAGCTCCGAGACCCGGCGGCTCTCCGTGCCGGGTTCACCGTAGAACACCATCCCGGCTTCGGTGCCCACCGCGCCGGGAGTGACCGAGTTGACCCGGACCCCGATCTCGGCCAGTTCGTTGGCGAGGATGACCGTCATCCGCAGAATTGCGGCTTTCGCACAGCAGTAGGACAGGAGGAAGCTCAGATTGCCGGGATAACCCGCACCCAGAATGCCGGTCGTCGATCCGACGAATACGATCGCGCCACCACCACGCTTGCGCATGTGCGGAATCACGTGTTTGGTGACCAAATACTGTAGCGTGAGAACGTTGTCCTGCGAGAACTTCCAGTCCTCGAGCGACATGTCCTCGATCGTGCCGATCCGGAATCGGGCCGCGCTGTTGTAGAGGATGTCGATACCGCCATAGGTCTCGGCAGCGAATTCGGCGAGGCGATGCGCGTTCTCCTCGACCGTGAGATCGAGCGGGTAGAGCGCCTCCATCTCGCCACCGGCCGCACGGACCAGTTCGACGGTTTCGGCGGCTGTTTCCTCGTTGATATCGCAACCGATGATCTTGGCGCCCTCGGCAGCGTACCGGAGTGCGACATTCCGGGCGATACCCCTTCCGGTTCCCGTGACGACGGCAACCTTTCCTTCGAGCTGACCCGGCATACGCCTCACCTTCCTGCATACCTTGTGCGACTTTCTCGACCGTTGTGAGGATGATAGGTGCGACCCGGAAGCACCGTGTGTCTCAAACTTGGACAGAATGGGCGTGATCGACATTCGCGCGGAGAACGGCCGCTAACATCGGCACTGTGCCAGCGAAGAGACTTCTGCCGACCCCCGAAGCCGGCGCGATCGTGGAGGAGGCCCGCCGTTTCGCTCAGGAGGAGCTGACGCCGCGAGCCGCCAAGGAATCCGAGTCCGATTCGCTGCGGGATGTGTTCGGACGGCTGGGCGAGCTCGGCTACCTGGGCATGCCCTACCCCAAGGCGGCCGGTGGGTCGGGTCAGCCCTACGAGGTCTACCTGCAGGCACTCGAGGAGATAGGCGGCGCCTGGGCCGCCGTCGGCCTCGGACTCAGCGTCCACATCGCATCGTGCTATCCGCTCGCCACCCTGGGGACGCGCGCCCAGTGCGAACGCTGGCTCGGCGGGATGCTGGCGGGCGGGCAGCTCGGTGGTTACTGCCTCTCCGAGAAGCACGCCGGCTCCGACCCGGCGGCGATGCAGTCGCAGGCCCGGCGCACGCCGGAGGGGTTCGAGCTCACCGGCAGCAAGTCCTGGGTGACCCACGCCGGCGACGCGGACTTCTACACCGTGTTCGCCCGGACCTCGGAGGATCGCTCACACGGCATCTCCTGCTTCCTGGTCGCCGCCGACTCGCCGGGCCTCTCCGTGCGGCGGCCGGATCGCAAGATGGGCCTGGCCGGGTCGGCTACCGCCACGGTCGACTTCGACGGCATCCGCGTCGAGGCCGAGCGGCTGGTCGGCGGAGCCGGCCGGGGGCTGGGAATCGCACTCGAGGCACTGGACAGCGGGCGGCTGGGAATCGCCGCCGTCGCCGTCGGACTGGCCCAGGCGGCACTCGATCACTCGGTGGTATACGCAACGGAACGTGAGACCTTCGGCAAGCCGATCATCGAACATCAGGGCCTCGGCTTTCTGCTCGCGGACATGGCCGCGGCCGTGGCCGGCGCGCGTGGAGCTTTGCTCGATGCGGCCCGGCGCCGCGATCGAGGCCTCCCGTTCTCGCAACAGGCGTCGATCGCGAAGCTGCTCGCCACCGACGCCGCCATGAAGGTGACGACTGACGCGGTCCAGGTCCACGGGGCCTGTGGCTACACCAAGGACTTCCCGGTCGAGCGCCAGATGCGGGACGCCAAGGCGCTGCAAATCCTCGAGGGCACCAACCAGATCCAGCGCATGGTGATCGCGCGCCATCTCGGCCGCGCCAACTGAACACCACTGGCGTGGCACTCGTGTCCATTCGTCGCCAGTGAGGCGACCGAGTACTTCGATCCGCGAGGCGTTCACGGACGACGACCAGGGCTAGCCTTCGCCGCCGAGATCCGGCATGTGCTGTTCGGGGTAGCGGGTGCCCTTGGCGGCCCCCTTCGGGATGAGCTCGTCGATGCGGACCAGGTCCTCACGGTCGAGCGTGACGGCCGTGCTGGCGACCATGGTCTCGATCTGCCCAGGTCGCCGCGACCCGACGATCGGGACGATGTCGTCGCCCTGGGCGGCGACCCAGGCGATGGCCACCTGGGCAAGCGTGGCGTGCTTCGCCTCGGCGATCTCCGCCAGGCCGGAGACCAGCGCAGCGTTGTGCTCGCGGTTGCCGGGCTGGAATCGCGGCATCATCGGCAAGGCACCGCCGGTCGCGCCGCTGCCACCGATGAGGCCCTTGGCCAGGACTCCGTACGCGGTGATGCCGATGCCGAGCTCGCGGCAGACAGGGAGGACGTCGTCCTCGATGTCCCGGCTGAACAGCGAGTACTCGATCTGCAGGTCACTGATCGGCGCGACGGCCGCGGCACGGCGAATGGTGTCGGAGTCGACCTCGCTCAGACCGATGTGCCGGACGTATCCCTGCTCGACCAGCTCGGCGATCGCACCGATCGTATCCTCGATCGGCACCCGGGGGTCGAGCCGGGCGGGACGGTAGATGTCGACGTGATCCGTGCCCAGGCGCTGCAGCGAGTACGTGAGGAAGTTTCGCACCGCAGCAGGGCGGGCGTCCTTCACCCCGGCCGGCATTCCGGCCGGGGTGAGCAGCTCGCCGAACTTCACCGAGAGCACGGCATCGTCACGGCTGCGCTCGCGCAGGGCACGCCCGACGAGGAGCTCGTTGTGGCCGGCGGCGTAGAAGTCCCCGGTGTCGAGCAGCGTCCCGCCGGCATCGAGGTAGGCATGGATGGTGCGGACACTCTCGTCGTCATCAGTGTGCCCGTAGGCGCCCGACATGCCCATGCAGCCCAGACCAGGCGAGGAGACGGCCGGGCCGCTGTGGCCGAGGCGGCGGGTGTGGAGCGTCGCGGAAGGTGAATCGGTCATGCCATCAGCCTCTTCGGCTGCGCGTACGCCGACCAGGCCCGGCGTATCCAGGGAGAGGCCCTCCCTGGCTGTCCAGCCTGACGCAAGCGATAGTGGAGGAATGATCGACCGGCACGGGCTCGCGGACTTCCTCCGTCGCAGGCGGGAACGGCTGCGACCGGCCGACGTCGGCCTGCCCGCCGGTGCTCGCCGTCGGACACCGGGTCTGCGGCGTGAAGAGGTCGCGCAGCTGGCCGGCATCTCCACGGACCACTACGCCCGGCTCGAGCAGGAGCGCGGGTCGGCCCCGTCGGAATCCGTCGTGGCCGCTCTGGCCCGTGCGCTGCGATGTGATCTGGACGAACGGGACCACCTGCTCCACCTCGCCGGATATTCGGCACCTGCCCGCCGAGCCGGACGGCACGTACGACCAGGGCTCATCGCCCTCGCGAGCCGCCTCGACGATGTGCCCGTCTGCATCTACACCGACCTCGGCGAGATCGTGTGGAAAAACGCCCTGCTCACTGCTTTGCTCGGCTACGGGGAGACCGCGCCGGGCCGCGACAGCAACATGATCTGGCGCATGTTCACCGACCCGGCGGGACGCGCCAACGTCCCCGAAGAAGACTGGGCGCGGCTGGCCGCCGTACATGTCGCCGACCTGCGCGCCACCTACTCCCGACGCGGCGGTGACGCGGACGTCACTGCCCTGGTGAACGATCTGCGCGAGGCCAGCGCCGAGTTCCGGGAGTTGTGGCATCGGCACGAGGTCGGCGTCCGCCGCTCCGACCTCAAGCGCGTCGTTCACCCCGAGGTGGGGACGATCGAGCTGCACTGCGAGGTCATGCTCACCCCCGACGCCGACCTCAACCTCCTCGCCTTCTTCCCCCTCGAAGGCACCGACGCCGCCGAGAAGCTCGAACTGTTGCGCGTCATCGGCACCCAGGACTTCCAGACGACCCCGTAGCCCGGGGAACACAAGCCGCCCACCACCACTCCGTGAAAAGGCGCATCAGAAAAGGCCTCCGTATGCCCGACATCGCTATCGCCTGCTCGATCGACAACCGTCCCTGGTCCGGTGAGCAGCTCGCCATGGTGGAGTACGACCGCCATCGCCATGTGCTTCACGAAATGAAGAGGCTCGGGGCCACCATCGAACACGCCGGTGGCCCGCTCACCCACGAAGAAATCGACTTCCTGAACGCCGCCGACGCCCGCACAGCCTGCATCACCGCACGTCAGTCGTACGGGGTCGACGGCATCACACATCTTTACCGGGACCTGTTGCAGGCGTCCGACCGGATGTGGAAGGCAGTGAACGCGGGGACCGGGAAGAACGCTCCCATGCAGTTCGCCACCGCCGATGTCACAGTGACAGGGCTGACCATCGAGGAACTCCATGGCGCGCTGGGTCCGGCCAGCCTGAGCCGCGACTACGCCCTGCTCAACCCAGACCACTACTTCATCGAAGAAGACGGCGACGGCATGCACGCGATGGAGACTTTCGGCATGTACGGCGCCCCGACCGAGATGCACCTCATCGCGGACCCGGCCATCCCGGTTCCCGTCGAGCCGGCAGCTGGATATCTGATCCTCACGGCCGGCTCGACGAGCCTGGCCGGCGACGGCACCGAAATCAATGTTTTGGCATTCCACCAGTACAAGCCGCTGGAGAACGGTTTCACCGTCAAACTCGGCTCGCTCTATCCGGCGATGACACCGCCACCGATCGTCGAGGGACACAAGGTGCACATGGCCATCGAATTCTGGTCGATGTGCGAACTCGCGGCGGGTGTCGACGCCGGGCTACGGCCGGCCTCCTGCTCCGCGTCCGCGTAACGTGCGGGCGGGAGAACAGGCTGTCGAGCTGCCGCTCGATGTGCTCCGGCAAGCGCTGCCCGAGCTGCGGGAGGCCAGCACACGTGCCGCTGAGTAACGAGCAGTCGAGCGCCCTGTTCCTGCCGGTGCGGCGATCGCGTTCAGGGCAAGTCGCACGGTCAGGCCGTTCATCAACAGGGTCGAGGCAGCCGGGAACTCCGCGCCCGCCGGGGCGGGCATCACCGGCTCAGCCGGCACAAGCGTTCGACGATCTGCGCGCGCTCTCCACGACAATCCTTTCGGGACCGGCAGCGCTGATACCCGCGACCACCCTCGCCGATGGACCGGCTCACCGGCCAGCCGACCGACCTGCGACCACGAGGCTTCACCCTGATCGGGCACCACGCGCAGGCACAGACCGGTGAGCTCACCGAAGCGGGCGCCACAGCGGGGATTCCGCCCACAGTGGTCGACGACCCCGGCTGCGACGCTGAAAGGACCGTCGGAGCGAGGAAACGGCCCGAAAGTGCACACCTTCCCGTTCGGCGGCGCGATCAACATCATCAGGGTGGAACCCGCCGCGGACCGAGGGTGTGATGGACATTCGACCGTGCAACCGCGGACAACGAAGGAAAACTCACCCCATGACCGGACCGGACGACGTGGCCGACCCCGAGCAGCGAGCGGCCGAACTGTGGGCCAGTACCCCACCAGGACGGCCTGGTGCAGACGGGGTCCACTCGGTGAACCGGCGATGCGCCGTCGGGACCGTGACCGCGTGAAAAACAATCGCCGTGTGGAAACCCTGGCATCGGGATCGCAACCGGTAATGTCATTGCCCTGAACGGTGATCATCTCTAGTCTCCGCGGCATGAGCGACCTGTTCGACGCAGCCGCAATGTACGACGAGGACTACTTGCATTTCTTCGCTGCTCCCGGGGGCGCGACCGAGTTCCCTGGGCAAGGACCGACAGTTCCCGCCGCTGCGTTCTCGGGAGAGACGGCTGTGGAGTTGGCGTGGCGGTTGCTGGATCTGCGACCGAACATGAGGGTGCTGGACCTCGCCTGCGGACACGGCGACCTGGCCCATCGCCTGGCCGCGCGCGGCTGCCGGGTCACAGGTCTTGACTCCTCGGAGGTCTTCCTCGACCGGGCCCGCGCCGACGCGGCTGCCGCCGGCGTCAGCGTCGAGTACGTGGCCGGCGACATGCGCCAGATTCCGTGGACAGCGCAGTTCGACCGGGTGATCAACTGGTCCACGGCGTTCGGGTATTTCGACGACCCCACCAACCACGCCGTCCTGCGCGGCATCGTCGAAGCTCTACGCCCAGGCGGTCGGCTGGCGATGGACTTGGACAACCTCACCTCGTTTCTCGCCTCGTACGCGCCGTCGCGGGTAGTCGCAGCGCGAGACGACGGTGACATGCTCGTCGACCGCTACCGCCTGAACGCCTTGACCGGCCGGCTCGAGGCAGAACGAACGGTCCTCCGCGGCGGACGAGCCCGCCGGACGTACTTCGTCAAACGGTTGTTCGGCTTCCCCGAGCTACGCGACTGGTTGCTCACCGCGGGATTCACCACAGTGGCCGGACACGGCGAGGACGGACAGCCGCTGACGGCCGATCACCGACGGATGATCGTCGTGGCCGGAAAGCCGGCATTCTGATCAGGAACGCGGGGCTGCCCAAACCTTTCCCGCCAGCAAGGCCAGATGCAGAGCCACCAAGGTATCCTCCAAGTCCCCCAAAGCCGTCTGTCCACTGTGCACAGCCGCCCGCACCAGTTCGGTTGTCGCACCGACAGCGGCGTGAAAAGCCTCGTCCGGCACGGCGGGCAAGCTCGGGTCCAGCCGCCGGGCGTGGCGGTGCCAGGCCGCGTTCAGCCGGGCGTACGCGTGGTGCGCCTCGATGCCCCGGCCGAGCGCGAGCGGGCCCGCGCTGGGCATCTCCACGTAGAAGACGCGCGCGAACTCGGGCTCGTCGGTGAGGAACCCGAGGAACGCCCGGCACGCCACGCGCAGCACCTCCTCGGGCGGGGTTTCTTCCGGCAGCGCGCCGGTCTGCGCCCGGATGTGGCCGATCAGCAGGCCGCGCCCGTACAGCGTCGCCTCCAGCAGGCAGTCGGTCTTGTCGCTGAAATGCGCGTAGAAGGCCGCCCGGGAGACCTTCGCCCTGGCCACCACGTCGGCGACCGTGATGCGCAGGTACCCGCGCTCCGCGGACACGGCGATCATCGCGCGGACGAGCCGCTCCCGCTGGGCGGCACGGACCGCGTCGGCCGGCAGGCTCGCCCGGCCCCGCGGCAGACCCGGGTTGCTTTCGTGTGTCCGTGCCAGCGAACCCTCTTGCTTCATCAAGCCCTCGCTTCTAAAGTACCCGTTCGTACGTTTGACCGCGGACAACCGACACAACGAACGGACAGGCCGAGCGTAACCGCTGTTCGCGGCGGTGCCGGCCCGGCCGTGCACGCACCCAGGTTCTCGACGAAGCGAGCCGAAGGAGGCGGTCGTGATGACCGCAGGCGTCACGGATACCGAGTACCGGCCGGCGAACGGCGCGCTGACGCGGCTGCTCTGGCACCGGCAGCTCGACCACTACCCCGCCACCGCACGACGCATGACGTGCCTGGCCATCGCGGTGCTGGCGACGATCGTGTTGTACTACGAGCTGTACGTCCCCGGCGCGGTCTCCCCCGCCATCATGGCGCATTTCGGGTTGTCGTTCTCCACCTACGTCTACATCACCGCGCTCGGCAACCTGATCGGCGCGTTCGCCTCGCTGGTCGCCGGGCTGGCCGACCGGTGGGGCCGGGCCAACCTCGTGGTCTACGGGCTCGCCGTCACCGGGCTGCTCGTCCTGTTCGGACTGCCCAACGCACCCAACGGCGCCGTCTTCGCCGTGCTGTTCGTGCTGGTGGCGTTCGTCGAGGGCATCATCCTGGTCGCGACACCCGCGCTCGTGCGGGACTTCTCCCCGCAGCTCGGCCGGGCGTCGGCGATGGGATTCTGGACGCTCGGGCCGGTCGTCGGCAGCCTCGTGCTCGCGGAGGTTTCCAGCCATACCGTGGGTTCGCTGCCCGCGTGGCAGGACCAGTTCGTCATCTGCGGCATCGTCGGCCTGGTCATGTTCGTGGTCGCGCTGTTCGGCCTGAAGGAGCTTTCGCCACGGCTGCGGGACCAGCTCATGGTCAGCATGCGCGACCGCGCACTGGTCGAGGCCCGCGCCCGGGGCGTCGACGCCGACGAGGGCCTGCGGCATCCCTGGCGGCAGATGCTGCACCTGGACATCATCGGCTCGGCGTTCGCGATCGCGGTGTTCCTGATCCTCTACTACACCGCGGTCGGCTTCTTCACCATCTACTTCACGACCATCTTCGGCTTCTCCCTGGCCGACGCCAACGGGCTGGGCAACTGGTTCTGGGCCTTCGACGCGGCCGCCCTGATCCTCGTCGGCATCGCGTCCGACGCGCTCCGGGTCCGCAAACCGTTCATGGTCGTCGGCGGGATCGGGGCGATCGTGATGACGCTGATCTTCGCCTCCCGCACGTCGCATCCCGATACCGGGTACTACACGTTCGTCTGGATCATCAGCCTGCTCGCCGTGTTCATGGGCATCGCGTACGCGCCGTGGATGGCGAGCTTCACCGAAACCGTGGAGCGGCGCAATCCGGCGCTCACCGCCACCGGACTCGCCGTGTGGGGCTGGATCGTGCGCATCGTGGTCGCGCTGTCGGTCGGGGTGCTGCCGTTCGTGGTCAACTCCATGTCGCCGCTGGTGGAGCACGGCACCCAGGTCGCCGAGCTGAGCGCGAAGTACGCCCCGCAGTTGCACACCCTCGCCGCGATCGACCCCGCGACGCAGGCCGCGTTGTCCGCGAACCCCGCCGACGCCGCCGCGGGCGCCAGGGCGGTCGGCGAGATCGCCACGGCGGAGAAGATCTCCCCGGCCGAGGCGACCGCGCGGCTGCGGCAGGTGGCCACCGTCCCGCCCGCGGACCTGGCGTTCCTGAAGGAACACGGCCAGGAGGTCGCGCAGGCGGCCGAGGTCACCCCGGGACAGTGGCAGAACTGGTGGTGGGTCTGCGTCGGCGGTGAGGTCGTGTTCCTGCCGCTGATCCTGGTGATGGCCGGGCGCTGGAGCCCGCGCCGTGCCAAGGAGGACATCGACCGGCACGAGGCCGAGGTACAGCGCCAGCTGGCCGCCCTGCGCGACGGACGAGGATGACCTACGACCGTGCGGTATCGGCGGCCGCGCGGCTCACAGGCGTTCCAGCAGCCCCGCTTCCGCGTCCCGGGCCGCCTGCTCCCGGACCTGGTAGTGGATCTTCTTGCCCGTCGCGGTGAGGGGAAGGGCCTCGACGAACCGGTACGCGCGCGGCCGTTTGTAGCCCGCCAGCATCGGGTGGTCACGGCAGTGCTTGTCGCACTCCCCGGCGCTCAGGCCGGGGGTGCGCGCGACCACGTAGGCGACCACGAGCTGGCCCCACTGCTCGTCGGGGACGCCGACGACGGCCGCGTCAGCCACTGCCGGGTGCTCGTTGAGGATCTCTTCGACCTGGGCGGGGTGCACGTTCTCGCCCCCGGAGATGATCATGTCGTCCTTGCGGCCGACGATGGTCACGTACTCCCGCTCGTCCCAGGTGGCGAGGTCGCCGATGTAGAGCCAGCCGTCGTGGAACCGCGCTTCCCGCTCCTGCGCCTGGTTGAAGTAGGTGTGCCCGGACTTGGGCGACCGGACGATCACCTCGCCGACCTCGGTGCCGTCCTTCGCGGCCAGCTCGTCCGGCCGCGCGAGCCGGTCCTCGAACACCCTGACCACGGCGACGTCGTCGTCCGTGCACGCGCGGCCGGCCGAACCCGCGTGCGCCGGAAGATCCGCCGGACGCAGGAACGTGTTCCAGAAAGCCTCCGTGGTGCCGTAGCCGTTGAAGATCCGCGGGGTGAGCACTTCCTGGTACCGCAGGCACGCCTCCCGCTCCAGCGGCGCGCCCATGGTCACGATGCCCCGCAGGGTGGACAGGTCACGGGGCCGGCGCAGCTGTGCCTCCGCGAGGCGGCCCAGGGTGACCGGCGCGCCGATGAGGAACGTCAGGCCGAACCGCTCGACGTGGTCCAGGCAGGCGTCGGCGTCGAACTGGCGCATCGGCACGGCTTCGGCGCCGACGTAGAAGACCGGGTTGGGGCCGCCCGAGTAGAGCCCGCCGCGGTGGAACCACGGCGTCATGTTCAACGTGCGGTCCTCCGGCGTGAGCGGGAAGTGCATGATCACGTCGTGCGCGCTGAGCACCTCGGCCATGCTGTTGAGCGGCACCCCCTTCGGCATCCCGGTGGTGCCGGAGGTGTACATCCGGGTGGTCTCCGCGTAGATCCACTCCCGCGGCCGCGGTGGTTCCCCGCCCCGGCCGGCCTCCAGTAAGTCCGTCAAGGACAGCGAACCCGGCACACCGGGCCCGCCGACGGCGGCCACGACGTCCGGCCGGTGCCGCGCGAGTTCGAGTGCCTGCCGCGCGACGGGAGTCAGCGCGGCGTCGTGGAGGTAGACCTTGGGACGGCTGTCGTCGAGCACGTAGGCGGTCTCCCCGCCGGCGAGCCGGAAGTTGATCGGTGCGCCGATCGCGCCACAAGCCTGGGTCGCCAGGTACAGGAAGGCGAACTCGGGCCCGTTGTACAGCTGGTAGACCACCACGTCACCCGGCTGGACACCCACCGCGACGAGCCCCGCGGCGAGAGTGTCCACTGTGGCGCCCAGCTCGGCGTAGGTCCAGCTGCGGCCGGTGTCCGGGCACCGCAGCGCGACGCGCTCGGCGTAACGGTGGGTGTTGCGGCGGAAACCCGCCAGGTAGGTGAACGTGCGCTCGAAGACCCGGCGGTAGGCGTCCGGGTCGTAGCCGGCAGGGTGTGACATTCCTCTTTCTCCGATCGACTTCGGCGCGTCAGACGGCCTGGAGCACGACAACGCAGTTCTGGCCACCGAAGCCGAACGCGTTCGCCAGCGCGGCACTCGGACGGGCGGGCCTGGCGACGTTCGGCACGTAGTCCAGGTCGCATTCGGGATCCGGGGTGTCCAGGTTGATCGTCGGCGGGAGGAGGCCGTCCCGGATCGCCAGCGCGCAGGTCAGTACCGAAAGAGCACCGGCCGCGCCGATGAGGTGCCCGACCATCGACTTGGGCGAGCTGACCGGCACGTGGTCCGCGTGCCGGCCCAGCGCCGCCCGGATGGCCCGGGTCTCGGTCCGGTCGTTCGCGCGGGTGGACGTGCCGTGGGCGCAGATGTAGCCGATGTCGGCGGCGTCGAGGCCGGCCGAGCGCAGCGCCTGGCGGATCGCCGCCTGGGCGTACGTGCCGGACGGTTCCGGCGCACTCACGTGGAACGCGTCGGAGGTGAGCGCACCCCCGGCGACCGCCGCGTAGGGACGGGCACCCCGCGCCCGCGCGTGCTCCGCCGACTCCAGCACGTGGATGACCGCGCCTTCGCCGAAGACGAACCCGTCGCGGTCCGCGTCGAACGGGCGGCTCGCCCGTTCCGGGTCGTCGTTGCGGGTGCTCAGCGCGCCCATGTTCGTCAGGCCGGCGAACATCACGGGAGTGATCGCCGAATCCGTTCCCCCGGCCAGCACGACGTCCGCTTCGCCCGCGAGGATCAGCCGCCGGGCCTCCAGCAGCGCGTAGTTCCCGGACGCGCACGCCAGCGCTCCGGTGGTGACCGGGCCGTGTGCGCCGAGGTCCATCGCGACCTCGCACGCGGGCATGTTCGGGATCACCGAGGACACGAAGTAGGGGCTCACCTTGCGGCTCCCGGCCTCGGCGAGCACGTGCGTACTTCCGGCGATCTCGCCCATGCCGGCCACCGCGGTGTTCACGACCACGCCGACGCGGGTCGCGTTGTCGGGGCCGATCACCAGGCCGGAGTCGGCAAGCGCTTCCCGGGCGGCGGCGACGGCCAGCTGCGAGAACCGGGCCGAACGGCGCGCCCGCTTGTGGTCCAGAACGGACTCGGGATCGAAGTCGCGGACCTCCGCGGCGATGCGCACCGGCTGTCCGGAGGCGTCGAACCGCGAGATCGCCCGGATCCCGCTCTGCCCGGCACACAGGGCCTTCCACGTGTTCTCGCGATCGTTCGCGACGGGAGTGACCGCCCCCATACCGGTGATGACCGTTTCGCGAGTCATCCGTTCACCCTTTCCCTCACTTCCGCCCACCGCGAGAACTGGGTGAGCGGGTCGTCCCCGGCCGGCAGCAGGGCGAACTCGGTCACCCCGGCCGCCCGGTACTCCGCCAGCCGCGCCGCGACCTTCTCCGCCGGCCCGTACACGCTCCACCGGTCCACCACCCGCAGCGGCAGCCGGTACTGCGACCACAGCAGCCGCTCGGTCTGTTCCCGCGCTGTGTCCTCGTCCTCGTCGATGTTTCCGATCACCAGCAGTTTCACCTCGGGCGCCGGGCGGCCGTAGTGCGCTGCCAGTGCGTCCAGCCGGGCTGCGGACTCGGCGATACGGTCGGGACCGAGCCACATCGCCAGCCAGCCGTCTCCATGGCGCGCCGCCCTGCGCAGAGCCGCGTCACTCCGGCCGCCCACCACCACGGGGGGCAACGCGGGCAAGGCGGGGGCGAGAGCGGGCGAGGTGATCCGCAGGTACTCGCCGTCGTGGCCGACGGGCCTGCCGAGCAGCAGGTCCGGGAGCACCCGCAGCGCCTCGTCCAGGCGCCTCCCCCGTTCGCTGAGCGGCACCCCCGCCGCTTCGAACTCGGCAGGGTGCTCCCCACCCACGCCGACTCCCAGCACGAGCCGTCCCGGCGCGAGCGCACCGATGGTGGTCAGCTGCTTGGCCGCCCAGACCAGCTGCCGCAACGGCAGCAACAGCACCCCGAACCCGAGCCGGATCCGCGACGTCACGGCCGCGGCCGCCGACAGCGCACAGGCGGCTTCCAGCAACGGCGGGTGGAACACGAGATGATCACCGGCCCAGGCCGTGTCGAACCCCAGTTCCTCCGCGGCTCGAGCACCGTCGACCACCGGGAACGCCCCCACCCCGAACGGGTCGAAGGTGGGCAGGACCACTCCCCAGCGGGTGGCGGCGACGTGCACGAGTTCCTCTCAAATTACTTAGTTGACTGAAACTAACTATCGCGCACGTTACCTGTCCAGGTTCTGCGGGGTCGTCACCCCCACGCCGGGAAGGACAGACAGGAGGCGGAACCACGGCGGGCCTGACGGGCACGGTCCGCGAGACCGCTTCGTGCGTCCCGGGCCAGCCGTGCCCTCTCTCACCGTCTCCCTTGACGGCCGGGCAGGCGCGGGCGTTCGTGGCCGGCGCGCGGGCATGATGGCGGCATGCCGCACCGTGTCCTGCTCGCCGACGACGACCGGGCGATCCGCGAATCGCTCGTGCGGGCGCTCGACCTGGAGGGTTATCGCACCACCGAGGTCACCGACGGCGTCAGCGCACTGGCCACCGCTCGCCGGGACAGCTTCGACGTGCTGATCCTCGACGTCATGATGCCCGGCGTCGACGGGCTCGGGGTCTGCCGTGTCCTGCGCGCCGAGGGCGACCAGACGCCGATCCTCATGCTCACGGCCCGGGTCGAAACACCCGACCGGGTGGCCGGGCTGGACGCCGGAGCCGACGACTACCTGCCGAAGCCCTTCGACCTCGACGAACTGCTCGCCCGGCTGCGGGCACTGCTGCGCCGCAGCTCGGCCGAGGCCGGCTCGGCCGCCCAGCGCTCCCTGCGGCTCGGCGAACTGGCCGTCGACCCCGCGGCCCGGCGCGTGTGGTGGCAGGGCACCGAGATCAGTCTGTCGAAAACCGAGTTCGACCTGCTGGAACTGCTGGTGCGCAACGCCGGGATCGTCGTCGACCGGGCCACGATCTACCAGCGGATCTGGGGCTACGAGTTCGGCGCGGACTCCAAGAACCTCGCCGTCTACATCGGCTACCTGCGGCGCAAGCTGGAACAGGCCGGCGCGACGGAGCTGATCCACACCGTGCGTGGGGTGGGCTACTCGGTGCGGCCGGCATGAACCTGCGCAGCAAGCTGGCGATCGCGTTCGCCGCCGTCGGCGCGGCGGCGGCCATCCTGGTCGGGGTCTTCAGCTACCAGGCCGCCTCGCAGCGGATCGACGCCGAGCTCGACCGGTCGCTGCTGACGACCTCGTCCGACGTTGCGGCCGGGGCGACGCAGCTGCTCGCCCCGCACCCCGTCCTCCTTGGTCCCGAGGACAACGACCACGACGAGGCCCAGCCCATGGTCGCCCAGTCGATCAGCCCGGACGGCGTCGTCCGCCCGATCGGCGGACGCCCGGTCCGGCTGGGCGTCGACGACCAGGACCGCGCGCTGGCCGCGTCCGGTGCGCCCGGCGACCACCGCTATCGGGACCTCACGGTGGCCCCCGACGACTACCGGGTGATCACCGTGGCCCTCGGCGACGGCCGTGGCGCCATCCAGCTCGGCATCGACGTCGACGAGTCCCGGCGCGTGCTCAGCGGACTCGCGACACGGATCACCGGCGTCAGCGCCCTCGTCCTGCTGGCGGCCGCACTGGCCGGCTGGCTGCTCGCCCGGCAGATCACCCGCCGGCTGGTCCGGCTCACCCGGGTCACCGAGCAGGTCAGCGACGGCGACTTCACCGGCATCGCGGTCCCCGCCGGCGGCCGCGACGAGGTCGGGCGGCTCGCGACGTCGTTCGACCGGATGCTCGGCCGGCTCGCCGACGCCCGCGCCGACCAGGAGCGCCTGGTCCAGGACGCCGCGCACGAGCTGCGGACCCCGCTGACCAGTCTCCGCACCAACGCCAGCGTCCTGCGCCGGTTCGCCGAGCTGAGCCCCGACGCCCGCGGCCGGCTGCTCGACGACGTCGACGGCGAGACCCGCGAGCTGACCCACCTCGTCGACGAGCTCGTCGAGCTCGCCACCCAGCGCCACGAAGCCGAAGAGCGGGTACCGGTCGGCCTGGCCGAGATCGTCGAGCGCGCAGCCGACCGCGTCCGCCGCCGGACCGGCCGCACCATCAGCGTCGACGCCGACGGGTGTGCCCTCACCGGCCAGCCGAAGGCGCTGGAGCGCGCCGTGTCGAACCTGCTGGAGAACGCCGTCAAGTTCGACACCACGGGCCCGGTCGAGGTGGTCGCCCGGGACGGCCGGGTGCAGGTGCTCGACCACGGCCCCGGCATCGCCGACGGCGACGCGGCGCGGGTGTTCGACCGGTTCTACCGCGCCGACGCCGCGCGTGGCCTGCCCGGATCCGGGCTCGGGCTGGCCATCGTGCGCGAGATCGCCCTCGCCCACGGCGGTTCCGTCTTCGCCGGGCCACGCCCCGGTGGCGGCGCCGTGATCGGCTTCACCGTCGGAGCCGACCTTCTCTTACCTGCTTCTCACCCTCGTCACGTCGGGGGCTAACCGCGCTTCGGAAGGGTGGATCGAGTCGATCACCCTCCAGGAGAGCCCATGCCCACCGCCCTCGCAGTGCCCCGCCTCGTGCGACCACGCTCGGTCCGCGCGTGGTGGCGGGACGCCGCGGGCCTGACGGCCTGGCTGAGCGTGCTGTTCGTGACCGCGCTGTGGGTGTCGGGCCGCGGCGTGCAGGACCTCGGCTCCCCCGCCGGGTTCCTCACCTCGGCCGGACGGCTCACCGGGCTGGTGGCCGCGGACCTGCTCCTGCTGCAGGTGCTGCTGATGGCGCGGATCCCCTGGGTGGAACGCAGCTACGGCCAGGACGAGCTCGCCAGGCGGCACCGGCTGGCCGGATTCGCCTCGATCGTGCTGCTGGCCGCGCACCTCGTGCTGATCAGCCTCGGGTACGCCGCGACCGACCGCTCGGGCGTCGTGGCCGAGGTCTGGACCCTGGTGACCACCTACCCGGGCATGCTCCTCGCGACCGCGGGAACCGCCGCGCTGGTCATGGTGGCGGTGACGTCGATCCGTGCGGCACGGCGCCGGCTGCGCTACGAGTCGTGGCATCTGCTGCACCTCTACGCCTACCTCGGCGCGGGGCTCGCGCTGCCGCACCAGCTGTGGACCGGGGCCGACTTCACCGCCTCCCCCGTGGCGACCGCCTTCTGGTGGACCGCGTACGGCGCGGCGGCGGGTGCGGTGCTGGTGTTCCGGCTCGGGCGGCCGGTGTGGCTCAACGTTCGCCACCGGCTCGTCGTCGAGCGGGTCGTGCGCGAAGGCCCGGGCGTGGTCTCGGTTCACCTGCGCGGCCGGCACCTCGATCGGCTTTCCGTGGCGGCGGGCCAGTTCTTCGTGTGGCGGTTCGTCTCCGGTCCGGGTTGGACACGTGGCAAGCCGTTCTCCCTCTCGGCCGCCCCGGGCGGGGACCGGCTGCGGATCACGGCCAAGAACCTCGGCCCCGGCAGCCGCCGCCTGGCCACTTTGGAGCCCGGCACCCGCGCCTTGTTCGAAGGGCCCTACGGCCGGCTCACCGGCACTGTCCGAAAAGGATCGAAGCTGGCGATGTTCGCGTCCGGCATCGGAATCACGCCGTTGCGCGCGCTGCTGGCGGAACTGCCTTACCAGCCCGGCGACGCGGTGTTGCTCTACCGGGCCCGGCGCCCGGCGGACCTGCTGTTCCGCCACGAACTGGAGGAGCTGGCCGCGCGCCGCGGCGTCCGGATCCACTACCTGCTCGGCCGGCGTTCCCGCGACCGCTCGTCGTGGTTGCCCGCCGGTTACGCCCCCGTGCCCGACGACGCGGTGCTGCACCGCCTCGTTCCCGGCATCGCCGACCACGACGTCTACGTCTGCGGCCCCGACACCTGGACCCGGGCGGTGCTCGAGGGCGCACGCCGGGCCGGGGTTCCCGCCGACCGCGTCCACTCGGAACTGTTCGGCTGGTAGGAAAGGATTCCCGATGCGCAGGATCGCTCTCGCGTTCGCGGCGACCGTCTCGGTCGTCGTGCTGCTGTTCAGCTACCGCACCAGCACCGGTCAGACTCCGGTCGCCGTGGGGCGTCCGCTCGGCGAGAGCCAGGCGCCGCCCGCCGCCGTCTCCCCGGGCCCGGTGTCCGGCGGCGACGGCACGTTCACCGGAGGCGCCGCCGACACCCGGTACGGCCCCGTGCAGGTGCGGATCACCATCTCCGGCGGCCGCATCACCGACGCCCAAGCCGTCCAGTACCCGCAGGAAAGCGGCCGCGACGTCCGGATCAACTCCACCGCCGTGCCCGAGCTCGACCAGGAAACCCTGCAGGCCCAGAGCGCGCGGATCGACACCGTCAGCGGCGCCACCTACACCTCCGAGGGCTACCAGCAGTCCCTGCAGTCGGCGATCGACGCGGCCCACCGATGACCACCGCCCACCGGCAACGCCGGTCCTGGACCCACCCGGTCATGGGCACCCAGATGAGCCTGCACCTGCGCGGCTCGCACCTCGACACCGACCCCGCCGTCCGCCCGGCCGTCGCCGCGGTGTTCGAGCACCTGCGCACCGCCGACGAACTGTTCAGCACCTACCGGCCCGACAGCCAGGTCAGCGCGATCCGCCGCCACGAACTCTCCCCCGAGCACGGACACCCCTGGGTCACCGAAGTCGTGGCGCTCTGCGAAGAAGCCAGGGAACGGACCGAGGGCTACTTCGACGCCTGGCTGCCCGGTGGTTTCGACCCGTCCGGCCTGGTCAAGGGCTGGGCGGCCGAGCGCGCCGCCGCCCACCTCGCGCACCTGCGCGGCGTCGACCACTACCTCAACGCCGGCGGCGACATCACCGGTCACGTCGCCACCGCCCAGCACCCGGCGTGGCAGGTCGCCATCCAGGACCCCCGCCACGCGGACGCTTTCCTCACCGTCCTCGAACTGCGCACCGGCGGGGTCGCGACATCCGGCTCGACCGAACGCGGCCGGCACATCGTCGACCCGCACACCGGCCGCCGTCCCGGCGAGCTGCTCGCCGTGACCGTCACCGGCCCGACCCTGCTCTGGGCCGACGTCTTCGCCACCGCCGCCTTCGCCCGCGGCGGGCACGACCTCGAACACTGGGTCGCCACCCGCGCACCCGGGTACCGCGTCGCCGCCCTCGCACGAGCGCCCTGAACCAGTCCTGCCCGCATCCTCCGAACACACTCCACAAAGGACATCATGACCACCCTCAACGGCCTGCCCGCCCACATCCTGCTCGTGCACGCCATCGTCGTCCTGTTGCCTCTCGCGTCGCTGCTGCTCGTGCTCACCGCGCTCTGGCCCGCCGCCCGCCGCAAGCTCGCCGGCCCGAACGCGATCCTGTCCGTCCTCGTCGTGGTCCTGGTCCCGATCACCACCGACGCGGGCGAGTGGCTGGAACGCCGCGTCGCCCGGACGCCCCTGGTGCGGACCCACACCGAACTCGGCGACACCGCCCTCTACGTCGCGATCCCGGTCGCCGTCCTCGCGCTCGTGGTCTGGTGGCGCCACCGCGAACACTTCCGCACCCAGGAGCCCGGCACCACCGGCACCGGCTCGACGGCGGTCGCCACCCGCCGCCGGACCTTCCTCGCCCCGGCCTCGACCGCGGTGACGGTGGTGATCTCGGTCCTGGCGGTCGTGGCCGCGGGCGCGGCGTCCTACGACATCTACCGCATCGGCGACTCCGGCGCCCAAGCCAGCTGGCAGGACAATTTCAGCGCGACCCCCGCACCCAGCAGCCCGGACCACTGAGAAACACGGCGGAATGATGCGGGGTGCAGCTCCATCAAGGTGCTGCTGACGGCGTAACCGGGTCGTCGCGTGCCCTCGTATTCGGCCGCATCACCCGACGGGGGTGGGCTCGGCGGCTGACCGGCGGCGCCGGCCGAGTACGAGGCCGGTGAGTGGCACGATCCGTCGCTGCCGCGATCACCGCGCCGACCGCGGCGGGCCCGGCTTCGGCCAGCGGAGAGCCGAGTGCGAGGCCCGCCGCCCCCGAACCCACCGCGGTCCCGAAGTCGAACGCGCGGTACTCAGCGCCGGGCTGCCGGTCCGGGCCGTCCGGCGCGACGAACCGCCGGACGAGCAGCACGCGCAGCGCCGCGAGCACGGCGAGCATCCCGCCGCCGAGCACCACGCCCAGCGCGCGTGAGCTCGAAGCCGGTCCCGCCGCGCGCGTGGCCACCACCGCGGCCACCGGTCGCCAGCGCGGTCAGGAACCGCGCGGCCAGCAGCACGGCTCGGCCTGCCCCGCTGAGTCGTCCGTCCACAAGGAGCACAAGGCGGCGGCCGGCACCGGAGCGCTCGGCCGAGGAGAATCAGGACCGCGAACGTCCCGATGCCGGCGAGGACGAAGGTCGCGCGGGCACCGGCCAGGCCGATCAGGAAGCTGCCCAACGCGTAGGCGAAGGCGGCTCCCGCTTGGGCCGCGGTGCCCACGGTGCCGAACACCCGCCCGAGAAACGGGCGCGGCACCAGGTCCTGGATGACGGTGTCGTAACCGATGTTCTCCACGGCGTTGCCGGCGCCGGCGATCAGCTGTGCCGCGATGACGACCGCGAGAACCGGAGCTACGCCGTTGATCACGGTGCCCACGCCGGTCGCCACGACGGCGAGGATCAGCAGAGCCATCGGGTTTCGCCCGCGTGTCAGCCGGGTGCAGGCGAGTGAGGCCAGGAGCATCCCGGCGCCGAACGCACTGGCGGCCAGGCCGTACGCGGCCGAGCTCGCATGGAGCGTGTCTCCGGTGAGGAAAACCAGAGCCACGTTGTCCACCGCGGCGAACGCGACGAGCAGGAAGAGACTGAGCACCAGGATCAGAATCCGCCGGTTCACCACGACGTAGCGCAGCCCCTCGGCCGCTTCGGCCCACACTCCCGTGACCGTGGTGGGATCGCGGACCGGCGCGATGGCCGGGAGTCCGGTGAGCAGGGAGGCGGACACGACGAAGGTGCCCGCGTCGACAACCAATGCGGTGTGGGCGCCTCCGGGAGCGGCTCCCAGGAGCCCGCCCAAGCCCGGGCCGACAGTGAGCGTCAGGGTCCGAGCCAGCCCGAACAAGGCGTTGGCGGGTGCACGGTCGGCCGGGTTGACCAGGACCGGGACCAGGCTGCGGCCGGCCGGGTTCCGGATGGTCGCCAGGATCGCGGCGAACACCATGAGTCCGGTCAGCACCGGCAAGGGCGGCAGCGTGACCGCGGTCAGTCCGATCACCAGCGCTGAAGCCAGTTCGCACCGCATCATCAGCCGTCGTGTCTGGACGCGGTCGGAGAGGACTCCGGCCAGTGGTCCGCCGAGCCGCGGCAACGCGTTCGCGCACAGCAGCAAAGCCACCCCCGCGGGACCATCTCGCGGGGCGACGAGGAGGACGAGAGCGGTCGTGGTAATCCCGTCGCCGACGAACGACACCGCTCGCGACGCACACAACGACCGGAACGCGGGATTGCCGCGCAGAAGGCGAGCTCGGGAAGCAGGGGGGATGGGCGTCGAGGGTGGTTCGGCCATGACCGTGAGGATGTGGCAGATGGGGCCGGGGACGCTGAGATTCGGTGCAGGCCGAATCCGTGGGTATCGTCGCGGGGATGGCGCTGGTGTTGAAGTTCGGGCGCGGAGACGCGGCCCGGTGCCGGTTCGCGATCTCGCCGCTGCAAGAGACGATGTCGGCACTTCTGGTACTCAAGGATCCGGGCCGCCACGGGTGGTACCTGCCGTGGCTCCGCGACGTCGAGCCCGTCGTCGCCGGACTCGACCTGGGGCTGCTGGGACTCGCCGTGCCGAGCAACGGGCACGGCCCGGATTTCCTGTGGCCGAGCCCGACGAGCCCGCTCACCAGGATCGAGGACGACCTGGCTCAGGTCCGGGCCACCGATCCCGCGGTCGTCGCCGCCGAGCTCGCCGAACAGGCTCGTCGCCTCGACCGCCACACCGTGCCCGGCGATCTCTACCGCGCCCTCACCGGCGATCCCGTCGCTGCCAGGGAGACCCTGGTCGCGCAACAGCGAACGGCCTGGCGGGCACTTGTCGAGCCACTCTGGGACCGGATGCGCGGCCTGCTCGACGCTGACATCACCACCCGGGCGCGGCAGCTGGCAGACGGCGGCCTGGAAGGACTGTTCGCGGACCTTCACCGACGAGCGACCTGGAAGAACGACGAGTTGCACCTCACGGGTTTCCGCGACGGTACCGTGGACCTGCGCGGTCGCGGCCTCATTCTCGTGCCGACAGCCTTCGGGTGGCCGAACCTGGGGATCGGGCCCACCGACAACACCTCCGCCACCTCCCCCGCATTGGTCTACCCGATGCTCGGCACGGCACGGCTCTGGGAGCCGGCCACACAGTCGCCCGCGATCGTGCGCCTCCTGGGCTCCGGACGCGCATCGGTACTGACCGAAACGTTCATCCCGAGCACCACCCGCAGTCTGGCCCAACGGGTCGACCTCGCGCCGGCAACGGTCTCGGAGCATCTCGCCGTTCTCCGTGCCGCCGGGCTCGTCACCGCCAAGCGACGCGGTCGTGAAGTGCTCTACGGCCAGACACCCCTCTCCGCGGCACTCCTGAACCTCGATCGGTTCTGACCGAAGTCGCTCGGGCGGTGCTGGGCCGCCACCGCTGGCACATCCTCGGCTGCTCGCGATCACCGTGCTCAACGCGTCTAGCTTCGAGGTCTCGCTGCTGCGCACGCTCGAACCCCTGGCATGGCTGGTGTTCGGGCTGCCCGTCGGCGCTGGTGCGACCGGTTCCGGGCGCGTCCCGTGCTCGTCGCGAACCGGGACTCCGCCCCGCGACCGTCGGCACGGCAGTGCGCTCGGAGTGAAGTGTTGTGCGCGCTCGCGCAACGACAAGCGTCGGTTTCGCGCGCATGCTTCGGCTCGGAGGAAAGGGAGGTGGCCGTGATCACCAAAGCGACAGCGACAGCGTTCGCCGTTCTCGTTCTGTCCTCGCTGACCGTCCTGAGCGCGCCGACGGCACAGGCGCAGGGTCCCTGCGGTTACACGAACTACTGCATCTGGGTCGACGTGAACTTCGTGGACCCGATCTGCTGGTGGCCCGGCGACGACGGGACCTACTGGAACGACTGGTGCACCAGCAGCGGCAACGACCACCTGGCGGCGAACGCCGCTTCTTCGTACCACAACAACGGCGCACCCGCGGTGTACGACGACATCCGGTCGTTCCGGAACCAGTGGTACGGCGCACCACTGGCCTGGCAGGCGTTTCGCGGGGAGAAGGTGTCCTGGGTCGGCGTGGTGGAGAACGACGAGGCCGAATCGCACTACTGGTACGGCTGACCCGAGCTACGGGAAGGAGTTTTCCTCATGAAGAGCATGAGACCGGTCTGGTGTCCGATCATCGCCGCGGTGGCGGTGGCCGTCACCGCTTGCGGCGCGGTGCAGGCCGACGTCGGGGGCGTTTCCGGGGAACCGGCAATCGGACCGATTCCGAAGGTCGACTCCTACGACGACCTGCGGTTCCCCCTCGATTCGTACCACCAGACCCCGGAACAGCGGCTTTCCGTCAAGCGCGCCGACGACGTGCTGATGCGCGACTGCCTGCGCCGTTACGGTTTCGACTACGAGCTGCCCGACCGGACCGGCCAGCCCGCACTGGAAAACCGCGTGATCGGCATCGTCGACCAGGGTTTGGCAACCCGGTACGGATACAAACCCGCCGGGTACCTCGACCACGCGAACAGCGTCAAAGAGGCGAAGAGCAAGCAGGCGAGCTGGACGCCCGAAATGATGAGCGTCCTGAACGGCGAGGGGCAGTCGAAGATCAACGGTGTCGCCGTGCCCGAGGGCGGGTGCAGCGCCGAGGCGCGGACCGCGCTGGGGAGGCGGCTGGACGGCAAGCCGGGCGACGAGAACTTCGTCTACCGCCTGGAGGCCACGGCCGGAAGCCTGGCGGAGCAGGACAGCCGGGTGAAAGCCGCGTTCGCGAAGTGGAGCAGCTGCATGGCCGCCGCCGGCTTCGACTACCGTGATCCGTGGCAGGCCAACAACGATCCCGCCTTCAGCGCGGACGTCGCCACGCAGCGGGAGATCGACACCGCCACCACCGATGTCGGCTGCCGCGCGCAGCACGACGTCAACGGGATCTGGGTCGCGGTGGAAACCGCTTACCAGGAGCAGCTGATGGCGGCGAACGCCGAGGCGTTGCGGAGCCACCGGTCCGCGTCGGCCGAACAGCTCCAGAAGTCCGAGACCGTCCTTTCCGGACACTAGACCGAGCGCGGGAGCACCGATGGACGAACTCGTACTGAGAGCGCAGAGATTCATCAACTCCTACAGCGTCGAAGGCATTCCGGCCGTCGAGGAGAACGGGAAGACCAGCTGGGAGGTCATGTACGCGCTCACCCGGGCCTTGCAGTACGAGCTGGGCCTAACGACGCTGTCCGACAACTTCGGCCCGGCGACCCTCGCCAGGCTGCAGTCCCAGTACCCGGTCATCGACGCCGGCACGCACTACGCGAACCTCCTGCGCATCGTCCAGTCCGGCCTGTACTGCAAGGGCTACGACGGTGGCGAGATCGACGGCCTGTACAACGACCGCGTGGCGGCGTCGGTCGACGAGCTCAAGACCAACATGGGTGTGGACGTCGCGTTCCCCCGCGGCCTGACCCCGAAGGTGTTCAAGGCGCTGCTCAACATGGACCCCTACGTCGTGGTCGCCGGTGGCCGGGAGGACATCCGTTCGGTGCAGCAGTGGCTCAACGGACGTTACGTCGGCCGGGCGAACTTCTTCATCCTGCCCTGCGACGGGCACTTCTCCCGCGACGTCCAGAAAGGACTCATGCTGGCGATCCAGTTCCAGCTCGGGTTCAGCGACGACGTGGCCACGGGAGTCTT
>NZ_JACHWH010000017.1 GCF_014191255.1 Amycolatopsis bartoniae
GTAGCCGCTTGCGCGGGCCAGCCGCGCCGACGTCCACGGCACCCACGTCGCCGCGACCTTCGTGGTGGGCAAACCCTTGAGCAGCCGCGAATCCTCGGCCTGGGTGGGAAACGCCGAGGGTTCGAGGACGGGGGCGTGCCAGGCGCCGCACACCACGGCAATGGTGTGGTCGTTGCCGCGCATCGCGGCCCGCAGCACCCGGCGCATCGCGGCCTCGCGCCGCTGGGTGCGCAGATCCGGTTCGTGGCCCTCGCGCAGCGTGCGCATCGCGTCGAGCACGGCGTCGAACCGTTCCAGCGTGGGATAGCGCAGCTCGACCGCGTCCTCCCACCAGCGCTCCGGGTCGTCGAACCCGGCCGCCTCGGCGAGCGTCCGGATCGGGTCGAGCGGCGGCCCGGCGTCCGGATCGTCCTCGTCGTCCAGCACGAGCGCCACGTTCGCCGGCAGGTCGAGAAACCGGACCTCGCGGCCGTGCTCCTGCGCCCAGCGCAGCGCCACCCACTCCGGGGAGAACACCGCCATCGGGTAGAAGTGCGCCGTCGCCGGCTTGTCCACCGCGTACACCAGCCCGGCGACCGGCGGCCGCATGCCTTCCAGCGCGGCCTGCGGCGCCACCGAGTCCAGCTCCGGCGGCCCCTCGATCAGCACCACCGCCGGGTCGAGCTGCGCCAGCGCGGCCGCGACCGCACGGGCCGAACCGGGCCCGTGGTGCCGGATGCCGAGAACGTGAACCCTCACACCAGTTCTCGGCAAGCGCGGTAGAGGTCCGCCCACGGCCGGCGCTCGCGGACGACGGTCTCCAGGTACTCCTGCCACACGATCCGGTCCTGCACCGGGTCCTTGACCACCGCGCCGTGCAGCCCGGCCGCCACGTCGTCGGCCCGCACCACGCCGTCGCCGAAGTGCGCGGCCAGCGCGATCCCGTTCGTCACCACCGAGATCGCCTCCGCGGTGGACAGCGTGCCGGACGGGGACTTGAGCTTCGTGCGGCCGTCCCCGGTGACGCCGGAGCGCAGCTCGCGGAACACCGTGACGACGCGGCGGATCTCGTCGAGGTCCTCCAGATCGGCGGGCAGGCTCAGCGACCGGCCGAGCTGCTGCACCCGCAGCCGCACGATCTCCACCTCGCTCTCGGCGTCGTCGGGCAGCGGCAGGACCACCACGTTGAACCGGCGCTTGAGGGCGGCGGACAGGTCGTTGACGCCGCGGTCGCGGTCGTTGGCGGTCGCGATGACGTTGAACCCGGCGCGCGCCTGGACCTCGCTGTCCAGCTCGGGAATCGGCAGCGTCTTCTCGGACAGGATCGTGATCAGCGCGTCCTGCACGTCCGACGGGATGCGCGTCAGCTCCTCGATCCGCGCGATGCCGCCGGTCTCCATGGCGCGCAGGACCGGGCTCGCGACCAGCGCCCGCTCCGACGGGCCCTCCGCGAGCAGCCGCGCGTAGTTCCAGCCGTAGCGGATGGCCTCCTCGGCGGTGCCGGACGTGCCCTGCACCAGCTGCGTCGAGTCGCCGGAGATCGCGGCGGCCAGGTGCTCGGACAACCACGTCTTCGCCGTGCCCGGCACGCCCAGCAGGAGCAGCGCGCGGTCGGTGGCCAGCGTGGCGATCGCGACCTCGACGAGGCGGCGCGAGCCGAGGTACTTCGCCGAGATGGGCGTGCCGTCCGGGGCCTCACCGCCCAGGACGTATGTGGCGACCGCCCACGGCGACAGCTTCCAGCTGGGTGGTTTCGGCCGTTCGTCGCCCTTGGCCAGCGCCGCCAGCTCGTCGGCGTACTGCTGCTCGGCGTGTGCCCTCAGCACGTCGGTCATGAGAACTCCTGCAGGATCGTTGCGCGGATGGTCAGTGCGTGGGCCACGCCCCGCAGGGCGCGGTGGGCGACCTTGCGGGTGGGGGCGAGGCTGGTGAGCCACGCCTCGACGCTGCCGAGCGTGGCGGGGTGCAGGTGCTCGGCGAGCGCGCCGGAGGCGAGCCGCAGCACGTCGTCCTTCTTGGCCGCCCACAGCCGGTCGACGAGCTCCTCGGAGAACCGGGCGGCCCACGGGCCGGGCGCGGCGGCGAGCAGGTGCCCGAACCGGGTGTCCACCTTCTGCTCCCGGCTGAGCACGTCGGCGGCCGCCTCGGGCGTGAGCGCGGCGACCAGCTCGGGAGTGGGCTGGTGGCGGGCGAGCGCGACGAGCCACTCCTGGTCGCGCTGGCGCAGTGCGGCCCTGGTCCAGCCGGTGAGCACCGCCTTGTCCGCCTTCCCGATCTGCCGGGTGTCCCAAGTGGACAGTGGGGTGGCGGCGAGGAGCTGGATCAGCCACGACGTGGCGCGGCCCTGCCCGGGCTCGCGGGTGTCGGTGATCCCGTCGCGGCGGGCCGCCTCGTCGGGCTCGCCGGGCAGGTCGAACGTGGCGTCCCGCTGCCACAGGGCCCGGGCGCGTTCGGCCATGCGCCGTGCCCGGGCGGAGGCGGGCAGGGAGTCGAGCAGCGCGGCCGCGGCGGCGCGCACGGAGGCGGCCCTGTCGTCGAGCGCCCGTTCCAGCAACGGTTCGTCGTCCTTCGACAGTCCGATGTGGAGGGTGTCGAGGAGCGCGGCGCGCAGGGCCGCGGGTTCCTTCGCCCAGGTGTCCTCGACGAGGGCGCGGGCGGCCGCCGGGTCGGTGGCACGCAGCTCGCCCAGCAGCGCCAGCCGCTCGGCGCGGGTGCCGGTGGCGAACCGCCCGGCCACGTCCCGCGGCCTGGTGGCCCAGTGCCACGACGGGTTGTGCCCGGCCAGCCAGGCGCCACGCGGGCCGAGCACCTCCTTGACCACGGCGCGCTCGTCCGGGTTGGCGGTGCCGAACCGCAACAGGTCGGGCAGCAGCCGGAAAGGCGGGCGGCGGCCGCTGTCGCGCGCCGCGGCGAACCAGTGCGCGGCGAGCCGCTCGGCGCTGCCCTCGACGCGGCGGGCGAGCAGGAGCTCCAGCAGCTGGGTGGCGGCCGCGGTGCACTCGGGACGCTCGTCGGGATCGGCAGGCCTCGGCGGGGTGCCCCGCCACGCGGGCGGGATCCAGCCCGCCCGCCGGTAGCCCGCGGCGAGCGCGGCCGCGGACAGGACCGCGGCTTCGGCGGTGGCGGCTTCCACCCGGTCGGCGCCTTCGATCGTCAGCTGGTCGAGGCGGAAGGGGCGGCGGCCGGTGCCCACGAGCGCGGTGGCCAGCAGGTGGTCCCAGTCGGTCATGCGGCCCTACCTTCAAGGACGCGGCAAGCCGCGACGGCGTCATCGGCCAGCATGGCGTTGAATGATTCGGACCTGCAAGCAGTCCTCATGCGACCTCCTCACCGAAGGCAGCAAGCTCGCTCACAGCGCCACCAGCCGGTCGTCGACCGCCACGCTCAGCGGGCGCAGGCGCTCGTCGAGCCACTCCCCGAACACCGACACCGGACGGCCGCCGGACAGCGCGAGCAGCGGCCACAGGTCCGTGCCCGGCGCCAGGGTCAGCGCGGCGCCGTCGGCGTCGACGAGCAGCGGCGGCTCCCCGGGCACGACCGTCACCCCCGCCAGCGCCAGCGGAACCTGGCGCAGCCACGGGTTTCCGGCCAGCCAGCGCGCGGCCTGCGCCAGGGCGGCGGAGACACCGGTGGCGTGCGGCAGCCCGTCGCCCTGGGTGATTTTGTGCTCCTCCCCGGTGAGCAGCGCCCGCCGCGGCGGGCTGCCCGGGTACCGCGCCAGCTCACCGTCCACAACGGACCCGAGCACGTGCGCGACCCGCAGCGCCTGCCCGGCGGCCGCGAAGTCCAGCAGCACCACCGTTTCGCCGGTGCGCTCGCCGTGCAGCCACGTGCGCTGGGACAGCAGCCGGTCGTCCTCCTCGCGGCTCAGCCCGACCACCTGCCACCGGTCGGCGACCCGGTCGCCGATCTCGTCGCGACGGCGCGGCCAGCCGAGCACCGCGCGCAGGTCGCCCATCGCCGCCTCGTCCAGCTCCGCGCGCCGCCGCCACGCGCGGACCGCGAGGTACCAGCGGCCCAGCTCGCCCAGCAGGTGCTCCGCCCAGTCCGGCCGGGCGTGCACGTCGCCCCCCATCGCGCGGACGCGCTCGGCGAGCCCGGGCAGCTGCGCGTCGACCAGCCGCGCGGCCGCGGTGTCCCAGAACGACGGCGGCTGGCCGCGGGCGGCGGCGAGCCCCTGCCGGACGAGGTCGTGCAGCCACCGCTCGAAGTCGTCGAGCCCGGCCGACATCAGCGCCTCGCGCTCCGCCTGCCGCTTCGCCTGCGCCTCGGGATCGGGCTCGCCCTCGGCCGCCGCCTTCCGGCCCGCCCGCTGGGCGGCCCAGTCCGCGGCGAAGGGCTCGGCCGACTCCAGGTCCGCCACCGCCCCGTCGTGCGCGGCCCACAGCAGCAGGAGCGCGAGCCCGTGCTTGCAGGGGAACTTGCGGCTGGGGCACGTGCAGCGGAACGCGGGCCCGGTGAGGTCGACGGTCACCTGGTACGGCTCACGGGCGCTGCCCTGGCACTTGCCCCAGACCAGCGTAGCGGTGCTGCCGAGGTCGGACCACGTGCGCGGGTTCGCCAGGCCGCGCGCGGCCTTGCCGGAGGAGGCGTCGGGCGCGAGCGCGAGCACCTGCGCCACCGTCCACCGCGATCCCACACCCGTGTCCCTTCTCACCGCCGCGCGTCAGGCGAGCCTAGCGGGGGGCACCGACAGTCCCGCGCACTTGGCCACCTCCCACAACGGCGGCCGCCGGGGGCTCCGGGACCCGGAACCGGGCCCGCAGTGACCAGCCTCTCATCCGCCTTGCCCTGGGGGACGCGGCAAAGTGGCCGGTCAGCCTCCCCCTTTGGAGGGTTCCCACAAAAAACGCGCCCAGGCACGCTACGTCCCCGCCCATCACCTACCGGCCGGTAAGCGGGATGCTGGGGAAGCGGCCAAGGGGCCGCGTTCGTCTGTCGCCGAGTTTGTGAGGCTCGTTCCGTTGTTCAGTCGTGTCGCGATCGTCAACCGGGGAGAGGCCGCGATGCGGCTCATCCACGCCGTCGGTGAGCTCAATGCCGAGGGCGGGCCACGGATCGAAACCGTCGCCCTCTACACCGACGCCGACGCGACGGCCACGTTCGTGCGGGAGGCCGACTACACCTACGACCTGGGCCCGGCCTCGGCCCGCCCGTACCTGGACCTGGCCGTCCTGGAGCGCGCACTGGTCGAGACCGGTGCCGACGCCGCGTGGGTCGGCTGGGGCTTCGTCGCCGAGGACCCGGCGTTCGCCCAGCTGTGCGAGAAGCTGGGCATCACCTTCATCGGCCCGGACCCGGAGGCGATGCGGAAGCTGGGCGACAAGATCGGCGCCAAGCTCATCGCCGAGGAGGTCGGCGTCCCGGTCGCGCCGTGGAGCCGCGGCCCCGTCGAGACCCTCGACGCGGCGCTGAGCGCGGCCGAGCGGATCGGCTACCCGCTGATGCTCAAGGCCACCGCGGGCGGCGGTGGCCGCGGCATCCGCGTCGTCACCTCCCCGGAGGAGCTGACCGACGCCTACGAGCGCACCAGCCTGGAGGCCGAGCGCGCCTTCGGCAGCGGCGTCGTGTTCCTGGAGCGTCTGGTCACCGGCGCCCGGCACGTCGAGGTCCAGGTGATCGCCGACGGCCAGGGCACCGCGTGGGCGCTGGGCGTGCGCGACTGCTCGGTGCAGCGGCGCAACCAGAAGATCATCGAGGAGTCGTCCTCGCCGGTGCTGGAGCCGGAGCAGGCGGCCGAGCTGAAGGCGTCGGCCGAGCGCCTCGCCGTCGCCGTCGGCTACCGCGGCGCGGCGACCGTGGAGTTCCTCTACCACCCGAAGGACCGGCTGTTCGCGTTCCTGGAGGTCAACACCCGCCTGCAGGTCGAGCACCCGATCACCGAGGCCACCACGGGCATGGACCTGGTCAAGGCCCAGTTGCACGTCGCCGCCGGCGGCAAGCTGACCGGCACCCCGCCCCCGGAGCTGGGGCACGCGATCGAGGCCCGGCTCAACGCCGAGGACCCCGACCGCGACTTCGCGCCCGCCCCGGGCCGCATCGTGCTGCTCGACCTGCCCGCGGGCCCCGGCATCCGCGTCGACACCGGCGTGAGCCAGGGCGACACCATCCCCGCCGACTTCGACTCGATGATCGCCAAGATCATCGCCTACGGCCGCGACCGCGACGAGGCGCTGTCCCGGCTGCGCCGCGCGATGCGCGAGACCACCGTCCTCATCGACGGCGGCACCACCAACAAGTCCTTCGTGCTCGACCTGCTCGCCCAGCGCGAGGTGATCGACGGCAGCGCTGACACCGGCTGGATCGACCGCGTGCGCGCCGAAGGCCGCCTGGTGTCGCAGCAGCACTCCGGGGTGGCGCTGGCGGCCGCCGCGATCGAGGCGTACCAGGACGAGAAGCGGGTCGAGCTGCAGCGGCTGCTGTCCACCGCGCACGGCGGGCGCCCGCAGGTGCAGCACGAGAGCGGCCGGCCGATCGACCTCAAGCTCCGCGGCGCGTCCTACCGGCTCACCGTCGCCGAGACCGGCCCCGGCCGCTACCGCGTCGGGTTCCTCACCGGCGAAGCCGCCCACACCGTCGAGGCGGTGCTGGAGCGCTACGACGAGCACACCGGGCAGATCCACCTCAACGGTCACCGCTTCCGCCTGGTCACCGGCACCTCCGGGCCGATCCACCTGGTCGAGGTCGACGGGGTCACCCACCGCGTCAGCCGGGACGAGGGCGGGGTCCTGCGCTCCCCGGCGCCCGCGCTGGTGGTCGCCACCCCGGTCGCGCCCGGCGACGAGGTCGAGGCCGGCGCGCCGGTGCTGGTGCTGGAGAGCATGAAGATGGAGACCGTGCTGCGGGCGCCGTTCCGCGCGCTGCTGCGTGAATGCGTGGTCTCGGTCGGCAGCCAGGTCGGGACGGGCGCGCCCCTGCTGCGCCTGGAACCGCTGGGCGACGCGGACGCCGAGGCCGCGCCCGGCGCCGACGCGGTGGAGCTGGACCTGCCCGCCGAGCCCGCCGGGCTGTCCGCCGCGGACCGGGTGCGCCGGGGGCTGGCGGACCTGCGCAGCATGCTGCTCGGCTTCGACATCGACCCGCACGACGGCGGGCGCACCCTCGCCGGGTACCTCGCCGCGCGCGCCGAGCTGCCGCGGCGGCCGCTGGCCGAGGAGGTCGGGCTGCTGGACGTCTTCGCCGACCTGTCCGAGCTGTCCCGCAACAAGCCCGGCGGCGAGGAGACCAGGGCCGAGACGCGGGTGCACAGCCCGCGCGAGCACTTCCACGCCTACCTGCAGACCCTCGACGCCGAGCGCGCCGGGCTGCCGGAAGCCTTCCAGGACCGCCTCACCCGCGTGCTCGGCCACTACGGCGTCGACGGGCTGGACCGCACGCCCGAGCTGGAAGAGGCGCTGTTCCGGATCTTCCTCGCGCAGCAGCGCGCCACCTCCGACGCCGCCGTGGTCACCGCGCTGCTGCAGCAGTGGCTCACCGAGGCCCCGCCCGGCGGCGAGCTGCGCGACCCGGTCGGGCAGGCGCTGGAACGCCTGGTCGTGGCCACCCAGCTGCGCTTCCCGGTGATCGGGGACCTCGCGCGCAGCCTGGTGTTCCGCTGGTTCGCCCAGCCGCTGCTGCGGCGCACCCGGGCCCGCGTCTACGCCAAGGTCCGGGACCACCTGCGCCACCTCGACGCGCACCCGGACGCCCCGGACCGCGCCGAGCGGATGGCCGAGATGGTGCGCAGCACCGAGCCGCTGGTGCGGCTGCTCGGCCAGCGGCTCGTGCGGGCCGACCTGGACAACACGATCATGCTGGAGGTGCTGACCCGGCGGTACTACGGCAACAAGGGGCTCACCGAGGTCCGCGCCGTCGAGGCGGCCGGCTGCTCCTTCGTGGTGGCCGGGCGCGCCGGGTCGGCCATCGCCTCCGCCGCGGTGCGGTTCGAGGAGCTGGGCGGCGCCCTGCGCGGGCTCGCGGAGCTGGCGGAGGGCCGGGACACCGGCGTCGACGCCGACATCTACCTCGCCTGGGAGAACCAGCCCGAGGACTCCGACGAGGCCGCCGCCGCGCTGCAGGAGGCCCTGCGCGCGCAGGCCCTGCCCGCCGGGGTCCGCCGCGTCACCGCCACGGTCGCGGGCCGCGGCGGCGCGGTGATGCACCACCACTTCACGTTCCGCCCGTCGCCCGCGGGCATGGCCGAGGAACGGCTGATCCGCGGGCTGCACCCGTTCATCGCCGAGCGGATGCAGCTGGAGCGGCTCAGCCGGTTCGACCTCACGCGGCTGCCGTCGTCGGACGAGGAGGTCTACCTGTTCCAGTGCGTGGCGCGGGAGAACCCCTCCGACGAGCGCCTCGTGGCGTTCACCCAGGTGCGTGACCTGGTCGAGCTGCGCGAGCACGACGGCAGGCTGGTCGCGTTGCCGACCGCCGAGGACGCCGTGGCCGCCTGCCTCGACTCGATCCGCGGCGCGCAGGCCCGCAGGCCGTCGAAGAACCGCGCCACCACCAACCGGATCGTGGTCTACGTCTGGCCGGCGAGCGAGATCACCCGCGCCGAGCTGGAGACGATCACCGAGCGGGTGCTGCCCACCACCGCCGGGGCCGGGCTGGAGGAGATCCTGTTCATCGCGCGGCAGCGCGACCCGCGGACCGGTGAGCTGGTGAAGACCGCCGTGCGGATCTCCTTCGACGCGACCGGGAACGCGGAGCTGATCGTCGGCGAGCCGTCGGACGAGCCGGTCGAGCCGCTGGACGACTACCGGCAGAAGGTGCTGCGCGCGAGCAAGCGCGGCACGGTGTACCCGTACGAGCTGACCGGGATGTTGGCCGGGCCCGGCGGGAGCTTCACCGAGTACGACCTCGACGACTCCGGCGCGCTGGCGCCGGTGGACCGGCCGAAGGGGCTCAACAAGGCCGGGATCGTCGCGGGCGTGGCGACCACGCCGACCGGGCGGTACCCGGAGGGCATGACCCGGGTGGTGCTGCTGGGTGATCCGACGAAGGCGCTGGGCGCGCTGTCCGAACCGGAGTGCGCCCGGATCATCGCCGCGCTGGACCTCGCGGACCGGCTGCGGGTGCCGGTGGAGTGGTACGCGCTGTCGGCGGGAGCGCGCATCGCGATGGACTCGGGCACCGAGAACATGGACTGGATCGCCGCCGCGCTGCGCCGGATCGTGCACTTCACCCAGGACGGCGGTGAGATCAACATCGTGGTGGCGGGCATCAACGTCGGCGCCCAGCCGTACTGGAACGCCGAGGCCACGATGCTCATGCACACCAAGGGGATCCTCGTGATGACCCCGGACTCGGCGATGGTGCTGACCGGCAAGGAGTCGCTCGACTTCTCCGGTGGCGTCTCGGCCGAGGACAACTTCGGCATCGGCGGCTACGACCGCGTGATGGGGCCGAACGGGCAGGCGCAGTACTGGGCGCCGGACCTGCGGGCCGCGCACGGCGTGCTGCTGGCCCACTACGACCACACGTACGTGCTGCCGGGCGAGCAGGGGCCGCGGCGCGCGGCGACCACCGACCCGGTGGACCGCGACGTCTCGGACTTCCCGCACGCGGTGGTGGGCAGCGACTTCACCACGGTCGGGGAGATCTTCTCGCGGGAGACCAACCCGGACCGCAAGAAGCCGTTCGACATCCGCACGGTGATGCGGGCGCTGGCGGACCAGGACCACGCGGTGCTGGAACGCTGGGCGGGCATGGCCGACGCGGAGACCGCGGTGGTGCAGG
This sequence comes from Amycolatopsis bartoniae, assembly GCF_014191255.1. Classification (GTDB taxonomy): domain Bacteria; phylum Actinomycetota; class Actinomycetes; order Mycobacteriales; family Pseudonocardiaceae; genus Amycolatopsis_E; species Amycolatopsis_E bartoniae. The sequence continues at coordinate 9,700 of NZ_JACHWH010000017.1, forward strand.
ACGTGCACCTGGGCGGGATTCCGGTGTGCCTGGTGGGCATCGAGTCGCGGTCGGTGCCGCGGCGCGGGTTCCCGCCCACCGACGGCCCGGACGCCTACACCGCGGGCACGCTGTTCCCGCGCTCGTCGAAGAAGGTCGCGCGGGCGATCAACGGGGCGAGCGGGAACCGGCCGCTGGTGGTGCTGGCGAACCTGTCCGGGTTCGACGGGTCACCCGAGTCGATGCGCAAGCTGCAGCTGGAGTACGGCGCGGAGATCGGGCGCGCGATCGTGAACTTCCGCGGGCCCATCGTGTTCTGCGTCATTTCGCGCTACCACGGCGGGGCGTTCGTGGTGTTCTCCAAGACGCTCAACCCGAACATGACGGTGCTGGCCGTGGACGGCTCGTACGCGTCGGTGCTGGGCGGCGCCCCGGCCGCGGCGGTGGTGTTCGCCCGCGACGTCAACACCCGCACCGCGCGTGACCCGCGGGTGACGGAGCTGGAGGAGCGAATCGCCTCGGCGGAGGGCGCCGAACGGGGCGCGCTGGTGACCCGCCTGGCGGACGTGCGGGCCTCGGTGCGGGCCGAGAAGCTGGGCGAGGTGGCCGCCGAGTTCGACGGCGTGCACTCGATCCAGCGGGCGCAGCGCGTGGGCTCGGTGGACGCGATCATCCGCCCGGAGGAGCTGCGGCCGCAGATCATCGCCGCCGTGGAGCGCGGGCTGGCGGGGTAGCGGCACCGAAAAGGCCGGGAGTCCATTGTGGATTCCCGGCCTTTTCGTTCGTATTGCCGCCGCACCTCCGGCTGAGCTCTCAGACCCCCGCCGTGGTGGTGGCCGCCGTGGCGTCGAGCCTCGACTGGCGGGTGCGGGGGCCGAAGATCCCCAGCACGATCGCGCCCACCAGCCAGGTGCCCGCGATGAAGTAGAACACGCTCTGGTACCCGCTGCCGTTGTACAGCGCGGCGACGATCAGGGGGCCCGCGGCGTTTGACAGGCGGCCGAGACCGTAGGACACGCCCGTGCCGAGGGACCGGCCGCGGGTGTCGAACAGCTCCGGCGAGTACGCGTACCCCAGCGCCGTGTAGCCGCGCTCGAACAGGTTCACCAGGAACCCGAACACCACGATCAGCACCGGCGCGAACGTGAGCCCGTAGAGCAGACCACACAGTGCGATCACCGTGCCGAAGCCGACCAGGCACCACTTGCGCTCGAACCGGTCGGTGACCACCGCCGCCAGGTACGACCCCAGCGGCGCGCCGACCGTGGTGAGCGCGACGTAGAACACCGACTTCTCGACGCTGAAACCCTCCTTGGCCAGCAGCGTCGGCGCCCACGTCGAGTAGCCGAAGAACCCGATCGTCTGCGTCACCCACACGACGGTGAGCAGCAGCGTGGGGAACAGGTACTTCTTCTGCAGCAGCATCCGCAGCGGGGCCTTGCCCGCGGGCGCCTCCTCGATCGGCGGCGCGGGCTCGGGCAGCGGGCCCTTCTCCGCGGCGACCCGCGCCTCGATCTCCCGCAGCACCGCGTCGGCCTTCTCGTGCTCACCGCGGCTTTCGTACCAGCGTGGCGACTCCTTCAGCTGCCGCGTGAACAGCACGAGCAGCACCCCGAGCGCGCCCCACAGGTACACCAGCCGCCACGTCCAGCTGGTGAGGTCGACCACCGCGCTCGCGATCAGGTTGGTGACCGGCGTGCCGCAGATGCCGATCACGATCGCGTACGCCTGGTACTTGCCGCGCGTCGCGGCCGGGTACAGCTCGTTGACGTAGATGACCGCCACGACCGTCATCGCCGACAGGCCCGCGGAGGTCAGGACGCGGAACACGCCCAGCGACCAGAGGTCCCACGAGAACACGGCCGCGAGCGAGAAGAACCCGAACCACACCGTGGTCCACATCAGGGCCCGCTTGCGGCCGAACCGGTCGGCGAGCGTGCTCGCGACCACCGAGCCGAAGAACATCCCCACGAACGACAGCGAGGTCACGTACGCGACCTGGTTGACTGTCACGCCCCACAGCTTGATCAGCTTGGGCGCGGTGGTGGAGAAGCTGTTGATGTCGGCGAACTCGAAGAAGTACGCGAACGACACCGCGAGCAGGGTCAGCTTGTGGAACCGGGAGATCGGCAGTCTGTTCAGCCGGTTCAGTGAGTTGGCGTGCTGCATTGCATGCCCTTCGTGAGGGGAGTGGAGGCGTTCAGGCGGTTTCGCCGGGCCAGTAGAGGCGCATCGGGTTGTCGACCAGCAGCTTGCGCTGCTCTTCCGCGGTGACGGCGATCTGCGGGACGTAGTCGACCAGCAGCCCGTCGTCGGGCATGTGGCTCTTGAGGTTCGGGTGCGGCCAGTCGCTGCCCCAGAGCACCCGGTCGGGGAACTCCTCGACGACGCGGCGGGCGAACGGCACGACGTCGGTGTACGCGTGCTGCTCGCCGTCCAGCGCGGGCGGCCCGCTCACCGTCAGGCGCTCGGGGCAACTGACCTTCACCCACACGTCGTTGTTCGCGACGAACCGCAGGAACCCGCCGAACTCCGGGCCGTCCACGGGTTTCGTGACGTCGGGCCGTCCCATGTGGTCGATCACGAGCGGCGCGGGCAGCGCGCCGAAGAAGTCCGCCAGCTCGGGCAGGTCGGCGGCCTCGAAGTAGAGCACGATGTGCCAGCCGAGCGGGGCGATCTTCTTCGCGATCGTGCGCAGCGCGTCGTGCGGCGCGGCGTCGACGAGCCGGCGCACGAAGTTGAACCGGACGCCGCGCACCCCCGCCTCGTCGAGCCTGCGCAGCTCCGCGTCGCTGACGTCGGGCCGGACGGTCGCGACGCCGCGTGCGCGGCCGCCCGCCGCCTGGACGGCGTCGAGCATCGCGGAGTTGTCCGCGCCGTGACAGGTGGCCTGCACGATCACGGTGCGGGTGACGCCGAGGTGGTCGCGCAGCGCGAACAGCTGGTCCTTGCTCGCGTCGCAGGGGGTGTACTTGCGCTCCGGCGCGAACGGGAACTCGGCCTGCGGGCCGAAGACGTGGCAGTGCGCGTCGACGGTGCCCGCGGGCAGGGTGAACCGCGGCTTCGACGGGTTCGGGTACCAGTCCAGCCAGCCGGGTGTCTTGGGGGCGAGCGTGCTCATGGGGTCCTTCGGGGTGTTCAACGGCCCTGGCGCTTCAGCAGGGCGTCCAGTCGCGGGTAGACGGTGCGGGCGTTGGTTTCCCGGATCGCGGCCCAGTCATCCGTGGTGAGCTTCTCCGACGCTTCGGCGTAGCGGCGGGTGTCGTCGAAGTAGTGGCCGGTGCGCGGGTCGACGCTGCGGACGGCGCCGATCATCTCCGAGGCGAAGAGGATGTTGCGGGCCGGGATGACGTCGAACAGCAGGTCCGAGCCGGGCTGGTGGTACACGCAGGTGTCGAAGAAGACGTTGTTCAGTACGTGCTCTTCCAGCTCCGGCTTGCCCAGCGCCATGGCGAGACCCCGGAAGCGGCCCCAGTGGTAGGGCACCGCGCCGCCGCCGTGCGGGATGACCAGCTTCAGCGTGGGGAAGTCGGTGAACAGGTCGCCCTGCACCAGCTGCATGAACACGGTGGTGTCGGCGTTGAGGTAGTGCGCGCCGGTGGTGTGGAACGCGGGGTTGACGCTGGTGCTGACGTGCACCATGGCCGGGACGTCGTACTCGACCATCTTCTCGTAGAGGGGGTACCACGAGCGGTCGGTCAGCGGCGGGGCCGTCCAGTGGCCGCCGCTGGGGTCGGGGTTGAGGTTCAGCGCGACGGCGCCGTACTCCTCCACGCAGCGGGTCAGCTCCGGGATGCAGGTGGCCGGGTCGACGCCGGGGGACTGGGGGAGCATCGCGGCCGGGGCGAAGCGCTCCGGGTAGAGCGTGCTGATGCGGTAGCACAGCTCGTTGCAGATCGACGCCCACTCCGACGACGTCTCGAAGCCGCCGACGTGGTGGGCCATGAACGACGCGCGGGGGGAGAAGATGGTGAGGTCGATGCCCCGCTCGTCCATCAGGCGCAGCTGGTTCGCCTCGATCGTCTCGCGCAGCTCGTCGTCGCTGATGCGCAGGTCGGCGCGCACGGGCGCGGCGGCGGTGTCGTCCGACAGGGCGGCGACCTGCTGCTTGCGCCAGGCTTCGAGCGCGGGCGGGGCGGTGGTGTAGTGACCGTGGCAGTCGATGATCAAGGCTGGTCCTCTTCGTGCTGGATGGGGGCGATGCGCGCACGGGACCCGCACCGTCGCTCTCCCTTACCGTCTCCAGCGCACAGTAATCGTCGAAGAAATTGTTGACAATATCTACGACAGAAGTCGTACGGCCACGGAGAGTGAGATCAGCCCCCTGGTGGGAGGCTTGGGACGTGGAAGATGACCCGGTCGAGCGGTACACGCGGCTGTTGCGGACGTTGCCGAAGCCGCGGGAGCCGCCGATGGTGGGTGCGACGCTATTCGAGCTCGCCGCGCAGGAGTACCGGCTGAGCCGGCCCGGCGCGAGCCTGGTGGAGTTCGACCAGGCCGGTGCGACCTACCTGTTCGACCTCGCGAGCGAGGAGGACCAGGAAGAGCGCACGGTGGCCGCCTGGGCGGTTTCGCCGGCCGGAGCAAGGGCTCGCGACACTGCCTACCAGCGGATGTATCCGATGCCGCCGACACCGGACGAGGCGCCGGTCGACCGGGGTCACCTGGTGCCGCACCGGTCGGGCGGGCTGTTCGGGCCGAACATCTTCCGGCAGGATCGCGCGCTGAACCGTGGCTGGTCGCCCGAGGGGCGGGCGTACCGCACCCTCGAACGTCTGGCCGCGGTACCCGGTGCGTTCTTCTTCGGCCGCCTGCTCTACGACGACGAGACCTCCTATCCCACGCACATCGAACTGGTGGTGTTGCGCGGCGATGATCTCCGCGCGGCCCGGTTCCGGAACCGCTGACACACCTCCACCCACCACCGCCGAGGTGAGCGGCGCCGCATCCGTCCGGGGGTGCCGCCTGGGAGAATGGTCGACCGGCAGGCGGGGCCGGCCCGCTTCCGTCGTTTCCGTCCCAGGAGAGCGAATGTCCAGTCCCATCAGCGAGACCACGCCGCCGCGGGGTGGCCTGCTGCCGCGCGACCTCGCGCTCATCGCCCTGTTCGCGGCGCTCATCGCGGTGCTCGGGCTGCCCGGCAGCTTCGCCCTGTTCGGCGCCGCCGTGCCGATCACCGCGCAGAGCCTCGGCGTGATGCTCGCCGGCAGCGTCCTCGGCGCCCGGCGCGGCACGCTCGCCGTGCTGACGTTCCTCGTGCTCGTCGCCGCCGGGCTGCCGTTGCTCCCGGGCGGCCGCGGCGGCGTCGCGGTGTTCGCCGGGGCCTCCGCGGGCTACCTGGTCGGCTGGCTGCTCGGCGCGTTCGTCACGGGCTGGCTGGTCACGAAGGTGACCCGGCGGCGGAAACTGCCGTGGCTGATCGTGGCGAACGTGCTCGGCGGCATCGTGGCGATCTACCTCATCGGCATCCCGGTCACCGCGTGGCGCGTCGGCAGCGGCCTGGTCGCCACCGTCGTCTCGGCCGTGCAGTACCTGCCGGGCGACGCGATCAAGGTCGTCGTCAGCGCCCTGATCACCGCCGCCGTGTACCGGGCGTACCCGGTGCCGGAGGCGGGCAGGCGGCGGGGCGAGGAATGATCACCGTCGCCGGTGTCTCCCACTCCTACGGCGACCGTCCCGTGCTGCACGAGATCGACCTGGAGCTGGGCGAGCACCGGATCGGCATCATCGGCGCCAACGGGTCCGGCAAGTCCACCCTGGCCCGGATGTTCAACGGGCTGGTGCTGCCGAAACGGGGCCGGGTGCTGGTCGACGGGCTGGACACGCGCAAGGACGGGCGCCGGGTCCGGCAGCGGGTCGGGTTCGTGTTCTCCGACGCCGACACGCAGATCATCATGCCCACGGTGGCCGAGGACGTCGCGATCGGACTGTCCCGCCGGAACCTGCCGAAGGCCGAGATCGCCCGCCGCGTCGACGAGGTGCTGGCGCGTCACGGGCTCGCGGAGCACCGCGACCACCCGGCGCACCTGCTCTCCGGTGGCCAGAAGCAGATGCTCGCGCTCGCGTCGGTGCTGGTGACCGAGCCGGACATCCTGGTCTGCGACGAGCCCACCACGCTGCTGGACCTGCGCAACGTCCGCACCGTGGTGCGCGCGCTCGAAGCGCTGCCGCAGCAGGTCGTCCTGCTCACCCACCACCTGGAGATGCTGCACGGCTTCGACCGGGTGCTGGTGCTGGACGCGGGCCGGGTCGTCTTCGACGGCGCCCCGCGCCCGGCCATCGAGCACTACCAGGCCCTGCTGGACGACGAGCTCGCGGGCGACGCGCGGTGACCGTCGGCCTGTACCTGCCCGGCGGCTCCTGGCTGCACCGCACCCCGGCCGGCCCGAAACTGCTGGGGCTGCTGCTGGCGATCACGGGCGTGCTGCTGACCTCGGTGCCGGCCGGCATCGCCGCCGAGCTGGCGGTGACCGCGGCCCTGTACCCGGCGGCGCGCGTGCCGTGGCGGATCCTGTGGCAGCACACCCGGGTGCTGCTGCCGTTCCTGGTGCTGGTCGCCGGGTTCCAGCTGCTGACCGCGGGCTGGGAACGCGCCGTGGTCATCGGCGGGCAGCTGCTGGTCTCGGTGCTGCTCGCCGGGCTCGTCACCGTCACCACCCGCGTGAGCGCCATGCTCGCGCTGTTCGAGAAGCTCGCCCGCCCGCTGGACCGGGTGGGGGTCAGCTCGCAGCGCATCGCGCTGACGCTGGCGCTGACGATGCGCTGCATCCCGATGGTCGCGCAGGCGTGGCAGGCGTCCAGCGACGCCTACCGCGCACGCGGCCTGCGCCGCGGCTCGTGGCGCGTGGTCGTCCCGGTGATCGTCCGCCTGCTGCGCTCGGCCGAGTCCCTCGGTGACGCGATCACCGCCCGCGGTGTCGACGACGACGGGGTCCGGCGCGGGTGAGCGGTGGCAGCGCGAGGTGCTCGCGCAGCGCCGGTGTTCACATCGTGGGACCTTTCCGGCGCGCCGTTCCGGAACTGTCCGGATTCGTTCACCGCAATTTCCGAATCGGCATCGCGGGTGCGCAAGAATAGTGCCTCTTTTCCGGTCTCGCCACTCGTCGTCCGATGGCTGGAATTGACCTCTGGCCAGCGGATTTCTCCTCGTTTCAATGCTTTCTGAACGCAAGGAAACACCGCCCCGGGTTTAGTCCTTTCGGCGGTATCGACGGCCGGTTCCGGCGGGCAACGTTAGGGCTCTCTTGGCGCGGATGAGTGCCCGGTGACCCGGGTGCCGTCGGTAAGTGAGCAATTCCCGTTGCAGGTCCAGCGAGTCTGGAAGGCTGATCCTTGTCCTCGTCAGCAACGGACTTTCGCCTTGCCGTACTGCCCGGAGGATGGGCTCGTGGCGAGAGCGAGAGCACCGATCACTGGCCCGAGTTCCTCCGGCAGGAACTCCTTTCGTTGATCCGGCGGTTCCCGGTCCCCGGTGCACAGCTGGCCGTGCGGCACCGCGGCACGCTCGTCGCCGCCGAAGCCGGGCTGGAGCACCACCCGCTCCGCCGGCCCATGCGCACCACCTCGACCGTTCCCGTCGGCTCCATCACCAAGGCCGTCACCGCGACGCTGGCCATGGTCCTCGTGGCCGAGGGCGACCTCGACCTGGACGCGCCGGTCGCGGACCTGGTCCCCGGACTGCGCGGCACCGCCGTGGGCGCGTCGGTGACCCCGCGCATGATGCTGCGGCACACCGGGGGACTCCCGTCGGACCCGGGCGAGCACTGCGCGCATCCCCGCGACCTGCTCGCCGAGCTGCGCCACGCGGTGCCGGTCTGCGCCCCCGGAACCGCGTTCTCCTACTCCAACGTCGGCTACGCGCTCCTCGGCATGATCGTCGAAGAGGTCACGGGCCTGTCGTGGCGGGAGGCCGTGGACGGCATCGTGCTGCGCCCGCTGGGCGTGGACGCGGCGTTCGTCGGCGGTCCCGGCCCCGCGCCCACCGCGGCGGGGCACGCTGGCGTGCCAGGAGCCGGGCCGCGGGTCGTCGAGCAGGTGCTGCCGCCGGTGCTCGCCCCCGTGGGCGGGCTCGCGCTGAGCGCCCGCGACCTGGTCGCCTTCGGGGAGGCCCACCTGGGCAAACCGGGGCTGCTCGACGTCGTCACGGCCGCGGAGATGCACACCGCGGGCGACGCCGAACCGTTCGGGCTCGCCGACGCGTGGGCGCTGGGACTGGCGTGCTTCCGCGGGTGGAACACCGAATGGCTCGGCCACGACGGCACCGCCGACGGCACCTCCTGCCACCTGCGCATCGACAAGACCGGCCAGACCGTCGTCGCGCTGACCACCAACGCCGCCGGGGGCGCCGCGCTGTGGCGCGCGCTGCAGGCGGACCTGCGGAAGCTCGGCCTGCACCTGCCGGACTACCGGGCGCACGGCCAGCGCGCGCAGCGGGTTCCGGTGCCGGACGACTGCTTCGGCGCCTACCGCAACGGGGCACTGGAGTACGTCGTGGCACGCGGCGACGGCGAGGTGTGCCTCACCGTCGACGGCGAAGTCCACCACGACCTCGTGCTCTACGACTGCGGCACGCTCTCCGTGCCCGACCCGGTCACCGGCAGGCACACCGACTGCGGCCGGATCGTCCGCGATCCCGGCACCGGCGAGGTGACGGCACTGCAGATCGGCGGCCGGCTGGCCCGGCGCGCCTGAGCACTTCCCGCACGGACATCCCTTTCCGCTCGCTCGGCTGGGCGCGGCGGTCTCCGACGCGCGCCCGAAAGGTTCGACGACCCATGACACTCCAGGACACCGACAGACGCCCGCGTCCGGCGGCGGGCGAAAGCCCCTCACTGGCGGACCTGTTCACCCGGCAGGCGGCACGGACCCCGCACGCCGTCGCGGTCACCGGGGACACCACGGCACTGACCTACCGGGAGCTGGACCTGCGCGCCAACCGGCTCGCGCACCGGTTGCTGCGCCTCGGGGTGCGGCCCGAGGACCGGGTCGGGCTGCTACTGGCACGTTCGGCCGAGCTCGTCGTCGCCGAGCTGGCGATCGTCAAGGCCGGTGGCGGGTACGTCCCGCTCGACGACCGCGCACCCGCCGGGCGGCTGCGTCACCTGCTGGCCGAGGCCGGGGTCCGGGTGCTGGTCAGCGACCGGGACCTGGCGGTGCCGGACGTCACCCGGCTGACGGCGGGCGATCCCGTGGACGAGCCGTCGACGACACCCGCGGTGCCGATCTTCGGTGACCAGCTGGCGTACGTGATGTACACGTCGGGCTCGACCGGGGCACCGAAGGGCGTCGCGGTGCGTCACCGCGATGTCGCCGCGCTGGCGACGGACCCACGCTTCGCCGGGCCGGCGCACCGCCGCGTGCTGCTGCACTCGGCCACGGCGTTCGACGCCTCGACGTACGAGCTCTGGGTGCCGCTGCTGCGCGGCGGCACCGTGGTGGTCGCGCCACCGGGTGAGCTCGGGGTCGCCGAGCTGCGTGAGGTGATCCGGAACCACCACGTGACGGCGCTGTGGCTGACCGCGGGGCTGTTCCGGGTGGTCGCGCAGGAGGCGCCGGGCTGCTTCCGCGGCGCCGCGGAGGTCTGGACCGGGGGAGACGTCGTACCGCCCGCGGCCGTCCGCCGGGTGCTGGAGTACTGCCCCGGCCTGGCCGTCGTCGACGGCTACGGGCCAACCGAGACCACGACGTTCGCCAGCACGCACCGCGTCGAGTCGCTCGCGGACGTGCCGGACCCGCTGCCGATCGGGCGGGAGCTGGCCGGGATGTGGGCGCACGTGCTCGACGCGGCGCTGGACCCGGTGCCCGACGGTGAGCCGGGGGAGCTGCACCTCGCGGGCGCCGGGCTCTCGCGCGGGTACTGGGGACGGCCCGGGCTGACCGCGGACCGGTTCGTCGCCGATCCGGCCGGCCCGGCCGGGGAACGCATGTACCGCACCGGGGATGTCGTGCGCCGCAATGCCGCGGGTGAGCTGGAGTTCCTCGGCCGCCTCGACGACCAGGTCAAGATCCGGGGTTTCCGCGTGGAGCCCGGGGAGGTCGAGGCGGTGCTGCGCCGGCACCCGCGGGTGTCCGACGCCGTGGTGGTGACGCGCGAGGACCAGCCGGGCGTCAAGCGGCTGGTGGCCTACGCGGTCACCGCGCTGAGCCCGGCGGAGCTGCGGGACCTGGCCACCGCCGCGCTGCCCGGCTACCTCGTGCCGTCGGCCTTCGTGGTCGTCAACCGGTTTCCCTTGAACGCCAACGGCAAGGTCGACCGGCACGCGCTGCCCCGGCCGCCGGAGGAACACGAGCACGTCGAACCACGCACGGAGACCGAACGGCGGATCGCGGAGATCTGGGCCGGTGTGCTGGGCGTCGAGCGGGTGGGCGCCGAGGACGACTTCTTCCGTCTCGGCGGGGACTCCATCCTCGGCGTGCAGGCGCTTTTCCGGCTGCGCAAGGCTTTCGGCGCGGATCTTTCGCCCAGGACGGTGTTCGACGCGCCGACGCCCGCGAAGCTCGCCCGGGTGATCGACGGGGAGCCGGAAGCCCCTCCCGCGGCGCCGATCCCCCGGGCCTCCGAGACGACAGTGCCGCTTTCCCCGGCGCAGCAACGACTGTGGTTCCTCGACGAACTGTCCGGCCGCGCCGCCGCCGAGTACAACACCGGCGTCGGGCTGCGCCTCTCCGGCCCGCTCGACCTCGACCGTCTCGCCGGCGCGCTCGGCGAGCTCCAGGCGCGGCACGACTCACTGCGGACCGTCTTCGACGTCGTTGACGGGCAGGCGGTGCAGCGCACCACCGGCACCCCACCGATTCTCCTGCGATCAGTGTCTGGAGTGGACGATCTCGACGACGAGATCGCGCGGGAGCTGGCCCGCCCCTTCGAACTGCGGCGGGGACCACTGACCCGCGCGACGGTGTTCCAGGTGGACACCGAGGAACACCTGCTCGTGGTGTGCCAGCACCACATCGTCACCGACGGCCGGTCGGTGGCCGTGCTCACCGGCGAGCTGATGGCCCTCTACGCCGGAGAAGACCTGCCCGCCCTTCCCCTGCGGTACACGGACTTCGCCGTCTGGCACCGCGAGCACACGGGGGACGCGGAACTGCGGCCGCACCTGGAGTACTGGCGGCAGAAGCTCGGCGGCCTCGAACCGCTCGCGCTGCCGACCGACCGCCCGCGACCGCCGCGGCGCACCACCGCCGGTGCGGTGCACCGGCACCGCCTGCCGGAACCGCTGCCCGGCAGGCTCACCGAACTCGGCCACCGGCACGGCGCCACGCTGTTCATGACACTGACGGCCGCGGTCGGCGTCCTGCTGGCGCGCCACGCCGGGCAGGACGACATCGCGCTCGGCACGGCGGTTTCCGGGCGCGACCGGGCCGAGCTGGCGGACCTGACCGGCTTCTTCGTCAACACCGTCGTGCTGCGCTCGCGGATACCGGACGAGCAGCCGTTCGCCGGGTTCCTCGACGGTTTCCGGGAGACCGTGCTGGAGGCGTTCGCCCACGCCGCGGCGCCGTTCGACCGCGTTGTCGACGCGGTGCGGCCGCCACGCGACCCGTCCCGCACGCCGCTGGTCCAGGCCGTCGTCGTACTGCAGAACCCGTTGGTGCGCCCGCGGGAGGCCGCCGGGCTGCGGGTGTCCGAACAGGACCTGCCGCGCCCGTCCGCCCGGTTCGACCTGGTGGTGGAGTTCTGGCCGCGGGAGGGCACCTTCGAGGTCGCCGTCGAGTACAACACCGACCTGTTCGACGTGACCACCGTCGAACGCCTTACGCGGCAGCTCGAAGTGCTGCTCACCGGCATCGCCGACGACCCCGCGACGAGCCTCGGCGACCTGCCGCTGCTCACCGCGGAGGACCGGCGTTTCGTGCTTCAGGAAAGCGCTTCCAGCATCCGTCCGAACGCGACAGTTCCCGCGCGCTTCGCCGAACAGGCCGCCCGCACTCCCGACGCCACCGCCGTGCGTTGCGGCGATACCACGCTGACCTACCGCGAACTGCGGGCCCGGGCCGCCGGACTCGCGGCCCGGCTGCTCGCGCTCGGCGTGCGGCCCGAGGACCGGGTCGGGATCCTGATGGACCGCTCCCCGGACCTGGTCGTCGCCGTGCTCGCGGTGCTGTGGGCCGGTGCGGCCTACCTGCCCCTGGACCTGCGGGCCCCGGCCGGGCGGATGCGGCGCCTGCTGACGGGCTCGACGTTGTTGCTCACCGACGCGCGCTGGCAGACCGTGGCGGAGGACGTGCATCCGAACGCGGTGGTGGTGACGGACTTCGCCGCAGAGGCGCCGCCGGTGCGCCTCGATCCGGAGAACCTGGCGTACGTCGAGTACACCTCCGGCTCCACGGGCGAGCCGAAGGGCGTCGCCGTCCAGCACAGTGACGTCGTCGCACTGGCGTCGGACAGCCGTTTCGAGGGACACCGGCGGGTGCTGCTGCACAGCCCGCTGGCCTTCGACGCGTCCACCTACGAGCTGTGGGTGCCGCTGCTCAACGGCGGCGAGGTGGTCGTCGCCCCGCCCGGGGACCTCGACCCCGACCGGCTGCGCGAGCTGATCACCCGGCACGGCGTGACCTCGCTCTGGCTCACCGCGGGCCTGTTCCGGCTGGTGGCGCAGGAGGCGCCCGAATGCTTGGCGGGGGTCCGGGAGGTCTGGACCGGGGGCGACGTGGTGCCGGCCGCCGCGGTGCGCCGGGTCCTCGACCGCTGTCCCGGGCTGGTGGTGGTCGACGGCTACGGGCCGACCGAGACCACGACGTTCGCGACCTGCCACCGGATGGCGGCCGAGGTGCCGGAGAACGTGCCCATCGGCACGCCGCTCGACGGGATGCGCGCCTTCGTCCTGGACGCCCGGCTGCGGCCGGTGCCGCCGGGCGCGGTGGGGGAGCTGTACCTGGCGGGCGCGGGCCTCGCGCGCGGCTACTGGGACCGTCCCGGCGCCACGGCCGAACGGTTCCTGGCGAACCCGTTCGGCGAAGGCCGCATGTACCGGACCGGGGATCTCGTGCGGTGGCGTTCCGGCGGCACGCTCGAGTTCGCCGGCCGCGCCGACGACCAGGTCAAGATCCGCGGTTTCCGCGTGGAACCGGCCGAGGTCGAGGCCGCGCTCACCGCGCACCCCGCGGTGGCCGAGGCCGTCGTGCTGGCCCGCACGGACTCCGGGCACAAGCGGCTGGTGGCCTACGTCGTCGCGGAACCGGGCGCGGTGGCCGACCCGGCCGCGCTCCGGGCGTCGCTGGCCGGGGTGCTGCCCGACTACCTCGTGCCCGCGGCGGTCATCGTGCTGCCGTCTTTGCCGTTGAGCGCCAACGGAAAGGTCGACCGGCATGCGCTGCCGCAACCGCGGTTCGACGCCCCGGCCCGCCGGACGGCCCCGCGCACCGACGCCGAACGCGTGCTCGCCGGGATCTGGGCGGACGTGCTGGGCCTGCCCGGGGTCGGGGCCGAGGACAACTTCTTCGAGCTCGGCGGCGACTCGATCCTCAGCATCCAGGTCGCCGCCCGCGCCCGCCGCGCCGGGCTGGATCTCAGCACCGGCGACCTGTTCGAGCGCCAGACGATCGCCTCGCTCGCCGCCGGTGCCGCCGTGGCCCAGGAGAGGGCCGCCGCAGGGCCGGTGTCCGGGGAAGCGCCGCTCACGCCGATCCAGCACTGGTTCTTCGCCACGCACACCCGTCCCGAGCGGTTCGACCAGACGCTGTCGGTCCAGCTGGCCGACGACGTGGACGAGGACGCGCTGCGTGCCGCGCTGGCCACGCTCGTGGAGCACCACGACGCGCTGCGGATGCGGTACGAGCGCAGGGACGGCGAGTGGCGGCAGGAGAACGCGCCCGTCGGTCCGGTTGTCCTCGATGGACAAGCGGACCTCGCGCACGGTCCGCTCCTGCGAGCACGATTGTCCGAAAAGGATGGACGCAGAACGCTCGAAATGGCGGCGCACCACCTCGTCGTGGACGGCGTGTCATGGCGGATCCTGCTGGAGGACCTGGAAGTGGCCTACCGGCGGGAGGCACTGCAGCCCCGGACGACGTCCTTCCTCGACTGGTCCCGCCGCCTGAGCGAATGCGCCGCGGCGGGCAGGTTCGACGACGAGCTGGAGCACTGGCGAGCGGTCACCGGCCACGCCTTGATCCCCGTGGACGGGAACGGCGCGAACACCGTCGGTGCGACCCGTACGGTCACCGCGCGGCTGAGTCCGGAAGAAACGAACGCGCTCCTGCGTGACGTGCCCGGCGTGTACCGGACGCAGGTCAACGACGTGCTGCTCACCGCCCTCGGCCGGGTCCTGTCCGACTGGACGGGCCACGAGCGCGTGCTGGTGGACCTCGAAGGCCACGGGCGCGAGGACCTGTTCGACGGCGTCGACACCTCGCGTACGGTGGGCTGGTTCACCAGTCTCTTCCCGGTGGCGCTGGAAGTTCCGCGCGAGTGGGGCCTGGCACTGAAGGCGGTCAAGGAGACGCTGCGGGCGGTGCCCCGGCGCGGGGTGGGTTACGGCGCGCTGCGCTACCTCACCGGCACGGCACCCGAGCTGTCCCCGGCGGTCAGCTTCAACTACCTCGGCCGGTTCGACGCTCCCGCAAGCCGCCTGTACGCGGGGCCGCCGAGCGAGCTGGCGCTGGACGCCGACCCGGCGGAGACCCGGCCGCACCTGCTCGACGTCGTCGGCCGGATCGAGGACGGCGCGCTGGAGTTCGGCTGGTTCTTCGCCGACGGCGTGCACCACGAGAGCACGGTCACCGCGCTTGCCGGCGCGATGCTCGACGCGCTGCGCGGCATCCTCCACCACTGCGCCGAACCGGGCGCGGGCGGCCGGACACCCTCGGACTTCCCGCTGGCGACGCTCACCCAGTCCCAAGTGGACACCATCGTCGGGAACGGGCGGAACGTTGAGGACATCTACCCGCTGACGCCGATGCAGACCGGCATGGTCTTCCACGGCCTCGCTGAGCGGGACAGCCGCCTGTACTTCGAGCAGCTGAGCTTCGTGGTCGAAGGCGTCGAGGACATTCGGGCGTTCGCCGAAGCCTGGCAACGCGTGGTCGACCGGACTCCGGTGCTGCGGACCCGCATCGTGTGGGAGGGCGTGTCCGAGCCGCTCCAGGTCGTCGAACGGCACGTGACGCTTCCGATCAGCCTCTCCGAGGAACCGGACGACGAAGAAACCTTCCGGCTCGATCGCGCACCCTTGCTGCGGCTCAGGCTGGTCGGCCTGCCGGACTCGTGCTTCCGTGTCGTGTGGACGTTCCACCACGTCCTCCTCGACGGCTGGAGCGTCTTCCAGGTCCTGTCCGACGTCGCCGCGCTCACGCGGGGTGACGCGGTGCCCGAACGGCGGCCCTTCCGCGACTACTTGGCCTGGCTGGCGCGGCAGGACGACGGCCTCGCCGAGGCGCACTGGCGGGCGGAGCTGGCGGGACTGTCCGCACCGACCCCGTTGCCGTATGACCGGGTGCCTGCTCACAGCCACCGCTCCGCCTCCGCCGAGCGCGTCACGACAGAGCTGGACGAGGCGGACTCGCAGCGGCTGTACGAGTTCGCGAAACGTCACCGCCTGACGGTGAACGCCGTGGTGCAGGGCGCGTGGGCGTTGCTGCTGTCCCGGTACAGCGGAGATCGCGAAGTCTGCTTCGGAGCGACGGTTTCCGGTCGCCCACCGGAACTGTCCGGAGTGGACGAGATCCCGGGCATCTTCATCAACACCGTCCCGGTGCGGGTGCCGGTCGGCGGCGCGGAGGTGGCCGGCTGGTTGCGGCAGCTGCAGGCCGGGCAGGTGGGGTCGCGGCGGTTCGGGCACCTGCCGCTGACGCGGCTGCAGGGCTGGAGCGGGGTGCCCGCCGGAACGAACCTGTTCGACAGCATTGTGGTGTTCGAGAACTACCCGGTCGGCGAGCTCGGCGGCGGCATGCGGGTGCGGGACCTGGAGGCGGCGGAACGGACGAACTATCCGCTGCACCTCCTGGCGTACCCGGGCCGCACGGTGTCGTTCGTGCTCGGCTACGACCCGGACCTCTTCGACGCGCCGACCGCCGAGCGGCTCGCCGCGCACTTCGGCGTCCTCCTGCGCGGGCTGACCGAAAACGGGCCGGTGTCGGGCGTGCCGATGCTCACCCCCGCCGAGGAGGACCTCGTCCTGCGGAAGTGGAACGAGACGAGCACCGAGCTGCCCCGGGCCGCGCTGCCGGACCTGTTCGGCGCCCAGGTCCGCCGCACCCCGGACGCGGTCGCACTGGTCACCGACGGCGAGTCGGTCACCTACGCGGAGCTCGACGTCCGCGCCAACCGGCTCGCACACCTGGTGCTGCGGCACGGAATTCGCGCCGAGGAACGAGTCGCGGTGCTGATGGACCGGTCGATCGATCTCGTCGTCGCGGAGCTGGCGATCGTCAAGGCCGGCGGCGCGTATCTGCCGCTGGATCTGCGGGCGCCGGAATCCCGGTTGAAGTCCCTGATCGCCGGAGCCGGGGCGCGAATCCTCGTCACCGACCACGCATGGCGAGACGTTGCGCGAACCGTCCACCACGGACTCGTCGTGGAGGTGGCCGCAGAGGGACCGGACACCGCCCCGGACGTGCGGGTCGATCCCGACCAGCTGGCCTACGTCACCTACACGTCGGGTTCGACGGGGACACCGAAGGGCGTGGCGGTGCGGCAGCGGGACGTGGTGGCGCTGGCGTGGGAGCACCGGTTCAGCGCGCACGACCGGATTCTGTTGCATTCGCCGCACTCGTTCGATGCCAACACCTACGAGATGTGGGTGCCGTTGCTGTCCGGCGGCTGTGTGGTCGTGGCCCCGCCCGGGGAACTGGCCGTCGACACGGTCGCCCGGATGATCGCCGAATACGGCGTCACGGGAGCGTTCGTCACCTCCGGGTTGTTCCGCCTGGTCTCCCAGGAGGCCCCGGAAGCGTTCACCGGGCTGCGGGAGGTGTGGACGGGCGGCGACGCGGTGCCCGCCACGGCGTTGCGCCGGGTGCTCGAAGCGTGCCCGGGTATCGCGGTGGCCGACGTGTACGGGCCGACGGAGACGACAACCTTCGCCACGGTGCGGGTGATGACCGACGAGGTGCCGGAGGTGGTGCCGATCGGGGCGCCGCTGGACAACGTGCGCGCCTACGTCCTCGACGACACCCTGCGCCTGGTGCCGCCCGGTGTGCCCGGCGAACTGCACCTCGCGGGCGAGGGCCTCGCACGCGGCTACCTGAACAGCCCGGGGCTCACCGCCGACCGGTTCGTCGCCGACCCCTTCGAGCCGGGGGAGCGCATGTACCGCACGGGCGACGTCGTGCGGTGGAACGCCGAAGGACAGCTGGAGTTCGTCGGCCGGGTGGACGAGCAGGTCAAGATCCGCGGCTTCCGCGTCGAACTGAGCGAGGTCGAGGCGGCGCTCGGCCAGTACTGCACGCAGGCGGCCGTGGTCGCGCGTGAGGACGACGGCGTGAAACGGCTCGTCGCCTACGTGGTGGGCGGGGCCGACCCGGCCCAGCTGCGGGAGGCACTGAGCCGGGACCTGCCCGACTATCTGGTGCCCGCGGCCTTCGTCGCCCTCGACCGGCTGCCGCTCACGGTCAACGGCAAGGTCGACCGGCAGTCCCTGCCCGCGCCCGAGTTCGGCACCCGCGAGTACGTGGCACCGCGGCCCGGACCGGAGACGGTGCTCGCGGAGATCTGGGCCGAGGTGCTCGGCGTGCCCGAGGTCGGTGCCGAGGACGACTTCTTCGCCCTCGGCGGGGACTCGATCCTCAGCATCCAGGTCGTCTCCCGCGCCCGGCGGGCGGGACTGGACCTGACACCCGGCGACCTGTTCACCCATCCCACCGTCGCCGAGCTGGCCGCCGCGACGAGGACCACCGAGCCGGCGCCGGAGCGGGGACCGGTCAGCGGCGAGGTGCCGCTCACCCCGATCCAGCGCTGGTTCTTCGAGACGCAGACCCGGGAACCGGACCACTTCACGCAGCGGATGCGGGTGCGGCTGCCCGGTCCGGCCGACCCGGCGGCCCTGCGCACCGCGCTGGCCGCCCTCGTCGCACACCACGACGCCCTGCGGATGCGGTTCACGCCCACCGCCGACGGGTGGCGGCAGGAGAACGCCGCCGAGGAGCGGGCCGACCTGCTGCGGGCACCGCTGGACCTCACGAACGGGCCGTTGCTGCACGCCGAACTGTCCACTGAGGACGAGTTGACATTGACCGTGCACCACCTCGTCGTGGACGGCGTGTCGTGGCGGATCCTGCTGGAGGACTTCGACAAGGCGTACTCCCAGGCGCTGCGCGGAGAACCGGTGGACCTCGGCCCGCGCACCACGTCGTTCCAGGACTGGGCACGCAGGTTGGTCGCCCACACCGCCGAAGGCGGGTTCGACGACGAGCTGGATCACTGGCGGGCCACCACCGGGCACGTGGGCATCCCCACCGACGGGGACGGGCCGAACATCGTGGAGTCGCTGCGCTCGGTCACCGTACGGCTGACCCGCGAGGAGACCGCCGCCCTGTTGAGGGAAGTGCCGGACGCCTACCGCACGCAGGTCAACGACGTGCTGCTGACTGCGCTCGGCCGCGTGCTGCGCGACTGGACGGGCCACGAGCGGGTGCTGGTGGACCTCGAAGGGCACGGGCGCGAGGAGCTGTTCGACGGGGTCGACCTCTCCCGCACCATCGGCTGGTTCACCAGCGTCTTCCCCGTCTCGCTCGCGGTGCCCGGCGACTGGGGAGACGCGCTCAAGGCGGTCAAGGAACAGGTGCGCGCGGTGCCCCGGCGCGGCGTCGGCTACAGCGCGCTGCGCTACCTCGCGGGAACCGCACCCGAGATCACGCCGCAGGTCGCCCTGAACTACCTGGGGCGCTTCGAGTCCGGCGGCCTGGAGTCGGACGACAGCCCGCTCTCGGCCCGCGCGCACCTGCTGGACGTCGTCGGCCGCGTTGAGGACGACGAGCTGGAACTGACCTGGTACTACGCCGAAGGCGTGCACCGGGAGGCCACCGTCGCCGCGTTGGCCGAGGCACTGGCCGGTGTGCTCCGGGAGATCATCGAGCACTGCGCCCGCCCGGAGTCGTGGGGCCGCACCCCGTCGGACTTCCCGCTCGCCCGGCTCGACCAGGACACTGTGGACAGTCTGGCCGACCCGGTGGTGGAGGACATCTACCCGCTCACGCCGATGCAGTCCGGCATGGTCTTCCACTCGCTGTCGCAGGGCGAGGAACGCGTGTACTTCCAGCAGGTCGCGTTCACCCTCGACGGCGTCACCGATCCCGGGGCGCTCGCGGCGGCCTGGCAGCGGGTGGTCGACCGCACGCCGGTGCTGCGCAGCCGGATCGTGTGGGAAGGCGTGCCGGAACCCGTGCAGGTGGTGCGGCGCGACGTCGTCGTGCCGGTGACCCAGCACGACTGGCGTTCGCTGCCGGAGGACGAGCAGGACGCCGCGTGGCGCGAGGTCCTCGACCGCGACCGGGCCGCCGGGCTCGACCTCACGGCCACGCCGTTGCTGCGCCTGGTGTTCGCCCGGCTGTCCGGCACCGAGGTGCGTGTGCTGTGGACGTTCCACCACGTGCTGCTCGACGGCTGGAGCGTGTTCGCCGTGCTGTCCGACGTCTTCGCCGCCCACGCCGGGCAGGCGCCACCGCGGCGCAGGCCGTTCCGCGACTACGCGGCCTGGTTGGCGCGGCAGGACGACCGGCAGGCCGAACGGCACTGGCGGACCGTGCTCGGCGACCTCACCGCCCCCGCGCGGCTGCCGTTCGACCGCCCGCCCGCGCAGGCGCACACCAGCCGGTCGGCGGACTGGCTGACCGTGGAGCTGGACGAGCGCGAGACCGCGCGGCTGCGTGACAGCGCGCGTGCCTCGGGCCTGACGCTCAACACGCTGCTGCAAGGCGCGTGGGCGGTCCTGCTCGCGCGGTCCACCGGAGAGCGGGACATCTGCTTCGGCACCACGGTTTCCGGGCGTCCGGCGGACCTGCCCGGCGCCGACGACATCGCGGGCATCTTCATCAACACCCTGCCCGTGCGCGTTTCCGTGGACGACTCCCGTTCGCGCGGCGAGTGGCTGCGGGAGTTGCAGGCCGGGCAGGTGGAGTCGCGGCGGTTCGGGCACCTGCCGCTGACGCGGCTGCAGGGCTGGAGCGGTGTGCCGTCCGGAACGAACCTGTTCGACAGCATCGTGGTGTTCGAGAACTATCCGATCAACGACGAAGCCGCCACCGCCCACGGCCTGCGGCTGCGGGCGCTCGACGCGGTCGAGACGACGAACTACCCGCTCAGCGTGGTCGCGTCACCGGGGGAGCGGCTGTCGGTCGACGTCGGCTACGACCCGGACCTGTTCGACGGGACCACCGCCCGCCGGATCGCCAGGCAGCTCACCGACGTGCTGCGGAGCCTCGGCGAGGAGCCCGCCCGGCCGCTCGGGGAGATCGACCTGCTCACCGCCGCCGAGCGGCACCAGGTGCTCACCGAGTGGAACGACACCGCCTCGCCGGTACCGGACGGCACGCTCGCCGAGCTGTTCGCCGACCAGGTGCGGCGGACTCCGGACGCGCCCGCGGTGGTCGCCGACGGCGTCCGGCTGAGCTACGCCGAGCTCGACGCCCGCGCCGAGCAGCTGGCGCGGCGGCTGGACCTCGACGCCGAGGACCTGGTCGCGGTGCTGATGGACCGCTCGCCCGACCTGCTCGTCGCGGAGCTGGCAATCGTCAAGGCCGGCGGGGCGTACCTGCCGCTGGACCTGCGGGCGCCGGAACCCCGGTTGAAGACCCTGCTGGCCGGAACCCGCGCGCTGATCACCGACCGGAAGTGGGAGCCCGTCGCCCGGCGGGTCCACAGTGGACCGATCCTGCTGGCCGACGGTCCTTCCGCGCCCACCCGGCCGTTCCCCGCGGTGCACCGCGACAACCTGGCGTACGTCATGTACACGTCGGGTTCGACGGGGACGCCGAAGGGCGTGGCGGTGCGGCAACGCGATGTGGTGGCGCTGGCGCACGAGCGCCGGTTCCACGCCCACGACCGAATCCTGCTGCACTCGCCGCATTCGTTCGACGCCAACACCTACGAGATGTGGGTGCCGTTGCTGTCCGGCGGCTGCGTGGTCGTGGCCCCGCCCGGCGAACTCGACGTGGAGACCCTCGCGCGGGTGATCGCGGAACACCGGGTCACCGCGGCCTTCCTCACCACGGGCCTGTTCCGGCTGGTGTCCCAGGAGAACCCGGCGGCGTTCACCGGCCTGCGAGAGGTCTGGACCGGTGGCGACGCCGTGCCCGCGACGGCGTTGCGCCGGGTACTGGAGGCGTGCCCGGGTATCGCGGTGGCCGACGTGTACGGGCCGACGGAGACGACGACCTTCGCGACCGTGCGGGTGATGACCGGTGAGGTGCCGGAGGTGGTGCCGATCGGGGCGCCGCTGGACAACATGCGCGCCTACGTCCTCGACACTGCGCTGCGGCTGGTCCCGCCGGGGGTGCCGGGAGAGCTGCACCTCGCCGGGGAAGGGCTGGCCCGGGGTTACCTGAACAGCCCGGGGCTGACCGCTGACCGGTTCGTCGCCGACCCCTTCGAGCCGGGGGAGCGCATGTACCGCACGGGCGACCTCGTGCGGTGGAACCCCGAGGGACAGTTGGAGTTCGTCGGCCGCGTCGACGAGCAGGTCAAGATCCGCGGCTTCCGCATCGAGCCCAGCGAGATCGAGGCAGCACTCGGGCAGTACTGCACGCAGGCGGCCGTGGTCGCGCGTGAGGACGATGGCGTCAAACGGCTCGTCGCCTACGTGGTCGGCGGTGCCGAACCGGCGCAGCTGCGGGAAGCGCTGAGCCGGGACCTGCCCGACTATCTGGTGCCCGCCGCGTTTGTGCCGCTCGACCGGTTTCCGCTCACGGTCAACGGCAAGCTCGACCAGGCCGCGCTACCCGCACCGGACTTCACGCGGGTCACCGGCGAGCTGACCCCGCCGCGCACCGACGCCGAGCGCACGCTGGCCGCGATCTGGACCGACGTGCTCGGCGTGCCCGAGGTCGGCACCGAGTCCGACTTCTTCGCCCTCGGCGGGGACTCGATCGTCAGCATCCAGGTCGTCTCCCGCGCCCGCCAGGCGGGGCTGCACCTGCTGCCGCGGGACCTGTTCCGCCATCCCACGCTCGGCCCGCTCGCCGCGGCGGCCGAGGGGCCGGCCGGCCCGCTCGCCGAGCAGGGCCCGGTGACCGGACCGGTGCCGCTGACCCCCATCCAGCGCTGGTTCTTCACCGATCCGCCCCGGCGGTTCGACCAGTCGGTGCTGGTGGAGCTGGCCGAGGACGTCGACGAGGACGCCCTGCGGGCCGCGCTGGCCGCGGTGCTGGCACACCACGACGCCCTGCGGATGCGCTTCGACGACTCCGGCGGCGAGTGGACCCAGGACAACGCGCCCGTCACGCCGGTGGACGTCCTGGGCAACCGCGACTTCGACCTGCGCACCGGCCCGCTGCTGGCCGCGACCCTGTCCGGCACGCGGCTGCGCCTGACCGCGCACCACCTCGTCGTCGACGGGGTGTCGTGGCGGATCCTGTTGGAGGACCTCGAAACCGCGTACCGGGGCGGCGATCTCGGGCCGAAGACGACGTCGTTCCGGTCGTGGGCGCTGCGGCTCGCCGACCACACCGCGGCCGGCGGGTTCGACGACGAGCTGCCGCACTGGCGAGCCGTGCCGCGCCCGGCCCCGCTTCCGCTGGATCGCCAAGGCGACAACACGATCGGCTCGACGGAGGAGGTCACCGTCCGGCTCGACCCCGGGCGGACGAAGGCACTGCTGCAGGACGTGCCGGAGGTCTACCGGACGCAGGTCAACGACGTGCTGCTCGCCGCGCTCGGCCGGGTGCTCGGCGACTGGACGGGCCACGAGCAGGTGGTGGTCGACCTCGAAGGCCACGGGCGCGAGGACCTGTTCGACGACGTGGACACCTCCCGCACGGTGGGCTGGTTCACCAGCGTGTTCCCGGTGGCGCTGGAGGTGCCGCGGGAGTGGGGCGCCGCGCTGAAGTCCGTCAAGGAACGGCTGCGCGCCATCCCGCGGCGCGGCGTGGGCTACGGCGCCCTGCGCTACCTCGCCGGCTCGGTGCCCGGCCTCGACTCGCCGGTGAGCTTCAACTACCTGGGCCGCTTCGACTGGCAGCTCGGCGGGCTCTACCGGGCCAACCACGGCCTCGATGCCGATGTGGACCCGGCCGCGGCCCGGCCGCACGTCCTCGACGTCGTCGCCAGGGTCGAGCAGGAGGCGCTGGAGATCTCCTGGTCGTACTCGGCGAACCTGCACGATCGGTCCACTGTGGAGCGTCTCGCCGTGGCGTTCCTCGACGCGCTCGGCGAGATCCTGCACCACTGCGCCGAGCCGGGCGCGGGCGGCCGGACGCCGTCGGACTTCCCGCTCGTGCGCCTGGACCAGTCGCAAGTGGACCGGTTGGCGGGCGACGGCCGCGGCGTGGAGGACCTCTACCCGCTCACGCCCATGCAGGGCGGGATGGTGTTCCACGGTCTGTCCCAGGCCGACCGGGGCCTGTACTTCGAGCAGGCCACGTTCGTGCTCGACGGCGTCACCGATCCGGCGGAGCTGGGCCGCGCGTGGCAGCGGGTGCTCGACCGGACCCCGGTCCTGCGCACCGCCTTCGTGTGGGACGGCGTGCCGGAACCGGTGCAGGTCGTGCACCGCGACGTCGCCCTGCCGGTCCGCCACCTCGACTGGACCGGCCTCGGCGACGCCGAGCGGGCCGCGCACCTGCGGCAGCTGCTGGCCGAGGACCGGGCGCGGGGCCTGGACCTCACCGTCGCGCCGCTGATGCGCGTCGCACTGGCCCGGCTCTCGGCGACCGAGGTCCAGGTGCTGTGGACCTTCCACCACGTGCTGCTCGACGGCTGGAGCGTGTTCGGGGTCCTGGCCGACCTGTGCGCCGCGCAGGCCGGCGGCCCGCTGCCCGAGCGCCGCCCCTTCCGCGACTACCTGGCCTGGCTCGACGGGCGCGACGAAGCCGAGGCCGAACGGTTCTGGCGGCGCACCCTCGACGGGTTCGCCGACCCGGTCCCGCTGCCGTACGACCGGGCGCCGGCGGAGAACCACACGACGTGCTCCGCGACTTGGCTGCCGTGCTCGCTCGGCGAGGAGGAGACCGCCCGGCTGGAGGAGTTCGCCCGGCGGCACGGGCTCACGCTCAACGTCGTGCTCCAGGGCGCGTGGGCGCTGCTGCTGTCGGTCTACAGTGGACGCCGCGATGTGGTGTTCGGCGCGACCGTCTCGGGCAGGCCCGCCGAACTGCCCGGAGTCGACGAGATCCTCGGCATCTTCATCAACACCCTGCCGGTGCGGGTGCGCCTCGACCGGACCGCGCGCGTCGCCCGCTGGCTCAAGACCCTGCAGGAAGCGCAGGCCGAGGCACGCGGGTTCGACTTCGTCCCGCTCGCGCGGCTGCAGACGTGGACGGACGTCCCGGGCGGGGTGAACCTGTTCGACAGCCTGGTGGTGTTCGAGAACTACCCGATCCGCGACGAGGCGGCGGCCGGGCACGGGCTGCGGATCCGCGACCTCGCGGCGGCCGAGACCACCAACTTCCCGGTCACCGTCGTCGCCTCGCCGGGCCGCCGCCTGTCGGTCGAGGTCGGCTACGACCCGGAGCTGTTCGAGCCCGCCACGGTCGAAGCGCTGGCCGCGCGCCTGCTTCGCCTGCTGGCCGAGCTGTCCGCGGACGGCGAACGGCCGCTGGGCGAGGTGCCGCTGCTCAGCGACACCGAACGGCGGCAGCTACGGGACTGGCAGACCACCGCCCCCGAACCGGCGGCGCGGTCGCTGCCCGGGCTGTTCGCCGAACGGGTCCGGGCGCAGCCGGACGCGGTCGCGGTGGTGGCCGGGCACGAGCGGGTGAGCTACGCCGAGCTAAACCGGCGGGCGAACCGCCTGGCCGCCCGGCTGCTGGCGCTCGGGCTGCGGCCGGAGGACCGGGTCGGCCTCGCGCTCGAACGCTCCGCCGCCGTGGTGGTGGCCGAGCTGGCCGTCGCGAAGGCCGGCGGGGTCTCCGTGCCGCTGGACACCCGGGCGCCGGTGGGCCGGCTGCGCCTGCTCCTGGCGGGCGTCCCGTTCGCGATCACCGACGAGACCTGGCTGAGCACGCTCGAACAAATCCACAGTGGACGGATACTCACCGAGTCCCGGGTGCGGGGCGAACCGCCACGCGACCCCGGGGTGCGGGTGGACCCCGACCAGCTGGCCTACGTCATGTACACGTCGGGCTCCACGGGCGTGCCGAAGGGCGTGGCGGTCCGGCACCGCGACGTCGCCGCGCTCGCGGCCGACAGCCGGTTCGCCGGCGGCGCGCACGAACGGGTGCTGCTGCACTCGCCGCTCGCGTTCGACGCCACCACCTACGAGGTCTGGGTTCCGCTGCTGGGCGGCGGCCGGGTGGTCGTCGCGCCGCCGGGAGACGTGGACGCCGCGCTCGTGCGCCAGGCCGTCACCGGCGAGGGCGTGACCGCGCTCTGGCTCACCGCCGGCCTGTTCCGGGTGCTCGCCCAGGAGTCGCCGGACTGCTTCGCGGGTCTGCGTGAGCTGTGGACCGGCGGTGACGTGGTGCCCGCCGACGCCGTGCGGCGCGTGCTGCGCAGCTGTCCCGGGCTGCGGGTCGTGGACGGCTACGGCCCGACCGAGACGACCACCTTCGCCACGTCGCGGCCGATGGCGGATCCGGACGCCGTGCCCGCCGTGGTGCCGATCGGCCGCCCGCTCGACGGCGTCCGCGTCCAGGTGCTCGGCCCGGACCTGGCCCCGGTGCCGCCCGGCGTGGCCGGGGAGCTGTGCCTCGCCGGCGCCGGGCTCGCCCGCGGCTACTCCGGCGCGCCCGGGCTGACCGCGGAACGGTTCGTCGCCGATCCCTGCCGGCCAGGGGAACGCCTGTACCGCACCGGCGACCTCGCGGCGTGGACGGCCGACGGCGAGGTGCGGTTCCTCGGCCGCCTCGACGAGCAGGTCAAGCTGCGTGGTTTCCGGATCGAACCGGGCGAGGTCGAGGCGGCGCTGGCCGCGCACCCGCGGGTGGCGCAGGCGGCCGTCGTGGTCCGCGAGGACCAGCCCGGCGCGAAACTGCTCGCCGCCTACCTGGTGGCGGACGGGCAGGCACCCGGCGCGGACGAGCTGAAAGCGTTCCTCAGCCGTACCCTGCCGGACTACCTCGTGCCGTCCGCGTACGTGGTGCTCGACCGGTTGCCCTTGAGCGGCAATGGAAAGCTCGACCGGCAGGCGTTGCCCGCGCCCGGCCTCACCGCCGCGCGCCCGGCCTACGCCGAGCCGCGGACCGACACCGAGCGCACCGTCGCGCGCATCTGGGCCGACGTGCTCGGAGTCGCGCGGGTTGGTGTCGACGACGACTTCTTCGACCTGGGCGGCGACTCCCTCCGCGGCGTCCAGATCGCGTCCCAGGCGAGCGCGGTGTTCGACATCCGGCTCACCCCGCGGGACGTGCTGACCGCCCGGACCGTGGCCACCTTCGCCGAAACCGTCGAGGAGACGATCCTGCGTGATCTCGAGCTCCTCGCCGCCGGTGACCCGAACGCAGAACTGTGAGGACCTCCGTCATGACCTCATCCAGACAGGACCGAATCGCGGCACTGCCCGCCGAACTGCGGGAGAAGCTGCGCAGCAGGCTGGCGGGCGCGGCCGGGCGGAGCGAGGCGATCCCGGTGGCCGAACGCGGCCGCCCGCTTCCGCTGTCGTTCTCCCAGCGGCGGCTGTGGTTCCTCAGCAGGCTCAACCCCGGCGACCCCGAGTACAACAGCGCGCTGGCCCTGCGGCTGCGCGGCGAGCTCGACGTGCCCGCGCTCGCCGCGGCGCTGGCGGCGCTGGTGGCGCGGCACGAATCGCTGCGCACCACCTTCGACGAGGTGGACGGCGAAGGCGTGCAGCTCGTCCACCCGCCGTTCGGCGTGCCGCTGCCCGTGGTGGACACCCCCGCCGAGGACCTCGACGCCGTGCTGGCCGAGGAGTACTCACGCCCGTTCGACCTGCGGCGCGGGCCGCTGGTGCGGGCGCTGCTGGCGCGGGTCGGGCCGCGAGAGCACGTCCTGCTGCTGTGCGTGCACCACATCGTCACCGACGGCGGGTCGATGGGCGTACTCACCGAGGAACTGGCCGCGCTCTACAACTCCGGCGAGGCCGCTGAGCTGCCGCCGCTGCCGGTCCAGTACGCCGACTTCGCGGCGTGGCAACGCGAACGCGGCGACGGCACGGACCATCTGGACTACTGGCGCGCGAAGCTCGCGGACCTGCGACCGCTGGAGCTGCCCACCGATCGGCCCCGGCCGCCGGAGCGCACCACCGAGGGCGCGGTCCGGGAGTTCACCCTGCCCGGCGGCACCGCGGCGCGGCTGGCCGAGCTGGCCCGCGAGGGCGGCACCACCCTGTTCACCGTCGTCCTCGCGGCCTGCCAGGTGCTGCTGGCCCGCTACTCGGGGCAGGAGGACGTGGCCGTGGGCACGGTGGTGCAGGGCCGGGAGAGACCCGAGGTGCGGCGCGTGGTGGGATTCTTCGTCAACACCGTCGTGCTCCGCTCCACTGTGGACACGCGGGGCACGTTCCGCGAGCTGCTCGCCGCCGTCCGGGAGACGGTGCTCGACGCGTTCGCGCACGACGTCCCGTTCGAGCGGCTGGTCGACGCCGTGCACGCCGACCGCGACCCGAGCCGCAACCCGCTGTTCGACGTGATGGTGCTGCTGCACGGCGCTTCGGGCGAGCAGCCCGCCTTCGCCGGACTGGACACCGAGGACGTCACGGTCGCGCGCAGGTCGTCGAACTTCGACCTGAGCCTGGAGTTCGAGGAACGCGACGGGACACTCGCCGGGAGCGTCGAGTACAGCACTGCCCTGTTCGACGCGGACACCATCGACCGCCTGGTGGCGCACCTCTCGGTGCTGCTGGAGTCCGTCGCCGCCGAACCGGACCGCCGCCTCGCGGACCTGCCGCTGACCGCCGGCGAGGAACGCGGCCTCCGCGGACCGTCGCTCGACGTGCCGGACACCACGGTGGTGGACCTGCTCGAAGCGCGGGCCGAAGCCTGGCCGCACGACACCGCGCTGGTCTTCCGCGGCGAGTCGCTGACCTACGCGGAGCTGGTCCGGCGCGTGCACGGGCTGGCCGGGGAGCTGGTGCGGCGGGGCGCCGGCCCGGAGCGGGTGGTCGCGGTCCTGCTGCCGCGGTCGGCCGAGTCCGTGGTGGCGTTGTTCGCGGTCCTCAAGGCGGGCGCGGTCTACCTGCCGGTGGACCCGGAACTGCCCGGGGAGCGCATCCGGACCGTGCTGCGGGACGCGGATCCCGCCGTGGTGCTGCGGGAGATCGCCGAGGCTCCGGCGGAGCTTCCCGGACCACGGCCGGACCAGGCCGCGTACATCATCTACACCTCCGGCTCGACCGGAACGCCCAAGGGCGTGGTGGTCGAGCACCGCGCCCTGACCAACCTGGTGATCAACCACCGCCGGGTGTTCGGCGGGAAGCGGCTGCGGGTGGCGTTGACGGCGGCGCTGTCGTTCGACACCTCGTGGGAGGGGCCGCTGCTGATGGCCGACGGTCATGAGCTGCACTTGATCGACGACGACACCCGGCTCGACCCCATGGCGCTGACTCGGTACGTCCGCGAGCACCGCATCGACTTCCTCGACGTCACGCCGTCCTACCTCCAGCAGCTGCTGCCCGCCGGGATCCTGGACAACGGCCCGAAGCACCTGATGCTCGGCGGGGAGGCGCTGGGCGAGGCGCTGTGGCACGAGGTGCGTGACCTGCCCGGCACCACCGCCTACAACTATTACGGCCCCACCGAGTCCACAGTGGACGCCGTTGGTACCACGGTGACCGGGGACCACCCGACCATCGGGCGCCCGCTGGGCAACCTCAGCGCCTACGTGCTCGACGCGTCGCTGTCCCCGGTGCCGGCCGGCGTGCCAGGACAGCTGTACCTGGGTGGCGCGCAGCTCGCGCGCGGCTACCTCGGCAAGCCCGGGCTGACCGCCGACCGCTTCCCGCCCGATCCGTTCGGCGAGCCCGGCAGCCGGATGTACGCGACCGGCGACCTCGTCCGGGAGACCGCCGACGGCCGGCTGGACTACCGCGGCCGCCTCGACGAGCAGGTCAAGATCCGCGGGTTCCGCATCGAACCGGGCGAGGTCGAAACCGCGCTGCTGCGCCATCCCGCAGTGGCCGGGGCCGCGGTGGTGGCCCGCGCGGGTCGGCTGGTGGCCTACTGCGTGCCCGCCGGGGAGGAGCCCGCCGCCGGGGAGCTGCGGGAGTTCCTGAGCGCGTCGCTGCCCGCCTACCTCGTGCCTTCGGCGTTCGTGACGCTGCCCCGGCTGCCCCTCACCCGCAGCGGCAAACTCGACCAGGCCGCGCTGCCCGAACCGGACTTCTCCGCGCGTGGCTCGTATGTGGCCCCACGGACGGACAACGAGCGTCTCGTGACGGCGGTGTGGGCCGACGTGCTCGGTGTCGAGCGCGTGGGCGTCGAGGACAACTTCTTCGACCTCGGCGGCGACTCGCTGCTCGGCATCCGGGTGATCTCCCGCCTGCGCGCCGCGCTCGGTGCCGATGTGCCCGCGCGGCTGCTGTTCACCGCGCCGACGCCGGAACGGCTCGCCGCCGCCCTGCCCCAGGCGGGCGTCGTGGAGGCCATTCCGGTGCTGGCGCGCGAAAACGGCGGGCTGACCGCGCCGTTGTCGTTCGCCCAGCAGCGGTTGTGGTTCCTCGACGAGTTCGAGCCCGGCAGCACGGAGTACGTCTCGCCGACCGCGTTGCGGCTGCGCGGCGACCTGGACGTCGAGGCGCTGAACTCGGCGCTGACCGCGCTCGTCGCGCGGCACGAGTCCCTGCGCACCACCTTCGACGCCGTCGACGGGCACGGCGTGCAGATCGTCCACCCGCCGTACGAGGTCCGCGTTCCGCTGACCGTCCTGAATGGACGTTCGCTGGAAGCCGTGCTCGCCGAGGTGGCGACCGAGCCGTTCGACCTGCGCGCCGGTCCGCTGCTGCGCACCCGGCTCGTCCGCCTGGCGCCCGACGACCACGTGCTCACGCTGGTGCTGCACCACATCGTCACCGACGGCTGGTCCACCGGCATCCTGGTGAGCGAGCTGAGCGCACTCTACGCCGGGGCCGGGCTGCCGGAACTGCCGATCCAGTACGCCGACTTCGCGGTGTGGCAGCGCGAGCGGCTGACCGGCGCCGTGCTCGACGAGCAGCTCGCCTACTGGCGCCGCCGCCTCGAAGACGTGCCGCCGCTCGAACTGCCCACCGACCGGCCCCGGCCCGCCGTGCGCACCAACTCCGGCGCCCTGCTGGAGTTCCCCATCCCGGCCGCGACCACCGCACGGCTCAAGGAGCTGTCCCGCCGGTCCGACGGCACGCTGTTCATGACGCTGCTCGCCGCCTGCCAGCTGCTGCTGTCCCGCTGGTCCGGGCAGGACGACATCGCCGTGGGCACGGTCGTGTCCGGGCGCGAGCGGACCGAGCTGGAAGGGCTCGTCGGGTTCTTCGTCAACACCCTCGTGCTGCGCTCCACAGTGGACACCGCACGGACGTTCGGGGAGTTCCTCGCCGAGGTGCGTGAGACGACGCTCGACGCGTTCGCACACCAGGACGTCCCGTTCGACCGCGTCGTCGACGACCTGCAGCCGGTCCGCGACACCAGCCGCACCCCGCTGTGCCAGGTGATGGTGGTGCTGCACAACACCCCCGGCGCCGAACCCGCGCTGCCCGGCCTCGCCGTCGAGGAGCTGGCGCCGCCACTGGTGACCGCGGCCTTCGACCTGATGATCCAGTTCCAGGAGGCGGGCGGGCGGCTCGACGTGGTGGTGAACTACAACACCGACCTGTTCGACGCCACCACCGTGGCGCGGATGGCGGGCTGGCTGCGCGTCCTGCTCGACGGCGTCGCCGCGGCCGCCGACCGGCCGCTGGCACGGCTGCCGTGGCTCACCGGCCCCGAGCGCGAACAGGTGCTGCGGGAGTGGAACGGGCACGGAACACCCGAGCCCGCGGGCACGCTGCCGTCGCTGTTCGAGGCGCAGGCGCGCCGGACCCCGGAGGCCGTCGCGGTCACCTGCGGCCGGACCGAGCTGACCTACCGGGAGCTCAACGAGCGCGCCAACCGCCTCGCGCACCGGCTGATCGAGCGGGGAGCGGGACCGGAGCGCCTCGTCGCGCTCGTGCTGCCACGCTCGCCCGAGCTGCTCGTGGCCGTGCTGGCGGTGCTCAAGTCCGGCGCCGGCTACCTGCCGCTCGACCCGGCGTATCCCGAGGCGCGCATCCAGGGCGTGCTTGCCGATGCCCAGCCCGTCCTCGTGCTCGACAGCCTGGAAGCCGTGCGGGACAACGAAAACCAGCCGTCGACCGACCCGTCCGGCGGTGCGGCCCCGGACAACGTCGCGTACGTCATCTACACCTCCGGCTCGACCGGCAAACCCAAGGGGGTGCTGATCCCGCACCGCAACGTGACGCGGCTGTTCTCGTCCACAAAGGACTGGTTCGGCTTCGGCGACCGCGACGTGTGGACGCTGTTCCACTCCTACGCCTTCGACTTCTCCGTGTGGGAGATGTGGGGCGCGCTGCTGCACGGCGGCCGGCTGGTCGTCGTCGGCCAGGACGTCGTGCGCTCGCCCGAGGACTTCCTCGCCCTGCTCGCCGAGCAGAAGGTCACCGTCCTCAACCAGACGCCGTCCGCGTTCTACCAGCTGGTGCAGGCCGACCGCGAACACCGGCCCGAGCTGGCGCTGCGGTACGTGGTCTTCGGCGGCGAGGCGCTCGACCCCGGCCGCCTGGCGCCCTGGTACGAACGGCATCCGGAGCGCCCGGCCCTGATCAACATGTACGGGATCACCGAGACCACCGTGCACGTGACGTACCAGCTGCTCGGCCCCAGCGGCGCGGCCGGCAGCCCCATCGGCGTGCCCATTCCGGACCTGCGGACCTATGTGCTCGACCACACGCTCTCCCCGGTTCCGGCGGGAGTCACCGGCGAGTTGTACGTGGCGGGCGCGGGACTGGCCCGCGGCTACCTCGGCCGCCCGGGCCTGACGGCGGCGCGGTTCCTGGCCGACCCGTTCGGCGAGCCGGGCAGCCGGATGTACCGCACCGGCGACCTCGTCCGGTGGAACTTGACTGGAGTACTGGAATATCTTGGCCGCGCGGACGCGCAGGTGAAGATCCGCGGGTTCCGCATCGAGCCCGGCGAGATCGAGGCCGCGCTCGTCGCGCACCCGGACCTCGCCGAGTCCGTCGTGCTGGCGCACGAGGCGGGCGGCACGCGGCGGCTCGTCGCGTACCTGGTGCCCGCGCCGGGCTCGGCCGTGCCGGGCACCAGCGTGCTGCGGGAGTTCCTCGGCCGGTCGCTGCCCGCCCACCTGGTGCCCGCGGTGTTCGTCGGGCTGGAGTCGCTCCCCTTGACGCCCAACGGGAAGCTCGACCGCAAGGCGCTGCCGGAGCCGGGCGCCGCGAGCGAACCGGGCAGCCGGTTCGTCCCGCCGCGCACAGCCGCGGAACGCGAGCTGGCGGGCATCTGGTCGCAGGTGCTCGGCGTCGAGCAGGTCGGCGCGGAGGACAACTTCTTCGGCCTCGGGGGCGACTCGATCCTGAGCATCCAGGTCGTGTCGAAGGCCCGGCAGGCGGGCCTGGCCCTGTCGTCGAAGGACATCTTCCTGCACCAGACGCTCGCCGAGCTGGCGGCGGTCGTCTCGGCCGGCACGGCGCCCGCGCCCGTGGCGCCCGCCGAACCGGCCGGACCCGCGCCGCTGGGCCCGATCCAGTCGTGGTTCACCGAAAGCGGGCTGGACCGCGACCACTTCACGATGTCCGTCCACATCGGACTCGACCCGGAGGTCGACGTTCCCGCACTGCGCGCGGCGCTGGCCGCGGTGACCCGGCGGCACGACGCCCTGCGGATGCGGTTCACCCGTGCGGCGGGGGAGTGGTTGCAGGAACCGGCGCCCGCCGAGGAGAACGAGCTGCGGGTCGTCGAGCTGGACGACCTCGACGAGGATGTGCTGCAGGCAGAGGCGTTGCGGGCACAGCAATCCCTGGACATCACCGCCGGGCCGCTGTGGCGCGCGATCCTGTTCCGGCCCAGGACGGCGCCGCCGCGGCTGTTCCTCACCGTGCACCACCTGGTGATGGACGGCGTGTCGTGGCGCATCCTGCTCGACGACCTGGAAACCGCTTACCGGGGCGGGGAGCTCGCCCCGGTGGGCACGTCGTTCCCGCACTGGGCGCGGTCCTTGGCCGAGCACGTGCGCTCGGGACACCTCGACGAAGACCTCGAACACTGGAAGGCGGTGTTCGGCGGCACGCAGCCGGAGCTTCCCGTGGACCGGCCGGGACCGAACACGGCTGCCTCGGCGCGCACGGTCTCGGTGAGCCTGAGCCGCGAGGAGACCAGCGCGCTGCTGCACGACGTGCCCGCCGCGTACCGCACACAGGTCAACGACGTCCTGCTGGGCGCGCTCGGCCGAGTGCTGGCCGAGTGGACCGGCCGCGACCGGGTGCTCGTCGCGATGGAGGGGCACGGGCGGGAGGACCTGGTCGAGGGGCTCGACGTGTCCCGCACCATCGGCTGGTTCACCGCGCAGTACCCGGTCGCGCTCGGGCTGCGCCCGGACGCGGGCTGGGGCGAGGAGCTCAAGTCCGTCAAGGAACAGCTGCGTGCGGTCCCGCACAAGGGCGTGGGCTACGAGGCGCTGCGCTACCTCAGCCGCGAAGGCTCGTCCGGCACCCTCCTGCGGGACGACCCGTCGCCGCGGATCTCCTTCAACTACCACGGGCAGTGGGATGTCGCGCCCGGCGGGCACGGGCTGTTCCGCGAACGCCACGAGAGCCTCGGGCACGACTCCGCGCCCGGCAACGAGCGGACCTACCTGCTCGACGTCATCGGCGTCGTCGAAGCCGGGCAGCTGCGGCTGACGTGGGAGTACTCGGCGGACGTGCACGAGGAGACCACGGTCCGCGGGCTCGCCGAGCGCACCGCGGGCGCGCTGCGCGAGATCGTCGCGCACTGCGCGGAACCGGGCACCGGGGGCCGCACGCCCTCGGACTTCCCGCTGGCGCGCCTCGACCAGGCGGCGGTCGACCGGATCGCGGGCGACGGCCGCACCGTCGAGGAGATCTACCCGCTGACCCCGCTGCAGGCCGGGATGGTGTTCCACAGCCTCGTCGACACCACCTCGACCGCCTACTTCGACCAGTTCCGCCTGCGCCTGCGGGGCGTGTCCGACCCGGAACTGCTCGCGCGGGCGTGGCAGCAGGTCGTGGACCGCACGCCGGTCCTGCGCAGCAGCGTCGTGTGGGAGGGCGTCGCCGAGCCGCTGCAGGTCGTGCACCGCGTGCGGGTGCCCGTGCGCCACTTCGACTGGCGCGGGCGGGCGGACCAGGAGCGGGCACTGGCGGAGCTGCTCGCGGCCGACCTGGCCGAAGGCCTGGACCTGACCACCCCGCCGCTGATGCGGCTGGCGCTCGTGCGCCTGGCCGACGACGAGGTGCAGGTGGTGTGGACCTCGCACCACGTGCTGCTCGACGGCTGGAGCGTCGCCCAGGTGATCGGCGAGGTGTGCGAGCGGTATTCCGCGCTGGCGGCCGGGCGCGCGCCGGAAGTGCCGTCGCGGCGGCCGTTCCGCGACTACCTGGCCTGGCTGGCGGAGCAGGACCGGCAGGAGGCCGAACGGTACTGGCGCCGCGTCCTCGGCGACTTCGCCGCCCCGACGCCCCTGCCGTACGACCGGCCGCCGCTGGAAGCGCACCGCGCCGAGTCGGGCGAGATGGTGCTGGCCGAGCTGTCGCCGCAGGAGTCGCGGCAGCTGCACGTGATGGCGAAGCGCAACGCCCTCACCGTGCACACGGTCGTGCAGGGCGCGTGGGCGTTGCTGCTGTCGCGCTACAGCGGCGACTCCGACGTGGTGTTCGGCACGACAGTGTCCGGCAGGCCCGAAGAACTCGCCGGGGTCGAGTCGATGATCGGCATGTTCATCAACACCGTGCCCACCCGGCTGGAGGTGCACCCGCGGCAGGACGTGGCCTCGTGGCTGCGGGAGACGCAGGCGGCGCAGGCCGAGTCGCGCCGGTTCGACTTCCTGTCGCTGGCACAGGTGCAAAGCCTCAGTGCGGTGGCACCGGGCAGCGCGCTGTTCGACAGCGTGGTGGTGTTCGAGAACTACCCGGTCGACGAGACGACCGGGGCGGGCGCCATCGAGGTCCGCGACGTGAGCTCCCTCGACACCACCAGCTACCCGCTGAACCTGACCGCGTACCTGCACGACCACCTGGTGCTGGAGTTGGCGTACGACCCGCGGCTGTTCGACGCGGCCACGGCGCGGCGCCTGGCCGGGCAGCTGACGGCACTCGTCCGGCAGATCACCGCGAACCCGGACCGGCGGGTGGCCGAGCTGTCGCTGCTGTCGGAGGACGAGCGGCACCAGGTGCTGCGGGAGTGGAACGACTCCGCGCTCGACGTACCCGCGACGACCGTGCTGGACGTGTTCGAGGACACGGTGGCCCGCAGTCCACACGAGACCGCGCTGGTGTGCCGCGACACCGTCCTGGACTTCGCGGAACTGGACGCGCGGGCGGACCGGCTGGCCCGGCACCTCGCCGCGCGTGGCGCCGGGCCGGAACGCGTCGTCGCGGTGGTGCTGCCCCGCTCGGTGGAGGCCGTCGTCGCGATCCTCGCGATCTTCAAGACCGGCGCGGCACACCTGCCGGTCGACCCCGGGCTGCCCGCCGAACGCCTCGACTGGCTGCTGCGCGACGCGGGCGCCGCCGTGGTGCTCGACGACCTCGCCGAGGTCCGCGAGTGGTGCGCCCGGCCCGGACCGGAGGTGGCACTGAGCGGCGCCAGTCCCGACCAGGCCGCGTACGTCATCTACACCTCGGGTTCCACCGGGACCCCGAAGGGCGTCGTGATCGAACACCGGGGGCTGGCGAACCTGCTGGCCGACCACCGCCGCACGTTCATCCCCGACCCCGCGGACACCCGGCTGCGGGTGGCGCTGACCGCGACGCTGTCGTTCGACACGTCGTGGGAGGCGCTGCTGCTCGGGCTCGCGGGTCACGAGCTGCACCTGCTCGACGACGACACCCGCCTCGATCCCCGTGCCGTCGCGTCCACTGTGGACGAGCAACGGATCGACCTGCTCGACGTGACCCCGTCGTACCTGCGGCAGCTGCTGCCCGCCGGGCTGCTCGACGGCACGCACCGGCCGGGCACGCTGCTGGTCGGCGGCGAAGCGACCGGCGAGGCGTTGTGGCGCGAGCTGAGCGCGTTGCCCGGCATCGCCGTCCACAACTACTACGGCCCCACCGAGGTCACCGTCGACGCCGTCGGCTGCCCGGTGACGGGCGACCGCCCGCTCATCGGCAGGCCGCTGGCGAACGTCCAGGCGTACGTGCTGGACGAGACGCTGTCGCCGGTGCCGCCCGGGGTGCCCGGCGAGCTGCACCTCGCCGGGGTCCAGCTGGCCCGCGGCTACCTCGGGCGTCCCGGCCTGACCGCCGACCGGTTCCTCGCGAACCCCTTCGGCGAGCCGGGTTCGCGGCTTTACCGCACCGGCGACCGCGTCCGCTGGACCGCGGACGGGCGGCTGGACTACCTCGGCCGGACCGACGACCAGGTCAAGATCCGCGGTTTCCGCGTGGAGCCGGGGGAGATCGAAGCGGTCCTGCTCGGCCATCCCGCGGTCGCCGAGGCGGCGGTCGTCGCCCGCGAGGACCAGCCGGGCGACCGGCGGCTCGTCGCCTACGTCGTACCGGACGGCGCGGCGCCGGAACCGGCCGCACTGCGTGCCTGGCTGCGCCGCTCGCTGCCCGCGCACCTCGTGCCCTCGGCGTTCGTGGTGCTCGGCCGGCTGCCGCTGACCCGCAACGGCAAACTCGACCGCCGCGCGCTTCCGGCGCCCGAGGGCAGACCGGAAGGTACCCCCTACGCGCCACCGCGGACGGCCGCGGAACGGGAGGTCGCCGCGATCTGGGCCGACGTGCTCGGCGTGCGCCGCGCCGGGGTGGCGGACAACTTCTTCGAGCTGGGCGGCGACTCGATCCTCAGCATGCGGATCGTGTCGCGGGTGCGGGAGGTCTTCGGCGTGCACGTGTCGCCGCGCGCGGTGTTCAGCACGCCGGTCCTCGGCGACTTCGCCGCCGCGCTGCCGGACCACGTCACCGGGCCGACGATCCCGGCCGCGCCGCGGGGCGGCCCGCTACCGCTTTCGTTCGCCCAGCAGCGGTTGTGGTTCCTCGACGAGTTCGAGCCCGGCAGCACCGAATACGTGTCGCCGACCGCGTTGCGGCTGCGCGGCGCGCTCGACACCGGCGCGCTCGACGCCGCGCTGACCGCGCTGGTCGCCCGGCACGAGTCGCTGCGAACCACCTTCGACGCGGTCGACGGCCGCGGGGTCCAGGTGATCGGCGAGCCCTACCAGGTCCACGTCCCGGTGACCGACCTCGGTGCCCAGGAACTGGACGCGGCCCTGCGGGAGGAGGTGCTGCGGCCGTTCGACCTGCGCACGGGCCCGCTGCTGCGGGCGCGGCTCTTCCGGCTCGCGCCGGACGAGCACGTGCTCACGCTGGTGCTGCACCACATCGTCACCGACGGCTGGTCCGCCGGCGTCCTGGTGGACGAGCTGAGCGCCCTCTACGCCGGGGCCGAGCTGCCGGAACTGCCGATCCAGTACGCCGATTTCGCCGTGTGGCAACGGGAAGTCCTCGACGGCGACCTGCTGGAGGACCAGCTGGGCTACTGGCGCGAGCAGCTGTCGGACGTGCCCCCGCTGGAGCTGCCCACCGACCGGCCCCGCCCCGCCACCCGCACCACCGGCGGCGACTGGCTCGACTTCGACGTCCCGGCGCCGGTCGCCGAGGGGCTCCGGGAGCTGGCGGGCAGCCAGGACGGCACGCTGTTCATGACGCTCGCCGCCGCCTGCCAGGTCCTGCTCAGCCGCTGGTCCGGGCAGGACGACGTCGCGGTCGGCACGGTCACCTCCGGCCGCGAGCGCCCGGAGCTGGAGCGGCTGATCGGGTTCTTCGTCAACACGCTGGTACTGCGGTCCACTGTGGACGGTGCGCTGTCGTTCCGCGAGTTCCTCTCCCGCGTGCGGGAGACCGTGCTGGATGCCTTCGCCCACCAGGACGTGCCGTTCGAACGCGTCGTGGACGCCGTGCAGCCGGTGCGCGACCCCAGCCGCACCCCGCTGTTCCAGGTGATGGTCGCGCTGCAGAACATCGGTGGCCAGGACTCCGGCGGGCTGCTGGACGCCGAGGAACTGCCCCTGCCCGCGGTGACCGCCGCCTTCGACCTGCTGGTGCAGTTCGAGGAGCACGACGGCGGCCTGCGTGGCGCGATCAACTACAACACCGGGCTGTTCGACCGCGCCACGATCGAGCGGGTGGCCGGCTGGCTGCGGCTGGTGCTCGAAGCCGTCGCGGCCGACCCCGACCGGCCGCTGGCCGAGCTGTCCCTGCTGACCGGCGGCGAGCGCCACCACGTGCTCCACACGCTCAACGACACCGCGCACCCGCTCGAAGAGACCGTGCTGCCGCGCCTGCTGCGTGGTGCCGACCCCGGCGCGGTCGCGGTGCTCGACGGGGACACCACGCTCACCTACGGCGAACTGGACCGGCGCGCCAACCGCCTGGCCCACCGGCTCGTGGCGCGGGGCGCCGGACCGGAGGAACGAGTGGCCGTGCTCCTGCCGAACTCCGCCGAGCTGCTGGTGGCGCTGCTGGCGGTGCTCAAGTCCGGCGCCGCCTTCGTGCCGGTGGACCCGGCCTACCCGCCGGACCGCATCGCGTACCTGCTCGAAGACGCCAAGCCGAAGGTGGTGCTCGACAGTCGTGAGTCCATTATGGACACCGATGGGCTGCCGGAACACGAGCCGGTCGTGCCGCTGCGGCCGGACCACCCGGCGTACGTCATCTACACCTCCGGCTCCACCGGACGGCCCAAGGGCGTGGTGACGACCCACCGCGCCGCGCTGAACTACCTGCGCTGGGTGGCGCACGCCTACCCCTCGCTGGGCGGGGTCGCGGTGCTGCATTCCTCGGCGGCGTTCGACCTCACGGTGACCACGCTCTTCGGCCCGCTCCTGGCCGGCGGGCGGATCCGGGTGGCCGAGCTGGCCGAGCACCCGCCGGGCGCGCAGTGCGAGTTCCTCAAGGCCACCCCGGGCCACCTGCCGATGCTCGGCGTGCTGCCCGAGGACCTCTCACCCACCGGCGAGCTCGTCGTGGGCGGGGAACAGCTGCTCGGCGACGTCGTGAACGGCTGGCGCGCCGGGCACCCGGGCGCGACGGTGATCAACGAGTACGGCCCGACCGAGACCACGGTCGGCTGCATGGAGTACCGGATCGAGCCCGGCACGCCCGTCGCCGACGGGCCGGTGCCCATCGGCCACCCCATCTGGAACACCCGGCTCTACGTGCTCGACGGCGCGCTGAACCCGGTGCCGCCCGGCGTGCCCGGGCAGCTGTACGTCGCCGGGGACGGGCTCGCCCGCGGATACCTCGCCCGCCCGGGCCTCACCGCCGCGGCCTTCCTCGCCTGCCCGTTCGGCCCGGGCCGCATGTACCGCACCGGCGACAGGGTGCTCCGCCGGGATGACGGCGAGCTGGTCTACCTCGGACGGGCCGACGACCAGGTCAAGATCCGCGGGTTCCGGATCGAGCCGGGCGAGGTCGAAGCCGTGCTGCGGCGCCATCCCGCGGTCGCCGAGGCCGCCGTGGTGGCGCGGGAGGACGACGGGCACCGGCGGCTGGCCGCCTACCTGGTACCCCGGGGCGAAGCCCCGGACAGCGGTGCGCTGCGGCAGTTCCTCGGCGCCGCGCTGCCCGAGTACCTGGTGCCGCCGGACTTCGTGGTCCTCGACGCGCTTCCGCTCAACCGCAACGGAAAGCTCGACCGCCGAGCCCTGCCCGCGCCGGACGCGCCGGCCCCCGGCGAGGGTTTCGTCCCGCCGGACGGCCCGGTGGAGACGACGCTCGCCGGGATCTGGGCGCGGGTGCTCGGCCGCGAGCGGATCGGCGCCCGCGACAACTTCTTCGAGCTCGGCGGGGACTCGATCCTGAGCATCCAGGTGGTGCACCGGGCCCGCCAGGCCGGGCTGCGCCTGACGTCGAAGGCGCTGTTCTCCCACCAGACCGTCGCGGAGCTGGCGAAGGTGGTGACGCCCGCCGAAACGCGGCCGGTGGAG
This sequence comes from Amycolatopsis bartoniae, assembly GCF_014191255.1. Taxonomy (GTDB): domain Bacteria; phylum Actinomycetota; class Actinomycetes; order Mycobacteriales; family Pseudonocardiaceae; genus Amycolatopsis_E; species Amycolatopsis_E bartoniae. Next base: position 49,859 of record NZ_JACHWH010000017.1, read on the forward strand.
CGGGAACCGGTGACCGGACCGGTGCCGCTGACGCCGATCCAGCGGTGGTTCTTCGACGTGCACACCGTGAACCCGCGGCACTTCAACCAGTCCGTGCTCCTGGAACTGGACCCCGCGGTGGACCCGGACGCGCTGGAACGCGCGCTCGAAGCGATCGTGGCGCACCACGACGCGCTGCGGCTGCGGTTCGAGCAGCGCGACGGCGAGTGGCACCAGGACAACGCTCCCGTCGAACCGGTGCGCATGCTCACCCGGGCACCGGCGGGGCACCTGGAACGGGTCGCGGACGAGGTCCAGGCCGGGTTCGACCTGTCCTCGCCGCCCCTGCTCAGGGCAGTCCTGTTCGAGCGCGCGGAGGGGCCGCTGCTGTTCCTGGCCGCGCACCACCTGGTGATCGACACCGTGTCGTGGCGGATCCTGCTGGAGGACCTCGACCAGGCCTACCGGCAGACCGCCCGGGGCGCCGCCGCCGACCTCGGGACGAAGACCACGTCGTTCCGCGACTGGGCGGTCCGGCTGCGGGAGTTCGTCGAAGCCGGGGGCCTCGACCACGAACGGGAGCACTGGGCGCGCGCGCTGCCCGGGTGCGAGCTGCCCGTGGACCGGGCCACCCCGGTCCCGGGTACGCCGGTCGAAGCGGTGACCGTGGAGGTGAACGCGGAGGACACCGGCGCGCTGCTGCGGTCCGCGCCCGCCGCCTACCGCACGCGGGTCAACGACGTGCTGCTGGCGGCGCTCGCGTGGGCGCTCGCCCGCTGGACCGGCGAGCCCACCGTCGCGATCGACCTGGAGGGGCACGGGCGTGAGGAGCTGTTCGACGGCGTCGACCTCACCCGCACCGTCGGCTGGTTCACCACGCTGTTCCCGCTGGCGCTCGAAGTACCGCCCGAAGCGAGCTGGCGGGATCTCGTGAAGTCCGTGCGCAGACAGCTGAGAGCGGTACCCGGCAACGGGTTCGGCTTCGGCGCCCTGCGGTGGTTCCGGTTCCCCGAGCTCGGCGGGCGGACCCCGGGAATCGCGTTCAACTACCTCGGCCAGGGCGACGACGCCACCCCGGCCGGCCTCTACCGCGGCGCCCTGCCGACGGCGGGCCGCGAACAGGATCCCGCGAACCCGCCGGGCCACCTGCTGGAGGTGGTGGGCGGCGTCCAGCACGGGCGGCTCGGCTTCTCCTGGTTCCACCGGCCCGACCTGCACGATCGGTCCACAGTGGAGCGAGTCGCGGGGGACTTCGCCGAGGCGCTGCACCGGATGGCGCGGGACTGCCGGGGTGAGGGCCGATGACCACGTTGCTTTCGCGCAACCGCGACTACCGCCTGCTGTGGGGCGGGCAGGTGTTCTCCGAGACCGGGTTCAGCACGTCCATGATCGCGTTCCCGCTGCTGGTGCTGGCCGTCACCGGGTCGGCGGCGCAGTCCGGCCTGGTGCTCGGCGCCGTCGCGGTGGCCCAGCTGGTGGCCGGGCTGCCCGCCGGGGCGCTGGTGGACCGCTGGAACCGCAAGCGGATCATGCTGGTCTGCGAGGCGGTGCAGGCGCTCGCGGCGGCCTCCCTGCTCGCCGCGTTGTGGTGGGGCGTGGCGAGCGTGCTGCAACTGGTCGCCGTCGCCGCGGTGATGGGCCTGTGCCGCGCGCTGTTCGAACCCGCCGAAGAAGCCAGCCTGCCGCGCCTGGTCACCGTCGAACAGGTGCCCTCGGCGGTGGCGATGAACGCGGCGCGGTCCAACGCCGGCCAGCTGTCGGGCACCGCGCTCGGCGGGTTCCTCTTCGCGCTCGGCCGGGCGATACCGTTCGTCTTCGACGTGCTCACCCACGTGGTGGCGTTCTTCGCGCTGCTGTTCGTCCGGCTGCCGGTGGCGGTGACCGAACGGGCCCCCGCCCGGCACCTGGGCCGCGAGATCCTCGCCGGGCTGCGGTGGGTGTGGCACCAGCCGCAGGTGCGGGTCACCGCGCTGTGCGCGATCAGCCTGAACCTGTTCTTCAGCGCCTACTACCTGGTGATCATCGTGCTCGCGGCCACGCGCGGCGTGCCCTCGGGCGAGATCGGCGTGATGGCGGCCATGCTCGGCGGCGGAGGCATCCTCGGCGCGCTGGCGGCGCCGTACCTGCACCGCAGGTTCAGCCCGTACACGCTGATCATCGGCGTGTTCTGGGCGCTGACCGTGCTCACCCCGCTCGCCGTGTTCGTCAGGAGTGGCTACCTGATGGGCGTGCTGTTCGCGGCGATGGCGTTCCTGCCGCCCGCGGCCAACACGACGATCAGCACCTACCAGCTGCTGCTCACCCCGGACGGGATGCGTGGCAGGCTCGGCGGAGTCCTCGGCGTCGCCGGCGGGGTGGCGGCCGCGGCCGGACCCGCGCTCGGCGGCTGGCTGGTCGACGCGCTGCCCGGCACCACCGCCGTGCTGGTGTGCGCCGGGGCGATCACGGTCGTCACCCTGCTGGCGACCTGCCACCCCGTGCTCCGCCGCTTCCCCCGGACCCTCGAACCCGAACCGGAGTTCGCCGACAGGAAAGGAAATCCCGATGGATGAGGACGGCACCTTCCAGGTACTGGTCAACGACGAGGAGCAGTACTCGCTGTGGCCCGCGGACAAGGAGGTCCCGGCGGGCTGGCGGCCCGACGGCACGCGCGGCACGCGGCAGGAGTGCATGGACCACGTCGACCGGGTGTGGACCGACATGCGCCCGCGGAGCCTCCGGGAGCGGATGGCAGCCGAGCACCAGGGCTGAGTTCGCGGACCGGCTGGGGGTGGGTGGCTTCGGTGCTTGGTCCCTGAAGCCATTCGCTCACCGGAGCCGCACGTCAGCCCCGGCGCGCAGGAACACCGGGATGTGCTCGCGCACCACCGGGACGCTCACGGTCTCCCCGCCACCGTGAGTGGTTCCGGTCCACGCGTCGACCCACTCCGCGCCCGCCGGCAGGTACACCTCCCGCGCGGTCGCCCCGGGCGCGAGGACCGGGGCCACCAGGATGTCCGGCCCCAGCAGGAACTCGTCGTCGACCTCCCACGCGCGCGCGTCGGCGGGGAACTGGAGGAACACCGGCCGCAGCGGGGGCAGGCCCTGCTCGTGCGCGGCGCGCAGCTGCGTCATCAGGTACGGGCGCAGCCGCTCGCGCAGGCGCAGGCAGTTGGCGATCAGCTCGTAGGCCTCCTCGCCGTAGGACCACACCTCGTTCGGCCCGCCCTCCATCTCCGGGCCGAACGGGGTGCGCGGGTCGCGGTAGCCGTGCAGCCGGAACAGCGGGCAGAACACGCCGTACTGGAACCAGCGCACCATCAGCTCGCGGTACTCCGGCGAGCCGGGGTCGCCGCCGTGGAAACCGCCGATGTCCGTGGTCCACCACGGAATTCCGGACAGCGCCACGTTCAGCCCCGCCCGCACCTGCGCCCGCAGCGACTCCCACGTCGCCGGGATGTCACCGGACCACAGCGCGGCGCCGTAGCGCTGGCTGCCCGCCCACGCCGACCGGCACAGCAGCACCACCTCGTCGTCGCCCTCGCCGTGCAGGCCCTCGGCGAACGCGCGCGCGTGCGCCATCGGGTAGAGGTTGAACACCTCCGAGCCGGGCCCGGCGTGAAAGCGCAGGTTCTGCGGATGCCCGGGCTGGATCTCCGGCTCGCACGCGTCGAGCCACCACACGCGCACACCCTTGTCGTAGTAGTTCCGCTTCACCGTGCGCCACAGGAACTCCCGCGCCGCGGGGTTGGTGGGGTCGTAGAACGCGACGGGCAGCTTCGTGTCGAACCCCTTGTCCTTCCACGGCGCGTGGAACGGCACGCCCTGTTCGGTGCCCGCGAGCAGGCCCTCGTTCAGCAGGTGCGGGTAGTTCTCCGACAGCGGGCTCACCGACGGCCAGACCGACACCATCAGCTTGACGCCCAGCTCGTCCAGCTCGGCGATCATGGCGTCCGGGTCGGGCCACTCCGCCGGGTCGAACCGCCAGTCGCCCAGGTGGGTCCAGTGGAAGAAGTCCGTGACGATGACCGACAGCGGCAGGCCGCGCCGCTTGTGCTCGCGTGCGACGGCGAGCAACTCTTCCTGCGTGCGGTAACGCAACTTCGACTGCCAGAACCCGGCGGCCCACTCGGGCAGCATCGGCGCGTGCCCGGTGGCGTCGGCGTAGCGGGACAGGATGCCCGCCGGGGTGGCGGCCGCGGTGACCCAGTAGTCGATCTGGCGCGCGCTGTCGGCCACCCAGCGCGTGCCGTTCTCCGCCAGCTCCACCCGGCCGACGGCGGGCAGATTCCACAAGAAGCCGTAGCCGCGGCTGGAGAGCAGGAACGGGATCGACACCTCCGCGTTGCGCTGCACCAGGTCCAGGACCAGGCCCTTCTGGTCCAGCCGTCCGTGCGTGTGCTGCCCGAGACCGTAGAGCCGCTCGCCCTCGTACGCCGCGAACCGCTGCTCCAGGCGCGCGTAACCGTTGCCCGTGGCGGAGAACAGGCGCGCGCCGGGCCACCAGAAGTGCGCCCGCTCCTCGGCGAGCAGCTCCTCGCCGCTGCAGGTGCGCACGAACCGCAGGAGCGCGGAGTCGCCCGTGTCGGACTCGGCGATCTCCACGATCGCCGTGAGGCCGCCGTTCACCAGCCGCCCCTCCCGCTCCTCGGTGGTGACGGTGACGTCGGTGGGCTTGGGCGGGACGAGCGCGCCCGGCACGTCGTCGAGGATGGTGTGCTGCCCGGCACGCACGCGCACGCTGTCGGGGCCCCACGGCTCGACGCGCAGCACCTCGTGCTGCACGGTCACTTCGAGCACCCGGCCGTCCTCACGAATGGTGATCACGCTTGAATTCCTCTCTACGTACGGGTGGGCCGTCAGCTCGCACCGCTGCGGGTTCTGAGGTGGCTCCTGGCGAGGACAGCGCCGACGTGGTGAACCGGCGTTCATGAGGAGGCGATCCCACAGCCAGGGGCCGCCTCAGGTTCCGCTACTCGCACCGGCAAGCAGGCTGATTCCAGTGGTCATTTCCTAGTCCTTGACCGCGCCGCTGGTCATACCGGCGACGACGTAACGCTGGGCGAGCACGAGGAGAATCGCCGCGGGGATCGAGGCGAGCACCGCCGTGGCGAGCACGCTGTTCCAGTCCGCGGTGTTGTTGCCGACGAAGCGGTAGATGCCGACCGTGACCGGCTGGAACGACTGGCCCGTGGTCAGGGTGACCGCGAACAGGAAGTCCGCCCACGCGAACAGGAACGAGAACAGCCCGGCGGTGATCATCGCGTTGCGGCTCAGCGGCACGATGATCGCGGTGAACGTCCGCCAGTACCCGGCGCCCTCGACGCGCGCCGCCTCGGTCAGCTCCTTCGGGATCGCGAGCATGAACGCCCGCAGCACCAGCACCGCGAACGGGACCGTCGCGGTCGCGTCCGCCAGCACCAGCCCGACGTAGCTGTCGATCAGCCCCAGGCTGGAGAACACCGCGTACAGCGAGTTCGCCATCACGATGCCGGGGATCATCTGCACGATCAGCAGCGCGAACACGACCGCGGGCCGCGCGCGCATCCGCAGCTGCGCCAGCGCGTACGCCGCGGGCATGGCGATCGCGAGCGACACCACCACCGTGCCGAGCGCGACGATCAGGCTCGACACCAGGTGCGGGCCCTGCGACGCGAGCGCCTGCCGGTAGCCGGAGAGGGTGCCGGAGAACGGGAACAGCTCGGGGGAGGGCCGCAACAGCGCGCCGCTGGGCTGGAACGAGGCGTTGACCATCCAGTACAACGGAAACAGCAGCACGACGACGATCAGCACGCCCAACACGGTCCGGCTCCTCATGCCGCCACCTCAGCCAGGCTTTCCCGCGCCGAACGCAGGTAGAGCAGGCCGAACGCCGTCGCCACGAGGATGAGGATGTTGCCCACCGCCGCGCCCTGGCCGAACGAGAAGCTGGAGAACGACAGGCTGTAGGACCACGTGGTGAGCGTCTGGGTCGCGTTCGCCGGTCCGCCGCCGGTCATCACCATGATCACGTCGAAGACCTTGACGGTGTAGACCAGCCCGAGCATCAGTACCACGCCGGTGACCGGCCGCAGCAGGGGCCACGTGACGTACCGGAAGCGCTGCCACGCGTTCGCCCCGTCCAGCGCGGCCGCCTCGTACAGCGAATCCGGAATCGCCCGCAGCCCGCCGTGCAGCAGCACGAGGTTGAACGGCACGCCGATCCAGATGTTGGTCAGGATCACCGCGGGCAGCGCCCAGCTCGTGCTCGTCAGCCACGGCACGCCGGGCAGGTGCACGGCGCGCAGCGCGGCGTTGAGGATGCCGTGGTCCTGGTCGAACATCCACCGCCACACCGCGCCGCTCACCACCAGCGGCAGCAGCCACGGCAGCAGGAGCAGCGCGCGCAGCACGTTCCCGCCGGGGAAGCGGCGGTTGAAGAACAACGCGAGCGCGAGCCCGATGCCGAACTGGAAGACGATGGAGCCCACGGTGAACAGCACGGTGTTGAGCACCGCCGTGCCGAACAGCGGGTTGCGCAGCACCGCCGCGTAGTTCGCGAAGCCGGTGAACGGCGCTTCGCCGGTGTAGAACGACTTCACGGTGAACTCGCGCAGGCTCATCGACACGTTGTTCACCAGCGGATACCCGAAGAACACGACGAGGTAGACCAGTGCGGGGGCGAGGAACCCGAGTGCGGCCCAGTGCGGGCGCCGCCGCCGGCGGGAACGGGGCGGGGCCGCCGAGACGGCCCCGCCCGTGGCCACCCAGGTCACGACCCGGCCGCCTGCTGCGCCTCCTGCAGCGCCTGCGCCGGGCTCTTCTGCCCGGCCAGCGCGGCCTGGATCGCGTTGCCGAGCGCGGTGGACAACGGCTGGTACTTGTCGCCCAGCTCGGCCGTCCGCGAACGCGCGGTGGCGACCTCGTCGGCGAACGACTTCATCGCCGGGTACTGCTGCACGTACTTCGCGGCGACGTCCTGTTTCGCCGGCACCAGCGAGTGGTCCTTGTCCCACTGCAGCATGTTCTGCTCCGACAGCAGGCAGTTCAGCACCTTGCCCGCGGCGGCCTGCGCGTCGCCGCTCGTCACCGGGATCGTGCCGATCTCCCCACCGAGCGCGACGACGGGCTTGCCCCCGGCCTGCGGCACCGGGATCGGCACGATGCCGTAGTGCAGCGCGGTGTCGGCGTCGAGCTTGTTGAGGTTCCACGAGCCGTTGATCATCATCGCCGCGTTGCCCGCGGCGAACTGGTCGGCCACGTCGTTCTGGTTCCAGTTCAGCACGGACTTCGACGCCGAGCCCGCCGACACCAGGTCGGTCACGAACTGCAGCGCCTGCACCGCCTGCGGGGAGTCCACCTTGGACAGATCGGCCCCGTTGCTCCAGAAGAACGGCAGGTACTGCCACGTGCCTTCCTCGGACGGGATGGCGGAGAACGCGAGCCCGTACTTGCCGTCCTTCGTCAGCTTCGCGGCGGCCGCCTTCAGTTCGTCCCAAGTGGACGGTGGCTGCACGCCGGCCGCGGCGAGGAGGTCCTTGTTGTAGAACAGGGCCAGTCCGTTGACGCCGGGCGCGAGCCCGTACACCTTCCCCTGATAGGTCCCGGCCTTGACGATGCTGTCGTAGTAGCCGTCGGTGCTGATGCCGTAGTCGGTCACCGGCGTGAGCGCCCCGGTGGCGGCCACCTGCTGCACCGTCGGGTTGTCGGTGAACAGCAGGTTCGGCAGCGTGCGGGACGCGGCGCCCTGCAGCACCTTCGGCAGCAGCTGGCTGGTCGGCACGCTCTGGCGGTCGATCTTGACCCCGGTCTGCTGCGCGCAGCTGTCGAGGTTGCGCTGCCAGGCGGCCGAGCCCTCCTGGTCGGTGTAGTAGTCGAGCTCGGTGATCGACGTGGCCGAGCCGGACGGGGACCCGCCGCCCGGGCTCGGGGTGCAGGCCGCGGCGAGCAGCACGACGGCCGTCGTGAGGACGACGCGGTGGCACCACTTCGGTGTGGGCATGGTTCTCCTTACCGGGGTGGGGGAGCGGTGCTTTCGCGGCGGGTGAGCCGCGGCGACAGCAGGCGGGTCTCCGGGGTGGCCTCGCCGCCGAGCTGGGACATGGTCATCGCGACGGCGAGCTCGCCGATCTCGTCGGCGGGGATCGTGATGGTGGTGAGCGTGACGGCGTGGTTGCCGGCCATGGAGTCCGGGCACACCGCGAGCACCGACACGTCCTCGGGCACGCGCAGCCCGCGCTGGCGCAGGTCCGACAGCACCGGCCCGAGCACGGCCTCGTTCTGCACCACCAGCGCGGTCAGGTCCGGGTTCTCGGCGAACAGCTCGTCCAGGCAAGCGCGGGTCTGCTCGTAGGAGTGGCCGCACGGCCGGGCGCCCGCGCGGAGCCCGGCGTCGGCCGCCGCCTGGTGGAACCCGCGCAGGAACCGGTCGGCGAAGCTCGTGCCGCGTTCGTAGACCGCCGGTGACGGCCCGACGAGCCCGGCCGAGGCGTGGCCCAGTTCCGCGAGGTGGCGCACGGCGACCGCACCGGCGGCCTGGAAGTCGAGGTCGACGCAGCTCAGGCCGGTCGCGTGGTCGGGCGTACCGATGAGCACCACCGGGCGGTCCAGCGCGAGCAGCATCGGCACCCGCGGGTCGGCGGACTCGACGTCCATCACCAGCAGCGCGTCCGCCAGCGCCGAGCCGACCACGCGCTTGAGCCCGTCCGCGCCCTCGTCCTTGGTCAGCAGCAGGACGTCGTGGTCGTGCCGGCGGGCGGCGGTGGTGACGGCGGCGACGAACTGCATGACCACCGCGACGTTGAGGTCGGTGCGCAGCGGGATCACCAGCGCGAGCACCTGCGTCTTGCTGCTGGCCAGCGCCCGCGCCCCGGCGTGGGGGTGGTAGCCGAGCCTGCGGATGCTCTGCTCGACCAGCCTGCGGGTCTCGGCGGAGATGGACCGTTTGCCCGACAGGACGTAGGAAACCGTGCTGGGCGCGACCCCGGCCGCACGAGCGACGTCGTTGATCGTCACCATCGCGGCTCCTTCACCGGCTGTCGAAGCGTATCGACAGCGGCCGAAGGTAGAGAGCCCTTTCCCGGCTGTCAAGACCGCTTTCCCGCGGCGGTTCCGTCGAATTCGTCGAACCCCCAGTTCGCGGGCTCGTCCCTGGTCAGCAGGCCGGAACCGGCCCTTGACCGGCGCGGCGCGGGGCTGGGATAGTCGCTGCTCGCTCCGCCTCGATCCCGATCGAATCGATTCGACTGGAGGGCCGGCCGATGACGTTCAGCCTTTCCCGCAGGCGCCTGCTCCAGGCCACCGCGGCCGCCATTCCCGTCGCGGCGGTGGCGCCGCGCACCGGGACGAGCTCTCCGTTCCGCGACCCGGACCTGCCGCTGGCACCACGGCTGGCCGACCTGCTGTCCCGGCTGACGCTGGACGAGAAGATCTCCCTGTTGCACCAGTACCAGCCCGCCATTCCGCGCCTGGGCATCGGCCGGTTCAAGACCGGCACCGAAGCGCTGCACGGGGTGGCCTGGACCACCGACATCGACAACGGCGGCGCGGTCGTCACCGCGAAGGGCACCACGTTCCCGCAGGCCATCGGGCTCGGCAACACCTGGGATCCCGCACTGCTGCGGCGGATCGGCACGGTCGTCGGCACCGAGGCCCGCGGCTACCACTCACAGAACTCCGCGCTGTGGAGCCTCAACCTGTGGGCGCCGGTGGTGAACCTGCTGCGCGACCCACGCTGGGGCCGCAACGAGGAGGGCTACTCCGAGGACCCGTACCTCACCGGCCGGCTGTCCACCGCGTACTGCCAGGGCCTGCGTGGCGACGACCCGCGGTACCTGCTGGCTGCCCCGACGCTCAAGCACTACCTGGCCTACAACAACGAGGTCGACCGGACGACGAGCAACTCCTCGGTGCCGCCGGAGATCCTGCACGACTACGACCAGCAGGCGTTCCGGCCCGCGCTCGCCGCCGGTGCCGCCACCGGCGTGATGCCGTCCTACAACCTCGTCAACGGCCGCCCGAACACCGTCAGCCCGGACCTGGACGCCACCGTGCGGTCCTGGTCGCGTGAGGACCTGATGATCGTCAGCGACGCCGGTGCGCCCAGCAACCTGACGGACTCCGAGAAGTACTACGCGACCAAACCCGAGGCCGTCGCTGCGGCGTTGAAGGCCGGGCTGGACAGCTTCACCGACAACGACACGAATTCGAACATCATCCTCGCCGCGGTGCACACCGCGCTCGATCAGGGCCTGCTGGCGGAGTCCGATGTGGACGATGCCGTGCGGCACATCCTGTCGATCCGGTTCCGGCTCGGAGAGTTCGACCCGCCCGGGCGGAACCCGTACGCGGGCATCACGTCGTCCGTCATCGACTCGCCGGAGCACCGGGCACTCGCCCGCCAGGCCGCGCAGGAACAGATCGTGCTGCTGCGCAACGACAACGGCGTGCTGCCACTGGCGGTGAGTCAGAAGATCGCCGTCGTCGGCCCGCTCACCGCGACGCTCTACACCGACTGGTACGGCGGTTCACTGCCCTACGGGATCACGCCGTTGCAGGGCATTTCCGACCGTGTCGCGGCGGTGACCACGTCCGAGGGCGTGGACCGGATCGCCTTGCGGGACAACGCGAGCGGCCGCTACTTGACCGCGTCCTCGTCGCCCGACGGCGGTCCTTTGGTCGCGAGCGGCACCAGCGCGGGGCCCGGGCAGGCGATGGACGTCTTCGACTGGGGCGCGGGCAAGCTGACGCTGCGGACCGTCGCCAACGGCAAGTACCTGTCCTTCGGGCCGGGCCGCACGCTGGTCAACAACGCCGCGCAGCCGAACGGCTGGTACGTCCAGCAGCAGCTCAAGCTCACCGCGCAGCCGGACGGCTACGTCCTGGAGTACGCCGGCAACGACGTGACGGAGTCGTGGTTCGGCACGCAGAAGTACGCCGTGGTCGGCAGCGATGGCACGGTCGCGTTCTCCGCGTCCACTGTGGACACTGCCAGCCGGTTCACCCGTGAGGTGCTCGTCAGCGGGGTGGACGCCGCGGTCGAGGCAGCCCGAGCCGCCGACGCGGCGGTGGTCGTGGTGGGCAGCATGCCGTTCATCAACGGCCGCGAGGCCAACGACCGCACCAGCACCGCCCTCGCCGGCGCCCAGCAGGCCCTGGTCGCGGCCGTGCAGCAGGCGAACCCGAAGACCGTCGTGGTGGTCGAGAACAGCTATCCCACCACCGGCTGGCAGTCGGTGCGTGTGCCCGCGATCCTGTGGACCACCCACGCGGGCCAGGAAACCGGGCGAGCGCTGGCCGACGTGCTGTTCGGCGACGTGAACCCGGGCGGGCGGCTGACGCAGACCTGGTATGCCTCCGACGACCAGCTGCCGAGCATCCTGGACTACGACATCGCCCGGACCGGCATGACCTACCTCTACCACGAGGGCGAGGTGCTCTACCCCTTCGGCTACGGCCTGAGCTACACGTCCTTCCGCTACCACGACCTCCGCGTCGGGCCGTCGTCGGTGACGGTGAACGTGACCAACACCGGCACCCGCGCCGGGGACGACGTCGTGCAGCTCTACGTCCGCCACCGCGAGTCCCGCATCCGGCAGCCGCTCAAGCAACTGCGGGGTTTCGAGCGCGTGAGCCTGCGGCCGGGGGAGACGAAGCGGGTCACGTTCTCCCTGCGGCCGGAAGACCTGGCCTTCTGGGACGTGACCCGCGAACGGTTCGTCGTGGAGGCGGGCGGCTACGACGTCCTGATCGGGCACAACGCTCGTGACATCGCGTTGTCGGCGCCGCTGTTCGTGCCGGGGGAGAGGATTCCGCCGCGGAACGTCGCGACGACCACTCCCGCGCAGAACTTCGACGACTACTCGGGCGCCACCCTGACCGACTACTCGAAGGCGGCGGGCACCTCGGTGGCGGTGACCTCCGGCAGCTGGCTCGCCTACCGCGATGCCGCCCTTTCCACCGCACAGCGCCGTTTCACCCTGTCCGCGTCCAAAGAGGACGCCGGAGTCACCCGTGCCACGGTACGGCTGGACTCCCCGTCGGGCCGGATCCTGGGCACGCTCAGCATCGCGAGCACGGGTGACCACTACCGGTACGCCGACTTCGCGGCCGAACTGGCGCCGCCGACGGGCAGGCACGACCTGTACCTGACCTTCGACGGCGCCGCGAACGTGTCGTCGTTCCGGCTGGCGTGACTCACATACCCGGCGGTACCGAACGCGTGCCCCAGCTGGTGGGCTCGTCGCTCAGACCGAACCGGATCGTGCCCGCGCGCAGCAGGTCTGCGTGGGAGATCCAGCTGCGGTCGTAGCTGTGCGCTCCGATTCGGACGTCCTTGGTGTACTGCGCCTTCGCCGCGCTCGCGCCGGGCGCCTCGATCTCGATCTTCCGCCCGTGCTCCGGCCGGATCTCGACCTTCTCGAACATCGGCGTGCTCAGCAGGTAGGTGCCCGAACCCGGCTGCGCCTCGAAGATTCCGGTCATGCCGAACACGAGCCAGGACGAGATCGTGCCGAGGTCGTCGTTGCCCGGCATCCCGTACGGCGTGTCCGTGAACAACGTCCGCGCCGCCCGCAGCACGGCCGAGGTCTTCCACGGCGCGCCCGTCCAGGCGTACATCCACGGCGAGTGCAGGTCGGGCTCGTTGTTGGGGTTGAAGGCGAAGTTGTTGTGGTAGTCGTACGCCCCGTGCACCCACGACTCCGCGGCCGCCTTCGCCGGGTCGCTGAGCACCAGCGGCAGGTCGAAGAACGTGTCGAGCCGCTGTTCCGCCTGTGCCGGGCCGCCCATCAGGCTCAGCAGCTTCGCCGGATCCTGCTGGGCGAGCCACTGGTACTGCCACGGCGTGCCCTCGTGGAAGCCCACCGACTGCGCGGGGTCGGCGCTGCCGACCGGAGTGCCGTCGGCGGCACGTGCCCGCGGGAAGCCGGTGAAGCCGTGCGACTGCACGCTGGTGTCCCACAGGTTCGCGAAGTTGTCACAGCGGGCGTGGAGCGTCTTCGCCTTGTCCCAGTAGCCCAGGCCCTGCGCCATCGTGGAGAGCGAGCAGTCGGCGAGGGCGTACTCCAGCGTCGCCGAACCGGCCTGGCGGGTGTCGCCGAAGGTGTAGCCCGGCACGTCCTGATAGCCGATCCACCCGTTCCGCACGTACGTCGGGTTGCCGTCGCGGCCGCGGAAGATCGACTGGTCGGCCGGGACCTCGGTGGCGTTGCGCCACAACGCGTCGAACAGTTGGCGCGCGGTGCGGTCGTCGAGCAGGCCGCGGCGGTAGTTGTCGACCACCCACGGCGTCACCGGGTCGCCGCTCATCACGTTGGTCTCGCCGTTGGCCAGCGCCCAGCGCGGCACCCAGCCGCCGTCCTGGTAGATCTTCAGGATCGACTTCGTCATGTCCGCGGCCTTGTCCGGATGCAGCAACGCGACGAGCTGGTTCTGCGAACGGTAGGTGTCCCACAGCGAGAACATCTGGTAGTAGGTGTCGCGGCTGCGGTGCACCTGGTCGTCGAACCCGCGGTAGGCACCGTCCACATCGGACCCGACCGACGGGTGCAGCAGGGACCGGTAGAGCGCGCTGTAGTAGGTGCGCTGGTCGGCGGTGGTGCCGCCCGCGACGCGCATCCGGTTCAGCTCGCCGAGCCAGGTGTCGTGCGCCTGTTGCTTCGCTTTGTCGAAGGACTTCGGCTGCTCGGCGGTGCGGTTGAGCCGCGCGCCGTCGATCGAGGTGTACGACAGCCCGACGGAGGCGCCGACCTGCTTGCCCGCAGCCGGGTCGAAGCTGAGCCACGCCCCGGTGCGCTGGCTGCCGAGGGAGGCGTCGCGCTGGTTCGGGGTGAGCTTGTTGTCGGTCCAGGTGCCGAAGCTCGTGAACTTGCGGTCGAACTTGGCGCTGAAGAAGATCTTGTAGCGCTCCTTCTGCGTCTCCCAGCAGAAGTTCCCGCCCTGCAGCCAGCCCTCGACGGTGTCGTCGCCGACCACGTGCACGTCGCCGGCGTAGGTGTAGCCGTTGCTCTCGCCGACCTCGATGAGGACGTTCTCGCTGGTGGCCGTGTCCGGGTAGGTGTAGCGGTGCTGCCCGGTCCGCTGGGTCGCGGTCAGCTCGGCGTCGATGCCGTTGTCGAGCTTCACGCCGTAGTAGCCGGGCGCGCGGGTTTCGTTGGCGTGGCTGAACTTCGCGCCGTACTGCGCCGGGTCGGAGCTGGTGACGGCGCCGGTGGTGGGCATGAAGCGGAAGTTGCCCATGGTCTGGCAGCCGACGCCGGACAGGTGCGTGTGGCTGAAACCGAGGATGGTGTCCTGCGCGTAGTCGTAGGACGCGTACTGCTTCAGCTGGGTGTCCGGGCTGAGCTGCACCATCCCGAACGGGGTGGTGGCGCCGGGGAACGTGGTGCCGTCACCGTTGTTGCCGATCGAGGTGTCGACCAGCGTGGTCGGGTCGTCGGCGAACCGCGGCCCCTGCTCGGTGGCCGCCGCGGGCGCCGCGGCGGCCAGCAGGGTGACCCCGGCGAGCAGGCTGGTCAGGACGCGCTGGCGCGCTCTCATTCCGGTGTCCTCCTGTGACAACGTTGTCAAGACGTACGTTCCGATCCTTTCCGCCCGGAACGGGCACCGTCAACCCGCCGAAGGTCGGGAATCGAGGGTGTATAACGCCCTATTCAGTGGCGCTTGGTCGCGTCCGGGAGGAAAACCCGCAGCAACACCACTGTGAGGAGGCAGAGTCCCGCGTTCACCCCGATCGCAGTGATGATTCCGTGCAGCACCTTGGCGCCGGAGGCCGTCACGATGGCGCTCATGACCGGGGTGCCCAGCGTGATCCCGACCTGCTGGCTCATCGTCGTCAGACCCGTGGCCAGGCCCTGCTCGGTGTCGGGCAGCCCGGAGGTGGCGGTGACCAGGAAGCCGACGATCGCCACGAGGTTGGCGACCCCGCCCGCGAAGGTCGCGGCCAGCAGCAGCGCGATCCAGCCGGGAGCCGGGCCGAGCAGGACGAGCACGGCGGTCGCGGCGGCCTGCGTGGTGAACCCCGTGACGAGCGTGCGCCGCGTGCCGACGCGCGCGATCAGCCGCGGTCCCACCACGCCGCCGAGCACCGTGCCGACACCCAGCACCGCGAACGACAGGCCTGCCGCGAGCGGCGAGTAGCCCAGGACCTCCTGCAGGTAGAGGGTCAGCAGGAACACCAGCGACGTCTCGGTGGCGAACGCCAGGAGCCCGGCGAAGTTGCCCCAGCCGACGTTGCGCCGGCCGAGGACGCGCACCGGCACGAGCGGCGTGACGGCCCGCTTCTCGACGAGCTAGAACAGCCCCAGCAGCACCACACCGGCGGCCAGCGACAGCAGCACCCGTGGGTCACCCCAGGAACGCGCCCCCGCGGTGGTGGCCGCGTACACGACGGCCAGCAGGCCGAGGGTGACCGTCAGCGCCCCCGGCAGGTCCGCTTTCGCCCGCCGGTCCGGGCGGTGCTCGTCGAGCACGCGGGGAGCCGCCAGCAGCACGAACGCCGCCACCGGCACGTTGAGGAAGAACGCCCACCGCCAGCTCAGCAGGTCGGTGAGCACGCCGCCGAGGATCGCGCCGGCGGTGAACCCGGCCGCCATCAGCGAGCCGTTGAGCCCCAGCGCCCGTTCCCGCAGCGGCCCCTCCGGGAACGAGGTGGTGAGCAGTGCCAGTGCGGCGGGGGTGACGGCCGCGGTCGCCAGGCCCTGGGCGGCGCGGGCGGCGAGGAGCATCGCCGGGGAGACCGCGAGGCCGCCCGCCAGCGAGGCCACGCCGAGCAGCGTCATCCCGGCGAGGAACACCCGGCGCCTGCCCAGCAGGTCGGCGACGCGGCCGAACAGCAGGGTGCACCCGGCGGCGCAGAGCGCGAACGCGGTGGCGATCCACTGCAGGTTCCCCAGCGCGAAGCCGACGTCGGCGCCGATCGCGGGCAAGGCGACGGTGAGCACGGAGAAGTCGACGGCCAGGGTGAAGCCCGCGGTCAGCAGCAGGACGAGAACGAACCGCTGCCTGCCGGTCATCCCGGCGGTTCCTCGTTCGGTGGTGGTCATACCTCCGGACGTTCGTCGCCGCGGCGGGAGACAGCCAGCACCCGGTTCCGGGTAGTCAGCGCCAGCCTGGCACCGCCAGGGTTACCCACGGTGCCCGCAGCCGGGGCACCATGGCGGCATGGCGGGTACGGAGCTGGGAGAATTCCTGCGGGGCAGGCGCGGCCGGGTCAGCCCGGAGGACGTGGGGCTCACGTCGTACGGCACTCGGCGCGTGCCGGGGTTGCGGCGAGAGGAGCTGGCGCAGCTCGCGGGCATCAGCGTCACCTACTACACGAGGCTGGAGCAGGGGCAGAGCCGCCATGCGTCGGAGGCGATCGTCGAGGCGCTGGCCCGTGCGCTCGGGCTGGACGACGACGAACGCGCGCACCTGCACGACCTGGCCCGCCCGGCACCGGCGAAGCCGCGACGGCGGCCGCGGCCCGCGGTGGTGCGCGACGGCACCCGCCGGCTGATCACCGCCCTCGGTGACGTGCCCGCGGTGGTGCTCGGGGTGCGGAACGAGGTGCTCGCCTGGAACCGGCCGGGGCACCTGCTGCTGGCCGGGCACCTGGACTTCGGCACACCGGACCGGCCCGGCGAGCGGCCGAACCTGACCCGGATGCTGTTCCTGGACCCGCACCACCGCGACCTCCACGTGCGCTGGCAGGAGGAGGCCGCGCGGGCGGTCGCGTCCCTGCGGCTCGTCGCCGGGCGGCACGCGGACGACCGCGAGCTGGCCGAGCTGATCGGCGAGCTGACCATGCGCAGCCCGGAGTTCGCGGCCCTGTGGGCGAAGCACCCGGTCGCGACCTGCGTCTCGGGCACGAAGCACTTCCGGCACCCGGAGGTCGGGGAGCTGGTCCTGGGCTTCGAAGCGCTGCTGCTCGCGGACGACCCGGGGCAGCGGATCCTGATGTACACCGCGGAGCCCGGATCCCCGTCGGAAGCCGCGCTGCGCCTGCTCACCGTCGGTGCGGCGGTCACCCCAGCAGGTCCGCCAGCTTCCGTTCCACCTCGGGGTCCCGCCCCGCGAAGCGGTCGCGCGTGAGGTGGAACAGCAGCTCGGCCGCGGGCTTGTCGAAGAACCGCGCCAGGCGCCGGGCGGTGCCGGCCGCGTCGTGGGCCAGTCCGTGCTCCACCAGGACCGCCACGACCTGCTCCCAGCGGGCGGAGTCGAGCACGTCCCGCACCGTCTCCACCGGACGTGAGCGCCCGGCGTACGGGTCGTCCACCGTCCACACGTGACTCCCGTGCCCCACCTCGACGGTCGAACCGCCGGGCAGGTGTACCGTCGCGCGTGTGCCGGGTGGCACGGTCACCTCCAACTCCACTCGCCCGTCCGAGCGCCGCCACGCCACCGCCGCCTCGCCGTACGGCGTCACGTGCCGGGCGGCGGCGTGAGCCAACGCGGGGGAGAGGACGGGATCGACCGTGATGCGCCGGTAGCCGGGGGCCGCGGGGGCGAGCCCGGCCAGGCGGCGGTGCATCCAGTCGGCGACCGCGCCGAGCGCGTAGTGGTTGAAGGACGTCATCTCGCCCGGGTTCACCGAACCGTCGGGCAGCAGCGAGTCCCAGCGTTCCCAGATCGTCGTCGCGCCCATCGTCACCGGGTACAGCCACGACGGGCAGCTCTTCTCCAGCAACAACCGCCAGGCGAGGTCCGGACGCCCCGCCCCGCACAGCGCGTCCGTCACCAGCGGCGTGCCGACGAACCCGGTGGCGATGCGGAAACCGTTGGCACGCACCAGATCCGCCAGGCGCTCCCCGGCGGCCCGGCGCTGCGAAGCCGTCGGCAGCAACGCCCACTCCAAAGCCAGCGCGTACACCGTCGGGGCGTCGGAGAGCACGCGGCCGGCCGCGGTGACGTAGTGCCGGGCGAAGGCGTCCCGCGTCGCGGCCGCGAGCTTCTCGTAGTGTGCCGGGTCGTAGCCCAGCACCCGGGCCGCCTCGGCGACGAGCTCGGCCGACCGCGCGAGGTGCGCGGTGGCGACGACGTCGGGATCGGCCTTCGCGGCGAACGGGTCGTCCGGCGGCGCGTCCGGGTCGAGCCAGTCGCCGAACTGGAAACCGCCCGCCCACACGCCGTCCGTGGTCAGCGACGCGATCTTGTCGACCCAGCCCCGCATCGACTCGAACTGCCGCTCCAGCACGCGGACGTCGCCGTAGCGGCGGTACAGCACCCACGGCACCACCACCGCGGCGTCGCCCCACGCGGTCGCGGTGGGCTCGGCGTCGCGTAGCACGTCGGGGATCACGAACGGGACTGCGCCGTCGGGGTGCTGGTCGGCGGCGAGGTCGGCGAGCCACGACGACAGGAACCCCGCCGCGTCGAACAGGAACGTGGCGGTGGGGCTGAAGATCTGGATGTCGCCGGTCCAGCCGAGCCGTTCGTCGCGCTGCGGGCAGTCCGTGGGCACGTCGAGGAAGTTGCCCCGCATCCCCCACACCACGTTCCGGTGGAACTGCTCCAGCTCCTGGTCCGAGCACTCGAACCAGCCGGTGCGCCGCAGGTCCGAGCCGACGACCACGGCCTCCGCCTCGAACTCCGCGGCACCGGTGACCTCCGCGTACCGGAAGCCGTGGAAGGTGAAGCACGGCTCGACGGTGTGCACGCCCTCGGGCAGCACATAGGTGTCGGTGGCCTTCGCCGACCGCAGCGGGCGCACGGACAGCTCGCCGTTTTCGAGGACCTCCGCGTGCCGCACCGTGACCTCGCCCGGGCCGCGCACGGTCAGCCGGACCCAGCCGACGAGGTTCTGCCCGAAGTCGACCAGCGTCCGGCCCGACGGGGACTGCCACGTCCGCACGGCCGGCAGTATCTCCGTGACCCGCACCGGCGGGCCTTCCGGCGCGACGAGCCTGCCGAAGCCGGCGTCGACGACCTCGACGGTGCCGGACACCGGGGCGGCCGTGAAGTCCGTGTGCTGGCCGTCGTACAGGTCGTCGGCCTGGATGGCGCCGGTGCGCGCGGTCCACGTCTCGTCGGTGCCGATGGTTTCCCGGGTGCCGTCGGCGTAGGTGACTTCGAGCTGCGCCAGCAGCGCGAGGCGGTCGCCGTAGTGCGCGCGGCCGCCGGTCCAGCCGAGCCTGCCCCGGAACCAGCCATTGCCCAGCGTGACGTCCAGGCTGTTCTCACCTTCGCTGAGCAGCGGCGTCACGTCGTAGGTCTGGTACCGCAGCCGGTGCCGGTACGACGTCCAGCCCGGCGCCAGCACCAGATCCCCGACGCGCTGCCCGTTCAGTTCCGCCTGATACACCCCGTGCGCGGTCGCGTACAGCCGCGCCGACACCACGCCCGGCCGCAGGACGAAGGCACGGGACAGGATCGGCGCCGGCCCGTCGAGGCCCGCCGGGCTGACGAACCGCGCCGACCAGTCGCCGGGAGACAGCAGCCCGCACTCCACTGTGGACGGTGCGCTCCACGACGACCACACCCCACCGGAAGCGACCCGCACCCGCACCGTCGCTCGCTCCCGCGACGCGAGCGGCGCGAACGGCCAGGGCACGAGCACCTGCTCCGCCGACTCGACCCGCACCACCTCGCCGTCGCGCTCCACCTCGTACGCCGTCTGCGCCCAGTCCGGGTCGCCGGTGCTCACCTGCCACGACAGACGCGGCCGGGACACGCCCACGCCGAGCGGGTCGTCGAGGTGCTCGAACCGGACGGGACCAATGGTGGTTTCAGGCGGCACGTTCGGCCTCGATCTGTTCCAGCGACTTGCCCGCGGTGTCGGGCATGAAGAAGAAACCGACGACGCCGCTGATGAACAGCGAGACGGTGAGCAGGGCCGCGACCGGCCCGATGCCCGCGCCGGCGAGCGTCGGCACGAAGAAGCTCCACACGCCGAGCACCGTCCGCGCGGCGCCGAACGTGAAGCCCTGCGCGGTGCCGCGGAGCATGGTGGGGAACAGTTCCTGGCTGAAGATCTTGTACATCGCCTCGCCCGCGAACCCGGCGCCCACGCCGAACAACACGATGTTCGCGATGATCACCGGGATCGCGAACGGGAACACGAGGTACACCCCGTAGGCGAGCACCTGCATCACCGCTCCCGCGCCCCACATGAGGCGGCGGTGCCGGTGGCTGCGGTCGACCAGCCGCATGAACAGCACGGTCACGAGGATGCCGATCACGAACCCGGCGCAGGACAGCGCGACGCTCGCGGCCTGGTTGCCGGCGCGCAGCGTCTTGATGATGTAGGGCGTGAAGATGCCGCTGGTGCCCGCGGCGAGGTTCCAGAACAGGTAGATCGACGCGGTCCACAGCAGCGCCTGCAGGTGGCGGCCGCGGAACAGCGCGCGCACCCGGTGCACCGTCGCCCCGGTCGAGGCGGTCCGCCAGCGCGCGGACTCGGCGAGCCCCTGCCGCAGCGCCCACGTCACGATCGCGACCACGAACAGCATGGCGAACACGATCCTGATGCCCAGCAGGTCCAAAGAGGACAGTGCGAGGGCGAGGAGCAGGACCACGACGGGCCCGGCGTTCCACGCGATCTGGGTGAAGGCGAGCAGCTTGCCGCGCGCCTTGGCGGGGGAGAACTCGCCGACCAGCGCGAGCGACGTGGGCACGTCCGCGCCGACCGCGACGCCGACGACGAACGTGCCGGCGAAGAGCATGGGCGCGTTGAACGCCAGCGCGATCAGCAGGATTCCGACGCCGTAGACGAGCAGGTCGTACTTGTAGATCCGCTTGCGCCCCAGCCGGTCGCCGAGCCTGCCGCCGAGGAACGCCCCGAGCGCGCAGCCCAGCGCGTTCGGCCCGAGCGCGGCGAGCGCGCCGACCGCGCCGTCGCTGAGCCCGAGGTAGCTCTGGAACAACGCGAGCCCGGACCCGAGCGCGACGATCGAACCGGCGTCGAGGTACGACGCCATGCCCGCGAGGACCGACCACCTCCAGTGCCGGCGCGTGACGTCTCCGGTGTCCTCGGCGGGCGTGACGCCGACCGCTTCGCTGGACTCCATGTGGACCTCCCAGTCGCCATTGACGTGGGCACCCGTTTGAAACGTATCAAACATGGTAGCGAAATCGGGGCGGAAGCTCAACCTTCCGCAACGCAGCCGGTATCAGTCGCCCAGCAGGGACAGGCCCAGCGGGGTGAGCGTGTGCACCACGGTGTTGCGCTCGCGCCGCGTCGCAATCAGGCCGGCGGCACGCAGGACCGAGGTGTGCTTGCTGACCGCCGAAGGTGTGACGCCGAGCCGAGCGGCGAGCTCGGACGTGCTGCAGCCCGCCGCGACGACCGTGAGCGCCGCCGCGCGGGTGGGGCCGAGCAGTGCCGAAAGCGCGCGGTCGGGCGGGCAGGTGCGGGGCCGGGCGGGCCGGGGCAGCGCCGGATAGCCCAGCCGCACGGGGCCGGGCGACAGCGCGACCTGCGGCCGCAGCGCGAAGTACGTCGGAGTCAGCACGATTCCCGCGCCCCCGGGCACGACCAGCTCGTCTTCCGAGCCCGCGGACAGCACCGGCGCCGACCATCGCAGCGCCGGCGCGAGACCGGTCAGCAGCGCGCCGACCCCCTCGCCCGCCAGCACGTGGGCACGCAGCTGCCGGTCCGCCCCGACGTGGGCCAGCACGGTGTCCCAGTGCGGCTCCACCGCGGCCTCGAAGTACTCGCGCATCGCCTGCACCAGCTTCGGCAGGCTGCTCACGTCGCCTTCGGCCAGCGCGGCCGCCCACGCCGGCAGCGTGGCCGGCGCCGTCCTGCCCCGTAGTTCGGTGCGCAGCCGGTGGGCCTGGGTCTCCAGGACGGCCGCGAGCCCGGCGCTGAGATCCGTCGCGCGCGGCAGGAGGAACCCCGGTGCCGGCTCCGCGTAGAGCCATTCGAGCACGCGCACGCTTTCCGGCAGGCGGGGCCGCACCTGCCGCCGCCACCAGGCGAACCCGTCACCGGCGGTGAGCAGCCGGACGCTGCAGGCCAGCTCCCACAACGGCTCCGCGGCCGGTGCCAGCGCGGTCCGCGCGATGTCCAGCGGCCCCAGCTCGATCCGCACGGCTATGCCCCCCAGTGCTCCCGCCGGTCCCGCGCCCGGCACGTGCTCCGGTGCGGCGGCATCTGTGAGTCGCCGGTGTTGCCCGCCCGTTACACGTCTGACGAGGGCTTTTGAGCCGTCCGGAAATCTGGTCGACGCCGGGCGCGCCGAGCGGAATGATCTTGTGGCGGGGGTGCCGGTCGGGGCAGCGGAAGGACGGCGCCCCGACTTCGGAAGTGGGGATTTGATGCGTACTCTCAAGCGGCTGTTCGCGGCCGCGTCTCTGGCGGCCGCGGTGGCCACGCTCGTCGCCGCGCCCGCGGCCTCGGCGGCGACGCCGGCCGGCGACCCGGTCACGTCGCTCGGGGGCC
The DNA here is from genome assembly GCF_014191255.1 of Amycolatopsis bartoniae. Classification (GTDB taxonomy): domain Bacteria; phylum Actinomycetota; class Actinomycetes; order Mycobacteriales; family Pseudonocardiaceae; genus Amycolatopsis_E; species Amycolatopsis_E bartoniae. The sequence continues at coordinate 72,156 of NZ_JACHWH010000017.1, forward strand.
TGGCGATCCGGCCGGCCCACCTGCAGGCCACCGGGAAGGCGGGCCAGTTCTCGACCCAGGCCGACGAGCAGGCCTACCTCATCGGGCCGGCCTCGGACCTGAACCGCTGCCTGGACGCGGACCTGAACACCATCGGCCGCAACGGCACCCGGGTCCAGCTGTGGGACTGCAACAACACGTCGGCGAACCAGGCGTGGTACATCCGGCAGATCCCGGAGGGCTACTACCGGTTCCAGAACGTCTACAGCGGCCGGTACCTCGACGCCGACCTGAACACGATCGGCCGCAACGGCACCGTCGTGCAGCTGTGGGACTACGTGCCGGCCGCGAAGAACCAGTGGTTCGACCTGTCGGTGATCCCGGAGCAGTACGCCCGGCTGCGGAACGTCTACAGCGGCCGGTACCTGGACGCGGACGCGAACACCAGCGGCCGCAACGGCACCGTCGTGCAGCTGTGGGACTACGTGGCGGGCGCCAAGAACCAGTGGTGGTGACCCGATAGCGGAAACCGGCCCCGGGAACCTGTTTCCCGGGGCCGGTTCTCCTCCGGTGGGTGACGCCGCTCCTCAGTCGCCGATCGTGGAGTTCTCGGCCTGCGTGACGATCGTGCTCGCGTCCTCGGGCAACAGGTACCCGGCGTCGACGGACGCCTGCGCGGCCGCCCGCACCTTGTCCACGTAGTCCGCGTGCGTCGGGTAGAGCCGGCTCAGCACGGGCTCGGCCGTGGGCGGCGGAACCGGGTCGGACGGGTCACCGGCGTTGTGGCGGTCCCACGGGTCGGCGTCGCCGTTCCACGGGTCGCGGGCGCCGTAGAGCCCGCAGAACACGCCGCTGCCGGTGGTGTCGCGCAGTCCGGTGAGCGTGCGGGTGGGCACCGAGACGTCGGGCAGCCGGATGCCGCCCACTGCCAGCCCCGTGGCCGGGTCGCGCAGGTCGGCGAACAGCGGCGCCCCGCTCGCGGGCCGGGGACCGCCCTGCGCCCAGGCGGTCAGCAGCCGGAGCGCGGCGTCCATCGAGTAGTGCCCGGGCCCGTCGTTGTACGGCGCCGAGCCGGCGGCGCAGCCGGGCTGGGGCGCGGCGGAACCGGCGGACTTGAGCAGGGTCGGGTTCCCCAGGTCGTACGCCCACTGGTCACCGTGCGAGGTGCCCGCCAGCTCCCAGTGCACGACGCGGTCCGTGTCCGGCTGCCGGGCCGCCGCGGCGCCCGGGATGTCGGTCTCGGTGAGCACGACGAACGTCGGCACCGCCAGGTCCGTGCGGATGCGGCTGGGGTTGGGCATGAACAGGGTGTCCGGCAGCGACCCGCTGATCGGCGCGGCGATCGCGCTGTTGCTGTGGATCAGGAACCCGTCGTAGACGTTCGACACCGGCTGCACGGCGTTGGCGTAGGTCGTCATGAAGCCCGCCGACTGCGATTCGCCGTCCGCGAGCACGGTCCGCACCGCCAGCCCGCCCAGCGGGTCCGGGCCGTCCGGCGTGCGCAGCGCCTGCCCGGCCTGGGAGAAGATGTCGTAGGAGTAGGCGTCGCCGGGGTGCACGAGGCTGCCGTAGCGCGCCGGGTCCCAGCCCTTGAGGCCCTGGATCTCCCCGAGCCCGCCGTTGACGCCGACCGCCTGCGCGGAGACGCCAACCCACGCGTAACCGCGGCGCAGCAGCTCGTCACGCTCGAACCAGTAGTCCGGGGACAGTTCGAGCTGGCCGCTGACGTTGAGCCATTCGACGACGACGGTGCCGTTGAACTTCGCCGGATCGGCCGGGCGGCGCACGAGCAGGCGGCTGCGGTAGCCGGCCGTGCTCGCGGGCCGCACGGTCCAGCGGCCGTCGGAACCCCAGAGCCCGGCCTTGGCGTAGGCGGTCGCGGTGCCCGAGAAGAAGTATTCGCTTTCGGTGTAGCCGAACGACCCGAGGTCCTCGGCCGCGGCGAGGAACGGGAAACCGTGGCTGCCCGCCGGGGGCAGCGTGATCGTCGGGTGGGCGGCCGCCGCGTGGGCGGCGCCGGGGAGCACCGTGGCCAGCAGCAGGCCCGCTGCCGCGGCCAGGGACCGGATGGGGATCCGCACGTCTACCTCCGTGGGATGGGAAAGGGGATCCCACAGTGTCGGGCGTGCGGCGGCCCGCGGTCATCGGAGAAACCGCCGGTGTGGGCTCAGGCGGGGCTGTAGGTGAGGCAGTTGGCCGAGTGCGAGCCCGCGCCCGGGGCGACGCGCACGCCGGAGGCCGAGCACTCCAGTGCGGAGTTGAACCGGCAGTCGGTGCGCGAGCAGGCACCCACCTGGGCGACCACCTTGTCCAGGCCGCCCTTGCGGCTGAGCGGGACGAAGGTGGCGCAGTCGGCGGCGCCGTCGTCTCCGCCGACGGTGATGGCGAAGGCGTGGCAGCCGTCGTCGTTGTACGAACAGCCGGTCACCGTGCATTCGTGGACGGCGGGCATTTCGGTGCTGGTCATCGTCTGCTCCTCGGTCGTGGTGGGAGGAACCATCCGGGTACCCGGCACCCTGCCACCGGACTCGCGGCGACGCGGTTTTCACCGTCCCGTTCGGGTGACGCGAGGCGTTCACACCGCCCGGAGGTCCTCCTCCACGGCTTCCAGCTCCGCCGCCGAGCCCTGCACCTTCGGCCCGGTGAACCACTTCCGCGCCGAGGCGAACCACCACACCGCCGCGCCGCCGAGCACGACGAGGAACGCGACCGGGGTGTAGTTGAACGTGCCCACCGTGACGGGTGCCGCCTGGGGGAGCATGAACAACACGAAGATCACCACCACCCACCCGGTCGCGACGACGCCGACCGGCCTGCCCCACCGCCCGAGGTGCCAGGGTCCCCGCTCGAACCCGTCGCCTTTGCGCACTCGCAGGAACACCGGGATCACGTACGCCACGTAGAGCCCGACGGTCGCGATCGACGTGACCGCCGCGTACGCGGTCGCGCTCCACAGGTACGGCAGCGCGAGGATCAGTGCGCCCACTGCCGCGAGCCACACCGAGTTGGTCGGCGTGCGGGTGCGCTTGTTGATCCGGTGCCACAGCGGGGATCCCGGGATCGCGCCGTCGCGGGCGAATGCGTAGATCATCCGCGAGTTCGCTGTCACCGACGCCATGCCGCAGAACAGCTGCGCGCCGATCGCGATCAGCAGCAGGAACTTACCGGTGGTCGCGCCCGCCGCGTCGATGAAGATCTGCGCGGGCGGCACGCCGGTGCCGGAGTGCACCGCGCCGTCGTAGTCCTGGATCGCGAAGGTGAGGCCCAGCAACAGGATCCAGCCCGCGGCGAGCGACACGAGGATCGAGTTGACGATGCCGCGCGGGCCCGCCTTCGCCGCGTTGCGGGTTTCCTCCGTCATGTGCGCCGACGCGTCGTACCCGGTGAGCGTGTACTGCGCGACGAGCAACCCGAGCGCGAACACGTACGGCGCGAAGCCCCAGCCGGTGTTGTTCACGAAGTGCCCGAACACGAACGACGCGGGCTGGTGCCGGTCCGGCACGAACACCAGCACGGCCACGATCACCAGGACGCCGACGAGGTGCCACCACACGCTGACGTTGTTGAGGATCGCCACCAGCCGCACGCCGAACGTGTTCAGCAGCCCGTGCACTGCCAGGATGATCGCGAGCAGCAGGATCGTGTGCCCCGGTGTCGCGGCGAACCCGAACTGCAGGTCCAGGAACGCGTTGAGGAACAACGCGGCACCGAAGTCGATGCCCGCGGTGACCGCGACCTGCCCGACGAGGTTGAACCAGCCGGTGAACCACGCCCACGCCGCGGCCGACCGAGGCGGTGCGAGCTTCGCCGCCCAGTAGTAGAGCCCGCCCGCGGTCGGGTAGCTCGAACACACCTCGGCCATGCCGAGGCCGACGAGGACCACGAACACCCCGACGAGCGGCCAGCCCCAGATCATCGCGGCCGGGCCACCGGTGTTGAGGCCGAACCCGTAGAGCGTCAGGCAGCCCGACAGGATCGAGATGATCGTGAACGAGACGGCGAAGTTCGAGAAGGCCGACATCGTCCGCCTGAGCTCCTGGGCGTAACCGAGTTGGTGCAGCCGGGCGCTGTCCTCGTCCACGGGACTCCCTCAATGGTCTGCTCGTGTGCCAATTGCGGGTTCGCAGAAGGTAGCCCGGGGACCGGAAGGCGTCAAGACCCGCGCCGAGCACGACCAGTGATGAACCGGGCTCGGGCCCCAGTACATTCAGGACAGTCAAACCTCCTGTTTGGACATTGCGCGCGCGGCCGGGCGCAGCGGCAGCAGGGTGAGCAGCGCCGGACCGGTCGGCTCCGCGAGCAGGTCCCGCAGGGTCAGCGGGTCCAGTGCCGCGAAGAACGCCTCCTGGGCCGAGCGCAGGGCACTGCGGAGCCGGCACGCGGTGCGCAGCGGGCACGGCGGGTCCTCGCACGCGATGACCTCGGTCTGCCGCTCGCCGTGGCGGACGATCAGGCCGACCGACACGTCCAGCGTGGCCTCGGGCAGCGTGATCCCGCCGCCGCGGCCGCGGGTCGTCTCGAGCCAGCCCTGGCGCTGCAGCCGCTGCACGACCTTCGCGACGTGGTTTCGCGGCACGTTCAGTGCGTCCGCCAGCGCGTCGATCGTGAGCACCCGGCGCTGTGCCGCGGCCAGCATGAGGATGCGCAGCGAGATGTCGGTGGCGCGGTTGAGCTGCACGGCGGTCAGCGCGCGGCCGGAGCCGGCAGGTCCGCGGCGTCCGTGGCCCAGAGGTCGGGGCCGAAGACCTCGTAGTGGATCCGCTCGGCGGGCACCCCCCGGATGCGCAGGGACGTCCGCAGGTCGCGCATGAACCCGATCGGGCCGCACAGGTGCGCGGTGACGCCCGGGGGCAGCTCGATCTCGTCGGGACGCACCGGGCCGCGCTGGTCCGCCGACGGCGCGTCCTCGTCGAAGAAGACGAGGTGGCGGAAGGAGGCCAGCTGGGCGCCGTAGTGCTCGATGTGGTCCGCCAGTGCGTACCGGCCGGGTTCGCGTTCGGCGTGCACCACCAGCACCTCGCGACCGGGCTGGTGCCGTGCGACGTGTTCGAGCAGCGCGGCCGTCCGGGTGATCCCGATCCCGGCGCTCGCGAGCAGCAGCGGCTCGGTGCCCTCGTCCAGGACGGCGTCGCCGAACGGCCGGCTCACCCGCAGCTCGTCACCGGCCCGGACCTGCGAGGTGAGGATGCCGGAAACCACGCCGTCGGGCGTGCCGCGGACCTTCCGGACCGTGATGCGCAGAGTCGAATTGCCCGCCGCGTGGGAGATCGTGTACTGCCGGGCCTGGCGGCCGCCGTCCGGCAGGTCGACGGCGACGGTCACGTACTGGCCCGGAAGGTGCTGGGGGACCGGGCCTTCGAGCGGGGAGAGCCGCAAGGAGACGACGTCCTCGGCTTCCTGCCGCCTGCCGGTGACCCGCCAGCGCGGCAGCTCGTCCGCCGGGTCCACGCCGTGCTGCTGGTACAGCCGCGTCTCGGCGGCGATGAGCCGGACCGCGAACAGCCAGTAGACCTCCTCCCACGCGGCGGCCACGGCGGGCGTCACCGCGTCGCCGAGGACCTCGCCGACCGCGCCGATCAGGTGTTTTCCCACCACCGTGTACTGCTCGGGGCGGATGCCGAGGGAGGCGTGCTTGTGCGCGATCCGGCCGACCACGGCGTCGATGCCCGGTTTTCCTTCGCCCAGCAGGTGTTCGGCGTACGCGACGACCGAGCCCGCGAGCGCCCGCCGCTGCTCGCCGTTCGCCTGGTTGCCGCGGTTGAACAGGTTCAGCAGCCCGGGGTGGGCGGCGAACATCGACTCGTAGAACGCGGCTGAGATGGCGGTGCCGTGCTCGCGCACGGCGGGGAGGGTGGCCCGCACGACGGCGGCGGATCTGGTGGACAGCAAGGGAATCCTCCCGGGCTCGAACTGCCGTGGCACCTTCGACGCTACTCAAAGAGGTATTGCGAATACCTCTTTCTGTGACGCCTGACGCAGAGCGAAAGCGCGCCGCCGCAACCCGTTACGCCGAGAGAACGGGAAACCGTTGCGGCGAACGGAGGATCAGCTCGATCCGCGCCCTGCGGCGTGGCGGGCGAGGTGGCGGAGAACGCCGCACACGCGGCACGGGAGGTGAACGCTCTGGCGGCGCCCTGGCGAAATGGGGGTGTTCCTCTCCCCACTTCAACATATAGCGCACAGGGGGGCTTGCGGCAAGACCCGGGTGATCGCGAAGAATTCCCGCCCGACAGGCAGAACCTGCGGAAATGGGAGTCGCGGAGTGCGAGTGTTGCTGATGACGTACGGGTCGCGCGGGGACGTCGAGCCGGTGGTGGGGCTGGCGGTGGCGTTGCGGGACCTGGGCGCGGAGGTGCGGGTGTGCGCCCCGCCGGACTTCGCGGAGCTGGTGGAGGGGGCCGGGGCCCGGCTGACGCCGGTCGGCAAGCCGATCCAGGCACTGGCCACGGGCGCGGCGACGGGGAAGGCGCCGGTGACCCTGTCGGACCTCGCCGCGGACCTGACGGCCTCGGCGTACGACGCGGTCATGACGGCGGCCGGGTGCGGTGTGGCGGCGGGGGAGGGCGGTGTTGCGGCGGCCGGGCGCGGTGTGGCGGCGGACGAGGGCGGTGTGGCGGTGGGCGAAGGCGGAGTTGCGGCGGCCGGGCGCGGTGTGGTGGCGGACGAGGGCGGTGTGGTGGCGGACGAGGGCGGTGTGGTGGCGGACGAGGGCGGTGTGGCGGCGGGCGAAGGCGGTGTGGCGGCGGGCGAAGGCTGCGCGGCGGCAGGGGAGGGCTGCGTGGCGGTGCTGGCGACGGGCTCACTCCCGGCGGTGGCCGGGGCCCAGGCGGCGGCGGAGAAGCTGGGGATCCGGTACGCGTTCGCGTCCTTCACCCCGTCCAACCTGCCCTCCCCGCACCGCCGGCCGGCTCCGTGGCCCGGTCAGGTGGTCCCGGAGGGCGAGACCGACAACCTGGTGCTGTGGAAGCTGCAGGCCGAGCACCTGCACAAGCTGCTGGGCGAACCGATCAACGCCCACCGGGTGTCGGTCGGTCTGCCGCCGGTCAGCGACATCCGGTCCCACGTCCTGACGCGGCGCCCGTTCCTGGCGGCGGACCCGGTGCTGGGCCCCTGGCAGGCGGCGCCGGAGCTGGGCACGGTGCAGACCGAGGCGCGGGTCCGGTCAGAGGAGCGCCGGTTGCCGGGGGCGGGGCAGGAGGCGGCGGAGCTGGGCGTGGTGCAGACGGGGGCGTGGATCCGGCCGGATGATCGCCCGCTGCCGGCCGAGCTGGAGTCGTTCCTCGCGGCCGGTGCGGCGCCGGTCTACGTGGGCTTCGGCAGCATGCTGATCCGGGGCACCGAGGCGGCGGAGGTCTCCCGGACGGTCGTCGAGGCGGTCCGGGCGCAGGGCCGCCGCGTCCTGCTGGGCAGCGGCTGGGCCGGGCTCACCCCTGTCGACGACCGGGACGACTGCTTCACCGTCGGCGAGGTCAACCAGCAGGAGCTGTTCCGCAGGGTGGCCGCGGTCGTGCACCACGGCGGCGCGGGCACGACGGTCACCGCGGCCCGGGCCGGTGCGCCGCAGGTGCTGGTGCCGCAGGTGGCGGACCAGCCGT
>NZ_JACHWH010000018.1 GCF_014191255.1 Amycolatopsis bartoniae
GGGCCCGCAGGTACTCGCCGATCGCCTTGCCCACCTGGTCGACCCGCAGGTTCGACGAGCCGCCGGTGCCGAGCAGACCGCGCAGCACGAAGTGCACGGCCCGCAGGTGCGGGAACTCGTGCCGCACGACGTCGAGGTCCTTGACCTCCGGCAACAGCCGGCGCAGCTCCGATGTGGACAGTGCGGTGCGCAGCCACGGCCACGCGCGCTCGTCGGACACCCACACGCCGACGTTCGAGTTGCCGCCCTTGTCGCCGCTGCGGGCGTGCGCGATCACACCCAGCGGCGCCCGGCGAACCCGTTGTGTCACTGGCGTTTCCACCGGTTCGGGGTGCACGGGTTGCGGCGAAAGCGCGGTCTGGGGCGGCGGTGCCACCTCGATCGTGCGGCCGTCGCCGAACACGACGCGGTGGGCCACCGCGGTCACGGGCAGCGTCGCGGGCCAGTAGTCGATGCGCGGCCGCGGCGAACCGGGCATCGTGGTGCCGCCGTCGTGGTAGAAGCCCGGAATGCTCTGCAGGTACAGGCTGAGCAGGCGTTGCGGAAGATTGAGCCGCACCAGCGTTTCACGGTCCTTCGCGGTCGCCATCACCCGCAGCGCGACCGTGGCGTCCCACTGGGTCTCGGGATCCTCCGCGGCCGTGCCGATCCTGGTGAGGTCGAGGTCCTCGATCCCGTCGGGGAGGTCCCGGGTGAGCTGCGCACGCAGCAGCTCGATCTTGGCGTCGACGTCCGGCGCGGTGACGTAGACCGTGTTCACGAGCGAGAAACCGAGCAGGCCGAACACCGCGACCTTCGTCGTCGGCGGGGGCGGCGACCCGGTGACGCCCGAGATGCGCACCCGGTCGGGCCCTTCCCGGTGCAGGCGCAGGGTGTCCAGGTGCACGGTGACATCGGGGTTGAGGTAGCGCGGGCCCTGGATCTCGTACACGATCTGCGCGGTCACGGTGTCGACGGTGACCTCGCCGCCGTCGCGCGCGTGCTTGGTGATCACGCTGCTGCCGTCGGCGGCGATCTCCGCGATCGGGAAGCCGGGCGTCACCCCGTTCGCGATCCGCGTGAAGCCCGAGAAGTTGCCGCCCACGGCGTGCGGGCCGCATTCGATCACGTGTCCCGCGGCGACGGCCCCGGCCAGCGCGTCCCAGTCGTCCGGGCGCCAGCCGTGCCACCACGCCGCCGGCCCGGCGGTCAGCGAGGCGTCGGTGACGCGCCCGCAGACCACGATGTCCGCGCCCTCGGCGAGCGCGGCCGCGATGCCCCAGCCACCGAGATAGGCGTTGGCGGCCAACGGTTCCACGCCCCACGACGACAACGGCTGCCCGGTGTCGAGGTGCTCCAGCCGGTGCCCGGCGCCGGCGTACTCGCCGAGCCGGGAGACGACGTTGTCGCCCTCGATGTGGGCGACGGTGAGCGTGACCCCTTCGGCCTCGGCGAGTTCGCGCACGGCGGTGGCGAGCCCGGCGGGGTTGAAGCCGCCCGCGTTCGTGACCACCTTGACCCCGCGTCCGGCAAGCGCGCGGAGGTTCGGGCGCAGCTGGCCGAGGAAGTACTCGACGTAGCCGAGACCGGGGTCCTGGCGGTGGCGCCCGGCGAGCGCGGCGAGCGTGACCTCCGCCAGGTAGTCGCCCATCAGCACGTCGACCGGGTCACCGGCCACCGCCTCGTCCAGGGCCGTAAAGCGGTCGCCGAGGTAGCCGGAGAAGTTGGCGATGCGGATCGGGCGCTTCATCGGTTCCTCCTCGGGCGAGCCCAGGAGCTCGACTCTAGGAAGCCCCGGCGGGGCGAGTCAATCGCCGGCCGCTGTCACAGTGCCCGCACGGACACCTCCCCGAACGAGGTGCGGCCCGCCGGGGTCGAGCTCTGCAACCCGACGTAACTGCGCGGCGGGATCAGCGTCGGGTCCACAACGGACAGCACCACGCGGTCGTCGTCGTACAGCGTCAACGCCGAGCCCTGCACCGCGAACCGCAGCCGGTGCGGGACGTCCGGCGCGATGTCCGACGCCGTTCCGGTGCCCGCCAGCTTCGTGTTCACCCCGTCGGCCAGCACCCCGATCGCGTACTGCTGCCCCCACGACGCGATGCCCGCGTAGTAGTAGTTCTGGCGGTCGGTGCAGCGCGTCATCAACACCGCGTCGCGGTCGGCCACGGCGCTGCTGTGCGGGGTGACCTCGGCCGCCAGCTCGTAGTCCAGTACCGGGATCACCACGTTGCCCTGCAACGTCTGCGTGGCACCGGAGACCGCGTTGCCCAGTGACGTGACGCGGTTTCCGCCGACCTCGAACGACGCGCCGCTCGGGATCGCCGTGCCCTGCGTCATCGTCCACTTCGCGGGGTCGACGATCTCCTGCCCGTCGCGCCACACCGCCAGTTCGATCGTCTCGTTCCAGCCGGGGCGGTTGTTCTTCGCGTTGTAGTAGACGTAGTCGGTGCCCTCGTGCCGCACCACGAACTGGCGGTAGATCATCCCGTCCTCGGGGCCACCCGCCACGCCGAGGTCGAGGTCGAGGTTCGCGCGCTCCAGGTGCCAGGAGATCCCGTCGCGCGAGAGCAGCTTCCCGCCGCGGGACGGGTAGTCCGCCTGCCAGCCCAGCACGCGCATCTCGTACCCGCCGTCGGCCGTGCGGCGGACGTTCGGACCACCGATGCCGAACGACGCCCAGCCGCCGTCGCGCATCGGCCGGACGATCGGGTTGCCCGCGTACTTCGTCCACGGGCCGGCCGCGTTCTTCGCGGTGGCGTAGCAGATGTACTCGGGTTCACCGCCCGCCGAGGCGATCTTCCCGGCGGTGTACCAGATCTTCCACGTGCGCTCGCGCGGGTCGTAGTACAGCGCCGAGTTGTAGATGTAGTCGTCCTCCCAGGGCATCGTCGACTCCAGGACGACGCCGTGCTTGGTCCACGGCCCGCCCGGCTGCGCCGCGGACGCGTAGTGCACGCGGCCCCTGCCCTCGGCGTCCACGCCGAAATACGTCATGTGCCACGTGCCGTCGAGGTACACCACGCTGGGCTGGTTCAGGTTGTTGTGCTCGGTGTCGAGTGTCCGGGACAGCACCGGCTCCGCGGCCCTGGTCCAGGTGACGCCGTCCTCGCTCGTGGCGTAGCCGACGTAGTACAGCGAGCCGTACCACATCTTGAACCGCGGCCCGCCGCCCGTCGCGTAGACCAGGCACGGATCCTGCAGCAGCGAGGTCTCCCACGGCAGGGACTGGCTCATGACGGTGCCGTGCCGCTGCCAGCCGCTGATCGCGCCGAACGTGTCGCGCAGCAGCACCTGACCAGCGCGCGCGGCGGGCGCGGCGCTCGCGGTCAGAGGGTGCAGCAGGGGAGCGGCGGACAGCGCGGCGCCCGCGCCGAGGAAGAGTCGTCGAGAGTGCTGGGACATCGGTGTTCTCCTTCTCCCGGTGCCGCGGGCGCGGCGGAAAGCGCTTTCTCCCGAGGCCCATCCTGCCGCCGGTGCGGCGGTCCGTCACTACTCCGTCCGCCGTGCTGGCGCTGCGTGACCGGCAGCAGCGGCTCGCCGACGTGCTGGTTCCGTGAAAACCCTCGGCTTCCGGCGTCCGCCGGGGCATGATCGGGAGCGTGCCCCGCCGGGGGCGGGGAACTCGTCACAACGGGAAGGAGCGTCCGGTATGGAGGTCGGGAACGCGGTCGCCCTCGTCACCGGGGGTGCCTCCGGGCTGGGGCAGGCGACGGTGCGGGAGCTGCACGGCCGGGGAGCGAAGGTCGTGATCGTGGACCTGCCGTCGTCGCGGGGCGCGGAGGTGGCCCGGGAGCTCGGCGACGGGGTGGTGTTCGCCGCGGCCGACGTCACCGACGAGGCGCAGGTGACCGCCGCGCTGGACACCGCCGACGGGCTGGGTGACCTGCGAATCGCGGTGAACTGCGCCGGGATCGGGAACGCGCACCGGACGGTCGGCAAGCAGGGCCCGTTCCCGCTGGACGCGTTCACGAAGGTGCTCACCGTGAACCTGGTCGGCACGTTCAACGTGATCCGCCTGGCGGCCGAGCGCATCTCCCGCACCGAGCCGGTGGGGGAGGAGCGCGGCGTCATCGTCAACACGGCATCGGTGGCGGCGTTCGACGGGCAGATCGGGCAGGCCGCGTACTCCGCGTCGAAGGGCGGCATCGTCGGGATGACGCTCCCGATCGCGCGGGACCTGGCGAGCCTGAAGATCCGCGTGGTCACGATCGCGCCCGGACTGTTCCACACCCCGCTGTTCGCGGGGGCACCGGAGAACGTCGTCGCGTCGCTGGGCGCGCAGGTGCCGCACCCCGCCCGCCTCGGCGACCCGGCGGAGTTCGCCGCGCTGGCCCGGCACATCGTGGAGAACCCGATGCTCAACGGCGAGACCATCCGCCTCGACGGCGCCATCCGGATGGCGCCGAAATAGGGGTCAGCGGGCGGCCCGAGTGAGGAGGTCGCGCACCGCGGCGGCGGCCGCCGGAGCGTCCTCCCACACCGGGTTGTGTCCGGTGTGGACGGTGCGCAGCTCACAGTCCGGCAGTCGCGCCGCGAGGGTCTCGGCGTCGGCGAACGAGCGGGCGCGATCGTGCACGCCGTGCAGAACCGTTGCGGGGCAAGCGATCCCCGGCAGGTCAGGCGTCAGGTCGCGGTCCCGCTGGCTGCTTGGCGGAACGCGGGCGGCACCGGCTCCGCGAACGACCGGTCGAGCACGGCGGCGTGCAGGCCTGGACCCCACGCGGTCGCGATGGTGCCGAGGATGCTGTCCACGTCCCCGCGCATGTGCGCGCCGGTGTTGGCCAGCAGGAGCCCCGAAACCAGCTCCGGCCGCACCGCGGGTGCCGTCTGCCATCACCGCTATGGTCCAGACCTTATACGGAAAGACTCTTTACAAACTCGACCGCCGTTCCCTACCGTGAGGCGTGGAGGGGCTGACCCGAAGGAGTGTGTTCCGTGGAGGCAGTCAACGGCAGGACCCGTCGCGGACGGAGCAGGACACTGGCGATGCTGGCGGGCGGCGCCCTCGCCGTCACCACCGCACTCGCCGCGGCCCCGGCGTCCGCGAGCGCCGCGCTGAACCCGGACGTCGCGCCGGGCGGCAACTTCGACCTGTCGGTGTGGGAGCTGCAGCTGCCGATCGGCTCGCCGGGTTCGCCGACGACGATCGGCCCGTCGCAGCTGAAGGGCGCGAACGGGTACAGCAACCCGGCGTACTTCTGGACCGACAAGAACGACGGGTCGATGACCTTCTGGGATCCCGAATCCGGGGTGACCACGCCGAACTCGAACTACGCGCGCACCGAGCTGCGGGAGATGAACTCCAACGGCAGCGCCGCCGACTGGTCGCTGTCCGGCACGCACACGCTGTCCGCGCGGCTGCGCGTCGTCTCGGTGACGTCGAACGTCTGTGTCGGCCAGATCCACCTCGGCAGCGGCGGTTCGTCGACGAAACCGCTGCTGGAGCTGTACTACCACGCCAACGGTGACGTGGTGCTGGGCCTGGAGAACTCGCCCAGCGGCGGGCAGACGCTGCACACGCTGACGAACGTGCCGCTCGGCACGCAGTGGAGCTACGTGATCGCGATCGTCGGCGGCAAGATCCAGGTGACGGTCAACGGCCAGGCGAACTCGTACCCGATCGCGTCGGGTTTCTCCGCCTACCACCAGTACTTCAAGGCCGGCGACTACAACCAGTCCTCGTCCAGCAGCACCAGCAACGGCGCCAAGGTGAAGTTCTACTCCCTCACCGTGGCGCACAGCTGAACACGGGCGGCCGCTGTTCCCCGCGGAACGGCGGCCGCCTCCGCTCATGTCCGGCGGGCGTGGCAGGCGCGCGGACGTCCGGCGCCGGTCGTTCGGGCAAGTTCCTCAAGTCTTCCCCAAGTGTCCTTGTCGCGGTCCGCGCCCCGGCTCACGATCGCCGCAGCGGGTGATCACGTGGGAGGACGGTCTCGATGGGCACTGCGATGGGCACTGCGACGACCTACCGGATCTTCGGTGACGTGGAAGTGGACTTCCCCGACGGGGAGGTCGTGCTCGGGCGCGGCGTGGACCGCTGCCTGTTCGGGCTGCTGGTGCTGCGGGTGAACCGGGCGGTGGACATCGACACGCTGATCCACCTGCTGTGGGGAGAGCAGCCGCCCCGGTCGGCGCGCAAGCAGGTCACGAAGGCGGTGGCGCGGATCCGCCAGCGCACGACGCGGTCGGACGCGGCGGTGCTCACCATCGGCGCCCGGTACCAGTTCACCGCCGATCCGCTCAGCGTCGACCTGCACCGCGCGGTGCACCTGCTCGGCCGGGCGCGCTACGAGGCGTCGCCGGGCGTGGCGCGTGGCCTCGTCGCGCAGGCCGTGGCGCTGGAGAAGGGACCGGTGCTGGAGGAGTTCGCGAACGAGCGCGTCCAGGAGTTCATCGACGCGACGGTGGGCGCGGATCTCGCCGCGCTGGCCGCCGCCCGCGAGGAGCTCACGGCCGCGTACCCGGCGGCCGCCTAGTCTTGCGGGACCTCCGGGAGGACGGTGACCTGCGGCTGAGCCGCCGCCCAGCTCCGCAGCCGGTCGTCGACGGAGCCGTAGATCTCGGCCGCCATCAGCTCCGCGCAGCCGGCGACCCGTTCCAGCAGGGCGGCCGCCCGCTGGTTGTGCGCCACCCCCGCCGCCGGGTCGGTGTACTGCTCGATCACGGTGTAGCTGCCCTGGCCCGCCGAGAACCAGCGGTAGGTGAGGGTGCCGGGCTCGTCCCGCGCCTGCTCCCGCAGCGCCAGTGCGAGCTGCTCGAACTCGGCCCGCCGCCGCGGCGGCACCTCGAACCGGGCGCGGACGAAGAAGCTCACGTCCGCATCTTCCCGCCGCGGGGGCGGAAAGGGAACGAGCCCGGCCGATCCGGGGGGATCGGCCGGGCTCGCCGGGGGAGTGCGATCAGGAACGGGCGAGGTCGAAGCGGTCGAGCTCCATGACCTTCGTCCAGGCCGCGACGAAGTCCGCCACGAACTTCTCGCGGGCGTCGTCACTGGCGTAGACCTCCGCCAGCGCACGCAGCTGCGAGTTCGAGCCGAAGACCAGGTCGACCGCGGTGGCGGTCCACTTCACCTCGTCCGTGCTCACGTCGCGGATCTCGTACACGTTCTCCTCGGACTCCGACGCCTTCCACCGGGTACCCGGCGAGAGCAGGTTGGCGAAGAAGTCGTTGGTCAGCACGCCGGGCTGCTCGGTGAACACACCGTGCTTGCTGCCCCCGAAGTTGGCCCCGAGCGCACGCAGGCCGCCGACGAGGACGGTCATCTCCGGCGCCGTCAGGTTCAGCATGTACGCGCGGTCGACGAGCAGCACCTCCGGCTGCAGCTTCTCCCCGGCACGCAGGTAGTTGCGGAACCCGTCGGCACGCGGCTCCAGGAACTTGAACGACTCGACGTCGGTCTGCTCCTGGCTGGCGTCCGTGCGACCCGGGTGGAACGGCACCGTCACCTCGACGCCGGCGTCACGCGCGGCCTTCTCGACGGCGGCCGAACCGGCCAGCACGATCAGGTCGGCGAGTGAGATCTTCGCGCCGCCGGCCTCGTTGAACTCGCGCTGGATGCCTTCGAGCTTCTCCAGGACCGGCGCGAGCTGCTCGGGCTGGTTGACCTCCCAGCTGCGCTGCGGCTCCAGGCGGATCCGCGCCCCGTTCGCGCCGCCGCGCTTGTCGGTGGAGCGGAAGCTCGCGGCCGACGCCCAGGCGGTGGAGACCAGCTGCTCGGTGGTCAGGCCCGACTCCAGGACCTTCGCCTTGAGGGCGGCGATGTCGGAGTCGCCCACCAGCTCGTGGTCGACCTCGGGCACCGGGTCCTGCCACAGCTGCGGCTCGGGGACCCACGGGCCCAGGAAGCGGCTGACCGGGCCCATGTCGCGGTGCAGCAGCTTGTACCACGCCTTGGCGAACGCCAGCGCGAACTCGTCCGGGTTCTCCATGAACCGGCGGGAGATCGGCCCGTACACCGGGTCGAACCGCAGCGCCAGGTCCGTGGTGAGCATGGTCGGCTTGTGCTTCTTGTTCGGGTCGTACGGGTCCGGGATGATCTCCGGCGCGTCCTTCGCGACGTACTGCTTGGCGCCGCCGGGGCTCGTGGTGAGCTCCCACTCGTAGCCGAACAGGATCTCGAAGAAGCGGTTGCTCCACTCGGTCGGCTTGTCGGTCCAGGTGACCTCGAGGCCACTGGTGATCGTGTCCGGGCCCTTGCCGGTGCCGTGGGTGCTGAGCCAGCCGAGGCCCTGCGCCTCCAGCGGGGCGGCCTCGGGCTCCGGGCCGACGTGGTCGTCGGCGATGCCGGCGCCGTGGGTCTTGCCGAAGGTGTGGCCACCGGCGATCAGCGCGACGGTCTCCTCGTCGTTCATCGCCATGCGGCCGAAGGTCTCGCGGATGAAGTGGGCCGCCGCCATGTAGTCCGCGCTGCCGCGGGGACCCTCGGGGTTGACGTAGATGAGGCCCATCTCGGTGGCACCCAGCTCGGGCACCATCTCCGTGTCGGCGACGTAGCGCTCGTCACCCAGCCAGTCGTCCTCCGGGCCCCAGAAGATCTCCTCGGGCTCCCAGGTGTCGACGCGGCCGAAGCCGAAGCCGAAGGTCTTGAAGCCCATCGACTCCAGCGCGACGTTGCCGGCGAGCACCAGCAGGTCGGCCCACGAGATCTTCTGGCCGTACTTCTGCTTGACCGGCCACAGCAGGCGGCGCGCCTTGTCCAGGTTGGCGTTGTCCGGCCAGCTGTTGAGCGGCGCGAACCGCTGCCCGCCGTCGCCCGCCCCGCCGCGGCCGTCGAAGGTGCGGTAGGTGCCCGCGGCGTGCCAGCTCATGCGGATCATCAGGCCGCCGTAGTGGCCGAAGTCGGCGGGCCACCAGTCCTGCGACGTGGTGAGCACCTGCTCGATGTCACGCTTGAGCGCGTCGACGTCGAGCTTGGCGAACTCCTTGGCGTACTCGAAGTCCGGCCCCAGCGGGTTGCTCTTCGACGAGTGGGCGTGCAGCACCGAGAGGTCGAGCTGGTTGGGCCACCAGTCCCGGACGGTGTGCGGACGCCCCGACGACTTCGGGGTCGGCGAGTCGATCGCCGGGTTCTCGCTCTCACTGCCGTGGGAGGTCACGGAGTCGTGCGCGACCGGGCACCCGGCCGCCGCCTTCTTGTCCACCCCCTGTGCGCTCGACGGGGTGTTGTCCTGGGTGTCGCTCATCTGCAGCCTTTCCGAGCTAGCCGATCATTGGGGGGTGCTTGCGGCCGCGCATTCGGGGCAGGTGCCCCAGAAGACGACCTCCGCTTCGTCGATCATGTAACCGTGGTCGTCCGAAGCGGTGAGACAGGGGGCGTGACCGACGGTGCAGTCGACGTCCTCGATGGCGCCGCAGGAGCGGCACACGACGTGGTGGTGGTTGTCGCCCACACGGGTCTCGTAGCGCGCGTTGGCGCCGGCGGGCTGGATGCGCCGCACGAGCCCCGCGTCGGTGAGCGCGCGCAGCACGTCGTACACCGCCTGGTGTGAGACGGTGGGAAGCTCGTCCCGCACCAGCGCGATGACCCTTTCGGTGTCGACATGCGGATGCTCCCGCAGCGCGGCGAGCACCGCCAGCCGCGGGCGCGTCACCCGCAACGACACCGCGCGCAGCTGCGCTTCCAGGTCCGCCGTCACGCCATGAACCCTAGTCCAGTTGTCTGGAACAAATCAAGTTTCGCTTCGGGGTGTTTCGGGTGCTGTTCCGGCTGCGGTGACGGCGAGCAGCCCAGCAACCACACGCCGAGGTAGGCGTTGAGGAGGATGCCGTCAGCGGGTAGTGGTGGTGGGCCGTGGGCCAGTTCCGGTAGTGAATGGGGCCAGGTCTTCGGAGACGAGGTTCTCGCCACCGCGATTCTCGGCCGCTCCTGCACCATTGCGAAGTGATCGCCATCAACGCGCCGCGGAGGCCCTCGTGACGATGACTGCCGATGATCTTGACGTGGCAATCTCCACCATGGCGGAGACACTGCGCCCAGCGACTGACCGAGACTGGCGGGCAACGCCCGGAACGGGGGACTGGGACAGCTGGCACACCGCCGAACACATCGGCGATTGCCTGATCTCCTATGCCGGCCAGCTCATCGCCCAGCCCAGCACCCGCTACGTTCGCTTCCTCGCCGCCGCAGACGAAGACGCTACGCCGGCGGAAGTGCTGGAGTTCGCTGCGACCGGTGGCGGAATCCCCGCCGCGACCCTACGCACGGCAGCGCCATCCGTTCGCGCTTATCATCCCACCGGCATCGCGGATCCCGCCGGCTTCGCGGGCATGGGATGCGTCGAAACTCTCGTGCACGCTGAAGACATCGCACGAAATCTCGGTCTCACCCTCAACCCACCACGCGACCTCTGCGCACGTGTCCTCGCCCGGATGTTCCCGCACGCGGCCGCCGACGTCGCCGGCGTGGACCCATGGACAGCGCTGCTTTGGGCCACCAACCGGGCCGAACTACCCGGCCGTCCGCGACAAACCCACTGGCGTTGGCGCGGCGAACCCCTGGACGCCTGAACTCCCGCTCAAGGAGCCTGTCTGCCCATCAGGTGTCCGGCGACCACAGCGCCGGTTCACCGGAACTCCAGCAGGCACCGCTGCCCGGTCAGGTCGGTCACCGTGCCGAGGACGAGGCCGTGGGCGGACCCGAGGGCCTCGAACTCCTCCACCCGTCGTTCGCGGCCGCCGAAGATGGTGAGCATCGCGAGGTCGAACTCGGTGCTCGCGCGGCGGCCGCCGACCGGTTCGACCACCAGCACGCGCCCCGCCGGGGGAAGGGCCTCCACGCAGCGCGCCAGGATCCGGTGGGCGTGCTCGTCGTCCCAGTCGTGCAGGATGTCGCACAGAAGGTAGGCATCCGCGCCCGGCGGGAGCGGGTCGAAGAAGCTGGCGGCCGTCGTCCGGGCCCGGCCGGCGACCGCGCGCAACGTCTGCCTCGCCTCCGTCGCGGTGGGGTCGAGGTCGACGAGGTGCCCGTGCAGGCGGGGATGCGCGGCCAGGATCGCGGCCAGCAGGGTGCCGCGCCCGCCGCCGACGTCGACGATCGTCGTGAAGCGGCCCCAGTCGTAGCCCGCGACGATGGCCGGGACCTGTTCGCGCAGGCGCCGGGTCATCTGCTCGTCGAACGACTCGCGCAGGTGCGGGTGTCCGGCGAGGTCGGCCCAGAAGTCGCGGCCGTGATGGCGGGCGTAACCGGCTTCGCCGGTGGTGACGCTGTGCAGGAGCTCGACGAACGCCAGCTCCGCGCGGCCACCGGCCAGGTCCAGGTGCAGGAAGTTGGTCAGGCCGTTGTCGGCGTCGGTGCACAGTGCCGCGCCGTACCCGGTGGTCCGGTAGCCGTGCGGCACGCGTTCGACGATCCCGAGCGTCGCGAGGTGGTTCAGCAGGAGGCCGAGCGCCACCGGTGACAGGCCGAGTTCCGCGGCGACCTCCTCGGTTCCGGCGCCGTCGCCGCGCAGCCGGTCGGGAAGCCCCAGCGTCACCGCGACCCGCAGCGCCATGGGGGTGGCCAGCCCGGCCAGCTTCCGGATCTCGGCGACGTCCTCGTGCACGGGAATTACTCTGGCACCAGCGTCAACGGCTCCGCACCGGAACATCCACCGACAGGTGCGGTGACAGCGCGCGGAGGAAGTCCGGCGCGTCGAACATCGCGCCTGCCGACGCGACTCCCGTGGTCCTGGTGCGGCCGGTGAGGACCCGCTCGACCGCCTCCACCGCGAGCGGCGCGCTCACCGCGTAGATGTCCTGCCCCCGGGCGCTCACCCGGCGTTCCGCGCCACCGGTGCGAACGAGGACGTCGACGACGAAGGTCTGCGCGGAACGCCCGCGCTCGTCGACGGCGACCGGCGCCGAGCCGGCCGACAGGTCGGCGGCCCCCTGCACGGTCATGTACGTCCGGACCTCCGGCACGGCCAGATGGCTGGGCACGGTGACGACGTCGGCCATGGTGAACTCGCCGAGGACGTTCTGCGGGCCGAGCGGAGCCGGGAACCGCCACTCGGACCTCGGCAGCGCGTCGTCGTGGTACTGCAGCCGTCCGCCGGTGTAGCGGACCCGGCGGCCACCGCGCCGCTGCCCCGAGACCACGCCCGCGGCGAGCGTCCCGGCCGTGGGATGCCAGCTGTCCAGGCCGTAGGCGATGTGGACCTCGTCCGCCGCCGTCCGGTCCGCCATCGCGGTGGTGACCAGCAGGTCCCCGAGGCCGCCGAAGAAGGCCATCGCCGGCACCACCATCCCGCCCGCCGCGCGCTCCGCGAAGTGCGTGAACGTGTCCACGTTCGCCTCGATCTCGGCCGCCACGTCCACGTAGGGGATGCCCGCGCGCAACGCGGCCTCGATAAGCGGGGCACCGGTCGTGGCGAAGGGCCCGGCGCAGTTGATCACGGCGGCGGCGCCGTCCAGTGCGCGGTCGAGCGACGCCGGGTCGTCGGACGACGCCTGCCGCGCCTCCAGTTCCGGCCCGGCCATCGTCCTCAGCTTGTCCCCGTCGCGGCCGAGGAGCAGCGGAACGTGCCCGCGCTCGCGCAGCTCCGCGACCACGAACCGGCCGGTGTGCCCGTACGCCCCGAACACCGCCACCTGCTGACCCCTGAAGTGCTCCATGGCGGCAATCCTGTCCGGCGCGGGCCCCGCTGCCCAGTGTCCGGAACGACGAGACCCGTACAGTTTCGGACATGAACTCCGTCGCGGTCGCCGCCACCGACGGCATGCTGCACTTCGAGCTGTCCCTGGCCTGCGAGGTGTTCGGTGCCGTCCCGGCCGCGCTGCCCGGCCCCTGGTACGACGTGAGCGTGTGCGGCACGCACCCCGTCCGGGTCGGCCGCTTCCTGCTGGAGCCGGATGCCGGGCTGGACCGGCTGGCGCGGGTCGGCACCGTGATCGTGCCCGCGCTGGCCGACGTCGGCGAGGAGCCGCCCGCCGAGCTGGTGGCCGCGGTGCGGGCGGCCCACGAGTCGGGCGCGCGCGTGGTTTCCCTGTGCACCGGGGCTTTCGTGCTCGCCGCGGCCGGACTGCTGGACGGGCTGCGCGCGACGACGCACTGGGCGCACACGGCGGAACTCGCGGCGCGCTACCCGCGGGTGGAGGTCGACCCGGACGTGCTCTACGTCGACAACGGCAGCGTGCTGACCTCCGCGGGCAAGGCCGCCGCGATGGACCTGTGCCTGCACCTGGTGCGCCGCGACCACGGTTCGGCAGTGGCCAACGTGGTGGCCCGCCGTCTCGTCGTGCCGCCGCACCGCGAGGGCGGCCAGGCCCAGTTCGTCGCCACGCCGGTGCCCGCCCAGGACGGGCATCCCCTCGCCGGCCTGCTGCCCTGGGTGCTGCGGCGGCTGGACCAGCCGCTCACGGTGGAGGACCTGGCCCGCCAGGCGAACCTGAGCTCCCGCCATCTCGCCCGGCACTTCCGCGCGGTCACCGGGACGACGCCGTTGCGGTGGTTGCTGGCGCAGCGGATCCGCCGCGCGCAGGAGCTGCTGGAGACCACCGGCGACAGCGTGGACGCGATCGCCTCGGCGGCGGGCATGGGCACCGCGGCGACGCTGCGCCGCCACTTCCACCGCGCGGTCGGGGTGCCGCCGGACGCCTACCGCCGCACGTTCCGCGGCGCGGGGTGAGACACAGTCCACTGCGGACCGCCGTCCCACGATGTGGGTTTTGTCGGTGGGCCCGTTTAGGGTCGAAGACGAGTGATCTTCGACCGAGGAGTGTGGGGACGTGGGCTGGAGCCGGAACATCCGAGCGGCCGCGCTGGTGGCGGTGGCCGCCGCCGGGCTGGCGGCGTGCGGGGGCGGTGGTGACCAGTCCGCCGCGCCGGGCAAGGGCGGGGCGCCCGTCGTCGTCGCGTCGTTCAACTTCACCGACAGCCAGATCCTGGCGGAGCTCTACGCGGGCGCGCTCGAGGCGAAGGGCTATCCGGTCACCCGCAAGCTGAACCTGGGCTCGCGTGAGCTGATCTACCCGTCGCTGAAGTCGGGGGAGCTGCAGTTCGTGCCCGAGTACCAGGGCGCGGCCATCACCACCGGCTTCGGCCAGGAGGCGGTGAAGGACGCCGAGGGCGAGCACGCGCAGCTGGCCAAGCTGTTCGAGCCGGAGGGCGTCGGGCTGCTGAACTACGCGCCCGCCGAGGACAAGGACGTGTACCTCGTCAAGGCCGACCTCGCGAAGTCGAAGGGGCTGGCCACGATCAGTGACCTGAAGAAGCTGGACAAGGTGGTACTGGCCGGTGGCCCGGAGTGCCAGACGCGGCTGCCGTGTTTCCGCGGCTTCCAGGAGGTCTACCACCTGACGAACGCGACTTTCCAGACGGTGCAGGAGATCGGGCCGCGCGTGCAGGAGCTCGACTCCGGTGCGGCCACGGTGATCCCGGTCGACTCGGTGAGCCCGGTGGTCGGTGACCCGAAGTACGTGGTGCTCAAGGACGATCTCGGCATCGAGCCCACCGAGAACGTGGTGCCCGCGGTGAGCCGGAAGGTGCTCGACGAGCGGGGCGCGGACTTCGCGAACGTGGTCAACGCGGTGAGCGCGAAGCTGACCACGGACGAGCTGCGCGCGTTGAACTCGCGGGTCGACTCCGACGGTGAGGCGGCCGCCGACGTGGCGAAGGACTGGCTTTCCCAGCAGGGCTTGGCCTGATGGGGGAGCTGCACTTCGCCGCGTTCGTCTGGCCCAACGGGTACCACGAGTCGGCGTGGCGGGTCGTCGGCGACGACGTGCGCGGTGTCCTTGGGCTGCCGTACTACGCGGAGATCGCGCGCACCGCCGAACGCGGGCTGCTGGACAGCGTCTTCCTGGCCGACAACATCGCGATCGCCGAGTACCGCGCCACCCACCTGCCGCAGACGCAGTTCGACCCGGTCTCCGTGCTGTCGGCGCTCGCCGGGGTCACCGACCACATCGGACTGATCGGCACGGGTTCCACCACCTACGGCAAACCGTGGGAGCTGGCCCGCCGGTTCGCCACGCTCGACCATCTCAGCGGTGGCCGCGCGGGCTGGAACATCGTCACCACGGTCACCCCGCTGGCCGCGGCGAACTACGGCGAGACAGCGCATCCCGGGCACGCCGACCGGTACGAGCGCGCCCACGAGTTCGTCGACGTCGTCACCCGGGCCTGGGACAGCTGGGAGGACGACGCCGTCGTCGGTGACCGCGAGCGCGGGATCTGGGCGGATCGCGCCAAGCTGCACGCGCCGCGCTTCCACGGCCGGTTCTACGACGTCGAGGGGATCCTGCCGTTCCCGCGTTCGCCGCAGGGGCACCCGGTGCTGGTCCAGGCGGGACAGTCACCGGCGGGGGTCGCGCTGGCCGCCCGGTACGCCGAGCTGGTGTTCTCCGGCCCGCCGTCGCTCGAAGCCGCGGTGGCGTTCCGCCGCGACCTCCACGCCCAGGCGGCCGCTGCCGGCCGCGATCCGGCCCACGTGCTCGTCCTCCCGGCCCTGATGATCACCCTCGGCGGCACCGAGGCCGAGGCGCGGGAGAAGGCGCGGCGGCTGGAAGACCTGGCGAGCCCGGAGTTCCGCTGGCAGAACGTGCTCTACACCGCGGGCCTCGACCCGGACGCGTTCGACCCGGACGTCCCGTTGCCCGCGCGGCTGTGGACGGGACAGGCCGCGCCGTCGAGCCGCGCCGAGCAGCTCTACGCGGCCGCCCGCGCCCGGCCGGACGCGTCGCTGCGGGAGCTCACCCGCGATCTCAAGAGCGGCGCCGGCCAGTACCACTTCGCCGGGACGCCCGAGCAGCTCGCGGACCACATCCTGACGTGGCAGCACGCCGGGGCGGTCGACGGGTTCACCATCATGGGCTCGACGCTGCCGTACGAGCTGACGGCGTTCGTCGACTCGGTGGTGCCGCTCCTGCAGCGCAAGGGCCGCTTCCGCACGGAGTACTCGGGCGCCACCCTCCGGGACCACCTCGGGCTGCCGCGCCCGGGAGCGGGGAGCGGCCGTTGATCACGCTCCGCAACAGGGTTTCGCGGTAGGCGGGTGGTGCGCCACTATCGGACGGGTGGACCAGACAACCGAAGCGGCGCCCCGCTCGAACCTCCGGCAACGGCACGTCCGCATGATCGCGCTCGGCGGCATCATCGGCGCCAGCCTGTTCATCGGCAGCGGGGCCGTGATCCACACGGTCGGCCCGGCCGCCGTGCTGTCCTACGCGATCGGGGGCCTGCTGGTGGTCCTCGTCATGCGGATGCTCGGCGAGATGGCCGCCGCCTCGCCGCGGCTGGGTTCGTTCATGGAGTACGCCCGTGAGTCGCTCGGCGGCTGGGCGGGCTTCACGATCGGCTGGCTGTACTGGTACTTCTGGGTCGGCGTGGTGGCGTTCGAGGCCGTCGCGGGCGCGAAGATCCTCGTCGGCTGGGTGCCCGCGGTGCCGCAGTGGGTGTTCTCGCTGGTCCTGATGATGCTGCTGACGGCGACGAACCTGGCGTCGGCGCGGTCGTTCGGGGAGACCGAGTTCTGGCTGGCCTCGATCAAGGTGGCCACCATCGTCGTGTTCCTGGTGCTGGGGCTGCTCTTCGTGCTGGGCTGGTGGCCGCACGCCACCTTCTCGGTCGGCAACATCGGGCTCGACGGGTTCTTCGCCACCGGCGGTTTCTCGGTCGTGCACGGGGTGGTCATCGTGATCTTCTCCTACTTCGGCACGGAGATCGTCACGATCGCCGCCGCCGAGTCCGCGGAGCCCGCGAAGGCCGTCACCAAGGCGACCACCACCACGGCCTGGCGGGTGATCCTGTTCTACGTCGGTTCGGTGGCGCTGATCGTGATGATCACGCCGTGGCGCGACGTGCCCAGCGACACCAGCCCGTTCGCGGCCGCGTTCGGGCGGTTCGGCATCCCGGCGGCGGAAACGATCGTGAGCGCGGTGGTGCTGACCGCCGCGCTGTCGGTGCTGAACTCGGGGCTGTACACGGCTTCCCGCATGCTCTTCGCGCTCCGGCGGCACGGCTGGGCGCCGCGGTGGATCGCCGACACCAGCAGGCGGGGCGTGCCGTGGAAGGCGATCCTGCTGTCCACTGTGGTCGGTTACCTGGCGGTGATCATGAGCTACGTCGCGCCGGACACCGTCTTCTACTTCATCATCAACTCGGCGGGCGCGGTGGCGCTGTTCGTGTACGCCATCATCGCGGGTTCGCAGCTGCGGATGCGCCGCCGCCTCGAAGCGGAGGCGCCGGGCAGGCTGAGCCTGCGGATGTGGGGCTATCCGTGGCTGACGTGGGTCACGCTCGCCGCCACCCTGGCCGTGGTGGTGTCGATGCTGTTCGTGGCGGACGCGCGCTCGCAGCTGTACCTGAGCGTGCTCAGCCTCGCGGTGATCCTGCTGCTGTACCCGCTGGTCCGCCGCCGGAGCGAAGCCGCCGCCGGGCACCGATGAGTTCCGCCGCGGCCCGGGGTCTGCACGGGTAACACACCCCGGACCCCAGCGAGGAACCCCATGACCGCCGTACTCGATCCGCCGTCCACCGGGCGCGTCCAGCGCACCCCCACCGTGGTGCGCCTGCTGGTGCTGGCCACCTTCGTCGTGATCCTCAACGAGACCATCATGGTCAACGCGATCCCGCGGCTGATGGACTCGCTGCACGTCACCGAGCAGTCGGCGCAGTGGGTGTCCACCGCGTTCATGCTCACCATGGCCGCGGTGATCCCGGTGACCGGCTGGTTCCTGCAGCGGGTCACCACCCGCCGGGCCTTCGCGGTCGCGATGGGCGTGTTCCTCGCCGGCACCGTCCTGGCGGCCGTGGCGCCGTCGTTCGCGGTGCTGCTGGCCGGGCGGATCGTGCAGGCCGCCGGCACGGCCGTGATGATGCCGCTGCTGATGACCACCCTGATGACCGTGGTGCCCGAGCACGACCGCGGCCGCGTGATGGGCAACGTCACGCTGGCGATGTCGGTCGCGCCCGCGCTCGGCCCGGCGGTGTCCGGGCTGATCCTGCAGGCCGGCTCGTGGCGGCTGCTGTTCGTCGTCGTCGCACCGATCGCGGCGGTCGTCATGCTGGTCGGGCTGCGCAGGGTGCGGGACGTGGGTACGCCGCAGCCGGGCTCCCTCGACTGGCCGAGCGTCGTCCTGGCGGCACTCGGGTTCGGGGGCGTGGTGTACGGGCTGAGCCTGTTCGGCGGCAGCGGCGGCGCCGGGCTCGGCATCGCGGTGGTCGCCGTCGGGCTCGGGTCCATCGCGGTGTTCGTGTTGCGCCAGCGGAGGTTGCAGCGCACCGGCGAGCCCCTGCTGGACCTGCGCATCCTCGGGCACCGCACCTACGTGCTCGCGCTCGCGCTGATGTCGGTCGCCTTCCTGGCGATGCTCGGCTCGATGATCCTGCTGCCGATCTACCTGCAGCACGTGCGCGGGCTGAGCCCGCTGCAGACCGGCCTGCTCGTGATGCCCGGTGGCCTGGCGATGGGCCTGCTGGGCCCGGCCGCGGGCAAGGTGTTCGACCGGTTCGGCGGCCGGGTGCTGGTCCTGCCGGGCTCGGCCGGGATGGTGCTCGCGCTCGCCGGGTTCACCCAGGTCTCGCTGTCGATGCCGTACTGGCAGGTGCTCGCCCTGCACACGCTGCTGATGGTGAGCCTCGCGGCGATGTTCACCCCGCTGTTCACCCTCGGCATGAACGCGCTGCCGCCGCACCTGTACTCCCACGGCAGCTCGATGCTCGGCACCCTGCAGCAGGTGGCCGCCGCGTTCGGCACCGCGCTCGTCGTGACCGTGCTGTCCGCGCGCAGCGGGCAGCTGGTCGCCGAGGGCGTCGCGCCGGTGCCCGCGCAGCTGAGCGGGATGCGGCTGGCCTTCGTCGTGGCCGCGGTGCTCGCCCTGCTGACGGTCGCGGTGGCGGCGAAGCTGCCGCGCTCCAGCGACGTCTCAGCGTGACCACGCCGCGCCGGCTCCTCGATGAAGCCGACGAGGTCCCGGTCGCACCGGCAGCCCTGGGCGAACGCCGCCCAGGGCCGGGCGAACCGCGACTGCCTGCGGGCCAGCCGACCGCCCGGCCGGAGCACCCGCGCGACCTCGGCGAGCACGCACCCGACGTCCGGCACCGTGCACAGGACCAGCGTCGACACGACGGTGTCGACGCTGCCGTCCGCGAACGGCAGGGCGTCGGCGGACGCCGGGACCGTCCGGAGCACGGGCCGGGTGGCCGCCCGGTGCTCCAGCCGCCGGTACATCGCCGGCACGGGCTCGGTGAGGACGACCTGCCCGGCCACCGCCGGGTAGTGCTCGACGTTGAGACCGGTGCCCGCGCCGATCTCCACCACCGTCCCGCTCGCGCGCCGCAGCAGCGCGGCCCGGCGCGCGGCCAGGCCCAGCCGCTCGCCGCGGCGCAGGAACAGCTCGTACAGCGCCGCCCCGAACCGCTCCCGGACCCCGTCCCGCGGCGCCGTGGCAACCCCTTCGGTCATGGCTTCTCCCTCCACTCGCCGACAGTCCACCCGACCACGCCCATGCCCTTCCGCTGGCCCGATCGGGCCACCTGGGCTCCGGAAGATGGTGGCTGAGGAACCCCTTGTGCGCTTCGCGAACGCGGGCGGCGCACGGTGGCGTGGGCTGTCGGACGGTGCCGGACCGGTGATCACCGCACTGGCCGAGGAAGTCGCCGCGCTCGGCGCCGTCGTCGACGAGGCCGGTGAGCGGGTCAGCCTGCTCGGCGGGTCGTCCGGCGGTTGTGTCGACACTCGTGGTGCACCCGCACCGCGGCCGCCGCCTACGCCGCGAAGGCCGGGCTCAGCTGACCGCGCGCTCGTACGCCGTCTCGATGGAGTAGTCCTTCTGCGGCCCGGTGACCCGCATTCGGATGGTGAACCGGTTGTCGTCCGGGAACTCGTAGCGCCCGGCGTAGGTGTCCGCGCCGCACAGGTGCACGTCGGAGGCGGCGCCGCCCGGTTCGTCCAGCCGCAGCACGTGGAAGGTCCGCGGCGGCCCGGGTTCGGCGAAGCAGATGCGGATCTGCCCCTCCTCCAGCCGGTAGTGGTACTCGCGGAAGACCTCCAGCGACTGTCCGCTGTGGAGGGTCAGCCGGCCGTCCTCCCGGTAGTGCAGCAGGCCGGCGCCGGCCGGGCGGAAGCGGGCCGAGCCGGTCATCCGGCCGATGCCGGGCAGCACCCTGGTGATCGTCCACTCGCCCGGCAACGCGGCGAACAGCCGCGCCTCGGGCCGGACCTCGCTCGTCATCCCGTTCCCTCCCGCCCTGAGGATATCCGCGACAGGACCGCGACGTGCCGCGGACGGGGTCCGGACACGGCCCCGGCACCGTCGGCGCCATGACGTTCGTGCGTGCGCACCTGCCCGCCCTGGACGGGGTGCGCGGGGTCGCCATCCTCGGGGTGCTGCTGTTCCACAGCGGCGTCCTGCCGGGCGGGTTCCTCGGGGTGGACCTGTTCTTCGCCCTGTCCGGCTACCTCATCACCGGTCAGTTGCTGCGGGAGGCCGGCACGACGGGAACGGTGTCGCTGGTCGCCTTCTGGGGCCGGCGGATCCGGCGGCTGCTCCCGGCGCTGGTGGTGCTGCTGACCGTGGTCACCGTGCTGGTCCGGCTGGTGGCCCCACCCGACGTGGTCCGGACCACGCTCGCGGACGGCCCGTGGGTGCAGGCGAACCTGGTCAACTGGCACCTGCTCGCGGAGTCGTCGAGCTACTGGGACCGGTTCGGGCCGGGCCGGGTGTTCGAGCACCTGTGGAGCATCGCGGTCGAGGAGCAGTTCTACCTGGCCTGGCCGGTGCTGCTGCTGGTCCTGGCCCGCGGCGCACGGCGGCGCCGGGTCGCGGTCTTCGCCGCCCTGGCCTCCGTCGCGTCGCTGGCGTTGATGGTCGCGCTCGCCGACCCGGCCGACCCGACCCGCGTCTACACCGGCACCGACACCCGCGCGTTCTCCCTGCTGCTGGGCGCACTCGTGGCCACGTGGCCGGTCCGCGAGGCGGGCCGCCGGGCCGGTGCCGTGCTGCTCCTGCTGGTGGCCGGGCTGGGCGCGGTGTGGGTGCTCGCCGACGGCGTGCGGGCGACCTGGCTGTTCGAGGGTGGCCTCTTCGCGCACTCGCTGGCCTCCGCGCTGCTGATCGGGCTGTGTGCCCGGGCGCCGCACACGCTCGTCGCCCGGGCTCTCGCCTGGCGGCCGCTGCGCTGGACCGGGGAGATTTCCTACAGCCTGTACCTGTGGCACTGGCCGGTCTTCGTGCTGTTCCCCGCGCAGCCCGCGGTGGTGTTGTGCGTTGTCTCGGCCGGCTTGGCCGCGTTGTCGAAGTACCTGGTGGAAGATCCCGTCCGGTTCCACGCGAAGTGGGCCAGGGGACGAGCCGGCGCGGCCGCGTTCGCGGCGGTCATGACAGGCCTCGCCCTGCTGTGGGTGGTACTGCCCGCGCCGGCCCCGCCGCCGGTCGAGGTCACGGAGCTGGGCACGTTCGCCGCCGGTCCGACTCCGGGCTCGCCAGGGTGAACCCGACCTGCGCCTGGTCGTTCCGCGAACCGCCGCTCTGCACGTGCACCCCGAGCGCGGTGCAGACGATCTGGTCGATGCCCAGCGCCGTCACGTCGCGCGCCGCGAGCGGCACGCTGAGCTGCACCAGGCCCGGCGCCGTGGTCACCACGACCCGCGTCGTCGTGACGGAGGTGATTTCCGTGTGCAGACCCGAACTCCCCGGGCCCTGCAGCAGCAACGACACGGCCTCGGAGATCGAGCCCAGACGGCCGGTTGCGCGCAGCTGGGGCCGCAGCTGGTGGTTCGCGTCGACGAAGTACAACGTCACCCCGGGCGCCACGCCGGTCGGGGCCTCGCCGCCGTCGGCAGGCCCGGTGGGCTCGACGCCGCAGGCCGTCAGCAGCAATGCCAGCAATGCCAGCAATGCCCTTGCCAGCAAGCAGATCCGTTTCACCGGTCCTCCCCGTTCCGCGGCAGCCGCAGTACGAACCGCGCCCCACCGCCGTCCGCGTTGCCCGCGCTGAGGTCGCCGCCGTGCAGCCGGGCGTTCTCGAGCGCGATGGCCAGCCCGAGCCCGCTGCCGGGAGTGCGGGTACGGGCGGTGTCGGCCTTGTAGAAGCGGTCGAACACGTGGGGCAGCACGGTTTCCGGCAGGCCCGGCCCGCTGTCGGTGACCTCGACGGACACCTGGTCGGGCGAGGCCGACACGTGCACGCGGACCGGCGGCGCGCCGTGCCGCAGCGCGTTGCCGACCAGGTTCGCGAAGACGACGTCGAGCCGGCGCCGGTCCGCCCGCAGCGAAACCCGTTGCGGCGCCACGAGTTCCACTCGGTCCAGCCAGCCGCGCGCCCGCAGGCAGTCCCGCACGGCGGCGGTCACGTCGACCTCCTCCAGCCGCAGGTGCGCGGTTCCGGCGTCGAAGCGGGAGACCTCCATCAGGTCCTCGACGAGCCGGACCAGCCGGGCGGTCTCGGTGATCGCCAGCTGCGCGGACTCCCGGGCCTCCGGCGTCATCCCGTCCGCCGTCGCCGCCAGCACCTCGACCACGGCGGTCATCGTGCTCAGCGGCGTACGCAGCTCGTGCGAGACGTCGGCGGCGAACCTCCTGGCGTCGGCCCGCAGCCGCTGCTGTGCCGCCATCGACGCCTGCACCGACTCGGCCATCTCGTTGACCGTGACGGTCAGTTCGGCCAGCTCGTCGGCTCCCCGGGGCGGGGACCGCGCGCCGAGGTCACCGGCGGCGAGCCGCCGCGCCGTGTCGCGCAGTTCGCGCACCGGGCGCACCACGCTGCGCGCGGCCAGCAGCGCCAGCAGCACCGCGACCGGCAGCGCCAGCGCGGCGGTGCCGATCGCGGTCCGGGCGAGGGCGTTCAGCTGCTGCTCGACTCCGCTGAGGTCGCGCAAGGCGTACACCTCGATGCCGGACGGCGTCCGCGTGCCGTCCGGCGCGGTGACCATGACCGGGGTACCGACCAGCAGCCACGGGACACCACCGGCGGTGATCCGCTGCGTGACGAGCCGGTCGTGCACGGCGGCACGCAGCGCGTCGGTGACCAGGCCCGTGGCGCCGTCGCCCGCCCGCAGCTCGCGGTAGGTCACCAGCGTGTCCGGACCGACCGCCGCGCGCAGGCGGTCGAGCGCGGCCTGATCCGGGGGATAGGTCAGCTGCGGGGCGGCCGCGGCGATCTGGCCGGACAGCGTTTCGGTGAGCCGCTGCTGGGCCGAGGTGACCAGCGCGGTGCTCGCCGAACCGGCGCTCGACCAGGCCACCGCGGCGGCGGTGAGGACGGCCACCAGCACGAAGGCGACCAGCAGCCGGGCCCGCAGCCCGCGGGGCCACAGCCTGCTCATACCGGGCCGAAGCGGTAGCCGAACCCGCGCACGGTCTGCACGTACTCCGGGGCCGCGGGCTCGGTCTCGATCTTGGCGCGCAGCCGCTGCACGCAGTTGTCGACCAGCCGGGAGTCGCCGAGGTAGTCGTGCTCCCACACCTGTTCCAGCAGCTGCTGCCTGCTGAACACCCGGCCCGGCGCGCGCGAGAGGGTCAGCAGCAGCCGGAGCTCGGTCGGGGTCAGCGGCACGGGTTCGCCCCGCAGGGACACCGTCACCGCCACCGGGTCGATGGCCAGGTCGCGGTGCACGCGCCTGCCTTCGGCCGGGCCGGTGCCGCGGCGCAGCACCGCGCGGATCCGCGCGTCGAGCACGGTGGGCCGGGCCGGTTTCACCACGTAGTCGTCGGCGCCGGCGGCGAGGCCGCCCACCACGTCGAAGTCGTCGCCCCGCGCGGTCAGCATGATCACGGGCACCTCGCCGGCCGTCCGGATCCGGCGGCACACCTCGAACCCGTCGATGCCGGGCAGCATCAGGTCGAGCACCACCAGGTCCGGTGTGGACGAGCGGAACTCCCGCAGCCCGTCCTCCCCGGTCTCGGCGGTGCGGACCCCGTGCCCGTGCCGGCTCAGCGCGAGCTGGAGCCCGCGCCGGACCAGGGGATCGTCCTCGATGAGCAGAATCGACGCCACCGGCCCAGTATCGCCGCGGCCCGGCCGCACCGGTGATCCTGGGACACAACCGCGACACGGCGGCGAAGGCGGCGGGACGCGCCGGCGGCACCGTCGGGGCCATGACCAGAACACGTCTTCTCGCCCTCGGCCTGACCGGGCTGCTCCTGCTCACCTCCGCTTGCGCCAGGAATCCTGACGCCACAACGGCTTCCATGCCGAAACCGTCCACAGTGGTCTTCCTCGGCGACTCCGTCGCGGAGGGTGAGTCACTGCCCCTGGCCGCCGCGTTGAAGGCCAGCGGGACCGGGTTCGTCTCGCTGGCCGCGGACGGCGGCGGCAACGTCGTCGGCCCGTTCGCCGACGAGAACTGGAAGAAGCTGCCGGGCGAGATAGCCTCCGCCCGGCCGACCGTGGTCGTCTACCAGCTCACCACCTATGACTGGGGGAGCGAGGCGGAACAACAGGCCGCCTACGACCGGCTGCTGGGCACCGTCACCGGAACCGGTGCGGAACTGGTGTTCGTCACCTCGCCGCCGATCAGGCCCGACGACTTCTACCGGCCGCACCTGGCCGAGCTCGCCCACGCACGGGCTGTCGCGGACACCTCCCAGGGCAGGGCGGTCGTGTTCGACGCCGGTGCGGTGTGGGGTGGTGAGTACCAGCAGGTCCGGGACGGGCGGCCGGACCGCAGTGCCGACGGGATCCACACCTGCCCGCAGGGCGCTGCCCGCTTCACCGCGTGGCTGCTCGCCCAGCTGGCGAAGGCCCTGCCCGGCTTCACGCCCGCGCCCGCACCGGAGTGGGCCAACACGGGCTGGTCGGCGGACCAGCACTTCCAGGGCTGCTGAACGGAAGACGGAACAGCATGGCAGGTCTCTGCCAAACCGCCTCCGCGACCGGATCCCGCCGGTTAGACTTCCGCCCGACCGACGGCAGGAGAGGATCGTGCGATTCGAGCTGCTGGGCCCGGTGCGCGTGACCGTGGACGGCCGCCCGGTCTCGCTCGGCGGGACCAAGCAGCGGATGCTGCTCGCGCACCTGCTGCTCAACGCGGGCAGGCAGGTCACCTCGGGGCAGCTGATCGACGTGCTGTGGGGCGAGGACCCGCCCGCCTCGGCCGCGGCGAACCTGCAGACCTACGTGTGGCGCCTGCGGCAACGGCTCGTGTTCACCGGCCCCGGCGAGGGACTGCTGACGCGCGACGGCAGCTACACCCTGGTGCTCCCCGAAGGCGCGCTCGACGTCGACCGGTTCCGCGAGCTGCGGGCGTCGGCGGGCCGCGAGCGTGATCCCGAGGTGGCGCTGGCCGCGTTGCGCGCGGCCGACGAGCTGTGGCGCGGGGACCCGCTGGCGGACCTGCCGCCGGTGCCCGCGTGGGAGGCCGAGCTGGGGCGGCTGAGTGAGAGCAGGCTGGCCGCCACCGAGGAACGGCTCGAACTGCTCGTGCGGCTGGGCCGTCCGGCCGCGGCACTCGACGAGCTGGCGCTGCTGCTGGACGAGCACCCGTACCGCGAGCGGCTGTGGCAGCAGTACCTGCTCGCGCTGGCCGCCGCCGGGCGGCGGGCGGAAGCCCTCGCCGCCTACACCACCATCCGCGGCCGCCTCGCCGGCGACCTCGGCGTCGAGCCCGGTCCCGCGCTGCGGGAGGTGCAGGCGGCGATCCTGCGTGGTGACCCACCCGCCGCCGAACCGGCCCGGCCGGGACCGCTCACCGGGATCCGCCAGCTCCCGGCCGACATCGCGGACTTCACCGGCCGCGCAGAGGCGGTGGAGACGTTGCTCGCCGCGCTCGCGCCCCGGCCCGGCGGGGTGCCGCCGGTCGCCGTGGTGTCCGGGCCGCCCGGCACCGGCAAGTCCGCGCTGGCGCTGCACGTCGCCCACCTGCTGCGCGCCACGTACCCCGACGGCCAGCTCTACGCCGACCTCGGCGCCACCGGCGACCGTCCCGCCGACCCGGCCGCGGTGCTCGGCGACTTCCTGCACGCGCTCGGGGTGTTCGGGGCGGCGCTGCCCGCCGGAGCGACGGCCCGCGCCGCGCAGCTGCGGTCCCGGCTGGCGGGGCGCCGGGTGCTCGTCCTGCTGGACGACGCGGTCAGCGCGGCCCAGGTCCGTCCGCTGCTGCCCGCCGACGGCGGCTGCGCGGTGCTCGTGACGAGCCGTTCCCGGCTGCCCGACCTGGTCGGCGCGCATCACGTCGAACTGGGCGTGTTCGCCGAGGCGGAGGCGCGGCGGCTGCTGAGCGCGATCGCGGGCGAGGCCCGGGTGGCCGCCGAACCGCGGCACGCCGCCGACATCGTGGAGTTCTGCGGTCACCTGCCGCTCGCGATCCGCATCGCCGGCGCGCGGCTGGCCGGCCGCCAGGCATGGCCGCTGGGCACGCTGCGCGACCGGCTGGCCGGGGAGTCGGGGCGGCTGGGCGAGCTGCGGGTGGGCGACCTCGCGGTGCGGTCGAGCTTCGAGCTGAGCGTGCGGCAGCTGCCGCCCGACGGGGTGCTGGCGTTCGGGCGGCTCGCGCTGCTCGCGGGCCGGGAGTTCCCGGCCTGGTCCGTGGACGCCCTGCTCGGCAGGCCCGCGCACGACGTGCTGGACGTGCTCGTCGATGCCAGCCTGCTGGCCCCGACCGGCCCTGGCCCCGGCGGTCAGCCGCTGTACCGGCTGCACGACCTCATCCACTGTTACGCGGTCGAGGTGGCCGGGGCCGAACCGGCGGCCGGCCGGGACGCGGCGTTCCGGCGTTCGGTGTCGGCGT
Organism: Amycolatopsis bartoniae; assembly: GCF_014191255.1. Lineage (GTDB taxonomy): Bacteria > Actinomycetota > Actinomycetes > Mycobacteriales > Pseudonocardiaceae > Amycolatopsis_E > Amycolatopsis_E bartoniae. The sequence goes on from NZ_JACHWH010000018.1 coordinate 26,628, forward strand.
TGCTGTCACTGGCGAAGCGGGCCGCGCAGGCCCTGCCGCCCGCGTTCGGCGCCCTGTGCGGGGAGCCCGTCGGCTGGACCTTGCCACCGGAAACGGAACGGCAGGTGGTGGCCGAACCGCTCGGCTGGTTCGCGGGCCACCGCCCGGTGCTGGGCCGGACGGTCGAGCTCGCCGCGGACGCGGGCCTGGCGGAGCTGGCCTGGCAGCTCGCGGCGTCGACCGTGCCGTTCCACGACCTGCGCGGGCACTACGACGACTGGCGGCGCGGTCACCTGCGGGCGCTGGACGCGGTCCGCGCGGCAGGGCACCGGTTCGGCGAGGCCGCGTTGCTGCGCGGGCTCGGGCAGGTGCACCTCTACCACGACGAGTACCCCGAAGCGGCCGTGGCCCTGACCCGGTCCGCGGAGCTGTTCGCCGGGCTGGGCGAGCGCCGTGGCGAAGCGCTCGCGGTCGCCGGGCTCGGCACGCTGGCGCGGGTGGGGGACCGGCCGGGCGAGGCGCTGCGGCACTACCGGCGGGCGCTCGACGGCCTGGTCGCGGTCGGGGACCGGGGCGGCGAGGCGCAGATGCACAACGCGCTCGGCTCCGCGCACCTGCAGCTGGGCCAGTGGGCGGAAGCGGCGCGACGGCTGGCAGCGGCGTTGCGGGTGGCCAGGGAACTGGGGGACAGCCACCGCGAGGCGCGGGTGCTCACCGAGCTCGGCACCCTGCACCGGCTCACCGGTGAGCTGCCGGAGTCGCTCGCCGGGCTGCGGGCCGCGCTGGCGATCCTGGAGGACCTGCACGACGAGCGCTGCACCGCCTACGCGCTGCTCGGCATCGGCCAGACCCTGCTCGCGGGCGGCGAGCTCGCGCACGCGCGCGGGCTCGGGGAACGGGCGTTGCGGGTGTTCCAGGAGACGGCCAACCGGCTGGGCGAGGCGAACGCCCTGGCGTTGCTGGACCAGTGCCGGCGGGCGCTGGCCCGCGGCCCGTGGCCGTCCCCGATGCCCGCGACGGGCACCGGGGACTGAACCCGCGGCGGTCAGTTGCTGTTGCCCGGCTTCCAGCCGAGGTAGTTCGCGAAGTAGCCCTGCTTGACGTGCCCGATGGCGCCGTTGACGCTGGTCGCCCACACGCCGCCGTTGCCGTCGGCGATGCCCACGTGGCCGTAGGCCGAGATGTTCCAGAACACGAAGGCGCCGCGCGGCGGGGTGCCGGTGGTGTGGCGGGCGCCGTCGGAGGACTGCCAGTGCTCGATGGCGCTGGCGTGGTGGGTGGTCCGGTCCCACGCCAGGCGCGCGGCCTTCTCGCAGTAGCCCTCGTAGGCGGTGCTGCCGTTGCGGCTCTTGTACCAGGTGATCGCGCCCTCGACGGTCTGCGCCGCGGTGACGGTGCCCGTCTCGTCGGGCAGGACGGCCGTCGGGTCGGCGATGTCGGCGGCGGTGATCGTGCTGACGAGGTCGGCAGGCACCGGGGCCGCGGTGGCCGTGCCGAAACCGGCACCCGCGGTGGCCGCCGCCGCGAGCGCGAGGGCCGCGACCGTCTTGCTGAGCTTGGTCAGGCGCATGGACTTCTCCTAGCCGGAAGGGGAGTGCCCGGGAGGGCTGCTTTCCGGGCGAAGCCTGCGCCACACCGCTACACCGGCCCTACATTCGTCCTCACCGGTCCGGGCCCGGGCGCGACGGTCACGTCTCGGTCAGCCGGTAGCCGACGCCGCGCAGGGTCTGGATCAGGCCCGCCCCGATCTTGCGGCGCAGGTAGCCGATGTAGACCTCGACGAGGTTCTCGTCGCCGTCGTAGTGCGCGTCCCACACGTGGGTCAGGATGTCGTGCTTGCTCAGCGCCTCGCCCTTGCGGCGCAGGAGGAACTCCAGCAGGCCGAACTCCCGCGCGGTCAGCTCGATCTCCTGCCGTCCCTTGTGGACGGTCCGGGCGGCGGGGTCGAGGCGGAGGTCGCCCGCGGTGAGCACGGCGGGCCGTTCGGGCGCGCCGCGGCGCAGCAGGGCCCGCAGGCGGGCGAGGAGGACGACGTAGGAGAACGGTTTGCTGAGGTAGTCGTCGGCACCCAGGTCGAAGGCGTCCGCCTCGTCGTACTCGCCGTCCTTCGCGGTGAGCATCAGCACGGGCGTCCAGTTCCCGTTCTCGCGCAGGCTCTTGAGCACGGCGTACCCGGACAGCCCCGGCAGCATGATGTCCAGGACGATCACGTCGTAGGCGTGTTCGGTGGCGCGCCAGAGCCCGTCCGGCCCGGTGTGCGCCACGTCGACGGTGAAACCCTCGGCGGCCAGCCCCCGGCGCAGGGTGTCGGTGAAGGCCTGTTCGTCGTCGATGACGAGGATGCGCATTACGTCGTGTCCTTGAGCGGCAGGTGGATGCGGAAGTGCGCGCCGGGATAGGCGGGATCGGTGCCCTCGACGCAGTCGGCCCGGCCGCCGTGGCGGGCCGCGATGCCGGCGACGATCGCGAGCCCGAGCCCCGCCGAGCCGCCGGTGGTGCCGCTCGGGTGGTGGCGGGCGTCGTCGCGGCGGACGAACCGTTCGAAGATCCGCGCGCGGTCGGCGGGCGGCACCCCCGGCCCGTCGTCGCCGACCTCGATGACGGCCGTGGAGTCCTCGGTGGTGGTGCGCACCCGGATCCGGTGCCGGGCGTGCTCGCACGCGTTGTCCACGAGGTTTCGCACCGCCCGGCGCAGCTGGGCGGGGTTGCCGCTGGTCTTCGCGGGAGCGGTGGAGATCTCGACCTCCACCTGCCGCCCGGCGCGGGCGCGTTCGGCCTCCGTGCGGGCCAGGTCGTCCAGGTCCACTTCGGCGTGCGGCGGGTTGTCGCTGGTGTCGTCGGTCCGGGCGAGCAGCAGCAGGTCGTCGACCAGCTCCCGCAGGCGCCCGGTCTCCTGGGACACCACGCCGAGCAGCTCGGCCGTGCTCATCGCGGCCGGGTGGTGCTCGGCGACCCCGAGCGCGGTGGTGATCGTGTTGAGCGGCGAGCGCAGCTCGTGGCTGGCGTCGGCGACGAACCGCCGCTGGGCGCCCTGCGCGGAGGCCAGCCGGTCGAGCATCGAGTTCAGGGTGGCCGCCAGCCGGTGCAGCTCGTCCTGCCCGGGCGGGAGGTCCACCCGGCGCGACAGGTCCCGGGTCGAGATCTCGGCCACCGCGCGGCGCATCCGTTCGACCGGCCGCAGCGCCGAGCCGACCGCGCCGTAGACGGCCAGCGCGGAGAAGGCCAGCAACGGCACCGCCGCGAGCACCAGCAGCAGCGACAAACGCGCCGACGCCTCGGTCACCGGATCGAGGGAACGCGCCGAGACGACGACGTACGGACCGCCGGGGCCGGCGACCCCGGCCGAGACGAGCCGGTAGTCGTCCTCGGTGCCCCCGACCGAGCGGCTGACGGTTTCCACCGTCTCCCGGCCCGGCGCCGGGCGCGCCGAGGTCAGCGGTGGCTCGCCGGCGATCGCGGGATCGCTGGCGACCGGCCGCCCCGCCCGGTCGAGCACCTGGATGACCGAGGCGGTGTCCCCGGTGCTGGCGACGTCGTCGGCGGTGAGGCTGCGGGCGCCCTCCTTCGCGATCTCGTTGACCACCTGGCGGCCCGCGCTGCGGGCGTCCTCGGTCGTGGAGTTGTCCAGCGACCGCTCCAGCAGCAGGATCACCACCAGCCCGGCCAGCACGAACGTCGCCGCCATCGCCACGACGGCGACGACGGTGGTCCGGGCCCGCAGGCCGGGGCGGGAGAGGATGGCACGCACCCGTCCAGCGTAGGAACCGCGCCGCGTGGTCATCGACGGGCGGCCCGCAGCCGTTCCCGGCGCAGCGCGCCGACCTCGGCGAGCGGCAGCGCGGGCAGCGGCGCGCCGAGCACCCAGCCCAGCAGCAGGTCGGCCAGCGCGGGGTTGCGGGCGAGCACCGGGCCGTGCAGGTAGGTCGCCAGCACCCGGCCGGTGACCGCACCGTCGGTGCCGTCGCCGTTGCCGGTCCCCGTGACCACCCTCCCGAGTGGACGGCTGCCTGGGCCGAGCCGGGTGCGGCCCAGGTGGTTCTCGAACCCCGTCACCGGCTCGGCGCCCAGCCCGGCGCAGTCGCGCACGACGACTTCGCCGATCGCCCGCCGCGGCCCGGGCACCGTCGTGGCGTCCAGCAGCCCCAGCCCGGCCTGCCAGGAGCCGTCGCCGGTGCGGAATCCGGTCCCGAGGAGCTGCAGTCCGGCGCAGACTCCGAACACCACCGCACCGCGGGCGGCCGCCCGCTGCAACCCGGGCTGGGCCCGCAGCCGGTCGGCGGCCAGCGCCTGCGCTTCGTCCTCCCCGCCGCCCAGCAGGTACAGGTCGAGGGACGAGGGCACCGGGTCGTCGTGCCCGATCTCCACCACGCTGGCGGACAGCCCGCGCCACCGCAGCCGGCACGCCAGCACCGTGGCGTTGCCGGAGTCGCTGTAGGTGCCCAGCACGTCGGGCATGACCAGCCCGATGCGCACGGCCGACTCACCCATCGCCGAGCCGCCGTTTCAGGTTCCGGAACGCCGTGTAGTTGGCGACCAGCTCGACCGGCCCCGGGGGGAGGTCCGCCAGCGCGGCCAGCGGGTCACGGGAGGTCGTGTGCGGCACCTCGGCGTAGAGGAGGCGGACGGCGAGGTCGCTCGCTCGCTCGCCGGTAGCCACCACCGGCCGTCCCCGCAGCTGTTCGAACGGCACGTCCCACAGCCACGACACGTCGCGCCCGTCGGCCTCGCGGCTGTTGACCGCGATGACGACCGGCGCCCGGGGATCCAGCAGCGGCAGGGTTTCCCGCCAGCCCGCGGGGTTCTTCGCCAGCAACAGCCGCGCCGCGTGGGCGCCGACCGCCGTCCGGCGGTAGCGGCCCGCCACGTCGCCGATCGAGCGCAGCCGGGCCACCGCCGCCAGGGGAGTGACGCCGAGCTGCGCGGCGGCGGCCACCGCCGCCGCGGCGTTGGCCGCGTTGGCCCGGCCCGGTAGCCGCAGGCCCAGCGTGAGCTCGTGCCCGTCCGCGGTGGTGAGGACGTCGCCGTCGAGGGTCCAGCCGGGCACCGGACGGGCGAGCCCGCACACGCAGTCCCAGTCCGCGCCCTCCCGGCGCACCGCCTGACCGCAGCGGGCGCAGGCCAGGGCGTCCGCGTGCCAGCCTTGGCCCGCCGCCACCCAGACCGGGCGCTCGGACGCGGCGCCCACCGACGCGATCAGCGGGTCGTCGCAGTTGGCGACCACCGTGGTCTCCGGCAGCCGTGAGACGGCCGCGCGCAGCTCGCGTTCGAGAGCGCGCACCTCACCCGTGCGGTCGAGCTGGTCGCGGCTGAGGTTGAGCAGGACGAGGCACGCCGGGCGGAGCTGCTCGGCGACGTACGGCACGTAGTTCTCGTCGACCTCCAGCACGGCAACCGGCGCGTCCGGCCGCGCGGCCAGCGCCGCCGCCACCCCGGCGGGCATGTTGGCGCCGTCCGCGTTGAGCGCGACGGGTCCGCGTGACTCCAGGATCCGGCTCAGCATCAGCGCGGTCGTCGTCTTGCCGTTGGTGCCGGTCACCAGCACCACCACGCGGCCGTGGCCGAGCCTGCGCAGCGCGGCGGGATCCAGCTTCAGCGCGACGAGGCCGCCGATCATGCCGCCGTCACCGGCGCCGAAGCCCCGCGAGACCGCCGCGGCCAGCCGGGCTCCGGTCACCGCTAGGCGGGTCCGCGCGGGAAGGGTGCGGACGGTTCGCTCACCGGCGCGCGGCAGGGAACTCGTCGCCACCACTGGGTCTCCTTCGCGTCCGTTCGGGCAGAGTGCCGTCACCCTCCGCCACGGACGCTGTGAGGATCCTGAGAAACCGCCCGGCAGGGGGACCCCGTCGTGAGGACGGAACGCGCCGCTGCCACCCTACGGGGTGGTTCCTGAGCGCACGCTGAACGCGATTTTCCCTGTCCCCCTAGGAAAAACGGCGTTCCAGCCGTCGTTAGATTGACGGCGTGCACGCCTCCACCATCCGCATCGACACCCTGCCGGTCGTCCTGTCCATCGCCGCGGTCGCCCTCGTCTGCGTGGCCGCGGTGCCGTGGCTGTGGGACCGCTGGCGGCGGCCCGCGCCCGGCCGGACGGGCACGACCGTGGTCGCTGTGCTCATGGTCGTGGTGGCGTGCGGGCTGGCGGTCAATGCGGCGGGCAGCTTCTATCCGACGCTGGGGTCGCTGTTGGGCACGTCGCCGAACCCGGAGGAGGGCACTGTCGCCGACGCCGGGCCTGATGGCCGCGACCTGGGCCGGACCCTGCCGGCGGTGACGGGCCGGGCGGCGGACGGGCACGGTTCGCTGCTGCACGTGACCGTGACCGGCCGCCGGACCGGGCTCACCCGCGACGTGGACGTGTACCTGCCGTCCGCGTACACCGCGCCGGACTGGGCGGGCTTCCGCTTCCCCGTCCTGGAGTGGATTCCGCACTTCCCCGGCGAACCACGGCAGGTCGCGACCCTGTACGGGCTGCCCGACCTGCTGGACCAGCAGATCGCGAGCCACCGGCTGCCGCCGACGGTGGTGATCGTGCCCGACCCGAACGGCGAACCGCGCCTGACGCACGACTCCGAATGCATCGACGCGGTCGGTGGGGACGCGGACGACACCTACCTCTCCGCCGACCTCCGCAGCTGGGCGCTGAGCCGGCTGCGCGTGCGCTCGGACCGCGAGGGCTGGGCGGCCGCGGGCTGGTCCTCCGGGGGCTACTGCGCGCTGAACCTGACCGTGCGGCATCCGCAGTGGTTCTCCGTCGCGGTCAGCATGAGCGGTTACGACACGACCCCGCAGGACGTGGAGACCGGCGACCTGTTCCACGGCCGCGCCGATATCCGGCACGCCAACGACGTCTCGGCCACGCTGCGGGAGCACCCGGCACCGGTGCGGCTGCTGGTCTGCGCGGACGGCGCCGCGGGCGACGAACGGGCCGCGCTGGAGCGGATGCGGGCCGCGGCCGCGCCGCCGGTGGAACTGACGACGTGGCTGCTGCCACCCAACGGGCACAACCTCAACGCCGTGCGCGCCGAACTGCCCGCGGTGCTCGGCTGGCTCGACGCGCAGGTGGGGCAGCCCGTCGACGGCACCGGCGCGCCCGGCCAGGTCACCCCGGGCGTGGTGCCGCCGTGGCCACTGCCGGACACCGGCGACCCCGGCAGCCTGCACGGGACGGACACGACGGCGTGAAGGCGGGGGAGCCGGTTCCGCGCTGGCGCCGCAAGGCCGGCGGTGCCGTGGCGACCGTCGTGCAACTGGGTGCGCTGATGTCGGTCGCCCTGCTGATCTGGGGTGGCCACCACCGGTTCTACCGGTGGACGGTGGACCTGTTCGGCCTGCTGAACATCCCGGCGGACGCGAACATCCTGATCGCGCTGGTGCTGGCGGTGCTGGGCGCGGCGCTGCGGCGGCGCAAACGCGCCGCGCTGAACACGCTGATCCTGTTCCAGGCCGGCGGGCTGGTCACCACGGTCGCGTTCCAGGTGACCCGGCTGGAGGCGCCGTCGCTCCTGGCGCGCGAACGCCACCCGCGCTTCGCGAGCGCCCCGTGGGGGCTGGGCCTGGCGGAGCTGCTCGCGGTGGGGCTGATCGTGCTGCTGCTCGCGCTGCGCCCGGCGTTCCCGGCGCGGCTCGCGCCCGGCGCGTGGAAGCACGCGCTGACCACGGGCGCGGCTGGGCTCACCGCCGTGGTGCTCGGCGGCTGGGCGCTGCTGGCCGTCTGGCCGGGCACCCTGCACGGGCTCGGCGACAGCTTCCTGTGGGCGGCCGACCACGCGACCGGCGAGGTGGTGGAACTGCGGCGGCTGGGGGTGCAGGAGGGCCCGGCGTGGATCGACCTGCTGCTCGACCTCGGCGGCACCGCGGTCGCCGTCGCGACGCTGGCCGTGTTCTTCCGCGGCGTGCGCACCCGGGGCCAGAGCAGCGGCGCCGAGGAGCTGGAGTTGCGGGCGCTGCTGGCGAAGCACGGCGAGGACGATTCGCTGGGCTACTTCGCCACCCGCCGGGACAAGAGCGTCATCTTCTCGCCGGACCGGCAGGCCGCCGTGACCTACCGGGTGCTGGCCGGCACGAGTATCGCCAGCGCCGACCCGGTCGGCGACCCGCGGGCGTGGGTGCGCGCGATCGAGGCGTGGCTGGCCGAGGCGCACACCTACGGCTGGGTGCCCGGCGTGCTGGGCGCGAGCGAGCAGGGGGCACGGGCGTACGCCCGCGCCGGGCTCAAGGCGCTGGAGCTGGGCGACGAGGCCGTGCTGGAGGTGCGGGAGTTCACCCTCGCCGGGCCGCAGCGGCGGGCCGTGCGCCAGGCGGTCAGGCGGCTCGAACGCGCGGGCTACACGGCGCGGTTGCGGCGGCACAGCGAGATCCCACCGTCCGAAATGGACGAACTGCTCGCCCGCGCGCAGCAGTGGCGGGGCGCGGAGACCGAACGCGGCTTCTCGATGGCTCTGTCACGGCTCGGCGACCCGAGCGACGGCCGGTGCGTGATGGCCGAAGCCTACGACGCGGACGGCGTGCTGCGCGGGCTGCTGTCGTTCGTCCCGTGGGGACGGCGGGGCCTGTCGCTGGACCTGATGCGCCGGGACCGCACCGCGGACAACGGGCTCAACGAGTACCTGGTGGCGCGGCTCGCGGCCGAGGCGGGCCGCTTCGGGGTGCAGCGGATCTCGCTGAACTTCGCGATGTTCCGCGCCGTGTTCGCCGCCGGGGAGCGGATCGGCGCCGGGCCGGTGCTGCGGACGTGGCGCGCGGTGCTCGGGCTCGCCTCGCGGTTCTTCCAGCTGGAGTCGCTGTACCGGTCGAACGCGAAGTACGGGCCGCGGTGGCAGCCCCGGTTCCTCTGCTACGCCTCGGCCCGCACGCTGGCTCGCATCGCGCTGGTCGCGGGGGCGCTGGAGGGCTTCCTGCCGTCCGGTCCGCGCAGGACCATCACCGGCGGCGGGCCGTCCGCGGAGTTCCTGGCCCGGGTCGCCGAGCTCGACCGGATCCGGGTGGAGCCGCCGCCGGTGCGGCGCCCCGAGCAGGTGCGGGTGCGGATCGCGAAGCTGGACCGGTTGCGGCAGGCGGGGATCGACCCGTACCCCGCCGGGTTCTCGCGGGACCGCCCGCTGGCGGAGGTCGCCGGCGAGTTCGCCGGGCTCGCCCCCGACACGCGCACCGGGCGGAAGGTGCGGGTCGCCGGCCGGGTCGTGGCGCTGCGCGACCTGGGCGGGCTGTGTTTCGCGCGCCTGCGGGACGACAGCGGGGAGCTGCAGCTGATGCTGGGCCCGGACGAGCTGTGGCGTAGTGGCGTCGACCTCGGCGACCACGTCGGGGTGTGTGGCGAGGTGGTGACGTCGCGGCGGGGCGAGCTTTCGGTTCTGGTCGAGGAGTGGACGGTCACCGCCAAGTGCCTGCACCCGCTGCCCCGCGGCGGCATCGGTGCGGAGAGCCGCGTGCGGCGGCGGTACCTCGACCCGGACCTGCCGGAGATGGCGCGCCGGCGCGCCACCCTCGTGCGGGCGGTGCGGGAACGGTTGTACGGCCACGACTTCCTCGAGGTCGAGACCCCGATGCTGCAGGCCGTGCACGGGGGCGCGAACGCGCGGCCGTTCGTCACCCACAGCAATGCCCACGACCTGCGGCTGTACCTGCGGATCGCGCCGGAGCTGTACCTGAAGCGGCTGTGCGTGGCGGGGATGGAGCGGGTGTTCGAGCTGAACCGCAACTTCCGGAACGAGGGCGTGGACGCCACGCACAACCCGGAGTTCACCATGCTGGAGGCGTACCAGGCGTACGCCGACTACGACACGATGCGGGTGCTCGCGCGGGAACTGGTCCTGCAGGCCGCCGTCGCCGTGCACGGTGCCCCGGTGGTGCACCGTCCGGACGGTGGCGAGTACGACATCTCCGGGGAGTGGCCGGTGGTTCCGGTGCACGAGGCGGTGTCCCGCGCGCTGGGCGAAGACGTCAGGCCCGAGACGCCGGTGGCGCGGCTGCGGGAGTGGTGCGCGGCGGCCGGCATCCAGGCCGGCGCCGATGCCGGGCACGGCGACCTGGTGCTGGCCGCCTTCGACCACCTCGTGGAGCCCGCGACGGCCGGACCCACCTTCTACACCGACTACCCCACCGATGTCTCGCCGCTGACCCGGCGGCATCGCCGGAACCCGTTGCTGGCCGAGCGCTGGGACCTGGTCGCGTTCGGCGCCGAGATCGGGACTGCCTACACCGAGCTGACCGACCCGCTGGAGCAGCGCCGCAGGCTGGAGGCCCAGTCGCTGCGCGCGGCCAGCGGCGACGTCGAGGCGATGGAGCTGGACGAGGACTTCCTGGAGGCCCTCGAACACGGCATGCCCCCCACCGGCGGCCTCGGCCTGGGCATCGACCGGGTGCTGATGATGCTCACCGGACGGCCGATCCGGCAGACCGTGCTGTTCCCGCTGACCCGGCCACGGGGTGGCCCGGCGTGACCGCGCTCAGCCGGTGATCGCGGTGACCAGGCGGGCGACCGCGCGGTCGAGGGAGTCCATGCCGTCCAGCACGACTTCGGCCGCCTCGGGGGGTTCGTAGCCCTGCCCGACGCCCGTCATGGCCGGGAGCGTGCCGGAGTTCGCCCTGGCGTACAGGCCCTTCGGGTCGCGGCGGGCGCACTCCGCCAACGGCGTGTCCACCCACACCTCGACGAAATCCCCTGGGGCGAACAGGTTCCTGGCCGCGTCGCGGTCCGCGCGGAACGGCGAGACGAGCGCGACGATGACCGTCAGCCCGGCGTCGAGCATCAGGGCGGCCACCTCGGCGACGCGGCGGACGTTCTCGGCGCGGTCGGCCGGCGTGAAGCCGAGGTCGCGGTTCAGCCCGCCGCGCACGTTGTCCCCGTCCAGCACGTAGGTGTGCACGCCCAGGCCGTGCAGCCGGCGCTCCAGCGCGTCGGCGATCGTGGACTTGCCCGCGCCCGGCAGGCCGGTGAGCCACAGGACCCGGCCGCGCTGTCCCTTCAGCTGTTCGCGCGCGGCCCGGTCGATGGCGTAGTCCTGCGGCACCACGTCGGGTGGCCCGGCCGGCCTGCGTACCATGCCCGCGCCGACGGTGTCGCCGGTGCGCCGGTCCACGAGCAGGAAGGAGCCGGTGTCGTGGTTGTCCGTATAGGACTCCAGGAACACCGGCGCCGCGATCGTCACGTCGACCGTGCCGATCTCGTTGCGCACCAATGAGGTCGCGGGATGTTCTTGTCCGGTTTGGACGTCCAACCGGGATTTGAGCGAGGTCACCTCGGCGGGGACCGACCGGGGCCCGGCGAGCAGCAGGTAACCGGCGCCGACCGCCAGGGGTTCGGCTCCGGTCCAGACCACCGTCGCGGTCACGGCGGTGGTGAGGGCGGGGGAGTCGCCGCCCGCCGGTACGAGCACGTCGCCGCGGTGCACGTCGACGTCGCCGGAGAGGACCACCGTCACCGGCGTGCCGGGGACCGCGTGGTCCAGGTCGCCCGCGGGGCCGAGCAGCCGGTCGACGGTGGTGACCGCGCCCGTGCCCGCGACGGTCACCGCGTCACCGATGCGCAGCGCCCCGCCGACCACCGTGCCCGCCGGTCCGCGGAAGCGGTCCGTGCGGATGACGTACTGCACGGGAAGCCGCGCGCCCGTGAGCTTCGCGGTGCGGTCCCCGGTCTTCGGCCGCCAGCCGGAGAGCAGGTCGAGGAACGTCGGCCCGTCGTACCACGGCAGGTTCGGCGACGGCGTGGTCACATTGTCCCCGCGCACCGCGCTGACCGGCACCACGTGCAGCTCCTCGACGCCGAGATTCGCCGCCACGGCACGGATTTCCGCCGCGATCCGGTCGAACACGGCCCGGTCGTAGCCGACCGCGTCGAGCTTGCTGACCGCCACGAGCACCGAGCGCACCCCCATCGTGGTGCACACGGCCAGGTGGCGGCAGGTCGCCGGCCGCACGCCGAGCACCGCGTCGACGAGCAGCACCGCCAGGTCCGCGGTGGCGGCGGCGACCGCCATGTTGGCGCCGTGCTGGTCGTGCCCCGGTGCGTCGGCGATGATCACCCGCCGGCCGCCGGGCAGGTCGAGGAAGCGGTAGCCGACGTCGATGGTGATGCCCTGCTCGCGTTCGGCCTCCAGCCCGTCGGTGAGCAGCGAGTAGTCGATCTCCCCCGGCGGCACGACCGAACCGCCCCGGCGGGTCCGCCGCGCCTGCTCCAGCTGGTCGGCGGGCACGCTGCCCGTGTCGGCCAGCAACCTGCCGATCAGTGTGGACTTGCCGTCGTCGACCGAGCCGCACGCCACGAGCCGCAGCACCGCGCCCATCAGAAGTAGCCCTCCGACTTCTTGGTCTCCAGCGACGTGCCGCCGTCGCCGTCGATGAACCGGCCCATCCGCTCCGAACGGCGGTCGGCCCGCGTCTCCTCGATCAGCTCGTCGAGGGTGGTCGCCGTCGACTCCACGGCGGCGGTGAGCGGGTAGCACCCGAGGGTGCGGAACCGGACCCAGCGGTGCTCCGGCGTTTCCCCTGGCCGCAACGGAAAGCGGTCGTCGTCGACCATGAGGAGCGCGCCACCGCGCTCGACCACCGGGCGCGGCGCGGCGAAGTAGAGCGGTACCACCGGGATGTCCTCACGGCGGATGTACCGCCAGATGTCGAGCTCGGTCCAGTTCGACAGCGGGAACACCCGCAGCGACTGCCCCTCGGTCAGCTGGGTGTTGGGCCAGCGCCAGAACTCCGGGCGCTGCCGGCGCGGGTCCCAGCGGTGGCCGGGTTCACGGACGGAGAAGATCCGTTCCTTGGCCCGCGAACGCTCTTCGTCCCGCCGGGCACCGCCGATCGCCGCGTCGAACCCGTGCGTGTCGAGCGCCTCGCGCAGGGCCAGGGTCTTCATGATCCGGGTGTACTCGTGCGCGCCGTGGGTGAACGGGGTGACGCCGCGGGCGGCCGCCTCGGTGTTGGTCTGCACCAGCAGGTCCAGACCCAGGCGGCGGGCGGTGGCGTCGCGGAACGCGATCATCTCCCGGAACTTCCAGCGAGTGTCCACATGCAACACCGGGAACGGCAGTCGGCCCGGTGCGAACGCCTTGGCCGCCAGGTGCAGCAGCACCGAGGAGTCCTTGCCGATCGAGTACAGGAGCACGGGGTTGCGGCACGTGCCCGCCGTCTCCCGCAGTACGTGGATCGCTTCGGCCTCCAGTGCGTCCAGCAAAGCCGTGGTGTTTTCGGAAACCGTCCCGGAAGTCGCTGTCTTCGCGTCCACGCCGAGCCCCCGTCAGAACTTGACTCAATCGGTCGAATTCGTGGGATATTACGGCGATGGGGAATGACCGTCCATGAGCTGGCAGCTGGTACTGGCGGGACTGCTCGTCGGCTTCGTCATCGGGCTGACGGGCATGGGCGGTGGCGCGCTCATGACGCCGATCCTGGTGCTGTTCTTCGGGGTGAACGCGCTCGTGGCCGTGTCGAGCGACCTCGTGGCGTCGCTCGTGGTGAAACCCGTCGGCGCGGCCGTGCACCGCCACCGCGGCACCGTGCACTGGCGGCTCGTGCGGTTGCTCTGCCTGGGTTCGGTACCGGGTGCCTTCGGTTCGGTCGTCGCGTTGCGGCTGCTGGCCGATCCCGCCGCGGTCGCCCGGATCACGCAGATCGGGCTGGGTGTGGTGCTGCTGTGCGCGGTCGTCGCGGCGGTGGCACGGGACGTGCTCGACCGGCGCGGGCGCCCGGCCACCGACACCGTCACGCCGAAACCGGTGCCCACGGTGCTCATCGGGCTGGTCGGCGGAACCGCGGTCGGCCTGACGTCCGCCGGGTCCGGCACGCTGGTGATCGTGTGCCTGCTGCTGTGTTATCCGGCGCTGGCCCCGCGCACGCTCGTCGGCACCGATCTCGCGCAGGCGATCCCGCTGGTCGGCGCGGCGGCGGTGGCGCACCTGATCTTCGGTGACGTGCAGTTCGCGCTGACCGGGCAGCTGCTCGTCGGGGCGCTGCCGGGGGTGGCGGCCGGGGCGCTGGTGTCCGCGCGTGCGGTGGGGGCGGTGCTGAAGCCGGTGCTGGCGCTCGTGCTGACGTTCTCCGCGGTGAAGCTCCTCGGCGCGCCGACCCCGGCCGCCTTCCTGGCCTCCGGTGGGGCCGTGCTGATCTCGCTGGTGGCGGAGACCAGCCGCCGGGCCGGCACCCTCAGCCGTGGATAATCCGGGCGTGCGCATCTCCGCCAAGGTCGACTACGCCGTGCGGGCCATGGCGGAACTCGCCGCGGCTCCCGTGGGCGGGGTGGTGCGCGCGGAGGACGTGGCCACCGCGCACGAAGTGCCCCTCGCGTTCCTGCTCACCATCTTCAGCGACCTCAAGACGGCGAACCTGGTGCGCGGCCATCGCGGCCGCGCGGGCGGCTACTCCCTGGCGCGCCCGTCCGCCGAGATCACCGTCGCCGACGTGGTCCGTGCCGTCGAAGGGCCGCTGGTCCGGGTCCGCGACGTCGGGCTGCGCGACCTGCGCTACACCGGTCCGGCCACCGCTCTCGTCGACGTGTGGATGGCGGTGCGCACCAGCCTGCGGACGGTGCTGGAGAACGTGACGCTGGCCGACCTGGTCGCCGGCCACCTGCCCGGGGAGATCTCCGCCATGGCGGCGGAGTACCGGGCCGAAGAGCGGAAGCGGGGACGCGAGACGCCCGGGTAGGGCGCTTGTGGACAGCATTATCCCCAAGGTGGGAAACGATTTTCGGGTTTCGTCCCGCAGCCCGGAGCAGCGGTTTTCGTGTCCGTGCCCGCGCTTGACCGCCCGGCGAGCGCCTCGGTAGCTTCGCTGGTGGGCGCCTCACAGGATGCTGGGGCACCGCGTCAAGCTCAGGCGTGTTTCGTCCGTTCCGATTCGTACGACGGGGATCGAAGGGGATCAGCGGAGGACGACGAAAATGGGGGGCGCAGGGTGGGGGACGACGCCGGGACCACCCGGATGACCGTGGACGCCCACGGGGAGCCGTGGCCGGATCCGAAACTCGAAGCGCTACCGGTGGAACTCGTGCCGATCGCCCGGCTCACCGTCGCGGGCTCCCCGCGGGTCGGCGGTGCGGACCCCGAGCACATCCGGGTTCTCGCCGGGACCTCCACCGTGTTCCCCCCGATTCTCGTGCACCGCCCCACGATGCGGGTGATCGACGGCGCGCACCGGGTCCACGCGGCCCTGCTGCGCGACGAACGGCAGATCGAGGTGCGGTACTTCGACGGATCCGAGGACGACGCGTTCGTCCTGTCCGTCAGGCTCAACGTCACGCACGGGCTGCCGTTGTCCCGCGCGGACCGCAACTCCGCGGCGGAGAAGATCCTGCACGCGCACCCGGACTGGTCCGACCGCGCGGTCGCGGCGATCTCCGGGCTCTCCGACAAGACGGTCGCCTCGATCCGGCGCCGGACGAGTGCGGAATTTCCGCAGTTGTCACATCGGGTCGGCCGCGACGGCCGCGTGCGTCCCAACAACGCGGCGGCCGGGCGCAGGCGCGCGGCCGCCTACGTCCAGCACCGGCCCCACGCCCGGCCACGGGAGATCGCCGAGGCGGCGGGGATCTCCGTCACGACCGCTCGCGATGTCCGCGGCCGTGTTCGCGAGGGCCTGCACCCGGTCCCGGCAGGCCGTGCCGGTGCGGGCACGGCCGAGCGGGCCGCGGACGCCGGGCCGGAGGGCGGCGCGGACGGCGCCCTGTTCTCCTCGCTGCGGCGGCTGCGCAGCGATCCTTCGTTCCGCCACCACGAAACCGGGCGGATGCTGCTCCGCCTGCTCGACACCAGCATGCTCATCGCCGTCGAGCAGGACCGGCTCGTCGACGGGGTGCCGGTGCACGGGACCGACGCGGTGAAGCAGGTGGCCACCCAGTACGCGCAGGCCTGGCAGCGGTTCGCCGACCAGCTGGAGAACCGGGGCCGGATGTTCGGCTGACCGCCGTGCCCGGAAGCCGTGGTGCGAGGCGGAACTTCCGCCCGGTGTATCGCCGGCATATCGAAAATCCCATACGGGCTGGCAACATCGCACTGTCTTCACTGGAGGCATGACCCCCAGCGACGCGGCACGGACGACGACTCCCCGCAGTCCCGGCTTCAGGGCGGTGACGGCCCGGCGGATCCGCGGGATCCTCGTCGCCGGCGTGCGGGGCGTCGTCGCGAGAACCGCCGGGGCCTTCGGCTACCGGTTGACCAAGCGGCAGCGCCGGGGCGGGTTCGGTTTCGCCGACGGCGCGGTTCCCGACGGGCTGACTGTCTTCGACAGCGAGATCTCGGCCTTGACCAACCTCGACCCGGCTCTGCTCGGCGCCCTGCGCCAGGCCGCGAAGGCCGCCGCCGAGGACGGCGTCGAGTTGTTCGTCAACAGCGGCTGGCGGTCCCCGGCGTACCAGGAACACCTGCGCCGCAACGCGGTCGCCCGGTACGGCTCCGAGGAGGAAGCCGCCCGGTGGGTGGCCGCGGTGGAGACGTCCGCCCACGTGGCGGGGAACGCGGTCGACATCGGGCCGCCCGAAGCCGCGGCGTGGCTGTCGGAGCACGGCGCGGAGTACGGCCTGTGCCGGATCTACCGCAGCGAGCCCTGGCACTACGAACTGCGTCCCGAGGCCGTCGAGCACGGCTGCCCGCCGATGTACGCCGACCCCTCGGAGGACCCGAGGATGCGCCGGTGACGGGGTTTCACCGGTGACCACCCCGGATCCGGACGGCCAGCCCGCCGGTGTGGCGGGCTCCTGCCGGTGCGCCGCACCGGGAAATCCCCAGCCCGGCAGTGGCACCGGCCGCCGGAGGCGGGACGCGCGACCGATCGGGACCGGGAGCGCGTCCTGCCTCCGGCCCCCCCGGAGGCGGAACCGGGCGGCGTGCGCACGGTCAGGCCGGCAGGAGGTCCGCTCCGGTCCGGTTCGTCAGGAAGGCACTCGTCAGCGCCGTGGACGCCAGCGCCATGAGCACCAGCATCGTGAACGTCCTCGGGTCGATGATCCCGGCGCTCAGGCCGATGTTCAGCACGATGATCTCGGTCAGGCCACGGCAGTTCATGAGCCCGCCGACCCGCAGGGCCTCGCGCCCCGGCATGCCCATCGACCGGGCGGCCAGCGAGGTCGAGCCGATCTTGGCGGCGATCGCGACCACGACGACGACCAAGCAGCACGCCCACATCCGCACGTCGCCGCCGAGCAGCGTGAGGTCGGTCCGCAGGCCGCTCGTGGCGAAGAACACCGGCAGCAGCAACGGCTGCAGCAGTCCCGCCGCCGACTGGAAGCGGCGCGCGGTCACCGACTCCGCGGGGGTGATCACGCCCAGCGCGAACGCGCCGAACACCGCGTGCACGCCGCTGAACTCGGTGGCCACGGCCGCCAGCAGCACGACGACCAGCAGCGGCCCCAGCCCGAGCGCGGCCGCCCACCGCCTGCGGGTGCGGTGCAGCCAGACGCCGAGCCCGGTGAGCGCCGCGATCACGGCGGCCGTCAGCGACACCGTCGCGACGACGGCGGCGCCGGAACCGGCACCGGCCAGCGCGAGCACCACCGAGAGCAGGCACCACGCGAGCACGTCGTTCATCGCCGCGGCGGCCAGCACCAGCGAGGCCAGGCGGGTCCCGTTCCACCCGCGGTCCTCGACGATCCTGGCGAGCACCGGCAGTGCCGTGATGCTCAGGGAGAGCCCGACGAACAACGCGAAGGGCACCACCTGGACGCCTCGCGGCGCGAAGGTCGCGTATCCGAGCACGCCGAGCGTCGCGCCGCAGAGCAGCGGGATCACCATGCCCGCGTGGCTGATCACCAGCAGCGTCGAGGTGCGGCCCGCGAGCGCCCGCGGGCGCACCTCCAGTCCCGCCAGGAAGACGAAGAGCACCACGCCGAGCTGCGCCACGATGTCGAGCGTCGACGTCACGTCGGGGGCGAGCAGTGTCCGGCCGACGGCGGGCCAGCACGCCTGCAGCACCGACGGGCCGAGCAGGATGCCGCCCGCGATCTCGCCGATCACCGCGGGCTGCCCGAGCCTGCGCACCGCGAACCCGGTCAGCCGGGTGGCGCCGACGATCACCGCGAGCGCGGCGAGCACCCGCGCCAGCGGGGTGAGGCCGGGCAGCGGACCGTGCCCGGTGCCGGCCGCCGTCCCGCCCGTCCAGTGGCTCGCGAGCAGCGCGACGACCAGTCCCGCGGGCAGGACCACGAGCAGGAGGTACAGCAGGATCGTCCGTGCGGCGGGTGGGGTGCGGGCCGGCTTCCCCGGCAGGAAGGCGCTCTGTGCCGCCGAAGCGGGGGACGGGGACCGGGACTCCAAGGCGTACCTCCGCGAGCGTGGCTGTGCCGGCTCCGGAAGCCGGAGCCGGGAACGGTGTCTGCGTGTCAGCGCCGCATTCGTTTGCTTCGCGGCTGAAATGCGGTGGAAGAAAGAGGGGAAAGGGATGAACCGGCTTTCCCCGGCCGGCCGCGCGGATCATTGTCGCCGAACGACCACCGCGCCGCCACCACGCACCGGGGCCCCGCCGCGGCCGCCGGGGCGCGCTCGTCTACTGTGGACCCGTCGGACCCGGTCCGGGTGGCGCCGGAGCGCTCAGCCGTCTCGCGCCGAACAGGTTTCAGGTCGGCCCCGGCGGGGAAAACCTCGTCAACGACCGTAGCGCGGGTCGGCGCCGAGTTCAGGGATACGCTGTCCGGCCGGAATTCCACGGAAAACTCACACGGATTTCACATGTCTTCGCGCCGGAAAGTCCTTGCTCCGAAAGGGGTATCGGTTCCGCCGGGTGCCGGGCAGGCGCGCCGGGCCGCCGCGCACGCGGTCCGCGGGGCCGGGCGCCCGGAAACGATCTTCCGCGCACCGGCGTGCCTGCTTCGGCCCGGCACGGCGCTTCGCGCTGTTTCGGCAGCGTGTCACCGGTGCGCGGGCGAATCCGTGCCACGAAAAGGAAAGCCCGCCTGACGCCGGAACCGGGCGCCGGAAGTGGTCGAGACCACCGGAAAACGATCTTGGACGACGATTCCGGTGCTGACCCGCTGTCGCCGGCTGATTGCCCACGATGTTCGGCCATGCCATGCTGACGCGGTGTGCACTCACTGGGGATCAAGGGGTGCGGCGGTCGCTCCCGACCACGGAACAATCCGTATTCCGGCCGGCGGAACTACGGGCCGGGCGCGACGTGTACCGGAAACGCAAGATCGAAAACCCGGCCGGCCGGAGCGGGCCTTGAGCTCCGGGTGACGTGAACCCGGCACCGGTGTCCAAGCACCGAAGCCGGGCAGTTGGACACACGGCGGCGGCCCGACGGCGGGCGAGCACCAGGCATTCCTGTTCGAAACGGGGAGTGGGACGGGTACCCGGCTCCCTTCTTCAGCATGTCCCGAAAACCGTCATGACAACCGGAGTGGTGGTAATGCCTCGTGTCAGATGACAGCGGGTAGCACGGAGGTCCCGGCGGGGACCTGGGCTTCGGGTCGTTTGGGTGATACCGGCGGAAAAATCGTGGAAACGCGCGCTTTTCGCCGGGGGGAGAGGTCTGACTTTTTCACCACCGGTGCTGACCGGGCGAGCGGCGGCGACGCCGTTTCCCGAGTCGTGCCGCAGAGACTACGAAAGAGAAGAAATCCGATGGGGCCCCAGGTGGATCCGACGAAAGTTGACACAGGCGCTCTTCCGGTCGTCGAAATCGAGCTGTCCCGGCTGTCTTCGGTGTGCTCGCCGCGAACCACGGGCGAGGATCCGGAACACGTCGAAAGCCTGCTGTCGGCGGAGGGCGAGCTTCCGCCCATTCTCGTGCACCGGCCGACGATGCGGGTGATCGACGGCCTGCACCGGCTGAAGGTGGCGAGGGTCCGGGGTGATACGACCATCGTGGCGAGATGCTTCGACGGCACGGAATCGGACGCTTTCGTGCTGGCCGTCGAGGCCAACGTCCGGCACGGTCTGCCACTCTCGCTCGCCGATCGCAAACGGGCGGCGATCCAGATCATCGGCACGCATCCGCAGTGGTCCGACCGGCGGGTGGCCTCGGCGACCGGCATCTCCGCCGGCACGGTGGCCGATCTGCGCCGGCGGCGGGGAGAAGACGGGAACGAGGCCAGGATCGGGCGGGACGGGCGCATCCGGCCGGTCGACGGTTCGGAGGGCAGGAAGCTCGCCGCCGAGCTGATCCGCAGTGACCCGGGCCTGTCGCTGCGGCAGGTCGCCAGGAAGGTCGGCATCTCCCCGGAAACGGTTCGCGACGTGCGCGGCAGGCTGGAACGCGGCGAAAGCCTGGTCCCGGACGGGAGCAGGCGGCTGCGCGCCAAGCCGCAGCCAGTGGGGTGGGCCGAGCCCGACTTCGGCCGGTCCGTGGACCGGGACCGGCGCGCCGTGCTGGAGCGGCTGAAGGCCGATCCCGCGCTCCGGCTGAGCGAGGCGGGCCGGATCCTGCTGCGCATGCTCGCGATGCACTCCATCGAGGGGCAGGAGTGGGGCCGGATCCTGCACGGCGTCCCGCCGCACCTGTGCGGGGTGGTCGCGGGGTTCGCCAAGGACTACGCCCGGGTCTGGGCGGAGTTCGCCGACCGCCTGGAGAACCGGGCGACCGACGTGGCGGCGGGGTGAGCGCGCGATGAACCGGACAACCAGGAGGCCGGCCGCGGTGGTCGTGCCGGCGGGCGACGACGAGAGGGCGGGGTTCTGATGGCGGTGCGGGCGCTGCGCGGCGCCGTGCAGGTCGAAGCCGACGAGCCGGACGCGATCATCGAGGGTACGACGGAGCTCGTCGCCGAGGTCATGGACCGCAACGCGCTCACGACCGACGACGTGATCAGCGTGCTCTTCACCGCGACTCCCGACCTCAGTTCCGAGTTCCCCGCGGTGGCCGCCCGCAAGCTCGGTTTCCACGAGGTGCCGCTGCTGTGCGCGACGGAGATCGCGGTGCCGGGGGCGCTGCCCCGGGTGGTCCGGCTGCTGGCGCACGTCGAGACCGACCGGCCGCGCTCGGCGATCCGCCACGTCTACCTGCGTGGTGCCCAGGCGCTGCGGCTGGACATCGCCCAGTGAGCGGCACCGGGGAGCGGTGGTGAGCGTGGAGCGGGTCCTCGTCGTCGGCACCGGGCTGATCGGCACCTCGGCCGCGCTGGCCCTGCGCCGGCAGGAGGTCGCGGTCTACCTCTCCGACATCGACGCGCACGCCGTGCGGCTGGCCCGTGAGCTCGGCGCGGGCCGGGAGTGGACGGGCGAGGACGTGGACGTGGCGCTGATCGCCGTGCCCCCGCACGTCGTGGGGGAGCGGCTGGCCGATCTGCAGAAGCAGGGACCCGCGCGCGCCTACACCGACGTGGCCAGCGTCAAGGTCGACCCGATCGCCGACGCGGAGCGGCTGGGGTGCGACCTGACCACGTTCGTGCCGGGGCACCCGCTCGCCGGGCGGGAGCGCTCCGGCCCGGCCGCGGCCCGCGTCGACCTGTTCCGCGGCCGCCCCTGGGCGCTCTGCCCCGGTCCGGAGGCCGACGCGGGCGCCGTGCGGCTGGCGCGGGAACTGGTGTCGCTGTGCGGCGCGGAGGCCGTCACGGTGGGGGCGGGCGAGCACGACTCGGCGGTCGCGCTGGTGTCGCACGCCCCGCACGTGGTGGCGTCGGCGGTGGCGGCGAGCCTGGCGGGCGGCGACGACCTCGCGCTGGGCCTCGCCGGGCAGGGGCTGCGGGACGTCACGCGCATCGCCGCCGGAAATCCCTTGCTGTGGCGGATGATCCTCTTCGGCAACGCCCTGCCGGTGGCGGGGGTGCTCGAACGCGTCGCGGTCGATCTCACCGAAGCGGCCTCGGCGTTGCGGTCCGGCGACCTCGACGCCGTGACGGATCTGTTGCGGCGCGGCGTGCGCGGTCACGGCCGGATCCCGGGCAAGCACGCGGCACAGGGGAACGGGTGCGCCGTGGTGCAGGTGGTGCTGCGGGACCGGCCGGGAGAGCTGGCCCGGCTGTTCGCCGCGGCGGAGCGGGCGGGCGTGAACATCGAGGACGTCCGCCTGGAGCACTCGGCGGGCCTGCCCGCCGGGGTGGCCGAGGTGTCGGTGCGCCCGGAGGACAGCGGCAGGCTCGCCGGGGTCTTGCGGTATCACGGCTGGCACGTGCCGCCCGTGCCCGAAGCCGGCCCAGCGAGTCCCGTGACCGCGGGATCCGAACGTGGTCCGAACCATTAGGTGGTCGTGATGTGCTTCGTTTTTCCGCTACCGCAGGGGTTTTCGCGTGCCGGCGTGAGCGCCGGTCGCGCCTACTCGTGGACATCGACCCCGTCCACCACGATGGCAACCGCTGATTCCGTGAGCGGGAGAGGGGTGTCCGCGTGGATGTGGTGATGCGCATCGGGGCGGTGCGGAAGAGCGCCGACGATCCCGATCCGTGGGAGACCGACATCCGGCCGGGCACGGTGCGCAGGGTGCTCGGCTACTTCCGCCCGCACCTCGGCGAGGTGGCGCTCTTCGTGGTCGTCGCCCTGCTGGAGTCGCTGACCGTCGCCGCGAACCCCTTGCTGCTCAAGCAACTCGTGGACAACGGCATCCTGAAGAACTCGCTCGGGACCGTGGTCGCGATGGCCTGCCTGGCCGCCGGGCTCGCCGTGGTGGGCGCGCTGCTGTCGCTGGTGTCGTCCTACATCGCCGGGCGGATCGGCCAGGGGGTCACCTACGACCTGCGGGTGCAGGCGCTCGACCACGTCCGGCGGCTGCCGATCGCGTTCTTCACCCGCACCCAGACCGGGGTGCTGGTCGGCAGGCTGCACACCGAACTGATCATGGCGCAACAGCAGTTCGCGCAGATGCTGATGGCGGCCACGAGCGCGGTCACGGTCGTGCTGGTGCTGGCCGAGCTGATCTACCTGTCCTGGCTCGTCGCCCTCATCACGCTGGTGCTGATCCCGCTGTTCCTCGTGCCCTGGGTCTACGTGGGACGGGTGATCCAGCGGCGCACCGGACGGCTGATGGACGCCAACACCGGCCTCGGCGGGCTGCTGCAGGAGCGCTTCAACGTCCAGGGCGCGATGCTGTCCAAGCTCTTCGGCCGCCCGGACGAGGAGATGGCCGAGTACGAGGGGCGCGCCGCGCGGATCCGCCGGATCGGCGTGGGCCTGTCCATCTACACCCGGCTGTCCTTCGTGATGATGACGCTGATGGCCTCGCTCGCCACGGCGCTCGTCTACGGCGTCGGCGGCGGGCTCGTCCTCGCCGGTGCGTTCCAGCTCGGCACGTTGGTCGCCATCGCCACCCTGCTCGGGCGGCTGTTCGGGCCGATCACCCAGCTGTCGGGCATGCAGGCGACCGCGCAGACCGTCGTGGTCAGCTTCGCCCGGATCTTCGAGCTGCTGGACCTGGAGCCGCTGATCCGGGAACGCCCGGGCGCCGTCGCGCTCCCGGAGAACGTGGCGCCGGACATCGAGTTCGAGCACGTCCGGTTCCGCTATCCCACCGCCGACGAGGTGTCGCTGGCCTCGCTGGAACACCTGCGGACCGAACGGGAGCGCGGGGAGGTGACGCGGGACGCCTTGCGGGACGTGAGCTTCCGCGTGCCCGCGGGCACCCTCACCGCGCTCGTCGGCCCGTCCGGTGCCGGCAAGAGCACGATCACGCACCTGGTGTCGCGGCTGTACGACCCGGTGGGCGGGGCCGTCCGCCTCGGCGGGCACGACCTGCGTGACCTCACCTTCCGCTCGGTGCGCGAGACGGTGGGTGTGGTGAGCCAGGACGCCTACCTGTTCCACGACACGATCCGGGAGAACCTGCTCTACGCCCGTCCCACCGCCACCGAGGACGAGCTGATCGAGGCGTGCAAGGGCGCCCAGATCTGGGATCTGGTCGAGTCCCTCCCCGGCGGGTTCGACACCGTCACGGGCGACCGCGGCTATCGCATGTCGGGCGGGGAGAAGCAGCGGCTGGCCATCGCCCGGCTGCTGTTGAAGGCACCCACGGTCGTCGTGCTCGACGAGGCCACCGCGCACCTGGACTCCGAGTCCGAGGCGGCGGTCCAGCGGGCGCTCAAGACCGCGTTGCGCAGCCGCACCTCGCTGGTGATCGCGCACCGGCTGTCGACGATCCGCGAAGCCGACCAGATCCTCGTGATCGACGGCGGGCGGGTCCGCGAGCGCGGGACGCACGAGGAGCTGCTGGCCGAGGGCGGTCTCTACGCGGAGCTGTACCACACGCAGTTCTTCAAGGCTGGCGGCAACGGGACCCGGCCGGACCCGGACGGCGAGCCCGTGCCGGTGCACCAGGTGGTCCGGGGAGGGGGAGAATGAATTCCGCAGCGCAGGCCCCGCCGACGGTGCTGGAGCTGTTCGCCCGGCAGGTGGACCGGACGCCCGGCGCGGTGGCCGTGTCCGACGGGGACCGGGTTCTGACGTACCGCCGGCTCGACGAGCTCGCAGGCCGGCTGGCCGGGCGCCTGGCCGGCCGGGGCGTCCGCCGCGGCGACCGCGTCGCGGTGGTGCTGGACCGGTCGGCCGAGCTGGTGGTGGCGCTGCTCGCCGTGTGGAAGGCGGGGGCGGCGTACGTGCCCGTGGACGCCGCCCATCCCGCGCGGCGGGTCGAGTTCCTGGTGACGGATTCGGGCGCGTCGCTGGTGCTGTGCTCGGCCGCGACGCGTGACGTCGTGCCGGAGGGGACCGGATCGGTCGTCGTGCCGGACGAGGCCGCGCGTGACGCGGTGACGGTCGCGGTGGACGGCCGTGATCCGGCGTACGTCATGTACACCTCCGGCTCGACGGGAACCCCGAAGGGCGTGGTCGTGCCGCACCGCAGCGTGGCGGAGCTGGTCGGCGAGCCCGGCTGGGCGGTGGCACCCGGCGACGCGGTGCTGGTGCACGCGCCGCACGCCTTCGACGCGTCCCTGTTCGAGATCTGGGTGCCGCTGGTGTCGGGTGCCCGGCTGGTGATCGCCGAACCGGGACCGGTGGACGCCCGGGGCCTCCGGAACGCGGTCGCGGCCGGGGTGACGCGGGCGCACCTGACCGCGGGGAGCTTCCGCGCGGTGGCGGAGGAGTCGCCGGAGTCGTTCGCGGGGCTGCGCGAGGTGCTGACCGGCGGTGACCTGGTGCCCGCGCACGCGGTGGAGCGGGTCCGGGAGGCCTGCCCCGGGGTGCGGATCCGGCACCTGTACGGCCCGACGGAAGCGACGCTGTGCGCGACCTGGCACGTGCTCGAACCGGAGGACCCGCTGGGGTCGGTGCTGCCGATCGGCCGTCCGCTGCCGGGCCGCCGCGCCCGGGTGCTCGACGCGTCGTTGCGGCCGGTGGAGCCGGGCGTGGTCGGTGAGCTGTACGTCGCCGGTGCCGGTCTGGCGGACGGCTACCTGGACCGGCCGGGGCTGACGGCGGAGCGGTTCGTGGCGGATCCGGCGGCGACGGACAACACAGCGGCGGGAAGCGCCTCCGGCGGGGGTGGTGGTCGGGCGACGGGTGGGCGGATGTACCGGACCGGCGACCTCGCGCGGTGGAACGCGGACGGGGAGCTGCTGTTCGCGGGCCGGGCCGACGACCAGGTGAAGATCCGCGGCTTCCGGATCGAGCCGGGCGAGGTCGAGGCCGCGCTGACCGCCCAGCCGGACGTGCACGAGGCCGTGGTGGTGGCGATCGACGGGCGCCTGATCGGCTACGTGGTGGCGGACGCGGATCCCGCTCTCGTCCGCGAGCGGCTCGCAGCGGTGCTGCCGGAGTACCTGGTCCCGGCCGCCGTGCTCACAGTGGACGCGTTGCCGCTGACCGGCAACGGCAAGGTGGACCGGGCGGCCCTGCCCGCACCCGATTTCGCGGCGGCCGCCACGGGCCGCGAGCCGGCCACCGAGGCGGAACGTGTCCTGTGTGGACTGTTCGCCGAGCTACTCGGCCTGGACCGGGCCGGTGTCGACGACGACTTCATCGAGCTGGGCGGCGACTCGATCGTCGCGGTGCGCCTGGCGGCACGGGCGGCCAAAGCCGGCCTGCTGGTGACGCCCTCCCAGGTCTTCGGGGAGCGGACCCCCGCGCGGCTGGGAGCCGCGGCGCGGGCCGTACCGGCCGGACGACCCGGCGAGGGCCCGCTGATCACCCTGACCGCGGAAGACGAGGCGGAGCTGGCGGCCGCCGCCCCCGGCGCGGCGGAGATCTGGCCGCTGGCACCGCTGCAGGAGGGGTTGCTGTTCCAGGCGACCCTCGACGACCGGGGGTTCGACGTCTACCAGGCGCAGTGGCTCCTGGAGCTGACCGGGCCGCTGGACGTGGCCCGGCTGCGGGCCGCGTGGGACGCGGTCTTCGCCCGGCACGCCGAGCTGCGGCTCAGCTTCCACCGGCTCGCGTCGGGCACGACGGTGCAGGCCGTGCACGGGCACGTCACCCTGCCTTGGCGCGAGGTGGACCTGACCGGGGCCGGCGACGTCGACGCAGCCACCGACGCCCTCATCAAACGGGAGCAGGAGGAGCGGTTCGATCTCGCCAGGGCGCCGCTGTTCCGGCTGGTGCTGATCCGCCTCGGCGAGGACCGGCACCGCCTGCTGGTCGTCAACCACCACATCCTGACCGACGGCTGGTCGGTGGCGGTCATCCTCAACGAAGTGTCCGAAGTGTACGCGGCCGGGGAGCGGTTGCCGGACCGGCGCGTCACCGCCTCCTACCGGGACTACCTGGCGTGGCTGGGCCGGCAGGACAAGGACGCGGCACGCGCGGCCTGGCGAACGGAGCTCGCCGGCCTCGACGAGCCCGCGCTGATCGCGAAACCGGCCGCGGCGACGGCCTACGACTACCGCGTCACCCACCTGCCGCCGGAGCTGCACACCCGGCTGCTGGAGTTCGTCCGCGACCACGGGCTGACCCTGGCCACGGTGGTGCAGGGGGCGTGGGCGCTGGTGCTGGCGCGGCTGGTGCGGCGGACCGACGTGGTGTTCGGTACCACGGTCGCCTGCCGTCCCGCGGAGCTGGCGGGCGTGGAGTCGATGCCGGGGCTCATGATGAACACGGTGCCGGTCCGGGTGCCGCTGGACCCCCGGCAGTCCATTGTGGACCTGCTTACCGGCCTGCAGCGGCGGCAGGTGGCGCTGATGCCGCACCAGCACCTGGGGCTACCGGAGATCCAGAAGGCGGCGGGGCCGGGCGCGGGGTTCGACACGCTGCTGGTGTTCGAGAACTACCCGAGGGACTTCGCCGGCTCGTTCACGTACCTGGGCACGATCGAGGGGACCCACTACCCGCTGACCATCGGCATCATCCCGGGAGACCGGTTCCGGATCCAGCTCGGCTACCGGCCCGGGCAGGTCAGCCAGGCCGTGGCCGAGTCGGTGCTGGAGTGGTTCGCCGGTGCGCTCGCCACCGTGGTCGCCGATCCGTCCGGTCCCGTGGGGCACGCCGGTGTCGGCGAGGCCTCGGTGTCGCACGGCGACCCGGCGTTGCTGAGCGGGGAGCCGTTGCCGGCGCTGGTCGGGCGGATGGTGGCGGAGCGGCCGGACGCGGTGGCGGTGGCGGACGCCGACGGCGAGCTGTCGTACGGCCGGCTGTGGGACCGGGCGGTGAGGTTCGCCGCCGTGTTACGGGCGCACGGGGTCGGGTCCGAGTGCCGGGTCGGTCTGGTGGTGGGGCGGTCGTCCTGGTGGGTGGCCGGGATGCTGGGCGTGTTGCTGGCGGGCGGCACGTTCGTCCCGGTGGACCCGGCGTACCCCGACGAGCGCAAGCAGTGGATCTTCCGCAGCGCGGACCCGAGGTGGGTGGTGTGCGCGGCGAAGACGCGAGAGGCGGTGCCGGCGGAGTTCGCGGACCGCTTGGTGGTGATCGACGAGGTGGACCTGGCCACGGGGCCCGATGCGGAGTTGCCGCGGGTGGATTCCCGTGCCGCGGCCTACGTGATCTACACGTCCGGTTCGACGGGCACCCCGAAGGGCGTCGTCGTGACGCACGCGGGGCTGGGGAACCTGGCGATGGCGCACATCGACCGGTTCAGGGTCTCGCCGTCGTCGCGGGTCCTGCAGTTCGCGGCGCTCGGCTTCGACACCATCGTGTCCGAGGTGATGATGGCGCTGTTGTCGGGGGCGACGCTGGTGATGCCGCCGGAGCAGGACCTGCCGCCGCGGGCGTCGCTGACCGAGGCGCTGGAGCGGTGGGATATCACGCAGGTGAAGGCGCCGCCGTCGGTGCTGGCCACCGCCGAGGCGCTGCCGGCACGGGTGGAGACGGTGGTGGCGGCGGGGGAGCTCTGCCCGCCGGGCCTGGTCGACCGCCTGTCGGCGGACCGGCGGATGATCAATGCCTACGGCCCGACCGAGACCACGATCTGCGCCACGATGAGCAGGCCGCTCAGCCCCGGCCAGGACCCGATCCCGTTCGGGGAACCGGTTCCGGGGGTCCGCGGTTACCTGCTGGACGCGTTCCTCCGCCCGTTGCCGCCGGGGATCACCGGTGAGCTGTACCTGGCCGGGATCGGCGTGGCTCGCGGTTATCTGGGCCGCCCGGCGCTGACCGCCGAGCGGTTCGTCGCCGATCCCTTCGTGCCCGGTGAGCGGATGTACCGGACGGGCGATCTGGCGTACCGGACGGACCAGGGCGAGCTGGTGTCCGCCGGGCGGGCCGACGACCAGCTCAAGATCCGGGGGTTCCGGGTCGAACCCCGTGAGATCGAGTTCGTCCTGTCCAGTGACCCGCGGGTCACTCAGGCCACGGTGACCGTCCGCGAGGGCCGCCTGGTGGCCTACGTGTCGCCGGGCGACGTCGATCCGCGCGCGCTGCGGGAGGATCTCGCGTCGCGGCTGCCGCAGTACATGGTGCCCGCCGCCGTGGTGCCGCTGGACGCGCTGCCGCTGACGGCGCACGGGAAGATCGACCGGCGCGCACTGCCCGATCCCGACTTCTCGGCCGGGAAGGTGAGCCGGGAGCCGGCCACCGAGGCCGAGCGGATGTTGTGCGGGTTGTTCGCCGGAGTGCTCGGCCTGGAGCGGGTCGGTGTCGACGACAACTTCTTCGAGCTGGGCGGGGACTCGATCCTCTCGATGCAGCTGACGGCGCGGGCGCGGCGAGCGGGACTGACGTTCACCGCGGCGGACGTCTTCGAGGGGAAGACGCCGGAGCGCATCGCGCAGCTGGCGGCGGAACCGTCGCCGCCGGAGCGCGGCCGTGCCGCCGGGGCGGACGGCGTGGGCGCTGTCGCGTGGACGCCGGTGATGCGGATGTTCGGGGATTCCGTTGCGGCGCCGGGCTTCGCGCAATGGGTGGTGCTGGGCGCGCCCGCGGACCTGACCGAGGAGGCGCTGGTGCGGGGACTGTCCGCGGTGGTGGACACGCACGACATGCTGCGAGCCCGGGTGACCGGCGGCGACGGGAGCCGGCGCCTGGTGGTCGGTGAGCGCGGGTCGGTGGACGCGGCCGGGCTGGTCACGCGGAGAGGAGTGGACGGCGGTTCACCGGACGAGGTCGTGCAGGCTGCCGTGCCGGAAGCCGTGCGCGGGCTGGATCCGGCGGCCGGGGTGCTGGTGCGGGTGGTGTGGGTGGACGCCGGGCCGGAACGGCTCGGACGGCTGCTGGTGGTGGTGCACCACCTGGCGGTCGACGGGGTGTCGTGGCGGATCCTGACGTCGGACCTGCAGGTCGCGTGTGAGGCGGCGGCCGCGGGGCGGAAGCCGGTGCTGGAGCCGGTGGACGTGTCGTTCCGGCGGTGGGCGGGCCTGCTGAAGGAATGGGCGGTCTCCGCGGAACGGGCCGGAGAACTTCCGGCGTGGCAGGCGATTCTCGGTCAGGAGGACCAGCCGGCCGGTGCGCGGGCCCCGGTGGGGGAGGTGCGCTCGCGGGCGTGGGTGGTGCCCGGTGCCGACACGGCGGTGCTGGTGGGACGCGCGCCGGTGGTGTTCCACTGCGGTGTGCACGAGGTGCTGCTGGCCGGGCTGGCCGGAGCGGTGGCGCGCCGGCGTGGCGGGGACGTGGTGCTGGTGGACGTGGAAGGTCACGGCCGCCATCCCGCCGGGGAAATGGATCTGTCCCGGACCGTGGGCTGGTTCACCAGTACCCATCCGGTGCGGCTGGACGTGGCGGGGATCGACCTGGCGGACGCGCTGGCCGGTGGCCCGGCTGCCGGGACGTTGCTGAAGGTGGTCAAGGAACAGTCGCGGGCGGTGCCCGGCGACGGGCTCGGCTACGGGTTGCTGCGGTACCTCAACGAGGACACGGGACCCGTCCTGCGGGCTCTGCCGCCGGCCCGGATCGGGTTCAACTACATGGGCCGGTTCGCCGCCGGGGACCAGCACGCTGTGCGGGCGTGGCAACTGGCCGGGGACATCGGCAGTGCGATGGATCCGGGCATGGACCTGCCGCACGCGCTGGAGGTCAACGCGCTCGTCCGGGATCTGCCGGACGGGCCGGAGCTGACGCTCATGGCGGAGTGGCGGGACGGCCCGCTCGACGAGGCCGAGATCGGCCGGCTGGGCCAGGCGTGGCTGGACATGTTGTCCGGGCTGGCCCGGCAGGCGGAGGACCCTGCCGCGGGGGGACACACCGCTTCCGACTTCGGCCTCCTCGACCTGGACCAGGACGAGATCGAGAGCTTCGAAGCGATAGCAGCGGAACTCAGCGAAGGCCGGACATCGTGAACACCCCGGTGACGTCCCCCGCGTCGGCGCTGGCGGAGGTCTGGCCGCTGTCCCCGATGCAGGAGGGGATGCTCTACCACGCCTCCCTCGACGACGACGCGCCCGACATCCACCTCATCCAGCAGACACTGATCATCGACGGACCCCTGGACGCCCAGCGGTTCCGGCGCTCGTGGGAGGCCGTCCTCGGCCGGCACGCCGCGCTTCGCGCGTGCTTCCACCGGCGCAAGTCCGGCGAGACGGTCCAGCTCATTCCCCGCGAGGTGAAGCTGCCCTGGACCGAACGCGATCTGTCCGGCCTCGCCGAGGCGGACGCGCTGGCCGAGGTGAGCGCGATCGCGGAGCAGGAGCGCGCCCGGAAGTTCGACCTGGCGAGACCGCCGCTGCTGCGGCTGATGCTGGCCCGGCTCGGCCCGGACCGGCACTGCCTCGTGACCACGAGCCACCACCTGCTCATCGACGGCTGGTCGCGGGCGGTCATCGAGTCGGACCTCCTGGAGATCTACGCCGCGGGTGGCGTGGCCGCCGGGCCACCGCCCGCGGGCTCCTACGCGAACTACCTGGCGTGGCTGGAAAGGCAGGACAAGCAGGCCGCCCGTGCGGCCTGGCGCGCGGAGCTGGCCGGCGCGGAGGGATCGGCGCTGGGGCTGCCCGAACGGCCCGGCAGGGCCCCGGGACTGCCGGCACACGAGGTGGCCCGCCTTTCGCCGGACCTGACGTCCGCGCTGACCGAGTTCGCCCGTGGCCACGGGCTGACGGTGAACACGCTGGTGCAGGGGGCGTGGGCGCTGGTGCTGGCCCGGCTGGCGCGCCGTCGTGACGTGGTGTTCGGCGCGGTGGTTTCGGGGCGTCCGCCGGAGCTGCCCGGCGCGGAGCAGGTCGTGGGGCTGTTCATCAACACCGTGCCGGTGCGCGTGCGGCTGGACGGCGGGCAGCCGGTCCTGCGGTTGCTGACGGAGCTGCAGCAGCGGCAGTCCACGCTGATCCCGCACCACCACCTCGGGCTCCCGGAGATCCAGAAGCTCGGAGAGGCGAGCTTCGACACGGTCGTGGTGTTCGAGAACTACGTCGATCCGGCCGCGCGGTCCGGTCCCGCCGGCGGTCTCGGCCTGACCCTGAAGGACTTCCGCCAGGCGACGCCGTATGCGATCACCCTGGGGGTCATGCCGGGCGAGAGCCTCGAAATCGAGCTTCAGTACCACCCGGACGTGCTCGGCGCCTCCCTCGCGAAGGAAGCACTCGACGGGTTCACCCGGGTGCTGGCGCGGATGATCGCCGAGCCGGAGGCACCGGTGGGCCGCCTGGACCTGCTGGACGACGCCGCGCGCGAGCTGGTGGTCCGGCGGTGGAACGAGACGGACGCCGTGGTGGACGCGCCCTCGGCGGTGGACCTGTTCCGCCGCCAGGTGGCGAAGACCCCGGACGCGACGGCCGTGGTGGCCGGGGACCGGACCTGGTCCTTCACCGAGCTCGACGAGTGGTCCGGCCGGCTGGCGAGGGCACTGGCGGACCGGGGCGTGCGGCGCGGCGACCGGGTCGCGGTGGTGCTGGAGCGGTCGGCGGAGCTGCTCACCGCCTGGCTCGGGGTGTGGCGGGCGGGCGCGGCGTATGTGCCGGTCGACCCCGGCTACCCGGCGGACCGGGTGGCGTTCATGCTGGCCGACGCGGGCGTCGCGGCCGTGGTGTGCCGGGCCTCCGGCGCGGTGCCGGACGGTTACCCGCGGATCTTCGTGGACGACCCCGGCGAGGGCGGGACGTGCCTCGTTCCGGTGGGGGCGGACGATCCCGCGTACGTCATGTACACGTCCGGATCGACCGGGACGCCGAAGGGTGTGGTCGTTTCGCACGGCAGCGTGGCAGCCTTGGTGGGTTACCGGTTGTGGGACCTCCACCCCGGCGACGCGGTGCTGATGCACGCTCCGCACACCTTCGACCCGGCGTTGTTCGAGGTGTGGGTGCCGCTCGTGTCGGGTGCGCGGGTGGTGCTCGCCGAGCCCGGTGTCGTCGACGCGGACCGGCTCGCCGCGTACGTGACGGAAGGGCTCACCGCGATCAACTTCACCGCCGGGCAGTTCCAGGCGCTGGTGCAGGAGGCGCCGGAGTCCTTCTCGGGGCTGCGCTACTTCCAGACCGGTGGCGACGTGGTGCCGCTCGGTGCGGTCGAGCGGGTGCGGCAGGCGTGCCCGGAGTTGCGCGTCCTGCACACCTACGGGCCGACGGAAACCACGTTCTGCGCGTCATGGCACATCATCGAGCCCGGCGACGAGCTGGGTCCGGCGCTGCCGATCGGGCGGCCGCACCCGGGCCGCCGGCTGTACGTGCTGGACGTCTTCCTGCGCCCGGTGCCTCCGGGCGTCGTGGGCGATCTGCACATCGCGGGCACCGGGGTGGCGCAGGGCTACCTGGGGCGTGCGGCGTTGACGGCGGAGCGGTTCGTCGCTGATCCCTTTGGAACGGGCGGGAGGATGTACCGGACCGGGGATCTGGCGTACTGGACCGACGAGGGTGAGCTGGTGTTCGCCGGGCGGGCCGACACGCAGGTCAAGATCCGCGGGTACCGGGTGGAACCGGGTGAGGTCGAGGCGGTGCTGGCCGCGCAGCCGGGCGTCGACCAGGCGGTGGTGACGGTCCGGGACGGACGGCTGCTCGGTTACGTCGTGTCCGGTGGCGCGGTCGACCCGGTCCGGCTGCGCGAGCAGGTCGCCCGGTCGCTGCCGGACTACCTGGTGCCGGCCGCGGTGACGGCGCTGGACGCCCTGCCGGTGACGGCGAACGGGAAGATCGACCGGGAAGCGTTGCCGGATCCCGATTTCGGCGGACGCGTTTCCGGCCGGGAACCGGTCACCGAGGTCGAACGGGTGCTGTGCGCGCTCTTCGCCGAGGTGCTCGGTCTGGAGCGGGTCGGTGCGGACGACAGTTTCCTCGAACTGGGCGGCGATTCGATCACTTCGATGCAGCTGGCGGCACGGGCCCGCCGGGAAGGGATCGCGTTCGGCGCGCGGGAGGTGTTCGAGTACAGGTCGCCGGCGGGGATCGCGGCGTTCGTCGAGCCGGGCGCGGCGGAACCCGCCACGGACGGACCCGTCGCGTCCGATGTGGACCTTCTCGGCCTTGGCCGGGAAGAAATCGAGGAATTCGAAGCCGAGTTCGACGGCCGGTGAACCTCCGCTGCCTTGGACGCATTGTCCGGGCTGGTGCGGCAGCGGAGAATTTCAGCTGAACGTTGTGCCCTTCGCTGATCGAGGGAGATATAGATGGCTCAGTCGCGGATCGAGGAAATCTGGCCGCTGTCGCCACTGCAGGCCGGTTTGCTCTTCCACGCGGTCTACGACGGCGAGGGGCACGACGTCTACATCGGACACTGGATCCTGGACCTGGACGGGCCCGTGGACGCGGACAGGCTGCGCGTGGCGTGGGAGGCGCTGCTGGCCCGGCACGCCCCGCTCCGGGCCTGCTTCCGGCAGCGCCGGTCGGGTGAGACGGTGCAGATCATCCCCCGGCAGGTGGAGCTGCCGTGGCGGGTGGCCGACCTTTCCCACCTCGACGATCCCGGGCAGGCCGTGCGGGAGCTGGCCGAGGAGGACCGGACGAAGCGGTTCGACCTCGCGCAGGCGCCGCTGCTGCGGCTGACCTTGATCCGTCTCGCCGGTCACCGCCACCGCCTCGTGGTGACCTGCCACCACACGATCCTGGACGGCTGGTCGATGCCCATCGTGCTCGACGAGCTGTCGCTGCTGTACGCGGCCGGCGGTGACCCGGCGAACCTGCCGGAAGTCACGTCGTACCGGGAATACCTCGCGTGGCTGAGCCGGCAGGACAAGGACAGGGCGCTGTCGGCGTGGGTGGCGGAACTGCGGGGCGCCGAGGAGCCGACGCTCGTGGCGCCCGCCGATCCGGGGCGAGCGCCCGGCGTGCCGGAGAGCGTCACGGCCGAGCTGCCGGCGAACCTCACGCGAGCGCTGGACGAACTGGCCCGCGGCCACGGGCTGACGCTGAACACGGTCGTGCGGGGCGTGTGGGCGTTGGTGCTGGCGCAGCTGACGAACCGCACGGACGTGGTGTTCGGAGCGGTGGTGTCGGCGCGCCCGCCGGACCTGCCGGGCGTGGAGGGGATGGTGGGGCTGTTCCTCAACACCGTGCCGGTGCGCGTGCGGTTGCGTGGCTCGGCGCCGGTCGTCGAACTGCTGGCGGAGCTGCAGAAACGGCAGTCGGCGCTCATCCCGGACCAGTTCGTGGGGCTGGCGGACATCCAGCAGGCGGCCGGTCCTGGCGGCGTCTTCGACACGCTGGTCGTCTTCGAGAAGTTCCACCGCGAGCCCGCCGGGCCGGACTCCGCCCGCCCTTTCGGTGTCCGGGTGCACCAGGGCCGGGAAGCCGCGCACTACCCGCTGACGCTGGTCGCCGTTCCGGGCGAGTCGATGCTGGTCAAGCTCGACTACCTGCCGGAGCTCTTCGACGAGACCACCGCGCTCGCCGTCGTGGAGCGGTTCACGGGAATTCTGCGGGAGTTGACGGAAGCACACGACGTCACCGTGGCCGAAATCGACGTGACGACCGCGGCCGAGCGCGAGCTGGTGCGGGACTGGGGAACCGGGTCCACTATGGAGGGTCGGCCGCTCGCACTGGAGCTGTTCGCCCGTCAGGTGGAGCGCCGCCGCGGGGAGCCGGCCGTCTGTGCCGACCGGACGATGTCGTACGGGGAGCTGGCCGAGCGCGCGGAAAGGCTCGCCGGATATCTGCGTGGCCGGGGAGTTCGCCGTGGCGACCGGGTGGCCGTGGTGATGGACCGCTCGCCCGACCTGGTCGCGGCGTTGCTCGCGGTGTGGCAGGCGGGCGCGGCGTACGTGCCGGTGGATCCCGCCTATCCGGTGGAGCGCGTGAAGTTCATGCTCGCGGACGCCGAACCGGCGGCAGTGGTGTGCGACGACGCGCGCCGGGCCGTCGTGCTGGACACCGGACTCGACCCGATCGTCCTGGACGACCCGGAAACGCGGCAGGCGGTGGCGCGGTGCCCTCGCCTGTCCGCCGGTGTGACCGCTGACGACACCGCCTACGTGATGTACACGTCGGGCTCGACGGGAACGCCGAAGGGCGTCGCGGTGTCGCACGGCAACGTCGCGGCGCTGGCCGGGGAGCCGGGTTGGCGGATCGGACCCGGAGACGCGGTGCTGATGCACGCCTCGCACGCGTTCGACATCTCCCTGTTCGAGTTGTGGGTGCCGCTGCTGTCGGGCGCCCGGGTGGTGCTCGCCGGTTCGGGTGCGGTGGACGGCGAGGCGCTGGCGCGTCACGTGGCCGGTGGGGTCACGGCGGCGCACCTGACCGCGGGTGCCTTCCGGGTGCTGGCCGAGGAGTCGCCGGAGTCGGTCGCCGGGCTGCGTGAGGTGCTGACCGGCGGGGACGCGGTACCGCCCACGGCGGTGGCGCGCGTGCGGCGGACGTGCCCGGACGTGCGGGTGCGCCACCTCTACGGCCCGACGGAGGCCACGCTGTGCGCGACGTGGTGGCTGCTCG
The DNA here is from genome assembly GCF_014191255.1 of Amycolatopsis bartoniae. Lineage (GTDB taxonomy): Bacteria > Actinomycetota > Actinomycetes > Mycobacteriales > Pseudonocardiaceae > Amycolatopsis_E > Amycolatopsis_E bartoniae. Next base: position 62,605 of record NZ_JACHWH010000018.1, read on the forward strand.
AACCGGGTGACGAGACCGGGGCGGTGCTGCCGATCGGACGGCCGCTGCCGGGACGGCGGGTCCACGTCCTCGACGCGTTCCTGCGCCCCGTGCCCGCCGGGGTGACGGGCGAGGTGTATGCCGCCGGAAGCGGTGTGGCGCAAGGATATTTCGGTCGTCCGGGATTGACGGCCGAGCGGTTCGTGGCCGACCCGTTCTCAGCGGGCGGGAGGATGTACCGCACCGGGGACCTGGCGTACTGGACGGATCGCGGTGAGCTGGTGTTCGCCGGACGGGCCGACGACCAGGTGAAGATCCGCGGCTACCGCGTGGAGCCGGGCGAGGTCGAGACGGTTCTCGGTGGCCTGCCCGGCGTCGGCCAGGCCGTGGTGTCCACAAGGGACGGTCAGCTGATCGGTTACGTGGTCGCCGAGGCGGGGCAGGACATCGACCCGGTGCGGCTGCGCGAACAGCTCGCCGGGACGCTGCCCGAGTTCATGGTTCCGGCCGCGATCCTGGTGCTGGACGAGTTGCCGTTGACGGTCCACGGGAAGGTCGACCGGCGGGCACTGCCCGAACCGGACTTCACCTCGAAGGCCACCGGTGGCGAGCCGGCCACCGAGGCCGAGCGGATCCTGTGCGGGGTGTTCGCCGAGGTTCTCGGTCTGGCGCGAGTCGGGGCCGAGGACAGCTTTTTCGAGCTGGGCGGGGACTCGATCTCGTCGATGCAGGTGGCCGCTCGCGCCCGCCGGGAGCGCATTTCCCTCACCCCGCGGCAGGTGTTCGAGCACCGCACCCCGCGGCGGTTGGCGGCCCTCACGCAAGAAGCCCCGGCGGCACCAGGGTCCACAAGGGATTCCGGCGTGGGGGAGATCCCGTGGACGCCGGTGATGCGTGCCCTCGGGGACGCGGCGGTGCGCCCCGGTTTCGCGCAGTCGAGGGTCGTCGTCGCCCCGGCGGACCTGGACCGGGACGCGCTGGTGACCGCCCTGCAAGCCGTGCTGGACGTGCACGATCTCCTGCGGGCACGGGTGGAGCCGGATGGACGGCTGGTGGTGGCCGAACCTGGCGGGGTGGAGGCGGCCGGCCTGGTGACGCGGAGAGCGGCCGGGTCCGGGAACCTCGACGAGATCGCCGAGCGCGAGGCCAGGACGGCGGCCGGCATGCTGGACCCGTCGGCGGGAACGCTGGCGCGAGTCGTGTGGGTGGACGCCGGTAACGCCGAGCCGGGCCGGCTGGCGTTCGTGGTGCACCACCTGGCGGTCGACGCGGTCTCGTGGGGAATCCTGCTGCCGGACCTGCGCGCGGCCTACGAAGGGACCCCGGCCCTCGAACCCCCGGCCACCTCGTACCGGCAGTGGGCGCGGCGGCTGACCGAGCAGGCGACCAGCGCGAGCACCGTCGCCGAGCTCGACCACTGGGTCGACGTCCTGGCGGGCGCCGAGCCGTTCCTGGAGGTCCACTCCGGACGGTCGCACTCGTGGTCGTCGACAGTGGACGGTGCCGTGGCGAACGGCCTCGTGGCCCACCTTCCGGGTGCGTTCCACTGTGGAGTCCAGGAGGTCCTGCTGGCGGGCCTGGCCGGTGCGGTGGCGCGCTGGCGTGGTGCCGGCGCGCCGCTGCTGGTCGACGTGGAAAGCCACGGGCGCCATGCCGCCGACGGCGAGGACCTGCTGCGCACGGTGGGCTGGTTCACCAGCGTGCATCCGGTCCGCCTCGACGTCTCCGGCGCGGACCTGTCGCCGGCGGAGTTGCTGAAGACCGTGAAGGAACAGGTGCGTGCGGTCCCCGGCGAAGGGCTCGGCTACGGCCTTCTGCGTTACCTCAACCCCGACACCGGCGCCAGGCTGGCCGGGCTGCCGGCCCCGCAGATCGGGTTCAACTACCTCGGCCGCGCCGGCGCCACCGAGGACACCGCGTGGCAGGTGCGCGAAGGGTCGCTCGGCGGCGGTCCGGACGAGATCCAGGCGCACGCCTTGGAGATCGGCGCGGACGTGCAGGACACGCCGGCCGGTCCGCGACTGAGGCTCAGCGTGGACGGCCGCGGCCTCGATCCCGCCACGGTGGAGCGGATCGGCGAGGCGTGGCTGGAGGCGCTGAGCGGCCTCGCGGCCTACCCCGGCGCGGGCGGGCACACCCCGTCCGACTTCGACCTCGTCGAGGTGACGCAGCGGGACGTGACGGAGCTGGAAGCCGCCGCGCCCGGGTTGACGGACATCTGGTCGCTGTCACCCTTGCAGGAGGGCATGCTCTTCGAGCGGGCCTTCGACGAGGCCGGGGTCGACGTCTACCAGAGCCAGCGGATCCTCGACCTCGACGGGCCGCTCGACGCGGACCGGCTGCGGGCGGCGTGGGAACGGCTGGCCGCCCGGCACGAGGCGCTCCGGACGAGCTTCCACCAGCTGGGCACCGGCGAGACGGTGCAGGTCGTCGTGGGCGAGGTGGACATCCCGTGGCGCGTGGTGGATCTGTCACACCTCGGCGAGGCGGCCGCGGCGGCGGAGGCCGACCGCCTGCTCACGGAGGACCAGGAACGGTTCGACGTGAGCAGGGCGCCGTTGCTGCGGCTGCTGCTGATCCGCCTGGGCGAGGACCGGCACCGGCTCGTGGTGACCGCGCACCACCTGCTCATGGACGGCTGGTCGACCCCGATCGTCCTGGGGGAGATGTCGGCCGCCTACGCCGGGACACTGGGCTCGTCGCCGGCCCCCACCTACCGGGACTACCTGGCGTGGCTGAGCCGCCAGGACGAGGCGGCGACGCGGTCGGCGTGGCGGGCCGAGCTCGCCGGCGTGGACGAGCCGACTCTGGTGGACGCCGACGCCGGCAAGACGATGGTGCTGCCGGACGAGCACTCCGCATGGCTGTCCGAAGAGGACACTCGCGAGCTCGATGTCTTCGCCCGCGGTCACGGCCTGACGTTGAGCACGATCGTGCAGGGCGCGTGGGCGCTGGTGCTGGCGCGGCTGGCCGGCCGGACGGACGTGGTGTTCGGGACGGTGGTGTCGGGGCGCCCGGCGGACGTGCCGGACGTGGAACGCATGGTGGGGATGTTCATCAACACCGTCCCCGTCCGCGTGCGCCTCGACGGCGGCACGCCGGTGCTGGAGCTGCTCCACGACCTGCAGCGGCGCCAGTCGGCGCTGACGGAGCACCAGTACCTGGGGCTGCAGGAGATCCAGAAGGCCGCCGGAACCGGCGCGGTCTTCGACACCATCATGATGACCGTCAACTTCCCGCGGGACGTCACGGGTCCCGGCGACGACGGCGGGCTCGCGATCAGCTCGATCCGCACCCGGACCGGTACCACCTATCCGCTGTCCATGAGCGCCACTCCCGGGGAACGCCTGCAGATCCACCTGTCCTACCGGCCCGACCGGATCCGCCGGGAAACGGCCGCCGAGATCGCCGGTCAGGTCGTGCGGGTGCTGGCACAGGTGGTGGCGCAGCCCTCGCTTCCCGTGGGCCGGCTGCGCGTGACGAGCGAACCCGCGACATCGTCCACTGTGGAGCTGCCGGTCGGCCCGTCGGTGGTGGAGCTGTTCCGGCGGCGGGTGAGCTCCGCGCCGGACGCGGTGGCGGTCGTGGACTCCGGGCGCACGCTGTCCTACGCGGATCTCGACCGGGAGTCGGACCGGCTCGCGGGGCACCTGGCGGGGCTGGGCGTGCGGCGCGGGGACCACGTCGGTGTGGTGCTGGCCCGCGGCGCGGACCTGTTCGTCGCACTGCTCGCGGTCTGGAAGGCCGGGGCCGCGTACGTACCGGTCAATGTGGACTATCCGGCCGCACGGATCGAGCGGATGCTGACCGACGCCGGAGTGACGGTGGCGGTCTGCGCGGAGGCGACCCGCGACGCGGTGCCCGCCGGAGTCCAGCCGGTGCTCGTGGACGCGCCGGCGACCCGGGAGGCGCCACCGCTCGCGGCCGGGCCGCACGACGTGGCCTACGTGATGTACACGTCGGGGTCGACCGGGGTGCCGAAGGGCGTCGCGGTGCCGCACGGCAGCGTGGCAGCGCTGGTGGGCGACCCGGGCTGGTCGCTCGGCGCCGGCGACTGCGTGCTGCTGCACGCGTCGCACGCGTTCGACGCGTCGCTGTACGAAATCTGGGTGCCGCTGGTCAACGGAGCCCGCGTGCTGGTCGCGGAACCGGGGGCGGTCGACGCGCGGCGGCTGCGGGAAGCGGTCGCGCGCGGCGTGACCACCGTGCACCTGACCGCCGGGGCTTTCCGTGCGCTGGCGGAGGAGGCGCCGGAGTCCTTCAGCGGGTTGCGGGAAGTCCTGACCGGTGGCGACGCGGTCCCGGCCGCCTCCGTGGCGCGGCTGCGCCAGGCGTGCCCGGAGGTCCGGGTCCGGGAGCTCTACGGCCCCACCGAAGCCACGCTCTGCGCCACGTGGCACCTCCTCGAACCGGGGGCGGAAACGGGCGACGTGCTGCCGATCGGTACGCCGCTGGCCGGCCGGCAGGTGTACGTGCTCGACCCGTTCCTCCAGCCCGTGGTGCCGGACGTGACCGGCGAGCTCTACCTCGGCGGTGCCGGGCTGGCGCACGGCTATCAGGGCGCCCCCCGCGCGACCGCTGAACGGTTCGTCGCCAATCCCTTCGGTGCCGGAAGGCTGTACCGCACGGGCGACCTGGCGCGCTGGACCGGGTCCGGCGAGCTGCTGTTCGCCGGACGGGCCGACGCCCAGGTGAAGATCCGTGGCTACCGCGTCGAACCCGCGGAGATCGAGGTGGCGCTGGCCGAAGTACCCGGCGTCGCTCAGGCGGTCGTCGTGGTGCGGGAGGACCGGCCGGGCGAGAAGCGGCTGATCGCCTACGTGACCGCGGACGGGGAGCTGGAACCCGCCGCGGTCCGCGAGCACCTCGCGGCGCGGCTGCCGGAGTTCATGGTGCCGGCCGCGGTGGTGGTGCTGGAGCGCTTCCCGCTGACGGTCAACGGCAAGATCGACCGCGCGGCCCTGCCCGCCCCGGAGTTCACCGGGAAGCAGGCCGGGCGCGAGCCGCGCACCGAGGCCGAGCGGGTGTTGTGCGCACTGTTCGCCGAGATCCTCGGGCTGGACCGGATCGGCGCCGACGACAGCTTCTTCGAGCTGGGCGGGGACTCGATCCTGTCGATGCAGCTGGCCGCCCGCGCGCGGCGCCGTGGTGTCGTCTTCGGTGCGAAGGACGTCTTCGAGCAGGAGACCCCGGCGGGCATCGCAGCCGTCGCCGAACCGGCCGCCGAGACGCGGACGGACCTCGCCGACGGCGTCGGCGAGATCCCGTGGACGCCGGTGGTGCGGGCACTACTCGAACGCGATCCCGGCGCGCTGACCCGGGGCGCGATGGCGCAGTGGGTCACCGTGGGCACGCCCGGCGACCTGTCGATGGCCACGCTGACGGCCGGGCTGCGCGCGGTGCTCGACACCCACGACCTGCTGCGGAGCCGGATCGACGCGGACCGCCTCGTCGTCCCCGACCGGGGAGCGGTGGACGCGGCGGGCTTGGTCGAACGCGTCGAGGCCGGAAGCGCTGACCTGGACGAGCTCGCGGAGCGCCACGCCCAGGAGACGGCCACCCGGCTGGACCCCGCGGCCGGGGTGATGATCCGGGCGGTGTGGCTGGACGCGGGTGCCGGCCGCGCCGGACGGCTCGTGGTGGTGGCGCACCACCTCGTGGTCGACGCGGTGTCCTGGCGGATCCTGCTGGGAGACCTGCGGGCGGCCTGCGAGGGCACCTCGGCGCTCGACCCGGTGGACGTCTCGTTCCGGCACTGGGCGCGGACGCTCGCCGAGCAGGCGGCCAGCCGGACCGTGGAACTGGAGACGTGGACGGCGATCCTCGACGGCCCGCAACCGCGGCTGGGCGAGCTGGACCGCACGCGCGACACCATTTCGACCGCGGGACGCAGGTCCTGGACCGTGGACGACGCGAGCGTGCTCGTGGAGAAGGCTCCCTCGGCGTTCCACTGTGGAGTCCACGAGGTCCTGCTGGCCACCCTGGCGGGCGCGGTGGCGCGCTGGCGCGGCGGCGACGCCGTCGTGGTGGACGTCGAAGGCCACGGCCGCCGGCCCCTCGAGGACAGGGACCTGTCGCGCACGGTCGGCTGGTTCACCGACGTCCATCCGCTCCGGCTGGACGTGACCGGAGCGGACACGCCCGGTCAGCTGCTGAAGCAGGTCAAGGAGAACGTGCGAGCCGTGCCCGGCGGCGGCCTCGGCTACGGGATGCTGCGCCACCTCAACGCCGAGACCGGACCGGTCCTGGCGGCGTTGCCGTCCCCGCAGTTCGGCTTCAACTACCTGGGCCGCTTCTCGTCCGGGCCCGGGGGTGACCCGAAGCCCTGGCAGCAGGTGGGCACCATCGGCGGCGCGGCGGAGGAGAACCTGCCGTTGCGGCACGTCGTGGAGATCGACGCCGCGGTGCTGGACGAACCGGGCGGGCCCCGGCTGGAGCTGACCGTGACGTGGGCCGGGCGGATCCTGGCCGACGCCGACGCGGAGTCGCTCGGCAAGGCGTGGCTGGACACGCTGACCGCGCTGGCCGGCCACGTCGAGCACGGCGCCGGCGGCCACACGCCGTCGGACTTCCCCCTCATCCCGCTGACGCAGCGAGACGTGGACGAGGTCGAGGCCGCGGTGCCGAGCCTGCTCGACCTCTGGCCGCTCTCGCCGTTGCAGGAAGGCCTGCTGTTCCACGCCGCCGACCAGCGCGGCCCGGAGGTCTACGCGAGCATTCTCGCCCTCGCCCTCGAAGGCCCACTGGACGTCGCCCGTTTCCGCGCGTCCTGGCAGACCCTGCTGGACCGGCACGCCGCCCTGCGGGCGAGTTTCCACCAGCTCGAATCCGGCGAGGCCGTGCAGGCGATCGCCCGTGAGGTGACGCTGCCCTGGCGGGAGACCGACCTGTCGCACCTGCCCGAGGCCGAGGCGCTGGCGGAGTTCGAGCGCCTCGCGGCGGAGGCGCAGGCCGACCGGTTCGACCTGACCCGGGCGCCGCTGCTGCGGCTGCACCTGGTCCGCCTCGGGGAACGGCGGCACCGGCTGATCCTCATGTCGCACCACATCTCGGCCGACGGCTGGTCGCTGCCGATCTTCTCCGCCGACGTGCTGGCGGTGTACGAGTCGGGTGGTGACGGCCGGGCCCTGCCGGCCCCGGCCTCCTACCGCGACTACCTCACCTGGCTCGCCCGCCAGGACAAGGAGGCCGCCCGGGAGGCGTGGCGGGCCGAGCTGGCGGGGCTCGACGAGGCGACCCACGTGGTGCCGCCGGAAACGATCACCGCGCCCGTCGAGCGCGAGCGCGTGCCGTTCGAGCTCGACGACGAGGAGAGCCGGCGGGTGGTGGAGTTCACCCGCCGCCACGGCGTGACGATGAACAGCCTCTTCCAGGCGATCTGGGCGTTGCTCCTGGCCCGGCTGACGGGGCGGGACGACGTGGTCTTCGGCACCACGGTGGCCGGGCGCCCGCCCGAGATCCCCGGTGTCGAGTCCGCGGTCGGCCTGTTCATCAACACGCTGCCGGTCCGGGCCCGCCTGGCCGGCGCCGAACCGTTCGCCGACATGCTGACCGGCCTGCAGGAACGTCAGGTCGCGACGATGGCGCACCAGCACATCGGGCTGGCCGAGATCAACCACGTCGCCGGTCCGGGCGCGGCGTTCGACACGCTCGTGCTGTTCGAGAACTACCCTCGCCCGCCACGCTCGTCCGAGGACCCCGACGCGCTCTCGATGCGCCCCGCGGGCGTGCCGAGCGACAGCGGGCACTACGGGCACTATCCGTTGTCCCTGCGGGCGTCCGAAGGCGGCCGTGTCCGCGGCGACCTCGTCTTCCGCCCGGACGCGTTCGACCGGACGCAGGTCGAGGAGATGCGCGCGGCGATCCTCCGGGCACTGGAGCAGGTCGTGGCCGAGCCGCGGGTGCCGGTGGGGCGGATCGGCCTGATCGGCCCGGAGCAGCGGCGTCTCGTGGTCCAGGAGTGGAACCGGACCGAGGTGCCCTTCGAACCCGAGGCGTTGCCGGTGCTGTTCCGCAGGCAGGTGGCGCGGTCGCGGGACGCGGTCGCGGTGCTGGACGCGGCGGGAAACCTGACGTTCGGCGGGCTGCTGGCCGAGGTGGAGGCACTGGCGCGGGTGCTCGCGGGGCTGGGCGTGCGGCGGGAGACCCGCGTGGCGGTCCTGGTGGGGCGCTCGGTGGAGCTGGCGGTGACGCTGATGGGGGTGTCGTTCGCCGGCGGGGTGTTCGTCCCGGTCGACCCGGACTACCCGCGCGAGCGGATCGAGTACATGCTGGCCGACTCGGCGCCCGAGGTGCTGGTGTGCACCGCCGGGACCCGGGCGATCGTGCCGGCGGAGTTCCCGGGCGCGGTGCTGGTGCTGGACGAGCTGCCCGCCGCCGATCCGGCGGTCGTGTTGCCGGCGGTCGGCGCGGGCGACGCGGCGTACGTGATCTACACGTCGGGATCGACCGGGGTGCCCAAGGGCGTCCTGGTCACCCACTCCGGGCTCGGCAACCTGGCACGCGCCCACATCGAGCACATGGGGGTGACGTCGTCCTCGCGGGTTCTGCAGCTGTCCGCCATCGGGTTCGACGCCATCGTCTCCGAGCTCTACATGGCGCTGCTGGCGGGCGGGACGCTGGTGCTGCCACCCGCGGAGAGCATGCCGCCCCGGGTGACGCTGGGCGACACCCTGCGGCGGTGGGGGATCACGCACCTGACCGTGTCGCCGAGCGTGCTCGCGGTGGAGGACGACCTGCCGGACAGCCTGGAGACCGTGCTGACGGGCGGTGAGGTGCTGCCGCCCGCGCTCGTGGACCGCTGGTCGCCGGGGCGCCGGATGATCCAGGCCTACGGGCCCACCGAGACGACCATCTGCTCGACGATGAGTGCCCCGCTGTCCCCGGGCCACGACGTGGTCCCGCTCGGCGGGCCGATCCGGAACGTGCGGCACTACGTGCTCGACGCCTTCCTGCAGCCGGTGCCACCGGGCGTGGCCGGCGAGCTCTACATCACCGGCGTCGGGCTCGCCCGCGGCTACCTCGGGCGCCCCGGCCTGACGGCGGAACGGTTCGTCGCCGACCCGTTCTCGCCGGGTGGCCGCATGTACCGCTCCGGTGACCGGTTCCGCTGGAGCGCCGACGGCCAGCTGTTCTTCGTCGGCCGGGCCGACGCGCAGGTCAAGGTGCGCGGGTACCGGGTCGAACCCGCCGAGATCGAGGCCGTGCTCGCGGAGCATCCCGGGGTCGCCCAGGTGGCGGTCGCCGTCCGGAAGGACCGGCCGGGGGAGAAGCAGCTGGTGGCGTACGTCGTGCCGTCGGCCGACGCCGGCAACGGCGCGCTGGTCCCCGCCCTCCGCGAGCTGGCGGCCACGCGTCTGCCGGAGTACATGATGCCCGCGGCGTTCGTGCCGCTGGACCGGATGCCGCTGACCCCGAACGGCAAGGTCGACCACCGGGCGCTGCAGGCCCCCGACTTCGCCGGGATGTCGTCCGGGCGGGAGCCGCGCACCGCCATGGAGGCGCGGCTGTGCGCACTGTTCGCCGACGTGCTCGGCCTCGAACGGGTGGGCGCCGACGACAGCTTCTTCGAGCTCGGCGGCGACTCGATCACGTCGATGCAGCTGTCGGCCCGGGCCCGCCGGAAAGGGCTGGAGCTGGACCCGTGGCAGGTGTTCGACGAAAAGACGCCGGAACGGCTGGCGGCGCTGGTCAAGGAGGTCCCGGCCGCGGGCGCGGCCGCCCCGGTGCCGGAGCCCGCCGGAGCGCCGCTCGTCGCCCTTTCCCCTGACCAGCTGGACCAACTCGAGGCCGGGCTGACCGGTGAATGACCACACTGAGGAGCAGATCGTGACCGTTGACGACACGCGAGCGAAGCCGCGCTCCAGCGTGGAAGACGTCTGGCCCCTTTCCCCGCTGCAGGAGGGGATGCTCTACCACACCGCCCTCGACGGGGACGGGCCGGACACCTACACGGTGCAGTCCGTCTACGGCATCGACGGCCCGCTGGACGCCGCGCGGCTGAAGGCGTCGTGGCAGGCGCTGCTGGACCGGCACGCCGCGCTGCGGGCCTGTTTCCGCTACGTCAGCGGCGCGCAGATGGTGCAGGTCGTCGTGCGGGACGCCGAGCTCCCCTGGCGCGAGACGGACCTTTCCGGGCTGCCCGAAGACCTCGCCGAGAGCGAGGTGGACCGGCTGGCCGCGGACGAGCTGGGCGAGCGGCTCCGCATCGACGTGGCGCCGCTGATGAAACTGCACCTGATCCGGCTCGGCCCGGAGCGCCACCGGCTCGTGCACACCCTCCACCACGTGCTGACGGACGGCTGGTCGGCGCCGATCATGCACCGCGAGCTCTCCGCGATCTACGCGGCGGGGGCGGACGCGTCCGGACTGCCTGCGACGGCGTCCTACCGGGACTACCTCGCGTGGCTGGGCAGGCAGGACAAGGAGGCGGCCCGTGTGGCCTGGCGGGAGGAGTTCGCCGGGCTGGACACCCCCACCACGGTCGCCCCGGTCGATCCGGCCCGCGTCCCGGACATCGACACCGTGGTGGTCGAGCTGCCCGCGGAGCTGACGAACGACCTGGCCCGGCTGGCGCGCGGGAACGACCTCACGCTCAACACCGTCCTGCAGGGCGCGTGGGCCCTCGTGCTGGCGCAGCTCGCGGGCCGGACCGAGGTGGTGTTCGGCGCGACCGCCTCGGGGCGGCCCGCGGAGCTGCCCGGGGTGGAGTCGATGATCGGCCAGCTGCTCAACACCCTGCCCGTGCGCGTCCGGCTCGACGGCGGGCGGCGGGTGGTCGAGGTGTTCGCCGAGCTGCAGCGCACCCAGTCGGCGCTGATGGCGCACCAGCACCTCGGCCTGCAGGACGTGCAGGCCACCGCCGGACCCGGCGCGGTCTTCGACACGCTCGTCATCTACGAGAACTTCCCCCGCGCAGGGCTCGGCCAGGCGCGGGACGGCGGCCTCGTGTTGTACCCGGTGCGGCGGGGACGCAACTCCTCGCACTACCCGTTCACCCTGATCACCGGGCCGGGCGAGCGGATGCCGCTCATCCTCGACTACGACCGGGGCCTGTTCGACCGGACGGTCGCCGAGTCGGTCGTGGGCGCGCTGGCCCGCGTCCTGGAGCGGCTGGTCACCGAGCCCGACGTCCTCGTCGGCAGGCTGACGCTGCTCGGTGACGCCGAGCGCGCGCTGGTGGTGGACGAGTGGAACGCGACCGAGGGCCCGGTGCCGGGGAAGTCCGTGGTCGAGCTGTTCGCGCGGCGGGTCGCCGCGGCGCCGGACGCGGTGGCGATCACCGACGCCGCCGGCGCGGACCTGACCTACGCCGAGGTCGAGACGGCCTCGAACCGGCTGGCTCACCACCTCGCCGGCCGTGGCGTCGGCCGTGGCGACCGGGTCGGGGTCGCCATGGACCGGTCGCCGGACCTGCTGATCGCGTTCCTGGCGATCTGGAAGGCGGGCGCCGCGTACGTCCCGGTGGACGTCGAGTACCCGGCCGAGCGGATCGCGTTCATGCTCGCCGACTCCGGGGCCTCGACAGTCGTCTGCACGCAGGCCACCCAGGGGGCCGCACCGGGAAACGCGATCGTCCTCGACGCGCCGGAGACCCGGGCGGCCGTGGGCGAACACCCCGCCACGCCACCGGAGTTCCAGCCGGGCGCGGACGACCTCGCGTACGTCATGTACACCTCCGGCTCCACCGGCCTCCCGAAGGGCGTGGGCATCCCGCACGGGGCGGTGGCGGGCCTGGCGGGTGACGCGGGCTGGCAGATCGGTCCCGGCGACGGCGTGCTGATGCACGCGACGCACGTCTTCGACCCGTCGCTCTACGCGATGTGGGTGCCGCTCGCCACGGGCGCCCGGGTCCTGCTCACCGAGCCGGGGGTGCTGGACGCGGGCGGGGTACGGCAGGCCGTCGAACGAGGCGCGACGTTCGTCCACCTCACCGCCGGTGCCTTCCGCGCCCTGGCGGAAACGTCCCCGGAGTGCTTCACGGGCCTGACCGAGGTCGGCACCGGCGGGGACGTGGTTCCGCTGCAGTCGGTGGAGAACCTGCGGCGAGCCCAGCCCGGGCTGCGGGTGCGCAACACCTACGGGCCCACCGAGACGACGCTGTGCGCGACGTGGAAGCCGATCGAGCCCGGCGAGGTGCTCGGGCGGGAGCTGCCGATCGGCCGTCCCATGACCAACCGCCGGGTCTACGTCCTCGACGCCTTCCTCCGGCCGGTCGCGCCGGGCGTGGTCGGTGAGGTGTACCTCGCCGGAACCGGTCTGGCACGCGGATACCTCGGCAACCCGGGCTTGACGGCGGAGCGGTTCGTCGCGTGCCCGTTCCTGGCGGGCGACCGGATGTACCGCACCGGAGACCTGGCGCGCTGGAACCGCGACGGCGAGGTCGTGTTCCTCGGCCGCGCCGACGACCAGGTGAAGATCCGCGGCTACCGGGTGGAGCTGGGCGAGGTGGAGGCCGCGCTGGCGGCCCAGCCCGGGGTGGTCGAGGCAGTCGTCGTGGCACGGGAGGACCAGCCGGGCGAAAAGCGCCTGGTGGGCTACTTCGTCTCCGACGGCACGGACGCCGGGGCGGAGGAGATCCGCCGGCAGCTGGCCCTGGTCCTGCCCGCCTACATGGTCCCCCTGGCGGTCATCGCCCTGCCCGGCCTGCCCGTCACCCCCCACGGCAAGGTGGACCGCCGGGCCCTGCCCGCTCCGGACCTCGCGGGACACGTGCCGGAGAAGGCGCCGGAGAGCGAGACCGAGAAGGTGCTGTGCTCGCTGTTCGCCGAGATCCTCGGTATCGACCAGGTGGGGGTCGACGACGCCTTCCACGACCTGGGCGGAAGTTCGGCGCTGGCCATGCGGCTCATCGCCCGGATCCGCGAGGAGCTCGGCGCGGATCTGCCCATCCGGCAGCTGTTCTCCTCGCCGACACCCGCGGGTGTCGCCCGGGCGCTGGCCGCGAAGTCACGCCCCGCGCTGGAAGCCGTGCCGCGGCCGGACCGGGTGCCCCTCACCGCCCGGCAGCACCGCGCCTGGCTGCTGGCCCAGCTCGGGGAGGAGACGGCCGGCCTGCACCTCTCGGTCGCGCTGCGCCTGCGTGGCCGGCTGGACGTGCCCGCGCTGGAGGCGGCGATCAGCGACGTCGTGGCCCGGCACGAGATCCTCCGGACCGCGTTCCCGGGCGACGCGCAGAGCGTGCACCAGGACATCCGCGAGGGCGTGGCGGTCCAGCTGCCGCCGACCCCGGTCACCGAGGAGGACCTTCCCGGGGTGCTCGCCCAGCGGCGCGCGAAGGCCTTCGACCTCACCCGGGACCTGCCGTGGCGGTTCCGCCTCTTCGAGCTCTCGGAGCGGGAGCACGTGTTGTACGTGAAGGCCCACCGGATCGCCGCCGACGACGACTCGATGGACGTGTTCTTCCGCGACCTGGCGGCCGCGTACGGCGCGCGGCGCGCGGGCCGCGCCCCGGAGCGGGCGCCGCTGGCCCTGCAGTTCGCCGACTACGCGATCTGGGAGCGGCGGCTGCTCGCGGACGAGGGCGAACAGGACAGCCTGATCGGCGAACAGATCGGCTTCTGGCGGGACACCCTGGCCGGGATCGACGGGGAGACGGTGCTCCCGTTCGACCGCCCGCGCCCGGCCGTCCCGTCGCGGCGGGCCGGTGCGGTCGCACTGCGGCTGGACGCGGGCCCGCACGCCCGGCTGGCGGAGGCGGTGGCTCCCGCCGGCGCGGACGCGTTCGCAGTGGTGCACGCCGCGCTCGCCATGCTCCTGGCCCAGTCCGGCGCGGGCCACGACCTGGTGATCGGCACGACGCTGCCCCGGGACGAGGACCTCATCGACCTGGAGCCGATGATCGGCCCGTTCGCCCGGCCGCTCGCCCTGCGCACGGACGTCTCGGGCGACCCGGCCTTCCTGGACGTCGTCGCCCGGGTACAGGAGACGGTCCGGGCCGCCCGCCAGAACCTGGACGTGCCCTTCGAAAGGATCGCCGAGCTGCTGGACCTGCCGGCCTCGCTGTCGCGCCACCCCGTGTTCCAGGTGGGTCTGGAGGTGAGCGAGGAGGATCTCGGCGCGTGGGACGCGGCGGAGCTGCCCGCCCTGCGCACCAGCGTCGAACCCGGCGGACCCGAGGCCGTCGAGCTGGATCTTTCCTTCCGGCTCACCGAACGCCGCGACGAGGAGGACAACCCCGGCGGCATCGAGGGCTCCCTCCACTACGCCACCGACCTGTTCGACCGGGCCACGGCCGAGTCGCTGGCCCGGCGGCTGGTCCGCGTCCTGGAACAGGTGGCGGAGGACCCGGGGCGGCGCGTCAGCGACCTGGACCTCTTCCTGGACGACACCGAACGCGGACGCGCCGTCGTGACCCCGGCGAAGTGGTCCGGGGCCGTGCCCCCGGCGGTCGCCGGCCTGGCCGGGGACGGCCCGCTCGGCGTGCTCGTGCTCGACGACCTGCGGCGCCCCGTCGCTCCCGGTGCCGTGGGCGACCTCTACGTCACCGGCCCGGCCGTCGACGCGGGCACAGCCGGACAGCCGAGCCTGCCCTGTCCGTTCGGGGCAGCGGGGCACCGGATGGTGCGGACGGGCCTGCTCGCCCGCCGGTCCTCCTCCGGCGCACTGGTCGTCGTGGGTGAGCGGCGGCGGCCGAGCGCCGCGGTCAAGGCCGTCACGGGTGACTACGAGATCCTGCTGCCGCTGCGGACCGGCGGCGATCGCCCGCCGCTGTTCTGTGTCCACGCGAGCGGGGGCCTGAGCTGGAACTTCGCCCCGCTGACGCGGCACCTGCCGGCGAACCAGCCGGTCTACGGGGTGCAGGCGCGCGGCCTGGCCCGCACCGAACCCCTGCCCGGCAGCGTCGAGGAGATGGCGGCCGACTACGTCGCGCAGATCCGCACCGTGCAGCCGAATGGTCCGTACCACCTCCTCGGCTGGTCCCTCGGCGGCCGGATCGCGCAGGCGATGGCCGTGCTGCTCGAAGCGGCGGGGGAGGAGATCGGCCTGCTCGCCCTGCTCGACGCCTATCCCGTCTACATGGGACGGACCGCCAACAGCCTGCACGACGAAGAAGCCCTCGAAAAGCGGAAGCAGCAGGAACTGGAGCTGGCCGGCGGGATGGTCGACGGGCCCGGCGCCCGGGGCCGCCTGGAAGCGGTGATGCGGAACCTGTGGAAGGTCGGGCCGACGCACACCCCCGCGCCCTTCACCAGCGACGTCCTGCTCTTCGTCGCCACGGTGGACCGGCCGGCGCACCTGCCCGCGGCGGAGGCGATCGCCAGCTGGAAGAGCCTCACCCCCGGCACCATCGAGCACCACGAGATCCGGACCGACCACTACGACATGGTGCAACCCGCGGCACTGGCCCAGATCGGGGCCATCGTCGCCGAGAAGCTCCGGCCCCGGCCGGCAGTGTGAAAGGACAAACGATGACCAATCCGTTCGACAACGAAGACGGTTCCTTCTTCGTGCTCGTCAACGACGAGGGCCAGCACTCGCTCTGGCCCGCCTTCGCCGAGGTACCGGCCGGCTGGACCCGCGCCCACGGCGAGGCCAGCCGCCAGGAGTGCCTCGCCTACGTCGAGGAGAACTGGACCGACCTGCGGCCGAAGAGCCTGATCGAGGAGCTCGGCGGCTGAGGCGGCCGAGCGGTGGTGTCCAGCCGCTCGATGCGGACGGTTGGACGAGCTCGACGCCCGTCCGCCCGGCCCGGAACATCCCTCCGGATGAGGAAAGGACCCGTGCAGTGTCCGAGGAGATCGACGTCGCCCGGGACGGTCCGGAGCCGCTGGTCCGCTCCCTGATGGACGACGGCCCGCTGACCACGTTCGAGGAGATCAACGTGGTACTGGCCTCGGCGCTGCACCGGCGGGACCGGTTCGACCCGGTACCGCGGCTGCGTGCGCTGATGGCCGAGGGGCCCATGACCGAACTGGGCACCGAGGAACCGCCCGGCGGACGGACGGCGTGGCTGGCCACCGGGTACGACGAGGTCCGGCAGGTGCTCGGTTCGGACAAGTTCAGCTCCCGGCTGCTGTGGGGCGGGACCGCGAGCGGCATCGTCTGGCCCGGCTTCCTCACGAACTACGACCCGCCGGAACACACGCGGATCCGCCGCACGGTGGCGCCGGCGTACACGGCCCGGCGGATGGAGCGGTTCCGGCCGCAGGTCGAGCGGATCGTCGAGGACACTTTGGACGCGGTCGAGGCCATCGGCGGCCCGCTGGACTTCGTCCCGCACTTCGGGTGGCCCGTGGCGACGACGGCGACCTGCGACTTCCTCGGCATTCCGCGGGACGACCAGGTGGAGCTGTCGCGCACCCTGCTCGCCAGC
>NZ_JACHWH010000019.1 GCF_014191255.1 Amycolatopsis bartoniae
GCGCGGCTTCGTCCGCGTGCGCCGTCGAGCAGGGCCGCACCACGCAGGCCGCGCAGCATCTCCTCCGCGCGCCCCGCGGACACCGGCAGCGGCGCCAGCGCGGAATCCTTCAGCACCTCGACGAAAATCCCGCCCAGCGCGACCGCCAGCATCGGACCCCACTGGGGATCGGCGACCACGCCGACCAGCAGCTCGAGAGCGTTCCCGCGCATCGGGGACACCAGCGCGCCCTCTACCCGGGCGCCAGGCACGGACTTCGCCGCGGACGTCACGGCCTCGTAGGCCTCACGAACCGCCGCCTCACCGGCCACCCCGAGGCGGACCCCGCCGATGTCGCTCTTGTGCAGGACTTCCGGCGAGACGAGCTTCACCGCCACCGGCTCGCCGAACTCCGCCGCCGCACGGGCTGCCTCGTCCGCCGAGCGCGCCAAGGCCGCGGGTACGACCGGGATCCCGGCGTCGCTCAGCAGCTTCCGCGCGGCGTCTTCCGACCAAGCTCCCTGGCGATCTCCGGCAGGCGGCACCGTGACCGGGGACGGTTCGGCGCCCGCACCCGTGGTGGCCTGCGACCACCAGGCCAGCTTGCTCAGCGCGGACACCGCCTGCCGCAAACCGGTGATGGCGAAAGGAATCCGGCCCTCGGCCAGGACCTCGCGGGTGTACTCGGTGATGGGCTGCATGACCTGGTTGACGTAGACGACCGGGACGGCGGCCTGCTCGATTCCCGCACCGATCGCGTTGACGTACGCCTGCGCCCGGTAAGGGCCTTCCTCACGCTCCCAGGGCAGACCGCTGACCGCCATGACCACCCCGATCGAGGGATCCGAGGACAAGGCCGCGATCGTCTTGGGCCACAGGCCCGGGTCGATGATGGCCGCGCCGGTGATGTCGAGCGGGTTCTGCACGGTCCCGTAGCTCGGCATCGCCTCCGCGACCGCGGTGCGCGTCCGCTCCGCCAGCTCGGGCAGCCGCATGGCGTGGTCTTCGGCGCGGTCGGCGATGATGTCGCAGGCGCCGCCGGAGATCGACACGACGCCGACCCCGGGCCTGGCCAGCCGGCCCAGCCGCGCCGCGGCGCCCGCGGTGATGAGCATGTCCTCGATCGAATCCACGCGGATGACCCCGAGATCCGCGAACACCGCGTCGATCGTGCGATCGTCACCGACCAGAGCGCCGGTGTGCGCGGCCGCTGTCCGCGCGGACAACTCGCTACTGCCGGCCTTGAGCACCACCACCGCCTTGCCCGCGGCAGCCGCGCGACGGGCGGCACGCCGGAACGTCCCCGGATCCCGGATCGTCTCCATGAAGATCGCGACCGCGCGGGTGGCCTCGTCGTCGACGAGATAGTCCAGCACGTGCCCGGCCGTGATCATCGCTTCGTTGCCGAGTGTGACCAAATAGGACAGTTCCGACCCGGACATCTTCGCGAAGTCCAGCATCGCCGCGCTGCTCGCCCCGCTCTGCGACAGCAACGCCACCGACCCCGCCCGCTGGGGCAGGCCCGGCACCGAAACGACCGGCTTCCGGTCGGCGAAGTTGGCGAAACCGAGGTGGTTCGGCCCCAGCAGGACCATGTCGAGCGCCTCGGCGTGCGCCACCAGTTCCGCCTCCGCGCGCCGCCCCACCTCACCGGCTTCGCCGTAGCCGGACGAAAGGATGACGGCGTTGCGGATCCCCGCGGCCGCCGCGTCGGACAGCGCGCCGAGCGTCCCCGCCTGTGGCACCATCAGGTAGGCCACGTCCACCGGCTGCCCGATGTCCCGGCACGAGGTGAAGGTCTGCCTGCCATGGGTTTCCGCACCACGGCGGTTGACGAGGTACGTCTGCTCCGCCATCCCGAACTCGACCAGATTGCGGTAGGCGATCTGGGAGAACATCGACTTGTTCGCCGCGCCCACCAGTGCGACGCTGCGCGGCCGGAACAACGAATCCAGTCGCTCCGGGGTGATCGTCCTCGGCACACCCGCTCCTTCCCGTTCCTGCTGGACTTCCTGATGCGGCCACTGCTTCAACGGGGCAGTCCGAGCGCACGCGCGACCAGGTTGCGCTGGATGTCGATGGTGCCCCCGCCGACGACGTGCATGATCGACAGCCGCAGGTTGTACTCGAACGCGCCGCGGCCCGGTACCCCGGGCACGGTCTCCCCCAGCGCGGCGGCCGGGCCGAAGATCCGCAGCGCGGCCTCGCCGAAGTCCTCGTAGAGCACACTCGCGATGATCTTCGCCATCGGCGCTTCCAGCCGGGCCCCGTCACCGGCCGAGGTGGCCCGGATGCCGGCGTTGACCAGGACCCTGGCGGCTTGCAGGCGCGCGGCCAGCTGCGTGATCAGCGCTCGTTTCGCCGAACCACGGGCGCCGACGGTACCGCCGGGGTCCTTGCGGATCTCGGCGAGCATGTCGTCGAGCAGGCGCAGGATCTCGGCTGCGATGTTGGCCATCAGGACACGTTCCTGCGCCAGCGCGGTCGTGATGACCTTCCAGCCCCCGTTGACCTCGCCGACCCGGTCGCTGTCCGGCACGCGGAAGTCGTCGAAGAACGTCGAGCACGACGTCTCCCCGGACAGCGCGCGATGCCGCTGCAACTCGAAACCCGGCCGATCGACCCGGGTGAGGAACACGGTGATCCCGGCATGGGGTGGGGTCGCGTCCGGATCGGTGCGCGCGGCCAGCCAGACCCATTCCGCGTTGTGCGCGTTCGTTCCCCACATCTTGCGGCCGTCGACCACCCACTCGTCGCCGTCGCGCACCGCCCGCGTGCGCAGCGCGGCCAGGTCGGACCCGGTCTCCGGCTCCGAATAGCCGAGGTAGAACGGGAAATCACCGCGGCCGATGAGCGGCAGCAGCCGCTCCTTCTGCTCCTCGGTGCCGTGGCGGAGGACCGCGGTGCCCAGCAGGTCGACGGCCGCCTTGCCGGACAACGGGAAACGGGCGTAGGAGAACTCCTCCCCGAGCACCGTCTGCTTCTCGACGGACGCCGCCATGCCGCCGGCCTCGAGCGGCCACGCCATCGTCAGATACCCGCGTTCCCTGACCGCGGCGGCTTCCTCCTCGGTGAGCCGGTCGTCGGCGTGCCGGACAGCGACATCGCGACCACGGCGGCCGAGGAACTCCCGCACCTCCCGGCGGAACTCTTCCGCTTCGGCGCCGAGCTGGAGAGCCGGCATTCGCACCGCCGTCTCGACGAGCACATCCGCGACTTCACCCGCGGCCAGCGGAATCTCGTCCAGGCTCGCGACGTCGGCGTTGACCCGCCGGAACAGCCAAGGCGCCTCGTGTTCCTCGAAATAGCCTTGCGCGGCAAGGGTGTGCTGCGCGTCGAACTGCACCCGCACCGCGGCGGGGCCGGCGAACGCCACCGCCAGTTCGGCGGCGAGATCCGAGTCGGCCCGGCCGGCGATGCGCGCGGAAACGGCTTCACTGATCAACTGCTGGGACGCCGCGATGGCAGTCGCCCCGTCGGCGGCCCGGTGCGACACGGCTTGGAAGCTGCCGATGGGCTTGCCGAACGCGACGCGATCCTTGGCGTGCGCGATGGACAATTCGAGAGTTCGCTCTGCCGCGCCGACAGCTCGCGCCACCAAGCCCAGCCGTAGCAACGCTTTGGCCCGTTCGATCGCCGCCGAGCCCGGAGAGACGTCCGCTGTCACCTCAGCCGCGGGCGTGACCTCGGACCAGTCCGGTTTGGCCAGTCCCGCGGTCACGGTTCGCTCGGCGATGGGCCGGAGCACGGCCCTGTCCGTCCCGAGCAGCAGCAGGTGGGTAGCGACCGAAGCGGCCTCGACATGGTGCACTACAAGGACATCCGCGTCGGCGACGGCCGCTACGGGCCGGATCGCCCCCGTGGTGATCTGCTCGGCCACGCTGTGGTCGTCCGAGAACAGTTCCCCGGCCACGAAGACGTCGACCAGCGGCACGGGGCAGGCGACCCGGCCCGCACGGCCTGCCGCGCCGACGACGGCATCGACAGCACCGTCTTCGGCCAGCCCGGTCCACCCTTGCGCGGCCGCGACCGACCACACCGGCGCCAGCGCGTTTTCCGGCGCTTCGCCGGCCGCCGTCGCCGATCCCCAGGCACGCTCCAACTCACCATCGACCGACTCGAGGAACGCCTCGAGTTCCACCCTCGTCAACGCGGACACCGCAGAACCTCCGGGAAAAGCAAGGCGCACGTCGCGTGCACCCCACCCAAGCTATTACGTACGCACACCGTACGCAAGTGTGCCGGGTGGCTCCCCGTATCGTGGTCGCCGTGGAGGACACCGAGATCGGAGCCGCCCCGGGCCGCCGCGGCCGCCCCCGCGATCCCGGGGTGGAGGACAAGGTCTACGACGCGGCCATCCGGCTGTACGCGCAAACGGGCTGGGCGGGTTTCACCTTCGAAGCGGTAGCCCGGGAAAGCGGGATCGGCAAGCCCTCGCTCTACCGGCGCTGGGGCTCACGGGGCGAGCTGCTCGCCCAGACTTTCCAGGCGCGCTGGTTCGATGTGGAACGGATCGACACCGGCAACCTCCGCGACGACCTGCTCGCGCTCGCGCACACGACGCTGGACCACCTGCTCAGTTCGCACGGCCGCGTGGTGCTCCGCATGCTCCTCGACACGCCGGACCACCCGGAGGTCGCGGCCTCGACCGCGTCCTACCGCGAAGGGGTGACCGCGGCGGCCCGCGGAATCGTGCGGGCAGGCATCCGCCGCGGCGAACTCCCGCCGGGCACGTCGCCGACGCTGGTCCTCGACATGGTCGTCGGTGCCGTCACGAACCGCGTCCACAGCACCCCGCCGGACCTCCTCGACCGGGTGGTGGCCGGCTCGGAGGAGTTCGTGGGCGCGCTGGTGGACGCGGTTCTGCGCGGGCTGAGCACCCCAGGCGCCGGGAAATGACGGCAGTCCGCCGTCACGCACCCAGCGAAGCGAGCCAGCCGAGCAGCAGCCGGTCGAACTCCTCGGGCCGCTCCTGGTGCAGGAAATGCCCGACACCGGCAGGACGTGCGCCTCATCCTGATCCCCCACCCGATAGGGAGCGTTCCACGGTGGATGTTCGCCCGGTGGCGTGAAACGCCGGCCGGACGCCATGGATCCGACGGGCGAGTCGAGGCAACCGGTCGCCGCCGAGCATTTCCTACGATTTCACCTGGGTGAAGCGAGCTTCGGCGCGGTCGATTTCCTTGAGCTGACTCACGATCTCGGCCGGCGAGGACTCACCGACCACCTTCTGCAGCAACGGGGTATGGTCCAGGATCAGATCCCGCAGATACCGCACTGGCCGCGGCGCGTGATGGAACAGCTGCCCGAGGAACCAGGCCTGCTGGGACTGGCGGGCTGTGTGTGGCTTACGCGGCGCCTCGAACTCCTCGAGGGCGCGCCGCACCGCGGCATAGTCGGACAGGTCCACACCGGCCAGCCTGCGGCCGAGGAAATAACCGTCCTCTGTGGCCATTCCGGCGCCATAGGCAGCGTAGGGGGACGTGGGGTGGGCGGCGTCGCCGACGATCGTGGCGCGGCCCTTCGACCATTGTCTGAGCGGTTTGCGGTCACGCAGCACCCAGCGCTGCACGTCCTCCGGCCGGGTCGCGGCGACCAGCCGTGGCAGCGGGGCGGCGAACCCGGCCGCCATCGCGGCCGCGGTGGCGTGCAGGTCGCCGCTGAAGTCGGTGCTCGCCTCGTGCGGGCCGAGTACCCACCATTGGAACCCGTCGCGGCCCTTGTGCCGGATCGCGGTCCAGCTGCCCTGGACGGTGCGGTCGTGGGAGAGCACGCACAAGCCCCGCTCCGCCCCGACGTCGTCGAAGGTGAATCCGCCGAAGATGTGCAAGTTGTGCTCCCGCTTCGGCGAATCACCCCACAACGTGCGCCGCACCAGCGAATCGATGCCGTCCGCTCCGACCACGACGTCGGCCTCGATCACCTCACCGTCCGTCATGGACAGACGAACACCGGTCTCGTCCTGCTCGACCTTCTCCACGCGACTGTTCACGCGCAGCACACCCGGTGGCAGCGTCGCGAGCAGCCGCTCGTACAACTCGGGCCGCAGCAAGCCGATGAACCCGCCCCGGTACTCGCGAACCACCTCCTCGGGCAGCTTGACCGAAACCCGGCGCCGCCCGGCGGCATTCCGGAACTCGCTGTGGCACGGCGCTCCCAGATCCTCGGTGTCCACACCCATCAGACCGAGCGCCTTGATCGGCGGGGGCCACAGATTCAGGATGTTGCCCGCCGGCCTCGCCTGCGGATACCGCTCCAGCAGCACCACGTCGTGACCTGCCTGCCCGACCGAGATCGCGGTCGCCATGCCGGCCGGACCCGCACCGATCACGGCCACGCGGCCTCGCTTCGTCGCGGACGCGTTCATCGATTTCTCCTCGTTGAGAATTCCCACGCCCACACGTCGAGTGGGCACCCCTTCGCCAAACCGTAGTGAATACTACGATTTGATCGAGGCGAACTGTAGTCCCCGTTACGGTCTTGTCAACCCTGGATGCGACAATCACGATCAGCCAGTCACGGAAGGGCGGGAACATGGGCACACCGGCAGCCGACATGGGCGGCGTCGCGGACCTCCCAGTCCGTCCCCCGCTGCAGCGCCGCACGCGCGAGGCCTGGCACCGCGTCCTCGACGCCGGTGTGACGCTGCTGGAACAAGGCGGCTACCAGGCGTTCACCATCGCCGCCGTCTGCGAACGCGCCAACGTCGCGCCCCGCGCCATCTACGACCGGGTCGACGACAAGGAATCGCTGTTCCTCGCGGTCTACGAACACGGCATCGCCCGGCTGCGCGCGGAATACGACGTACTCGACGACAAGCGCTGGCGCCACCAGCCCACCCACGAACTCGTCGCCGGCGCCGTGCGGGAGGTCGCCGGTTTCTTCACCCGTCACGCCGCGTTTCTGCGCGCCGTGGTCCTGATCTCCAGCGTTCACCCCGAGGTCTACCGCCGAGGGGCGCGCCACAGCCAGGACCTCGGTGACCTGTTCACCGGACTACTGCTCCGCGCCCGCGACGACATCGCTCACCCGGACGCCGAAATCGCGATCCGGCACACGTTCACCACGATCTTCTCGACACTCGTCCTGCGCACCGCCTACGGCCCGGCCTTCACCAGTGCCGCGACCGACGACGAGACCTTCCTCGAAATGCTCGTCGAGATGGCGCAGCGATACCTGCTGTAGGGAGAACCCGGCGGATCCGGACCACGCTGTCGGGCTGGATGAGCAGCTGGTCAGCCAGTTGGTGGACCGCGCGGGCGTCACCACCCGGGAACGCTTCCCGCCTTCGGGCTCGGTCACGGCCTACCGAGGAGGTCGAGGCAGGCGTCGACCCGGCTCCGGAGGAACCGGGCGGTCGCCGGAGCGTCGGACATCGCCGCTTCGGCCTGCAGCCGCACGACTTCGATGATGCCGCCCAGGACGAACTCGGCCAGTGTCTCGGTGGTGGCGGGGTCGGGCGGGGACGCGAGTTCCTCGACGAGGCGGACGCACGCGGGGTGCAGCAGCACCCGGTAGGCGTTGGCGGTCTGCTGCGACGCCGAACTCGGATAAAGGTTGCGGTAGAGCTCCGCGTGCTGGGCCGTGAAGTCGCACAGGCGGTGGATCACCGCGCGCGGGTCGTCCGCCCCGGTGTCCGCGGCGAGCTCGAGGAACGTAGCCGCCACAGCCTGGGCAACGGCGTCGTCCCGGTCGCGGAAGTGCTGGTAGAAGACCTGCCTGCTGACCCCGGCGCGCTGGGCGATGTCGCTGACCGAGATCCGCTCCACCCGGCGTTCCCCGATCAGCTCGAACGCGGCCTGCCGGAGCTGATCGCGCACCCGCGCGGCACGGGGGTCGGCACTGGCGGTGCGAGCGGGTGATCGCAGAGGCTCTTTTGTTGACACCTGTCCACGATAGCACTAGCGTGGGTTTCGACGACAGGTGTCAACGAAACTAGTGGAGGTGGTCGCCATGGCGCGTCCGGTCCGGATCGCGAACTTCTCCGGCGCGATGGGTGACAGGTTTTCCGCGTTCGAGGAAGCCGTGCAGGGCGACCCAGTCGATGTGGTGATCGGCGACTCGATGGCCGAGATCACCATGTCGATGGTCGTCGCCGGCTTCCACGACAACCCCGAGGGCCGTCGCCGGTTCTTCTCGGAGTTCTTCCTTCGCCAGCTGCGTCCCCAGCTACCCGCGATCGCCGAGAAGGGGATCAAGGTCGTGACCAACGCCGGGATCTACAACCCGGCAGGTCTCGCCGAGGCGATCCGCACCGAAATCGCGGCTCTCGGCCTGCCGCTCAAGGTCGCGTACGTGACCGGTGACGACCTCACCGACGCCGCGAAGGACCTGATCGCCGACGGCCAGCTCAAGAACATGGACACCGGCGCCACCCTGGACGTCGACCCCGCCGAGCTGCTGGCGGTCAACGCCTACCTCGGCGGCTGGGGCATCAAGACCGCCCTCGACGAAGGCGCCGACATCGTCGTGACCGGCCGCGTCGCCGACGCCTCCCTCGTCACTGGCCCCGCCGCGTGGTGGCACGGCTGGCAGCGAACCGACCTGGACCGCATCGCCGGTGCGACCGCCGCCGCGCACATCATCGAATGCGGGCCGCAGGCCACCGGCGGCAACTTCGCCGGGTTCACCGGCATCGACGACAACACCCTGCCCGGCTTCCCCATCGCCGAGGTCGCCGGGGACGGCAGCTTCGTGATCACCAAACGAGCCGGTGACGGTGGCGCGGTCACCGTCGACACCGTCACCGCGCAGCTGATGTACGAGGTCCAGGGCCCGCGCTACCTCAACCCGGACGTCACCTGGCACACCGACTCCATCGAGCTGGCCCAGGACGGCCCGGACCGGGTACGCGTCACCGGCGCCCGTGGCAGCGCCGCGTCCGAGACGACCAAGGCCGGCGTCAACTTCCAGCGCGGCTACCGCGGTGCGGTCTGGCTCTTCCCGACCGGCCTGGACATCGACGCCAAGATCGACGTGCTCAAGGCCCAGGCCGAGCGGGCGCGCCAGGACAACCCGGTCGACGAGCTGCGCTTCTTCGTCTGCGGGCAGCCGGTCCCCGACCCGAAGGACCAGTGGCAGGCTACCGTCGCGGTCCAGGTCGCCGTCGCGGCAGCGGAGCAGAAGACGGTGTCCGGGTTCCTGAACCAGTTGAACTCCTACGGCCTCGGCAGCATCCCCGGCTTCTACGTCGACATCACGCAGATCTACGCGGCCACCGGCCAGCCGCGGATCGACTACTGGCCCGGGCTCGTGCGCCAGGCCGACCTGCACCACCAGGTCCACCTGCCCGACGGCCGGGTCCTGGACATCGCTCCGCCACCGGAGCTGACCCACTTCACCGGCCAGCCCGAAACTCCTTCCAGCACGACGGATCCGGCCTCGTTCGGTCCCACCGAGACGGTGCCGTTCGGACGGATCGTCTACGCGCGCACCGGCGACAAGGGCGCCAACGCCAACCTCGGCGTGTGGTCCCGGAACGAAGCCGCGTGGCCGTGGCTCGCGGCGTTCCTCACCGCCGACCGGCTCCGCGAACTGCTCGGCTGCCCGGACGACGTGGTGATCGAACGCTACGAACAACCGAACCTGCACGGCATCTCGTTCGTGCTGCGCGGCTACTTCCCGCCCAGCGGCTCGGCCAACCTCGCCCTCGACCAGATCGGCAAGTCCCTCGGCGAGTTCCTCCGCGCCCGCCACGTCGACGTCCCGACCGCCCTGCTGTCCTGACCGGAGAGTCCACCATGGAAAGCACCAACCCGCAGGCTTTGCGCGACGCCATGCTCAAAGCCGTGTACAACCGCGCCACCGACGACGAGTTCGACCCGCACGCCGAACTCCGTGCCCTCCTCGCCCCGCTGGGCTTCACCCCCGAAGACAGCGGCGGAACGATCACCTTCCTCAAGCGCGACCCGCTGATGCCCAGCGCCCTGCGCATCGGCGGCGCAGCCGCGGTCGCGCTGGCCCAGCAGTCGGTGATCGCCGCGAAGCTGTGGCGGATGCGCACCGGCCTCGGCCAGGACATCACCGTCGATCTCGGCCAGGCCATCCGCCGCCTCGCCCCCGCGTCGGAGCAGAAGTGGGAAACCCTCAACGGCTACCCCGCTCCGATGACCGACCGCTCGGTCGGCGCCTACTTGAGCTTCTACCCCACCCGCGACGGCCGGCACGTCATCCCCGCGAACATCTACCCCGGCCTGAAGTCGAAGATGCTCGCCGTCCTCGACTGCGCCGACAACCCCGAGGCCCTCGGCCGCGCCATCGCCCGCCACAGCGCCGACGAGCTCGAAGCGCTCGGCGAGCAGCACGGCATCGTGTTCGCGAAGGTCCGCAGCGTCGAGGAGTTCGTCGAGGAGCCGGTGTTCGAGCACCTCGCGTCCCGGCCGCTGATCGAGATCGAAAAGGTCGCCGACACCCCGCCCGAGCCGCTGCCCGAGTGGGGCACCCACCCGCTGTCCGGCATCCGCGCGCTTGGGATGGGCCACGTCATCGCCGGCGCGGGCATCGGCCGCTCCCTGGCCTCGCTCGGCGCGGACGTACTCAACGTCTGGCGGGTCATGGAGTTCGAAGAGGACCCGCTGATCGCCACGGCCAACGTCGGTGTCCGCTCGACCCGCCTGGACGTGCGCAACCCGGACGGGCAGGCGACGCTGCGCGCGCTGCTGCGCGACGCCGACATCTTCTACGCCAACCGCCGCCCCGGCCTGCTCACCGAACTCGGCGTCGACGCCGAGCAGGCGTTCGCCGTCCGGCCGGGCCTGATCCACGTCACCGCCAGATGCTACGGCGAAACCGGCCCCTGGGCCCGCCGCGCCGGCTTCGACCAGGTCGCGGGCGCCGTCACCGGCATGGTGGCCGCCGAAGGCAGCCTCAAGGAACCGAAACTGCCCCCGACGTCGATCATCAACGACTACCTCGTCGCCTGGCTCGGCGCGACCGGCGCGATGGCCGCGCTCGTCCGCCGCGCGACCGAAGGCGGCAGCTACCGCGTCCACGTGTCGCTGACGCGCGCGGCGATGTGGGCGGTCACCCTCGGCTTCTTCGACTGGGACTACGTCCACCGGGCCGTCGGCAGCGGCGGCGAACACGAGCTGCTCGACCCGCAGCTGTTCACCTCGCTCACCCCGCTCGGGATCTACCAGGGCGTCACGGAAAACGTCACCTTGTCCCGGACCCCGCACCACTACCTCAACGTGCTGTCCCCGCGCGGCGCCGACCAGCCGGTGTGGCTGCCCCGCCCACGGCAGGTCCACGTGGCCGCGATCGCCCGGGCGCTCAGGCCCTGATCCGTCACCGCACGGGTGGCCCGGGGTTCCGCAACCCGCGATCACCTGTCCGTCGGTGATCGTCGGACACGGCGTAGGTCGCGGCTTGCGGACCGGCGTCCTCACGAAGAGTTCGTTGCCAGGGCACCGTCCGGCTGAGCCGTTCGCCGGAGTCGAAGACCCGGCCCATGCGCTTGCGTACCGACAGCACGAGGCTGCGGTCGATCACGTGCAGCATCGGGAGCCGTTGCTCGATGACCGCTTCGAACTGTTCCACCTCACCGAGTTCGCGCAGCCACAGGTTGATCATGACGTTCGCCGGCCCGGCGACGGAGAACACGGCCCGCACGGCGCGCAGCGCCCGCAGTCTGTCCCCCACTTCGCTCAGCCGCGCGCTGGGCACCTGCGCGAAGTACCACGCCGAGACCGGCCAGCCGGTGGCCCAGCGCGGCATGTCCAGCCGCAGGGCGAGCCGGCCCGAGGCCAGGGTGGCGGCCAGGGCCCGCCGCGCCACCCGCACGGGAACGCCCAGGTCGTCCGCGATCGGCTGGGCGGTGACGCGGCCGTCACGGGCGAGGACGCGGGCGACCTCCGGATCGACCTCGCCTCGCCCCCGGCAGGCCGCGCGGCGGCGGGCGAGGTCCTGCTCGCGTGCGGCGGCCACCTGGTCGGACTCCGTTTTGTCCAGCGCGTGCAGCCGCCACTGGTCGCCACCCGCGATCACCCGCACCACCGGGTTCGCCCGCACCGCACGGACTCCGGGCCGAGCCCCGATCCGTTCGGCCAGGTACCGGCTGAACGCGCCGGCCGAGGCGCAGCCGACGGTGAGCAACAGGTTCCGGGCACCCGACGTGACGTCGAGGGACAGGCACTCCGGGTCGTCACTCACCTGCTCCAGGAAGGCTTCGGTGGCTCCGGGGGCACAGTCCACTTCGATGAGCCCGCCGTGGGACTCCCGCAGGGCGGGCGGCTGCGCGGTGATCCACGCCAGCCCCCGCGCGCTGATCCGTTCCCAGCGCCGGGAGACGGTCACCGGGTCGGCCCCCAGCACACCGCCGAGGACGGACCAGGGCGCGCGCGGCCACACCTGCAAGGCGTCGAGAAGCCGAAATTCCTCGTCGGTGAGTGGCCGATCCTGCATGAGGTCCTCGAATTCGTGCCGCATCCTGCGCTGGGAATCCATCGCGTCCATTCTCTCCCGACACTCGACCGCGTCAACATCAACGGACCGCAGGAAAGGGCTGCGATGAGCGAGACGGTCCCGGCGGGCAAACTGCACGCCGCTGTCGAAAAAACGGTCGCCCAGTGGCGGGATCGCCTGGTCGCGGCCAGCCACGACCTGCACGACCATCCCGAAACGGCCTTCGCCGAGCACCGGTCCGCGGGCGTCGTCGCGGGCGTGCTCCGCGACGCCGGCTTCCGCACGGAGGTCGGCGTCTACGGGCTGGACACCGCGATCGAAGCCGTGCGGGGCGAGGGGTCGATGACGGTGGTGGTGTGCGCGGAGTACGACGCACTCCCGAACATCGGCCACGCCTGCGGCCACAACATCATCGCGACCGCCGGCGTCGGCGCCGCGATCGCGCTGGCCGAACTCGCCGGCGAGCTCGACCTGACCGTGAAGCTGCTCGGCACGCCCGCCGAGGAACGCGGCGGGGGCAAAGCACTCCTGCTCGAAGCCGGAGCCTGGGAGGACGCGACGATCTCGGTGATGGTGCATCCGGGCCCGGGCGGGGCGTTCCGCAGCCGGGGCCTCACCTCGCAGGGGCGGGACGGCTTCCGGATCGAATACACCGGCAAGGCGTCGCACGCCGCGGTCGCGCCGCACCTCGGGGTCAACGCCGGCAACGCCGCGACACTGCTGCACGTCGCACTCGGCCTGCTGCGCCAGCAGGTGCCCGACGGCGTGCGGATGGGCGCGGTCACCCTCAACGCCGGTGACGTCGCCAACGTCATTCCGGCCACCGCCGCACTCGAAGGCGAGGTCCGCTCGACCGACGCCGACGTCCTGCGCGACGTCAAGGACCGCTATCTCGCCTGCGTGCACGCCGCCGCGATGGCCACCGGCTGCGGCGTGCGGGTCACGCCCATCGATCCGGTTTACCAGCCGCTGGTGCAACACCCGTTCCTGGCCGATCGCTACGACGAAGCTCTCGAACGCCGCGGCCGCACCATCCTCGAGAGGCCAGGGGCCGTGGGCGGTTCGACCGACATGGGCAACGTCAGCCAGGTCGTGCCGTCGATCCACCCCGGGATCGGGATCCCCGGGTCGAAAGCCATGCCGCACACCACCGAGTTCGCCGCCGCGACCGCCACTCCCGCGGCCGACGACGCGATCGTCGACGCCGCGTACGCACTCGCCTGCGCCGTCGCCGACCTGGCGGCGGATGCCGACGCACGCGGCGAAGTCATCGCCGCCCAGCAAGCGCGCCCGGCCGGCGCCACTCGCGTGCCCGCCTACCCGCCGCAGAACACGCCCGAAGCCCCCTGACCTCTGGAGGTTCCCGATGAGTGCCCAGCCCGCGCGCGGCTCGTTCCGCATGGTGCTGTCCTCGCTGCTGGTCGTGGAGTTGTTCAGCGGCGTCCTGCAGGCGTACTTCGTCCCGCTCTACCCGGCCCTCGCCGAGCGTTTCGGTGTCAGCACCAGCAGCGTGTCCTGGGCGCTGATCATCTTCACCCTGTCCAATGCGGTCTTCACGCCGCTGTTCGCCAAGCTCGGCGACGTCCACGGCCACCACCGCGTCCTGCGCGTCCTCGTCGGGCTCGTCGCCGCCGGCTGCGTCCTGATCGCGGCGGCCCCCGACTTCGGGGTCCTGCTCGCCGGGCGTGCCCTGCAGGGCATGTTCCCCGCCTACCTGCCGCTGATGTTCGGCGTCCTCCGCGGCGGCTTCCCCGGTGACGCGACCCGTCGCGGAATCGCTTACCTGTCCGGAATTCTGCTGTTCGGCACACTCGCCGGAGTGATCGCGTCCGGGTTGCTGGTCCGTGCCACCGGCGGTCCGGCTCTGGCACTGTGGGTCCCCGCGATCGGGACACTGCTCGGGTTCGCGGTGCTCCTGCTCGTTCCCGCCCGCGGGTTCGACCGCCCCGCCGACGCCGGCGTGGACTGGCCCGGCGTCGCCCTGCTCGGCCTCGGACTCGCCTGCCTGTTGCTCGGCCTGAGCCAGGGTTCCACCTGGCACTGGACCAGCACCCGCACCCTCGTGCTGCTCGCCGCCGGGGTCGCCGTGCTCGCCGGGTGGGTCACAGTCGAACTGCGCACCGGCCGGCCGATGGTCGATCTCCGGTTCCTGTTCCGCGGCCGTCTGCTCCCGGTCTACGTCGTGGCCATCGGCGTCTACTCGGCGACCATCGGCACCCAGGTCGCCAACTCCACCTTCATGGCCCTGCCCAGCGGCCGATTCGGCTACGGCCTCGGCCTCAACGCGCTGCACATCGGCCTCGCCCTGCTCCCCGGCATCGCCTGCGCCGCACTCGCGGCGACGCTGACCGCCCGCATCGGCAGGATCCTCGGTTACCCGTGGACCATGGCGACCGGAGCCATCCTGGTCTGCGCCGGCTTCCTGGCGCTGGTCTTCCTCCACACCAGCCTCACCGAGTTCATCCTCTGCACCGCCCTCAGCTCGGCCGGGATGGGATTCATCGAAGGCTCCACCCGCACCATCGTCATCGACAACCTCCACCCCGAAGAAACCTCGACGGGCTCGGGCATCTACGAACTGTCCACCACCGTCGGCGACTCGGTCGGTGCCGCCGTGATCACCGCCGTGCTCACCCTGAACCTGACTCCACGACTCGGCGTCGTCACCGAGGCCGGCTTCCGGTGGGTCTGGGCAGTGGCCGCGTTGTTCGGGCTGATCGCCGCCACCGCCGCGATCGGTTTCGCCCTCCGCGCCGGGCGCCGCCACTACCCCGCGCCTGCGCCAACCGGGGCATCTCCGTTGACAGTCGTTCACGAGGATTCCTAACATCTGTTTGGTAACTTCCCGAACGATTGTTCACCAAGTTGGAGAGGAAGCCCATGACGGAGGTCGCTCCGGCCTTTCCCCTGCCGCGCAACGCCGGCTGCCCGTTCGACCCGCCGCCCGAGCTGGCCCGGCTCCAGCAGGAGGAGCCCGTTTCCAGGGTGCGCCTGTGGGACGGCAGCACACCCTGGCTGATCACCCGCTACGAGGACCTCCGGACGGTGCTGCACGGCAACCGCACGAGCTCGGACACCGGACTACCCGGCTACCCGCACCCCAGTCCGGGCATGGCCGCGCGGCGCAGCAGGTTCAAGCCGTTCATCAACATGGACGACCCGGACCACGCCGCACAGCGCCGGCTGCTCACCGGTGACTTCATGGTCAAGAAGATGCAGGCGTTGCGCCCGCGCATCCAGCAGATCGTGGACGAGCTGATCGACGACCTGCTGGCCGGCCCGAACCCGGCCGACCTCGTGGACGCGTTCGCGTTGCCGCTGCCCTCGCTCGTGATCTGCGAACTGCTCGGCGTGCCCTACGCCGACCGGGCCGTCTTCCACCGCATCAGCAAGACGATGACGTCCCGCCACGCGAGCGCGGAAGAGTCCCTCGCGGCGACCGAGGAACTGCTCTCCTACCTCGGCGGCCTGATCGACCGGAAGAACGAGGAACCGGGCGACGACCTGATCAGCAGGCTCACCGTCGGCCAGCTGCGGACTGGCGCGATGAGCCGCGAAGAGATCGCGGGTACCGTGCAGCTGCTGCTCGTGGCCGGGCACGAGACGACGGCGAACATGATCGCGCTCGGCACCGTGGCCCTGCTGCAGCATCCGGACCAGCTCGCGGAGATCCGGGACCGCGGCACGCCGGAACTGATCGCGAACACCGTCGAAGAACTGCTGCGCTACCTCACGATCACCCACTCCGGCCGCCGCCGTGTCGCGGCCGAGGACATCGAACTGCACGGCCACCACATCCGCGCCGGCGAGGGCATCATCGGCGCCAACGACATCGCCAACCGCGATCCGTCGGCGTTCCCGGACCCGGACCGGCTCGACATCCACCGCAAGGCGCGCCACCACCTCGCCTTCGGTTACGGCGTGCACCAGTGCCTCGGCCAGCCCTTGGCCCGCGTCGAGCTCCAGGTCGTGTACGGCACGCTCTACCGCCGCATTCCCACGCTGGCGCTGGCCGTGCCCGCGGAGAAGCTGCGGTTCAAGCACGACATGGTCGTCTACGGCGTGCACGAGCTCCCCGTGACCTGGTGAGGTGAGCCCGGCGCAGCGGCCATCCCCCAGGGATCGCCGCTGCGCCGAGGCATGACCAGCGCCGTCAGCCGCTTCCGTTGGTGGCGGCGGCCGCCCAGGGAGCGCCGTTCGCGACCAGGGCTCTCGCCTGGCGGGCGGGACGGATCCTGTTGACACCGACCGCCGCGCGCACGGCGCCGTTCTTGCCGTACAGGGCCAGCAGCGAACGGTCGCCGAGACTCCCCTCCGTGATCGCGAACCCGTCCGCCCCACGGGGAAGGCCGTGGATCTGGATCTTCAGGTCGTACTGGTCCGACCAGATGTAGGGGATCGGCGTGAACGGCTTGCGCTCGTCACCGGCGAGGATGTTGCGGGCCACGGCCATGCCCTGTTCCGCCGCGTTGGTCCGGTGTTCGATGCGCAGCCGTTCGCCGAAGCCGACGTGCTCCCAGGAAGCCACGTCCCCCGCGGCCCAGACCCCGGGCGCGGCCTGGCAGTACCGGTCGCACACCACGCCGTTCCCGGTTTCGACACCGCTGCCGGCCAGCCAGTCCACAGTGGGCACCGAGCCGATCGCCACCAGAACCGCGTCCGCGTGGACGCTCCTGCCGTCGGCCAGCCGCACCCCGCGGGCGCGGCCACCGTCCACGAGCACCTCCCGCACGCCCACGCCGGCCAGGATCCGCACCCCGTGCGCGGCGTGCACGTCCACGAGCATCCCGCCGACCTCCGGCCCGAGCACGTCGGCCAGCGGAGCCGGGATGTCCGACACCAGGCTCACTTCCGCTCCGCCGAGCGTGGCCACCGCCGCCACTTCGGCGCCGAGGAAACCCGCGCCGACGATGACCAGCCGGCGGGACACCTCCAGCTCGGCACGCAGAGCCAAGGCGTCATCCAGCGTGCGCAGGACGTGCACCCCGGCGACGCCCTCGGTCCCCGGCAGGCGCCGGGCACGGGCGCCGGTCGCGATCACGAGCTCGTCGTAGTCGACCGTGCTCCCGTCCGACAGCTCGACCCGGCGCGCCTGGTCGTCCAACCCGGTCGCACGCACGCCCAGGCGCAGGTCCAGGCCCAGTGCCTCGATCACGGCCCGCTCGCGCAGCCAGACCCGCTCCTGCGGCCACTTTCCCGACAGGATCTCCTTCGACAGCGGCGGACGGTCGTACGGCAGGTGCTCCTCTTCGCCGATCAGGGTGATCCGCCCCGAAAAGCCTCCGCGGCGCAACGTCTCCGCGACCGACAGCCCGGCGGCCGATGCGCCCGCGATCACGACGCTTTCCGGAGTCTTCACCGCTCGTGCACGGTGATCGCCGCCGCGGGGCACACCATGGCGGCTTCCCGCACCGCGTCCCACTGTTCCTCGGGCGGGTTCTCCTCGAGCAGCTCGACCACCCCGTCACTGTCGCGCTGGTCGAAGACCTCCGCCGCCGCGAACACGCACTGCCCCGCGCCGACGCACTTGTCCTGATCGACCTCGATCTTCATGGTTTTCCTTTCTCTACCAGGTGACGGGCAGTTCGTGGACGCCGTACACCGCCATGTCTCGTTTGAACCTCAGGTCTTCCACCGGTACGGCCAGCGCCAGCGTGGGAACGCGGCGGTAGAGCGTGCCGTACACGACCTGGAGCTCGACGCGGGCCAAGGGCTGCCCGAGGCACTGGTGCACGCCGTAACCGAACGCGAGGTGATGCCGCGCCTTGCGGCGCACGTCGAGCGCGTCGGGCCGGGGGAACGCGGCGCCGTCCCTGTTGGCGATGTCATTGGCCGCGATGATGCCCTCACCCTCGCGGATCACCTCCCCGCCGATCTCGATGTCCTCCAGGGCGACGCGACGCCGTCCGGAATGCGTGATCGTCAGGTACCGCAACAGCTCCTCGACGGCGTTCGCGATCAACTTCGGGTCGTCGCTCTCGCGCACCTGCGCCAGCTGGGCCGGGTTCTCCAGCAGCGCGACCGTGCCCAGCGCGATCATGTTCGCCGTCGTCTCGTGCCCGGCCGACAGCAGCAACCGCCCCATCGACGCGATCTGGTCCCTGGTCATGGCGCCGGTGCGCAACTGCTCGACGGCCAGCCTGCTGAGCAGGTCGTCGCCCGGCTCCTCGTTCTTCCGGTCCACCAGATCGCGCAGGTAGCCGAGCAGCTCGTCGACCGCGGCGAGGGAGTCCTCTTCCGTCGTGTCGTGGGCGATCAGCTTCTTGCTGACCCGCTGGAAGAAGTCGTGATCGGCGTACGGGACGCCGAGGAGCTTGCAGATGACCAGCGACGGCAGCGGGAGCGCCAGCGCTTCGACGAGGTCCGCGGGCTTCGGACCCGCCAGCATCCCGTCGATGAGCTCGTCGACGATCCGCTGGAGCCACGGCCGCAACGCCTCCATCTTCTTGACCATGAAGTCCTGTGTGAGCAGCCGGCGCTGGGCGGCGTGCTGGGGATCGTCCAGGTTGATGAACGACTTGGCGCGCCTGCGGCTGGCGGTCACCGCCGCGTTGATACTGGGGTAGCCGGGCCGTTCGTTGTCGGCGCTGACCCGTGGGCCGGCCAGCACTGTCCGGACGTCGTCGTAGCGGGTCACCAGCCACGGTGTGCTGCCGTCCCACAGTTTCACCCGTGACACCGGAGCTTCGGCCTGCAGGCGCCCGAGCTCGGGCGGTGGATCGAACGGACACCGTCCGCGGGTCATCGGGAAGCTGGGTGTTGTCGTCGCCATCCTGCACCCTTCACGGAAAGTCACTGAACGATTGTTCGGATACTTACCGAACAGATGTTAGGCAATCCGGTGGGAAGTTGTCCACTGTTCTGTGGGACAGCGCATGGCAGCGGCCGGGCCGACGGGGAAGCAAACGGAGATAACGGACTACGCGAGCACGAGTGAGACCAGCTCGTCGACGAACTCCGCGATCGCCTGGGGACTGTGCCGCGCGGTACTGCTGTGCAGCAGCGCCACTCGCCCGTGGACGCTCACCACCACGAGGACCGCGGCACGGTCGCTGGGCAGCCGCAACGCGCGCCCCGCCGCCTCGCACCGCACGAAGCCCTCCGCCACCATCGCGAGCACGTCCGACAGCAGTTCGGTCCGTTCGGTGCCGCTGTTGAGCATCAGGCGGTAGTGGCCCGGGTTCTCGATCGCGAAGGCGCAGTAGGCGCGAAGCTGGGCCCGCACCCGGCCCACGACCTCGCCCTCGCCCAGGCTTTCGTCCGCCTCGCGCATCGCCGTCCGCAACCGCGCGAACTCGAACCGCAGCAGGGCCCGCACGACCTCGGCGCGGTCGGCGAAATGCTGGTAGATGCTGGCCGGTGCGATCCCCGCCGCCCGAGCGATACCGCGGACCGTCAGGGCGTCCTCGCCCTCGATACTCGACAACAACCGGCTGGCAGCCTGCAGGATCTCCGTCCGCAACTGCTCGCCCTCACCCCACCGGTTGCGGACGCGCGCGGGCGTGGCGTTCACGTGATCCTTCACCGGCCCATCTTCGCTTACCGCGCAAACTACCCCGCCCCGGCGCCCGGCCGCCGCGCCCTACCCGACCGAGATCTCCGCGAGTGACCGGTCCTTCGTGCGCGGGCCCAGCGCGACCGACGTGGTCGCGACCACCATCGTCGCGATGATCGTCCACATCGCCCAGTGGGCACCGGCCTGGGAGAGCACCGGCAGGACCACGAACGGCGCCACCGCGCCACCGAGGTGTCCCACTCCGTCGCCGATCGCGGCGGCCGTGCCGCGGGCGTGGGTCGGGAAGATCTCGGCGGTGTAGGTGAACGCCGGGGGCACCATGATGCCGATGGCGAAGGTGAACAGCAGGTTCGCCACGACGAGCACGGCGGGCCCCGAACCGGCGACCAGCAGCAGGTAGCTCACCAGTGTCATGCCCGCGGAGAGCACGATGATCGTGCGCCGTTCGAAACGCTCGATGGCGCCGAAGAGCAGCAGGCAGGACAGGACCCCGGAGATCCGGCCGATGACGGTGAGCCAGATGGCCTCGGCCGGTCGCGCGCCGAGGCCCTCCAGCAGCAGCGGCTGGTAGGAGCTGAACCCGTAGAACCCGACGTAGAAGAAGAACCAGAAGCCGGTGATCAGCGCGACCCGGCCCAGCATCGGGCGGCGCAGCAGCTCGGCGAGCGGCGTGCGGGCGTCCTTGACGGGCTCCGCCACCGTGGCCGGACCCTCGGGTGGCAGCTGCGCGTGCCGGTAGGAGCGCGCGGCCAGCCGCTCGGTGATCCGCTCGGCCCGGTCGAGCTGACCGCGTGCCGCGAGCCAGCGGGGTGACTCCGGGATGACACGGTCGCCCAGCAGGAACAGCACGACCAGGACGAGAGCGCCGAACGCGATGAGGATGCGCCAGCCGGCCGGGCCGAGGTCGAGCACCGGCAGCGACCCGAACCCGATCAGCGTGAGCAGGACCGCCTGCATCAGGTAGATCGTGGTCAGGTACCGGCCACGGCGGTTCTTCGGCGCCAGCTCCCCGACGTAGGCCGAGGCGAGCGCCAGCACCGCGCCCATGCCGCACCCGCACAGGAACCGGAAGAGCGTGAACGACCACAGGTTCCACGACATCGCCGTCAGCAGGCCGCTGGCGCCGAGCACGGCCACCGTGCCCCGCAGGCCGGCCAGCCGTCCGCGCCGGTCGGCGAGGTGGCCCAGCAGGTACGCCCCGATCGCGTACCCGACCAGGTTGGCGGTGACCGGCCAGGACAGGTCGGTGACGTGCAGCCCGAGCGACCGGGAGATCGACGGGAACGTGATCGTGACGACGCTGATGTCGTAGTTGGCGAACAGGTAGGTCAGCAGGAGGCCGAACGTCGCCAGCGCGCTCAGCCCGACGCGGGGTGCGTCGTCGAGCAGCTGGTTGACCCGGGCTCCCCGCCGGAGATCCGCCTCCGGCACGTGGGTGGGAACGGTGGACACAGTGCGCTCCTTACGTCGTTGTAGGGGGTGCAGAAGGGATTAGTCGTTCCAGACGACCAGTGCGTCGAGCGCTTCGATGCCGTCCGCGGCAACGCGCAACGGGTTCACCTCCAGCGCGGCGAGATCCGGGCCGAGGCGCCGGGCGAGGTCGCCGATGCGCCAGACGACGTCCGCGAGCCGGTCGACGTCGATCGGTGCGCTGCCGCGGGCCCCCTGCAGCAGGGGCGCGGCCTTCAACTCCAGGATGGCGTCGCGGACGGTGTCCCGGTCGGCGGGCAGCGCGATCCTGCGCACGTCCCGCAGCGTCTCGGTCCACACCCCGCCCATGCCGACCGCCAGCACCGCACCCCAGTCCGGATCCCGCACCACACCGACGAGGAACTCCAGTCCGCCCTCGCGCATCGGGCTCACCAGCACGCCGTCCACCGACGCGCCGGGCACCGCGGCGGCGATGTGCGTCAGCAGGGCGTCGACGTGCGCGGGCACGTCCGCCGCCGCCACGCCGAGCACGACGCCACCGACGTCGGACTTGTGGGCGATGTCGGGCGAGACGATCTTCAGCGCGTACCGGTCCGCCGAGCCCGCGACCAGTCCCGCCGCGGTCGCGCCGTCGCGAACGACGGTCGCCGGGACCACCGGCACGCCCTCGCGTTCGAGCAGTGCGCGGCTGCGGGACTCCGACCAGGTACCGGTGGCGGGCCCGAGGCCGGTGACGTCGAGCGGCCCGGCGTCGGCCGTGGTGTCCAGCAGGTGCGCACGCGCGTGGCGGGCGAGCAGGGACAAGGCTGTCAGCACGCGGTCCAGTCCCCAGGCGACGGCGGGCATCGGGTGTTCCCGCCTGAGCCGGAGCGTCGTGTCGGAGTAGGTGCGCACCGTCGTGCTCACCAGCAGGGCCGGGACGGGCGAGTTCTCCGCAGCGCTCAGCAGGCCGGCGAGCATGCCGTCCTCGGGGGTGGCCGCCATGTGGTCGGCTTCGGTGATGGCGATGGACACGTCGATGTTCGGGTCGGCGGACATCAGGGCCAGCCCCTTGCCGAACAGCTCCCGGTCGGCGACCGCGGCGCCGGTGACGTCGAGCGGGTTCTGGGCGGTGCCGTAGGAAGGCAGCACCTCGGCGAGCCCGGCGGCCGTCTCGGGGGCGATCTGCGGCAGCTGGAGCCCGAGCGGCTCCGCCAGGTCGCCGGCGATGTCTCCGGCGCCACCCGAGATGGAGGTGACACCGACTCGGTTGCCCCGGATCGGGCCGACCCTCGTGAAGATGTCCGCCGTGGCGAGGAGATCCTCGAGCGTGTCGACGCGGACCACGCCCGCGGCGGTGAGCGCGGCTTCGATCACGGCGTCGTCACCGACGAGCGATCCGGTGTGCGCCATGGCGCTGCGCGCGGCCGCTTCGCTCCGGCCTGCCTTCAGCACCACGACGAGCTTGCCCGCCGCGTGCGCGCGCAGACAGGCCGCGCGGAAGTCGTCGGGACGGCGGATCGTCTCGAGGAACACGCCGATGGCGGTGGTCCCCGGATCGTCGACCAGGTAGTCGATCACGTCGCCCGCCGTGACGCCGACCTCGTTGCCCGTGCTGACCACGACGCTGACCCCGACGTCGAACTGACGGGCCAATGTGGACAGTTGACCGCCCAGGTTTCCGCTCTGCGACACGATTGCCACCGACCCCGGGCGCAGCGGAGCGTCCTGCCCCATCGGGGTGAGCCCGATTCCTGCCCGCACGTTGGCGAAACCGAGGTTGTTCGGCCCCAGCACGGCCATGCCGGTCCTGCTCGCGAGCTCGGCGATCGCGTTCTGCAGCACGAGCCCCTCCGGACCCACCTCGGCGAAACCGGAGCTGAGCACCTCGGCCGCCGGAACGCCCAGGACAGCGGCCTCCTCCAGCACGCCGTACACCCTGGCGGCGGGCACCATCACGTACACGAGATCGGGTACCCGGGGCAGGCTGGACAGGCTGGTGGCCAGCTCGTGCCCGTGGGCCGTGCCGCCGCGGGGGTTGACGTAGTAGACCTCGCCGTCGAAGCCGTAGGCGCGCAAAGCGTGCTCCACCAGACCCGACCACGCGTTCCGGTCGCTCGCCCCCACCAGCGCCACCGACCGCGGCTCGAACAGCGGGCTCAGCCGGTGCCGCCCACCCGGCCTGCCGCCGCTGTCCGCCGGTGCCTGGTCCATCGTCGTGGTCACGCGTTCGCTCCCTTGCGTTCGTGATGTGCGAGGAAAACGCTAGTCAGCGGGAGCCGGGGGAACCACGATCAGCTGGGTCGCGGAGCCGGACCGAAACGGTCCGGCTCGGCAGTCACGCGCTCGCGCACCGCGCGGACGATGTCGTCGAGATCGACGCGGTCACGCCGCCACACCAGGTGGGTGGCGGCGAGGATCGGACGCTCGGTCACGAGCCGCACGAGCGAGGCGCTCGTGGGCCACGGCGATCCCACGAGGTTCAGCATCACCCGCCGGCCGTGCTGCGCCAGCACCGCGAGCGCGTTGGTGTCCGCACGCGGCAGCACGCGGATGTCGGTGAGCCGCTGCTCGGCCAGGAAGCGGTCGAGATCGGCGCTGAAGTTCAACGGATACGAGGTGAGCAGTGTCCAGCCTTCGAGAGCGCCTTCGGTCAGCCGGTGCCCGGGAAGCCGTGCTGCGGCTTGCGCGCCGGCGAGCACCTCGATCTGCTCCACGCCGATCGGCACACGTCCCAGCCGCTCATCGGCCGCCACGACGCGCACGGTGGCGATGTCGAGCTGCTGATCGAGCACCTTCCGGTTTTGCACGGGCGAGCTGGCGGGCAGGAACTCCAGCTCGGCCCCGGGACGCAGCCGCCCGAGGACATCCTCCAAAACCTCGGTGACGGTGGCGCTGATCCCGGGCACGAGCCCCACCCGGAACGGCACTTCCCGGATTCCGATGCGGAGTGCTTCGACGCGGTCGAAGGCGCTCAGCACCTCCTCGGCGAGCGGCAGCAGCCGCCGTCCCGCCTCGGTGAGGTCGAGACGACGGCCGCCCCGCACGAACAGCGGCGCGCCCAGGTGCCGTTCCAGGTCGCGGATGCGCCGCGACAGCGGACTGGCCTCCATCGAGAGGCTGACGCTGGCCGCGGCGACGGTGCCCGCCCTGGCGACCTCGACGAAGTACCGCAGGTGCCGAATGTCCACAAGCGACTCCTCGGGCGGGGACCCGGCTACTCCACCTTGGCGAAGTACGGCACCGTCTCGTCGTGCTCGCCGTCGCCGGACTTCTCGAACCGCACCCGCACCCGCGCCCCGGCGAGGTCCTCGTCCGGGTCGAACCCGCGCAGCTCGGTCCACCACCACGGGCCTTCGGCGAGCTCTACGATGCCCACCACGGAACGACGGGTGCCGCCGTCGGGTGTCCTGGTGTGGGGCACCGACCAGGTCACGACGGTCCCTTCGCCCGAGGCCGGCACGTGCTCGAAACGGGCCCTGTCGAAGGCGGTGTCGGTGCGGGGGTCGAGGATCTCGCCGGTGGTGGTGTCGCGTAGCAGCAGGAACTCACCGCGCGCGGTGCCGTCGAAGAACTCTGCCGTCGCCGCGTCCCGGCGCACTGGGAAAAGTGCCATTCCACTCAGTCCTTTCTAGACAGTGCCCAGCACGAGGGTGGCGTGGTGGTCGAGGGTGCCGCCGTTGCCGGACACCAGCACCCGGTCGTGCTTGGCGACCTGCCGTTCCCCCGCCTGGCCCCGGGTCTGGATGACGGCCTCGGACAGCGGGGTCATCCCCCACAGGTAGTACGAGGACAGCTCACCGCCGCCGGTGTTCACCTTGAGCGTCCCGTCCGGGCCGAGCCTGCCCGGCTCCGCCAGGAAGGGCCCGCCTTCGCCCTTCTCGCAGAACCCGTAGTCCTCCAGCGTGATCAGCGCGGTGAAGGTGTAGCAGTCGTACACCTCGACCACGTCGATCTCGTCCAGCTTCGTGTCGGCCATCCGCAGCGCGGCCGGTCCCGAGCGCGCGGCGCCGCTGACGAGCCCGAAGTCCTCGTTGCGCACGCCGGTGCGGCCGGGGTGGGTCTGGGCCCAGCCGAGCACCTCGACGGGCGGCTGCTTGAGGGTACGGGCGCGGTCCAGCGACGTGATCACGAGCGCGATGCCGCCGTTGGAGACCAGGCAGCAGTCGAGCAGGTGGAACGGTTCGGAGATCCAGCGTGAGGCGTGGTAGTCCGCCAGCGTGATGGGTTTGCGTAGCTGTGCCAGCGGGTTCATCGTCGCCCACTGCCGCTGCGCCACCGCGATCGCGCCCAGGTGGTCGTTGGTGGTGCCGTACTTCCGCATGTGCCGCCGGGCGGCGAGCGCGTAGTAGGTGTTCGCGCTGGACAGCCCGCCCGCCGCCATCATCCCGCGCCAGCCGGTGGGCAGCGACGCCGCGCTCCGGTAGGCCGCGCCCGCGCCGAGGTTCTCCTTGAGCGGGTCGTCGGCCCACACGACGGCGATCGTGTTCGCCATTCCCGACTGGATGGCCATCGAGGCGTACTGCACCATCTGGGCCGCGGTGGACCCGTAGCCCTGCATGGACGTGAGCAGGTTCAGGTCCGTCAGGCCGAGCATGCCCTGCAGGCCCAGGTCGACCCCGCTGCCGAGGCCGCTCGAGACGATGAGGCCGTCGAGGTCGCCCAGTTCCAGCCCGGCGTCGGCGACGGCGTCGCGCACGGCGATCGAGGCGAACTCGCTCGCCGTGTAGCCGTAGACCTTGCCGATCTCGCTCATCCCGAGACCGGCGATCGCGGTCCGCACAGTCATGGTCACTTCCCTTCCCAGCGCGGTTGACGCTTCTCCGCGAAGGCGCGCATGCCTTCCCGGGCGTCCTGTGTCGTCATCAGATGCGCGCCCTCGGCCGCGCTGCGCGCCCAGTCGGCCTCCTCGGCGGCGACGGTCCCGTCGGTGATGCCCTTGGCGATCCGCTTGGTCACCTGGACCGCGACCGGTGCGTTCGCCAGGATCCGGTCGGCCAGCGCGAACGCCGCCGGCAGCAGGTCGTCCAGCGGCACGACCTGGTTGACCAGTCCGAGCTCCTGCGCGCGTCGCGCGGACAGCGGCTCACCGGTGAGCATGACCTCCATCGCGATCTTGTGCGGGATCTGCCGCGGCAGCCGGAAGGCGCCGCCCGCTCCCGCGAAGATGCCGCGCTTCACCTCGGGCAGGCCGAACGCCGCGCTGTCCGCCGCCACGGCGAGGTCGCTGGCGAGGGTGATCTCCGTGCCGCCACCGAGGGCGAACCCGTTCACCGCGGCGATCGTCGGCTTGGAGATGTGGTGCGTCACGTAGCCCGCGAACCCCCAGCGCCGCAGGCGTTCGTCCTCGCCCCCGAGGTCACCGGCCGCCGCGGCTTTCAGGTCCGCGCCCGCGCAGAACGCCCGGTCCCCCGCACCGGTGACGATCACGCACCACACGTCGGTGGTGTCCTCGGCGTAGTCCAGCGCCTCACCGACGCCGACGGTGACGGCCCGGTTGACGGCGTTGCGTGCTTCCGGCCGGTTCAACGTCACCAGCAGCACGTGTCCCCGCTTCTCGGCGAGCACGGCGCCGTCGCCCCCGACCGCGATGGGTTCGGGCTCAGTGTCGAAACTGCCCACAGTCGTTCACTTCCCTTTCTCACACACGGCCGAGCCAGTCGAGCATCAGCCGGTTGAACTCCTCGGGACGCTCCTGGTGCAGGAAGTGGCCCGCGCCTTCCCAGACGTGCAGCTCGTCCCGGTCACCGGCCGGCAGCGAACGCTCCAATGTGGACGCTTCCCCGTTCGCGTAGACCGCCAGCCGCGGCTGGGACCGCCGCCGGAGGTAGTCGGCGGCCACCACCCCACGGCCGATTCCCTCGTCGCCCTCGTAGAGCCCGAGCAGGCACCCCGACACGACGTGCTCCGGCACGCCCAGCAGGCGCCGGAGGTGCCAGGTCTTCAGGAACGGCGGTGTCGTCGCGGTGTAGAACCCCGCCGCGAACATCCCGGCGGCGGTTCCCACCGGGTCCGGACCACGCATCGCCGCGAGCACGGGGGCGAGGTGCTCGTCCGCGGTGTTGTACACGGGGTCGACCAGAACCAGCCCCTGGACCAGGCCGGGGTGGCGGACCGACAACGCCGACGCCACGACCGTGCCCATCGAGTGACCCGCCACCACGGCCTGCTCGACCTCCAGTGCGCGCAGCAGCGCCGCCGCGTCGTCGGCGAGGACCTGTGGGCGGTAGGAGCCTTCCGGGGCGGACGAGCGGCCGTGGCCCCGGTGATCCGGCGCGATCACCCGGTAGCCGGCGGCGAGCAGGGCGGGCACCTGCCACGACCAGTCGTGCGAGTCGCACGACCAGCCGTGCAGCAGCAGCACCGCGGGTCCGCTGCCCTCGTCGGTGTAGAACAGCTCCACGTCGTCCAGTGCGATCCGGGGCATCACCGCACCCCCTTCCGTTCGGCCGACACGGCC
This sequence comes from Amycolatopsis bartoniae, assembly GCF_014191255.1. Lineage (GTDB taxonomy): Bacteria > Actinomycetota > Actinomycetes > Mycobacteriales > Pseudonocardiaceae > Amycolatopsis_E > Amycolatopsis_E bartoniae. The sequence continues at coordinate 27,768 of NZ_JACHWH010000019.1, forward strand.
GGGTTCTCCTCGAGCGCGCCCGCGTCGAGCAGGCGCTGGATCTCGTCGTCGGGCAGGCCGAGGACGTCGCGCATGACCTGCCGGGTGTGCTCGGCGGCCAGCGGCGCGGGACCCAGCCGCGGCTCGCCCAGTGTCCGGGTCCGCGCCTCGCCCAGGTTCGTGACCAGCGGGTGGGACAGCTGCGGCTGGACCAGCTGGCCGAACACCTTCCGGGAACGCAGGTGCGCGTCCGCCCGCAGGTCGTCGACCCGCAGCATCGCTCCGGCCGGCACACCCAGCGCCTGCAGCTCGGCCGCGGCGTCGCGCGGGTCTCTGGCCCGGCTCCACTGCGCCAGCAGTTCCCGCAGCTCGTGCCTGCGCGCCCAGCGCTGGGCCGCCGTCGCGTACCCCTCGTCGCCGGTGAGGTCCGGCCTGCCGATGGCCTTCGCGACCGCGGCGAACCGCTCGTCCCCCTGGGCGTCGACGACGAGCCACTCGTCGTCACCGGCCGCGGGGAAGATGCCGCGGAACGCGTCGCCGCCCCGGTCGTTGCCCTCGCTGCGCGGCCCGGCCCCGGGTGCGAGCGACTCGGCGAGCAGCAGGTCCGCCATCGCCCCGAAGATCGCGTCGACCTGCGCGGTGCTCACCCGGCCCCCGGCCCCGGTGCGGTCGCGGCGGATCAGCAGCGCCACGATCGCCGCCGCGTTCAGCCGGGCGACCACGTGGTCCGGGAAGATCGTGATCGCGTCGCTGTAGCCGTCGTCCTCGTCCGGGTAGGACCACAGCTTCGACAGCCCCGCACTGGCCCGCACCAGCGGCCCGTAGCCCAGCCGCCTGCTCCACGAGCCGTGGTTCCCGAACGCGCTCGACTCCGACAGGATGATGCCGGGGTTCAGCGAGCGCAGGGTGTCCATGTCGAACCCGAGCGAGGCCAGCGTGCCCGGCTTGAAGTTGGTCAGCACCACGTCGGAGCGGCGGACCAGGTCGGCGAACACCCGCTTGCCGTCCTCGCTGCGCAGGTTGAGGCCCAGGCCGCGCTTGTTGCGCATGCCCCAGCTGGTGCCCTCGGAGATGAGCTCCCCGCCGGGGGTCTGCCGGGCCCCGTCGGGAAACGCCGACGACTCGATCTTGATCACGTCCGCGCCGTAGTCCGCGAACAGCCGCCCCAGCTCGGCGCCGACGACGATGACCCCGAGATCGAGCACGCGCAGGCCCTCGAACGGCAGCCGACCCGGACGCGCGTCCGGCAGCGCCGGAACCCCGGTGTGCGCGGACGGGCCGTCACCGGTCTGGGCCGGGAGCCGGGAGTCGTCGAGCTCGAACCAGCCCGAGTGCATCACGGCGGGCGCACCGTCCACGGTGGTCTCGACGAAGGAACCGTTCTCGCGGAACGCTTTCTCCGCGAGAACCTCCTGCGCACTGGCGAGCGCCGCGGTCGGCACCCCGTGCTGCTGCCCCTGTTCCACCGCCTCTTCCATGGTGAGCCCGGCGAACAGCTGCCCGATCAGCGGGTACAGCCGGGGCGCGGCACCGAACCGCGTCATCGTGTTGTCGTACTTCGGGTCGTCGAACTCCGCCGGCCTGCCGAGCCACTCGAACATCCCGCGCCACTGGCGCTTCGACAGGACGCAGATGCGCACCATCCCGTCCCGCGCGGCGAAGATCGGGTACAGGTGGCGCGCGTCGGGACGTCCCCGGGGCAGCTCGCTCAACGGCACCCCGGCGCGGGCGCTGCCGCCCACGCCGAACACCGGATCCAGGATCTGGATCAGCGCCTCCTGCACCGAGAAGTCCGCGATGTCCCCCTCGCCGGTGGCCCGCACGTGCGCCAGCTCCAGCAGCACGACCCACACCGCCTGGACCGCCGCAGACTCGTACAGCAGGAACTCCGGTGGCAGCAGCGGCTCGGTGACGTCTGGCAGTCCGGACCGGGCCAGCACGGTGCTCAGTGCCGCGTGCACGTCCGGCGTCGCGACCCAGCCCGCGCGTTCACCGGAGGTGCCGAAGTCGGTCATCTCGACCACGACCAGCCGGGAGTTGCGCTCGCGGAGCCGTTCCGCGGCCAGGTCACCGGTCCGCGGCTCGTCCCGCAGGACGACGTCCGCCGAGGCCGCCAGCTCGGCGAACTCCGCACGTCCCTCGGCGGTGTCCAGGTCCAGGGTGACGTAGTGCTTGCCGGCGTTGCGCATCAGGAACGTCAGGCTCTGTCCGTTGTGGACCACTCCGGAGCGGCGAGCGGGTGAGCCGCCCGGTGGTTCGACCCGCAGGACCTCGGCACCGAGGTCGGCCAGGACGCGGCCGACCGTCTGCAGCGGTCCGTCCACCGCGTCCACGACGCGGACGCCGCTCAGCGGCCGGCCGGTCATGACGTCGTTGTCCCGAGACATGGTTCACTCCTTCGTGTGCCGCTGTCACCGCTGGTTCCCGCCAGCGTTCACCTTCCACTGTGGTCACGTGTTCCCGCCCTGCACAGCGCAAAGATGGCCGCGCGGACGCTGCGCGCGACGACGGGGACACCGGCCAATTTCCGCAATGTGCTCCGGACGCGATCGGCGCGGGCCGACGGGTGCCCAGCCGCCTAGAGTGGCACCGTGGAGCTGTCACAGCTGAGGGCCTTCGTCACGGTTTCGCGCACCGGCACCATCGCCGCGGCGGCCGAGTGCCTGAACGTCACCTCCTCCCCACTAAGCCGTACCATTCGCGAGCTGGAACGGCATCTGGGCCGAGAGCTGTTTCTCCGCAGGTATCACCGGTTCGAGCGCACCCCGTTCGCCGAGGAGTTCCTGCCGCTGGCGGTGGAAATCCTCGCCCAGGCGGACGAAGCCGAACGGGTCGCGGCGGGTGAGGAAGCGCCGCTGCGGATCGGTGCCACACCGTGGACGTCGAAAAGGCTCACCCGCCAGCTCATGGAGTCCGCGGCGGAGCGGTCGGCGGCCACCCCCGAGTTCAGTTCGGACGTCTCGTCGGTGCTCATCGAGTCCCTGCGGCACGGCGAGCTGGACCTGGCGCTCGTGCACCTCCCGGTCACCGTCCCCGGCGTCGCCACGGCGGCCCTGGCCCGCTACCGCTACTCGGTCGCCGCCGTGGGCGATCCGAATCTGCCCACGGGCCGTCCCCTCCGGCTGCCGGACCTGCGCGGCCGCAAGCTGCTGTCGTTCCCGCTGGCGATGCAACCCGCGCCGATGAAGGCCATGCTCGACGCCCTGACCGGGGCCGGCGTCGAGTCCATCGTGGAGATCGACCTGCGCGACGTCATCGGTCTCGAAGGACGGATGGCGCGCACGGGTGAGCTGATGCTCGCCACGCTCAGCGACGACCTCCCGGCGGCCCGGTTCCTCGACCTGGACCGGCTGCGCACCTATCCGGTCGCGGACGGCGAGATCCGGTTCGAGATCGGCATCGCCTGGCGCGCCCGCGACTGCGTGCACCACGCCGCCATCGACGCGGTCGTCGCCGCACTGAGCCCGGGCGGCGACGACCTGCCGTTGCTCGGCTGACCCGGACGTCAGCCCTCGTCCGCGCGCCGGGGCAGCCGCACGACCATCGCGCCGGGTCCCACCGTCACACCGTCGTCGTCCTCGCACGCCATGCGGACGGTGACCTCCCCGGTGGCCGGGTCGGCCCCGGTCACCGTGCCGGTGACCCGCGTGGTCGTCCCCACGAGGTTGAACCGGCCCATGCGGAACCCCTTCAGCGCCAGGATGCGCGCCCGCGGCCCGGCCCAGTCACGCAGGCAGCGTTCCCACATCCCCATCAGGAACAGGGTGTTCGCGTAGGCGTCCGGCGCGCCCGTGGCCCGGGCGTAGTCGCGGTTGTGGTGGATGGAGTTGAAGTCCCGGTTGGCGCCGGACTCCATGACGAGGCGGTAGAGCGGGAGCGGGAACGTGACCTGGGGCAGCTCCTCCCCCACCCGCACGTCCTCGGCGTACCGGGTGTCCGGATCCGACGGTGTGGTCACGACTGCTCCTTCCCCGCCGGGTGCGGGTCGTAGGCGTAGGTGCCGGTGCGCATCCGTGCCACCACGTCACCGGCGTCGGACACGATCTCCGACTCGAACGTGCTGAACGCGCCCCGCCCGACCCGGGTCTCCTTGGGCACGCACGACAGCAGCCGCCGGCCCCGGGTGCCGAGGCGCTCACCGACCAGTACCGGCCGGAGGAAGTCGATTTCGATGTCCGTGGCGAAGAAGCCCGTGGTGCGTGGCGCGGGTCCCGGGTCGTCGTTGTTGATCGGCGAGCGGGCGGGCTGTGCGTCCGGTTCCGCCGAGTCGAACAGCGTCGGGCTGCCCGGCGACCACATCGCCGGGATCGTGTACATCAGGGCGGCGCTGCTCGGCGCGATCACCCCGTCGTACCCGGCGGCGCGCGCCGCCTCCTCGTCGTAGTGAATCGGGCTGCCCAGCTCGATGGGTTCGCAGTAGCGGCGGATCGTCCCGGGCTCGACGGCGTCGGCTCCCCAGGTGATGCTGCCGTCGGACAGGTCGGTCCCGACCAGGGCGACCATGCCGTCCCAGGCGGCGACCCAGCCGGGCCGCTCGTCGTCGGCGCTCATTTCATGACTCCTTGTTCCACGAGTGCCTTGATCCTTTCGTCGTCGTAGCCGAGCAGCTCTCCGAGCACCTTCTCGTTGTCCTGTCCGAAGGTCGGGGCGGCGCGCCGCACCACACCGGGTGTGTCGGACAACAGGTAGCGCGGCCCTTCCACGGTCGTCTCGCCGTGCAGCGGATGGGGCAGCCGCACGAGGTGACCGCGGTGTGCCAGCTGGGGATCGGAGCAGAAGTCCGCGCTGGACGCGGACACGTGGGCGGGTACGCCTGCCGCCTGCAGGGCCGCTTCGACGTCGGCGGCGTGCCGCGTGCTCGTCCACTCGGCGACCGCCTCTTCCAGTTCCCCGGCGCGGGCGAGCCGCCCGGCGGCGGAACCGAGCGCGGGATCGCCGAGGAGGTCCTGCCTGCCGATCGCCGCGGCGAGTGCCCGCCACTGCGCGTCGGTCGTCACCGCGATCGCCACGTACCGGCGTCCCTGGTAGGCGTGCTCGTCGGGCAGGACCGGGAACACCCCGTGCGGCGCGTGCTCCCGGTCGGCGTTCCCCATCCGGGTCACGACGGTGCCGTTGTCGGCGTTGTCCGCGATCTCCGGGGCCTGGAACCACACCCCGGCCTCGACCTGGGACACGTCGAGGTAGCAGCCTTCTCCGGTGGCGTCCCGGCGGCGCAGGGCCGCGAGCAGGGCGGCGAGGGAGAACCGCGGGCCGACGTAGTCGGTGTAGGGGCCGTAGGGCCCGAACGCGGGCCGGTCGGGCCACCCCACGATCGACTGGTACCCCGACAGCGAAGCGCCGATGTTGCCGTAACCCGCCAGCGCCGACCACGGTCCGGTCTGCCCGTTTATCGAGGTGCTGAGCACGATCAGGCCCGGCTGCTCCGCACGCAGGGTTTCGTGGTCCAGCCCCCAGCGGCGCATCAGGCCGGGCGAGAAGGACTCGATCACCACGTCGGCCCAGCGGGCCAGGTCGCGGGCGACCGCACGCCCGGCGTCCGACCGCAGATCCAGGGTCACCCCGAGCTTCCCGGCGTTCCAGGTGCCGTAGAGGGCCGAGCTCTCGGGCCCGAAGACGCCGCCGTGGAAGGGCGGCATCAGCCGGGCGGTCTCGATCCTGGTCGAGGACTCGACGCGGACGACGGTGGCCCCGAAGTCGGCCAGTGCGCGGCCGATGACGGGACCGGCGACCACCCAGCTGAAATCGAGGACCTTGAGCCCCTCCAGGGGAAGACGCCGGGTCTCTGCGACGGCCCTGAGCGCCGGGCACGGCGGCGCGGACAGCCACTCGTCCAGGACTTCGCGCGTGTGCTCCCCCAGCAACGGAGCCGGGCGCGTCAGCGTGTAGCCGTCGGCGTCGATGCGGGCGAACGGACCCGGCAGCGTGCGGGCGCGCTCCCCCTCGCCGACGGTGCGGAAGAACTCGCGCGCCGCCAGCTGCGGACTGGTGCGCACGTCCGTCGCGTCGAAGATCGGGACGCACAACAGCTTGTACGCCATGGCCGCCTCGATGATCTCGGCCTTCGTCTTCGTGGCCAGGTGCTTCGCCACGGCCGCGCGCAACTCCGCCGTGTCGGCCTCGGTGAACTCGCCGGACTCGATGAGCCCGGGCACCGTCCGGAAGTCCAGCTTCGCGAAGCGTTCCACCGGTGCGCCTTCGGCGACCATCCAGCGCAGGAAGTTGTTCGTGAACCCACCCGAGGCCGGGCCGACCCCGATGTGGAACTCGACCAGACCGTCCCGGCACTCCCACTTCTTCAACGCGGCTTCGGTGCCGCTGCCGCTGCCCGACTGGTCGACGCGGGGCGCACCGAGCGCCTGCCCGGCCGCCATGTCCTTGTTGACGTCACCCACCGCGTCGGCGAGGACGCGGCCGAGCGTCGCCGCGCCGAGCGACGCCTGCGCGGACACGTCGACGAGCTGCCCGGCGCCGCTGGTGTCCCGCTCCCGGAGGGCGAGCAGGATCCCCGCCGCCGCGTCGGCCGCGGCGTGCAGGAACGCCTGCGGCAGCGAGATCCGCACGGGCGGCCGGTCACCGTCGCGGTGTTCGTCCAGCGGGCCGCCGGCCGCCCAGACCACGAGGTCGGCGGCGTGGTAACCGGCTTTCGGCCCGGTGCGCCCGAACGCCGTCACCGACGCGTAGACCAGCCCCGGGTTGAGCGCACGCAGCTCGTCCGCGTCGAGACCGCGCGGGCCCTGCACGGCGGGGCCGTCGGTCTCGATCACCACGTCCGCGACCGCGGCGAGCCCGCGGATCAGCTCCTGCCCGTCCCGGGTGTCGGGGTCGGCCACGATGCCCCGCTTGTTCGCGGCGTACGCCTCCCACAGGTAGGAGGCGTCGGGGCGCGGCGAACCGTCCGGAGCCCGCAGGTGCGGCGCCCGCAGCCGGGCACTGCTGCCCGACGGCGGTTCGACCTGGACCACGTCCGCGCCGAGGTCGGCGAGGATCCGGCCCGCGAGCAAACCTCGTTCGTCGCTGAGATCGAGCACGCGCACGCCGTCCACGAAAGCCATGGCCTCTCCTGGGGTACCCCGACCATTACTGAACGAAAATGGTCGGTATTGTGCGCCCGAGGCTATACCGACGAAGTTCGTTCAGCAATAGCCCGGGCGCTCAGCCGGCGGTCACGCCGCCGAGGACGAAGTCGACCAGCTGGACCGCGTAGTCGGTCAGCCCCTCCCCGACCCGCCCGCGCAGATCGTCCGGGGTCGCGAGCGCGTGGTTGAGGCAGCCGCCCACGATGGCGTCGAGCAGCAGGGTGACGCTCGTGCCGGGTTTCAGCTCACCGCGGGCGATCGCGCGGCGCACGATCGCGCGGGCGGCGAGGACCTGCGACTGCCGGAGTTCCTTCACCCGTTCGGCTACTTCGGGGATGCGATCGGCTTCCATCAGGAGCCTGGTGGTAGCCCGGCCCGAGGCACCGAAGAACGAGGTCAGCATCTGCCCGGCGAGCTGGACGAGGTCCTCGCGCACGGAGCCGGTGTCGATGTCGGCGACCGGGGTGACGCGGGCCTCCAGGCAGCTGGCCAGCAGTTCCTTCTTGTTCGGCCACCGCAGGTAGATCGATGCCTTGCCCACGCCCGCACGCCGTGCCACGGCGTCGACGGTGAACCTGCCCCAGCCGTCCTCGCCGAACACCTCCGCCGCCGCGCGCAGGACGCGGCGGTCGACCTCGGGATCCCGCGGCCGCCCGGCCACGGAATTCACCTCACCCGGGCCGTGAGGGGGGTCATTGGTGAACGACATCCGGTCAGCATATAGTCGTTCTATTGCTGGACGTAACCTGTTCAGTATCTTCGGAAGGGGACGCCATGCCGGCCGACCAGGCCATCGAAGTCCTCGGTGTGGAGCAGCAGGCAGCCTGGCGAGCCAAGCGGCTGCCCCCGGCCGAGAAGCTGCCGGGCGGGCTGTGGTCGGTTCCGGTGCCCATCCCGGACAACCCGCTGCGCTACACGCTGTCCTATCTTGTGCCCACCGACGACGAGCTGGTGGTCGTCGACCCGGGCTGGGACACCGATGAGGGCTGGCGGGCGCTGCTCGACGGTCTCGCCACGGCCGGTGCCTCCCCCGCCGACGTGACCGGGATCGTGGCCACCCACGTGCACCCCGACCACCACGGGCTGTCCGGCCGCCTGCGGGCCGAATCGGGCGCGTGGATCGGCATGCACCCGGCCGAACGGGACACGCTGCCCCACCGGCACCGCGGTGAGCACGGCGACCCGCGGGCCGAGATCACGGCGTGGCTGCGCACCTGCGGTGCGGTGGAGGCGGACGTCACGGGCCTGTTCGGTGCCCTCGCGGCCGCCCCGCGTCCGGCCGAAGACATGGCCGAACCCGACGTGCTGCTGCACGACGGCGACCTCGTTCCGCTGCGCGGCAGGCGGTTGCGCGCGATCTGGACCCCCGGGCACACCCCCGGGCACCTGTGCCTGCAGGAGCCGGACGCCCGGGTGCTGCTCACCGGTGACCACGTCCTCCCGCGGATCACCCCGGCCATCGGCACCCGCCTCGACGCCGCCGAACCACCACTCGGGCAGTTCCTCGGCTCCCTGGAACGGACCGCGACGTTCGACGATCACGACGCGCTTCCCGCGCACGAGTACCGCTTTCGCGGGCTCGCGCGGCGCAGCGAGCAGCTGCGTGCGCACCACGACCAGCGGTGCCGCGAGATCCTCGCGGTCGTCGCGGAACTCGGGCGGCCCACCGTGTGGGAGGTGGCCACCCACCTGACGTGGTCGCGGCCGTGGCCGGAGATCGGCTTCATGCGGGTGAGCGCCGTGGCTGAGACCGCCGCGCACCTCGAACACCTAGCGGGTCAGGACCGCATCCACTGGCACAAACCCGAATCGGGCACGGCCGGCGCACTACGGGTCAGTACGAACAGGAGCATCCTTTGAGCGACAACGACATCGACCCGCGTACCCCGGTCGTGGTGGGCGTCGGGCAGTTCGCCGAACGCCTGGAAGACCCCGGGTACCAGCGGCTGTCCGCAGTGGACCTCGCGGCCAACGCCGCCCGCGCGGCGCTGGCGGACACCGGCGCCGACCCCGCGGCCGTCGCGGCGGCCATCGACACTGTCGGCGGCATCCGCCAGTTCGAGATCTCCACCCCCGGGGCGCCCGCACCGCTGGGCAAGTCGGACAACTACCCCCGATCGGTGGCGAACCGGGTCGGCGCGGCGCCGGCCCGCGCGATCCTGGACGTCGCGGGCGGACAGGGCCCGCAGCACCTCGTCACCGAGTTCGCGGCGACCATCGCCGCCGGGGACTCGCAGGTCGCGCTCGCCTTCGGGTCCGAAGCGATCTCCACCGTGCAGCACCTGGCCAAGGCCGAGGACAAACCCGACTTCACCGAGCACGCCGAAGGCAGCCTCGAAGACCGCGGCTTCGGCCTGAAGGGCCTGATGTCCCGGCACCAGGCGATGCACGGGCTCACCGACGCGCCGAGCCAGTACGCCCTGTTCGACAACGCCCGGCGCGCCCGCCTCAAGCTGTCGCGAGAGGACTACGCCACGGCGATGGGCGAGCTGTTCGCGCCGTTCACCAAGGTCGCCGCCGCCAACCCCTACGCCGCCGCTCCGGTGGAGCGCAGCGCCGAGGAACTTGTCACGCCCACCGAGACCAACCGGATGATCGCCGATCCGTATCCGCGCTACATCGTGGCCCGGGACAAGGTCAACCAGGGCGCGGCGGTGCTGGTCATGTCCATCGCGGCCGCCGAACGGCTCGGCGTGCCCCGCGAGAAGTGGGTCTTCCTGCACGGGCACGCCGACCTGCGTGAGCGCACGCTGATGGAGCGCGCGGACCTGAGCGCGAGCCCGGCGTCCGTCATGGCGTCCCGCCACGCCCTCGAACTGGCCGGCATCGACGCGGCCGAACTGTCCACACTGGATCTCTACAGCTGCTTTCCCGCGCCGGTCTTCAACATCTGCGACGGGCTCGGCCTGAAGGCCGACGATTCGCGCGGACTGACCCTCACCGGCGGGCTGCCCTTCTTCGGTGGTGCGGGGAACAACTACTCCATGCACGCCATCGCCGAGACCGTCCAGCGGATGCGCGCCGAGCCGGGCACCTTCGGGTTCGTCGGTGCCAACGGCGGGCTGATGAGCAAGTACTCCGTCGGCGTCTACTCGACCACCCCGGCCGAATGGCGCGCGGACGACAGCGCCGCGCTGCAACGGGAGATCGACTCCTGGCCGGCGCCGGAAGAAGCACTGCAGGCCGACGGCTGGGCCGCCATCGAGACCTACACGGTCAAACACAGCCGCGGCGGCAAGCGCACCGGCGTCGTCATCGGCAGGCTCGAAGCCGACGACCGCCGCTTCGTCGCCATGACCCAGGACGGCGACGAGGAGATCCTCGCGCACCTGTCCACCGGTGAACCGATCGGCACCCGCGTGTTCGTGCGTTCCTTCGGGTTCGGCAACCGGGTCACCACCAGCGAAGCCCGGATGGACGAACTGTTCCCGCCGCGGCCGAAGGTGCTGCGCGAGAACTACGAGCACGTCCTGGTGCGCCGCGACGGGCACCTGCTGGAGATCACGATCAACCGTCCCGACGTCCGCAACAGCCTGCACCCGCAGGCCAACGAGGAGCTCGACGAGATCTTCGACGCCTACTTCGCCGACCCCGGGCTGTGGGTCGCGATCCTCACCGGCGCCGGGGACAAGGCCTTCTCCGCGGGCAACGACCTCGGCTACTCCGCCTCGGGCAAACCCGTGTGGGTGCCCAAGAACGGGTTCGCGGGCCTGACCAGCCGCCGGGACCTGCCCAAGCCGGTCATCGCCGCGGTCAACGGGTTCGCCATGGGCGGCGGCTGCGAGATCGCACTGGCCTGCCACCTCGTGGTCGCGGACGCGACGGCGAAGTTCGCCCTGTCCGAGGTCAAGGTCGGACTCGTCGCGGGGGCAGGCGGGCTGGTCCGGCTGCCGCGCACGGTCCCGGCCAAGGTGGCCACCGACATGATCCTCACCGGACGGCGCCTGGGCGCCGAGGAGGCCCAGTCCTACGGTCTGGTCAACCGGGTGACCGAGGCGGGCAAGGCACTCGAAGGCGCCCGGGCACTGGCGGCCGAGATCCTCGACGGCTCCCCCACGTCGGTCCGCGTGTCGCTGCAGGTCATGGCGGAGACTCAGGGCATCGCCGACACCGTCGACGCGGTCACCCATCCCTCCTCCGCCCTCGAGGACCTCATGCTCAGCGAGGACATGGTGGAGGGCATCACCGCCTTCGCCCAGAAGCGGCGCCCGGTGTGGCACAACCGCTGACCCCGCGAGGTCAGTGTTCCGGGGCGGGGATGCCGAGCAGTCCGGTAATCTCGCTGGCCAAGCCTGGATCACCAGCAGTTCACACACGCCCAGATGATCCTCAAGGACACCCACCTCCGCCTCGCTGAAACAGCAATACCGCCGCGTATGCGACGTTATACACACCTGAGTCCTGCTTACCTTGGCGGTCTGAACGACCGAGAGCGGACGGCGTGCTGGAAGTGCGGGGTGAACCCGCCCAGGACGTCGAGTTCGGAGAGCAATCGGGTGCCGTGCTGGCCGAGACAGGCGCCACCGTGAACGCCCCATGCGCACAGCGCTGCGGAGGACCTGCGGCCGTAAAGTACGGCGGCCACCGCCAGGGCTGCCGCATCCACACCATCCACGCCTCGCCCTACCTTCAGCGGCCTCGGCGGCCCTACCGGTCGTGCTCTTGAGCGACGAGGCGACACGCAGCGCAGCGCGACTGACATAGGTTGCGAGGACGGGGCAGGGGTGATCAATGACCGCGTGCCCGCACTCCGGTCCGGCGAAAAACCGACCGGGGGCCAGCAGCATTCGGGGCAGGGTCGTTCACCATCGGTGCTCGCTGGCAGCCCCAGTAGGAGACGAGGGCCATCTTGATCACCGTTTGGCCCCCTCACGCAGCACCTCTACCGGTCCTGGGCGAAGGTCCCTGCCTCGTCGACGAACCGGGCTCGAGCGCCAACCCTCGTTCGCCCGGCGCCGCAAGCGGAAACCATCGTGCCGGTCGCGCGGGTGTTGAGGCTGCCGCGGGCGGTGTAGGTGTAGCTGGTGTTGCCCTTGGTCTGGAGTTGGTTGCGTTCGTTGAAGGTGGCGGTGCCGGGGCCGTCGCGGGTGAGGTTGCCGGCGCCGTCCCAGCCGTAGTCGGTGGTGGTGCCACCGACCGTCCAGGGGCCCGTCGTAGCGCGGGTCAGACCCGAACACCGGGCAGCACCAGATCATCCTCACAGTCGTAGCGAGCAGTCACGGAGCACCGTATCCGCGCCAACGCGGATGCTCGTCATCCTGCTAGGTACACGCAATCGTTTACAAGACGTCCGATGCCTACTACAGTCGCCAAAGTAAACGTTCACGTATACTTGAGGAGAGCTGTGACAGCAGGCACGAACGAACTCCCCGCGACGGCGGAGGGGCTCATCCGGGGGCGGCGAGCGACCAGAGCATTCCTCCCCGACCCCGTCCCCGACGACACGATCATGGCGATCTTCGACTTGGCTCGCTCGGCGCCGTCGAATTCCAACACGCAACCCTGGCAGGTCGAGGTGGCGAGCGGACCCGCGCGGGTCAAGCTCGCCCAAGCGATTCTGGCCGCCGACAGGGCCGGCGAGCGGACCGTCGATTTCCCACCGAGCGAGAACAACTACACACCTGTGCACGCCAGCCGCCGCAAGGCCTGGGGGGCTTCCTTCTACGCCGCCCTGGGCATCGGCCCCGATGACCAGGATTTGCTCGCCGAATACAACGCCAAGAGCCTCAACTTCTACGGCGCACCCCGCGTCGCTCTCCTATACGCACCTGATTCCGGCGACCCCCGGCTAACCGCGGACGTCGGCATGTACGCACAGACCCTCTTGTTGGCCATGAGCGCCTACGGGGTGTCCAGCTGCCCCCAGGGGATACTCAGCTTCTACGCCGACACCATCCGGCGAACACTTGGGGTGACCGGCGGGAAACTCTTGGTCGGGATTTCCTTCGGCTACGCCGACCCTACCGCGGCCATCAACAGGATCGACGTTGGTCGAGAGCCGCTCACGGAGACGACACGTTTCCACTACTGAGTGAAATTCCTAGAAAAATCAAAACAGCGGAAGGCGCCCCATGGCCCTGCGTAAAATCGGCCACTTTAACATCGACATCGCAAATATCGACGAGAGCAAGAAATTCTACTGCGACATCCTGGGCCTGGTCGACGGAAAAAGGTCGCCACCGCCGTTCCCCGGCGCGTGGCTTTACGGTGAGGACGGCTCGCCGATGGTTCACCTGTCGGATGTATTGCCGACGGACCAGCGCCACTCCGCCCCCACCGGACTGCTCAACCCCGCTTCGGAAACTCGCCAGTCGGACCGCGATGCTCTGGCGGCAAAACTCGACGTCGTCGGTTGACTGCCTCGTCGCGGCAGACGATCGATCTTCCCGGAAGGCAGCAATGAGGACGGACAGCACCGTATTCATCGTGGGGGCCGGGCCAATCGGAATGAGCTTGGCTTTACTTCTCGACCGGCTCGGGATCGATTCGATCGTCGTCGAGCGCAGTCCCGGCATCACGACTCATCCCAAGGCTCGTGATCTCAACGCGCGAACCATGGAGTTGTTCCGGATGTGGGGCCTCGAGGAACCGATTCGAGCCTGAAGCTTTTCACGGAGGGCACCTGTCATCCGCTGGTGCGAAAAGCTTTCCGGGCCGTTCGTCGCGGATAAATGTTAACTATTGGCGAATGAGCGCCCAGGTGACGGAAAGGTTCCGCAGCGGTAACGTCTTCCTGGCGGGTGACGCGGCACACCGGTTCCCTCCGACCGGTGGTATGGGCCTCAACTCAGGAGTGCAGGACGTCCACAACCTGGCTTGGAATATGGCGTTCGTGGTTTCCGGAGCCGCCTCTCCTCGCCTACTTGATACCTATGAGTGGAGCGGCGCCCAGTCGCCGAATCCAACACCGCGTGGTCGACGGACAACTTCCGCCGCATGAACGACATCCGTGACGCCCACCTGAGACGCACGGAAGATCCGCTCGCCTGGCAGGAAGCCATGATCGACATGGACAACCAGCTGCATGCGGACGGTCAAGCGGCTGATTACACCTACGAACAGGGCGCACTGATCAGAGGCGACGAGCTGTCGCGCTGGGTCTCCGGCCGAATTTGACGGTGCCGACGGGTGCCGACTGGCAGTTCACCGTCCTCGAGCCTCGTTGAGTAAGGGCCATCGTTTACCTAAGGGTGACCAGTAGAGCCTGTCAACAGGTAAACGCTGCCGTACACTTCGAGCATGAGCGACAGGACGGCACGCCGGGCCGGCAGAGGCGCGCGGGAACGCGTCATCACTGCCGCCATCACCCTGTTCGCCACGCGCGGCATCGCCGCAACCTCGATGGAGGACATCGCGACTCAGGCTCCGGTCTCCAAACGCACCCTGTACGCGCACTTCCCGACCAAGGAAGACCTGGTCCTCGCCCAGCTGGACTTCCTGCTGCGCGCCGGGTTCTCGCTGCTCGCAGTCCTGAGCCGCACCGACGTTCCGCCACGGGAACGGCTGCTCGCGATGTTCTCCGCGCAGCCATGGCCGGATGGGATCGCCCGGGGGTGCCCGTTCATCCAAGCCGCGACCGAGTACCCGGACCCCGCCAACCAGGTCCACGCCTTCGCCCGCCAACAGAAACTGCTCATGTTCGAGCTGGTGACCAAGCTCGTGGCAGAGCTCGGGATCGCCGATCCGGCGCCGCTCGCGGAACAGCTCGTGACCCTCGCCGACGGCGCCGCAAGCCGCGCGGCAGTGCTCGACGAATCCGACTACGGCCGCCACGCCCGCGCCGCGGCCGAAACACTACTCGACCTCGCGACCACCGCTTCCGCCGGACGCTAGGCGTGCGCTGATCGTCCGTCGATCGCTGCGAAGAGGCCCGAAAGCCCGGTCCAGCGCCGGCGGTTGCAGGTCCTACTCCGCCCCGCGGTGCGTGGTGGCCGTATCGATCACCACGACATCCCGTGGTCCTGATGTACAACTGGTTCAGGTGATGCAGCACCTCATCGTCGGCGTGGCCCGGCCGTGCACGGATGGGCGCACCCGGAGGCGCCGGAGCGGGGCCTTGCAAGTCGTCGGTCCAGGCACACCGGCGCGATAATGATCGAAGTGAAACTCTTGCCCGTCACTGCATCCGGGGCACATGCCGCCCACCTCGACGTCGGCGCCGCCGACGGAACCACGAGTGTCTACATCGGCGGCCTTGGGCTGGCGAGCACGGTCTCGTTTGCACCGGTCATTGGCCATCCCGCCATAGCGGGCCGGGGGCGGCACGTGCTGGTTGACCTGGTCGGTAGTGGCTGGAGCGACCACGACGACTCGTTCGCTTACCCCATCGAGGAGCACGCTGCCGTGGTCGCCACGGTGATCGATGCACTCGAGATCCGTTGGTCACGCTCGTCGGGCACTCACTCGGTGGATCAATCGTGATCAGTCTGGCGACACAGCAGCCCGATCTTGTC
The DNA here is from genome assembly GCF_014191255.1 of Amycolatopsis bartoniae. Taxonomy (GTDB): domain Bacteria; phylum Actinomycetota; class Actinomycetes; order Mycobacteriales; family Pseudonocardiaceae; genus Amycolatopsis_E; species Amycolatopsis_E bartoniae. The sequence continues at coordinate 43,276 of NZ_JACHWH010000019.1, forward strand.
GATGAGCTGGTCGTGGCAGAACCGAATTTCGATCCCGGCGTCGGAACAAACTTCGGCGCGGATCGCTGGCTCTGACGAAAACGCCTTTGTCACTCGCGGGATGCAGAGCATCGTCGACGCGGAGGACTCGGCGGTGGGTTTACGGACGCTGCGTCGGTGGTCGCCGCGCGGATTGCACCGCACTGCTGTGTCCTTGCTGGCCGAGCGGGCAACCAGCTTCCGGGCGCAGTTGGCCGGGCTGCCCGTACCGAAGCGGTACGCCTCGGGCGAGTTGAGCGGCGAGGACCTCGGCGGTTTGCGCGCTACCGGGTGTGATGTGCGCGTTGCCGTCCGGATTTGAGGGGTGCAAGATGACGACACACCCGCACGGCGGCGGCCAACGACGCGGCGACGAGTTGCGCCGTCACGTCCTCGTCGCAGCCAAGGACGTGTTCCTGGCGGTCGGCTTCGCCCGAGCCTCGATGGACACCGTCGCGACGCAGGCGGGGACATCAAAACAGTCGCTCTACGCCCACTTCGAAACCAAAGACAAGCTGTTCGACGCGGTGCTGGATCTGGTGCGCGAGTTGTACCTGAGCCACCTAGGAACTCCGGAGACTTACGTCGACGACCCCGCCGACACCGCCGAGGCGGTCAGCCGGTTCTGCGGGCCTTTCCTCCAGCTGATGACTTGGCATGCCCAGGTGCCGACCTGTCGGCTCAGCATCGCGGAGGCCGAACGGCTGCCGCGCAGCTCACGGGCGTACTTCGACGCCGTGTTCGCCACGACCTAGGAGCGGCTGCCCCTTATCTCGCCGAGCAATGCGGTCCACTTGGAACGGACCTCGCCGCCAGCGCCGCACTAGCGCGAGACCTGCTCGACCGCACGATGCTCACGCCCCTGATGCGCGCGCTGCTCGGCTCGGAGTAACAGTACGGTCGGGAGTCGCCGTGTTTGCCCTCTGCTTTGGCCTGTTTGCCAAGCACTGTGCTCACCGGATGAGCTGCTCGAGGGTGCTAAACGGCGACGGTCTTACCGTTCTCGTTGTTCGCTGTGCTCGGGGCACCGTCTGGCTGGTGTTCCTAGCCTATCCCCCACCGGACGGTACAGCGAAGGGAGGTGTCGGTGAGCCACGCTCGCGTTCCTACACAGCTTCCGGCTAAGGGCCAAGAGTAGGATCCCCGCAAGGTGAACCGTCACGGGTTGGGGACCAGCTTCGGTGTCAGACCAGCGCCGGTCGGCGTGGCTGGCGTTGAGCGTAGTAGGCGGACTCGTACTCGGCTGGGGTGAGGTAATCCAGGCGGGAGTGCAGGCGGGCGTTGTTGTACCAGTCGACCCATTCCATCACCGCGTACTCGACCTCTGACAGACCCGCAAACGCGCAGTGTCGGTTGACGGCCTCGGTCTTGAACAACCCGATGATGGACTCCGCCGGCGCGTTGTCGTAGGCGTCACCGACCGATCCGATGGAAGCGGATAGTTCTTGCAGTGCAAGGGAATCGGTGAAGGCTACCGACGTGTACTGACCCGGCATCGCTGTGGTGGATCAATCCTGGCTCGACCGGGTGCCCGTGGTGATCCCGCCGCCACAGCGCCATGTTCAGCGCCTTGGACACCAGCGGTCGTCTTCGCACTCGCCGCGGTCCAGCCCACGATCGCGCGAGAGTGGACATCGAACACGAACGCCACGTAGGCCCATCCGGTCTGCGTCGACATGTAGGTGAAATCAGCCACCCACGCCAGGTTCGGGACGCGGGTGGTGAAGTCCCGGTTGAGCCGGTCACCGGCGCGTACTCCGTCTTGGGCGCCGATCGTGGTCCGCGGAGCGCGGCCCCGGGGTCACGCCGGACAGGCCAGCTCGCGCATGATCCGGTCGACGGTGCATAACGCGACCTCGTGGCCCTGGCGGCGCAGCCAGCGGGTCATCTTCCGCCGCCCGTACACAGCTTCGGGCGCATCCTGGGCATCCAGCAACGCGTTGGTCAGGTACGCGTCGGTGATGTCACGCTCGGACGGTGGCCGGCGGCGGGCCTTGCGGTAGGTCCTCGGCGCGATCTGGATCCCGTGCTCGCAGAGCGCGCGGCAGATCGAACCGACACCGCGGACCTGGCGGTATTCGTCGATGAACCCGACGATCAACGGTGTCGCGGGTCGAGTTCCCGCGCGAAAAAGCCGACGCCAACTTCAGGATGTCGTTGGCCTGCTTGCGTTCCCGGTTCTCCTTGCGCAACCGGTCCAGCTCGGCGCGCTCGGTCACGGCCAGCTCACCACTGGCCGCCGCCGCCACGCGCGGGGCGTCCTGTTGGAGGGCCTTGACGATCCACACGCGCAATGTCTCGGGTGCACGTCGACCATCGGGCCGACCGCGTGCGCGGCGGCGTAGGCAAATCCGTAGTCGTCGAGGCGGTCCAGGGCCAGACGGACGGCCTTCTCACGGACCTCGGGCGGGTAACGCTTGGGCATGGTGACCATCATCCTCAAGAAAGGAAGCGGTCCCCGACCCGTGACGGTTCAACCTGCTCGACCAACGCTATCGAGAGCGTCAACGCCCGCATCCGCCGCGCCGTCCCGAGTTACACCGCTCGTTTGGCTCTGGCGCACTTTCGGTGGTGGGATTACCCGAGGAGGATGCGGTGGCGAAGGAGGGCAAAGCCTGCTCGTCCGTACATTTGCCGCTTGATTAGCTTCGTTTTGGTGTTCATCCCTTCGGTGCGCCCGTTGTGGTGCTCGAGGGTGATCGCGGCGGTGACGGCGTCGATGTCCTGGTCGATGCCTCGCGCGAAGGAGTGCACGTGGGGTAGATCCGCCTTGCGTGCGGCGGTGGTCCATGCCGCCGACCGGGCCGGATTGTCTCTGTGAGGCACGAGAAGGGCGGTGAAGGACCGCACAACCTTGGCCAGCGCGGTCATCTCGGGGGCAGGCCGCGGTCAGGGCTTCGAGTCGTTCGCGTTGCGATTCCGTGAGATTCTCGGGCCGGGTCAGCAGCAGCCGGGCGGCCCTGCGTGGCGAGAGGTGTGGATGCTCGTCGAGGTGCCGGCCCTGGTTCAGGTACCGCACGAGGAGGTTGTGGCTGCCGTTGTAGCCCAGAGCCCCGATTTCGCCGAGCAGCGCGGTGGCTCCGACGCCCGGGTCCTGTTCACGGCGGGTGCGTAGGTGGTCCCGGTACGGGTCGACCATGCAGGCCCGGTACTGGGGGACTCGCTGGATGCGCTCCGGTGTGGCCGCGCGGGCGTAGCGCTTGACTGTGTTCAGTGCCAGGCCGAGGCGGCGTGAGCAGTCCAGCAGCCCGACTCCGGCCTCGAGCAGGGCATGGATCTGTTGCCACCGCTGGAGTGTGGTTTCGGCCAGCGTTCCCTCGCGCAGTCTCGTCGCCGAGGCCCAGCACCCACTGTGGGCGGCGACCTCCCTGCCCGCGGCGTCGCACAGGCCGTGCCAGAGATGCCATCGGTCGGCGACCTGGATCGCGTGCGGCAGCGCATCCCGCACGGCTTGCGCAGAGGCTGCAGAACCGTCCCGGCACACGACTTCGACTCCTGGATGGGCCCGCAGCCAACCGGCCACCACCTCGGCGCCGCGCCCGGGCAGTACGTCGATCCGGGCGCCGGTGTCGGCGTCGATCAATACGGTGGCGTAGTCATGAGACCTGCGCAGGGCGAAATCATCGATCCCCAGCACCCGCGGCACGACCTGATCCCGCAAGGGGATGGCCAGCAAGACCCGAACCGCGGTGTCCCGTCCGAGGGCGATCCCGATCGCCGGGAGCAACCGGGCAGAGGCCCTGCCGGCCAGCTCGCGCACGACAGCACGGACCTGCTCACCGAGCCGGACGGTGCGCCGCTGATATCGCTCGATCAAGCCCGGTACTTGCTCCCGGAAGGTCTGGCGCGCGCACTCGGCCACAGGGCACCGCATCCGGCGAATCCGCAACCTCACCAGCACCCGCCGTCCATCAACCGGCACATCCGCGGGAACCCGCTCAGGGAAGGCATGAACTCGGCCCGTCGGCGTCCCACAGCCGGGGCACGCCACCGCATCGTCCCTGGTTGAAGCCCGGACCACGATCACATCGCCGACATCCTCGACACCCTCGATCGACAGCGCCGAAAGCCCCGAGAACATCGCACCGACCAGCTTCGCCATCTCAGCCACAAACGATCATGACAACCTCGCAAATCCGCCCGGCCAGGGACCCACTGCACCACCACCGAAAGTGCGCCGGAGCCGATCACGGGATAGACCCCCACAAGGGTTCTGACCAGTGCTAATAGAGAAACTAGTGCTCAGGATTGGTGCGTTCAGGTCGGTTGGGGTGTGCTTGGTGCACCAGCGGGATGTACGCCGCTCCAGTTTCGCTCCGGCTCCTCCGTGATAGACGTGAGCGGGGCTGGTTCGCCGGAGTTATCCGGCGAACCAGCCCCGCTCATCCGGGGGTTTAGTAGTAGAAGACCTGGGTGGTGTTGTTGGTGCTGGCCCAGGTGATGTAGCCGTGTTGGAAGTCGCTGCGGCGGCCGCCGGTGATGCTGTATTCGTCGCTGGTGGGATAGCCGAGCCGGCCGGCTTCCCAGCCGAGTGAGGCCCATCTGTCGCGGATGGTGCCGGCGACGGAGTGGACTCCGCTGCTGGGGGACCAGTAGATGCTGGTGCTGTTGGTGAAGTGGTTGTAGCGGCCGATGGTGTCGGGGGTGATGGACTCATCGGTGGTGGGGTAGCCGGGTCCGGTTTCCCAGCCCATGGCCGCCCATTTGGTGCGGATGGCGCCTTGGATTTCGTGGGCGCCGGTGGAGGGGGTCCAGTAGACGGAGGCGCCGTCGGGGTGGTTGAAGTGGTTGTAGCGGCCGATTCCATCCGGTGTTATGGATTCGTCGGTGCTGGGGAAGTTGAGTTTGGGGGCGCCGCCGAGCGCGAGCCATTTCTTGCGGATGTCGCCTCGGATTTCGTGCGCGCCGGAGTTGGTGGACCAGTAGATGGAGGCGGTGTCGGCGAGGCTGAAGTCGTTGTAGCGTCCGGCGCTGCCGTCGATCCCGGTGACGGCGGTTTCGTCGGTGGTGGGGTAGCCGAGGCCGGTTTCCCAGCCGAGGGCGGCCCATTTCCCGCGGATGGCACCGTTGATTTCGTGGGCCCCGGTGGTGGGCGTCCAGTAGATGGATGCGTCGCCGGCTGGGTCGGTGAAGCCGAAATGGTTGTAGCGGCCAATGCCGTCAGGGGTCGTGTTCTGATCTGTGACGGGGAAACCGATGGCAGCCGGTCCACCGATCGCCAGGTACTTGGCGAGAATCTGGTCTTGAACTATGTGCGCGCCGGTGGCGGCGGAGTAGTAGATCGCACCGTGTTCGTAGTTCTGGCCTGTGCCGCCCGCAGCGGCGAACTCGCTGCCGATCGCGTTGCCGAGGAACGACGATGGGCCGCCGAGGTCCAGATAGCGCGCCAGGATGGGGCTAGTGGTTTGCTGGGTCAGTGCGTCGTGTAGATCATCGGTTCTGCTTTCGACAGCCCCAGTGCGAGTTTCGGTCTCTCCGAGGCAGCCTCCCTGCCACGAGGCGTGGTTCACGGCGACGAGTTCGCGCTCACCGTCTTCGGTGCGCACGGCGGGACCGCCCGCGTCGCCCTTGCACGTAGTCGGGCCGCTCGTGCTGCTGACAGTGAAGGTGGTCGCTGAGGTCGAATCCACGGTCGCGGTGGCGACGTGCGCTTGGTTCGGTACCCATTCGGTCGCGCTTCGCCCGTACCCCACCACCTGGACGCTGTCACCGGACTGCGGTGCGGTGTCCCCGAGTGGAACGACCGAGACGTTGTCCACCTTAGACGCGAGTCGGGCTAGCACGATGGGACGGTCGCCCTGGGGCACAAGCCAGGCGACAGCGACCTCATGGCCGTCGATCGCGTCGAGCTGTGTCCGGCCGACGATGGCAGTCGTGGCCTGAGGGGGCGCGGTCACCGACGTGACGCTGGGGAAACATGTGGCGGAGGTGAGCACCCACTGGGGAGCGATCAGGGCGCCGCTGCAGGAGCCGGTTGCGTTGCTGAGCTTGACGACGAACGGGTATGCAGTGCCGGATACGGCGCTGCCCCCGGTTACTGCGGTAGCCGACGGAACGCTGAGCACGAAAGTGGCGAATGCCGCGGCGGCCAGTGCAACGAAGGATCGGAGGCGTCTATGGCTTGGTGTGCAGGTGCGCACGAGGATGACTCCCAGACTAGTTCAATGTGGACGGTGGGATCAGCTTTTCGCGTCGAGTTGCAGCAATGTGGCCGGATCCGGTCCGGAGCCGAGACCGATCCCAGTCCAGGTGTTGGTGGCGACAGCCACGGTGCTCGTCGTGTTGGCGACGGTGACCGTGGCCGTGACCGCGTGGTTGTCGCCCTTGACCTGGTAGGCGTTGGGGATCGTGAGGGTCAGGGTTCCCGTGCTGCCGGTGACCTTGAAGCAGTAGTGACCCGGGTCGGGGTCCTTGTCGGCAGTGTTGCCGCTGCTGCGCACCTCGATCAGCCCGGACGCGCCGCAGGACACGAGCATGATGTGCCCGTCGCCACTGATGAGCGTGATGCCGCGTTGGGCGAGAACCTGCGTGGCGCCCGGGTAGCTGAAGTCCTCCATGATGGATGGCGGTTCGGCAGCGGGGTCGTCCTGTTGTGTGGCAAGCGCCAAACCGGTCCCGGAGGCCAGTAGCGCTCCGATCACGGCGGCAGTGAAGACACGGATTGATGCGCGCATGGTTGTTCGGGGCTCCTATTGCTGTCAGTGAGTTCCCAACATGACTTTCGAGAATTTCCACAGTTCTGAGGAAATGAACGTTCTTGGGCTTCGGCGTTCGTCCGGCCGAGCCGTACGACCATAAACCGGCCTCGGGTGGGCGCCTACCGCCGTGTCGGGTATGTCGGGTTACTCCGACTGGCGCAGCATTGCGTCGTAAAGGTGAACTTGCTCCGATGTCCTTGCGATGCCGGGATAACAGCTGATAATTCTTGATCTTGCCGCGTGCTGCATCGCGAGGGAAAGGCGGGGTGCACACTGGGGAGCGCGCGGATAAATGGCTTCTTTTGTTTCACGGGTTTTCTCGGCGTGTGGGTTAACGCACGCGTATCCCGTCCTGTCGAGGAGTGTTCGCTGTGACTGTGCCGAGACGATGGTTCCGAAGACCGCGTGCTGTACTGGTCGTGACGATGGTGGTGGCGTTGCTGTCCGCTGTCACCGGTCCGGCGGAAGCGGACAGCCAACCGGAGACGTCCATTCCGAACCGGAGCGCAGTGTTCGAATTCCTGCGCTCTGGGGGCCCGGCGGTTGCCGATGCGGCCGAAACGGCGTTGACGGGCAGCGATGACGATGTGCAGGCGTTCTTGGACTCTGGATTCGCGACCGCCCAGGAAACCGACGACCGGATCACGGTACAGCGGATGCTCGGCACGGGCGGTCCCGCGACGCAGCAAGCAGCGAACGTCGCGCTGAGCGGATCGATTGACGACGTCCGGTCCTTTTTGAATTCCGGGTGGCAGCAGCCGTGGCAGGACGACATCCGGATCCAGGTCACCCGACTGTTATCCGCGGCAACCGGTCCGGTGGTCCGGGCCGATGCGAACACCGCGCTCGATGGCTTGCTCGATGACCAGCTCGCGTTCCTTGCGACGGGTTGGCAGCGTGCACAGGACGATGACGATCGCATTGCCGTCCAGAGGCTGCTCAACGCGGGCGGTCCGGAGGTGAAACGGACCGCGAATCTCGCGCTTGACGGCACGATTGAGGATGTTCGCGAATATTTGCGACTGGGGTATCCCGTTGCATTGCAGCGGGACGAAGAGGTGTTGGCGGTCTCCCAGCTGGCCAGCCTTGCCCAGGACGCCCTCGCCCAGTCTGCCGAGCGCACGCAGGCAGCCAAGGACGCTTCTGCCCAAGCCGTTACGGCCGCCGCGGCGGCACGCGCAGCCGCGCAGCGGGCCGCAGCGGAAACACAGCAGGCCCAGGATTCGACAGCCCGTGCTGCGGCGGCTGCGGGGCGGGCCGCGGAAGCCGCGACTCAGGCGGCTTCGGCGGCTCAGACGGCGATCAACGCGGCTGCCGCCGCGGTGTCGGCGGCTCGTGCTGCTGCCAACGCGGCGAGTCAGGCCGCGTGGGCTGCGTCGATGGCCAGCAACGCCGCCGCGAAGGCGCGCAATGCCGCGGCTGCGGCGGCGACGGATCGGGGAAAGGCCGGTGCGGCAAGGGATGCGGCTGTCACTGCGCGGGATGCCGCGCGCGGCGCGCGGGACGCGGCGACTGCGGTCGCCCAGGCCGCCGAAGCGGCCCGACAGGTGGCGGCGGCAGCTTCAGCTGCGGCGGCGGCCGCTGCGGACGCGGACGGTGCCGGTTCCGCGGCTGATGAAGCCGGACAGTGGGCAAGCCGGGCCGGGGCGAGCGCGGACCAAGCGCGCGCGGCTGCGGAGCGGGCACGTCGCAACGCGACCGAAGCCACGCGCGCTGCTGCGGTCGCCCAGTCACTGGCCAACGAAGCCACAGCTCAGGCGGATCAAGCTCGACAGGCGGCCACAGACGCGGCGACCCATGCCGACAATGCCGCCGCGGCCGCGGACGAAGCCGCGCAGCACGCCGGTGAAGCCGAACAAGCAGCCCAACGATCGCAAACCGCTGCCGACGAAGCGAAGATCGCTGCCGACGCGGCTCAATCGGCGTCCGATCAGGCGCAGCAGACCGCAGATACGGGCAAGAAGGCCGATGCCGAACGACTCCAGGAACAGCAGAGCCAGGGCATGCGTGACGCTCAGGATGCGCTGCAGACCCAGACCGATGCCACGCTCAGCGCGCAGTGGCAGGCCGGGCAGGAAGCGCAGCTCGACGCGGAGACACAGCGACTGCTGACCGAGGCCCGCGATCCGTCTACCCCGGGCGCCGCAGTCGTCGCTGACGGCCGGAAGGTCGCAGCGCGAATGTGGCACGCGGGAGGCCCGAACGTGAAACTCGCCGCGGCCACGGCCCTGTCCGGCGACGACGCCACGGTGGTCGCCTTTGTGAGTGACGCGCTGGAGGTCGCAACAGAACAGGACGACCGCTACAGCGTGCAGGTCATCGGCGGCGCGAGCGTCGTGTCCGCGCAGCGGACGGCAGCGCAGGCGGCGCTGGCCGGGTCCTACGACCAGGTCAAGGAGTTCATTCGGACCCGCGACTACCCCGGCAAGGCCGACGACGATCGGATCGCGGTCCAGCGGATCCTGGACAATGGAGGGCCGGCCACTAAACAAGCTGCGAACGCAGCCTTGTCTGGAACGATCGACGATGTCCGGGCGTTCCTGGCAACTGGACAATATAAAGCGGCCGAAGACGATGACCGCATCGCGGCCCAAACCGTCATCGCGGCCGGAGGCCCAGAAGTGAAGGCTGCGGGCAACGCGGCCCTTTCCGGCCCGTGGTCCTATGTCAAGCAATTCCTCCACGTCGAACAGTACCGGGCGGCCGCGCGGGACGCGGAATCCACGTTGTACAACGCTCAGATCGACGGATACCTGGCCGATATTGCCCAGACTGCCGCGCAGGCACGGCAGAACGCTGCCGAAGCCGCGGAAGCGGCCGCCACAGCCAGAGGCGCCGCGGACGAGGCCCGGCAATGGGCTGACCAGGCCCAGGCCTCAGCCGCGCAGGCACGGCAGTACTCCGACCAGGCCCGGCAATGGGCTGACCAGGCCGCAACCTCGGCGGCGGCAGCTTCTCAATCGGCAGAGCAGGCGCGGAAAGCGGCCGCCACCGCGCAGGCCAACGCCGCTGCGGCGCAACGTTCGGCCGCGGAAGCGGGCTATTACGCCGCGCAGGCTGCCAGCGCTGCTGCCAGTGCCAGAGCCGCGGCAGCCCAGGCGCGGGCCGACGCGATCGCTGCCGGCAAATCAGCGCAAGAAGCCGCGACAGCCGCACTGGAAGCCCAGAATGCCGCGGTGGCCAAACAACAGGAAGAACAAGCAAGGCAGGCGGTCACGGGCACCCGCGACTCGGTGAGCAGACTACGGGACGCCATCGCCAGTGCACTGCAAGAAAGTGGGATTTCCGACGAGGTTCGCGGGCAGCTGCAGGACTTCCTGGACCTGGCTACCCAATTGCTGTCCCTGATTGACCAAATGGCCGCCGGCACACTTGACTTTGTCCGCGACCACGCCGGTGAATTGATCGCGTTATTCACGCACTTGATGGAGGTCGGCGGCGGCCTCGGTGCCGCGCTAGCCGGCGCCTCTGCGATTGGGAGTGGCGTGACCACCTGCGCCGAGGAAATCGGTGGCGGAGCGGTGATCGGAGCCGGAGTCGGTGCTCTCCCGGGCGCTGCTATCGGCGGGCTCGGCGGTTTGCTGGCTTGTGTGTTCACCGGGGGGCCGCAGATCGTGGCTGGCGCCGCCGGCCTGCTCGGCGGACTCGCCATGGCTATGGACGGTATCGACAAAGCCGCTCAGGATATCAAAAATTTAGCAGAAAATAAGGGACCCGCCCGAGAACTGAGCACATCTGAGCAGGCCACGCTCGACCGCCTCAATGCCGACCCGAATCTCTCCGGCCGGAACTTCCGCGTGTCCGCAAGGGAAGAGGACGGTGAGTACGTCGACAGTGCTGGGCGCACCTACGACCAGCTGGGTGATCCGAAGGCGTCCCAGTACTGGAACGAAACCAGCTTCCTGCAGTCGATCCGAAACCACCTCAACAAGTCGATGGACTACACCGTGATTGACCTGACCGGTTTTTCCGCAGACCAGGTCGGTGCCGTGAACCGCTACCTTGCCACGCTCACGCCCCAGGAACTGGCCCGGATCCTTCGGGTAGGGTTCTGACGTGGCTGTTGTAGTCGTGCCAGGGCACGAACCCCAAGGACTTCGTAACCAGACCCTGCGAGAGATCTGCGCTCGTGCCAGGGAAGAGTTGGCGGACGAGCGCGACCGGTACCTGGTGGAGGAGGCAAGCGCCATGCACAGCCTCGACTTCAACCTGATCGAACCCGGGCGCCGAGCGCGCATTGCTCGTGCAGTAGCCGGGGCGATCGAAGAATACCGATCCGAGTTGCTCGAAGTCGCCGAGCCGGACGAATTGACCACCAGCCGGATTCCGGTCCTTGCAAGGCTATTGGACTACCTGAGGATCTTTCTGTCGAGCGATTGATACCTCACGCGGTCGATCTATTGATAACAGCAAGCGGCAGTCCAGACCCAACGGCCTGACAGCCTGCTCCGGCGCGCCCGCCAGCCGTCTTGGCCGTTCGTCACACTGGTTGCGCGCCTGGCCGCGCAGATCCATGCGACCAGCCGTGGCGGTTCACGACCTCACCGAGAGCCAGGCTGCAAGTCGGCCTGCATCACACACCACCCAGCGTCACCACCGAATCCGGGCCAGAGCCGCTCGTTTGACAGACCCGATCTCAACGCGGTAATCGCAGATTCTTAGCGGGACCTCGGCCTTCTCGTTCGGTAAGTGACACTGAAGGATCCAGTGCTGAACGAACTCGGCGAACTGACCTGAAATCTATGGCTATGGTATCCCGACAGTGATTGAGTCGGACAACGCGGCGACGCGGTCCAGCCCTGTTCCGGTCGCCGCGATCCGGAACAGGGCCCGGGTTGGGAGGCTTTCGCGGTTTGCGCGCGGGCCTGTCATCGTGATCCGATGACGCCCGTTCGCCGATCTTCCGCGTGGACTTCGACGGCGGCTGCGGCTCGCTCGGCCTGGCTCGGCCTGTCCGGTCGGCCCGGCTTACCCGACCCCGTCCGAACTCGGTCCAACCCGATCGGCCGGCCCGTCCGGTCGGTTCGCCCGTCTGAACTCCGTCCAACCAGGCTCCGACCGTCAGGCCGGACACGTCCCGCTGACTCGGGCGCGCTGGACTGATCGGCCTGTCGCGCGCGCCCGGTGTGCGCCGGCACGAAGCCGCGCTCCCGTTCAGCTGATGGCGAGTGTGAGCTTCCCGCCGGGGTGACCGTCCTCGCTCTCGGTCTGCGCGGCGGCCGCGTCCTCGAGCGGGTAGCTCTTGCCTTGCGCGATCCGGACCCCGCGGTCGGTGACCCAGCCGACGATCGCGGTCAGCACCTCCCGCGACTGCTCGGGACCCGAGTACGGGATCCCCAGCTCGTAGGCGGCTTCATCGGCGATGGTGACGATCCGGTCCTTCGTGCCCCGCAGCTTGATCGACCCGGGCAGCACCCCGTGCCCGGCCGCGTCGAGCACGGCGTCCACCGATCCGGACGTGACCTCGCGGACCCGCTCCTCCCAGCCGTCGCCGTAGCGGACCGGCACGACCCCCAGCGACTTCAGGTCGTCGAGGTTCCGGGTGCCGGCGGTGCCGATGACGGTGGCGCCCTGCGCGATGGCCACCTGCGCGGCGAAGCGCCCGGCCGTGCCGCTGGCGCCGTGCACGAGCAGCGTCTCGCCTTCGCGGACCTCAAGCAGCCTGAGGACGCGAAGCGCGGTTTCGCCGGCGACCGGCAGCGCGGCCGCGTCTGCCCACGAGATGCCGACGGGCTTGGTCGCGAGCGTCTTCGCCAGCGCGTACTCGGCGTAGCCACCGGTGTCGGGCAAGCCGAACACCTCGTCGCCGACGGCGAAGTCCGCGCCCTCGCCGACGGCGTCGACGACGCCGGCGACTTCGAAACCGGGGGTGTGCGGGAAGGAGATCGGGAAGCTCTGCTGCTTGGTACCGTTGCGGATCTTCCAGTCGAGAGGGTTGATCCCGGCGGCCCGGACGGCCACCCGCACCTGCCCCGGGCCGGGTTCCGGCACCGGGACCTCGGACAGCTGCAGGACTTCCGGCCCGCCGTAGGCGG
>NZ_JACHWH010000020.1 GCF_014191255.1 Amycolatopsis bartoniae
CGGTGGTCAACGCGGTGGCGGACCGCGTGCGAGCGGAGTTCCTGCGGCGGATCGGGCTGGCGGACCTGCTCCACCCGGCCGGGCACCTGGAGTAACTTCACGATGTGTGCCGGGGCGGCTACGGCCTACGATCGCGCCCATGAGGTTCGCTTTCAAGACGTCCCCGCAGAACACGACGTGGGCCGACATGCTCGCGGTGTGGCAGGCGGCAGACGAGATCGAGATCTTCGAGTCGGGCTGGACGTTCGACCACTTCTATCCGATTTTCTCCGACCCGACGGGCCCGTGCCTCGAAGGCTGGGTGACGCTGACGGCGCTGGCACAGGCCACGAAGCGGCTCCGGCTGGGCACGCTGGTCAGCGGCATCCACTACCGGCACCCCGCGCTGCTGGCCAACATGGCTGCGACGCTCGACATCGTCTCCGGCGGCAGGCTCGAGATCGGCATCGGCGCCGGCTGGAACGAGGAGGAGTCGGGCGCCTACGGCATGCGGCTCGGCCCGGTCAAGGAGCGCAGCGACCGGTTCGAAGAGGCGTGCGAGGTGCTGGTCGGCCTGCTGACCAACGAGACGACGACCTTCGAGGGGCAGTACTACCAGCTGAAGGACGCCCGCTGCGAGCCGAAGCCCGTGCAGCAGCCGCACCCGCCGATCTGCATCGGCGGGAGTGGGGAGAAGCGCACCCTGCGCACCACCGCGCGCTTCGCCCAGCACTGGAACTTCGTCGGCGGGACGCCCGAGGAGTTCGCCCGCAAGCGTGACGTGCTGCACAGGCACTGCGAGGACGTCGGCCGCGACCCGAAGGAGATCATGCTGTCGAGCCACGTGCGCCTCGGGGAGGACGGCGACTTCAGCAGTGTCGTGGCGGAGATCGAGGCACTCGGCGAGCAGGGCCTGGACCTGGCCATCGTGTACCTGCCGCCGCCGCACACCCCGCAGGTGCTGGAACCCCTCGCGAAGGCCCTCGAGCCGCTCGCGTGACCCCCGGCTGAACCGCCCGTCACGGGACCCCTTAAGCTGTCTGTCGTCGCCCTCACGGGGGCGATGACAGCCGGGACGTGGCGCAGTTTGGTAGCGCACTTGACTGGGGGTCAAGGGGTCGCAGGTTCAAATCCTGTCGTCCCGACGGTTGTGACCAGCGGGTTTGCTCTTCGGAGCGAGCCCGCTGGTTGTGTTTTGTGGCTTGGTGGTCGCAAGGTGGTCGCGCCTCGGCCTGGGTCGGTTCACCGAGTGGTGTGGGTTCGGTTCGTGGCTGTGGGTCTGGCCTGCGATGTCACCCGTCGTGTCTGGTGTCGAGGCGTCAAGTGCCGTCCTCGTGAGCTGGGCTGTTGTCGTGGGTGGTCGCCCTGTGGTCGCGGTCGGCGGGGTTGTCGTCCTTGATGGCGGTTCGCGATGGGGTGTTGGTTACGTTTTGGCGTGGGGCGGTTCCCAGTTGGAGTTCTTTGTTCAGATGGTGTTTTCCGCGTTGGTGAGGGCGACGTCGATGGCGTTGACGGCATCGTAGGCGACGTTGCGGAGTAGGTGGGCATAGATTTCGGTGGTGGTGGAAATTGTGGAGTGACGCATTGTTTTGGAAGCCATGGCCAGCGGGATTTGTGCGGACAACATCGTGGTGGCGGCGAAGTGCCGGAGGTCGTGTACCCGGATGCGGGGCAGGCCGGCGTCGTCGGTGAGGCGGTGGAAGTGCCGCAGGACGTATTCGGGCCGCAGCGGCTGACCCTGGGAGCGCGTGAATACGAGGTCTTCGTCGTGGAACCGAGCGCCGGAGGCGTTCTTGAGGGTGGCGCGGTGTTGAGCTTGGCGTTGGAGCGCGGCGATCGTGCGAGGGGAAAGTCCGACCCAGGCGTAGCTGGTTCTCGTCTTGGGTGCGGTGAAGACCGGTGTGGTGTTGTTGATGTTGGAGAGCGTGTAGCGGACGAACAGGACGCGGTCGCTGAGGTGAACATCGGACCAGTGCAGTGCGAGCGCTTCGCCCTTGCGTAGGCCGGTGCAGAGAATCAGTTCGTAGAGAGGTCCGAGTGGGTCGTCGACGGTGGCGCAATGGCGCAGGAAGGCCGCTGCTTGCCGCGGTGTCCAGCAGGTTCGTTCCGTCTTGGCGGGGCGGGGGATGTGGATGTAGCGGGCTGGGTTGTGGGGCAAGCGGCGCTGTCGGACGGCGTCGTTGAGGGCGCTGGACAGTGTCGTGATGCAGCGGCGCAGGGTGATGGGGCCACGACCGGCGTCAAGTTGGTTCTTGACGAACTGTGCGAGGTGTTCGTGGTGGAGTTGTTCCAGGCGGATGGCGCCCAGGGCTGGGACGAGGTCTTTGGTGACGTAGTCGGTGTAGCGGGCCATGGTGGTGGGTTTCAGGGTGAGCGCTTTACCGGTGAGCCAGTGGCTGAGGTATTCGGCGACGGTCTGGCGGTCGTCGAGGGTGATGCCGGCATGTTCGCAGGCCAGGACGTGCTCGAGCGCGGCTCGGGCGTCGGCGCGGGTGGCGAACCCGCTGCGGCGCATGGTGCGGCGGTGACCGGTGAGTGAGGGCAGGTCGACAGCGAAGGCCCAGCGGCCGTGTTTGCCGTTGGCGGTCAGCCGGGGGCAGCGGGTGCCGAGCTGTCGGCCGTGGTTGTCGCGGCAGGCGCAGCGGCGGTAGACGCGGCCGCGGGTATGTGTGGCCATGAGGGTTGTCTCCGTTCGAGTGCTGGTGCGTACGCCAGGACAGGCGCCGCTGGTCGACATGGTGCGCGCGTAGCCGGGTTAAGACTCGACGGTTGGTGCGAACGGTGTCCAAGGCCGTCAGACCACCGGTCACAAGACGGTGCGGCTTCAAGCGGCACGGACCCGGTTGCCGATTGCACGGAACAGCCGAGGTGTGCGAACCGCTAACGCCCGTGTGCGTGAAGGGCTGCGGTGAGCATCCGCAGGTCGACGTCGAGGTGTTGTGCCATTGCCTGAACCTCGGCTGGTTCCGGCGCCAGTGGGTAGCTGGTGCGGATGGGTGGAAGACCTTCGTCGGAGGCGACGATCGACAAGGGTGTGCTCAATGGCGTCATCCGGTACAGCCGCCAGCGGCGGGTTGACGATTCGGCTATGGCCAGGGTGCTGCCGACGTGCACGATCACCGTTGTCTTCGTGTCGTTGCGCGCGTGGGCAGGACGCCGACGGTGGACAGGCCTGCGCTACACGGAGATCAGTAAACGCAACGGATGTGTATCGCGAACCGGCATCGCCGTGGCGGATCAGGCCCGGCTCGCCCGGATGGTAGCGATCACGCCGTCAGGTCGCCATGTTCAGGCGCTTTGGATACCAGCACGGTGGTGTTCGTGTTCGCCGGACCGAGGTCATAGCCGAACTCGTGTCCGTCGTGTGGTCACGGATCTCCGGGGTTCAACCCGCAGCGATTTTCGAGGCCATTCCTGCAGGATCGGTCGACGGGAACTGATCGTCCATGCGGGAAAAGATCTCTCGCAGGCTCCTGGCACTACTGGTCGAGAAGCGCCGCCGCAACTGGCGAAGCCGCTGATCGGCGCGAGCCGACCGCAAGTGTTGGTTCAGTTCCAGAGCCCGGGATATCGTGTCGACCGCGCCGTCAACTTCTCGCTGGTCGAGGTGAGCTTCCGCGATGGACGTGAGGTGCAGCAATTGGCTGCGCTTACCCTTGTCCGACATCATGTCGACAGCGGAGCGAAGATCGCGTTCGGCAGCGGAGGGTTCTCCCGCGTCGAGCCAGGACCGGCCGGCATCCCCCTGGATGACCGCCCACGTGATCCAGTCGCCCCACGGCGCGTCGTCAGCGTCCTCCTCCAGTGCGCGAAAGGCCTCTTCGATGCACCTACGGGCGTGGGAGAGCTCGCCGAGCAAGGCGTGAGCCCTCGCCTGTCTGCTCGCCAGTACGGCATGGATTCGACCCTGCGGGAGTCCTTCCACGCCACGCCGGGCTACCTGCGCCAGTCGGAGGGCCTGCGTTCCGTCCCCCTCCCACAAGTACACATAACTGAGACAGGACACGATGTGCGCCGCCATCGTGGGTCTGCCCGTGACCGCGGCCTTGCGCAACGACAACAGCAAGAGGGCTTTGCTCTGATCGTGCTTCCCCTGGTCGAGCATCAACCATCCCGCCATGCGGGCGAGATCGGAGACGCACGCGTTGAGTTCCCGCAGCACGGTCTCGCCGACGCATCTGCCGTCAGTAAGTGAGCGAGCCCAGCTCAGGTCGCTGAGAATCCAATCGAGAGTCATCTTTCCGCCCACTCCGTCGTCGAAGTCACGCAGCTGGCTCACCCGCGAGCGCAAGATGGACACGAGTTCGGTCCGGGAAGCCTCTGGAGTGCTTTCCGGCTGCTGTACGGGGCAGTTCAGCAGCCAGGTCACCGCTGCTTCCATGACGTCCTCGGAAGATGCGAGCCCGACGAGGGGATTTGCGGCCCGGGGCGGTGTCGTGAATTGCTTTTCCGGCCATAGGTCCTGAACGGAGATACTACGATGAAGTTGTTCGGACAGGATGGTCGCCACTGTTTGCCGTAGCTTCCCCCGGGGCACCGCCCCCTTGAGCCAATGGTAGGGGGCTTTGGCGCTGATCGTTCCTGCGCCCCGCACCCGGTTTATCTCCCTGGCCAGCCGTTCCGGTGTCCAGTTCAGCGCCCGGAGGCAATCGGCCAGCCCAGCCCTCCCTGTCGTTCCTGGGCAGGCGGACACCCATCGCGCAGTCGCTTCGTCGTGCACCACTACGAAACCCCCACTGTAATCCTCGATACACCACCCTCGGGCCTCGTCATCCTCACATCGCGTTTTGCTCGTGTGTGCAATGTGTTGGGACTCAGACGTGAGGCCGTCTCGACTATTCCTACTCTAGGTGTGGGCGAGGAAGATCACAACCGCATTCGGGATTCGGCGGGCTCGGTGCCGGAAAGCGAAGCCGAAGCATGAGCGCTAATGGCATCGAAAAGAAGCGCTGCCGCATCAGCGGCGCGGGCGTGGCGTGCAATTCTGGGGCGGCTATTCGGTACCGCTCGGCAGGCGTGGCTTGCGAAGTAGCCAGGCGCCCAGTGCGCCGGTGACGAGTGCGGTCGCGCCGCAGGCGGTCATGACCGCGGTGAGGCCGTTCGTGGTGTCGTGGGTGTCGCCCTGCCCGGCTGTGAAGATGGTGCCGGCCAGGGCGACGCCGAGTGCCAGGCCGAGTTGGCGGGCGCTGTTGGCGGCGGCGCCGGCGGTGCCGCCGAAGGCTTCCGGTACGGCGGCGATCGCGACCGCGGGGAAGACCGGGGAGACGATTCCGGCTCCGATGCCGGTGAGGACGAAGGCGGGCACGAGGGCGAGCCAGCTGGGTGCCAGTGTGCTCAGGAGCGCGGTGAGGCAGCCGGCCCCGATGAGGACGGTGAACCCGCCGAGGACGCCGGACGGGGCCAGGGTGTGGAACCGTCCGCTGAGTACTGCCGAGGTCAGGAAGAAGACGACGACCTGGAGTGCCAGCGCGACCGAGGTGAGAGCGGGACCGAGGCCGGTGGTCTCCTGTAGCCACAGGGAGCCGACGGGCAGCCAGCCGAACGCGGCGAAGTAGTACCCGAACGCGATCACGAGCACTCCGGTGAATCTCCGGGTGGCGAACAGGGCCGGCGGCAGCATGGGTGTGGTGCTCCAGCGCTGGGTCGCGACGAACGCGGTGGCCGACAGTGCTGCGACGGTGAGTCCGGTGACGGTGGCGGGTGTGGACCAGCCCTGGTCGCCGCCCGTGATGACGGCGGCGGTGAGCCCGGCCGCGGCCAGTGAGAAGGACAGCACGGCCCAGGGATTGGTGCTGCCTCCGGTGCGGGGGCTTTCCTCGAGGTGGCGGGTGCTGAGCACGATGGCCGCGCCGCACAGCGGCAGTGAGAGGAAGAAGATCCACCGCCAGCCGAGGAACTGGGCGATGATGCCGCCGGAGAACGTGCCCGCGGCGCTGGCGATGCCGGACACGGTTCCCCAGACGGCGAACGCCCGGGCGCGGCGCTGTCCCTCGTAGGTCAGTCCGACCAGGGGCAGGATGGTCGCGAACATGGCTGCGCCTGCGATTCCCTGCACTGCCCGGGCCACGATCAGCATGGTGGCCGAGACCGCGAGGCCGCAGGCGAGCGTGGCGACGCCGAACCCGGCGAGTCCGCTCAGGTAGACGCGTCTGCGCCCGAGGTTGTCGCTGAGCGAGCCCAGGCCCAGCAGCAGTCCTGCCAGCGCGACGGTGAACACGTCGACCACCCACTGCTGGGCGCTGAAACCCGCGTGCAGGTCGGTGGCGATCGCCGGCAGTGCGACCGTGACGATCGTGGTGTGGAGGAGCAGCAGGAACGTGCCGAGACAGGCGGCGACCAGGGGATGCCAGGAAACCTGAGATCGCGCCTTTGGTCCGGGTGGGGCGATGTGGTGCATGCACCCACTGTGCTGTAATCGCCTTGTGCGTGAGAACCATTACATCGTGGAGGCCCTGGATTTCGTGATGGGCCTGACCAACGATCCTCCGGTTGATCCCCGCGACCTGGCCGACCGGTGGAACGGTGCGGGTCTGGGGTTCGGGGCTTCGGCCACCGAGGACGACCTGGCGGACGTGCGGGCGTTCCTCGGCCAGTGGGCCGCCGTGGTCGACGCACCCGGTGAGGAGCGGCGCGTGGAGTTGCTGAACGGATTGCTCGCGGACGTGGCTGCGTATCCGAGGATCACCAACCACGACGGGTCCGGCTGGCACCTGCACTACCGCGACGACGACGTTCCGCTCGCCAGGACGATCAGGGCCGTCACCGTCGTCGCCGCGGCGCAGCACCTCACCGAGCACGGCATGCACCGGCTGGGCCGGTGCGCGCGCACCGACTGCCGCCGGGCGTTCGCCGACCTGACCAGGGGAGGACGGCAGCGGTACTGCACCCGCGCGTGCGCCAACCGGGACGCCGTGCGCAGGCACCGCGCGCGCCAGCGGTCCTGAGGGCCGCACTGGGGGTGATTCCCCAACCGAAACAGCGATTCTGACAATTCCCCGCTAACCATCCTGACGGAACTGACCCGGCTTTTGCCTGTCGCGAGCGCACTCCCGGCCGCTTACATGAATGGCGGTGGCTGTTGACGAGCGCAATCCGAGAGGTACGGCAGTGAACAAGAGTTACGTGGTCCCGTTCCCGACCAGAGGGAGCATTCTCGCGCAAGCGGAGATCAGGGCGCTGACCGAGCTTGTCGGCAGTGGCGCGCCCCTGTCGATGGGCTCGTGGCGAGAGAGGTTCGAGTCCGAGTTCGCCGCAATGGTCGGTGCCCGGCACGCGGTGAGCGTCACGAGCGGAACCGTCGCCCTTCAGTTGGCCATCACGTTGCTCGACCTCGAGCCCGGCGACGAGGTGATCGCCACTCCGCAGACGTACCAGGCGACCGTGCAACCGCTGCTCGACCACGACGTGGTGGTGCGCTTCTGCGACGTCGAGGCAGAGTCGCTCAACGTGTCCCCGGAGGCCTTCGAGGCGCTGATCACCCCTCGCACCAAGGCATTGCTGCTGGTGCACTACGGCGGTTGTCCCGCCGACATGGCCGCGATCATGGGTATCGCCCGCAGGCACGGAATCCTCGTTCTCGAAGACTGCGCGCACGCGCTCGGTGCGGTCTACCGGGATGGCGTACCCGGGAGCCTCGCGGACATCGCGTGCTTCAGCTTCCAGAACTCCAAGAACATCACCACTCTCGGCGAAGGCGGCATGATCACTTGCTCCGACGACGAATGGGTACGGCGCCTGCACCGCTTGAGGGGCAACGATTTCGACGGGCACATCACGACGGCCGAGCTTCCCCTCGCCGAAGAACCGGTGCTGCTGCCGTGGATGAAGTACTCCCGCACCGTCTACCGGGACATCGTGCGCGGCATCAGGGCAGCGGGCACGAACGCGACGTTGTCGGAGCCGGCAGCCGCGGTGGGGGTGGTGCAGCTGTCCCGGTTGCAGGGGCTTGGGGCGCTGCGGCGCACCGTGGCCGCACGGCTGAACGAGGTCGTGGCGCGCTATCCGTTCGTGTCCCCGCAACGCCCGCCGCGGGACAGTGTGCATGCTTACCACCTGTACACCTGCTTCGTACAGGACCGGCGGCTGCGGGACGAACTCGTCCTCGGGCTGGACCGCAACGGTGTCGAAATCCAGTTGCGGTACTTCCCCCAGCACCTGCTGCCTGAGTGGCGACACCGCGGGCACCGGCCAGGCGAATGCCCGGTCGCGGAGGAGTCCTGGTTCACCTCGCACGTGAACCTGCCCTGCCATCCGGGCCTGGACGTGCACCAGGTGGACTACCTGGTCGACACCCTCGACTCGACCCTCGCCGAGCTGAGCGGCACCCCCGGAACCGTGGCACCGGTCGGTGCCGCCGCCCGGCCCTGACCCCGAAACCCGGCCACCTTCCGACAACCGCGTCAAGGGCGGAGTTGTTCCGTCTGATCGAGGAGTGGATTCGTGATGTCATCGCTGACCGCCGTTCTGGCCCTGTTGGCCGAGGTCGGACTCGACGAGGACGCACTCGCCGGCTCCGGCCCCGCCACCACGCTGCGTGAGGACCTGGGCCTGAGCTCGGTGGAGACGACCGACCTGCAGTTGGAGCTGCGCAAGCGCACCGGAGTCGCGGTCGACCTGTGGGACCAGCAGGACTACACGCTCGGTGAACTGGAAGCTCTGCTGTCACAGCGTCCGGAGCCGGCGCTGTGACAGCCACGCAGCAGGCGACCGGGATACCGGCCATCGCCGAGGATCGGGCCCGACGCTATCGGCAGGACGGACTCTGGAACGGCGAACTGGTGCACGAACGCATTCGAACGTATTACACCGCGACTCCCGGCAGGACCGCGGTGGTCGACGGGGATCGGCGGATGAGTTACCGCGAACTCGGCTCTGCCGTCGCGGCGACTCGGGATCGTCTCGCCGGCCTCGGGTTGAGTGCCGGTGACCGGATCGCGGTCGCGCTCGGCAACTGCGCCGAATACGTGGTGCTCGTGCTCGCCGCGCTCGAGCTGGGTGCCGTGCCCGTTCTGATCATTCCGGCATTTCGCGAACACGAGCTCGACCACGTGTTTTCGGTGACCGAGCCGGTGGCCTTCGCGGTGGACGGACACGGGCGCCGGAAAGAAGCGGTCGCCACCGCACGCCGCCTCCGCGACCGTCATCCCCAGCTGCGTCACCTCCTGGTCCGCGGGGTGGAACCGGGTGTGGGTGAGCAGGACCTCACCGTTCTGGCCGCTGCGGGCGCCGGGCCGGTTCACCCGTGGACGCGCGCCGTCGAACCCAGCGATCCGGCCGTGTTCCTGCTCTCCAGCGGAACGACGGGACTACCCAAGGCCATCCCCAGGTGTCACGAGGGGTACGAATACATGATCCGGTCCGCTCTGCGCGTCAACCGGATGGACGAGCACGCCGTCAACCTCGTCGTGATGCCCGCCGAGCACGGATTCGTGATGAACTGTCCCGGGCTGCTGGGAACTCTGTCGGTCGGTGGGAGAGTCGTGCTGTCCACGCCCGATTCCCCGGCCGTGGCCTTCGAGCTGGTCGAGCGGGAGCGCGTCACCCACACCACGCTGGTGCCCTCTGTTGCGCTGCGGTGGTGTGCCGAAGCCGAGAAGACGACCCGCGACCTTTCGAGCCTGTCCGTTCTGCTGGTCGGGGGAGCCCGGCTCGCACCGGACGTCGCAGCGAAGCTGGAGACGCGGCTCGGCGCGCGGGTCCAACAGTGCTACGGCATGAGCGAGGGCCTGCTGTGCTACACCGGTCTGGACGACACCGACGAAGTGGTCCACCGAACGCAGGGGCGCCCATTGTCGCCGCACGACGAAGTGCGCGTCGTCGACCTCCACGGCGAAGCTGTGGCACCGGGGCAGATCGGTGAGCTGCTCACCCGGGGTCCGTACACAGTGGCCGGTTACTACCGGGCACCCGGCGCGACCATCGAAGCCTTCACCGAGGACGGCTTCTACCGCACCGGTGATCTGGTCCGGGTGGACGCCCGGGGCAACATCGAGGTTCTCGGCAGGGTGCGCGACACGATCAACCGTGGCGGCGAGAAGATTTCGGCGGAGGAACTCGAAGACGTGATCCTGCGTCATTCCGGGATCGCCGCGGCAGCGTGCGTCGCCATGCCACACCAGGTTCTCGGGGAGGTGGGGTGCCTCTACGCCGTGCCGGGGGCGGCGGCAGACGGGGACCTCGACCTCCGCGCGGTGCGGACGTTCCTCGACCAGCAGGGCATCGCGAAGTACAAGCTTCCCGAACGTCTGGAGCTCGTCGCGGAGTTGCCGCTGACCGGTGTGGGCAAGGTGGACAGGGCCTCCTTGCGCGCGGACATAGCGGCGCGGCTGGAAGCGGAGTCGAGATGACCGCGGAACGCTGGATCAGACGCATGCCGGGCAGCGCGGACACCGATTACCAGCTGGTCTGCCTGCCTCATGCCGGAGGTGCCGCGTCCGCGTTCCGGCCGTGGCGCGCGTATCTGCCCGCTTCGGTCGAACTCGTGGCGGTCCAGTACCCGGGCAGGGAAGACCGGATGGACGAGGCTCCGCTCACCGATCTCGAGGAGTTGGCCGCGGCCGTGGGCGCGGCGCTGCTGCCTTCTCTCAGCAGGCCGTTCGTGATCTTCGGTCACTCCATGGGAGCGCTGGTGGGTTACGAACTCGTGCGGCAGCTGACGGCGGCAACCGGTCCGCTGCCCGAACTTCTGGTCGTGTCCAGTCAGTTCTCGCCGGGAGAACTGCCGGACCACGGCATCCGATTCCGTGACGACGAAGGCGTGCTCGATGAGGTCGAGCGGCTGTCGGGCGAGATCGAGGAACTGCGCCGCAGTCCCGAACTCACCGCCTTCGTCGCGGGACTCGTGCGGGCCGACTTCGCGGCGATCGAAACCTACCGGTCCCCCCGCGTGGCCCTGCCGGTGCCGCTGGCGGCGTTCGGCGGAGACGACGACCCCGCGCTCGCGCCAGACCACTTGCAGGCCTGGAAAGACGTGGCAGGCGCCGGGTTCAGCCACCATTCGTTTCCCGGCGGTCACTTCTACCTGCGCGACCACCAGCGGACGGTGTCCGCGATCGTACGGCTCGTAGCCGAAATGCAAGGAGTGTAGAGGATCATGAGCGTTCAGTCGCACTATGACGTCATCGTCGTGGGTGGTGGGCCGATCGGGTTGTCGGCCGCTTGGCGATCCGCAGTCGGCGGAGCACGGGTTCTGGTGATCGACCGTTTCGGTTTCCTCAACGACCGGTGTGGCTCCAGCGGCAACGAACGGCACTGGCGTGTGCAGTACACCCAGACGGACATCTTCAGGCTCACGCTGAGTGCGGCTCCACTGTGGCGTGAGCTCGAGCAACTCGCCGGCCGCAAGCTCATCCACCGCCTCGGCAGCCTGTGGTTCGGAGACATCTCGGTACCCACCAACGAGGGGCACATCGCGGACACCGCCAAGGCGATGGACGAGATGGAGGTCTGCTACGAGTGGCTCAGTGCCAGGGACATCGGGCGACGCTGGGGCTTCACCGATCTTCCCCGGCACTTCGAAGGGTTCCTCCAACCGGATGGCGGGGCGATCGACGTACGGGGCACGCTCGCGGCGCTGGCAACCCTGGCGAGCCGGAACGGCGTGACGATGCACAGTGACGAGAGGGTCGTCGCCGTTGATCCGGACGCGAACGGTGCCCACGTCCGCAGCGATCGCGCCGTCTACCGCGCCGACAAGGTCGTCATCGCGGGCAACGCCCACACCAACGACCTGATCCAGCGGTGGGGCGTGGACGGGCTCGACCTCAACGTCTACGAGATGGCGCTGGTGACCCTGCGGCAGCGTGATGACGGGGTCCAGCGCCCGTTCTGGTTCGCCTTCCAACAGCCCAGCGATACGGACACCAATCTCTTCTACGGATTCCCGCCCAACCCCTGGGCTGGTGACGACCTCGTGCGCCTGGGACCCGATTTCGAGGTGGGTGCCCTCGAACACGCCGACGACGCGACCGGGCGGCCGCAGCAGGCACACGTGGACCGCGTGCTCGGCTGGGCGCGTACGCACATGCCGTGGGTCGCTCCGGACCCCGTTTCCACCAGTACGTGTCTCGCCGTGCTTCCCGGCGACCCGGATCGGCAGTTCTACCTCGGTACGGCCGAAGGGTTGGTCGACGGGGGAAGCAACGTCGTCGTGGCAGCGGGCGGGTGGGCGTTCAAGCTGGTTCCGCTGTTCGGCCGGATCTGTGCCGACTTGGCCCTCCGGGGAAGCACCGAGCACGAGATCGGCAGGCACGCGCTGACAGACCTCGTGCCGTCCAGGGGCTGACAGGAGG
This sequence comes from Amycolatopsis bartoniae, assembly GCF_014191255.1. Lineage (GTDB taxonomy): Bacteria > Actinomycetota > Actinomycetes > Mycobacteriales > Pseudonocardiaceae > Amycolatopsis_E > Amycolatopsis_E bartoniae. The sequence goes on from NZ_JACHWH010000020.1 coordinate 12,270, forward strand.
ACGACATGGATATCGCGGTTCTGGGCCTGGCGGGCCGTTTTCCGGGAGCACCGGACACCGGGAGGCTCTGGGCGAACCTGTGTGGGGCGTGGAGTCGATCCAGCGGCTCGAGGTGGAGGAGTTGCTCGACGAAGGACTCGACGAGTCCGTCTTCGGCCGGCCACAGTACGTTCCCGCCGCCGCGGTGCTCGACGACTACGACCTGTTCGACGCCCGCTTCTTCGGGTTTGGGGCGCGTGAGGCCGCGCTGCTCGACCCGCAGCACCGGCTCTTCCTCGAATGTGCCTGGCACGCCATGGAAAACGCCTGTGTGCCTCCAGGCACGACAAGTCGCGGCGGGGTGTTCGCCGGGGCCGGAGTGCCCGGTTACCTGATGTCCAACCTCCTGTGCGGCAGACGCGCCATCCTCGATTCCGAGTTCTTCGAGTTGCAGATCCACAACGACAAGGACTATCTCGCCACGAGGGTGGCGCACCGCCTCGGCTTCACCGGGCCCGCGATCAGCGTGCAAACAGCCTGTTCGAGCTCGCTCGTCGCAGTGCACGAAGCTGCTGCGGCGCTGGCATCGGGAACGTGTGACATCGCTGTCGCGGGCGGGGTCTGCGTCCGCGTGCCGCACCGCGTCGGCTACCTCCACGAACAGGGCATGATCTTCTCCGCCGACGGGCATTGCCGCCCCTTCGACGCGCGGGCCTCCGGCACGGTGTTCGGGAGCGGCGTCGGGGCGGTCGTGTTGAAGAGGCTTTCCGACGCACTCGCCGACGGCAACCGGATTCTGGCTGTGGTGAAGGGAAGTGCTGTCAACAACGACGGCGCCGGCAAGGTCGGTTTCACCGCTCCGAGCGTCGCGGGCCAGGAGGCCGTGGTCCGCGCGGCCATCAGGGCTGCGGATGTGCCTGCGGCGACGATCACCGCGGTCGAGGCACACGGGACGGCGACACCGGTGGGCGACCCGATCGAAATCGCCGCGCTCACCAGGGCGTTCGACACGACGCGTGTGGGCTTCTGCACGGTGGGCTCGATCAAGTCGAACATCGGCCACCTCGAATCGGCCGCGGGGATCGCCGGGTTCATCAAGGCCGTGCTGCAGCTGCGGCTCCGGACTCTGGTGCCGACGCTGCACTACAGCGAGGCCAATCCGGCGATCGACTTCGGCCGGACACCGTTCGTCGTGGCAACGGAACAAACTGACTGGCTGTCCGGGGACTCGCCCCGGAGGATCGGGGTCAGCGCTTTCGGGATCGGTGGGACCAACGCGCACGTGGTGCTGGAAGAGGCACCCGAGGTCACCCCCGCGCCGAGATCGCCCGGACCGCAACTGCTGGTGATCTCGGGGAAAACTCGGCAGGCCGTCGACGAATACGGGAATGCCCTCGCCGACGCGCTCGAACAAGCCGGCGCACCCCATTTGGCGGACGCTTCGAGGACGCTGCGGGAAGGTCGGGCAGCGCTGCGTTTCCGCCGCGCCGTGGTGCTGTCAGCCGGATCGGAGCCGGAGGAGTTGTCGGCGTTGCGCACCGGCGGCCAGAGCGTGCGCCAGGGCACGCCGGAGACGGTTTGGACGTTTCCCGGCCAAGGGACCCAGTACCCGGGGATGTGCGCGCGGCTCTACGAGGCGCTGCCAAGCTACGCGCGGCGTGTCGACGACTGCGTCGCGCAGCTCGGCCCGCAACTCGGTACCGACGTGCGAAGGGCGCTGCTGGACGAGACCTTCGACGCCGGCAGGCTGCGCGACACCCATCTCGCGCAGCCTGCGCTTTTCGTCGCGGAATTCGCACTGGCCGAGCAGCTCCGGGCCTGGGGTGCCACACCGTCTGTCGTGGTCGGTCACAGTCTCGGGGAAATCACAGCAGCTTGCGTCGCCGGCGTGCTCTCGCTTCCGGACGCACTCCGTCTCGTCGCGAAGCGGGGCGCGCTGATGGCCGCTCAGCCTCCCGGTGTGATGCTGGCGGTCGAAGCCGAGGAGAGTGAAGTCACCCGGTTGCTGCCGCGTGGGGTTCAGCTCGCGGCGGTCAACGCTGCCCGGTTGTGCGTGGTGGCGGGACCGGCTGAGCGCGTCGGCAGTTTTCGCGAGCGGCTCGCCCGTGAGCGCGTGCCGTGCAGGGAGCTGCACACCTCACACGCCTTCCACTCAGCCATGATGGAACCGGTGGTCGAGCCGTTGGCGGAGGTCGTGGCCGGATTGGAACTGACCGCTCCGACGGTGCCCTTCGTGACGGCGACCGCCGGTGGACCGGCAACCAACGATCCGCGCGATCCGCTGTACTGGGCTCGTCAAGTGGTACGGCCGGTGCACTTCGCCGCCGCACTTCGGAGGGCTGCCCCAGTCGGGGCGGACACCTTGTTCGTCGAGGTCGGCCCCGGTGCTGTCCTGAGCACGTTCGCGCGCGCGACCTACGGCACCGGAACGCCCACGGTGCGCACCATGGCGGGTCCCGACGCCGTCGGCCGGGGCGTCCGGGTTCTCGTCGCCGCGGTCGGCAAGCTGTGGGAGTGCGGGTGCCCGGTCGAACTTGGGGAACTGCCGGGCGCGGGGGGAAACCTGATCGATCTTCCTGGGTATGCCTTCGCCAGGCAGCGACACTGGATCAGCCCGGACCCCGAGCACCGAGCCCGTCCCCGCCCGGCACGCGTGGCTCCGGGCGAAGCGATACCCGCGGCCGAACAGGTCGCACAACGGCCCGCCGGAATGGCTTCGTCGTACTCCGACCCCGAAACCGAGTTGCAGAAGCAGATCGTCTCGGTGTGGGAGGACATCCTCCAGTACAGCCCGATCGGTGCGCACGACGACTTCTTCGAACTCGGCGGGCACTCGCTCCTGGCCGCCAGGGTGAGCGCACGGCTCACCGAGGTGACCGGCATCCCCTTCTCACTGCACGACGTGATGACGCGACCGACCCCCGCAAAGCTCGCGGACAGCGCAGCACGCGTCGACGGAACGGACACCTCTAGGGCAGTCCTCGACGGAAAGGACCATTCGTGATTTCGAACCAGCAGCTCACCATTGACCTGACCGCGCCTCCGTTCCTCACCTCCATGGTCCGGGAAACGCTGACGCTGGAGAAGTTTCCCGGGCTACGCCAGTTTCGCGCCAATCTCGGCAGAACACCCCTCGTGCGCGTGCCGGGACCGCCGGATGGCGCCGCGATCTACGCGAAGTACGAGTTCCACAACCCGTTCGGATCGGTGAAGGATCGCACCGCGTATGCCCTCATCTGCGCTGCCGTCAACGGTTGGGACGGCGTCAGCCCGCTCCGCCTGCTCGACGCATCCGGAGGGAACATGGCCAGGGCACTGGCCCATCTGGGCAGGCTCATGGCGGTGCCGGTGCGGCTCGTCGTACCGGAGTCGGTACCCCGGGCGCTGGTGGACGAACTGGCCGAACTCGGTGCGATCGTCGACCTGGCCGACGCGGAGCGCTTCCTGCTCGGCATCATCGAGACGAGCGAAGCGATCCACGCCGCGGAGCCGGGGTGGACGCTGCTATCCCAGCACCGCAACGCGGCGAACGTGGCCATGCACGAGTTCGTCACCGGGCAGGAGATCATCGGCCAGCTCGGCCCGAGAACAGCGGATTGCTGGGTCGCCGCGATCGGCAGCGGCGGCACCATCACCGGTGTCAGCCGGGCGCTCCGCACCCGATTCAAGGATCTGCGCGTCGTGGGGGTGACGCCGGCGGAACTGCCGTACGGCACCGAGCTGCCACCCAACGGCGCCGCGAAGTTCCCCGGCGCGGGAGGGCTCGGATTCGGTCACCGTCAGCCTTTCGTCGCCACGGAACTACCCGATCTGCCCGTGCTGGCCGTGAGTTACGAGAACAGTCTCGCCGCGATGCGGGAGTTCCTCGACTCGACCGGGGTGCGTATAGGTGCCTCCTCCGCGGCCAACTGGCTGGCGGCGAAGGAAGTGGCATCGACCATGCGGCCCGAGCAAACCGTCGTGACGTTGTTCGCAGATGCCGGCAGCCGCGCCGACTGGTCTGCTGCCGAGGCCCGTCGTTGACATCCGACCCCACACCCGAGGAGGGCGAGCCATGCAATCGACCGAACCCCTACCCGCTGTACGCACGTTGTGCCGAACCTGCATCCCGCTGGTGCACGACCTGACCGGCACGATGAGCGCGCCCACTGCGGACACTTGTGCTGCCTTCACCGACCTGGCCGAGGAAGCGCACATCGAGTTCCGGGCGGCCGATGCCCATGGTCCGACTGTCGGTGACCACAACTCGCACAACGACCTGCTGACCGACCCGTCCGGCCGGGAAATCGGGACCATCGTCGGAAACGGATGGAAGGTCTACCGGCGTCCGGACGGACACGTGATCTCCTACTACCAGGAGGAAATCACACTGGATGCCGGCACGATCCGTACTTCGGGTTGGATGGATTCGACCGCGGTCTGGTCCGGTGCGTGGCAGTCACTGCACGCCGTGGGGATCGGCGGCGACCTCCTCGGCATGGTCGGAGTACGGCAGATCCGGCAGGTCCGGGCCCGTGAGCTCTTCACCGCCAACATCGTGCTGTGCTCGGCACCGGCGCGAGGGTGAAGGCATCATGCTTCGAGCGGACGAGACACACGCCGACGCCGGTACCCGTGGCCGGAGCGCTCCCGGTGCCGGTGCCGTGAAAGCGGCGACCACCGACGACACCAGGGACGGATCGAGAGAGCGAACGGAGCGAGTGTTCGGCGAGGGCACCATCGGTCCCGTGCAAAGGATGCGCGAGGATCTGGAGACGATCATGGCCAGGGACCCGTCGATCCACTCGGCGGTGGAAGCTCTCTTCCACTCGACGCTGCCGGCGGTCTGGCTTCACCGGGCCGCCCACCGGTTGCACCGGGCCCACCACCGAGTGATCGCGCGTGCGTTGACGAACCTGGCCCGTGTCCTCACGGGTGTGGAGCTGCATCCGGGAGCCACCGTCGGTCGCAGGTTCTTCATCGATCACGGCACCGGTGTCGTCATCGGCGAAACCGCGGTCATCGGGGACGACGTCACGATCTACCAGCAGGTCACGCTCGGTGCTGTCGGGTGGTGGCGTGACGTCGAGCGGCCACCGGGCGCGCGCCGGCATCCCCGTGTCGGCGACCGTTGCGTCTTCGGCGCCGGTGCGCAGGTGCTCGGCCCGGTGACGATCGGGGACGACGTCCTGATCTGCGCGACTTCACTGGTCGTCACGGACGTCGCCCCGGGCGACAAGGTGGTCGCCGCCCCGGCGGTCCGGCAGGAGGATGTTCGTTGACACTCAAGGGCGTTTGTTTCGATCTGTACTCGACCCTGGTGCACGAGAACGGGAACAACCCGTTCTACACCGAAGTTGCACAAGCACTCGGTCTGGAACTCGACCGGTGGATGCCTGTCTACCGGCGTAGGCACCGCGAGACGATGGCGGGCGTCATTTCCGGCATGGTCGAACGGGTGCTGTTATCCGCGCGTGACGCAGGGGTCCATTGTGAACGGCGCACCGTCGAGTCCGTGGTGGACCGTTGCATGCCCGGTTTCATCGACAGCATCCACGTCGATCCGCAGGCGGGAGCGCTGCTCGGGCACCTGTGTGAGGAGGGGTACTCGCTGGCTCTCGTGACGAACGCGTCCGATCATTCCGAGGGCATATTCGACCACCTCGGCCTGCGCGAATACTTCGACGTCACGGTCTTCTCCTATCGGGTCGGGTACCTGAAACCGGATCCTCGCATCTACCGGTGCGCTCTCGACGGACTCGGCTTGCCCGCGGCACTGTGCGGATACGTCGGTGACGGCGGGGACCAGGAGCTGTGGGGAGCACGTGCCGCCGGGTTCACGACGATCCTCGTCGACCGGGATCTGCCACATTCGGGGTCGGCGCGTGCCGACGCCGACCTCGTCGCGGCTGATCTCACCGGGGTCGGCCACCTGCTCGACTCCCTGGCCGCCTAGCGGTCCCCGTCTCCAGGAAGTGAGGTTTCGATGCCATCATCCACGTTGCACCTGATCGAGAACTGCTTTGTCACCGATTCATCGGGCTGTCACCGTTACGACTTCTGGAACGAGCAAGCTCTGTTCGACGGCAGGCCGGACACCGGCTGGTGTCCGCCGAGCCGTACTGAGCCGTTCACCGAATACCTGGACATCGACCTCGGTTCCGTGTGCACCCCGGTGCGCATCCGGATCCAGCGTCGTCCCGCGCCCAAGGTGAGCACCGGCTTCCCGCCGATCTTGTGCGTGGTCGCCTTCCCGGATGGGCAGCCGCCGCGGACGGTGCTGAGTGAAGAGGACATTCAGGCTCCGGCGGGAGGTTGGTGGGAGCACGACCTGGAACCCGTTCCCACGCGGCGTCTGCGCCTGGAGGCACCGAACAGGATCCAGCGTCCCAACGGCACATACGTCCTGCAGTTCATGCAACTGCAGTTGCTCGAGCAGTAGTCATGGAAGGTGGAGTTACGATGGATGCCCGGATCATCACCGTACCGTCCGAGCCGATCTCGGACCCGCAGCCGCGCAAGCTCGGCCTGTGGAGCACAGAACGCCTGCAGGTGTCCGCCTGGCGGTTGAGGCAGGGCCAGCAGATCGTCGCGCACATGCATCCCAAGGCCGACGGGATGATCGTGGTGCTCCGGGGAGATGGCGAGTTGTTCGTCTTCGACACCGAGGAACCGAACCCGGACGTCTGCTACATGCCCGCTCCTGAGCGAGGTGTCACCCCACCGCCCCAGGCGCCGCTCGGAGAAGCCACCCGGCATTCGGTGGGATCGGGCATCGTTGGGCTCGTCCCCGCCGGGACGTTCTACGGACTCGTCAACACCGGCCCCGGACCATTGGTGGCTGTAGCCGCGACGGCCCCCGACCCCAGCGCGACGATCTGGACCACCCGACCGCAGTGAAAGGCGGCTGTGATGCACGCAGGGAGCAGGCCTCAGCGGCAGGTGGAACAGCGCGGCGCGCAGGACAGCGGTCAGGCCGGGCTGCCGAACCGCGGAGTGGACGACGACGACACATGGGTGATCCGGACGTTGCGGCAGCACGAACCAGCGGCCGTGCACACCCAGTTGCCGGTGGTCTGGCACCGCGCGAGTGGGAACCGCGTGTTCGACCGCAGGGGCCGGTCGTGGCTGGACTGGACGAGCGGGATCCTGACCGCCAACGCCGGACACAGTCCCGACAGCGTGGTGAACGCGGTGATTTCACAGGCGCGGCAGGGATTGTTGCACGCGTACATGTTTCCCACCGCCGTGCGAGCCCGCGTCGTGCGCTCACTCGCGGAGCTCACCGGCTTTCCGCAGAGCGTGCTCTTCACCACCGGGGCGGAGGCCGTCGAGGCCGCGATCAAGATCTCCCGGAGCCGTGCGTCGGCGCACGGTCGTGACAGAGCGGTGGTGGTCACCTTCGACGGCGCGTTCCACGGTCGTACGCTGGGCGCGCAGCTCGCCGGCGGGTTACCGGCACAGCGCTACTGGCTGCCCGACTGCGACGAGGCCTTCCTCCGGGTTCCTTACCCTGTCGAGGGCAGCCGGTGGGACTCCGGAGTTCTGGACCACGCGTTGGAGCAGGCCGGCGTCTCGGCGGAGGACGTCGCGTGTGTACTGGCGGAGCTGTACCAGGGGTCGTCGCTCCGGAAGATGGAGCCCACAGCGGCGAGAAACCTGCGCGAGTGGTGCGACCGGCACGATGCCCTGCTCGTGTTCGACGAGGTTCAGTCCGGCTTCGGGCGCACGGGGTCCCTGTTCGCCTACGAACGGACCGGGGTGCGCCCGGACCTGCTGCTCTGCGGCAAGGGCATTTCCGGCTCGCTTCCCGTCTCGGCAGTGCTCGTCGCCGACACAGCCTGTACCGAGCACCTGCGTCCGGGGGAGCTGACCAACACCCACGGTGGCAATCCTGTTTCGTTGGCAGCGGTTGAGGCCAATCTGGCCCTGTTCGCCGACGGTCGGCTCGTGGAGGCCGCCGCTTGCCGCGGGGCGCAACTCGCGGAAGGGCTCGCGCAGTGGGCCGCGCGTTCCCCAGGCCGGGAGGTCGTCGGCGCTCACGGCATGGTCGCCGGTGTCGCGTTCAGGAGCCCGGACGGGACGTTCGGCCGTGAACAGGCGCGACTGCTGGTGGCCGAGTGCGCGCAACGCGGTCTGCTGCTGTGCGCGCCGGCCGGACTGGACGGGACGATGGTGAAGATCATGCCTCCGCTCACCACGACCGAGGCGGACCTGGGCGAGGGGCTGGCGCGGTTCGGCGTGGCTGCCGATGCCGTGCAGCACCGCTGATCGTAGGAGGTTCCACGAGGTGAAGGAGACGTGATCGTGGTGTCTGGAGTGGGTAGGCGGCCGGCTTTCATCCTGTTCGGTGACCTCCACAAGATCGGACCGTACCTGGCCGACCTCGACCGCCGCGGCCTGGCCGTGCTGCTGGTCAGCGGCCGCGGTGGAACGTCGTTGGCGCGGCGAGCACGGGAGATGCTCGGAAAACCGGGTCATCCCCTGGGTGCAGTGGCCGATGTCCTCCTGACCGACGGTGGTGATTCGGCAGGAATAGCCGATCGTGCGGCGCAGTGGGCCGAACGCTACCGCGTCGTCGGGGCGCTGGCGGTAGCGGAAGTGTTCGTGGAACCGGCCGCCTTGGTGTGTGACCTGCTGGCGTTGCCCGGGGTCGGCCCCCGTGCTTCGGTCGTCTGCCGCAACAAGGCACTGCAGCGGCGGTACCTGGAGCACTGGAGCCCGTTGTCGGTGCTGGTCCAGCGGGGCGGTGCGGGCACGGACGAGATCGGACGGGACCGGTACCGAGAAGTGCCGGCAAGGTTCACCGACCGCTTTCCCACCGTCGTCAAGCCCCTCACACTCGAATCGAGCATGGGCGTTCGGGTCGCCCGCGACGAGGAGGAACTGTTCGCTCTGCTCGCCGGTCTCGGTCCCCGATCGGAAATCCTGGTGGAGGAGCGGGTGAGCGGGCGCGAGTACAACGTCGACACCATCGTGGTCGACGGAGAGCTCCTCACCACGATGATCACTCAGAAAGGTACCAACGAGCGCTCGACGAACTACTTCGTGGAAGTGGCGCACACCACGCCGCCGACCAACCTGGACCCGGGGGAGAAGCGGCGGATCGAACGGACCCACGGCTCCGTGGTCAAGCGCCTCCGGTTCGGCACCGGCATGGCCCACGCCGAATATCGTCTCACCGATGACGGCCGTGTCGTGCTGATGGAGATAGCGGCCAGGCCGCCGGGCGACGCCTGTCTTCCGCTGTACGAGCTCGCCACCGGGCAGCCGGTCGAACCGGCCCTCATCGATGCGGCCCTCGGTGGGGCCACCACCTACCCGGGGTGCCCGGCACGCCGTGCGCGGCAGCTCTACTTCGAGCACACGCCCGGACGGCTGGCCGAGGTGCGGGTCGACTGGCCGGAGCCGGTGCGCCCTCGATGGCTCGCGGACACCACCGGTATCTGGCCGGAGTTCCGGCCCACGGGTGCCAGGGATCCTCTGCGGCTGCACGAGGTACTCGTCCTGAAGCGCCGCGGCGAACAGTTGGGAGCCATCACCGACTCCTCCGGCAGGGCGGTGACCGCCGTCTTCGACGCACCGCTCGACGCGGACATCGACGTGGCGGAGATGCGAGTCCGGGACGCGGTCACCGTCGTCACCCGGGACGACGCCCTGGAGACGTCCGGAGGTCGAATCGGTGGGGCCGACGCATGAAGTGGCTTCCGAAACCGGTCACGGACAACGGCGAGTCCATGGAGAGCCCGGCCTCGATCACGCCCTTGCTGGCCGTCGACAACCTGCTGAGCAATCTGGGGCAGTACTCCCTGGTGCCTGTGCTCGGCGTGTTGATAGCGGCACAGGGATCGTCTTCGGAAGCCACCGCAGTGGGCGGTGGCCTGTTCGTCTACTTCGCCACTGTCGGTCTCGGCAGCCTCGTGGTGAATCGGTGGGTCGCGAGACTCGGGTACGTCGCGGCGATCTGCCTCAGCTCGGTGCTGGCAGCAGCCGGTTTCTTCACCCTGGGCTACCTTCATGACCCGGGCGCGTTGCTGGCGGTGTTGCTGGTGGCGGGGCTCGGCGTGAGCGTGCACCAAGTGCTCGGCCGGGTGCTCATCGCCGAGAACATCGCGGGTGACGTCGAGCGCAACAAGGCGTACTCGACGATGAACGTCGCGTTGAACGCGGCAGGAGCGCTCGGTCCCTTCATCGCCAGCGCCGCTTACGTGTCGCCCGACGCGCGCCCGCTGCTGACGGTGGTCGCAGTCTGCTACATCCTTGGCGCAGTCGTGATGCTCACGAGGCTGCCGAAGGTGTTGCCCGTCTCCCGGAGGAGACCAGCGCCGCCGGCTAGTGGATGGCCGATCTCCCGCGCTGCGGTTGTGGAAGTACTGCGCAGCCCTGCCGCCTGGCGAACCGTCGTCGTCGGCATGTTGGCCACCTTCGTCTACGCGCAGTTCTACTCCGCTTTCGCATTGTTCGTCGCAGGGAACGTCGCGGTTCCTGTTTTCAGGGCCGTGCTGCTGTCCGGTCCTGCCATCGCCATCGTGGTGCTGCAGTCGACGGCCACCGCGGGGATCGCCCGGCTCCAGCTTCGCGGCGTACCGCCCGTCGTGCTGCTGGGCACGGCCACGGTCGTCTTCGGCCTGGCCGTGATTCCACTGGGGTCCGGAATTCCGACACCGGCGGCATGTGTGCTGACCATCGTCCTCTTCTCCGCGGCCGAGATGGTTTTCACTCCCATGATGAGCACAGCCTTCGCTGCGCTACCGGCAGATTCCCGGTTGGAAGCGCTCAACTTCAGGCAGATCTCGTACACCGTGGGTGAGGCGTTCGGTTCGCTCGTCGGTGGTTCACTCTTCGTCATTCTCAGCGTTCGCGGCCTCGAGAGCGCCTATTGGCTCGGCATCGGGATCCTCGCGATCGCCGCCACGCTCGTCCTGCTGGCCAGGCGGCCCTGGGTTCCGCCGGCCGGCACCGTCCCCGAGACCGGTGAGGACGCCTGATGCTCACACCGACAACTGCGATCATCGGAATTCTCGGTGGAATGGGACCCCTTGCGACCGCCGACCTCTACCGGAAGATCATTCACAGCACCCCGGCAGCCCGCGATCAGGACCACCTTCCCGTCGTCGTGTGGGCGGATCCGTCCGTGCCCGACCGGACGACGGCGCTCACCGCGCGCGGCGCCGACCCGACGCCCTGGCTGATCCGCGGCGCGCATCGGCTCGAAGCCCTCGGTGCCGACGTCATCGCGGTTCCCTGCAACACCGCACACGCTTTCCTTCCCGAGGTGAGGAACACCGCCAGGGCGCGGATCATGGACATGATCGAAGAAACCTCCCGCTACGTCACCCGGGAACTTCCCCACATCGCCACCGTGGGTGTGCTGGCTTCGGCCGGGGTCGTGCAGGCCGGGCTCTACCACGGACCGCTGGAACGTGCCGGGTTGACGGTGCTCGTGCCGGAGGAGCCTTCCCAACGCGCACACGTTTCGGCGGCCATCCGGCTCATCAAAGGCGGCGACACCGGAGAGGCACCACGGCAGGCGTTGACACAGGCTGCGCGAGCACTGGTGGCCAGGGGAGCGGAGGCGTTGATCGCAGGCTGCACGGAGTTCCCCCTGGTCCTCATCAGTACCGCAGCGGGTCTCCCCGTCATCGATCCCACGTGGGTACTCGCCCGCGCCACCGTCCGTGCCGCGCGGGAGTGGACGACCGATGCCCTTGCGGACCGCCGCGCCAACAATCCATCGTGATCTGGAGCCGAATGATGCAGCGTGTGGATCGGAAACGTCGGCGTGTGCTGCTGTCGACCATCTCGTCGGACGCGCACACCTGGAATCTGGTGTTCCTGCAGTTGTTGCTGGAAGAGTCCGGGTGTGAAGTGATCAACCTGGGTCCCTGCGTCCCTGACGAACTTCTGCGTACCACGGCCGAATGCGAACAGCCGGACGCGATCGTGATCAGCAGTGTCAACGGCCACGCCCGCACCGACGGTTGCCGGGTGGCGCGAGTGCTCCGCGCCACCGTGGCCACACGGCACATACCGCTGATGATCGGCGGCAAGCTGGGAATCTCCGGTGCCGTGGGCCAGGACGCGGTCCAGGATCTGCTGAGGGCAGGTTTCGACTTCGTGTTCGAGGACAGCTGCGATCCCGCCGTTCTGCCGGAGCGGATCGCTGAGCTCGGCTCGCCCGGCCTGCTGCCCGGCCCGGCCGCGCGAACGGACTGACCGTGGTCGCGGTCGACCTCGCGCAGTTCGTCAGAAACGCTTCCGCCCGGCACGAGCTGGTTGTGCAGCCCCGCATGGGCATGTCCGATCCGGCTGAGATGGCTTCCGGGCTCGGAGCCCTCGAGCAGGTGCGCGCCCCCGCCGTGGGAACCATCACGCTCGACAGCTATACCCGCGTCGGAGACCACCATGGCGCCCGGTACGCGCTCGAGCGGGGGCGTCCGCTGAATGGTTACCCCCTCGTCAACCATGGTGCGGACACCACCAGGCACGTCGTATCGGAGGTCGAGGATCTCCGGCCGGTGCAGATCCGGCACGGTTCGGCCGCCCCCAACGCCATCTTTCGCACGATGGCTGAGGCGGGACTTACCGCCACCGAGGGTGGCCCGGTCTCATATTGCCTTCCTTACGGCCGGACGCCGTTGGCCGAGTCGATCCCGGCCTGGGCGGAGGCAACGGCCGGCCTCGGAGAAGATTGCCGGTCGCAAGGTCTGCGGGCGCACCTGGAGACGTTCGGCGGTTGTCTGCTCGGTCAGCTCTGTCCACCTTCGATGCTGGTTGCCATGAGCGTCCTCGAGGGCCTGTTCTTCGTCCAACAAGGTATCGACTCGCTGTCCCTGAGCTACGCGCAGCAGACCGATCCGGTGCAAGATCTGGAGGCGCTCGGCGCGCTGCGCATCCTGGCGGATGAGATGCTTCCGCGGCACGTCGAGTGGCACCTGGTCCTTTACACTTACATGGGCGTCTATCCACAGAGCATCGCCGGTTCGGCCCAGTTGCTCGGTCTCAGCGCGCACGTGGCGGTCCGCGGGGGCGTGGAACGTCTCATCGTCAAGACATCTGCTGAAGCTTGGCGAATACCGACGATCGAAGAGAACATCGAGGCGCTTCGTCACGCGTCGCGGTGCGCTCGAGCCGCGCGCCGGGAAAGCACACTTCCCTGGGGTCACCAGGTCGACTGCGAGGAGGTACTCGCCGAGGCGCGTACTCTCGTCGAGTCGGTTCTCTGCCTGTCGGACGATATCGGCCTGGCATTGCGATCCGCGTTTTCGACCGGTCTGCTGGACGTGCCTTTCTGCCTGCACCGGGACAACCACGGCGCAGCACAGGCGTTCGTGGACACTGACGGCAGACTGAAATGGGCAAGCCTGGGAAACCTTCCCCTTGCCCGGGTTGCCGTCGCCCGCGGCGGCAGGAGCATCAGGGCGAGAGCATTGATGTCAATGCTGCGTTTCGTCGCGGACCGCCATGACCGGACCGCCCTGTCAGGACGTTCAGCACTTTCCCACTGATCAGGTTCCTGGGGGCACCACCCCGATATCGACGCCCACGTCGTGATCCCGGCGCTGCGCCAGTTTCCGATGACCCGCCAGACGCCCGGTACTACCGGGATTTCCTGCAGCGCGTCGTGCGCCAGCCGGTCAGGAGGCCGGGATGCGTCAGCTCCTCGACCTGGGCTCGGTTACCCCTCGGCGCGCAACGTGCACGAGATTGCGAGGATGTTCGCCCCGGACGCCGTCGTGGTGGACGGTGACCTCGACCTTGACACGGTCGCGGTCGGCAACCGGCTCCTTGCCGACATCCGGAACGCGGACGTACCTCAGGACGGCCGTGCGCGACTCGGTACTCGGGTAGGCCAAGATTCTGTTGAACGTCTCGCAAACCGTGGCGGTCCTGAGGATCTTGGTTCTGCCGTGCGCGCCCTAGCACAGCCGGCCCGGGTTCCGGATCAAGGCGTTCCGCAACGAGGTCGACATGCATTTTCCGAGAGGGTTATGTTTCGTCCTGTTTTTCGAACCGAGGAAACCGGGAGCGAGGTTGTGCTGGTCGCCGGTGGAGTCACGGCAGCGCTGACGAGGTCCGGGGCTGGGATCCCTCGAGATGGCTCGGCAGGCTGCGACTCAAAGTCACAGAGGCCGAGAGGCCAGGTCGGCGGCATTGCCCAGCGTGGACTGTAGCTTTCCGCGGCGCTGCAACTTCTGGGGGGCGTGGGATCGGGCTCTGGGAGAGGGAGAGAATTGGGAGAGTCGGTCGTTCCGGTAGTGGCTCGAACCGCGTTGAGCCGACTGGGGGTCAAGGGGTCGCAGGTTCAAATCCTGTCGTCCCGACGGTTCGGAGAGCCCGCTGGCTCTGGGTGAAATCCCAGGTCGACGGGCCTTTTCGTGTTGAAGTGGTGATCTGTTGTGATCCTTCTGTCGGCGTCGGTTGATCGTTATGGGGTGGATGTGGGGCGGGCTGCCCCATGTTCGATCACGCTCAGCCCGTTCTTCTGGGTGTTTGTGCTGGTCGTCGGGTTATGGTCATGCCCTGAGGTGGCTGAGGGCTTGACGGTCCTTGCGGGGCGCGGGGGTGAGTTGGCGGCGGATTTGGCCCTGGCGGGGGGTTACCGCGGGTGGGGTGTTGGGCGATGGTGTGGCGGGCTTCGAGCCAGGCGTGTTTGAGGGCGGTTTGGATCTGGGTTTCGAGTTCGTCGGCGACGTGGCTGTAGACCTCGACGATGCGGCGGTCCATGCGGTGGCCGAGGCGTCGGGCTTGGGCGATTTCGGGGATGCCGGCGGCGATGAGCCAGGTTTTGTGGCTGTGGCGTAGTCCGTGGAAGGTCAGTCCGGGGCGGATGGGGTAGGTCCGCGCCCGAGGGTTCGGGACGTCGTGGTTGCCGTCGAAGGCGGGGTTGAAGGTGCGGGTCAGCCAGGTGTGGCGCCAGAGGAATCCGCCGGCCTCGTTGGGGAACACCAGTGGGCTGTCGTGGTCGGCGAGGTGGTGTGTGAGCAGCATGGTCAGGAACGCGGGCAGGGTGATGGTGCGGGTGCTGGCGGGGGTTTTGGGTGGGCCGAGCCATTGCCGGTGGGCGGTTTCTTTCAGGGCGCCGTGGTCGGGGTCGATGACGAGGGTGCGGTTGTCGAGGTGCAGGTTGTGGCGTTGGAGTCCGGCGAGTTCGCCCCATTGGCAGCCGGTCCAGGCGGCGGTGATGATCAGGGCGGCGCTGGCGCGGTCGTGAAGGTGTTCGGCTTGGGTGGCGGCGCGGAGGACTTCTTCGGGGGTGGCCCAGAGCATTTCGTGGCGGATGCGGAAGGCGCGTTTGCCTCGGTTGCGGTGGCGGTGTACGGGATTGGCGGGGATCAGGCCGTCGTCGGCGGCGTCGCCGAGGATGCGGCTGAACAGGCTGGTGATGCCTTCGACGGTGGTGTGCTGGTACCCGCTGGCGTGCAGATCGGCGGCCCATTGGGTGATGTCGCTGGCATGGAGGTCGCCAAGGCGACAATTTCCGAAGCGGGGGTTGATGTGTTTGCCGATGAGGTAGGCGTAGTTGTCGAGAGTGACCTCGTCGAGAGACAAAGTGCTCCACCAGTGGGGCAGCCACTGGGCGACAGTGATGCGTCCGCGGGTGGTGTCGTAGAAGGTGTAACGGCGCTGGTCGACGTCGATTTCCTTCGCCCGGTGACGTGCAGCGGTCGGGTCGGTGAAGCCGCCTTCGGAGGCGACGGACCCGTCCAGACGGCGGTACCGCACACGCCAATGCTGACCGCTGGTGTGTTCGATCCACGACATGCCGAAACTCCTGACTGCTCGAAGTGACGCGATGCGGAATCCCGGCAGGCGAGCAAGGGGCCCTGCGCCGCGGATGGACAGCTTCAGTGTCCGACTGGGGCCAGGCAGGCGCAGCAGCGAGATCCTCGAGTTAGCGGGAGAGAGGATTCTCATTGATGTGGCACCGGCGGAAACGCCGTGTCGTCGACTCCGCCCGAAGCACGGCTGGTTTCGGGACGGCCGGATTCCCGATTACTACCAAAGCCCATTTCCGTAGTTTTCTTGTTTCCGAAAGTCAAATGCGTGGTATGAGTCCGAGCCCGCGGTGAGACTCCGGCGGCAATCACACCAATCGTCCTGCCTGACGGGCTACACGCTTGCACCCGCGGGCTCGAATTCGACCGTCACGGCTTCAACGCGCCGTCATCATTCCGAAATAGACGAACACGGAAAGTGAACACGAAGCCAAGATGATCAAGAGTCAAATGTGCTGCCGCGCAGAGTTTCCTCTCCTGCATCACTGCATCTTGCTCGCCGAACACCACCCAGTGTCCTGCCAGGCGTGCATCGAGGGTGACCGGGAAGGGATCGAGCGGTTCTGCTGCGTCTGTCTCCTCGTTTCACCTGGTCGAGGTGGGGCGAACTGCACGATCCGACCCTCGGCTACAGGCTGGAGGACCAGTTCGTGTTGCTCGAACGCCTCACCCTGCAGAGGTGCCTGGATCGATGCGATGATGCGTTCAAGCTGTTATTCTCGGTAGCTCAGCGGTTCTGCCTTCTCGTCCTCGTCAGGAAACGTTTTGGTAGAGCGCGGTCACTTGGGCCGGTGCCAGCGCATAGTCCCAGACTCGAACATCGCTGATCATGCCGTCGAAGAAGTACGCTTGTCGTGCGCTGCCGATCGACAGGGGCCCGCTGGCGTTCCACGGGCTGCCGAGTGTTTGGGTGCCCATCGGCGATCCATTGATGTAGAAGGAAAGCAATCTGTTCGTGGCGTTGAACGTGGCGGTCAAATGTACCCAAGTATCGGTGGAGCTGGTGGCTGGTTCTATCTGGACAATAGTCGCGTCGGAGCTGTCTGCGTTCGCCGCAGTGAGCTGAAAGCGGCTGTTGACCGGGTTGTAGCCAAGCGTCAAGGCCGAGTTTTGGGTCCCATTGACGGCGATGGCGGTCTCTGGACTGGTCGCTCCGCCAGCCCGGTCGACGGCTACCCAGCCTGAGATGCTGTAGCTCTTCGTCGTATCCAGCACTGGTCCGCCCGTCGCCGCATAGCCCGTGGTCCCATCGAAGGAGAGCGTTGTTCCTCGCTTGCTGTCCGTGACCCAGGTTGTGCCACCGGTCAGCGTGAGAGGATTGTTGCCGGTGTTGGGATTGTTGATGAGATGTGGGTTGGTGGCGTTGTTGGCGCTGTCACCGGCCAGCGTGGCAGCCGAGTCGGTCGCACCGTCATTGAGTTGCCAACGGTCCTGTGGACCGAGATAGGCGCTGGTGAGTGCCCCGAAGCCGTTGTCATTGATATTGACGTAGTCGGGGCTTGTCCCACCGTGGTTGAGGTTGACTGTGTTCTTCAGTCTGATTGCTCCGTTCACCGGATCCGGTTCACCGACTGCGGCGTCGGAATCGATGTAGTAGAGAGATGGTGTGGACCACGGTCCGAGGCCGGCGGACAGCCCGCCGCTGAGCAAGGTGTTGGTCTGCGTGCGCTCTTGGTCGACAGCGCTGGTGCAGGGGTCGTTCGGAGTGCCGCCACTGCCGGCGTAGCCATCGCATGGAGTGAGCCCCATGACCACGATATTGATGCCGTAGGCGGTGAAGTAGTTGACCAGTTGGTCGTATCCGTCGATGGTGAGTTCATCCGCGCTGTGGTTGTGCAGTACGTCCTCCAGGCCTTCGGACAGTACGACCGTGTTCACGCCGGGCTGGTCGAGCAGGTCACGGTCGATGCGAGCCAGCGCTGAAGGGCCGCCGCTAGGGCCGGTCCCGTAGACGCTGGCGTTGTCGCTGAGTACGGAGTTGGACTCGATGTTCTCGGCGATCGTTCCGTACGGTGTCACAGTCGTGGGCTCGGCGGCGGCGATGTCGTCGGCCAGGAGCTTGTCCGAGCCGGCGTCCGGGTTGGTGTTCGGCTGGAAGGTGTCGATGAGTCCGGTGTCGCCGAACAGTGCCTGCGTCGGCACGTTCGCGGTGGCGACGTCGAGGTCGGTGATGATGTTGGTCCAGGCTCCCCAGCGGGTTCCCGGGGTGGAGAAGGCGAAGGCGGCGTCCGTGGTGTCGGCGGTGTGATCGCCTGACCCGACAGCCGACATGAACTCCATGACCTCGTTGCTGTACGAGACGTTTTCGACGAGGTATGGCACCTGGTTGACGAGCTGGAAGGACACCAGCAGGTATTGGTTGGCCGCGACCGTGAAAGTCAAAGCATCGGAGTACACCATCCCGCCTTCGGGGATCGAGGTGTTCGTGGACCCGTTGAACGTCAGCGCTACGACGGGACCAGACGGGGTCGGTGTCGCCTCTCCGAGTCTGTCTGCGGTGCCGAGCGCGATTGTGGCGTGACCGATCTGAAGTGGGTTGGTGCCGAGCGCGTTGTCGAGTTTGACCCGCACGCTGTTGCCGGAAAGCGAGGGTTTCAAGGCGAGACGGATGGTTTGGTTGGAGAAGTTGTCGGAGCCGGAGAAGTTGTACTGCAGCTCGTTCGGGGACGCCCAGGCGCCGGTCCACGTTTGTCCTGCGGGCGCTCCGGCGGTCGTGGTGTTGCGCGTTGCCAGGGCGAAGACATGCAGTCCGGCGGTGCCGTGGATCGCCTGGTTGCCGACGTCGGGCAGGGTGACCGAGGTGATGGTTTTGCCGGGTGACAGTGGGACCGAGAAGGAGTAGATCTTCGTGGTCTTGTTGGCCTGCCCGGAGGAGAGGTTCTTGTGCGGGAAAGACGCGACGTCGATGTCTTCGGGGCCGGACACCCAGTCGGGGACGGTCAGGTAGTAGGTGCTGGTGGATCCGTCGTTGTAGGTCACCACGCCCTTCGGCGCGCAGAACGCGGCGGGGTTGGTGGAGTCGAAGCAATAGGTTCCGGCGACCGCGATTCCCGCCGGGACGAAGGGGGAAGTGCTATCTCCGTTGATAGCGCCAGGCGTTGCCGTGATGGCTTCTGTCCCTGTGGTGAGGAACTGGAGTGAGCTCGCGCCGCTGGCTGACGCCGTGGCATTGTAGTTGGCGAGGACCGGGTCGGTCTTGTCGATGATCTGGTTCGCGGCGAGCACGTTGTCCGCTTGCCCGGCGCCGTAGGAGGGCAGCATGTAGGTTCCCCCGTTGACGGTCAGACGTCCGCCGGAAAGCCATCCGGCGTTGGTCAGGTCTGTCGCGGAGAAGCTCGATCCGTCGCCGTCGAGATTGCCGAGTGCGTGGTTGCTGTCGGGGCTGATGCCGGTGTTGTTGTAACAAGCGGCCAGTGAAGCGCAGTGGATGTTGGGGTCGTTCGCGGCGACGAACCGGTACGACTGGTAGCCCGACGCGTCCCCCGCAGGGTCGGCAGCGTAGCTGTAGATCGTGTGAGGGCCGGGTCCGGGCGCCTTGATCGCGCCAGTGGAGGAGGCGAAGAGTTGACCGACCTCGGCCGCCCCGAGCGCGGTGGTATAGATCTGCACGTCGGTGACCGAGCCGGTGAAGCTGTTGCTCACGGCGCCCCCAGCGAGCTTGGCCGCGCCGATGCTCGTCGGGCCGGTCGCGTTCCACGGGGTGCTGTCGGTGGTGGTACCTGCGACCTGCCCGTTCACATACAGTGTCACAGCTGCGCTGGTTGTGTTGAAGACACCGACGAGGTGAGTCCAAGCGTTGAGTGTTGGTGCGCCGGCGGACTTCGCGATGCTCTGCGCCGCGGTGGCCGAGTCCGCGCTCGGCAGAACGAAAGCCCATGCGTTCAGGTTCTTGTTGTACTGCAGGTAGAACGCGGCGATGGAGTTACCGCCTTGGCTGACAGCTGTGGCGTAGTTGGCCGTCGAACTCAGCTTGACCCAGGCCGAGACCGAGAAGCTGTGCGAGGTGTCGACTACGGGTGCGCTGGTGGCGGCATAGCCGGTGCTGCCGTTGAAGGTCACCGCGGGGGTCGGGGTGGTGGTCCAGTTGTATCCACCGGTCAGGGTGGCCGGATGTCCGGCGCTGGAGCTGTCCGCCGCGCTCGTCCCCGTCCCGTCGAGGAATCGCCAACGACCAACCGGCTCGATCTGGCCACCGGCCTGCACCACCCGCTCGATGTCCTTCGTGCTTAGCGTCGCCTGGTAGAGCTGGACGTCGCTGATCGCGCCGTGCACGTAGTTGTTGGGCCCGCTGTCGACGAAACCGCGACCGATGACCACAGGCCCCGTCGCGTTCCACGGAGTGCTGTCGATCGCACTCCCCGCGGCGACGCCGTTGACGTAGATCGTCATCGTTCCTGTTGCCGCGTCGTAGGTTCCGGCCAGGTGCGTCCAGGTGTTGAGCGTGACCGCGGTACTGGCTCGCACCCTGTACGCGGTGGATGTCGACGAGTCACCCGCGAAACGGGCAAAGGTCCACTGGTTCACGTCGGAGTCGTATTCGAGATAGAACCCGCTGACCGTGGTTCCTTGTTGGGCAACGAAGGTCTGGTAGCCGGCGTTGCTGGTCAAATCCACCCACGCCGAGACAGTGAAGCTGCCGTCCGTCTTGACGACCGGCCCATTCGAAGAGGCGTATCCGCTGGAACCGTCCAATCCGAGCACTTGGCCACGGGCGCTGTTGTTGAGCCAGCTCGTTCCTCCGTGCAGGGTCGCATTGGCGTTCCCGGCGGAGTCGGCCGCCGCGGTGCCGGAGCCGTCTGCCAACTTCCATCGAGAGGCCGGCTTGATCACGCCCCCACCGTCGAACGGGGCGATATCAGTGGCAGGCGGGTTGTTCGTAGAAGGTGCCCGGTCCAATGCGGTGACCAGTTTGGACACCGTGCCGCCCGTGGAGGCCTCGGTGAACAGGCCTGGTGTATTGGCGGGCTTTCCGATGGTGCCGTTGTCGGGGAAGGCGCCGTCTGCTGAGGTGATGCTGGGTTCGGACGGGGCGGTTGGTTCGGCGATGAAGTGGCAGATCTGCGACCACGGGCTCCAGTCCTGCCCGTCAGTCGCCTGGACCTGCCAGTCGACGACCTGGCCGTTGCTCAGGCCCGCAGTGAACGACGGTGGCAGCGAGAACTTCGCGGCCGCGCCGGAGTCAAGGTTGTCCGCGCTGAGGCCGGTCTGAACGCTGGAGCTACCGTCGATCCAGTACTTGAAGGTGGCCCGCAGCTGATCGGCATCGGGATCGGAGACCGTCGCATTCAGTACCGGCGGATTGGTGACGATGGTCTTGCCGAGGTAGGGGTACGGCGTGGTCGTGGCACAGCCGAGGTTGGCCGAGCCGGACAACGCCGCCAGCGGTCCGGGGGTGTTCGGGATCAGGTTGAAGAAGATCTGCAGGCTCGGGTTGTCGGTGAACCGGCTGAACTCCACGTTGCCTGGGGTTTCGTTACCGCTGAGGCCCACGGTGAACTGGCTCGCGTGGCTCGCCGCGGACTGAGCGATCTGCGCCGTCACATCGAATCCTGCGGCGACTGCGCCGTTGTTCGGGCAGTAGGTCGGGTTGTAGGCGGCACCCATGGTGACCTGTGCGATCACTCCCGCCGGGCCGGGCTGGTTGTTCCAGCTCGTGCCCGGACCGATCGCGCCGGTCCAGTGCAGGTAGTCGTTCGACTGGACGGAGCACGACGCGGAGTAAGCCTTCGACACGTTCACGGTGGCGCCGTGCTGGTTACCGGCGTTGCCGATGTGCGCTCCCCAGATGACCGACGGCAGCTGCCACTGGTAGTAGGTGCGCTCAACACCGACGCAGGAGTTCCAGTTGTTGAAGCCCACGCCGAGGAACCCGTAGTCGCCATCGGGACCAGGGTTACCGAAGAACGAGGTGTTGGCGCACGGCGCACCCTGTTTCACTTCGTCGAACGCAGGCGTGCCCCCGCTCGCCGGATGCCAGTTGAAACTTGGGTCGAGGTAGACGGGGAACGTCGTCGCCGGATCACTCAGCAGCCGCTTGTCGGGACTCAGGGTCAGGGCGTCGGTCGTGACGTGAGTCTTTATCGGCGCCACCCGGGCCGCCATCCCGGGATGGCTCGCGTCCGACGGATCCGGCGCGAGGCCCTTGTCCGGCAGCGACTTCGAGCTCGGCGTGGGGGCTGCGGTCAGGGATGTGTTGGAATCCCACATCATAGGTGTGCTTGCGTCAAGCGTGCTCCCGTCCGGTCCGCCCGTGACCGTGATGCCGCCGTCCGTGCCCGACGCGACGCGCCCACCGGTCACCGTGGCCGGCAGCGTGAGTGTCGCCAGTGCTGGGTTCTTCGCGGCGGTGGCGTTCTTCACCACCAGCACGTCCGAGAATCCACCGGTGACCGTGGCGGTGACCCGCAAATCCACCCCGGGCAGCACCTCCGGGTACGTGGCACTCGATCCCGACACGCGCGGGGCGGGCAGCACGCCTGGCCACGACACCGTGTACCTGGTATGACCAGCCGTCGTGGAAGCGAGGGGGGTTCGCCCTCCGCCGGAAAAGACCACAGTGCCGTAGGCGGTCGCGCTCGGGGACAGCGTGTGATCACGATTGGGATGCAGGGCCGTGTTCACCGGCACCCATTGCGCGCCTTGCCGGGCGCGCACCGGTTTGGCGTTGGTGCTCAGGGTGAAGCCCCCGCCGGGGTTGGCGACCGCCTCGGTCGTCTCGGTGGTGAGCTCGTCGACGACAACGGCCTTCCCCGTCGAGGTGGCTTGGGTTTCAGCGCGCGCCATCGCCTGTTTCTGGGCCGGCGTAGCACCATAGCCATCCTCCAGCGTGGCCAGGTTATCCGGCTGCTCCGGCGTCTCCGGTGCCGGCGCCGCACGTCCCGTCGCGGGCTGCACGACAGCTGCGGTCGCCGGCAGTGCTGTGGTCAGCGAAAACACCAGCGCCGACACGGCCACGATTGCGGAAAGTCGCCGATTCCTCGAAAAGGGTCCCGACGAGAACGGCCGAACCACGACACGCGACGTTTTCCCCACAGCAGCGCTCCCCATTTCTCGTGGACCTCGGAAGTGGATTCGCATGAGGCCACGTCAACCGATCTTGGACTGTACGGCGTATCGAAACCTGAAAACAAGAGGTGTCACCTGTTGTTCGATCCGTTGGAAAGCAACAGGATCGACGTCATTATTGTATGCAAAGATCACGATCTCTCGTCCGTTCTTTTGCCCGATAAGGAGTGAAGTGCTGATATTTGTCCTATTTGTCTGCGACTATCTGTAGTTTTCGATGGTTCAGTCGTGACTGTTGGTGAATTGTATGGACGCGATGGAGAACTCGGCTCCATTTGGAGTATTTCCGGCGGTGATCATGTGGCGGTACGGTTCCACGTGGCCTTTGCTGAAACGGTGGGGTTGGGGGCGCGGTGAGATCGGTTTGTGGTTCGGATAGACGTTCAATCAGGGAGAGCACGAGCGGTCGGCGATTTGCTGGCCGCTTTCTTTTGGCATTCCTGGCGGCTGTGCTCGCGGCTACCGGACTGCTGAGCGGAGCCGCTACGTCGGCCGCAGCCGCGCCCGGGCCGCGACCGGCGCCGGTCGCGGCCCACGACAACTCAGTCCCTGTCGCCGCGGTGCGCAGTCACTACGTCGCGCCGCCGGCCATGGCACCTGCCCGTCCCGCCCAACCGGTGTGGCCCAGTGGGGATGCTGGAGTCACGCTCAGTTCATCAATCGGCGTCCGCGCCCATGTCACCGTGCAGCCCCGGAAGACCTCCGAGGCGGCGGGGATTGCCGGCCCGGTAGTGCTGGTACAGCGCGATGAAGGGCAAGCCGGCGCAACGCCGGTTCACCTGAGCCTCGACTACGGAGCCTTCGCCGATGCCTTCGGCGGTGACTGGGCCCAAAGACTGCAACTGGTGACCTTGCCATCGTGCGCCTTGAGCACACCGGAGAAGCCCGAGTGCCGAACCCGCACCCCTCTCACGTCCACTCGTGACAACCACACGTCAACGCTGGCAACCGACCTGGTGCTACCGGCGGCCACCCCATCGACGGCATCCGCCATGGTGATCGCCGCCGACTCAACCCCCAGCGGAGGCGGCGGCGACTTCGGCGCAACCTCGCTCCAACCGTCGGGCTCGTGGCAGGCCGGTAAGTCGTCCGACGCGTTCAGCTGGTCCTACCCGATC
>NZ_JACHWH010000021.1 GCF_014191255.1 Amycolatopsis bartoniae
GTCCACCGGATCCGGGTCGCCACCGGCGAGGCGGTCGGCGCGATGCTGGCGGACCTGGACCTCAATGGCACGCAGGCGCTGATCCTCGAAACGCTGGGGGAGACCGGTGCGACGAGCGCGGCGGAACTCGCGCGGCGCGCGCTGGTCACGCGACAGGCGCTGACCAGCCCGCTCAACGAGCTGCAGTCACGGGGGCTCGTGGCCCGGCCGCCCGGCAACGTGAACGCCCGGACGCGCCCGGTCGCGCTCACCGAGGACGGCCTGGCTCTCGTGGCGGCGCTGCGTGAGCGGATGCGGCTGATCGAGGACAGTGCCACGGCCGGGTTCGCCGCCGGGGAGATCGAAACCCTGCGCACGCTGCTCGCCCGTTACGCGACCGCGTGGGAGCAGCTCGCCGCTGACGGTCCGCGGTTGCGGACGATCGCGGCCGAAGTCCCCGTGGCGGTCGGCGAGCCACGCCGTTCCGCGCGGCGCCGCGGCGCCTGAAACCCCATAACTTCGAGGAGAATCCCATGCGCTGGTCGAGTTACCGGACAGCGAGCTCTGTGCCGCGGCTCGCCGTCGCCACGGACGACGGCCGGCTGCACGCCAGCCGGACCCACACCGGACTGGTCGACCTCCTCCGGGAGGGCGGCGATCTGGCGAGCGCGGCGGAGGAAGTGCTCGCCGACCCGCTCGAGGTGATCGCGCTGGACGACGTGGTGCTCACCGCGCCGATCCCGGAACCACCGTCCATTCGCGACTTCATGGCGTTCGAGGACCATCTCAAGCCCATCCTGGCCGCGCGCGGCGCGTCGATCGACCCGGCGTGGTACGAGATTCCCGTCTTCTACTTCACCAATCCCGCCGCCACACAGGGGCCGCGCGACGAGGTGCGCGCGGCGCCCGGTGCCGTCGAGCTCGACTACGAACTGGAAGTCGCCGCGGTCGTCGGCCGGCCCCTCGGTGACGCCGATCCGGCCACGGCGCAGGACGCCATCGCGGGCTACGTGCTCATGAACGACTGGAGCGCACGCGATCTGCAACGCCGCGAACGAGGTGCTGGGCTCGGGCCGGTGAAGGGCAAGGACTGGGCCACCAGCTTCGGCCCGTTCTTCGTCACGGCCGACGAGTTCCCGCTCGACGGCGAAACCGGACGGCCGGCCGTGACACTGCGCGCGAGTGTCAACGGGCGGCCCTACTCCGAGGGCAACCTCCGGGACCTCTACTGGACCTTCGGCGAGATGATCGCGTACGCGTCGCGCGGCACGCGGCTTCGTCCCGGTGACATCATCGGGTCGGGCACGGTCGGTACCGGATGCATCGCCGATCTGTCGGCCCGCCACGGCCTCGACCGGTACCCGTGGCTGCGGCCCGGCGACCGGGTCCGCCTCGAAGCGGGCAGGCTCGGCGCCATCGACACGGTGCTCGCGCCCGCGGCCGAGATCGTTCCGTTGCGCGGCTGACAGCGCCGTGTCGCGGACGGCGCCCGAAGTCACCGGTTCTGTCGGCAGAAGGTGACGAATCCTCGTCGTGTGGAGCCATTGACCCGGTAACTGTCGACACTTAAGCTGAAGCGGCAGTCGTGTCGCCGGAACGTCCACTGTGGATACATGCCAAAAGCACGGTGATCGATGATCACGCTCGGACATGGCTGATCAACTGTCGACAGAACTTCGTGATGGAGGAGCTCAGCGTGACCGATGAGGACCACCTGGCGAGGCCGGGCCGGCTCGCGGGCCGGATCGCCGTCGTCAACGGTGCCGGCAGTGTGGGACCGGGCTGGGGCAACGGCCGTGCGACTGCGGTGATCTTCGCCAGGGAAGGCGCCACCGTCGTGCTCACCGACCGCGACGCCGACGCGGTGAAGGTGACCGCGGAAGAGGTCCGGCGCGAGGGCGGCACGGCGCACACGCATCTGCTCGACGTCACAGATCCGGCCGCCGTCGCGGATTTCTTCGCGGAGTGCGAACGCGCGCACGGCCGGGTCGACGTCCTGGTGAACAACGTCGGTGGCTCGCGGGCGGGTGGCGTCGCCGAGCTGAGCGCCGAGGACTGGGAGGACCAGCTCCGGACCAACCTCACGAGCGCGTTCCTGTCCTGCAAGCACGTCGTGCCGATCATGAAGCACGCCGGCGGGGGAGCGATCGTCAACACCTCCTCGGCGTCCGGGCTGCGCTGGACCGGTGCCGCCCAGGTCGCCTACGCCTCGGCCAAGGCCGCGGTGATCCAGCTTTCGCGCGTCACCGCCGTGCAATACGCGCCGGACGGGATCCGGGTCAACACGGTCGTTCCCGGGCAGTTGCACACCCCGCTCGTCGAAGCGCGGCTCGCCGCGCAGCGCGCCGGCGGCGATGTCGAGGCGCTGCTCGCGCAGCGACAGGCGCGGATCCCGCTCGGGTTCATGGGCGACGGCCGTGACACCGCTTACGCCGCCCTGTTCCTCGCCTCGGACGAGGCTCGTTTCGTCACCGGGACCGAGATCGTGGTCGACGGCGGGATGACGGTGCGGTGTGACTGATTTCGCGACTTTTCCGGTGGGCTGCCCGCCGCCGCACCCGGCACCGCGCAAGCCCGCGCTCGTGCTGCCGCCCGGTTCCTGCGACGCGCACTGCCACGTCTTCGGCCCGGCGGCGATGTTCCCGTACGCCGGCGAACGGACGTTCACCCCGTTCGACGCCCCGAAGGAACAACTGGCGGCGCTGCACGCGCACCTCGGGATCTCCCGTGCCGTCGTGGTTCAGTCATCCGCGCATGGGCACGATCACCGTGCCCTGCTCGACGCGCTCGCCGCCGCTCCTGGGCGGCTGCGCGGCGTCGCGCTGCTCGGACCGGACAGCGGTGCGTCCGAGATCCGGCGGCTGCACGAGGCCGGGGTGCGTGGCTTCCGGCTGAACTTCCTGCCCCACCTGGGGCCGGGGCCGACCAGGCGGCAGATCGACGAGCACCGCGGGCTGGTCGCCGAACTCGGCTGGAGCACGCACGTCCACGTGCACGACCTGGCGGGCGCGGACAACCTTGTGCGGGCGGTGCCCGGCCGGATCGTGCTCGACCACCTCGGGCGAGCGGATCTGAGCCGTGGTCCGGACCGTGCGGTGACCGTCTTGCGGCGGCTGCTCGACACAGGACGGGTGTGGGTCAAGGTCAGCGGCGTCGACCGGATCTCGCTGGCCGGGCCGCCGTACGCCGACGGCGTCGCGCTCGCGGCCGCGGTGGTCGCCCACGCTCCCGGGCGGGTGTTGTGGGGAACCGACTACCCGCACGTGAACATCGCCGGCGCTGCGCCGGACGACGGGCTCCTGGTCGACCTCCTCGCACGGATCGCGCCGGACCCCGGTGACCGGTATCGGCTGCTCGTCGAAAACCCCGCCGAGGTGTTCGACTTCCCACCCTTAGTGTCGTCAGAATCGCGGTCAGTTGCGGGTCTGGTCGACCTTGATCCCGAATAGTGTCGACAGTACGATGCAGCTACCAGTGAAGGAGACAATGGTGTCCCACTCTTTCCCCCGCCTCGAACCCGGCAGGATTCCCCGGCGCAGCGCACTGCTCGCGGCTGCCGCCCTGGCCCTCGTCCCGGCTCTCGCCGCGTGCGGTTCCGGCGGTGCGGGTGGTGTAGCCGCAGGTTCGAACCGGATTACGGTGCTGCGTTCCTCCGGCGCGGTCTTCGAACCGCTCTATATCGCCGAGCAGCAAGGCTATTTCAAGGACGCCGGGCTGGATGTCACGATCAAGGAGGGAGCGGCGGACACCGCGCAGAACGCGCCGTCGGTCCTCAACGGCGAAGCGCAGTTCGCCATGACCGACGGCCAGGGCTTCCTGAAGGCCGCCGTGCAGGGCCTGCCCGTGCGCGCCACCACGTCACTGCAGTCCTCGAACTCGAAGACCAAAGCGACCGACGGCCTGCTCGTCAAGCCGGACAGCCCCATCAAGTCCTTCAAGGACCTCGAGGGCAAGACGGTCGGCATGCCGTCGCTGACCGGCAGTGTCCAGTTCATCTGCGAGTACCTGGTCAAGCAGGCGGGCGGCGATCCGAGCAAGGTCAACTACGTGGCCCTGCCGACGGCGTCGCTCAACGACTCGGTGCAGAGCGGGAAGATCGACGCCGCTTACACGTTCGCGTCCTTCTTCGACGCGGGCAAGCAGGCAGGCCTGCGGGCGATGGGCAACGGTATGAACGAGCTGCTCGGGTACAACCAGGGGCTGCTGTTCGCGAGCCAGAGCTACTTGCAGGCCAACGGGGACACGGCGAAGAAGTTCATCGACGCCGTCGCCAAGGGCATCGACTACGCCAACAGCCACCCCGACGCCGTACGGGCGGTGGACAAGCAGTACACCAAGCTCTCCGCCGACTACATCGACAAGGCACCGGTCAACTACTACGACAAGACCATCTACACCGGCGTCATGACGACCACCATCCAGATGTCGGTGCAGTTCGGCCTGCTGAGCAAGGCGCCGGACGAGAAGAACCTGTACTGGGACAAGGCGCCGACCGCCGCGAGCGCGGGGAACTGACCCATGGCGGCGTATCGGAGTGAGGGCGGCCCCGCGATCCGGCTGCTGCAGCTGGCGGCGCTCGTGGCGGTGGTCATTGTGTGGGCCCTGATCACCGAGGCGGGACTGTTCAGCGCCGCGGTGCTGCCCGGTCCCGGAGCGGTGGCCGGTGCGCTGGTCCAGGCGCTGGGTGACGGCTCATTCTGGGGTGCGCTCGGGGAAACCCTGCGCGGCGCGGTCACCGGGCTGGTCGCCGCGATCGTCATCGGCGTCCCGCTCGGGCTGATCACCGGCTCGTACCCGGTCGCCGAGGAGTCCACCCGGCTGCTCGTGGACGTCCTGCGGGCGTTCCCGGTGATCGCTCTGCTGCCGGTTTTCCTGCTGGTGCTGGGATCCACGCCGGAGATGAAGGCGACAGTGGTGTTCCTCGCCTGTGTGTTCCCGATGCTGCTGCAGGCTCAGTACGGCGCGCGGAGCGTCTCCGCCGCGGTCCGGGAGACCGTCCACGGTTACCGGATCCCGCGGCTGCTGCGCTTCCGTCGCGTCGTCCTGCCCGCGGCGTCACCGTCGATCATGACGGGGCTGCGGGTCGCGGCGACCATGTCGGTGCTCGTGGCGATCGGCGTCGAGGTGCTCACCACGCTGCCGGGCATGGGGCACGAAATCGTGCAGCGCCAGCAAGCCGGCGCTTCGGCCGAAGCGTACGCGTTCATCCTCGCCGCCGGCCTTCTCGGCTTCGGAATCAACCTGCTGGCCCAGACCTCGGAACGTCACCTGCTGCGGTGGCGCGCGCCGGCGCACACGAACTGAGAGGAGCCCGACATGCCGTGGAAGTCCTTCCTGCGCCAGTCGTGGCTGCCGGTCCTGATCCTCGTGCTGCTGCTGGTCTTCACCGCGGGCAGCACCGACTTCTACTTCCCGCCGGTGAGCACGATGCTGTCCACCCTGTGGACCGAGTTCGTCCACGGCGACCTGGTGGCGGACCTGGGGTTCAGTCTCCGCAACATCCTTTTCGGACTCGCGATCGCCACCGTCGTGGGCGTGGCCGCCGGCCTGGTGATCGGCGAGGTGCGCGTCCTGCGGCTGGCCACCGCGCCGCTGCTGGACTTCGCCCGCGCCACCCCGACCGTCGGGTTCGTGCCGGTCATCATCCTGGCGCTGGGCATCGGCACCGGGCCCAAGGTTTTCCTCATCTTCCTGGGCTCGGTGTGGCCGATCCTGCTCAACACCGTCAGCGGGGTCCAGGCCATCGTGCCCGCCGTGCACGAGACGGCCAGGAGCTACCGCATCCCCTGGTTCCTGCGCTTCCGCCGGGTCATCCTGCCCGGCGCGGTGCCGCAGATCGTGGCCGGCATCCGGGTCGCGCTGCAGATCGCCGTGATCCTCATGGTGGTCAGCGAGATCTACGGCTCGTCGGTCGGGCTCGGCAACTTCATCCTGCAGAGCGCGACCAACTTCGAGGTCGCCGACACCTGGGCGGGCACGATCCTGATCGGCGTGCTGGGCTACGTGCTCAGCGTCGCCCTGCTCATCGCCGAGCACTTCCTGCTCGGCTGGTACCACCAGCGGCCGCCGCGGCGGGCGGCCTCCCGCCCGGTCGCCGCGCAACCGCCCGAGATCGAGGAGGTCGTCGCATGACCCGTGGAGCCGAACTCGTCGTCGACAACGTCGGCGTGACCTACGGGCAGGGCGCGGCCGCGCACCACGTGCTCGGCGGGCTGACACTGAAGGTGGAGCCCGGCGAGTCGGTCTGCATTGTCGGGCCTTCCGGGGCCGGCAAGACGACGCTGCTGCGCTGTCTGTCCGGGCTTTCCAAGCCCACCGCCGGCACCGTGAGCTACGCCGGCCAGGCGCTGACCGGGCCACACTCCGACATCGCCGTGGTGTCGCAGGACTACCGGGGATCGTTGCTCCCGTGGATGCGCGTCTGGGACAACGTGGCGTTTCCCTTGCAGGGCAGGGGAGTCAAGCGTGCGCAGCGGCGACGGCGCGCCGAGGAGTGCCTGGCGTCCGTCGGCCTGCGCGACGTGGGCGACAAGTACCCGTGGCAGCTGTCCGGTGGGATGCAGCAGCGAGTGGCCATCGCCCGCGGGCTCGCCTACGACGCGCCGGTACTGCTGATGGATGAGCCGTTCGGCTCGGTCGACGCCCAGTCGCGGTTCGACCTGGAGGACCTCACGCTGCGGCTCCGCAGGGAGCTGGGCATCACGGTCGTGCTGGTCACCCATGACATCGACGAGGCGGTGTACCTGGGTGACCGGGTGATCGTCCTCGGTGGCAGACCGACCGGCGTGCTCGACACGCTGACCGTCGCGCTGGGCACCGACCGGGACCAGCTCTCGACGAGAGCGGAACCGCGGTTCGCCGAGCTGCGCACCCGGGTGCTGTCCCAGATCCGTGGCGAGGATTCGGCCGCGACGCCCGTCGTGGCCGCGCCCCACAAGGAAAGCGTCTGACCGGGGCGGACCACCGGTCTTCTCTCCCGCGGCCTCGTCGAGGCCAGCGGTGCGCAGCATGCCCTTCAACGGTCCGGAACCCCGACGAGGAGTACCTCCGTGCAGAAACCACCCGTGTTCACCGACGACGAGATCGCCACCTTCCGCGCCGAAATAGCCGGCCGGCGCGTGCCCGGTGCCTACGAGCCCGGTCGCTGGTCCGTGAGTCCGCTCAACCGGGACCCGGCCGTGGTCGGCGCGATGCCGCGCACCGTGCGGTTCCGCGACTCGACCCTGCGCTCCATCGAGGCGATGCCCGGCGTGGCGGCCGCCGAAGAGGCGAAGCTGACCTACGTGCGCCGCCTGGTCCGAGCCGGCGTCGCCGAGGTGACCGGTGCCGGTGCCGCCGGCCGCACCCTCGACGAGCTCAAGGCCGAGGTCGCCGCGGTGAAGGACGAGAGCGCCGACTGCGGGATCCTCTGCCCGCTGGTCTTCGCCGACGCCGACGTGGACCGCGCCGCCGAGGCGGGCTACGACGGCGTTCAGGTCTGGGTCGACGGGTTCGGCGAGACGTCGCAGATCTACAAGCGCATCTACGACCAGGCGTGGGCGGGTGAGGACTGGCGCGAGACCTCGCCGATCCGGACCCGCGCCCAGGTCGTCGGGTCGGCGGCGCGCCTGGTCGAGCGTGCCCGGGAACGCGGGTTGCGGGTCACCACGCCGATGCTCATGGTGTCCTACCTCAACGCCGAGCTGCTGCAGGAGACCGTCGCCGCGCTCGCCGCCGCCGGCGCGACGGAGCTGACCCTGTTCGACGGTCCGGGCGCGGTCGGCCCGGAGGCCTACGCCGCACTGGTCAGCCGGGTGCGGGAGCTGGCTCCGGACGTCGAGGTCGGGCTGCACCCGCACAACACGTTCGGCCTCGCGGTGGCCTGCGCGGTCGCGGCCGTGCGTGCGGGCGCGCGCACCATCGAGCTGTCGGCCAACGGTTACTGCGGTGGTCCCGGCAACGCCGACCTCGCCGCGACGACGCTCGCGTTCGAGGTCCTCTACGGGGTCGCGACCGGGGTCAGGATGTCCGAGCTGACCGCGCTGGCCCGTGCCGGCGAGGAGCTGACGGGTTACCGGGTCGCCTGGAACCATCCGGTCACCGGGCCGCTGGCCTTCAACTGGGGTGGGCTGGACTTCATCACGCAGGAGGTCACGGTCGACACGCTCCTGCACAACTGTCTGGAGCCGAGCTCCGTCGGCAACGAGCGGACGGTGCCGTTCACACCGTTCAGCGGCCCCTACACGCTGGCGGACAAGCTGTCCGAACTCGGCCTGGACCCCAGCAACGACCAGGTCGGCGACATCCTGCGCGCCTGCCGGGAGGAGATGGCCGCGAGCGGCGCGGTGCTGTCCGACGAGGACATCCGGAAGATCGCGCGCCGGGTCACCGGCGCGTGAGGGAGAGGAAGAGTGAGCATGGTACGAGTGCATGGTCCGAGTGAGGCCGAGCTGGCGAAGGCGATCAGCCGTTTCGAGGGCATCGTCGGCGCGAGCCACGTCCTAACCTCGGGCGCGGAGTTCGACGAGTTTCGCGACCCGTTCCAGCCCGCCGGCTGGACGGACTACCGGCCCTCGGTCGTGCTGCAGCCGGAGACGGTGGAGGAGATCCAGGCGATCGTGCGGGTCGCCGCCGAGCACGGCGTTCCACTGTGGACGAACAGTCAGGGACGCAACAACGGTTACGGTGGCGCGGGTCCGCGGCTGAACGGCTCAGTGACGGTGAACCTGCGCCGGATGAACAAGATCCTCGAGATCGACGACGACCTGTCCTACGCGCGCGTCGAGCCCGGCGTCAGCTTCCAGCAGCTGCACGACGCGCTCGTGGCCGGTGGCCACCCGCTGATGCTCTCGGTGCCCGACATCGGCTGGGGCAGCCTCATCGGCAACTCGCTCGACCACGGCGTCACGTATCTGGGGTACGGTCAGGACTTCCAGGCTCCGTGCGGGATGGAGGTTGTGCTCGCCGACGGGCAGGTGCTGCGCACCGGGATGGGCGGCGTGCCGGGCAGCGCGACCTGGAACCTGTACCGGCGCGGTCTCGGGCCGTCTCTGGACCAGCTGTTCATGCAGTCGAACTTCGGCATCGTCACGAAGATGGGCGTGTGGCTCCAGCCACAGCCCGAGGCCATCATGCCCGTGACCGTCACCGTCGACGCCGAGGACGACATCCGCGCCCTCGTCGACACGCTGCGCGCGCTGCTGCTCGACCGCACCGTCGAAGGCGTGCCCTGCATCTTCAACACCCCGAGCGCCGCGGCGATGGTGTCGAACCGCAAGGACTGGTACGACGGCGAAGGCCCCATGCCCGAGGAGGTCCTCGACCGGATCGGCCGGGAACTGGGCATCGGGCGCTGGATGCTGCGGATGGCGCTGTGGGGCGACAGTGCGATCGTGGACCACAAGTTCGAGAAAGTGCGGGCAGCGTTCTCCACTATCCCCGGTGCGAAGATCCGTGGGGAGAAGACGACCCCGGACGGCGCGCGGGAGCTGGAAAGCGCTTCCGATCGCGTGGTGACCGGCGTGCCGAGCCTCGACCTCGTCGGCATGGCGGGCTGGGCGGCCGGGAACTACGGCGGGCACATGGACTTCGCACCCGTGGTTCCGTTGCGGGGCACCGAAGTCCTGGAGTTCGTCAAGACGTTCCGGCCCCTGGTCGAGGAAGCCGGGCTGGACTACAAGACCGATCTGATGGCGATCAACGCGCGTAGCGGGATCTACGTCAGTGGCAGCAACTTCGACTTCCGCGACGAGGAGGGCACCCGCAAGGTCTACGACATCGTCGCGAAGCTGATCCAGGAGGCGGGAAAACGCGGGTACGGCCCGTACCGCTCGCACCTGGACTTCATGGACCTGGCCGCCGACCAGTTCTCCTTCGGTCACCACGCGTACCGCAGGTTCGTCGAGAAGATCAAGGATGCGGTCGACCCCGCGGGCATCCTCTCCCCGGGCAAACAGGGCATCTGGCCGTCGGGAATGCGTGAGGGCTGACCGGAGGGCAACCGCGGTGTGGCCGCCCGCGTGGCACGCGGGCGGCCACACCGCCAGGATCACGAAGCCGGCGGGGGCGTGCCGCCCGGCGGGAGGCCACCGGACGTGTCGCTGTCGTCGGCGCCGACGGCCGTGTCGGACAGGTCGAGGCCGATCGCGAAGTTCGCGCTGTAGCCGTGGCCCAGCCTGCGGGGGCGCAGGACCATCTGGTCACCGCCCTCGGCGTAGATGAAGTCGGTGTCGTTGGTGGTGTCCGGTGCGCCTTCGTCGATGTAGGGCGCCGTGTTGAGGTAGGTGGCCTTGAACTCCTCGGTGAAGTAGAGCTGCGAGGTGAACTCGTACGGGTTGCCGTCGGTGCCGGTGGTGCGGATCTTGATGTGGATGTGCACGGTCCGGCCGGTGTACCAGCCCGGCAGGATCGTGGTGAACCGGACGTTGCCCGCGCCGTTGGTCAGCTGGTACCCGCGCAGGTACTTCTTGCCCGTGGTGTTCTCCACCGCCATGTCGGAGTAGATGCCCCGTGCGTCGCACTGCCAGATGTCGACCTGCGCGCCGCGGAGCGGGGCACACCGGCCGTTGACCTGGAGCACCTGCAGGTCGAGCCGCAGCGGGATGCCTTCGACCACGGAGCCGTCGGAGGGGTCGCTGCGGATGTCGGAGCGGTTGAGCATTTCGTCGACGAAGTACGGGCCCTCGATCGCTTCGGGTTTGGCGACGCAGTCGACGGTCCGGCCGGCTTCCGCCGGTGTGCTGCCTTGCGCGATGCCTGCTCCGGTGAGGGTCAGCACGGCGCCTGTGCCACCGAGGATGGCCAGTGCCCG
The DNA here is from genome assembly GCF_014191255.1 of Amycolatopsis bartoniae. Classification (GTDB taxonomy): domain Bacteria; phylum Actinomycetota; class Actinomycetes; order Mycobacteriales; family Pseudonocardiaceae; genus Amycolatopsis_E; species Amycolatopsis_E bartoniae. The sequence goes on from NZ_JACHWH010000021.1 coordinate 10,769, forward strand.
GCGCCGGCTGACCACACTGCCCACCGGGCGGTCGTCGTCATGCATTCACATTCTCCTTCGGTCGGTTCGGGAAAAACCCGTTTTCGGACCGTAGGGGCGGTTCCTGAGGACCAGTCCGGTGAACACTGTGAACGAGCTATGTGTTCCGGCTCGAACCGATGTTCGTTGAACGACCACCCCCGCCCGTTCGCCCCCGTGGTCCGGCAACATCCGGCCGAGGAAGCGCGGGAGTGGAGTGGAGATGACCCAACGTCGCAGTACACCCGAGATCGCCATCGTCGGCGCCGGGATCGGCGGTCTCGCGGCCGCCGCGTTCCTCCACCGGGCAGGTCTGCCGTGCAGGCTGTACGAGCAGGCACCCGAGCTGAAGGAGGTGGGCGCGGGCCTGGTCGTGGCGCCCAACGCCGCCCGGTTGCTGCGCCGGCTCGGCGTACTCGGGGAACTGGAGCGGCGGGCCGTGCGGCTGGACGTCGGCTGGGAGTTCCGCCGCTGGCAGGACGGCACCGTGCTGTCCGCCGAAGAACTCACGGCGTCCTGCGAAAGGCTCTACGGCGAGCAGACCTACACCGTGCACCGCGCGGACCTGCTCGAGATCGTCCGGGCGGCCGTTCCCGACGGCGCAATCCAGCTGGGCAGGCGATGCGTCGAACTGATGCAGCGCGGTGACCGTCCGGCGCTGCGCTTCGACGACGGCGAGGTCGTCGAGGCCGACGTCGTGATCGGTGCCGACGGTGTCCACTCGGTCGTGCGCCGCGCTCTCACCGGGTCACCCGCCCCCGTGTACTCGGGGATGTGCGCGTTCCGTGCGCTGGTACCGGCGGAACGGGCGCCGTCACTGGCCCGCCGCAACGCGCAGACACTCTGGATCGGTCCGGACCACCACCTGGTGCACTACCCGATCTGCGCCGGGAAACTGGTGAACCTCGTCGCGTTCGCCCCGGCCGGGGACTACTCGGTGGAGTCGTGGTCGGCGACCGCGACGGTCGAGGAGTTCCTGGCCGAGTTCGAGGGGTGGGACCCGCGGTTGCTCGAGCTGATCCGCGCGGGCGGTGTGCCGGGACGCTGGGCGTTGCTCGACCGGGCGCCACTGTCCCGGTGGAGCCACGGTCCGGTGACGCTGCTGGGGGACGCCGCGCACCCGATGTTCCCGTTCTTCGCACAGGGCGCGGCACAGGCACTCGAAGACGCCGCGGTACTGGCCCGGTGCCTGGCCGCGGACGCCACCGATCCGTCCGGGGCGCTCCAGCGCTACGAAGCGCTGCGGATTTCACGCACCACGAAGCTGCAGCAGATCAGCCGCGGGCGGTCGCACATCAACCACCTGCCCGACGGCCCCGACCAGCAAGCCCGGGACGCGGCGTTCGCGGACAGCGATCCGCTGGTCGCCAACGGCTGGATCTACGAGTACGACCCCGACGCCACCCCGGCGTTCTCGGGCTGAGCACCGGTACCGCTGACAACGCCGTCAGGAGGAGACAGAGGTGAGAACACGGAGTGTGTACTGGGTTCTGGGCATCTGCTGGGCGACCATCGTCTTCGACGGTTACGACCTGATCGCCTTCGGCAGCGTGCTGCCGGACCTGCTGCGCTACCGGGCCTGGGGACTGGACGCGGCCGAGGCCGGGCGGATCGGCAGCCTCGCACTGGTCGGGATGCTGCTCGGTGCCCTGGTGGCCGGCACGGTGACCGATGTACTGGGGCGGCGGCGGATCATGCTGAGCTGCCTGGCCTGGTTCTCGGTGGCGATGCCGCTGACGGGCCTGGCCCCGAACCCCGCGGTCTTCGGTCTGCTGCGTTTCGCGACAGGCCTGGGCCTGGGCGGAGTCGTACCGACGGCCATCGCGCTGACCATCGAGTACTCGCCGTCCGCGCGGCGGCAGCTGCACAACGCGCTGATGTACTCGGGTTACTCGGCCGGCGGCGTGCTCGCCGCGGTGCTCGCCCTCGTCGTGCTGCCGGCCGGCGGATTCCGGATGATGTTCTTCCTCGGTGCCGCGCCGCTCGTGCTGATTCTGCCGCTGGCGTACTGGTTGCTGCCGGAATCGGTGTCGTTCCTGGTTGCCCGCGGGCGGGAGGAGGAAGCCCGCCGCTACGCCGCTCGCTACCGGATCGAAGTGCCCGGCGTCGCCGCGACCGCGGCGGAACGACCGCGGGCCCTCGAATCGATCCGGCTCCTGTTCTCCCGCCGGTACCTCCGAGGCACGGTGGTGTTCTGGCTGATTTCCCTGATCGGACTGCTCCTGGTCTACGGGCTCAACACCTGGTTGCCGGAGGTCATGCGGCGGTCCGGCTACTCACTGGGCTCCTCGCTGGTGTTCCTGCTGGTCTTCAATGCGGGCGCGGTCGTCGGCGTCATCGCGGCGGGCGCGCTGGCGGACCGGATCGGGGAGCGGCTGGTGGTCGCCGGCGCTTTCTTGGTGGCCGCGGTGTCGGTGCTGCTGCTGGCGTCCCGTCCTCCGGCGGGACCACTGCTGGTCCTGACGGCGGTGGCGGGCTTCGGCGCGAACACCCAGACACTGGTCAACGCGTTCGTGGGCGGCCACTACCCGCCGGCCGCGCGGGCGACCGCTCTGGGCTGGGCACTGGCGGTGGGCAGGATCGGCGGCATCATCGGCCCGACCTACGGCGGGCTGCTCGTGACCGCTGTGCAGAACGGAACCCTCGGAGCGGGTTGGAGTTTCTACGGGTTCGCGATCCCGGCCGTCGTCGCGGCCGTCGCGATTCCCCTCGTTCCGCGTTCACGGGGCGCGGACGACGACCGGAAGGAACGGACAGATGCGGTTCGTGCATGAGAGTCCGCCGCAGCGGGTGCGGTTCGCGTCCGGGGAAGCGGCAGGCGCGCTGGGGGAGGAGGTGGACCGTCTGGGCGCGTCGCGGGTGATGGTGATCGCTGCGCCACCGGAAGCCCGCCTCGCGGAGGAGGTGACCGCAGGCCTTCCGGTGGTGCACCGGCACGACGACGTCGCGATGCACGTCCCGCTCGCCGTCGCGGAACGGGCGCGGAACGCCGCCCGCGACCGCGGAGTGGACCTCGTGGTGACCGTGGGCGGGGGTTCCACGACCGGCCTGGGAAAGGCGGTCGCGCTCACCACCGGCCTGCCCGTCGTCGCGGTGCCCACCACCTACGCCGGTTCGGAGGCGACCAGCGTGTGGGGCCTGACCGAGGACGGCCGCAAGACCACCGGGACCGACGCGCGCGTCCTGCCCCGCGCGGTGGTGTACGACGCCGCGCTGACGGTGTCGCTGCCCGTGCCGATGAGTGTCGCGTCCGGACTGAACGCGCTGGCGCACTGCGTAGACTCGATGTGGGGCCCGCGGGCCGACCCGATCGACCGCGTCCTGGCGGCCGAGGGAGCACGTGCCCTGGCCGCCGGACTGCCGAAGATCACGGCGGAACCCACCGGGCTGGCCGGACGAGAGCAGGCCCTGTACGCGACCTACCTGTCGGCGCGGGCGTTCTCTTCGGCGGGTTCCGGGCTGCACCACAAGATCTGCCACGTCCTGGGCGGCCGGTACAACCTCCCGCACGCCCAGACCCACGCCGTGGTCCTGCCCCACGTGCTCGCCTTCAACGCGCCCGCGGCACCCGAAGCCGAGGAACGCCTCGCCGCGGCCTTCGGCGCCTCGTCGGCGATCGAGGGGCTGCACCGGCTCCGGCAGGCTGTCGACGCGCCGAAGGCGTTGCGGGACTACGGGTTCGAAGAGCGTGACATCGACCCCGTGGTGCCCGCGATCCTCGAGTCGGTACCGGAGGGCAATCCCCGCGCGGTGACAGCCGGGGACGTGCGGCGTTTGCTGCACGCGGCGTGGGAGGGCGCCGATCCACGAACCCCGTCGACGGAAAGGGAGAACTGAGCAGTGGGCGACACGCAGCAGGCACGGGAAGAGGCGTTGGTCCAGGAGGTCCTGGCCTCCTTCGACGGCACCGGGGACCCACGGCTGAAGTTCGTCATGCAGGCACTGACGAGGCACCTGCACGCGTTTCTGCGTGAGGTGCGGCTGACCGAGCAGGAGTGGGCCCGCGCCATCGAGTTCCTCACCGCCGCCGGTCACATCACCGATGACAAGCGGCAGGAGTTCGTGCTGCTGTCCGACGTGTTCGGCGCGTCGATGCAGACGGTCTCGATGAACAACGAGGCCGACGCGAACGCGACCGAGGCCACGGTGCTCGGCCCGTTCTTCACCGAAGGATCACCGGAAGTCCCGCTGGGCGGCGACATCTCCGGCGGTGCGGCCGGGCAGCCGTGCTGGGTCGAGGGCACCGTCTCCGACACCGCGGGGAAGCCGATTCCCGGCGCCCGCCTGGAAGTCTGGGAGTGCGACGAAGACGGGTTCTACGACGTGCAGTACCGCGACGACCGCGTCGCCGCCCGTGGGCACCTGTTCAGCGACGCCGACGGTGGCTACCGGTTCTGGGCGCTGACCCCGGTGCCCTACCCGATTCCGCACGACGGCCCGGTCGGCGCGCTGCTCGACGCCACGGGCCGGTCGCACATGCGCGCCGCGCACCTGCACTTCAAGGTCAGCGCACCGGGCAAGCGCACGCTGATCACGCACATCTTCGTGCGCGGCGGCGAGTACCTGGACCGGGACGCGGTGTTCGGGGTGCGGGACTCGCTCATCGCGGACTTCACCGAGCAGCCGGCCGGTGCGCCGACACCGGACGGCCGCGAGCTGGGCACCGCCACGTGGACCAGGACCCGGTTCGACATCGTCCTGCCGGACGCGACCTGACACAGCGATCACCTCCGCTCATGGGCGCGCTCGGCGACGACGACGGCACCGTCGAGCTCGTGCGCACCTACTGCGACAGGTGATCCCGATCCGGACGTCACGCCCAGCGCGGACCGGTCGGTCGGGCGTGGGTGGCGAGCTGCTCTCACGCCCGACCGACCGGAAATCCGTGCTCAGTCTTTCGCGAGTTGCCTGACAGACAGCTGTGCCGATCCCTGGCTGCCGCGACGGTTCCGGCGCAGCTGTGCCAGAGCGGCGCACCCCAGCACGACGACGGACCAGAACACGATGAGCGCCCAGCCGAACGCGTCGGGGCCAAGGCTGCTCACCACCGCGGTGAACGTCAGCGGGAGCGCGATGGCCGCCAGCCGGCCCGCGGAGTAGGCCAGCCCGCTGCCCCGTCCCCGCAGCTCGGTCGGCCACTGCTCGGAGGTGATGCGGTTGAGCAGCGGACTGAACACTCCGAAAAGGATCGCGTGGACCGAGCCACAGAGGATGACCAGTGTGACGTCGCCGGTGAAACCGAGGAGCCCGCCCGCGACGGCGCACAGGGACGCCAACACGACGGCGGCGCGCAAACCCTGGACGCGCTTGGCCAGGAACGTCGCGGCGAGCGACCCGACGAGGGTGCCGATGGTCAGGAGCGTCGAGACGGTCAGGCTGCGTTCGACGGAGAAACCTCGCAGTCCCAGGATCGTCGGTACCCACGTCGCCATGAGTTGCACGATCGCGGTCTGGGCGATCCAGATCAGCATGAGCAGAACCAGGGGGTGCACCAGGCCCGCTCGCAGGAAGGTGGTCGCGGGACTGCCGGGCCCGGCCGGTGCCGCGGGTTCCACCGTGGCGACGGGCTCGGGCAGGGCTGTGCCACCGCGTGTCGCCGCGCGCTCCAGCTTGGCGACAGCCGCTTCAGCCTCTTCGCGTAGCCCCCGCGATTTCAACCAGGTCGGCGATTCGGGGAGACGGAAGAGCGCGAAGAGGGTGAGGATGCCGATCACCCCGATGCCGAACACGAATCGCCAGCCATCCGGGCCGGATGGCACGACGACGCGTGCGAACGCCGTGATTCCGGTGACGGCAAGGCTTCCGACGAAGTACGTTCCGGCGACCGCCGCGCCGCGGCGATGGGACGGAACGAGTTCGACCAGATAGGTCAACGCGATCACGTAGAGCGTCCCCATGCCGATTCCTCCGGCGAGCCGCGCGATCAGCAGGCTCCCTTGGCCTGTCGCCAGTGCCGCCGCCAGCGAAGCGAGTGCGGTCACCACGTGGCCCGCGATCAAGATGCGCTTGCGGCCCCACCGGTCCGCGATCCAGCCGGCGCTGGAGGCCCCGATCATCAGCCCCAGGTAGGTGGCCGACACCACGGTTCCGAACTGCGACAACGAGATCCCGAGCTCCTTCTGCACGGGGGCGGACACGGAGCCGAGGGCGAGCATGTCCGCGAATTCGAAGGCGTAGGAGACCGCGGCCACCACGATGACGAGGAGCACGGGGCCGCGTACGGGCAGCCGGTCCAGTCTCGCGCGGAGCGACGGAGAATTCCCGTCCGGTGGCAGTGCGGGTCGAACAGAGGACATGATGTCTCCCGATGCGATGTGGTCGACTGAAAGCTCAACGTCGTTGTCGTGCGTGTCCTCGGCTATGCCTCGGCACTCGAGAAGAGCCTAGTGCTCACTAGGAGATGCCTAGCGCGCGTTAGGGCGATGCTAGCAATGGCACGGCCAGGTGCCAAGAGGCGGAACGAGAGAGTCCGTGGGAGAAGGCCAAAAGGTCGATCTCCGTGTGGGCCGCGACGCTGCCAGGTAAGGCAACGTCGGCGAATTCCACGGGATGCTCAGGAAGCTGTGTGACCTTCAGTCCGATGTGGAGTCACATGAGCCGCGTCTGGAAGAACACCGGAACCCGCGGCTTGCAAGAAACCTCGCTGCGCGCGACAACCCAGATCAGCGATACCGACCGCGGCGTACCGGATGTCGACCGCCGAGTACGCCACGCCTATGAGGATCAATGGCGCGCAGGCCCGCACGAGGTTCCCGGGATCGAGGTCCGTCGGGCCGGGCCGAGTGGTTCGCCGCCGGCGCGCTCAGGCGCACGCGGGGGCGGGTCACCGGTGAACCTCCCTGTGCCAGTAGGCGCCGCCGCCCGAGAGTCGCAGATCACTTTAGCGTTGCTCGCGCGTAAGTCAAGGGTATTGCGGCGGCGAAGCGCGGTCTAGCTCGCCAGTGTCGGCGCGCGTGTGGCAAGGCGACGTTGACTTATGCATATATCAAGCATAAGCTTCGGGCGAAGCAAGGCGTTTCTCGTGCTGTCCGCGGATCCTTGGGAGGACAAAGATGTTCGACGAATTGGTGTTGCCCGAGAGGGCGGAGCTGCGGAAGGAACGGGATGGTAGCTCCGTCCTGTCCCTGAACCTGCGGCTTCCCTGGTATCGCGCGCTGCCGCTGTCCTGTGTCAACGAGCTCGAGCTGGCGATCGACGGCACACCGATCGCTCCGGACGACGTGACGATCGGTGTGGGGGACGGTTTCCATTCACTCGCCGAGGTGCAAAGCCTCGACAACACGTGGTGGTTCCAGCTCGACACCGCGGAAGCGCGCATTCCCAACAAGAACGGCGTGCAGCCCGGTGAGCACACGGTCGCGATCAGCCTCGGGCTGCGCATCCCGTACCGAGCGGATCCGAGTGACGAGCCCGAGTTCACCCAGACCGCCGAGTACACGCGTTCCGTCCGCTTCGAAGGAGGGGACCTCTGATGGGGCTTCCCAAGCTTGGTGTCACTCTCTACAGCTTCAACGCTGACTACTACACGTACCGCTACTCGTTCGACGACTGCATGGCCGCCGTCGGTTCGCTGGGCCCGGGCCAGGGAGTCGAAGTCGTCGGACCGCAGATGATCCGCGGCTTCCCCGACCTTTCGCCGGAGTTCGAAGCCCGGTTCAACCGGCTGGTCGAGCGGCACGACCTGCGGCCGAGTGCTTATGGTGCGTACGTCGACGGGTCTCGTCTCAAGGGGCAGTACGCGCCACGGGACGAGCAGATCGACTACTTGGCCAGGCAGATCCGGGCCGCGGCACGCCTGGGCTTCAAAGTGATCCGGATGCCGCTGTCCAACGTCGTGCTGGAGGACATGCTGCCCTACGCCGAGCGGTACGACGTGAAGATGGGCATGGAAATTCATGCACCGATGACGGTCGAGACGCTGGAGCCGGTGATCGAGCAGGTCAAGCGTGCAGACTCGCCCTACCTGGGGTTCACGCCCGACTGCGGGACGATGTGCCACTCGCCGGCGACAGTTTACGCCCGGCGGTTCCGGGAGCAGGGCGTGCCGGACAAGATCGTGGACCACGTTCTCGCGCGCTGGCAGGACAGGGTTTCGTCCAGGGTGATCGCGGAAGAGGTGGCCGAACTCGGCGGCGGGAAGCTCGGCGAGGTCATGGCGATCGAAAGTGGGATCTACTTCGGACACGGCGAACCCGAGGCGCTCAAGGAGATCCTGCCGCACATAGTCCACGTGCACGGCAAGTTCTTCGGGATCGACGACAGCGGTACCGACTCCGCCGTGCGTTTCCCGGAGATCATCTCGATCCTGGTCGCAGGCGGGTACGACGGGTTCATCTCGTGTGAGTACGAGGGCCACCACTGGGATCGTGATCTGGACGCTCTCGAGCAGATCCGCACGGTTCAGCGGTTCATCAGCGGCCGCGTCGAAGCCGCGGGCAAGCAGGCCTGACCACTTGCCGGGGCGGCGCGCGGGTTCCGCGTGCCGCCCCAGCGATGCGTCATCACGGAAACGTGTGCCGTTGCCCCGAAGTGTCGACCGGTGCTTCTTCGCGTGGCCGGTTCACGTGGTCAGGTCAAAAGTTCCGCACCATGGTGGAGAACCTCCACCGGTTGTGGGTCATGGAGCCCGACGAGCCCAATTCGTGGTGGAGATCTCCCCGGACGACCCCCACGGCTGACGTCAGACGTCGGCGGGTGCGAGAACGATGTCGAACCGGGTCCGCGTCCAAGACCGGCCGTCGAGGTCGCGGCCGTCCGGGGTGGCCGTGCCCGCTTCCTGCAGCTCGAACTTCTTGATCAGCGATTCCTTGACGCCGAACACGCTGTCACCGATCTCGATCTGCTTGTCGCCTTCCACGAAGATGTGCGTGACCAGAGTGCGCAGGCCGTTCGCGACGACCATGAAGTGCAGGTGGGAGGCGCGGTATGGTGACCTGCCGACCGACTGCAGGAGTTTGCCGACCGGGCCGTCGTGCGGAATGGGGTAGGGCACCGGGGTGAGTGCCCAGAACCGGTACTCGCCGTTCGCGTCGGAGTGGAGGCGCGCCCGCCCGCCGACGCGCCCGTCGCGGTGCTGGACGTCATAGAAGCCGTCCTCGTCGCATTCCCATACGTCGATGCGGGCGTGGGGCACGGGGTTCCCGTCGGTGTCGGTGACGGTGCCCTCGACCCAGCACGGCTGTCCTTCGGCGTTGCCGGCGATGTCGCCACCCAGCGGGATTTCTGGTGCGTCGTCGACGAAGAAGGGGCCGAACACGGTGGCTTCGGTGGCGTTCTTGTAGGCCGTGTTGTTGACTGCGATCGTCTGCATGGATGCGCCGAAGACGTCGGACAGGAGCACGAACTCCTGCCTTTTGTCGTCGGTGATGTGTCCCACCTGAGTGAGGAATTCGATCGCGGCGTTCCACTCCGGCTCGGTCAGGCGCACGTCGCGGATGAACGCGTGCAGGTGCCGGGTCAGCGACTGCAGTACCTGCTTGAGACGGGGGTCCGGCGTGCCCTCGAACGAAGCGACCACGGTTTCGACGATGTGCTGTTCGACGGCGCTCTGCTCGATGCTCACCATTGGTCCTTTCCTGCGTGCGCGGCGCGCAGCAGCTCTTCGAGGCTTTCCCGGTCCACCGTGCGCGGGTTGGAGTCCGGGACGACGGGCAAGATCAGATCGGCTGCCTCAGGGATGTTCTCCTCGGCCATGCCGCAGTCCTTCAACGCTCGTGGCGCGTCGAGCGCGGCTCGCAGGGTGTTGAGGCCTTCGACGGCCGTGGCGGCACCGAAGGCCGCGGCGATTCGCTTTTCCGACTCCGGCGCGGCTTGGGCGTTGAAGGCGAGCACGTAGGGCAGCACGACGGCGTGGGTCTGGGCGTGCGGCAGGTCGTAGGCGCCACCGAGCACGTGGCAGATCTTGTGGTGCAGCCCGGAGCCGGCGGAGGCGAACGCGACGGCGGAAAGATAAGCCCCGTAAAGGGTGTTCTCCCTGCCGGTCAAGTTCCGCGGATCTGCCTTGATCACGGCTAGCCCCTCCGCGAGCGCACGAATGCCTTCGGCGGCGAGCACCTGGTTGATCGGGTCTGTGCGCGGGGCCCACATCGAGTCGACGCAGTGCGCCATGCCGTTGAGCCCGGACGCGATGGACAGGTCCACCGGCAACGAGAGCGTGAGGGCCGCGTCGTAGATCACGGTGGTGGGCAACACCTTGTCGTCGACCCCGGTGGTTTTGCGTGCGGATTCAGTGATTCCCCACACGTTGGTGGCTTCCGAGCCCGCGTACGTTGTCGGCACGGCGACGATGGGCAACCCGGTGGTCATCGCGACGGCTTTGGCCAGCCCGGTCGTGGATCCGCCGCCCACGCTGACGACGAGGTCCACGTCGTGTTCGGCGGCGACCGAGCGCGCGTGCTCCGCTTTCGCGATCGGCACGTGGGGAGCGACGTCGTCGTGCCACACTCCGGTTTCGATCCCCGCGGTGACGGCCTCGGCGATGGGCGCTTCGTGGCGTGAGGCGATGACCATGACGCGCTTGGCGCCCAGTCGATCAACTTCTGCGACGAGGTTGTCGGCGGCGCGGTTGGTGCCGAACCGCACCCGCTGCCCGAGGGTGACGTGGTCGAATTCCATCGCGATCTCGCTTCTTGGTGGAGTCCATCGAGGACGGTGTCGAGGTGTGCTTGTGCTTGCCGCGCCGGATGCGGTCACTTCGTTGTCGATCCGTACGCACCGTCCGATCAGGTGGCTCCCGGCTCGCCCGGCAACGCCATCAACTCACCCCGCTGTCGCTCCGGACCGGGTTGGTGAACCAACTCCGCGTGCGCCGGCCCGAGGCCGCGACCGACCTCCAGTCGAGCAGCGTTTCGCAGCGACATCGCACAAGCCTGACATAGAACTCATAATTGAGGAAGTCCTCAGTGTCGAGAAATCGCTCACTTGAGGAGTGTGCGCCAGGAGTTGGCTTGCCGTAGCGTGGGGCCGTGCCCGCTTCCTCTGTGCCGGACTCCTCGCGGCAGCAGCGGCGCCGCGAACAGACGCGTGCCCGGCTGATCGCCGCGGCCAAGAACCTAGTGGCCGTGCACGGGGTCGACGGTGTGGGGTTGTCGGAGATCACCGAAGCGGCGGACCTCGGCGCCGGCACGTTTTACAACTACTTCCGATCGCGCGACGACATCGTGGAGGCGGTGGTCGAGGAGTCCATCGAGTCGGTCGGTGCGCGGCTCGACAAACTCACCGCGTCCCTGTCCGACCCGGCCGAAGTGTTTTCGTTCTCCTTGCGCCATCTGGTCCGCCAGGCCGTCACCGATCCGGTGTGGGGCTGGTTCGTCGTCCGGCTCGGCGTGGCCCACCCGAAGCTCCTTGCGATCCTGGGACCGCGCTGCGCGCGCGATCTTCGCCAGGGGGTGGACAGCGGCCGCTTCACCATTCCCGACATCGAGCTGGCCACCGCGTGTGTCTTCGGCGCGCTCCTGTCAACCCTCCGCTACACCCTGTCCAGGGAGAGCGCGGCCCACGTGGAAGAAACCTTCGCGCAGACCATGCTCGGCATGGTCGGCGTGCCGGCCGACGAAGCCTGGGACGTCGCGTCCCGGGAGTTACCGGACCTCCCCGGTGCGGAGTGAGGCTCAGCTCTCCACCATATCGGCGTTAGGATCGACGCTCATTGCCACTCGGCTAGTGGGTCGGTATGGTTGCGGACCGAGGTGAAGGCGACCGCGCGCGCGGTGCGGCCGGAATCGACAGGGGGAGGGTGCGTGTCCCAGGACTTCGCCGACCGGATCGTCGCCGCGCGGGCTCCGCGCCGGGAGACGAAGTCCCTGATCTACCAGCACGCCCTCCGGCTTTTCGCCGAGCGCGGGTACGCGCGCACCAGCCTGCGCGACATCGCGGAGGCGGTGGGGCTGGAGGTGCCCAGCCTCTATACGCACATCGCGTCGAAGCAGTCGCTGCTGTTCGACCTGATGGAGTTCGGCAACAGTGAACTGCTGGCACGCCTCGAGGCTGCTGTCGCCGCTGTTCCCGGCGACCGCCCGCTGGACCAGTTGTACGTCCTGGTCCGGGAAAACGTCATCTCACACTGTCGTCATCGCGACCAGACCAAGGTGGTCTTCACCGAGATCCGCGAGCTCGCCGACCGGCAGAGGCCCCGGATACTGTCCTTGCGCCGCAGCATCGAAGACCTCTTCCGCGACACCATCGGCCGCGCCGTGGACGCGGGTTCCGCCCGGGAGGTCGACGTGACCGTCACGGCCTTCGGCGTGCTGGCCATCGGCCGTGGCGCCGCGACGTGGTACCACGACGACGGCGAGCTGACCCCCGAGGACATCGGGGATCTTTATGCCGAGCAGGTGGTGCGCGGCATCCTCGCGCCGAAGCTGGCGGCGAAATGGAGCCGGCCGCAGCTCTGACGGGCGCGGCCTCCCGGTCCGCTTCCCGCCACGGCGAAGACACCACCCGTCTCGCCGGGCGATGACTCCTGCCCGCTGGATCGCTCCCCGTGCTGCCCGGGGAAGCAACTCTTGTCACTGGTTCCGACGCTCTGTTAGTGTCGTCCTAACAGTCGTTAGGAAAAATCCTAGAAATGAGTCGGATTGGACGGGTGTCGATGGACGGCAGTGGTCTGCCCAAGTACGGCGAGCTGCCCAAGGCAGGCGCCACCGACGTGCGGCACGCCTGGGACGTGTTCGGTCCCGGCGACGACCTCGGCACTCTGAACCTGCTGACGGACGCCAGGGTCGCCGCGGCCGCCGCCGAGATCCGCACCGGGACGCGGATCGGGCTGCAGCTGCCGGCGGAGCTGCCGGACCCGCCGTTCTACGGCCGCGAAGCCTTGCAGCACAAGCAGTTCCAGACCGGACGGAATGGCTGGGACGACCGGCTGGATGCCTTCCACCCGCAGGGATCGACGCAGTGGGACGGTTTCCGGCACGTGCGGTTCCGTGAGTTCGGCTTCTACGGCGGGCAGACCGCGGATCCGCCGGAACTGGGCGAGCGGCTGGGCATCCAGCACTGGGCCAAGGCGGGGATCGTCGGCCGCGGGGTGCTGCTGGACGTGCGCCGATGGCTCGAACACCAAGGGAGCCCGCCGTCCGCGTTCACGGGCCGGAGCGTTTCCGCGGAGGAGTTGCGGCGGGTCGCGGATTGGCAGGATGTGGCGGTTCGGCCGGGTGACGTGCTGTGCGTGCGTACCGGATGGATCGGCGAGTACCGGGCGCTGGACCGGAAAGCCAGGGAAGAGGTCGCCGCCGGTGGTCGTCCGTCGGCTACCGGACTGGCGGCGGGCGAGGAGATGGCGGAGCAGCTGTGGGACTGGCACGTGGCCGCGGTCGCGTGCGACAACCCCGCTGTCGAGGTGGCGCCCGGTGATCCCTCGGTAGGCAGTCTCCACCGCAGAGCCCTTGCTGCGCTCGGCATCCCACTGGGGGAGCTGTTCGACTTCGACGCGCTCGCCGATGCCTGCGCGGAAGACGGCAGGTGGAGCTTCTTCTTCTTGTCCGTGCCCCTGTCGATCTCGGGCGCCGCAGGGTCCCCCGCCGCGCCGGTCGCCGTCCGCTGAGCTGAAACAGGAGTGTGCTGTGCAACGTTCGCTGGTGTTGTCCACCAACGCTTTCCGGCCGCTGATCGAGGTGGCCCGTCAGGCGGAGGCCGCGGGGTTCCACCGGTTGTGGACCACCGAGTCGACCCCGCGGGACGCGCTCGTGCGGGCGGTCACGCTGGGCCTGCACACGGAGCGAATCAAGGTGGCCACGGGAATCTCCTACGCCTTCACGCGTGCCCCGCTGGCGATGGCGGCCGCGGCGGCGGACGCGCACATTGCGACCGGCGGCCGATTCTCCCTCGGGCTCGGCGCGGGCACGAAAGGCATGCGCACCCGGCGATACGGCATCCACGACTTCGACCACCCAGGGCCGCGGCTGGCCGACTACGTGCGGCTGCTCCGTGCCGCGTGGTCGGCCGAGAGCGGACTGTCCTACAACGGGCCGTTCTACCAGGCGAGCGTGCCGACGCCACTGGTGTCCGGTGAGCTGCAGGAGCTGCCGCCGCTGGAGGTGTTCGGCTCCGGGGTCAATCGGAGGATGCTGCAGGACTCGGCGGCCAGCTGCGATGGCGTCGCGTTACACCCGCTGGTGTCCTACCTCCCCTATCTGGACCGAGTGGCTCGACCGGCGCTCGGCGAAAAAACGCAGATCGCGGCGTGGCGGGTGACGTCAGTGCACGAGGACGCCGGCGAGGCCAGGGAACTGGCGCGCCGCAACCTCGCGTTCTACTTCACCACCCCCAGCTACGCGCCGGTCGTCGAAGGCGGGCGCTGGGCGAAGACGGTGACCACGATTCGCGACACCTTCCGCGCCGAGCCCACGTTGTCCTGGCAGGAGCTGGCCGCACACGTGCCAGACGAGATGGTCGAGGACTTCTGCCTCACCGGGACGCCCGCGGACATCGACCAGCGGGCCCGCGAGCTGGAGAACGACCTCGCCGAACGCGGCGTGCACGAGCTGGTGTTCCAGATCGCCGGAATCGGGCTCGCGGCTGATGAATTCGTCGACGCGTGCCGACGGTTGCTCGACGCGCTGGCGCCAGGGGGTGCGCGCGCATGACCGACTTCCGTGCCGAAGTGAAGAAATGGCTGGCGGAAAACGTGCCCGCCGACCTGGACCGGGAGGACGTCACGGTACGTCGCGACTGGGATCGCAAGCTTTACGAAGCCGGATATGCCGGGCTGTCATGGCCGACGCAGCACGGCGGCCGGGGACTCGGGCCGCGTGAGGAGTTCGTCTTCCACGAGGAAGCGGCACTCGCGGGCGCGCCGGAGGGGTACGGCCGGGTCGGGCGCCTGCTGACCGGGCCGCTGCTGATGAAGCACGGTACCGACGAGCAGATGAGTCGTTTCCTGCCGCCGATCCTGTCGGGCGAGGAGATCTGGTGTCAGGGGTTTTCGGAACCGGAAGCGGGCTCGGACCTCGCGAACATCAAGACGACCGCCACCCGGGAAGGCGATGAGTACCGGATCAACGGCCACAAGATCTGGACCTCGTTCGGCGACAACGCCGATCTCTGCCTGCTGCTGGCCAGGACGTCGCCGACGGAGCGGCGTCACCACAACCTCGGCATGTTCCTGCTGGACATGCGTCAGCCCGGAGTCGAGGTTCGCCCGATCCGGCAGATCACCGGCGGGTCGCGATTTTCCGAGCTGTACTTCACCGACGCTGTCGTGCACGAACGGTCGCGCGTCGGCGGCGAGCACGACGGATGGAAGATGGCGATGGCCGTGCTGACCGAGGAACGCGGTCCGGCTGATGCCATCACCCGCTACGTGAGTTACGTCGGCGGTGTTCAACGGCTCGAACGATGTTGCGCCCCGGAGGACCCGCGGGTCAGCGAATTGCGCACGAGGGTTGAGCTCATCCGATGGCACGCGCTCCGCGCGCTGGAACCGGGAGAACCGCGGAAGGCTGAGGTGAACGCGGTGTTCAAACTGTTGTGGAGCCAAACCTGGCAGGACCTCGCGGGATTCGGGGTGTCACTGAGCTGCCCGGAGCACGAGGACTACTGGCGGCATCAGTATCTGGAAAGCCGAGGGGCCACCATCTACTCGGGCACGTCCCAGATCCAGCGGAACATGATCGGCGAGCGCTTGCTGGGGCTGCCGCGATGACGGACATCGCCCCGAGCGCAGACGGCACCGAAGCCGCGCGGGCACTCGACGAACTGTTCACCCGCATCACCAAGGGTGAGTCCATCACTCGTTATGTGGAGCGGGACGTCGACTGGACAGCTGTCCAAGAGGGACAGTGGGACCGGCTCGGCGTGCCGGAGGACGAGGGCGGGTTCGGGCTGTCCCTGCGCGATCTCGTCGCGGTAGCCGCTGTCATCGGCGCTCACGCTGTGCCCCTGGCGCTCACCACGACACTCGCTCTGCGGTCGCTGGCTCCCGGCGAAGAACCGGTCACTGTCGTCGTCCCGCGCCGGACGCGGCCGGACCGGGGCCGTGTCCCGTTCGGACACAGCGCTACTCCGATCGGCTCGGGGAAAGTCTCGGGGGAGCCCGACGAGTTCGCGCCCACCCTCGATGTGGTGGTGACCGCGGAGCCGGCGACCGAACTCACGGCAGAGACACGACACCACCTGGCCACACTGTGGGCCGCTGAGTGCACCGGTGCCGCGCGGGTCCTCGTCAAGGGCGCCAGGGACTACGCGCTGCGGCGGACCCAGTTCGGCCGCCCTCTCGGCGCGTTCCAAGCCGTGAAACACCTGCTGGCCGACGCGACGCTGGCGCTCGCCGAGGCGGACACCGCGCTCGTCATCGCCGCCAACAACAGCGACGCCAGTGCGATCCGCTGGGCGCAGGCTCGCTGCGTCCTCGCCTCCGAGATCGCCACCCAGGCCTACGGCGGGATCGGCATCACCTGGGAACTGGGCGCGCACCTGCGGACCCGCCACATCCTCATGCTCCGAGACCTGACCGAAGACCTACTCACGACGAGGAAGCCGTGATGTCCCTCATCGAACTGCAGCGCGGAGACGACGGTGTCGCCGAACTGCTCCTCAACCGGCCCGAGAAGCTCAACGCGTTCAACACCGAGATGCTGGACGCCTTTTCCGACACCATCGACGACCTGACCGGCGACGAGTCAGTCCGCTGCGTGATCCTGCGCGGCGAAGGCCGGGCCTTCAGTGTGGGTTACGACGTGCAGCGGTCCGGGGACAAGGCGGCCGCGCACCGTTCCGCCTACTCCGACTGGACCCGGCTGAAGCGCAACCTCGACCGCTGGCTCGCGCTGTGGGATCTGGACAAACCAGTGATCGCAGCAGTGCATGGCCACTGCATCGGCGGGGCGTCGATGCTGTGCGTGTGCGCGGACATCACCATCGTTGCCGAAGACGCCTCTGTCGCTTGGCCCAGCGTGCCCCTCGGCGGTGGGCTCCTCGGCCCCGTCAGCCTGTGGCTCACCGGCATGAAGCGGGCACGCGAACTGTCCTACATCGCCGGTAGTTCGATGACGGGCACTGAGGCGGCTGACCTCGGCTGGGCGAATCGCGCGGTGCCCGCGGACCGGCTGCTCGAGGACGCTCGCGACACCGCCAGGAAGATCGCACGAATGCCGGCCTCGTTGCTACGGCTGAAGAAGCTCGCGTTGAACAGGGTCATGGAGACCCAGGGGTTCCGCACCGCGTTCCAGTTCGGGGCGGAATGGGACGCCATCGCCCACACCACCCCGGAGAACGAGGCGATGTCCGAGCAGATCCGGCAGCGCGGGCTCAAGGGCGCGATCGCCTGGTTCAACGAGGGCGGTTCGATCGAGGTCGCGGGCCAGTCCGCCACCGACGGATATCTCTGAGAGCGAAGGAAGATACACATGCCAGAAGAGTCACTGTGGCACTGGATCGACGGCGAGCGGTATTCCGGTGCGCAGGCGCGGACCGCACCGGTGACCGACCCGGCCCGGGGAAAAGTGATCCGTCACGTGCCCTTGGCCTCGCCGGACGAAGTCGCCCGCGCGGTCGACTCGGCACGCCGGGCGTTCGAGTCGTGGTCTGCGACATCGCTCTCCCGTCGCACCAGGGTCTTGTTCCGCTTCCGGGAGCTCCTTGAACGGTCGGTCGACCGCGTGGCGGCGCTCATAACGGAAGAAAACGGCAAAACGCTCGACGACGCCAGGGGAGAGATCCAGCGTGGCCTCGAGGTCGTCGAGTTCGCAGCCGGTGTGCCGACTCACCTGCTCGGGGGCCATTCGGACGAAGTGAGTACCGGTGTCGAAGCCTTTTCCGTGCGCGAGCCACTGGGTGTGATCGCGAGCATCAGCCCGTTCAACTTCCCGGCGATGGTGCCGTTGTGGACACACCCGGTCGCCATCGCGACCGGGAACACCGTGGTCCTCAAACCGAGCGAGCGGGTCCCCTCGGCCGCTCTGGTGCTGGCACAGCTCTGGCAGGAAGCCGGCCTGCCGGACGGGGTGTTCAACGTCGTACACGGTGACCGCACCGCGGTCGAAGCCCTGGTGACTCATCCCGATGTCGCGGGGGTCTCGTTCGTCGGGTCCACGCCGGCCGCCCGCCACGTCGCGCAGATCGCCGGAGCAGAGGGCAAACGGGTCCAGGCGCTCGGGGGCGCGAAGAACCACGCGGTCGTCCTCCCTGACGCGGATCTCGCCGCGGCGGCCGACCACCTGACCGCAGCTGCCTGCGGATCAGCGGGACAGCGATGTATGGCCGTCTCCGTGGCTATCGCCGTCGGAGGATGCGCCGACGAGCTCGCGGATCTCCTGCAGCAGCGGATGCGCGCGGTCGTCGTCGGACCCGGTCACGCCGCGGGCAGCCAGATAGGACCGTTGATCAGCGCCGAGGCGCGGGACCGCGTTGTCCGCGCCGTCGCAGCGGCACCCGGTCAGGGCGCCAAGATTCTCCTCGACGGCCGCGAGACGACGGACATCGACCGGGAAGGGTACTTTTTCGGCCCCACTCTTGTCGACCACGTCACCGAAGCCGCGGACGTCTACCGCGAAGAGCTCTTCGGCCCGGTGCTCTGCCTTGTCCGGACCGAGACCCTCGACGACGCGATCGACTTGATCAACCGGAACCCCTACGGCAACGGGACAGCGATCTTCACCGGTTCCGGTGCGGCCGCGCACCGGTTCCGGCGCCGTGTCCATGTCGGCATGATCGGCGTGAACGTTCCCATCCCCGTGCCGGTGGCCTACTACTCCTTCGGTGGATGGAACGACTCCCTCTTCGGCGAGCACAAGGTGTACGGCCCTGACGGGATTCGTTTCTACACCAGGGAAAAGGCGATCACCCAGCGCTGGTTCGACGCGCCGGCCGTTTACCACTTCCCGACTTCGTCCTGATGACGCCATCGTGAGGAATATCAGATGAACACCCTGAGCCCGGATGCGATGACGAAGCTGCTCGCGCCCCGTTCGGTCGCGGTGGTCGGTGCGTCGGAGCGGAACTTCTACGGGCGCCGCGTGCTGCGGAACCTGCGTGAGCATGGCTTCGCCGGGGAGATCTACGCGGTCAACCCGCGTGCGGCCGAGGTCGACGGAATCGCGTCCTATCCGAGCCTCCGGGATACGCCTCCGGTCGATGTCGCGGTTGTCGTCACTCCGGCGAAGGCGGTACCCGGGATCGCGGCAGACGCCGCGGCGGCGGGCGTGACCGGCATGGTCGTGCTGTCGACCGGCTTCGGTGAGGCAGGCGATGACGGCCGCGCGTTGGAAGACGCGCTGTTGACCGCGGCGCGGGACGCGGGAATCGTGGTCGTCGGACCGAACACGATCGGTGCCTACGGCGTCGGGTCCGGGTTCTGCGCGATCGGTGCGCCGATGCCGTGGGACGTGCGGCCCGGTCCGGTCGGGCTGGTGATGCAGAGCGGCGGCTTGATGGTCGGCAGCCTGGCCGCGCTCGCCGAGGCCGGGGTCGGTGTCGCTGCCGCTGTGTCCGTCGGCAATGCGCACGGTACCGACGCGGCCGACTGGATCGCCGCGCTGGCGCGGGACCCCGAGGTCGAGGTCATCGGCCTGCTGCTGGAAACCCTGCCCGAATGGGGTCGGTTCCGCGCCGCCGTCGACCTCGCCCGCCGCGAAGGTAAACGCTTGTACGCGGTCAAGGTCGGCAAGTCCGAGCAGGGTCGCCAGGCCGCGGCCACGCACACCGGTGCGCTGGCGGGCGACCATCGTGTGGTCGCCGACCTGCTGGCACAGTTGGACATCCGTGAAGCCCGAACGCTCGATGGTTTGCTTCTCGCGCTGCAGCTGGAAAGCGCCGCAGGTCCTCCTCGCGGCACCAACGTCGGTGTGGTCGCGGCATCCGGGGGAGCGGTCGGCAACTTCGCGGATCTGGCCGAGGCGCACGGTGTCCGGCTCGACCCGTTCGCCCCGGGCACCCAGGACGCGCTGCTCGCGGCCATCGGGACCGCGGCCAATCCGCTCGATGTCGGCGGGCAGGCGCTGTCCGATCCCGGACTGCTGAGCAAGACGCTCGACACCGTGCTCACCGACGAGCAGGTAGCCGTCGGTGCTTACCTGCCGTCACTGGGACTGCCGGGAACAGAGCTCGTCGAGCATCGTGGCCAACTGTCCATCGTGGCGTCCGCGGCCCAGGCGCGGAGGATACCGGTCATCGCCACGCAGCTCACCCACTCGCCAGGTACGGCTTCTGTGCTGCAGTGGCGCAGCGAGCACCCGATGCTCGTCGTGTCACCCTCGGCGGACGCCGCTCTCGATGGCCTGGCCGCCTGGCTGCGGCAACCCCCGGCTGCGGTCGCCGAACCGTTGGTATCCGCGTCCGCGGACCTGGCGAGCGAGTGGGAAATCAAGCAGCTGCTCCGCGAGGCCGGGCTCCCGGTTCCCGCCGCGACGGTCTTCGAACCGGCCGGTGAGGTGCCGGAAATCGACCGGTTTCCCGTGGTGGCCAAGGGAATGAGCCCTGGTGTTCTGCACAAGTCCGCGGCCGGTCTCGTCGTGCTGCCGATCGACGACGCAGCCGGGCTCATCGCCGCGCGGGACCGGCTCGTCGGGACGGCCGCCGCGGCCGGGCTCGACCTCACCGCGATCCTGGTCGAAGAACTGGCTTCGGAAGGCACGGACCTGTTCGTCAGCATCACCAGGCAGCCGATGGGCACCGTGCTCGCCCTTGGGCGCGGTGGCACGGACGTGGAAGAACGGAACGCGGTCCGGTTCCTCGGCGTACCCGCCGACCGCACCGAGATCGAGCACGCACTGCGGAGCCTTGGACTGACCGGCGAAGAACGATTGCACGTCCTGCTCGACGGTCTCCTCGAGTTCTTCGCTGGGCACGACTGGTCCACTTTGGAGCTGAATCCCGTCCGGCTGCACCCCGGTGGTGCTTCGGTGCTGGACGCGGTAGCCATCCCCTGACACTCCACCGGAGAAGAGGCGCTGTCATGGACGACGTTGTCCAGCCCGTCGAGCAAATCGTCCCCACCACGTCGAAACGCGCGCGCAGGCGCGTGCTGTGGGCCGGCTTCCTCGGTACCACCATCGAATGGTTCGACTACTACCTCTACGGCTCCGCGGCGGCCGTGGTGTTCAACAAGCTGTTCTTCCCGAGCCTGTCCTCCGTGGTCGGTACGATCGCCGCGTTCGGCACGCTCGGCGCGGGATTCATCGTCCGGCCGCTCGGCGGAATCCTCTACGGACACTTCGGCGACAAGTTCGGCCGCAAACGCGTGCTGGTGTCCAGCGTCTGGCTGATGGGCATCTCCACGGTCGCGGTCGGCCTGCTTCCGACGTACGCGGCTGTGGGGATTGCCGCACCGATCCTGTTGACGTTGCTGCGCCTGCTGCAGGGTCTCGCCGGCGGGGGCGAGTGGGGTGGTGCCGTGCTCATGTCGCTGGAGCACTACTCCGCGAGCCGGTGGCGAGCCGTCGCGGCCAGTGTGCCGCAGATCGGCGTCGGGCTGGGAATCGCACTGGCGACGGCGGCTTTTGCCGCGCTCACCGGGTACTTCGACGACGCGGCGTTGTTCGGCTGGGCGTGGCGCATCCCGTTCCTCGCGTCCAGTGTGCTCGTGGCGGTGGCGATCTGGATCCGGCTCGGCATCGACGAGAGCCCCATCTTCAAGGCGGTGCAGGAGAAGCGGCGGCAGGCGAAGGAGAAGGAACGTCTGCCTATCATCGAGGTGTTCCGCAAGCACCCCGGCACGCTCGGGATCGGCATTCTGCTCGTGATCGGCCCGTACACGGCCAAGACGATCCTCAACTCCTTCGGCCCGGCCTACGCCGTCGAGGTGGGGTTCAGCCGTTCGACCGCGCTCGGCGTCGCCTCGGCTACCGCCTTGCTGTCTCTGCCGATCTTGCCGCTGGCGGCGATGTGGTCGGAGTCGATCGGCCGCAAGAAGGTCTACATTCTGGGCGCCGCGCTCACCGGGATCGCCTCGTTCGTCACGTTCTGGCTGGTCAACACCGGAAGCGTGCGGTGGCTCGTCATCGGTTACCTGATCTTCACCGCGGTCCACCCCGTCGTCTACGGCGTGCAGTCCAGCTTCCTCGCCGAGCTGTTCGGTGTGAAAACCCGTTACACGGGAACGTCATTCGCCTACCACGTCGGCGGCGTCGTCGGCGGCGGATTCGGCCCCGCGATCGCCGCGTCGCTGCTCGCGCTGAGCGGCGGTGCCCCGAACAACGTGCTGTTCTCCGGATTCATGGCCCTGTGCTGCGTGGCCAGCGTGGTCGCGGCGGTGCTGGCGAAGGAGACCCGCGGACGCGATCTGACCGAGGAATAGGCCCAAGCCCCTGTCGTTGACGCGCTGGGCGGGGTGTCAACCTCTGCAACAGGCATGGGAGTTCCTGCTGACGAGGGCCTGACCGCCCACCGCGCGGCGGGCCACCCCGGCCGCCGGGGTAGGGGTCGCACCCGTTGCGCTGGTTGTCCGACCTGCTGCGTGGACCGGCCGCCATCCTCGGGCCACGCGGCACCTGGTGGTCTGGCCTGGTGGTGTGGGCGATCGACGGCAACGTGGTCATCGCCGACGCGGTGACACCCGACCTGGGAGCGATCCGGACCGCGCCAGCTTCTCCATCACCCGGCAGTCCGCCCGGGCCAACTCGTCCGGGCCGGAAACGTGATCGCCAGCAGCGCCATCGACCTGGCCGGCACCACCCTTGACCAGCTCCGCAACCGCACAACTACCGGGTCTTGAGAATGGTCCTACAGGTCGCGCGTTTCGCCGCTGTAGAAGATCAGCGGCGAAACGCCGTGGTGGCGCTGGAGTTTCTCCACGCGCAGAAGGACGACATCGTGGTCACCGGCGCGCATTACGTCGTGCGGCGAGCACTCGAACCACGCTGCCGCCCCGTCCAGGAGAACGGCGTCGTCGTCGGTCACGGTCAGCCCGACGCCGGCGAAGCGGTCTTCGGTCTTCGACGCGAGACGGCGGCAGAGCGATCCCTGCCCGGCACCCAGCACCGACAGGCCGACGCGTGGCCGCCCGGCGAGGACCGGCCAGGTCGTCGACGTGTGCTGTACGCACACGGAAACCAGCGGCGGAGCCAGCGACACCGTGGTGAAACTGCTCATCGCCAAACCCACCGGGGTGCCGTTGACGGCCGCGCACACCGCGACCACGCCGGTGGGGAACGCCCCGTAGGCGTCGCGCAGCCCAGCGGCGGTCAGTCCTGCTGTCACGCCGCCCGACGCTAGCCCAGCCTCGCCCGCGCGGTGATCCGTTCCACGACAGTCCTACCCGCTCAGCGACAAGAAATCGTTGTCGCTTAGTGGATCGTCGTGACGCCGAGTGGATCGGCCCCGCACCGCCTCCGATCTAACGTGATCTCGACACCCCTAGTCACTCGGAGGTTTGGGCTCATGGGCGCGCTCAGCGACGACGCAGGCACTCTCAAATTCGTGCACACCTACGGGGTCGGGCTGCACTCGTCCGAAACCGAACCGGATGTGCACGACCCGGGCTGGCAACGTCTCCAGATCGAGGAGTTCGTCGATTTCGCGGTGTACGCCGAGGAACTCGGGTTCGACGGGATCACCGTGACCGAGCACCACGCCCCGCTGATGACGTGCCCGTCTCCGCATCTGCTGCTGGCCGCGGCCGCGATGAGGACGAACCGGATCCGGCTGGGCACCGCGGTGACGGTCCTGCCGTTGTACAGCCCGATCCGGGTCGCGGAGGAGGCCGGGACGCTGGACCTGCTGAGCGGCGGCCGGTTCGAACTCGGGCTCGGACGGGGCATCCCCGGTGAGGCGCAGATCGCCGTCGGCCGCGAGCTGACCGATGAGGAACTCAAGCAGGCATGGGTGGAAGGCCTCGAGGTCGTCAACCTCGCCCTGACCGAGCGGGACTTCACCTACGACGGCAAGTTCTTCCCGGTCACGCGGCCCACCACGATCGCTACCCGCCCCTTGCAGGACAAGTTGCCGGTGTGGCTGGGCGGCGCCAGCAAGGAGACGATGGGGCTGGCAGGTGCGCACGGCTGGAACGTGATGCGCAACTTCGGCAGCGACCAGGACCACCGGGACGCGCTGGAACACTACGTCAAGGTCGCCGCGGACCACGGGTACACCCGCTCGGGCGGGAACATGATGCTGGAACGGTTCGTGGCCATCGGCGAGACCGAGGACCAGGCCGAGGAAAACCTCGGGAAGCTGGTGCATTCCTTCGGGCAGTTCCTGTCGTTGTTCACCGCCGGCGGACGCCGGGTGGTCCCCGAGACCGACGGCGAGTTCGCCGTCGACAAGAAGAAGAACCGGCCCGCGATGGCGATTTCCGGTACTCCGGCCCAGATCGTGGACGCGCTGCAGGAGACCATCGACGCGACCGGTGCCCGTCGCGTGCTCGTCGAAACCTTCACCCGCGAGGAAGCGCGCTTGTTCGCCCGTGAGGTGATCCCGGTCCTGAAGGAGCGAAATGCCACAGCCGGCTGACGCCGCGGTCCGCCTCGCCGACCAGGGCTACTTCTGGCTGGGGGTGAACTACGAGCAACGCGACGGCCAGACCGTCGTCGATGGCAGCCAGCTCTACGTCGAGTACCAGAAACCGGAGGAACAGACCCAGCCTTACCCGGTGGTGCTGATCCACGGCGGTGGCGGGCAGGGCCTGGACTGGCTGGGCACGCCCGACGGCCGTCCCGGCTGGCGCACTCTGCTCGTCCAGAGGGGGTACGCGGTCTACGTCGTCGACCGGCCGGGGCACGGCCGCTCACCGGTCCGGTGGAACGGCGCCACGTCCGGTCTGGCCCCCTCCGTGGAGAGCCTCGGTCGGCTCTTCTCCGGGGCCGGCAATCGCGCGCACACGCAGTGGCCGGGCGGGGATGGAGTGCTGGCCCAGTTGCTCGCGTCCCAGGTCGCGGTTCCCGATGACCTCGCGGCCGACCACGCGGTGATGCGCCGGCGTGGCGGGGAACTGCTCGACCGTATCGGGCCGTCGATCGTGATGACCAATTCCGCCGGCGGTCCGTCCGGCTGGCTGATGGCGGACGAACGGCCCGGGCTCGTCCG
>NZ_JACHWH010000022.1 GCF_014191255.1 Amycolatopsis bartoniae
CGGCGACCTCGGCGCTCGCCGTCGACGCGCTCACCCCGCCCGGTCCCCCGCGGGTCGCCGTGATCGGGTCCGGATTCGAGGCGCAGCAACACGTGCGCGCGCTGGCAGCGGTGCGCGAGCTGGCCTCCGTCAGCGTGTTCAGCCCGAACCCGGCCAGCAGGAAGGCCTTCCTGGACCGGTTGGCCCACGTCGGGGTGCCGATGACGGAGGCACCAAGCGCACCCGAGGCGGTCGCGGGCGCGGAGGTCGTCGTCTGCGCGGCACGGGCCCGGGACGAAAAGCCCACACTGCACGGCGAATGGCTGGAAGCGGGGATGACCGTAGTTTCCATCGGCTCCACCCTGCCCGAGCAACGCGAGCTCGACGTCGACGCGCTCACACGGGCCGACCTGGTCGTGGCCGACCAGCCCGACGAGGTCCTGCACGACACCGGCGACCTCATCGCCGCGACCGCGGCGGGCGTGCCGGTGACGAAAAAACTCCGCTCCCTCAACGAAGTTCTCACCTCCGGCGACGGCAGGCCGTCCGCCGAGGCGGTCGTGCTCTACAAGTCCGTCGGCTCCGCTGTGCAGGACCTCGCCGTGGCCGCGCTGTGCCTGCGCCGCGCACAGGAGACCGGCGTCGGCACCACCCTCGCGGTCGGCACCACCACCGTCGTCAAGCCGTAACGAAAGGACCAACCACCGTGGCGATCTACACCAGGGACGAAGCCCGCACCTGGGCTCGCGAGAAGCTCGTCGGAGCAGTCAACTGCACCATCCCCACCTTCACCGGGGATCTCGAGCGCCTCAACGAAACGGCCGTACGGCACGACGCCCGGCTGGCCGTGGAGCACGGGTTCGTCGGCAGCCTCGGCGTGTCCGAGGTGACCATCACATTCCCCGAGTACTTCGACTTCCTGCGGATGATCAAGGCCGAAACGGGTGATGAGCTCCTGCTGGTGCACCACGCCAGCTTCGGCACCCTCGAACTGAACATCAAGGCCGTGCGGGAGGCCGAAAAGGCAGGCGCCGAGGTCGTCCTGCTGTCCTACCCACCGAACTTCTACCCCGAAACCGAGCAGGACATCTTCGACTACACCAAGGCCGTCTGCGACGCGACGAACCTCGCGGTGATCCTGTTCCCCATGTACCTGTGGGGATTCAGCCCCCGCATCCACGCCTCGGACATCCCGGCCGGCCTGATCCGCAGGCTGCTCGACACCTGCCCGAACATCGCCGCGATCAAGGCCGAAGGCGGGTTCCCCAGCATCCAGGGCATCATCGAATGCCACCGCCACTTCGGCGAGGAGGTGGTCATCTCGATGCCCATCGAGAGCGAGCTCATCCCGCTCTCGCAGCTCATGCCGATCCAGCTGTCGGCGACGAGCAACCACGAGTACTACGGACCGCTGATCCCCCACGTGATGGAGCTGCTGCGCAAGGGGGAGCACGACCGGGCCACCGAGATCTACTGGCAAATGCACCCGGCCCGGCAGGTCGCGAAAGCGCTCTCCCCGGCGCTGCACGGCGGTTACTTCATCAACCGCCAGGCGTGGAAGTTCCAGGGCTGGCTGCAGGGCTACAACGGCGGCCCGCTCCGCCAGCCGACCCAGCGCATCCACGACCAGCAGATGAACGCGTTCCGCAAGGGGTTGGCCGACTCCGGGCTGAACCCGAGCACGGACCCGTTCCGCGAGTTCTTCGTCGGCCGCAACCCCGCCTGAGCCACGGTTTCCGCCCGGGCTCGGACCCCGGGCGGAAACCCTACGGCACCACCTGGAGCGCCGAGAGGTCGATGGCGGCCAGCGCCGCATCGGTCGCTCGCGAGAGCAGCAGAGCGGTCAGATCGCCGTCGCGTGCGGCGATCGCGTCCATGATGCGCACCTGGTCGGCGGCCGAGGCGGTGATGCGGCCCTCGCGGGCCAGCGAGGCGTGGCGCAGCACCAGGGTGCGCAACGCCAGTGAGTCCAGGATGCCCGTCAGGATTTCGTTGCCCGCGATCGCCAGGAACCGGCCCTGCAGGTCGACGTGACTCCAGAAGTAGGCGTCGACGTCGCGTGCGGCCGCCAGGACCTCCATGCGCCGCAGTCGTTCCTGCAGCGTGACCAGTTCCGCGTCCGTCACCCGCTCGACCACCAGCCGGCCGACGAGCGCGAGCAGGTGCCTGCGCACGAAGTAGATGTCGCGCACCCGGCCGGGGGTGAAGGAGGCGACCCGGGGCCGCCTGCGGGCCCGGATCTCCACCAGTCCCTCGGATTCCAGCAGCATCAACGCTTCCCGCACCGGGGTCCGGCTGCATTCGAAGCGCGCGGCCAGGTCGACGGAGTTCAGATCCTGCCCCGGTTTGAGCCTGCCCTCGACGATCCCGAGCGCGACCCAGATCGCGACCTGCACGACCGCGGGCTCCCGCCGGTCCCCGGCCTTGAGCAAACGGGTGATCTCCGCCGCCGGATCGGTCGTCCCCGGCAGGAGGGCGCGCACCGGTGCCGCCGCGAGCCGCAGCGACGGGGCCGCGTCACTCGGCGTCATCGGACACCGTTCGCCGGGCGAGATCGGCCATGGCGCCGGCGACCGCCCGCCGGCGGGCACCGGCCTCGTCCTCGTCGAGCGCCGACGGGAACAGAATCCGGCCGTCGGGGGCGTGCACCACCACCGCCCAGTCGGCGGGCTCCCCACCGGCCTCGGGCCGGTGCCGTGTCCGGAACCGGTAACCGGCCGCGCGTAGCTGCTCTTCTGGCTGCGTCATCGGCGTGCTCCGGCCGGGATGCGCCGGCGTGCCGGGTCGAGTTTGTGCACGCGACCGTCCTTCATGATCAGCGAGAGGTTCACCGGATCCGCCAGCAGTCCGATGTCCACGGTCGGATCACCGTCGACCAGCAGCAGGTCGGCGAGATAGTTCTCCCGTACCAGCCCGAGCTCGTCAGCCATGTCCATGAGGTGCCCGCCGTTGCGCGTCGCACAGCTCAGCGTCTCGGCCGGGCTCAACCCGAACCACTCGACGAACAGGCGCAGATCGCGCGCGTTCAGGCCGATGGGGTTGAACGCGAACCCGTAGTCCCCGCCCACGACGAGACGCACGCCGCGCTTGTGCAGTTCCGGCGCCACGCGGCTGATGCTCTCGAAGCTCGCCTGCGTCTCCATGCCCTCGGTGGGCGGATGCTCCTCGTCGTGTAGATGCGCCCAGATGATGCCCGCCGTCGGCGCCACGAACACGCGGTCCCTGGCTTCGGCGAGCGCGTCGATCGCCTCCTCGTCGGAGAACGTCGCGTGGTAGATCGCGCGGACGCCGTACTTCACGGCCAGTTTGACCGCCTCGGCGGAGTGCGCGTGCGCGGTCAGCCACACTCCGCGCTCGTGCGCGGCCTGCGCTGCCGCGGCGACCTCCTCCTCGGTGAACTGCATGATCCGCGAGGAGCCCTCGACCAGCGCGCTCTCCCCGGTCAGCGTCAGCTTCACGATGTCGACGCCCAGATCGGCCATCGAGTTCACGAAGGCGGCGACCGACTTCGGGTCCGACTCACGGTTCTCGGTCCCGGCGAAGTCGTACTTTCCCGGGGAGACCATGCCCGCGCTACCCTCCCAGGACGCGGCACGCAACCGCGGTCCGGGCTGCCAGCCCTCGGCGAACGCCTTGCGCGCCGCGACCTCCGCGCGCGGCAGCCGGTTACCACCCGAATAGCAGCTCGTGAAACCGTGGTCGAGCATGACGCGCCCGGCGTGCGCCACGAGCATCGCCTTCTCCTCGTCCGGCTCGAGCCGGGTGCCCAGATGCTCCACAGTGGACCCGAAGCCCAGGTGGGTGTGGCCGTCGATCAGCCCCGGCATGAGGACAGCACCCGCACCGTCGATCACCTCGGCGCCCGCCCGGCGCTCTTCGGAGACGTGGCCGACACCGGTGATGCGGTGGCCTTCCACCAGGACGTCGGCGGGCTCGGGCGGAGTTCCCGTGCCGTCGAAGACCCGTGCGTTCACGATGAGTGCCGCCATGCCGAACCCTTCGCCATTGCCGTTTCTGTCGACAGAGTCTACGTCTTGCGATCGACAACAGGAAGAAGAGCGGCTAATTTTGCAACCATACCCCTCGGATACACGTCGAAGTGTCGCCACTTCATCAGGAGGACCCGATGAGCGAAACACGGCGGCAACGGGTGGAGTTCGACCACGTCGGGCTCAACGTCGCCGACCTCGACGAGGCCACCGGCTGGTACTGCAACACCTTCGGCTTGACCGCCGCCAAGCCCTTCGAGATTCCCGCCACCGGGCTGCGCGGGGTGATGTTGCTGCACGAACCGAGCGGCTACCGGATCGAGTTGCTCAGCAGGCCTGGCGCACGGCCGGGCATGCTGCCCGCGAGCCCCGACGAGGCACCGCTGACACTGGGGTACGGCCACATCTGCTTGCGCGTTCAGCACGTGCACGCGGAGTACGCGCGCCTCGTCGAAGCCGGTTGCAGCTCGCGGAAGGAGCCGTCCCCCGGCCCGCGACCCGGTGCGTTCATGTCCTACGTCGCCGATCCGTGGGGGAACCTGATCGAGGTCATCAACCGTGACTGAGGTGACCGTCGAAACCGGCAGGCTGTCGGGGCGCCATGACGGGAAAGTGTTCGCGTACAAGGGAATTCCGTATGCGGCGCCGCCGGTCCGCGAGTTGCGGTGGCGCCCGCCCGCGCCCGCCGCGCGGTGGGACGACACCCGGCCGGCGCACGAGTACGGGCCGGCGCCGATCCAGTCCCAGCCGCCGACGACGTCGGTGATGTGGCATGCCAATTTTGCGGACAGTCGCGCGCTCGTGATGAGCGAGGACTGCCTGTACCTCAACGTCTGGACACCCGAGCCGTCGACGGGCGCGGGCCTGGCCGTGCTGGTGTTCCTCCACGGTGGCGGCAACCGGTTCGGCCACGGCGGTCTCGAGGTGCACGACGGAGCGGCCGTCGCCGCGCGGGGCGTCGTCGTCGTGACCCTCAACATGCGGTTGGGCGCACTGGGTTTCCTCGCGCACCCGGAGCTGGCGGCGGAGGACGAGCACGGCGCGTCCGGCAACTACGGCCTGCTCGACGTCCTCGCCGCGCTGGAGTGGGTGCAGCGCAACGTCGACCGCTTCGGCGGTGATCCCGCGCGGGTCACGTTCGCGGGCAACTCGGCGGGCGCCGCGATCGTCACGCACCTCATGGCGGCGGGCGCGAGCCGCGGACTGTTTCAGGCAGCCATCGGGCAGAGCTCGTCGGGCATCCACCGCGCGGAAGGCCGCATGCCCTCGCAACCGGAGGCGCAGGAGCGCGGGATCGCCGCGCTCGGGCCGCTCGGCGGGGTGCCGCTCGACCGGCTGCGGCACCTCCCACCTGTCACGTTCCTCGTCGACGCGCCGCTCGGTGTCGTCGTCGACGGACGCCTCCTGCGCCAGGACAGCGAAGACGTCTTCGAACTCGGGCACCAGCTCCCCGTCCCGC
Source organism: Amycolatopsis bartoniae (assembly GCF_014191255.1). Taxonomy (GTDB): domain Bacteria; phylum Actinomycetota; class Actinomycetes; order Mycobacteriales; family Pseudonocardiaceae; genus Amycolatopsis_E; species Amycolatopsis_E bartoniae. Next base: position 5,428 of record NZ_JACHWH010000022.1, read on the forward strand.
TGCTGCTCGGCACGGTCACCGACGAAGGAAGCCCGTACGCGACCGCCGCCGCGGCGGACGATCTGCGCCGGAAGGTGGCCGCACACGGTGACGTCCTCGCCGCGAGCTATCCCGTCGACGACGCCTCGGTCCGGGCTTCCGCGCGCGCGTTCGTCGGCGAGACCCGGTTCGTGCACCCGGTGTGGCGCTGGGCACGCACCCACGCCGCGACCTCGGGCGCACCGGTCTGGCTCTACCGCTTCGACCACCGGCCGCCGCTGCCCTCCGCCCCGGAGCTCGCGCCCCCGCCGGACGGCGGCGAGTCCTACGGTGCCTTCCACACGAGCGAACTCCCCTACACGGCCGACAACCTCGGCTTCCGCCCGTGGGACTGGCGACCGGCGGACCACGAGCTGGCGCGGATCATGGGTGACACGTGGGCCCAATTCGTCGCGGCGCACGACCCGAATGGTCCAGGCCTCCCGGACTGGCCGCGGTTCCGCGACGGCGCGGACGCGTCCGTACTGGTCTTCGGTGATCCGGTCCGCGTCGGCGGGGTTCACCGGCTCGGTGCGCTGGAGACTCTTCGCTCGTTGCCCCGACCACTCTGACTTGCGCGGGCGTGTCGACAGCTCCCGGCCGAAGGACGGTCAATGCGATACTCTGCCGCGGCAGTTGTCGACAGCCGCGCCGAGGCAATCGTCGTCGCGGAGCAGGAAGTGGGCGCATGAGTACTGAGCAGGTCGGCTCCGGCGACGAACAGGCGCAGCGGCTCGCCCGGCTGCTGCGGCTGCCCGAACGACGTGAGCCCGCGGTGGCCGAAGTCGCCACGTGGGTCGGGCTGGGCATCATCGAAGGCAGGCTGAGCCCCGGGCAGGACCTCAACACCGTCGAGCTGGCCAGGCGGTTCAAGTCGAGCCGCACCCCGATCCGCGAAGCGCTCATGGTGCTCGAGCAGGAGGGCCTCGTCGAGATCAAGGCCCGGCGGCGCCCCCGCGTCGCGACCTTCAGCCTCGACGAAGTCCGTCAGATGTACGCGGTGCGCCAGCACCTGCTCTCGCTCGTCGCCCGCCTGATCGTCGAGCACGCCACCGACGACCAGCTCGCCGAACTCCGCGACGACGTGGAGGCCATGAACGCGGTCGCCGCGAAGGGGGACACCGACGGCTACTTCTGGAAGCACGTCGCCTGGCAGGAGAAGCTCACCGAGTACTCCGGGAACCCCACCCTCAAGGGAATCATGGACACGCTCGCGCTGCGAACGCTGATCCTCCGCCGGCTGAGCCTGCACGCACCCACGAGTCTCGCCGAATCCATCAGGTGGCAGGAGCAGATCCAGGACGCGTTCGAAGCCCGGGACGCCGAGCTCGCCGGGCTGCTCCTGGCGCGCACCGCCCGCGCGGCACTGCGCTCCATCGAGCAGGCCCACGCCGATGGCGAGCTCCGGTGGCCGGAGCACGCCGGAGCCTGAGATCTACTCCCCCGATTCGGGGCGTTCTCCGGCGTACTCGTCCATCCCGATGAAGAAGTAGCCGAACCGCCAGCACCCGTCGGCCTCGCGGAGAAGCCTCGCTTGGTAGATCACGCTGGCGCCGAGCGTGAGCCCGTCAGCGGCCACGGTAACCGCCCCGAAGGCGAGGGCCTCCGCGGTGCCCGCCACCAGATCCAGGTCCTCGACGAGCACGTTCGAGATGACGTGGCGTCGCTGGTCGCCCTTTTCGGCGAAGGTCGCGGTGAGCCGTCGTTCGATCTCCTCGCGACCGTGCCAGGTGGTGAACGGCTCGACCGAGCCGAGCGCCACCTCGTACTTCACGTCTTCGGTGAAGCAGGAGCCCGCGACGTCGGCGCGGCACTCGTCGTGACCGATGCCGAACCGGAAGAAGGCCTCGGCGATCTGCGCGCGGGCCGCGAGCGCGTCCGGGCTCCAGTCGGCAGGTCCGAGCTTTTTCATGGTGAGCTTGCCCTGACGGTGGGCCCAGGCCTGGGGTGGAAACGTGCTCATGCTCGGCTCCTCGCGGGTCTCAGACGTCGGCGACGACAGTGCGGCCGACAGGCACCAGCCGTTGCGAGTGCGGGTCTTCGTGGCTCACCGCGATCGCAGCGGCACCGGTGCTCATGTTCTTCCTCCTCCGGCTCAGCGGTCCACGCCGCCGGCCCGCCACCGCTAGACCGCGGTCACCCCGCCGTCGATGGCGAAGTCCGCGCCGGTGACCCAGCTCGCCTCGTCGGAGGCGAGGTAGAGGGCGCACCAGGCGATGTCGTCGGGCGTGCCGATGCGGCCGAGGAGCGAGCGGGACAGGACCGTCTCGACGTTCTCCCCGGCGATCGCGCCGGCTTCGGCCGTCATGGCCGACTCGACGAGTCCGGGCGCGATCGTGTTGGCCCGGATCCCGAGCGGGCCGCCCTCGACCGCGAGCTGCTTCGTCATGGACCGCACCGCGCCCTTTCCGGCGCAGTGCGCGAGCATCGCCATCTTCATGCTGCCGCGGGTCGCGTTGACCGACGCGAAGTTGATGATCGAGGCCCGGCCGGACGCCTTGAGCAGCGGCCACGCCTCGTTGCACGCGAGGAAGACGAGGTCCACCTCGCCGGCGATCGTCGGCCGCCACTCGGTTTCGAAGTCCATCTCACCCGCGGGCGCCGTCCTCGGCGCGATCGCCCCGGCATTCACCAGGATGTCGGCCTTGCCGAACCGGTCGCGCGCGATCCTCACCCACCGGCGCACGTCGGCGGGACGCGTCAGGTCGACGGGATGGACCGACTCGATCGGTGTGCCGTTGCCGGCCGCCTGCTCCACCGTCCGCTCTGCCGCTTCCGCGTTGATGTCGCAGCCCAGTACTTCGGCCCCTTCATCCGCGAACCGCAGCGCGATCTGCCGGCCCATGCCGGCCCCGATTCCGGTGACCAGAGCCACCTTGCCCGTCAGACGACCGGCCATTTTCCTCCTCCTTCGTCGACTGGTGCCCGCGACTGCCCGTGAGCCGAGGTCGAGTTCGAAGATCACCGAGCGTTCCACCAGCTCGCCGGACAGCTCCGCTGACTTCTTGCGCTCGGGATCGGCGATGAACGCCCTCCTTGAAGGCGCGCAGCACCACGTGCCGGATCACGGCGTTCTCCTTCCGAATCCACTGTGGATGGTCCCACTCAGACGAACGTCCAGCCGCCGTCGACGAGGAGCACCTGCCCCGTCATGAAACCGGCGCCCGGGCCCGCCAGGAAGAGGACCGCACTGGAGATGTCGTCCGGCGTGCCGGGCCGCTTCAGGCGCTGGTCGCGCACCGCCGCCGACGTCATCGACTCCACGCGCTCCGGAATCCGCTTCCGCATCTCTTCGTGCGGCGTGAAGCCGGGCGCTACCGCGTTGACTGCGATACCCGCTTCTCCCAGGTCACGTGCGAGGGCGCGGGTCAGCCCCACCACGCCCAGTTTCGCGGCGACGTAGGAGGCGGGCACGTCGAAGGTGTGCCGGAAGGCCGAACTCGAGCTGGTGAGGATCAGCCGGCCACCATCCGGTAGCACCGGCGCCGCCGCCAGGCAGACGGCGTACGTCGCCACCACGTTGAGCTCGACGACCGCACGAAACGCCACCACCGGGTCCTGGCCGGGATCGACGTACCCGCTCGCGCCGCCCGCGTTGTTGACGACGATGTCGAGCCCGCCCTCGTGGGCGACGATGTCGGCGATGAGGTCCCGCACGGCGGCTGTGTCGCGGATGTCCATCGGCACGGCCCGGACACCGGGGACGGAGTCCATGCCGGACTCCAACGTCAGGTCCGTCACGACCACCCTGGCACCGGCTTCGGCGAGGCGGCGGGCGTGGTTGAGTCCCAGTCCCCGCGAGCCACCGGTCACGAGTGCGACGCGGCCACCGAGATCGTCGAGCGTCATCGCTGCCATGCTTCAAACCTAAGGGGTTGTCGACAGTTTGGCCAGCTTCAACCGCCAAAGCGGCAGAATTTTCGGGAGAACCCAAATTTCTGTCGACACCTGAAAGGATCATAGCGGCGATGCGATGCCGCTACGGGAAGCGCTGAGCCTCGAAGACTGATCCCGCTGGGCGGGATCCGGCTCCCAGGCACCGTGCCCGCAGGCCCTACCCGGCACCGGGAACGCCAGCGTGCCGCCGGAGACGCACCGCCCTCCGCGCAGCGCGGGACCGTCCTCGGTGTCGATCAGCTCGCTGGCCGGTTCGAGATCGAGGACGGGCCCCGGCATTCCGGTTCCGAGCGCAGGGCCCGGCGTTGCGATTCCTCGCACCGGTTTCAGCCGTACGTCGCGTCCGCGGCGACGTCGATGTCGAGCACGAGCGGTCCGCTCCTGCTCGCCAGTGACGGCAGGACCTCGTCGAGCGCGGCCCGGAGTTCGTCGTGCGTCGAAACACGCCGGGCGGGGCAGCCCAAGCCCTCCGCGACCTGCGAGAGACGGACCTCCGTGAAGCCCGGCCAGGGTGCCTTGCCGAGACCCGAGTTCTCAGCGAGCCGATCCATGATCGCATACGCGCCGTTGGCCATGACCACGAAGAGAACGCCGACGTCGTAGTGTGCCGCGCTCCACAGCCCCTGGATCCCGTAGAGGGACGATCCGTCACCGAGAACCGCGACCACCGGCCGCCGGGGCAGGCCCAGCTTCAGCCCGACCGCGGCCGGCAGGCCGAATCCCAGCCCGCCCGCCGCCGCGCTCACGAATCCCAGTGGCGCCCGGGCCGGCACCCGCCGGTGCAGCTCGGGCCGGCTGGACGGGGATTCCTCGACGAGGACGGTCTCCGGCGGCAACTGCGCGGCGAGCAGGTCGAAGACGTGGGCCGGCCGCAAGGGCTGCCCCGGTTCCGGCGGGGCGGCCGGCTCCGGACCGGACCGGCGCGCGGGGACGGCCTGCCTGGGACGCACGCGCCCGGCCAGCAGCCGGCAACTCGACGCGGGGTCCGCGATGAGGGCCACGTCCGCGATGCTGCCGTGCGCCTCGTCGGCGTGCTGGGTCACCTGCAGCACTGTGGTGCCCACCGGCACCAGGTCGCCCGGCTCCCACGGGTACTGCCGCAGGACCGGCGCCCCGACCACCAGCACCAGGTCGTGTCCCGCCAAGGCGGCGCGCACGCCGGAGCGGCCCGCGGGCAGGTGCCCTGCGAACGCCGGATGGTCCTGCGGGAAACCGGCACGGGCCCCGAAGGGCTCCTGCCAGACCGGGGCGCCGAGGCGTTCCGCGAGCTCGACCAGTGCCGCCCAGCCCGCCTCGCTGTCGGCCCCCGCGCCGGCGACGATGACGGGACTGCTCGCCCTGTCGACCAGACCGGCCACCTCCTCGATCTCGTCCGGGGACGGCGTCGCGCGCCGGATCTCGAGCGGCGCGGCGCCCCGCTCCGGCCCGGCTTCCTGCTCCCAGTCGTCCATCGGGACCACGACGATCGCGGGCCCGGCGGCGGTCACGGCCTCGTGGTGCGCCCGAGCGATGGCAGCCGGCACGTCCTGCGCCCGCACCGGATGGTTCGTCCACACGGGATAGTCGCCCAGGAGCCCCTCCAGGCGGCCGGTCAGGAACGGCTCGTGCGCGACGTGCCGGCGGTCCTGTTGCCCGACGACGACCACGAGCGGCATCCTGTTGGTCCGCGCGGTGGCCAGCGCACCGGCGGCGTTGGCCAGTCCCGCGGTCGTGTGCAGGTTGACGAACGCCGGGCGTCCCCGGCCCATCGCCCACCCGGTGGCCAGGCCGACGACCGACCCCTCGTGCAGGGCCAGGCGGAACTCGAAGTCGTCGGGAAGACCGGTGAGGAACGAGATCTCCGTCGACCCGGGGTTGGCGAAGATCGTGGTCATGGCGTACCGACGCAGCACGCCGAAGACGGCGTCGCGGACCGTGGTCATACGTTTCCTGTTCTCCTTGCTGGATTCGCGGGTCAGATCGGGTAGTGCCGCTCGCCCGAGGAGAGCGTGATCCAGCGCAGCTCGGTGAACTCCTCCAGCGCGGCACGCGAGCCGAAGCGGCCCCAGCCGCTTGCGCCAACGCCGCCGAAGGGCATCTGCGGCTCGTCGTGCACCGTGGCGCCGTTGACGTGGCAGATGCCCGAGCGGATCCGCCGGGCGACATCGAGCGCGGCGCCCCCATCGCGGCCGAAGACCGCCGCGGACAGGCCGTACTCGGTGTCGTTCGCGACCCGCACCGCCTCATCCGCACCGTCGACCTCGATGATCGACACCACGGGACCGAACGACTCCTCGCGGTAGACGCGCATCCGCGGGGTCACCCCGCGCAGCACGGTCGGCTGCACGTACAGCCCGTCCCCCGCACCCCCCGCGAGCACCTCGGCTCCCTGTGCCCTGGCGTCCTCGATCAGCGCGAGAACGTGGTCCGTCGCCGCGGCGTGGACCAGCGGCCCGATCTGCGCGGCCGGATCGTCCGGAGGCCCGACCACGAGCTTCGCGGCGCGGTCCGCCAGCAGCGCGCTGAACTCGCCGGCGACGGCGCGGTCGGCGACGATCCGCTCGGTGGACATGCAGATCTCGCCCTGGTTCATGAACGCACCGAAACTCGCGGCCGCGGCGGCGGCTTCGAGGTCGGCGTCGGCGAGGACGACGAGCGGCGCCTTGCCGCCGAGCTCCAGCACGGCACGCGTGAGGTGCCTGCCGGACAGCTCGGCGATGATCCGCCCCACCCGGGTCGATCCGGTGAAGTTCACGCGGGCCACCGCAGGGTGTGCGATCAGCGACTCGACGACCGCGGACGCGTCCTCCGGTGCGTTGCTGACCAGGTTCACCGCTCCCGCGGGCACCCCGGCCTCGTGCAGGACCTCGACGATCGCGGCCTGCGTGCACGGCGTCTGCTCGGAGGACTTGAGCACCACGGTGTTGCCGTAGACCAGGGGCATCGCGACCGCCCGCACGCCGAGGATCAGCGGCGCGTTCCACGGCGCGATACCGACCACGACGCCGACGGGCTGCCGGACGCCGAGCGCCGTGAGGCCGGGGACGTCGGACGGGATCACCTCACCGACCGCGGAGTACGCCTGCGCCGCGGCCTCCGCCAGCATGCCCTTCGCGACGTGGACGTTGAACAGGCACCACGGCCGGGTCGCGCCCATCTCGCGCCCCATCAGGGCGGACAGCTCCTCCGCCCGTTCCCCCAGCAGGACCGCCGCGCGCTCGAGCACCTCCCGCCGCCGCGCCGGCGGAAGCCCCGACCATTCGGCGAGCGCCGCCGCGGCCGCGTCGGCGGCTCGGGCCGCGTCCTTTGTGGAAGCCGCGGCGACCCGGGCGATCGGCTCGCCCGTCAGCGCCTCCACGGTTTCGACGTACCGGCCCCCTTCGGCGGGAACGCTCTTTCCGCCGATGAACAGGTCCGCGGTGCGGACACCGGCGGCAGGCGCGGAATCGGTGGGGGACATCGGACCCTCCTCAGCTGGTCGCCTGCCGGCTTCGGCGGCAGCGCCCGGCGAGTATCCGCAGCGCATCGCGCCGGGAACAATCGGGAGTCCATTGAACGGTCAGCGTTCGCGGACCTTGACTCCCGGCCGCCACCCGAGCAGGCGGGAGATGCCGAGCCCGCTGGCGACCACGGACGGCAGCACCGCCTGGTGCTTCACCGAGTCCGAACGCACCACCACGGAAAGCGCGGCGACGACGACGCCTTCACCGTTCACGATGCGGGTGGCGACGGAATCGGCTCCGTCGGTCAGTTCGCCCCGGATGACGGCCGTGCCGGTGCGGCGGCAGTCGGCGATCTGCTTGCGCAGCTCCGCCGGATCGACGACGGTCCGGGCCGTGTACCGCGGGAGCGCGCCGCGGAGGACCTCCTCGATCAGGTCCGGGCCACCGTGGCTCAGGAGCACTTTGCCGACACCGGAGCAGTGCAGGGGCAGACGCCCCGCCACCTGCGAGACGAGGTCCATGGCGTTCGGCGCCGACAACCGCTCGACGATCACGGCCTCGCGGCCTTCGAGGATCGCGAGCTGCACGTGCTGCTGCAGAGCCGCGTAGAGGTCCTCCATGAACGGCAGCGCCAGTGCGCGCAGCGGTTCGGTGCGGGGAGCCAGCGTGCCCAGCTGCCAGAGCCGCAGCCCCACGGTGTACCGACCGTCCTCCCCGCGCTCCAGCGCACCCGCCCCGGTGAGCTCGACGACCAGCCTGCGGACGGTCGCGTGCGGCATCCCGGTCTTGCGCACGAGCTCGGCGAGGCTCAGTGAGCTCTGCCCGGGCTGGAAGGCGAAGAGGAGCTCGAGCAGACGCGAGACCACGGTCCGTCCGGGCTCGTTGGTTCGGGGCACGCGCCAGCCTCCCTCTGTCGGCACCGGTGACGATACCGACGATGTTCATTCAACGACCCTCTGGTAGCCGACCGTACCGTCGAGACTTTGGCCGTGTTCTCGATACCCGGCTTGCTGCGCACCGCCGCCGCCTTCCGCCGCAACCGCGACGGCCGAACCTGCAACAACACAGCAGCCTGCTCCACGGTCAACAACACCGGCTCCGTCGGCTGCTGCGGTCCCGCGTTGCGCACGAGTCGACCTGATGAAAGCGACACCGACAGCGCCAAGCTAGTTCGAGGCACGGCGGGTGACCGGGTTTTACGGGAGTCGAAACCATTGCGGGACAGGGAACTCACGATGCCGACACTCTCATCGTCGTTCCTGGACAACCTCCAACTCCCCTCTGCAAGCCCAACGGCGACATACGAGAACGCAGATCACTCACCCGAGACATACTCCAAACAGCCCCAACGACAAGTTCCGGTACAGGGCCTCTGAATCGGATCCCCCCACTGCGATCCGGCAGAACAGCCCGGTCCGGGCAGCGGGTTCGGAGTGGTGGGTGCCAGGGATGACAGCCGTCATCCCTGGCTCAAAAGAAGCATCGGCGTGGTCACCCGGGGATCGTCATGGGTGAACCCCGCTCCAATAACGCCGCGACGCCACAGATGAACAGGATGGATCCGCTCTTCAAGCCAGCTTCCCAGCGGGAACGGACGAACTCGACGTGGTATTTCATGGGGATGGAGGTCGCCTCCATCTGCCTTGATCTCGGTCTCGCGGTCACGGTCATCGATCGCGATCCGCTGCTGCGCCGGCTGCTCGGCGGCTGGCCGACCTCGTCGCCGAAGCCGCACGCGATCGAGGGCGTGGGGTTCGTCCGCCTGTCGGCACGTGACCGACATGCCGACCGGGTCCCCGAGGAGGTGCCCTCGATCGTGCGGCGTGATCGGGAGCAGCTCTCCTGAGAGCAGGAGCCGGGTCAACTGCTGATGGCCTGCGGAGCCTCTCGCAACAGCGCGAGGTCCCGGCCGATCTCGCCTGCTGCGATAAGGAGCCAAGGCAGATATTCGGTAATCAGCTGCTCGTGCGAGACCTCGGTCGCGATTACGGAGAGATTGATCGCGGCAAACACCTCGCCGTTCCCCTCCCGGATGGGCGCCGCGATCGAGCGGACCCCGCTCGTCATCTCGCTGTTGGTCGCGATCCATCCCCGCGATCGGATCTCGCGGAGCTCGTCGGCGAGTTCCTCGACCGGTCGCTCGCGGAAGGCCGGAACGGTGGAGAGCGAGGGAACGGCATACGTCCGCTCCAAGGCATCCGGTGAGAGGAAGGCCAAGAGCACCTTGCCCAGTGCGGTGCTGCGCGCCGGATATCGCGTGCCGACGTCGATGTTCACGCCGACCACCTTCGGAACCTCGACACGAGCGACATAGATGATGTCCGCTCCATCGAGCTGCGCGATCGACGAAGCCTGCTGGGTCGCGGCGACCAGCTCCTCCAGATGGAGCCTCGCCGCCTCCCAGACGCGCGCTGACAATGAGTACGCCACGCCTAGTTCCAAGACTCTGGGCGTCAGTACGAAGCCAGCGGCTGTCGACTTGACGTACCCGAGCTGCTCCAGCGTCAGTAGGAAGCGGCGCGCCGTGGCGCGCGCGAGGTTCGCCTCGCCGGCCAACTCGGTCAGCGACATGGCGCGGCGGTGATAGCCGAAAGCCTTGATGACGTCGAGTCCCCGTGCAAGCGATTCGACGAAGTCTGGATTGGTCTTCTCCCGGGACAACGAAGGACCTCGACTTCCCTTTCACTTGGTGATTCGCCGTTCTACGAGCATGCGGGCGATGATCAGCGACGGCGTCGCACGCGGCAACTCTAGCAAGAGGTTTGACACCTGTGACCGAAGCCACTTACAGTGCGACCGCGGAGCGAACAAGCCGCCACTCTACGAACAGGAGTCGCCATGGGGGGAACGTTCGACGCCGACCTCCTCATCGTCGGCGGAGGGCCAGCCGGTGCGACCGTCGCCGCGGAGGTGGCCAGCCGGGGCGCCCGCGTGATCGTGTTGGAGAAGCGCACAGCGGACGCACCGTCGCGCGCGGGCGTGATCCAGCCTCGAGTACTCGAGCTCCTGGACGCTCGTGGGCTGATGGGCCGGTTCAGGGAGGCGGCGCGCAACTGGCGGCCCGACTTCGAGATTCCCGTGTACTTCTACGCAGGCATGACGGGCCTGCGTTACTTCGAGATGGACACCGCTCACCCTTACGCGCTGATCCTCCCCCAGACGACCACAGAGCACCTGCTCCGAGATTGGGCCGTCGAGTCTGGGGCGAACATCCGTCGAGGCGCTGCGTATGAGAGCCACGAGCAAGACTCCCACGGCGTCACCGTCCGGGGCCTCGATGCCCAAGGGGAACCCTTCATCCTGCGTGGCCGATACCTCGTGGGCGCCGACGGAGCGCACAGCCTCGTCCGCAAGACGGCCGGTGTCCCCTTCGAGGGACGGGGCGCGGAGCTGACCGCGGTCTCTGTCGACGCGGTCCTTTCGTGGCCGTACTCCACACCGGTGCACTTGGCCCGCAATGAGAACGGCTGGGTCCTCGCGTACCCGTTCGGAGAGCAGACCACGCGGTTCATCATCGTCGCCGAGGCCACGCGGCACGTGCCCGTCGACGTGGCGCCGACGATGGAGGACGTGCGTGCAAGCCTGCGCGCGATCCTGGGCGAGGACTTCGGCGTAACCGAGCACCGCTGGCTCTCCCGCTACAGCGATGCTCACCGCCTGACGCCGTACTTCGTCGATGGTCGGGTGTCGCTGGTCGGCGAGGCGACCAGGGTGCACTACCCCGCCAGCGGGATGGGGATGAACTACTGCATCCAGGACGCATTCAACCTGGGCTGGAAGCTCGCCTTCGTGATCGCCGGGGATGCCCCGCAGAGGCTCATCAAGACCTACGACACCGAGCGCCACCCGATCATCCGGGACTTCATGGACGACGTGGCGGCCCAGTGCGCGCTGCACTTCGACTTCTCGCCGGGCGGCCTCGCTCTGAAGCGGTTCTTCGAGGAGGAGATCCTGCCGACCCCCGCCGTCAACGCGATCCTCCGGGACCGGGTGAGCGGCTTCGGAACGACCTACCATCACCCCGCGGATCCCCACCCCGCCGACGGCGGCCGCGTCCGGGAGTTCGACCTGGGTGCCACGACCTACAACGAGGTAGCCGCCCGCAGCGACTTCGTCCTCGTGGAACGAGCCGGCGCCGCACCTGCCGATCGTGTGCTCTCCGGCCGCATCGCCCGCGTCCTGGCCACGGTGAACGAATTCCCCGGCAACATCGCGGACGCGACCGCAGTGCTCATCCGGCCCGACGCCTACATCGCCCGCGCCTGGGTCGGCTCACCGAGCGACGCCGAGATCGCGCAGGTCTACCGCAGCGTCACCGCGCAGGACGCCGGCATCGAGGCGGTGGCACAGTGAATGCGCCGCTGTTGATCACCGGCGGGCGCGTCGTCACCGACCCCTCCGCAGGAAGGGTGGACGAACAAGACATTCTGGTGCGCGACGGTGTCATCGCCGAGCTTCGTGCCGGGATCGACGCCCCCGGTGCCGAGATCATCGACGCGCGGGACCGGATCGTCATCCCCGGCCTCATCGACACGCACAAACACACCTGGCAGTCGGCGATCCGGCACCGCACCACCGGCATCGACCTCTTCGCCTACTTCGGCGACGTGTTCGGCCGGCTCGGTTCGACGTACACACCCGACGACGTCTACATCGGAACACTTCTCGGCGCGCTGGCCGCACTCGAGGCCGGAACGACCACCCTGATGGACTGGTCGCACGTCCAGAACTCTCCGGAGCACAGCGATGCCGCGATCCGCGCGCTCCAGGAAGCGGGCATCCGAGCCGTCTTCGGTCACGGTTGGCCGCTCGTGGATCTGCCGCGGTGGATCCAGGGCAGCACGCTGAACCACACCGACGACGTACGTCGCATCCGCAGGGAAGTGCTCCACGACGACCAGGCCCTGGTGACCCTAGCACTCGCGGCGCGAGGCCCCGAGCTCTCCACGCTGGAGGTCACCGAGAACGACCTCGCCATGGCGCGCGATCTCGGCATCCGCACCTCGATCCACATGGGCTGCGGCAAGGACTTCGGCGCGATGTCCGCCATCGCCCAGATGAACGACGCTGGCCTCCTCGGTCCCGACCTGATCTTCGTCCACTGCAGCGAGAGCAGCGACGACGAGCTCCGCATGATGGCCGACCACGGTGTCAGCGGCTCGGTCGCCCCCCACCATGAGCAAGGCTGGCCTGGCATCGGCCATACGCCGATCGACCGGCTCCGCGGTCTCGGCATCACGACGGGGCTCAGCACCGACAGCGAGTCCTTCGGCGCCAGCGACCTGTACGCCCAGATGAAGATCGCTCTCGCAGCGGTCCGCGCACGCGTGAACGCCGGCGAGTCGAAGTTCGAGGAGCCCCCCAGCGACTTCAGCGTCAACGACGTACTCGCCATGGCGACCAGCGATGCCGCCGAGGTCCTCGGCCTGAGCGACCGGACAGGCAGCATCGCCGTCGGCAAGGCGGCGGACCTCGCGCTCGTCCGCACCGACGACCTGAACCTGCACCCGGTCGTCGAACCGATCGCCGCCGTGGTCAACGCCGCCCACCCGGGCAACGTCGACACCGTCATCGTCGGCGGCGCGATCCGCAAGCGCGACGGCCGGCTCGTCGGCGTCGACCTCGACCGCGTGCGTGAGCTGGCCGAGCAGTCGCAGCGGCGGATCCTCAGCCTCTGACCCTCTTCCAAGCCCCATGCGTCTCCAACGAAAGGAACACCCCCATGTCCCTCGACCCGGCCTTCGCCGAGTTCCTCGGCTTCTTGAAGTCTGTCGGCGCTCCGGGCACCTTCGACGGCGAGCCGACGGAGATGCGTGATCGCCTGAGCCAGACCATCGAGCGGAACTGGGATCCCGCGGCTTTCGCCCCGGTCGCCTCCGCAACCCGGGAACTGGTCGGTGCGCACCGGACCCCGGTGCAGATCTATCGGCCGGAAGCCGATGGACCGGCCCCGACCGTGCTCTACTTCCACCCGGGCGGCTTCATCGTCGGCAGCGCTCACCTGACCCAGGACGTCGCGCGCCGACTCAGCCACGACCTGGGTGCCGTCGTCGTCAGCGTCGACTATCGACTCGCGCCGGAGGAGGCATTCCCTGCCGCCGTCAACGACGCAACCGCGGTACTGGAGTGGACGCAGCAGCACATCGCGGATCTCGGCGGTGACGCGAGTCGCATCGGGCTCGTGGGGGAGAGCTCGGGAGCCAACCTGGCCGTGGTCGCCGCACTGTCCGCCGCCCGCCGAGGGGCGCCCGTCGCGGCCATGCTGCTTGGCTCGCCCGTGACCGACTTCACCCGCGAGTTCCCCTCGGCCGTCGAGAACGCAGAAGGTTACTTCCTCGAGGCCGGCGATTTGACGATCATCCGCAAGCTCTACTTCGGCGGGGATACCTCGGTCGCCAAGGACGACCGGATCTCGCCGGCGCTCGCGCCCGACTTGCGGCTCCTCCCGGCCACCGTGATCGGCGTGGCTGGCTTCGACCCACTGCGTGACGATGGCATCGCGTTCGCCGGCCGGCTGCTCCAAGAAGGAGTCCCGGCGACATTGCGGGTTTACCCCGAGCTGATCCACCCGTGGCTGGGCATGCCGGGAGTCTCGCCCGCAGCCGAGCGCGCAGTCGTCGAGATCACGTCGCTATTGAAGGAGGCGCTCAGCCGCGCGGCTTCACCGCGCCGATAACCGGCCCACTGGTCTGCCCGTAACCGGAGATCGCCGTGTACACCAGCCGCGGGTTCTCCTGCCGCAGCACCTCGTAGCCCACGCCGAGCTTGCCCATCGTGCCAGGCCGGAAGTTCTCGACCAGCACGTCGGCGCTGCGCGCCAGTTTCCGCAGCGCCGTCTTTCCCTCCGGTGTTGACAGATCGAGGGTGAGGCCGAACTTGCCACGGTTGAACTGCGCGAAGAACGCGCTGAACTTCTCCCCCGAGGCGGACTCGAGCGCCGGCGGGAAGTCGCGGGCGTAGCCCGGGTCCTTCGGGTTCTCGATCTGATCACGGTCGCGCTGAGGTCGGCGAGCAGCATCGAGCAGAACGGGCCAGCGGTGTCCACTTCACCCGCTCGGACTCGACGCTGCCCCCCAGGAGGAAGCTGTCAGCAGGCTCGTCGCCCAGGGGATGTCGAACAAGGAGGTCGCCGCGGAGCTGTTCCTGTCGAGCAAGACCGTCCAGTACCACCTGACCCGCGTCTACGCGAAATTCGGCGTCCGCTCGCGGACCGAACTCGCGGTCCACTACAACACCGAGGCCGACGAGGCGCTACCGGAGAACTGACGTGAGCACACTCGACAACGCCGTCGACCAGCTCCGCCTCGAGATCACGCTGTCCTGGCATCGCGCACACCTCAGTGGTCTGTCACCCGCGACCTGTGACCTGCCGGTCGAACAGAGTTCAGTGGACCGGCGCAGCGCGCTGCTCATCGTCGCCGAACCCGTCCTCGCGGCCCTGGCCCACCAGCTGGGCGACGACGCCGCCTACTGCGTGGTGCTCGCCGACCGGCACTCCCGGGCCTGCGGGACGGCCTCGGCGTCGTTCCGGGTGGGATCTTCCGCGAAGAAACGACGGGCACCAAACTCCATCGCCACCGCGCACGAGCTGCGGCACGGCATCACCGTGCGCGGCGAGGAGCACTACGTGGAAGCCTTCAAGCCCTTCAGCTGCTACGGCCAGCCGATCTTCCACCCCGCCACCCGGCGGCTCGAGGGCGTCCTCGACATCACCTGCCTGTCCGGGGATGAATCGCCGTTGCTCAAACCGTTCCTCAGCCGCGCGGTCCAGGAGATCGGCGAGCGCCTGCTCGCGTTCTCCCGCCACAGCCAGCAACGGCTACTGGGCGCGTTCCAGGTGGCGAGCGGTCGTCGTGATGGCCGCCTCGCGGTCGGCACCGGGCACGGGCACCGCGGCGGCAGGGTTGTCGAGGCTGGTTCCGCCGACGGCGGGATCGCTCGTGCTCGACATGATCGAGGCGAGGCTGGCCACCCTTTCGGGGCTGTCGATGGCGAGTTCGCGCGATACCTCCACCCATCGAGGCGCCCACAAGATGGATAGCGTCGGCAAGGTCGTCAACGATGTCCGTGATCTCGCGAGGACGAACTGGACGTCATCATCGACTTCGCCGGGTTTCGACATCACTACCTCGCCCGCGATCGGCTCGGCGCGCAAGCGCGGCCGGGTCGTGCAGGTCGGGCTGGCCAAGCCGACCGTGACTTTCGACGTGCGGGATCTCGTGCTGCGCGAGGTGCAGTTGCTCGGCTCGGTCATTGGCACCACCGAGAACCTGATCTCCGTCGTGGAGTTCATCAAGGACCGCGCGATTTCTTCCCGGGTCGAAACGCTGTCCTTCGAGCAGATCGGCGAGGGCTACGACCGGATGAAGCGCGGCGACCACCACGGCCCGCTGGTGGCGCTGTACGACCAGCCCGCGCGGTAGGTCGCCGCGGATTCGCCGAGATCGGCGGAGGCGAGACGCGCCAGCCAGTCTTCGCGCCCTGCGGCCCGGGCGGGCATATCACCCGGCCACGCCAGGGTTTTTGATGCGCGTTCCGGCCACCGCGAACCGGGACGGCTCGCGCGGGTCGACGGTCTCGGGTGCAGGACCGGCCATCGTGGAAGCCACGATTCCCACCGTGACACCACGCCGCCCGCGGGCGCTGGTTACCAAGGTCCTTTTGCCAGGACCGATGGTCTCTACTTCCGAGGCGGTTCTTCCGGAAGGAATCCATGACCAAGCCTCAACACGCGGGGGAACGGCGGAGTCGTCCATCCCCGCCGAGCACAAGGCCCATGCTCTTGGACTCGCCTCCGCGACGGGCTTCGTGATCGTAGGCATCACCGGAACTTACATCCTCACGAGGCGGCCGGGCGTGCTCGCCGGAGCGGGGCACCTGCGCACGATCGACGCCGCCGACGCCCACCAGGTCGGCCGGCGCGCCTACCCCCCGGCGGGATGTGGACCTGCTACGTCTGGCATGCCACCGAGGTTGGCGGAAGTCACGCAGAATCCAGGTCCGTACCCTGGAGTGAATGACGCTCCCTCACTCCGTCCCTGATCCATACGTCGAATAGGCCGACCGTCAATGATGATCGACTACAATGTCAGCGACCATTGGTCGGAGGACGACCCTGACTGGCTGAAGTCTTTGGTGTCGTCTCTCGATCAGAACCATGGCGCCAGCACCGTCCTGCCGCTCACGGTCATCGTCGAGGAGATCACCGAGTGGGTCGAACTCGCCAGCGGCACCGACGCCTGGAAGAAGCCCACCAACCGGAACTCACTCCAACGGGACCTCGATGAGTCGGTGGGGGCAATCGGTTCATCGCTTCATGCGCACATCGATGGACCACTCGCCGCCTTCCAGAGGGCCTTTGCGAAACTCACTCGTAGCACTCCGGCGGTCCTCAGCCAGCCCCCTGGAACTCGCGTCGACGCCGTCTGGACGGAAACGCTCTCAACCGCCCGCAACTTGTTGAACGCTCTCGACTCGGACCAAGCCGTGCGCGCGAGCTGGGACGACCTGGTCGCGACGGCCCAGGATCGAACCCTTGCCCGACGCGAATACCGCCCGATCGCTGAACTACTGTTCGAGCAGTTGCGGCGAGGCCTCAGAGCTGAGTCGACGTTCCGCGATCTTGTCTCGATCGTCGCATACGGTCGAGACCCTGATGAGATTCCCGTCGGCACGAAGGACACACCGCTCGCAGAGCGGCTTGCGAACGCCCGCGCCTTCGTCGGGACACCCGCCGCGGTCGAGCCGACCGTCGTCTGGCTCGGGTACCAGGGTCGGATCCATCTCCACCTCTCCGCAGGGCGCGTGTCGTTCATCGATGCGCATTGGGCAGTACCGAACGCAGGGCCAGATGGGCAGGACTTCGAGCACAAGGCAGAGCTCTGGGAGCTCGTTCAGCACGGCCACGTGTTCAAGGTCGCAAAGCGAATGGACGAGGAATCCGATGTCGACTTCCTGGTGCGCGTCGACCTCGGTGACACAACGGCTGCCGGCGCGGTTGCGCGTGCCGTCGACATCGTGAACACGATCCTGAACGTGGCGATCCACAACGCGGGCGGGATTCGTCCACACCTTGCTCAATACGGCCTCATTCGCTCAGGGAGGTCCGGCTCCTTCAATTTCATGGTCGCCACGCGCGACACCGGCTTTTCGGACGACCACTACGGGGCACAGATCACCGCCGACGCGATCGAGACGTATGGGCCGCGGATTGCAGAGGCACTCGCCCGCGAAGAACTCCCCCGGTTCCTCGCTGCGGCCATCGAGGTGCAGACGACTGCCGATCGCCCGTTCAGCCGCGACATGGCGCTGCGCAAGCCCTCTGAAGCCGACATCAGCAGCGTGATACCGCTTGCCGACCGCGTCGTACAGCACGTCGCGGCGCACGCGGCGATGAACCCGAACGATTTGTTCAGTCTGCTACAGGAGCGCTGGCCACACGCCCGGTGGCTTGCAGACCTTCGACGTGCGGCGGGGATGTGCCTGATCGGCGGCGGTCGGCGCGACGACGTACTCCACGAACTTACCGTGGAATGGTTTTCAGATAGACCGAAGCAGCCGTGGATCCTGTTCCTCGCGGATCGAGCCGACGACGTCATCTCGCTGTGCCGCTTGGAACACGAGCGTGCCTGGATCGCGCGAATGTTCGCGAGCGTCAGCGATCACGCCATCTACAGCACCCTGATCGACGAGTACACAGCCGAGGGCAAAGTACTGGAAGCACGCCGTCGCCGCGTCCGCAACGCGTTGGTTCACGGCAACCCCGCCAGCTTCACGGTGGTAGCGTCCGTGCGCGAGTACGCTGAGTTCCTGGGCGGCAGCGCCCTCAACCTGGGGCTGGAGTCCTACGTCGAAGGCACGGCGCCTGCCACAGCATTGGCGACCAGAACGGACGAATTCACCGCGATGCAGAGCGGGCAGGATGCCGCGACCTACTGGCGTGCTCGCATCGCGGCGGAGGGGTGGCCCACCTCATAGCTTGAGATACCGTTGCGGGAGGGCGGCGTTTGCCCAAAAGTTGGCGCCTAACTGCCGCGGTCGCCACCCGCCGCTGTGGCGCGGGTCGTGAGCGTGCCGTCGTCGGCAGTAGCGGTGCACCGCGCCTTCCGTTGGTGGTGGTCCGGACCGTAGCAGCGTCCGTTCCGGGATCAGCAGGTCGGGCGGCGGTCATGACCGCCGCCCGGCTGACGTACGGCAGCATGAGCGCGTGTCCTCGTCGTGGAGCGGAAGCCCCGATCCACTGCCCCCTCACTTCCAGGTCGCCTGGCGCCTCCTCACCGCCGCCGACCTCGGGCGGCAACTCAACACCTGCCTGGTGGCCATCCGCCTCGGCGGTTCTCCGGCCAGCCAGGCCTGACCGTCGGGAAACCGCGCCCCGGCGGAACCCGGCACGCCGGTTGACGTCTTGCTCGCTTATTCGGCAGCTCATCGCATTCAGGATTCGTTGGTCGGCGAGCCTGCAGCGGAGACCGAAAAGAGTGCATCATACTGGAGCCTAGCCGATGACTGAGAGCACCGTACCGAGACTCAAGCCATCCCATGACGGCACACGCTGCGGAGGCCTCCACCTCCGCGGTCGCAGGACACCGAAATAAGTGAGCAGCTGGAGGACCGGAATGACCGACACTGACGTGGAACACCAGCAGGCCAGTGATTCCGCGGCTGGTCGGCATGCCGTCAGTGACGACCCTGCTAACACCTCGGCAAGTTTGGCAAACGCTCCAAGTTCTCCCAGGCTTCAGTCTTTGACCTCCAGGTATGTAGCCGAGCAGCACGAAACCTATCTACGACATCTGCGGGAAGTGACGAAGGATCCGAAGAACCGCAACATTGCGCTGACGGGCCGCTACGGAACCGGCAAATCGAGCGTCCTCGACCAGTTCGAGTCCGAGAACGAGCACACGACGCTCCGTCTGACGATTTCCACCCTCGGTCCCACTTCGAAGGAGGAGAGCCTTACCAACCGCATTCAGAAGGAACTCGTCAAGCAACTGCTCTACCGAGCACCTCCTCGCAAAATGCGCTTCTCACGCTTTAACCGGATCACACCGCTCTCCCGGACGCGTGCCGCGATCGAAGCGTCCGCCGCGGTCGGCGTCCTCGGCTTGATTTTGTGGTTCCTCGGATGGCTACCCAGGGTCGCTGGGACGGGTGCCGGGCACCACTGGCTGCTCCGGGCTGCGGCCGGCGTCGGGTTCGCCGTGCTCGCTATCGTGGTGGTCACCGTGCTGCGCCTGGTCATCTACGGCCGATTCGTCATCTCGGACGTATCGGCTGCCGGTGCCACGGTCAAGCTGACGCGGGAGACATCGACGTACTTCGACGAGTATCTGGAAGAGATAGTCTACTTCTTCGATGAGAACTTTCCGGAACTTGTTATCTTCGAGGACCTCGACCGGTTTGACGACCCCCACATCTTCGAAGCACTACGCGAACTGAACACCCTGCTTAACAACACGAGCGAACGTGTCAGCAGGAGGACACCACTGCGGTTCGTCTACGCGATCAAGGACAGTCTGTTCGAACGACTGGGAACCGACCCCGAGACGACACCGGACGCCGCGGCCGCCGAGACCGTGCGCGCCAACCGCACGAAGTTCTTCGATGTCGTGATCCCCATCGTCCCGTTCCTCTCACACCGGAACGCCCGAGAACTTCTGGATGGACTCCTCAAGGCCGGCAAGTTAACCGAGATCGATCGGGACCTGGTCACGCTGGTGGCCCAACACGCAACCGACATGCGACTTCTGAAAAACATCTGCAACGAGTACGCCGTCTTCGCCGAGCGACTCCTGGCTTCCGGCAAAACCGCACCAGGACTGACTCCCAGCGATCTCTTCGCTCTGGTCGTTTACAAGAACTTTCACCTGAAGGACTTCGAGGAGATCGCACGTCGGAACAGTGCCCTCGACGTCCTCTACGACTGCCGACGGGACCTGGTGCGAGCAGCGATCAACCACTGCGAACGACGCAAGCGTGAACTGTTATCTGCACCTGGGAAACATCGGGCGATGGCCGACGTGGCGAATCGACTAGGTAGGCAACTCATCGAGGTCGGGTCCGCACTCAGAAGCGTCTCCGGGTGGGCAGGATGGCCATACCTTGCGTTCCGGGTCGATTCGAATCGATACTCGCAAAACTCCGTTGATTCGTATGAATTTTGGGTTACGGCAACGCGCACGGGCAGGATCGACGTTCTGGCAACCAACGACCCGTCAGCAGGCCACGAGAACATCTTGATCAGGCTGGACCAGGAACAGATCCGCACGCTCTTCCCGGAAGCAACGGGTGCCGATCAGTGGGCCGTGGTCGACGCCGATACGAACCGGGAAGCCATCGACCAACTCGACTCGGACATCAGATTTCTTCGAGGAGCAGATTTTTGCGACCTCGCGCAGGTAGACCGGTTCACGCTCCCCCTCGAGGCTGGTAGAGCGACCTTCGCCGACGTGATCGACACGGCCATGAAGTCGCAACTGGCCCGCGAACTGGTGAAGCGGGGCTACCTGAACCGCAACTTCGCTCTGTACGCGGCGCAGTTCTACGGTGACTTCACCGGTCTCGACGTGGCCAACTTCATCGTGCAAGTGGTGCAGCCTAACAGGATGGAGATCGATTTCGATTTCAAGACGCCGGCTTCCATCGAGAACCTACTGAAAGAGGTATCCCGGGACTTCACGCGTACCGTCAGCGCCTACAACATAGAAATCCTGGACTATCTGCTCGAACAGCGCGACATCCGGGGAGAAGAAATTATCGATACGATCGTGTCGAACTTCGGAGACCACGCACGGCAGTTCCTCGATGCCTATCTTAATTCCGGTTCCCAACGTTCCCGTCTCGCGGCCCTGCTGAGCAGGCACCCCTGGTCGGAGGTGTTCACCTACCTCGTCCGGAACGAGAACGTCCCCGAGAACATCAGATCTGCTCTCGTCGGCGCCGCTCTCCAGAACGCCCGGGACGGCAAAGCCTACGAACTCGGCACCGGCTTCCGCGATTTCGTCACCGCGAACTACCGCGATATGGATGCCTTCACCAGTCACCAACCTGCTGAAGTGGCCGACACAATCGTTTCGCTGATCAAAAGGGCGCAGATCATCCTTCCTGAGCTCGCTGGGCTTGCCGAGGCGATCCGGGTTCGCGTCGTGCGCGAGCACCTGTACCAGTTGACGGGTGACAATCTGCGCGTCGCACTGGGCGGTACCGAAGACATCAGTCTCGATCAGGTCCACAAGAACGCCGACGTCTACGAACTATGCCGGCTGCGACCGGAGGAGTACTTCGCGGCGGTGGCGGCCGACGCTCGCACCAAGCACTCCGTGAACCACGCAACGACCCTGGCCAAGGTCCTAACCGAGGTAGTCGAAAGTTGGGAGGCGGCCCAGGTACGCGAGCTGATCGCGACGACAGCACCGGAAGCCCGGCTGGAGCAGATCGACACCGCTCCCGAGTCCTGCTGGCCCGACCTCGCGGCTTACCGGCTCTTTCGGGCGACGGTAGAGAACGTGCAGGCCTATCGCAGCACGATCGGATCCATCGATCAGAATCTCGCCGACCTGCTGGTCGGAGCAGGGAAGATCGACACCGGGGCAGAAGACGAAGATGTGCGGCGGAACGTCGCTGTCAACGTCCTCAACGCGTCCGACACCATTCCCCGCGCAGACCGCCGGGTCAACTTGGTCGCCACTCTCGCTCTCGAGGAGTACCTGTCGCCAGTGGAGATCGAGCCCG
>NZ_JACHWH010000023.1 GCF_014191255.1 Amycolatopsis bartoniae
CAGCGCGACGCGATGGACCGGCTCGGGCTGCGGCAGCTGCTGCTGGAACCCGAGCTGCTGGAGTCGGTGCAGCCGGACGTGCACCTGGTCGGCACCCTGCTGTCGCTGAACAAGGCCATTCCCGAGCGCTCGCGGGAGACCGCGCGGGCGGTGGTGCGCAAGGTGGTCGAGGACCTGGAGAAGCGGCTCGCGCAGCCCACCCGGCAGGCGGTGACGGGGGCGCTGCACCGGGCGAACCGCACGTCCCGCCCGCGCCCGTCCGACATCGACTGGAACCGCACGATCCTGGCGAACCTCAAGCACTACCAGCCGGAGCACCACACGGTGGTGCCGGAACGGCTGGTCGGGTACGGCCGCCGCCTGCCGCAGGTGAGCAGGCGCATCGTGCTGTGCCTGGACCAGAGCGGGTCGATGGCGGGCTCGGTGGTGTACGCGAGCGTGTTCGGCGCGGTGCTGGCGTCGGTGCGGTCGCTGCGCACGCAGGTGATCGCGTTCAGCACCGAGGTGGCGGACCTGACGGAGTCGGTGACCGACCCGGTGGAGCTGCTGTTCGGCGTCCAGCTGGGCGGCGGCACGGACATCAACGCGGCGCTGGCGTACTGCCAGGGCCGGATCGAGGCGCCGCGCGACACCGTGCTGGTGCTGATCAGCGACCTGTTCGAGGGCGGCGACGAGCAGGAGATGCGGCAGCGGGCACGGGCGCTGCGGGCGGACGGCGTGCAGGTGGTCTGCCTGCTGGCGCTCGACGACGAGGGCGCGCCCGCCTACGACCACGACAACGCGGTGGCACTGGCGGAACTGGGCATCCCGGCGTTCGCCTGCACGCCGGACCGGTTCCCGGACCTGATGGCGGCGGCGATCCAGCGCCAGGACTTGGCCGGCTGGGCGGCGGCGAACGACATCCCGGTGGCCGCGCCCGGCGAGTGAAGGGGTCTCATTCGTCCACCCACTCCAGCAGGTCGCCGGGCTGGCACTCCAGTACCCGGCACATCGCCTCCAGCGTGCTGAACCGCACGGCCTTCGCGCGGCCGTTCTTGAGCACCGCCACGTTCGCCGGGGTGATGCCGACCCGCTCGGCGAACTCGCCGACGCTCATCTTGCGCTTCGCCAGCTCGACGTCGATGCGCACGACGATCGGCATCAGATCACCGCTTCCATGTCGCTGCGCAGCACGGTGGCCTGCCGCAACAGCGCACGCAGCACCACCATCAGCAGCCCCAGCACCGTGATCCCGACGGTCACCAGGAACAGCACCATCGGCATCCCCGGGTCGTCGGCGTTGAGGCCGACGAAGAGCAGCATCCCGGCGAACACCAGCCACGCGGCGGCGATGGCCCAGACGATCAGGTCGACCCACTTCAGCGACGCGGTGGTGAAGATCCGGTCCTTCTGGACCAGCGTCAGCAACTGCCAGGTCGCGACGAGCACCACCTGCACGCACAGCACGAGGAACACCGCGATGGCGGTCAGCGGCCAGCGGAGGTTCGCGTCGTGCGGGTTCTGCTGCGCGTGGTAGGCGATACCGCCCGGCAACGACAGCGTCTGGAACACGACGAGGACGCCGAACAGCACCACGAGGAACACCCTGAGCGCGCGAACGGCCCACTTCTCGGAAATCATGCGATGACTATCGCTCGATATCTATCGAAAGTCAATCGACTCCCCCGCGTCCGGCAGAATGCGGCGCATGCGCGCGGAACGTCTGGTCGCCCTGCTGTTCACCCTCCAGAGCAGACGCAGCGCGACCGTGCCCGAGCTGGCGGCGGCGCTCGGCGTGTCGGAACGGACCATGCACCGTGACCTCGCCGCCCTGCAGACCGCGGGCGTTCCACTGTGGACGGAGACAGGGCGCTACGGCGGGGTGCGGCTCGTCGAAGGGTGGCGGACCCGGCTCGACGGGCTGACCTCCCGCGAGGCCGTCGCGATCTTCGCGATGGGCGTACCGCGCGCGCTCGCCGAACTGGGGCTCGGCACCGCGGTGTCGGCCGCGCACGCGAAGGTCTCCGCCACGTTGCCCGCCCCCCTGCGCGAGCAGGCCCAGCACCTCGCGCAGCGGTTCCACCTCGACGCGCCCGGCTGGTTCAGGGCCGAGGAGGACGCCGGGCACCTCGCGGCCGTCGCCCGGGCGGTGTGGGAGCAGCGGCGCACCGCCGTCACCTACCGGCGCCACGACGGCCCGGTCGAGCGGCTGCTCGAACCGCTGGGTCTCGTGCTCAAAGCCGGCGTCTGGTACCTGGTCGCGCGCACCGAAGGGACAACGCGGACCTACCGCGTCAGCCGCCTCAGCCGCGTCGAGCTCCGCGACGAGCGGTTCGAGCGGCCCGCGGACTTCGACCTCGCGAACTGGTGGCAGCGCTCGTCCGCGCAGTTCGAGCGGTCGCTGCACCGGCACCGGGTCCGGCTGCGGCTGAGCCGGCGGGGCGTGCGGGCGCTGCCCCGGGTCGTCGAGGAGGACCTCGCGCTCGCCGCGCTCGACACCGCCGGGCCGCCGGACGCCGACGGCTGGGTGGAGGTCGAGCTGGCGCTGGAGGAACCGGAGATCGCGGCGGGCATGCTGCTCGGGCTCGGCGTCGACGTGGAGGTGCTGGAGCCACCCGCCGTGCGGGCCGCGTTCGCGGACGCCGCACGGCGGATGGCCGAACGTCACCGGTAGCCCGTCGCGTCCGCGGGCTTGCCGGCCTCCTGCACCTCCTCGACGTAGCGCCACGCGTCCGGCCGGCTGCCGTCCACATCGGTGAAGCCGTAGACCTTCGCCAGCTCCCCGCTGGTGAGCGTCTGCCCGGAGAACCGCGAGCGGTCCGGGTCGGCGGCCAGCGCCGTGACCGCCCGGCCCACGAACACCGGTGACTCCGAGATGCAGAAGTGCGGCTGCTTCGCCAGCGCGTCCCGCCAGTTCTCCTCGGTCACGCCGAACGTGTCGAGCATCGCCTCGGACCGCAGCCAGCCCGGCGTCAGCGCGACGGCCGTGCCGCCGTGCGGGGCCAGGTCGTGCGCCTCGCCCTTGACGATGGCGTGCGCCGCGGACTTCGCCACGTAGAACCCGATCGACGTGCCCTCGCGGTAGCGCCTGTTGTACTCCTCCGTGCCGTCGGTCATCTCCACGACCAGCCCGCCCGGGCGCCGGATCACCAGCGGCAGCAGGAAGTGGCTGGTGACGAGGTGCGCGTCGACGCCGAGGCGGACCGAGCGCAGGGCGTGCTCCAGCGGCAGCTCCCACACCGCCTTGCCCCAGCCGATGTACCCGTCACCGCCCCACAGCCCGTCCACGAGGATGTCGAGCCGCCCGTGCTCGCGGTCGACGCGCCCGGCCAGCGCGCGCACCTGCTCCGGGTCGAGGTGGTCGACGCGCAGCGCCGCGCCGGTGCCGCCCGCCTCGGTGATCCGCTCCAGGGTGCCCTCGATCGTCTCCGGCCTGCCCACCTCGGACCGGTGCTCTCCCGACGTCCGCCCGGTGACGTACACGAAGGCGCCGCGGCGCCCCAGCTCCACCGCGATCGCCCGGCTCGCCCCGCGCGTGCCGCCCGCGACCAGCGCGACCCTGCCTGTCAGTTCGTTGTCCATGGGACCACCGTGCGGCCGAACCCTGTCAGGTTCCGTCAGGGTTCGGCTGCCATTCAATGGCAAATCGCCTCCACGGCACCGGTCCGGCGGCCGAGAATGACGGGGTGAGCTTCGAGTTCCTCGCCGACGCGGATTCCGGTTCCGGTGGCAAGAGCGTCCTGCCCGGTTCGCCC
Organism: Amycolatopsis bartoniae; assembly: GCF_014191255.1. Taxonomy (GTDB): domain Bacteria; phylum Actinomycetota; class Actinomycetes; order Mycobacteriales; family Pseudonocardiaceae; genus Amycolatopsis_E; species Amycolatopsis_E bartoniae. The sequence goes on from NZ_JACHWH010000023.1 coordinate 3,735, forward strand.
GAGGCCTTCTTCCTCCGGCGCGGTGAAGGCGAGCACGCCGTGCTCTTCGCCGACCTGTTCACCGTGCTGCTCAGCGGCGACGAGACCGAGGGGCAGTTCGGCGTGTTCACCAGTAAGGCGCCGAAGGGACAGCTGATCCCGGCGCACTCGCACGCCGACACGCACGAGACGTTCTACGTCATCGAGGGCAAGGTGCGGGTCTACGTCGAGGACCGCGAAGGCCGCAAGACGTCGCGCCTGCTCACGCCGGGCGACTTCGGGTTCGTGCCCGCCGGGCTCGCGCACGCCTACCAGGTCGAGGAGTCGGCGCGGCTGCTCGGCGTCGCGACGGGCGGCTTCGAGCGGTTCTTCCAGCAGCTGGGCCAGCCCACCAGTCACGCAGGCGAAGGCCAGCCCCCGTTCGTGCCGGACCCGGCACGCATGCGGGCCGCCGCGCAGGCGCACAACATGCGGTTCCTGCCGGACTTCGACTGGTCGGACGCGGCGGAATGAGCCTGCTGCCCCCGGAACACGACGCGCCGCTGCCGCCCGCGCGCCCCGGCGAGGGCGGCACCCGGGTGCTCACCGGCGTCCCCTACGCGCAGGTGCCCGGCTTCCGGCCGATGGAGCTGGACCTGGTCCTGCCGCCCGGCGACGGGGCGCCGGTGGTCGTGTTCCTGCACGGCGGTGGTTTCCGCGTAGGCAGCCGCCGCTCACCCGGCCCCGCCTACGACGGGAAGCACCCGTTCGAACTCGTGGCGCGGCAAGGCATCGCGGTCGCGAGCGTGGACTACCGGCTCAGCGGCGAGGCACGCTGGCCCGCGCAGCTGCACGACGTCAAAGCCGCGGTCCGGTGGCTGCGGGCCCGCGCCGGGGAGATCGGCGTGGACGGCACCCGCATCGCGGCGTGGGGTGAGTCCGCGGGCGGGCACCTGGCGGCGATGCTCGGGCTCACGGCCGGAAACCCGGCGTTCGAGGGCACGGTCGGCGTCGCGGGCACCGCCGGCCCGGTCCGCGCCGTCGCCGCCTGGTACACCCCGAGCGACCTCGCCGCGGTCGACGACCCCGCGGACCCGGAGAGCCGGGAAGCGCTCCTGCTCGGCGCGGCTCCGGCGACGGTGCCGCAGCTGGCCGCCGAAGCCAGCCCGCTGACCCACGTCTCCCCCGGCGCCCCGCCGTTCCTGCTGCTGCACGGCCGCGCCGACCGGATGGTCCCGCACGAGCTGAGCGAACGGCTGTACGAGCGCCTGCGTGCCGCCGGAGCGGACGCCGAGCTGCACCTGTTCGACGGCGCGGACCACCTGTGGCTCGGCTCCGACGCGGCCCCGGAGGCACTGGACCGCACCATCGCCTTCCTGCGAGGAGCACTGTGAACCCCGACGAACGCCTCGACGCCCTGCTGGCCTCGGTACTCGGCCAGATCCGCGGCAGCGACCCCCGCCTCAACGAGCTGGTCAGCTCGCTCGTGCGCCACCTGCACGCCTTCGTCCGCGAGACCCGGCCGACCGAAACCGAGTGGCTGACCGGGATCGACTTCCTGGTGCGCACCGGGCAGACGTGCACCGAGCACCGCAACGAGGTCATCCTGCTGTCCGACATGCTCGGCCTGACCTCCGCGGTGGACGACGTGAACCACGCCGGCCCCGCGGGAGCCACACCGTCCTCTGTGGAGGGTCCGTTCCACTCCCCCGCGCCACCGCGGGAGAACGGCGCCTGGATCTCCAACGGGCCGGAGCGCGAGCGCGGGCAGGTGATGGTGGTGCACGGGCGCGTCACCGACACCGGCGGCCATCCGCTCGCGGGCGCGACCGTGGACATCTGGCAGGCCGACGACGCCGGGTTCTACGACAGCCAGGACCCGGCGCAGGAACCGGGCAACCTGCGCGGGTTGTTCACCACCGGGGCCGACGGGGCGTACTGGTTCCGCAGCATCGTGCCGTCCAGTTATCCGGTGCCGACCGACGGGCCGGTGGGTGAGCTGCTCCGCGGGCTGGGCCGCCACCCGATGCGCCCGGCGCACATCCACTACCGCGTCGAGGCCCCCGGCCACCGGCCGGTCACCACGCACGTGTTCGTCGCCGGGGACGCCTACCTCGGCTCCGACGCGGCGTTCGCCGTCAAGGAGGAGCTGATCGTGACCCCGGTCGTGGACGAGGATCCCGGGCACGCCGCGGCTTTCGGTGTCGACGGGCCGTTCGCCGACTTCGCGTTCGACGTCCGGCTGGTGGCGCAGTGAAGCTCGTCGGAATCCGGCGCGGCCGCGCCGTGGAGGTGGCCGTGCACCTCGGCGACCGGGTCACCCCCGTCGCCGAGGCCACCGAGTTCTACGCCGACCTCGGCCGGTGGCTGCCGGTCGCCCGGGAGGTCCGGGAAGGCGAGGTGGAGGTGGCCGAGGTGACTCTCGCGCCCCCGGTGCCCGCGTCGGCGCGGGTCATCTGCGTCGGGCTGAACTACCGCGCCCACGCGGCCGAGGGCGGGTTCACCCCGCCCGAGCACCCGACGATCTTCGGCCGCTGGACCGCGTCACTGTCCGTCGGCGGCACTCCCGTCCCGGTTCCCGCCGGCGAACCGGGCCTGGACTGGGAAGGCGAGGTGGCGGCCGTCGTGGGCACGCGACTGACCGATGTGGACAGTGCGACCGCGGCGCGGGGCGTGCTCGGGTACGCCGCGTTCAACGACCTCACCGCCCGGGTCGCGCAGAAGCTGACGCAGCAGTGGACACTCGGCAAGAACGCCGACCGCAGCGGGCCGCTGGGGCCGCTGGTCACCGCGGACGAGGTGGGCGACCTCGCGGCCGGGCTGCGGGTGCGGACCCGGGTCAACGGCGAGACCGTGCAGGACGGCAACACCCGCGACATGATCTTCGGCGTCGGCGAGCTGCTGTCGCGGATCAGCCGCACCTTCACGCTGAACCCGGGTGACGTCCTCGCCACCGGCACGCCGGAAGGCGTCGGTTACGTCCGGAAGCCGCCGCGGTTCCTGCAGCCCGGCGACGTGGTCGAGGTCGAGATCGACCGGCTGGGCGTGCTCCGGAACCCGATCGTGCCCGCGGACGAGCGGCCGTGAGCGTACTGGTCGCGGGCGGCGGTCCGAGCGGGCTGGCCGCGGCGATCGAGCTGGGGCGGCGCGGCATCGAGGTCGTCGTCGCCGAGCCGCGCACCACGCTGGACCCACTGCGGCCCCGGGCGAAGACCACGAACATCCGCACCATGGAGCACCTGCGCCGGTGGGGGCTCGCCGACCGATTGCGGGCGACGAGCCCGTTGCCGGTGCGGCACGCGCAGGACGTCGTGTTCTGCACCGGCCTGCTCGGCGAGGAGATCACGCGCTTCCGCGAGGCGTTCGGGCTGACCGTGGACCGCCGGGAGGAGTACGCCGAAGCGGGTCAGCAGGTGCCGCAGCCGGTCGTCGAGCAGGTGCTGCGGGACGCGGTGGCCGAGCTGCCCACCGTCCGGCTGCTGCTGGGCACCCGCGTCACGGAGATCCTCGACGGCCCCGACGAGGTCCGCGCGACGCTGAGCGGCCCGGACGGCACGCGGGAGGTCACCGCGGAATACCTGCTGGGCGCCGACGGCGCGGCCGGGGTGAGCCGCGCGGCCATCGGCGCGCGGTACGAGGGATCGTCGGGCGCGCTGCCGAACCTGAGCATCACGTTCCGCGCGCCCGCGCTGGAGCGCGAGCCGCTGTGCGCCACCGGCGTGCACTACTGGGTCGTCGGCGCGGCGGTCGGCGGGCTGCTCGGGCGGCTCGACCTCGACGGCACGTGGTGGGCGATCGCGCAGGGCGTCGATGATCCCGGCGCCGACGCCGCGGCCCTCGTCCGCACGCTGCTCGGGGCGGACGTGGCGGTGGACGTCCTGGCCACGGACCCGTGGTCGGCCCGGATGCTGCTGGCCGACCGCTACCGCGGGCAGCGCGTGTTCCTCGTCGGCGACGCGGCCCACCTCAACCCGCCGTGGGGCGGCCACGGGTTCAACACGTGCGTCGGCGACGCGGTGAACATCGGCTGGAAGCTCGCGGCGGTGCTGCAGGGCTGGGCGCCGCCCGCGCTGCTGGACAGCTACGAGCCCGAACGCCGTCCGGTCGCGCAGCGCACGATCGCCGCGGCGGCCGGGCAGGAGGCGTTCCTCGCACCGTCCTTCGCCACCGCCGAGCCCGGCGAGCTCGCCCGGCTGCTGCGGGTGAAGAACAGCGAGTTCCACAGCCTCGGGCTCGTCCTCGGCTACGACTACCGCGACTCGCCGGTCGTCGTGCCGGAGGACGTGCCGCCGCCCGAACCGGCGCTGGAGACCTACACCCCGTCGGCGCATCCGGGCGCGCGGCTGCCGCACGCGTGGCTGCCCGGCGGCCGTTCGCTCTACGACGTGCTCGGCGACGGCTTCACGCTGCTCCGGCTGAGCCCGGACGCCACCGGAGGCATTCCGGACGCCGCGGTGCCCCTGCACGAGGTGGCCGTGGAGGGACTGCGGGAGCGCTACGGCGCCGACTTCGTGCTGGTGCGGCCGGACCAGCACGTCGCCTGGCGCGGGGACGAGATTCCCGGGGACCTGCTCGACCGGGTGGTGGGCGTTCACTGCGCCCGCAGCTCCCTCGAAATTCCCTGAGCGGCGGTCTGCACGGCCAGCCCGAGCCGTCGCGGCTGGGCGGTGCGCTCCGGCAGCAGCACGCTCAGTGCGGCCACGACCTCGTCGTGGCGCCCGTAGATCGGCGCCGCCACCGACACCAGCGGCTCGGCCTCGTGGCGGCGGAAGATCGCGAGCCGCTCCCGGCGGACGGCGGCGAGGGTGCGCCGCAGGGCCGCCGGGTCCAGCACGACGCTGTCCGGTTCGCGCCGCACGGGCGTGGCGAGCAGCTCCTCCTGCGCCTCGGCGGGCGCGAACGCGAGCAGCACCCAGCCGATGCCCGTCGAGTGCAACGGCAGGTGGCCGCCGATGCGGTACTGCACCGGCGTCGCCGCGTGCCCGGACAGGCGCTCGACCAGGGTCGCCTGGAGCCCGTCGCGCACGCCGAGCAGCACGTGCTCGCGGGTGACCGCGGCGAGGTCGGTCATGTACGGCAGCGCGACCTGCCGCAGCCCGTGCCCGCGTGGCGCGAGCGACGCGACCTCCAGCAGCCGCAGCCCGATGCAGAACCGGCCGTCCTCCCCGCGTTCCAGCGCGCCCCAGCGCAGGAGCCGGTTCGCCAGCCGCAGCGTGGAGCTCGCCGGGATGCCGCTGCGCCTGCTCAGCTCCCCGAGCGTGAGCCTGCGGCGGCCCTCGTCGAACGCCGCGAGCAGCGCCAGCGCCCGGTCCACGACCGGCTCGCCCTGGGCCGGCCGCCGTCCGCGCCTGCGGGGAGCCGCGTCGTCGGTTTCCATTGGTTGGCATTATGCCGGGGACAGCCGGAACACGGGCCAGCCGATCTCAGTGCGCCAGGACGCGGGGTCGGGGTCGTCGCGCGGGCCGCGGACGTAGGTTTCGGAGACGGGCCCGTCGACGGCGAGGGCGTGCTCGACGACCCACGCGCCGAGCCTGCCGTAGGTGACGTCGATGTCGTCGTGCGGGCCGCGGTGCACGGTGACCGCCAGTTCCGCTGCCGGCAGGGTGTACGGCCTGACGCGGCCGACGGCGGGCGCGTCAGCGACCGGCCGGTACACCAGTACCGCGCCCCGGCCCGCGGTGAACAGCTCGTTGTCGTACCGCCCGCCCGGCGGCCCCAGCACCTCGCGCCCCGCCACGGCGGCGTCCACTTCGGACATCGCGGCGGCGTACCAGGACAGCACGTCCGGCAGCGCGACGGTGCCGCCGACCGCGGCGACCGTCCTCGCCGGAACCGACCGCAGCTCCACGTCGAGGCGCGCCACGTCCGGCCGCAGCAGCCGGCGCAGGGACGTGACCGCGGCGCGGGTCCGGTCCAGCTGGTCCTCCAGCCGCCGCAGGTGCCCGGCGATCAGGTCCGAGCGCGCCCGCGGGTCCTCGGTCGCGAGGACCCGCCGCACGTCCGCGAGCGGCAGGTCCAGCTCGCGCAGCCGGTGGATCACCTGGGCGTTCGGGATCTGCCCCGCGGTGTAGTACCGGTAGCCGCTCATGGGGTCGACCGACGCGGGTTCGAGCAGCCCGGCCTCGTGGTAGCGGCGCAGCGTGCGCACGCTCAGGTGGGTCAGCCGGGCGAACTCCCCGATCGTCAGGCCCTGGCGCATGGGTCCACTGTGCACCCTCTCCCCGGGAGAGGCTCCAGCGAATTGACCCTCTCCCCGGGGGAGGGGGAACGGTGGCGTCGACGGCGGCACCGTGCCGGCCGTCGGCCGAACAGAAGGACCAGTCATGACACTGCCCGCGACCGTCACCGCCTACCTGAGCGCCCACGAGGCCAGGGACGCCGACGCGGCCCTGCGCCACTTCACGCCCGACGCGACCGTGGTCGACGAGGGCCAGGCCCGCCACGGCCACGCCGAGATCCGCGAGTGGCTGCTGAAGGCAGGAAGCCGGTACACCTACACCAGCACCCTCACCGGGACCGAGCGCGTCGGCGACGACCACTACGTCGCGACCCACCACCTGGAAGGCGACTTCCCCGGTGGCGTGGCCGACCTGCACTACCGGTTCACCCTCCACAACGGACGGATCGCGCGCCTGGTCATCGAGCCCTGATCAGTCCGCCAGGCCCAGCAGTTCCGGGTGCGGCGCGAGCTCCCGCCAGTACCGCGCCGGATCCGGCACCAGCCGTCGCCTGCCGAGGTCGAGCAGCCCCGACACGCTCTCGATCTCGGCGGCGACGGCGCCGGTCGAGGCGCGCAGCTCCTGGTGCACCCGGGACGTCTTCCCCGGGCCCCATTCGAAGGTGGTGACCACCTCGACGGCCTGTCCGGCGCGCAGTTCGCCGCGGAACCGCAGGGTCGTTTCGAGGTTCACCGGGCCGAGGCCGCGCGCGGCGAGCGCCGCCGGGTCGATGCCCGCCGCCCACAGGCATTCCCAGCGGGCGTGGTCGCCGTAGGTGAGGTAGGCGTCGCCACGGACGTGGCCGTTGACGTCCAGGTCGTCACTGCGCACGGGCAGGGTGGTGCGGAACGGGTCCATCGCCCGAGGGTCACGCTTCCCCGGCCGGGATGTCTGGAACGTTCCGGCCACGGGCCGCCACGAGCGTGGCGGGCGTGGCACCGGCCAGCCGGAGACAGTCCCGGCCGAGGTGGGACTGGTCCGCGTACCCCAGCTCGGCCGCCACGCGGGCGAGCGTCGTGCGTCCGGTGGCGAGCCTGTCGAGGCAGCCGACGAAACGGCGGAAGCGCAGCACGCGCTGCAGCGGTTTGGGGCCCAGCCCCACTTCCCGCAGCAGATGCCGCCGCACGCCCCGCTCGCTCAGCCCGAACCGCTCCCCCACCTCGGCCACCCTGGCGGCCGGTGCCGCAAGGGCGCGAACCACGTCTCCCCACCGCGACACGGGACGCGCGCCGACCAGCCCGGCCAGGATCCGGTGCGCCGACCCGGGATCTCCCGCGCCCGCCAGCGAGTCCTCGAACCGTTCGGCGCCGGGCCACAGCTCACGCAGGGGAACCGGCCCGGACGGCAGCTCGCCCAGGTCGTGACCGAGCACCGAACCCGCGACCCCGCAGCGCAGCCGCACCCCGGCCGTCCAGCGCACCGCCACCAGCTCGACCCGCCGCGCCTGCGCGGCCGGGGTGAGCACCACGAGGTCGCGGCCGGTCCAGACCACATCCGTGCAGCCGTCCGGCAGCACCCGCAGGGCACGGGGCCAGCCCGGCTCCCCCGACCACGCACACGCGACGGCAGCACTCGCGGAAGGGAACTCGCGGTAGCGCGACCACCGGCCGTCCCGGGCCGCTCGCGCGCACAAGGGCACCGCCACGGCTCAGCCGACCGTCTCGAGTGCGGGCCGGCTCGGCGCGGGCCGGGTCCGGAACCTCCGCACGACCACCGGCACCACCGCGAGCACCAGCGAAAGCGCCACGACGTCGAGCAGGTACGCGGCCAGCCACACGTGCTTGGCGATCTCGAAGTACCCGTCCCCGGCCACCGCGACCGCCGCGATCGAGAGCGCGCCGAGCGCGGCCACCGCGGCGACGGCGCCGTACCGCAGGGCGCTCACGCGCCGCCACACCAGCGCGGCCACCCCGGCGGCCAGGCCCAGCAGCACGAGCAACGACGGCCACCACGGCACGACCATGTCGTCGAGCCACGCCCGGAAGGTCACCGGGTCCCCGCCCATGTCGCCGCTGACCGCACCGGAGTTCACCGGCGGCCTGCTCTCCGGCGTCCACGGCCGGTCCGGCAGGTAGGACAGGCCGCGGCCCTCGGTCGCCTGGAGGCCGATCCCGACCACGCGCGCGAGCGCGGCCGGATGCGCCAGCAGCATGTCCCGGACCTGGCCCTGGAACCAGCCCGGCGCGCTCACCACGATGTCGCCGCCGGGCAGCTCGTCCGGCCCGTCCGGGTAGAACGCGTGGCCCGCGCCGTCCTGCGCCGCTTCGGGCAGCCGGAGCGAGGGCGCCGAACCGGGAAACTCGGCCAGGCCCAGGCTGTAGACGAGGTTCACGGCGTTGACGTCCGCGTAAGTACGCTCCTGCCAGTCCAGGGCCGCCCGGACCGGCGCGAGCATCTCCAGCACGAGCAGGGCGGCGAGCGCGGGGCCGGCGATCCGGGCGGACCACCAGCGTCCCGCGCCCAGCCGGACGCCGGTGAGCAGGCACACGAGCACCGCCAGCGCGAACAGCGGCAGGAACCCGACCTTCGCCAGCCCCGCGACCACCCCTCCGGCGGCCACGAGGACGAGCGCCGACAGCCGGGCGAAGCCGTCCTCGACCCGGGTGGCCGCGATGACCGCCACGCCGCACAACAGCGTGTAGGCCCCGAAAAGCCCGGCAGGCTCGCCGAACGTCGAGAGGAACAGGCGCGCGAAGTCGGGTTCGAGCAGCGGCACCAGCGGCGGCACCAGGAACAGCAACCGGCGTGGTCCGTGTTCCTGCACCGCCCACGCGGCGAGCAGCGTGGCCAGCAGGACCAGCAGCACGTACAGCCAGCCGAGCTCGACGAGGCTGAACGGGCCCTGCCCGCCCGCGACGGCCCGGACGAAGACCGCGGCGCTGGAGGGCTGCGGATCCGGGCAGGGCGCGCCGCGGACGAAGTCCAGCACCACGCCGCCCTGCCAGTTCGCCTGGTGGGACGGAGTTTCCGGCACCAGCCCGGCACCGCAGTACAGCCGGTAACCGTCCCCGTTGTCCCCGGCGCCGCGGGGGGTGCCGCCGAGCAGGCCGAGCGTGAGAGCGAGCCCGAGCGCGGCCACCAGGGCGGCCGCCGTCGCGAGCCCGATCCTTCTCATGCGGGTCAGCCTAGGTGGTGGCCGCCGGGCCGCGGGCCGGTTCCGCGGATCCCGTCCGCTCAGCGCCACCACGGCCGGTGCCGCAGCCGCGCGACCCGCGTCGCCGGGCCGACCAGCTCTTCCAGGCGCGCCATCAGGTGCCGCAGGTGCTCACCCACCCACAGCGCGCACGACAGGTCCGCCGCCGTGGCACCGGCCGACCGCGGGTCGCGGAACTCCGGCGGCGAGAGCACCGGGACCGCCCCGTGGTCGGTGCGGTCGAGCCGCGAGGCGAGGTGGTCGTACCACGCGGCGAGCTGCCCGGCCTGCTCGCTGAGCTGCGTGCGGAACCGGTCGGGCCCCGCCTGCGGGTTCGGCAGGCCCGCCAGGGAGTACGCCGTGAGCCGGGCGCGCATCGCACCTGCCACCAGCCGCCAGAGCTCCTCCCTGGGCAGGCGTTTCGCGCCCTGCTCGGCGAGGAAGCCACGCAGCGCGTCGTCGAGGCGCACCCCGGCGGCGATCGCGGGGCCCGGCCGCGGGAGCGCGGTGCGCAGCCCGAGCGCCCAGTCCACCGCCTCCGCCAGGTACGCGCCGCCCGCCCGCAGCGCGTCCGCCAGGTCGTCGGCCACCACCGAGGCGGCGCCCCGCGGCCAGAACACCATGCCCACCAGGAAACTCACCGCGCAGCCGAGCGCCACGTCCTCGATCCGCACCACGCCGATGGCCCAGCCCGCGGGCACGAGCAGGTTGAACAGCACCGAGACCACCACCGTGAAAGCCGCCTGCCCGGCCGCGAACGGCAGCGCGCCCGGCGCATACGCGGCGACGAGCACCGCGACCGGCAGGGCCACCCACAAGGCACCCGCGCCGGTGCCGATGACCAGCAGCAGCAACGCGCCGACCACGAACCCGGCCGCCGTGCCGAGCAGCGCGCGCAACGCCGTCGCGCCCGTCGACGCGGCGCTGGTGCGCAGGACCGACAGCGTGCCCAGGACGACCCAGAACCCGTGCTCGACGCCGGTCAGGTCCGCGACCGCGACGGCCGCCGCCAGTGCGAGCGCGCCGCGCAGGCTGTTGAGGAACCACACCGAGCGCAGGCTGGCGTGCCGGGAGACGGCGCCGGCGGCCGCGACGAGCCCGGCCAGCCGCCGTTCACCGATCGCCTCCACCTCGAAGCTCTCGCCGTACCACCGCCGCCGGGAACCGGACACTGTGGACGGATCCGCGCGGCCGGCCACGATGAGCGCGTCCACCGTCGCGGTGTGCGCGGCGACCGCTGCCGTGCGCGCGTGGAAGGACACGTGCACGGCCTCGGCGTACCCGTCGCCGTCGCTGTCGAGGCGCCGCAGGTACTCGACGCTCTCGGCGAGCCGCCGCTCCAGCCGCACCAGGTCGACCTCGCCGGCGTCGCCGTCCAGCAGCGCGGCGGCCTCGCGCAGCACGACCCCGGTCTCGGCGAGCAGTTTCCGCTCCACGTCGGCGATCGCGCTCAGGTCGCGGTACTCGCTCAGGCTCTCGGTGATCACCGACGCGGACCATTCGAGCAGCCCGACGAGGCTGTCCATGGCCTGGTCCGCGGTGGCGAGCCCGGTGGGCCGGTACGGGGTCGCGGTGAAGGTGGCCAGCAGGTCGTGCTTGGCGTCGACCGAGGCCGCGCGGTAGTCCTTCCCGGAGTCGCCGTCGAGCGCCGCACTGAGCTGGTCCGCCAGCGCCCGCGCGCACCGCGAAGCCGCCTCCCGCAAGGCGAAACCCGGCGAGCGCGGGGAGAACACCAGCACCGCGAGGGTGCCCGCGACCGAGGCGAGCCACCAGCCGCCGAGCCGGGCCGGGACCAGGTCCATCGTGCCGGGCGAGGCGGCGGGCAGGACGTAGGCCAGCAGCGCGGCGGTGCCGCCGGAGGCCGCGTTCGGGCCCGCCACCCCGGCGAACAACACGGCGAACGCCACCGGGATCGTGATCAGCGACGCCAGCAGGACCGACGAGTTCACGGCGGTGCCGACCACCAGCAGCACGCTGCCCGCGACCGCGAGCCCGGCGTGTGCCCGCAGCTTGTCCTGCCACCGCCCGCCGAACGACGCCAGCACGAGCGTCGCGAACCCGCCGAACGCGGCGAAGGTGGCGACCTGCAGGTCGCCGATGACCGTGTACGCCAGGGCGAACAACCCGGGCACCACGACCGTCGCCCGCACGGCGCGCATCGCGGCCGCCTTCGACCACACGGGCCACCACGGGGGACGGCTCCTGCCCGCGAGCGACAGGCTGGGGACGTCCACCGCCGCGGAACCGCGTGTCATCGGCCGATCATAGGACCGCGCGGATCGCGAGTCACCGGCTTTCAGAGCGCGTCGGCGCCGCGCTCCCCGGTGCGCACGCGGATGATCGTGTCGACCGGCGTGACCCACACCTTCCCGTCGCCGATGCGGCCGGTGCGGCACGCTTTCACCACGGCGTCGAGGGTCTGCTCCACCTGCGCGTCGTCGAGCAGGACCTCGACCCGCACCTTCCGCACGAAGTCCACCTGGTACTCGGCGCCGCGGTACACCTCGCGGTGCCCCTTCTGCCTGCCGTACCCCTGCGCCTCGCTCACCGTCATGCCGAGGATCGCCAGCCGCTCCAGCGCGGCCCGGATGTCGTCGACCACGAAGGGGCGCACGACGGCGGTCAGCAGCTTCACCGGACTCCCTGTTCCGCGCCCGTCCCGCGGCGGCTCGGGAGGACCGCCAGGTCGTAGGCGCTTTCCGCGTGTTCGGCCTCGTCGATGCCGTCCAGTTCGGATTCCCGATCGGCCCGCAGGCCGAGTGCGCGGTGGATTATCCACGCGAGGACGAAGGTGACGGCCAGGGAGTAGCCCAGCGCGGCGACCGCCGCCACCGCCTGCCGCCACAACTGGTCCAGTCCACCGCCGTAGAACAGCCCGTCCGCGCCCGCGTCGTTCGCGCCCTTCGTGGCGAACAGCCCCACGAGCAGCAGGCCCGCGAAGCCGCCGATGCCGTGCACCGCCAGGACGTCGAGCGAGTCGTCGAGCCCCAGCTTGTACTTCAGGCCGATGGCGAGCGAGCACACGACACCCGCGACGAGGCCGATCGCGGCCGCCCCGAGCGGTTCGACGTACCCGCAGCCCGGGGTGATGCCGACCAGCCCGGCGACGGCACCCGACGCGGCGCCGAGCGTGGTCGGCTTGCCGTCGCGGGCCTGCTCGATGACGAGCCAGCCGAGCACGCCCGTCCCGGCGGCGACCGTGGTGTTGACGAACGACGTGGCGGCCACGCCGTTCGCGGCGAGTGCGGAGCCGGCGTTGAACCCGAACCAGCCGAACCACAGCAGCCCGGCGCCCAGCATCACGAACGGCAGGTTGTGCGGCCGGACCGGCTGCCGCGGCCAGCCGTGCCGCCGCCCGACGACGAGCGCCAGCGCGACGGCCGCGGCACCCGAGTTGACCTCGACCGCGGTGCCGCCGGCGAAGTCCAGCGCGTGCAGCTTGTTGACCAGCCAGCCGCCCGCCATGCCCGGCCCGGAGAAGCCGTCGAAGGCGAAGACCCAGTGCGCGAGCGGCAGGTAGACCAGCGTCACCCAGCCCACGACGAACACGAGCCACGGCCAGAAGCGCGCCCGCTCGGCGACCGCGCCCACCAGCAGCGCGACGGTGATGACGGCGAACATGAGCTGGAACGCGGCGAACGCGAGCAGCGGCACCTGGTGCCCCGCGGGCCCGACGAGCTTGGCCCCGGCCCCGTGCAGCCCGGCGAAGCGGAGGTCGCCGACGAACCCGCCGAGGCTGTCGCCGAAGGCCAGCGAGTAGCCGTAGAGCAGCCAGACGACGCCGACGACCGCCAGGCAGACGAAGGTCAGCATCATGACGTTGAGGACGCTGCGGGAGCGGACCATGCCGCCGTAGAACAGCGCCAGCCCGGGCGTCATGAGCATGACCAGCGCGGCCGACACGAGCAGCCAGGCCGTGTCCCCGGTGTCGATCATCCGTCCCGCCCTCCGCTCGCGTTAACCCCGTGTTGCGCGCGGGTAACGTAGCCGGAGCATGTTTCGGCCGTGTTGCCGAAACGGACGCGGTGGCGGCATTCACACCGCCGGGCGACCGGGGGCAAAGGCTCGGTCCCGGCGTGCCACCTTGACCGGCTTCCGTTGAAAGGTCGTCCGTACGGATGCTTCCCTGGCACAAGCCGATTCGATCCGAGGGAGCGACATGGCCGCACCGGCCGACGGGTACGCGATGGGCAGGTCCGCGGCGGAGTCGCGGCGGCTCCAGCTGCAGGGCATGATCTACGCCGAGCACACCGAGCTGCTCCTGCGGATGGCGGGCGTCCGGCCGGGGACGCACGTGCTCGACGTCGGCTGCGGCGCCGGCGACGTGACCCTCCAGCTCGCGGAGCTCGTCGGTCCCACCGGTTCGGTACTGGGCATCGACAGCGACCCCGGCGTCCTGGCGGTAGCCCGGCGACGCGCGGAAGAAGGTGGTGTCGCCACCGTGCGGTTCGAGCAGACGAACGTCCTCGACGTCCAGCTCGACCAGCCCGTCGACGCGGTGGTGGGCCGGCTGATCCTCATCCATCTGGACGACCCGGTCGCCGCGGTGAGGCACCTGGCTTCGTTCGTCCGCCCGGGCGGACTCGTCTCGTTCCAGGACTTCAACCTCAGCCGTGCGCGTGCGGTGCCACCGGTTCCGGTGTTCACGCGAAGCGTGGAGTGGGTGATCAACGGGCTGGTCGCCGCGGGCCGCCCGGTGGATCCCGGCGAGCGGATGTCCGCGATCCTGCGCGACGCGGGCCTTCCGGCACCCCGGATGCTCGCCCTCGGCCCGGCTTCCGCGGACCCGGAGTCGCCGTACTACGACCTGGTCGCGGCGACGGCCGCCAGCCTCCTGCCGCTGATCGAGACGACCGGTGTGCCTGCCGCCGAGGTGGGCGTCGAGACGCTGGCCCAGCGGCTGCGTGCGGAAGCCGTGGCGGCGGGTTCGACGGGTTACCTGCCCGAGCTGGTCGGCGCGTGGACGCACCGCCCGGAGCGCTGAAATCCCTCAGCCGTCCACGAGCAGCCCCCGCAGCGGGCCCTGCAGCCGGCCCGCGCGGCGGGAGACGCCGGGCAGCAGCACGAGCCGGTGGGTGCGGGGCTCGCCGCGGCGCTCCCGGTCCGCCTGCTCCTGCGCCAGCGGCCGCCACAGGTTGTCGACGACGTCCGCCGGGTCGGTGTCCAGCTCGGCCTCCGGGCGGCCCAGGTGCTCCGACCACAGGCGCAGCCGCGTGGCCCGGACCAGCTCGCGGTCGTCCGTCGCGATGTTGACCTCGGTGTCGTTGAACAGCGAGTGCTCGTTGAGGTTCGCCGAACCGACGGTGAGCCATTCGTCGTCGACGATGCCGAGCTTCGCGTGGACGTACACGGGCGCGGCGGAGCCGCCGTCGTGGGCGCTGATCGTGGCCGCGAGCAGGCGGTTGTTGCCGTCGTCCGCGTCGAGCAGCCTGCCGAGCTGGCCGCGCGTGGTGTCGGCGCCGTTGCTCGGCTTGCGCGGCAGCAGCAGGACCACCCGGAAGCGGTCGTCGGGCGGGTCGCACAGCTTGCCGAGCAGCACCTCGGCGATCTCCGGCGACCACAGGAACTGGTTCTCCAGGTAGACCAGCCGCCGGGCGGAGCGCAGCGCCCGCAGGTACGCGTCGAGGATGGTGAACTCACCCTTGGGCGTGAAGTCGTAGGTGTCGTTCGGCACCGTCCGCAGCAGCTGCACCCTGCTGCCGCCCGCCGGTTCCGGCACGTCCGGCTTCGGCAGGTCCTCGCCCGCGACCTCGGTCCACCGCCGGCGGAAGTGCTCCGCGACGTCGGCGACGACGGGTCCGTGGAGGCGTGAGACCAGGTCGTGCCAGCCGATCGGGCGGGGCGGGTGGTCCGGGCTGTCGTGCCGGTCGCCCTCCAGCGCGGTGAAGTCCACGCCGCCGACGAACGCGACCGCGTCGTCGACCACGACCAGTTTCTCGTGGTGGCAGTGCAGGGTCCGCTCCCGCGCGTCGAGCACGCAGCGGACGTTCGTGCCCTCGGTGAGCTTGCGCTGCTCGGACCGCGCCAGGCCGCGCGTCGGCTGGAACGCCGGGACCGGCGGGCCCGCCCACACCAGCACGCGGACGTCGACCCCGCGCGCGGCCGTCTCGGCGAGCAACTCCCGCAGCGTGGGCGCGCCGGGTTCGCGCGTCAGCCGGAAGTCCGCGCTCGCGTGCCAGTTGGCGATGTGCACGTGGGACTTCGCCCGGCGGATGGCGTCGGCGATGGCGGGCAACGACTCCTCGCCGTCGATCAGCACCTCCACACGGTTGCCCTCGCGCACCGGCGCGCGCCCGCCGAACCGGTCGCCACCCGGTTCGAGCACCTCGCCCCAGCCGAGCCCGCGCAGCCGGCGTCCGTGATGGGCGCACAGGACGCGTTCGAGCCCGTCCCCCAGCCGTTCGTCCACCTTGTCCAGGAAGGAGTGAAATGTCTTCACCTCTCCCATGTGACTACAGAACCCTCGAACTCGCCCGATAGTGGCGCTCAGTCGTGGGCCGGGTACGCAACGGCGTCGATTGGGTCTTGACAGCCGACGAACAGCGAGGAGTAGAACGGGAGGCGCTTTCCTCGCCGAAGGGACTTTCCGATGGGTATCGCGGCTCGTTTCCCGGCCGTCGCGGCGGCCGTGCTGCTCGGTGCTGCCCTGGTGCCGGCCTCGGCCGTCGCGGCGCCCGTGACAGGTCCGGTCGCCGTGGGCACGGGAGGCGCGGTCGTGTCCGACACGCCCGAGTCCACCGAGGCCGGTCTCGCCGTGCTGCGCGCGGGTGGCACGGCGGCGGACGCGGCGGTCGCCGTCGCCGCGACGCTCGGCGTCACCGACCCGTACGTCGCGGGCCTCGGCGGTGGCGGGTACCTCGTGTACTACGACGCCAAGGCGCACAAGGTGAGCACGATCGACGGGCGCGAAACGGCGCCGGCCAGCGCAGGGCCGGACCTGTTCCTCGACCCGGCGACCGGCAAGCCGCTCAGCTTCCCCACCGCCGTCACCAGCGGCCTTTCGGTGGGGGTGCCGGGCATGCTGATGACGTGGCAGCAGGCACTGCAGCGGTGGGGCCGCTTCCGGCTCGCG